>NZ_CP102932.1:0-4632138 GCF_024734705.1 Enterobacter sp. Crenshaw | reverse complement strand
GGCGGACTCCACTCGAACAATAAAAGAAAACTATTGAATATTCATGATTGTTGGCGCACATCGACATGACCCTGTGCAAAAGGGTGATGTGCGAACCGCTATCTGCGGTTATACACTTCATCGTTCAAGCCGTCTCTGCGTTGGCTGCACTTGCTCGCCCCAGTCACGTACTTGTGTACGCTCCAGAGGACTCGCTCCTTTGCCGCCTTGATACAGCGTGAACGATTTTGTGTCATACCCGGCCAGGATCGCTGGATCCCGATCGGGACCGCGGATCATAGCCTAAACTGAGCCAGAGATCTTCTGTTTCTCACAGATTCTTCCCGATTTATCCACAGGAAGATCCGGAACCGGATAAGTGTAAACGATCCTGGCGCCAGTGCCCCACGATTTAGTCCGCATATTGGAAAAATTAATGAGCACAGACAATTTATTGCTTAAATGATCTAACGAAGATCCGGGACGATCCTTGCGCTTTGTTGGCGAGGCCGTATAATCCTCGACCCGGCGCGTGATGCTCATCTTCCTGCGTCGTCCGTTGCTCATTTTCCACGCGAAAACGTGCGGAAATACGCGGGAAATAAGGAAAGAGAATTGACTCCGGAGTGTACAATTATTACAATCCGGCCTCTTTAATCACCCACGCTGAGGCGTTAGTCGTTCGAAACTCGTTCGGGTATACGCAAAAGTCAGTGAATTTATTCAAGTTTAGGTAGAAATCGCCATGAAACGCACTTTTCAACCGTCTGTACTGAAGCGCAACCGTTCTCACGGCTTCCGTGCTCGTATGGCTACTAAAAATGGTCGTCAGGTTCTGGCACGTCGTCGTGCTAAAGGCCGCGCTCGTCTGACCGTTTCCAAGTAATAAAGCTAACCCCTGAGTGGTTAAGCTAGCATTTCCCAGGGAGTTACGTTTGTTAACTCCCGCTCATTTCACTTTCGTCTTCCAGCAGCCACTACGGGCTGGCACGCCGCAAATCACCATCCTCGGCCGCCAAAATTCGCTGGGGCATCCCCGCATCGGTCTCACAGTCGCCAAGAAAAATGTTAAGCGTGCGCATGAACGCAATCGGATTAAACGTCTGACGCGTGAAAGCTTCCGTTTACGTCAGCACGAACTGCCTTCAATGGATTTCGTGGTGGTGGCGAAGAAAGGGGTTGCCGACCTCGATAACCGTGCTCTCTCGGAAGCGTTGGAAAAATTATGGCGCCGCCACTGTCGCCTGGCTCACGGGTCCTGATAGCCCTCATTCGGGTCTATCAACGCCTGATTAGTCCGCTACTCGGGCCGCACTGCCGTTTCACACCAACATGCTCAAGCTACGGAATTGAGGCATTGCGCAGGTTTGGAGTGATAAAAGGCAGTTGGTTGACGGTGAAACGCGTATTAAAATGCCACCCTTTACACCCCGGTGGAGACGACCCCGTCCCCCCAGGACCCTTTGATACCAGAGAACACTAACGATGGATTCGCAACGCAATCTTCTTATCATCGCTTTGTTGTTCGTGTCTTTCATGATCTGGCAGGCATGGGAGCAGGATAAAAATCCTCAACCCCAGCAGCAGACCACGCAGACTACGACCACCGCAGCGGGTAGCGCCGCCGACCAGGGCGTACCGGCCAGTGGCCAGGGGAAACAGATTACGGTTAAGACCGATGTGCTTGAGCTGACAATCAACACCCGTGGTGGTGATGTTGAGCAGGCGCTGCTGTTGACCTACCCGAAAGAGCTGAAGTCTAACGAACCGTTCCAGTTACTGGAAACCACGCCTGAGTTTATCTACCAGGCGCAGAGCGGCCTGACCGGTCGTGATGGCCCGGATAACCCGGCTAACGGTGCGCGTCCACTGTATAACGTCGAGAGCGACACCTTTGTACTGGCTGATGGTCAGAACGAACTCGCGATCCCGATGACGTACACCGACGCCGCAGGCAACACCTTCACTAAAACCTTCACCCTGAAACGCGGTGAATATGCGGTGAACGTGGGCTACAGCGTACAGAACGCCAGTGCGAAACCACTGGAGCTGTCGACCTTTGGCCAGCTGAAGCAGTCCATCAATCTGCCGTCTCACCGTGACACCGGAAGCAGCAACTTTGCGCTGCATACCTTCCGTGGCGCGGCGTACTCCACGCCAGACGCGAAGTATGAGAAATACAAATTCGACACCATTGCCGATAACGAAAACCTGAACGTTAGTTCCAAAGGCGGTTGGGTTGCGATGCTGCAACAGTATTTCGCAACGGCCTGGATCCCAAACAACGACGGTACGAATAACTTCTATACCGCGAATCTGGGTAACGGTCTTGCAGCCATCGGCTACAAATCCCAGCCGGTTCTGGTTCAGCCGGGTCAAACCGGTAAGATGGCAAGCACCCTGTGGGTCGGCCCGGAAATTCAGGACAAAATGGCCGCTGTTGCGCCGCACCTGGATCTGACCGTCGATTACGGCTGGTTGTGGTTCATCTCTCAGCCGCTGTTTAAGCTGCTGAAGTTCATCCACAGCTTCCTGGGTAACTGGGGCTTCTCCATCATCGTTATCACCTTCATCGTTCGTGGCATCATGTACCCGCTGACTAAAGCGCAGTACACCTCCATGGCGAAGATGCGTATGCTGCAGCCGAAGATTGCGGCGATGCGTGAGCGTCTGGGCGATGACAAACAGCGTCAGAGCCAGGAAATGATGGCCCTGTATAAAGCAGAGAAAGTAAACCCACTGGGTGGTTGCTTCCCGCTGCTGATTCAGATGCCAATCTTCCTTGCGCTGTACTACATGCTGATGGGTTCCGTTGAGCTGCGCCATGCGCCGTTCGCACTGTGGATCCATGACCTGTCCGCACAGGACCCGTACTACATCCTGCCGATCCTGATGGGCGTGACGATGTTCTTCATCCAGAAGATGTCGCCGACCACCGTGACCGACCCGATGCAGCAGAAGATCATGACCTTTATGCCGGTCATCTTCACCGTGTTCTTCCTGTGGTTCCCGTCAGGTCTGGTGCTGTACTATATCGTCAGCAACCTGGTGACCATCATCCAGCAGCAGCTGATTTACCGTGGTCTGGAAAAACGTGGCCTGCATAGCCGCGAAAAGAAAAAGTCCTGATTCGGTAAGTTAACGCTAAAATAAGGGCGGTCGATTGACCGCCTTTTTTATTTGTATTGAACGAGACCAACCATGAGCCATAACGACACTATCGTCGCCCAGGCAACCCCACCGGGACGCGGTGGTGTAGGCATTCTGCGTATCTCCGGCCTGAAGGCGCGCGAGGTGGCCGAAGCGGTGCTGGGTAAACTGCCAAAGCCGCGCTACGCTGATTACCTGCCGTTTAAAGATACCGACGGCACGCCGCTGGACCAGGGCATTGCGCTGTGGTTCCCCGGCCCGAACTCCTTTACCGGCGAAGACGTGCTGGAGCTGCAGGGCCACGGCGGCCCGGTTATCCTCGACCTGCTGTTAAAACGTATCCTGACCCTGCCGGGCCTGCGCATTGCGAAGCCGGGCGAGTTCTCCGAGCGTGCCTTCCTCAACGACAAGCTCGACCTGGCGCAGGCAGAAGCGATTGCAGACCTGATCGACGCCAGTTCTGAACAGGCGGCCCGCTCCGCCCTGAACTCGCTGCAGGGGGCATTCTCCGCCCGCGTAAATCACCTTGTGGAAGCACTTACTCACCTGCGGATCTACGTGGAAGCGGCTATCGACTTCCCGGACGAGGAGATCGACTTCCTCTCTGACGGCAAAATCGAAGCGCAGCTCAACCAGGTGATGAACGATCTCGACGCCGTTCGTGCCGAAGCGCGCCAGGGCAGCCTGCTGCGTGAAGGGATGAAGGTCGTTATCGCCGGACGTCCTAACGCCGGGAAATCGAGCCTGCTGAACGCCCTGGCGGGCCGTGAAGCGGCAATCGTCACCGACATTGCCGGCACCACCCGCGACGTGCTCCGCGAGCATATCCACATTGACGGGATGCCGCTGCACATCATTGATACCGCCGGCCTGCGCGATGCCAGCGATGAAGTTGAGCGCATCGGTATCGAACGCGCCTGGCAGGAGATCGAGCAGGCAGACCGCGTGCTGTTTATGGTGGACGGCACCACGACCGACGCCGTTGACCCGGCAGAAATCTGGCCAGACTTTATCGCCCGTCTGCCGGCGAAACTGCCCATCACCGTGGTGCGTAACAAAGCGGACGTCACCGGCGAAACGTTGGGCATCAGCGATGTGAATGGTCACTCACTGATTCGCCTGTCGGCGCGTACCGGTGAAGGCGTTGACGACCTGCGCAACCATCTCAAGCAGAGCATGGGCTTTGACACCAGCATGGAAGGCGGCTTCCTGGCGCGTCGTCGTCACCTGCAGGCGCTGGAAGAGGCGGCGAACCACCTTGTTCAGGGTAAAGCGCAGCTGATCGGCGCGTGGGCGGGCGAACTGCTGGCGGAAGAGCTGCGTCTGGCGCAGCAGAATCTGAGCGAAATCACCGGGGAGTTTACGTCGGACGATCTGCTGGGACGGATCTTCTCGAGCTTCTGTATCGGTAAGTAAGGCCCGCTCACTGATGGTGATTTCCTCCCGGGAAATCACCATTGTCCAAATGGCAACTCGCCTAATCCCTTTTCACCCCCTATCCTGCATGCCTGCATCTATGGGGGGTTTATGGCGCGTTTTCTGTTTTGTAGTTTCGCATTAGTTCTGCTTTATCCGTCCGGCATTGATATGTATCTGGTGGGATTGCCGCACATCGCCCGCGATCTGGACGCCAGCGAGGCGCAGCTGCACATCGCGTTTTCGGCCTATCTTGCGGGGATGGCGTCGTCGATGGTCTTTGCCGGGAAGATCGCGGATAAGGCAGGCCGTCAGCCCGTCGCCATAACCGGCGCCATCATTTTTGCCCTGGCCTCTCTTCTCTGCTCACAGGCGCAAAACAGCACCTTGTTCCTGGCCGGACGGTTTATTCAGGGCATTGGAGCCGGTGGCTGCTACGTCGTCGCGTTTGCCATTTTGCGCGACACCTTAAGCGCCCAGCGTCGCGCCAAAGTGCTTTCGATGCTGAACGGTATTACCTGCATCATCCCGGTGCTGGCCCCGGTCGTGGGATATCTGATCATGCTGAAATTCCCGTGGCAGAGCCTGTTCTGGACCATGGCGGCGATGGGCGCGCTGGTGTTTGTCCTGTCCATCGCCGTGCTGAAAGAGACCCACCCGGGCTCGCAGAATACCAGTCATACCGCAGCCATTCACCCAGCCGAGAAGCTGCTTAACCGCTTTTTTCTCAGTCGTCTGGCCGTGACCACGTTAAGCGTGGCGGTGATCCTGACCTATGTAAACGTTTCCCCGGTTTTACTGATGGAAACCATGGGCTTCGATCGGGGTGAGTATTCAACGGTGATGGCATTAACCGCCATGGTCAGTATGGCAGTGTCGTTTTCTACCCCGTTTGCGCTAAATGTTTTTAGCCAGCGTACGTTGATGCTGACCTCACAGGTTTTATTCCTCACGGCAGGCGCGATCCTGGCAACCGCCAGCTCGCATGCGGTAATGCTGGCCGGCATTACCCTCATTTGCGCCGGGTTCTCGGTTGGCTTTGGCGTGGCGATGAGTCAGGCGCTTGGTCCCTTCTCGCTGCGGGCAGGCGTAGCAAGCTCGGTGCTGGGAATTGCGCAGGTCTGCGGCTCGTCGCTGTGGATTTGGCTGGCGGCGGTCATCGGGCTTAACGCGCTGAATATGCTGATCGGGGTTCTGATTGGCTGTAGCATACTGTGCATCACCTTACTTATGGTCATCCAGCCCGCGGCGCATTATGAAGAAGCCCATCAGCAGTCTCGATCTTAACCTGTTGCTGTGCCTGCAGCTTTTGCTGCAGGAGCGCAGCGTCACCAAAGCGGCGAAACGGATGAACGTGACGCCGTCTGCGGTGAGTAAATCGCTGGCCAAGCTGCGTGACTGGTTTGACGACCCGCTGTTTGTCAAAACGCCGTTGGGGCTGCTGCCGACCCCGCTGACGGTAAGCCTGGAGCAGGATCTGGCTGACTGGATGCAAATCGGCAACCAGATCCTCGATAAATTCCACCATGATTCCCCGGGCGGGCTAACGTTCGTGCTGGCCGCCGAAACGCCGTTGATGCTGATCCGCTTTAACGCCCTGCTGGAGCAGGTGAACCAGCGCTATCCGCAGGCTACGGTGAAGATGCGTCACTGGGATTACGACTCGCTGGACGCCATTACGCGTGGAGAGGTGGATCTGGGATTCACCGGACGCGAAACGCACCCGCGCTCGCGTGAATTGCTGAAGCTAATGCCGTGGTTCATCGACTATGAGATCCTGTTCAGCGACCGTCCGTGCGTGTATCTGCGTGAGGATCACCCCGCGCTACAGGACGAATGGAACCTAGAGACCTTCCTGCGCTACCCGCACATCAGCATCTTCTGGGAACGCAGCGACACCTGGGCACTGGACGAAGTGCTAAAGGAGATGGGGCGAGAGAGAAATATTGCCATGTGCGTGCCGGGCTTTGAGCAGTCGATGTTTATGGCGGCGCAGCCCGGCCATAACTATATCGCCACGGCTCCGCACTACTGCCATCACTACAATCAACTCCACCAGCGGAAGCTGATCGCGCTGCCCATTCCCATTGACGAAGCACAGGCTGAAAAGCTTACCGTTCCCTTCACGCTGATCTGGCATAAACGGAACAGCCATAATCCGAAAATCCTCTGGCTGCGGGAAACCATCAAGGCGCTGTACGGTGCCAGCGATCCAATTTTTGCCTAAGAAAATGTAAAGTTCGGTCCTGAGGCTTCTCTTACTCCCATTTACTGATTAAAACAGGAGTCAAGTTAAGCGATAATCATGTAACCGTTTAACCGATTACGACCATTATCAAGGAGCGAAAAATGGCTACGCACTTTGCAAGAGGGATACTTACGGAAGGACGTCTCGTATCGGCAAGAATTTCTTCAGCCTGTCACAATGAAGCACTCACTCTCCCGGAACACCGCAGAACGCGGTTTTTAGCTTCCCGGGCGCTTCTCGCAGAACTGCTGTTTATGCTGTACGGCACCAGCGAGCTGCCGGACATCATTACCCAACCCGAAGGTCGCCCGGTCTTTGCCGACCCGGATCTCCCTCGTTTTTCGATTGCCTACGCGGGCAATATCATTGGCGTCGCGCTGACCACCGAAGGGGATTGTGGGCTGGATATGGAACTTCAGCGCGCGACGCGTAGCTTCCATGGCGGTAATGCGCATGAAGACTATCCGCTCTCCAGCAATGAGAAGCTGTGGGTACGCAACCAGAACGATCCTGTCGAAGCCCGAGCCCAGCTCATTACCCTGCGCCAGAGCATCCGCAAGCTCTGTGGATGCGCCTCAGACGACGCCAGCCTGCTGCAGCTGCTGCCAGGCTCCGGACGTCTGCGTGCCACTCAGGCCACGCTGGTAGAGGCGCTCAGTGACGCAGAGGATGTGCTCATTTGGTCCATTGCGGTTACCCCCGCCATCGAACGCATGAAAATCTGGGAATTTGACAGCCAACAGGGATGGCGTAGCCTTCCTGATGTGCCCGAGCGCGCCAACGAGCCCGCCGCACGCCTGATGCGTTTAACCAGTTTACCGGCAGAAAAAGCATTCACCCTTAGCTGATCCAATCAGGGTCATCATGATGAAACAGGAGTAATCATGTCTGATACGTTGAAAGTAGTTACGTTACTGGGAAGCCTGCGCAAAGGTTCATTTAACGGGATGGTTGCCCGCACGCTGCCACAGCTGGCACCGGCAGGAATGGAAATTAGCGCCCTGCCGTCTATTGGCGATATTCCGCTGTATGACGCTGACGTACAGCAAGAAGAGGGTTTTCCGCAGAGCGTTGAGGCGCTGGCAGAGCAGATCCGCCAGGCCGACGGCGTGGTCATCGTCACGCCGGAGTACAACTATTCGGTTCCGGGTGGCCTGAAGAATGCCATCGACTGGCTGTCCCGCTTACCTGAGCAGCCGCTGGCAGGCAAGCCGGTGCTGATCCAGACCAGCTCAATGGGCGCGATTGGCGGCGCGCGCTGCCAGTATCATCTGCGCCAGATCCTGGTGTTCCTGGATGCGATGGTCATGAACAAGCCGGAATTTATGGGTGGTGTGATTCAGAACAAGGTCGACCCACAAACGGGTGAAGTGGTGGATCAGAGCACGCGCGATCATCTGTCTGGCCAGCTGACGGCGTTTGGGGATTATATTAAGCGGGTGAAGGCGTAAGCTTATTGCAGCCTGATGCCCTTACCCTGGCCCTCTCCCACAGGGAGAGGGAACAAACATTAAAGCCCTTTTCGAAGAAAAGGGCTTGCTGTTTATTTGGCGTCAATAAACACAATCTTCAGCACAAACAGCAGCGCCACAACGATGACGCAAGGGCTGAGGTCGCGGAAGCGGCCGGTACCGATCTTCATTACGCAGTAAGAGATAAAGCCCAGCGCGATACCTTCGGTAATCGAGAAGCTGAACGGCATCATCACGGCGGTAATAAACGCCGGCACCGCTTCGGTTAAATCATCCCACTTCACGCGTGACAGGCTGGAGGTCATCAGCACCCCCACATAGATCAGCGCGCCGGCTGCCGCATACGGAGGAACCATACCCGCCAGCGGAGAGAGGAAGATCACCAGCAGGAACAGAATACCCACAACCACCGCCGTCAGGCCGGTACGGCCGCCCACGGACACGCCGGAAGACGATTCAATGTACGCGGTAACGGACGAGGTTCCGATAAAAGCACCGGTCACAGAGGAGACGCTGTCCACAAACAGCGCCTGCTTCATGCGCGGGAATTTCCCTTTTTCATCCGCCAGGCCCGCTTTATCGGTCACGCCAATCAGCGTGCCGGAGGAGTCAAACAGGTTGACCAGCATGAAGGAGAAAATCACGCCCGCCAGGCCCAGGTTCAGGGAACCCGCCAGATCGACGTGACCAATCACGGTAGAGACGCTCGGTGGCGCGGAGACGATACCGTTATAGTGAACATCGCCCAGCATCCAGCCCAGCAGGGTGGTGACCACGATGGACACCAGCACCGCCGCGTGAATATTACGGGAAGCCAGGATAGCGATGATAAAGAAGCCCAGCACGCCCAGCAGCACGTTATGAGAGGTCAGGTGACCGATGCTCACCAGCGTGTCCGGGTTCGCCACGATAACGCCGGCGTTTTTCAGCCCCATCATACCGATGAACAGACCGATACCGCTGGTGATGCCCACGCGCAGGCTCACGGGAATGTTCGCAATCATCCAGTAACGTACGCGGAAAATGGTCAGCAGCAGCAGGCCAACCGCGCCCCAGAAGATGGCGCCCATGCCAACCTGCCACGGCAGCCCCATCGCCTGAACAACCACGAACGCGAAGAACGCATTCAGGCCCATCGCCGGTGCCAGCGCAACCGGCAGGTTAGCGAATACACCCATCAGGATGCTGCCAAGGGCCGCGATCAGACAGGTTGTAACGAAGACGGCGCTGGTATCCATGCCAGCAACGCCCAGAATTTGAGGGTTCACAAAAACGATATAGACCATCGTCAGGAAGGTGGTGAAACCAGCGATCACTTCGGTGCGTGCCGTTGTGCCGTGCTCGCGCAGTTTAAAAACGCGCTCAAGCAGACCCTGACCAGATGTCTGGGTAGTGTGTTGTTGACTCATCATCAATTCCGAACAAGGAGGGAAAATTCGTCGCTATCCTATACCAAAATGCGACAATAGTGGCGGTTACGTGATACTTTTTTCATTGATTTTGCTTATACGGCAACGATTGCGTGCCGGCGAACTGCCGTACGTAAACGTTAAACTTGTTAAAAGGGAAAGGCATGTCCGGAATTGAAGCGGTATTTTTCGACTGCGACGGTACGCTGGTCGACAGTGAGGTCATTTGTTCCCGCGCATATGTCACCATGTTCCAGGAATTTGGCATTACGCTGGAACTCGAAGAGGTGTTTAAACGCTTTAAGGGCGTGAAGCTCTACGAGATCATCGACATCATTAACGAAGAACACGGCGTGGATCTGGCGAAAGCGGATCTGGAACCGGTATACCGCGCCGAGGTCGCACGACTGTTCGACTCCGAGCTGGAGGTTATCTCCGGGGCTAACGCGTTGCTGGATGCGATGACGGTGCCAGTCTGCGTCGTTTCTAACGGCCCGGTCAGCAAAATGCAGCACTCGCTGGGCAAGCTTGAGATGTTGCACCATTTCCCGGAAAAACTGTTCAGCGGCTACGATATCCAGCGCTGGAAGCCAGACCCGGCGCTGATGTTCCATGCGGCAAAAGCGATGAACGTCAACGTAGAGAACTGTATTCTGGTGGATGACTCGTCTGCGGGCGCGCAGTCGGGGATTGATGCGGGGATGGAGGTGTTTTACTTCTGCGCCGACCCGCACAACAAGCCGATCGATCATCCCAACGTCACGACCTTTACCGATCTGGCGCAGCTGCCAGCGCTGTGGAAGGCGCGCGGGTGGGATATTACTCGCTGAGTTTTCCCCTCACCCCGACCCTCTCCCCTGGGGAGAGGGAGAAAACCGAATTGTCCCCTCTCCCTGTGGGAGAGGGTTAGGGTGAGGGTAAAATCACTCTTTCGGATCTTTACCCGCCAGCAGCTTGTCCAGCTCGTCGCCGCCCACGTGACGGAAGTCCTGACCTTTCACGAAGTAGAAGATGTATTCGCAAATGTTCTGGCAGCGGTCGCCGATACGCTCAATAGAGCGCGCGCAGAACAGGGCGGTCAGTACGCTTGGGATCGTACGTGAATCTTCCATCATGTAGGTCATCAGCTGACGCACGATGCCTTCATACTCCTGGTCGACCTTCTTGTCTTCACGGTAGATACGCACCGCTTCGTCCAGGTCCATACGCGCAAAAGCATCCAGCACATCGTGCAGCATCTGCACGGTGTGGCGGCCCAGCGACTCCAGGCTCACCAGCAGCGGCTGGTGCTGTTGAGAGAACTTCTCCAGCGCGGTGCGGCAGATTTTATCCGCAACGTCACCAATACGCTCCAGCTCGGCGATGGTTTTGATGATCGCCATTACCAGACGCAGATCGCTCGCCGTCGGCTGGCGTTTCGCGATAATGCGCACGCAGGCCTCGTCGATAGCGACTTCCATCATGTTGACGTTTTTGTCGCCTTCAATAACGCGCTTCGCCAGCTCGCTGTCCTGGTTGTGCATTGCCGTAATCGCATCAGAAAGCTGCTGCTCGACCATGCCGCCCATGGTCATTACCTGGGTGCGAATGCTTTCCAGCTCTGCGTTGAACTGGCCGGAAATGTGTTTATTAAGATTGAGGTTGTCCATGGTTTCTCCACATGCACTAAGGCAAATCAACCGTAGCGGCCAGTAATATAATCTTCGGTTTGTTTCTTCGCGGGCCTGGTGAACAGCGCGTCCGTATCGCTGAACTCAATCAACTCGCCCAGGTACATAAACGCCGTGTGATCGGAACAACGTGCAGCCTGCTGCATGTTATGGGTCACGATAACCACGGTGTAATCCTGCTTCAGCTCGGTGATCAGCTCTTCAATACGGCCGGTTGAGATCGGGTCCAGCGCTGAACACGGCTCATCCAGCAGCAACACTTCCGGGCGAATAGCAATACCGCGCGCAATGCACAGACGCTGCTGCTGACCACCGGAGAGAGAGTAACCGCTCTGGTGCAACTTATCTTTGGTTTCGTTCCATAATGCGGCCTTGGTCAAAGCCCACTGCACGCGCTCGTCCATATCGGCACGGGAGAGTTTTTCAAACAGACGCACGCCAAACGCGATGTTGTCATAAATCGACATCGGGAAAGGCGTTGGTTTCTGGAACACCATCCCCACTTTGGCGCGCAGCAGGGCGATATCCTGCGCCTGGGTCAGAATGTTTTCACCGTCCAGGATGATTTCACCCTCAGCGCGCTGCTCCGGATAGAGCGAATACATTTTGTTAAAGGTGCGCAGCAGCGTGGATTTCCCACAGCCGGACGGACCGATAAATGCCGTGACCTGGTTCTTCGCGATATCCAGGTTGATGTTCTTCAGGGCATGGAATTTGCCGTAGTAGAAGTTCAAATCACGAACCTGAATCTTACCCGGGGCAGTATCAACCATACTCATTGACTCATTTCCTCATTCGGCGCCGCGAGCTGCCGCGCCGTAAAAAATTAACCGTGTTTCTTCTTCGCGAAAATGACGCGCGCCAGAATGTTCAGCAACAGTACGCAAAGGGTAATGATCAGCACTCCGGCCCAGGCCAGCTGCTGCCATTCCGCGAATGGGCTCATCGCAAATTTAAAGATCGTCACCGGCAGGTTGGCGATCGGCTGCATCATGTCCGTGCTCCAGAACTGGTTGGAGAGAGACGTAAACAGCAGCGGCGCCGTTTCACCCGCGATACGCGCAACCGCCAGCAGGATACCGGTCATGATCCCGGAAACAGACGCCTTCAGCGTAATTGCAGAGATCATCTTCCATTTCGGCGTACCCAGCGCATAAGCCGCTTCGCGCAGGCTGTCCGGCACCAGTTTCAGCATGTTCTCGGTGGTACGAATAACAATCGGCACCTGCAGCAGCGCCAGGGCAATCACACCCGCCCAGCCCGAGAAGTGTTCCATCTGCGCCACCACCACGGTGTAAACAAACAGACCCACGACGATAGAAGGTGCAGACAGCAGAATGTCGTTGATGAAGCGAATGACTTCCGCCAGCCAGGATTTACGACCGTATTCAGCCAGGTAGATACCCGCCATGATGCCCAGCGGCGTGCCGAAGACCGTCGCCCAGAGGATCAACAAGCCGCTGCCCGCCAGGGCATTCGCCAGGCCACCACCCGCAGTGTTCGGCGGCGGCGTCATTTCGGTGAACAGCGACAGTGACATCCCGTCAATCCCGCGAACGACCGTCGAGAAGAGGATCCAGACCAGCCAGAACAGGCCGAACGCCATTGTCGCCATAGAGAGCGACAGGGCAATACGGTTTTTCATGCGGCGTCTGGCCTGCATTTTGCGGCGGGATTCCGCCAGTTCAGCGGTAGCTTGCATTTCGAGAGTTGCCATTAGCGTGCCCCCTCATTTTTAGCGAGGCGCATAATCATCAGCTTGGAAATCGCCAGAACAATGAAGGTGATAACGAACAGAATCAGACCCAGCTCCATCAGCGCCGCCACGTGCAGCCCGGATTCCGCTTCCGCAAATTCATTCGCCAGCGCCGAGGTAATACTGTTACCCGGCATGTAGAGCGACGCGCTGTCGAGCTGGTAGGTGTTACCGATGATAAAGGTGACCGCCATGGTTTCACCCAGCGCACGACCCAGACCCAGCATCACGCCCCCGATCACCCCATTTTTGGTGAACGGAAGGACAATGCGCCAGATAACTTCCCAGGTGGTGCAACCGATACCGTAGGCCGACTCTTTCATCATCACCGGCGTTTGTTCGAAGACATCGCGCATAACCGCCGCAATGTACGGAATAATCATGATGGCGAGGATCACACCTGCCGCCAGAATGCCGATACCGAAAGCCGGGCCAGAGAAAAGGGCACCCACAAACGGAATGGCGGAAAGCACGTTACCGACCGGTTCCTGGAAATACGTGGCGAACAGCGGAGCAAAGATGAACAGACCCCACATGCCGTAAACGATACTTGGAATAGCCGCCAGCAGTTCGATGGCAATACCCAGCGGGCGTCGCAGCCAGCCCGGTGCCAGCTCCGTCAGGAACAGGGCAATACCAAAGCTCACCGGAACCGCAATCAGCAGGGCGATGAACGAGGTCATCAGCGTGCCGTAAATCGGCACCAGGGCACCGTAGATGTCGTTCGGCGCGTCCCACTCTTTGGTCCACAGGAAGGAAAAACCGAATTTCTGGATGCTCGGCCATGAGGAGAAAATCAGAGACACGATAATGCCGCCCAGCAGCAATAGCACAATCAGCGCAGCCAGTTTCACCAGCGCGCTGAAAATCATGTCACCTTTTTTACCCGGAGGGTTAAATGCAGGCTTGGTTGCAGCCATAAATTACTCTTCTGTTTGAGACGTTTTTACGAATATGCCCGGTGGCGCTGACGCTTACCGGGCCTACAGCTTAAACCGTAGGGCGGGTAAGCATAGCGCCACCCGCCATCTTCGTTAAATATATCCTGTTAGTACAGCGCTTTACCGCTGCTGTCTTTCACGTTGGTTTTCCATGCAGCGCGAATCTGCTCAACCACGTTGTCCGGCAGGGTGGCGTAATCCAGGGCGTTAGCCTGTTTGCCGCCGTTTTTGTACGCCCAGTCGAAGAACTTCAGCACTTCGGCGCCCTGCTCAGGTTTCTTCTGCTCTTTGTGAACCAGAATGAAGGTGGTAGAGGTGATTGGCCACGCACCTTCGCCTTTCTGGTTAGTCAGATCCTGCGCGAAGGATTTGCTCCAGTCAGCGCCTTTCGCCGCGTTAGCAAAGTTCTCTTCGGTCGGGCTAACCGGTTTGCCGTCGGCTGAAACCAGTTTGGTGTAGGACAGGTTGTTCTGCTTAGCGTACGCATACTCTACGTAACCAATTGAGCCAGGCAGACGCTGTACGAACGCGGCGATACCGTCGTTACCCTTACCGCCCAGACCGGTTGGCCAGTTAACGGTAGAGCCGGAGCCGACTTTAGATTTCCACTCTTCGTTCACTTTTGCCAGGTAGCTGGTGAACACGAAAGAGGTACCGGAACCATCCGCGCGGCGAACCACGGCGATGTTCTGAGAAGGCAGCTTCAGGCCTGGGTTGAGTTTAGCGATCGCTTCGTCATCCCATTTTTTGATTTTGCCCAGGTAGATGTCACCCAGCGTTTTGCCATCCAGCACCAGCTCACCCGACTTCACGCCCGGCAGGTTGATGGCCAGAACCACACCGCCGATCACGGTAGGGAACTGGAACAGGCCTTCCTGAGCCAGCTTGTCATCAGACAGCGGAGCGTCTGATGCGCCGAAATCAACAGTGTTCGCGGTAATTTGTTTAACGCCACCGGAGGAGCCGATACCCTGATAGTTAACCTTGTTACCGGTTTCTTTCTGGTAGGTATCCGCCCATTTGGCATACACCGGCGCAGGGAAGGTTGCACCAGCGCCAGTCAGGCTTGCTTCTGCAAATACAGAGAACGCGCTCAGAGATAAGGTCGCGGCGACAACAGTTGCGACAGTGGTACGCATAACTTTCATAATGTCTCCTGCAAGATTTTCGTAAATCGTTGTTTAGTGGCTACGATGAGCAAAATAGGACAAACAGGTGACAGATAAATGTACGAATTATGACAGTTTTATGACAACGTAAATTTCACTTAAAAACAAGCAAAAGAAAGCTTATTTTTCATCGCGTTAGCCGCTTTTATGACAAGACGTTTTCTGAAATGTTTTCTTTATGTGACACTGAAAAAAGTAGCTGAAGATGACAAAATGTCATTATTAAAAACGAGAAAGGATTGATTAAAAACAAGCCGGGCAGGATAAAAAGGCTCCACCCGAAGGTGGAGCCTGAAGGGATTATTCTACGGTAACCGATTTCGCCAGGTTACGCGGCTGGTCAACGTCGGTGCCTTTGATCAGCGCAACGTGATAAGCCAGCAGCTGCAGCGGAACGGTGTAGAAGATTGGTGCAATCACCTCTTCCACATGCGGCATCTCGATAATGTGCATGTTGTCGTTGCTGACGAAACCGGCATCTTTGTCGGCGAAGACGTATAGAACGCCGCCGCGGGCACGCACTTCTTCGATGTTAGACTTCAGTTTTTCCAGCAGTTCGTTGTTTGGTGCCACAACGATGACCGGCATATCCGCGTCAATCAGCGCCAGCGGGCCGTGCTTCAGCTCGCCAGCCGCATAGGCTTCAGCGTGAATGTAGGAGATCTCTTTCAGCTTCAGCGCGCCTTCCAGCGCAATCGGATACTGATCGCCACGACCCAGGAACAGGGCGTGATGTTTGTCGGAGAAATCTTCCGCCAGCGCTTCAATGCGTTTGTCCTGAGACAGCATCTGCTCAATACGGCTCGGCAGCGCCTGCAGGCCGTGAACGATGTCGTGCTCAATGGACGCATCTTCACCTTTCAGACGCGCCAGCTTCGCCACCAGCATCAGCAGAACGGTCAGCTGAGTGGTAAACGCTTTGGTGGAGGCCACACCGATTTCTGTGCCCGCTTTGGTCATTAGCGCCAGATCGGATTCACGCACCAGCGAGGAGCCAGGAACGTTACAGATGGCCAGAGAGCCCAGGTAACCCAGCTCTTTAGACAGACGCAGAGCTGCCAGCGTATCCGCCGTTTCGCCGGACTGGGAAAGGGTGATCATCAGGCTGTTACGACGCACCGCGGATTTGCGATAGCGGAATTCAGACGCGATTTCCACATCGCACGGCACGCCCGCCAGGGATTCAAACCAGTAGCGAGAAACCATACCGGAGTTGTAAGAGGTGCCGCAGGCCACGATCTGAATATGCTCGACCTTGCCGAGCAGTTCGTTCGCGTTTGCGCCCAGCTCGCTCAGGTCAACCTCACCGTGGCTGATACGCCCGGTCAGCGTGTTTTTGATGGCGTTTGGCTGCTCGTAAATCTCTTTCTGCATGTAGTGACGGTAAGCGCCTTTGTCGCCCGCGTCGTACTGCAGATTCGATTCGATCTCCTGACGTTTCACCTGCTCGCCTTTGGTATCGAAGACGGTCACGCTGCGACGGGTCACTTCCGCGATATCACCCTCTTCGAGGAAGATAAAGCGACGGGTGACCGGCAGGAGCGCCAGCTGGTCAGAAGCGATGAAGTTTTCGCCCATGCCCAGACCGATAACCATCGGGCTACCGGAACGCGCGGCCAGCAATGTGGACGGATCGCGGGAATCCATGATCACCGTACCGTACGCACCGCGCAGCTGAGGGATAGCACGCAGCACCGCATCACGCAGTGTACCGCCCTGCTCCAGCTCCCAGTGCACCAGGTGAGCAATCACTTCGGTGTCAGTTTCAGAGACGAAGGTGTAGCCGCGCGCTTTCAGTTCTTCGCGCAGCGGTTCGTGGTTTTCGATAATGCCGTTGTGCACGACCACGATGTGTTCAGACACATGCGGGTGCGCGTTACCTTCAGACGGTTCGCCGTGCGTCGCCCAGCGGGTGTGCGCAATACCGGTACCACCGTGCAGCGGATGTTCTTCCGCGGCCTGGGCCAGCATCTGCACTTTACCGAGACGACGCAGACGGGTCATATGGCCTTCTGCATCGACGACAGCCAGACCGGCTGAGTCGTAACCACGGTATTCCAGACGACGTAAACCTTCGAGAAGGATTTCAGCAATATCACGCTGCGCAACTGCGCCAACAATTCCACACATAATTTTAGATTCCGAATTTAGGCATTATGCCTGCGTTGTCGCTGACCTGTATTTTCCCTGCGTCTTTCACGCTGCGGCTGCGTTGGCTTCTCGTACTCGCCACGGTCACTTACTTAAGTAAGCTCCCATGGACTCATACGCTTGCCGCCTTGCCACAACGCGAAATCCTTTGGGTAACGCCCTTTCCGGGCACCCCGAGCCTTGTAGAGAGTGGGGTTATTTTTATGGGTACTGCTTGTGGGGGGAGGATTATATTATCCCCTCACCCCGGCCCTCTCCCCAAAGGGGCGAGGGAGAAAAACACCGCACCGAACGATCCCCTCTCCCCTGTGGGGAGAGGGTTAGGGTGAGGGGTAAATCCGTTACTTTTTCTTCACCGGGCGTTTCCAGCCCTGCTTGCTGACCTGCGGCACGCGGCTTAACACCAGCTCGTTCTCGGCCACATCGCGCGTAACGGTTGTTCCGGCGGCGATAGTCACCCCGTTACCCACGGTAACAGGCGCCACCAGCTGCGTATCGGAGCCAACGAACACGTCGTCACCGATGATGGTTTTAAACTTATTCGCACCGTCATAGTTACAGGTAATAGTCCCTGCACCAATATTCACGTTATTGCCAATTTCCGCGTCGCCCAGATAGGTCAGATGACCGGCTTTCGAGCCTTTACCCAGACGCGCTTTTTTCATTTCCACGAAGTTACCCACGTGAGCGCCTTCCAGCAGCTCAGCGCCCGGGCGCAGACGCGCAAACGGGCCGATGGTACAGGCCGCATCCAGACGAGCATCTTCTACCACGCTGTACGGGCTGATTTCGCAGTCGTCGCCGATGACGCTGTTTTTAATCACGCAGCCGGCGCCAATTTTGACGCGATTGCCCAGCGTGACGTGACCTTCGAGGATAACGTTCGTATCAATTTCAACGTCACGACCATGAGATAACGAACCACGCAGATCGAAACGCGCCGGATCGCGCAGCATCACGCCCGCCAGCAGCAGTTTTTCGGCCTGCTCGGACTGATAAACGCGCTCCAGGCGGGAAAGCTGAAGACGGTTATTCACCCCTTCGGTTTCGCTGATGCGCGCCGGATGAACCGCCGCAATCTCACGTCCTTCCTGGTACGCCATCGCAATGATGTCGGTGATGTAGAATTCACCCTGCACGTTGTTGTTGTTGAGCTGAGACAGCCAGCGCTTCATGTCCGCGCCATTGGCAATCAGAATACCGGTGTTGGTCTCCTGAATCTGGCGCTGTTCGTCGCTGGCATCTTTATGCTCAACAATACCCGTGACGTTGCCGTTTTCACGGGTGATGCGGCCATAACCGCTTGGATCGTCCAGCACGACGGTCAACAAACCGATACCGCCCTGCGGTTTGGCTTCACGAAGGCGAGTCAGGGTTTCAACGGAGATCAGCGGGACATCGCCGTAGAGCATCAAAATGTCTTCGTCATCCGCAAAGAAAGGCGCAGCCTGCTGCATCGCATGGCCTGTGCCCAGCTGTTCGGCCTGAAGCACCCAGTTGAGCTTGTCATCGCTCAGCGTCTTTTTAAGCAGATCGCCGCCGTGGCCGTAGACCAGGTGGACCTGACCGGCACCCAGTTCGTTCGCTGCATCAATGACATGCTGCACCATTGGCTTTCCTGCAAGCGTGTGGAGCACCTTAGGCAGATCGGAATACATGCGGGTCCCTTTGCCAGCGGCAAGGATCACCACGCTCATCGCACTGTTTGACATACGCATCCTGACGGTAGTTTGAGTGTGAAGTAAAAACGTTTGATGCTTAAAATTCTACATCTTTTTCATCATGAATTAAGGCCGAAAAAAAAAGCCAGCCTGGTATCCAGACTGGCTTTTGTGCTTTTCAAGCCGGTGTTACATCGCTTTTTTGGTCAACTCGATAACGCGCAGTTTCGCGATCGCTTTGGCCAGCTCCGCAGACGCCTGAGCGTAATCCACGTCACCATGAGAGCTGCTAATGTGCTCTTCAGCCTTACGCTTCGATTCCAGGGCTCGCGCTTCGTCGAGATCCTGTCCACGGATAGCGGTATCGGCCAGAACGGTCACACTGCCAGGCTGCACTTCAAGAATGCCGCCGGAGAGATAGATAAACTCTTCGTGACCGAACTGTTTAACGATGCGGATCATACCAGGCTTAATGGCGGTGAGCAGCGGTGCGTGACCCGGGAAAATACCCAGTTCACCTTCACTACCCGTTACCTGGATTTTCTCGACCAGACCAGAGAACATTTGTTGCTCTGCGCTGACGACGTCCAGGTGGTAAGTCATTGCCATATCACCCTCCGATTAAGGCGTTAAAGTTTTTTGGCTTTTTCCACGGCTTCGTCGATGGAACCAACCATGTAGAACGCCTGCTCCGGCAGGTGATCGTATTCGCCTTCCATGATGCCTTTAAAGCCACGGATGGTGTCTTTCAGGGAAACGTATTTACCCGGAGAACCGGTGAATACTTCCGCAACGAAGAACGGCTGGGACAGGAAGCGCTGGATCTTACGCGCACGTGCTACCACCAGTTTGTCTTCTTCAGACAGTTCATCCATACCCAGGATGGCGATGATGTCTTTCAGTTCCTGGTAACGCTGCAGCAGGGACTGTACGCCACGCGCGGTGTCGTAGTGTTCCTGACCAACAACCAGTGGATCCAGCTGACGGCTGGTGGAGTCCAGCGGGTCAACGGCCGGGTAGATACCCAGAGACGCGATCTGACGGCTCAGTACCACGGTTGCATCTAAGTGCGCAAAGGTGGTTGCTGGAGATGGGTCAGTCAAGTCATCCGCAGGTACGTATACCGCCTGAACGGAGGTGATAGAACCGGTTTTGGTAGAGGTGATACGTTCCTGAAGAACACCCATCTCTTCCGCCAGCGTAGGCTGATAACCTACCGCTGAAGGCATACGACCCAGCAGTGCAGATACTTCCGTACCGGCCAGGGTGTAACGGTAGATGTTATCAACGAACAGCAGAACGTCACGGCCTTCATCACGGAACTTCTCAGCCATCGTCAGACCGGTCAGCGCAACGCGCAGACGGTTTCCAGGTGGCTCGTTCATCTGGCCGTAAACCAGGGATACTTTGTCCAGAACGTTGGAGTCGGTCATTTCGTGGTAGAAGTCGTTACCCTCACGAGTACGTTCACCTACGCCCGCAAACACGGAATAACCGGAGTGCTCGATCGCGATGTTACGGATCAGCTCCATCATGTTTACGGTTTTACCAACACCCGCACCACCGAACAGACCGACTTTACCGCCCTTCGCGAACGGACACATCAGGTCGATAACTTTGATACCGGTTTCCAGCAGTTCCTGAGAGCTGGACAGCTCTTCGTAGGAAGGTGCCGCGCGGTGGATAGCCCAACGCTCTTCTTCACCGATGTCGCCTTTCATGTCGATTGGCTGACCCAATACGTTCATGATACGACCCAGTGTTGCTTTACCTACCGGGACTTCAATCGGGTGCTCAAGGTCTTTTACTTCCAGACCACGACGCAGACCGTCGGAAGAACCCATCGCGATGGTACGCACGATACCGCCGCCGAGCTGCTGCTGAACTTCCAGCACCAGGCTCTCGTTACCATTCTGTACCTCAAGCGCGTCGTACACGCGTGGTACGGCGTCCTGAGGGAACTCGACGTCCACCACGGCGCCGATTACCTGGACAATCTTTCCAGTAGCCATCTTGAATCCTCTACGTAATTCGTAAACCTGGTTAAACCGCGGCGGCCCCCGAGACGATCTCGGTGAGTTCCTGAGTAATGCTGGCCTGACGAGCTTTGTTGTAAACCAACTGCAGCTCTTTAATCAGGCTGCCGCCATTATCGGTCGCGGCTTTCATCGCCACCATTCGTGCGGCCTGCTCGCTGGCCAGGTTTTCTACAACGCCCTGATAAACCTGAGATTCAACGTAACGACGCAGCAGGGTATCCAGCAGCGGTTTCGGATCGGGTTCATACAGGTAATCCCAGGCTTTTTGCTTCAGCTCGTCATCTTCTGATGCCGGTAACGGCAGCATCTGAGTGAGCGTTGGAACCTGAGACATGGTGTTAATGAATTTGTTGCTGACAACGTACAGTCTGTCCAGACGGCCTTCATCATAGGCCTGCAACATCACTTTAACCGGGCCGATCAGTTCGGACAGGGACGGGTTATCACCCATACCGGTCACCTGAGCGACAATGTTGCCACCAACGGAGTTAAAGAAAGAGACGCCTTTAGAGCCGATCATTGCGATATCGCACTGAACGCCTTTTCCAGACCATGCTTTCATATCCGCCAGCAGTTTTTTGAACAGGTTAATGTTCAAGCCGCCACACAGACCACGGTCGGTCGACACCACCAGGTAGCCCACGCGCTTAACGTCGCGTTCTTCCAGGTAAGGGTGCTTATATTCCAGATTACCGTTCGCAAGGTGACCAATCACTTTGCGCATGGTTTCTGCATAAGGACGGCTGGCCGCCATGCGATCCTGCGATTTACGCATTTTGGAAGCGGCGACCATCTCCATCGCTTTAGTGATCTTTTGCGTGTTCTGGACGCTTGCGATCTTACTACGTATCTCTTTTGCGCCGGCCATGAGCTTCTCCTCAATGCCAGGCGGCTTGTCCTGAGACAAGCCGCCGGACGATTACCAGGATTGGGTTGCTTTGAAGGAATCGAGGATAGCTTTCAGCTTGCCTTCGATTTCGTCGTTATAGCCACCGGTCTGGTTGATCTCTTGCATCAGCGGAGCGTGATCACGGTCGACGTAAGCCAGCAGAGCGGCTTCGAAGCTACCGATTTTCGCCAGTTCCACATCTTCGAGGTAACCGCGTTCAGCCGCGAACAGTACCAGGCCCTGCTGAGCAACAGACATTGGTGCGTACTGTTTCTGCTTCAGCAGCTCGGTCACTTTCTGACCGTGGCTCAGCTGTTTACGGGTTGCTTCGTCCAGATCGGATGCGAACTGAGAGAACGCAGCCAGTTCACGATACTGTGCCAGCGCGGTACGGATACCACCGGACAGTTTCTTGATGATCTTGGTCTGAGCAGCACCACCAACACGGGATACGGAGATACCCGGGTTAACCGCCGGACGAATACCGGAGTTAAACAGGTTGGTTTCCAGGAAGATCTGACCATCGGTAATGGAGATTACGTTAGTCGGAACGAACGCAGAAACGTCACCCGCCTGGGTTTCAATGATCGGCAGAGCGGTCAGAGAGCCCGTTTTACCCTTCACTTCACCTTTGGTGAAGTTCTCGACGTATTCCGCGTTAACGCGGGAAGCACGCTCCAGCAGACGAGAGTGGAGGTAGAATACGTCGCCTGGGAACGCTTCACGTCCAGGTGGACGACGGAGCAGCAGGGAAACCTGACGATAAGCAACAGCCTGTTTAGACAGGTCATCGTATACGATCAGCGCATCTTCACCGCGGTCACGGAAGTATTCGCCCATTGCGCAACCGGCATATGGCGCCAGGTATTGCAGTGCAGCAGATTCAGACGCAGTTGCTACCACAACGATGGTGTTAGACAGTGCGCCGTGCTCTTCCAGTTTACGAACCACGTTGGAAAT
Organism: Enterobacter sp. Crenshaw; assembly: GCF_024734705.1. Classification (NCBI taxonomy): domain Bacteria; kingdom Pseudomonadati; phylum Pseudomonadota; class Gammaproteobacteria; order Enterobacterales; family Enterobacteriaceae; genus Enterobacter; species Enterobacter sp. Crenshaw. The sequence continues at coordinate 4,609,228 of NZ_CP102932.1, read as the reverse complement.
GGTGGACGCTTTCTGGCCGATAGCCACGTACACACATTTGATGCCGGAGTCACGCTGGTTGATGATGGCGTCGATAGCCATCGCGGTTTTACCGGTCTGACGGTCACCGATGATCAGTTCACGCTGACCACGACCGATTGGGATCATGGCATCAACGGACTTATAACCTGTCTGAACAGGCTGATCTACGGACTGACGATCGATAACGCCTGGTGCGATAACTTCGATTGGGGAGAAGCCATCGTGCTCAACCGGACCTTTACCGTCGATTGGCGCACCCAGGGTGTTAACAACGCGACCCAGCAGGCCACGGCCAACCGGCACTTCCAGAATACGGCCAGTACACTTAACCTTCATGCCTTCGGCGAGGTCAGCGTATGGACCCATCACAACTGCACCTACGGAGTCGCGCTCCAGGTTCAGTGCGATAGCGTAACGGTTACCCGGCAGGGAAATCATCTCACCCTGCATACAATCGGCCAGGCCGTGGATGCGGATAACACCGTCACTTACAGAAACAATAGTACCTTCGTTGTGAGCTTCACTCACAACACTGAACTGAGCAATGCGCTGCTTGATCAGTTCGCTGATTTCGGTGGAATTCAGTTGCATGCTCCAGTCCCCTTAAGACTGCAAGACGTCTGCAAGGCGTTCAAGACGGCCGCGTACGCTGCCATCAATGACCATATCACCCGAACGGATGATTACGCCTGCCATTACAGACTTATCGATTTTGCAATTCAGCTTAACTTTGCGTGACAGACGTTTTTCCATCGCGGCGGTGATTTTCGCAAGCTGTTCATTACTCAGTTCAGTCGCAGAAGTCACTTCGACTTCAGCGGTTGCTTCACTAAGGGCACGTAAGTGCTCAAACTGCTCGAGAACATCCGGGAGCACACGGAGACGACCATTTTCTGCCATCACCTTAATCAGGTTCTGGCCGTTGGCATCCAGTTGCTCTCCGCACACGGCGATAAACGACGCGGCGAGAGTTTCAGGTGCTAACGCACCGGAAAGCAACTCAGCCATTTGTTCGTTTTTCGTCACCTCAGCGGCAAACGCCAGCATATCCTGCCAGCGATCGACATTTTGGTGTTCGACAGCAAAGTCAAAAGCTGCTTTGGCGTAGGGGCGAGCTACCGTAACAAATTCAGACATCAGCCCCTCCCTCCTTACAGTTCAGCGACAAGTTTGTCCACGATGTCGCTGTTAGCAGCTTCATCCACGGAACGTTCGATGATCTTCTCGGCGCCAGCAACAGCCAGAATCGCAACCTGCTTACGCAGTTCTTCACGAGCACGTTTACGCTCAGCATCAATTTCTGCCTGAGCCTGTGTCACGATCTTAGTACGTTCCTGTTCTGCTTCAGCTTTGGCTTCGTCCAGGATCTGAGAACGGCGTTTGTTAGCCTGTTCAATGATTACCTGAGCTTCAGCTTTCGCTTTTTTCAGCTGGTCTGTCGCGTTGGCCTGTGCAAGGTCCAAATCTTTCTTAGCGCGTTCTGCGGAAGCCAGACCGTCAGCAATTTCTTTCTGACGTTTTTCGATGGCAGCCATTAAAGGCGGCCATACATACTTCATGCAGAACCAGACAAAGAGAATAAACGCGATGGCCTGGCCGAGGATTGTTGCGTTCATGTTCACAGCACAATACCTCTTTAATTTCTGTGGCTTAGGGTTTTAAAACTACTACTACGCGACAGCAAACATCACGTACAGACCCAGACCTACAGCGATCATTGGGATAGCATCCACCAGACCCATAACGATAAAGAACTGAGTACGCAGCAGAGGAATCAGATCAGGTTGACGCGCTGCGCCTTCCAGGAATTTGCCCCCGAGGATGCCGATACCGATCGCAGCACCGATAGCCGCCAGACCCATCATCACAGCGGCAGCCATGTACAGCAGATCCATATTCAGGTTTTCCATGACAGTCTCCAGTTTGTTTCAATTAAAACGTAGTAGTGTTGGTAAAAAATCAGTGCTCTTCAGACGCCATCGACAGATAGACGATCGTCAGAACCATGAAGATAAAGGCTTGCAGCGTAATGATCAGGATGTGGAAAATGGCCCATGGCACATTCAGAATCCACTGTGACCACCACGGCAGAAGACCCGCGATCAGAATGAAAATCAGCTCACCCGCATACATGTTGCCGAACAGTCGCAGACCCAGAGAAACAGGTTTGGACAGCAGGCTAACGCCTTCCAGGATCAGGTTGACCGGAATAAACGCCCAGTGGTTGAACGGCTGCAAGGTAAGCTCTTTCACAAAGCCGCTTACGCCTTTCATTTTGATGCTGTAGAAAAGAATCAGGATAAATACGCCCAGCGCCATCGACAGGGTGATGTTCACGTCCGCAGACGGTACAACACGCAGCGCTGGCAGGCCGAAGATGTGCTCGCCGATAAACGGCAGCAGATCGATTGGCAGCAGATCCATCAGGTTCATCAGGAAGACCCAAACGAACACGGTCAGGGCCAGCGGAGCAATCAGCTTGCTCTTACCATGGTACATGTCTTTGACGCTGCCATGGACGAAGCCGATGATCATTTCAATGAATGTCTGGAATTTCCCTGGTACACCGCTGGTCGCTCGTTTAGCAACACCGCGGAACATGGCCAGGAACAGAAGACCCAAAACCACCGAGAAGAACATGGAGTCGATGTTGATCGTCCAGAAGGTGGCCGGGGGGTTATGTGGATCCACCAGCGAGAATGTACGCAGGTCCAGCTGAAGGTTATTCAGATGGTGACCTATGTAATCCTGCGGCGTCATATTTTCTGAAGCCATGATGCCTTTTACCCTTTGTTATTGATTACAGCTGGAGCCAGAACTTGTACCACCAGCACCAAAACCCACGTAGCTATCAGCGGCATGAAGACCACTTTCAAAACCGCCAGCGCCATCACCAGTAGAGCAAAGGTCAGCAACACCTTACACACTTCGCCGAGGGCGAAGGACCAGGCCACGCGGCCTTTGGCGGGTGTATGCGCCTGATGACGCCAGGCAAAAATCATAAACAACACGTTTGGCAGCACAACCGCCAAACCCCCGCACACGGCGGAGATGCCCCAGAAGGGGTCTTTGAGGCTAAACAGCAGTCCACTTGCTATCACAGCCAGAAACTGAATGAACAGAAGCTTACGAGCAACGTTTCTACTCAAGAGCGACACAGACATCACGTTTTTACTCCTGCTCCCTTCGAGGTATGCCGCGTGTCGTATAAAACGTCCTTTAAGGCTCAGAGTCAAGCATCAAAAAGCGGTCAAATTATACGGTGCGCACCCGTGATTTCAAACATTAAGTAGCGAAAAGGTGAATAAATGTTTAAATATTTTTCCCCACCGCTATTTTTTAACTTTCGCTGAAAGCGTCAACCTTCGACCAAAACTGCAAACAGCGCGAAAACGTTGGCGATAAAGCGTGCACGAGATCACAAAACACACATTTGCGATAAGGTTGTATTTATCAAAGGCGCAAATCGCGCAAATTTATCTTTATGAAATTAAACGCAAAATGTCGTAACTATTTTCAAAACAGCCCAGTACACAATAAAAACGTTTTATTGACATTCTTAATAAATAATTAACATTGCGTTCTGGTTACTGCCTTCCACTTTTAGCAGACTTATATTTTCACAGATGACTATCTTCTCGGTGAATAAAAGTCACCAGGTTAACCATAAGAAAAACCTTAGTGAAAAAGAGGTTAAAAGCCCGCCGGTAAATCCTCTGTATTTGTGCTGTTTTTTAACATGCGAAGAACAGCACAAATTCCACATTTTTTATTAATTTTTTAAAAATTGTTTGGCTTAATTATCACCAGATGACGCTCCCCATCGAGCTGAGGAATGTGTAATTTTTCGATGGATTCAACAGCAAAACCGTCCGGAAGCTGTTCAATCTCATCGCCTGGCAAATGCCCTTTCAGCGCATAAAAGCGGCCGTTCTCTGCAGGCAAGTGCTTGCACCAGCTCACCATGTCATTGAGTGAAGCAAACGCGCGGCTGATAACCCCGTCAAACGGCGGCTCTGCCGGGAACTCCTCTACCCTGCTCTGCACGGGAGTGATGTTCTCAAGCTTCAGCTCATGCTGTACCTGACGTAAAAAGCGCACGCGCTTGCCAAGGCTGTCCAGCAGCGTGAAATGACTCTCAGGGCGAACAATCGACAGCGGAACGCCCGGTAAACCTGGTCCCGTACCCACGTCGATAAAACGCTCACCTTTCAGCCACGGGGCAACCACGATGCTATCGAGAATATGGCGTACCAGCATCTCGTTGGGGTCACGTACTGAGGTCAGGTTGTACGCTTTGTTCCATTTGTTCAGCATATCGACATAGGCCACCAGCTGATTTTTCTGGTGATCGGTGAGCGAAATACCTGCCTGATCCAGCAGACGAGAGAGTTTGTTGAGCACGGTGAATACCTGTTGGAAAACTTAGATGGCGGGTGGCGCTTCGCTTACCCGCCCTACGGGTTCATCTGGCCCGGTAAGCGCAGCGCCACCGGGCAATGTTCTGGGCATTACGCGCTGCGGCGCAGCATGCCCTGCTTTTTCAGCCAGACCAGCAGGATCGAAATCGCCGCAGGCGTGACGCCGGAGATACGGGATGCCTGGCCGATCGATACCGGTTTGTGATCGTTCAGCTTGGCGATCACTTCGTTGGAAAGGCCCGTCACCTGGCGGTAGTCCAGCATTTCCGGCAGCAGCGTGTTTTCGTTACGCTGCTGTTTTTCGATCTCATCCTGCTGACGCGCGATGTAACCTTCGTACTTCACCTGGATCTCAACCTGCTCTGCCGCTTCAGCGTCTTCCAGGCCCGGCGCGAACGCGGTCAGTTTGACCAGGTTCTCGTAGGTGACTTCAGGACGACGCAGCAGATCTTCCCCGCTGGCTTCGCGCGACAGCGGCGCTGTTAAGTGAGCGTTTACTTCGGCAGCGGTTTCCGCCTGCGGATTCACCCAGGTGGTTTTCAGGCGCTGACGTTCCTGTTCAATGCGCTCCAGCTTCTCGTTAAACCGCGCCCAGCGCTCGTCATCGACAAGACCCAGCTCGCGGCCCATTTCGGTCAGACGCAGGTCGGCGTTATCTTCGCGCAGCATCAGGCGATATTCCGCGCGAGAGGTAAACATACGGTACGGCTCTTTGGTACCCAGCGTGCAGAGATCGTCAACCAGCACGCCCAGATACGCCTGAGAACGGCCTGGTGCCCAGCCCTCTTTCTCAGCAGAGAAGCGCGCGGCGTTCAGACCGGCAAGCAGGCCCTGTGCAGCCGCTTCTTCGTAGCCGGTGGTGCCGTTAATCTGCCCCGCGAAGAACAGACCGTGGATGAATTTGCTTTCCAGGGTTGGCTTCAGGTCGCGCGGATCGAAGAAATCGTACTCAATAGCGTAGCCGGGACGAACGATTTTCGCATTCTCCATCCCCTGCATTGAGCGAACAATTTGCATCTGCACATCGAACGGCAGGCTGGTGGAGATGCCGTTCGGATAAATTTCATTTGAGGTCAGTCCTTCCGGCTCCAGGAAGATCTGGTGCTGGTTACGATCGGCAAAGCGCATCACTTTGTCTTCGATCGACGGACAGTAGCGTGGGCCGATCCCTTCGATCACGCCGGCATACATGGGGCTGCGATCGAGGTTGTTGCGGATCACGTCATGGGTTTTCTCGTTGGTATGCGTGATGTAGCACGGTACCTGCTGAGGATGCTGTGCCGCATTGCCCATGAACGAGAAGACCGGCATGGGGTTATCACCGTGCTGTTGCGCCAGCACGCTGAAATCAATGGTCCGCGCATCAATACGCGGCGGCGTACCGGTTTTCAGGCGGCTGACGCGCAGCGGCAGTTCACGCAGACGGCGAGACAGTGGAATAGACGGCGGATCGCCAGCGCGGCCACCGCTGTAGTTATCCAGACCGATATGAATTTTACCGTCCAGGAAGGTGCCCACGGTCAGCACTACGGCTTTCGCGCGGAATTTGAGGCCCATCTGGGTCACGGCGCCCACAACGCGATCGTTCTCAACGATAAGATCTTCAACCGCCTGCTGGAAGATCATCAGGTTCGGCTGGTTCTCCAGCGCGGTGCGCACAGCCTGACGGTAAAGCACGCGGTCTGCCTGGGCACGGGTCGCACGCACAGCGGGACCTTTACTCGCGTTTAGTATCCTAAACTGGATGCCAGCATGATCGATCGCTTTCGCCATCAGGCCGCCAAGTGCATCCACTTCTTTTACCAGGTGTCCTTTCCCAATGCCGCCAATCGCCGGATTACAGGACATTTGTCCCAGCGTGTCGATATTGTGTGTCAAAAGCAGGGTCTGCTGACCCATACGCGCTGCGGCCATTGCGGCCTCAGTGCCTGCATGACCCCCGCCAATGATGATGACGTCAAAAGGATCCTGATAAAACATGGTGGTCTGCCTCGCGTAAAGCGGTATGAAAATGGATTGAAGCCCGGGCCGTGGATTCTACTCAACTTTAGTCTTTCGAGAAAGCATTGGGATCCTGGGCTATTAAAAAGAAGATCTTTTTATTTAGAGATCTGTTCTATTGTGATCTCTTATTAGGATCGCGAACCTGTGTGGATAAGTCCGATCTCATAAAGAAGATCATGCAGTTAGAAAGGATCGTTTGCTGTGAATGATCGGTGATCCTGGACAGTATAAGCTGGGATCAGATCGCGACTTTATGCACAGGTCAAAAACGATACAACAGTTGTTCTTTGGATAACTACGGGTTAATACGAGCTTTTAACCAGAGTTATCCACATCTGTTCGCGCGATCTTTAATCGTTTTTGAGTAAATTTTTCCATTCCGCGAGCCAGATCTCGGCTGGATCCTCCGGAATGTCATGATCGAGGATGTTGATCTTGAGCGTTTCACCCAGCTGTTTTGCTCCACAAGAGGTAACAGCGGCTTCAACTTTCTCTATTGCCCCGCAAAAGGTGTCATATTCACGACTGCCGATCCCCACCGCGCCAAAACGGACGTTTGACAGGTCGGGCTGCTGTTCCAGCAGTTCGTCATATAAAGGTTGCAGGTTATCCGGCAGATCGCCCGCGCCGTGCGTGGAGGTGATCAGCAGCCAGACCCCGTCAGTCGGGAGATCTTCAAGCAACGGACCGTGCAGGGTTTCAGTAGAAAAGCCCGCATCTTCCAGCTTTTCAGCCAGGTGTTCCGCTACGTATTCCGCACCACCAAGGGTGCTGCCGCTGATAAGGGTAATGTCCGCCATTGATCGCTCGCCCAGATAAAGAGACGGCCATTGTACGCTGTGAACGAGCTGGGATCTACCTGTGGAAAATGTGGGAATGAATTTGCCCGATCACGGGCGGATGGTACGCATGATCGGGTTTTGCAGGGAGATCAGCGTCTCGGTGGACTGAATTTCATCGATTGTTTGGATCTTGTTGATAAGTACCTGCTGGAGGGCGTCGATGGATCGGCACATGACTTTAATAAAGATGCTGTAATGCCCGGTGGTGTAATACGCCTCGGTGACTTCATCCAGCGCGTTCAGCTTCGCCAGGGCTGAAGGGTAGTCTTTGGCGCTTTTAAGAATGATGCCGATGAAGCAGCAGACGTCGTAACCCAGATGTTTAGGACTGACGTCAATGCGTGCGCCGGTAATGATCCCCGCCTGTTTCATCTTCTCTACGCGAACGTGAATGGTCCCCGGGCTGACGCCAAACTGTTTCGCCAGCTCGGCGTAGGCGGTACGGGCATTGGCCATTAACGCCTCCAGAATGCCGCGGTCGAGATTGTCGATCTGATAATTTTCCATAGCTTTTTCTTATGAAGATTAATGAATCATTCTATTCTAGCGTTTAATTTTATCGAATCAAAAGTGAAGGTGGCTTTTTGTTGATGAGTTATTGAATATGATGCCATTTCTGTTGCTTAATCAATATCAACAGGACGCAGGAGTATAAATAATGAAAACCGCTTACATCGCAAAACAACGCCAGATCAGTTTCGTAAAATCCCATTTTTCCCGCCAGCTGGAAGAGAAGCTTGGCCTTATTGAAGTTCAGGCGCCGATTCTGAGCCGCGTGGGTGACGGGACGCAGGATAACCTCTCTGGATGCGAAAAAGCGGTACAGGTGAAAGTGAAAACACTGCCAGACGCCCAGTTCGAAGTGGTTCATTCCCTGGCGAAGTGGAAGCGTCAAACCCTGGGACAACACGACTTCAGCGCGGGCGAAGGGCTTTACACGCACATGAAAGCCCTTCGTCCCGATGAAGATCGCCTTTCACCGATTCATTCCGTTTACGTTGACCAGTGGGACTGGGAGCGCGTAATGGGTGATGGTGAACGTCACGTCGGCACGCTGAAATCCACCGTTGAGGCGATCTACGCCGGGATCAAAGCAACCGAAGCGGCCGTGAGCAAAGAGTTTGGTCTGGCGCCGTTCCTGCCGGATACGATCCACTTTGTTCACAGCCAGGCGCTGCTGAGCCGCTTCCCGGATCTCGATGCTAAAGGCCGCGAGCGTGCGATCGCCAAAGAATTAGGTGCTGTGTTCCTGATCGGTATCGGCGGCAAACTGTCTGATGGCAAACGCCACGACGTTCGCGCGCCGGATTATGATGACTGGAGTACGGCGGGTGAGGGCGAATTTGCCGGGCTGAACGGCGATATTCTGGTGTGGAACCCGGTACTGGAAGACGCCTTCGAGCTCTCTTCTATGGGGATCCGCGTGGATGCTGACGCGCTGAAGCGCCAGCTGGCGGTCACCGGCGATGAAGATCGTCTCAAACTCGAGTGGCACCAGGCGCTGCTGCGCGGTGAAATGCCTCAGACTATCGGCGGCGGTATCGGCCAGTCCCGTCTGACCATGCTGCTGCTGCAATTACCCCATATCGGTCAGGTTCAGTGTGGCGTCTGGCCGCAGCAGGTACGTGAAAGCGTCGGTTCTCTTCTGTAATTAACGCTGCCAGCGTCTGAGCAGGCGGCTACGCAGCCCGGTATCAAAGCGCCAGATATGATCGAAGATGCGCATGATGCCGGGTTTTCCATGGGCTGACATCGCCACCGCATGAAATCGGTGCTGGTGCACCCGCTGTAACTCCTTCACCTTATTCACCACGTCATCCGGCAGCCGCTGGGCAATAAAATCGGAAATGACCACCGCGTCAGCGTCGTACCAGTCGCCTCCCTGCATACGCTCCACAATGCTGCGAAAGCAGCTGGCCAGATCCGTGCCGCCGCGAAAGCGCTGGCTCAGGAAGCGGATTGCCTGCTCGATACCCTGCTGGTTCGTCAGCTCATAGCCCACCACCTCGCTGGAGAAGAGCATGATGAAGCAGCGGCGGCGATCGGCCAGCGCCACGCGCATCAGTGCCAGACAGAATGCCTTAGCGCACTGCTCGTTAAACCCGCCCATCGAACCGGACGTATCCACGCAAACAATGAATGGCCCGCGCGGCTGTTCATCAAAATCCTGATGGACGACCGGCCGTTGGCTGACTTTCTCGCGCCAGGCTTCGCCGTGCAGTCGGTAGGTGAGAAGCTGTTTTTCCACCAGCCGACGATAGAACTCATACTCCAGCTCGGTCATCCCCAGCGTGCTCAGCTCCGTGGGCAGCAGGCGTAAAATGTCATCGCTCTGCTGGAGCCCGTCGACCTGCTCCGGCACGGTAGCCGGTTCGCGCACCAGGGTGCGGAAGGTTTCCATCGGGGCATCTTTCTTTGGGACCGACTTTGCCTCCCTTGAGCGGCCCAGCTGTTCTGCAAGCTTCATCAGCTCGGGCTGCTGCGCCAGAAAATCGCCGTATTTGACGATCAGCTGATAATCCCCGCGCCGGAGCTGGCCGGCGCTCATATCCCACAGACGCCCTGCGGCGTTTTCATTCTCCACCAGCACCTGTTCTAGCTGGCCGCTCAGCGTCATCCGTTCCTGAACTTCACTGAGCAGCTGTTCACGCTCTTCGTCCAGCAGCTGCTGGTTCAGCGTTGTGGCCTGAACCACCAGGCTGAGCCGCCAGCGCTGTAGGAAGAGGGTATGCAGTGCGGGGGTAAAGGTGGCGTTATCCGTGACCAGCGCCCGGGCCTGGCTTGCAAACGGAGAGTGGACGTTATCGAGCAACGTCAGGGTTTGCGGGAGCTGGACGATAAACTGCGACGTGGAGAGCCGCTGGCACTGCTGATAGCAGGCCACCTCTTCCGTTAACTCAGGCGGAACTTCGGTCTCCCTGAACCGCTGACGCAAATTTTCCCGCCAGCGGGGCAGATCGTCCGTCATCGCCTTTTTAAGCTTTGGAAATTTTTCAAAAAACGCCGCCAGCTGCGGCGACGCCAGAAGGGTAATGACTACTTCTTCGATCAACCCCTCCTCGCTGACGGCCAGCATGACGTTAAGCGTATCCAGCGTTAGCATTGACGCGCCTGTTTGATCTGCGCGCTGACGTCCTGCAGGCTGGCTTCGATGCGACCTAGCCAGTCGCTATGAATAAAGAGGCATTTTTGCTGCTCGCTAAAGCGGGTGTGCTGCTGATGCCATTCGGTATCCAGCGCTTCCAGCTGCTGCTTAATCTCTTCGGGGACGCTGTCAGAGGCGGTGCCCGGCAGCGCAAGACGCGATCCCTGGAGGCTGACGTCGCGGATCACCAGGTGCTGGCTGCTGTCCACTTCCATATTCAGCGGCTGCGCGAAACCAATGCCGTTGAGTTTTCCTCGGATCTCTCCGCCCTTATCCAGCCACTGCCCCAGCGCCTCGCGCTCAATCGTAATGTGCACCACCTGCATATCATGCAGTTTAAGCGGCTGCTGGAGCAGCAACGTTAGCGTTGCGCTGGTCAGAGCCGCGGGAAGCTCGTAGTGCGGTTTGCGGGCGAACATGCCCCCAAGGCGATTCACTTTCAGCGCGGTTTTATCACTTTGCTGCTGCTGGAGCTGGATGCGCCGCTGGGCAATCGCCCCCAGCTGGTTGAGCATTGCCTGCTGCCCCCAGGCGTGTCCGGTCATCAAAACGTCAAGCTGCTGCTGCATCAGGTTCATGCCTTCTGCATCGTGCCAGAGGCAGTCTTTCAGCAGGATCAGATCGATTGGCGCAACGGCATCACGCCCGCTGAACAGGGCGCTCGCCTGCAGCAGGCGGATCGCTTTTTTCCACCGGCGATCGGAGACATAGGGCGCTGAAGGGATGAGATCAAGCTGCTGGCGCAGCAGATAGATCAGCTCGAAGACGGCGTCTGGCAGTTTGATTTTGCCGATATCCTGCTGCCACTGGTGATACTCCTCATCCGTCACCTGCAGCGAAGCGGATACCGGGTTTTCACTTTCATCCTGCTGGCTGACCAGCATGGAGCGGAAGTTGGACTTATCCTGCACTTTGTCCAGCCACAGGCGGATAAGCATACGGTCATACAGCGCTTCCAGACTGCTGTCGGCTTCAGGCAGTTCGTTAGAGGCGGCCACCAGCAGGCGCATCGGGATTTTCTCTTCACTGGCGCCGTTACGGAACCGACGTTCGTTTATCGCCGTGAGCAGGGTGTTCAGAATAGCCGGCCCCGCTTTCCAGATCTCATCGAGAAAAACAATCTCAGCCTCCGGAAGATACCCTTCTGTCAGACGCTGATAGCGCCCCTCATCTTTCAATGCCTGAATGGAGAGCGGACCAAAAACTTCTTCTGGGGTGGAAAACCGGGTCATGAGATATTCGAAGGCGCGGGCGTTCTGAAAAGCAAATTTCAGCCTGCGGGCAATCAGGCTTTTGGCAATGCCCGGCGGTCCCAGCAAAAACACGCTTTCACCGCTCAACGCCGCCAGTAAGCAGAGGCGGATGGCGTGGCTACGCTCGAAAAGGCCTTTTTCCAGCGCGCTGCTGAGGCGGGAAATTCTTTCTGCTAATAAATGTGAGTGAGCCATAATAGTTTTGCATCCTTTCGCCGTCGTGGCGGCCAATTGAAGCGAGTATAGACGTTTCAGTCAGGGCTGGTAATAGACTGAAGTGCGGCGCAATTTTCTTTGCGCTACATTAATGCGGTTGCATTTAGGGGTACGATTTTGCAATGAATCGTGCATACTGTGCGCTTTTTGTGGGCCAAGGGACCGGGAACACATTTGTTATTTAAACGAAAAGACTAGTCTATGAGCACTGATAATAAGCAATCATTACCCGCAATAACGCTTGCGGCGATCGGGGTTGTCTACGGTGATATCGGCACCAGCCCGCTTTATACGCTTCGTGAATGTCTGTCCGGCCAGTTTGGTTTTGGTGTTGAACGCGATGCCGTGTTTGGCTTCCTGTCCCTCATTTTCTGGCTGCTGATCCTGGTGGTTTCCGTTAAATATCTCTCCTTCGTTATGCGTGCTGATAACGCAGGTGAAGGTGGGATCCTGACCCTGATGTCTCTTGCCGGGCGTAATACCTCGGCCAGGATGACCTCTGTGCTGGTCATTATCGGCCTGATTGGCGGCAGTTTCTTCTACGGGGAAGTGGTGATAACGCCAGCTATCTCGGTGCTGTCGGCGATAGAGGGGCTGGAGATTATCGCTCCGCAGCTCGATTCATGGGTGGTTCCGCTGGCCATTATTGTCCTGACGCTGCTATTCATGATCCAGAAGCACGGTACAGGGCTGGTGGGCAAACTGTTCGCGCCGATTATGTTGGCCTGGTTCCTGATCCTGGCGGCGCTTGGTTTACGCAGCATTATCGCGAACCCCGAAGTGCTGCATGCGCTGAACCCTTACTGGGCGGTGCATTTCTTCCTCGAATACAAAGTGGTTTCCTTCGTGGCGCTGGGGGCCGTCGTGCTCTCCATCACCGGTGTGGAAGCGCTGTATGCTGACATGGGCCACTTCGGGAAACTGCCTATCCGCGTGGCATGGTTTATTGTGGTGCTGCCGTCGCTGGTGCTGAACTATTTCGGTCAGGGCGCGCTGTTGCTTAAAAACCCGGAAGCGATCAAGAACCCGTTCTTCCTGCTGGCGCCCGACTGGGCTCTGGTGCCGATGCTGATCCTGGCGACGCTGGCGACCGTCATTGCCTCCCAGGCGGTGATTTCCGGCGTGTTTTCTCTGACGCGCCAGGCCGTGCGTCTGGGGTATCTGTCACCGATGCGCATCATCCATACCTCAGAGATGGAGTCAGGCCAAATCTACATCCCGTTCGTTAACTGGCTCCTCTATTTCGCTGTTGTTATTGTTATCGTCAGCTTCGAGCACTCCAGTAACCTGGCGGCGGCGTACGGTATTGCGGTAACCGGTACGATGGTGCTGACATCGCTTCTCTCCACCACGGTGGCGTACCGAAACTGGCACTGGAATAAATTCCTCGTGGCGATGATTCTGGTGGGCTTCCTGTGTATCGACGTACCGCTGTTCTCAGCGAACCTCGATAAAATTGTCTCCGGTGGCTGGCTGCCGCTGACGCTGGGTCTGGTGATGTTCATCGTCATGACCACCTGGAAAAGCGAGCGTTTCCGCCTGCTGCGCCGCATGCACGAGCACGGGAACTCTCTTGAGGCGATGATCGCTTCTCTGGAGAAATCCCCGCCGGTCCGCGTGCCGGGTACTGCGGTATATATGTCACGCGCGCTGAACGTCATTCCGTTCGCGCTGATGCATAACCTCAAGCACAACAAGGTGCTGCACGAGCGGGTGATCCTGCTGACGCTGCGCACGGAAGATGCGCCGTATGTTCATAACGTCCGTCGCGTGCAGATTGAGCAGCTGTCGCCGACCTTCTGGCGCGTGGTGGCAAGCTACGGCTGGCGCGAAACGCCAAACGTGGAAGAGGTGTTCCACCGCTGCGGCCTGGAAGGGCTGAGCTGCCGGATGATGGAGACGTCGTTCTTTATGTCGCACGAGTCGCTAATCATCGGCAAGCGTCCGTGGTATCTGCGCCTGCGCGGCAAGCTGTACCTCATCCTGCAGCGTAACGCCCTGCGCGCGCCTGACCAGTTTGAGATCCCGCCTAACCGCGTGATTGAGCTGGGGACGCAGGTCGAGATCTAATCCCTTCTGAAAATGCCGGGTGGCGCTTCGCTTACCCGGCCTACCAACCCCCCCGCCAACCCACAATAATTGTCTCTGCATTTCACTTAGCGAAACGTTTCGACGTCGATCACAAATCTGTTACGTCATGATGGTTTTCTGAACATTCTTGAGATTAAACTGATGTCAGCGAAACGTTTCGCTAGTGGAGCAAGAAAATGAAGAAAGGCACGGTACTCAACTCAGAAATCTCATCGGTTATTTCCCGTCTTGGGCATACCGATACGCTGGTGGTTTGCGATGCAGGCTTACCGGTTCCGCGCAGCACAACCCGTATCGATATGGCGTTAACGCAGGGTGTACCCTCGTTTATGCAGGTACTGGAAGTTGTGACGGCGGAGATGCAGGTTGAGGCGGCCATTCTCGCGGCGGAAATCAAACAACATAATCCGCAACTCCACGAAACGTTGCTCAGCCATATTGAGCAACTGCAACAACACCAGGGAAACACCATAGAAATTCGTTACACGACGCACGAACAGTTCAAACAACAAACCGCAGACAGTCAGGCGGTGATTCGCAGCGGGGAGTGTTCCCCGTATGCGAATATCATTCTCTGTGCTGGCGTCACATTCTGAGGCCATCATGGACGCATTACTGCAACTCAAAGGGATCGATAAGTCGTTCCCGGGCGTAAAAGCCCTCTCCGGCGCGGCGCTGAACGTCTACCCCGGGCGCGTGATGGCGCTGGTGGGCGAAAACGGTGCCGGCAAATCCACCATGATGAAAGTGCTGACCGGTATCTATCAACGCGATGCCGGTTCACTCGTCTGGCTGGGTAAAGAGACTACCTTCAATGGCCCAAAATCTTCTCAGGAAGCGGGTATCGGTATTATTCACCAGGAGCTGAACCTCATTCCTCAGCTTACCATTGCGGAAAACATCTTCCTCGGCCGCGAGTTTGTTAACCGGTTCGGCAAAATCGACTGGAAAACCATGTACGCCGAAGCGGACAAGCTGCTGGCGAAGCTGAACCTGCGCTTTAAGAGCGACCGCCTGGTAGGCGATCTGTCCATTGGCGATCAGCAGATGGTGGAAATCGCGAAGGTGCTGAGCTTTGAGTCGAAGGTCATCATTATGGATGAACCGACCGACGCCCTGACCGATACCGAAACCGAATCCCTGTTCCGCGTGATCCGCGAGCTGAAGTCGCAGGGGCGCGGGATTGTCTATATCTCTCACCGCATGAAAGAGATCTTCGAAATCTGCGATGACGTTACCGTCTTCCGCGACGGGCAGTTTATTGCCGAGCGCGAAGTCGCCACGCTGACCGAAGATACCCTCATCGAAATGATGGTGGGACGCAAGCTCGAAGATCAGTATCCGCATCTGGAGAAAGCGCCGGGTGAGATCCGCCTGAAGGTGGACAACCTCTGCGGTCCGGGTGTGAACGACGTGACCTTTACCCTGCGCCAGGGCGAGATCCTGGGCGTGGCGGGACTGATGGGTGCCGGACGTACCGAGCTGATGAAAGTGTTGTACGGCGCACTGCCGCGCACCAGCGGTTATGTCACCCTCGACGGTCATGAAGTGGTCACCCGTTCTCCGCAGGATGGTCTGGCGAACGGCATCGTTTATATATCCGAAGACCGCAAACGCGACGGCCTGGTGCTGGGGATGTCGGTTAAAGAGAACATGTCCCTGACCGCGCTGCGCTATTTCAGCCATAGCGGCGGTAGCCTGAAGCATAAAGATGAGCAGCAGGCGGTCAGCGATTTTATCCGCCTCTTTAACGTCAAAACCCCGTCGATGGAGCAGGCGATTGGCCTGTTGTCCGGCGGTAATCAGCAGAAAGTGGCGATTGCGCGCGGGCTGATGACGCGCCCGAAAGTGTTAATCCTCGACGAGCCAACCCGCGGCGTAGACGTGGGCGCGAAGAAAGAGATCTACCAACTGATTAACCAGTTCAAGGCCGACGGTCTGAGCATCATTCTGGTCTCTTCCGAGATGCCAGAAGTATTAGGCATGAGCGATCGCATTATCGTCATGCATGAAGGGCATCTCGGCGGTGAATTCACTCGCGAGCAGGCCACCCAGGAAGTTCTGATGGCTGCCGCTGTGGGCAAGCTTAATCGCGTGAATCAGGAGTAAGAAGATGACTACCCAGGCTGTTTCTGGTCGCCGCTATTTCACAAAGGCATGGCTGATGGAACAAAAATCGCTGATTGCCCTGCTGGTGCTGATCGCGATTGTGTCGACCATGAGCCCGAACTTTTTCACCGTTAATAACCTGTTCAACATTCTGCAGCAAACATCGGTGAACGCAATTATGGCGGTCGGCATGACGCTGGTGATTTTGACCTCAGGTATCGATCTATCCGTCGGTTCCCTGCTGGCGCTCACCGGCGCGATCGCCGCTTCGATTGTCGGCATTGAAGTCAACGCGCTGGTGGCCGTGGCCGCTGCCCTGGCGGCAGGCGCGGCGATTGGTGCCGTAACCGGCGTGATTGTGGCAAAGGGCCGCGTTCAGGCGTTTATCGCCACGCTGGTGATGATGCTGCTGCTGCGCGGTGTGACCATGGTATACACCAACGGTAGCCCGGTTAATACCGGCTTTACCGATAACGCGGATCTGTTTGGCTGGTTCGGTATCGGTCGCCCGCTGGGTGTTCCGACCCCGGTCTGGATCATGGCTATCGTCTTCCTGGCGGCGTGGTACATGCTGCACCACACCCGTCTGGGCCGTTATATTTACGCGCTGGGCGGTAACGAAGCGGCAACGCGCCTGTCCGGGATCAGCGTTAATAAAGTCAAAATTATCGTTTACTCCCTGTGCGGTCTGCTGGCGTCACTGGCAGGCATCATCGAAGTGGCGCGCCTCTCCTCCGCGCAGCCGACGGCGGGTACGGGATATGAGCTGGATGCTATCGCGGCCGTGGTTCTGGGCGGTACGAGTCTTGCGGGCGGTAAAGGTCGCATTGTTGGGACATTGATCGGCGCACTGATTCTCGGTTTCCTGAATAATGGCTTGAATTTGTTAGGTGTTTCCTCCTATTACCAGATGATCGTTAAGGCAGTGGTGATTTTGCTGGCGGTACTGGTAGACAACAAAAAACAGTAACTGACGACACTACAGGACATCTTAGATATGAACATGAAAAAACTGGCTACCCTGGTTTCCGCTGTCGCGCTGAGCGCAACCGTAAGTGCTAACGCCATGGCGAAAGATACCATCGCGCTGGTTGTCTCTACCCTGAACAACCCGTTCTTCGTCTCCCTGAAGGACGGTGCGCAGAAAGAAGCGGACAAACTGGGCTACAACCTGGTGGTACTGGATTCACAGAACAACCCGGCGAAAGAGCTGGCTAACGTTCAGGACTTAACCGTTCGCGGCACTAAAATTCTGCTGATCAACCCAACCGATTCTGACGCCGTAGGTAACGCAGTTAAAATGGCAAACCAGGCGAAAATTCCGGTGATTACTCTGGACCGCCAGGCAACGAAAGGCGAAGTTGTTAGCCACATTGCGTCTGATAACGTGCTGGGCGGCAAAATCGCGGGTGATTACATCGCGAAGAAAGCCGGCGAAGGCGCGAAAGTTATCGAACTGCAGGGGATTGCCGGTACGTCCGCAGCCCGCGAGCGTGGTGAAGGCTTCCAGCAGGCTGTGGCTGCACACAAATTCAACGTGCTGGCCAGCCAGCCGGCAGACTTCGACCGTACTAAAGGTCTGAACGTTATGCAGAACCTGCTGACCGCACACCCTGACGTGCAGGCGGTATTCGCGCAGAACGACGAAATGGCGCTGGGCGCGCTGCGTGCCCTGCAGACCGCAGGTAAATCTGATGTGATGGTTGTCGGATTTGACGGCACGCCGGATGGTGAAAAAGCAGTAAACGATGGCAAACTGGCTGCGACCATCGCTCAGCTGCCTGAGCAGATTGGCGCCACTGGCGTTGAAACTGCCGACAAAGTGCTGAAGGGCGAAAAAGTTCAGGCTAAATACCCAGTTGACCTGAAGCTGGTCATCAAGCAGTAAAAGGCGAATCAGGCAGTCGCTGGCTGCCTGAGGGACACCAATAAAGAAAAGTGTGGCATACGCCACCGGGTAACACCGGTGGCGCTCTCAGATGGACAACCCAACCATGAAAACCGCAGGCAACCTCGTCGTCCTTGGCAGTATTAATGCCGATCACATTCTTAACCTTGAATCGTTCCCTGCACCGGGCGAAACCGTCACGGGTAACCAGTATCAGGTGGCATTTGGCGGTAAAGGTGCCAACCAGGCCGTCGCTGCCGGTCGCAGCGGGGCGAATATTGCGTTTATCGCCTGCACGGGGGATGACGATACCGGTGAGCGCGTACGCAAACAGCTGGCGAGCGACAACATTGATGTCGCACCGGTCAGCGTGGTTGCAGGGGAATCGACCGGCGTGGCGCTGATTTTCGTCAACGCTGAAGGTGAGAATGTCATCGGTATTCATGCGGGTGCTAACGCTGCGCTGACGACGGAGCGCGTAGAAGCGCAACGTGCCATCATCGCCGGAGCGGAAGCCCTGCTCATGCAACTGGAGTCACCGGTTGAAAGCGTGCTGGCCGCCGCGAAAATTGCGCATGAAAATCATACCAGTGTCGTACTTAACCCGGCCCCGGCCCGTGTATTATCAGACGAGCTGCTGGCGCTGGTGGACATCATTACGCCGAACGAAACCGAAGCCGAAAAGCTGACGGGCATTCGCGTAGAAAATGATGACGATGCCGCGCGAGCCGCGCGTGCACTGCATGATAAGGGCATCGGTACCGTGATTATCACCCTTGGTAGCCGTGGGGTGTGGGCAAGCGTCAATGGCGAAGGCCGTCGCGTGCCGGGCTTTAAGGTCAAAGCGATTGATACCATCGCAGCGGGAGATACCTTCAACGGTGCACTGGTCACCGCGCTGCTGGAAGGCAAGAGAATGGATGACGCTATTCGCTTCGCACACGCTGCTGCCGCGATTGCGGTGACGCGCAAAGGCGCCCAGCCTTCCGTTCCGTGGCGTAAAGAGATCGATGAATTCTTAAGTCAGCAGGGGTAACGCTTGGCCACAATGAAAGATGTCGCCCGCATGGCGGGCGTTTCTACCTCGACGGTCTCCCACGTTATAAACAACGATCGCTTCGTCAGCGAGGCGATTCGTGAGAAAGTCGAAGCTGCGGTAAAAGAACTCAACTATGCGCCGTCTGCGCTGGCGCGCAGCCTTAAGCTCAACCAGACGCGCACCATCGGTATGCTGATCACCGCCAGTACCAACCCCTTTTATTCAGAACTGGTTCGCGGCGTGGAGCGCAGCTGCTTCGAGCGTGGCTACAGCCTGGTGCTGTGCAATACCGAGGGTGACGAGCAGCGCATGAATCGTAACCTGGAAACGCTGATGCAAAAACGCGTCGACGGGCTATTACTGCTCTGCACCGAAACGCACCAGCCCTCGAAAGAGATCATCCAGCGCTATCCTTCGATTCCCACCGTGATGATGGACTGGGCGCCGTTCGACGGAACCAGCGATCTTATTCAGGATAACTCCCTGCTGGGCGGCGATATGGCGACTCAGTACCTGATTGATAAAGGACACACTCGCATTGCCTGTATTACGGGGCCGCTGGATAAAACCCCGGCGCGTTTGCGTCTGGAAGGGTATATCTCCGCCATGGAACGAGCGGGGCTTGCCATTCCTGATGGTTACCGGATCACCGGCGACTTTGAATTTAACGGCGGCTTCGAGGCGATGCAGAAACTGCTGGCGCAAAAGCCGCGTCCGCAGGCGGTCTTTATTGGTAACGACGCGATGGCGTTTGGTGCCTATCAGGCGTTGTATCAGGCGGGGCTACGCGTGCCGGACGATATGGCTGTGATTGGCTATGACGATATCGAACTGGCCAGCTACATGACGCCGCCGCTGACCACTATTCATCAGCCGAAGGATGAACTGGGCGAGCTGGCCATCGATGTGTTGATCCACCGTATGGCGCAGCCCACGCTGCAGCAGCAACGGCTGCAGCTTACTCCTGTTCTGATGGAACGCGGTTCGGTTTAGCTTTCTCTTTGTGACGCTCTTTAATCAGGTTTCGGCCGTCTTTTGGTTTTAACAGCATAAAGACCAGCGCCGATACCACGGTAAGTGCGCCCATGGTGATAAAGGTATAGTGGAACTGCTCAACGGTATTCGCGCTGTCAAAACCCTCATAAAACCTCAGCACCGCTGCACTCACGGCAACCCCTAAACTGATCGACAGCTGTTGCGTTACCGCCAGCACGCTGTTGCCGCTGCTGGCGTTCTCGTCAGTCAGGTCGGCGAGGGTGATGGTGTTCATCGACGTGAACTGCGTCGACATCGCCATGCCCAACACAAACAGCGGCAGGATCAGCATCCAGACGGGTAACGCGGCGGATTGTAGCGAGAACTGCGCAATCATCAGACCGATAAAGACCGTCACGCCGACCAGCGTCTTACGATAGCCAAACCAGCGCAGCACCTGTGTCACGGTTGATTTTGCCAGAATCGAGCCCATTGCCGTGGGCGCCATCATGCAGCCAGCAATCAGGGCCGGGTAGCCGAAACCCACCTGCAGCATCAATGGCATCAGGAACGGTACGCAACCCGTCCCCAGACGAGACGCAATGTTCCCAGCAATCCCTACGGAAAACGTTCGGGTGTTAAAGAGCCCCAGGGAGATTAACGGCGTCGGGTGACGGCGCGCGTGACGTATATAAAGAAGGAATAACAGAATACCGCCGAGGATAACGGAGAGTGCTAACCACGTCGCGACGATCTTCTCGCCAAACAGCTCCATCCCGCTGGAGAATAACACCAGGCTCAGGCCAAACAGGAAAAAGCCGCCCATATCGAAGCTGCGCCTTGGCGTGGTGAAGTTCGGCATATATTTGCGGGCATACAGCAGCCCCGCAACGCCAATTGGAATATTAATCAGGAAGATCCAGTGCCAGCTTGCCCAGGTGACAAACACGCCTCCGAGTACCGGGCCAAGAATCGGGCCAACCAGGCCCGGCATGGTGACGAAGTTGAGTACGGGAAGCAGTTCGCTCCTGGGGTAGGCCCGCAGCAAAGCAAGGCGCGCCACCGGCATCATCATCGCGCCGCCAATGCCCTGCAATACGCGGAAGATAACCAGCTCCGTTAAGGATGAGGAGAGCGCACAGGCCAGCGAACCGAGCGTAAAGAGCGTTACGGCCAGCATGAAAACTCTGCGGGTGCCAAAGCGGTCGGCCAGCCAGCCGCTGACCGGAATTAACATTGCGACCGTCAGGGTGTAGCTGATGATGGCGGACTGCATCGCCAGCGGGGAGCGGTTAAGGCTTTGCGCTATAGCGGGAAGCGCTGTGTTGAGGATGGTGGCATCCAGTGCCTGCATAAAAAACGCCATGGCTGCAATCCACGGCAATCCGGCCATGCTGCGCGCTTTTTTCGTTGTCATTTATTTACCTGCTGGTGGGTTGGCGCGGCCAGCAATGCCTGGCACGCACTCAGGGCTCGCTGCCCGTCGCTTTCCTGGATGGCATCAACTATCGCCTGGTGCAAATCCAGTTTTACCACTTCGTTTTGTGTAATAGAGGTAAAGTAGGTGTGATACACCGAATGAAATAAAGAGGCAAAAGAGGTGAGGAACGGATTGGCGCTCATCATATAGATGTGTTCATGCCAGGCCATATCGACCTCAACCCAGCGTTCGCGGTTGAAGTGTTTTTTCAGGAACACCATCTCTTCCATCAATGCGTTAAGCTGCGCTTTCTGCTCTGCTGTTCCTAGCGTGGCGGCAAGCAGGCATGCCTGAGGTTCAAGGCTGCTGCGCATCACCAGAAAGTGATCGACGACCTGATGAAAGTTATCTTCCGTCATCCACCAGGAGAGCAGCTCCTGATCGAGAAAATTCCAGTTACTCTGTGGCATCACGCGCGTGCCAATGCGAGGGCGTGGAAGCACCATACCTTTTGCCGTTAGGGTTTTCACCGCTTCGCGCACGGCGGTACGGCTCACCCCAAACTGCTCACCCAGCTCCATTTCACCCGGCAGGATGCTACCCGGGGGATATTTACCCGCTAAAATCCGCTGAGCCAGCTTTTCTGCCAGCACGTACGACAGGTTTTTTTGGGCGGCCAGCTGTTGTGCGCTTAATGGCATCGCTTTTATTCCTTAAAGATTCATGCTGATAATTATGCCACCTCGAATGTGATTGTGGTTGCAGATACATCAAATAGAACAATTTGTAGCTTGATTTCACCTCTGTTGGTGAAAAAAAACGCGGATGGAAACTTTTTTTAAATTTCCTCTTGTCACGTCGGAATAACTCCCTATAATGCGCCTCCACTGACACGGAACAACGGCACACACGCCGCCGGGTCAGCAGAGAAAAGCGAAATTAATCACTTGACTCTGAAGCGGGAAAGCGTAATATGCACACCCCGCGCCGCTGCGAAAAGCGAAGCGGCACTGCTCTTTAACAATTTATCAGACAATCTGTGTGGGCACTCAAAGTGACATGGATTCTTAACGTCGCAAGACGAAAAATGAATACCAAGTCTCTGAGTGAACATACGTAATTCATTACGAAGTTTAATTCACGAGCATCAAACTTAAATTGAAGAGTTTGATCATGGCTCAGATTGAACGCTGGCGGCAGGCCTAACACATGCAAGTCGAGCGGCAGCGGAAAGTAGCTTGCTACTTTGCCGGCGAGCGGCGGACGGGTGAGTAATGTCTGGGAAACTGCCTGATGGAGGGGGATAACTACTGGAAACGGTAGCTAATACCGCATAACGTCGCAAGACCAAAGAGGGGGACCTTCGGGCCTCTTGCCATCAGATGTGCCCAGATGGGATTAGCTAGTAGGTGGGGTAAAGGCTCACCTAGGCGACGATCCCTAGCTGGTCTGAGAGGATGACCAGCCACACTGGAACTGAGACACGGTCCAGACTCCTACGGGAGGCAGCAGTGGGGAATATTGCACAATGGGCGCAAGCCTGATGCAGCCATGCCGCGTGTATGAAGAAGGCCTTCGGGTTGTAAAGTACTTTCAGCGGGGAGGAAGGCGATAAGGTTAATAACCTTGTCGATTGACGTTACCCGCAGAAGAAGCACCGGCTAACTCCGTGCCAGCAGCCGCGGTAATACGGAGGGTGCAAGCGTTAATCGGAATTACTGGGCGTAAAGCGCACGCAGGCGGTCTGTCAAGTCGGATGTGAAATCCCCGGGCTCAACCTGGGAACTGCATTCGAAACTGGCAGGCTAGAGTCTTGTAGAGGGGGGTAGAATTCCAGGTGTAGCGGTGAAATGCGTAGAGATCTGGAGGAATACCGGTGGCGAAGGCGGCCCCCTGGACAAAGACTGACGCTCAGGTGCGAAAGCGTGGGGAGCAAACAGGATTAGATACCCTGGTAGTCCACGCCGTAAACGATGTCGACTTGGAGGTTGTGCCCTTGAGGCGTGGCTTCCGGAGCTAACGCGTTAAGTCGACCGCCTGGGGAGTACGGCCGCAAGGTTAAAACTCAAATGAATTGACGGGGGCCCGCACAAGCGGTGGAGCATGTGGTTTAATTCGATGCAACGCGAAGAACCTTACCTACTCTTGACATCCAGAGAACTTTCCAGAGATGGATTGGTGCCTTCGGGAACTCTGAGACAGGTGCTGCATGGCTGTCGTCAGCTCGTGTTGTGAAATGTTGGGTTAAGTCCCGCAACGAGCGCAACCCTTATCCTTTGTTGCCAGCGGTTAGGCCGGGAACTCAAAGGAGACTGCCAGTGATAAACTGGAGGAAGGTGGGGATGACGTCAAGTCATCATGGCCCTTACGAGTAGGGCTACACACGTGCTACAATGGCGCATACAAAGAGAAGCGACCTCGCGAGAGCAAGCGGACCTCATAAAGTGCGTCGTAGTCCGGATTGGAGTCTGCAACTCGACTCCATGAAGTCGGAATCGCTAGTAATCGTAGATCAGAATGCTACGGTGAATACGTTCCCGGGCCTTGTACACACCGCCCGTCACACCATGGGAGTGGGTTGCAAAAGAAGTAGGTAGCTTAACCTTCGGGAGGGCGCTTACCACTTTGTGATTCATGACTGGGGTGAAGTCGTAACAAGGTAACCGTAGGGGAACCTGCGGTTGGATCACCTCCTTACCTTAAAGAACCTGCCTTTGTAGTGCTCACACAGATTGTCTGATGAAAAGTAAATAGCAAGGCGTCTTGCGATTGAGACTTACACGTCCCCTTCGTCTAGAGGCCCAGGACACCGCCCTTTCACGGCGGTAACAGGGGTTCGAATCCCCTAGGGGACGCCACTTGCTGGTTCGTGAGTGAAAGTCACCTGCCTCAGTATCTCAAAACTCATCTTCGGGTGACGTTTGAGATATTTGCTCTTTAAAAATCTGGATCAAGCTGAAAATTGAAACGACACATCTTTAATGGTGTGTTCGAGTCTCTCAAATTTTCGCAATCAGAAGTGAAACATCTTCGGGTTGTGAGGTTAAGCGACTAAGCGTACACGGTGGATGCCCTGGCAGTCAGAGGCGATGAAGGACGTGCTAATCTGCGAAAAGCGCCGGCGAGGTGATATGAACCTTTGACCCGGCGATGTCCGAATGGGGAAACCCAGTGCAATTCGTTGCACTATCGTTAACTGAATACATAGGTTAACGAGGCGAACCGGGGGAACTGAAACATCTAAGTACCCCGAGGAAAAGAAATCAACCGAGATTCCCCCAGTAGCGGCGAGCGAACGGGGAGCAGCCCAGAGTCTGAATCAGCTTGTGTGTTAGTGGAACGGTCTGGAAAGTCCGGCGATACAGGGTGACAGCCCCGTACACGAAAGCACACAGGCTGTGAACTCGAAGAGTAGGGCGGGACACGTGGTATCCTGTCTGAATATGGGGGGACCATCCTCCAAGGCTAAATACTCCTGACTGACCGATAGTGAACCAGTACCGTGAGGGAAAGGCGAAAAGAACCCCGGCGAGGGGAGTGAAAAAGAACCTGAAACCGTGTACGTACAAGCAGTGGGAGCACCTTCGTGGTGTGACTGCGTACCTTTTGTATAATGGGTCAGCGACTTATATTCTGTAGCAAGGTTAACCGTATAGGGGAGCCGAAGGGAAACCGAGTCTTAACTGGGCGTTAAGTTGCAGGGTATAGACCCGAAACCCGGTGATCTAGCCATGGGCAGGTTGAAGGTTGGGTAACACTAACTGGAGGACCGAACCGACTAATGTTGAAAAATTAGCGGATGACTTGTGGCTGGGGGTGAAAGGCCAATCAAACCGGGAGATAGCTGGTTCTCCCCGAAAGCTATTTAGGTAGCGCCTCGTGAACTCATCTTCGGGGGTAGAGCACTGTTTCGGCTAGGGGGCCATCCCGGCTTACCAACCCGATGCAAACTACGAATACCGAAGAATGTTATCACGGGAGACACACGGCGGGTGCTAACGTCCGTCGTGAAGAGGGAAACAACCCAGACCGCCAGCTAAGGTCCCAAAGTCATGGTTAAGTGGGAAACGATGTGGGAAGGCACAGACAGCCAGGATGTTGGCTTAGAAGCAGCCATCATTTAAAGAAAGCGTAATAGCTCACTGGTCGAGTCGGCCTGCGCGGAAGATGTAACGGGGCTAAACCATGCACCGAAGCTGCGGCAGCGACGCTTATGCGTTGTTGGGTAGGGGAGCGTTCTGTAAGCCGTTGAAGGTGTGCTGTGAGGCATGCTGGAGGTATCAGAAGTGCGAATGCTGACATAAGTAACGATAAAGCGGGTGAAAAGCCCGCTCGCCGGAAGACCAAGGGTTCCTGTCCAACGTTAATCGGGGCAGGGTGAGTCGACCCCTAAGGCGAGGCCGAAAGGCGTAGTCGATGGGAAACAGGTTAATATTCCTGTACTTGGTGTTACTGCGAAGGGGGGACGGAGAAGGCTATGTTAGCCGGGCGACGGTTGTCCCGGTTTAAGCATGTAGGCGGAGGTTCCAGGTAAATCCGGTACCTTATTAACGCTGAGGTGTGATGACGAGGCACTACGGTGCTGAAGTAACAAATGCCCTGCTTCCAGGAAAAGCCTCTAAGCATCAGGTAACACGAAATCGTACCCCAAACCGACACAGGTGGTCAGGTAGAGAATACCAAGGCGCTTGAGAGAACTCGGGTGAAGGAACTAGGCAAAATGGTGCCGTAACTTCGGGAGAAGGCACGCTGATATGTAGGTGAAGCCCCTGCGGGTGGAGCTGAAATCAGTCGAAGATACCAGCTGGCTGCAACTGTTTATTAAAAACACAGCACTGTGCAAACACGAAAGTGGACGTATACGGTGTGACGCCTGCCCGGTGCCGGAAGGTTAATTGATGGGGTTAGCGGCAACGCGAAGCTCTTGATCGAAGCCCCGGTAAACGGCGGCCGTAACTATAACGGTCCTAAGGTAGCGAAATTCCTTGTCGGGTAAGTTCCGACCTGCACGAATGGCGTAATGATGGCCAGGCTGTCTCCACCCGAGACTCAGTGAAATTGAACTCGCTGTGAAGATGCAGTGTACCCGCGGCAAGACGGAAAGACCCCGTGAACCTTTACTATAGCTTGACACTGAACACTGGTCCTTGATGTGTAGGATAGGTGGGAGGCTTTGAAGCGTGGACGCCAGTCTGCGTGGAGCCGACCTTGAAATACCACCCTTTAATGGCTGGTGTTCTAACGTAGACCCGTGATCCGGGTTGCGGACAGTGTCTGGTGGGTAGTTTGACTGGGGCGGTCTCCTCCCAAAGAGTAACGGAGGAGCACGAAGGTTAGCTAATCCTGGTCGGACATCAGGAGGTTAGTGCAATGGCATAAGCTAGCTTGACTGCGAGAGTGACGGCTCGAGCAGGTGCGAAAGCAGGTCATAGTGATCCGGTGGTTCTGAATGGAAGGGCCATCGCTCAACGGATAAAAGGTACTCCGGGGATAACAGGCTGATACCGCCCAAGAGTTCATATCGACGGCGGTGTTTGGCACCTCGATGTCGGCTCATCACATCCTGGGGCTGAAGTAGGTCCCAAGGGTATGGCTGTTCGCCATTTAAAGTGGTACGCGAGCTGGGTTTAGAACGTCGTGAGACAGTTCGGTCCCTATCTGCCGTGGGCGCTGGAGAATTGAGGGGGGCTGCTCCTAGTACGAGAGGACCGGAGTGGACGCATCACTGGTGTTCGGGTTGTCATGCCAATGGCACTGCCCGGTAGCTAAATGCGGAAAAGATAAGTGCTGAAAGCATCTAAGCACGAAACTTGCCCCGAGATGAGTTCTCCCTGACCCTTTAAGGGTCCTGAAGGAACGTTGAAGACTACGACGTTGATAGGTCGGGTGTGTAAGCGCAGCGATGCGTTGAGCTAACCGATACTAATGAACCGTGAGGCTTAACCTTACAACGCCGAAGCTGTTTCGGCGGATGAGACAGACACGATTTTCAGCCTGATACAGATTAACAGAATTTGCCTGGCGGCTTTAGCGCGGTGGTCCCACCTGACCCCATGCCGAACTCAGAAGTGAAACGCCGTAGCGCCGATGGTAGTGTGGGGTCTCCCCATGTGAGAGTAGGGAACTGCCAGGCATCAAATAAGTAGAGAGGCCATCCGAAAGGATGGCCTTTTTGCGTTTAAGCATCACAGAGATTTGTAGGCCGGATAAGGCAAAGCTGCCACCCGGCAAGTCAGATCGCACTCCACTCCACAATAAACTCCGCAATCCCATCCACATCATTTAAATCCAGCATCGGAACTTCAAGCGGCAATACAACATCACTGGCCACCGCAATCACATGCTCATCCAGCGTTAATTCGCTGAAATCATGCCCGGCATCGCTTCTGAACAGTAGGATCTTAGGCACGGCCTCATGCTTAAATCCCTCAACCAGCACCAGATCCAGCGTGGCGTGATCCATCCGGCTGACCAGATAAGCGAGATCCAGCGGTGCCTCATCCGGCGTTTCTGTCATCAGCGCCCAGCGTAGAGTACTTGCCACCATCGTTTGCGCTGCACCCGCTTTACGCAACGCATAGCTATCTTTGCCCGGTTTATCGACATCCATATTATGGTGGGTATGTTTAATCAATCCTGGACGGATACCTCTGGCACAAAGCGCAGGAATGAGCTTTTTCAGCAGAGTGGTTTTTCCGGTCCCACTCCAGGCAGAAATGGCGACAACAGGTATCATCTTTTCTCCTGCATCATCTGCAAATCTTCAGGCGTATTCACATTCACAAAAGCTGATTTTAAATCGCTAAAATCAACGGGATGACCACCAGACTCGCGCATAAAAGCCATCACCCTGCGCTCTCCCGCAGCCAGATAGGACTGCAGGGCTGGCGCCAGGGATCGGTGCATCAATGCGATAGCAGGATGATCACGCTCGCCGTCATGTACCCAAACCACAGGAGCCGTACCCCGAAGCAGCAACAAACGTTCGACAAGACAGGACGGAATAAACGGGGTATCGCAGGGACAGAAGATGAACCACTCTCCGTGAGACTGTTGCATGACCGAAAGCATCCCGGCCAGCGGTCCCGGGTAATACTCAAGGATATCCTGGTAAACGGCATACCCGCTGAGCTGGTAAGTGTCGATATGCCGGTTAGCACTGATGACCATTGTCGACACCTGGCCTGCGAGCGTATCAGCGACACATTGCCACAAGGGTTTGCCGTTCAGGCGTTGAAGCCCCTTATCTTTTCCCCCCATTCGCGTCGCTCTGCCACCTGCCAGAACGACCCCAATGATTTCCTGGCTAAGATTCACGAATATCGCCTCTTTTATTGTGGGATTGACCCTGCTAACGTGTCACTCTAAATGAAAGGAGCACCACCATGAAATGTAAACGTCTGAATGAAGTTATTGAACTCCTCCAGCCCGCCTGGCAAAAAGAGCCAGAGCTAAATCTGATGCAATTTTTACAGAAACTGGCGAAAGAGTCAGGTTTTGACGGCGATCTGGCAGACCTTTCTGACGACATCCTGATCTATCACCTTAAAATGCGTGACTCTGCCAAAGATGCTGTTATTCCTGGTATTCAGAAAGATTATGAGGAAGATTTTAAGACCGCATTACTGCGCGCCCGAGGCGTAATTAAAGAGTAAAAGCTTGTAAGCGGCGGCACCGAAATCGCCACAAGATGATATCCTGAATCATTCGTATAATTTCCGGATGATCGGATGAACGACCAGGCTTTTACTTTCCAGACATTACACCCGGACACCATTATGGATGCCCTGTTTGAACAGGGTATTCGGGTGGATTCCGGGCTAACACCGTTAAACAGCTACGAAAACCGCGTCTATCAGTTTCAGGATGAGGATCGTCAGCGCTTCGTCGTAAAATTCTATCGTCCTGAACGCTGGTCCGCAGAACAAATTCAGGAAGAGCATCAG
Source organism: Enterobacter sp. Crenshaw (assembly GCF_024734705.1). Lineage (NCBI taxonomy): Bacteria > Pseudomonadati > Pseudomonadota > Gammaproteobacteria > Enterobacterales > Enterobacteriaceae > Enterobacter > Enterobacter sp. Crenshaw. The sequence goes on along the minus strand of NZ_CP102932.1, from coordinate 4,579,858 downwards.
TTTGCTCACGATCTGCTGGATGACGATGTTCCCGTTGCCGCGCCGCTAAAATTCAATAACCAAACGCTCCTCACGCACGAAGGGTTTTACTACGCTGTATTCCCGAGCCTGGGTGGCCGCCAGTTTGAAGCGGATAATATCGATCAGATGGAGTGGGTTGCCCGCTATCTTGGGCGCATACACCAGACGGGACGCAAAAAAGCCTTTACTGCCCGCCCGACTATCGGGATTCAGGAATACCTTCTTGAGCCGCGCGGAATATTCGAAACGTCTGCCATGATCCCCACTGCGTTAAAGGATGATTTCCTCAACGCCACCGATAAGCTCATTGCTGCTGTTAAAACCTGCTGGCGCGACGATATTTCTGTCCTGCGCCTGCATGGCGATTGTCATGCCGGAAATATCCTCTGGCGTGATGGCCCGCTTTTTGTCGATCTCGATGATGCGCGTATGGGGCCAGCGGTTCAGGACCTGTGGATGCTGCTCAATGGCGACAAAGCCGAGCAACGCATGCAGCTTGAAACCATTATTGAAGCTTATGAAGAATTTAGCCCGTTTAATTCAGACGAAATTGCCCTGATTGAGCCTTTACGTGCGATGCGTTTTGTTTATTATCTCGCATGGTTAATCAGGCGTTGGGACGATCCCGCATTTCCCCGGAATTTCCCGTGGCTTACCGGAGAGGATTACTGGCGTAGCCAGATATCTACATTTACTGAGCAGGTCAAGGTTCTTCAGGAACCCCCTCTGCAATTAACGCCGATGTATTAATTGGACACACCCAGGAGAGAGTTAATCATGAAAAAAATTTGGCTGGCGCTGGCAGGTATGATTCTGGCATTTAGCGCTTCTGCTGCGCAGTTTACCGACGGCAAACAGTTCATCACGCTGGACAAACCGGTCGCTGGCGAGCCACAGGTTCTGGAGTTCTTCTCGTTCTACTGCCCGCACTGCTATCAGTTCGAGCAGGTTCTGCATGTTTCTGACAACGTGAAGAAAAAGCTGCCAGAAGGCACCAAAATGACCAAGTACCACGTCGAGTTCCTGGGCCCATTGGGTAAAGACCTGACCCAGGCGTGGGCGGTTGCGATGGCACTGGGCGTGGAAGATAAGATCACTGCGCCAATGTTTGAAGCCGTACAGAAAACCCAGACCGTTCAGACCACTGCGGATATCCGTAAAGTGTTCGTTGATGCCGGCGTGAAAGGTGAAGAGTATGACGCAGCATGGAACAGCTTTGTGGTGAAATCTCTGGTTGCTCAGCAGGAAAAAGCGGCTGCTGACCTCCAGCTTCAGGGCGTTCCGGCGATGTTTGTTAACGGCAAATACCAGCTGAACATGCAGGGCATGGACACCAGCAGCATGGATATCTTCGTACAGCAGTATGCTGATACCGTGAAATACCTGGTTGAGAAGAAGTAATTTCGCGGATGTAAAAACGCCGGTCACTGACCGGCGTTTTTGTATGAAGATTTAATATTGTCTATCTGTTCGTCTTTCTCTTTCCAGAGCGTATTAAGCCACTGCTGGAAACGACGCTTGAAATTCTTATCGTTAACGTAATCACCGTGCAGCCCGGCATCTATCGGAACCAGATCGACACGCACAACAATGCGCGTCAGTTTGCCGCTGAGCATATCGTAGAACGGCGTCTTATTGTTTTCCGGATAGCAGAGTGTGACGTTCAGGAGTTTATCGAACTGTGATCCCAGCACGTTAAGCGCCATCGCAATACCCGCAGCCTTTGGCGGCAGCAAGTGCTGGTAAGGGGAGCGAGTTTGTTGATGCTTCTCTTCCGTAAACCGGGAGCCTTCAACAAAGTTCACGATGGTCGTAGGATGCGCGCGAAACTTTTCGCAGGAACGGCGCGTGGTATCCACATCTTTGCCGCGACGCTCGGGATGACGAATCAAATAGCTGCGCGAATAGCGTTTCATAAACGGCATATCAAGTGCCCAGCAGGCCAGCCCGATAAAAGGCACCCAGGCGAGCTGCTGTTTCAGAAAATATTTGTTCATCGGGATGTGTTTGCGAAAAAGTACGCATAACACCACGATGTCCGCCCAGCTGTGGTGATTGCAGATCAGCAGATACCAGTTCTTCTTGTTAAGACTCTCCAGCCCTTTGATATCCCACTTCAGATGCGAGTTCAGGCACAGCAGTATCGCCAGTCCTTCGCACCAGCAGTACATCATGAAGTTACAAAATGCGGACACGGCTCGCCACACCATGGGAACAGGCAGCAGCAGTTTAACGATCCCGGCGATGATGATCGGCACAGAGCAGGCGACAGTCACCAGGATAGTTAAAATGATGCTTAACAGTAATGTTATTGCTGCGAGCAATCTCGGCATGATGAGCTTTTTCAGGTAGTTAGCTGTAAGTGAGCGGTCGGCTATGCAACGCCGGGCGCTGATTTTACCAGAAAACAGACAAATTAATGGCGCTTTGACGTGATGATTTGGCCGCTTTTACCCTGTCGCAGACGATTTCTCTGTGATTGCGCGCTTAACAAGGCTTATATCCACATAGACTAAATTGCCATCAGTTGACCATATAGATAAGATCTAATGCTATAACAGCATGATAATTAAGATCTAAAAATTAACGCATATGTATTTTTTACGTCTGTTATTCATATGAAGTGAAAATATACACAAACTTATCCACAGTTTGATTTTTGCGAGTGATCATCACGATCGCAAAATCTTTTCCTGTATCTGGCGCTAATACCTGATGTTTTCATCCTTCTGTGGCATCCTTTACCCATAAATTGATTAAAGGCACGGACATTATGGTTCAGATCCCAGAAAACCCTCTTATTCTCGTCGATGGCTCTTCTTACCTGTATCGGGCATATCATGCGTTTCCTCCTCTGACCAATAGCGCAGGGGAACCCACCGGCGCAATGTACGGCGTGCTGAACATGCTGCGCAGCCTGATCCTTCAGTATCAGCCAACCCATGCGGCTGTGGTCTTTGATGCGAAAGGTAAAACTTTCCGCGACGAACTGTTTGAGCATTACAAATCTCACCGTCCGCCAATGCCTGACGATCTGCGCGCGCAGATTGAGCCGCTGCACACCATGGTAAAAGCGATGGGGCTGCCGCTGCTGGCCGTCTCTGGCGTTGAAGCTGATGACGTCATCGGCACGCTGGCGCGTGAAGCAGAAAAGATGGGGCGTCCTGTGCTGATCAGCACCGGTGATAAAGATATGGCGCAGCTGGTGACGCCAGGCATCACCCTGATTAACACCATGACCAACACCATTCTCGGGCCAGAAGAAGTGGTCGCAAAGTATGGCGTGCCGCCTGAGCTGATTATCGACTTCCTCGCGTTGATGGGCGACTCCTCGGATAACATCCCGGGTGTCCCTGGCGTCGGTGAAAAAACCGCGCAGGCGCTGCTTCAGGGGCTGGGTGGTCTGGATACGCTCTACGCGGAGTCAGACAAAATCGCCGGGCTCTCCTTCCGTGGCGCAAAAACCATGGCCGGAAAACTGGAAGAGAACAAAGAGGTGGCTTATCTCTCCTATAAGCTGGCCACAATCAAAACCGATGTCGAACTGGAGCTGGGCTGTGAGCAGCTTGAAGTGCAACAGCCTTCCGCTGACGATCTGCTGAGCCTGTTTAAGAAATACGAATTCAAGCGCTGGACCGCTGACGTGGAAGCCGGTAAATGGCTGCAGGCGAAAGGGGCCAAACCTGCTGCAAAGCCGAAGGAGACGATCGTCGTTGACGCAGAAGAGCAGGCGGAAGAAGAAGCCGTGGCGCTTTCCTTCGACAACTACGAAACCATTCTTGAAGAGTCACGGCTGATCGCCTGGATCGATAAGCTGAAAAAGGCGCCGGTCTTCGCCTTTGATACCGAAACCGACAGCCTCGATAACATCTCTGCCAATATGGTTGGCCTGTCATTTGCGACAGAGCCGGGTATTGCCGCCTACGTCCCTGTGGCGCACGATTACCTGGATGCGCCGGAGCAGATCTCCCGTGAACGCGTGCTTGAGCTGCTGAAGCCGATCCTGGAAGACGAAAAGGCGCTCAAGGTTGGACAAAACCTCAAGTACGACCGCGGTATTTTGCAAAACTACGGCATTGAACTGCGCGGGATTGCCTTCGACACCATGCTTGAATCCTACATTCTGGACAGCGTCGCGGGCCGCCATGATATGGATTCCTTATCTGACCGCTGGCTCAAGCACAAAACGATCACCTTTGAAGAGATTGCCGGTAAAGGGAAAAATCAGCTCACCTTTAACCAGATTGCTCTGGAAGAAGCGGGGCGCTACGCGGCGGAAGACGCAGATGTCACGCTACAGCTGCACCTGAAGATGTGGCCAAAACTGCAGAAGCATGAAGGTCCGCTGAACGTGTTCCAGCATATCGAGATGCCGCTAGTACCCGTTCTGTCCCGCATTGAACGCAACGGCGTGAAGATTGACCCAACGGTGCTGCATAACCACTCCGGGGAGCTGGCGCAGCGTCTGACCGAGCTCGAGCAAAAAGCGCATGAGCTTGCAGGCGAGCCGTTTAACCTCTCTTCGCCGAAGCAGCTGCAAACCATTCTGTTTGAAAAGCAGGGCATCAAGCCGCTGAAGAAAACTCCTGGCGGCGCGCCGTCAACCTCTGAAGAGGTGCTGGAAGAGCTGGCGCTGGATTACCCGCTGCCAAAAGTGATTCTTCAGTACCGTGGCCTCGCGAAGCTGAAGTCTACCTACACCGACAAGCTCCCGCTGATGATCAACCCGAAAACGGGTCGTGTGCACACGTCGTACCATCAGGCTGTCGCGGCGACCGGTCGTCTCTCATCAACCGATCCCAACCTGCAGAACATCCCGGTACGTAACGAAGAAGGCCGCCGTATTCGACAGGCTTTCATCGCACCAGAGGATTATCTGATTGTCTCTGCTGACTACTCGCAAATTGAGCTGCGCATTATGGCGCATCTGTCCCGCGACAAAGGCCTGCTGACCGCGTTTGCTGAAGGGAAGGATATCCACCGGGCAACTGCGGCGGAAGTCTTCGGCTTGCCGTTGGATAGCGTGACCAACGAGCAGCGCCGCAGTGCTAAGGCGATCAACTTCGGTCTGATTTACGGCATGAGTGCATTTGGTCTTTCGCGCCAGCTCAATATTCCGCGCAAAGAGTCGCAGAAGTATATGGATCTCTACTTCGAGCGTTATCCGGGCGTGCTGGAATACATGGAACGCACCCGCGCGCAGGCGAAGGAAAAAGGTTACGTCGAAACCCTGGATGGCCGCCGCCTCTACCTACCGGACATCAAATCCAGCAACGCGGCGCGTCGCGCTGGCGCAGAGCGTGCGGCGATCAACGCCCCGATGCAGGGTACTGCGGCGGACATTATTAAGCGTGCAATGATCGCCGTTGATGCCTGGCTGGAAAAAGAGAAGCCTCGCGTGAAGATGATCATGCAGGTACACGATGAACTGGTATTTGAAGTGCACAAAGACGACCTCGACGCCGTGTCGAAGAAGATCCACGAACTGATGGAAAGCAGCATGACGCTTGACGTGCCGTTGCTGGTGGAAGTGGGAAGTGGCGAAAACTGGGATCAGGCTCACTAAGGGTTCTTCGCATAACGCGCTTTTTATGTAAGTTTGCAACATAACAACGCGCGTTTTGTGACAATCATTAGAATTCCCTATGTAAAGAATGAAAAAAAACTACAAAAAGTGCTTTTTCTGCAGCACAAAAAGGGGTAGAGTTGTCGGCGTAGGGTACAGAGGTAAGATGTTCTATCTTTCAGACCTTTTACTTCACGTAATCGGATTTGGCTGAATATTTTAGCCGCCCCAGTCAGTAATGACTGGGGCGTTTTTTATTGCGTCAAAGAAAAATTCAGGCAAAAAAAACGCGGCTATCGCCGCGCTCGGTATTACTCTTCTTCCGCTTCCGTCGCGGGTTCCAGCTCGCTAAACCAGGTATCGAGCTTCTGACGCAGCTTGTCCACGCCCAGCTTTTTCAGCGAGGAGAACGGCTCAACCTGCACATCACCGTTGAATGCCAGCACCGCTTCGCGAACCATGTTCACCTGCGCTTTACGCGCGCCGCTCGCCAGCTTATCGGCTTTCGTCAGCAGCACCAGCACGGCGATATCGCTTGCTACAGCCCAGTCGATCATCTGCTGATCCAGATCTTTCAGGGGATGGCGAATATCCATCAGCACCACCAGACCTTTCAGGCACAGGCGTTTTTCCAGGTATTCACCCAGCGCACGCTGCCACTTGATTTTCATCTCTTCCGGTACCTGCGCGTAACCGTAGCCCGGTAAGTCGACCAGGCGTTTGCCCTCTGCGACTTCAAACAGGTTGATCAGCTGGGTACGGCCAGGTGTTTTTGAGGTGCGCGCCAGGCTCTTCTGATTGGTCAGCGTATTCAGGGCGCTGGATTTCCCCGCATTGGAGCGGCCAGCAAATGCCACTTCAATACCGGTATCAGAAGGAAGGTGGCGAATATCGGGCGCACTGGTGACAAAATGCGTCTGTTGGTAGTTCCAGGTAGTCACGTGGTCGTCTCCAAAATCGTAATCTGAAGGGGATTATACCCGAATGCAGCCAAAAGGCTTTTCTGATTGCTATGAGCTGTAGGCGAATGCCCCAACCGGTGTGAGAGATCGGCCAGTGATGCTATGGGAGATTTCAGAGAATTCGCAGGCGTCAAAAAAGCCAAACTGTTTTAAATCATAAGCTTATTTCCGGGTAATTGTCTGAAAAATCCTTTTTGTACCGTTTCGTTGCTTGTTAGTTTAACGGAACAAGGTAAAGTGTGCGTCAGGGCGAGGAAGCCAACAGGAAATCGACTTAAGGATTAGGGTCAGGAGCGCCAGGAGGCGAAGACGCAGGATTGTCAGGATGACCAACGCCTGGAGGCGTTTTAAAAGGAAATGGAACCGTATCACGGACGGTATTAGCCAAGGGATAAACAGGGTTTGTTGTTGGCAAACACGGAAAGTCTGACCCGCTAAGGGTTGTGAGTCAGGAAAAAAGGCGACAGATTGCTCTGTCGCCTTTTTTCTTTGCTTGCTTTCTGCTAGATTTCGCCGCAATTCTATACTGAAGAAAACGACTTAAAGATAAAACATCATGAAAAAACCAACCTCCGCTGCGGGCGCGAAACGCCCTGCAAAAGCACGCCGCAAAACGCGCGAAGAACTGAACCAGGAAGCGCGCGATCGCAAACGCGACAAAAAACATCGCGGTCACGCTGCGGGTAGCCGTGCCAACGGTGGTGGTGCAGCGGGTGCTTCTGCAAAAGGCAAACAGCAGAAAGACCCTCGTATCGGCAGTAAAACTCCCATTCCACTGGGCGTGACAGACACCCCGGTCACTAAGCAGCACAAACCAAAGAGCGAGAAACCTATGCTTTCACCGCAGGCTGAGCTGGATTTGCTGGAGAACGATGAGCGCCTGGACGCGCTGCTGGAACGTCTTGAAGAGGGTGAAACCCTGACCGCTGAAGAGCAGTCATGGGTGGATGCCAAACTGGATCGTATCGATGAACTGATGCAGAAGCTGGGCCTGTCATACGACGATGACGAAGATGAAGAAGAAGACGAGAAGCAGGAAGATATGATGCGTCTTCTGAAGGGTGGAAACTAACATTTGCACCCGGCAGGCACGATAGTCCTGCTTATAACCCTTCCGGTTATATGTTATCTGGTGTGGTTATTCGTTAAACTACGGCGGTTGTCGCGGCGACAGAAGTGGCTGCGCACCCGAATGATGGCCCGCGATGGGGCCAGAACGGGCCGCCGTATACGAACGCGACACCAACGGAAGGAGTGAGCATGTCAGCACCAACTATCGACTGGGATTTGGCCCTAATCCAGAAATATAACTATTCCGGGCCGCGTTATACGTCATACCCCACCGCGCTGGAGTTCTCCGATGCCTTCGGCGAGGCTGATTTCCAGCAGGCTGTCGCGCGCTATCCTGAGCGTCCGCTGTCGCTCTACGTCCATATTCCGTTCTGCCACAAGCTCTGCTACTTCTGCGGCTGCAATAAAATCGTTACCCGTCAGCAGCACAAAGCCGACCAATATCTTGATGCGCTTGAACAAGAAATTGTGCATCGCGCGCCGCTTTTTGCTGGCCGTCACGTCAGCCAGCTGCACTGGGGCGGCGGTACGCCAACCTATCTGAATAAAGCGCAAATCAGCCGCCTGATGACCCTGCTGCGCGGCAATTTCAGTTTTAACGCCGACGCTGAAATCTCGATCGAAGTCGATCCGCGTGAAATTGAGCTGGATGTACTGGATCACTTACGCGCCGAAGGCTTCAATCGTCTGAGTATGGGCGTGCAGGATTTCAATAAAGAGGTTCAGCGTCTGGTGAACCGCGAGCAGGACGAAGAATTTATCTTTGCCTTACTCAATCACGCGCGCGAGATTGGTTTCACCTCGACCAATATTGACCTGATTTACGGCCTGCCAAAGCAAACGCCGGAAAGCTTCGCCTTCACCCTGAAGCGCGTGGCCGAACTCAACCCGGACCGCCTGAGCGTCTTTAACTATGCGCATCTGCCGACGCTCTTTGCCGCTCAGCGAAAAATCAAAGATGCCGATCTTCCTTCTGCCCAGCAGAAGCTGGATATCCTGCAGGAAACCATTACCTCGCTGACCGAAACCGGCTATCAGTTTATCGGGATGGATCACTTTGCCCGTCCGGATGACGAGCTGGCGATTGCGCAGCGTGAAGGTGTTCTGCACCGTAACTTCCAGGGCTACACAACCCAGGGCGATACCGATTTGCTGGGGATGGGCGTCTCCGCTATCAGCATGATTGGCGACTGTTACGCGCAGAACCAGAAAGAGCTGAAGCTTTACTACCAGCAGGTTGATGAAATGGGCAACGCGCTGTGGCGCGGCATTGCGTTAACGCGCGACGACTGCATCCGACGCGATGTGATTAAGGCGCTAATCTGCAATTTCCGTCTCGATTTCAGCGACGTTGAGTCGCAGTGGGATCTGCACTTCAGCGATTATTTTGCGGAAGACCTGAAGCTGATTGCACCGCTGGCGAAAGACGGGCTGGTGGATGTGTCGGAGAGCGCGATTGAGGTCACGCCGAAAGGGCGTCTGTTGATCCGTAATATCTGCATGTGCTTTGACGCGTATCTACGTCAGAAAGCGCGACTGCAGCAGTTCTCGCGGGTGATTTAAGGCGCATTGCAAAATGCACAAAACGTAGGCCGGGTAAGGCGAAGCCGCCACCCGGCTTTTACGTTCAACTCGCTAGCTAAACAGCCCCACCAACGCCGCACACAACATGGCCGCAACGGCTGTCTGTGGCGTGTGGCTTTCAGCGGCTCCGCTAGAGAGCATATTCACGATTGTTTCCAGCATGATGTTCACCCCCAATTTCCGGGCACGATCATACAAAACTCATCGGAACAGTAAAGCGCAAAATAACGGCAATTTGCGCTCAATGAATAACCTTTACACAGCGGCGTGCGATCACTCCATTCCCAGCTCTTTAAGCTTGCGCGTCAGGGTATTACGTCCCCATCCCAGCAGGCGAGCGGCTTCCTGCTTATGGCCCTGCGTATGACGAAGCGCGGTGGTTAACAGCGTACGCTCCATCTCTGGCTGAGCTTCAGACAGCAGGTTTTGATGACCGGAACGCAGCGCGCGGTCGGCCCACTGCGCCAGCAGCGTCGCCCAGCTGTCCGGCAGCGCGTGCCCGGTACTGCTTTCAGGCGCGGTCGCTTCAAACAGCTCGGCCGGTAAATCCTGAATCAGCACTTCCTGCCCGGCGGCCATCACGGTTAACCAGCGGCAGGTATTTTCCAGCTGACGCACGTTGCCCGGCCACGCCAGACGCGTCAGAGCGGCATCGGTTTCCGGGTGAAGCTGCTTGGCTTCCACACCCAGCTCGCGGGCGGCCACCTGCAGGAAATGACGCGCCAGGCGGGGAATATCTTCCCGACGCTCACGCAGCGGCGGCAGATGAACGCGGATGACGTTCAGACGGTGGAATAAATCCTCACGGAATTTTCCTTCCTGCACGCGTTGCTCCAGGTTCTGGTGGGTCGCGGCGATAATACGCACGTCCACCTTCACTGGCGCATAGCCGCCCACGCGATAAAACTGCCCGTCGGCCAGCACGCGCAGCAGGCGTGTCTGGACATCCAGCGGCATATCGCCAATTTCATCCAGGAACAGCGTACCGCCGTCAGCCTGTTCAAACCGCCCCTGGCGAATGGTATTGGCGCCGGTAAATGCCCCTTTTTCATGGCCGAACAGTTCGGACTCAATCAAATCCTTCGGGATCGCCGCCATATTCAGGGCGATGAACGGCGCTTTTGCCCGCGGGCTGTGGCGGTGCAATGCATGCGCCACAAGCTCTTTACCGGTTCCCGACTCACCGTTAATCAATACGCTGATGGACGAGCGGGACAAACGACCGATAATGCGAAACACGTCCTGCATCGCCGGCGCTTCACCGATGATATCTGTCGTTGGCCCAAAATCGGGTGCGTGGCGCGGCTGTTGCTGCTCCTGATAATGGCTAATCGCGCGCTCAACCAGCGCCACCGCTTCGTCGATATCAAAGGGTTTGGGCAGGTAATCAAACGCCCCTTGCTGATAGGCGCTCACTGCGGCATCCAGATCGGAGTGCGCAGTCATTATGATGACCGGAAGCATAGGGTGGCGTTGTTTGATCTGCTTTAACAGCGCCAGCCCGTCCATGCCCGGCATACGAATATCCGAAAGCAGAACATCTGGCGTTTTGGTGGTGAGTGCGTCGAGCACTTCGCTGCCGCTCTCAAACGTCGTGCAGCTTAATCCTGCCCCAGTGAGCGCGCGTTCAAGCACCCAACGGATGGAGCTATCGTCATCGACTACCCAGACTATCCCTCGTTGCATAAACGTCACCTTTATTTTTTAATCGGCAGGAAAACCGAAAACTCGGTATGTCCCGGCCAACTGGTAAATTCAATTTTCCCGGAGTGTTGATCGATCAAACTGCGGGCAATGGATAAGCCCAGGCCGGTCCCGCCTTCGCGACCGCTTACCATCGGGTAGAACAGGGTGTCCTGCAAATGCGATGGAATGCCGGGCCCGTTATCCTCAACGTCGATACGGGCCGCCAGCCGGTAGCGCACGCCGTGTAACGTGAGCTGGAAGGCGGTGCGGGTGCGTAAAATAATCTCGCCGCCTCCAGGCCCAAGCGCCTGCAGGGCATTGCGCACAATATTCAACAGGACCTGCTCAATCTGGTCCGGGTCATGGGCCAGTTCCGGCAGGCTTGGATCGTAATCACGTACCAGCGTGACGTTCTCCGGCAGCTCCATTGAGACGAGCTTCACCACCCGCTCAGCCACTTTATGGATGCTTTCAGTAACGTGCATTCCCGGCTGCTGCGGGCCGAGAAGACGGTCTACCAGATTCCGCAGACGGTCCGCCTGCTCAATGATGACGTTGGTGTACTCCGCCAGCGCGGGATCGGGCAGCGCCTTGGTCAGAAGCTGCGCCGCGCCGCGTAATCCACCCAGCGGGTTTTTGATTTCATGCGCCAGACCGCGCACCAGGTCACGGGCGGCTATCTGCTGCGCGTGCTGAAGCTGCTCCTGGCTCAGTCGACGCTGATTATCCATCGGCGCCATTTCCAGCAGGATCAGGCCTTCGGGAAGACGTTGCGCGGTTAGCGACAGAATGTGCGAGCGCCCGTCGATCACCAGCGTCACTTCGTTATCGGTAAACCCCTGGCCGGCCTGCAAACTTTCCTGCATCAGGCCAATATTCAGTGAAAAATAGCTCAGGAGTTCAGGAAGCGGGGTGCCGAACAGTTTACGTGCGCTTTGGGCGAGCAGCTGCTGCGCGGCCGGGTTGGCGTAATGAACGGCCAGCTCGTCATCGACCAGCAATATGCTGTTAATCAAAGAATTGAGGATCTGCCCAGCATCGGGCAGCGTGCCAGTTGCCATTCAGCAGTCTCCTGGAGTCGTTTGCACTAATTTAGTGCAGTATAGCGTTTTCGGCGTAAAAAGCGCGTGAGATCAGGTTGTTGGTGGAGAAAAAAGCCCATCCGGAGATGGGCTAAAAGTTTCCACGGCAACTACCCCCGGCGCTTATCACGCCGGGTAAAACAACTTTAATTAAACGCTGTAGTACAGCTCGAACTCTACCGGGTGTGGCGTCATACGCACGCGGTCGTTCTCTTCCATACGCAGGGCGATGTAAGCATCGATAGCGTCGTCAGTGAATACGCCACCTGCAGTCAGGAACTCGCGGTCTGCGTCCAGCGCCTGCAGGGCTTCTTCCAGAGAGCCAGCAACCTGTGGGATCTCTTTCGCTTCTTCTGGCGGCAGGTCGTACAGGTTTTTGTCCATCGCTTCGCCCGGGTGGATCTTGTTCTTGATACCGTCCAGACCGGCCATCAGCAGTGCTGCGAAGCACAGGTATGGGTTAGCCGCTGGGTCCGGGAAGCGAACTTCGATACGACGTGCTTTAGGAGAAGCCACCACCGGAATACGGATAGAAGCAGAACGGTTACGTGCAGAGTAGGCCAGCATCACTGGCGCTTCGTAGCCCGGGACCAGACGCTTGTAGGAGTTCGTGGTTGGGTTCGCCAGGGCGTTGATCGCTTTAGCGTGTTTGATAACACCACCGATGTAATACAGCGCCTGCTCGGACAGACCGGCATATTTGTCGCCAGAGAACAGGTTGGTACCGTTCTTGGACAGAGACATGTGGCAGTGCATACCGGAACCGTTATCGCCAAACATTGGTTTTGGCATGAAGGTCGCGGTTTTACCGAAACGGTGCGCAACGTTGTGCACAACGTATTTGTAGATCTGAATTTCGTCCGCTTTTTTGGTCATGGTGTTGAAGCGGGTTGCCACTTCGTTCTGACCAGCAGTCGCCACTTCGTGGTGGTGAGCTTCAACAACCAGGCCCATCTCTTCCATCACCAGACACATAGTGGAACGAATGTCCTGTGCAGAGTCGACCGGAGGAACCGGGAAGTAACCGCCTTTCACGCCAGGACGGTGACCTTTGTTACCGCCTTCGTATTTGGTGGAGGAGTTCCATGCACCTTCGATGTCGTCGATAGCCACGTGGGAGCCAGAAATAGAGGCACCGAAACGGATGTCATCGAACAGGAAGAATTCTGGCTCTGGCCCGAACAGAACGGTGTCTGCGATGCCGGTAGAACGCAGGTACTCTTCAGCGCGTTTCGCGATAGAACGTGGGTCGCGGTCGTAGCCCTGCAGCGTGCCTGGCTCGAGGATGTCGCAACGGATGATCAGGGTTGGTTCTTCGAAGAACGGATCAATGACCGCAGTGGTCGCGTCTGGCATCAGAACCATGTCGGATTCGTTAATGCCTTTCCAGCCACCAATGGAGGAGCCGTCAAACATTTTGCCTTCTTCAAAGAATTCGGCGTTCACCTGATGAGCAGGGATTGTGACGTGCTGTTCTTTACCTTTGGTATCGGTGAAGCGCAGATCAACAAACTTCACTTCATGTTCGTTCAGCATCGTCAAAACGTGTTCAGCGGACATACTTAACTCTCCAGATTGGTCATTGTCGTCGTGGTAACGAGGTCTTCAATTTCTGTTTGTACTGGCTGGTGCCATGTATTTTTTATAAAGCGAAATCTGTGCCAACTTTTAAATCACCCCAAAAAGGCGTTATCATGCGCACCATAGTGCAAAAGGGCTGCACCACAATGGATTTGTTGCACCAGTATAGTGCTTCAATGTGAACATTGAGCACCATATTGGTGCAATTTACGTTAAAGTGCCCTTTTACCGCTCCGTGAAAGCGATCACAAAGCATCTCTGCAATACTTGTTTGCGGGGGATGTTTGTGATCCTGTTTTGTAGTGCGATTAATCCGTGTACAATAACGCGCTATTTCTAAATGCCTGAGGCAAAGTTGTGATCGAAAATTTGCGTAACATCGCCATCATCGCGCACGTTGACCATGGTAAAACTACCCTGGTCGACAAGCTGCTGCAGCAATCCGGTACGTTTGATGCGCGTGCCGAAACCCAAGAACGCGTGATGGACTCCAACGATTTGGAGAAAGAGCGTGGGATTACCATCCTCGCGAAAAACACCGCGATTAAATGGAATGACTACCGTATCAACATCGTTGATACCCCAGGGCACGCCGACTTCGGTGGTGAAGTTGAACGTGTAATGTCCATGGTAGACTCCGTTCTGCTGGTCGTTGACGCAATGGATGGCCCAATGCCACAGACGCGCTTCGTGACCAAAAAAGCTTTTGCCCATGGTCTGAAGCCAATCGTTGTTATCAACAAAGTTGACCGCCCTGGCGCGCGTCCTGACTGGGTTGTTGACCAGGTCTTCGACCTGTTCGTTAACCTCGACGCGACCGACGAGCAGCTGGACTTCCCTATCGTTTACGCCTCTGCGCTGAACGGTATCGCAGGTCTGGACCACGAAGACATGGCTGAAGACATGACCCCGCTGTATCAGGCGATTGTTGACCGTGTTCCTGCACCAAACGTCGATCTCGACGGCACCCTGCAGATGCAGATCTCTCAGCTCGACTACAACAACTACGTTGGCGTAATCGGCATTGGTCGTATCAAGCGCGGTAAAGTGAAGCCTAACCAGCAGGTTACTATCATCGATAGCGAAGGCAAAACCCGTAACGGTAAAGTCGGTAAAGTACTGACTCACCTGGGTCTTGAGCGTATCGAGAGTGACGTTGCGGAAGCGGGCGACATCATCGCTATCACCGGTCTGGGTGAACTGAACATCTCCGACACCATCTGCGATCCGCAGAACGTCGAAGCGCTGCCAGCCCTGTCCGTTGATGAACCAACCGTATCCATGTTCTTCAACGTCAACACCTCTCCGTTCTGTGGTAAAGAAGGTAAATTCGTTACCTCTCGTCAGATCCTTGACCGCCTGAACAAAGAGCTGGTGCACAACGTTGCGCTGCGCGTTGAAGAAACCCAGGATGCTGATGCATTCCGCGTTTCTGGTCGTGGTGAGCTGCACCTGTCTGTTCTGATCGAAAACATGCGTCGTGAAGGTTTCGAAATGGCGGTTTCCCGTCCGAAAGTAATCTTCCGCGAAATCGACGGCCGTAAACAAGAGCCGTTCGAAAACGTAACGCTGGACGTTGAAGAGCAGCACCAGGGTTCTGTGATGCAGGCTCTGGGTGAGCGTAAAGGCGACCTGAAAAACATGAATCCAGATGGCAAAGGCCGCGTACGTCTCGACTACGTGATCCCAAGCCGTGGTCTGATCGGCTTCCGTTCAGAGTTCATGACCATGACCTCCGGTACCGGTCTGCTGTACTCCACCTTCAGCCACTACGACGACGTTCGTCCGGGCGAAGTGGGCCAGCGTAACAACGGCGTGCTGATCTCCAACGGTCAGGGTAAAGCGGTTGCGTTTGCGCTGTTCGGTCTGCAGGATCGCGGCAAGCTGTTCCTGGGTCACGGTGCTGAAGTTTACGAAGGCCAGATCATCGGTATTCACAGTCGTTCTAACGACCTGACCGTAAACTGCCTGACCGGTAAGAAACTGACCAACATGCGTGCGTCCGGTACTGACGAAGCAACGGTTCTGGTTCCACCGATCAAGATGACTCTGGAGCAGGCTCTGGAATTCATCGATGATGACGAACTGGTAGAAGTGACTCCACAGTCAATTCGTATCCGTAAACGTCACCTGACCGAGAACGATCGTAAACGTGCTATGCGCGGTGCGAAAGAAGAGTAATACGGTCAATCCGTAGGCCGGGTAAGCGTGAGCGCCACCCGGCAACTAAAAAGCCGCTGATCTCTCAGCGGCTTTTTTATTGTTATTTGAAGCTGTATTTCACCCCCAGCATCCCCTGGGTATCGCTGTAGCCTGTGTCGCCTATCTGCTGAGCCACATTGCCCCAAACGCTAAGCTGCGGCGTAATCTGCCCCTCTACGCCCGTCTTTAACTCGCCGATATTGCGAGCACCGCGCAGTTCATTGCTGACGTCATCCATGCGGATGCGCGTGGTCTGGGTATTGTGGATCCAGTTCGCCTCGATAAACGGCTGGAAGGTACGGGATTTACCGTCGTCAATCGCGTTATGTCCGCTGATATAGGCCTTCACGCCGAGACGTGTCATCAGGTTCCCCTGAGTCTCGTCTTTCACCCGCGTGCCGTTGCGTTCGCGATGGTCATCAGCCTGTACGTCCATCCAAACGGCCTGCGCTTTCGGCTGGATCCAGTAGCTGTTGCGGCCGCTTTCGCCCACCTTAACGCTATAGCCAGCTTCTACAGAGGCGGTTACGCCGCTGGAGCGATAATTCTCAGTCGCCTGATCCTGCCCCATCACCTTATTGTCGAACCAGTTATACAGCATCCAGCTATCAACGTAGGTTCCACTTTTATCCGCGTCGTTTGCGTACCAGGTACCGTACAGACCGACGCTATAGCCATTCACTTCGCCACGCGAGTGGTATCCGGTCAGACTGGAAATGCTCCGGCTCTGACTGTTGCCGTAGCCCGCCATCAGGCCGAGATGCCACCGATCCAGGCCGTCGGTGCTCCACTGGGCGACATCACCACCCAGCTGCAGCACGTAGCGGTTGGCGGTCGTTTTTAACTGGCCGCTGCCGTCTCTGAAACGCGTATGGCCACCGACGTTACGCATCCACAGGCTCGTCACTTTTTGCTCGCCGGTGAGCAGGTCGGTGTACTGCGTTTCACCCAGACGGTCGTGCAGGCGGGTCATAAACAGCGTATTTGCCGCATAGCTGTTCGCCTGATAGCTACCAAATTCAGGGCGATACTGATGCTCGCTTTTCGGTGGTGCAGCAGGGGGGACCGGTTCCTGCGGCGGAATCACCGGGTCGACGGGCGGGTCCACAGGGTCAACAGGTGGGTCTACCGGGTCGACCGGCGGGTCAACGGGCTCAACCAGGCTGGTCAGAAACCAGTTTTTACCTTTTTGCACAACGTTATAGTCATAACCCCCCGCCACGATACGGCTGGCCTTCTCAAACGTCCCGTCAGAGTTGCCGCCAACGCTGACGATTTCTATCCCTTCAATGGTTTGTGCGCCAGTACCGCCAATGTTGTTCACTTCCACCCCGGTATGGCCGGAGGTGTTGCCTTCAACGATCAGTTTGTCCGTTTCCGATGTGTCGTCAAACAGCACGGTATTGAAAACCAGCTTGCCGCCGTTGCCGATAAAATCGTCACTGATGGTCAGGGTTTGCCACGCCGCATCATCAGCATGCTGGAAATTAATCGTACCGCCCGCATTCAGCGTCAGGCTGGTCAGCGTGGAGCTGTCGCGCATATTCCACACGGCATCATTCATCGTAAGCGCGATAGTCCCGGTACCGTTGGCGTTGCTCTCAATGTAAGACGCCCCGTTCCAGAGAGAGTTGTCCTGCATGGTGAGCGCGATCGCGCTGTTTTGCGCTGCGGCAGTGCTGGTGGCCGCGACGCCGCCAGCGGAGAGGATGTCACCGTTGAGGGTGAATTTTCCGCCCGCGGAGGCATCAATCACGCCACCGTTGCTGGCGTTCAGGGCATAGCTACCGCTGTCGCGCTGGCCTGCGGTGGTAATGGTTGCGCCACCCCCGAGCGTTATCACGCCGCGTGACCAGGCATACATCCCGTGCGGCGCTTGCGCGGAGCTGCTGGTTTTCTCGCTGCTGTTGACCGCAATGGTGACGTTATCACCAAGATTCACCGCGCCTGTGTACGCATAGACGCCATGCGCACTGGCACCGTTGGTGGTGATGGTCGCGCCTTCATCAAGGGTGATGGTTGACGAGCCGGTAGAATACACCCCGGAGGCGCTGGCCGCGTCGGTGGTAATCGTCGCGTTTTTTCCCAGCTCAATTTTGGATGCAGAGCCCGCATACAGGCCGTAGGCCGATGTGCCGTACGTTTCGATGGTGGCCTCACTCCCCAGACGAACATAAGAGCCGCTCTGGTTGGTACGAATCCCCTCGGCGTAGGTACCACGCGTCACAATATGCGCACGATCGCCGACGATAACGTTATTTTGGGCCTTTGAAGCATCATTCAATGCATAGGCGCTAATGCCGCGACCGGTACTGCCGATGGTTTCAATATAGAGATCGTCACCCACATAAATATTGGCGGAGCCAAGAGAGCCCTGGCTGAAGGAGCTGTACCCGGCATTGATGCCGTCACCGCTTTGGCCATTAACGTAAATGTGGGTGCGGTCTCCGGTAATAATAAACACCGGGTTGTCCGGCGTGTTCATACCATGGGTACGAATGCCGTCGACGTCTTTACCATTATTGGCAGCCACTTTTGACTGGGTGCGAATAGTCAGATCGTCACCAAATATTACCCCCGGGCTGCCGGACGTGGAGTTCTGAATAACGGTGACTGAATGCTCAAAGGCTTCCGCCCCCGGTCCTTCGAGGGTGATCCCATCTCCGTAGATCGGGATATTACCCGGGCTGTACTGGTAGACATAGTTAGGATCGCCGGTATTTTTGCTAAAGTTCGCGTTTGCCGTTGCAGGAATTAGCGCCTGTATTTCTGCAGGCAACTCCGTTACTGCTCCGGAGGCAGGTAAATTAGCAAAATCTATTACCGCTGCATGCGCGGTAAATAACGCTGACGATAACGCCAGTGAAATCGCAACTGCGACAGGTGAGTGTTTCATTAAATATGGCATGACTGCCCCCTTTCTTTCAGGCGTAGAACATCCTCCACGCGATTAATTGTGGGTATGCTAAGAGGTTGAAATTACAAAATAGAAACGAGAATTTTATGAATGCTGGTACCTAACTTCCTCTCAAGTCGTATTTTATGAACATAAATTTTTTTAACATCAATGCTGTCTGTTTTTATAATCTCCTGGAGGCATGCTCCTGATAAAAACCTGTTAAGCAAAGTAAATTCGACAGCATTCAACTTACTTCCACGTCTGCTATTTACCCGTCTTCCGGAAAAAAGGTGGTTGATTTTATCCTGCAATATAACGTCATTATCGTCTGAATAAATAACTCCCTTTATTTCACTGTGGTGAGTGAGTAAGTAATTAGCCAATGCCTCTAGTTTACGGTCCGAGATTATAACGATGTTCATGTTAGTTATCGCCAGGCGTTCAATCCATTGCGGATCGGCCAGTACGCGCAGGTTGTACATCGAAAAGTCTACAAAAATAAACCCTCGTGACAGGTGATTCTTGTTCCTGCGTAATATTTTATTTACAACTGCAATCTGCAGGAAATGATTACCAACCGGCCAAACTGCGAACGAGGCATTACCACAATATTGTGATCGTACTGCGTTATCTGGAAATAACTGACAGGACAATTCACAGCTTATACAGCGGGCAACTGTTTTCGACGATGTTATCATCCAGTCCACTCCTGTCTTTTTTCATTGTCAATATTTCATTGCCGTTCAAATGTGTCAATCTTGAAACATATCCAGTTATCCTGTCTTGTTTATGAAAAAGAGTATCAGGGAAATAAATTCCTGGGCTTATCTATTCAGTCAGTCCGTCGTCATAGCGAAAAATATCACCTGGCAGAAGTGCTCCAGGAATATTTGTCACTCCTTTAAGATTATTCGGCAAAAAAAATCCAGGAAGGAGGTACACGAAATAGCACTAATAGCTAAAGATTCGTTTCCTCAGTCTGCCGCAACGTCAGTCTTTTCTCTGGTTGCGGCTCAATATAATTATTTGGGCTGGAGAAGTGTAATGAAATCTCATTATGTCGTTTTAGATGAGGTAAACCTAAGAAAAGCGCCTTGTAACCAATTGAAAAATAATATGTTGTTTTTAATCTTAGATGGGGCGGTATCGCGTCCTAATCCATCTGACCTATACTGTTGTTAAATATACGTATATGTTTTTGGTGTATAGAGTTATGTATTGTTATTTCTGAGGAAAGGAAAATTGTATCTCATTAACAAGTTGGTCGAGTATGACCCAGAAAACAAAACCCTGGTAAATCATATTACCGGGCGAACGATACAATTGCAGCTTCCTGCCAATCTCTGTTTTCTTTATCTCATCACCCATCCTGGAAAAATAATTTCGCAAAATAAGTTAATGGTGGTGGGATGGGGGGAGCGCAATGACGTCACAACACCGAATACCTTTTACCAGGCCATTTTGACATTACGCAATGCGCTTGCTGAGGTGGGGTTGCCGCGCGATACGGTAAAAACGATTTCTCGCCGCGGGCTTACGCTTTCCGAAGCCACCCAGGTTGAAGTATTTACCCCAACCGCTGAGCCCGTGATGGTTAATAACGAGGCGGAAATAGCTGATGATACCGCGATGCAGATGCCGGTCTGGTTGATAATAACCACCGCTGTGCTTTTGCTGATCGCGCTTATCAACGGGGGGATATTATATAAGCATTACCAGAACATGCCGTTTAGCCACTACATGCCACTTTCAACGGGCAGTACGAACAACGCCTGCCAGCTTTTTTATGCACCTAATGAACCTGTTCAGGATCATTACTTGCGCCTGTTAAAAAATCATCCCGGTCTGTGCGCCGAAAAAAGATACGTTTTTCTGATCGGCTATAGTAAAACGGAGCGAATCGCGGCGTTTGTCTGTAATAACGATGCGCGACGGGATGCGGCAGCATTATGTACCACGCATTATTTTTGGGCGCATGAGCAATGAAGACATTCCGGAACCGTATTATTTTTCTGGCGGCGTTTCTGGGGGCCGCTATCACCAGCGGCTGGTTAGCGTATTCGCATTTCTCGAGTTCGCCGATACGCTGTACGGGGGATGTGGAATGGACGATTGGTAAAAACCGATTTGTGGGTACGGTCTCCTGGCGGATGCAGCATCGGGAGGGATCCACCGTCATTAACGGTAAATTATTTGGTCAGACGGTTTCTGAAGTTAACCGGACCATCTATTTTCACTACAGCTATCATCAGAACGCGCGCGTATTAAATAACGATCGTATTGTTAAAACCTTCGCCGATAATGCGGATGAGGCTGATATCAACGCCACGCTGCCGGGTTTTTATCGCACGCCGGGAAGAGAGCTGAGCCTGATGATCGATGAGTATCGGGGGGCCTGGCTTTTTGCCGCGTCAAACGTCCCTTCACTTTACTGTCGTAAAAGCGCGCCGTAGAAATCGATCGCACACCTTAGACAGCACGCATAGTCAAATCTCTTTATTCCCGCTACAGTTATCTCTCCACGGCGAGCAGGAGATAAACATGCTTTATATCTTTGATTTAGGAAACGTAATCGTCGATATCGATTTTAATCGCGTGCTGGGTGCATGGAGCGACTTTAGCCGCGTTCCGCTGGCGACACTGAAGCAGAATTTCGCGATGGGCGAGACCTTCCATCAGCATGAACGCGGCGAGATCGGTGATGAAGAATTCGCTGAACGTTTCTGCCAGGAGATGGACCTACCGTTAAGCTACGAGCAGTTTTCTCACGGCTGGCAGGCAGTATTTGTCGCCATCCGGCCTGAAGCGATCGACATCATGCATAAGCTCCGCAAGCAGGGCCATCGGGTCGTTGTGCTGTCAAATACCAACCGTCTGCACACCACGTTCTGGCCTGAGGAATACCCTGAAGTTAAGGCGGCGGCCGACAAGATTTATCTTTCGCAAGAGATGGGGATGCGTAAGCCTGAAGCGCGAATTTATCAGGCTGTTCTCCAGTCGGAAGGATTCACCGCGGCCGATGCGGTCTTTTTTGACGACAACGCCGATAATATAGAGGGAGCTAACCAGTTGGGTATTACGTCAATTCTGGTGACCGGAAAAGAGACGATACCAAACTACTTTGCGAAGCAGCTATGCTAAAAACCGTTCATCAAAAAGCCACGCATCATACTCGCCCCCTGAGGGCCTGGCTGAAACTGCTCTGGCACCGTATTGATGAGGACAACATGACCACGCTGGCGGGTAACCTCGCCTACGTGTCGTTGCTCTCATTAGTGCCGCTTGTGGCGGTCATCTTTGCCCTGTTTTCCGCCTTTCCGATGTTTGCGGACGTCAGCCTGCAGCTTCGTCATTTTGTCTTCGCGAATTTCATCCCTGCAACCGGGGATGTCATCCAGAACTACATTGAGCAGTTTGTTGCCAATTCCAGCAAGATGACGGCAGTGGGGGCGTGCGGTCTTATCGTTACCGCGCTGCTGTTGATGTACGCCATTGATAATGCGCTGAACACTATCTGGCGGAGTAAAAAAGCGCGGCCAAAGGTCTATTCCTTTGCCGTGTACTGGATGATTCTTACGCTGGGGCCGCTGCTGGCCGGGGCGAGCCTGGCGATCAGTTCGTATCTTCTCTCCTTGCGCTGGGCGAGTGATTTAAACGGCGTAATTGATAATGCGCTTCGCATCTTTCCGCTGATCCTGTCGTGGCTTTCTTTCTGGCTGCTCTATAGCGTCGTGCCGACCACGCGCGTACCTAACCGCGATGCGGTTGTGGGAGCGCTGGTGGCGGCGTTGCTTTTTGAGCTCGGTAAAAAAGGATTTGCCCTCTACATCACCATGTTTCCGTCCTATCAGCTGATTTACGGCGTGCTGGCGGTGATCCCCATTTTGTTTGTCTGGGTCTACTGGACCTGGTGTATCGTCTTGCTTGGTGCCGAAATAACTGTCACTCTCGGTGTGTACCGCGAACTTAAAAAAGCAGCAGAAGCTGAAAAACAATTAGAAGCAGACCAACCATGATTGCATTGATACAGCGCGTAACCCGTGCCAGCGTCACCGTGGAGGGAGAGGTGACGGGTGAAATTGGCCCAGGACTTTTGGTGTTGTTAGGTGTCGAAAAGGATGACGACGAACAAAAAGCCAACCGCTTGTGTGAGCGAGTGCTGGGCTACCGTATTTTCAGCGATGCGGAAGGCAAGATGAACCTGAACGTCCAGCAGGCGGGCGGCAGCGTGCTGGTGGTTTCCCAGTTTACGCTGGCTGCGGATACCGAGCGCGGCATGCGCCCGAGCTTCTCCAAAGGTGCCGCGCCGGATCGTGCAGAAGCACTTTACGAGTACTTTGTTGAGCGTTGTCGCCAGCAGGAAATGAATACGCAAACCGGACGATTCGCTGCAGATATGCAGGTTTCGCTGGTGAACGATGGCCCCGTCACATTCTGGCTCCAGGTATGAGCCAACTGGCGGCGTGGCCGCGGGTAACAAGAGAGAGTACAGCTATGTATCACCTTCGAGTACCGCAAACGGAAGAAGAGTTAGACGCTTATTACCAGTTCCGCTGGGAAATGCTGCGCAAGCCACTGCATCAGCCAAAAGGATCGGAACGCGACGCCTGGGATGCGATGGCCCACCATCAGATGGTGATGGACGAAGAGGGTAACCTCGTCGCCGTCGGGCGCTTGTATATC
This sequence comes from Enterobacter sp. Crenshaw, assembly GCF_024734705.1. Classification (NCBI taxonomy): domain Bacteria; kingdom Pseudomonadati; phylum Pseudomonadota; class Gammaproteobacteria; order Enterobacterales; family Enterobacteriaceae; genus Enterobacter; species Enterobacter sp. Crenshaw. The sequence continues at coordinate 4,556,521 of NZ_CP102932.1, read as the reverse complement.
AACGCCGATAACGAAGCGTCGATTCGCTTTATGGCGGTTCATCCCTCCGTTCAGGACAAAGGTCTGGGAACGCTAATGGCGATGACCCTTGAGTCCGTCGCCCGTCAGGAAGGCGTTAAGCGCGTTACCTGTAGCGCCCGCGAAGATGCCGTAGATTTTTTCGCCAAGCTCGGCTTTGTGAATCAGGGGGAAATCACGACCCCACAAACCACGCCGATTCGTCATTTTTTGATGATCAAACCCATCGCCACGCTGGATGATATTCTTCATCGCGCCGACTGGTGTGGACAGCTGCAGCAGGCCTGGTATCAGCACATTCCGCTCAGCGAAAAAATGGGCGTGCGCATTCAGCAGTACACCGGACAAAAATTTATTACCACCATGCCGGAAACCGGCAATCAAAACCCGCACCACACTCTGTTTGCCGGAAGTCTGTTTTCCCTCGCGACGCTCACCGGCTGGGGCCTCATCTGGCTGATGCTTCGCGAGCGCCATCTGGGCGGCACCATTATTCTTGCTGATGCTCACATCCGCTATAGCGCACCGATAAGCGGCAAGCCGAGCGCCGTGGCCGATCTGGGGTCACTGGGCGGCGATCTGGACCGCCTGGCGCGCGGCCGCAAAGCCCGCGTACAAATGCAGGTTGAACTGTTTGGCGATAAAACACCGGGTGCGGTGTTTGAAGGCACCTACATTGTTCTTCCAGCGAAGCCCTTCGGCGCGTATGAAGAGGGTGGGAACGAGGAGGAGTAATCTTCTGTTCACTCTCCTCGGGCGTGGTTAATCCGCCCGGCGATATCCCGCATAACGTCTCGCGCTGACTGGCTGACGCCGCCAAGCTGAAAGAAGCCATGGATGACGCCCAGCCAGCGCTGAGCGGTACACTTCACACCCTGCTCAGTCAGATGCTGATACAACATTTCTCCCTCATCGCACAGCGGATCGTACTCTGCTGTAATGATATGCACTGGCGGAAGCCCGTAAAAATCATCGCGCCACAGCGGGCTGGCTTCCGGATGCTGGCGGTCAGTCTCTGCAAGATACATTTCATACCCGCTGAGCAGGGTATCGCGGGTGATAATATAATCCGTGCCATTGAGAGCATAGCTTTCAAAACTGGCGGTGGCGTCGAGCATGGGATAGATAAGAATAAGCTGTACAGGTTGCCACAGCCCTTTAACCTTAAGCCTCAGCGCCGTTACCAGCGCCAGATGCCCTCCTGCGCTGTCTCCACAGAGGGTGAGCCGGTTCTTATCCACGCCTAATTTGTCCGCATACTTCCAGACCAGATCTGCACCTCTTTCAGCATCGTCATGTGCGGCGGGGAAGGTATGCTCCGGCGCCAACCTGTACTGAACCGCGATCACCCGGCAATTGCCGTAGCAGGCTAACTGACGGAGTTGGTTGTCATGGGTATCAAAGCCGCCGCTGATAAAGCATCCGCCGTGATAGTAGATGGCAGCAGGCAATATTTCAGGGGCATTAAGAGGTGAAAATACCCGAATGGTAAGGCCCTCAAGCACTAGCGCTTCTACCTGAACGCGCGTTTCTGTCTTCCCGGCAAGCCCCGTGCTGGCAATGTACCCTGCTCGTCGTACCTCAATGGTCTGTCGACGTGACGAAGGCCGGCCTGCAGCGATAAATCCCTGAACCAGCTGCGCAATACCCTGTTCCAGTGCCATGAAAACTCCCTTTAACTGTATGGATATACAGCTTTATAACCTGGTTTGATTCAAAAGAAAATAAGAAAATTGTCGAGGACTAAAAATCTGGAAAGCGCTTCGCAAATAGCAGGAAAACTATAGCTACGGGCTTTAACCCTTCTGAATGAAAGCGTATGTTGCCTTGAAAATAGACAATAGTGATATACTAAGGTGATATATAAGTCTTTCCGCGGATCTTGATATGGGCAGAATTCTGATCGATTTGTCTGATGACGTAATTCAACGACTGGATAATCTGAAGCAGCTGCGTAACCGTCCTCGTGCCGAATTGCTTCGGGAAGCCATTGAGCAATATCTCGACCAGCAGAGTTCATCGGTTATCCGCGATGCGCTTGGCTTGTGGGGAAACCAGCAGGAAGATGGGCTTGAGTATGAACGCAAGCTGCGTGAGGAGTGGTAATCATGGAGCACATGGCAGTGTTCGATACCAATATACTCATCGATCTTTTTAATAATCGCGTTGAGGCTGCGGATGCAATTGATCGCACAGCTTCTCATCGAGCCATTAGTCTGATCACATGGATGGAAGTCATGGTGGGGGCCCGCAAACATGGTCACGAAGCGAAAACTGCGACAGTGATGGGCGTATTTGAGATTATTGATATCACCCGAGATATCGCTGAAAGAAGTGTAATTCTGCGCGAGAAGCATGGAATGAAACTGCCTGATGCTATCATTCTGGCCACAGCTCAGAGCAGAAATTGTCCGTTGATTTCTCGAAACACGAAAGACTTTTCGGGCATTACTGGAGTCGTTTCACCTTACCAACTATAGGCCGGGCAAGCTTACGCCGCCCGGCACTGTCAGAGGGAATTACTCCCCTTCGCCCGGGAACAGGAACGGGTTGATCGAGCTGCGGGCAAAGCCCTCCTGCTCCATCTTCGCATCCAGAATCAGCGAGGCGAGATCGTCGGCCACGGCTTCGACTTTCGGGTCTTTTTCCTGATAAAGAATCTTCAGGTAAGTGCCGCAGTCGCCGCAGCTTTCGGCTTTCACCGCCGCTTCTTCATTTTCCAGCGACCAGTAGTTCAGATCGCGGGTCTGCTCGCAGTTGCTGCACTTGATGCGCACCACGTGCCACTCGGTTTCACACAGGTTGCAGTGCAGGTAGCGCAGCCCCTGAGTGGTGCCGATTTGCACCATGCTCGATACCGGCATGGAGCCGCAGACCGGGCAGAACTGGCGCGCCTCGCCGTATTCGGCGCGGGCTTTACCGGGGATCAGGCTTGCCATTTGCGCCCAGTAGAGCGACAGCGCGGCCCAGATAAACGGCGCTTTATCGCTGCTCACCAGAGCGAAGTCGGAGGCAAACAGCGCGCTCGCCATCTCTTCCAGCTCAAGTTCGGACGCTTTTTCCAGATTCTCAATGACCGCCAGCGCGGTGCCGCTCATCTCCGGCTTCAGCTCGGCAATCAGCGAATGCAGTAGTTTTTGCCAGTGCTTGTCGCGCGGCAGGACGTGAATGTCCAGCGGCGGCTTGCCCTGCGCGTTGGCTTCTTTGATGCGCGCGGTCAGATCCATTTGCAGCGGGTGGTCGTACAGCACCACTTCCTGCGCGTGGGCAACCAGCGCGGCAAAGCGCAGAAAATCACCCAGCGGGTTGTTCTCTGCCAGCTCGCGCAGACGCTCTGCGCGGCGGTTGTAGAGGTTCTTGAGTCTGGGGAATAACAACGGCGGAATATAATCCGCCGTGCGTTTCTCGCTCGACCCCAGCTCATCTTGCGGGATTATGCGAATACTCATTCAGATGACTTTTCCTGTTTCTGGCGGACTTCACGGTACCAGCGCGGGTGATGTTTCTTCGCCCACGTACTGGTTACCCATCCTTCCACCATCGCGGTAATGGTGCCTTTCACCCAAAGGGCGGCGTAGATATGCACCATGATAACCACAATTAACGCCACTGCGGCAAATGAATGCAGCATCAGCGCAAATCGGATCACCGGGATTGAGAAAGCAGGCGCAAAGTACGGACGCCAGATGATCACGCCGCTCACCAGCAACAGGACCAGGAAGATAATCGCCGCCCAGAATACGCATTTCTGGCCGAAGTTATAACGCCCGGTATCACCCACTTCCTCGTTGACGACGATCTTACGAATATTCTTCGCCCAAAAGATATCATCCCGATTGATTAGGTTATGGTGCCAGTAGCGGAAAAACATGATGATAAACGAGGCAAACATCACCACACCCACGAACGGGTGAAGGATGCGCGCCAGCTGTGGCGTACCCAGTACCTGCATCAGCCAGTTGAAGGACGGGAAGAAGAACCCCAGCCCGCTTATCGCCGCCAGCATGAAGCAGAAGGCGGTGACCCAGTGGTTGATGCGTTCCGGCGCGGTGTAGCGCACGATGGTGTCACGTTTTCTCATTTGCGCACCTCGTCTTTCTCTTCATGCAGGTTGTCGTCTTCCTCTTCCGCGCGGTTCGGACCAACGCCGACGTAGTGGAAGATGCTCGCTGCGAAGGTGGCAGCAAAACCGACCGCTGCCAGTGGTTTCCAGATGCCTTTCCAGAACTTCACGGTGGCGCTGATTTCCGGGTTCTCCGGCAGGCCGTGATACAGGTTCGGCTTGTCGGCGTGGTGCAGCACGTACATGACGTGCGTACCGCCAACTCCGGCCGGATCGTACAGGCCCGCGTTGTCGTAACCGCGGGTTTTCAGCTCGCCCACGCGCTCTGCCGCCAGCGTTTTCATATCCTCTTTGGAGCCAAAGTGGATTGCGCCGGTTGGGCAGGTCTTCACGCACGCTGGCTCCTGGCCGACGGTGACGCGGTCAACGCACAGCGTGCATTTGTAGACGCGGTTGTCTTCCGGGTTCAGGCGCGGTACGTCGAACGGGCAGCCCGCGATGCAGTAGCCGCAGCCGATGCACTGTTCAGACTGGAAGTCGACGATGCCGTTGGCATACTGAATGATAGCCCCTTCTGACGGACATGCCTTCAGGCAGCCCGGATCCGCACAGTGCATACAGCCGTCTTTGCGGATAAGCCATTCCAGTTTGTCGTTCTGCTCAACTTCCGAGAAACGCATCACCGTCCAGGACTTGGCGGTCAGGTCCGCCGGGTTGTCGTACACCCCGACGTTGTGACCCACTTCGTCACGCAGGTCGTTCCACTCCGAGCACGCCACCTGACAGGCTTTACAGCCGATACAGGTGGTCACGTCGATAAGCTTCGCCACTTCCTGCTGGTGGTCCCGCGCCTGAGGCGCGGGCGTGAAACCGTTTGTCGCGGAACGACGGATAATGTCTTGAGATTGATAAGCCATAAGTCGTCTCCGTTACACCTTTTCCACGTTCACGAGGAAGGCCTTAAACTCCGGCGTCTGCGTGTTCGCATCGCCGACGAACGGCGTCAGGGTATTCGCAATGAACCCTTTCTTCGCCACGCCCTCATAGCCCCAGTGGATCGGAATACCGATGGTATCCACCTGCTGACCGTGAACGTTCAGCGTGCGAATACGCTTGGTCACCACCGCCTTGGCCTTGATATAGCCGCGGTTAGAGGAGACCTTCACGGTATCGCCATGGGCAATGCCGAGCTTGCCCGCCAGCTTCTCGCCGATCTCCACAAACTGTTCCGGCTGCGCGATGGCGTTAAGCAGCGCGTGCTTGGTCCAGTAGTGGAAGTGCTCGGTCAGACGGTAGGTGGTGCCCACATACGGGAACTTGTCCTTTTTACCCAGCGCTTCGAAATCGCCCTTGAAGATACGGGCTGCCGGGTTAGAGACCACGTTCGGGTGCAGCGGGTTGGTACCCAGCGGCGTCTCAAACGGCTCGTAGTGTTCCGGGAACGGACCTTCCGCCATCTTATCGATAGCAAACAGACGCCCCATCCCTTCAGGCTGCATGATAAACGGCCCAACGTCGCTGCCCGGTGCGGCAGTGCTGTAGTCCGGAATATCCACGCCGCCCCATTTCGCGCCGTCCCACTTCAGAAGCTGACGCTTCGGATCCCACGGGTTACCCTGCGGGTCAGCGGATGCGCGGTTATAGAGGATACGGCGGTTGAGCGGCCACGCCCATGCCCAGCCCAGCGTATTGCCAAGGCCCGACGGGTCGGCGTTGTCGCGGTTGGCCATCTGGTTGCCTTTTGGCGTCCAGCTACCGGCAAAGATCCAGCAGCCGCTTGACGTGGTGCCGTCATCGCGCAGGTGCGCGAAGGTGCTGAGCTGATCGCCTTTCTTCGCCAGCACGGTACCGGTGGCCGGGTCGATAACGTCTGCCAGCGCCTTACCGTTGCTCTCCATCGCCACTTCTTCCGGCGCAGGGTTTTCCGGCGTCGAGTAGTTCCAGGTCATGTTCAGCACCGGTTCCGGGTTCGCGCCGCCTTCCTCCGCATACATCTTACGCAGGCGTAAGAAGATACCGGCCAGGATCTCGCCGTCGTTCATGGCGATGCCTGGGGCGTCCGCACCTTTCCAGTGCCACTGCAGCCAGCGTCCGGAGTTGACGATAGAACCGTTCTCTTCCGCGAAGCAGGTCGACGGCAGACGGAACACTTCGGTCTGAATCTTCGACGGATCGACGTCGTTCGATTCACCGTGGTTCTGCCAGAAGGTTGAGGTCTCGGTATTGAGCGGGTCAATCGTCACCAGGAACTTCAGCTTCGACAGAGACTCAACAACCTTGTTCTTGTTCGGGAACGAGGCAACCGGGTTAAAGCCCTGGCACAGATAGCCGTTCACTTTGCCCTGGTGCATCATCTCGAAATACTGCAGAACGTCGTAACCTTTGTCCCACTTCGGCAGCCAGTCAAAGCCCCAGCTGTTTTCAGCCGTCGCTTTGTCGCCGAAGAAGGCTTTCATCATCGAGACGAAGAACTTCGGATAGTTGCCCCAGTAGTTTACCTGGCCTTCGAGCAGCGGTTTAGGCGTGCTGGCCGTCAGGTAGGTTTGCAGGTCGGTCTGTTTCTCGCTTGGCAGGTTCATGTAACCCGGCAGGCTTTGAGACAGCAGGCCGAGGTCGGTCAGACCCTGAATATTGGAGTGACCGCGCAGGGCGTTCACGCCGCCGCCTGCCATCCCCATGTTGCCGAGCAGGAGCTGAACCATCGCCATGGTACGGATGTTCTGCGCGCCGATGGAGTGCTGCGTCCAGCCGAGGGCGTACAGGAACGACGCGGTTTTATCTTTCGCGCTGGTCTCGGCGATAAGCTCGCACACCTTCAGGAAGTCTGCCTTCGGCGTACCGCAGATATTCTCAACCACCTCCGGCGTATAGCGGGAAACGTGCTCTTTCAGCAGGTTCCACACGCAGCGCGGATGTTGCAGGGTGGTGTCGCGCTTCGCAAAGCCTTTTTCATCCAGCTCGTAGTTCCAGCTGGTTTTGTCGTATTTGCGTTTTTCGGCGTCGTAACCGCTGAACAGGCCATCTTCGAAGTGGTAATCCTCACGCACGATCAGGCTGGCGTTGGTATAAGCTTCGGTGTATTCGCGGTTATATTTTTCGTTGGTCATCAGGTACAGCAATACGCCTGACAGGAAAGTGATGTCAGTACCTGAACGAATTGGGGTGTAGAAATCCGCCACTGACGCAGTACGCGTAAAGCGGGGATCGATCACAATCAGTTTCGCACCGTTGTGGATTTTGGCTTCCATCGCCCAGCGGAACCCGACAGGGTGCGCTTCAGCGGCGTTACCGCCCATCACCACGATGAGGTTGGCGTTCTTGATGTCGACCCAGTGGTTGGTCATCGCACCGCGACCAAATGTTGGAGCAAGACTTGCTACCGTTGGTCCGTGTCAGACACGCGCCTGGTTGTCGACCGCGAGCATACCGAGTGCGCGCGTAAATTTCTGGGTTAAATAACCGGTTTCGTTGCTGGAAGCAGAGGCACACAGCATCCCGGTGGAGAGCCAGCGGTTGACCGTGACGCCGTCGGCGTTCTTCTCAACAAAGTTGGCATCGCGGTCTTCTTTAATGTGTTTTGCGATGCGGTCGAACGCCTCTTCCCAGCTGATTTGCTGCCATTTATCGGAGCCAGGTGCGCGATATTCAGGGAACTTGAGGCGGCTTTCGGAGTGGATAAAGTCCACCAGACCGGCCCCTTTCGGGCACAATGCGCCGCGGTTGACCGGATGATCCGGGTCGCCTTCGATATGGAAAATAGACGCTTTGGCGTTTTTAGCACCGTCGCCGAGGCTATACATCAACAGCCCGCAACCGACAGAGCAGTACGTGCAGGTATTACGGGTTTCACGGGTGCGCAGCAGTTTATACTGCCGCGTTTCCGCCAGCGCTACGCCGGGCGCAAAGCCCAGTGCCGCTGCCGTGGTGCCTGCCATACCGCCAGCGCAGATCTTAAAGAACTGCCTTCTGCTGACCTGCATGGGTCACTCCTTGTTTCGACATTGCTTACATATGTAGTTTTAACTTCGCGGTTGAGAATTGACCGCAAAGGAGAAAAATTTGCGTTAATCCCTCAATTCCACGAGGGATATCATCAGAATACCACAATGTCGGTACAGCTGTTCTAATGGCGTTAATACAAAGTGAACGTATTATCACCCTGTTGACTATAAAGTGTGATATTAATCACATTATTAACCCCGCATGTTAAAGGGGTGTAGCATGCGTTTTGTTGTACCTCTCACAAGTGAGTAGGTAAACTTGATGCTGAAAAGTTGATCCATACTATGCGTAAGCCCTGTTGTTTGTGATGCAATAGCAGGCTCACCTCCGTGGTTGTTCAGGAATACCGCTGTGTCTAAACAAAACCGTGCTCCCCACTCGTCCCCCCTGCCTGCGGGCATTGTGGAACTGTCGGTACACAGACCGCCCCACATTACCCATGCCACGCCGGATTTTCTGGCGGAAGAGGTGCCCGTTGCGCTCGTTTACAACGGTATCTCCCATGTGGTGATGATGGCTTCGCCGAAAGATCTCGAGCTGTTCGCCATCGGTTTTTCCCTCTCGGAAGGCATCATTGACCATCCGCAGGAGATCTACGGCATGGACGTGGTGCAGGCTTGCAACGGCCTTGAAGTGCAAATCGAACTCTCCAGCCGCCGCTTTATGGGGCTGAAAGAGCGCCGCCGCGCGCTGGCCGGGCGTACCGGCTGCGGCGTGTGTGGCGTTGAGCAGCTCAATGATATTGGCAAACCCGTTGCGCCACTGCCGTTTACTCAGACCTTTAATCTGGCTCACCTCGACCATGCGCTCGAGCACCTGAACGATGTACAGCCCATCGGCCAGCTGAGCGGCTGCACGCACGCGGCGGCATGGGTGTTGCCGTCGGGCGATATTGCCGGGGGCCACGAGGACGTGGGCCGCCACGTGGCGCTGGACAAGCTGCTCGGTCGCCGTGCGCGTGAAAGTGATGTCTGGATGCAGGGGGCTGCACTCGTTTCCAGTCGCGCCAGCTATGAGATGGTGCAAAAATCGGCGATGTGCGGTGTGGAAATTCTGTTCGCGGTGTCGGCGGCGACCACGCTGGCGGTGGAGGTGGCGGAACGCTGCAACCTGACGCTGGTGGGCTTCTGCAAGCCGGGAAGGGCGACGATTTATACCCATCCGCAGCGATTAATTGTTAATCAATAATTTTGAATGATAATAGCAAATCCTTCCGCTTTTAGTTGTTCGAGATGAGGTCTAGTATTTATCTCATCAAGGCACGGTGCCTTACCTAAACAACTTAATGAAAGGGTTTATATCATGAAAAGCATCAAAACTTTTGTCGCTGTAATCGCTCTGGCTACTTCTTTCGGTTCTTTCGCTGCACAGACCGTGACCGCTACCGCCTCTACCATTGATGGCGCAGAAGCTAAAATCGCGGCTCAGGCTCAGGATGCTGGCGCATCATCTTACAAAATTACCCAGGCGTTCTCAGGTAACCGCGTACACATGACTGCTGAACTGACTAAATAAGCTGTCACACCGTCGAAAGAGCGCCCCCGGGGCGCTTTTTTAGTTTATGCCCGCCACGCGCAGCAGCGCGGTTACCACTGCCGCCGCCACGATCACCACAATTAACGGCATCTTTCGCCAGGCCAGAAATACCGCAAACGCCACGCCCAGCACGCGCGCCATGCCGGCAAAGTGGTCACCTTCATAAAACGTGGTCGCCAGCGCCACGGAAAACAGCAATACCGTTGCCGCATCTGACAGCAGCGCCTGTGAACGCTCTGACAATGCCAGCCTGCTGCCCAGTTTCGCCCCGCCAAGACGCATCAGATACGTTCCCGCAGACAAAATGGCGATACCGAGAATAAAAAACGTCATATTTCCCATTATTTTTTCCTCGCAGCGAGACCCAGTAAGGAGAGCAGCACCGGTAATCCCACCGGGGCAAACGGCACGGCGGCCAGTGACAGCGCGGCGCCGCTGCAGGCGCGGATCAGCGTGGTACGGTTTTTAAACGCGGGAACCACCAGCGCCAGCAATATGGCCGGGAATACCGCATCCAGCCCGATGGTTTCCGGATCCGGCAGCAGCTTGCCGACCATGGCGCCCAGCAGGGCCCCCAGCGGCCAGACAATCGCCACGCCTAAACCACATAGCCAGTACGCCGCTTTGCGCTGTTCGGGCGTTTTTTGCGACAGGCCAAACACCACGCTTTCGTCATTCATGATGTGGCAGCCCAACAGGCTCAGGCCGCGTTTGCCGACCAGCTCACGCACCGTCACGCCAAACGGCACGTGCCGCGCGTTGACCAGCAACCCCGCGGCTGCGGCCGCCAGCGGGTTACCGCCGCTTGCCACGATGCCAATAAACATAAACTCTGACGCGCCCGCGAGTACGGTGATGGAGAGTAAAAACGGTACCCAGACCGGGAAACCGTAGGCCATCGCCAGGGAGCCGTATGACATCCCGACCACGCCGACCGCGAGGCAGACCAGGATGATTGCTTTTATGGTGTCGCCTTTCAGGCAAGAGAGATGATGCTTCATACATTTTTAGCCATATCGAACGGGTATCCATTATAATGAACGCAACAGAAGTGTTTTTCAAGATGAACGATTCGTTCGATTTAAAGAACAAAGAGGCCGTTTTATGACGCAGCCAATCAGCGTAATCGCCAAAAGCCTGGTGCGAGAACGCCTGCGAACCGGGCTTTCACTGGCGGAAATCGCTCGCCGTGCCGGGATCGCAAAATCCACGCTTTCTCAGCTAGAGTCAGGCAACGGTAACCCGAGCCTCGAAACGCTGTGGTCGCTTTGCGTGGCGCTGGATATTCCTTTTGCCCGCCTGCTTGAACCACAGCAGCCTACCACTCAGGTGATCCGTCGTGGTGAAGGTACGAAGGTCGTTGCCGGACAGGCCAACTACGAGGCGATACTGCTGGCGGCATGTCCGCCTGGCGCGCGACGCGACGTATACCTCCTGCTTACCCAGCCGGGCGCAGACCGCATTTCCCAGCCGCATCCGCCGGGGTCCGTTGAACACATTATTGTGACGCAGGGGCGCGCGTTAGTCGGCCTGATCGACGCGGCGGAAGAACTCGGCCCGGGAGATTACATCTGTTATCCCGCCGATCTGCCGCATATCTTTAAGGCGCTGGAGCCGGATACGCACGCGCTGCTGGTGGCGGAACAAAACTAACAGAGATACGGAAACTCATGTCGCTTAAAGCCATTGCTAAAGAACTGGGGCTGTCAGTCACTACCGTCAGCCGCGCCCTCAACGGATATGACGACGTCTCCGCCGAGACGCGCGCACGCGTGGAAGCGGAGGCTCAGCGCCGTGGTTACCGACCAAACACCTTTGCCCGCCGCCTGAAGATGGGCAAAATTGACGCCGTCGGGCTGGTGTTTCCCGTACATCCTGTTCCGCTCAATAACAGCGTATTTATGGACATGGTCGGCGAAATTAGCCATGAACTGGCGCGACATGAGATCGACTTATTGCTCATCGCCGACGACGATCTGGCGGATAAGCACAGCTATATGCGCATGGTGCAAAGCCGACGCGTCGACGCGCTGATCGTGGCGCACACGCTGGATCACGATCCGCGTCTTGTGCAGCTTCAGGCCGCCGGTTTTCCTTTCCTGGCGCTTGGGCGCAGCCACCTCCCGCAGCCGTATGCGTGGTTTGACTTCGACAACTATGCCGGTACCTGGCAGGCGACCCGCTGGCTGATCGAGAAAGGCCATCAGCGTATCGCGCTACTTGGCGAGAGCAACAATCAGGCGTTTATCACCCAGCGCCGTCAGGGTTATCTCGACGCCCTGCGGGAAGCCGGGCTTTCCAGCGAATGGCTGCGCGCCATGCCGCCTTCGCGCCGCGTCGGGTATGCCACCACGAAAGAACTGCTTGCCCTGCCGCAGCCGCCAACGGCCATCATCACCGACTGCAACACCCACGGTGACGGCGCGGCGATGGCGCTGGCGCAGCTGGGGCGTTTATCCGGCGACAACGCCGTCTCGCTGGTGGTCTATGACGGCCTGCCGCAGGACAGCATCGTTGATATTGAGGTGGCGTCGGTGATCCAATCCACCCGTCAGGGCGTCGGGAAACAGATTGCCGATATGGTGCGTCAGCTGATTAACGGCGACGATATTGAACAGCTTCAGGTGCTCTGGCAGCCTGAATTCTCTCCGGGCCAGACGGCCTAAATACCGCAAAATTTTAAACCCGATCACAGAACCGAAACGTTTTGGTTTGTATCCGAAACGTTTCGGATCAACACTCAGATCATCCCGATGACAGGAGATGTCTGATGCAAGATCCCGTTTTACGACTCGAAACCACGACGGTAGACGTGGTGATCAAAACCCATCCGTTCGCCGAAATTCTCTACTGGGGGCCTCACCTTCAGCACTTTTCGCCGCAGGATGTTGCTATGCTCGCACGTCCTGTTGCCAACGCCAGGCTTGACGTCGACTCCCCGGTCACGCTGATGGCCGAGCTGGGGCATGGTCTGTTTGGTTCGCCTGGCATTGAGGGTCATCGCCAGGGGCTGGACGGTTCCCCGGTGTTCAAAACCACGCAGGTGCATCAGGACGTAAACACCCTGACCATTACCGCCGAAGATGAGCATGCGGGCTTGCGCCTGACCAGCGAGCTGGTGCTGGATGCCAGCGGCGTGCTGGTGGTTCGTCACGGTTTAACGAACCTGAAAGCGATCCCCTGGCAGGTGGACCGTTTCGCCGTCACGCTGCCGGTGGCCGAGCGCGCGCAGGAGGTGATGGCCTTCCACGGACGCTGGATCAGGGAGTTTCAGCCGCACCGCGTTAAGCTTGAACACGACGGCTTCGTGATTGAAAACCGTCGGGGTAAAACCTCCCACGAGCACTTCCCGGCGCTGATTGCCGGTACGCCGTCGTTCAGCGAAATGCAGGGCGACGTCTGGGGCGTGCATCTGGGCTGGAGCGGTAATCACCGCCTGCGCGCGGAAGCGAAAACCGACGGTCGTCGCTATCTTCAGGCCGAAGCGCTCTACCTGCCGGGTGAAATGGCGGTTGAGGAGGGCGATACGCTCTGGACGCCGCGCCTGTACGCCAGCTACTCCACGCAGGGCCTGAACGGCATGAGCCAGCCGTTTCATCGCTACCTGCGCAACAACGTCATCCGCTTCCCGGAAAACAAACCGCGCCCGGTGCACCTCAATACCTGGGAAGGGATCTACTTCAACCACGATCCGGACTACATTAAGCGCATGGCCGACGAGGCTGCCGCGCTGGGCGTGGAGCGTTTCATCATTGATGACGGCTGGTTCAAAGGCCGTAACGACGACCATGCCGCGCTGGGCGACTGGTATCTGGACGAGAAAAAATACCCGAACGGCCTGACGCCGGTGATCGACCACGTCAAACGGCTCGGCATGGAGTTTGGCATCTGGGTTGAGCCGGAGATGATCAACCCGGATTCAGATTTGTACCGTGCGCATCCTGACTGGGTACTGGCGCTGCCGGGCTATCCCCGGGCGACCGGACGACACCAGCTGGTGCTCAATCTCAGCATCCCGGAGGCCTTTGATTACCTGGTAGAGCGCATGAGCTGGCTGCTGGGCGAGCATGCGGTCGACTACGTAAAGTGGGACATGAACCGCGAGCTGGTGCAGCCTGGACACAACGGTAAAGCCGCCGCCGACGCCCAGACCCGTCAGTTTTACCGCCTGCTGGACGTGCTGGGCGAGCGCTTCCCGCATATTGAGTTTGAATCCTGCTCCTCCGGCGGCGGTCGCATTGATTATGAGGTACTGACCCGCAGCCACCGCTTCTGGGCGTCCGACAACAACGACGCGCTGGAGCGCAGCACCATCCAGCGCGGCATGAGCTACTTCTTCCCGCCGGAGGTGATGGGCGCGCATATCGGTCATCATCAATGCCACGCCACCTTCCGCCAGCATAGCATCCAGTTTCGCGGGCTGACGGCTCTGTTTGGCCATATGGGGCTGGAGCTGGATCCGCTCACCGTGGACGCACGGGAGCGCGAAGGCTATCGCCATTACGCCGCGCTGCACAAGCAGTGGCGGGAGGTCATTCATCGCGGCACCCAGTGGCGAATTGATATGCCGGACGCCACCACGCTGGCGCAGGGTATTGTTAGCGAAGATAAGGCGCAGGGGCTGTTTATGGTCAGCCAGCTCGCGATGCCGGACTACAGCCTGATGATGCCGCTGCGCATGGCGGGGCTGGAGGCCAGCGCGCGGTACCGCGTCACGCTGCTCGATCACCCGAATATTCAGATTACGGGCGAGGGAGGGCACACCATGCGCAAGCTGCCGGCGTGGATGGAAACGCCGCAAACGGTGAGCGGCGAGTGGCTGATGCAGGCGGGCATTGCGCTGCCGATTCTGGATCCGGAAACCGCCATTCTGATTGGCGTTGAACGCGTGTAAGGGTGACGGGCCGGGCAGTCGGCCCTCCGTTGAGGATAAAAATAATGAACACAACAACCTGTACCCACAAAGACAACCCTAACTTCTGGATCTTTGGACTGTTCTTCTTTCTCTACTTCTTCATCATGGCCACCTGCTTTCCGTTCCTGCCGATTTGGCTGTCGGACATCATCGGCCTGAATAAAACCCACACCGGGATTGTCTTCTCCTGCATCTCGCTGTCGGCTATCGCCTTCCAGCCAGTGCTGGGCGTAATTTCGGACAAGCTGGGGCTGAAAAAACACCTTCTGTGGATCATCGCGGTGCTGCTGTTTCTGTTCGCGCCGTTCTTCCTGTACGTCTTCGCGCCGCTGCTGAAAGCCAATATCTGGCTGGGCGCGCTGAGCGGCGGGCTGTATATCGGTTTTGTATTTTCGGCCGGATCGGGGGCGATTGAAGCCTACATTGAGCGCGTGAGCCGCAACAGCTTCTTTGAGTACGGCAAGGCGCGGATGTTTGGCTGCCTCGGCTGGGGCTTGTGCGCCTCAACGGGCGGCATCCTGTTCGGCATCGATCCGTCGTACGTTTTCTGGATGGGATCGGGAGCGGCATTGCTGCTGATGCTGCTGCTGGTGGTGGCGAAGCCAAAGCCCAACCAGACGGCGCAGGTCATGGATGCCCTGGGCGCGAACCAGCCGCAAATCACCGCCAAAACCGTGTTCAACCTGTTCCGCCAGCGCAGAATGTGGATGTTTATCCTCTATGTGATTGGCGTGGCCTGCGTGTATGACGTTTTCGACCAGCAGTTTGCCACCTTCTTTAAAACCTTCTTCGCCACGCCGCAGGAAGGGACCCGCGCCTTTGGTTTCGCAACGACTGCGGGGGAAATCTGTAACGCCATCATTATGTTCTGTTCGCCGTGGATCATTAACCGCATCGGCGCGAAGAACACGCTGCTGATCGCCGGGGTGATTATGGCGACGCGCATTATCGGCTCCTCGTTCGCCACCACCGCCGTGGAGGTGATTGCCCTCAAGATGCTGCACGCGCTGGAAGTCCCGTTCCTGCTGGTGGGCGCATTTAAGTACATCACCGGGGTGTTTGATACCCGACTGTCAGCGACTATCTATCTGATCGGCTTCCAGTTCGCCAAGCAGTCGGCGGCCATTTTCCTCTCCGCTTTTGCCGGGAATATGTATGACCGGATCGGCTTCCAGGAGACGTATCTGATGCTGGGCTGTTTCGTACTGGCGATTACGGTGGTGTCGGCGTTTACGCTGAGCAGCAGGCAGGAGATCGCCGCCGCGGGGGCAGCAGCGTTAACACATCAGTCCAGGTAAAAGACCTCTTTCAGCTCGGTACTCACCGGGCTGTTATCCGGGTTCGACGGCATGACGTCGCCCATATGTTTCCACCAGCGCTGGCAGACGTCGGTATTCGCTACCGCGCTCCAGCGCTCCTCCGATTCAATCTCTACGGTCGCGAACAGCAGGCTGCGGGCCCTATCGAGATAAATGGCGTAGTGGTGTGCGCCGTGGTCTTTCAACACCTTTTCCAGCTCCGGCCAAATTGGATTGTGGCGGCGCGCGTACTCCTCGTGCGCGTCCGGGTTTACCTGCATCATAAAGGCTTTGCGGATCATAGTGCCTCCAGGTACAGCTCGCGGACCTCATCACGGCTGGCGGCGCGCGGATTGCATGGCGCACACGGATCGGCGAGCGCTTTATCCAGCCAGCCTTCAATATCGGCTTTGGTCACGCCGAGCTGGCTAAAGCCCGCAGGGATGCCGACGCGAGCGCTCAGGTCGCGAATCGCCTGAATGGCGGACATGCTGGCGGCTTCATCGCTCATGCCGCGGGTATCGACGCCCATCGCCTGCGCCACGCGGGCAAAACGCGCGACCGCGTTCGGGCGGTTAAAGCTTTCGACGATCGGCAGCAGGATGGCGTTGCATACGCCGTGCGGCAGGTTGTGCGTCGCGCCCGGCTGGTGCGCCAGGGCATGCACAAGGCCGAGACCCGCACTGTTAAACGCCATGCCCGCCAGATACTGACCAAATGCCATCTGCTCGCGCGCCTCAAGGTTATGACCGTCTTCGACCGCTTCCGGCAGCCACAGGTTGATCAGGCGAATTGCTTCCAGCGCGTTGGCGTCGGTCAGCGGGTGCGCGCCAACGGACACGTAGGCTTCAATGGCGTGGGTCAGGGCATCCATACCGGTTGCGGCGGTCACGGAGGCGGGAATATCGAGCATCACGCTGGCATCGTCTACGGCGATGTCCGGGATGATGTTCGGGTCGATAATCACCTCTTTCACCTGCCGCGCGGAGTTGATGATCACCGCATTGCTGGTCATCTCCGCCGCGGTGCCTGCGGTGGTATTAATTGCCACCAGCTGCACGCCCGCATTTTTCACCTTGCCGACGCCGGAATAATCGGTTGAGGGGCCGGGGTTGGCGGTGAGGATTTTGATCGCCTTGGCGGTATCAATCGGGCTGCCGCCGCCGAAGGCAATCACGTAATCACACTCCGCGTCCCGGTAAGCCGAAATTCCTTTTTGCACAAGCGCTTCCGTCGGGTTCGGGAACACCTCATCGAACAGGTGATACGACATCTGATGGGCGTCCAGCGCGGTAAACAGGCTGTCGAGCAGGCCCAGCTTCACCAGCTGGCCGTCGGTGACAATCAGCGCTTTTCCCCACTGCTTGTTCGCAACCAGGTTAACCATATCGCCGATTGCGCCCGCGCCGTGAAGGCTGATTTTTGGAAGTGCCAACATAAAGCTCATGATAATTCTCCTTAACGATCAACGTTTGTCCTGCGAAGGCGTTATGCGTACAAATCCAGCGCGGATTGCAGCGGGCTCACGCCAAAGCGCTTGCCGAGGGCGATGAGTTCTTCCTGGGAAATGGTCTGCTTCATGCCGCCCATGGAGTACACCTTCACCAGCACTTCCGCTGATTTCTCAGCGGTGTCGATCAGGCCAAAGGTTTCATCCAGCGTTGGGCCGCTGCCGAACACGCCGTGGAACGGCCACAGCACCAGAGTATGTTTTTGCATATCAACGGCGGTTGCCTGGCCGATTTCGTCGGTACCCGGCACCATCCACGGCAGAATGCCCACGCCGTCCGGGAACACCACCAGACACTCGGTACTGCCTTCCCACAGCTTGCGGGTGATGAAGTCGGCGCTGTTTTCCAGCACGTAGGTCAGGGCGATCAGGTTGGTGGCGTGGCAGTGCATGATCACGCGGTCTTTGCCGTTCGTCGCCCTGATGCGCTCGCAGTGGGAGAGGAAGTGAGCCGGCAGTTCGGAGGTGGGCACCGCCTCGTCGGTCAGGCCCCAGAGAATGTGGTAGCCCGCGCCGTCGCTGTCCACTTTCACCACGCCGAGGTTGGCCTCCGGGTCGAGCTGGACGTTACGGAAGAACTTGCCGGAACCGGTGACGATAAACGGCGTGTTGGCGAGCAGCGGCATCGGCTGGCTCAGCGCGATATAGCGCGGCTTCTGGTGGAAATCGGCCGCGAACGGTTCAATATCCACGTCGTCCAGGCGCAGCGTCAGGTTGCCGCCGTTGCGCTCGTCCCAGCCTTTCAGCCAGGCGTCGGAGGTGGCTTTGATCATGCCCTGGACGAACCAGGAAGTGGTGATGGTCTGCATAGTCTTCATTTTCCAGTTATCGCGGTGAGGTTGAACCCTCACCCCGGCCCTCTCCCACAGGGAGAGGGGGTAAAAGTTCCCTCTCCCTGTGGGAGAGGGTTAGGGTGAGGGCAAAATTACCCGCGCTGACTCAACACGTCTTTCTCGTATGCCCGCACGTTGTCCAGCCACTGGCTGCCCGCCGGGGCGTCGTTACGCTGGCAGTACATCTCCCACACCGCCTGCCACGGCAGGGATTTCTGCTCTTCCAGCAGCGCCAGACGCGCGGTGTAGTCGCCGTTAGCCTCCAGCTGTTTCAGCGCGGCGACAGGCTCCAGCAGCGCGCGCAGCAGGGCTTTCTTCATGTTGCGGGTGCCGATAACCCACGCTGCGATGCGGTTGATGGAAGCATCGAAGAAGTCGAGGCCGATGTGTACGCGCTCAAAGAGGTCGTGACGGATGATTTCGCTGGCAATCGCCTGGGTTTCGTCATCCAGCAGCACCACGTGGTCGCTGTCCCAGCGCACCGGACGGCTGACGTGCAGCAGCAGGCGCGGCACGTAGAGCATGGCGGCGGAGATTTTGTCGGAGATCACCTCGGTTGGGTGGAAGTGGCCGGCATCCAGACACAGCGCAGTCTGGCGGCTGGTGGCGTAACCCATGTAGAATTCGTTCGAGCCCACGGTGTAGCTCTCGGCGCCAATGCCGAACAGCTTGCTCTCTACGGCGTCGATGTGGTACGCCGGGTCCAGCTTCTCGCTGATGGCCTCATCCAGCGCGGCCAGCAGGCGCTGGCGCGGGGCCAGACGGTCGACGGTGATATCCTTCATGCCGTCCGGGATCCAGATGTTCATCACCGACGGCGTGCCGAGCTGCTCGCCGAAATAGGCCGAAACGCGGCGGCTGGCCTTCACGTGGTCGATCCAGAACTGGCGGATGTCGTCGTCCGCGTGGGCGAGGGTAAAACCGTCCGCGCTCAGCGGATGTGAGAAACAGGACGGATTAAAGTCCAGGCCCAGCCGGTTGGCTTTGGCCCACTCCACCCAGTTCTTAAAGTGTTCCGGTTTGATTTCATTGCGCGCCACCGGCTCGTCGGATTCGAGGTAAATCGCATGCAGGTTCAGGCGTTTTGGCCCCGGGATCAGGCTCAGCGCCAGCTCCAGGTCGGCGCGCAGTTCGGTCGCGTTACGCGCTTTGCCCGGGTAGTTACCGGTGGCCTGAATACCACCCGTCAGGGAACCGCCTGGGTTCTCGAAACCGGCGACGTCATCGCCCTGCCAGCAGTGCATGGAGACGGGCAGACGGTCGAGCTGGCGCAGCGCCTCTTCGACATCCACGCCGACGGCGGCGAAACGCTGTTTAGCCAGGCCCCAGGCTTGTTCTAATTGAGTTGTCATGCGCAAAGCTCCTTAGTCAGTCGGTTTTGCTGAAACTGCGCCCGAAAGCGAGCAATTTCACGGCAGGGATTGGGGGGGAAGGTGGTCAGGCTGGCGTTAGCCGCCACCACCGAACGGAAGTCGTCAACGCTGGAAAGTTCGTCCAGGGTCATCAGCTGAATGCCGATATTCCCGAGCGTGGAGGCCTCCACGGGACCCGCCACCACGGTGATACCGCAGGCATCGGCGCAGAGCTGGTTCAGCAGCTGGTTCTGGCAGCCGCCGCCCACGATATGCAGCTGGCTAAACGGTTTTCCGCGAAGGCTCGCCAGCTCGCTGAGGATGTCGGCATACAGCAGGGCGAGGCTGTCAAAAATGCAGCGCGCCAGTTCGGAAGGGCTCGACGGCACCGGCTGCCCGCCCTCGACGCAGGCGGCCTGAATTTCGGCGCTCATGTGCGCCGGGTTGATAAAGCGGTCATCGTTCGGGTTGATCAGGAACGTACAGGCCTTCAGCTTCTCGGTTTCGGCGATAAGCGCGGGCAGGTCGGTAACGTTCTGCTCTTTCAGCACCCGCTGGAGCAGCCACAGCCCCATGATGTTTTTCAGTACTCGGTAGCGGCCTTCGGCACCGCCTTCGTTGGTAATATTTGCCGCCATCGCGGCATCGCTGGCGTACGGGGTTTTGCTCTCAAAGCCCATCAGCGACCAGGTGCCGGACGAGAGGTAAGCCGCGTCTTTGCTTGCAAGTGGGGACGCTATTACCGCGCTGGCGGTATCGTGGCTGGCGACGGCAACGACAGGGATTGCGTTCCCCTGGGGGCAAATCCAGTGACCGATCACGTTACCCGGGTGGGTGGGTGTGCCGAACCAGGAAGGCGACGCCCCCGTCCAGGCCAGCAGATGTTCATCCCAGCTATCCGAGTTGATATTGACCAGCTGCGTGGTGGTGGCGTTGGTATATTCCCAGTTCATGTTGCCGGTCAGGCGATAGCTCAGGTAGTCCGGGATCAGCAGCGCATGGGCCACGTCCGCGACCAGCTCCGGCTGTTGCTCGACCAAAGCACGCAGCTGATAAAGCGTGTTAAACGGCAGAAACTGAATGCCGCTGCGCCCGTAGATGTTGTCCTTGCCAAGCTGGGCGATCGCGTTCGCCATCAGGCCGTCGGTGCGGCTGTCGCGATAAGAAACCGGCAAGCCGACGCGCTCGCCATGGCTATCAAGCAGAACGAAGTCCACGCCCCAGGTATCAATGCCGATGCTGTCGATGCGAATGCCATCGTTGCAGACGTTGTTCAGTCCGGTACGGATCTCTGCCTCCAGGGCATCGATATCCCAGGTATCAAAACCGTCCTGCTTTTGCAGGCAGTTGGCGAAACGGTGCATTTCGCGAAGCGAAAGCGCGTGCTGCTCACGGTCCCAGCTCGCGAGCATTACGCGGCCGCTGGATGCGCCTAAATCGACAGCCACACAATGGCGAAAAGTCATGGTCGGGTCCTTTCTTAAGTCATTAGCGGTGAGTGTAAAAAAGGGAAGAAAAAGTCACCTTCTCACCACTGACAGGCCAAATCTCGCGCTGGCAAGAAAGCAAAGGTGAATGTGAGGGCGTTCACAGTTTCCAGCAGTGACGGGATGCTCAGGCAGTGTGACGCTGAGCGCATTTCCCGATCTTTCCCCCTGTTTCTTGAAAAATGGACAGCTTTTGCGAGGTTTACTGCCAAAAATTGAAGGTGAGTGTGGGAGGCCTTAATTACTATTTTGAGAACATTTTTCATTGGTGGGGGCCGTTATGACCGTACTGCACTGCGTGGATTTTTTTCCTTCAGGAGGTTCGCCTGTCGCGATTGAGCCACGGCTTCCTCAGGCTGCGTTCCCGGAGCATCATCATGATTTTCACGAAATTGTGATTGTTGAGCGCGGGACGGGTATTCATGTTTTCAATGGCCAGCCTTATACCATCAGCGGCGGTACGGTGTGCTTCGTGCGCGACCACGACCGGCACCTGTATGAACATACCGACAACCTGTATCTGACGAATGTGCTTTACCGTTCCCCGGACGCGTTCCAGTTTCTTTCGGGGCTGAGCCAGCTGTTGCCCCAGGAGCAAGACGGACACTATCCGTCGCACTGGCGGGTGAATCAGTCCATCCTGCAGCAGGTGCGTCAGCTGGTGAGCCAGATGGAGAAGAGCGAGGACTGGCAGGAGACGCACGCCATTGCCACGCGCGAACTGCTGTTTATGCAGCTTCTGGTGCTGCTGCGCCGCAGCAGCCTGGTGGAAGGGCTGGAAGATAACAACGCGCGCCTGAACCATCTGCTGGCCTGGCTGGAAGATCATTTTGCCGAGGATGTCTGCTGGGAAACCCTTGCGGATGATTTTTCCCTGTCGTTGCGTACCCTGCATCGCCAGCTTAAACAGCACACCGGACTGACGCCGCAACGCTACCTTAACCGTCTGCGCCTGATCAAAGCGCGTCATCTTTTACGTCATACCGACGATAGCGTCACGGATATTGCCTATTGCTGCGGTTTTGGCGACAGCAATCACTTTTCAACGCTGTTTCGCCGGGAATTTAACTGGTCTCCGCGCGATATTCGCCAGGGAAAAGACGCGATGCTTCAGTAACGCGAGGGCAGTCACCGTTTTATTTCCGCAAAAAAGCTAATAGTGTCAGGTTATTCGGCGTAGAGGTCGTGGTGTGGCTGCTCAGTTAATTCTTCGCAAAGATGATTTTTTTGCCTCCGCGAGTCAGGCCGTCACGGTGGCCGATCGCTACCCGCAGGACGTCTTTGCCGAACATACCCACGAGTTTTGCGAGCTGGTGCTGGTTTGGCGCGGTAACGGCCTGCACATCCTCAACGACCGTCCCTACCGCATCACGCGCGGAGACCTGTTCTACATTCGCGCGGATGATAAACACTCCTACGCCTCGGTTAACGACCTGGTGCTGCAGAACGTTATTTACTGTCCGGACAGGCTCAAGCTTAACGTGGACTGGACCGCGAGCATTCCGGGCTTTCTTGATGCTAAGTGTTCTCCGCACTGGCGCTTAAGCAGTAGCGGCATGGCTCAGGTACGGCAGGTTATTTCTCAACTGGAGCAGGAGAGCCAGAAGAACGACCCCGTTGCTAACCAGCTGGCGGAGTTGCTTTTCGCCCAGCTGGTGATGACGTTGAAGCGCCATCGTTACGCCACTGATAACCCCTCCGCCACAACGCAGGAAGCGCTGCTGGATAAGCTCATCACCCGGCTTGCGGGCAGCCTGAATAAAAACTTTGTACTGGAGAAATTCTGCGAGCAGGAACAGTGCAGCGAGCGCGCGTTGCGCCAGCATTTCCGCACCCTGACCGGGATGACGGTGAACCACTACCTGCGCCAGCTGCGCATCTGCCATGCACAATATCTCCTCCAGCATACGGAGTGGATGGTCAGTGATGTGGCGATGCGCTGCGGCTTTGAGGACAGTAACTACTTTTCAGTGGTGTTTAACCGCGAGGTGGGGATGACGCCGGTACAGTGGCGTCATCGCAGTCGAAAGGGGGCGTAATCAGTTTGCCATGCCGAGGCCGACGATATTGGCAGCGATAATAATCACCACGCAGCCGAGGCTTAGTACGCCAACCGGACGACGTCCGGCGTTCGTCCACTCTTTCAGCACCAGCCCAACCAGCCCGCCGCAAAGTACGTAGAAACTCATGTGCAGCATCCAGCTTATATAGTCGTATTGCGCCGGAATGCTGGCGTGGCCCCAGGCGTAGAAGAAGAACTGCAAATACCACATCAGGCCGCCCAGAGCGGAGAGCAGCATGTTGGTGATGATGAGCGATGTTGCCAGCGAGAAATCGGTTTTTACCGACAGGTTTTTTACTTTTGCCAGACGAATGGAGCAGAAGCCCAGGTTAACCATCGCGCCGCCACCCATAATCACGACATAGCT
Organism: Enterobacter sp. Crenshaw; assembly: GCF_024734705.1. Taxonomy (NCBI): domain Bacteria; kingdom Pseudomonadati; phylum Pseudomonadota; class Gammaproteobacteria; order Enterobacterales; family Enterobacteriaceae; genus Enterobacter; species Enterobacter sp. Crenshaw. Next base: position 4,533,078 of record NZ_CP102932.1, on the reverse strand, counting down.
TGGCAGCGCAACGTACAGCGGATCGACGCCCAGCGCGGCAGCCGCTTCGTGCATCGGTTTGGCGGCGTTCATGGCGAACGACATGCCGGCCGAGAAAATGCCGCACATCACCGCCAGCAGCAGACCTTTCTTCAGGTTAAAATCTTCAGCTTTAATGCCCATCTTGCGCTCTTTCAACTGCCCCGCGCGCGTCACAATTCCTACACCAATGACCGCCACCAGCACGCCCAGGAGCGTCATCCGCCCACCCTGAGTATTAATAAGCACGTCGAAGTTGCCGTTGAGAATTGGCGTCATCAGGGTACCGACGATCAGCGTGATGCCAATCGCGATACCAATCCCCATCGACATGCCGAGATAACGCATGGTGAGGCCATAGTTGATGTTGCCGACGCCCCACATCGCGCCGAACAGGAACACCGGCAGCAGGGTGGCGGCGCTGAAGGAGGAGAAGTAGCCCCAGAAATCGGGCAGCAGCATGGCGCTAATGGTCCAGGGCAAAATCAGCCAGGACACGATACCGCCAACGGACCACATGGTTTCCCATGACCAGCCTCTCACTTTTTTAAACGGAGCATAGAAACAGGCTGCACTGGCAGCGCCTATCAAATGCCAGAAGATACCCATCGTAATCGCATGATTCATTTTTACACCCTCATCGTTTTTATTGTCAGTGGCTTCCCACCGACTTGAGGAGTGTAAAAATTAGGCGGTTTGGGGACCTTCAGAAGGTTGCCGCAGATGTGTTCTGGATGGCAATCAGCACGTTAACCGCGTGAGCAGACTCACAATTTCGCGATTAATCGAAAAACGAATAACCTTATAAAAACTACGGCATTGATAATCATTTTCAATATCATTTAATTAACTATAATGAACCAACTGCTTACGCGGCATTAACAGCTGTGCCGCCCGACAATAATGGAGAGGATTATGAGTTATACACTGCCATCCCTGCCGTATGCCTACGACGCACTGGAACCGCATTTCGACAAGCAGACGATGGAAATCCATCACACTAAACACCACCAGACCTATGTGAACAACGCGAACGCCGCGCTGGAAAGCCTGCCAGAGTTCGCTAACCTGTCTGCTGAAGAGCTGATCACCAAGCTGGACCAGCTGCCAGCGGACAAGAAAACCGTTCTGCGTAACAACGCTGGCGGCCACGCTAACCACAGCCTGTTCTGGAAAGGCCTGAAAACCGGTACCACCCTGCAGGGCGACCTGAAAGCGGCTATCGAGCGCGACTTCGGTTCCGTTGACAACTTCAAAGCGGAATTCGAAAAAGCCGCTGCAACCCGTTTCGGCTCTGGCTGGGCGTGGCTGGTTCTGAAAGGCGACAAGCTGGCGGTGGTTTCTACTGCTAACCAGGACTCCCCGCTGATGGGTGAAGCGATTTCTGGCGCATCCGGCTTCCCAATCCTGGGTCTGGACGTGTGGGAACACGCTTACTACCTGAAATTCCAGAACCGTCGTCCGGACTACATCAAAGCCTTCTGGGACGTGGTGAACTGGGACGAAGCAGCAGCGCGTTTCGCCGCTAAAAAATAAGGTTGCATAGACACCTGTGAGAAGCGAGTCTTATGACTCGCTTTTTTTGTATCTGCGTAATGGAGGCAGCAATGCATTACCCGGTGAACGTGTTTACAGGCAAGGTAAGGGAGTACGACGGCAGCCGCCCAAGTGCCATCGCCAAAATTCAGGTCGACGGTGAGTTGACGTTAACCGACCTCGGGCTTGCGGGTGACGAGCAGGCCGAAAAGAAAATCCACGGCGGGCCCGATCGCGCGCTGTGCCACTACCCGCGTGAACACTATCAGCACTGGAAAACCGAGTTTCCCGAGCAGGCGGACCTCTTTGTTGCTCCCGCGTTTGGCGAGAATCTCTCCACCGAAGGGCTCACCGAAAAGAACGTGTTTATCGGTGATATCTACCGCTGGGGCGATGCCCTGATTCAGGTGACGCAGCCACGCTCGCCGTGCTTCAAGCTCAACTACCACTTCGGTATTCAGGATATGTCGGCCCAGCTGCAAAAAGCGGGTAAAACCGGCTGGCTGTATCGCGTGGTGCTGGCTGGGCAGGTTTCAGCGGACGCGCCGCTTGAGCTGGCGTCGCGCCTGAGCGATGTGTCTGTTTATGACGCCTGCGCCATTGCCTGGCATATGCCGTTTGACGACGAACAGTATCACCGCCTGCTGTCGGCGGCGGGATTATCCATCAGCTGGACAAGAACGATGCAGAAGCGGCGTTTAAGCAGCAAGATCGAGGATAATTCGCGGAGATTGTGGGGGAAATAGTCCTCCGCAGAAAGTAGGCCGGGTAAGGCGAAGCCGCCACCCGGCACTAACGTCTACGAACGCTTATACAACGGTAGCCACAGCGTTAAACGTAGTCCACCCAGCGGGCTGTCGTCGGCTTTCACCCAGCCACGGTGCTGCTGCATGGCCGTTTCAACAATCGCCAGACCCAGTCCCGTGCCGCCCGATTCCCGGTCGCGCGCCTCATCGGTACGATAGAACGGACGGAAAATCTGCTCGCGGTCTTCCGGGCTCACGCCTGGGCCGTCATCATCGACAATGACGGTGATCCCGTCTTTATCCACCGAGAACGCCACCTCAATCTTCGTATGCGAGTAGCGCAGGGCGTTACGCACGATGTTCTCCAGCGCGCTTTCCAGCGTGTTGGGGTTTCCGTACAGCGGCCACGGGCCCGGCGGGAAGTTGACGGTAAAGGATTTACCCATCTGTTCCGCTTCGAACGCCGCGTTGTCCAGCACCTCGTGCCAGAGGTGATTCGCTTTCACCGTTTCGCTGACCAGCGCGTTTTTCTGCTGATTGCGCGACATGACCAGCAGGTCGTTGATCATGCTGTCCAGGCGGTGCGCTTCCGTTTCAATACGCTCCAGCTCTTTGCTCTCACCGCTGCGGCGGCGCAGCAGCGCGGTGCCAAGCTGCAAGCGCGTAAGCGGGGTACGCAGCTCGTGCGAGATATCCGACAGCAGACGTTGCTGTGCGGTCATCATACGATCGAGGGCGCTCACCATCTGGTTAAAACTGGTTCCGGCGGCAAGGAACTCCTGCGGACCTGCTTCCAGTTCAGGGTGTTGTCGCAGGTTACCCTGCGCCACTTCATCGGCGGCATTCTTTAGCTTACGCGCCGGTTTTGCCAGGCTCCACGCCAGCCATAACAGCAGCGGTGAGCTGACCAGCATGGTGACAATCAGCAGCAGGAGAGGGCGGTCAAACAGCAGGTTGATAAAATCAGACTGGGAGTTGCTCGCCGGACGGATCAGGTAGAGCTGATAATTATCCTCTCCGTCTCTGACGGAGAAAGGCCCCACCATCTCTACGCGGCCATATTTCTTCTTCTGGGGATGATCGGCGTTATCCGCCTGGCCAATGAAGTTGCGGATAATCTGCATTTCATTGCGATCGGCCCCAATGACGCGGCCTTCGCTGGTCACCAGCAGCAGGCGTTGTCCGGGCGGCGCCCACTTGTCGATAGCGCGAAACAGCCTGCGCCACCACATTAAATCGTTTGGCGGATCGTTTGCCAGCTCGGCTTCCACGTGCTGCTCGATCATCACGCCCTGACGTTGCTCGCTGTCGAGAAGCTCCGTCATCTGGCGTGAGTCGAGTTTTGGCAACATCAAAACGAGCATTAAAACCAGTGCCAGCGTCAGCCAGAAGATGGCGAAGATGCGGGCGGTTAAGCTTCCTATCATGAAGCGGAAACCATCAGATAACCGCGACCACGCAGGGTTTTAAACCATGGGTGACCATCTTTACGCTCCGGCAGCTTACGGCGCAGGTTAGAGATGTGCATGTCGATGGCGCGGTCAAACGGGGTGAGGCGTTTGCCCAGCACTTCCTGGCTTAGATGTTCACGCGAAACCACCTGGCCGAGGTGCTGCGCCAGCAGATACAGCAGGGTGAACTCCGTGCCGGTCAGTTCCAGCGTCTGGCCATCAAAGCTTGCTTCCTGACGGCCCGGGTTGAGGCTCAGGGAGTCGACTTCAAGGGTGGGTGAGCTGTTGTCGGTATTTTGCTGCTGCTCGCTCCAGTGGGAACGACGCAGGATAGCGCGAATACGGGCAACCAGTTCACGGTCGTTAAACGGCTTGGGTAAATAGTCATCCGCGCCCAGCTCAAGGCCGAGTACGCGGTCAAGTTCGCTGCCGCGCGCGGTCAGCATAATAACGGGAGTCTGGTGTGTCTGGCGAAGCTCTTTCAACGTATCAATACCGTTTTTCTTCGGCATCATCACGTCGAGCAAAAGTAAATCGATGCTGTCGTCAAGGAGACTCAGCGCCTGCTCGCCATCATGGGCAACCAGGACGTTGAAACCTTCCATGTCGAGCAACTCCTTTAAAAGGGATGTGAGCTCTCGGTCATCATCAACTAACAGGATTTTATTCATTGTTTAAATACCTCCGAGGCAGAAATTACGACATCAAGGCTGTCTAATCCATGACTTTACGTTGTTTTACACCCCCTGACGCATGTTTGCAGCCTGAATCGTAGACTGTCTCTCGTTGAATCGCGACACGAAAGATTTTGGGAGCAAGTGATGCGCAAAGTTACCGCTGCCGTCATGGCCTCAACGCTGGCGTTCAGTGCGTTTAGCCAGGCTGCTGAAGCTATCATCAGCGATAACAGTCCCTTACAAGAGGGCGCAACGCAGAACAGCAGCCAAAGCCATATGTTTGACGGCATAAGTTTAACCGAACATCAGCGTCAACAGATGCGAGATCTGATGCAGAGGGCACGACACGACCAGCCCCCTGTTAATGTTAGCGAAATGGAGACAATGCATCGCCTTGTCACCGCAGAAAATTTTGACGAAAGCGCTGTTCGCGCTCAGGCCGAAAAAATGGCACAGGAACAGGTTGCCCGCCAGGTAGAGATGGCGAAGGTCCGCAACCAGATGTTCCATCTGCTAACGCCCGAGCAGCAAGCGGTTTTGAATGCCAGACATCAGCAGCGAATGGACCAGCTGCGTGAGGTTGCACGGATGCAGCGAAGCTCAGAAACGACGTTTTTCAGTAGCAATAGCAGTACCCGTAGTAACCAGTAAACCCTGTTTTCCTTGCCATAGACACCATCCCTGTCTTCCCCCACATGATGTGGGGGTTTTTTTTGCCCCGCATCCGCGCTGTTAACCGTTTATTCATCCTTAGACTCCCCATGCTTCCGTTATACTAGCGGCATGACATGACAGGAGCGTTTATGAATCAATCCTATGGAAGACTGGTAAGCCGGGCCGCCATTGCGGCGACCGTCATGGCCTCCAGCCTGTTACTGATTAAAATCTTTGCCTGGTGGTATACCGGCTCGGTCAGTATTCTGGCGGCGCTGGTGGACTCGCTGATGGACATTGCCGCCTCGTTGACCAACCTGCTGGTGGTGCGTTACTCGCTGCAGCCAGCGGATGAAGAGCACACATTTGGGCACGGCAAAGCGGAGTCGCTGGCCGCGCTGGCGCAAAGTATGTTCATTTCCGGCTCTGCGCTGTTCCTGTTTTTAACCGGCATTCAGCATCTCGTTTCGCCGACACCGATGAACGATCCCGGCGTGGGCGTAGTTGTGACGATCGTTGCGCTTATATGCACACTTGTTCTGGTAACGTTCCAGCGCTGGGTTGTTCGCAAAACGCAAAGTCAGGCTGTACGGGCGGATATGCTTCATTATCAATCTGATGTTATGATGAATGGGGCTATTCTTATTGCGCTCGGTCTGGCCTGGTATGGCTGGCATCGCGCCGATGCGTTATTTGCGTTAGGGATTGGTATCTATATTTTATATAGCGCCCTGCGGATGGGGTATGAAGCGGTGCAATCACTGCTTGACCGCGCCCTCCCGGACTCAGAACGTAATGAAATTTTTTCTATCGTGACCTCCTGGCCCGGCGTCAGCGGTGCACACGATCTTCGAACGCGGCAGTCAGGGCCGACCCGCTTTATTCAGATTCATATTGAAATGGAAGACAACCTGCCACTGGTTCAGGCTCACGTTATTGCTGAGCAGGTCGAGCAGGCGATTTTGCAGCGTTTTCCTGGTTCAGACGTCATCATTCACCAGGATCCCTGCTCGGTTGTACCCGGTCATGTTGGGCTTTCGTAATTCGTTGTAAAAAAGTGAGCCAGGCCAGCATTTTGTGTATAAATTACCGCCGTTTGGTCTGACCTGAATCAATTCAGCTGGAAGGGATTGATATACTATTTGCAGTATTCGTTGGTCGATAAGTTTCTTCCGGCAACAGATTTCAATTTTGCATTCCTAAGTTCAGAGGTAGTCATGATTAAGAAAATCGGTGTGTTGACAAGCGGCGGTGATGCGCCGGGCATGAACGCGGCAATTCGTGGTGTTGTCCGTGCAGCGCTGACGGAAGGCCTGGAAGTTTTTGGCGTTTATGACGGTTATCTGGGCCTGTATGAAGATCGTATGGTTCAGCTCGACCGTTACAGCGTGTCTGACATGATCAACCGTGGCGGTACTTTCCTCGGCTCTGCACGCTTCCCGGAATTCCGTGATGAACACGTTCGTGAAGTGGCTATCGAAAACATGAAGAAACGCGGCCTGGACGCCTTGGTGGTTATCGGCGGTGACGGCTCCTACATGGGTGCAAAACGTCTGACCGAAATGGGCTTCCCGTGCATCGGTCTGCCGGGCACCATCGACAACGACATCAAAGGTACTGACTACACTATCGGCTTCTTTACTGCACTGGGTACCGTTGTTGAAGCGATTGACCGTCTGCGTGACACCTCTTCTTCTCACCAGCGTATCTCTATCGTTGAAGTGATGGGCCGTTACTGCGGCGACCTGACGCTGGCGGCAGCCATTGCGGGCGGTTGTGAATTTATCGTCGTGCCAGAAGTCGAATTTAGCCGTGAAGATTTGGTGGCTGAAATCAAAGCGGGCATCGCGAAGGGTAAAAAACACGCGATCGTGGCTATCACCGAGCACATCTGCGACGTTGACGAGCTGGCGAAGTACATCGAAGCCGAAACCAAACGCGAAACCCGCGCGACCGTACTGGGTCACATCCAGCGCGGCGGTTCCCCAGGCCCTTACGACCGTATTCTGGCGTCCCGTATGGGCGCGTATGCTATCGATCTGCTGCTGCAGGGTCACGGCGGCCGCTGCGTCGGTATTCAGAACGAAAAACTGGTTCACCACGACATCATCGACGCGATTGAAAACATGAAGCGTCCGTTCAAAGGTGACTGGCTGGACTGCGCGAAAAAACTGTACTGATCGGTTCTGTTGCCCGGTGGCGCTGCGCTTACCGGGCCTACAAAAGCACGACTCGTAGGCCGGGTAAGGCGTAGCCGCCACCCGGCTTTTTTATGCGCGCACGCTTTTTTATTCCACTACGTTATAGCCAATCTTTTTTTATTCTTTAATCCTCGATTCGCTTTCTGGCACGCTGCATTCATCAAAACACTACACAAGAGAGCTGGGCGATGAATAAATGGGGCGTGGGTTTAACATTATTGCTGGCATCGACCAGCGTTCTGGCTAAGGATATCCAGTTACTGAACGTGTCATACGACCCGACGCGTGAACTGTACGAGCAATACAACAAAGCGTTTGCGGCACACTGGAAACAGGAAACCGGCGACAACGTGGTGGTTCGTCAGTCGCATGGCGGCTCCGGCAAGCAGGCGACGTCCGTGATAAACGGTATTGAAGCCGACGTGGTAACCCTGGCGCTGGCCTACGATGTTGACGCGATCGCCGAGCGTGGCCGCATCGACAAAAACTGGATCAAACGCCTGCCGGATAACTCCGCGCCATACACCTCGACCATCGTCTTCCTGGTGCGTAAAGGAAATCCGAAACAAATTAAAGACTGGAACGACCTGATCAAACCGGGCGTTTCTGTGATTACCCCGAACCCGAAAAGCTCCGGCGGCGCTCGCTGGAACTACCTGGGCGCGTGGGGTTATGCACTGCATCACAACAATGGCGACCAGGCCAAAGCGCAGGAATTCGTGAAGGCGCTGTATAAAAACGTTGAGGTGCTGGACTCCGGCGCGCGTGGCGCCACCAACACCTTCGTCGAGCGCGGGATTGGCGACGTGCTGATCGCATGGGAAAACGAAGCCCTGCTGGCCACCCACGAGCTGGGCAAAGACAAATTTGAGATCGTGACCCCGAGCGAATCGATTCTGGCTGAGCCGACCGTTTCCGTGGTCGATAAAGTGGTTGAGAAGAAAGATACCAAAGCGGTGGCGGAAGCCTACCTGAAGTATCTGTACTCGCCAGAAGGCCAGGAAATTGCGGCGAAAAACTTCTATCGTCCACGCGATGCGGCGGTCGCCAAGAAATACGAAGGGGAGTTCCCAAAACTGAAGCTATTCACTATTGACGATGTGTTCGGCGGCTGGACGAAAGCGCAGAAAGAGCACTTCTCCAATGGCGGTACCTTCGACCAAATTAGCCAGCGCTAACCATTAGCCTGTGACACGGTGACCCGGCGTGAGAAATCCGCCGGGTTTTTTATTTGGTCATCATTTTGCGTTACTCTTTTGCCTCTACTGAAAACAGGGAACGCGTTGTGAAAAAAATTATCTTATTGCTCCTCATTGTCATCGCCCTTGCTGCTGGCGGCGTGTACTGGATGAAGGCGGGTAATCCGAATACGTTGCGACATATCGTTCTCGACCAGTGTGTGCCGAATCAGATCCAGAACCGTAACCCTGCACCCTGTGCGCAGGTGAAAACGGATGCAGGCTATGTGGTATTTAAAGATCGCAACGGGCCGCTGCAATACCTGCTGATGCCGACATATCGCATCAACGGCACCGAGAGCCCGCTGCTGACCGAAGCTCATACGCCGAACTTTTTCTGGCTGGCGTGGCAGTCGCGCAGCTTTATGACCCTGAAGCGTGGATCCGAGGTGCCTGACAGCGCCATTTCGCTGACGATTAACTCCCCGACTGGCCGCACGCAGAACCATTTTCATATTCATATCTCCTGCCTGCGCCCGGACGTGCGCGAGAAGCTCAACGCGGCACAGGGAGAAATCAGCACCCAGTGGCTGCCTCTTCCCGGGGGGCTGGAAGGACATGAATATCTTGCTCGTCGCGTAACGGAGAATGAACTGGTCAAGCGCAGCCCGTTTATGATGCTGGCGGAAGAGCTGCCGGAAGCGCGCGACCATATGGGGCGTTTCGCGCTGGCAATGGCGCAGCAGTCGGATGGCTCTTTTGTTTTGCTGGCGACCGAGCGTAACCTGCTCACGTTTAACCGCGCGTCCGCGGAGGAACTGCAGGATCATCAATGCACTATCCTGAAGTAACCCCACCATAAATCGCGTTTACTCGGGCTGCCTGTCACCGTAGACTTGCTGAAAAATTCTACAGGAGACAGGTATGTCGCTCTGGTTAACGCATCCTCTGCTGCTGCCCTCACTGATCGTTGGCGTCACCATCGTGCTGTGGGCGACGTCGTTATTGCCGGAATTTATCACCGCGCTGCTGTTCTTCACGGCGGCGATGACCGCCAGAATCGCCCCGCCGGAGGTCATCTTCGGCGGTTTTGCCTCGTCTGCTTTCTGGCTGGTATTCAGTGGCTTTGTGCTTGGCGTGGCGATCCGTAAAACCGGACTGGCGGACAGGGCCGCCCGGGCGCTGTCGGCAAAGCTCACCGACTCCTGGGTGTTGATGGTGGCGAGCGTGGTGCTGCTGAGCTACGCGCTGGCGTTTGTGATGCCGTCGAACATGGGACGTATTGCGCTGCTGATGCCGATTGTCGCGGCGATGGCAAAACGCGCCGGTATCGCCGACGGCTCCCGCGCCTGGTTCGGGCTGGCGCTGGCGGTGGGGTTCGGGACTTTCCAGCTTTCGGCGACGATCCTGCCTGCAAACGTCCCCAATCTGGTGATGAGCGGTGCGGCGGAAGGCTCGTACGGCATCCATCTGAACTATGTCCCGTATCTGCTGCTGCACACGCCGGTGCTCGGTATCCTCAAAGGCCTAATTCTGATTGGCCTCATCTGCTGGCTATTTCCCGGCAGTCCAAAACCGCCGAAGGAACAGGCGCCGTCTGAGCCTATGGGGCGGGACGAAAAACGTCTTGCCTGGCTGCTGGCGGTGGTGCTGGGGATGTGGGTCACGGAGAGCTGGCACGGCGTGGGGCCGGCGTGGACGGGGCTGGCGGCGTCGGTCATCGTTATGCTGCCGCGCATTGGCTTTATCACCGGGGAAGAGTTTTCTGCGGGGGTGAACATGCGCACCTGTATTTACGTCGCGGGTATTCTCGGTCTGGCGATCGTGGTGACGCAAACCGGTATCGGAACGGCCGTGGGCGAGGCGTTGCTTCGCATTATGCCGCTGGATGCAGACAGGCCGTTCACCAGTTTCCTGGCGCTGACCGGTATTACCACGGCGCTCAACTTCATTATGACCGCCAACGGCGTTCCGGCGCTGTACACCACCCTGGCGCAGAGTTTTTCGGACGCGACCGGTTTTCCGCTGCTGTCGGTGATCATGATTCAGGTGCTGGGCTATTCCACGCCGCTGCTGCCGTATCAGGCGTCGCCGATTGTGGTAGCAATGGGGCTCGGGAAGGTGCCTGCAAGGGCGGGGATGGTGCTCTGTCTGGCGCTGGCTATCGCAACGTATCTGGTACTGCTGCCGCTGGATTATCTGTGGTTTAGTTTGCTGGGGAAAGTGTAGTTCGGTGCGAGGTGTTTCCCCTCACCCCCCCCCTCTCCCTAAGGGAGAGGGGGGAGAAGAGCGGCGGGTAAGCGCAAGCGCCACCCGCCACAAAGGCAATTACGCCTGTTTAGCCGCTTCTGCTGCCTTAACGATCACCGCGAAAGCGTCAGCTTTCAGGGATGCACCGCCAACCAGCGCGCCATCGATGTCTGGCTGGGTGAACAGCTCAGCAGCGTTGGAGGCGTTTACGGAACCGCCGTACTGGATAATCACTTGCTCAGCGACTTTCGCGTCGGCTTTAGCAATGTGGTCACGAATGAATTTGTGAACCGCCTGAGCCTGCGCAGGGGTTGCAGATTTGCCGGTACCGATCGCCCAGACTGGCTCGTATGCGATTACTGCGCCTTCGAACGCTGCCGCGCCCTGGGTTTTCAGCACTGCGTCGATCTGACGTGCGCACACTTCTTCGGTTTTGCCCGCTTCGTTTTCCGCTTCGGTTTCACCGATGCACAGAACCGGGATCAGACCCTGCTCTTTCAGCACGGCAAATTTCTTCGCGATGAACTCGTCGGATTCTTTGTGATAGGTGCGACGCTCGGAGTGGCCGATGATGATGTATTTCGCGCCGATATCTTTCAGCATTTCAGCGGAGGTTTCACCGGTGAATGCGCCAGACAGGTTAACGTCAACGTTCTGCGCGCCCAGAATGATGTGGCTGCCGTCAGCGGCGTGTTTAGCCAGATCCAGGTACATATCCGGCGGAGCGATAGCAACCGCGCAGCCCGTCACGCCAGCCAGCTCTTTACGCAGGTTCGCAACCAGTTCGTTTACCATGTGGCGGCTGCCGTTCAGTTTCCAGTTACCCATCACTAAAGGATGTCGCATTTCAATTCTCCACGCTAAATAAGCGAATTAAGGAATATGGCCACCCTGTCGGGCAGCATGGTCTGTGAATCAGTATAGAGATTTTCCCTCGAAAGGCTTTGCTTTTTGTCATTAATTCGCCCCGCCGAGAGTGTCAGATAGTGCCAGCTTAATCGGTTCAACAGCGAAGGTCAGTCCTTTTTCGCCGTTGTCCGCCACAACATAGCGGATTGCGCCTTCGGTATCAGCGTAGTAACGCTTGTTTTTCCCGGCGGTAAGGAGTTTTTGCAGCTTTTGCTGGCTTTGCTTTTTCGTCAGCGCAGGGGTAAAGGCCTGCAGTACCGCGCTCATGTACTCCAGCGCTTTCGCCTTAGCGGCTTTCTGCTCTGGCCCCTGTATCGGCAGCCAGGTGATTTGCATGCTTTTGATTTTTAACGTACCGCGCTCCAGCGCCGTGGAAGCATACAAATTCTCGTTAATCTTGCTTGCCGCACGGGTCAGTGTGGGGGTATCGCGTGAGCCATCAATGGCGCGAAACTCATCCAGCGGCAGCGTGGGGTTGGTCTGATTAAAGGTTTCACGAAACTGGCTGATGGACTGATCGAAGGACGGTGCGCCCGCCAGCAGATACGGTGCTGTGGTCGGGGCTGTGGTTTCGGCGGCGTGCAGGGGATAACCCGCGCTGACCAGCGCTAAACACAGTAAAAGAGAACGTGCCGAACTTTTCATCAACATTGCCCCTGGCCGTAAGTGCTCATGATTAAAACGATATCTGGTCGGCTTGTCAAAAGGTCACAACTCCAGGGTAAAATGCGCGCTATACGATAATAAGGAACCTTACATGACCATACAGCAGTGGCTGTTTTCATTCAAAGGGCGTATTGGACGCCGTGATTTCTGGATCTGGATGGTGACGTGGGTTGTCGCCATGCTGCTTTTGTTTTTCGTGGCTTACAACGCCTGGCTGAGCACGCAAACGGCGGCCTTCGCGCTGGTCTGCCTGCTATGGCCAACGGCGGCGGTTGTCGTAAAACGGCTGCACGATCGCGGACGTTCCGGCGCGTGGGCATTTCTGATTATTCTGGCGTGGATGCTGGTGGCGGGAAACTGGGCGATGCTGCCGTCCATCCTGCCGTGGGTTGTGGGCAGGCTGCTGCCGTCGGTCATCTTCGTGATGATGATTGTCGATCTGGGCGCGTTTATTGGCACCCAGAGCGAAAACAAATACGGTAAAGACACCGTTGAGGTGAAATACCGCTGATCACCAGTAGTGTTCGGCGGTCATATGGCCCGGCCGGCGGCGAAGATGTTTCGTCATCTGCCGGGTATCCTTCAGGAGCTGCTGCGTGTCACGTACCATCTGCGGGTTGCCGCACAGCATGACGTGGCTGGTTTCAGCGTTCAGCGGCAAACCTACTGCCTCTTCCAGGGCTCCACTCTCAATTAACGCCGGCACGCGGCCGGTAAGCGCTCCTGCTACGGTTTCGCGGCTGACAACCGTCTGAATCTTTAGCTTTCCGCCGTACTGCTGCTCCAGCGCCTGCATTTGCGGCAAATAGCTCAGGTCTGCAGCGTAGCGCGCAGCGTGAACCAGCACGATGTTTTTAAAGCGCTCCAGATCTTTGCCGTACTGCAAAATAGAGAGATAAGGGCCGATGGCCGTACCGGTTGCCAGCATCCAGAGCGTGTCGCAGTCAGGGATCTCTTCGAGCACAAAGAAGCCTGCCGCTTCACTCACAATTTGCACCTCGTCGCCGGGCTTAAGGGCGGCAAGGCGCGGGCTGAGCTTACCGTCAGGAACGGTGACCAGATAGAACTCGAGGTCCGGGTTATCAGGCGCGTTAACGTAAGAGTAGGCGCGCTGCACGCGCTCGCCGTCGACGTCCAGCCCCAGCTTCGCAAATTGCCCGGCTTTAAACGGGTGAACGGGAGCATGTACGGTGAGACTAAATAGCGCATCGGTCCAGAACTGTACCTTTGTGACTTTACCTGTTACCCAGTCCGCCATGATCTTCTCCTGTGCTGTTTCTCTGTTCTATCTTCCGTACTTGTGGTGACAATTTCCAGCCCGTCAGGGCCGGAAAGCTCTATCGATCAAACGGTTTTACAGAATGTGCGTCTGCACGTCCGGGTCTTTGCGGTCGAGATAGTGGATAGACTGGATGCGGCGAATGGTGCGTGATTTACCGCGGATCAGCAGGGTTTCAGTGGTGGCCATATTGCCCTTGCGGGTGATGCCGTCCAGCAGATCGCCTTTGGTGATGCCGGTCGCCGAGAAGACAACGTTATCGCTACGCGCCATCTCGTCCAGAGCCAGCACTTTATTGGCCTCGATGCCCATCGCTTCGCAGCGCGCCAGCTCGTTTTCCCCGATACGGCGGTTCTCTTCGCTGTCGCCTTTCACCTCATGGCGGGGCAGCAGACGGGCCTGCATATCGCCATCCAGCGCGCGGATCACTGCCGCGGAGACCACACCTTCCGGCGCGCCACCGATGCCGTACAGCACGTCGACTTCGCTGTCCGGCATGCAGGTCAGGATCGAGGCGGCAACGTCACCGTCAGGGATAGCAAACACGCGCACGCCGAGCTTTTGCATTTGCGCGATAGTGGCGTCGTGGCGCGGTTTCGCCAGAATGGTGACGGTGAGTTCGCTAAGGGGTTTGCCCAGGGCTTTGGCGATGTTGTGCAGGTTCTCTTCCAGCGGCAGGCTAAGGTCGATTGCGCCCTTCGCGCCTGGACCGACAATCAGCTTTTCCATGTACATGTCCGGCGCGTTCAGGAAGCAGCCCTTATCGCCGACGGCCAGCACCGCTAACGCATTGGCCTGACCCATCGCCGTCATGCGGGTGCCTTCGATCGGGTCAACCGCGATATCCACGGCATCGCCTTTGCCGGTACCGACTTTTTCACCGATGTAGAGCATCGGCGCTTCGTCGATCTCGCCTTCGCCGATCACGATGGTGCCGTCAATGTTGACCTGGTTAAGTACAATACGCATGGCATGGACGGCTGCGCCGTCTGCGGTATTTTTGTCGCCACGGCCCAGCCATTTATAGCCTGCAAGTGCGGCCGCTTCGGTGACGCGGGAAAACTCGATAGCAAGTTCACGTTTCATGAGGTACTCGTGCAATCAAAAGGAATTGCACGAAGTTTATCACAGAGTGGGTAAGGTGCGGTCTGTACTCCCCTCACCCTAACCCTCTCCCCAAAGGGGCGAGGGAACTTAAAACACCCTCTCCCCTTTGGGGAGAGGGCTGGGGTGAGGGGGATTACTCTTCGTGCTCTTCCCACGCCAGGGCGCGTTTCACCGCTTTTTTCCAGCCGCTGTAGCGGAAGTTACGCTCGGTGGTTTCGATGCCCGGGCGGAATTCGCGTTCGATAACCGCTTTTTCCTGCAGCTCGTCCAGGTTCTGCCAGAAGCCTACCGCCAGACCGGCAAGGTATGCCGCGCCCAGCGCCGTCACTTCACGCACTTCAGGGCGCTCAACGCGGGTGCCGAGAATGTCGGACTGGAACTGCATGAGGAAGTTATTCGCTACCGCACCGCCGTCCACGCGCAGGGCGTGCAGACGAATGCCGGAGTCAGCCTGCATCGCTTCCAGCACGTCGCGCGTCTGGTAGGCGATGGATTCGAGAGTAGCGCGAATAATGTGGTTAGAGTTCACACCGCGCGTCAGGCCGAAAATTGCGCCGCGTGCATACGGATCCCAGTACGGTGCGCCCAGACCGGTGAACGCAGGCACCACGTACACGCCGTTGGTGTCTTTCACTTTGGTCGCGAAGTACTCGGAGTCAAACGCATCGCTGATCAGCTTCATCTCGTCGCGCAGCCACTGAATGGATGCACCCGCCATGAACACCGCACCTTCCAGGGCATAGTTCACTTCGCCGCGCGGGCCGCAGGCGATGGTGGTCAGCAGGCCGTTTTCTGATTTCACCGCTTTCTCGCCGGTGTTCATCAGCATAAAGCAGCCGGTGCCGTAGGTGTTCTTCGCCATCCCTTCCTTGACGCACAGCTGGCCGAACAGCGCCGCCTGCTGGTCGCCGGCGATACCGGCGATAGGAATACGGGTGCCGCCTTTACCGCCGATGTTGGTCTGGCCGTATACTTCTGAAGACTTACGCACTTCAGGCAGCATCGCGCGCGGAATGTCCAGCGCGTCCAGCATCTTGTCATCCCACTCCAGGGTGTTGATGTTGAACAGCATGGTACGCGAGGCGTTGGTGTAGTCGGTCACGTGAACGCGTCCCTGGGTCATCTTCCAGATAAGCCAGGTATCGACGGTACCGAACAGCAGCTCGCCGCGTTTAGCACGCTCGCGTGAACCTTCTACGTGGTCGAGGATCCATTTCACTTTGGTGCCGGAGAAATACGGGTCAACCACCAGACCGGTGGCGCTGCGCACGTACTCTTCCATACCGTCACGCTTCAGCTGTTCGCAGATCTCGGATGTACGGCGGCACTGCCAGACGATAGCGTTGTAAATGGGCTTACCGGTTTCGCGTTCCCAGACAATCGTCGTTTCACGCTGGTTGGTAATACCAATCGCGGCAATCTCGTCGGAACTGATATCGGCTTTCGCCAGCACTTCGACCAGCGTGGAGCTTTGTGACGCCCAAATCTCCATCGGGTCGTGTTCTACCCAGCCTGGACGAGGATAAATTTGCTCAAATTCGCGCTGTGACACGCTGACGATGTTCGCGTCATGATCCATTACGACAGCGCGGGAGCTGGTAGTGCCCTGGTCGAGCGCAACGATATATTTTTTTTCGGTCATGGTATGTGTCCCGTAGTCAGATTACAGCGAAGCTTTTTGTTGTGCGGTAGAAGTCGTTTCCTTCTCCTCTTCCACACAGGTGTCGCACGGTAAGTGGCGACCAATTAATTTGCGGTAGCTAAATGCACCCAGCGCAGCCCCGACAACCGGCGCAAACAGCGGTACCAGGAAGTAAGGAATGTCTTTGCCACCGGTGAAGGCGACGTCGCCCCAGCCAGCGATAAAGGCGAAGGCTTTTGGTCCGATATCACGTGCTGGGTTCATCGCGAATCCGGTCAGCGGGCCCATGGATGCGCCAATCACCGCAATCAGCAAACCAATCAGCAGGGGTGCCAGCGGGCCGCGCGGAATGCCGTTTCCGTCGTCGGTCAGCGCCAGGATAACGCCCATCAGAATAGCGGTAATCACCATTTCAACTGCGAACGCCTGCACAAAATTAATATGCGGGTTAGGGTAGGTTGAGAAGATACCTGCCAGATCCAGACTTTCGACACTGCCGCGTACCATATGATGCGTCTGTTCGAAGTCGATGAAAAGATTGTAATAAAGCCCGTAAACTAACGCCGCTGCGCAAAACGCGCCGGCAAACTGAGAAAGAATGAAAGGAACAACTTTGCGTCCGTCAAAGCACGCGAACAGCCACAGTGCGATTGTCACCGCCGGGTTAAGATGTGCACCAGAAACCCCTGCAGTCAGGTAGATGGCCATCGCCACGCCCAGACCCCAGATGATACTGATTTCCCACTGACCAAAACTGGCACCCGCCACTTTCAGTGCAGCGACACAGCCCACTCCGAAGAATATCAACAACCCGGTACCAAGGAACTCGGCAATGCACTGGCCTTTTAAGGTTGATGTCTGACTCATAATCGGAATCCTGAAGAAATTGATGTTTATTGTTAGCATGGCCGCCCGTGACAGCCACGATGCCCTGTAGACATAGTGTTAATTTATCGTTAACGAGCAAAAACGAGAAATATCGAAATCAAAATGTGTGGTCTGTGTCAATAAAATGAGCGTTTTCGCGCCATAAAGCACATTTTTGCATCAGTACAGGAATGTGAGCTGAATCATTTCATTAACGAATCAGTTAACAATTTAGGGGTATATGACGCGAACACACCAGGACCAGACCTAAAAGTGTTGCAAACCGCGATCTGCGCGGTGTGTCGCTGGACACAGAGCGCCGCGCTCCATACAATCGACGGTATATGTCGTGCGCGTTTATGTTAAAGCGTCGCCTTGCAATTCAGGAGAGGTAGCATCATGTCTTTAGAAGTGTTTGAGAAACTGGAATCGAAAGTACAGCAGGCGATTGACACCATCACCCTGCTGCAGATGGAAATTGAAGAGCTGAAAGAAAAGAACAACAGCCTGGCGCAGGAAGTTCAGAACGCTCAGCACGGCCGCGAAGAACTGGAGCGCGAAAACAACCAGCTGCGCGAACAGCAGAACGGCTGGCAGGATCGCCTGCAGGCGCTGCTGGGACGTATGGAAGAGGTCTAATTCCCTACGGGATGAATTGAACAGGCCGGGTAAGGCGAAGCCGCCACCCGGCTTTTTTATGATTTGATGTCAGTCGGCGATCACCATAAAAAAGGCCGCCAAAGGCGGCCTTAACGCTACTTGTCCTGCGCTGTCATAGCAAAAGCAACGAACACATTGGGTTCATCACTCTTTACAACGAGTACGCTGGCGACAATGAACGCGATACATAAATAGCGTTTCATTATGCGGTCCCTGCAGCTAACCGCTCCACCGTTCACCACCGGTGATAAGCCGGTGGACACAAGCCCTGGTATTAGCCTGCTTTACGGTAGTGAATACACCTTTCCCTGGACCGATGCCCATTTGCGAGATGGCGGAAAGGGACGCTTCATCATAATGAGCATCAACCGTGGAGTTAAGGTATTCATAGACAATTAGGATTTTATAAAGGTTCTGAGGGGTTGCCCAAGGCTTGGACGAGAGTATGATGAAACTCCCTGGTGTTAGTCTGCAAAACTTCCCAACGGACCGCGAATCCTGAGGGGACAAAAAAACCGCCACATTGCTGTTGGCGGTTTTTTTATGGTTCTCGCTGACTTTTTACTACTCGATATCCAGCGGGTCTTCGGACAGGATAATGCCGGTATTATCGGCGTAGAGATGGTCCCCGGAGAAGAAGGTCACGCCGCCGAAATTGACGCGCACGTCGCTTTCGCCGATGCCGTCACCCGCCGCCCCTACCGGTATGGCCGCGATGGCCTGAATCCCGATATCCAGGTCTTCCAGATCGTCCACCTGACGTACGGAACCATACACCACAAGGCCTTCCCACTCATTCTGAACGGCAATGCCGGCCAGTTCAGCATCAATTAATGCACGGCGCACGGAACCGCCGCCGTCGACCACAAGAACGCGGCCGCGGCCATTCTGTTCGAGCAGATCGTACAGCAACCCGTTGTCCTCGAAACATTTCACCGTGACGATTTGACCGCCAAACGACGACCTCCCACCAAAGTTGGAGAACAGCGGTTCAACGACGTTGACATCTTCCTGGTAGATGTCACAAAGCTCGGAGGTATCGTATTTCATAGGTTTAACGCTCAGTTGCTGCGAATGTGTTCAGTATATCGTGCGAAATGCGTTGTTGGCAAAATCATCAATTGTTAATTGATATTTGTCAGCTAACGCAGCGTCTGGCTTAAAACAATCCCGATGACGAACAACAGGTTAGTCAGCAACGCGCCTTTTACCGTGCGCTCCAGCATTGGCGGCATGGCGGACGGGCTGAGTTCACGCATCACAAAGCGGGCCTGCTTAATCAGCAGCGGCGCGGCAAGCACAAACAGCCAGCCCCACAAGCTCTGCAAGGAAATCAGGTTAAACAGCGCCAGGCAAACCAGCGCGCCAATGAGCAAACAGGCGTGATAGCGGCGCGCATTGACCGGCCCCAGACGAACCGCCAGGGTGTTTTTGCCGTTCTCGCGATCGCTGTCGATGTCGCGCAGGTTGTTGATGTTGAGCACCGCCGTCGCCAGCAGACCGCAGGCGGTCGCGGGCAGGAACAGGGCAGGGATCACCGTATGCGCCTGCAGGTACCAGCTTCCCATCACGCTCAGCCAGCCGAAGAACACCAGTACGGAGATATCCCCGAGCCCAATATAACCGTAAGGACGCGTGCCGACGGTGTAGGTGATGGCCGCGATAATGGCCAGTAAACCCAGCACCAGGAAGCCAATGAAATCGCTGGTGGTCTTAGACGCCACCGTCACCAGCGCCAGGCCGGATACGCAGATCAGCACCACGGTGATAATCAGCGCGCGTTTCATCTGCGCCTGGGTAATCACCCCTTTCTGCATTCCGCGCAGTGGCCCTATGCGGTCCGGCTTGTCGCTGCCTTTTACCGCGTCGCCGTAGTCGTTGGCGAGATTAGAGAGAATTTGCAGCAGGCCGGCGGTAATCAGTGCCAGCGCGGCGACCAGCGGATCAAAATAACCCTGCCACCAGGCAAGGGCGGTGCCGACGATAATTGCGGCAAAGGCCAGAGGAAGCGTTTTAGGGCGCAGACTTTCGAGCCACGCCTGAGTACGGCTGATGTCAGTCATAAGTATTTAGCCAATAAAAATGGGGGCATTAGCCCCCATTAAACGTGATGAGAATCCAGTAACCGCGATTATAGGATAAAACGGCTCAGATCTTCATCTGCCACTAACGCATCCAGATGTTTACTCACATATTCTGCGTCAATGGTAACGGTTTGGCCGTTAAGGTCGCTCGCGTCATAAGAGATATCTTCTACCAGGCGTTCCAGCACGGTATGCAGGCGACGCGCACCGATGTTCTCGGTGGTTTCGTTGACCTGCCATGCGGCTTGGGCAATACGCTTGATACCGTCTTCGGTGAACTCGAGGTTCACGCCTTCGGTCGCCATCAGCGCTTTGTACTGTACGGTAGCAGAGGCGTTTGGCTCGGTCAGGATACGTTCGAAATCTTCGGTAGTAAGCGCCTGCAGCTCAACGCGGATAGGCAGACGCCCCTGCAGTTCGGGGATCAGATCCGACGGGCTGGCAACCTGGAACGCCCCTGAAGCGATAAACAGGATGTGGTCCGTTTTCACCATGCCGTGCTTGGTGGAGACTGTGCAGCCTTCAACCAGCGGCAGCAGGTCGCGCTGAACGCCTTCGCGGGACACGTCCGGGCCGGAGCTGTTGCCGCCGCGCTTACAAATTTTGTCGATTTCGTCGATAAACACGATACCGTGCTGCTCAACCGCGTCGATAGCGTCCTGCTTCAGCTCTTCCGGGTTTACCAGCTTCGCCGCTTCTTCTTCAATCAGCAGCTTCATCGCGTCTTTAATTTTCAGCTTACGCGCTTTCTGCTTCTGGCCGCCCAGGTTCTGGAACATGGACTGCAGCTGGCTGGTCATCTCTTCCATGCCCGGAGGTGCCATGATTTCCACACCCATTGGCGCGGCAGCGAGATCGATCTCAATCTCTTTGTCGTCCAGCTGGCCTTCACGCAGCTTCTTGCGGAATGCCTGGCGCGCCGCAGAAGGTTCCGCCTGCTGCTCTGCCTGGCCCCAGTTGTTTTTTGCCGGTGGGATCAGCACGTCGAGAATGCGCTCTTCGGCCATCTCTTCCGCGCGATAGCGGTTTTTCTCGATCGCCTGGACGCGCACCATCTTGATCGCCGAGTCGGTCAGATCGCGGATGATGGAGTCCACTTCTTTACCCACATAGCCCACTTCTGTGAACTTGGTGGCTTCAACTTTGATGAACGGCGCGTTAGCCAGCTTCGCCAGGCGACGGGCAATTTCGGTTTTACCGACGCCGGTCGGGCCGATCATCAGAATGTTTTTTGGCGTCACTTCGTGGCGCAGCTCTTCGTCAAGCTGCATACGACGCCAGCGGTTACGCAGGGCGATGGCCACCGAACGCTTGGCGTTATCCTGGCCGATAATGTGTTTGTTCAGTTCGCTGACAATTTCGCGTGGGGTCATTTCAGACATGGGAGATCCTTACGCTTTGGAGGTCAATTCTTCGATGGTGTGGTTGTGGTTGGTATAAATGCAGATATCACCTGCAATATCCAACGCCTTCACCGCGATATCACGCGCGTTCATGTCGGTATTCTCCAACAGCGCGCGGGCTGCAGCCTGGGCATAAGGGCCGCCAGAGCCGATGGCAATCAGATCATTTTCCGGCTGAATGACGTCACCGTTACCGGTGATGATCAGCGAGGCGGTTTCATCGGCCACGGCCAGCAGCGCTTCGAGCTTGCGCAGCATGCGGTCGGTACGCCAGTCTTTCGCCAGCTCAACGGCAGCTTTCACCAGATGACCCTGGTGCATTTCCAGTTTGCGTTCAAACAGTTCAAACAGCGTGAAGGCGTCCGCCGTGCCGCCTGCAAAACCGGCGATCACTTTGTCGTTGTAGAGGCGGCGCACTTTCTTCACGTTGCCTTTCATGACGGTATTACCCAGCGTGGCCTGGCCATCACCGGCGATTACCACATGGCCGTTACGGCGTACACTTACTATTGTTGTCACAAGCAGACCCCCTGGTTACAGAATCGGGAAACAGAAGCCCTGAGCCTGTGCTCAGGGCTGAATTAAATGATAGATGGGGGGGATTTCGGGGGTTTCAACCCCCGGAGGCGAGTCGAATGCAGTTTGTATGGCCGGCGATTTTCAAACGAGAAATGGTGCCATCGGCATTTTCTTTGCCTTTGACCGGACCAATCACCACGCGATTCCAGCCGTTATTGGTGGTAATACGCGAATCAAACCCTTCAAAGGCCAGCTGAGCACGTACCGTTTCCGCCTGCTCTGCGCCTTTGAACGAACCGCACTGTACCATCCAGCGGCGCTCGTCTTTTTTCTCAGCCGTCTGCTTCGGCGCTTCGGTCTCTTTGGTCACCGGCGCGGCCTGCTGCGTTTTCGGCTGCTGCGCGGTGGTATGCGCTGGCGTCTGGAGCAGATCCTGATACGGCTGAGCGGCCTGTTTCTGCGGCTGCGTTTTCGGCTGCTGCTGGACTGGCTGAGACTGCGCCGTACGCGTCGGCTGCTGGTATGGCTGTTCCGTTACCCGCGGCTGTGCTTTCGGCTGCTGCACCGGCTGGGTTTGCGCCCACTGCTGCTGTTGTTGCTGCTGGATCTGCTGTTGCGCCTGACGTCGCTGCAGCGTTTGCTGGCGCTGAGCCGGCGTCTGCTCATTCCACGGCACTTCGTTCAGCTGCGTAGGCTGCTGGCGCATATCGGCCTGCATTTGGGCCAGCAGCTGACGCTGTTCATCCGTCAGCTGATTCGCATTCTGCACTTCACCACCCGCAGAAGGTTCGGTTGGCGCACGCACCCCGGGCTGGCGGCTTTCCAGCTCTTTGATATAGCGCCAGCGCTCTTCAGGCTTCGGAGGAAGGCCATTTCCGGCAACTTTACTGGCCTGAAGCGCCTCAGACTCTTCTTTTTTATGGTGCGTGATAAAGTACAGGCCACCAATAAAGGCGACGACTACAGCCGCAGCAATAGCGACCATTGCTGGCGAGACAGCAGGCAGGTTACGTTGCTTTTTCCTTGAGCTACTCTTTTTGCGTCGCGAAGGTGCCGGCTGGCCGCGACGTACATAATCTCGTTGTGCCACTATCGTTTCGCTGTATTTATTCGTTCGTCAGTCCGCCATGTTACTTAAGCGGCGGGGCTTTGACCAGATAAGGGTATCCGAAAGACGTTTACTTTAAGTCAATGCCTGGGTAGTGCCGCGGACAATCAGTTCACAGTCCAGCAACCGCGAGCCGCTGCTAACTGTTTGACCGTGAAGCTGATCCAGCAGAAGCAGCATCGCTTCGCGGCCGATTTGGTAGCGCGGCTGAGCGACCGTTGAGAGCGGCGGATCGCAAAATTCTGAAAGCGAAATATTGTCGAATCCGATGATCGATAAATCTTTCGGTATCCGCAGGCCGCGGCGTTTGGCGTAAGATAATGCGCCCAGCGCCATCACGTCGCTGTGACAAAATACGGCGGTTGGCGGTTCAGGCAGGTCCAGAAGTTTCTCCAGCGCTTGTCCACCCGCGGCGAAGGTAAAGTCACCGCGCGCAATGTAGTGCGGATCGACGGTGACGCCGGTACGGCGCAGCGCTTGAACGTAGCCCTGTAAGCGATAGTGACACAGCGGCATCTCTTCCGGCCCGGCAATACAGCCAATGCGCTTGTGCCCCAGTTCCTGGAGATAGTTTACGGCGTTGAACGCGGCGGTGAGGTTATCAATGTGGACCGTCGGCAGCTCCAGCTCCGGCGCAAACTCGTTCGCCATCACCATCGGCGGTAAATTACGCTGCTCTTCAATGCTGGCATCAAACGGCAGGCGAGAGCCAAGCAGCAGCATGCCGTCGATCTGCTTGGTGATAATGAGATCGATGAAGGTTTTTTCCTGCTGGTTCTGATGAGCACAGTCGCCAATCAGCACCAGGTAACCCTGTTCCGCTGCGGTGACTTCAATACCGCGGATAATCTCGCTGAAGAAGGGGTCGCAGATATCCGGCACAATCACCAGAATGGTGCGCGACTCATTGCGTTTGACGTTACGCCCCATCGCCTGTGGGAAATAGCCCACTTCAAGCGCAGCCTGCTCTACCCGGTTACGGGTCGCCTGGGAGACTTTATCCGGGTTCATTAATGCGCGGGATACCGTTGCCGTAGAGACTTGTGCTTTCTGGGCAACGTCTTTCATGGTCGCCGGTGCAACCTCTTTCCTGGACTTCAACGTCTTCTCCTCGCCTGAACACCGAACTTCTGACATCACCATTTTTACAGATAGTTAATGGAATCGGTTACAGAATTTTCATAAAAAGTGTGAGGAGCGTTAAATTTTTCGATCCGTCTTCAGCCTTCGATGGGATCGACGTCCAGTACCCACTTCACTTTTCGCGCTTCCGGCAGCGTGTTGATGAGCGCCAGCGTGCCGCTGACGATATGCTGCAGGCGAACACGTGAGGGGTGCTGAAGTAAGATTTGCCAGCGGAAACGTCCGCCGCGCTTTGGTGCGAGTGCCGGCACCGGGCCCAGGATCCACAGCTGATTATCCACCAGCGGGCTGGCCTGCAGGAGGTTTCTCAGCTGCTGCAGGAAAAGCGGCGCCTGCTGGTTATTGTGATCTTCCGCGCGGATGATGACGTGGCTGGTCCACGGCGGCAGCTGCATAGTCTGTCGTTCGGCCAGCGCCTGCTCGGCAAAAGCGTCATAGCCTTTATGAAGCAGGGTTTGCAGCAGCGGATGCTCAGGGTGGTGCGTTTGCAACACCACTTCGCCCTGTTTACCGGCGCGACCGGCACGCCCTGCCACCTGGGTATATAGCTGGGCGAAGCGCTCGGCTGAGCGGAAATCTGCCGAGAACAACGCGCCGTCCACGTCCAGCAGGGCGACAAGCGTGACGTCCGGGAAGTGGTGGCCTTTCGCCAGCATCTGCGTACCAATCAGGATGCGCGCGCCACCGCGATGCACTTCCGCCAGCTGTTGTTCCAGCGCGCCCTTGCGGCTGGTGGTGTCCCGGTCGATACGCGAAATAGGCACGTCCGGGAAGAAAGGGCCAAGCGCCTGTTCCAGCTGTTCCGTCCCCAGACCGACCGGCACGATATGCGTTGAGCCACACGACGGGCACTGGCGCGGCACCGGGCGCTGGCTGTCGCAGTGGTGGCAGCGCAAATGCCGCTGGGCCTGGTGGAAGGTATAGTAGTGGTCGCAGCGCGGACACTCGGCAATCCAGCCGCAGTCGTGGCACAGCAGGGCGGGGGCGAATCCGCGGCGGTTCAGAAACAGAATGACCTGATTCCCCGCCTGCAAATGCTGGCGCATGCGGGTGATCAGTGCAGGCGCAAGCCCGGCCTGAACCTGCTGACCTTTCAGATCCAGCACGTGCTGAATGGCCGGACGGGCATTCCCCGCCCGACGGGTCAGGCGCAGCATGTGGTATTTGCGCTGGCGCACGTTGTGCAGCGTTTCGAGCGCCGGCGTGGCGGAGCCGAGAATAATGGGAATTTGCTCGCTGTGCGCGCGATAGACCGCCAGATCGCGGGCATGGTAGCGCCAGCCCTCCTGCTGTTTATAGGAGCTGTCGTGCTCTTCGTCGATCACGATAACGCCAAGATTTTTAAACGGCGTAAACAGCGACGAGCGGGTGCCGATCACAATCGCCGCTTCGCCGTTTTTCGCTTTCAGCCAGGCGCTGAGGCGTTCGCTGTCGTTCAGGCCGGAGTGCAGCACCTCAACCGGCGCGTTAAAGCGCTCGCGGAATCGGGCGATGGTTTGCGGCGTCAGGCCAATTTCCGGCACCATCACCAGCGCCTGTTTGCCCTGAGCCAGCACGTTTTCCAGCACGCTCAGGTAGACTTCGGTCTTGCCGGAACCGGTGACCCCCGCCAGCAGCCAGGCAGAGAAATGATCGGAGGCGCTATGAATCGCGCCCACGGCGGTGGCCTGCTCGGTATTCAGACGCAGGCGATCCCCTGAAACAGAGAAACTCTCCCGCCAGTCGTAAAGAGCGGGGGCTTCGCTAGCCAGTTCGCTCAGCCCTTTCTTTCTTAAGGCCTGTAGCGCCGTTTCGCTGACCTCAAGCTCGTCGACCTGATGTCGCCAGATTTTTCCCTGACGCAGCGCCGCCAGCGCCTGCTGCTGTTTCTGCGATCGCTTCAGGCTGTTGATGTCCACCGCCTGGCCCTGCTCGGTGGCAAACCAGTACCACATCGGCGCGTGGCTGGCGCTTTTGCCCTGGCGCAGCATGATCGGCAGGGCGTGGAACAGCACGTCGCCAATCGGGTGATGATAATAATCCGCCGCCCACAGCAGCAGTCGCCAGGTGCTGGTGGAGTAAACCGGCTCGCTGTCCAGCACCTCAACGACCGACTTCAGCTCGTTAAGCGGTAATTCGCTTTTATCGCTGACGGAGACGACGATCCCCACGCGCTGCTGTTTGCCAAACGGCACGGTCACGCGGCAACCCGCTTTGGCGCTCATGCTGTCGGGCAGCAGGTAGTCAAAGGTGCGGGGAAGCGGAACGGGCAGGGCAACGTGAGCGACGGGCATCGAATCTTCCTGACTTGAAAAGTGGCGCGTTAGTATACACATTAGTAAAAGCGGCGTGCGGATCAGTTTGCATACGTTGGTCAAATTCTGTATGATTCGCCGCCTTTGGTGTACTTTACGCCAAAGAACTTACAATCAACATCGCGTGGTGTCTGGCGTTAGGGCTGGAAGAGCGACGCGGCCTTAACTGAGG
Organism: Enterobacter sp. Crenshaw; assembly: GCF_024734705.1. Lineage (NCBI taxonomy): Bacteria > Pseudomonadati > Pseudomonadota > Gammaproteobacteria > Enterobacterales > Enterobacteriaceae > Enterobacter > Enterobacter sp. Crenshaw. The sequence continues at coordinate 4,506,514 of NZ_CP102932.1, read as the reverse complement.
TTCTCCCATGAAAAAAGATATTCACCCGAAATACGAAATGATTACTGCAAACTGTTCTTGCGGTAACTCTATCCAGATCCGCTCTACCGTGGGTCACGATCTGAACCTGGACGTGTGCGGCAAATGCCACCCGTTCTACACTGGTAAGCAGCGTGACGTTGCAACCGGTGGCCGTGTTGACCGCTTCAACAAGCGTTTCAGCATCCCGGGCGCTAAATAAGTTTCCCGAAAAAAAGGCACCGCAAGGTGCCTTTTTTGTATCCGCTTCTCAGTATTCCCACGTATCCGGGTCAATACCCAGTTCACGCATGATCACCTTCGCCTCTTCCGGGATTTCATCACTGCGCTCTTTGCGCAGATCTTCATCGTTCGGCAACGGTTGACCGGTAAACGCATGCAGAAACGCTTCGCACAGCAGTTCGCTGTTGGTCGCGTGGCGCAGGTTGTTCACCTGACGACGCGTACGTTCATCGGTGAGGATCTTCAACACCTTCAGAGGAATGGAAACCGTAATTTTCTTTACTTGCTCACTCTTCTTACCGTGCTCAGCGTATGGGCTGATATATTCGCCGCTCCATTCAGCCATGAGATACCTTTAATCCTCTCAGTCATTTATTTAAAGGTGCAAAACCTGTAACCACCCGTTTTGAACCGCAATCTTGTCTAGTTTACCGTAGAGACGATACCGTGGCACGGATATTGCCGCTGCAGCGTGCACTAAAGCATATAATTTTAACGGCTATTTGAGCATTGCTCAATCTATACGCAAAGAAGTTTAGATGTCCAGATGTATTGACGTCCATACTTTCAGTGTTTACTCTGGTGCCTGACTTTTCACCTCATTCGCCAGGAAGCCCTCACCATGACGCGTAAACAGGCCACTATTGCAGTGCGTAGCGGATTAAATGATGACGAGCAGTACGGCTGCGTTGTCCCGCCGATTCATCTTTCCAGTACCTATAATTTCACCGGATTTAATGAACCCCGCGCGCATGATTATTCGCGTCGTGGCAACCCTACGCGTGACGTGACCCAGCGCGCGCTGGCCGAGCTGGAAGGTGGCGCAGGTGCAGTATTAACCAATACGGGGATGTCCGCCATTCACCTGGTGACCACGGTGTTCCTGAAACCGGGCGATCTGCTGGTCGCGCCGCACGACTGCTACGGCGGCAGCTATCGCCTGTTTGACAGCCTGGCGAAACGCGGCTGCTATCGCGTGCTGTTTGTCGATCAAAACGACGAACAGGCGCTGAAACAGGCCCTGGCAGAGAAACCGAAGCTGGTTCTGGTGGAAAGTCCAAGCAATCCATTGTTGCGCGTTGTCGATATTGCGAAAATTTGTCAGCTCGCAAGGGATGCGGGAGCGATAAGTGTAGTGGATAATACGTTCCTCAGTCCGGCCCTTCAGAACCCACTCGCACTGGGTGCCGATCTGGTATTGCATTCATGCACTAAATATCTGAACGGCCATTCTGATGTGGTGGCGGGCGTGGTGATTGCCAAAGATCCCGACGTTGTCACCGAACTGGCATGGTGGGCCAATAATATTGGCGTCACCGCGGGGGCCTTCGACAGCTATCTGCTGTTGCGCGGCATCCGCACGCTGTCGCCGCGCATGGACGTAGCGCAGCGCAATGCCCAGGCGATTGTCGATTTCCTGAAAACCCAGCCGCTGGTGAAAAAGCTTTATCACCCGTCGCTGCCGGAAAATCAGGGGCACGAGATTGCCGCGCGTCAGCAGAAAGGGTTTGGCGCGATGTTAAGTTTTGAACTGGACGGTGACGAGCAAACGCTGCGTCGCTTCCTGGGCGGGCTGTCATTGTTTACGCTGGCGGAATCCTTAGGTGGGGTTGAAAGCTTGATCTCCCACGCCGCGACCATGACGCACGCAGGTATGGCACCGGAAGCTCGTGCCGCCGCCGGAATTTCTGAGACGCTGCTGCGTATCTCAACCGGCATTGAAGATTCTGAAGATTTAATTGCCGATCTGGAAAATGCCTTCCGGATCGCAGCCAAGGGGTAATCATGAGTGTGATAGCGCAGGCAGGGGCGAAGGGTCGTCAACTGCACAAGTTTGGTGGTAGTAGTCTTGCTGATGTGAAATGTTACCTGCGCGTTGCAGGGATCATGACGGAATATTCACAGCCGGGTGACATGATGGTTGTCTCGGCGGCGGGCAGCACCACCAACCAGTTGATTAGCTGGCTGAAACTGAGCCAGACCGATCGCCTTTCTGCGCATCAGGTGCAACAGTCCTTACGCCGTTACCAGAGCGAGCTGATTGCCGGCCTGCTGCCTGCGGACGTGGCGGACGGGCTGATCGGCGCCTTTACGCATGACCTTGAGCGTCTGGCTGCCCTGCTGGACAGCGGAATTACCGACGCGGTGTATGCCGAAGTGGTGGGCCACGGTGAAGTGTGGTCCGCGCGCCTGATGGCCGCCGTGCTGCAACACTTGGGCGTGGAAGCGGCCTGGCTCGACGCGCGTGATTTCCTGCGCGCCGAACGCGCCGCGCAGCCGCAGGTGGATGAAGGGTTGTCCTACCCGCTGCTGCAACAGCTGCTGGTGCAGCACCCGGGCAAACGTATTGTCGTCACCGGCTTTATCAGCCGCAGCAACGCGGGCGAAACCGTGCTGCTGGGCCGTAACGGTTCGGACTACTCGGCAACGCAGATTGGTGCCCTGGCGGGCGTGTCCCGCGTCACCATCTGGAGCGACGTGGCCGGTGTGTACAGCGCGGACCCGCGTAAAGTAAAAGATGCCTGCCTGCTGCCGCTGCTGCGTCTCGACGAAGCCAGCGAGCTGGCGCGTCTGGCCGCGCCGGTACTGCACGCGCGCACGCTGCAGCCGGTTTCCGGCAGCGATATCGACCTCCAGCTGCGCTGCAGTTACACCCCGGATCAAGGCTCTACGCGTATTGAACGCGTGCTGGCGTCCGGTACCGGGGCGCGTATTGTCACCAGCCACGACGACATCTGCCTGATTGAGTTCCAGGTGCCTGCGGGCCAGGACTTCAAGCTGGCGCATAAAGATATCGACACGATCCTCAAACGCGCCCAGGTGCGTCCGCTGGCCGTTGGCGTGCATAACGATCGCCAGCTGTTACAGTTCTGCTATACCGCGGAAGTGGCGGACAGCGCGCTGAAAATTCTGGATGAAGCGGGCCTGCCGGGCGAGCTTCGCCTGCGTCAGGGGCTGGCGCTGGTGGCGATGGTGGGCGCGGGCGTCACCCGTAACCCGCTGCACTGCCACCGCTTCTGGCAGCAGCTGAAAGGCCAGCCGGTGGAGTTCACCTGGCAGTCGGAAGAGGGCATCAGCCTGGTCGCCGTCCTGCGCAAAGGGCCAACCGAGAGCCTGATTCAGGGTCTGCACACCTCCCTGTTCCGCGCGGAAAAGCGCATCGGCCTGGTGCTGTTCGGGAAAGGCAACATCGGTTCCCGCTGGCTGGAACTGTTTGCCCGCGAACAGGTGACGCTCTCGGCGCGTACCGGATTTGAATTCATTCTCGCGGGCGTGGTGGACAGCCGCCGCAGCCTGCTGAACTACGAAGGGCTGGACGCCAGCCGCGCGCTTGCGTTCTTTAATGATGAAGCGGTAGAGCAGGATGAAGAGTCGCTGTTCCTGTGGATGCGCGCGCACCCGTATGACGATCTGGTGGTGCTGGACGTTACCGCCAGCGAACAGCTTGCGGATCAGTATCTGGATTTTGCCAGCCACGGTTTCCACGTCATCAGTGCGAACAAGCTGGCAGGGGCGAGCAGCACTGATAAATACCGCCAGATCCACGACGCGTTTGAAAAAACGGGGCGCCACTGGCTTTATAACGCCACCGTTGGGGCTGGCCTGCCGGTTAACCACACCGTGCGTGACCTGATTGAAAGCGGCGACAGCATTCTGGCGCTGAGCGGTATCTTCTCCGGCACGCTCTCCTGGCTGTTCCTGCAGTTTGACGGCACCGTACCGTTCACCGACCTGGTGGATCAGGCGTGGCAGCAGGGCTTAACCGAGCCCGATCCGCGCGTTGACCTTTCCGGCAAAGACGTGATGCGTAAGCTGGTGATCCTGGCGCGTGAAGCCGGTTATGACATCGAACCGGATTCCGTACGCGTCGAATCGCTGGTGCCTGCCGGCTGTGAAGAAGGTTCTGTGGATCATTTCTTTGAAAATGGTGAAGAGCTTAACGAGCAGATGGTACAGCGTCTGGAAGCGGCGAACGAGATGGGGCTGGTACTGCGCTATGTGGCGCGTTTCGAGGCCAACGGAAAAGCGCGAGTCGGCGTCGAGGCGGTGCGTCCTGAACATCCGCTGGCGGCGCTGCTGCCGTGCGATAACGTCTTCGCCATCGAAAGCCGCTGGTATCGCGATAACCCGCTGGTGATCCGCGGGCCTGGCGCGGGTCGCGATGTCACCGCTGGAGCCATTCAGTCCGACATCAACCGTCTGGCTAAGCTGCTGTAAAGCCTGAATTTCCCTCTCCCTGTGGGAGAGGGTTAGGGTGAGGGCATCAGACCGCACTCACCCTCATCCTGAATTTCCCTCATATTCCCTGAGCAAACCTCACCGTTATTGTTGATTATTTATGTTGACGTCCCTCCGCTTTTCCGTCATTTTTACATCTGGACGTCTAAACGTATAGAAGTTCACAACACAACAAATAACGACATGCGATTGATAGAGGTAAGGTATGAGCTTTTTTCACGCCAACCAGCGGGAAGCACTGAATCAGAGCCTGGCCGAAGTAAACGGCCAGATTAACGTCTCTTTTGAATTTTTCCCGCCGCGCACCAGTGAAATGGAGCAAACTCTGTGGAGTTCTATCGATCGTCTCAGCAGCCTGAAGCCGAAGTTCGTCTCCGTGACTTACGGTGCTAACTCCGGCGAGCGTGACCGTACGCACAGCATCATTAAAGGCATCAAAGATCGTACCGGTCTGGAAGCGGCGCCGCATCTCACCTGTATCGACGCCACCCGCGACGAGCTGCGGGCCATCGCTCAGGATTACTGGAATAACGGCATTCGTCATATCGTCGCTCTGCGCGGTGACCTGCCGCCGGGCAGCGGTAAGCCGGACATGTATGCCGCCGATCTGGTCGCGCTGCTGAAAGAGGTGGCTGATTTTGATATCTCCGTTGCCGCTTATCCTGAGGTGCATCCGGAAGCGAAAAGTGCCCAGGCCGATCTGCTGAACCTCAGGCGTAAAGTGGACGCCGGCGCGAACCGTGCCATTACCCAGTTCTTCTTTGATGTGGAAAGCTACCTGCGATTCCGTGACCGCTGCGTCTCCGCGGGCATCGACGTTGAAATTATCCCGGGTATTCTGCCGGTCTCTAACTTCAAACAGGCGAAGAAGTTCGCCGATATGACCAATGTCCGCATTCCGCTGTGGATGTCCAAAATGTACGAAGGGCTGGACGATGACCCGGAAACCCGCAAGCTGGTGGGGGCCAATATCGCGATGGACATGGTGAAAATTTTAAGCCGTGAAGGGGTGAAAGATTTCCACTTCTATACGCTGAACCGCGCGGAGATGAGCTACGCCATTTGCCATACGCTGGGTGTTCGTCCGGCGTAATAAGCACAAAGCCCTCGTATCACGAGGGCTTTTTAGTTACGCGAATAGTTAAAAGGTATTAGCTATCGAATCTGTGGATTAATTCAACTATAACTTATTGCTAGTGGTGTATATCGTAACGGTAACACTGTAAAAGGGAGCATAGCGATGAGCACGTCAGACGAGACCAATAAAGCGGCATCGGTCGGCAAATGCCCGTTCCACCAGGGCGGCGTCGATCACAGCGCGGGGGCAGGTACAGGCAGCCGCGACTGGTGGCCAAAACAACTCCGCATCGATCTTCTTAATCAACATTCCAATCGTTCGAACCCGCTGGGTGAAGACTTCGACTACCGCAAAGAATTCAGCAAACTTGATTACTCCGCCCTTAAAGGCGACCTCAAAGCCCTTTTAACCGACTCTCAACCGTGGTGGCCTGCCGACTGGGGCAGCTATGCGGGCCTGTTTATCCGTATGGCCTGGCACGGCGCGGGGACCTATCGCTCCGTTGACGGGCGCGGTGGCGCAGGCCGCGGTCAACAGCGCTTTGCGCCGCTGAACTCCTGGCCGGATAACGTGAGCCTGGATAAGGCGCGCCGTCTGCTGTGGCCCATCAAGCAAAAATACGGCCAAAAAATTTCCTGGGCTGACCTGTTTATCCTCGCGGGTAACGTGGCGCTGGAGAACTCCGGCTTCCGTACCTTTGGTTTCGGTGCCGGGCGTGAAGACGTCTGGGAACCAGACCTGGACGTGAACTGGGGAGATGAAAAAGCCTGGCTAACCCACCGTGACCCGGAGGCGCTGGCGAAGCGACCGCTGGCCGCCACCGAAATGGGCCTGATTTATGTGAACCCGGAAGGGCCAAACGCCAGCGGTGAACCTCTGTCTGCTGCGGCTGCCATTCGTGCCACCTTCGGCAACATGGGGATGAACGACGAAGAGACCGTTGCGCTGATCGCGGGCGGCCACACCCTTGGCAAAACCCACGGCGCGGGTGAAGCCACGCACGTCGGCACCGACCCGGAAGCCTCGCCGATTGAAGCGCAGGGCCTGGGCTGGGCCAGCACGCACGGCACGGGAATTGGCGCAGATGCCATTACCTCCGGTCTGGAAGTCATCTGGTCGCAAACCCCGACCCAGTGGAGCAACTACTTCTTCGAAAACCTGTTCAAATACGAATGGGTGCAGACCCGCAGCCCGGCGGGGGCGATTCAGTTTGAAGCCGTGGATGCGCCGGAAATCATGCCCGATCCGTTCGACCCGTCGAAAAAACGCAAACCTACCATGCTGGTCACCGACCTGACGCTGCGTTTTGATCCGGAATTCGAGAAAATTTCCCGCCGCTTCCTGAACGATCCGCAGGCCTTCAACGAAGCCTTCGCGCGCGCGTGGTACAAGCTGACCCACCGCGATATGGGGCCAAAATCGCGTTACCTTGGCCCGGAAGTGCCGAAAGAAGATCTGATCTGGCAGGACCCGCTGCCGCAGGCGGTCTTCAATCCGTCGAAAGAAGACATTGAAAGCCTGAAGGCGGAAATCGCTGCCTCTGGCCTCTCCGTGAGCGAACTGATTTCCGTTGCCTGGGCGTCAGCGTCGACCTTCCGCGGCGGCGACAAGCGCGGCGGCGCCAACGGCGCGCGTCTGGCGCTGGCCCCTCAGCGCGACTGGGATGTGAACGCCGCAGCGGTTCGCGCGTTGCCGGCTTTGGAAGCTATCCAGCGCACCACCAACAAAGCCTCTCTGGCCGATATCATCGTGCTGGCGGGCGTCGTGGGCGTTGAGCAGGCGGCGAAAGCGGCAGGCGTTTACGTCAACGTTCCGTTTACGCCAGGGCGCGTGGATGCACGTCAGGATCAGACGGATATCGAGATGTTTAACCTGCTCGAACCGATTGCCGACGGCTTCCGCAACTACCGTGCGCAGGTGGATGTGTCCACCACTGAGTCGCTGCTGATCGACAAAGCCCAGCAGCTGACGCTGACCGCGCCTGAGCTGACGGTGCTGATCGGTGGCCTGCGCGTGCTGGGTGCAAACTTTGATGGCAGCAAGAATGGCGTGTTTACCGACCGCGAGGGCGTGCTGAGCAACGATTTCTTCGTGAATCTGCTGGACATGAACACCCAGTGGAAGGCAACCGACGAATCTAATGAACTGTTTGCCGGAAGCGATCGCGCCAGCGGTGAAGTGAAATACACCGCCACCCGCGCCGATCTGGTCTTCGGTTCTAACGCCGTCCTGCGCGCGCTGGCAGAGGTTTATGCCAGCAGCGATGCCAGCGAGAAGTTCGTCCGCGACTTCGTTGCCGCATGGGCGAAGGTGATGGATCTGGACCGGTTTGACCTGCAGTAACCGTTGTGCCGGGGGGCGCTAAGGCTTACCCGGCCTAGGGCAAAAAAATCCCCGCTGATGCGGGGATTTTTATTCACGCTATTTACTCCCACTCCTGCAGGAACCGCTGCCCATACTGGTCGGCCACCAGCAGCGCCGCATATACCTGATCCGGCGTTACGCCGCCGGGCATGTTGTGGATAGTTTCCCCTTCGGCACAGGAGGCTTCCGCGATCAAACGCATTTTGGCCGGAATATCCTCTTTGATATTTAGCTGTGCCAGCGTGATCGGCAGCCCAACGCTGTGACAAAGCGCGGCGACGGTCTCTATTTCTTCTACCGGCGCGTTTTCCAGCACCAGCTGCGTGAGCGTGCCAAACGCCACTTTTTCACCGTGATAGAAGTGGTGCGCGTCCGGTACCGCCGTCATTCCGTTATGAATAGCGTGTGCCGCCGCCAGCCCGCCGCTTTCAAAGCCTACGCCGCTGAGATAGGTGTTGGCTTCGATAATGCGTTCCAGCGCCGGTGTAACCACATGCTGTTCCGCGGCCAGCATGGCTTTTTCACCCTCTTCAACCAGCGTGTTGTAGCACAGCTCGGCCAGCGCGAGTGCAGCCTGCGTACATTTGCCGCCCGCCATGGTGGTTGCGCCGCTGCGCGAGCAGGCGCGTGCTTCAAACCAGGTTGCCAGCGCATCGCCAATCCCGGCGGCCAGCAGGCGTGCCGGCGCGCCCGCGACCACTTTGGTATCGACGATTACCATGTTCGGGTTGTGCGGCAGCATCAGGTAGCGATCGAACTCACCGCTGTCGGTGTAAATGACCGAAAGGGCGCTGCACGGCGCATCGGTGGAGGCGATTGTCGGGGCAATAGCGACCGGCACGTCCATAAAATGGGCCAGCGCTTTGGCGGTATCGAGCGTTTTACCACCGCCGATACCCAGCACCGCCAGGCAGTCGGCGCTGTCTGCCAGCTTTTTCAGCCGATCGATTTCATTTTGTGAACATTCGCCGCCAAACGGCGCGATTTCGGCGTGCAGTTCGGCTTTTTTAAAACTCTGACGCAGGGTCTCTTCGGCAAAACCCAGCACAAATTTATCGCCGACGACCAGCCAGCGATTGGCCAGGGGTTTCAGATAGTCGCCGAGACGGGTAAGCACATCAGCGCCCTGGATATATTTTCCCGGCGATTGAATGATACGGTCCATAACAGTTCTCCCTTAGAGGTTGAGGTTACCAAACGCGTTTTTCCAGTCCTGCTCGAACTTCTCTATGGCTGACTCTACCGCTGGCGTGCCGAGCATTTGTTGCGCTACGTCTAAGGGAAGCGTGATTGCCTCGCATCCCGCCAGCAGGCAGTCCAGCGCCTGCCGCGGCGTTTTGAAGCTGGCGGCCAACACTTTGCTTTCCGGCGCGTGCAGTTCCAGCAGGGATTGCAGCTCCTGGACCATGCGAATGCCGTCACCGCCCTGCGCGTCAACGCGGTTTACGTACGGCGCCACATATTTCGCGCCTGCCAGCGCGGCGAGCAGGCCCTGTGCCGCGCTGTAAACGGCGGTCCCCAGCGTGGTAACCCCCTCTTTTTTCAATGCCTTAATCGCGATGAGCCCCTGAGCCGTCACCGGGATTTTCACCACGATGCCCGGGACGGCGTTACTCAGACGTTTGGCCTCCGCCACCATCCCTTCGGCATCGCGGCTCATGGTTTGAGCAAACAGCGTGCCTTCCGGCCCGATGGCTTTTTGCAGACGCGGCAGCACGTCCCAGATGGATTCACGGCTGGCGGCAACGATGCTCGGATTGGTAGTGACGCCCGCAATGGGGAAGACCCGCGCCAGGCGTTCAACTTCCGCCACGTTGGCGGTATCCAGGTACAGTTCCATTATTTTTCCTTAAGTCAGAAAGGTTGAACAAAGGATAAGGCGCGGGCGAGCAGGGCGGATACAGGCCAATTTTGCCAAATACTGGACAAATGTAATGTCCTTAGCGAAGTGCGAGAGCGATCACAATGCTATTTTTTGGCGGTCAGCTCGCTGTGATACTGGCGACGATATTCGGAAGGAGAGCGTTCGGTGTGCTTGCGAAAGAGACGGCAGAAGTAATTGCTGTCTGTAAACCCACAGCGTGCGGCGATATCTTTGATTTTAAGATCGTAGCCTTTGAGCAGCTGGCGCGCGTGTTCGAGTCGCGTTTGCGTCAGGTATTCGTTGAACCCCACGTTGCCAATCTTCTGAAAGAGGTGGGAAAGGTAGTTCGGCGAGACGTAGAACGCCTGCGCGACGGATTCACGGGTTAACGCCGAAGCGTGATGTTCTTCGATGAATCGGCGAATAGCCTCAAACAGGGCGCGGCTGCGGCTGGCGGTGTGGATATCGCTGCCAAGCAGATCCCGGCAGTGGCTGAGCAAGCTTAATACCACCAGTATCGCGGTCTCTTGCTCATCCGGCTGCATCTGTAATTCGGTTAGCGTCTCCAGAAGAAAAGCACCCGTTCGCGGACCGCGGCGGGCAACCTGGAGCTGCTGCACAAGCGTATTGTCATGCTGTAACTCGATAGTCAGCAGCTGCTTACCGAAATGCATGCTCAGGGCGTTAGACGATGGATGCGTTAAGTGTCCAAAGGATGAAAATATCGCCTCACAGGGGGCATCAAGGGTAATGACGAGGCAGGGAGATGTTCGGGAATGCTGTTCAGACAGCGCTGAGAAATGAATCTGGCCCAGCGGTAGCGTACGGTTTACCAGGTCTGCCAGGATTCGGGTGATATCGGAATGCATGAGAAGACTACCGAAATGTGCCGGGTGGCGCTAACGCTTACCCGGCCTACCAGTCACAGGTCCGGGCAAGCGCGGCGCCGCCGGGCATAGAGTATTAGCCGGTGTTACGCATTCCCGCAGCAACGCCCGCAATCGTCACCATCAGCGCCTGTTCAACGCGCGGATCCGGCTCTTTACCTTCTTCTTCCGCCAGACGCGAACGGTGCAGCAGCTCTGCCTGCAGGACGTTCAGCGGGTCGGTGTAGATGTTACGCAGCTGAATAGACTCGGCAATCCACGGCAGGTCCGCCATCAGATGTGAGTCGTTGGCGATGTCCAGTACCACTTTGATGTCGCCTTCCAGCAGTTCGCGCAGCTCTTTACCCAGCGCCCACAGCTCTGGTTTCACCAGACGCTGGTCGTAGTATTCCGCCAGCCACAGGTCAGCTTTCGAGAAGACCATCTCCAGCATGCCCAGACGGGTAGAGAAGAACGGCCAGTCGCGGCACATGGTTTCCAGTTCGTTCTGTTTACCGTCTTCCACCACTTTTTGCAGCGCGGCACCGGCACCCAGCCAGGCGGGCAGCATCAAACGGTTCTGCGTCCAGGCGAAGATCCACGGTATCGCGCGCAGAGACTCTACGCCACCGGTCGGGCGACGCTTCGCAGGACGTGAGCCCAGCGGCAGTTTACCCAGCTCCTGCTCAGGCGTGGCCGAGCGGAAGTAAGGAACGAAATCTTTGTTTTCACGCACGTAGCCGCGGTACAGATCGCAGGAGATATCAGACAGTTCGTCCATGATATGGCACCAGGATGCTTTCGGCTCCGGCGGCGGCAGCAGGTTTGCTTCCAGGATCGCGCTGGTGTAGAGCGACAGGCTGCTGATGGTCACTTCCGGCAGACCGTACTTGAAGCGGATCATCTCGCCCTGCTCGGTGACGCGCAGGCCGCCTTTCAGGCTTCCCGGCGGCTGTGAAAGCAGCGCTGCGTGTGCAGGTGCGCCGCCACGGCCAATCGAGCCACCGCGTCCGTGGAACAGGGTCAGCTCAATACCGGCTTTCTCGCAGGTTTTGATCAGTGCGTCCTGCGCCTGATACTGCGCCCAGGATGCCGCCATCACGCCCGCATCTTTCGCGGAGTCGGAATAGCCAATCATCACCATCTGTTTGCCCTGAATAAAGCCGCGGTACCAGTCGATATTCAGCAGCTGGGTCATGACGTCGTTGGCGTTGTTCAGGTCGTCGAGGGTCTCAAACAGCGGGGCGACCGGCAGAGCGTAGTCGATTCCCGCTTCTTTCAGCAGAAGGTGAACGCCCAGCACGTCGGACGGGGTCTTCGCCATGGAGATCACATAGGCGGCCACCGATCCTTTCGGTGCGTCCACGATCGCTTTACAGGTGTTGAGCACTTCGCGGGTTTCGTTGCTTGGCTCCCAGTTGCGCGGCAGCAGAGGGCGCTTCGAGTTCAGCTCGCGGATCAGGAAGGCCTGTTTGTCGGCTTCGGACCAGCTTTCATAGTCGCCGATGCCGAGATAGCGGGTCAGTTCGCCCAGCGCTTCGGTATGACGGGTACTTTCCTGACGTACGTCGATACGCACCAGCGGCACGCCGAAACACTTCACGCGGCGCAGGGTGTCGAGCAGTTCGCCGTTAGCGATGATGCCCATCCCGCAGGCCTGCAGTGATTTATAACAGGCATACAGCGGCTCCCAGAGCTGTTCGTTCTGGCTGAGCAGACCTTCTGGTTTTGGCAGGCGCTGACCTTTCAGACGCGCTTCCAGCCAGGCCTGAGTGGCCATCAGCTGACCACGCAGTTTCTTCATCAGGAAACGGTACGGCTCGCTGGCGCCTTCTTCTCCGGCCAGCGCGCGCAGTTCCGGCGTCGCTTCAACCATCGACAGCTCGGAGATCAGCACCTGAATGTCTTTCAGGAACAGGTCGGTCGCTTTCCAGCGGCTCAGCAGCAGGACGTGACGGGTAATTTCCGCGGTCACGTTCGGGTTGCCGTCGCGGTCGCCGCCCATCCAGGAGGTGAAGCGGACCGGAACGAAGTCGACCGGCAGGCGGTAGCCGAGGTTCTCTTCCAGCTGTTCGTTCAGCTCGCGCAGATAGTTAGGCACCCCTTCCCACAGGCTGTTTTCCACCACTGCAAAGCCCCATTTGGCTTCGTCGACCGGGCTTGGGCGATGCTTACGAATTTCATCGGTGTGCCAGGACTGGGCAATCAGCTGGCGCAGACGGCGCATCAGCTGGTTACGTTCGTAGTCGGCAATATCTTTATTATCCAACTGCTTCAGACAGTTGTTCACTTCCACCATTTTGTGGATCAGGGTGCGACGGGTAATTTCAGTGGGGTGTGCGGTCAGCACCAGCTCCAGCGAAAGCGACTCCACCGCTTTTTTGATGGTGGCTTCGTTGAGGTCTGGCTGGTCTTTCAGTTTACGCAGGGTGCGGGCAATGACTTCCGGGTTGCTTGCCGCTTCGCCGTTTGGCGAAATGCTGTGGTATTGCTCAGCGGTGTTAGCCAGGTTCAGGAACTGGCTGAATGCGCGTGCAACGGGCAGCAGCTCATCGTTAGAGAGGTTCTGCAAGGTGGTGAGCAGCTCCTGACGACTGGCCTCGTTACCGGCACGGGAAGATTTAGACAGCTTGCGGATGGTTTCAACGCGGTCGAGGATGTTCTCCCCCAACGCGTCTTTGATGGTATCTCCAAGCACTTTGCCGAGCATACTGACATTACTACGCAACGCGGAATATTGTTCGTTCATAAAAACCCAGTCACCCCATCATTTTTGTTTATGCCCAGGCGAAAATCATCTGGACATTATTTTGTCATCTCCCTTTATAAAGCCACGTAAAACCCCCGTCGTCAATTGCTGCGAAAACGGTTCAGCAAACGAATAAATGCGGGCAATTTACGAAATTTAATTCGCATTGCGTCAGATAAGAGATGCTTATGGGAATGTGACGGAGATCATGCGATTTGTTGGCCTCACCCTGACCCTCTCCCACTGGGAGAGGGGACTCTTCGGTGCGGTTTTAATGCCAGCAGAAGTGATGCACAACCTGGGTAATCAGTTCGCGGGTTGGCTTGATGAAGCGGGTTTCCAGATATTCATCAGGCTGGTGGGCCTGGTTGATGGAGCCGGGGCCCAGGACCAGCGTAGGGCAAAGCGTCTGAATAAACGGCGCTTCGGTGCAGTAGTTCACCACGTCGGTTTTCTCACCGAGCAGCTTTTCCACCACCTCAACCAGCTGATGATCCGGCGGGCATTCGTAACCCGGGATCGGCGGATGCAGTTCGGAGACCGTCAGGCGGCCCGGCCAGCGCTCGCTCACCGGAGCCAGCGCTTCATTCAGCAGGCCGTCGAGATCGCTCAGCGTCATGCCCGGCAGCGGGCGGATGTCCATATGCAGTTCGCAGCAGGCGCAGATGCGGTTGGAGGCATCGCCGCCGTGCAGGCTGCCGAGGTTAAGCGTCGGATACGGCACGGTGAACGCCTCATAGTGATAGCGTTCTTTCAGATCGTCGCGCAGGGTCATGATGCGGCCGATGGCGTCATGCATCAGCTCGATGGCGTTCACGCCGCGCGCCGGATCGCTGGAGTGGCCGGACTGGCCCAGCACGCGCACGGCGGTAGAAATATGGCCTTTGTGCGCGCGAATCGGCTGCAGAGACGTCGGCTCGCCGATGATCGCGCAATCCGGGCGAATCGACGTATTTTCAGAGAAGTAGCGTGCGCCCGCCATGCTGGTTTCTTCGTCGGCGGTCGCCAGAATGTAGAGCGGTTTTTTCAGCTTCGTCACGTCCACGTCACGCAGCGCGTCGAGGATAAAGGCGAAGAAGCCTTTCATGTCGGCGGTGCCCAGACCATAGAGCTTGTTGTCGTGCTCGGTCAGGGTGAACGGATCGCGCGTCCAGCGGCCATCGTCAAACGGCACGGTGTCGGTATGGCCGGCCAGCAGCAGGCCGCCCGCACCGGTTCCGGTGCTGGCGAGCAGGTTAAATTTGTGGCGTGTTCCGGGAACGGGCTGAACCTCAACGTTAAACCCAAGATCGCTAAACCAACCCGCCAGCAGATTGATTAAAGACTCATTGCTCTGATCCAGCGCTTCTTCCGTTGCGCTGATGGACGGAGTGGCAATCAGGGCGCGGTAGATCTCGATAAATGGCGGTAAGTTCATTTTCATTGTTGACACACCTTAGGTCGTGATAGTATCAATATTCATGCAATAAATGTGAATAAAAATACATTAACGTTGAGCATAAAGGAACCCGATGTTGAATACGCTGATTGTAGGCGCTAGCGGTTATGCGGGCGCAGAGCTTGTAAGCTACGTGAATCGCCATCCACATATGACCATAACCGCTTTGACCGTGTCAGCGCAAAGCAATGATGCAGGAAAGTTAATTTCCGATTTGCATCCGCAGCTTAAGGGTCTTGTCGATCTGCCGCTGCAGCCCATGTCTGACATCAGCGAGTTTACCGACGGCGTCGACGTGGTGTTTTTAGCCACCGCGCACGAGGTCAGCCACGACCTGGCGCCGCAGTTCCTGGCGGCTGGCTGCGTGGTCTTTGACCTTTCCGGCGCGTTCCGCGTGAACGACGGTGCGTTTTACGAAAAATATTACGGTTTCACCCATCAGCATCCGGATCTGCTGGAAAAAGCGGTGTACGGACTGGCGGAGTGGAGCGCAGATAAACTGAAAGAAGCGGACCTGATTGCCGTTCCGGGCTGCTACCCGACGGCGGCGCAGCTTTCCCTGAAGCCGCTGATCGACGCAGGCCTGCTGGATCTGAGCCAGTGGCCGGTGATCAACGCCACCAGCGGCGTGAGCGGTGCAGGACGCAAGGCTGCTATCTCCAACAGCTTCTGCGAAGTGAGCCTTCAGCCGTATGGCGTGTTTAATCACCGTCATCACCCTGAAATCACGACGCATCTGGGCGCGGACGTCATTTTCACCCCGCATCTGGGCAGCTTCCCGCGTGGGATCCTCGAAACCATTACCTGCCGCCTGAAACCGGGCGTGACCAAAGAGCAGGTGAACGAGGCCTTCACGCAGGCGTATGCGGATAAACCGCTGGTGCGCCTGTACGATAAAGGCGTGCCGGCGCTGAAAAACGTGGTCGGCCTGCCGTTCTGCGACATCGGCTTTGCCGTGCAGGGCGAGCATCTCATCGTTGTCGCCGCAGAAGATAACTTACTCAAAGGCGCTGCCGCACAGGCAATGCAGTGTGCAAATATTCGTTTCGGTTTCCCGGAAACGCAGGCTCTTATTTAAGGTGTGATGATGAACCCATTAATTATCAAACTCGGTGGTGTACTGCTGGACAGCGAAGAAGCGCTGGAGCGTCTGTTTACCGCGCTGGTGAACTATCGCGAATCACACCAGCGTCCGCTGGTGATTGTGCACGGCGGCGGCTGCGTGGTGGATGAGCTGATGAAAGGGCTCAACCTGCCGGTGAAAAAGAAGAACGGCCTGCGCGTCACGCCTGCTGACCAGATTGACATCATTACCGGTGCGCTGGCGGGTACGGCGAACAAAACGCTGCTGGCGTGGGCGAAGAAACACCACATCGCGTCCGTCGGCCTCTATCTGGGCGATGGCGATAGCGTAAAAGTGACCCAGCTCGACGAAGAGCTCGGCCACGTTGGACTGGCGCAGCCGGGTTCGCCTAAGCTGATTAACACGCTGCTGGAAGGAGGTTTCCTGCCGGTGGTGAGCTCTATCGGCGTGACCGAAGAGGGCGAGCTGATGAACGTCAACGCTGACCAGGCGGCGACGGCACTGGCGGCAACGCTGGGTGCGGATCTGATCCTGCTCTCCGACGTGAGCGGCATTCTGGACGGCAAAGGCCAGCGCATTGCGGAAATGACGGCTGAGAAAGCCGAGCAGCTGATTGCCCAGGGCATTATTACCGACGGCATGATTGTTAAAGTGAACGCCGCGCTGGATGCCGCACGCACGCTGGGCCGCCCGGTGGATATCGCCTCCTGGCGTCACGCGGAACAACTGCCGGCGCTGTTTAACGGCACGCCGATTGGCACGCGTATTCTGGCGTAATCGATTTAATGTTTTGTAGGCCCGGTAAGCGCAGCGCCACCGGGCAATGAAATTCAAAGATATTTAAGGAAGCATGTTATGGCACTTTGGGGTGGGCGTTTTACACAGGCAGCGGATCAGCGGTTCAAACAGTTCAACGACTCTTTGCGCTTCGACTACCGCCTGGCCGAACAGGATATTGTCGGCTCTGTGGCCTGGTCCAGGGCGCTGGTGACGGTGGGCGTACTGACCGTAGATGAACAATTACAGCTGGAAGAAGCGCTGAACAACCTGCTGGAAGAGGTGCGTCTTAACCCGCAGCAGATCCTCGAAAGCGATGCTGAAGATATTCACAGCTGGGTGGAAGGCAAACTTATCGACAAAGTCGGCCAGCTGGGTAAAAAGCTGCATACCGGCCGCAGCCGTAACGACCAGGTCGCCACCGATCTGAAGCTGTGGTGCAAAGATACCGTTGGCGAACTGCTGACGGCTAACCGTCAGCTGCAGAGCGCGCTGGTGGAGACCGCGCAGAACAACCAGGACGCGGTGATGCCGGGTTATACCCACCTGCAGCGCGCGCAGCCGGTGACCTTCGCGCACTGGTGTCTGGCCTACGTCGAGATGCTGGCGCGTGACGAAAGCCGTCTGCAGGATACCCTGAAGCGTCTGGACGTCAGCCCGCTGGGCAGCGGCGCGCTGGCCGGTACGGCGTATGAAATCGACCGTGATCAGCTGGCAGGCTGGCTGGGCTTTGCTTCCGCCACCCGTAACAGCCTGGACAGCGTGTCCGACCGCGACCACGTGCTGGAGCTGCTCTCCAATGCGTCTATCGGGATGGTGCACCTGTCGCGCTTTGCCGAAGACCTGATCTTCTTTAACTCTGGCGAAGCGGGCTTCGTCGAGCTGTCCGACCGCGTGACCTCAGGCTCCTCCCTGATGCCGCAGAAGAAAAACCCGGACGCGCTGGAGCTGATCCGCGGCAAGTGTGGTCGCGTGCAGGGCGCGCTGACCGGCATGATGATGACCCTGAAAGGGCTGCCGCTGGCGTATAACAAAGACATGCAGGAAGACAAAGAAGGGCTGTTCGACGCGCTCGACACCTGGCTGGACTGTCTGCATATGGGCGCCCTGGTGCTGGACGGCATTCAGGTGAAACGTCCGCGCTGCCAGGAAGCGGCGCAGCAGGGCTATGCGAACTCTACCGAACTGGCGGATTATCTGGTGGCGAAAGGCGTACCTTTCCGTGAAGCGCACCACATTGTGGGTGAAGCGGTGGTGGAAGCCATTCGTCAGGGTAAACCACTGGAAGATCTGGCGCTGGCAGACCTGCAGAAGTTCAGCGCGGTTATCGGGGATGATGTGTATCCGATCCTTGCGCTGCAGTCTTGTCTGGATAAACGTGCCGCGAAAGGCGGCGTGTCGCCGAAGCAGGTGGCGCAGGCGATAGCGGATGCGAAAAACCGGTTGGTTTGATTTGGTTTGAACAGTGCGGGCTGGTGCCCTCACCCCGGCCCTCTCCCACGGGGAGAGGGAGCAAACACTAAAAATGGCAACTTCGGTTGCCATTTTGCTTTTATCCCCGGGCTCTTTTACGCAAAAAAAAAGCGGACCACGGGGTCCGCAAAAGTTCACGTTGGCTTTAGTTGTTCGAGTTTTGAGAGAAACTCGCTGACGGTGCGGGGACGTCAAGGGTCAAACACGTGCCGCCTCGTCTATGTGGTGTATTATTCAACAGAATGCTTGATAGGGATAATCGTTCGTTGCTATGCTATCTATCGCCATGAACTATCGTGGCGACGGAGGATGAATAATGAATATTCGTGATCTTGAATACCTGGTAGCGTTAGCCGAGCATCGTCACTTTCGCCGCGCGGCAGATTCCTGCCACGTCAGCCAGCCCACGCTGAGCGGTCAGATCCGCAAGCTGGAAGACGAGCTGGGCGTGATGCTGCTGGAGCGCACCAGTCGTAAGGTTCTGTTCACACAGGCAGGTCTGCTGCTGGTGGATCAGGCGCGCACCGTGCTGCGCGAGGTCAAAGTGCTCAAGGAAATGGCAAGCCAGCAGGGGGAGGCGATGTCCGGCCCGCTGCATATCGGCCTGATCCCAACCGTTGGCCCGTACCTGTTGCCGCACATCATTCCGATGCTGCACCAGACGTTCCCGAAACTCGAAATGTACCTGCATGAAGCGCAAACCCATCAGCTGCTGGCGCAGTTAGACAGCGGCAAGCTCGACTGCGCCATTCTGGCGCTGGTGAAAGAGAGTGAAGCCTTTATTGAAGTGCCGCTGTTCGATGAGCCGATGATGCTGGCGATCTATGAAGATCACCCGTGGGCGAACCGCGATCGCGTACCGATGGCCGATCTGGCCGGTGAAAAGCTGCTGATGCTGGAAGATGGCCATTGCCTTCGCGATCAGGCGATGGGCTTCTGCTTCGAAGCGGGTGCGGATGAGGATACCCATTTCCGCGCAACCAGCCTGGAAACGCTGCGTAATATGGTCGCGGCGGGAAGCGGTATTACGCTGCTGCCTGCGCTGGCCGTGCCGCGCGAGCGTAAGCGTGATGGCGTGGTTTATCTGCCGTGCATTAAGCCGGAGCCGCGTCGCACTATCGGCCTGGTGTATCGTCCGGGTTCACCGCTGCGCAGCCGCTATGAGCAGCTGGCAGAGGCCATCCGTGGTTCGATGGATGGCCATTTCGACAGCGCGTTAAAACAGGCGGTTTAAGCCGTTCAGCGCAGCTACCCGATAGGCTTCCGCCATGGTCGGGTAGTTAAAGGTGGTGTTAACGAAGTACTCAATGGTGTTACCACCGCCTTTCTGCTCCATTATCGCCTGGCCGATATGAATGATTTCCGCCGCGCGTTCACCAAAGCAGTGAATGCCGAGGATCTCTTTCGTTTCGCGATGGAACAGGATCTTCAGCGTTCCCACGCTCATCCCCACGATTTGCGCCCGCGCCAGATGTTTAAACTGTGCGCGACCCACCTCGTAAGGCACCTTCATTGACGTCAGCTGCTGCTCGGTTTTGCCGACTGAACTGATTTCCGGGATGGTATAGATCCCCGTCGGAATATCTTCGATCAGGTGCGCCGTCGCTTCGCCTTT
The DNA here is from genome assembly GCF_024734705.1 of Enterobacter sp. Crenshaw. Classification (NCBI taxonomy): domain Bacteria; kingdom Pseudomonadati; phylum Pseudomonadota; class Gammaproteobacteria; order Enterobacterales; family Enterobacteriaceae; genus Enterobacter; species Enterobacter sp. Crenshaw. The sequence continues at coordinate 4,486,727 of NZ_CP102932.1, read as the reverse complement.
TACCAGCGCCTGTGCGGCGATGCGTCCCTGGTCGTAAGCGGCTGAGGCCAGGCTTGGGTAGCCAATCACGTCGCCGACCGCGTAAACGTGCGGCAGGGCGGTCTGATACATGCTGTTGACCTTCAGCTGACCGCGGCTGTCGGTTTCAAGCCCGATATTTTCCAGCTGCAGTGAATCGGTGTTGCCGGTACGACCGTTGGCGTACAGCAGACAGTCTGCTTTCAGCTTCTTACCGGACTTCAGGTGCATGATCACCCCGTCGTCGCAGCCTTCGATCTTCTCGTACTCTTCGTTGTGGCGAATCACCACGCCGCTGTTCCAGAAGTGGTAGGAGAGAGAGTCCGACATCTCCTGATCGAGGAACGCCAGCAGGCGGTCACGGGTGTTGATCAGGTCAACTTTGACGTCCATTCCGCGGAAGATCGACGCATATTCGCAACCAATGACCCCTGCGCCATAGATAATGACGTGGCGAGGCTCATGGTGCAGGCTCAGAATCGAGTCGCTGTCGTAAACGCGCGGGTGCGAGAAGTCCACGTCGGCCGGATGGTAAGGGCGTGAGCCGCAGGCGATCACAAATTTTTCAGCCGTGATGGTTTCAACCGAACCGTCGTGGCATTCGAGTGCCAGGGTGTGTTCATCCACAAAATGCGCGTTGCCCTGCAAAATTTCACAGTGGTTACGCTCATAAAATCCCTGACGCATGCGTGTCTGCTGGTTAATAACGGTATCCGCATGATTCAGTATGTCAGCAAAGGATGAACGAAGAAGTCGGGAGTGGTCGCTGTAAAGAGGGTTCTGGTTAAATTCGATAATGCGGCTAACGGCGTGGCGGAGGGCTTTCGAAGGGATGGTGCCCCAGTGGGTGCAACCGCCGCCGACATTATGGTAGCGCTCGATGACCGCTACTCTGGCTCCCTGTTTCACCAGACCCATAGCAGCACCTTCGCCGCCGGGGCCGGAACCAATAACTATTGCGTCGTAATCGTAGGAATGTGGCATGGTAAGGCTTACCTGTTCTTATACATAAAAGCAACAGAATCATAACATCATTGCCAGAGTAACCCAATTATCGTTGTGCTTTTTTCGGGCAGTGGAGCACAAACCGCACGTAAACAATCATTCACAAAGCCAGGCAAACAGATTAATTTTATTCTCTGGTATAGTGCCATCAGGCCTTTGGAAGGATTCAACTATCGTGATGGGCGTAAGAGCACAACAAAAAGAGAAAACCCGGCGTTCGCTGGTGGAAGCCGCATTCAGTCAACTGAGTGCTGAGCGGAGTTTTGCCAGTTTGAGCCTGCGCGAAGTCGCACGCGAGGCCGGGATTGCGCCAACGTCCTTCTATCGTCATTTCCGTGATGTGGATGAACTGGGCCTGACCATGGTCGACGAGAGCGGTCTGATGCTGCGCCAGCTGATGCGCCAGGCGCGTCAGCGTATCGCCAAAGGGGGCAGCGTGATCCGCACCTCCGTATCGACCTTTATGGAATTTATCGGCAATAACCCCAACGCGTTTCGTCTGCTTCTGCGCGAGCGTTCGGGCACATCGGCGGCGTTTCGTGCCGCCGTCGCGCGTGAAATTCAGCACTTCATCGCGGAACTTGCCGACTATCTTGAACTCGAAAACCATATGCCGCGTGCGTTTACTGAAGCACAGGCCGAGGCGATGGTGACGATTGTTTTCAGCGCGGGTGCCGAAGCGCTGGATGTCAGCATTGAACAACGCAAGCAGCTCGAAGAGCGACTGGTATTGCAGCTCAGGATGATCTCCAAAGGCGCGTACTACTGGTATCGCCGTGAACAAGAGAAACTGGCACATCAAACCGAAGAGTGAAGGTGAGTAATGAAACAGTCAGGTCAGGATAAAGGGACGCTGTTGCTGGCATTGATCGCTGGCTTATCCATTAATGGTACGTTTGCCGCTATTTTTAGCTCAATTGTTCCATTTTCGATTTTCCCGCTTATTGCGCTGGTGCTGACGGTTTACTGCCTGCATCAACGTTACCTGAACCGCACCATGCCGGTGGGGTTACCGGGGCTGGCCGCTGCCTGCTTTATTCTGGGCGTATTGCTGTATAGCACGGTGGTTCGCGCGGAGTATCCGGATATCGGCTCTAACTTCTTCCCTGCGGTACTGTCTGTGGCGCTGGTGTTCTGGATTGGCTCGCGCATGCGTAGCCGTAAGAGCCAGTTACCGGAGTAATGAATTTATTTGTAGGGCAGGTAAGCGAAGCGCCACCTGCCAAAAACGCCGGATGGCGCTACGCTTATCCGGCCTACAGATCACCGTGCGGTAAGTAAAACGCCGCACTCCATATGGTGCGTATACGGGAACTGATCGAACAGCGCCAGACGTTCAATCTTGTGCGTCTGGCCTAATGTTTCGAGGTTCTTGCACAGCGTCTCCGGGTTGCAGGAGATGTACAAAATACGCGGGTACGCCTGCACCATCTTCTCGGTTTCGCTGTCCAGGCCACTGCGCGGCGGGTCGACAAAAATCGTCTCACACTGGTAGCTTTTCAAATCGATCCCTTCCAGGCGGTTAAACTGGCGAACGCCGTTCATGGCCTGCGTGAACTCTTCCGCGGCCATACGAATGATCTGCACGTTATCGATATGGTTAGCGGCAATGTTGTACTGCGCGGCAGCCACCGACGGCTTGGCGATTTCCGTTGCCAGAACGCGATCGAAATTACGCGCCAGCGCCAGCGAGAAGTTGCCGTTACCGCAGTAGAGCTCAAGCAGATCGCCCGTTGACCCTTCCGTCGCCTTCAGCGCCCACTCCAGCATCTGCACGTTCATCGCAGCGTTTGGCTGGGTAAAGCTGTTCTCGACCTGACGATACACCATCTCTTTACCTGCCACCGGCAGGCGCTCGTCGATGTAGTCCTGATCCAGCATGATTTTGGTTTTTGTCGCGCGGCCAATCAGGTGAACGTTGATGTTCTGCGCGCGCAGCGCATCGCGCAGCGCTTCTGCCTGCTCGCGCCACTCGTCATTGAGCGCTTTGTGGTACAGCAGGGAGACAATCGCCTGATTGCTTTGCGTGGTCAGGTAGTCAATCTGGAACAGCTTGTTACGCAGTACCGGATTGTTGCGCACGCCGTCCATTATCAGCGTCATCAATTGGTTAATGAGCTCGCTCGCCGCCGGAAAGCTGTCCACGCGAATACGGGATTTCGTCTGCTGATCGAAAATGATGTGGTACAGGTCGTCGCCGTCGTGCCAGATGCGGAATTCGGCGCGCATGCGGTAGTGGCTGACGGGAGAGCGGAACACCTCGGGAACGGGCGCGTTGAAAGGCGTCATCATACTTTGCAGGCGGACGACTTTCTCTGCCAGCTGCGCGTCGTACTGTTCTGTCGGGAGGTGTTCTGGGGTCATGATGCGTCCTGAGTGATAAAGAATTACGCGGGGATTGTAGGCATTGTTCAGGGGATGTCCAGATTTAATGGGCAATAGCTGTCTGGACATCCATACGTGTCTAATTGTAGCATTCTGTTTCCGGTCTCCTGAGAGTGAAAAGGGAATCCAGTGTAAATCTGGAGCTGACGCGCAGCGGTAAAGTCTGGCGGGATGAGTGTTGTAGACACTGTGAAAATGGGAAGTCTTCATCCTTATATAGCCACCTAGCCCGAAGACCTGCCGGGATCACGTCGCATTTGGTTTCATCATCGCGTGCTATCGATGAGGCCTGCGGCATCCTTCTTATATTGTGGATGCTTTAACAATGATTAAAAAAGTATCGCTGTTGACGGCGTTGTCCGTCACGGCATTTTCGGGCTGGGCGCAGGATAGCGCCGACTCGTTGGTGGTGACGGCAAATCGTTTCGAACAACCTGAAAAAACTATTCTGGCTGCAACCTCCGTTGTTACGCGTGCCGATATTGACCGTTGGCAATCAACCTCAGTCCTTGATGTTATGCGTCGCCTGCCCGGCGTGGATACGGCGCAAAATGGCGGGATGGGGCAACTCTCTTCTCTCTTTATACGTGGCACCAACTCCAGCCATGTCCTGATCCTTGTTGATGGGATCCGCCTTAACCAGGCGGGCGTTACGGGGTCGTCCGATCTCAGCCAGTTCCCGATCTCCCTGGTGCAGCGTATCGAATATGTTCGTGGACCGCGTTCGGCGGTATACGGCTCGGACGCGATTGGCGGAGTCGTAAACATTATTACCACTCGCGCGAAGGACGGTACCACGCTGAATGCAGGTGTAGGGTCGCATGGTTACCAGAATTATGGCGGCAGTACTCAGCAAACATTGGGCGACAGCACGCGCGTCACGCTTGCGGGTGATTACACCTATACCAAAGGGTTTGATGTGGTTGCGGACGGCAACAATGGTGGCCTTGCCCAGACCGATCGCGACGGCTTTATGAATAAAACGCTCTATAGTGCACTGGATCACGCATTCTCGGAGCAGTGGAGCGGATTTGTTCGCGGCTTTGGCTACAGCAACCGTACTGCCTACGACGGTTACTACAGTTCATTTACCCCTGACGTACTGGTCGATACCCGCCAGCTCTATAGTCAGACCTGGGATGCAGGATTGCGCTTCAACGATGACATCTTCCATTCACAGCTGCTCACCAGCTATAGTCACAGCAAGGACTATAACTACGACCCAAATTTGGGCCGCTACGATTTGACAGCCACACTGGATGAAATCAAGCAGTACAACGTCCAGTGGCTGAACTCCGTTGATGTTGGCCATGGAAACATTGGCGCGGGCGTTGACTGGCAGAAGCAGAGCACCGAGCCGGGTACAAACTACGTGACCAACGGCTACGACCTGCGTAACACCGGCGTTTACCTGACCGGGTTGCAGCAGTTTGGTGACTTCACTCTGGAAGGAGCGGTTCGCAGCGATGACAACTCTCAGTTCGGTCGCCATGGCACCTGGCAAAGTAGTGCGGCCTGGGAGTTCGTGGAGGGTTACCGCTTCGTTGCTTCTTATGGTACGGCCTATAAAGCACCGAATCTGGGTCAACTCTATGGTTTCTATGGCAATGACCATCTTGATCCCGAAGAGAGCAAGCAGTGGGAAGGTGCGTTTGAAGGCCTGACGGCCGGCGTGAGCTGGCGCGTCTCCGGCTACCGTAATGACGTCGATAATCTCATCGACTTCGATAATAACCTTCAGCAATATTACAACGTCGGTAAAGCGCGCATTAAAGGTGTGGAAGCGACAGCATCGTTTGATACGGGTCCGTTGACGCATACTGTAGGCTACGATTATGTGGATGCCCGCAATGCCGCAACCAACGAACTTCTGGACCGTCGTGCTAAACAGCAGGTGAAATATCAGCTCGACACGCAGATCTATGATTTCGACTGGAGCCTGACTTATCACTATCTCGGTACGCGTTACGACACTGACTTTGGTGCTTATCCGTCTGAGAAAGTAAAAATGGGCGGTGTCAGCCTGTGGGATGTCGCAGTTTCGTATCCTGTCACCTCACATCTCACAGTTCGTGGTAAAATAGCCAACCTGTTCGATAAAGATTACGAGACAGTTTATGGCTACCAAACTGCAGGACGGGAATACACCTTGTCTGGCAGCTACACCTTCTAATCCGCGTCCCACCGTGCTGGTGTTTGATTCCGGCGTCGGTGGGCTTTCGGTCTATGATGAGATTCGGCATCTCCTGCCGGATCTCCATTACATCTACGCCTTCGATAACGTCGCTTTCCCGTATGGGGAAAAGAGCGAAGATTTTATTGTTGAGCGTGTGGTTGAAATCGTCACCGCGGTACAAAAGCGCTATCCCCTTGCGCTGGCCGTCATCGCCTGTAATACGGCGAGCACCGTTTCTCTTCCCGCCCTGCGTGAAAAATTCCAGTTCCCGGTTGTGGGCGTCGTTCCTGCAATAAAGCCAGCCGCGCGCCTGACGGCGAACGGCATTGTGGGTCTGCTGGCAACGCGAGGCACGGTAAAGCGTCCTTATACCCGCGAACTGATCGACCGTTTTGCCAACGAATGCCAGATTGCGATGCTGGGTTCGGCTGAGCTGGTGGAGATGGCTGAAGCGAAGCTGCATGGAAAGGCGGTATCACTCGACGAGCTGCGTCGTATTCTCCGTCCGTGGCTGCGCATGCCTGAACCCCCGGATACCGTTGTGCTGGGCTGCACCCACTTCCCGCTATTACAGGAAGAGCTATTAGAGGTATTGCCGGAGGGGACGCGCCTGGTGGATTCCGGTGCGGCTATCGCTCGTCGTACGGCCTGGCTGCTGGAACATGAAGCGCCGGATGCGAAATCTACCGATGCGAATATCGCGTTTTGTATGGCCATCACGAAAGAGACTGAGCAACTTTTACCCGTTTTACGCCGTTATGGCTTTGAAACGCTCGAAAAACTGGCGCTGTAGCACGGTTTTGAGCAAAAAAGAGACGGTTGAAAGTTTTTTTTAAAAGAGGGGTTGTCAACGTCTGAGAACTCCCTATAATGCGCCTCCACTGACACGGAACAACGGCTTACAGGCCGCCGGGTTAGCGGGGTTCAGAGATGAACGCCGGCAGAGAAAAGCAAAAATAATCGCTTGACTCTGAATGAGGAAAACGTAATATACGGGACCTCGCAACGGTGAGCTTAACGCCGCGTTGCAACTGCTCTTTAACAATTTATCAGACAATCTGTGTGGGCACTCAAAGTGACATGGATTCTTAACGTCGCAAGACGAAAAATGAATACCAAGTCTCTGAGTGAACATACGTAATTCATTACGAAGTTTAATTCACGAGCATCAAACTTAAATTGAAGAGTTTGATCATGGCTCAGATTGAACGCTGGCGGCAGGCCTAACACATGCAAGTCGAGCGGTAGCACAGAGAGCTTGCTCTCGGGTGACGAGCGGCGGACGGGTGAGTAATGTCTGGGAAACTGCCTGATGGAGGGGGATAACTACTGGAAACGGTAGCTAATACCGCATAACGTCGCAAGACCAAAGAGGGGGACCTTCGGGCCTCTTGCCATCAGATGTGCCCAGATGGGATTAGCTAGTAGGTGGGGTAACGGCTCACCTAGGCGACGATCCCTAGCTGGTCTGAGAGGATGACCAGCCACACTGGAACTGAGACACGGTCCAGACTCCTACGGGAGGCAGCAGTGGGGAATATTGCACAATGGGCGCAAGCCTGATGCAGCCATGCCGCGTGTATGAAGAAGGCCTTCGGGTTGTAAAGTACTTTCAGCGGGGAGGAAGGCGATAAGGCTAATAACCTTGTCGATTGACGTTACCCGCAGAAGAAGCACCGGCTAACTCCGTGCCAGCAGCCGCGGTAATACGGAGGGTGCAAGCGTTAATCGGAATTACTGGGCGTAAAGCGCACGCAGGCGGTCTGTCAAGTCGGATGTGAAATCCCCGGGCTCAACCTGGGAACTGCATTCGAAACTGGCAGGCTAGAGTCTTGTAGAGGGGGGTAGAATTCCAGGTGTAGCGGTGAAATGCGTAGAGATCTGGAGGAATACCGGTGGCGAAGGCGGCCCCCTGGACAAAGACTGACGCTCAGGTGCGAAAGCGTGGGGAGCAAACAGGATTAGATACCCTGGTAGTCCACGCCGTAAACGATGTCGACTTGGAGGTTGTGCCCTTGAGGCGTGGCTTCCGGAGCTAACGCGTTAAGTCGACCGCCTGGGGAGTACGGCCGCAAGGTTAAAACTCAAATGAATTGACGGGGGCCCGCACAAGCGGTGGAGCATGTGGTTTAATTCGATGCAACGCGAAGAACCTTACCTACTCTTGACATCCAGAGAACTTTCCAGAGATGGATTGGTGCCTTCGGGAACTCTGAGACAGGTGCTGCATGGCTGTCGTCAGCTCGTGTTGTGAAATGTTGGGTTAAGTCCCGCAACGAGCGCAACCCTTATCCTTTGTTGCCAGCGGTTAGGCCGGGAACTCAAAGGAGACTGCCAGTGATAAACTGGAGGAAGGTGGGGATGACGTCAAGTCATCATGGCCCTTACGAGTAGGGCTACACACGTGCTACAATGGCGCATACAAAGAGAAGCGACCTCGCGAGAGCAAGCGGACCTCATAAAGTGCGTCGTAGTCCGGATTGGAGTCTGCAACTCGACTCCATGAAGTCGGAATCGCTAGTAATCGTAGATCAGAATGCTACGGTGAATACGTTCCCGGGCCTTGTACACACCGCCCGTCACACCATGGGAGTGGGTTGCAAAAGAAGTAGGTAGCTTAACCTTCGGGAGGGCGCTTACCACTTTGTGATTCATGACTGGGGTGAAGTCGTAACAAGGTAACCGTAGGGGAACCTGCGGTTGGATCACCTCCTTACCTTAAAGAACCTGCCTTTGTAGTGCTCACACAGATTGTCTGATGAAAAAACAGCAGTAAAAATCTCTGCAGGCTTGTAGCTCAGGTGGTTAGAGCGCACCCCTGATAAGGGTGAGGTCGGTGGTTCAAGTCCACTCAGGCCTACCAGACTCCTTTTAAAGGATGAGCGGTACAGAGATTGCAAACGATGGGGCTATAGCTCAGCTGGGAGAGCGCCTGCTTTGCACGCAGGAGGTCTGCGGTTCGATCCCGCATAGCTCCACCATCTTTTACTGCGAACACAAGAAAACTTCAGAGTGAACCTGAAAAGGTGCACTGCGAAGTTTTGCTCTTTAAAAATCTGGATCAAGCTGAAAATTGAAACGACACATCTTTAATGGTGTGTTCGAGTCTCTCAAATTTTCGCAATCAGAAGTGAAACATCTTCGGGTTGTGAGGTTAAGCGACTAAGCGTACACGGTGGATGCCCTGGCAGTCAGAGGCGATGAAGGACGTGCTAATCTGCGAAAAGCGCCGGCGAGGTGATATGAACCTTTGACCCGGCGATGTCCGAATGGGGAAACCCAGTGTGATCCGTCACACTATCGTTAACTGAATACATAGGTTAACGAGGCGAACCGGGGGAACTGAAACATCTAAGTACCCCGAGGAAAAGAAATCAACCGAGATTCCCCCAGTAGCGGCGAGCGAACGGGGAGCAGCCCAGAGTCTGAATCAGCTTGTGTGTTAGTGGAACGGTCTGGAAAGTCCGGCGATACAGGGTGACAGCCCCGTACACGAAAGCACACAGGTTGTGAACTCGAAGAGTAGGGCGGGACACGTGGTATCCTGTCTGAATATGGGGGGGACCATCCTCCAAGGCTAAATACTCCTGACTGACCGATAGTGAACCAGTACCGTGAGGGAAAGGCGAAAAGAACCCCGGCGAGGGGAGTGAAAAAGAACCTGAAACCGTGTACGTACAAGCAGTGGGAGCACCTTCGTGGTGTGACTGCGTACCTTTTGTATAATGGGTCAGCGACTTATATTCTGTAGCAAGGTTAACCGTATAGGGGAGCCGAAGGGAAACCGAGTCTTAACTGGGCGTTAAGTTGCAGGGTATAGACCCGAAACCCGGTGATCTAGCCATGGGCAGGTTGAAGGTTGGGTAACACTAACTGGAGGACCGAACCGACTAATGTTGAAAAATTAGCGGATGACTTGTGGCTGGGGGTGAAAGGCCAATCAAACCGGGAGATAGCTGGTTCTCCCCGAAAGCTATTTAGGTAGCGCCTCGTGAACTCATCTTCGGGGGTAGAGCACTGTTTCGGCTAGGGGGCCATCCCGGCTTACCAACCCGATGCAAACTACGAATACCGAAGAATGTTATCACGGGAGACACACGGCGGGTGCTAACGTCCGTCGTGAAGAGGGAAACAACCCAGACCGCCAGCTAAGGTCCCAAAGTCATGGTTAAGTGGGAAACGATGTGGGAAGGCACAGACAGCCAGGATGTTGGCTTAGAAGCAGCCATCATTTAAAGAAAGCGTAATAGCTCACTGGTCGAGTCGGCCTGCGCGGAAGATGTAACGGGGCTAAACCATGCACCGAAGCTGCGGCAGCGACGCTTATGCGTTGTTGGGTAGGGGAGCGTTCTGTAAGCCGTTGAAGGTGTGCTGTGAGGCATGCTGGAGGTATCAGAAGTGCGAATGCTGACATAAGTAACGATAAAGCGGGTGAAAAGCCCGCTCGCCGGAAGACCAAGGGTTCCTGTCCAACGTTAATCGGGGCAGGGTGAGTCGACCCCTAAGGCGAGGCCGAAAGGCGTAGTCGATGGGAAACAGGTTAATATTCCTGTACTTGGTGTTACTGCGAAGGGGGGACGGAGAAGGCTATGTTAGCCGGGCGACGGTTGTCCCGGTTTAAGCATGTAGGCGGAGGTTCCAGGTAAATCCGGTACCTTTTAACGCTGAGGTGTGATGACGAGGCACTACGGTGCTGAAGTAACAAATGCCCTGCTTCCAGGAAAAGCCTCTAAGCATCAGGTAACATCAAATCGTACCCCAAACCGACACAGGTGGTCAGGTAGAGAATACCAAGGCGCTTGAGAGAACTCGGGTGAAGGAACTAGGCAAAATGGTGCCGTAACTTCGGGAGAAGGCACGCTGATATGTAGGTGAAGCCCCTGCGGGTGGAGCTGAAATCAGTCGAAGATACCAGCTGGCTGCAACTGTTTATTAAAAACACAGCACTGTGCAAACACGAAAGTGGACGTATACGGTGTGACGCCTGCCCGGTGCCGGAAGGTTAATTGATGGGGTTAGCGGCAACGCGAAGCTCTTGATCGAAGCCCCGGTAAACGGCGGCCGTAACTATAACGGTCCTAAGGTAGCGAAATTCCTTGTCGGGTAAGTTCCGACCTGCACGAATGGCGTAATGATGGCCAGGCTGTCTCCACCCGAGACTCAGTGAAATTGAACTCGCTGTGAAGATGCAGTGTACCCGCGGCAAGACGGAAAGACCCCGTGAACCTTTACTATAGCTTGACACTGAACACTGGTCCTTGATGTGTAGGATAGGTGGGAGGCTTTGAAGCGTGGACGCCAGTCTGCGTGGAGCCGACCTTGAAATACCACCCTTTAATGGCTGGTGTTCTAACGTAGACCCGTGATCCGGGTTGCGGACAGTGTCTGGTGGGTAGTTTGACTGGGGCGGTCTCCTCCCAAAGAGTAACGGAGGAGCACGAAGGTTAGCTAATCCTGGTCGGACATCAGGAGGTTAGTGCAATGGCATAAGCTAGCTTGACTGCGAGAGTGACGGCTCGAGCAGGTGCGAAAGCAGGTCATAGTGATCCGGTGGTTCTGAATGGAAGGGCCATCGCTCAACGGATAAAAGGTACTCCGGGGATAACAGGCTGATACCGCCCAAGAGTTCATATCGACGGCGGTGTTTGGCACCTCGATGTCGGCTCATCACATCCTGGGGCTGAAGTAGGTCCCAAGGGTATGGCTGTTCGCCATTTAAAGTGGTACGCGAGCTGGGTTTAGAACGTCGTGAGACAGTTCGGTCCCTATCTGCCGTGGGCGCTGGAGAATTGAGGGGGGCTGCTCCTAGTACGAGAGGACCGGAGTGGACGCATCACTGGTGTTCGGGTTGTCATGCCAATGGCACTGCCCGGTAGCTAAATGCGGAAAAGATAAGTGCTGAAAGCATCTAAGCACGAAACTTGCCCCGAGATGAGTTCTCCCTGACCCTTTAAGGGTCCTGAAGGAACGTTGAAGACTACGACGTTGATAGGTCGGGTGTGTAAGCGCAGCGATGCGTTGAGCTAACCGATACTAATGAACCGTGAGGCTTAACCTTACAACGCCGAAGCTGTTTCGGCGGATGAGACAGAGACGATTTTCAGCCTGATACAGATTAACAGAATTTGCCTGGCGGCTTTAGCGCGGTGGTCCCACCTGACCCCATGCCGAACTCAGAAGTGAAACGCCGTAGCGCCGATGGTAGTGTGGGGTCTCCCCATGTGAGAGTAGGGAACTGCCAGGCATCAAATTAAGTAGTAAGCCGGTGCATAAATCCGGTGGTTACAGCAGTCTTCGGTGGAGCGGTAGTTCAGTCGGTTAGAATACCTGCCTGTCACGCAGGGGGTCGCGGGTTCGAGTCCCGTCCGTTCCGCCACTTATTAAGACATTAAGCCTGCCTTGTTGGCAGGCTTAATGGCAAAAAACTTTAGGGGCGTAGCTCAGTTGGTAGAGCACCGGTCTCCAAAACCGGGTGTCGCGAGTTCGAGTCTCTCCGCCCCTGCCATATAGAATCCTTTGCTTCGGCAAAGGATTTTTTTTGCCTGAAACACGGCAGATAATTCTCTTCTTAATTTCAGCCAGCATCCCTGCTGGCTGATGCATCAATCCATTACATTGATTTTTAAAAGATCTTTTATCTGAGATTGCTTATCACTGTTTTGCAGCCAAATTGCATACAGCGGCCTGGTAAGCGTGGTGGAATCCATCACGGTGTGCAGCCCTGCTTTAGTGTCTGCCCAGCGAACAGGTAACCAGGTACAACCTTTCAGCAGAGGCAGCTGCTGACAGGCGATCTCTGCCGAGCTGGTCGTTAACTGCGGAACATCATCAGGTGCAATCAGTCCCGTCTCGTGCTGCTGAAAATCCGGTCCCCATTCCAGGCGTAAATAAGTCAGGTCTGCCTTCATCATCGAAGGTTCGGACGCATAAAGTGCCAGGCCAAACTGGCCCACAATCTGGCTGCTAAATTCGTCCATCTTGGGGGCTTCGGTTGTGATCAGAAGATCAAGCTGGCGCTCATGAAGTTGCTTAACCAGCGACTGCCGTTGCGCAATCCTGGCTTCAAATTGCAAGTGGCCATGTGAATGATACAGCCGGGTAAGCCACTGACTTAGCATGCATTCCCACAGAGAAGCGCTTGCCCCTATCGAGAACTCATTATGCCTCGAAGTATGTGCCACCTCTTTACGTGCCGCCTGCCAGGTATTCATGAGCGTTTCTGCGTACGGCAGCAGTTTCTCACCGGCAGGCGTTAAGCGAATATTGTTGCGATGGCGGGTAAAAAGATTCACACCCAGTTGATTTTCCAGCTGTCGAATACGAAAACTGACTGCTGACTGCGTCAGGTAAAGGGCTTCAGCTGCTCGCCCAAAGTGGCGTGTTCTGCTCACTTCAAGGAAAGTTTTAAGCAATTCCGTATCCACATCTTTCTCCGCAAAATTATTTGTCGTTATGATTTAAATGTTTTGTTTTACACTCTGTCAAGCGTAACTAATACTCCGCGCCATAAATAGCTCGGCCAAAGAATTAGGAGCGTGTAGGATGGCGGAAAGCTTTACGACGACTAATCGTTTTTTCGACAATAAACATTATCCGCGCGGGTTCTCTCGTCACGGCGATTTCACCATCAAAGAAGCTCAACTGCTTGAGCGCCATGGTTATGCCTTTAACGAGCTGGATCTGGGGAAGCGTGAACCTGCTACCGAAGACGAGAAACAGTTTGTTTCTGTTTGCCGTGGTGAGCGTGAGCCGGAGTCTGAAGCGGAACGCGTATGGATTAAGTACATGGCGCGCATTAAGCGTCCAAAGCGCTTCCATACGCTGTCTGGCGGCAAGCCGCAGATGGAAGGTGCAGAAGACTACACCGAGTCTGATGACTAAAATGAAGAGAAGGGGCTACGGCCCCTTTTTTTATGCCAGCAATTTCTGCAAATGCAGCAGCAAACGATCGATAGCGCGGTAGCTCAGCGCCTCCTGCAAATGTTTCCTCTCAATGTCATTGCACCCCTCTACGTCAGCAATAGTTCTGGCCACCTTCAGCAAACGCTGCCACGCACGTATGGACAGCCCGAACCGCGTTAACGTCTCCTCCAGCCATCCCGCATCCTCAACGTTAAGTGAACAAAACTGCCGGATCCCGGCATTATCCAGCCGCGCATTCAGCCTGTTCTGACGAGCGTACTGCCGCGTCTGAGCAGCAATCACCCGTTCGCGTACCTCCGCTGAGCTTTCACCCGTTATGCCCGTTTGCCTGAGCAGACCCGGCGGGGGAAGGGGAATTTCGAGGGATAAATCGAAACGGTCGAGGAACGGGCCGGATAACTTACCCAGATAGCGCAACGTTTGCTCTGGTGTACAGCGGTTATGGTTGCCCTGGTAGTGACCCGTCGGGCTGGGATTCATCGCCGCGACCAGCTGAAACTGTGCGGGATAGCTTATTTTGGCTCTCGTGCGTGAGATATGTATCTCACCGGATTCAATGGGCTCCCTCAGTGCATCCAGCACACGGCGCTCAAATTCAGGCAGTTCATCAAGAAACAGAATGCCATTGTGTGCCAGCGAGATCTCTCCCGGCCCCGGAATCGCCCCGCCGCCGACCATTGCCGTCAGTGAAGCGCTATGATGCGGGGAACGAAAAGGACGACGGCGCCACTGTTTTTGCAACGACGTCGAACTGATAAGGCTATATATGGCGGCACTTTCCAGCGCTTCATGATTATTGAGCGGTGGAAGTAACCCACTCAACCTGCTTGCCAGCATGGTTTTACCCGTACCTGGCGGCCCAATTAACAGAAGATTGTGTCCACCTGCAGCCGTAATCTCCAGCGCCCGTTTCCCTTGCTCCTGTCCCATAATCTCGCTGAGATCCTCTGGAGCATCCGCTATAACATCATCACACTCCTCCGGCTCGGACAGTTCATGTCGTCCTTCCAGCCAGGCACAAACTTCCTGTAAATGCCCCGCGACGAGACACCCCTTCTCGGCGATAAGACTCACTTCTGATGCGTTTTCATTGGCGACAATGATTTGCCGCCCTGCTCGTATGGCTTCCAGCGCTCCCGATATCGCACCGGGAACGCCTCTTAACGCGCCTGTAAGCGCGAGTTCGCCAACGAACTCATACGAGCCTAGCCGTGTCGTATTAAGCTGCTCAGAAGCCGCGAGAAGGGCAATTGCGATAGGTAAATCGTATCGTCCCCCCTCTTTAGGCAGATCGGCGGGGGCAAGGTTGATGGTGATCTTCTTCGCGGGGAAGGTATAACCGCTATTTATTATTGCGCTGCGAACGCGATCCCTGGCCTCTTTAACCGTCGTTTCAGGTAACCCGACAAGCGTGAGTCCGGGTAGCCCATTGCTCAAATGAACCTCGACGGAAATAAGCGGTGCCTTTACCCCGAGAGCCGCACGCGTATAAACAACTGACAGTGACATTTGCACTACCTCCTGGTGTGACTATGCCATCACCTGTTTTGTCTGTTTAGCGTCATTTTGCGAATTTACACCGCCTGTTCAGGGATTTTAAGCGCACACTGAAACCCTTGCATAACCGTGGAAGCCTCCTCGCAGAATGTAAAAAGCCCCGTTTTGACGCTAAGAACCGCAGTGAAAAAATGAAAAATATTCATTTTCTAATTTCCGTATATAAAACAACGGTTTTAAGAAATATGATTCGCGGCCTAATCAAATCCGTCATAAATAAATCTTGTGTTTGATTTAAAAACTGTGATAACTCTTTAGGTATTCCTTCGAACAAGATGCAAAAAGAACTGAAAATGACAGCCCTTCTACGAGTGATTAGCCTGGTCGTGATTAGCGTGGTGGTGATTATTATCCCACCGTGCGGGGCTGCACTTGGACGAGGAAAGGCTTAGAAATCAAGCCTTAACGAACTAAGACCCCCGCACCGAAAGGTCCGGGGGTTTTTTTATGACTAAAAAACGTAAATGAGGAGCAGAGAATGACGACTAGCACAAAATTCTGTTTCTCCCGATTTATGACGGGGAACTAACTATGAATGGGGCACAGTGGGTAGTACATGCGTTGCGCGCGCAGGGAGTCGAAACCGTATTCGGTTATCCGGGTGGCGCAATTATGCCGATTTACGATGCACTGTATGACGGCGGCGTGGAACATCTCTTGTGCCGACACGAGCAGGGCGCAGCGATGGCAGCCATCGGTTATGCCCGCGCGACCGGTAAAACCGGCGTGTGTATGGCGACTTCAGGCCCGGGCGCAACGAACCTGATCACCGGCCTGGCTGACGCGCTGCTGGATTCCGTTCCCGTTGTCGCCATCACCGGGCAGGTGGCGTCTCCGTTCATCGGTACCGATGCTTTCCAGGAAGTTGACGTCCTCGGTTTATCGCTGGCCTGCACCAAACACAGCTTCCTCGTCCAGTCTCTGGAAGAGCTGCCGCGCGTAATGGCAGAAGCGTTCGATGTGGCAAACTCCGGTCGTCCCGGTCCGGTTCTGGTTGATATCCCGAAAGATATCCAGGTGGCACTCGGCGATCTGGAACCGCACTTCTCTACCGTTGAAAGCGACGATGCCTTTCCGGAAGCGGAAGTTGAAGAGGCCCGTCAGATGCTGGCCCAGGCGAAACAGCCGATGCTGTACGTCGGCGGTGGCGTAGGCATGGCGCAGGCCGTTCCTGCCCTGCGCGAATTTATCGCAACAACGCAGATGCCAGCGACCTGCACGCTGAAAGGTCTCGGTGCAGTCGACGCGGATTACCCCTACTATCTGGGCATGCTGGGGATGCACGGCACCAAAGCGGCAAACCTGGCGGTGCAGGAGTGCGATCTGCTCATCGCCGTAGGTGCCCGTTTTGACGACCGCGTCACCGGCAAGCTGAATACCTTTGCGCCGAACGCCAAAGTCATCCATATGGATATCGACCCGGCGGAGATGAACAAGCTGCGTCAGGCGCATGTCGCCTTGCAGGGCGATCTCAACGCGCTGTTACCGGCATTGCAGCAGCCGCTGGATATCAACGCATGGCGTCAGCACACCGCAGATATGCGCGCCGAGCATGCCTGGCGTTACGACCACCCCGGCGAGGCCATCTACGCGCCGCTGCTCTTGAAGCAGTTGTCGGACCGTAAACCGGCTGACAGCGTCGTCACCACCGACGTAGGCCAGCACCAGATGTGGTCCGCGCAGCACATGACCTACACCCGCCCGGAAAACTTCATCACCTCCAGCGGGTTAGGAACGATGGGCTTCGGTCTGCCGGCCGCCGTTGGCGCGCAGGTTGCCCGCCCGAACGATACCGTTATCTGTATCTCCGGTGACGGCTCCTTCATGATGAACGTTCAGGAGCTCGGCACCGTTAAGCGCAAGCAATTACCGCTGAAGATCGTGTTGCTCGACAACCAGCGTTTAGGAATGGTTCGCCAGTGGCAACAGCTGTTCTTCCAGGAGCGCTACAGCGAAACGACTCTCACCGATAACCCCGATTTCCTCACCCTGGCCAGCGCCTTCGGCATCCCTGGTCAGCACATCACCCGTAAAGATCAGGTTGAAGCGGCGCTCGACACCATGCTGAACAGCGATGGGCCTTACCTGCTTCATGTCTCAATCGACGAACTCGAGAACGTCTGGCCGTTGGTACCGCCTGGTGCCAGTAACTCACAAATGATGGAGAAATTATCATGATGCAGCATCAGGTCGCCGTACAGGCTCGCTTCAACCCGGAAACCTTAGAACGCGTTTTGCGTGTGGTGCGTCATCGTGGTTTTCAGATTTGCTCTATGAATATGGAGACGGCCACTGACGCCCGGAATATCAGTATCGAATTAACCGTTGCCAGCCCGCGGTCGGTCGACTTACTGTTTAGTCAGTTATCAAAGCTGGTAGACGTTGCCCATGTTGCCATCTGCCAGAGCACAACCACATCACAACAAATCCGCGCTTAAGCGTGACAGGACGAAAAAATGACGACAAAAAAAGCTGATTACATTTGGTTCAACGGTGAGATGGTTCGCTGGGAGGACGCGAAGGTCCACGTGATGTCCCACGCGCTGCACTACGGTACCTCCGTATTTGAAGGCATCCGCTGCTACGATTCTCACAAAGGGCCAGTGGTGTTCCGCCATCGCGAACACATGCAGCGTCTGCATGACTCAGCCAAAATTTATCGTTTCCCGGTTTCTCAAAGCGTTGACGAGCTGATGGAAGCCTGCCGCGACGTGATCCGTAAAAACAACCTGACCAGCGCCTATATTCGTCCGCTGGTGTTCGTGGGCGATGTCGGCATGGGCGTGAACCCGCCAGCTGGCTATACCACAGATGTGATCATTGCCGCGTTCCCGTGGGGTGCTTACCTGGGTGCAGAAGCCCTGGAGCAGGGGATCGACGCAATGGTCTCTTCCTGGAACCGCGTGGCGCCAAACACCATCCCGACCGCCGCGAAAGCAGGCGGTAACTATCTCTCCTCATTGCTGGTCGGTAGCGAAGCGCGCCGCCACGGCTATCAGGAAGGTATCGCCCTCGACGTAAATGGCTACATCTCAGAAGGTGCGGGTGAAAACCTGTTTGAAGTGAAAGACGGCATTCTGTTCACGCCGCCATTCACCTCGTCCGCGCTGCCGGGCATCACCCGTGACGCCATCATCAAGCTGGCGAAAGATCTGGGTATCGAAGTGCGCGAGCAGGTACTGTCCCGCGAATCCCTGTATCTGGCGGATGAAGTGTTCATGTCCGGTACCGCGGCTGAAATCACGCCGGTACGCAGCGTGGACGGTATCCAGGTGGGCGAAGGCCGCTGTGGCCCGGTCACCAAACGTATTCAGCAAGCGTTCTTCGGCCTCTTCACCGGCGAGACAGAAGATAAATACGGCTGGTTGGATCAGGTTAATCACTAAGCATAAATTTGGGACGGCACGCACCGTCCCATTAAATAGTCAGACGGGAGTCAATAAAGCATGCCTAAGTATCGTTCAGCCACCACCACCCACGGCCGTAATATGGCGGGAGCCCGCGCGCTGTGGCGCGCCACCGGAATGACCGACGCCGATTTCGGCAAGCCGATTATCGCCGTGGTGAACTCCTTCACCCAGTTTGTACCGGGCCACGTGCACCTGCGCGATCTCGGTAAGCTGGTTGCCGAGCAAATCGAAGCCTCCGGCGGCGTGGCAAAAGAGTTCAACACCATTGCGGTGGATGACGGTATCGCGATGGGGCACGGGGGCATGCTCTATTCACTGCCGTCGCGCGAGCTGATCGCCGACTCCGTAGAATATATGGTTAACGCCCACTGCGCCGATGCGATGGTCTGCATCTCCAACTGCGACAAAATCACCCCGGGGATGCTGATGGCCTCCCTGCGCCTGAACATTCCGGTGATCTTCGTCTCCGGCGGCCCGATGGAAGCGGGGAAAACCAAGCTCTCCGACAAAATCATCAAGCTCGACCTGGTCGATGCGATGATCCAGGGCGCGGACCCGAAAGTCTCTGACGAGCAGAGCGATCAGGTGGAACGCTCCGCGTGTCCGACCTGCGGCTCCTGTTCCGGTATGTTCACCGCCAACTCTATGAACTGCCTGACCGAAGCGCTGGGCCTGTCTCAGCCGGGCAACGGTTCGCTGCTGGCGACCCACGCCGACCGTAAGCAGCTGTTCCTCAACGCCGGTAAGCGCATCGTTGAGCTGACCAAACGCTACTACGAGCAGGACGACGCCAGCGCGCTGCCGCGCAACATCGCCAGCAAAGCCGCGTTCGAAAACGCGATGACGCTGGATATCGCCATGGGCGGCTCCACCAACACCGTTCTGCACCTGCTGGCCGCCGCGCAGGAAGCCGAAATCGACTTCACCATGAGCGACATCGATAAGCTCTCCCGCAAAGTCCCGCAGCTGTGTAAGGTCGCGCCGAGTACCCAGAAGTACCATATGGAAGACGTACACCGCGCGGGCGGCGTGCTGGGCATTTTGGGCGAGCTGGATCGCGCCGGGCTGCTGAACCGTGACGTGAAAAACGTGCTTGGCCTGACGCTGCCGGAGTCGCTGGACCAGTACGACGTGATGCTGACCAAAGACGACGCGGTGAAAAAGATGTTCCGCGCCGGTCCTGCCGGGATTCGCACCACCCAGGCATTCTCGCAGGATTGCCGCTGGGACACTCTGGACGATGACCGCGCCGAAGGCTGCATCCGCTCGCTGGAACATGCCTATAGCAAAGACGGCGGTCTGGCCGTGCTGTACGGTAACTTCGCGGAAAACGGCTGCATCGTGAAAACCGCAGGCGTGGACGACAGCATCCTGAAATTCACCGGTCCGGCGAAGGTATACGAAAGCCAGGATGAAGCGGTAGACGCCATCCTCGGCGGCAAAGTGGTGGAAGGCGACGTGGTTGTCATTCGCTACGAAGGGCCGAAAGGCGGTCCCGGCATGCAGGAGATGCTCTACCCAACCACCTTCCTGAAATCCATGGGACTCGGTAAAGCGTGTGCGCTGATCACCGACGGGCGTTTCTCCGGCGGTACTTCCGGCCTCTCTATCGGCCACGTTTCGCCGGAAGCGGCAAGCGGCGGCAACATCGCCATCATCGAAGACGGCGACCTGATCGAAATCGACATTCCGAATCGCGGCATTCAGCTGAAGCTGAGCGACCAGGAAATTGCGGCCCGTCGTGAAGCGCAGGAAGCCCGCGGCGACAAAGCCTGGACGCCGAAAGACCGCCAGCGTGAAGTCTCCTTCGCCCTGCGCGCCTACGCGAGCCTTGCCACCAGTGCAGATAAAGGCGCGGTGCGCGATAAATCTAAACTTGGGGGCTAATGATGGCCGAGTCACAACCCTTATCCGCCGCCCCTGAGGGGGCGGAATACCTGAGAGCGGTGCTACGCGCGCCGGTCTATGAAGCCGTGCAGGTCACGCCCCTGCAGAAAATGGAAAAACTCTCTTCGCGCCTCGACAACGTCATTCTGGTGAAGCGCGAAGATCGTCAGCCGGTGCACAGCTTTAAGCTGCGCGGCGCCTACGCGATGATGGCCGGGCTGACCGACGAGCAGAAAGCGCGCGGCGTGATTACCGCGTCTGCGGGCAACCACGCCCAGGGCGTGGCGTTCTCGTCTGCCCGTCTGGGGCTGAAAGCGCTGATCGTGATGCCGGTCGCTACCGCAGATATCAAAGTCGACGCGGTGCGCGGTTTCGGCGGCGAAGTGCTGCTCCACGGCGCCAACTTTGACGAAGCCAAAGCCAAAGCGATTGAACTGGCGCAGCAGCAGGGCTTTACCTGGGTGCCGCCGTTCGACCACCCGATGGTGATTGCCGGGCAGGGCACGCTGGCGCTGGAACTGCTGCAGCAGGATGCCCATCTCGACCGCGTCTTCGTCCCGGTAGGCGGCGGTGGCCTGGCCGCAGGCGTGGCGGTGCTGATCAAACAGCTGATGCCGCAGATCAAAGTCATTGCCGTTGAAGCGGAAGACTCTGCCTGCCTGAAAGCGGCGCTGGATGCCGGGCATCCGGTGGACCTGCCGCGCGTCGGGCTGTTTGCCGAGGGCGTGGCGGTGAAGCGCATTGGGGACGAAACCTTCCGCCTGTGCCAGGAGTATCTCGACGATATCGTTACGGTTGATAGCGACGCCATCTGCGCGGCGATGAAGGATCTGTTCGAGGATGTGCGTGCGGTGGCGGAACCGTCAGGCGCGCTGGCGCTGGCGGGGATGAAAAAATACATCGCGCAGCACAACATTCGCGGCGAGCGCCTGGCGCACGTGCTGTCTGGAGCGAACGTGAACTTCCACGGTCTGCGCTACGTTTCCGAGCGCTGCGAGCTGGGTGAACAGCGGGAAGCGCTGCTGGCGGTGACGATTCCTGAAGAGAAGGGCAGCTTCCTGAAGTTCTGCCAGCTGCTGGGCGGCCGTTCGGTGACGGAGTTCAACTACCGTTTTGCCGATGCCAAAGACGCCTGCATTTTTGTCGGCGTGCGTCTGAGCCGCGGCGTCGAGGAGCGCAAAGAGATCCTCAACCTGCTGCATGAGGGCGGCTATAGCGTGGTCGATCTTTCTGACGATGAGATGGCGAAGCTGCACGTGCGCTACATGGTCGGCGGGCGTCCATCGAAGCCGCTCAGGGAACGTCTGTTTAGCTTCGAGTTCCCGGAATCACCGGGCGCGCTGCTCAAGTTCCTGCACACGCTGGGCACGCACTGGAACATTTCCCTGTTCCACTACCGCAGCCACGGCACCGACTATGGCCGCGTGCTGGCGGCGTTCGAACTGGGCGAGCACGAGCCGGATTTCGAAACGCGGCTGAACGAGCTGGGCTATGAGTGTCACGACGAAACCCATAACCCGGCCTTCCGCTTCTTCCTGGCAGGCTAGTGGTTCGGCAATATCGTCCAGAACGCATCAATAAGCGGCTCATGCAGCCGCTTTTTTTGTGCGCACACGCCAAGCTCAAACGGCGTCTTCTCGTCGCTGCGCTCCAGAATCATCACGCGATTGCGCACCGGTTCCGGGCTGTTCTCCAGCACCACTTCCGGCAGCAGCGCCACGCCGCAGCCC
Organism: Enterobacter sp. Crenshaw; assembly: GCF_024734705.1. Classification (NCBI taxonomy): domain Bacteria; kingdom Pseudomonadati; phylum Pseudomonadota; class Gammaproteobacteria; order Enterobacterales; family Enterobacteriaceae; genus Enterobacter; species Enterobacter sp. Crenshaw. The sequence goes on along the minus strand of NZ_CP102932.1, from coordinate 4,464,636 downwards.
AGCGCCACCATCGACACCATCGCCTCGTGGCCACTGACCGTGGCGTAAATCGACGGATTGCTGATTTTCTGACGGCGGAACCACAGCTCTATGCGGCGGCGCACCGGCCCCTGATCGGCCATGATAAACGGCACCGTCGACCAGTCCGGTTTTTCCACCGACACCTGGTTACGCACCGGGCAGGGCAGCGCCGGGGCAATCAGTACCACCGCCAGATTCTCCAGCATTGAGAATGCCACCGCGCCCGGCAGGGTTTCGGGTTTCCCTGCTATGGCGAGATCCGCTTCGCCCGTCACCACTTTTTCCATTGCGTCGGAGGCGTCGCCGGTGGTGAGCTTAATTTCAACCGACGGATGCGCCGCGCGGAAGCGGTCAAGGATGGGCGGCAGATGGCTGTAGGCGGCGGTCACGGAGCAGAAAATATGCAGCTCGCCGGAAAGCGACGGCCCCTGCTGGTCAATTGAGTGTCGCAGCTGCTGGTACTGTAGCAGCGTCTGCTGGGCAAAAATGCGCAGCTCTTCACCCGCTTCCGTGAGGGTGACGGTGCGGTTATCGCGCACGAACAGCGGCTGGCCGAGGTCCTCCTCAAGGCGCTGGATCTGGCGTGAAAGCGTGGAGGGGCTAACGTGCATCGCCCGGGCGCTGCGGCCAAAATGGCGGCTTTCCGCCAGGTGCAGGAACATTTTCAGATCGCGTAAATCCACCGATTCCACTCCCTCTTTTTACATTGCAAAAATTGCAATATGACGTTGTGAATATATCAATTTCCGCAATAAATTTCCTGTTGTAATGTGGGTACATTCTCGCTGAAACGCGAACCGAACAATAAGACACACAACATCACGAGGTATCACCCATGGCTAACTACTTTAATACACTGAACTTGCGCCAGCAGCTGGCGCAGCTGGGCAAATGCCGCTTCATGGCGCGCGATGAATTTGCCGATGGCGCGAGCTACCTTCAGGGTAAAAAAGTGGTCATCGTCGGCTGTGGCGCACAGGGTCTGAACCAGGGCCTGAACATGCGTGACTCCGGTCTGGATATCTCCTATGCCCTGCGTAAAGAAGCGATTGCCGAGAAGCGTGCTTCCTGGCGTAAAGCGACCGAAAACGGCTTCAAAGTGGGCACCTACGAAGAGCTGATCCCGCAGGCGGATCTGGTGGTTAACCTGACCCCGGACAAACAGCACTCTGACGTAGTGCGTTCCGTACAGCCGCTGATGAAAGACGGCGCCGCGCTGGGTTACTCCCACGGCTTCAACATCGTTGAAGTGGGCGAGCAGATCCGCAAAGACATCACCGTGGTGATGGTGGCACCGAAATGTCCGGGTACGGAAGTACGCGAAGAGTACAAACGTGGCTTCGGCGTGCCGACGCTTATCGCAGTTCACCCGGAAAACGATCCGAAAGGCGAAGGCATGGCGATTGCCAAAGCGTGGGCAGCGGCGACCGGCGGCCACCGTGCGGGCGTTCTGGAATCGTCCTTCGTTGCCGAAGTGAAATCTGACCTGATGGGAGAGCAGACCATTCTGTGCGGCATGCTGCAGGCCGGTTCTCTGCTGTGCTTTGACAAGCTGGTGGAAGAAGGCACCGACCCGGCCTACGCGGAAAAACTGATCCAGTTCGGCTGGGAAACCATCACCGAAGCGCTGAAGCAGGGCGGTATTACGCTGATGATGGACCGTCTGTCCAACCCGGCAAAACTGCGTGCTTACGCGCTGTCTGAACAGCTGAAAACCATCATGGCACCGCTGTTCCAGAAACATATGGACGACATCATCTCCGGCGAATTCTCTTCCGGCATGATGGCGGACTGGGCGAACGACGATAAAAACCTGCTGACCTGGCGTGAAGAGACCGGTAAAACCGCGTTCGAAACCGCGCCACAGTACGAAGGTAAAATCGGCGAGCAGGAGTACTTCGATAAAGGCGTACTGATGATCGCCATGGTGAAAGCAGGCGTTGAGCTGGCGTTCGAAACCATGGTGGATTCCGGCATCATCGAAGAGTCCGCGTACTACGAATCTCTGCACGAGCTGCCGCTGATCGCGAATACCATCGCCCGTAAGCGTCTGTACGAAATGAACGTGGTTATTTCTGATACCGCAGAATACGGTAACTACCTGTTCTCTTACGCCTGCGTACCGCTGCTGAAAGAGTTTATGACCACTCTGCAGACGGGCGATCTGGGTAAAGCGATTGCGGAAGGTGCCGTGGATAACGCGCAGCTGCGTGATGTGAACGAAGCGATTCGCAGCCACCAGATCGAGAAAGTGGGTCACAAACTGCGTGGCTACATGACCGATATGAAGCGTATTGCGGTAGCGGGTTAACACCTGGTGCGGGCTGATGCCCTCACCCCGCCCCTCTCCCACGGGGAGAGGGTGCAAACATTCAAGGCCTTCTCTAAGAGAAGGCCTTGCTGTTTATTTCCGATACAGTACTTTAATAATGTGGTAGCCGAACTGCGTGTGCAGCGGGCCGGTTGGCTCCAGCACCGGGCAGGAGAACACCACTTTATCGAACGCCGGAACCATCTGGCCCTGGCGGAACTCACCCAGATCGCCGCCGCGTTTGCCTGACGGGCAGATGGAGTGCTTCTTCGCCAGCTTGCCGAAGTCGGCACCGTTTTTAATCTGCTCCAGAAGGTCTAAAGCCAGTTTCTCTTCTTTAACAAGGATGTGCACTGCTGCTGCTGTTTTTGCCATGATCGTGCCTTGAATAGGTTGAAATAAATCGGGGCGCAATATACCACGCGTCAGCGGCGATAAAGCACCTTAATGATATGGTAGCCAAATTTGGTTTTTACCGGGCTGTAGGGCTTCAGGAGAGGGCAGCTAAAGACCGCCCGATCGAACGGGCCGACCATCGCACCTTGTTGAAACTCGCCGAGATCCCCGCCATTGCGCCCGGACGGGCATTTAGAGTAACGCTTCGCCAGATGATCAAAGCTGATGCCGCGCTCCAGCTTGACCAGGATCTCCTGAGCCAGTTTCTCTTCTTTTACCAGAATATGCAGGGCTGCTGCGGTCTTTTTCATGGTTCTGCTCTACGGGTTAAACGCGATTTCTCCACTTTATCATTAGCCGGTAAATCTGCGCCCGGCTTTCTGCTACAATCCACACCCCGTTCGAAGATTGAGCAACACTCCCATGCGTTTAAACCCTGGACAACAACAAGCGGTCGAATTCGTTACTGGACCATGCCTGGTGCTGGCAGGGGCCGGTTCGGGTAAAACCCGCGTGATCACCAACAAAATCGCCCATTTGATCCACAACTGCGGATATCAGGCGCGACACATTGCGGCGGTCACCTTTACCAATAAAGCGGCGCGCGAGATGAAAGAGCGCGTCGGCCAGACGCTGGGCCGTAAAGAGGCGCGCGGCCTGATGATCTCCACCTTCCACACCCTGGGGCTGGATATCATCAAACGCGAGTATGCGGCGCTGGGAATGAAGTCCAACTTCTCGCTCTTTGACGATACCGATCAGGTGGCGCTGCTCAAAGAGCTCACCGAGGGGCTGATCGAAGATGACAAAGTGCTGTTGCAGCAGCTGATCTCGACGATCTCGAACTGGAAAAACGATCTGATGACGCCGGCCCAGGCCGCGGCGATCGCCAAAGGCGAACGGGATCGGATTTTCGCCCACTGCTACGGTCTGTACGATGCGCATATGAAAGCGTGCAACGTGCTGGACTTTGACGATCTGATCCTGCTGCCCACGCTGCTGCTGCAGCGCAATGAAGAGGTGCGCGAGCGCTGGCAGAATAAAATCCGCTACCTGCTGGTGGATGAATATCAGGACACCAACACCAGCCAGTACGAGCTGGTGAAGCTACTGGTGGGGCAGCGCGCGCGTTTCACCGTGGTAGGCGACGACGACCAGTCGATTTACTCCTGGCGCGGCGCGCGCCCGCAAAACCTGGTGCTGCTGAGCAAAGATTTCCCGGCCCTGCAGGTGATTAAGCTGGAGCAGAACTACCGCTCCTCCGGGCGTATCCTGAAGGCGGCAAACATCCTGATTGCCAATAACCCGCACGTGTTTGAGAAGCGTCTCTTCTCCGAACTGGGCTACGGCACGGAGCTGAAAGTGCTCAGCGCCAACAATGAGGATCATGAAGCGGAGCGCGTGACGGGCGAACTCATCGCTCACCACTTCGTCAACAAAACCGAATATAAGGATTACGCGATCCTCTATCGCGGCAATCACCAGTCGCGCGTCTTTGAAAAGATGCTGATGCAGAACCGCATTCCGTACAAAATCTCGGGCGGCACGTCGTTCTTCTCGCGGCCAGAAATCAAAGATCTGCTGGCCTATCTTCGCGTGCTCACAAACCCGGATGATGACAGCGCGTTTCTGCGCATCGTGAATACGCCTAAACGCGAGATTGGCACGGCGACGCTGCAAAAGCTCGGCGAGTGGGCGATGACCCGCAACAAAAGTATGTTCACTGCCAGCTTCGACATGGGGCTGAGCCAGACGTTAACCGGACGCGGGTATGACTCGTTAACCCGCTTCACCCACTGGCTTGGCGAAGTGCAGCGTCTCGCGGAGCGCGAGCCGGTGGCGGCAGTGCGCGATCTCATTCACGGCATCGACTATGAGTCCTGGCTGTATGAAACCTCAGCCAGCCCGAAGGCGGCTGAGATGCGCATGAAAAACGTTAACCAGCTCTTCAGCTGGATGACCGAAATGCTGGAGGGCTCTGAAATCGACGAGCCGATGACCCTAACGCAGGTGGTCACCCGCTTTACCCTGCGCGACATGATGGAGCGCGGCGAGAGCGAAGAAGAGGCCGATCAGGTTCAGCTGATGACGCTGCATGCGTCAAAAGGGCTGGAGTTCCCGTATGTGTATCTGGTCGGCATGGAAGAGGGATTGTTGCCGCACCAGAGCAGCATTGATGAAGACAACGTCGACGAGGAGCGCCGTCTGGCCTACGTGGGGATCACCCGCGCGCAGAAAGAGCTGACGTTTACGCTGTGTAAAGAGCGCCGCCAGTACGGTGAACTGGTTCGCCCGGAGCCGAGTCGTTTCCTGCTGGAACTGCCGCAGGATGACCTGATCTGGGAACAGGAGCGCAAAGTGATTACCGCAGAAGAGCGGATGCACAAGGGACAGGCTAACGTGGCGAACATACGCGCTATGCTGGCAAAAGCCAAAGAAAAAGGATGAGTCCGGAGGGACCTGTTGGCCGGGTAAGGCGAAGCCGCCACCCGGCACTGTTCAGCGTATTACTTTACTTCCAGCACCCAGTGCACATAGCTCTGCCACTGGCACTCCTGCTCGATCATTTCAGCCCCTAATGGGTGACGATCAATCCAGTTCTCCGGCAGCGTCAGCGAAAGCTTCTCGTCATCGGCCACCAGATTAATGGCCGGCAGCAAATCATCGCGGCGGCGGCTGGCAAACAGAATCGCCAGACGCAGCAGGCGGCACAGATGCTCGGCCACGCGCGGCGGTACGGCGTTTTGCTGATGCAAAGAGGAGAGATCGACGGCGTTGGTCTGGTTCAGCAGCAGCGTGGCCAGCAATTTTTTCTGTGCAGGCGTATAGCCCGGTAAATCCAGGTTTCGCACCAGATACGCTGCATGAGCCGGTGCCTGCTTAAAATCAATGCTCAGCCCCACTTCATGTAGCGCACAGGCGCTCAGCAGTAAATCCCGGCTCAGATGGTCAAGATCCCAGACGTTAGCAACCTGATCGGCGAAGCGTGACGCCAGCTGCGATACGCGTCCTGCCTGATCGATATCAACCAGAAAACGACGCTGAACGTTGCGCAGGGTACGACTGCGGATATCCTGATCGACCGACAGATGTAACATCCCGTAGACCAGACCTTCGCGCAGCGCGCCGCCGGCCAGGGTCATACACTGGATGTTCAGCTCGGTGAAAATGGCGATAAGAATAGCCAGTCCGCTCGGGAAGACCAGCGCGCGTTCCAGCGTCAGGCCTTCAATTTCCAGCTCTTCCAGGCGTCCGCACTGAATGGCGCGCTGTTTCAGCTGCTGAAGTTTGGCAAGCGTAATCCGCTCGTCCATTCCCTGCGCCATCATGATTTCCTGCAGAGCCTGCACGGTACCCGAGGCACCCACGCAGACTTTCCAGCCGTGATAGCGCAGCTCGTCCATCACCGGGCGTAATACCTCGCGCGCGGCGTTTTCTGCCTCGTCGAAGTTCTCTTTCGCCAGGTTCCGATCGGTAAAGTAGCGCTCAAGCCAGGTCACGCAGCCCATCGACAGGCTGAACAGCGACGTTGCCTGCGCGCCCGTGCCGGTCACAAGCTCGGTACTGGCACCGCCGATATCCACCACCAGACGACGATCGTCACCTCCCGTGGTGTGCGCAACGCCCTGGTAAATCAGGCGAGCCTCTTCTTCACCGCTGATAACCTGTACCGGACAACCCAGAATTTCCTGCGCTCTGGCAATGAAATCCACGGCGTTGACCGCCAGGCGGAGTGTCGCAGTGGCGACCACGGTGATTTGGGCGTGCGGGATATCCTGCAGACGTTCGGCAAAGAGCCGCAGACACTGCCAGCCACGTTCCATGGCTTCAGGGGAGAGGTGATTATCGCTGCTCAGGCCCGCCGCGAGGCGGACCTTGCGCTTGATGCGCGTCAGCGTTTGTATGCTTCCCGCCACCTCGCGCACAACCAGCATATGAAAACTATTCGAACCGAGATCAATTGCCGCATAAAGCGAGGTGGAGCTGAGCATATTTTCTTAACCTGAACGACGACGATTACGCGGCGCGCCACCTGAACGACGCGGACCATTGCCGGAGCGTGGGCGGGTTAGACGCTTAGGCGGCGGCAGTTCGCTTAACAGCGCTTCCGGATTGTATTTGCTCTGCGGAATAGAGTGACCGATATACGTCTCAATGGCTGGAAGATTCAGCGCATACTCTTCACACGCAAGGCTAATCGAGTGACCGCTTGCGCCCGCACGACCGGTACGACCGATACGGTGTACGTAGTCTTCGCAGTCGTCTGGCAGATCGTAGTTAAAGACGTGCGTCACGGCCGGAATGTGCAGACCACGAGCAGCAACGTCGGTTGCGACCAGAATATCGAGATCGCCACGGGTAAACTCTTCAAGAATACGCAGGCGTTTTTTCTGCGCCACGTCGCCGGTCAGCAGACCAACACGGTGACCGTCTGCAGCCAGATGGCCCCAGATGTCTTCACAACGGTGTTTGGTGTTCGCGAAGATAATGGCGCGATCTGGCCACTCTTCTTCAATCAGCGTTTGCAGCAGACGCATTTTCTCTTCATTGGAAGGGTAGAAGAGCTCTTCTTTAATGCGGTGACCCGTTTTCTGCTCCGGTTCCACTTCGACATATTCGGCGTTGTTCATCTGTTCGAACGCCAGTTCGCGAACGCGGTATGAGAGGGTTGCAGAGAACAGCATATTCAGACGCTGATTGGCCGGAGGCATACGGCGGAACAGCCAGCGGATGTCTTTAATGAAGCCCAGATCGTACATGCGGTCAGCTTCATCGAGCACCACAACCTGGATTGCGCCGAGGTTGATGTGATTCTGTTTGGCGTAGTCGATAAGACGACCGGTGGTACCGATCAGGATATCCACACCGCTTTCCAGCACTTTCAGCTGTTTATCGTAGCCGTCGCCGCCATAGGCCAGGCCAAGCTTCAGTCCGGTAGACTGCGCCAGGGGTTCAGCGTCTGCGTGGATCTGTACCGCCAGTTCTCGCGTCGGTGCCATAATTAGCGCGCGCGGCTGGTTAACTTTGCGGTCTGCAATCGCTGGGTGAGAAAGTAAATAATGAAACGTTGACGTTAAAAACGCCATCGTTTTGCCGGTACCGGTTTGCGCCTGCCCGGCAACATCGCGACCGGCCAGCGTCAGCGGCAGCGCGAGGGCCTGAATGGGCGTGCAGTTATGAAACCCTTTATTTTCAAGGGCTTCAATCACCTTCGGGTGCAGCGCGAAGTCGGAAAACTTCTGTTCTGTTAAATGTGTTTTGCTCATAGTGTGGTAGAATATCAGCTTACTATTGCTTTACGAAAGCGTATCCGGTGAAATAAAGTCAACCTTTAGTTGGTTAATGCGACATCAACACGTCGTTGGTGGAGACAAAACCAACGTACCAGGCTTATTCCTGTGGAGTTATATATGAGCGATAAAATTATTCACCTGACTGACGACAGTTTTGACACGGACGTACTTAAGGCTGACGGGCTGATCCTCGTCGATTTCTGGGCTGAATGGTGTGGTCCTTGCAAAATGATCGCCCCGATTCTGGATGAGATCGCTGACGAATATCAGGGCAAACTGACCGTTGCCAAGCTGAACATCGACCAGAACCCGGGCACCGCACCAAAATACGGTATCCGTGGCATCCCAACCCTTCTGCTGTTCAAAAACGGCGAAGTGGCAGCGACCAAAGTGGGCGCACTGTCCAAAGGTCAACTGAAAGAGTTCCTGGACGCTAACCTGGCGTAAGGTTTCTCCGCTGTGCGTTCAGGGCTCCCGGCTAAATGATGTGGAACTCTGGACGCCCGGCTGAAGTCGTGCTAAGTTAGCTATGACTTCGTTTTAAACATATCTTGTTGTTTGAATCTTGTTTTACCCGATACTTCCCGTTGTTAACATGAACAGTGCGTGAAGTGGCTAAATTCCGGGCTTGTCACTCAATCCGTCTTGTCGTTTCAGTTCTGCGTTCTTTCCCTGTGACCAGACAGCGAACAGACATGAGTTGATGGCCGCTAAACAGGCATGGATGACCCTGCCATACCATTCACAACATTAAGTTCGAGAATCACCCCGAGTTTAAGAACCCACACCATTATGAATCTTACCGAATTAAAGAATACGCCGGTTTCTGAGCTGATCACTCTCGGCGAAAATATGGGACTGGAAAACCAGGCCCGTATGCGCAAGCAGGACATCATTTTCGCCATCCTGAAGCAGCACGCTAAGAGTGGCGAAGATATCTTTGGCGACGGTGTGCTGGAGATATTGCAAGACGGATTTGGTTTCCTCCGCTCTGCAGACAGCTCCTACCTCGCCGGCCCTGACGACATCTACGTATCCCCCAGCCAAATCCGCCGTTTCAACCTCCGCACTGGTGACACCATTTCAGGTAAGATTCGTCCTCCTAAAGAGGGTGAACGCTACTTTGCGCTGTTGAAAGTCAATGAAGTTAACTTCGACAAACCGGAAAACTCGCGTAATAAGATCCTCTTTGAGAACTTAACGCCGCTGCACGCGAACTCTCGCCTGCGCATGGAGCGTGGTAACGGTTCAACTGAAGACTTAACCGCGCGTGTTCTGGATCTGGCATCACCAATTGGTCGCGGCCAGCGTGGTCTGATTGTGGCACCGCCGAAGGCGGGTAAAACCATGCTGCTGCAGAACATCGCGCAGAGCATCGCTTATAACCACCCAGACTGCGTGCTGATGGTGCTGCTGATCGACGAACGTCCGGAAGAAGTGACCGAGATGCAGCGTCTGGTTAAAGGTGAAGTGGTTGCTTCTACCTTCGACGAACCGGCATCTCGCCACGTTCAGGTTGCGGAAATGGTTATCGAGAAGGCGAAACGCCTGGTTGAGCACAAGAAAGACGTGATCATCCTGCTTGACTCCATCACCCGTCTGGCGCGTGCCTACAACACCGTCGTTCCTGCGTCAGGTAAAGTGCTGACCGGTGGTGTGGATGCTAACGCCCTGCATCGCCCGAAACGCTTCTTCGGTGCCGCACGTAACGTGGAAGAGGGCGGCAGCCTGACCATCATCGCGACGGCGCTGATCGATACCGGTTCTAAAATGGACGAAGTAATTTACGAAGAATTTAAAGGTACAGGTAACATGGAACTGCACCTTTCTCGTAAAATCGCTGAGAAACGCGTCTTCCCGGCTATCGACTACAACCGTTCCGGTACCCGTAAAGAAGAGCTGCTCACCACGCAGGAAGAGCTGCAGAAAATGTGGATCCTGCGCAAAATCATCCATCCAATGGGTGAAATTGACGCGATGGAGTTCCTCATTAACAAACTGGCGATGACCAAAACCAACGACGATTTCTTCGACATGATGAAACGCTCGTAACGCAAATAAAGCCAGCGAACGCCACGTTTTTACGTGGCGTTTTCCTTTTATGGACTATACGCTAGTACCATCTACTCCCAATTTTGACCGGTCGGTGCGACAATAGGGTCGTTTGTGCAGCTAAAGAAATAATTGATTGAAAAATATACAAAGGGAGTAGTCAGAAGCCATCTTTATTACTTCTGAGGCTGTGGCTTCATGGTTATACTTCCAGGACTAACATTTGTTGAGAGCAATCCATTGTGAATCTATTCACCGCCGTTACTGAACTGATCAGTATTTTTTTATTCACAACCTGTTTTTTGTTCATTGCGCGCAAGGTGGCAAAACGAATAGGGTTGGTGGATAAGCCTAATTTTCGTAAACGCCATCAGGGACTTATTCCTTTAGTCGGCGGGATTTCTGTTTACGCAGGGATTTGCTTCACGTTTGGTATTGCCGATTATTATATCCCGCATGCCGCCCTCTACATTGCCTGCGCCGGTGTCCTTGTGTTAGTTGGGGCCCTTGATGACCGGTTCGATATTGCGGTGAAAATACGCGCTACCGTTCAGGCGGCCATTGGCGTGGTGATGATGATTGTGGGCGGACTGTATCTGCGAAGCCTCGGCTATGTATTTGGCCCCTGGGAGTTAGTCCTGGGTCCATTTGGCTTCTTCCTGACACTCTTTGCCGTCTGGGCGGCAATCAATGCTTTCAACATGGTGGATGGCATTGACGGCCTGCTCGGTGGGTTGTCATCCGTCTCGTTCGCCGCTATCGGCATTATTTTATGGTTTGATGGTCAGTACAGTCTGGCAATGTGGTGTTTTGCCATGATTGCCGCCATTCTGCCTTATATCCTCTTAAATCTCGGTGTGCTGGGCCGTCGCTATAAAGTCTTTATGGGGGACGCGGGCAGTACGCTGATTGGTTTTACGGTTATCTGGATCCTGCTTGAAACCACACAGGGTCAAACCCATCCGATAAGCCCCGTAACCGCGCTGTGGATTATTGCCATTCCATTAATGGATATGGTGGCGATTATGTATCGCCGCCTGCGCAAGGGGATGAGTCCTTTCTCTCCTGACCGCCAACATATTCATCATCTCATCATGCGTGCGGGTTTTACTTCTCGTCAGGCGTTTGTGCTGATTACGCTGGCCGCCGCTATTTTAGCCGCGATTGGTGTAGCTGCAGAATATTCTCATATTATTCCTGAGTGGGTTATGTTGGCATTATTCTTGCTGGCATTTTTCCTGTACGGCTACTGCATTAAGCGCGCCTGGAAAGTAGCGCGATTTATTAAACGTCTTAAACGCAGGATGCGTCGTAAGAGTAGCAAAAATACAACATTAACTAAGTAAAACCGGGACTATGATGACTCAACCGTTGGCGGGAGCGAAATCAGTGGTAACTGAGAATGAACTGGATATTCGGGGTTTGTTTCGCGTGTTATGGGCAGGCAAACTTTGGATTGCGGGGATCGCGCTGGGTTTTGCACTGTTAGCGCTGGCCTATACGTTCTTTGCAAAACAAGAGTGGAGCGCAACGGCAATTACAGACAAGCCAACGGTTAACATGCTCGGGGGATACTATTCCCAGCAGCAATTCCTGCGTAACCTGGACATCAAAGCCAGTCTTGCTACGCCAGACCAGGCTTCCGTTATGGATGAAGCCTATAAAGAGTTTGTGATGCAGCTGGCTTCGTGGGATACCCGACGCGATTTCTGGTCCCAGACGGATTACTACAAGCAGCGTCGGGTTGATAATACAAAAGCCGACGCCGCCCTGCTGGACGATCTGATTAACAATATTCAGTTTATGCCGGGCGACGCGCTGCGTAACGTGAATGACAGCGTCAAGCTGATTGCAGAAACCGCGCCGGATGCCAACAACCTGTTGCGTCAGTACGTCGCGTTTGCCAGCCAGCGTGCCGCAAGCCATCTTAACGAAGAGCTTAAAGGTGCCTGGGCGGCTCGTACCATCCAGATGAAAGCCCAGGTGAAACGTCAGGAAGAGGTGGCGAATACCATTTTCGGTCGCCGCGTGCATAACATTGAGCAGGCGCTGAAAATTGCGGAACAGCGCAATATTTCCCGTACTGAGACTGACGTGCCGGCCGATGAGCTGCCTGATTCAGAGATGTTCCTCCTTGGTCGTCCTATGTTGCAGGCGCGTCTGGAAAACCTCCAGGCCGTCGGTCCTGATTTTGACCTCGATTACGATCAAAATCGCGCGATGCTCAATACGCTTAATGTCGGTCCATCTCTGGACCCGCGTTTTCAGACCTATCGTTATTTGCGAACGCCTGAAGAGCCTGTAAAACGCGATAGTCCGCGTCGTGCATTCCTGATGATTATGTGGGGGATTGTAGGCGCACTGACGGGCGCTGGCGTGGCGTTAACGCGTCGTCGCAAAAACTAAGAACGCCGTCTACGATGAAGGCTGCGGCCTTCATCGCCTAATCGAAGAGAATCGATGTGAAAGTACTAACCGTATTTGGCACCAGGCCGGAGGCCATTAAGATGGCACCTCTGGTTCATGCGCTGGCCTGCGATCCTGATATTGAAGCGAAAGTGTGCGTCACTGCTCAACACCGTGAGATGCTCGATCAGGTGTTAACGCTCTTCTCCATCGTCCCGGATTACGACCTTAATATTATGAAACCGGGGCAAGGATTAACGGAGATAACCTGTCGCATTCTGCAAGAGCTTAAGCCGATCCTGGAGTCATTCAAGCCTGACGTGGTGCTGGTTCACGGTGACACCACCACAACCGTGGCGACAAGCCTGGCCGCGTTTTACCAGCGAATTCCCGTGGGGCATGTTGAGGCGGGTCTGCGTACCGGCAATCTTTATTCGCCGTGGCCGGAGGAGGCCAACCGCACGTTAACGGGTCATCTGGCGATGTACCACTTTGCGCCAACGGAAAACTCCCGTCAGAACCTGCTGCGTGAAAATATCGCCGATAACAAAATCTTTGTGACCGGCAATACGGTCATTGACGCGTTAATTTGGGTACGTGACCGCGTCCTGGCAAATAGCGAGCTTCAGAAAGAGCTCGCTGCCCGCTATCCGTTCCTTCACAACGGTAAAAAAACCATTCTGGTTACTGGCCACCGTCGCGAAAGCTTTGGCCGGGGTTTCGAGCAAATCTGTCACGCGCTGGCTGAAATCGCCGCGCAGAACGATGATGTGCAAATTGTCTATCCAGTACACCTTAACCCTAACGTCAGCGAGCCGGTTAACCGGATCCTGGGCCATGTCGACAATGTCCTTCTGATTGAACCTCAGGACTACATGCCGTTTGTCTGGCTGATGAACCACGCCTGGCTGATCCTCACCGATTCCGGCGGAATTCAGGAAGAAGCGCCATCCCTCGGCAAACCGGTGCTGGTGATGCGTGAAACGACCGAACGTCCGGAAGCCGTCAAAGCCGGTACGGTGCGGCTGGTCGGCACCAACGCGCAGCTCATCGTCGAAGAGGTCACGCGCCTGCTGCATGACGATGAAGCGTATCAGGCGATGAGCCGGGCCCATAATCCGTACGGAGACGGGCAGGCTTGTGGCCGTATTTTGCAAGCACTTAAACACAATCGGGTATCGCTATGAGTTTTACTACCATCTCGGTCATTGGTCTTGGCTACATTGGCTTGCCTACTGCGGCCGCGTTTGCCTCTCGTCAGAAACAGGTTGTCGGTGTGGATATCAACGCACGGGCGGTAGAAACCATTAACCGTGGCGAGATTCATATTGTGGAGCCCGATCTTGACCGCGTGGTGAAAGAGGCGGTGGAGGGGGGCTTCCTGCGTGCCAGCACGACGCCAGTTGAAGCGGATGCCTACCTGATTGCCGTCCCCACTCCATTTAAAGGCGACCACGAGCCCGACATGGCGTTCGTCGAGGCGGCGGCAAAATCCATCGCGCCTGTGCTGAAGAAAGGGGCGCTGGTGATCCTGGAATCAACATCTCCGGTCGGCGCTACCGAGCAGATGGCACAGTGGCTGGCCGACGCGCGCCCTGATTTAAGCTTCCCGCAGCAGGCGGGTGAACAGGCGGATATCAACATCGCTTACTGTCCGGAGCGCGTGTTACCGGGTCAGGTGATGGTCGAACTGATTAAAAACGACCGCGTCATTGGCGGTATGACGCCCGTCTGTTCCGAACGTGCCAGCGCGCTGTACAAGATTTTCCTGGAAGGTGAATGCGTGGTGACCAACTCCCGCACTGCCGAGATGTGCAAGCTGACGGAAAACAGCTTCCGCGACGTCAATATCGCCTTTGCGAACGAACTGTCGCTGATCTGTGCCGATCAGGGGATTAACGTCTGGGAGCTGATTAGTCTGGCGAATCGCCATCCGCGTGTGAACATTCTCCAGCCAGGTCCGGGCGTGGGCGGACACTGTATCGCCGTCGACCCGTGGTTTATCGTGGCGCAAAATCCGGCGCAGGCGCGTCTGATTCGCACCGCGCGTGAAGTGAACGACAGCAAGCCTCACTGGGTGCTCAATCAGGTTAAAGCGACGGTAGCGGATTGTCTGGCAGAGAGCGGCAAGCGCGCCAGCGAGCTGAAAATTGCCTGCTTTGGTCTGGCATTCAAACCCAATATTGACGATCTGCGTGAAAGCCCGGCGATGGAAATTGCCGAGATGATTGCCGAATGGCACAAGGGTGAAACGCTGGTGGTTGAGCCGAATATCCATGAATTACCGGCAAAACTGGCGGGGCACTGCACGCTGACGGCGCTGGACGACGCGCTGGCGACGGCGGACGTGCTGGTGCTGCTGGTAGATCATAAAGAGTTTAAAGCGACGTCCGGCGATGCCGTTCGTCAGCAGTATATTGTGGATACCAAAGGTGTCTGGCGTTGAACAGCCTGAATGGGGTGCTCGAGTCCCTGCAGTGGGAGAGTGCTTTTTTCGGCCTGCCGTCGGCCATCGTGCGTCTGCGCGATGACGCGCCGGTGCTGGCTGAACCGGATTTTATCGCCTGGCAACGGGTGCAGGCTAAGATCCCGACGGAGCGTGCCGATCTGCTTGATGCGCTGCAGCAACACGGCTTTCAGCTGGTTGAAGGTGAGGTAGACCTTTCCATTACCCTTACCCGGCACGATGCGTCCGGCGCGGAAATTGCAACAGAGCAGGACATCCCCGCGCTGCGTCAGATGGCGGCCCAGGCATTTGCTCAGAGCCGCTTTCGTGCGCCCTGGTATGCACCTGACGATAGCGGACGTTTCTATGCCCAGTGGATAGAAAATGCGGTCAAAGGCACCTTTGACCACGTCTGCCTGGTTTTTCGTGCAGGGGACGGTCAAATCCAGGGGTTCGTCTCGCTGCGTAAGCTCAACGAGCGCGAGGCGCGTATCGGCTTATTAGCCGGGCGCGGCATGGGTGAGAAACTCATGCAGGCGGCGCTGCACTGGGCGCAGCAGCAACAGCTTGTGACGCTGCGGGTCGCGACCCAACTGGGCAACACCGCCGCGCTTAAACGTTATATTGCGAGTGGTGCCAACATCGACGCCACCGCCTACTGGTTATACAGGTGACAAGATGATTCCATTTAACGCACCACCCGTTGTCGGAACTGAACTCGACTATATGCAGTCTGCCATGGGCAGCGGCAAACTCTGTGGTGACGGCGGTTTTACCCGTCGCTGTCAGCAGTGGATGGAACAGCGTTTTCGCAGCGCCAAAGTGCTGCTGACCCCATCCTGTACGGCATCGCTGGAAATGGCGGCACTGTTGCTGGATATCCAGCCCGGTGATGAAGTGATTATGCCGAGCTATACCTTCGTTTCCACCGCGAACGCCTTTGTCCTACGCGGAGCGAAAATCGTCTTTGTGGATATCCGTCCGGATACCATGAACATTGATGAGACGCTGATTGAAGCGGCGATCACTGACAAAACGCGCGCGATCGTGCCGGTTCACTACGCGGGCGTGGCCTGTGAAATGGACACCATCATGGCCATCGCCAAAAAACATAATCTGTTCGTGGTGGAAGATGCCGCGCAGGGCGTGATGTCCACCTACAAGGGACGCGCGCTGGGCACGATCGGCCACATTGGCTGCTTCAGCTTCCACGAAACCAAAAACTACACGGCGGGTGGAGAAGGTGGCGCGACGCTGATTAACGACCGGGCTCTCGTGGAGCGTGCGGAAGTGATCCGCGAAAAAGGCACCAACCGCAGCCAGTTCTTCCGGGGACAGGTAGATAAATACACCTGGCGCGATATCGGCTCCAGCTATCTGATGGCGGATCTGCAGGCGGCGTATCTGTGGGCGCAGCTGGAAGCGGCGGAACGTATCAACCTTCAGCGTCTTTCCCTGTGGCAAACGTATTACGATGCGCTTGCGCCTCTGGCCAAAGCCGGGCGTATTGAGCTGCCGATCATCCCGGCGGATTGCGTCCACAACGCGCATATGTTCTACATAAAGCTGCGCGATAACGACGACCGCAGCGAGCTCATCGCCTGGCTGAAAGAGGCCGAAATTATGGCGGTGTTCCACTACATCCCGCTGCACTCCAGCCCGGCCGGCGAAGCGTTTGGCACGTTCGCGGGTGAAGATCGTTACACCACCAAAGAAAGTGAGCGTTTGCTTCGCCTGCCACTGTTCTACAACCTCGCGCCTGTTAACCAGCGTACGGTAATTAATACCCTTCTGAGTTATTTCGGCTGATATGTCTCTGGCAAAAGCATCGGTGTGGACCGCCGCGTCCACGCTTGTAAAAATTGGCGCCGGGCTGCTGGTCGTCAAGCTGTTGGCCGTCTCATTTGGCCCCTCTGGTGTGGGGCTGGCGGGTAATTTCCGCCAGCTTGTCACCGTCCTTGGCGTGCTGGCCGGTGCCGGTATCTTCAACGGCGTCACCAAATACGTTGCGCAGTATCACGATGATGCGGCTCAGCTGCGAAGAGTGGTGGGTACCTCTTCGGCGATGGTCACGGGTTTTTCGACCCTGATGGCGATTGTCTTTCTGCTGGCGGCGGCGCCCATCAGCCAGGGATTGTTCGGTCATACCCATTATCAGGGGCTGGTGCGTCTGGTCGCGTTGGTTCAGATGGGTATTGCCTGGGCTAACCTGCTGCTGGCGCTGATGAAAGGTTTTCGTGATGCCGCCGGGAACGCGCTTGCCTTAATCCTGGGCAGCGTCATCGGCGTGATTGCCTATTACTTTTGCTATCGCCTGGGCGGCTATGAAGGCGCACTGCTGGGGCTGGCGCTGGTCCCGGCACTGGTTGTTGTACCTGCGGCATTTATGCTGATGCGTCGGGGCGTCATCCCTCTGAGCTACCTGAAACCGCAATGGGACACGATGCTTGCCAGCCAGCTGGGTAAATTTACCCTGATGGCGCTCATCACCTCCGTCACGCTGCCGGTAGCCTACGTGATGATGCGAAATTTGCTGGCGGCGCATTATAGCTGGGATGAAGTGGGGATCTGGCAGGGCGTAAGCAGTATTTCCGACGCCTATCTCCAGTTTATTACGGCTTCCTTTAGCGTTTACCTGCTGCCAACCTTATCGCGTCTGACGTCCGGACAGGATATTACCCGTGAGATTTTCCGATCGCTGCGCTTTGTGCTGCCAGCCGTCGCGGCGGCCAGCTTTACCGTCTGGTTACTGCGCGATGTCGCCATCTGGCTGCTGTTCTCGGCGAAGTTCACCGCCATGCGCGATCTCTTTGCCTGGCAGCTGGTGGGTGATGTACTGAAAGTGGGTGCTTACGTTTTTGGCTATCTGGTGATTGCAAAAGCGTCCCTGCGGATGTATATCCTGGCGGAAATTAGCCAGTTTGCGTTACTGACAGCATTTTCACACTGGCTGATACCCGCGCACGGTGCGCTGGGGGCGGCTCAGGCCTACATGGCAACCTATATCGTTTATTTCGCCGCCTGTTGCGGCGTATTTTTATTGTGGCGTAAACGCGCATGACTGCACTGATTCACATCCTGGGATCGGATATCCCACACCATAACCAGACCGTTTTGCGGTTCTTCAACGACGAGCTCGCATCGGGTAATCCTGATGCGCGTGAGTTTATGGTTGCAGGTCAGGATAAGGGCCTGAGCGAGGCGTTTCCGGCGCTGACGATTCGCTTCTGGCCGGATAAGGCCGCGCTGGCGAAGGCGGTCGTTGCCAGAGCCAAGGCGGATCGTAAGCAACGTTTCTTTTTCCACGGGCAGTTCAATACCGGCCTGTGGCTGGCGCTGCTTAACGGGGGGATTAAACCCTCCCAGTTCAGCTGGCATATCTGGGGAGCCGATCTCTACGAAGTCTCCCGCGGCTGGAAATTCCGTCTTTTCTATCCGCTGCGCCGCATGGCGCAGGGGCGCGTGGGCTGTGTGTTTGCCACCCGTGGCGATCTCAACTATTTTGCTAAACAGCACCCGAACATGCGCGGAGAACTGCTCTATTTCCCAACCCGCATGGATCCGGCGCTGAACGCCATGGCGAATGACGCGGTGCGTGAAGGCAAGCTAACGATCCTGGTGGGGAATTCCGGCGATCGCAGTAACGAACACGTCGCAGCGCTCAGGGCGGTGCATCAGCAGTTCGGCGACACGGTGAACGTGGTGGTGCCGATGGGCTATCCCGCCAACAACGACGCCTATATTGCTGAGGTCCGCCAGCAGGGACTTGCGCTGTTTAGCGCAGAAAATTTGCACATCCTCAGCGATAGGCTGGAATTTGATGAGTATCTTGCGCTGCTGAGAAAATGCGATCTTGGCTATTTCATCTTCGCCCGACAGCAGGGAATCGGCACGCTGTGTCTGCTGATTCAGGCGGGTGTACCGTGCGTGCTCAACCGCGACAACCCGTTCTGGCAGGACATGGCCGAGCAGCATATTCCGGTGCTGTTTACCTCAGACACGCTGAATGTCGAGGTGGTACGGGAAGCCCAACGCCAGCTCACGCTGGTGGATAAAAATAGCATCGATTTTTTCAGCCCGAATTACCTCACGCCGTGGCATCGCGCGCTGCGTATCGCTTCAGGAGACAAAGCATGAGTCAGTTGCAATTCAGCGGCTTACTGGTTGTCTGGCTTCTGAGCGCCCTGTTTATCGCCACGCTTACCTGGTTTGAATTCCGCCGGGTGCGGTTCAACTTTAACGTTTTCTTCTCGTTACTGTTTCTGCTGACCTTCTTTTTCGGCTTCCCGCTGACCAGCATTCTGGTCTTCCGTTTTGACGTGAGCGTCGCGCCGCCGGAAATCCTGCTCCAGGCGCTTCTGGCGGCGACCTGCTTCTATGCCGTCTACTACGTCACCTATAAAACGCGTCTGCGTTCAGCGCAGGCTGCTGTCCCGCGTCGGCCGCTTTTTACCATGAATCGGGTTGAGACCCACCTGACGTGGGTGATGCTGATGACCATCGCCCTGGTCAGCGTCGGTATCTTCTTCATGCATAACGGCTTTCTGCTGTTTAAGCTCCACTCCTACAGCCAGATTTTTTCGGCCGAAGTCTCGGGCGTGGCGCTTAAGCGTTTCTTCTATTTCTTCATCCCGGCGATGCTGGTGGTCTTTTTCCTGCGCCAGGACAGCAAAGCGTGGCTGTTCTTTCTGGTCAGCACCGTCGCGTTTGGCATTCTGACCTACATGATTGTGGGCGGCACGCGCGCGAACATTATCATCGCCTTCGCCATCTTCCTGTTTATCGGCATCATCCGCGGCTGGATCTCGCTGTGGATGCTGGTTGCGGCAGGCGTGTTTGGCATTGTGGGGATGTTCTGGCTGGCGCTGAAGCGCTACGGGATGAACGTAGCGGGCGATGAGGCGTTTTACACGTTCCTCTACCTGACGCGCGATACCTTCTCGCCGTGGGAAAACCTGGCATTGCTGCTGCAAAACTATGACAAGATTGATTTCCAGGGGCTGGCGCCGATTGTTCGCGACTTCTACGTCTTTATCCCTTCCTGGCTATGGCCGGACCGGCCCGGCGTGGTGCTTAACACGGCGAATTACTTTACCTGGGAAGTGCTGAACAACCATTCCGGTCTGGCAATCTCGCCAACGCTGATTGGTTCCCTGGTGGTGATGGGGGGGGCGTGGTTCATTCTGCCCGGGGCGGTTGCCGTGGGGCTGATTATCAAGTGGTTCGACTGGCTTTACCTGCGCGGCAACGAAGAGACCAACCGCTATAAAGCCGCCATTTTGCACAGTTTCTGCTTTGGTGCCATTTTCAATATGATCGTTCTGGCGCGCGAAGGGCTGGACTCGTTCGTTTCGCGCGTGGTGTTCTTCATGGTTGTTTTCGGCCTCTGCCTGTTGCTGGCCAAACTGTTGTACTGGCTGTTTGACAGCGCAGGTCTTGTGCACAAGCGCGAGCGGCAGGGCAGCACAACGCTGTCGCAAGTCTGAGTAAGGATAGTAATGACTGATAAAATTTCTGCACCGCGCTACGCGCTACGTGGCCTGCAGCTTATTGGCTGGCGCGACATGCAGCACGCGCTGGACTTTCTGTTCGCCGACGGCCAGATGAAATCCGGTACGCTGGTGGCCATCAACGCGGAAAAAATGCTGGCGGTTGAGGATAATGCGGAAGTCAAAAGCCTGATTGAAGCGGCTGAATTTAAATACGCGGACGGGATCAGCGTGGTCCGCTCTATCCGTAAAAAGTATCCTGACGCTAATGTATCCCGCGTGGCGGGGGCCGATCTCTGGGAGCAGCTTATGGCCCGGGCAGGTGCGCAGGGTACGCCCGTGTTCCTGATTGGCGGAAAGCCGGAGATACTGGCCCAGACGGAGGAGAAACTGCGTCGTCAATGGAATGTTAATATTGTCGGCAGCCAGGATGGTTACTTCAAACCGGAAGATCGACAGGCTCTGTTTGAGCGCGTTCGTGACAGCGGGGCGAAAATTGTCACCGTGGCGATGGGCTCCCCGCGCCAGGAGATCCTGATGCGCGACTGCCGTCTGGTCTGTCCGGATGCCCTCTACATGGGCGTCGGCGGCACGTACGACGTCTTTACCGGCCACGTTAAGCGTGCGCCAAAGGTCTGGCAAAATCTGGGGCTGGAGTGGCTGTACCGCCTGCTATCGCAACCGACGCGCATTAAACGACAGATCCGTCTGCTTCGCTACCTCGCCTGGCATTACACCGGGAAAATGTAATCAAAATGTAGCGCGATATGCTATTCGCGCTGCAACTCGCCTGCAAAACTGCTGATAATCTGTGCAATGCATTCATTTTTTTAATGCATCGTTTGCCATTTGGCAGATTTTAGGAAACCATTCGCTCCGTATTTTAGTACCCCTAAAAAACAATACCCGGTATTAAGCCGGGAAACAGCAAACACAATCGAGGATCTATGGCAGAGAAACAACCGGAGCTACAGCGTGGGCTGGAAGCTCGTCATATTGAACTGATAGCGCTGGGCGGCACTATCGGCGTAGGCCTGTTTATGGGCTCCGCAAGCACGCTCAAATGGGCAGGCCCTTCCGTATTACTGGCGTATATTATCGCCGGGCTGTTTGTTTTCTTCATTATGCGTTCCATGGGCGAAATGCTCTTCCTGGAGCCGGTAACCGGCTCTTTCGCCGTTTACGCGCATCGCTATATGAGCCCGTTCTTCGGCTACCTGACGGCCTGGTCATACTGGTTTATGTGGATGGCGGTGGGCATCTCAGAGATCACCGCGATAGGGGTCTACGTCCAGTTCTGGTTCCCGGACATGGTCCAGTGGATACCCGCGCTCATTGCCGTGGGGCTGGTGGCGCTGGCAAACCTGGCCGCCGTGCGCCTTTACGGTGAAATTGAGTTCTGGTTCGCAATGATCAAAGTCACCACGATTATCGTGATGATTGTCGTCGGCCTGGGCGTGATTTTCTTCGGCTTTGGCAACGGTGGACACGCTATCGGCTTCGGCAACCTGACCGAAAACGGCGGCTTCTTCGCCGGCGGCTGGAAGGGCTTCCTGACGGCGCTGTGTATCGTTGTGGCCTCGTATCAGGGCGTGGAGCTGATCGGTATTACCGCCGGTGAAGCGAAAAACCCGCAGGTCACGCTGCGTAGCGCGGTGGGCAAAGTGCTGTGGCGTATCCTGATTTTCTATGTGGGCGCGATCTTCGTCATCGTGACCATCTTCCCGTGGAACGAAATTGGCACGACGGGTAGCCCGTTTGTATTAACCTTCGCCAAAATTGGTATCACGGCGGCGGCGGGTATCATCAACTTTGTGGTCCTGACGGCAGCGCTGTCAGGCTGTAACAGCGGGATGTACAGCTGCGGGCGTATGCTCTATGCGCTTTCGAAGAATAACCAGCTGCCTGCGGCGATGAGTAAAGTTTCACGTGCCGGCGTACCGGTGGCGGGTGTGGCGGTCTCCATTGTAATCCTGCTGATTGGCTCTTGCCTGAATTACATCATTCCTAACCCGCAGCGCGTGTTCGTTTACGTCTACAGCGCCAGCGTACTGCCGGGCATGGTGCCGTGGTTTGTTATCCTCATCAGCCAGCTGCGTTTCCGTCATGCGCATAAAAAAGCGATTGAAAGCCATCCGTTCCGCTCAATTCTGTTCCCCTATGCGAACTATTTGACGATGGCGTTCCTGATTTGCGTATTAATCGGCATGTACTTTAATGAAGATACCCGCATGTCGCTGTTTGTCGGGATGATCTTCCTGGCGGCTGTAACGGCTGCATATAAGCTTTTTGGCCTGGGTCGCCGCGGCACCACGCAGAAAGTGGAGGAATAAGCGGCAAAATGTGCAAACCATAACCAAACGCGCATTTTTTTCAAAAAAGCACTAGACAGCGGGGACGGAGGTACGTAATATCCAGCCCCGCAACGGCGCTAAGCGCCCGTAGCTCAGCTGGATAGAGCGCTGCCCTCCGGAGGCAGAGGTCTCAGGTTCGAATCCTGTCGGGCGCGCCATTTTAGTCCCGGCGCTAGAGCTGCGGTGGTCTGAGAAGTAGTCAGTACCGCGTGAAAGAATACAGTGGTGGCTATAGCTCAGTTGGTAGAGCCCTGGATTGTGATTCCAGTTGTCGTGGGTTCGAATCCCATTAGCCACCCCATTATTTGAAAGAGTTGTGAATTGCGAAGGTGGCGGAATTGGTAGACGCGCTAGCTTCAGGTGTTAGTGTCCTTTGGATGTGGGGGTTCGAGTCCCCCCCCTCGCACCACGACTTTTTAAATGAATTGAACTAAAAATTCAAAAAGCAGTACATCGGCGAGTAGCGCAGCTTGGTAGCGCAACTGGTTTGGGACCAGTGGGTCGGAGGTTCGAATCCTCTCTCGCCGACCAATTTTGAACCCCGCTTCGGCGGGGTTTTTTGTTTTCTGCGAGCTCTCATTCCTGTAGTCATGCCCCGACAGAGCCCTTTTTCTTTGTCGCAATCCAGCGACATGCAACTCATTGAAAATTAAACAAATAATTATTTATGGGTTTTGCTGTCTCCTCCTGGCGACATATTCCCGCCTTTTCCCGATACGTTGTAGAGCCTAAGACGGCGCCAGGCAGCATAATTTCCTTTTATCTTAAAATGTTGCGTCATGTAAAAGTTCTGGGTGTCATGTTGGCACGTTACGTGCAATAATATGCGTGTAGATGCTCATTCCATCTCTTATGTTCGCCTTAGTGCCTCATAAACTCAGGAATGACGCAGAGCCATTTACGGTGCTTATCGTCCACTGACAGATGTCGCTTCGGCCTCATCAGACACCATGGACACAACGTTGAGTGAAGCACCAAATATGTTGTCTTACAGACCTGTTTTAACGCCTGCTTTTATAGCAGGCGTTTTTTTATGCCTTATTCCCGATACAGGCGCATGATCAGGGCAACCATCAGCAGGGCCGATACAGAGACAGCATAGAGCGCCTGTACGGAGCCAAACCCTGAAGCTACCGCCGCTGCAATGCCGGTGAAAAGAGAGGCGCTGAGCGTTTGCCAGCGCCAGGCTTTACCGCTGGCCGAAGCGGTTTGCGTGAGAGGAAAACTACTGAGTACCCCAAACGTGCCCGCTGCGAAGAGAACATTCGAGGCCAGATGCGCGATAAAGATCATCCCCAGCGCGCATATCGTCCACCCGGACAAAAAAGGCAGCATGCCATAAGCGGCCAGAAAGATGCTCAGGCAAACGATTATTCGCGGCGTGTGGGCCGCAAAGCGCGTCAGGCTCTCTTTTTTTAGCAGCAGGGGGCCACAAAGCTGCCCCAGACTCCTCGCGAAAAGCAGAGGCAAAGCAAGGCCCGCCGCATCCTGAGGACGGAGCTGCTGGGCCAGTGCCGGAAGCAGCGCCATCGCCGGTGAGCCGACGGCGGCCAGCGCCGGCAGGATGAGCAGGCTGCGTTTCTGCCGAACGGTCAACGCCTGCCAGCGTAATGTTGCAGAAACTCCCCTTTCCATAGCGGTGGGATGTGGTGCCGGAGAAAACCGGCGCCCAGCCAGCCATAGCAGTACCACTGACCCGAGAAAGGTGGCGGCATCAATGGCCAGCAGGGTAAACACGGACGTCTTCTGAAACAGCACCACGCCCAGGCCGGTCCCTAACAACACCTGAGAAGCAAAAATCACATTTTCCAGACAGGTTGCAGCGGGCAGCTCCGCTTCGCTAAGTCCGCGCTTAAAGAGCAAAGTCAGCGCGGGCCAGCTCATCCCGCTGAGCAGGGCTTCGGTGGATTGCACGGCGAGCAATGCGGCAACGCTGTGGTAACCCACACCAAGCAGGGGAAAGAGCAGGGCGAGCAGGCCCAGCCCCTCGGTCAGTATCAGCAGGGATATCGGCGAAAAGCGCGAGCACAGCTTTTCGCCGAAGATACTGCCGATGAACCCTGGTACCGTAGCGAAAAGAAAAGCGAGTGTGAGCAGAGCGGGCGGGGCTGACCACGCCAGCAGCAAACCGAAGACCACGACCTGGGTTAAGCCATTCCCCAGTGAAGAAAAGATAAAAGCACAGGCAAGCAGGCGCAGCCAGCGGTGGCAGCGCAGCGCCTGGATAAGCGCATACAAAAGCGAGTTCATGGAGATTTCCTTTCAAAAACGATTTAGTCCACGCTGCAAAATGTGCGCGTGTGTGAAAAAAGGTTAATGAAAAGACATGGTTACATTGGCGGGTTCGTTTGCAGATGTGTGTGTAAAGAATGTAGCAGGAGAAAGGCGATAAAAAAAGGAGGCCCTCTGGCCTCCTTTTTATTTACTGCTGCGCACCGTTATTTTGCAGCGTTAACAGCAATCCGTCACGCCGCATGGCGGCTGCCTCTTCCGGCTTGTGCTGCTTGTCCAGCGTATCGGCAAGCCACGCGTAGTCAAACGCGTCCGGACGCTGCTTCAGCGCCGCGCGGAAGGCGAGGCTCGCCTCCTGCCATTCTCCGTGCTTCATCAGCGACTGACCGAGCGTGCTCCACAGCAGCGGGCGGTCACCGACGGTTTTAATCTGCTGACGCAGCACTTTTTCGATTTGCTCAGGATTATTGGTTTTCAGACGCGGGATCACCATCACCAGACGATCGTCATACTGGCGCTTCAGGCCATCGAGGAGGATCTCCTGAGCCGTGTCATGATCGTCACATTCAATAAGATGTTCCGCCATGGCGACCTGCAGAGGAACCTGCTGGCGCGTCTTACGGCTCTGATTCTTCCACCACGTTTTCAGACCGTCGCTGCCCAGGTCGGCGCGCGCCTGATCCATCAGGCCAATCCATGCCAGACGCTGAAGCTCATCACGATGTTCATCGTCGCCCACCTCGGCCTTCGCCATCGACGGAATGATGTCCAGCAGCGAGCCCCAGGCGCCGGTACGAATATACGCCTGCTCGGCAAGACGCAGCACTTCCGGATGACGTGGCGCAACTTCCAGCAGGCGATCGATACCGTGACGCGCCGCGTGATTTTCATTGCGCGCCAGCTGCAGGCGAACGCGCGTGATTTCTACAGGAATCGGGTCGCCGTGAGCCAGCTCTGCCGCCCGCTCCAGATGCTGATTGGCGCGGGCTTCGTCACCGCGCTGCTGCGCCGCTTCGGCAGCGAGCAGATAATTCACTACCGGCTGTTCGGCATGGTCGGCGTTTTTCGACATCAGCTTTTCAACCTGCTGATAGTCACCCTCGGCAAGCTTAAGCAGCGCCTGTTCGGTCTGCTTGCGGGCGCGGCGGCGTTTACGACCAACGAACCAGCCGCGCGTGTGGGCACCGGTGCGGAAAATACGGCGCAGGATCCACTCGATCGCAAACAGCACCACCACGCCGAGGATCAGAATGATCGTCAGGCCGGTTACGCTGGTTTCAATGTTGTAGTTATCCGTCTGGATCAGGACGTAACCCTGATGACCCGCAAGCATAGGTCCCAGCACGATCCCGGCGATCAGCAGGATGAAGAGTAAGAGAACTTTTAGCATCATTACTCTCCTTGTGGTGCGCTTTCAGGCGCCGGAGCCGGAGCCGGAGCCGGAGCAGGTGCCGCTCCGTCCGTCGGCTCTGCCGGTACGCCCGGCTGCGCCAGCAGGTTACGTACGCGCGTCTGCATCAGTTTCTCCAGAATCGGCTGGCTGGCCAGCTTATCCGGCACGTTCATGGTGATGTTCTGCTGGCTCAGCTTATCAATGTCTTCGAGGAAGGCGGTGGTCGTCGCATCATCGGTGTTGTAGTAGGCGCGTACCCACGTCGAGACGTTATCCAGCGCCTGTTTGTATGTCTCTTCCTGATGACGCGGCACGGCCTGAGCCGCCACCAGCAGGCGGGAACGAATGTTCTCGCGCAGATAGATATCCTGGTTCGGCGCCAGCAGCGGCACGGCGGTTTCGTCGCGACGGCGGATAGTGATGAAGCTGTCCATAAAGTTCTGCCAGCTTTTCTGCAGGTTTATGCGCCATTCGCTCAGGGAGCTGGAAAGCTCGGTACCGTCGGAATCCATCGGGGAATCGTCGTCGTTGTTATCCGCCAGCTGCAGGTTATCAATCTGATTCGACAGCTGGTTCACCTTGAGGATAATGCCGTCGTAATCCACCTGCGAGACGGCGGAGAGGCTGGCGATGTCCTCGGTGATCGCGCGGCGGGCCGCGATAAGGCTCGGGTCGTTCATGTCTGCCAGGCTCGCGTCGGCGCTTTTCAGCAGCGCGGCGGCAGTGGTGACGTCCTGATCGCTCCAGAGCTTACGTCCGGCGAGCTTCACCAGGAAGTCAGCTTGCGAGAGCAGCCAGGTTTTGGCATCGGTACCGGAAATCGTGGCGACTTTCTGCTGCACGTCGCCCAGCTGTTTAGCCAGCTCTTCCTGTTTGCTGTTCGCCTCGGCAAGCGCGGCGGCCTGCTGCTTAATCACCGTTTCGAGCTCGGTTTTCTGCGTCTCCTGCGCTTTTTGCAGGGCAGTGAGCTGATTCACCAGCGCATCGCTGGTGGACGTCTGGTTAGCACCCTGTTGCTTCACCAGGCCGTACAGGCCAACCCCTGCTGCCAGCGCAATGGCAATGGCAATCGCGCTCAGCGCGAGGCTCGTTTTGTTGCTGCCGTTTTTCTTCTCAGCGGTTTTCTCAGTCGTCTCTGGCTGTGGCGTCGTCTCCACAGTCTCCCTGGTCTCTTCAACCACGGCGGAGGATTTGTCGTGTTCCGTCATTATGGCTTCCCATTTGAGAGTTATTGTAATGCGCGCAGCAGCGCATCGTTGTCGGCGTTATCAGCGATCCGAATATCCTGCCAGCCCAGTTCCCGGGCCTGGTTCGCCAGACGCTCACTGACGACCAGAAGCCGACAGCGGAGTAACCAGTTTTCGCGATACCAAAGCGGTATCAGCGACCAAAGCTGTTGTAACATTTCACCGCTGGTGACCACCAGCGTATTAATGCCGCGCGCGTGCCAGCGCATCGCCTCTTCCGCGCCATCGTAGTGTTTTGCACAGCGCTGATAGCACTCAATGAACGTCACGTCTGCACCACGTTCACGCAGCGTTTCGCCCAGCAGTTCGCGGCCACCGTTGCCGCGCAAAATGAGCGCACGCTTTCCGGCAATAGTTTGTAATTCAGGTAATTGTAGCAAGACTTCGCTGATTTCCCGATCTAACGGGTAACGAACGTCCGCGCTGCTTACGGTATGCAGCGCCAGTGCCGTTGTGCGGCCAATCGCGAAATAGCGGGGGGCAAGTGGCCAGGCTAAACCCTGCTGTTGCAGCTGCGCGTGGGCAAATTCCACGGCATGTTGCGACAGCGCAAACAGCAGGTCGCCTTCCTGAAGGGTATTCATCTGGTCGGCGAGCGCGGAGAGCTCCCGACCGGGGGAGAATTCAATGAGCGGAAAACTCCAGGCCACCTGCCCAAGTGTGCGCAGACGGCTCACTAACTGCTCTCCTGCGGGAGAAGGGCGGGTGACAAGAATACTCATGCAGGGGGCTCTCCATTATAAACGTCAGCCAGAATCTCGCGGGCGCCGTTATCCAGCAGCTCTTCCGCCAGCGACACGCCAAGCTGCTCGGCATCTTGCGCTTTACCGCGACGTTCGCCGCGTACCATCTGGGAACCGTCCGGAGCGCCCACCAGCGCGCGCAGCCACAGTTCACCTTCTGTTAATTCAGCATAGCTGCCAATCGGTACCTGACATCCTCCTTCGAGGCGGGTATTCATCGCACGCTCGGCTTTTACGCGGATAGCGGTCTCGTCATGGTTCAGCGGTGCGAGCAGTGCGCGGGTACGCGCATCGTCCAGACGGCACTCGATGCCGACGGCACCCTGGCCCACGGCCGGGAGCGACAGCTCTGGCGGCAACGCCACGCGAATGCGCGACTCCAGCCCCAGACGCTTGAGGCCGGCAACGGCGAGGATAATGGCATCGTAATCGCCGTTATCCAGCTTGCCCAGACGCGTTCCGACGTTACCGCGCAGCGAGCGAATGATCAGGTCAGGACGGCGCTCTGCCAGCTGACACTGACGGCGTAAACTGGACGTGCCAACCACGCTACCCTCCGGCAGCGCGTCGAGCGAGTCAAAGTGGTTAGAGACAAACGCATCGCGCGGATCTTCGCGCTCGCAGATGGTCACCAGCCCTAGCCCTTCCGGGAACTCGACGGGCACGTCTTTCATTGAATGTACGGCGATATCGGCGCGGTTCTCAAGCAATGCCAGTTCCAGTTCTTTGACAAACAGACCTTTGCCGCCCACTTTCGCCAGGGGCGTGTCGAGGATCACGTCACCGCGCGTGACCATCGGCACCAGCTCGACGCGCAATCCACTGTGGCAGGCTTCAAGGCGCTGCTTCACATAATGTGCCTGCCAGAGCGCGAGGGGGCTTTGGCGTGTGGCAATTCTCAAAACATTGTCTAACATGCTTGTTACCGTCATTATCAATCGCTAACCATCCTAACATTGTTGACTCTGGGATGGCAGTTTTACGGTTGATGAAGCGTGAGAGGGACAAGGCGACGTATTCGTCAGCCATAGCCGTATTCAGGAATTTACACGTACAGAACGGTGCTACACTTGTATGTAGCGCATCTTTCTTTACGGTCAACCGGCAAGGTGTTAAATTGATCACGTTTTAGACCATTTTTTCGTCGCTACCACCAAAAATGATAAGGGCGAAAAAGGGTAACGGTTATCTTTTTGAAATACTGCGGGTCCGCTGTTATTCGTGTTTTGAATAGCTTGCGACACCCGGAAACATCAGGCGATACGTCTTGTACCTCTATATTGAGACTCTGAAACAGAGACTGGATGCCATTAATCAACTGCGTGTGGATCGCGCGCTTGCTGCCATGGGCCCTGCTTTCCAGCAGGTATACAGTCTGCTGCCGACATTATTGCACTATCACCATCCGCTGATGCCTGGCTACCTTGACGGTAACGTTCCCCAGGGCATTTGCCTTTTCACGCCTGATGAAACCCAACAGCATTACCTGAACGAGCTGGAACTCTACCGCGGCATGCCGCCACAGGAGTCTCCAAAAGGTGAACTGCCGATTACCGGCGTTTACTCTATGGGGAGCACCTCATCGGTAGGGCAAAGCTGTTCTTCGGACCTGGACATCTGGGTCTGCCATCAGTCCTGGCTCGATAACGACGAGCGTCAGCTGCTGCAGCGCAAGTGCAGCCTGCTGGAGAGCTGGGCGGCCTCGCTCGGCGTGGAAGTAAGCTTCTTCCTGATTGATGAAAACCGTTTCCGCCATAACGAAAGCGGCAGTCTGGGTGGTGAGGACTGCGGCTCGACTCAGCACATCTTACTGCTGGATGAATTTTACCGTACTGCCGTGCGTCTGGCCGGGAAGCGTATTCTGTGGAATATGGTCCCGTGCGAAGAAGAAGAGCATTACGATGACTACGTCATGTCGCTTTACGCGCAGGGCGTACTGACGCCAAACGAATGGCTGGATCTTGGCGGCCTCAGCTCTCTGTCAGCCGAAGAGTACTTTGGCGCAAGCCTCTGGCAGCTCTATAAGAGTATCGACTCACCGTACAAAGCGGTGCTGAAAACGCTGCTGCTGGAAGCCTATTCCTGGGAATACCCTACGCCGCGCCTGCTGGCGAAAGATATCAAGCAGCGTCTGCACGACGGGGAGATCGTCTCCTTCGGGCTGGACGCCTACTGCATGATGCTGGAGCGCGTGACCGAATACCTGAAAGCCATTGATGACACCACGCGTCTTGACCTGGTGCGTCGATGTTTCTATCTCAAAGTCTGTGAGAAATTGAGCCGCGAGCGCGCCTGCGTGGGCTGGCGTCGTGAAGTGGTCAGTCAGTTAGTGAAAGAGTGGGGATGGGACGAAGCGCGTCTGTCCATGCTCGACAACCGGGCCAACTGGAAAATCGATCAGGTGCGTGAAGCGCACAACGAACTGCTCGATGCGATGATGCAAAGCTACCGTAACCTGATCCGCTTTGCGCGCCGTAACAACCTCAGCGTTTCCGCCAGCCCGCAGGACATCGGGGTATTGACCCGTAAGCTGTACGCCGCGTTTGAAGCGCTGCCGGGCAAAGTCACCCTGGTTAATCCGCAGATTTCGCCAGACCTGTCAGAACCGAATCTGACCTTTATCTATGTGCCGCCGGGCCGCGCAAACCGCACCGGGTGGTATCTGTATAACCGTGCGCCAAGCATGGACTCAATCATCAGCCATCAGCCGCTGGAGTATAACCGCTACCTGAACAAGCTGGTGGCCTGGGCCTGGTTTAACGGCCTGCTGACCTCGCGCACGCGCCTGTTTATCAAAGGCAACGAGGTGGTAGATCTCGCTAAGCTGCAGGAGATGGTCGCGGATGTGTCGCACCACTTCCCGCTGCGTCTGCCTGCCCCAACGCCGAAAGCGCTCTACAGCCCGTGCGAAATTCGCCATCTGGCGATTATCGTCAACCTGGAATACGACCCGACGGCGGCCTTCCGCAATCAGGTGGTTCACTTTGACTTCCGCAAGCTGGACGTTTTCAGCTTTGGCGAGCAGCAAAACTGCCTGGTGGGCAGCGTGGATCTGCTGTACCGCAACTCGTGGAACGAAGTGCGTACCCTGCATTTCAACGGCGAGCAGGCGATGATCGAAGCGCTGAAAACCATTCTCGGCAAGATGCACCAGGATGCCGCACCGCCGGACAGCGTTGAGGTGTTCTGCTACAGCCAGCACCTGCGCGGTTTAATTCGTACCCGCGTGCAGCAGCTGGTTTCTGAGTGTATCGAACTGCGTCTGTCCAGCACCCGTCAGGAAACCGGGCGTTTTAAAGCGCTGCGCGTCTCCGGTCAGACCTGGGGCCTGTTCTTCGAACGTCTGAACGTGTCGGTACAGAAGCTGGAAAACGCCATCGAGTTCTACGGCGCGATTTCACACAACAAGCTGCATGGCCTGTCGGTGCAGGTGGAAACCAACCACGTTAAGCTCCCGCAGGTGGTGGACGGATTCGCCAGCGAAGGGATTATTCAGTTCTTCTTTGAAGAGTCGGGCGACGATGCCGGGTTCAACATCTACATTCTGGATGAAACCAACCGCGCCGAGGTGTATCACCACTGTGAAGGCAGTAAAGAGGAGCTGGTGCGCGACGTCAGCCGCTTCTACTCCTCTTCGCATGACCGTTTCACCTACGGCTCAAGCTTTATCAACTTTAACCTGCCGCAGTTCTACCAGATTGTGAACGTCGACGGACGTACGCAGGTGATCCCGTTCCGTACACAGGCCGTAACGCCAGCCGCGCCTGCCAATCAGGACACCGCGCCGCTGTTGCAGCAGTATTTCTCCTGAGCCTTTTCGCTCGCCCGGTGGCGGCTACGCCTTACCGGGCCTACAACAGTTCGAACCCGTAGGCCGGGTAAGCGCAGCGCCACCCGGCAACAAAACTACCTGAAACTCACAGCCTCACCCGCCTGCGCGGTCGCCGCCTGTTCCAGCAGATCCCAGAACGGTACGCCGCTACGGTCGCAAACCCATTCCCCGTCCTTCAGATCGAAATGATAGCCGCCCTGTTTCGCGGCCAGCCACACCTGGTGAAGCGGCTCCTGGCGGTTAATAATAATTTTGCTGCCATTTTCGAAGCTCAGGGTCAGAATGCCGCCGTTGATTTCACAATCGATATCGCTGTCGCCATCCCAGTCGTCAAGACGCTCTTCGATGGTCATCCACAGGTTGTCGGCAAGGCGATGGAATTCACTGTCGTTCATGGTTTTGTTCCTGTTTTTCGTGATGCCGGCAGTATAACCCTAAATAATTCCCGTTGCAGGAAAGCGGCAAACTCTTGCTTTTGTGTCTTCTCCTGCGATGATAGAAACAGATTTGAACTTACGGGCAACTTTATAATGAAAAACGCTTTCCGAACGCTTGCCGTTCTCATCACGCTGTTTAGCCTGACTGGCTGCGGACTGAAGGGACCACTGTACTTCCCACCTGCGGATAAAACCGCGCCGCCGCCGACGAAACCCGTGCAAAGCGGCATTGAGTCTACCACGCCAAATACTAACGATCGTGGCGACAACGGTGGCCCGACTCAGGTTAATCTCTGACGACAACGTTCTGTACCCGCGCAATGGAGCAAATGATGCAGTTCTCTAAAATGCATGGCCTTGGCAACGATTTTATGGTCGTCGACGCGGTAACGCAGAATGTGTTTTTCTCCCCGGAACTGATCCGTCGCCTGGCGGATCGGCATCTGGGCGTGGGGTTCGATCAGCTGCTGGTGGTCGAGCCACCGTACGATCCCGACCTCGATTTCCACTACCGTATTTTTAACGCGGACGGCAGCGAAGTTAATCAGTGCGGCAACGGCGCGCGCTGTTTTGCCCGCTTTGTCCGCCTGAAAGGGCTGACCAACAAGCGTGATATTCGCGTCAGCACGGCCAATGGCCGCATGGTGCTCAGCGTCACCGATGATGAGCTGGTGCGCGTGAATATGGGCGAGCCTAACTTCGAGCCCTCCGTCGTGCCGTTTCGCGCAAACAAAGCGGAAAAGACCTATATTATGCGTGCGGCCGAGCAGACAGTATTGTGCGGCGTCGTCTCAATGGGTAACCCACACTGCGTGATTCAGGTTGATGATGTGGAAACCGCCGCGGTCGAAACGCTCGGCCCGGTACTGGAAAGCCACGAACGTTTCCCGGAGCGCGCGAACATCGGCTTTATGCAGGTGGTGAAGCGCGAGCACATTCGCCTGCGGGTTTACGAGCGCGGCGCGGGCGAGACGCAGGCCTGCGGAAGCGGCGCCTGTGCTGCGGTGGCCGTGGGCATCTCTCAGGGGTTACTGGCAGAAGAGGTTCGCGTGGAATTACCGGGCGGTAGGCTTGATATCGCCTGGAAAGGACCGGGTCATCCACTGTATATGACTGGCCCGGCGGCACATGTCTATGACGGGTTTATCCATCTATGAAACAACCAGGGGAAGAACTGCAGGAAACAGTGACGGAACTGGACGACAGAGCTGTTGTTGATTATCTGCTGCGCAATCCTGAGTTTTTTATTCGCAATGCACGCGTCGTCGAAGAGATGCGCGTGCCGCATCCGGTTCGCGGGACCGTGTCGCTGGTCGAATGGCACATGGCGCGCTCGCGCAACCACATCAATCAGCTAGAAGAGAACATGACGCTGCTGATGGAGCAGGCCAGCACCAACGAAAGCCTGTTCTATCGTCTGCTACACCTGCAGGCGCGTCTGGCGTCCGCGCACAGTCTTGACGAGTTCCTCAGCCGCTTCCACCGCTGGGCTCGCGAGCTGGGGCTGGCGGGCGCAACGATTCGGCTTTTCCCTGACCGCTGGCGCATTGGCGCACCGTCGGGGTTCACCCATCTGGCGCTCAGCCGTCAGGCGTTTGAACCGCTGCGCATTCAGCGTCTGGGCCATGAGCACCACTATCTGGGGCCGCTGAACGGGCCTGAGCTGCTGGTGGTGTTACCGGAAGCCAAAGCGATTGGCTCGGTGGCGATGTCGCTGATGGGGCGCGATGGCGATCTGGGTGTCATGTTATTTACCAGCCGCGATGCGCATCACTATGAGCAGGGGCAAGCCACGCACCTGCTGCAGGAGATCGCCCTGATGCTGCCCGAGCTGCTGGAGCGCTGGATTGAGCGCGTATGATGGACGGACTGCTCGCCACTGACGTCTCGCGCTTTCTGCGCTATTTGGGCGTGGAGCGTCAGCTTAGCCCCATTACCCTGCTCAACTACCAGCGTCAGCTTGATGCCATCATGCAGATCGCCGACGAAATCGGCCTGAAAAGCTGGCAACAATGTGACGCTGCGACGGTACGCGGGTTCGTCGTGCGTAGCCGTAAAAAAAATCTCAGCCCGGCGAGCCTGGCGCTCAGGCTCTCAGCGCTTCGCAGTTTCTTCGACTGGCTGGTCAGCCAGGGGGGCTTAAAAGCCAACCCGGCAAAGGGGATCGCCACGCCGAAAGCGCCGCGCCATCTGCCTAAAAATATCGACGTCGACGACGTAAACCGCCTGCTGGATATCGACCTTAACGATCCGCTCGCCGTGCGCGACCGCGCGATGCTGGAGGTGATGTACGGTGCCGGGCTGCGTCTGTCCGAGCTGGTTAATCTTGATATCAAACACCTCGATCTGGAGTCCGGTGAAGTGTGGGTAATGGGTAAGGGCAGCAAAGAGCGCCGCCTGCCGATTGGCCGCAATGCGGTTTCCTGGATTGAGCACTGGCTTGACCTGCGCGGGCTGTTTGGCAGCGAAGAGGATGCGCTGTTCCT
Organism: Enterobacter sp. Crenshaw; assembly: GCF_024734705.1. NCBI lineage: Bacteria > Pseudomonadati > Pseudomonadota > Gammaproteobacteria > Enterobacterales > Enterobacteriaceae > Enterobacter > Enterobacter sp. Crenshaw. Next base: position 4,429,497 of record NZ_CP102932.1, on the reverse strand, counting down.
GTCGAAGCTCGGCAAACGGATCTCGGCGCGTAACGTCCAGAAGCGCTTTGCGGAGTGGGGCATTAAGCAGGGGCTGAACAGCCACGTTCACCCGCACAAGCTGCGCCACTCCTTTGCGACACACATGCTTGAGTCGAGCGGCGATCTGCGCGGCGTGCAGGAACTGCTTGGCCACGCGAATCTGTCGACCACACAAATTTATACCCACTTAGACTTCCAACACCTTGCCTCGGTGTATGACGCGGCGCATCCACGCGCCAAACGGGGGAAATAATGCGTTTTTACCGCCCACTTGGTCAGATCTCAGCCCTGACGTTTGACCTTGATGACACCCTTTACGACAACCGCGAGGTGATCCTGCGTACCGAGCAGGAGTCGCTGGCGTTTGTGCAGAACTACCATCCCGCGCTGAAAGCGATACAGAACAAGGACTTTCAGAAGCTTCGTCAGTCCCTGCGGGAAACCGAGCCGGACATTTACCACGACGTGACCGAATGGCGTCGTCGTGCGGTCGAGCAGGCGATGCTCAATGCTGGCCTGAGCGCGCAGGACGCGGCCATCGGTGCCGAAGCGGCCATGGAAAACTTTGCCAAATGGCGCAGCCGTATCGACGTGCCGCAGGAGACTCACGACACGCTGGCGAAGCTTGCCGAAAAGTGGCCGCTGGTGGCCATCACCAACGGCAATGCCCAGCCCGAGCTGTTTGGCCTCAGCGATTACTTTGAATTTGTGCTGCGCGCGGGCCCGCACGGGCGAGCGAAGCCGTTTAATGATATGTACCATCTGGCGGCGGATAAGCTTAACCTGCCGCTGGGTAACATTCTGCACGTGGGGGATGACCTGACCACGGACGTGGCCGGTGCTATTCGCTGCGGGATGCAGGCCTGCTGGATCAAGCCGGAAAATGCGGAGCTGATGACCGCAACCGACAGCCGTCTTCTGCCGCACGTGGAAATTTCACGGTTGGCATCCCTCACGACGCTGATATAATCACCAGTAATATTGTATAAATTACCAGGGGTTTGCAGTTGTAGGCCCGGTAAGCGAAGCGCCACCGGGCGCTTCGCTGTGTTCCTGAATACTATGTGACGGTGCCAATGGACGTTTCTTACCTGCTCGACAGCCTTAATGACAAACAGCGTGACGCGGTTGCCGCCTCGCGCACCAACATGCTGGTGCTGGCTGGGGCGGGCAGTGGTAAGACGCGCGTGCTGGTTCACCGTATCGCCTGGCTGCAGAGCGTGGAGAACTGCTCCCCGTACTCCATCATGGCGGTGACGTTTACCAACAAGGCGGCAGCAGAGATGCGCCACCGTATCGCCCAACTGATGGGCACCAGCCAGGGCGGCATGTGGGTTGGCACCTTCCACGGCCTGGCGCACCGCCTGCTGCGCGCGCACCATATGGACGCCAACCTGCCGCAGGATTTCCAGATCCTCGACAGCGAAGACCAGCTCCGCTTGCTGAAGCGCCTGATCAAGGCGATGAACCTCGACGAGAAGCAGTGGCCGCCGCGTCAGGCGATGTGGTACATCAACGGCCAGAAGGACGAGGGGCTGCGCCCGCACCACATTCAGAGCTTCGGCAACCCGGTCGAGCAGACCTGGCAGAACGTCTACAAGGCCTATCAGGAAGCGTGCGATCGCGCCGGTCTGGTGGATTTCGCCGAGCTGCTGCTGCGCGCCCACGAGCTGTGGCTCAACAAGCCGCACATCCTGCAGCACTACCGCGAACGCTTCACCAATATCCTGGTGGACGAATTCCAGGATACCAACAACATCCAGTACGCGTGGATCCGCCTGCTGGCCGGTGATACCGGCAAGGTGATGATCGTGGGCGATGATGACCAGTCGATCTACGGCTGGCGCGGGGCGCAGGTGGAAAACATTCAGCGCTTCCTCAACGATTTCCCCGGCGCGGAAACTATCCGTCTGGAGCAGAACTACCGTTCAACCAGCAACATCCTGAGCGCGGCCAACGCCCTGATTGAAAACAACAACGGGCGTCTGGGTAAAAAGCTGTGGACCGACGGCGTCGACGGCGAACCGATTTCGATTTACTGCGCCTTCAACGAGCTCGACGAAGCCCGCTTCGTGGTGAACCGCATCAAAACCTGGCAGGACAACGGCGGCGCGCTGGAGCAGTGCGCCATTCTCTACCGCAGCAACGCCCAGTCGCGCGTGCTGGAAGAGGCGCTGCTGCAGGTGAGCATGCCGTACCGCATTTATGGCGGTATGCGCTTCTTCGAACGTCAGGAAATCAAAGATGCGCTGTCGTATCTGCGCCTCATTGCGAACCGTAACGACGACGCGGCGTTTGAACGCGTGGTCAATACGCCGACCCGCGGGATTGGCGACCGCACGCTGGACGTGGTGCGTCAGGCCTCGCGCGATCGCCAGCTGACGCTGTGGCAGGCGTGCCGCGAGCTGCTGCAGGAAAAAGCGCTCGCCGGACGTGCCGCCAGCGCATTACAGCGCTTCCTTGAGCTGATTGACGCTCTGGCGCAGGAAACCGCCGACATGCCGCTGCACGTGCAGACCGACCGGGTGATTAAAGACTCCGGCCTGAGAACCATGTACGAGCAGGAGAAAGGCGAGAAGGGCCAGACCCGTATTGAGAACTTAGAGGAACTGGTCACGGCAACGCGCCAGTTCAGCTACAACGAAGAAGACGAAGATCTGATGCCGCTGCAGGCGTTTCTGTCCCACGCTGCGCTGGAAGCGGGAGAAGGGCAGGCGGACACCTGGCAGGATGCGGTTCAGCTGATGACCCTGCACTCCGCCAAAGGTCTGGAGTTCCCGCAGGTGTTTATCGTCGGGATGGAAGAGGGGATGTTCCCGAGCCAGATGTCGCTGGATGAAGGCGGCCGTCTGGAAGAGGAACGTCGTCTGGCCTACGTGGGCGTGACGCGCGCGATGCAAAAGCTGACGCTAACCTACGCCGAAACCCGCCGTCTGTACGGTAAAGAGGTTTATCACCGTCCGTCGCGCTTTATCGGCGAACTGCCGGAGGAGTGCGTGGAAGAGGTGCGTCTGCGGGCGAGCATCAGCCGTCCGGTCAGCCATCAGCGCATGGGCTCGCCGATTGCGGAAACCGATACCGGCTACAAGCTGGGCCAGCGCGTGCGCCATTCGAAGTTTGGCGAAGGCACCATTGTGAATCTGGAAGGCAGCGGCGAGCACAGCCGCCTGCAGGTGGCGTTCCAGGGGCAGGGGATCAAATGGCTGGTGGCGGCCTATGCGAAGCTGGAAACAGTCTAACATTCAGAAAAATATCATTATTTTGTAATAATCTGCTAGCCTTATACAGCGAAGGTCAATTAATGCCCTTCAGCGTTCCGTTGCGTGTTGACGCCATAGTTATAGCTGGCGTAACATGCGCGCACGATTACGCTAAGAGGACATTCGCCTTGGACACACCCAGTAGATACTGGCTCAATTCCCTGTCATCCAGGAACAACTCCTAAGGCTATCTCCTCTTGCTGATGGCCTTAGTGGTTGTCAGCGACCTGCATTATTCCCGTCGCGCTGAGTCAGGCTGTTTAATGGTCTGAAACCCAATTTGTTTCTGTGTGCCCACCGAACTGTCCGATATTTTTTGCATTGGGAGTCCCGGTCATGTTGAGCGCATTTCAACTCGAAAATAACCGACTGACTCGGCTTGAAGCCGAAGAGTCACAGCCCCTCATTGATGCCGTATGGGTGGATCTGGTCGAGCCGGACGACGATGAACGCCTTCGCGTACAATCTGAACTGGGGCAAAGCCTGGCAACCCGCCCGGAACTGGAAGACATCGAAGCATCCGCGCGTTTTTTTGAAGACGAAGACGGTCTGCATATTCACTCCTTCTTCTTCTTTGAAGATGCGGAAGACCACGCGGGTAACTCCACCGTGGCGTTTACCATTCGCGACGGCCGTCTGTTTACTCTGCGCGAGCGCGAGCTGCCGGCATTCCGTCTCTACCGCATGCGCGCCCGCAGCCAGGCAATGGTGGACGGTAACGCTTACGAGCTGCTGCTCGATCTGTTCGAGACCAAAATTGAACAGCTGGCGGACGAAATTGAAAACATCTACAGCGATCTGGAAAAGCTGAGCCGCGTGATCATGGAAGGCCATCAGGGCGATGAGTACGACGAAGCGCTCTCCACGCTGGCGGAACTGGAAGATATCGGCTGGAAGGTGCGTTTGTGTCTGATGGATACCCAGCGCGCGCTGAACTTCCTGGTGCGCAAGGCGCGTCTGCCGGGCGGTCAGCTGGAGCAGGCGCGGGAGATCTTACGAGATATCGAATCCCTGCTGCCGCACAACGAATCTCTGTTCCAGAAGGTGAACTTCCTGATGCAGGCGGCGATGGGCTTTATCAACATCGAGCAGAACCGCATCATCAAGATCTTCTCGGTGGTGTCCGTGGTGTTCCTGCCGCCGACGCTGGTGGCGTCCAGCTACGGGATGAACTTTGAGTTTATGCCGGAGCTGAAGTGGAGCTTTGGTTACCCGGGGGCGATAATCTTTATGATCCTCGCGGGGCTGGCGCCGTATCTGTACTTTAAGCGTCGTAACTGGCTGTAAAAATCTGGCGGGTGGCGCTGCGCTTACCCGCCCTACGATCGAATTCCCTCTCCCTGTGGGAGAGGGGTAGGGCAACATCACAGCCCTTTGCGCACCCTGCGCTGGGTATAAATCGCATCGGCGACGAAAATCGCCAGCGCCACCCAGATAAAGGCGAACGTCACCATCTTATCCGCCCCCGGCACTTCGCCGTAGAACACCACTGCCAGCAGGAACATCAGCGTCGGGCCAATGTACTGGAAGAAGCCCAGCGTGGAGAGACGCAGACGCGTCGCGGCACCGGTGAAGCACAGCAGTGGAATGGTGGTCACCACGCCCGCCGCCATCAGCATCAGGTTCAGCGACCACGGGTTGCTGCCCATATGACTGGTGGCGCTGTCGGCGATGCCGAAGAGATAAATCGCCGCCACGGGCAGCAGCCACAGGGTTTCAAACAGCATCCCCGTCTGCGCTTCCACCGCAATCTTCTTACGCACCAGGCCGTAGAACGCAAAGCTGAACGCCAGGCCGAGGGCAATAATCGGCAGCGAGCCGAAGGTCCAGAGCTGCACCAGTACGCCGCAGAAGGCCAGAATCACCGCCACCCACTGCATCCGGCGGAAGCGCTCACCGAGGAAAATCATCCCCAGCACGATATTCACCAGCGGGTTAATGAAGTACCCCAGGCTCGCTTCGAGCATGTGATGATTATTCACCGCCCAGATAAACAGCAGCCAGTTGCCGCCAATCAGCACCGCGGAGAGCGCCAGCAGGAAAATCTTTTTCGGGGTTTGCAGCAGCGTTTTGACGCCCGACCACTGACGGCTGAGGCTCATCAGCGCAATCATAAAGAAGAATGACCAGATAACGCGGTGAGTCAGGATCTCATCGGCCGGAACGTAGGCGATAAGCTTGAAATACGCCGGGGCGATACCCCAAATAAAATAAGCGGCAAGGGCGAGTAAAACGCCCTGCCGCGTCTGTTTAGCATCCATCGGGAAAATCCGTTACAAAAAAGTGAATTAATTTTACCCGATTTTGCCGCCTCAACCCACCATATAAGTGGCGGTTGCGCTGGCGATATATACCTGCTCTTCGTTGTGTAATTCAACGCGCGCCACGGCAACTTTATTTCCCGCGCGCAGCAGGCTGCTGGTACAGGTAAAGCGATTTCCGCGCCCCGGGCGAAGATAGTCGACGCGCAAATCAATGGTGCCCATGCGCGCCAGACGCTGGCGGAGTTCGTCTTCGTTGATGGTGTCATGGCGGGTCAGCGTGCTGCCCACGCAGACCAGACCTGCCGCCACGTCCAGCGCGGCGGCAATCACGCCGCCGTGCAAAATACTTTGCGCCCAGTTACCCACCATCATCGGCTGGTTGTTGAAGCTCAGCTGGGCAAAATCTTTCTCGTAACGCTCCAGCTCCAGTCCCAGCGCGCGGTTAAACGGCATATGGTAAACAAAAATCTCGCCCACGAGTTTTAACACTTCTTCGGCGGTAAGCATGGCTGACATGAGGCATCACATCCTTATTGTTAACGAAATGTTGATTTTATGCCTCGGCAACAAGGAATTCCACTTTCAGAAACGAGGATGCAGCAGTTGTCGCAGAAGTCTGTAGAATGTTCGCCACATAACTATTCAGCTAATTTTACTCTTTTGCAGGAGAACACCACCGATGCGGACGTATCTGGCCTGGTTACTGGCGGCGGTTGCGCTGCCCCTCACAGCATATGCGCAGGAAGCGACGATCAAAGAGGTGCATGATAAACCTGCCGTTCACGGTAGTATTATCGCGAACCTTCTTCAGGAGCATGACAATCCGTTCACGCTCTATCCGTATGACACCAACTATGTGATTTATACCCAGACCAGCGATCTCAACAAAGAGGCGATAAGCTCCTATAACTGGTCTGATAATGCGCGTAAAGATGAGGTGAAGTTCCAGCTCAGCCTCGCGTTCCCGTTCTGGCGCGGTATTCTGGGGCCGAACTCGGTGCTCGGGGCGTCTTACACGCAGAAATCCTGGTGGCAGCTGTCTAACAGCGGAGAGTCCTCGCCGTTCCGTGAAACCAACTATGAGCCGCAGCTGTTCCTCGGTTTTGCAACGGATTATGAGTTTGCGGGCTGGACGCTGCGTGACGTCGAAGTGGGCTTTAACCACGATTCCAACGGTCGCTCTGACCCTACCTCGCGCAGCTGGAACCGTGCCTATACGCGTCTGATGGCGCAGAACGGTAACTGGATGGTGGAAGTGAAGCCGTGGTATGTGGTGGGCGAAACCGATGACAACCCGGATATCACCAAATATATGGGCTACTACCAGCTCAAAGTCGGCTATCAGTTGGGTGATGCCGTGCTCAGCGCCAAAGGCCAGTACAACTGGAACACCGGCTACGGCGGTGCGGAAGTGGGCTTAAGCTATCCAATGACGAAGCATGTCCGTATCTATACGCAGGTGTACAGCGGTTACGGCGAGTCGCTTATCGATTACAACTTCAACCAGACCCGCGTCGGCGTGGGCGTGATGCTGAACGATATTCTCTAGGCTGTTCGAATGTTTTTGCGTTAAACGTTGAAGTTTCTCTCTCAGGCGCTGAAAATAGCGCCTGTTTCATTTCTGGCATATGGGGTTAACGTGGCGCAGGCGGAAGTATTGAATCAGGAGTCGCTGGCTAAACAGGTTTTGCATGAAACCTTTGGCTACCAGCAGTTCCGCCCCGGCCAGGAAACCATCATTGAAACGGTGCTGGAAGGTCGTGATTGCCTGGTGGTGATGCCGACCGGTGGCGGCAAGTCCCTTTGTTATCAGGTGCCCGCGCTGGTGCTTAACGGCCTGACGGTCGTGGTATCCCCCCTTATTTCTCTGATGAAAGACCAGGTTGACCAGCTGCTCGCCAACGGCGTGGCGGCGGCCTGTCTCAACTCGACCCAAACCCGGGAGCAGCAGCAAGAGGTGATGGCCGGTTGTCGTACCGGGCAGATCCGCCTGCTGTATATCGCGCCGGAACGCCTGATGCTGGATAACTTCCTCGACCACCTGGCGCACTGGAATCCGGTCCTGCTGGCGGTGGATGAAGCGCACTGTATTTCCCAGTGGGGACACGATTTCCGCCCGGAATACGCGGCCCTCGGCCAGCTGCGTCAGCGCTTCTCCGAGCTGCCGTTTATGGCGCTTACCGCCACGGCGGATGACACCACCCGTCTGGACATCGTTCGTCTGCTCGGGCTGAACGACCCCTATATTCAGGTCAGCAGCTTCGACCGCCCTAACATCCGCTATATGCTGATGGAAAAATTCAAGCCGCTGGATCAGCTCCTGCGCTACGTCCAGGAGCAGCGCGGCAAGTCCGGCATCATCTACTGTAACAGCCGTGCGAAGGTGGAAGACACCGCCGCGCGCCTGCAAAACCGCGGCTTTAGCGCCGCCGCCTATCACGCCGGATTAGAGAACCACATCCGCGCCGACGTGCAGGAGAAATTCCAGCGCGATGACCTGCAGATCGTGGTCGCAACGGTGGCGTTTGGGATGGGGATCAACAAGCCCAACGTGCGCTTTGTGGTGCACTTCGACATCCCGCGCAATATCGAATCCTACTATCAGGAAACCGGCCGCGCCGGGCGTGACGGTCTGCCTGCGGAAGCGATGCTGTTTTACGATCCGGCCGATATGGCGTGGCTGCGCCGCTGTCTGGAAGAGAAGCCGCAGGGACAGCTGCAGGATATCGAGCGCCACAAGCTCAACGCGATGGGCGCGTTTGCCGAAGCGCAAACCTGCCGTCGTCTGGTTCTGCTCAACTACTTTGGTGAAGGGCGCCAGGAGCCGTGCGGCAACTGCGATATCTGTCTCGATCCGCCGAAGCAGTACGATGGTCTGATGGACGCGCGTAAAGCGCTCTCGACCATTTACCGTGTGAATCAACGCTTCGGGATGGGCTACGTGGTGGAGGTGCTGCGCGGGGCCAATAACCAGCGTATCCGCGATATGGGCCACGACAAGCTGCCCGTCTACGGTATTGGCAAGGAGCAGAGCCACGAACACTGGGTGAGTATCATTCGCCAGCTGATCCACCTCGGCTTCGCCACGCAGAACATTGCCCAGCACTCCGCCCTGCAGCTGACTGAGGCGGCGCGTCCGGTCCTGCGCGGTGACGTTGAACTCAAGCTCGCCGTGCCGCGCGTCATCGCCCTGAAGCCACGCGTGATGCAGAAATCCTACGGCGGCAACTACGACCGCAAGCTGTTTGCCAAACTGCGCAAGCTGCGTAAGGCCATCGCCGACGAAGAAAACATCCCGCCTTACGTGGTGTTCAACGACGCGACGCTGATCGAGATGGCCGAGCAGATGCCGCTCAGCGCCAGCGAGATGCTCAGCGTCAACGGCGTGGGAACGCGCAAGCTGGAGCGCTTCGGTAAAGAGTTTATGGCGCTCATCCGCTCTCACGCCGACGGTGATGATGAGGAGTAGTCAGCCGGGCGAAAAAGTGCCAGGATGATGACTCACTAAATTATTTCCCCGCGAGCTAATTATGTTAATGCTATTTCTCACCGTGGCGTTAGTGCACATCGTTGCGCTGATGAGCCCCGGTCCGGACTTTTTCTTCGTATCACAAACGGCCGTCAGCCGCTCCCGCAAAGAGGCGATGATGGGCGTGCTCGGTATCACCATGGGCGTTATGGTCTGGGCGGCCGTTGCGCTGCTCGGTCTGAACCTTATCCTGGCGAAGATGGCCTGGCTGCATAACATCATTATGGTCGGCGGCGGGCTGTACCTGTGCTGGATGGGCTACCAGATGCTGCGCGGGGCGCTGAAGAACGAAGAGAAAAAACCGCAAGAGCCGAAGGTCGAGCTGGCTACGGGCGGTCGCAGCTTTGTAAAAGGGCTGCTGACCAATCTGGCGAACCCAAAAGCGATTATCTATTTCGGCTCGGTGTTCTCGCTGTTTGTCGGCGATAGCGTCGGCGCGGGCGCACGCTGGGGCATCTTCCTGCTGATCGTCGTTGAAACCTTTGCCTGGTTTACCATCGTAGCCAGCCTGTTCGCCTTACCGGCAATGCGCCGCGGCTACCAGCGTATCGCGAAGTGGATTGACGGCTTCGCCGGCGCGCTGTTCGCCGGCTTCGGCATTCATCTCATCATTTCTCGCTAAGCATGACGCGCTGACGCAAGCAGCGCGCCAACCAGCATAAACAGCGAACCAAAGACTTTATTCAGGGCCTTCATCTGCTTAGGCCCTTTAATCCATGCCGCAATTCGCTGCGCCAGCGTCGCGTAACCAATCATCACGATGATGTCGACGATAATGGTGGTCGCGCCCAGCACCACGTACTGCATCACCTGCGGCTGATGCGGAACGATAAACTGCGGGAACAGCGCGGCGAGGAAAACGATGCTCTTCGGGTTGGTCAGGTTGACGAACACCGCACGCTTAAACAGATGGCCGCGGTTTTGCGTCTGAGCCAGCGTATTCAGGTTGATGGAGCCTGCCGCGCGCCACTGCTGGATGCCGAGCCAAATCAGATACGCTGCCCCGGCCCATTTCAGCACCTCAAAGGCCAGCACGGAGCGGGAGAACAGGGTCCCCAGACCGATCCCGACCAGCACAATATGAATGCCCAGCCCGGTCTGCAAACCGGCAATCGACGCTGCCGCACCGCGGTAGCCGTGGTTGATGGAGGTGGTCATGGTGTTAATAGCACCCGAACCCGGAGAAAGGCTGAGGATAATGGATGTCAGCAGGTAGGCGAACCACCATTCGAAGGTCATTTGAAACTCCCGAACCGTCTATTTTTATGCCACAATACGCTATTATTGAGTCATTTTGTGACCGGTGACGAAAAAAACGATATTCCCTGGATTACGTGAGTGGAAACCCAATGTTTCAGCAGAAAAAGGACTGGGAAACACGAGAAAACGCTTTTGCTGCTTTCTCTATGGGGCCGCTGACCGATTTCTGGCGGCAGCGTGAGGAAGATGAGTTTACGGGCATCGGGGGCGTCCCGGTGCGTTTCGTTCGTTTCCGAAATGAAAAAAATGACCGGGTGATAGTGGTCTGCCCTGGGCGTATTGAAAGCTACGTTAAATATGCCGAGCTGGCCTATGACCTGGTCCATATGGGGTTCGATGTCCTGATCATCGACCATCGTGGACAGGGGCTGTCCGGACGTATGCTGCCGGACACGCACCGTGGGCACGTCGATCGCTTCAGCGATTACGTCGACGATTTTGCCGCGTTCTGGCAGCAGGACGTTCAGCCCGGCCCCTGGCGCAAGCGGTATATTCTTGCGCACTCCATGGGCGGCGCCATTTCGACGCTGTTTTTGCAGCGTTACGCGCACCAGTGCGACGCCATTGCGCTCACCGCGCCGATGTACGGTATCGTGATCCGTTTTCCTGACTGGATGGTGCGCCATCTTCTTGACTGGGCTGAGGGCCATCAGCGCATTCGTGAAGGTTATGCCATTGGCACAGGACGCTGGCGCGCGCTGCCGTTCGCCATCAACGTCTTAACCCACAGCCGGCAGCGTTATCGCCGCAACCTGCGCTTTTATGCCGATGAACCGCGCTTGCGCGTCGGCGGCCCGACCTGGCACTGGGTGCGGGAGGGGATTCTGGCCGGTGAGCAGGTGCTGGCGGGCGTAGGCGATGATGACACGCCGACGCTTCTGATCCAGGCGGAAGAAGAGCGTGTGGTGGATAACCGCATGCATGACCGCTATTGTGAACTGCGCGCTGCAGCCGGTCACCCTTGTGAAGGGGGTAAACCGCTGGTCATTAACGGCGCGTTCCATGAGATCCTTTTTGAAAAGGACGCTATGCGCTCAGTCGCGCTTAACGCCATTGTTGAATTTTTCAACAGGCATAATTGATTCTTGTTTTCCACCAGAGGTTGAAATCCCTATGTACCAGGTTGTTGCATCTGATTTAGATGGCACGCTGCTTTCCCCCGACCACACCCTGTCGCCTTACGCGAAAGAGACCTTAAAACTCCTGACTGCACGTGGCGTGAACTTTGTGTTCGCCACCGGCCGCCACCACGTGGACGTGGGGCAGATCCGCGATAATCTTGAGATCAAATCGTACATGATCACCTCCAACGGTGCGCGCGTGCATGATACCGACGGCAACCTGATCTTTACCCACAACCTGGATCGCGATATCGCCGCCGATCTGTTCGGCGTGGTGCATAACAACCCGGCTATCGTCACTAACGTTTACCGCGACGACGACTGGTTCATGAACCGCCACCGCCCGGATGAAATGCGTTTCTTCAAGGAAGCGGTATTCAACTACTCCCTCTACGAACCGGGCCTGCTGGAGCCGGAAGGGATCAGCAAGGTGTTCTTCACCTGTGACAGCCACGAAGAGCTGCTCCCGCTGGAACAGGCGATCAACGCCCGCTGGGGCGATCGCGTCAACGTAAGCTTCTCAACCCTGACCTGTCTGGAAGTGATGGCGGGCGGCGTCTCTAAAGGTCACGCGCTGGAAGCGGTTGCGAAACGTCTGGGCTTCGGGCTGAAAGACTGTATCGCCTTCGGTGACGGCATGAATGACGCCGAGATGCTTTCGATGGCGGGCAAGGGCTGCATCATGCAGAACGCGCACCAGCGTCTGAAGGATCTGCATCCTGAGCTGGAAGTTATTGGTTCTAACGCTGACAACGCGGTACCGAAGTATCTGCGCAAACTGTTCCTTGAATAATCTTCATTCGGTTGTTTATTGCTCAGTTGTCAACTAAAGAGTTCGCTACAATGCCTCTCCTTCTTTCTGAGAGACAAGCATTGTGGCGCTACTCATTATCACCACCATTCTGTGGGCCTTCTCCTTTAGCCTGATTGGCGAATATCTTGCCGGTTCGGTCGACAGCTACTTCTCGGTGCTGATGCGCGTGGGGCTGGCGGCGCTGGTGTTCCTGCCGTTTCTGCGCGCGCGCGGGCAATCGCTGAAAACGATTGTGCTGTATATGCTGGTGGGAGCGATGCAGCTCGGCATCATGTATCTTTTCAGCTTCCGGGCCTACATCTACCTGTCCGTCTCCGAATTCCTGCTCTTTACCGTGCTGACGCCGCTCTATATCACGCTGATTTACGACCTGCTCAGCAGACGCCGTCTGCGCTGGGGATACCTGCTGAGCGCGGCGCTGGCGGTGATCGGCGCGGCGATTATTCGCTATGACAAAGTCAGCGATCACTTCTGGACCGGGCTGATGTTCGTCCAGCTCGCCAACATCAGCTTCGCCATCGGCATGGTGGGCTACAAACGTCTGATGGAAACCCGACCGATGCCGCAGCACAACGCGTTTGCCTGGTTCTATATGGGCGCCGCGATTGTCGCGGTAGCGGCGTGGTTTATGCTCGGTAATCCGCAAAAGCTGCCGACCACCGCCGTGCAGTGGGGCGTTCTGGTCTGGCTGGGCGTAGTGGCGTCAGGGCTGGGGTACTTCATGTGGAACTACGGCGCTACGCAGGTAGACGCCGGTACGCTGGGGATCATGAACAACGTGCATGTTCCGGCAGGGCTGCTGGTCAACCTCGCCATCTGGCAGCAACAGCCGCACTGGCCGAGCTTTATTATTGGGGGAGCGGTGATCCTGGCTTCGCTGTGGGTCCATCGCCGATGGGTCGCTCCGCGCTCCGCACAAACGGAAGATGGTCGCACGCGTGGTTCCGCGCTGAGCGAATAAACGCCTCCGTAATCGGCTGACGCTGCTCGCCATCGCGCACGGCGGCGTACAGTCGGCTCCACAATCCTTCACCCAAGGTTTTGGTCTGCACCAGACCCTGGCGTTCAAAACTCTCCACCACCCAGTGCGGCAGCGCCGCGATACCCATTCTGGCCGCCACCATCTGAATCAGCAGCAGGGTGTTATCCACGCTTTTCAGCTGCGGGCTAATGCCTGCCGGCTGCAGGAAGTGGCGCCAGATATCCAGGCGGCTGCGCTGCACCGGATAAATCAGCAGCGTCTCTGTCGCCAGGTCTTCCGGCGTGATGCGCGTTTTGGCGGCCAGCGGGTGGTCCGGCGCCAGCACCAGGCGCACTTCATAATCAAACATCGGCGAATAGTGCAGGCCGCTGCGCGGCAGGATGTCAGAGGTCATGACCAGATCCAGCTCGCCCTGCTGCAGCGACGGCTGCGGGTCAAAGGTCACGCCGGATTTGAAGTCCATCTCCACCTGCGGCCACTTCTGACGGAAGTTCTCAAGCGCGGGGGTCAGCCACTGAATACAGCTGTGGCACTCAATGGCGATACGCAGCTTGGTCTGCTGCGGTTCGTTACACGCCTGCAGCGCGCTGGCGATTTGCGGCAGTACCTGATTCGCCAGCTGAAGAAGAATTTCACCCTGCGGCGTAAAACGCAGGGGCTGGCTCTTACGCACAAAAAGACGGAAGCCGAGGCGTTGTTCCAGATCGCTGAACTGGTGAGAAAGGGCGGACTGGGTCTGGTGCAGCGTGGCCGCAGCCGCCGCGAGCGAACCGCAGTTCCGCAACGCTTGTAGCGTTTTCAGGTGTTTAATCTCGATCATGAAAGTCCTTCACTTCGCCATGAACATATTGCGCTTGAGGAATATACAGTACCTGCCAATTATAGAAGTGTAAACATCTGGACGTCTAAATAACGAATTTCACAAGGGGCACACCATGACAATCCGTAATCACACTCTCGGTTTCCCTCGCGTCGGCCTGCGTCGCGAGCTGAAAAAAGCACAAGAAAGCTACTGGGCGGGTAATGCCACCCGCGAAGAACTGCTGGCGGTAGGACACGAGCTGCGCGCCCGCCACTGGGATCATCAAAAACAGGCGGGCATTGACCTGCTGCCGGTGGGCGATTTCGCCTGGTACGACCATGTTCTGACGACCAGCCTGCTGCTTGGCAACGTGCCGGCTCGTCATCAGAACAAAGATGGATCGGTAGATATCGATACCCTGTTCCGCATCGGACGTGGCCGCGCGCCGACGGGGGAGCCAGCGGCAGCGGCGGAAATGACCAAGTGGTTTAACACCAACTATCACTATATGGTGCCGGAATTCGTCAAAGGTCAGCAGTTCAGGCTGGCCTGGACGCAGCTTCTGGACGAAGTGGATGAAGCGCTGGCGCTGGGCCACCAGGTGAAGCCGGTGCTGCTCGGGCCGGTAACGTACCTGTGGCTGGGCAAAGTAAAGGGCGAGCCGTTTGACCGACTCAGCCTGCTGAAAGATATTCTGCCGGTCTACAAACAGGTATTGAGTGAGCTGGGCAAACGCGGCATTCAGTGGGTGCAAATCGACGAACCGGCGCTGGTGCTTGAGCTGCCGCAGGCATGGCTGGATGCCTTCAAACCGGCGTATGACGCGCTCACCGGTCAGGTAAAACTCCTGCTGACGACCTATTTTGAAGGCGTGACGCCGAACCTGAAGACCATTACCGCGCTGCCGGTCCAGGGCCTGCACGTTGACCTCGTACACGGTAAAGATGATGTGGCGGAGCTGCACAAGCGTTTGCCAGCGGACTGGCTGCTCTCTGCTGGTCTGATCAACGGACGTAACGTCTGGCGCGCCGATCTCACCGAGAAATACGCACAAATCAAAGACATCGTCGGCAAACGTGAGCTGTGGGTGGCCTCGTCCTGTTCGCTGCTGCACAGCCCGATCGATCTGAACGTAGAGACCCGTCTGGATGCCGAGGTGAAAAGCTGGTTTGCCTTCGCCCTGCAAAAATGTGAAGAGCTGACGCTGCTGCGCGACGCGCTGAACAGCGGCGAAACGGCGGCGATTACCGAATGGAGCGCCCCGATCCAGGCACGTCGTCACTCGGCGCGCGTGCATAACCCGGCGGTGGAAAAACGCCTGGCGGCCATCACCGCCCGGGACAGCCAGCGGCAGAGCCCTTACGAGGTGCGCGCCGAAGCGCAGCGCGCCCGCTTTAATCTGCCCGCGTGGCCGACCACCACAATTGGCTCTTTCCCGCAGACTACGGAGATCCGCGGCCTGCGTCTGGACTTTAAGAAGGGCAATCTGGATGCGAATCACTACCGCACCGGCATCGCCGAACACATCAAGCAGGCGATTATCGAGCAGGAACGCCTGGGGCTGGACGTGCTGGTGCACGGCGAGGCCGAGCGTAACGACATGGTGGAATATTTTGGGGAGCACCTGGACGGCTTCGTCTTTACCCAGAACGGCTGGGTGCAGAGCTACGGCTCCCGCTGCGTGAAGCCGCCGGTGGTTATCGGTGACGTCAGCCGCCCGGAAGCGATCACCGTGGAGTGGGCGAAGTATGCCCAGTCCCTGACCGACAAGCCGGTAAAAGGGATGCTCACCGGTCCGGTGACCATTCTCTGCTGGTCGTTCCCGCGTGAAGACGTGACTCGTGAAACCATCGCCAAACAGATCGCCCTGGCGCTGCGTGATGAGGTGGCGGATCTGGAAGCGGCAGGCATTGGCATTATTCAGATTGACGAACCGGCCCTGCGCGAAGGCTTGCCGCTGCGCCGCAGCGACTGGGATGCCTACCTGCAGTGGGGCGTGGAGGCGTTCCGCATCAACGCCGCGGTGGCGAAGGACGACACCCAGATCCACACCCACATGTGTTACTGCGAATTCAACGACATCATGGATTCGATTGCCGCGCTGGATGCCGATGTGATCACCATCGAGACCTCGCGTTCAGACATGGAGCTGCTGGAGTCGTTTGAAGAGTTCGACTACCCGAATGAAATCGGGCCGGGCGTGTACGACATTCACTCCCCGAACGTGCCGAGCGTGGAGTGGATTGAAGCCCTGCTGAAAAAAGCGGCCCAGCGCATTCCGGCAGAGCGCCTGTGGGTGAACCCGGACTGCGGACTGAAAACCCGCGGCTGGCCGGAGACGCGCGCGGCGCTGGCGAACATGGTGAAGGCGGCGCAGAACCTGCGTCAGGCTTGATGATGCGTAGGCCCGGTAAGGCATAGCCGCCACCGGGCTTTTTTTATTACGCTTTCTTACCGCCGTACTGGCTAAACCACGCCAGCATTCTCTGCCAGCCATCTTTGGCTGATTCTGCGTGATAGCTCGGACGATAATCGGCGTTAAACGCGTGCCCGGCATCCGGATACACCACGATCTCCGCCTTCGCATTGGCCGCACGGAGCGCATGGCGCATGGTCTCTACCGAATCCAGCGAAATACCGGTGTCCTGACCGCCGTAAAGCCCTAACACGGGGGCGTTTAGCTCCGTGGCGATATCGACGGGATGTTTCGGTGAATTCAGCGTTTTCTCACCCACCAGTTTGCCGTACCAGGCGACAGCGGCTTTGAGCTGCGGGTTATGCGCGGCATACAGCCAGCTAATGCGTCCACCCCAGCAGAAACCGGTGACCAGAAGACGATGCGGATCGCCGCCGTTGCGCGCCGCCCAGCTGGCGACGTGGTCGAGATCGGCCAGCACCTGCGCGTCCGGGACTTTACTGACCAGGTTGCTGAGCAGTGTTGGAATATCGCTGTAGTCGTTCGGATCGCCCTGACGGAAGTAGAGCTCTGGCGCAACGGCCAGATACCCTTCCAGCGCCAGTCGGCGGCAGAGGTCGCGAATGTGTTCGTGAACACCAAATATCTCCTGAATCACAATCACGATGGGCAGCGGACCGTCTGCCGATTTTGGCCGTGCGTGATAAGCAGGCATATTCTCCCCCTGCGAGGGAATGGAGGTCTCGCCCGCGGTAATTGCCGCTTCTGGCGTCGACACGATGGTTGAAGCATGTGGGGCCGCAGCAGGTGCAAAACCGGTTTTTTCAGTCATGGCATTCTCCGTACCAATGAGTTAGCGCAAAGGTAAATATAGACACCAGGTTAACAACTCACAGTGCCTTAAACGGTCTATCTTTTGTGCAGCATCTGGCGTTATAACTTGTTAATGTGATGTAAATCACTTTTTTATGGAAATTCAATGTAATCATTTTCATTCATGGTGAGGTGTGTCACGAAAATATGCTTACTGCTTCTGTAAAGTACCGTTTTACTTCTTCTGACTAACCGACCCACAGAGGAGTCACCTATGTCTAAGTCTGATGTTTTTCATCTCGGCCTCACCAAAAACGATTTACAAGGGGCTACGCTCGCTATCGTCCCTGGCGATCCTGAGCGTGTGGAAAAGATCGCCGCGCTGATGGATAAGCCGGTCAAGCTGGCTGCCCATCGTGAGTTCACCACCTGGCGCGCAGAGCTGGATGGCAAAGCGGTGATCGTGTGCTCTACCGGTATCGGTGGTCCGTCTACCTCTATTGCTGTTGAAGAGCTGGCACAGCTGGGCATCCGTACTTTCCTGCGTATCGGCACCACCGGCGCTATCCAGCCGCACATCAACGTCGGCGACGTGCTGGTCACGACCGCGTCCGTTCGTCTGGACGGCGCAAGCCTGCACTTTGCACCGATGGAATTCCCGGCAGTGGCTGATTTCGAATGCACCACCGCGCTGGTTGAAGCTGCGAAATCCGTGGGCGCAACCACCCACGTGGGCGTCACCGCCTCTTCCGACACCTTCTACCCGGGCCAGGAGCGTTACGACACCTTCTCAGGCCGCGTGGTAAGCCGTTTCAAAGGCTCAATGGAAGAGTGGCAGTCCATGGGCGTGATGAACTACGAAATGGAATCCGCAACGCTGCTGACCATGTGCGCAAGCCAGGGTCTGCGTGCCGGTATGGTGGCGGGCGTGATCGTCAACCGCACCCAGCAGGAGATCCCGAACGCCGAAACCATGAAGCAGACCGAAAGTCATGCAGTGAAAATCGTGGTGGAAGCAGCGCGTCGCCTGATCTAATCCTCTCTTCTGAAATCAAAGGCCGACGCGTTCGGCCTTTATTTTTTGCGTAGCGCCTCGCAGGAAAACCCTTTCAAACTGGACGTTTATACAGCACAATTCTATTTTGTGCGGGTAATACGTTGATGCAGGGGGCATTGTGGATATCTCGATCCTGATTTACGCGGTGATTGCGCTGGTGGGCTTAGGGATTGGCTGGCTGATTTCCAGCTACCAGCATGCGCAGCAGAAGGCCGACCAGTTGGCCGAGCGAGAAGAGATGGTCGCCGATTTAAGCGCGGCAAAACAGCAGCTTGCTTTGAGCGAACACTGGCGCGACGAGTGCGAACTGCTCAACAACGAGCTGCGTAACCTGCGAGACATTAACACCTCGCTGGAGGCCGATCTCCGCGAAGTCACTACCCGCCTTGAATCCACCCAGCTGCATGCGGAAGACAAAATCCGCCAGATGATCAACAGCGAGCAGCGCCTCAGCGAACAGTTTGAGAACCTCGCCAACCGAATTTTTGAGCACAGCAACCGCCGCGTTGACGAACAGAACCGCCAGAGCCTGAACAGCCTGCTGACGCCGCTGCGCGAACAGCTGGACGGTTTTCGCCGTCAGGTGCAGGACAGCTTTGGTCAGGAAGCCCGCGAGCGGCACACGCTGGCGCATGAGATTCGCAATCTTCAGCAGCTGAATGCGCAAATGGCGCAGGAAGCGGTCAACCTGACCCGCGCGCTGAAAGGGGATAACAAAACCCAGGGCAACTGGGGAGAAGTGGTGCTGACCCGCGTGCTTGAGGCCTCTGGTCTGCGCGAAGGATACGAATACGAAACGCAGGTGAGTATCGAAAACGATGCCCGCTCGCGTATGCAGCCGGATGTCATCGTGCGGCTGCCGCAGGGTAAAGATGTGGTGATTGACGCCAAAATGACGCTGGTGGCGTATGAACGCTACTTTAATGCGGACGATGACTACACCCGCGAGTCTGCGCTTCAGGAGCACATTGCCTCCGTGCGTAATCATATTCGCCTGCTTGGCAGAAAAGACTACCAGCAGCTGCCGGGTCTGCGCTCGCTGGACTATGTCCTGATGTTCATCCCGGTAGAACCCGCGTTCCTGCTGGCACTCGACAGACAGCCTGAACTTATCACCGAAGCGCTCAAAAATAACATTATGCTGGTCAGCCCCACCACGCTGCTGGTGGCGTTACGCACCATTGCGAACCTGTGGCGCTATGAGCACCAGAGCCGCAACGCGCAGCAGATTGCCGATCGCGCCAGCAAGCTGTACGACAAAATGCGCCTCTTCGTGGACGACATGTCTTCAGTCGGTCAGAGCCTGGATCGTGCGCAGGATAACTACCGCCAGGCGATGAAAAAACTCACCTCCGGACGCGGCAATCTGCTGGCACAGGCTGAATCATTCCGCAGCCTGGGGGTTGAGGTTAAACGCGAGATTAATCCGGAATTGGTCGAACAGGCCACCGCCCAGGACGATGAGTTTCGCCTGCGAGAAGGTTCGGACGAACAAAAGACAAACAGTGAAGACAACACGTTAGCAGCGGATTTATCACCAGACGAGACTCCAGCGCGTTTCTTTCGCGGTGGTTGAAACGTAGGGCAAACGCGCCCAATCTGTTACACTTCACGAACATTTTACTGATAAGCAGGCTCTGAGATGGCTGACGATTCACAAGACACAACGCACTTTGGCTTTCAGACTGTCGCCAAAGCGCAGAAAGCTGACATGGTGGCCCACGTATTTCATTCCGTGGCGGCGAAGTACGATGTGATGAATGACCTGATGTCGTTCGGCATTCATCGCTTGTGGAAGCGCTTCACCATTGACTGCAGCGGCGTACGTCGTGGACAAACGGTGCTGGATTTAGCCGGTGGCACGGGCGATTTAACCGCGAAATTCTCCCGTCTGGTGGGCGAAACCGGTCGCGTAGTTCTCGCCGATATTAATGACTCCATGCTGAAAATGGGACGCGAAAAGCTGCGTAACATCGGCGTGGTGGGGAATGTGGAGTATGTACAGGCAAATGCTGAAGCGCTGCCATTCCCGGACAATACCTTTGACTGCATCACGATCTCTTTCGGTCTGCGTAACGTGACCGATAAAGAAAAAGCGCTGCGCTCCATGTACCGCGTGCTGAAGCCGGGTGGACGTCTGCTGGTGCTCGAGTTCTCTAAACCGATCATTGAGCCGCTGAGCAAAGCCTACGACGCCTATTCCTTCCACGTGCTGCCGCGTATTGGTGAGCTGGTGGCTAACGACGCTGAAAGCTACCGCTATCTGGCGGAATCTATCCGTATGCACCCGGATCAGGACACATTAAAAGCCATGATGCAGGACGCGGAATTTGAGAACGTTGAATATTTCAACCTGACGGCGGGTGTCGTCGCGCTGCATCGCGGTTACAAATTCTGAGTGGAGGTGTCCCGTGCCCTTTAAACCCTTAGTCTCCGCAGGCATCGAGAATGTACTGAACGCTTTTCTGTATCGCGCCCCTGCGCTGAAAGCTGCACGTCAGCGGCTTAACGGAAAGGTATTACGTATTGTTTTAAAAGAGTTCTCGACGCCGCTTGTGCTGGTATTCAGCGAACGCCAGCTTGACGTTCTGGGGGCGTGGGAAGGTGAAGCCGACTGCTCGGTCATCACGCACATGAGCGTGCTGCCAAAACTGCGCGATCGCCAGCAATTAACGGCGCTTATCCGCAGCGGTGAGCTGGAAGTGGAGGGCGACATTCAGGTCGTGCAGAACTTCGTTGCGCTCACCGATCTGGCGGAGTTCGACCCGGCAGAGCTGCTCGCGCCTTTTATTGGCGACATTGCCGCCGAAGGCATCGGGAAAGTCCTTCATGGTGGCGCCTCCTTTGCGCGTAAAAGCCTTCAGCGCCAGCAACGCTATGCGGCGGAAGTGCTGACTGAGGAGTGGCGAATGGCGCCCGGGCCACTGGAAGTTGCATGGTTTGCGGAAGAGACCGCTGCTGTTGAACGTGCGGTTGATGCGTTAACCAAACGGCTGGAAAAACTGGAGGGCAAATGACGCCTGGTGAAATTCGGCGCCTCTATTTTATTATTCGCACCTTTTTGAGCTACGGGCTCGACGAGCTTATCCCCAAAATGCGTATCACGCTGCCGCTTCGTATCTGGCGGCGGATGCTCTTCTGGATGCCCAATCGCCATAAAGGTCAACCGCTGGGTGAGCGTCTGCGCCTGGCGCTGCAGGAGCTCGGCCCGGTTTGGATTAAATTCGGACAGATGCTGTCGACCCGCCGCGATCTCTTCCCGCCTCTGATTGCCGATGAGCTTGCGATGCTGCAGGATCGCGTCGCACCGTTTGACGGCGCGCGCGCGAAAAAGCAAATTGAAGAGGCGATGGGAAATGTCCCCGTCGAGACCTGGTTTGACGATTTCGACATTAAGCCACTGGCATCGGCCTCTATCGCGCAGGTGCACACCGCGCGTCTGAAAGAAAACGGCAAAGAAGTCGTTATTAAAGTCATTCGTCCGGACATCCTGCCAGTCATCAAAGCGGACATGAAGCTGATTTATCGGCTGGCGCGCTGGGTGCCACGCTTGCTGCCGGACGGGCGTCGCCTTCGTCCACTGGAAGTGGTGCGGGAATATGAAAAAACGCTGATTGATGAGCTTAACCTGCTGCGCGAATCGGCAAACGCCATTCAGCTGCGTCGCAACTTTGAAAACAGCCCGATGCTCTATGTACCTGAAGTCTATTCTGACTATTGCAGCCAGAACATGATGGTGATGGAACGTATCTACGGTATTCCGGTTTCGGATGTGGTCGCCCTGGAGAAACAGGGAACGAACATGAAGCTCCTGGCTGAACGAGGCGTACAGGTCTTCTTTACCCAGGTGTTCCGCGACAGCTTTTTCCATGCGGACATGCATCCGGGCAATATCTTCGTGAGCTACGAACATCCTGAGGATCCGAAGTATATCGGTATCGACTGCGGGATTGTGGGGTCGCTGAACAAAGAAGATAAACGGTATCTGGCTGAGAACTTCATCGCGTTTTTCAACCGCGACTACCGTAAGGTGGCCGAGCTGCACGTCGATTCCGGCTGGGTGCCGCCGGACACCAACGTCGAAGAGTTCGAGTTCGCGATCCGGACCGTTTGTGAACCGATTTTTGAAAAACCGCTGGCGGAAATTTCCTTCGGGCATGTGCTGTTAAACCTGTTCAACACGGCTCGCCGCTTTAATATGGAAGTTCAGCCACAGCTAGTTTTACTCCAGAAAACATTACTTTACGTCGAAGGTGTAGGCCGACAGCTCTATCCTCAGTTAGACTTGTGGAAGACCGCGAAACCTTTCCTTGAATCCTGGATTAAGGATCAGGTTGGCATTCCGGCGCTGGTGCGCTCGCTGAAAGAGAAAGGCCCGTTCTGGATAGAAAAAATGCCTGAAATTCCTGAACTGGTTTATGACAGTTTGCGTCAGAGCAAGAACCTTCAGCACAGCATGGATAAAATCGTCCGCGAACTTCAGTCCAGCCGTGTTCGCCAAGGACAGTCACGCTATCTCTTTGGGATTGGCGCAACGCTGCTGCTGAGCGGTACGCTGCTGCTGATCAACCGTCCGGACTGGCAGATGATGCCCGCCTGGCTGATGGCTGGCGGGGTGGTAGTCTGGCTAGCAGGCTGGCGAAAAACGCGCTGAGCGTGCGTCGCTATCGACGGGTCGCATACGTATAATGCGGCCTGACTCATTAATCATCTATCCCTGAGGAACATGTATGGGTGGTATCAGTATCTGGCAATTGTTGATCATTGCCGTCATCGTCGTGCTGCTGTTTGGCACCAAAAAGCTCGGTTCTATTGGTTCCGATCTGGGCGCGTCTATCAAAGGCTTCAAGAAAGCGATGAGCGATGATGAGAGCAAGCAGGATAAAACCAGCCAGGACGCTGACTTTACTGCTAAATCCATCGCCGACAAGCAAGAAGAAGCCAAAAAGGAAGACGCTAAACGCCACGATAAAGAGCAGGTGTAAGCCGTGTTCGACATTGGTTTTAGTGAGCTCCTGCTGGTCTTTGTGATTGGCCTGATTGTGCTGGGGCCGCAGCGTCTGCCGGTGGCAGTGAAAACCGTTGCGGGCTGGGTTCGTGCGCTGAGATCTCTGGCATCGACCGTTCAGAATGAACTGGCGCAGGAGCTTAAGCTGCAGGAATTTCAGGAAAGCCTGAAAAAGGTCGAGAAGGCGAGCATGGATAACCTGACGCCGGAACTGAAAGCGTCAATGGATGAGCTGCGCGAAGCGGCAGAATCGATGAAGCGCTCCTATAGCGTTAACGATCCTGAAAAAGCGAGCGATGAAGCGAACACCATCCATAACCCGGTGGTGAAGGGCAGCGAGGAGCAGCGCGAGGGCGTAACGCCTGCCAGCGCTGAACATCAGGCTGCCGCGCCAGAACAGACGCCTCAGGAAACCGAAGTGAAAAAACAGGCGCAGCCGGAAGAGTCGGTAGCAAAAACGGCGGAAGTGAAGCCCGCTGCGTCCGTTTCCGAATCATCCCCCTCGTCGAGTGATAAAGCGTAAACATGGCAGTAGATGATACTCAACCGCTGATTACGCACCTCATTGAGCTGCGTAAGCGCCTGTTAAACTGCATTATTGCGGTTTTACTCATATTCCTGTGCCTGGTCTATTTTGCCAACGATATCTATCAGGTGGTCTCTGCGCCGCTGATCAAGCAGATGCCGCTGGGCGCAACGATGATTGCAACAGACGTTGCTTCGCCGTTCTTTACCCCCATCAAGCTGACCTTCTGGGTGTCGTTGATTGCCTCTGCGCCGGTCATTCTTTACCAGGTGTGGGCGTTTGTGGCGCCCGCGCTGTATAAGCATGAACGCAAGCTGGTTATCCCGCTGCTGGTGTCCAGCTCGCTGCTGTTCTATATCGGCATGGCGTTTGCCTATTTCGTTGTCTTCCCGCTGGCCTTCGGCTTCCTGACGCATACCGCGCCGGAAGGGGTCCAGGTGTCGACGGATATCGCCAGCTACCTCAGCTTTGTGATGGCGCTGTTTATGGCGTTTGGCGTGGCATTCGAAGTGCCGGTGGCCATTGTGCTGCTTTGCTGGGTAGGGGTTACGACCCCGGATGACCTGCGTAAGAAGCGTCCGTATATCCTTGTGGGCGCATTTGTTGTTGGCATGCTGCTGACACCGCCGGATGTGTTCTCGCAGACGCTGCTGGCCATACCGATGTACTGTCTGTTTGAGGTCGGCGTTTTCTTCTCGCGTTTCTACGTGGGTAAAGGACGTCGAGCGGATGACGAAGACGATACGTCCGACAAGACCACTGAAGAGTAAAACCAGCCGCCCGTCAGGGCGGTTGTTATATGGGGATTTGCATGTTTGATATCGGACTCAACCTGACCAGCTCGCAGTTTGCGAAAGACCGTGATGAGGTGGTTGCGCGTGCTTTTGCCGCCGGGGTGAAAGGACTGCTGCTGACGGGCACCAACCTGCATGAGAGCGAGCAGGCGCATCAGCTGGCGCAACGATACGATCGCTGTTGGTCTACTGCTGGCGTGCATCCTCACGACAGCAGCCAGTGGACCGAGGAAAGTGGCGATACCCTGTACAGGCTGGCAAAGACGCCAGACGTTGTGGCGATCGGCGAATGCGGTCTCGATTTCAACCGTAACTTTTCCACGCCTGAAGAGCAGGAAAAGGCGTTTACTGCACAGCTTGCGCTGGCGGCAGAGCTTGGAATGCCCGTGTTTATGCACTGCCGCGACGCGCATGAGCGTTTCCTGGCACTTCTGGATCCGTGGCTGGAGAAACTGCCCGGCGCGGTATTGCACTGTTTCACCGGTTCACGGCAGGAAGCGCTGGATTGCCTGGCGCGAGGGCTTTATCTGGGTATTACCGGCTGGGTGTGCGATGAGCGTCGCGGGCTTGAACTTCGTGAGCTATTGCCGGTAATCCCGGCTGACCGGCTGCTCCTCGAAACCGATGCGCCTTATCTGCTACCGCGCGATATGAAACCCAAACCGGCATCTCGGCGAAATGAGCCCGCGTATCTGGGACACATTGTTGAGAGCGTCGCGAAGTGGCGCGGAGAGGATCCGCACTGGCTTTCGGCGCAGACGGATGACAACGTGCGTAATCTGTTCGGGATAAACGTTTAAAGTTTGCGGAAGTCGGTGTTTTTAACGCTCTGCAGCACCTGCTTGTTCAGCAGATTGAGCAACAGCATAGAGCGCGCTTCCCCGTCTGGCTCGGCAAAAATCGCCTGCAGGCCTTCGAAAGCGCCTTCGGTAATCACGACGCTATCGCCGCTGTAAGGGGTTTCGGGGTCGGTGATCCCTTCAGGTTGTTGATAAATTGACAGCTGATGAATGACCGTCGACGGAACCGTTGCCGGGTGGGCACCAAAACGAACGAAGTGGCTGACGCCGCGCGTTGCGCTGATGGTGGTGGTGTGGATGACTTCCGGGTCGAACTCCACAAACAGGTAGTTCGGGAACAACGGCTCACTGACGGTTGTGCGCTTCCCGCGCTGCATTTTTTCAAGCGTGATCACGGGTGTCAGGCAATTTACAGACTGACGTTCAAGATGTTCCTGCGCGCGCTGAAGTTGCCCGCGTTTGCAATACAGTAAATACCAGGCCTGCATAATCACTCTTTCCCTTAGTTCGGGGCGCAAGCATATCAAAACCCTGGCGGGATCGCTAAGTTGATTATAATGGGGGAAAATGGAACAGAACGCATAAGTTCACGCTTATTTAACAAAATTACAGCATCAAGCAGGCTTACGCCGTATAATGAAGCGCTTACAGAGAGGCCATGATTAACTGCATGAAATACCACGATCTCCGCGACTTCCTGACGCTGCTGGAAAAGCAGGGTGAACTCAAACGTATTACACTTCCTGTCGATCCTTATCTGGAGATGACAGAAATTGCTGACCGCACCCTGCGTGCCGGTGGCCCCGCATTACTGTTTGAAAATCCGAAAGGTTACTCCATGCCGGTGCTGTGCAACCTGTTTGGTACACCGCGTCGTGTTGCACTGGGAATGGGGCAGGAAGACGTCTCTGCGCTGCGTGAAGTCGGTAAACTGCTGGCGTTTCTGAAAGAGCCGGAGCCACCGAAAGGCTTCCGCGATCTGTTCGACAAGCTGCCGCAGTTTAAGCAGGTGCTGAACATGCCCACCAAACGCCTGCGCGGTGCGCCGTGCCAGCAGAAAGTGCTCGAAGGCGATGCGGTTGATCTGACTAAAATCCCCATCATGCAGTGCTGGCCTGAAGATGCCGCTCCGCTTATCACCTGGGGGCTGACCGTTACGCGCGGCCCGCACAAAGAGCGGCAAAACCTCGGTATTTACCGCCAGCAGTTGATTGGCAAGAATAAACTCATCATGCGCTGGCTGTCGCATCGCGGCGGCGCGCTGGATTTCCAGGAGTGGTGCGCTGCGCATCCGGGGGAGCGTTTCCCGGTGTCTGTCGCCTTAGGCGCCGATCCGGCCACCATTCTGGGAGCCGTCACGCCGGTGCCGGATACGCTCTCTGAATATGCATTTGCAGGCCTGCTGCGCGGAACGAAAACCGAAGTCGTGAAGTGTATCTCTAACGATCTCGAAGTTCCGGCCAGTGCGGAAATTGTGCTGGAAGGTTACCTTGAGCAGGGTGAAATGGCGCCAGAAGGCCCTTACGGCGACCACACCGGCTATTACAACGAAGTGGATAACTTCCCTGTGTTTACCGTGACGCACATTACGCAGCGTGAAGATGCGATTTATCACTCCACGTATACCGGACGTCCACCGGATGAACCGGCGGTGCTGGGCGTGGCGCTGAATGAAGTGTTTGTGCCGATCCTGCAAAAGCAGTTCCCGGAAATTGTTGATTTTTATCTGCCGCCTGAAGGATGCTCGTATCGCATGGCGGTGGTCACGATGAAGAAGCAGTATCCTGGTCATGCTAAACGCGTGATGATGGGCGTATGGTCTTTCCTGCGCCAGTTTATGTATACCAAATTTGTTATTGTCTGCGATGATGACGTTAACGCCCGCGACTGGAATGACGTAATCTGGGCCATTACCACGCGAATGGACCCGGCGCGCGATACGGTGTTAGTCGAAAATACGCCGATAGATTACCTGGATTTTGCCTCGCCGGTTTCCGGCCTTGGCTCAAAGATGGGACTGGATGCCACAAATAAATGGCCTGGCGAAACCGACCGTGAATGGGGTCGCCCGATCAAAAAAGATCCTGCAGTGACCGCGCGAATTGACGCGATCTGGGACGAGCTGGCCATAATGAATAACGGTAAACCCTGAGCTGACCGTTAAGCCCTATAGACTTCCCGACAGAGAGAGCGAATGACAACCTTAAGCTGTAAAGTGACCTCGGTAGATGCCATCACCGACACCGTATATCGCGTCCGTTTAGTGCCAGAAGCGCCATTCTCTTTCCGCGCGGGTCAGTACCTGATGGTTGTGATGGATGAGCGTGATAAGCGTCCTTTCTCTATGGCCTCAACGCCAGCGGAGCAGGAATTTATTGAGCTTCATATTGGTGCGTCAGAGCTTAACCTGTATGCGATGGCGGTGATGGATCGGATCCTGAAGGAACGTGAAATCGTGGTGGATATTCCGCACGGCGATGCGTGGCTGCGCGATGACGAAGACCGTCCGCTGATCCTGATCGCTGGTGGTACGGGCTTCTCTTATGTGCGCTCTATTCTGTTGACCGCCCTGGCGCGTAACCCGGACCGTGACATCACCATTTACTGGGGTGGCCGCGAAGAGAAACATCTGTACGACCTGTCTGAGCTGGAAGCGCTGAGCGTAACCCATCCTAACCTGCGCATTGAGCCGGTGGTTGAGCAGCCGGAAGAGGGCTGGCGTGGTCGCAGCGGGACGGTGCTGACGGCGGTGCTGCAGGATCACGGCACGCTGGCAGGGCACGATATCTATATCGCTGGCCGTTTTGAGATGGCGAAAATTGCCCGCGACCTGTTCTGCAACGAACGTGACGCGCGTGAAGACCGCCTGTTTGGCGATGCGTTTGCCTTCATTTAAATAAAAAACCCGCCCCTGACAGGCGGGAAGAACGGCAACTAAACTGTCTCTCTTCGCCAATGACGCCATAACTGCGTTGGCTGCGCTCGTTCACCCGAATCACTTACTTGAGTAAGCTCATCGGGATTCGCTCGCTTGCCGCCTTGTTCTGACGCCATTGGCTTTGAGATACTTTTCCTGATTTACACTCTCTCAAACACCGTCGCGATACCCTGACCCAGCCCGATACACATCGTTGCCAGACCAAACTGGGCATCTTTGCGTTCCATCAGGTTGATAAGCGTCGTGCTGATACGCGCCCCGGAGCAGCCCAGCGGGTGACCGAGGGCGATTGCGCCGCCGTTGAGGTTAATCTTCTCGTCGATCTGCTCCATCAGCCCCAGATCTTTAATGCACGGCAGGATCTGCGCGGCGAACGCTTCGTTCATTTCAAACAGGTCGATGTCGCTGGCGGTTAATCCCGCTTTTTTCAGCGCCAGCTTCGAGGCCGGAACCGGGCCGTAGCCCATGATTGAAGGATCGCAGCCCACGACCGCCATCGAACGTACCCGAGCGCGAGGAGTTAAGCCCAGCTCGCGGGCGCGGCTTTCGCTCATCACCAGCATCGCGGCGGCACCGTCTGACAGCGCCGACGAAGTACCTGCCGTTACCGTACCGGTGACCGGATCAAACGCAGGGCGCAGGGTAGAAAGCGCTTCTACGGTGGTTTCCGGGCGGATGACTTCGTCGTAGCTGAACTGCTTCAGTACACCATCAGCGTCGTGGCCGCCGGTCGGGATGATCTCATTCTTAAAGGCACCGGACTGCGTCGCCGCCCATGCGCGAGCGTGAGAGCGCGCGGCAAAGGCATCCTGCATTTCACGGCTAATGCCGTGCAGACGAGAGAGCATCTCGGCGGTCAGACCCATCATCCCCGCGGCTTTCGCCACGTTACGGCTCATGCCAGGATGAAAATCGACCCCGTGGCTCATCGGCACGTGCCCCATGTGCTCGACGCCGCCCACCAGGCAGGCCTGCGCATCACCGGTCATGATCATCCGCGCCGCGTCGTGCAGCGCCTGCATTGATGAACCGCACAGGCGGTTCACGGTGACAGCCGGAACCGAATGCGGGATCTCCGCCAGCAGCGACGCGTTACGGGCGATGTTGAAACCTTGCTCCAGGGTCTGCTGCACGCAGCCCCAGTAGATATCGTCCAGCGCAGCAGGATCCAGCGCCGGGTTACGCGCCAGCAGGCTACGCATCAGATGCGCGGAGAGGTCTTCCGCACGCACGTTACGGAATGCACCGCCTTTTGAACGGCCCATCGGGGTGCGAATCGCATCAACAATGACAACCTTTTCCATTGTGACTCCTTAAGCCGTTTTCAGCTCGCCAACCGGACGGGCTGGCTCAACTGCTGGATAGTAGGGTTCGTTATGGCGCGCTTTGTTACGCAGCCCTTCCGGCACCTCATAAAGCGGGCCGAGGTGCTGATACTGCTGAGCCATATCGAGATAGCGGGCGCTGCCGAGCGTGTCCAGCCAGCGGAACGCGCCGCCGTGGAACGGAGGGAAGCCCAGGCCGTACACCAGCGCCATATCGGCTTCTGCCGGGCTGGCGATGATGCCTTCTTCAAGGCAACGCACCACTTCGTTGATCATCGGGATCATCATGCGGGCGATGATCTCATCGTCGGTGAAGTCGCGTTTCGGCTGGCTTACATCGGCCAGCAGGCCGTCCACCACGGCATCTTCTTCTTTCTTCGGTTTGCCTTTGCTGTCTTCTTTATAGCGCCAGAAGCCCAGGCCGTTTTTCTGGCCGAAGCGGTTAGCGTCGAACAGAGCGTCAATGGCGTCGCGATAATCTTTCTGCATACGCTGCGGGAAGCCTGCCGCCATCACCGCCTGAGCGTGGTGAGCGGTATCAATGCCGACCACGTCCAGCAGATACGCCGGGCCCATCGGCCAGCCGAACTGTTTTTCCATCACTTTGTCGATTTTGCGGAAGTCCGCACCGTCGCGCAGCAGCTGGCTGAAACCGGCGAAGTAAGGGAACAGCACGCGGTTGACGAAGAAGCCCGGGCAGTCGTTAACAACGATCGGCGTTTTGCCCATCTTGCTGGCCCATGCCACCACTTTAGCGATGGTTTCGTCAGAGGTTTTTTCCCCGCGGATCACTTCGACCAGCGGCATACGGTGTACCGGGTTGAAGAAGTGCATCCCGCAGAAGTTTTCCGGACGCTTCAGCACGCTCGCCAGTTCGCTGATTGGAATGGTGGAGGTGTTAGAGGCCAGCACGGTCTCAGGACGAACCCTGTCTTCCGTTTCTGCCAGCACCGCTTTTTTGACTTTCGGGTTCTCGACGACGGCTTCGACTACTATGTCCACGCGGTCGAAACCGCTGTATTCCAGCACGGGCTGAATGGTGGAGATCACGCCTGCAAGCTTCAGCCCGTCAATTTTTCCGCGCTCCAGCTGTTTATTCAGCAGCTTGGCCGCTTCGGTCATGCCCAGCGTCAGGGATTTCTCGCTGATGTCTTTCATCACTACCGGCACGCCTTTCCAGGCCGACTGGTAAGCGATGCCGCCACCCATAATGCCGGCGCCGAGTACCGCCGCATGTTTTGGCGTCTCAACGTTTTTGGTCAGCTGCTTGGCTTTACCCTTCACGAACTGATCGTTGAGGAAGATACCGACCAGCGCGCGAGCTTCATTGGTGTGCGCCAGCGGGACAAAGCTCTGATTTTCGAGCTTCAGCGCGTCATCGCGTCCGAGACGAGCAGCCGCTTCAATGGTTTTCACCGCCGTGATCGGCGCCGGGTAGTGTTTACCCGCCGTCTGCATCACCATGCCTTTGGCGATGGTGAAGCTCATGGTGGCTTCAATCTTGCTGAGTTTTAACGGCTCCAGCTTCGGCTGGCGTTTGGCTTTCCAGTCGAGATCGCCGTTAATGGCCTGACGCAGAATGGCGAGTGCGCCTTCAACCAGTTTCTCTGGCTTCACGACGCCGTCGACCAGGCCGATTTTCTGCGCCTGTTCTGCGCCGACATCTTTACCTGCGGCAATGATCTCCAGCGCGCTGTCGGCACCCAGCATGCGCGGCATACGCACGGAGCCGCCAAAGCCCGGCATGATGCCCAGCCTGGTTTCCGGCAGGCCGATGCGCAGGTCCGGCGTTGCCAGACGGTAGTCGGTCGCGAGTACGCATTCGCAGCCGCCGCCCAGCGCATAGCCGTTAACGGCGGAAATGGTCGGGACAGGCAGATCTTCCAGACGATTAAAGACGCTGTTGGCAAAGTGCAGCCACTGGCTCAGCTGTTCTTCCGGGACCAGGAACAGCGAAAGAAACTCGGTGATATCGGCACCGACAATAAAGGCCGCTTTGTTCGAACGCAGCAGCAGCCCTTTTAATTCAGGTTGTTTTTCAAGAACATCCAGCGCCTGGCCAAGACTGGCCACCGTCGCGGTATCAAGCTTGTTCACTGAGCCGGGGGCATCGAACACCAGTTCGGCAATGCCATCTTCCAGCCAGTTGAGGTACAGGGTGTCGCCTTTGTAGAGCATGTCAGTCTCCTGAATCCAGCAATTGGATCTGGTCATACCAGATGAGTCGGAGTGTGGGATTTATGTTAATAAAATGCAAATTACTCATTAAGAAAATGCTGCATTGATCACGGTCGGTGGAAATCACGCAGCCGGAGTGAGGTGTGCTAAGATGCGATGACTTGAGGTCAAAAAAACGAAAGGAAGAATGATGGACTCACTGGCTTCGCTTTATAAAAATCATATCGTTACCCTACAGGAACGTACCCGCGATGTACTGGCCCGCTTTAAGCTGGATGCGCTGCTGATCCACTCCGGCGAGCTGATGAATACCTTTCTGGATGACCACGCTTATCCGTTTAAGGTGAACCCGCAGTTTAAAGCCTGGGTGCCGGTGACTCAGGTTCCAAATTGCTGGCTGCTGGTGGATGGCGTGAACAAGCCGAAACTGTGGTTCTACCTGCCGGTCGATTACTGGCACAACGTAGAACCGCTGCCGACCTCTTTCTGGACGGAAGAGATTGATGTGATTGCACTGCCGAAAGCGGACGGCATTGGCAGCCAGCTGCCTGCCGCGCGGGGCAACATCGCCTATATTGGCCCTGTTCCGGAGCGCGCGCTGGGTCTGGATATTCCGGCAGACAAACTCAATCCGAAAGGCGTGCTGGATTACCTGCACTATTACCGCGCGTATAAAACCGACTACGAACTTTACTGCATGCGTGAAGCGCAAAAAACGGCGGTGAATGGCCACCGTGCCGCGCACGAAGCGTTCCAGTCGGGGATGAGCGAGTTCGACATCAATCAGGCCTATCTGACCGCGACAGGCCACCGTGATACCGACGTGCCGTACAGCAATATCGTCGCGCTGAATGAGCACGCGTCCGTGCTTCACTACACCAAGCTGGATCACCACGTACCGTCGGAGATGCGCAGCTTCCTGCTTGACGCAGGCGCCGAGTACAACGGTTACGCGGCCGACCTGACCCGTACCTGGGCGGCGAATGCGGATACCGATTTCGCGCAGCTGATTAAAGACGTAAACGATGAACAGCTGGCGCTGATTGGCACCATGAAGGCGGGAACCAGCTATGTGGATTACCACATCCAGTTCCATCAGCGTATCGCAAAACTGCTGCGTAAACATCAGATTGTGAAAGACATGAGCGAAGAGGCGATGGTCGAGAACGATCTGACTGGGCCATTCATGCCGCACGGTATCGGCCACCCGCTAGGCCTGCAGGTTCACGACGTTGCGGGCTTTATGCAGGATGACACCGGGACGCACCTGGCGGCACCGTCTAAATATCCTTACCTGCGCTGCACCCGTATTCTGGAGCCGCGTATGGTGTTGACGATTGAACCGGGGATCTACTTTATCGAATCCCTGCTGGCGCCGTGGCGTGAAGGCCAGTTCAGCAAACACTTCAACTGGGAAAAAATTGACGCGCTGAAGCCGTTTGGCGGTATTCGCATCGAAGATAACGTTGTGGTTCACGAAAACGGTATTGAGAACATGACGCGAGACCTGAAGCTGGCCTGATGGAAAGCTGGCTGATACCGGCTGAACCGGTCACCTTTGTTGAGGAAATCAAGAAAAGCCGCTTTATTACGCTGCTGGCGCATACCGACGGCGTAGAGGCGGCAAAGGCGTTTGTCGAATCCGTTCGGGCTGAGCATCCTGACGCGCGTCATCACTGCGTGGCGTGGGTGGCAGGGCCGCCGGACGATTCACAACAGCTGGGGTTTTCCGACGACGGTGAACCGGCGGGCACGGCCGGTAAACCCATGCTTTCGCAGCTGATGGGCAGCGGCGTGGGTGAAATTACCGCCGTGGTGGTGCGCTACTACGGCGGCATCCTGTTGGGCACGGGTGGGCTGGTAAAAGCGTATGGCGGCGGAGTTCAGCAGGCACTGAATATGCTCACAACTATCCGCAAAACGCCGCTCACTGAATATACTTTGTTGTGCGATTACGCTCAGCTATCGGGCATTGAAACGCTGCTCAAACAGTTTAACGGCGTGATTGCGCACAGTGATTACCAGGCAATGGTGCAATTACGCGTGGCGCTTCCTCAGGCGGAGCTGGCTGCTTTTTCAGCAAAACTGGCTGATTTTAGTCGTGGTTCGTTGCAATTGCTGCCGATTGAAGAATAATCCCCACCTCACTTTTTTGAATACCAAAGGAAGCGGCAGAGATGCATTTTCGTGCCATAACCCGAATCGTTGGACTGCTGGTCATACTCTTTTCCGGGACGATGATTCTCCCAGGACTGGTGGCGCTTATCTACCGGGACGGCGCGGGGCGGGCATTTACCCAGACCTTCTTTGTCGCGCTGGCGATCGGCTCGCTGCTGTGGTGGCCAAACCGTCGTCAGAAAGGTGAGCTGAAATCTCGCGAAGGATTTCTGATTGTGGTCCTGTTCTGGACGGTGCTGGGGAGCGTCGGTTCGCTGCCCTTCATCTTCTCTGAACAGCCTAACCTGAGCATCACGGATGCCTTTTTTGAATCGTTCTCCGGTTTAACAACCACCGGGGCGACGACGCTGGTGGGGCTGGATTCCCTCCCGCACGCCATTCTCTTTTATCGTCAGATGCTGCAGTGGTTCGGGGGGATGGGGATCATCGTCCTGGCAGTGGCTATTCTTCCTATTCTGGGCGTTGGCGGCATGCAGCTTTATCGCGCCGAAATGCCCGGGCCGCTGAAAGATAACAAGATGCGCCCGCGTATTGCCGAGACGGCGAAAACCCTCTGGCTTATCTATGTCTTACTGACGGTGGCCTGTGCGCTGGCGCTATGGTTTGCCGGGATGCCCGCTTTCGACGCCATCGGACACAGCTTTGCGACGATCGCGATCGGTGGATTCTCCACTCACGACGCCAGCGTCGGCTACTTCGACAGCCCTACGATTAACACTATTATTGCCATTTTCCTGCTGATTTCAGGCTGTAACTATGGCCTGCACTTCTCTTTACTGAGCGGGCGCAGCCTGAAAGTGTACTGGCGTGACCCTGAGTTCCGCATGTTCATTGGCGTCCAGCTTACGCTGGTGATCATCTGTACCCTGGTGCTGTGGTTCCATGATGTTTACAACTCCGCGCTGACCACGCTAAATCAGGCGTTCTTCCAGGTGGTATCGATGGCGACGACCGCCGGGTTTACCACGGACAGCATCGCGCGCTGGCCGCTGTTCCTGCCGGTGCTGCTTTTATGCTCGGCATTTATCGGGGGCTGTGCGGGTTCTACGGGCGGCGGCCTGAAGGTAATTCGTATTCTGCTGCTGTTTAAGCAGGGGAACCGTGAGCTGAAGCGCCTAGTCCACCCGAACGCGGTTTACAGCATCAAACTCGGGAACCGCGCGCTGCCGGAACGTATCCTCGAAGCGGTGTGGGGATTCTTCTCGGCGTATGCGCTGGTCTTTATCGTCAGTATGCTGGCGATTATCGCGACGGGGGTGGATGATTTCTCCGCCTTTGCGTCCGTCGTAGCGACATTGAATAACCTCGGGCCCGGCCTGGGCGTTGTGGCGGATAACTTTGCCAGCATGAACCCGGTCGCGAAATGGATCCTCATCGCCAATATGCTGTTTGGTCGTCTTGAGGTCTTTACGCTGTTGGTGCTGTTCACCCCTACATTCTGGCGCGAGTAAGGAGCCGTTGATGAAAACATTGATTCTTTTCTCTACGCGAGACGGACAAACGCGTGAGATTGCCGCCTGTCTGGCGTCGGAATTAAAAGAGCTGGGTATTTACTCTGATGTGGTGAACCTGAACCGTGCGGAGCAGATTGCCTGGCAGGAGTACGATCGCGTGGTAATTGGCGCGTCAATTCGTTACGGGCATTTCCATCCGGCGCTGGATCGCTTTGTGAAAAAGCACACGGCGGTGCTCAACAAATTGCCTGGTGCGTTTTACTCGGTCAACCTGGTCGCACGTAAAGCCGAGAAGCGTACGCCGCAGACCAACAGCTACACGCGCAAGTTTTTACTCAGCTCGCCGTGGCAGCCAGACCTGTGCGCCGTCTTTGCCGGCGCGCTGCGCTACCCTCGCTACCGCTGGTATGACCGCTTTATGATCCGCCTCATTATGAAGATGACGGGGGGTGAAACCGATACGCGTAAAGAAGTGGTTTATACCGACTGGTCGCAGGTGGCCAGTTTTGCGCGGGAAATCGCACATTTAACGGGCGATTCGCGACATAAATAAGCGTTAAGTTTGAAAAGTGAGCGAACGAAAAGTTTTTTGTATTTTATGCTTGTCACGTCGGAATAACTCCCTATAATGCGCCTCCACTGACACGGAACAACGGCACACACGCCGCCGGGTCAGCAGAGAAAAGCGAAATTAATCACTTGACTCTGAAGCGGGAAAGCGTAATATGCACACCCCGCGCCGCTGCGAAAAGCGAAGCGGCACTGCTCTTTAACAATTTATCAGACAATCTGTGTGGGCACTCAAAGTGACATGGATTCTTAACGTCGCAAGACGAAAAATGAATACCAAGTCTCTGAGTGAACATACGTAATTCATTACGAAGTTTAATTCACGAGCATCAAACTTAAATTGAAGAGTTTGATCATGGCTCAGATTGAACGCTGGCGGCAGGCCTAACACATGCAAGTCGAGCGGCAGCGGAAAGTAGCTTGCTACTTTGCCGGCGAGCGGCGGACGGGTGAGTAATGTCTGGGAAACTGCCTGATGGAGGGGGATAACTACTGGAAACGGTAGCTAATACCGCATAACGTCGCAAGACCAAAGAGGGGGACCTTCGGGCCTCTTGCCATCAGATGTGCCCAGATGGGATTAGCTAGTAGGTGGGGTAACGGCTCACCTAGGCGACGATCCCTAGCTGGTCTGAGAGGATGACCAGCCACACTGGAACTGAGACACGGTCCAGACTCCTACGGGAGGCAGCAGTGGGGAATATTGCACAATGGGCGCAAGCCTGATGCAGCCATGCCGCGTGTATGAAGAAGGCCTTCGGGTTGTAAAGTACTTTCAGCGGGGAGGAAGGCGACAAGGTTAATAACCTTGTCGATTGACGTTACCCGCAGAAGAAGCACCGGCTAACTCCGTGCCAGCAGCCGCGGTAATACGGAGGGTGCAAGCGTTAATCGGAATTACTGGGCGTAAAGCGCACGCAGGCGGTCTGTCAAGTCGGATGTGAAATCCCCGGGCTCAACCTGGGAACTGCATTCGAAACTGGCAGGCTAGAGTCTTGTAGAGGGGGGTAGAATTCCAGGTGTAGCGGTGAAATGCGTAGAGATCTGGAGGAATACCGGTGGCGAAGGCGGCCCCCTGGACAAAGACTGACGCTCAGGTGCGAAAGCGTGGGGAGCAAACAGGATTAGATACCCTGGTAGTCCACGCCGTAAACGATGTCGACTTGGAGGTTGTGCCCTTGAGGCGTGGCTTCCGGAGCTAACGCGTTAAGTCGACCGCCTGGGGAGTACGGCCGCAAGGTTAAAACTCAAATGAATTGACGGGGGCCCGCACAAGCGGTGGAGCATGTGGTTTAATTCGATGCAACGCGAAGAACCTTACCTACTCTTGACATCCAGAGAACTTTCCAGAGATGGATTGGTGCCTTCGGGAACTCTGAGACAGGTGCTGCATGGCTGTCGTCAGCTCGTGTTGTGAAATGTTGGGTTAAGTCCCGCAACGAGCGCAACCCTTATCCTTTGTTGCCAGCGGTTAGGCCGGGAACTCAAAGGAGACTGCCAGTGATAAACTGGAGGAAGGTGGGGATGACGTCAAGTCATCATGGCCCTTACGAGTAGGGCTACACACGTGCTACAATGGCGCATACAAAGAGAAGCGACCTCGCGAGAGCAAGCGGACCTCATAAAGTGCGTCGTAGTCCGGATTGGAGTCTGCAACTCGACTCCATGAAGTCGGAATCGCTAGTAATCGTAGATCAGAATGCTACGGTGAATACGTTCCCGGGCCTTGTACACACCGCCCGTCACACCATGGGAGTGGGTTGCAAAAGAAGTAGGTAGCTTAACCTTCGGGAGGGCGCTTACCACTTTGTGATTCATGACTGGGGTGAAGTCGTAACAAGGTAACCGTAGGGGAACCTGCGGTTGGATCACCTCCTTACCTTAAAGAACCTGCCTTTGCAGTGCTCACACAGATTGTCTGATGAAAAACGGCAGTAAAAATCTCTGCAGGCTTGTAGCTCAGGTGGTTAGAGCGCACCCCTGATAAGGGTGAGGTCGGTGGTTCAAGTCCACTCAGGCCTACCAAACTCCTTTTAAAGGATGAGCGGTACAGAGATTATAAACGATGGGGCTATAGCTCAGCTGGGAGAGCGCCTGCTTTGCACGCAGGAGGTCTGCGGTTCGATCCCGCATAGCTCCACCATCTTTTACTGCGAACACAAGAAAACTTCAGAGTGAACCTGAAAAGGTGCACTGCGAAGTTTTGCTCTTTAAAAATCTGGATCAAGCTGAAAATTGAAACGACACATCTTAATTGGTGTGTTCGAGTCTCTCAAATTTTCGCAATCAGAAGTGAAACATCTTCGGGTTGTGAGGTTAAGCGACTAAGCGTACACGGTGGATGCCCTGGCAGTCAGAGGCGATGAAGGACGTGCTAATCTGCGAAAAGCGCCGGCGAGGTGATATGAACCTTTGACCCGGCGATGTCCGAATGGGGAAACCCAGTGTGATCCGTCACACTATCGTTAACTGAATACATAGGTTAACGAGGCGAACCGGGGGAACTGAAACATCTAAGTACCCCGAGGAAAAGAAATCAACCGAGATTCCCCCAGTAGCGGCGAGCGAACGGGGAGCAGCCCAGAGTCTGAATCAGCTTGTGTGTTAGTGGAACGGTCTGGAAAGTCCGGCGATACAGGGTGACAGCCCCGTACACGAAAGCACACAGGCTGTGAACTCGAAGAGTAGGGCGGGACACGTGGTATCCTGTCTGAATATGGGGGGACCATCCTCCAAGGCTAAATACTCCTGACTGACCGATAGTGAACCAGTACCGTGAGGGAAAGGCGAAAAGAACCCCGGCGAGGGGAGTGAAAAAGAACCTGAAACCGTGTACGTACAAGCAGTGGGAGCACCCTTGTGGTGTGACTGCGTACCTTTTGTATAATGGGTCAGCGACTTATATTCTGTAGCAAGGTTAACCGTATAGGGGAGCCGAAGGGAAACCGAGTCTTAACTGGGCGTTAAGTTGCAGGGTATAGACCCGAAACCCGGTGATCTAGCCATGGGCAGGTTGAAGGTTGGGTAACACTAACTGGAGGACCGAACCGACTAATGTTGAAAAATTAGCGGATGACTTGTGGCTGGGGGTGAAAGGCCAATCAAACCGGGAGATAGCTGGTTCTCCCCGAAAGCTATTTAGGTAGCGCCTCGTGAACTCATCTTCGGGGGTAGAGCACTGTTTCGGCTAGGGGGCCATCCCGGCTTACCAACCCGATGCAAACTACGAATACCGAAGAATGTTATCACGGGAGACACACGGCGGGTGCTAACGTCCGTCGTGAAGAGGGAAACAACCCAGACCGCCAGCTAAGGTCCCAAAGTCATGGTTAAGTGGGAAACGATGTGGGAAGGCACAGACAGCCAGGATGTTGGCTTAGAAGCAGCCATCATTTAAAGAAAGCGTAATAGCTCACTGGTCGAGTCGGCCTGCGCGGAAGATGTAACGGGGCTAAACCATGCACCGAAGCTGCGGCAGCGACACTTAGGTGTTGTTGGGTAGGGGAGCGTTCTGTAAGCCGTTGAAGGTGTGCTGTGAGGCATGCTGGAGGTATCAGAAGTGCGAATGCTGACATAAGTAACGATAAAGCGGGTGAAAAGCCCGCTCGCCGGAAGACCAAGGGTTCCTGTCCAACGTTAATCGGGGCAGGGTGAGTCGACCCCTAAGGCGAGGCCGAAAGGCGTAGTCGATGGGAAACAGGTTAATATTCCTGTACTTGGTGTTACTGCGAAGGGGGGACGGAGAAGGCTATGTTAGCCGGGCGACGGTTGTCCCGGTTTAAGCATGTAGGCGGAGGTTCCAGGTAAATCCGGTACCTTATTAACGCTGAGGTGTGATGACGAGGCACTACGGTGCTGAAGTAACAAATGCCCTGCTTCCAGGAAAAGCCTCTAAGCATCAGGTAACGCGAAATCGTACCCCAAACCGACACAGGTGGTCAGGTAGAGAATACCAAGGCGCTTGAGAGAACTCGGGTGAAGGAACTAGGCAAAATGGTGCCGTAACTTCGGGAGAAGGCACGCTGATATGTAGGTGAAGCCCCTGCGGGTGGAGCTGAAATCAGTCGAAGATACCAGCTGGCTGCAACTGTTTATTAAAAACACAGCACTGTGCAAACACGAAAGTGGACGTATACGGTGTGACGCCTGCCCGGTGCCGGAAGGTTAATTGATGGGGTTAGCGGCAACGCGAAGCTCTTGATCGAAGCCCCGGTAAACGGCGGCCGTAACTATAACGGTCCTAAGGTAGCGAAATTCCTTGTCGGGTAAGTTCCGACCTGCACGAATGGCGTAATGATGGCCAGGCTGTCTCCACCCGAGACTCAGTGAAATTGAACTCGCTGTGAAGATGCAGTGTACCCGCGGCAAGACGGAAAGACCCCGTGAACCTTTACTATAGCTTGACACTGAACACTGGTCCTTGATGTGTAGGATAGGTGGGAGGCTTTGAAGCGTGGACGCCAGTCTGCGTGGAGCCGACCTTGAAATACCACCCTTTAATGGCTGGTGTTCTAACGTAGACCCGTGATCCGGGTTGCGGACAGTGTCTGGTGGGTAGTTTGACTGGGGCGGTCTCCTCCCAAAGAGTAACGGAGGAGCACGAAGGTTAGCTAATCCTGGTCGGACATCAGGAGGTTAGTGCAATGGCATAAGCTAGCTTGACTGCGAGAGTGACGGCTCGAGCAGGTGCGAAAGCAGGTCATAGTGATCCGGTGGTTCTGAATGGAAGGGCCATCGCTCAACGGATAAAAGGTACTCCGGGGATAACAGGCTGATACCGCCCAAGAGTTCATATCGACGGCGGTGTTTGGCACCTCGATGTCGGCTCATCACATCCTGGGGCTGAAGTAGGTCCCAAGGGTATGGCTGTTCGCCATTTAAAGTGGTACGCGAGCTGGGTTTAGAACGTCGTGAGACAGTTCGGTCCCTATCTGCCGTGGGCGCTGGAGAATTGAGGGGGGCTGCTCCTAGTACGAGAGGACCGGAGTGGACGCATCACTGGTGTTCGGGTTGTCATGCCAATGGCACTGCCCGGTAGCTAAATGCGGAAAAGATAAGTGCTGAAAGCATCTAAGCACGAAACTTGCCCCGAGATGAGTTCTCCCTGACCCTTTAAGGGTCCTGAAGGAACGTTGAAGACTACGACGTTGATAGGTCGGGTGTGTAAGCGCAGCGATGCGTTGAGCTAACCGATACTAATGAACCGTGAGGCTTAACCTTACAACGCCGAAGCTGTTTCGGCGGATGAGACAGAGACGATTTTCAGCCTGATACAGATTAAACAGAATTTGCCTGGCGGCTTTAGCGCGGTGGTCCCACCTGACCCCATGCCGAACTCAGAAGTGAAACGCCGTAGCGCCGATGGTAGTGTGGGGTCTCCCCATGTGAGAGTAGGGAACTGCCAGGCATCAAATAAGTAGAAAGGCCATCCGCAAGGATGGCCTTTTTGCGTTTATACGCTGCACAAACTAATCCCCCAACGCCCTGCTTATACGGTAAACTACCTGCGTTTTTGCATCAGGATAGCGTCTATGAACCACTCCCTTAAGCCCTGGAATACCTTTGGCATTCAACGCAATGCTAAACAAATTGTACGTGCCGATACTGCACAGCAAATGCTGGATGCATGGCAAAGCGCAACTGAAAATAACGAACCCGTACTGATTCTGGGCGAAGGAAGTAATGTCCTGTTTCTCGATGATTTTGCGGGAACGGTGATCGTTAACCGCATCATGGGAATTGATGTGGAAGAGCGTGCCGACAGCTGGCACCTGCACGTGGGGGCCGGTGAAAACTGGCATCATCTGGTGCAATTCACCCTCGAAAAAGGGATGCCGGGCCTGGAAAACCTTGCGCTTATTCCAGGCTGCGCCGGATCGTCACCTATTCAAAACATCGGTGCCTACGGCATCGAACTGAAACATGTCTGTGAATATGTCGACTGCATCGAACTGGCGACCGGAACGGCAAAGCGTTTAACGGCGGAACAGTGCCGGTTTGGCTATCGTGACAGTATCTTCAAACATGAATATCAGGATCGCTACGTGATTGTCGCCGTGGGCCTGCGCCTGTTGAAGAACTGGCAGCCCGTGTTGACCTACGGAGATTTAACGCGTCTCGATCCGGCTACCGTAACCGCCCGCGACGTTTTTGATTCCGTTTGCCATATGCGGATGACCAAACTTCCCGATCCAAAAGTAAACGGAAACGCAGGAAGCTTCTTCAAAAACCCGGTTATCAGCAGCGAAAATGCAAAAGTCTTTCTTGAAGGATGGCCAGCCGCGCCACATTACCCTCAGGCGGATGGCAGCGTGAAGCTTGCCGCAGGATGGCTTATCGATCAATGCCAGCTAAAAGGCACTTCAGTAGGCGGTGCTGCCGTTCACCAGCAGCAGGCTCTGGTGCTGATTAATCAACGCGATGCGACCAGCGATGATGTTGTACAGCTGGCTCATTATGTTCGTCAGCGTGTGGGCGAAAAATTTAACGTCTGGCTGGAGCCAGAAGTTCGCTTCATTGGCTGCACAGGTGAAGTTAATGCCGTGGAGGCTATCGCGTGAAGGACAATACCGTTCCCTTAACCCTGATTAGCATCCTTGCTGACGGTGAGTTTCATTCTGGCGAGCAGCTGGGTGAGCAGCTTGGCATGAGCCGTGCTGCTATCAATAAACATATCCAGACGCTTCGCGACTGGGGTGTTGATGTGTTCACGGTTCCCGGAAAAGGCTACAGCCTGCCGGAGCCGATTCAATTGCTGAATGAAGAAGCGATCCGCAGCCAGATCGGACACGGCAATGTTGCGGTGCTGCCGGTGATTGATTCGACGAACCAGTATCTTCTGGATCGTCTGCCTGAGCTGAAATCCGGCGATGCCTGCGTTGCTGAATATCAACAGGCCGGTCGCGGCCGTCGCGGTCGCAAATGGTTTTCGCCATTTGGCGCTAACCTCTATCTGTCCATGTACTGGCGACTCGAGCAGGGCCCGGCCGCTGCCATTGGTCTGAGTCTGGTCATCGGCATCGTCATGGCGGAAGTGCTGCACGATCTGGGGGCGGATAAAGTACGCGTTAAATGGCCTAATGACCTCTACCTCAACGATCGTAAACTTGCCGGTATTCTGGTCGAACTGACGGGAAAAACGGGCGATGCGGCGCAAATCGTCATCGGCGCAGGCCTCAACATGGTAATGCGCAATGTACAAAATGATGTGGTGAATCAGGCCTGGACTAACCTCCAGGAGGCGGGGATCGTCATCGATCGCAACACCCTTGCCGTGCGTATGATTAAAGAGTTGCGCAGTTCACTCACGCTTTTTGAGCAGGAAGGGCTGGCATCGTTCCTGTCTCGTTGGGAAAAGCTGGATAACTTCATCAACCGCCCGGTGAAATTGCTGATTGGTGATAAAGAGATCTACGGAACTTCCCGCGGTATTGATGCACAGGGCGCGCTGCTTCTGGAGCAGGATGGCGTGATCAAACCCTGGATGGGCGGTGAGATTTCACTGCGAAGTGCCGAATAACCGGATCGAGTTAATTATGCGAAAACCCGTCTGCGCAACGCTGGCCGTCATGATGAGTGTGCTGTTTTCGCCTCTCTCTCATGCGGATCGGGCCTGGGAGAGTTACAAGGCCCGCTTTTTCAAACCGGAAGGCCGTATTGTTGATACCGGTAATGGCGGCGTGTCGCATACGGAAGGTCAGGGTTTTGCCATGCTGATGGCGGTGGCCAACGACGATAAAGCCACGTTCGATAAGCTCTGGCAATGGACAGACAGTCAGCTAAAGAACAAAGAAAATGGTCTGTTTTACTGGCGCTATAACCCCGCAGAGTCCAACCCGGTCGCCGACAAAAACAACGCTGCAGATGGCGACGTGCTGATTTCCTGGGCGTTGCTGAAAGCCGACGCCCGCTGGCATGACAAGCGCTACAGCGCTGCATCGGATGCAATTACCAAAGCACTGATTGACCACAGCGTGATCCGCTATGCCGGTTACCGCGTGATGCTGCCCGGCGTCCAGGGGTTTAAGCTTGAGGGTGAAGTGGTCCTTAATCCTTCCTATTTCGTGTTTCCGGCCTGGCAGGCCTTCTCCAGACGCAGTCATTTGCCGGTCTGGCGCGATTTGATTAAGGACGGGAAACGCCTGCTGGGTAAAATGGGTTCGGGTAAAGCGAATCTACCC
Organism: Enterobacter sp. Crenshaw; assembly: GCF_024734705.1. Lineage (NCBI taxonomy): Bacteria > Pseudomonadati > Pseudomonadota > Gammaproteobacteria > Enterobacterales > Enterobacteriaceae > Enterobacter > Enterobacter sp. Crenshaw. The sequence continues at coordinate 4,385,207 of NZ_CP102932.1, read as the reverse complement.
ACTGACTGGGTTTCACTGGCACCAGGTGGCAAGCTGGTTCCTGCAAAAGGCTGGCCACCGCGAATGAGCTATGACGCGATTCGTGTTCCGCTGTACGTTGCCTGGTCTGATAAGCAAAGCCCGCTGCTGACGCCGTGGAAGGCCTGGTTCGGTCAGTTCCCCCGGGAACAAACGCCCGCCTGGGTTAACGTCGCGACCAATGAATATGCGCCCTACATGATGGAAGGCGGCCTGCTGGCCGTACGTGATTTCACGATGGGGCAGTCTTCCGGTGAACCCGAAATCACCTCTAAAGACGACTACTATTCGGCAAGTCTGAAAATGCTGGTGTGGATCGCCCAGCAATAATGTCGACATTATCCCTCTCCCCGATGGGGAGAGGGACGTCATACCGTGTTACTGCGGATACGGTACCCAATCCCCGCCGTTCAGGCGAACGTAAGGTTTGTTTTGATATTGAATGACGACCGCGTTAGCGTTTTCTGAGACTTCTGCCGTTTGCGGCAGGTTGCTGGTGAGCTGATCCCAGTTCACGCTATCCTCCACAAACAGCTTCCCGTCAACGGCGCGGGCAACCAGCTCTGAGATCGCCAGATAGCTGGTTGGCTGTGTAATCTCAATCGGTGCGCCCTGATGCGGTGCCTTCATCCCAAAGAATTTGATGCCGGCAGGCACATTGGTGATGGACGGGCTTGGGATATCACGCAGACCCGAGACCTGCATTCTGTCACCTTTCAGCGCTCCACCGTGCTCAGGCACCACAACCACCATCACTTTACGGCCCGATTTTTCCAGCTCCGTGAAGAACGCGTCCAGCTCGTCAAAGAACTTCTGCGCACGCACTTTATAATCAGCCGTTTTGCTCACGCCCGGGAAATGGTTACCGTCGTGGAGCGGCAGGGTATTAAAGAACGTCGCGCTGCGCGGATTACTGTCTTTTTCGATGGTCTGCAGCCAGCGCTGCAGGACGGCAGTATCGTCATAAACGGGCGAGCCGTCGAAGCCCAGCAGAGAGACAGGAAGACCGGTTTGATCCATCAGCGGTGCCTGCATGCCGCCCTGTTCGCGCACCTCTTTCAGGAAGTTACCGAACTGGCCGTTATGCCCTAGCATCAGGTGCTGCGTAAAGCCCAGCTTAGCGAGGTTATCGAACAGATAACACTGGTTGCCGGCGGGTTGATACAGGTTTTTATGCGATGTCTGACCGCAGCTTGCACGCAGCAGGCGGATCGCCGCCGGGCCGCTGTACGAGGTGGCAGAGTTGAAATCTTTAAACTGAATATCGAAGTGTGACCACAGCGGATGAGACATCAAACCGGCGGCGTCCACGTCGGCCCAGGAGAGAGAACAGATGTTGATCACCAGCAGTTCAAACGGCTGAGCATCCGCAGGCAGCGCGTCCGGGAATTTAGTCTGTCGCTTGTCTTCCGCGGTATAGAAACTGGAGAGCCAGGCGTTCAGGTTGGTAGAGGTCGGCGGTGCGGTCTGGGTTGGGATATCGCCCACCACAGGCGTATCGCCTGCCGTTGTGACGGTTGCCGCCGCGCTTCCCCCTGTGGTGGTCACCGTGGTGGTCGGTTGACCGGCAGGCCACAGGGAAAAGTTCGGCCCAGCCAGCGTCAGCACGTTAAGCCAGATCATAATCGCGACGACAAACACCGTGACGCGGATCCACTGTGACAGGAACAGCCAGGCAACCAGCAGCACAAATACCGCGCCAATCATCTGCCAGTTAATAAAGCGCTCGGTCAGATCGAGGACATAGCTGGCGCTAAAGCCCGCCACCTGCGACCCCTGGCTCATAATGCTGTCCGGCCCCGGTAGCCAGGTATCATGCCAGAACAGCGCAAAGCCGACAGGTATAGCGACCCAGTGGCGCAAGCGATGTAACCTGATATTCGGCAGTGGCATCAGCAGGAAGGCCATAAACACGAGGTTGAGAAGGGGATGGAAATTCAGATAGCCTGCCCACAGCAGGCCAAACTTCACCAGAAAGTAGAAGTTCCAGCCGGAAAGGCCGCGCCAGTATTGCCAGAGCGGCGAGGGTGACGAAGCGGTATAGGTAGAATTAGTCATGTTTTCGGTCTGCCTTGACGTGTGATGCCCGTGTCAGTGTTCCGGCTGGTTTTACATAGCGAGGTTTAATAAACAGCACTCTGGCCGTATCACGGATACGGCGGATGGAATGGCGCGCATAGTAGCCAAGCGGGAAAAAGATCAGCGCACAGAATATAACCAGTTGAATGATATCGCTGATGTTCATGATGATGCGTTCTCCGCGTTGTCTGTTAATAAGCGAAGGGGTTCCGGAACCCGACGCCAGACGTGTCCATCATGCCTGGCATTGAGGATCGGTTTGGCATCGCTCTTGATAGCGAGCGGCTTAACCCATTGTTCAGGCTGGAGCGCACGCATCTGCACCAGCTCCGCGCTAATCGTATTATCTTCGAACCAAATCATACGGTTCGAGAAAATATCCCCTGTAGGCAGAGGGAAGATGTGGTTAAGCGCCGTATCGAGATCGTTTACCCGGCAGAAGGACAAAAACAGCACCAGGCGATTGTCGCCAATGGTCATGATGTCCCCTGTACGGTTCGGGCGACATAAGGTGAGAGCCTGTTCAACGCGAATACCCGGCACGGGACGCAGAGCAACCATGACCCCTTTTCCGTCAGCAGGAAGAAGCGTGTTGTTCATCATGTTGCCCACGGCGTCGCAGAAGGTATCCCATTTTTGGTACCCACGCAGCTTCATCGGCTGCGTCATGGAGAGCAGCGTGGAAATATCTTCCGGTACGTGGCGGCTAAACTGCTGGCCCTGAACGCTTTCGATAAGCGTCAGGCAGCGTGACAACGGCGCATTCCATGGAATAACCATATTGGCGCCGCAGCCGAGAAGCAGGCGCTCATCGGTGGCGCGCAGGCTGGTATTATTTTCGCGCACGATGATTTTCAACGCACTGCCGCGCTGGCGGCGTAAGGTGTGGATTTGTCGTGCCAGCGTCTCAATCTGGTTATTCTGCATCAGCGAGAAAATAAGGGTTGCCGCCTGGGTTGTGCGGGCTTCATGGAAAAGGGCTTCGTTAGAATCAAACAATGTCCAGTTTTCCGACAGGGCGGGTGCCCCCTCTAAAACCGCGATATGGCTCAGGATGCGTTTTTCATCACTGCGCGGCTGCACCACGGTTTCTTCCTGCTGCGCCAGGTGCCACTCGCCCTCAATATGTTTCAGCGTAAGCTGTTGCCTGGCACTCACGCCTTTTTCATTACACCAGAATGCAATATCGTAGAGATAGCTGCCTGCCTGGTCACGAATGCTTGCCAGACCGAACAGGGAGCGATATTCGCCCATTAAAAGTGAGAACAGCTTGTCATTATTACTGCCGGGATTGACTATCAATAGCGTGCAATTTTGAAATTTTGCCCATTTATTGATTTTTTCCAGCCAGGGCAGCAGTTTTTCAGCGGGCATATTTTGCAGGACGTTATTTGCGCATTTCAGAATCACAAAATAGTGATCCGGATCAATAGAGCACTGAACGTCGCGGGACAAAAAGTATAGACTATCGGCTTCCGATGTCATGGAAAATAATCGCACCGTCTGGGGGCCGCGACCACTTTCAAGCGTAATAATTTTCTTCGGATCTTCGCCCATGCTAATGACGGCCACGCGGGAATCCTTATCCTGAGCAGCAATTGTCTGGTTTACCAGACTGATAGCATCTTCATTACGGTCCGTATTAATCCACCAGACTCCTCCGACTGGCATGTGGCTCAATTCGTCCCATAATGACTGGATGCCAATAGAAAATATGGAGTCCACGGTGTCCCTCTTTTCGTCTAATTTATCTGTATCTCAGTTTACTAGCGAAAGCGTAGAAATAAACCTAACATTGAAATTAAAGAACATCAGATTTAGCATGTAAATGAAATTTGTCAGGGCAGGAAGCCCCGCAACTTCTTTAGCGTGCGATTTTCCTTAAAGGGATGGAAAAAGAATGGATAATAACGAACCTGGAACCCCAGTCGACTCGACTCTGGGTTACACATTCCAAAACGATTTTCTGGCGCTGACGCAGGCCTTTTCTTTACCTGAAATAGATTACACCGATATTTCCCAGCGGGAACAGTTGGCCGCGGCTATTAAACGCTGGCCGTTATTAGCTGAATTCGCCCATCAACAATAAGGGAGCCATTGATGGCCATACTCGGATTACAGGGTGTCCGTGGCGGTGTGGGTACCACATCAGTTACCGCGGCGCTGGCGTGGTCATTACAGCTTTTAGGTGAATCGGTGCTGGTTATTGACGCCTGCGCCGATAATTTGTTGCGTATGTCGTTTAACGTCGACTTTTCTCGTGAAGAGGGCTGGGCCCGCGCGCTGCTTGATGATAAAGACTGGCAGGATGCGGGGATGCGCTATACCTCCCAGCTCGATCTGCTGCCGTTTGGGCAACTAACCACCACGGAACGCGAGAATGAAGCCGCGTATCAGCGCCTGTTTTCGCAGTTCACGCTGGCGCTGCAAACCCTGAAAGAAAAGGGGCACTACAAGTGGATCCTGCTGGATCTGCCGCACGGCGCCGGCACGCTGACCCGACAGCTTATCGCTCAGTGCGATCATATACTTTCCATCGTCAACGTCGATGCGAACTGCCATATCCGCCTGCATCAGCAGGGGCTGCCTCAGAACGCTCATCTTCTGATTAACGATTTGCGCATTGGCAGCCAGATCCAGGACGATCTGTATCAGGTCTGGCTGCAAAGCCAGCGCCGTCTGCTTCCCATTGTCATCCATCGTGATGAGGGGATGGCGGAATGCCTAGCGTCTAAGCAACCGCTCGGCGAATACCGCAGCGATTCACTGGCGGCAGAAGAGATCCTGACGCTGGCTAACTGGTGTCTGCTGAACTTCGCCAACAGGGCGGAGCATGCAGGGAGTTCTGTATGAGTCGTCTCGCCAGCTGGTTACTCATCCCACCGGTCAGTTCGCGTTTGAGCGAACATTACCGGCATTTCCGCCGGCACGGTGCTTCGGCATTTAGCGCCGCGCTCGGCTGTTTTTGGATGATTCTGGCCTGGATGTTTATTCCACTCGAACACCCGCGCTGGCAGCGCATACGTGCCCGGCACAGTGAGCTATATCCGCATATTAATCCCAATCGGCCGCGTCCTTTGGATCCGGCGCGCTATCTCATTCAGGCCATCTGGCTGGTGGTCACGTCATCCCGCTCAGAGAAAATAACGCCGCACTGGCGCAGCTTCTCCCGCGTGCAGCAGTTACGTGAACGCTACCACCAGTGGCTGGACAGACTGCCCAACAGCGTAAGCGATAAGACCAGCCATCTGGATAACCACAAAGAGCTCGGGCATCTCCACCCGGGCCTGCGGCGTTTTATCCTCGGCGTGATCGTCGTGTTCTCGCTCATTCTGGCGCTGGTCTGTATTACGCAACCTTTCAACCCTCTGGCGCAGTTCACCTTCCTGATCCTGCTGTGGGGCGTGGCGCTGCTGGTCCGCCGTATTCCGGGCCGCTTCTCGGCGCTGATGCTGATTGTGCTGTCGTTGACCGTCTCCTGTCGCTACATCTGGTGGCGTTATACCTCAACCCTGAACTGGGACGACCCGGTCAGCCTGGTGTGCGGCCTGGTGCTGCTGTTTGCCGAAACCTACGCCTGGATCGTGCTGGTGCTGGGCTATTTCCAGGTCATTTGGCCGCTCAACCGCCAGCCGGTTCCGCTGCCTAAAGACACCGCGCAGTGGCCGTCTGTTGATCTCTTTGTACCGACCTATAACGAAGATCTGAGCGTGGTGAAAAACACCATTTATGCCGCGCTGGGCATCGACTGGCCGAAAGACAAGCTCAAGGTCTGGATCCTGGATGACGGCAACCGTCCGGCTTTCCGCCAGTTCGCAGAGGAGGTCGGCGTCGAGTACATCGCTCGTCCGACTCACGAGCATGCGAAAGCCGGGAACATCAACAACGCGTTGAAGTATGCCACAGGGGAGTTTGTCTCGATCTTTGACTGTGACCACGTGCCGACACGCTCGTTCCTGCAGATGACCATGGGCTGGTTCCTGAAGGAGAAAGAGCTGGCGATGATGCAGACGCCGCACCACTTCTTCTCGCCGGATCCGTTTGAACGTAACCTTGGCCGCTTCCGCAAAACCCCGAACGAAGGCACGCTATTCTATGGCCTGGTGCAGGACGGAAACGACATGTGGGATGCCACCTTCTTCTGCGGCTCCTGTGCGGTTATCCGCCGTAAGCCGCTGGATGAAATTGGCGGTATCGCCGTCGAAACGGTCACTGAAGATGCGCATACCTCTTTGCGCCTGCACCGTCGTGGCTATACCTCGGCGTATATGCGTATTCCGCAGGCTGCCGGTCTGGCAACGGAGTCACTGTCGGCGCACATTGGTCAGCGTATTCGCTGGGCGCGCGGCATGGTGCAGATCTTCCGTCTCGATAACCCACTGATTGGGAAAGGGCTCAAGCTGGCGCAACGTCTCTGCTACGTCAACGCCATGTTCCACTTCTTATCCGGTATTCCGCGGCTGATCTTCCTGACCGCGCCGCTGGCGTTCCTGCTCCTTCACGCTTATATCATTTACGCCCCGGCGCTGATGATTGCGCTGTTTGTTCTGCCGCACATGATCCACGCGAGCCTGACTAACTCGAAGATACAGGGTAAATACCGCCATTCCTTCTGGAGTGAAATCTACGAAACGGTGCTGGCCTGGTATATCGCACCGCCGACGATGGTGGCGCTGATTAACCCGCACAAAGGGAAATTTAACGTCACCGCCAAGGGCGGCCTGGTGGAAGAGGAGTACGTCGACTGGGTGATCTCCCGTCCGTATATCTTCCTGGTATTGCTGAATATCGTTGGCGTCATCGCCGGTATCTGGCGTTACTTCTACGGCCCGGAAAACGAAATCCTGACCGTCTTTGTGAGTATGGCCTGGGTCTTCTACAACCTGATTATCCTCGGCGGCGCGGTGGCGGTGTCGGTGGAGAGCAAGCAGGTTCGTCGTGCGCATCGCGTTGAAATCTGCATGCCTGCGGCGATCGCCCGTGAAGATGGCCATCTCTTCTCCTGTACCGTGCACGACTTCTCTGACGGTGGCCTAGGGATCAAAATCAACGGCCAGGCGAAGGTGCTGGAAGGCCAGAAAGTTAACCTGCTGCTTAAGCGCGGTCAGCAGGAGTATGTCTTCCCGACGCAGGTTGTGCGCGTGGCGGGCAATGAAGTCGGTTTGCAGCTGATGCCGTTGACCAAAAAGCAACATATCGATTTTGTGCAGTGTACGTTTGCCCGCGCGGATACGTGGGCTCTCTGGCAGGACAGCTTCCCGGAAGATAAACCTCTGGAAAGCCTGCTGGATATTCTGAAGCTGGGGTTCCGTGGCTATCGTCACCTTGCAGAATTCGCCCCGTCGTCGGTGAAATTAATTTTCCGGTCACTTACTTCGCTGGTTTCCTGGGTCGTGTCGTTCATTCCTCGTCGTCCTGAGCGGGATGAGGCGAAGCAGGCGGACCCGGTTATGGCTCAACAATGATGATAACGCGATGAAAACAAAACTTTCCTGGTTATGTGCAGTGGCAATGGGGATGAATGTCCTCCCCGCAACAATGGCTAACGCAGCTCCTGGTAACGCAGCGGCAACCCCTGCGCCAACGGTACCTGTCGTCGCGCAAGCAACCGATCCGGTTGTCACCGCGGCACCTGGTCAAACAGAAAATATCATGCCGAACCAGCCAACGGAGGGGAACACCCTGCCGGCAGACGGCCAGGTCATCGGGCAGGTGATGCCTGGCGTCCGGGGGGCGAATGCGCCCGTCGTCGCAGACAATGCGCCGTCGCGGGACGTGAAGCTGACCTTCGCGCAAATTGCGCCGCCTCCGGGCAGTATGGTGCTGCGCGGCATCAACCCTAACGGCGGCATTGAGTTTGGCATGCGCAGCGATGAGGTCGTTTCTAATGCGGTGCTGAACCTGGAATACACGCCGTCGCCGTCTCTACTGCCGACGCAGTCTCAGCTGAAGGTCTACCTGAATGATGAGCTGATGGACGTACTGCCGGTCACCAAAGAGCAGCTGGGCAAGAAAACCCAGGCGCAGGTGCCGATCAACCCGCTGTTCATCACCGACTTTAACCGTATCCGTCTGGAATTTGTCGGTCACTACCGCGATGTCTGCGAAAACCCTGCCAGCAACACGCTGTGGATGGACGTCGGGCGTAACTCCTCGCTGCAGATGACCTACCAGTCGCTGGCGCTGAAAAACGATCTCTCGGCATTCCCGGTTCCGTTCTTTGATCCGCGTGATAACCGTCCGCTCACGCTGCCGATGGTGTTTGCATCGTCACCGGACGTGACCGAGCAGCTGGCGGCCACCATTGTGGCGTCCTGGTTTGGTTCACGCGCCGGCTGGCGTGGACAGAGCTTCCCGGCGATGTATGACAAACTGCCGGACAGAAATGCCATTGTGTTTGCGACCAACGCGAAACGCCCGGCCTTCCTGCGCGATCATCCGGACGTCAAAGCGCCGACCGTTGAGATGATAAGCCACCCGGAAAACCCTTACGTGAAGCTGCTGGTGGTGTTTGGCCGTGATGATAAAGATCTGGTGCAGGCAGCAAAAGCGATTGCCCAGGGCAACGTCCTTTTCCGTGGCAACAGCGTTGTAGTGGATGAGGTCAAACCGCTGCTGGCGCGTAAACCTTATGATGCGCCAAACTGGGTGCGTACCGACCGTGCGGTGACATTTGGCGAACTGAAAACCTATGAAGAACAGCTGCAGGCGACGGGGCTTGAGCCAGCACCGATTAGCCTGTCACTGAATCTGCCGCCGGATCTGTATCTGCTGCGTACCAACGGCATTGATATCAATCTGAACTACCGTTATACCGCGCCAGCGACCAAAGACAGCTCGCGCATGGATATCAGCCTGAACAACCAGTTCCTGCAATCGTTCAGCCTGCAAAGCACGCAGGATACTAACCGCCTGATGCTTCGCCTGCCGGTGTTGCAGGGGCTGCTGGACGGTAAAACGGATGTCTCCATTCCGGCACTGAAGCTTGGCGCGATAAACCAGCTGCGCTTTGACTTCCAGTACATGAACCCGACGCCTGGCGGTTCGGCGGAAAACTGCATCACCTTCCAGCCCGTACAGAACCACGTCGTGATTGGCGATGAGTCGACCATCGACTTCTCGAAGTACTATCACTTCCTGGCGATGCCGGATCTGCGCGCCTTTGCTAACGCGGGCTTCCCGTTCAGCCGCATGGCCGATCTCTCTGAGTCCATCGTTGTAATGCCAAAAGCGCCAAGCGAAGGGCAGGTCACGACCCTCCTGGATACCATGGCGACCGTTGGGGGGCAGACGGGATTACCGGCGATTAACGTCACGTTGACGGACGATGGCAGCCAGATCCAGAACAAAGATGCTGACATCATGGTGATCGGCACTATTCCGGATAAGCTGAAGGATGACAAACGTATCGACCTGCTGGTGAAAGCGGCCCAGTCCTGGGTTAACACGCCGCTGCGTCAGACCGAGTTCCCGAGCATTATGCCGGATATGAACGACCGTCAGGCCAGCGCGCAGACGACGGTAACGTCTCAGGGGGCAATGGCCGCGGTGGTGGGCTTCCAGTCACCTTACAACGAACAGCGTAGCGTGGTGGCTCTCCTGGCGGACAGCCCACGCGGATATGAACTGCTCAATACGGCCATGAACGACAGCGGTAAACGTGCCGCGATGTTTGGTTCCGTGTCGGTGATCCGTGAGTCCGGCGTCAATAGCCTGCGCGTGGGCGACGTGTACTACGTGGGCCATCTGCCGTGGTTCGAACGCCTGTGGTATGCGCTGGCTAACCATCCGGTTCTGCTCGCTATCCTGGCGGCGGTCAGCGTGGTCTTGCTGGCATGGGTGCTGTGGCGTCTGCTGCGTATCATCAGCCGTCGTCGCCTGAACCCGGATGAGTAAGATGTGATGAAAGCCTTTCGCTGGTGTGCATTAGCAGCGTTGATGCTGGCGGCGCTTCCTCTTCGCGCCGCCTGTACCTGGCCTGCCTGGGAGCAGTTTAAAAAGGATTACATCAGTGAGGGCGGGCGTGTCGTTGATCCCAGCGACACGCGCAAAATTACGACCTCGGAAGGGCAAAGCTACGCCTTGTTCTTTGCCCTTGCGGCGAACGATCGCAGCGCGTTTGATCAGCTGCTGACCTGGACGCGCGATAATCTTGCCAGCGGCAATCTCAACGACCATCTGCCCGCCTGGCTATGGGGCCAGAAAGATAAAGAGACGTGGGCGGTGATTGATACCAACTCCGCCTCTGACGCCGATGTCTGGATCGCCTGGTCTCTGCTCGAAGCGGGCCGGTTATGGAAACATCCGGACTATACCCGCACGGGTAAGGCGCTGCTGAAACGCATTGTCAGTGAGGAAGTGGTGAAAGTGCCGGGGCTCGGCGCAATGCTGCTTCCCGGTAAAGTCGGTTTTGCCGATGAAAACGTCTGGCGTTTTAACCCCAGCTATCTTCCTCCGCAGTTAGCGAGTTATTTCACGCGCTTTGGTCCGCCGTGGACCCAGCTTCGTGAAACCAATCAGCGTCTGCTGCTGGAGAGCGCGCCGAAAGGGTTTTCGCCGGACTGGGTTCAGTATCAGAAAAACAAAGGCTGGCGGTTACAGCAGGATAAATCGCTGGTGGGCGGCTACGACGCCATCCGCGTTTATCTCTGGGTGGGAATGATGAGTGATAAAGATCCTCAGAAAGCCCGGCTGCTGACGCGCTTCCAGCCGATGGCGGCAAAGACAATGAAACGGGGTGTGCCGCCGGAGAAAGTGGATGTGGCGACGGGTAAACGCACCGGGAATGGCCCGGTCGGGTTCTCTGCCGCCATGCTGCCGTTTTTACAACAACGTGATGCCCAGGCGGTTCAGCGCCAGCGCGTTGCGGACCATTTTCCCGATAACAATGCCTATTACAGCTACGTGCTGACTCTCTTTGGGCAAGGATGGGATCAGCATCGTTTTCGCTTCACCGCAAAAGGTGAATTAATACCGGATTGGGGCCAGGAATGCGCAAGTTCACAGTAAATCTACTCACTTTATCGCTTGGCCTGGCACTGATGCCGATGGCTGAAGCCGCCAACTCTCCGCAGCAGAAACAGCTGCTGGAACAGGTTCGGCTGGGCGAATCGACACAGCGTGAGGATTTGGTTCGTCAGTCGCTTTACCGTCTTGAGCTGATTGACCCGAACAACCCTGACGTCATTGCCGCACGCTTTCGCTACCTGCTGCGCCAGGGCGATAACGCCGGTGCGCAAAAAGAGCTGGATCGTCTGAAAGGGATTGCGCCGGGCTCGAGTGCATACCAGTCATCACGCAACACGATGCTGCTGTCCACGCCGGATGGCCGCCAGCAGCTCCAGCAGGCGCGTTTGCTCGCCACCACGGGACACACGCAGGAGGCGATTGCAGCCTATGACAAGCTGTTTGACGGCAACCCGCCGGGCGGCGACGTGGCGACGGAATACTGGAACGTCGTGGCGAAAGACCCCGCTCGCCGGAATGCGGCCATTAACCAGCTCAAGAAAATCAACACCAGCAGCCCCGGAAATACACAGCTGCAGGCGACGCTGTCCCAGCTTTTGTTCCAGAGCGGACGCCGTGACGAAGGCTTTGCGGTATTGCAGGATATGGCTAAATCGACCAACGGGCGCAGCCAGGCGTCTGATATGTGGTATGACCAAATCAAAGGCCAGCCTGCCAGCAGCGCCAGCGTCAGCGCGCTGCAAAAATACCTGAGCGTATTCAGTGACGGCGATAGCGTCGCGGCGGCGCGTGCCCAGCTCGAAGAACAGCAAAAACAGCTCGCTGACCCGGCGTTCCGCGCGAAAGCGGAAGGGCTGGCGGCGGTGGATGCCGGGCAGGGAAGTAAGGCGGTCGCGGAACTGCAAAAAGCCGTCAGCGCCAACCATGCCGACAGTGAAGCGGTAGGTGCCCTTGGCCAGGCCTATTCCCAGAAAGGCGACCGCGCCCGCGCGGTGGCGCAGTTTGAAAAGGCGATTGCCCTCGATCCCCAGAGCGATAACCGGGGTAAATGGGACAGTCTGCTGAAGGTCAACCGCTACTGGCTGCTGATCCAGCAGGGCGATGCGGCCCTGAAGGCGAATAACCCTGCGCAGGCGGAGCGTTACTATCAGCAGGCGCGCAGTATCGACAATACCGACAGTTATGCCGTGCTGGGGCTGGGCGATGCCGCCGCGGCGCGTAAAGATAATGACGCGGCGGAACGTTACTATCGCCAGGCGCTGCGTATGGACAGCGGCAACAGCAATGCGGTCCGCGGCCTGGCTAATATTTACCGCGCGCAGTCCCCGGAGAAGGCCTCGCAGTTTATTCAGTCTCTCTCCGCCAGCCAGCGCCGGAGCATTGATGATATTGAACGCAGTCTGACTAACGAGCAGCTCTCCGCTCAGGCAGAACAGCTGGAAAATCAGGGAAAATACGCCCAGGCGGCAGAGATTCAGCGCCGTCGTCTGGCGCTCTCTCCCGGCGACGTTTGGATAACCTATCGTCTCTCGCGCGATCTCTACAGCGCGGGTCAGCGCAGCCAGGCGGATACCCTGATGCGTCAGCTTGCCAGCCAGAAACCGACCGATCCGGATCAGGTGTACGCCAGCGGGCTCTATCTTTCCGGCAACGATCAGGACCGCGCCGCGCTGGCGCATCTGGACACGCTGCCGCGCAGCCAGTGGAACGGCAATATTCAGGAGCTTGCCGACCGCCTGCAAAGCAATCAGGTGCTGGAAACCGCCAACCGTCTGCGCGACAGCGGAAAAGAGCAGGAGGCGGAAAACCTTCTGCGTCAGCAGCCGACCTCCACCCGCATCGACCTGACGCTGGCTGACTGGGCGCAGCAGCGTGGCGATCTGGCGTCGGCGAAAACGACGTATAACGCCGTTCTGCAGCGTGAACCGCAGAACGAAGACGCGATCCTCGGCCTGACCGAGATTTACAGCGCGCAGGGCGACAAAGATGCCGCGCGCGCAGAGCTGGCGAAACTGCCCGCCGCGCAAAACGGCCAGCCGCTGTCGCTCAACATGCAGCGCCGGATCGCGATGGCGCAGGCAGGTCTGGGCGATTCCGCTGCCGCAGAACAGACCTTCAACAAAATCATTCCGCAGGCTAAATCGCAGCCCGGCTCCATGGAAAACGCGCTGGTGTTACGTGATGCCGCGCGTTTCCAGGCGCAAAACGGTCAGCCTCAGCAGGCGCTGGAAACCTATAAAGACGCGATGGTGTCGACGGGTATCACCACGACGCGTCCGGCGGACAACGACAGTTTCACCCGTCTGACGCGTAACGATGAAAAAGACGACTGGCTGAAGCGCGGCGTGCGCAGCGATGCCGGTGACTTGTACCGTCAGCAGGATGTTAACGTCACGCTGCAGCACGACTACTGGGGCTCCAGCGGCACGGGCGGCTATTCTGACCTGAAAGCGCACACTACCATGCTGCAGGTGGATGCTCCGCTGTCTGACGGGCGCATGTTCTTCAGAAGCGATCTGGTCAACATGGACGCCGGTTCATTTGATAACAATAACGGGACCTACGATCCAAAATGGGGGACCTGCTACGAAACGCCGTGTAGCGGCAACACCCATCAGTCCGACAATGGCGCAAGCGTCGCCGTCGGCTGGCAGAATAAAACCTGGGCGATGGATATTGGCACCACGCCAATGGGCTTTGACGTCGTCGACGTGGTGGGCGGCATCAGCTACAGCAGCGATCTGGGCCCCATCGGCTATACCGTTAACGCCCATCGCCGCCCCATCTCCAGCTCTCTGCTGGCGTTCGCCGGGCAAAAAGATACCAACACCGGCACCACCTGGGGCGGCGTACGTGCCACCGGTGGCGGCGTAAGCATGAGCTATGACAAAGGGGAAGCGAACGGCGTCTGGTCAAGCCTGAACGCGGAAACGCTGACGGGTAAAAATGTGGAAGATAACTGGCGCGTCCGCTGGATGACGGGTTACTACTACAAGCTCATTAATAAAAACAACGAGCGCCTGACGGTCGGCGTCTCCAATATGCTCTGGCACTACGACAAAGACCTGAGCGGTTATACCCTGGGTCAGGGCGGCTACTACAGCCCGCAGGAGTATGTCTCCTTCGCACTGCCGGTGACCTGGCGTAAACGCACGGAGAACTGGTCCTGGGAGCTGGGCGGCTCGGTGTCCTGGTCTCACTCGAAAACCAAAGACGAACTGCGCTACCCGATCCAGAATCTGATCCCGACCGATGAGCCAGACCGCTATACCGACCGGGGCGTGATGGAAACCGGCAGCAGTTCCTCTGGCACGGGTTATACCGCGCGGGCCATTATCGAACGCCGCGTAACGTCCAACTGGTTTGTGGGCATGGGCGTGGATATTCAGGAAGCGAAAGACTATACCCCAAGCCATGCGCTGATCTATGTGCGTTACTCTGCTGCAGGCTGGCAGGGCGATATGGACTTACCGCCGCAGCCGCTCATCCCTTACGCGGACTGGTAATCGGATTATCCTTAATCCATTTGTAAGTCTCTCTTAATAGCGCGGCAATCGGGTATACTCAGGCGCGCCAGGTTTACACCCTGGCGCGCCCTGCGCTTCGAGTTTTGTGGAGAGTCATTTTGCGTGTCAGCCGTTCCTTAACAATCAAACAGATGGCGATGGTTTCTGCCGTCACCATGCTGTTTGTACTGCTCTTCTGCGTAATTTTGCTGTTTCATTCCGTACAGCAGAATCGCTATAACACGGCTTCGCAGTTAGAAAGTATCGCGCGCTCGGTGCGCGGCCCGCTCTCTGCCGCTATCCTGAAAGGGGATATTCCCGAAGCGGAAACCATTTTAAAACGCATTCAGCCTGCCGGCGTCGTTAGCCGCGCCGATGTCGTCTTGCCCAACCAGTTTCAGGCGCTGCGGATGAGCTTTATCCCGGAGCGTCCCGTCCCGATGATGGTGATGCGCCTGTTTGAACTGCCGGTGCAGATTTCGCTGCCCGTTTATTCGCTTGAACGCCCTGCCAATCCGCAGCCGCTGGCCTACCTGGTATTACAGGCGGATTCCTACCGCATGTATAAATTCGTCATGAGCTGGGTGGTTACGTTAGTGACCACTTGCTTACTTATGACGCTTATTCTCAGCGTGGCGCTCACCTGGTGCATTAACCGGCTGATTGTTCATCCGCTGCGCCGTATCGCCCGCGAGCTGAATACGCTTGCGCCGCAGGATCAGATGGGGCATCAGCTTGAGCTGCCGCGTCTGCATCATGACGATGAGATAGGCATGCTGGTGCGCAGCTACAACCTCAACCAGCAGCGCATTCAGCGCCAGCAGGATGAGTTAAACAGCAGCGCCACGCGCTTCCCGGTGTCGGAGCTTCCCAATAAAGCCTTCCTGATGGCGATGCTGGAGCAGACCGTTGCCCGTCAGCAAACCACGGCGCTGATGGTTATCGCCTGTGAAACCCTGCAGGATACGGCTGGCGTGCTCAGGGAGAGCCAGCGCGAAATGCTGCTGCTGACCCTGGTGGAAAAAGTGAAGTCTGTCCTTGCCCCGCGCATGGTGCTGACCCAGGTCAGCGGTTACGACCTTGTGGTGATTGCCAACGGCGTAAAAGAACCCTGGCATGCGATCACTTTAGGTCAGCAAGTACTCACTGTCATTAATGAGCGGTTGCCCATTCAGGGTATCCAGCTTCGTCCAAGCGCCAGTATCGGTATTGCGATGTACTATGGCGATTTAACGGCAGAGCAGCTTTATCATCGCGCGTTCTCGGCGGCGTTCACCGCCCGGCGCAAAGGGAAAAATCAGATCCAGTTCTTCGCGCCGGAAGAGATGGAAAAGGCGCAGCAGCGCCTGACGGAAGAGAGCGACATCCTGACCGCGCTGGATAACCGCCAGTTTGCCCTCTGGCTACAGCCGCAGGTGAATTTGCTGACGGGAGAAGTGAAAAGCGCCGAGGCACTGCTGCGCGTGCAGCAGCCGGATGGTTCATGGGAGCTGCCGGAAGGGCTGATTGAGCGCATTGAATCCTGCGGCCTGATGGTTACCGTCGGCTACTGGGTGCTGGAGGAGTCCTGCCGTCAGCTTGCCGCCTGGCAGGAGCGCGGCGTGACGCTGCCGCTGTCGGTCAATTTGTCTGCCCTGCAGCTTATGCACCCGACCATGGTTTCAGAGATGCTGGAGCTGATCCATCGTTACCGAATCAAGCCTGATACGTTAACTCTGGAAGTGACGGAGAGCCGTCGCATCGACGACCCTAATCAGGCAGTCGCAATTCTGAAACCGCTGCGTAATGCCGGCATTCGCATTGCGCTGGACGATTTTGGCATGGGATACGCCGGGCTGCGTCAGCTTCAGCACATGAAAACCCTTCCGGTGGATGTGCTCAAAATTGATAAAGCGTTTGTCGACGGTCTGCCTGGCGACAGCAGCATGGTGCAGGCGATTATCCAGATGGCGCGCAGCCTCAACCTGCATCTTATTGCCGAGGGAATTGAAACCGAAGCGCAACGCGCCTGGCTGGCAGAGGCGGGCGTGGAGAGCGGACAAGGCTTCCTTTTTGCCCCTGCTGTTCCTTCGGATGTCTTTGAAGAACGATACCTTTCTGGTGCTGACAATAGCGCAAAAGTGTAATTTTGTTGCTGGCTTGTGCGAGCCAGCTCAAAGTTCTTAACATTTGTGTTTCAAATTTGAACTGAGTTTATTTCTGTCCTGTTATGTGGGTGTTATTTTAAAGCCGCAGGTTAACCATAACCTTACAAAGCCTGTGGTTTTTCTTCCCAAGGACACCTTATGAAAACCTCACTCTTCAAAAGTCTTTATTTCCAGGTCCTGACAGCCATCGCCATCGGTATTCTGCTGGGTCACTATTACCCTGAGCTGGGCGCGCAAATGAAACCGCTTGGCGACGCGTTCGTTAAGCTCATCAAAATGGTCATCGCTCCGGTGATCTTCTGTACCGTCGTGACGGGCATCGCTGGCATGGAAAGCATGAAGGCGGTAGGTCGTACCGGTGCAGTGGCGCTTCTCTATTTTGAAGTGGTCAGTACCCTTGCGCTGATTATCGGTCTGATCATCGTCAACGTGGTGCAGCCGGGCGCGGGGATGAACGTAGACCCGTCAACGCTGGATGCCAAAGCGGTCGCGGTATATGCCGAGCAGGCGAAGGATCAGGGTGTGGTGGCCTTCCTGCTGGACGTGATTCCGGGCAGCGTCATTGGCGCGTTCGCCAGCGGAAACATCCTGCAGGTTCTGCTGTTTGCCGTGATGTTTGGCTTTGCTCTGCACCGTCTGGGCAGCAAAGGCCAGCTTATCTTTAATGTGATCGAAAGCTTCTCCCAGGTGATTTTCGGCATCATCAATATGATCATGCGTCTGGCGCCGATCGGTGCTTTCGGCGCGATGGCCTTCACCATCGGTAAATATGGCGTCGGTACGCTGGTGCAGCTGGGTCAGCTGATTATCTGCTTCTATATCACCTGTATCCTTTTCGTGGTCGTGGTGCTGGGCTCCATCGCCCGCGCGACGGGTTTCAACATCTTCAAATTTATCCGTTACATCCGCGAAGAGCTGCTGATCGTTCTGGGGACTTCCTCTTCAGAATCGGCGCTGCCGCGTATGCTCGACAAGATGGAAAAGCTGGGGTGCCGTAAATCGGTGGTCGGGCTGGTGATCCCGACGGGCTACTCCTTCAACCTGGACGGTACCTCGATATACCTGACGATGGCGGCCGTGTTTATCGCTCAGGCGACCAACAGCCATATGGATATTTTCCATCAGATTACCCTGCTGGTGGTGCTCCTGCTCTCCTCTAAAGGCGCGGCAGGCGTGACGGGCAGTGGCTTTATCGTGCTGGCTGCTACTATTTCCGCTGTGGGTCACCTGCCGGTGGCGGGTCTGGCGTTGATTCTCGGTATCGACCGCTTCATGTCAGAGGCGCGTGCGTTAACCAACCTGGTGGGTAACGGCGTGGCGACGGTGGTGGTGGCGAAATGGGTGAAAGAGCTGGATCACAAAAAGCTCGACGATACTCTGAATAACCGTTCAACTGACAGCAAAAATCCTGGCTTAACCTCTTAATCTTGTCACAAATGCCCGTATTCCCTTGTCGGGATGCGGGCTCCTGCGCATAATAACTGTTCGTACCTGTCATAATTCGACAAGATTTTTTTGGGTATATTTCACTTCTGACCGTGACGTTTTGCCGAACGCGCGGTCTAATCGACGTGTTTTCATCGTCATCTTTAAGAGTGAAGCGCGTCGCGAAACACTCTTTTTTAACCAGGAATGTTGATCAGGGGTTCACATGCAGGGCACAAAAATTCGACTCTTAACCGGCGGTTTGCTGATGATGGCAGCAGCCAGTTATGTGCAGGCAGATGCGCTCCAGCCAGACCCGGCCTGGCAACAAGGGACATTAGCGAACGGTTTTCAGTGGCAGGTTTTAGCCACTCCGCAACGTCCCAGTGACCGTGTAGAAATCCGTCTGTCCATTAATACCGGTTCCCTCGCGGAAAGCACTCAGCAAACCGGTTTTAGCCATTTTATTCCCCGGCTGGCGCTCACGCAGAGCGGCAGCCTGCAAGCGGTTCAGGTGCGTTCGCTTTGGCAGCAGGCCATCGATCCGAAACGCCCGCTCCCTCCGGCTGTGGTCTCGTATGACTACACCATGTTTAACCTGAGCCTGCCTAATAACCGTAACGACCTCCTTAAAGAAGCGCTTACGTATCTCTCCGATGCCTCTGGCAATCTGGCGATTACGCCGGACACCGTCAACTATGCGCTGAGCAACAGCGACATGGTGGCAACCTGGCCCGGGGATACCAAAGAGGGCTGGTGGCGTTACCGCCTGAAGGGCTCGACGCTGCTGGGACATGACCCGGCCGAACCGCTGAAACAGCCGGTGGACGCCGAACAGGTAAAATCGTTCTACCAGAAGTGGTATACCCCGGACGCGATGACGCTGATCGTGGTGGGTAACGTGGACAGCCGCGCGGTGGTGGAGCAGATCAACAAAGCGTTTGGTGATTTGAAAGGCAAGCGTGAAACGCCAGCCCCTGTCCCGACGCTCTCTCCGCTGCGTGCAGAGCCTGTCAGCATTATGACGGACGCCGTGCGTCAGGATCGCCTCTCCGTCATGTGGGATAACGCCTGGCAGCCCATCCGCGAGTCCGCGGCGATGCTGCGCTACTGGCGTGCCGATCTGGCGCGTGAAGCGCTGTTCTGGCACGTTCAGC
This sequence comes from Enterobacter sp. Crenshaw, assembly GCF_024734705.1. NCBI lineage: Bacteria > Pseudomonadati > Pseudomonadota > Gammaproteobacteria > Enterobacterales > Enterobacteriaceae > Enterobacter > Enterobacter sp. Crenshaw. The sequence continues at coordinate 4,365,908 of NZ_CP102932.1, read as the reverse complement.
AGACGCTGAGCAAGAACAACGTGAAGAATATCGGTCTTGGCTTTGACTGCCGCGTGCTGTTCCAGCGTGCGCAGTGTGCCATCAACGTTGAGTCGCCGGGCGATAAGTTGAATGCCAATCTGGGCGTGGTCGCAAAAGAGCTGGCAAAAGTGCGTAAAGAGGGGCTTTCCGAAGAGGAATTCAACGCTCTCGTGGCGCAGAAAAAACTCGAGCTGCAGAAGCTGTTTGCGACCTACGCTCGCGCCGATACCGACATTCTGATCAGCCAGCGTATTCGTTCCCTGCAGAATCAGGTGGTGGACATTGCGCCGGAACAGTACCAGAAACTGCGTCAGGACTTCCTGAACGGTCTGACCGTCGAGATGCTCAATCAGGACCTCCGTCAGCAGCTGTCGCAGGAGATGGCGTTGATCCTCCTGCAACCGAAGGGCGAGCCGGAATATGACATGAAGGAACTTCAGAAGACCTGGGATTCCATTATGGCTACCGCGCCGCAGCCAGCGCAGGCCGCCACGGCTGATGATTTACATCCGGACGCGACGGATATTCCGCAAGGGCAGTAATGCTTAAACATTCCCTCTCCCTGTGGGAGAGGGTTAGGGTGAGGGCATCAGCCCGCACCCTCCTTAAACAGGCATCGCCTCACGCGGAATAATCGCCCCGCGATACTGAATCACCGTGCTGGCCGTCAGGTGACCACGCTGTGCCGCCGCTTCCGGCGTTCCACCCGTCAGACGTACCGCCAGATAGCCCGCGCTGAATGAATCACCGGCCGCCGTGGTATCAATCACTTTCTCTCTGGCAAGCTTCACCGCCGGAACGTCAACCAGCGCTTCGCCCGCCACCGCGACCAGGCACGAATCCGCCCCGCGCTTAATCACCACTTCGCTCACGCCAGCCGCCTGCGTGCGTGCAATCACGTCCTCTACCGGTTTCTCACCCCACAGAGCGTCTTCATCGTCGAGCGTCAGGAAGGCGATGTCGGTGCACTGCAGCATCTGCTGATAGATCTGCTGCGTCTCTTCGCGGCTGGCCCACAGGCGCGGGCGGTAGTTGTTATCGAAAATAACCTTGCCGCCGTTTGCACGGCATTCGCGCAGCAGCGAGAGCAGCTTTTCACGGCTGGTAGGGCTCAGGATCGCCAGGCTAATCCCGCTCAGATAGAGGTAGTCAAAGGTCGCCAGCTCTTCGCAGATGGCCGCGGCCGCGTCGCTCTCCAGCCAGAATTTGGCCGCGGCTTCGTTACGCCAGTAATAAAACGTGCGTTCGCCGGTGCTGTCGGTTTCGATGTAATAAAGCCCCGGGAGGCGGTTCTCCATACGTTGAATCAGCGACGTTTCGACATGTTCACTCTGCCAGGCCTCCAGCATTTGCTGGCTGAAGCTGTCCGTACCCAGGGCGGTCACGTAGTTCACGGTGAGCGCCTCAGGCGCGACCTGACGGGCAATATAAACGGACGTGTTTAACGTATCGCCACCAAATCCGCGGCTGACTTCCGCGCCTTTTTGTGACAGCTCAATCATGCATTCGCCAATCACGGCAATTTTTTTGGACATAGTCGTGAACCTGAACAGAAGAATTATCAGCAGTGTGCGCTGAGTGAATTAACCGGTCAACTATATTAAAACAACGTTCCATTATTTTATTTGAGCCAGCGCGTGTTCCCGCGCATTTCTGTCATCTTAATTTCATTTTCCCGGTGAATTGAACATAAAGTTCTCAATTGTCGCGCCGATAATCCTGTGACGAGTCCAGAAAGGCTATCCCAACAACAGGACATCTGAAATGAAGTCAGAGCAGGTTATCCAGCGGCTGAGCACTACGCCTGAGGCAAGTATTGAGAACTTGCAGGAGCATCGCTACTGGCTGCAATGTGAGCGTGCGTACACCTATCAGCCGATCTACCGAACAGATGGTCGACTGATGGCAATTGAAATTTTGACCGTCGTTACGCATCCCTCAAACCCTACTCAGCGCATCGCGCCGGATCGCTATTTTGCCGAAGTTGCCGTTCGCCAGCGCCTGGACGTGCTGGAAGAGCAGCTTCGTATGCTGGCGACGAAGCAGCCCTTTTTCGAACAGCACGATATCCTCGCCTCGGTGAACGTCGATGGCCCAACCCTGCTGGCGCTGCGCCAGAACGCAAAATTGCAGGAGCTGATCGCCACCCTGCCGTGGATGCGCTTTGAGCTGGTGGAGCATGTCCGCCTGCCGCAGGACTCCTCGTTTGCGTCGATATGCGAATACGGCCCGCTGTGGCTGGATGACTTTGGCACCGGCATGGCGAACTTCTCCGCCCTGAGTGAAGTACGCTACGACTACATCAAAGTGGCCCGCGACCTGTTCATTATGCTGCGTCAGACCCCGGAAGGGCGGAATCTGTTTACGCTGTTATTACAGCTGATGAACCGCTATTGCCAGGGCGTGATTGTTGAAGGTGTGGAAACACTGGAAGAGTGGCGTGATGTGCAAAACTCTCCCGCAGCGGCGGCGCAAGGCTATTATCTCTCCCGCCCGGTACCCATGGATCGCCTCGATAGCGTTATAACGACCCTCTGATAAGCCCGCTTCCCTTTGTCTGGACTATAGTTTTACAGGACAGGTCATCAGGAAAGGGGATAAAAATGACGAGAACAACCAGGGTAATCTCCTGGACAGCAGGGATTTTCTTGTTGTTGATCGTGGTCGTCGCCATCATTATTGCGACGTTTGACTGGAACCGTCTCAAGCCGACCATCAACCAGAAAGTCTCAACCGAACTGAACCGCCCCTTCGCCATACGCGGCGATTTAGGGGTGGTATGGGAGCGTCAGAAAGAGGAGCCCGGCTGGCGCAGCTGGATCCCCTGGCCTCACGTCCATGCCGACGACATCATTCTCGGCAACCCGCCGGATATCCCGGACGTCACCATGATCCACCTGCCGCGCGTTGAAGCCACGCTGGCTCCGCTGGCGCTCCTCACCAAAACGGTTTATCTGCCGTGGATCAAACTTCAGCAGCCCGATGCGCGCTTGATCCGACTCTCAGAAAAAAACAACAACTGGACGTTTAACCTTGCCAGCGACAGCGAAAAAGATCCGAATGCCCAGCCTTCTTCCTGGTCATTCCGTCTCGACAATATTCTTTTCGATCGCGGGCGGATCGCCATCGACGATAAAGTCAGCAAGGCGGACGTGGAGATCCTCGTCGATCCGCTTGGCAAACCGCTGCCGTTTAGCGAGGTCACGGGCACGAAAGCAAAAGGCGACGCGGCAAGCGTGGGGGACTATGTCTTCGGCCTGACGGCAAAAGGACGCTACAACGATCGGCCTCTCAGCGGTAAAGGGAAAATAGGCGGCATGCTGGCGCTGCGGAGCGAAGGCACGCCGTTCCCGGTGCAGGCGGACTTCCGTTCCGGTAATACCCGCGTGGCGTTCGTGGGCACGGTCAACGACCCGATGAATATGGGGGGCGTCGATCTTCAGCTTAAATTTGCCGGCGATTCGCTGGGCGAGCTGTATGAACTGACCGGCGTGCTGCTGCCGGATACCCCGCCGTTCGAAACGGACGGGCATCTGGTCGCCAAAATCGATACCGAAAAAGCGTCCGTTTTTGACTACCGGGACTTCAACGGCCGTATCGGCGACAGCGACATCCACGGCGCGCTGACCTACACCACCGGAAAACCGCGCCCGAAACTGGAAGGGGATGTCGAGTCCCGTCAGCTGCGTCTGGCCGATCTTGGTCCGCTGATTGGCGTGGATTCGGGTAAAGGTACCAGGTCGAAAGAGGTCAAAAAGGATGTTCAGCCTGCGGGCAAAGTGCTGCCATACGATCGCTTCGAAACCGACAAATGGAACGTGATGGATGCGGATGTGCGCTTCAAAGGCGGAAAAATTGAACATGGCAGTACGCTGCCGATCAGCAATCTTTCGACCCATATCCTCCTCAAAAATGCCGACCTGCGCCTGCAGCCGCTGAAGTTCGGCATGGCGGGCGGGACAATTTCCTCGAACATTCATCTGGAAGGCGATAAGAAGCCGATGCAGGGACGGGCGGAGATCCAGGCGCGTCGATTGAAGCTGAAAGAGCTGATGCCGAACGTAGAGCTGATGCAGAAAACCCTCGGTGAAATGAACGGTGATGCCGACATTCGCGGCGTGGGGAACTCGGTGGCGGCGCTGCTGGGCAGCGGCAATGGTAACCTGAAGCTGCTGATGAACGACGGGCTGGTCAGCCGCAACCTGATGGAGATCCTGGGGCTGAACGTCGGTAACTACGTCATCGGGCAAATTTTTGGTGATGACGAGGTGCGGGTGAACTGCGCGGCGGCAAATCTGGATCTGGTTAACGGCGTGGCGCGTCCGCAGATATTTGCCTTCGACACGGAAAACGCGGTGATTAACGTGACCGGGACCGCCAGCATGGCCTCGGAGCAGCTTGATTTGACGATTGACCCGGAAAGTAAGGGGATCCGCATCATCACTCTGCGCTCGCCGCTTTACGTGCGCGGGACCTTCAAAAACCCTCAGGCGGGCGTTAAGCCCGGACCGCTGATTGCGCGCGGTGCGGTGGCTGCGGCCCTGGCGACGCTGGTCACCCCGGCCGCAGCGCTGCTGGCGTTGATTTCGCCGTCAGAAGGCGAGGCGAATCAGTGCCGGACTATTTTGTCGCAGATGAAGAAGTAGCTCCCTTCCTCCCTCTCCCTGTGGGAGAGGGCCGGGATGAGGGCATCAGGCCGCAGTGAATTACAGAGCCTGGTGCTTCGTCTCGTGCGTCAGCAGCAGCGCAATCAGCGTCAGAGCCGCCATGGCCGCCAGATAGACGCCCACATAGAACAGACCATAGTTCGCTTGCAGCCAGGTGGCAATATACGGCGCAACGGACGCGCCCAGAATAGAGGCAACGTTGTAGGAGAACGACGCGCCGGTATAACGCACTTCCGTCGGGAACAGCTCAGGCAGCAGCGCGCCCATCGGGCCGAAGGTCAGCCCCATCAGGCTCAGGCCAATCAGCAGATAGGCCATCACCAGCGCCGGGCTACCGGAACCCAGCAGCGGCGGGAAGACGAACAGAGCAAACAGAATGATCAGCGTGGTGATCGTAATCATGCTCGCACGACGACCGAATTTGTCCGCCAGCAGGCCCGCAATCGGTACCATCACGCCAAACCCGATCACCGCCATCATCAGCATCCATAGCACTTCGTTACGCGGCAGGCCCAGGCCAACCGGCGCGGCGGCGGTACTGAACGTCATGGAGTAGACGGTCATGATGTAGAACAGCGTATAGGTTGCCAGCATGATGAACGTGCCCAGTACGGTCACGCGGACGTGTTTGGTCAGCAGCGTACCCAGCGGCACTTTCACCTGCTTGTTCGCCGCGGCCACTTTCGCAAAAACTGGGGTCTCATGCAGCGAAACGCGCACATACAGGCCAATCAGCACCAGCACGGCTGAGAAGATAAACGGGAGACGCCAGCCCCAACTCATGAACTGTTCATCCGTCAGCAGCCAGGAGAGCAGCAGGAACGTCCCGTTGGCAAAGAAGAAGCCAATCGGCGCGCCCAGCTGCGGGAATGAACCGTACAGCGCGCGCTTGCGCGCCGGGGCGTTCTCGGTGGCCAGCAGCGCCGCGCCGCCCCATTCACCGCCCAGCCCCAGACCCTGACCAAAACGCGCCAGCGCCAGCAGGACCGGCGCCAGAATGCCGATGGTTTCATAGGTCGGCAGCAGACCGATGGCCACGGTAGAGATGCCCATCGTCAGCAGCGAGGCCACCAGGGTGACTTTGCGGCCAATGCGATCGCCAAAGTGTCCAAACAGCGCAGAGCCAATTGGACGCGCAACAAACGCGATGGCAAAGGTCGCCAGAGACTGCAGCGTGGCCGCCGTCGGATCGCCCTGCGGGAAGAAAATATGCGGGAAGACGATGACCGCGGCGGTGGCATAAATATAAAAGTCGAAGAACTCAATGGCGGTGCCAATCAGCGAGGCGACGACAACTTTATTGCGCGAGTTTACCGGAACGTTTTCCGTTCCTGAGTCGAGTGTGGTGGCTGTTGCTTGCATAATATTTTCTTATTTTTGTCGAACGAAAGGCCATATTACGCACAGCAAAAGCGACATTTCAATCTGTAACAAAGCCGCGCGCTGATGATAAAAGCAACAAAAAGCGGATAATTTTCAGGCCAGCGAAAACACGTCTATGAAATGCTTCACAGATTTTAAATATCAGTCAATTAAACTGGTTTTCAGTTAAATAAAAGTTACGGACTGGATTTATATGCTGAAATGATGAATCGGGCTGAAATTTCAGCCCGAGAGCGGGGCTAGCGGTGCGTTTTACCGGGCATTCGCGTGTCGCCTTTGTACTCGGCGGTAGCAATCCATGCCGCGCAGAACAGGGTCAGGCGTGCGAAGAAGTAGAAGAAGGCCATCAGTCCCAGCACCGAGCCAAACGCCGCGCCGGAAGGGGATTTCACCAGCGACGGCAGCGTGTAGGTCATCACGATTTTAATCACCTCAAAGCCGATCGCCGCAATCAACGTGCCGCGGATCAGCGCCTTCTTGCGCGGACGATGGCGGGGCAAGCGCCAGAAGATCCAGAAGAACAGCAGGTAGTTGGCGAAGATGGAAATGGCCAGCCCAATGCCGCGCCAGGCGGGCTTGAGCCATTCGATGTAATCAAGGTACAGCGCGGAGATGATCATCTGCTGCGCCGAGCCCGCCACGGAGGTAATGGAAAGCGTCACGATCAGCGCGACGAGCAGGCCAATCAGCGAAACAAAATCGCGGAGATACTTTACCCAGATTTTCTCCTGGTCCTGCGGCTTACGCTCCCAGACGTCGCGCGACTGGGCGCGAATTGCCTCGCGCAGGTTGCCCATCCAGTTAACGCCGGAGTAAAGGGCAATCAGCAAACCGACGATGCCGACGGTGGTACGCTGCTGAACGGCGGTATTGATGGTGCTTTTGAGCGTGCTGGCAAGGGTCGGGTCACTGACGTTATTCAGGATCTTAGTGAAGATATCCTGCAGCAGCGTCGGGTGCGACGCGAGCACAAAACCGGCTGCCGCAAACGACACCATCAGGATGGGTATCATCGACAGGAAGGAAAAATAGGTGATGGCGGCACCAAACTGGTTCCCCATGCGGTCATTAAACCGTTCTGTGGCGCGTATCAGGTGCGCAATCATGGGAAGCTGCTGGATCTTTTCTGCCATGCTGGTAACCGTACCCAGCGCTTTGCTGGCTGTTCCCGGCGTTGCGGGCGCTTCAGGCTCGGTTTCCATCTTTTTGATGGGGTCATACTCTAAATGTTGAGTCGGTCGTTGCGGATTGTTTTCCGGCGTCACGCGCATTTTCCTTTTCGTTGAGCTGGATGTGTTTTTGAATTATAGCTTGCGGCTAGTCCACGTAAGCTTTTGTGAGTTCGGTAAGCCACTCCATGAACAGATGGACCCGGCGGGAGAGGTTGCGGCGGTGAGGGTAAATCAGGGAGACGGGCATCGCTTCGGCCCGGTATTGCGGGAGGATCTCAATCAGTTTCTTCGCGCGCAGTAAATCGCGCACCCCAACCCGCGGAACCTGAATAATGCCCAGCCCGGCGAGACAGGCAGCCTGGTAAGTTTCCGTGCTGTTGACGGTTAACACCCCGCCCGTTTTTATCCACTGCGTCGTACTGCCATTATAAAACTCAAAGCCCTGCGGGCGGGTTCCCAGCATCGCGGCGTAGTGGATGACGGCGTGCGAGCCTAAATCGTCCAGGGTTTCCGGGTAGCCAAATCGCGCCAGATAATCCGGGCTGGCGCAGTTAATCACCGACAGCTTGCCCAGCGGACGGGCAATCAGCCCTGAATCCTTCAATGTGCCGACGCGCACCACGCAATCAAACCCTTCGCGGATCACATCCACCAGACGATCGCTGCTGCTGAGCTCGAGTTCAATGCCCGGATAGTGCTGCAGAAAAGCAGGCAGTTTGGGGATGACTAAATTTCGAGCAACGCCGACGGGCATATCCACGCGGAGCCGACCGCTGATGCTGGAGGGATCGTGCTGAAACATACCGTCGAGTTCATCAAGGTTTGCCAGCAGATCTTTTGCCCGTTCGTAATAGACCATGCCGTCCTGCGTCAGGCTGACGCGGCGCGTGGTGCGGTGCAATAGCTGGGTGCCAAGCCGGTTTTCCAGGGCCTGAATTTGCCGCGAGACGCTGCCTTTCGGCAGGGTTAATGTTTCGGCCGCGCGGGAAAAACTCTCCAGTTCCGCGACGCGGACGAACAACTGCATTGCGTGAATTTTATCCATAGAGGAAGCTCATTGTTGTTTCTGTTGAAACAGTGAAGCGTTTTAACCCATCTTTATTGATTTTCTATCACCTAATAAGCTCTTTCTCAATCTCCTTAACAGCCAAAACGAGGTTTATGATGAGTGAACGTATCGCATTAGTGACGGGTGGTAGCCGTGGTCTGGGTAAAAACGCTGCGTTAAAGCTGGCGGCAGACGGAACGGGAATTGTCCTGACATACAATCGTAGCCAGCAGGAAGCGCTGGATGTTGTGCATGAAATTCAGGAAAAAGGCGTCAACGCAGCGGCATTACAGCTCAACGTCGGGGATATCGCGAGTTTTGATCATTTTGCCCGACAGCTTCAGGAAACCCTTAAGACCGTCTGGCAGCGCGAAACCTTTGACTATTTATTGAACAATGCCGGAACGGGTTTATATGCGCCCTATGCCGACACGACGGAAGCCCAGTTTGATGAAGCGCTGAACATTCATTTCAAAGGACCTTTCTTCCTGACCCAGCGCCTGCTGCCGCTGCTTAACGACGGGGGGCGTATCCTCAACGTCTCCAGCGGGCTGGCCCGTTTTACCCAGCCGGGCTCTGGGACCTACGCGGCCATGAAGGGAGCGATGGAAGTGCTGACGCGTTATCAGGCGAAAGAGCTGGGCGCGCGCGGAATTTCCGTCAATATCATTGCACCGGGCGCGATTGAAACCGACTTTGGCGGCGGACGCGTGCGCGACAACGCGGAGCTGAATCAGCTGCTGGCGTCGCAGACGGCGCTGGGACGGGTGGGGCTGCCGGACGATATTGGCGATGCCATTGCGGCACTGCTCAGCGATAAATTGGGCTGGATGAATGCGCAACGTATTGAAGTATCAGGTGGTATGTTCCTGTGATGCACGGGCTTAAGGGGAAGGAACCTCTTAAGGAAACCCTTAATATGGATGTGTCTGCATACTGACAGTGATAAAGAACGCAGGCAGCCATAGCCGATAACCCCTTTTCATCACGATATTTCTCCAGAGAAAGACCCTGATGTTTATTTATTAACGCAATGGCGGCAGAAAATATTTTCAGCGAATGACGTTTGATATTCGTTTCCTCTTAATAGCGACACTGAAGAGGAAACGACGTCCGGGAAATATCTGCTAAAAAGCGGTTGGTCAGGAATTATTATTCAGGTATTCCTGCTGTAATAAACCAAATAGCCAGTCATTTTGCCAGCGCCCCGCAAGGTAATAGCTCTCGCGTAATTCACCTTCCAGACGAAAGCGGGCTTTTTCCAGCAGGCGTCTTGACGCAACATTTCCCGCGGTGACGGTGGCGGTGAGTCGCCGTATACCGCCCTGATGAAAAGCGTAATCGCAAAGCGCTTTCAGGGATTCAAAGCCGTAACCTTTCCCCTGCGCCTCGGGTGCGAAAAGGAAGCCCACTTCGGCGCAGTCCTCCTCCCGATGAATATACCCGGTAACGCCCAGCGGGGCCTGTGAGGCGGTGTCACGCACGACGAGACAAAGCCAGTGCGCGCTGCCCGGTGCCCATGGGGCCAGGCGCGAATCAAACGCCTCGCGGATCGCCGCGACGGGGCGGCCTTCCGCCACAAAGCGCATTACGTCCGGGTGCTGCTGTAGCGCCAGAAAAAAGGGCCAGTCTTGCTCCTGCAGGGGCGAACAGGTCAGGCGAGAGGTAATTAAAACCGGCATTCAGATTCTCCTGAAACATTTTAAATCATTTTAGGGTTGTCACTTTATTTCAACAGAAAGTCAGGTATGGTTAACCGCGTATAAATAAAAAGAATAAAGGGCGTTTCGTGCCCATTCCGGATGTCTTCGTTGTCGCTTAAGGAAAACAATGACTCTCAGCACATCACATCATATTCGCGAACAGTTTGAACACTGTCTGGCGGTCATTCGCCATGCGTCGGTGGAAATTTTACTCCTTCTGAATGTACATGCTTCTGAGGGAAAAGATCCACGCTGGTTTCTGGAACAACTCGACAGCGCGCGATTAGCTCTGGGCGGCTGGGGAGCCGTTGCGAAAAAACTCAACCTCAATGATGCCGAGATGTCGGAATTTACGCTCCAGCTGCGCCTGCTGCAGCAGCGCGTTCCGCAGTATGAAAGCGGACAGGATGTGAGTGAAAACCAGCTTATTGCGGCGATGCGGTTTGTGACCGCGCTGGAACATCTTCGCCTGCAGCAGCCGCTGTTGACCTACAGCACCGACCTGGCACCGGGAAGCGAACTCCAGCAGCAGCAGGCGCACAAGCAGGTACGCGCGATTGAGCTGATGATTAAAGGACTCATCCAGCAGGCCTGGCCCGATCAGGTGCGGCTGAACAACCATCTTAAGACCCTGTTTAACGCTGACCGCGTGCGGCGCTGGCTGAAGCTTGGCGAGATCAACGATGTCCTCAGCGGCATGATGTTCAGTGAACTGGCGCAGATGCTGGTGGATAAAAAAGAGTTCAGCCGCTATTACGCTTCGCTGTTCAGCGACCCGTCCATGCTGACGCTGCTGGTTGAACCGCGCAAAACGCTGCAAACCTTCCTCGATGACATCCGGCAAATCCGCAACAGCATCACCGTTCAGAAAACGCTAAGCTCGGCGCAAATCCAGCTGCTGGATAACTACTACGCGCAGATCGCGCGGCCCGTTCAGCGCGCGTTTGAAGAGGGGAGAACGCGCGTCAATCCGGCCGGATTCATGGCGGTAGATGCCAGCGAATTGCATACCTTCTGGGAAAAGGCGCAGAAAATGGATCGGGTCACTGGTGGAGATCTGTTTGAAGTCCGTGACACCATTGAAAAGCCGACCCAGCGCGCGCCGCGTACCCCCGAACAACGCGAGCAGCTCATTTCCGGTGCGCTATGGGGGGCGGTTGGCGTCATGGTGATTGCTATCGTGGCGGGGGGCTTCTGGCTAGTGACCAGCAGCAAACCGCAGCCTGCAACCGCCAGCGCGGCTGAAGCGGCTCCTCCGCAGGAAATGCGCGAGACGCCTTCCTCGCGCGAAACGCTCACGCGCATGGGGGTCACCTGGGACGAGAATAATTTCCGCTCGGCCATTAACCGCAACGATACCCGCGTGACCCTGCTATTTTTGCAGGGCGGTATGGACTGGAAGCTGTCCTGGACCGAAGAGGCGATGTCGGCAGGCTATGACGATGTGCTGGAGCTGATGCTACGCTACCGCCAGAACATGGTGGAAGAGAAGCCGTGCCGTCGCTTCATCAACACGCTCAGCCACGCCATGTCGAACGGTGAGTCTCTGACCTCGGTTCGTAAAGAGTATCTCAAAGCTTTCTGCACCGTGCCTGCCGTAGTGAAACGCCAGCAGCACGATCTCGACATGGCCACTCGCCGCGCGCAGTCGCAGCCGGATGCCACCACGAAAAAATGGCAGTCCATTCAGACTGCCATTTATGAGGTGATTCGCTAAAATTTTTCCCCTCACCCCAGCCCTCTCCCCATAGGGGCGAGGGAGATGAAGAGCGCACCGTGCAGTCCCCTCTCCCTTTTAGGGAGAGGGTTAGGGTGAGGGCACCAGACCGCACCCCGCTTAAGGCTCCCCATACAACCCAATCAGCCGCCGCACCACGCCGTTCGTCCAGCCAAAACCGTCCTGCAGCGGATACTCACCCCCGCCACCTTCGCGCGGCGTGCTGCTGGCGATGTGGTACTTCTCAATCAGCTTGTGATGCGTCTTATAAAAATGGTTCACCGTATGCAGCCAGCTCCAGGCGATCTCATCGCCCAGCGAGTCGTTGCCGTACTGCTTGAACCCCTGAATCGCCATCCACTGCAGCGGCGCCCAGCCGTTGGGTTTATCCCACTGCTCGCCGGTTTCGTACTCGGTCGCCAGAATTCCGCCCGGGGTCAGCAGCCGCGATTTGACCGCATCAGACAAACGTTCTGCCTGCTCGTGCGTCGCCATTCCAACATACAGCGGCACAATGCTGGCGGCAGAAAACAGCGCCAGCTCTTCGCGTCGCCAGTCGTAATCGCGGTAGCAGCCGCTCTCCTCATCCCACAGATAGCGGTTCACCGCCGCGCGGCGATCGTTGGCTTTCTGGCGGAACGCCTCTGCCGTCTCTTTATCCCCTTTCGACGCCGAGATGTTGGCGATAGCGCTTTCCAGCTTGAACAGGAAGGCGTTCAGATCGATGGGGATAAACTGCGTCGTGCGGATGCTGGCGAGCCGCGACGGATCGCGCAGCCAGCGGGACGAATAATCCCAGCCGGACGCCGCCCCCGCGCGCAGATCGCGATACACCTCATTGGGCGGACGACCCGAGTGGCGCGCGGTTTCAACGTCCTCGATCCACGATTCGTCGCGCGGGGTATCACGGTCGTCCCAGTAGCGGTTGAGCAGTGAACCGTCCGGCATACGCACGGCGCTGCGGTAAGCCTGGTTAAGCAGCAGCGACTCCGCGCCGTCCATCCAGAAGGCGTATTCCATTTTGAGGTGATCCAGATAGCGTTTCGCACCGCGCACGCCGTCCTCCTCGAACAGCTCCACCATCAGGGCAAAGACCGGCGGCTGTGAGCGGCTGAGGTAATAGGTGCGGTTGCCGTTGGGGATATGCCCGTAGCGTTCAATCAGCCAGGCGAAGTTGTCCGCCATACATTTGAGCAGATCGTTACGGCCGCTCTCCGCCAGCCCCAGCATGGAGAAATAGGAATCCCAGTAGTAGGTCTCGCTGAATCGCCCGCCGGGGACGATATAGGCCTGCGGCAGGGCCAGCAGGGAAGACCAGGGAATATGATCCTGCGGCTCGCGCGTCAGCACCGGCCACAGGTTATCAATATGCTCTTTCAGGGAGAGTCCCGGGTCGGAGACATATTCTGTGCCGTACGTTTCCGGCATCCAGAAGTGGTTCTCCACAAACTGGCGCAGGTCGAAATCCCGGTGGCGTCTGACCTTGCGGTAGCGGATCAGGATATCCAGCGGATCCATCTTCGGCGCGCAGTCGGGAAAGGTTTTACTGTCCGCAAACAGCCGCGTCGACTGCACATGCTCGAACAGTTCAAGATAGCGGTCTGCGGGCGTCAACGCATCGGAGGCGGGTAGCCCCTCGATCATTTCGGGTTCCGGCTCCGCCTCAATCATTTCATCCAGTTTCAACTCGCAGGGATCGGTCTCGTAGCGCAGCTCTTCTGCAATCTCGAACTCGATGTTCTCGGTAGCCTGTAGTTTCTGGTTGAACATGGTGATAGGGACCTCCGGTTGTGTGTTCAAAAGACAGGTTTATCCGGGCGTCTTATAAGCGTAGACATTCGCTTCGGTAGATGGGGAGGGATATGTGCGGTAGATCACTATTTTCGGAGCATTCGTTTTGCAACGATTTATGAATGTTAAAAAAAATGCCCCTCCGGAGAGGGGCATCAGGATTAACGCATGGTCACAAACTCTTCCGCGGCCGTCGGGTGGATGGCCACCGTGTTGTCGAAGTCTTTCTTGGTTGCGCCCATCTTCAGCGCCACGGCGAAGCCCTGCAGGATCTCGTCCATGCCGAAACCGATGCCGTGGATACCGACAATCTTCTCTTCCGGACCTACGCAGACCAGCTTCATGCGGCACGGCTGACGGTGAGAGGTGACGGCGGTGTACATCGCGGTAAACGCCGATTTATACACTTTCACCTGGTCGTCGCCGTACTGTTCGCGCGCCTGCGGCTCGGTTAAGCCGACGGTGCCGATTGGCGGATGGCTGAAGACCACGGTCGGGATGTTGCTGTAGTCCAGATGCTCGTCCGGCTTGTTGTTGAACAGGCGCTCGGAGAGACGACGACCCGCCGCAACGGCGACCGGCGTCAGCTCAACCGCGCCGGTGTTGTCGCCGACCGCATAAATGCCCGGTACGCTGGTGTTCTGGAATTTATCGACGACGATATAGCCTTTTTCGTCGGTTTTCACGCCCGTCACGCCCAGGTTGAAGTTATCGTTCGCAGGTTCACGGCCAATCGCCCAGATCAGGCAATCGACGGTCTGGCTGCGGCCATCTTCCAGCTCAAGCGTCAGGCTACCATCCGCGTTTTTCACCACCGCTTTTGGCACGGCGTTGGTGTGCAGGGTCGGGCCTTCCGTGTTCATCACTTCAACCAGCGTATCGACAATCAGCGGGTCAAAGCTGCGCAGCGGCGCGTGTTTACGTACGAACAGGTGCGCTTCCGCGCCCAGGCCGTTAATCACGCCAGCCAGTTCCACCGCGATATAGCCCGCGCCAACAACGGCAACGCGTTTTGGCAGGGCAGGCAGCTCGAAGAAACCGTCGGAGTCGATGCCGTATTCCACGCCCGGGATGTTCGGGTGGCTCGGACGACCGCCGGTGGCGATCAGGATGCGATCGGCGGTGATCGTCTCGCCGTTCACTTCGATCGTTTTCGCGTCCACAAAGCGGGCGAAACCGTGGATAACATCGACGTTATTTTTACCCAGCACGTTGTCGTACGAGGTGTGAATACGGTCGATGTAGGCGGTACGGCTGGCGATCAGTTTGTCCCAGTCGAAGCGGTTGATGGTGGTGTCAAAGCCGTAGTCCGGGCCATACATATGGATAGCTTCACGGATCTGCGCCGCATGCCACATCACTTTCTTCGGTACACAACCCACGTTCACGCAGGTGCCGCCCAGCGCTTTGGCTTCAATCAGCGCGCACTTCTGGCCGTACATGGCCGCACGGTTGATGGAGGCGATGCCGCCGCTGCCGCCGCCGATTGCGATGTAGTCATAATGCTTAGTCATTGCTTTTGTCCTTAATCGTGAATTGCCGCGATTGTATACCTGAAATCAATAGTTTCCACCGATGACTGCGATTACTCCGGCACGATCCAACTGACGGTGGCGTGGCCTGTACCGGCGGGCACCAGCGTTTTATGCAGCCACGGCAGCACGTTGTTCATCTGCGCTTCGAGCTTCCACGGCGGGTTGATCACAATCATGCCGGAGGCGGTCATGCCGCGCTGATCGCTGTCAGGGCGTACCGCCAGCTCGATCTGCAGGATCTTGCGGATGCCGGTCGCTTCCAGGTCTTTGATCATGCGTTTGATCTGCGCGCGCAGCACCACCGGGTACCACAGGGCATAGGTGCCGGTAGCAAAGCGTTTGTAGCCTTCGTGGATGCCGGTTACCACCGCCTGATAGTCGGTTTTGATTTCGTACGGCGGGTCGATCAGCACCAGGCCACGACGGGAAACCGGCGGCAGTTTGGCCTTCAGCTGCTGGTAACCGTCGGCTTTTTCCACGCGGGCGCGGCTGTCTTTCTGGAATTCGGAACGCAGCAGCGGGAAGTCGCTCGGATGCAGCTCGGTCAACTGGAGGCTGTCCTGCTCGCGCAGCAGCTGGCGTGCAATCAGCGGTGAGCCAGGGTAGTAGCGCAGCTGGCCGTTGCGGTTGAAGTGATTCACCACGCCGATGTAAGGCTCCAGCTCGGCAGGCAGGTCGTCCTGCTGCCAGATGCGGGCAATCCCTTCCAGATATTCACCGGTACGCTCGGCATGCTCGCCGCTCAGCTGATAACGGCCCGCGCCCGCGTGCGTGTCCAGATAGAGAAACGGCTTCTCTTTCTCTTTGAGCGATTCGATGATCAGGCTCTGAACGGTGTGTTTAAGGACGTCGGCGTGGTTGCCTGCGTGGAAGCTGTGGCGATAACTGAGCATGGATGAATGTGTTCCAGGTAGTAAACGTAGGCCCGATAAGCGTAACGCCATCGGGCAAAAATAGAGCGTATCGCCACAGTATACAGAAAAGTTTCCACCGCCGCGAAAGCGCAACGTCCGGCATTGAAATCCTCTACACTTAACCCCATTCTAGATCCCATATGCACAGCGCCGGATGCGCGCTTCATTCATCTATTTCAACAGGACAGCGTTTATGACCAATCCATTACTGACGCCTTTTTCGTTGCCGCCGTTTTCTAAAATCCTCCCTGAGCATGTTGTTCCAGCCGTTACGCAATCGCTGGACAACTGCCGCGCGGCGGTAGAAAGCGTGGTAGCGCAGGGCGCGCCGTACACCTGGGAAAATCTGTGTCAGCCGCTGGCCGAAGTGGACGACGTGCTGGGGCGTATCTTCTCCCCGGTGAGCCACCTGAACTCGGTAAAAAACAGCCCGGAACTGCGCGAAGCCTACGAGCAGACCCTGCCGCTGCTCTCTGAGTACAGCACCTGGGTTGGGCAACACGAAGGGCTCTACAAAGCCTACCGCGACCTGCGCGACGGCGACCACTATGCCGAACTGAACACGGCGCAGAAAAAATCGGTCGATAACGCCCTGCGTGATTTTGAGCTGTCCGGGATTGGCCTGCCAAAAGAGAAGCAGACCCGCTACGGCGAAATTGCCGCGCGTCTGTCCGAGCTGGGCAACCAGTACAGCAACAACGTGCTCGACGCCACCATGGGCTGGACGAAGCTGATTACCGACGAAGCTGAGCTGGCCGGTATGCCGGAAAGCGCGCTGGCGGCGGCAAAAGCCCAGGCTGAAGCGAAAGAGCAGGAAGGCTTCCTGTTGACGCTGGATATCCCGAGCTATCTGCCGGTGATGACCTACTGCGACAACCAGGCCCTGCGCGAAGAGATGTACCGCGCGTACAGCACCCGCGCCTCCGATCAGGGGCCGAATGCCGGTAAGTGGGACAACAGCCCGGTAATGGCGGAAATCCTCGCCCTGCGTCACGAGCTGGCGCAGCTGCTGGGCTTCGAAAACTACGCCGATAAATCCCTCGCCACCAAAATGGCGGAGAACCCGCAGCAGGTGCTCGACTTCCTGACCGATCTGGCGAAACGCGCCCGTCCGCAGGGTGAGAAAGAGCTGGCCCAGCTGCGCGCCTTCGCGAAAGCGGAGTTCGGCGTGGACGAGCTGCAGCCGTGGGATATCGCGTACTACAGCGAAAAACAGAAGCAGCACCTCTACAGCATCAGCGACGAGCAGCTGCGCCCGTACTTCCCGGAAAACAAAGCCGTTAACGGCCTGTTCGAAGTGGTAAAACGCATCTATGGCATCACCGCCAAAGAGCGTACCGATATCGACGTCTGGCACCCGGACGTGCGCTTCTTCGAGCTGTATGACGAGAAAAACGAGCTGCGCGGCAGCTTCTACCTCGATCTCTACGCGCGTGAGAACAAGCGCGGCGGGGCGTGGATGGACGACTGCGTAGGCCAGATGCGTAAAGCCGACGGTTCCCTGCAAAAACCGGTCGCCTACCTGACCTGTAACTTCAACCGTCCGGTAAGCGGCAAACCGGCGCTGTTCACCCACGACGAAGTGATCACCCTTTTCCACGAGTTCGGTCATGGTCTGCACCACATGCTGACCCGTATCGAAACCGCAGGCGTAGCCGGTATCAGCGGCGTGCCGTGGGATGCGGTCGAGCTGCCAAGCCAGTTTATGGAAAACTGGTGCTGGGAGCCGGACGCGCTGGCGTTTATCTCCGGTCACTATGAGACCGGCGAGCCGCTGCCGAAAGCGCTGCTGGACAAAATGCTGGCGGCGAAAAACTACCAGGCGGCGATGTTCATTCTGCGCCAGCTGGAGTTCGGCCTGTTCGATTTCCGCCTGCACGCCGAGTTTAGCCCGGAGCAGGGTGCGAAAATCCTTGAGACCCTGGCCGAGATTAAAAAGCAGGTTGCCGTTATTCCAGGGCCAACCTGGGGCCGCTTCCCGCATGCCTTCAGCCATATCTTCGCCGGCGGCTACGCGGCGGGCTACTACAGCTACCTGTGGGCCGACGTGCTGGCTGCGGATGCCTTCTCCCGCTTCGAAGAAGAGGGGATCTTCAACCGCGAAACCGGCCAGTCTTTCCTCGATAACATCCTGACCCGCGGCGGGTCTGAAGAGCCAATGGTGCTGTTCAAACGCTTCCGCGGCCGCGAGCCGCAGCTGGACGCGATGCTTGAGCATTACGGGATCAAAGGCTGATTGTTACGTGAAGATCTGCTTAGTAGATGAAACAGGCGCCGGAGACGGCGCCTTATCTGTTCTGGCGGCCCGCTGGGGGCTGGAGCACGATGAAGAAAACCTGATGGCGCTGGTGATGACGCCGGAACATCTCGAATTACGCAAGCGCGACGAACCGAAGCTCGGCGGGATTTTCGTCGATTTTGTCGGCGGCGCGATGGCGCACCGGCGCAAGTTCGGAGGCGGTCGCGGCGAAGCGGTGGCCAAAGCGGTCGGCATCAAAGGGAGCTACCTCCCGGACGTGGTCGATGCCACGGCGGGGCTGGGGCGCGATGCGTTTGTGCTGGCGTCCGTCGGCTGTCGCGTGCGGATGCTGGAGCGTAATCCGGTGGTCGCTGCGCTGCTCGACGACGGGCTGGCGCGAGGCTACGCGGACCCGGAAATCGGCCCCTGGCTACAGGATCGTTTGCAGCTGATCCACGCCTCCAGCCTGACGGCATTGACGGACATCACCCCGCGCCCGCAGGTGGTCTATCTCGACCCTATGTTCCCGCATAAGCAGAAAAGCGCGCTGGTGAAGAAAGAGATGCGGGTGTTTCAGTCGCTGGTGGGGCCTGATTTGGATGCCGATGGCCTGCTGGAGCCGGCTCGTCAGCTTGCCACGAAGCGGGTGGTGGTAAAGCGCCCGGACTATGCGCCGCCGCTGGCGGACGTTGCGACCGCTAACGCGGTGACCACCAAAGGGCACCGGTTTGATATTTATCCGGGTACGCCGGAATAAAAAAAGCCGGGTGGCGGCTTCGCCTTACTCGGCCTGTGTCCTCGATCTATCCCCTCTCCCTTTGGGAGAGGGTTAGGGTGAGGGGAGTTTAACGCACTTACTCGTCTTCTTCGTCACGCAGTGGAACAATCAGCATATCCACGTGAACGGTGTTAATCAGCTGGCGCGCTGAAGACATCAGCTTGCTCCAGAAGTCCTGATGGTGACCGCAAACCACCAGGTCCATATCGTATTTCTTGATCGCATCAACCAGCACCTGGCCCAGGTCGCCGCTGCCGCTCAGGGTTTCGGTAATCGGATAGCCCGCGTTGGTGGAGAGTTCGCTCAGGGCATGGTGAGTCTCTTCGGAAATGCGTTTCTGCATATCGCCAAGATTCACGTCGATCAGACCGGTGTAGAGGTCGGAGTAATTCACGTCAACGTGAATCAGCGAAACTTTCGCGTTGTAGGGACGTGCCATGGATACCGCTTTATCAACCAGCACTTTGCTCTCCGGAGAGAGGTCTACCGCGATGAGAATGTGTTTGTAAGCCATAGTGTTACTCCTTCCTTAAGTTATCGATGACTAAGTGAGAATGCCGTCGTCTGATACTTTCATTACGGCCCAGTTAAACATATTTTTCAAGCTTTGGTGTTGATAACGATTAACCTTGTGGCAAAAAAATTAACGGATCTCCTACACTGTTAAATGAGCCGTTCGGATATTAAAACGCGAACCGGATCGATTTTGGTCATTCTTTCACTGAACTGTCTGTCAGGGCATTGGGGTGCGGTAGCTCAGGAGCCTTGCTTCGTGGGCGGACGCCGGGGAGGATGTATGATTAGCACCGTCGCATTGTTTTGGGCGTTATGCGTGGTTTGCATAGTGAATATGGCGCGCTACTTCTCATCGTTACGTGCGCTGTTAGTGGTACTTCGTGGTTGCGATCCGTTGCTTTATCAGTATGTGGACGGTGGAGGGTTCTTCACCTCGCATGGACAGCCCAGCAAGCAGATGCGTCTGGTGGGGTACATCTACTACCAGCGCTACCGCGATCATCACGATGAAGAGTTTATTCGTCGCTGCGAGCGCCTGCGTCGTCAGTTCATTTTGACCAGCGCCCTGTGCGGGCTGGTCGTAGTCAGTATGATTGCATTGATGATTTGGCACTGAGCATAAAAAAAGCGGGTCAGCTTCCTGACCCGCTTTTTTGTCGCCTTCAACCGATTAAATCAGCTTCAGCGAAATCCAGTACAAACCGCCAGACAGCAGGATGGATGCCGGAAGGGTGAACACCCAGGCCATCAGAATGTTGGTCACGGTTTTGCGCTGCAGACCGCCACCGTCAACAATCATGGTACCTGCCACGGATGAAGAGAGTACGTGGGTGGTGGATACCGGCATACCGGTGTAGCTCGCCAGACCGATAGACACTGCCGCCGTCATCTGCGCGGACATACCCTGCGCATAGGTCATGCCTTTCTTACCGATCTTCTCGCCGATGGTGGTCGCCACACGACGCCAGCCAATCATCGTACCGATACCAAGCGCCAGCGCGACGGCCATGATGATCCAGATTGGCGCGTACTCAATGGTGTTGAGCATATCGCTTTTCAGTTTCTTCAGCAGACGTTTGTCGTCACCATTCACCTCTGGCAGCTTCGCGACTTTATCGGTCACATCAGAGATACAGAGCATGATACGACGCAGCTGACCACGCTGTTCTACAGCCAGTTTGTCGTAGCTTTCGATATCGCCCAGCATGCCTTTCGCACGTTCCAGCGCGTTAATCGCGTTTGCCGGATGGCAGTGGAACTCGCCAGGCGCGGTGGTTGCACCGGCTTCCGGAGAAGGGATCAATTGATCAACGCCGGTCGCTTTTTTCAGCAGGTCAGGATGCTGCTGGAAATAGGTTTCAACGTTGTTGACCGCATCGCGGGTACGGGTGATTTCGTAACCCGAGGCGTTCATGTTCACCACGAAGCCTGCCGGTGCGACGCCGATCAGAACCAGCATCACCAGACCAATGCCTTTCTGCCCGTCGTTCGCGCCGTGAGAGAAGGCCACGCCGATCGCAGAAATGATCAGGGCGATACGCGTCCAGAACGGCGGCTTTTTCTTGCCGTCTTTCTTCTCACGCTCTGCTGGCGTCAGGTGGATACGCGCACGTTTTTTCGTGTTACTCCAGTAGCGACGCAGGATGAAAATCAATCCCCCCGCGACTACCAGACCCACGATAGGGGAGATGATCAGGGAGCCGAAAATGCCCAATACTTTAGGCAGGTTCAGCGCATCAACAACCGATGTCCCGGTCATCAGGGCGTTGGTTAACCCGATACCGATAATCGCGCCGATGAGGGTGTGAGAACTGGATGCAGGCAGGCCAAAATACCAGGTACCGAGGTTCCAGATAATTGCAGCAAGCAGCATTGAGAACACCATAGCGAGGCCATGGCCAGAACTAACGTTAAGCAGCAGATCCGTTGGCAGCATATGCACGATGGCATACGCAACGCTCAGTCCGCCCAGGAGAACACCAAAAAAGTTAAATACCGCCGCCATAACAACCGCAAGCTGCGATCGCATTGCGCGAGTGTAGATAACCGTCGCTACTGCGTTTGCAGTGTCGTGGAAGCCGTTGATCGCTTCGTAAAACAGTACAAAAACCAGAGCAAGCAATAATAAAAGCCCGGTATGTAAATCCAGGCCGGCAAACAAATGTAGCATAGGACGTTACGCCATTTTGAGGACATGAACGCGGCGCATTATCCAGGACAAATGCGCGGCGGGCAAAGTGAAATATAGACTTTTTTTGACATACCACCTGATTTGAGAAAAGCACTAGAAAGGATATTCTTTAAATTTCAATGAAATGGCTTTGTAATATCTTTTTACGCTGGTGTGACCACAGAGGAAACTTTACAATCCGCGGCAGTTAACAAAGAGGGTTTTGACGTGGAAAGGTTTGATGCCGTGGTAATTGGCGCCGGTGCGGCGGGTATGTTTTGTGCGGCAATGGCCGGACAGGCGGGTCGTCGCGTGCTGCTGCTGGATAACGGTAAAAAGCCCGGCCGTAAGATCCTGATGTCCGGCGGCGGGCGCTGCAACTTTACTAATCTGTATGTTGAACCCGCGGCCTATTTGAGCCAAAACCGTCATTTTTGTAAATCTGCGCTGGCGCGCTACACCCAATGGGATTTTATCGACCTTGTGGGTAAGCACGGTATCGCGTGGCATGAAAAGACGCTGGGGCAGCTGTTCTGCGACGACTCCGCGCAGCAGATTGTCGATATGCTGGTGGCCGAGTGCGAGAAGGGCGGCGTCGTCATGCGCCTGCGCACGGAAGTGCTGGAGGTCGCGCGCGACGACCAGGGCTATACGCTGCAGTTGAACGGTGAAACCGTCAGCGCTGACAGCCTGGTGATCGCCAGCGGCGGCCTGTCTATGCCGGGGCTGGGCGCCTCCCCGTTCGGCTATAAGATTGCCGAACAGTTTGGCCTGAAAGTCTTGCCCACGCGCGCCGGGCTGGTGCCGTTTACGCTGCATAAACCGCTTCTGGAACAGCTTCAGACGCTGT
Organism: Enterobacter sp. Crenshaw; assembly: GCF_024734705.1. Classification (NCBI taxonomy): domain Bacteria; kingdom Pseudomonadati; phylum Pseudomonadota; class Gammaproteobacteria; order Enterobacterales; family Enterobacteriaceae; genus Enterobacter; species Enterobacter sp. Crenshaw. Next base: position 4,343,404 of record NZ_CP102932.1, on the reverse strand, counting down.
CTGGCGTGTCCGTTCCCTCCGTCATTACCGCCGAAGACGGGACGGTGTTTCGCGAAAATCTGCTCTTTACCCATCGCGGCCTCTCCGGCCCGGCGGTACTGCAAATCTCCAGCTACTGGCAGCCGGGGGAGTTTGTCACGGTTAACCTGCTTCCCGATTGCGATCTCGACGCGTTCCTTAACGAGCAGCGTACCGCGCACCCGAATCAAAGCCTGAAAAACACCCTGGCAATGCAGCTGCCAAAACGTCTGGTGGAATGTTTGCAGGCGCTGGGGCAGATCCCGGACGTGTCGCTCAAGCAGCTTAACAGCCGCGAGCAGGAAACGCTGGTCGAGACCCTGACAAACTGGCGCGTTCAGCCAAACGGCACCGAAGGCTACCGCACGGCGGAAGTGACGCTGGGTGGCGTTGACACGAATGAGCTCTCGTCCCGCACCATGGAAGCGCGCAACGTGCCGGGGCTCTATTTTATTGGCGAAGTGATGGATGTGACCGGCTGGCTCGGCGGGTACAACTTCCAGTGGGCATGGGCAAGTGCCTGGGCGTGCGCTCAGGCGCTGGCAGAAGACAAGTGACATAAGAGCACAGCCACTCGTCACGGTTGGCTTTACGAGCTGACGGTGGTGACGTCTGTCACAGCAAGAATATTGCTCGCGGCCACGGTCCCCATCCTGATATATGACGCTGCGGTAACGCCGCCAATATGCGGTGAAATAACCACGTTTTCTACGGACTGCCAGAGGTGCGGCGCGGTCAGCGGCTCGTGGGTAAAGCTGTCCAGCGCGGCGCTGTGCAGCGTGCCATCCCTGAGCGCCGCCAGTAACGACTCATCGTGGATCAGTCCACCGCGTGCCGTATTGACCAGAATTGCGTTCCGCTTGCAGTGTGCGAGCGTTTCGCTATTGATCATCCCCCGATTCTCATCGGTCAGCGGACAGTGCAAAGAGATGACATCGGAACGGGAAAGAAGTCCGTTCAGCGTTTCTGCGCGTTCGCACAGGGCAGGCATAGTCTTAGCATAGGGATCGTAAGCCAGCACCTTCATGCCGAAAGCGTGACCAATAGTCGCCACGCGCGAGCCGATAGCACCCAACCCAATTAGCCCTAACGTTAAGCCCTCCAGTTCAATGGATTTATGCGTCGCCTTATCCCAGTGCCCGTTTCGCAACCGCTTGTCCAGAGGCACCACTGACTTTGCGCAGGCGAGGATCAGCGCCCAGGTATGTTCAGCCACTGCCGCCGCGTTTGCGCCTGGCGCAGACCGGACGGCGATGTTGCGCTCGGCCGCTGCCGTCTGGTCTATCACATCGATCCCGCTTCCGTGCTTGGAAATAACCTGCAAAGCCGGGGCGGCATCCATAACTTTCTCGGTGATCCTGCCGTAACGTACCAGGATCGCCACAGGATTGTGTCGTTTACATAGCGCGATCAGGTCATCTTCTGTGGGCTGGCGGCCCGCAAACACCACTTCAAAGCCCTGTAACATCACCATGGCCTGCTCCGCCAGGTCGCTTCCGGTAACCAGCACTACGTCTTTGCCCCCCATCACAGCGTCTCCCCGTCGCTCAACATACCTGCCTTACGAAGCGCGTCATCAAGCCAGTGTGGACGTAAATCGCCTTCACGGATGGCAGCAAGACGCCGGGTCTCCATCTCCAGCTTTTCTTTTGCCAGAGCGATAACCTCCTGAACCTCATCGCGCGGGATGACGACCACGCCGTCGATATCCGCGACAACCAGGTCTCCGGCCTGAACCGTCGCCCCGGCGACTGAAATGGGATGATTAACCCGGCCAGAAATTAACTTTGTCGGGCCGCAGGGGTTCAAACCGGCAGAAAAGACGGGGTAGTGACCTTTGCTCAGGGTGTCGGCGTCACGTACAGCGCCATCAATAATAATGCCCGCAATGCCGCTCGCCTGAGCCTGAGTGGCCATGATTTCCCCAAGCAGCGCGCAGCTCAGGTCGCCTTTGCCATCGACGACCAGGACATCGCCGGGCTGCGCCACCGCCATCGCGGCATGAATCGCCAGATTATCACCCGGACGGACTTCAACGGTGATGGCCGGACCCGCAACGGACATGTGTGGGGCCAGCGGTTTGATGCGGCCATGAAGCGTACCGCGGCGACCGGCCACGTCGGCCAGAATAGCTGCCTGATACTCGGCAGCCCGACGAACGTCCTCGGCAGAAACACGCTCGAAATGGCGATTAATCGGTTTTTTTTCATTAACGGACATAAATGCCTCCATATTGTTTTACTGAGTACAATGCAGGTGTACAGAACAAAACAACTATAGCGGTGTTGCTTTCCTTTTAGCCAGACCCGAGGTGGCGTTTGTGATGTAAACACGAAGTGACTCACAAAATTTGAGGTACACTCACTGCCGGGCTAACAAGGAGATAATGATGGGGAATGAAGGCGTTGTAGCGGTTGAAAAAGCGCTGGCTTTACTGGATTGCTTCCGTCCTGGAGATGAGAGCCTGACGCTGACCGCGCTGGCACAGCTGTCGGGTTATCACAAAACCACGGTTTACCGCTTGATGAATTCTCTTGAACGGATGAATTACGTCGTCAGGCATGAAGACGGCAATTATGCGCTGGGCCCACGTCTGCTTTACCTCGGCAAGCTGTATGAACAATCTTTCCATCTTTCCCGGGTGGTTCAGCCAGAGCTTCAGGCCTTATCCCTGGCGTCTCAGGAGAGTGCCAGCTGGTATGTGCTGGAGGGAGGGCAGCGGCTTTGCCTGTTTCGCGCTGAAGCGTCGCATGGCCTGCGACACAGCAATCTTCCCGGCAGCCAGTTCCCGCTCGATAATTCGGCCATCAGTAAGGTATTACGCCATTGGGGGCTCAATGAAAGCCTGCCGGAGGGAGAAGCTGAACTCCCATTCTACACGTCAGGCGCGCGCGATCCCCACACCGCTGCGTTTGCGATGCCTGTCTTCGGCGTTCACGACAAGCTGGTTGCGGCGTTAGCCCTGACCGGCCCCATCTCGCGGCTGACGGAAGATCGTCGTGAGAAGGAGATAGGGCAGTTGATGAAGGTGGCTGCAAGCCGTCTGTCGCAGAAAATGGGCGCCAGCAAGCCCTTCTGTCAGCAGTTCTTTGGTGAAACGAGCGACGCGGCGGAAGAAAATCTTTAAATGCAGAAGCGGGACAAATGTCCCGCTTCTGTCATCGTTAATGCGTGACCTGTTTTTCGTGTAGCTGAGCGCGGCGGGCCTGCCGCCCCATAATGAGCACCGCGATACCCCCGGCCACGCACAGCGCGGCCAGCGGAAGCATTGCCAGCGTGTAGCTGCCTGTCCGCTCATTGATAATGCCGTACGCGTTTACCATCACCGCCCCACCTATCAGGTTTGCGATGGCGCCAATCGCGGCCAGTCCCGCCGCCGCTGAGGTACTGCTCATCCAACCGGACGCCAGCGCCCAGAAAGGCCCTTTCATTGAATAAGCGCCTATCAGCATAATGCTCAGGATAACGATCGTGGCAGACAGCGAGACGCTTACAAAGGCGGCGAACACACCTGCGGCAATCATGAACAGCGTGAGTGCGGTATGCCAGCGGCGTTCGTTGGTACGATCGGAATTCCGTCCCCATACAATCATCAGAACCGATGCCAGACCGTAAGGAATGGCGTTAAACAGACCTGTCTCAAGGTTATCCAGATGGAAGGATTTCAGCAGTTGAGGAGACCAGACGCTGATCGTGGTGCCCGCGGAAGATGCACCCGCGTAAATCAGGGCCATCAGCCAGATTTGACGATGCTTTAGCAACTGCCACGTGGTCTGGTGTCCGATACTCTTTTGCTGATTGCGCTCGGTTTCCAGCGTGGTTTCCAGCCACTGTTTCTGTTCGCTGCTGAGCCAGCTCGCCTGATGAGGGCGATCCCGGAGAATAAACCAGGCTGCAATACCCAGCAGCACCGCCGGCAAGCCTTCAATAATGAACAGCAGATGCCAGCCGCGAAGGCCCAGCCAGCCATCCAGTGACAGTATCAACCCGGAAAGCGGGGAGCCGATGAAGTTAGCGAGCGGGATGGCGACCATAAAGGACGCAATAATGCGTGCGCGGTAGCGGGACGGGATCCACCAGGTCAGATACAGCACGACGCCCGGGAAGAAGCCCGCCTCTGCAGCACCGAGAAGAAAACGGACGATATAGAGCGACGTGGTGTTCTGCACCAGGGCCATACACATGGAGACGATGCCCCAGCTGATCATAATGCGCGGGATCCACAGCCGGGCGCCGACTTTCTGCATGGCCAGGTTGCTGGGTACTTCAAACAAAAAATAGGCCACGAAATAAAGACTGCTGGCGAAGCCAAACGCGGCTTTGCTGAGGCCAAGGTCCTCATTCATCTGCAGCGAAGCCATGCCGATATTCCCGCGATCGATAATGGAGACCAGGTAACTGACAATCAGAAACGGGAGAATACGCCAGATCACCTTCCGCATCGTCTCTCTTTCTATGTCCTCGGTGGCGGTAGCGCCGTTACGTAAATGTTCTGTCATTGTGTCCTCGCAGGGTTTGTTCTTTGTTTTATTAGGTACAACTCAGTTTTATTAAACAAAACCACTATAGCGACGGCGCGTTATTTTTATCCAGTTAATGGAAGGTTTGAATGATGTAAATAAGAGGTGACTCACAGATAGTGCGCTGCAGATATATCGCTCACAGCAGTCGAACCAGCCTCAAAGAGGGCTCTCTACAAGGGAGATAATCACGCAACGCAATTATTGCACCAACTTTTCCTCGTCATTCAACTAAGCTTCGACCAGGTGCCCCGCCTCGTTCGCGGGGCCAGATTCCTTTTGGTCGAGCACGCATCATGCAGCTACTCAGTATTATTATTTTGCTTACCCTTACCGTGGTGATCCATTCGCTGTGGATGTTTGGCGTTTTAAAGTTCATCAAATTAGAAGTCGATTCGGCGGTACGCATCGTTTTACGCAATGTCAGTATCGTGATCTCCATGATCTTCGCCCACCTCCTTGAGGCCGGACTGTTTGCTGCGTTTTATTATGTCATCGACGCGTTTAATGACTGGAACACCAGCTTCTATTTTTCACTGGTCAGCTACGCTACCGTGGGATACGGCGACGTCACGTTACCCCAGCACTGGCGGCTCATCGGCGGAGTGGAAGGGCTGGTGGGCGCGTTGATGGTGGGCTGGTCTGTGGCGGTTCTGGTGGCGGTGCTGCAGCGTTTGCGCGGCATGAGCGCCTAAACGGCAGATGCGCGATCCCCGTCTGGTAAGGTAAAGTACTCCTCCTTGCGCGGCCCGAAGGTCGCGAATTTGAGGGCGAAGAGGCTGATTAACGGCCCGCCCTTTTCTGTTCCTGGTTTACGCCAGTTTGCATGGTGTTGTGTTTTGTCTGCCAAAAGGGTGTTGTATGTCTGCTGCTCATCTCGGTTTCCCGACGGAAACCGTTGTTGTCTTTGTGGTGATGGCCGTAGGGGCGATGTTTATCGACCTCTTTATGCACCGTCACGATAAACCCGTCTCGCTGAAAAGCGCGGCGATGTGGTCCATTTTCTGGGTCATGATGGCGATGGCCTTCGCCGGATTCCTGTATGTTCACCACGGCGCCGAGATGGCGAGCCTGTTCCTCACCGGCTACGCGCTGGAAGAGGTGCTCTCCGTCGATAACCTGTTTGTGATGATGGCAATCTTCGCCTGGTTCGGCGTGCCGGATAAGTACCGTCACCGCGTGCTCTACTGGGGCGTGCTGGGGGCGATAGTCTTCCGCGGCATCTTTGTGGCTATCGGCACCAGCCTGCTAAGCCTGGGGCCGTACGTTGAGGTGATCTTCGCGCTGGTCGTTGGCTGGACGGCGGTGATGATGCTCAGGCGCAATGAAGAGAGCGACGAAGTGGAAGATTACTCGGGTCATCTCGCCTATCGCCTGGTGAAGCGCTTCTATCCGGTTTGGCCGAAAATCAGCAGCAACGCCTTTATTCTGACCCAGAAAGAGGTGGATGCGGAGCTGGAGAAACCGGAAAACCAGGACGTGATGGTCGGACGCGTGAAGAAGGCGAAGCGCTATGCGACGCCGCTGCTGCTTTGCGTAGCCGTCGTCGAGCTCTCTGACGTCATGTTCGCGTTTGACTCCGTGCCGGCCATTATTGCCGTGAGCCGCGAGCCGCTGATTATCTACAGCGCCATGATGTTCGCCATTCTCGGCCTGCGTACGCTTTACTTCGTGCTGGAAGCGCTGAAGCAGTATCTGGTGCACCTCGAGAAAGCCGTGGTTCTGCTGCTATTCTTCGTGGCGTTCAAGCTGGGGTTAAATGCCACCGATCACTTCTGGCATCACGGTTACAGCATTGGCGCCACGGCCAGTCTGTTTGTGGTATTAGGCGTGCTGGCGCTGGGGATTATTGCGAGCGTGATGTTCCCGGGGAAACGTGAGGCCTGATGTACCGCCTTTCTCCCTCTCCCTGTGGGAGAGGGCCGGGGTGAGGGCACCGGACCGCACCTAACCCTTAATCGGTGAATTCCGACGCTTTCGCGGGTGATGGAAGTGCCGCCAGTGCGGATCCTGCGCCGCCGCCAGCAGTTCGTGGTCGCCGCGGGTGTCGCCCCAGGCGCGCAGGTGATAGGCGTTCAGATCGCCATACACTTTTTCCAGCCTTGCCACCTTCTGGGCGCAGCGGCAGTTATTGCCCGTGATGCGCCCCGTCAGCTTGCCGTCTTTCACTTCCAGCTGCGTGCCAATCAGCTTAATGCCGAGCTTATCAGCCCACGGCTGGAGCACCAGCGCCGGGGATGCGGAACAGATGGTCACCTCCGCACCGGAATTTACCTCAGCCGCCACCGCCAGAACCCCTTCGGGGCGCATCAGCTTGTTCCAGTATTTTTCGCAAAAGGCTTCCGCCTGCTGGCGCAGCCAGTGTTCATCCACGCCCGTCAGGAAGGTTTTAATCAGCACTTCCTTCAGCTCATCGCGCGTCAGCTTGCGACGCACGCAGTGGAGCGTGGGCAGCGCCATGCGCACCAGGCGGCCCGCGAAGTAACGTTTGCCGAAGGCAAAACGCAGGAAAGGAATAAAGCTGTCGTGGTGCGTTAATGTCCCGTCAAAGTCGAAGACAGAGAGCACGCTGGATTTAGCCACCGTCTCGTCGGCAATCATATTGGTCATAAATACGTCTTAGCTGAAATACACATTCTGCGGATCAGTTTACCTGCTTTAGCTGGACAGTCCTTATATCACCACTCTTTTTTTCTCGATCTTGCGATCTCAAAGTGAGTCCATTTTTGGCCTCGATAACAATTGGTGAAAAAACGAGCTGTCTATATTATCGCCACATCGCAAGATATTTAGGGGAACCATTGGCCCCCACAGGTAAGGAAAAACTCACTCACTACTTCTTTCTTGATATGACTCTTAGATCGCTTATTTCAATCCTCACGTTAAGTTTTGCTTCGTTTTCTGCGTTCAGCTTTCAGCTTTCAGCGTCGATGTTATCGATGAACAGCGAGCTGGCGGCATCACCGGCGAAATCTGCGCTGGTGCATCAGGAAACAGGTCCGCTGCGCTCGCGTATTCTCGATCAATACCAGAAATGGAAAGGCACCCAGTACCGATGGGGCGGAACCACGCATCGCGGGGTGGATTGCTCCGCGCTCATGCAGCACCTGTTCACCGATGCGGCGCATCTTAATTTGCCGCGCACGACGAGTGAACAGATCCATCGCGGCGTGCAGGTCGCCCAATACCGCCTGAGAGCCGGCGATCTGGTCTTCTTCCAGACGGGCCCGAACCGCAAGCACGTCGGCGTTTATATTGGCAAAAACCAGTTTATTCATGCCTCAACCAGTCAGGGCGTAACGGTCTCAACCCTGACGGATGATTACTGGCAGGCACACTACATTACCGCCCGTCGCATCGCAGGCAGTGCGGCCTGACAGCGTCAGATGATGTCATCCACGACGCCACCGTCGACGCGCAGCGCCGCGCCCGAGGTGGCGGAGGCCTGGGTCGAACAGACATAAATCACCATATTGGCCACCTCTTCAACCGTGGCCGCGCGCTGGATAACCGAGCTGGGGCGGTTGGCCATCACAAACTCTTTCGCCAGCTGCTCCAGCGATTTGCCGGTTTTTTCGATTTCATCTTTCATCATCTCGGCGAAACCGTCAGACATCGTCGGGCCCGGCAGGACGCTGTTGACCGTCACGCCGCTCCCCGCCACAAACTTCGCCAGACCGCGCGCCAGCGAGAGCTGCGCCGTTTTGGTCACGCCGTAGTGGATCATATCCGCCGGAATATTGCAGGCCGACTCTGACGAGATAAACACCACGCGTCCCCAGCCTTTCTGCACCATACCCGGCAGCAGGGCGCGGGACAGACGCACGCCGGACATCACGTTGGTCTGCCAGTAACGCTCCCAGGTTTCATCGTCGGTGGCATAGAAGTCCTGCGGACCGTAAATCCCGGCGTTGTTGACCAGAATATCGACGTTATTCGCCACCTTCAGAAGCGACTCGACCCCTTCCGCCGTGCTGAGATCGGCAATCGCGGCACGCACCTGTACGCCCGGCACCACCTGCTGGAGCTGCTGAATGCCTTTATTCACCGATTCAGTGCTGCGGCCATTGACGATCACTTCCGCACCGCTTTCTGCCAGACCTCTGGCAATGGCGAACCCGATCCCGCCGGTTGAGGCGGTCACCAGCGCCACTTTCCCCGCAAAGTCGATTTTCATCATCTGCTCCTTCTCGTTTTAACGTTCGGACCTTAAAGCGTAGCAGGTGAGGATGACGGCTCCTGGCTAAAAAGGCGCAACAGCGTCTCAACCTGTTCATCAAGCGGGGCGAGGGAACGTTTAACAATCAGGTGAAGCGGCGTTGCCCTGCGCGCGCCGTGGCTCAGCGGCAGCCGTTTTAGTACACCCTGATCCAACTGGGTCTGGATGCGTTCCTCTGGCAGCCAGCCGTAGCCGACCTGAGAGACGACGGCTTCAATCGCGGCATCGATGGTGGAGAAGGTCCACGACTCGCCGGCAGCACGCGCGGCGGGCCGGCTGTCCGCAATCTGGATGAGCGGCCACGGGCGCAGCATCTCATCATTGAGCGGCGCGTCGAGGAGAAACAAGGGGTGCCGGGAATGGGCCACGGCAACAAAGTCGATATTCATCAGCCATTCTCCGAGCCCGGTAATGTCCTGGCGGCGGGTTAAGACCATCACATCGGCTTCGTCGTTAATGGCATCAGCGCGGGTATTTTCCAGCACCTCGGTCAGACGTACCTGAGTCTGCGGATACTGCTGCTGGAACTGACGAAGAATAGCGAACAGGCGGCGGCGCGGGAAAATGGAGTCCACCACCAGATCTAACCGCGTTCGCATCCCGTTGCGAAGGGTCGCTGCGCGCGTCTCAACGTACGAAAACGCTTTCAGCAGCGGTTTAACCTGGTTGAGAAGAAGTTCTCCGGCCGGAGTTAACACCGCCCGTCGCCCCTCCGGGACCAGCAGCGCCACGCCGAGCCGCTCCTGCAGCAGCGACAGGTTATAGCTCACCGAGGACTGGCTGCGGTGGGTTTCTTCCGCGGCTTTGGCAAAGCTGCCCGCTTCCACCACTCTTTCCAGTAAAGCCCATTGTTCCAGCGTCGTCTTATGCATGATTTATCTAAAATTTGGATGGATTTGATTAAAACATAGCGTTATTCATTCATTTTTTGAAGGGGTACGATCGTCTCATCAAAACAAAGGAGACATCTTATGAACACCTTCGATAAACACGACTTAAGCGGCTTTGTTGGTAAACATCTTGTATATACCTACGATAACGGCTGGAACTACGAGATTTACGTAAAAAATGAGACCACGCTTGATTACCGTATTCACAGCGGTCTTGTGGCCAACCGTTGGGTGAAAGATCAGCAGGCTTATATCGTGCGGGTAGGCGAGAGCATCTATAAAATTTCCTGGACCGAACCAACCGGTACCGACGTCAGCCTGATCGTGAACCTGGGCGACAAGCTGTTCCATGGCACCATCTTCTTCCCACGCTGGGTCATGAACAATCCGGAAAAAACCGTCTGCTTCCAGAACGACCATATTCCGTTGATGAACAGCTATCGCGATGCGGGTCCGGCGTATCCAACGGAAGTGATTGATGAATTTGCTACGATCACCTTTGTGCGCGACTGCGGAGCCAATAATGAAAGCGTTATTGCCTGTGCGGCCAGTGAATTACCGAAAAACTTTCCAGATAATCTCTAATAAGCGCGACAATTAACTAAAAAGAAAAGTTCCCGGCTATTTCATATTATTTTGAAATGGCCGGGATTTTTTTTGTTTGTTGATGATTGGTTTAAATGAATCCATTTCAAAATGTTGCGAAAGATCACATTAAAAATATTTAATATTAATTTAACTTGTTGTTTTTCAACTAGCTGCTAGTTGTCTTATAACGTTGCAAACGTTGTCTTAATTTTTCCCTAAGGAAAGAGAGCTACTTTGATATAAGTTTATGGTTCGTTGAAATAAACGGGCTGGCATTTGGTTAATATCAAAAACATGCCATTTTTATTGCAAGGAAATTAATAATGAGTGATTTTCTGCCTTTTTCGCGGCCGTCGATGGGCGCTGAGGAAATTGCGGCGCTTCAGGACGTTTTGATGTCGGGCTGGATCACCACTGGGCCTAAGAATCAGGAACTTGAAGAGGCATTCTGTCAGCTTACCGGGAATCAGCATGCGATTGCCGTCTGTTCAGCCACCGCGGGTATGCACGTCACGCTGATGGCGCTGGATATTGGCCCGGGCGATGAAGTCATTACCCCTTCCCAGACCTGGGTATCCACGCTGAATATGATCGTGTTGCTGGGTGCCACACCGGTTATGATTGATGTGGACAAAGATACATTAATGGTGACGCCAGAAGCCGTTGAAGCCGCCATTACCCCGCGTACCAAAGCCATTATTCCCGTTCATTATGCCGGCGCGCCGTGTGAAATCGACGCCATTCATGCCATCGGTGAACGTCACGGTATTCCGGTTATTGAAGATGCGGCCCATGCCGCCGGAACCTACTACAAGAACCGTCATGTGGGATGGAAAGGAACGGCGATATTTTCCTTCCACGCCATTAAAAATATGACCTGCGCGGAAGGCGGCTTAGTCGTCACGGATAATGCCCAGCTGGCGCAGCGGATCCGCAGCCTGAAATTCCATGGCCTGGGCGTAGATGCCTATGACCGCCAGACGCACGGCCGCGCGCCGCAGGCGGAAGTGATCGCGCCGGGCTATAAATACAACCTGGCGGACATCAACGCCGCGCTGGCGCTGGTGCAGTTAGGCAAGCTGAAAGAGGCCAACAGACGCCGCCAGGAAATTGCTGAACGCTACCTGCGTGAGCTTGCCGATACGCCGTTCCAGCCGCTCACCATTCCGTCATGGCCGCACGTGCACGCCTGGCACCTGTTTATTATTCGCGTTGACGAAGCGCGCTGCGGAATTTCCCGCGACAACCTGATGGCGGCGCTGAAAGAGAAAGGCATCGGTACCGGCCTCCACTTCCGCGCGGCGCACACCCAAAAATACTACCGCGAGCGTTTTCCTGATGTATCGCTCCCGAATTCTGAATGGAATAGCGCGCGTATTTGTTCTCTCCCTCTTTTCCCGGACATGACTCATGACGACACAACCCGCGTCATTACCGCACTCCATCAGCTTGCAGGACATTGATATGTTCAGTGCACCGCCTGTACAAAAAGTTTCCGTGGTAATCCCGGTTTATAACGAGCAGGAGAGCCTGCCCGAACTGATCCGTCGTACAACCGCCGCCTGCGACACGATGGGCAAGGCTTATGAAATTCTGCTGGTAGATGACGGCAGTAGCGATAATTCCGCGCTGATGCTGACCGAGGCCGCGCAGGCCGAAGGCAGCCATATTGTTGCCGTGCTGCTCAACCGTAACTACGGCCAGCACTCGGCGATTATGGCGGGGTTTAGCCACGTTACGGGCGATCTGGTCATCACCCTGGACGCTGACCTGCAAAACCCGCCGGAAGAGATCCCGCGTCTGGTTGCCAAAGCCGATGAAGGCTATGACGTGGTCGGCACGGTACGTCAGAACCGTCAGGACAGTCTGTTCCGCAAGCTGGCCTCACGCACCATCAACCGCCTTATCCAGCGCACGACCGGTAAAGCGATGGGCGATTACGGCTGCATGCTGCGCGCCTACCGCCGCCATATTGTCGACGCCATGCTGCACTGCCATGAGCGCAGCACCTTTATTCCGATCCTCGCCAACACCTTTGCCCGCAAGGCAACGGAGATTCCGGTTCTGCACGCCGAGCGCGAGCACGGGGAATCGAAGTACAGCTTTATGCGTCTCATCAACCTGATGTATGACCTCATCACCTGCCTGACCACCACGCCGCTGCGTCTGCTGAGCGTTTTCGGCAGCATCATCGCCGTGGCCGGGTTTGCGCTGTCCGTTCTGCTGGTGGTGCTGCGCCTGGTCTTTGGCCCGCAGTGGGCGGCGGAAGGGGTCTTCATGCTCTTTGCCGTGCTGTTTATGTTCATCGGCGCCCAGTTTGTCGGGATGGGCCTTCTCGGTGAATACATTGGCCGTATCTATAACGATGTTCGCGCGCGTCCGCGCTACTTTATTCAACGTGTTGTCCGTCAGGAACACAAAGCATCTCAAGAGGAAATTCACCCATGAAAGCTGTTGTATTTGCCTATCACGATATGGGGTGCACGGGCACGCTGGCCCTGCTGGAAGCGGGCTATGACATTGCGGCAATCTTTACCCATCCGGACACGGCCGGAGAGAATAACTTTTTTGGCTCCGTGGCGCGTATCGCCGCCGAGCGCGGGATCCCGGTTTATGCACCGGACGATGTAAACCATCCGCTGTGGGTGGATCGCATCCGCGCGCTCGCGCCTGACGTAATCTTCTCGTTCTACTATCGCAACCTGCTCTCTGACGAGATCTTAGGTCTGGCCGCAAAAGGCGCCTTTAATCTTCACGGTTCTCTGCTGCCCGCCTACCGCGGCCGCGCTCCGCTGAACTGGGTGCTGGTGAACGGTGAAACGGAAACGGGCGTGACGCTGCACCGCATGGTGCGCCGTGCGGATGCGGGCGCTATCGTGGCACAGCAGAAGGTCGCTATTGATGCGGACGAAACTGCGCTGCAGCTGCATCAAAAGCTGAATGCAACGGCACAGACGCTGCTGCGTGATGCACTTCCAGGCATCCTCAATGGCACCTTCAGCGAGACCGCGCAGGATGAGAGCAAGGCAAGCATCTTTGGCCGCCGCGCGCCGGAAGATGGTCGTCTGGACTGGAACAAGCCTGCCCGCCAGCTGCACAACCTGGTGCGCGCCGTGACCGACCCGTGGCCGGGCGCGTACAGCTTTGCGGGCGTAAGCAAATTTATCGTCTGGAAATCCCGCGTGCGTGACGATATTCCGGCTGCCAAACCGGGCACCGTCGTCTCTGTCTCTCCGCTGATTGTGAGCTGCGGCGAGCAGGCGCTCGAGATCGTCACCGGACAAACCGACAACGGCCTGTACGTTCAGGGCACGCAGCTGGCGCAGTCTCTGGGTCTGGTGGCTGGGGCGCTGATCACCAGCGCACCGGTTGTTGCCATCAAGCGCCGTACCCGCGTGCTGATCCTCGGCGTGAACGGCTTTATCGGTAACCACCTGACGGAACGTCTGCTCAAAGACGATAACTACGAAATCTACGGTCTGGATATTGGCTCTGACGCCATCAGCCGTTTCCTCGACAACCCGCGTTTCCACTTCGTGGAAGGGGATATCAGCATCCATTCCGAGTGGATTGAATACCACATTAAAAAATGCGACGTGGTGCTGCCGCTGGTCGCCATTGCCACGCCAATCGAGTACACCCGTAACCCGCTGCGCGTGTTCGAGCTGGACTTCGAAGAGAACCTGAAGATCATCCGCGACTGCGTGAAATACGACAAGCGCATCATCTTCCCGTCCACGTCTGAAGTGTACGGCATGTGTACCGATAAGAACTTCGATGAAGACACCTCCAACCTGGTGGTCGGGCCGATCAACAAACAGCGCTGGATTTACTCCGTCTCCAAACAGCTGCTGGACCGCGTGATTTGGGCCTACGGTGAGAAAGAAGGCCTGCGCTTTACCCTGTTCCGTCCGTTCAACTGGATGGGCCCGCGTCTGGATAACCTGAACGCGGCGCGTATCGGCAGCTCCCGTGCGATCACCCAGCTGATCCTGAACCTGGTGGAAGGCTCGCCAATTAAGCTTATCGAAGGCGGGAAACAGAAACGCTGCTTTACGGACATCAGCGACGGTATCGAAGCGCTGTTCCGCATCATCGAAAACAAAGATAACCGCTGCAACGGTGAAATCATCAACATCGGTAACCCGGAAAACGAAGCGAGCATTCGCGAGCTGGCAGAGATGCTGCTGGCCAGCTTTGAGCGCCATCCGCTGCGCGACAAGTTCCCGCCGTTTGCCGGTTTCCGCGAAGTGGAAAGCAGCAGCTACTATGGCAAAGGATATCAGGACGTTGAGCATCGTAAGCCAAGCATTCGCAACGCGAAGCGCTGCCTGAACTGGACGCCGACGGTGAAAATGGAGCAGACCATTGACGAAACGCTCGATTTCTTCCTGCGCACCGTGGAGCTGTCGGAACAGGCCTCATGAAAAAAGTCGGTTTACGCATTGATGTCGACACCTTCAGGGGAACGCGTGACGGCGTACCCAAACTGCTGGAACTGCTGAACAAACACGATGTGCGTTCCAGCATTTTCTTCAGCGTGGGGCCTGACAACATGGGACGCCATTTATGGCGTCTGATTAAACCGGCATTTCTGTTCAAAATGCTGCGCTCGCGCGCAGCATCCCTCTACGGCTGGGATATTTTGCTGGCTGGCACCGCCTGGCCCGGCAGACGCATCGGCGCGGGTAATGAAGCCGTTATCCGCGAGGCGGCGCAGCATCATGAGGTGGGTCTGCACGCCTGGGACCACCATGCCTGGCAAGCCTGGGCGGGCGTCTGGGATATCCCGCGCCTGTCCCGTGAGGTCGAGCGTGGGATGCTGGAGCTGGAGGCCATTACCGGTCAGCCCGTGCGCTGCTCCGCCGTGGCGGGATGGCGTGCGGATCAGCGCGTCGTGAAGGCCAAAGAAGCCTTTGCGTTTCGCTACAACAGCGACTGCCGCGGAACCGGACCCTTTTTGCCGCTGTTAGGTGAAAATCGCTACGGAACGGTGCAAATTCCGGTTACGCTTCCCACCTGGGATGAAGTGGTCGGGCGCGAGGTGAAGGCGGATGAGTTCAATCGCTACATTCTGGACCGCATCCATCGTGACGCCGGCACGCCGGTGTATACCATCCATGCCGAAGTGGAAGGGATTGCGTATCAGCATGATTTCGATGAACTGCTGACGATGGCCGCTCAGGAGGGCATTGAATTTTGCCCGCTGAGCGAGCTGCTGCCGGACGATCTCAGCACCCTGCCCGTGGGCAAAGTCGTCCGTAATGAAATGGCTGGCCGGGAAGGCTGGCTTGGCTATCAACAAACCGTGAGTCCGGTCCCATGAAAACAGCCCGTTATGGCTTAGCGCTTCTCGCACTGTTTATCGTTTACTACCTCATTCCGGTCGATATTCGTCTGCTCTGGCAGCCTGATGAAACGCGCTATGCGGAAATCAGCCGCGAAATGCTGGCATCCGGAGACTGGGTAGTCCCGCATTTTCTGGGGCTGCGTTACTTTGAAAAACCGATTGCTGGCTACTGGATCAACAGCATCGGGCAGTTGCTGTTCGGGCACACCAACCTCGCCGTGCGCGCCGGATCTATATTCTCAACCGGGTTAGCGGCGCTGCTGGTCATCTGGATGGCCTGGCGTCTCTGGCGAGATAAGCGGACCGCCATTTTCTCCGGTCTTATCTTCCTGACCCTGTTCCTGGCGTATGGCATCGGCACGTATGCGGTGCTGGATCCTATCATCACCCTGTGGCTGGTGGCGGCGATGTGCAGCTTCTGGCTGGCCTCACAGGCCCAAACCGTTGCCGGAAAAGCGGGCGGCTATGTGCTGCTTGGGCTGGCCTGCGGGATGGGGGTGATGACCAAAGGCTTCCTGGCGCTGGCGGTACCGGTGATTGGCGTGCTGCCGTGGGTGATCGCCCATAAGCGCTGGAAAGAGGTGCTGATTTTTGGCTGGCTCGCGATCCTGAGCTGCGTGCTGATTGTTCTGCCGTGGGGGCTGGCCATTGCGCAGCGTGAACCTGACTTCTGGCGTTATTTCTTCTGGGTTGAGCATATTCAGCGTTTTGCCCAGAGCGACGCGCAACACAAAGCCCCGTTCTGGTACTACATACCGTTCCTGATCGCGGGCAGCCTGCCGTGGCTTGCGCTTTTGCCCGGTGCGATTCGTCTCGGCTGGAATGACCGACAAAACGCGGGTGGCGGATTCTATCTGCTGGGATGGGTAGTGATGCCGCTGCTGTTCTTCAGCATCGCCAAAGGCAAGCTGCCGACCTATATCCTGCCGTGCTTTGCCCCGCTGGCTATCCTGATGGCGCGCTATGCCTGCCTCGCGGCGGAAAAAGGTGCCAGAGCGTTACGCATTAACGGCGGGATTAACCTGGCGTTTGGCGTTATCGGCGTGGCGGCGGCGCTGGTGGTCTCGCCGTGGGGGCTGTCTAAGCATCCGGTCTGGATGTCGGTCGAACTGTATAAAGTCTTCTGTGCGGTGGTGGCGTTCCTCATCTGGGCCGCGGTAGGCTGGTTTACCTTCAGACAGAGCCAGCAGCGCTGGTGGCTGGCGGCACTGTGCCCCGCAGGGCTGGCGCTGCTGATTGGTTTTGCCATTCCTAACCTGGTGGTGGATTCCAAACAGCCGCAGTCGCTGGTCGATACCGTGCGCGAGCCGCTTCAGGAAAGCCGATTCGTGCTGGCCAATAACGTGGGCGTGGCCGCGGGCCTGGCGTGGGAGCTGAAGCGTAATGACATCACGCTGTTTGGTCAGAGCGGCGAACTGCGCTACGGGCTGGATTATCCCGATGTGAAAGATCGTTTTGTCAGTGAGGACGACTTCGCGCAGTGGCTGGCGGAGCACCGTCAGCAGGGGCGCGTATCGCTGGTGATGCTGCTGTCAAAACGCGACGATATTTCACGGGCGAATTTACCGCAGCCGGACAATCTCTATATCCAGGGGCGTCTGGCCTTGCTGGAGTACCTGCCGAAGTGATGACCTGGATCTGGCTGATACTGGCAAGCCTGCTCAGCTGCGCGGGGCAGCTGTGCCAGAAACAGGCCACCCGTCCGGCGAAAGCCGGGCGGCGCGGGGCGCATATCGCGCTGTGGCTTGGCCTGGCACTGCTGGCGCTGGGTAGCGGGATGCTGGTCTGGCTGGTGGTGCTGCAACGCCTGCCTGTCGGCATCGCGTACCCTATGCTTAGCCTCAATTTTGTCTGGGTGACGCTGGCGGCGAAGGCGTTCTGGCGTGAGCACGTTGCTGCGCATCACTGGCTGGGAGTAGGGTTCATCATCATTGGGATTGTTATCCTGGGAGGGAGCCTGTGAAAGGAGCGTTCTGGGCCTTATGCAGCGTGCTGTTAGTCAGCGCGGCGCAGCTGTTGCTGCGCAATGCCATGCAGGCATTGCCACCGGTCAGTGAGATCCTGGCGTTTGTTTCCGCGCTGTGGCACTTCTCGTCCGGCACGGGCGCGCTGCTGCTGGGGTTGACGGGGTACGTGGCCTCGATGGGCTGCTGGTATCTGGCGCTGCATCGCATGGCGCTCAGCAAAGCGTATGCCCTGCTGAGCCTCAGCTATATTCTGGTGTGGGCCGCCGCGATCCTGCTGCCCGGCTGGGGAGAGCGCTTCTCCTGGCACGGGCTGGTGGGCGTCGGGTTTATTATTCTGGGTGTGTTAGTGATTTTTCTGCCCCGAACGTCCCAACGTGAATAATCGACTCGTGGGTCAGGGTGTAAGGGGTCGATGTGCAGACGGCAAGGCTCAGCGAGCCGACCTGTAGCTGGCTTACCGCGTGCGTCTGCGCCGTGCTGTCGATGCTGACAATCTGCCAGGCGCTGCCGCCACGCTGTTTCACAATCGCTTCTTTCCGCGTCCAGATACGCCAGAAGGCGGAAAGCCGTTCCTCGGGCGCTTCACGCTCCAGCTCGTCATGCTCGGTCATGCTGAATACCGCATTAGCCAGCGCCTGCCAGTTCTTCCTCGGGCGAATCACTTCGATATCGCAGCCGACTTCACCTTCATCGCTCATCAGCAGGGCGATATCGTCACCGCTGTGGCTCAGGTTGAACCACAGCGGATGACCCTTCGCAAAGGCCGGTTTGCCCTGCTCGCCGTAAATGATGTCGGGGAGCGGGCGAGGGGATAACGTTCTGGCGAGCAGCGTTCTCCCGGCCAGCCAGGAGGCCTGTCGGGCACCCTGAGGCGCCCTGTCTGCGAGCGCTGACGCCAGCGGGTCCGCGCAAAGGGTGGAGATTTTTCCCAGTACAAACTGGTACATAGTTACGCCCAGCGTTTAATGATGATCGAGGTGTTGATGCCGCCAAACGCGAAGTTATTGCTCTGCAGATACTCGCAGTCAATCTGGCGGGCTTCTCCCATAATATAATCTAAAGCACCGCATTGCTCATCCGGCTGCGTTAAATTGAGCGTCGGGGCAAACCAGCCTTCACGCATCATCTGCAGGCTCATCCACGCTTCCAGCGCGCCGCAGGCACCCAGCGTATGGCCAAAATAGCTCTTCAGCGAGGAAACCGGCACGCTGTCACCGTAGATGGCGGCAGTGGCCTGGCTTTCGGCGATATCGCCGCGATCGGTGGCGGTACCGTGCGCGGAGATATACCCCATATCCCGGGCGCTTAATCCCGCCATGGCCAGCGACTGCTCCATGCAAATCTGCATGGTGTCACGCTGAGGCTGGGTGATATGGGCCGCGTCACAGTTGGTGGCAAAGCCCACGATCTCACCGTAGATTGTCGCCCCGCGCGCTCTGGCGTGCTCCAGCTCTTCCAGAATCAGGGTGCCTGCGCCTTCCCCAATGACCAGACCATCGCGCTGCGTATCGAACGGTGAAGGGGTGGTTTTGGGTTCGTCGTTACGCTGACTGGTGGCAAACAGCGTGTCAAACACCGCCGCTTCAGACGGACACAATTCTTCCGCGCCCCCCGCGACCATCACGGTCTGATACCCGTGGCGAATCGCCTCCCAGGCGTAGCCAATCGCCTGGCTGCCGGAGGTACAGGCGCTCGACGTCGGGATCACGCGGCCGCGTAGCCCAAAGAACAGGCCGGTATTCACCGCCGTAGTGTGCGGCATCATCTGGACGTAGGTTGTCCCGGTGATGTTATTGGTGTGCTTTTCGGTGAGCATGGTCGCGAATTCGCTGACCGGACCGGTGCTGCCAGTCGAAGAACCGTAGGCGATACCGGTTTGACCGTTGGTGAGCACCGCTTCGCCAATCAGCCCCGCCTGCTCCAGCGCCAGCTCGGTGGCGCGGGTCGACATCAGCGACACGCGGCCCATGGCGCGAATACGCTTGCGGGTATAGTGTTCCGGCAGCGTGAAATCGTCGATCGGCGCGCCCAGCAGGGTATGCAGGCCATCGTACACCTGCCATTCCGGCATTTTACGCACCGCGTTTTCATACGCCAGCAGCCTGCTGGAAACGGATTGCCAGGTTTCGCCAAAGGCGGTCACGCCGCCCATGCCCGTAATCACCACGCGACGCGTCATAGCATGCCTCCGTTAATGGAAATGACCTGGCGGGTAACGTAGCCCGCAATATCTGACATCAGATAGCTTGCCAGCCCGGCGACCTCCTCAGCCTGGCCCATCCGTTTCATTGGGATGATGGACATGGCTTCCTTCAGCGCGGCCTCTTCCATCTCAATCATGCCGGTATCAATCAGCCCCGGGGCAATGCAGTTGACGGTGATTTTGCGTTTTGCCAGCTCAATCGCCAGCGCTTTGGTGGCGCCGATAATGCCCGCTTTGGCCGCGCTGTAGTTCACCTGTCCGCGGTTGCCCATCACGCCGGACACGGACGATAAGGTGATAATGCGCCCGCCTTTACGGGTGCCAATCATCGGCATAATGCAGGGGTGAATGACGTTATAAAAACTGTCGAGATTGGTGTGGATCACGCTGTCCCAGTCGTCTTCGCTCAGCGCCGGAAAGGCGCCGTCACGGGTAATTCCGGCGTTGCTGACCACGCCATACCATGCGCCATGGGCTTCAATCTCCTGCTCCAGCACCTCGCGGCACTGTTCGCGGTTGCCCACATCAAAGGCGAGTAAACGACCGTTGCCACCCGCCTGCGTGATGGCGTCCAGCGTATCCTGCGCGCCTGCGGCATCACGATGGTAATGCACGCCTACGGTAAACCCGTCGGCGGCAAGCTGACGAGCGATGGCGCGCCCTATGCCTTTGCTGGCCCCGGTGACCAGTACGGAACGACTCATGCGTTAGATCCCTGATTAAAAAGCGATGTTAATTCTTCTGCGCTCGGCTGGAAGGTGTTGACCCGGCCCGTGGCCAGCGTCTCTTCATTAGCGGAAATCGCGCATTCAAAGCTGCCGAAGCGTTCGTCCTGCATCAGCAGCTTAACGGTGATGTCCAGCGTCAGGCCTGCGGCGAAACGCCCGCTGGCGCAGACCAGCTCGCGCGCGCCGAGCACCATGCCCAGCGCGATATGTTCCTGCCCCTGCTGCTGGCGATGCCAGCCTGACCAGACGCCGACGGTCTGCGCCATCAGCTCGAGCGCGTACCAGCCCGGCAGATCGCCATCGGCGTTGAGAAACGGCGCCAGCACGCTTTGCCCGTTGACGGCCACGCGGCAGACCGCCGTGTCGTCCGAAACGTTCTCAACGGACCCCAGCAGCATCATCGGCGCCTCGTGCGGCAGATAGGCTTCGGGTGATAAGTAGCTCATGAGGCTCTCCCCAGCAGAATACTGGCGTTGTTACCGCCAAACGCGAACGAGTTAGACAAAATGACCGGCTTTTTCAGAGCGGTGCGCTGGTGCAGCAGGCCGCACGACGCCAGCGTGTCGTCCGGCGCGTAGCGGGCGAAGTCCTGCGGCGGCAACGGCAGGTCGCGCGTCAGAATCAGCCAGCTTAGGGCCGCTTCGGTAATACCGGCGGCGCCCAGCGTATGGCCGGTAAGGTGTTTGGTTGAGCTGCACGGCACGCTTTCCCCGAAGAGATCGTGAACCACCTGCGATTCAATCTGATCGTTGAGCGGCGTGGCCGTGCCGTGCAGGTTGATGTAGCCGATATCCTGCGGCTGCATATCCGCTTCGTTAAGCGCCTGCGCGATAGCCCTTATCGCCCCTTCACCCTGCGGATGCGGGGCGGAAATATGGTACGCATCGCTGGATTCGCCCGTTCCGAGCAGCGCCACGTCCGCGGGCTCCCGGCTCAATACCATCAGCGCGGCGGCTTCACCAATGGTGATCCCCCGGCGGTCGCGACCAAACGGCTCGCAGAGCGTAGGGGAGAAGGATTCAAGGCTGTTAAAGCCGTTGACGGGCATCCGGCTCAGGGTATCGGCTCCGCCGACAATGGCGATGTCCACCAGCCCGGCTTCAATCAGACGTTTGCCGCCGATCATCGCCCGCGCGCTGGAAGAGCAGGCCGTGGAGATCGTATAGGCCGGGCCTTCGAGCTGAAGCCAGTTGGCGAGGAAGCGGGACGGATCGCCAAGCTCCTGCTGCGGATACTGCCAGCGCGTGCTCGCTTCGCCATGGGTCATGCGGCGCACGTGCTCATCGCCCTCATCCAGCCCGGAGGTGCTGGTCCCCAGCACCACGGCCACGCGGTCGCGACCGACGCGGGCGATGGCCTCGTCAACGGCGGGCTGAATCTGCGCCAGCGCGGCCAGCAGCAGCTGGTTATTGCGGGTACGGTGTGCGGCGAAGGCGTCCGGGATGTGCGGAAGCTCGCCTTCCACGCCGCCCAGAACGGCTTCGGGTAAACCCTGCAACCAGCCGGTCCGGGCGTGCATCCCCGGCGCCACGCCTGCCGTCAGGTTCGCGGCAATCTCGTCAGGCGAGTTGCCCAGCGCGTTGACCATGCCAACAGCGGATATATAAATCATCTCAGTCACCCAGATATTGAATGGTGATGTGGTATTTAAAGACGTGTTGCTCGATGCTGATCGGCTCGCGCTTGCCTTTGCGCTGCAGGTAGACAATCTCCGTCACCAGCTTGCCGCTGGCGTTACGCAGCTCGCGCCGATCGCCATTGTCCGTTAACGTCCAGCCCTTCGGCAACTGCGGCTGCCAGGCGCTAATCGGCCAGTGGCTGAGCATCACGTCGGCCAGCACCTGGCTGGCGGGCGGCAGCTGCGGCACGACGATCGACTGCTCGGTATGAATACCGGTCTCATCGTACGTTGCCAGGAACAGACGAATGCCCACGGAAGAAAGCCCGGCCAGCGTCACCTTATGCGCATCCGCGTTGAGCATCACCAGCAGGGACTGCGTTTGTCCGTTAAAGCTGCCGGTCAGCAGCTGCTGGGAGCTCACCGCCGGGCTAATGCCGGGCGGCGGCAGCGTCACTCTGGTGCCCGGCTGGAGCCAGGCCTGAGGCCGCGTCTCTTTGGTATCGGTCGAATGGCTGCAGCCCGCCAGCAGCAGCGCCGCGGCCAGCGCAACGGCGCGATAAAAAGCGTTCATTTACGTTTTCTCTCTTTCTTATCCGGCATCGCCAGCGGAGCCAGCAGGAAGGCGGTAAAAATACCGCTCACCAGCACGATGCCAAAGCTGCTGATGGCCTGGGTGGCGCTGAAGACGAGCATGCCCAGCGTCAGCAGCGTGGTCATCATGGCCAGCGTAATCGCCAGCATCGAGGTCAGCGGCGTACCGCGCGGGTTGCTGAAAAACAGCGTGTAGTTAATGCCAATGCCGAGCACCAGTACCAGCGCCAGCAGTGAGAACAGATTCACCGGGTGGCCCGTTACGGCCAGCACCGCCAGGCCGCAGCTCAGCGACAGCACGGACGGCACCAGGCTTATCAGCCCTTTACGCCAGCCGAGGCGCAGCATCGCCCCGCAGGCAATCACCGCCAGCGCGGCAAACAGTAGCCCCGTCAGCAGCGTGCGGTAGAGGGCAAACAGGCTGTCAAAGCTGGCTTTGCGATCGACCCAGACGACGCCGTCATGGCGCGCGGCCAGTTCACCGAGGTAAGCGCTGTTTTTCGCGCCGTCCACCGGCACCAGCACGCCGCTTTCCCCGTTGGGCAGGGTCAGCCAGAGCAGACGCCAGCCTTCGCTGGCCGGGCTTTTAAGCCACGCGTCCACGCTGACCGGCATGGCGTCGAGATTCGGGGATACGGCGCTGAGCCCGGCGCTTTTCAGCACGTTAGTTACCGCAGGGGCAGCGTCGTGCAGCAGCGTAAGATCGCTTTTCTGGCGCGCCAGCGAGTTCAGCGGCAGCGTACGCCAGCGGGCGATCTCTCCGGCTTTTTGCGCCTGTGCCAGCGCCGGGGTAAAGGCTTCCAGCCGCTCCAGCGTTTGCTGAGGCGAGGCGCCATGAACCACAAACCATTTCTGATCGACGCTCTGTCCGGTCAGGGCGGTAATGGCCTTCTCCTGCGCCAGAATATCTTTCGGCAGGGCCTGCAGCTGGGCGATGTCGTCGTCCACCCTCAGGGTGCTCATCCCCACGGCGGAGAGCAGCGCCAGCGCGACGGGCAAACCCACGGACAGTTTTTTATTGCGTCGCCACGCGGCCAGCCAGCGCAGCATGATAACCATCAGCGGAACCGGGCGCACCGGTAATCCCCGGCACAGCCACGGATGCCAGAAAATCACCGTCAGGCAGGAGGCGCTCAGCCCCACGGCGGCGAACACCGCCATCTGGCGGATCCCGGGGAAGGGGGCCAGCATCATAATCAGGTAGGCGGCGACGGTCGTCAGCAGCGCCAGCAGCAGCGCATTGCGCACTTTCGCCAGGCTTTGCCAGGGGGAGTGCTCCGCGCCGTGCACCATCCGTTCGGTCAGGTAGTAGAGCGTGTAGTCGGCTGAAATACCGATGATGCTCATGCTCATCACCAGCGTCATCAGGTGCAGTTCGCCAAAGAGCAGCAGGGTCACCACCGTACCCGCCAGCGCGCCGATGGCAATGGAGAGCACGCTCAGCAGCAGCGGGCGCAGAGAGCGGAACACCGCCACGATGAGCAGGAACACGCCAAGCAGGGTGGCGATGCCCAGCGTCGAGACGTCACGTTTGGCCTGCTGGCTGGCGTAATCGCTGTAGAACACGGTCCCGCGAGAAAGCAGCTGCGCCTGCGGGAAACGCGCTTTTAGCGTCTCCTGCAGCGCGTTAAGCGTCGTCACCAGCCGGTGGGTCTGCTGCATATCAAATGACGAGCCCGCCAGCTCGCCGTGCAGCAGATACCAGTAGTTTCCCGCCTCATCCTGTGTGACCAGCCAGCCGTCCATCAGCCGCAGCTTCTGGCCATTTTGCGCCAGAGCGAGCTGCGAGCCGCGCATCAGCATCAGGGGATCGTTTTGCAGCTCTTTGCCGCTGACGCCGGAGAAGGCCGAATAGAGCTGAGATAAAATCCACTGCGCCTGCGCTTCTCCGCCGTTTTGCAGGCGGGCGCGGGTGGCGGGATCGATCAGGCCATTTCGGTGCTGCCAGAAGAACTCTCCCCAGGCCTTTTGCCCGGCGGCGTCCATCGGGCCTTTGACCTCGCTGAGCGAATCGCTGCTTTGCAGCAACGCCAGCCACTGCTGCGCCACGCGCGGATCGGGCTCTTTGCCGGGGCTGACCAGCCAGACCAGCTGGCGGTCGAGACGCTGCATAAACCCGTCGTTGAGCGCCGACGGGATCGCCCCCAGCGTCTGCTTCGGCAGCATGGCCAGCACGCTGCTGTTCAGACGCGCGCCGGGCAGAAGCGACAGCAGCACGCCCAGCAGAATCAGGCATAGCGTGGCCCACAGCAGCGCCGGGCGCAGGGATTTACGGTGCGGCAAAGCGTTGGCGTTCGTCATCGGTCAGGCTGGCGGGCGTCAGTTGGTGGCGTGAAAGGGCGATATCGGTACGGTCGCCCTGTTTGTCGTTGAGGCGAATCGTCTCCAGATAGGTCGCGCCGCCCAGATCGAGGGTGGCGAAAATCTTGTCCAGCGGCGTCGTTTTTGGCGTAAGCACCAGCGACCAGCGGCCGGCGCCCAGGTCTTTAAAATCGATGCGGAAGTTCTCTTCAAGCACCCTGCGATCGGCCTGGAACAGGGCCCGCAGAAGATGGTTGAACTGGAACATCTGCGGATTATTGTCGGCGGTGACGGTCTGCGGCGGCTGGCCGTTAATGGCCTGAACCATCCGCTTGTCGTCCAGCAGGAGCGTCATCGGAAACGGCGCTTTTTGATCCCACAGCAGGCCGCTGTCGCGGGCGATCAGCATCTCGCCCTGCGAGCGCAGCGGCTGCGGCATATCTTTTATGGTGCGAACCTGTTCGAAGTGCGCGCGCACGACGGGCTGCCCGGTGAAGCGCTGCTGCAGTTCATCCAGCGTCACGGCGCTGACCAGCGGGCTGACGAGAAGCGCCAGCAAAGGCAACCATTTCATGGCGTCACTCCCATTCGTTCAAACAGTATTGCCGGGCTCACAAAGCACATCTCGCGGGTGGCTTCTTCCACCGCCACCTGGATGGTGTAGCCGGTCGTGGTGCGTTTGCCGGTCTGCGCATCGAAAATTTGATAGGCAATGCGCAGGCGGTTTTCATACTCTTCAACGTGCGCGCGGACGCGAATACGCTGCTCAAAGGTCACCGCATCGCGGTATTTCACCCGGGTATCGACGACGGGCCAGACGTAGCCGGAGGCCTTCATCTGGCGATAGCCATAGTCAAACTGATTGAGCAGCGCCTCGCGGGCGATCTCAAAGTAGCGGAAATAGTTACCGTGCCAGACCACGCCCATCATATCGACGTCGTGGAACGGAACGGTGATCTCAACTTCAGTCGTAAAGCGGGGATCGGTCAGCACCCTTTACTCCTTCTCTCTGGACTCTGGCAGATGCCAGAAATCGAAAAAATTAAACCAGTCGAGCGGCGACATGAGGGCGTAATGCTCCAGCCGCTGCGCGTAGCGATCGACGGTCTCCTGCAGCGCCTGCTGGCGTTCACCGCGCGGCAGGTGCAGCGGGTCGGCAAACGGTTCGCTGTGCAGGACGAGCTTACCCTGCTGGCGCAGGGCAAAAATCAGCACCACCGGGCAGCGCAGGATGGAGGCCAGGATAAACGGCCCCTGTGGGAACGGCGCTGGCTGGCCCATGAACGGACTCCAGATCACGCGCCACTCGCCGCCACGCTGCGGATTCACCGCGATGCGGTCGCCCACAATCGCGACCCATTCTCCCCGCTCAAGCTTCTCTTTGATGGCAATCGCGGTGTCCGGGCCGATGTCGGTAACCGACATCAAATTCACGCCCGCCTGGGGCGCCATTTCGCTCATGATTTGCTTAAAGCGCCGGGCGTTTTCGCTGAAGACCAGGGCGGTGATAGTTTTGCTGCCGTCCAGCTGGGCCAGCGCCCGGCAGGCCTCAACGTCGCCAAGATGCGAGGCCAGCAGCAGCTTGCCCTGCGGCGCCGCGACGTTAAGCGTTTCGCTCGCGCCGGGGGCAAAGACCACGTCGCGATCAAACTTCAGCTCACCGCGCCAGCTGGCGACTTTATCCAGCATCGCGTTGCCGAAGCGCATGAAATGGAAAAAGCTGTTGAGCCGCGGGGGAACGGGCATGTTCCGCTGACGCAGCTCGTGCTTCACTCTCTCAATCCACTGCCGCGAGGCCAGCCGCGCCGGACGTGCGATAAGCCAGTACACGCCGATGACCGGCCACAGCAGCACGGTAAAGGCCCGGCGGCCCATCAGCTTCCAGACGCGCAGCATCAGGCGCATGCCCCACAGGCCCTTGACCTCGTCCTGCTGCGCCCAGTGCTGGCGGCGTCGACGGAAAAGCAGGCCGGGCATGCGGGGCAGCATGCCGAAGAACAGCCGGGTATGCATCAGGGAGATCCGCACGTTATCTTTTAACGCGTCGAAGTGGGACAACCCGTCCTGCGGGTAGGTGACGCGGGTGGGCAGAAAGATGCTGGTGTTGCCCTGCCAGTAGAGACGGACCATCACTTCGGTGTCAAAGTCCATCCGTTTGCCGAGCGTTTCACGCGCCGCCAGCCGCAGCGTGGGCGAGACCGGGTAGACCCGAAAGCCGCACATGCTGTCTTTAAGCTGCAGGGATAAGGTCTCAATCCACACCCAGACGTGGGTTACCCAGCGCCCGTAGAGCCGCGAGCGCGGAATGGAATCATCGTAAATGGGCTGGCCGGAGATCAGCGCGTCCGGGTGGCGCTCCGCCAGCGCCAGCAGTTTGGGGATATCTTCGATGGCGTGCTGACCGTCCGCGTCCACCTGCACGGCGTGGGTATAGCCCGCGCGCGCGCACTCCTCCAGCCCCCTGATGACCGCGGCACCTTTCCCGGCGTTTTGCGCCAGGCGGACCAGCGTTACCTGCGGCTGCTCCGCCGCCAGGCGCTCGAGCTCCTGTCGGGTGCTCGCTTCGCTGCCGTCATCCACCACCAGGCACGGCAGGCCAAACGGCGCGAGACGCGACAGCACGCGGGCGATCATGGCGCCGTGGTTGTAGCACGGGATCAGCACGCAGGGGCGAAAGATCACTGACATAGCCGAATTTTCCCGCTGCTGGCGGTATGGCGCTCCGCCCCGGCGTGACGCTGGTAGCTGAAGGTCAGCATCTGACGTTCGGCATGCCACTCAAGCACCAGCGTCACCGTGGTTTCCGGCAGCAGAGGCGCCTGGAACTTCACGTTTTGAATGCTGTGAAAGCGGTAGCCCGGCGCCAGTAACGTCGTGGCGTAGTGCATCACCCAGTCAAGCTGCGCAACGCCGGGCAGCAGCGGCTGTACGGCAAAATGGCCCTGAAACCAGAACAGCGCCGCGTCGAGATGCAAAATGATTTCCAGCTTCTCCGGCTGTGTCTGGCGGCGCTCAATTTCATGAATTTTCATGAAATAACTCCTCTAGCTGCGCATAGACACGCTTGTTCATACTGTTTACCGGCATTTCATCGACAATGCGCCAGTAGCGCGGAACGGCGACCGGCTCAAGCCACGGCAGTAGGGCGCGACGCCAGGCGAACTCCTGCGCTTTTTTATCCTGCATATAGCCGCGCTGGCGAACCGCTTCGTCCAGCACCAGCAGTGCGCCAATCCCCTGACGGCCTCCGCGCGTGACCGGCAGCGCAGCCGCTTCGCAAATGCCGTCGAGCTCCAGCAGGCGACGTTCGATCTCGTTAAGCGAGATGCGCTTTTCTTCAATTTTGACCACCCGCCCGCGACGACCGGCGATGCTGAACAGCCCCTCGCTGTCGAAGTGCAGGATATCGTCCAGCTGGAGTCCTTCAGCCTCGTGGATCAGTGGCGACGTGACGCGACAGGCGTCATCTTCCTGATGGAAGATAACGCCGGGGAACGCCAGCCACGGGACGTTATCCTGCTGGCGATGGCGCCAGGCGAGGATCCCGGTTTCGGTGCTGCCATAAATTTCATCCGGGCAGATGTTAAGCCAGCCCGCGGTGGTGGCGACGTCACACCACGGCAGCATTCCGCCTGCTGAAATCAGCATTCTGACGGGCGGCGCGGGCAGCTCCGTATCCAGGCGCTTCAGGAACGCCGGGCTGCTGATGAACAGATAATGCCGGTCATGAGGAAGGGCGGCCAGCTGCTCGGCGTAGTAGAGCATTGCGGCATGCAGCGGCAGGCCCAGCGCCATCGGCAATACGATGCGGAAGGTCAGGCCGTACAGATGTTGCGGTACGACCGAGGCGACAACGCTACAGCCGGTCAGACGTTCGCCGAAGCGGTCAGCCAGCAGACGGGCTTCGCGATCCAGGCTGACGATGTGCTTAATCACCCGGCGCGGGGTACCCGTGGAGCCGGAGGTGAACAGTTCAACGAAGCGGCTTTCGTCAATGGCCGGCAGGGGCGCCCAGCGGCGAGCGGTCTGATGGCTGGAGGCCACCACAATCAGCTTGCCATGGAAATCGAGAGAGCGATCGCTCAGGATGCCGCTAAACAACGCCTGCTGTTCTTCAAGCTGCGAGACGCGGCTATGGCCGGGAATGACCGGCGTTTTACCGGCATGCAGCGAGGCCAGCAGCGCAACGATAAACAGGTAGCTGTTTTCAAAGCACAGCGCCCAGCGCTCGCCTTCCTGCTGACGAAGGGTTTCGACCAGCAAGGTCACGTCGTGGCGCAGCTGGCCAAGCGTCCAGGTACGATCGTCAAGCCAGGCAACGGGCATGTCGTCAGGGCGGGGCGCGTTTAGCCACTGGCCCAGCGGAAGGGGGTTAGTCATTGTGCATCTCTTTTTTTATCACCCGCTGGCGCACCAGCCACTCGGTCGCCATCAGCGTTCCCATCAGGATGTAGGCCACCATACCGTTCCACAGCGTCCACAGATGCATGTCGCCGTGGAGCACGGTGAACAGCGCCATCGCGCCGTTTCCGATGAAAAAGCCGCACCAGACGAGGGTCACCTTGCGGGTATAGCGCACGCCCTCCGGGGGCAGGTTTGGCTCGCGCAGGCGCGCCAGCCGTTCGACCAGCGGCATCGCGGTCCACAGCGAACCGCCGAACACGGCCAGCATCACAAGGTTGACGACCACCGGGTAGAACAGCAGCCACTGGTGGGTTTTCAGCAGGTAGCTTGCCGCGCAGAGCGCAATGCCCGCGAGCGCCACGCACTGCACCACATACCGCATCGGGCCAGCGTTCCGTCGCGCCTGGCGCAGCCGCAGCAGCAATACCAGCGCCATCACCGGCAACAGCCACTGCAGGCTGTTGTGCGTCAGCCCAAATCCAATCAGGAAGGGCCACGCCAGCAGCATCAGCCCCGTCAGCAGTGGGATGACCGGGAACGTCCGTCCACCACGCACGACGTCTTACTCTTCGCGCAGAAGCTGTTCGACGGCGTCTACCACATCCTGAACGGTACGAACCGACTTGAAGGTTTCCGGCTTGATTTTCTTGCCCGTTTTCTTCTGCAGATGAACAATCATGTCCACCGCATCAATGCTGTCCAGCTCCAGGTCTTCGTAAAGACGGGCTTCGGGCGTAATGTCCTGCGGGTCGATTTCAAAGAGCTTGGTCAGAAGGCCGCAGACTTCCTGATAAATGGTTTCTTGTTCAGTCATCGTTCACATCTCAGGCGCGTTGAGCGTTGATAAAGGACGCCAGCGTGGCGACGGAAAAGAAGTGCTGGCGCATCTCTTCGCTTTCGGCAGAAAGCACCACGCCATACTGGTTTTTTACCGCCAGACCCAGTTCCAGCGCGTCAATGGAGTCCAGACCCAGCCCATCGCCAAACAGCGCGGCATCGGTATCAATATCCTCTGCGGTAAGCTCGTCCAGATTCAGCGTGGTGATTATGAGATTCTTAATTTCAAGATAAAGCGCTTGCATCATTAATTCCTGACAAAGATTGAAGGCCTGATGTTAATCGATGCTGCAGATGCCGGTTTAACTGCCTTGCCGCCAGCGCCGGTTCTTGTTCATTTGCATCGTAAAATTCGTCGATGTTCACGCGGTCGCGGACATCCACGGTGAAAACAGGTTTTTCTGGCGGTACATCATACCAGTGACTTTTTTTATCCAGCAGGTGTTCGCTACAGTGGATCAGCACCACCCGCAGATCGCTGTTACAGCGCACGGCGATATTTGCCGCGCCGCGCTGGAGGGAGATAGCCTCGCCAAACCGGGTACGCGTGCCTTCCGGGAAGATTAACAGCGTGTCGCCCTGAGCCAGACGCTGCTGGCTGGCCGCGAGCAGGGGCTCGGCTTCGCTGTTAATCAGATAATCCGCCGCGCGGATAACGCCGCTGACAAAGGGATTGCGCAGCAGCGCGCTTTTCACCAGACAGTCGGTTTCGGGCATCACCGACGCCAGAATCACGTAGTCAATTAACGTGGGGTGGTTAGCCACCACCAGACAACCCCGATCGCTGCGCAGCGCGTCAAGATTGTGAATGCGATAGTCCAGTACGCCGAGGCCGCGCGCCACGGTCAGGAAGAAGCGGAAGCTGGCCGCAATGCTGCGACGCGCCAGGCGGCGACGGCTGGCGCGGTCGCGCTGGACGATCAGCAGCAGGTTGAACCAGACCAGCGACAGCAGCAGCCCGCCCACGCCAAACAGCGCGAAGCAGAAGCCGGTCATCACCAGACGCCATAACCAGTTGATACGGGCAGCCAGGCGATTCATGCGCGCGTCCATTGCCACAGCAAACGTTCGCCGGGCACCACAAACTGACGTTCCTCGCTGAGATAGCGCTGCAGGAACATCAGGCTTTGCGGCAGGGCGGGTTCTTCACCCGTGCTGCCGCTGCGGGTTTCACACTGCAATCCGTTGCCGGATTCAATCACCAGCGCCAGCGCGTAGGGCCAGGTGGGCATCTGCGGCGGTAGCGCCGGATGGTAAAATTCCGGCAGCGCGCCGTCAAAATCGACCAGCAGGACGCGGGAATAGCCCGCATGCAGCAGGCTCAGCACTTCACATAGGGCCTGCTGGAAGGTGTCCAGCCCGGCAGAAATGGATGACGAGACGATGGCCTGGCGTGCGGTGATCGTGAGATTGCCCACCGCGGAATTGTGCACGGACATCGCGAAGTCGGTGGGTGAAACGGACTGCCCGGTCGCCAGAGCATGCAGAATACGGTAGTTGCGCTCCAGCTCGCCGTGGCGGCTGGAATAGACGACGGCATCAATAGCGTGGTTTTGCAGCATGGCCAGACCAATATCCACCGCCAGCTTACTGCCTGAATTGAGGCGGCGCGCGGTCATCATGGGTAAAGCGGTCAGGCGGGGAAGCGGGGCCGCTGGGTCAACGGCCAGCTGCAGGCGCGACCATGCCTGCCACTCTGTGGCATCGCTGAGTCCTGGCGCTCTCGCCTGCCAGTCGATAATGTTCAGTGAAAATTTCATCTACGCGCGTCCGCGAAAAAAACCGTATTCAAAGGGCAGGCTGGGCCACCCGGCAGCTAAGCTGCTCTATTGTTCACGTTTGGTGCATATCAGCAGGGTATGACCGACCCCAAGGTTGTCCAGCCGCTGTTCAACGCTGAAACCTGCGCTCTCCAGGTAGCGATAGAACTTCTCTACGCTGTAAAACCGGCTATTGCCATTCGCCATACAGGTGAAATAGAGCGAGGTGGCATTCAGGCTGAAAGAGGCAGCTTCAAATTTCTGAGCATCCCAGAAAAGCTCCATGATGCACAAACGTGCGCCTGGCTTCATGGCCTGTGCGACGCGCGTCAGCATGGCGACAATCTGATCCGGAGAGAAACAATCCAGGAACTGGCTCATCCACCAGACGTCGGCGTCACCCGGCAATGTTGCTGGGCTAAGCATATCGACAGCATGGAATGCAATACGATGAGAAAAACCTGCTTTTGCGATGTTTTCCTGCGCCAGCGCTATCTGCTGCGGCAGATCGAGGATCGTCACGGCAACATTTTCGTCATAGCGGCAGCAGCGTAACGACCATTTACCCGTATTTCCGCCCACATCGTACAATTTTGTCGGCGAGCTTGCGAATATATATGGCAAAGCAGCGTCAAAAGCGGCGTCAGAATAGTAATGATCGAAGGCGAACCAGCTCTCTTTCGCCGGAGCAGGTAATTGGGATAACGCCGGGTAGATGGTTGGCCAGTTGCCAAACACGGCTAATCCGGCAGGTTTTTCCTCCTGCAGGGCGTCCGCCAGGTGAAATAGCCCCTGATAACAAACGTCCTGGGTGAAATCCATATTTACGCGGGTCATTTCGTCGTGCAGTAAAAAATGGCCCACTTTCGCCAGGAAATAACGTCCATTCTGTTGGGTAACAATTCGACCGCTTAATCCCATATCCAGCAGTACGCTGACGCCATAGCTGCCGAGCGTGCTGTGTTCGGTTATTTCGTCGAGGCTTGCCCCCGCTTTACCTTGTTTATCGAGCCAGGCGAGAACGCCTGAGTTACGCAGACAAAGCGCAGTCTGGAATAACATCGGGGCAAAGGCGATGCGCTGCGCTTCGGTAATGGCATCCAGTGCGCTGAGTGTGTCCTTTTCGTACATTCCTGCGTAACCTTTGAGGCTAATAAAAAGAGGTTATCGGGCCATACGCGGCCCGACTTTAGAAAAATATTACAGCGCGGCGCCAGTGGAGAGGTTCAGCTGAATATCGTGGTCGAGGTTATTTACCCAGCGGTTATAATTTTTGTGAATTTTACCGTCTGCCGCTTTCAGGTTAAGGCTGTTTTCATAGTTGATTGAATAGCTTGTGGCCGTGTACGGAATACTTACCTGGACCGAGTGATCGCGTGACTGCAGACGCCCCTTAATCATTCCCGGGCCGGTTTCCGTCATGATCCAGTCGCGTTTTTGGCCTGCTTTCAAAATTGCCGTTTTTACCTGATCGGCAGTATGGCCCGCGCTTACAATAGAGTGAACCTGAGCAATTGGGGCGGTACGCGCACAGCCTGCCAGTGCGCCAATGAATACGGCAGCAGCACACCATTTAACGATCTTTTTCATCAACAACTCCATATCAATAATAACAATTAAAGGTAGTGTTTTTTACAAATAATATTCATCCGGCTTTTTGTTATCGCTGGGTGTATTTTTTAATCAATATTAATGTTTACATTACGTTGACGCGAAGACGGGCATAATAGCATGGAAAATAAATAAGAATTTCATTTTTTATAATTTGCGTTAAATCATGAATTGCGTTTGAACGTAATGCGCGCGGCGTAATTAAAAACAGAATGAGTATCGCCTTAACGCAAATAAAAATACCGCGACGGATTAGGGACGCGGTAATTTACGGTGTATTACTGACGGTTTAAACCTACCTGTACAGGTAGGTCGGTTAGCCGGGTAACCGGCTTTTCGGCCTCCCCGGCCCGAGCAGGATCGCCAGCTTGCTGCCGCCTTTGGTGGTCTCCATCCAGATTTTACATACGCTGGTCAGAGGAACCGACAGCAGCATACCGACCGGGCCCAGCAGCCATCCCCAAACCAGTAAGGATAAAAACACCACCAGCGTCGACATGCCCAGACGGTGTCCCATCATGCGCGGTTCAAGAATATTGCCCAGCACCATATGCACGACGAGGAACAGCGCGCCGACCAGCATGCATTCGTAGAAACCGTTAAACAGAAACGCCTGAATCATCGGCGGCACGGCGGAAAGCACCGCGCCAATATTGGGCACGTAGTTCAGCAGAAAGGCCAGCACGCCCCACATCAGCGCGAACTGCACGTCCATCAGCATCAGCCCCAGCCAGACAATCACCCCGGTCCAGACGCTCAGGAGCGTTTTCAGCGCCAGATATTTGGAGACGCCCTTCAGGGCCCGGTGTAACCCGGCAATGTGAATTTGCGGATTGTTCAGCGCAAAGCGCAGCTTATAGGGGACGTGGCGGACTTCGAACAGCATAAACACAACGGTCATGACCAGCAGCAGAATGCTGGCCATCGCGCCGGAAAGCCCCGTCATCAAGGTGGTGGCGTAGGTCATGACCTTCTCGGAGTCCATCCTGCGCAGCATCCGTTCGGGTGAGATATGCAGATTGAGGAAGGGCACCATCTCCTGCAGCGCGACAATTTTACGCGTCAGCTCTTTGTTGTACTGCGGCAGCATGGTGGAGAATTCGCTCAGCGATGCCGCCAGCACGCCGAAGAGCGCCGTCAGGCCAATCAGCATGACAATAACCACGATGGTGATGGCTACCGGACGGCTGACGCCCCGGCGTAAAAACCAGGTGACCAGAGGATTAAGCACGATGGCAAAAAAGAGCGCCAGCAGGAGCTGAACAATAATGTCAGCGGCAGCATGGATACCCGCAAGGATAACCACCAGACAGGCGAGTTTTAATAAGATGTGGAGTCCTGCTTTGTCGGACGGGTTAGCGATCATGCGTGTTCCTTAATATGATGACCCGATAAGTGTAGTGCCCGGGCTTCGCTTCGTCTGGCACCGTTAATCTGAAAGTCGGGGCTGATTTTCTTATTGCGCCGTGGTAATAGTGAAACACTGTTGTAAAAAATCCAGGTAGAACCCCATGCCCGAACCTGCCGCTGAACCGGCACTGAGCGGACTGCGCCTCAATCTGCGCATCGTTTCCGTTGTGATTTTCAACTTTGCCAGCTATTTGACCATTGGCCTGCCGCTGGCGGTCCTGCCGGGCTATGTCCATGACGTGATGGGCTTCAGCGCCTTCTGGGCGGGGCTGGTGATTAGCCTGCAATATTTCGCCACGCTCCTCAGCCGCCCGCATGCCGGGCGCTACGCGGACGCGTTCGGTCCAAAAAGCATCGTAGTGGTGGGGCTGTGCGGCTGTTTTCTCAGTGGCCTGAGCTACCTGCTGGCTGCCGCAACCGGCCACTGGCCGCTGGTCAGCCTGGCGCTGCTCTGCCTGGGCCGCGTCATTCTGGGCATTGGGCAAAGTCTGGCGGGAACCGGCTCGACGCTGTGGGGCGTGGGTGTGGTAGGCGCGCCGCACATTGGCCGGGTGATCTCCTGGAACGGGATTGTCACCTACGGTGCGATGGCGCTCGGGGCGCCGCTCGGCGTGGCCTGCTATGCGCTTGGCGGGCTGTATGGGCTTTCCATCACCATTATGGCGGTCGCGCTGCTGGCAATCCTCTTTGCGCTGCCGCGTCCGAAAGTGAAGGCCAGCAAAGGCAAGCCGCTGCCGTTTCGGGCGGTGCTGGGGCGCGTCTGGCCGTACGGCATGGCCCTGGCGCTGGCGACCACCGGCTTCGGCGTGATTGCGACCTTCATTACCCTGTTCTACGACGCCAAAGGCTGGGACGGCGCAGCCTTTGCGTTAACCCTGTTCAGCTGTGCGTTTGTTGGTGCCCGCCTGCTTTTCCCTAACGGCATCAACCGCCTTGGCGGGCTGAATGTGGCGATGATCTGCTTTGCGATAGAGATTGTCGGGCTGCTGCTGACCGGAATTGCGATGGTGCCCTGGGTCGCGAAAGTGGGTGTGTTCCTCGCGGGGGCAGGCTTTTCCCTGGTCTTCCCGGCGCTGGGCGTGGTGGCGGTAAAAGCCGTGCCGCAGCAGAATCAGGGGGCGGCGCTGGCGACCTATACGGTGTTTATGGATATGTCTTTAGGCATTACCGGCCCGCTGGCGGGGCTGGTGATGGCTTGGGCAGGAGTTCCGGTAATCTATCTTGCCGCGGCGGGTCTGGTGGTGATTGCGCTGCTGCTGACGTGGCGGCTAAAAAAATGGCCCCCGGTGCAGGCACCGGAGGCCACGTCATCGTCGTGAAGCGTTACTGGATCACGATGGTGTTAATGATGTTTTCAGCAGCCGTCTGCGCTTTCTGCTGATCTTCGGCTGGCAGGGTGATCTGCAGGGTCAGCAGTTTGTTATCAACCTTGCCCAGCACCACAGAAGAGTATGCGGTCTGACCTTTTGCAGAGATGATGCTGTCGAGCTGTTGCAGCGTGTGGCCTTTCAGCTCGATGGATTTATTGGTCACGACCTGCAGCTGCGGATCGCGGCCGCGCTGCTGATCTTCCAGACGTTTGGACAGGACGGCCAGGTCTTCGCTGGTGTCGTCGCCCACAATCACAATGACCGCTTTCTGCCCGGTTGCGTCGGAGTAAACGTGCATGTTATTCGCCTGGGTGCCCAGCTTGCCGCTCTGATCGGTCATATCGGCTGGCAGAGAGAAGCTGAGTTTGCCATCCATCAGATTCACCGGCTGGCCGGTCGCGTTGCTCTCTGCGGATGCGCCCTGAGCAGGCGTTTTCGTGTCGCTGTTATCACAGGCTGCAAGACCCACAACCAGCAGGCCAATCCCGACATATTTAACCAGATTGCGCATTGACTTCTTCCTTTCGATAAACGGCCATAACGGCTCATTCGCTCATCTTATCACAACTGATAAAGCGAACCCTTAACCAGCCTGCAATGCCGTGATTTCAGATTTATCTGCCAGCCTTTTCAGCAGCATATTGAGCAGCACGCCGTACATCGGCAGGAAGAAAACAATGCTGATGAGGACCTTGAAGCAGTAGTCCACCAGCGCGATTTCCATCCAGTGTTCGGCCATGAACGCATCCGGGCTGCGCCAGAAGGCGATGAAGAAGAAGGCCAGCGTATCGCTCACGTTACCGAACAGCGTGGAGGCGGTTGGCGCCATCCACCAGCGATGATTCTGACGCAGGCGGTTAAACACATGCACGTCGAGGATCTGCCCCAGCGCGTAGGCCATAAAGCTTGCTGCGGCGATACGGGCAACAAACAGGTTGAAGTGGGTTAACGCCTCAAAGCCCTGCCAGCTTCCCATATAAAACAGTGACGAAACCACGTACGAGATGAACAGCGCCGGGAGCATGACCGAAAAAATAATACGGCGAGCCAGCGGTGCGCCAAAAATACGCACGGTCAAATCCGTCGCGAGGAAAATAAACGGGAAGCTGAATGCGCCCCAGGTGGTATGAAAACCAAAGATGGAGATTGGGAGCTGCACCAGATAGTTGCTGGAGGTGATCACCAGCAAATGGAAAAGCGAAAGCCAGAACAACGCTTTTACGCGCTGTGATTCAGAAAACGACGTCATATTGTGACCTTTTTATACGTTGGGGTGAGGGAACCCAATAAAAACCGCAGCATGATACTGCTTTGGCAGGACATTGCAATGGTTAGTTTTTACGCAATCGTTAACCTGGTTTGCATTGATCGCAACCGGGCGTAAACTACAGCCGTTTTTACCAGACCGAGAAGACCATGACCGACCTGTTTTCCAGCCCAGACCACACTCTTGATGCCCAGGGCCTTCGCTGCCCGGAACCGGTAATGATGGTACGTAAGACCGTGCGCAACATGCAGACCGGTGAAACGCTGTTGATTATTGCCGACGACCCGGCCACGACCCGCGATATTCCCGGTTTTTGTACCTTTATGGAGCATGAGCTGGTGGCACAGCAGACCGAAGCGCTGCCGTACCGGTATTTGATTCGTAAGGGTTAGATGGGCTGTCCTCTGCGGCCTGATGCCCTCATCCCGCCCCTCTCCCAAGGGGAGAGGGAGAACGTCATCCTTTCATCCACGCGCGGATCCCGTCCAGGAACATCTGCGTTGCCATCATCACCAGAATCAGCCCCATCAGGCGCTCCAGCGCGTTCACCCCTTTCTCACCCAGCAGGCGCAGGAACAGCGACGACTGCAGCAGGATGATAAACGTCCCGCCCCAGGCGATCAGCAGGGCAATCACCAGATGGCTCATCTGGTTCGGATACTGATGCGACAGCAGCATCAGCGTGGCCAGAATGGTTGGCCCGGCGACGAGTGGAATCGCCAGCGGCACGATAAACGGCTCTTCACCCGCGGGCAGGCCGCTGCTGCTGCCTTCCGCGCTTGGGAAAATCATCTTAATGGCAATCAGGAACAGAATAATCCCGCCGGAAATCGACACGGTTTCGGCGCGCAGGTTGAGGAACGCGAGAATTTTTTCACCGGCAAACAGGAAGATAAACATCACCAGCAGGGCGATGAGCAGCTCGCGGATCATGATCGCCCGGCGGCGCTTCGGCTCGGTGTGCTTCAGCACCGACATGAAGATAGGCAGGTTTCCCAGTGGATCCATAATCAGGATCAATAAAACCGCCGCGGAAATGATTTCACTCATCTTTAAATTATCCCTGATACTTAGTAGTGTTATTCCGATGATTAGCGCTTTTTCTGATTGCCGGGCAATCATCGATTAATTTCGCTTGCGACTTTGGCAGCATTTTGTAATGTGAAGCATATCCCAGTTCAATACTGGCTTGCACAATCAGCACACACCCTCAGCAGGAAAAAAATGCTATGAAAAACGTTGGTTTTATCGGCTGGCGCGGTATGGTCGGCTCTGTACTCATGCAACGCATGGTTGAAGAGCGCGATTTCGACGCTATCCGCCCGGTCTTCTTCTCCACTTCCCAGCTCGGCCAGGCTGCTCCGTCCTTTGGTGGTACCACAGGCACGTTGCAGGATGCTTACGATCTGGAAGCGCTGAAGGCACTCGACATTATTGTGACGTGCCAGGGCGGCGATTATACCAACGAAATCTATCCAAAGCTGCGTGAAAGCGGCTGGCAGGGCTACTGGATTGACGCGGCCTCTTCGCTGCGCATGAAAGACGATGCCATCATCATTCTCGACCCGGTGAACCAGGGCGTCATCACCGACGGCCTGAACAACGGCGTGAAAACCTTTGTCGGCGGTAACTGCACCGTCAGCCTGATGCTGATGTCCCTCGGCGGCCTGTTCGCGCAGGATCTGGTTGAGTGGGTCTCCGTGGCGACCTACCAGGCGGCGTCCGGCGGCGGTGCGCGTCACATGCGCGAGCTGCTGACCCAGATGGGCCAGCTGCACCAAAGCGTCGCGACCGAGCTCGCAAACCCGGCGTCCGCGATCCTTGATATCGAACGTAAGGTCACTCAGCTGACCCGCAGCGGCGAGCTGCCGGTGGACAACTTCGGCGTACCGCTGGCCGGTGGTCTGATCCCATGGATCGACAAACAGCTGGATAACGGCCAGACCCGCGAAGAGTGGAAGGGCCAGGCTGAGACCAATAAAATCCTCGCGACCGCGAACACCATTCCGGTTGACGGTCTGTGCGTGCGTATCGGCGCGCTGCGCTGCCACAGCCAGGCCTTCACCATTAAACTGAAAAAAGATGTGTCTATTCCGACCGTGGAAGAGCTGCTGGCCGCGCACAACCCGTGGGCGAAAGTGGTGCCAAACGATCGCGATATCACCATGCGCGAGCTGACCCCGGCTGCCGTTACCGGCACGCTGACCACGCCGGTTGGCCGTCTGCGCAAGCTGAACATGGGGCCGGAGTATCTCTCCGCGTTCACCGTCGGCGACCAGCTCCTGTGGGGCGCCGCCGAGCCGCTGCGCCGCATGCTGCGCCAGCTGGCGTAATAATTTGTTAACTACCGGGGGTGATTTTCACCCCTTTTTTTTGCGTACTACATGGAGTAACACGCGTATGTCTTATTTTTTATCAGGAGTCATCTAGAGCGTTGGCTATGCTTTAAGGAAGAGTCATTTCTTACCTGAGGTTCGAACGGAGCAGAATGGATGCACATTTTTGTGCTGTCCCGTTCAGGTCACATTAAAAGTCGTCCCGGAGCGCTTAAAAAGGACGACATAAAAAACAGGATGAATACCATGTCCGATCGTGTGGATAGAGACGTGATTAATGCGCTTATTGCGGGTCATTTTGCTGACCCCTTTTCTGTGCTTGGGATGCATCAAACTGAGGATGGCCTTGAAGTTCGGGCACTGTTACCGGATGCCACAGAAGTCTGGGTGATTGAACCCAAAACCGGCCGCAAGGTCGGTAATCTTGAATGCCTCGATTCCCGTGGCTTCTTCTCGGGCGTAATGCCCCGCCGTAAAAACCCTTTTCGCTATCAGCTCGCCGTTCTCTGGCACGGTCAGCAAAACCTGATTGACGATCCTTACAGCTTTGGCCCTCTGCTTAAAGAGATGGACGCCTGGCTGCTCTCCGAAGGAACGCATCTTCGCCCTTATGAAACGCTGGGTGCCCATGCCGATACCATGGACGGCATTACCGGCACGCGATTCTCCGTGTGGGCGCCTAACGCCCAGCGCGTCTCCGTTGTTGGCCAGTTCAACTACTGGGACGGCCGCCGCCACCCGATGCGCCTGCGCCGGGAAAGCGGCATCTGGGAGCTGTTTATCCCCGGAGCGCACCCCGGGCAGCTTTATAAATTCGAGATGATCGACGCCAACGGCAAGCTGCGCATTAAAGCCGACCCGTATGCCTTCGAAGCGCAGATGCGCCCGGATACCGCGTCGCTGATTTGCGGCCTGCCGGAGAAGGTCGTCCAGACGGAGGAGCGCAAACAGGCCAACCGCTTTGATGCGCCCATCTCCGTCTATGAGGTACACCTTGGCTCCTGGCGTCGCCACACCGATAACAACTTCTGGCTGAGCTACCGTGAGCTTGCCGACCAGCTGGTGCCGTATGCCAAATGGATGGGCTTTACCCACCTTGAGCTGCTGCCGGTCAACGAGCATCCGTTCGACGGCAGCTGGGGCTATCAGCCTACCGGGCTGTATGCGCCAACGCGCCGCTTCGGCACGCGCGATGACTTCCGCTATTTCATTGATGCCGCGCACGCCGCCGGGCTGAACGTCATCCTCGACTGGGTACCGGGCCATTTCCCGTCGGATGATTTTGCGCTGGCAGAGTTTGACGGCACGAAGCTGTACGAGCACAGCGACCCGCGCGAAGGCTATCACCAGGACTGGAACACGCTGATCTATAACTACGGTCGCCGTGAGGTCGCAAACTATCTGGTCGGGAATGCCCTGTACTGGATCGAGCGGTTTGGCATTGACGCCCTGCGCGTCGATGCGGTGGCGTCGATGATCTACCGCGACTACAGCCGCAAAGAGGGCGAGTGGATCCCGAACGAGTTTGGTGGCCGTGAA
This sequence comes from Enterobacter sp. Crenshaw, assembly GCF_024734705.1. NCBI lineage: Bacteria > Pseudomonadati > Pseudomonadota > Gammaproteobacteria > Enterobacterales > Enterobacteriaceae > Enterobacter > Enterobacter sp. Crenshaw. The sequence continues at coordinate 4,301,874 of NZ_CP102932.1, read as the reverse complement.
AACCTGGAAGCGATTGAATTCCTGCGCAATACCAACCGCATTATCGGCGAACAGGTGGACGGTGCCGTGACCATGGCGGAAGAGTCGACCGACTTTGCGGGCGTCTCCCGTCCGCCGTCATTAGGCGGCCTGGGGTTCTGGTACAAGTGGAACCTGGGCTGGATGCACGACACGCTCGACTACATGAAGCTGGATCCGGTTCACCGTAAGTATCATCACGATAAGCTGACGTTCGGGATGCTCTACAACTACACCGAAAACTTCATGCTGCCGCTGTCGCACGATGAAGTGGTGCACGGCAAAAAATCCATTCTCGACCGCATGCCGGGCGACGCGTGGCAGAAGTTTGCCAACCTGCGCGCCTACTACGGCTGGATGTTTGCCTTCCCGGGCAAGAAACTGCTGTTTATGGGCAATGAGTTCGCCCAGGGACGCGAGTGGAACCACGACGCCAGCCTCGACTGGCATCTGCTGGAAGGCGGCGACAACTGGCACCACGGGGTGCAGCGTCTGGTGCGCGACCTGAACCTGACCTACCGCCACCACAAAGCGCTGCACGAGCTCGACTTCGATCCGTACGGCTTTGAGTGGCTGGTGGTGGACGACCACGAGCGCTCGGTGTTTGTCTTTGTGCGCCGTGACAAAGCGGGTAACGAGATCGTCGTCGCCAGCAACTTCACGCCGGTGCCGCGCGAGCACTACCGCTTCGGCATTAACCAGCCGGGCAAATGGCGCGAGATCCTGAATACCGACTCGATGCACTACCACGGCAGTAACGCCGGTAACGGCGGGCTGGTACAGAGCGACGCCATCGAAAGCCACGGGCGACCCAACTCCCTGAGCCTGACGCTGCCGCCGCTTGGCACCATCTGGCTGATGCGGGAGGGCGAATGACGCAGCTTACGGCAGGTAAACCCGAACCGCTCGGCGCGCGTTTTGACGGAAAGGGTGTCAATTTCACCCTCTTTTCCGCTCACGCTGAGCGGGTAGAACTGTGCGTGTTTGATGGGGAAGGTAACGAGCACCGTTACGATTTACCCGCGCGCACGGGGGATACCTGGCACGGCTACCTGGCCGGAGGACGGCCAGGCATGCACTATGGCTTTCGCGTACACGGTCCGTGGGATCCGGCGCAGGGGCACTGGTTTAACCCGGCGAAGCTGCTGATCGACCCGTGCGCGCACCGCGTGGACGGCGAATTTAAAGACGACCCGCTCTTCCACGTGGGCTACGGCGAGCCCGACCACCGCGACAGCGCGCCCGTCGCGCCAAAAAGCGTGGTGGTGAACGATCTTTATGACTGGGAAGACGATGCCCCGCCGCAGACGCCGTGGGGCAATACCGTCATTTATGAAGCCCACGTTAAAGGGCTGACGTACCTGCACCCGTCGATCCCCAAAGAGATGCGCGGCACCTATAAGGCGCTCGGGCATCCAACCATGATCGCCTACCTGAAGCACCTCGGCATCACCGCTCTGGAGCTGTTACCCGTCGCCCATTTCGCCAGCGAGCCGCGCCTGCAGCGGCTGGGGCTAAGCAACTACTGGGGCTACAACCCGCTGGCGATGTTCGCGCTTGAGCCACGCTATGCCGCCCATCCGGAAAAGGCGCGGGACGAATTTCGCGATGCGGTGAAGGCGCTTCATACGGCGGGCATTGAGGTCATTCTGGACGTCGTGCTGAACCACAGTGCCGAAAGCGATCTCGACGGTCCGACGCTCTCCATGCGCGGAATTGATAACCGTAGCTATTATTGGATCAGGCAGGATGGCGATTATGAGAACTGGACCGGCTGCGGTAACACGCTCAACCTCAGCCATCCGGCGGTCACGCATTTTGCTTATGAATGCCTGAAATACTGGGTGGAAACGTTCCACGTCGACGGTTTTCGTTTCGATCTGGCGCCAGTGATGGGGCGCACGCCAGCGTTCAGCCAGCAGGCGCCGCTGTTTGAGGCGATAAAAAACTGTCCGGTGCTCTCGCAGGTGAAGCTCATTGCCGAGCCGTGGGACATAGGGGAAGGCGGTTATCAGGTCGGGAATTTCCCGCCGCTGTTTGCCGAGTGGAACGATCACTACCGCGATGCCGCACGCCGCTTCTGGCTGGAACGGAATCTGTCGCTGGGGGAGTTCGCCGAACGCTTTGCCGCTTCAAGCGATCTCTTTAAGCGCGACGGCAAACGCCCGTCGGCCACCGTCAATCTGTTGACGGCACACGACGGTTTTACGCTCAGGGACTGCGTTTGTTTCAATCAGAAACACAATGAGGCAAACGGCGAAGAGAATCGCGATGGCACTAACAATAACCATAGCTTTAATCATGGTATAGAAGGGTTAGGCGGTAGCCTGGACGTCATCGAGCGGCGACGCGCCAGCGTTCATGCTTTGCTGACAACGCTTTTATTGTCGCAGGGCACGCCGATGCTGCTGGCAGGCGATGAACACGGCCACAGCCAGCACGGTAACAACAATGCGTATTGCCAGGACAACACGTTAACCTGGCTCGACTGGGGTGAAGCCAACAGCGGGCTGATTCATTTTACCGCTGCGCTGATCCATCTTCGCCAGCAGATCCCCGCGCTGACCGCCGACCGCTGGTGGGAAGAGGGTGACGGCAACGTTCGCTGGTTGAATCAAGACGCGCAACCGTTAAGCGCGCAAGAGTGGCAACACGGCGTACCACGCCTGCAAATCCTGCTGTCGGATAAATGGCTGGTCACGCTGAACGCGACGGATGACGTCGCAGAGATTGTTTTACCTGAAGGGGAATGGCGAGCTGTTCCCCCCTTTGCCGGAGCGGATAATCCGGTAGTAATGGCTGTCTGGCACGGGCCTGCGCACGGAGTGTGCGTATTCCAAAGATGATAAAAAAGGAGTTAGTCATGGTTAGATTAGAGAAGAACGATCCCTTAATGTTGGCGCGCCAGCTACCATTAAAAACGGTTGCCCTGATACTTGCGGGTGGACGTGGTACCCGTCTGAAAGATTTGACCATCAAGCGCGCGAAACCGGCCGTTCACTTTGGTGGTAAGTTCCGTATCATCGACTTTGCGCTCTCCAACTGCCTTAACTCGGGCATTCGCCGTATTGGCGTCATTACGCAGTATCAGTCGCACACGCTGGTTCAGCATATCCAGCGCGGCTGGTCATTCTTCAGCGAAGAGATGAACGAGTTTGTCGATCTCCTTCCCGCTCAGCAACGCGTCCACGGTGAGAACTGGTACCGCGGAACGGCGGATGCAGTGACGCAGAACCTCGACATCATTCGCCGCTATAACGCGGAATACATCGTGATCCTCGCCGGGGACCATATCTACAAGCAAGATTACTCCCACATGCTCATCGACCACGTCGAAAAAGGGGCGCGCTGCACCGTAGCGTGTCTGCCTGTGCCCGTTGCTGAAGCGACGGCGTTTGGCGTGATGCACGTGGATGCCGACGACAAAATTATCGACTTTGTTGAAAAGCCGGCGAACCCGCCAACCATGCCGGGCGATGACACTAAATCGCTCGCCAGCATGGGGATTTATGTCTTTGATGCAGATTATCTTTATGAGCTGCTGGAAGACGACGATAAAGACGAAAACTCCAGCCACGACTTCGGTAAAGACATCATTCCGAAAATCACTAAAGCTGGCATGGCCTATGCACATCCTTTCCCGCTGTCCTGCGTGCAGTCCGACCCCAATGCGGAACCTTACTGGCGCGATGTGGGAACCCTGGAAGCCTACTGGAAAGCGAACCTCGACCTGGCGTCGGTCACGCCTGAGCTGGATATGTACGACCAGAACTGGCCGATTCGTACCCATATGGAATCGCTGCCGCCGGCCAAATTCGTGCAGGACCGCTCCGGGAGCCACGGTATGACGCTGAACTCGCTGGTGTCCGGCGGGTGCATTATTTCAGGCTCGGTGGTGGTGCAGTCGGTGCTGTTCCCCCGCGTGCGAATAAATTCATTCTGTAATATCGATTCGGCAGTCTTGCTGCCTGATGTCTGGGTAGGGCGCTCGTGCCGTCTGCGTCGCTGCGTTATCGATCGTGCCTGCGTCATTCCAGAAGGGATGGTGATTGGTGAGAACGCGGAAGAAGACGCGCGTCGTTTCTATCGTTCGGAAGAGGGGATCGTGTTAGTCACACGGGAAATGTTGCGGAAGCTGCAGATCAAACAGGAGCGATGATGCAGGTTTTACATGTATGTTCTGAGATGTTCCCGTTGTTAAAAACGGGCGGTCTGGCAGATGTTCTGGGTGCATTACCGGCGGCGCAAATCGCCGGAGGCGTGGATACCCGAGTCCTGCTGCCCGCCTTTCCGGATATCCGGCGCGGTATTCCCGATGCAAAAGTGGTGACCCGCCGTGAGACCTTCGCCGGACGCATCACCCTGCTGTTTGGACATTACAATGGCGTAGGGATTTACCTGATCGACGCGCCGCACTTATACGAGCGACCGGGCAGCCCGTATCACGATACGAACCTGTTCGCCTACACCGATAACGTGCTGCGCTTTGCGCTGCTCGGCTGGGTCGGGGCAGAAATGGCGACGGGGCTGGATCCGTTCTGGCGCCCGGATGTGGTGCACGCGCACGACTGGCACGCCGGGCTTGCCCCGGCGTATCTCGCGGCGCGCGGCCATCCGGCGAAATCGGTCTTTACCGTGCATAACCTGGCGTATCAGGGGATGTACTATGCCCATCACATGAGTGAAATCGATCTGCCATTATCGTTCTATAACATGCACGGGCTGGAATTTAACGGGCAGATCTCGTTCCTGAAAGCCGGGCTGTATTACGCCGATCATATTACCGCCGTGAGCCCAACCTACGCGCGTGAGATCACCCAGCCGGAGTTTGGCTACGGCATGGAAGGGTTGCTGCAACAGCGCCACCGCGAAGGCCGCCTGTCAGGCATTCTGAACGGCGTGGATGAACAGATCTGGAGCCCGGAAACCGATCTCCTGCTGGCGGCGCGCTATGGCCGTGATTCCGTGGAAGACAAAGCGGAGAACAAACGCCAGCTGCAGATTGCGATGGGCCTGAAGGTTAACGATAAAGTGCCGCTGTTCGCGGTGGTCAGCCGCCTGACCAGCCAGAAAGGGCTGGATCTGGTGCTGGAGGCGCTGCCCGGTTTACTGGAGCAGGGGGGACAGCTGGCGCTGCTCGGCGCGGGCGACCCGGTGCTGCAGGAAGGCTTCCTTGCCGCCGCGGCGGAACATCCGGGGCAGGTGGGTGTGCAGATTGGCTATCACGAAGCGTTCTCGCACCGCATCATGGGCGGCGCGGACGTCATCCTGGTGCCGAGCCGTTTCGAACCCTGCGGCCTGACGCAGCTTTACGGCCTGAAATACGGCACGCTGCCGCTGGTGCGCCGCACGGGCGGACTGGCGGATACCGTATCCGATAGCTCTCTGGAAAACCTGGCGGACGGTATCGCCAGCGGGTTTGTCTTTGAGGACAGTAATGCCTGGTCGCTGCTTCGGGCGATTCGGCGTGCTTTCGTCTTGTGGTCCCGTCCATCGCTCTGGCGTTACGTTCAGCGTCAGGCGATGTCCATGGACTTTAGCTGGCATGTCGCGGCGCAGTCATACCGCGATCTCTATCAACGCTTGATGTAACGAGGCGAAGTTACTGATATGAACGCTCCATTTAGCTACTCTTCACCCACGCTCAGCGTTGAGGCGTTAAAGCACTCCATCGCCTACAAGCTGATGTTCACCATCGGGAAAGATCCTGTTATCGCCAACAAGCACGAGTGGCTGAACGCCACCCTGTTTGCGGTGCGTGACCGTTTAGTGGAACGCTGGCTGCGCTCAAACCGCGCCCAGCTCTCGCAGGAAACGCGTCAGGTTTACTACCTGTCGATGGAATTTTTGATTGGCCGCACGCTGTCCAACGCGCTGTTGTCGCTCGGTATTTATGACGACGTCAAAACCGCCCTGGAGGAGATGGGGTTAGATTTAGAAGAGCTGATCGACGAAGAGAACGACCCGGGGCTCGGCAACGGCGGTCTGGGGCGTCTCGCTGCCTGCTTCCTCGACTCGCTGGCAACGCTGGCGCTGCCGGGCCGCGGCTACGGTATTCGCTACGACTACGGTATGTTCAAACAGAACATCGTCGACGGGCGCCAGAAAGAGTCGCCGGACTACTGGCTGGAGTACGGCAACCCGTGGGAGTTCAAGCGCCACAATACGCGCTACAAGGTGCGCTTTGGCGGACGTATCCAGCAGGAAGGCAAAAAGTCCCGCTGGGTAGAAACGGAAGAGATCCTGGCCGTGGCCTACGACCAGATTATCCCCGGCTATGACACCGATGCCACCAACACGCTGCGCCTGTGGAGCGCCCAGGCCAGTAGCGAAATTAACCTCGGTAAATTCAACCAGGGGGACTACTTTGCGGCGGTGGAAGACAAAAACCACTCCGAGAACGTGTCCCGCGTGCTGTACCCGGATGACTCGACCTACTCCGGCCGCGAGCTGCGCCTGCGTCAGGAGTATTTCCTCGTCTCCTCGACGATTCAGGACATCCTCAGCCGCCACCATCAGCTGCACAAAACCTACGCCAACCTGGCGGAGAAAACCGCGATCCACCTTAACGACACCCACCCGGTGCTCTCCATTCCGGAGCTGATGCGCCTGCTGATCGACGAACACAAGTTCAGCTGGGATGACGCGTTTGAAGTGACCTGTCAGGTATTCTCCTACACCAACCACACGCTGATGAGCGAAGCGCTGGAAACGTGGCCGGTAGACATGCTCGGCAAAATCCTGCCGCGCCATCTGCAGATTATCTTTGAGATTAACGACTACTTCCTCAAGACCCTGCAGGAGCAATACCCGAACGATACCGGGCTGCTGAGCCGCGCATCCATCATTGATGAATCGAACGGGCGCCGCGTGCGCATGGCCTGGCTGGCGGTCGTCATCAGCCACAAGGTCAACGGCGTGTCCGAGCTCCACTCGAACCTGATGGTGCAGTCGCTTTTTGCGGACTTCGCGAAAATCTTCCCGACGCGGTTCTGCAACGTGACCAACGGCGTCACGCCGCGCCGCTGGCTGGCGCTGGCCAACCAGCCGCTCTCTGAGGTGCTGGACGAGAATATCGGCCGTACCTGGCGTACCGATTTGAGCCAGCTGAGCGAGCTGGAACAGCATATTGATTTCCCGACGGTGAACAAAGCCGTGCGCGAAGCCAAGCTGCTAAATAAAAAGCGTCTGGCGGTCTGGCTGGCGATGCACCTCAACGTGGTGGCAAACCCGAAAGCGCTGTTTGACGTTCAGATCAAACGCATCCACGAATACAAGCGTCAGCTGATGAACGTGCTGCACGTGATCACCCATTACAACCGCATTAAGGCCGATCCAACGGCCGAATGGGTGCCGCGCGTGAAGATCTTCGCCGGTAAGGCGGCTTCCGCCTACTACATGGCCAAGCACATCATTCATCTCATCAACGACGTGGCGAAGGTAGTCAACCAGGATCCGGACATTGGCGACAAGCTGAAAGTGGTGTTCATTCCGAACTACAGCGTGAGCCTGGCGCAGATGATCATCCCGGCGGCGGATCTCTCTGAGCAGATTTCCACGGCGGGTACGGAAGCATCCGGCACCAGTAACATGAAGTTTGCCCTCAACGGCGCGCTGACCATTGGTACGCTTGACGGGGCGAACGTTGAGATGCTGGAGCACGTGGGCGAAGAAAATATCTTTATCTTCGGTAATACGACGGAAGAGGTGGAGGCGCTGCGCAGGAAAGGCTACTCGCCGCGTCAATATTACGAAGAGGATGAAGAGTTACGTCAGGTGCTGACGCAGATCGCGACCGGCGTGTTTAGCCCGGATGAACCGAGCCGCTATCGCGATCTTGTGGACTCGCTGATTAACTTTGGCGATCACTACCAGGTGCTGGCGGACTATCGCAGCTACGTGGACTGTCAGGATAAGGTTGACGAGCTGTACCGTCAGCAGGAGAAGTGGACCAGCGCCGCGATGTATAACATCGCCAATATGGGCTATTTCTCGTCCGACAGGACCATCAAGGAGTATGCCGAGACGATCTGGCATATTGATCCGGTGAGGTTGTAAAAGCAAAACGGCAACCTCGGTTGCCGTTTTTAGTGTTTGTTCCCTCTCCCTGTGGGAGAGGGTCAGGGTGAGGGCATCAGCCCGCACCGATCGTATTACGACGCCAGCGACAGCTCACGCTTCCCCGCATTTTGCTGTAACCACTGCGCCACGCGAGACTGCTGCTCGGCGTTGAGCCACATCCCTTCTTTGGTACGACGCCAGATAGCATCATCCAGACGACGAACCCACTCGTGCTCAACCAGGTAGCGCAGCTCGGCTTCGTACAGCTCGTGGCCGAAATGTTCGCCCAGATCCGCAATGTCCTTCGCGTCGGCCAGGAACAGCTCGGTATTGCTGCCGTAGGTGCGGGCATAGTGGCGCGCCATCCCTTCGGTGATGAACGGGAAGCGACGGCGCAGCTTCGCGGCGTAATCATCGCGATTGTCGCCGATATCACCGCCGGGCAGTACCGCGCCTTTGGTCCACGCCGGGCCAATGCCTTTATAGTACGGTGCCAGTTTTTCCAGCGCGTGCTCGGCCAGCTTGCGGTAGGTGGTCAGCTTGCCGCCAAACACGGAAAGCAGCGGCGCCTGACCGTCAACGTCGTGAATATCGAGCGTGTAGTCGCGAGTAATCGCCTGCGGTGAGTCAGACTCGTCATCGCACAGCGGACGCACGCCGGAGTAGGTCCAGACCACGTCGTCGCGTGACAGCTGCTTCCTGAAGTGCGTGTTATACACTTTGAGCAGGTAGTTCACTTCGCTCTCGTCGATCTCGACGTTCTTCGGATCGCCTTTGTACTCCACGTCGGTGGTACCGATGATCGAGAACTCGTCCATCCACGGAATCACAAACACGATGCGCTTGTCTTCGTTCTGCAGAATGTAGGCCTGCTTTTGCGTATGCACGCGCGGTACCACAATGTGGCTGCCCTTGATCAGGCGAATGCCGTACGGCGAAGGCAGATGCATGCCGTCGTCGAAGAACTGCTTCACCCACGGGCCGGTAGCGTTCACCAGGCCGCGCGCTTTCCAGCTGAATTTCTCGCCGGTATCGATGTCTTCCGCTTCCACGATCCACAGGCCGTTTTCACGACGGGCAGCGGTCGCGCGGGTGCGGGTTTTCACCTCGCCACCTTTCTTCTCGACCATCTGGGCATTCGCCAGCACCAGACGCGCGTCGTCCACCCAGCAGTCGGAATATTCGAAACCGCGCACGATTTCAGGCTTAAGGACCGATTCTGAGCCAAAACGCAAACCTGTCGAACCCGGGAGGCTGGTGCGTTTACCCAGATGATCGTACATAAACAGACCGATTCGGATCATCCACGCCGGACGCAGATGCGGGCGATGGGGCAGGCGGAAGCGCATCGGAATCGCCAGATGCGGGGCCATTTTCAACAGCACTTCACGTTCGGCCAGCGCTTCGCTGACCAGGCGGAATTCGTAGTGTTCCAGGTAGCGCAGGCCACCGTGAATCAGTTTGGAGCTGGCGGACGACGTCGCGCAGGCGAGGTCGTTAGCTTCCAGCATCAGTACGGATAAACCGCGTCCTGCGGCATCGACCGCAATACCGGCACCGTTGATGCCACCGCCTATCACAATCAGATCTTTGGTTTCCATAACACCCTCATGCACTTTCGTTAAAGCTCAGAAATGTTCGATATCGCTCATAATAGCAAAGGAACGCGCTTTTGGTAACATCAAAAAAACAATTTAGAGTGATATGGATAACATAATGGCGTTTACCCGCCGCCAGGACGTACACTACGGGGTAAAATAGTGCGGTCTGATGCTCTCTCCCCTCACCCTAACCCTCTCCCCAGAGGGGCGAGGGGATGGTTTGCTCCCTCTCCCTTTTAGGGAGAGGGCAGGGGTGAGGGTCAGCAGGCGGCATAAAACCTGAATAAGCGAAAGAGAACACCATGGATCAGTTTGAATGTATTAACGTAGAAGAAGCCCACCAGAAGATGCACCAGGGAAAAGCGGTGCTGGTGGACATCCGCGATCCGCAGAGTTTTGCGATGGGCCACACGCCGGGCGCATTTCATCTCACTAACGACACGCTGGGCGCGTTTATGCGCGATAACGACTTCGAGACGCCGGTGATGGTCATGTGCTACCACGGCAACAGCAGCAAAGGTGCGGCGCAGTATCTGCTTCAGCAGGGCTACGACGCGGTGTACAGCGTCGATGGCGGCTTCGATGCCTGGCATCGTCATTTCCCGGCAGAAGTGGAATACGCTTTTGAGCGCTGATCCCGCTATACTGTCCCCTTTTGTGTGGAAATAAGCGACCGCTGCCCATGTTGATGATCACTTCTTTTACCAACCCGCGCGTCGCCCAGGCGTTTGTCGACTATATGGCGACGCAGGGCGTTATTCTGACCATTCAGCAACATACGCAGACCGACGTCTGGCTGGCCGACGAGAGCCAAGCCGCGCGCGTAAACGAAGAGCTGGCGCGTTTTCTTGAGAACCCCGGCGACCCGCGCTATCTGGCGGCCAGCTGGCAGTCCGGGCAGACCGACAGCGGACTGCACTACAGCCGTTTTCCCTTCCTTGCCACCATCCGCGAACGCGCGGGCCCGTTTACGCTGCTGCTGATGGCGGCCTGCATTATCGTCTTCATTATCATGAACGTGGTGGGCGACCAGAGCGTGATGATTGCCCTGGCCTGGCCCTATGACCCGTCTCTTGAGTTTGACGTCTGGCGCTACTTTAGCCACGCGCTGATGCACTTCTCGGTGATGCATATTCTCTTCAACCTGCTCTGGTGGTGGTATCTCGGCGGCGCTGTTGAAAAGCGTCTGGGCAGCGGCAAGCTGATCGTTATCACCCTTATCAGCGCCCTGCTGAGCGGCTATGTGCAGCACAAGTTCAGCGGGCCGTGGTTCGGCGGGCTGTCGGGCGTCGTGTATGCCCTGATGGGCTATGTCTGGCTTCGCGGGGAGCGTGATCCGGAAAGCGGCATCTATCTGCAGCGCGGATTAATAACCTTTGCGTTAATATGGCTAATTGCCGGATGGTTTGATCTGTTTGGTATGTCTATCGCCAACGGTGCACACGTCGCCGGGCTGGCCGTGGGGCTGGCGATGGCCTTTGCCGACACGCTCTATGCGCGAAAACGAACATAATTCTCAGGGATAATTGATGAAACAAACACAACGTCATGACGCTATTATCGAACTGGTAAAAAAACAGGGATACGTCAGCACCGAAGAGCTGGTGGAACAGTTTGCCGTCAGCCCACAAACCATCCGTCGTGACCTGAACGACCTGGCCGATCAGAACCGCATTCTTCGCCACCACGGCGGGGCGGCGCTGCCGTCCAGTTCGGTCAATACCTCCTGGCATGACCGTAAAGCCACGCAAACGGCAGAGAAAGAGCGCATTGCCCGCAAGGTCGCCAGCCAGATCCCGAACGGGGCGACGCTGTTTATTGATATCGGCACCACGCCGGAAGCGGTCGCCCATGCGCTGCTGGATCACGAGAACCTGCGCGTGGTCACGAACAACCTGAACGTGGCCAATACCCTGATGCAGAAAGATGACTTCCGCATCATCCTCGCGGGCGGCGAACTGCGCAGCCGCGACGGCGGGATTATTGGCGAAGCGACCCTCGATTTTATCTCTCAGTTCCGCCTCGACTTCGGCATTCTCGGGATCAGCGGCATCGACAGCGACGGCTCGCTGCTGGAGTTTGATTATCACGAGGTGCGCACCAAGCGCGCGATTATTGAGAACTCACGCCACGTGATGCTGGTGGTGGACCATTCGAAGTTTGGCCGAAATGCGATGGTAAACATGGGCAGCATCAGCATGGTGGATGCGGTCTACACCGACGTGATGCCGCCGGCGGGCGTGATGCAGGTGATTAAAGATAATAATTTGCAGTTAGAGTTGTGTTGAAAAGCCGTTCTCCCTCTCCCTGTGGGAGAGGGCCGGGGTGAGGGCATCAGACCGCAGAGGTCCTACACGCCATACCCCATCATCTTCAACAGCTGCTGCGCATGCTGCACCGCATCCTGTCGATGCGCCACGCCCAGCTTCTGATACAGATTGCGGATATGCGTTTTGATGGTGGTCGCCGCCACCGCAAGCTCACCGGCAATCTGCTCGTTGCTGTAGCCTGAATAGATCAGACCCAGCACCTGCCATTCGCGCTGCGTGAGCGGACTGGTGCGGATAAGCTCCGGCACTTCCGGGTGGTTCAGCAGACGTTCAACGAAGTTCTCATCAAAATGCGCGAACTTGTGCCGATGATGCTGGTTTATCTCGCGCAGAATGCGCTGGGCGCGATGCTGATCCAGCTCCGGCAGCGTGTTGAGCTGAATAAGCTGACGCAGCTGCTGCGCCATCACTTCACCTTCAATCACAAAGTGGCTGATAAAGCCGGTGCGGTTAGCCAGCTGCAGCGCTTCCAGCAGCACGCGCTGGGCATCGTTTTTACGACCCGCCTGCCAGTAAAGCTGGTTCAGCAGCAGCAGGTTGCGGTTCAGGTCGCTCATCAGACGCAGGCTGCGCGCGTTCTCGTTCAGCTCTTCCAGCACAATCTCTGCGGGCTCTACTTCACCGAGCAGGATCTGCGCGCGGGCAATGTTCCGCCACTGGCTCTGCAGGAAGTGGTTGTTAGCAAATTCCGGTTTAGGCGTCTGACGCAGCCAGTTGGCGGCGGATTTTTTATCGCCGGTCATCTGCCAGTAAATCACCCGGACCTTATCGGCGTTAGAGACCCAGTCGCTGTGATACTGACCGTTGCCGAGCAGGTTCTCCAGGCGGTTCAGATGGTTGCGGGCGTTATCGAGATCGCCGCGCGCCAGCGAGCACTGTACCAGCAGCGCCAGACACTGCAGCTGCTGCTGAGGCTGGAAGCTGGAAAGGACATCCACACCCTGGCGGGCGCAGCTTTCTGCTTCATCCAGACGCGACCATGCCCACAGCAGCTGAGCGCGAATACGCAACAGGAACTCGTGCATCGGCAGCTGTTCCAGGTGCTGTTCACGAATCAGCTGGAACGCTTTTTCCTGGTTTTCCCAGGCGGCCTGCAGGAACCCCTGCGCGAATAAAATCTCGCTCTGTTGGATCAGGCTCCACAGCGCGTAATGCCAGACATCATGTCGACGCGCCATCTGTTCGGTTTGCTGCATCAGTGAAAGGGAACGGGTGAGGTCGCCTTTGCAGTGCAGCACTTCACCGTGCACAGAGGTCGCCACGATGCGGCTGTAGAAGTTAGCCAGCGGCAGTTCATCCAGCGCGACCATCGCCAGCCGTTCAGCTTCGTCCGGGTCGCCGTCGTTAATGGCCACCTGAGCGCGCAGCGCGTTGAACTCGCCGTGCAGGGTGGTATCCATTTCGCTTTCCATCTCCTGCTCGGCGCGCGCCAGCAGGGTGTTCACTTCACTGTAGCGGTGCTGGCTCTGCATCAGCCAGGCCTGCAGCAGCACCAGACGCGGGTTCTCCAGCAGGCTTTCCCACGGCAGGGCTTTGAGAGACTCTTCCAGCAGCGTTAGTTCGCTGTGGTTAAACAGGCCCCACGCATGGTTGAGGAGGATATCGCGCAGCATGCTGGCATCACCGGCGGCCAGCGCGTGGTGGATGGCCTCGCTCGGGAAGCCTTGCGCCATCCAGCTTTCGGCAGCGGCGCGGTGGATCTCCGGCAGTTCAACCGCCAGTTCCCACTGACAGCGCTGGCGCAGGAAGCTGCCAAACAGCGGGTGATAGCTAAACCACTCGCCGGGATCGTCCATGCGCGTCAGGAAAAGGCCCTGACGTTCAATCTCTTCGAGCTGCAGCTGACCGTTTTCACAGCCCGTTACGCGCACGATAAGCGCATCGTTCATGGAACGCAGCAGCGAGCTTTTCAGCAGGAAATTACGCGTCGAGGGATCGACGCTGTCCAGCACCTCATCCACCAGATAGTCGGAAAGGTGGCTGGCGTTGATGCCCGCCAGACGCCGCGCAGACTGATGCGCCGGACTGTTGTTTTGTCGGGCAGAGAGCGCGATGAGCTGCAGCGCCGTGGCCCAGCCGGCAACGTCATCACACAGACGGCTGCTCTCGGCGGCCTCAATCGGTGATGTCAGGCGGCAGTCAAAGAATTGTTTCGCTTCCTGGTGGGTAAAGGCCAGCTGCTGGCTGCCCACTTCCAGAAGCTGATCGCGCACGCGCAGGTTGGCAATACCCAACTGCGGCAGGTTGCGTGACAGCACCACTAAAGTCAGGTTTTCCGGCTGATGGCGCAGGAAGAAACGCATCGACTCATGAATCACCGGATTCGTGATGAGATGGTAATCGTCGATCACCACGTAGAGCGGGCGATGCCATTCGGCCAGTTCGATAAACAGCTGAGAGAAAAGAGAGGACAGGCTGGCGTACTGGCGCTTTTGCACCATCACCTCACTGGCGACGCAGTGTCCATGGGTGGCTTGCTGTATGGCGGCAATCAGATAGCTGGCAAAACGCTCCTGCTGGTTATCGCCCTCGTCGAGGGAGTACCAGCCAAGATCGCTTTTACCCGCGGCCCATTGCGAAATGAGCGTTGTTTTTCCATAGCCTGCAGGGCTCGTAACCAGCGCCAGTCGGAAATTATGCGCGCCGGAAAGTTTAGCCAACAGACGCTCGCGGACCACTGTATGGTCAAGACGAACCGGGCGACTTAATTTAGACGGAATCAACATAGGTTTCACTTCACTGTGGGGAACGAGAGATTTTATTTTTTTTGCGCTTCGTAATTAATACGATATAAGGTCGAACAGAAAGAGAACTATTGCAAGTTATGTCTGGGTTTTGTGGTTCTGAATTTGCACTCTGTCACAAAACATTCAGGCAAATGTTGGAACTTTCTCGAAAGGGCCGTAACGCCGCGTCACTGCTGGCTTGTCTGTATACATTGCCGCTGCGCTGAAACTGGTTTCAGAAAGGTATAGTGACGTCGAATTTAATAAAGTGCGGGTAAAGTTGAGGGAGAGAAATAGTCTCCGGAGATGTAACCCGATGACTAAATTATTATTCTACGTAAGTAATCATTTCAGAACGGATTAATTTCACCCGAAACTGCATTTCATTTCTTTGACATTCTCTCCGGTTACTTTTTTATCTTCCGGGCACACTCGAACTATGCTCTGAGAGTGGCCTCGATCACACTTTTATGCTCATCCCCGCTACTCCTCCCTGTCTAATCCCCCACAGGAGGAGGAAGAGGGGAAATGAGCCAGGCACACTAGCGCCAACTTGTGTTTTCTTTCTAAAGGATGCCGATCCCCTATGTCACAGCCTACCTTCAACAAAGCTCAATTCCAGGCTGCCCTGACGCGTCAGTGGCAGCGTTTTGGCCTTCATGCTGCAAACGAGATGACGCCTCACCAGTGGTGGCAGGCAGTGAGCGGTGCGCTCGCAGAACAGCTGGATGCTCAGCCTTTGGCAAAGCCGGTGAAGAACCAGCGCCATGTAAACTACATTTCAATGGAATTCCTGATTGGCCGCCTGACGGGCAACAACCTGTTGAACCTCGGCTGGTATCAGGACGTTGGTGACGTCCTTAAAGAACACGACATTAACCTGACTGACCTGCTGGAAGAAGAGATTGACCCGGCGCTGGGCAACGGCGGTCTGGGACGTCTGGCGGCCTGTTTCCTCGACTCCATGGCGACCGTCGGCCAGTCGGCGATTGGCTATGGCCTGAACTATCAGTATGGCTTGTTCCGTCAGTCGTTTGCCGATGGCCATCAGATGGAAGCGCCGGACGACTGGCATCGCAATACCTATCCGTGGTTCCGCCACAACGCGCAGCTGGATGTGCAGGTCGGCATTGGCGGGAAAGTGACAAAGCAGGGGCTCTGGGAACCGGCGTTCACCATTACCGGTGAAGCCTGGGATCTGCCGGTGCTTGGCTACCGTAACGGCGTGGCGCAGCCGCTGCGTCTGTGGCAGGCGAAGCACGCGCATCCGTTTAACCTGACCAAATTCAACGACGGCGATTTCCTTCGCGCCGAGCAGCAGGGCATCGACGCCGAGAAGCTGACCAAAGTCCTCTACCCGAACGACAACCACCTGGCCGGTAAAAAGCTGCGCCTGATGCAGCAGTACTTCCAGTGCGCCTGCTCCGTGGCGGACATTCTGCGTCGCCATCATCTGGCGGGCCGCAAGCTGGCGCAGCTGCCGGACTTCGAAGTGATTCAGCTCAACGACACGCACCCGACGATTGCGATCCCGGAACTGCTGCGCGTGCTGATCGACGAGCACCAGCTGAGCTGGGATGACGCCTGGGCCATCACCAGCCGTACCTTTGCCTACACCAACCACACCCTGATGCCAGAAGCGCTCGAGTGCTGGGATGAGAAGCTGGTGAAAACGCTGCTGCCGCGCCACATGCAGATCATCAACAAGATTAACGACCAGTTTAAAAACCTGGTGGATAAAACCTGGCCAGGCAACAAAGCGGTCTGGGCGAAGCTGGCGGTTGTGCATGACAAACAGGTGCGCATGGCGAACATGTGCGTGGTCAGCGGCTTTGCGGTGAACGGCGTGGCGGCGCTGCACTCGGATCTGGTGGTCAAAGATCTCTTCCCGGAATACCACCAGCTGTGGCCGACCAAATTCCACAACGTGACCAACGGCATCACGCCGCGTCGCTGGATCAAGCGGTGCAACCCGCTGCTGGCCGGTCTGCTGGATAAGACCCTGAAGAAAGAGTGGGCCAACGATCTGGACCAGCTCATCAACCTGGAAAAACAGGCTGACGACGCGAAATTCCGCGAGCAGTATCGCGCGATCAAGCTGGAGAACAAGGTTCGCCTGGCGGAGTTTGTGAAAGTGCGTACCGGGATTGAGATCAACCCGAATGCCATTTTCGATATCCAGATCAAACGTCTGCACGAGTACAAACGCCAGCACCTGAACCTGCTGCACATTCTGGCGCTGTACAAAGAGATCCGCGAGAACCCGCAGGCCGACCGCGTGCCGCGCGTGTTCCTGTTCGGTGCGAAAGCGGCGCCGGGCTATTACCTGGCGAAAAACATTATCCTCGCCATCAATAAAGTGGCGGCGGCGATCAACAGCGATCCGAAAGTGGGCGACAAGCTGAAGGTGGTGTTCCTGCCGGATTACTGCGTCTCGGCGGCTGAAATGCTGATCCCGGCGGCGGATATTTCCGAGCAGATCTCGACGGCAGGTAAAGAAGCGTCCGGTACCGGCAACATGAAGCTGGCGCTGAACGGCGCGCTGACCGTCGGTACGCTCGACGGGGCAAACGTCGAAATCGCCGAGAAGGTCGGGGAAGAGAATATCTTTATCTTCGGCCATACCGTGGAAGAGGTGAAGGCCATCAAGGCCAAAGGCTATGACCCGGTGAAATGGCGTAAGAAAGACAAAGTGCTCGACGCGGTGCTGAAGGAGCTGGAAAGCGGTAAATACAGCGACGGCGACAAGCACGCGTTTGACCAGATGCTGCACAGCATGGACAAACACGGCGGTGACCCGTATCTGGTGATGGCGGACTTCACGGCCTATGTAGAAGCGCAAAAGCAGGTCGACGTGCTGTATCGCGACCAGGAAGCCTGGACCCGCGCGTGCATTCTGAACACCGCGCGCTGCGGTATGTTCAGCTCTGACCGTTCAATCCGTGATTATCAGGCCCGTATCTGGCAGGCAAAACGCTAAGGAAGCGCGATGGAGAGTAAACGTCTGGACAGCGCCGCGCAGGCGGCGGGGATCAGCCTCAGTTACATTAATGCGCACGGCAAACCTCAGTCTATTGGCGCCGACACCAAAAGACGTTTGCTGGATGCCATGCACAAAGCCGACGCGAAAGCGTCGGTTGCACCGGTGCCCAACGTGAAGGTATTCACCGCAGGCAAAAAGATGCCGCTGGCGGTGGAGGGGCGCGGCGAGTTTAGCTGGCTGCTTACCACCGAAGAGGGGCATCAGCACAAAGGCCACGCCACCGGCGGCAAAACGTTAAACCTTCCGGCGAAGCTGCCGGAGGGGTATCACACCTTAACGCTCACCCAGGACGATCGTCGTTTCCACTGCCGGGTGATCGTCGCGCCAAAACGCTGCTACGAGCCGCAGGCGTTGCTCGAGGGTAAAAAGCTGTGGGGCGCCTGCGTGCAGCTCTATACGCTGCGCTCCGACAGCAACTGGGGCATCGGTGATTTTGGCGATCTGAAAAAGATGCTGTCGGATGTGGGCGAGCGCGGCGGCGCGTTTATCGGGCTCAACCCGATCCACGCGCTCTATCCGGCCAACCCGGAGAGCGCCAGCCCGTACAGCCCGTCGTCCCGTCGCTGGCTGAACGTGATTTATATCGACGTTAACGCGTTAGATGACTTCAAAAACAGCAAAGAGGCGCAGGCGTGGTGGAAACTCAGCACCACGCAGCAGGCCCTGAAGCAGGCGCGCGACGCGGAGTGGGTGGACTATTCCACCGTCACGGCGCTGAAAATGGCCGCGCTGCGTCTGGCGTGGAAAGGCTTTTCGCAGCGCGATGACGAGCAGATGGCCGCGTTCCGCCAGTTTGTGACGCAGGAGGGCGAGAGCCTGTACTGGCAGGCGGCGTTTGATACACTGCACGCGTATCAGGTGAAGGAGGACGAAATGCGCTGGGGCTGGCCGGTCTGGCCGGAAGCGTATCAGTCCGTCGACACGCCTGAAGTAAAAGCGTTCTGTAAAAAATATGCCGATGAAGTGGACTTCTACCTGTGGCTGCAGTGGCTGGCGTACAGCCAGTTTGCCGCCTGCTGGCAGGTGAGCCAGGGCTATAAGATGCCGATCGGCCTGTATCGCGATCTGGCCGTCGGCGTGGCAGAGGGCGGCGCGGAAACCTGGTGCGACCGTGAGCTTTACTGTCTGAAAGCTTCCGTCGGCGCGCCGCCGGATATTCTTGGTCCGCTCGGTCAGAACTGGGGATTACCGCCGATGGATCCGCACGTCATGGCGTCGCGCGCCTACGAGCCGTTCATCGACCTGCTGCGCGCGAACATGCAGAACTGCGGCGCGCTGCGTATCGACCACGTGATGTCCGTGCTGCGTCTGTGGTGGATCCCGTACGGTGAAACGGCCGATCACGGGGCGTACGTGCAGTATCCGGTTGACGATCTGCTGTCGATCCTGGCCCTGGAAAGTAAACGCCACCAGTGCATGGTGATCGGTGAAGATCTCGGTACCGTGCCGGTGGAAATTGTCAGCAAGCTCCGCGACAGCGGCGTCTACTCCTATAAAGTGCTCTATTTTGAAAACGACCATGAGAAAACCTTCCGCGCGCCGAAAGCGTACCCTGAACAGTCAATGGCAGTCGCGACGACGCATGACCTTCCTACGCTTCGTGGCTATTGGGAAAGCGGCGATCTGACGCTCGGCAAAACGCTGGGACTGTATCCAGATGAAGAGGTTTTGCGCGGCCTGTATCAGGATCGCGAGCTCTCCAAACAGGGGCTGCTGGATGCGCTGCACAAGCAGGGCTGTCTGCCGAAACGTGCCGGACATAAGGCGTCATTGATGTCGATGACCGCTACCCTCAATCGCGGCTTGCAGCGCTATATTGCCGACAGCAACAGCGCCCTGCTGGGCCTGCAGCCGGAAGACTGGATTGATATGGCGGAGCCGGTGAACATTCCGGGCACCAGCTATCAGTACAAGAACTGGCGTCGCAAGCTGTCCACATCGCTTGAGAAGATGTTTGCCGATGACGGGGTGAACAAGCTGATTAAGGATTTGGACAAACGCAGAAGGGCGGTGGGCAAGAAGCGGTAGTTTCACCCTAACCCTCTCCCAGAGGGAGAGGAAATAGAATGTAGGCCGGGTAAGCGTCAGCGCTACCCGGCTTTTTTACATCAAACCACCATATTCAACAGCAGTACCCCGACCAGACCGCACACCGAAATAATGGTTTCCAGCGCGGACCAGGACTTGATGGTTTCACCGATCGTCAGGTTGAAGTACTCCTTGAACAGCCAGAAGCCAGGGTCGTTAACGTGAGAGAAAATCACGCTACCGGAACCGACGGCGATAACCATCAGTTCAGGGCTAACACCCGTGGTCGCAATCAGCGGGGCAACGATACCGCCCGCGGTGATCGCTGCAACGGTCGCAGAACCCAGCGCAATACGCAGAACCGCGGCAATAGACCAGGCCATCAGGAGCGGCGATACGTTGGTTTCATGCATCATGGCAGCGATGTATTTGTCCACGCCGCTGTCGACCAGAACCTGCTTGAATGCACCGCCACCGCCGATGATCAGAAGCATCATGGCAATGATTTTGATGGAAGAGGTCAGCGTGTCGTTGATCTGATCCATAGAACGGCCGCGGTTCAGGCCGAAGGTGAACATCGCGATCAGCACCGCAATCAGCGTTGCCATGACCGGGTCACCGAGGAATTCCGCAACGGACAGGAACGGATGACCTTTCGGCAGAATCATCTCCGCCACGGCACGCATCGCCATCAGGATCACCGGTACCAGAGAGGTCCAGACGCTGACGCCAAAGCCCGGCATCTCTTCTTCGGTGAAGGTTTTGGCGCTGTACAGACCTTCCGGAATCGGCTTATCAATGCCTTTCAGGAAGCGGGCATAAACCGGGCCCGCCAGAATCACGGTTGGGATCGCCAGAATCGTACCGAACAGCAGGGTTTTACCCATATCCGCGTGGAAAATGGTTGCGATAGCGGTTGGACCCGGGTGCGGCGGCAGGAAGCCGTGAGTCACGGACAGCGCCGCAGCCATTGGCACACCGACATACAGCAGCGGGATGTTTGCCGCAGCCGCGATGGTGAACACCAGCGGCAGCATCAGCACGAAGCCCACTTCATAGAACAGCGCGAAGCCGACGGTAAAACCGGTTAATACCACCGCCCACTGGATGTTCTTCTTGCCAAATTTGGCAATCAGCGTGGTGGCGATACGCTGGGCGCCCCCGCAGTCTGCCAGCATTTTACCGAGCATGGCGCCGAAGCCCATGATCAGCGCCAGGCTGCCGAGCGTGCCGCCGACGCCGGCTTTGATGGAACTGATAACTTTAACCAGCGGCATACCCTGCATCAGACCGACTGCAAGTGCCACCAGAACCAGAGCGATAAATCCGTTCATTTTGAAACGGATCATCAAGAGCAGTAATAACACAACACCGATAGCAACGATGACTAATGGCATGATTTACCTGGCCTTTGAATTGTTATGGGTAACGTCATTGTTTCAACGACAAATTCCGATTGTCCCAACTGGGAACAGAGTGTTAACGGCACTCATACTGATGCCTTCGAAACCATTAAGTTTAGTCGGCTGTTATAAGGATGCTGAGTGCCCACGAGAATGATACGGGTAACATGGCGCGATTGAGAATCACCCTGGGAGGCTAAATTTGAATTATGAGACGCAGGTCAACATATGGGAGGTAAACGCAAAACGGTAACCATGAGGTTACCGTTTTTAATGTTTTCACCCTCTCCCGTGGGAGAGGGCCGGGGGTGAGGGCAATCAGACCTCACTATTTCTGTAGGCCCGGTAAGCGCAGCGCCACCGGGCGATACAGACGGATACTGAATTAGTAGTAAGAGTGCTCGCCGCGCTGGTGCTCGGTCAGGTCACGCACGCCTTTCAGTTCCGGGAACTCGTTCAGCAGCTGCTTCTCGATCCCTTCTTTCAGCGTTACATCGACCATTGAGCAGCCGTTACAGCCGCCGCCAAACTGCAGAATGGCAAAACCTTCGTCGGTGATTTCCATCAGGGAAACACGACCGCCGTGGCCCGCCAGCTGTGGGTTGATCTGGGATTGCAGCAGATACTCAACGCGCTCCATCAGCGGGGCATCGTCAGACACTTTACGCATTTTCGCGTTCGGCGCTTTCAGGGTCAGCTGAGAACCCAGCTGATCGGTGACGAAGTCGATCTCCGCATCTTCAAGATACGGTGCGCTCAGCTCATCAACGTAGGCGGTGAGCTGTTCAAATTTAAGGGCAGTGTCAGTCGCTTCCACAGCGTCCGGAGGACAATAAGAAACACCACATTCTGCATTCGGAGTGCCTGGATTAATCACAAACACGCGGATCTGCGTCCCTTCTTCCTGATTTGCCAGCAGTTTGGCAAAGTGCGCTTGTGCAGAATCGGAAATACGGATCATAGCTTTGGCCTAATAGTTGACTAAATTACCTGGGTATAATCATACGCCCATTGAAGAAGGGCTACAAGGTACGGCACAGACACCATACCTGAACCGACGCGGCGCCGCTTCGCAAAAGCAGTCGGGAAAGTTCAGCAACGGTACTGCCCGTGGTGACGACATCATCCACAATCGCGATATGGAGACCGTCGACCGGCAATTCAAGGCGAAAGGCATTTTTGAGGTTTCTTTTGCGAAGCCGGGCGCTGAGCTGATGCTGGATGGCGGTGGCATGAACGCGTGTCAGCGCGCGGGCCTCATACCGGCAGCCGAGCCACCGTGCGAGGGGACGGCAGAGCAGGTCACTCTGGTTATAGCCGCGCCGCCAGTGCCGACGTCGGTATAAAGGGACATTCACCACCATGTCAATTTTCGGCAGTGCCCGGTGACGTCGCGCCTGCAAAACCGCCAGCAACAGCAGGCGGGCAAGGGGCTGTGCCAGCGAGCTCTGCCCGGAAAACTTCAGCGCGTGGATCAGCCTGTTCAGCGGCGGAACATAATCATCCACTGCCACCAGCGCGCTCCACGGCGGGGATTTTTTCAGGCAGCGGCCACAGGGCAACGAGGGGTTCGTGGCCGGTAAACCACATTGTGGACAGATCCCGATACGCCATTGCAGCGATCGCGTGCAGACGGAGCAGACGCCCCACCCGCTGAGCGCCAGCGGCATTTGGCATAGCCAGCACAAGCCGGGTACTGTTAGCATGTGCAACCTCCATGTGAAAAAAAGAGAACAGTAACTGATGAAGACGCTGTGGTGGCAGACCGTAGGGACAGGAAATTGCCATCTTGTGCTGCTGCACGGATGGGGCCTGAATGCGGAGATATGGCATTGCATACGTGAGGAACTTGCCTCGCATTTCACGCTGCATCTGGTGGATTTACCCGGCTTTGGCCGCAGCCGCGGGTATGGCGCGTTGTCGCTTGATGAAATGGCGCAGCAGGTTCTGGACGCTGCGCCGCAAAACGCTGTCTGGCTGGGCTGGAGCCTGGGCGGGCTGGTGGCGAGCCAGATTGCGCTGTCGCAGCCTGAACGCGTAAAAGCGCTGGTGACGGTGGCGTCATCGCCCTGTTTTAGCGCGCAGGAAGAGTGGCCGGGGATCAAGCCTGACGTGCTGGCGGGCTTCCAGCAGCAGCTGAGCGAAGATTTCCAGCGGACCGTAGAGCGGTTCCTGGCATTGCAGACAATGGGCACTGACACCGCGCGTAAGGATGCCCGAACGCTGAAGCAGACCGTGCTTTCGCTGCCGATGCCGGAGGTTGAGGTGCTAAACGGCGGACTTGAGCTCCTGAAAACGGTTGACCTGCGCGAGCCGCTGGCCGCGCTGACGGTGCCGCACCTGCGTATCTACGGTTATCTCGACGGGATTGTGCCGCGCAAAGTGGTTCCGCTGCTGGATTCACTCTGGCCGGAGAGTGAATCGCAGATTATTGCCAAAGCCGCACATGCCCCGTTTATCTCTCATCCGACGGAATTTTGTTCAGCGCTGATTGCGTTAAGTCAACGTTTCGACTGATTATTTTCTATCCTGCCTGGAAAAAGTAACACACCGCAACCATACTCCAGATGTCGTTGCGGTTGTTCTGCCTACGATAATCAAAACAACAATCCTATGGAGAGTCAGGCTATGAAACTTGTTACAGGTATTGTCACTTCTCTGGTTATTGGGTCACTGTCATTTGGCGTCTTTGCGGCAAAAGAGCTGGAAAAAGATAAAGTTGCCGGCATGAATTTGACGAAAATTGGTGAGATTTCTACGTCTGACACCACCGCGCCGATGGACGCGAGAAAAGAGCTGTCGAAGAAAGCGGATGAGCTGGGCGGAACGTACTACGTCGTCACCAGCGCAGAAAAACAGACCAAAAACGTACGCGCAACGGCGGACGTCTACAAGTAATACGATAAAGCCGGGCAGCGATGCCCGGCTTTGTTAACGCAGCGTCCACCACTCCCTGAGGCAGGCCTTTCCTTCCGGACAGCTTTTACAACTGCCGGAGAGACAACCGTCCGCTTCTTCCTGAATCCGCACGGCTTTCCCCATGGCTTCCAGTCTTTCCAGCATGGCATCGATCATCGGCTGCGGCGTATGCAGGCTGAGGCTCAGCTGTTTCGCCTCCATTCGCCCTTGCAGTGCCAGCAGGTCACGAACCTGAATCAACGATGCCATGCTTTACTCCTTAGTGACAGTCGCCCGCCGGGCTGCTGCAGCAGGTCGCGGCGGTTTTACGGTTTGCCAGCAGGTCGATGTCGACGCGGCTGCGCGCACGCCGCAGTAAACCGAGCACTATCACGTTAAACAGCACAACCGCGAGAATGCAGACCAGGCTGTAGCGCGGATGCTGGCTGAAATTAACGGTTTGATAAAAGAGCGTCGACAGCGAGTACGCAATGTTTAACCCCCACAGGATGGAGAAGCCCATCCAGCCGCGGCTGGACTCGCGGGCAATCGCCCCCATCACGGAGATGCACGGAATGTAGAGCAGAACAAAGATGAGGTAGCTGTAGGCCGCGGACGCGCTGCCAAATTTCTCGCCCATCACGCCCATGGCACCTGTTGCCATTTCGCCGTCGCCTTTGCTGGCCTCAATAGGGTTCGCCAGCACGCTCAGGCTGAAGGTGTCTTTCAGGCTCTGCCAGGTTTCCTCTACGGCACCCAGCAGTTCATGACCGAGATGAAACTCTGCCGGATTAAATTCCTGTTCCTGAATGTTCTCTGCGGTGTAAAGCGTGTTCAGGGTGCCCACAACCACCTCTTTCGCCATCGCACCGGTGAACAGCCCGACGGTTGCCTGCCAGTTATCCTCATGCACGCCAATCGGTTTGAAGACCGGCGTGATGACGCGGCTGACGGAGGCGAGGGCAGAGTCGTTGATGTTATCTGCCGCCTGCCCGCTGAGGGTGAAGCTGTTCAGCGCGCTCAGGAAAATGCTGACGATGACAATCACCTTACCGGCGCGCAGCACAAAGCCCTTCAGGCGCTGCCAGGTCTGGATCGCCAGGCTTTTCAGATGCGGCACGTGATACACCGGCAGCTCCATCACAAACGGCGACGCTTCACCGCGCATGATGGTGTGCTTCAGCATTAAACCGGTAAGAATAGCCATCACGATGCCCAGCACATACAGCGAGAAGACCGCCAGCGCGCCCTGCTGACCAAAGAAGGCTGCGGCAAAGACCGCAAAGATGGCCAGACGGGCACCGCAGGACATAAACGGCGCCATCATGATGGTCATCAGACGTTCACGCGGCGCATCCAGGGTGCGTGCGCCCATCACCGACGGTACGTTACAGCCGAAGCCGACAATCAGCGGGACGAAGGATTTACCCGGCAGACCCAGCGCCTGCATCAGACGATCCATCACGAACGCGGCGCGCGCCATGTAGCCGGAATCTTCCAGGAACGAGAGGAACAGATACATCATGCCGATCTGCGGCACCAGAGGCAGAACGGTGTTGATACCGCCGCCGATCCCCTGTGCGAGGAAGATGGTTAACCATTCAGGGAAGTGCAGGGTGTAACCCACCCACTGAATACCGTGCACGAAGACCGCGACGGAACCGGCGTCGAAAATAGGCTGGAGTGCGCCGCCGATGTTAATGGCGAGCAGGAACATCACGTACATGACCAGCAGGAAGATGGGCAAACCGAGGAAGCGGTTAAGCACAACCTTATCCACCGCTGCCGTAAAGCGGCTGGGCTCTGCCGTCAGGGCGTTACTGACAACGTCGCAAATCGAGGCGATGGCCTGGTAACGCGCATCGGCGATGTGCAGCGCCGGGTCGTCCAGCTCGTCGCTAAGACGGGCCACCGTCGCGTCCAGCTTATCAGCCGCATGCCCGGCGTAAGCGCGGCTGTAGATATCCCCTTCCAGCATCTGCAGGCCGAGCCACAGGCGCTGTTTTGCCGGCATGCTTTTGTCCATCTCCTGCGCCAGCACATTGGCTTCGCGCAGGAGAGGCTTCGCGTAATGCACCAGCTCAATGTCATGATTTCCCTGGTGACGGTCAATGGCCAGCTTCAGCGCATCAATACCGCGAGCGCGCGTCGAGACCAGCGGAACGACCGGGCAACCCAGGCGCGCGGAGAGGGCATCGACGTCGATACGAAGCTTTTGTTTCTCCGCAATGTCGAGCATGTTGAGCGCCACGATGCAGGGGATGCCCAGCTCCAGCAGCTGCAGCGTCAGATAAAGGTTACGTTCGAGATTGGAAGCGTCGACCACGTTGATCAGCAGGTCCGCGTCGCCGCCAAGAATATAGTGGCAGGCAATCTGCTCATCGAGCGAGGTTTGCGACGAAATGGTGGTTAAGGAGTAGGTGCCTGGAAGGTCAACCAGCGTCACCTGGTTGTCCGTTGTCGTGAACTGGCCCTCTTTACGCTCAACCGTCACGCCCGCCCAGTTGCCCACGCGCTGGCGGGCTCCGGTTAGCTGGTTAAAAAGCGTCGTCTTGCCGGAATTAGGATTGCCAATTAAGCCAATAGTTAACTTTTTCATTTTTTTAGACTCACTGAAACCGCTGGCTTGTTATCGGGATAAGGCTTCGACTTCTATTAACGCGAGGTCTTTCTTACGCAGCACCAGATTCACGCGGCGGGTTTCGATATGAACCGGATCGCCCAGCGGCGCCACGCGCACAACCTGGAATGACGAGCCGGGCAGCATGCCCAGCGACAGCAGCTTTTGCCGATAGGCTGGGCTAATTTCGCGGGTAAAACCGGTAATCTTCCATGCACTGTCTGGAGTGAATTGCATAACGCCTGATTCCACGAAAGGTTAAATTATCTACTATGGGATGATAATGAGAATAGTTTTTATCAGCAATATTAAAACTGTGACGGAATGTTGTTTACGGTATTAATTTACGGCCTGTTTGACCTGGCTCAATATTTGCTGAATTGCCTGGAAAACAAAAAGGGGAGTATTTGTTAACGGGGTGATAATTCGTGGTTTAAATATGGCTATGCAATCGGTTTCATATATTTCGATATGAATTTATTCCCCCCATCCATGAGGACGAGGGGGAAAGACCGCACCGTGCGATCCCCTCTCCCCTTTGGGGAGAGGGTTAGGGTGAGGGGCATTGCAACCTTAGCGTTTCTTACCCATCGCTGCCGCCAGCGCATCCATCATCGCGCTGTTGCCTGCAGGCTGAGCATCACGTCCGCGCGGTTTTGCCGCTTTTGCGGCCGGGCGCTGCTGCTCGCGGCCACCGCCATTGCCGCCGCGGCGCGCGCTGGTGTCGCCCGGCTGCTCGTCCAGACGCATGGTCAGCGCGATACGCTTGCGCTGCAGATCCACTTCCAGCACTTTGACCTTCACGATGTCACCCGCTTTAACCACGGTGTGCGGGTCTTCAACGAACTTGTCGGCAAGGGAAGAGATATGCACCAGACCGTCCTGATGCACGCCGATATCCACAAACGCGCCAAAGTTGGTGACGTTGGTCACCGCGCCTTCCAGCACCATGCCGGGCAGCAGGTCGTTCATGGTTTCTACGCCGTCAGCAAAGGTCGCCGTTTTGAACTCAGGGCGCGGATCGCGGCCCGGCTTTTCCAGCTCTTTGATGATGTCGGTAACGGTGGGAACACCAAATTTGTCATCGGTGAAATCAACGGCTTTCAGGTTGCGCAGGGCGCTGCTGTCACCCATAAGATCTTTCAGTGCCTGCTGGGTGGCGGCCAGAATGCGCTCCACAACCGGGTACGCTTCCGGGTGAACGGTGGAGGCATCCAGCGGGTTATCGCCGTGGTTGATGCGCAGGAAGCCCGCACACTGCTCAAAGGCTTTTGGCCCCAGACGGCTCACCTTCAGCAGCTGCTGACGGTTCTGGAACTGGCCGTTCTCATCACGCCAGGCGACGATGTTCTGCGCCATCATGCGGGTTAAGCCCGCCACGCGGGTCAGCAGGGGAACGGAAGCGGTATTCAGGTCAACGCCGACGGCGTTTACGCAGTCTTCCACCACCGCATCCAGCTTGCGCGCCAGCTGAGTCTGGCTCACGTCGTGCTGATACTGGCCCACGCCGATGGATTTCGGGTCGATCTTCACCAGCTCCGCCAGCGGATCCTGCAGGCGGCGTGCGATAGAGACCGCACCGCGCAGGGAAACGTCCAGGTCAGGGAACTCCTGGGCCGCCAGCTCGGACGCGGAATAGACGGATGCTCCCGCTTCGCTGACGATCACTTTCTGTGCCGTCACTTTCGGGAACTGCTTCTGCACGTCGAGGTAGAAACGCTCGGTTTCGCGTGAGGCCGTACCGTTGCCGATGGCAACCAGCTCGACGTTGTATTTT
The DNA here is from genome assembly GCF_024734705.1 of Enterobacter sp. Crenshaw. Lineage (NCBI taxonomy): Bacteria > Pseudomonadati > Pseudomonadota > Gammaproteobacteria > Enterobacterales > Enterobacteriaceae > Enterobacter > Enterobacter sp. Crenshaw. The sequence goes on along the minus strand of NZ_CP102932.1, from coordinate 4,273,369 downwards.
TCGCACAGCGCCGCCACGACGACGGCCGCTTTCGCTGCCTGGCCGGTGTGCGGATAGATGGTATCGGTCGCCACCAGCTTGCCGGTGCCGTCAACCACAGCGACCTTCACGCCGGTACGCAGACCCGGATCGAGACCCATAGTCGCGCGCAGGCCGGCAGGGGCGGCCATCAGCAGGTCGTGCAGGTTACGGGCGAAGACGTTAATCGCTTCATCTTCGGCGCGCTCGCGCACGGTGCCCATCAGCTCGGTTTCGAGGTGCATCAGCACCTTGATGCGCCAGGTCCAGCTCACTACGCCTTTGCGCCAGCTGTCCGCCGGGGCGTTGTTCAGGCGCAGGCCGAGATGGTCGATAATGATCTGCTCGCAGTGGCTCTCTTTCGGCGGCTCGTCGAACTGCGGGTCGGCGTTGAGGGAGAGCTGGAGCACGCCTTCGTTGCGGCCGCGGAACATCGCCAGCGCGCGGTGTGAAGGGGCGGTAGAAATCGGTTCGTGGTGATCGAAGTAGTCGCGGAATTTCGCGCCTTCTTCCTCTTTACCCGCGACGACGGTAGAGACGATGTGGGCATTCTTCCACAGGTAATCACGCACTTTAGCGAGCAGGGCGGCGTCTTCGGCGAAGCGCTCCATCAGAATGTAGCGCGCGCCGTCAAGGGCGGCCTTGGTGTCCGCTACGCCTTTGTCGGCGTCGATAAATTTGGCAGCTTCAGTTTCCGGATCGTGGGACGGCTCGTTCCACAGCAGGTCGGCAAGCGGCTCAAGACCCGCTTCAATCGCAATCTGCCCGCGCGTGCGGCGCTTCGGTTTATACGGCAGATAGAGATCTTCGAGTTCGGTTTTGCTCAGGGTGCCGTTGATGGCGCTTTCAAGCTCGCTGGTCAGCTTGCCCTGTTCGCCGATGGATTTGAGGATCGCCTGACGACGTTCTTCCAGCTCGCGCAGATAGCCCAGACGGGTCTCCAGGTTACGCAGCTGCGTGTCATCCAGACCGCCGGTGACTTCCTTACGATAGCGTGCAATAAACGGCACGGTGTTCCCTTCATCAAGCAGGCGAACGGCAGCTTCTACCTGTTCGGCTCTGGCCTGAATATCACCCGCAATAATGCGGCAGAGCGAATCATTCATCATGGCTTTATCATCTGTTGAGTCGAAAAATCAGGGGATAGTTATACGGGCTGACACGGCAAAATGCCAGCCGGTGAGGGCGCTCTCGGACTATTTTACGTAGACGATCTCATTGACGTACCAGCTGGCTTCACCGGCTGGGGTCTGAACGACGGCCAGATCGCCCACTTCCTTTTTCAGCAGCGCGCGGGCCATCGGGGAGTCGATAGAGATGTAGTCCTTACGACCAAAAATTTCATCGTAGCCGACAATGCGAAAACGCAGAGTGTCGCCATCGTCGTTTTCAATCTCCACCCACGCGCCGAAGAACACTTTGCCCTCCTGCTGCGGGGAGTAATCGACAATTTTGAGATTCTCGAGACACTTCGTCAGGTAGCGAACCCGGCGGTCAATTTCGCGCAGCCGCTTTTTGTTGTACTGGTAGTCAGCGTTTTCGCTGCGATCGCCCAGGCTTGCCGCCCAGGTCACCTTTTTGGTTACTTCAGGACGCTCTTCGCGCCAGAGGTAATCCATCTCTTTTTTGAGCTTTTCGTACCCTTCGCGGGTGATCAGGGGCGTTTTCATGATAAAGCCTTTGCTGCCTGCCGGTTAACTGTCTTGCGCACAATACGTACCGCACAGTGTAACAGACAGGATTAATAATGATTTATGTGATGAAATGAGCAGATAAGCTGCTGTTAAATATGCTTTGTAACAATTTCGACTAGAATTTATACCAGAATTAACTGGTCGAATACGTGCACTTTTTTAGAATACGCTGTTACAAAGACTATCCGAACCTTTGGGAGTACACACAATGCAAGAGAACTACAAAATTCTGGTCGTGGATGACGACATGCGCCTGCGCGCGCTGCTGGAGCGTTATCTGACCGAGCAGGGCTTCCAGGTTCGTAGCGTCGCGAACGCTGAGCAGATGGACCGTCTGCTGACCCGTGAATCTTTCCACCTGATGGTTCTCGACCTGATGCTGCCTGGCGAAGACGGGCTTTCTATTTGCCGCCGTCTGCGCAGCCAGAGCAACCCGATGCCGATCATCATGGTGACGGCGAAGGGTGAGGAAGTTGACCGTATCGTCGGCCTCGAAATCGGCGCGGATGACTACATTCCAAAACCGTTTAACCCGCGTGAACTGCTGGCGCGTATTCGCGCTGTGCTGCGCCGTCAGGCGAACGAACTGCCTGGTGCACCGTCTCAGGAAGAAGCCGTCATTGCCTTCGGCAAGTTCAAGCTGAACCTCGGCACGCGCGAGATGTTCCGTGAAGACGAGCCAATGCCGCTCACCAGCGGCGAGTTTGCGGTCCTGAAAGCGCTGGTCAGCCACCCGCGTGAACCGCTTTCCCGCGACAAGCTGATGAACCTGGCGCGCGGTCGCGAATACTCCGCAATGGAACGCTCTATTGACGTGCAGATCTCTCGCCTGCGCCGCATGGTGGAAGAAGATCCTGCGCATCCTCGTTATATTCAGACCGTATGGGGTCTGGGCTACGTGTTCGTCCCGGACGGCTCTAAAGCATGAGGCGAATGCGCTTCTCGCCGCGTAGCTCGTTTGCCCGCACCCTGTTGCTGATCGTCACCCTGCTGTTCGTCAGCCTGGTGACGACCTATCTGGTGGTGCTGAACTTTGCGATCCTGCCGAGCCTCCAGCAGTTTAATAAGGTCCTGGCCTACGAAGTCCGTATGCTGATGACCGACAAACTGCAGCTGGAGGACGGCACGCAGCTCGTCGTTCCCCCGGCGTTTCGCCGTGAAATCTACCGTGAGCTGGGCATTTCGCTCTACTCCAACGAAGCGGCGGAAGACGCTGGCCTGCGCTGGGCGCAGCACTACGAATTCCTCAGCCAGCAGATGGCGCAGCAGCTGGGCGGCCCAACGGAAGTGCGCGTTGAGGTCAACAAAAGCTCGCCCGTCGTCTGGCTGAAAACCTGGCTGTCACCCAATATCTGGGTGCGCGTTCCGCTGACCGAAATCCATCAGGGCGACTTCTCGCCGCTGTTCCGCTACACCCTGGCGATTATGCTGCTGGCGATAGGCGGCGCGTGGCTATTTATCCGTATCCAGAACCGACCGCTGGTCGACCTGGAGCACGCTGCGCTGCAGGTCGGTAAAGGAATTATTCCACCTCCGCTGCGCGAGTATGGCGCCTCGGAAGTCCGTTCGGTGACGCGCGCGTTTAACCATATGGCGGCAGGCGTGAAGCAGCTGGCGGACGATCGTACGCTGCTGATGGCGGGCGTAAGCCATGACCTGCGCACGCCGCTAACGCGTATTCGTCTGGCGACGGAGATGATGGGGGAAGAGGACGGTTATCTCGCCGAGTCCATTAACAAGGATATCGAAGAGTGTAACGCCATCATCGAGCAGTTTATCGACTACCTGCGCACCGGGCAGGAGATGCCGATGGAGATGGCGGATCTGAACGCGGTGCTGGGCGAAGTGGTGGCGGCGGAAAGCGGCTACGAGCGCGAGATTGATACCGACCTGCAGGCGGGTGAAATTCAGGTACGCATGCACCCGCTCTCCATCAAACGTGCAGTGGCGAATATGGTGGTCAACGCGGCGCGCTACGGCAATGGCTGGATTAAAGTCAGCAGCGGGTCTGAACTCAACCGCGCCTGGTTCCAGGTGGAAGACGACGGTCCTGGCATCAAGCCCGAGCAGCGTAAGCATCTGTTCCAGCCGTTTGTGCGCGGCGACAGCGCGCGCAGCACTAGCGGTACGGGCTTAGGCCTGGCGATTGTTCAGCGTATCATCGATAACCACAACGGACTGCTGGAGATTGGCACCAGCGAGCGGGGTGGGTTGAGCATTCGCGCCTGGCTGCCGGTACCGGTGACGCGGGGGCAGGTGAAAGAGGGTTAAAAAAAGGGTGGCAATTGCCACCCTTTTTTGTAGGTCGGGTAAGGTGAAGCCGCCACCCGACAAAATGCGGTCTCTGCGGTCTGATGCCCTCACCCCGGCCCTCTCCCACGGGGAGAGGGAGAAGGACTACAGCTTCGGTCCCGCGCTCACCAGCGCAGCACCCGCCGGGGTATCGGTATACTTCTCGAAGTTCTCAATAAACAGCTTCGCCAGCGATTCCGCCTTCTCGCGCCACTGCTCCGGAGAACCGTACGTGTTGCGCGGGTCGAGGATATGCGTATCCACACCCGGCAGCGACGTTGGGATCGCCAGGTCAAACATCGGCAGCGTGAAGGTTTCGGCGTCGTCCAGAGAACCATCCAGAATGGCGTCGATAATGGCGCGGGTATCTTTGATAGAGATACGTTTGCCGGTACCGTTCCAGCCGGTGTTCACCAGGTATGCCTGCGCGCCGGATGCCTGCATGCGTTTCACCAGCACTTCAGCGTACTGCGTCGGGTGCAGCGACAGGAAGGCCGCGCCGAAGCAGGCGGAGAAGGTTGGGGTTGGCTCCGTCACGCCACGCTCGGTACCCGCCAGCTTGGCGGTAAAACCGGAGAGGAAGTGGTACTGCGTCTGGCTGGCCGTCAGGCGAGACACCGGAGGCAGCACGCCGAACGCATCCGCCGTCAGGAAAATGACCTTCGTGGCATGACCCGCTTTTGACACCGGCTTCACGATATTGTCGATGTGGTAGATCGGGTAAGAGACGCGGGTGTTTTCCGTTTTCGACGCATCGTCGAAGTCGATGGAGCCGTCGGCACGCACGGTGACGTTTTCCAGCAGCGCATCGCGACGGATCGCGTGGAAGATATCCGGCTCGGCCTCTTCAGACAGACGAATGGTCTTCGCGTAGCAGCCGCCTTCAAAGTTGAATACGCCGTCGTCATCCCAGCCGTGTTCGTCATCGCCAATCAGGCGACGTTTTGGATCGGTGGACAGGGTGGTTTTCCCGGTGCCGGACAGGCCGAAGAATACCGCCACGTCGCCTTTTTCACCGACGTTAGCCGAGCAGTGCATGGAGGCGATGCCCCGCAGCGGCAGCAGGTAGTTCATGACCGAGAACATCCCTTTCTTCATTTCGCCGCCGTACCAGGTACCGCCTATCAGCTGGATACGCTCGGTCAGGTTGAAGGCCACAAAGTTTTCGGAGTTCAGACCCTGCTCTTTCCACTGTGGGTTCGTGCATTTCGCACCGTTCATCACGATGAAATCCGGGGTGAAATCCTGCAGCTCTTCGTCGGTTGGACGAATAAACATGTTTTTCACGAAATGCGCCTGCCAGGCCACTTCAGTGATAAAACGCACGGAGAGACGGGTATCGGCGTTAGCGCCGCAGAAAGCGTCGACAATGAACAGACGCTTGCCGGAAAGTTGATGGGTGACGAGCCCTTTCAGGTGCTGCCAGGTTTCCGGGGAGAGCGGTTTGTTGTCGTTCTTCCCTTTGCCCTTGTCAGCCCACCACAGCGTATCGCGGGTGGTTTCGTCTCGGACGATATACTTATCTTTCGGCGAACGACCGGTAAAAATACCGGTATCGACGGCGATAGCACCAAGATTCGTCAACACACCACGCTCGTATCCTTCCAGTGCTGGATTGAGCTCTTCCTGATACAGCGTATCGTAGTCGGGGTTGTAGACGATTTCCTGGACGTCGTGAATACCATAAGCCTTGAGATCTTGCGGGGTTAAACCAGTAACACGCATATCACTGCTCCTTAGCCAATATGTACTGCCTGAAATTGTAGGGTTTTTCTGAGGTTGTTAACCGCGACGGGGCTCATAGATTTACGCATCTGGACAAAACCCTTACTAACGGAAAACGCTGCGACTCCAGTCACAGCGCAGGCGGATTATCGCAGGAATCGCTTTTTGGTTGGGGAAAATGTTCCGAAAAGGTTAAAGAGTGGTGATTTTATCGGAAAGAATGTGAATGTAATCGCATACACGTAAGAAAATTACGTAAGAGTTACATAAGGAAAACGATTCAGCTTGGGGGGAGTTTTTTACCCCTCACCCCGGACCGTACACCCCAAAGGGGAGAGGGGGTTCAAGTTCCCTCTCCTCTTTGGGGAGAGGGTTAGGGAGAGGGGAAAGAGGTTTAGTGAACCTGCGGATCCGCCGGGGAGGCGTTATTGCGGATCTCAGCGATATCCATCGAATTGAACACGTAGTGCGTACCGCAGTAGTCACAGTGCATATCGATTTCGCCGTCTTCCGCCATGATGCTGTCGATCTCTTCATCCGGCAGGGTTTTCAGCGCGCCAGCACAGCGCTCGCGTGAGCAGGTGCACTTAAATTCCACGGATTGCGGGTCGTAAACCGTTACTTCTTCTTCGTGGTACAGACGCCACAGCACGTCGGTCGCCGACAGGTTGAACAGCTCTTCCGCTTTGATGGTTTCGGTCAGCGTCGCCAGGTGCTCAAAGTCATTGGTCTGTGCGTCCTGCGCAGGCAGAACCTGCAGCAGCATACCGCCCGCAGCAGGCTGACCGTCCACTTCACCGGTGCGGATGAAGAGACGCGTCGGCAGCTGTTCAGAACGCATGAAGTAATCTTCCAGGCAGGCTGCCAGGGTATCGCCTTCCAGACCCACCACACCCTGATAGCGCTCACCTTCCTCAGGGGAGATGGTGATCACCAGGTAGCCATTACCCACCAGCGTTTTGAGGTCTGCATTTTCAGGCACGTCGCCCTGAACGCGCGCCACGCCGCGCATCTGCTGCTGGTTATTGCCGTTGATCACCGCCAGCGTCATCGGGCCGTCGCCCTGCAGCTGCACGGTGATATCACCGGCAAACTTCAGCGTCGCCGTCAGCAGGCTGGTGGCAACCAGCAGTTCGCCCAACAGGGTCTTCACCGGCAGCGGGTAGTTGTGGTTTTCCAGAATCTGTTTCCAGGTTTCGGATACGGTGACCAGCTCGCCGCGCACGGCGAATTGTTCAAACAGATAGCGGTGTAATTGGTCGTGTTGGGCCATTTTCATCTCTCGTGCGGGTGAGGTTAATCAGTCTCACCGTGTTTAAATTTCATCAGATCGCGACGCTCTTTTTTATCCGGTCGCCGGTCCGGGTGGGGCATCGTCAGCGCGTTCATTTTGCGCGCCAGCGCGGTCTTCTCGCGCTTTTCAATGCTCTCCGCCGTCTCTTCATAAAGCAGTACGGCTTCCGCTGCAGGTCGACGCTGTTCGGTAATGGCTTTAATCACCACCGTACGTTCATCGTTGCCCTGCCGCAGCGTTAAGGTGGCATTCAGCTCAACCAGCTTGCTTGGTTTGCTGCGCTGGCCGTTGTAATGCACTTTTCCGCCGTCAACCATCTCGCGGGCGAGGGCGCGAGTTTTATAAAAACGCGCTGCCCACAGCCATTTATCCAGTCTTACCCCGTCAGAGGGTTTTTCTTTCATGGCGTCTCCTTCACGATCAGTGAGGGGATCATCTGGCGATAGTCGTTCAGTCCAGGGTGGCGCAGATAGCTTTTTTCAGCCAGGCCAGAGTCAGGATTGGTCACGCCCAGACAGTAGCGAATGCCAAACCTTGCCGCGGAATCCAGAATGGGCTCGCTGTCATCAATGAACAACGTACGTTCTGGCTGCAAACCCGTCTCTTCCCTTACCGCATGCCACAACCGCTGATCCTCTTTCGGATAACCAAATGTGTGGGTGGAAAGTAATAAATCAAGGTGCGACGCCAGACCGGTATGCTCCAGCTTCACCGCCAGATTATGTGGATGCGCGTTGGTCAGCAAAATACGGCGCTTGCCGCTTGCTTTCAGCGCATCCAGAAAGGGCACGGTATCCTCGCGCAGAACGGCGCGCGGCCCCTGGGCGGTGGTCATGGCACAAATATCCAAACCGAGGCGCTCGCTCCAGTAGTCAAGACAGTACCAGTTTAGCGTATGTTGCACCGCACTATATTGCGAACGAATGAATGCCTGCGCTTCTGCCGGGGAGATCCCCTGCTGCTCGCCATAGGTTTCAGGAACCAGCGTTTGCCAGAAATAGTTATCAAAGGCGAGATCGAGCAGCGTGCCGTCCATATCCAGCAGAACGGTATCTACCTCCTGCCAGGCGATATCAAGATGCATTAGGGGGGAACTCCAGCCAGAAGAAACGTGCGCGACAGGGTAGCACATCTTGTCGCGCAACGACGTTATCAGATCAGGCTCTCAGACGAGGGGATCAGCTTTGGATTGAGGCAGTTTTCATAATACTGCTGAATGTCTGCAAGCCGGGTGCGCGAGCGCTGGTAGCGGCGCAGGGCCATAAAGCCGTTCCAGAAAATGGCGATCAGCATCGCGGTCATCAGCAAAGAGGTGCCGATGTAACGCCACAAGCCTGCGCTATCCGGCATCCGGTGCAGGCCGATATGGCGAGTGCCGTTGGCGTCGGTATAAATACTCGTGACAATCCCTTCGGCGCTGAACGGCGTTTGCATCAGCATCTGCGCCAGGCGCTGGAACTGGCTCCACTGCTCCTGCGCCGGGTAGTCATAAAGCGCAACCTGCGGGTAGGGTTGATCGACCAGGTCGCTGCCTTCATCGCTTGCTATCACAAAGCCACCCGGCGCCGGGCTGTTCAGCGCCTGAGCCGCGCGGGTGGTCTCGCGCATCATGAACGGCGACGTCGAGGTGGCGACCAGGTTATCCAGCGATTCCGCGCTCACCGGACGCAGCAGCACGTTAACGCCATCCAGTCGTCCCGCTTCGGCGCGTTTTACCAGCGAGTCCCAGTCTTTGCTGTTCCCCAGGTTTACCAGGGCGTTTTTAAGGCGTATGCACTCATCCTGAGAGGAGCATAAATCCTGCGTTTTCAGGACGATGTCACCAAAATCATCCAGCAGAACCATGCCTGATTTCTGAATGGCCGAGCGCAGCGCGGGGCTGACGCGCGAATCATCGTCCGGTTTCGGGTGCAGCTGGCGGTTAACCGTCTGGGTGAGAGCCGTGGCCTTATTCACCACTTCGGATTCCGGCAGCGGCAGCGGCGGCGCGTCGTTCCAGATAATTTGCGAACAGTCGAACGGCATGAACGGCGAGCTCTGACGCGTGTTCCACGCCCCCGGGGTGTGAATATTACACATCCCGGTTCCCTTCAGGCGCAGCGTGTCCCCCACGCGTACACCGGCTTCATCCAGTTTGTTGACGCTTGTCGCTTCAATGGTTTGCGCCCCTTTGATCCACGACAGGGTGAATTTAATGGGCATATCCAGCGGCACGAAAAGCAGCAGCATGGCTAAGACCAGCGCGGCGCCGCCGGCAATGACCGTACTGCGTAGCCAGTGCTGAAGCGGGAAATTTTTCACTTCATCATGCAGGGATAAGAAGCGCCCCTGGCGCACAACGTGGCGGTCAAGGTAGATATCAATATCGGTTTTCTGCCCTAAATCCTGTGCGATCCACGGCTGCCAGTGGCGCGGGTAGATCAGGTCGATAATACCGAGCGAGATATTGTTGAGATGCTCCTGATCGTTTTCACCGAACAGGCCCCAGCGCTTTGGCGTCCCGCGCAGGCAGTGGATCTCGCGCAACGAGGTTTTAGCCGGTGGAGCAAAGAGACCCCAAAGCCCGCCGGCCAGCAGCAGCACCGCGCCGCCAGCCAGCCAGGGGACAAACACATCCGGCGTCAGCAGGCAGATAAAAAAGAGCAGGAAGGCAGCAACGATCAGAATGGCTTCACGGATGCCGTCCGGGCGGCTCAGGGCGTACTCTTCATGCGTTTCCTGGCGAATGTTCAGCAGTTCGATCTGCTCTGTCTCTTCGCCACGAATGGACGCCTGCGTTGAACTCGCGCGCTCCAGCGCAAAACGCGGGGCTTCCTGAAGGTATTCATTCAGCGTATGGCCGTTAAGCGTGATTACCAGAGGCAACGAATCGGTGTGAATCAGCTCAACGCTGTTTTCGTCATTAATGTATTGCTCCCAGGACGGGGGCAGATGCACTTCGACGGAATCAAGGTAATAGCGCCATTTGTTGGGGTCATCAGTGGTGATGCCATAGCGCGTGATGGAGCGCGTCACGCACAGCACGGTATCACTTTGCGCATTCAGCTTTAGCGCGACGGGCGCAGCGGTGGCTCCCGTTGGCCCAGGCGTTAACTGAGTACGGTTCAGGATTTCGAGATAGTTTTCAACCGCATCGCGCTCGTCCTGCGTGAGTTTACGCGTGCTCGCACCCGCAAATGCGTTTAAAAAAGGCAGACGATAACGGCGCTGTACGCGGCGCCTGTACAACCACCCTGCAACCAACGCGCCGGCCAGCATAGCAGCGAGAACAATCAAAATGGTGCTCATGCTTTCCCCATCTTACTTATCTTCTTACAGGTGTAGTCAGTAGCACCTTTACATTGAATGAGAGTCTGTGGCTGGCTATCGGCAAGTATGGAGTCGAACTTGAGCATTCTGAAGCGCATCCCAGTGACCGGTGATGATAGCAAAGCCTGTTATGGCGCGATATCAGCAAATTCCTGGAAACATTTCAACCTCTTGACATTTGTTTTGAATTGAGGATTGATCCCTGATACGTTGCATAAATGTAAATAAAGAACGATTGACATTGCCGAAACCGTGCGGCATATCGCACAATAACGCCAGTTCTCACTGCTAAGACCCATCAAGATGAGCAAACCATTACAAAAACCCACCATTCTGAATGTTGAAACTGTCGCCAAATCGCGCCTGTTTAATGTCGAAAGTGTGGACCTGGAGTTCAGCAACGGTGTGCGTCGCGTTTATGAACGTATGCGCCCCTCTTCGCGCGAAGCGGTGATGATTGTTCCCATTGTCGACGATCATCTGATTTTGATCCGCGAATACGCTGTGGGAACGGAATCTTACGAGCTTGGGTTCTCGAAAGGGCTTATCGACCCGGGTGAAACCGTCTTTGAAGCGGCAAACCGCGAGCTGAAAGAAGAGGTCGGCTTCGGTGCGAATGAGCTTTCATTCCTGAAAAAGCTGAGCATGGCGCCGTCCTATTTTTCCAGCAAAATGAATATCGTGGTGGCTGAAGACCTCTATCCTGAATCGCTGGAAGGGGATGAACCGGAGCCGCTGCCGCAGGTTCGCTGGCCGTTAGCGCACCTGATGGATCTGCTTGAAGACCCTGACTTTAATGAGGCTCGCAACGTGAGCGCGCTGTTCCTGGTACGGGAGTGGTTGAAGGGGCAGGGGCGGCTGTAATGGCCTGATGCCCCATCCCAACCCTCTCCCACGGGAAGAGGGAGCAAACACAAAAACGGCAACCAGAGGTTGCCGTTTTGCTTTGTTGTCAGAACAGCTCGTGCGTCTCGCCGTTATCAATAATCTCTGTCCCCACCTCGTGCACCGCCTGCGTGGTTGGCTGCGTGCCCTCGATGAAATACTCTTCGCGACTATTACCGCCGTTGGCGAGCTGACCGGTGCTGCGGTCGATATTAACCGTCACCACGCCTGGCGGTGGCGTTAACGGCTGCTCCGGCACGCCTTCAAGAACGGACTTCATGTAGGCGTCCCAGGCCGGCTGCGCGCTCTTCGCTCCGCCTTCGTAGCCGGAAATCTGATCCTTAATCGCGCCGGAGGCCGTTGTACGACCTAAGTCACGGCGGTGATCGTCGAAACCGATCCAGACCGACGTCACCACGCCCGGGCCGTAGCCGGAGAACCAGGCATCTTTCGAGCTGTTGGTTGTCCCCGTTTTACCGCCGATATCATGGCGCTGCAAATCGCGCCCTGCGCGCCAGCCTGTGCCCTGCCAGCCCGGTTCACCGAAGATGTTGGTGTTCAGCGCGCTTTTGATCAGGAACGACAGCGGCGTGTTAATCACGTGCGGGGCATACTCCGGCGCGCCGGTCTGTGCCACCAGCGACTGGTTAGCCTGCTCGAGCTGCGGCTGCGGCACGACGCCGTTCTGCTGCTCCTGAGACACGGCAGGGTCTTCCATGTCCTTATTCTCAAGCACCTCGGATTTCGGCGTATTGCCATAAATCACCGGAATATCGCAGTCAGGGCAGGCAATTTTCGGCTTCGCTTCGAACAGCACGCCGCCCTGGTCGTTCTCGATCTTGCTGATGAAGTACGGGTCAATCAGGAAGCCGCCGTTGGCCATCACCGAGTACCCGCGTGCGACCTGAAGCGGCGTAAACGAGGCGGAGCCTAACGCCAGCGACTCGGTGCGAACGATGTTCTGCGCCGGGAAACCGAAGCGCTGCAGATACTCTGCGGCATAGTCGACGCCCATTGCGCGCATGGCGCGCACCATCACCACGTTTTTCGACTGTCCCAGGCCCTGACGGAGACGAATTGGGCCGGCATACTCCGCAGGGGAGTTCTTCGGCTGCCAGTCGGAACCGGCACCGGCATCCCAGCGGGAGATTGGCACGTCGTTAAGGATGCTGGCGAGGGTCAAGCCCTTATCCATCGCTGCCGTGTAGAGGAACGGTTTGATATTGGAACCGACCTGACGCAGCGCCTGAGTGGCGCGGTTAAATTTGCTCTGGTTGAAATCAAACCCGCCGACCAGGGCCAGGATGGCACCGTTCTGTGGATTGATAGAGACCAGGGCCGAGTTGACGTCCGGCACCTGCGCCAGCCACCAGGATTCGCCTACCTTGCGCACCCAGATTTGCTGCCCGGTCTGGACTGCATCGGTCACTTTACGCGGCGTTGCGCCCTGCAGCGTATCCGAGCGGTAAGGACGCGCCCAGCGGATACCGTCCATACGCAGGGAGACGGACGTACCGTCCGCGAGCGTCGCAACGGCTTCCTGAGGATCGGCCTGCGTGACCACGGCAGGAAGGAGCGGACCATAGGTTGGCAGCGCCTTCAGCGTACTGGTGATTTTTTTACTGTCCCACGCGCTTTCGCCCACTTTCCAGAGCACGTTTGACGGGCCGCGATAGCCGTGACGCATATCGTAGTCCATCACGTTGTTCCGCACCGCTTCCTGAGCCGCCTGCTGGACCTTACGGGTGACGGTGGTGTACACGCGATAGCCATCTTCGTAGGCCTTGTCACCATAGCGATTCACCATCTCCTGGCGAACCATTTCGGTCAGGTAAGGGGACGCGAAGGCGATCTCAGGGGCGTGGTAGTTAGCGTCAATGACATCGTTACGCGCCTGGTCGTACTCGCTCTGGCTGATGTAGCCTTCGCTCAGCATACGTGACAAAACGACGTTACGGCGCGCGGTGGCGCGATCGAGCGAGTAGAGCGGGTTAAAGGTGGACGGCGCTTTCGGCAGACCGGCGATGGTTGCCATTTCGCTTAAGGTGAGCTGCTCAACGGGCTTACCGAAGTACACCTGTGCGGCAGCCCCCACGCCATAGGCGCGGTAGCCCAGGTAGATTTTGTTGAGGTACAGCTCAAGGATTTCGTCTTTGCTCAGCAGCTGCTCAATACGGATCGCGAGGAACACCTCTTTGATCTTGCGTATCAGCGTCTTTTCAGGGCTGAGGAAGAAGTTACGCGCCAGCTGCTGCGTAATGGTACTCGCCCCCTGAGAGGCGTGACCAGAGAACAACGCAATGCTCGCGGCACGGAAAATCCCCACCGGATCGACACCGTGGTGCTCGTAAAAACGGCTGTCCTCCGTGGCGATAAAGGCTTTCACCATCACGGGGGGGATTTGGTTTAAGGTCAGCGGAATACGACGCTTCTCGCCATACTGCGCCATCAGCTCGCCATCGGCGCTATAGACTTGCATCGGGATCTGGAGGCGCACATCGCGAAGCGTGGCGACATCAGGTAGCTGTGGCTCAATATATTTGTATAAACCGTAAATCGAGCCTGCTCCCAGCAGAATGCAAAAGACTGCAAGGATGAATAAATACTTTACGAACTTCACCGGAGATTTCCCATTTGGTTTCACTTGGGCAGTTTCTAAACAATCGCGCGGTAGTATAAAGGCAAGCCTGATTCATTGATATAGCCGTCAACCCGACGGGCGATAAGGAGATCGTGAAGCATGGCTTTCAAAACATGGCAAACGGGCGTTCATATTCAACAGGATAGGGTGCAGATCGTCGCCTTGGCCCGGGATAAGTCGGGCTGGTGCTTGCGCCGCTGGTGGGCGATTCCTCTGGACGAGGGCATCATTCGTGACGGCAAAATTTGTCAGCCAGAACAGCTGGTTGATGCGTTACGCGACTGGCGCAAAACGCTGCCGCACTACCATCGGGTGTTCCTCTCTTTCCCGGCAGCACGCACTCTGCAACGGACGCTCCCCCGCCCGACCGTTGCGCTGCGCGACAGCGAGCAGCTCTCATGGCTTGGCGCGGCGCTCGCGCGCGAACTGGAGATGTCTGCCGATACGCTCTGTTTCGATTACGCGCAGGATACCTTCAGCAATACCTTTCACGTGACCGCCGCGCAAAACAACGAGGTTGATACCCTACTGGCGCTGGCGAAAACGCTGCGTTTGCGGCTGGTGGCCATTACGCCGGATGCCAGCGCGCTGGCGAATCTTCTTCCTGCGGTGGCGCCAGCGACGTGCGTCGCCTGGCGCGACGATCGGCAGTGGCTGTGGGCGATGCGCCACCAGTGGGGACGCCGCTTTACCACAGAAGCCGAAAGCGTGGCCGAGCTGGCGGCGCTGCTGGCGCTTGGTCCGGATGACATCGCGCTGTTTGATAACCGACGTGATCCGTGGGAAATCCTGGAACGCTGCCATGCCCCGCTACCGGACTGCGGCGCTGATTATACCGTTGCGCTGGCGCTGGCCATGAGCGAGGTGCCCGGATGAGCCTCATGAACTTTCTGCCCTGGCGACAGCAGCGGCGCGCACGATGCCTGCGTTTCTGGGGGGCAATGTGTGTCGGCACCGTGCTGTTGATGTTCGCGGTCATTTTCTGCCTGCGGATAAACCCTGTTATGAGGCTGCACGCGCTGCAAACGGAGCTGACGGGAATGCAGACCGTGCAGCACGCGCTTGCCTCCCGGCAGAAACTCGCCTCACAGGCGCAGAAGCCAGCGCAGACACGTCAACAACGCGCATGGCAGCCGGTGCTGGAATCCCTTTCCCGCGCCACTCCTTCACAGGTCTGGCTGACAGAGCTTCGCTATCAGCCTCCTGCTCTGATGTTGACCGGGTATGCCATAACCCTGCCAGCCCTGTCTGCTCTGCGCGATGCGCTGGGCCAAATAGTGGGTTTTACGCCCGGAACGGCGGGTGAGCTTCGGCAGGACAGCCAGGGGCGCTGGATGTTCACCCTCCATCTTAAAAGCGAGGGGTAACGCATGGATACCCTGTTAGAACGCTGGTGCGAAAGCCGTCCCTGGTATCGGGTGCTTTTCTGGTGTCTGGGGAGTCTCCTGGCAGGACTGGCCGCGTGGGGCACCTTGCTCAGACCGCTGGACAGGCAGTGTGCTGAACGACAGCGACAGCTGATTCAGGACGCGAGGACGAACGCGGCGTTATGGCCTGTCGTCAGAAAGGTGCCGTTTCTTACGGAAACAACGGAAATACGCGAGCTGACGCCGTTTTCCCCGCTCGATTTTCAGGGTGATAACGCGACGCTGGTTCACTGGAAGCCGCTGCAGAACGGAGGGGAACTGATGCTGGAGGTGGAGTGGCAGGCTCTCCCGGCGCTTTTTTCCCGGCTGGCGCAGCGGGATGTGCAGATCGCCGCTTTCGCGATTGCCCCACAAGGTACAGCGTTGCGCCTGCTGCTGGAGCTGGAACATGCGAAATAGCGCGCGATATTTGCTGGTTTGCTCAGCGCTGCTATTGACCGGCATGCGCGATCCGTTTCGCCCGCCGGACGATCCCTGTGCCATTGGCGAGCTGGCGCAGTGGCGCTATCGCGGCATGGTGGGAGGACAGCAGGCTATCGGCATTTTACAGGATGGGCAAAAGCGCTGGTACCGGCTGAAAACGCATGAACGCTTCCCGGCGGGCTGGACGATAACAGCCATAAATGAAACGGAGCTGGTTGTTAATGTGGGTGACACATGTGAACCAGGAACATGGACGTGGCAACGAGAAGGAACGAATAAGAATGAATTTACGGATAATGCTGTGGCTGCTGGCGTTCAGCCATCCGCTGTGGGCCGCCGCGCCAAAACCGGTCACGCTGGTGGTGGATGACGTGCCTGTAGTCCAGGTGCTGCAGAGCCTGGTTGCACAGGAGAACCGAAATCTGGTGATATCGCCTGACGTCGGCGGCACGCTTTCGCTCAACCTGACGCGGGTCCCCTGGCGTCAAGCGTTACAAACGGTTGTCACCAGCGCTGGCCTCGTTTTGCGAGAGGAGGGCGGCATTTTTTATGTTCATACCGCGGCCTGGCAGCGTGAACAGCAGGAGCGCTCAGAACAGGAGCGAACGCGTCGACAGCTTGAGGCGCCGCTGGTTTCTCACAGCCTCGCTTTCTCCTATGCCGATGCCGGAGAGCTGCAAAAAGACGCTGAAAAACTCCTGAGCCCAAAGGGAAGTTTGTCTCTCGACAAACGCACCAACCGGCTGCTGATTCGCGATAACCAGACGGTGGTGGAAACGCTGCAGCGCTGGGCCGCTCAGATGGATATTCCTGTCGAACAGGTCGAGCTGGCGGCGCATATTGTGACCATTAATGAAAAAAGCCTGCGTGAGCTGGGAGTGAAATGGAATCTCGCCGACGCCGCCGACGCGGGAAAGGTTGGCCAGCTCACCACGCTTGGTAGCGATCTTTCCGTCGCCAGCGCCACCAGCCACGTGGGTTTTAACATCGGACGGATCAATGGTCGGCTGCTGGATCTGGAGCTTTCTGCGCTGGAGCAAAAACAGCAGGTCGATATCATCGCCAGCCCGCGGCTGCTGGCCTCGCATATGCAACCGGCCAGCATCAAGCAGGGGAGTGAAATTCCGTATCAGGTCTCAAGCGGCGAAAGCGGCGCAACCTCCGTTGAGTTTAAAGAGGCGGTATTAGGGATGGAGGTCACGCCGGTGGTCTTACCGGGAGGGCGCGTACGCCTGAAATTGCACATCAGTGAAAATATGCCGGGACAAGTCCTGCAGCAGGCTGACGGCGAAACGCTGGCGATCGACAAACAGGAGATAGAAACCCAGGTGGAGGTAAAAAGTGGAGAAACGCTGGCGTTGGGCGGAATTTTTTCGCAGAAGAACAAAACTGGCAGCGACAGCGTGCCGGGGCTGGGGAAAATCCCCTGGCTTGGGCAGCTTTTTCGCCACGATGGGAAGGATAATGAACGGCGCGAGCTAGTGGTGTTTATTACACCACGTCTGGTCGGTATTCGCTGACGGGTAACGATCCCCGCAATGATTTTGCATTCAGTTTGTTGCAGATGTTTGACGTGGGGCATGAATTAGCATACAAGGAGTACCGATTTGAGTTGGACTTACGTCTTATTACCTTATGCGCCCGGCGCGGTGATTTAATCAGTTGCCAAACAAGCCGGAGTATTGAGATAATTTTTAGTCTGACTCTCGCTCTATTGCATATGAGGTTTCAGTTCATGTCCTGCTACGCTGGGTGTCTGCGAAGCGGGAATTACCATTAACGAATAGTCTTAGTAGTACCGATAAAATGGCAGAGAAACGCAATATCTTTCTGGTTGGGCCTATGGGTGCCGGCAAAAGCACTATTGGGCGTCAGTTAGCTCAACAACTCAATATGGAATTTTACGATTCTGATCAAGAGATTGAGAAACGAACCGGAGCTGATGTGGGCTGGGTTTTCGATGTAGAAGGCGAAGAAGGTTTCCGTGACCGAGAAGAAAAAGTGATCAACGAACTCACGGAAAAACAGGGCATCGTTCTGGCAACAGGCGGCGGTTCTGTGAAATCTCGCGAAACCCGTAACCGTCTCTCCGCCCGTGGCGTAGTGGTCTATCTTGAGACGACCATTGAGAAACAGCTGGCACGTACGCAGCGCGATAAAAAGCGCCCGCTGCTGCAGGTTGAAACGCCACCACGCGAAGTTCTGGAAGCGTTGGCCGATGAACGCAATCCGCTGTATGAAGAGATTGCCGACGTGACCATTCGTACTGACGACCAGAGCGCTAAAGTGGTTGCAAACCAGATTATTCATATGCTGGAAAGCAACTGATTCTGGCTTTATATACACTCGCCTGCGGGTAAAAGCATTAAAGGTGGATGTCGCGTCATGGAGAGGATTACAGTTACTCTCGGGGAACGTAGTTACCCTATCACCATCGCGGCTGGTTTGTTTAACGACCCAGCTTCCTTTTTACCACTGAAAGCGGGTGATCAGGCGATGCTGGTCACCAATGAGACGCTGGCTCCGCTTTATCTCGACCGCGTACGCCACCTGCTTGAGCAGGCGGGCGTAAAAGTCGACAGTGTGATTCTCCCCGATGGCGAGCAGTATAAAAGCCTGACGGTACTGGATACCGTCTTTACCGCATTGCTGCAAAAACCGCACGGTCGCGATACAACACTGCTTGCCCTGGGCGGCGGTGTTGTGGGCGATCTGACCGGCTTTGCGGCCGCAAGCTATCAACGTGGTGTCCGTTTTATTCAAATCCCGACCACGTTGCTGTCCCAGGTCGACTCCTCTGTGGGTGGCAAAACGGCAGTTAACCATCCGCTCGGCAAAAACATGATTGGCGCGTTCTACCAGCCCGCATCGGTGGTGGTGGATCTCGACTGTCTGAAAACCCTGCCGAAGCGCGAACTGGCTTCGGGTCTGGCAGAAGTGATCAAATACGGCATTATTCTGGATGGCGAGTTCTTTAGCTGGCTTGAAGAGAATATGGATGCGCTGCTGTGCCTGGATGAGGCTACACTGGCATACTGCATTCGTCGTTGTTGTGAACTGAAAGCAGAAGTTGTCGCTGCAGACGAGCGTGAAACGGGCTTACGTGCTTTACTGAATCTTGGGCATACGTTTGGCCACGCCATTGAAGCCGAGATGGGTTACGGCAACTGGCTGCACGGTGAAGCCGTCGCGGCCGGTATGGTCATGGCAGCGCGCACCTCTGAACGTCTGGGGCAGTTTAAACCTGAAGAGACGGCACGCATCATTGCGCTGCTTGAGCGTGCAGGTTTGCCGGTAACCGGGCCGCAGGAGATGTCGGCGCAAGCGTATTTACCCCACATGATGCGCGATAAAAAAGTATTGGCAGGTGAGATGCGTCTTGTACTCCCGCTTGCAATAGGGAAGAGTGAAGTGCGCGGCGGAGTGCCGCACGATGTCGTTCTTGGCGCTATCGCTGATTGTCAGCAGGCGTAACAACTAGAAAGGTCAGGCCACTGTCGCAGGTGGTCGTTTAGCTTCAGGTGAAATGCAAAGTCGTTAGCATAAGCCTTTGAGTGGGGTGTTAAATGGATGAATTCAAACCAGAAGACGAGCTGAAACCCGATCCCAGCGATCGTCGTACTGGTCGTTCTCGTCAATCTTCAGAACGTGATAACGAGCCGCAGATCAACTTTGACGATGTTGATCTGGATGCAGACGATCGTCGCCCTTCGCGCAGCCGCAACGCGCACGAAGAGCGAGCAGAAGAGGATTATGAGTCCGAAGAAGATTCAATGGACGAACAGCCTGTAGAGCGTCGCCCACGTAAACGTAAAAAAGCCGCTGCGCCGAAACCGGCTTCCCGCCAGTACATCATGATGGGCCTGGGCGTTCTGGTGCTTGTGCTGCTGATTGTCGGCATTGGCTCCGCGCTTAAAGCACCGTCAACGAACTCAACCGAGCAAACTGCTTCCGCTGAGAAGAGCATCAACCTGTCCGGTAACGATGCGACCAATCAGGCGAATGGCGCACAGCCTGCACCGGGTGCGACTTCCGCAGAGCAGACCGCAGGTAACACTACAGCGCCGCAGGATGTTTCTCTGCCGCCCGTTTCTTCAACCCCTGCTCAGGGGCAGGCACCTGCCACGCCTGAAGGCCAGCAGCGCGTAGAAGTTCAGGGTGATCTGAACAATGCGCTGACGCAGCCGCAGAACCAGCAGCAGGTTGATAACGTCGTGGTTAACTCTACGCTGCCAACTGAGCCGGCAACCGTTGCCCCGATTCGCGGTGGTAACGCTCAGCCACAAACGGCTGCGACGGAAACCAAACCGCGCCAGACGCAAACTGCGACGCGTCCTGAACGTAAGCAGGCGGTGATTGAGCCTAAGCGTGAAACCAAACCTCAGGCAGTCGTAAAAGCGCCTGAAGTGAAAGCCGTACCGGCACAGCCGAAACGCACCGAAACGGCTGCGGTGAGCGAGCCTGCTAAAGCGCCAGTCACGCAGACTGCGCCGAAAGCAACGGCAACCACAGCGGCACCTGCAGCAACGGCTCCAGCAGCCACGGCAACAGCCTCCAGCAGCGCCGCAGGCAAAACTGCAGGTAACGTTGGCTCGATGAAGTCTGCGCCATCCAGCAACTACACGCTGCAGCTGAGCAGTTCGTCTAACTATGACAACCTCAACAGCTGGGCGAAGAAATCAAATCTGAAAGACTATGTTGTTTATCAGACGACCCGTAACGGTCAACCGTGGTATGTGCTGGTCAGCGGCGTTTATTCGTCCAAAGATGAAGCGAAACGTGCCGTAGCGGCACTGCCAGCGGATGTTCAGGCAAAAAATCCCTGGGCGAAGCCGATTCATCAGGTTCAGGCCGATCTGAAGTAATGTTTAAAGCGCAGGATGCTGTCGGAGCTTTCTCCACAGCCGGAGAAGGTGTAATCAGTTAGTCAGCATGAAAAAAAATCGCGCTTTTCTGAAATGGGCAGGGGGGAAATACCCCCTGCTCGATGATATTAAAAAGCACCTGCCAAAAGGCGAGTGTCTAATCGAGCCTTTCGTGGGCGCAGGATCGGTGTTCCTGAACACCGATTTTTCTCGTTATATCCTGGCGGATATCAACAACGACCTCATCAGCCTCTATAACATTGTTAAGCTGCGTACCGAAGAGTATGTCGCAGAGGCGCGCAAACTGTTTACGCCGGAGAACAATCAGCCGGACGTTTACTACCAGTTCCGCACTGAGTTTAATCAGAGTCAGGATCCGTTCCGTCGGGCGCTGCTGTTCCTCTATCTCAACCGTCATGGTTACAACGGCCTGTGCCGCTATAACCTGCGCGGGGAGTTTAACGTGCCGTTTGGTCGCTATAAGCGCCCGTATTTCCCGCAGGACGAGCTGTACCACTTTGCCGAAAAAGCGCAGAACGCAGAGTTTCATTGCCTCTCCTATGAAGAGTGTATGGAGCTGGCAGGCGTAAACTCGGTGGTTTACTGTGACCCGCCTTACGCACCACTGTCTGCAACGGCGAATTTCACCGCTTATCACACCAACAGCTTCAGCCCGGCCGAACAGGCCCGTCTGGCGGAGATGGCAGAAAAGCTGGTCAGCAAAAGAATTCCGGTGTTAATTTCGAATCACGACACGCCTGATACGCGCGAATGGTATAAAGCCGCGAAGCATTTTCAGGTCAAAGTGCGGCGTAGCATTAGCAGCAACGGCGGCACACGTAAAAAGGTGGACGAACTTCTGGCTCTTTATCGCCCCTGAGCCGTTTTGCCCGCCGGTAAACACATTTCAAGGAGAAGCGGATGAAACAGTTTTTGATTGCTCCCTCAATTCTGTCGGCCGATTTTGCCCGCCTGGGTGAAGACACCGCCAAAGCTCTCGCGGCTGGTGCAGATGTCGTCCATTTCGACGTTATGGACAACCACTACGTCCCTAACCTGACCATTGGCCCAATGGTGCTCAAGGCATTACGTAACTATGGCATTACCGCGCCGATCGACGTTCACCTGATGGTTAAGCCTGTTGATCGCATCGTGCCTGACTTCGCCGCAGCGGGTGCCAGTATCATCACTTTCCATCCTGAAGCCTCTGAACACGTGGACCGCACGCTGCAGCTGATCAAAGAGAACGGCTGTAAGGCGGGCCTGGTGTTTAACCCGGCCACGCCGCTGAGCTATCTCGACTATGTCATGGACAAGCTGGACGTGATTCTGCTGATGTCCGTTAACCCGGGCTTTGGCGGTCAGTCGTTCATTCCCCACACGCTGGATAAGCTGCGTGAAGTGCGCCGTCGTATTGATGAGTCAGGTTACGATATTCGCCTGGAAGTGGACGGCGGTGTGAAAGTGAATAACATTGGTGAAATTGCGGCAGCCGGCGCGGATATGTTCGTTGCAGGTTCGGCAATTTTCGACCAACCGGATTACAAAAAAGTCATTGATGAAATGCGCCGTGAGCTGGCGAAGGTAAGTCATGGATAAATTGCAGGCAATTCGGGGTATCGCATTTGACCTCGACGGCACGCTGGTCGACAGCGCGCCGGGCTTAACGAGCGCCGTAGACCAGGCGCTGTACGCCCTTGAACTCCCCGTTGCGGGGGAAGAGCGCGTGGTAACGTGGATTGGCAACGGCGCCGATGTCCTGATGGAGCGCGCGTTGACGTGGGCGCGTCAGGAGCGCGCGTCGCAGCGTTCCGCGCAGGGTAAACCGAGCGTTGACCACGCTGACATCCCTAAGGATGAGCAGCTGCGGATTCTGCGCAAACTGTTCGATCGTTTCTACGAAGAGACCGTCGAGGAGGGCAGTTTCCTGTTCCCGGACGTTCAGGAAACGCTGAGCGCGCTGCACGCGAAGGGCATTCCGCTGGGGCTGGTGACCAACAAACCGACGCCATTTGTTGCGCCTCTGCTGGAAGCGCTGGATATCGCGAAGTATTTCTCCGTGATTGTGGGCGGTGACGACGTGCAGAACAAAAAGCCGCATCCGGAACCGCTGTTGCTGGTGGCAGGAAAATTATCCTTAACCCCTGCGGAGCTGCTCTTTGTCGGGGATTCGCGCAATGATATTCTGGCTGCCCGAGCGGCTGGGTGTCCTTCCGTCGGATTAACCTATGGCTACAACTACGGTGAAGCCATCACATTAAGTGAGCCGGATGTGGTCTTCGACCACTTCAAAGATTTGTTGCCCGCACTCGGGCTTTCGCACAGTGAACATCAGGAATTGAATAATGACTAAGCCCATCGTTTTTAGTGGCGCACAGCCTTCAGGTGAATTGACCATTGGTAACTACATGGGTGCGTTACGTCAGTGGGTCAGCATGCAGGATGAGTACCATTGCATTTACTGCATCGTCGATCTCCATGCGATTACCGCGCGTCAGGATCCTGAGAAGCTGCGTAAAGCCACCCTGGACACCCTGGCGCTGTACCTGGCCTGCGGCATCGATCCTGAGAAGAGCACCATTTTCGTTCAGTCTCACGTGCCGGAGCACGCGCAGCTGGGCTGGGCGCTGAACTGCTACACCTATTTCGGCGAGCTGAGCCGCATGACCCAGTTCAAGGATAAATCCGCGCGCTACTCTGAAAACATCAACGCCGGTCTGTTCGACTATCCGGTGCTGATGGCGGCGGACATCCTGCTGTATCAAACCAACCAGGTGCCGGTAGGTGAAGACCAGAAGCAGCACCTGGAGCTGAGCCGCGATATCGCCCAGCGCTTTAACGCGATTTACGGCGATGTGTTCAAAGTGCCAGAGCCGTTCATTCCGAAGTCCGGCGCGCGCGTGATGTCGCTGCTGGAGCCGACCAAGAAGATGTCCAAGTCTGACGATAACCGCAACAACGTTATCGGCCTGCTGGAAGATCCGAAATCCGTCGTCAAAAAGCTCAAGCGCGCGGTCACCGACTCCGACGAGCCGCCTGTGGTGCGCTACGACGTGCAGAACAAAGCGGGCGTTTCCAACCTGCTGGATATCCTCTCCGGCGTGACTGGCCAGAGCATCCCTGAACTGGAAAAACACTTCGAAGGCAAGATGTACGGCCACCTGAAAGGTGAAGTGGCAGACGCCGTTTCCGGTATGCTGACCGAGCTGCAGGAGCGTTATCACCGCTACCGTAACGACGAAGATTTCCTGCAGAGAGTGATGAAAGACGGCGCGAAAAAAGCTACTAAACGTGCGTCTAAAACACTGAAAGCTGTATATAAAGCTATTGGCTTTGTTGAAAAGCCGCCAAGATCAAGTAACAAGAAACAAGAAGACGCCTTATATAAATCCAAGTTAAAACAATATCAGGTGTAGGTCGGGCAAGGCGGAGCCGCCACCCGACAAAAAAAATGCTCTACGCCAACAAAAAAACCGGGATATCCCGGTTTTTTTACGCCTGAAAAACGCTTACTGCTCCGCCGCCGGGCCGCAACCGCCGATGATCTTCGAAATGGAGATCGCCGGGTGCAGCAGGTAATCGTAGCTGCAGTTATTTTTGGTGTTCTGTACATGACCGGTACAGGCAGTCAGAGTCGATAACAGGCCAACCAGAACGGCGGCTTTTGCCAGTTTGAACATACGCATTCCTTGTCTTAAAAACGAAAGTTGGATGTAACTCAGGGGAATAAAGGGAGAAATTCCACTTCGGGGCGATATGTTATCGACAGCAGTAAGAGGGGAGTAGTCCGCATAAGGACTACTCCGCAAAGGAAGAATATGCGTTAGTGATTTGAGAACCAGTTCAGCTTATCGCGCAGCTCAACCACACGACCCACCACAATCAGCGCCGGGCTTTCGACCTGCTGCGCCAGCTCACCGAGCTGCGTCAGTACACCATTTACCACGCGTTGCTTGATGGACGTACCGTTTTCCACCAGCGCAACCGGCATATCAGCCTCCATGCCGTGCTCCAGCAGCTTCGCCTGAATCGTCGCGGCCTGGTTCAGCCCCATGTAGAAGACCAGCGTCTGCTTTTCCGCGGCCAGGTTATGCCAGTCCAGCTCGCAGCCGGTTTTCAGATGGCCCGTCACCAGACGCACGCTCTGGGCATAGTCGCGGTGGGTCAGCGGAATGCCAGAGTAAGCTGAGCAGCCGGATGCCGCCGTAATGCCCGGCACCACGGAGAACGGAATGCCCGCGTCACACAGGGTTTCCAGCTCCTCGCCGCCACGCCCAAAGATAAACGGATCGCCACCCTTAAGGCGCACCACGCGCTTACCTTTCTGCGCCTCGCGCAGCAGGATCTGGTTAATCTCCTCCTGCGGCACGCAGTGATAGCCCGCCCGTTTTCCAACGAATACGCGGTCGGCATCGCGGCGTACCAGGTTCATGATGTCATCGGAGACCAGACGATCGTAAACCACGGTATCGGCCTGCTGGATCTGCTGTAGCCCTTTCAGCGTCAGCAGGCCCGCATCGCCGGGGCCTGCGCCCACCAGCACCACTTCGCCGCGATGGTCCAGCGGCTCGCTGAGCAGCTGTTCGGTCGTCTCTTCAACGGCTTTGGTGTCCTGATTCGCCAGCGACTGCGCCAGCCTGTCGTTCACAAAGAATTTTTCCCAGAAGCGACGGCGCTCGCCAACGGTCGAGAAGGTTTGCTTCACGCGGGAGCGGAGCTGTCCGGCGTAATGGGCAATCTGACCAAGGTGCTGCGGCAGCACGGCTTCCAGCTTTTCCCTCAGCAGGCGGGCGAGAACCGGCGAGCGTCCGCCGGACGACACCGCAATCATCAGCGGCGAGCGGTCGATAATCGACGGCATGATAAAGCTGGCCTCTTTCGGCGCATCCACCACGTTGCAGAAGATTCGGCGCGCTTCGCAGGCGTCGCTGACGCGCTGGTTCACTTCATCATCATCCGTTGCGGCAATGGTCAGCCAGCAGGTATCCAGCAGAGATTCATTAAACTCACCCTGTTCCAGCGTGAGCATCCCTTCCTGGGCCCAGACCTCAAACTGTGGGGCGAAGGTGAGGGCGTTGACGGTGAGCCGGGCGCCAGCCTCTAACAGCAGGCGCGCTTTGCGTTCAGCCACGTCGCCGCCGCCCACCAGCAGGCAGTCGCGGTTGCGTAATTGACAGAAAATCGGCAGGTGATCCACGACGTTACCTCGCAGCTTTCATGGAGGGGGTAAGAATTGACGTCAGGATAACAGCAGGAATCGTACAAAACATACGGTTTTTCCTGCCGTTACCCATAAGGGGTCATAAGCTTTTCGTATTGAAAAGGCGGGGGATCAGCCTTTCAGCTGCACCTTGCCGTCCTTCACGCGAACGTCATAGTGCTTCACTGAATGACTCTCATCTTCCATGCAGTAACCGTCGCTTAAGCGGAAACGCTGCTTTTTCAGCGGGCTGGCGACCCACAGTTCGCCCTGATGCTCGGCAATCAGTCCGCGGGAAAGCACGCTGGCCTCGAAGAACGGGTCGATATTGCTGATGGCAAAAACCTGTTCATCGTGGCGAGGGCGGAAAATCGCAACCTGCTCGCTGCCCAGCAGCGCGCATACGCCGGTGGCCGGGATGATGTCGTTAATATCGCAAATGTTTATCCACTGGCTCATGCGTTTTCCTCCACCAGCGTGACCGGAATACGTTCATACGGTGTCGCCGGACGATGCTGCTCGCGCTCGGGCACTACCTGTACGTTCGGGTCGCGCTGGGCGCTGTTGATGAAGTGTTTGAAGCGCGTCTGCGCCGCCGGGGTGTTGACGGTTTCAGTCCATTCGCATATCACCGCCTCGCGCAGGCGCGCCATCTCCGCTTCCAGGTGCTCGTTCAGGCCCAGCTTGTCGTCGATGATCACCGCTTTCAGGTAGTCGATGCCGCCTTCCAGGTTATCGAGCCAGGAAGCGGTACGGGTCAGCTTATCGGCGGTGCGGATATAGAACATCATGAAGCGGTCGAGATACTGAATCAGCGTGTCGCGATCGAGATCCGCCGCCAGCAGGTCCGCGTGGCGTGGTTTCATCCCGCCGTTGCCGCAGACGTACAGGTTCCAGCCCTTCTCGGTGGCGATGATACCCACGTCTTTACCCTGCGCTTCCGCACATTCGCGGGTACAGCCGGAGACGCCAAACTTCATTTTGTGCGGGGTGCGGATGCCTTTGTAGCGGTTTTCCAGCTCCACGCCGAAGCCCACGCTGTCGCCGACGCCGTAGCGGCACCAGGTGCTGCCCACGCAGGTTTTCGCCATGCGCAGCGCTTTGGCATACGCGTGACCGGTTTCGAAGCCGGCTTCAATCAGCTGACGCCAGATTTCCGGCAGATCGTCTTTCTGCGCGCCAAACAGGCCGATACGCTGGGAACCGGTAATTTTGGTGTACAGGTTAAATTCACGGGCAATACGGCCCACGGCGACCAGCCCTTCCGGCGTGATTTCGCCACCGGCGGAACGTGGAATAACGGAGTAGGTACCGTCTTTCTGAATATTCGCCAGGAAGTTGTCGTTGGTGTCCTGCAGCGGCGTGTGTTCCGGCTTGAGTACGTACTCGTTCCAGCAGGAGGCCAGCAGGGAGCCGACGGTCGGTTTACACACTTCGCAGCCGTAGCCCTGGCCGTGTTTCGCCAGCAGCTCGTCGAAGGACTTGATGCCTTCCACGCGGATCAGGTGATACAGCTCCTGGCGAGAATACGCGAAGTGCTCGCACAGATTGTTGTTCACTTCGATGCCCTGTTTCGCCAGTTCGGCGTTCAGCACCTGAGTGACCAGCGGAATACAGCCGCCGCAGCCGGTACCGGCTTTGGTTTCGGCTTTCAGGGCCGCAACTGTGTGGCAGCCTTTATTGATGGCGGAGATTAGCATGCCTTTGGTGACGTCGAAGCAGGAGCAAATTTGCGCGCTGTCCGGCAGTTTATCCACGCCGATAGACGGCTTGCCGCTGGACGCGTGCGCCGGGAGGATCAGCGCGTCCGGGTTTTCCGGCAGTTCGATGGCGTTCAGCACCAGCTGGAGCAGGTTGCCGAAGTCGCTGGTGTCGCCCACCAGCACAGCGCCGAGCAGGGTTTTGTTGTCCTGGCTGACGATGAGGCGTTTGTAGACTTCTTTGCTTTCGTCGAGATAGACATAGCTGCGGGAATTCGGGGTGCGGCCATGCGCATCGCCAATACCGCCCACGTCCACGCCCAGCAGCTTCAGCTTGGCGCTCATGTCTGCACCGGTAAACGCGTTTTCGCTGCCGAGGATATGGTCCACGGCAACCTGCGCCATTTTGTAGCCCGGTGCCACCAGACCGTAGACGCGGTTGTTCCAGCTGGCGCATTCGCCGATGGCGTAGATATCCGGATCGGAGGTCTGGCAGGCGTCGTTGATCATGATCCCGCCGCGCTGCGCCACGGCCAGCCCGCACTGGGTCGCCAGCTTGTCGCGCGGACGAATACCGGTGGAGAAGACGATGAAGTCCACTTCCAGCTCGCTGCCATCGGCAAAGCGCATGGTTTTGCGCGCTTCAGTCCCTTCCTGAACGATCTCTTTGGTGTTTTTGCTGGTGTGAACCTTCACGCCCATGCTTTCGATTTTACGACGCAGCTGGTCACCGCCCATGTGGTCGAGCTGTTCGGCCATCAGCATCGGGGCAAATTCGATGACGTGGGTTTCAACGCCGAGGTTTTTCAGTGCGCCAGCCGCTTCCAGACCCAGCAGGCCGCCGCCGACCACCGCGCCGCGACGGCTGCGACGGGCGCAGGATTCGATGGCGTTGAGGTCTTCAATGGTACGGTAGACGAAGCAATCCTGAGTTTCCGAGCCTTTGATCGGCGGGATCCACGGATAAGAGCCCGTCGCCATGATCAGCTTGTCGTAAAAAACCGTACGCCCGGCGCTGGAGTGGATCACTTTTTCCTGACGGTTGATGGTGATAGCGCGTTCGCCCACCAGCACTTTTACGCCATGCTTCTCGTAGAAACCTTCGCGCACCAGAGAGAGCTCTTCGGCGGTATGATGGGAGAAGTAGGAAGACAGGTGCACACGGTCGTACGCCTTGCGGGGTTCTTCACAGAACACGGTAATATCGAACTGCTCAGCATCGGCCTTATCGAGAAGATCCTCGATAAAGCGGTGGCCGACCATGCCGTTACCGATGATAGCGAGTCTGACTTTGCTCATTATTGCCTCGATTTCTTTTCTATTATTGCCTACCTTAACGATTCAGCAGGGGCGCTTATTGATGCAAATCAAATACGTCTTCGCCTACTCCTTAGGTGGTATATAGCTGATTTGTCAGGATTTTTATAAGTGGCGGAAATCGCAGGCTTTTCGCGCTCGTTGAATTTGTGTACAAATCAGGGGCGGTTTTGCCAAAATCGATACGCCTGAATATCAGCGGCGTTTTTTAGGGGAAGGGTATGTCTACAACACCGTTATGGCTTGTTCAGAATGTTCGTTTACCGGGTCGGGAAGGGCTGTGGCAGCTCGCCATTGAGAACGGGCGATTTGGTGACATCACCCCGATGGACGACACCCACGCCGAAAGTTATGAAGTATTGAACGCGCGCGGCGGGCTTGCGATCCCGCCGTTCATTGAGCCGCATATCCATCTTGATACGACCCAGACCGCGGGTGAGCCGAACTGGAACCAGTCCGGCACGCTATTCGAAGGCATTGAGCGCTGGGCGGAGCGCAAGGCGTTGCTCAGCCATGAGGATGTTAAAGCGCGCGCCTGGAAAACGCTGAAGTGGCAAATTGCCAACGGCATACAGTTTGTCCGTACTCATGTGGATGTCTCCGACCCGACGCTTACCGCCCTTAAGGCGATGCTGGAGGTGAAGCAGGAGGTGGCCCCGTGGGTGACGCTGCAAATCGTCGCATTCCCGCAGGAAGGTATTCTCTCTTACCCGAACGGCGCGGCGCTGCTGGAAGAGGCGTTAAGGCTGGGAGCCGACGTGGTGGGGGCGATCCCGCACTTCGAGTTCACCCGCGAGTATGGCGTGCAGTCGCTGCATATCGCTTTTGAACTGGCGAAGAAGTATGACCGTCCGCTGGATATCCACTGCGATGAAATCGACGACGAGCAGTCGCGGTTTGTCGAGACGGTGGCAGCGCTGGCGTATGAGGCTGGCATCGGCCCGCGCGTGACGGCCAGCCACACCACCGCCATGCACTCCTACAACGGCGCTTACACCTCGCGGCTATTCCGTCTGCTGAAAATGTCGGGAATTAACTTCGTCGCTAACCCGCTGGTCAATATCCATCTGCAGGGGCGCTTTGATGACTATCCGAAGCGCCGCGGCATCACCCGGGTGAGAGAGCTGCAGGAAGCGGGCATTAACGTCTGCTTCGGTCATGACGACGTCTTCGACCCGTGGTACCCGCTCGGCACCGGCAACATGCTGCAGGTGCTGCACATGGGGCTGCACGTCTGCCAGATGATGGGCTATCCGCAAATCGACAGCGGTCTGAATCTCATCACCCATAACAGCGCCCGTACCTTCGGCCTGAGCGATTACGGTATTGCCACGGGGAACCCGGCGAACCTGATTATTCTGCCTGCCGAGAGCGGGTTTGAAGCGGTGCGCTGTCAGGTGCCGGTGCGCTGGTCGATTCGTCAGGGACGCGTGATCGCCACGACGCAGCTGGCGCAGACGTGGATCCAGATGGATATCGGGGGAGAAGAGGTAAGTTTTGCCAGAAACAGCCCCTCTGCCGAGCGCAAAGGGGCGTAGGGGTTAGTGAGACGCTGCCGCCGCGTTGTGCTGGCGGTGGCGGGTCACGAAGCCCAGAACGAAGCACATGATGAATACCACGGCATACAGACCGTTCGCGGTGTGCAGCGCCGCCAGCGGGCCGCTGTGGGCGACGATTGGGCCGGTGACCACGAAGGTCAGCATGGTGCCGATGGTGCCGCAGGTCAGGACGAAGTTAACCAGCTTCGGCGAGGCCACTTTGGTCTGCAGGGAGCCCAGGGTGATGATCGAGGTATAAATGGCGCTGGAGAAGAAGCCCAGGGTCAGAATGAACCACGGCATGTGCTCCGGTGAACCGTTGATGAACAGGTACATCAGCACGGTCGCCAGCCCCGCCAGCACGGTCAGAATGCGCTGCAGGTCGAAGAAGCGCAGGATGAAGCTAAACGCCCACATGCCGAACATGTAAGACATCCAGAAATCGCTCACCAGTTTACCCGCATCGTTCAGGCTCATGCCCAGACCTTTCGCGTACTCCGGTACCCAGGAGATAAAGCCCAGCTGGCCCAGGATGTAGCACAGCGCGGCAACGGAGAGGAACAGCACGCCAATGCCCCACTTTTCCTTCGCAACGGGCTCTGCCGTGGTTTGCGCTTTCTTGCCCAGCACCGGGAACTCGCAGCCGAAGGTCAGAATGAAAATAGCAACGTAGACCAGGCCGATGCAGGCATAGACCCAGTACCACTCAATGCTGCGCGCCAGCAGAACGGCCGCGACCATCGGGAAAATCATTCCGGCCATGCTGAAGAAGGAGTCGGTAAACAGCAGACGCGCGCCGCGCTGGCGGCCTTCATACATGTGGGTAATGAGGAACGTACCGATCGACATGGTGATCCCGCTGACCAGACCGAGCACGAACATGGCGGCGGAGAACAGGGCGATGCTGTGGCTCAGCATCAGGCCCGCCACGGCGGCAACCATCAGTACAAAGCCAAAGCGTAGCTGGGTTTTCAGCGGGACGATTTCCATTAGCCAGGCATTCAGGAAGATAGAGATCAGGATCCCCGCGTTGAGGAAGGTAAAGGTGTTACTCATGCTGGAAACGGGCAGCTGAAAGTAGTCTGCGATATTCCCCATCACCATCCCGGTGACGATCACCAACGCGCCGGTCAGGGCGTAGGAGAAGAAGCTGATCCATGTGAGCTTGATGCGATTGCTGTTAGTCATGTCTGGCCTGTTCAGAAAAAGAAAAGCGCCCGGGGGGCGCTGAGAGCGGGCAGATTTTAGTCGCTAAAGTGATCTATTCCTATCTTTTAAGGGCAATGATTACGTCATTGCAGGTTTTAGTGTGATCTAAATCACATTATTTGACGGCGTAACCAATCGTTTGCGCGGTAATAATTGTTTCAATTTCGTAAAATTAGGTAAAAGGCTGGTCTCCGTTCATACTGCTCTTTAGAATCAAGCCATTCGCTTTTTATACTGCGCTTTGTTAAGGAATTCTCATGCTCAAATCAACACTGGCGGCTGTCGCAGCTGTGTTTGCTCTTTCTGCCGTTTCCCCTGCTGCGCTGGCAGCCAAAGGGGACCCTCACGTTCTGCTGACCACCTCCGCCGGGAATATTGAGCTGGAACTGAATAGCCAGAAAGCCCCTGTTTCCGTGAAAAACTTCCTCGACTATGTGAACAGTGGTTTCTATAACAACACCACTTTCCACCGCGTGATCCCAGGCTTCATGGTGCAGGGCGGCGGCTTCAACGAGCAGATGCAGCAGAAGCAGCCTAACCCGCCAATCAAAAACGAAGCGGACAACGGCCTGCTGAACAAACGCGGCACCATCTCTATGGCGCGTACCGCAGACAAAGACAGCGCGACCAGCCAGTTCTTCCTGAACGTGGCGGATAACGCCTTCCTCGACCACGGTCAGCGCGACTTCGGCTATGCCGTTTTCGGTAAAATCGTGAAAGGGATGGACGTGGCCGACAAGATTTCTCAGGTGCCTACCCACGACGTCGGTCCGTACCAGAATGTGCCGTCAAAACCGGTGGTTATCCTCTCCGCAAAAGTTCTGCCGTAATTCTCCTGAACGCGGGCTTCTTCTGCCCGCGTTATGTCGCCCTCCCTGCGAAAGCGCGTTTTGCTGCTTATACTTGTGGCAAACGGACTATTCAGGGAGGCGTTAAGTGAAAAAACTCACCGACAAGCAAAAATCCCGTCTCTGGGAGCAGCAGCGTAACGTCAATTTACAGGCCAGTTGTCTCCTTGAAAAAGGTAATGGTCCCTCAGAACCCCATATTGAGACGCTGGAGCTTGGGCCATCCGCGCCCGGGTTGCCCCATCTGTGCCTTATTCATCGTCATCTGTACCGCAGCGAGATGAAGCGGGCAGGCGAGTTACGTACCGACGATATTTTTAAGGGTGACATTCCGTTCTGCCATTTCGAATACATCGAGAAGATGGGCAACGAGCTGATGGCGGCGCTGGAAGGCGAAAAGTATCTCGTGGGTCTTGAGAAAGCGGCGTTTGTTGACCGGGTTAGCCACTATTACTGCGAAATCAACATGCTGCATCCGTTTATGCGCGGCAACGGTATTGCCCAGCGCGTTTTCTTCGAGCAGCTGGCGCTCCACGCGGGCTACGCGCTGGACTGGCGCGATATCGATCCCGACCAGTGGGTGACGGCTAACCGAAGCGGCGCAACGGGAGATTTAACCGCGCTCAACGCTATCTTTGCCAAAGTAGTGAGCGAAGCGCGGGAATCTGAGTAGAATAGGGCGGCATTTTTTTCGGGAGCCGCCATGATTCTGCTGATTGATAACTACGATTCCTTCACCTGGAACCTTTACCAGTATTTTTGTGAACTGGGTGCAGAGGTGGTTGTCCGCCGTAACGACGAGATCGGACTGGCCGATATCGGGACGCTGGCTCCGCAGAAAATCGTGATTTCTCCGGGGCCGTGTACGCCGTCAGAATCGGGTATTTCTCTGGATGTTATCCAGCACTATGCCGGCAAGCTGCCGATCCTGGGCGTCTGTCTGGGCCATCAGGCGATTGCTCAGGCGTTTGGTGCCACCATCGTGCGCGCCGCGAAAGTGATGCACGGTAAAACCTCTCCGGTCACCCACGCCGGCACCGGGGTATTCACGGGGCTCAATAACCCGTTAACCGTGACGCGCTACCATTCCCTGGTGATTGACCCGTCGACCCTGCCCGACTGCTTTGAGGTGACCGCCTGGAGCGATACGCAGGAGATCATGGGGATTCGCCACCGCGAATGGGACCTCGAAGGCGTGCAGTTCCACCCGGAAAGCATCCTCAGCGAGCAGGGGCACGCGCTGCTGGCAAATTTCCTCAATCGCTGAATATCTGTTGCCTTGTTGTGATTTTTTATGCATATTTTGTGATTATATTTTCACAATCACTGTGACATAAAAATGGATGGTCATGACATGGCAACTGAACAACCAGCAATTACCCGCGCGACATTTGATGAAGTGATCCTGCCGATTTATGCACCGGCTGAGTTTATCCCGGTGAAGGGAAAAGGCAGCCGCGTCTGGGATCAGCAGGGGAAAGAGTATGTGGATTTCGCGGGCGGTATTGCGGTCACGGCGCTGGGTCATTGCCATCCCGCGCTGGTTGAGGCGCTGAAAACCCAGGGCGAAACCCTGTGGCATACCAGCAACGTGTTCACCAACGAACCGGCGCTGCGCCTGGGCCGCAAGATCATCGATGCGACCTTTGCCGAGCGCGTGCTGTTTATGAACTCCGGCACTGAAGCCAACGAAACTGCGTTTAAGCTGGCGCGCTACTACGCGACAACGCGCCACAGCCCGTACAAAACCAAAATCATCGCCTTCCACAATGCCTTCCACGGACGCTCCTTCTTTACCGTCTCCGTTGGCGGCCAGCCGAAGTATTCCGACGGGTTTGGCCCGAAACCGGCCGACATTGTCCACGTGCCGTTTAACGATCTGCACGCGGTGAAAGCGGTCATGGACGACCATACCTGCGCCGTTGTTGTCGAGCCGATCCAGGGGGAAGGCGGCGTGACGGCGGCAACCCCGGAATTCCTGAAAGGGCTGCGCGCGCTGTGCGACGAGCATCAGGCGCTGCTGGTCTTTGATGAAGTGCAGTGCGGGATGGGGCGTACCGGCGATCTGTTCGCTTATATGCACTACGGCGTGACGCCGGACATCCTGACCAGCGCCAAAGCGCTCGGCGGCGGTTTCCCGGTGAGTGCGGTACTGACGACGCAGGAGATCGCCTCCGCGTTCCACGTCGGTTCTCATGGTTCCACCTACGGCGGTAACCCGCTGGCGAGCGCCGTGGCGGGTGCCGCATTCGACATTATCAACACGCCGGAGGTGTTGAACGCCGTGAGCGCGAAGCGCGAGCTTTTCGTAAAACACCTGCAAAAGATTGATGAACAGTACGATGTGTTCAGCGAAATCCGCGGGATGGGGCTGTTGATTGGCGCCGAACTGAAGCCGCAGTACAAAGGCCGGGCGCGCGACTTCCTGCACGCCGCCGCGCACGAAGGGGTGATGGTGCTTAATGCCGGGCCGGACGTGATGCGCTTTGCGCCGTCGCTGGTGGTAGAAGACAAAGACATCGAAGACGGGTTAACCCGCTTTGCCGCGGCGGTCGAGAAGATCGTAAAAGGCTAATACTCGGTTCGCTTTAGCCGGCGCGTTAACCAAATGCCGTGATGCGGACGCTGACGCCATGCCACCGACGAAATGGTGTGCATGGTGTTCAGATGCCCCAGAACGCGCTGTAAATGCTGCTCCAGGGTGCTCATTGGCCCGTGGGTCAACGTCTCCGGCGCTTCAAGAATGTTTGAGTCGCCCGACTCGCCCGGCGCGTCGTACTCCAGACGCTGCTGACACCTCTGCAACGCAATTTCACATGACTGCAAATAGCGCTGCGCCAGATCCGGCGTTAGCATCGTGTGCTCGCGCGCCAGCGTGGTCATGGCGTTAATATGCTCGACGATAAACTGGCTGTGCGTCACCCAGAGCTTCATGTCTGCCAGATAGTGCGAGTTAAAGCCCGGCTCCTGCATCGCCTGGTTGAGCGAGTTAAACAGGGCGTTGTGCGCCTGGTTGACCTTCATCCGCTGATAGGCCAGCGGGGAGGGCTGCGGGTCGTTGCTCAGGATCAGGCGAATAGCCTGCTGGTCGGCTTCCAGCGCGTCGTGGGCGTTCTGCCTCAGCAGCCCGCTCTGCCACTGCGGCCACAGCCAGACCATGCCGCCAAAGGCAATCAGGCAGCCGATCAGGGTATCAATCAGCCTGGCGACAATAAACTGTTCGCCATTGAGCGTGAGCAACTGCAGCGTATATACCGCCGTCACCGTAAAGCCCACCATCGCCCAGCCGTAGTTTTTGCGGATAATCAGGTAGCTCACCAGCGTAATCGCCAGCATGCCTGCCAGGGTATAGCCTTCCGGCACGTGGAAGTGCAGCGTCACGCCTGCAATGATCAGCCCGGCCAGCGTTCCGCCAGCCCGATGCAGAATACGCACCCGCGTGGCGCCGTAGCCGTTCTGGGTGACAAACAGCACGGTCATTAAGATCCAGTAGGGTTTCGGCAGATGCAGCGCCATGCCCATCAGGCTGGCGGTACTGAGCATAACGCTAATCCTTGCGGCGTTGCGCAGGGCGGACGATTTAAGAGAAAGATAGCTTTTGAGCGCGGGCAATAGCGGAAGCCGTTTTTGCTTATCCGCCATCAGGTCGCGGGGATAAAGCGGGCGCTGGGTGCGCAACACGCGGGCGATGCGGCTGAAGTGCCAGGCGGCAAACTGGCCGACCGGGTTATCGGGATGCTGGCGGGCGATTTTCTCCAGCGCGCCCAGCTGTTTTTCCATGTTAAAGCGCGTCGGGTAGCGGTGGTAGAGAATATCATCGGCCAGGATCCGCAGACGTGCCGATACGGTCTGCGCGTTCCAGCGGATCACCGCTTCGGCGTGGCTGCGCTCGACCAGCTTTTGCACCTCCTGCGGGTGGTGAAGGCTTACGGAGATATGCTCCTGTAGATCCAGCCCGACCTGGAAGGTGCGCAGCAGCCGCTTGTACTCGTGGTTCTTGTTGGCGGCGAGCATATGCAGCTGCTGATAGCACTGGCTTATGAGATCCACCACCTTCTGCTGGCGCGTCAGCAGCGGCGGTAAGGATTTTTCCGGGTCGGTATGCTGGGTGAGCAGGGTGTATTTGGCTTCGCAGTAATCCGCAAGCTGCACATAGAGCAGGCTCAGGGATTCACGCAGCGGCTGCTCCCGCCACAGCCAGAACCAAAACCAGTTAAACAGCCCGTACCATAATGTCCCCAGGGCGTAGATCAGCAGCGGCTCCCACACCGGCATGTTCCCGGCGAGGCTCAGCGTGAAAATGGCCGCAATCAGCGAGGCGGGAAGCAGGCGGGCGTGCAGCGAACTGATTTCCGCCGTGACGCCGAGCGTCATCGCCAGCACGGTCAGGATCAGCGGCAGCGGGATATCCCGGGCAAGCAGGAGTTGTACGGCGAGGCTACAGCCCGCAAACAGGCAGCCACCA
This sequence comes from Enterobacter sp. Crenshaw, assembly GCF_024734705.1. Classification (NCBI taxonomy): domain Bacteria; kingdom Pseudomonadati; phylum Pseudomonadota; class Gammaproteobacteria; order Enterobacterales; family Enterobacteriaceae; genus Enterobacter; species Enterobacter sp. Crenshaw. Next base: position 4,236,519 of record NZ_CP102932.1, on the reverse strand, counting down.
ACGATCAGGCGTTTGAAAAAACGCTTATGCGGCGTGTCCAGACCGGCGATGTTGCAGCAGGCGGGCACGAGGGAAAACAGCAGGCCTTGCTGAAGATGTCCGAGGATCAGGCCTATGGCCACAGGAAGACACAACACCAGCGTTTGTCGCAGTGCGTAGTTAACTTCCGGGTGATAGATCAGCCTGCGCCACATGGGGAATAGAGACAAAAACGGCGTGACACCTTGCGATGGCACGCCGTTTAAGCGGAATTAACGCGTTCCGTAGACCACGATGGTTTTACCGTGGGCGGAGATCAGGTTTTGATCTTCCAGCATTTTCAGGATACGGCCCACTGTTTCACGGGAGCAACCGACGATCTGACCAATTTCCTGACGGGTAATTTTAATTTGCATGCCGTCCGGGTGGGTCATGGCGTCTGGCTGTTTCGCCAGGTTCAGCAGGGTTTGTGCGATACGGCCGGTAACGTCCAGGAAGGCGAGGTTACCCACTTTCTCTGACGTGACCTGCAGACGGCGCGCCATCTGGGAAGAAAGACGCATCAGGATGTCAGGGTTAACCTGAATCAGCTGACGGAACTTCTTGTAAGAAATTTCAGCCACTTCACATGCTGTCTTTGCTCGAACCCAGGCGCTACGTTCCTGGCCCTCTTCAAACAGGCCCAGTTCACCGATGAAATCGCCCTGGTTCAGATAAGAAAGGATCATCTCTTTCCCTTCTTCATCTTTGATCAGCACTGCCACCGAGCCTTTAACGATGTAATACAACGTTTCCGCTTTTTCACCCTGGTGAATCAGCGTGCTCTTCGATGGGTACTTATGAATGTGGCAATGAGACAAGAACCATTCGAGAGTCGGGTCTGTTTGCGGTTTGCCAAGCACCATGCGCTGTTATCCTCTGTTATAAGCTGTCACCAGAGTCATCAGATGCATCCGGACTCTGGGGTTGCAATCGAATTCTTACCCATACCCTGGGAAGTCGGCTACCGTAACGTTTCGCAGCCAGTAAAGTTTGATGTCCTCTGCATACACGTGTAACGTCAATGTATTACTGTAGCATCCTGAGTGTTTTAGCATAGCTTTCGCCGCGTGTCTCCTGGTGTCTCGCTTCAGCATGATGCAGGTCGCCTTCCATTGCGATAAATGTAACGCACACGTAATCTGTCACCAAAAATGCAACGTTGGAGTTAATGAATATGCAAGCGCGCGTGAAATGGGTTGAAGGTTTAACGTTCCTGGGCGAGTCCGCGTCAGGACACCAGATTTTGATGGACGGTAACTCCGGCGATAAAGCACCCAGCCCAATGGAAATGGTGCTGATGGCGGCAGGCGGATGCAGCGCAATTGATGTGGTGTCGATTCTGCAAAAAGGACGTCATGACGTGACGGATTGTGAGGTTAAACTCACGTCAGAGCGTCGCGAAGAGGCGCCACGCCTGTTCACCCATATTAACCTGCACTTTGTGGTCACCGGTAAAGAGCTGAAAGACGCGGCGGTCTCGCGTGCGGTGGACCTGTCTGCGGAAAAGTACTGCTCGGTGGCGTTAATGCTGGAGAAAGCGGTAAAAATCACGCATTCGTATGAAGTGATCGAGGCGTGATTGATGGGGCATCGTGCGTGTTGATGCCCTCACCCTAACCCTCTCCCACAGGGAGAGGGAACATGCTCACGCGATCTGCTTCCCTTCCATCAGTCGCTCCACCAGCGGCGTCATGATGAGCTCCATCGCCAGCCCCATTTTTCCGCCCGGCACGACTAACGTATTCATGTGCGAAATAAACGAGCCCTGCAGCATTGCCAGCAGCCAAGGGTAATCAATGCCTTCGAGATTGCGGAAATGGATCACCACAAAGCTCTCATCCAGCGACGGGATGCTTTTAGCGGCAAACGGGTTCGAGGTGTCCACCGTCGGCACGCGCTGGAAGTTGATATGGGTGCGGGAGAACTGCGGCGTCAGGAAGTTAATGTAATCCTCCATGGAGCGCACCACGGAGTCCATCACCGCCTCTCGCGAATGGCCGCGCTCGCTCATGTCGCGCGTCAGCTTCTGGATCCACTCCAGGTTAACGATAGGGACCACGCCGACCAGCAGATCCACGTGGCGCGCCACGTCGTGTTGAGGGGTGACCACGCCGCCGTGCAATCCTTCGTAAAACAGGACGTCGGTGGGTTCCGGCAGCGGCTGCCACGGGGTAAAGGTTCCCGGCACCTGATTCCAGGGTACGGCTTCATCATAGGTGTGCAGATACTTGCGGGACTGCCCTTTGCCGCTCTTACCGTACTCTATAAAGGTTTGTTCCAGCAGGCCGAAGTCATTGGCCTCCGGGCCGAAGTAGCTGATGTGTTTACCCGAATCGCGCGCCTTACGAATGGCCATGTCCATCTCCGGACGCGTGTAGCGGTGAAAGCTGTCGCCTTCGACCTCCGCCGCACGGAGATTCAGCTGGGCGAAAATCTTGCGAAATGCGAGGCTGGTGGTGGTGGTTCCCGCACCACTCGACCCCGTAACGGCAATAACCGGATGTCTGGCAGACATAGCAACTCCCTGACTGAAAAGGGTGGAAGATCAGCCGTGAAACGCGTTGCGGGGCATGATATTGACCGTCTCATGCAGTTCTGACCACACCAGCACCACGTCGCCGCTTTTCAGCTGGCGCTTAACATCGTTGACCTTTTGCTCAAGCGAGCGTTCCTGTTCACCATAATCGGTGCCTTCGCGTAATACAAAGCTTTCAATCAGATTATCGAGCGTTTCGGGAGCCAGATCCTGCCAGGGAATAATCATTTTGCACCGTCCAGATAAGGGGTCAGCCAGTCAGGAATACGCGCCTCAAGCCACATTTTCGGGCGGCGCAGCGTGCCGCCGATAAACCCGACGTGGCCGCCGTGCTCCGTCAACTGATAGTGAACGTTGTCGGGCAGGAATTCCTGAGCGGGGATCGAGTGATGATCCATAAACGGGTCATCTTTGGCATGAATAATCAGCGTCGGCTGCGTGATCTTGCTGAGCAGCGGCATGGCGCTGCACTGACGATAATAGTCAATCGCATCGGCGAAGCCGTGGATTTTCGCGGTGATCAGGTCGTCGAACTCGCGGATACGACGCACCTTTTTCAGCTGGCGCAGGCTTACCGGCAGGGTATCCGGGTAGGCCTTCAGCTTACGCGCCGCGTTGGCCTTCAGCAGGTTGAGCAGGTAGCGCTGGTAGACGCGGGAAAAGCCTTTATCCATGTGGTAGCTGCACTGCTCGAGCATAAACGGCGCGGAGACAATGACGGTGGCATCCAGCGGTACGCTTTCGCCCTCTTTGGCCAGCAGACAGGCCAGCATATTGCCGCCCAGCGAGTAGCCCACGGCGGCCGTTGGCACGGTGCCATAATTTTCCCGCAGCCAGTGTAAAAACCACGTCCCGTCTTCGGTTTCACCCGAGTGATAAATGCGTTTCTGACGATTCGGTTCACCGCTGCAGCCGCGAAAATGCATCACCACGCCGAGCCAGCCGCGCGCTTTTGCCGCCTCAATTAGCCCATGCGCATACGGGCTGTGCAGGCTGCCTTCCAGACCGTGGAAAACCACCAGACGCGGCTTATGGCGAGCCTGTTCAGGCGCTTCGCTCCAGGCGAGATCCAGAAAATCACCGTCTGGCAGGTCAAGCCGTTGCCAGTGCGGGGTGAACTGAACCTTGCGGCGGATCAGTCGCGGCAGCATGGTCTGCAAATGCGGATTGGCCACGCCGCGCATAGGCACGAACTCAGTGCTGTCTTCGGCCGCAATGTCGAAGTCTGATGGAATGATTTGGGTCATAAGCGCGATGCTGATTCTTGTCGGAAATTTACGATACTTTCCGAATTGTACCCCGTTTAAGCTGGATTTCCGAACCCGGTACGGATTCTGTTCTTCAAACGGGGTAAACCGGTCAGTCAGCCTGCAGCATCGCTTCCAGCTGTTCCTGCGCGTCGAGCCACGCCATCTCGCACTCTTCGAGACTGGATTTGGTCTTCGCCTGGGTTTGCAGGCAGTCGGTCAGCTCAGCCTTGCGGCTCTGGTCATACAGGCCGCTATCACCGAGCTTCTCTTCAACGATAGCCAGCGTGGCGTTGAGTTTTTCCATCTCTTTTTCGAGACGGGTAATCTCTTTACGCAGGGGCTGCGTCTGGGTGCGGAGCTCCGCTTCACGGCGCTTCTGGTCTTTACGCGCCTGCGCGCTGTTGGCGTTGTCTTTCGCTGACTCTTCCGGCTGGTTTTCCTGCTTCTGCACGTCCGTCAGCCACTGCTGATAGTCTTCCAGATCGCCGTCGAACGGTTCGACTTTGCCGCCGTGCACTAAATAGAGATCGTCCGTGGTGGAGCGGATCAGGTGACGGTCGTGCGAAACCACCACCAGCGCGCCTTCGAACTCAATCAGCGCTTCGGTCAGCGCCTGACGCATGTCGAGATCCAGGTGGTTGGTCGGTTCATCGAGCAGCAGCAGGTTCGGGCGCTGCCAGACGATCAGCGCCAGCACCAGACGGGCCTTTTCGCCGCCGGAGAAGCGCTCGGTGTTTTCAGTCACCTTATCGCCCTGGAAGCCGAAGCCGCCGAGATAGTCGCGCAGCTTCTGCTCCATCTCCTGCGGCGCAAGACGCGCGAGGTGCTGAATCGGCGATTCATCCGCGCGTAAAAATTCCAGCTGATGCTGGGCGAAGTAACCCAGTTTGATGCCCTTCGCCAGGCCGATTTCGCCGCTGACCGGGTTAAGCTCGCCCGCCAGCAGTTTGATCAGCGTCGATTTACCGGCGCCGTTACGCCCCAGCAGGCCAATGCGGGAACCCGGCACCAGGTTGAGCTTGATGGAGTCGAGAATAATGCGGTCGGCATAGCCAGCGCTGACTTTTTCCATTTTCAGCAGCGGGTTAGGCAGGCTTTCCGGCTCGCGGAAGCTGAAGTGGAACGGGTTATCCACGTGCGCCGGGGCGATCATCTCCATGCGTTCCAGCATCTTGATGCGGCTCTGGGCCTGCTTGGCTTTTGAGGCTTTGGCCTTAAAGCGATCCACGAAGCTCTGCAGATGCGCCACGCGCTGCTGCTGGCTTTCGTACATGGACTGCTGCTGGGCGAGACGCGTCGCGCGCTGGCGCTCGAAGGAGCTGTAGTTGCCGGTGTACTCGAACATCGTTTGCTGTTCGATATGAATAATTTTATCCACCACCGGGTCAAGGAAGTCGCGGTCGTGGGAGATCAGAATCAGAGTGCCCTGATAGCTCTTGAGCCACTTCTCCAGCCAAATAACCGCATCGAGATCGAGGTGGTTGGTCGGTTCGTCGAGCAACAGCAGGTCAGAGCGGCAGATCAGCGCCTGCGCCAGGTTGAGGCGCATACGCCAGCCGCCGGAGAAGTCGCTGACCGGGCGTTCCAGCTGTTCGTTGCTGAAGCCCAGGCCGTGCAGCAGGCTGGAGGCGCGGGAGCGAATGGTCCACGCGTCGATGGCGTCCAGCTTGCCGTGAACGGTGGCGATGGCGTGACCGTCGTTGCGCTCGTTAGCAGAATGAAGTTCCGCTTCGAGCTTGCGGTATTCACGGTCGCCGTCGATAACATAGTCGAGTGCCGGTTCGCTCAGCGCAGGCGTCTCCTGGTTTACCCAGGCGAGCTGCCAGTTCCCCGGGAAGGTAAAGTTACCGCCATCCGCGCTAATCTCGTTTTTCAGCAGCGCCAGCAGGGTGGATTTACCGCAGCCGTTTTTGCCGACCAGGCCCACTTTTTGGCCCGGGTTGATGGTAGCAGTGGCGTTATCCAGCAGGACGCGCACGCCGCGACGAATTTGTAACGAGGAGAAAACAATCATAGAAGCGCCGTATGTTCCGACTATGTTAATTTGTCATTATGATAATGTAAGGTGTGGGCCATTTTCCGCACCGGGCCGCCATGGTAGCCCAAAACAGCGACGATACACAAAAACAGAAACAAGACCGGGAGGGGAATGATGTCTCAGACAGCAAAAGTGCTGCTGCTGTATGCCCATCCGGAATCTCAGGACTCGGTGGCAAACCGGGTGCTGCTTAAGCCGGCCACACAGCTTAGTAACGTAACGGTGCACGATCTCTACGCGCACTATCCTGATTTCTTTATTGATATCCCTTACGAGCAGGAGCTGCTGCGTCAGCATGACGTGATTGTGTTCCAGCATCCGCTTTATACCTATAGCTGTCCGGCGCTGCTGAAAGAGTGGCTGGACCGCGTGCTGAGCCGGGGCTTCTCCAGCGGGGTGGGGGGCAACCAGCTGGCGGGAAAGTACTGGCGTAGTGTGATTACGACCGGTGAACCCGAAAGCGCTTACCGTCACGACGGGCTGAACCGCTATCCGATGAGCGATATCCTCAGGCCATTCGAACTGACGGCGGCCATGTGCCGTATGCACTGGATGAGCCCGATTATTGTCTACTGGGCGCGGCGTCAGGATCCGAAAGAGCTGGCAAGCCACGCCAGAGCCTACGGTGAATGGCTGGCGTCGCCCATTCCGGCAGGAGGTCGTTAATGGAAGGATCGAATTTACTCCTTGCCGGGGTGCTGTTTTTATTTGCGGCCGTCGTCGCGGTGCCGCTTGCTGCACGCATTGGTATCGGTGCGGTGCTGGGGTATCTGCTGGCGGGGATCGCGATTGGGCCCTGGGGGCTGGGATTCATCAGCGATGTAGATGAGATCCTCCATTTCTCCGAGCTGGGCGTGGTGTTCCTGATGTTCATCATCGGCCTGGAGCTGAATCCTTCGAAATTGTGGCAACTCCGGCGCTCTATCTTTGGCGTGGGCGCCGCGCAGGTGTTGTTCAGCGCCGCGATCCTGGGCGGCCTGTTAATGCTGACCCACTTTTCATGGCAGGCGGCGGTGATTGGCGGGATAGGCCTTGCGATGTCGTCGACGGCGATGGCGCTGCAGCTGATGCGCGATAAAGGGATGAATCGCAACGAAGCCGGTCAGCTTGGCTTTTCGGTGCTGCTGTTCCAGGATTTGGCGGTGATCCCGGCGCTGGCGCTGGTGCCGCTGCTGGCGGGGTCCGGGGACGATCACTTCGACTGGGCTAAAATCGCCATGAAGGTGCTGGCCTTCGCGGGCATGCTGATTGGTGGTCGTTTCCTGTTACGCCCCGTGTTCCGCTTTATTGCCGCGTCTGGCGTTCGCGAGGTGTTTACCGCCGCGACGCTGCTGCTGGTGCTGGGATCGGCGTTGTTTATGGACGCGCTGGGGCTGTCGATGGCGCTCGGGACCTTTATCGCCGGGGTGCTGCTGGCGGAGAGCGAGTATCGGCACGAACTGGAAATTGCCATCGATCCCTTCAAAGGGCTGCTGCTAGGCCTGTTCTTTATTTCGGTGGGGATGGCGCTTAACCTTGGCGTCCTCTATACCCATCTGCTGTGGGTGATAGTGAGCGTCGCCATTCTGGTCGCGGTGAAGATGCTGGTGCTGTACGTGATGTCACGTATCTACGGGCTGCGCAGTTCGGAACGCATGCAGTTTGCCAGCGTGTTAAGCCAGGGAGGCGAGTTCGCGTTTGTGCTGTTCTCGACCGCATCCTCCCAGAAGCTGTTTAAAGACGATCAGATGGCGCTTTTGCTGGTGACGGTCACGCTGTCTATGATGACCACGCCGCTGCTGATGAAGATGGTGGATAAACTGCTGTCGCGCCGCCTGAACCCAAATGACGATGAAGACGAAGCGCCGTGGGTGGAAGACGACAAGCCGCAGGTGATTGTGGTGGGCTTTGGCCGTTTTGGACAGGTGATTGGACGCCTGCTGATGGCGAACAAAATGCGCATTACGGTACTGGAGCGGGATATCAGCGCGGTCAACCTGATGCGTAAATATGGCTACAAGGTTTACTACGGCGATGCGACCCAGCTCGAGCTGCTGCGCTCGGCGGGGGCGGAAGCGGCAGAGTCCATCGTGATTACCTGTAATGATCCGGAAGACACGATGAAGCTGGTGGATCTGTGCCAGCAGCATTTCCCGCATCTGCATATTCTGGCGCGTGCGCGGGGACGTGTTGAAGCTCACGAATTGTTGCAGGCGGGTGTGAAACACTTCTCCCGTGAGACGTTCTCCAGTGCGCTGGAGCTGGGCCGTAAGGCGCTGATCTCGCTCGGCATGCATCCGCATCAGGCGCAGCGCGCCCAGATGCACTTCCGCCGGCTGGATATGCGGATGCTGCGCGAGCTTATGCCGGTACATACCGATACGGCGCAGATCTCCCGCGTGCGGGAAGCGCGTCGCGAGCTGGAGGAGATCTTCCAGCGAGAGATGCAACAGGAACGACGCCAGCTTGATGGCTGGGATGAATTTGAATAAAGGGTAACGAAAGATGGCTGTACGTAAACGCTTTATCGCGGGTGCAAAATGCCCGACCTGCCAGGCGCAAGATACCTTGGCGATGTGGCGGGAAAATAATGTTGATGTTGTTGAGTGTGTTAAGTGCGGTCACCAGATGCGTGAGGCCGATAAAGAGGCCCGCGATCACGTTCGCAAAGAAGAGCAAGTTATCGGGATTTTTCATCCGGACTAGCGATATGCCCTGAGTTTTTTTAAGCTAAAGGGTACACGGGTGCAGATTTCCGCTACAATCTGCGCCAGCAATTTTCCCACGCTCAGGAGATATCATGAAAGTAGCAAAAGACCTGGTGGTCAGCCTGGCCTATCAGGTACGTACAGAAGACGGTGTGTTGGTTGATGAGTCTCCGGTGAGTGCGCCGCTTGACTACCTGCATGGTCACGGCTCCCTGATTTCTGGCCTGGAAACCGCGCTGGAAGGTCATGAAGTTGGCGACAAATTTGACGTTGCTGTAGGCGCGAACGACGCTTACGGTCAGTATGACGACAACCTGGTTCAGCGCGTTCCTAAAGACGTGTTCATGGGCGTTGACGAACTGCAGGTTGGCATGCGCTTCCTGGCTGAAACTGACCAGGGCCCGGTTCCTGTTGAAATCACCGAAGTGGAAGATGACCACGTCGTGGTTGACGGTAACCACATGCTGGCTGGCCAGAACCTGAAGTTCAACGTAGAAGTTGTTGCGATCCGTGAAGCGACCGAAGAAGAGCTGGCTCATGGCCACGTTCACGGTGCGCACGGTCACGACCATGACCACGATCACGGCCACGACGGCTGCTGCGGTGGTCACGGCCACGATCACGACCATGGTCACGACCACGGTAAAGGTGGTTGCGGTAACGGCGGCTGCGGTTGCCACTAATTCCGTCATGCGGAAAATAAAAAAGCGGGATAATAATCCCGCTTTTTTTACGCCTCAATAATGAGGAGGTGGCGTCTCTTCTGACTGAGAGGCAATGTTTGACGGCTGTGTAGCCTTCAGCTTTTCCGTCAGCAGGCGCATATGATCCCGCAGTTTTGCCATTTCGAGCTCATGTGCGGTCACGGTCTGGTTTAGCTCTTCGATGGTGATGTCCTGAAAAGCCAGGCGGCTTTCCAGCTCAGCCATTCTCGCTTCTATTGCTGTATCCTTCATCATTCACCTCGTTTATTTCAGATTCGCCATAATGGCCCTGCGGCGGCGCAGTTTAACTGAGTTTATCCTTAAGTACAGTCCGCATCCCCTTGGCAGGAAACTTATTTAAACAAAAATAGTCTGAAAAGTGGCGAGAATTGGAAGTGTCTGTCTGTAGATTTCTTCCGCAACGTTTTATAGTACGTAACTCATTTACGTTTAACGCTGGGGTGAGAGTCCCCAGGCCCTGGAGATATGGATGAAATCACTGTTTAAAGTAACGCTGCTGGCGACGACGATGGCTGTTGCGCTGAACGCGCCGCTGTCATTCGCTGCTGATACTGCTGCGAAGCCTGCTGCCACTGCAGACAGCAAAGCGGCGTTCAAAAATGACGACCAGAAATCCGCCTACGCACTGGGCGCATCTCTGGGTCGCTACATGGAAAACTCTCTGAAAGAACAAGAGAAACTGGGCATCAAACTGGATAAAGCTCAGCTGATCGCGGGCGTTCAGGACGCATTTGCAGATAAGAGCAAGCTGTCTGACCAGGAAATTGAACAGACTCTGCAGGCGTTCGAAGCGCGCGTGAAGGGTGCCGCGCAGACCAAGATGGACGCGGACGCTAAAGACAACGAAGCGAAAGGCAAAGCCTACCGCGATACCTTTGCCAAAGAGAAAGGTGTGAAAACCTCTTCTACCGGCCTGGTGTACAAAGTTGAGAAAGAAGGCACCGGCGATGCGCCTAAAGACAGCGACACCGTTGTTGTGAACTACAAAGGTACGCTGATCGACGGTAAAGAGTTCGATAACTCTTACACCCGCGGTGAGCCGCTCTCCTTCCGTCTGGATGGTGTGATCCCTGGCTGGACTGAAGGCCTGAAAAACATCAAGAAAGGCGGCAAGATCAAGATGGTTATCCCACCGGATCTGGCCTATGGCAAAACCGGCGTTCCGGGTATCCCTGCCAACTCTACGCTGGTCTTTGACGTAGAGCTGCTGGATATCAAACCGGCACCGAAAGCGGATGCGAAAGCAGACGCACCGGCTGACGATAAAGCCGCTGCTGCTAAGAAGTAATGTTGAAAAAAACCGCCGCCTTTCAGGCGGCGGTTTTTTTATTGTGGGGCAGATATAATTAACACTGGAAAGCGCTACGCACGCTGTATTAATTTAGTTGTCCGTGTAGATAATGAGCCTGCCCTGAAAACCTAACGACAGGCTCCTGAAAAGGAGTGTTTTTTTCATGTCCAGGTCGCTTTTAACCAACGAAACCAGTGAACTTGATTTGCTGGATCAACGTCCTTTCGATCAGACCGACTTCGATATTCTGAAATCCTACGAAGCGGTAGTGGACGGGTTAGCGATGCTCATTGGCTCCCACTGCGAAATCGTATTGCACTCCCTGCAAGATCTGAAGTGTTCCGCCATCCGCATTGCGAATGGTGAGCATACTGGCCGTAAAATTGGTTCGCCAATTACCGACCTTGCATTGCGTATGCTGCATGACATGACCGGCGCGGACAGCAGCGTCTCAAAATGCTATTTCACCCGCGCCAAAAGCGGCGTGCTGATGAAATCAGAAACCATCGCGATTCGAAACCGCGAGCATCGTGTTATTGGGCTGCTGTGCATCAACATGAACCTTGATGTGCCATTCTCGCAAATTATGAGCACCTTTATTCCACCAGAAACGCCGGACGTTGGCTCTTCTGTTAACTTTGCCTCCTCCGTTGAAGATCTGGTGACGCAGACGCTTGAGTTTACGATTGAAGAGGTGAATGCCGATCGCAACGTCTCGAACAACGCCAAGAATCGCCAGATCGTGCTTAATCTCTACGAAAAAGGGATTTTTGATATTAAAGACGCCATCAACCAGGTGGCCGATCGTCTGAACATCTCCAAGCACACGGTCTACCTCTATATTCGCCAGTTCAAAAGCGGCGATTTCCAGGGACAAGACAAGTAATGCGTTTTGCGTTAATGGTGACAGGCCCGGCGTACGGCACTCAGCAGGCCAGCAGCGCGCTGCAGTTTGCGCATGCGCTACTGGCGGCCGGACATGAGCTAGCGAGCGTCTTCTTCTATCGGGAAGGGGTGTATAACGCGAATCAGTTTACGTCACCGGCGAGCGACGAATTCGATCTGGTGCGCGCCTGGCAGGCATTAAACGAAAAGCAGGGCGTAGAACTGCACATCTGCGTGGCGGCGGCACTGCGCCGCGGGGTGACCGATGCAACCGAAGCCGCACGTCTTGGTTTATCGGGTTCTAACCTGCAGCCCGGCTTTTCGTTGAGTGGCCTGGGTGCACTGGCACAGGCGGCATTAACCTGCGACAGAGTGGTGCAATTCTGATGAAGCGTGTCGCGTTTGTTTTTTCCTCCGCACCGCACGGCAATGCGTCCGGCAGAGAAGGGCTGGATGCGCTGCTCGCGACCTCAGCATTGACCGAAGATATCGGTGTCTTCTTTTTGGGCGACGGCGTATTTCAGCTTCTGGCGGGGCAACAGCCTCAGGCCATTCTGGCGCGTGATTACATCGCGACGTTCAAAGTGTTACCGCTTTACGATATCGAAACCTTCTATGTCTGTGCCGACTCCCTGGCTGCGCGCGGCCTAAACGAGGCAACGCCTTTCGTGCTGGATGTGACAGTCTTGTCTTCTGCTGCATTGCGCGAACACCTTTCCCACTACGACACCGTTCTGACTTTCTGAGGCTGACATGCTCCATACTCTGAGCCATTCACCGTGGCAATGTGATATCGACGCGTTACTGAGTATGCTGCGCGAAGGTGATGACCTGCTGCTGATTCAGGATGGTGTGCTTGCCGCACTGGACGGCAGTCGTTTCGTTGAAATTCTCACGAATGCCCCCATAACAGTCTCTGCGCTGAAGGACGATCTGGATGCGCGGGGTCTTTCTGGTCAAATTTCAGCCAAAATTGACGTGGTTGGCTATACTGATTTCGTCAATCTTACTGTGACGCACGCCAGTCAAATGAACTGGTGATTTGAGATCGCTGTATATTTCTTGACACCTTTTCGACGTAGCCCTAAAATTTCGCGTCCTCATATTGTATGAGGTCGTTTTATTACGTGTTTACGAAGCAAAAGCTAAAACCAGGAGCTATTTAATGGCAACAGTTAACCAGCTGGTACGCAAACCACGCGCACGCAAAGTTGCAAAGAGCAACGTGCCTGCGCTGGAAGCCTGCCCGCAGAAACGTGGCGTATGTACTCGTGTATATACCACCACTCCTAAAAAACCAAACTCCGCACTGCGTAAAGTATGCCGTGTGCGTTTGACTAACGGTTTCGAAGTGACTTCCTACATCGGTGGTGAAGGTCACAACCTGCAGGAACACTCCGTGATCCTGATCCGTGGCGGTCGTGTTAAAGACCTTCCGGGTGTTCGTTACCACACCGTTCGTGGTGCGCTCGACTGCTCAGGTGTTAAAGACCGTAAGCAGGCTCGCTCCAAGTACGGCGTGAAGCGTCCTAAGGCTTAATGGTTCTCCGTTAAGTAAGGCCAAACTGATTTATCTTAATGTCAAACTAAACTCTTTGAGTTTTGGACAATCCTGAATTAACAACGGAGTATTCCCATGCCACGTCGTCGCGTCATTGGTCAGCGTAAAATTCTTCCAGATCCGAAATTCGGATCAGAACTGCTGGCAAAATTTGTAAATATCCTGATGGTAGATGGTAAAAAATCTACTGCAGAAGCAATCGTATACAGCGCGCTTGAGACCCTGGCTCAGCGTTCTGGTAAAAATGAACTGGAAGCTTTCGAAGTCGCTCTCGACAACGTTCGCCCAACCGTAGAAGTTAAGTCCCGCCGCGTTGGTGGTTCTACTTATCAGGTTCCAGTTGAAGTTCGTCCGGTTCGTCGTAATGCTCTGGCAATGCGTTGGATCGTTGAAGCTGCTCGTAAACGCGGTGATAAATCCATGGCTCTGCGTCTGGCGAACGAACTTTCTGATGCTGCAGACAACAAAGGTACTGCAGTTAAGAAACGTGAAGACGTTCACCGTATGGCAGAAGCCAACAAGGCGTTCGCACACTACCGTTGGTAATCCCTTCGGAGTATTAGTCACCAGGCGGGCGCTTCAGAGAAGCCGCCCGCTCTGGGTAACTTAACTGAACGCCTAAAGATATAAACGAGGAATCAAATGGCTCGTACAACACCCATCGCACGCTACCGTAACATCGGTATCAGTGCGCACATCGACGCCGGTAAAACCACTACTACCGAACGTATTCTGTTCTACACCGGTGTAAACCATAAAATCGGTGAAGTTCATGACGGCGCAGCCACCATGGACTGGATGGAACAGGAGCAGGAGCGTGGTATCACTATCACCTCCGCAGCGACTACTGCATTCTGGTCAGGTATGGCTAAGCAGTACGAACCGCATCGCGTAAACATCATCGACACCCCAGGGCACGTTGACTTCACCATCGAAGTAGAACGTTCCATGCGTGTTCTTGACGGCGCGGTAATGGTTTATTGCGCAGTTGGTGGTGTTCAGCCACAGTCTGAAACCGTATGGCGTCAGGCGAACAAATATAAAGTTCCACGCATCGCGTTCGTTAACAAAATGGACCGTATGGGTGCTAACTTCCTGAAAGTTGTTGGCCAGATCAAAACCCGTCTGGGCGCGAACCCTGTTCCGCTGCAGCTGGCAATTGGTGCTGAAGAAGGCTTCACCGGCGTTATCGACCTGGTGAAAATGAAAGCCATCAACTGGAACGATGCAGACCAGGGCGTTACCTTCGAATACGAAGATATCCCAGCTGCAATGCAGGACCTGGCTGACGAATGGCACCAGAACCTGATCGAATCCGCTGCTGAAGCTTCTGAAGAGCTGATGGAGAAATACCTGGGTGGTGAAGAACTGACTGAAGAAGAGATCAAAAAAGCTCTGCGTCAGCGCGTTCTGAACAACGAAATCATCCTGGTAACCTGTGGTTCTGCGTTCAAGAACAAAGGTGTTCAGGCGATGCTGGATGCGGTAGTTGACTACCTGCCATCCCCAGTTGACGTTCCTGCGATCAACGGCATCCTGGACGACGGTAAAGATACTCCGGCTGAGCGTCACGCAAGCGACGAAGAGCCATTCTCTGCACTGGCGTTCAAAATTGCTACCGACCCATTCGTGGGTAACCTGACCTTCTTCCGCGTTTACTCTGGTGTGGTTAACTCCGGTGACACCATCCTGAACTCCGTGAAAGCGGCGCGTGAACGTTTTGGCCGTATCGTACAGATGCACGCTAACAAACGTGAAGAGATCAAAGAAGTTCGTGCGGGCGACATCGCTGCAGCTATCGGTCTGAAAGACGTGACCACTGGTGACACCCTGTGTGACCCGGATCACCCGATCATTCTGGAGCGTATGGAATTCCCTGAGCCGGTAATCTCCATCGCAGTTGAACCAAAAACCAAAGCTGACCAGGAAAAAATGGGTCTGGCTCTGGGCCGTCTGGCAAAAGAAGACCCATCATTCCGCGTATGGACTGATGAAGAATCTAACCAGACCATCATCGCTGGTATGGGTGAACTGCACCTGGACATCATCGTTGACCGTATGAAGCGTGAATTCAACGTTGAAGCGAACGTGGGTAAACCTCAGGTTGCTTACCGCGAAGCGATTCGCGCGAAAGTTACCGATGTTGAAGGTAAACACGCTAAGCAGTCTGGTGGTCGCGGTCAGTACGGTCACGTTGTGATCGACATGTACCCACTGGAGCCGGGCTCTAACCCGAAAGGTTACGAGTTCATCAACGACATTAAAGGTGGTGTAATTCCTGGCGAATACATCCCAGCCGTTGATAAAGGCATCCAGGAACAGCTGAAAGCGGGCCCTCTGGCTGGCTATCCGGTTGTTGACATGGGTGTTCGTCTGCACTTCGGTTCTTACCACGACGTTGACTCCTCTGAACTGGCGTTTAAACTGGCTGCGTCTATTGCCTTTAAAGAAGGCTTTAAGAAAGCAAAACCAGTTCTGCTTGAGCCAATCATGAAGGTTGAAGTAGAAACTCCTGAAGAGAACACCGGTGACGTTATCGGTGACTTGAGCCGTCGTCGCGGTATGCTGCGTGGTCAGGAATCCGAAGTAACTGGCGTTAAGATCCACGCTGAAGTTCCGCTGTCTGAAATGTTCGGATATGCAACTCAGCTGCGTTCTCTGACCAAAGGTCGTGCATCATACACCATGGAATTCCTGAAGTATGATGATGCGCCTAACAACGTTGCTCAGGCCGTTATTGAAGCCCGTGGTAAGTAATCCACAGGATTAAAACCTAAGTCCCGTGCTCTCTCCACAGGGGAGAGCACTATAGTAAGGAATATAGCCGTGTCTAAAGAAAAATTTGAACGTACAAAACCGCACGTCAACGTTGGTACTATCGGCCACGTTGACCATGGTAAAACTACCCTGACTGCTGCAATCACTACCGTTCTGGCTAAAACCTACGGTGGTTCTGCTCGTGCATTCGACCAGATCGATAACGCACCAGAAGAAAAAGCTCGTGGTATCACCATCAACACTTCCCACGTTGAATATGACACCCCGACTCGCCACTACGCACACGTAGACTGCCCAGGCCACGCCGACTATGTTAAAAACATGATCACCGGTGCTGCGCAGATGGACGGCGCGATCCTGGTTGTTGCTGCGACTGACGGCCCAATGCCTCAGACTCGTGAGCACATCCTGCTGGGTCGTCAGGTAGGCGTTCCTTTCATCATCGTGTTCCTGAACAAATGCGACATGGTTGATGACGAAGAGCTGCTGGAACTGGTAGAGATGGAAGTTCGTGAACTGCTGTCTCAGTACGATTTCCCAGGCGACGATACTCCAATCGTTCGTGGTTCTGCTCTGAAAGCGCTGGAAGGCGAAGCTGAGTGGGAAGCTAAAATCATCGAACTGGCTGGCTTCCTGGATTCTTACATCCCAGAACCAGAGCGTGCGATTGACAAGCCGTTCCTGCTGCCAATCGAAGACGTATTCTCCATCTCCGGTCGTGGTACCGTTGTTACCGGTCGTGTAGAGCGCGGTATCATCAAAGTTGGTGAAGAAGTTGAAATCGTTGGTATCAAAGAGACTGCTAAGTCTACCTGTACTGGCGTTGAAATGTTCCGCAAACTGCTGGACGAAGGCCGTGCTGGTGAGAACGTTGGTGTTCTGCTGCGTGGTATCAAACGTGAAGAAATCGAACGTGGTCAGGTTCTGGCGAAGCCAGGCTCAATCAAGCCACACACCAAGTTCGAATCTGAAGTATACATCCTGTCCAAAGACGAAGGCGGCCGTCATACTCCGTTCTTCAAAGGCTACCGTCCACAGTTCTACTTCCGTACAACTGACGTGACCGGTACCATCGAACTGCCAGAAGGCGTTGAGATGGTAATGCCAGGCGACAACATCAAGATGGTTGTGACTCTGATCCACCCAATCGCGATGGACGACGGTCTGCGTTTCGCAATCCGTGAAGGCGGCCGTACCGTTGGCGCGGGCGTTGTTGCTAAAGTTCTGGGCTAATTAATTATCCCCGAATAAAAAAGGACGCTTCGGCGTCCTTTTTTGTTTTCTGCCGCTCAGTTACTATCACAAAATTTCGCATTTTTTGCCTGCTCCCGCCCCGTATTGTGGCGTTTGTGCTATTGTAATCATAACCATTCTCACTTACACTTTGCGCATAATTTGAACGGGAGTCTCTATGTACGTTTGTTTATGTAATGGTGTAAGCGACAAGAAAATACGTCAGGCCGTTCGCCAGTTTCAGCCTCAGTCATTTCAGCAGCTACGCAAATTTGTTCCGGTGGGAAATCAATGCGGTAAATGTGTACGTGCTGCGCGAGAGATCATGCAGGACGAATTGATGCAGATCCCGGAATACAAAGAGATCGCGTAAGCGCCCATCTTTTTTTTGACATCCCTGTAGCCCGATCTACGCTTCAATGAGTGGAAGCGGAGGGACTATATAATGAAAGGTGATGTTAAAATCATAAGTTATCTCAATAAATTATTGGGAAATGAGCTTGTCGCAATTAACCAGTACTTTCTTCACGCAAGAATGTTCAAAAACTGGGGGCTTAAACGTCTGAACGACGTTGAGTACCATGAATCGATCGATGAAATGAAGCACGCTGATAAATATATCGAGCGTATTTTATTCCTTGAAGGTATTCCAAACCTGCAGGATCTCGGAAAGCTGGGCATCGGAGAAGATGTCGAAGAGATGCTGCGTTCCGACCTCAGGCTGGAACTTGAAGGTGCCAAAGATCTCCGTGAAGCCATTGCCTATGCCGACAGCGTACATGACTACGTCAGTCGCGATATGATGATCCAGATCCTGGCCGATGAAGAAGGCCATATTGACTGGCTGGAAACGGAGCTGGATCTGATTGCTAAAATCGGTCTGCAGAACTACCTTCAGTCGCAGATTAAAGTGGAAGAGTAACCACCGTCTTCCAGCCTACGCATAAACCCGCTGCTGCCAGAAATGGCCCAAAAGGCAGTGGGTTTTTTAATGCTCCCTTATCGCCGGTGAGTAACGAAAACACAAGAATGCTAAGTAGCGCCATAAGCGCAGCGAGTAACGCCAGTGTAGGCAGCATGCACCAGCCATGCCACGCGCCAAGCGCCGCCAGGTATTTTACATCGCCGTATCCCATCCCTTCACGCCGGCAGATAAACCGATATCCCCAGTAAATAACGGCAAAGCCGACATATCCAGCCATCGCTCCCACCACTGCACTCGGCAGAAAATCAGGTTGGACACAGAGCTGAAAGAGCAGGCCCGCCCATAGCAACGGGCAGAGAAATTTATCGGGAAGCAGTCCGTAGCGAATATCTGCACGGACGAGAAAGGTAGTCAGCGAAAAATAGATCAGCAAAAAGGGGAGGGTGGTTAACATGGCAAAGGCCTCAAAGGGGTTTGAGCGCATACTCGTTATAATCGACCTGGCCGGCAATCTACGAAATCGACACTTGCGTAGGGGTTCCAGACAAAGAAACGAGAACGGATTACATTGCATAAAATGTTGCGCACCTTAACGCATCCTCCGCCACTGGCGCTTAATTTCTAAACGGCACTTGCGTCTTGTCCAGATTTACGTATAATGCGCGGGCTTGTCGTAATTGACGGCGGGTTCAATCAGAACCAGAGTAGCTCATTTTGTTACTCAACAATGCTCCCAATTGGGGAGCTACGTAAGAACGGTTACACTCTCCCATCAATCGTAATGGGTTTGAGGAGTAATCATTTTCGTTTATAAAATAATTGGAGCTCTGGTCTCATGCAGAACCAAAGAATCCGTATCCGCCTTAAAGCGTTTGATCATCGTCTGATCGATCAATCAACCGCGGAAATCGTCGAGACTGCTAAGCGCACTGGTGCGCAAGTCCGTGGTCCGATCCCGCTGCCGACCCGCAAAGAGCGCTTCACCGTTCTGATCTCTCCGCACGTCAACAAAGACGCGCGTGATCAGTACGAAATCCGCACTCACAAGCGTCTGGTTGACATCGTTGAGCCAACTGAGAAAACCGTTGATGCTCTGATGCGTCTGGATCTGGCTGCCGGTGTAGACGTGCAGATCAGCCTGGGTTAATCAGGTCATCGAGCGATTGAGAGGTTGATACAATGATTGGTTTAGTCGGTAAAAAAGTGGGCATGACCCGCATCTTCACTGAAGATGGCGTTTCAATCCCAGTAACCGTAATCGAAGTTGAAGCAAACCGCGTTACCCAGGTTAAAGATCTGGCTAACGATGGCTACCGCGCTGTTCAGGTGACCACTGGTGCTAAAAAAGCTAACCGTGTAACCAAACCAGAAGCGGGTCACTTCGCTAAAGCTGGCGTAGAAGCTGGCCGTGGTCTGTGGGAATTCCGTCTTGCTGAAGGCGAAGAGTTCACCGTAGGTCAGGACATTAGCGTTGAGCTGTTTGCTGACGTTAAAAAAGTTGACGTAACCGGTACCTCTAAAGGTAAAGGTTTTGCTGGTACCGTTAAGCGCTGGAACTTCCGTACCCAGGACGCTACCCACGGTAACTCCTTGTCTCACCGCGTTCCGGGTTCTATCGGTCAGAACCAGACTCCGGGCAAAGTGTTCAAAGGCAAGAAAATGGCAGGTCAGCTGGGTAACGAACGTGTGACCGTTCAGAGCCTGGACGTAGTACGTGTTGACGCTGAGCGCAACCTGCTGCTGGTTAAAGGTGCAGTTCCGGGTGCAACCGGTAGCGACCTGATCGTTAAACCAGCTGTGAAGGCGTAAGGGGATAGCAATGGAATTAGTATTGAAAGACGCGCAGAGCGCGCTGACTGTTTCCGAAACTACCTTCGGTCGTGATTTCAACGAAGCGCTGGTTCACCAGGTTGTTGTTGCTTATGCAGCTGGTGCTCGTCAGGGTACTCGTGCTCAGAAGACTCGTGCTGAAGTAACTGGTTCTGGCAAAAAGCCATGGCGCCAGAAAGGTACCGGCCGTGCGCGTTCAGGTTCTATCAAGAGCCCGATCTGGCGTTCAGGTGGCGTGACCTTCGCTGCGCGTCCACAGGACCACAGTCAAAAAGTTAACAAAAAGATGTACCGCGGCGCGCTGAAAAGCATCCTGTCCGAACTGGTACGTCAGGATCGTCTGATCGTTGTCGAGAAGTTCTCTGTTGAAGCGCCTAAAACTAAGCTGCTGGCACAGAAACTGAAAGACATGGCTCTGGAAGATGTGCTGATCATCACCGGTGAGCTGGACGAGAACCTGTTCCTGGCCGCACGTAACCTGCACAAGGTTGACGTACGCGATGCGACTGGTATCGACCCGGTTAGCCTGATCGCCTTCGACAAAGTCGTAATGACTGCTGATGCTGTTAAGCAAGTTGAGGAGATGCTGGCATGATTCGTGAAGAACGTCTGCTGAAGGTGCTTCGCGCACCGCACGTTTCTGAAAAAGCGTCTACTGCGATGGAAAAAACAAACACCATCGTTCTCAAAGTTGCTAAAGACGCGACCAAAGCAGAGATCAAAGCTGCTGTGCAGAAACTGTTTGAAGTCGAAGTCGAAGTCGTTAACACCCTGGTAGTTAAAGGGAAAGTTAAACGTCACGGACAGCGTATCGGTCGTCGTAGCGACTGGAAAAAAGCTTACGTCACCCTGAAAGAAGGCCAGAATCTGGACTTCGTTGGCGGCGCTGAGTAAGTCGGAGGAGTAATACAATGGCAGTTGTTAAATGTAAACCGACATCTCCGGGTCGTCGCCACGTAGTTAAAGTGGTTAACCCTGAGCTGCACAAGGGCAAACCTTTTGCTCCGTTGCTGGAAAAAAACAGCAAATCCGGTGGTCGTAACAACAATGGCCGTATCACCACTCGTCACATCGGTGGTGGCCACAAGCAGGCTTATCGTATTGTTGACTTCAAACGCAACAAAGACGGTATCCCAGCAGTTGTTGAACGTCTTGAGTACGATCCGAACCGTTCCGCGAACATCGCGCTGGTTCTGTACAAAGACGGCGAACGCCGTTACATCCTGGCCCCTAAAGGCCTGAAAGCTGGCGACCAGATTCAGTCTGGCGTTGATGCTGCAATCAAAGCAGGCAACACCCTGCCGATGCGCAATATCCCGGTTGGTTCTACCGTTCATAACGTAGAAATGAAACCAGGTAAAGGCGGTCAGCTGGCACGTTCCGCTGGTACTTACGTTCAGATCGTTGCTCGTGATGGTGCTTATGTCACCCTGCGTCTGCGTTCTGGTGAAATGCGTAAAGTCGAAGCAGACTGCCGCGCTACTCTGGGCGAAGTTGGCAATGCTGAGCATATGCTGCGCGTTCTGGGTAAAGCAGGTGCTGCACGCTGGCGTGGTGTTCGTCCTACCGTTCGCGGTACTGCGATGAACCCAGTCGACCACCCACATGGTGGTGGTGAAGGTCGTAACTTTGGTAAGCACCCGGTAACTCCGTGGGGCGTTCAGACCAAAGGTAAGAAGACCCGCAGCAACAAGCGTACTGATAAATTTATCGTACGTCGCCGTAGCAAATAATTTTAGAGGATAAGCCATGCCACGTTCTCTCAAGAAAGGTCCTTTTATTGACCTGCACTTGCTGAAGAAGGTAGAGAAAGCGGTGGAAAGCGGAGACAAGAAGCCCCTGCGCACTTGGTCCCGTCGTTCAACGATCTTTCCTAACATGATCGGTTTGACCATCGCTGTCCATAATGGTCGTCAGCACGTTCCAGTCTTTGTTACCGACGAAATGGTTGGTCACAAACTGGGTGAATTCGCACCGACTCGTACTTATCGCGGCCACGCTGCTGATAAAAAAGCGAAGAAGAAATAAGGTAGGAGGAAGAGATGGAAACTTTAGCTCAACATCGCCATGCTCGTTCTTCTGCTCAGAAGGTTCGCCTTGTTGCTGACCTGATTCGCGGTAAGAAAGTGTCGCAGGCCCTGGACATCCTGACCTATACCAACAAGAAAGCTGCGGTATTGGTCAAGAAAGTACTGGAATCTGCCATTGCTAACGCTGAACACAACGATGGCGCTGACATCGACGATCTGAAAGTCGCGAAAATTTTCGTAGATGAAGGCCCAAGCATGAAGCGCATTATGCCGCGTGCGAAAGGTCGTGCAGATCGCATCCTGAAGCGCACCAGCCACATTACTGTGGTTGTGTCCGATCGCTGAGACTCTGGAGACTAGCAATGGGTCAGAAAGTACATCCTAATGGTATTCGCCTGGGTATTGTAAAACCATGGAACTCTACCTGGTTTGCGAACACCAAAGAATTCGCTGACAACCTGGACAGCGATTTTAAAGTACGTCAGTACCTGACTAAGGAACTGGCTAAAGCGTCTGTATCTCGTATCGTTATCGAGCGTCCAGCGAAGAGCATCCGTGTGACTATTCACACTGCTCGTCCTGGCATCGTTATCGGTAAGAAAGGCGAAGACGTAGAAAAACTGCGCAAGGTCGTAGCGGATATCGCTGGCGTTCCTGCACAGATCAATATCGCTGAAGTTCGTAAGCCTGAACTGGACGCTAAATTGGTTGCTGACAGCATCACTTCACAGCTGGAACGTCGTGTTATGTTCCGTCGTGCTATGAAGCGTGCTGTACAGAACGCAATGCGTCTGGGCGCTAAAGGTATCAAAGTTGAAGTTAGCGGCCGTCTGGGCGGCGCGGAAATCGCACGTACCGAATGGTACCGCGAAGGTCGTGTACCGCTGCACACTCTGCGTGCTGACATCGACTACAACACCTCTGAAGCGCACACCACTTACGGTGTAATCGGCGTTAAGGTATGGATCTTCAAAGGTGAGATCCTGGGTGGTATGGCTGCTGTTGAACAACCGGAAAAACCGGCTGCTCAACCTAAAAAGCAGCAGCGTAAAGGCCGTAAATAAGGAGCGTCGCTGATGTTACAACCAAAGCGTACAAAATTCCGTAAAGTGCACAAAGGCCGCAACCGTGGTCTGGCGCAGGGTACGGATGTTAGCTTCGGCACTTTCGGTCTGAAAGCTGTTGGCCGTGGTCGTCTGACTGCACGTCAGATCGAAGCAGCACGTCGTGCAATGACCCGTGCAGTTAAGCGTCAAGGTAAGATCTGGATCCGTGTATTCCCGGACAAACCGATCACCGAGAAGCCACTGGAAGTTCGTATGGGTAAAGGTAAAGGTAACGTGGAGTACTGGGTTGCCTTGATCCAACCGGGCAAAGTCCTTTATGAAATGGACGGTGTTCCGGAAGAGCTGGCCCGTGAAGCCTTCGGCCTGGCAGCAGCGAAACTGCCTATCAAAACCACCTTTGTAACTAAGACGGTGATGTAATGAAAGCAAAAGAGCTGCGTGAAAAAAGCGTTGAAGAGCTGAACGCTGAGCTGCTGAACCTGCTGCGTGAGCAGTTCAACCTGCGTATGCAGGCTGCAAGTGGCCAGCTGCAACAGACTCACCTGCTGAAGCAAGTGCGTCGCAATGTTGCACGCGTTAAGACTTTACTGACTCAGAAGGCGGGTGCGTAATGACCGATAAAATCCGTACTCTGCAAGGTCGTGTTGTTAGCGACAAAATGGAGAAATCCATTGTTGTAGCTATCGAACGTATTGTGAAACACCCGATCTACGGTAAATTCATCAAGCGTACGACCAAACTGCACGTACATGACGAGAACAACGAATGTGGTATCGGCGACAAGGTTGAAATCCGTGAATGCCGTCCACTGTCCAAGACTAAGTCCTGGACGCTGGTTCGCGTTGTAGAGAAAGCGGTTCTGTAATACAGTACGCCTTCTCAATACGAATAAACGGCTCAGCGATGAGCCGTTTATTTTTTCTACCCATATTGCAGAAGCGGTGTTATAATGCCGCGCCCTCGATATGGGGCTTTTTAACGGCTCTGATTTTAGAGTCTCAGGTAGTAGTTGACATTAGCGGAGCACTAAAATGATCCAAGAACAGACTATGCTGAACGTCGCCGACAACTCCGGTGCACGTCGCGTAATGTGTATCAAGGTTCTGGGTGGCTCGCACCGTCGCTACGCAGGCGTAGGCGACATCATCAAGATCACCATCAAGGAAGCAATTCCACGTGGTAAGGTCAAAAAAGGTGATGTGCTGAAGGCGGTAGTGGTGCGCACCAAGAAGGGTGTTCGTCGCCCTGACGGTTCTGTCATTCGCTTCGATGGTAATGCATGCGTTATTTTAAACAATAACAGCGAGCAGCCTATCGGCACGCGTATCTTTGGGCCGGTAACTCGTGAACTTCGTACTGAGAAGTTCATGAAAATTATCTCTCTGGCACCAGAAGTACTCTAAGGAGCGAATCATGGCAGCGAAAATCCGTCGTGATGACGAAGTTATCGTGTTAACCGGTAAAGATAAAGGTAAACGCGGTAAAGTAAAAAATGTTCTGTCTTCCGGCAAACTTGTCGTTGAAGGTATCAACCTGGTTAAGAAACATCAGAAGCCGGTTCCGGCCCTGAACCAACCAGGTGGCATCGTTGAAAAAGAAGCTGCTATTCAGGTTTCTAACGTTGCAATCTTCAATGCGGCTACCGGCAAGGCTGACCGTGTAGGCTTTAGATTCGAAGACGGCAAAAAAGTCCGTTTCTTCAAGTCTAACAGCGAAACTATCAAGTAATTTGGAGTAGTACGATGGCGAAACTGCATGATTACTACAAAGACGAAGTAGTTAACAAACTCATGACTGAGTTTAACTACAATTCTGTCATGCAAGTCCCTCGGGTCGAGAAGATCACCCTGAACATGGGTGTTGGTGAAGCGATCGCTGACAAGAAACTGCTGGATAACGCAGCAGCTGACCTGACAGCAATCTCCGGTCAAAAACCGCTGATCACCAAAGCACGCAAATCTGTTGCAGGCTTCAAAATCCGTCAGGGCTATCCGATCGGCTGTAAAGTAACTCTGCGTGGCGAACGCATGTGGGAGTTCTTTGAGCGCCTGATCACTATTGCTGTTCCACGTATCCGTGACTTCCGTGGCTTGTCCGCTAAGTCTTTCGACGGTCGTGGTAACTACAGCATGGGTGTCCGTGAGCAGATCATCTTCCCAGAAATCGACTACGATAAAGTCGACCGCGTGCGTGGTTTGGATATTACCATTACCACTACTGCGAAATCTGACGAAGAAGGCCGTGCTCTGCTGGCTGCCTTTGACTTCCCGTTCCGCAAGTAAGGTAGGGTTACTGAATGGCTAAGCAATCAATGAAAGCACGCGAAGTAAAGCGCGTAGCTTTAGCTGATAAATTCTTCGCTAAACGCGCTGAACTGAAAGCGATCATTTCTGATGTGAACGCTTCCGACGAAGATCGTTGGAATGCGGTTCTCAAGCTGCAGTCTCTGCCGCGTGATTCCAGCCCGTCTCGTCAGCGTAACCGCTGTCGTCAAACAGGTCGTCCACATGGTTATGTGGGCAAGTTTGGGTTGAGCCGTATCAAACTGCGTGAAGCCGCCATGCGCGGTGAAGTGCCAGGCTTGAAAAAGGCTAGCTGGTAATTACCAATTGAATCACGGGAGTAAAGACAGATGAGCATGCAAGATCCGATCGCGGATATGCTGACCCGTATCCGTAACGGTCAGGCCGCGAACAAAGTTGCGGTCACCATGCCTTCCGCCAAGCTGAAAGTGGCAATTGCCAACGTGCTGAAGGAAGAAGGTTTTATCGAAGATTTTAAAGTTGAAGGCGACACCAAGCCGGAACTGGAACTTACTCTTAAGTATTTCCAGGGTAAAGCTGTTGTAGAAAGCATTCAGCGTGTCAGCCGCCCAGGCCTGCGCATCTATAAGAAAAAAGATGAGCTGCCAAAAGTTATGGCTGGTCTTGGTATCGCAGTTGTTTCTACCTCTAAAGGTGTTATGACTGATCGTGCAGCGCGCCAGGCTGGTCTTGGTGGCGAAATTATCTGCTACGTAGCCTAATCGGAGGAAAGAATGTCTCGTGTTGCTAAAGCACCGGTCGTTATTCCTGCCGGCGTTGATGTAAAAATCGACGGTCAGGTTATTACGATCAAAGGTAAAAACGGCGAGCTGACTCGTACCCTCAACAAAGCTGTTGAAGTTAAACATGCAGATAACGCTCTGACCTTCGGTCCACGTGATGGTTTCGTGGATGGATGGGCTCAGGCTGGTACCGCGCGTGCCCTGCTGAACTCAATGGTTGTTGGTGTTACCGAAGGCTTCACTAAAAAGCTTCAGCTGGTTGGTGTAGGTTATCGTGCAGCTATCAAAGGGAATGCAGTAGGCCTGTCTCTGGGCTTCTCACACCCTGTTGAGCATCCGCTGCCGGCCGGTATCACTGCAGAATGTCCGACTCAAACTGAAATCGTGCTGAAAGGCGCTGATAAACAGCTGATCGGTCAGGTTGCAGCAGATCTGCGCGCCTACCGTCGTCCTGAGCCTTACAAAGGCAAGGGTGTTCGTTACGCCGACGAAGTCGTGCGTACCAAAGAGGCTAAGAAGAAGTAAGGTAACACTATGGATAAGAAATCTGCTCGTATCCGTCGTGCGACCCGCGCACGCCGCAAGCTCAAAGAGCTGGGTGCAACTCGCCTGGTGGTACATCGTACCCCGCGTCATATTTACGCACAGGTAATTGCACCGAACGGTTCTGAAGTTCTGGTAGCTGCTTCTACTGTAGAAAAAGCTATCTCAGAACAATTGAAGTACACCGGTAACAAAGACGCCGCTGCAGCTGTAGGTAAAGCTGTTGCTGAACGCGCTCTGGAAAAAGGCATCAGCAATGTTTCCTTTGACCGTTCCGGGTTCCAATATCATGGTCGTGTCCAGGCACTGGCAGATGCTGCCCGTGAAGCTGGCCTTCAGTTCTAAGGTAGAGGTGTAAGATGGCTCACATCGAAAAACAGGCTGGCGAACTGCAGGAAAAGCTGATCGCGGTAAACCGCGTATCTAAAACCGTTAAAGGTGGTCGTATTTTCTCCTTCACAGCTCTGACTGTAGTAGGCGATGGTAACGGTCGCGTTGGTTTTGGTTACGGTAAAGCGCGTGAAGTTCCAGCAGCGATCCAGAAAGCGATGGAAAAAGCCCGTCGCAATATGATTAACGTCGCGCTGAACAACGGTACCCTGCAACACCCAGTTAAAGGTGTTCACACGGGTTCTCGTGTATTCATGCAGCCAGCTTCAGAAGGTACCGGTATCATCGCCGGTGGTGCAATGCGCGCCGTTCTGGAAGTTGCTGGGGTTCATAACGTTCTGGCCAAAGCATATGGTTCCACCAACCCGATCAACGTGGTTCGTGCAACTATTGATGGCCTGGAAAATATGAATTCTCCAGAAATGGTCGCTGCCAAGCGTGGTAAATCCGTTGAAGAAATTCTGGGGTAATTGACCATGGCAAAGACTATTAAAATCACTCAAACCCGCAGTGCAATCGGTCGTCTGCCGAAACACAAGGCAACGCTGCTTGGCCTGGGTCTGCGTCGTATTGGTCATACCGTTGAGCGCGAGGATACTCCTGCTGTTCGTGGTATGGTCAACGCGGTTTACTTCATGGTTAAAGTTGAGGAGTAAGAGATGCGTTTAAATACTCTGTCTCCGGCCGAAGGCTCTAAAAAGGCGGGTAAACGCCTGGGTCGTGGTATCGGTTCTGGCCTCGGCAAAACCGGTGGTCGTGGTCACAAAGGTCAGAACTCTCGTTCTGGCGGTGGCGTACGTCGCGGTTTCGAGGGTGGCCAGATGCCACTGTACCGTCGTCTGCCGAAGTTCGGCTTCACCTCTCGCAAAGCAGCGATCACAGCGGAAATCCGTCTGTCTGACCTGGCGAAAGTTGAAGGCGGCGTTGTAGACCTGAACACGCTGAAAGCAGCAAACATTATCGGTATCCAGATCGAGTTCGCGAAAGTGATCCTGGCTGGTGAAGTTTCTACTCCGGTAACTGTTCGTGGCCTGCGTGTTACTAAAGGTGCTCGTGCTGCTATCGAAGCTGCTGGCGGTAAAATTGAGGAATAAGTAGCAGATGGCTAAGCAACCGGGATTAGATTTTCAAAGTGCCAAAGGTGGATTTGGCGAGCTGAAACGCAGACTGCTGTTTGTTATCGGCGCGCTGATTGTGTTCCGTATTGGCTCTTTTATTCCGATCCCTGGTATCGATGCCGCTGTACTTGCCAAACTGCTTGAGCAACAGCGAGGCACCATCATTGAAATGTTCAACATGTTCTCTGGTGGTGCTCTCAGCCGTGCTTCTATCTTTGCATTGGGTATTATGCCGTACATTTCGGCATCTATTATTATCCAGCTGCTGACGGTCGTTCATCCGGCCCTGGCAGAGTTGAAGAAAGAAGGGGAGTCTGGACGTCGTAAGATTAGTCAGTACACCCGTTACGGTACTCTGGTGCTGGCAATATTCCAGTCGATCGGTATTGCTACCGGTCTGCCGAATATGCCTGGTATGCAGGGCCTGGTGTTAAACCCGGGCTTTGCATTCTATTTCACCGCTGTTGTAAGTCTGGTCACAGGGACTATGTTCCTGATGTGGCTCGGCGAACAGATTACTGAGCGTGGTATCGGTAACGGTATCTCTATCATTATCTTCGCCGGTATTGTTGCGGGCCTCCCGCCAGCCATCGCCCATACTATCGAGCAAGCGCGTCAAGGCGACCTGCACTTCCTCCTGTTGCTGTTGGTTGCAGTATTAGTATTTGCAGTGACGTTCTTTGTTGTCTTCGTTGAACGTGGTCAACGCCGCATTGTGGTGAACTACGCTAAACGTCAGCAGGGTCGTCGTGTCTATGCTGCACAGAGCACACATTTACCGCTGAAAGTGAACATGGCGGGGGTTATCCCGGCTATCTTCGCTTCCAGTATTATTCTGTTCCCGGCGACCATCGCGTCATGGTTCGGGGGCGGTACTGGTTGGAACTGGCTGACAACAATTTCGCTGTATTTGCAGCCTGGGCAACCACTTTATGTGTTACTCTATGCGTCTGCGATCATCTTCTTCTGTTTCTTCTACACGGCGTTGGTCTTCAACCCGCGTGAAACAGCAGATAACCTGAAGAAGTCCGGTGCATTTGTACCAGGAATTCGTCCGGGAGAGCAAACGGCGAAGTATATCGATAAAGTAATGACTCGCCTGACTTTGGTTGGTGCGCTTTATATTACTTTTATCTGCCTGATCCCGGAGTTCATGCGTGATGCAATGAAAGTACCGTTCTACTTCGGTGGGACCTCACTGCTTATCGTTGTTGTCGTGATTATGGACTTTATGGCTCAAGTGCAAACTCTGATGATGTCCAGTCAGTACGAGTCTGCATTGAAGAAGGCGAACCTGAAAGGCTACGGCCGCTAAATGGTCGCCTGAGAAGTTACGGAGAGTAAAAATGAAAGTTCGTGCTTCCGTCAAGAAATTATGCCGTAACTGCAAAATCGTTAAGCGTGATGGTGTCATCCGTGTGATTTGCAGTGCCGAGCCGAAGCATAAACAGCGCCAAGGCTGATTATTTCGCATATTTTTCTTGCAAAGTTGGGTTGAGCTGGCTAGATTAGCCAGCCAATCTTTTGTATGTCTGTACGTTTCCATTTGAGTATCCTGAAAACGGGCTTTTCAGCATGGTGCGTACATATTAAATAGTAGGAGTGCATAGTGGCCCGTATAGCAGGCATTAACATTCCTGATCAGAAACATGCTGTGATCGCATTAACTTCGATCTACGGCGTCGGCAAGACCCGTTCTAAAGCCATTCTGGCTGCAGCGGGTATCGCTGAAGATGTTAAGATCAGTGAGCTGTCTGAAGAACAAATCGACACGCTGCGTGACGAAGTTGCCAAATTTGTCGTTGAAGGTGATCTGCGCCGTGAAATCAGCATGAGCATCAAGCGCCTGATGGATCTTGGTTGCTATCGCGGTTTGCGTCATCGTCGTGGTCTGCCAGTGCGCGGTCAGCGTACTAAGACCAACGCACGTACCCGTAAGGGTCCGCGCAAACCGATCAAGAAATAATCGGGGTGATTGAATAATGGCAAAGGCACCAGTTCGTGCACGTAAACGTGTAAGAAAACAAGTCTCTGACGGCGTGGCTCATATCCATGCTTCTTTCAACAACACCATCGTTACTATTACTGATCGTCAGGGTAACGCATTGGGTTGGGCAACAGCCGGTGGTTCCGGTTTCCGTGGTTCTCGCAAATCCACTCCGTTCGCAGCTCAGGTTGCAGCAGAGCGTTGCGCAGAAGCCGTAAAAGAATACGGCATCAAGAATCTGGAAGTTATGGTTAAAGGTCCGGGTCCGGGTCGTGAATCTACTGTTCGCGCTCTGAACGCCGCTGGTTTCCGCATCACGAATATTACTGATGTGACTCCGATCCCTCATAACGGTTGTCGTCCGCCGAAAAAACGTCGCGTATAACGCTCCGTTTTTTAGGTTAGTTGGAGATAGAAAATGGCAAGATATTTGGGTCCTAAGCTCAAGCTGAGCCGTCGTGAGGGCACCGACTTATTCCTTAAGTCTGGCGTTCGCGCGATCGATACCAAGTGTAAAATTGAACAAGCTCCTGGCCAGCACGGTGCGCGTAAACCGCGTCTGTCTGACTATGGTGTGCAGTTGCGTGAAAAGCAAAAAGTTCGCCGTATGTACGGTGTGCTGGAGCGTCAGTTCCGTAACTACTATAAAGAAGCAGCACGTCTGAAAGGCAACACAGGTGAAAACCTGCTGGCTCTGCTGGAAGGTCGTCTGGACAACGTTGTATACCGTATGGGCTTCGGCGCTACTCGTGCTGAATCACGTCAGCTGGTTAGCCACAAAGCAATCATGGTAAACGGTCGTGTTGTTAACATCGCTTCTTATCAGGTTAAAGCGAATGACGTTGTTAGCATTCGTGAGAAAGCGAAAAAGCAATCTCGCGTGAAGGCCGCTCTGGAGCTGGCTGAGCAGCGTGAAAAGCCAACCTGGCTGGAAGTTGATGCTGGCAAGATGGAAGGTACGTTCAAGCGTCAGCCAGAACGTTCTGATCTGTCTGCGGACATTAACGAACACCTGATCGTCGAGCTTTACTCCAAGTAAAGCTTAGTACCAAAGAGAGGACACAATGCAGGGTTCTGTGACAGAGTTTCTAAAACCGCGCCTGGTAGATATCGAGCAAGTGAGTTCGACGCACGCCAAGGTGACCCTTGAGCCTTTAGAGCGTGGCTTTGGCCATACTCTGGGTAACGCACTGCGCCGTATTCTGCTCTCATCGATGCCGGGTTGCGCGGTGACCGAGGTTGAGATTGATGGTGTACTTCATGAGTACAGCACCAAAGAAGGCGTTCAGGAAGATATCCTTGAAATCCTGCTCAACCTGAAAGGGCTGGCGGTGAGAGTTCAGGGTAAAGATGAAGTTATTCTTACTCTGAATAAATCTGGCATTGGCCCTGTGACTGCAGCCGACATCACCCACGACGGTGATGTTGAAATCGTCAAGCCGCAGCACGTGATCTGCCACCTGACCGATGAGAACGCAGCTATTAGCATGCGTATCAAAGTTCAGCGCGGTCGTGGTTATGTGCCGGCTTCTGCCCGAATTCATTCGGAAGAAGATGAGCGCCCAATCGGCCGTCTGCTGGTCGACGCATGCTATAGCCCTGTAGAGCGTATTGCCTACAATGTTGAAGCAGCGCGTGTAGAACAGCGTACCGACCTGGACAAGCTGGTCATCGAAATGGAAACCAATGGCACAATCGATCCTGAAGAGGCGATTCGTCGTGCGGCGACCATCCTGGCAGAACAACTTGAAGCTTTCGTTGACTTACGTGATGTACGTCAGCCGGAAGTTAAAGAAGAGAAACCAGAATTCGATCCGATCCTGCTGCGCCCTGTTGACGATCTCGAATTGACTGTCCGCTCTGCTAACTGCCTTAAGGCAGAAGCTATCCACTATATCGGTGATCTGGTACAGCGTACCGAGGTTGAGTTGCTGAAAACGCCGAACCTGGGTAAAAAATCTCTTACTGAGATTAAAGACGTGCTGGCTTCACGTGGTCTGTCTCTGGGCATGCGCCTGGAAAACTGGCCACCGGCAAGCATTGCTGACGAGTAACCGGATCACAGGTTAAGGTTTTACTGAGAAGGATAAGGTCATGCGCCATCGTAAGAGTGGTCGTCAACTGAACCGCAACAGCAGCCATCGCCAGGCTATGTTCCGCAACATGGCAGGTTCATTGGTTCGTCATGAGATCATCAAGACGACCCTGCCTAAAGCGAAAGAGCTGCGTCGCGTAGTTGAGCCGCTGATTACTCTTGCCAAGACTGACAGCGTTGCTAATCGTCGTCTGGCATTCGCCCGTACTCGTGATAACGAGATCGTGGCAAAACTGTTTAACGAACTGGGCCCGCGTTTCGCGAGCCGTGCCGGTGGTTACACTCGCATTCTGAAGTGTGGTTTCCGTGCAGGCGACAACGCGCCGATGGCTTACATCGAGCTGGTTGATCGTTCAGAGAAAGCAGAAGCTGCTGCAGAGTAATCTGCAGTAACGTAAAAAAACCCGCTCCGGCGGGTTTTTTTATATCCGCGATACCCCCACTTCTCTACAATGTCTGTATCAATTCTGTTCATCCCCTGGAGCTGGTAATGTGGTTGCTCGACCAGTGGGCAGAACGCCATATTCGCGATGCCCAAAAAAAAGGTGAATTCGACGATCTCCCGGGGAGCGGTGAACCCCTTGCGCTTGACGATGACTCGCACATCGCGCCTGAACTACGGGCTGGATACCGTTTACTGAAAAATGCGGGCTGTCTCCCCCCGGAGCTCGAACAGCGCAGAGAGGCTGTTGAACTGGCCGATCTTCTCAAAGGGATCCGCTATGACGATCCACGACATTCTGAACTTAGCCGCCGCCTCGCCCTGCTTGAACTCAAGCTGCGCCAGGCTGGTATGAACACTGATTTTTTGCGCGGTGAATTCGGTGAAAGATTGATGCAGAAAATAAACGAGGAGTAGTTATGTACCGTATCGGTGAACTTGCGAAGCTTGCTAATGTCACGCCGGATACCATCCGATATTACGAAAAGCAGCAGATGATCGATCATGAAGTTCGGACTGAAGGGGGCTTTCGCCTTTATACCGATAACGATCTGCAGCGCCTGCGGTTTATTCGTTATGCGCGTCAGCTCGGTTTCACACTGGATTCGATCCGCGAATTATTATCGATCCGCATCGATCCGGAACATCACACCTGCCAGGAATCTAAAAGCATAGTGCAGGCCCGGCTGGATGAAGTTGAAGCGCGTATACAGGAACTGCAAACCATGCAGCGCTCTCTGCAAAGGCTGAATGATGCCTGCTGCGGTACGGCCCACAGCAGCATTTACTGTTCAATTCTCGAAGCCCTTGAACAGGGAGCGAGTGGAGAAACGCAGGGCTGTTGATTTTTAGTTCAACCGGGTCTAGACTCGCTTCGTCATAAACCCTGCTCTGGAGACATTATGAGCCGCTATCAGCACACGAAAGGACAAATTAAGGACAATGCCATTGAGGCGTTACTTCACGACCCGTTATTCAGGCAGCGCGTTGAGAAGAATAAAAAAGGGAAAGGAAGTTATCTGCGTAAAGACAAACATGAAAAACGGGGTAACTGGGAGGCCAGTGGCAAGCAAGCGAATCGCTTATTTACCACTGGCCTTCCTGCTTTTATCTGTTGATTAGATGCGGTTATTTTGCTCTTTTAACAGATCGCGGATCTCACTCAACAGCACTTCTTCTTTCGTTGGCGCAGGTGCTGCAGCTGGCTCTTCTTTTTTACGGTTGAGCCTGTTGATCAGCTTGATGGCCATAAATATGGCAAACGCGACAATCACAAAATCAAATACGTTCTGAATAAATACGCCGTAGTGCATCACTACTGCCGGAACATCACCCTGCGCTTCACGCAGCGTGAAAGCGAACTGTTTGAAATCAATGCCGCCGATTAACAACCCTAAAGGTGGCATGATAATGTCGGCCACTAATGATGAAACAATCTTACCGAATGCCGCACCAATAATGACACCCACTGCCAAATCCACCACGTTCCCGCGCATCGCAAATTCGCGAAATTCTTTAATAAAACTCATTGTTCTCTCCTTGTGCCAGCTGACGAGTTTAAGTTTAACAAATCATTAGCCAATTGCCATTCGGGATAATTAAACATTATGAAAAATAAAAGGCACAGAAATGAAAAGGATAAAGTAAGGGTGCTCTTTCTCGAGCACCCAATTCTTTAAAGGAAGAATGGACTTGGCTGGAATAAACGTTCGACGTCGGTAATAAACTTTTTATCGGTAAGGAACATAATAACGTGATCGCCTTGCTCAATTCGTAAATTATCATTGGCAATCATGACATCATTCCCGCGCACAACGGCGCCGATAATCGTGCCTGGCGGCAGTTTAATTTCGTCGATCGAACGGCCGACGACGCGCGACGTCGTTTCATCTCCATGAGCAACGGCTTCAATGGCTTCCGCTACGCCACGGCGGAGCGATGACACACCGACAATATCCGCTTTACGAACATGGCTCAGGAGCGCGGAAATTGTCGCCTGCTGAGGGGAAATAGCAATATCAATAACGCTACCCTGAACCAGATCGACATACGCCTTGCGCTGAATAAGCACCATGACTTTTTTTGCCCCCATGCGCTTCGCGAGCATGGCGGACATTATATTCGCCTCGTCATCGTTGGTGACGGCAATAAAGAGATCAACCTGATCAATATGCTCTTCAGCCAGTAGCTCCTGATCCGACGCATCACCATAAAATACAATCGTATTTTGCAGTTTTTCCGCCAGTTCAGCAGCACGTTGTTGATCGCGCTCGATCAACTTCACGCTGTAATCTTTTTCCAGCCGATGTGCCAGGCCGGCACCGATATTGCCACCGCCGACCAGCATAATGCGCTTATAGGGTTTTTCGAGACGCTGAAGTTCACTCATCACCGCACGAATATGCTGTGAGGCCGCAATAAAGAAGACCTCATCACCGGCTTCGACAATCGTGGAGCCTTGCGGGCGAATTGGCCTGTCGTGGCGGAAAATCGCTGCAACGCGCGTATCAATATGCGGCATGTGCTCGCGCATGGTGGAAAGCGCATTGCCGATTAATGGTCCGCCATAATAGGCCTTAACCACTGCCAGGCTCACTTTGCCCTCGGCAAAGTTAACCACCTGCAAGGCACCCGGATATTCGATCAGGCGATAGATATTGTCGATAACCAGCTGTTCTGGCGCGATGAGGTGGTCAATGGGGACCGCTTCGGAATTAAACAGTTTTTCAGCATCGCGAACATAGTCCGGAGAGCGAATACGCGCAATTCGGTTTGGCGTGTTGAAAAGCGAGTAGGCCACCTGACAGGCCACCATATTGGTTTCGTCAGAACTGGTTACCGCAACCAGCATGTCGGCATCGTCGGCGCCCGCCTCACGAAGAACACGTGGGTGCGAACCATGACCCTGCACCACGCGCAGGTCAAACTTGTCCTGTAATACACGCAGACGATCGCCGTTGGTATCAACAATTGTGATGTCGTTGTTTTCGCCAACCAGGTTTTCCGCCAGCGTTCCGCCCACCTGTCCTGCACCCAGAATGATAATCTTCATATCTCGTGACCTGTTCTCAACATCACTCTTTGATTAGCTTAGCGTAAAAGAAGCCATCGCCCTCTTCAGCACCCGGCAGGTTCTGCAGACCCGGGCATTCAGGCGTTCCCGTATCGCTCAGCGCGGCGTCCGGCGTACGTTTAAGGAAGGCCGCGATTTGCTGGCTGTTTTCTTCCGGCAGTACGGAGCAGGTCGCATAGACCAGCGTTCCGCCAGATTTAAGATGCGGCCAAATGGCGTCGAGAATGTCGGATTGCAGTTGGGCAAGTTCCTGAATATCACGATCGCGGCGTAGCCACTTGATGTCCGGATGACGACGAATAACACCGGTTGCAGAGCAGGGGGCGTCCAGCAAAATGCGATCGAACTGGGTTTCACCGCACCATTCTGCGGGTTTGCGTCCATCGCCCTGCTTAACCTGAGCCTTCATGCCGAGACGCTTGAGGTTGTCGTAGACGCGTGAGAGACGCTGTTCATCGACGTCCACTGCCATCACGCTGGCCTGCGGAGCCACTTCCAGAATATGCGTCGTTTTGCCCCCAGGTGCGGCGCAAAGATCGAGGATCTGCTCACCATTTTTGGGTTCAAGCCAGGTCATGCAACCCTGCGCCGAGGCATCCTGTACGGTTACCCAACCTTCATCAAAACCGGGTAATGCATGTACCGGTGCAGGTGAGGCTAAGCGTACGGCATCCGGATAGGCTTCATGCGGGAATCCACTCATTCCAGCTTCTTCAA
Source organism: Enterobacter sp. Crenshaw (assembly GCF_024734705.1). Taxonomy (NCBI): domain Bacteria; kingdom Pseudomonadati; phylum Pseudomonadota; class Gammaproteobacteria; order Enterobacterales; family Enterobacteriaceae; genus Enterobacter; species Enterobacter sp. Crenshaw. The sequence goes on along the minus strand of NZ_CP102932.1, from coordinate 4,200,251 downwards.
GTAATGCCAGCCATGCGTCACGAGTGTGGTGATTACGATTCACGCGTAGCCACATTGGCGGGCGCTGGTTGTTGGCATCGGCAATCTCCTGCCACTGCTGTGGATAAGCTTTTTTCAGGCGCCTCAACAGCCAGTCCGGGTGCAGAAAACGTGCTTCGCTTTGGGTAAATTCAGCCAGAAGCTCTTCCTGCTGTCTCTGGAACTGACGCAGTACGCCGTTGATCAGACCTTTCAGTTGAGGGCGTTTAATCGCAACGGCGCCTTCAACCGTCTCAGCCAGCGCGGCATGAGGTGGGATGCGGGTATGAAGAAGCTGATAAAAACCCACCATAATCAAATAGTGTACGGTGCGTTGCTTGCCTGTCATTGGGCGTGACATCAGCTTGTTAATCAGCCACTCAAGCTGAGAAAGCGTGCGCAGAACGCCAAAGCAGAGCTCCTGAAGCAGGGCTTTGTCTTTATCAGATACTTTTTGTTGCAGGGGAGGCAGGACGTTACTTAAGGACTGGCCCTGCTCGATAACCTGCTCAACGGCCTGAGCCGCCATACTGCGTAGATTTTGTTTTTTCATAACCGTAAAAATAAAAATGCCCGGAAACACCGGGCCTTAAGGATAGATTTGCTCAGGCAAGACGATTGCCCGGAATAAACCATTCGCGACGGGAATTTAACAGATCCTGAGCGCTCATGGCCTTCTTACCGGCCGGTTGTAGCGATTCAAGATTCAGGATCCCTTGCCCAGTCGCCACCTGAATTCCGTTCTTGTTGGCGTCAATAATCGTACCGGGTTCAGCCGTGGTAGTACCGCTAATGACGGAGGCTTTCCAGACTTTCACCGGCTGCTCATCAATCTCCATCCAGCTCATCGGCCACGGATTAAAAGCGCGAATGCAGCGTTCAAGCTGCGCGGCTGACAGGGACCAGTCGATACGCGCTTCTTCTTTGCTCAGTTTTTCGGCATAAGTCACCAGCGCGTCATCCTGAACTTCCGGTTTCGCCGTATTGTCTGCAAGCTGCTGGAGCGTCTCGATAAGCCCTTGTGGGCCAAGGTCTGCCAGTTTGTCATACAGCGTAGCGCTGGTATCGTCTGACGTTATGGGGCACGCCAGTTTATACAGCATATCGCCTGTGTCTAAACCTACGTCCATCTTCATGATAGTAACGCCCGTTTCGGCATCACCAGCCCACAGCGAGCGCTGGATTGGTGCAGCACCACGCCAGCGCGGGAGCAGAGACCCATGCACGTTGATGCAACCCAGGCGGGGCATATCAAGCACAGCTTTTGGCAGAATTAAACCGTAAGCTACCACCACCATTACGTCGGCATTCAGGTCAGCAACCAGCTGCTGATTTTCCTGTGGGCGTAACGATGCGGGCTGGAATACGGGTAGCCCATGCTCTTCTGCCAGCACCTTTACCGGGCTCGGCATCAGTTTTTTGCCGCGACCAGCAGGACGGTCGGGCTGGGTAAAGACGCCAACAACCTGGTGACCAGACGATAACAGCGCGTCAAGATGACGCGCTGCAAAATCAGGGGTTCCCGCGAAGATAATACGTAGTGTTTTAGACACGATGATCCTTGTATCCGGGGGGACGTTATGCGCGAGAACGCAAACGATCCAGTTTCTCTACTTTTTGACGAATACGCTGCTGTTTCAGCGGCGAGAGATAATCGATAAACAGTTTACCGACCAGGTGATCCATCTCATGCTGAATACAAATTGCCAGCAGGTCGTCTGCTTCCAGTTCGAACGGATTACCGTCACGATCCAGCGCGCGAATTTTCACCTTTTCGGCACGCGGTACTAAAGCGCGCTGTTCAGGAATGGACAGACAGCCTTCCTCAATACCGGTTTCGCCACTCTTTTCGAGCAGCTCAGGGTTGATCAGCACCAGACGCTCATCGCGATTTTCGGAAACATCAATCACGATAATACGCTTATGAATATCCACCTGCGTCGCCGCTAGGCCAATACCTTCTTCGGCGTACATGGTATCGAACATATCATCAACGATACGCTGGATTTCTGCATTCACTTCTTTGACCGGTTCAGCGACGATGCGAAGGCGCTCGTCCGGAATATGTAACACTTGCAAAACTGCCATAAATTTCCAGAGTCGTGTTCAGGAGTTGATAAGAATACTCCCTCTATTCTAGACAAATCCCCCATCGATTGACAGCATCAGTGACCAATCGCAATGATTGCGGAGGCCGCTTATGGCAGGGGAAAGGATGACGTCTACCGAGATATGGCTACGGCTAGTACACACTGGGTCTCTGTGTGGTGATGTAATGCTGGAAGCGGCTGCGCGACTGCAGAAGCTGGAACACCTCAACGTGCTCGTCGCCAGAGAGGCCGGGCTGACAGCAAAGCAGGCTGAACGGTTCTTTGCACTCGATGAGAGCGAGCTGGAACGTAGCCTTGTGTGGCTTGAGCAGCCGGGACATCATTTATTAACGCCCAACCATCCCCTATATCCCCCTTTGCTCCGTACGATCCCTGATTATCCCGGGGCGTTATTCGTAAAAGGTAATCCTGAGGCGCTTAATACCGTTCAGTTGGCGGTGGTAGGTAGTCGTGCGCCGTCATGGTACGGCGAGCGATGGGGAAAAATCCTGTGCGAACAACTGTCTCAAAGCGGTTTCACGATCACCAGCGGGCTGGCCTGCGGTATTGACGGCGTAGCCCACAGCGCGGCGCTGTCAGTTAAGGGACGAAGTGTAGCGGTGCTGGGGAACGGTCTTTTTAGCATTTATCCACGCCGGCATCAGGCGTTGGCGATGAGGCTTATTGAATCTGACGGCGCGATAGTTTCTGAGTTTCCGCTTTCCGCACAGCCCAGGCCGGCAAACTTTCCGCGTCGGAATCGGATTATCAGCGGGCTTAGCAAAGGCGTGCTGGTGGTTGAAGCGGCGCGCCGAAGCGGTTCGCTGGTCACGGCGCGATGCGCGCTCGAACAGGGGAGAGAAGTCTTCGCCTTGCCTGGTCCGATAGGTAATCCCGGATGCGAGGGACCCCACTGGCTGATTAAGCAAGGGGCAACGCCGGTAACGGAAGTAGGAGATATTCTTGAAAATTTGCAATATGGGTTGCAATGGCTGCAGGAAGATCCCGAAAAGCGACAATATTCATCAGATCAGGGAAAGGTGGCATTGCCATTTCCCAAGCTCCTGGCTAACGTAGGAGATGAGGTAACACCTGTTGACGTTGTCGCTGAACGTGCCGGCCAACCTGTGCCAGTAACGGTAGCACAGCTACTCGAACTGGAGTTAGCAGGGTGGATCGCAGCTGTACCCGGCGGCTATGTCCGATTAAGGAGGGCATGCCATGTTCGACGTACTGATGTATTTGTTTGAGACTTACATCCATAACGAAGCAGAAATGCGAGTGGATCAGGACAAATTGACACAGGATCTTACCGATGCGGGGTTTGAGCGGGAAGATATCTATAATGCGTTGATGTGGCTGGAAAAACTGGCTGATTATCAGGAAGGCCTCGCCGAACCGATGCAGCTTGCTTCTGACCCATTGTCAGTACGCATTTATACAGCGGAAGAGTGTGAAAGGCTGGACGCCAGCTGCCGGGGGTTCATCTTATTCCTTGAGCAGATTCAGGTGCTGAACCTCGAAACGAGAGAAATGGTGATAGAGCGCGTCATGGCGCTGGATACAGCAGAATTTGAACTGGAAGATCTCAAGTGGGTGATCCTGATGGTTCTGTTTAATATCCCGGGCTGTGAAAACGCCTATCAGCAAATGGAAGAATTACTCTTTGAAGTGAATGAAGGTATGCTGCACTAATTCAATGTGCAGCACCAAGAGTTGTTATGGCCAAATCAGCACTATTCACGGTGCATAAAAACGAGCCCTGCCCGCAGTGCGGGGCTGAACTTGTTATTCGGTCCGGGAAACACGGCCCGTTTCTCGGTTGTTCACACTATCCGGAATGTGATTATGTCCGTCCCCTGAAAAGCCAGGCGGATGGACATATCGTTAAAATTCTGGAGGGTCAGTATTGCCCACTCTGCGGTGGTGAATTAGCCCTGCGGCAGGGGCGATTCGGCATGTTTATTGGATGTAGCCGCTACCCGGAATGTGAGCATACGGAACAAATTGATAAGCCTGATGAAACGGCAATTGCGTGCCCTCAGTGTCAGCGCGGTCAGTTGGTACAGCGCCGTTCCCGTTATGGTAAGACTTTCCATTCGTGCGATCGCTACCCTGAATGCCAGTTCGTTATCAATTTTAAACCGGTAGCGGGAACCTGCCCTCATTGCAATTATCCGCTACTTATAGAGAAGAAAACCGCGCAAGGCATTAAACGCTTCTGCGCCAGTAAACAATGTGGAAAGCCGGTTACGGCGGATCAAAATAGTGAATAATAACCTGCCATCAGGCTCCATTGCGCATGCTGTGGACGTACTGAAAAAAGAAGAAGTCATCGCCTATCCAACTGAAGCTGTTTTTGGAGTCGGTTGCGATCCTGACAGCGAGACGGCCGTAAGCCGACTGCTTGCCTTAAAACAAAGACCCGTCGAGAAAGGGCTGATTTTGATCGCTGCGAATTATGAGCAGCTTAAACCCTATATCGATGACTCCATGCTGACGCCGGCGCAGCGCGAGACTATCTTCTCCGCGTGGCCTGGCCCGGTGACCTTCGTTTTCCCGGCGCAGCCGACTACGCCTCGCTGGTTAACCGGACGTTTTGATTCCCTCGCCGTTCGCGTAACTGACCATCCGCTGGTGGTTGAACTTTGCCTGGCATTTGGTAAACCGCTGGTCTCAACCAGCGCCAACCTGACCGGATTGCCACCTTGTCGGACAACCGAAGAAGTACTGGCGCAGTTCGGGAATGACTTCCCAGTCGCTGTCGGTGAAACGGGAGGGCGCCTGAATCCGTCTGAAATTCGCGACGCTTTGACCGGCGAACGTTTTCGCCAGGGGTAGTCTCATGGAAACCTATGCTGTTTTTGGTAATCCGATTGCACACAGCAAGTCACCGTTGATTCATCAGCAATTTGCGAAGCAGCTGCAGATAAATCATCCCTATGGTCGCGTACTGGCACCGGTGGATGCATTTATTCCAACGCTGGAGGCTTTTTTCGCCGCGGGCGGTAAAGGCGCGAATGTGACGGTTCCTTTTAAAGAGGAAGCCTTCGAACGAGCGGATGAGCTCACCGAGCGCGCTTCACTGGCTGGTGCAGTCAATACCCTAAAACGGCTTGAGGATGGACGCCTTTTGGGTGACAACACAGACGGAGTTGGTTTACTTAGCGATCTGGAACGACTGTCGTTTATTAAGCCCGGGTTTCGGGTCCTGCTGATTGGTGCGGGTGGCGCATCGCGGGGAGTACTGTTGCCTCTGCTTTCACTGGACTGTGCGGTGACCATTACCAACAGAACCTTTTCCCGCGCGGAAGCGCTGGCGGCGTTGTTTGCGCATACCGGCAGCGTGAGCGCGGTAGCGCTTGACGATCTTGCCGATCGTGAGTTCGATCTTGTCATCAATGCCACGTCCAGCGGCATCAATGGCGAGATCCCGGCAATTCCCGCTTCTCTGGTCAGCGCGCATATGTACTTCTATGACATGTTTTATCAGAAAGGGAAGACGCCTTTCCTGAGCTGGTGTAAACAACACGGCGCGAAACAGTTAGCCGATGGACTGGGAATGCTGGTGGGGCAGGCTGCGCATGCGGTGCTGCTCTGGCATGGCGTGTTGCCTGCGGTCGAACCTGTCATTGAAAAGTTAAAGCAGGAGCTTTCGGCGTGAACCAGGCTATTCATTTCCCGGACAGAGAGATCTGGGATGAGAGTAAACAAGCGGTCTGTTTTCCGGTGCTGGTGCAGGGGATGCAACTTACCTGTGCCATTCATGGGGAGACGCTGTTGCGCCGTTTTGGCGGTTCAGACCCTATAGCGGTATTTTGCGAAAATCGCTGGGATCTGGAAGAAGAAGCCAGCGATTTAATCCGCGAACAGCAGGAAGACGATCAGGGCTGGGTTTGGTTGTCCTGATCCAAATAGTCATTCTTCCAGTTAACGTAGTTGTTCGCCGAGTATTTTAATCCTTCGATCTCCGCCTCCTTCAGGGGGCGGATCTGTTTTACCGGGCTTCCCAGATAGAGATAGCCACTCTCCAGCCGTTTGTTCTGCGGGACCAGGCTACCGGCACCAATCATTACGTCATCTTCTACTATGACGCCATCCAGCAAAATCGACCCCATGCCAACAAGTACGCGATTCCCGATAGTGCAGCCGTGAAGCATCACCTTATGGCCGACGGTAACCTCTTCTCCAATGATGAGGGGATTACCGTCCGGGTTATAGGAGGATTTATGCGTGACATGCAGAACGCTGCCGTCCTGAATATTGGTACGGGCGCCAATCGACACATAGTTAACATCTCCCCTGATGGCGACGAGGGGCCAGATGCTGACGTCATCGGCCATTCGGACATCGCCGATCACCACGCTGCTGGCATCGATCATCACGCGATCGCCTTTTTGGGGGAACAGATCTTTATAAGGACGTAATGCTGCGGGCATATCTACCTCTAACAATGAGCGCTATACAGAAGACTTTGATCATATTAATGGATCGCGGCAAGGCAAAATACGTCAATATTTAAGCAGATCGGGCGGGATTTCAGCGAAAAGCGCGGAAAATCAGCAGTCGGAAAAAAAGATCTAAAAAATACTTGTGCTAAAAAATGGGATCCCTATAATGCGCCTCCATCGACACGGCGGATGTGAATCACTTCACACAACAAGCGGTTCGGTTGAAGAGAAAAATTCTGAAATAACGGGTTGACTCTGAAAGAGGAAAGCGTAATATACGCCACCTCGCAACGGTGAGCGAAAGCCGCGTTGCAACTGCTCTTTAACAATTTATCAGACAATCTGTGTGGGCACTCAAAGTGACATGGATTCTTAACGTCGCAAGACGAAAAATGAATACCAAGTCTCTGAGTGAACATACGTAATTCATTACGAAGTTTAATTCACGAGCATCAAACTTAAATTGAAGAGTTTGATCATGGCTCAGATTGAACGCTGGCGGCAGGCCTAACACATGCAAGTCGAGCGGTAGCACAGAGAGCTTGCTCTCGGGTGACGAGCGGCGGACGGGTGAGTAATGTCTGGGAAACTGCCTGATGGAGGGGGATAACTACTGGAAACGGTAGCTAATACCGCATAACGTCGCAAGACCAAAGAGGGGGACCTTCGGGCCTCTTGCCATCAGATGTGCCCAGATGGGATTAGCTAGTAGGTGGGGTAACGGCTCACCTAGGCGACGATCCCTAGCTGGTCTGAGAGGATGACCAGCCACACTGGAACTGAGACACGGTCCAGACTCCTACGGGAGGCAGCAGTGGGGAATATTGCACAATGGGCGCAAGCCTGATGCAGCCATGCCGCGTGTATGAAGAAGGCCTTCGGGTTGTAAAGTACTTTCAGCGGGGAGGAAGGCGATAAGGTTAATAACCTTGTCGATTGACGTTACCCGCAGAAGAAGCACCGGCTAACTCCGTGCCAGCAGCCGCGGTAATACGGAGGGTGCAAGCGTTAATCGGAATTACTGGGCGTAAAGCGCACGCAGGCGGTCTGTCAAGTCGGATGTGAAATCCCCGGGCTCAACCTGGGAACTGCATTCGAAACTGGCAGGCTAGAGTCTTGTAGAGGGGGGTAGAATTCCAGGTGTAGCGGTGAAATGCGTAGAGATCTGGAGGAATACCGGTGGCGAAGGCGGCCCCCTGGACAAAGACTGACGCTCAGGTGCGAAAGCGTGGGGAGCAAACAGGATTAGATACCCTGGTAGTCCACGCCGTAAACGATGTCGACTTGGAGGTTGTGCCCTTGAGGCGTGGCTTCCGGAGCTAACGCGTTAAGTCGACCGCCTGGGGAGTACGGCCGCAAGGTTAAAACTCAAATGAATTGACGGGGGCCCGCACAAGCGGTGGAGCATGTGGTTTAATTCGATGCAACGCGAAGAACCTTACCTACTCTTGACATCCAGAGAACTTTCCAGAGATGGATTGGTGCCTTCGGGAACTCTGAGACAGGTGCTGCATGGCTGTCGTCAGCTCGTGTTGTGAAATGTTGGGTTAAGTCCCGCAACGAGCGCAACCCTTATCCTTTGTTGCCAGCGGTTAGGCCGGGAACTCAAAGGAGACTGCCAGTGATAAACTGGAGGAAGGTGGGGATGACGTCAAGTCATCATGGCCCTTACGAGTAGGGCTACACACGTGCTACAATGGCGCATACAAAGAGAAGCGACCTCGCGAGAGCAAGCGGACCTCATAAAGTGCGTCGTAGTCCGGATTGGAGTCTGCAACTCGACTCCATGAAGTCGGAATCGCTAGTAATCGTAGATCAGAATGCTACGGTGAATACGTTCCCGGGCCTTGTACACACCGCCCGTCACACCATGGGAGTGGGTTGCAAAAGAAGTAGGTAGCTTAACCTTCGGGAGGGCGCTTACCACTTTGTGATTCATGACTGGGGTGAAGTCGTAACAAGGTAACCGTAGGGGAACCTGCGGTTGGATCACCTCCTTACCTTAAAGAACCTGCCTTTGTAGTGCTCACACAGATTGTCTGATGAATGATGAACTTCTGAATGTACTTTTGAGTGCATTAAGAAGTTTTGCTCTTTAAAAATCTGGATCAAGCTGAAAATTGAAACGACACACATGTTATGTGTGTTCGAGTCTCTCAAATTTTCGCAATCAGAAGTGAAACATCTTCGGGTTGTGAGGTTAAGCGACTAAGCGTACACGGTGGATGCCCTGGCAGTCAGAGGCGATGAAGGACGTGCTAATCTGCGAAAAGCGCCGGCGAGGTGATATGAACCTTTGACCCGGCGATGTCCGAATGGGGAAACCCAGTGCAATTCGTTGCACTATCGTTAACTGAATACATAGGTTAACGAGGCGAACCGGGGGAACTGAAACATCTAAGTACCCCGAGGAAAAGAAATCAACCGAGATTCCCCCAGTAGCGGCGAGCGAACGGGGAGCAGCCCAGAGTCTGAATCAGCTTGTGTGTTAGTGGAACGGTCTGGAAAGTCCGGCGATACAGGGTGACAGCCCCGTACACGAAAGCACACAGGCTGTGAACTCGAAGAGTAGGGCGGGACACGTGGTATCCTGTCTGAATATGGGGGGACCATCCTCCAAGGCTAAATACTCCTGACTGACCGATAGTGAACCAGTACCGTGAGGGAAAGGCGAAAAGAACCCCGGCGAGGGGAGTGAAAAAGAACCTGAAACCGTGTACGTACAAGCAGTGGGAGCACCTTCGTGGTGTGACTGCGTACCTTTTGTATAATGGGTCAGCGACTTATATTCTGTAGCAAGGTTAACCGTATAGGGGAGCCGAAGGGAAACCGAGTCTTAACTGGGCGTTAAGTTGCAGGGTATAGACCCGAAACCCGGTGATCTAGCCATGGGCAGGTTGAAGGTTGGGTAACACTAACTGGAGGACCGAACCGACTAATGTTGAAAAATTAGCGGATGACTTGTGGCTGGGGGTGAAAGGCCAATCAAACCGGGAGATAGCTGGTTCTCCCCGAAAGCTATTTAGGTAGCGCCTCGTGAACTCATCTTCGGGGGTAGAGCACTGTTTCGGCTAGGGGGCCATCCCGGCTTACCAACCCGATGCAAACTACGAATACCGAAGAATGTTATCACGGGAGACACACGGCGGGTGCTAACGTCCGTCGTGAAGAGGGAAACAACCCAGACCGCCAGCTAAGGTCCCAAAGTCATGGTTAAGTGGGAAACGATGTGGGAAGGCACAGACAGCCAGGATGTTGGCTTAGAAGCAGCCATCATTTAAAGAAAGCGTAATAGCTCACTGGTCGAGTCGGCCTGCGCGGAAGATGTAACGGGGCTAAACCATGCACCGAAGCTGCGGCAGCGACGCTTATGCGTTGTTGGGTAGGGGAGCGTTCTGTAAGCCGTTGAAGGTGTGCTGTGAGGCATGCTGGAGGTATCAGAAGTGCGAATGCTGACATAAGTAACGATAAAGCGGGTGAAAAGCCCGCTCGCCGGAAGACCAAGGGTTCCTGTCCAACGTTAATCGGGGCAGGGTGAGTCGACCCCTAAGGCGAGGCCGAAAGGCGTAGTCGATGGGAAACAGGTTAATATTCCTGTACTTGGTGTTACTGCGAAGGGGGGACGGAGAAGGCTATGTTAGCCGGGCGACGGTTGTCCCGGTTTAAGCATGTAGGCGGAGGTTCCAGGTAAATCCGGTACCTTATTAACGCTGAGGTGTGATGACGAGGCACTACGGTGCTGAAGTAACAAATGCCCTGCTTCCAGGAAAAGCCTCTAAGCATCAGGTAACACGAAATCGTACCCCAAACCGACACAGGTGGTCAGGTAGAGAATACCAAGGCGCTTGAGAGAACTCGGGTGAAGGAACTAGGCAAAATGGTGCCGTAACTTCGGGAGAAGGCACGCTGATATGTAGGTGAAGCCCCTGCGGGTGGAGCTGAAATCAGTCGAAGATACCAGCTGGCTGCAACTGTTTATTAAAAACACAGCACTGTGCAAACACGAAAGTGGACGTATACGGTGTGACGCCTGCCCGGTGCCGGAAGGTTAATTGATGGGGTTAGCGGCAACGCGAAGCTCTTGATCGAAGCCCCGGTAAACGGCGGCCGTAACTATAACGGTCCTAAGGTAGCGAAATTCCTTGTCGGGTAAGTTCCGACCTGCACGAATGGCGTAATGATGGCCAGGCTGTCTCCACCCGAGACTCAGTGAAATTGAACTCGCTGTGAAGATGCAGTGTACCCGCGGCAAGACGGAAAGACCCCGTGAACCTTTACTATAGCTTGACACTGAACACTGGTCCTTGATGTGTAGGATAGGTGGGAGGCTTTGAAGCGTGGACGCCAGTCTGCGTGGAGCCGACCTTGAAATACCACCCTTTAATGGCTGGTGTTCTAACGTAGACCCGTGATCCGGGTTGCGGACAGTGTCTGGTGGGTAGTTTGACTGGGGCGGTCTCCTCCCAAAGAGTAACGGAGGAGCACGAAGGTTAGCTAATCCTGGTCGGACATCAGGAGGTTAGTGCAATGGCATAAGCTAGCTTGACTGCGAGAGTGACGGCTCGAGCAGGTGCGAAAGCAGGTCATAGTGATCCGGTGGTTCTGAATGGAAGGGCCATCGCTCAACGGATAAAAGGTACTCCGGGGATAACAGGCTGATACCGCCCAAGAGTTCATATCGACGGCGGTGTTTGGCACCTCGATGTCGGCTCATCACATCCTGGGGCTGAAGTAGGTCCCAAGGGTATGGCTGTTCGCCATTTAAAGTGGTACGCGAGCTGGGTTTAGAACGTCGTGAGACAGTTCGGTCCCTATCTGCCGTGGGCGCTGGAGAATTGAGGGGGGCTGCTCCTAGTACGAGAGGACCGGAGTGGACGCATCACTGGTGTTCGGGTTGTCATGCCAATGGCACTGCCCGGTAGCTAAATGCGGAAAAGATAAGTGCTGAAAGCATCTAAGCACGAAACTTGCCCCGAGATGAGTTCTCCCTGACCCTTTAAGGGTCCTGAAGGAACGTTGAAGACTACGACGTTGATAGGTCGGGTGTGTAAGCGCAGCGATGCGTTGAGCTAACCGATACTAATGAACCGTGAGGCTTAACCTTACAACGCCGAAGCTGTTTCGGCGGATGAGACAGACACGATTTTCAGCCTGATACAGATTAACAGAATTTGCCTGGCGGCTTTAGCGCGGTGGTCCCACCTGACCCCATGCCGAACTCAGAAGTGAAACGCCGTAGCGCCGATGGTAGTGTGGGGTCTCCCCATGTGAGAGTAGGGAACTGCCAGGCATCAAATTTAGCGTGCTGATATGGCTCAGTTGGTAGAGCGCACCCTTGGTAAGGGTGAGGTCCCCAGTTCGACTCTGGGTATCAGCACCACTTTATACTTAGGTTAAAGTTCGGCAAGAAGTAAAAGAATTTGTCTGGCGGCTTTAGCGCGGTGGTCCCACCTGACCCCATGCCGAACTCAGAAGTGAAACGCCGTAGCGCCGATGGTAGTGTGGGGTCTCCCCATGTGAGAGTAGGGAACTGCCAGACATCAAATAAGTGAAAAGGCCATCCGAAAGGATGGCCTTTTTGCGTTTATGGGCGAAAAAAGGTAGGCCGGGTAAGGCGAAGCCTCCACCCGGCAGAGCAAACAACTAATGAATTACCTGTGACAGGAATGCTCGCGTACGTTCTGACTTCGGATGGGCAAAGAACTCATCCGGCGGCGCCTGTTCGACAATCTCACCACGGTCCATAAAGATCACCCGGTCGGCCACGGTTCGCGCAAACCCCATCTCATGTGTAACACAAAGCATGGTCATGCCGGATTGTGCCAGCCCAATCATGGTGTCCAGAACCTCTTTCACCATTTCCGGATCGAGGGCAGATGTCGGTTCATCAAACAGCATAATTTTCGGCTTCATACACAGCGAACGGGCGATAGCCACACGCTGCTGTTGGCCACCCGATATCTGGCCAGGGAACTTATTGGCATGCTCTGCGATACGTACGCGTTCCAGGTAGTGCATTGCCAACGCCTCCGCTTCCTTTTTCGGCATCTTTCGTACCCAAATCGGCGCAAGCGTACAGTTCTGCAGAACGGTCAGGTGCGGAAACAGATTAAAGTGCTGAAATACCATTCCTACTTCCTGACGTACGCGTTCGATATTGCGGATATCTTCATTCAGCTCGATACCATCAACCACAATGCGTCCTTGCTGATGTTCTTCAAGATGATTAATACAGCGAATGGTTGTGGATTTTCCGGAGCCCGAAGGGCCGCAAAGGACGATGCGTTCTCCCTGCTTTACCTTAAGATTAATGTCCCTCAGGACATGAAATTGTCCGTACCATTTATTCACATTTTCCAGCGTAATCATCGCGTCGGCGGGTGTCATAGTTATTTGGCTCATAATTTCCTCAGTGCGGTGTACGCCCGGTGTTAAAGCGCTTTTCCAGATGCTGGCTGTAGCGCGACATGCTAAAACAAAAGATCCAGTAGATCAGGGCAGCAAAGACATATCCTTCGGTGGACATACCCAGCCAGACAGGGTCAACGGTTGCCTGTTGCACGCTGCTAAAGAGATCGAACAATCCGATAATGATCACCAGGCTGGTATCCTTGAAGAGGGCAATGATCGTGTTGACCAGACCCGGAATGACCAGCTTGAGTGCTTGTGGAAGAATGACCAGTCCCTGCGTTTTCCAGTAACCGAGAGCCAGTGATTCCGCCGCTTCGTACTGGCCCTTAGGCAACGCTTGCAGACCACCACGTACAACTTCAGCGACATAGGCGGACTGGAAGAGAATCACCCCCACCAGGGCACGGATCAGCTTGTCGATGGTTGTTCCCTCTGCCATAAACAGCGGCAGCATGACTGATGACATAAACAGAACGGTGATAAGCGGTACGCCGCGCCAGAACTCAATGAAGATAACGGAGAGCACACGGACGATCGGCATTTTTGAACGCCGTCCCAGGGCCAGTAAAATCCCCCACGGTAAAGCACCGGCTATCCCCACTGAAGCGATAATCAGCGTCAGCGTCAGCCCGCCCCACTGGCGTGTTTCAACGCGTTCCAGTCCCAGGAAACCGCCATACAACAGTACCCAGACAATAATCGGATAAACTACGGCCCAGGCAGCAATATAGCGTCCAAGATGTGGCAGCTTTTTCCAGAACATAGCCGCGACAGAGAGCAGGCCGATAACCAGCGCCAGATTTATCCGCCAGCGCTGTTCATGGGGATACAATCCATACATGAACTGGCCGAAGCGCTCATGAATAAACACCCAGCAGGCGCCGGCTTTTGTGCAGTCAGCTCGGGTTGAACCGACCCAGTTGGCCTGTAAAAACGCCCAGTTCAGCAGGGGAGGAATCAATTCCCACATGAGCCACAGGCAGACAATCGTCAGCAGGCTGTTACTCCAGTTGGAGAACAGATTCTTACGCGCCCACAGAATGAAACGTCCACCTGTCGAGTTGGCAGGGCGCGAGGAGTGCGACAGTATCGCTTTTGTCATCATAGATCCTTAGCGCTCGACCAGTGCTATACGGCGGTTATAAAGGTTCATCAGCAGTGAAATCACCAGGCTGATGATCAGATAGACAGACATCGTGATGGCGATGGTTTCAATGGCTTGTCCGGTCTGGTTAAGCACGGTTCCGGCGAAGAGTGACACCATATCCGGATAACCAATCGCAGCGGCCAGCGACGAGTTTTTGACAATATTGAGATACTGGCTGGTCAGGGGAGGAATGATGACCCGTAAAGCCTGCGGAATAATGACCTGACGAAGCGTCACGGTATGGGGTAATCCCAGCGAGCGCGCCGCCTCGTGCTGCCCATAAGGAACGGCCTGGATCCCTGCACGGATAATCTCTGCGATAAACGCGGACGTATAAATCGACAGCGCCAGCGTCAGGGCTGCCAGCTCGGGAATTAATACCATTCCGCCCTGAAAGTTAAAGCCCCGCAGATGTGGAATATCCCAGTGCAAAGCGGCCCCAAACAGCCAGTGTGCAATTAGCGGGAGGCTAACGATCAGGACAACTGCCGTGGGCCAGGTTCTACGAAGCTGACCGGTTTTGATCTGATGCTTGCGGTTAAAACGGAATACCCCCGCAGAGAGCGCAAGCACTATCACAATCGCGCCGATAAAAGCGTACAGCCCTTCACCCGGCTGAGGAGAAGGAATGGACAACCCACGGTTACTCAGGAAGAACAGCTCAAACGCGTCGACGGCCTGGCGGGGACCGGGAAGGTTACGCAGTACGGCGAAATACCAGAAGAAGATCTGCAGGAGCGGGGGGATATTGCGGAACGTCTCGATGTAAACAGTCGACAGTTTCCGCAGAAGCCAGTTTTCAGAAAGACGCGCCAGGCCAATAAAGAAGCCCAGTATCGACGCGAAGACGATACAAAGCGCCGATACCAACAGCGTATTCAGTAAACCGACCACGAACACGCGTCCGTACGTGTCACCTTCCTGGTAATCAATAAGGTGCTGAACAATACCAAACCCCGCGCTGCGATCTAAAAACGCGAAACCGGAGGTAATGCCGCGGTTATTCAGGTTGGTGATGGTGTTATGGATGAGATACACGGCGATGAGAACAACCGCAACAATAGCAATAATCTGGAATAGCCAGGCGCGGACCGCGGGATGAGAAAAGGATAGCGATCCTTTTACGGCTGAGCGGCGATGGGACATAAAGAAACCTCAGTAACCATGACTCTGGAGTGGGCACTGCCGGAGCAGTGCCCGTTACAGCTATGACTTAACGTACTGGTGGTGCGTACTGAATACCGCCGTTGTTCCAGAGATTGTTCTGGCCGCGTTTGATCTTCAGCGGGCTTTCCGATCCCACGTTGCGCTCAAAGATCTCAGAGTAGTTGCCCACCTGTTTGATGATGTTGTAAGCCCACTTGTTATCCAGCTTCAGATCCTTGCCGAAATCACCTTCTTTACCGAGCAGGTGTGCCATATCCGGGTTGGATGGCTTAGCGGCTTTCTCATCAACGTTTTTAGAGTTGATGCCCATCTCTTCTGCGTTCAGCATGGCAAACAGCGTCCAGCGAACGATGGAGAACCAGTCTTCATCACCACGACGAACGACGGGGCCGAGAGGCTCTTTGGAGATGACTTCAGGCAGGACAATCCACTCTGCCGGGTTGCTCAGCTTAATGCGTAAGGCATACAGCTGTGACTGGTCAGAGGCCAGCGTGTCGCAACGGCCGGATTCCAGCGCTTTGGCCGATTCATCCGAGCGGTCGAATGTCACAGGGGTGTATTTCATGTTGTTTGCTTTGAAATAATCCGCGACGTTCAGCTCGGTATCGGTGCCCGCCTGGATACAAACGGTGGCGCCATCCAGTTCCTTGGCGCTTTTCAGGCCCGCTTTATTGTGGGTCAGGAAGCCGATGCCGTCATAATAGGTCACGCCCGTAAATGACATCCCCATGCCGGCATCACGGGAGGAAGTCCAGGTGGTATTACGGGAGAGCATGTCGACCTCACCGGACTGCAGCGCCGTAAAGCGTTCTTTCGCCGTCAGCGGGGTATATTTTACTTTGCTGTCATCGCCAAAAACGGCGGCTGCAACGCCACGGCAGACATCCACATCAATACCGGTAAATTTGCCGTTCGCATCGGCATAAGAGAAGCCAGGCAAACCGTCACTGATACCACATTGAACAAAACCTTTCTTTTTAACGGCATCCAGTGTCGTTCCCGCATGGGCTTGACCGGCTACGGCAAACAACATGCCTGCAGCGGCCAGGCTGGCTATCATCGTCTTTTTCATAATGCATCCTGTGTGGCGAAATTTATCGTTATAGAGGCGTTTTTAAACGCTTTACCTGTCTGTGGCTTTGGCCAACGTTTATAAAGCAAACGTAATGCCAGTTTTGCGTTCGACAAAATAAGAGACGAGTGAACGCTTAATGCTGAGTGTAGACAGGCTTAAATAAAACGAGCGCCCCAGAACGGTGCGAAATTACAACCTGTGCCACAAATCGGAGCAAAAGTTGCGAGTTGGGTCAGGAAAAAGAAGATATAGTTTTCAGCGTGAATATTGGCAGGGTATTCAATAATCTTAATGTGTGAAAATCATCACGATAGAATAAGTAATTTGAATGAGTATGCGAAAAAGTTGTGACTGACTTCAGGCTTAGATTAATTTAGTGAATATTTACAGGGCTATTTTTTTACTTATTTGAAAATACTGCACTCATTAAAAGCAAAAGCGCGGCCAGAGCCGCGCTTTCTTAACAGATGTTACTTCGTCAGGGCAACAATACCCAGCGTCAGACCCGCTACTGCGGCAGCACCGCCGGCGATAGCACCCGCAGTCTCCCAGTTATCCTGGGTGGTGCCTTTCATACAGGTATTGGTATGAACCAGTCGGCCCTGGTCGTCGTAAACCGGTACACATGGAGAATCGTGCGCGCAACCAGCAAGCAGCGCAGCGAGAAGTGCAACGGAAATGAATCTTTTCATGATGTTACCTCAGTATTATTTCTCATCCGCTATAAAGCCAGGAGGGCTATTAACGAACTGGAGGTTATTTTATCACCGGGGTAAGTCCTCGTTACACGAGGAATAATCTCAAATTATGTAGTTTGTAAAAATCGTGGAGAAAAGTCGGTTTCAGGAGGAATTAATGGAGAAATTATGGAGTTGCAAGAGACTGTTTTTACTTAATGCAAATCATCATATTCTTAATGCTTCCTTTATGTAAAACCTAATTCGTTGTTTAAGTTAAAAATAAAAAGGCACCAGAGGTGCCTTTTCAGGGAAACATTAACCTTTATGGTGAGTAAACCGTCGCCGAACAACCACAAAGAAAACGGGCACGAAGAAAATCGCCAGAAGCGTTGCGGAAAGCATTCCCCCCATAACGCCCGTACCGACGGCGTTTTGCGCGCCGCTCCCGGCCCCGGTGCTGATCACCAGCGGCATGACGCCTAGAATAAAGGCCAGGGATGTCATCAGGATCGGTCGAAGGCGCATCCTGGAAGCTTCCAGCGTGGCTTCAATAATGCCTTTGCCTTCTTTATCCATCAGGTCTTTAGCAAATT
This sequence comes from Enterobacter sp. Crenshaw, assembly GCF_024734705.1. Classification (NCBI taxonomy): domain Bacteria; kingdom Pseudomonadati; phylum Pseudomonadota; class Gammaproteobacteria; order Enterobacterales; family Enterobacteriaceae; genus Enterobacter; species Enterobacter sp. Crenshaw. Next base: position 4,182,619 of record NZ_CP102932.1, on the reverse strand, counting down.
CGACGATCAGGATGGCGTTTTTCGCCGATAAACCAATCGTCGTCAGCAGGCCGACCTGGAAATAGACGTCATTGTTTAACCCGCGCAGCGACGCTGCGAGAAGAGCCCCAATGACCCCAAGCGGCACAACCAGCATAACGGAGAACGGAATGGACCAGCTTTCATACAGCGCAGCAAGGCACAGGAACACCACGATCAGTGAAATGGCGTACAGGGCAGGCGCCTGGTTACCCGAGAGCCGCTCCTGATAAGACATCCCCGTCCAGTCATAGCCGATGCCGGAAGGCAGTTTTGCCGCGAGACTTTCCATCATAGCCATGGCCTCACCGGTGCTTTTACCCGGGGCTGATTCACCCAGGATCTCCATAGAGGGCATCCCGTTATAGCGTTCCAGACGAGGTGAACCATACACCCAGCGAGTGTTGCTGAAGGCGGAGAACGGGACCATTTCCCCATTCGCGCTGCGCACGTAAAGGTTGTTAATATCTCCCGGCAACATACGGAATTTTGCGTCGGCCTGTACGTAGACCTTTTTCACTCGGCCATGATCGATAAAGTCATTCACATAGGTGCCACCTAAGGCCGTCGAAATCGTCTGGTTGACGTCAGAAAGGCTGACGCCCAGCGCCTGCGCTTTCTCCTGATCGACATCCAGCTTGAACTGAGGCGTATCTTCAAGACCGTTAGGGCGCACGCGAACCAGCAGGTCAGGGTGCTCATGCACCATGCTGAGCAGTTGGTTACGCGCCTGCGTCAGCTGGGTATGCCCCAGGTTGGCCTGATCGATCAATTCAAAATCGAAGCCCGTGGCGGTACCCAGTTCGATAATTGCAGGCAGGTTAAACGGGAACACGAGGCCATCTGTAATTTGACTGAAGGCTTTTGTCGCGCGACCCACAATGGCTTCAACGCCGTTTTCCGCCCCCGGGCGCTCCTCCCAGGGCTTCAGGCTGACGAAGGCGATACCGGCGTTCTGACCCTGGCCGCTAAAGCTAAAGCCGTTTACGGTAAAGACGGATTCCACGTTCGCCTTTTCGTTGTTCAGATAGTAATCCTGAACCTGATCGAGGACCTGCTGAGTACGCGTCTGGGTTGCACCCGCCGGGAGTTGAACCATCGTCATAAACACCCCCTGATCCTCTTCGGGCAGGAAGGAGGTAGGCAAGCGCAGGAAGAGCACCGCCATCCCACCGACGATAATGACGTACACCGCCAGATAGCGCCCTGTCTTACGCAAAATACCGCTCACGCTGTTGCTGTAGTGCTCCACGCTTTTATCAAAGAGCGCATTAAACCAGCCGAAGAAGCCACCTTTCTTCTCATGATGGTCGCCGGATACGGGCTTAAGCAACGTTGCGCAGAGTGCGGGCGTAAGGATTAGCGCAACCAGTACGGACAACGCCATAGCGGAAACGATAGTCAGCGAGAACTGACGATAGATCGCCCCCGTCGAGCCGCCAAAAAAGGCCATCGGAATAAAGACCGCCGAGAGCACCATGGCGATCCCCACCAGTGCACCCTGGATCTGCTCCATCGACTTCTGCGTGGCCTCTTTCGGCGGCAGTTTGTCTTCGACCATGACGCGTTCAACGTTCTCAACGACCACGATAGCATCATCGACCAGCAGACCTATCGCCAGCACCATACCGAACATCGTCAGGGTGTTGATGGAGAAACCGAATGCCGCCAGAACCGCAAAGGTACCCAGCAGAACGACCGGCACCGCGATAGTCGGGATGAGCGTCGCCCGCAGGTTTTGCAGGAACAGGTACATGACCAGGAAGACGAGAATGATTGCTTCAAACAGGGTCTTCACCACTTCGTGAATGGAGATTTTCACAAAAGGGGTGGTGTCATAGGGATAGACAACTTTCAGCCCCTGCGGGAAGAACTGCTGCAGTTGCGCCAGCTTGCTCTTAATGGCTGCCGCGGTGTCCAGCGCATTTGCCCCGGTTGCCAGCTTAATCCCCAGGCCGGTTGCCGCCTGCCCGTTGATTTTAGTGACCATGTTGTAGTTTTCGCCACCCAGCTCAATACGAGCCACGTCCTTCAGATGAACCATCGAGCCGTCCTGATTCACCTTGAGCGTCACGCGGCCAAACTCTTCCGGTGATTTCAGGCGGGTTTGCGCGATGATTGAGGCATTCAGCTGTTGCCCGGGAATGGACGGCGTTCCGCCCAGCTGGCCTGCCGCTATCTGGTCGTTCTGCGTTTTCAGCTGGTTGATAATATCCTGCGGCGTCAGCTGGTATTTGTTCATCGCGTTGCTGTCGAGCCAGATGCGCATCGCATACTGAGCGCCAAACAGCTGAACGTCACCGACGCCAGACGTTCGGCTGATGGCATCTTTGACGTTCGAAGCGACATAGTCAGAGATGTCATTCTGCGTGAGATTTTTGTTGTCTGAAACAAAGCCAGCGACCAGCAGGAAGCTGCTGCTGGATTTCTCCACGCCAATCCCTTGCTGCTGAACCTCTTGCGGCAGCAGCGGCATGGCGAGCTGCAGCTTGTTCTGCACCTGTACCTGGGCGATGTCCGGATCGGTTCCTGACTCGAAGGTCAGGGTGATGGTGACGTTACCCGCCGAATCGCTGGTGGAGGACATATACATCAGCTTATCGATACCGTTCATGTTCTGTTCGATAACCTGGGTCACGGTATCCTGCACCGTTTGAGCGTCCGCTCCCGGGTAAGTCGCGGATATCGCCACGGCGGGAGGAGCAATGGTCGGATACTGTGCGACGGGAAGTTTGAGAATGGCCAGCCCGCCTGCAATCATCAAAATGATGGCAAGTACCCAGGCGAAAACCGGTCTCTGAATAAAGAAATTAGCCATGTCGTCGTCCCTTAACCGGCTGGCGTCGTGGTGATATCAGGCGTGGCGACGACGGTTACCCCGGGTCTGACTTTCTGTAGCCCGCTGACTATCACGCGGTCACCGTTTTTCAGCCCTTCCGTCACCAGCCAGCGATCGCCAATTGCCTGAGGGGCCACGACGGTTCGCGGCTCAACCTGGTTTTTATCGTTCACCACCAGCACGGTTGCATCGCCTCGCGGTGTACGGGTCACGCCTTGCTGTGGTACCAGAATCGCCTCCGGCTGGGTGCCTTCATCAATGCGGGCGCGAACGAACATGCCGGGTAACAACAGATGCTGAGGGTTCCGGAAAATGGCGCGCAGGGTGATCGAGCCGGTACTTTCATCGACCGTGACGTCAGAGAACTGCAATGTGCCTTTTAGCGGGTAGGGCTGCCCGTTCTCCATCAGCAGCTCAACGTTGCTGGCGATATCACCTTTTTGCAGGCTCGTCTGTTTCAGGTGCATAAAATCATTACTGGACTGGGTGACATCAACATAAATCGGATCGAGCAGCTGGACCGTTGCCAGCGCTGCGGCTTGCCCGTTCGTCACCAGCGCCCCTTCGGTCACGCTGGATTTCCCGATACGACCATCAACCGGAGAGGTCACTTTGGTGTAGGCAAGGTTGATACGTGCGCTCTCAACACCCGCTTTTGCGGCAACCACGCTGGCATCTGCCTGCTGAGCCGTCGCCACGGCCTGGTCATACTCCTGCTTACTGACATACTGGGTGCCTACCAGCGGGAGATAACGTTTCACCGTCAGGTGCGCAATATTGGCCGCCGCCTGAGCCTTCGCCAGTTCGCCTTTCGCGCTGTCATAGGCTGCCTGATAGGGCGCAGGATCAATCTGGTAAAGTGACTCGCCCGCTTTTACATCGCTACCCTCCGCGAAGTTACGGCGCAGGATAATGCCGCTAACCTGAGGACGAACCTCCGCAACGCGAAATGCATCTGTTCTGCCCGGGAGTTCAGTGGTGACCGCCAGAGGCGCGCTTTTCACAATATGCACGCTGACCTGAGGCGCCTGCTGGTGTTGCTGTTGATTTTCCTGACCATCGCATCCAGTGAGCAGTACCGCGCAGACAATGAAACCGGATAAGGGCAAACGTCTGAAATGATTCGTCATTACTGTTCCTTTAAATACCCATTCACCGATATATGCCGCGAATCGGTAGCAGGGGCAGAGGGATAAAAATAAAATGTAGCTGCGTATAATAATGAGGGTATTTAATGTTTTTTAATTTATAAGTGCGAATGACCATGCTTGTAGAAAAAATCAGAATCAGACTGGGTCCATTCAGGGATATACTTCAGGCATGTTAATCAGGTAAATGAGTTTAATGTTTTTAATTATTCACTCCGCCAATTTAATTGGAACAATATATTTATATTGATTATAAATTAAGAGGGGTGACTTTTTTTGTGCAAAATTAAAACGGCTTTTAGTGAATACTTACATTTGCATGAACGCAATATTATTTTTAAACCTTGTGAGTAACGAGTAGTTGCCTATGGCGCGTAAAAAGAAAGAAGAGGCTCAACAAACCCGGCAGCAGCTGATTGAGGCGGCTATTGAACAGTTTGCGACGCGGGGCGTAGCCAGCACGACGCTGACGGATATCGCTGATGCTGCTAAGGTGACGCGCGGCGCGATCTACTGGCACTTCACCAGTAAATCTGAAATATTTAATGCCATCTGGGAACAGCAATTACCGCTTCGCGAGATTATTCACGACAGGCTTTCCTTTTCCGATAGTGACGATCCATTGTTAAAACTTCGTGAGCAATTTATTACTGCGCTTCAGTATATTGCCCATGAACCCCGGCAATGTGCGCTTTTACAAATTCTGTATCATAAGTGTGAATTTAGCAGCGATATGATTTCTGAACGTGAAATTAGAAAGCGTATCGGATTCAACGAAGACACGCTACGCGCCGCGCTGGAGACCTGTATTTCGCGAAACATCATTTCGCCACAGGTGAATGTTGATCTCACCTTGATTGTATTTCACGGTTTTTTTAGCGGAATAATTAAAAACTGGTTAATGAATAACGACAGTTTTAATCTTTATCAGCAGGCTCCCGCTCTGGTCGATAGCATACTGGCGACACTCCCGGTTATTCGCGTGTCGCCGGATGATGCTTACTGCTCAGCGCCGGGTAACATTTCCCCTCGGGCACAAAGTGCTTCTATGGTCTGCGCGCTGACGGGTTTACCTAACAGATAACCCTGAAGGGTGTTACAGCCCAGCTCGGTTAAAAAGGCTTGCTGCGCTTCGGTTTCCACACCTTCAGCCACAACTTTCAGGTTAAGTGTTTTAGCGAGAGCCACAATCGCTGAGACAATAGTGGCATCCTCGCTCTCGCCGCTGAGCTCTTGCACAAACGCCCTGTCGATTTTCAATTCACAGGCCGGTAAGCGCTTGAGGTACAGCAGGCTCGAATATCCGGTGCCAAAATCATCAATGGAGGCCTTCACCCCCGCATTCGTCAGCTCTGTCAGCACCCGTACGCTCTCATCCGGGTTGCTCATCGCCGTGGTTTCCGTCACTTCGAGGATCAACATTTCCGGTGGCACCTGATGAAGTGCCAGGCAGTCGAGAACCGTTTTAACCAGCGAAGGTTGTTCAAACTGCAGTGTCGACAGGTTTACCGCCATTGACCAGGTTTGATGTCCCTGAAGATGCCATTCCCGCAGCTGGCGACAGGCTTCATTAATCACCCAGTTGCCAATCGGGACGATCAGCCCCGTTTTTTCCGCCAGCGGCAGAAAAAGGTCCGGCGTCAGTAACCCTTGCTTAGGATGCTGCCAGCGCAACAGCGCCTCGAATCCGAGGACCGGGCCCGCCGGGGCGTGAAATTTTGGCTGATACAGCAGGCGCAGCTCATTGCGATCGATCGCCATCCACAAATCGTTCATTAACTGGAGATGGGTCTGCGCCAGGGTGTTCATGGAGGGCTGGAAGAAGTGGTAACCGTTACGGCCCATATGCTTCGTGTGATACATCGCCGCGTCGGCGTTAAACATCAGCTCACGCTCGGTTTTGCCGTCGTGAGGGTACAGCGCGATACCAATGCTGAGGGTCACCACCAGTTCATAGGGGCTGAGATTGAAGGGGCTATCGATCGCGCGCACCAGCGAATTCGCCAGCGATGCCGCGTCGTCCGGACCTTCTCCCTCTGCCAGCAGAACAAATTCATCACCGCCGATGCGTGCAAGGGTGAACTGGCCCTTCAGGAGAAGCAGCAGGCGCTGCGTAACGGCGACCAGCAGCCTGTCACCGACATCATGGCCGTAGGCGTCATTGATAGCTTTAAAGCCGTCAAGATCCATGAACATCAGGGCAAAGTGATTCCCTTCACGATCGGCTTTGCTGATGGCCTGATCGAGTCTGTCTTCCAGCAGGATACGGTTGGGCAGACGCGTCAGGGTATCGTGTAGCGCCAGCTGAGCGAGTTCCCGGTTAGCTTCTGCCAGCGACGAGGCCAGAAGGGCGGTACGTGCCTGAAGGCGGGCATCCAGCATCGACACCAGCAGGGTGATCCCAAGAATAGAGAGCGCGACGACGCTGACCAGCACCGCCAGCCAGCTCCCGTTAATCCCCTCATGGTGAACCATTGTGGACATCGGAAACTGCGCCGCTTTCATCCCGGCATAGTGCATGCCGGCAATGGCAATTCCCATCGTGATGGCGGCACCCATGCGCATCAGCACGACCTGCGCGGCTTCGCGACGCAGGCGGAAGGTCAGCCATAATGCCGCGAGTGAAGCGGCAAGCGCAATCACGACCGAAATGGCCACCCAGACCTTGTCCCAGATTATCCCGGGCATCACCTCCAGCGCCGCCATGCCGGTGTAATGCATGGCCACAATACCGCTTCCCATTACCAGCGCGCCGGGCAGCAGTCGGCGCAGGCGTAGTTGCTCGCAGCTCACAAGCCATAGCGCAAACAGCGACGAACCCACGGCGATGACCATGGATAGCACCGTCAGGGTGGCGTTGTAGCTCATGCTCATGGAGAGGTCCATTGCCAGCATGCCGATAAAATGCATGGCCCAGACGCCAATCCCCATAGCAATACCGCCGCCAGCCAGCCAGACGCGGGCTGCGACGCCCTCACTCCCGGCGACGCGTGCAGCCATGTTCAGCGCGGTATACGCAGCAAGAATGGCAACAACAAAGGAGAGGACGACAAGGATAGGGTTGTATTGGCTGACCAGCATGGACGGTTCTACTCGAGTGTGGGGTTACGCTAGAGCGGTTGAGAAGGGCGAGACATTATCACCGTCAGGTAATGGCTCAAAGGGATTTAAATCCCCGTTTTTAGTGGGTAATAACGGGGTGATTTGCGCAATCGGGCGGTTAGTCGAGCTCTGAGCAGTTCACGAGTTTCAGCGGATTGACGGAGTTCATATTGCGACACTTATCGGTTTCGGTGCTCATCAGTTCAATCAACTGCATAAGGAGTGTATCGAAAATGAGAACGGAGATTGCAAAGACAACCAGCCACCAGTATTTACGAATCATTGTGTCATTCCGCGAGAAAATCGCCAGTAAGGTGGGGGAAATATACACGAAAAACTGGGGTTGAAAAGCAGGAGAGGCGAAGGTTTACAATGCGTTGACGGAGAAGCGCAGGTAATAAAAAAGGCGCTTCCCCATGCCGAAGAGCGCCTTTTTAAACAAGCATTTAACTGATTAGTATCAGTTCATGCCGTATTTTTTCAGTTTCTTACGCAGAGTACCACGGTTGATACCCATCATCAGCGCAGCGCGGGTTTGGTTACCGCGGGTGTATTGCATCACCATGTCCAACAGTGGCTGTTCAACTTCAGCCAGTACCAGCTCATACAGATCATTAACATCCTGACCATTCAGTTGAGCAAAATAGTTCTTCAGTGCCTGTTTAACCGAGTCACGCAGGGGCTTTTGAGTTACCTGGTCCTGAGAGTTAACGGTAGAAACGGTCAGTACGTCAGAATTTACGCGTTGTTCGAACATAGTTCTGTCAGCTCTTTATTTCATTACGCAAGATTTTCGAAGTATGCCTCCAACGCCTCCAGCTGTACGCTGGCATCCTCTATGGCGTTGAATGTGCGCCGAAACTGGTCATCTGGAGCGTGCTCCTGGAGATACCAGGAGACGTGTTTACGCGCAATTCGGTACCCTTTTGCCTGACCGTAGTGGTCATGCAGTTCCCGAACATGCGAACAAAGCAAGCGCTTAACCTCTGCCAGAGGCAGCGGGGCAAGCAGCTCCCCAGTGTCCAGATAATGCTGGATTTCCCGGAAGATCCAGGGTCTTCCCTGAGCTGCACGTCCTATCATCAGAGCATCAGCTCCCGTATAGTCGAGTACAGCCCTGGCTTTAAGCGGGTCAGTTATGTCGCCATTCGCGATAATCGGAATGGAAACTTTCTGCTTAACTGCCCGAATGCTGTCGTATTCAGCTTCACCGTTGAACAAACAGGCGCGAGTGCGTCCATGGATGGTCAGGGCCTGAATGCCACAGTCTTCGGCCAGTTGGGCAATCTCTACACAGTTACGGTGTTCCGGCGACCAACCCGTGCGAATCTTCAACGTAACAGGAACGTCCACCGCGCTGACAACCGCCGTCAGGATAGCTTTCACCTGGTCGGGGTATTGCAGAAGGGCTGAACCTGCAAGCTTGCGATTCACCTTTTTGGCCGGGCACCCCATATTGATATCAATAATCTGGGCACCACTTTCCACGTTAATCCGCGCGGCATCTGCCATCTCTTCAGGCACGCTTCCGGCAATTTGCACGGTGCGGATACCTGGTTCATCAACGTGCACCATCCGAAGGCGGGATTTATCGCTTTCCCAAACCTGCGGGTTAGACGACATCATCTCGGATACGGTTAAACCGGCTCCCATCTCATAGCACAGCGTCCTGAACGGCCGGTCTGTAATACCTGCCATTGGGGCTGCGATCAGGCGATTTCTAAGCTGGTGGTGTCCGATGCGCATGAGTTAAGAAATGACCATACTGTGACTGCAAGGCGGCGTATATTACGCATTTTTTGCACGAGATGAAAGGCCAAACTTTGAACAATCCACTGTTGTAGATCAAGGAATCGCCGCCCAATCTTCACGTTAAAAATTATTCATTATTTAAATCATTAAGTTATATGATAATGGTTATTTTATGGGCGCTTACAATTTCCCGTAACTTCTCATCATTTCTGAATAAATGCGTCGCTGAAGCGGGATAATCTGCTGTTTTTAACAGCAGATTTCCCTTCTTCTTTGCGATCTGCGTCGCATTTTAGAACATGATCGTCATGCGAAAAATGCGTGTTATTCGACCACGACGCGCCCATGCAGCGACTGTACCGGACGGTTATTATCGTAATGCATTGTCCGGGTGAATCTGGCAAGTTGTTCTGCAGAAACCGTCAGGGGCTGTTTAAGTACAATCCAGGTAACGCCTTCTGAACACGGTGGAGTGGTCAGTGAACCGCTAAAGCGCCAGTACGTTTTATTTTTTGGCAGCAGTTTGTTCAGGTTGAGATCCTGTTTGATGGAGACGTTCTGCTCGGCCTGCTGAGGCATAACGCGCCACAGTTTTTCAAGCTCCGGGTTTGCGGCCCCTTTATCAAACATGACCGCCACCACCGTCAGTTCCCCACTGGCATTTTTATGAACCAGATGCATTTCCATCGCGTATCTCTTGCCATGTACGGTGTTTTCGCTCGGCGCGTGGAAATGGAACTGCTGTAACGTCCAGGTTTGCTTATCGAGAGTAAGGGTATCGCGGGTGTTCGCCTGTTCACCTGCCTGAATGGTATGGCCATTGTTCGTCAGTGTAACAGGGCCATCAACGTAGTGGGTTTGTAGCGGGGAGAGATGGGCGTTAGTGGTCGAATCAATATTAACAGGAGACTGGTTCATACCGCTTTGACAGGTCTTATATGCCTCGTCCATCTCGCCCCAGTGTTGCGGTGAACCTTCCCCTTCATAGCTCCAGTGTGATGCAAATGCTGAAGCCGAAATCATGCTCAGCGCCAGCAGCGCTGCCTTGCCTGTAACGTGTGTCATCATATTCTTCCGGTGAATTTTTGTAATACAAATCAACATGATTTGTAGGGTTATTTTACCGAAGAATGAACGGGGGAGAGAGGATTATCAGAGGGTGAGAGGCGTGGTCAGATGACCACGCCAGATTCTTATTTTTTACGGCCGGTGATGCGGCACCACTCTTCTTTTTCCACCACCGGGTCGAGAGCAAAGAGATCGGCGTAAGCTTCACACACGCTGTCGGCCTGGCTTGCCAGGATACCGGAAAGCCCCAGCAGACCGCCCTCAACGGGCAGCACGCTGATTAACGGAGCCAGTTCGCGCAGTGGGCCCGCCAGAATGTTTGCGACCACCACATCGGCTTTCATGGCTTCTGGCTGAGCATCCGGCAGATACAGCTCCAGACGATCGGAGACGCCGTTACGCTCGGCATTATCGCGGCTGGCCTGAATCGCCTGCGGATCGATATCGATCCCGATGGCTTTTGCCGCGCCCAGCTTCAGGGCTGCAATCGCGAGGATCCCGGATCCGCAGCCGAAGTCGATCACTGTCTTACCGTCCAGATCCAGACCATCCAGCCACTGCAGGCACAGAGATGTGGTTGGGTGAGTACCGGTACCAAACGCCAGGCCCGGGTCGAGCATCACGTTCACTGCGCTTTCATCAGGGACATCGCGCCAGCTCGGACAGATCCACAGACGTTTGCCGAACTGCATCGGGTGGAAGTTATCCATCCACTCGCGTTCCCAGTCTTTATCTTCCAGCTGTTCGATTTTATGCACGAAACCTGCGCCCAGCAGAGGATGATTCTCCAGAATCGCGACAACCTCTTTCATATCGGTTTCGGCATCAAACAGGCCAATAACGTCGGTATCACCCCACAGGCGGGTTTCGCCCGGCAGCGGCTCAAAGACCGGCGTGTCATGCGTGTCCTGGAAGGTGATAGAGACCGAACCGGCCTCCATCAGCGCATCGCTCAGCTCTTCGGCGTTCGCGCCGGTTGTGTTCAGTTTTAGTTGGATCCACGGCATGGCAAAACTCTTTATTTATCAGTAGAAATCATAGCGGGTTGTGGGACGGGCTGACCGAAACGGTTCCCCACCACAAACGCCAGTAAACTTAGCAGTAACGAAGGCACAATTGGATGGAAGCCCAGGTACTGAATCTTAAACGTTGCGAGGACGGCGTAAAGCACGCCGCCGACAATCATCGCGCTCAGCGCACCGGCGGCATTCGCGCGCTCCCAGTAGAGCCCTAACACCAGCGGCCACAGGAATACCGCTTCAAGCCCACCAAATGCCAGCAGGTTCAGCCAGATGATCATCTCCGGCGGGCGCCACGCGGCTAACAGCAGCAATGCCCCTAACACCAAAGTAATAACGGCCGACATGCGCTTCAGGCGCCGTTCATTCTCTGCCTGCTCAGGACGCAGGTTCAAATAGAGATCTTTAATGATCGTAGCGGAACTTTGCAGCAGCTGAGCGTTGATGGTCGACATAATGGCGGCCATCGGTGCGGCGAGGAAGATCCCGGCGGCAAATGGCGGCAGCACTTTAACCATCAGGGTTGGGATAACCAGATCGGGTACGGTAAGGTCAGGAATAACTGCCCGACCTAACGCGCCCGCCAGGTGCATACCAAACATCAGGATCGCAACCACGATAGTGCCGATAATGATACCTCTGTGCACGGCTTTGCTGTCTTTGTAAGAGATACAGCGTACGGCGGTATGCGGCAGGCCAATCACCCCAAAGCACACCAACACCCAGAACGAGGTCATAAAGGTTGGCGAAAGGATGTCATCCGCGCCCTGCGGCGAAACCAGTTTTGGATCGATCGTCTCGAGCGTTTCAACCGCATGGCTCAGGCCGCCCGCGGCGTGGACGATGCCGACCAGCAGGACAAGAGTGCCGATAAGCATAACCATGCCCTGCATCGTATCGTTCAGCACGCTGGCGCGGAATCCGCCAAACGCGGTATACAGCGCAATGCTGACTCCGAAGATGATCAAGCCTGTCTCGTAGGGAATACCCGCTGCCGTTTCCAGCAGGCGTGCCCCGCCGATAAACTGTACCGTCATTGCGCCAATAAAGGCCACCAGCAGGCTTAAGCTGGCCAGCCACACCAGTAAACGGCTCTGATAGCGGGCAAACAGCATATCGTTGAGCGTCACGGCATTATAACGGCGCGCCAGAATGGCAAATTTTTTACCCAGTATGCCCAGCGAGAGCCAGACGGCAGGAAGCTGGATCATCGCCAGCAGCACCCAGCCTAACCCGTATTTATAGGCCGCACCGGGCCCGCCGATAAACGAACTGGCGCTGATGTAGGTCGCGGTCAGCGTCATGGCCAGCACGACGCCGCCCATCGAGCGGCTACCCAGAAAATACTCGTTCAGGAAGGTGCCCGTCGTTCTTTTACGCATGGCGTAAACGGATAAACCAAACACCACTAACAAGTAAGCGATAAGCGGCAGAATGACTTCAAGCTGCATCATCGTCCTCCAGCGGAATATCGCGATAAATGAATTTCACCATTGCCCAGCACAGCAGGATGAAGACCAGCGGTACCAGCAGACACGCCATTTCGAACCAGTGCGGCAGGCCGGTGATGCCAATAGCGGAGTCAGGTAAGTAAGCAGTTACTAACCATGCAGCGAGATAGAGAAGGGTCAGCCACAGCGCCCAGCGCGCTTCTTTATGGGCCTGAACAAAACGTTTGTCCATTTTTTGTCCCTTGTGGATGAAGAAAGCGGGGATTGTACATGATGGGGCCTGGGGATCCCCAGAAATAAAAAAGGCCGGATAATCCGGCCTTTTAGCAACACAGGTCTCTTACTTCTCGTTCAGACCGAGTTTTTTCTCCAGATAGTGGATGTTGGTTCCACCATTCTGGAAGTGCTCGTCGCTCATGATACGCATCTGCAGATCAACGTTGGTTTTGATACCGTCGATGATCAGCTCCTGCAGGGCGTTTTTCATGCGGGCAATCGCCACGTCACGGTTTTCGCCGTAGCAGATAAGCTTGCCGATCATTGAGTCATAGTACGGCGGTACGGTGTAACCGGCGTAGATATGAGACTCCCAGCGCACACCAAAGCCACCCGGCGCGTGGAAACGCGTGATTTTACCCGGGCTTGGCAGGAAGGTGTTCGGGTCTTCGGCGTTGATACGGCACTCTACCGCATGGCCTTTCACCACAACTTCTTCCTGCTTGATGGACAGCGGCTGGCCTGCAGCGATACGCAGCTGTTCTTTGATCAGGTCAACGCCGGTGATCATTTCGGTAACCGGGTGTTCAACCTGAATACGGGTGTTCATTTCGATGAAATAGAACTCGCCGTTTTCGAACAGGAACTCAAAGGTACCTGCACCGCGATAGCCGATATCGACACACGCTTTGGAGCAACGCTCGCCGATGTAGCGACGCAGTTCCGGGGTAATGCCCGGTGCTGGTGCTTCTTCGACCACTTTCTGGTGACGACGCTGCATGGAGCAGTCACGTTCTGCCAGATAGATCGCGTTACCCTGACCGTCAGCCAGCACCTGAATTTCGATGTGGCGTGGGTTTTCCAGGTATTTTTCCATGTACACCATGTCATTGCTGAAAGCGGCTTTCGCTTCTGCTTTGGTCATGGAGATGGACTGCGCCAGTTCAGCATCGCTACGCACAACGCGCATACCGCGACCGCCGCCGCCGCCGGACGCCTTGATGATAACCGGGTAGCCAATGCGTTTAGCATGAGCACGGTTAGCATCCATGTCGTCGGTCAGAGGGCCGTCAGAGCCTGGTACGGTTGGAACACCGGCTTTTTTCATCGCGGTGATTGCAGACACTTTGTCGCCCATCAGGCGGATGGTGTCGGCTTTCGGGCCGATGAAGATGAAGCCAGAGCGTTCAACCTGCTCAGCAAAGTTGGCGTTCTCAGAGAGGAAGCCGTAACCCGGATGAATTGCCACCGCGCCGGTGATTTCAGCGGCGCTGATGATAGCCGGGATGTTCAGATAGCTTTTTACGGACGGAGCCGGGCCAATACAGACCGTCTCATCCGCCAGCAATACGTGTTTTAAATCGCGATCCGCGCTTGAGTGCACAGCGACGGTCTTGATGCCCAGTTCTTTACAGGCACGAAGAATACGCAGTGCGATCTCGCCGCGGTTGGCGATAACAATTTTATCCAGCATGTACGCCTCGTTACTCGATGACGACCAGCGGCTCGTCAAATTCAACCGGCTGACCACTTTCGACCAGAATCGCTTTAACAGTACCTGATTTGTCTGCTTCGATCTGGTTCATCATTTTCATCGCTTCAACGATGCACAGGGTATCGCCTACGTTGACTTTCTGACCCACTTCGATGAACGCCTTCGCGTCCGGGCTCGGGGTGCGGTAGAAAGTACCAACCATTGGGGAACGTACGATGTGACCACTGATTTCTGCTGCAGCGGCAGGTGCGGCTTCAGCTGCTGGCGCAACGGCTGCGGAGAGCGCAGGCTGCTGCACTGGCGCAGCATAAGCTTGCTGCATTACCGGGAAGCTAGCGGCTGGGGCTGCACGGCTGATGCGTACAGACTCTTCGCCTTCAGAAATTTCCAGTTCGGAGATGCCTGATTCTTCAACCAGCTCGATCAGTTTTTTAATCTTACGAATATCCATGAGTGGGTTCCGTACTCTTGTTTAGTGTGATTGTGACAAGCGTTTTACCGCTGTCTGTAAAGCGTATGAATAGCCGTCTGCGCCCAGTCCACAGATAACGCCAGCAGCGATATCTGACAGATACGAATGGTGACGGAACGGCTCTCGGGCGTGCACATTACTCAGGTGGATCTCGATAAACGGGATACTCACCGCGAGCAGTGCGTCGCGGATAGCAACACTGGTGTGCGTAAACGCGGCCGGATTGATCAGGATATAGTCCACATTGTCTTTAGCCTGATGAATACGGTCGATGAGTGCGTACTCCGCATTCGACTGAAAATGATCCAAATCCACATTCAGTGACGCTGCTTCCGTTCCCAGACGGTTAACAATTTCACTCAATGTTAGCGTGCCGTACTTCTCTGGCTCACGGGTGCCGAGCATGTTCAGGTTCGGTCCGTTCAAAACTAAGATATGGAATTTATCAGTCATTATGCCGCTATCTCCTGCGATTTTCGGGTAAAAAACAAAATATACCTTCGAAACGCAAATGTCACCTTTTCAGAGGCTTAAAACCGCTGTCAGGCGAACCAAGGTCGCACATTATAACGATTTCGTAGCATTTAGCAGCTAAATACTGGTCTTATCAGGGAAGATTATCAACCGCTATCCGAAAAAGATTTGCGGTTGACGGGTAATCTGCGGGAAAACGCACAGTTTCGCGAACTATCGCAACCACTGGCGGAACTTCTTGTAACGCCATGCCAAAAGCGCCACGGCCGCCAGTGCATAAAGGATTGGCTGCGGCGAGAGGATCTTCACCGACCACAGGTAATGAATGGGAGCGAGGATCGCGACAAGATAGACGAAGTTATGCAGAAGCTGCCAGCGCCTGCCCAGTTTTCGCTGCGCATATTGCGTGGATGTCAGCGCTAACGCCAGTAAAACCACCCAGCTCACGATACCCAGCGTCAGATAAGGACGTGTCACCAGTTCGCGGCCAAGCAGCGCCAGATTGTTAATTCCCAGTTCCAGCAGGGCGTAGCTGGTGAGGTGCAGCGTCGCCCAGGCAAAACACCATAGCCCTAACAGGCGACGGGTGCGTATCAATAAGGGCTGTTTAGCGTAGCGCGCCAGCGGCGAGACGAGCAAGGTGGCCAGCAAAAATTTCAGAGCCATCCGACCGGTAAAATGCTGGATATCCTTCGCCGGGTCTGCGCTAAAGAGCCCCTGGCTTGCGGCCCAGAACAGCCATATAAAAGGAAGCAGCCCGGCCAGGTGCAGCAGCACTTTCAGCCAGGTAATCTGTTTTGCCGTTAAACGCACTCAGAAGTTCTCCCGTAAGTTGAGGCCACGGTAAAGCGAGGCCACTTCATCCGCATAGCCGTTAAACAGCAGCGTCGGCTGGCGCTTCACGTCCAGCGCACCGCCGGAACCGATAAACCGCTCGGTTGCCTGCGACCAGCGCGGATGATCCACGTGCGGGTTCACGTTGGCGAAGAAACCGTATTCGTCCGGGGCCGCCAGATTCCAGGTGGTTGGCGGACGTTCGCGGGTAAGCTTAATGCTGACGATAGACTTAATCCCTTTGAAGCCATATTTCCACGGTACGGTTAAACGGATGGGGGCACCGTTCTGCGGCGGAAGCGCTTTGCCATAAACGCCAACGGTCAGCAGGGTGAGGGGGTGCATAGCTTCGTCGAGACGTAGCCCTTCCACATATGGATATTCAAGCCCGCCGCCGATGAACCGATCTTTCTGCCCGGGCATCTCGTCCGGCGCATAGCGCGTCTGGAAAGCGACATATTTTGCATTGCTGGTGGGTTCAACCATCGCCAGCAGTTTATGCAGCGGGAAGCCGACCCAGGGCACAACCATCGACCAGGCTTCCACGCAGCGCATGCGATAGATACGCTCTTCGAGCGGGAAACGGGTGGTGAGATCGTGATGGTCCAGCGTCAGGGGTTTCGCCACTTCGCCATCAATTTTCAGCGTCCACGGATCGGTTTTGAGGCTCCCCGCGTTGGCGGCAGGATCGGCCTTATCGAGACCAAATTCGTAGAAGTTGTTGTAGCCGGTAACTTTATCTTCCGGCGTGAGCGTCAGCTTGTTTTGCCATTCGGCCGGTTTGGTAAAGGTGAGCGGGGCGCCGGATGGGGCCTTTGGCCGATCGTTGCCTTTAAACCAGTCGAGCAGGTCGGCGTGTGCCGCGGGAGAGAGCGTCAGGGCTGTGGCGCTGATGCCAAGCATTTTCAGGATCTGGCGGCGCTGTAACATAAAGACAGACTCAGACGTTACGTCAGCTTCCGTCAGTTTTCGGTTTTTCATGGCATCCTCCGTCATGCGTTTTTCTAAGCATGACGGAGGAGAGGGATTCGCGCGAATATGTCACGAAAATTTGAAGATTAGGCGATTTTCACCAGCGCGCGGCCGTGGAATTGGTTGTCCATGATCTTACTGGCGTATTCCGGCGCCTGGCTGAGGGTTATCTCCGTTGCGCTCTGGGTATAGAAAGATTCCGGCAGATCGCGCACCAGCCGTTCCCAGGCTTGATGACGACGGGCCGGCGGGGTCATCACGGAATCCACGCCCTGCAGGCGTACGTTACGCAGAATAAATGGCATCACGGTGGTTGGCAGGGCAAATCCGCCCGCCAGACCGCAGGCTGCCACGCAGCCGCCGTAGTTCATCTGCGCCAGGACTTTTGCCAGCACCTTATCACCGACGGTATCCACCGCCCCAGCCCAAACCTGTTTTTCCAGCGGACGGGTTTCGGCAAATTCGTCGCGGCTGAGAATGCGGCTGGCACCGAGCTGGCGCAGATAGTCATGGGTGCTTTCTCGGCCGGAAACCGCAGCGACCTGATAGCCCAGCTTGTGGAGCAGCGTGACTGCCGTGCTGCCCACGCCTCCGCTGGCGCCGGTGACGACAATTTCCCCTGACTCAGGGCGGATAGCTGCATCTTCCAGCGCCATCACGCACAGCATGGCGGTAAAGCCTGCCGTGCCGACGATCATCGCCTTGCGGCCATCCATGCCTTTCGGCACAGGCACCAGCCAGTCGCCCTTCACGCGCGCCTGCGTTGCCAGCCCGCCCCAGTGATTTTCACCCACGCCCCAGCCGGTGAGCAGCACATGCTGGCCCGGATGGAAGCGCGGATCCTCGCTGGTATGAACCCGCCCAGCGAAATCGATCCCCGGCACCATAGGGAAATTTCGGATGATTTTACCCTTACCGGTAATAGCCAGCGCATCTTTATAATTTAAACTGGACCAGTCGATGTCGACGGTTACGTCGCCTTCCGGCAGGCGACTCTCTTCAACCGCCTGCACTGAGGCAAGCGTTTTGCCGTCCTGCTGTTCTAAGATCAAAGCCTGCATACGGGGTCCTCACGACTCAGATGATTGGAAAATAATTTCTGAAGACTATACTCGCTCAGGGAAACGCAGTGCCGATTTAACGCAATAAATTGCCAGATACGCCCGATTTGGTAGTATGCCGCATTTGAAATGCAAGTTAGCGCTTACTCGCTACCCCATCAACCCACGGAGTAATCTCAAGGATGCGATTAACGACGAAGTTCTCAGCTTTTATCACCTTGCTGACGGGGCTTACCATTTTTGTCACGCTTCTGGGCTGTTCCCTGAGTTTTTACACCGCCATTCAGGACAAGCTGGTCAACCGGGTACAGTCTGTTGCCTCGGTGATTGATACGCGTCTGCTGACGACGCCCCTACCGGCGCTCTCCCGTGAGCTTGATGAGTTGATGGTACCTGTTGATATCGTTCAGATCGACATTCTGCAGGGAAAGCATCGTGTTTTAAGCCATGAACGACCGGGAAGCTATCGCCCCGCGGGCGTGGTAAGCCAGTATCGGGAAGTGACGGTGCATTCCCTTAAAAATCCGGGGATGACCATACACATGGTCTACCTCGATCCGATGGCCAGCTATTTCCGTTCCATGATGACCACCGCACCGCTCACCGTCGCCGTTGCGTTTATCGTCCTGCTGATCTTTCTCGCGGTCCGCTGGCTGCGCCGCCAGCTTTCCGGTCAGGAGCTGCTGGAGATGCGATCCGTACGTATCCTGAACGGTGAACGCGGCCCGCAGGTGCGTGGCTCTGTCCACGAGTGGCCGTCACGCGCCAGCAGCGCGCTCGATACCCTGCTCTCCGAAATCCAGTTTGCCAGCGACCAGCGCAGCCGTATGGATACGCTGATCCGCTCTTATGCGGCGCAGGATAATAAAACTGGCCTTAACAACCGTCTTTTCTTTGATAATCAGCTCGCCACGCTGCTCGACGATTCAGAAAAAGTGGGGACACACGGGGTGGTGATGATGATTCGCCTGCCCGATTTCGATCTCCTGCGCGACACCTGGGGACAGCGAGCCGCGGAAGAAAACCTCTTTACGCTGATCAACCTGCTCTCCACCTTTATTATGCGCTACCCGGGCGCGCTGCTGGCCCGCTATCACCGCAGCGACTTTGCCGTGCTGTTGCCTCACCGTACGCTGAAGGAATCCGAAAGCATCGCCAGCCAGCTGCTGAAGGCGGTAGATGCGCTGCCGCAGAGCAAAATGCTCGACAGGGACGATATGGTCCACATGGGGATCTGCGCCTGGCGTGGCGGACAATCCACAGAGCAGGTGATGGAACATGCGGAAGCCGCTACCCGCAACGCCGTGTTACAGGGGGCCAACGGATGGGCGGTTTACGATGACTCGCTGCCGGAAAAAGGGCGCGGCAACGTGCGCTGGCGAACGCTGATTGAGCAAATGCTCAGCCGCGGCGGTCCACGTATTTATCAAAAACCCGCGGTCATGAAAAACGGCAACGTTCATCACCGTGAACTGATGTGTCGTATTTTTGACGGTACCGAAGAGGTCATCTCTGCGGAATATCTGCCGATGGTGCTGCAATTTGGCCTGTCCGAAGAGTATGACCGCCAGCAAATTACCCGGCTGATTCCGTTTTTATCCTTCTGGCCTGAAGAAAACCTGGCGTTACAGGTCACCGTGGAGTCGTTAATACGCCCACGTTTTCAGCGCTGGCTACGTGATACGCTAATGCAATGCGAAAAATCGCAACGTAAACACATTATTTTTGAACTTGCTGAGGCCGATGTAGGTCAACACATCAGCCGGTTACGTCCGGTGGTACGTTTGATCAATGCGCTCGGTGCACGTATCGCTGTGACGCAGGCAGGTTTAACGCTGGTCAGCACCAACTGGATCAAGGAACTGGATGTGGAGTTATTAAAGCTACATCCGGGGCTGGTAAGGAATATTGAGAAGCGTACGGAAAACCAGCTGCTGGTACAGAGTCTGGTAGAAGCGTGCAAGGGTACGCGAACACAAGTATTTGCCACGGGCGTGCGCTCCAGAAGCGAATGGCAGATGTTAACAGCGCGCGGCGTGATGGGCGGTCAGGGGGATTTTTTTGCTGCCTCTCAACCGCTTGACACCAACGTGAAAAAATATTTGCAAAGATACTCTGTTTGACCTGCCGTTTACGCTGTTTTCACGTAGAATATCGCGCCTGTAGCTTTGAGTATGTCGAGCAAAAAGCCAGTGAACGACCTGTAACGGGTTACAAACGTCAGTGGGGAACGCTACTGTTTACTCAGCCCTGAGGGAATCAGGGGATGATTTTGTAACATCAGGAAACGTACTGCACAAATTTTCACCGTTGCAGATGATTTTTGCGCCTTGTCGCTGCTGCGTGTGGTTGGTAAAGTAAGCGGATTTTGTTTTCCGCCCCAGCTTTCAGGATTATCCCTTAGTATGTTGAAAAAATTTCGTGGCATGTTTTCCAATGACCTGTCCATTGACCTGGGTACCGCGAATACCCTTATTTATGTAAAAGGACAAGGCATCGTATTGAATGAGCCTTCCGTTGTGGCCATTCGTCAGGATCGTGCAGGCTCGCCGAAAAGCGTTGCTGCAGTGGGTCATGACGCGAAGCAGATGCTGGGTCGTACCCCTGGCAACATCGCCGCCATTCGCCCAATGAAAGACGGCGTTATCGCCGACTTCTTCGTGACTGAAAAAATGCTTCAGCACTTCATCAAGCAGGTTCACAGCAACAGCTTCATGCGTCCAAGCCCGCGTGTTCTGGTGTGTGTGCCGGTTGGTGCAACCCAGGTAGAGCGTCGCGCAATCCGTGAATCTGCCCAGGGTGCAGGTGCACGTGAAGTGTTCCTGATTGAAGAGCCAATGGCTGCGGCCATCGGTGCTGGCCTGCCTGTTTCCGAAGCTACCGGTTCTATGGTTGTGGATATCGGTGGTGGTACCACTGAAGTGGCCGTTATCTCTCTGAACGGCGTGGTGTACTCCTCTTCCGTACGTATCGGTGGTGACCGCTTCGATGAAGCCATCATTAATTATGTGCGCCGTAACTACGGCTCTCTGATCGGTGAAGCCACCGCAGAGCGTATCAAACACGAAATCGGCTCTGCGTATCCGGGCGATGAAGTGCGTGAGATCGAAGTACGTGGCCGTAACCTGGCTGAAGGTGTTCCACGCGGTTTCACCCTGAACTCCAACGAAATTCTGGAAGCTCTGCAGGAACCACTGACGGGCATCGTGAGCGCGGTAATGGTTGCGCTGGAACAGTGCCCACCAGAGCTGGCGTCCGATATCTCCGAGCGCGGTATGGTTCTGACCGGTGGTGGTGCGCTGCTGCGTAACCTCGACCGCCTGTTAATGGAAGAGACAGGTATTCCTGTCGTAGTTGCAGAAGATCCACTGACTTGCGTCGCCCGTGGTGGTGGCAAGGCGCTGGAAATGATCGACATGCACGGCGGCGATTTGTTCAGCGAAGAGTAGTCGAGTTTGAGAGGGTAGCAATTTGCTACCCTTTCTCTCTGACGCGAGAATACGCATAGCCTATGAAGCCAATTTTTAGCCGTGGCCCATCGCTACAGTTTCGCCTTATTCTGGCGGTTCTGGTTGCGCTTGGGGTCATTATTGCCGATAGCCGCCTCGGTACGTTCAGCCAGATCAGAACGTACATGGATACCGCCGTCAGTCCTTTCTACTTTGTTTCAAATGGTCCCCGTGAACTGCTCGACTCCGTTTCTCAAACGCTGTCTTCGCGCGACCAACTCGAACTCGAAAACCGGGCATTACGTCAGGAACTGCTGCTGAAAAACAGCGAACTGCTGATGCTGGGGCAATACAAGCAGGAGAACGCGCGTCTGCGTGAACTGCTCGGCTCGCCGCTGCGTCAGGATGAGCAGAAAATGGTCACGCAGGTGATCTCCACCGTGAACGACCCCTACAGCGATCAGGTTGTGATCGACAAAGGGAGCGTGAACGGGGTGTATGAAGGTCAGCCTGTTATCAGTGATAAAGGCGTTGTGGGCCAGGTTGTTGCCGTGGCCAAACTGACCAGCCGCGTGCTGCTGATTTGCGATGCCACGCATGCTCTGCCGATCCAGGTTCTGCGCAACGACATCCGCGTGATTGCGGCCGGTAACGGCTGTACCGACGACCTGCAGCTGGAACACCTGCCGGCTAACACGGATATTCGCGTGGGCGACGTGCTGGTGACGTCCGGCCTGGGTGGACGCTTCCCTGAAGGCTATCCGGTTGCGGTGGTCTCTTCGGTCAAGCTGGATACCCAGCGTGCCTATACCGTGATTCAGGCCCGTCCAACCGCCGGTTTGCAGCGTCTGCGCTATCTGCTGCTGCTGTGGGGCGCCGATCGTAACGGTTCTAATCCGATGACGCCTGAAGAGGTGCATCGCGTGGCGAACGAGCGCCTGATGCAGATGATGCCGCAGGTTCTCCCACCTGCGGATTCCATGGGGCCGCCTGCGCCAGTACCGGCGCCGGCAACCGGGTTAACGCAGCCGCTGCCGGATGCGCCGCCACCGCCTAAACTCTCTTCGGGAGGGCAGTAGTGGCAAGCTATCGTAGCCAGGGACGCTGGGTCATCTGGCTCTCGTTTCTCATTGCACTGTTACTGCAAGTGATGCCCTGGCCGGATGATATTCTCGTTTTCCGGCCAAACTGGGTATTACTCATTTTACTCTACTGGATCCTTGCCCTGCCGCATCGCGTAAATGTCGGCACAGGTTTCGTGATGGGTGCCATACTGGATCTCATTAGCGGCTCTACGCTTGGCGTGCGCGCCTTGTCCATGAGCATTATTGCGTACCTCGTCGCACTCAAATTCCAGCTCTTTCGTAACCTTGCGCTCTGGCAACAGGCCCTGGTAGTGATGCTATTGTCGCTCGCTGCGGATATCGTTGTTTTCTGGGCAGAGTTTTTAGTGATCAACGTCTCTTTCCGACCGGAAGTGTTCTGGAGTAGTGTAGTAAACGGTGTGCTCTGGCCATGGTTATTCCTGCTGATGCGTAAGGTTCGCCAGCAGTTTGCTGTGCAATAAAAGGTTTCTATGACGTCTTTGTATCTCGCTTCCGGCTCCCCGCGCCGTCAGGAACTCCTGACGCAGCTAGGCGTCTCTTTTGAACGCATCGTTACCGGCATTGAAGAAAAACGTGCTGAGGGCGAAAGCGCTCAACAGTACGTGTCTCGCCTGGCGCGCGAGAAAGCGCAGGCGGGCGTGGCCAGTGTGCCACGCGATCTTCCCGTCCTGGGAGCAGATACCATCGTTATTCTGAACGGTGAAGTGCTTGAGAAACCGCGCGACGCCGATCATGCGGCGCGCATGCTGCACAAAATGTCCGGACAAACGCATCAGGTGATGACGGCCGTCGCCCTGGCTGACCGCCAGCACGTGCTGGATTGCCTGGTAGTGACCGAAGTGACGTTCAGAGTACTTACCGACGACGACATCGCCGCTTATATTGCCAGCGGTGAACCAATGGATAAAGCAGGTGCATACGGTATTCAGGGGCTGGGTGGCTGTTTTGTCAGGAAGATTAATGGCAGCTATCACGCCGTAGTCGGCTTACCGCTGGTGGAAACGTATGAGTTGCTGAGCAATTTTAACTCACTGCGTGAGGGAAGGGATAATTATGACGGCTGAATTGTTGGTAAACGTAACGCCATCGGAAACCCGTGTGGCCTATATTGATGGTGGCATTCTTCAGGAAATTCATATAGAGCGTGAAGCGCGGCGCGGAATAGTAGGCAATATCTACAAAGGTCGTGTCAGTCGCGTACTACCGGGTATGCAGGCGGCTTTTGTAGATATTGGACTGGATAAGGCGGCGTTTTTACATGCCTCCGATATCATGCCGCACACCGAGTGCGTCGCGGGCGAAGAGCAAAAGCAGTTTGCCGTGCGCGATATTTCTGAACTGGTGCGTCAGGGACAGGATCTGATGGTGCAGGTGGTGAAAGACCCCCTCGGTACCAAAGGCGCCCGTCTGACCACCGACATCACCTTACCTTCCCGCTATCTGGTCTTTATGCCCGGCGCGTCGCACGTGGGCGTTTCGCAGCGTATTGAGAGCGAAACCGAGCGCGAGCGTCTGAAGAAAGTGGTCAGCGCCTACTGCGATGAACAGGGCGGGTTTATCATCCGTACCGCTGCGGAAGGGATCAGCGAAGAAGACCTGGCGTCGGATGCGGCTTACCTGAAGCGCGTCTGGACCAAGGTGATGGAGCGTAAAAAACGCAACCAGACCCGCTACCAGCTCTACGGTGAGCTGGCCCTTGCTCAGCGCGTTCTGCGCGACTTTGCCGATGCCCAGCTCGACCGCATTCGCGTGGACTCACGCCTGACCTATGAAGCCCTGCTGGAATTTACCGCTGAGTACATCCCGGAGATGCCTGGCCTGCTGGAACATTATTCAGGGCGTCAGCCGATTTTCGATCTCTATGATGTCGAAAACGAGATCCAGCGCGCGCTGGAGCGTAAGGTTGAGCTGAAGTCAGGCGGCTATCTGATCATCGATCAGACCGAAGCGATGACCACCGTCGATATCAACACCGGCGCGTTCGTCGGTCATCGCAACCTGGATGACACCATCTTCAACACCAACATCGAAGCCACGCAGGCGATTGCGCGCCAGCTTCGTCTGCGCAATCTGGGCGGCATTATCATCATCGACTTCATCGATATGAGTAATGAAGACCATCGTCGCCGCGTGCTGCACTCGCTTGAGCAGGCGCTGAGCAAAGACCGCGTGAAAACCAGCATTAACGGCTTCTCGCAGCTGGGGCTGGTGGAAATGACGCGTAAGCGTACCCGCGAGAGCGTTGAGCATGTGCTGTGTAATGAATGCCCAACCTGCCATGGGCGCGGAACGGTAAAGACGGTTGAGACCGTCTGCTACGAAATTATGCGTGAAATCGTTCGTGTCCATCATGCCTACGACTCCGATCGTTTTCTGGTCTATGCTTCCCCTGCGGTGGCTGAAGCGCTGAAAGGCGAAGAGTCACACGCGCTGGCGGAAGTGGAAATCTTTGTCGGCAAACAGGTAAAAGTACAAATTGAACCGCTCTATAACCAGGAGCAGTTTGACGTCGTGATGATGTAAGACGCAGTACGCTGCGTGACGAAAGCTGACAAGGAGAGATGCGTGAGGCGATTGCCGGGGATTTTATTGCTTACAGGGGCAACGCTGGTCGTGATTGTCGCGTTGCTCGTGAGCGGGCTACGCCTCGTATTACCGCATCTGGACAGCTGGCGTCCGCAGCTGCTGGCTAAAATCGAATCCACCACCGGCGTGCCGGTGAACGTAAGCCAGATTAGCGCTAACTGGCAGAATTTTGGCCCGACGCTCGATGTCCGGGATATCAACGCCAGCCTCAAAGATGGCGGCCACCTGAAAATCAAACGCGTGACCCTGGCGCTGGACGTCTGGCAAAGCCTGCTGCATCTGCGCTGGCAGTTTCGCGATCTCACCTTTTATCAACTCCAGTTCCTGACCAATACGCCTCTGTCCGGCGGCGATAGCGGTCAGGGTCTGGAAGCCAACCGCTTCAGCGATCTTTTCCTCCGTCAGTTCGATCACTTCGATCTGCGCGACAGCGAAGTGAGCTTCATTACCCTTTCCGGCCAGCGCGCCGAACTGGCGATCCCCCAGCTGACCTGGCTCAACGGTAAAGAACGTCACCGCGCCGAGGGGCAGGTCAATCTCTCAAGCCTGAATGGCCAGCACGGTGTGATGCAGGTACGGATGGATCTGCGGGACGATGACGGTCTGTTAAACAACGGCAAAGTCTGGCTGCAGGCCGACGATGTTGACGTGAAGCCGTGGCTGGGCGACTGGCTCCAGCAAAATATGCAGCTGGAGACTGCCCGCTTCAGCCTTGAAGGCTGGCTGACCCTGACCAAAGGCGAATTTGCCAGCGGCGATATCTGGCTCAAGCAGGGGGGCGCCAGCTGGAAAGGCGAAAAACAGCAGCATCAGCTTTCCGTCGATAACCTCACCGCGCACGTGACCCAGGAGAAAGAGGGCTGGCAGTTTGCTATTCCGGATACGCGCATCACCATGGACGGCAAGCCGTGGCCGCGCGGTGCGCTGACGCTGGCCTGGATGCCGGAGCAGGACGTCGGCGGCACGGCCAGTAAACGCAGCGATGAGCTGCGCATCCGCGCCAGCAACCTGGATTTGGCGGCCATTGAAGGCCTGCGCTCGATGGCGGCAAAGCTCTCTCCGGACCTGGGCGAGATCTGGCTGGCAACGCAGCCGAGCGGGAAAATAGACGCTCTGGCGCTGGATATTCCGCTCCAGGCGACGGAAAAAACCCGCTTCCAGGCAACGTGGAAAGATCTTGCCTGGAAGCAGTGGAAGCTGCTGCCGGGGGCGGAGCACTTTAGCGGCAAGCTGGAAGGCAGCGTGGAAAACGGCAGGCTAACGGTTGATATGCACGATGCCAAAATGCCTTACGAGACGGTCTTCCGCGCGCCGCTGGAAATCGAACAGGGCAGTGCGGTGCTTAACTGGCTCCGTAACGACAAGGGTTTCCAGCTTGATGGTCGCCATATCGATGTGAAAGCCAAAGCGGTGCACGCGCGCGGCGATTTCCGCTATCTGCAGCCTGTAGGTGACGAGCCGTGGCTGGGCATTCTGGCCGGGATCAGCACCGATGACGGCTCTCAGGCCTGGCGCTACTTCCCGGAAAACCTGATGGGAAAAGCCCTGGTGGACTATCTCAGCGGCGCGATTCAGGGCGGTCAGGCGGACAATGCCACGCTGGTGTACGGCGGTAATCCGCATCTTTTCCCGTACAAACACAATGAAGGCCAGTTCCAGGTGCTGGTGCCGCTGCATAACGCGACCTTTGCGTTCCAGCCCGGCTGGCCCGCGCTGAAAGATCTGGATATCGAGCTCAACTTCCTCAATGACGGACTATGGATGAAGTCCGACAGCGTGGCGCTGGGCGGCGTGACGGCCAGCAACCTGACGGCCAACATCCCGGATTACTCCAAAGAGAAGCTGCTGATTGATGCCGACATCAATGGCCCGGGCAAAGCGGTGGGGCCGTACTTTGAGGAGACGCCCTTGAAAGAGTCGCTGGCGGCGACGCTCCAGCAGCTACAGCTTGATGGCGATGTGAATGCTCGCTTACATCTTGATATCCCGCTGGACGGCGAGATGACCACCGCCAAAGGCGACGTCCGCCTTAAGAACAACAGCCTGTTCATCAAACCCCTTGAGAGCACGCTGAAAAATCTCAGCGGGCAGTTCAGCTTTGACAACGGAAACCTGAAGAGCGAGCCGCTTACGGCCAGCTGGTTTAATCAGCCCGTTAATATCGACTTCACGACCACCGAGGGTGAAAAGGCTTATCAGGTGGCCGTCAATCTCGACGGTAACTGGCAGCCAGCGCGCATGGAGGTCCTGCCGAAGCCCATTGAGGCGTCAGTGCAGGGCGCAGTCGCCTGGCAGGGTAAAGTGGCAATTGACCTGCCTTATCACGCGGGCGCCCAGTATAAGGTCGACATCGCGGGCGATCTGAAAAACCTTCAGAGCCAGCTGCCTGCGCCGCTGGATAAACAGGCCGGACAGCCGCTGCCGGTAAAGCTGAACGTCGATGGCAACCTGAACAGCTTCGCGCTGACCGGAAGCGCGGGCGGGACAAACCACTTCAACAGCCGCTGGCTGCTTAACCGCAAGCTCACCCTCGACAAAGCCATCTGGACAACGGATAGCCGCTCCACGCCGCCTCTGCCGGAGCTGTCGGGCATTGAGCTGAATCTCCCGCCGATGGACGGTGCAGAGTGGCTGGCGCTGTTCCAGAAAGGCGTTGGGCAAAACGTTGATGAAACCGCCCAGTTCCCGCAAACCATTACCGTACGCACGCCGTCACTGATGATGGGCGGGCAGCAGTGGAACAACCTGAGCCTGGTTTCACGGCCTGGCGCTAACGGCACGAAGGTGGAGGCCCAGGGCAGAGAGATCAACGGTACGCTGACCATGCGCAATCACGCGCCGTGGCAGGCGGCGATCCGCTACCTCTACTACAACCCGGCAAGCGCCGCGAGCGGGAAAGATAAACCGGCAGAAGCCTCGCCGCTGAGCAATGTCTCCCGCGTCGATTTTCGCGGCTGGCCCGATCTCCAGTTACGCTGTGCAGAGTGCTGGCTGTGGGGGCAGAAATACGGCCGTATTGACGGTGATTTCACTATTCAGGCCAACACGCTTACGCTCTCCGGCGGCCTGGTTGATACCGGTTTTGGCCGCATGACGGCCGCAGGGGAATGGGTGAACAACCCGGGCGAGCAGCGAACGTCCCTGAAGGGCGACATTAAAGGCAACAAGCTGGATGCGGCAGCCAATTTCTTTGGAATCAGCACGCCGCTGCGCGGCTCGTCGTTTGACGTCGATTACGATCTTCACTGGCGTGACGCCCCGTGGAAGCCGGATGAGGCCTCGCTGAACGGCATTCTGAAAACCCGCTTCGGCAAAGGTGAAATTGCCGACGTGAGCACGGGGCGCGCCGGGCAGATCCTGCGCCTGCTGAGTTTTGATGCGCTGCTGCGCAAGCTGCGCTTCGATTTCAGCGATACCTTCAGCGAAGGTTTCTACTACGATTCCATCCGCAGCACGGCGTGGATCAAGGACGGCGTTCTGCATACGGACGACACGCTGGTGGATGGCCTGGAAGCGGATATCGCCATGAAAGGCTCCGTCAACCTCGTGCGTCGCGAGCTGGATATGGAAGCCGTGGTGGCGCCGGAAATTTCCGCGAGCGTGGGCGTGGCGGCGGCCTTTGTGGTGAACCCGATTGTCGGTGCGGCGGTGTTTGCCGCCAGCAAAGTGCTGGGGCCGCTGTGGAGCAAGGTCTCCATTCTGCGCTACCGCATTACCGGTCCGGTAGATAAACCGCAGATTAACGAGGTGCTGCGCCAGCCGCGCAAAGATGCACAGCAATGATTTGACGTGGGCAGGTAATTGCCTCACTCTCAATAAATACGATCTTTATACCGCCACGGGCGGCAACGAACGAGTAGCAATACGATGAGTCTGAACCTGGTAAGTGAACATTTGCTCGCAGCGAACGGCCTGAGCCATCAGGACCTGTTCTCCATTCTTGGTCAACTGACCGAACGCCGTCTCGACTACGGCGACCTTTATTTCCAGTCGAGCTATCACGAATCCTGGGTTTTAGAAGACAGCATCATCAAAGATGGCTCCTACAACATTGACCAGGGCGTCGGCGTCCGTGCCGTCAGCGGCGAGAAAACCGGTTTCGCCTATGCCGATCAGATTAGCCTCACCGCACTCGAGCAGAGCGCGCAGGCCGCACGTACCATTGTGCGTGATACCGGCGATGGTCGCGTGAAAACCCTGGGAGAAGTGCAGCACTCAGCGCTTTATACCAGCATCGATCCGCTGCAGAGTATGAGCCGTGAAGAGAAGCTGGATATCCTGCGTCGCGTGGACAAAGTCGCCCGCGCGGCGGATAAACGCGTGCAGGAAGTTTCAGCCAGCCTGAGCGGCGTGTATGAGTTGATTCTGGTTGCGGCAACGGACGGTACCCTTGCGGCAGACGTTCGCCCGCTGGTGCGCCTCTCTATCAGCGTGCAGGTCGATGACGACGGCAAACGCGAACGCGGCTCAAGCGGCGGCGGCGGTCGTTTCGGCTATGACTGGTTCCTGGGCGACGTTGATGGTGAAGCACGCGCCGACGCGTGGGCGAAAGAAGCCGTGCGCATGGCGCTGGTGAATCTGAATGCCGTCGCGGCGCCGGCGGGTTCATTCCCGGTGGTGCTGGGCGCCGGCTGGCCGGGCGTACTGTTACACGAAGCCGTAGGCCACGGCCTGGAAGGCGACTTTAA
This sequence comes from Enterobacter sp. Crenshaw, assembly GCF_024734705.1. NCBI lineage: Bacteria > Pseudomonadati > Pseudomonadota > Gammaproteobacteria > Enterobacterales > Enterobacteriaceae > Enterobacter > Enterobacter sp. Crenshaw. Next base: position 4,152,869 of record NZ_CP102932.1, on the reverse strand, counting down.
CCGTCGCGGGACGTCCGTGTTCAGCGGTCAAATCGGGCAGCTTGTCTCCTCTGAGCTGTGCACCGTGGTGGATGACGGCACCATGCGCGATCGTCGCGGCTCGGTGGCTATCGACGATGAAGGTACGCCAGGCCAGTACAATGTGCTGATCGAAAACGGCGTGCTGAAAGGCTACATGCAGGACAAACTTAACGCGCGCCTGATGGGCGTCGCGCCGACGGGCAACGGACGCCGTGAATCTTACGCGCATCTGCCGATGCCGCGCATGACCAACACGTACATGCTGCCGGGCAAATCGACGCCGCAGGAGATTATCGAATCCGTCGATTACGGTATCTTTGCGCCAAACTTTGGTGGCGGCCAGGTGGACATTACCTCCGGTAAGTTTGTTTTCTCCACGTCAGAAGCGTATCTGATCGAGAAAGGCAAAGTGACCAAAGCGGTGAAGGGTGCGACGCTGATTGGCTCCGGTATTGAAGCCATGCAGCAGATCTCAATGGTCGGTAACGATCTGAAGCTGGATAACGGCGTGGGCGTCTGCGGTAAAGAGGGCCAGAGCCTGCCGGTTGGCGTGGGCCAGCCAACGCTGAAGGTGGACAACCTGACGGTGGGCGGCACGGCGTAATTTCCTGACCCTCTCCCCAAAGGGGAGAGGGGACTGCTCCACGCTGTCTTTTCTCCCTCGTCCTTTTGGAAAAAAGCCTACTCTTTCCTTCTCCCCCGCATCCCCTGAAACAGCTCCGCCACGTCCACAAAATATTCGGTCAGATAGTTAATACACACCTGAACCTTGAGCGGGAGTTTGTCTTTTTCGGTATACAGGGCGTACACCGGTCGCGGATCGGACTGGTAGCGCGGGAAGAGGATCTCCAGCACGCCGCTGTTGATCTCGTTGATCACCCACATTAACGGCACGTAGGCGATCCCGGCGCCGGCCACCAGCCAGCGTGAAATCGTCATCGGATCGTTGGTGACAAACCGTCCTTCCGGCAGCAGCCTGGTGGAAATCCCTTCCGGAGCGATCAGCTCAAATTCATTATCGGGCCGCACGCTGTACTCCAGCCACGAGTGGTTGGTGAGATCGCCGGGTTTCTCCGGAACGCCGTACTGCGCCAGATAGCTTTTCGAGGCGCAGACGACCATCGGCATGCTGCCCAGCCGTCGCGAGAACAGGCTGGAATCCTGCAACGCGCCGACGCGGATCACCACGTCCAGCCCGTCGGCAATCAGATCCGGCGCCGGGATACCCGTCACCAGATTGACCGTAAGACCGGGGTACTCTTTCAGCATATCCGCGGTCATGGCAGCGAGAACATTTTGTGCCATAGTTGAAGAACACCCGATGCGCAGCGTGCCGATAGGGGTGTTGTTGAAGGCATACAGCTGTTCGTGAACATCCTGCACTTCAAGCAGCATGCGGCGACAGCCCTGATAGTAAATTTTACCCGCTTCGGTCAGCCCAATGCTGCGGGTACTGCGGTTGAGCAGCTTGACCTGAAGCTCATCTTCCAGTTTGGACACCGTCTGGCTGATGGATGAGACGCTCATCTGAAGCTGGCGGGCAGCGGCGGTAAAAGAGCCCAGCTCAACCACTTTGGCGAAGACCGACATGCGTTTTAAACGTTCCATTGTTCACTCTGGCTTAAAAGTGATTTAGATCACATATTATAGATAACAGCATAACAGTTACGTTAATATATTATTTATTACATAACGGCTGCGCCATTCTCGCCCGGCGTTTCTTGCTCTCCTGCGGTGGCGTGCGCTAAAAAATTCTGAAGCCTGCACTCTCTCTTATCAAGGTCAACATGAGTCTGTTTCCCGTTATCGTGGTGTTCGGTCTGTCGTTCCCACCGATATTTTTCGAGCTTCTTTTATCACTGGCGATCTTCTGGCTGGTGCGCAAGGTGCTGGTCCCTACCGGGATCTACGATTTCGTCTGGCACCCTGCATTGTTCAATACCGCGCTGTATTGCTGCCTGTTTTACCTGATATCGCGCATGTTTGTCTGAGGTTGATGTGAAAACGCTAACAAGAAAAATCTCCCGCACTGCCATCACAATGGCGCTGGTTATCCTCGCCTTCATCGCTATTTTCCGCGCCTGGGTTTATTACACCGAATCACCGTGGACGCGTGATGCACGCTTCAGCGCCGATGTGGTGGCAATAGCCCCTGACGTGGCCGGCCTTATCACGGCGGTCAACGTCCACGATAACCAGCTGGTGAAAAAAGATCAGGTCCTGTTCACCATCGACCAGCCTCGTTACCAGAAAGCGCTGGAAGAGGCGGAAGCGGACGTGGCCTATTATCAGGCGCTGGCTGCGGAGAAACGCCGCGAGGCAGGTCGCCGTAATCAGCTGGGCGTTCAGGCAATGTCCCGCGAAGAGATTGACCAGTCCAATAACGTGCTGCAAACCGTGCTGCACCAGCTGGCGAAAGCGCAGGCAACGCGCGATCTGGCGAAGCTCGATCTCGAGCGCACCGTGATCCGCGCGCCATCCGATGGCTGGGTCACCAACCTTAACGTCTATGCCGGGGAATTCATTACCCGTGGCTCTACCGCCGTGGCGCTGGTTAAACAGAACTCCTTCTACGTGCTTGCCTATATGGAAGAGACCAAGCTGGAAGGCGTGCGCCCAGGTTACCGGGCGGAAATCACGCCGCTCGGCAGCAACCGCGTCTTTAAAGGCACCGTCGACAGCGTTGCTGCAGGGGTGACTAACTCCAGCAGCTCTAACGATGCCAAAGGGATGGCGACGGTCGATTCCAACCTGGAGTGGGTGCGTCTGGCACAGCGCGTGCCGGTACGTATTCATCTGGATGAACAGCAGGGAAATCTGTGGCCTGCGGGTACCACGGCGACGGTGGTGATCACCGGTGAAAAGGACCGGGATGCCAGCCAGGACTCGTTCTTCCGTAAAATTGCCCACCGCCTGCGCGAGTTTGGTTAATCGCCATGGGTATCTTTTCCATCGCCAGCCAGCATATTCGCTTCGCCGTGAAGCTGGCGTGCGCCATCGTGCTGGCGCTGTTTGTTGGCTTTCACTTCCAGCTTGAAACTCCTCGCTGGGCAGTGCTGACGGCTGCGATTGTCGCGGCGGGCCCTGCCTTTGCCGCGGGCGGGGAGCCCTATTCTGGCGCGATCCGCTATCGCGGGATGCTGCGTATCATCGGGACGTTTATCGGCTGTTTCGCGGCGCTGACCATTATTATTTTGATGATCCGCACCCCGCTGCTGATGCTGATGGTGTGCTGTATCTGGGCGGGTTTCTGCACCTGGATCTCGTCTCTGGTGAAAGTGGAGAACTCCTACGCCTGGGGACTGGCGGGCTATACCGCGCTGATTATTGTCATCACTATCCAAAGTGAACCGCTGCTCGCCCCGCAGTTTGCGGTTGAGCGCTGCAGCGAGATTGTGATTGGTATTGTCAGCGCGATCGTCGCTGACCTGCTTTTCTCTCCGCGCTCCATCAAGCAGGAAGTCGACCGTGAGCTCGACGCGCTGATTGTTGCCCAGTATCAGCTGATGCAGCTGTGCATTAAGCATGGCGACAGCGAAGAGGTGGATAAAGCCTGGAGCGGGCTGGTACGTCGTACGCAGGCGCTGGAAGGAATGCGCAGCAACCTTAATATGGAGTCGTCGCGCTGGGCCCGCGCGAATCGTCGCCTGAAAGCCCTCAACACCGTATCTCTGACGCTGATTACCCAGGCCTGTGAAACCTATCTGATTCAGAACACCCGGCCGGAAGTTGTCACCGATACGTTCCGCGAACTGTTTGCCGAGCCGGTGGAAACCGTACAGGACGTGCATAAGCAGCTTAAGCGCATGCGCCGGGTGATTGCCTGGACCGGGGAGCGCGACACGCCGGTAACCATCTACACCTGGGTCGGCGCCGCGACGCGCTATCTGCTTCTGAAGCGCGGCGTGATCGGTAACACCAAAATCAGCGCGGCGGAAGAAGAGGTGTTGCAGGGTGAAGTGGTGATCAAGGCGGAATCCGCCGAGCGCCATCACGCCATGGTCAATTTCTGGCGTACGACGCTTGCCTGCATGCTCGGCACGCTGTTCTGGCTGTGGACGGGCTGGACGTCCGGCAGCGGCGCGATGGTGATGATTGCCGTTGTGACCGCACTGGCGATGCGTCTGCCTAACCCGCGTATGGTCGCCATTGATTTCCTTTACGGCACGATTGCCGCGTTGCCGATAGGCGCGCTCTATTTCCTGGTCATCATCCCGTCGACGCAACAGAGCATGCTGCTGCTCTGTATTAGCCTGGCGGTAATGGCGTTCTTTATCGGCATTGAAGTGCAAAAGCGGCGTCTGGGATCGCTGGGGGCGCTGGCGAGTACGATTAACATCATCGTGCTCGATAACCCGATGACCTTCCATTTCAGCCAGTTCCTCGACAGCGCGTTAGGCCAGCTGGTGGGCTGCTTCCTGGCCATGATGGTGATACTGCTGGTGCGGGATAACTCGCAGGCAAGAACGGGCCGCGTGCTGCTGAACCAGTTCGTGTCGGCTGCCGTGTCGTCTTTGACAACCAATACCGCGCGCCGTAAAGAGAACCACCTGCCCGCGCTCTACCAGCAGCTGTTTTTGCTGCTGAACAAGTTCCCGGGCGATATCGCGAAGTTCCGCCTGGCGTTAACCATGATCATTGCGCACCAGCGTTTGCGTAACGCGCCCGTGCCGATCAACGACGATTTGTCGGCATACCACCGCCAGCTGCGTCGTACCGCCGATCACGTGCTTTCTGCCAGCAGCGATGACAAACGGCGTCGCTACTTTACGCAGCTGCTTGAAGAGCTCGATACCTATCAGGAAAAGCTCAAGCACTGGGAGGCGCCGCCTCAGGTGACCGAGCCGGTAGGACGGCTGGTGTTTATGCTGCATCGCTACCAGAATGCCCTCACGGATAACTGACTGAAGTAAAAAAACCGACGCCAAAAGCGTCGGTTTTTTTGTGGCTATACTTATCCCAGCACGTTCTTACATTTCAGAAAGGGAGAACACATGACGACCCAGGCGCTTCAGGACCACATCCTTTTTCAGACCGGTTATCTGGTCAACGGAATCTGGAAAACGCTGGATACAACCTTTGATGTGCTGAATCCCGCGACCGGCGAGGTCATTGCTAAAGTCGCAAAAGCGGGTAAAGCGCAAACCGAAGACGCTATTGCAGCGGCTACCCAGGCCTTCCCGGCATGGCGTGCCAAAACCGCGAAAGAACGCTCGGCGATTCTCTACCGCTGGTACGAACTGATTATTGAGAATAAAAGCTGGCTCGGGCGGTTGATGACCACCGAACAGGGCAAACCCCTGAAAGAAGCGGAGGGAGAAGTCGAGTACGCCGCCAGCTTTATCCAGTGGTTTGCCGAAGAGGCCAAACGCGCGAACGGTGAAATTATTCCGCCGATAAAACCCGGCTCACGCATTCTGGCGACCCGTGAACCCATTGGCGTGGTCGCGGCGATTACGCCGTGGAACTTCCCGATGGCCATGCTCACCCGCAAGTTAGGCCCGGCGCTGGCAGCAGGATGCACCGGGGTCATTAAACCGGCCAATAACACGCCGCTCAGCGCATTTGCGCTGCTTACGCTGGCGAAACAGGCCGGTGTGCCCGACGGTGTTCTCAACGCCGTCGCCGGGAATACGCATGAAATCAGCGATGCGATCATGGCAAGCCGCGACGTGCGTAAAATCTCCTTTACCGGCTCAACCTCCGTCGGCAAAACGCTGGTGCGTAACGCCGCAGAAACCATGAAAAAAGTCTCGATGGAGCTGGGGGGAAATGCCCCGTATATCGTTTTTGAGGATGCGGACATCGACGCAGCGGTTAAGGGCGCGATCGCCAACAAGTTCCGCAATGCCGGGCAGGTCTGCGTCAGCGTGAACCGTTTTTATATTCAGGAAACCGTCTACGACAAATTTGTGAATAAACTTGCCGATGCGGTGAAGGCGCTGAAGGTGGGTAATGGTCTCGAAGAGGGGGTGGTCGTCGGGCCGCTGATTGAACCTTCGGCGGTCAACAAGGTGCGTGAGCATGTCGACGACGCCGTTGCCCGGGGCGCAACCGTACTGGCTGGGGGTAAGCCCCATCCGCTTGGCGGAAATTTCTGGATGCCAACCGTGCTGGGCGACTGCCATGAAGGCATGAAGCTGGCAGAAGAAGAGACGTTTGGCCCGGTGGCGGCGTGCTTCCGTTTCACCTCGGAAGATGAAGTCATCCAGCGCGCCAACAACACGCCCTATGGGCTGGCGGCTTACTTCTATACCCAGAATCTTTCCCGGGTCTTCCGCGTTTCACAGGCCATCGAGAGCGGGATGATCGGCATCAACGAGTGCGCCGTCTCCACGGAGCTTGGGCCCTTTGGCGGCGTAAAAGAGTCAGGCCTTGGACGAGAGGGCTCCGTGCTGGGGCTGGAAGAGTATCTGGAAGTTAAAACCCTGCATATTGGGGGATTATAAAAGACAGGGCGGCATCTGCCGCTCGCCTGGACTGGGTGGCTGGCAATGAAAACCTATACGTTTGATTTTGACGAGATCGACAGTCAGGAAGACTTCTACCGTGAATTTATCCGGGCGTTTGATCTTGAACGGGAAAGCGTGACGAATCTGGATACGCTGTGGGACGTGGTCACCGGCAGTCAGTTGCCGCTACCGCTGGAAATTGAGTTCATCCATTTGCCCGATAAGCTGCGAAGACGTTTTGGCGCACTGATATTGCTGTTTGATGAAGCGGAAGAAGAGCTTGAAGGGCAGCTGCGCTTTAACGCGCGGCATTGAATGAAAAAAGCCCCTGACCATAAGGCCAGGGGCAAGTCGTATGATGAGATACGACGAGGGTTTATTTATACAGTTCTGCCGTTGCATGCCAGTGGTCACCCTGATTCAGTTCGGTGACGCGATAGCTGCTGGCGCCTGCTTTTTCAGCTTTGGCGGCAAGTTCGTGACGAATATCCATCGGTGAACCGGTGACAGACGTTACGGAGACGCTGCCCATACGCTGTAGATTTTGTGCCTGGTCGGCATTTACCTGCTGTACGGCTGCGCTCGCGCCGAAAGAGAGAACGGATGCCAGACCGAGGGTTGCGATGATCAATTGGGTTTTCATAGTCTTTACTCCTGAATAGGGTTTTTACTCAACGGCGAGAAGGGTTGAACCGCTATTTTTATGCCTGGTGCCGTTGAGTGGAGATTTACGTCTTCAGTTATTACTAAAACTTATTTGTACAGCTCAGCGGTGGCGTGCCAGTGGTCACCGGAACGCGCTTCGATGATGCGATAGGATGACGCACCCTGTTCTTCCGCTTTTTTGTTCAGCATCTCATGCATGTCCATTGGCGATGTGCCGACCGCGCCGACAGAAACCGTACCGATGGCCTGACGGGATTGCGCCTGGTCAGCATTGATAGAGTCAGCTGCGAAAGCACCGAATGACAGGACGGACAGGACGCTGAGCGCCGCTACAGTTGATTTGATTTTCATGATTTTTACCTCGTCGAATTTTTTAGTGGGGTCTTGTTTCGTGACCCTCATCACAAAATCAAGTATACACTAATAACGGTAAAAATTAATACCAGGCTAATGGTTTCTATTGTTATTACGTGTTAACCAGTCTGTTTTTTATAACCAAATCGCATAATATTGGGCGTTTTTTGTTCATTTTAGTTGGTTATATCTAATAAAATCATATGGATATCAGCTTTTGATTTTTTGTGCGATTTTTTGATTTAGCATTCACCAGATGAATGTTAATAGGTGGTAAAAAGCACTATTTGTCAAAGTGAAGGGCAGTAGAAAAGAGGGGAGAACGCAGCGGAAGCAGAACGATCCCCGCAGCGGCGCTACGGGGAGAGGGGATTAGAGTTCCTGTTCGAACAGTACCAGAATGGCTTCGTGGAGATCTTTCACAGAGAAACCGCTAGCCGGTGTGGTAAAGATGGTGTCATCACCGGCGATAGTCCCGAGGATACCTTCCGTTTTACCCAGCGAGTCCAGCATGCGGGCAATGAGCTGCGCGGCACCCGGGCTTGTGTGGATCACCACGACGGCGTCGTTATGATCGATATCCAGAACCAGGTTTTTGAGCGGGCTGGAGGTGGTCGGCACGCCAAGTTCTGCCGGCAGGCAATAGACCATCTCCATCTTGGCGTTACGCGTACGCACCGCGCCAAATTTCGTTAACATGCGGGAGACTTTCGACTGGTTGATGTTATCGAAGCCTTGTTCCTGCAGCGCCTGAACAATTTCTCCCTGAGAACTGAATTTCTCTTCTTTGAGTAGCGCCTTAAACGCCTTTACTAATTCTTCTTGCTTAGACGAGCTTCGCATAAGTCACCCGGAATATGACGATAGAAACAACATTATTATGCATGTGGATGAATTTTTATGCAAATTATCTACTCAGCGCCAGGCTGAAATAATGTTATGAAAGGGAGTGATTTTATCAGATTTCGTTATCAGAAAACATGCCTGGGTCACGCCGCGCAAATAAGCTTAAAAGTAAATTAAATGTTATCAAAATGATGTTGTTTTGGTGGCGGGGCAGGGTGTATTGTAACCACCTCTTAATGCGTTGCCCTCTGTCGTCAGATAGTCTTCTGGTGAGAGATAAAGTCGCGTGACCTCAAATTCTTTAGCTACGAAAATTGTAATTATTTACTTGCTGAATTATGGTCGCCGCAACGGATTTACAGATACTTAAGTTAACCATAATAAGGAGTTTAGGATGAAAGTCGCAGTCCTCGGCGCTGCTGGTGGTATCGGCCAGGCGCTTGCCCTACTACTGAAAACCCAACTGCCTTCAGGCTCAGAACTCTCCCTGTACGATATTGCTCCGGTAACCCCAGGTGTGGCGGTTGACCTGAGCCACATCCCGACTGCTGTAAAAATCAAAGGCTTCTCCGGTGAAGATGCACGTCCTGCGCTGCAGGGTGCCGACGTGGTGCTGATTTCTGCAGGCGTGGCGCGTAAGCCAGGCATGGATCGTTCAGACCTGTTCAACGTCAACGCGGGCATCGTGAAAAACCTGGTGCAGCAGATTGCAGAAATCTGCCCGAAAGCATGCATCGGGATCATCACTAACCCGGTGAACACCACCGTGGCTATCGCGGCAGAAGTGCTGAAGAAAGCGGGTGTTTACGACAAAAACAAACTGTTCGGCGTAACCACGCTGGATATCATCCGTTCCAACACCTTTGTTGCTGAGCTGAAAGGCAAGCAGCCAACAGAAGTGGAAGTACCGGTAATCGGCGGTCACTCTGGCGTCACCATCCTGCCTCTGCTGTCGCAGATCCCAGGCGTGAGCTTCACCGAGCAGGAAGTGGCTGACCTGACTAAACGCATCCAGAACGCGGGCACCGAAGTGGTGGAAGCGAAGGCGGGTGGCGGTTCTGCAACCCTGTCTATGGGCCAGGCGGCTGCGCGTTTTGGTCTGTCACTGGTTCGCGCTCTGCAGGGCGAGAAAGGCGTTGTTGAATGCGCTTACGTTGAAGGCGATGGCGAACACGCTCGCTTCTTCTCTCAGCCGCTGCTGCTGGGTAAAAACGGTATCGAAGAGCGTAAATCCATTGGTACGCTGAGCGCGTTTGAACAACACGCGATGGAAGGCATGCTGGATACGCTGAAGAAAGATATCACCCTGGGCGAAGAGTTCGTTAACAAGTAAAACGAACCGTCTCCCGGTAAAAAAAACGGAGCTTATCGCTCCGTTTTTTTATGCCTATCAGTTAGTGGCCGGGTATTCCTGAATCGTCACGTGCAGCGTCAGTTTCTTATCGTTGCGCATGACCTCAACAGGGATAATAGAACCCGGGCGAATTTCTGCCACCTGATCCATCGTCTCCAGCGCAGAGACCGCTGGCGTGCCGTTGACCGACACAATGACATCATTAACCTGAATACCCGCATTCGCCGCCGGACCACCCGGTGCCACCTCGTTAACCACGATACCCTGAATCTGATCGATACCGCCGCCCTGGGTATGCATCGGCGCAATTTCGCGCCCGCCGATACCGATATAGCCGCGGATCACGCGTCCGTCGCGGATCAGTTTATCCATGATTTTGGTCGCCAGCTGGAACGGAATGGCAAAGCCGATCCCTTCCGGCGTCTCACCGTCGTTACTCTTATCGAACGAGAGGGTGTTGATGCCCATCAGCTCGCCCAGCGAGTTGACCAGCGCCCCGCCGGAGTTACCGTGGTTGATGGAGGCATCGGTTTGCAGGAAGTTCTGCCGCCCGGAGGGGTTCAAACCGATACGACCGGTCGCGCTGATAATCCCCTGGGTGATGGTCTGGCCCAGGTTGTAAGGGTTACCGATAGCCAATACGACGTCACCAATATGCGGGGTACGTTTACGGTTGATCGGGATGACCGGCAAACCGCCCGTGGCGTTAATTTTCAGAACGGCCAGGTCGGTCAGGCTGTCAGACCCAACGAGTAACGCCTCAAACACGCGGCCATCCTGCAGGGCGACGATGATCTGGTCGGCATCGTTAATCACGTGCTTGTTGGTAATAATGTAGCCGCGCTCGTCCATGATCACGCCGGAGCCGAGGGTACGGATCTCCAGCTGGTTATGGGCTGAGGTATTCAGACCACGGTTATAGACGTTAACCACGGCAGGTGCGGCACGGCGGACGGCCTGGTTATAGGTAGCCGGCGTTTCATCCGTGCTATCGAACTGGGGAGCCGACAGTTTATTGAACTGACGTAAAGACGGCAGCGCCAGCAGCAGCAGGCCAGCGACAATCAAACCGATGACAGTAGAACGTAAGAGCTTTAAAAGCATGATGCGCGTGTCGTTAAAAAAGGAACGATTTGCAGCATAACATGAGTTATCCGGACATCACACGCAGCGGTGATGTCCGGGTCGCAAATGCTTAGCGCAACAGAATATAGATGGACTCATTGCCACGCATGACCTGCAGGGCAATAACCGCTGGTTTGCTTTCCAGCACCTTGCGCAGTTCGGCAATAGACTGCACGCGGTTGCGGTTGACACCGATAATCACGTCATCCTGATGCAATCCGGCCTGTGCGGCAGGGCTGCTCTTCTCGACGGTGTCGATGCTGATGCCTTTCGTACCGTCCTTCAGCTGCCCGTCGCTCAACGTAGCCCCCTGTAGCGCCGGGGCGATAAGCTCCGCGCTGGCCGAGGATGAAGTGCTCTTATCCAGCGTCACCTCAACGTCAAGCGGCTTACCGTCACGGATCAGGCCCAGCTTCACTTTGGCGCCAGGTTCCGTCGTGGCAATCCGTGAGCGCAGTTCTGCAAAGCTATTCAGCGGTTTGTCGTTCAGGCTGACGATCACATCTCCCGATTTCACGCCCGCTTTTGCCGAGCCGGAGTTTGGCAGCACTTCACTGACAAACGCCCCGCGCTGTACGTTGATATTGAACGCTTTTGCGATATCCGCGCTCATCTCCATACCTTTAATACCCAGCAGCCCGCGTTTGATTTCACCGAACTGGATCAATTGCTGCGCCAGGGTTTTGGCCATATTGCTGGGGATAGCAAAACCGATCCCGATGCTGCCGCCGCCCGGGGCCAGAATCGCCGTGTTAATCCCAATCAGCTCGCCGTTAAGGTTGAGCAACGCTCCGCCGGAGTTACCCCGGTTGATTGAGGCATCGGTCTGGATAAAGTTTTCCAGCCCTTCCAGATTGAGGCCGCTGCGCCCGAGCGCCGAGACGATCCCGGAGGTGGCGGTCTGCCCTAAGCCAAAGGGGTTGCCTACGGCGACGGCAAAATCGCCGACGCGCAGTTTGTCGGAATCCGCGATGGCAATCTGGGTCAGGTTGCTCGGATTTTGCACCTGCAGCAGCGCGATGTCGCTCTGGTCATCGCCGCCGATCAGTTTGGCATCAAATTCACGGCCATCGTTCAGCTGGACGCTGATTTTATCGGCCTGGCTGATGACGTGGTTGTTGGTCAGGATATAGCCTTTTGCCGCATCAATAATGACGCCAGAACCCAGGCCTTCAAAAGGCTGAGCCTGCTGGTCGGGAGACTCATCGCCAAAATATTTTTTCAGTTCTTCAGGGACGCGTTGGCTTTGTACTGCGGTGCCCTCAACCTGAACGCTGACGACCGCCGGCAACACTTTTTCCAGCATAGGCGCGAGGCTTGGAATGGCCGCCTGGCCAGGCACCTGGGAGGGAATGGCGGCAAATACAGGGACGGACGCCGAGAGAGATAACCCGACACTTAACGCGATAGCGCTCAACAGCTGGTTTTTTTTCTTCATCGATGTTGACTCTCGTAACCTGGAATAAAGGAAAAACGGCCCTAAAAACACGTTGATGTTATTGAATTTTAAACCGCTGAACAATGAGGTGTTTAACTAAATGATAGCTGGGGTCATCAGGAAAGGACGGGCGCAATCGCTGCGCCCGTAAAATATATTCAGGTTGTGCGATTAATCGCGTTTTACACCGCCGCGCAGCAGGCCGGACGCGCCATCGGAATAGTCGCGAGGCATCTGAACGGGCGCCTGATCGTTACCGGCTTCAGAGTCAGCCAGACGGTTGCGGAACGGGTTGGTTTCCGCGGTCATTTCCGGCAGCAGGCTGCTGGAGCTTTTTGCCATATGTTGATAAAGCTGACGATAGTCGGTTGCCATGTTGTCCAGCAGCTCGGCGCTACGGGCAAAGTGGCTGACCAGCTCTTCACGATACTCTTCCAGCTCGGCTTTGTTCTTTTCCAGTTCGTACTGCAGTGACTGCTGCTGACGCAATTTGCGATTACCGAAACGCATGGCCACAGCACCGATGACGATGCCGACGACTAAACCGATTAGCGCATATTCCCAGGTCATGAACTTCTCCCGTTGTCTTGTTGTTCCGTAGGGTGTTGGCTCGGCTCCTGCCTGTGCCTGATAATGCCACTATAACCGCTATTTCTGCAGAAGTGGAATCCTGACGTATCATCGCGTAGTGTAGAACGGCCTTTTTTTCATCAGTCACGTCTGCTGGTGAGCGTTAATTGAAGGAATAACAATAAGATTATGCAAAACCTGTCCCCTGCATCGCGATATCAACTGGCCCTTAACGAGGGCACTCATCAGCCTGATGACGTTCAACGTGAGGCGGTAAACCGTCTGGAGATGATTTATCAGGAGCTCACGGCAAAACCCGCTGAAGTCGAACAGAACGGTGGGCTAAAGGCGGCATTTGGGCGGTTGCTCGGTAAAAAAGCGCCACAGGCTCACGCGCCGGTACGCGGTTTATATATGTGGGGCGGGGTCGGTCGCGGAAAAACCTGGCTGATGGACCTGTTTTACATGAGCCTGCCTGGCGCACGTAAGCAGCGTCTGCACTTCCATCGTTTTATGCTGCGGGTGCATGAAGAGCTGACCGCACTGCAGGGCAAAAGCGATCCGCTGGAGATTGTGGCCGACAGGTTCAAAGCTGAAACCGACGTGCTCTGCTTCGACGAGTTTTTTGTGTCTGACATCACCGATGCCATGCTGCTAGGCGGCCTGATGAAGGCGCTATTTGCCCGCGGGATCACGCTGGTGGCTACGTCGAATATCCCGCCGGATGAACTCTATCGTAACGGCCTGCAGCGCGCACGCTTCCTGCCCGCCATCGATGCCCTCAAGCAGCACTGCGATATCATGAACGTCGATGCCGGTGTCGATTATCGTCTGCGCACGCTGACCCAGGCACACCTGTGGCTTTCGCCGTTAAATGCAGAGACCACCCGCGAGATGGATACACTTTGGCTGGCGCTGGCGGGGGCAAAACGCGAGCACGCCCCGAAACTCGAGATTAACCATCGCCCGCTGCCCACCCTTGGCGTCGAAAACCAAACGCTGGCGGTCTCCTTTACGACGCTCTGCGTGGATGCCCGCAGCCAGCACGACTACATTGCGCTTTCGCGTCTGTTCCACACCGTGATGGTGCTGGACGTGCCGGTGATGACGCGGCTGATGGAGAGTGAAGCACGGCGCTTCATTGCGCTGGTGGACGAGTTTTATGAGCGCCACGTCAAGCTGGTGGTCAGCGCCGAGGTACCTTTATATGAGATTTACCAGGGTGAGCGGCTGAAGTTTGAGTTCCAGCGCTGCCTGTCGCGCCTGCAGGAGATGCAGAGTGAGGAATACCTGAAGCTGGAGCATATGCCGTAACAAATGCCCCCCTCTCCCGTGGGAGAGGGGCTGGGGGTGAGGGCACCAGACCGCACAATACCCACCCCCGAAAAACCCATTCCAAATCACATTTAAGGGTCGATCTTTGACCTCAACTTCTCTATAATCTTGCGACCCCACGTTACGAGAAGGTTTTTTTCCCGAAACTTTCTATGTGTCGGCATGTGCTATTCGAAGGGGTAGGTTTGCCGGACTTTGTCGTGTGAACCTCAACTGACTAAACGTTTGGGTGTTCACCAACGTGTAACTTATTATTTGGGTAAGCTTTTAATGAAAACTTTTACAGCTAAACCAGAAACCGTACAGCGCGACTGGTATGTTGTTGACGCGACCGGTAAAACTCTGGGCCGTCTGGCTACTGAACTGGCTCGTCGCCTGCGCGGTAAGCATAAAGCGGAATACACTCCGCACGTTGATACCGGTGATTACATCATCGTTCTGAACGCTGATAAAGTTGCTGTAACCGGCAACAAGCGTACTGACAAAGTGTACTATCACCACACCGGCCACATCGGTGGTATCAAAGAAGCGACCTTTGAAGAGATGATTGCCCGCCGTCCTGAGCGTGTGATTGAAATCGCGGTTAAAGGCATGCTGCCAAAAGGCCCGCTGGGTCGTGCTATGTTCCGTAAACTGAAAGTTTACGCAGGCAACGAGCACAACCACGCGGCACAGCAACCGCAAGTTCTTGACATCTAATCGGGATTATAGGCAATGGCTGAAAATCAATACTACGGCACTGGTCGCCGCAAAAGTTCCGCAGCTCGCGTTTTCATCAAACCGGGCAGTGGTAAAATCGTAATCAACCAGCGTTCTCTGGAACAATACTTCGGTCGCGAAACTGCCCGCATGGTAGTTCGCCAGCCGCTGGAACTGGTTGATATGGTAGAAAAACTGGATCTGTACATCACCGTTAAAGGTGGTGGTATCTCCGGTCAGGCAGGTGCGATCCGTCACGGTATCACCCGCGCTCTGATGGAGTACGACGAATCCCTGCGTTCTGAACTGCGTAAAGCTGGCTTCGTTACTCGTGACGCGCGTCAGGTTGAACGTAAGAAAGTGGGTCTGCGTAAAGCACGTCGTCGTCCACAGTTCTCCAAACGTTAATCCATTCTGCTTACGCAGAACGATTGGCGAAAAACCCGCTTCGGCGGGTTTTTTTATGGATAATGCGCAGGTTATCCACAATATCCATGCATATATCTTCTCTTTTTCCACATTTCCAGAATCCCCTCACCACAAAGCCATCAAAATCTGGTAAACTATCATCCAATTTTCTGCCCAAATATCGGTGAATACTCGATTTTTGTTCGTTTCTTGAACAATGTGTTTTCTCTGGGATGGGCGATACAACATCTGGCTGGCCCCTGTTGGGCTGGTAGCAGTAAAAATTCTGAATATACCTGGAGGTTTTCATGGCTGTCGCTGCCAACAAACGTTCGGTAATGACGCTGTTTTCTGGTCCTACTGACATTTATAGCCATCAGGTTCGTATCGTGCTGGCCGAGAAGGGTGTCAGTTTTGAGATCGAGCATGTGGAAAAGGATAACCCGCCTCAGGATCTGATCGATCTCAACCCGAGCCAAAGCGTACCGACGCTGGTGGATCGCGAGCTGACCCTGTGGGAATCCCGTATCATTATGGAATATCTGGATGAGCGTTTCCCGCATCCGCCACTGATGCCTGTTTACCCTGTCGCGCGTGGTGAAAGCCGCCTGTACATGCAGCGTATCGAAAAAGACTGGTACTCGCTGATGAACGTGATTACCAGCGGTTCTGCTTCTGAAGCTGACGCTGCACGTAAACAACTGCGTGAAGAGCTGCTGGCGATCGCTCCTGTGTTTGGTCAGAAACCATTCTTCCTGAGCGATGAGTTCAGCCTGGTGGATTGCTACCTGGCACCACTGCTGTGGCGTCTGCCAACCCTGGGCGTAGAGTTCAGCGGTCCTGGCGCGAAAGAGCTGAAGGGCTATATGACTCGCGTATTTGAACGCGACTCTTTCCTGGCATCTTTAACTGAACCGGAACGTGAAATGCGTCTCGGCCGAGGCTAATGACTGTGGAAATGTCACAACTTACCCCACGCCGTCCTTATCTGCTGCGCGCCTTCTATGAATGGCTGCTGGATAACCAGCTCACGCCGCACCTGGTTGTGGATGTGACGTTGCCGGGCGTGCTGGTTCCTATGGAATATGCGCGTGACGGGCAGATCGTACTGAACATTGCGCCGCGTGCGGTGGGTAACCTGGAGCTGGCAAACGATGAAGTGCGCTTCAACGCGCGTTTCGGCGGCGTGCCGCGTCAGGTTTCCGTACCTCTGGCAGCCGTGCTGGCTATCTACGCGCGTGAAAACGGTGCGGGTACCATGTTCGAGCCGGAAGCGGCGTATGATGAAGATGTTGCCAGCCTGAATGATGACAACGCATCCGATGAGCGCGAAAGCGACACGGTGATGTCACTTATCGATGGTGATAAACCCGATCATCATGACGACAATGACCCTGATGACGATCCGCCTCCGCGCGGTGGTCGTCCGGCACTTCGCGTCGTGAAATAAAAAAACAGGCCCAATCGGGCCTGTTTTTTTTACACTTCCAGGTAGTTCAGGATCCCGTCAGCGGCTTTACGCCCTTCGGCAATCGCCGTTACCACCAGGTCAGAACCGCGAACAATATCGCCACCGGCGAAGATTTTCGGGTTGCTGGTCTGGAATGCGTTGTCGCTGCCTTCTGGCGCAATCACGCGGCCCTGCGAATCCAGCTCAACGCTGTGCTTCGCCAGCCATTCCATGCTGTGAGGACGGAAACCGAACGCCATCACCACGGCATCGGCCGGGATCACGTGCTCAGAACCGGCTACGATCTCGGCGCGACGACGACCTTTCGCATCCGGTGCGCCCATCTCAGTGCGCGCCATCTTCACGCCGCTCACTTTACCGTTGGCATTCACTTCAATACCCAGAGGCTGGATGTTGAACTGGAACTCCACGCCCTCTTCACGCGCGTTTTTCACTTCGCGTTTAGAGCCCGGCATGTTCTCTTCGTCACGACGGTAGGCGCAGATCACGTGTGCCGCATTCTGACGAATGGAGGTACGCACGCAGTCCATCGCGGTATCACCGCCGCCCAGCACTACCACGCGTTTGCCTTCCATGCTGACGAACGGCTCATCGGCGGTTTCGCCGTAGCCCATGATCTGCTTGGTGTTGGCAATCAGGAACGGCAGCGCATCGTACACGCCCGGCGCGTCTTCGTTCTCCAGACCGCCGCGCATGGACTGATAGGTGCCCACGCCAAGGAACACGGCGTCGTAATCCTTCAGCAGGTCGTCGAGCTGCACGTCGCGACCCACTTCCACGTTCAGTTTGAACTCAATGCCCATGCCGGTGAAGATTTCACGGCGACGGGTCATGACCTCTTTTTCCAGCTTGAAGGCCGGAATACCGAAGGTCAGCAGACCGCCGATTTCCGGATGGCGGTCAAAGACCACCGCCTTCACGCCGTTGCGGGTCAGCACGTCCGCACAGGCCAGGCCCGCCGGGCCCGCGCCGATGATTGCCACGCGCTTGTCGGTTTGCTTCACGCCGGTCATATCCGGACGCCAGCCCATCTCGAACGCTTTATCGTTGATATAGCGCTCGATGTTGCCGATTGTCACCGCGCCGAACTCGTCGTTCAGCGTACAGGAACCTTCGCACAGACGGTCCTGAGGACACACGCGGCCGCACACTTCCGGCAGGGTGTTGGTCTGGTGAGACAGCTCGGCGGCTTCAAAAATACGTCCTTCGTTAGCCAGCTTCAGCCAGTTCGGGATGTAGTTATGTACCGGACATTTCCATTCGCAGTAAGGGTTCCCGCAGGACAGGCAGCGGTCTGCCTGTGCCTTGGCCTGGCCTTCTGAAAACGGCTCGTAGATTTCAACAAATTCAATTTTGCGGATCTTCAGCGGTTTCTTTGGCGGATCAACACGCTGCAGGTCGATAAACTGGTATACGTTCTGGCTCATCTGAATTCCTTACTGCGCCTGCACGCGCAGCTCTGCTGCGCTACGACTACGGTGACCCAACAGGGCTTTAACATCGCTGGACTTCGGCTTAACCAGCGCGAATTTCGCAGAGAACGCTGGCCAGTTCGCCAGGATCTCTTCGCCGCGCGAAGAACCGGTATGCTGCACGTGTTCGGTAATCAAACCGCGCAGGTGTTCTTCATGGATAGCCAGCGTATCAACGTCCAGCACTTCCACCAGCTCCGGGTTCACGCGTTTGCGGAACTCACCGTCTTCATCCAGGACATACGCAAAACCGCCCGTCATGCCCGCGCCGAAGTTCACGCCGGTTTTACCCAGAACGCAAACAATCCCGCCCGTCATGTATTCACAACCGTTATCGCCAATGCCTTCCACCACGGTGATAGCACCGGAGTTACGCACCGCAAAACGCTCGCCCGCACGGCCTGCTGCAAACAGACGACCGCCGGTCGCGCCGTACAGGCAGGTGTTACCGATGATGCTGGCTTCATGGCTGCGGAAGGCTGAGCCAACCGGAGGACGCACCGCCAGCAGACCGCCCGCCATGCCTTTACCGACGTAGTCGTTGGCATCGCCGGTCAGGTACAGCTCAACGCCGCCTGCGTTCCATACGCCGAAGCTCTGACCCGCGGTACCGCTGAAGTGCGCGGTAATCGGATCCGCTGCCAGCCCCTGGTCACCGTGCGTCTGCGCGATATAACCGGAGAGGGAGGCGCCCACGGAGCGGTCGGTGTTGCGGATATCGAACCAGAACGTTTTGCTCTGCTTGTCGTCCACGTACGGTTTCGCCTGCTGCAACAGCTGCGCGTTCAGCACGCCGTTATCGAACGGCGGGTTGTTCTCGGTGCAGTAGACCGCTTTGCCAGGGTGCGGCTGCGCGGTTTCCAGCAGCTTAGACAGCTCAAGCTTCTGTTGCTTCGCGGTGAAGCCTTCCAGCTCTTTCAGCAGGTCAGTGCGGCCAATCAGGTCCACCAGACGCTTCACGCCCAGCTGCGCCATCAGCTCGCGGGTTTCGCGGGCGATGAACTCAAAGTAGTTGGTCACTTTGAACGGCAGACCGTGATAGTGGTTCTTACGCAGCTTCTCGTCCTGGGTAGCAACGCCGGTTGCGCAGTTGTTCAGGTGGCAAATACGCAGGTATTTACAGCCGAGCGCAACCATTGGGCCGGTACCGAAGCCGAAGCTTTCCGCGCCGAGGATCGCCGCTTTAATGATGTCGAGGCCGGTTTTCAGGCCGCCGTCCACCTGCAGGCGTATCTTGTGACGCAGGCCATTCGCCACCAGCGCCTGCTGGGTTTCCACCAGGCCAAGCTCCCACGGACAGCCTGCATATTTCACGGAGGAGAGCGGGCTGGCACCGGTACCGCCGTCGTAACCGGCGATGGTGATGAGGTCCGCATAGGCTTTCGCCACGCCGGTAGCGATGGTGCCGACGCCCGGTTCGGAAACCAGCTTCACGGAGATCATCGCCTTCGGGTTGACCTGCTTCAGGTCGAAAATCAGCTGCGCTAAGTCCTCGATAGAGTAGATATCGTGGTGCGGTGGCGGGGAGATCAGCGTCACGCCCGGCACGGAATAGCGCAGTTTGGCAATGTACGGGGTAACTTTATCACCCGGCAGCTGGCCGCCTTCGCCCGGTTTAGCACCCTGAGCGACTTTAATCTGGATCACGTCGGCGTTGACCAGGTACGCAGGCGTCACGCCAAAGCGACCGGATGCCACCTGCTTGATACGGGACACTTTGTTGGTGCCGTAACGCGCCGGATCTTCACCGCCTTCGCCGGAGTTGGAGTTACCGCCGATGCTGTTCATGGCTTCCGCCAGCGCTTCGTGGGCTTCCGGACTCAGCGCGCCGATGGACATCGCTGCGGTATCGAAGCGTTTGAACAGTTCCGATGCAGGCTCAACGTCGTCAATGCTGACCGCTTCATCGCCCGGATTGAGGGCAATGAGGTCGCGCAGCGTTGCCGCCGGACGGTTGTTTACCAGCTCAGCGTACTGCTGGTAATCGCTGTATTCACCGCTCTGAACCGCCTGCTGCAGCGTGCGCACCACGTCCGGGTTATAGGCGTGGTATTCGCCGCCGTGAACGTATTTCAGCAGACCGCCCTGATCCAGCGGCTTACGTGCCAGCCAGGCGCGTTTGGACAGATTCACCAGATCCTGCTGGAAGTCAGCAAAACCGGCGCCGCCGATGCGGCTGACCACGCCCTGGAAGCAGAGGTTGGCGACCTCGTCATGCAGGCCGACCGCTTCAAACAGCTTCGAACAGCGGTAGGAGGCAATGGTCGAGATGCCCATTTTGGACATGATCTTGTACAGGCCTTTGTTGATGCCGTTACGGTAGTTCAGCATCACCGCGCGGTAATCTTTGTCGATCGCGCGGGTATCCACCAGGCGTGCCAGCGTTTCGTAGGCCAGATACGGGTAGATCGCCGTCGCACCGAAGCCTAACAGCACGGCAAAGTGGTGCGGGTCGCGGGCGCTGGCGGTTTCAACAATGATGTTGGCGTCGCAGCGCAGGCTCTTGTCGACCAGACGCGTCTGGATAGCGCCAACCGCCATCGGGGCAGGCACCGGCAGACGGTTTTTCGCAATATTGCGGTCGGACAGCACCAGCAGAACGGTACCGTTACGCACCATCTGTTCGGCTTTGTCACACAGCGCATTCACCGTCTCTTCGAGGCTCGCTTCGGTCACGTCGAAGGTAATATCGAGCGTGTCGGCGCGGTAGTGCTCCTCTTTCATGGTGGTGAGCTGTTTGAAATCGGAGTACAGCAGGATCGGCGATTTAAAGGTCAGACGGTGCGCCTGGCCTTCGGCCTCGCAGAAGACGTTCATCTCGCGACCGATGCTGGTGGCCAGCGACATCACGTGCGCTTCACGCAGCGGGTCGATCGGCGGGTTGGTCACCTGCGCAAACTGCTGACGGAAGTAGTCGTAAATAATGCGCGGCTGGCTGGAGAGCACGGCAAACGGGGTATCGTCACCCATGGAGCCGACCGCTTCCTGGCCGTTTTCACCGAGCACGCGAATAACGGAGTCCAGCTCTTCCGCGCTGTAGTTAAACTGTTTCTGGAAGCTTGCAAGCGTATCGTCGTCCAGTTCGCGGCGGCCCACTTCTTCATCCGATAAATCTTCGAACGGCACGAGGCGACGGACGTTCTTCTCCATCCACTCTTTGTACGGATGGCGGCTTTTAAGATCGTGATCGGTTTCGGCAGAGTGCAGAATGCGCCCGCCGCGGGTGTCGATAACCATCAGCTCGCCCGGGCCGACGCGGCCTTTCTCGACCACTTCGTCAGGCTGGTAATCCCAGATACCGACTTCAGAGGCGCAGGTGATGAGCTTGTCTTTGGTGATAACGTAGCGCGCCGGACGCAGACCGTTACGGTCCAGGTTACAGGCGGCGAAGCGGCCGTCAGACATGACGATGCCCGCCGGGCCGTCCCACGGCTCCATGTGCATGGAGTTAAAGTCGAAGAACGCGCGCAGCTCAGGGTCCATATCCGGGTTGTTCTGCCAGGCCGGTGGCACGAGCAGACGCATGGCGCGCACGATGTCCATCCCGCCCGCCAGCAGCAGTTCCAGCATGTTATCCATGGAGCTGGAGTCAGAGCCGGTTTCGTTCACGAACGGCGCGGCATCGTGCAGATCGGGGATCAGTGGCGTCTGGAATTTATAGGTACGGGCGCGGGCCCACTGGCGGTTACCGGTGATGGTGTTGATCTCGCCGTTGTGCGCCAGGTAGCGGAACGGCTGCGCCAGCGGCCAGCGTGGAACGGTGTTGGTGGAGAAGCGCTGGTGGAACAGGCAAATGGCCGATTCCAGACGCAGGTCCGCCAGGTCCAGGTAGAAGCGCGGCAGGTCAGCCGGCATACACAGACCCTTATAGATGTTCACCAGGTTAGAGAGGCTACAAACGTAGAACTCTTTATCGTCCTGGAGACGTTTTTCAATGCGGCGGCGGGCAATAAACAGACGGCGTTCCATATCACGCGGACGCCAGCCCGCAGGCGCGTTGACGAAAATTTGTTCAATGCGAGGCAGCGAGGAGAGGGCGATTTCACCGAGCACCCCTTCGTTGGTTGGCACATTGCGCCAGCCGACAATCGACAGGGTTTCACGCTGAAGTTCTTCTTCGACGATGCGGCGTGAGGCGGCAGCCTTTTCAGGATCCTGATTCAGGAACAGCATGCCGACAGCGTAGTTTTTGGCTAAACGCCAGCCGCGCTCTTCCGCCACGATGCGGAAGAAACGATCCGGTTTTTGCAGCAGCAGGCCGCAACCGTCGCCGGTTTTACCATCGGCAAGAATAGCGCCACGGTGCTGCATTCGGGCCAGTGCGTGAATAGCAGTACGCACTACCTTGTGGCTAGGTTCGCCTTCTATGTGGGCGATCAGGCCGAAACCACAGTTATCCTTCTCAAGGGATTTATCGTACAACATATCAGTGAACCTCCCCAGGCTCGTCGGGCTTCCCACTGAACTTTACCGTGGCGCACAGGCACAGAAAGAGCATGGCGACGGGGTTTGCGTTTCATACGCGGACCTCGCATTCGCCCTCTTTTTCATCCTTTCGCGCAGGTAAACAAGTTTGAGGACTTGCTTCAGAGGGAATCTCAATTACTGCATAAATATGATGAGCAGGCCGCTCATCCAGAAAGCTTCCAGCGGATTTCCAACTTATCGGGAATTGGTACACAGGTCAAATGGCAATCTTATTTATACAAAAATGTGCTAAAGAGCGTTTATGTCTTTGAAAGTAAATGTTATTTAACTATTTTTACATTGAATGTATGCCCTGGCAGGACGCAGCGGAGTGTGATCTGACTCACTATATGAAAGCGGTATTATCAATGCAGCGTGCTGAATAGCCGTTTTATAGCAGAATAATAATCTGGAAATGGCTGCAAACCCGCATAAACCCACTGTTTTTCAGTGGTGGCGCTATAAATGAAAAAAACAATCAGAACATAAGGAAAAGTAATCACGAATGGCGTGAATGAAATTGCAGTAATCCTGAGTATTTATTCATATAGATAAAGGCCGTCCAGGGCGATTGATCCAGGTCATCGCCGACAGAGGCTAAAAGTGGCAGGCTTGTCCCCTTTCTCCGGGACGGTCTATCAGATTATGCAGTTACAGAAATTAGTCAATATGTTTGGTGGGGATCTTTTGCAGCGGTACGGGCAAAAGGTTCATAAGCTGACGCTGCACGGCGGGTTTAGCTGCCCGAATCGCGATGGCACCATCGGGCGCGGCGGCTGCACCTTCTGTAACGTTGCGTCCTTTGCTGACGAAGCCCAGCAGCATAAATCTATCGCTGAACAGCTTGCCCATCAGGCCAGCCTGGTGAACCGCGCGAAGCAGTATCTGGCCTATTTTCAGGCCTACACCAGCACGTGGGCGGAGGTGCAGGTGCTGCGCTCTATGTACCAGCAGGCCGTCAGCCAGGCTAACATCGTTGGGCTGTGCGTGGGCACGCGCCCGGACTGCGTACCGGACGCGGTGCTGGACCTGCTCAGCGAGTACAAAGAACAAGGCTACGAGATCTGGCTGGAGCTGGGCTTGCAGACCGCGCATGACAAAACCCTGCACCGTATTAACCGTGGCCATGATTTCGCCTGCTACCAGCGCACCACGCGCCTGGCCCGAGAGCGCGGGCTGAAGGTCTGCTCGCATCTGATTGTCGGCTTGCCGGGTGAAGGGCAGCAGCACGGCCTGGAGACGCTGGAAAAGGTGGTTGAGACCGGCGTGGACGGCATTAAGCTGCACCCGCTGCATATCGTTACGGGCAGCATTATGGCGAAAGCCTGGGAAGCCGGACGGTTAAGCGGTATTGAGCTTGAGGACTATACGGTGACGGCGGGGGAGATGATTCGCCACACCCCGCCGGAAATCGTCTACCACCGTATTTCGGCCAGCGCCCGCCGTCCAACGCTTCTGGCACCGCTATGGTGTGAGAACCGCTGGACGGGGATGGTGGAAATCGACCGCTATCTGCAGGAGAACGGTGTGCAGGGTTCAGCGCTTGGCCGCCCGTGGGTTCCCCGTCTACCGGCGACGGCCGCCTAACAGACTTCCCAGCATGCCGCGCACTATCTGATTGGTGACCTGCCGCGCCGCGCTTTTCGCCATGGTCTGTACCACGCCGTCGCGCTTGCCGCCGCGCAGCCCGGTGCTGCCGAACAGGATGTCTTTGAGCCCCCCGAGAATACCGTCATCCACGGCGACGGACTGTCCTTGAGCGGCAGGCGCATCCTGCGACTCCGTTGTCGCCTGCACCCCTTTTTGCAGCATCTCGAACGCGGACTCGCGATCCACCTCGTCTTCGTACTTCCCGTAAACCGGAGAGTGGTTAATCAGGCCATTACGTTCATCGTCGGTAACCGGCCCCATGCGCGAGCAGGGCGCGATCACCATGGCGCGTTCCACCACGGACGGGCTGCCCTTCGCATCCAGGAACGAGATCAGCGCTTCACCGGTGCCTAACGCCTGAATCGCCGCTTCGGTATCAAAGGCAGGATTGGCGCGCATGGTTTGCGCGGCGGCTTTCACCGCTTTCTGATCCTTCGGCGTAAAGGCGCGCAGGGCGTGCTGCACGCGGTTACCGAGCTGGCCGAGAACGTTATCCGGAATGTCCGACGGGTTTTGCGAGACAAACCAGACGCCAACGCCTTTGGAGCGGATCAGGCGAATGACCTGTTCAATCTTATCCAGCAATACCTGCGGCGCGTCGTTAAACAGCAGGTGCGCTTCGTCGAAGAAGAAGACCAGCTTCGGTTTTTCCAGATCGCCCGCTTCGGGTAACTGTTCGTACAGTTCGGAGAGCATCCACAGCAGGCTGGCGGCGTAGAGCTTTGGCATCTGGTAGAGCTTCTCGGAGCTCAGAATGTTGATGATGCCTTTGCCGCTGCTGTCGGTGCGCATCCAGTCTTTGATATCCAGCATCGGCTCGCCGAAGAAGTGCTCTGCGCCCTGTTGCTCCAGCGTCAGTAACCCGCGCTGAATGGCACCCACCGAGGCGCTGCTGATATTGCCGTACTGGTTCTGGAAGGATTTGGCGTTATCGCCGATGTACTGGGTAATGGCGCGCAGATCTTTGAAATCAAGCAGCAGCAGGCCCTGATCGTCGGCAATGCGGAAGATAATATTCAGCACGCCGGACTGCACGTCGTTGAGATTAAGCAGACGGGCCAGCAGCAGCGGGCCGAGATCGGAGACGGTGGCGCGCACCGGGTGGCCTTTCTCACCAAAGATATCCCACACTACTACCGGATTGTTATGCGGCGTCCAGTCCGTAATGCCAATATTCTTCAGCCGTTCGAGCAGTTTTTCAGAGGCCGTTCCTTCCTGAGCCACACCGGTTAAATCGCCTTTCACGTCAGCCATAAAGACCGGTACGCCAATCTCCGAAAGCGACTCCGCCAGCTTTTGCAGGGTGACGGTTTTCCCCGTCCCGGTCGCTCCGGTGATCAGACCGTGGCGGTTCGCCATCGCGGGCAGTAAATACAGCTCTTTTTCCAGCGTCCTGGCAATTAACAATGGTGTACTCATGATGCGCTTCCTCTCTTTGTCCTGGGGGGAGTATAGGCAATCTGGCCGCAATTTGGTTGAGTAAATTCCTGACTTTGCGGCGCATTATCCAGCGCGGACTATGCTTTTGCATACGGTTCACAAAAATAGTGGGAAACGATGTCCAGATTCTTCTTTAACGATCGCAAACAGCTGGTCAACGATGCCATTGAAGGCATACTGCTTTCTGCGCCACACGCAAATCTCGTCAAACTTGATATCGATCCGGCCATCAGGATCGTCGCACGCGGCGACTGGGACAAGAGCCGCGTGGCGGTGATCTCCGGCGGCGGCTCAGGCCACGAACCCGCGCACGCCGGGTTTGTTGGCAAAGGGATGCTGACGGCGGCAGTGTGTGGCGATCTGTTTGCCTCGCCGAGCGTGGATGCGGTGCTGAACGCCATTGTGGCGGTCACGGGCGATCGCGGCTGTCTGCTGATCGTCAAAAACTACACCGGCGATCGCCTGAACTTTGGTCTGGCGGCAGAAAAGGCCAAACGCTACGGCCTGAAGGTGGAGATGGCGATCGTGGCGGACGATATCGCGCTGCCGGATAACAAACAGCCGCGCGGTATTGCCGGTACGGCACTGGTGCACAAGATTGCGGGCTATGCGGCGGAGCACGGTAAATCGCTAAGCGAGGTGCGGGATATTGCGCAACAGGCCTGCGATAACCTCTGGAGCCTGGGCGTTGCGATGCAAACGTGCAACCTGCCGGGCAGCGACGAGGAAGAGGGGCGCATTAAGCAGGGCCATGTCGAGCTGGGGCTGGGCATTCACGGCGAGCCCGGTGCTTCCGTCGTGGATACGCAGAACAGTAAAGCCATTATCGACACGCTGGTGACGCCGTTACGCGCGCAGGCGGGAGAGGGGCGGTTTGCGGTATTGATTAACAATCTCGGCGGCGTATCGGCGCTGGAGATGGCGCTGCTGACCAAAGAGCTGGCGCATTCGGCGCTGAAAGAGGAGATAGCGTACCTGATAGGCCCCGCGCCGCTGGTGAGCGCGCTGGACATGAAGGGCTTTTCGCTCACGCTGCTGAAGCTCAATGACTTCTTTGAAAAGGCGATTCACGCCGAGGTCGAAACGCTGGGCTGGCAGAAGCCCGTGGCGTTTGCGCCACTGCGCACCGTGGCGCATACCGCCATTCACGATCGCGTGGAATACACTCCGTCGGACAATCTGCGGGTGGGCGAATATGTTTCCTCGGTGACGAAAACGCTGCTCCAGCTGGAAAACCGACTGAACGCGCTGGATGCCAAAGTGGGCGACGGTGATACCGGCTCCACTTTTGCGCAAGGGGCGCGGGATATTGCGCAGCGTCTGGAGGATCGCAAGCTCCCGCTTGATAACGTATCGACGCTGCTGTTGCTGGTGGGCGAGCGGCTGGCGACGGTGATGGGCGGATCGAGCGGGGTGCTGATGTCGATCTTCTTCACCGCGGCCGGGCAAAAGCTTCACGATGGTCAGCCGCTGCCCGAGGCATTGCTCAGCGGGCTGGCGCAGATGAAGCAGTACGGTGGGGCAGATCTCGGCGATCGTACCCTGATCGACGCGCTGCAACCGGCGCTTGAAGCATTGAAGAATGGCGATCTTCAGGCAGCGGCGAAGGCAGCACAGCACGGTGCCGAAGCAACGGCGAAAATGGCGAAAGCCGGTGCGGGGCGCTCGTCGTATGTGAATAAAGAGAATCTGGATGGGGTAATGGATCCCGGTGCGGTTGCGGTGACTGAGGTGTTTAAGGCCATGGTAGATGCAAAACGGTAACGACCGTTACCGTTTTTAGTGTGTGCGCCCTCTCCCTGTGGGAGAGGGTTGGGGTGAGGGCATCAGGCCGCACATTCCCCGCCTATGTCACATCAAAAATCCGCTTTCAACACCACGCGGTAGCGGGCTTTGCCGTCACGCACGTGCTGGATCGCTTCGTTGATTTTCGACATCGGATACAGTTCGGTGGTCGGCGCCACTTTGGTGCGTCCGGCAAACTTCATCAGTTTGCGCAACTCAAACGGCGTACCGGTCGCGGAGCCTGACACGCTGCGATCCCCGCCGATCAGGGTAAACGCCGGAACCGGCAGCGGCTTCATCACGGCACCTACGGTGTGGAAGTTACCGCCGTAGGCCAGCGCCTCAAAGTACGGCTGCCAGTTGAGATCGACGTTAACGGTGTTTATGATCAGGTCAAACTGCCCAGCCAGCGCGTTCAGCGCATCAGGATCGCGGCTGTTAACGACTTTATCCGCACCCATCGCCAGCACTTCTTTCTCTTTCGCCGGGTTCGAGCTAAACGCCGTGACTTCACAGCCCATTGCGTGCAGCAGCTTGATGGCGATATGGCCCAGACCGCCAATACCGATGACGCCCACGCGGCTGGTGGCGGTGATATGGTGCATCAGCAGGGGTTTGAAGACGGTGATACCGCCGCACAGCAGCGGACCGGCGGATTCGATATCAATGCTGTCCGGCAGCGGGATGACCCATTGCCAGTCGGCGCGCAGCTTATCGGCAAAACCGCCCTTGTTCAGAATGGTGGGAACGGCGCCTTCGAGGCAGTTGATCTGATTGCCGCTGATACAGGCATCGCAGTGGCCGCAGCTGCGTGCCGTCCAGCCAATGCCCACGCGTTGGCCTACCTTCAGCCCTTTGTCCTGTGCGGCACTACCGAGCGCCACGACGCGGCCAATGACTTCGTGCCCGGCAACCAGCGGATAGCTCGAGAAGCCCCATTCGTTGTCGATCATCGAGAGATCCGAGTGGCAGATCCCGCAGTAATCAACCTGTACTTCGACGTCTTCTGCTTTTAGTTCGCCCGCATCGTACTCGTACAGCTCAAGTTCTGCACCCGCCTGCGGTGCGGCGTAGCTTTTTATCTTCGACATCGTGTTTCCCCCGTTGTGGTGTGAACTGAGAGTGTAGAGCATTCAGTTTACAGCCGCTTAACAGAAGAGGGCAGGAACGAAAGTTACAGACTTTTCAGCATCCTGACTTCGCAATCAACGTGGCCGGTACAGCCCAGCGGCGCATCGATATGCTCAAAGCCCAGATGTTCATACAGGCCGATGGCCTCTTTGAGGAAAGCGGTTGTTTCAAGGTAGCAGCGGGTAAAACCCTGCTTGCGCGCGTGGTCCAGCGCCATCAGCGCCAGCTTTTTCGCCAGCCCTTGCCCGCGCGCCGTTGGCAGAAAATACATTTTCTGCAGCTCACAGATATCCGGCTCGCTGCAGCTGAGGGGCGCCACGCCGCCGCCGCCCACAACCTGACCGTTCTGCTCGATTACCCAGTAGGCATGCCCTGGCTGGCTGTAGAGCTGGTAAAGCTCGTCCAGGTTCGGGTCGGCAACCGTGTAGCCTTTGTCAGCCGTCAGGCCATATTCGGCAGAAACGGTGCGGATAACGGCGGCGATTGCCGGGTTATCCTGCTCAGCGATCCGGCGCATCGTCGTCGCGACGGGGGTAATCACGCTCATAGCATTACTCATTACAAAAATTGACACATAACTGCTGTTAATAGCACCGCAGAAAGGGGAGTGCAAGCGAGGAGTTTTCAGGAAGGATACCCCTTACGCCCTGAAGCGTAAGGGGTAAAAGCATTACAGGGCTGCGATAACCGCCTGCTGCTCGATCAGCTTGGTCTTCGCATCTGCGAAGGCAACCAGACGCTCACGCTCTTTCGCGATGACCGCTTCCGGCGCGCGGGCGACAAAGCCTTCGTTCGCCAGCTTGCTTTCGATTTTGCCAATTTCCACGTCGACTTTTGCCACTTCTTTCGCCAGACGAGCCAGCTCGGCGTCTTTGTCGATCAGGCCCGCCATTGGGATCAGCAGCTCGGCGCCGTCGATGATTTTTGTCACGGAAACCGGACCTTTGTCATCCGCAGGCAGCACGGTGATGCTTTCCAGACGCGCCATGGTTTTCAGGAAGGTGTTGTTCTCGGTGACGCGACGAACGGCCGCCTCGCTGCAGCCACGCAGCAGCAGCTCCAGCGGTTTGCCTGGGGCGATGTTCATTTCAGCACGGATGTTACGTACCGCAACGATCGCCTGTTTCAGCCACTCGGTATCCGCGGACGCCGCTTCATCAACCTTGGCCGCATCGAATTCCGGGAACGGCTGCAGCATGATGGTATCGGCGTTGATGCCTGCAATCACCTTCACGCGCTGCCAGATGGTTTCGGTGATGAATGGAATGACCGGATGCGCCAGGCGCAGCAGACCTTCCAGAACGGTAATCAGCGTATTGCGCGTGCCGCGCAGCTCCGCCTCAGTGCCGCCGTTCATCACCGGCTTCGCCAGCTCCAGATACCAGTCGCAGAACTGGTTCCAGGTGAATTCATACAGGATGCCCGCCGCGATATCGAAGCGGTAGCTGTCCAGCGCCTCGCGGAACGCTTTCACCGTCTGGTTGAATTCCGCCAGGATCCAGCGGTCTGCCAGAGACAGCGTCATCTCGCCGCCGTTGAAGCCGCAATCCTGATCTTCGGTATTCATCAGCACGAAGCGGCTGGCGTTCCACAGCTTGTTACAGAAGTTACGGTAACCTTCCAGACGCTTCATGTCCCAGTTGATGTCACGACCGGTTGAGGCCAGTGCCGCCAGGGTGAAGCGCAGGGCGTCGGTACCGTGAGACTCGATCCCGTTCGGGAACTGCTTCTCGGTACGCTTGCGGATTTTCTCAGCCAGCTGCGGCTGCATCATGTTGCCGGTACGTTTTTCCAGCAGATCTTCCAGAGAGATACCGTCAACCATGTCCAGCGGGTCAATAACGTTACCCTTGGACTTGGACATTTTCTGGCCTTCGTCGTCGCGGATCAGACCGGTCATGTAGACGGTATGGAACGGAACCTGCGGCTTGCCGTCTTCGTCTTTGATGAAGTGCATGGTCATCATGATCATGCGGGCAATCCAGAAGAAGATAATGTCGAAGCCGGACACCATCACGCTGGTTGGGTGGAACTGACGCAGCGCGTCGGTGTTTTCTGGCCAGCCGAGGGTGGAGAAGGTCCACAGCGCGGAGGAGAACCAGGTGTCCAGCACGTCTTCGTCCTGACGCAGCGCAACGTCCGCGCTCAGGTTGTTTTCCTGACGCACTTCGTCTTCGCTACGGCCAACGTAAACGTTGCCTTCGTTGTCGTACCACGCCGGAATACGGTGACCCCACCACAGCTGACGAGAGATACACCAGTCCTGAATGTCGCGCATCCAGGAGAAGTACATGTTTTCGTACTGCTTCGGCACGAACTGAATGCTGCCGTTTTCAACCGCTTCCACAGCCGGTTTCGCCAGCACGTCGGCACGCACGTACCACTGGTCGGTCAGCATTGGCTCGATAACCACGCCGCCACGGTCGCCGTACGGCACGGTCAGATCGTGAGGTTTGATCTCTTCCAGCAGGCCGAGCGCGTCAACGGCAGCCACGATGGCTTTACGTGCGGCAAAACGCTCCAGCTTCTGGAACTCAGCCGGGATGTCGCTGGAGTAAACGTCGGATTCGTTGCCTTTGGTATCGTACACTTCTGCGCTTTCGCGGATATCGCCGTCGAAGGTCAGAATGTTGATCATCGGCAGGGCGTGACGACGACCAACTTCATAGTCGTTGAAGTCGTGCGCAGGGGTGATTTTTACGCAGCCGGTGCCTTTTTCCATGTCGGCGTGTTCGTCGCCCACAATCGGAATACGGCGGTTTACCAGCGGCAGCACCACGAATTTGCCGATCAGATCTTTATAACGCGGATCTTCCGGGTTAACGGCCACGCCGGTATCGCCCAGCAGGGTTTCCGGACGGGTCGTTGCAACCACCAGGTAATCTTTTCCGTCGGCGGTTTTTGCGCCATCGGCCAGCGGATAGCGGATGTGCCACATGGAGCCTTTAGACTCGCGGTTTTCCACTTCCAGGTCAGAGATGGCGGTGCGCAGTTTCGGATCCCAGTTTACCAGGCGTTTGCCGCGGTAAATCAGGTCTTCTTTGTACAGGCGGACGAAGACTTCTTTAACAGCGTTGGACAGGCCTTCGTCCATGGTGAAGCGCTCGCGCTCCCAGTCCACGGAGTTGCCGAGACGGCGCATCTGACGGGTAATGGTGCCGCCGGATTCCGCCTTCCACTGCCAGATTTTGTCGATGAACGCATCGCGACCGTAGTCGTGACGGGTTTTACCTTCTTCAGCGGCAATTTTACGCTCAACCACCATCTGGGTCGCGATACCCGCGTGGTCAGTCCCCGCCTGCCACAGGGTGTTTTTACCCTGCATGCGCTGGTAGCGGATCATGGTGTCCATGATGGTCTGCTGGAAAGCATGACCCATATGCAAACTGCCGGTGACGTTCGGCGGCGGGATCATGATGCAGAAGGACTCTTTGCTTTCGTCGCCGTTAGGCTTGAAATAGCCCTGCTGTTCCCAGTGCTCGTAAAGCGGCTGTTCGATATCGCGTGGGTTATATGTCTTTTCCATTATTTCCAGGTTGCCGTATTCAGGTTAAAACCAGCCAGGCGGTACGCTTTATAGCGTTCGCGCGCCAGTTGTTTCAAAGATTCTTCGTAAGGGACAAAGTCTACCACTTCTGTGAAAGCGGTGGCAAAATCTGCAAAATCTATCCGCAGGCTAATCAGAATATCGCGCGCGCTGCTGTTGCGCTTTTGCGGCCAGGCAATTTCAACCGGTGCACCGCCGCGCGGGCCTTCGCCCGACAGATTATGCGGCACAAAACTCTCCGGGGGGCGCGCCCACAGCGCTTCATCCAGGCGAATCGCCTGCTGTTCATCTTCACAGGCAATCAGAACGCGTTTACCTGCGCGCCAACGTTCTGCGGCAATTTCACACACCAGCTGTTCTACGGCGCTGAGGCCATCCTGATGGGTGTCGTTGTCCAGAAGGTAGAACGTTGCATTCTTCATATATGGGGCTTCTTGTGCTCACTTTAAATGCTTAAGCCGGGTGGCGGCTTCGCCTTACCCGGCCTACGGTTTACTGCCGTTTTGACTTACTCGTCGCCGTTAAAACCTGCGCGGTTCAGCAGGAACTGCGACAGCAGCGCCACTGGACGGCCGGTTGCGCCTTTGGCTTTACCGGAGCGCCATGCGGTGCCCGCGATATCCAGGTGTGCCCAGTTGTACTTGCGGGTGAAGCGTGCCAGGAAGCAGCCCGCGGTGATCGCCCCGCCAGGACGTCCGCCAATGTTCGCCATATCCGCAAAGTTAGACTCCAGCTGATCCTGATACTCGTCACCCAGCGGCAGACGCCATGCGCGGTCCCCGGCCTGCTCTGAGGCACCAATAAGCTCGTGCGCCAGCGGGTTGTGGTTCGACATCAGGCCGGTGATGTGGTGACCCAGCGCAATCACGCAGGCTCCGGTGAGGGTGGCGACGTCAATCACCGCTTCCGGCTCGAAGCGCTCAACGTAGGTCAGCACGTCACACAGCACCAGACGCCCTTCGGCGTCGGTGTTCAGCACTTCAACGGTCTGGCCGGACATGGTGGTCAGAACGTCACCCGGACGATAGGCGCGCCCGCCAGGCATGTTTTCGCAGCCCGCCAGTACGCCGATCACGTTGATAGGCAACTGCAGTTCCGCGACCATGCGCATCACGCCGTAAACCGCCGCCGCACCGCACATGTCGTACTTCATCTCATCCATGCCTTCGGCAGGCTTGATGGAGATACCGCCGGAATCGAAGGTCAGGCCTTTACCGACGAGCACAATCGGGCGCGCGTCTTCGGACGGATTGCCTTTGTACTCGATGACGGACATCAGGGATTCGTTCTGCGAGCCGTTACCGACCGCCAGGTAAGAGTGCATCCCCAGCTCTTTCATCTGCTGTTCGCCGATGACGCGGGTAATGACGTTTTTGCTGTAGGCGTCGGCAAGCTGACGCGCCTGAGAGGCCAGGTACGCCGCGTTACAGATGTTAGGCGGCATGTTGCCGAGATCTTTGGCCGCTTTAATGCCGGCCGCGATCGCCAGACCGTGCTGGATCGCTCGTTCGCCGCTGGTCAGCTCGCGACGGGTTGGCACGTTAAAGACCATTTTACGCAGCGGACGACGCGGCTCGCTTTTATTGGTCTTCAGCTGATCGAAGCTGTACAGACTCTCTTTTGCCGTTTCAACCGCCTGACGCACTTTCCAGTAGGTGTTACGCCCTTTAACGTGCAGCTCCGTCAGGAAGCAGACTGCTTCCATTGAGCCAGTATCATTCAGCGTATTGATTGTTTTCTGAATTACCTGCTTATACTGACGTTCATCCAGCTCGCGTTCTTTGCCGCAGCCAATCAGCAGAATACGTTCTGACAGTACGTTCGGAACATGGTGCAGTAACAGCGTCTGCCCAGGTTTGCCTTCCAGTTCGCCACGGCGCAGCAGGGCGCTAATATAGCCGTCACTGATTTTATCGAGTTGCTCGGCGATCGGGGAGAGTCGGCGTGGTTCAAAGACGCCCACAACGATGCAGGCACTCCGCTGTTTCTCCGGGCTACCGCTTTTTACACTGAACTCCATGCACTACGCTCCTGAATCTTAAAGACAACGGCGGCAGCTACGGATAGAATTGAAACCTTTCGTAACTCATGTCCGCTGTTGTGGTGACTTCGTGTTAATCTTACGTTACTACGGTTTCGACACGTCAGAAAAAGTCCTGAAGCGTGAATCCGCCGGATGTTTTAATCTTAGCGATGATTTCGACGACTCAAGAGAATAAATGACGTTTAAGCCATGAAACAAGCGATTTTCCAGCAAAGAGACGGGTTTTTACGGGCGTATTTAAAGTGATAATCATAAGATATCTGGTGCGGGAGACGCTCAAAAGCCAACTGGCGATCCTCTTCATCCTGCTGCTGATTTTTTTCTGTCAGAAGCTGGTTAAGATCCTCGGTGCGGCCGTTGACGGCGAAATTCCAACAAATCTGGTGCTTTCCCTGCTTGGTTTAGGGATCCCGGAAATGGCGCAGCTCATCCTGCCGCTAAGTCTTTTCCTTGGCCTGCTCATGACGCTTGGGAAACTCTACACCGAGAGTGAAATCACGGTGATGCATGCCTGTGGCCTGAGCAAAGCGGTACTGGTGAAAGCGGCCATGATACTGGCGCTGTTCACGGGTATTGTCGCGGCGGTGAATGTGATGTGGGCGGGTCCCATGTCTTCCCGTCATCAGGACGAAGTGCTGGCCGAAGCGAAAGCCAACCCCGGCATGGCAGCCTTAGCCCAGGGGCAGTTCCAGCAGGCGACCGACGGCAACTCCGTGCTGTTCATTGAGAGCGTTGACGGCAGTAAATTCAACGACGTATTCCTGGCGCAGTTACGTCCCAAAGGTAACGCGCGTCCTTCCGTGGTGGTTGCAGACTCCGGCCAGCTTGCTCAGCGCAAAGATGGTTCTCAGATCGTGACGCTGAACAAAGGCACCCGTTTCGAAGGCACCGCCATGCTGCGCGACTTCCGCATTACGGATTTCCAGAACTATCAGGCCATTATCGGCCATCAGGCGGTGGCGCTCGATCCAACGGATACCGAACAAATGGACATGCGTACCCTGTGGAATACCGATACCGACAGAGCGCGTGCTGAGTTCCACTGGCGTATTACGCTTGTCTTCACCGTGTTTATGATGGCGCTGATTGTCGTTCCGCTGAGCGTGGTGAACCCGCGCCAGGGCCGCGTGCTCTCTATGCTGCCGGCGATGCTGCTTTACCTGATCTATTTCCTGCTGCAAACCTCGATTCGTTCTAACGGCGCGAAGGGTAAGCTGGACCCTATGGTCTGGACATGGTTCGTCAACAGCCTGTACATCTTACTGGCGCTGGGATTAAACCTGTGGGATACGGTGCCTGTGCGCCGCATACGTGCCCGATTCTCGCGTAAAGGAGCCATCTAATGCAGGCGTTTGGCGTTCTTGATCGCTATATCGGTAAAACCATTTTTACCACCATCATGATGACGTTGTTCATGCTGGTGTCGCTCTCCGGCATTATCAAATTTGTCGATCAGCTGAAAAAAGCCGGCCAGGGGAGCTATGACGCGATGGGCGCGGGGATGTATACCCTGCTCAGCGTGCCGAAAGATGTACAGATCTTCTTCCCGATGGCGGCCCTGCTGGGCGCGCTGCTGGGGCTGGGGATGCTGGCGCAGCGCAGTGAGCTGGTCGTTATGCAGGCCTCGGGCTTTACCCGCATGCAGGTTGCGCTGTCGGTAATGAAAACCGCGATCCCACTGGTGCTGTTGACCATGGCGATTGGCGAGTGGGTCGCGCCGCAGGGCGAACAGATGGCGCGTAACTACCGTGCGCAGGCCATGTACGGC
Organism: Enterobacter sp. Crenshaw; assembly: GCF_024734705.1. Classification (NCBI taxonomy): domain Bacteria; kingdom Pseudomonadati; phylum Pseudomonadota; class Gammaproteobacteria; order Enterobacterales; family Enterobacteriaceae; genus Enterobacter; species Enterobacter sp. Crenshaw. The sequence continues at coordinate 4,116,826 of NZ_CP102932.1, read as the reverse complement.
GGCTCGCTGCTCTCGACCCAACAAGGTTTATGGGCGAAAGACGGTAAAAACTTCGTCTACATCGAACGGGTGAAGGGGAATGATGAACTGGGTGGGGTGAGCATTTACGCTTTCGATGACCAGCGCCGTCTGGAGTCAGTCCGCCACGCCTCTTCGGCAAAATTTGACGCCGAACATAAACAGTGGCGTTTGTCCCAGGTCGATGAGTCTAACCTGACCGATCCGAAACAGATTACGGGTTCTCAGACGGTAACCGGTACGTGGAAAACCAACCTGACGCCCGATAAGCTCGGTGTTGTGGCGCTGGATCCTGACGCGCTCTCCATCAGCGGTTTGCACAACTATGTGAAATACCTGAAGTCGAGCGGGCAGGATGCGGGACGTTACCAGCTCAACATGTGGAGCAAGATCTTCCAGCCGATGTCCGTGGCGGTGATGATGCTGATGGCGCTGTCGTTTATCTTCGGCCCGTTACGCAGCGTGCCGATGGGCGTGCGCGTCGTGACCGGTATCAGTTTCGGCTTTGTGTTCTACGTGCTCGATCAGATCTTCGGTCCGCTGACGCTGGTTTATGGCATTCCGCCGATAATTGGTGCGCTGCTGCCAAGCGCCAGTTTCCTCCTGATCAGCCTCTGGCTGCTGTTGAAACGCTCCTGATTGACCTCTCCTCGCTTCCGGTTAACCGGGAGCGAGGCTAATCTCCTGTTTCACCCCGCACTTTTTCTCACAACCTTCAACGCCTCGCCCTGAATTTGAGTATTATTGAGCGATAAAGTCGTGAAGGGATCCTCTATGAAGCAAATTCGAATGCTTGCCCAGTATTACGTCGACCTGATGATGAAGCTTGGGCTGGTGCGTTTCTCCATGCTGCTTGCGCTGGCGCTGGTCGTTCTGGCCATTGTCGTACAAATGGCCGTCACCATGGTTCTGCATGGTCAGGTCGAGAGTATCGACGTCATCCGCTCCATCTTCTTTGGCTTGCTCATTACGCCCTGGGCGGTCTATTTCCTTTCCGTGGTGGTTGAACAGCTGGAAGAGTCCCGTCAGCGTCTGTCAAAACTGGTCGATAAACTGGAAGAGATGCGCGAGCGCGACCTGAAGCTCAACGTCCAGCTTAAAGACAACATTGCGCAGCTGAATCAGGAGATCTCCGATCGTGAGAAGGCGGAAGCCGAGCGTCAGGCCACGCTGGAGCAGCTGAAAATCGAAATGAAAGAGCGCGAGGTCACGCAGATCCAGCTTGAGCAGCAATCCTCTTTCCTGCGGTCGTTCCTCGATGCTTCGCCGGATCTGGTGTTTTACCGTAATGAAGATAAAGAGTTTTCCGGCTGTAACCGGGCGATGGAGCTGCTCACCGGGAAAAGCGAGAAGCAGCTGATTAACCTGAAGCCGCAGGACGTTTACTCTGAAGAGGCGGCGGCCAAGGTCATGGAGACGGACGAAAAAGTATTCCGCCATAACGTCTCGCTGACCTATGAACAGTGGCTGGATTACCCGGACGGACGCAAAGCCTGCTTTGAGATCCGTAAGGTGCCCTACTATGACCGCGTGGGGAAACGCCACGGCCTGATGGGCTTTGGCCGCGATATCACCGAGCGTAAGCGCTACCAGGATGCCCTGGAGCGCGCCAGCCGCGACAAGACTACCTTTATCTCCACCATCAGCCACGAGCTGCGTACGCCGCTTAATGGCATTGTCGGCCTGAGCCGTATTCTGCTGGATACCGACCTGACCGCAGAGCAGGAAAAATACCTCAAGACTATCCATGTCTCAGCGGTCACGCTGGGTAATATCTTCAACGATATTATTGATATGGATAAGATGGAGCGTCGTAAAGTTCAGCTTGATAATCAGCCGGTTGATTTCACCAGCTTCCTTGCCGACCTCGAAAACCTGTCCGGCCTGCAGGCGCAGCAGAAGGGACTGAGCTTTGTCATGGAGCCAACCCTGCCGCTGCCGCATAAAGTGGTGACCGACGGCACGCGTCTGCGTCAGATCCTGTGGAATCTCATCAGCAACGCGGTGAAATTTACCCAGAAGGGGCAGGTGGCGGTGCGCATCCGCTTTGACGAAGGCGATATGCTGCACTTCGAGGTGGAAGACTCCGGGATGGGTATTCCGCAGGAGGAGCAGGACAAAATTTTCGCGATGTACTACCAGGTGAAGGACAGCAACGGCGGGAAACCGGCGACAGGAACAGGCATTGGCCTGGCGGTCTCTAAACGGCTGGCGAAGAGTATGGGTGGCGATATCACCGTTGTCAGCCAGCCGGGCAAAGGGTCAACCTTCACGCTGACGGTCCATGCGCCGGCGGTGGCGGAGGAAGTTGAGGATACCTTTGAAAACGACGACATGCCGCTGCCCGCGCTGCACGTCCTGCTGGTAGAAGACATTGAGCTGAACGTGATTGTGGCGCGCTCGGTGCTGGAAAAACTGGGCAACAGCGTGGATGTCGCGATGACCGGTAAGGCCGCGCTGGAGATGTTTAAACCGGGCGAATACGATCTTGTTCTGCTCGATATCCAGCTGCCGGATATGACCGGGCTGGATATCTCGCGTGAGCTGACGCGTCAGTACGCGGCCGACGAGCTGCCGCCGCTGGTGGCGCTGACGGCGAATGTGCTGAAAGACAAAAAAGAGTATCTCGATGCCGGTATGGACGATGTACTCAGCAAGCCGCTGGCGGTGCCTGCTCTGACCGCCATGATTAAGAAGTTCTGGGATACCCGTGATGAAGAGGAGAGCACCATGACGTCTGTTGATAGCGCAAAAGCCCAAACGATACTCGATACCGCGATGCTGGAGCAGTACATCGATCTGGTGGGTCCGAAACTGATTACCGATGGTCTGGCGGTGTTCGAAAAAATGATGCCGGGCTATCTGAGCGTGCTGGAATCCAACCTGACGGCTCGTGACCAGAAGGGCATCGTCGAAGAAGGACATAAAATCAAAGGTGCCGCCGGCTCGGTTGGCTTACGCCATCTGCAGCAGCTGGGTCAACAGATTCAGTCGCCTGATTTACCTGCATGGGAAGATAACGTGGGTGATTGGGTTGAAGAGATGAAACAAGAGTGGCAAAACGATGTGGCGGTGCTTAAAGCCTGGGTAGACGCCAGAAAAAAATGACCCCGGATTAACCGGGGTGCGCGAATACTGCGCCAACACCAGGGAAATCGTGGCTGCGCCTGTTTTTTAAAGTTATTTTCGAAAGGGCGCTGCCTGAAAAATTTAGGCCGCACGCAGATAAGATAGCAAATCTTAAATGGTTTGTTACATGAATCAGTGAAATGTGTGAAGCATAGCGTTTTAATCAAAATTATTAATGTGCTTCAGCAAGTTGCAGAAAAGGATTGTCATGATGAAAAAGATTGGTGTCGTGCTGAGCGGATGCGGTGTTTACGATGGTTCTGAAATACATGAAGCCGTAATCACGCTGCTGGCCCTGGCTAAGCAGGGAGCAGAGGTTATTTGTTTTGCGCCGGACAAAAATCAGGCCGATGTGATTAATCATCTGACCGGCGAGCCGATGGCAGAAACCCGCAATGTACTGATTGAAGCCGCGCGTATTGCGCGAGGTGATATCCATGCTCTTATTCAGGCAGACCCTACAGAGCTTGATGCGCTCATTGTGCCGGGTGGGTTTGGCGCGGCCAAAAATCTCAGTACCTTTGCTGCGCAGGGCGCGGAGTGTCAGGTCGATCCTCATTTAAAGGCGCTGTCGCAGGCCATGCATGCGGCTGGAAAACCGCAGGGCTTTATCTGCATCGCGCCGGCAATGCTGCCCAGGATTTTTGATTTCCCGCTGCGCCTGACTATCGGGACGGATATTGATACCGCAGAGATCGTCGAGGAAATGGGGGGCGAACACGTTCCGTGCCCGGTTGATGACATTGTGGTTGATGAAGATAACAAAATTGTCACCACGCCGGCTTATATGCTGGCGAACAATATCGCTGAGGCGGCCTCGGGTATTGAAAAGCTGGTGGCCCGCGTGCTGGTGCTGACTGAATGAGGCGTAAATTTGCCGCAGGCGCAGGGGTGAAACGTTTTCTCTTGCGCATCGTACTTGTGCTGGCGGTATTCTGGGGAGGCGGGCTGGCTTTATTCAGCATTATGCCGGTTCCGTTCTCTGCCGTTATGGTTGAGCGCCAGCTCGGCGCGTGGTTCAGCGGCGATTTCAGCTACGTTGCCCACTCTGACTGGGTGAGCATGGACGAGATCTCCCCGTTCATGGGGCTGGCGGTCATCGCGGCGGAGGACCAGAAATTCCCGGAGCACTGGGGGTTCGACGTGGCGGCCATTGAGAAGGCGCTAGCCCATAACGAACGCCATGAAAACCGCGTGCGCGGGGCATCAACCTTGTCGCAGCAGACGGCCAAAAATCTGTTTCTGTGGGATGGTCGAAGCTGGTTGCGAAAAGGGCTGGAAGCAGGGTTGACCCTGGGGATGGAAACGGTCTGGAGCAAAAAACGCATTCTGACCGTCTATCTCAACGTCGCTGAGTTTGGCGACGGCATATTTGGCGTGGAAGCTGCCGCACAGCGGTATTTCAATAAGCCAGCCAGCCGTCTGAGCATGTCAGAAGCAGCGCTATTGGCCGCTGTGTTACCGAACCCTATCCGCTTTAAGGCCAGTGCCCCATCAGGGTACGTGCGAAGCCGACAGGCGTGGATTATGCGCCAGATGAATCAGCTGGGTGGAGAGGAGTTTATGCAGCGTAATAATCTTATGTAGGGCGGGTAAGCGCAGCGCTACCCGCCTGAATAGCAGACCTTAATCTTCGTCGAACCCTGCGTTAAACAGGGCAATCACCGCCGCCAGCGCTTCCTCTTCCTGAGGGCCGGTGGCTTCTACTTCAATCTGGCGCCCTTTGGCGGAATCCAGCATCAGCAGCGCGATCACGCTGTTCGCTTCCGCTTCGGTGCCTTCGTCATTCCGCAGCAGAACCTCTGCATCGAAACCCTGCATCAGCTCAAACAGCTTCATCGCCGGGCGTGCATGCATACCCAGCTTGTTGGTGATCTCAACGGTTTGTTTTACGGTCATGTTTTACGTTTTTCCAGCGTGCGATGACGGGACTGAACGTTCTTCCCGCGCGAGCGGAAATAGTCGGCCAGCTGTTCGGCGATGTAAACCGAACGATGTTTACCGCCGGTACAGCCAATCGCCACCGTCAGGTAGCTACGATTGTTTGTCTCCAGCATAGGTAACCATAGCTCAAGGTAGCTTCGCGTCTGGTAGATAAAATTGTGTACTTCTGTGTGCCGGTCGAGGAACGCCGCCACCGGCTTATCCAGACCGGTCATTGGACGCAGTTTTGGATCCCAGTGCGGGTTCGGCAGGAAGCGCACGTCGAAAACGTAATCCGCATCAATCGGAATACCGTGCTTAAAGCCGAAGGATTCGAACACCATCGTCAGTTCGCGCTCGCGTTTACCCAACAGCCGGGTACGCAGCATTTCCGCCAGCTCGTGAACGGACATCTCAGAGGTGTCGACAATCAGGTCGGCACGAGAACGCAGCGGCTCCAGCAGGTCGCTCTCTTCATCGATAGCGCTCTCCAGAGAGAGGTTCTTGCTGGATAGCGGGTGCAAACGACGGGTATCGCTGTAGCGGCGGATCAGCGTATTGCGGTCTGCATCGAGGAACAGCAGCTGAGGCGAGAACGCGTCAGGCAGGTTGCTCATGGCCTGTTCGAAGATCTCTGGCGATTCAGGCATGTTACGAACGTCGATACTGACCGCGGCAGAGGTTTGTCTCTCCGCCAGCGTGCGGGCCAGATCGGGTAACAACACGACCGGCAGGTTATCGACGCAGTAAAAACCCATGTCTTCCAGGGCGCGCAGAGCAACGGATTTCCCCGACCCTGAACGGCCACTGACAATCATCAGCACCATGTTCCGTTTCTCCTCAGGACAACAGATGTGAAGGCCATCTCCTGGTTATGCATCATCCTGATTGCCTTCTGCTTCAGTGATAATTTGATAGAGCTCTTCATCACTTTGGGCCGAGCGCAGTCGACGGCAAATGGTTTTATCGGCCAGACGTTTTGCGACCAGCGACAGCGTATGCAGATGGGTTTTCGTCTGGTCGGCAGGTACCAGCAGCGCGAAGAGGAGATCGACGGGCTGGTTATCAATGGCATCGAAGGCGATGGGTGTTTCAAGCTGCACAAACACACCAACGGCACGCAGGGTATCCTCTTCCAGTTTGCCGTGCGGGATCGCGATGCCGTTGCCGATACCGGTACTGCCCATTTTTTCACGGGTCAGAATCGCTTCGAACACCACCTGCGGCGGCAGGCCCAGCTGTTTGGCAGCCAGTTCACTGATGATCTCCAGCGCACGTTTTTTGCTCTGGCAGTGAACCGCACTGCGGGTACATTCCTGGTTAAGGACATTGCTCAGTTGAAGAGCGGAATCGTTGTTCATCATAATTTCACCTAAGCGCTAACTGTACAAATGGCCTGTTGTGTTTCACAACAGGCCGTCCTGCACCCGTTAACTGCCCGGACAATTAGTGTTGTTTCAGTTTATCTTTATGTTTATTGAGCTGTCGTGCAAGCTTATCAATCAAGCCGTCGATAGCAGCGTACATGTCTTGCCCTTCCGCACTGGCATGCAGTTCACCCCCGTTAACATGCAGGGTGGCATCCGAGATATGAGTCACTTTCTCCACTTTCAACACAATATAGACCTGATTGATCCTTTCGAAATACTGCTCGAGTTTTGCAAACTTCGCGTTCACGAAGTCGCGTAAAGCCTCAGTAATTTCGACGTTTTGTCCAGTGATGTTGAGCTGCATAGTGTCTTCCTTATCGGTTGTGTCAGACCAGCTGTTTACGCTGGTTGGACGGCGGAATGGATAAAGACTCTCGATACTTCGCAACAGTACGACGTGCCACCATAATACCCTGATCGGACAGCATGGTGGTTAACTTACTGTCGCTTAGTGGCTTCGCGGGGTTCTCCGCGGCGATCAACTTCTTCACCAGGGCACGAATGGCCGTTGACGACGCTTCGCCGCCGCCCTCGGTATTCACATGGCTGGAGAAGAAATACTTAAGCTCAAATATACCGCGTGGACTGTGCAGATACTTCTGCGTGGTGACACGGGAAATGGTTGATTCATGCATCTCGACGGCCTGGGCGATATCCGCCAGTACCATCGGTTTCATATACTCTTCGCCCTGCTCAAAGAACGCCTGCTGCTGTTCGACAATACAGCGGCTGACGCGCAGCAGCGTATCATTTCGGCTCTCCAGACTTTTGATCAGCCATCGCGCTTCCTGAAGATTGCTACGAATATATTGATTGTCGGAGTCGTTACGCGCGCTGGTGCACATGGAGGCATACTGCTGGTTGATTTGCAGGCGAGGGATGCTGTCTGAATTCAGTTCAACGACCCAGCGGTCATTGTGTTTTCTCACCAGCACGTCCGGGATGACGTACTCGGGCTCGCTGGTCTGGATCGACTGTCCCGGGCGCGGATCGAGTGACTGGATCAGATTCACCGCTTCTTTCAGCACCTCTTCCTTCAGGCGCGTGACGCGCATCAGGCTGCGGAAATCGTGGTTGGCCAACAGATCCAGATGATCGCTGATGATTAAGCGCGCCTCGTCGAGCCATGGCGTCTCTTTGCTGAACTGAGAAAGCTGGATCAGCAGGCAGTCGCGCAGATCTTTTGCGGCCACGCCTACCGGATCGAAACGCTGGATGCGCTTCAGAACGGCTTCGATCTCCTCAAGTTCAATCTCTTCGTCGCCCATGCTTTCCAGGATATCGTCCAGCGTGACGGTCAAATAGCCGGTGTCGTCAACGGCATCGACAATTGAGGTGGCAATCGCGCGGTCGGTATCGGAGAAGGGGGTAAGTTCCACCTGCCACATCAGGTAATCCTGCAGCGACTGGGTGGTTTCTCCCTGATAGACCGGTAGCTCATCATCCTGGTAGTCTGCACGCGTACCGGAAGGGGTTCCGGCGGTGTAGATTTCATCCCAGCTGGCATCCAGCGGAAGCTCGTCGGGCATCTCTTTTTGTTCGAGTGCATCCGCGGTGTCGAGCGCTTCTGTATCCTGTGACTGCTGAGTATCTACCTCGTCATGAAGATCGGTTTGTTCCAGCAGGGGGTTGCTGTCCAGCGCCTGCTGGAGCTCCTGCTGAAGTTCTAACGTGGACAGTTGCAACAGGCGAATTGCCTGCTGTAGCTGCGGCGTCATTGCCAGTTGTTGGCTGAGCCTTAATTGCAAACCTTGCTTCATGTTCAGAGCGTTTTTCTCCGGTTCGGCGTTACGTTACCTCTACCCTATCAGAGTCTGAAGTCTTCCCCAAGATAGACGCGCTTAACATGATCGTCTTCGAGGATCTGCTGCGGCGTACCGTGGGCGATCAGATTGCCCTGGCTCACAATATACGCGCGTTCACACACGGCCAGCGTTTCACGGACGTTGTGGTCGGTGATCAGTACGCCAAGCCCGCTGTCACGCAGGTGTTCAATGATGCGTTTAATGTCGATAACCGAGATCGGGTCAACGCCGGCAAACGGTTCATCCAGAAGGATAAATTTCGGGTTTGCGGCCAGCGCACGTGCAATCTCAACACGACGGCGTTCACCCCCGGAGAGTGCCTGACCGAGGCTGTCGCGCAGATGCTCAATGTGGAACTCTTCCATCAACTCGTTGGCACGATCCTGACGCTGTTCGCTGGTCAGATCGTTACGAATTTCCAGGACCGCCATCAGGTTATCGTAAACGCTAAGACGACGGAAAATGGAGGCTTCCTGCGGCAGGTAGCCGATCCCGCGACGCGCGCGCGCGTGCAGCGGCAGAAGGCTGATTTCTTCATCGTCAATAATAATGTTGCCGGCATCGCGCGGCACAATGCCAACGACCATGTAGAAAGTGGTGGTTTTACCCGCACCGTTAGGGCCAAGCAGCCCCACGATTTCGCCGGAGTTGACGGTCAGACTGACATCTTCTACGACACGGCGGCCCTTGTAGGCCTTCGCGAGATTTTTTGCAGTTAATGTTGCCATAACGAATTAGTTACTCTTCTTCTGTGCCGGGGCCTGGCCTTTGCCTTTGTCCTGCAGCTGCGACGGAACCAGGACGGTCGTGACGCGTTTGCCTTTCTCGCTGGAGGCCTGCATTTTTTGCTCTTTCACCAGATAGGTGATCTGGTCGCCGGTAATGTTGCTGTCCAGCTGTTCCAGATACGCGTTTCCGGTCAGGATGACCAGGTCCTTCGCCAGCTCATAGTGCATATGCGAAGCGCGGCCTTTCACCGGCTTGCCGTTGTCCTGCATCTGGTAGAAGGTGGCCGGGTTGCCGTAACCATCAATGATCTCTTTGCCCTGCTCGCCACCCGGACGGGTCACGACCACTTTGTCGGCGTTAATTTTGATGGTGCCCTGAGTCATGACGACGTTACCCGTGAAGGTGACGACGTTGCCCTGCATATCGAGAGACTGGGTATCAGACTCGATATGGATCGGTTGGTCGGTATCGCCCGTTACAGCAAGCGCGGGGAGACTGGTCGCCAGCATCGCGCTGGCGATAATTACTTTAAGGCTGAGTTTGTTTGTTTTGAATTTCATAGGAGGTTCTAACCTTTTCAATCAGCTCGGCGTTCTTGCTGCGTAAGTTCCCGCGCATTCTCAAACCGCTGGAATTAAATGTTGTGCCATACAGTGTGACCAGATCCTGCGAGGTCACGTCCTGGGTTACCAGGTTAATTTGGGCATTATCCGTCGTAATTTTTCGCAGTTGCGAGTCAGCGGTCAGGGCGTTGACTTCAACGTGGCCATACAGATAAAGCATACGGTCATTTGTCAGTTTTGCCCGATCTGACTTAATTGACCACGTCGGCACTTTGTCCTTATCAAATGTGGTCATGACAGGTTGGGTAAACCACGAAATACCGTCATCTGAAAAATATTCAACATGCTGGGCAATCAGGCGATAGTTCAGCGCGCCTTCCGGGCTGTAGACCACGGTGTCGCTGTGATCGCTTTTATAGGTTGGATCGTTATTGTTGACCACTTCCGTTTGCGGATCGTCGCGATCGGCAAGGTTCACGCCAATCAATACCAGTGCGACAAGCGAAAGCAAAATGATAATCCAGCGTCTGGTTTTACTCATATCGATTGCCCTTTGGCCTCATCAAGCTTGCCCTGCGCCAGCAAAAGCAGATCGCAGACTTCACGTACGGCACCACGGCCCCCGTTGATGTGGGTAACGTAGTCAGCGCGGGGGATCAGCAGCGGATGCGCATCCGCAACGGCGATGCTCAGCCCGACTTCAGCCATCACGGGCCAGTCAATCAGATCGTCCCCGACGTAGGCTACGTTTTCCGGCGCGATAGCCAGTTTACCCAGTAAATCCTTAAACGCCGCCATCTTATCGGATTGACCCTGATACAGATGGGTAATTCCTAAGGTTTCACAGCGGTCTTCTACCAGTTTAGCTTTTCGCCCGGTGATGATAGCCACCTCAATACCCGAGGTGAGCGCGCAGCGGATACCGTAGCCGTCGCGAACGTTAAACGCTTTCAGCTCTTCACCATTATTGCCCATGTAAATCAGGCCATCGGAAAGTACGCCATCCACGTCCAGGATGAGCAGACGAATGTTTTTCGCCTTTGCCATCATCTGGGTACTGACCGGTCCATAACAGGTTGCAAGGGATGCACCCGCATTACTCATTGTCTTATCCTTCATTACACTACGCCTGCGCGCAGCAGATCATGCATATGTACCACACCCAGCAACTGGTCGCCATCGGCAACCATCACTGAGGTAATGTGGCGGGACTGCATCAGGTTCAGCACATCCACGGCCAGCGTACCCGGACGGACGCGGATACCGCCCGGCGTCATCACATCGGCAATGCCGAGCGTGCGGACATCTACACCCATGTCGAACACGCGGCGCAGGTCGCCATCGGTGAAGATCCCCTGAATTTTCATCAGATCGTCGCACACGACCGTCATACCCAGATTCTTACGGGTGATTTCCAGCAGCGCATCACGCAGGGAGGCTTCTTTACTGACGTGAGGGATCTCATCCCCGGTGTGCATAATATCGTTTACCCGAAGCAGAAGCTTGCGCCCCAGCGCGCCGCCCGGGTGGGAAAGCGCGAAATCTTCCGGCGTAAAACCGCGGGCTTCGAGCAGCGCGACGGCAAGCGCATCACCCATGACCAGCGCGGCGGTGGTGCTGGATGTCGGTGCCAGGCCGAGCGGACAGGCCTCCTTGGGCACTTTCACGCACAGGTGAATATCGGCCGCCCGCGCCATGCTGCTTTCCGGACGGCTGGTCATGCAAATAAGCGGCACCTGCAGTCGCTTCAGTACCGGGATCAGCGCCAGAATTTCATTGGACTCCCCGGAGTTGGACAGCGCGATGACGATATCCTGCGGCGTGACCATACCCAGGTCACCGTGCGCGGCTTCCCCCGGATGTACAAAGAAGGAAGAGGTTCCGGTGCTGGCAAACGTTGCCGCCATTTTGCGTCCAATGTGGCCGGACTTACCCATCCCCATCACCACGACTTTGCCGGCACAGTAGAACATCTTCTCACATGCCAGACTAAAATCCTGATTAATGTACCGATCTAACTGCGCCAGACCTTCACGTTCAATCTCCAGAACCTCTTTGCCTGCTTTCTGAAAGTCAAAACCCGGCTGCAATTCTATTTGCGACATAATGCGTTTCCGTTTACCCAGAGAGAAGAGGCGAGAGCCAGTACAGCATCGCCATCCATACGATAAATCCACCCGTCAGCAGCGCGCCTGCGCCTTTGCCGATCTGTCGTTGCCGCCGCCAGCAGAGCAGGGCAAATATCACGCTGACCATTAACATCACGCCGTAGTCGCGTGAGAACGCCAGGGGATTAAAGGGCCCTGGCGTTATCAGGGCCGGCAGGCCCATCACAATGGCGATATTAAATATGTTGGAACCGATGATATTACCAATGGCAATGTCATCCTCACCTTTACGTGCCCCCGCAATGGCCGTGGCCAGCTCCGGCAGGCTGGTGCCGATGGCAATCACCGTCAGGCCAATGGTCAGTTCACTGATGGCGAAATAGTTCGCCAGCACGGTCGCGTTATCCACCACCATGCGCGTTGCCATCGGCATGATGATCAGCGCAACGCCAAGCCAGAGCAGGGCAACAGGCAGCGTACCTTCTCGCGGCAGTTCGGCGACCTGCTCCCGCGTGAGGCTATCCTGACCCTGCTTCTCAGCCAGACGGGCGATTTTAACACTATACAGCAGCCAGATGACGGCCAGCGCCAGCAGGAAAATGCCGTCGCTGTAGCTCAGAACACCATCGTAAAATACGCAGCCTGCCAGCAGGCTTACGATTAACATTAGCGGCAATTCACGGCGCAGAACATCAGAATGCACGCGAAATGGATGGAGCAGTGCGGCCAGGCCTAAAATCAAGAGTATATTGACGATGTTGGAGCCAATCGCGGTACCTACTGCCAGGTCTAACTGACCATGCAGCGATGCCGAGACAGAGACGATGATTTCAGGAAGCGACGTTCCCACACTGACAACGGTCATCCCGATGACGACAGGCGGTACGCCCGTCAGGCGACACAGGATAGATGCAGCAAACACTAAACGGTCAGCACTGTAGACCACCAAAAGTAAACCAATTATTAACAGTGCTGTTGCTAAAAGCATCAAAAGTCCTTTCTTCAGGTATACTCGTCGGTCCATCGCACGGGAATGGCTGGACTGCATACAGTCTGAGGCGTAACGAATTCCTAATTTTGACTTTATGCGCCGGAAAAGTAAAACAAATGCCAGCTTTCGCTAACCTCAACGGCTATTATTCTGTAAAAATGCGGAGTTGAGGGCTGATTCAGGCGGCATGCCTTAACGTGAGCAGGGTAATAAAGGAACCATAAATGAGCCAAACGATGGCGAATTTAGTCGATGTTCGCGGCGTGAGTTTTTCTCGCGCCAACAGATTGATATTTGATGATATTTCGTTGACCGTACCGCGTGGCAAAATCACTGCCATCATGGGGCCGTCCGGGATCGGTAAAACGACCCTGCTGCGCCTTATTGGTGGGCAGATCCCACCTGATAGCGGTGAAATCCTCTTTGATGGCGAAAACATCCCGGAGATGTCACGCTCGCGTCTGTATACTGTCCGCAAACGCATGAGCATGCTCTTTCAGTCGGGAGCCTTGTTCACCGACATGAATGTCTTTGATAACGTGGCCTATCCGCTGCGTGAGCATACCAGCCTGCCGCCTGAACTGCTGAAAAGCACGGTGATGATGAAGCTTGAGGCCGTCGGTTTGCGGGGCGCCGCAAAGCTGATGCCTTCGGAGCTGTCCGGCGGGATGGCGCGCCGCGCCGCGCTGGCACGCGCCATTGCATTAGAACCTGATTTAATCATGTTCGACGAACCGTTTGTTGGACAGGATCCCATCACGATGGGCGTGCTGGTGAAGCTCATCTCTGAACTGAACAGCGCGCTTGGCGTCACCTGCATTGTGGTATCTCACGATGTACCGGAAGTATTGAGCATTGCCGATTACGCCTATATTGTGGCGGACAAAAAGATCGTCGCACACGGTAGCGCTCAGGCGCTGCAGGAAAATTGCGATCCGCGCGTGCGGCAGTTCCTTGACGGTATTGCCGATGGCCCTGTGCCGTTCCGCTACCCGGCGGGCGACTATCGTGACGATTTACTGGGAATAGGGAGTTAAGCCACTCATGCTGTTAAATGCGTTGGCCGCTCTCGGACACCGTGGCATAAAAACCATCAGGACGTTCGGGCGTGCCGGATTGATGTTATTCAACGCGCTGGTCGGCAAGCCGGAATTCCGTAAGCACGCACCGCTGCTGGTGCGGCAGCTTTATAATGTCGGCGTGCTGTCGATGCTCATCATCATTGTCTCCGGTCTGTTTATCGGTATGGTGCTTGGGCTGCAGGGCTATCTGGTTCTGACAACCTACAGTGCGGAAACCAGCCTCGGGATGCTGGTGGCGCTCTCGCTGCTGCGCGAGCTGGGGCCGGTTGTGGCGGCGCTGTTGTTCGCCGGGCGCGCGGGGTCGGCATTAACGGCTGAAATTGGCCTGATGCGTGCGACCGAGCAGCTCTCCAGCATGGAGATGATGGCGGTCGATCCGCTGCGTCGCGTGATCTCGCCGCGTTTCTGGGCTGGGGTGATCTCTTTACCGTTACTGACTATTCTGTTTGTCGCCGTGGGTATCTGGGGCGGTTCGCTGGTTGGTGTGCACTGGAAAGGCATTGATGCCGGTTTCTTCTGGTCCGCGATGCAGGACGCCATCGACCTCCGAATGGATCTGGTTAACTGCCTGATTAAAAGCGTGGTATTTGCCATTACGGTCACCTGGATTGCATTGTTCAATGGTTACGATGCCATCCCGACGTCGGCGGGCATTAGCCGCGCAACTACACGTACAGTCGTACATTCGTCGCTGGCCGTACTGGGTCTGGATTTTGTGCTCACCGCACTGATGTTTGGGAATTGAGTTCATGCAAACGAGAAAAAATGAAATTTGGGTCGGTGTATTCCTGCTGCTGGCGCTGCTGGCCGCGCTGTTTATCTGCCTGAGAGCGGCGGATATCACGTCTGTACGCACCGAGCCGACGTATCGCATCTATGCCACCTTCGATAACATCGGCGGGCTGAAGGCGCGTTCACCGGTCCGCATCGGCGGCGTGGTGATCGGACGCGTATCTGACATTACGCTGGATGAGAAAACCTATCTGCCCCGCGTCGCGATGGATATCGAAGAGCGTTACAACCATATCCCGGACACCAGTTCCCTTTCTATCCGTACTTCCGGCCTGCTGGGCGAACAATATCTGGCGCTTAACGTTGGCTTTGAAGATCCCGAGCTGGGAACGACTATCCTTAAAGACGGTAGCGTCATTCAGGATACGAAATCCGCGATGGTTCTGGAGGATATGATTGGTCAGTTCCTTTACAACAGTAAAGGGGATGAGAAAAAATCCGACGCTGCCCCTGCGCAGAGCGAAGATCATACCGACGTCGCACCGACGCCAGGTGCTGCGAATTAATATCAGGAGAAGTCATTCATGTTTAAACGACTGTTAATGGTTGCCATGCTGGTCATCGCCCCTCTAACCGCCGCCCACGCTGCGGATCAGAGTAACCCGTACAAACTGATGGACGAAGCGGCGAAGAAGACATTCGACCGTCTTAAAAACGAACAGCCTAAAATTCGTGCTAATCCTGATTATCTGCGTGACGTCGTTGACCAGGAGCTGCTGCCGTACGTGCAGATTAAATATGCGGGTGCGCTGGTGCTGGGACGTTATTACAAAGACGCGACCCCTGCGCAGCGTGATGCCTACTTTGCCGCGTTTCGTGAATACCTGAAACAGGCTTATGGCCAGGCGCTGGCGATGTACCACGGCCAGACCTATCAGATTGCGCCTGAGCAGCCGCTGGGCGATGCGACCATCGTCCCTATCCGTGTGACGATCATCGATCCTAACGGTCGTCCGCCGGTTCGTCTGGATTTCCAGTGGCGTAAAAACAGCCAGACCGGTCACTGGCAGGCGTATGACATGATTGCCGAAGGGGTAAGCATGATCACCACCAAACAGAACGAATGGAGCGACCTGCTGCGCACCAAAGGCATTGATGGCCTGACCGCTCAGCTGCAGTCTATCTCTCGCCAGAAAATTACTCTGGATGAGAAGAAGTAATGTCACAGCAACTCAGCTGGTCGCGTGAAGGCGAGACATTAAAGCTGTCCGGTGAACTGGATCAGGATCTGCTGAACCCACTGTGGGACAAACGCCACGAAGCGATGCAGGGCGTGACGCTTATCGACTTAACCGACGTCACGCGGGTGGATACGGCGGGTGTTGCGCTGCTTGCCCATCTGGTTGCCGTGGGGAAAAAGCAGGGGACAAGCGTCAAACTTCACGGCGCGAGCGATAATGTCGTGACCCTTGCGCAGCTCTACAATCTCCCTCAGGACGTACTGCCTCGTTAATATTTTCAGTGCGTTACTTCCGAAAGCCCTGACTGTTTCATCGTCGGGGCTTTTTGCTTGTTTAAGACAACGCCACTTTGCTCTAAGATGTTGGGCTTGTTTTCACTATCAGATGATTAAGAGCCCATGGAAAATCATGAAATCCAGACAGTGCTGATGAATGCACTCTCCCTTCAGGAAGCCCACGTCACTGGCGATGGCAGTCACTTCCAGGTTATTGCTGTGGGTGAGATGTTCGACGGTATGAGCCGCGTGAAGAAACAGCAGGCTGTGTACGCGCCGCTGATGGAATATATTGCGGATAACCGCATCCACGCCCTGTCGATTAAAGCGTTCACCCCGCAAGAGTGGGCACGCGATCGCAAACTAAACGGTTTTTGAGCTGAGGGCGACAGGCCCGCAGCACGGTTGAATTTATAAGAGAGCACACAATGGATAAATTTCGTGTACAGGGGCCAACGCGTCTCCAGGGCGAAGTCACAATTTCTGGCGCAAAAAACGCCGCGCTGCCAATCCTCTTTGCTGCGCTGCTGGCCGAAGAGCCGGTAGAAATTCAGAACGTACCGAAGCTGAAAGATATCGACACCACCATGAAGCTGCTCACCCAGCTGGGCACGAAAGTTGAGCGTAACGGTTCCGTCTGGATTGACGCCAGCAAGGTGAACAACTTCTCAGCCCCTTACGATCTGGTGAAAACCATGCGTGCATCCATCTGGGCGCTTGGCCCGCTGGTGGCGCGTTTTGGTCAGGGTCAGGTCTCTCTGCCGGGCGGTTGCGCCATCGGTGCGCGTCCGGTTGACCTGCACATCTTCGGTCTGGAAAAACTGGGCGCCGAGATCAAGCTGGAAGAAGGTTACGTTAAAGCGTCCGTTAATGGTCGTCTGAAAGGCGCGCACATCGTCATGGACAAAGTGAGCGTGGGCGCAACGGTCACCATTATGTCTGCGGCGACGCTGGCAGAAGGTACCACCATCATCGAAAATGCCGCGCGCGAACCGGAGATTGTGGATACCGCCAACTTCCTCGTGGCGCTGGGGGCAAAGATTTCCGGTCAGGGTACCGACCGTATCACCATCGAAGGCGTTGAGCGTCTGGGCGGTGGTGTCTATCGCGTTCTGCCGGACCGTATCGAAACCGGTACCTTCCTGGTCGCTGCGGCGATTTCTGGCGGGAAGATTGTTTGTCGCAACGCGCAGCCAGATACCCTGGATGCGGTGCTGGCGAAACTGCGCGATGCGGGTGCGGATATCGAAATCGGTGAAGACTGGATCAGCCTCGATATGCACGGTCAGCGTCCAAAAGCAGTCAATGTGCGTACGGCGCCGCATCCGGCGTTCCCTACGGACATGCAGGCACAGTTCACCCTGTTGAACCTGGTTGCCGAAGGCACTGGCTTCATCACAGAAACCATTTTCGAGAACCGCTTTATGCACGTACCGGAGCTGATCCGTATGGGCGCGCATGCTGAGATCGAAAGTAATACCGTGATTTGCCACGGCGTTGAGAAACTGTCAGGTGCTCAGGTGATGGCAACCGATCTGCGTGCGTCTGCAAGCCTGGTGCTGGCAGGTTGTATCGCGGAAGGTACAACGATCGTGGATCGTATCTATCACATCGATCGTGGTTATGAACGTATCGAAGATAAACTGCGCGCGCTGGGTGCCAATATCGAGCGTGTGAAGGGCGAGTAATCGTTCCGGCAGCCCCCTGCCAGCAATGACCGGGGGGTTGCTGTTCCTGTCAAAAATGCGTTATTCCTGCGGTTCTCTTTTTACCTTTCTCTGGCGAATCATGCGCGATCTGTCGATAAATTCATGGGTAATGGGATCGTGATAGCGCGAAGGCCAAATTACCCACGGATGCGTATCCAGCGCCGTCGCGATAATTAATTCTCCCTTGGGCCAGGGGCGGGTGAGGGCGTTTGCCAGAGTGGAAGAACTCAGTCCATGGCGGCGGGACTCTGCTGCCAGTGAAGTGCCTCTTTTGCGCAGCGCGGCAATAATATCAGCCGTGTGCCAGTCGATAAATTTCGTATCCATAACGCCGTCCTTAAGTTCGGATTCACCTACGCCGTTTCTTCTGAAACGACGCGGTTACTATACCCATTTCAACTTCTTGTTCTAAAAAGTTCGCGTTACTTGAAGGGATATTCAGAATAAGACACGGCTTTATTCATGCGGTCTCTAAACCGATGAATTTACATGAACACGGAATTTACAGGTGTGTACTGGAATCTCCCCGCTATCGCTGCGGGGAGAAACAAGGGGATTAACGGTCGCGCTGAACGGCGATGTGGGCAAGACCAATCAGTGCCTCGCGCCACGGGCTGTCTGGAATGACCTGAAGCGCTTCGATGGCTTTGTCGGCTTCTTCTTCCGCGCGCTGACGCGTCCATTCCAGCGATCCGCAGATAGCCATAGTTTCCAGTACAGGTTCCAGAAGATGGCGGCCATTTCCCTGCTCAATCGCTTCACGGATCATTTTCGCCTGGTCGGCTGTTCCGTTGCGCATAGCATGAAGCAGCGGCAGGGTGGGTTTACCTTCGTTCAGGTCATCGCCCACGTTTTTACCGAGCGTCTCGCCGTCCGCACTGTAGTCCAGCAAATCATCAATCAGCTGGAAGGCCGTACCCAGATAGCGGCCATAGTCCTGCAGGCCTTTTTCCTGGGCTTCAGTACAGTCGGCCAGAATGCCGGAACACTGGGCAGCCGCTTCAAACAGGCGCGCCGTTTTGCTGTAGATGACGCGCATGTAGTTTTCTTCGGTGATATCAGGGTCGTTGACGTTCATCAGCTGCAGCACTTCGCCTTCAGCAATGACGTTTACGGCTTCGGACATCACTTCTAGCACTTTCAGGGAGCCCAGGCTGGTCATCATCTGGAAGGCGCGGGTATAGATAAAATCCCCCACCAGGACGCTGGCTGCGTTTCCGAAAGCGGCGTTTGCCGTGGCTTTGCCACGACGCATATCCGATTCATCCACAACATCGTCATGCAGAAGCGTCGCCGTGTGAATAAATTCGATGAGCGCTGCGATAGTGATGTGAGCATTTCCCTGATAGCCAACGGCTCTGGCAGCCAGAATGGCAATCATCGGACGAATGCGTTTACCGCCGCCGCTGACGATGTAATAGCCCAACTGATTGATCAGCTGAACGTCAGAGTTGAGTTGCTCCAGGATTGCTGCATTCACACCCGCCATATCTTGCGCGGTTAACTCGTTGATTTTTTCTAAATTCATCGCAAAAGCCGGGCTTTTTATCCTGTTGATCCCATCTTCAATGGGGTAACGAAGGGTTTCGGTTTATCAATAGTAGTGCTGATTGTACTGAAAAAACGGCACAGATAAACGTTACCGTACGTGTTGTGTTTTTTTTCTTCATGTATTGACGGTAGCACTTGTCAAAGGCTCGCGTTTTGCGTAATATTCGCGCCCTATTGTGAATATTTATAGCGCACTCTGATTCATACGAGGACGTGCGCGGAAGCGGAGTTTATATGTACGCGGTTTTCCAAAGTGGTGGTAAACAACACCGAGTAAGCGAAGGTCAGACCGTTCGCCTGGAAAAGCTGGACATCGCAACTGGCGAATCTGTTGAGTTCGCAGAAGTTCTGATGATCGCAAACGGTGAAGAAGTCAAAATCGGCGTTCCTTTCGTTGATGGCGGCGTTATCAAAGCTGAAGTTGTTGCACACGGTCGTGGCGAGAAAGTTAAAATCGTTAAGTTTCGTCGTCGTAAGCACTACCGTAAGCAGCAGGGCCACCGTCAGTGGTTCACTGATGTGAAAATTACTGGCATCAGCGCCTAAGACCTGAGGAGAGATTTAAATGGCACATAAAAAGGCTGGCGGCTCCACACGTAACGGTCGCGATTCAGAAGCTAAACGCCTTGGCGTTAAGCGTTTCGGTGGCGAATCCGTTCTGGCGGGTAGCATCATCGTTCGTCAACGTGGTACCAAATTCCACGCTGGCAACAACGTAGGTTGCGGTCGTGACCACACTCTGTTTGCTAAAGCAGACGGTAAAGTGAAATTTGAAGTTAAAGGCCCGAACAACCGTAAATACATCAGCATCGTTGCTGAGTAAGGTTTTCTCGGTCCGGTAACGGATTAAAGCCCCGCAACCTGTTGCGGGGCTTTTTACATTGGAAACCCGGTAATTTTTTCTGTAGGGAAAACGGGCATGAAGCAGCAGGCCGGCATTGGTATTCTTTTGGCGCTCACTACCGCAATGTGCTGGGGTGCGCTGCCAATTGCAATGAAGCAGGTACTGGAAGTGATGGAGCCGCCTACGGTGGTCTTTTATCGCTTTCTGATGGCAAGCATCGGCCTCGGGGCCATTCTGGCTGTCAAAGGTAAGCTTCCACCCTTGCGGCTCTTCCGCAAACCGCGCTGGCTGATATTACTGGCTATCGCGACGGGCGGTCTGTTCGGTAACTTCATCCTGTTCAGCTCTTCCCTGCAATATCTCAGCCCCACGGCGTCGCAGGTGATAGGTCAGCTTTCACCGGTGGGCATGATGGTCGCCAGCGTCTTTATCCTCAAGGAAAAGATGCGCGGTACGCAGATTATCGGGGCGAGCATGCTGCTGTGCGGTCTGGTGATGTTCTTCAACACCAGTCTGATTGAGATTTTCACCCGCCTGACGGATTACACATGGGGTGTAATTTTCGGCGTGGGGGCGGCAACGGTCTGGGTGAGCTATGGCGTCGCGCAAAAGGTGTTATTGCGTCGTCTTGCCTCACAGCAGATCCTCTTTTTATTGTACACTTTGTGTACAATAGCATTGCTGCCATTAGCAAAGCCGGGTGTGATTTCCCAGCTTAGCGACTGGCAACTGGCGTGCCTCATTTTTTGTGGGCTGAACACGCTGGTCGGTTATGGCGCGCTGGCCGAAGCGATGGCGCGCTGGCAGGCGGCACAGGTGAGCGCGTTAATTACGCTTACTCCGCTGTTTACGCTGTTATTTTCAGATTTGTTATCAATGGCCTGGCCCGATGTCTTCGTCAGACCGATGCTCAACCTGTTGGGTTATCTCGGTGCGTTTGTCGTGGTTGCGGGCGCGATGTATTCCGCCATTGGTCATCGTCTTTGGGGACGTTGGCGCAAAAATGAAGCGGTTGTAGTAGTCCCCCGCTCAGGCGAATGAGTTACGGAGAGTAAAATGAAGTTTGTTGATGAAGCGACGATCCTGGTCGTGGCTGGTGATGGCGGCAATGGTTGCGTGAGCTTCCGCCGTGAAAAGTATATCCCACGTGGCGGTCCTGACGGCGGCGACGGTGGGGATGGTGGTGACGTGTGGCTGGAGGCGGATGAGAACCTCAACACGCTGATCGACTACCGTTTCGAAAAATCCTTCCGCGCTGAACGTGGCCAGAACGGCCAGAGCCGTGACTGTACCGGGAAACGCGGTAAAGACGTCACCATTAAGGTTCCGGTCGGTACGCGTGTGATTGACCAGGGGACCGGTGAAACCATGGGTGACATGACCAAACACGGTCAGCGCCTGATGGTGGCGAAAGGCGGCTGGCACGGTCTGGGTAACAGCCGTTTCAAATCCTCCGTTAACCGTACTCCGCGTCAGAAAACGATGGGTACGCCGGGCGATAAGCGCGATCTGCAGCTGGAGCTGATGCTTCTGGCAGACGTGGGCATGCTGGGTATGCCAAACGCCGGTAAATCGACGTTCATTCGCGCCGTTTCTGCGGCGAAACCAAAAGTGGCGGACTATCCGTTTACCACGCTGGTACCAAGCTTGGGCGTTGTCCGTATGGATAACGAGAAGAGCTTTGTGGTTGCCGATATTCCGGGTCTGATTGAAGGCGCTGCGGAAGGCGCGGGTCTGGGTATTCGCTTCCTGAAACACCTTGAGCGTTGCCGCGTGCTGCTGCACCTTATCGATATCGATCCTATCGACGGTTCCGATCCGGTAGAAAACGCCCGCATCATCATCGGTGAGCTGGAAAAATACAGCGAAAAACTGGCGAATAAACCACGCTGGCTGGTCTTCAACAAGATCGACCTGATGGACAAAGCTGAAGCGGAAGCGAAAGCTAAAGCGATTGTTGAAGCGATGGGCTGGGAAGATAAATACTACCTGATCTCTGCGGCAAGCCAGGTTGGCGTGAAAGATCTGTGCTGGGATGTGATGACCTTCATCATTGAGAACCCAGTTGTTCAGGCTGAAGAAGCGAAACAGCCTGAAAAAGTCGAATTCATGTGGGATGACTACCACCGCCAGCAGCTCGAAGAGCTGGAAGCGGAAGAGGATGATGAAGACTGGGACGATGACTGGGATGAAGACGACGAAGAAGGCGTTGAGTTCATCTACAAGCACTAATATCTGTCGAGAGCCCCCATTATGGGGGCTTTTTTTATTCCAGCGTTGCGGGTAGCCAGCAGCTGGCGATCAAACCACCTTCAGCGCCATTCTCAAGCGTCAACCTGCCGTGGTGGAGCTGCACGATGCGCTGCACGATACTCAGCCCCAGACCGCTGCCACCGTAGCGCTGGTCAAGACGGCGGAATGGCTCGGTAATTGACTGTCGGTGCGCGTCATCAATACCAGGCCCCTGATCGATCACGCCGATCTGCGTCCCCCCGTCGACCCCGGTTAATGTCACTGTAATCGTTGTCCCTGCCGGGCTGTAGCGCCCGGCATTCTCCAGCAGGTTGCGCAGCATCAGACGCAGGAGCACGGCGTCTCCCTGAACCGTAAGCGCGCTTTTAGCGGGCCAAATCACCGTATGCTCTTTGGCTTCATGGCCCAGGCCGAGAGGTTCAATGATATTTTCCGTCCAGCTCACGGTTTCGTAGTGTCCGCTGGCCATTGCCTGTCCGGCACGGGCCAGCATCAGCAGTTGCTCAACGGTATGCATGAGCTGATCGATACGGCTAATTAACGTCGCGGCCTGTGGTGCGCCTGACTGCGCCATAAGCTCCAGATGGAGCCGGATACCAGCAAGGGGCGTTCGAAGCTCGTGCGCGGCGTCAGCGGTGAAGAGACGCTCCTGCTGAATGGTATTGTCCAGCCGGGCGAGCAGCTGGTTCAGGGAGGTTGTCACCGCGCCGATTTCTTCCATGTCGGAATACATAGGAAGCGGAGTTAAGTTATCTGCCGAACGGTTAGCCAGGCTGTCACGCAGTTTATTCAGCGGTCGGGTTATCCAGGTGACTGCCCAGAAAGAGAAAAACAGCGTAAAGCCTACCATCACCAGAGAAGGGACGAGAAGGGAAGCAATCGCTTCGCGGATCTCTTTTTCGACATGGTTATTACGGGCTTTTGCCGACAGCGTTTCATTCACCAGAAAACCGATCTGCTCGCGGCTTTCATGCCACAGCCAGATGACGCTTATAAGCTGGAAAAATAAGAGAATGACCGCCAGCAGCACCATTAAACGCCGACGCATGCTGTTCATTTCTGGCTCTCAAGGCGATAGCCAACGCCACGGACGGTTTTGATTCTGTCCTTGCCGAGCTTGCGACGCAGGTTATGGATGTGAACTTCCAGGGTATTTGACCCAGGATCGTCCTGCCAGGAGTAGATATCCTGCTGGAGCGTCTCTCTGTGCACCGTTTGTCCGCTGCGCATGATCAGACGCGTAAGCAGGGCGAACTCTTTTGGCGTCACCTCTACCGCCTGGTCCCGGCGCAGTACCTGCTGGGTTTGCAGATTCAGCGTAATATCGCCGTCGGTGAGTAAGTTATCGCTATGGCCCTGATAGCGGCGAATCAACGCCCGCACTCGCGCCTGCAGCTCCGCAAGCGCAAAAGGCTTCACCAGATAATCATCTGCGCCTGCGTCGAGGCCGGTGATGCGATCTTCAATGGCATCGCGTGCCGTCAGGATCAACACCGGGTTGGCGATACCGCGGCGTCGCCACTGGCTGAGCAGCGTGGCACCGTCTTTATCAGGCAAGCCCAAATCGAGGATCACCAGACTGTATTCGCCGCTCTGGATCAGGGCGTCCGCCTCCGCTGCGGTGCCAGCACAGTCGAGGGCATACCCTTCATTGGCCAGCCCCAGCGCCAGCCCTTCCTGCAATAACAGATCGTCTTCAACTATGAGTAGTTTCATCGCTAGTTATTCTGGTAGATGTCCTTATAAAGCCTGCTTTCGAAGCGAACAAGCGGAATACGGCGATTGCGCTGGTCGGTCGGTTCGACGGCATAGCCGGAAAGATACTGCACGAATGCCATGCGTTGTCCGCTGGCGGTAGTGATGAAGCCTGCAAGGTTGTAAACCCCCTGCAGTGAGCCAGTTTTAGCGGATACTTTGCCATCCACGCCGGCAGCGTGAAGCCCGGCGCGATACTGCAGCGAACCGTCATGCCCGGCCAGCGGCAGCATTGAAATAAAGTTTAGCTCAGTGTCATGCTGTGCAATGTACTGAAGCACCTGCATCATCGTGGCCGGAGAGATCAAATTATGACGCGATAATCCTGAGCCATCGACGGCGATGGTATTACCCAGCTCGATCCCGGCCTGCTGGCGCAGGATCTGACGAACGGCGTCTGAACCCGCGCGCCAGGTTCCCGGCACGCCGAAACGCGCGTGGCCAATCATGCGGAACACGGTGTCGGCAATCATGTTGTCCGACTTTTTCAGCATGATTCGCAGTAAATCGTGCAGCGGAGGAGACTGTTTGCTGGCGATGACCGTGCCGGGCTGGTTGACCTGCGTCTGGCGAAGCAGCGTGCCGGTGTAGGTTATGCCCGCTTGTTTCAGCTCATCTTTCAGAATGGCACCCGCATAGCTTGCACCATCCTGTATCGCAAAAGCCAGCGGCAGCGGATCGGCGCGCTGCGTCAGGCAGCCAGTAAGCGTGAAGCGGTTAAGATCGCCCGGCACGACGTCCAGCTCACAATATTGCGCATCCGGGGAGCCTTTCGCCAGCGTGCGGACCTGGCTAAACATTGTGACCGGGTAGTAGGACGCTATGCGGATAAACGCTAAATCATCTGGCTTTGGCGCGCTGTAAAGCGAAACCGAGAAGCAGTTGCGGTCAACGATTGCGGCGGCGGGCGGGGCGCTAAAACATTGGGTCATGTCGTTCCACGGCCAGCCTGGGGCTTTATCGTGGCTGGCAAAGATGGACGTGTCGATCAGTACATTGCCATCAATTTTCTGCACGCCAGATTTTTTCAGTACCGCAACCATATTGCGGATATCCTGGCGCTTAAAGGTCGGATCGCCGCCAAAACGGGCGATAAGATCGCCTTTCAGTGCGCCACCCTCGACGTTACCTTTGGTCTCGAGTGTGGTCGTAAAACGGAAGTCAGGCCCGAGCTGGAGCAGGGCGGCGAGGGCAGTGATCACCTTTTGGGTACTGGCAGGCAGCGCCATCTGTTGACTGTGATAGTCAATCTCGGGAGCCTGTGCGCCAACCTTCTGCACCATCAGGGCAAGGTTCGCGCCTGCGGGGAGCTGATTAATGTACTCATCAACATTCGCGGCCTGGGCGGTGAACGTTATACTGGTAGTCAATCCGATGATAAATCTGGAAAATCGCATAATCTCGCGCTAACAACCCGAAAACAAACCGTCATACTACGGTGCATGGCACTGCAAAGTAAACGATGACCCATAGTGAACTTCGCGGTAAAATACATATCAAATTGAAAAATTGCTGCTGACCTGGGGCATTGCTCCCGGGTCGGTTTTCTTTTTGCTTCTTGCCCGCTTAGGGGGGCAGGAGCAGGGAACACTGCTCCCAACAGGAATGTTTAAGAGGTATAACAAATGCAAGCTATTCCGATGACCTTACGTGGTGCCGAAAAACTGCGCGAAGAGCTGGATTTCCTGAAATCCGTGCGTCGTCCTGAAATCATCGCCGCTATCGCGGATGCGCGCGAGCATGGCGACCTGAAAGAGAACGCTGAATACCACGCCGCTCGTGAGCAGCAGGGCTTCTGTGAAGGGCGTATTAAAGATATCGAAGCAAAACTGTCCAATGCACAGGTTATCGATATCACCAAAATGCCTAACAACGGGCGTGTGATCTTTGGTTCTACCGTGACCGTGCTGAACCTGGACAACGACGAAGAGCAGACCTATCGCATCGTGGGTGATGATGAAGCAGACTTCAAACAGAACCTGATTTCAGTGAACTCCCCGATTGCTCGCGGCCTGATTGGCAAAGAGCAGGACGATGTTGTCACCATTCGCACCCCTGGCGGTGAAGTGGAATACGAAATTATTAAGGTTGAATACCTGTAATTCGCTTCTCTACTAAGATGTTGATACATTGTAAAGAAAAGAAAAAGGCCGCATAGCGGCCTTTTATCAACTCAAGGAGCATGGCATTTTGCTCGCCTGCTGACAGAAATCCCTCGTTTCACACAGAAAATGTGTTTGATTCAGGATATCCTTAGCGTGGCAGCGAGATTTTACGCTCTTTAGATGGGCGGTAGAGCACCAGCGTTTTACCGATGACCTGTACATTACAGGCGCCGGTTTCGCGCACGATGGCTTCCACGATCAGGTTTTTAGTGTCTCTGTCTTCAGAGGCGATTTTCACCTTGATCAGCTCGTGGTGTTCCAGCGCTTGTTCAATCTCGGCAAGCACCCCTTCGGTCAAACCATTGTTGCCAAGCATCACTACAGGCTTGAGCGGATGTGCCAGACCTTTAAGGTGCTGTTTTTGTTTAGTACTCAGATTCATCGTATATTTTTGCTTACGTTGGGATTGAAAACGGTTCATTCTACCGCCATCTCCCTTATATCGCCAAATAGCTGCGTAGAAATTTACGTCACAGGCAGGTAACGATGAACCAGGACGGAAATGTTAAATGACAGGTAAAAAGCGTTCTGCCAGCTCCAGCCGCTGGCTTCAGGAACACTTTAGCGATAAATATGTTCAACAGGCACAGAAAAAGGGGTTGCGTTCCCGTGCCTGGTTTAAACTTGATGAAATACAGCAAAGTGACAAACTTTTTAAGCCGGGGATGACGGTTGTTGACCTCGGTGCGGCACCTGGCGGATGGTCCCAGTATGCGGTAACGCAGATCGGCGGAACGGGCCGAATCATCGCGTGCGATCTTTTACCAATGGATCCCATCGTCGGTGTCGACTTCCTTCAGGGCGACTTTCGTGATGAATTAGTGCTGAAAGCGTTACTTGATCGTGTAGGTGACAGTAAGGTCCAGGTTGTCATGTCTGATATGGCACCAAATATGTGCGGAACACCGGCGGTGGATATCCCCCGCGCCATGTATCTGGTGGAGCTAGCGTTAGAAATGTGTCGTGATGTACTAGCGCCTGGTGGTAGTTTTGTTGTGAAGGTGTTTCAGGGCGAAGGTTTCGAGGAGTATCTTAAGGAAATTCGCTCCCTGTTTGCGAAGGTTAAAGTTCGTAAGCCGGACTCTTCCCGGGCCCGTTCCCGAGAAGTGTATATTGTAGCGACCGGGCGAAAATGATAACCGGTAGATTTCAGGCGAAAGTTTGAATGAAACTGGATATAGAGTATCCTGACGCTGTTTTTAACACAGTTGTAATATGAGGTTAATCCCTTGAGTGACATGGCGAAAAACCTAATACTCTGGCTGGTCATTGCCGTTGTGCTGATGTCAGTATTCCAGAGCTTTGGGCCCAGCGAGTCGAATGGCCGCAAGGTGGATTATTCTACCTTCCTGCAGGAGGTCAATCAGGACCAGGTTCGCGAAGCGCGTATCAACGGACGTGAGATCAACGTTACCAAGAAAGATAGTAACCGTTACACGACTTACATCCCGGTGAACGATCCTAAGCTGCTTGATAACCTTCTGACCAAAAACGTCAAGGTGGTAGGTGAGCCGCCAGAAGAACCAAGCCTGCTGGCTTCTATCTTCATTTCCTGGTTCCCGATGCTGCTTCTTATCGGCGTCTGGATCTTCTTTATGCGCCAGATGCAGGGCGGCGGTGGCAAAGGTGCCATGTCGTTCGGTAAGAGCAAGGCGCGTATGCTGACGGAAGACCAGATCAAGACCACCTTCGCTGACGTCGCCGGTTGTGACGAAGCGAAAGAAGAGGTGGGTGAACTGGTTGAGTACCTGCGTGAACCGAGCCGTTTCCAGAAGCTGGGCGGTAAGATCCCGAAAGGCGTGCTGATGGTTGGCCCTCCGGGTACCGGTAAAACCCTGCTGGCGAAAGCCATCGCGGGCGAAGCGAAGGTGCCGTTCTTTACTATTTCAGGTTCTGACTTCGTTGAAATGTTCGTGGGTGTCGGTGCATCTCGTGTGCGTGACATGTTTGAGCAGGCCAAAAAGGCAGCACCGTGCATTATCTTCATCGATGAAATCGACGCCGTGGGCCGCCAGCGTGGCGCAGGTCTGGGCGGTGGTCACGATGAACGTGAACAGACGCTGAACCAGATGCTGGTTGAGATGGACGGCTTCGAAGGTAACGAAGGTATCATCGTTATCGCGGCGACTAACCGTCCGGACGTACTTGACCCCGCGCTGCTGCGTCCAGGCCGTTTCGACCGTCAGGTTGTTGTGGGTCTGCCGGACGTTCGCGGTCGTGAACAGATTCTGAAAGTTCACATGCGTCGCGTACCGCTGGCGCCAGATATCGACGCGGCAATCATTGCGCGCGGTACCCCGGGCTTCTCCGGTGCTGACCTGGCGAACCTGGTCAACGAAGCTGCTCTGTTTGCCGCTCGCGGTAACAAGCGCGTCGTGTCGATGGTGGAGTTTGAGAAAGCGAAAGACAAAATCATGATGGGTGCGGAACGTCGCTCCATGGTGATGACGGAAGCGCAGAAAGAGTCCACGGCATACCACGAAGCGGGTCACGCGATTATCGGTCGCCTCGTGCCGGAACACGATCCGGTGCATAAAGTGACGATTATTCCGCGCGGTCGTGCGCTGGGTGTGACTTTCTTCCTGCCTGAAGGCGACGCGATCAGCGCCAGCCGTCAGAAGCTGGAAAGCCAGATTTCGACCCTGTACGGCGGTCGACTGGCAGAAGAGATTATCTACGGTGTGGAACATGTTTCTACCGGTGCGTCCAACGACATTAAAGTAGCGACAAACCTGGCGCGTAACATGGTGACGCAGTGGGGCTTCTCCGACAAACTCGGTCCGCTGCTGTATGCAGAGGAAGAGGGTGAAGTATTCCTCGGCCGTTCTGTGGCTAAAGCGAAACATATGTCCGATGAGACGGCTCGTATCATCGACCAGGAAGTAAAATCTCTGGTAGAGCGTAACTACGCACGTGCACGCCAGATCCTGACCGACAATATGGACATCCTGCATTCGATGAAAGATGCGCTCATGAAATATGAGACCATCGATGCACCGCAGATTGACGACCTGATGGCGCGCCGTGAAGTGCGTCCGCCAGCAGGCTGGGAAGACCCAGGCGCTTCCAATAATTCTGACAACAATGGCACCCCGCGTGCGCCGCGTCCGGTTGATGAACCGCGTACGCCAAACCCGGGCAACACCATGTCAGAACAGTTGGGCGATAAGTAAGTCACTGCTGTTGAAGCGTTTGTCTGTACCTCAAACCCTGGAGCTTGCTCCGGGGTTTTTCATTTCTGTTTAACGATATAGATACCAGGGATTTCGCCATGAAATTATTCGCTCAGGACTCGCATCTCGATCTTTCACATCCCCATGTGATGGGGATCCTGAATGTTACCCCTGACTCCTTCTCTGACGGCGGCACGCATAACACGCTTATCGAGGCGGTTAAACACGCGAATCTAATGATTAATGCGGGTGCCACCATCATTGACGTTGGCGGCGAATCGACGCGTCCTGGTGCGGCTGACGTGTCTGTGGAAGAAGAGCTGGCGCGCGTGGTGCCGGTGGTTGAAGCTATCGCGCAGCGGTTTGAAGTATGGATCTCCGTTGATACCTCTAAACCCGAAGTGATTCGTGAAGTGGCGAGAGTGGGCGCTCACATTATCAATGATATTCGCTCGCTCACTGAGCCCGGCGCACTTGAAGCTGCGGCAGAGACCGGGTTACCGGTATGCCTGATGCACATGCAGGGCCAACCGAAAACCATGCAGGAAGCACCGAAGTATGATGATGTCTTTGCCGACGTGAATCGCTTCTTTATTGAACATATTGCGCGCTGCGAACGTGCAGGTATCCCAAAAGAGAAATTGTTGCTCGACCCGGGGTTCGGTTTCGGTAAAAATCTCTCCCACAATTATGCGTTGCTCGCGCGCTTATCGGAATTCCATCACTTTGACCTGCCGCTGCTGGTGGGGATGTCGAGAAAGTCGATGATTGGGCAGTTGCTGAACGTGGGGCCGAGCGAACGCCTGAGCGGCAGCCTGTCCTGCGCGGTGATTGCGGCGATGCAGGGCGCGCACATTATTCGTGTCCATGACGTCAAAGAAACAGTAGAAGCCATGCGCGTGGTGGAAGCCACACTGGCAGCGAAGGAAAACAAACGCTATGAGTAATCGTAAGTATTTTGGCACCGATGGTATCCGTGGGCGTGTAGGCGATGCTCCCATCACCCCTGATTTTGTCCTGAAGCTCGGCTGGGCTGCTGGCAAAGTGCTGGCGCGTCATGGTTCCCGTAAGATCATTATCGGTAAAGACACCCGTATTTCCGGCTATATGCTGGAATCCGCGCTGGAGGCGGGTCTTGCGGCGGCTGGACTGTCCGCTTCCTTTACGGGCCCAATGCCAACGCCTGCTGTCGCGTATCTGACGCGCACTTTCCGTGCGGAAGCGGGGATTGTCATCTCAGCTTCTCACAACCCGTTCTACGACAACGGCATTAAATTCTTCTCTATTGACGGCACCAAGCTCCCGGATGACGTGGAAGAAGCCATTGAAGCCGAAATGGAAAAAGAGATCACCTGTGTAGATTCCGCAGAGCTGGGTAAAGCGAACCGTATCGTTGATGCGGCGGGCCGTTATATCGAATTCTGTAAAGGTACCTTCCCGAATGAGCTGAGCCTGGCTCACCTCAAAATTGTGGTGGACTGTGCTAATGGCGCGACCTATCACATCGCCCCGAATGTCTTCCGCGAACTGGGTGCGAAAGTCATCACCATTGGCTGCGAGCCGGATGGTCTGAACATTAACGAGCAGGTGGGTGCAACTGATGTTCGTGCCCTGCAGGCGCGTGTTCTGGCAGAGAAAGCCGACCTGGGCATTGCGCTGGACGGCGACGGTGACCGCGTGATCATGGTCGACCACGAAGGTAACAAGGTAGACGGCGATCAGATCCTCTACATCATTGCCCGTGAGGGCCTGCGTCAGGGCCAGCTGCGCGGCGGTGCGGTGGGCACGCTGATGAGTAACATGGGCCTGGAACTGGCGCTGAAACAGCTCGGTATTCCGTTTGTCCGCGCGAAAGTGGGTGACCGCTATGTGCTGGAAAAACTGCAGGAGAAGGGCTGGCGCATCGGTGCAGAAAACTCGGGTCACGTGATCCTGCTCGACAAAACCACAACCGGTGACGGTATCGTGGCCGCGCTGCAGGTGGTTGCCGCAATGGCGCGCAACCATATGAGCCTGCACGATCTGTGCAGCGGGATGAAAATGTTCCCACAGATCCTGGTAAACGTACGCTTCACTGCCGGTAAAGGCGATCCGCTGGAAAACGAGAACGTCAAAGCGGTGATGGCTGACGTTGAAGCGGCCCTGGGCAATCGTGGACGCGTGCTGCTGCGTAAGTCTGGTACTGAACCGCTGATCCGCGTGATGGTGGAAGGTGAAGACGAAGCGCAGGTAACCGAATTTGCACACCGTATTGCGGACGCTGTGAAAGCTGCATAATCGTGCACGCTAAATGTATAAAAAGGCGGCTTTTGTCGCCTTTGTTTTAAGCAATTAATGGCTTTTTGCTGTTTTTTTCCGCAGTTGATACAATGCGTCAAAAATGCCCTTGCGAAGGTCATTCGCTTTGGTTAGTATTCACACCCGCTTCAGTGGGAAACAAAAATCCTGCTAATTGGTCGAAGCATTGGTATGCGGCAAATCCGCAAGGAACAGGTTGATTATGTACGAAGCTCTTTTAGTTATTTTCCTTATTGTAGCCATCGCTCTCGTAGCGCTGATCATGCTGCAGCAAGGTAAAGGCGCTGATATGGGAGCCTCCTTCGGAGCAGGCGCTTCCGGTACGCTGTTCGGTTCAAGTGGTTCTGCGAACTTCATGACCCGCACAACGGCGATTCTGGCTACGCTGTTCTTCATCATCAGCCTTGTGCTTGGCAATATCAACAGCAACAAGACCAGCAAAGGAAGCGAGTGGGAAAATCTGAGCGCGCCAGCGAAAACTGATCAAACTCAGCCAGCTGCACCGGCTAAGCCAACCAGCGATATCCCGCACTAAGTATTCTGTACCGAGGTGGTGGAATTGGTAGACACGCTACCTTGAGGTGGTAGTGCCCTAACGGGCTTGTGGGTTCGAGTCCCATCCTCGGTACCAATATTCCAGAAGAAAGACGTCGAAAGACGTCTTTTTTTTCGTCTGTAGACTGCGAGATCTCCGATCTTTTGTAGGGCGGGTAAGCGCATGCGTCAACCGCCATGTTGCCCGGTGGCGCTGCGCTTACCGGGCCTACGAAAATCAAAATAAAAAAGGCGCCCTGTGGGCGCCTTTTGCACGTTACGTCAGCGATTACTTCTTATCGCTGTGCTCCAGGTTTTCAACCTGCGGCAGACCGTTACCTGAACTGGCGGAGAGCAGGCCATTCTCAACATAGTTGAACAGCTTCTCGCGGGTATCGGTGATGTCCAGGTTACGCATGGTCAGCTGACCAATACGATCGTCCGGTGAGAACACGGATTCACCTTTCTCCATGGTCAGACGCTCTGCTTTATAGGTCAGGTTGTCAGACACGGTGTTCAGGATGGAGTAGTCGTTGCCGCGACGCAGCTCCAGCGTCACTTCACCGGTGATCGCGCTTGCCACCCAACGCTGCAGCGCATCACGCAGCATCAGCGCCTGTGGATCGAACCAGCGGCCCTGATACAGCAGTTTACCCAGCTGACGGCCATGAGAGTGATACTGCTCAATGGTGTCTTCGTTGTGAATGCCGGTCAGCAGACGCTCGTAAGCGATGTGCAGCAGTGCCATTCCCGGGGCTTCATAGATGCCACGGCTTTTCGCTTCGATGATACGGTTTTCAATCTGATCGCTCATGCCCAGACCGTGACGACCGCCAATACGGTTAGCTTCCAGCATCAGCTCAACATCATCAGAGAAGGTTTTACCGTTCAGCGCAACCGGATGGCCGCGTTCGAAACGCACGGTCACTTCTTCAGCCTGGATTTTTACGTTCTCGTCCCAGAACTTCACGCCCATGATCGGGTTAACGATCTTCACGCTGGAGTTCAGGAATTCCAGGTCTTTCGCTTCGTGCGTCGCACCCAGCATGTTGGAGTCGGTGGAGTAGGCCTTCTCGACTGACATCTTATAGTCGAAGCCGCAGGCGATCATAAACTCGGACATTTCATGACGGCCACCCAGCTCGTCGATGAAGTCGGTATCCAGCCACGGCTTGTAGATCTGCAGTTCGGCGTTGGTCAGCAGGCCATAACGATAGAAACGTTCAATATCGTTACCTTTATAGGTGCTACCGTCACCCCAGATGTTGACGCCGTCTTCTTTCATCGCCGCAACCAGCATAGTGCCGGTGACCGCACGGCCCAGAGGGGTGGTGTTGAAATAGGTCAGGCCGCCGGTGGTGTTATGGAACGCACCGCACTGAATAGCCGCGATACCTTCAGCGACCAGTTGCTTACGGCAGTCAATCAGGCGCGCGTTCTCTGCACCATACTCTTTAGCGCGACGAGGTATGGCATCGTAGTCGTCCTCATCCGGCTGACCCAGGTTCGCAGTATAGGCGTACGGAACCGCTCCCTTCTGGCGCATCCACAGCAGTGCAGCGCTGGTATCCAGGCCGCCTGAGAAAGCGATGCCAATACGTTGTCCTACCGGAAGATGCTTGAGAATCGTCGTCATAGAATAAAACCCTGCTTGATTGACTGATTAGAGACCGCTTTCGCTCTCTTGTGCATTTTTATGCAAAATAAGTGAGTATTCATTTAATCATCTTTTGGCGAAGACCGGAAGAGAGTCGTGCGTTTTTTGTAAAAATTTTGGTCTAATCGATCTGGCGGAAGTTGGGTTGACAGGTGGGGTCAACTATCAATATACTAAACGCCGATTTTACGTCCCGTCTTCGGTACCAAATCCCAGCATTATTTGCAAATTCTGTCCAAAACGCGTAGAATTTGCCACGTTTCAGGCGCGGGGTGGAGCAGCCTGGTAGCTCGTCGGGCTCATAACCCGAAGGTCGTCGGTTCAAATCCGGCCCCCGCAACCACTTTCCCATAAAGTTCTTTTTCAAATATACTGTGAAGACTTAGAGCCTTCGTAGCTGGATTTGAAAAAATTCTTTCGGAAAGTGCTCCAGGCCACAGTTGTGGCTATAGGGTTCAGTTATCTAAAGCCCCGATTTATCGGGGTTTTTTATTATCTGACTACAGAATAACTGGGCTTTACGCCCTTTTTTTATGTCTTGGGGGTGGGCTTGTCCACATTAGAGCAAAAATTAACAGAGATGATTACTGCACCGGTCGAAGCACTGGGCTACGAACTGGTCGGCATCGAATTCGTTCGCGGCCGTACATCGACGCTGCGCATCTATATTGATAGTGAAGATGGCATCAATGTTGATGATTGTGCTGATGTCAGCCACCAGGTGAGTGCGGTTCTTGATGTTGAAGACCCGATTACCGTTGCGTACAACCTGGAAGTTTCCTCACCTGGCCTCGATCGCCCGATGTTCACGGCCGAGCACTATGTGCGCTTTACCGGTGAAGAAGTGGCTCTCGTTCTGCGTATGGCCGTACAGAACCGCCGTAAATGGCAGGGAATTATCAAAGCCGTTGATGGTGAAATGATCACGGTGACAGTCGAAGGCAAAGATGAAGTGTTCGCGCTGAGTAATATCCAGAAGGCGAACCTGGTTCCCCACTTTTAACAGTCTGGATTGAGGTGAAAAGCCCGCGATGAACAAAGAAATTTTGGCTGTTGTTGAAGCCGTCTCCAACGAGAAATCACTGCCGCGTGAGAAGATTTTCGAAGCGCTGGAAAGTGCACTGGCTACAGCAACCAAGAAAAAATACGAACAAGAGATCGATGTTCGCGTAGAAATCGATCGTAAAAGCGGTGACTTCGATACATTCCGTCGTTGGGTAATCGTTGAAGAAGTGACCCAGCCGACCAAAGAGATCACGCTGGAAGCTGCCCGTTTTGAAGACGAAAGTCTGAACGTGGGCGAGTACGTAGAAGATCAGATTGAATCTGTGACCTTCGACCGTATCACGACTCAGACCGCTAAACAGGTTATCGTGCAGAAAGTGCGCGAAGCCGAGCGTGCGCTGGTTGTCGATCAGTTCCGCGATCAGGAAGGCGAGATCATCACCGGCGTGGTGAAAAAAGTGAACCGCGACAACATCTCCCTGGAGATCAAATCCGAAGGGTTGCCGGGTAACGCTGAAGCCGTGATCCTGCGTGAAGATATGCTGCCGCGTGAAAACTTCCGTCCAGGCGACCGTATTCGCGGTGTTCTGTACGCCGTTCGCCCTGAAGCGCGTGGTGCACAGCTGTTCGTGACCCGTTCTAAACCAGAAATGCTGGTAGAACTGTTCCGTATTGAAGTGCCGGAAATCGGTGAAGAAGTTATCGAGATTAAAGCGGCGGCTCGCGATCCGGGCTCCCGTGCGAAAATTGCGGTGAAAACCAATGACAAGCGTATCGACCCGGTCGGTGCTTGCGTCGGTATGCGCGGTGCGCGCGTTCAGGCAGTTTCGACTGAGCTGGGCGGCGAACGTATTGATATCGTTCTGTGGGATGACAACCCGGCGCAGTTCGTGATCAACGCAATGGCTCCAGCTGATGTGGCGTCTATCGTTGTTGACGAAGACAAACACACCATGGATATCGCTGTTGAAGCGGGCAACCTGGCGCAGGCAATCGGCCGTAACGGTCAGAACGTACGCCTGGCGTCACAGCTGAGCGGCTGGGAACTCAACGTAATGACCGTTGATGACCTGCAGGCTAAGCATCAGGCTGAAGCCCATGCGGCGATCGATACCTTCACTAAATACCTGGATATTGACGAAGACTTCGCCACTGTTCTGGTTGAAGAAGGTTTCTCTACGCTGGAAGAACTGGCCTATGTGCCAATGAAAGAGCTGCTGGAAATTGACGGTCTGGATGAACCAACCGTTGAAGCCCTGCGTGAACGCGCTAAAAACGCACTGACCACCCTGGCACTGGCTCAGGAAGAAAGCCTTGGCGATAAGAAGCCGGCTGATGACCTGCTGAATCTGGAAGGTCTTGATCGTGCGATTGCGTTCAAGCTGGCTGCCCGTGGTGTTTGTACGCTGGAAGATCTCGCTGAGCAAGGCGTTGATGACCTGGCTGATATCGAAGGTTTAACCGACGAGAAAGCCGGCGAGCTCATCATGGCCGCACGTAATATTTGCTGGTTCGGCGACGAAGCGTAATAAACTGTAGCAGGAAGGAACAGCATGACTGATGTAACTGTAAAATCGCTGGCTGCTGAGATTCAGACCTCCGTGGACCGCCTGGTACAGCAATTTGCTGATGCAGGGATCCCGAAGTCCGCTGATGACTCGGTGACCGCGCAAGAAAAACAAACCTTGTTAACGCACCTGAACCGTGAACATGGTTCGACGCCTGACAAGTTAACGCTGCAGCGCAAAACGCGTAGCACGTTAAACATCCCAGGTACCGGTGGCAAAAGCAAATCGGTCCAAATTGAAGTCCGCAAGACGCGCACCTTTGTAAAACGTGATCCGCAAGAGGCAGAACGCCTTGCCGCGGAAGAGCAGGCACAGCGTGAAGCGGAAGAACAAGCTCAGCGTGAGGCGGAAGCAACCGCCAAACGTGAAGCAGAATTAAAAGCTGAACGTGAGGCCGCAGAAAAAGCGAAACGCGACGCAAGTGATAAAGTGAAGCGTGACGCTGCGGAAAAAGACAAAGTGAGCAATCAACAGACAGACGAAATGACCAAAACCGCCCAGGCTGAAAAAGCCCGCCGTGAAAATGAAGCTGCCGAGCTGAAGCGTAAAGCGGAAGAAGAAGCCCGCCGTAAGCTGGAAGAAGAAGCTCGCCGCGTCGCCGAAGAAGCGCGCCGTATGGCAGAAGAAAACGAGAAGAATGGTGTGAATACCGTTGAGCCGACTGAAGACACCAGCGACTATCACGTGACCACTTCTCAGCATGCGCGTCAGGCTGAAGATGATAACGACCGTGAAGTTGAAGGCGGTCGTGGCCGTGGCCGTAATGCAAAAGCTGCGCGTCCGGCGAAAAAAGGCAACAAGCACGCTGAATCCAAAGCTGACCGTGAAGAAGCACGCGCTGCTGTTCGCGGCGGTAAAGGCGGTAAGCGTAAAGGTTCCGCCCTGCAGCAGAGCTTCCAGAAGCCTGCTCAGGCCGTTAACCGTGACGTCGTGATTGGCGAAACCATCACCGTTGGCGATCTGGCGAACAAGATGGCGGTTAAAGGCTCTCAGGTCATCAAAGCGATGATGAAACTGGGCGCCATGGCGACCATCAACCAGGTCATCGATCAGGAAACCGCACAGCTGGTTGCTGAAGAGATGGGCCACAAAGTTATCCTGCGTCGTGAAAACGAGCTGGAAGAAGCAGTAATGAGCGACCGTGATACTGGCGCTGCGGCTGAACCGCGTGCACCGGTTGTGACCATCATGGGTCACGTTGACCACGGTAAAACCTCTCTGCTTGACTACATTCGTTCTACTAAGGTTGCCTCTGGTGAAGCGGGTGGTATTACCCAGCACATCGGTGCTTACCACGTAGAAACCGAAAACGGCATGATCACCTTCCTGGATACCCCAGGCCACGCAGCGTTTACCTCAATGCGTGCTCGTGGTGCTCAGGCAACGGATATCGTTGTACTGGTTGTTGCCGCAGACGACGGCGTGATGCCACAGACCATCGAAGCTATCCAGCACGCGAAAGCGGCGCAGGTGCCTCTGGTTGTTGCAGTCAACAAAATCGATAAGCCAGAAGCCGATCTGGACCGCGTGAAGAACGAACTGTCTCAGTACGGCGTTATGCCGGAAGAGTGGGGCGGTGAAGCGCAGTTCATCCCAGTATCTGCGAAAGCGGGTACCGGTATCGACGACCTGCTGAACGCGATCCTGCTGCAGGCTGAAGTACTGGAGCTGAAAGCGATCCGTAATGGTATGGCGAGCGGCGCGGTAATCGAATCCTTCCTGGATAAAGGTCGTGGTCCGGTTGCAACCGTTCTGGTTCGTGAAGGTACCCTGAACAAGGGCGACATCGTTCTGTGTGGCTTCGAATACGGCCGCGTTCGTGCGATGCGTAACGAACTGGGTCAGGAAGTTCTGGAAGCGGGTCCGTCCATTCCAGTGGAAATCCTGGGTCTGTCCGGTGTTCCGGCTGCCGGTGACGAAGTGACGGTTGTGCGTGACGAGAAGAAAGCGCGTGAAGTTGCGCTGTATCGTCAGGGCAAATTCCGTGAAGTTAAACTGGCTCGTCAGCAGAAATCTAAACTCGAGAACATGTTTGCCAACATGACCGAGGGCGAAGTTCACGAAGTGAACATCGTTCTGAAAGCTGACGTTCAGGGCTCTGTGGAAGCGATCTCCGACTCCTTGCTGAAACTGTCTACCGACGAAGTGAAAGTGAAGATCATCGGTTCTGGCGTAGGTGGTATCACCGAAACCGACGCAACCCTGGCTGCGGCCTCCAACGCTATCCTGGTTGGCTTCAACGTTCGTGCGGATGCATCTGCGCGTAAAGTAATTGAAGCCGAAAGCCTGGATCTGCGTTACTACTCCGTCATCTATAACCTGATCGACGAAGTGAAAGCAGCGATGAGCGGCATGCTGTCTCCTGAGCTGAAACAGCAGATCATCGGTCTGGCTGAAGTACGTGACGTGTTCAAATCACCGAAATTCGGTGCGATCGCGGGCTGTATGGTTACCGAAGGTAACATCAAGCGTCACAACCCAATCCGCGTACTGCGTGACAACGTGGTTATCTACGAAGGCGAGCTGGAATCCCTGCGCCGCTTCAAAGATGACGTTAACGAAGTCCGTAACGGCATGGAATGTGGTATCGGCGTGAAGAACTACAACGACGTTCGCGTTGGCGATATGATCGAAGTGTTCGAGATCATCGAAATTCAGCGTACCATCGCTTAATTACCGATTGTAAGCCGGGATCGCCTCGCGCCACCCGGCAATAATTTTAAAAGGGGCTTTTAGCCCCTTTTTTGTCTGGAGAATTTATTATGGCGAAAGAATTTGGTCGCCCTCAGCGCGTAGCGCAGGAAATGCAGAAAGAGATCGCACTCATTCTGCAACGTGAAATTAAAGACCCGCGCGTCGGCATGATGACCACCGTTTCCGGTGTCGAAATGTCCCGCGATCTGGCGTATGCAAAAGTGTTCGTCACCTTCCTGAACGATCAGGACGAAGCGGCAGTGAAAAACGGCATTAAAGCGCTGCAGGAAGCCTCTGGTTTCATCCGCTCCCTGCTCGGCAAAGCGATGCGCCTGCGCATCGTGCCTGAGCTGACCTTCTTCTACGACAACTCGCTGGTTGAAGGTATGCGTATGTCCAACCTGGTGACCAGCGTGGTTAAACATGACGACGAGCGTCGTGTTAACCCGGCGGACGACAGCAAGGAGGACTAATGAGTCGTCCTCGTCGTCGTGGTCGCGACGTGCATGGTGTGCTGCTGCTGGATAAACCCCAGGGCGCTTCCAGCAACGACGTGCTGCAGAAAGTTAAGCGTATTTATAACGCCAACCGTGCGGGCCACACCGGCGCGCTCGATCCGCTGGCAACAGGCATGCTGCCGGTCTGCCTGGGAGAGGCGACAAAGTTTTCCCAGTACCTGCTCGACTCCGATAAGCGCTACCGCGTTATCGCTAAACTGGGCCAGCGCACGGATACCTCCGACGCGGATGGCCAGGTGGTGGAAGAGCGTCCGGTGACGTTCAGCGCGGAACAGCTTGATGCTGCGCTGGAGAGCTTCCGTGGAGACACGATGCAGGTGCCGTCGATGTATTCGGCGCTGAAATATCAGGGCAAGAAGCTCTACGAATATGCGCGCCAGGGCATTGACGTTCCGCGTGAAGCCCGTCCGATAACCGTGTATGAGCTGCTGTTTATTCGCCACGAAGGTGATGAGCTGGAGCTGGAAGTACACTGTTCGAAAGGGACCTATATTCGCACTATCATCGACGACCTCGGTGAAAAGCTGGGCTGCGGCGCGCATGTGATTTACCTGCGCCGCCTGGCGGTGAGCAAGTACCCGGTGGAGCGGATGGTGACCCTGGAATATCTGCGCGACCTGGTAGAACAGGCGGAAGCGCAGGGGATTGCGCCGGCAGATTTGCTGGATCCTTTGCTGATGCCGATGGACAGTCCGGCAGCGGACTTCCCGGTTGTTAATCTTCCTTTAACATCGTCCGTTTACTTTAAGAACGGCAACCCGGTTCGTACGGCACAAGCGCCACTGGAAGGACTGGTACGCGTGACCGAAGGTGACGAAGGGAAATTCATCGGTATGGGCGAAATGGATGGCGAAGGGCGCGTTGCGCCGCGTCGTCTGGTCGTCGAATATCCGGTCGACGCGTGACGGTGATAACGGCTCACCTTGCGATAAGCAGGGGAGACGAGTAGAATATCGCCGCTTAACGCCTGGTAAATTGTTTAACAATCTGCGGGGCGTACATGGGATTGCTGAATTAGAGATCGGCATCCTTACATTCTTTATACTTTGGAGTTTGAAAATGTCTCTAAGCGTTGAAGCTAAAGCTAAAATCGTTTCTGAGTTTGGTCGTGGTACTAACGACAGCGGTTCTACCGAAGTTCAGGTTGCACTGCTGACTGCACAGATTAACCACCTGCAGGGTCACTTTGCAGAGCACAAAAAAGATCACCACAGCCGTCGTGGTCTGCTGCGTATGGTTTCTCAGCGTCGTAAACTGCTCGACTACCTGAAACGTAAAGATGTTGCACGCTACACCGCGCTGATCGAGCGTCTGGGTCTGCGTCGCTAATTCTTGCGAGTTTCAGAAAAGGGGGCCTGATGGCCCCTTTTTTCAACCAGACGGCAGCAATTCACTGGAAACTATTGTATTGTTGCTATAAATGATCTTCATTGCAGAGGTTCGCGCGGCTAATGAGAGGCTTCACCCATGGGGGTGTTGGTTGTCATTAGTCGCGAGGATGCGAAGAAGGTCGGGTTAAATCGACAGCACACCGGTGGTGTGCTGTCAAACATTTAAGAAAGGACAGAACTTTGCTGAATCCGATCGTTCGTAAATTCCAGTATGGTCAACATACCGTCACGCTGGAAACCGGCATGATGGCACGTCAGGCTACTGCTGCCGTTATGGTAAGCATGGATGACACTGCGGTATTCGTTACCGTTGTTGGCCAGAAAAAAGCTAAACCAGGTCAGGACTTCTTCCCGCTGACCGTTAACTACCAGGAGCGTACCTACGCTGCCGGTAAAATCCCGGGTGGTTTCTTCCGTCGTGAAGGCCGTCCAAGCGAAGGCGAAACCCTGATTGCGCGTCTGATTGACCGCCCGGTTCGTCCGCTGTTCCCGGAAGGCTTCGTTAACGAAGTACAGGTTATCGCGACCGTTGTTTCCGTTAACCCACAGGTTAACCCGGACATCGTTGCCATGATCGGCGCATCCGCTGCCCTGTCACTGTCTGGTATTCCATTTAATGGCCCAATCGGTGCCGCGCGCGTTGGCTACATCAACGACCAGTACGTACTGAACCCAACCCAGGAAGAGCTGAAAGAAAGTAAGCTGGACCTGGTTGTTGCGGGTACTGAAGCGGCTGTGCTGATGGTTGAATCCGAAGCTGAACTGCTGAGCGAAGACCAGATGCTGGGCGCTGTGGTATTTGGCCACGACCAGCAGCAGATCGTTATCCAGAACATCAACGACCTGGTGAAAGAAGCCGGTAAACCACGTTGGGACTGGCAGCCAGAAGCAGCAAACGATGCGCTGAACGCACGCGTTGCAGCTCTGGCAGAATCTCGTTTGAGCGATGCATACCGCATCACTGACAAACAGGAGCGTTACGCTCAGGTTGACGTGATCAAGTCTGAAACTATCGCGACGCTGGTTGCTGAAGACGAAACGCTGGACGCTAACGAACTGAGCGACATCCTGCACGCAATCGAGAAAAACGTTGTTCGTAGCCGTGTGCTGGCAGGCGAGCCGCGTATCG
Source organism: Enterobacter sp. Crenshaw (assembly GCF_024734705.1). Classification (NCBI taxonomy): domain Bacteria; kingdom Pseudomonadati; phylum Pseudomonadota; class Gammaproteobacteria; order Enterobacterales; family Enterobacteriaceae; genus Enterobacter; species Enterobacter sp. Crenshaw. The sequence continues at coordinate 4,074,556 of NZ_CP102932.1, read as the reverse complement.
ATGGCCGCGAAAAAGACATGATCCGTGGTCTGGATGTGCGTACTGGCGTTCTGCCACGTACTCACGGTTCCGCGCTGTTCACCCGTGGCGAAACGCAGGCGCTGGTTACCGCGACCCTGGGTACTGCACGTGACGCACAGATCATCGACGAACTGATGGGCGAGCGCACTGACAGCTTCCTGTTCCACTACAACTTCCCTCCGTACTCCGTAGGCGAAACCGGTATGGTTGGCTCGCCGAAGCGTCGTGAAATTGGTCACGGTCGTCTGGCGAAGCGCGGCGTGCTGGCAGTGATGCCAGAAGCTGACAAGTTCCCGTACACCGTTCGTGTGGTTTCTGAAATCACCGAATCCAACGGTTCTTCTTCCATGGCTTCCGTGTGTGGTGCTTCTCTGGCGCTGATGGATGCAGGCGTGCCGATCAAAGCCGCCGTTGCGGGTATCGCAATGGGCCTGGTGAAAGAAGGCGACAACTTCGTTGTTCTGTCTGACATTCTGGGTGACGAAGACCACCTGGGCGATATGGACTTCAAAGTAGCGGGTTCCCGCGAAGGTATCTCTGCGCTGCAGATGGATATCAAAATTGAAGGTATCACCAAAGAGATCATGCAGGTTGCTCTGAACCAGGCTAAAGGTGCGCGTCTGCACATCCTGGGCGTGATGGAACAGGCGATTAACGCGCCGCGTGGCGACATTTCTCAATTCGCTCCACGTATCCACACCATCAAGATCAACCCAGACAAGATCAAAGATGTTATCGGTAAGGGCGGTTCCGTAATCCGTGCGCTGACCGAAGAGACTGGCACCACGATCGAAATCGAAGATGACGGTACTGTGAAGATCGCAGCAACCGACGGCGAGAAAGCGAAATTCGCGATCCGTCGCATCGAAGAAATCACGGCAGAGATCGAAGTGGGCCGCGTCTACGCAGGTAAAGTGACCCGTATCGTTGACTTTGGCGCGTTCGTTGCCATCGGTGGCGGTAAAGAAGGTCTGGTTCACATCTCTCAGATCGCTGACAAGCGCGTTGAGAAAGTGACCGATTACCTGCAGATGGGTCAGGAAGTACCGGTGAAAGTTCTGGAAGTTGATCGCCAGGGCCGTATCCGTCTGAGCATTAAAGAAGCAACCGAGCAGTCTCAGCCAGCTGCTGCGCCAGAAGCACAGGCAGCAGAACAGCAAGGCGAGTAAGTTGCCATTTGCCCTCCGCTTTGCGGAGGGCCTATTATCAGGCAGGACGCCTTGTTAAGCCGCCGGGGGACAGGACGTTCATCCAATAGTTGTCTTCGGGAGTGGGAAATGAAGCCTTTTTTGCGCTGGTGTTTCGTTGCGACAGCTTTAACGCTGGCAGGATGCAGCAACTCTGCCTGGCGTAAGAGCGAAGTCCTCGCAGTGCCATTGCAACCGACTTTGCAGCAGGAAGTGATTCTGGCACGCATGGAACAAATACTTGCCAGTCGGGCTTTAACCGACGAAGAACGCGCACAGCTTTTATATGAGCGCGGAGTGTTGTATGATAGTCTCGGTCTGAGGGCATTGGCGCGAAATGATTTTTCACAAGCGCTGGCTATCCGACCTGATATGCCTGAAGTATTCAATTACTTAGGCATTTATTTAACGCAGGCAGGCAATTTTGATGCTGCCTATGAAGCGTTTGATTCTGTACTTGAGCTTGATCCAACTTACAACTACGCGCACTTGAATCGCGGTATCGCATTGTATTACGGCGGTCGTGATAAGTTAGCGCAAGATGATCTGCTGGCGTTTTATCAAGACGATCCTAATGATCCTTTCCGTAGCCTGTGGCTTTACATCGTTGAGCGGAAGCTCGATGAGAAGCAGGCAAAAGAGGCACTAAAACAGCGCTTCGATAAATCGGACAAGGAACAGTGGGGATGGAACATTGTCGAGTTCTACCTGGGCAACATTAGCGAAGCAACGCTGATGGAACGCCTCAAGGCGGACGCAACGGATAACACCTCGCTCGCTGAGCATCTCAGTGAAACCAACTTCTATTTAGGTAAGTACTACCTAAGTCTGGGGGATATGGACAGCGCTACGGCACTGTTCAAATTAGCGGTTGCTAACAACGTACACAACTTCGTTGAGCACCGTTATGCATTGTTGGAATTATCGCTCTTGGGCCAGGAGCATGACGACCTGGCAGAATCGGACCAGCAATAGCTGACGACATAAACATCAGCCCGTAATCTTTTGATTGCCATCACCTTAACTGGTGAGGGCGTTGTTGTTCGTCAATACACCTACTTTGAGCCGGTTCACACTTTTCAATGAAAATTGCTAATCATTTTCACGATGAGCTAAGTAGACTGGCCGCCATTAATATCGAGGCACTTGTACTACATGGCTGAATTCGAAACCACTTTTGCAGATCTGGGCCTGAAGGCTCCTATCCTTGAAGCCCTTAACGATCTGGGTTACGAAAAACCATCTCCGATCCAGGCTGAGTGTATCCCACACCTGCTTTCTGGTCGTGACGTGCTGGGCATGGCCCAGACTGGTAGCGGTAAAACTGCAGCATTCTCGCTGCCGCTGCTGAACAACATTGATCCGGACCTGCGTGCACCGCAGATCCTCGTCCTGGCTCCAACCCGTGAACTGGCTGTTCAGGTTGCAGAAGCCATGACGGAATTCTCTAAACATATGCGCGGCGTAAACGTGGTAGCCCTGTACGGCGGCCAGCGTTATGACGTGCAGTTACGCGCCCTGCGCCAGGGCCCACAGATTGTTGTCGGTACGCCGGGCCGTCTGCTGGATCACCTGAAGCGCGGTACTCTGGACCTCTCTAAACTGAGCGGCCTGGTACTGGATGAAGCAGATGAAATGCTGCGTATGGGCTTCATCGAAGACGTCGAAACCATCATGGCGCAGATCCCGGACGGTCATCAGACCGCGCTGTTCTCTGCCACCATGCCAGAAGCGATTCGTCGTATCACCAAGCGCTTCATGAAAGATCCTCAGGAAGTGCGTATTCAGTCCAGCGTTACCACTCGCCCGGACATCAGCCAGAGCTACTGGTCTGTGTACGGCATGCGCAAAAACGAAGCGCTGGTACGTTTCCTGGAAGCGGAAGATTTTGATGCGGCGATTATCTTCGTGCGTACCAAAAACGCGACCCTGGAAGTGGCTGAAGCCCTGGAGCGTAGCGGCTACAACAGCGCAGCGCTGAACGGCGACATGAACCAGGCCCTGCGTGAGCAGACTCTGGAGCGTCTGAAAGACGGTCGTCTGGATATCCTGATTGCAACCGACGTGGCAGCACGTGGTCTGGACGTTGAGCGTATCAGCCTGGTTGTTAACTACGACATCCCGATGGATTCCGAGTCTTACGTTCACCGTATCGGCCGTACCGGTCGTGCGGGTCGTGCGGGTCGTGCGCTGCTGTTCGTTGAGAACCGCGAGCGTCGTCTGCTGCGTAACATTGAACGCACCATGAAGCTGACCATTCCAGAAGCTGACCTGCCAAATGCAGATCTGCTGGGCAAACGCCGCCTGGAAAAATTCGCCGCGAAAGTACAGCAGCAGCTGGAAAGCAGCGATCTGGACCAGTACCGTGCGCTGCTGTCGCAGATTCAGCCTGTTGCTGAAGGCGAAGAGCTGGACATGGAAACCCTGGCTGCAGCACTGCTGAAAATGGCTCAGGGCGAACGTAGCCTGATCGTGCCACCAGATGCGCCGATGCGTCCTAAGCGTGAATTCCGTGACCGTGACGATCGCTTCGAACGTCGTGGCGACCGCAATGACCGCAATGACCGTGGCCCACGTGGTGACCGTCCAGAGCGTGGTGGTGAAGATCGTCCACGTCGTGAACGTCGCGACGCGGGTGATATGGAACTGTACCGCATTGAAGTGGGCCGTGATGATGGCGTTGAAGTTCGTCACATCGTTGGCGCGATCGCTAACGAAGGCGACATCAGCAGCCGTTACATTGGTAACATCAAGCTGTTCGCATCCCACTCTACCATCGAGCTGCCAAAAGGCATGCCGGGCGAAGTGCTGCAGCACTTTACGCGTACCCGCATCCTGAACAAGCCGATGAACATGCAGCTGATGGGCGATGCACAGCCACGTCCTGACCGCGGTGGCGAACGTCGTGGCGGTGGTCGCAGCTTCGGTGGCGAGCGTCGTGAAGGCGGCCGCAGCGAAGGTCGCGGTGGTGAAGGTCGTCGTTTCTCCGGCGAGCGTCGCGAAAACCGCGGCCCACGTCGTGATGAAGGCACCAGCCGTCGCCGTGACGCGTAAGCCTTACGCAACTGACGTAAAGTAAAATATACAGCCCCGATACACGCTATCGGGGCTTTTTTTATTCCTTTTGTACTCTTGTACTGGTACAGTGCGTCACATTAAAATGCAGAACCGCATGATTGACTGGAGAAAAGGCTGTATGGCGACACTAACCACCACCCAAACGTCACCTTCGCTGCTTGGCGGCGTGGTGATCATCGGCGGAACCATCATTGGTGCCGGGATGTTTTCCCTGCCAGTGGTCATGTCCGGTGCGTGGTTCTTCTGGTCGCTGGCGGCGCTGGTCTTTACCTGGTTCTGCATGCTCCATTCCGGGCTGATGATCCTTGAAGCAAACCTGAACTACCGCATTGGCTCCAGCTTCGACACCATCACCAAAGATCTGCTGGGCAAAGGCTGGAACCTGGTGAACGGCCTGTCCATCGCGTTTGTGCTCTATATCCTGACCTACGCGTACATTTCAGCGAGCGGCTCGATTCTGCACCATACCTTCTCGGAGATGTCGATGAACGTTCCGGCGCGTCTGGCAGGGCTGTGTTTTGCGCTGGCTGTGGCGTTTATCGTCTGGATGAGTACCAAAGCGGTGAGCCGCATGACGGCGATCGTATTAGGCGCGAAGGTCATCACTTTCTTCCTGACCTTCGGCAGCCTGCTGGGGCACGTGACGCCCGCCACGCTGTTTAACGTCGACGAAGTGAACACCTCCTACACGCCGTACCTGCTGATGACGCTGCCGTTCTGTCTGGCGTCGTTCGGTTACCACGGTAACGTGCCGAGCCTGATGAAGTACTACGGCAAAGATCCCCGCACCATTGTGAAGTGTCTGGTCTACGGCACGCTGCTGGCGCTGGGTCTGTATGTGATTTGGCTGCTGGGGACGATGGGCAACATCCCGCGTCCGGAATTTATCGGCATTGCCCAGAAGGGCGGTAACATCGACGTGCTGGTGCAGGCGCTGAGCGGCGTGCTGAACAGCCGCAGCCTGGATCTACTGCTGGTTATCTTCTCTAACTTTGCGGTGGCGAGCTCTTTCCTGGGCGTGACGCTGGGCTTGTTTGACTATCTGGCGGATCTGTTCGGCTTTGATGATTCTGCGATGGGGCGTTTAAAAACCGCGCTGCTGACCTTCCTGCCGCCGATTGTGGGCGGTCTGTTGTGGCCGAACGGCTTCCTGTACGCCATCGGCTATGCAGGGCTGGCGGCAACTATCTGGGCGGCGATTGTGCCGGCGCTGCTGGCGCGCAAATCACGTAAACGCTTCGGTAGCCCGAAATTCCGCGTCTGGGGTGGCAAGCCGATGATTGTGCTGATTCTGGTATTCGGCGTTGGTAACGCACTGGTACACGTGCTGTCGAGTTTTAATCTGTTGCCTGTGTATCAGTAAAACGAGGGGTTGAACCCCTCACGCCGGCCCTCTCCCATAGGGAGAGGGAGAAAAGCAAAAAACTACCCCACCAGTTCCTCTTTCACCTGCATCGCCAGTTCAAACGAATGCAAACGCGCCTGGTGATCGAAAATCTGGCCGTTAACCATAATCTCATCCGCCTGCGTTTCGCGCAGCACCGCGTCCAGCCCGTGGCGCACTTTCGATTTATCGCCTACCAGCGACATGCTCAGCGCCTGCTGCACGCCATACTGCTCGGAGGCGGACCACAGCTGATGCATATTCTCCACCGGCGGCGGAAGCTGGCCCGTCTCACCGCGGCGCAGCTTCACAAACGCCTGCTGCATTGAGGTGAACAGGAATTCCGCGTCGCGATTGCTGTCGGCGGCAATGATGTTGATACACACCATCGCGTACGGCTTCTCCAGACGCTCGGACGGTTTAAAGTTCGTGCGGTAAAGATGCAGCGCCTGATGCAGCATATCCGGCGCGAAGTGCGAGGCGAAGGCAAACGGCAGCCCCAGCTGTGCGGCGAGCTGTGCGCTGTAGAGGCTTGAGCCTAACAGCCACACCGGGATCTTCTCACCGTAGCCCGGTACCGGGCGTACGTGCGGGTTCGGATCGCGCGCGTCGAACCAGTCCACCAGCTCGGCCACGTCGCGCGGGAAGTTGTCGATATCGCCGCTCATATGGCGGCGCAGGGCGCGCATGGTCGGCTGGTCGCTGCCGGGCGCACGACCAAGACCCAAATCAATACGCCCAGGATAGAGGGTATTCAGGGTGCCAAACTGCTCGGCAATCACCAGCGGGGCGTGGTTCGGCAGCATTACGCCACCGGAGCCCAGGTGCAGGGTGGTGGTATTTGCTGCCAGATAGCCAATCAGTACCGAGGTCGCGGCGCTGGCGATGCCCACCATGTTGTGGTGTTCGGCCAGCCAGTAGCGGTGATAGCCACGCTTCTCGGCCAGCTGAGCCAGATCCAGAGAGTGCGAAAAGGCTTCTCTTGCCGAGGAGCCTTGTGGGATCGGCGCCAGATCCAGCACCGAAAACGGAATGGTTTTGTCAGTCATAACAGCTCACTTTGTCGACGGTGAATCTTTAATACTGCATTAAATAATGATAACCGTTGTTAACAAAGTGAGCCTTTTTTACGCCTGCAGCTCCAGCCCGGCGAGCCGTCTCCAGTAGCCGTTGCAGTCGCTGTTTGCCGTCAGCGGCAGCGGCGCGGCGCCGTTTTCATTGGCGCGGAAGGCGTCCAGCATCGCGAACACGCCGGTATCCAGCGGCGACAGCCGAACCATATCCACCAGCCCGTCCATCGACGCCAGCTCGTTGCCGAGGTTATAGACATAGCCGCTCATGGTCTGAATACCGTTGAGGACAAACACCTGCTGATTCTCCTGCGACAGCATGCTGCGTCCGTTCGGGTACTTGATGCAGCAGGTTTCGCATTCGTCTTTCGGGCGGTCTTCCGAGCGCGCGGTGAAGCAGCGGGCGGAGTAGGCCAGCGGCAGATGGCCGTAGCTCAGGACTTCCACTTCAAACTGATTGCGAATGCCCAGCTCGTCGCACTGGTTAAGCAGGTTTGCCAGCCAGTCGCGGGAGAGTTCCACCGGCATGCACCAGCGCGTCATTCCCTGTTTGAGCAGCAGGCGCAGGGTGACGGCGTTGTAGCAGTTGAGGGCATGACCCGCGACGAACGGCAGCCTGCGTTCAGCGCACATGTTCACCACGCCCAGATCGCTCGCTTCCAGCAGGAACTCGCCGTTTTCGACGTAGCGCTTCAGCTCGCCCAGTTCGGAAGACGCCTGCACCAGCGCGAGCGTGGAGAGCACCACCTGCTTGCCGCTGCCGGCAAGGCTCTTTGCCATATCCAGCCAGTCGCCCACTTTGGTGGAGCGGCGCTTGCTGCACACCGCTTCGCCGAGGTAAATCACGTCGGCGCTGCTGGTCGCGGCCTGTTGGTAAAAATCTTCCAGCGTCTCTTTTGGCCAGTAGTAGAGCACCGGTCCTAATGAATATTTCATGATTTTCTCACTGCCATTTACGGTGATACGCGCCAAGCGTGGTTTGCGTGCCTTCGGACATCGAACCAAGCGTTTCCATCCAGGCCTGCTGTGGTGCGTAGTTCTGCGGGTCCGCCATGCAGCGGTCGATGGCCTGACGCCACACTTTCGCTACCTGGCTCACATAGGCCGGGCTGCGCTGACGTCCTTCAATTTTCACCGAGGCAATATTGGCCGCCAGCAGTTCCGGCAGCAGCTCCAGCGTGTTGAGGCTGGTCGGCTCTTCCAGCGCGTGATAGCGCTCGCCGTCGACCAGATAGCGGCCTTTACACAGGGTGGGATAACCGGCGTTTTCACCGTCCTGGTAGCGGTCAATCAGCACCTCATTCAGGCGAGATTCCAGCCCCTGAGGGGTCTGCTGCCAGCGAACAAAGCGGGCAGGAGAGCAGGCCCCGACGGTATTCGGCGATTCTCCGGTTAAATAAGAGGAAAGATAGCAGCGGCCTTCGGCCATGATGCACAGGCTGCCAAAGGCAAAAACCTCCAGCGGTACTGGCGTGACGCGCGCGAGTTGCTTAACCTGATGAATAGAGAGCACGCGCGGCAGCACCACGCGGGCCACGTCAAAGTGTTGATGATAAAAACGTACCGCCTCTTCGTTGGTGGCAGATGCCTGAACAGAGACGTGGCGCTCAATATGGGGATAGCGTTCTGCCGCATACTCAAGCATGGCGAGGTCGGCCAGGATCAGCGCATCGGCACCCAGCTGTGCTGCCATATCCACCGCGCGCTGCCAGCGGGCGTAGCCGTCAGGATGAGCAAAGGTATTGATGGCGATATGCAGCTTGCGGCGGTGCTGGTGAACGAAGTTAACGGCTTCCTGAAGCTTTTTCTCCGTAAAGTTGAGGCCAGCAAAATGGCGGGCGTTGGTGTCATCTTTCAGCCCGATATAGACCGCATCGGCCCCATTTTCGATGGCCGCCTTAAGCGCCGGAAGATTTCCGGCAGGGCAGAGCAGCTCCATAATTTATCCTGATGTAGTCGATCGCAAAATTGTTAACGAGCTGGGATTTTAATTAACCCATACGCGACAATTTTTGATTTAAGGCAGCTAATGGCGTATTGATGACACCAATAATGAGGTACGGCTGACGACGGTTTGTTGATTTACGCCGCTATGTTGCGCTTCGGATATGGCAAAATAGCAGGACTATAGATATCAGGGAGTAAAGCTCGTGCTGGATAAACTGCGTTCACGTCTCGTACAATTTGGTCCATCAATGCTGAGCGTGCCGGTCAAGCTGGCGCCGTTCGCGCTAAAACGCCAGGTGCTGGAACAGGTCCTGAGCTGGCAGTTCCGCCAGGCGCTGCAGGACGGCGAGCTGGAATTCCTGGAAGGCCGCTGGTTAAGCATTGAGGTGCGTGACATCGGGCTGCGCTGGTTTACCTCCGTTGAGAATGACCAGCTGATCGTACGCGAATCCGCCGACGCGGATGTGAGCTTTAGCGCCAACGCCAGCGATCTGCTGATGATCGCCGCGCGCAAGCAGGATCCGGATACGCTCTTCTTCCAGCGCCGTCTGGTAATTGAAGGCGACACGGAGCTGGGCCTGTACGTGAAGAATTTAATGGATGCCATTGAGCTGGAGCAGATGCCAAAAGCGCTGCGCGTGATGTTAATGCAAATGGCAGATTTCGTTGAGGCAGGGCTGAAAACCCCGCCGGACGGTAAACACACTTCAGTAGGTGAGCCATGCTGATTCGAGTCGAAATTGGGATTGATGCGCCGGGGATCGATGCGTTGTTACGCCGCGCCTTTGCGAGCGATGCCGAAGCCCAACTGGTCCACGACCTTCGCGAAGACGGCCTGATTACGCTGGGGCTGGTTGCCACCGATGACGAAGGTCAGGTGGTGGGCTATGTTGCCTTCAGTCCGGTCATCGTTCAGGGCGAAGAGCTGCAGTGGGTAGGCATGGCGCCGCTGGCGGTAGATGAAAGCTATCGCGGGCAGGGTCTGGCGCGCCAGCTGGTCTATGAAGGGCTGGATTCGCTCAATGAGTTCGGTTACGCGGCCGTTGTCACGCTGGGCGATCCTGCGTTCTATGGCCGTTTAGGCTTTGAGCAGGCCGCGCATTACGATCTGCGCTGCCGCTGGCCGGGTACGGAATCCGCTTTCCAGGTCCATCGCCTGGCGGACGACGCGCTCAACGGCGTCAATGGCCTGGTCGAGTATCACGACCATTTCAATCGCTTTTAATCAGGCTCTCGCGCAGCGCCTCAAAGGAGCCGTCTCCGGTCACGAGGCGCTCTTTCTGGCGCTTCGTCAGCTGCTTGATGCGGTATTCCAGCCTGAGCGCCAGCGAACGGTCGCCGACGGCCGCTGAGAAGGCGAGCTGTAATTCCCCTTTCCCCCGCAGCGCCTTTGCCCCTTTCCCCGTTTGATGTTGTAAAAAACGCCGCGCCACATCGGTGGTGATCCCGGTGTAGAGTGCGTTATCAGCGGTTCGGACAAGATAGAGAAACCAGCACACGGTAAACGGATTCAGTATGTTAAGGTGAACGCACCATAGCATGAGAGAGAACGAAAATGGAAACACTGGCCGCCATTAACCGCTGGCTGGCAAAGCAGCATGTTGTCACCTGGTGCGTCTATGACGAGGGGGAGATGTGGTGCGCAAATGCATTTTACTACTACGATCCTGAGCGCGTGGCTTTTTATGTCATGAGTGAAGACAAAACGCGTCATGCGCAGATGACCGGCCAGCAGGCAAAGGTGGCAGGCACGGTAAACGGCCAGCCGAAAACGGTCGCGCTGATCCGCGGCGTACAGTTTAAAGGGGAGATCCGTCGTCTGGATGGTGAAGAGAGCGACGCGCGCCGTAAGCTCTACACGCGCCGCTTTCCCGTTGCCGCTGCGCTAAAAGCCCCGGTGTGGGAAATCCGCCTCGATGAGCTGAAATTTACCGACAACACCCTGGGCTTTGGCAAGAAGCTGCACTGGTTACGCGCCGAGGAGGCGTAGCGCTTCGCGGTTAAACGCCGGGAGATCGTCCGGGGTTCGGCTGGTGATCAGCTGGTCTTTGTCGTTGACCACCTCCTGATCGTAAAACTCGGCCCCCGCGTTTTTCAGATCGATAACGATCGGTTTCACGGCGGTAAGCTTACGCCCGCGGACCACTTCTGCGCTGATGAGCAGCTGCGGGCCGTGGCAGATGGCAAAGACCGGTTTGCCGGTCGAGACAAAGTCTCGGGTGAAGGTCACGAAGCGCTCGTCCCCGCGCAGGGAATCCGGGGAATGGCCGCCGGGTAACAGCAGAGCGTCGAAATCTGAGGGGCTAACGTTATCAATGCTCTCATCGATGGTCACGGTCGCCTCGCCCTTATGGCCTGTCACCGTTTTACCCGCCTCTTTCTCAATGGTGATGACCTCATGTCCCGCCTTGCGGAACGCCTCTGCTGGAGAGGTGAATTCTGAATCTTCAAACTCGTCGGTAATCAAGACTGCGATTTTCTTGCCCATGCTTCCTCCGTTGTTTTGGCTTCAGACTGATTTTTCTCCGCTTGTGGTAAATACTTACCTGTAACAGACTTCTAAGTGTGGTCGACGACGCTGAGTTCGCAAACGGACAATTCTGTAAAGGGGAAAAGATGAGTCAGGTATTGATTACGGGTGCTACCGGGTTAGTGGGCGATCATCTGCTGCGGCTGCTGATTCAGGATCGCCGCGTGAACTATATCGCCGCCCCGACGCGTCGACCGCTGGCGGACTTATCCGGCGTCTTTAATCCGCACGATCCTCAGCTGACCGACGCGCTGGCGCAGGTGCAGGATCCCATTGATATCGCCTTTTGCTGTCTGGGCACCACGCGGCGGGAGGCGGGCAGCAAAGAGGCCTTTATCCACGCCGACTACACGCTGGTGGTGGATACCGCACTCACGGCGAAAAAGCTGGGGGCCAAACATTTTCTGGTGGTCAGCGCGCTGGGCGCCAGTGCCGGGTCGCCTTTCTTCTACAACAAGGTAAAGGGCAAGATGGAGGATGCGCTGATTGCGCAGAAATGGGAGCAGCTGACGATAGTGCGCCCTTCGATGCTGATCGGCCACCGGGATGAACGCCGGTTTAACGAGTCGATATTTGCCCCGCTGTTTCGCATTCTTCCCGGCAACTGGAAATCCATCGAGGCGCGGGACGTCGCGCGCGCGATGCTAAAAGAGGGGCTGGCCCCGTCGAAAGCGGGTGTTAACATTATCCCTTCGGCAAAACTGCGTGAAATCGCGCAGGGCGAGGCGTAAACTCCCCCGGCTAATAACCTAATACTCTCCGGGGAATGCTATGACTGGTCAGTCTTCATCTCAGGCGGCAACACCTGTCCAATGGTGGAAGCCCGCACTCTTCTTTCTCGTGGTCATTGTTGGCCTCTGGTACGTGAAATGGCAGCCGTACTACGGCAAAGCCTTCACCGCCGCCGAAACGCACAGCATCGGTAAATCTATTCTCGCACAGGCTGATTCCAGCCCGCTGCAGGCGGCGTGGGACTATGCCATGGTCTACTTCCTTGCCGTCTGGAAGGCCGCCGTTTTAGGCGTCATTCTGGGCTCGCTGATTCAGGTGCTTATCCCCCGTAACTGGCTGGTGAAAACCCTTGGGCAGCCGCGCTTTCAGGGCACGCTGCTGGGGACGATTTTCTCCCTGCCGGGGATGATGTGTTCCTGCTGCGCCGCGCCCGTGGCCGCAGGGATGCGGCGTCAGCACGTGTCGATGGGCGGCGCGCTGGCGTTCTGGATGGGGAACCCGCTGCTCAACCCGGCGACGCTGGTGTTTATGGGCTTTGTGCTGGGATGGCATTTTGCGTTCATCCGCCTGGTCGCCGGGCTGCTGACCGTGCTGGTGGTGGCGACGCTGGTGCAAAAACTGGTCAAGGATTCTGCCGCAGAACCCGCAGCCGTTGAGCTGGACGTCAGCGAACCGCAGGGTGGCTTCTTTGCGCGCTGGGGCAGGGCGCTATGGCAGCTTTTCTGGAGCACCATCCCGGTCTATATCCTGGCGGTACTGGTGCTGGGGGCGGCGCGCGTCTGGCTCTTCCCGCATGCGGATGGCGCTATCGACAACACGCTGATGTGGGTCATTGCGATGGCCGTTGCGGGCTGCCTGTTTGTGATCCCAACGGCGGCGGAAATCCCGATTGTTCAGACCATGATGCTGGCCGGTATGGGCACCGCGCCGGCGCTGGCGCTGCTGATTACGCTGCCGGCGATAAGCCTGCCGTCGCTTATCATGCTGCGTAAGTCGTTCCCGGCGAAAGCGCTGTGGCTGACCGCAGGGCTGGTGGCGTTGAGCGGGGTGATGGTGGGCAGTATTGCGTTGATGTAAAAAAAGCCCGGTGGCGCTGGCGCTTACCGGGCCTACAAAAAAATCCCCTCAAGCGAGGGGATTTTTTTTATTTGATGTAAGTAAACGCGGTGGTGACGTGCTTCACGCCGCTCACCCGGCTGGCGATATCCGCCGCCGCTTTCCCTTCACGGTCGGTCACCAGACCCAGCAGGAACACTTCGCCGTTTTCAGTCGTCACTTTCACGTTGGAGGATTTCACCTGGTCCGAGCCCAGCAGCTGGGAACGCACTTTGGTGGTGATCCAGGTATCGGAAGAGGCGTCACCCAGGCCAATTGGCTTGCCCTGGCGCACTTCGTTAAACACCTCTGTGGTCCCTTCGACGCCCATCGCAATCTGTTTCGCGCGAGAGGCGAGCTCCAGATTTGGCGCCTGGCCTGCCAGCAGCACTTTGCCCTGATAAGCCGTCACGTTGATACGCGCTTCTTTCTTGATTTGTTCGTCTTTCGACAGCGCACTGTTGACGCGCAGCTCCAGCGTACCGTCATCCACCTGTGTCCCCACGGTGCGTGGATCGGTTGCCGCTTTGGTGCCTACCGCGGCGGTACCCACAACGGCCGCAGCGATACATCCCTGAAGCAGTAATGCAGACATAAGGACTGCGAGGGTCGATAAAGCCTTCATAAGAACTCCTTAATCATCCTGGTGAGGGAAAAGCGTGTTATCGATCAAATCACATAAGCAGTTCACCGTAAGCATATGCATCTCCTGAATACGCGCGCTTCGGTGAGAAGGAATGCGGATTTCCACATCCTGCGGCCCAAGCAGACCCGCCAGCTCACCCCCGTCATAGCCGGTTAAGGCCACGATGGTCATGTCGCGGGTGACGGCGGCTTCAACGGCTTTGACAATGTCCCGGCTATTGCCGCGCGTGGAGATGGCCAGCAGCACATCTCCCGCATGACCCAGGGCTCGCACCTGCTTTGCGTAAATTTCGTCATGCAGACGATCGTTAGCAATTGCCGTTAAGACCACATTATCGGTATTAAGTGCAATGGCGGGTAAACTCGGGCGTTCTGTTTCAAAGCGATTGATCATGCTGGCAGCAAAATGCTGTGCGTTGGCGGCTGACGTGCCGTTGCCACAACAGAGGATTTTGTTGCCATTAAGCAGGGATTGCACCAGCGTCATTGCGGCACGCGAGATAGCATCCGGAAGGGCTTCCGCCGCGGCAATCTGAGTCTGGATGCTTTCTGTGAAGCACACTTTAATTCTTTCGAGCACGTTATCCCTTTTAAATCTTAATTATGCGTCTTCGCCAAAAGCGTTTTTAAGCCATTCGATCTCATTTCCGGTGAAGGCTATCACATCGAACCGGCAATCCACAGTATCAAAGCTCCCATTATGGCGGGCAAGCCACAAGTGGGCAGTCTGTAATAATTTATGTTGTTTGGCGAGCGTCACGCTGGCGGCAGCACCGCCAAAACGGGAGGACTGTCGAAAACGGACTTCTACAAACACGATGACCTGACCCTCTTTCATGATCAGATCAATTTCGCCGCCGCGCCCGCGGACGTTAGCGGCGATAAAGCGCAGTCCTTTGCCTTCAAGCCAGCGACGCGCCTTTAACTCCCACGCATCGCCGGTCTCTTTACGGCTTAACTGGCCGGGACGATTTGCCCCTGCTGGTATTTGAGCCATGATAACTTCCTGTTGATCACGCAGTCCTGAGTCGCGGTCAGATCGCCGGTGTTGCCGTTAAGCTCAAAGCCCGGCACCTGACGCATCTGGGTAAAGTGGTTCGCCAGCGCCCATGCATCGACACCCATCGCATACAGACGCGCCAGCGAATAATCGTTACGTACGGTACTCAGCGCCTGCTGCATCAGCGCCGGGTTGCTGCCTGCCAGCATCGGGATTTCGCTGTACTGCAGACCGTCCATTTCCAGACGGAAATCCGGGCCTGCGGTGCCCTGCGCGCTGCGCGAGCTGGCGTAGAGCGTTGCGCCGCTCTGGCTGCCGTTACGCATTGCGATCATCGGTTTGATAAAGGCGATCTCCTGAGGCGTGGCAACGATATAGGCCGCATCCACTTTACCGCCACCGCTAATCTGCGCGTCGGTAGGCGGGGCAGGGATCGTCAGGCCGCCAATCGTCACGCCCTGCTGCGGCGGCAGACTCGCGGTGACAGGGCTGCCGTTGAGCGCGATACCCGCTCCACCGTTTACGCCCGCGCGCAGTTCAGAGACGGAACCGAATTTCTGCTGCAGCACCACGCCGCCGCCCAGCTTCTGCCACTCATCGGCAAAGGCGTTAGCCACGCGATCGCCCAGCGCGCTGCGTGGGATGAGCAGCAGCGGAGCCTGCTTACCCTGCTCGTGAATATGGCGCGCCGCATCGCGGGCTTCATCTTCAGGGGAAAGCGCGAAGTAGCAAATATTGGCCCGGTTCTGAACCTGCTCAGGCTGGTTGAGCGCCAGCACGTTCAGCGTGGTATTGCTCTTCATCAGCTCTTCCACGTTGTTTTTCAGCAGCGGACCGACAACGATGCTGGCCCCGTCCTGCTGAACCTGCGCCAGAACCTGGTCAAGCGGCTGCGAGCTGGTGTCGTAAATTTTTACCTCAGCGCCCGGGTTGGCGCTGGTGGTTGCCACGGCCTGCGGCTGAGCGGCAGGCTGGGCTGCGGGTTGCGCAGGCTGCTGTTGAGGCTGTTCTGCTGTCGCTTCAGGTGCTGGTGCCACTTGCGTCTCGGCCGGAGCCTGAGTCGCTGGTGCTGTAGTAGCCGGGGCTGCCGCAGCAGGTGCTGCTGTAGCCGGAGGCGTCGTCGGGGCCGTCACCGGGTTTTGCATCGTACCCTGCGCCGGCGCTTGCGCCGTGGTCAGATCGCTGGTCTCCGCTGCGGACGGGCTGACCACATCATTCACGTTAGCCGCCTGGGCCGCCTGCGCGGGAACCGCGCTGCCGGTTACCGAAGTGGTACCGTTTTTCGCGGCTTCAAAGCCCTGCTGAATGGTACGGCCAAACACCGCCGCCTGGCCGTTGAGCGGCAGAAGCAGGGCGATTTTGCTGGTGGACGCTGGCTTAAAGTTCTGCACGTTTACCAGCTGGGTTGGCAGCATTTTCGCCCCCGGGTTTTGCGGGTAGCGCGTCTGCCAGTCCGTAATACCGGCTTTCAGCATCTTTGGATCGCTGCGGTTGTTAAACCACATCTGCTGCAGATCCAGCCAGCCCTGAAGGACGTTTTCATCGGCGTTGATGACCAGAGCCTGCGCCTGTTCCTGAGTCATCGAGGCAAGCGCTTGCCAGGTGGCATCAATATTTTTCTGCTTATCGGCACCGCCGAGCAGCGGCTCTTGCGCGACGAGGGCACGGAGCAGCGTGAGAGAAGGACGTCCCTGCTCAGCGGTAATGCCCGCCTGCCAGAAGCGAGCCTGCTGATTTTTATCCAGCGCGCTCACGTCAATGTCACCGAGGGTCTTCTTCGCGGCGGCGTAATCTTTCAGCGCGACCTTCTGCTCGGCAGAGAGCAGGCTCTGCTCACGACGCTGGGCGTCGTTAAGATCTTTTGGCAACTGGTTAAACAGTTCGGCTGCCTGCTGGGTTTTACCCTCTTTCAGCAGTGCACGAATGGCGAGTAATTGCCAGTTGGTCTTGGTATCATTTGAACTCTGCGACATTTGTTGCAGATAAAAGCCAGAATCAGCCTGAGCAGATCCCTGAAGATGGGCGGTGCTCTGGTCAGGTGCCTGGGTGCCACAGCCTGCAAAGATCAGGGCTGCCAGCAGAAGTGGCACGCTGCGCGTGGCTTTTTTTCGAAGAAACGTTAACGGTACCATACTGTATCCAGTGATTTTTTTTACGCAATGCTCAATATTAAATCGGCAATACGGACGAAACAATGAAACAACACGAAACGGCAGATAATTCTCAAGGCCAGCTTTATATTGTACCTACTCCTATCGGGAATTTGTCTGATATTACCCAACGTGCGCTCACCGTACTGCAGGCTGTTGATTTAATTGCTGCTGAAGATACCCGCCACACCGGTCTGCTGCTGCAACATTTCGCGATTAACGCCCGTCTGTTTGCTCTGCACGATCACAATGAGCAACAAAAAGCCGAAACGCTGGTGGCGAAGCTGAAAGAGGGGCAGAACATTGCCCTGGTCTCCGACGCCGGTACGCCGCTGATCAACGATCCCGGCTATCACCTGGTGCGTACCTGTCGTGAAGCCGGTATTCGCGTTGTGCCGCTGCCGGGTCCGTGCGCCGCCATTGCTGCGCTGAGCGCCGCAGGTCTGCCGTCTGACCGTTTCTGCTATGAAGGCTTCCTGCCTGCTAAATCCAAAGGCCGCCGTGACGTGTTAAAAGATCTGGAAGCGGAACCGCGCACCCTGATTTTCTACGAATCCACGCACCGCCTGCTGGAGAGCCTGGAAGATATGGTGACCGTCTGGGGAGAAGCCCGCTACGTGGTGCTGGCGCGCGAGCTGACCAAAACCTGGGAAACCATTCACGGTGCGCCAGTGGGTGAACTGCTGGCGTGGGTGAAGGAAGACGAAAACCGCCGCAAGGGCGAAATGGTGCTGATTGTCGAAGGGCATAAAGCGCAGGAAGACGCGCTCCCTGCCGACGCGCTGCGCACGCTGGCATTGCTGCAGGCGGAACTGCCGCTGAAGAAGGCCGCTGCGCTGGCGGCGGAAATTCACGGCGTGAAGAAAAATGCGCTGTATAAGCATGCGCTGGAGCAGCAGGGGGAGTAAGCCCCTGCCGCCTGTTTTGCCGGGTGGCGGCTGCGCCTGACCCGGCCTGCAGATCGCTATGCGTCTTTTAGTCAACAGGTATCGCCTCAACCTGGACGGTTTGCGGCGTGTCCGGCGAGTTACCTGAATGCGGGATAGATGTGGTGCGAAAAATCACGTCACCGGTGCCGGGTTAAACACCGCCAGCTGATTATGTAATCCCCATTGATCCGAGAAGGTTTTCTTCCGCCCGCTGGCGACATCCAGAATGAAGTGGAACAGTTTCCAGCCCACGTCCTCAATGCTCTCTTCTCCGGTGGCGATGGTGCCCGCGTTGATGTCCATTAAGTCATACCAGCGGTTTGCCAGCTCGGTGCGGGTCGCCATCTTGATCACCGGCACCGCCATCAGGCCGTACGGCGTGCCGCGCCCGGTGGTAAAGACCTGTACCGTAATGCCGGACGCTACCTGCTGAGTACCGCAGACGAAATCGCTGGCCGGCGTTGCCGCGTAGATCAGGCCGCGCCTCGTCGGGCGCTGGCCCGGAGAGAGCACTTCCACAATCGCGCTCTGGCCGGATTTGGCAATGGAGCCGAGCGCTTTTTCCACTACGTTTGCCAGGCCGCCTTTTTTGTTCCCCGGAGACGGGTTGGCGCTGCGGTCGGTTTTGCCCATATCGAGATAGCTATCGTACCAGGCCATCTCCTCAAGCAGGCGCTTGCCGACCTCTTCATTAACGGCGCGCGGCGTAAGCAGATGGATGGCGTCACGCACTTCGGTTACCTCGGAGAACATCACCGTGGCGCCGCAGCCAACAAGCAGGTCGGACGCATAGCCCACCGCCGGGTTGGCCGTTACGCCGGAGAAGGCATCGCTGCCGCCGCACTGGGTTCCCACCACCAAATCAGACGCTGGGCAGGTTTCGCGCTGGCGCTTGTTGAGCTTATCCAGATGGCGTTCAGCCACCTGCAGGATATCGTCGACCATTGAGCGGAAACCCACGTGGCGTTCGTCCTGCAGACGCACGATGCTGGCCTCGTCTGCCGGAATGGCTTTGACATCTTCGGTGCCCTGCAGCAGGCGCTCTGGCTGCAATTTTTCACACCCCAGACCGATGATCATCACCTCGCCGCCAAAGTTCGGGTTGAGGGCGATATTGTGGATGGTACGGATAGGCACCACGGCAGCGGGGGCGTTAATCGCCACGCCGCAGCCGTAGAGGTGGTTCAGGCCCACCACGCCGTCGACGTTCGGGTATTTCGGCAGCAGATCGCGTTCGATGATTTTCACCACGTAATCCACTACGCCCGCCACGCAGTGCACGCTGGTGGTAATGCCGAGCAGATTCTTGGTGCCGACGCTGCCGTCCGCGTTGCGGTAGCCTTCGAAGGTATAGCCCTCCAGCGGAGGAAGCGGTTCCGGCACGCGGGTCGCCAGCGGAAGCGTGTTCAGCGGCGGCGCTTCCGGCAGCGCCACCAGCGACTCCTCAACCCAGCTGCCCTGCGGTATAGAGCGAACGGCATAGCCGATGACTTCACCGTAACGTACGATTTCGCTGTTAGCAGGGATATCCACCAGGGCGACTTTATGTCCCTGCGGAATATGCTCAATCAGTTCCAGCCCGTCCGGGAAGCGGGTGCCTGCTTTTAAGCCATTGTCGTTGACAATTATCGCCACATTATCGGTGTCGTGGACTTTTATATAAAACGCCGTCGGCGATGCCTGTCGAATTTCAATGTCGGCCATTGTTCAGTATTCTCCAGCAAAGTGTCTGATAATAAATTCAGCCAATTTTCTAATGGTAGAAATAAATACGCGGCTTTCAGAAATAAAGCATGTCAGCATAGGGGATATGAAAATGTGATCGCGATCGCTCCAGAACCAGTAATGCCTGATTCTGTGCATTAGCGCCCAGCGCCTTGTGCATATGCAAAAAAATTTATCGAAGTGTAACGCAATACTTGAGCATTAAAACAATGTGCGGTCGTGGATTGCGTCTTATACTGAATGACGATTTTATAACGCCAAAATACGTCGGAATAATAAATATAATGCTGGTGCGGTGTCTGAATAAATAAAATGATGCTGATATAGGCTGCGAATTAAAAAGGTAAATATGATGAGTAACGATATCTTCCCGAATAAATTTAAAGCGGCCCTCGCGGCACACCAGATTCAGATTGGCTGCTGGTCCGCGCTGGCAAACCCAATCAGCACCGAAGTGCTGGGCCTGGCAGGTTTTGACTGGCTGGTGCTGGACGGCGAACATGCGCCGAACGATATCAGCACCTTTATTCCGCAGCTGATGGCGCTGAAAGGCAGTCCCAGCGCCCCGGTAGTGCGCGTGCCAACTAACGAGCCGGTAATTATCAAGCGCCTGCTGGATATCGGTTTCTACAACTTCCTGATCCCGTTTGTGGAGACGGAAGAACAAGCGGCCCTGGCCGTAGCCTCAACGCGCTATCCGCCAGAAGGGATCCGCGGCGTTTCCGTTTCGCATCGCGCCAATATGTTTGGCACCGTGCCGGACTACTTCACGCAGTCGAATAACAACATCACCATTCTGGTTCAGATCGAGAGCCAGCAGGGCGTTGATAACGTTGACGCGATTGCAGCCACAAACGGCGTGGACGGTATCTTCGTCGGCCCAAGCGATCTGGCGGCCGCTTTTGGCCATCTGGGTAACGCCAGCCACCCTGACGTGCAGCGCGCGATCCAGCACATCTTTGCCCGCGCTAAAGCACACGGCAAACCGTGCGGCATTCTGGCACCGGTTGAGGCTGACGCCCGTCGCTATCTGGAGTGGGGAGCCACGTTTGTTGCCGTCGGCAGCGACCTCGGGGTATTCCGCTCGGCCACGCAGAAATTAGCCGACGCTTTTAAAAAATAACCATCATTGAGGAAACAGATTATGACGCTAAAAGTGGGTTTTATTGGCCTGGGGATCATGGGTAAACCAATGAGTAAGAACCTCATCAAAGCGGGTTACTCACTGGTGGTATCCGATCACAATCCGCAGGCCGTGGCAGAGGTGATAGCGGCGGGCGCTGAAACGGCCACCACCGCGAAGGCCATTGCCGAGCAGTGCGATGTCATCATCACCATGCTGCCCAACTCCCCGCATGTTAAAGAGGTTGCGCTGGGTGAGAACGGCATTATCTACGGTGCGAAGCCGGGCCTGGTGCTGATTGATATGAGTTCTATTGCGCCGCTTGCAAGCCGTGAAATCAGCGAGGCGTTAAAAGCGAAGGGCGTCGATATGCTGGATGCGCCGGTCAGCGGCGGTGAGCCGAAAGCGATCGACGGCACGCTGTCGGTGATGGTCGGCGGTGATAAAGCCATTTTCGATAGATACTACGACCTGATGAAAGCCATGGCGGGCTCGGTGGTGCATACCGGGGACATCGGGGCGGGTAATGTGACCAAGCTGGCAAACCAGGTGATTGTGGCGCTGAACATTGCCGCCATGTCCGAAGCGCTGACGCTGGCAACCAAAGCGGGCGTTAATCCGGACCTGGTTTATCAGGCCATTCGCGGCGGTCTGGCGGGCAGTACCGTGCTGGATGCCAAAGCGCCGATGGTGATGGATCGTAATTTCAAGCCGGGATTCCGCATTGACCTGCACATTAAAGATCTGGCGAACGCGCTGGATACGTCACATGGCGTGGGCGCACAGCTGCCGCTGACCGCGGCGGTCATGGAGATGATGCAGGCGCTGCGTGCGGATGGCCTGGGCACGGCCGACCACAGCGCGATTGCGTGCTACTACGAAAAACTGGCGAAGGTGGAAGTGGCGCGTTAATCACGCCTTGCCCACACCTTAGGGTGACAGCGGCGCGCAAACCCTCTATACTGCGCGCCGAAGCTGACCAGACAGTCGCCGCTTCGTCGTCGTCCCTTTCGGGGGAGACGGGCGGAGGGGAGGAAAGTCCGGGCTCCATAGGGCAGGGTGCCAGGTAACGCCTGGGGGGGAAACCCACGACCAGTGCAACAGAGAGCAAACCGCCGATGGCCCGCGCAAGCGGGATCAGGTAAGGGTGAAAGGGTGCGGTAAGAGCGCACCGCGCGGCTGGTAACAGTCCGTGGCACGGTAAACTCCACCCGGAGCAAGGCCAAATAGGGGTTCACATGGTACGGCCCGTACTGAACCCGGGTAGGCTGCTTGAGCCAGTGAGCGATTGCTGGCCTAGATGAATGACTGTCCACGACAGAACCCGGCTTATCGGTCAGCTTCAACTTCTTAAAAAACCCCGCTTCGGCGGGGTTTTTGCTTTCCGGGTGTTGCTGACCGGGTAAGCGCAGCGCCGGACAAACGACATCAATTCTCATATTTGCGACATTAAGCACATTTCACTGTTTTTATCCCTTCAGTATCGCTTCTGCATCTATAGACGATCGCCATCACAAAATTTCACGCTAAAAAACAGGTGATTTTCAGTATTGATAATTTGTTATTTTTGTTACCTATATGATCGAGAATCTTTTCTCGTTTGATATGCATATATTGAAATCAAATACATTTCTCCCGTGAATATGTGACGAATTCCACTCTTTTCCGCAAACCTGAAAATTCGCATCGGAAAAATTTAATAAACTGAAAGAATGTTTCAAGCAAATAGCGGTTATTTATTGGTCTTTAATTGCCTGAAAGATCGTCTTTATTGATTTTTTTAACGCTGAAAAATTTATCAAGGTTATCGCCATAAAATAAATTTATTACTACTGCTTTTATTGATCGATATCAGCGTAATGGTGTGGCTGTATTTATTCATGTTATTGATAATAAATGCATTTTTTGGTTGTCGTTGTTCCTGTGAAGCGTGCGAAAAAGCAAATTGTGAGTGACAGCACATACCCCCTTAAACACTATTAGGTAGAATTCGCTCCGTCATAGGGAAATAAGCGCAGAATATTATGAACACTATTATTCTACCGAAAACACAGCACCTCGTGGTATTTCAGGAAGTCATTAAAAGTGGCTCCATAGGTTCTGCAGCAAGACAGCTTGGCCTGACGCAACCCGCCGTCAGCAAAATCATCAGCGATATTGAGTCCTACTTCGGCGTGGAAGTGATGGTGCGTAAAAACACCGGCGTAAAACTCACTGCCGCGGGCCAGGTTCTGCTCTCGTACTCTGAGTCGATCACCCGCGAAATGAAAAACATGGTGAGTGAGATTAACAGCCTGAGCTTCAGTACCGTTATGGACGTCTCCTTTGGCTACCCGTCGCTGATCGGCTTTACCTTCCTGTCCGAGATGATCAAAAAATTCAAGGAAGTGTTCCCGAAAGCACGCGTCTCGATGTATGAAGCCCAGCTCTCCTCTTTCCTTCCGGCCATTCGCGACGGTCGTCTGGATTTCGCTATCGGCACGCTAAGCGATGAAATGCTGCTGCAGGATCTGCACGTCGAACCGCTGTTTGAGTCCGAGTTTGTGCTGGTCGCCAGCAAAACGCGAACGTGCACCGGCCCGACGACACTGGCATCGCTCACGCACGAGCAGTGGGTGATGCCGCAAACCGATATGGGCTACTACAAAGAACTTCTGACTACCCTGCAAGACAACCACATCAGCATCGAAAACATCGTCCAGACCGATTCCGTCGTCACCATTTATAACCTTGTGCTGAATGCCGATTATCTGACGGTCATTCCCCGCGACATGATTGCGCCGTTCGGTTCTGACCAGTTTATTGTGCTGCCCGTAGAAGATGAATTACCCGTGGCGCGTTATGCCGCCGTGTGGTCAAAAAATTACAGGATTAAAAAATCGGCGTCAGTATTAGTTGAGCTGGCGAAACAGTATTCGTCGATGAATATCGAAAGACGACGATGAATAATAAGTAATCATTTTAAAAACACCCAGAGCTTATCTCTGTAACGCTCTGATACCCTGACTTTGCCTGAAAAGAATGAATTATTATAACGAGGATATTATGCATATTACCTACGATCTCCCGGTAACGATTGAAGATATTCAGGACGCCAGAAAACGACTGGCAGGAAAAATATATAAAACAGGTATGCCGCGCTCGAATTATCTTAGCGAACGCTGCAAGGGCGAAATATTCCTGAAGTTTGAGAACATGCAGCGTACCGGCTCGTTTAAGATCCGCGGCGCGTTTAACAAATTAAGCTCGCTGACCGACGCTGAAAAACGCAAAGGCGTTGTCGCCTGCTCCGCGGGAAACCACGCGCAGGGTGTGTCCCTCTCCTGCGCGATGCTTGGCATCGACGGCAAAGTGGTGATGCCGATGGGCGCGCCGAAATCCAAGGTGGCCGCGACGCGCGACTACTCGGCGGAAGTGGTGCTGCACGGCGAGAACTTCAACGACACCATTGCCAAAGTCAGCGAAATCGTCGAGATGGAAGGACGTATTTTTATTCCGCCGTACGATGACGCCAAAGTGATCGCCGGGCAGGGCACCATCGGTCTGGAAATTCTCGAAGATTTATACGACGTGGATAACGTTATTGTGCCTATCGGCGGCGGCGGTTTAATTGCCGGGATTGCGACGGCAATTAAATCCATCAACCCCACCATTAATATCATCGGCGTGCAGTCAGAAAATGTTCACGGCATGGCGGCATCGTACCAGGCCGGGGAAATAATGAGCCATCGCGTTACCGGCACGCTGGCCGACGGCTGTGATGTTTCTCGTCCCGGTAATTTACCGTTCGAAATTGTTCGCGAGCTGGTTGATGACATTGTGCTGGTCAGCGAAGACAACATTCGCGACAGCATGATCGCACTTATTCAGCGAAATAAAGTGGTGACGGAAGGCGCCGGCGCGCTGGCCTGTGCCGCGTTATTAAGCGGCAAGCTTGACCACTATATTCAGGGGCGTAAAACCGTCTGCATTATTTCCGGCGGCAATATCGATCTCTCCCGTGTTTCCCAAATTACCGGCTTCGTTGACGCATAAAGGTGACCTATGAGCAACACAGAAAGCATTATCGTTGGCCAGACAAAAACGTCCTCCTGGCGTAAGTCTGATACCACATGGACGCTCGGCCTGTTTGGTACCGCCATTGGCGCAGGCGTGCTGTTCTTCCCCATTCGCGCAGGCTTTGGTGGATTGATCCCTATCCTGCTGATGCTGGTTCTTGCGTTCCCGATTGCGTTTTACTGCCACCGCGCGCTGGCGCGTTTGTGCCTCTCCGGCAGCAACGTCTCCGGCAACATCACCGAAACGGTGGAAGAGCACTTTGGCAAAACCGGTGGGGTGGTGATCACCTTCCTCTACTTCTTCGCCATTTGCCCGCTGCTGTGGATTTACGGCGTCACCATTACCAACACCTTTATGACCTTCTGGGAAAACCAGCTCCAGCTGCCTGCGCTGAACCGCGGCGTGGTGGCGCTGTTCCTGCTGCTGCTGATGGCCTTTGTTATCTGGTTTGGTAAAGACCTGATGGTGAAGGTCATGAGCTTCCTGGTGTTCCCGTTTATCGCCAGCCTGGTGCTGATTTCCCTGTCGCTGATCCCTTACTGGAACTCGGCGGTGATCGACCAGGTCAACCTGAGCGATATCGCCTTTACCGGTCATGACGGCATTCTGGTCACGGTTTGGCTGGGTATCTCCATCATGGTCTTCTCCTTCAACTTCTCGCCTATCGTCTCCTCGTTTGTGGTCTCCAAGCGCGAAGAGTACGAGCCGGAGTTCGGGAAAGCGTTCACCGAGCAGAAATGTTCCAAAATCATCGGTCGCGCCAGCATGCTGATGGTGGCCGTGGTGATGTTCTTCGCCTTTAGCTGCCTGTTTACGCTCTCTCCGCAGAACATGGCGGACGCCAAGGCGCAGAACATTCCGGTGCTCTCCTACCTGGCGAACCACTTTGCGTCAATGTCAGGAACCAAATCGACGTTCGCAACGGTACTGGAATACGGTGCCTCCATCATCGCGCTGGTGGCTATCTTCAAATCCTTCTTCGGTCACTACCTGGGCACGCTGGAAGGGCTGAACGGCCTGATCCTCAAGTTTGGCTACAAGGGCGATAAGAAGAAAGTCTCCGTTGGCAAGCTGAACACCATCAGCATGGTGTTCATCATGGGCTCCACCTGGGTTGTGGCCTACGCCAACCCGAACATTCTGGACCTTATTGAAGCCATGGGGGCGCCAATCATTGCCTCTCTGCTGTGCCTGCTGCCGATGTATGCCATCCGCAAAGCACCGGCGCTGGCGAAGTACAAAGGGCGTACCGAGAACATCTTCGTTACCGCGGTCGGCCTGCTGACCATTCTGAATATCGTTTACAAACTGTTCTAACCCATTGCTCAGGAAGAGCGGAGTCACATGATGATTGAGTTTCCGGTTGTACTGGTTATTAACTGCGGATCGTCCTCTGTTAAGTTTTCGGTGCTCGATGCCAGCAGCTGCGATGCCCTGATGACGGGCATTGCAGACGGGATCAACACCGAGAAGGCCTTTATTTCCGTGAACGGGGGTGAGCTAGCCAGACTGGCTCACCAGGACTACGAAGGGGCGCTGGCTGCCATCGCCCTGGAGCTGGAGAAGCGTAACCTGATGAGCAGCGTGGCCTTAATTGGCCACCGCATTGCGCACGGGGGAAATCTCTTCAGCGAGTCGACCCTGATCACGGAAGAGGCGATCGCGCAGATTCGCCAGGTCTCCCCGCTGGCACCGCTGCATAACTACGCCAACCTGAGCGGCGTGGAAGCGGCAGAGCGCCTGTTCCCGGGCGTGCAGCAGGTCGCGGTATTTGATACCAGCTTCCACCAGACGCTGCCGCCGCAGGCGTATCTGTACGGATTGCCGTACCGCTATTTTGAAGAGCTGGGCGTGCGCCGCTACGGCTTCCACGGGACCTCTCACCGCTACGTGGCCGCACAGGCGCATACGCTTCTCGGGCTGTCCCCCGACGACAGCGGCCTGGTGATTGCCCATCTCGGCAACGGGGCGTCCATCTGCGCGGTGCGCAACGGCGAAAGCGTCGATACCTCGATGGGGATGACGCCGCTGGAAGGGCTGGTGATGGGGACGCGCTGCGGCGATGTGGACTTCGGCGCGATGGCGTGGATTGCCCAGCAGACCGGCCAGTCGTTTGAGGATCTGGAGCGCGTGGTCAATAAAGAGTCCGGGCTGCTGGGGATTTCCGGCATCTCCTCCGATTTACGTGCGCTGGAGAAAGCCTGGCACGAAGGCAACGAGCGGGCGCAGCTGGCTATCCATACCTTCGTGCACCGCATTGCGCGACATATTGCCGGCCACGCGGCGTCGCTGCACCGCCTGGATGGGGTGGTCTTTACCGGCGGCATTGGCGAAAACTCGAAGCTTGTCCGCACGCTGGTGGCGGAACATCTGAAAGTCTTCGGCATCATCCTCGACGACGCCAAAAATGCCCTGCCGGGGAGCGCGGGTGAGCGCGTGATCTCCACCGAATCGTCCCGCGTGGCCTGCGCGGTTATCCCTACCAACGAAGAAAAAATGATCGCGCTGGACGCCCTCCGTCTTGGAAAGGTTACCCCGGCCGCGGCTTACGCCTGATAAAGCGAGAATCACATGAAAGTAACAATCGATACGGGCGTCGCGCCCTACAGCGACGCATGGGCCGGGTTTCGCGGTGAAGAATGGAAAAACGCCGTCAACGTCCGCGATTTTATTCAGCATAACTACACCCCTTATGAAGGCGATGAAGCTTTCCTCGCGCAGGCGACGCCAGCAACGACGGCGCTGTGGCAGAAGGTAATGGTCGGCATTCGCCAGGAGAACGCCACCCACGCCCCGGTGGATTTTGATACCAACATCGCCACCACCATTACGGCCCACGGGCCGGGCTATATCGACCAGGATCTGGAGACGATCGTCGGCCTGCAAACCGATAAGCCGCTCAAGCGCGCGCTGCACCCGTATGGCGGGATCAACATGATCCGCAGCTCGTTCGAAGCCTATGGCCGGGAGATGGATCCGCAGTTCGAATACCTGTTTACCGACCTGCGCAAAACCCACAACCAGGGCGTGTTTGACGTCTATTCGCCGGAGATGATGCGCTGCCGTAAATCCGGCGTGCTGACCGGCTTGCCGGACGGCTACGGGCGCGGACGCATCATCGGTGACTATCGCCGCGTGGCGCTATACGGGATCGCTTATCTGGTGCGCGAGCGCGAACTGCAGTTTGCCGATCTGCAGGGCAGGCTGGAACGCGGTGAAGATCTGGAGGCGACGATCCGCCTGCGTGAAGAGCTGGCGGAGCACAGGCGCGCGCTGCTGCAGATCCAGCAGATGGCGGCGAACTATGGCTTTGATATTTCACGTCCGGCGATGAACGCCCAGGAAGCGGTGCAGTGGGTCTATTTTGCCTATCTTGCAGCGGTGAAATCCCAGAACGGCGGGGCGATGTCGCTAGGGCGCACGGCCTCGTTCCTCGATATCTACATTGAACGCGACATGCAGGCAGGAAGGCTGAATGAAGTCCAGGCGCAGGAGCTGATCGACCACTTCATCATGAAGATCCGCATGGTGCGCTTCCTGCGCACGCCGGAGTTCGACACGCTCTTCTCCGGCGATCCGATCTGGGCGACGGAAGTGATCGGCGGCATGGGGCTGGACGGGCGCACGCTGGTGACCAAAAACAGCTTCCGCTATCTGCATACCCTGCACACCATGGGGCCTGCGCCGGAGCCGAACCTGACGATCCTCTGGTCTGAACAACTGCCGATCGCGTTCAAGAAATACGCCGCGCAGGTGTCGATCGTCACCTCTTCGCTGCAGTATGAGAACGACGATCTGATGCGTGCGGATTTCAACAGCGACGATTACGCCATTGCCTGCTGCGTCAGCCCGATGGTGATCGGCAAGCAGATGCAGTTCTTTGGCGCGCGCGCCAACCTCGCCAAAACGCTGCTGTACGCGATCAACGGCGGGGTGGACGAGAAGCTGAAGATCCAGGTCGGCCCGAAAACCGAGCCGCTGCTGGACGACGTGCTGGATTACGATACCGTGATGGCGAGCCTCGACCACTTTATGGACTGGCTGGCGGTGCAGTACATCAGCGCCCTGAACCTCATTCACTACATGCATGATAAGTACAGCTACGAAGCTTCGCTGATGGCGCTGCACGACCGCGACGTCTATCGCACCATGGCCTGCGGCATTGCCGGGCTGTCGGTGGCGGCGGATTCCCTGTCGGCCATTAAATACGCCACGGTGAAGCCGGTGCGCGACCACATCGGTCTGGCGGTCGATTTCGTGATTGAAGGAGACTATCCGCAGTACGGCAACAACGACGACCGCGTGGACAGCATCGCCTGCGACCTGGTGGAGCGCTTTATGAAGAAAATTCAGGCGCTGCCAACCTACCGCAACGCGGTGCCAACCCAGTCGATCCTGACCATCACCTCCAACGTGGTTTACGGCCAGAAGACCGGGAACACGCCGGACGGACGCCGCGGCGGCACGCCGTTTGCGCCTGGCGCGAACCCGATGCACGGCCGCGACAGAAAAGGGGCCGTGGCCTCGCTAACGTCGGTGGCCAAGCTGCCGTTCACCTACGCGAAAGACGGGATCTCCTACACCTTCTCCATCGTGCCGCAGGCGCTGGGCAAGGACGAGCTGGTGCGCAAAACCAACCTGGTGGGGCTGCTGGACGGGTACTTCCATCACGAAGCGTCCATTGAGGGCGGGCAGCATCTGAACGTCAACGTCATGAACCGGGAAATGCTCCTCGATGCCATCGCGCATCCCGAGAATTACCCGAACCTGACGATCCGCGTTTCAGGCTATGCGGTGCGTTTTAACGCCCTGACGCGCGAGCAGCAGCAGGATGTGATTTCGAGGACGTTTACGCAATCTATCTGACGACATTCAGGTCTCATGCCCCCTCACCCTGGGGGCATTTTTTTGCCCGCTAAACATACAAAATTGTTTATATAATTACTCACACATATTCATCCGCTCTTGAAAAACAATACGCCTGCTTTTCCCTATCACAGCATGTAAGGACAGTAAGATGATGAAAATGACCCGTATTGCGCTGGCCGCCGCCTCGCTGGCAGCGTGCAGCTTAACGGCACATGCCGCGAACGTTGAGGCTGCCCCGTCTCCCTCGCAGGATCCGCTGGTACAGCACCTGAAGCTCAGCAATGAGCAGGTTAAAAAGATTGAGGATCTGCATAAGCAGCTGGAACAAAATGTCAGCAAGATCCCGATGACAGGGGTGAAGGACGGCGCGCTGATCGACATGTTCCAGGCGGGTAAATGGGACGAAAGCACGGTGAAAAGCCAGCTTGCTGCCTTTAGCAAAATTGAAGAGCAGACCCGCTATTACCGCGTGAAATATTACTTCGACGTCAGCCAGGTGTTGACGCCGGAACAGCGTAAGCAGATTAGAACCGATATGGCTAACGCGCTGGCAGAGTGATTTCTTACGGCGCCGGATGATTCTGCCGTGGCTCGATCGGTTCCCTCTCCCATTGGGAGAGGGTTAGGGTGAGAGCATTCTCTAAACCGGCAAATCAATCAGCAGCGCGCGCAGCGGCGTATCCGCCACCAGGGTGATATTCGCTTCATCACGAATAAACGCCCCGTCGCCGCAGGTGAGCGCTTCTTTCTCTTCCGTGTGCGTCACCGCATGTACCGTACCGTGAATAGACTGCAAATAGGCGCGCGGACCATGAAGCTGGAAGCTCGCCTGTTCACCTTTCTTCAGTTCGATATGGTGCAGCCACACCTGCTGGCGCAGCTGCAGGCTACCTTTACTGCCGTCCGGCGATGCAATCAGATGCTGCTTATCGCCCGTTAAATCTAACTTCTGTACCAGCGGATTTTCCCGCTCGGGGCAGGCGTCCAGCCACAGCTGCATACGGGTCAGCGTTTTGTCTTTGCTGAGGTTATGCTCGCTGTAGCTGATGCCCGGCTGCGTGGAAATTAACAACGCTTCGCCAGCCTTTGCCTGGACATGATTGCCCTCGCTATCGCGGTATTCTGCCTCGCCTTCCAGGATCAGGTTCAGGATATCGACTTTCGGGTACGTACGCGGCTGGAAGGAGGCGCCCGGGGCGAGCACTTCCTGGTTTAACACGCGCAGTGAAGCGTAACCGAGGAGTTTAGGGTCAAAGTAGTGTCCAAAGGAAAAGGTGTAGCGGGCCTGCAGCCAACCGAAATCGGCTTGTCCGCACTGTTTAGCTGTTCTTGTCGTAATCATAAACTTGACCTCTCTTTACACTAAAACAATGGTAAAGGTATGGACGCTGCATTGTTAGCCAGATATTCTGCCCGGTATGTTCAAATTTCCTGAATGAGAACGAGATGGCTAAAGAGAGAGCATTGACGCTTGAGGCGCTTCGCGTCATGGACGCGATTGACCGGCGCGGCAGTTTTGCGGCGGCGGCAGATGAGCTGGGGCGCGTTCCGTCTGCGCTAAGCTACACCATGCAGAAGCTGGAAGAAGAGCTGGACGTGGTGCTGTTTGACCGCTC
Organism: Enterobacter sp. Crenshaw; assembly: GCF_024734705.1. NCBI lineage: Bacteria > Pseudomonadati > Pseudomonadota > Gammaproteobacteria > Enterobacterales > Enterobacteriaceae > Enterobacter > Enterobacter sp. Crenshaw. Next base: position 4,043,396 of record NZ_CP102932.1, on the reverse strand, counting down.
CGGTCATCGAACAAAATTCACCAACGTGGGGCGAATGCTGCTGGAGCGCGGCCGCGTGCTGCTGGAAGCGGCGGACAAGCTCACGACGGACGCCGAAGCGCTGGCGCGCGGCTGGGAAACCCATCTGACGTTAGTTACCGAAGCGCTGGTGCCGACAGAAGCGCTGTTCCCGCTGGTGGACCGCCTGGCGGCGAAGGCCAATACGCAGCTGTCAATCATCACCGAGGTGCTGGCAGGCGCGTGGGAACGTCTGGAAACGGGCAGGGCGGATATTGTGATTGCGCCGGACATGCACTTCCGTTCCTCATCGGAAATCAACTCGCGCAAGCTCTACAGCGTGATGAACGTCTATGTTGCCGCACCTAATCACCCGATTCACCAGGAGCCGGAGCCGCTCTCTGAAGTGACGCGCGTGAAGTATCGCGGCGTGGCGGTAGCGGATACCGCGCGCGAGCGTCCGGTGCTGACGGTGCAGCTGCTGGATAAACAGCCTCGTCTGACGGTGACCTCGCTGGAAGACAAACGGCAGGCGCTATTGGCCGGTCTGGGCGTGGCGACCATGCCGTACCCGTTTGTCGAAAAAGACATTGCAGAAGGGCGGCTGCGCGTAGTCAGCCCGGAATATAGCCACGAGGTGGATATTATTATGGCGTGGCGCCGTGACAGCATGGGCGAAGCCAAATCATGGTGTTTACGCGAAATTCCGAAGCTTTTCACGCAATACAATAAATAAAATCGTAATTTGTAGGCCCGGTAAGCGAAGCGCCACCGGGCTTTTTTTATGCGCCGATCTTAGGATCCTGACCAAAGCGGTTTTCGCCCGGCGTCCCGCTCTGGCAGTTGAAAATTAAAATCACGATCCAGCCAATAATCGGGATCAGCAGCAGCAATAACCACCACGCTGAACGATCGGTGTCGTGCAGTCGACGGAACAGCACCGCCCACGATGGCAGCAGGACCAACAGGCCATAAATGGTGGTCAGCACGCCTTCACCGCCAGCGCGCTCCCAGCCAAGAATTTTATCCACAATACCCAGCACCATAATGAGAATGAAGTTCACCAGAACGAACATCCAGTACTCTTTGCGGCGGGCACGGCCACCAAATCCAATGTAGTTACGCAGTACTTTTAAATACCAGTCCATTTTCCTTGCCTCATTAGTCAGTCAATCACTTGTTTTCTAAGCGATCGAGGTAAGGATAGATGGAGATTGTGAATTAAAAAAGGGCATCTGGTGATGCCCTTCGTATTTATCCAAATCGGACGTCGCGCCCGTGAGGTTCATCCAGATCCTGCCACGGCCCAATGGAGATAATGCCCGTCGGGTTGATGGTTTTGTGGCTGCGGAAATAGTGGGTGCGAATATGGTCGAAGTCGACCGTGTCGGCAATACCCGGCATCTGGTAGATGTCACGCAGGAAACCATGCAGGTTCAGGTAATCGCTGATGCGGTGTTTGTCGCACTTAAAGTGGGTGACATAGACCGGATCGAAGCGAACCAGCGTGGTCCACAGGCGGATGTCCGCTTCCGTCAGGCGATCGCCCGTCAGGTAGCGATGCTGGCCCAGGATCTGCTCGAGACGCTCAAGCGATTCAAACACCTTTCCGACCGCTTCGTCATACGCTTCCTGGCTGGTGGCGAAACCGGCCTTGTAGACGCCGTTGTTGACGTTGTCGTAAATCCAGCCGTTCAGCTCATCAATCTTATCGCGCAGTTCAACCGGGTAGTAATCCCCGGCGCGGGCGCCGTGCGCGTCAAACGCGGTATTGAACATGCGGATGATTTCCGCAGACTCATTGCTGACAATCGTCTGGTTTTTCTTATCCCACAGCACCGGTACGGTAACGCGCCCGGTGTAGTGAGGATCGGCGCGAAGATAGAGCTGGTAAAGGAAATCGTGGTGGTAGAGATCGTCGCCGGTCGCCGCGGGGAAATCACTGTCAAACGTCCAGCCGTTTTCCAGCATCAGCGGGTTCACGACCGAAACCGGAATTAAGGATTCGAGACCTTTAAGCTTGCGCACAATCAGCGTGCGGTGTGCCCACGGGCAGGCAAGCGAAACATAAAGATGATAACGGTCTTTCTCAGCCGCGAAGCCGCCTTCGCCGCTCGGGCCTGGCGCGCCGTCGGCGGTCAGCCAGTTACGGAAGGCCGAAACTGAGCGCTTGAAGCGACCTCCGGTGGATTTGGTGTCATACCAGACATCCTGCCATACGCCGTCTACGAGTTGTCCCATTTTTTCTCCTCCGTCAGATAGCAAAAGCGAGGAGATGTCTCCTCGCTTTGTGTTCATTCAGTATAGCGTGCTTACCACTTCTTATTCAGAACGCGGTCGATGCTGTATGCGCCCGGACCAGTGACGGCCAGCAGCAGGAAGCCACCCGCGATGGTCAGGTTTTTCATGAACATCAGAGAGTTCACGCCTTCCGCAAAGTTGCTGTGGAAGATGAACGCCGTCAGCACGGTGAAGCCTGCGGTAAACAGCGCGGTAGTACGGGTCAGGAAGCCGAACAGTACCGCCAGGCCGCCGCCGAACTCAAGAAGAATGGTCAGCGGCAGCAGGAACCCCGGAACGCCCATGGCTTCCATATACTGCTGGGTACCCGCATAACCGGTGATTTTTCCCCAACCTGCCACGATGAACAGAATTGGCATCAGAATACGCGCGACCAGTACACCAACATCTTCTAATTTTTTCATTTTACTCTCCAGGAAACCACATGAGCGGCTGAACATTATTTGTCTGCAATTCCGGGTAGATACCGCGGCGTTGCTGTCGATGGAGAGGATAATAAACGGGGCGGGTGGTAATTGTTAGCAAGGAAAACTGTCAATCTTCTTCAAAGATATTGAGTAAGGGGGCGTGCGCGCTGGTGCCCTGATCCCAACCCTCTCCCGCAGAGAGAGGCCGCAAAAACAAAAAACGGTAACCAGGGTTACCGTTTTGCTTTTATCACCGCAGCTGCTGCTGCCGTAACGTTGCTTTCACCAGACGCCAGGCGCTCCAGGCGCCGAATCCACGACGAGCCCAGCGGATCAGCATGTTCGGATGACGAACCGTCCAGATCGCCATCACGCTGCTGCCGACCAGCGCCCACGAACGCAGGCTCAGGACGGTATTCCAGCCCCGGTCAAACCGTCGCGTCGCGTCGATCCAGTCGCGACGACTGGCTGACAGATCCAGCCGTTGCTGCTGGATCTGGCTTAACAGGTACGCTTTTCGCTTTTGACGTTCGGCTTTATCGCTCACGGCTAGTCATCCTCCAGCAGAGCGCGATCGTTCGCCAGCTCCTGACGCGTATGGCGCAGGAAAGTGGATTTGCGCGCTTTACGCAGCGTCCAGATACCGCCTATCAACGCAGCGACCAGCAGAACGACGGTGGTGGCAATCATCGCGTTAAGACGATACTGCGGATCGATGGCCCAGATGATTAACACCATCAGGCTCATCAGACCAAACGCGGCAAAGAGCATGGTCAGCCCGAGCATTAGCAGCATCTGGAAGAGGTTCGCTTTCTCCTCTTCCAGCTCCACCACTGCCAGCCGGACGCGCGTTTCGGCAATCCCGACCAGCGTCGTTAAAATACGCTGGCCGATGCCGAGGACGTTGTTAGCAGGCCCTTGTGCGTGACGAGGATCTTCCATATCAACGACGCGTCAGAAGGACACCCAGTACCACACCCACTGCGGCACCAATCCCTACACCCGTCCATGGATTATCACGCACATATTCGTCCGCGCGCGCAGCCGCTTCGCGGGTCTGTTTCGCCAGCGCATCACCGGTTTCACCCAGGCGATAGCGGCTCTCTTTCAGCGCCTGCTCCGCCTTGCTGCGCAGCTTGCTGACCTCTTCTTTTGACTTGTCAGCAGAGGAGTTCAGCACCTCTTCAAGGGTATCGGCCAGGGATTTCAGTTCAGCGCGCAGATGTTCAGACGTCGTATCTTTTGACATGATTCTCTCTCCTGTTGAGATTTCCGTTAACTCAATAATCGCGAGCTTCCAGCGCTTTCAGGTCGTCCTGCGCTTCTTTCAACTTCTTCTCGCGCTTAGCAATTTTTTCCGCATCTCCTTTCTCTTTCGCTTCCTGCAGGTCGCGACGGCGCTCGGCTATCTCGTCCTTCTGTTCAGCGATTTTCTTCTTGTGGTCGGCACGAAGCTTGCTGTCTGAACAGTTCGCTTTCACTTCGCTCAGCGCTTTTTTAAGACCATCAACACGGTGCTGATTGTTATGCTTTTCGGCATAACCGATCTCACGCTGAATATCCTGTTCTTTCTCCTGACAGAGAGAGTTTGCGAAGGATGCTGTGCTTAAAGAAAAAAGGGCCAGAGCCAGAGTCATGCGGAATTTCATTATCGAAACCTTCCATTGTGTTGCGGCGTTAGCCGCTATCCAAAGTTATGCGGAGTACATCGAGGGGTGCTCCGCGTACTTAAGCATAGTAAGTAAACGGGGGATTCACCAAAGTGAGTGAAAAGATTCGGAATCCTGGAAGTTATCCAAACCGATGCGACGTATCGCGAATCAATGACAGCCAGGCTGCAGGCTGGCTGTCATCTTCCTGCTGGGCAATGATATACCCGTGCGGCAGGGTACGGTCGAGAACCACTTTCGCGGCGGCACTTTGCGCACGGGAATCAAACTTGATCAGTAAAACATCGTCCTGCGGGGTAATGCTCTTAAAGCGGATCCCGTTCGCGTCCAGATGATGCCAGACAGAAAAACCGTCAGGCACGCTGGCGCCCTGGTTTACCGGGCGAATAGCCAGCGTCGATTCCTGATGCGAAAGCGCGCTCCATGCCAGCAGCATGGCGCTGAGGACGATCAGCGTAATCACGGCAAGGGCAAAACGGCGCAGGGCGAGCGGTGAGATAGCCATCGTTAGCCTCTGGCTCCGTATTTCTTCTTCCACAGGACAACCAGTGAGCCAATCAGGCCGAAGACCAGCAGAACCACAGGCAGCAGCATCAGGCAGGACATCAGCTGATCTTCATATTTCATAAAGACCGGCGTTTTACCCAGCGCATAGCCGAGCGTCGTCAGAATTAGCACCCATAGCAGGCCGCTCATCCAGTTAAAGAACTGGAAGCGCGTGCTGCTCAACCCCGACAGACCGGCAATGGTCGGCAGCAGGGTGCGAACAAAGGCGATAAAGCGGCCAATCAGCAGCGCGGAAAGCCCGTGCTTGTGGAAAAGGTGGTGCGCCCGCTGGTGATAATGCGCGGGAAGATGAGAGAGCCAGTTCTGGACGATCCGGGTATTGCCCAGCCATCGTCCCTGGATATAGCTCACCCAGCAGCCGAGGCTTGCCGCAACGGTCAGTAATAAAATGGTGTGTGGAAACGCCATCGCCCCTTTGGCACACAGCACGCCGACAAGCACCAGCAAACTGTCACCGGGCAGGAAGGCTGCAGGCAGCAAACCGTTCTCAAGGAACAGGATCATAAACAAGACGAAATAGAGCATGCCAATCATGGAAGGGTTGGCCAGCGTTTCAAAATCCTGCGCCCAGAGGGCATGCAGCAGTTGGGTCAAAAGTTCCATTCAGTGTTCCTGGAAATCGGTTAACGTCACGCCTGTTATCCGGGACAAACAGCACGGCGACATTGTTGTGATTTCATTATGGTCGCTCGCGGACACATTGCGGTGTGGCCAACACTGTTCCCTGTTAATTGGCTGGTTAGCAAGCACTAACTTACAAAATAAGGAATTGAATCCAATTGTAACAAAGCCCAACGTTCTGCGTCACAGAATTTGCAGGGGTGAGTTGATTTTGGCGTAAGCCCAGGAAGTGAGCGAGGGGATTTACAAAGGCTGACACTATATATGTTTTGCTTACTCCTGTAAGCCGGAAGGCGCGACGTAGCGCCTGCCGGCAGAAAGGTCATCTATTTTGCGGCACTGGAAGCCGTATCGAGATGAACAACCGGATTATCGGCAAAAAGATAGCGGTCAGCGTTAAATTCGAAGTCATCGCTGGTTTCGTTGAACAGCATCTGCTTGGTGTTTTCCAGATGCTGCCACATCGCCAGCTTGGCGGCATGCGGATCTTTACGAATCAGCGCCTTAAGGATTTGGTCGTGATCGTCGCACCAGTTGTCGACGGTACGGGAATCGATATGGTCGTGCAGTTTTTTCCAGTACGGGTTGTGAACGCGCTGAGTCCACATTTTTTCAACGATTGCCGCCAGGGCCGTATTTTGGGTTGCCAGGGCGACCTGAACGTGGAACTGCAGATCCCACTCTGAATCGCGGAAACATTTTTCCTTACGGGCATTCTCCTGGATCTCCATCAGCTTCATGATGTCCTGCTTGGTCACCTGCGTCGCCGCAAACTCAGCAATATTGCTTTCGATCAGCTGGCGAGCCTGGAGCAGCTCGAACGGACCATAGCTGGCGAATTCCAGACTTTCGTCCGCGACGGGAGAGTGTTTCGGCAGATTAGAAATCACGTGAATGCCGGAGCCTTTGCGTACCTCAACGTAGCCTTCCACTTCCAGCATGATAATCGCTTCACGCACCACGGTGCGGCTGACGCTTTTTTCATCCGCGATAAAGCGCTCGGCGGGAAGTTTATCACCGACAAGATAGACCCCTTGCTCGATGCGATCTTTCAGCTCCGCAGCAAGTTGTTGATACAAACGACGTGGTTCGGTGATTTCCATATGCGCTCCAGGCAGGGTACGGCAGATGATTTGTTATACCACTTTTGCGTGCCACTCTCCAGATTTTGCCATTAAAAAAGCCGCCCGGAGGCGGCTTCGGCGAAACGTATTTTCGCTAACTCTGCGTCGCCGGTTTCCCGAGAGACTCTTTCGCCAGCTCTTCTGCGGATTTGCTTTTCAGCACCGTCCAGATAACCACCGCACCCATCAGGTCGAAGATCGCCAGCACCGCGAACAGCGGGCTGAAGCCGATGGTATCCGCCAGCGCGCCGACCACCAGTGCAAACATGGTGCTCGCGGTCCAGGCGGCCATGCCTGTCAGGCCGTTGGCGGTTGCCACTTCGTTACGACCAAAGACGTCAGACGAGAGCGTAATCAGCGCGCCGGACAGGGACTGGTGCGCAAAGCCACCGATGCACAGCAGGGCAATGGCGACGTACGGGCTGGTGAACAGGCCGATCATGCCTGGGCCTATCATCAGCAGTGCGCCCATGGTCACCACCATCTTACGGGAAACGATCAGGTTCACGCCAAACCAGCGCTGGAACAGCGGTGGCAGGTAGCCGCCCACGATACAGCCCAGGTCAGCGAACAGCATGGGCATCCAGGCGAACATCGCGATCTCTTTCAGGTTAAAGCCGTAGACTTTAAACATGAACAGGGGGATCCACGCGTTAAAGGTACCCCAGGCCGGTTCAGCCAGGAAGCGCGGCAGGGCGATACCCCAGAACTGACGGGTGCCCAGGATCTGCCAGACGGTCATTTTTTTGCCGTTGTTGGTCTGATGCTGCGCTTCCTGACCGCCAATGATGTATTCACGTTCTTCTTCGGAGAGTTTTTTCTGATCGCGCGGGTGTTTATAGAAAACCAGCCACGCCATCGCCCAGGCGAAGCTCAGCACGCCTGAGATGATGAACGCCATCTGCCAGCTGTGCATCACGATGGCCCACACCACCAGCGGCGGCGCTATCATCGCCCCAATGGACGAGCCCACGTTGAAGTAGCCGACCGCAATGGAACGCTCTTTCGCCGGGAACCACTCGGAGCTGGCCTTCAGGCCCGCCGGGATCATCGCTGCTTCAGCCGCACCGACCGCACCGCGCGCCAGCGCCAGTCCACCCCAGCTGCCTGCCAGCGCGGTTGCACCGCAGAACACCGCCCAGGCGATGGCGAAGAAGGCATAACCGATTTTGGTACCGAGAATGTCCAGCACATAGCCCGCAACAGGCTGCATGATGGTATACGCCGCGGAATAGGCGGCAATGATGTAGGAGTATTGCTGCGTGGAGATATGCAGCTCTTCCATCAACGTTGGCGCTGCTGCTGCCACGGTGTTACGCGTCAGGTAGCCCAGCACGGTGCCTAACGTCACCAGTGCGATCATATACCAACGTAACCCTTTAATTTTACGCATCTAAAACCTCATCGTTATGTTATTTCCGCGCCAGAGCACGGCAACCTCTCAACCGTTTCCGGGAGCAGTTGTGTAACGGGAGGGGCGTAACCAGGAGCATGTCCCGGAACGGCCCGAACCTTGCCATAAGTAAGCGTGCATAAGTCGGTATCCGTACCGTTAAACCCGATGTCTCTCACACCGGTAATGCATTCCGTCGGCTGAGTGTTTGCGACGGCGAAAAGATAACTTGTCATACAACTTTAAAAGGTGAGTGACATCACAAATGTATGATTCTTTGTGGGGACATTAATCGTCGCGCGCAAAGCCAGTATTGGCGCGGTCTGCAGAAGGGTTTGCTTCATTGAGGGTAATTTATTTGTTGGCGTTTATTGATCTCACTCACGAAAAAAGCTTCGGTTGGTGGAAATTGGTGTGATAACTTTGCAGCATATGAACATACGCTTTCTGCGCTCCCGTAATGAGGAAGACGATAATGACGCCGTTTATGACCGAAGATTTTCTGTTAGATACCGAATTTGCTCGCCGCCTGTACCACGACTACGCAAAAGACCAGCCGATTTTCGACTACCACTGCCATTTACCGCCGCAGCAGGTTGCCGAAAATTATCGCTTCAAAAACCTGTATGACATCTGGCTGAAGGGTGACCACTATAAATGGCGTGCCATGCGCACCAACGGCGTGGCGGAGCGCCTGTGTACCGGCGATGCGACCGACCGCGAGAAGTTTGATGCCTGGGCGGCAACCGTTCCGCACACCATCGGCAACCCGCTTTACCACTGGACCCATCTTGAGCTCCGCCGTCCGTTTGGCATCACCGGCAAGTTGCTTTCCCCAACGACCGCGGATGAAATATGGGATTGCTGCAACGCGTTGCTGGCGCAGGATAACTTTTCCGCGCGCGGCATCATGAAGCAGATGAACGTGAAGATGGTGGGCACCACCGACGATCCGATCGACTCCCTGGAGCATCATGCCGTTGTCGCGAAAGACACCTCTTTTGATATCAAAGTGCTGCCAAGCTGGCGCCCGGACAAAGCCTTCAACATTGAGCAGGCCACCTTCACCGACTACATGGCGAAGCTGGCGGAAGTGTCGGATACCGATATCCGTCGTTTCGCTGACCTGCAAACCGCGCTGACCAAACGTCTGGATCACTTCGCGGCGCACGGCTGTAAAGTGTCTGACCACGCGCTAGACGTAGTGCTGTTTGCGGAATCAAACGAAGCCGAGCTGGACAGCATTCTGGCGCGTCGTCTCTCTGGCGAAGGCTTAAGCGAGCACGAAGTGGCGCAGTTCAAAACGGCGGTGCTGGTATTTCTCGGTGCGGAATACGCGCGTCGCGGCTGGGTACAGCAGTACCATATCGGTGCGCTACGCAATAACAACCAGCGCCAGTTCAAACTGCTCGGTGCTGACGTGGGCTTCGACTCCATCAACGATCGTCCGCTGGCGGAAGAGCTGTCAAAACTGCTGAGCAAACAGAACGAACAAAACCTGCTGCCTAAAACCATCCTGTACTGCCTGAACCCGCGCGATAACGAAGTGCTGGGTACCATGGTCGGCAACTTCCAGGGCGAAGGGATGCCGGGCAAGATGCAGTTCGGTTCCGGCTGGTGGTTTAACGATCAGAAAGATGGCATGGAGCGTCAGATGACGCAGCTCGCGCAGCTGGGCCTGCTGAGCCGCTTTGTCGGCATGCTGACCGACAGCCGCAGCTTCCTGTCCTATACCCGTCATGAATATTTCCGACGCATTCTGTGCCAGATGATTGGCCGCTGGGTACACGCGGGCGAAGCGCCAGCGGATATCCAGCTGCTGGGCGAAATGGTGAGAAACATCTGCTTTAACAATGCGCGTGACTACTTCGCCATTGAACTGAACTAAGGCCGTTTGAGGTTGATATGCAATACATCAAAATCCATTCGCTGGATAACGTGGCCGTCGCGCTGACGGATCTCGCTGAAGGCGACGTGGTGACCGTTGATAACCAGAGCGTCACCCTGCGTCAGGCGATCGTCCGTGGACACAAGTTTGCCCTGATCCCCATTGCGAAAGGGGAGAACGTGGTGAAGTACGGTTTGCCCATCGGCCATGCGCTGGCGGATATTGCGCCGGGTGAATACATTCACTCACACAATACCCGCACCAATCTGAGCGATCTGGACGAGTACAGCTATCAACCTGATTTACCGGCGGAAGAGCGTCAGGCGGCGGATCGTGAGGTGCAGATCTACCGTCGCGCCAACGGTGCCGTGGGGATCCGCAACGAGCTGTGGATCCTCCCGACCGTCGGCTGCGTCAACGGAATTGCGCGCCAGATCCAGACGCGCTTCCTGAAAGAGACCAACAACGCCGAAGGGACTGACGGCGTGCATCTGTTCAGCCACACCTACGGCTGTTCCCAGCTCGGTGACGACCACATTAACACCCGCACCATGCTGCAAAACATGGTGCGTCATCCGAATGCGGGCGCGGTGCTGGTGATTGGCCTGGGCTGCGAGAACAATCAGGTTGACGCCTTCCGTGACACGCTGGGCGAGTTCGATCCCGAGCGCGTGCATTTTATGGTGTGCCAGCATCAGGACGACGAAGTGGAAGCGGGCGTTGAACAGCTTCACCAGCTTTATGAGGTGATGCGCCACGACAGGCGCGAGCCGGGCAAGCTGAGCGAGCTGAAGTTTGGGCTGGAGTGCGGCGGGTCAGATGGCCTTTCCGGCATTACCGCCAACCCGATGCTGGGCCGCTTCTCGGATTACGTGATTGCCAACGGCGGCACGACGGTGTTGACCGAAGTGCCGGAAATGTTCGGCGCGGAGCGTATTCTGATGAGCCACTGCCGCGACGAAGAAACCTTTGAGAAGACCGTCACCATGGTGAACGACTTCAAACAGTACTTCATCGCCCACAATCAGCCGATTTACGAGAACCCGTCGCCGGGCAACAAAGCGGGCGGGATCACCACGCTGGAAGAGAAATCCCTCGGCTGCACTCAGAAAGCGGGCGCGAGCCAGGTGGTCGACGTTCTGCGCTACGGCGAGCGCCTGAAAACTCACGGTCTGAACCTGCTGAGCGCACCGGGCAACGATGCGGTCGCCACCAGCGCGCTGGCGGGTGCTGGCTGTCATATGGTGCTGTTCAGTACCGGTCGCGGCACGCCGTACGGTGGTTTTGTGCCGACGGTGAAAATCGCTACCAACAGCGAGCTGGCGGCAAAGAAAAAGCACTGGATCGACTTTGATGCGGGCCAGCTGATTCACGGCAAAGCGATGCCGCAGCTGCTGACGGAGTTCGTGAATACTATCGTGGAATTTGCTAACGGCAGGCAGACCTGCAACGAGAAGAACGACTTCCGCGAGCTGGCGATCTTTAAGAGTGGTGTGACGCTTTAATCGGTGCGGCCTGATGCCCTCACCCTGACCCTCTCCCACGGGGAGAGGGGACAAACACTAAAAACGGCAACCGTTGGTTGCCGTTTTGCATTTACCCTGTCGGCCCGGTAAGGCGTAGCCACTGGGCTTTTGTTGTTAACTGCGCAGGGCGTTCTTCGCTAAACGCGCGTCTTCCGCCTGACAGGCCGCTGCGGTAAACAGCACGTCGGTAGAGGAGTTCAGCGCTGTTTCGCAGGAGTCCTGCAGCACGCCGATGATAAAGCCGACGGCCACAACCTGCATCGCAATCTCGTTCGGGATGCCGAACATATTACACGCCAGCGGGATCAGCAGCAGCGAACCGCCCGCTACGCCGGATGCGCCACAGGCGCACAGTGACGCCACCACGCTCAGCAGCAATGCGGTTGGCAGATCCACCGGAATGCCCAGCGTATGCACCGCCGCCAGGGTCAGCACGGTAATGGTGATTGCCGCGCCCGCCATGTTTACGGTTGCGCCCAGTGGGATCGACACGGAGTAGGTATCGCGGTCCAGGTTCAGCTTCTCCGCCAGCGCCATGTTAACCGGAATGTTCGCCGCAGAGCTGCGGGTGAAGAAGGCATACACTCCGCTCTCGCGCAGGCAGGTCAGCACCAGCGGATACGGGTTGCGGCGGATCTGCCAGAACACCAGCAGAGGGTTGATCACCAGCGCCACCAGCAGCATACAGCCGACCAGCACAACCAGCAGCTGCGCGTAGCCCCACAGCGCGTCGAAACCGGTGGTTGCAAGCGTAGAGGAGACCAGCCCGAAAATACCGATTGGCGCAAAGCGAATCACCAGCTTCACCATAAAGGTCACGGCGTTGGACAGATCGTTGACCAGGTTTTTCGTGGTGTCGTTACCGTGACGCAGCGCGAAGCCCAGGCCAATCGCCCAGACCAGGATGCCAATGTAGTTTCCGCTCATCAGCGCGGTGATGGGGTTAGAAACCATGCTCATCAGCAGTCCGCGAAGCACTTCGACAATGCCGGATGGCGGCGTGATGTCACCGGCCGCGCTGGTCAGGTGTAGCGTGGACGGGAACAGGAAGCTAAACACCACGGCCGTTAAGGCAGCCGAGAAGGTTCCCAGCAGATACAGGAACAGAATGGGGCGAATGTTGGTTTTTTGTCCGTGCTGGTGGTTGGCAATTGACGCCATGACCAGCATCAGAACCAGTACCGGTGCCACGGCCTTCAGTGCGCCAACGAAAAGGGTCCCGAGCAGCCCCGTAGCCTCCGCAGCAGGTTTTGACACCATCGCCAGCAGAATACCCAGCACCAGCCCGACCAGAATTTGTTTAACGAGGCTGCCCTGCGCCAGGCGCGCGAACAGTCCGCTTGATTGTGTGCTCATACGTATTTCCTGAGTGAAATTGCGTTCCATCCCGGATGTGCTCTTAGTCACATTTATGTCCGGATGTAAGTAAATGTTTGCCTGGTCGAGTATAGGGAATGCGCGAAAGGAAGGAAGCGTAAAATGCTGGATTTTACGTGTTGCATCATATTTTTTAACTGCTGCGTTACAAAAGTGTGTTCACCCTCTCCCTGCGGGAGAGGGCCGGGGTGAGGGGGATTACTCCACCTGCTGCTTCTTATCGTGCTGGCGGTTAACCCAGGTATTGATAATCAGCGTCACGATCAGAATGCCAAACACAACGCCGAGCGAAATGGCGATCGGGATATGGTAGAAATCGACGATCAGCATCTTGATGCCGATAAACACCAGGATCACCGACAGACCGTACTTCAGCATCGAGAAGCGCTCCGCCGCGCCTGCCAGCAGGAAGTACATCGCACGCAGGCCGAGAATGGCGAACAGGTTTGAGGTCAGGACGATGAACGGGTCGGTGGTCACCGCGAAGATCGCCGGAATGCTGTCCACAGCGAAAATCACGTCGCTCAGCTCAACCAGAATCAGCACCAGCAGCAGCGGGGTGGCGAACAGCAGGCCGTTCTTGCGCACGAAGAAGTGCTCGCTCTCGATCTTGTCGGTCATGCGCAGATGCCCACGGATCCACTTCACCAGCGGGCGATCGCCAATCGCGGAGCCGTCTTCTTTCGCCAGCGCCATTTTGACCCCGGTGAACAGCAGGAACGCGCCGAAGACGTACAGCAGCCATTCGAACTGGGTAATCAGCCAGCTGCCGGCGAAGATCATGATGGTACGCAGGATAATCGCGCCCAGCACGCCGTACACCAGCACGCGTCGCTGCAGGGCAGCAGGCACGGCAAAGTAGCTGAACAGCATCAGCCAGACGAAGACGTTATCAACCGCCAGGGCTTTTTCAATCAGATAACCGGTGAGGAAGGCGAGCGCCTGAGGGTCGGCCACCGCGCGGCCTTCGGTCGACGCCAGGTACCACCAGAAGGCGGCACAGAACAGCAGGGAGAGGGTGACCCACACCAGAGACCAGGCCGCAGCCTGTTTGATGCTCATGCCGTGTGCGCCGCGACGCCCCTGCAAAAAGAGGTCGATCGCCAGCATGATGAGCACGACAACCGCGAATCCGCCCCACAACATTGGAGTGCCGACAGAATGCATACTATTTTCCTTACACATAAAAAAACAAAAACGGCCATGGTCAGAAGACGATAGCCGTTAGCTTTTTATGCATAGACCTCGCCTTCCGGCAAGGTCTCACTTACAACCACGAAGGTTGCCCGGCGACCGGATGCGTGTTTAACGCATCGTAATGACGATCCACCGGCGAAGAAGTTACTCCCCTTTGCAGGTAACAAAATATGTCAGACCATTGGTTTCGTCAATGGTCTGCGCCGTTTCATTACACAGCTTTACGCGATCGCTTCCGCGCTCACGCCGTCTGCCGGGAATACCACGCCGGTCTGGCGACGGATCTCCGTTTGCAGCTTCGCCGTGGTGCGGCTCACCGCGAGGCCGGGGTGATTCACTTCGTTGTCTTCCACCAGACGGGCGAAGACCTCTGCCTCATAGAGCATAGTGTTAATATGCTGAGGCTGCGTCAGCTCCTGCGCTTTGCCGCCGCGCGGCACAAAGCTCACTTTCTGGCACTCGGAGATCTTCTCGATAACCAGCGAGCCCGCTTCGCCCTGAATTTCGCTCGGCAGCACGGAGTCGCTCACCTTGGAGTGCTGCAGCGTGACGCTGAAATCACCGTAATCCAGCACCGCTACACCGTGCGCATCCACGCCGCTCTCCAGCAGGCTGGCGGTGGCGCTGACGCCGTGCGGTTCGCCCCACAGGGCCACGGCAGAGGCCAGGCAATAGAAACCGATATCCATAATCGAGCCGTTCGAAAACGCCGGGTTAAAGGTGTTGGGGTTCTCGCCGTCCAGGTAGCGCTGGTAGCGCGACGAGTACTGGCAGTAGTTGATAAAGGCTTTACGCACTTTGCCAATTTTCGGCAGGGACTGCTGCAGCAGCAGGAAATTCGGCAGGCTGGCGGTTTTGAACGCTTCGAACAGCACCACCTGGTTTTCGCGGGCAAGCGCAATGGCCACTTCCACTTCCTCAATATTTGACGCCAGCGGCTTCTCGCAAATCACATGCTTTTTATGGCTGAGGAACAGCTTCGTTTGCGGGAAGTGCAGGGAGTTCGGGCTGGCGATATACACCGCGTCAATGGCGTCGCTTTGCGCCATGTCATCAAGCGAAGTGAAGAGATGCTCAACGAGGTAATCGTTGGCAAAACTCTGCGCCTGCTCAAGGCTGCGGGAATAGACTGCGGTAAGCTTAAGTTTGCCGGTTTCGTGGGCGGCGTCGACGAACTGGCGCGTGATCCAGTTCGTACCAATGACTGCGAAACGTATCATAAACGTTTACGTACTCCGTAGCGGGGAACCTTTAGCCACTGTAGCACGTCATCATGACAATTCGCGTGCGCTATTCCGCATTACCATTTAACGATAAATGCGTAAGCCACAGGCGGGTATCAAACTCCAGCTGGTGGTACTGCGGCTCCATGTGGCAGCACAGGGAATAGAACGCTTTGTCGTGCTCTTTCTCTTTCAGGTGCGCCAGCTCATGGACGACGATCATCCGCAGAAAGGCTTCCGGCGCGTTACGGAAAACCGTCGCGACGCGGATTTCGGCCTTCGCTTTCAGCTTGCCGCCCTGTACGCGAGAGATGGCGGTGTGCAGGCCGAGCGCGTTTTTCAGCACGTGGATCTTGTTGTCGTACATCACCTTGTTGATCGGCGGCGCGCTCTTCAGATACCGGCTTTTCAGATCCTGCGTATACTGCCAGAGGGCCTTATCTGTCGCGAAATCGTGCGTGCCGGGATAGCGTTTTTCCAGCACCGCGCCGAGCTTCTGCTCGGCAATCAGGCTGCGAACCTGAGTCAGTAAATGCTCCGGATAGCCCTGGAGATAAGTAAGTTGGTTCATCAAAAGCCCAAATTAATGCGAAAACGGGTATACTCACGCACCCTTTTCAGGGATACGCCAAATTTTACCATTCAGGAGGGCCGATGAGCCACTTAGACAACGGTTTCCGTTCACTCAACCTTAAACGTTTCCCGGAAACGGACGACGTTAACCCGCTCATGGCGTGGGAAGCGGCGGATGAATATCTGCTGCAGCAGTTGGATGAGACTGAAATCCGCGGCCCGGTTTTGATCCTGAATGACGCCTTTGGCGCGCTGGGCTGCGCCCTGGCGGAGCACACGCCATACAGCATCGGCGATTCCTACCTGAGCGAGCTGGCGACGCGTGAAAACCTGCGCCATAACGACATCGAAGAGTCCAGCGTGAAGTTCCTCGACAGCACCGCGGACTACCCGCAGGCGCCGGGCGTGGTGCTGATCAAAGTGCCAAAAACCATGGCGCTGCTGGAGCAACAGCTGCGCGCGCTGCGTAAGGTCGTGACGCCGGAAACGCGCATCATCGCGGGCGCTAAAGCGCGCGATATCCACACCTCGACGCTCGAGCTGTTCGAGAAAGTCCTCGGCCCGACCACCACGACGCTGGCCTGGAAAAAAGCGCGCCTGATCAACTGCACCTTCAGCGCGCCGGAGCTGGCCGACACGCCGGAGACCCTGAGCTGGAAGCTGGAAGGCACCGACTGGACCATCCACAACCATGCAAACGTCTTCTCCCGCACCGGGCTGGATATCGGGGCGCGTTTCTTTATGGAACATCTGCCGGAAAATCTGGAAGGTGAGATTGTCGATCTGGGCTGTGGTAACGGCGTGATTGGCCTGACGCTGCTGGCAAAGAACCCGGACGCCAGCGTGGTGTTCAGCGACGAATCGCCAATGGCGGTGGCCTCCAGCCGTCTGAACGTGGAAACCAACATGCCGGAAGCGCTGGACCGCTGCGAGTTTATGATCAACAACGCGCTGTCCGGCGTAGAGCCGTTCCGCTTCAACGCCGTGTTCTGCAACCCGCCGTTCCACCAGAAGCACGCCCTGACGGATAACGTCGCGTGGGAGATGTTCCACCACGCGCGCCGCTGCCTGAAAATCAACGGCGAGCTGTACATCGTGGCGAACCGCCACCTGGACTATTTCCACAAGCTGAAGAAGATTTTCGGCAACTGCGTCACCGTTGCGACGAACAATAAGTTCGTGGTGCTGAAGGCGGTGAAGCTGGGACGTCGTCGGTAAGATTGGGGATGTGCGGCCTGATGCCCTCACCCCGGCCCTCTCCCACAGGGTGAGGGAGCAAACGCTAAAAACGGCAACTGGGTTGCCGTTTTGCTTTTACCCTGGCCGCCCGGCAATACCCTAGATCGCCAGAGCCAGCTTCGTCCCCTGCGCAATTGCCCGCCGCGCATCCAGCTCCATCGCCACGTCGCACCCGCCGATCAAATGCACCGTTTTACCGGCTTCGCGCAGCGGATCCGCCAGATCGCGCTTCGGCTCCTGCCCGGCGCATAAAATCACATGATCCACACGTAACAGCTGCGGCTCGCCGCCGATCGTGACGTGCAGACCCTCGTCGTCGATCTTCTGGTAGCCCACCGCCGGGATCATCTTCACCCCGCGCGAGAGCAGGGTGGCGCGGTGGATCCAGCCCGTGGTTTTGCCCAGCCCTTCGCCCGGCTTGCTGGCCTTGCGCTGCAGCATCACGATCTGGCGCGGGCTTTTCGGCAGCTGCGGCCCTTCCGGGCGTAGCCCGCCGGACTGGTTCAGGCTGGTGTCGATACCCCATTCCACGCAAAACTCGGCGATGTTCTGGCTGGTAGCCTCGCCCGGCTGGCTTAAGTACATGGCGGTATCAAAGCCGATCCCGCCGCAGCCGATAATCGCCACCTTCTCGCCGACCGGCGTTTTGTCACGCAATACATCCAGATAGCTCAACACCCTCGGATGATCGATACCCTCGATCGCAGGCGTGCGCGGCACGATCCCGCTCGCCAGGATCACCTCGTCGAAACCGATCAGATCCGCCGCGCTGACAAACTGGTTAAGCCGAAGCTCGACGCCTGTAAGCTCGATCATCCGGCGGTAGTAGCGCAGGGTTTCATAGAACTCCTCTTTGCCGGGGATCTGTTTGGCGATATTAAACTGCCCACCAATCTCCGCCAGCGCATCAAACAGCGTCACGCTGTGCCCGCGCGAGGCGGCATTCACCGCAAACGCCAGGCCCGCCGGGCCAGCGCCCACCACGGCCAGGCGCTTTTTACTGACCGCCGGAACGACCGGCATTTTGGTTTCATGGCAGGCGCGCGGGTTAACCAGGCAAGAGGTGACCTTGCCGACGAAGATCTGATCCAGACAGGCCTGGTTACAGCCGATGCAGGTGTTGATCTCGTCCGCACGGCCGCTTTGCGCTTTGGAGAGCAGTTCGGCATCGGCCAGGAACGGGCGCGCCATCGACACCATGTCGGCGTCGCCGCGTGAAATCACATCGTCCGCTACCTGCGGATCGTTAATGCGGTTGGTGGTGACCAGTGGAACAGAGACTTTGCCTTTCAGCTTCCGTGTTACCCAGCTGAACGCCGCGCGCG
Source organism: Enterobacter sp. Crenshaw (assembly GCF_024734705.1). Taxonomy (NCBI): domain Bacteria; kingdom Pseudomonadati; phylum Pseudomonadota; class Gammaproteobacteria; order Enterobacterales; family Enterobacteriaceae; genus Enterobacter; species Enterobacter sp. Crenshaw. The sequence continues at coordinate 4,024,968 of NZ_CP102932.1, read as the reverse complement.
GCACCGGCGTGGCGATGGTCGGGATGCGCGCCTCGTGCCAGCCAATCCCGGTGTTGATAATCGTGGCACCGGCGGCTTCAATCGCCTGCGCCAGCTGCACGGTTTCGTCGAACGTGCCGCCGCCTTCCACCAGGTCGAGCATCGACAGGCGGAAGACGATAATAAAGTCTGCGCCCGCACGTTCGCGCACCGCGCGCACCACCTCCACGGCAAAGCGCATCCGGCGGGCATAGTCGCCGCCCCATTCGTCGTCGCGCTGGTTGGTGCGGGCCGCGAGGAACTCGTTAATCAGATAGCCTTCAGAGCCCATCACCTCCACGCCGTCATAGCCCGCCTCGCGCGCCAGCGCCGCGCAGCGGGCAAAGTCGTCGATCAGCGCCAGGATCTCATCGTGGCTGAGGGCATGAGGTTTAAAGCGGTTGATTGGCGCCTGAATGGCCGACGGCGCGACCAGGTTCGGCTGATAGCTGTAGCGCCCGGTGTGCAGGATTTGCAGGGCGATTTTACCGCCCTCGCGGTGTACCGCGTCGGTCACAATGCGGTGGTGCGGCAGCTGTGACGCATCGTTCAGAACCGCGCCGCCCTCCATGCCCACGCCGGAAGGCGCCGGGGCCACGCCGCCGGTGACAATCAGCGCCACCCCGTGGCGGGCGCGCTCGGCATAGAAGGCTGCCAGACGCTCGGCCCCGTCCGGATGCTCCTCCAGCCCGGTGTGCATCGAGCCCATCAACACGCGGTTTTTGAGTGTGGTGAACCCCAGATCGAGGGGGGCGAATAACGACGGGTAGCGGCTCATAGTCTCTTCCAGTGTAAAATTATTGTTATGTGGTCGGATGAGTTACTAATTTAGCCAGCGGGAGCGGAAAGGTAAAAGCGGGATCGAATGATTGTGATAGATCTCAAAGAACTTCGCCCCTCACCCTAACCCTCTCCCCAAAGGGGAGAAGGGACTGGCTGGTGCGGTCTCAAAGAATTGGCTCGATCTGATTTTTCCCTCTCCCCTCAGGGGAGAGGGGCAGGGTGAGGGGTGTGGGTTTTTACTAACCCCGGTGCCTGCCACATCGACGTCGTCAGCCCGCTGTCCACCAGCCCGAGCTGGTCGGCGTACACCGCCTGCCATTTCTGCATCATGCCGTCGTACAGCTCGCGGTGCTGCGGGTTCGGCGTGAACTCGCGGCTCCACTTCACCAGCCGCTCGCCCGTCGAGGCCATATCCGCAAACAGCCCCGCGCCCGCACCTGCGGCAATCGCGCAGCCGAGCGCCGTCGCCTCTTTCACTTCCGGCACGCGCACCGGCAGCCCGGTGACGTCGCTTAAAATCTGGCTCCACAGGGCGCCTTTGGCCCCGCCGCCCGCAAACACCAGGCTTTCAAACGTCACGCCGGAGAAGCGCGAAATCTGCGCCAGGTTGCAGGCCGAGACAATCGCCGCGTTCTCCTCCAGGGCGCGGAACAGCGTCGCTTTGTTACACTTTTCCGGGTCGATGGAAAGGTTAATGAACGACGGCGCGGCGTGGTACCACTGCTTGAAATGCATCGCGTCGGAGAAGATCGGCATCACCCCGTGGGAGCCAGCCGGCACGCGGCTCGCCATCTCCTCCAGCAGGGAATAGGTGTCCATCCCCATCCGCTCGGCAATCAGCTTTTCCTCGGCGCAGAAGGCGTCGCGGAACCAGCGCATGGTCAGCCCGGTAAAGAAGCTGATCGACTCCGCCTGCGCCATGCCGGGGATAACGTGCGGGTTCACGCGGATGTTCATCTCGGGGTCGGTGCGCACCTGCGGCAGATTGACCACCTGCTGCCAGAAGGTGCCGCCCAGCACCGCAGTTTGCCCGGCGCGAACCACGCCCAGCCCCAGGCAGCCCAGCTGCACGTCGCCGCCGCCCATCACCACCGGGGTGCCTTCGCGCAGGCCACTCTGCTGCGCGGCCTCTTTGGTAATCGCGCCCAGCACGGTGCCGGTCTCTTTCACCGGGGAGAGGATATCTGCGCGCAGCCCGGCCATGTCGAGCAGCGCCGGACGCCAGTCGCGGGAGAAGAGATCCAGCATGCCGGTGGTGCCCGCGTTAGACGGGTCGACCGCCAGCTCGCCGGAGAGCTTCGCCGCCAGCCAGTCGCTGATCATGGTGATGGTGGCGGCTTTACGGTAGATGTCAGGACGATGGTGCGCCAGCCACAGCAGGCGCGGCATGGCGCTCAGCGCCAGCGTCTGGCCGGAAACCTCATACACCTGGGATTCAAAACGGTCGTCGTGGATCTCTTTGAGTTCGGCCACCTCGCGGCTGGCGCGGGCGTCGACGTTGGCGCAGGCCCAGATGGCCTCGCCGTTGCGGTCGTACAGCACGATCCCTTCGCGCATCGAGCAGCAGGCGACGGACTGAATATCCGCCGCGCTCAGGCGCGCGCGCTCCAGCGCCTGATGAATGCACCGGCAGGCCAGCTGCCAGTTGGTCTCCAGATCGAACTCCATCGATCCCGGCACGTTCTCCACGCTCAGGTGCTTCCACTCGGCCTGGCCGACGGCAATCTGGTTGCCCTGTAAATCGAAAATCACGGCGCGAACGCTGCCTGTCCCTGCATCTAACGCTAAAAGGTAACTCATGAGCTTGCCTCGTTGTTAGCGCAGGGCGGCTCTTAGTCGGCCAGAGCCAGCACCGCGCGGGCTGTCGTCTCCTCCGTCACCAGGCCATTGATACGGCGACCCTTCAGTGCGGCATAAATCGCATCGGCTTTCTCTTCTCCTCCGGCCACGCCAACGATGGTGGGCAGCTGCGCCAGTTCATCGAGCGTGACGCCCAGCAGTTCTTTGTGGATCTCCAGCTCCTCGACGCATTCCCCTTCGGCATTGAGGAAATAACCGAGAATGTCGCCGACCGCCCCTTTGCGGGCATACATCAGCTGTTCACCTTCGCTGATATAGCCGGAGCGCAGTATCGTGGCGTCACGGCGCTGGTTCACTGAACCAATGCCGACCACCGCCACGTCGGCGGCGGTGGCGGCGAGAATCACGTCCCGCACGCTGGTCTCGCGTTTTAATATCCCGGCAACTTCTGCGGATGACACGCGAAGCGGGGCGGGGATCATGCTGACGCTGCAGGCCGCGTCCAGCTGGCCAATACCGGTCATGTACGGCCCGACGCCGCCGGAGAGCGTCACCAGGCGGATCTGCTGCGAGCTGATAAAGCCGCTCAGGTGCTGCAGGCAGCTCATGGTGGTTTCACCAAACCCCACCGCCAGAAGCTGGCCGGGCTCCAGTACGCCCATCAGCGACTGCGCCGCGCCTATGCCCAGCCGCACGTTCATCGGCGGCGTATTTAACGCGGGCATCACGCGCACCAGCTTCAGGCCAAAGCGCTGCTGTAGCTCGGTCTCCAGCGCCAGGCAGCCCTCGTAGCGGGAGTTGATCTGCACGCGGATCACCCCGGACTGACGGCCTTTTTCCAGCAGGCGGGAGATCTTCAGGCGCGGCAGCCCGAGCCGCTCGCCGATGTCGTTCTGGGTTAATCCGTCGTGGTAGTAGCACCAGGCAACGCGTGCCACGAGCTCCTCTTCCGCCAGTGCCAGCCCGGCAAACCGTCCTTCTTCCGCAGTGCGTTTATCGCTCATAGTTGAACTCTTATAAAAATTTAGATCATATGTTCGTGATGGCGCGAAGGGAAAGTGTGAGCCACGCGACAAAACGGATCTTTTAGATCGTTTCTGGTTTATCTGTATCTCAATCGATAAAACTGTGATCCCTGCACGGTTGTAAATATAGTTCACCGTCTACGCTTTTGAACATTATTAAATCTAAAAATCATTTGTTCAATAGCGGAGCGATGATGACACCACTTCTCGACGCGCGGAATATCAGCAAGCAGTTCTCAGGCGTGCCGGTCTTAAAAGGCATTGATTTCACGCTGCTTGCGGGCCAGGTGCACGCCCTGATGGGCGGAAACGGCGCGGGAAAATCGACGCTGATGAAGATCATCGCCGGGGTCGAAACGCCGGACGGCGGTGAACTTTCTGTCGAGGGGCAGTCATATGCGCGGCTCACGCCCGCTCAGGCGCACGGGTTAGGCATTTATCTGGTGCCGCAGGAGCCGCTGCTGTTCCCCAACCTGACGGTGCGGGAAAACATCCTGTTTCGCCTGCCGCGCGAACGCGATCTGGAAAAGCGCCTGGCGGAGAAGCTCCAGCAGCTCCAGTGCCAGCTTAACCTCGACGCCGCCGCCAGCACCCTGGAAGTGGCGGATCAGCAGATGGTGGAGATCCTGCGCGGGCTGATGCGCAACGCGAGGATCCTGATCCTCGACGAACCCACGGCCTCCCTCACGCCCGGCGAAACCGAGCGGCTGTTCCGCCAGATCCGCGCCCTGCAGGCGCTCGGCGTCGGGATTGTCTTTATCTCGCACAAGCTGCCGGAGATTCGCCAGCTGGCAAGCCACGTCTCGGTGATGCGCGACGGCGCGGTGGTGCTGAGCGGTGAAACCGCGCAGTTTGACGACAGCGCCCTGATCGCCGCCATGACGCCGGTAAGCCGGGAGAAATCCCTCAGCGATACGCAAAAGCTGTGGCTGGCGCTGCCGGGCAACCGCCGCACCCAGGCGCAGGATTTCCCGGTGCTGCGGGTAGAGGATCTCACCGGGGAAGGCTTTATCGATCTCAGCCTTGAGATCTTCGCCGGCGAGATCGTCGGCCTGGCCGGGCTGGTGGGATCCGGGCGCACCGAGTTTGCGGAAACGCTCTACGGCCTGCGGCCGGTACGCTGCGGACGCGTCTGGCTGGAGAATCAGGACATTACCGCCGATCCGGTAAGTTCACGCCTGGAAAAAGGGCTGGTCTACCTGCCGGAAGACAGGCAGGTGTCCGGCCTGTTCCTCGACGCGCCGATCCGCTGGAACACGGTGGCGCTGAACGAGCCGTCGATTTGGCAGCAGCGCAAGCGGGAGTCGGCGGTGGTGGAGCGCTATCACCGGGCGCTGGGGATCAAGCTCAACCATGCGGATCAAACCGTGCGCACGCTCTCCGGCGGCAACCAGCAGAAGGTGCTGCTGGCGCGCTGTCTGGAGGCCAACCCCTTATTGCTGATCGTCGATGAACCGACGCGCGGGGTGGACGTCTCGGCGCGCGCCGACATCTACCAGTTGATAAAAAGCGTGGCGGCGCAGAACGTGGCGGTGCTGATGATCTCAAGCGATCTTGACGAGTTCCCGGGCCTTGCGGACCGCGTGCTGGTGATGCATCAGGGCGTGCTCAGCGGCGAGCTGCCGCGCCACGCCGTCAGCCTCGACAGGATGATGGCGCTGGCATTCGGAGGGCAGTCATGAAGACCTTGCTGAAAAACCGCGAGCTGAGCGCGTTCCTCGCCATTCTGGCGCTGTTCGCCGTGCTGGTGGCGCTGAATCCGTCCTACTTCAGCCTGCAGACGCTGGGGATGATTTTCGCCAGCTCGCAGATCCTGATCCTGCTGGCCATCGGTGCCGCGCTGGTGATGCTGACCCGCAATATCGACGTGTCCGTTGGCTCAACCGTCGGGCTGTCCGCCATTGCCGTCGGCGTGGCGCTGAACAGCGGCTACAGCCTGCCCATCTCCATTCTCTTCGCGCTGTCTGTTGGCGCGCTGGCCGGGGCGTTCAACGGGTTTCTGGTGGTGGGGCTGCGCATCCCGGCGATTGTCGCCACCCTCGGCACGCTGGGGCTGTACCGTGGCGCGATGCTGCTCTGGACCGGCGGAAAGTGGATTGAAGGGCTGCCGCCCGGGCTGAAATCCCTCTCTGAGCCTGCCGCCATCGGCATTTCGCCGCTCGGCATGCTGGTGTTGATTATCGCGGTCACGGGCGCGTGGACGCTCTCGCGCACCGCGTTCGGGCGTGATTTCTACGCGGTGGGGGATAACCTCGCCGCCGCGCGCCAGCTGGGCGTGGCGGTGAACCGCACCCGCATGATCGCCTTTACCCTCAACGGCATGCTGGCGGCCTGCGCCGGGATCGTCTTTGCCGCGCAGATTGGCTTTGTGCCCAACCAGACCGGCAGCGGGCTGGAGATGAAGGCCATCGCCGCCTGCGTGCTCGGCGGTATTTCGCTGCTGGGCGGCACGGGCACGCTGATTGGCGCGCTGCTCGGCGCCTTCTTCCTGACCCAAATCGACACCGTGCTGGTGCTGTTCAGGCTCCCGGCGTGGTGGAACGACTTTATCGCCGGGCTGGTGCTGCTGGGCGTGCTGGTGCTCGACGGGCGTCTGCGCCAGGCGCTGGCGCGCCATCAGCGGGCGCTGAAGTACGGCCGCTTCCAGCCGGGTAACAAAGGGGGAAAGCACGTCACCCCGTTTCCCAAACGCAAAAAAGAGGTGGCGTAAATGAGGCTTAACTGGGAAAGCGCGCTGCTGATTTTACTGGTGCTGGAGATCCTTCTCTTTGGCGCCATCAACCCGCGCATGCTCGACGTCAACATGCTGCTTTTCAGCACCAGCGACTTCATCTGCATCGGTATCGTGGCGCTGCCGCTCACGCTGGTCATCATCAGCGGCGGGATCGACATCTCCCTCGGTTCAACCATCGGCCTGTGCGCCATCGCGCTGGGCGTGATGATGCAGGCGGGGTGGCCGATGGCGGTCGCTATTCCATTGACGCTGCTGCTCGGCCTGCTGTGCGGGCTGCTGAATGCGGCGCTGATCCACTACACCGGCATTAGTCCTTTAGTCATAACCCTCGGCACGCTTTACCTCTACGGCGGCGGCGCGCTGCTGCTCTCCGGCATGGCGGGTGCGACGGGCTACGAGGGCATCGGCGGTTTCCCGGACGGCTTCACGGCGTTCGCTAACCTCACGGTGCTGGGCCTGCCGATCCCGCTGGTGCTGTTCGCGGTGATTACGGTTTTCTTCTGGCTGATTACCCACCGCGGGCGCTTTGGTCGTCATCTGTTTTTGATTGGGCAAAACCCGCGCGCCGCGCGCTATGCGGCGCTGTCGGTGAACGGCATGCCCTACGCGCTGTACGGGCTGGTGGGCGTGGCCTCGGCGATTGCCGCGCTGGTGATGGTCTCCTATTTCGGCTCCGCGCGTTCGGATCTGGGGCGTGATTTGCTGATGCCCGCGCTCACCGCCGCCGTGCTCGGCGGGGCCAATATCTACGGCGGGTCAGGTTCGGTTGTCGGTACGGCGCTGGCTGCGCTGCTGGTGGGGTATCTGCAGCAGGGTTTACAGATGGTCGGCATCCCTAACCAGGTGTCGAGCGCGCTGTCAGGGGCGCTGCTGGTTGTGGTGGTGATGGGACGTTCGCTGAGTCTGCACCGCGAGTGGGTGCGTTCTCTCTTTAGAAAACTATCCGGAGCGTAAGATGAAAACAAAACTGATAGTCCTGGCAATGGCCCTCAGCTTCGCCTCGGCGCAGGCGGCGGACCGCATTGCCTTTATCCCGAAGCTGGTGGGCGTGGGGTTCTTCACCAGCGGCGGCAACGGCGCGAAAGAGGCGGGAAAAGATCTCGGCGTGGACGTGACCTACGACGGCCCGACCGAGCCGAGCGTCTCCGGCCAGGTGCAGCTCATCAACAACTTCGTCAACCAGGGCTATAACGCCATCATCGTCTCCGCCGTGTCGCCGGACGGCCTCTGCCCGGCGCTCAAGCGCGCGATGCAGCGCGGCGTCAAAGTCCTGACCTGGGATTCCGACACCAAACCGGAGTGCCGCAGCATCTACATCAACCAGGGGACGCCGGAGCAGCTGGGCGGCCTGCTGGTGGAGATGGCGGGCAAACAGGTCACCAAACCGAACGCTAAAGTGGCGTTCTTCTACTCAAGCCCGACCGTCACCGACCAGAACCAGTGGGTGAAAGAGGCGAAGGCCAAAATCGAGAAAGATCACCCCCAGTGGCAGGTCGTGACGACCCAGTTTGGCTATAACGACGCCACCAAATCCCTGCAAACCGCCGAAGGGATCTTAAAAGCGTATCCGGATCTGGATGCGATTATCGCCCCGGACGCCAACGCGCTTCCAGCGGCGGCGCAGGCGGCGGAAAACCTGAAGCGGGAAGGGGTGGCGATTGTCGGCTTCAGCACGCCGAACGTGATGCGCCCGTACGTTGAGCGCGGCACGGTGAAAGCCTTCGGCCTGTGGGATGTAGTACAACAGGGCAAAATTGCGGTCAACGTCGCCGATCGCCTGCTGAAAAAAGGCGATCTTAACGTCGGCGACAGCGTGGACGTAAAAAATATCGGCGCGCTGAAGGTCGAGCCGAACAGCGTGCAGGGCTACCAGTATGAGGCGAAGGGCAACGGCATCGTGCTGCTGCCGGAGCGCGTGGTGTTCACCAAAGAGAACATCAGCAAATACGATTTCTGACGGGGGAGCAAATGGCTGATTTAGACGACATCAAAGACGGCAAGGATTTTGGCATCGGCACGGCGCAGCAGAATGTGCCGTACACCCTGAAGGGCTGCGGCTCGCTGGACTGGGGCATGCAGTCCAGGCTTGCGCGCATCTTCAACCCGCAGAGCAACCGCACGGTGATGCTGGCCTTTGACCACGGCTACTTTCAGGGGCCGACCACCGGGCTTGAGCGTATCGACCTCTCCATCGCGCCGCTGTTTGGCGAAACCGACGTGCTGATGTGCACCCGCGGCATCCTCAGGAGTCAGGTGCCAGCCGCCACGAACAAACCGGTGGTGCTGCGCGCCTCCGGCGGTAACTCGATTCTGGGCGAACTGTCCAACGAGTGCGTGGCGGTGGCGATGGAGGACGCGCTGCGCCTGAACGTCTGCGCGGTGGCGGCGCAGGTGTATATCGGCAGCGAGTTTGAGCATCAGTCGATCAACAACATCATCAAGCTTGTCGATGCGGGCGCGCGCTACGGTATGCCGACGCTGGCGGTGACGGGCGTGGGGAAAGAGATGGCGCGCGACGCGCGCTATTTCTCGCTGGCCAGCCGCATCGCCGCCGAAATGGGGGCGCAGTTCGTCAAAACCTACTACGTGGACGAGGGCTTTGAAAAAGTGACCGCCAGCTGCCCGGTGCCGATTGTGATCGCCGGGGGCAAAAAGCTGCCGGAGCACGAGGCGCTGGAGATGTGCTGGCGGGCTATCGATCAGGGGGCGTCGGGCGTGGATATGGGACGCAACATCTTCCAGTCCAGCGCGCCGCTCGCCATGCTGAAGGCGGTGAAAAAAGTGGTTCACGAGAACTGGAACGCCCGCGATGCGTTCCAGTTCTGGCAGGATGAGAAACAGGGAGAAGCAAAATGAACGTGACGCTGGTGGAGATCAACATTAAGCCCGAGCGGGTAGACGAGTTTCTGGAGGTGTTTCGCGCTAACCACGAGGGGGCAATCCAGGAGTCGGGAAACCTGCGTTTTGACGTATTGCAGGACCCGAGGGTGAAGACCCGGTTCTTTATCTACGAAGCCTATAAAGACGAAGAGGCGGTGCTGGCGCACAAGCAAACCCCGCACTATCTGGCGTGCGTGGATAAGCTCGAAGAGCTGATGTCGGAGCCGCGCAAGAAACGCAGTTTTGTGGGGCTGTTGCCGGAGTAACAGGCGTTATAAAGGTTTTGTAGGCCGGGTAAGCGCTAGCGCCACCCGGCGTTGTTCAAGCCAGCGCCAGATCCGCAAGTATCGTAGCAAGCGCTTCGCGCGGCTCACCCTGAAGAGCCTGAAGGGGGAAGGGTAGCGCGGGTGTTTCCACTTTCCCCAGCATTTCTGCCGCTGCCGCTACCACCCGCAAACTACCATAATGGCGGAACAGCGCCCAAAGCGGCTCCAGCCGCTCGGATTGTGCCGACTCTTTCGAACGGGCAATCGCCAGCGCTGTTTGCGGAAACAACCCGCCGACCACCGAGTACCAGACGTCAAACCCGGCCTGCAGGGCGGAGGCCGCTCGCCAGTCACCGGCGATGCCCAGCGTGACGGTATCAGGTAGACGAGCGCGTACCTGCAACAGGTCCTCCGGCACGCGGCCAAGCTTAATGGACCCTATATTCGGCAGGGCCGCGGCGGCAAATAACAGTTCATCGCTAAACGAAAAACCGGTTGTGGCGGGATTATCGTAAATGCACAGCGGTACTGAGAGCTGGCGGGTCACCGTTTCATAGAGAGTAAACACTTCGTCTTCCGTTAATCGCTGGTACGACACGGGTGCCAGCAGCACGCCGGAGACACCTGCCGATTGCGCGTCGTCAGCTAGACGCAGAATATCGTCCAGCCGCAATGCGCCGATGCTGACGATGACCGGAATGTCATCAGCATGCGCCACCGCGCAGCGTGCGATCCGACCGCGCTCTTCAACGGTCAGATAGGCGTAACTTCCCGTTGAGCCCAAAATGCCCAGTGAATCCATACCAGCGTCGACCACGGGGCGCAGAAGATTGATGAAGGAGTGCTCGTCAAACGTCCCCTCTTTCAGGGGGGTTAACGGAAACGCGCTTAACCCGTGAAACATCGTGTTGTCCTCCTACAGCGTCAGCAGCTGAACCCGAGCCGTGGCTCCCGGCATCAGCCGCTGCAGGTTGTTGACCAGTTCTTCTCCTGCCTCTTCCAGTGCCGCAAGGGGCATCGACGGCAGGCTTTCAAGAATAAACCACATGGATTGTGCCTGCCTGTCCAGACGGGTACGCACCCCCTGGCGCCAGTTCCAGCGGCGGCAGGTGACGCCGAGATCGTCGCGCCAGATAACCTCGCCCGGTTCCGGATGTTCCATCACTGGTTGTCCCTCTTTGAAGGTATCAAACGGCTCGCTGCCGTCGGCCAGCGTCAGACGCGGCGCACCCGAATACGCCGCGAGATTTTCCCCGCCCACCGGAATGGCATAGCGAATACTCACCGCGTTATAGATATCTACGACCGGATCCAGCGACGGCAGCGAACCGTCTTTCAGTACCCGCTTGCGCAGGGCAGATGCCGAGCAGGGCGTGCGTTTCGGTTTCGCGCCGAAGGCTTTAAACACCTCATCCCAGTCTGAAAGGTGTGCATCAGCCCATGGCACATCATCATTCAACATCTGCTGGCAGGCCTGCGCCAACGCGGCGGGCGCAACCTCGGGGTGGGTTATCGGCGCAGCTTCAACCAGAATGCTCAGCGCCCGAAAGCCCGGGGCAATCCCGGCAAGATGCGAATCTATTGACGGCGTAACGAGAGACATAAATAATCCTGTATTGACTGTTTTATACCATGGTAGTGACCAATGACTGATAAAGTCAATATAATGACTTCGCAGGGTGCCGATGTTGCCCTGGTAAGCCTGGCCGTGGCAAACCGCATACGCAACTGGCGCAAAGAGAAAAAGCTGTCTCTGGACGAGTTGTCCCGCCGGGCAAGCGTTAGCAAAGGCATGCTGGTGGAGATCGAAAAGGGCGCAGCCAACCCCAGTATCGCCATCTTGTGCAAGCTGGCCGCCGCGCTCGGCATCTCCGTAGCGGATATCGTCAACGTATCCAGCGAGCCGCTGGTGCACGTTATCGAAGAGGCTGCGATTCCGGTGCTGTGGCAGGGCGCACAGGGTGGACGCGCCAGACTGCTGGCGGGAACCGCAGGCCCGGATATGATTGAGCTATGGCAGTGGGAGATGCAGCCGGGAGAGCGCTTTACCTCTCCGGGGCACCCGGCGGGAACCTTTGAGCTGCTGCACGTGAACGAAGGCGTTTTAACGTTGACGGTGGATGAGACGGTGACCCAGGTTAACGCTGGCGCATCGGCGGTGGCGAAAACGGAAGCGGCGCACGGATATGCGAACGAAGGCGATACCGTGCTTCGCTTCACCATGACGGTGGCGGAATTTCACCGATAAAAAGCAGCCCGGTGGCGCTACGCTTACCGGGCCTGCATGCAGTATTTTGTAGGCCGGGTAAGCGTAGCGCCACCCGGCGTTGATTACGCCTCTTCCACACTTATTCGCAGCGCTGCCAGCGCTTTACGCGCCGCTTTCAGCACCTGCTCGCACTGCTCAATCGTCAGCGTCAGCGGCGGTTCAATGCGGATGGTTTTCGAGTTGTTGAGCGTTCCGGCGACCAGCACCCGCTGGCGGAACATCTCGCTCGCGAAGTTATAGCCGGTTTCGTTATCGACAAACTCAATCGCCATCAGCATCCCTTTGCCACGCGCGTCCTGCACCAGGTCCGGATATTCCCGGCCTAGCTGACGGAAGCCGTCCAGCAGCATGTCGCCTTTCTGCTCCGCCTGGGCGGGCAGGTTTTGCTCCAGCAGCACGTTGATGGTTGCCAGCGCGGCCGCGCAGGCCAGCGGGTTACCGCCAAAGGTGGTGGTATGCAGGAACGGGTTGTCGAACAGCACCGAGAACACCTCTTCAGTCGCAACCGTCGCACCAATCGGCATCACGCCGCCGCCGAGCGCTTTCGCCAGGCACAGGATGTCCGGCTGCACGTTTTCGTGCTCGCAGGCAAACATCTTGCCGGTGCGCCCCATCCCGGTCTGGACTTCGTCGAGGATCAGCAGCGCGCCAAACTCATCGCACAGCTGACGCACGGCGGGCAGATAGCCCTGCGGAGGGAGGATCACGCCGCCTTCACCCTGAATCGGCTCCAGGATCACCGCCGCCACGTCATCGCCGGTTTTACGGCATTCGCTCAGCACGGTGCGCATGGCGTTAATGTCGCCGAACGGCACGTGGCGGAAGCCCGGCAGCAGCGGCATAAACGGTTTGCGGAAGGTGGATTTGGCGGTAGCAGACAATGCGCCCAGAGATTTACCGTGGAACGCGCCGCTGGTGGCGATAAAGGTGAATTTCCCGCGCGGCGACTGGTACGCTTTGGCGAGTTTAATCGCCGCTTCGACCGATTCCGTGCCGCTGTTGCTAAAGAAGCTGTACTTCAGTTTGCCGGGCGTTAAGGCCGCCAGCGTTTTCGCGAGCATGGCGCGCAGCGGGTCGAGCAGTTCCTGGCTATGGAGAGGTTGTTTCGCAAGTTGATTCTGTACGGCGGAAACCACAACTGGATTACGGTGCCCCACGTTGAAGATACCAAAACCACCCAGGCAATCGATAAACTCCTGTCCCTGGGTGTCGACAAGCGTGTTAAGACTCCCCGCTTGCCACTCTACGGCTCCGTAATCCCCGCCGGCGGTAACAGATTTGCGATACTCCAGAAAACCTGGATTGACGTGCTCTTTAAAGTAATCGATGACCTCTCGGTTAAGTTGTTTCATCTCCTCATGATCGAGCGTTCGCTTCTCAATGAGATTCAGTGCGTGCGCGGTACAGGCAAGAGCCGAGGCGCTGGAAGGTAACCTGTTCAAAATGTGCTCCCGGGGATCGCGTATCACATGATACTGGTTTAAGTATTGCAGGGATTACGCCACTTCAGATGACTTAACGAAAATCGGGATAAATGCCAGGTTAAAATAATGTTGCACAATATTTAATCATGCCGGAGCAACCGAAACGGGATTTAGCGGTACAGGACAAAAAGGGTAAATGAGGCCGGAAAAGCGCATCTGCACTAAAGAAGTGCATTGGCTGCAACTTAAGTGGGCGTTAACTGGTCATGCTTTATAGGTAATTTCTTTTCGAAAGTATTTGAAATCAATGAATTATAAAATCGTACAAAAAGTATGGTTTAAGTGAAATCTGCGATCTTCATCAAATTTAACAACTAAAGATAAATTGTTTACCGCCGAAAAAACATTGACCCACAAAATTAACATTCAAATAACCTGCAAGGGATGCCCACGATGTCCTCTCCAACCTACGTCACCCAGAATGAATATTCTCTGGACGATGACACCACCTTAATGTCTACCACAGACGTCCACAGCTACATCACACACGCCAACGACACCTTTGTGCAGGTGAGCGGCTACCAGCTTGATGAGCTGACGGGCCAGCCGCACAATCTGGTCCGCCACCCCGACATGCCAAAAGCCGCGTTTGCCGATATGTGGTACACGCTGCAGCAGGGCGAGCCGTGGAGCGGAATTGTCAAAAACCGGCGCAAAAACGGCGACCACTACTGGGTGCGTGCGAATGCGGTGCCGATGGTGCGCCGCGGGCAGGTGACGGGCTATATGTCCATTCGCACCAAAGCCACAGCCGAAGAGATTGCGATCGTGGAGCCGCTCTACCGGGCGCTGAACGACGGGAGCTGTAAGAAACGCGTGCACAAGGGGCTGGTGGTTGGAAAAGGCTGGCTGGGTAAACTGCCGGCAATGCCGCTGCGCTGGCGCGTACGCAGCGTGATGGCGGCGCTTTTTGCCGTTCTCGCCGCCACGCTGATCGCGACTTCCGCCGGGTGGATGCCGCTCGTTGCTGCCGCGGTGGTGATGCTGCTGGGGACGCTGCTGTTTGAGCAACAGATTGTCCGCCCGGTAGAGAATGTGGCGCGACAGGCCCTGAAGGTCGCAACCGGTGAGCGCAACAGCGTGCAGCATCTGAACCGCAGCGACGAGCTCGGGCTGACGCTGCGCGCGGTCGGGCAGCTGGGCCTGATGTGCCGCTGGTTAATCAATGACGTCTCGAGCCAGGTGGTGAGCGTCCGTGACGGCAGCGACAGGCTGGCGCAGGGAAATGAAGATCTGAACGATCGCACGCGTCAGACCGTGGCGAACGTGCAGCAGACCGTTGCAACAATGAACCAGATGGCCGCTTCCGTTCAGAGTAACTCTGAAACTGCCGCCGAGGTGGATAAACTCTCCGTGGCCGCGAGCAGCGCGGCCACGAAAGGGGGCAACGCGATGCAGACCGTGGTCAAAACCATGGATGACATTGCCGACAGCACGCAGCGGATTGGCTCGATTACCTCCCTGATTAACGATATCGCTTTCCAGACCAACATTCTGGCGCTGAACGCGGCGGTTGAAGCGGCAAGGGCAGGAGAGCAGGGAAAAGGTTTTGCCGTGGTCGCGGGCGAAGTGCGCCATCTCGCCAGCCGCAGCGCCAGTGCCGCCAATGATATTCGTAAACTCATTGATGCCAGCGCCAGCAAGGTGCAGTCCGGCTCTGAGCAGGTTCACGCCGCAGGCCGCACGATGGATGATATTGTCGAGCAGGTGAAAAACGTGACGCAGCTTATCGCTCAGATCAGCCACGCGACCTCCGAGCAGGCAACCGGACTGTCAGAGTTGACCCGCGCGGTGGCCGAACTCGACAGCATCACGCAGAAAAACGCCGACCTGGTCGAGGAGAGCGCCCACATTTCTGCAATGGTGAAGCACCGCGCCGGACGCCTCAAGGATGCGGTGACTGTGCTCCACTGAGTCAGTAATGTTCCAAAAAAGCCGTTTATTCCGTAAGGAATAAGCGGCGTTTTATTTTTTGATTGTGACTATTAATGTGGTTTATTGTTAATTTAATATTAAATAACTAAAGAAATTGCCTCAGTTATTTATTCCTGCCTAAGTCAGTTCTTCAGAATGCTATTTCGAAAATACCCCGTTTGACGGTCTGGTAACGATCGATGAGGCCATATTAATAGCCTACACCTATGCATTGCGGGGGTTATTAAATAAAAAAACGATCAAACTCATAAAGTTAGCGAAATCGTTACCGATAACAGCGATCGTCTGAGAAATAATCACATCGATGGAGAAAATATGTTCTTACATGACGTAAAGATCGGCACGAAATTATTTCTGGCGTTCGGGTTCTTTATTGTCCTGATGGCCATCAGTGCGAGCCTGTCTCTGCTGAGTCTGGATCGGGCTAATAACGGGATGCAATCGATTATTACCAGCGATTATCCGACCACGGTAAAAGCGAACCAGTTAATCGATAATTTCCAGGAATTTATTAGCACTCAACAGCTGATGCTGCTGGACGAGCAGGGCACCTATACGGGGCAATCTCAGCAGCGCCTGAAAGAGATCAGCGAGCACATCACGGTGATCCTGGGCGAGCTGAACAACGCGTTGCAGGATCAGAAGTCTCAGCAGGTGCTGGCGGAAATCCGCAGCGTGCGCCAGCAGTATCTGGACTCGCGCTACCGCATTTTGCAGGCGGTGCAGAACAACAACCGTGCGGGCGCTATTCAGGAGATGATGACCACTACCCTCGCCGTGCAGCAGGCTTATAAAGCGAAGGTGAAGGAGCTGATTACCATTCAAAACAGCGAGATGCAAAGTGCAGGCGCGCAGGTGGAAGGGGATTTCAGGTCTAACCGCCTGCTGCTGATCCTGCTCACGCTCTTTAGCATTGCGGCAGGCAGCCTGATTGGCTGGTTTATCGTGCGCGCTATCACTCGTCCGCTCGGCGAGGCGGTGCATTTTGCAAAAGCCATTTCTGAGGGCGATCTGACGGGCAGCATCACGCCACACGGTAAAGACGAAACGGGTCTGCTGCTGCATGCGCTGATGGAGATGAAAACGCGACTGCTGGACATCGTGCAGCAGGTGCAAACCGGCTCGGAGAATATCTCCAGCGCAGCCGCGCAGATTGTCGCCGGGAACCAGGATCTGGCCGCGCGCACGGAAGAGCAGGCAAGTTCTGTAGAACAGACCGCCGCCTCGATGGAGCAGATCACCGCGACGGTGAAAAATACCGCCTCGCATACCGGGGAAGCGACCAACCTTTCGGCGGATGCCGCCACGGTGGTAAAAAACAACGGCGAGATGATGAAGCAGGTGACCAGCAAAATGCGCCTGATTAACGAGACGTCGAACCGGATGTCCGACATTATCGACCTGATCGACGCTATTGCTTTCCAGACCAATATTCTGGCGCTGAACGCGGCGGTGGAAGCGGCGCGCGCCGGCGAGCACGGTCGCGGCTTTGCGGTGGTGGCGGGTGAAGTTCGCCAGCTTGCCCAGAAGAGCGCGTCGTCTGCCAGCGAAATCCGCGAGCTGATTGAGAGCTCTACCAGCCAGACCCAGGACGGGATGAACCTGGTTGAAAAAGCGAGTGCACTGATCAACGGGATGGTCGGCAACGTGGAAGAGATGGACGTGATCCTGCGCGAAATCCGCCAGGCCAGCCACGAGCAGACGGAAGGTATCTCGCAGATTAACAGCGCGATTGGCCTGATTGACGCCACCACCCAGCAGAACTCCGCGCTGGTGGAGGAGTCCGTGGCGGCGGCAGCATCGCTTAACGAACAGGCGATGCACCTGAAGGAGCTGGTACGCGTCTTCCGCGTGAGCGAGCACGCTCCGGCTTAGTCCAGCTGGGAGATCTCGAGCGCCGCGCGGTCAATAACGCCGATAATCTGCTTGAGCTGCGCGTCGCTGAGCTCTCCCTGATTCACCTTCAGGTCTAACACCGCTTTGAAGTTATCCAGCGCCCGCTTCATCTGCGGGTTTTTGCGCAGCTGAAAACCGACGGAACGCGCTTTGATACGCACCTGGATCTGTTCCAGCTGTTCCCGGTTTTCGTCCAGCCAGCGTTGTCCTTCAGCGGTAATCGTAATCGTCTTACGACCGTTCTCTTCTTCCGTAATGGTGATAAAGGTCTGATCCTGAAGATAATCCAGGGTCGGGTAGATCACTCCTGGGCTCGGGGTGTAATTCCCCTGGGTCAGGTTCTCGATCTCTTTGATCAGCTCGTAGCCGTGGCTCGCGCTGCGGGTCAGGATATCCAGAATCACCAGCCGCAGATCGCCGTGGCCGAAAAAGCGCGGTCGGCGCCCGCCGCTGTCGTGTTCGTGTCGCATAGTAGCTCTCTTAATTTGATATATCTAAACTATATCTAAGATATATTCAGATGCAATCTAAAAGATCTTGCATTTTTACTTATTAGTAATCATTATCATTTGAAAATTGATTTAGATATATCGTATTCACCAGAGAGGGGCTAAAAATGGCATCTACCCGTTACCCACAGCGTGTTCGTAATGACCTGCGCTTTCGCGAGCTGACGGTGCTCCGCGTTGAGCGCGCCAGCGCGGGTTTCCAGCGCATTGTTTTAGGCGGCGAGCAGCTGGAGGGCTTTAGTTCCCGCGGTTTCGACGACCATACCAAAGTCTTTTTCCCGGCTCCTGGGGCGGTATTTGTACCGCCGGTGGTCACCGATGAAGGCATCGACTGGGGTGACGGCGTACGTCCTCAGACGCGCGACTACACGCCGCTGTACGACGAGGCAAACCATGAGCTGGTACTCGATTTCTTCATTCACGACGGCGGCATTGCCAGCCGCTGGGCGGTCGAGGCGAAAGCGGGAGACAGGCTGACCATCGGCGGTCCGCGCGGTTCGCTGGTGGTACCGGAGGATTACGCCTGGCAGCTGTACGTGTGCGACGAGTCCGGCATGCCCGCGCTGCGTCGACGCTTAGAAAACATTGCTAAACTGCCGGTTCGCCCGCAGGTTCATGCGGTAGTGACGGTCGGGGACGAATCTTATAAAGACTATCTGGCACACCTGAGCGAGTTCGAAATCACCTGGGTGGTGGGCCATAGCGAGCAGGCGGTAGCGGACCATCTGGCGGCGCTGACCGTTCCTGGTGAAGATTACTTCATCTGGCTGACCGGGGAAGGGAAGGTAGTGAAGACGCTGAGCCGTCAGTTTGAAACCGACGCGATTGACCAGCAACTGGTGCGTGCCAGCGCATACTGGCACGCCAAATAATCAGGCGGCGGAATCCAGCTGCGCTTCGCTCACCTGATGTTCGAGCGAGGCGCGGACCTCGTGCAGCGCTTTCTCCTGCTGAGCGAAGTAAGCTTCCATATTGTTGAGCGACGAGACCAGAAGCCAGGACTCCTCTTTCTCCAGCTCTGCCAGCTCGTTCACTAAAATGTCTATCTGCTCGCGAACCTGCGCCATTTTTTTGCGGATACGTTCCAGATCGTTCAGCCTGTCGCTTGCCATCAATGGCTCAAAGCCCTGCTGCAGGCGGGCCACCAGTGAGCGAATGGTTTTAACGTCGCCACGCTGCTTTGCCTGGTTGAGCTGGACCATCATCGCGTTAGCTTCCTCTTTCAGGTCGTCCGCCACCAGATCCGGATGGCAGAGCTTGCTCGCCTGCCGCCAGAGGCGCTTAAGCTCGTTCCGATCCTCTTCCGAAAGATCCTTGCCCTTGCGCAGCCGCACTTCGGCATCGTGATGCTGCTCGCGATACTTCTCGTACTCTTCGTTAGCGTCGTCGCGCGCCTGACGCGCAGGCTCCTCTTCGCGCGTTAAGCCGCTCTCCAGCTCCAGCGCTTCGGCCAGCAGGTTGGCAATCAGATTGCTTTGCTGTTCAAGATGCTTACGCGCCTCAGCGGCCTGCACGGAGTCGGCCGGGAGATCGCGCCAGCGCTGGGTGAGCGTCGCCAGCACCTCTACCGCCTGCGCCATATAGCGCTGGCAGCGACGGTAATCTTCCTCGCGACGACGCGCTTCCGCCTGCTGACGGCGCAGATTGAGCTCGGCCAGCGTTTTACGCAGGGCGAGGATCTGCTGCATCAGCGGTCCGAGGCGAGAAAAATAGAGATCGTTGAACTCATCAAGCTGCTGCACCCGGGCGTTGCGGCGGTCAATCAGATCGCGTAGACGCTCTTCCAGCGCCTTCAGCTCCAGCTTGCTGGCGGCCACCTGCGGATCTCGCCACTGGGTTACGGCGCGCTGGCCCTGCAGCCAGGCGGTAATTGCCGCCATCGCAGCGGTGTAGTTCTTCTCCTCAAGCGCCACGACGATTGCCTGCAGCTCATCGTCAAACGCTTCATTTTTCAGGCGTGTCAGCTGGCTCTGGATGATGTCATCATCTTCCAGTTCAATGGCATTTTTAATGATTTCTAGCCGTTTGATCGGTGTGCTCATGATGCCTTTCGCTTTGGCGCTTAAGTATTTGAGTTAAGGTTAGTTGTTGTAAAAGCTACAGGAAATAATACACACGGATGATGATCGGCGCGATGGGGGATTTCTTTAATGAGTTGATGTGTGGTGCTCTCATTATGGGGTAAACCCGATAGAGCGACATGCCACACCTTCACCAGCCTTGTTAATGTGCGTCGATCCTCTTTTTCCCCTGCCTCGGGTTTTTCCGTGTCCTACCCGAAAGCGAGCGCCCCACCTTTGGTGGCGAATGCATCCGACCCACCCTCAATTAACCTCGCTGTAAATCCCCACCACGCGCCCCACCGTTTTTATCTCGTCGATACCGCATTCAAACGGAACCTTGCCGCCCGCCACGTGGAGTTTTTTACCCGGCAGCAGCGTGAGGTCGCGGATGCTGGCAGTGCCTTCAATCTCAACCAGCCACAGGCCGTCGGTTAACGATGCTTCTTTTTCAATAAAGTGCAGCTTTCCCTCCGCCCGAACGGCGATGCCGCGAGCTAGCGGTTTGCTAAAGAAACCAGAGTCAATACTCAAAGTGGTATTTTCTTCCAGCTTTCCATCACTCAGTGTGAATGTGGAAACCGAAACCGGATCGCCCGGCGCGGGGTGACCTTCAAACTGTGCACCTTGTCCGGTCATCAGCCAGCGAAGGCTGGCACCGGTGTCCAGCGCGCACTGAACCGCAAAGTCGTAAGAGACGGTACCGCGCGCGTAGCGGTTCTGAAGCGAGCTGGCGGCGATATTAAAGTGCCGGGCCAGCTGGATTTTCTGCGTGAAACCATATACCTGACAGATTCTATCGAGTAACTCTTCATTATTCACTTGAGAATCTAAAATCAAAATATATTCCTTTGGGTGTTTACTAATACTCATTTGGGTATTAGTATCATTACAAATTCGGGCAATCAGCGGCAGGCGTTGGCAAACAGAGGCTAATGATTGCAGACATTATCAAAATGGGAATCATGCAGCATGGCATCTGAAATCGCAATCATCAAACGGCGGAAAAAACCGTGCTGTGCCCGTTTTCAGCGCACTAGCGTGCGTGAGTTTACGCGAGGGGAGATATGGCGATAGAAGCTGCCCGTGCAAGGGTTCCACTTAGCGTGGGAGCGCGCCTTAGCGGGCTTAACCACATCGCTGAACTGCGCGCCCGATACGGGAGCGATAGCGGAAAAGAGCTGGCGCGGTTTATGGCTGAACTGCGCGATAAGCGCGATCCCTGTTTTGAGGAGAACAGCAGGGCGCTGGCCGCCCTCTTTTTCCTGGCGAGATTGCCCGTCGCCCGTCATGAGTGCGAGCTCAGTGAGCTAACCACAGAGGAGAAAAGGGCGCTGATTAACGCCATGAATCATTTTCGTGCTGTCGTGAGTTTATTTCCTGAACGGCTGACCATGCCGATATAACCCAACCCAAAAACTAATGGCGTAAACCCGCCGGGCATCCTTTTGCCTGAATTTAAGGAGAACGCGTGATGCGAAACAGTGAAAACCGCCCTTATCCGACCGGAAGTGAAGAACTGAAGCGCCTGCTGGCAGAGGCAAAAACAGAGGAACGATGCGCGCGAGCCCTCGCGGTCTCCCTGCGTCTGGAGGCCCTGGCGAGCCATATCTACAAAACCGGCATGAGCGGAGAAGACGTTGCCGAACTGCTGTGCCACGAGGCGGCCCGCTACGAGCGTGAATCCCAGGAGCTGCACTGATGGCCGATTTTATCGATCTTGCGCAGGCGCGCGAGCAGGAGGACAGAGAGCGGTACATTAATCGCGCCCGCAGACGACCCGCATCGCCTTCGCGTTTCCTCTGCGAGGACTGCGAGGCCCCGATACCGGAGGCGCGCCGAATAGCGGTGCCTGGGGTAGCCCTGTGCGTGACCTGCCAGGAGATCGCGGAGATGAAAAATAAACACGTCCGGGGAGGATAAGTTGGCTACGTCATTTGCTTATCCGTGGAATGCCCCACGGTCGGCCATTGCCAGCCCTTATCTCACCCACGCCCAACAGCAGCGCCGCGATCGCCTTTTCGCGGCGCTGCAGCAGGCAAGAATTTCCCTCTCACAGCAGCCTGACTGCGTACGCTTCGAGGTCTGGCGCACGGTTGACGCCCTCGAACAGCATAGGGGCAGCCCGCAGGCTAACGCCTTTTTGATCCGCTTCTGCAAAAGGATGTTACCCCGTCTGAGGCGGGTCTCTGAACGCTATGCCTGCACAGGCCTGCACGACGAGGTCTCGAGGGCCGTGTTTGACGGCCATTTCGACACTCAGCTTCTGCAATACCTCGCCTCGCGGATGGTCGAACTGGTGGCCCGCTATAACCGCCTTCCGGATATGTCCCGCGCGGACATCGACCTGCTGGCCGCAGATATCGCCAGCTTTATTCGCGGCGAGCTGGCGAATATTAACGATGCTGAGATGGGTGAATACCAGACGCTGTACGTCTGGTATCAGCGCGCCGGACTGATCGCCCGACAGTTCAACGTGTCGCCTCCGCACTGGGAGCGGGTGTCGAAGACGTTTTTCAACAAAGATGACGTTGCCGCGGCGGTGATCCGCATGTT
The DNA here is from genome assembly GCF_024734705.1 of Enterobacter sp. Crenshaw. Classification (NCBI taxonomy): domain Bacteria; kingdom Pseudomonadati; phylum Pseudomonadota; class Gammaproteobacteria; order Enterobacterales; family Enterobacteriaceae; genus Enterobacter; species Enterobacter sp. Crenshaw. Next base: position 4,002,753 of record NZ_CP102932.1, on the reverse strand, counting down.
TTCCGAGGCGTGGTGGCGCGGGCGTCTGCGTCGGGTCGCGGCTGCCTGGCGCGAGCATCTGCAGATTGCCCTCGGCAACGTCAGCAAGCGAAAAGCGGCGTATGCGAGCAAACGCTGCGTGACCGAGTGGCGCGAGCAGAAGCGCCGCACCCGCGAATTTCTCAAGGGCATGGAGCTGGAAGATGAAGAGGGCAACCGCATCAGCCTGATTGAAAAATACGACAGCTCGGTGGCCAACCCGGCGATACGTCGCTGTGAACTGATGACCCGTATCCGCGGGTTTGAAAATATCTGTGAGGCGCTTGGCTACGTGGGCGAGTTCTATACCTTAACCGCGCCCGCGCAGTATCACGCGACGCTGAAATCAGGCTTCCCCAACGCGAAGTGGAACGGGGCCAGCCCGGCGGATACGCAACTCTACTTTACCCGCCTGTGGGCGCGCATCCGGGCAAAACTGCACCGGGACGGGCGCCGTATCTTTGGTATCCGCGTTGCGGAACCCCATCACGACGGTACGCCCCACTGGCACATGCTGATGTTTATGCTGCCGGAAGACGTCGAATGCGTTCGCCGGATTATTGGGGATTATACCCGGCAGGAGGATGCTGCCGAGCTGCAGAGCGAAGGCGCCAGACAGGCGCGCTTTCACGCGGACGCGATCGATCCGCAGAAAGGCAGCGCTACCGGCTATATCGCCAAATACATCTCAAAGAATATCGACGGCTATGCGCTCGATGGCGAGACCGATAACGAAAGCGGTGGTCTGCTGAAGGAGACGGCGTCCGCCGTGTCGGCCTGGGCAGGGCGCTGGCACATTCGCCAGTTTCAGTTCATCGGCGGCGCGCCGGTAACGGTCTACCGCGAGCTGCGGCGTCTGGTGGATGCCGAGGCCGCGCGCGGTCTGAGCGTTGAGTTTGCTGCCGTCCAGGAGGCTGCCGACGCCGGGGACTGGGCGGGTTACGTTACTGCGCAGGGCGGGCCGTTTGTGCGTCGCGATGATTTACAGGTGCGCACGCTGTATGAGCCGCGCGCCGGGTTTAACCAGTACGGCGAGGAAACGGTCCGCATCCGCGGCGTGTACGATTCTGCCGTTGGCGCGGGCAGCCCAGTTTTAACCCGGCTCACGCAGTGGAAAATTGTGCCGAAGCGGGCCGCGGATCTTAAGGACGCGCCCGTATCCTCTCGGAGTTCTGTCAATAACTGTACGCAGACCGATCTTTCTCAACCCCTCAGCCGACGTGCGAGGCGGGCGTTAACCGAACGCATCAAATTCATCCGCCCTGGCGCGACAGCGCCCGTCGTCTTCGCGAGCGACCCGCAGAACGGGGTACCGGAGAAGGTGATCGATGAGATACGGCTCGCCACCGGGATAGCCATCAGCCGGGCAGAAGCCCTGCATCTGATGGCGGGAGGCATCAGCCGCTTTAACGATAAATGGTGCAGGGGCGCAGCTGACGGATCGCTATTTCCGGCACCGTGTTCTTACCAGCAAAAGGCGCGGAAAATCCTTGAACGTATTGGGCTTTTAACGGATCTCTTCGCTCAGAGGGCACGCTAATCTCCATCCATATCATGTACATACCGTGAAGGGTTCTGATTTTTCGCTTCACTCTTTTTGTGAATACGTGCTACTGTATGTTTATACAGTATCTCGTGGTGGAGGTTGTGTGGACAGAGAGTTGAACGAGCAGGTCATGATTGAACGAGTCGAGCTGATTGCGCGACTGACGACGGAAGGAACGTGTCAGGAAAGAGATCGTGAGATTGCCCTGAATTTGATTGCTGAGATTGCGCGGGGAAATTTAATCAAGAACAACGCATTTACCGTTGTATTCTCAGCATCGCCTGTTCCGGAACGAATCAAAAAAGAGGGCAACGTTCGGGTGAACATTACTCTCGATAAAGATCAGCAGATTGACCCTGCCGTCGCTGAGGCCTTTCAGTGCGAACTGACCCGCAGAATACGATCCCTGTTTCCGTCATCGCGGGTGAACGTGAAAATCGGATCGGTGACGGGGGTCGAACTCCAGGGGCTTGAAAAAGAAGCCGATCGCGAGGCGCTGGACGCTATCCTCCGGGAAGTCTGGGAAGACGAGAGCTGGCGCTAGCCCCGGCGTCATCACCCGTACCAACACCCTCATTCCTGTTTTGCGCTTCCGTTGAACCACGCTTCGCCGCTCGCGGACGATCTGTTGTGCCCGCGATTGTCCATCCGTCAGCGATAGCGAAAAGCCTGCTGGCCCGGGAAACTCTACGGTACCTGGAAACCGGATGTTGGGAGCGTCTGATGAAAATCTATGCAATGCAAGGGGACACGCTTGATGCCGTTTGCGCCCGCTTTTATGGGCGCACGGCTGGAGTCGTTGAAGCCGTTCTGAAGGCCAATCCTGGCCTCGCGGAGTTAGGCGTTATCTTGCCTCACGGCACGCCGGTAGAGATGCCGGAGGTGAATAGCGCCCCCACAAAAGAATCCGTAAACCTATGGGACTGAGCCTGGAGAAAATCACCACGTTTATCGCCTACTGGCTGGCCGTGGCGCTGGCATGGTTCGGGGCGATGTCTCCTGAAAAAGTCGCGCTGTACGTGGGGAGTCTGTGCGCCATTTTTACCGCATTAACGAATTACTGGTTTAAGCGAAAAACCTGGCGCTATCTCCAGTCTCTTGGCCTCGATAAGAAGAGCATTCGTGAACTCAATCATTAAGCGTTGCAGCGTCGCCGGCGTGCTGGCCCTGGCGGTGCTGATGCCTGACTTTCGATTACTGAAAACGTCCCCGGAAGGATTGGCGTTGATTGCCGACCTCGAAGGATGTCGCCTCTCGCCCTACCGGTGTAGCGCCGGCGTATGGACGTCCGGCATTGGCCACACGGCAAACGTTGTGCCGACGCGGGACATTACCGAGCGTGAGGCTGCGGTAAACCTGGTTGCTGATGTGCTCAATGTTGAGCGGCGTCTGGCGGCGTGTGCACCGGTAGAGATGCCGCCCCGGGTCTATGACGCGCTGGTGAGTTTTACCTTTAATGTCGGCGCAGGCGCTGCCTGCCGTTCGACGCTGGTGTCCTTTATCAAACGTAAACAGTGGCCGCAGGCATGCGGTCAGCTTACCCGCTGGGTGTACGTCAACGGCGTCAAAAATGCCGGGCTGGAAAACCGTCGCGTCCGCGAGAAGGCCTGGTGCATGAAGGGGCTGCCGTGAGAACGCTCATGCTGGCGCTGGCCGGGCTGCTGGCCATCGCGCTGTGGCTTCGTCATGACAACCTGAACCTGTCCCGTTCCTTAGCCGCGGCCAACCGGGTCGCCAGCGAGCAAAAAACGGCCCTCGCCACGCTTAATCAGCAGCTGTCCCTGTCGCAGCGAATGGCCAGAGCAAATGAAAACGCCCAGGTCAGGCTCCGTGAGGAGCTTGTCACCGCGGGCGAGGAGAGGGCAAGACGGGAAGCGACTATCGGGAGATTACTCAATGAAAATGAAGCGTTACGCCGCTGGTATACCGCTCAGCTGCCTGATGCTGTCCGCAGGCTGCACACCCGCACCGCCTGCGCCTCTGCAGCCCATTGTTTACAACGCCTGCCCGAAGGTGAGCCGCTGCCCGATGCCGGGGAGCGAACCCGCCACTAACGGCGATCTCAGCGCGGATATTCGCAGGCTGGAATACGCCCTTATCGCCTGCGCGCTGCAGGTTGAAACCATTAAAGACTGTCAGGATAAACTCGATGCACAAACTCAAGAGCCTGCGTCAGGCATTAATTGACGCGATCCCCCAACTCAATGCCAACCCGGAGCGCCTGCAGATGTCGGTCGGAGGCGGCAATATTGACGCCCGCCAGGCCTCCTCGCTCTCCTTTGAAAAGCGGTATACGCTGAACGTGAAGGTTAGCGGCTTCACCGGCGACAGCGAGGGATTTTTCGTCCCGGTGCTGGCCTGGCTTCGGGAAAACCAGCCGGATATTTTTACCCTCGATGAAGGCCGTAAAAACGGTTACACCTTCGCGATCGTCTTAAACGATGACGATACGATGAATATCACCATCAGCGTGCAATTAACCGAGCGTATTCTTGTTTCCCAGGAGCAGGGCGCTCTGCACGCGACGTATTCCCCCGAGCCGCCGCTGCCGGAGCCCGTCACGCGTCCGAAGGCGCTGTACGTTAACGGCGAGCTGGTCAGCCAGTGGGAGGAGTAATTTCCTCGCGCTGAAGGCCGCCATCCGACTGCCGTCTGGACCGCTTGTTGTATCATCCCGCAGAAAACCCCGTCTCGTTGCTGCCGTTCCTCCTGAACGGCATTCTCTTCTCATGAATACATTAACTTCCATGAACGGCATCGCTCGCGCGATCCGCAATCTTATTCGTATCGGTGTTGTGACCGATGTTGACCTCAGCAGAGGACTTTGTCGTGTCCAGACCGGCGGGATGAAAACCACCTGGCTGAACTGGCTCACCTGTCGTGCGGGACGTTCGCGCGTCTGGTGGGCCCCTTCTGAGGGGGAACAGGTGCTGCTGCTGGCCATCGGCGGCGAGCTTGATACCGCCTTTGTGCTGCCCGGCATTTTCTCTGACGACCATCCGGCGCCGTCCGGGTCGCCTGATGCGTTCCACGTCTCGTTTCCTGACGGGGCGGTCATCGAGTACGAACCCGGTCACGGGTCGCTGACGGTTACAGGCATTAAAACGGCCGATATTACCGCCTCTGAATCGCTGACCGCCACCGTGCCGGAGGTGAGGGTGACGTCAACGTCCCGCATCACGCTGGATACGCCTGAAGTGGTGTGCACTAACAAGTTAATTACTGCCTCTCTTGAAGTGCAGAAGGGCGGTGTGATGGCCGGAAATATTGAGCATTCCGGCGGTAAATTCACCTCCAACGGGGTGCAGGTGGATAACCACGCGCACGGCAGTGTGCAAAGCGGCGGAAGCTGGACTAAGGGGACACAATGACGGTGCGTTACAGGGGGATGAACAGGCAGACCGGGCTTAGCCTTTCAGAGGCGGAACACATCCGCCAAAGCGTGCGCGACATTCTGGTTACGCCGATTGGCTCGCGGGTCATGCGGCGGGATTACGGCTCGCTGCTGGCGGCGATGATCGACAGGCCGCAGAGCCCGGCGCTGCGTCTGCAAATCATGGCCGCCTGTTATTCCGCCATCCAGAAATGGGAGCCGCGAATAAGCCTGACGGCCATCACTTTCGAGCGTTCGGAGAACGACGGGACGTTGTATGTCGATATCACCGGCACGCGCCCGACCTCCGGGCAATCCTTTTCTATCACCATTTCACTGAGTTAAACGCTATGGCTATTGTTGATCTGAGCCAGCTCGCCGCGCCTGATGTCGTGGAGGAGGTGGATTATGAAACGCTGTTGGCAGAACGAAAGGCCACCTTTGTCTCGCTCTATCCGGAAGAGGAGCGAGAGGCGATTGCACGGACGCTGACGCTGGAATCCGAGCCGATTGTGAAGCTGCTGCAGGAGAATGCCTACCGGGAAGTTATCTGGCGCCAGCGGGTTAATGAGGCTGCGCTGGCCGTGACGCTGGCCTATTCTTCCGGTCACGATCTGGACGTTATTGCGGGAAACAATAATACCGAACGCCTGACCATCACCCCGGGCGATGTCACTACCATTCCGCCAACGGCTGCCGTCATGGAGTCTGATGCTGACCTGCGACTGCGTGCGCAGCAGGCCTTTGAAGGGTTGAGCGTCGCGGGACCGGTTGGAGCCTATGAATATCATGGTCGAAGCGCCGACGGGCGGGTCGCTGACGTTTCGGTTGAAAGCCCTCAGCCCGCATACGTGACGATTTCGGTGTTATCCCGTGAGGGGGATGGTACCGCTCGTCCTGAACTACTGGCGGTTGTTGAAAAAGCGCTTAACGCTGAAACCGTCCGCCCGGTCGGCGATCGTGTAACTGTCCAGTCAGCCGAAATTGTGCCTTACAAGATAAACGCAACGCTCTACGTTTATCCCGGACCAGAAGCTGAACCCATCAGGCAAGCTGCAGAGCAGAAGCTGCGGAATTATATCAGCGCGCAGCATCGCCTTGGACGCGATATTCGTCTCTCGGCCATCTATGCAGCACTTCACGTTGAAGGCGTGCAGCGCGTGGAACTGGAATCTCCCCACTCTGACATTGTACTGAGTAAGTCGCAGGCCTCGAACTGTACCTCGTATCAGATAGCGATCGGGGGTTCGGATGAGTGAAAGGCTGTTACCCGTTGGATCCTCGCCGCTGGAAGTCGCCGCTGCCGCTGCGCTCTCGAATATTGAACGAGTGCCGGTACCGCTACGCACCTTATGGAACCCCAGCGCGTGCCCGGTGAATTTACTTCCCTACCTGGCATGGGCGCTGTCGGTAGACCGTTGGGATGAGGCGTGGCCGGAGAGCACGAAGCGCAGCGTCATTATGTCCTCGTTTTTCGTCCATCAGCACAAAGGAACCATCAGCGCATTGCGTCGTGTGGTGGAACCGCTTGGCTTTTTGATTGAGGTGCGCGAGTGGTGGCAGCTCGGTGAGGAGCCTGGCACATTCCGTCTGGTTGTCGGTGTGCTTGATAACGGCATCACTGACGAAATGTATCAGGAGCTTGAACGGCTCATTGAGGATGCCAAACCGGCAAGTAGACACATGACCGGGCTGGCTATCAGCCTGAGCTCAACGGGAGAGTTTTATGTCGGCGCAGGATGCTATCACGGCGATGCGCTGGCTGTTTACCCCTATACCACTGAGGAACTTATTGTCAGTGGTGATTATTACCTGGCCTCGGCCATCCATTTGATTGATAACCTGAGAGTGAACGCATGACCGCAAAATATTTTGCCATACTGACGAATCAGGGCGCGGCGCGGCTAGCTAACGCGACGGCACTTGGTACGCAACTCAACCTGACGCAAATGGCGGTAGGCGACGCCAACGGAACGTTGCCAACCCCCGACCCGGCGCAGACGAAGCTCGTCAACCAAAAACGCATAGCGCCGCTGAACCTGCTCGCTGTTGACCCAAACAATACCAGCCAGATCATCGCTGAACAGATTATTCCCGAGAATGAGGGCGGTTTCTGGATCCGAGAGATCGGTCTCTATGACGACGACGGCATTCTGATCGCCGTGGCTAACTGCCCGGAGACATATAAGCCTCAGCTGCAGGAAGGCAGTGGCCGCACGCAGACCATCCGCATGATTCTCATTGTGTCGAGCACGTCATCAATTTCCCTGAAAATTGATCCGTCGGTTGTGCTGGCAACGCGTCAGTACGTTGACGATAAAGTTATTGAGGTAAAGGGCTACGCTGATGATCAGATGAAAAAGCATATTGCTGCTGATAATCCGCATAAACAGTACCCTTTAATCGCCAATGCGTTAAAAGAAATTGCCGATGCGGGGTTAAGCGCTGAGGTTCTCAAAAACCTTGGTTTGGGAGAAGGCTCTGCTTTGCCGGTTGGCGTCCCCGTTCCGTGGCCGTCAGCAACTCCACCGACGGGGTGGCTTAAATGCAACGGAGCGGCGTTCACAGCCTCCCAGTACCCTAAATTGGCTCTGGCTTATCCAACCTTGAAACTTCCAGACTTACGCGGGGAGTTTATCCGTGGCTGGGATGATGGACGTGGAGTTGATTCCGGGCGTAGCTTACTGTCGGCTCAGGGGGATGCTATTCAAAATATTGTCGGGACGTTGGGAAGAACCCAGCTATTTCAAGATACGATGTACACTGGTCCGTTTAATCAAATCGACCAGCTAGGTTCCGTTGGTTTGTCTCCTGCTCCCGGCCCTGCTGTTGGATATGGTGCCTGTAACTGGTCTTTTGATGCATCACGCGCAGTCCGCACTGCAACTGAAACTCGTGCGCGAAACATCGCATTTAACTACATCGTGAGGGCTGCATGATGGCTAAAGCTGAATTAAATCAGGACATGATCGCCACGATGGCAGGGGAAATCACCGTGTTTAACTACGATGGTGAGACGCGCGAATATATTTCCTCCTCGGTTGAATATTTGCCGGTCGGCGTCGGCATTCCGGCTAAATCATGCATTGACTCTCCGGGCGAAGACAAAGAGGGATTTACCATATGCCGGAAGGCAGATTTTACAGCTTGGGAATATATGGCTGATCACCGTGGTGAAACGGTATACAGCACTGAAACAGGCGAAGTGATTGTCATCACAGCACCGGGGGATTACCCTGACGGCACTACCACGCTGGCACCTGCGACATATCATGACACGTGGAATGGTAATGAGTGGGTGATTGATACTAAAGCGCAGCACGCGGCGGACGTGGAAGCGGCGGAGCAACAAAAAGTTGCGTTACTTTCAGAGGCGCAAACAACGATCAATATATGGCAGACCGAACTGCAGTTAGGCATTATCAATGATAAAGATAAGGCCAGCCTGATGCTCTGGCTGACCTACATAAAGGAATTGCAAGCTGTCATTCCTGACGCTGCACCAAATATCAAATGGCCTACACCGCCGGTTTAACAGGCCAGCTAACATCAGGAGCCGTCGACGTATCGACGGCTTTCACTTCCTTCTTATAGTCCATCCATGATGATAATTTTGCTTTGTCCTCATTGCTGATATCACCCAGCATTAACTCAACCCGCCAGTCTGCCGTAACATTATCAGCCGTTGCCAGCAATTGCGCGCGCTGATTCTCTGCCTGTGCAATGTGGTCAACTTTGGGCGATACAAGAATTGGATATCCATCATCATCTGATTCGATAACCTTCCCATCATTTTGCTGTCCCGCCATTAGGGCGTTGTATAAATCAGCGTTAATTTCGACGATATCAGCAGGCATATTGTCGTTTATGCTGTCCAGGAAAAAGCCATTTGACGACTTGGAAAAATAAATCATTTTGTCTCCTATATACCAACAGCGAACCAGTAACAGGCGCGTTCGTATTCAATCATTGCACCCTGGCTAACTTTCCCAACAACGATATAGAACTGAGATGTACCCAAATCAGAGCAGTTTGCTACGCCTACTGAGGTAACTCCTGCCGCTGAAGTTGTATGTGGGATTGCCATTAACATGAGTGTCCTTATGGGGAAGCTCACTGGAAAAGTAACCGTATAGCTTGAGCCTCCGCTAACGATGCCCCACTGTAGGATCAAACCAGAAGGTAGCTTTTGAAAGCCCGGCGAACTCTGTGAACTGGAGAATGATGTCATATCTGGAATCTGGTTAGCGCCAGTCCCAACATCCCTTTTAGCCGCTTCTTTCAAACCAAGGTTTTCGAAAATGCGTGTTTATCAATTAAATGGCATGATTTCCGGTTTTGACGGAGAGAAATACCATGCTTATTGGCTACGTACGCGTGTCAACAAATGAACAAAACACCGCCTTACAGCGTGACGCGCTGCAGCGTTCAGGATGTGAGCTCATTTTTGAAGATAAAATCAGCGGTAAATCGACAAACAGACCGGGACTCAATCGAGCTCTCAGACAACTTAATGCGGGCGATACTCTCGTTGTATGGAAACTTGATCGGCTCGGGCGCAGTATGCGCCACCTTGTTTCAATGACCGAGGAACTACGCCAGCGAAGCATTAATTTCCGTAGTTTGACTGATAGCATTGATACCTCAACGCCAATGGGTCGTTTCTTCTTCCATATCATGGGGGCGCTTGCTGAAATGGAGCGTGAACTCATTGTCGAGAGGACGTGCGCCGGGCTGGCCGCAGCGCGGGAACAGGGACGAATTGGTGGCAGACGCCCTAAATTGACGCAGGAGGAATGGGCTCAGGCTGGCAGGCTGATTGCTTCCGGGGAATCCCGACAGCGCGTTGCGTTAATTTTTGATGTGGGTATTTCCACGCTTTATAAAAAATTCCCCGCCACGATAGTCGGACAATCGTTGTGCCAGCGGCCGCTGGACAGGGATGGTTAGCTCATAGCAAGCCCAGCCGCGACAATATCACTCACCAACTAACCAAGGAGTTAAACGGATGAGTGATTTTCACCACGGCGTGGAAGTTATCGAAATCAACGATGGCACCCGCACCATTTCCACCGTCTCGACGGCAATCATCGGCATGGTCTGTACGGCCAGCGATGCTGACGACAAGACATTTCCTTTAAACGAGCCCGTGCTCATTACCAACGTGCAAAACGCGATTGCGAAAGCCGGCAAGGCGGGGACGCTGTCCGCTTCTCTGCAAGCGATCGCCGACCAGTGCAAACCGGTTGTCGTGGTTGTTCGCGTGGCCGAAGGCACCGCTGAAACCCCGGAAGAGGCGCGCAAGCAGACCGTTTCCAATATCATCGGTACTACCGATGAAAACGGTAAATATACCGGTCTGAAGGCGCTTCTCACGGCGAAAACGGTAACCGGCGTCAAGCCACGTATTCTCGGCGTGCCGGGGCTGGATTCTCAGGAAGTGGCGACCGCACTGGCCGCCATGTGCCAGAGCCTGCGCGCGTTCGGCTATGTCAGCGCATGGGGATGTAAAACCATTTCTGAGGCGATTAACTATCGCAAAAACTTCAGCCAGCGCGAGCTGATGGTTATCCATCCTGATTTTCTGGCATGGGATACCACCACGAACGCAACGACGACGGCCTGGGCGACCGCCCGCGCGCTTGGCCTGCGCGCCAAAATCGACCAGACCATGGGCTGGCATAAAACCCTGTCAAACGTTGGCGTCAACGGCGTTACTGGCGTAAGCGCTTCTGTCTCCTGGGATCTGCAGGAACAGGCCACCGACGCGAACCTGCTCAACCAGGCTGGCGTCACCACGCTGATTCGCAACGACGGCTTTAAATTCTGGGGTAACCGTACCTGCTCAGACGATCCGTTATTCGTCTTTGAAAACTACACCCGTACCGCACAGGTGCTGGCCGATACCATGGCGGAAGCGCACGCGTGGGCGATGGATAAACCCATCACGCCAACGCTTATTCGCGACATCGTTTCCGGTATTAACGCCAAGTTCCGCGAGCTGAAAACCAACGGCTATATCGTCGACGGCTCCTGCTGGTATGACCCTGAGTCGAACGATGCAACCACCCTGAAAGCGGGGAAACTGTATATCGATTACGACTACACCCCCGTCCCGCCGCTGGAAAATCTGACTCTGCGCCAGCGCATCACCGATACCTATCTGGCAGACCTGTCAGATTCGGTTAACAGCTAAGGAGCTGAAGCATGGCGTTACCACGCAAACTTAAGTACCTGAATATGTTCAATGATGGCCTGAGCTATATGGGCGTTGTTGAGTCTGTCACCTTACCGAAGCTGACCCGCAAGCTGGAGAAGTATCGCGGCGGCGGTATGCCGGGCTCGGTCTCTGTCGACCTCGGCCTGGACGATGATGCCCTGGCGCTGGAGTGGACCGTTGGCGGCCTGCCGGACGCCGCGCTGTGGGCGCAGTATGCCTCTCCGGGCGCGGACAGCGTGCCGCTGCGCTTTACCGGCTCTTATCAGCGCGATGATACCGGCGAAATCTCCGCCGTCGAAATCGTCATGCGCGGCCGTCATAAAGAGTTTGATGGCGGTGAAAACAAGCAGGGCGAGAGCGGCACCACCAAGATGTCCACCGAATGCGCTTACTACCAGCTGACCATTGATGGCAAAGAGATCATCGAAATCGACATCATCAACATGGTGCTCAAAGTCGACGGGGTCGATCGCCTGGCAGAACACCGTAAGGCCATCGGCCTGTAACCCTTTAACCGGCCGGGATTACCGGCCGGTGAGTTAACTTTCTGAAGAGTAACGAAATGGAACATATCAACGAGACCACCATGAACGAAAGTGAAAACCCACACATCGTCACGCTTGATAGCCCCGTTCAGCGCGGCGAGCAAAAAATCGAAAAGGTGACCGTCGCAAAACCCAATGCGGGGACCCTGCGCGGCGTATCGCTGGCGTCGCTGGCGCAATCTGACGTGGATGCGCTGATTAAGGTGCTGCCGCGAATGACCTCGCCGGCGCTGACCGAGCATGAGGTTGCGCGCCTGGATGCCTGCGATCTGCTCTCTTTTGCAGGTAAGGTGATCGGTTTTTTGTCACCGGCTTCGGCTCGCTGAAATTTCCCGAAAATGTGTCGGTCGACGATCTGATGGCGGATATCGCGGTGATCTTTCACTGGCCGCCGTCAGAACTGTACTCCCTTAGCGTGACCGAACTCCTCTTATGGCGCGAAAAAGCGCTACAGCGAAGCGGAAACCACCATGAGTAATAATGTCAGTCTTCAGGAGCTGCTTAAGGCAGTCGACCGGGCAACCCGACCGCTTAACGCTCTCCAGAACGCCAGCCTCACTCTCTCGAGCGATATCCGCGATGCGCAGACGGCGCTGGGGGAGCTCGATGAGCAGGCGGGGCGCATTAACGGCTTCAGAAAAGCAAATGTCCGGCTCGCCACGACGGAGCAGTCGCTTGCTCAGGCGAAACAGCAGGCCGCGGCGCTGGCGGTGCAGTTTAAAAACACGCAAAACCCCACCCAGGCGCAGGCTGATGCGCTGTCTGAAGCCCGAAAATCGGCAGTCGACCTTAAGCATGAGTACAACAGCTTACGCTACTCGGTACAGCGTCAGCGCGCTGAACTCGCTCAGGTGGGTGTCAACACGCGCACGCTCTCGTCGGATGAACGTCGTTTAAAAAGTCACATCAGCGAAAAAACGCAGCAGCTTAACCGACAGCGGGAGGCGCTGGCCCGCGTCAATCAGCAGCAGGAGCGGCTGAGTGTCGTTCAGAATCGCTACGAGTCCGGCAAACGCGTTACCGCGCGGGTGCGTCAGCTTGCGAATGCGGGCGTGGGCATGGCAAAAGCGGGATTTGACCAGACGTCCCGGTTTATGGCGCCAGGCATCAGCTTTGAAAAGCAGATGTCGACCATTCAGGCAAACCTTGGCCTGGCGAAGGGGGATTCCCGGCTTGAGGCCATTCGCCAGCAGGCGCGGGAGGTCAGTGCCAGGACCGGAGTACCTGCAGATACGGTCCTCCGGGCACAAACCGAACTGGCTCGTTCAGGGTATGACGCCGATGGGCTGCTTGCGGCCACCGCGCCAACGGTCAACCTCAGCCTGGCGGGGAATGTCGACGCGGCTAAAGCCGCCGATATGATCGCCAGCACGCAGGCCGCGTATAGCCTGGGCGATATGGACGCGGGACGCATCGCAGATGTGCTTACGCGCGGTTTTACCTCTTCGAATACCAGCCTCGCTGAGATGGTGGCGGCCGTCACCTCCGCTGCGCCCGCTGCGGGTGCCGCCGGTATGGGGCTTGAAGAGACCACCGCGCTGCTGGGCGTTCTGGCGGAAAAAGGAATGAAAGGTGCCGCCGCGGGGGACGCGCTCAGCGCGATGTTGCGCCATGTTCAGACTCCGGATGCCATAAAAGCCGCGGGGGTGCTGGCTTCCGCTGCGGGTGATGGATCGCTTGATGAAAAACGCCAGCAGTTGCAGGGGGCAAAGGGCAGTACCGCGCTCGCGGCTTCCGTGCAGACCGATAATCTTGACGGCGATATCAACCGATTCCAGGCCGCGTGGAACGGGTTGAAGATTGATGTATTTGATAAAGCGGATGGCGCTCTGCGCAACCTGATAACAACCGCAACCGGCTGGCTTGGTACGGCCTCCCTTTGGGTGAATGCCAACCCTGAGCTGACGCAGACCCTCGCCAGCATCGTTGTCGGCGCGCAGGCGTTTGCTGGCGTACTGGGTGGCGTAGGCACGGTTATCGGCCCGGTACTGACGGGCGTCAATATGGTTATTACCGCGGCCGGGATGTTGGGAACGGTATTCAGCGTGGTGGGCGGCGCCATCATGACGGTGCTGGGTGCCCTTAGCTGGCCGGTGATTGCCCTTGGCGCGGCGATTGCTGCCGGTGCTTTGCTGATTTTTAAATACTGGGAGCCCATCAGCGCCTTCTTTGGCGGGGTGATGGAAGGGCTTTCAACGGCTTTCGCACCGCTGGGTGCGCTGTTCTCACCGGTGATGGCGGTGTTTGACGCTATCTCGGAGAAGCTGGGCGGTATCTGGCAATGGTTCACCGACTTGATTACGCCGATCAAGGCGACGCAGGAAACGCTGGATGGCTGTAAAAACGCTGGCGTGATTTTTGGTCAGGCGCTGGGCGATGCGTTAATGGCCCCGCTTGATCTCTTTAATAGCCTGAGCGGCAAGGCCAGCTGGCTGCTGGAGAAGCTCGGTATTATCAAAAACGAGTCGGGCGATCTCGACGCCGCTGCGGCAAAAGCAGAAGCGGCATCCTCACCGGCGGGCAGCGCTTATATTCCGGGCGCGGGGATCTCTGGCGGCAGCCTGGGGTATCAGCCGACCATCGCTACTGGAGGACGCTCTTACGTCGATCAGAGTAAAAGCGAATATAACATCACGCTGCAGGGGGGCACGGCCTCCGGAACGGATCTGACCCGTCAAATCCGGGAGACGATAGATAATATTGAACAGGATAAAGCGAGACGGCAGCAATCCAGCTTTATGTATAGTTGAGGAGAGAGAAAATGTTAATGGTGCTGGGGCTGTTTGTCTTTGAACGACGAACCTTACCGTATCAGTCAATGATATTCACAAAAGACTACCGCTGGGCATCCAGCGCTCGCATCGGGAAACCCAAAGCCTGGCAGTACCTTGGCGAAGGTGAGACATCCTTTAGCCTCTCCGGCTTACTTTACCCGGAACTCACGGGAGGGCGGCTTTCGCTCAAGGCGGTTGAGCTGATGGCAAATGAGGGGCGGGCATGGCCGCTGATAGACGGTACCGGCATCATTCACGGCATGTTTGTCATTGAGAAAGTCACGCACACGCATTCGGATTTTTACAGTGACGGTACCGCCCGAAAAATTGAGTTTACCCTGTCGCTAAAACGCGTGGACGAATCGCTGATGACGACGTTTGGCGACCTGCGAACGCAGGCCTCAGAGCTGGTGGAAAGCGCACGGAATAGCATTGGAGGGCTGGTGGGATGATCACCGAAATGAATATCCGGGCGGGTGGAAAAATCGCCCCTGATTTTATGCTTAAGCTTGACGATCGTGATATCACGCAAAATTTCAGCCATCGTCTTATCAGCCTGACCATGACCGACAAACGGGGGCTGGAAGCCGATCAGCTGGATATTCTGCTGGATGATTCCGACGGGCTGCTGGACTTGCCTGCCCGGGGGGCAAGGCTGTCCTTATGGCTGGGATGGGAGGGAACCCCGCTCGAGGAGAAAGGGGACTTTACGATTGATGCGATTCATTTCCGGGGCGCGCCGGATACGCTGACCATCCGGGGATTCAGCGCAGATTTTCGTGGAAAGCTAAACGTGCGGCGCGAACAGTCGTGGCATGACACGACGATTGGCGCGATAGTCGATACCATCGCTCAGCGTAACCAGTTGACCGCCAGCGTCGCGTCGGGGCTTGCATCCATCGCCATCTCTCATATTGACCAGTCTCAGGAGACAGACGCGGCGTTCCTCTCCCGCCTTGCTGAACGTAATGGAGCATTTGTTTCAATCAAAGCCGGGAAGATTATCTTTATGAAAGCGGGCCAGGCCGTGACGGCCAGCGGCACTCCGCTTTCCTTAATGATGATTGAACGTGGGGATGGAGATAAGCACCTTTTTTCCATAGCTGACCGTGAAAATTATTCCGGCGTAACGGCCAAATGGCTGCAAACGCGTGACCCCAAACAACAAAATCCTCAATTGAGTATTGCTCGTCAGTCCGGAGGGCAGCAGACAGAAGCACTGCAGCACCCGGATGCCGCCGCACCGGTAGCGGGAGCAGCAGGCAAGGAGCAGAAACCGCAAGAGAGGCTGGTGGGATCGGCGGAAAACGTATTTGAGCTAACCACGGTTTATGCCTCTGAAGAGCAGGCGCTCAGGGCCGCAGAGGCTAAGTGGCGCGCGCTTCAGCGGGGAACCGTAGAGTTTTCCATCCAGCTTGCCCTGGGACGCGCCGATCTGTTCCCCGAAACGCCGGTACTGGTAAACGGTTTTAAACGCATCATCGACGAGCAGGCGTGGATCATCAGCGAGGTGGTGCATACCCTCAACGATAGCGGATTTACCACGCAGCTTAAGCTTGAGCTGAACGTCAGCGGCGAAAAATTTACTGTTGATAGTGAGTAATGTAGTTGCTATTGGTTTTATTTTGGGTATTATTGATTCACAAAATGTGAATCAAGTGGAGGGGTACATGTTTCATTGTCCTAAGTGCAAGCACTCTGCGCATGCGCGTACCAGTCGCTATCTAAGTGAAAATACCAAAGAGCGCTATCATCAGTGCACCAATGTGGATTGCAGCTGTACGTTCGTGACGATGGAGTCCGTGGAGCGCCTGATCGCGACCCCGGGCGCCTCTGAGCGTGTCCGAACGGCTTCGCTAAACCACGGTTAGCGGCTGCGTTGCCGGCTCAAAAAATCAATAAAAAAGCCACTCAATTGAGTGGCTTAATCATATGATTCTAAAACTAAAATTTGGTGGCCCCTGCTGGACTTGAACCAGCGACCAAGCGATTATGAGTCGCCTGCTCTAACCACTGAGCTAAGGGGCCGTGGCGGTGAATTATAAAGTAACTCCCCGCAGCAATCCAGCCATTCACACCTGCCTGCTGTTTTTATAAACAACGCATAATCAATCCTTTATACTTCCCTGACGATGTATCGATCGGGAGTAAAGATGATCAACGATATTCTGGCCCCTGGCCTGCGGGTGGTGTTCTGCGGAATCAACCCGGGTAAGTCCTCGGCGCACACCGGTTTTCACTTTGCCCATCCGGGTAATCGCTTCTGGAAGGTGATCTACCAGGCCGGGTTTACCGACAGGCTACTCAAGCCCGAAGAGGAGCAGCATCTGCTGGATACGCGCTGCGGGATCACCATGCTGGTCGAGCGGCCTACGGTGCAGGCAAGCGAGGTCAACCTGCATGAGCTGCGCAGCGGCGGGCGGGAGCTGATCAAGAAGATAGAGGATTATCAGCCCGCCGCGCTGGCGATCCTCGGCAAGCAGGCCTACGAGCAGGCGTTTAGCCAGCGTGGAACGCAGTGGGGCAAGCAGAGCATCACGATTGGCGTTACGCAGGTGTGGGTGCTGCCGAACCCGAGCGGGCTCAACAGGGCGACGCTGGATAAGCTGGTGGAGGCGTACCGGGAGCTGGATGAGGCGCTGATGGTGCGGGGGCTGTAATCCTCTGAGGCCTGATGCCCTCACCCTTACCCTTTCCCACAGGGAGAGGGAATAAACAAAAAAAAGCTCCCGATTGGGAGCTTTTTCACTGTCAGGACCGATTAGTCGTCCAGGAAGCTACGCAGTACTTCAGAGCGGCTTGGATGACGCAGCTTACGCAGCGCCTTCGCTTCGATCTGACGGATACGTTCGCGGGTAACGTCGAACTGTTTACCCACTTCTTCCAGCGTGTGGTCGGTGTTCATATCAATACCGAAACGCATACGCAGGACTTTTGCTTCACGGGCGGTCAGGCCAGCCAGAACGTCGTGCGTCGCAGCGCGCAGGCTCTCGGTGGTCGCAGAGTCCAGCGGCAGCTCGAGGGTGGTATCCTCAATGAAATCACCCAGATGCGAATCTTCATCATCACCGATTGGTGTTTCCATGGAGATTGGCTCTTTGGCGATCTTCAGCACTTTACGGATCTTGTCTTCCGGCATCAGCATGCGCTCGGCCAGCTCTTCCGGCGTCGGTTCGCGGCCCATCTCCTGCAGCATCTGGCGGGAGATACGGTTGAGCTTGTTGATGGTCTCAATCATATGCACCGGGATACGGATGGTGCGCGCCTGATCCGCGATAGAGCGTGTGATAGCCTGACGGATCCACCATGTTGCGTAGGTGGAGAACTTGTAACCACGACGGTATTCAAACTTATCTACCGCTTTCATCAGACCGATGTTGCCTTCCTGAATCAGATCCAGGAACTGCAGACCACGGTTGGTGTATTTCTTGGCGATAGAGATAACCAGACGCAAGTTCGCTTCAACCATCTCTTTCTTCGCACGGCGGGCTTTCGCTTCACCGATGGACATACGACGGTTGATGTCTTTAACCTGCTCGATGGTCAGGCCGGTCTCTTCTTCAATCTGATGCAGTTTCTGCAGGCCGCGATGCACATCGTCCTTCACGTCGTGCAGTTTTTCAGACCACGGCTTGTTCATTGCGATAGCCGCGTTGAACCAGGTTTCGCTGGTTTCGTTGCCGGTGAAGAGGGTGATGAAGTTCTTCTTCGGCATTTTGCACTGCTCAACGCACAGCTTCATGATGATGCGTTCCTGGGTACGTACGCGATCCATCATAACGCGCATGCTGTTCACCAGGTAGTCGAACTGTTTTGGCACCAGGCGGAACTGTTTGAAGACTTCAGACAGCTTCAGGATCTCTTCCTGAGCGGCGGCATGGCTGCGGCCTTTCGCTTTGATGGTGTCACGCGTCACTTCGTACTGGGTACGCAGCTCGGCAAACTTCTCACGCGCCAGCTCCGGGTCGATGCTGTTGTCATCGTCCGCGGTGTCGTCGTCGCTCTCTTCCTCATCTTCGTCTTCGTCATCATCCATCTCTTCCTGAGACAGTTCAGAACCGACGTGAGTGGCGGTAGGCGCCATATCTTCTTCAGCGTTCGGGTCGACAAAACCGGTGATCAGGTCAGACAGGCGCGCTTCTTCCGCTTCAACGCGATCGTACTGCTCCAGCAGATAGGTGATCGCTTCCGGGTACTCGGCAACGGAGCACTGAACCTGGTTGATCCCGTCTTCGATGCGTTTTGCGATGTCAATTTCGCCTTCGCGGGTCAACAGTTCAACGGTACCCATTTCGCGCATGTACATGCGGACCGGGTCAGTGGTACGCCCGATTTCAGATTCCACGCTGGACAGTACCTGTGCAGCAGCTTCTTCCGCATCTTCGTCAGTGTTGTTGGAGGTTTCAGCCAGCAACAGATCATCGGCATCCGGTGCTTCTTCCATCACCTGAATGCCCATGTCATTGATCATTTGGATGATATCTTCGATTTGATCTGAATCGACGATATCTTCCGGCAGATGGTCATTGACCTCGGCATAGGTCAGATAGCCTTGCTCCTTACCACGTTGGACAAGAAGTTTCAGCTGTGACTGCGGGTTTTGCTCCATAAGACGGTATCCACACTTAATTCGTTTGATTGGTGTCGGCGATGGGGCTGCCAACCTTTAAAGCGAGGGCGTACTTATATTTTTGCCGCTGCCTCTCAGTGCGGCTGCCGGGGGCTTCCCGATCGATATTCGGCACTTAAGCCGTTAAATTTTTTATTTCTTCGCCAGTTCCTGGTTAATCATCCAGAGCTCCCGGCGTTCTTCGCTGCTTAAACCGTGTGTGCGCTCGCGAGCAATCAACTCTTCCTGGCGCAGCTCAAGCATCGAATCAAACATATGGTTGAGTGAGTCGGTGAACGTTTTTTCTGCAATGTCCTTATCTGCTATATCGTCCCACATCGACAATTTTTCAAGGGTAGCGGCCTCTTTTGTGCCGCGATAGTGCTCTAAAAGTTGTCCGGTGGTCAGACCTGGCTGAGACAAACACGTATTGACCAGTTCTGAAAATAAGCCAAGTCCGGGCAATTTTTCGTGGTTTAAACCCGCCAGAGATGGCACCTGCGGCGCAAGCTCGGGGTTTTGGACCAGCAACCCTATCAGTATACGCATGGTTGTGCGTTTTAGCTGAGGCGCGGGGCGAACCGCACCGTTTTCAGCCTGTTTTGGCATTAAACGTTCAAGCTGGCTGTCATCCAGAATGCCGAGCTTGTTGCCTAACTCCTGACGCAGATAGATGCGAAGCGTTTCGCCGGGCACCTGGCTGATTAACGGCAACGCCAGCGTACTGAGCTGCGCGCGCCCGTCAGGGGTACTCAAATCGACCTGCGGCATCAGGCTGTTAAACAAAAACGTGGAGAGCGGCTGAGCCTGCTCCATCCGCGCTTCAAACGCCGCTTTGCCCTCTTTACGCACCAGCGTATCCGGGTCTTCACCGTCGGGCAGAAACATAAAGCGTAGCTGACGCCCGTCGGTCATATAGGGTAGCGCGGTTTCCAGCGCGCGCCAGGCGGCGTCGCGCCCTGCGCGGTCACCGTCGTAACAGCAGATGACGTTGTTGGTCACCCTGAACAGCAGTTGAATATGATCGGCGGTGGTGGACGTCCCTAACGACGCAACCGCGTAGTTGATGTCGTACTGCGCCAGGGCCACGACGTCCATATAGCCTTCGACGACCAGAAGACGCGGAGGTTCCGCATTATTCTGCTGCGCCTCATAAAGGCCGTACAGCTGGCGGCCCTTATGGAAAATATCGGTTTCCGGGGAGTTGAGGTATTTCGGCAGGGCATCACCCAGCACGCGACCACCAAAACCAATTACCCGGCCACGCTTGTCGCGGATCGGGAACATCACCCGTTCGCGGAAGCGGTCGTAGCTTCGTCCCTGGTCGTTGGTGACCAGCATGCCTGCATCGATGAGAGACTTACGATCTTCGCTATTGCCGCCAAAACGCTTTAACACGTTGTCCCAGCCGGGCGGGGCGTAACCAATAGCGAAACGCGCAATGACATCGTCGCTCAGTCCGCGCTTGTTCAGATACTGACGCGCAGGCTCAGCCGCAGAGTGCTTAAGAGACTGTTGGTAAAACGAATTCAGGCCATCCATCAGTTGATACAGCGTTTGCCGTTGATGGCGCTCGATCTGACTTGGCCCACTGCCTGCTTCATACGGCACTTCAAGGTTATGCATCGCCGCCAGCTCTTCGACGGTTTCAACGAACTCGAGCTTGTCGTAGTTCATCAAAAAATCGACGGCATTACCGTGTGCGCCACAGCCGAAGCAATGGTAGAACTGCTTTTCACCGTTTACGGTGAAGGAGGGGGTTTTTTCGTTATGGAACGGACAGCACGCATGGTAGTTCTTGCCCTGCTTTTTTAGCTTTACCCGCGCGTCGATGAGATCGACGATGTCGGTTCTGGCAAGCAGGTCATTGATGAAAACGCGTGGGATTCTTCCGGCCATATGCCCCGTTATTTTTAGTGACTCATAAACGAAAACAAGCCGCGCATTCCTTCCGGAAGCACGGCCTTACGACTATTACTCTGTCTGTCAATTGAGGGCTGAGGCCCTCAACCAATTAGTACAGACGAGTACGGCGTGCGTTTTCGCGAGCCAGTTTCTTCGCGTGACGTTTCACAGCGGAAGCTTTAGCGCGCTTACGTTCGGTCGTTGGTTTTTCATAAAACTCACGACGACGAACTTCAGCCAGAACACCTGCTTTCTCGCATGAACGTTTGAAGCGACGCAGTGCTACGTCGAACGGCTCGTTTTCACGTACTTTAATTACCGGCATGTAACTCTCACCTTTAATAAATTCGGTTTGCCGCTGGCATCAACGCCAGCTTATTTCAAAATGGTGCGGAATTTTACTGCAAATGCTGCTGCTTTGTAAAGCACCGATGCGATTTTGAAAGGGACTTTAATAAGGGTGAGGAGTATACACGAGCCTTCTTCCTGGGGCGAACAAAGTTTTACATCAACCCGCCCAGGCTCTACACTGCGCGGTATTGAAACGAGGTAAAACAAGTCATGCGTGTACTGGGTATTGAAACATCCTGCGATGAAACCGGCATCGCCATTTACGACGACGAAAAAGGGCTTCTGGCCAACCAGCTGTATAGTCAGGTGAAATTGCACGCTGACTACGGCGGCGTCGTACCTGAACTGGCCTCTCGTGACCACGTGCGTAAAACGGTTCCCCTGATTCAGGCGGCGCTGAAAGAGGCCGGGTTGAGTTCAAACGATATCGACGCTGTGGCCTATACCGCAGGCCCGGGCCTGGTCGGCGCGCTGCTGGTCGGCGCGACGGTTGGCCGTTCGCTGGCCTTCGCGTGGGATGTGCCGGCGATCCCGGTTCACCATATGGAAGGGCATCTTCTGGCACCGATGCTGGAAGAGAATCCGCCTGAGTTCCCGTTTGTGGCGCTGCTGGTTTCCGGCGGTCATACGCAGCTGATTAGCGTAACGGGCATTGGCAAGTACGAGCTGCTGGGCGAGTCGATCGACGACGCCGCCGGTGAAGCGTTCGATAAAACCGCCAAGCTGCTGGGTCTGGATTATCCGGGCGGCCCGATGCTGTCGAAAATGGCGTCGCAGGGAACGGAAGGGCGCTTTGTCTTCCCGCGCCCGATGACCGACCGTCCAGGGCTGGATTTCAGCTTCTCCGGGCTGAAAACCTTCGCGGCGAATACGATCCGTAATAACGATGACAGCGAGCAGACCCGCGCCGATATCGCCCGCGCGTTTGAAGATGCGGTGGTGGACACGCTGATGATCAAGTGCAAGCGCGCGCTGGATCAGACCGGCTTTAAGCGTCTGGTGATGGCGGGCGGCGTCAGCGCCAACCGCACGCTGCGCGCGAAGCTCGCCGAGATGATGCAAAAGCGTCGCGGGGAAGTGTTCTATGCCCGTCCGGAATTCTGCACCGACAACGGCGCGATGATCGCTTACGCCGGAATGGTGCGCCTGAACGCGGGCGCAACGTCCGACCTGAGCGTGTCCGTGCGTCCGCGCTGGCCGCTGGCGGAACTGCCGGAGGCGTAATCCCTCACCCTAACCCTCTCCCACAGGGAGAGGGGATTATGGCCCTACACCCGCAACATCCCTTTCTCTTCCAGAAACGCAATAATCGTCGCCAGACCGTCACCCGCTTTCAGGTTGGTAAAGGTCCACGGGCGCTCGCCGCGCATGCGGTTGGTGTCGCGCTCCATCACCTCCAGCGACGCACCGACATACGGCGCGAGGTCGGTTTTGTTGATCACCAGAAAATCGGATTTGGTGATCCCCGGCCCGCCCTTGCGCGGGATTTTTTCCCCTTCGGCCACGTCGATCACGTAGATGGTCAGATCCGCCAGCTCCGGGCTGAACGTCGCGCTCAGGTTGTCTCCGCCGCTTTCCACGAAGATCAGATCCAGATTGCCGAACTTCTCGCTTAACGCCTCCACCGCCGCCAGGTTCATCGACGCATCTTCACGAATGGCGGTATGCGGGCAGCCGCCCGTCTCTACGCCCACGATGCGCTCCGGCTCCAGCGCGCCCGCCTCGGTGAGGATGCGCTGATCCTCTTTGGTGTAGATATCGTTCGTGACCACCGCCAGGTGATACGTGTCGCGCATCGCCTTGCAGAGCGCTTCCAGCAGCGCGGTTTTGCCCGATCCTACCGGGCCGCCCACGCCTACGCGCAGGGGATGTTTGTAATCAGCCATGTTGACTCCTCAGGAACGGAATAGTCGTGAATATTGGGTTTCGTGGCGCGCGGAGGCGATGGCGGACAGCGGCGTTGCTGCCCCCAGCGCGTCGTCGCTGCGCAAAAATGCCTGTTCAAGCCCGGCGGCGTAATGGTCGCCCAGTTCGATAATCAGCTGCTGCGCGGCCTGTTGCCCAAACGGCACCAGCTTGACGCCCGCCATCACCGCGCTCTCCATCCAGCTGTAGCCGAGGCTCAGCGCCAGCTCGTGCGCGCTAATGCCCCAGCGCACGCCGAGCCAGGCCATGCCGCAGAGCTGGCTTTGCATAAACAGCGGCAGCCATTCGGGCGGACAGTCAGGTTCCCAGCTCTTAATCAGCCGCGTAAACGCCGCTCCACGGTTGCGCTCCTCTTCGCGCAGCTCGCGCGTTTCCCGGCAGGCGAGAAGGTATGCCGTCCAGCGTTTTGCATTTGTAAGAGAGCGTTGCTCGCAGGCCTGATAAAGACGGATAAACAGCGGCAGATCGACGCAGAAAAAGCTCTGCTCCATCTGCTGGATTTGCCAGCGTTTGAACGCGTCGGCGTCGGTGACCCAGCCTGCCTCAACGGCCCACTCCAGCCCCTGCGACCAGGTAAACGACCCGACCGGCAGGCTGCTGCTGGAGAGCTGCATCAGGCGCAGCCTCTGGCGGGCGTGCTCCATCAGCTCATCAGCGCCAGCAGGGCAGAGACGATCAGCCCGCCGCCGAAGGTTTTACGCAGGCCGTCGTGACGGCGCAGCAGCAGCCCTGCGGCAAAGCTGGCGCACAGCACCGTGGCGCTGGCGAGCATAAAGCCGCTGGTGAAGAGCCAGAAGCTGTGGCCGGACATCTCCACGCCGTGCGCCCAGCCGTGGAACATCGCCAGGGCAGGTACCGCCAGCAGCAGACGGTTTTCAGTTTTAAACATCATCACGCCGGATACCGCCAGCGAGGCGATAATCAGCATCTCCATGCCGCTGAAGCCGCCGAGCAGGCTGCCCGCAATGGCGCCGACAAGCATCATCCCGAGGGTGGCAAACGGCAGCAGGAGTTTGCGGCCGCTCAGGGCCGAGAGCACGCCAGCACCGGTGAGCATCAGCAGATGATCGAGCCCGGTCAGCGGGTGGAGAAAACCGGCCTGAAAGCTGTCGGTGCCGTGGCCGGGATGCGCGAGCGCGGGAACGGAAAAAGCCAGCAGTAACAGCGGTAAATACTTGCGCATGATGGATCCTTAATGTGAATGAGCGTGAGAATGGCTGTGGCTGTGGGCATCGTTGGCGTAAGCGCCCGCTTCCGGTTCAAACGGCAGGCTGGCGTAGGTCACGTCCAGACCGAACTGGCGCAGCATGTCGTCGAGAACGTGGTCGTGGTGATAGCGCAGCTCGCCGGGCATGATTTGCAGCGGCACGTGGCGGTTGCCCAGGTGGTAGCAGGCGCGGGCGAGCAGGAACGGATCGGCGCAGCGCACCACGGAAACCGACTCCGGGGCGGCGATCACTTCGATGACCTCGCTGCCGTCGTCGGTCGTCAGCAGGTCGCCCCCGCGCAGCAGCAGGCCGCGCGGCAGCATCAGCCCGGCTTCGCGTCCGTCGTTCAGCGCTACGCGGGCGCGGCTTTTCACCCGCACGTCAATCGGCAGCGTGACGCTGGCGGTAATCGGATGCGCGTGGTCCAGGCGTTGGGTTAAATAGATCATCATCACTCCTCAAAACAGGAAATAGCGTTGCGCCATCGGCAGAACGTCAGCCGGTTCGCTGGTTATCAGTTCACCGTCGACGCGCACCTCGTAGGTTTGCGAGTCCACGGTGATATTCGGCTGCAGGCCGTTGTGGATCATGTCCGCCTTTTTCACCGTTCGGCAGCCTTTCACCACCGCGGTGGCGCTCTGCAGGTTGAGCTGCTGCGGAATGCCGTTCGTACTGGCGGCCTGCGAGATAAACGTCAGTCGGGTAGCGTGGCGCGCGGCGCCCAGCGCGCCAAACATCGGACGGTAATGCACCGGCTGCGGCGTAGGGATTGAGGCGTTGATATCTCCCATTGGCGCACAGGCGATCATTCCGCCCTTGACGATGGTGGCAGGCTTCACGCCGAAGAACGCCGGGGACCAGACCACCAGATCCGCAAGCTTGCCCGCCTCAATCGAACCGACTTCATGGGCGATGCCGTGGGTGAGCGCCGGGTTAATGGTGTATTTGGCGACATAGCGCTTCACGCGGAAGTTGTCGTTATCGCCGGTCTCTTCCGGCAGGGCGCCGCGCTGGACCTTCATGCGGTGCGCCACCTGCCAGGTGCGGATAATCACTTCCCCGACGCGGCCCATGGCCTGAGAATCAGACGACGTGAGCGAGAACGCGCCGATGTCGTGCAGCACGTCTTCCGCGGCGATGGTTTCACGACGAATGCGGGATTCGGCAAACGCCACGTCCTCGGCGATATCCGGATCGAGGTGATGGCAAACCATCAGCATGTCGAGATGCTCGTCGATGGTGTTCACCGTGTAGGGCAAGGTCGGGTTGGTGGAAGAGGGCAGAATATTCGGATGCGCGCAGGCGGTGATGATATCCGGCGCGTGGCCGCCGCCCGCGCCTTCGGTGTGGAAAGTATGGATGGTGCGCCCGGCGATGGCCGCCAGCGTGTCTTCGACAAACCCGGACTCGTTCAGCGTGTCGCTGTGCAGCGCCACCTGAATATCCATCTCGTCTGCCACCTCCAGCGAGCAGTTGATGGCGGCAGGCGTCGCGCCCCAGTCTTCGTGGATCTTCAGCCCGATGGCGCCCGCGGCAATCTGCTCGCGCAGGGCGTCCGGGCTGGAGCCGTTACCTTTGCCGAGCAGACCGATATTCACCGGCAGCGTATCGGCAGCCTGCAGCATGCGGGCGATATACCACGGCCCCGGCGTGCAGGTGGTGGCGTTGGTGCCCGCCGCCGGTCCGGTGCCGCCGCCGATCATGGTGGTGACGCCGGAAACCAGCGCCTCTTCCGCCTGCTGCGGGCAGATCCAGTGGATGTGGGTGTCGATCCCGCCGGCGGTAACGATTTTCCCCTCGGCGGCAATGACTTCCGTTGCCGCGCCAATGGGGATCGTCACGCCGGGCTGAATGTCCGGGTTCCCGGCTTTGCCGACGGCGAAGATCCGTCCGTCCTTGACGCCGATATCGGCTTTTACGATCCCCCAGTGATCGACGATCAGCGCGTTGGTGAGAACCAGATCCACGCAGCCCTCAGCGGTCATCTGCCCCTGGCCCATGCCGTCGCGGATCACCTTTCCGCCGCCGAATTTGACCTCTTCGCCGTAGACCGTGAGATCGTCTTCCACTTCGATCCACAGCTCGCTGTCGGCCAGCCGCACTTTATCTCCGGTGGTGGGGCCGAACATATCGGCATACGCCCGGCGCGAAATCTCAGCCATGTTTCACCTCGCCCATCACCTCGCCGCGAAAGCCGAAAATGCGCTGCGCCCCCGTGACCTGAACCAGCGTCACTTCCCGCTTCTGGCCGGGCTCGAAGCGCACGGCGGTGCCCGCCGGGATGTTCAGCCGGAAGCCTTTGGTGGCTTCCCGATCGAACTTCAGCGCCGGGTTGACCTCGTAAAAGTGGTAGTGCGATCCGACCTGGATCGGCCTGTCGCCGTGATTTTCGACAACCACGCGTTGGGTTTCACGCCCGACGTTGAGGGCAATCGTTCCGGGCTGGATCTGGTATTCACCTGGGATCATCAGGCGCTCCTTAGACGATCGGGTTGTGGACGGTGACGAGCTTCGATCCGTCCGGGAAGGTGGCTTCGACCTGAATATCCGGGATCATCTCCGGGACGCCCTCCATGACCTGGTCGCGCCTCAGGACGTGGCGGCCCGCTTCCATCAGCGAGGCGACGGTTTCGCCATCGCGCGCGCCCTCCATAATGAAGGCGCTGATCAGCGCGACCGATTCCGGGTAATTGAGCTTTACCCCGCGCGCGAGGCGGCGTTCGGCAACCAGCGCGGCGGTGAACAGCAACAGCTTGTCTTTTTCTCTGGGAGTCAGTTCCATAACGTTTCTCTTATGTCTGCCAGATACGCGGCGAACAGGCGGTTTTGGTGGTGAGAAGCGGGCGAAGCGACTGCCAGATGTCGCGCATCACCCGCTGGCAAATCAGGTTGTCGTCGGAGAGAAAACGCACCGACAGCAGATCGTCAGCGAGCGTTGCACCTGCATAATTTTCCAGCGGCGCGAGCCGTTCGCGCACCGCGTCGAGATGTTCTTCTTTGGCCGGATAGAACAGCAGCGTGCCGAGCCACGGATGCCCGGCGACGGGCGTGAGATCGCCGTCGCTAAGATGCTGACGCTCGATCAGGCGCGGTTCGTCTTCAACCCAGATTTCAAGGCGGCTTTCCAGGGTGCCGTGGCTGAAGGTCTCACCGATCACCGGACGCCCCAGGCAGTACAGCTCCCACGCCAGCAGCGTGCTGGAGGCCTTCAGGTGGAAGACGGAGCGCAGCGCGGCATTCGCTCCGGGAAAAATAATCGTGTCCTGCGGCAGCCACTCCAGGGTGGAATCTTCCTCGAGGTAAAAATGCTGGCTCAGACGAGCCTGTGGGCCGCTGCTGCGATAGAACTTGCTCGCCCCGGGCATGGTGATGAGCGCGTGGCTTTTGGCGTCCAGCCGAACGGAAATGTCCAGCGTGTCGCCGCCCACAATCCCGCCGGGCGGGTGCAGCAGGTAAAGGTGGCAGGTTTCCCCTTCGGGGTAAAACGGACGTTGAACGGTGAGCGGCCCGACGTGGTGGGCGGAGTACAGGAGGGTTTTCTCAGGGGTGTGACAAAACTGCAGGGCAAGCGACGCCTGCCAGCCTTTATACGTATTATCAGTGACCTGAGCTGCTAACATGCTGCATCCATTTCCACACCATCGGGATACGTTTCAGTATGCCCTGGCGGAAATGAAGCCTGTCATACGAGTCGCTTATGGATGGCCAGGCAGGAGAAATACAAAAGCACGGCCGGGGCCGTGCTCTATAGATGAATGACGATCCTACTTCAGGTGTTCATGCAATGCTGCACCTGCCTGCTCAAGGGCAACTTTCACCGTTGGCTCCTGGCTCAGCGGGTTAAGCAGGCCGTAGTCGTGGATCATGCCGTTATAGCGCGTGACGGTCACCGGGACGCCAGCCGCATCCAGTTTACGCCCGAATGCTTCACCTTCATCCCGCAGAACGTCCAGCTCCGCTGTCTGGATCAGCGTCTCGGGGAAGCCTTTCAACTGCGCGGTGCTGGCGCGAAGCGGAGAGGCAAGGATATTGTTGCGATCGGCAGCGCTGGTGGTGTAGTTATCCCAGAACCATTTCATCATGTTTTTCGACAGGAAATAGCCATTTTCGAACTGGTTATACGAGGCAGTATCAAAGTTCGCATCGGTAACCGGCCAGAGCATGACGTTGTAGCGAATTTTTGGCCCATTGAACTGTTTGGCCTGCAGCGCCACCGAAGCCACCATGTTGCCGCCCACGCTGTTACCCACCAGACCCAGACGGCTACCGTCCACGCCAATTTCCTGACCGTGCCCGGCGACCCATTTTGTCGCTTCATAGGCCTGATTAATTGCTACCGGGAAATGGGCCTCAGGTGACGGAGTGTAATCGACGTAAACCGCAGCGGCACCCGAAGCGCGAACGAGGTCGCGGATTAAGCGTTCGTGGGTAGGGAAGTCACCCAGCACCCAACCGCCGCCGTGAAAGAACATAAAGGCGGGAAGCGTGCCGCTGGCGTTTTCAGGTTTCACTATTTTCAGTTTTATTGCCTGGCCATTTACCTGGATCGTTTTTTCAGAGACCTGAGCGGGCGGCAGTTTTGCGCCTTGCTGTGCGCCAATCAGTACCTGGCGGGCCTCCTGCGGGGTCATCTGTTCCATTGGCTTACCCTTGCCGGAATTCAAAACATTAAGAAATGCCTGTACGCCTGCGGTCGGGGTTGGGGTATTGGTGGTTTGAGCGGATGCCGCGGCTGACGCGAAGACTGAAGAAACCAGGATGGCGGTTAGTGTTTTCATGGTAGTGCCTCTTTAAGCGAATTTGATCGGATGAGATAACTATGTAGTGCGCTACTTAGTTGTTGATATAATACTTGCGCGCAAGATACTTTTAGTCAAACATTATTTATAATTTTTTCAGGAAACCGATTCGGAGTTGATAGAAAAATGAAAGAAAACAAAACGCTAGATGATTTACTTTGCTTCTCGCTGTACTCGGTCACCAACGCGTTCGTTCGCCAGTATCGCCCCTTACTGCAAGAGATGGATCTAACCTATCCGCAATTCGTTGTTTTGATGGCGCTTTATGAGAAAGATAACATCCCACTTCGCGATCTCAGCGATAAGACATTTTTTGATTCGGGCACATTGACCCCGCTTGTACAAAAGCTTGAGGCAAAAGGATTTCTCAACCGTATCGCGGTTGTGGGTGATGAAAGGATGAAAAATGTTGTACTGACCGACAAGGCCAAAGACCTGAAGAAACGGGTGATGGCATTGCCGGACCAGATTCGCTGCAGCATGCGGATGAATGACGATGAGCTTGAGACGCTAAAAAAACTCTCCCGGACGCTGCTTGACGATTTATAAGAAACCTTCGGCGGGGTGAACCCACCGAAGTGATGTGTCGTTACCGGTAGTCCTCCGCATCCACGTCATACCCGGACGGCTCCCAGCGGATCGCCAGCAGCGACGCCAGGCCGATAAACGGCGCCAGCGCAATCACCCAGAAGACGGCGGTATCCAGCGAGGCGACCAGCAGCGGGAACAGAAACAGCGACAGCGTGGAACTGCTGCGCATCAGCGTCTGGTTGAGGCCCACGCCCACGCCGCGCAGGGAGGTCGGGTAGCTCAGAGAGGCGAACGTCATGGTATGCGCGCCCGGGCCAAAGCCCTGGCCGAACAGGAAAAGCGCCAGCATGGCTACGGCAAGCACGCCTTCAGAGGCACCTTCCGGTCGGCCAATCAGCGCCAGGCCAAGCAATGCGACAAGCTGGCAGGCATAACCCGCAAGCGACATCCGCCAGGCGCCGAAGCGCGGCACGTAGCGTACCGCCAGCAGTCCACCGACGAAGGCAAACAGCAGGTTAAGCGCCAGAGAAATGAGAATGGTGGTGAGCATCGACTGGACAAAGAAGCTGGAGATGATCACCGGCAGACCAAACGCCACGGCGTTGTAGGCAAACGACGAGACGACGGACAGCAGCGTGGCGAGCGTCGTGCGGCGCAAGTAGATGCCGCGGAACAGGTTCAGATAGTTTGACCATTTCGCTTTATTCACGACAGGTGCGGGCTGGCCGAGCGCGTCCTGCGGCACGTGGGCATTGATGTTATACGACTGGCGTAAAATCGACGCCGCCTCTTTCAGGTTGCCCTGATTCGCCGCCCAGACCGGAGATTCGCTCATATAGCGGCTGCGGATGGCGATAATCACCAGCGCGGGCACCGCGCCAAAGCCGAGAATCAAACGCCACAGCCAGTCGCTATGGCTCTCCGGCAGCACGGCGTAAAAGAAAAGCACCAGCAGGTAGGAGATGCTGATGGCGGCATACCAGGTTGGGCACCACATCGCGACGCTGGAGGCCTTATTTCCGGGCCCTTTCAGCCTGGCGAACTCGCTTAAAAACGCCATCGCCACGGGAAGGTCGATCCCAACCCCCAGCCCCATCACAAAGCGGGCGCCCGCGAGCACATATTCGTTCGGGGCCAGCGCACAGGCGATCGCCGCCACCACGAAGAACACCATATCAGCCATAAAAACGCGGTAGCGCCCGATTTTATCCGTGAGGTAACCGCCGAGCAGCGCCCCGACAATGGCACCAAAGGTAATCGCCGAGGCCACCATACCGGTCCCGGCGGGCGTCAGGTTAAATTCGCGGGTGATGTCTTTAATGCCGAACGCCAGCGCGCCCAGATCGTAGGCATCGAGGAAAATACCGCCCAGCGCGATACTGACCACGATACGGGCGTTTGCGCGGCCCTGAGAGCCGTCATTAACGAGGCGCGATACGTCCGACGCGCTGCGCACCCACTGGATGTCGCCATCCGGGGTGCTTCCTGCCGTTGAAAGGGGAGTTGGTTCTGTGATTTCTGCCATTTTTCTTTTTGTGTGGTTGTGTTGTGTCTCTAACAGTTACCACAGGCAGAAGGTGACCAAAATCACATTTGGCTATAAGGCATAACTAACCCTTCGGAGCGTCTTTTTTCTTTCTCTTGAGCTTCGTCCAGATTTTGGTCTCCTGACGACGCCACAGGCGCTGGATATTGTCGTGATGACGCAGCAGGATAAGACAGGAGAGCATCGACACCGGGAAGGTGAACTGGGGTTTGAACCACCAGACGTAGAACGGAGCGATCAGCGCGCTGACGATGGCGCCCAGCGACGAGTAGCCGCTAAGAAGAATGGTCAGAAGCCAGGTCCCGGCCATGACGCCGGTGAGATCCCAGCCGATAGGTGCAATCGCACCGAAGGCCGTCGCAACGCCTTTGCCGCCTTTAAAACCGAAGAATACGGGCCAGATGTGGCCAACGCAGGCAGCAATAGCAATGAGCCCCAGCCAGAACGGCGTAACGCCCAGCGCATAGGCGCCCCAGACGGGCAGCATCCCTTTCAGAACATCAAAAATCAAAACCGCTACGGCTGCTCCCTTGCCGCCAATTCGTAGTACGTTGGTCGCCCCCGGATTCCCGGAACCATTTTCACGCGGGTCAGGTAACCCGGCAATGCGGCAGACCAGAATGGCGCTGGAGATTGAGCCGCAAAGATAGGCGAGGAGGATCATTCCAGGCGCGATTGCACTCATAACGCTGTTCCGTTTTGAAAATGTATCTGTATTCTCAGCATCTGTGGATAATACGCATAATTCGCCGGAAGTGGTATCCGGTTTAGCCAAAAAGCAGGCAGGTCGTGATGGATATTGTATTTATAGAGCAACTTTCGGTAATCACCACAATTGGTGTTTACGACTGGGAACAGACCATCGAGCAGAAGCTGGTGTTCGATATCGAAATGGGATGGGATAACCGCAAATCGGCAAAAAGCGATGACGTGAACGACTGTCTGAGCTATGCCGATATCAGTGAAGCGGTCATCGCCCACGTTGAAGGTAAACGTTTTGCGCTGGTCGAACGGGTGGCGGAAGAAGTCGCAGAATTGCTGCTGAAAAAATTCAATTCACCGTGGGTGCGCATCAAGCTGAGCAAGCCGGGAGCGGTGGCGCGCGCCGCCAACGTTGGCGTCATTATTGAGCGTGGCACAAATCTGAAAGGCAAGAATTAACGTCATAATTGCTAAACCATTTTAGGTTATACCGGTCTTAAAGCTGTATCTTTCACGGTAGCCGTTGGGGCGACCGTTTTTTTATATCTTTTTTAGGGGTTTATAGATGAGCGATATGCACTCGCTGCTGGTGGCGGCAATACTGGGTGTGGTCGAAGGATTGACGGAGTTTTTGCCGGTCTCCAGTACGGGCCATATGATTATCGTTGGCCATCTGCTGGGCTTTGAAGGCGATACCGCAAAAACGTTTGAAGTGGTGATCCAGCTGGGGTCTATTCTGGCGGTGGTCGTAATGTTCTGGCGTCGCCTGTTTGGCCTGATCGGCATCCATTTTGGCCGTCCGCCTCAGCACGAGGGGGCCAGTAAAGGTCGTCTGTCACTGATCCATATTCTGCTTGGGATGATCCCTGCGGTGGTGCTGGGCCTGGTGTTCCACGACGCCATCAAATCGCTGTTTAACCCGATTAACGTAATGTACGCGCTGGTGGTGGGGGGCTTCCTGCTGATCGCCGCGGAAGTGCTGAAGCCAAAAACGCCGCGCGCGGAAGGTCTGGACGATATGACGTATCGTCAGGCGTTTATCATTGGTTGCTTCCAGTGTCTGGCGCTGTGGCCGGGCTTCTCGCGTTCAGGCGCAACCATCTCCGGCGGGATGCTGATGGGCGTAAGCCGTTACGCCGCGTCAGAGTTCTCGTTCCTGCTGGCGGTGCCGATGATGATGGGCGCCACCGTACTCGACGTCTATAAGAGCTATCACTTCCTGACGGCTGGCGACATTCCGATGTTCGCCGTCGGCTTCATCACCGCGTTTATCGTGGCGCTGATTGCCATTAAAACCTTCCTGCAGCTGATTAAGCGTATCTCGTTTATTCCGTTCGCGATCTATCGCTTTATCGTGGCGGCTGCGGTGTACGTGGTCTTCTTCTGACCGATGGCCCTCAGTCTTTCGGCTGAGGGCAATGCTTTTCCTTCCAGTCCGACACCGCCTGAATTCGCCGTTTCGTGAGCTCTTCGCGAATTTCCGGCCCTTTGAATCCCGCTTCGACAACGTCCTTCGTGGGCACCGCTTTCGCTACGTCCCAGGCTTTGCGCAGTAAGCGTCCCTGCGGGTAATCGCACGCTTCAAAACCGGTACGACCGCGCACGTCAGCTTCGCTGGTGAGCGCGATTTGCTCGACGCGCTGGGGTTTGCGCCAGGCGTCGATGTTATCGAAAAGCTTAACGATGGTGGCCGGTTTCAGAATAGGGAAGGTGTGGATCAGATCGTGGAACTCGGCCACCAGTTTCGCCAGATCGCGGATCTCGTTCGGCACGCGCAGACGCTGGCACAGCCCCTCGACCAGCTTCACCCCCGCCGGGCCGTGCCCGTGGTGGCGAGGCCAGAATTCTTTTGGCGTTAAGCCTTTGCCGAGATCGTGGCACAGGGTGGAAAAGCGCACGTCCACCTCAGGGCTGAGCATGGCCGCCATGCTCAGGGTCATCAGCGTGTGTACGCCGGTATCAATTTCCGGGTGCCATTTTGCCGGGGCAGGCACGCCAAACAGCGCGTCTATTTCCGGGAACAGCACCTTCAGCGCGCCGCAGTCGCGCAGGACCTGGAAAAAGACCTGCGGGTTGCGCGTGGTGAGGGCATTTTCCGTCTCTTTCCAGACGCGCTCTGGCGTCAGGTGTTCAAGCTCGCCCGCCTCTGTCATGGCGGTCATCAGCGCCATTGTCTCATCGGCAATCCGGAAACTGAGATGGGCGTAACGCGCGGCAAAGCGCGCCACGCGCAGCACGCGGAGCGGATCTTCAGAAAACGCCGGGGAGACGTGACGTAAAAGACGGTTGCGCAGATCGTCCTGACCGCCATAGGCGTCAACGATCTGCCCGTCCTCGTCCTGCGCCAGCGCGTTGATGGTGAGATCGCGGCGCAGAAGATCTTGCTCCAGCGTCACGTCCGGCGCGGCATAGCAGGTAAAGCCCGTATAGCCCGAGCCCGATTTCCGCTCGGTACGCGCCAGGGCATACTCTTCACGGCTTTTCGGGTGCAGGAACACGGGAAAATCGCGGCCTACCTGCTGGTAGCCCGCGTCGAGCATCTCTTCAGGGGTAGCGCCAACCACCACCCAGTCTTTATCTTTGACCGGCAGACCTAACAACGCATCACGTACCGCACCACCGACCAGATAACTCTTCACGCCCAACTCTCCCGTTTTCTCTTTTCCAGAATGATACGTAAGTCTGGCAGAGAAGACGAATTAGTTCATCCAGCGGTCTTTACGCTTGCGGCTTGGGATCAGATGCGGCAGGACCAGACCCAGCACCAGACCCACGCCCAGCACGCCGCCGCCATACATAAACCACTGCATGATGATGGTGCGCTGTTTGTCGTCGAGCTGCAGATTAGCGGCATTCACTTTCTTCTGCGCGACAATCAGCTCGTTTTTCAGTTTCTGGTTCTCTTCTTTCAGACCGTTAATCACCCCGTCGCTTTGCGCCACTTTCTGCTGCATTTCAGCGGTGCGCTGGTTCCAGGTGCCGTCGATGTTGTTCAGCTTGTCGGTCAGGGTCTTCACCTGGTTTTCCAGATCGGGAACGCGCGTGCGCAGGCTTGGCACGGTGCTCAGCTCTTTCAGCGGGATCCAGGACGTACGGCCGGTACTGTCGCGCACCTGACCGTAATTGGTGTCCGCGTTGGTCTGTAACAGGGTGACTTCCTCGCCGGCATTCACCGTGCCCACGAGGCGATAATTATCTCCGGGGCCACTGCGTACCCAGGTGTTCAGTTCGTCAGAAACGTAACGCTTCTCTTCAGCGTGCACTGCGGTTGCGGCGCTAAAAGCGAGTAAAGTAAGTCCAATCAGGCGTAATTTAAGCATCATTAGTCGTTATTTTCATAAATAGTGGAACGATAGTAGTGGCAACAGTGTCTCTACGCAAAGCATTCGTCAGCAATCAGAATCATCTGTGTCACGACTCTACAGATTTACGCCCGACAAATTGCTCATTGCATGGCAATTTGGCGCAAAATACTATGTACTGACAAACAAATGGCGAGGAAGTTCGCCCTCATTGACGCGTCTGTGACGCCCGCAAAAGTACAAGGCTATGGCACAAGAAATCGAATTAAAGTTTATCGTCGAAAAAGACAGCGTTGACGCACTCCGCCAGCATCTGCATACGCTTTCCGGCGAACACCATGCACCGGTACAACTGCTTAATATCTATTACGAAACGCCAGACAACTGGCTGCGTCGCCACGATATGGGGCTGCGCATCCGCGGCGCGAGCGGGCGCTACGAGATGACGATGAAAATTGCCGGCCGCGTGGTCGGCGGTTTACATCAGCGCCCGGAATACAATATCGACATCAGCAAGCCAGAACTTGAGCTGGAACGTTTCCCGACGGAAGTCTGGCCGGATGGCGAACTGCCTTCCACGCTGGCGGAACAGGTGCAGCCGCTGTTCAGCACTGATTTCTGGCGCGAAAAATGGCTGGTGACGGAAGGCAAAAGCCGCATCGAAATCGCCCTCGATCTTGGCGACGTGAAGGCGGGTGAGTTCCAGGAGCCGATTTGTGAACTCGAGCTTGAGCTGCTGGAAGGGGACGCGAATGACGTGCTGAAGCTGGCGCGCAGGCTGGTGAACCACTCCGGACTGCGTCAGGGAAGCCTGAGTAAAGCCGCGCGGGGTTACCATCTGGCCGCCGGAAATGCGCCGCGCGTGCTGAAAGAGACGACCATCCTGCACGTTGCGCCGAAAGCCAGCGTTGAACAGGGTCTGGAAGACGCGCTGGAGCTGGCGCTTTCTCAGTGGCAATACCATGAAGAGCTGTGGGTGCGAAATGTGAAAAACGCGAAATCCCACGTGCTGGCGGCGATTGCCCTGGTGCGCCATACCCTGACGCTGTTCGGCGGTATTGTTCCTCGCAAAGCGAGCGCTCACTTACGTGACCTGCTGACGCAAACCGAAACGCTGATGCTCTCTGACGTATCGGCGCAAACGGCGATCTACAGCCCGCAAGCCGCGACGGCAAAACTGGCGCTGACCGAGTTTCTGGTGACGCGCGGCTGGCGCGCCTTCCTGGATGCGAAAGCGGAGGCCAAAATCGCGGAAAACTTTAAGCGTTTCGCGGATATTCATCTTTCCCGTCATGCCGCTGAGCTGAAGAGTACCTTTGCGTATCCGCTCGGCGATCAGTATGGCGATCAGCTTCCCCGTCTGTCGCGCAACATCGACAGCATGCTGCTGCTTTCCGGCGCTTATGACGGCGTTAAAACCCAGGCCTGGCTGGAAAACTGGCAGGGGCTGAAGCATGCCATTGAAACCCGCCAGCATATTGAGATTGAGCATTTCCGTAACGAGGCCATTTCGCAGGAGCCGTTCTGGCTGCACAGCGGAAAACGTTAACTCTGGCAAGGAACCCCTATAATGCCGCTTTCTTCACCGTTACAGCAGCAGTGGCAGACCGTTTGCGAACGTCTGCCTGAGTCATTACCGGCGTCATCGTTAAGCGAGCAGGCGAAGAGCGTGCTCGCCTTCAGTGATTTTGTGCAGGAAAGCATCACCGCCAACCCGGACTGGCTGGCAGAGCTTGAGAACGCACCGCCGCAGGCGGACGAGTGGCGACAGTATGCCGGCTGGCTGCAAACCGCGCTCGAAGACGTTGCGGATGAAGCCACGCTGATGCGCGTCCTGCGCCAGTTCCGCCGTCGGGTGATGGTGCGCATTGCCTGGGCTCAGGCGCTGGAGCTGGTGAGCGAAGAGAGTACGCTGCAGCAGCTAAGCGAGCTGGCGCAAACGCTGATTGTCGCCGCGCGCGACTGGCTGTACGCCGCCTGCTGTAAAGAGTGGGGCACGCCGTGCAGCGAGGAAGGGGTTCCTCAGCCGCTGTTGATTCTGGGGATGGGCAAGCTGGGCGGCTGCGAGCTGAACTTCTCCTCCGACATCGACCTGATTTTTGCCTGGCCCGAGAACGGCTCCACGCGCGGCGGCCGTCGCGAGCTGGACAACGCCCAGTTCTTTACCCGCCTCGGTCAGCGTCTGATTAAGGCGCTGGATCAGCCGACGCAGGACGGTTTTGTTTACCGCGTGGACATGCGCCTGCGCCCGTTTGGCGACAGCGGACCGCTGGTGCTGAGCTTTGCCGCGCTGGAAGATTACTACCAGGAGCAGGGGCGCGACTGGGAGCGTTATGCGATGGTTAAAGCGCGGATCATGGGCGACAGCGACGACGCTTACGCCAACGAGCTGCGCGCCATGCTGCGCCCGTTCGTATTCCGTCGCTATATCGACTTCAGCGTGATCCAGTCCCTGCGTAATATGAAAGGGATGATCGCCCGCGAGGTGCGCCGTCGCGGGCTGAAAGACAACATCAAGCTCGGCGCGGGCGGCATCCGCGAAATCGAATTTATCGTCCAGGTCTTCCAGCTTATTCGCGGTGGCCGTGAGCCGTCCCTGCAGTCCCGCTCGCTGTTGCCGACGCTGAGCGCCATCGAGCAGCTGCACCTGCTGCCGGACGGCGACGCGCAAACCCTGCGCGAGGCCTATCTTTTCCTGCGCCGTCTGGAAAACCTGCTGCAAAGCATCAACGACGAACAGACCCAGACCCTGCCGGGCGATGACCTTAACCGGGCGCGCCTGGCCTGGGGCATGCGCGTGGACGACTGGGCGGCGTTAACCGAACGGCTGGATGCCCATATGGCAGGCGTGCGCCGCATCTTTAACGAGCTGATCGGTGATGACGAAAGTGAATCACCGGACGATGCCCTTTCCGAGCACTGGCGCGAGCTGTGGCAGGACGCGCTCCAGGAAGATGATACTACGCCGGTGCTGACGCACTTAACCGACGACGCCCGCCATCGCGTGGTGGCGCTGATCGCTGATTTCCGTCTTGAGCTGAACAAACGCGCCATCGGCCCTCGCGGCCGTCAGGTGCTGGATCATCTGATGCCGCACCTGCTGAGCGAGGTCTGCTCGCGGGCGGACGCGCCGGTGCCGCTGTCGCGCATGATGCCGCTGCTGAGCGGGATTATCACGCGTACCACCTATCTGGAGCTCCTGAGCGAGTTTCCGGGGGCACTCAAGCACCTGATTACGCTCTGCGCCGCGTCGCCGATGGTGGCCAACAAGCTGGCGCGTTACCCGCTGCTGCTGGATGAGCTGCTCGACCCGAACACGCTGTATCAGCCCACGGCGACGGATGCCTACCGGGACGAGCTGCGTCAGTATCTGCTGCGCGTGCCGGAAGAGGACGAAGAGCAACAGCTGGAGGCGCTGCGCCAGTTTAAGCAGGCGCAGATGCTGCGCGTGGCGGCGGCGGACATCGCCGGAACGCTGCCGGTGATGAAAGTGAGCGATCACTTAACCTGGCTGGCAGAGGCTATCATCGACGCGGTGGTCCATCAGGCGTGGGTGCAGATGGTGGCGCGCTACGGCCAGCCGAAACATCTGGCCGAACGTGAAGGACGCGGATTCGCGGTCGTGGGGTACGGCAAGCTTGGCGGCTGGGAGCTGGGATACAGCTCCGATCTGGATTTAATCTTCCTGCACGACTGCCCGGTTGACGTAATGACCGACGGCGAGCGTGAGATTGACGGGCGCCAGTTCTACCTGCGCCTGGCGCAGCGCATTATGCATCTTTTCAGCACCCGCACCTCGTCGGGCATTCTGTATGAAGTGGATGCCCGTCTGCGTCCGTCCGGCGCGGCGGGCATGCTGGTGACCTCGACGGAGTCCTTCGCCGATTACCAGAAGAATGAAGCCTGGACGTGGGAGCATCAGGCGCTGGTGCGCGCTCGCGTCGTGTATGGCGATCCGCAGCTCAAAACGCAGTTTGACGTCATCCGTAAGGAGGTTATGACCACCGTGCGTGTTGGCAGCACGCTGCAAACGGAAGTGCGCGAAATGCGCGAGAAAATGCGCGCGCATCTCGGCAATAAACACCGCGATCGCTTTGATATTAAAGCCGACGAGGGCGGGATTACCGATATTGAGTTCATTACCCAGTATCTGGTGCTGCTGCACGCCCACGACAAGCCGAAGCTGACGCGCTGGTCCGATAACGTGCGCATTCTGGAGCTGCTGGCGCAAAATGACATCATGGACGAGCAGGAGGCGCAGGCTTTAACCCGCGCCTATACGACGCTGCGCGATGAGCTTCACCACCTGGCGCTGCAGGAGCAGCCGGGGCACGTGGCGCTGGACTGTTTTGCTCATGAACGTGCTCAGGTAACGGCCAGCTGGCAGAAGTGGCTGGTGGAACCGTGCGTAACAAATCAAGTGTGATATTATCGCGCGCAAATTGTGAATCTTTCTGGAGTCAGGAATGAAAGTAACACTGCCAGAGTTTGAACGTGCTGGGGTAATGGTTGTTGGGGATGTGATGCTGGATCGCTACTGGTATGGGCCTACCAGCCGCATCTCTCCGGAAGCACCGGTACCGGTGGTTAAGGTCGACACCATTGAAGAGCGTCCCGGCGGCGCGGCAAACGTGGCGATGAACATTGCCTCTCTGGGCGCGCAGTCGCGTCTGGTGGGCCTGACCGGCATCGACGATGCGGCGCGCGCGCTGAGCAAGTCGCTGGCGGACGTGAACGTGAAGTGCGACTTCGTTTCTGTTCCGACCCACCCAACGATTACGAAACTGCGCGTGCTGTCGCGCAACCAGCAGCTAATCCGCCTCGACTTTGAAGAAGGGTTCGAAGGCGTTGATCCTGAGCCGCTGCACGAGCGTATCAACCAGGCGCTGGGCAATATTGGCGCGCTGGTGCTGTCCGACTACGCCAAAGGCGCGCTGGCGAGCGTGCAAACGATGATTCAGCTGGCGCGTAAAGCCAACGTGCCGGTGCTGATCGACCCGAAAGGGACCGATTTTGAGCGCTATCGCGGCGCGACGCTGCTGACGCCAAACCTCTCCGAGTTTGAAGCGGTGGCGGGTAAGTGCAAAACCGAGGACGAACTGGTTGAGCGCGGCATGAAGATCATTGCCGATTTCGAGCTGTCCGCGCTGCTGGTGACCCGCTCCGAGCAGGGGATGACGCTGCTGCAGCCGGGCAAAGCGCCGCTGCATATGCCAACCCAGGCGCAGGAAGTGTACGACGTGACCGGTGCCGGTGATACGGTGATCGGCGTGCTGGCGGCGACGCTGGCAGCAGGAAACTCGCTAGAAGAGGCGTGCTACTTCGCTAACGCCGCGGCGGGCGTGGTCGTCGGTAAACTTGGTACCTCAACCGTTTCACCAATCGAGCTGGAAAACGCGGTGCGCGGTCGTGCGGATACCGGTTTTGGCGTCATGACCGAAGACGAGCTGAAGGTGGCCGTCGCCGCCGCGCGCAAGCGTGGTGAAAAAGTGGTGATGACCAACGGCGTGTTCGACATTCTGCACGCGGGCCACGTTTCGTATCTGGCGAACGCGCGCAAGCTGGGCGATCGCCTGATTGTGGCGGTTAACAGCGATGCATCGACGAAACGCCTGAAGGGTGAAACGCGTCCGGTGAACCCGCTCGAGCAGCGCATGATTGTGCTCGGCGCGCTGGAAGCGGTGGACTGGGTGGTGTCGTTTGAAGAAGATACCCCGCAGCGCCTGATTGCCGGCATTCTGCCGGACCTGCTGGTAAAAGGTGGGGATTACAAGCCGGAGCAAATCGCGGGTAGCGAAGAGGTCTGGGCCAACGGCGGCGAGGTGATGGTGCTCAACTTTGAGGACGGGTGCTCAACCACCAACATCATCAAGAAGATCCAGAAGGACAGTCAGTAAAAAACGGGCCAGCTGGCCCGTTTTTTTCTCCCTCTCCCTGTGGGAGAGGGCTGGGGTGAGGGCATCAGGCCGCACTTACTCCTGGTCATCCACCGGTGGAATGGCCGGTGCCGGCTTCACTTCTTCCGGCGCATTGCGGTTTTCCAGCTCGCTCAGACGCTGTTCCAGCAGCGCCAGCTTCTCGCGGGTGCGCAGCAGAACCTGGGTCTGCACGTCAAACTCTTCGCGGCTGACTAAATCAAGGCGAACCAACTGCGCCTGCAGCGTCTGGCGGATTTTCTTTTCTACGTCATCACCAAATTCACGAATGCCTTTTGGCATAGATTCATGAACCTGACGCGCGATCTGCTCAATTTTTTTCGGGTCAATCATTGGCGTTTCCCTTGATGGAAAAGTGTTAGTGTCCATTGTAGCGCGTCATGCCCGGGGTAAACAAAATTGTTTGATGCTTATGCATTGCCCAGGATAATCAATAGCGTTATAGTTATCTCGCTTATTCTCAGGGCGGGGCGAAATTCCCCACCGGCGGTAAATCAGCGTGACGCTGAAAGCCCGCGAGCGCTTTGGGTGAATACTCAAAGGTCAGCAGATCCGGTGTAATTCCGGGGCCGACGGTTAGAGTCCGGATGGGAGAGAGTAACGATCAAGTCGGGCATGGGCCCGCTCACGTTATCTTTTTGCCGCTTATACGGCGCTCCTAAGACTGCCCTGATTCTGGTAACCATAATGTTAATGAGGTTTTTTTACCATGAATCAGACGCTACTTTCCTCTTTTGGCACTTCAACTCAACGTGTTGAACATGCACTGGATGCACTGCGCGAAGGCCGCGGTGTGATGGTGCTTGACGATGAAAACCGTGAAAACGAAGGCGACATGATTTTCGCCGCCGAAAACATGACCGTTGAACAGATGGCGCTGACCATCCGTCACGGCAGCGGCATCGTATGCCTGTGTATTAATGAAGATCGTCGTAAGCAGCTCGATCTGCCGATGATGGTCGAAAACAACACCAGCGCCTTTGGTACCGGTTTTACCGTGACCATTGAAGCGGCGCATGGCGTGACCACAGGTGTGTCTGCGGCTGACCGTCTTACCACCGTACGTGCAGCGATTGCTGATGGTGCGAAGCCATCCGATCTGCACCGTCCAGGCCACGTCTTCCCACTGCGTGCGCAGGCGGGCGGCGTGTTGACCCGCGGTGGTCACACCGAAGCGACGATCGACCTGGTGACGCTGGCTGGCTTCAAACCTGCTGGCGTGCTGTGCGAACTGACCAACGATGACGGCACCATGGCGCGCGCGCCGGAATGCATTACCTTTGCCCGCCTGCACAACATGCCGGTGGTCACGATTGAAGATCTGGTTGAGTATCGCCAGGCGCACGAGCGCAAAGCCAGCTGAAAATAAAAACGCCGGGATATCCCGGCGTTTTTTTACCCGATTCCTGCGGTCTG
The DNA here is from genome assembly GCF_024734705.1 of Enterobacter sp. Crenshaw. Classification (NCBI taxonomy): domain Bacteria; kingdom Pseudomonadati; phylum Pseudomonadota; class Gammaproteobacteria; order Enterobacterales; family Enterobacteriaceae; genus Enterobacter; species Enterobacter sp. Crenshaw. The sequence continues at coordinate 3,960,046 of NZ_CP102932.1, read as the reverse complement.
CAGCAGAACCAGACTTAATCCCATCACCGACATTCCGCACAGCACGCCATAGCTGGGGTTGTTGTTAGGATCGATCTCCTTCGCCAGCGGCATCAGTTCATCCACCGAAAGCGCAACCATGATCCCGGCTACCGCGGCCATAATCGCCGCCATCACTACCGGAGAGACCAGGCTACCAAGGATCAGCCAGGCCAGTACGCCGCCAAGGATTTCGGCCATCCCGGAAATGCCCGCCCAGAACACCGCGGTGCGTTTCGATCCCGTTGCGGCATACACGGGTCCGGCGACGGCCAGTCCTTCAGGAATATTGTGTAAGGCGACCGCCAGCGCGATGCCAAAGCCCATCTCAAGATTGCTGCTGGCCGTCACGTAGGTAGCGACCCCTTCCGGGAAGTTGTGCAGGCTGATGCCAAGCGTTAACAGCACGGCGGTACGCTTGATATTGCGCGGCATGGGCGTCACGTTTTTCTGCATTAAATCCTGCGGATGCGCGTGCGGCAGCATCCGATCGAGGGCAAAGTATCCCAGCAGGCCAAAGACAAACATGCCGTAGCCCAGCAGCGGAGACATGCCTTCCGTGCCCAGCGCGGCAGGCAGCATCTCCATCAGGGAGATGAGCAGCATGATCCCGGCAGCAAAGCCCAGTGAAAAGGCCAGTACGCGGTTAGAGGGCTTTTGGCCGAGCACGCCGAGGAGCGCACCGATGAAGGTCGCGGCGCCCGCCAGTATGGTCAGGATCAGGGGGACTGACATGCATTGCTCCTTATGATAATCATTCTCATTAATATAAATGATCCATTTCTGGCAAAGCGAGGGTGAAAACCCGGCTTTACACATTCCTTACATTCAAATTTCCTGATGATGATCTTCACGCTTATCTACGTTCATCTTTGCCGGATTGCGCGTAATGTAGCACCATTAAATTGACACCTTCTGTAAGGATATCACCATGACTTCTTCCCGTATGCCAGCCCTGTTTTTAGGCCACGGTAGCCCTATGAACGTTCTGGAAGACAACGTCTATACCCGCGCCTGGCGTCATCTGGGCGAGACGTTGCCGCGTCCGAAAGCGATCGTGGTGGTGTCTGCGCACTGGTTTACCCGTGGGACCGGCGTGACCGCCATGGAAGCGCCAAAAACCATTCATGATTTTGGCGGCTTCCCGCAGGCGCTGTACGACACGCATTATCCGGCCCCCGGCTCGCCTGAGCTGGCAAAAAAGCTGGTAGAGTTGCTGGCGCCTGTCCCTGTGACGCTGGATAAAGAAGCCTGGGGCTTTGACCATGGCTCCTGGGGCGTGCTGATTAAAATGTATCCTGACGCTGATATCCCGATGGTGCAGTTGAGCATCGACAGCACTAAACCGGCGGCCTGGCATCTGGAGGTGGGGCGCAAGCTGGCAACCCTGCGTGATGAAGGCATCATGCTGGTGGCGAGCGGCAACGTGGTGCATAACCTGCGTACCGCACGCTGGCACGGTGAGAACACGCCGTACCCGTGGGCAACCTCTTTTAACGACTACGTCAAAGCGAACCTGACCTGGCAAGGCCCGGCTGAGGAGCATCCCCTGGTGAACTATCTGGATCATGATGGCGGTTCGCTCTCTAACCCGACGCCGGAACACTTCCTGCCGCTGCTGTACGTTCTTGGCGCGTGGGATGGTCAGGAGCCGGTTACGATCCCGGTCGACGGTATTGAGATGGGGAGTTTGAGTATGCTGTCGGTGCAGATTGGGTAATAAAAGCAAAACGGCAACCTCAGGTTGCCGTTTTTAGTGTTTGCACCCTCTCCCACAAGGAGAGGGGCGAGGGTGAGGGCATCAGGCTGCGGCCTATTCGACAAAAATGTGCGGATAAAAGCGTGACAGATCCTGCGTGATCAGCGCGCGATCTTCGCGAATGCCAATCCCGGCCGGTTGATCGTTGATAAGCCAGCTGCCAATCAGCGTATAGCTGTCGCCAAATTTCGGCAGCTGATAGAACTCCTGGACGATCATCCCTTCTTCGCCGTATGGCCCTTCAACCGCTTCCAGCGTCTTGCCGTTTTCGATAATCGAGACGTTTGCGCCTTCGCGGGAGAAGATCGGCTTAACAACGTATTTTTCCATTTGCGGGTAATCATCTTCCGCAAAATAGGCTGGCAGCAGGTTCGGGTGGTTCGGGAACATCTCCCAGAGCATCGGCAGCAGGGCTTTGTTAGAGATGATGCTCTTCCAGGCCGGCTCCAGCCAGCGTACGCCAGCATCTTCCAGCTTGGTGGAGAACATCTCGCGCAGCATGTATTCCCACGGGTAGAGCTTGAACAGGTTGCTTATCACCTGGTCCTGCATATCCGTAAACTGACCTTTTTCACCCAGGCCGATATCCTCGATATAGAGGAACTCGGTCGCCACTTCCGCTTCGGCGGCGCAGTCCTGCAGATACTGAACCGTGCCACGGTCTTCTTCCGTGTCGCGGCAGCAGGCGAGATGGAGCAGGTTAAAGCCATGCTGTTCGCGCAGCTCGGCAAAACGCTCAATCAGCTTTTCCTGCAGGCTGTTAAACTGGTCGCTGCCTTCAGGCAGGTTTCCGGCATTGGCCTGGTCTTCCAGCCAGATCCACTGGAAGAACGCCGCTTCATACAGAGAGGTTGGCGTATCGGCGTTGTTTTCCAGCAGCTTCGGTTCACCTTTGCCGTCCCACGCCAGATCCAGGCGAGAGTAAAGCGAAGGTTGATTCGTTCTCCACGACTGGCGCACAAAGCCCCAGGTGTGCTTCGGAATGCGGAACTTTGCCATCAGCTCGTCGCTGTCGATGACCTTTTCCACGACCTTCAGGCACATCTGGTGCAGCTCGGCCGTCACCTCTTCCAGTTTTTCCACCTGAGCCAGCGTGAGCTTGTAATAGCCGTCTTCACACCAGTACGGCTCGCCGTACATGGTGTGGAAGTTAAAACCGTACTCGGTGGCTTTTTCGCGCCAGTCCGGGCGCTCGGTGATACTGACTCGTTCCATGATCAGCCGCCCATTGAGCGAGTAGAGGAGGTGCCTGTCGCACTACGCTGCATGCTGGTCTGCTTCGCCACAGATTCACCAAACCCGCCGCGGGTGATGGTGCTGGTGGTCGCAGGCTTCGGCGCCATCGCCGTTTTCGGTACGTTCACGGTGCGGCCAGGGGTCGCTGCGCCGTAGCCTTTGCCGCTGGCATCGGTATATTGACCGTAAGCCGGGCTGGCCGGGTTTTTCGAGCTAAACAGCGGCTGCTGCTGGTAGCCCGCACCGCCGCCCATCAGGCGACCCATCATGTAGCCTGCCATCAGCGGCATCCAGAAGCTGCCGCTGGACTGAGCCTGCGCCTGATTTTCAGGTGCGGTGCCTGCCTGAGCCGGTGCCTGCTGGCACTGACCTTCACCAAACTCCGCCACGCAGTCTTCGCGTGAGGCATATTTCGGTGCAGTACGTTCCGCTTCTTTCAGCGCGCTGGTGTAAGCCGTTTTACATTCGGCGGCTTTGCCGGTTGCGGCAGAGCAGTCGTCTGCGTTTTGATACAGCGAAACCGTTTCGTCATTTTTCTCACAGCCTGCCAGCATAAAGACAGCCGTGACCGCCAGCGCAACAGGGGTGAGGTGACGCGCGTTCCAGCTCTTGCGGAACGAAGCGTGATTTATGGATTTTGTCCGTTTCATATTTGTCTTCCAGGACCCAGTGGTAATAACGCTCAGGATAGAGGATGAGTGGTTGAAAATGAAGCGAAGAGGGGCGGAATCAGGGGTATCTTTACGTTGGCTTACGTTCGGATGTGATTCAGATGCGCCCCTCTCCCTGTGGGAGAGGGGCGGGGTGGAGGGCATCAGGCCGCAGTGGGCCTGATGACACTCTTAGTTACGGAACGGATTATTGCCTTTGCTGGCGGATGTAGTGGTACGCGCAGCGGCCGGCTGTGCCGCAGGGGTGCTGCTGTTAGCGTTGAAGTTATCAACCGCGGCAACCTGCTCCGGGTTCTCCGGCGCAACGCTGTCCGGAGAGGTGGAGACCGGTTTGCCCAGCGCGCTGTTCAGCATCTGCAGATCTTGCTCGTTCAGCGTACCCAGAGCCTGTTTGATGTTCAGCTGGTTAATCAGGTACTGGTAACGCGCGCTTGAGAGCTGCTGTTTCGCGTTGTACAGCGTGGTGGTCGCGTCGAGCACGTCCACGATAGTACGCGTACCGACCGAGTAACCTGCTTCCATCGCATCCAGAGAGCTCTGTGCAGACACAACGGCCTGTTTATAGGCGTTGATGCTACTGATGGAGGCGTTCACGTTGTTGAAGGAGGAACGCACGGTCTGCACCACGTTGCGGTGCGCGCTTTCCAGCTGCTCGCTCGCGCCAACAAAGTTGTACTGCGCCTGTTTCACCTGAGAGTTAACCTGACCGCCCTGGTACAGCGGCAGGGAGAAGCTCAGACCCACTTTATTCTGACCCATATTGCTGTCGTCATACTGGGACGTATTGGTTTTAGAGCCGCTATAGGACGTATCAGAGACACCGGTAGACGCGCTCAGGCTCAGGGTTGGCAGATGGCCGTCCTGCGCCTGACGAATTTGTTCGCGGGCCAGGTCCTGGCTCAGACGCGCCTGCAGCAAACTCAGGTTGCGGTTTTCCGCCTCTTTCAGCAGGGCGTTAACGGCCTGCGGTTTATCCGTTTTAAAGCTATCCACGTTCAGCGACGCCAGCTCAGGATAGTAATTCCCGGTGACCTGACGCAGGGATTCCAGCGCGTTGTCGAGGTTGTTACGCGCGGTCACTTCGTTAGCCAGCACGGTGTCGTACTGTGAACGGGCGTTCTGCACGTCGGTGATCGCGACCAGGCCCACGTTGAAACGCTGGGTGGTTTGATCTAACTGGCGGTAAATCGCCTGTTTCTGCGCTTCGGTGTAGGAGAGTGCGTCAATCGCGCTCAGCACGTTGAAGTACGCCGTGGCGGTGTTCAGGATCAGCGTCTGCTGGTCGGTCTGATAGGTCACATCCTGAATACCCGCACTCTTTTCCTGCAGGGTCAGGGCGCGCCATTTGGACATATCAAACAGCGTCTGTGTCAATTGCAGTGAGGCGCTGGTAGCATTGGAGTTTACGCCGTTAGCGTCGCGGAAACCGTTGCTGTAGGTATAATCTGCACCTAAACCTAACTGTGGCAGCAAGGGGCTACGCGCTTCGTTAATCTTTTCAAACGCAGCATCACGATCGGCCGCTGATTTACGTAAATCAGGGTTGCCCAGACGTGCCTGCTGGTAGACCTGTAACAGGTTTTCCGCCTGGCTCATTGCACTGAAGCCCGTCAGGCTCAGGCCGATAAGGATGGGGAGCAATTTCTTCATTTGCATTCCTTGTTGTGAAGCAGTATTAGCGCTGATCTAATTAAAAAATAATTGCCGATTCTAACAGAATCTTCCATACCAAAAGGTTGGCGTAACGTGCCATCTGGCGGTAATTTGCACCAATCTACCATATAGCCTTACAAACGGCAGCCAAACAGCCTTGAAATTCACAATTTCATCACCATTGCTACCAGGACTCGACTCATGCAAAAACCAGAAAAGTTGCCCGTGACATTCGCCAAAAACGATGTAGAAATTATTGCACGAGAAACGCTTTATAGCGGTTTTTTTTCAATGGATCTTTACCGTTTCAGGCATCGCCTGTTTAACGGGGAAATGAGCGGCGAAATCAGACGCGAAATTTTTGAGCGCGGGCATGCGGCAGTCTTGCTACCCTTTGACCCAGTGCGTGACGAAGTTGTGCTGGTGGAGCAGATCCGCATCGCCGCTTATGACGTCAGTGAGAGCCCGTGGCTGCTGGAGATGGTGGCCGGGATGATCGAAGAAGGTGAGTCTGTTGAAGACGTCGCCCGTCGCGAGGCGCTGGAAGAGGCCGGACTGGTGGTGGGCCGTACAAAACCGGTGCTGAGCTATCTGGCAAGCCCGGGCGGTACCAGCGAGCGCTTGTCCATAATGGTGGGCGAAGTGGACGCCACGACGGCGGAAGGGATCCACGGTCTGGCAGATGAAAACGAAGATATTCGGGTTCATGTGGTGAGCCGGGAACAGGCTTATCAGTGGGTAGAAGAGGGGAAAATCGACAACGCAGCGTCTGTCATCGCCCTGCAATGGCTGCAGCTGCATTATCAGACATTACGAAACGAGTGGAAAAAATGAAGCGCTATACACCTGACTTCCCAGAAATGATGCGCCTGTGCGAAACCAATTTCGCACAGTTGCGCCGCCTGCTGCCGCGAAACGACGCACCCGGCGAAACGGTAAGCTATCAGGTGAGCAACGCGCAGTATCGATTAACGATAACAGAATCAACGCGCTACACTACGCTGGTGGAGATTGAGCAAACGGCACCCAGCATTAGCTACTGGAGCCTGCCGTCGATGACGGTGCGCCTCTATCACGACGCGATGGTCGCTGAAGTGTGTTCAAGCCAGCAGATCTTTCGCTTCAAGGCGCGGTATGATTACCCGAATAAAAAGTTGCATCAACGCGACGAAAAGCATCAAATTAACCAGTTTTTAGCCGACTGGCTAAGATATTGTTTAGCACATGGAGCAATGGCGATTCCGGTTTGTTAGCGTCATAAACCTACCTAAGGACACCATTTGGAAAGCCTGTTGAACCTGACTGTTGCTGGTGGGGCGCCAGTCAGGATATTACAAATCACCGATACCCACCTTTTTGCCGAAAAGCATGAAACGCTACTGGGGGTCAACACCTGGGAGAGTTATCAGGCGGTACTTAGCGCCATTCACGCTGAAAACCGTGCATGCGATCTGATTGTCGCAACGGGCGATCTGGCGCAGGATCAGTCCTCCGCGGCCTACCAGCATTTTGCTGAAGGCATCGCGAGCTTTAGCGTGCCTTGCGTCTGGCTGCCAGGAAACCATGACTTCCAGCCCGCCATGTACAGTTCTCTTCAGGATGCGGGAATTTCTCCGGCGAAATGTGTTTTTGCGGGTGAACAGTGGCAGATCCTGCTGCTCGATAGCCAGGTGTTTGGCGTCCCGCACGGTGAGTTAAGCGAGTTTCAGCTCGACTGGCTTGAGACCAAACTGGCTGCTGAACCTGAACGTCACACGCTGCTGTTGCTTCATCATCATCCTCTGCCGGCGGGCTGCAGCTGGCTCGATCAGCACAGCCTGCGCAACTCCGCGGCGCTGGATCGCGTGCTGGCGAAGTTCCCGCGGGTGAAAAATCTGCTGTGTGGACATATTCATCAGGAACAGGATCTCGACTGGAACGGGCGCCGCATGCTGGCGACGCCGTCGACCTGCGTTCAGTTTAAGCCGCACTGCGCCAACTTTACGCTTGACACCATCGCGCCAGGTTGGCGCTGGCTGGAACTGCATGCCGACGGCACGCTGACCACGGAAGTCTGCCGTTTGACCGGTGCAAAATTCCGCCCGGATACCGCTTCAGAAGGCTATTGATGTCTACGCTCCTTTATCTGCACGGATTCAACAGCTCGCCGCGCTCCGCAAAAGCGACACAGTTTCGCCAGTGGCTGAGCGAGCATCACCCCGACGTTGAGATGATTATCCCGCAGCTGCCGCCTTACCCGGCAGAGGCCGCGGAGATGCTGGAATCTATTGTGCTTGCGCACGGCGGCGAAACCTTCGGTGTGGTCGGTTCATCGCTGGGCGGGTACTACGCCACCTGGCTCTCACAATGCTTCATGCTGCCCGCTGTTGTGGTTAATCCGGCGGTACGGCCATTTGAGCTGCTGAGGGACTTTCTTGGCGAAAACGAGAACCCCTACACCGGGCAGCAATATGTGCTAGAGTCACGCCATATTTACGATCTCAAAGTTATGCAGGTCGACCCGCTTGAGGCACCGGATCTCATCTGGCTGCTGCAACAGACGGGTGATGAAGTGCTGGATTACCGCCAGGCAGTGGCGTACTACGCCTCCTGCCGCCAGACTATAGAAGAGGGCGGAAACCATGCTTTCACGGGCTTTGAGAATCATTTCACCCAGATTGTCGATTTTCTTGGACTGCACAGCCACTGACAATCAATGCGAATTGCTAGTTTAAATCATGACGCAAACCTATAACGCTGATGCCATTGAGGTCCTCACCGGGCTTGAGCCGGTTCGCCGCCGCCCGGGGATGTACACCGATACGACGCGCCCAAACCATCTGGGCCAGGAAGTTATTGATAACAGTGTGGACGAAGCGCTGGCGGGCCATGCCAAACGCGTTGACGTCATTCTGCACGCCGATCAGTCGCTGGAAGTCATCGACGACGGGCGCGGCATGCCGGTGGATATCCATCCGGAAGAGGGCGTGCCTGCCGTTGAGCTGATCCTCTGTCGTCTGCACGCGGGCGGTAAGTTCTCCAACAAGAACTACCAGTTCTCCGGTGGTCTGCACGGCGTGGGCATTTCCGTGGTGAACGCCCTGTCCAAACGCGTGGAAGTGAACGTCCGTCGCGACGGTCAGGTATACAACATCGCGTTTGAAAACGGCGATAAGGTGCAGGATCTGCAGGTTGTCGGCACGTGCGGCAAACGCAACACCGGTACCAGCGTCCACTTCTGGCCTGACGAAAGCTTCTTCGACAGCCCGCGTTTTTCCGTTTCTCGCCTGACGCACCTGCTGAAAGCCAAAGCGGTGCTGTGTCCGGGCGTGGAAATCACCTTTACCGATCACGTTAACAATACCGCACAAACCTGGTGCTACGCCGACGGTCTGAACGATTACCTGTGCGAAGCGGTAAACGGCCTGCCGACGCTGCCGGAAAAACCGTTTGTCGGTAACTTTAGCGGCGATACCGAAGCCGTGGACTGGGCGCTGCTGTGGCTGCCGGAAGGCGGCGAGCTGCTGACCGAAAGCTACGTCAACCTGATCCCAACCATGCTCGGCGGTACCCACGTCAACGGCCTGCGTCAGGGGCTGCTGGACGCGATGCGTGAGTTCTGCGAATACCGCAATATTCTGCCGCGCGGCGTGAAGCTGTCGGCGGAAGATATCTGGGATCGCTGCGCCTACGTGCTCTCCGTGAAGATGCAGGATCCGCAGTTTGCCGGTCAGACCAAAGAGCGCCTGTCGTCACGTCAGTGCGCGGCGTTCGTTTCCGGCGTGGTGAAAGATGCGTTTACCCTGTGGCTGAACCAGAACGTGCAGGCAGCAGAGATGCTGGCCGAAATGGCCATTTCCAGCGCCCAGCGTCGTCTGCGCGCCGCGAAGAAAGTGGTGCGTAAAAAGCTGACCAGCGGCCCTGCGCTGCCGGGCAAGCTGGCGGACTGTACCGCGCAGGATCTCAACCGTACCGAGCTGTTCCTCGTGGAAGGGGACTCGGCGGGCGGATCGGCCAAGCAGGCGCGCGATCGTGAATATCAGGCGATCATGCCGCTCAAGGGTAAGATCCTGAACACCTGGGAGGTCTCTTCTGATGAAGTGCTGGCCTCGCAGGAAGTGCACGATATTTCGGTGGCGATCGGCATCGATCCGGACAGCGACGATCTGAGCCAGCTGCGCTACGGCAAGATCTGTATCCTCGCGGATGCGGACTCCGATGGTCTGCACATCGCCACGCTGCTGTGCGCGCTGTTCGTGAAGCACTTCAAAACGCTGGTGAAAAACGGTCACGTCCACGTGGCACTGCCGCCGCTGTACCGTATCGACCTCGGCAAAGAGGTTTACTACGCGCTGACGGAAGAAGAGAAAGCGGGCGTGCTGGAACAGCTGAAGCGCAAGAAGGGCAAACCGAACGTGCAGCGCTTTAAAGGGCTGGGCGAGATGAACCCGATGCAGCTTCGCGAAACGACGCTGGATCCGAACACGCGCCGTCTGGTGCAGCTGACGATCAGCGATGAAGACGAGCAGCAAACCAACGCCATGATGGATATGCTCCTTGCCAAGAAACGTTCGGAAGACCGACGTAACTGGCTGCAGGAGAAAGGCGATATGGCGGATATTGAGGCCTGATGCCCTCACCCTAACCCTCTCCCGCCGGGAGAGGGAATGGATCGTAGGCCCGGTAAGCGTTAGCGCCACCGGGCTTTTTTACATCAAAACTCCATCTTCACCGTAAACTGCACTTCGCGCGGATCGCCAATCTGGTTGCCCAGGTTGTTGGTCGCAATCGACGACGTGTAGTAGGTCTTATCAAACAGATTTTTCACGTTCACCTGCAGCGTCACCGGATACTGTAGCTTCATCTTGTACGCCGCAAACGCGTCCGCCACGAAATAGCCCGGCAGATAATAATCCGCACCGTTGGTTGCGGAACGACGGCTTACGCCGTGCCCGCCGCCGCCCAGCGTCAGGGTATTCCCGGCAAACGCATTGTGAATATCGTAGGTCAGGAACAGGGAGCCGGTATGGCGCGGCACGTTCGGCAGCGGTTTGCCCGCATAGTCCGGATCTTCCAGCACCTTCGCGTCGGTATAGCCGTAGCTGGCGATAATGTTGGTGTTCTCGGTCAATGACCCGGCGAGATCCACCTCCACGCCCTGAGAGCGCACGCGGCCCGCGGTTTTAGCGACGGTTTCATCACCCACGCTCTCTGTGTACAGCACGTTGCGCTTGTGAATATCAAACAGCGCGATATTGGCGGTAATGCCGTCGAACAGGTCAAACTTAGCGCCGATTTCATACGCGTTTGACGTTTCCGGCGGCAGGTCACCAATGTAGCTCGCAATGGACGACTGCGGCATAAACGTCTGGGAATAGTTGGCAAACAGCGAGACCGCCGGGGTGAGCTTATAAACAAGACCCAGCTTTGGCGTCCACTGGTCGTCGCGGCTGTCGGTGTTCACGTTAAACGGACGGCCTTTGCCCGCGTACTGGGTGTAATACTGATAGCGCATTCCGGCGACGGCGATCCACTTATCGGTCAGGTACAGCGCGTCCTGCGCGTAGGCGGAGTAGCTTTCCTGCTTAATGGTTTGATCGCTGTCGGATGCCGAGACGGTGGTGCACTTGCCGAGGCTGCCGTAGCTCGGGTGGTAAATATTGAAGTCCTTAACGTTCTTACAGCGGATCATATCCGTACGCAGCAGATCGTAATTCTCATACGACACGCCGGTCAGGATCTCATTGTAAAAGCCCGCGATGTCCACGTTTCCCTGCAGATCCGCGCGCGTCGTGTGCATACGCTGGGTCGAGCCCTGGGTCGCATCCACGCGGCGGGTCAGGTTGCCGGTTTTTGAATCGTAGGCCATCACGCGGGCCTGGTTATCGCTGTACTTATCCTGGCTGTAGCTGTAGTCGAGCTTCGCGGTCCACTGGCTATTAAGGCGATACTCCGCGTTGAGCTGAGCGAGATCGGACTGGCCGTCGGTCACGTTAAACGGTTCGTCGAAGCGGGTTTTACGATCGACGTTGACGGCTTTTTTAGTGTTGAGATCGAAGATCGTTCCGCGATCGAACGGCGTTTTATAGTCGCGATGCGAATAGAGCACGGTCACGGTGGCGTCGTCGCCAAACCAGGTCAGCGACGGGGCAATAAAGGTGCTGCGTTCGGTGCCGAAATTGCGCCAGTAATCCTCGTCCTGATATTCGCCCGTCAGGCGATACGCCAGGCGCGTGCCGTCAATCGGGCCGGTAACATCAACCTGTCCGGTGCCGCCGCCAAAGCTGGACGAGGTAGCGGAAAGGGAACCGCCGAAGGTCTTCTCCGGGCGTTTGGTGACGACGTTAATCAGGCCGCCCGGATCGAGAATGCCGTAGAGCGTCGAGGCCGGGCCTTTCAGCACCTCTACGCGCTCGGTTGCGGCATTAAAGCTGCGCGGCAGCACGGTGCGCAGGCCGTTGGTCATGATCGAGCCGTCGCGGTTCGCGCCAAATCCGCGGCGCACGAAGGCATCCTGCGTACCGCCCAGTGTGTTGGTCTGCACCACGTTGCTGACGTTATAGAGCGCTTCATCCAGCGTGGTGGCATGCTGATCCGCCAGCACTTTGTCGCTGACGGTATTGACCACCTGCGGGATGTCCAGCATCGGCATGTTGGTTAACGTCGCGGTGGAGGTATTCAACGGCTGATAGCCATTCGTGGCCTCCACCGTCGTATTTGGATCGGCGGTGACGGTAAGCGTTTCGCCGTCTTTAGTCGCGGTGTTATCTGCTGCCTGCACCAGCGGCGCCATAAACAGCAGTGAAAAGAGCGCGCGCCCTTTTACCCCAGAGAGTGAAGGTGTGAACGTAGCCATTACATCTGTTATCCCGAAATATCCCGCGAATGACGTTTCGCGGAAAAATGTGTGAGTCATTGCCCTTTACGGTCTGTCCGTTAGCCACGGTGGGCATCGGACATGTAATTGAGAATCATTCAATCATGCGCGAATGTAGTAGTAAATGGAAAAAAGAAAAAATCGACTACAACGTTTAGCCGGGCGTATAAGCGCAGCGGGAGGATTATTAATTTATTGAATTAAATGTTTTTTAAAGACATTCCTTGTTCATTTTCCCTCAGGCTTATCCCTGGTTTTATCAGGGTTTTTCTTCTCTTGACTACTACATGGCGCAGCGTCAAACTCTCAAAAGAGAATGATTTTTATTTATATTTGTTGCGCTTTTTTATTACGTTGGCATTCACGTGGCTCACAACACAAAAAAACCGGGACTGGTTCTGGAGAACCTCTCTGCGGGCTATCAGAAAAAAATCATCGTTGATGATATCTCCCTTGCGATCCCACAGCAGAAAATGACCGTGCTGGTAGGGGCGAACGGCTGCGGAAAATCCACGCTGCTGAGCACCATTGCGCGTTTGCTTCAGCCGCTTGGCGGCGCGGCAGTTCTCGACGGCAAGGCGATCCACGAGCAGCCGACCAAAGCCGTCGCCCGCCAGCTGGGTATCCTGCCGCAGTCTCCGCTGCTCCCGGAAGGGCTGACCGTCTTTGAACTGGTCTCGCGCGGGCGTTTTCCCTGGCAAAACTTTATGCGCCAGTGGAGCGACGAGGACGAACTGGCGGTGGAAGAGGCCCTGCGCCTGACCGGCACGGCAGAGTTTGCCCATATGCCGGTGGAAAGCTTATCCGGCGGCCAGCGTCAGCGCTGCTGGATCGCCATGGCGCTGGCGCAGCAAACGCCGTATATCCTGCTTGACGAGCCCACGACGTTTCTCGATCTCCGCTATCAGGTGGAGATCCTGGAACTGCTGCACACCCTGACCCGCCGGCACGGGCGTACCGTCGTGGTGGTGCTGCACGATCTCAACTTCGCCGTAAACTACGGCGATTCGCTGGTCTTTTTACGCCAGGGGAAAGTTGAAGGCGTATTGCATGAGGGCGATGTCTGCACGCCGGAGCTGATCAAAGCGGTGTTTGATGTCGACGTGCATATGTCCATAAACCCGTTGACCGGCAAGCCGTTCTTTATGCCGTTTCGCCAGAGCACCGTTCAGCCATGATGCGCTCCTCTCTGGCCTTCCCGATCTTCGCATTGCTGCTGGCGCTGGGCGCGATTATGCACCTGGGCATCGGCGCACGCTTCATCGCCCCGCAGACGGTGGTGGAGGCATTCTTCCATTTCGATCCGCGCAATTTCGACCATAACGTCATTATCAAATTAAGACTGCTGCGCCTCTGCGCCGCGATGGTGACGGGCGCCGCCCTCGGCGTGGCGGGCGTGCTGCTGCAGTCCGTGATCCGCAACCCGCTCGGCGAGCCGCATATTCTGGGGCTCAACGCCGGGGCCGCGCTGGCGGTCGTGATTACCAGCGCGCTTGGGCTGTCGCTGCCGTTTGGTCGCCCGCTCGTTGCCGCCGCCGGTGCCGCCGCGCTGTTTTTGCTGGTGCTGATGTTCTCCTCGTCCGGTCGCACCGGGCTTACGCCGATGAAGGTCACGCTGTGCGGCGTGGCGATGTCGGCGTTTGCCTCGTCGATTACCGCCGCGGTGTTAATCCTCGATGAACAGACGCTGCTCGCCATGCGCACCTGGCTGGCAGGGGACCTGTCCGGGATCAACGTGCAGACGCTCCGGAGCGCCCTGTGGGCCGCAACAGCCGGTTTTGTTCTCGCCATCGGGCTGTCGCCCTCGCTCAACATGCTGGCGCTGGGAGACCGAATGGCGCAGGGGCTTGGCGTGTCGCTGCTGAAAACCCGCCTGCTTGCCCTGCTGGCCATCGCGCTGCTCTGCGGCGCGGCCGTCTCAATTACCGGGCCGATTGGCTTTATCGGCCTGGTCGTGCCGCAGCTCATTCGCCGTCTGGTGTCGGTGGATTTACGCGTTATGGTGCCGCTGTCTGCCCTGTGTGGCGCGCTGGTTCTGCTGCTGGCGGATATCGCCGCCCGCACGCTGTTTACGCCCTGGGAGCTGGCAACCGGCATCATGACGGCCCTGGTCGGCGCACCCGTATTCATCTTTATGGCATCGAGGATGTTCAAATGAACCGGGCCGGATTCCGCGCGATCCGTATTGGCCGTGTATCGGCGCTGGTTCGCCCGAGGGCGCTGGCGTGCCTGACGCTTTTAGCGCTGGTGGCGTTAAGCCTGCTGGGCTTTGGCCTGACGCACGGATCTCTGCCTGTTCCCACCTCCGCCATCGGGCGGGCGCTGTTTTCTCCTGAGAGCCTGACGGCGGAGACGCGCTACATCGTGATGAATATCCGCCTGCCGCGCCTGCTGATGGCGGTGCTGTGCGGCGCGATGCTCGGTATGGCGGGGGCGGCAATGCAGTCCATCACCCGCAATGGTCTGGCCGATCCCGGGCTTATCGGCGTGAAGGAGGGCTGTAGCGCGGCGGTACTGCTGCTGATTTTTCAGTTCCCGGCGCTGGGCCTGGCCTGGCGTCCTCTGGTCGGCATGGCCGGCGGGCTGCTTACCGCGCTGCTGGTTATCGCCCTGGCGCGCGATATCTCGCGCCCGCGGTTCATCCTGATCGGCATCGGCGTGTCGTGGGCGTTTGCCGCCGCAATGGGCGTCTTTATCACCACCGCCGACGTGCGGGACGTGCAGACGGCGATGCTGTGGCTGGCGGGAAGCCTGCATGCGGCAAACTGGACGCTGGTGGGGTTAGCCACGCTCTGGGCTGCCCCCGCGTTTGCGCTGCTGCTGTTTACCGCGCGGGCTGCGGACGTGGTGTTGCTTGGTAATCAGGCCGCAGCGGGCCTTGGCGTGCGCATAACCCGGCTGGCGCTGCTGCGGGTTCTCGCCCCGGTGGTGCTGACGGCGGCCTGCGTCTCGTGCGTGGGCAGTATTGGTTTCGTGGGGTTGATTGCTCCGCATATGGCGCGCCTGCTGCTGCGCGGTGGGCAAACCGCGCTCCTGACGGGAAGCGCCGTGCTGGGCGCGCTGCTGGTGCTGCTGGCGGATAACGTCGGACGTCTGGCGTTCCTCCCGCTGCAGCTGCCGGCGGGAATTGTGATTTCACTGATTGGCGGACCGTTTTTCCTGCTGCTGCTCTGGCAGCGTCGGGACAGATTTTAGGGGACTAAAATGCGCGTAGTGTTTTCGATGCTGTTGCTGGTGGGGTTCGCGGTGGGTGCGGCGGAGCCGACGCAGACGTTTACTGACGATCTTAACCGAAAAGTGGTGGTACCGGTTCATCCGAAACGGATTGTCTCTTTACACGATCTGGATATCACCATTCCGCTGATTGAGCTTGGCGTGCCGCCGGTGGCAAGCCATGGCCGCACGCGGCCGGACGGCAGCCACTTTCTGCGCTCCAGCGGCATGTTGACCGGCGTCGACTTTGATAATTCCGACATTAAGTTTATCGGCACGGCCGATATCGACATTGAAGCCATCGCCGCCGCAAAGCCTGACCTCATCGTGACCGAGCCGACCCGCAACACCCCGCTGGAACAGCTGGCAAAAATTGCCCCGACGGTGAGCATCGATCATCTCGGCGGCGGCGCGCCGGAGATCTATCGCAAGCTGGCTCAGCTGACGGGAACGCAGGCGCGGCTCAAGGTTCTGGAGCGGCGCTATCAGGAGCAGATTAAGGCCCTGAAGGCGACAATTGATACCCGCAAGGTGACCGTGTCCGTGATTCAGGCGAATCAGGGAAAGATTAATGCCATGCACAGCTACCACTCGCTGGGCCGCGTGTTGCGCGACGCCGGGTTCATCTTCCCGCCGCTGATTGAGTCCATCCCGGACGGAGGGCGCATCGACGTCAGCGCCGAGCGCCTGCCGGAGCTGGATGCCGATTTCGTCTTCGCCACCTGGCGCGGGGATACGGGCGGTAAACCGCAGGACGAGCTGGCGGCGATGGATGCGGTCATGCCGGGCTGGTGTCAGTTCCTGAATGCCTGCAGAACCGGGCATTACGTGCTGATCTCGCGTGAAGAGGCCATCTCGAATTCGTACGCCTCGTTAGGGCTGATGGCCGCGCAGGTGCAGTCGCATATTGCCGGGCGTCCGCTGCCGGAGGCGTCACGGTGATCCGCAAAGAGAAAGGGCGCGTGGATGTCTATGGCGACCGCTTTCGCGCGCGTGCGCATCAGCTGACGCCGCGTCTGCTGCAGGTTGCACGCTATATCCATGACAACCGCGAAGCGGTGATGGAACAGACCGCAATGGAGATCGCGACGCTGTTGAAAACGTCGGATGCCACGGTAGTCCGCGCCATTCAGGCGCTTGGTTTCGCCGGGCTGCGCGATCTCAAGCAAACGCTGGAGCAGTGGTTTGGTCCGGTGGTCACCTCCAGCGAAAAGATGTCCACCACGGTGAATACGCTCGCCAGCGACGTCAACGCGAGCATTGATTTTGTGCTGGAGGGGCATCAGCACACCTGCGAGGTGTTATCCGAGCCCCACAACCGCTACGCGATGGCCCAGGCGGTCTCTCTGCTGGCGCAGGCGAGGCAGGTCGCCATATTTGGCATTGGCGCCTCCGGCATTCTGGCCGAGTACACCGCCAGGCTGTTCAGCCGCATGGGGTTACCCGCCACGCCGCTTAACCGTACCGGAATAGGGCTTTCCGAGCAGCTGATTGCGCTTCAGCGCGGCGACGTGCTGGTGATGATGGCGCAGAAATCCGCGCACCGGGAGGGGCAAACCACGCTGCGTGAAGCAAAACGTCTGGGCATTCCAACTATATTGCTGACCAACGCCCTCGATTCGCGTTTCAGCAAGGAGGCCAGCGTGGTGATCCACGTTCCGCGCGGCGGCGAAAAAGGCAAAATCCCGCTCCACGGCACGGTGCTGCTGTGTCTGGAGATGATCATTTTATCCGTCGCCTCCACCGAGCCGCAGCGCACCATCAAGTCGATGAAGCGCATCAACGAGCTACACCGTGGGTTAAAGCCGGGGAAGAAAAGCACCTAAAAACAAAGCCCGGTAGCGCTGACGCTCACCGGGCCTGGATCTGTTCTCCCTCTCCTTTCGGGAGAGGGCGGGGGAGGGGAAACTTAAACCCCTTGCTCCAGAATGCGGATGTGGGTTTCCAGCACGTCACCCTTCACCGCGTCGCTCCACGCTTTCATGTGCGCGGTCTGCAGGTGCGCTTCAAGATGCGCGACGGTTTCCCACTGCT
Source organism: Enterobacter sp. Crenshaw (assembly GCF_024734705.1). Taxonomy (NCBI): domain Bacteria; kingdom Pseudomonadati; phylum Pseudomonadota; class Gammaproteobacteria; order Enterobacterales; family Enterobacteriaceae; genus Enterobacter; species Enterobacter sp. Crenshaw. Next base: position 3,942,606 of record NZ_CP102932.1, on the reverse strand, counting down.
CAACCATGATGATCGAGTCTGGCGCGGTCGCCTGGAAGCTGGCGTCAGTGGCGGCATCCACCATCGGCGCGTAGCCGTGGCAGCCTTCTTCTTTCAGTACGGTCGGGATAATTTTCGCGAACTGATCCAGCACCGCCTGGCGGTGATGTTGACCTGGACGAGTACGGATTTCTGCGATTACGGTAAGCATGTTTACTACTCCTTTAATTCCAGGCTACCAGTTAAGCAAAAATTTCCGCGAGATGCTTGCGATATTCTGCGATATAGCTCGGGACGTCAGGCATTTTAATCACGTCGTTGACGATAAAGGTCGGCAGCGGATCCATGCCCAGGAACTGGTTAGCCTTGTGGAACGGCAGGTACGCGCCGTCGACGCCCACGCCTTCGAAGAACTGATCTTTATCGGTGAAGGCTTCCAGCGGGGCGTTCCAGGTCAGCGAGAGCATATATTTTTTGCCCTGAATCAGGCCGCCCGAGCCGTATTTTTTGGAGGCGTCAGAGCGGGTGCGGCCATCGCTGGCATACAGCGAGCCGTGACCTTCGGTGAACACGTCGTCCATGTATTTTTTCACGGTCCACGGCGCGCCCATCCACCAGCCTGGCATCTGCCAGATCACCACGTCAGCCCACAGGAAGTTCTGCACTTCGGCCTTCACGTCATAATTGCTGTCCGCACGCACGACCTTAACATCATGCCCGGCGTCGCGCAGGAAACCGTCCGCGACCTCGGTCAGGGTGTCATTCAGCTGGCCTTTAGAGTGCGCAAATTCTTTTGCACCGTTGATAATCAGGATGTTGCTCATTATTTGTCCTCGATGATGAGAGTATGGCCAGTATTCTACGCGCGAGGACGGTGCGGTAAAATGAGCAAAATGTGCAAAGTCTTTTGCGTTAAACGCAATAATCCCTTACCAGCTGACCTTCGCTTCAAAACCGCCTTCAGGCGCATTGCTCAGCGAAACGCGCATCCCGTGCAGGGCGGCGATGCGTTTTACAATGGATAACCCCAGCCCGCTGCCCGTGGCATCCTGACCCGGCGGGCGATAAAAGCGCTCGCCGATGCGCGCCAGCGCGTCAGGTGAAATGCCTGGGCCGTTGTCGCGCACGGTAAAGCCACGCGCGTCCAGCGTTACGTCCACCACGCTGCCGCGCGGGCTGTAGCGAATCGCGTTATCCAGCAGGTTGCGCACCAGCAGGCTCAGGAGCAGCTGCTGGCCCGTGCGTGTCACCTCTGGTGCATGGATGTTCAGGCGAATATCAATGCCCGCCTGCTGCGCCGGATGCCAGATATCCAGCACGGCCGACTGCAGCAAGTCGGCAACCGTTATCGGTTCAACATCGTCCAGGTTATCCAGCGAGTCCAGACGCGACAGCGTGAGGAGCTGATCCACCAGCCGGGAGGCGCGGTCGATGCCCGCATGCAGCTGCATCAGCGCTTTTTCCCGCGCCTGCGGATCGTCATGAGAGAGCTGGGCCACGTCAGTTTGCACCTTCAGGGCCGCCAGCGGGCTGCGCAGCTCGTGGGCGGCATCGGACGTAAAGCGGCGCTCGCGGGTCATCATCTCCTGGGTGCGCGCGAAGAGATGATTCAGCGAGTCGAGCAGGGGGCGTACTTCCGTAGGGACGCCCTCGGTCGGCAGTTTATCGGTGGCATCCGGCGAGCGGGAGCGCAGGGTCTGCGCCAGCTTTTTCAACGGCTTCAGTTCACGGCTCAACAGCAGGATCAGCAACAGCAGCATTACGGGTAGCGCCACCAGCCACGGCGTAAGCTGCGAGCTGACCACGTCCAGCGCCATCTCCTGGCGGTACTCCCACTCCTGGCCGACCACCACGCGGTACTTCCCGTCGGGTGAGGTCAGCCATAAAAAGCGCCATTCGTCGTTGTCGCCCTGCAGCTGCCCGTTATCGAACCCGTCGCGGCGATAGTGGTACGGGATATCGCGTCCGTTTTCACCGTCGTTGAGGAGCATTTTGCCGTCGACGGCGTAAATGGCGAAAGCCAGCGCGTCGTCGTCCAGACGACCGTGCTTCACTTTTTTCGGGATCTCGCGCATGCGTTCGGGGGCGCGGATCTCGTCCAGATCCATCGTCAGCAGCCGTTTAGCAAACAGCATCTGCTGGGTATCGAACAGCTTGTCGAGCTTGTGGGTCGTCTGCTGCCAGGCAACCAGGCTGGCGGCAAACCAGGCCGTCAGAGACAGAAGTAAAAAGAGAAGCGTCAGGCGCAGCTTCAGGCTCAGTTTCATGCGTCACCCAGGGTATAGCCGATGCCGTGCACGGTGCGGATAAACTCGCTCCCAAGCTTGCGGCGCAAATGATGGACGTGAACCTCGATGGCGTTGCTGGAGACATCGTCGTCCCAGGTATAGAGTTTTTCCTCGATCAGCTTTCGCGGCAGCACCCGACCGGCGTTACGCATTAACAGCTCCAGCAGCGCGAACTCTTTCGGCTTGAGCGTCAGCGGCTCACCGTCCAGCGTGGCGATGAGACGGCTCGGATCGAGCGTGACCTTCCCGTGACGCAGCTCGCTACTCGCCTGGCCGTGGCTGCGGCGGACCAGCGCTTCGAGGCGGGCACCCACTTCGATCAGCGCGAACGGCTTACAGAGATAATCATCCGCGCCAAGACGCAGTCCTTCGACGCGCTGGTTAAGCGCATCCCGCGCCGTCAGAATTAATACCGGCTCGCTGCGCCCGCTTTCGCGCCACGCGCGCAGGATGTCCAGACCGTCAATTTCCGGCAGCGTCAGATCCAGCACCACGGCATCATAGGGCGCAGAGGAGAGCGCGGCCTGGCCGGTTTTACCGTCGGTAAACCAGTCCACGCTAAAGCCCATTTTGCTCAACCCCGCCTTGATACCGTCGCCGATTAACCTGTCGTCTTCTACCAGTAAAATGCGCATGTTCCCTCCTTGATGTCGTCAGTAAACCCTCTGTAAGCGCCTGCTGTACAGCAATAATAAATAAATTTTTCCCTTAAGAAGTTGTTAAGGATTACCCTGTTAAATGGACTGCGAAACGACATTAAAGGGAGAGATAAAGATGAAAAAATTCGCTGCAATTGCTGCCATCATGATGATGACCACCGCGCCGGTCTTTGCTGCTCAGGGCGGTTTTACTGGCCCATCGGCCACACAGACCCAGACGCAAACTCAGCAGGGCGGTTTTGTCGATAACAACGCCAACCTCACCACCGCGGCAAAAGTGAAAGACCTGAAGGACGATGCCTGGGTGAAGCTGCGCGGGAACATTACCGAGCGCCTGTCCGATGACCGCTACACCTTCCGCGATGAATCCGGCACGGTCGTGGTTGAGATTGACCACAAGCGCTGGAACGGCGTGACCGTCACTCCGCAGGATAAAGTTGAACTGCAGGGTAAAGTCGATAAAGACTGGAACGAGTTTGAAATCGACGTGAAGCAGGTTATTAAGCTGAACAAATAACCCGAAAAGGGCCGCCTGTGCGGCCCTTTTTCTTTGTGACTCAATTCATCAGATGAGGTAGTATCTGCGGCAATATTGCCTGAAACCCTTCGGTTTCTGAGTTGAGGAATCACACGTAATGAGCGATATGGCAGAGCGCCTCGCGCTACATGAATTCACGGAAAACGCCTACCTGAACTACTCCATGTACGTCATCATGGACAGGGCGTTGCCGTTTATCGGGGATGGCCTGAAGCCCGTTCAGCGCCGCATCGTGTATGCGATGTCCGAACTGGGGCTGAACGCCACCGCCAAGTTCAAGAAATCCGCCCGTACCGTCGGTGACGTACTGGGTAAATACCATCCGCACGGCGACAGCGCCTGTTATGAAGCGATGGTGCTGATGGCGCAGCCGTTCTCTTACCGCTACCCGCTGGTGGACGGGCAGGGGAACTGGGGTGCGCCGGACGATCCGAAATCCTTCGCGGCGATGCGTTATACCGAATCCCGTCTCTCTAAATATGCCGAAGTGCTGCTGGGCGAGCTGGGTCAGGGAACCGTTGACTGGGTGCCGAACTTCGACGGTACGATGCAGGAGCCGAAGATGCTGCCCGCGCGTCTGCCGAACATTCTGCTGAACGGCACCACCGGTATCGCGGTCGGTATGGCGACGGACATTCCACCGCACAACCTGCGTGAAGTGGCGAAAGCCGCTATTACCCTGATTGAGCAGCCGAAAGCGACGCTCGACGAGCTGCTGGATATCGTGCAGGGGCCAGATTTCCCGACCGAAGCCGAGATCATCACCTCGCGCGCGGAAATCCGCAAAATCTACCAGAACGGTCGCGGCTCCGTGCGCATGCGCGCGGTGTGGAATAAAGAGGACGGCGCCGTGGTGATCACCGCGCTGCCGCATCAGGTTTCCGGTGCCAAAGTGCTGGAGCAGATCGCCTCCCAGATGCGCAATAAAAAGCTGCCGATGGTGGACGACCTGCGCGACGAATCGGATCACGAGAACCCGACCCGTCTGGTGATCGTGCCGCGCTCCAATCGCGTGGACATGGAGCAGGTGATGAACCACCTGTTTGCCACCACCGATCTGGAAAAAAGCTACCGCATCAACCTGAACATGATTGGCCTCGACGGACGCCCGGCGGTGAAAAACCTGCTGGAGATCCTCACCGAATGGCTGACGTTCCGCCGCGATACGGTCCGGCGTCGTCTGAACCATCGTCTGGAGAAAGTGCTTAAGCGCCTGCATATCCTCGAAGGTTTGCTGGTGGCGTTCCTCAATATCGACGAAGTGATTGAGATCATCCGTACCGAGGACGAGCCGAAGCCGGCGCTGATGTCGCGCTTTGGCATCAGCGAAACCCAGGCCGAAGCGATCCTCGAACTGAAGCTGCGCCATCTCGCCAAACTGGAAGAGATGAAGATCCGCGGCGAGCAGAACGAGCTGGAAAAAGAGCGCGATCAGCTGCAGGCGATCCTCGCGTCCGAGCGCAAGATGAATACCCTGCTGAAGAAAGAGCTGCAGGCCGATGCCGACGCCTTCGGCGACGACCGTCGGTCTCCGCTGCACGAGCGCGAAGAAGCGAAGGCGATGAACGAGCACGACATGCAGCCGTCCGAGCCGGTCACGATTGTTCTGTCGCAGAGCGGCTGGGTGCGCAGCGCCAAAGGCCACGATATCGACGCGCCGGGGCTGAGCTACAAAGCGGGCGACAGCTTCAAAGCGGCGGTGAAAGGCAAGAGCAACCAGCCGGTGGCGTTTATCGACTCCACCGGCCGCAGCTACGCCATCGACCCGATTACGCTGCCTTCCGCGCGCGGGCAGGGCGAGCCGCTCACCGGCAAGCTGACGCTGCCGCCGGGGGCGACGGTTGACCATATGCTGATGGAAGCCGATGACCAGAAGCTGCTGCTGGCGTCCGATGCGGGCTACGGCTTTATCTGTACCTTCAACGATCTGGTCTCCCGTAACCGTGCCGGTAAGGCGCTGATTAGCCTGCCGGACAACGCCCACGTGATGGCGCCGCTGGTGATCGAGAACGAAAGCGACATGCTGCTGGCGATCACCACCGCCGGACGTATGCTGATGTTCCCGGTCAGCGATCTGCCGGAGCTGTCGAAAGGCAAGGGCAACAAGATCATCAACATCCCGTCGGCGGAAGCCGCGAAAGGCGAAGATGGCCTGGCGCACCTCTTCCTCCTGCCGCCGCAGAGCACGCTGACCATTCACGTCGGCAAGCGTAAGATCAAGCTTCGTCCGGAAGAGCTGCAGAAAGTGGTGGGTGAGCGCGGTCGCCGCGGCTCGCTGATGCGCGGCCTGCAGCGCATCGACCGCGTGGAGATTGACTCTCCTGCACGCAGCGCTGCGGGTGACAGCGAAGAGTAATGTCGTGATATCCCCCTCTGCCCGGAGGGGGAGTTTCAATAAAATTTCCCGTAAAATCGTTGTTAATTCGTGCGTTGCGATTAACAATACGCGCTCGTAATAAAGTCCTTACCTGGCCACAGGTGAAGTATAATTGTCAGCTGTTGGGGCTTCAGAGGTCGCTATGCTATATATTGTTCGTCTTATTCTTACCGTTATCTACTGCATTCTGGTCTGTATTTTCGGCTGCATCTATTGCCTGTTCAGTCCGCGTAATCCTAAGCATGTTGCCACCTTCGGCCATATGTTTGGTCGCCTTGCGCCGCTGTTTGGTCTGAAGGTTGAAAAACGTCTGCCTGAAGGGGCGGAGAATTTCGGTAACGCCATCTATATCGCCAACCATCAGAACAATTACGATATGGTCACCGCCGCAAATATCGTTTTGCCACCGACCGTGACGGTGGGGAAAAAAAGCCTGCTGTGGATCCCGTTTTTTGGCCAGCTGTACTGGCTGACCGGTAACCTGCTGATCGACCGTAATAACCGTGCGAAAGCGCACAGCACCATTGCGGAAGTGGTCAATCATTTTAAAAAGCGCAGAATCTCAATCTGGATGTTCCCGGAAGGAACGCGAAGCCGCGGCCGCGGCCTGCTGCCGTTTAAAACCGGGGCGTTTCATGCCGCAATTGCGGCAGGTGTTCCAATTATTCCTGTGTGCGTTTCCAATACTTCGAATAAGATTAATCTTAACCGCCTGAATAACGGGCTGGTGATTGTCGAAATGCTGCCACCCGTCGATACCAGCAAATACGGTAAAGACCAGGTGCGCGAGCTGGCAGCGCACTGCCGTGAGCTGATGGCTCAGCACATTGCGCAGCTCGACAAAGAAGTCGCAGAGAGAGAAGCCGCCGGTAAGATTTAATCCGGCGTTGAAGGGAAAACGAATTCCCGCGTTGTTAGTCGTTTCAGATGGAGCTTATATGTCACTCAGTCGGCGTCAGTTTATTCAGGCTTCCGGGATCGCCCTTTGTGCGGGTGCGATGCCGCTGACAGCCAGCGCCGCCGGGCAGCAACAGCCGCTGCCCATTCCGCCATTAATTGAATCCCGTCGCGGTCAGCCGCTTTTCCTGACGCTGCAGCGTAGCCACTGGTCCTTTACCCAGGGGACGCGCGCGCCGGTCTGGGGCATTAACGGACGTTACCTTGGGCCGACCATACGCGTGTGGAATGGCGATGACGTAAAGCTCATCTACAGTAACCGTACCCCTGAAAATGTCGCCATGACCATCAGCGGCCTGCAGGTTCCTGGCCCGTTGATTGGCGGCGCGGCGCGAATGATGTCACCCAGCGCCGACTGGGCTCCCGTTCTGCCGATTCGCCAGAGCGCGGCCACCCTGTGGTATCACGCCAACACGCCTAACCGCACGGCGCAGCAGGTTTATAATGGCCTGGCCGGAATGTGGCTGGTGGAAGATGAGGTCAGCAAATCCCTGCCGATCCCGAACCACTACGGCGTGGATGATTTCCCGATTATCATCCAGGACAAGCGTCTGGATAATTTCGGTACGCCGGAATACAGCGAGCCGGGCAGCGGTGGCTTTGTCGGCGATACGCTGCTGGTCAACGGCGCGCAAAGCCCTTATGTGGAAGTTTCGCGCGGCTGGGTGCGCCTGCGTCTGCTCAACGCCTCTAACTCGCGCCGCTATCAGCTGCAAATGAGCGATGGCCGTCCGCTGCACGTGATCTCCGGCGACCAGGGCTTTTTACCGGCCCCGGTGTCCGTCAAACAGCTGGCGCTCTCGCCGGGCGAACGTCGCGAGGTTCTCATTGATATGACCAATGGGGATGAAGTGTCTGTCACCTGCGGTGAAGCGGCCAGCATTGTGGACCGCATTCGCGGATTCTTTGAACCGTCGAGCATTCTTGTCTCGACCCTGGTGCTGACCCTGCGCCCGACCGGCCTGCTGCCGCTGGTGACCGATAGCCTGCCAATGCGTCTGCTGCCGCAGGAGATCATGAGCGGCTCGCCGGTGCGTAGCCGTGATATCAGCCTGGGCGACGATCCGGGCATCAACGGCTCGCTGTGGGACGTCAACCGCATCGACATTACCGCGCAGCAGGGCACCTGGGAGCGCTGGACGGTCCGTTCAGATATGCCGCAGTCGTTCCATATTGAAGGGGTGGCATTCCTGATCCGCAACGTCAACGGTGCGATGCCGTTCCCGGAAGATCGCGGCTGGAAAGATACCGTCTGGGTGGACGGCCAGGTTGAACTGCTTGTCTATTACGGTCAGCCTTCGTGGCCGCACTTCCCGTTCCTGTTCCACAGCCAGACGCTGGAGATGATGGACAGGGGCTCCGTGGGGCAGATGCTGATCAACCCCGCACCTTAACCCCAACATTCCCGGTTCGCCGGGAATGTTTTATGCCCGCCAGAAAAAGCGCGAGAACAGAATCAGCACCGGGTAAATTTCCAGACGCCCCAGGATCATCGCCGCGCACATCAGCATTTTTGCCCCCTCGGTTAACGTGCCGAACGTCGACGCCGTCTCGCCAAACCCCAGCCCCATGTTGTTGATGCAGGCGGCAACCGTTGCGAATGCGGTAAACAGGTCGTAGCCCATCAGGTTGAGCGACCAGACAAAAAAGCCTGTGATCATGACGTAGAGAAAAAAGAAGCTCCATACCGAGCGCAGGACGCGTTCATTCACCACGCTTTTGCCCACCTTAATGCTCAGCAGCGCTCTCGGATGCGCCAGCTGGTTCATCTCCTGAATACTCTGCTTGAACATAATGAGAAAACGCAGGGCTTTGATCCCGCCGCAGGTCGAGCCTACGCAGCCGCCAAAAAAGCTGGCGCTCAACAGCAGGAAGATGGTGTGTGCGGGCCATTGGGCATAGTCGGCTGTCGAAAGGCCGTTATCGGTCATCATCGAACTGGCAAGGAAGAAGGCGTGCACCAGGCTATCCATGGCGTTGTAAATCCCGGCATGCCAGACCTGCCAGGCGGTGATGACAATAATCACCGCGGCGGCGCTCAGAAAGAATTTAACCTCCGGGCTGCGGCGAATCGGTTTCAGGGTGCGTCTGACAATAGCGACATACCAGAGGGTGAAGTTGAACGCGGAGAGCAGTGAAAACGCCCCGGCGACCAGCTCAATCGCGTGGCTGTCATAAAACCCAATGCTCTCGCTGCGGGTGGAGAACCCGCCCAACGACACGGTCGACAGCCCGTGACAGAGGGCGTCAAAAAATGACATTCCCGCCAGCCAGTAGGCCAGGGTGCAGGCCACGCCCAGCGCGAAGTAGGTCACCCACAGCGTCCGCGCGGTATCGGCAAGGCGGGGAGTCAGACGCTCCTCTTTGAACGGCCCCGGCATCTCTGACTGATAGAGCTTCATGCCGCCGATGCCCAGCAGCGGCAGGACCGCGACGGCCAGTACGATGACGCCTAACCCGCCGATAAAATTCAGCTGAGCGCGGTAATAAAGGTAAGACTTAGGCAGGGCGCTGACGTCCCCGATCACCGTTGCCCCGGTGGTGGTGATCCCGGAAACCCCTTCAAAGAGCGCGTCGGCAAAGGAGAGCTGTAGCCCGTCATCCATCCAGAGCGGCATGGCGCTAATGAATGAAAACAGCAGCCAGAACAGCACGATAATCACAAACCCGTCGCGGGTGCGAAGCTGTATGCCGGCGTGACGGGTTGCCCGCCAGGTTAGCCCTCCGAGAGTAAAAAAGGTTAAAAAGGTGGTCAGGAAGGCAAAGTAGGTCCGCTCTTTATTCAGCAGGGCGATCACCATCGGCGGCAGCATGGAAAGGCTGTACAGCAGAACCAGAAAACCGCAGAGGTGAAGGACAACCCGCAGCTGGGATACATGTAACGAATCGTTGGGCTTCACGACAGAGCTCCGCGCAATAACACGTTCCGGGGCAACTCACCGGAAAATATAGTGAATATTATGATTCAAAATTATCAGGGCGCGGTATTTTAACGACTTCCACGAATATCTGCCTGCTTCCTGCATCCTTTTCTTCAAATCTGGCGGATGAACAGCGTATAATCCCGCTCCTTTTGTCTATTTTTTCTTCGGAAGCATTATGAGCGCAATTTCCCTGATCCAGCCGGATCGTGACCTCTTCTCCTGGCCCCAGTACTGGGCGGCCTGCTTTGGACCGGCGCCATTCCTGCCGATGTCCCGGGAAGAGATGGACCAACTGGGCTGGGACAGCTGCGACATCATTCTGGTCACGGGCGATGCCTACGTTGACCATCCGAGCTTCGGCATGGCCATCTGTGGCCGTATGCTTGAGGCGCAGGGCTTCCGCGTGGGGATCATCTCCCAGCCTGACTGGAACAGCAAAGACGACTTTATGCGTCTGGGTAAACCGAACCTGTTCTTCGGCGTCACCGCAGGCAACATGGACTCGATGATCAACCGCTATACCGCCGACCGCAAGCTGCGCCATGACGACGCCTACACGCCGGATAACGTGGCGGGTAAACGCCCCGACCGCGCAACCCTGGTCTATACCCAGCGCTGTAAAGAAGCCTGGAAAGACGTCCCGGTGATCCTGGGCGGCATCGAGGCGAGCCTGCGCCGCACCGCGCACTACGACTACTGGTCAGATACCGTTCGCCGCTCGGTGCTGGTGGATTCCAAAGCCGACATGCTGATTTACGGTAACGGCGAGCGTCCGCTGGTGGAAGTGGCGCACCGTCTGTCGCAGGGTGAGCCGGTGAGCAGCATCCGCGACGTGCGCAATACCGCCATTATGGTGAAAGAGGCGCTGCCGGGCTGGAGCGGGGTGGATTCCCGCATCATTGATATGCCGGGCAAAATCGACCCGATCCCGCATCCGTACGGCGAAGATCTGCCGTGTGCCGATAACAAGCCGGTTGAGCCGAAAAAAGCGGAAGCGAAGGCTATCGTTGTGCAGCCGCCGCGCCCGAAACCGTGGGAAAAGACCTACGTGCTGCTGCCGTCCTACGAGAAGGTGAAAGCCGACAAGGTGCTCTACGCGCACGCGTCCCGTATTCTGCACCATGAAACCAACCCGGGCTGCGCCCGCGCGCTGATGCAGAAGCACGGCGAGCGCTTTATCTGGATTAACCCGCCGGCGATCCCGCTCTCCACCGAAGAGATGGACAGCGTCTTTGCGCTGCCGTACAAGCGCGTGCCGCACCCGGCGTACGGTAACGCCCGTATCCCGGCGTATGAGATGATCCGCTTCTCGATCAACATCATGCGCGGCTGCTTCGGCGGCTGTTCGTTCTGCTCCATTACCGAACACGAAGGGCGTATTATCCAGAGCCGCTCTGAAGATTCGATCATCAATGAGATCGAAGCGATTCGCGACTCGGTGCCGGGCTTTACCGGCGTGATTTCCGACCTTGGCGGCCCAACCGCGAACATGTACATGCTGCGCTGCAAGTCGCCGCGCGCGGAGCAAACCTGCCGTCGCCTCTCCTGCGTCTATCCGAGCATTTGCGAGCATATGGACACTAACCACGAGCCGACGATCAACCTCTACCGCCGCGCGCGCGACCTGAAGGGCATCAAGAAGATCCTGATCGCGTCCGGGGTACGTTACGACATCGCCGTGGAAGATCCGCGCTACATCAAAGAGCTGGCAACGCACCACGTCGGCGGCTATCTGAAGATTGCGCCGGAGCACACCGAGGAAGGCCCGCTGTCGAAAATGATGAAGCCGGGCATGGGCAGCTACGATCGCTTTAAAGAGCTGTTCGATACCTATTCGAAGCAGGCGGGTAAAGAGCAGTATCTGATCCCATACTTCATCTCCGCCCACCCGGGCACGCGCGATGAGGACATGGTGAACCTGGCGCTGTGGCTGAAGCAGCGTCGCTTCCGCCTGGATCAGGTGCAGAACTTCTATCCGTCACCGCTCGCTAACTCGACGACCATGTATTACACCGGCAAGAACCCGCTGAGTAAGATTGGTTATAAGAGTGAAGAGGTGGTGGTGCCGAAAGGGGATAAACAGCGCCGTCTGCATAAAGCGCTGCTGCGCTACCACGATCCGAAAAACTGGCCGCTGATCCGTCAGGCGCTGGAAGATATGGGTAAAAAACACCTGATCGGCTCGCGCCGCGACTGCCTGGTACCGGCCCCGACGCTGGATGAGATGCGCGAAGCGCGTCGCCAGAACCGCAATACGCGCCCGGCGCTGACCAAGCACACGCCGATTGTGCATCAGCGTTCGAACGGTAATTCGAGTGTGAAGAAGCCCGTGAAGCGCAAAGCGTAAATAAAAACCCCGGCGAGCCGGGGTTTTTATTTCGACACGTAGGCCGGGTAAGGCGAAGCCGCCACCCGGCTTTTTTACGCGATTACCCGCCAAACTGGTCCGGGTCCGGGCCTAAACGTTTACCCTTATCCAGCTTCGCAATCTCACCCAGCTCGTCTTTGTCCAGACGGAAATCCCAGACGTCGAAGTTCTCGGCGATGCGCGATGGCGTGACCGATTTCGGGATGACCACCAGGCCGTTGTCCAGATGCCAGCGAATGACGATTTGCGCCGGGGTTTTACCGTATTTATCCGCCAGCTCACGGATAATCTTTTGATCAAACACCCCTTCGCCGCCCTGCGCCAGCGGGCTCCAGGACTCGGTCTGGATTTTATGCGTAGCGTTCCAGGCGTGTAGCTGGCGCTGCTGCATCAGCGGGTGCAGCTCGATCTGGTTAATCACTGGCGCAACGCCCGTTTCGTCAATCAGCCGCTGCAGGTGATGAACCTGGAAATTACAGACGCCGATGCTTTTCACCAGCCCCTCTTTCTGCAGTTCAATCATCCCTTTCCAGGCATCAACGTAGTGATCGATAGCCGGAACCGGCCAGTGCATCAGCCAGAGATCGACGAAATCGAGCTGGAGTTTCTCCAGGCTCTCCTCCAGCGCTTCGCGGGGACGTTTTTGATCGTCGTTCCACAGTTTCGTGGTGATGAATAACTCATCGCGGGGGACGCCAGCGCTGGCCAGTGCCTTACCCACGCCGTCCTCGTTTTTATATGCGGCGGCGGTATCAATGGACCGATAGCCGACTTCCAGGGCTTTATGAATGGCGGAGACGACCTCGTCGTTACCGGCTTTCCATACACCTAGCCCCAACTGGGGCATCACGTTGCCGTCCTGCAGCTTGATTACGGTTTGGTTTGCCATTTTTCCTCCTTCAGGTGCGCATCGCCGGAGGGTTCCTCCGGCGATGGGTTGTGCATTAAGTCTGGACGAAATGTCAAAAAACGAAAGTCGGGAGGGCAAAAACGCTTAGCGTGCCGCTTCGTAGATGCGACGGCTCACGTCCAGCGTAATGTCGCCGTGCTCGCCCAGGTGGGTCATGCCGTGTTCTTCGAGTTTCGCCAGCAGGGCAGGGATGGAGCTGCCGTCCAGACCGTAGCCAGAGAGACGCGTTGGCACGCCCAGACCTTCAAAGAAGCTGCGGGTCGCTTCGATGGCGGCATCAATACGCGCATCGTCAGAACCTTCGGTGATGTTCCACACGCGTTCTGCGTACTGCAGCAGTTTGGCACGCTTGGTATCCCGCTTTTCGTTCCACAGCGCAGGCAGCACAACGGCCAGCGTTTGCGCGTGGTCCAGACCGTGCATCGCCGTCAGCTCGTGGCCCAGCATGTGGGTTGCCCAGTCCTGCGGTACGCCAGCCCCGATCAGGCCGTTCAGCGCCTGCGTTGCCGCCCACATGACGTTGGCACGCACGTCGTAGTTTTCCGGCTCTTTCAGCGCTTTCGGACCTTCTTCGACGAGCGTCAGCAGAATGCCTTCCGCGAAGCGATCCTGAATTTTGGCATTCACCGGGTACGTGACGTACTGCTCAACAGTATGAACAAAGGCATCGACCACGCCGTTCGCCACCTGACGCGCAGGCAGGGTGTAGGTGTAAACCGGGTCCAGAATGGCGAACACAGGCTGAACGTGTTCGTTCATGAAGGCCTGTTTATCGCCGGTCGTTTTACGGGAGATCACCGCGCCCTTGTTGGATTCAGAGCCGGTGGCCGGCAGAGTCAGCACGGAGCCCATCGGGATGGCGCTTTTAATGTCGCTGCCGCGGGTTTCCAGGATGTGCCACGGATCGATGCCGTCAGCGTAGTGCGCTGCCGCCGCGATGAATTTGGTGCCGTCCAGCACGGAGCCGCCGCCGACGGCCAGCAGGAAGGTGATCTTCTCTTCGCGGGCGATTTTCACCGCGTTCATCAGCGTTTCGTAAGACGGATTTGGCTCGATGCCGCCGAACTCACGCGCGTCCAGACCGTCCAGGGCGCTGTAAACCTGATCCAGCACGCCGGTTTTTTTCACGCTGCCGCCACCGTAGGTGATCAGCACGCGGGCGTCTGCGGGGATCTGCGCGCGCAGATCGGCGATAGCGTCTTTACCAAACAGAATGCGGGTTGGGGTGTGAAGATTAAAGTTGTTCATTGCTCGTTCCCTTTAGTGGGTGAAAAACCGTGGTGGCGCAGAGGGCGACCTGATGCTGCACATTGTGGCCGTCCGGGGCTATCCTCTCAATGCACATTCCTGCCGATGTCTTGCCCATTTCTACAGAGCGCTGGAGAAAGCGCGGAAAAGCACGCACACTGTCAACGTCGGAAACCGTACCCGGAGTAACGTAATATGAACCGTGAAGCGATCTGCCATCAGCTCACTGCGCAGATTAAAAGACTGATAGATAACGAAAATGGCGTCAGTGGCCTGCTTCCTGACATTCGCCTGCTCTACGGCACGCAGCCCGGGACGCGCACGCCGGTCATGTACCAGCCGGGCATCGTTTTTCTCTTCTCGGGCCATAAAATTGGCTATATCAACGAGCGCGTGTTCCGCTACGACACCAATGAATATCTGCTCCTGACGGTACCTTTACCCTTCGAATGTGAAACCTTCGCGACAGAGGCCGTTCCGCTGGCCGGTATTCGCGTCAACGTCGATATTCTTCAGCTGCAGGAGCTGCTGATGGATATTGGCGAAGATGAGTTCTTCCAGCCGTCTATGGCGTCGAGCGGGATTAACTCGGCGACGCTGTCGGAAGAGATCCTCTGCGCCATTGAACGTCTGCTGGACGTGATGGAAAGGCCGCTGGACGCGCGCATTCTGGGCAAACAGATCGTCCGCGAAATTCTCTACCACGTGCTGCTAGGCCCGGGCGGCGGGGCGTTACTGGCTCTGGTGAGCCGACAGACCCACTTCAGCCTGATAAGCCGCGTGCTCAAGCGTATCGAAAGCCAGTACACGGAAAACCTCAGCGTCGACCAGCTGGCGGCGGAAGCGAACATGAGCGTCTCGGCGTTTCACCATAACTTCAAGTCGGTAACCAGCACCTCGCCGCTGCAGTACCTTAAAACCTACCGGCTGCATAAGGCGCGGATGCTGATGATCCACGACGGCATGAAGGCCAGCGCGGCGGCAATGCGGGTGGGTTACGAAAGTGCGTCGCAGTTCAGTCGGGAGTTTAAGCGCTATTTCGGCGTCACGCCGGGAGAGGATGCATCACGCATCCGAACCATGCAGGGAGCTTAAGCTTTTCCCCTCTCCCCTATGGGGAGAGGGTCAGGGTGAGGGGATCAGGCGCTGCAGTACTTCTTCTTAATCACTACCGCGATGGTTCCCACCAGTCCTGCCACCAGCAGGAACATCGGCAGCACCATCAGGAAGGTCATCACCTGATCTTCATGGTGTTTCACAAAGGGGATCATATTCAGCGCGTAGCCGAGCGTGGTGACCACACCCACCCACAGCAGGGCGCTGAGCCAGTTGAAGAACTGGAAGCGGCGGTTTGACAGACCGGAAATGCCCGCCATCGTAGGCAGAAGCGTGCGAACAAACGCGAGGAAACGCCCCGCCAGCAGGGCCAGCAGGCCGTGCCTGTCGAACATGCAGGTCGCACGCTGATGATATTTATGCGGTAACTGCGCCAGCCAGCCTTTCACGACGCGGGTATTCCCGAGCCAGCGGCCCTGCAGATAGCTCAGCCAGCAGCCCAGGCTGGCTGCGGAGGTGAGAATAACCATCGTTGGCGTGAAGTCCATGACGCCTTTCCCGATTAACGCCCCGGCAAGTAAAAGCAGGCTGTCACCGGGTAAAAAAGAGGCTGGCAGTAATCCATTTTCCAGAAACAGAGTTGCGAACATCACGAGGTAAACGATACCGACGACGTGAGGATCCGCCAGCGCGGCAAAGTCGTGTTGCCAGAGCGCCGCGATAATATCTTGAATAACAGCCATGGACTTTCCTGTGGAACAGCAGATATAGCGCTATTGTACTCCCTTATTCGCCCGTCGGGTTTGATCCCGGGCGCAACTCAAGCAGACTTTTCTGCTTGCGGTGTCCACAAAAGCGTCCAGGGAGTACATTTTCAGCCAGCACTCTACACGATACGCTCGAACCCTGCTGCTAAATCGGCAATTAGATCGTCAACGTTTTCTAAACCGATATGCAGTCGAATCAGGGTACCGCTGAAGTCCACTTCACCGCCGGGACGCAGAGCCGCAACCTGTTCCGGCTGGTTAGGCAGGATCAGGGATTCAAAACCGCCCCAGGAGTAGGCCATGCTGAAGAGGGTAAAATTATCCAGATAGCTCGCCAGCTCGTCGTTATTCAGCCGTTTTTTCAGTACGAACGAGAACAGACCGCTGCTGCCCGTAAAGTCACGCTGCCAGAATTCGTGGCCTTTAGTGCCCGGTAACGCGGGATGATTCACGCGCTCAACCTGCGGATGCTGCGCCAGCCATTCGGCCACCTTCAGGCTGCTTTCATGGTGCTGACGCAGACGAACGCCCAGCGTGCGGAGTCCGCGGCTGGTCATGTAGGCCGTGTCTGCATCCACCATCTGGCCCATCAGGTAAGCATTTTCACGCAGCTGATCCCAGCAGCGCGCGTTGGAAACCGCGGTGCCAATCATGCCGTCAGAGTGGCCTATCAGGTATTTCGTCGCCGCCTGAATCGAGATATCAATGTCGAACTCCAGGGCTTTAAACAGCACGCCCGCCGCCCAGGTGTTATCGATCATCACGATCGCCTCTGGCGCTTTGCTGCGCACGGCCTTCACGATAGCCGGCACGTCATGAACTTCCATGGTGAGCGATCCCGGAGATTCCAGGAACACAATGCGCGTGTTTGGCTGAATAAGTTCGGCAATGCCTTCACCAATCAGCGGGTCGAACCAGCCGGTCGTTACGCCGAGCTTGCTGAGGATTTTGGTGCAGAAGTCCTGGCTGGGCTCGTAGGCGGTGTTGGTCATCAGGATATGGTCGCCCTGTTCCACAAACGCCAGAATGGTGTTGGCGACCGCCGCCGCCCCGCAGGGGAACAGCGCGCAGCCCGCGCCGCCTTCCAGCTCGCACATCGCTTCCTGAAGAGAGAAATGGGTCAGCGTGCCGCGACGGCCATAAAACAGCCCGCCTTTCGCGCGATTGCGCGTGGCAATTTTTTTCTCCTCAACGGTATCAAACACCAGCGAGGAGGCTCGTTGAATCACGCTGTTGACCGATCCCTGCGTATATTTTTTGCTGCGTCCTGCCTGTACCAGCGTGGTATCAAGATGCTTCTTTGTCATGTTCGCTAACCCTGTTTTTATACGTCTGGACGTCCAGACTACCACGATTGGAAAAAACTGCACCCCGGGGCTTATCGAATAAGCAGAAAATATTAGCAAAAATTTGCATAAGAAATTTTTACTGCGTAAGCGCAAGGAAAGTGAACGAAAATTACGGCACCATGCAAATACTAATGAGAACTACTATCAATTCGACGACGTTTTGATATTATTACGCTCAGATTTTGTGATTTGCGTCCTGGAGATACAGAGTGGGTAATAATTTGATGCAGACGGATCTCTCCGTTTGGGGCATGTATCAGCATGCTGACATCGTGGTTAAGATTGTGATGATCGGCCTGATTCTGGCGTCCGTTGTCACCTGGGCTATTTTCTTCAGCAAGAGCGCCGAGCTGCTTTCGCAGAAGCGCCGCCTTAAGCGGGAACAGCAGCAGCTGGCCGAAGCCCGCTCTCTGGATCAGGCTTCAGATATGACCTCATCCTTCCACGCCAAAAGCCTGACCACCCTGTTAGTGAATGAAGCACAGAACGAGCTGGAACTCTCCGCTGGCAGTGAAGATAACGAAGGCATCAAAGAACGTACCGGTTTCCGCCTGGAGCGTCGCGTTGCGGCCGTTGGCCGACACATGGGACGCGGCAATGGTTATCTGGCGACCATCGGCGCGATCTCACCGTTCATCGGTCTTTTCGGAACGGTCTGGGGCATCATGAACAGCTTTATCGGTATCGCGCAGACCCAAACCACCAACCTGGCGGTCGTGGCGCCGGGTATCGCTGAAGCGCTGCTGGCGACGGCAATCGGTCTGGTTGCCGCTATTCCGGCGGTGGTCATCTACAACATCTTCGCACGCATGATTGGCAGCTACAAAGCCACGCTGGGTGACGTTGCCGCGCAGGTTCTGCTGCTGCAAAGTCGCGATCTCGACCTGAACGCCAGCTCGGTTAAGCCGGTGCACGCGGCGTCTAAACTGCGCGCAGGTTAAGAGTATGGCGATGCGTCTAAACGAAAATCTGGACGATAACGGCGAAATGCATGAAATCAACGTGACGCCGTTTATCGACGTCATGCTGGTTCTGCTGATTATCTTCATGGTGGCCGCGCCGCTGGCGACGGTGGATGTGAAGGTGAATCTGCCCGCCTCTTCCAGCCAGCCCCAGCCGCGCCCGGAGAAGCCTATCTACCTGTCGGTGAAAGCGGATAAATCCATGTTCCTCGGGAACGACCCGGTGACGGCCGACTCTGTCATCCCGGCGCTGGAGCAGCTTACGGGCGGTAAGAAAGACACCACGGTCTTCTTCCGCGCGGATAAAACCGTTGATTATGAAACCATGATGAAGGTAATGGACACGCTGCATCAGGCGGGTTACCTGAAGATTGGACTGGTCGGCGAAGAGAAAGCGGCCTCGAAGTGATAAAGAAGCTGGCGAAAGCCGGCTTTTTTTATGCCTGTCGGTTTATGCGTTTTTATTATCCGTCGGTGCGGTAGAAGGGGTTGCCAGCGCGTCCTCATCAAGCGCCACGCAGGTGACGTTTGAGGTACGGTACTCACCGTCTGACAGCTTGCGCGTCAGACGCAGGGTGGCGATTTCTCTGGCAAGCAGATACTGATAATTGGCCTCAAGACGTCCCAGAAGCTTCTCTTTCAGCTCGGGACGCTGCTCTATGATGGCGTTCATCACGGCACCGTAAATCTCTTCTTTGACCTGTAGCGGATAAATTTCACGGCGATTCTGCCATTTCAGACGAACCAGCGTCGCCGGGATCGATACCAGGTCTTGCGTAATACGCGTCATCTCGTCATTTTTTGTGTTTCTTAGCGCGTCGAGATTTTGCTTTAAGATAAATTCATCACTTTTTTTATCATCTAAAGTCAAATAAACGTCGTTGTTTTTAACTTCTTTCACGTTAATCTTCCCCCAGGCTATAAAAGATTGGGTTGTTTTTTTCGCGCGTAATTAAATTAAGCCAAATTTCATTGCCCGCTTCATTAATTTCTTCGGTTTTTTCAGCCATTATTTGACTTAGTTTCTGGGCATCTATTTCACCCTCGGCCTGCAGGTCATTCAGCAGGTGGACAAAGGCTTCAATTTTTATGGCGCGAAATAAGCGGTCTTTTATATGGCGATCGTGCTCTTCCAGCAACATATTTCGGGATTTGCCAGTTCGGGAAACACCAATTAATATATCGGGCTCGAAATCAGAGAGCTTTCTTTTCCCCTGAGTGAAACTGGCCTCTTTTTCTGCTTCCGTCGGTTGCTGTTCCACAGGCGTAATGTGGTACTTAGCCGGGACGAGATAGTCGGGCAGCATTTTTAATTTCCTTTATTTTCAACAGGGTGGGGTTGGTAAAGGCGTGAGATTCGTTGACAATATCATGAGGCAAATTTAAAATCAAAAAAAATGGAGCCTACCCATGAACAGCATCTTTTTTACGGTCATCACATTACTATTACTGACCGCTGGTGTGCTTTTATTGATGCAGGAGTTCAATAAAACGAAAGTGTCGAAAGACACCAGTGAACCCCCGCAACCTGAACTTATGACAAAAGAGGAAGGGGAAGACCATTTCTCTGTATTGATGAACTCCGTTACGCCTGTCTGGTACTGGCGGGTGAACCACGAATATATCGACTTTTTACACGCGACAATTAAGCGCATGAAAATGTCGGAAATTAATGACACGCCTGGACTGTTTGAGGCGCAGCGTCGCTGTAGCGATCTGAATTCAGCAGTCTATAAATATTATGACAATATTAAAAAGCGCTGTCTTAACGGCGAGAAGGTCTCTTATTCCGATCTGGACGTATTAAATTTGCGTCAGTGTTTTCGCGAGTTCAGCCTGGAAGCCTATCCTGAACTGGTGGCGCTTGTCTGGCCGGAGTACGCACGTCCCGAAGTTAACCCAGACAACGTCTGAGTGACGTACCGTTGAGTTATTGCAAACAGCCAGCGCCGTTGAGATATACTGGGCGCTGGTTTCTTTTGCAAACAGGACTCTATGGAACGCTTTTTTGAAAATGCCATGTACGCCTCCCGCTGGATACTGGCTCCCGTCTATTTTGGCCTCTCGCTGGCACTTATCGCACTGACGATTAAGTTCTTTCAGGAAATCTGGCATGTTCTGCCGAACATTTTTTCTATTGCCGAAGCGGATTTGATTCTGGTTCTGCTGTCGCTGGTGGACATGACCCTGGTGGGCGGGCTGCTGGTGATGGTGATGTTCTCCGGCTACGAGAATTTTGTCTCCCAGCTCGATATCGACGAGCGTAAAGAGAAGCTCAGCTGGCTGGGCAAAATGGATGCTTCGTCGCTGAAGAATAAAGTGGCCGCGTCGATTGTGGCGATCTCCTCTATCCACCTGTTGCGCGTGTTTATGGACGCGAAGAACGTGCCGGATAACAAACTGATGTGGTACGTCATCATCCACCTGACGTTTGTGCTGTCTGCGTTTGTGATGGGGTATCTGGATAAGATCAGTAAGAAATAAAGTACACCTTACCCCTCACCCTAACCCTCTCCCCAAAGGGGCGAGGGGACCGCTCGGTGCGGCCTTTCTCCCTCTCCCTGTGGGAGAGGGCCGGGGTGAGGGCATCAGACCGCACTATTTATCCGACGACGCCTGCCACAGATTCAAAGCGCTTTCCCACTCTGCACTTATCACATCACAAATTGCATCACTAAGCGCGGGCCTAATGATTAACGGCAGCTGTGTGACCAGTGAAGCCACGCTAATTAAAAATGATCACAAAACGTTATAATTTCCCTCTTTCCTGCCGATAACGAGAGTAGTACTCGCCTCTGGGCGAACTCACCCTCACGGCAAGGAAGACTTATGAATATGCTCCGTAATTTCACGATCCGTTTCGTCATGCTGACGATTCTCGGGATCTTTTGTTTAATGTGGGCGGGCGTTGGGTTGTACAGCACCTGGTCCCTTTCTCGCGTATCGGATGGCAATGAAGTCGATCGCCAGCTGGTTAAACAGATGACGGTACTCAGCCAGGGTAACGATCAATATTTCCGCTTTGTGACCCGTTTGAGCCGTGCGATGGAAGTCAAAGCCGCAGGCGGCACGCCGGATCTGTCCTCTGCCCAACAGGCGCTGGATAACATGGGCAAGAAACTGGCCGAGATGAAAGCGATCTCCCCAGGCCCGATGGACGAGCAGGTCTCTTCCCGGGTGATCGGCTCCTGGCAGGCGCTGCTCGAACAGGGCGTTACGCCGCAAATGCAGCAGGCGAAGCAGGGGGCTCTGGAGGGGTATCGCCAGCAGGCCAACAACGTCACGCCACCGCTGAGCCGCGCGTTCGGTGCGGCCGCTGAGGCGTTCAACAATGCCGCCGCGAAGTCGCTCGACAGCACCCGCGTGGTGGTGGACGGCCTGACAAGCATGACCCGCACGGTGATTATCGTCGCCACGATTATCGGCCTGCTGATCCTGCTCTTCACCGACCGTTACCTGGTGGCGATGCTGGTCAAACCGCTGGCTCGCATTCGCCAGCAGTTCCGCCAGATTGCCCAGGGCGATCTCAGCCAGCCCATTGAGCCGTTCGGCCGCAACTGCGTGGGGCAGCTGGTGCCGCTGCTGAGCGCGATGCAGGACAGCCTGCGCGAAGCGGTCAGCACGATTCGCTCCGGCAGTGAAAATATCTGGCGCGGCGCGACAGAAATCTCCAGCGGTAACAACGATCTCTCTTCCCGTACCGAAGAGCAGGCGGCTGCGCTGGAAGAGACGGCAGCCAGCATGGAACAGCTGACCGCCACGGTGAAACTGAACGCGGAAAGCGCGCGTCAGGCCAGCCAGCTGGCCGATGTCGCCTCAACTACCGCCAGCCGCGGCGGCTCGCTGGTGGAAGAGGTGGTGACCACCATGAGCGGTATTTCGGAAAGCTCGAAGAAAATTGCTGAAATCACCAACGTGATCAACAGCATTGCCTTCCAGACCAATATTCTGGCACTCAATGCGGCGGTTGAAGCGGCGCGCGCGGGTGAACAGGGGCGTGGTTTTGCCGTGGTGGCAGGTGAAGTCCGTAACCTGGCAAGCCGCAGCGCCAACGCGGCTAAAGAGATTGAGGGGCTGATTACCGATTCCGTTTCCCGCGTAGAGCAGGGGGCGCAGCTGGTGAGCGACACCGGCACCACCATGGATGCGATTTTGCGCGACGTGACGGAAGTGACGACCATCATGAAGCAAATCGCTTCCGCCTCTGAGGAGCAAAGCAAGGGTATTTCGCAGGTCGGGATTGCCATTACCCAGATGGACGGCGTGACCCAGCAAAATGCCTCGCTGGTTGAAGAGGTTTCTGCGGCAGCGGCGGCGCTGGAGCGCCAGACCGAAGATCTTCAGCGCTCGGTGCAGAAGTTCCGCCTGACGGCATAACGCAACCTATAAGGCCGCCTTGTGCGGCCTTATATTATTAACGCCTTCCCCATTCAGCCCCTTCTGAAACTGCTATTCTTTTGCTAACCCCCTGACGTTCTGGGCTCTCTTCTCCGAGGTGTTGCTATGAACAGATCGTTATCTGTCGTTCCCGTCCTTTCTTGCATTCTTCTGATGCTGTTCTCGGTTTCTGCCAGTGCGACCCAGCAGGCGCAGGAGCGACGCGTGGCGCGTGATGTCAGGCAGGAAACCCGCGACGCGTCGCGGCAGGTGAAGCAAACCTGCGTGGCGAACAATAACCAGAGTAATCACGACTGCCGTCAGGACAAGCGTCAGATGAAACAGTCCGGAAGACAAAAAGCGCGGGACATTAAGTATTAATGCGGTTAACGGAAACTATCCAGGGATGAGACACGAACAATAAACGAAAAGCATCATCGGGGATGTGATTCATGCCGGGCAAACGCAGCGCTGCCCGGCTGTATTTATCAGTGCGTCGCTTCACCAATCAGCGCGCCCGTGCCCGCACCAACGGCTGCACCTTTCAGCACGCTCTTGCCGGTAACCGCCGCGGCACCTGCGCCTACGGCAGCACCTACCGCGCCGCCCTTACGCGCGGCTTTACCTTTGCCGCCGTTTTTGAACATGGCACCTGTGCCTGCGCCCACGACGGCGCCGCCAACGGTCGATTTCAGATCTTTGCCCGTGGCCGCACCAATGGCCGCGCCTGCTACCGCGCCAGCGGCGGTTTTGTCGATAGCCATTCCCGAGGTGGAAAAAATGAGGGCGCTGATAACCAGCGTTGTTTTAATAAGTTTCATAACAGATCCTTTGTGACTGCTGTCGGTTGAGACGTCATTTCTCACTCTCTGACGCGAGAAAAACGTCCAGATAGTGCCAGCAATACCGGCTCAACCTTTAAGCTAATCATGCCCTGGGCTGGGATCTCAGTTGCCGGGCGGGGACCCGCCCGGCTGAACATTACGCCTGACGCTTATCTTCCGTATTGGTATCGAAGTCGCTCGCCGCGTGGCGTTCGTGGAGCTGCTCGTTCAGCTCGCCGCTGGTGCGGTTAACGATACGGCCGCGCTTAACGGCATGGCGATTCGCCACGTCTTTCGCCCAGCGCTGCACGTTTGTGTACTTCTCTGCATCGAGGAACTCGGCGGCGTTATAGACGCTGCCCAGCGCCACGCAGCCGAACCACGGCCAGATGGCGATATCCGCGATGGTGTACTCTTCACCCGCCACGTAGCGACCGCGCGCCAGCTGTTTATCCAGCACGTCGAACAGGCGCTTGGCTTCCATGGTGAAGCGGTCAATCGCGTATTCAATTTTTACCGGCGCGTAGTTGTAGAAGTGGCCAAAGCCGCCGCCGAGGAACGGCGCTGCGCCCTGCAGCCAGAACAGCCAGTTCAGGGTCTCGGTGCGTCCCGCCGGATCTTTCGGCAGGAAGTGACCGAACTTCTCTGCCAGGTAGAGCAGGATATTGCCGGATTCAAATACGCGCGTTGGCGGGTTCGTGGAGTGGTCACGCAGCGCCGGTATTTTCGAGTTCGGGTTCATCTCAACAAACCCGCTGGAGAACTGATCGCCTTCGCCGATGCGGATCAACCATGCGTCGTACTCCGCGCCCGTCACGCCCAGCGCCAGCAGCTCTTCGAGCATGATCGTCACTTTCTGGCCGTTCGGTGTTCCGAGAGAGTAAAGCTGCAGCGGGTGGGAGCCCACGGGCAGATCTTTCTCATGGGTCGCGCCGGAAATCGGGCGGTTGATGTTGGCGAACGCGCCGCCGCCGTTCTTTTTCCATTCCCATACTTTTGGTGGCTGATACGTGTTGTCTGACATGTTGGCCTGCCTTTTGAGTGATGTGTTGAGGCAGTGTAGCAGGAGATTTGTGAAGCGTTTAACGAACTGAGCGTAATCGATCTGCCGCTATTCCTTCCGGCGCTTATATATATCAAATCCGGCATAAGCTTAATCGAAAATCGCATTTTCATAATTAATGCGTAAACCGATAAAGCTGAATATGATGCTTCAACATAAATAAAAGATGCAGTAATAAACACTTTATAAGGCAAGGAGTTAGTGAGATGCGCAAGCTTCTGTTATCGGCAGTGGTCGTTTCGCTCGCGTTAGGCCTGGCGGGCTGTGATGATGCGAAAAATAAAGAGACAAATACGCCCTCAGCGGCAAAAAACGACGCGCCAAAAGAGGGCGGTTCGCTAATTATTGGAATTACCTCCGGCGACCCGTTAGCCGTTAATCCGCTCTATGCCAGTGACCGTACGACGTTAACGATCATGCAGGCGCTCTATGCCCCGCTGTACAGCTTTAATAACGGCAACATTGAGTGGGGCCTGGCGGAAAGCCTGACGCCTTCCGCCGACAACCTGAGCTATACCCTGACGCTAAAACCCAACCTCAAATGGCAGGACGGCCAGCCGCTGACGGCGGACGACGTGGTCTTCACCTTCAATAAGCTGCTGGATGCCAAACAGCACAGCTTCTTCCGCAGCATGTTCACCTACGGCGACAAGCCGGTACAGGTGAGCAAGGTGGATGAGCGCACCGTCAAGTTCACCCTACCGCAGGTCAGCGCGGCCTTTACCGGCACCCTGGTACAAATCTACCCGATTCCGCAGCACGTGTTCGCCGGTGAAGGCGACCTGGAAAAGAGCAGCAAAAACGATGCGCCGGTCGGCTCCGGGCCGTTCAAATTTAAAGAGTACCGCGCCGGGCAGTATTACGCCCTGACCCGTTTTGACGATTACTGGAACGGCAAAGCGAAGCTTGATTCGGTCACCTACCGTTTCGCCAAAGACAGCAACGCCGCCAACCTTGCGCTGCAAAACGGGGAAATCAATCTCAAGATGGTTGACCCGCAGGACGTGAACCGCCTGAAAAATACCAGTAAGTTTGACTTCGTGGTCTATCCGGAAGGCCGTCTGGCCTATATGACGTTCAACCAGAACGTGCCGGTGATGAAGAGCAAAGCGCTGCGCCAGGCCATCGCGTATGCCATCAACAAAGACGAGCTCACCCAGACCGCGTTTACCTCGCTGGACTACGCTAAACCGGCGACCTCGTTCCTGACGCCAGATACGCTTTACAAGACGGATGACGTCGAACAGTACAAGTTCGATCTACAAAAAGCCAAAGAGCTGCTGAAGACGTCCGGCGCGCCGGACAACCTCAAGCTGCGCCTGGCGTATGTGAACACCAACAAAACCCAGGAGAGCATGGCGCTCTACATTCAGCAGGCGCTGAAGGGCATTGGGGTGAACGTGGAGCTGATGCCGCTGGACTCCAACGCCATGTCTCAGCGCAGCCTCGATATGAACAACACCGCGTGGGAGCTGAACTTGGGCGGCTACATCATGGGCTCCGAGCCGGACGGTTACAAATCGCTGTTCATGAGCAACGAAGCCTATAACTACGCGCACTACAAAAATCCGCAGTTTGATGCCCTGTGGGATAAAGGCGCAGTGGAAACCGACGCCGCAAAACGTGCCGATATCTACAAGCAAATTCAGCAGACCGTGGCGAACGATATGACCTACTACCCGATCGCCTATACCAATGCGACCGTCGCGGTGGACAAGCGTTTTGGCGGCACCGAGGAAGCGGAGCCGAAACCGGTCTATCTGTTCCAGGATCTGTCAAAAATCTATCAGAAATAAGTGATTGCCCCGGCCGTCAGGTCGGGGCTTTTGAAAGGGCACGTCGTGAACACACTCCTCACGCGTCGGCTGCTGCAGCTGCTGCCGATGCTGTTTTTTATTTCACTGGTGGCGTTTCTGCTGGTCAAGCTCGCGCCTGGCGATCCGGTGGCGGCGTACATTACGCCGCGTATGGCCCCGGAGGATATCGAACGTATTCGCCAGAGCCTGGGGCTGGATAAGCCCCTGGTCACGCAGTACGTCCTGTGGCTGAAAAACGTCCTGCAGGGCGATCTCGGCTATTCGCTGATTTATCACCGCCCGGTGCTGGAGATGATCGGCGAACGCATACCGGCCACGCTGGGGCTGATGGGCGCGTCGCTGCTGATGGCGATCGTGCTGGCGATCCCGCTGGGCCTGCTGGCCGGGGCATTTAAGCACCGCTGGCTGGATCATCTGCTCAATATATTCGCCTATATCGGCATTTCTGTTCCGATATTCTGGTTCGGCATCTTGCTCATCACCGTTTTTGCCGTGCAGCTTAACTGGTTCCCCAGCATGGGGATGCGCACCATCGGCATGGAGGATAACGGGCTGGATCTGCTGCGTCACGGCGTGCTGCCGTGTATTGCCCTCACGTTCTACAACCTCTCCAGCTACGTGCGCTACATCCGCTCCAACACCATCTCGCAGCTCTCGGCCGACTACGTGCAAACCCAGCTTGCCTACGGCGCGACGCGTTCCAGTATTCTGTTTCGGCACGTTCTGAAAAACGTGCTGCTGCCGGTGATTACCCTGTTCGGCCTGTCGTTCGGTGAGCTGATTGTGGGGGCCTATGTGACGGAAAGCGTCTTCTCCTGGCCGGGGATGGGGCTGCTCGGGATCCAGTCGATCGCCTCGCTGGATTACCCCCTGATTATGGCGATCATCATGCTCTCGTCGATGATGCTGATCGTCGGTAACCTGATCGCCGACGTGCTTTATCGCTTCGCCGATCCCCGCATTCGTACGCTGAGGTAACCCGGATGAGCAGACGCTGGCAGCAGGTTCGTCACCAGCTGCGCCGCAACCGTCCGGCGCAGTTCTCTCTGTTTGTGCTTTTTATTTTCGTCGTCGCCGCGCTCTGTGCGGGGTTAAGCCCGTACGATCCGGATCGGATGTCGCTCGGCGCGCGCACGTTGCCGCCGGATGCCGCGCACTGGTTCGGCACCGACGAATACGGCCGCGACTACTTCACCCGCGCGCTGTATGGCGGCCAGATCTCCCTGATGGTCGGTTTTCTGGCGATGCTCTTTTCCACGCTTATCGGCACGGTGGTGGGAACGGTGAGCGGCTATTTTGGCGGCTGGCTGGATAACCTGATGATGCGCGCCGTGGATATCCTGATGGCCATTCCGGCCTTCTTCCTGCTGCTGGTGGTGAATGCTTACCTCAAGCCGGGCGTGGATAACATCATTCTGATTATCAGCCTGCTGACGTGGATGAACATGTCGCGTCTGGTGCGTGCTGAAACCCTGTCGGTGAAAGAGCGCGAGTACGTGCTTTATGCCCGCGCGTCGGGAGAGCATCCGCTGCGCATCATCGTGCGCCACATTATTCCCGGCGTGCTGCCGACCATTATCGTGGCGGCCACGCTCAATATCGCCTCGGCCATTCTGATGGAGTCAACGCTCAGCTTCTTAGGGCTGGGCGTGCAGGCGCCCGCGGCGTCGTGGGGAAGTATGCTTAACAACGCCCAGTCTTATATTGGCGAAGCGTCGTGGCTGGCGATGTTCCCCGGCATTCTGATCCTGCTGACGGTGTTCAGCTTTAACGTGCTGGGCGATGTGTTCCGTACCGCCTTTGAGCCGGGAGCGAATCGCGATGAGTAACTTATTAGCGCTTGAGAACCTGCAAACCACGTTCCGCACCCGGGAGGGCGAGGTTCACGCGGTGCGCGGCGTGAGCTTTCAGGTTCAGCCGGGGGAACTCGTCGGCATCGTCGGCGAGTCGGGCTGCGGGAAAAGCGTCACCTGCAAGTCGATTATCCAGCTTCTGGGGAGCAACGGACGGATAACCGGCGGCAGCATCCGCTTCCAGAATGAGGATCTGGCGCAGAAAACGCCCGCGCAGATGCGCGCCATCCGCGGCAACGAGATCGCGATGATTTTTCAGGATCCGATGACCGCCCTGAATCCGGTGCTGACCATCGGCAAGCAGATGGCTGAGATCCTGATGCGCAACAAAGGACTCAGCAAAAAAGCGGCCAAAGCGGCGGCCATCGCCATGCTGGAACAGGTAGGCATTGCCGGGGCGGAACGGCGATACGACCAGTATCCCCACGAGTTCAGCGGCGGGATGCGCCAGCGGGTGATGATCGCCATTGCGCTCTCCTGCAACCCTAAGCTGCTGATCGCCGATGAACCGACCACCGCGCTGGACGTGACCATTCAGGCGCAGATCCTGCGCCTGCTGAAAAGTCTGCAACAGCAGACCCGGACCGCGATTTTGCTGATCACTCACGATCTCGGCGTGGTGGCGCAGGTCTGCAGCCGCGTGGTGGTGATGTACGGCGGGCTGGTAATGGAGGAGGGGAGCGTGGAGGACATTTTTTATCGCCCTGCGCATCCTTACACCCAGGGGCTGCTGGCCTCGCTGCCGCGCCCGGATGAGGTGAATCAGCGTTTATCGCCCATTGAAGGTTCACCGCCCGGCCTGCTTAACCCGCCGCCGGGCTGTCCGTTCGCGGAACGCTGCCCGAAGCGCATGCCCCAGTGTGAAAGACAGCCCGCCTTTTACGCCGCCGGAGAGGGCCATCGCGCCGCCTGCTGGCTATGGGCCGACAAGGAGATTCAGGCATGAATGAAAAACAGGCGCCATTAGTGAGCGTGCGCGATCTGCGCAAGCACTATCCGCTCAACGGCGGTTTGCTGCGTAAAGGCGTGGCCGTGAAGGCGGTTGACGGCGTGAGTTTTGATATCCAGCCCGGCGAGACGTTTGGCCTTGTGGGGGAGTCCGGCTGCGGAAAATCTACCCTCGGGCGCGCCATCCTGCGTCTTTTCGATATCACCTCGGGCGAGATCCACTTTGCCGGGCAGGCGATCGCCCGCGCCCGTGAAAAAGACCTCAAGCCGCTGCGTAAGCGGATGCAGGCGATTTTTCAGGATCCTTACTCCTCGCTCAACCCCGGTATGACGGTGCGACAGCTGGTGGCCGAGCCGATGCAGATCCACGGCTACAGCCGCGAAGAACAGCGGGAACGCACTGAAATGCTGCTCTACAAAGTGGGGCTGAAGCACGAGCACCTTGAACGATTCCCGCATGAGTTCAGCGGCGGGCAGCGTCAGCGCATCAGTATTGCCCGCGCGTTGTCCGTGCATCCTGAATTCGTGCTGTGCGATGAGCCGCTCTCGGCGCTGGACGTCTCGGTGCAGGCGCAGGTGGTGAATATTTTGCAGGATCTGCAGCAGGAGCTGGGACTAACCTATCTGTTCATCGCCCACGATCTCTCCATGGTGCGGCATATCTCCAGCCGCATTGGGGTGATGTATCTCGGCAAACTGGTGGAGGTTGCTCCGGCGAATGAACTGTATCAACGTCCGGCGCACCCTTACACCCGCGCGCTGCTGGCGGCGGTTCCCCAGCCCGATCCGCGCATCCGCAACCTCGAAGACGCCACCCTGCGCGGCGACATTCCAGGCCCCACGTCCGCGCTGCCGGGCTGTA
The DNA here is from genome assembly GCF_024734705.1 of Enterobacter sp. Crenshaw. NCBI lineage: Bacteria > Pseudomonadati > Pseudomonadota > Gammaproteobacteria > Enterobacterales > Enterobacteriaceae > Enterobacter > Enterobacter sp. Crenshaw. Next base: position 3,912,480 of record NZ_CP102932.1, on the reverse strand, counting down.
AGTTCTGCAGCCGCTGCCCGCACGCCATGCCGGTGTGCCAGACGCAGGAGCCTGCCATGCAGGAGATCGCGCCAGGGCATTTCGCGGCATGCTGGCTGTTTAACATGTAATTAATGCGCCGCGCAGGTGTATGATAAATGTCCCTCTGTCAGGTTAATTACAACGTGCAGACGACGACAACCCTTAAAAAAATTGCCGCCTGCCTGTTTTAGGTTGGATACATGCGTAAAGGAAAGTTAAGCAGTGATGCGCCATTCGGGACATTGTTAGGCTATGCGCCCGGTGGCGTGGCGATTTACTCTTCAAATTACGGCAGTCTGGACCCGCGAAAATACCCGGAAGACGCGGATTTTCGCAGCTATATCGGCAACGAATACATGGGCCACAAGTGGCAATGCGTTGAGTTTGCCCGCCGTTTCCTGTTTCTCAACTATGGCTTCGTGTTTACCGACGTCGGCATGGCGTGGGAAATCTTCTCCCTGCGCTTTTTGCGCCAGGTGGTGAACGATAACATTCTGCCTCTTCAGGCTTTTGCCAACGGCTCAAAACGCGCGCCGCGCGCCGGGGCGCTGCTGATCTGGCAAAAGGGCGGCGAGTTTCACGAGACCGGCCACGTGGCGGTGATCACCCAGCTTCTCGACGATAGGGTGCGAATTGCGGAGCAGAACGTGATTCACTCCCCGCTGCCGCTCGGGCAGCAGTGGACGCGCGAGCTGCGTCTGAGCGTGGAGAACGGGTGTTACACGATCCATGACACCTTCAATGACACGGAGATTCTCGGCTGGATGATCCAGACCGACGACACGGAATACAGCATTCCCCAGCCGGAAATCGACGGCGAACTGCTGAAAATCAGCGGCGCGCGGCTGAAAAACAAGCGTCAGTTCGACGGAAAATGGCTTAACGAAAATGACGCGCTGCAGCAGGCGTATATCCGCGCCAACGGCCATGTGATCAACAAAGATCCCTGCCAGTACTTCACCATTACCGAAAGCGCCGAGCAGGAGCTGATCAAGGCCACCAACGAACTGCACCTGATGTACCTGCACGCGACGGACAAGGTGCTGAAAGACGACAGCCTGCTGGCGCTTTTCGACATCCCGAAAATCCTCTGGCCGCGCCTGCGCCTCTCCTGGCAGTGGCGTCGCCACCATATGATCACCGGTCGTATGGATTTCTGCATGGATGAGCGCGGCATTAAGGTCTACGAGTACAACGCCGACTCCGCGTCCTGCCATACCGAGGGCGGGCTGATTCTCGAAGAGTGGGTGAAAAACGGCTATCGCGGCAACGGGCATAACCCGGCGGAAGGGCTGCTGGAAGAGCTGACCGGCGCGTGGAAGCACAGCCACGCGCGGCCGTTCGTCCACATCATGCAGGACAACGATGTCGAAGAGGACTATCACGCGCTCTTTATTCAGCGTTCGCTGATGCAGGCCGGGTTCGAGACCAAAATTCTGCACGGGCTGGAGGCGCTCAGCTGGGATGCCGCCGGACAGCTGATTGACGACGAAGGTCGCCACGTCAACTGCGTGTGGAAAACCTGGGCGTGGGAAACGGCGATAGAGCAGATCCGCGAGGTAAGCGAAACCGAATACGCCGCCGTGCCGATCCGCACCGGACATCCCGAGGGCGAGGTGCGCCTGATTGACGTCCTGCTGCGCCCGGAGGTGCTGGTCTTCGAACCGCTGTGGACCGTTATTCCCGGCAACAAGGCGATTCTCCCGGTCCTGTGGCAGCTGTTCCCGAATCACCGTTATCTGCTCGACACCGATTTTGAGGTTAACGATCTGCTGAAGCAGACCGGCTATGCCGTCAAGCCGATTGCCGGACGCTGCGGCAGCAATATCGATCTCATCAGCGCCCAGGACGAACTGCTGGATAAATCCAGCGGCAAGTTTGTTGACCGCAAAAACATCTACCAGCAGCTGTGGTGCCTGCCGAAGGTCGACGGCAAGTACATACAGGTCTGCACCTTCACCGTGGGCGGGAACTACGGCGGAACCTGTCTGCGCGGCGATGACTCGCTGGTGGTGAAGAAAGAGAGCGATATCGAGCCGCTGATTGTGGTGAAGGACTCGCTATAAAAACCTCCCCGCAGGGTTGAGGGTTGCCTACAAAATAATGCCTGCACGGACGGCCCCCTCTCCCTTGAGGGAGAGGGCTGGGGTGAGGGGGAATATACGGCTCAGGTCACGTTATGTTCCTTGCTACAAAATACTGTGGATCCCTCAACCCGCAGCGTCTCCTGCGGGGGCTTTTCGCTACTGTTCTTCCTCTTCCTGCTGCTCGTTGATCTTCAGATCGATGATGCGGCCAATCTGATCGTGGTACACCGTCAGCAGGTTGTACTGGCTCATCTCGGAGATGATCTGCGGTGAGACGTTAAAGCTGCGGGCCAGCTCCTCCTGGTGAAAATAGCCCGGCTGGCGCCGTCTCACGTGGGCGCGACGGCGGTTGTACTGATACCACAAAATCAGCAGCCAGCCGTTGAGCGCGGCAAACAGCAGGTAGATCAACACCGTATTAAAGGACGCGATAATCACGCTCCAGCGGTGGTCGCTCTCATCGGTTAGCTGCATCCACAGACGGGCATACAGGAAAAACAGAAATCCTCCCCACGCCACCAGCGTTAGCGCGGCATCAAAAAGACGCGGCAAGAGCCGATGCTCGGTCAAAATTAAGGTGTTTTCGTTCATTAAATGCTCCCTTTTCCCCGGTCCGGACTGATCCAGCGCGCGCGGGCGCGCTGGCGTTTAAGCATGACTTTTGGAAATGCGACGAGGGTGGTGAACAGGCCGATCATCCAGTACACCATCGGGAACCAGATCACCCAGAAAAGCGAGCTGGCCACTTTACGTTCATAGCGCCGCTCGATGTACAAGCTGACGAGGAACTGCAGCAGGCACATCACGCCCAGCAGCAGCCCGGTAAACTCCGGTGGAAAAAGGCTCTCCACGGTCAGCCTGGCGGGAACAGGCGCAACCTGGCTGAGGAGGAACAGCAGCACCGTCATCGCGTACGCGAAGGCCCACAGCGTTGACAGCGCGTACTCCAGAAACAGCGGCCACATGCGGTGATGCTCCCAGCGCACGATCCTGCGAAGGTTAACCAGAAACACCTCCGCGCCCCCCTGGGCCCAGCGCAGGCGCTGTTTCCACAGGCCTCTCAGCGTCTCCGGCATCAGGATCCAGCACAGCGCCCGCGGCTCAAAAAAGATATCCCAGTGGCGCAGCTGAAGCTTCCAGCTGATGTCGATGTCTTCGGTGATCATGTCCGGACTCCAGTACCCGACGTCCGCCAGCGCCTGTCGGCGAAACGCGGCGATGACGCCGGAGACGGTAAAGACCCGGCCATAGATCCGCTGCGTCCGCTTGATGAGCCCAATAATGGATGAGAACTCGCCCACCTGAATGCGGCCAATCAGCGTGGAGCGCGTGCGAATGCGCGGATTGCCGGTAACCGCGCCGACGTGGGGGTACTGAATCAGCGGGGCCACCAGATAAGCGGCGGTATCGCGATCGAGCAGGGCGTCGCCGTCAATGCAGACCAGCAGATCGCCCCGGGCCGCCGCCGCCCCGGCCTTGAGCGCCAGCGCTTTCCCCTGATTTTCTGCGAGGTTAATCACCCGCAGGCGCGGCTGTTCCTGCGCCAATTCCTGCAGCACCTGCGCGGTGTTGTCAGAAGATCCGTCGTTGATGGCAATAACTTCTATATTTTCATACCGCTGATCCAGCGCGGCGCTGATGGTCTCCCGGGCATTTCGTCCCTCGTTGAAGCAGGGGATAAGAATGGAGATGAGCGGCTCACCGGCGAGCGTCGGGGCGGACGTGTCTTTATCCCACGACCAGTGGCGTTCAAGCTGAAACCAGAAATAGAGGCCGCCGGTTATCCAGAGCACCGACATGAACAGCGGCCAGAAGAACACAAAATCCAGAATCAGTTCGCCGGTAAAGAGGGCGGCCACGCCTAACGGCAACCCGAATACCAGACATAAAATAGAGAAGGCGATAATGCGATCAGTCATTGTCAGGGTACCAGTACGAAGAAAATTCAGGCCTGATGCGCGAGATATCAGGTTGGTTGTTGAGAAAGTCGTCGGGGTAGTATCCGTAGTTTTTGACGCCGTTCAGCTGGAGCACGCGCATCCACTGCGCAAGCTGGCTGTCGGACACGGCGCGCTGCGGTTTCTGGTCCCAGTCCCTGGCCTGCAGCTCGAAAATGGTTTTATCAAGCGCGCCAGGGCGTGCGGCGACCGCGTTAACCAGACGCGTCAGCCAGGCATCGCTCTCGTCTGCCGGGATGGACTCCATCAGCGGCATGGCCATCGGCACCGTCCAGTCGTACTCCGCCAGAAAATCATCAAGATTCTGCGCGAACCACGCTTCGCTTTCGGGCTGCAGAATGGGTAAGGCGAACATATTGCGCGCGGTTTTTATCTGCGGGCCACGGATATGCTTCACCGCCAGGCTCAGGGCGTGGGTAAACCCGATGAGCGTCTGGCTTTTCTGGCGCGTGGTGTTCTGACCGGCATCGTCCACGTCCGTCAGCGCCGCATCGTCATGGAACAAAATCCCGTTGAAGCTGGCATAGCGGGCCAGATCTTCATAGATGTCCGTCACCTGCTGGCGCACCCGCGGGTCCCACGGGGAGAGCCGGATATAGGGCTCGGTGGCTTCGCGCAGCTGGCCGGTTTGACGATCCCGGCGCTGCACGCGCGGCAGGGAAGGATCGAGATCGAACGAGAGCACCGGCATCCACGCGAAGACTTTTACCCCGGCGCGGGTTTGCAGCTGCCAGGCGACAAAATTAAAGAGATCGGCCCGAACCGGCAGCCGACGGTTGGGGAAATAGAGCGCCTTGATCCTGCCGTCGCCCTGCGGGTCGGCAAACGCCTGCAGGAAAACATGGCTGATCTTCATGTCGTAAACCCGCTGGATCAGCCTGTTGATGTTTTGGGTCTGCTGGGCCGGATCGGGATCGTAAACGTAGTCGAGATCGACGTGCATGACGCGCACGGGATCGCGCTCCTGAACCTGGCTGACCGTGCTGGCAAACGCCTTGAGCGAGGGATTCCCGGCGATCAGCAGGCGGGGGATGTTGCCCAGATCCTGCACGTTCCCCAGCCCGTCCTCAAGGGTAAAGGCCAGCCGGTAACCCTGCTGTCTGGCGATAGCGAGCGACGTACCGTTGGCGGCGCCGTAGGGCCAGACCCAGGCGCGCGGCGCCTTGCCCGTCACCTGCGTGATTTTTTCAGTCACTTTGCGAACGTCATCGCCGATCCGCTGGCTGAACTGCCGATCGGTTTCATAGCGGCCCGTCGCGCTGTCATACAAGCGGTTGGCGATGGCCGGCTCGCGGCTGCCCTGCGGGTTGGCCGGAATGCCGTAATGCGAGGCCCAGGTATGCGATCCGATCTCAATCAGCGGGGATTGGCTGAGCTCGCGCACCATGTCCCACGTTGCGAAGCGCTCGCGGGGCGTCATCAGGCCGCCAAAGTTAACTTTTTGATTTGCCGGCGTATCCACCCAGCTGCCCACCGGCGCCCACAGTGCAGGAACGTTCCATGCCTGAAGCAGCGGCCAGACGCGGGTGTAAAAGCTGCTGTAGCCGTCGTCAAAGCTGAGCAGAACGGCTTTTGGCGGCAGCGTTTTTTTCCCGTCATGCGCGTCAAGAATGTCCTGCACGCTGATGGCGTGGTAGCCATTGTGCAGCAGCCAGCTTATCTGCTCGTTTAACGCGCTGGTGCGAACGGAGAGATAGCGCTGATCGGCGGCATCGTCTTCGACGTCGTGGTAGGCCAGGACCAGAAACTGGTTCTTCGGCCAGGGTTTACTCGCCTCCAGCTGCGGCCGATCTTTGGGCGCAATGAACGAGATCGCCTGCGCGCAGACGCTCGCGCTGAGGCAGAGCCAGCCGAGGAGTATCAGGCTCACGGAAAAACGTGTGTTCAGCATATTCATCCTTAAAAGCGTAAAGTCGCGTCAAACGTGACGGAGAGGTTGCTCTCGCGTTTGCCGTCGTAAGGGCGTTTATCCCAGTTCAGCATCACGCCGGTATCAATGACGTTGTTCCACTGGACGCGCTGTCCGTAACCCAGCAGGGCGATGGCGCCAGCGGATTGATTTTTCTGCCAGTAGCTGCCGCCTCCCGCCACGAACTGCTGGCTCCAGAGGGTGTCGTAATGGCGATACATTTCATGGTCAACGGCCAGGGCCGCCGTCACGGACAGATCCCGCGCCGGGTTGTAGTAGAGCGTGTCGAGCAGGCTGTTTTTACTGGCGGCGATCCCCGGCTCGAGATCCAGCGTCAGGGACGGGGTCTGCCAGAGACGCTCCTTGCCCGTGAGGGTGTATTCCTGGCGGCGGTTATGATCGGAGAAGCGGCTGAGGGCGGCGCTGAACTGGTACTCACGCCGCTCGTTTTGATACCAGCGCACCCCGCCTTCACCCCGGTTGGCGCTAATGCCGTTGCGTAACGCCCGAAGGGGCGTAGTGCGCGACAGGCGTTCCAGGCTGCCGCTGACCTGCCAGCTATCGTTCACAAAGTACGTTGTTGCGAGGCGAGCGCCCGGCTTGTTTTCGCCGTGATAGCGGTTGCTGGAAAGCTCGGCTTCGAGCTGGAGGTCGCGTGGTCGCCACTCGACGCCGCCCAAAAGGTGACGGCTGGTGCCTTTGCCTTCATCGAAATTACTCTGCGCGTAGCGGGTACCCGCAAACAGCCGCCAGCTGTCCGCTACGGGTGGGCCATAGAGCGTGGCGTCCCAGCTCAGGTCGTGCGTCCCGCTGACGGGGCTATCGGAGTGCAAACCCTTGCTCGCGTTGAGGCGCAGCTCGGACATGTGGTGGACCGTCCTGAGCCTGTCGAGACGCCTGGCGCTGCGGTCGGCAGGCGCGCGGGCAAGCACGTCGTCGGCCAGTAAATCCATCTGTCGCCACTCCTGTAGATCCATTGCGACGTAAGCCTGCTGTTGCTCTAGCTCTGTATTGGACGGCTCCAGCGCCTCCGCCTTTTTCAGCGTTTGCTCGGCCGCACGCGGCAGGCCCCGCGCCTGAAGCAGGGTGGCGTAGTCAATCTGTAATCCCTGATTGCCCGGCGCCGTTGTCGCCAGACGGTGCGCCAGCGTTTCGGCTTCCGGCAGGGCATTCGTCGCCAGCAAATAGTTAAAGCGGAGCGACTGTCCGGTAAGCCATCGATCGTTCGGCTGAGGGGTAGGGGAGCCGAAATCGTAGCGGGTCCACGGGACGTTGCGGGTCTGGCGCTCAGCATATCGGCGGGCGGATTGATAATCTCCCGTATCCAGCCAGGCGTAGAAAAGCGCGTGCTCCTCGTCCTGCGGGTCGGAAGCGTATTGCGGATAGCGTTGCAGAAGCGCGAAGGCGGCGGCCGCGTTTTTCTCCTGAAGATATGCGGAGATGACCCAGCCGATTGCCCAGCCCGGCACCGGATGCTGGTCTGCCGTAAGATCCTGATATTCGCTAATCACCCGTGGGTAATCAGCATGGGCGTATAGCGCGCCAAGCCTGTCTATACGCGCCAGAACGACGTCTTCCGCCGCCTGCGGATCTTTTTGCCAGCGGGAAAGCAGATCGTCGTAACGATTCAGCGTGGATTGCGCAAGCTGCAGGCGCTCCTTTTCTGTTCTGCCGGGCACATCGGCAAGGCGAACCCGTTCGGCGGCGGCATTACGCTCAAGACGGCGACGCTCCGCGGGAGACAGCGTCACGCTTTGTGAAAGCTGCAGCGCGGGGGTGTTCACCCGGCTATCCGTTAGCGCGTCGATTAGCTCGCTGAGGAGCGCTTTATTCTCAGGCGCGATATTCAGCGCGCGCGTGTCTGCCAGAAGCCGATCCCAGCTTTTTCCCTGGCGTAACCAGACATACGAGAGCGTCTCAAGATGTGCCTGAGAGGGATTTTCCGCTACCAGCCGTTGGGTTTCCTGCAGGGCAAGCGCGTCCATGCGGGCATCGGCCAGGGTTTTGATGTAGCCGATACGATAATCGCCGTTATCCGGCGCAAGGCTACGCGCCTCTTTCCAGCGCGCCAGGGCTGGCTGCCAGGCTTTTTTATTCCGCCAGGATTGCGCGACGGCAGCAACGCCGCGGGCGGGCAGCGGCATATAAATACCGTAACGCTGCCAGACCTGAATAACCTCGTCATCATGACCTGCCCAGGACGCAACCTGTAACCAGTCCGCAACTTGATCAGGCGTCAGGGCATGCTGCTGCTGATAACGCTGAAGATAATCGAGAAACGGCGAGTAATTACCGTTACGCGCCTGTTGAATCTGTTGCTCATAAACGGATTCAGTCGCCTGAGCCAGAACAGGAAAGAGGAATAACAGAAACAATAATGTTGGGGCGCGATAAAAGAATAACGTATTGAAGCGAAGCGATCTTTCCATATCTATTTGCCATTTGTTTATCATGAATCCATTGCATAACACGGCCGCCTTTAAACTCAGGGTTAAAGGCCATAAATGAGAACATTAAATCTGAATGCAGTGATGTTACGGGGTACTTACCAAAAGGTAATTATGGATCCTTATCTCAGTGGACTGGGTGAAAGCTAATGTACACCTGATATGTTGCCGGATAAATATGTTGAAATGGGGCTGTGTTGTTTTGAGATAATTCTGTATCGAGTGGTTTTTGGCGGTTTTATTGAAATGATTGTTTATTTGTAAATGATTGATATATTTGTATTTTATTTATATTGTGACAGCTTTGTATATATTTTTAATGTGGTTTACCTGCCTCAATTAAAGTACTTTCTGGTGCATGTTTGGGAAGTTTCATGACAAAAACTCTTAATGTTTAGAGAAGTGACTTTTCTGCGATTGTTTTTTATTTATAATTAATGGCAGCCATTGAATGATAGTCTACAGGAAGTCTTACTCATCAATGTCTGTATTGAGGGATGTCCAAAGCCAGAATACATTTATCGTTAATATAACAGCGCTATAAAACGAAGGCGGCCTTCTTTGCGAGGGATCGTGCTTGCTTTAATCTAAAAGGGATGGTTAGTGGCAACTTCAATTGTTTTAGTGACTCAGGATCGCTACCTTGTCAGAGGGATGCGGATATTTTTCCCGGATATTATCCTGCTCGACTCGATTGACAGAAACATATTTGATAACGGTGCAGATGAATATTCTGTATTGATTGATAGTCGTTCTCCGCTCCGTTTATATGATTACCTGATACGCCATCCGGCCAGAACGAAAAAAACAATCTGCTGCGTTATGCTCGATATGCGACACCGGGAGGAGAATCTGCTCAGTATGAAGTTATTTATGAACACGTCGCTGACCGCGCCGGATATGGCGTCGCTGTTTAACCTGGTGCTCAATATGAAAGGCCGGCGCCTGACCACGAAGTGGCTGCTTAATTTACGGCTTAGCACGCACGAAGCGATCATGCTGCGGTTGCTGCGGGCAGGGATGCCGATGGAAGCCATCGCCGATGAGCTGAATACGTCGGTGAAAAGTCTCTATCGCAAACGAACGGTGCTCTCGGAACGCCTGGGGGCGGAGAACTTCAACGAGGCGTGTTTGTTTATCTTTAAAAACAAACTGCTGGACGCAGGTGGGAACGATCCCTGGGGTGGGGAGAAACCAAAAGCAAAAACCCGCCACGAGGGCGGGTTCTTTAAATAGTGGTGCCCGGACTCGGAATCGAACCAAGGACACGGGGATTTTCAATCCCCTGCTCTACCGACTGAGCTATCCGGGCAACGGGGCGCATTAAACCCGATCTGCCCCGTGGCGTCAACGAAAAATGTTGTTTTCGTTACAGACTGCGCAATCTCTCACCATTTCGCCGTATCCTTAAGCAAAAAAGTGCGTCCAGAGCGCGGAGAGCGGCATGGCGAGCAGCAGTGCGGGCAGCATGTTCACCACGGCAAACATCTTAATCCCACAGATGCGCAGCCCGGTAGCCAACAGCAGCAGGCCGCCGACGGCGGTAAAGTCTGCCATCATCGCCAGCGTGGTGAGCGGGAGAATCAACGTGGCGCAGGTGGCGAGAGCCAGCTGAATAAGCAGCATCGGCACGCAAATCGCGGCAACGGCAATGCCGAGCGTGGTGGCAAAAATAGTGGCGGTGAAGAAATCAAGAAACGCTTTCGCAATCAATATGCCTGGGTCGCCCGTCATCCCTTCCTGCATTGAACCGAAAATCCCGGTGCCGCTGGCGCAAAACAGAATAATGATGGCGACGTAGTTCTGAATAAACGACTCGTGCGTACCGTGTTTCGCCTTGCCGCCCGGTCGGGCAATCAGGTTTTTGGCTTTACTCACCGCGCTGTTAATGCCTTTTTCCAGATAGCAAAATTCGCCAATCAGCGCGCCGAGCAGGGTGGCCAGCACCATCACCGGCAGGTTGGCGCATTTGATCACGAGAAGAATACCGATCCCTAACGATGCCAGGCCGAATATCGAGGGCATGGAGGTGCGAATACGCTCCGGCAACCGCTGGCTCAGCACGGCGCCGAGTACGCCGCCCAGCAATACGGCGCCTGCGTTAATAAATGGCCCGATAACCAAAGTTAACTCCTGTTATTTAATCATTGATATTGCATTATTATGGCACGGCAGGGCTGCGCGGGCCTTAGCTTTGGTTGATTTCGTGCATACTGATTCCTTCTTGCACCTCAAAATAAAAGGTGACATTATTGCGCGAATTTTCTCCTCCCTGTCTCACCGCCCGGTGAGGGTAACTGCGCTTATGAAAACCATGAAAATTGCCGTCAGCCGCGAGCTGCTCTCCACTGTGTCTACGCACCGCGAAAAGGTGACGCTGGACAGCACTGATTTTACCGATGTGGCGGCCGTCGTCATCACAACAGCTGAAAGTCGCAGCGGCATTCTTGCACTGCTGAAACGCACGGGCTTTCATTTACCGGTGTTTATTTTCTCGCAGGAGCCAACGGACGTACCCGACGGCGCCACCGCGGTCATCTCGGGTAAAGCTCAGGAGTTTCTGGAACTGGAGAGCGCTGCCAGCCGTTACGAAGAGAATCTGCTGCCGCCTTTTTTCGACACCCTGAGCCAGTATGTGGAGATGGGCAACAGCACTTTCGCCTGTCCGGGCCACCAGCACGGGGCATTTTTCAAAAAACACCCGGCAGGGCGACAGTTCTATGATTTCTTCGGTGAGAACGTGTTTCGCGCCGATATGTGCAACGCCGACGTGAAGCTGGGCGATCTGCTGATCCACGAAGGGTCCGCCAAGCACGCGCAAAAGTTCGCGGCGAAAGTGTTCAACGCGGACAAAACCTACTTCGTGCTGAACGGCACCTCAGCGGCCAATAAGGTGGTGACCAACGCGCTGCTGACCCGCGGCGACCTGGTGCTGTTCGACCGCAATAACCACAAATCTAACCACCACGGAGCGCTGATCCAGGCGGGCGCCACGCCGGTTTATCTTGAGGCCGCGCGTAACCCGTTTGGCTTTATTGGCGGGATTGACGACCACTGCTTTGACGACGCCTATCTGCGGGATCTTATCCGCGAGGCGGCGCCGGAGAAGGCCGACGAGGCGCGCCCGTTCCGCCTGGCAATCATTCAGCTTGGCACCTACGACGGGACGATCTACAACGCCCGCCAGGTGATCGACAAGATCGGTCATCTCTGCGACTACATTCTCTTTGACTCCGCATGGGTGGGTTACGAGCAGTTTATTCCGATGATGGCGGAAACGTCCCCGCTCTTGCTGGAATTGAACGAGAACGATCCGGGAATTTTCGTGACCCAGTCGGTGCATAAACAGCAGGCCGGGTTCTCGCAAACGTCGCAGATCCATAAAAAGGATAACCACATTCGCGGTCAGGCGCGTTTCTGTCCGCACAAGCGGCTGAACAACGCGTTTATGCTGCATGCCTCCACTAGCCCGTTTTATCCGCTGTTCGCAGCGCTGGATGTGAATGCCAAGATCCACGAAGGTGAAAGCGGACGCAGGCTGTGGGCGGAGTGCGTCGAGCTGGGGATTGAAGCGCGCAAGGCGATCATTGCGAATTGCCATATGATCAAACCGTTTATCCCACCGGTGGTGGCGGGGCGGCCGTGGCAGGATCATCCGACGCACGCCATCGCCAGCGAGCTGCGCTTCTTCAGCTTTGAGCCGGGGGCCAAATGGCACGGCTTTGAGGGCTATGCCCGCGAGCAGTACTTTGTCGACCCGTGCAAGCTCCTGCTGACCACGCCGGGTATCGATGCTGAAACCGGGGAGTACACCGATTTCGGGATCCCGGCGACGATTCTGGCGCACTACCTGCGCGAAAACGGCATCGTGCCGGAGAAATGCGACCTCAATTCGATCCTGTTCCTGCTGACGCCTGCCGAAAGCAGCGAGAAGCTGGCGCAGCTGGTGGCGATGCTGGGCCAGTTCGAACAGCATATTGAAGACGATACGCCGCTGGCGGACGTGCTGCCGACGATCTTCCAGAAATACCCGGTGCGCTACCGGGATTATACCCTCCGCCAGCTGTGTCAGGAGATGCACGATCTCTACGTCAGCTTTGACGTGAAGGATCTGCAGAAGGCGATGTTCCGCAAGGAGAGCCTGCCTGAGGTAGTGATGAACCCGCAGGATGCGAACCGGGCCTATATTCGCGGTGACGTGGAGCTGGTTCGCATACGTGATGCCGCAGGGCGCATTGCTGCCGAAGGGGCGCTGCCCTATCCGCCGGGCGTGCTGTGCGTGGTGCCGGGTGAGGTCTGGGGCGGGGCGGTACAGCGTTACTTCCTCGCGCTGGAGGAGGGCATCAACCTGCTGCCGGGCTTCTCGCCGGAGCTGCAGGGGGTTTACAGCGAGAAGGATGCCGACGGGATTAAGCGGCTGTATGGGTATGTATTAAGGTAGCCCCCCCTCACCCTAACCCTCTCCCCAAAGGGGAGAGGGGATTGTACGGGGCCGTCTTTTCACCCTCGCCCCTTTGGGGAGAGGGCCGGGGTGAGGGGGAACGTTTCATCAAACCGCACTACGCTTGTACATCCTCCTCGGATGCCCAATCTTGCCGTACAGCATCTCCACCGTCAGAAAGCCCGCCTCTACGCAGTGCTCCAGATAGCGCCGGGTGGTGGTTTTGCTTAATCCCGTTTCGCTCACCACCTCATCCACGGTAAAGCAGTGCGTTGCCTTGTCGTTGAACAGCGTCTGCACCCGCGCCAGCGTATTTTCCTCAATGCCTTTACTGCCGTTGTCCAGGCGGTAGTTTTTCGCCTGTAGCTGATACAGCGAATCCACGTTCTGCTGGTCGACAATCTTCCACACGCGCTGCTGTTCCGCAAACTGCACAAACCGCTCCAGCGACTGGCTGAGCCGCTTCCAGGAGACGGGTTTGAGGATGTAGTCGAACGCGCCGTTGCGAATCGCCTGGCTGCAGGTGTCCATATCGCTGGCGGCGGTAATAAAAATCACCGAGCAGTTGGCGCGGGCCAGCATGGGGTTATTGATAAGCGAGATGCCTTTGCCATCCGGCAGATAGTTATCCAGCAGCATGAGCTGCGGCTGTTTGCTTTCAAGCTCTGCCTGGGCCGCAGCCAGCGACGAGGCAATGCCCACCAGCCTCAGACGCGGGTGTTTGCCTATCAGCTCCGCGTGCAGTTGCGCCAGTTCGTTCTCGTCTTCAACAATCAGTACGTCGATAAGTTCATGTTGCATAGTCGGTGTCTTCCAGTTGCCGGGCGATTCCCGTGGCCGGGATAAACAAGGAGAAAATGGCGCCGCGCGGGGTATTATCGGCAACTTCTATCGCGCCGCCAGCCTGTGTGACGTAGCTTTCGATCAGATACAGGCCAATCCCATGATCGCCGCGCGTTTTGGTGGTGATGCCGCGTTCAAAGATCCGGTCACGCATCTCCGGTGTAATGCCAACGCCCTGGTCGGCGACTTCAATAATCAGCTCCTTTTCGCTGAGCTTTATCAGCACTTCTACCGGCGCGTGGGGAAGCGGCGACCGCTGTGTCGCTTCGATGGCGTTATCCAGCAGGTTGCCAATAATCGAAATCAGCTCTTGCTCACCAAGGGGCAGGAACGGTCTGTCCAGCCGACAGCCCGGGTCGAAACACAGCTCGACGCCTTTCTCCCGCGCGCGGGCGGCTTTCCCCAGCAGCAGGCCGCACAGGGTCGGGGAACTGAAGCGCGAAGAGATAAAGTCCAGCAGCTCCTGGGCATGTTCCGACTGCGCCTGAATGTAGCTAATGGCTTCCTCATAGCGGCCCATATGCAGCAGGCCGGAGAGGGTGGTCATCCTGTTTAACTGCTCGTGGCGCATGATGCGCAGGTTATCGACATAGCGTTTTACCTGGCTGAGCTGGGCGCTCAGCGAGTCGATCTCGTTGCGATCGCGGAAGGTGATCACCCAGCCCTGCAGCGACCCCTCAAGCATGATGTGCACCCGGCTGGCAATCACCGTGAGATCGTTAAAACGGCAAATCTCGTCATGGGTATCTTTCGCCAGCATCGTCTGCGTGTCGAAGAACGGGACCGGATCGATCACCTGGCTTATCAGCTGTCCGCGCAGCTCGCGGGCCGGCTGGCTCAGGCCCAGCAGCTTGCGCGCCGCCTGGTTGATGACTTCAATCCGCCGCCGATCGTCAATGGCAATCACGCCTTCATAAATAGATTCCATCATCGCCTTCTGCTGGCGCACCAGCAGGCCGATCTCGCGCGGCTCAAGGGAGAAGATCTGCTTCTTGATGCTGCGGGTAAAGAACCAGGAGAAGATAAAGAGAGCGATCAGCAGCAGCACGGCGGCAATCAGGATATTGACCACTTTGCTGACGGTAATGGTATCAAGGTAGCTGGTCAGATAGCCTACCGAAACAATGCCGACCACCTGTCCGGCGGCGTTGAAGATGGGGGCTTTACTGCGCAGCGAAATGCCCAGCCCGCCTTTGCGAATGGTGGTGGTGCTTTTACCCTGCAATACGGCTTCATTGTCTCCGCCAACCAGGGTTGTGCCCACTCTGTCGGCAAAGACGGAGTGAAAAAGATGCTGCCCCTTATTATCACCAATCACAATAAAGCTGGCGTCACTGTGCGCAGAAATCTTCTGCATAAAATCATGGATGGCATTGATATTCTTTTGTTCAACTTCATTACGCAATGTCGGAATAAGCGCAATCTCTTCAGCCTGTATTTTGGCACGCGTACTCATTTCCTGATAAAGCTGTTTTCCGACGTCGGCATAATAATATCCGCCCAGCAGCGCGAAAAGCACCGAGAAAAAGGCAACCAGCGAAATAAACAGCTTAATCTGGAAAGAAACTTTCATAACTATCACGCGAGGTAGCAGCAAAGATCGCCAATATATCATCTTTTTTTGCGCTGACGCCCGCTTTGCCGAAAACTTGTGATCCCTTGCACAGCGGGCGCTGTAAAAGCGTTATGCTGAAGGCTAACGTGCTTCGGGCTTCCCGAACAAATGTTATTTGTTTGTTCAATTCGGAAAAGAAACCATAAAAACCACGGCAATAAATAAGGTGTAAATCACATTAAATAAAAGAAACCATTAAAACCATAGCTGCCATTAAAACTTCGCTTTTAATATGCCATTCCTCACATAAAGTAAGCCTTTGTGACTCTAAGCTGAACGCACAAAATAACCAAGGGGCTTATTATGAGCACAACTGACGATTCTTTCTCTGTTACCCACGACCCGATTGAAATTCAGCGGCCTTCGCTCAAAGAGCGCTGGTGGCATATTATGGATACCTGGAAAGTTGGGATTATTCCTCTGCCGCTGTTCGTTCTGGCGGGCGCACTGATTGCGATTGATTGCCTGGGCGGAAAACTGCCGAGCGATATCGTGGTCATGGTGGCAACGCTGGCCTTCTTCGGCTTTGCCTGCGGCGAGTTTGGCAAACGCCTGCCGATTGTCGGCAAGCTCGGCGCGGCGGCGATTTGCGCCACCTTTATCCCTTCCGCGCTGGTCTACTATGGCCTGCTGCCGGACGTGGTGGTCGAGTCCACCACCAAGTTCTACAAATCCACCAACATTCTCTATCTCTACATCTGCTGCATTATCGTCGGCAGCATCATGAGCATGAACCGCACGGTGCTGATTCAGGGCTTCCTGCGCATCTTCTTCCCGATGCTGTGCGGTGAAATCGTCGGCATGCTGGTGGGGATGGGCGTGGGCCTGGCGCTGGGTCTTGAGCCGTTCCAGATCTTCTTCTTTATCATTCTGCCGATTATGGCGGGCGGCGTCGGGGAAGGGGCGATCCCGCTTTCCATCGGCTATGCCACCCTGCTGCACATGGACCAGGGCGTGGCGCTCGGCCGCGTGCTGCCAATGGTAATGCTCGGCGGTCTGACGGCAATCATCATCTCCGGCTGCCTGAACCAGCTCGGTAAACGCTTCCCGCACCTGACCGGTGAAGGTCAGCTGATGCCTAACCGCGCGAATGCCGATGCCACCGTCTCTCAGCCTGCGTTTTCCGGCAAAGCGGACGTCACCACTATCGCCTCCGGCGCGCTGCTGGCGGTGCTGCTCTACATGCTGGGCATGCTCGGCCACAAGCTGATTGGCCTGCCAGCACCAGTTGGCATGCTGTTTATGGCGGTCCTGGTGAAACTCTGCAACGGCGCCTCTCCGCGTCTGCTGGAAGGCTCTCAGGTGGTGTACAAATTCTTCCAGACCTCCGTGACCTACCCAATCCTCTTCGCCGTCGGCGTGGCTATCACCCCGTGGCATGAACTGGTGGCGGCGTTCACCGTCAGCAACCTGTTGGTGATTGTCAGCACCGTTTCCGCACTGGTGGCAACCGGCTTCTTCGTCGGCAAAAAGATTGGTATGCACCCGATTGATGTCGCCATCGTCTCCTGCTGCCAGAGCGGCCAGGGCGGTACCGGCGACGTGGCGATCCTGACCGCAGGCAACCGTATGAGCCTGATGCCGTTCGCCCAGATTGCTACCCGTATCGGCGGGGCGATTAACGTCTCAGTCTCACTGCTGATTCTGGGCAACTTCCTCGTTTAAGTTTTCAGGAAAGAACAATGAAACTCGCAAGCTTTTTATACCAGGGAAAACGCAGCTACGGCATCGTCCAGGCCGACGGCGTGATTGATTTAGGCCGCCGTCTCGGCGACCGCTACAGCGACCTAAAGGCGCTGCTGCAGGGCAACGGGCTGGCGCAGGCCACCCGCTACCTGAACGATGCCGTGGACGTGCCGATGAGCGCCATCACCTTCTTACCGGTGATCGAGCAGCCGGAAAAGATCCTCTGCGTGGGCATGAACTATGCCGACAAGCGCAAGGAGTTTGACCAGCATAACCCGGCCCCGACGTTGTTTGTCCGCTTCCCGGATTCACAGACCGGCCACAACGAGCCGGTGCTGAAGCCGCGCCATTCAAGTGAATTCGACTATGAAGGCGAGCTGGCGGTGATCATCGGCAAAGGTGGGGAGAACATCAGCCGCGACGACGCCCTGCGCCACGTAGCGGGCTACAGCTGCTACATGGACGGCTCCGCCCGCGACTGGCAGCACACCTGGTTCACCGCCGGTAAAAACTGGCGCAAAACCGGCGCGTTTGGGCCGTGGATGGCGACGGCAGATGAGATCCCAGATCCGCACAGGCTTGCGATCCGCACCTGGCTGAACGGCCGCATGGTGCAGGAAGACAACACCAGCAGCATGATCCACAAGGTTGCGGAGCTGATCGAGTACATCAGCACCTTCACCCGCCTCAGCCCGGGCGATGTGATCATCACCGGATCCCCGGGCGGAGTGGGTAAAAAGCGCAATCCGCCGCTGTTTATGAAGGAAGGGGATCGCATTGAGGTGGAGATCGAGCATATCGGTCATCTGAGCAACGTGATCGTGGAAGCGCCAGCCGTCGGGCTTGCGGCAGCACATTAAGAAAGACGGCATGAACAGTCAACCCATCGATTTTCGCCACACCGTCGTGGCGAAACACCCGGAACGCTTAAGCCAGATCCGCTACCTGCTGGCAGACAGCGGCCTTGGCCTGGACAACGACATCACGCTGTTTGTCGAAGCCTGGTCCGGCTCGCAGCTGGTGGGTTGCGCAGGGCTTGCTGCCAACGTCATCAAATGCGTGGCGGTCAACGAGCAGCTTCGCGGCGAGAACCTCAGCGCGCGGCTGCTGGCAGAGGTGGAAAATGCGGCGCTGGAGTGCGGCCATTTTCACCTCTTCCTCTGCACCCGTCCGTGCAACCGGGAGCGCTTTGCCCGCAGCGGCTTCTGGCCGATTGCCCAGAGCGGAAACAACGCGGTGCTGATGGAGAACACCCCGCAGGGGATCGAACGCTACTGCCGTTCCCTGCGCGCGAAGCGCAAGTGCGGGGAGAACGTTGGCGCGATAGTGATGAACGCCAATCCGTTCACCCTCGGCCACCGCCATCTGGTGGAGCAGGCGGCGCAGCGGTGCGATGCCCTGCACCTGTTCGTGGTGCGTGAAGACGCCTCGTTCTTCCCGTTCAGCGCGCGCCTCGAGATGGTGCGCGCGGGCGTGGCGCATCTGCCGAACGTGTTGGTGCATGAAGGCTCGCAGTACATCATCTCCCGCGCCACCTTCCCGGCCTACTTCCTGAAGGAGACCGGCAAAGTGCAGCAGGCGTGGAGCGAGATCGATGTGCTGATCTTCCGGGACTTTATCGCCCCGGCGCTCGGCATCACGCACCGCTTCATCGGCTCGGAGCCGTTCTGCGATATCACCCGGCAGTACAACCAGACGCTGCACGACCTGCTGGCCTCGCATATCGAGGTGGTGGAAATGCCGCGCATCAAGTCCACCGGCAACGCCATATCAGCGTCAGAAGTGCGCCGCTTACTGAAGACACAGCAGTTTTCCCGGATCCGGGAGATTGTCCCGGACTCCACCTTCGCGCATCTCGAAACGCATTACCGTGCGAGTGCGGAAGTCGCTTAACTACCAGGAATTTATCATGAAAATTGTAAGGGAGGCGCTGGCCGGAACGCAGGAGTCCAGCGACCTGATGGTGAAAATCGCTCCCGCTCACGGCGAGCTGGAGATAGTCATCCACAGTGAAGTGATTAAGCAGTTTGGCGAGCAAATTCGCCAGGTGGTCAACGACACATTGCGCGCCATGAACGTGCACCAGGGATTAATTATTATTGAAGACAAAGGGGCGCTGGACTGTGTGATCCGCGCCCGCCTGCAAAGCGCGCTGATGCGTGCCGCCGATGAACAGGCCATCAACTGGGGGGCGCTGAAATGAGCAAACTCCGCCGCAGCATGCTGTTCCTGCCGGGCGCCAACGCCGCCATGCTCTCAACCGCCTTTATCTACCGTCCCGACTCCATCATGTTTGATCTTGAGGACGCCGTCGCCCTGCGCGAGAAGGATACCGCGCGCATGCTGGTGTTCCACGCCCTGCAGCACCCGATGTATCAGGATATCGAAACCGTGGTGCGTATTAACCCGCTCAGCACGCCGTTTGGCCTGCTGGATCTGGAAGCCGCCGTGCGGGCCGGCGTGGACGTGATCCGCCTGCCGAAAACCGACACGCCGGACGATATCTACGAGCTGGAAAGCCATCTCGAGCGTATCGAGCAGGAGTGCGCCCGCGAGGTTGGCTCCACCCGCGTGATGGCGGCGATTGAATCGGCCATTGGCGTCATCAACGCCGTGGCGATTGCCCGCAGCTCTCCGCGCCTCATCGGGATTGCGCTGGCCGCCTTTGACTACGTGATGGACATGCAGACCGAGCGCGGCGACGGCACCGAGCTGTTCTACGCCCGCTGTGCCGTGCTGCACGCCGCCCGCGCGGCGGGCATCGACGCCTTCGACGTGGTGTGGTCAGACGTTAACGACGAGGCCGGGTTCCTGCGCGAGGTCGATCTGATCCGCAAGATGGGCTTTAACGGCAAATCGCTGATTAACCCGCGCCAGATTGACCTGCTGCACAACGCCTACGCCCCGACGCAGGATGAGGTGGATCACGCCAAAAGGGTGATTGAGGCGGCAGAAGAGGGCGAGCGTAACGGCCTGGGCGTGGTGTCGCTCAACGGCAAAATGGTGGATGCACCGATTATTAACCACGCGCAGGTGGTGCTGGAGCGCGCGGCGGCCTCCGGCGTGCGTCGGTAAGGATAAAATAATGAATCAGACAGAACTTCTTCACGTGAACTTTCCCCATCTGCGGGACTTAAAACCGTTTGATAACGCCCACAGCGCCACGCCGTGGCTGTCGGACAGCGAGGCGAAGCACAGCCGCAAGCTCTGCGCCTCTGTTGAAGAGGCGGTTAAGCGTTGCGGCCTGCAGGACGGGATGACCATCTCCTTCCACCACGCGTTTCGCGAAGGCGACCGGGTGATCAACACCGTCGTGGCGCTGCTGGCGCGAATGGGCTTCAAAAACCTGACGCTGGCCTCCAGCTCGCTGATGACCTGTAACGACGCGCTGATCGAGCATATTGAAAGCGGCGTCATCACCCGGATTTACACCTCGGGCATGCGCGGCAGGCTGGCGGATGCCATCTCCCACGGGCTGATGGACGAGCCGGTGCAAATTCATTCCCACGGCGGGCGCGTGAAGCTGCTTCAGGACGGCGAGCTGAATATCGACGTAGCGTTTCTCGGCGTGCCGTGCAGCGATGAGTTTGGCAACGCCAACGGCACGCACGGTAAATCGTGCTGCGGGTCCCTGGGCTACGCGATGGTGGACGCGCACTTCGCCCGCAAGGTGGTGCTGCTGACCGAAGAGCTGGTGCCGTTCCCCAATATGCCCGCCAGCCTGGTGCAGGACCAGGTGGACTACATTGTGCAGGTCGAGAGCGTCGGCGACCCGGCGAAAATCAGCGTCGGCGCGGCGCGCGTCACCAGCAACCCGCGCGAGCTGATGATCGCCCGCTATGCGGCGGACGTGATTGAACACTCCGGCTACTTCAAACCGGGCTTCTCGATGCAGACGGGCTCCGGCGCGGCGGCGACCGCCTGCACGCGCTTTATGGAAGAGAAGATGGAGCGCAGCGGCGTGAAGGCGCGCTTTGCGCTCGGCGGCATCACCGGCAGCCTGGTGGATTTACACGAGAAGGGACTCATCGAAAAGCTGCTCGATACCCAGTGCTTTGACGGCCAGGCGGCGGCCTCGCTGGCGCGCAACCCGAACCACGTGGAGATCTCCACCAACGTTTACGCCAACCCTGGCAGCAAGGCTGCAAGCTGCGACCAGCTCGACGTGGTGATCCTCAGCGCGCTGGAAATCGACGTTGATTTCAACGTCAACGTTATCACCGGCTCCGACGGGGTGATGCGCGGCGCGTCCGGCGGACACTGCGACGTGGCCGCCGCGGCAAACCTGACCATCGTCGTTGCGCCGCTGCTGCGCAGCCGCATTCCAACGGTCGTGAAGCGCGTCACCACGCGCCTCACGCCGGGCGAAAGCATCGACGTGCTGGTCACCGACCACGGCATTGCGGTCAACCCGGCGCGCCCGGAGATCCGCGAGCGCCTGCTGGAAGCTGGGCTCAAAGTTGTAGATATCAGCGCGCTTTACGAGCGGGCGATTTCCCTGACGGGCGTACCGAAACCGATTGAATTTACCGACAAAATCGTCGGAGTGATCCGCTACCGCGACGGCAGCGTGATCGACACCGTGCGACAGGTAAAGGAGTAGTTATGACTATAGCGACACCCGTGCGGGCGGGTGTCAGCCTGGACGAACTGCTGGCGGCGAAAGAGCGCCGCGCAGCGCGCCAGGCTGACATGCTTGAGCACTATCAACAACCGGTCATTTCCCTCACGCTGGTCACGCCAGGGGAAATCAAAGACAGCCTGCGCTATCGCAATACCATGGGCGTGGCGCTGCAAATGTGCGACCAGCTGCTGTGGGAAAACCGCTGGCAGGTGCTGGACCGTCAGGTGCTGTGGCTCCCGACCGGGCCAGAAGCCCTGTGGTGCGTGGCCCATCCCGCGGTGGAAATCAAAGCGCACTGCGCGGATCTGGAGCAGACGCACCCGCTCGGCAGGCTGTGGGATCTGGACGTGATCTGCCCTCAGCACGGCCACGTCGGGCGCCAGTCGCTGGGGGCGAATCTCAGACGCTGCCTGATCTGCGACGAACCCGCTCATGCTTGTTCCCGTTCGCGCAATCACCCCGTTGAGCAGGTGGTTTCCCGCGTGGAGAAGACGATCGATGACTGGTTTGCTCGCGACTAAACCGCGCCCGGTTGACGTGCCCGCGCTTGCCGAGGCGGCGCTATGGCAGGAGCTGGAGCTGACGCCCAAGCCGGGGCTGGTGGACAAGCTCAATAACGGTTCCCATCGCGATATGGACCACGCGCTGTTCGTCCGCAGCATTGCGGCGATAACGCCGTGGTTTTCGCGCTTTGCCGAACTCGGTAACGCACATGCGGATAAATCCGCTGACGCACAGCTTCGCATTATCCGCCCGATGGGGATGGCCTGCGAGCAGGCGATGTACGCCGCGACGAACGGAGTGAACACCCACAAGGGCGGGATTTTTGCCCTGGGTTTACTGTGCTTCGCTGCCGGACGTGTGAAAAATATCTCCGCAGATAGCCTCTGTTGTGAGGTGAGTAACATCTGCAGCGGGCTGGTGTCGCGGGAACTGGCCGCGCGCAGCGGACAGGCGACGGCGGGCGAGCGGCAGTTTCAGCTGTACGGCTTAACCGGCGCGCGCGGAGAGGCGGAAAGCGGCTTTGCGACGGCGCGTAAGGCGCTGGCGCAGTGGAGCGGACTGTCGCTTCACGGTCTGCTGTTGCGCCTGATGGCGGTTAATCAGGACAGTAATCTCGTCTCACGCGGCGGCATTGAAGGGCTACGCTACGTTCAGGGATACGCGCGGGAATTACTGGCGAGTGGCTGGGATCGCGAGGCGCTGCTTAAGATGGATAAGGCATTGATTGAACGCAATCTGAGCCCGGGCGGCAGCGCGGATTTACTGTCAGTGGGGTGGGTGCTCTCTGCAATAAAATAGCCGGGTGGCGGCTTCGCCTTACCCGGCCTACGGTCTGGTTTTGTAGGCCCGGTAAGCGCAGCGCCACCGGGCACAACAATCAATGCGCTATCGGCTGCGCACCGTGCGGCTCGCGCACGTGCTTGTACTTGAACAGCGCGATGAACGCGAAGAACAGCACCAGCGAGTACGCCGCGAAGATCAGCCACACAGGCTGCCAGTTGGTGATGCCGTTGGTGGTGTACATCTCAACGACTTTACCGCTTACCACGCCGCCCAGAATACAGCCGAAGCCGTTGGTCATCATCAGGAACATACCCTGCGCGCTGGCGCGGATTTCAGGCTTCACCTCTTTTTCCACAAACACCGAACCAGAGATGTTGAAGAAGTCGAAGGCGCAGCCGTAAACAATCATCGACAGCACCAGCAGCACGGTACCAAACGCGCTCGGGTCACCGTAGGCGAACAGGCCAAAGCGCAACATCCATGCTGCGATACTGATCAGCATGACGTTTTTGATGCCGTAGCGGCTCAGGAAGAACGGGATGGTCAGGATGAACAGCGTCTCAGAGATCTGAGAGATGGACATCATCACCGACGCATGTTCAACGATAAAGCTGCCGGAGAACAGCGGGTTGTTATCGAAGCTGTGCAGGAAGGTGTTGCCGAACATGTTGGTGATCTGCAGCTCTGCGCCCAGCAGCATGGAGAAGATAAAGAAGATCGCCATGCGTTTGTTTTTAAACAGCGCGAACGCGTCCAGGCCGAGCATGGTGCTCCAGCTCTGGTTTTTCTGCTGGTTAGAGACCGGAATGGTTGGCAGCGTCAGGGTGAAGATCGCCAGCACTACGGAGAGCGCCGCACCGATATAGAGCTGCATATGGCTCAGTTCGAAGCCTGCGAAGCTCACCCCCCACATCGCCATGATAAAGCCGATGGTACCCCAGATACGGATTGGCGGGAAATCGGTCACGATATCCAAATCCGCGGATTTCAGGCGGTAGTAGGAGATGGTGTTGATCAGGCCAAGCGTTGGCATATAGGCCAGCGAGTTAAGCAGGATCACCATGAACATCGCCCCCGGCGTGGTCACCTGGGCTGCCATAAACAGCGTCCCCGCGCCCACCAGATGGCAAAGCATGTACAGCCATTTCGCACTCAACCATTTATCCGCCACGATGCCCAGCAGCGTTGGCATGAAGACAGCCGCAATACCGAGCGAGCTGTATACGGCACCGATTGACGCACCGTCGAACTTGAGCGTCACAAACATATAGGAGCCGAGTGTGGTCAGCCAGCTACCCCACAGGCAGAACTGCAGAAACGACAATATTTTAAGCTGCAGCTTAAGGTTCATGTTACTTTCCTCACAAGTGAGCGGGAGATATGTTGTTTTGGGAACATTCAGGGTTGTTATTTGATGCAATTCTATCAGTTGGCAACAATATGTTTTGTTACCTCCCGCAAAAAAATGCAATCCACATTAATTTGCAGTTTGGATTGTGATGCAAATAACATTTTCGTATGGGTGTTCAAGTTCCCTCTCCCTTTTGGGGAGAGGGTTAGGGTGAGGGGTAGTTTTCTAGCGACGACGATAGTTCTTCTGCGCCGTATTCACCTTATACAGATAGCGACGGGATTCCGCAGACGGGTGACGAGTGGTGAGGGTAGAGTAGACATCCCCCGGCGCCATGCTGTTGATGATGTTCGCGGCCTGCACTTTGTCATTCGAGAAGACGCGCAGCACGCTGCCCGCGCCGCCGTTATAGGCGGTGATCACCGCATAGCGGCGCGACGTTGGGTTATCAATTCCGCCCAGGTACACATTGTTCAGCATCGCCAGGTAGGCGGTGCCGGTATCAATGTTGCTCTGCGGATCGAACAGATAGCTGCGGCTCGGCGTGCCGGATTTCCCCTGCGCGCGGAAGACGTCTTTACCGGCGCTGTGCTGCACTACCTGCATCAGCCCCAGGGCGTCGGAACGGCTCACCGCGTATGGGTTAAACGAGGATTCGGTCTGCATAATCGCCAGAATCAGCGACTCATCCACGCCGTACTTGCGCGAGGCCTGACGCACCATCCCAATGTACTTATGCGCACGCTTGTCGAGGTGGTTCGGGACGAGGTTGATGGTGACGCTGTAGATAATCTTCAGACCGTTAGAGCGGCTTTTCAGGCGCGTCTGCAGCAGGTAGTCGGCAAATTTCGTGGCGCGACCTTCCCAGCGGATCGGCTGACCGGTCTGATCGACGACCTGGCCGTACAGGAACGGCTCTTTCGAGATAGTGATATCGTCGGCATCGGAGTAGAGATCGATAGAACCCGGATCGTCACCCATCAGCAGGGTTTTGACGATCGCCTGACGCAGTCGTGCCGCAGGGTCGGTGCCTGCAATGGTCTCAATCGTGATCGTACCCTCATCAAAGTTGATGTGGCTACGGGTCTGATAGGCGTCGGTGTACTTAACGTAGTCCTTAGGTCCGGCAATAAGAACTTCGTTAAATCCCCATATATTCTCGATGTTGTGGGCAAACTGCCCCATCAAAATGTCAAAACCGTTGGTGTCCTTGATCCAGGCTTCGTTGTAATCTTCGCCTTTTTTTGACGAACACGAGACAAGCAACGGCGCAACAAGGGCTAGCGCTAATAGTTTTTTCATCATTCCGGGAGTGCGTGTTGTGTTTGCTTTAACGGCGGGGTTTCCCCCGCACGCTGTTATTTTTCCGGTGGCGTATAGCCTTCGATGTGCACGTCTTTACCTTCGAACAGGAAGCTCACCATCTCCTGCTCCAGCAGCTTGCGGTGTTCCGGGTTCATCATGCTGAGTTTTTTCTCGTTGATCAGCATGGTCTGCTTTTTCTGCCACTGTCCCCAGGCTTCTTTGGAGATTTCATTGTAGATGCGTTTACCCAGGTCGCCCGGATAAAGCTGGAAATCCTGGCCTTCAGCGTCACGCTGCAGGAAAGTACAAAAAATCGTTCTGGCCATACTCATTCCTCTTTTTCTTGTCGATGCTAAACCATTGCACCGGCACGTAATTGCTGTAACAGGCGCTCCACGGGAGCCGCCAGTCCGACTGATGGCGGTTGCGCTAAGTTATACCAGAGAGCGGTGCCTTCATCCATGCGCGAGGCAAATGACGACACGGGAAGCCACATGGGTACAATATCCAGGTGGAAATGGCTGAACGTATGGCGAAACGCGGTCAGCTGCGTCAGGTTATCGGCAGCAATCCCGCGCTGTTTAAGCCATTCACGCAGCAAATCTTCATCTTCAAACTGTGGGAAGCAGTATAGACCACCCCACAGACCGCTCGGTGGACGCTGGGCGAGGAAGACCTCGTTGCCGTGCTGCATCAGCAGCATATAGCCGGTGCGCTCCGGCAGCGTCTGTTTGGGTTTCTTACCCGGATATTGCGCCCATGAATGGTTGGCATACGCCACGCAAAGATTATTCACCGGGCAGAGCTCGCATTTTGGTTTTGAGCGCGTGCAGACCATCGCGCCGAGATCCATCATCGCCTGGTTGAAACGCTCGACGCCGTTGGCCGGGGTGACCGCTTCACTTATTTCCCAAAGGCGTTTTTCGACGTCCTTCTTCCCCGGCCAGCCGTCGACGGCATAGCAGCGTGCCAGCACGCGCTTCACGTTGCCGTCGAGGATCGGGAAATGCTTGCCTAAAGACAGGGAGAGAATGGCGCCTGCGGTTGAACGTCCGACGCCGGGGAGATCGGCCACCTCATCGAAGGTTTCCGGGAATGTCCCGTTATGGCGCGTGGCAACCTGCTGTGCGGCCTTGTGAAGGTTACGCGCCCGGGCGTAATAGCCAAGACCGGTCCACAGATGAAGAACCTCGTCCAGCGGGGCGTTGGCCAGATCGGTCACCGTCGGGAAGCGCGCCATAAAACGCTCGAAGTAAGGAATAACCGTGGCGACCTGCGTTTGTTGCAACATCACCTCGGAGAGCCATACTTTGTAAGGCGTTTTTTCAATTTGCCAGGGCAGGGTTTTACGCCCGTATTTGTCGTACCAGTCCAGCACCTGGGCTGAAAATTGAGAGGCTTGCATGGTCATCGATTCGCATAATCAGGGACGCAGATTGCAGCACAGCGTCAATCTGCTGTAAACCGGATCTTTCCCATGCTTGCATAGAAGCCTTAACTTTGGATAATGCCCGTTTCCCGAACATTCTCACAAGCAGACAACTCCTTTATGAAAAACGACGTCATTTCACCGGAATTTGATGAAAACGGTCGCCCGCTGCGCCGTATTCGCAGCTTTGTCCGCCGTCAGGGCCGCCTGACAAAAGGGCAGCAACATGCGCTGGACAACTACTGGCCGGTGATGGGCGTTGAGTTCAGCGAGCAGCCTCTGGACTTTACCGAACTGTTCGGCCGCGAAGCACCCGTCACGCTGGAGATCGGGTTTGGTATGGGCACCTCGCTGGTGGCCATGGCGAAAGCGCGACCGGAGCAGAACTTCCTCGGTATCGAAGTCCACTCCCCGGGCGTGGGTGCATGCCTGGCAACGGCCCATGAAGAGGGCGTTGAGAACCTGCGCGTGATGTGTCACGACGCGGTGGAAGTGCTGCATAAAATGATTCCTGACAATTCTTTAACCATGGTTCAGCTCTTTTTCCCTGACCCGTGGCACAAAGCACGTCATAATAAACGCCGTATCGTTCAGGCGCCGTTTGCCGAGCTGGTGAAAAGTAAGCTGAAGCTGGGCGGTGTCTTCCATATGGCGACCGACTGGGAACCGTATGCGGAACATATGCTGGAAGTGATGTCGTCGCTGGACGGGTATAAAAACCAGTCTGAGAGCAACGACTATGTACCGCGTCCGGAATCGCGTCCGGTAACGAAATTTGAACAGCGTGGCCATCGTCTTGGTCACGGTGTATGGGACTTAATGTTCGAGAGGGTGAAATAATGGCAAAGAATCGTAGCCGTCGTCTGCGTAAAAAGATGCACATCGAAGAATTCCAGGAAGTGGGCTTCTCCGTTGCGTGGCGTTTCCCGGAAGGCACCAGTGTAGAACAGATCGATCAGGACGTGGATGCGTTCATCAATGACGTGATTGAGCCAAACAAGCTGGCCTTCGACGGTAGCGGCTATCTGGCCTGGGAAGGTCTGATCTGCACCCAGGAAGTGGGTAAATGCACTGAAGAACATCAGGCCCTGGTACGTAAATGGCTTGAAGACCACAAGCTCGAAGATGTCCGCGTCAGCGAACTTTTCGACGTTTGGTGGGACTAATAAAGCAGTAAGGGGCCAGCATTAGCTGGCCCATTTTGTCTGAGGGAGTGTTTAAGATGCGCAAAACGTTGCTGGCTGTTGCTTTGATGGCAACCGGATTCACCGCCCATGCGGATTATCAATGTAGCGTCACCCCGCGTGATGACGTGGTGTTAAGCCCGCAAACCGTGCAGGTCAAAGGCGAGAACGGCAATCTGGTGATTACGCCGCAGGGGAACGTCACCTTTAACGGCAAGCAGTACAACCTGACTGCCGCACAGCGTGAGCAGGCGAAAGACTATCAGGCCGATTTGCGTACCGCGCTGCCATGGATTAATGAAGGCGCGCTGACCCGCGTTGAGAAAAGCCGCGTCGCGCTGGATAAGATCATCACCAAAGAGGTGGGTGAGAGCAGCAATATGCGCACCCGCCTGACGAAGCTCGATAAGCAGCTTAAAGAGCAGATGAACCGCATTATCGAGACGCGCTCCGACGGCCTGACGTTCCACTACAAGGCGATCGATCAGGTCCGCGCTGACGGGCAGCAGCTGGTGAACCAGGCTATGGGCGGCATCCTGCAGGACAGCATCAACGAGATGGGCGCCAAAGCCGTGCTGAAGGGCGGCGGTAATCCGCTGCAGGGCGTGCTCGGCAGCCTGGGCGGCTTGCAGACCTCCATTCAGAACGAGTGGAAGAACCAGGAAGATGATTTCCAGCAGTTCGGCAAAGACGTGTGTAAACGCGTGGTGTCGCTGGAAGATAGCCGGAAGGCGCTGGTGGGGACGCTTAAGTAATTTCCCCTCACCCTAACCCTCTCCCCAAAGGGGCGAGGGGATGGTTTGCTCCCTCTCCCTTTCAGGGAGAGGGCCGGGGTGAGGGTTGCAGCATTTGCAGTATTTCAAGGATCTTTTCTAACACCGCCTCTTCGTTATTCCAGAGTTCGTTGTTCCAGAATCGAATGACATGCCAGCCTTTCTCGTTAAGCCAGCACGTTCTTTGACGATCGTATTCCTGCTTTTCATCATGTTGCCCACCATCCAGCTCAACAGCCAGATGAGCCGCGCAGCAGGCGAAATCCAGAATGTAGTGATCTACAGGATGTTGTCGACGAAATTTATAATTTTCGAAACGGCGGCTGCGCAGTAGATACCAAAGCCGTCTTTCTTCTTTTGTCAGCTCACGTCTGAGCTGTTTTGCATAAGAACGAGTAATTTTCATCCCCACACTCTGCCAGCCTTTCCCTCAGCCAGCAGAACGGGATGCAAAATCCTGAATCAGCCTTCAGGATTATTCGGCGAGGAACAGCTCAAGAAGGGAATTTAAGAACAGCTTGCCGTGCTCGGTGATCTGCCAGTATTCCTCGCTCTCGGTGAGATACCCCTGCGCCAGCGCCTCGTCGATCTGCGGGCGAATCACCGATTCCGGCAGCCCGGTGTAACGCGCAAATTCCGCGCGCGGCGCGGCTTCAAGCAGACGGAAGCGGTTCATAAAGAACTCAAACGGTTTATCCGCCGCCTCGACGTCGTGCTGACGCTCCAGGTAACGCCCTTCCATATACCCGCGCGGGTGGCGGGTTTTAGCGGTGCGCAGAATGCGCCCGTCCGGGAAGGTCACCTTGCCGTGCGCGCCGCAGCCAATTCCCAGGTAGTCGCCAAAGCGCCAGTAGTTCAGGTTGTGCTGGCACTGATAGCCCGGCTTCGCATACGCGGACGTTTCATACTGCTGATAGCCCGCAGCGGTTAGCAGCCTGTGACCCTGCTCGAAGATATCCCACAGCGCGTCGTCGTCCGGCAGCACCGGCGGGCGGGAACCAAACAGCGTGTTTGGCTCGATGGTGAGCTGATACCACGACAGGTGCGGCGGGTTCAGTTCGATCGCCTGGCGCAGGTCGTCCAGCGCCTCTTCCAGCGACTGATCCGGCAGACCGTGCATCAAATCCAGGTTAAAGCTGCGAAGGCCCAGCCCGGTCGCCAGGTTTGCCGCGCGCTTCGCCTCTTCCGGGCCGTGAATGCGCCCCAGACGTTTTAGCTTCGGTTCGCTAAAGCTCTGCACGCCGATGGAGATGCGGTTCACGCCCGCGCGCTGATAGTCGACAAAACGGTCGGCCTCAACGGTGCCGGGGTTGGCTTCCATGGTAATTTCAGCATCTGCCGCCAGGTTCAGGCGCGTACGCACGCCGTCCAGCAGCGTCTGCATCGCCGGGCCGGACAGCAGGCTCGGCGTACCGCCACCAATGAAAATGGTCTTAACTTCACGTCCCTGTGCGTAAGCGACATCGGCGTCCAGGTCGGCCAGCAGATGCGCAACGTAGTCATCGTGCGGCACTTCGCCCTTCAGCGCGTGCGAGTTGAAATCGCAGTACGGGCACTTCTGCACGCACCATGGGATGTGAATATAAAGACTCAGAGGCGGCAAATTAGCCATTACGCAGTGCTTCCAGTAACAGTTTCAGCGCGCGTCCACGGTGGGAAATCGCGCTTTTCTCTTCGCGGGTCAGTTCCGCAGCGGTTTTGCCCTCGGTCGGGACAAAGAAAATCGGGTCGTAGCCAAAGCCGCCGTTGCCAGCTGCTTCACGGGTAATCACGCCCGGCCAGCTGCCGTGGCAGACAATCGGCGTCGGGTCTTCCGCGTGGCGCATATAGACCAGCACGCAGTGGAACTGCGCGGTGCGCTGTTCGTCCGGTACGTCTTTCAGGGCGACAAGTAGCTTTTCCAGATTCTGCTGGTCGGTGGCGTCAACGCCGGAATAGCGCGCAGAGTAAATCCCCGGTGCACCGCCGAGAAAATCCACGGCCAGGCCGGAGTCGTCGGCAATCGCGGGCAGGCCGGTAATCTGCGCGGCGTGACGTGCTTTCAGGATCGCGTTTTCGATAAACGTCAGCCCCGTCTCTTCGGCGGACTCCACGCCAAGATCGGTCTGGGCGACCACGTCCAGCCCAAAATCATTTAATAGCGAGGCCAGCTCGCGCACTTTACCGGCGTTGCCGGTCGCGAGAACAACTTTCTGCATGGTTTAGTCCTGTTCTTTCAGAGCCGCGACTTCCGTCGGGATAGATTGCGGATTAAGGATTTTTACCTGTTTATGTCGCCCAAGTTCACCTTTTTCAATGATGACCTGGCTTTTGGCGACGCGAAACTGTTTTGCCAGATATTTGGTCAGATGCGCGTTCGCCTGGCCGTCAACCGGCGGGGCGGTGATGGCGACTTTTAACTCGTCGCCATGCAGCCCGACAATACCGTCACGGCTGGCTTTCGGCTGAATATATAGCCGCAAAACCAGCCCGTCAGCGCAGGTGCTTACGGCACTCATAGCGCCATCCACAGCCCCGGCAGCAGCATATCGCCCGTGGACTGTAACAGCTCAGCGATCCCCATGTTGACCACATAGAGCAGCAGAACCAGGATCATCGGGGAAAAATCGATGCCGCCCATAGACGGAAGCAGGTTACGGATCGGGCGCAGCAGCGGCTCGGCCAGTTGGATCAGCGCATATTCTACCGGGCTACGCCCCTGGCTTACCCAGCTCATGATGGCCATGACCAGCAGCACCCAGAAAATCAGCAGGCCGATGGTTTTGATTAAAATCAGGACCGCAGCAATCCAGATAATCGGCTGGAAGGTGATGACCATAAACAGCACGATCGCTTTGATAACGCTCAGAATAAACGCCACCAGCAGAGACGAACTGTCGATGGGACCCATCGCCGGGATAATGCGGCGCAGCGGTCCGACAACAGGTTGCGTGATTTTCACGACAAACTGCGAGAACGGATTGTAAAAATCACAGCGGGCCCACTGCATCCAGACGCGCAGCAAAAGCGCCATCGTATACAGCTCAAGCACTGTTGAGAGCAGGAAAGTCAACGTCTTCATGGCGTTCCTCAGGTTTCCTTATTATTTTGAGTAGTCGCGCGCACCGAAAATTGCCGTGCCGATGCGCACCATAGTGCTGCCTGCCGCGATGGCGGCTTCCATATCATCCGACATGCCCAGTGAAAGCGTGTCTACCGTGTTATAGCGCGCTTTAAGCGCCTCAAATGCTACAGCCATTTGCTGTGCCACGGCAAACTGCCTTTCATAACTTGACTCAGGCGCAGGAATGGCCATCAGCCCGCGCAGGGTCAAGCGCGGCAGTTCGGCCACCTCGGCGGCCAGCGCCTCCAGCTCGCTCAGCGCAATGCCGGACTTGCTGTTTTCGTCGCTGATGTTGACCTGAATCAGCACGTTGAGTGCCGGCATTTCTGCCGGACGCTGGTCATTCAGACGGGTAGCGATACGCAGGCGGTCGATGGTGTGGCACCAGTCGAAGTGCTCTGCCACCAGACGGCTTTTGTTCGACTGCAGGGGGCCAATAAAGTGCCACTGCAGATCCGTATTTCCCTGTTCCTGGAAGTAGCGAATTTTATCCACGCCTTCCTGCACGTAGTTTTCACCAAACGCCCGCTGGCCTGCATCAATAGCTTCTGCGATGGCGCTCGCAGGCTTGGTTTTGCTGACTGCAAGCAGCGTAATTTCTTCTGAAGCACGGCCGCAACGCGCTGCGGCGGCTGAGATTTTGTCCCGGACCTGTGCCAGGTTATGCGCAATGTCGTTCATTTTCCGAGGAGTAGTCTATGGATGTGGAAGAAATTGTGGCCCTTAGTGTAAAGCATAACGTCTCCGATCTACACCTGTGCAGTGATTCGCCACCGCGCTGGCGCAGATTAGGCCGGCTTGAACCCGCTCCCTTTCCGCCTCCCGATGTCGGAGCGTTATTAAAAGCGTGGCTCAACGATGAGCAGCAGGGAACATGGTGGGCAAAGGGCCAGGTGGATTTTGCCGCGACGGTAACGGGAGGCCAGCGTCTGCGCGGCAGTGCCTTTAAGCAGATGAGCGGTATCTCTGTGACGCTGCGGCTGTTGCCGCGTAGCTGCCCGCAGCTCGCTTCGCTGGGCGCGCCGAGGGTAATCCCGGAACTGTTATCCAATGACGCCGGGCTGATTCTGGTCACGGGGGCGACCGGCAGCGGCAAATCCACTACGCTGGCGGCGATGGTCGATTTTCTAAACCACCATGCTGACGGCCATATCCTCACGCTTGAAGATCCGGTGGAGTTTATCTACCAGAGCGAGCGTTGCCTGATCCAGCAGCGGGAGATAGGCCAGCACAGCCCGTCATTTGCTGAAGCGCTGCGCAGCGCCTTACGCCAGGATCCGGACGTTATTCTGCTGGGGGAACTGCGCGACAGCGAAACGATCCGCCTGGCGCTGACGGCGGCGGAAACCGGACATCTGGTGCTGGCGACGCTGCATACGCGCGGGGCATCGCAGGCGATTGAAAGGCTGGTCGATACGTTCCCGGCGCAGGAGAAAGATCCGGTGCGTAACCAGCTGGCCGGCAGCCTGCGGGCGGTGCTGGCGCAAAAGCTGATTCCCGATCTACAGGGCGGGCGCGTCGCGTTGTATGAACTGCTGGTGAACACTGCGGCGGCGGCGAATTTGATTCGTGAAGGGAAAACGTGGCAACTGCCCGGGATCATTCAAACCGGTCAGCAGGCAGGAATGCAGAACTTTGACCAGAGCCTGGCGGAGAGACGGGCGCAGGGGCGGCTGTAGGCCCCTGTGGTTAAAAGCCCTGTTCGAAATAGCTTTCGAGGATAATCACGGCAGAAGCGGAGTCCACGCTGCCTTTGTTGAGCGCCCGGAAGCCGCCGTGCTCAAACAGGCCCGCACGCGCTTCGACGGTGCTGAGACGCTCGTCGTGAAGCTTCACGGAGACGCCAAAGCGACCATGGATTTTATTGGCGAACTTACGCGCCCGGGCGGTAAGCGGCTGTTCTGTGCCGTCCATGTTCAGCGGGAGCCCAACAATCACGTCATCCGGCTGCCACTCTTTGAGCAGACGCTCGATAAGATTCCAGTCTGGCGTGCCGTCGTTGGCCTTCAGGGCCGTAAGCGGACGCGCGGTACCGGTGATGCGCTGACCCACGGCGACGCCAATGCTTTTAGTACCAAAATCGAAGGCCAGAAGCGTTCCGCTCATCAGGCGTGCCCCGCTACGCCAGGCATGGTCAGGATATCAATGCCAATCAGCTTTGCCGCGTCACGCCAGCGATCGGCGATCGGGGTTTTAAACAGGATATTCATGTCCGCAGGCGCGGTAAGCCAGGCGTTATCGAGGATCTCTTGCTCAAGCTGGCCTTTCTCCCACGACGAATAGCCCAGCGCCACCAGCACTTCAGAAGGCTGCTCAGCGGTGCCCAGCGTTTCAAGCACGTCGCGCGAGGTCGTGATAACGGTGTTATCCGAAATTCGAATACTGGAAGAGAATACCGGCGGCGTATGCAGGATAAAGCCGCGATCTTCTGCAAGAGGTCCACCCAGCATCACCGGTTTATCAAGCCGGATTTCCGGCAGTCGCGCTTCAGCCGGTATTTTCAGCTTGTCCAGAATTCCTTCAACCTGAAGATTTTCCAGTGGTTTATTGATGATAATACCCATCGCGCCGTCTTCATTGTATTCACAAATATAAACCACGGCACGGCGAAAAATCGGGTCCTGGAGAGCAGGCATGGCAATAAGAAAGTGATGCTGTAAATTCATTGTCAGAGGTACTGTTTCCTGGTTTAAAAAGCGACAACGCCCAGTATGGGGACAAACACAGGCGCTGTCACTAATAGTATTGTTAGGTTATTTCTGTAAACGTTTTTCGATAGCGTCCATCAGCATTCCGGTGATCGAAATCGGGAATTCCGCTTCAATTTCACGAATGCAGGTCGGGCTGGTGACGTTCACTTCGGTCAGACGATCGCCGATGATATCCAGGCCAACAAAGATCAGGCCTTTGGCTTTCAGCGTCGGGCCAACGCGGCGGGCAATTTCCCAGTCGCTTTCGGTCAGCGGGCGCGGCTCGCCGCGGCCACCGGCTGCCAGGTTCCCACGAGTTTCGCCACCCTGCGGGATACGCGCCAGGCAGTAAGGAACCGGTTCGCCATCTACCACCAGAACGCGCTTATCGCCGTCTTTGATCGCCGGAATATAGTTCTGTGCCATGCAGTAGCGCGTGCCCAGTTCGGTCAGCGTTTCGGCAATCACGCCAATATTCGGGTCGCTCTCTTTCACGCGGAAAATCGACGCGCCGCCCATGCCGTCCAGCGGCTTCATGATGATATCGCCGTGCTTCTGCCAGAATTCTTTCAGCTGCGCTTTGCTGCGGGTCACGAGGGTTTCCGGCGTCAGGTCAGAGAACCAGGCGGTGTAGAGCTTCTCGTTGCAGTCGCGCAGGCTCTGCGGCTTGTTGACGATCAGCGTGCCTTTCTCTTCTGCACGCTCAAGGATGTAGGTGCTGTAGATATATTCGGTGTCGAACGGCGGATCTTTACGCATCAGGATGACGTTGAGATCGGCCAGGGCAATATCCTGCTCGGTGCCGAACTCGTACCATTTGTCGTAGTTCTGCTCGACGTTAACGATGCGGGTGCGCGCGCGGGCTTCACCGTTGATCAGGTAAAGATCGTTCATCTCCATATAGTGGAGTTCATAGCCGCGACGCTGCGCTTCCAGCAGCATGGCGAAGCTGGAATCTTTCTTGATGTTAATGTTTGCGATGGGGTCCATCACGATGCCGAGCTTGATCATGTTCTTCTCCGTTAATGCTTCAACCCAGATCGCCAAACCGTACCTGTAGCGCGGTAATGGCCGTGAGTGCCGTTGTCTCAGTGCGCAGAACGCGAGGTCCCAACAGAATATCAGTAAACTGGTAACGTGCCGTCATCGCAATTTCGTCCGCCGACAGGCCGCCTTCGGGGCCAATCAGCAGGCGTACGCGCTCAACGGGCAAGGGCAGCGTATTGATGCTGGCGCTGGCGCGCGGATGAAGGTTGAGCTTCAGCCCACTTTCTTCTTCTGCACACCAGTCCTCCAGATCCATCGCCGGGCGGATCTCCGGGATACGGTTGCGGCCACTCTGTTCGCAAGCCGCAATGGCAATTTTCTGCCACTGCTGGATCTTTTTGTTCAGACGTTCCGCATCCAGTTTAACGCCGCAGCGTTCAGAAAAAAGTGGCGTAATGAGGCTTACACCCAGTTCAATGGATTTCTGAATGGTGAACTCCATTTTCTCACCGCGCGACATCACCTGGCCCAGATGGATGTGCAGCGGTGATTCCCGGTCATCCACTTCGCCACGCAGCACGTTAACGTGTACGCTTTTTTTATCCGACCGCGTGATTTCGGCGTCGAAAACCTGGTTCGAGCCGTCGAACAGCTGTATTGCCTGACCTGCGCCCATGCGCAGCACGCGGCCAACGTGGTTGGCGGCGTCATCAGACAGGGCGATTTCGCGGCCTGCGGTAATCAGTTCAGGATGGTAAATGCGGGGAATGCGCATAGTCAGAAATTCCATGTGTCATGCGATATAAGCGAATGGCCGTAGTGTAGGTTAGCTCTTTTGCGCCTGGCAAGCCCGCTGGACGTAAGGGTTGTGATTCCCCTGGACTCTGGCGATGCGTTCGTCGCGCTGGCATTCCCACTCCGTCACCGGGTACTGCTTGTCCCAGGCGTTGAACAGCTGCGTCTGCTGGCGGGAGAGGTTGAGGTCGTAACGGTCACGCATATAGAAGTAGGTGCGGGCAATGCTGCCGCGCGCGCGGGCAGGGGGCTCGGCGACTTTCTCTTTAAAATCAACCTTCATACCGCACTGGCCGTACTGGCCTTCGCCACCGTTCCACTGGCTGTACATGAAATTACCCCGGTCTCCGTTCACTTCACCTATGGCAGGCTGCAGGTTATGCATATCGCTTTCCATCTGGCGATAAACCGGATCTTTGGCGCAGTTTTTACGTCCGCCATCCTGCCAGCACTGGCGCTGATGGCCAAACTGCCAGGCCGGAACGACATGTTCCCATTCAATGCGGCTGGCGCGGTTTTCGTTTTTACGCACCTTATAGCCGCAGGACTCAAGGTCAACGACCCCTTTTTTACCCTGCCAGTTAATTTTACAGCCGCAGTAGAAATCGCCCGGCACATCGGCGTTCACCTTCACGCCTGCTGCCTTGGCCTGGGAAAAACTGTTGATACCGTCGGCCAGAGCATGGCCTGAGAGCGCCGTCGTCAGAAAAGCGACCGCGAGAGAAAAATTACGGGACATCTTACACTCCGTGTCAAAACGAGCCCGCAACGTAACGAATGTTGTTCCCGTATGCAATCAGTCAGATCAGGAAAGTTCCTGAAAGTTCAGATGATTATTCCGCAACCAGCGGCTCGCCGCATTTGACGCAGCGGTAGGTCGCCTCGCCGCGCACCACGCGATTATGGCGGCGGACGGTAAGCTGGTGCTGCTGACACTGGCAGCGGTAGGGGAAGGTATTGCGGCGCACCGATTCCAGCTCGAACTGATGGGTACGGCGTGCCGGAACGCCGAGCACCGCTTCCATCATCCACTTCCACTCCTTGCCGTGGGGCGCGACGCGTCCGAAGTGTTTCCACGCCAGCAGATGCGCCAGCTCGTGCGGTACCACTTCCTCGATAAACGCCTGCTGGTTTTCCATCATCAGCACCGGGTTAAGGCGGATCTCATAGGGCTCGAGCCAGGCGGTACCCGCCGCGGTGCCGCGCTGCTGATAAACGATCTTAGGTTCAGGGTAATTGCGGCCGAGCTTCAGGTTCGCCTGGGCGAGTTTTTCCCGCAGGCTGCGCATAACGG
Organism: Enterobacter sp. Crenshaw; assembly: GCF_024734705.1. Taxonomy (NCBI): domain Bacteria; kingdom Pseudomonadati; phylum Pseudomonadota; class Gammaproteobacteria; order Enterobacterales; family Enterobacteriaceae; genus Enterobacter; species Enterobacter sp. Crenshaw. The sequence continues at coordinate 3,874,651 of NZ_CP102932.1, read as the reverse complement.
CTTGCTGAAGGGCGATGGGAAGACGGGGTGCTTTCATAGGGGCAGAGCATAAAGCGCGAAGCGGGGAGGCGCAAGAGGCGCCTCCCGCATGAGGATCAGTCGTGGGCGCCGATTTCGCGCAGCGGACGACCTTTCATCAGGTTACGTTCAATATGTTCCAGAGAAACGTGTTTGGTTTCTGGAACCAGCCAGATTGTCAGCACAATAAAGAAGATGTTCAGACCAGCGTAGACCCAGAAGGTGTTCGCGTTGCCCAGGGTATTGAGCATGGTCAGGAACGTTGCGCCGACGATCATGTTGGCAATCCAGTTGGTTGCGGTAGAGCAGGTGATACCAAAATCACGCCCTTTCAGCGGCTGGATCTCAGAGCACAGCACCCAAATCAGCGGGCCGGCGCTCATCGCAAACCCGACGATAAACATCAGCAGCATGCCGACCGCAAAGTACTGGGCGGTTGGTGAGTGAATGCCCACATGCATCATGGTACCGAGGACACCCATACCGGCCGCCATCACCAGGAAGCCCAGCGTCAGGGTTGGCTTACGTCCCCAGCGGTCCACCAGGCCGATGGCGATAAAGGTCGCCAGCACGTTGGTCAGACCCACGATGACGGTCCCCCACATCTGCTCGGTGGTGTTGGTATAGCCCGCCAGCTCAAAGATTTTTGGCGCGTAATACATGATGACGTTCATCCCGGTGAACTGCTGCATGACCTGAAGCAGCACGCCGAGGAACACCGCGCGGCGGAAGTTGCTGTTCTCTTTAAACAGCGCCCAGCCGGACTGTTTGACCTTCAGGCTTTCGCGGATCTCTTCCAGCTCGTTTTTCGCTTCGGCGCTGGTGTCGCGCAGGCGCATCAGTACGCGTTCGGCATCGTGGAATCGACGTTTGGCGGCAAACCAGCGCGGGCTGTCCGGCAGGAAGAAGACGCCAATCAGCAGCAGAATTGCCGGGATGATGATCACGCCGAGCATCCAGCGCCATGCGCCGCTGTAGCTAAACGCGGTATCGGAAAGGTACGCGCCCAAAATACCGATGGTGATCATGAGCTGATACATCGAAATCATACTGCCGCGGATTTTCTCCGGCGCGATTTCAGACAGGTAAAGCGGGGCGGTATAGGACGCCACGCCCACGGCCAGGCCGAGCAGCACGCGGGAAACCAGCAGAACCTCAACGTTAGGCGCAGCGGCAGAGAAGAGTGAACCGGCAACGAACAGGATCGCGCCGATCATCAGGCTCTTTTTACGCCCGAGCTTGAAGGAGAGCCAGCCGCTGCCGACGGCACCCACTGCGGCACCGAACATCATGGAGCTGACCACCCACTCCTGGGTGTGAGCGCTGATCTGGAACTCGTCAGTGATGAAAGGTAATGCACCGGCAATAACGCCGATATCCAGGCCAAAAAGTAATCCTGCCAGGGCGGCGAGGAAACAGACGAAGAATGTCATCGCCTTGTTGGACGTACGCCCCTGTTTTTTATTGTCAGGCATTATGCCCTCCAGTTGGGTTATCAGTTTTATTGATGTAAAGGGTAGGTGAGTGACCCGTAAAAATATGTGAGATTAATCACATAGGTGTAATCGGTTACACTAGCGTGCAACCGTAAAAATAATTAAAGCTTTGAAAATATAGAGGTAAACGAGGTGATATGCATCGCGAAAGAACACATTTCAGACTTAACTGAAAGAAGATGTAACAGCAGAAGAAAGGCGATCATGCAAAGAGAATATTCTGAAAGCGAGACGCATCCGGTGCGGTGTAATCGGTACCATATGTGCACCTTTGCGGCGCCACCAACAAAAAAAGGCCAGCCCGAAGGCTGGCCTTTTATCACGCAGATGTCAGTCGATTACTTCAGACCGGCAGCTTCACGCAGCAGGGCGGCTTTGTCGGTTTTTTCCCATGGGAAATGTTCACGACCAAAGTGACCGTATGCCGCGGTTTCTTTGTAGATTGGGTGCAGCAGATCCAGCATCTGAATCAGGCCGTATGGACGCAGGTCGAAGAACTCGCGCACCAGCAGCGTCAGCTGTTCTGAAGGCACTTTCTCGGTACCGAAGGTTTCAACCATGATGGAGGTTGGCTCAGCTACGCCGATCGCGTAGGAAACCTGGATCTCACAGCGGTCAGCCAGGCCGGCTGCAACGATGTTTTTCGCCACATAACGTGCCGCGTACGCCGCAGAACGGTCAACTTTAGACGGATCTTTACCAGAGAACGCACCGCCACCGTGACGCGCCATGCCGCCGTAGGTATCAACGATGATTTTACGACCGGTCAGGCCGCAGTCGCCCATTGGGCCGCCGATAACGAAGCGTCCGGTTGGGTTGATGAAGAATTTGGTCGCAGAGCTCAGCCATTCGGTCGGCAGAACCGGCTTGATGATCTCTTCCATCACTGCTTCCTGCAGGGATTTCTGATCGATATCTTCGGAATGCTGGGTAGAAAGCACTACCGCGTCAATCCCAACGATTTTGCCGTCGTCATACTGGAAGGTGACCTGGCTTTTCGCATCCGGGCGCAGCCACGGCAGGGTGCCGTTTTTACGCACTTCAGCCTGACGCTGCACCAGACGGTGTGCGTAGGTGACCGGTGCTGGCATCAGCACGTCGGTTTCGTTGGTTGCATAGCCGAACATCAGGCCCTGGTCGCCCGCGCCCTGTTCCAGCGGATCGGCACGGTCAACGCCCTGGTTGATGTCTGGAGACTGTTTGCCAATCGCGCTCAGAACCGCGCAGGAGTTGGCATCAAAGCCCATATCAGAATGCACATAGCCGATCTCACGCACCGTGTTACGGGTGATCTCTTCGATATCAACCCATGCGCTGGTGGTGATCTCACCGCCAACCAGAACCATGCCGGTTTTGACATAGGTTTCGCACGCGACGCGCGCTTTAGGATCCTGCGCCAGGATCGCATCCAGCACTGCATCGGAGATTTGGTCAGCAATTTTATCAGGATGTCCTTCTGATACGGACTCGGACGTAAACAGGTGTTTTGCCATGTTTTATTTCACCTAAGAGGAATTTGGTTAGCTCAAGCTGCTGTGCGGAATAGCCAAAGGAGATAATTCTACCAAGGCCTGCAGGTTTTTGACACTGGCAGTATGAGTGTTAATCAGTATAGATGGATTAACATCTGGACGGCTATTTTAGGTCACTTCTTCGCCCGATTTCCAGTTTTTTTTGACTAACCTCTCACTCAGTTGAAATTACGGCTGGCAATAATTCCTGACGGCCCCGGCAACACGCACATTTATCTTTTGCTTTTTACCCCTGTTCTCGGTATAAAACGCGGCGCGCGGCTCATATAAAATAAGCGCTCGATGAACTCATCGTGTCGCCACTTCCAGCCGGGTTAAGCAGTGAACTTTTAGCTTTGGCTTGTGGTCCGTTTCAGCAGAGGCGGCCGTGGAGGTGATACCAGATAATGAACCATCGTTTTCCGCACATTCAGCGCAGCCGTTCTGGCGCGTATTTGATTCCCGCAACCCGCATTTCTAGTCTGCAAACCTGCCGATGTTATACCCATCTCGGCGCTTCTCAGGATTCCAGGGCCGGTCACGCTTTGTGAAAACTGAACAAGGGCGCTCTTGTTAATACAAGAGTTTTCTCGTGGTTTCGCCGAACCTTGTCATACAGAGTTCGGATACGTGTTTTACAATGATATGAATAAGAAACCGGTCGCACGGTCTGGTTTTCAGCATACTCTGCTGGGAAACGGAGCCGTTTATGGGTTGTTATCGCCGTATAACGCTGCGATAGTAGTCAACTGTTTTACACTTATTACAAAGAGTTGAGGTTCGCTATGTCTGACGACATGTCTTCTTTTTCGCCTTCGTCAGCGGGCGAACAGGGTGTACTACGTTCTATGCAGGAGGTTGCGATGAGCTCCGAGGAAGCCAGCAAGATGCTGCGCACTTACAATATTGCCTGGTGGGGCAATAACTACTACGACGTCAACGAACTGGGCCACATCAGCGTCTGCCCGGATCCGGACGTCCCTGAAGCGCGCGTGGATCTCGCGAAACTGGTGAAAGCCCGTGAGGCTCAGGGCCAGCGTTTGCCTGCACTGTTCTGCTTCCCGCAGATCCTGCAACATCGCCTGCGTTCTATTAACGCCGCGTTCAAGCGCGCGCGTGAGTCCTACGGCTATAAAGGCGACTATTTCCTGGTTTACCCGATCAAGGTGAACCAGCACCGCCGCGTGATTGAATCCCTGATCCACTCCGGCGAGCCGCTGGGCCTGGAAGCTGGCTCCAAAGCGGAGCTGATGGCGGTTCTGGCGCATGCGGGCATGACCCGTTCAGTGATCGTCTGTAACGGCTATAAAGACCGTGAATACATTCGTCTGGCGCTGATCGGCGAAAAGATGGGCCACAAGGTCTATCTGGTTATCGAAAAGATGACCGAAATCGCCATCGTGCTGGAAGAGGCCGAACGTCTGAACGTGGTGCCGCGCCTTGGCGTGCGTGCGCGTCTGGCGTCACAAGGTTCCGGTAAATGGCAGTCCTCCGGCGGCGAGAAATCCAAGTTCGGCCTGGCGGCAAACCAGGTGCTGCAGCTGGTGGAAATCCTGCGCGAGCGCGGTCGTCTGGACAGCATTCAGCTGCTGCACTTCCACCTCGGCTCGCAGATGGCCAATATTCGCGACATCGCCACCGGCGTGCGTGAGTCAGCGCGTTTCTACGTTGAGCTGCACAAGCTCGGCGTAAATATTCAGTGCTTCGACGTGGGCGGCGGCCTGGGCGTGGACTACGAAGGGACCCGCTCGCAGTCTGACTGTTCCGTGAACTACGGCCTGAACGAATACGCGAACAACATCATCTGGGCGATCGGTGATGCCTGTGAAGAGAACGGCCTGCCGCACCCGACGGTGATCACCGAATCCGGTCGCGCGGTGACCGCGCACCATACGGTGCTGGTCTCTAACATCATCGGCGTTGAGCGTAGCGAAATCTCAGAAGCGACGCCTCCGGCAGACGATGCTCCGCGTTCCCTGCAAAGCATGTGGGAAACCTGGCAGGAAATGCACGAGCCGGGCACGCGTCGTTCCCTGCGCGAATGGCTGCACGACAGCCAGATGGATCTGCATGACATTCACGTGGGTTATTCTTCAGGCACCTTCAGCCTGCAGGAGCGCGCGTGGGCGGAACAGCTCTACCTGAACATGTGCCATGAAGTGCAGAAACAGCTCGACCCGAGCAACCGCGCGCACCGTCCGATTATCGACGAGCTGCAGGAACGTATGGCGGACAAGATTTACGTCAACTTCTCGCTGTTCCAGTCGATGCCGGATGCCTGGGGGATCGACCAGCTGTTCCCGGTTCTGCCGCTGGAAGGGCTGAACCACGCGCCGGAACGTCGTGCGGTGCTGCTGGATATCACCTGTGATTCCGACGGTGCCATCGACCACTACGTCGACGGCGACGGTATCGCAACGACGATGCCAATGCCGGAATACGACCCGGAGAACCCGCCGATGCTGGGCTTCTTTATGGTCGGCGCGTATCAGGAGATCCTCGGCAACATGCACAACCTGTTCGGTGATACCGAAGCGGTGGACGTGTTCGTGTTCCCTGACGGCAACGTGGAAATTGAGCTGTCCGATGAAGGGGACACCGTGGCGGACATGCTGGAATACGTTCAGCTGGATCCGAAAAAACTGCTCACTCAGTTCCGCGACCAGGTGAAAAACACCGGTCTGGACGATGCGCTCCAGCAGCAGTTCCTGGAAGAGTTTGAAGCGGGCCTGTACGGGTACACCTACCTGGAAGACGAGTAGGAAAACGCCCTCTCCCTCAGGGAGAGGGCGGGGTGAGGGCATCAGACCGCACAATGCCCTATACTCACTTGAACCCGTATGCATTACCGGCGATAATTCGCCCCAATAAGCGATTTACGAATCAATCCCTTCCTCGTCGGGTTTAACGACGCGGAGGGGATTTTTTTTCATCTGTTTTTAATGTATCGACTTTAAAAGAGGTCAGGACATGAGCACTTTAGGTCATCAGTACGATAACTCTCTGGTATCTAACGCGTTTGGTTTTTTACGCCTTCCGATGAACTTCCAGCCGTACGACAGCGACGCTGACTGGGTGATCACCGGCGTGCCGTTCGATATGGCAACATCTGGCCGCGCGGGGGGGCGTCACGGCCCGGCAGCGATCCGTCAGGTTTCCACTAACCTGGCCTGGGAGCATAACCGCTTCCCGTGGAACTTCGACATGCGCGAGCGCCTGAACGTCGTGGACTGCGGTGACCTGGTGTACGCCTTCGGCGACGCGCGTGAGATGAGCGAGAAGCTGCAGGCGCACGCCGAGAAGCTGCTGGCTGCCGGTAAGCGCATGCTCTCGTTCGGCGGTGACCATTTCGTAACCCTGCCGCTGCTGCGCGCCCATGCGAAGCACTTCGGTAAAATGGCGCTGGTGCACTTCGATGCACATACCGACACCTACGCGAACGGCTGCGAGTTTGACCACGGCACCATGTTCTTCACCGCGCCGAACGAAGGTCTGATCGACCCGAACCACTCCGTGCAGATCGGCATTCGCACCGAGTTCGACAAAGACAACGGTTTCACCGTGCTGGATGCGGGCCAGGTTAACGATCGCGGCGTGGACGACATCATCGCTCAGGTGAAGCAGATCGTGGGTGATATGCCCGTGTATCTGACCTTCGACATCGACTGTCTGGATCCGGCATTTGCACCGGGCACCGGTACGCCGGTCATCGGCGGTTTGACCTCAGATCGTGCCATCAAGCTGGTGCGCGGCCTGAAGGATCTGAACATTGTCGGGATGGACGTGGTGGAAGTGGCGCCTGCGTATGACCAGTCCGAGATCACCGCGCTGGCCGCAGCGACTCTGGCGCTGGAAATGCTCTACATTCAGGCAGCCAAAAAAGGCGAATAAGCCTCACCTTGCGTGAAAAAAAACCTCTCTATTGAGAGGTTTTTTATTGCCTTCAGAACACGTTAAACGGGTATTCCACGTAAGCGCGGATCTCATCCCCGCCCACGTTGTACTCGCTGGCGTTGCTCGAGACGCGTAGGACGGAGTAGCGCAGTTTAAGCTTCAGATCCTTCGCCGGACCATCCTGCACCTGGTACTGGATCTGGTTAAACCACTCGTGCTCTTTGCCGTTGCTGGTTTCAGAGGTTTTAATATTATCCCCACGCACGTAGGCAGTGGTCCAGCTCAGGCCCGGTAAGCCAAGGCCGCCAAAGTCCAGACCGTAGGATGCCTGCCAGGAACGTTCGTCTTCGCCGTTAAAATCAGACCAGTAGGAGTTCGCCAGCCAGATGGTGTTTCCGCCGTCACCCACGCCGCCCTTGTCGCGATAGCCGCCGTAGTTGTAGCCGGTGCTGCCGCTGCTCTGCTGGTACGCCACTTTGAACGTGTGAATATCCCAGATGTAGCTCGCCGCCAGGCTCCAGATGGTGTTGCTGCGGCCCGTGTCGAGGCTGTCCGCGTAACCCTGATCCAGACGGGAGTTATAGCCGTTGAAGTCGAGCACCAGCTGCTGCCCGGTGCTGAACGGCTGTTTGAAGTTCATGCCCAGGTACTGCTTGTTCATCACCTCTTCATTACGAGAGGCGTACAGCGCGCCGCTGAACTGGTCGTTAAACTGATAGCTCGCACCGCCGAAGGAGAGGCTCTTCAGTCCACTGTCGTGGCGGTCATCGCTTTTACGCTGCTCGTCGGTGAAGTAACCGGCGTTGATTTCCAGACCGTCGATCTCTTTCGAGGTCAGCATGGTGCCGGTGTAGCTTTCAAACAGCAGGCGGGAGCTGTCGGCATTCACGATGGGCAGCTCAGGGCGCTGATTTCCGTAGCTCAGTACGGTATTCGAGATGCGCATTTTGGCGGTTGCGCCAAACTTTGCCAGATCGGATTTTGCCCGGCCGTCGTCTTCCTGCTTAAAGAAGTCGATGCCGCCCGCGCCGCTCTTGCCGCGGCCGCCGTCCAGGCGCACGCCATACTGCGCGATTCCGTCCACGCCAAAGCCCACCAGCCCTTCGGTATAGCCGGATGCAAACGTGGCGATGATCCCCTGACCCCATTCGGCTTTGTCCTGCTGGCCCTGATGGTAGTCGCGGCTGATATACGCATTGCGTAAAAACAGATCCAGATGGCTGTCGTCAATAAAACCCTGGCTGTCGGATTGCTGGCTTGCAGCGGCAGGTAATGCAGCAAATAAACTTAAAGCAATTAATGATAATTCTTTTTTCACGGAGGGAACGTCTCTGTCTGGATATAGTAATTTGAATAACTGCGGGGGTGATAATTACCGGAAAAAGTAACCTTTGCAATAATTATGTGACCAGACATTTCAAGGCGATAAGGCAGATTTGGCGGGGCTTTCAGGGGTGTTATCGATACGTGCTGTTAAGTTAACAATTCATGCGAAATAAAAAGGAGGCAAAATTGCCTCCTTCTGAAATTATTTAATCCCGTCTGCGGCCATACGGTCGCGAATATGCTGTGCGCGTTCTTCTGAGGCCGGGTGATCGTCAAACATGGAGCTTTGGCGTCCGGCTTCCAGCTTGGCCAGTTTTTCGAAGCTGGTGGCTAAGCCTGATGGATTAATGCCGCGTTTGCGCAACAGGTCGTAGGAGTAGTCATCCGCCTCGGACTCCTGACGCTGTGAGAACTGAGAGTTAACCAGTTTTTCACCCACGTCGCCAAGCTGTGACTGCGACAGGCTGCCAACGATACCGCCCGCAGAGGCCGCCGCTGCGCGGATGGCATTGGTGCCCAGGGCAACCTGCATCCCTTTCTTCACGTGTCCCAGGGCAACGTGGCCCATTTCATGGCCGATGACCGCTTCCACTTCGTTGTCGGTCATCATGTCCATCAGCCCGCTGTAGACACGGATACAGCCGTTCGCCATCGCGAAGGCGTTGACATCTTTCGCCATGTACACCTTGTAGTTCACCGGCTGGCCGTTGATGTTGTCGCCCAGCGCGGAAGCAATCTTATTCAGACGCTGCGTGTAGGTACTGTTAGCCGGCGCAAGCGTGGCTTTTCCGTCCATATCTTTACAGGCCTGGTCGCTCAGCGCTTTCACCTGCGCATCGCTCAGGGAATAGGCCTGAAAGGCCTCTGCGCCTGACGTCATCAGACCGTTAGAATCCATATTCTGACAGCCGCTCAGCAGGAGCGTTGTACCCAGGGTCAGCACTATTGCACGCATTTTCATGAGGTTGCTTCCGTACTCGTTAAACTGAATAAAATCCGAAAAGGGCACCGTCAGCGAAGCCGGTGTCGGGCTAAGTATAAGGAATATCTACAGGGCCGGGCGAGCAGATTGCGCAACATGCGAGCATGATCCAGAGATTTCTTAACAAGCAAAAGAATGCTCCATGTACATGACTTGCGGCTTGGGTTACATTGTTGGCACTTTTTTCCGGCGTAGCCCAAAACGCGCTGTCGTCAAGGGCATGGCCTTTAACAGTCCGATCTGGAGTTAAAATGTCCTCACGTAAAGAGCTTGCTAATGCTATTCGTGCGCTGAGCATGGACGCAGTACAGAAAGCCAAATCCGGCCACCCAGGGGCTCCTATGGGTATGGCTGATATCGCCGAAGTCCTGTGGCGTGATTTCCTGAACCACAACCCGCAGAACCCGTCATGGGCTGACCGCGACCGCTTCGTGCTGTCAAACGGCCACGGCTCTATGCTGATCTATAGCCTGCTGCACCTCACCGGCTACGATCTGCCTATCGAAGAGCTGAAAAACTTCCGTCAGCTGCACTCTAAAACTCCAGGTCACCCGGAAGTGGGTTACACCGCTGGCGTAGAAACCACCACCGGCCCGCTGGGTCAGGGTATTGCTAACGCTGTGGGTATGGCGATTGCCGAGAAGACGCTGGCGGCGCAGTTCAACCGTCCTGGTCACGACATCGTAGACCACTTCACCTACGCGTTCATGGGCGACGGCTGCATGATGGAAGGCATTTCTCACGAAGTGTGCTCCCTGGCAGGTACCCTGAAGCTGGGCAAACTGGTTGCGTTCTATGACGACAACGGTATCTCCATCGACGGTCACGTTGAAGGCTGGTTCACCGACGACACCGCAGCACGTTTCGAAGCCTACGGCTGGCACGTAGTGCGTGGCGTTGATGGTCACGATGCTGACTCGATTAAACGTGCAGTGGAAGAAGCGCGCGCTGTGACGGACAAACCGTCCCTGCTGATGTGCAAAACCATCATTGGCTTCGGTTCGCCGAACAAAGCGGGTACTCACGACTCCCACGGCGCACCGCTGGGCGACGCGGAAATCGCACTGACCCGCGAAGCGCTGGGCTGGAAACACCCTGCATTCGAAATCCCGTCTGAGATCTACGCTCAGTGGGATGCAAAAGAAGTAGGCCAGGCGAAAGAAGCGGCCTGGAACGAGAAATTCGCTGCCTATGCGAAAGCGTTCCCGCAGGAAGCGGCTGAATTCACCCGCCGTATGAAAGGTGATATGCCGTCTGACTTCGACGCGAAAGCGAACGAATTCATCGCTAAGCTGCAGGCGAACCCGTCTAAAATCGCGAGCCGTAAAGCGTCTCAGAATGCGATTGAAGCATTCGGCCCATGGCTTCCAGAATTCCTGGGCGGCTCCGCTGACCTGGCGCCATCTAACCTGACCCTGTGGTCTGGTTCTAAGCCAATCAACGAAGATACTGCCGGTAACTACATCCATTACGGTGTACGTGAATTCGGTATGACCGCGATTGCCAACGGTATCTCCCTGCACGGTGGTTTCCTGCCGTACACCTCTACCTTCCTGATGTTTGTCGAATATGCACGTAACGCCGTGCGTATGGCCGCGCTGATGAAACAGCGTCAGGTGATGGTCTACACCCACGACTCCATCGGTCTGGGCGAAGATGGTCCAACTCACCAGCCGGTAGAGCAGGTGGCTTCCCTGCGCGTGACCCCGAACATGAGCACATGGCGTCCATGTGACCAGGTGGAATCCGCGGTGGCGTGGAAATACGGCGTTGAGCGTCAGGACGGTCCAACCGCGCTGATTCTCTCCCGTCAGAACCTGGCACAGCAGGAGCGTACGCCTGAGCAGCTGGCAAACATCGCTCGCGGTGGTTACGTGCTGAAAGATTGCGCGGGCCAGCCAGAGCTGATCTTCATCGCCACCGGTTCGGAAGTTGAACTGGCTGTTGCAGCGTGGGAAAAACTGACTGCCGAAGGCGTGAAAGCGCGCGTGGTCTCCATGCCGTCTACCGATGCGTTCGACAAGCAGGATGCTGCTTACCGTGAATCCGTCCTGCCTAAAGCGGTTTCCGCGCGTGTGGCAGTGGAAGCAGGCATCGCAGACTACTGGTTCAAATACGTGGGCCTGAACGGTGCTATCGTCGGTATGACCACCTTCGGTGAATCTGCTCCTGCAGAACAGCTGTTCGAAGAGTTCGGCTTCACCGTTGAGAACGTTGTCGCGAAAGCGAAAGAACTGCTGTAATCGTTTGTACGGTGCGGGCTGATGCCCTCACCCCAACCCTCTCCCACGGGGAGAGGGTGCATACACTAAAAAACGGTAACCTCTCGGTTACCGTTTTACTTTTACCTTGCCGGCATTATTCCACCTAAAATGTGACGCAAGTCATATAGCGCGCTTATTCATCTGGACAGACATTCCTTTTATTCCCCGATTCGCTTATTCTTGCTGAAGCGTTTCAGTCGATTAAATGTTCGACAATTGACCAATCAATCGCAGTTTGTGACAGCAAGGATTCCCCTTCGGGCGTAGCTGGATTACTCTTTCAGCCACCTCAAACTCAGGGATTGCTTTGCAGGAGATCTATGACCGTACGCGTAGCGATTAATGGCTTCGGTCGCATCGGACGTAACGTGGTTCGTGCTTTATATGAATCCGGACGTCGGGCGGAAATAACCGTGGTGGCAATCAATGAACTGGCGGATGCTACGGGCATGGCGCATTTGTTGAAATATGACACCAGCCACGGACGCTTTGCCTGGGATGTACGCCAGGAAAGAGATCGGCTTTTTGTGGGTGACGACGCTATTCGTGTGCTGCATGAGAACAGCATCTCCGGGCTACCCTGGCGTGAACTGGGTGTGGATGTGGTGCTTGACTGTACCGGCGTGTACGGCAACCGCGATCATGGCGAAGCGCATCTGGCAGCAGGCGCGAAAAAAGTCCTGTTTTCTCATCCCGGCAGTAACGACCTCGACGCGACCGTCGTGTTTGGCGTCAACCAGCATGAGCTGCAGGCCGAACACCGCATTGTTTCCAACGCCTCCTGTACCACTAACTGCATTATTCCGGTCATCAAACTGTTAGACGATGCGTATGGCATTGAATCCGGCACCGTGACCACGATTCACTCCGCCATGCACGATCAGCAGGTTATCGACGCCTACCATCCGGACTTACGACGCACTCGCGCAGCGAGCCAGTCAATCATTCCGGTGGACACGAAACTGGCTGCAGGGATCACCCGAATTTTTCCGCAGTTTAATGACCGATTTGAAGCGATTGCCGTGCGTGTTCCGACGATTAACGTCACCGCAATCGACCTTAGCGTGACGGTGAAAAAACCGGTAAAAGCCTGTGAAGTCAACCTGTTGCTGCAAAAAGCGGCACAGGGGGCATTTCATGGTATAGTTGACTATACGGAATTACCGTTGGTCTCAGTAGATTTTAACCACGACCCGCACAGCGCCATCGTCGATGGCACGCAAACGAGAGTCAGTGGCGCACACCTTATCAAGACGCTGGTCTGGTGTGATAACGAATGGGGCTTTGCTAACCGAATGCTCGACACTACGTTAGCAATGGCCGCTCAAGGTTTCAGGTAAGACGCATTGTGCGTCTGCAAAACTTTAAGAATCAACGAGAGGATTCACCATGTCTGTAATTAAGATGACCGATCTGGATCTGGCTGGTAAACGCGTTTTCATCCGTGCCGATCTGAACGTACCGGTTAAAGATGGCAAAGTGACCAGCGACGCGCGTATCCGTGCATCTCTGCCAACCATCGAACTGGCTCTGAAGCAGGGCGCGAAAGTGATGGTCACCTCCCACCTGGGTCGTCCAACTGAAGGCGAGTACAACGAAGAGTTCTCTCTGCTGCCAGTGGTTAATTACCTGAAAGACAAACTGTCCAACCCGGTTCGCCTGGTGAAAGATTACCTGGACGGCGTTGAAGTTGCAGCCGGTGAACTGGTTGTTCTGGAAAACGTTCGCTTTAACAAAGGCGAAAAGAAAGACGACGAAACTCTGTCCAAAAAATACGCTGCACTGTGCGACGTGTTCGTGATGGATGCATTCGGTACGGCTCACCGTGCTCAGGCGTCAACCCACGGTATCGGTAAATTTGCAGACGTAGCGTGCGCCGGTCCTCTGCTGGCTGACGAACTGGAAGCGCTGGGTAAAGCACTGAAAGAACCTGCTCGTCCAATGGTGGCTATCGTTGGTGGTTCTAAAGTTTCTACCAAACTGACCGTTCTGGATTCCCTGTCTAAAATCGCTGACCAGCTGATCGTTGGCGGTGGTATCGCGAACACCTTCGTTGCTGCTCAGGGCCACAACGTGGGCAAATCCCTGTACGAAGCAGACCTGGTTGACGAAGCCAAACGCCTGCTGAGCACCTGCGATATCCCGGTTCCAACTGACGTTCGCGTAGCGACCGAGTTCTCCGAAACCGCAACCGCGACCCTGAAATCTGTTAACGACATCAAAGATGAAGAGCAGATTCTGGACCTGGGCGACGTTTCTGCACAGAAACTGGCTGAAATCCTCAAAAACGCAAAAACTATCCTGTGGAACGGTCCTGTTGGCGTGTTCGAATTCCCGAACTTCCGCAAAGGTACTGAAATCGTTGCTAACGCTATCGCAGACAGCGAAGCGTTTTCTATCGCAGGCGGTGGTGACACCCTGGCGGCAATCGACCTGTTCGGTATCGCTGACAAGATCTCCTACATCTCCACTGGTGGCGGCGCATTCCTCGAATTCGTGGAAGGCAAAGTACTGCCAGCAGTAGCAATGCTCGAAGAGCGCGCTAAGAAGTAAGCCATTCAAGGGCAGGGAAACCTGCCCAATTTTCAGCGCGCTTTTAAGAGCTCGCACCTTTTCTAACGGCCGAAGATACAGGACTAAGCAACATGTCTAAAATTTTTGATTTCGTAAAACCTGGCGTTATCACTGGTGATGACGTACAGAAAGTGTTCCAGGTAGCTAAAGAAAACAACTTCGCTCTGCCAGCAGTTAACTGCGTGGGTACCGACTCCATCAACGCCGTACTGGAAACTGCTGCTAAAGTTAAAGCGCCAGTTATCGTTCAGTTCTCTAACGGCGGCGCTGCGTTCATCGCAGGTAAAGGCGTGAAAACTGACATTCCTCAGGGTGCTGCAATCCTGGGCGCTATCTCTGGTGCGCACCACGTACACCAGATGGCTGAGCACTACGGTGTTCCAGTTATCCTGCACACTGACCACTGCGCGAAGAAACTGCTGCCGTGGATCGACGGTCTGCTGGACGCGGGTGAAAAACACTTCGCGGCTACCGGTAAGCCACTGTTCTCTTCTCACATGATCGACCTGTCTGAAGAGTCACTGCACGAAAACATCGAAATCTGCTCCAAATACCTGGCGCGCATGGCCAAAATGGACATGACTCTGGAAATCGAACTGGGTTGCACCGGTGGTGAAGAAGACGGTGTGGACAACAGCCACATGGACGCTTCTGCACTGTACACCCAGCCAGAAGACGTTGATTACGCTTACACCGAGCTGAGCAAAATCAGCCCACGCTTCACCATCGCAGCGTCCTTCGGTAACGTACACGGCGTTTACAAACCAGGTAACGTGGTTCTGACCCCGACCATCCTGCGTGATTCTCAGGAATATGTTTCCAAGAAACACAACCTGCCGCACAACAGCCTGAACTTCGTCTTCCACGGCGGTTCCGGTTCTTCTGCTCAGGAAATCAAAGACTCCGTAAGCTACGGCGTAGTGAAAATGAACATCGATACCGACACCCAGTGGGCAACATGGGACGGTATCCTGCAGTACTACAAAACCAACGAAGCTTACCTGCAGGGTCAGCTGGGCAACCCGAAAGGCGAAGACCAGCCGAACAAGAAATACTACGATCCACGCGTATGGCTGCGCGCTGCCCAGACTTCAATGATTACTCGTCTGGAGCAGGCATTCAAAGAACTGAACGCGGTAGACGTTCTGTAATTTGAGCTGCTAACAGCATCAGAAGGCCCGCAAATGCGGGCCTTTTTTTATGCTTTTTCAATACCCTGCCAGGCCGGTTTTTGTGATCTGTTTGGCAATACTTGCGCTTTTTGTTTACCCTTTACGGACCTGCCTGTCTCCATGGGGGATGGATTTTGTGTTTTGGTTTAACAAAAGGAAGAATAAATGGAACAACTCGACGTTGTAGACAGCATCAATAACGCCGGTAACTGGCTGGTGCGCAACCAGGCGCTGCTGCTGAGCTATGCCGTGAACATCGTCGCGGCGATTGCCATCATCATCGTCGGGATGATCGTGGCGCGCATTGTATCGAACACGGTTAACCGCGTAATGCTGGCCCGTAATATTGACGCCACGGTGGCTGACTTCCTCTCCGCGCTGGTGCGCTACGGCATTATCGCCTTTACGCTGATTGCGGCGCTGGGCCGTGTGGGCGTGCAGACCGCCTCCGTCATTGCCGTTCTTGGTGCCGCCGGTCTGGCTATTGGTCTGGCGCTGCAGGGCTCGCTGTCAAACCTGGCGGCAGGCGTTCTGCTGGTCACCTTCCGTCCGTTCCGCTCCGGCGAATACGTTGACCTTGGCGGCATTGCCGGGACCGTGCTGCAGGTGCAGATTTTCTCAACTACCATGCGTACTGTCGATGGCCGCATCGTGGTCGTGCCGAACGGGAAAATCATCGCGGGCAACATCATTAACTTTTCCCGTGAACCGGTGCGTCGTAACGAACTGATTATCAGCGTGGCGTACGACTCCGACATCGATCAGGTGAAGTCGCTGATTAGCAACATCATTGCTTCAGACGATCGCATTCTGAAAGACAAAGAGCAGACGGTTCGCCTGAACGAGCTGGGCGCTTCCTCCATTAACTTCGTGGTGCGTATCTGGAGCAAAAGCAGCGATCTGCAAAACGTGTACTGGGACGTGCTGGAACGCATTAAGCGCGACTTTGATGCCAACGGCATCAGCTTCCCGTACCCTCAGATGGACGTAAACGTCAAAAAAGTCAAAGAAGCCGAATAACTTCTCCCGCAGGCCCGGTAGGCGCTAGCGCCACCGGGCTTTATTTTTATAAGTGCTGCTAATCCCCAATTAATATTATCAATTTCCTCTAATGTAATTCGCGCAGTATAGTCTCCTTCCAGAACAATACTGTGAGAATTTCGTCATGTTATCTTATTATTTTCAAGGGCTTGCCTTAGGTGCGGCCATGATCCTTCCCCTTGGCCCGCAAAATGCGTTTGTGATGAACCAGGGCATTCGCCGCCAGTATCATCTGATGATTGCCCTGCTGTGCGCGGTAAGCGATTTACTGCTGATCTGTGCCGGAATTTTTGGCGGCAGCGCATTGCTCATGCAGTCTCCCTGGCTACTGGCGCTGGTCACCTGGGGTGGCGTGGCGTTTTTGCTCTGGTACGGTTTTGGTGCCCTGAAAACGGCGATGAGCAGCAACCTCGAACTGGCGAGCGCGGAAGTCATGAAGCAGGGCCGCTGGAAGATTATCGTCACCATGCTGGCGGTCACCTGGCTTAATCCGCATGTTTATCTGGACACCTTCGTGGTGCTGGGCAGCCTGGGCGGGCAGCTGGACGTTGAGCCGAAACGCTGGTTTGCGCTGGGTACGGTTAGCGCCTCTTTCCTCTGGTTCTTTGGCCTCGCCATTCTGGCTGCATGGCTGGCTCCTCGTCTGCGTACGGCCAAAGCCCAGCGCATCATTAATACGCTGGTGGGGCTGGTGATGTGGTTTATTGCTTTTCAGCTGGCAAAAGAGGGGATTCATCACGTACAGGAATTGTTCAACTAATCCTTGTCTTATGGACAACTGAACAAGACCCGCTAAGCTTGCTGGCATGCGCCCTGTTAATGGGCACTCTTCGCAACATGGAGGAATAACAGTGAAGTTTAAGGTGATGGCCCTGGCGGCATTAGTAAGTTTTGGTGCGGTGTCGGTGCAGGCAAGTGAACTGCCGGATGCCCCGCACATCGTCACTTCAGGCACCGCAAGCGTGGACGCGGTACCCGATGTCGCAACGCTGGCAATTGAAGTCAATGTGTCTGCGAAAGATGCGGCATCTGCCAAGAAGCAGGCTGACGATCGTGTTGCGCAATACCTCTCTTTCCTCGAGCAGAACGGTGTCGGTAAAAAAGATATCAACTCCGCGAACCTGCGTACTCAACCCGATTACGACTACCAGAATGGTAAAAGCATCCTGAAAGGCTACCGTGCCGTGCGTACCGTCGAAGTGACCGTGCGTCAGCTGGATAAGCTTAACTCGCTGCTGGATGGCGCGCTGAAGGCGGGTCTGAACGAAATTCGTTCCGTGTCGCTGGGCGTTGCGCAACCGGAGAAATACAAAGACGAAGCGCGTAAAGCGGCGATTGATGACGCCATTCACCAGGCGGAACAGCTGGCTTCTGGCTTTAAGAGCAAGCTCGGCCCGGTTTACAGCGTGCGTTACCACGTCTCTAACTACCAGCCAAGCCCGATGGTGCGGATGATGAAGGCTGATGCAGCCCCGGTGTCTGCTCAGGAAACTTACGAGCAGCCAACCATCCAGTTTGACGATCAGGTGGATGTGGTGTTCCAGCTGGAGCCAACTCAAACTCAGCAAACTGAGGCGGCTAAGGCGCAGTAATTTGCCCTCACCCTAACCCTCTCCCGCAGGGAGAGGGAATTCAATCGATTAATCCTGTCTCAACACCTTGTGCCCGTACGCCAGCAGCGCGTCGGTGACGTTGCGCATCATGCGGCTTTCTGGCGCAAACCGGTGCCAGTAGAGCATCCGGCGCTGATACAGCCCCGGCGTGAGGTCAATCAGCTCACCGCTTTTCAACTCTTTCTCAATCTGCAGATGCGGGATCATGCAGCAGGTGGTGCCCTGACGCGCAAGCTGCACAAAGGCTTCAGACGAGTTGACGATATGGCACGGCACGCTGCCCGGCGGCAGATCGAAGTTTTGCTGCAGGAACGCCTGATGCATATCGTCCAGATGGTCGAACGCCACGGCAGGGGCTTTCAGCAGCGCGGCGCGGGTGACGCCGTTCGGGAAGTAGCGCTCGGCAAAGGCTTTTGAACCCACAAACAGGTAGTCCAGCGCGCCCAGCTGATCGACAAGACAGCTTGGCAGCGCCTGAGGCTGAATACTGACTGCCCCAACCACTTCACCGCGACGCAGGCGCTCCTGGGTACGGGTTTCATCTTCAACCTGTAAATTCAGACGGATAGGGGAATCCGCTAATACCGGCGCAAGGGCCGGCAGCAGCCAGGTTGCCAGGCTGTCGGCGTTGACCGCCAGAGAGAGCAGCAGCGGCGTAGAGCCCGTTTGTTCGTCACCCAGCCACTCGTCTTCCAGCAGTTCAACCTGGCGCAGCAGGGCGAGAAGTTTTTGCCCTTGCTCGGTTGGACGTGGCGGCACGGTACGCACCAGCAGCGGCTGGCCGAACATGTTTTCAAGCTGTTTGATACGCTGTGATACGGCGGACTGGGTGATGCAAAGCTTTTGCGCCGCGCGCTCAAAACCGCGTTCACGAATAACTGCATCAAGTGCCTGTAGTGTTCTGTAGTCCGGACGTTTCATTGCTCTGGCTGGCTCCCTAATTTTGCTTATTCTGCACTATGACACAATTTTCCCTTCGTGGCAGACGAATTCCATTCGACGTGTTCTATAATGCGCCCTGAGTTTTCACACCACAGGCAAAACGATCATGACGCAGGATGAACTGAAAAAAGCAGTAGGATGGGCCGCTCTCCAGTACGTGCAGCCGGGTACCATTGTTGGTGTCGGTACGGGATCAACCGCGGCACACTTTATCGATGCGCTGGGCACGATGAAGGGGCAAATCGAGGGCGCGGTTTCCAGCTCTGATGCTTCCACGGAAAAGCTGAAAAGCCTCGGCATTACCGTTTTCGATCTCAACGAAGTGGATCGTCTGGGGATTTACGTTGATGGTGCGGATGAAATCAACGGCCACATGCAGATGATCAAAGGCGGCGGCGCGGCGCTGACGCGCGAGAAGATCATCGCCTCCGTTGCGGACAAGTTCATCTGCATCGCGGACGCCTCCAAGCAGGTCGACATTCTGGGTAATTTCCCACTGCCGGTCGAAGTGATCCCAATGGCGCGTAGCGCGGTTGCCCGTCAGCTGGTGAAGCTGGGCGGTCGTCCGGAATACCGTCAGGGCGTCGTCACCGACAACGGTAACGTGATCCTCGACGTTCACGGTCTGGAAATTCTTGACGCGATTGCGCTTGAAAATGCCATCAACGGTATTCCAGGCGTAGTGACCGTAGGGCTATTCGCCAACCGTGGCGCGGATGTGGCGCTGATCGGCACCGCTGACGGCGTGAAAACCATCGTAAAATGATCTGACGGGGGGGAGTCCTCCCCCCGCTAAAAAATTTTTGAAAAGCTAAATTCGGTGACTTGTGTCACGTTTTTACGCCTCTTTTGCCGATCCTGCCGCGTTTGTAAATTTCCATAGCATTTTCCTCTGACATTTTGCTCTGTATGACTTTTCTTCAGAGTGCCGACGCAAACGTTCATATTGCTGCAATAGTTTTTTTTGATATGTTGGCTACAGCGGATTCATATCCAGCACAACATCAGTTCAGACAAAAACAGGGTCGGGTAAATGGCAAAGGTATCACTGGAGAAAGACAAGATTAAATTCCTGCTGGTCGAGGGCGTGCATCAAAAAGCAATCGATAGCCTTCGTGCGGCAGGTTACACCAACATCGAATTTCACAAAGGCGCGCTCGATACCGAAGAGCTGAAAGCGTCCATCCGTGATGCCCACTTCATTGGCCTGCGATCCCGTACTCACCTGACTGAAGAGGTTATTGCCGCGGCGGAAAAGCTGGTGGCTATCGGCTGCTTCTGCATCGGTACCAACCAGGTTGACCTGAATGCCGCCGCCAAACGCGGTATTCCCGTCTTCAACGCCCCGTTCTCCAACACCCGTTCCGTGGCGGAGCTGGTGATTGGCGAACTGCTGCTGCTGCTGCGCGGCATTCCTGAAGCGAACGCCAAGGCGCACCGCGGCGTGTGGAACAAGCTGGCGTCCGGTTCTTTCGAAGCGCGTGGTAAAAAACTTGGGATTATCGGTTACGGCCACATCGGTACGCAGCTCGGTATTCTGGCGGAATCCCTGGGTATGCACGTGTTTTTCTACGATATCGAAAGCAAGCTGCCGCTGGGTAACGCTACCCAGGTTCAACACCTTTCTGACCTGCTGAACATGAGCGACGTGGTGAGCCTGCACGTGCCGGAAAATGCGTCCACCAAAAACATGATGGGCGCGGAAGAGCTGGCGCTGATGAAGCCGGGCTCACTGCTGATCAACGCCGCGCGCGGCACGGTTGTCGATATCCCGGCCCTGGCGGATGCGCTGAAGCGTAAGCACCTGGCGGGCGCGGCCATAGACGTCTTCCCGACGGAGCCAGCGACCAACAGCGATCCGTTTACCTCTCCGCTGTGCGAGTTCGACAACGTGATCCTGACGCCGCACATCGGCGGCTCTACCCAGGAAGCGCAGGAGAATATCGGTCTGGAAGTGGCGGGTAAGCTGAGCAAATATTCCGACAACGGTTCTACGCTCTCTGCCGTGAACTTCCCGGAAGTGTCTCTGCCGCTGCACGGTGGTCGTCGCCTGCTGCACATCCACGAAAACCGTCCGGGCGTGCTGACCGCGATCAACCAGATCTTTGCCGAGCAGGGCGTCAACATTGCCGCGCAGTATCTGCAAACGAACTCGCAGATGGGCTACGTGGTCATTGATATCGAAGCGGATGACGATGTTGCTGAGAAAGCGCTGCAGAGCATGAAGGCGATTCAAGGGACGATTCGCGCGCGTCTGCTGTACTGATGGTGCGAGATAAATGCAAAACGGTAACGATAGTTACCGTTTTTTATGTTTTCACCCTCTCCCTGTGGGAGAGGGCTGGGGTGAGGGCATCAGGCCGCACGTTTGATTCACCACTCCCACAACTTTGATGGCGTCACTACCGCCGGCAACGGCACATCCCACTTCTCCACCGGCAACGCCTCCACACCCTGACAATCATGCGCATAACCCACCGGCTGCAACCCGTACTGCTGCCAGTTTTGCAGCGTCCGGTCGTAAAAACCGCCGCCCATCCCTAAACGCTGGCCCTGTTCATCAAACGCCACCAGCGGCGTGATCAGCACATCCAGCTGTGACAGCGGGAGCACGTCGCGCACGTCGAGTTTCGGCTCGGTGATTTTCAGGCGATTCACCACCAGCTCGCTGTGGGGGTGATAGTGCAGAAACAGCAAATTACCTTCGCTGAACGGGTGCAGCACCGGCAGATAGACCTTCTTCCCGGCGCGCCAGAGCTGCTCTATCAGCGGTTGGGTATCCAGTTCTCCATCAAATGACAGAAACAGCGCAACGGTGTGCGCCATCACGACAGGGGGATACGCCATCATACGGGCGGCGGCCTGCTGGGCAAAATGCGCTTGCTGATCGGCGGTTAACGCACGGCGGCGCTGACGAATTAACTGACGGATGTCCTGGCGTGAAGCAGAAACTTCAGGGAATTGGGTCATGGTAGTCGGTAGAAGAAAAGAGAGGGAATCTCCGAGATGCCGCCGCAGGCTGTAACCCTTGAACCCTTGGTTCAAGGTGAATGTGTCGTCATAGTTTTAAGGCTTCTCGGACGGACCGAGCATGCTCACCAACCATGGAGCGCCACATTCTTGTGGTATGAAATATCGGCTCAGGGGACTGGCCCGCTTGCGAACATCTCAGAGAAATTTTGTCTTCACAGTTACTCTACCATAGTCAACTGAGAAGTGTTATTCAAACTTTGGTCCCGGTCTTTCGGGATTGCGACCTTGATCAAGCAATGCCTGTTCTATGGTCTGCTGGAGCATTTTAATGCGCTGCTCCATGCTTGCCGCGTAGTCGCGGGTCTTTGCTTTTTCCTGAGTCAGTTCATAGCTGATGTTCAACGCGGCGATGAAAACCAGCTGCTCAGTATTTGTGACTCTAGTGCGTTCTTTTAGATCTTGCAACCGCTGATTCAAATCGTCCGCTGCCTGATTCAAAGCATCCCTTTGTTCAGGCGGACAATTCACTCGCAGTGAACGGCCAAAAATCTGGAGATCGACGGGTTGTGCAGACATGCCACCTTCCTGCTGATTGACTGCGCTGCCTTCGCTTACTGCCCCGGGGGCTGCGAAGGGGCGACACTATAGCTACCCTGATGTGAAGATACAAGCCCTTTTCTGGTATCACCAGGGTCCAAAGTGGTAGCATATCATGAAACTTCCCCCCTTTGATGACGAATGCTCATGTCTATACAGAACGAAATGCCTGGTTACAAGGATTTAAACCAGTTACTGAACCAGCAGGGAGTCGGTTTAACCCCTGCCGAAATGCACGGTCTGATCAGTGGCATGCTGTGCGGCGGAAACAGCGACAGCTCATGGCAGCCGCTGATCCACGACCTCACCAATGAAGGGCTGGCGTTTGGTCACGAGCTGGCGGAAGCGCTGCGTAAAATGCACGCCGCAACCAGCGATTCGCTGGAAGACGATGGCTTCCTTTTTCAGCTTTATCTGCCTGAAGGCGACGACGTCAGCGTGTTCGATCGCGCCGATGCGCTGGCCGGCTGGGTAAACCACTATCTGCTGGGGCTGGGCGTGACGCAGCCTAAACTGGATAAAGTGACCGGCGAAGCGGGTGAAGCGATTGACGACCTGCGTAACATTGCCCAGCTCGGCTACGATGAAGACGAAGACCAGGAAGAGCTGGAAATGTCTCTTGAAGAGATTATCGAGTACGTGCGCGTGGCGGCTCTGCTGTGCCACGACAACTTCACGCGCTCTCAGCCGACCGCGCCGGAAGTCCGCAAGCCAACCTTACATTAAGAAAAATAACGCACAGGAGGGTGTCATGGTTATCTCGAGTCAAGAGTATTCCCGCCGCCGTCAGGCGCTGCTGGCAACAATGCAGCCGGGCAGCGCCGCGCTGATTTTTGCTGCACCCGAAGTCACGCGCAGCGCCGACAGCGAATATCCCTATCGCCAGAGCAGCGACTTCTGGTACTTCACCGGCTTTAACGAGCCGGAAGCGGTGCTGGTGCTGATTAAGAGCAATGACACCCACAACCACAGCGTGATTTTCAACCGTGTGCGCGATCTAACGGCCGAAATCTGGTTTGGCCGCCGCCTGGGCCAGGAGGCCGCACCGGCGAAGCTGGGCGTTGACCGCGCGCTGGCGTTTAGCGAAATCAACCAGCAGCTCTATCAGCTGCTTAACGGCCTAGACGTGCTCTATCACGCGCAGGGTGAATATGCCTACGCCGATGAGATTGTTTTCACCGCGCTGGATAAGCTGCGCAAAGGCTCGCGGCAGAACCTGTCCGCGCCGGCCACGCTGACGGACTGGCGTCCGGTGGTGCATGAAATGCGCCTGTTCAAGTCTGAAGAAGAGCTGAATTTGATGCGTCGTGCGGGCGAAATCAGCGCCCTGGCGCACACCCGCGCCATGGAAAAGTGCCGTCCCGGGATGTTCGAATACCAACTGGAAGGCGAAATTCATCACGAATTTAACCGCCACGGCGCGCGTTATCCCTCCTACAACACCATTGTTGGCGGCGGAGAAAACGGCTGCATTCTGCACTACACCGAAAACGAAAGCGCGCTGCGCGACGGCGATCTGGTCCTGATTGACGCCGGTTGCGAATACCAGGGCTACGCAGGGGACATCACCCGTACCTTCCCGGTGAACGGTAAATTCTCACCGGCACAGCGCGCCATTTATGACATTGTCCTGGAATCGCTTGAGACGGCGCTCAGGCTGTATCGTCCCGGTACCTCCATGCAGGAAGTGACCGGCGAAGTGGTGCGCATCATGATTACCGGTCTGGTCAGGCTCGGGATCCTGAAAGGGGAGGTCGATATCCTGATCGCTGAAAATGCGCATCGACCGTATTTCATGCACGGCCTGAGCCACTGGCTGGGGCTGGATGTGCATGACGTTGGCGCGTACGGCACCGACCGTTCGCGCGTGCTGGAGCCGGGCATGGTGTTAACCGTGGAGCCAGGCCTGTATATCGCACCGGATGCCGACGTGCCTGAAGAGTATCGCGGGATTGGCATTCGCATCGAAGACGACATCGTGATCACCGAAACCGGTAACGAAAACCTGACCGCGAGCGTCGTGAAAAACGCTGACGATATCGAGGCGCTGATGGCAGCGGCACGCGCATGAGCGTGATTATCGTTGGCGGCGGCATGACCGGGGCCACGCTGGCGCTGGCCATTTCGCATTTGTCGAAGGGACAGCTTCCGGTGCACCTGGTGGAAGCCGTCGCGCCGCAGGCAAAAAATCATCCCGGTTTTGATTCCCGCGCTATTGCCCTGGCGCAGGGTACCTGCCAGCAGCTGTCCCGTATTGGCATCTGGCAGGCCATCGCCGATTGCGCGACGGCAATTAAAACCGTTCACGTAAGCGATCGCGGCCATGCTGGCTTTGTCACGCTGGACGCGCAGGATTACCGCATTGACGCGCTGGGTCAGGTTGTCGAGCTGCACGACGTCGGATTGCGTCTGTTTCGTCTGCTCCAGGATGCGCCGGGCGTCACGCTGCATTGTCCGGCGCGCGTGGCCAGCGTGAGCCGCAGTGAGGCGTCGGTCAGCGTGACGCTGGAAAACGGTACCGTGCTTGAAGGCCAGCTTCTGGTCGCCGCGGACGGCTCGCGCTCATCGCTCGGCGCCCAGTGCGGCGTTGAGTGGCGTCAGCAGCCTTACGGGCAGGTTGCGGTCATTGCGAACGTCGCGACCGCAGCTGAACACCACGGCAGGGCGTTTGAACGCTTTACGCAGCATGGCCCGCTGGCGATGCTGCCGATGTCGGACGGGCGCTGTTCCCTGGTCTGGTGTCACCCGCAGGATAAGGCCGAAGAGGTTAAAGCCTGGTCAGACGAACGTTTTTGTACCGAGCTGCAGAAAGCCTTTGGCTGGCGGCTGGGGCGTATTACCCATGCTGGACAGCGGGCGATTTACCCGCTTTCGCTGACTACTGCCTCTCAGTCCATCTCGCATCGTCTGGCGCTTGTCGGTAATGCCGCGCAGACGCTGCACCCCATCGCGGGGCAGGGGTTCAACCTTGGCCTGCGGGATGTCATGAGCCTGGCGGAAACCCTGTCTCAGGCATGGGGCGAACAAAAAGACTGTGGCGCTTATTCGGTGCTCAGCCATTACCAGAAGCGCCGCCAGGCGGATAAAGAGGCGACGATTGGCGTCACCGACGGCTTAGTCCATCTTTTTGCCAATCGCTGGGCACCGCTGGTTGCGGGTCGCAACCTCGGGCTAATGGCGATGGAATTATTCATTCCGGCACGTGACGTGCTGGCGCAGCGGACTCTTGGTTGGGTCGCGCGTTAAGGAGTTATCACCGTGCAAAATGTTGATGTCGCCATCGTTGGCGGCGGTATGGTCGGACTGGCTCTGGCCTGTGGTTTACAGGGCAGCGGCCTGCGCGTGGCGGTGCTGGAGCAAAAGCAGCCTCAGCCCGTTGCACCAGATGCCCCGCCGGAACTCCGCGTCTCGGCGATCAATGCCGCCAGCGAGAAATTGCTGACGCACCTTGGCGTCTGGGCAGATATTGTGGCGCAGCGCGCCAGCTGCTATCACGGCATGGAAGTGTGGGATAAAGACAGCTTTGGTCATATTGCTTTTGATGATGAAAGCATGGGTTACAGCCATCTGGGTCATATCGTCGAAAACGCGGTGATCCACCACGCGCTGTGGCAGAAAGCACAGCACTGCAGCGACGTGACGCTGATTGCGCCTGCGCAGATCCAGCAGGTGGCGTGGGGTGAAAACGAGGCGTTTATCACCTTACAGAGCGGCGACATGCTGACCGCGCGTCTGGTGGTCGGTGCTGACGGTGCGAACTCCTGGCTGCGGAATAAAGCCGATATCCCGCTGACCTTCTGGGACTATCGTCATCACGCTCTGGTTGCGACGATCCGTACCGAGGAGCCGCACGGCGGCGTGGCGCGGCAGATTTTCCACAACGACGGCATTCTGGCGTTCCTGCCGCTTGCCGATCCGCACCTGTGCTCGATTGTCTGGTCCCTGGTGCCTGAAAAAGCCCAGCTGATGGAGGAGGCGACGCCGGATGCCTTTAACCAGGCGCTGTGCATGGCGTTTGATAACCGCCTTGGCTTGTGCACCCTTGAAAGCGAGCGGCAGGTGTTCCCGTTAACCGGCCGCTACGCGCGTCAGTTTGCGGCGCACCGTCTGGCGCTGGTGGGGGATGCGGCGCATACCATTCATCCGCTGGCCGGGCAGGGCGTCAACCTTGGCTTTATGGACGCGGCGGAGCTGGTTGAGGAACTGCGTCGCCTGCATCGCGAAGGCAAAGATATCGGTCAGCATCTTTACCTGCGTCGCTACGAGCGCAGCCGCAAGCACAGTGCGGCGATGATGCTGGCGGGCATGCAGGGCTTCCGCGAGCTGTTTGCCGGCGCAAATCCGGCGAAAAAACTGCTGCGCGATATTGGTCTTAAACTGGCCGATACGCTTCCTGGCGTCAAACCTCAACTTCTTCGCCAGGCGATGGGTCTTAACGATCTTCCCGACTGGTTACGCTAATCTCGATCCCCGTCACACTTTATTTTCCCGGCCTCTGCGCCGGGGAAATTCCCTCGTTTGAAATATTCTAATTTCACGTCATTTTTCGCATTAGAAAATCTAATCTACGGGATTTTATGTTACGGAAATTCGGCCCGTTTTTCCGCATGAAATATCACCATGTGCTAAATCCTGTTAGATCATTGTTAATTTTGTGCGGGGTTAATCGCATTTTTCCAGTGAATAACTCTGTAGGCTTTTTAGCGTTTTTTGGTCATAAGCTAATGTGATGACCCGTTTTACCTTATGGTTAACCGCCGGTTTCGGTGGTAAGTTCGGGTAAAAGAGAACGTTTGCGTCGGCGCCAGGTAACGGGGCCGACACCGGGTTTCACGGTGAATTTTTCAACGAGGACAAGATGGCTCAACAGACTCCTTTGTACGAACAACACGTGTTATGCGGCGCCCGCATGGTGGACTTCCATGGCTGGATGATGCCGCTGCACTACGGCTCGCAGATTGATGAGCACCACGCGGTGCGCACCGATGCCGGTATGTTCGACGTGTCCCACATGACGATTGTCGATCTGCGCGGTAGCCGCACCCGGGAGTTTTTGCGTTATCTGCTGGCAAACGACGTCGCCAAACTGAAAACGCCGGGTAAAGCGCTCTATACCGGCATGCTGAACGCCTCGGGCGGCGTGATTGATGACCTTATCGTCTATTACTTCACTGAAGATTTCTTCCGCCTCGTTGTCAACTCCGCCACCCGCGAAAAAGACCTCTCCTGGATCACCCAACACGCCGAACCTTATGCCATCGACATCACCGTCCGTGACGATCTGTCGCTGATCGCCGTACAGGGGCCGAACGCGCAGGCGAAAGCCGCATCTCTGTTTAACGACGAGCAGCGCAAAGCAACCGAAGGCATGAAGCCGTTCTTCGGCGTGCAGGCGGGCGATCTGTTTATCGCCACCACCGGCTACACCGGTGAAGCGGGCTACGAAATTGCGATGCCGAACGAGAAGGCCGCTGATTTCTGGCGCGCGCTGGTGGAAGCGGGCGTGAAGCCTGCGGGTCTGGGCGCGCGCGATACGCTGCGTCTGGAAGCGGGGATGAACCTCTACGGTCAGGAGATGGATGAAGGCGTCTCTCCGCTGGCCGCCAACATGGGCTGGACCATCGCATGGGAACCGGCTGACCGTGACTTTATTGGCCGCGAAGCGCTGGAGATGCAGCGCGAGAAGGGCACTGAACAGCTGGTGGGTCTGGTGATGACCGAGAAGGGCGTGCTGCGCGGTGAACTGCCGGTGCGCTTTACCGATGCCGACGGCAATCCTCGCGAAGGCGTGATCACCAGCGGTACCTTCTCCCCGACGCTGGGCTACAGTATTGCACTGGCACGCGTGCCGGCGGGCATTGGCGAAACGGCGGTGGTACAAATCCGCAACCGCGAAATGCCGGTCAACGTGACCAAACCGATTTTTGTTCGCGCCGGTAAGCCGGTCGCCTAATCATTTTTATCAGGAGAACTTCAATGAGCAATGTGCCAGCAGAACTGAAATACAGCAAAGAACACGAGTGGCTGCGCAAAGAGGCGGACGGCACTTACACCGTAGGGATCACCGAGCACGCGCAAGAGCTGCTGGGCGACATGGTGTTTGTTGACCTGCCTGACGTGGGCACGACCGTTAGCGCGGGCGACGACTGCGCCGTGGCGGAGTCCGTAAAAGCGGCATCTGATATCTACGCTCCTGTAAGCGGTGAAATCGTTGCCGTCAACGACGCGCTGAGCGATTCGCCAGAGCTGGTGAACAGCGAGCCTTATGAAGGCGGCTGGATCTTCAAGATCAAAGCCAGCGACGAATCTCAGGTTGCCGCGCTGCTGGATGCGACCGCGTACGAAGCACTGTTAGAAGACGAGTAAGCCATTATCCCTCTCCCCTTTGGGGAGAGGGTAGGGTGAGGGGAACAGACGATACCCTCACCCCAGCCCTCTCCCTAAGGGAGAGGGAGACAACACATTCACTGCACGTTTCAGGAACCATCGCTCATGACACAGACTTTAAGCCAGCTTGAAAACCGTGGCGCCTTCATTGAACGTCACATTGGGCCGGATGCTCAGCAACAGCAGGAGATGCTGAAGACAGTTGGCGCGGATTCATTAAACGCACTGATCGGCCAGATTGTGCCAAAAGACATCCAGCTTGCCACGCCGCCTCAGGTGGGGGAAGCCACCACGGAATTCGCCGCGCTGGCGGAGCTGAAGGCTATCGCAGGCCTGAACAAGCGCTATAAGTCTTACATTGGCATGGGCTACACCAACGTGCAGTTACCGCCGGTTATCCTGCGCAACATGCTGGAAAACCCGGGCTGGTACACCGCTTACACCCCGTACCAGCCGGAAGTCTCCCAGGGCCGTCTGGAAGCGCTGCTGAACTTCCAGCAGGTGACGCTGGATCTGACCGGGATGGACATCGCCTCCGCTTCGCTGCTGGATGAAGCGACCGCTGCCGCCGAAGCAATGGCGATGGCCAAACGCGTGAGCAAGCTGAAAAATGCCAACCGCTTCTTCGTGGCGGCGGACGTGCATCCGCAGACGCTGGACGTGGTGCGCACCCGTGCGGAAACCTTCGGCTTTGACGTGATCGTCGACGACGCTGACAAAGTGCTGGATCACCAGGACGTCTTCGGCGTGCTGCTGCAGCAGGTGGGCACCACCGGCGAAGTTCACGACTACGGCGCGCTGATTGCCGAGCTGAAAACCCGCAAAGTGGTTGTCAGCGTTGCCGCCGATTTTATGGCGCTGGTGCTGCTGACGGCGCCGGGTAAACAGGGCGCGGATATCGTATTCGGTTCAGCGCAACGCTTCGGCGTGCCGATGGGCTACGGCGGCCCGCACGCGGCGTTCTTCGGCGCGAAAGATGAATTCAAACGCTCTATGCCAGGCCGCATTATCGGCGTCTCAAAAGACGCTGCCGGTAACACCGCGCTGCGCATGGCGATGCAAACCCGCGAGCAGCACATCCGCCGCGAGAAAGCGAACTCCAACATCTGTACCTCCCAGGTGCTGCTGGCAAACATCGCCAGCCTCTACGCCGTGTTCCACGGCCCGGCAGGCCTGAAGCGCATTGCCAGCCGCATTCACCGCCTGGCCGATATTCTGGCCTGCGGTCTGCAGCAGAAAGGCCTTAAGCTGCGCCACGCTCACTACTTCGACACCCTGTGTGTGGAAGTGGCGGACAAAGCGGCCGTGCTGGCGCGCGCGAATGCGGCAGAGATCAACCTGCGCAGCGACATCCACAACGCCGTCGGCATTACGCTGGATGAAAGCACCACCCGCGACGATATCCTGAACCTGTTCAGCGTGTTGCTGGGTGACGCGCACGGTCTGGACATTGATGCGCTCGACAAAGAGGTCGCGCTCGACAGCCGCTCCATTCAGGAAAGCATGCTGCGTAACGATGCGATCCTGACGCATCCGGTCTTTAATCGCTATCACAGCGAAACTGAGATGATGCGCTACATGCACTCTCTGGAGCGCAAGGATCTGGCGCTGAACCAGGCGATGATCCCGCTGGGCTCCTGCACCATGAAGCTGAACGCCGCAGCGGAGATGATCCCGATCACCTGGCCTGAATTCTCCGAGCTGCACCCGTTCTGCCCGCCAGAGCAGGCGGAAGGTTATCATATGATGATCAACCAGCTTTCCGACTGGCTGGTGAAGCTGACCGGTTATGACGCGCTCTGCATGCAGCCGAACTCCGGCGCGCAGGGCGAATACGCGGGTCTGCTGGCGATCCGTCACTATCACGAAAGCCGCAACGAAGGTCACCGCGATATCTGCCTGATCCCAAGCTCCGCCCACGGTACCAACCCGGCCTCTGCCCAAATGGCGGGCATGGAAGTGGTGGTGGTAGCGTGCGATAAGAACGGCAACATCGATCTGGTCGACCTGCGTGCGAAAGCCGAGCAGGCGGGCGACAAGCTCTCCTGCATCATGGTGACCTACCCGTCTACCCACGGCGTGTACGAAGAGACCATCCGTGAAGTGTGCGAAGTGGTGCACCAGTACGGCGGTCAGGTTTACCTCGACGGCGCGAACATGAACGCTCAGGTGGGCATTACCTCTCCGGGCTTTATCGGCGCGGACGTGTCGCACCTGAACCTGCACAAAACCTTCTGCATCCCGCACGGCGGTGGCGGCCCGGGCATGGGCCCAATCGGCGTGAAAGCGCACCTGGCACCGTTTGTACCGGGCCACAGCGTAGTGCAGATTGAAGGCATGCTGACCCGTCAGGGCGCGGTTTCTGCGGCACCGTTCGGTAGCGCCTCTATCCTGCCAATCAGCTGGATGTACATCCGCATGATGGGCGCGGAAGGGCTGAAGCAGGCGAGCCAGGTGGCGATCCTGAACGCCAACTATATTGCGACTCGCCTGAAGTCTGCCTTCCCGGTGCTCTATACCGGCCGCGACGGTCGCGTGGCGCACGAGTGCATCCTGGATATTCGTCCTCTGAAAGAAGCGACGGGCATCAGCGAGCTGGATATCGCCAAGCGCCTGATCGACTACGGCTTCCACGCGCCAACCATGTCGTTCCCGGTTGCGGGTACGCTGATGGTTGAGCCGACCGAGTCTGAAAGCAAGGCCGAGCTGGACCGCTTTATCGACGCAATGCTGGCGATCCGCATGGAGATCGACCGCGTGCAGGACGGCGAATGGACGCTGGAAGATAACCCGCTGGTTAACGCTCCGCACACCCAGCACGAAATAGTGGCAGAGTGGAACCACGGCTATTCCCGCGAGCTGGCGGTCTTCCCGGCAGGCGTGGCAAACAAATACTGGCCGACCGTGAAGCGTCTTGATGACGTGTACGGCGACCGTAACCTGTTCTGCTCCTGCGTGCCGATGAGCGAATACCAGTAATATTATTGGTGTAGTCATAAAGGCCGGGTAAGGCGAAGCCGCCACCCGGCTTTTTTATTGGGAGAAGAAAATGGCAATAGCACTGGTCACCGGCGCCAGCCGGGGCATTGGGAAAGCCACCGCGCTGCAGCTGGCGCGCGAAGGCTACACCGTGGCGGTGAACTATCACCACAACATTAAAGCCGCGACGGACGTCATCAAGCAGATTGTGGATGCGGGAGGTAAAGCGTTTGCCGTCCGCGCGGATATCAGTGATGAAGCCCAGGTGCTGGCGATGTTTGACAGCCTCGATCGTGAAGGCGAGCCGCTTCGTGCGCTGGTCAATAATGCGGGGATTCTGTTTGAGCAATCCACTATCGAGAACCTCTCCGCTGAGCGCATTAACCGCGTCCTGGCGACCAACGTCACGGGCTACTTTCTCTGCTGCCGGGAAGCGGTAAAACGCATGTCCTTCAGGCATGGCGGCAAGGGTGGGGCGATAGTGAACGTCTCTTCCGCCGCGTCGCGCCTGGGCGCGCCGGGTGAATATGTGGATTATGCCGCGTCCAAGGGGGCGGTGGATTCGCTGACAACCGGGCTATCGCTGGAGGTGGCGGCGCAGGGCATTCGCGTCAACTGCGTACGTCCGGGTCTGATTTATACCGATATTCATGCGTCCGGCGGAGAGCCGGGGCGGGTGGATCGCGTGAAATCCTTGCTGCCGATGCAGCGCGGCGGCCAGCCGGAAGAGGTGGCGCAGGCGATTGTCTGGCTGCTGAGCGAGAAGGCGTCGTACGTAACGGGCAGTTTTATAGAGTTGGCTGGCGGGAAATAAACCCCTCACCCTAACCCTCTCCCAAAGGGAGAGGGGGATCAATCGTAGGCCGGTGCAAGCGTAGCGCCGCCCGGCGTTACGGCGTTAAAGTTTCTCGCCGTTGCTGGCAATCACTTCCTTATACCAGTTAAAGCTCTTCTTGCGGGAACGCGACATGTCGCCCGTGCCGTCGTCGTGCTTGCTCACGTAGATAAAGCCGTAGCGCTTGCTGTACTGGCCGGTGGTGAACGACACGCAGTCGATGCAGCCCCATGGCGTATAGCCCATCAGATCCACGCCGTCGTGCGTCACGGCTTTGATCATTTCTTCCACGTGGGCACGCAGGTAGTCGATGCGGTAGTCGTCGTTGATGCTGCCGTCTTCTTCCACCTTATCGTAGGCGCCGAACCCGTTTTCCACGATAAACAGCGGTTTCTGATAACGCTCGTACAGTTCGCACAGAGAATAGCGCAGGCCTACCGGGTCAATCTGCCAGCCCCAGTCGGACGCCTTCACGTGCGGGTTCGGCACGCTGCCTTCGAAACCGGAAATCGCATCGCCGGTACCGCCTTCCGCTTTCACCGCGTTGGTCATGTAGTAGCTGAAACCTAAGTAGTCGCAGGTACCTTCACGCAGGATCTGCTCGTCGCCTGTCTCCATTTTGATGGAGAAGCCACGGCGCTCCCACTCGTTCAGCACGTAGGACGGGTAGTAACCCCGCAGCTGGACGTCGGTAAAGACATAGCGCTCGCGCATGGATTCCTGGGCGAACATCACGTCTTCCGGTTTGCAGGAGAACGGATAGAGCGCCACCATCGCCAGCATGCAGCCGACCTTCATCTCCGGGTTGATGCGGCGCGCGGCTTGCACCGCCAGGGCGCTGGCCACAAACTGGTGGTGCAAGACCTGGTACATGGTCTCTTCCGGATTTTCATGTTCGGTATAGACCACGCCCGAGCAGCAGTAACCGAACAGCGGCGCGCGCCAGTTACGCTGGTTATTGATTTCGTTGAAGGTCATCCAGTATTTGACCTTGTTTTTGTAGCGCTCAAACACCACTTCCGCGAAGCGCACGAAGAAATCGACCACTTTACGATTGGTCCAGCTACCGTACTCCTGCACCAGGTGCAGCGGCATTTCGAAGTGGGAGAGGGTGATCACCGGTTCGATGTTGTATTTCAGCAGCTCGTCGAACATGTCGTCGTAGAACTTCAGCCCCTCTTCGTTTGGCTGCGTTTCGTCACCTTTCGGGAAGATACGCGTCCAGGCGATAGAGGTGCGGAAACACTTGAAACCCATCTCGGCAAACAGCTTGATGTCTTCTTTATAGTGGCCGTGGAAGTCGATGGCCTCGTGGTTTGGGTAGTATTTTCCCGGCACTACTTCCTGGGTGATTTCGCGCGGCACGCCGTGCGCGCCGCCGGTCAATACGTCACAAATGCTTGGCCCTTTGCCGCCTTTGTTCCAGCCGCCTTCAACCTGGTGAGCGGCAACCGCGCCGCCCCATAAAAAATCTTTTGGTAAGGTTAATTTTTTCATCGCTGCTCTTCTCAATAAATGGCTTATTGGCATCGAGTCTAGCAAAGCGAAATTGAATGTCACGATATAACAATTCACAGTAAATGTGATTTGTCACATCAAAAAAACAGGGTGTTTTATTCTGTGAGTTTCTTCGCCAGTTTACGCCCGAGAGATTCCAGAATATAAATGACGGGAATTTGCGTGGTGATGTCGTAGACGCCTGCAATACGCGTCTGAGGAACATGCCAGGAGAGATTAAAGTCCGCCAGTTTTGCGAGACGCGAGTGCTCATGGCTGGTTATCGAGAGCACCTTGCAGTGATGCAGGCTGAACTGGCTGGCAAAGCGCAGGATCTCCTCGGTCTCGCCAGAGACGGAAAGCACAATCGCCAGCGCATTTTTCGCCATATCATTGGTGACCGGGAAATAAGGATCATCAATATGGTTACTGAATTTCCCGATATTAGAAAAGAAGCGTGCGCCATATTTTGCCAGCGAACCCGATGTTCCGGCACCGACAAATATAATTCGCTCTGACGATAAAATAATATCAACCGCCTTATCTAATAGCGCGTCGAACTCTTCATTATTCACGCTTTTAAAAAAGCTGATAATTTCGCTGGCACCGAAATTCGCCTGCTGGGGCTCGTTCTGTTCAAGATAAAGCTTAAAGCGCACCCGAAATTCAGAATACCCTTCGCAGTTAAGCTTGCGGCAAAAGCGCAGGATAGTGGTGGTTGAGACGTCTGCCGCATCCGCCAGCTCGCGGATGGTCATGTACATCACTTTGTCACGATTTTTTATGACATAGTTGTAGACCATCATCTCCAGGTTATTGAGACTGGCAATGGCGGAATGGGAGAACATGCTCACAATGGCTACACTCACTCATCAGACTTTTCTTCAGGGAATAATAACATGCAGCCAAACGACATCACTTTTTTTCAGCGCTTTCAGAACGACATTCTGGCCGGGCGTAAAACCATCACTATCCGGGATAAAAGTGAATCCCATTTCAAAACCGGCGATATCCTGCGGGTGGGGCGTTATGAGGATGATGGTTATTTTTGCACCATCGAAGTAACGGGAACGTCAACCGTTACGTTCGACACATTGACGCAAAAACATGCTGAACAGGAGAACATGACCCTGGATGCATTGAAAAGCGTGATCGCAGAGATCTACCCGAAGCAGGACCAGTTTTATGTGATTGATTTTAAACGTCTATAATTAAAATCGAAACGCGCGTTCGCTGAAATGAAAGTGTAACTGTCTGATTGTAATTTAGAAACGTTATGTTTAACTTTATTTTAGCTAACAGGTGTTCACTGGAATCATTCTCAGTTAGCATAGTTATGCGATGAATAATCATCTTTTGTTTTCCCGGAGTTTTGTATGGTGAGTAGACCATTAATCGCACAGGGATATTCGCTGGCTGAGGAAGTAGCCAACAGCATCAGCCACGGCATTGGCCTGGTGTTTGGGATTGTCGGTTTAGTGTTATTACTGGTGCAGGCGGTGGACGCCAATGCCAGCGCGATGGCCATTACCAGCTATAGCCTGTATGGCGGGAGTATGATCCTGCTGTTCCTGGCGTCGACGCTGTATCACGCGATCCCGCATCAGCGGGCCAAGATGTGGCTCAAGAAATTTGACCACTGTGCTATCTATCTTCTGATTGCAGGCACCTACACACCGTTTTTGCTGGTGGGGCTCAACTCACCGCTGTCGCGTGGCCTGATGATTGTTATCTGGAGCCTGGCGCTGCTGGGGATCCTGTTTAAGCTGACCATCGCGCACCGGTTTAAGGTGCTGTCACTGGTCACCTATCTGACAATGGGCTGGCTGTCGCTGATTGTGGTGTATCAACTGGCAATCAAACTGTCGGTAGGGGGCGTGACGCTTCTGGCCTTAGGCGGCGTGGTGTACTCGCTCGGCGTGATTTTCTACGTCTGCAAGCGCATCCCATACAACCATGCCATCTGGCACGGCTTTGTGCTCGGCGGCAGCGTATGCCACTTTTTGGCGATCTATTTGTACGTGGGGCAGGTGTAGTTTTTTCCACCGTGCTGGCGGTTGCCCTCACCCCGGCCCTCTCCCACAGGGAGAGGGAGGACACCTGGATTCGATTACTCTTCTAACGAATATGGCAGCGGCTCAATGCTCAGCGTGTTCGCATCGTCACGCACGCGGAACACGCTATCGGCTTCCATGTCGTTGTTCATGACGGCCTGTACCAAAAGACGTCCATCATCCAGCTGTACGGCGGCTAACACGGTGCCGGTGCGGCGCCAGTTATCACCCATCTTCAGCTCTAAGTCTTCACCCGCTTCAGGTACACGGCTGGCATGGCCCGCCAGAGTCCAGAGCGCTCGTTTGTTTGCCCCGCGGAATTTTGCACGCGCCACCATCTCCTGGCCGGTATAACAGCCCTTTTTAAAGCTGATACCCCCCAGCGCCTGCAGGTTCGTTGCCTGAGGAATAAACTGCGCGCTGTTTGCGGCGTCAATCACCGGCAGACCCGCTTCGATGTTCAGCGCCAGCCACTGCTGACTGTTGTTGAGCTGCGCTTCGCCGCGCAACGCTTCGGTCACGCGTTCGGCCGTTGCCGCATCCGTGACTAACAGGAAACGCTCCGCCGGGTGTTCAAACCACAGGATGGAGGTCGCGCCTTCGCTGACCACCTGCTTTTCTGCATCCGGCAGTTCGCTGAAGAGATTTTTCAGCGCCGCACGCGCCTGGAAACCGGCCACTCCCAGCAGGACATGTTCGTCGTCCGGGGCGATAGTGACTTTGGAGAAGACTGCGTACTTCTTCAGCTCTTTGAGCTGGGCCTCTTGCAGGCTGCGGCGCTCAATAAAAGCAAAACCGTCCTGACGGCGGAAGAGTCGCAGGTTGCTCCACATTTTGCCTTTTGGGTCGCAATGCGCGGCCAGCAGGTGCTGGTGTTCGGTCATCTGGCTGACGTCGGCGGTCACCTGGCCCTGCAGATATTTTTCGGCGTCGGCACCGGTGAGCGTTGCCAGCGCCCAGTCATCAAGAGAAATAAGCGTCAGCGGCAGACGCGCAGAGGCGGCGGGCTGGCGAGGAGAAAATGGTGTAAATGCCATAACGATATCCTGAATTGCTTAACGCTTTGATAATACCTAATGGTAAAAGAGCCTGCAGGCAATGCAAGCGCTTTCAACAGACCATTTGTGCCCTAAACCAGTTATGCGTAGCGCTACGCAAAATAATGTAATCCGCTGTCTTTGTAGGGATTATTCTGGAAGCCTGCTCGGCGATCGCAATATTCCAGTAATGAAACGGTCAAAAACACGTTACACTAGCTGGTGTCCCCGTAGAGAAATAAAGAACACTGAACGGGGTACCGACTGTGCCAAACGTAATGCAGGAAACTGAACATGGATATTAACAACAAGGCCCGTATTCACTGGGCGTGCCGTCGCGGCATGCGTGAACTTGATATTTCCATCATGCCTTTCTTCGAATATGAGTATGACAGCTTAAGCGATGATGATAAGCGTCTGTTTGTTCGCCTGCTTGAGTCTGACGATCCGGATTTATTCAACTGGCTGATGAACCACGGCAAACCCGCCGACACCGAGTTGCAACGGATGGTGCAATTAATTCAAACACGGAATCGGGAACGTGGTCCTGTGGCAATCTGATCTTCGCGTCTCGTGGCGCTCGCAGTGGATGTCTTTATTGCTCCACGGCCTGGTTGCGGCCTTTGTTTTGCTGATGCCGTGGCCGCTGAGCTATACGCCGCTGTGGCTGCTGTTACTGTCGTTTGTCGTTTTTGACAGCGTACGCAGCCAGCGTCGCATTAATGCCCGTCAGGGAGAGATTAAATTACTGATGGATTCCCGCCTGCGCTGGCAGGGTAAAGAGTGGGATATTCTCGGTATGCCCTGGATGCTCAACTGCGGCATGATGTTACGGTTACGCAAGGTGGACGGCGGGCGTTGCCAGCATCTGTGGCTGGCGGCTGACAGTATGGATGCTGCCGAGTGGCGAGACCTGCGCCGGATGCTGTCGCAACAGACGACGCAGGGGTAATGCGCGTTAGCTAAACTTTTCAGCCATTTCGCCCAGAATCTGCTCGCACCAGCTTTGCAGGCGCTCATCGCTGAGATCGTACTGGTTGGTTTCATCCAGCGCGAGTCCAACAAACAGCTCGCCGTCGGCAATAATCGGTTTTTTACTGGTGAACTCGTAACCTTCGGTTGGCCAGTAGCCGATAAACGACACCCCTCTCGGCGCCAGCTTGTCATGCAGCATGCCGAGCGCGTCCAGGAACCATTCCCCGTAGCCCAGTTGATCCCCCATGCCGTACATGGCAATGATTTTGCCGTCGAGATTGACCGAATCGAGTTGATCCCAGATGGCTTCCCAGTCTTCCTGTATCTCACCAAAATCCCAGGTTGGGATGCCAAGGATAAGGACATCGTACTGTTCCATCAGCGCGACCGCGTCATCTTTCAGGTTATGCAACGTCACCAGTTCCGGGCCAATGATGTCGCGAATTTTCTCTGCCGCCATTTCGGTGTAGCAGGTGCTGGAACCATAGAACAGACCAATATTCATCGCGTAACTATCTCAATTCTTGCTTTGACTATGCGCGTAGTGTACCAGAAACCGGTCGCAATCAGGCATAATGGCCTGACTGCAGAATCAAAGGGGCTGATGTGGAAAAGGATCTCGCACTGATCGAACAGTTTCTCGACGCGCTGTGGCTGGAGAAAAATCTGGCGGAGAATACCCTTAGCGCCTACCGTCGCGATCTCACCATGCTGGTGGAGTGGCTTGCGCACCGGGGGTTATCCCTTGCGAGCGCGCAGCGTGACGACCTGCAGGCGCTGCTGGGGGAACGTATCGCTGGGGGCTACAAAGCCACCAGTTCCGCGCGTTTGCTTAGCGCCATGCGTCGGCTGTTCCAGCATCTCTACCGTGAGAAGATTCGCGAAGACGATCCCAGCGCGCTGCTGGCTTCCCCTAAGCTTCCGCAGCGGCTGCCAAAAGATCTCAGCGAAGCACAAGTTGAGAGATTATTACAGTCACCGGCTGTTGACCTGCCGCTGGAGTTACGCGATAAAGCCATGCTTGAGCTATTGTATGCTACCGGCTTGCGCGTTTCGGAACTGGTTGGCCTGACGATGAGCGACATCAGCCTGCGTCAGGGCGTGGTGCGCGTCATTGGTAAAGGCAACAAGGAAAGGCTGGTTCCGCTGGGTGAAGAGGCGGTTTACTGGCTGGAAACGTACCTGGAGCACGGTCGTCCGTGGCTGCTCAATGGTACGTCTATCGACGTCCTGTTTCCGAGCCAGCGCGCCCAGCAGATGACGCGTCAAACGTTCTGGCATCGCATCAAGCATTACGCCACACTGGCGGGTATCGACAGTGAAAAGCTTTCGCCGCACGTATTGCGTCACGCCTTCGCGACGCATCTGTTAAACCACGGCGCTGATTTACGCGTGGTGCAGATGCTGCTGGGCCACAGCGATCTTTCCACGACGCAAATTTATACCCATGTCGCGACGGAACGCCTGCGGCAGCTACACCAACAGCACCACCCTCGTGCGTGAGTGCCGACGAATTGTAACAGGATCACATATGAAAAAGTCTTTCGCGCTGTTCACCCTGCTGGCAGCATCATTTACCGGTTTCGCCCATGCGGACGATGCCGCCATCAAACAGTCGCTGGCTAAGCTTGGCGTCACCGGTAGCGATATTCAGCCTGCACCGGTTGCCGGCATGAAAACGGTACTGACCAACAGCGGCGTGCTGTACGTCACCGAAGATGGCAAACACATTATTCAGGGGCCAATGTACGACGTGAGCGGCGCGCAGCCTGTGAATGTCACCAACCAGCTGCTGATGAAAAACCTGAACGCGCTCGAAAAAGAGATGATCGTCTATAAAGCGGCGCAGGAAAAACACGTTATTACCGTTTTCACCGACATCACCTGCGGCTACTGCCACAAGCTGCATGAAGAGATGAAAGACTATAACGCGCTGGGCATTACCGTGCGTTACCTGGCCTTCCCGCGCGCGGGCGTGCAGAGCCAGCCAGAGCAGGACATGAAGGCTATCTGGTGTGCGAAAGACCGCAACAAAGCGTTTGACGACGCGATGAACGGCAAAGACGTTAAGCCGGCCTCCTGCGACATTGATATCGCTAACCACTATGCGCTCGGCGTGCAGTTTGGCGTGAGCGGTACGCCAGCGATTGTCCTGAGCAACGGCTATGTTGTTCCAGGCTATCAGGGACCAAAAGAGATGAAAGAGTTCCTCGACGCGCACCAGAAACAGTTTGGTGGTAAATAATCCGCGTGAAAGCCCCGATAAAATTGCGCCGCCGCGAGGCGGTTGAACCCGTTGATTTACCGGACGATCTCCCGGCGCTGCTTAAGCGTCTCTACGCCAGCCGCGGCGTGCGTCGCGCTGAGGATCTTGAACGCAGCGTGAAAGGGATGCTGCCCTGGCAGCAGCTGAGCGGTATCGAAAAAGCCACCGAAATGCTCTACAACGCGCTTCGAGAGGGAACGCGGATTGTGGTGGTGGGCGATTTCGACGCCGACGGCGCAACCAGCACCGCGCTGAGCGTGCTCAGCCTGCGCGCGCTGGGCTGCGATAACGTCACGTATCTGGTACCGAACCGTTTTGAAGACGGCTATGGCCTCAGCCCGGAAGTGGTCGATCAGGCCCACGCCCGTGGTGCACAGATGATCATGACCGTCGATAACGGGATCTCCTCCCATGCGGGCGTCGATCATGCTCACGCGTTGGGGATCCCGGTGCTGGTCACCGATCACCACCTGCCGGGCGAAACGCTGCCGGATGCGGAAGCGATTATTAACCCCAACCTGCGCGACTGCGATTTCCCGTCGAAATCCCTCGCAGGCGTGGGCGTAGCGTTTTATCTGATGCTGGCGTTACGGACCCTGCTGCGCGATAAGGGCTGGTTCGACTCTCGCGGTATTGCCGTACCGAACCTGGCCGAATATCTCGATCTGGTGGCGCTGGGCACCGTCGCGGACGTGGTACCGCTCGATACCAATAACCGCATTTTGACCTGGCAGGGCCTAAGCCGCATTCGGGCGGGCAAGTGCCGTCCGGGGATCAAGGCGCTGCTGGAGATTGCCAACCGCGATCCGCTCAAGCTGGCGGCCAGCGACCTGGGCTTTGCTCTCGGGCCGCGTCTTAACGCAGCCGGAAGGCTGGACGATATGTCCGTCGGCGTGGCGCTGCTGCTGTGCGACAACATCGGTGAAGCGCGCGTGCTGGCCAACGAGCTGGACGCGCTGAACCAGACACGCAAAGAGATT
The DNA here is from genome assembly GCF_024734705.1 of Enterobacter sp. Crenshaw. NCBI lineage: Bacteria > Pseudomonadati > Pseudomonadota > Gammaproteobacteria > Enterobacterales > Enterobacteriaceae > Enterobacter > Enterobacter sp. Crenshaw. Next base: position 3,833,238 of record NZ_CP102932.1, on the reverse strand, counting down.
GAGCAGGGGATGCAGGCCGAAGCGCTGACCCTGTGCGAAAAGCTTGAGCGCAGCGGCGATACGCTGCCGGGCGGCCTGGCGATGTACCATCCTGAGTGGCACCAGGGCGTGGTCGGCATTCTGGCGTCGCGCATTAAAGAGCGTTTCCACCGCCCGGTGATCGCGTTCGCCCCCGCAGGCGACGGCACGCTGAAAGGCTCAGGCCGTTCGATTCAGGGTTTGCACATGCGCGATGCGCTGGAGCGTCTCGATACGCTGTATCCGGGTCTGATGATCAAGTTTGGCGGCCATGCGATGGCGGCGGGCCTGTCGCTGGAAGAGGCGAAGTTCGACGAGTTTCAGCGGCTGTTTGGTGAACTGGTCACCGACTGGATTGATCCGGCCCTGCTGCAGGGGGAAGTGGTGTCCGATGGCGAGCTTTCACCGCTTGAGATGACGATGGACGTGGCGCAAATGCTCCGCGATGCCGGTCCGTGGGGGCAGATGTTCCCGGAACCGCTGTTCGACGGGCGTTTCCGCCTGCTGCAGCAGCGTATTGTCGGCGAACGTCATCTGAAAGTGATGGTCGAGCCCGTGGGCGGTGGTCCGCTGCTGGACGGCATCGCCTTCAACGTTGACACGGCGGTATGGCCGGACAACGGCGTGCGCGAGGTTGAGCTGGCGTACAAACTGGACATCAACGAGTTTCGCGGTAACCGCACCCTTCAGATCATCATCGACAATATCTGGCCAATTTAGCGGCAGTAATCTCTATAAAAAAGGGCGTGGATTCGGTACAATCCCGCTCTTATCACCGCATTTTGACAAGTCCATAAAAGAAAACAGACCATGTTTGAAATTAATCCGGTAAAAAACCGTATTCAGGACCTCACGGAGCGCTCTGACGTTCTTAGGGGGTATCTTTGACTACGATGCCAAGAAAGAGCGTCTTGAAGAAGTAAACGCCGAGCTGGAACAGCCGGACGTCTGGAACGAACCTGAACGCGCACAGGCGCTGGGTAAAGAGCGTTCCTCTCTCGAAGCTATCGTAGATACGCTGGATCAAATGGCTCAGGGGCTGGAAGATGTTTCCGGTTTGCTGGAGCTGGCCGTCGAAGCCGACGACGAAGAAACCTTTAACGAAGCCGTGGCAGAACTCGACGTGCTGGAAGAGAAGCTGGCGCAGCTGGAATTCCGCCGTATGTTCTCCGGCGAATACGACAGCGCTGACTGCTATCTTGATATTCAGGCGGGTTCTGGCGGCACCGAAGCACAGGACTGGGCCAGCATGCTGACGCGTATGTACCTGCGTTGGGCAGAAGCGCGCGGCTTCAAAACCGAAATTATCGAAGAGTCTGAAGGTGAAGTCGCGGGTCTGAAATCCGTCACCATCAAGATCATTGGCGATTACGCCTACGGCTGGCTGCGTACCGAAACCGGCGTTCACCGCCTGGTGCGTAAGAGCCCGTTCGACTCCGGTGGCCGTCGTCATACCTCCTTCAGCTCCGCGTTTGTTTATCCAGAAGTTGATGAAGATATTGATATCGAAATTAACCCGGCGGACCTGCGTATCGACGTTTATCGCGCATCCGGCGCGGGTGGTCAGCACGTTAACCGTACGGAATCAGCGGTGCGTATTACCCACATTCCAACCGGGCTGGTAACACAGTGCCAGAACGACCGTTCCCAGCATAAGAACAAAGACCAGGCCATGAAGCAGATGAAAGCGAAGCTTTATGAGCTGGAGATGCAGAAGAAAAATGCTGAGAAACAGGCGATGGAAGACAACAAGTCCGACATCGGTTGGGGCAGCCAGATCCGTTCTTACGTCCTTGATGACTCCCGCATCAAAGACCTGCGTACCGGGGTTGAAACCCGCAACACGCAGGCGGTGCTGGACGGCAGCCTGGACCAATTTATCGAAGCAAGTTTGAAAGCAGGGTTATGAGGAACCAACATGTCTGAACAACAAGCACAGGGCGCTGACGCGGTAGTCGATCTTAACAACGAACTGAAAACCCGCCGCGAGAAGCTGGCAGCGCTGCGCGAGCAGGGCGTGCCGTTCCCGAACGATTTTCGTCGTGACCATACCTCAGACCAACTGCACGCTGACTTCGACGCTAAAGAGAACGAAGAGCTGGAAGCGCTGAACGTTGAAGTGGCCGTAGCAGGCCGCATGATGACCCGTCGTATCATGGGTAAAGCCTCCTTCGTGACCTTGCAGGACGTTGGCGGCCGTATTCAGCTGTACGTTTCCCGTGACGACCTGCCGGAAGGCATCTACAACGAGCAGTTCAAAAAGTGGGACCTGGGCGATATCCTGGGCGCGAAAGGTAAACTGTTCAAAACCAAAACCGGTGAACTGTCTATCCACTGCACCGAGCTGCGTCTGCTGACCAAAGCCCTGCGCCCGCTGCCGGACAAATTCCACGGCCTGCAGGATCAGGAAGCGCGCTATCGTCAGCGCTACCTGGATCTCATCTCTAACGATGACTCCCGCAAGACCTTCAAAATTCGCTCCCAGATCATGGCCGGTATCCGCCAGTTCATGGTCAACCGCGACTTTATGGAAGTGGAAACCCCAATGATGCAGGTGATCCCGGGCGGCGCGTCTGCGCGTCCGTTCATCACCCATCACAACGCCCTGGACCTGGACATGTACCTGCGTATCGCGCCGGAACTGTACCTGAAGCGTCTGGTGGTCGGTGGTTTCGACCGCGTGTTCGAAATCAACCGTAACTTCCGTAACGAAGGTATTTCCGTTCGTCATAACCCAGAGTTCACCATGATGGAACTCTATATGGCGTATGCGGATTACAAAGATCTGATCGAGCTGACCGAATCCCTGTTCCGCACCCTGGCGCAGGACATTCTGGGCACCACCGAAGTGCCTTACGGTGAAGAGGTCTTCGACTTCGGCAAGCCGTTCGAAAAACTGACCATGCGCGAAGCGATCAAGAAATACCGTCCGGAAACTAACATGGCGGATCTGGATAACTTCGACTCTGCGAAAGCGATCGCCGAAAGCATCGGTATCAAGGTTGAGAAGAGCTGGGGTCTGGGCCGTATCGTGACTGAGATCTTCGAAGAAGTGGCCGAAGCGCACCTGATTCAGCCGACCTTCATCACCGAATACCCGGCTGAAGTCTCTCCGCTGGCGCGTCGTAATGACGAGAACCCGGAAATCACCGATCGCTTCGAATTCTTCATCGGCGGCCGTGAAATCGGCAACGGCTTTAGCGAGCTGAACGATGCGGAAGACCAGGCTCAGCGCTTCCAGGATCAGGTTGACGCGAAAGCGGCAGGCGACGACGAAGCGATGTTCTTCGACGAAGACTACGTGACCGCGCTGGAGCACGGTCTGCCGCCAACGGCGGGCCTGGGGATTGGTATCGACCGTATGGTCATGCTGTTCACCAACAGCCACACCATCCGCGACGTGATCCTGTTCCCGGCGATGCGCCCGGTGAAATAAGGCGTTAAGATGTAAAAAAAGCCCCGAAAGGGGCTTTTTTATTGCGCCGCGAAGGCTTTGAGTTTTTCGCGGGCGGTTATCGCTTCCATGACCATCCACGGGCTAAAGGCCCAGGGCGTCGCGTCCAGCGCGCGGAATAACGCGTCCAGCTCAACCCACTGATAGTCCATCACTTCATCTTCGTTTATCGTCACGTCATTGGTGATGCGGGCCGCGAATACCGGGCAAATTTCGTTTTCCACAATCCCCGACGGGTCGGTTTCCCGATAGCGAAATTCAGGGGCGACGGCGGTGATATCGGTCAGCTCAGCGCCCACTTCAAAGCGGCAGCGGCGGATTATCGCCTGTATCGTCTCTTCGCCGGACTGCGGGTGGCCGCAGACGGAGTTGGTCCAGACGCCGGGCCAGGCTTTTTTGGTTAAGGCGCGCCGGGTGATCAGACATTCGCCGTTTGCGTTAAAAAGCCAGGAAGAGAAAGCCAGATGCAGCGGGGTATGTAAGGTGTGCGCGGCATATTTTTCCTGAGTGCCAATCACCATTCCCTGGTCGTTTACCAAAATAACGTGTTCTTGAATACTCATTGATGCTCCAGTGCCAAAATGCCGAGTGGTTCAGCACCATCAGCCGGATCATTATACTGCATTCTTATACGAACGGTTTGGCGTGTAGAGCGGAAAAGGGCATGACCCATATTCGTTTTGGCTGTTATCATAGTGCGCCATTCACGCTGACCGAGGATCTGTTTTGTTTGCAGGAAGCCTGATGAGAAACCCCATCACCGCCATTTTTTGCCTGACGCTGACGCTATTGCTGGCGGGCTGCTCAGGGAGCAAATCTTCGGATATGGGCAGCTATTCCGGTTCGGTCTATACCGTTAAGCGCGGGGATACGTTGTACCGGATTTCGCGCGCAACGGGAACCAGCGTGAAGGATCTGGCGCGGCTGAATAATCTCTCTCCGCCCTACACCATCGAGGTGGGGCAGCAGCTGAAGGTTAGCGGCGGATCGTCCTCGGGCAAAAAATCCTCTTCGAAAGGCAAAACCGCCAAAGTGACGCCGTCCTATCAGGTGCCGCAATCGTCATGGCCGCCGGTTGGACAGCGCTGCTGGATTTGGCCTGCCAGCGGTAAAGTGGTCGCCCCTTACTCACTTTCTGAAGGTGGCAACAAGGGTATTGATATCGCCGCTGCGCGCGGTACGCCGGTTTATGCCTCCGGGGCAGGGAAGGTGGTGTACGTGGGTAACCAGCTGCGCGGCTACGGTAACCTGATCATGATTAAGCATGGCGAAGACTACATCACGGCCTATGCGCACAACGACACGATGCTGGTCAACAACGGGCAGAACGTCAAAGCCGGGCAGAAGATTGCCACCATGGGCAGCACCGGCACGGACGCGGTGAAGCTGCACTTCCAGATTCGCTATAAGGCGACGGCCATCGACCCGCAGCGTTATCTGCCTGCGCCCGGCAGCAAACCGAAGTGCTAAGTGATTATTTTATCGCCGGTTAGTTGTTAAGAGGCTTGTATGAAGGTGCGTAAGGTCTATAATGCCATACGCACCTCAAAGCGGGCGTAGTTCAATGGTAGAACGAGAGCTTCCCAAGCTCTATACGAGGGTTCGATTCCCTTCGCCCGCTCCAAACTCAAGTCTCCAGAAGTCTACCAAACTCAATTTTCCCTTGATAATTCAGCAGTTATAGCATTCTATTAGTCTATTGAACTCAATTGTACTCCCCCAGGGTCAAGCTCAATGTGGGGGTATGGATGGGGGTATAATTGTACCCCTGCTGAGAGGTACCCCCAATGAAGCTGACTGCTCGTCAGGTTGAAACTGCAAAACCCAAAGAGAAGCCCTACAAACTCGCTGATGGTGGTGGTCTTTACCTTCTGGTTAATCCCAACGGTAAAAGATACTGGCGTCTCAAATACCGTTCACTAGGTAAAGAGAAGCTGCTAGCTATTGGCGTTTACCCCGATGTTTCTTTAGCTGAAGCCAGAAGTAAGCGTGAGGATGCAAAAAGGACATTAGCGGCTGGCAACGATCCTTCTCTTGAACGGAAAATTGAGAAACTTAGTCGTCTACAAGACGCAGAAAACTCGTTTGAGGCTATCACGCGTGAGTGGTACCAGCGTCGCTATGACCGCTGGTCTGTCTCTTACCGTGAAGAGATGCTGAGAACCTTTGAAAAGGATGTATTTCCTTATATCGGCCACCGACCAATCAAAGATATCAAACCGATGGAGTTGCTTGCTGTTCTTTCAAAAATTGAAGCGCGAGGGGCAACTGAAAAGGTCCGCAAGGTTCGCCAACGTTGTGGTGAGGTCTGGAAGTATGCCGTTGTGACTGGCAGGGCTGAGTACAATCCTGCACCAGATCTAGCCAGCGCTGTGATTCCTCATGAGAAAGAGCACTATGCTTTTTTAACTCAAGATGAATTGCCAGAGTTTCTTCGGACTCTGAATACTTATGCCGGTAGTGTGCTCGTTAAGGTTGCGATGCAATTGCTCATTTTAACAGGAGTTAGGCCTGGGGAGTTGAGGCAAGCGGAGTGGCAGGAGTTTGATTTTGAGCGGAAGGTTTGGAATATACCAGCGGAACGCATGAAAATGCGACGGCCTCATCTGGTTCCATTATCAAGCCAGGCAATTGACCTGCTCAATCAGCTTAAACCCATGACGGGTGTAGGAGCGTTATTGTTTCCAGGGCGTAATGATCCTAAGAAACCAATGAGTGATATGGCGTTGACTGTGTTGGTCAGGCGTATCGGTTATGCAGGACGTGTTACAGGGCATGGATTTCGTCACACGATGAGTACTATCTTGCATGAGAAGGGATTTAACTCGGCATGGATTGAGCTACAACTGGCCCACGTCGATAAGAACTCAATTCGCGGGACGTATAACCATGCTCAATATCTGGAAGGTAGAAGAGATATGATGCAGTGGTATGCGGATTATCTAAGTCAACTTGGAAAGTCGAAACTAATACTTACCTATTAATAATAATCATTAATGACGGAATTGTTCTTTTAAGGAAAAGGGAAAATTACCAGTAGAGCGCTTCCTCATGGAAGTGCTCCACATCGAAATTTCTCTTTAATTTTTTGTTTCCGATGTTAAATCCCGCCAGTCATATACTTGTCTGGGGTTAGCGACACCAGTCTGGTCGTGGGGGCATTTTTGAATAATTCGCACGATCCTCCATCCCGAGCGTTATGATTGCATGACTAAAACCCTGTGAAAGATCGTAGTCGCTTGCATCAGTTGGCAGAAACGAATGATTACCGATCGTTGAAAGAGGGTCCTGCCATCCGGCATATCCATCGGTGAACCAGCGCCATGCCAGCTCATTTCCCTGCGCGTCCAGTAACTGAACCATTTCTTTGCCGTAGCTATTCGCGGCCTCGTTGACCCAGACACGGTCAATGTCCCTACTAATTAAATTTCGAATTACCTGGTCAATACCCATTTGCATCTCGATTCAAATAGTCAACAAGAGTAATTATGACACGCAGCATGCTCAGCTGAGCACAACCCTGTGTCTGTCACGCGGATGATTTTCCGACGCAGTCATCATTTTCAGGATGATAATAAGCAGCCATATAACCATGCCGTTAAATTACCGGATGGCCGTTTCGATGTGAGTCGACTTTTTGCGATATCGCGACTTTCCGGAAGTGTACCACGGTAAGGAAATAATCATATCGCTGTTTTGCGGTGTATGGGGGCTGGTCAAGGGGCACGGAATAAACACAATATATGGATGATAAAGTAGCTGCCGGAGTAACACATGTTGTGTTTCTGCGCCGCTGAGCGCCGGTGCGGTTCCGGAAGATCCAGAACCACCAGAAATCGGATCTGAACGAGAGAAAGAAAATTAAGGTAATAAAAAACTTGCAATGGTAATACAACAGGTTCAAAGCATCCTTATCCTGACGTGGTGGGATAATCGCTGCGTTAAGATCTTTTTTGTTATTTTACTTAAAACGTCAAAGAGGTATTCATTATGGATGTTCAAGACTCATCTGAACAAACGGCATCCCTGAGCACGGTGTCGGTCTCGCTCAAGGGCATTCCGACCGACCAAGGCCTCGCACTGAAAGAAGTGGCAAAGGCGCGTGATATTAACCAGTCCGCACTGCTGCGTGAGATGGTCAGAGCCAGCATGGGTAGTATCATCCACGTCTTCTGTCTCAAGAGCCCGCTTGTAGCGTCCCTGGATCAGGATATTGCCCAGTATAACGCTAGCCATCTTCTGCCGGCCCGGAACTGTGCTCCCCCGGCACCGCAGTTTGAGGCGGCCTACCGAGATCTGCTTGGTATCAGGACGGAAGATGACCTGACCCGTATTCTGCTGCGCAATGCACAGTACCTCGGCATGCGGTGCAGCCAGGTGTTGCCGTGGGGCCAGCAGTTCTACGGTGGCGCTGCGCTTTACTTTGCCCTGTTCAGTGAAGCCGCAAGCCGTGATGAACAGACGATCGAGGCCTTCTGGGCCAGTATCGGACGCTTCTGGGGAGCCTCGTATAGTCGACAGGATTTCTATCAGTAAATTAACCAGCTGCGTGCTGTGATGGGGTATTAGCCAGCCGACGGACTCAGTGAAGCTCATGCGGTTGGGCTTTACAGCCGTGTCGCGGTGTTTCAGGATGAAAGCGGGCAGCAGGGACTTAGCCAGGTGCTGCTCACACGCGCATCAAGAACACGCGAGCCCTGCCTACAGGTGCGTTCGATCAGTTTGAACTGCCGAACTGTAATAGTCACATTCTGACACCTGACCCTGGGTTCGGCGTACCATTTGTTGGCCAGTTTTAATTCCTGTCAACGGGCTTCCGTTTCCGAGAAGAATCCTGTTCTCTGCACTGCTATACCGTAGAGGACGTACGAATCGGAGCCACCCAGACACTTACGGAAGTGGCCGAAGCGCTCGTCAATAATGTTGATGCCCCATTCCGAGCCTATGCATCAACCATTCCGGTCCATTCACGCTAGTTGTCATGACCCGGATCTCGCGGGCTTGCGAGATCCGGGCTTACAGATAATGAGGTCGTCATTATCTGTCCGGCTTGCCGGAACCAACTACTCTGGTTATCTCTCCGGTAACTGATTACTTAAATGCGCCGTTTCAGTCTACAAGCCATACTTGCGCTCCCTTTCCTTAAAGGCTTGGATCCCTCCTTCCAGAATTTCGCAAACGTGCTCCCTGATGCCCCGGGTGTGCAGACGACCAGAATCGTCCTGCGAGGTGAACGAGCATTCTAGTGAGCCAGTATAATATTCAAACCGGAACTCACTGTTCTCAATGCCCGAACGTTGGCCACTCTGATTAGAAACAATCACGCATTCGGCATCTGTTCCAACAACGAGGTTAGCATTGTGCGTCACCATGATGATCTGCCGGTCTGCCTTTCGCTGCCTCACGAAATCATTGAGCTGGGAATAAATTGTCCGGTTATCGAGATTGTCTTCAGGTTGATCAATAAGGATAGGGTGCCGTGAATTGCTCAGGTGCAGGATCAGGTTGAGCAGTACAAGACCCCGCTTGCCCGGCGACATCTGCACAATATCATCTCCCCGGTAACGCACAGAAAAATCAATCAAGTAGCAATCATCATAGAGGTAATTCAAAATATCAGAATCCTCAATACCCTTACGAAGAGCAGGTGCTATGCCCCCGTTTCGGTACCGTTCATAGATGCTAGCTATCGTGTCCGCATGTCGGTCGGCGGAAAATGCGTAGCCGCCTTTTGGGCTAGTTAGGTCGCCGAGCAGAAGGTTTATGTTTCCTCTTCGATCAAAGCAGCCAGTGAAGCGATCAAACTTCTCAGCATTGAAGGATATGCGAGCGGTCACGCTAATTTCGCCTTCTGGGTGATATTCAGGCTTGCTGAGCTCGTTCACGTAAGCCTGGTAAAGGCTAGTCAGGCGCGCATACTCTGTATGGAGCTGACTTTTAGTTTCATTGCCTTCCTGTAAAATGGACTTTCGTCGTTCAGACAACTGCTGTAGCTGTCTAAGCTTTTCGTTTTCCTTCTCCAGCGCAGCCGTGGCCGCTTTGAGCGTTTCCTGATCGGTAATTTTTACCGACAAAGGAAGCAGCGTTTCCTGTCTGGCTGCATTTTCGGTGTCTATCCGCCTTAGCTTGGCAGGGATGCTGTCAAAACGGGCCTCGTGAAGACAAATGAAGTCATTGACGGCTGCTGCAAGGCTGGCCTCCAACTGACGGAGGCTTTTCTCCAGAAATGAGGAATTATCAGGCAGCGGAGAGTCCAGCCTGAGTTGATCGGTAAGGCTTTGTATTGAGCTACCGGCATATCGCTCAAGGCTTTCTTTCAGGCTGCTACTGGCACCGGTGAGATCATCTATCGCGCGCCGACGGGAGTGAAGGCTGTCCGTGCGCTGTCTTAGCGCTAAATACTGTTTTTCTTCGTCCGGCGTAAACGATGCCTGCTTCCTTAGTTGGGCTATCCTCTCTTCCTGCCGACGGATTTCATCGCTTACCGCCTTTTCCGTGCCATATTTCTCCATTTCCTTACCGCATTCGCTATATTTTTTGCGCAACTCGGTAAGATAATCAATTCTGGTTTTTATGGCCCGTATAGACGCTTCCCTTTGTGCCGCATTTTCCACGGCGAAAACTTTGAAACTATTATTCTGATAAAGGATCTCCTCGACCAGTTGATTAAGCTGGAGCTGCCCGCTGCGTTCAGCAAGATGATTAATATACAACTGCGGAATATAGGTTACAGGCCGGGTCTCGTCATCATGCAGTGAACTTACTTCCCCGTTTCCCCACGTGACATCAACATCGAGACTGTTAAGGTCGTCATAGACTGCCTGTCCTGAAATTTTCATTTTCTCGCTTACCTCACTGGCGTTGATAGCACACGCCATGTGGTAAAGCAGCAGAGATTTTCCTGAAGACTTCCCGCCGATGATCGCATTCAGGTCGGGACTGAAATGGACAGGCTGGTCTGAAAAGAGTGCTTGACCACTGCGGTCAGTGAAGCGGACGTGTTTAATATACTGATATGGTGTTTTTGTATGGGGGGAAGTTTTCTGGATCCTGACGCGTGTGTGATCGTAAAGCACCTGTTTTAATCCCGCAAAAGTAGGATCGGCTTTAATCCAGCAAAAACGGTCTTGATCGGGACGGAAAATTTTTGTCAGCCCATGTGCATCCGAGCCGTGAAAACAGGGGAGTAGCTTGCCGTATTTACGGATGACCTCAGCCCTGCTGTCGCTGCCACGGCCCTGAAAATACTCACAATCCTGCGGGTTACCTGAAAAAATCGCATCCACCAGGCGGTAAATGTTCTGCCGGACAGCAAGAAGACCGTTGTCACGTAGCCCTGAGATTCCGTCCCCTGAGCTGTTAGATGCGATGATGATTGCATTGTCCCGCAGCCAGGTTTCCCCCCTAAGCCAGTCCTCAAAGGTGTCAAAAGAGGGCTTGAACTGATTAATGCCGTCACGCAGATTTCTTTCGGGAGAGGACAGCCCTGCCACCGCAATCCCCAGCTCAGTTAGTTGCTGATCGCTGCAGGAGTAATTCTGCTCGTCGTAACGAAAATGAAGCCGGCCCAGGGCATGTTTAATTTTGTCAATGTGACCAACATCTTCCGGATTAATAATTAGATGAATATTCACACCTTTATCTTTCTGCGTCTCTGGCGTGATGCGAAATTCTATATTAGGAAAAACGGCCTCAATATTGGCTATCCGTCCCTGAGCACGATATGCGAGCAACCTCTCATACCCTGTAATGGTGCAGTAATCGGTCGCGCCAATGACAGCGATCTCGTCGCCAAATGCTTCAATTGCAGAAAGATAAGCATCCCAGTCATTCCCGTACTGATTTTCAAGTGATGACTGAGGGGTATGCACGTGCAGATCCCATTTACGCCAGTCTGAGCCATTCGGGAATCGCTTCACTGTGATCTCCTTTTAAAGTATCTATCAGAAATGGAACTCTGCGGTTACGCAACCCGTCAGTACAGACCATAACCTAATAGTTAGCACGAGCCTTTACAAGCACCTATGCGTGATCACATAGGTCATGATTCTCAAAATACGAATGCGGCCTATCAGATGTTTTCACCATTTCGGTGTAGATGACAGATGATGCCAAAACTGATGTCACAGAGACGGTTCCCCCTATTGAATAAATTTCTTACCAGCTAAAGCCTCGTTAATTTCTCCAAATCGGTTACCACAAGAGATCCGGAATAATCAGAAATCGGATCTCAGGAATGGAAGAGAAGGATTGTTGCAGTTTAAGCAAAAAATAGTGAGTTGTTGTGATTAGGGGATTATTGACTAAGGGGCAAAATTTACGGATTACTGAGCTTGATAGAGCAACAAAGAGGGAAGGGAAACTTTTTTCAGTTCTTTTTCATCAGCCGGCCTTAAAGGCCGCTTCGGATTTCCTAAATACAGTTTTACATAAGGAACATCGTATGACTGTATTTCTCATTTTCACCGCCATCGCATATGGCATCTTCAAAACCGGCTGCTTCATCCTTTTAGTGGTCAAGGGGTATCAGGGCTGGACATTATTCTGGAAAAACTATGACCGTCTCCCTCATATCATCCGTTCCCGCTGCCGATACCAGAGACGATTCACTCTCCGACGTATCTGGAAACGTGTCAGAACTGGCTAAGCCGGTTCATCCAGCAGCATTCCCAGCCCGGCCAGCCAGCACAGGCAGCACCAGGTGGTGAACACCATACTGGTCTCGCCGGATTTCCATTTGCGGATGGTGCGTTCGTCCACATCCAGTCGGTTCGCCAGCTGCACGTCGGTCAGGGGGATCTGCGCCCTGACCACGCTGACTTCACTGGCTGAAGGTGCCATCCAGCTCTCGCCCGAGCACAGTGTTTCAGGGTTAAATTTCTCGAGTGCTATCAGCACCTGAACCTGACGGGCATTTTCTGCCTTCATATGCGTTTAACCTTTCTGATCAGGATTGCGACAGACTTTGTACACGATGGGCAAGACGGCGCGTTTCTTCCACGGCCCTGAGTTCATTCGCTTTTTCCATCATTTCTGCAGTTGGTTCAGGGAGTTTTTCAAAAAATTCCTTAAACCGTTTCGCGACAGACTGCAGAGAAACACTGTCAGTTCTCGCCGTTTTAAGATTGGTGTAGATAAGGCGGGAAAGGGGCCTAGTCAGCTCCTTCTGCTCCATGTACCGTTTGAAGATCCAGAGATAAATATCAACTAGCTCCAGCCCGGCACTCATCGTTCCCGACTGGAAGACAAGCGGTTTTGCTGGCATGTTCTTCATATCCATGACGGGTAAACCCGGCCCCAGAGCCCACGGCTGTTCGCGGATCTGGTAGTAAAACTCGTTCAACTCCCGCTGAGTGGTGTTGAACTGCGACTGCTGATCAACAATGATATCTGCTTTCCGGTTTGGTGCCCCCAGACGGGAGCAGATCCCGTGCAAAACGGACTGAAAACCGATCATGTTGGGCATGATCTGCAGCTTTTCCTTGTTGGTTTTGCAGTTGTACCCAAGCTCATCGAAGTTGACCATCGCCCAGGACAGAGCATCGGTAATGAGTTCAACTGAACGGGCATCACTCAGAATGTGAACGCGCTGAAGCAGCTCACCACAAACCTCACTGAATAAGGAGGAAGAACGTTCATCATGTGCCTCAAGACGGGCACGCCACGCTTTTTCAGCCAGCTCATCATCAAACAGATTCGACAGATTCAGCAGTAGGGGGTAGCGCAGGGGGGTCCAGTATGCAGACCAGGGAACGGCTGGATTCATTCCCTGATCGAATACCTGGTCGAAGAACGAAATAATGGCATGATCGCGCTTTACTACCTGCCAGATGTCAAACCGTATCCGGTGCTTTTTCTGCAGAACCAGCAGCGTATCCACAAGGTCAGAAAGGCGGTGCAAGCCCAGTTCCGCAGCGTGCAGGCGCTCCACGCCAAGCGTTTTGCGTAATACGGCAAGATCCGCTTCAGCAACCTTATCCAGATTAGCATCAGACGACAGCACTCCGTAGGATAGAACTGGCTGGGTTTTGTCAAAAAGGTTTCGGCCAGTCTGGCCTGTTTCATCTACATAAAAGTGCATTCAGATATCCTTTTTAAGGCTGAGTACGCTACCGCGGTACGATGGCCTGGCTATTGTTGGGGACCAAACATACGGGTCATGCGCGCGATCAACACTGCCAGTGACTCTTTAGATCCTACATAAATTTTATCAAGCACGGACTCAATAATCTGGTATGCATCTTCAATGTCCTTGCTGCTCACCCGGTCCAATTCGTGACTGCCGGCATTACCCAGCCATTTGAGCGCCATCAGGGCATCCATGTGTTCTGCATATTCAGCTTCATTCCGCAACTTTTCGAGCCGTTTGTGTAATGTTGTACCCGAGATCTTAAGTGCATCCATCAGTGCTTCCAGGGTAATTCGTAATGCTGTTGCTGCTGAGCCTGGTGCGCTGATAAACAGCGAAAAAGACTGTCTTAGTGGCAGAGCGACCTCTTCAGGACACTCCGCAGGAATAGCAAATGCCGGCAACGCAGGTATAAAACTGGCCGCCCGGTAAATAATATTCCCGGTAATATCCTTTTCAGCAGTGCGAACCCGGTCGCTATCAGGAAGAAAGCCAGTTCCGGTCACTGCCACAAGTGCCGGACAGCGGGTCCGCTCACAGAACAACAGACAGACGAACACAAATTCCATATCAGGCAGACCCGATTCGGGTGTAACCCAGACTTTACTGGATTCTGCAGTCTGACCGACACAAAAGCTTCCTTCTTTGATGGCCAGCGTATTCCCGCCACAGACTGGGCATATCCAGTCCGGACAGCGGGATTCTCGGAAAGGGGTCAGAAGTGACGGATTCATTATGGTTTTTTCAGTTCCATTTAACATGTACGACTTAAGTCTGTTTACTGAACAGACTTCACTATCACAATTCGATAACTTAAAAGTGAGGTTATTTTATAATAAATCAATGAATTACTTTCAGCAAAAAGGCCACGCTCAAATCCCCGGCCATTTACGGGGATAAGGCTCATTTTTTGGCTGATGCTATGGCCTGTATGATATTATCAATGTCGCTATCATTAAGCATGAAGATGGGCAGGCCATTAGCCTCACCACTGTTATAAGTGCTCATTATGCAAAGACCTTCATACATTCCGCGAGTTTTCGTGAAACCAGCGTCTGTTGGCGTAGTGAAATTTCCTTTAAAGTGCATACCGGCAGATTCGTAAAAAGGAACTAGATCAGACGAGCAAATCAAACCTACTTCATTTGGAAGCGCAAGAATTCCGGCGAGCATCTGGCTGCCAATTCCATTTCCACGATATTGCTCAAAAACATGAATTTTATGGCAATACAACGAATAATTTGCCGATGGATGCCCAAATATCAAGGAGTAACCAAATAAGCTTCCTTCATCAGTGGCTCCCATGATGCGTAAATGTCCGACACGATAACACTCTTCAAATACACCAATGATATAACTTCGAGCGGCTAGTATTTCTTCCTCGTTAGCAAACATCATAATCCCCATCAGGGCTGGAGTACCGACCAGATCCTGAAGAATCCCATTAGCTTCATTTTCAAAGATTAAGGGTAAGTGCGGTGCAATCTCATTTGCTGCGGTATCAGTCATAAAAAGGTTCCTTTGCATTTTTTTAAAGCCTAATGGTAGCAGTGAAACAAATAAAAATATGGGTACAGAACAAACATTTTACCTGTTAGGAAATGATTTTTGTTATGGCTCAGTTGTTCGATTAAACAAAATAAAAGGAAAACTGCATATAACGTGGGAGTACACCCTATTCCCATAGGTAAGCCGTCTCTAGTCATGCCGTTCAATCTTTTCAGTTCACCTAACTGCACCTTTTATCACGTTCAGCGCCCGTCAACCACGCTGACAAACCCTTTGAAGCTGTTGGACTTCCGTTTCAGCTAGAAATCGGATCGCCGGAGCGAAAGATATAAAGAAGTGCACTAAACGTAATTAATAACGTTTTTTATTGCAACATGCGCATTTGTGCTGAAAAACCAAAATTCAAGACTAAATGAGACTGTTACAGCAACAAAGAGGAAAGGGATGCTTTTCAAGTGTTTTGTCGATCACTTTCTGAGGCCCCGAATCGCCAACGATTTTACATGCACTGCAGGGTGATTTATAGAGTCAGCCTCGGGCGGACGAAGCAGCCCCGTAGTGGCTTTTTCCATTCTCATGGTTCAGTAAAAATATTGACTAGGTAGAACGATCGTTCTACTCTTGATCTAAGGTGTAGACAGACTGTTCTACATAAAACCCATGTTACAGGTTATGCCCGATACACGAGAAAAGATATCGGCAGACTGGCGCGATGCAGCCTGAATGTCGTTCCTGACAACTGACTCCGAGGTTAAACAAGATGGCTAAGGCCTCCGATATTGTTGTGCGGTGCCTGGAAAGCGAAGGCGTTGAGTATGTGTTCGGCATTCCCGGTGAGGAAAACCTCAGCTTGCTGGAATCTCTTCGTAAGTCGCAGATCAGGCTGGTGCTGACCCGTCATGAGCAGTCCGCCGGTTTCATGGCGGCCACCTACGGCCGCCTGACCGGCAGGGCAGGAGTGAGCTTGTCCACTCTTGGCCCTGGCGCCACCAACTTGGCTACTGCGGGCGCTTACGCGTATCTGGGTGGCATGCCGATGCTTATGATCACCGGTCAGAAACCGATCAAAAAATCCAGGCAGAGTCGCTTTCAGATTATCGACGTATGCGGCATGATGGCCCCCATCACCAAATACACTCACCAGTTTGCTTCGGCAGACAATATCCCTTCACGCATGCGTGAAGCATTCCGCCTGGCTGAAGAAGAAAAACCGGGTGCCGTTCACCTGGAGCTGCCGGAGGACATTGCCTCCGAGCAGACCGACAGCATACCAATCCCGCGCAGCCTCAACCGCTGGCCACTGGCTGAACATTCCGCTATTGACGCGGCCGTAGCGAAGCTGCGGAAGGCCCGCAGCCCAATCTTGGTGATCGGTGCGGGGGCCAGCCGCAAAATGCCTGCAAGGGCCCTGAAGAAGCTGATCGATAAAACCGGCATCCCGTTCGTTACCACGCAACTCGGCAAGGGGGTCGTGGACGAGCGTCACCCGCGCTTCGTGGGGAACGCTGCACTGTCCACCGGTGACTTTGTCCACCGGGCCTTCGAATCTGCTGACCTGATCGTCAATGTCGGTCATGACCTGAGCGAGAAACCACCGTTTCTGATGGTTCGCGGCAGTACCGAAGTCATTCATATCGACTACCGGTCCGCCGAAGCCGATGCCCTGTATTTTCCGCAGCTCGAAGTGACCGGTGATATCGCTGATGCTGTGTGGAGGATCGGCGATGGATTGAACAACACTGTACAGTGGGATTTCACCCGCCTTCTGGCGATTCGGGAGGCTAATGAGGCGCAGATTGCCGAAGGCGCAGATGATGACCGCTATCCGGTGTACCCACAACGTCTGGTGGCGGACATTCGTCGTGCAATGCCGTCTGAAGGCATCGTGGCACTGGACAACGGTATTTATAAGATCTGGTTTGCCCGCAACTACAAGGCGCACAAACCGAATACAGTTCTGCTCGACAATGCCCTGGCGACCATGGGAGCTGGCCTGCCGTCAGCAATGGCCGCGCATCTGGTTTATCCGGATCGGCCGGTGATTGCCGTGTGTGGCGATGGCGGCTTCATGATGAACAGCCAGGAGCTTGAAACCGCCCTGCGGTTAGGCATGCACATAACCGTCGTCATACTGCGTGACGACGGTTATGGCATGATCCGCTGCAAGCAAACCAGAATGGGGTACACCGAATTTGGTGTGGGCTACGGCAACCCGGACTTTGTGAAATATGCAGAAGCGTACGGCGCCAGTGGTTACCGTGTTGAAAGCGCCGGAGCCTTGCTCCCCCTGCTGGAACGCTGCATTAAGACCCCAGGCGTTCACGTAATCGACTGCCCGGTCGACTACGGCGAGAACGATCGGATCCTTAATGATGAATTGCGCGCGAGGTCGCTGGCCGTCTGAGGGGATGCAAAGCCGCCGGATTACAGAGCCTGTTGGGTCAAATCCGGCCGCCGGCGTGCTGTCGCTTTTGGTTCAGGGTGTGAAAAAACGTGGCCGACTACTGGCAACGAGCAGGCCGGCCCGCGTCCTGTGCAGATACCACACAAAACGGACAGAGGAAGACTGCCACCGCCTGAGCGAGTCAGGCGGGGCTGCCCGACTCGCTCAAAACCCGTCCCCGAAAAACCGGAACCGTTCACAGTTCTATTTCTACGTGCCCTTCCGCAGGAACAGCACAGCAAACCAGCACCTCGCCGTCGGCGGGAGCGATCGCCGGCTGGCGTGGATAGTGCACGCTTCCGGAAACCAGCCGGGCGGCGCACGAGCCACATTTGCCTGAGCGGCAGTTGTAGCTGGGCCTGAGACCCGCAGCCTCAGCAACGTCCAGAAGAGTCCCGCTCTGACTCGTCCATTCGGCGTTGACTTCCGATGAGGTAAAAGTGATTTGTGCACTCTCAGGGAGTACTGCAGCCGGGAATACCTCCCCGGGGTCACCGAGTTCGCCGGCACCGAAGAACTCATGGTGGATATGTGAAGGGGCCACGCCAATTTCCCGTAATCCCGCATAAAGCGATCGCATGAAACTTTCCGGCCCGCACAAGTAAAACTGATAGCCGCCAAAGGGTAGCAGCCTGCTGAGAGCATCCACACTGAGCCGCACCTCAGTGTCGTGTGTATCCCCCAGTTTGTCCTCCGGGCTGGGAGCACTGTATGCCGTGAAGAGGCGAAGCCAGTCGTATCTTTGGGCCATGGCCCTGAGCTCGCGACGAAACGCCTGACTGGCGCTGTTCTGTGTCGCATGAACGAAGTAAACCATGCGACGGGATGCCCCTTTTTCAAGGGCCAGTATCTGCGCATCAAGCATGGCCATCATGGGTGTTATACCCACGCCCCCGGAAAGCATGACGATCGGCTGGGTACTGTCATCCAGCACGAAGCTGCCCGCAGGTGACCCTACCTCGATGACGTCCCCGGCTTCACAATGGTCGTGCAGCAGCCGGGACGCCACCCCGTATTCTTCCCGCTTGACCGAGAGGCGATAGTTCTGCCCGTTTGGTCCCTGCGAAATTGTGTAACTACGCTGAATTACCTCACCATTGCTTCGAAGCCGTACCGGCAGGAACTGTCCCGCCTGATGCATTTCAACCGAACCACCATCTGCAGGTGTAAGGTAGAAAGAGGTGATGTTATCGCTCTCTTTAATCTTCGACGCTACCCGGAAGCGCCTGTAGCCACCCGTTTTGAGTGCAGTCAGACGCGCATCGTTCCAGGTGCCCGTGGCAACAAGTCCGGGCCACGGCTCGGATTCGGGCCCGATAACCGGCACCACGGCACTGGCATGCCAGATTTCTTCCGGTACCACGTCTACGATGCGCTCGGCACCCTCAAACGACCCGATACGGTCGGGGTCCCAGTCGACGGAACCGCGCCCCGTGAGCACCACTGCCTCACCAGTTTCAAAATCCGGAACGAACAGGCCGACCCGGCCGTCGCTCTCGATGTTGCCCAGCGTGTTGAAAAAGCGATTGCCGGAGAAATCGGGAAAGGAGAGCGTGCCGTCCCCGTTGATACCGAGAAATCCCGGACGCCCGCCCCGGTGCGAGGCATCGACACCGGCGCTTCCACCATCCAGTGAACCAGCCGCACGGGAGGCGATAAAGAAAGTGTCAGCGGCCTCAATAATCCGACGAACTTCCGGATCGGTCAGGCTGCCGCGCCGGCGACTCACAGCTCCCGGCTCGTCCTTGCCAAGAGGCAGCTGCCGAGCCTGAATATACTGCGGACAGTTTCCGAAGCTCTGATCGACCCCGATGGTCATTACACCTGCTGAGGCATGCTGTATCCGGCCATTCACTCGATTGCGGCGTCTGCTTAACAGGTCAATCCCGAGCGCACCAACGCTGGCGCCGGGGGACAGATCCAGGTCGAGTTCACGTGAAAGAACGGGGTTCCGGTGGATCTCTAGTGTGTCCGGTGTGGGGGAAACCAGAAAACCTGGTGACCCGAGGGCCGGAACGCACCACGGCCGGCCGTCTGAATCGAGCAGTCCCAGAATCAGCATCTGGAGATTTTCAAAGAAGTTGCGATGTTGCAGAGGCATCTCGGTGCGTACAAAACCTTCCACCTGCTTAAGCCATTCCTCTGGCACTTCGGCACGTGCCTGTACTGCACGTTCACCGTCATGAAAGACACTGCGTGTCTGCTGCATGGGGCACCTCCTGGGATCGTTTACCGTTGCTGTAAGGCCAGAACCCGCTTCGACGAAGCGAAATAATCACTGGCACCTGAAGCGAGAAAATTGCCTTCACTGTAGGCGTAAAAAGCCTGTCAAATGCCCCACGGATCCCATGCCACATCATTCTAAATGTATGGCTCATGCAGAGGAGCAGCCCGGCCCCCCGTCCTGCGGTGAGCAATCCGGCTAACAGGACGGCAATCGCACAGGCAACAGCCGCCAGGGACATTACCCTGATATAGCATCACGGTAATGTCCCTGGCACAGGGCATCAGAAGCTAGTTAACCCGGGTAATAGAATTCAACCCGTATGCCGCTCGGTTCGTAGCACATCATGTGCATAGACGGCCCCTCGCGGAGCAGGGTGGGCTCAAATTCAATTTCAACCTGATTTGCCTTCAACACTTCAAGGATCTGGTAAAGGCCCTCTTTAGTCTCCACCTGCAAAGCCAGGTGATGGAGTCCGACATTGTTTTTACGATTGAACTGAATGGGTTCTTCTGTTTGCGTTTTCCAGAGTGTGAGCATCACAGCACCGTCTTTCACGAAGATGGCCGGGTAATCGTCGCGTCGTTTGACTTCCTGCCAGCCCAGTAAATCAGTGAAGAACGCTGCGCTCTCTTCAAGATTTGATACGGCTAAACCAACATGTTGTACACCATGAGTCAATGGCATTGTTCCTGTCCTCTTGTTAATGGATCTGTTTAGGCCCGATCGTCAACCGGCAAGCGCGCCTGTGGTATGTGAAATTTCTGTTTAGCTTCGAACAGCCGTGCCTTTCATCGGGAAAACAGTGGCTACCCATTTCTTTAAGCGAGCCTATTCGCCATTACTGCCCGCCCGGCTCCGGGCTGCTGAATGCCTGAAGTGGATCAACCCGACTGACGGACGTGGCGGTCAAGAAATTCCCGGACGGCCTCGCGGTAAAAAATATTAACGTTACCTGCCCGCCTGTCGCGGTAGTGCATCTACGCCGTTGCGTTATCTGCTATCGATAATCCCGAATGTGAAGGCGACATAGCAATTATCGAGTAACCATTAAAGTGCTTAATTGAAGGTTACACACAATTCTGGTAACCTGTCAAAATTATTTAATGGGTTACAGGTGCGTATGGAAATCAAAAATCTTTCTTCCCCGCCTCTCTTCCTGGCCGATAATCTCGCGCTGGACTTCATCAACAGTGAATA
Organism: Enterobacter sp. Crenshaw; assembly: GCF_024734705.1. NCBI lineage: Bacteria > Pseudomonadati > Pseudomonadota > Gammaproteobacteria > Enterobacterales > Enterobacteriaceae > Enterobacter > Enterobacter sp. Crenshaw. The sequence goes on along the minus strand of NZ_CP102932.1, from coordinate 3,812,261 downwards.
CGGGACGGGCGAAAACCGGCATGATTGCTTCGATGACGCCCGGAGCGTTATCGATTGGCTGCAAAGGGTGGACCTTGTGCCGAAAGGAACTATGGCTCCGCGTGGGCTACTCGAGGAGGCTCGCCAGCTGCGGGGTGCAGCCCGCGCGGTCGTGCATGCTGCCATGAAGACCAGTGAATCAGACCTGACGGTGATTAACCGAATTCTCGAGACAGGGCGCCCTGAAACGCGGCTGAAATGGGATCAGGATACACAACGCTATCGTGTGGATGTTTATTCAGATGCTGGCAGCCCGGCAGACCTCCTCTGGCCCATAGCCGATGCGCTTGTGAAGCTGGTCACGGATGAAAAGTTCAAATATGTGCGGCAGTGTGAAGCCCATAACTGCATTTTACTCTTTCACGATCTGAGTAAATCCCATCGCCGGCGCTGGTGCAGCATGGCCACCTGCGGCAATCGCATGAAAGTGGCCGCATTCCGAAACAGGAAAGCTTCATAGCAACTCAGGCCGCACCTCTGAAAGTGCGGCTTCAGGACATGCAGGTAACAACATCAGTGTCCTGGTCTACGGACACATTATTCTCCAAGAAATGAATGTAACGTGAACTGGATTATCCTGAATAACAAACGCTATGTAATAAACCTGATGCCCTTAAATGGCGGGTACAGGTTGGCGGTAGCCGGTGAGCGCACGAGTATTTCTCTCGACAGCGCTCAGATGGAACGAACTATCAGGAAGCATCTGGGTTTATCAGGTAAGAACCATAGTACAGAGTTAACCAGCAGCGCAGCTTGAAGCTGCCTTGTTGTATATACCCCGCCCAATCCGGGCCCTCATTCCGGATACTCTTTCCCCGTCAACAATTTCTTTTCAAAAAAACAGCTGATCGCAAAAATAAATTTATTGGCAATTTAATGATTTATAAGACTTATTTAACCACTATTTCACCCGTAAAAAAATAATCAAAAATTAGTGCTTGACCAGGTAGAACGATCGTTCTACCTTTAGGGCATGAACGAGAGGTTAGCGAGAAGATCATGAACAAGAAGCCAACGGATACCCGGGAAAAAATCCTCACTACCGCTGAACAACTGATCTATCAGAACGGCATCCACGCCATGGGCATGGACCTTCTGGTGAAGACCTCAGGCGTCGCAAGAAAGAGTATTTATCGCCATTTCTCGAACAAGGAGGATGTGGCATCGGCCGCGCTGAATGGGCGCGACGAACGCTGGATGCAGTGGTTCAGAACCGAGTCTGATAAAGGTGAAACGCCTCAGGATCGCATTCTCAACATGTTCACTGTTCTGAAAAGCTGGTTCGAGTCCGAAGGCTTCCGTGGCTGCGCCTTTATCAACACAGCCGGGGAAGTGGGGGATCCGGATGACCCCGTGCGCCTGATAGCGAAAGTGCATAAGCAGAAGCTGCTGGATTATGCGCTCGAGCTCAGTGGGCAACTGAACACCGGACACGCTGAGGAACTGGCCAGGCAGCTGCTGATTCTGATGGAGGGGGCTATCACCGTAACATACGTGATGGGCGACCGGGATGCCGCTGACAACGCACGGGACGTTGCGAAAGTTTTGCTGGAACGGGTCTCAGCCGGGACCTGAGTGAAGAGTATTGCTATTAACTACAAACCGGAATTAACAGGAGTTTTACCATGACTAATACACAAGTTCGTCCGCCGCTTCCGCCATTTACACTGGAAACGGCTATCGAGAAAGTTCGCCTGGCTGAAGATGGCTGGAACAGTCGCGACGCTGCAAAAGTCGCACTGGCTTACTCACTGGACACCAAATGGCGTAACCGTGCGGAGTTCGCGAATAATCGTGATGAAGCCGAAGCGTTCCTCGCCCGTAAGTGGAAAAAAGAGCACGAGTACCGCCTCATTAAGGAACTGTGGGCGTTTACCGGGAACCGCATCGCCGTCCGTTACGCATACGAGTGGCATGATGACTCGGGTAACTGGTTCCGCTCTTACGGCAATGAAAACTGGGAATTTGAGGCCGATGGCCTGATGAAGCGCCGCTTCGCGTGCATCAATGACATGCCTATCCAGGAAAGCGAGCGCAAGTTCTTCTGGCCGCTGGGACGCCGTCCTGACGATCATCCGGGCCTGTCTGACCTGGGTCTGTAAGTTATTCAGCTATCCCGCGTAAGGCCCGCGACCACTGTCCTGGTCGGGCTTTTCTCAACCGGTCGATGTAAAAATGCGAGCTGGTTGAGGCGGGGGCTCTTAAATTTTTCTCAGTGCGTGGTATTCAGAAACAGGTAAAGCCTATGTGTTTTGCTCATTTAAATAGCGCGCTATTTTATAGTAAACAATATTATCAAGGTCGTACTATGAATATGAAATCTGTGTTGCTGACTGCCGCAATGGCAGCCATTTCCGCCAACAGCTTTGCCGACGCGTCTCAGCCGGAGCGTCACGTGCAGGAATTTCTCAATGCCCTGAACGGTGCCGGCGGCAAGCCTATTGAACTGTTGTCTCCGCAGGACGCGCGTCAGGTGCTGATCAGCGCCCAGAAAGGTGCGAAACTGCCTGCTGCTGACGTCACTGATAAAACGATCAACGTCGATGGTGGCTCCATCAAACTTCACATTGTGAAGCCTCATAACGCGCAGGGTACCCTGCCAGTCTTTATGTTCTTCCACGGCGGCGGCTGGATACTGGGCGATTTTGCGACGCACGAACGTCTTGTTCGTGACCTGGTGACTGAGTCTGGTGCAGCGGCCGTTTTTGTCGACTATACGCCATCACCGGAAGCGCATTTCCCGGTTGCGATTAATCAGGCTTATGCAGCAACCCGCTGGGTTGCTGAGCACGGTAGCGAAATTGGCGTTGACGGCAGTCGTCTGGCGCTGGTAGGTAACAGCGTCGGCGGTAACATGGTTGCAGCCGTAGCGCTCCAGGCCAAACAGCATAAAGCGCCGGCGATCCGCTACGAAGTCATGCTCTGGCCTGTAACTGACGCGAATTTCAATACCGGGTCTTATAACCAGTATGAGAACGGGTATTTCCTGTCGCGTAATATGATGAAATGGTTCTGGGATGCTTACACCACTAAAGAAAGCGATCGTAACAACATCCTGGCATCGCCGCTGCGCGCCACGCCTGAACAACTGAAGGGGCTGCCTCCTACTCTGATTCAGACAGCCGAACTTGACGTGCTGCGCGATGAAGGTGAGGCGTTTGGCCGCAAACTTGATGCCGCAGGTGTCGACGTGACGGTGACACGCTACAACGGGTTAATTCATGACTACGGCCTGCTGAACGCGCTGAGCGACGTGCCTGCTGTGCGGACCGCACTTGCTCAGGCCGGCGATGAGCTCAAAGAACACCTGAAATAGCTGCCTGGACCGGCCGGTTTCATCGGCCGGTCGGTTTTTGCCCTCTGCCACTGTCCGGACTGCCGCACGAACTTTATGAAACCGGACTATTTAGCATTTTTTGTACTTCCCCCGTTAAGCTTGCGACCTGTTGCCTGCCGGGGGCTTTTTTTTTCGACTCAGTAATGTTGTCAGTCATCAACCCGGCTCGTGATCCTGCTGCAGGTCATGAAATCATAACCCGGTCCGGCGGTAGCGTGACTCAAGCTTGTCGAGAAAAGTGAACAACACATTATTCATTTTTGTGTAGTCGTGGGTCCTTAACTCTTCCGCTGACTGGACAAACCGATAGTCTGCCGCCCGGCTCAGGTCATCGCCGGAATGCGCAATCAGTAATTCAACAACGGACCGCGTGAGTTCCATGTGGCACTGAAACCCGTAGACCAGATCAGAATAAGCCACTATCTGTCGCGGGCAGCCTTCGCTCCAGGCGATAATTTCGGCCCCCGGCGTAAGCCCCGGCATATCGTTATGCCAGTGCCCGACGTCAAGCTGATGGCCGAAGTGAGAAAACAACGGGTTGTGCTCGCTCGCAGCGGTCATAAATACCGGAAACTTACCGATTTCTTTTTCCGGACTGTGGGCAAACGGAGCCCCCAGGGCTTCCCCAATCAACTGGGCGCCCAGGCAGACGCCGATGACGGCTTTACCCAGAAGAACTGCAGAGGCAATAAGCGCCTGTTCGGCAAGGGAATCAAAATGTGCACATTCATCAGGGGTGACGGACGGATCCTGTGGCCCTCCCATCACTACCAGCAGATCGATATCCCGTACACCACCAGGAAGCTTTTGACCCGCATACACGCGCGAAAAGGTTACCTTGTGGCCACGAGCCATAGCCCAGGTTTCAAACGCCCCTGGTGCTTCAAAATCTTCATGCACAATAAAATGTACTTGCATAGGCTTATATCCTTCTGAGTCCTGTTGAGTAATAGGTCAGGTGCACTCCCCCCGCGAAATACCGGTCGGGTGACGCCAGTCGGATCATGATAGACGTGAGGTTGGAATCTGAAATGCCAGTAAGCATCGATAAAGCGCCAAGACACGATGAATCAGCGGGCTGTTCAGCCACGGCCATTTCCTACCGGCGCGGGGAAGAAGATCCCCCTCATTATCACCTGGAAGGACAACTTTTATACGCCAGCAGTGGCGTTCTGCTGGTTGAGGCTGCAGGCAGGCGATGGGTTATTCCCCCTCAGCGGGCGCTCTGGCTCCCACCGTTGATTGAACACTCTTACAGACTTCTGTCGCATACGGAGCTGCGCGCGGTTTACCTCAGTGGCAGCCTGATTTCTGAGTGCACACATTTCTCAGAGAATAACCGGGTACACGTGATCGACGTGGTCCCGCTGGTCAAGGAGTTAATAGCTGGCCTGTTTAACAATGATTACCACACACTGACGAAGCGAAAAATGGCGCTTTTACTTCTGGAAATCATCGGCGAAGCGCCCTCCGTACCCGCAGAGCTACCGATGCCGCAGGATGACCGATTATTACGTGCAGCAGGGGAGCTGATGCTCAGCCATCGCTGGGAAACCACGTTATCTGATATGGCTGACATAGCAAACATGTCGGAAAGGTCTTTCTCCCGCCTGTTTTTACGCGATACGGGGTTCAGCTTCCGGACATGGAAACAGCGGGCAAGAATATACGCATCACTGGAGCTTCTTTCCGAAAACGTATCAGTTAAACAGGTTGCCTGGCAGCTTGGCTTTTCTTCGCCTGCCGCATTTTCAGCCGCATTCCGTGCAGTTATGGGGGTAACACCCGGTGAGTTTTGACAGGGTTAGCCGGGGTACGACGGCACACCGGGCATTGCCGCTATCCGGCACCGTGACGATGCTGACACAGCAGCTTTCAGGCGCTCAACGCGGGAGCGGCAGCACAGCATCGCGACTGAAAACGCAGGCAGCCCGGCACTTCAGTTACCGGGCTGGGTGATGAGGGGATCAGAAAGGCTTGGTTGGCAGGTACTTGCCGTCCAGGGTGATCACGGCACGGTGTCCACCGTCCGGATCTTCAACTTTTTTGATGTCCAGTTTGAAGTTAATGGCGCTGATTATGCCGTCGCCGAACTTCTCGTGAACCAGTGCCTTGAGGGTGGGACCGTAAACTGACATCATCTCGTAGAAACGGTAGATTGTCGGATCGGTCGGGATGCCATCGGCAAAGCTGCCGCGCACGGGCACCGACTGCAGCAGTTTAACTTCATCGGCATTCAGGTCGAGCTTCCTGCCGACAACGACCGCTGCGTCGGCAGGTAACGGATGCTGGCCAAGCAAAGCTGCGGTAACGAAGGCTTCCGACAAGCCGGTCCCGTCAACAATTTCGGCGAAAGATAGGTCCTTGCGGGCCTTAGCCAGAATGATGGTTTCGGTGAGTGCCTGACGTGCTGCCTGGGTAACTTGGGTCTGGATCATGGTCTTTTCTCCTGGTCGGTAAGGGGTTCAGGCAACATGCCTGGATTGTGAGGAAACGGCTTTAACTTCTGGATTTTCAGCAAGGGACACGAAAGCACCGGTTCTGCCATCAAAAGCATCAATACGACCGCTCTCAATGTCATAGATCCAGCCGTGCAGGGCCACCCGGCCTTCTTCAAGCGCCAGACGAACGGACGGATGGGTCTGGATATTAGCCAGCTGAGCGACGACGTTTTCGCGCACCATAGCCGCGACTTTGGATGACTGATCGGGATGCTGTCGGGCTTCATTCACCACACGGGCAGAGTCGGCATAGCGCAGCCAGCTCGATACGGCGGGCATATGGTCGAGACATTTACAGGTGGCAACGGCGGTCATGGCGCCGCAGTCAGAGTGGCCGCAAATCACGATGTCATTCACCTGGAGCGCGGCGACTGCATACTCCACTGAGGCTGAAACCCCGCCCGGTTCCGGACCGTAAGACGGCACAATGTTACCGGCGTTACGGATCACGAATAAATCGCCAGGTTCGCGCTGGGTAACCAGTTCGGGCACCAGACGGCTGTCAGAGCAGGAAATGAACAATGCTCTCGGGCTTTGCTGATTAGCCAGGCTTTTGAACAGCTTGACCCGCTCGGGGAAAGCGTTTTTCTGGAACTTCAGAAAACCTTCAATAATCTCTTTCATGGTTGCAATCTCAGTGTCGGTTGTGTGTGACTGAGATTAAACAACCCGTAGCATAAGGTAAAAGTCTATATTATTATGGATTAATTCAGATAATCTTATGATGGTAAGTTATGCTCGCACGTCACATACGGTATTTTCAGGCTGTTGCTGAACATCTCAGCTTCACCAAAGCTGCGGCTGCACTGCACGTCTCTCAGCCAGCCCTCTCGCAGCTGGTCAAACAACTGGAAGAAGAGCTCGGCACCCAGTTGTTTGACCGATCTGGTCGTACAACATGTCTGACGGATACCGGACACGCTTATCTTCAGTATGTACGCCGTGCATCTCAGGAGTTGCGGGAAGCCACGCGCGCGATCCACGACGTGAACGATCTCAGTCGTGGTTCGCTTCGCTTAGCCGTGACGCCAACCTTCACAACGTATCTTGTCGGGCCGCTGGTCGAGGCATTCCACCTTCGCTACCCGGAGATCACCCTCAATGTACGGGAGATTTCACAGGAAAGTATGGAAGAGCTTCTCCAGGAAGGAGAGCTGGACGTGGGGATAGCATTCGGGGATGTTCACTGCCCGGACATCGACGCGATACCGTTGCTGGACGAAACGCTTGCCCTCGTGGCAAACAGCGGGCACAGGCTTGCGAAGGAAAAATCTGTCGGGCTACAGGCTTTGAACAACGAGTCACTGGTATTACTCAGCAAGGAATTCGCGACCCGCGAACAGATTGACAGCTACTGCCGTAGACACAGTATTCATCCAAAGGTGCTGATGGAAGCTAACGCTCTCGGGGCGGTAATAGAAATTGTCCGCAGGACATCTTTGTCCACGCTCCTGCCCGCCAGAACGGCCCTGGCCCAGGATAATCTGGTGGCGATCGCCCTGGAACCCGAGCGCCTGACGCGCACAGCGGTCCTGATGCGTCGAAAGGACGCTTATCAGAGCTTTGCTGCTCGAGCATTTACTGAACTGGCAGCAGAAATATCCGCCCAGCTGAACGGGTAACTGCCTTTTTACAGTGACAGACGCAGGCAGGACCGATGCTTGCCTGGCAGCCGCCGTCAGTAAGAAACAGTTATACCGCAGTCTCAAAAGCAGAAAGGGCCGCCCGTCGGGCGGCCCTTTCCGGCACCTCCTTGTACGACCATTCCTTATTTGTGCAGCTTAGCGGTCATGTGTACGACGTCATTGCTGCTGGCTTCAGTGATGGTGTATTGAGCACCCTGTTGCTGAGCCTGCGCAGCAATCTTAGCCTCAGCCTCGTCGAGCGTCAGCGCAGTCGCGGTAATGCTCTGCGCTGATACTGAGGCTGACATCAGTGAAAGAGTGGTTACGGCGACGATTGACAAAGTTTTGATAATTTTCATGGTCTTAATCCTTAGGTTACATGGTCAAAGGAGTGTTCTCCTTCGCTGTAACGCAAGGTTAAGTAATTCATGTTATAAGGTAAAAGTCTCATTCATTATAGATCAATTCAGATTATCTTATGTGTGCATAAGGGCTGAAGAACGAAACTGTATTCAATACCGGAGCATGAAGATGTTGCCGGCAACGGAAGACTCTCTGCTATTAGAAAAATTGACATGATGAATGCCTGCGCTTCAGTTGTTTCGGGAGCAGTTTAACCTGAATGAAAACGCCTGCTCTTCGCTCAAAACTGATAGTGTGGCCTGCGCCAGAAGTATGTTATTCAAACGAAAATTCATATCATCACTTAAACGCTTTGTATGCGATCATGTTCGACCCCTTCACACTCAGCTTCTCGCTGATGTCCACATTTCTGACCATTACTCCCTCATCATATTCCGCTGGAGTGATAATCCATGTTCGTTGTGTTCAAAGCGCGGACGTTCCGTGTTGTACTCAGGATGGTAGCTGAGGGCTGCCGCAGAGGTGGCAGCAGTAGTGGTCTAAGGGGCAGTCTGAGCTGTTCTGGCTCCGTATGGCGACCATAATCATCCAGGTTTGGCGTATATAATCAGACTCTGTCTCGGGCGCAGCGTCAGTCCACACCGTTCAGGCCGCGTGATGCAGCCGTTATATGGTTGTGGTAATGCTGCGGGTCTGGGAGATGGTAGGTTGGTAAGGCTGGGGTAGTGCAGTATCTCTCTACATTATGGGAATATAATGTAGAAAACTACTGATGGGTTAGTTGCCGCGCATGATAGCTCCCGCCTTCATGTATTACAGTTACGACAGAATGCTAGGGCTGTCAGGCACTTCAGGTTCATCCTGGGGAATGTCTTTCCAGGTGAGTGCAAAACGCGAGCCGGTAAGGCATTCAGGCAGCGCTGTGTCTGTATCTTCGATGCTGTAAATCCCTGAGCCACAGTATTCACAGAACTTCAGCCCGTAATAATTATTCCCACATAGCACACAGTGCCAGTCATGACCTACAGTGCTGTAGACTGGTAGCGTTGCCACAATGTGGCGGAGAAACACCAGACGACCATATCGTTTCCTGTCCTCATCGATATATGAACAGCGCTCAGCCTTTGACGGTGTCAGACTCATCAGGTCATGTGTGAAATAAGCGTCCATGTCATTTTTTGCCGGGTGCAACTGCAGCACGCAATAACAATGAGGGCAAAGCCAGGTGGTTTTCGGGTGCTGAATTGCATTCCATGGCGTGTAATATTTTCCTGACGGACCGATGGCAAGGTATTGCGGGGTGATTTGCATTGTAAAACTCCGGCCTGTTTAACAGGTGTGATAGAGCGCCGCCAGAGAACGGGCTCAGGTGCAATTGAGTGAGAAAAGTGAAGCGACCGTTAACACATTTCGCTAACAGTCGGATGGGGATTCAGATTCTTAGCGAGGCTTGCGACGACTGCCGATAAGCGAGGGATTATCTTGGCTGCAACCAAAGGAGCGTCCGTCACCATATCGCTTGCTGGCCTCCTTACTCAGATACCATGCCCACTCAAGCGCTCTGAAGTATTCCGGGGGCTTCTCCCTATTTTTCAGCTGATTAATCCAGATGGGCTGACCATCTGGAAACCGGATCCGTGAAGCGTACTGTGGCCAGGGGAGTGACAGAGCACTGCACCAGGCCTTCTGAATCAGGTTCGCCAGGGAAGGCAATTTCCCGCTCTCAGGAGGATCAAAGCTCCCCAATTGGTGGAAGGCATCTTTGTTGAGCAGCAATACAACATGATAATGGCGGTTACCACTTTGCGGTCCGTATTCACGACACCAGATATAACGCAGTGAAGTGGGGTGGTCACAGGTGATGCCTGCCTGTCGTTTGGCGCTAAACAGTGATGCCATATGGGTTTTCAGTGAATCGATGAAGCGTGAGATAACACGCTCATCCCTGCGTCCTGTACCTTCAACAGGGAAACGTAAGTCAGCACGGAATACAGCCAGCCGGGGATACTGCTCAGTTGCCGCATCAAAGACCTGACGGGTGCGCTCTGCGTAACTGGCATTAAGTAGGTATGTTGAATTCATGGGGTTGTTCTCGAATATGGGTTTGTGTCATCTGAATGACAGGGCTATTCCCTCCAGAGGGAAATAGCCTGCTCAGATCACAAGGGGTATGTGTTTATCTGATGAGGAAGGAATATCTGTTTACTTATCTGTTTATCTTTTATTTATAATAATAAACCCGCGTTTTCCTCCTGCTCAAAAGCATCGGCACGCATGCATTTTATTCATCCGATGCCATTGTCCTCGTGGGATTTATCGCTCTGGAGTTATTTTTCTTCGGGCTGCTCCTCTTCACGCGATTCCTCGATGCGTTCTTTCAGCCATTTTTCCACCTCGCTTTTAAACCAGCGCGATGCCCGACCTAACTTTATCGGCTTCGGAAACTTCTTCTCTTTGATGAGTTTGTAGAACCATTTATCTGTGAGACCTGTGAAGGCTGTGATGAATTTCATGTCGACCATCTGATCGCTGAGCAGGTTGACGGGTGCTGATGCTGGCATGTGATGTACTCCCTTGAGATGACAATGTGGCGGGAGGTGTCGGTGGCCTGTGGCGAGGGCGACGACACTTCCTCAAGGGATTGGCAAAGCTGGTCAGGAAATACCTGCCGCTTCAGAGCGCCACCTTCTTCAGGGGACGCCTATAGCGGCACGCTTCGAATTCACTGCTTTTAAAAAATGAATATTACAGGTTTTCTTATGCGATGAATTGTGCGTAACTTATTGATTAATTGAATGATAAAGTTAATTTCAAGAGCATAAAAAATTCATTAATGTCATCATAAAAACTTCATCATCACTATCATTATTATTGCACTTAATTAGTCATGTTTATTACTATGTAATTAATGAGTAGTTAAGCTGATGAAGGCAGGCTGAGCATGTCGAAAAATAAAAAATGGAATAAAAAAGCACAAAACAGCAGCCACAATGATGGTCTGGCGCAGGCGGTAAACAGTGCTCAAAAGGCGCGGGATATCACGTCCTCGAACGTCCATATTCCATCCCCGGCAGCGCCCGGGGTCGAACGACCCGAACCGAAAAAGAGACCTGACAACAACGATATTGATACTCAATCTGCGACGGATGAAGCGCCACAGATTGATGACAGCGCGATTAATAAGTTTGATCTCAGAAAGCTGAGAATGGCACTGGTGACTCTGGCAGAGGCGGGAGTAGATATGTCTGATCTCGTCTTCATTAACCCCGGCAACAGTTCTCCTGCGCGGGAAAGAAATCGCTACCTTTTTATTCAGCGGCCGTACCACAATCGCCTGGAGTTAATCACGCTGGTGAAGCGCTATGTCAGACGCAGCCGTTTCAGGGATGAAGGAATGCAGGCGTTTAATCAGGCAGTGAAAGATAAGTCGGCTTTCTATCTTATCGAGGAGTCAGCCCTGTCATGGCTGGAAGATAAAAAGGCAGCCTGTTGGGCGTGGTGCTATATCAAGAATCAAAGCAAACCGATCCCCTTGCCTCCCGATACACGCTGGCAGGCGAATGCCAGCGTGAATCACCCCGCCTTTGTCAGTCCTGAGCATATGCCTGCGGATATTCCGCCATTTTACAGCGACACCGGTATTCCTGAGCCTGAAATAAGCCCTAAAGGGTTGCTGGAAGTGGTCACGGCTTTTTTTGACCACTGGCTTGTTGAACGCCATATCAAGCACGGCGAAGCGGATAAACTCCGGCGTATGTGGGGAGCCCTGAACCAGCGGGCGGAAATGAAAAAGTCGCCTTTTGATTTCCTTGATGGCAGCAACAGTGACGCCATTGATTGGTGCTGGTCGTATGTAACAAACAAAATGTTCGGTATAAACTGGTACAGATTCAGTGCAACATCCGACAGCGATCGCCGGGCACTCCTGGATAGCCTTTACCAGGTATGGGAATGCCCACCGGACACCCGAAAACTCTTTGTGCATGAACTCCGGCGAGCCTGGAGTCAGCGGAAGTTCCGGGCTGAACAAAAGCAGCGGAAATTGTTCCAGGCGTATATCGCCCCCCGGACAAAAGAGAAACTCAGCCAGCTTGCTAAAGAGCGGGGGATGAAAATGAATGAAATACTGGAACGGCTCATCGAAGATGCCTACAGTCTGATGAAAAAGTAGACATTGGCTGCTGGCTTTACGCGACGGAGAGCAATGGCTGCATCTTCTCAACCTTAAAAACTGCAAATAAAAAAATCACAGACCCATATCACCTTAGCGACAACCAACAGAGGCTGTCGTTAAGGAGGTTTTTCTGGATATCAATTTATTACGTCAGCTGTTTGGCGAGATTTATGCCTTGGCCGTTGAAGGCACAACCATCACCGATTCAGCAACTATGCTGGCTGACAGCTACCGGCAGCCAGGCAAAAGCCCCCGTGATGTGGCGGAATCTCTCGTTATGTATGAATCCCTCAAAGCATGTGGCTCTGGTTTTGCCTGTGGCCTGGCGGGAAGCGCGTTATTGCCACTGAGCGTAACCGCCGATGTCTGCTCTTCACTGTTTTTTCAGATGCGACTATGCGCAGCGGTTGCCATCACTGGAGGACATTGCACAAATGACCCACGGGTACGACTGCTCTGCTGGGGTGCGGTTGCCGGAGATATCTGCGCGGATGCCATCAGTGGTATTGCCACTAGACTGTTGAATCAAGCAATGACATTACCAGAGGCTGAAGCTGCACTGCTTACCAGCATGCGCGATGGACTACGCGTCAGTTATGGCGGTCTTTCACTGAAAGAAAGTCTGTTGGTCTCTTTGTTGGGTGGGGCTGTAAGTGGCACGGCCGCCTGGCTGGTCACCCGCCTGACAGGGCAACTGGCAATCCGTCTGTTTCTTCCTCCACCAGCACCGCCCTGCGCAGCATAATCTTTCGTATTTCTTTTTCGGACACTACCTGTCCGCTTCGCTCAATTTAACCCACTGATTTTTATGCCTCTGCGGCCATGCCCGTGCAGTCGTGTTTGTTATCGTTTTTTCCTGACGACACAGACACGAGAAAGAAGAGATGGCCGTATATCGCGATGACGTTGACCTGCAGTTCCTGGGGCGTTGCGAGAATGAGGACCTGGATTTACTGGTCAGCCTCATTGCCCATGACCCACGGGATAAAACCCTGCGCTGGACGGAAACGCTGTCCGGCAGCGACAACTACAAACGTTTTTACCCGGCGCACCGTAATTACTGGCAGGAGATTGCCGCTGAAATCCAGACCTTCGGTGCCAGCAGTATCGCCAGTGTGTTCAGAGGCGGAAAAGGCGTGCTGTATCGGGAAGTGTTATGCGATGTCTGTGACCATACAGGCGTGAAATACAGGAAGGAGGAGGCAACCGAAACCATTGAACTCTCGCTGCTGATGAAGATGCTCGAAAAAAGCCTCAGCGAAATGTCTCGGGCTGAGCTGCGAGAGTTTGCTGACAGCATGGGCACGGAACTGACCGCGCCAACGGTACCGCTGGTACTGATGGCGATACAGACTGCTGTCCGGTCTTCTGGTTTTGCAGCCTATCGTCTGTCGGTCGTGATGCTCAGTACGCTTGCGAAGGTTGTACTGGGGCGCACGCTCCCCATCGTGACTTATCTGACTCTGACCCGCTCTATCAGTGTACTGGCCGGGCCGGTTGGTATCGCTCTGAGCACCGGTTGGCTGATTGCCGATATGGCAGGCCCGGCACGGCGCGTTACGGTTCCAGCCTGTCTGCTGGTCGCATGTCTGCGTCAGCAGTACCTATACAAATCTCTGTAATCAACGGAAACCCTTCACTATGTCTGCGGAAGAAAAACAGCACGATCGCATGGCATCACGGCTGGCGATCATCATCAGTCGCCTGCTGATGGGGGAACGGCTGTCAGTTACGGGGTTGTCTCAGGAGTTTCGTATCTCGGAGCGCACCCTGCGCCGGGATTTTCGTGAACGCCTGAGCTGTCTGGAGTTGACATATCAGCAGGGTTGCTGGTCATTGGCCCACCAGCACGAAGGCCTGCGCACCAACCGGGATATTCTGCACTTTGCAAGAGTAACCCGCACAGAGCAGCTATTCCCGGCAATGGATAACCGGCTGATATCGGTACTGACTGACAGCTCCGTAGAGCCACCTTTTATCGTCTGGCAGTCTCCACCGGAGCGCAAGCCCGGTCCCTTCGGCAGTTTCTGGCGTATCACACAGGCCATTATGGAGCGAACTCTGCTGGATCTGACCGCAGAGGGGCAGCAGTACCGCTGGTTCGCACCTTATCGCCTGATTTATTTCGAGAACGGCTGGTACCTGGTCGGTGAGCACGCCCGGCAACTGCAGGTCTTTCTGCTGGAAAGCATTACCGATGTTTGCCTGACGCCAAGGCAGTTTTTGCGCAGAAGGCAGGTGAGCGAACTGACCGGTGACCCACATTTCATTCACGCTTTGCCGCACTTCCGGTTTGTCCGGAGAGTGCTGGCTGAAACCGATAATTAAGGGCATTATTGATGAAAAAAACCGTACTTATGCTGATGCTACTGGCATCAGCTCAGGCCAGTGCAGCCACTAATATGTGGACCCGCGCCAGTGTGCAGGGTGTGACGGAATACCGGATACAAAACAAAAATGGTGCTGAGCTGTTGCTGGCCTGTTCGCCGGAGGACAATGTGTTCGTTCAGTACACATCACCCGATGGCAAAACTCTCGCCAGCGTTGGAGATGATGGACGCAGCGTTCAGGCGCAGACCGACAACAGCGACACGTTTCTGATAAACGATACAGTTTCTGATGCCGGGGGCAGTAACTTCGAAGCATTCTGGGATGCAGCCAGAAAATCCCATCATATCCATATAACGGCGACCGGACTGACCTCCACTAGCTTCACCTTCAGCAATGCCGCAAAGATTTTGCCTGAGTTTGATAAATCAGACTGTCTGACCCGCATGTGAACCTTTACGACTCCAGCAAACATAAGGAAAAAATAATGAAAACAGCAATGAGTGCCCTCGTCGTGGCACTGATGGTCTCACCTTTGCTGCACGCCGCAGAGGCTCCGGTCAGGATTGGCCTTGAGCAGGTTAAGAATCCGTATTACCCGAATCTGCATCAGCAGCGTGTTCATGTTCAGTCACTGACTGACAGCGTCACCATTAACGATGTTGTCGTTAACCGGGGTAACTGCCCGATTCAGAAGTTGCCCACGGTTTACGCAGGTAGTAAGCCTGTAGCTCTGGTACCTTCAACGTTGACTTACGGGAAAGAGATTACTGTCTACATTAAAGGCCCATGCAGTGTGGCAGAGATTAATGTCATCACCAGTCAGGGGGACTGGCTGATGAAGTACTAATTTCGTTTGAATAATTTCTGGTCTGACAATCAGTTGTCAGACCCAGTTGTGGTATCAATCTTTATATCAAAGAAATCAGGTATTAATACTGCGTATTAATAGCCATTATAAACCCCTCCCCCGTAAGGTCCCTCCCCTTAAGTGAGTTCACCATAATATACATCTCATTTTTCATTGGGTTAAGTGCAGCCACTCCTTGTTGGATTGCTTTGTGTCAGAAACCGACTCTGACGGTTAGCGCTCTAGGACTGTAGAGATGCCACTCGTGAGGAATAAAGAATAGAGTGGACCGATTTTTTTACGTATTCTGTATACACGCAATTTTATAAATGGATTTATCCTGCCGATGCTACTACTCCTGAAATTTCTTCATCCTTACTTATTATTTTGCAATTTGGCCGCCTGGGGGCTTGCACAAAATCTTGAAGGTCTTGGGCTATTCCACTACATAAATGATTTTCCAATGCGTGTAGGGAACGAGGTTATTTATCCTTTGAACTTCAGCCCAATACGTGGCGTTAATGCATTATCTGGTGTGCTGACCCTTATTCTGTTCCCCATTGCGTTGCTGAACATCCGGGCTGGATTTTACCTGAATAAATCGGCTGGCTGGTTTAGCCTGTGCCTGTGGGTCATACCTGGCGTAATGAGCCTGCTGGGCTATGTTCCCGACCTTCGTAATTTAGGACCTGATAAGTTTCAGTTTGGGGCAAACTTTACCGGCAGTACAACCTCGGCGGCAGCCAATCTGATCATCTGCCTGATTGCTGGCTGGTCAGTCATTATGCTCTTAGGGGCCTTATGGAAGAAAAATACCTTCAAAAACGCTTACGATCATATCTGGTACGTTTTAGGCTTAATCGCCGCTCTATATTTTGTTGTAGACAGTGGTTTGCCTTCGTATAAGGAAGACCTCTCTGAATCCGGAGATCGCATAACCTCGATCATGCAATTCTATCGCAACGGTGAGCAGAACCTCGTAGCGCTGTGTAAAGATCCGATAGTGGCAAACCAAGCTCCTGATTTGTGCAGTCTCGCACCAGCGATGAAATGGGCATTTCAGGATAACCTTATTTTAAAGGATATTCTGCGTGCCAGAATAGATCTGCCAGACTGGGTCAGCAGCGTCGCCAGCGATTCTTCGCTTAAAAAACAGATCGATGCACTCAACACCATGGCTTGCTCACCAAGTCAGATTAGAGGCAACTGCCTGACAGTCCCCATTGAGATGTCGCTCGACGAGGATGACTTTAAGAATCCTGTTGCCTTCCTTCCCCCACCTTATGCACAGGCACTCCAGCGACTGCATAAATCAATGCAGAAGGCCGATAATCATATTCAGGAAATCGAGCGGGGGCATAATGCACGCTATTTCGTTTTTCTCTTACTAGCATTTGTAGCTGGAGGTAAGCTTGCCAACGCCTCAAGGTCGATGGTCAAACATGACAAGGTTCGCCCCCGTTCATGGCTTTTCATGATCATCAGATTCACATCTATCAAAGCATTGCAGATATGCCGGATGTTTGCGACAGGAGTTATCAGGCCACTTATCCAGCTCATTTCAGCGGCAGCTTTATGGCGAAAAATGAGAGCGGTGAGAAGGGAAAAAGCAAATGACTCACCCTCTGAACAGGGTTAACCAGCAACCATTCCTCAGTCTAACAATAATGAAGTTACAGGAGCTGTAATCAACGATCTCAATACTGCCGCGTATAACGTTGACCTGCTCCCCGTTGGTTAACTCACGCGATTTAAGTAATTCTACAGCAGTGGTGAGAACCACTGCTGACGTCCCAGACGTCAGCTAGCCGTTGCCTCCATCAACGACGCAGAGTTTTCCCTAATCACCCCAGCAACTTCCAATCCATGCAGAAAGGCCGCACTTCTTACCGGAAGTGCGGCCTTTCTGCATGTATGCCGTTAACTACAAAGGAGTTTTAACATGAAATTAGCTAGCCGCTTTGGCCGAATTAACCAGATTCGCCGCGACCGTCCACTGACAAACGACGAGTTGATGGCCCATGTACCCAGTGTATTTGGTACCGACAAGCACGAATCCCGCTCGGACCGCTACACCTACATCCCGACCATCACACTGCTTGATAGCCTGAAGCAGGAAGGTTTTGAACCGTTCTTTGCCTGCCAGACCCGAGTGCGTGACCAGAGCAAGCGAGAGCACACGAAACACATGCTGCGCCTGCGCCGGGAAGGGCAAATAACCGGTAAGCAGGTACCGGAAATCATTCTGCTCAACAGCCATGACGGCTCCAGCTCATATCAGATGTTGCCGGGGCTATTTCGTGCAGTCTGCCAGAACGGGCTGATTTGCGGTGAGAGTTTTGGTGAGGTACGTGTGCCACATAAAGGCAATGTGGTGGAGAAAGTCATTGAAGGGGCTTACGAAGTGCTGGGGATATTTGACCGGGTGGAGGAGAAGCGGGATGCCATGCAGTCGCTTTTGTTACCTCCACCAGCACAGCAGGCGATGGCAAAAGCGGCATTAACCTATCGCTTTGGTGAAAAGCATCAGCCGGTGACGGAATCGCAAATCCTTTCCCCGCGCCGCTGGGAGGATGAGAGCAACGACCTGTGGACCACTTACCAGCGCATTCAGGAGAACTTGATAAAAGGCGGGCTGTCAGGACGAACGACGAAAGGTCAGCGTGCTCAAACCCGCGCTGTCAAAGGTATCAATGGAGACGTAAAGCTCAATCGAGCTCTGTGGGTGATGGCTGAGAATATGCTTCAACTCGCCTCATAAACGACTTTAACTATTACATCCAAGGCCCTGCCATGTCAGAGATAAATCTACCTCCTGATCTTCCGGTAACGGAAGCACGGACCATTCGTCGCGCGCTCCAATTACTGGAAAAATATCAGCGCCAGCCTGGCGAACAATTTAATTCCACTACCTTCACGAAAACCTGGCTACAACTGCGTCTTGCCCTGCAGGAGCGCGAAGTGTTTCTTGTTTTATATCTCAATAATCAGCACCGTCTTCTGGAATGCGAGACGCTCTTTACGGGCACGATTAACCATACCGAAGTCCATCCACGCGAAGTGGTGAAGCTGGCACTACGCCATAACGCTGCCGCTGTGATTCTGGCCCATAACCATCCATGCGGAGAGACAGAACCGAGTAAACAGGATCGAAACATCACTCAACATCTGGTGAAAGCACTGGCAATGGTAGAGGTGCGGGTGCTGGACCATCTTGTCGTAGGTGGCTGCGATGTGCTTTCTTTTGCTGAATGCGGCTGGCTATGAGGCTAACCATGAAAATCATCGATAAAAAGACCGCGATGGCGATTCAGCGGCAGCATCCGGATTCCCGGATCTTTCGCTACTGCACGGGCAAATACCAATGGTACGGCAGCGCCAGTCATTACACCGGTCAGGATGTCGCGGAAATTTCCGGCGTGCTGGCAGTTTATGCAGAACGTCGCCGTGACAACCACGGTCCGTATACATGCCTGATGTGCATCACCACCAACTGACACCGAATAAGGAGTAGAAAAATGCAAAATTCATGGGGGCTGAAGCGCGACATCTCGCCGTGCTTCGGTGCAAGGCTTGTGCAGTAAGGCTGTCGCCTGCATTTTCTGGCGGACCGTGCAGGTATTAGCGGTACGTTTAACGAGGAGGAGGCGCTGCGTCTGGATCAGGCGTTTCCGCTAGTCTGCGAGGCGGATACTCTAGGCTCTCATGGCTACGTTTACATCGTTATTTATCCTCAAACATCTAGCCAGTAAGACCTTCTCTTCTTTTATAAGGACTCAACTTATGTACATTTCATCTGTACCGGCCACGGTGCCGGATTCGTCACGACTGTCGCCCGTACAGGTTTGGCATCAACTGTTAACGTATCTACTGGAACATCATTACGGTCTGGCCCTTAACGACACGCCATTCCACGACGACGCGGCCATTCAGGAACATATCGAGGCGGGGATAACTCTAGCCGATGCGGTAAATTTCCTGGTCGATAAGTACGAACTGGTCCGTATCGATCGGAAGGGATTTTCATGGCAAGAACAAACGCCATATCTCACGATTACTGATATCATGAGAGCTCGCCGCGAGCTAGGATTGTTAAGTCGTCATTAATCTGATACTAACGGTATCGCTGCTTTGCTTATGTCTGCCATTAGCAGTCATTTCGCTAACTGCTGATTTATCGACAAGAGGGAACTGGTTGAGTTGTAAGCATTCTTGCTTTGGGGGTATCTTTGGGGGTATAAATTAACTTATAACTTAAAAATTTATTTAATTTTCAATTTGTTAATCTTCACGTTCTACTCCCTTCGCCCGCTCCAGCTTTTCCTGATGTTATCTTCCTTTGCCTGTTTTTATCCTGTCCACGCTTTCCCATACAGATATCGTCATGCTGTTGATTGATAACTTCAAAGACGTTATCGCGCGAGCCCCATATTCAGCACTGAATTATCAGACTCCATCAGAGTTTGCAGCACGATGAGTGTAACGGGTAATTTAATCAGCACTACTCGCTGACGTTTACATCTCATTATTGGGAAGGTTAGTTAATATTTTGTGAAAGAAGGAACCATGATCGAATAATAAAGCTTTCAGAAACTACACTCTTCTTTATCACGGATTTTTATTTTTTTAGACTTAACGCAAATATTACTACCAATTATAGTAGCCCTCTTTTTGAGACTATTCTCTATTGCGTCGGAGCTGGCATAATTAAGAAAACCAAAAAATATTATCCTTTTATATGCGCTATTACAGCAAAGCCGTCTTTTTTTGCTCGTTATTTTTTTGCTCTCTGAGCCATGCAGCCCCCCTTACTCCTGCTGACCGGGACACCGTGCGTCAGCAGCAGGAGGAACTGTTATTAAAGAACCAGCAACAGCGTGAAGAGCTGGAGCGGAGTATTCCTCGTCCCGCGCCTGACAGACCGCTGCCTGCAGCCGGCGCCGGGCCCTGCTTCACCATTGATACCATTACCCTTTCCGGCACGACCCTCATTTCCCCGAAAACGCAGCAGGCCCTTGTCGCGCCGTGGCAGGGCCGGTGTCTGGATATGGCGAAAATAACGGAGCTTCTCGCCCGTATTTCTGACTGGTATATCAGCCGGGGATATATCACCAGCCGCGCCTTTCTCACCGAGCAGGATCTCTCCGGCGGTCAGCTGAATATTGTGGTGCTGGAAGGGCGGCTGGAAGCGATCCGTCTGGAAGGCGAAACGCCGCGCATGCTGAAAATGGCGTTTCCGGGACGGACAGGCGGCATCCTTAATTTACGCGATATCGAACAGGGGATGGAGCAAATTAACCGTTTGCGCGCCGAACCGGTGCAGATTGAAATTCTGCCGGGAACGCAGGCCGGATATTCCATCGTTAATCTCATGGGCAAGCCGGAATTTCCGTTAAGTGCATCCGTGAGCCTGGATAATAGCGGGCAGAAGAGCACCGGTGAAAACCAGCTGAGCGGCGTGCTCACCGCCAATAATATGCTGGGGCTGGCGGATAAATGGTTTGTCAGCGGCGGGCGCAGCAGCGATTTTGCCAGCGCGTACGATGCGCAGAATTTCCAGGCGGGCGTCAGCGTGCCGTCTGGCTACGGCCTGCTGGACTACAGCTACGCCTGGAGTAACTACCGGACCACCATCAGTAACCAGGGGTTCAACTGGCTCTCCACGGGCGATACGAAAACCCACCGCCTTAACGCGTCCTGGGTGGTTTTCCGCAACGGGGATGTTAAAACCGGCATTGCGGCGGGCGTGGTTCAGCGCTCCAGCCGCAACTGGCTGAACGACGCGCCGCTTAAGAGCAGCACGCGCAACCTCTCGAGCCTGGTCCTGGGGATTACCCACACGCAAAAAATGCTGGGCGGCGTGGCGACCTTCAACCCGACCTGGAGCCACGGCATGCCGTGGTTCAATGCCGAAACCGATGAAAATAAATCCGGGGATATGCCGCGGGCGGAATTCCGTAAATGGAGCCTGAACGCCAGCTTCCAGCGTCCTGTTGCCCGTAACGCGTGGTGGCTGACCAGCGCCTACGGCCAGTGGTCGCCCGACCGGCTGTACGGCGCCGAGCGCCTGACGCTCGGCGGGGAAAGCTCCGTACGCGGTTTTAAAGAACAGTACCTGTCCGGGGATAACGGCGGCTACTGGCGTAACGAGCTGGGGTATTCCCTCTTCACCCTCCCGGTGATTGGCGCGGTAAGCGCAACGGTCGCCGTTGACGGCGGCTGGCTGGAAAAAGACCGTCAGGACCGCTTTGCCTCCGGCACGCTGTGGGGCGGTTCGGTGGGGCTGAGCAGCGCAGGACGCGGGTACAGCAGCCAGATTTCGGTCGGCACGCCCCTGCGCTACCCCGACTGGCTCGGCCCGGATCATGTGAGCGTTAACTGGCGCATTGCCTTCATGCTTTAAGAGACTCTACGACTATGGATACCCGTCACCCACCCGTTCGTTTCTCGCAGCGTCTGATCAGCTGGATTGTCTGCGGCCTGATGGTCTGGCAGCCGGTGGCACCCGCCGTCGCGGCGGCGCTCACGCCGGCCGGGCAGACCACGGTCGACCGGGCCGGGAACGGGGTGCCGGTCGTCAACATTGCCACCCCGAACGGGGCGGGCATCTCGCATAACCAGTTCGGTGAATATAACGTCGGCAACGAGGGGCTTATCCTCAATAACGGCACGGACCGTTTAACCCAAACCCAGCTGGGCGGGCTTATCCAGAACAACCCCAACCTGCAGGCCGGGCGGGAAGCGAAAGGCATCATCAACGAAGTCACGGGCGCCAGCCGCTCGCAGCTGCAGGGCTACACGGAAGTCGCCGGTAAGGCGGCAAACGTCATGGTGGCCAACCCCTACGGCATTACCTGTAACGGGTGCGGATTTATCAACACCCCGAACGTCACCCTGACCACCGGCAAGCCGCAGTTTGACGCCAGCGGTAACCTGCTGGCGCTGGAGGTGACGAAAGGCGCCATCACGGTTGAAGGCCAGGGGCTGGATGCCAGCAAGAGCGACGCGCTGTCGATTATTGCGCGCGCAACGGAGGTGAACGCCGCGATACATGCGAACGACCTGACGGTAACGGCAGGGGCGAACCGCGTGGGTGCCGACGGCAGCGTCAGGCCAATTGCCGGCGAGGGCGCCGCGCCCGTGGTGGCGGTGGATACCGGCGCGCTCGGCGGGATGTATGCGAACCGTATCCGCCTGGTCTCCAGCGAGGCGGGCGTCGGGGTGAACCTCGGCAACCTCACCGCGCGCCAGGGCGACATTCAGCTGGATGCGGGCGGGAAACTGACGGTCAGGAACAGCCTCGCCAGCGGCTCGATTAGCGCGAAGGGCGCGGGAGTGGCCCTCAGCGGCAGCCATCAGGCCGGGGGCGCGCTGAACGTGGCCAGCTCGCGGGATGTGGAACTCAGTAACAGCACGCTCGCCAGCCAGGGCGATATGCGCCTTTCCGCGGCGGGGAAAGTGCAGATGACGGGCGGCGGGACAAACAGCGCGGGCGCGCTGGCGGTCAGCAGCGGGCAGGCGATGACGCTCAGCAATACCTCCCTTATCTCCCGCGGCGCGGCGACGCTGGACAGTCAGGACACCCTGACCGTCAACGGTGGCGGCGTGTCGGCACAGGGCGGGGCGCTGACCGTCGCGGGCGGGCAGGGAGTGGCACTTTCGGATGCCACGCTGACGGGCCAGGGCGACACCACGCTGTCCACCGGCGGCAGCCTGACGCAGCGCGGCGGCAGCGTCACCGGCAGGGGCGAGCTCAGCGTGGCGGCCGGGAAGGATATCACCCTGACGAATACCCGCAGCGGAAGCGATACCCGCGCGACGCTCAGCAGCGGCGGCACGCTGTCATCCACGGGCAGTGCGGTCTCGGCAGGGGAGAGCCTGGCGCTGAGCGGCGGGCAGCTGGTGCTGGACGGCCAGAGCCGGGCCGATGCCGCGGCCGATATCCGCCTGACGGGCAGCACCGTCAGTAACCAGGGGCAGGTGAATGCGGGGCGCGACATTGCGCTCTCCGGCGACAGGGTGTCCAGCAGCGGCCTGCTGGCGGCGAAAGGCCGTCTGGACGTGAACGCCGGAGAGCTGACGAACGGCGGCACGGCGCAGGGCAGCGACGTCACCCTGAAGGGGCAGACGGTGACCAATAACGGCACCCTGCAGAGCGCCGGCAACCTGACGTTAAGCGCCGGAACCCTGGCGCAGCGGGGCACGCTGAGCGCGAAAGGCAATGCGAACGTCACGGCGCAGCAGACCCTGCGTAACGACGGCAGCCTGCTGGCTGACGGCGCGATGAACGTGACCGCAGGCGCGCTTGAGCAGAACGGCACCCTGTCCGGCGCGACGGCGCTGACGGCGCAGGCCGGCACCCTGACCAGCGGTCAGGCGTCCCGCACGACCAGCCAGGGCAATATACAGATTACCGCGACCCGCAGCGCCAGCCTGAACGGGCAGACGGACGCGGCGGGGGCGGTCACCGTCAGCGCCGGCGACCTGACCACCGGCCGGGACGCGCACCTGCAGAGCGGGCAGGGGCTCACCCTGCAGGCGCAGAACGCCGCGCTGAACGGCACCCAGGCGGCGAAAGGCGCCCTGTCGGTGACGGCGGGCACGATTGCGCACGCCGGGAAATCCACCGGTGACGCGCTGAGTTTTAACGCGACCGGCGACCTGACCAGCGGCGGGGAGCTCACCGCCGGCGCCATTACTCTCAGCGGACAGAACATCCTCCAGTCCGGCGCCGCAAAAGCGGACCGCATGACCCTGACGGCCCCCGGGCGCATCACCAGCAGCGGCTCGCTGATTGCCGGTATCCTCTCGCTGGACGCTGCCTCGGTGGAGAACGGCGGGCTGCTGCAGGGGACCACCCTGCTCGGCCTGAAGACCGGGTCACTCGCGAACCTCGCGGGCGGGTCGGTCTACAGCGCGCAGGATTTAACGCTGAACGTTCCGGTGCTGGCCAACGGCGGGCTTATCACCACCGACGGCACGCTGCGCATTAAAGGCGACACGCTAACCAACCAGGGTGAAATCAACGGCGTCAGCCTGAGCAGCGACTACCTCAGCCTGACCAGCAGCGGACGCCTGCTGGCGGACGACCGGCTCACCCTGAACGGCACTACTCTGGTTAACGCGGGCAGTATTGCCGCCGGCGACCTGCACATCACGGCGGACAGCCTGGAGAACCAGGGCACCGTCGAGGGGGACGCGGCCCTGACGCTCGGCGTGGCAGACATTACTAACCGCGGCGCGCTGCGCAGCGGCGGAACGCTGACGCTTAACGGCGACACCCTTACCAGCAGCGGCGAGCTCAGCGCCACCGCGCTGCTGCTGAACCTGACCCGTCAGGTCAGCAACGAGGCGGGCGGCCGGGTGATTGCCCGGGACGGCCTGACGCTGACCGCCGCCAGCCTGACCAACAGCGGGCTGATGGCCGGTACCGACGCGCAGTTCAACAGCGCGTCGGTGACCAACGGCGGCACGCTGCAGGGAACCCGCTCGCTGACGGCGACGGGGGCACAGCTCAGCAACCTGCAGGCGGGCATGCTGCTCTCCGGTGGCGCGCTCGGCCTGCACCACACCACCCTTAACAACGCCGGGCTCATGCAGGGCAACACCCTGAACCTGGCCACCGGCGAGTGGATGAACACCGGTAACGCGCTGGGGGAAGCGGGCGTGACGGCGACGGTGACCGGCGCGCTGAGCAACAGCGGTAAGGTACTCAGCCAGCAGGCGCTGGACGTTCAGGCCGGCAATACCGGTAACCGGGGCCAGCTGCTGGCGAAAGTGCTGACCCTGCGGGGCGACCTGCAGAACAGCGGCCTGCTTCAGGGCAGCAGCACGCTGGCCTGGTCCGGCAACACCTTCGCGAACCAGGCTCAGGGGCAGGTGACGGGCGGTGAGACCCTCACCCTGAGCGGACACACGCTGAGCAATGCGGGCAGCCTGCAGGGGCGCAGCGCCACGCTGGACGCCGCAGGCCTGAATAACCAGGGCAGCGTTCAGGCGCTGGACGCCCTGACGCTTGCCGCAACCGGCAGGCTGGACAACACGGGCGCCCTGCTCAGCCAGAACCTGTTCACGCTGACGGCGGCGCAGCTGTTTAACGACGGCCGGCTGGCGGGGAAAGCGCTGACGGTGAACGCCGCGCAGCTGACCAACACCGGCATGCTGCAGGGCAACGACACGCTGGCGCTGACCACCCGCGCGCTGAGCAACGGCGCCACCGGGCAGCTGGTGAGCGGAAGCGGCCTGAATCTGTCCCTGGACACGCTCGATAACGCCGGTCTGCTGCTGGTGAACGGCGGGCTCACCCTCCGGGGCAGCGACCTGACCAACCGGGGCGATATTCAGGCGCAGGACCTGGATTTGGGTCTGGGCAACGCCCTGAGCAATACCGGGAACATCGTGGCCACCGGCGATGCCGCGCTTCACGCGACGACGCTGACCAGCAGCGGCACGGTGGCGGGCAGAACGCTGACCGCAGGCGCGACGGAGCTGCGCAACAGCGGCCTGATGCAGGGCAGCAGCGCGGTTAACGCCGCCGCTGACCGCTTTATCAACGCGCTGAACGGCAAATGGCTCTCCGGCGGCGGCTTCACGCTGAAGGGCGGACAGCTGACCAACGCCGGTACGCTGCAGGGCACCACGCTGGGCATGACCGGCACCACCCTCACCAACAGCGGCACGGTGAACGGGCTGACGGGGCTCAGCGGCACGCTCGGCGGGGCGTTAACCAATACCGGGCTGCTGCAGAGCGGCGGCGCAACCACCTTCACCGCGGACACCCTGGCGAACCCGGGGCGCATCACCGGCGGCACGCTCTCCCTGACCGCCCGCGAGATGAGCAACGACGGGCTGATGCAGGGAACGAACGGCCTGGCGCTCACCGGCACCGCGCTGACCACGGGCGCGGCCTCGCGCACCCTCTCCGGCGGCATGCTGACGCTGGACGCAGGCCAGCTGGTTACGCAGGGCACGCTGCAGGGGAACGGCGCGGACATCCGCGCCACCGGCGACTGGACGCACGGCGGGTCCCTGCTCAGCCAGGGGGCGCTGACGGCCGCGACCGGCGGCACGCTGACCTCGTCCGGCTCGCTGATGAGCCAGGGGCGGGCGGATATCACCGCACAGACGCTGGATAACCGCGGGCAGCTCCTCAGCGAAGGGGACGTGACGCTCGGCGGCAGCACCCTTAAAAACAGCGGCACCGTGCAGGGGAACACCCTCGCGCTGCGCCAGGACAGCATTAACAACCAGGGTACCCTGACCGGCCTGCAGAGCCTGACCGTTCAGGGGCAGCAGCGGCTGATGGCGCGCATGGCGATGGCCGCGCCGCAGCAGGCGCTGATTAACGGCGCTGGCGGCAGGCTTCTCACTCAGGGCGCGCTGACCATTGCCTCCGGGGCGGTGACCAACGCCGGCAGCTGGCAGGCGCAGAACATCCTGCTTAACGCGCAGTCGCTCACCAACAGCGGCACGGTGCAGAGCGCCGACGGGCTGCAGATGACGCTGGCCGACACGCTCACCGGAACCACGGGCAGTAAGATCACCGCGCTGGGCAGCGCCACGCTGCAGGCCGCGACGCTGGTGAACCAGGGGCAGTGGGCGGCGAAAAACCTGACGCTGACCGGCGGCACGCTCAGCAACAGCGGCGCCATCAGCGGGGTGAATGGCCTGACCCTCAGCCAGACCGGCGCGGTCAGCCAGCAGTCGACCGGGACCCTGCTCTCCGGCGGGGCGCTGAACGTCACGGCGGCCTCCGTCACCAGCGACGGCAGAATGCAGGGGAGCACGCTCGGCATCACCACCGGGGCGCTCACCAACGGCGGACGTCTGCAGGGCGATAACGGCGCGACGCTGGCCCTCAGCGGCACGCTGACCAACAGCAGCGGGGGCGAAATCGTCAGCCGCGATGGCCTGACGCTGACCACGCCCGCGCTGTTTAACTACGGCCTGATTCAGGGCGGCGGCGAGACGCGCGTGACCGCCTCCTCCCAGGCGCGTAACGACGGAAGGCTGCTCTCCGGCGCGCGCCTGACGCTCGGCACGCCGCAGTT
Source organism: Enterobacter sp. Crenshaw (assembly GCF_024734705.1). Classification (NCBI taxonomy): domain Bacteria; kingdom Pseudomonadati; phylum Pseudomonadota; class Gammaproteobacteria; order Enterobacterales; family Enterobacteriaceae; genus Enterobacter; species Enterobacter sp. Crenshaw. The sequence goes on along the minus strand of NZ_CP102932.1, from coordinate 3,784,994 downwards.
CACCGGCACCGGCTGGCTGCAGGCCACCGACCTGATCCTGAATGCGGCAAACGCCACTAACGGCGGCACGTGGGTGGCCGACCGGGCCACGCTGACCGGCTCCACCTTTGCCAGCCAGGGCACCACCCAGGCGGGACAGCTGACGGTTAACTACGGCCAGCTGAACAACAGCGGCACGCTGCTCGGCAACGCGCAGCTGAATATTAATGCCGACCAGGTGACCCAGAGCGCGGGCGGCAGGCTGCTGAGCGGCGGCAACCTGTGGCTGCAGAGCCGGGGACTGGACCTCACCGGCCAGCTGGTCTCCCTGGGGGACTTAACGCTGCAGCTGACGAACGCGTTTACCAGCCGGACCGCCGTGGCGGCAGGCCGAACCCTGACCATCAGCAGCGGCGGCGACATCGATAACCGCAGCGTGCTGCAGGGGCAGGCGGTCAACCTCAGCGCGGGCGGGCAGCTCAGCAACAACGGACAAATCACCACCGGCGGCGGCACCAGCACGCTCTCCGGCAGCAGCGTGGCGCTGAACGCCGCGGGCACGGTGCAGGGCGGGGGCGACATCACCGTCGCCAGCCGGAGCAATATTACCGTCGACGGCTTCACCGGCACGCGCGGCTCGCTGACCCTGAGCGCGCCGGGGTCCATCGTCAACACCGCGCTGCTGTACGCGGCGAATAACCTGGCGCTGTTTGCCGACAGCATCACCAACCGGCGCGGCGACATCATGGCGGGAAATAACCTGTGGATGCAGCGGGATGCGGCGGGGAATGCGAACAGCCAGGTGGTGAACACGTCGGGGAATGTTGAGACGCAGAATGGCGATATCACCATCAGGACAGGAAGCCTGTTGAATGAGCGCGAGGGGATCAGTGAAACACGCAGCTATCAGGCCGCGACGGGCAGCCCTGCTGCAAGCGGCGCGACCTCCATTCGTGTAAAAGTCACAGACCTACCCCCTGATGAGTGGGGGTATATTTATACAATTTACAGTGGTGCGGGTGGCGGTAATATCTTCTCGATTGTCGCGCCGATGCCAAGTGGAGCAGTACAACGTTATCTGGTCGGATCGACCGTGGTCGATGTTACCGCAACAGGTGGCGTTGCGCGCATCGCCGCTAACCACGATCTGACTATCAATGCCGCTACGCTGAATAACCGTGCCGGTTATTTACTGGCCGGGAATGGGATGAACCTTTCCGGCAATAGCCTGAATAACCAGTCCTGGTTTGGTTATTCAGAGGATGAATATAAGGTCTATCGTTATAGTGGGAAAACAGGCAAGGTATCCAGCCTGAAAGGAAGCCCTGCCTCCGGCAACGATAACAACCGTCGTGTGACTTATACGCTGGATGGCGCGCCTCAGTACGAAACCCATACCACCGAACAAGCCCTCCGCGCGGTGATTCAGGCTGGCGGTCAGGTCACGGCTAATTTCACCAGTAATATAAGCAATACGGCGACGACTTCGAATGGCGGAGGAATAAGCAATGCGATTCCTGCGCCGTCGCTGAACACCCTCAGCAACCAGACCATCGGCAGCGGTGTGCAAAAGCAGGGGCTGAACGCTACCGGCACCGTGGCGGTGAACTCGCCGCAGTGGAACGATCGGCTCCAGGGGGCGCTGCAGCAGCTTAACGGCGGTGGCGCGCTGGAAAACGGCGGCGCGTCCGGCACGCCTCTCAGCAACGTTGCCACCACGCAGAAAGGCAACGCGAACCTTGGTCAGCTGGGCGCGCTGGCGAACGCCGGGGTCACCACCGCCGATCTCCGAACCGCGCAGGGCGGCGCCGTCGGGCACTATCAGGGCCAGCGCGTCGATACCAGCGCTTACCCGCTGCCGTCGGGCAACAACGGCTATTTTGTCTTCTCCGACAACCCGAAAAGCCCGTACCTGATCGGCATCAACCCGAAACTGAACGGTCTCGGACAGCTTGATCCCGCCCTGTTTGCCGATCTGAACGCGATGCTCGGGATCAAACCGTCGTCCACGGCGCCGCAGGAGACGCGGCTGGCGTTTACCGACGAGAAGCAGTTCCTCGGCTCGTCCTATATGCTCGGCCGCCTCAACCTGAACCCGGACTACGATTACCGCTTCCTCGGCGATGCGGCGTTCGATACCCGCTACGTTTCCAACGTGGTACTCAACCAGACCGGTAACCGCTACCTGAACGGCATCGGCTCCGATCTGGATCAGATGCGCTATCTGATGGACAACGCCGCGGCGGCGCAGCAGTCGCTGGGCCTGCAGTTTGGCGTCTCGCTGACCGCCGATCAGATTGCTGCGCTCGACCACAGCCTGCTGTGGTGGGAGAAAGCTACCGTCAACGGCGAAACGGTGATGGTGCCGAAACTCTACCTGTCGCCGAAGGACGTCACCGTCAACAACGGCAGCGTGATCGCGGGCAACAACGTCACCCTGAAGGGCGGCAGCATCACCAACGGCGGCAGCTCGCTGCTGGCGAAAAACAGCCTGACGCTCGACAGCCAGAACAGCATCAGCAACCTCAGCAACGGCCTGATGAAAGCGGGCGGCGACCTGAACCTGAGCGCCATCGGCGATATCAATAACATCAGCTCCACCATCAGCGGCAAAACGGTCGCGCTGGAGAGCCTGGACGGCAGCATCAACAACCTGACGCAGGTTGAGCAGATTGATATCAACGCCGGAGGGAAGTACGGCAACATCGGCCTGAAAGACACGCTGCTGGGCAACACGGCGTCGATTACCGCGCAGGATGGCCTGTCGCTTGAGGCGGGGAAAAACATCACCGTCACCGGGGCGAACCTGGCCTCCGGCGGGGATATGCTGCTGAATGCGTGGGGCGATATTGCCGTCAACGCGAATCAGATCAACGACGCATTCAGCTCCAGCCGGGAGAAAACCAGCCGTTCGTCCGTCACGTATCAGGGCAGTAACGTCACCGCGGGCGGCAACCTGCTGGTGAATGCCGGGCACAACCTTGACGTGACCGCCAGCGACCTGAAGGCGGGCGGCAGCGCGGGGCTGAGCGCGGGCAACGATCTGAACCTGAACGCGGAGCAAACCAGTGAAAGCAGCCGGAAAGGGAAAAGCGAGTCCCACAGCACCGGGCTCGACCGCACCACGATTTCCGCAGGCGATAACCTGGTCCTGAAGGCCGGGCAGGATATCAACGCCCGGGCCGCCGCGCTGGCGGCGGAGAAAAGCGTCGGGCTGCAGGCGGGTCGCGACGTGAATCTGGCTGCGGAAGAGACCACGCAGGGCGACAGTTATAAATCAGGCCGTAAAAAAGTGATTAACGAGTCGGTTCGCCAGTCGGGAACCGACATCACTGCGGGCGGGAATGTGACTGTTATCGCCGGACGGGATGTAACGGCACAGGCTGCAGATGTCTATGCCGCAGGCGATACAGCCGTGGCCGCCGGGCGGGATATCACCCTTTCCACTGCGACGGAAAGTGACTATGCGTACCGGGAGGAGAAAAAGACGTCCGGTGGGTTCCTCAGCAAGAAAACCACTCACACCATCCACGAAGAGACGCATACGCGTGAGAAAGGTACGCAGCTTTCCGGCGACAACGTTGCTCTCCGGGCTGGTAACAACCTGACGGTGCAGGGCTCATCAGTTGCCGCTGAGCGCGATGTGGCCCTGAAGGCTGGAAATGATCTGACCGTGGAGGCAGCAACCAACACCGACACGTACTACGACATGAAGAAGACGAAGAAATCCGGCGTTTTCTCCAGCGGGTCGGGATTGGGTATCACCATCGGGTCGCAGTCTTCAAAAAGCACCCGACAGGGGGCAAATACAACGCAGAGCGATGCCCGCAGCACGGTGGGCACTGCTGGCGGTAATGTCATCATCAGCGCCGGAAATGACGTCCAGTTGAGCGCGGCAGATGTGGTTGCCGGAAGAGCGAAGGATGATTCCTCCCGCAAAACCGGCCATATCGATATCACTGGCGACAGCATTGCCATCCTTCCTGGACGGGATACGACCACTGAGTCCATGAAGCAGGAGTCCAAATCGTCTGGCGTCACGGTCAGTGTGAAAGCGCCATTTGAAGACACTGTGCGTAACGTGCGCGATATCGTTCGTGGTAAGGGCAACAGTGGCAACAGCACCGTCGATAAAGTGAAGGGGCTGGGGGCGGAAGGCGGTGCGCTCGCGCTTGACGGACCAGGCCAGATGATGGCCATTTCCGCAGGAAGCACCCGCTCTTCCTCTGAGTCGCACTACGAGGGCGAGTTTAACAGCGGCAGCCATCTTGCCGCCGCAGGCAATATCCAGATGACTGCCACCGGTAAACAGGGAGGCAGCAACAGCGGCAATATCCTGATTGCCGGAAGCCAGGCTAAGGCCGGTGAAACGGTGATCCTCGATGCGAAACGCGACGTTGATATCACCACCTCCACAGACAGCGAGAAATACGGCAACAGCACTAAAAATAGCGGCTGGAATCTCTCGAGCGCCCTGAGCGCCGGAAGTGCTGTTCGCGCCATTTCGGGTGGGGGTTCCCACGGCAATCAGCTCCTGCCGGGTGGGATGAGCAAGGCGGAGAGCAACAGTAGCGGCACCCGGACCACACAAAACGCGTCGGTCATTCAGGGCTCAGATATTTACGTTAACAGTCGTGACGGCAGCGTGAATATCAGCGGCAGCCTGATGACCGCCACGGACGATCTTCTGCTGTCAGCCACACATGGGGATATATCCGTTTCTGCCGGACGCGATACATCGCGCAGTGAGAGCAGCGGCAGCAGCAAATTGCTGGGGACTCTGGGAGGCGATGGTTACAGCGCCACGGCAGGCTACCGCCATGAAAAAAACAGCAGTCGGGAAGATAGCAGCCTCGAAAACGGATTGCGCAGCCAGCTAAGCAGCAAAAACGGTAACGTTGTCGCGCAGGCCGGTAACGATCTCTCCCTGTCAGGTACGGATATCCGTGCCGGTAAATCGGTCTCACTCAGTGGCGAAAATGTCCTCATGGGGGTGAGCCGGGATACCCGTGACGGTGAAAACCACAGCAGCAGCGCCCAGTATGGTGTGACGGCATCTGCTGGCGGCTGGGCTGTTGAGGCTGCTAAAGCCGCAGAGACGGCTGCCCGCAGCGCAGAAAACGGCGATGATCCACGGCTGACCGCCATCAGAACAGGCCAGTCGGCGGCAACCGCGGCGCAGGGCGCTATGTCGGACTCGTCGCTCATCAAGGCTAAAGTGTCTTTAACGGCGGGGGCGTCATCTCAGGACAGTCGTTACCACAGTACCGACACGCAGGGCACCACCATTAATGCCGGCGAGAATGTCTCTGTTCGTGCCGGAAATGACATTGCCGGTATGGGGGTACAGATCGCGGGTAAACACGTGGCGCTGGATGCGGGGCGGGATATTCTGCTGTCTGCCTCCCAGAACACAACCCACTCTGAGAGTAAAAACAGCGGCAGCCAGTTCAGCGTCGGTGTCGGTGTGAGCCTGATTGGTGCGCAAAACGGCATCTCGGTGGAGCTGGGAGCGTCACAGCATAAGGGCAAGGAAAACAGCCAGTCGCAGCGCAATACGAACAGCGTTGTCCATGCTGATGAACAGCTTACGGTGAACAGCGGACGCGACACCACCCTGAAAGGTGCGGAGCTGGAAGGTAACCGTGTGGTGGTCAACACCGGGCGCGATCTCACCATCAGCAGCGTGCAGGATACGGCCAGTTATGACAGCAGGCAGTCTTCGTCAGGCGCGTCCCTCAGCCTGTGCATACCGCCGCTGTGTTATGGTGCCTCTTCCGGTAGCGTCAGTGCATCGGGTGAGAATATCACCCAGAATGGTAAGAGCGTTGCTGAACAGAGCGGGATATTCGCAGGCAAGGGCGGCTTTGCTGTCACCACCGGAAATCATACCCAGCTTGACGGCGCGGTGATTGCATCCACGGCGTCTGCAGATAAAAATAGCCTCGACACGGGAACGCTGGGTTTCAGTAATCTCCACAACGAGAGCCAGACCAGCGGCAACGGCTACACGGTGGCGCTTTCCGGCAGCGCGGGCGGCAGCGGCAACGGTGAAAACCGCAACCTGGCACCGGCCATCGGTACGGGCCTGGCAGAAGAGAGCCACACCGGCACGACCTCATCAGCGGTGAGTGGCGGTAGCATTGTCATTCGCAACCCGGCGGGACAGAAACAGGATATTGCTGACCTGAGCCGTGATACGGCTGACGCCCACCACGGCGTGGACGTGAGCGGCGATGTGCAGAAGGTCAGGGATAACCTGGCGGTCCAGAGCGAAGGCGCGGCCCTGGCTACCTCTGCGCTGGATGCTTACGGCAAGTATGCGGAGCAGAAAGCGCGGGAATCCAATGCGGCGCTGGGCGCGAAGCTGGCGTCAGAAGGAAAACTGCAGGGCGATACGCCGCAGGAGCAGGAAGCGTTCCTGAAGACGCAGCCCGGATATCAGAATACCGAATACGGTCCGGGGAGTGCCTTCTGGACGAAGGGCAGCGCAGCGGCAGGATTACTGGCAGGTGCGCTTGGCGGTAACCTGAAGGCAGGCGCGGCAGCGGGGGCGGCCCCTCTGCTGGCGACCCTGGTCAAGGAGCAGAAAGACCCGACAGCCCGTGCCGCGCTGCACGGTATTGTGGCTGCGGCGCTGACGCAGCTGAGTGGCGGGAGCACTGCGGATGGCCTGAAGGCCGGTGCTATAGGGGCTATTACGGCCTCGGCGATGACCGACCATCTGGTCAGTGCGCTGTATGGAGATAAAAAATCCAGTGACCTGACGCCAGAGGAGAAACGGCTGGTCAGTAGTCTCGTGAGTATCGCGGGTGGTCTGGCGGGCGCTGCGGTGACGGATGGTAGCGTCTCCATGGCGGCGATGGCGTCGGAAACGGCGAAGGTGGAGGTTGAGAATAACTCGCTGAGTGTCGTTATACAGGGCGGTAAACTGGCTGCACAGGGATGTCTGAAAATTTCTGCTTGCCGTGATCGCCTGGTTGCCAGTGGTCTGGGTGCTTTACTGGGGATTGGTGCATCCACATCAGCAATGGATACATTGTCACAAGATGAGCAGTTGCATCTGATCTATGTGGCCTCGCTCAATGATCCTTCCCAGCTCAGTCAGTTAAATGATGCTCAGAAAGCGGCCTATGAGTCCCTGACAGGTAAGACGATCACCAGTACTGGTGGTACGCAGGTCATCAACCCGGGACCATCAAACACTGGTGGAGACCAGACTGTAACCGGAAATACGCCCTCCAACACAGGGAATGATAGTGTAGCAACCGGAGGGATAAATCATACTGGTAATACCAACGGTGATGGAGCGTCAAACAATAATGGCTGGACGACAACTACGCCGGTTCCGGATTCTCCTTCAATGGATGATCTTTTCTATCAGAACGAGAAGATCCCCGGCCTTGAAAATGTTCGCCCTGAAAATCCCGGTTATCCAGCCAATCAGAGTGTTATTGAAAAAATGAACGAACCTAAGTTTATTGCCTGGATAGGCAATACAGATTGTACGGATTGCTCAGATATCGCACCTAAGCTTCTCGATGCAGCTGGCGGGCACGGGAAAATTATTGAAGCAAGGCCGACGACTCCGTACAATTTAAATGTGTATGAAAATGGAAAAATTGTACATGAACAAGCTTTCCATCAGGTTTATACCGATGGTCAGTATGTTTACGATCCAAGAGTGTCCTTAAAACCGATTCCTAAAGGAGATTGGGAAAAACATATCAAATCTATAAATCAGGGAAGTGTTACGATCTCTGATAAATTACAGGGGTTAAAATAATGTTTCCGATAGGTAAGAAAGAAACTATCTTGTTGGACTTCATTGGTTCTCTTGGAAAACTGGAGTGGTTACATTATCAGAGCCGTATCGAAGATGAATGGATAAATGACCATTTTGAAAAAATTGATCGCTCTAAGTACCCTCCTTATACCAGTTTTCGATTTGAAAAAGAGGTTCCAGAAGTTATTACCTTACTGGAAGATGCGATTCAATCATATAAAGGTAAAGTTGAGTGGTGTATGACCCATCATCCGAAAGAGTATGGTACTGGTGTTAATCATCGTATTTTGCCTACATTTGTTAAGAATCTCAGAGTCAGTGAAGGTATGGAAGATGTTAACGAGTATATTGAAAACCATTATCCTGATTTTGGCCCAATCGCCTATGAAGATCTTGTTGGACTGACGGAGCATGTTCAATCAGTTTTCAAAAATGCTGGATATGATGCATAAATTTTCTTTATATGCTCTGTAATAACATTTTGATATGGAGCCTTAACCCGTTATGCGTACGGACGGAAAGAAGTGTCAGGTGACTATTTTAATGAGAATGCCTTAACAATAATGGCTAGCGCCACCAATCCTGGCATCTGTCATTTCTCTATCCCGTCGACCCGGTAAGCGAAGCGCCACCGGGCCATGGCAGATTAATATTGACTCATCACCCTTTCGGGAACACCCAAACATGCTTCTCAGGCAACGAAAGATGGCAGTGCTGCGGATCCCGAACCTCATGCCCATACGCGCGGATCACAAAATCATCTCCCACCGTGCGGAACAGGTACTCCCAGCGGTCGCCGAGATACATGCTGGTGAGCAGCGGCAGCTCAAGCTGATTTTCCCCTGGTCCCTCGACCACCGCCACGCGCTCGACGCGGATCACAGCCGTCGCTTCTTCACCGCTCTGCACCCCTTCACCGGCCTGGCCCCACAGCACCCAGCCTTTTCCTTCGATACGCGCTTTGCCGTCGCGCACTTCGGTGACTTTGCCGTGCAGGCGGTTGTTGCTGCCCATAAACTCGGCGGTAAAAAGCGTTTTCGGCGAGCCGTACATCTCCTGCGGCGTGCCCTGTTGCTCAATTTTGCCGTTGTTAAGCAGCAGGATGCGGTCGGAAATCGACATCGCTTCGTTCTGGTCGTGCGTCACCATCAGCGCGGATAACCCGAGCTTGATAATCAGTTCGCGCAGGAACACGCGGGCCTCTTCGCGCAGCTTGGCGTCGAGGTTAGAGAGCGGTTCATCCAGCAAAATCACCGGCGGGTTGTACACCAGCGCCCGGCCAATCGCCACGCGCTGCTGCTGCCCGCCGGAGAGCTGGTGCGGGTGACGTTTGCCAAGATGACCCAGACCAAGCTGGTCCAGCACGTCCTGCACGCGCTGCTGGATCTCTTTGGCCGGGACTTTGCGCAGCTTGAGCGGATAGGCCACGTTCTCAAACACGGTCTTGTGCGGCCACAGGGCATAGGACTGGAACACCAGCCCAAGGTTACGCTCTTCCGCCGGGACCTCGCTGCGCGGCGTGCCGTCGTAAACTTTATTATTGCCAATGACAATGGACCCCTGCGTCGGTTTTTCCAGACCCGCAACGGCGCGCAGGAGGGTGGTTTTACCGCTGCCAGAGGGGCCTAACAGGGAGACCACTTCGCCGCGCTTCAGGTTCATGGAGACACCTTTTAAAACAGGATTGTCGCCGTAGGTTAAGTGCAGATCGTCAACCGCTAATTCAATCATGTATTTTCACTCCGAAACGAAGGGCAATGCCCAGACCTACCACGACCAGCAGGATGTTAATGAAAGAGAGCGCCGCCACGATATCGATGGCACCCGCGGCCCAGAGGGAAACCAGCATCGAGCCGATGGTCTCCGTGCCGGGTGAAAGCAGGTACACACCCGTTGAATATTCGCGCTCAAAGATCAGGAACATCAGCAGCCACGAACCGATAAGACCGTAGCGGGAGAGCGGGATGGTGACGTGGCGGGTGATCTGCCCGCGCGTCGCCCCGGTGCTGCGCGCCGCTTCCTCAAGCTCTGGCCCTACCTGCAGCAGCGTGGAAGAGATCAGCCTCAGCCCGTAAGCCATCCACACCACGGTATAGGCCAGCCAGACGCTGAAAATGGTGCTGCGCAGCGAACGCAGCCAGACGATGACGTTTTCACGCATCCAGTCGGTCCAGGCGAACCCGGAAAGCCAGCCGGATTTCAGCGAGTTATCCAGCCACATCGGCAGGAACAGGAACACCCACAGGAACGCCAGACCCGCCAGCAGGCCAGGCACGGCGCGCGGCACCAGCACGCTGTAGTCCAGAAAACGCGTGGTGTTGTCCGGCTTGCGGTGCATGGCAATGCCGACAAACAGGTAGCACACCACGGCCAGCGCGCCGCCAATCACGCCAATCGCCATGGAGTTGACGATGGCGCGCAGCAGGTTGGGCTGCGCCCAGATGGTGCGGAAGGTGTTCAGAGAAAGCTCGTCCCACAGCGAAACGCCCACGCCCCAGTTGGAGATAAACGCGCGCAATACCACGCCGAGCAGCGGAACGCCGATGGTGACGGTGAGCCAGAAGGCAATCACTCCGCCAGCCACCCAGCGCCATTTACCCAGCGGCAGCGCGCGGGCCTGCGAAGCCTTGCCCTTCATGGTGACGAAGCGGTTGGCGGTGCGCATCAGGCGACGCTGGAGCATCACCAGCGGGATGGTGATGCAGATCAGCACCACGGCAACCGCCGCCATCAGGTTATAGGATGGGGTGCCCATCTTGTTCGTCAGCTTATAGAGATAGGTCGCCAGCACCATGTTGCCTTCCGGGTCGCCGAGGACCAGCATCAGGCCGAACACTTCCAGCCCGAGGAAGAACAGCAGCACGGTGGCGTACAGAATGGACGGGCGCACCATCGGCAGGCTGACGGAGGTCATGACCTGCCAGGGCGACGCGCCCGCGGTGCGTGCGGCTTCTTCCACATCGGAGCCCACGCTGCGCAGCGCAGACGAGATATACAGATAGGCGTGCGGGACGTGCGTCAGGCCGGCGATGACCACAATGCTCGACATGTCGTAGATATTCCACGGCACAAAACCAATCAGCGCCTGAGCCCACTGGGAGAGAAAGCCCACCGGACCGGCGGCCACCACGTAGCCAAAGCCCAGCACCATCGGTGAAACGAAGATCGGGACCAGGATCAGCGGCTCAATCAGCCGGCGGCCGGGCAGGTCGGTACGCACCATCAGAAACGCCAGCACGCCGCCCAGCGGAATGGAGATAAAGACCAGCCCGAAAGCAAGAATAAAGCCGCTTTTCAGGGCCTTATAAAAATCAGGGTCGGTGAAAATAAACTCAAATGATTCAAAGCTCCACTCTTTTGACGGCGAAAAGAACGGGGCGGACAGGAAGCTCTGTATCACGATAAACGACAGCGGCGTATAGATAACCAGGGCGGTTATCAGCACGACGATGCCTCGCGGCAGACTTTGCCACTTTCTGCGTAATGTATTCATGGGGTATCCCTGGTGTTGCGGCCCAGAAAAACGAACTCAGTCGATAAGGGAGCGCGGCGGCCTGCGCCGCGCTCAGACGCTTATTTACCGGCGGCGGTACGCCACTCTTTGATGTACTCCAGGCGTTTTTTCGGCTGCAGGTATTCCAGCAGCGTTTCATCAACCGGAATTGGCTTCAGCGCGTTGCCGAGGATTTTGGTCAGGCCGTCGATATCGTTTTTCCCTTCGATATCGTTACGAATGGAGGGAATATCCGCCTGATTGGCCAGAATGTTTTGCCCTTGTTCAGACAGCACATAGTCCAGCCACAGCTTCGCGGCGTTGCTGTTTTGCGATTGCTGGCTGATGAACGACACGCGCGACAGCACCAGGGTGTAATCTTTTGGATAGGAAATGCCGAGCGAAGGATCGTTCTTCGCGCGCGCTTCCGCGTAGGAACCGAGGATGTTGAAGCCGATCAGGTTTTCACCGGAGGAGACGCGCTCCATCATGGTGCCGGTAGACGACTGCACTGATAAGCCACCTTTGGCGACGTCGGCCAGGGTTTTGAAGTAATTAGGATCGGCGTTGTGATCCTGAACCGAAAGCATAAAGCCCAGACCCGATTTTTCGATGTCGTAGGTGGTGACTTTGCCCTTGAATTTGTCCGTCTGGCTGGCAATCAGCTTCGCCAGCGCGGCGTGAGAATCCGGCACGTCGCCAGCCGGGATCAGGCGCTTGTTGTAGATAAAGACCACCGGCTCATAGGTAGTGCCATAAGCCTTATCCTTCCAGACCGCCCATTTCGGCAGCTGGCTTTGCTCCGGCGATTTATACTCCATGGCGTAGTCGGTGGCGAGCTTCAGGCCGGTGTCCATAGAGGAGCTCCAGACCACGTCGCCGCTCACGCCACCGGAGGCCTGTTCGCTGATGAAGCGGTTGTACAGCTCGGTGCTGTTCATGTCGTTGTATTCGACTTTAATGCCCGGGTAGGTTTTTTCGAAGCCCTGGATCAGCGGTCCGGCGGCCTTGATGTCGGTGGTGGAGTAAATAACAACCTTGCCCTCTTTCGTTGCGGCATCAACAACTTTTTGATACTCAGCAGGATAGCCCTGCGGCAGGGCAGAGAGTGCAGAAGCAGAGAACAGTACAGTAGCGGTAAGCAGAGAAATTCGGAACGTGTTCGACATTATAGTTAACCTTTTAGTTACATTTGAGGAACTAATTGTCAACATAGCGTATCGGGCTCCACCCACAAGAGGGGGAAGCGGGCAATGATTCCGAAGTGTGATTGTCGCCGTCGTTTCAGCAATTAACACCATAAAATCCGCGAACGTTAGCCTGTGAACGATTCTGGATTACGGTTTATCGGGCGCTTTGCGGTATAACCTTCGCGGATGACCTATATTGCCATACAGCATTTCGACGCTGATTAACCCGCTCTCCACGCAGTATTCAAGGTAGCGACGCCCCGTGGTTTTGCTGATCCCCACGTTTTCCACCACCTCTTCAACCGACATCGCGGTATCGGGATGCTCGGCGAACAGGTTTTTAATCCGTTCCAGCGTTTGGGGTTCAATGCCCTTCGTCGACGGCGTAATGGAGGCTTCCGCGGCGGGAAGATTAAACAGGCGATCCAGCGCATGCTGGTCGACCACCTTCACCTGCTGCACGGTGTGGATGAAACGCATAAACCGCTCCAGCGAGGCGTGCAGGCGCTGGAAAAAGACAGGCTTAATCAGGTAGTCAAACGCGCCGCTGCGCATGGCGTGGCTGCAGGTCTGCATATCGCTGGCGGCGGTGATGAAAATCACCGAGCATTCGTAGCTTTTCAGCAGCGGATTATCGATGAGCTCAACGCCTTTACCGTCCGGGAGATAGTTGTCCAGCAGGATAAGTCGCGGCTGGTGCTGACGAATCAGGCTGCATGCCTGCTCAATCGACGCGGCGATGCCCACCACGCGCAGATGGAAATTCTGCTCGATATACTCGCGATGCAGCTCCGCCAGGTGCGGCTCATCTTCAACTATCACAACGTCAAGTGGTCGGGTCATGCTGTCGCCCATTCGGAATAAACACAGAAAAAATAGTGCCCTGCGGCGTGTTGTCGGCAATCTCAATGCTGCCGCCGGCCTTGTCGATATATCCTGCCACCAGAAACAGGCCAATACCGTGCTCGGTACCCACAATGTCGTTTTCGCTGTCCGGCTTGCTGCTGAATCCCTGGCGGAAAATGTGCGGCTTCAACGCATCGTCCACCCCGCAGCCCCGGTCAGCCACCTCGATCAGCAGCTCCTGGTTACGGTCAGAAATGTAGAGTTCTACCGGCGCGTGGACCGGCGCGTTGAGTGTCGCCTCCACGGCGTTGTCCAGCAGGTTACCAATAATGGACATCAGCTCCGTTTCACTCAGCGCGGCAGGCATCCGGGTGAGCTGGCAGGCGGGGTCAAACAGCAGCTCGATGCCTTTTTCGCGCGCGCTGACGTATTTTCCGAGCAGCAGCCCGCACAGCGCCGGGGAGACAAAATGGGCTGAGACAAAGTCCAGCACGCGCTGGGCGCCTTCTGACTGCACCTGAATGTAACGGATCGCCTCGTCATAATGTTTCATCTGCAGTAGCCCGACGAGAGTGGCGGTCCAGTTCAGCTGTTCGTGGCGCATAATGCGCAGGTTATCCGCATAGCGTTTGATCTGACTGAGCTGGCTGCTGAGCGTGTTGATGTCATTTTTGTCGCGAAAGCTGTATACCCAACCGCTTTCAACGCCCGGTTCGACCTCAATGGCTACCCGGTTGACGATCACCTCGCGCTGGTTCAGCACCGCAATCTGGTCGTGGCTGCCAGCGCTCACCGAGGCGTAGCGCTGGGATAAAAACCCCGGCGCCGTCTGCAGAATGTCTTCCAGCGGTTTCCCGATAAGTTCATTCTCACTTTGCCGAATATCCAGCATTTCGCGTGCCGCGCGGTTAATTAAAATCAGCTGCTTCTCGCCATTAACGGCAAATACCCCTTCGTACATGGCTTCTAATAGCGCGCGCTGCTGCAAAACCAGCTGAGCGATATCTTTCGGCTCCAGCCGGAACATCTGTTTTTTTAAATTGCGGGTAAACAGCCAGGAGAAAATAAACAGCAGCAGCAGCAGCGCAGCGCCGTATAGCCCGGACTGCCAGAGAATGCGGGCGTTAATATTGGCAATATACGACGTCAGATAGCCGACCGAGACAATACCAATTACCTGATGCTGCGCGTTGAAGATGGGCGCTTTGCTGCGTAGCGACACGCCAATTCCGCCCTGACGCACGGAAATAATGGTTTTGCCCTTTAACACCTCGGCATTATCCCCGCCGATCATCGGTAAATTAATACGCTCCGGGGATTCCGAATGATAAAGGTGCTGCTCCTCGGTATCGCCAATCACAATGTAGCTGGCATCGCTTTCGGCGCGCAGCGGCTGAATTAACCGGGCTATTCCCGGAATATCTCTGGCCGCTACCATTGCCGCCAGACCCGGCATCAGCGCGATCTGGCTGGCCTGAACCCGGGCGCGCTGGCCGAGATCGTGATGGAGCTGTCGGTCAATAAAATGGAACAGGATTGTTCCCAGCAGAACTAACAGCAGGCAGGAGAAGCACACCAGCGCTAAAAACAGCTTTACCTGAAAAGAGAGTCTGCGTTTCATTCAACCTGCGGAAGTTATGTAAAAGTGACATTTGCCGAGCCTGACATGGGCCAATAGCGGACGCAATCTGGCGAGAAAAGAGTTGTGACCTGGCTTTTCGTTTTCGGCGTTATAGCCATCAGGATCCCGTAAGGCTATGCTTCATTCAGCACGATAATAATTACAGAGGCAATGTCATGGATAAAGAACTACTGGATGCGGGTTACCGGGCCTATACCGGCGAGAAAATTGACGTTTACTTCAATACCGGGATCTGCAAACACTCAGGTAACTGCGTGCGTGGGAGCGCAAAGCTGTTTAATCTGAAACGTAAGCCGTGGATCATTCCCGATGAAGTGGACGTTGAAACGGTTGTACGCGTGATTGATACCTGCCCGAGCGGTGCGCTGAAGTATCGCCAAAAATAAGCGAGGAACCATGGATATTCTGGAAGGCCATAACAAGTTTTACGTCAATGATGCGAACGGCAACCAGGTCGCGGAGATTGTCTTTGTACCGACCGGCGAGCACCTGAGCATTATCGAGCACACCGATGTGGATGAAAGCCTGAAAGGGCAGGGCGTCGGTAAACAGCTGGTGGCGAAAGTGGTGGAGAAGATGCGCGGTGAGAACCGTAAAATTATCCCGCTGTGCCCGTTCGCGAAGCATGAGTTTGATAAAACGCGGGAATATGACGATATTCGGGCGTAAATAACACCGGCGATGGCCGGTGTTTTTTTATCTTACCTGCTCAAACAGCAATACCATCGCGATCAGCACCATTATCCCTCCTGACGCCATGCTCACCCTACGCGCCGCCTGTGGCCGGGTCGCCAGTACCGCTTTCGAACCATACCCCACCAGCAGATAGACCAGCGTACAGGTGATAAGGTGCATCACGCCAAGCGCGGACATTTGCATCGCTAGCGACCAGCTTCCGGTCGGGTCGGTAAACTGCGGAAGCAGCGCCAGGAAAAGCAAAAAGACTTTCGGGTTAAGGCCGCTAATGCAGAGCCCTTTCACCGCCCACTGTCTCCAGTTTCCCGCATGGTGGGTGGCCTTTTCCGGTGCGGCCGGGTGACGCAACAGCCCGATGCCAAGCCAGAGGAGATACACGGCCCCCGCAACGGTCAGCCCGGTTAACGCCAGCGGATGCTGAGCAATCACTACGCCCACGCCAGCCACCACAATCAGCGTAGCTAACAGATGCCCGGACATTAACCCCATCACCGCCGGTACCACGCGTCGCCCGTTAATCCCGGCGCTAATGGCGTAGGCCCAGTCGGCGCCCGGCGTCATGATGAGCAGAAAAGAAACCACCCAAAAGCCGGCCACAATACTCATTTCCATCGTCGTGAAAACTCCCGCAGTGCGTCAAACGTTGAGAAAAAGAATATCGCTAACCCTGCGAAATAGGCTTTCAATGTTATGCTCATAACACCGTGAAAATGAGAAAATCTTCCACATGGATAGCATCGATCGAAAAATTCTTGCTGAGCTACAGTCTGATGGCCGTTTATCCCTGACCGAGCTGGCGGAAAGAGTGAATCTGAGCCTCTCGCCGTGCCATCGTCGCGTGCGGGCGCTGGAGCAAAGCGGGGCGATAACGGGATACCGTGCCAGCCTCGACCCCGCCAAAATGGGGTTCAACTTCCTGGCGATAGTGTTTGCGACGCTGAAGGAGGGTGACAGAAAGGCGGTTAGCGCGTTTGAAGCGGCGGTGGAGGAAATCCCGCAGATCGTGCTGGCACAGCGTCTGTTTGGCGATCCCGATTATCTGATGCACGTCGTGACCCGCGACCTGTCCGCTTTCCAGAAACTCTACGACGAGAAGCTCTCCGCCATGCCCGGCGTGCAGCACCTTCGCTCTACGCTTGTGATGAAAACGGTCGTGCAGGACAGACCTTTTCCGCTGGAATCAGCAGGGCGAGACTGAGAGGCATGCCCGGCAGAACGCCGGGCATGCAGGGCGTTTAGCCGACAAACATCACCGACACGCACAGCACGCCGACGATCAGCGTCAGCAGGTTGCCAATGGAGCGGTACTGTTTCAGTGACGGGATCAGATACGTCGACAGCGTCGGCATGATAAACAGGATCATGGCGATAAGCGGGCCGCTGATGGCGTAAATCATCGAAATGGCGTTCGGGTTAATGCAGCAGACGGCAAAGGTGATTAACGACACCCCCATAATGGAAATCGCGCGGTTAAAGGCGCGGCTCTTTTTCACGCCCACCTGATTGAGCGACGACTTCACGATCTCCGTCGCCCCTTCAATCACCCCAAAATAGGTGCCGAGGAACGATTTCGACATCGCAATAATCGCCACGATAATCCCGGAAATGCCCAGCCACGCCGGAGAAGAAGGCATCATCGACAGCGCGGACAGGATCGTTACCCCTTGCTCTTTGGCGGCCACAATGTACGACGGCGGAATTGAGAGCAGACAGCTGAAGACAAAAAACAGCACGCTCAGGCAGATGATCAGGTATGCCACCTTCATGATTTTCTTGCATTTATCCATAGCACCGTCGGCAAATTTCTCGCGACGGTCAACGGCAAACGTTGAGATAATCGGGGTATGGCTGAAAGCAAACACCATCACCGGAATCGAAATCCATACCTGATGCAGCGTATGACGATCGAACGCCATCTGGCTGGTCAGCAGCGAGGGTTGCCAGCTTCCGGTCAGGTAGAGCGAGACAAACAGAAAATAGGCAATCAGCGGAAACACCAGGAAGCCCATCACTTTTATCGTGATATGGCGCCCCATCAGGAAGATCAGATTCAGAACCAGCACCACCCCCAGGCTGACCAGCACGCGAACGGCGGTATCCACCGTCAGGTGTTTCGCCAGCTGCTCCGTGAGCGAGTTGGTGATGGCCACCGCATAAATCTGTACCACCACAAAGAAGGCGATGAAATAGAGCGTGGTGATCAGGTTGCCTATCTTCCTGCCGTAATAGTGCGAGACGGCGCCGGTGATCCCTTCGTTGCCTTTTGTTTTCGACGACAGGATAAATTGCGCCAGCGCCCGGTGCGGCCAGTAGGTTAAGGGATAGGCCACGAGGGCGGTAATAAACAGGACGATAGCGCCTGCGGAGCCCAGCTGAATGGGCAAGAACAGCGTTCCTGCGCCCACGGCCGTGCCATAGAGAGCGAAACTCCAGAGAGTCTCATCTTTTGACCAAATTTTCGACATTAGAGCAACGTATCAACTATCAAACCATCGGAATGGCGTGCAATTTACCATAGTTATGCCTGAAGAGCGCAGTTGCTTCGACGGAGTTTGGCCGGAACGGGCGTCCGGCCAGAGGCGGTTTAGCCTGCCAGGGCGCGCCGTTGCTGGCGACGCTTAAGAAATTTCTCGCGCAGGCTATCGTATGCCCAGTTATAGAACATGGTGTACGGCAGGAAGAACAGGAAGAAACCTATTTCAAGCGTGAATGCCTGAAGCAGCGTAACGCCCAGCACGGCGGCGACAATCGACACGCCAATCACGATAAACCCGCATTCGAACCCCAGCGCATGCAGCGCGCGCACTTTCGCAGTACGTTTGACGCGCTGAACCGGCCAGAAACGGTCGAAGCCGAAGTTATAAAGAATGTTCCACAGCATGGCGGTGGTGGCCAGAATAATGGTCAACCCCCCCATCTCCACCACGGAACGCTGCATGAGCCACGCCGCCGTAGGGGCGAGGATCGCCGTCGCAATCCCTTCGAAACAGACAGCATGAAAGATCCGCTCCGGCAGTTTACGTTGGAGTGCATCCTGATGTTGCATAGTCATAGACCTCATTAATTCGCCGGTATGGGCGTTGATGCAACCTATTTTCATCGCTAAAGCTGATATATTAAAGATAGTATCCATCGCTAAAGTAGATAGGTTATGCGCTATTCACCCGAAGCCCTTAAGGCGTTTGTCGAGACCGTTGCGGCGGGCTCTTTTTCCGCTGCCGCACGCCGGCTGCGTAAAAGCCAGTCGACGATCAGCACGTCGATTGCCAATCTTGAAGCCGATCTCGGTTTCGAGCTGTTTGACCGCTCGGCGCGCCAGCCGGTGTTAACGGTCCAGGGAGAACAGGTGCTGGGCTACGTGCAGGCTATCCTGGCCGCCAGCACGCGGCTGGATGAGCTGGCGGTGTCGCTAACGGCGCAAACGGAGGCGCGTCTGACGTTTGTCCTTTCCGATACCCTCAACCCGGACGTGCTGGAAGAGATGATGAAGCAGTTTGACGCGCGTTTTCCCCATACGGAATTCGAATGTCTGATTGGCGAGGAAGAGGACGTGATCGATCTGCTGCAAAAGGAGCGAGCGCAGATTGGCCTGACGGAAGCGCGTGACAGTTACCCTACGGATATTGGCGTCACCCGCCTGCCGATGCAGACCCGCATGGCGATCTATGTCGCGACCACGCATCCGCTGGCCGGACAACATGACGTTCAGCATGACGAGCTGCACGGCTGGCGAGAGCTGCGGCTCAGCACCTATCTTGAGCGCGAGGCTGAGATCGCGCGCGGGCCCGTCTGGTCAGCACCGAATTACCTGTTACTCTTGAGTATGGCGGTACAGGGATTTGGCTGGTGCGTGCTGCCGTGCGCGCTGGTGGATGAATTTGCCGCCGCGAAATCCCTGGTACAGCTCAATGTTCCCGGCTGGCCGCGGGCGATCGGCATCGATCTGCTGTGGAATAAACGATCCCCTCCCGGCGTTGCCGGCAGCTGGCTGCGGCAGTATCTGCAGGATGCGCGCTGATCC
Source organism: Enterobacter sp. Crenshaw (assembly GCF_024734705.1). NCBI lineage: Bacteria > Pseudomonadati > Pseudomonadota > Gammaproteobacteria > Enterobacterales > Enterobacteriaceae > Enterobacter > Enterobacter sp. Crenshaw. Next base: position 3,765,341 of record NZ_CP102932.1, on the reverse strand, counting down.
TTGTGATTAAACTCACTATTTTTAAACAATTAAGATAATTGCCAGTAACAATCCTCTACTATCGTCATGTCATTTAACACAGAGGTCGTGATGAAAGATGTCGTAATAGTGGGTGCGTTGCGTACAGCTATCGGCTGTTTTCAGGGAGCGCTCGCGCGTCACTCGGCGGTTGACCTGGGCAGCGTGGTGGTAAAAGCGCTGGTGGAACGCAGCGGGATCGCAGCACATGAAGTTGATGAGGTGATCCTGGGACAGGTCCTCACGGCCGGTGCCGGGCAAAACCCTGCGCGTCAGGCGGCGCTGAAGGGCGGGCTGCCCAATACCGTTTCGGCCATCACCATCAACGACGTCTGTGGTTCAGGATTAAAAGCGCTGCATCTCGCGACGCAAGCCATTCAGTGTGGTGAAGCGGACGTGATCATCGCGGGCGGGCAGGAGAATATGAGCCGCGCGCCGCACGTGTTGACCGACAGCCGGACCGGCGCACAGCTTGGCAACAGTCAGCTGCTCGACAGCCTGGTGCATGACGGGCTTTGGGATGCGTTCAATGACTATCATATGGGCGTGACGGCGGAAAACCTGGCGCGCGAGTACGGCATCAGCCGTGAGGTGCAGGATGCCTATGCGCTAAGCTCGCAGCAAAAAGCGCGTGCGGCGATTGATTCCGGTCGCTTTCGCGACGAGATTGTCCCGGTCAGCACGCAGCGTCAGAGCGGCGAGCGTATCCTCGTGGATACCGATGAACAGCCGCGCACCGACGCCAGCGCTGAAGGCCTGGCGAGGCTGAACCCCACGTTTGAAATGCAGGGCTCGGTGACGGCGGGAAATGCCTCTTCCATTAACGACGGCGCTGCCGCCGTTATGATGATGAGCGAAAGCAAAGCCCTTGAACTCGATCTTCCGGTCCTGGCCCGCATCAAGGCGTTCGCCAGCGTAGGGGTTGATCCTGCGTTGATGGGGATCGCTCCGGTCTACGCGACCCGCCGCTGCCTGGAGCGCGCGGGGTGGCAGCTTTCGGATGTGGATCTGATCGAAGTGAACGAAGCCTATGCCGCGCAGGCGATCTCCGTCGGAAAAATGCTGGAGTGGGATCCCCTGCGGGTCAACGTTAACGGCGGCGCGATCGCGCTGGGCCATCCTATCGGTGCGTCCGGCTGCCGAATCCTGGTTTCGCTGGTTCACGAAATGAAAAAACGCAATGCCCGCAAAGGGATTGCCACACTCTGTATAGGCGGCGGGCAAGGGGTGGCGCTGGCTATCGAACGCTAACCTCTTCTCATTAAAAATGACCTCCTCCGGGAGGTTTTTTTTCGCGTTTTTTTTCTCCCGGCGGCTTAATTGTGATCCGAACATCATTTTCGCTATAAACAAAAATAAAAATGAAACGTTGTTTTAAATATAATTGAAAAGCCCGCTTTATGCCGATAGTATGTGCTCATTATGAAAAACGGAACGCTGTTTCGTTTATTTCCGCCTTCGGGCATGACCACATCTGGAGGTTACCGTGGACGTCAGAGAAAGCATCCACAGTGCGCACGCCAAAACGCTGGATACTCAGGGGCTGCGCAATGCATTTTTAGTCGAGCAGGTATTCGAGGCCGACAGGTACACCATGGTTTACAGCCATATCGACCGCATCATTGTGGGCGGGATTCTGCCGGTCACGAAAAGCGTCTCCGTGGGCGGTGAGGTCGGTAAACAGCTGGGCGTGAGCTACTTCCTCGAGCGTCGCGAGCTGGGGGTGATAAACATCGGCGGGCCGGGCACCATCACCGTAGACGGAAAATGCTATGAGATTGGCCATCGCGAGGCGCTGTACGTGGGTAAAGGGGCGAAAGACGTGGTCTTTGCCAGCATCGACGGCAGCAGGCCCGCGAAGTTTTACTACAACTGCGCGCCGGCTCACTCCACCTACCCAACCAAAAAAGTGACCACCGCAGACGTCGCACCCGTGACGCTGGGCGATAACCTCACCAGCAACCGCCGCACCATCAATAAATACTTCGTGCCGGACGTGCTGGAGACCTGCCAGCTCAGCATGGGATTGACCGAGCTGGCACCGGGCAACCTGTGGAACACCATGCCGTGCCATACCCACGAGCGCCGCATGGAAGTCTACTTCTACTTCAACATGGATGAGGACGCCTGCGTGTTCCACATGATGGGACAGCCGCAGGAAACGCGCCATATCGTGATGCACAACGAGCAGGCGGTGATTTCACCGAGCTGGTCCATTCACTCCGGCGTAGGGACGAAAGCCTACACCTTTATCTGGGGAATGGTGGGTGAAAACCAGGTCTTTGATGATATGGACCACGTTGCGGTCAGCGATCTGCGCTAGTCGCGGGCGGTGAAGCATAAACCTGCCTGTGAGTGACAGGCTCTGAAAGAGTAAGGAATAAACATGATTCTGGATGCATTCTCTCTGCAGGGGAAAGTGGCTGTGGTTTCCGGGTGTGACACCGGGCTGGGTCAGGGAATGGCGTTAGGCCTGGCGGAAGCGGGCTGCGATATCGTCGGAATTAATATCGTTGAACCGACTGAAACCATCGAACGCGTGACGGCCCTGGGCCGCCGTTTCCTGAGCCTGACCGCTGACCTGCGTAAAATCGATGCCATTCCTGAACTGCTGGACCGCGCAGTGGCTGAATTCGGTCATATCGACATTCTGGTGAACAACGCCGGGCTGATCCGCCGCGAAGACGCGATCAGCTTCAGCGAGCGCGACTGGGATGACGTGATGGATTTGAACATCAAGAGCGTATTTTTCATGTCCCAGGCGGCGGCGAAGCATTTTATTGCCCAGGGGAAAGGCGGCAAGATCATTAACATTGCCTCTATGCTCTCGTTCCAGGGCGGCATCCGCGTGCCGTCTTACACCGCGTCCAAAAGCGCCGTAATGGGCGTGACCCGCCTGCTGGCAAACGAATGGGCGAAACATAACATCAACGTGAATGCGATTGCGCCGGGCTACATGGCGACCAACAACACGCAGCAGCTGCGTGCTGACGAAGAGCGCAGCGCGGCGATCCTGGAGCGTATCCCTGCGGGACGCTGGGGTCTGCCGAGCGATCTGATGGGGCCGATTGTCTTCCTGGCCTCCTCCGCATCGGATTACATCAACGGTTACACCGTGGCTGTAGACGGCGGCTGGCTGGCGCGTTAATTCCACCTGTATTAAGAACCTCTGCCTGTGGGCGGAGGTTTTTTTGCGCAATAATTGGCTTAGTCCATATCGATAAAGATGAAAAATCCATACTAAAAAATCGCAAATGACGGCAATCACACTTTTATTGCTTAAATATTAACTGATTAGTAAAAATACGTGATTATTCGCCACGAGTTGAAATTGTAATGTCCATCACAGAACCGTATGCCGTAGCGGAATAATCCATAACTTCGCGATTTCCTGCCTGACACTTTTCCTCGCTTTCTCGTAATTTCAGTTAACGAATTTTGCTGTTGAGGCAGGAAAAATATGACATCGATAAATGACTCTACCCTAATGCCCGCTGCGCTGCGTGATACTCGCCGCATGAACCAGTTTGTCTCCATTGCCGCCGCCGTGGCGGGCCTGTTATTTGGACTGGATATCGGCGTCATTGCCGGCGCACTACCGTTTATTACCGATCACTTTACCCTCAGCAGTCGCCTGCAGGAGTGGGTGGTGAGCAGCATGATGCTCGGCGCGGCCATCGGCGCGCTGTTCAACGGCTGGCTGTCGTTCCGCCTGGGGCGCAAATACAGCCTGATGGTCGGGGCGATTCTGTTCGTTGCCGGCTCCATTGGCTCGGCGTTTGCCGCTAATGTTGAAATCCTCCTGCTCTCCCGCGTGCTGCTGGGCGTGGCGGTGGGGATTGCCTCCTACACCGCGCCGCTTTATCTCTCCGAAATGGCGAGCGAAAACGTGCGCGGCAAGATGATCAGCATGTATCAGCTGATGGTCACGCTGGGTATTGTGCTGGCGTTCCTGTCTGACACCTACTTCAGCTACAGCGGGAACTGGCGCGCGATGCTGGGCGTGCTGGCCTTACCGGCGCTGGTGCTGATCGTCCTGGTGATTTTCCTGCCAAACAGCCCGCGCTGGCTGGCGCAAAAAGGGCGTCACGTAGAGGCAGAAGAGGTTCTGCGCATGCTGCGCGATACCTCGGAAAAAGCGCGCGAAGAGCTGAATGAAATCCGCGAAAGCCTGAAGCTAAAGCAGGGCGGCTGGGCGCTGTTTAAGATCAACCGCAACGTGCGCCGCGCGGTCTTCCTCGGCATGTTGCTGCAGGCAATGCAGCAGTTCACCGGCATGAACATCATCATGTATTACGCGCCGCGCATTTTCAAAATGGCCGGATTCACCACCACGGAACAGCAGATGATTGCAACCCTGGTGGTCGGGCTGACCTTCATGTTCGCCACCTTTATTGCGGTATTCACCGTGGACAAAGCCGGGCGTAAACCGGCGCTGAAAATTGGCTTCAGCGTGATGGCGCTCGGTACGCTGATTCTGGGCTACTGCCTGATGCAGTTTGATAACGGCACGGCCTCAAGCGGGCTTTCCTGGCTTTCTGTCGGTATGACCATGATGTGTATCGCAGGTTACGCGATGAGCGCCGCGCCGGTGGTGTGGATCCTGTGCTCCGAAATTCAGCCGCTCAAATGCCGTGACTTTGGAATCACCTGTTCCACGACCACCAACTGGGTGTCGAACATGATCATCGGCGCGACGTTCCTGACGCTGCTGGACGCGATTGGCGCTGCCGGAACCTTCTGGCTCTATACGGTGCTGAACGTAGCGTTTATTGGCGTTACGTTCTGGCTGATCCCGGAAACCAAAGGCGTGACGCTGGAACATATCGAGCGCAAGCTGATGGCAGGAGAGAAACTGCGAAACATCGGCGTGTGATTGTTTTGCCTGTTCGAAGGCTTCACTCTATGCCGTAACTGGAAAAGAAAAAGGTGGCTTAGCCACAATAATAATGTGACTAAGATCACTACTAACTCTGGTAGGGAGTAGACACAGAGAGGGAACTGGCATTAGGATTTTTCTTAGATTGTTGAATTGTCGGGCCACCGCTATCAATTGAGCAAAGACGCGTTGCATCCGGAAAAAGAAGAATCACTATGTCAGAAATGGATTTAAGAAAAAGCACGGACCTCGACTTTCACCGTTTTGCCGCCCCGGCTGTAAGCGCAAAAGAGATAGATCTTCTGGGATTGTTTGAGGTCCTTCTGGCGGCGAAAAAACGTATCGCCGCCATTATCTTTACTTTCGCGCTGGTGGGGCTGGCCGTTTCATTTTTACTGCCGCAGAAATGGACCAGTAAAGCGGTGATCACCCCGGCAGAACAGCTGCAGTGGAACCCACTGCGCCAGATGATGGTGGCGTTACAGGTGCTTGATGTGGACGTGAAGATCACCCGTCCGCAAACTTTTGACCTGTTTATTAAAAAGTTCCAGTCACAGTCATTGCTCGAAGAGTATATGACAACCTCTCCTTACGTAACATCGAAGCTGCAAGGCACCACGGTGGATCCGCTTGAGCTGCATCGCGCGATAGTCAACATTTCAGATCGAATGAAAGCGGTGAATAACGCTCAGGGAAAAGAGGCGGATAAAACGCCTTATGTTTCCTGGACATTGAGCTTCACTGCACCGACAGCTGACGATGCGCAAGCCGTCCTGGCGGGGTACATTGATTATATCGCGGCTATTGTAGAAAAAGAGACGGTGCAGAATATCCGCAACCTGATCGCCCTAAAAACGAACGTCGTTGAGCAGCAGCTGGAACTGGATCGAGTTCGTCTGACCAATATTCACAATACCAACCTGCAGCGACTGAATTATTCGCTGGAAGTGGCAAATGCCGCAGGCATCAAGAGGCCGGTTTACAGCAACGGGCAGGCCGTAAAAGATGACCCGGATTACTCCGTTGCGCTCGGTGCTGACGGTATCGCGCAAAAGCTGCAGATTGAAAAAAATTTGAAGGACGTGACCGAGCTGAATGCGGATTTCCAGAACAGGGAATACTACCTCGCACAGCTGAAAAAGCTCTCCTTCGCCGATGTTAAACTTGAGCCATTCAGGTACCAGCTTTCTCCCTCCATGCCGGTGAAAAAGGATGGCCCGGGCAAGGCTCTGATTGTTGTTCTGGCGGCGCTTCTGGGGGGGATGTTTGCCTGCGGTAGCGTTTTACTTCGCGAGGCGATGCTCACCCGTACTTCGCCGCCAGAGCCGGTAGCGAAATAAGCTCTGCAGTTTAAAAAGGCGCTGAATACAGCGCCTTTTTTTATGTACTTCGGTTGTGTTAAAAAAGAAACAAAGAAAAGGAGGGATGATGAAAACGATCGGCCTGTTAGGTGGAATGAGCTGGGAATCGACAATCCCTTATTACCGCCTGATTAATGAAGGGGTAAAGCAGCGTCTGGGTGGTCTGCACTCCGCAAGCCTGCTGCTGCACAGCGTTGATTTCCATGAAATCGAAGCCTGCCAGTCGAGCGGGGAGTGGGGTAAAGCCGGAGAGATCCTGGCCCAGGCGGCGCTGGGACTGGAGCGTGCCGGCGCCGAGGGTATCGTGCTTTGTACCAATACCATGCACAAAGTGGCGTCGCATATTGAGGACCGCTGCTCGCTGCCGTTTCTGCATATCGCGGACGCGACCGGTCGTGCGATTGCCGCATCCGGTATGCGCCGCGTAGCGCTTTTGGGCACACGCTACACCATGGAACAGGATTTTTATCGCGGGCGTTTGCACAGTGAATTTGGGATCGAGAGCCTGATCCCGGATGAAGACGATCGGGCGCGCATCAATCAGATTATCTTTGACGAGCTCTGCCTCGGCACCTTCAGCGAATCTTCTCGGGCGTATTACGTCAGCGTGATTGAAAAGCTGGCGCAGCAGGGGGCAGAAGGGGTGATCTTCGGCTGCACCGAGATTGGCCTGCTGGTGCCGGCCGATCGAAGCCTCGTCCCGGTATTTGATACCACCGCCATTCACGCGGCAGATGCCGTGGCGTTTATGCTGTCATAACGGGTTTTGCAGGTCAGGTAAGCGAAGCGCCACCTGACGCGCGTGCTCCATTAAGTGTTCGGTGAAAGCGTCCACCAGCGCGGAAGCCGGACGGTGCAGCGGGCGGATCAGACTCACGGTGAACGGGACGGAGACGCTAAAGCGGCGGATGACGATCCCGCTTCCGGCATAGTCCAGCGCCGTGAGCGGATTCACCACCGCGACGCCGACGCCTGCACGCACCATCGCGCAAATCGAAGCCGCACTGTGCGTTTCCACCACCATTCGCCGTTTGATCTGATGCTCGGCAAACAGCGTATCCAGCAGCTGTCTGTAACTGTCTGTCTGCGAAAGGCTAATGTAGTTTTCCCCGTGGAAATCCTCCGGCGTGAGCACTGCCTTACCGGCAAGCCGATGTCCTGCGGGCAGAACGCACACTTCATCTAACGAGATCAGCTCCGTGCGTGCCGTTCCCGCTGGCGTGGAAAGGGTTTCGGTTAGCCCTAAATCATGGCGCTGGGCCGAAAGCCACTCTTCAAGCAGGGGGGATTCCTGAGGAACGATAGTGAGGCTGACCTCCGGGTATCGGGCCAGAAAGGGCTGCAGCAGCATCGGCAAAAAGGATTGCGAAAAGACGGGCAGACAGACGATCGACAGCTCGCCCTGGCGAAACTCGCGCAGGCTTTCCGCTGCACTCACTATTCTGTCCAGTCCGTACCAGGAGCGCTGGACTTCCTCGAACAGGCGCAACCCCTGCACCGTCGGGTGAAGCCTGCCCCGGGTACGCTCGAACAGCTTCAGCCCCAGCACTTTCTCGAAGCGCGCCAGCTCGCGGCTCACCGTCGGCTGTGAGGTATGCAGCATCTGTGCGGCTTCGGTGAGATTGCCGGTGGTCATCACGGCGTGAAAAATCTCGATGTGGCGTAAATTGACGGCGGGCATAGGGCACCTGAAAGCAGATAACTGTCCATATCATTTTTGCATAGACTCGCGATAAAACGATATTTTTTATTCTCTTCGCGCTGTGGCGTAATCTTCAAAACGCATTTACCCGGAGAAGACCATGCCACGCCCGCTGAACCAGACTGAGACCGATTTGAACGCCGACAACCTGCTGCGCCTGCCTGCCGAGTTTGGCTGCCCGGTGTGGGTCTACGACGCGCAGATCGTTCGCGAGAAGATCGCCGCCCTGCATCAGTTTGACGTGGTGCGTTTTGCCCAGAAGGCGTGCTCCAATATTCATATTCTGCGCCTGATGCGTGAGCAGGGCGTGAAGGTCGACTCCGTCTCGCTTGGCGAAATCGAGCGCGCGCTGGTGGCCGGATTCGATCCGAAAGCCGACGGCGACGCGATCGTCTTCACCGCCGATGTGATCGACGATGCGACGCTTGCGCGCGTCCACGAACTGCAGATCCCGGTGAATGCCGGTTCTGTAGATATGCTGGAGCAGCTGGGTCAGGTTTCTCCCGGCCATCGCGTCTGGCTGCGCGTGAATCCGGGCTTTGGTCATGGTCACAGCCAAAAAACCAATACCGGCGGTGAAAACAGCAAGCACGGGATCTGGTATGCCGATATGCCTGCCGCGCTGGAGGTATTACAGCGCTATGGCCTGAAGCTGGTGGGGATTCATATGCACATTGGCTCTGGCGTCGATTACGTCCACCTGGAGCAGGTGTGCGGCGCGATGGTGCGCCAGGTTATCGACTTCGGTCAGGATCTGGAGGCAATCTCAGCCGGTGGCGGCCTCTCTATTCCATATCGCGAAGGCGAAGAGGCGATCGATACCGATCACTATTACGGTCTGTGGAGCGCCGCGCGTGACCAAATTGCCGCGCATCTTGGTCACGCGGTGAAGCTGGAAATTGAGCCGGGTCGTTTCCTGGTGGCGGAGGCCGGCGTGCTGGTTTCGCAGGTGCGCAGCGTCAAAGATATGGGGTCTCGCCACTTCGTCTTGATTGATGCAGGCTTTAACGATCTGATGCGTCCGTCCATGTACGGCAGCTATCACCACATTACCGCCCTGGCCGCCGACGGCCGTGATTTAACGCAGGCGCCGCGCGTTGAGACAGTCGTTGCGGGACCGCTGTGCGAGTCGGGTGACGTGTTTACCCAGCAGGAAGGCGGCAAAGTGGAGACCCGCGCGCTGCCAGAGGTCAAACCGGGTGATTATCTTGTGCTGCATGATACCGGTGCCTACGGGGCGTCGATGTCATCTAACTACAACAGCCGCCCGCTGCTGCCGGAAGTGCTGTTTGATAACGGCAAGGCACGGCTGATCCGTCGTCGCCAGACCATTCAGGAACTGCTGGCTTTAGAACTCATCTGATGAAAGTACGGCCCCGTTGTGACCGAATCGCGTAACACCAGCGTGCCGGTAAACGGCGGGATAGCATCGACCGGCTGGTTTTTTGCCAGCCGGATCGCCTGATCGATGGCCGTGACAATCATATTGTCGATGGGCAGATAAACCGATGAGAGCGCAGGCTCCAGCCATTTCGCGCTTGGGGCATCGTCAAAGCCGAACAGTGAAATATCATGCGGAATTTTAAGCCCCGCCTGGTGTAACGCTTTGGATGCACCCAGGGCCATATCGTCGTTACAGGCAAACAGGGCGCTAAACGGCACTCCGTCGGCAATCAACTCCTTGCACAGCTCGTATCCCCGCGTCATTCCCGCATCGCCGTACTTTATCCGACGTTCGTCCAGGCGAATGCCGTGCTTTTCCAGCGCTTTACGGTAGCCCATCAGCCGCGCTTTCCCGGTTGGGGTATGGATCGGAACGGTGATACAGGCGATCTCCCGATGGCCCTGGGCGATCAGGTAATCCACGGCCTTAAATGCGGCATCCTGCTGTTCGAAAAACACGCAGCGATCCGGCGCCTGGCTCACTTCGCGGTTAATGACCACCAGCGGCGTTTTCACGGTGTTCATCAGTTTGACGATCGCTTTTTCGCTCATATAGCGCGTGTAAAGCACGATGGCATCGCACTGGCGATCGGCCAGCATCTGCACCGCCTGTTCTTCCTGTTCCGGCGCGTCGTGACCGTCGGTGACGATCAGCTGTTTCCCGTGAGTTTCCGTCTGCCGCGACGCCTGCTGGAGAAGACGACCAAAGTAAAAGCCGTCGAAGGTCGAGACGACCAGGCCAATGCTGTTGCTGGTCTGGTTAGCCAGCGAACGCGCGAGAAAGTTCGGGCGATAGCCCAGCTCTTCCATCGCAGCAAAGACCTGCTGACGCGTACTCTCTTTAACCTGACCTGTGCCGTTCAGCACGCGCGAGACGGTAGCCTTCGACACGCCCGCACGCAGTGAGACATCCAGCATTGTTGCCATTCTACATTCCTGCTTCCACGTAATGATTTGCAGTTTAACACAGACCTCACGGCGTATAAGCGATGCGGGAAGCGCAAAACTTCTGCCACGATCACGCTTTTTGGTCACGATTCGTCTGGCCTGCGTGAAGTAAAACTAAATAGTCTGACTCTGGTAAAATAATCGCCGAACCGAGCTGGGGCGACAGGCCAGCAAATACATGAGAAAACGCAGGTGAAACGTGAAAAACATAGCCATCCTCCCGCTTTACCAGGCACCGCACTATGCGGAGCAGGTCACCGACTGGCTCTGGCAGGCCTTTGGCGAAGGGCTTTCTCGGGAATTTTTCCACAGCATCATTGAGCACAGCCAGACGCCGGGAGCATTACCGCTGACCTTTATCGCCGTAGAAGACGAACAGCTTGTTGGTACGGTAGGGCTCTGGCGCTGCGATTTGATCACCCGTCAGGATCTCTTTCCGTGGCTGGCGGCGCTCTACGTTGACGACGCGGCGCGAGGCAAGGGGCTGGCAGGAAAGCTACAGCAGCACGTTATTACCTGGGCCGCGCACGCGGGATATGAAGAACTGCACCTCTGGTCTGCCTGCCGCGACTTCTACGAACGTTACGGCTGGCAGTATATCGGTGATGGGCTGGAATACCCCAACACGCGGGTTCACCTCTATCGCTATTCGCTCTGCGCTTCCGCAGGTGACGCAACGGAGTGACGGCGAACCAGCGTCGGGCTAAACAGATGCGTAATATCCGGCGGCTGGCGCTGTTCAGCCAGAGCTAGCGCGAGCTCGGCGGCCTGCGTTGCCATGGTGATAATCGGGTAGCGTACGGTGGTCAGACGCGGGCGCACGTAGCGAGAGACCAGCACGTCATCGAAGCCAATCAGCGAAATTTCTGCCGGTACCTCAATCCCGTTGTCATTCAGCACCCCCATTGCCCCTGCGGCCATCGAGTCGTTATAGCTGGCAACCGCCGTGAAATTTCGTCCGCGACCCAGCAGCTCGGTCATGGCCTGTTCACCGCCGCTCTCATCCGGTTCACCGTAGGCCACCAGACGGTCATTACACGGCAGGCCGTTTTCGCGCAGGGCGTCGTAGTAGCCCTGCAGACGGTCTTCCGCATCAGAAATCGGGTGATTGGAACAGAGATAGCCAATCCGGGTATGGCCCTGTTGAATCAGATGGCGGGTCGCAAGCCAGGCACCGTAGCGGTCGTCGAGGGCCACACAGCGTTTTTCAAACCCGGGAATAATGCGGTTGATGATCACCATTCCAGGCATCTGCTTCATCAGGTGAATCAGTTCGGCATCCGGGATCATTTTGGCGTGAACCACCAGCGCCGCGCAGCGGTGGCGGATCAGCTGCTCGATGGCCTGGCGTTCTTTTTGCTCATTATGATAGCCGTTGCCGATCAGCAAAAAATTGCCTGTCTGATAAGAGACCTGTTCAACCGCTTTCACCATGGCGCCGAAAAAGGGGTCGGAAACATCACCCACTACCAGCCCAATGGTTTCGGTGGACTGCTGGGCGAGCGCGCGGGCATTAGCATTTGGATGATAATTCAGGGATTCCATGGCGGTTTGAACCGCCTGGCGCGATGCGTCACTGGCTTTTGGGGAGTCGTTAATCACGCGAGAGACGGTTGCCACAGACACACCTGCCAGACGGGCCACATCCTTTATTGTCGCCATTCATTACCTTCTTATTGGGGGTAAGCGTTTACACACCAAATAGTGTTGCGGAAAAGCGGCGCGCATTCAAGGGGAGCGGATTTCCGCGCTCCACAAACGTGACGCAGGACAACCCTGGTAGTGTAATCGTTACACGCGCAGTCGTGTCTGAAGAATGTCAATCTGAACCTTTGGTTACACTTTGCGTCAGGCTGTTGCGATTGGCCAATGGCGAGGTGGTCAAAGAGGTTGATACAGTCAAAGTCCCAGAGGTATTGATAGGTGGAATCAACTCCGGTTGATTAACACGCTTTACACCAACCTGCGTTTTTACGCAGGTTTTTTTTGCCTGATAGTTCAATCTGTAACAGCAACAGAGAATATTCACACCTGGTTGCACTTAGGCTCATTCCCTTGCGTTTTCCTGCTGGCGAAGCGCAGGACGAACGGCCACAATCAAGATCCCAGAGGTATTGATTGGTGAGAATTCTTAGTACGGTTTCGTACTCATCTCTTGCACCAACCTGCGCGGATGCGCAGGTTTTTTTTCGCCTCCACTTTTGCTGTCGCTCCCGTATCACTTCTCGTGTAATCTGCCACCATTTACTATCAACCCTCCACACTGGCTGGCAAAGGGAGTTGAGATGCTATTTGGGTTCTTCCGTACACTGTTCCGTATTCTTTTTCGCATCCGCGTCACTGGCGATGCCCAGGCGCTTCGCGGTGAACGCGTTCTTATCACACCAAATCATGTTTCCTTTATAGACGGCATTCTGCTGGCGCTATTTTTACCCGTGCGCCCGGTGTTTGCGGTCTATACCTCTATCAGCCAGCAGTGGTACATGCGCTGGCTCACGCCGCTGATTGATTTTGTGCCGCTCGACCCGACAAAGCCGATGATGATTAAGCATCTGGTGCGTCTGGTTGAGCAGGGGCGTCCGGTGGTTATTTTCCCGGAAGGGCGTATTTCAGTGACCGGTTCGCTGATGAAAATTTACGACGGCGCGGGGTTTGTTGCCGCGAAATCAAAAGCGACCGTGGTGCCGCTGCGCATTGAAGGCGCAGAACTGACCCATTTCAGCCGCCTGAAGGGGCTGGTGAAGCAGCGTCTGTTCCCAAAAATCACGCTGCATATTCTGCCGCCCACGTCGTTACCAATGCCGGACGCGCCGCGTGCCCGCGATCGCCGTAAAATCGCCGGGGAAATGCTGCACCAGATTATGATGGAAGCGCGCATGGCCGTGCGCCCGCGCGAAACGCTGTACGAGTCCCTGCTTTCCGCGCAGCACCGCTATGGCGCGAAGAAAAACTGCATCGAAGACATCAACTTTACCCCGGATACCTATCGCAAGCTGCTGACCAAGACCCTGTTTGTGGGCCGCATTCTGGAGAAGTACAGCAAAAAGGGCGAAAAGATTGGCCTGATGCTGCCTAACGCGGGCATCAGCGCGGCGGTGATTTTTGGTGCGGTTTCCCGGGGGCGCATCCCGGCAATGATGAACTACACGGCGGGGGTGAAAGGACTGACCAGCGCCATCACCGCTGCCCAGATTAATACCGTCTTTACCTCTCGTCAGTTCCTGGACAAAGGCAAGCTCTGGCATCTTCCCGAGCAGCTCACCCAGGTGCGCTGGGTCTTCCTGGAGGATCTGAAAGCGGACGTCACCACCGGCGACAAGCTGTGGATTTTTGCTCACCTGATGATGCCGCGTCTGGCGCAGGTCAAACAGCAGCCGGAAGATGACGCGATTATCCTCTTCACGTCGGGTTCGGAGGGCAACCCGAAAGGCGTCGTCCACAGCCACAAGAGCATTCTGGCGAACGTTGAGCAGATCAAAAGCATTGCCGACTTTACCGCGAATGACCGTTTTATGTCGGCGCTGCCGCTGTTCCACTCCTTTGGCCTGACGGTGGGGCTGTTTACGCCGCTGCTGACCGGCGCAGAAGTGTTCCTCTACCCAAGTCCGCTGCATTATCGCATTGTGCCGGAGCTGGTGTATGACCGTAACTGCACCGTCCTGTTCGGCACTTCAACGTTCCTCGGCAACTACGCGCGCTTCGCCAATCCGTATGACTTCTATCGCGTGCGGTATGTGGTGGCCGGTGCGGAAAAACTGCAGGAGAGCACGCGTCAGATCTGGCAGGACAAGTTTGGCCTGCGCATTCTCGAAGGCTATGGCGTTACCGAGTGTGCTCCCGTGGTCTCGATTAACGTTCCGATGGCGGCGAAGCCGGGTACGGTGGGCCGAATTCTGCCGGGGATGGACGCGCGTCTGCTGGCCGTGCCGGGCATTGAAGACGGTGGCCGTCTGCAGCTGAAAGGGCCAAACGTGATGAACGGTTATCTGCGCGTGGAAAACCCAGGCGTGCTTGAGGTGCCGACGGCTGAAAACGTCAACGGCGAGGTTGAAACCGGCTGGTACGACACCGGTGATATTGTCCGTTTTGATGAACAAGGCTTTGTACAGATTCAGGGACGTGCGAAGCGCTTCGCCAAAATCGCCGGTGAAATGGTCTCGCTGGAAATGGTTGAGCAACTGGCGACGGCCGTGTCCGCGGATAAGATGCATGCGACGGTGGTGAAGAGCGATGCCAGCAAAGGCGAGGCGCTGGTGCTGTTTACGACCGACGCTGAGCTTAAGCGCGACAGGTTACTGAGCTATGCGCGTGAACACGGTATTCCTGAACTGGCAGTGCCGCGCGATATTCGCTACCTGAAGCAGCTCCCGGTGCTGGGTAGCGGGAAGCCCGATTTCGTGACCCTGAAAGGCATGGTTGAAGAGGCGGAACAGCAAAATGCGTGAGTCAGTACACACTAACACATCACTCAGGTCGAAAGGCATGATGGCCGTCATCGCCGCGCAGTTTCTCTCTGCGTTCGGTGATAACGCGCTGCTGTTTGCCACGCTGGCGCTGCTGAAGGCCGAGTTTTACCCCGACTGGAGCCAGCCGATCCTGCAGATGGTGTTTGTGGGCGCTTACATTATCTTTGCTCCGTTCGTCGGGCAGGTGGCGGACAGTTTCCCGAAAGGCCGGGTGATGATGTTTGCCAACGGCCTCAAGCTGCTGGGTGCCGCCAGCATTTGCTTTGGCTTCAACCCGTTTATTGGCTACACGCTGGTGGGCATTGGCGCTGCCGCCTACTCTCCGGCGAAGTATGGCATTCTCGGAGAGCTGACCACGGGCGATAAGCTGGTGAAAGCCAACGGCCTGATGGAGTCGTCAACCATCGCCGCAATCCTGCTCGGATCCGTCGCGGGCGGCGTACTGGCCGACTGGCATATCCTGGCGGCACTGGGCATCTGCGCGGTGGTGTATGGCGGGGCAGTTGTGGCGAACCTGTTTATTCCCAAACTGCCGGTGGCTCGCCCGGGGCAATCCTGGCGCTTTAAACCAATGACCGGCAGTTTCTTTACCGCCTGTCGCGTGCTGTGGCGTAGCGGTGAAACGCGTTTCTCACTGATGGGGACCAGCATGTTCTGGGGCGCGGGCGTCACGCTGCGCTTCCTGCTGGTGCTGTGGGTGCCGGTAGCGCTTGGGATTACTGACAACGCGACGCCGACCTATCTTAACGCGATGGTGGCCATCGGCATTGTGGTGGGGGCAGGCGTGGCGGCGAAGCTGGTGACGCTCGAGACGGTAGCGCGCTGCATGCCTGCAGGGATCCTGATTGGCGTCGTGGTGCTTATTTTCTCGCTGCAGCATGCATTATTGCCTGCGTATGTCCTCCTCATCCTGATTGGTATTCTGGGCGGTTTCTTCGTGGTGCCGCTGAACGCGTTACTGCAGGAACGTGGCAAGCAGACCGTCGGGGCGGGGAACGCCATTGCGGTACAAAACCTGGGTGAAAACCTGGCAATGTTATTAATGCTGGGGCTCTACTCGCTGGCGGTAAAAGTGGGTGTGCCGGTGGTGGGGATTGGCGTCGGGTTTGGCGGGCTGTTTGCGCTGGCGATTGCGGGTTTGTGGATCTGGCAGCGTCGGCGTTGATAAGTGCGGCCTGATGCCCTCACCCCGGCCCTCTCCCACAGGGAGAGGGAGCAAACCCTAAAAACGGCAACCTGCGTTGCCGTTTTGCTTTTATTACGGCGCAGGATACGTATAAACCTGATGCACCGCTTCAATCTCCGCTAACACCTCTTCACTCAGGTTCAGGTGGAAACTCTCAATATTGGTTTTCAACTGTTCCATCGTGGTCGCGCCCAGCAGGGTGCTGGCAACAAACGGTTGACGACGCACGAAGGCCAGCGCCATCTGTGCAGGGTCAAGACCGTGACGCTTTGCGATATCCACATAGGCTGCAACGGCTTTCTGCGTCTGCTCGCCGCTGTAGCGGGTAAAGCGGCTAAAGAGGGTATTTCTCGCCCCGGCCGGTTTCGCGCCGTTCAGGTATTTCCCCGTCAGCGTGCCAAAGCCGAGACAGGAATAGGCGAGCAGTTCCACTTCTTCATATTGCGTCACTTCGGCCAGACCCACTTCATAGCTACGGTTAAGCAGGCTGTACGGGTTCTGGATGGTGACGATACGCGGCAGATCGTGTTTATCCGCCAGATGCAGATAGCGCATTACGCCAAAGGCCGTTTCGTTAGAGACGCCAATGTAGCGGATTTTTCCCGCGCGCTGGCACTCGGTCAGCGCTTCAAGCGTTTCCAGCAGCGTTACGGCGGGGGCGCTCTCATTCCAGCTGTAGCCGAGCTTACCAAAGCAGTTGGTTGGACGCTGCGGCCAGTGCACCTGATACAGGTCGAGATAGTCGGTTTGCAGGCGCTTCAGGCTGGCGTCCAGTGCGGCGCGGATATTTTTGCGATCGAGGATCTGATTCGGGCGGATCCCGGTATCGTTGTTGCGCGCGGGGCCACTGACTTTTGAGGCAATCACCAGCTTTTCACGGTTGCCGCGTTTTGCCAGCCAGTTACCGACGTAGGTTTCGGTAAGTCCCTGCGTTTCCGGACGTGGCGGAACAGGGTACATCTCTGCGACATCAATCAGGTTAATCCCCTGGCTGACGGCGTAATCGAGTTGTGCATGGGCATCGGCTTCGCTGTTTTGTTCACCAAATGTCATCGTGCCCAACCCCAGTTGGCTTATTTCCAGAGCGCTGTGGGGGATACGGTGATAATGCATAGCCGGCTTCCTCAGTAGACTTATAGACCGCGTCAGGGCGTGCCCGACAAAGGAATATAAACATGGCAGAGGGGAAGCAAAAGGGGAAGAAAAAAATCAAAAAGGCCAGCAAGCTACTGACCTTTATCTGTTTATCGCTCGATAATTTGCGATACTTCGTCGCGATTGATCTGCATTTTATTGCCTTCCTGGTCGCGGTAGCTGACCAGACCGGTATCATCGTCGACTTCGGGTTTGCCGTCGGTCAGGATCATTCGACCATCTTTTGTCGCCATGACGTAATCGCTGCTACAGCCCGATACGGCAAACGCTAAACCGACTGCTGAAACTAACACTGCCCATTTTTTCATCGTTATCGTCCTCATCTGGCGCGTATCAAATCATAATCTAGTATTAACCCGATATGGCGACTTGAGGAAGCGGTAAAATCTTAAAAAGCAGTCGATTATGTTTGAGAGCTCGCAAAATAAGTAAAAAACTATGTTTTTAACAGGAAATGACGGGCAAGGAGTGCGCCGGTGAAATTCTTTTTGAGATAAAAACCGCGCGGTAACGTCAGTATCGGCTCACCCTTCGCGCCGATTGCCTCGGTAAGCGCTTTACTGTTGGCCGCTTTCGGGCGCAGCTGTAATACTTCTCCGTGTCGGGCGGTGATGCGCTCTACCTGCCCAAGCACAATCATGTCCATCAGCTCCTCCCAGTCCAGCCGCAGCTGTTGCTCCTCATCGTCGTTAGGACTCCAGAGCAGCGGCGCGCCAACGCGACGGTCAGCCAGGGGGATCTGACGTTCACCTTCAACCGGCACCCACAACACGCGCTTCAGCTTGTGGCGAACGTGGCTGGTTTCCCACGTCACGCCGGTGTTGCCGGTTAGTGGCGCAACGCAGACGAAGGTGGTCTCAAGAGGCTTGCCCTGGCTGTCTATGGGGATGGTTTTTAACTCCACGCCAAGCGCTGCAAAATCCTGCTCGGGTTTGCTTCCTGCGCTGGCACCCAGCCACAACTCAAGCAGCATGCCGATCCAGCCTTTATCCCGTTTCAGATCCTTCGGGATCTGAAGTCCTGCCATTGCCGCCAGCTCGCCAAGCGAAAAGCCTGCAAGACGCTGTGCCTGCTGTAGCAACTGACCTTCGCTGGACGGCGGTGAGAGCAAGGGTGTAAGCGGATGCATGAAGGTAACCTTTTGATTAAAAAATAAACGAAGAAATTGTCCCCTGTGGATAGAGTTTAACTATTTCTGTACCAATATTCCATGTGTATGATTTATAGGTTTTTTTGTTGGTTTGAAATCGTTTCACCAGACTCAGAAAACCGGTTGTTCAAATCTGGTCACTGACAATGAACAGGATCTTACACCATGTTATCCACAGAAAAATGGGATAACTGGGCATAACCCTGACTACTGTTTCAATTTACAGCCTTGACGTGCGATGAAAATCGAATTTTCAAACAAATTGTGACTAACTTATTGGCACAATCTGTGGATAAAACCGACGCTGTTCGATCTTTCATCAGCACGACGATCCCTGATGTGATGATCGTCACGATATTCTGTTTTATGCTCATGAAAATACATTTAACTCTATGAAAAAAAATGCATTATTTAATTCGGGTGAAAAGGGGGAAACTGCATCGTTTGAGGTTGTTCATCGGTAATCAGACACTTCTTCACAACTATATCCACAGAAAAGGTGAATAAAATTCCCTTCAATGCCTCTCATCTGTTTATAACTCAGCACTTATTTGTGAGTTATTCAAATGTTATTAGGTTGCAGCCCTGTAAGAGAGTGGTTTACCGCCTCCCTGTAGTGTGAAACAATCATTCATATATAAGGTTTAGTTTGGGGTAGTCCGGTGATTGATGACGATGGCTACCGCCCGAACGTAGGAATAGTAATTTGTAATCGTCAGGGCCAGGTAATGTGGGCCCGGCGATATGGTCAGCACTCCTGGCAGTTCCCGCAAGGCGGGATCAATCCGGGAGAGTCCCCAGAACAAGCGATGTACCGGGAGCTTTTTGAAGAGGTCGGTTTAAGCCGAAAAGATGTTCGCATCCTGGCTTCGACCCGCAACTGGTTGCGTTACAAGTTACCGAAACGTTTGGTGCGTTGGGACACAAAGCCGGTTTGTATCGGCCAGAAACAGAAGTGGTTTCTGTTGCAGTTGGTGGGCAACGATTCAGACATCAATATGCAAACCAGCAGTACGCCGGAGTTCGATGGCTGGCGCTGGGTGAGCTATTGGTATCCTGTTCGTCAGGTCGTGTCATTTAAACGCGATGTTTACCGTAGGGTGATGAAAGAGTTTGCAAGTGTGGTAATGCAGCTTCAGGAGATCCCGCCTAAGCCGCAGAGCGCACCTGCATGGCGACGTAAAAGAGGTTAAGCTACGCAAATCATGCTCACCCGCTTGCGAGAAATAGTCGAGAAGGTGGCCAGTGCTCCGCGTCTGAACGAGGCGCTGAATATTCTGGTCACTGACATCTGTCTTGCGATGGAGACCGAGGTCTGTTCGGTGTATCTGGCCGACCACGATCGGCGTTGCTATTACCTGATGGCGACCCGTGGTTTAAAAAAACCACGTGGACGCACCGTCACGCTCGCATTTGATGAAGGTATCGTGGGCCTGGTTGGGCGGCTGGCTGAACCCATCAACCTTGCTGACGCGCAAAAACACCCCAGCTTTAAATACATCCCTTCCGTAAAAGAAGAGCGCTTCCGCGCTTTCCTTGGCGTGCCGATTATCCAGCGTCGCCAGCTGCTCGGCGTGCTGGTTGTCCAGCAGCGCGAGCTACGTCAGTACGATGAAAGCGAAGAGTCTTTCCTCGTCACGCTGGCCACGCAGATGGCGGCGATCCTCTCCCAGTCCCAGCTTGCCGCGCTCTTTGGTCAATATCGCCATACGCGCATTCGTGCCCTTCCGGCATCGCCAGGCGTAGCGATTGCGGAAGGCTGGATGGACGCCACGCTGCCGCTGATGGAGCAGGTTTACGAAGCCTCAACGCTTGATGAAGCGCTTGAGCGCGAGCGTCTTACCTCCGCGCTGGAAGAGGCGGCGAATGAATTTCGTCGTTACAGCAAGCGCTTTGCCGCAGGCGCACAGAAAGAGACGGCGGCCATCTTCGACCTCTATTCGCACCTGCTCTCCGACGCGCGTCTGCGTCGTGAGCTGTTTGCGGAAGTGGATAAAGGCTCGGTCGCAGAGTGGGCGGTTAAGAAGGTCATCGAAAAATTTGCCGACCAATTTGCGGCACTGACCGACGGTTACCTGAAAGAACGGGCTGGCGATCTCCGCGCCCTGGGACAGCGTCTGCTGTTCCATCTCGATGACACCATTCAGGGGCCGAATGCATGGCCAAAACGGTTTGTTCTGGTCGCCGATGAGCTCTCGGCAACGACACTGGCTGAACTGCCTCAGGACAGGCTGGCCGGTGTGGTGGTGCGCGATGGCGCCGCCAACTCGCATGCCGCCATAATGGTGCGCGCGCTGGGTATCCCAACCGTTATGGGGGCGGATATCCAGCCGTCGGTACTGCACCGCCGTACGCTGGTAGTGGACGGCTATCGCGGTGAGCTGCTGGTCGATCCTGAGCCAGTTCTGCTCCAGGAATACCAGCGTCTTATCAGCGAAGAGAATGAATTAAGCAAGCTGGCGGAGGATGACGTTAACCTGCCCGCACAGCTTAAGAGCGGAGAGCGGATCAAAGTCATGCTCAACGCCGGTTTAAGCCCTGAGCATGAAGAAAAGCTTGGCAGCCGCATCGACGGTATTGGCCTGTACCGCACTGAAATCCCGTTCATGCTGCAGAGCGGTTTCCCCTCCGAAGAGGAGCAGGTGGCGCAGTATCAGGGGATGCTGCAGATGTTTAACGACAAACCTGTCACCCTGCGAACCCTGGATGTCGGTGCGGATAAACAGCTGCCCTATATGCCGATCAGCGAAGAAAACCCGTGCCTGGGCTGGCGTGGGATCCGCATTACGCTCGATCAGCCGGAGATCTTCCTGATCCAGGTTCGTGCAATGCTGCGCGCCAACGCGGCGACGGGCAACCTCAGCATCTTACTCCCGATGGTCACCAGCATCGATGAGATCGACGAGTCCCGGCGACTGATCGAACGTGCAGGCCGTGAAGTGGAAGAGATGATCGGCTATGCGATCCCGAAACCGCGGATCGGGGTGATGCTTGAAGTGCCGTCTATGGTCTTTATGCTGCCGCAGCTGGCAAACCGTGTTGATTTTATCTCTGTCGGCACAAACGACCTGACGCAATATATTCTGGCCGTCGACCGTAACAATACGCGTGTCGCCAGTATCTACGACAGCCTGCATCCGGCGATCATTCGCGCGTTAGCGATGATTGCCCGTGAAGCGGAACAGTACGGCATTGATTTACGCCTGTGCGGTGAAATGGCCGGGGATTCAATGTGCGTTGCGATCCTGATTGGTCTGGGATACCGCCATCTGTCGATGAACGGTCGCGCTGTTGCTCGCGTGAAGTACCTGCTGCGGCATATCGATATCAACGATGCCCGCGAGCTGGCTGAACGCAGCCTTGACGCGCAGCTGGCCGCTGAGGTTCGTCATCAGGTCGCAGCGTTTATGGAACGGCGCGGTATGGGCGGCCTGATCCGCGGCGGCCGCTAATCATCTTTCTGCCTCTCCCTTTGGGAGAGGACTCCAGCGCGCATAAAACCCTATACACATCTTTTACATCTCTGGCGCATCCTCCGCGCCAGCCTTGTGCTATGATTCGCAACTTTGGAGCCTCTGCTTACGGCAGAATCGCATTTCTACCGCTGTCCACTTTCAGCGGAATAACAACATCTTGTGGTGACAGATGAACAGTGGTTATCTGCATTTTCCGGAATTTGATCCGGTCATTTTCTCAGTAGGACCTGTTTCGCTTCACTGGTACGGTCTGATGTACCTGGTGGGCTTCATTTTTGCCATGTGGCTCGCTGGCCGTCGCGCCAGTCGTCCGGGCAGCGGCTGGACGAAAAACGAAGTTGAAAACCTGCTCTATGCGGGCTTCCTCGGCGTGTTCCTCGGTGGCCGTATTGGGTATGTGCTGTTCTATAACTTCCCGGTATTCCTGAACGATCCGCTCTATCTGTTCCGCGTGTGGGACGGCGGCATGTCCTTCCACGGCGGCCTGATTGGGGTGATCCTGGTGATGGTGATTTTTGCCAAACGCACCAAACGCAACTTCTTCCAGGTTGCAGATTTTATCGCACCGCTGATCCCGTTTGGGCTGGGCGCTGGCCGTCTGGGTAACTTTATCAACGGTGAGCTGTGGGGCCGCGTCGACCCGAGCGTGCCGTACACGATGCTCTTCCCGGGCTCCCGCGCAGAAGATATCGCGCTGCTGCCATCACACCCGGAGTGGCAGTCCATTTTCGATACCTACGGCGTGCTGCCGCGCCATATGTCTCAGCTGTACGAACTGGCGCTGGAAGGCGTTGTGCTGTTTATCATCCTCAACCTGTTTATCCGCAAACCGCGTCCGATGGGTGCTGTCTCCGGCCTGTTCCTGATTGGCTACGGCGCATTCCGTATTATCGTCGAGTTCTTCCGTCAGCCAGACGCACAGTTTACCGGCGAATGGGTACAGTACATCAGCATGGGGCAGATCCTCTCCATTCCGATGATTGTCGCGGGTGCCATTATGATGATTTGGGCGTATCGTCGTCGTCCACAGCAACAAATTTCCTGAGGAACCATGAAACAGTATCTTGAATTGATGAAGAAAGTGCTCGACGAGGGCACGCCGAAAAACGACCGCACCGGCACCGGTACGCTCTCCATTTTTGGCCACCAGATGCGCTTCAACCTGCAAGAAGGCTTCCCACTGGTGACGACAAAGCGCTGCCATCTGCGCTCGATCATTCATGAACTGCTCTGGTTCCTGCAAGGCGATACCAACGTTGCGTATCTGCACGAAAATAACGTCTCAATCTGGGACGAATGGGCAGATGAAAATGGCAACCTGGGCCCGGTTTACGGCAAGCAGTGGCGCGCCTGGCCAACGCCTGATGGCCGCCATATTGACCAGATCACCACCGTGATGAACCAGCTGAAAAACGATCCGGACTCGCGCCGAATCATCGTTTCCGCCTGGAACGTCGGCGAACTGGATAAAATGGCGCTGGCACCTTGCCACGCGTTCTTCCAGTTCTATGTCGCTGACGGCAAGCTCTCCTGCCAGCTCTATCAGCGCTCCTGTGACGTGTTCCTCGGCCTGCCGTTTAACATTGCCAGCTATGCGCTGTTGGTCCACATGATGGCGCAGCAGTGCGATCTGGAAGTGGGCGATTTTGTCTGGACCGGTGGTGATACCCATCTTTACAGCAACCATATGGAACAGACGCATCTCCAGCTGACCCGCGAACCGCGTGCGCTGCCGAAGCTGATTATCAAGCGAAAACCGGCATCAATCTTCGATTACCGCTTTGATGATTTCGAGATTGAGGGTTATGACCCGCATCCGGGCATCAAAGCGCCCGTCGCTATCTGATGCGATAAATCGTGACACAACCGGTGCTCTTTAGCGCCGGTTTTTTTTCGGCTTTATCCCGTTTCCCTAAGCGCTATCCAGAAAGCGTGCAACGCGCTGCAACACTCCTGATTCTCCGGATAACGCCTCGTAAAACGAGGATCCGTCGCTCGTCATGTTCACCGCGCTTCGCCACACTCCCGATATGAAAAAAGAGAACGGTTTTACGCTTATCGAAACGCTGGTCGCGATTTCGCTTGTCGTTATCCTCAGCGCCTCAGGTCTTTACGGCTGGGACAGCTGGCAGCGGCAGCAGCGGCTGTGGCAAACCGCCAGTCAGGTACGAGATTACCTGCTGTTTCTGCGCAATCATGCCAACCGCTACAACCGCGACCATCAAATTACCCATCAGCGGATGGGAGGCATGGATTGTCTGCTGAGCTCTGCCGCGCAAGGCTGTGAGAAGGGCAATCCCTTTGTGCTGATACCACTCTGGCCTGAGGTCGCGATCGGCGAGGTAACGCCGTCGCTCGCGTTCTATGGATTAAAGGATACGGCATGGGCAGGGCGGATACGCGTTCAAAGTCGTGCAGGAGAATGGCTGATTATTGTCTCAAATGGAGGACGCATCAGGATGTGTAAGGTCTCTGCGGGAGGTTCATGTCGATGAAGCAGCGAGGTTTCTCACTGACTGAAGTTCTGATTGCCACGGCGATTAGCAGCCTCCTGCTGATAAGCGCATCGCGTTTTTTACCCGGCTTGCAGCGTGCGGTCTTAGCGCAATCCGGCCAGAGACAACTGGAGGAAGAGGTCTGGCACCACCTGTTCGCCCTGGGCAAACAGCTCCAGCGTGCGGGGTACTGCGCGGGAAACTGTCAGGGACAGGCGCTGGTGACAGCCAGGCAAGGAAGTTGCGTCATTGTGCGGTGGGATGCCAACAGTAACGGCAGCTGGGATAACAGCGCATCAGAAAATGACAGCACCGGTTTTCGACTGGAGTCTGGTGCGCTTGAAACCCAGCGTGGAGCGACCTCATGTGAAGGAAAAGGATGGGAAAAGCTCACGGACCCGGACAGGCTTACTATCGCGCATTTTGTGGTGAGGACAGTGGAACATGCCGGTTTTGCGCCAGAGGTGAATATCGAACTGGCGGCGATTCGTAAAGGCGAGAAGGGGGAGCCCTGGCAGGCGTTGTATACGGTCACGGGGTACAACCTGTGAATCGTCAACGCGGCATGTCTTCGCTGGCGATGGTTCTGCTTTTACTGGTGCTCGGTACCCTGATCCTCACCGGTCTCTATCAGCAGCTCACAACGTTTAGCGCGCTCGTCGGCGGTGAGAGCCGTTCGCTTCAGCAGCAGGCGACGGTGCAGTCCGCGCTTGAGTGGGGACGAGTTCAGAGCTGGTCGTCAGAGCCACAGGTTCAGTGCAAGAAGACTCCTGCGTGGCGAGCGTGTTTGCGCCAGCTGAGTGGGGCGCGTGTGCTGCTGATTGCCGGAGACAGCGACCTGCTGCTCTGGCGCTCAGGAGAGATTGTCGACGGGAACGTTCGCTTTTCGCCTCACGGCTGGAGTGATTTTTGTCCCCTTAAGGAGAGCGCGTTATGCCAGCTGCCGTGAACAGAGAAAAAGGGTTTAGCATGGTTGAGGTACTGCTGGCGATGATGCTGCTGGTGATCGTCGTGACGGCTTTGTCCGGTTATCATCGGGCGTTGGCGGCTCGGTTTACCCTGTTTAACCAGTATCGACAGCTCTGGCATCATGCCTGGAATCAGTCTCAGCTCTCAACAAATGTTCTCCCGGCTGGCTGGCAGGCCAGTCGGGGGCAGACAACGCACGCAGGATGTGTCAGCATCACGGTCACACTTATTTCTCCTCTGGGGCGGCGCGGTGAGATAACGCGCCTGCATTGCCCGGTTAGCCAGTAGTCGGGAGCGTCTATGTTAAGGGTCTACCACTCAAATCGTCTGGATGTGCTGGAAGCGCTGATGGAATTTATCGTTGAGCGCGAGCGGCTTGACGATCCTTTTGAGCCTGAAATGGTGCTGGTGCAGAGCACCGGTATGGCACAGTGGCTGCAAATGTCGCTTTCCCGTAAATTTGGCATAGCCGCAAATATTGATTTCCCGCTGCCCGCGAGCTTTATCTGGGAGATGTTTGTGCGCGTGTTGCCGGACATCCCGGAGCAGAGCGCCTTCAACAAGCAAGGCATGAGCTGGAAGCTCATGGCGCTGCTGCCGGAAATGCTGCAGCACGATGAATTCGCCATGCTGCGCCACTACCTCAATGATGATACCGATAAGCGCAAGCTGTTCCAGCTGGCGTCGCGCACCGCCGATCTCTACGATCAATACCTTGTTTACCGTTCTGACTGGTTAATTCGTTGGGAAGCGGGCGAGTTGGTTGAAGGGCTACCGGAGGCGCAAATATGGCAGGCACCGCTGTGGAAAGCGCTGGTAGAGCATACGGAGAAACTTGGGCAGCCTAAGTGGCACCGTGCCAACCTGTACGATCGGTTTATCTCCATACTCGAGAATGCGTCGGAGCGCCCGGCCCGACTGCCGTCACGCGTTTTTATCTGCGGGATATCCGCATTACCGCCTGTTTATCTGAAGGCGTTGAACGCGCTGGGTAAACATATTGATATTCATATTTTGTTCACCAACCCTTGCCGACAGTATTGGGGGGATATCCTCGACGAACGTTGGCTTGCGCGGCTGGTGACTCGCCAACGAAAGCGCCTTTTTGAAGAACGTTCCGTCCCGCTGTTTAAAGACGGCTCGACTGCCGGGCAGCTTTTTGATGAAGACGGTATCCAGAACCTGCCCAATCCACTGCTTGCCTCGTGGGGGAAGCTGGGGCGTGACTACATTCACATGCTTTCAGACATCACTTCATCAGGCGAAGGTGACGTGGATGCCTTTGTCGATATTGCCCCGGATAGCCTGCTGCATCATATTCAGCTGGATATCCTCGATCTGGAAAACCGTGCCGTGATGGGCGTGACGGCGAAAGAATTCGAACGCAGCGACAGCAAGCGCAAGCTGGATGCTGACGATCGCAGCATCACGATCCATGTTTGCCATAGCCCTCAGCGTGAGGTCGAAGTGCTTCACGACCAGTTGCTGGCGATGCTACATGACGATCCCGAACTGACGCCACGCGATATTGTGGTGATGGTGGCGGATATCGACAGCTACAGTCCCTTCATTCAGGCCGTTTTTGGCAGTGCGACGGGCGAGCGATATCTGCCTTACGCTATCTCTGACCGTCGTGCCCGTCAGTCGCATCCGGCACTGCAGGCCTTTATCACTCTGCTTTCACTGCCGGATAGCCGCTTTATCTCCGAAGATGTCCTGGCGTTACTGGATGTTCCCGTGCTGGCTGCACGCTTCAACATCAATGAAGAGGGGCTGCGCTACCTTCGCCAGTGGGTGAATGAATCTGGCGTACGCTGGGGGATCGATGACGATAACGTTCAGGAGTTCGAACTTCCTCCAACCGGGCAGCACACGTGGCGTTTTGGCCTGACGCGTATGCTGCTGGGCTACGCCATGGAGAGCAGCCAGGGCGAGTGGAATGAGGTGCTGCCTTACGATGAGTCCAGCGGGTTAATTGCTGAACTGGTGGGGCATTTAGCGTCACTCCTGATGCAGCTTAACCGCTGGCGACACGAACTGATGCAGCCGCGTCCGCTTGAAGCGTGGCTCCCGGTTTGCAGGGCATTGCTTAATGATTTCTTCCTGCCAGACAGTGACACCGAAGCGGCAATGGCACTGATTGAAACGCAGTGGCAGGCGATCGTCGATGAAGGCGTGAATTCCCACTATCAGGATGCAATCCCACTGTCGCTGTTGAGGGATGAGCTAACGCAGCGGCTTGACCAGGAGCGAATCAGCCAGCGTTTCCTGGCAGGCCCCATCAATATCTGCACCCTGATGCCAATGCGTTCTATCCCGTTTAAAGTGGTCTGTCTGCTTGGCATGAACGACGGCGTTTATCCGCGCGCGCTGGCGCCGCTGGGGTTCGATTTGATGAGCGCAAATCCAAAGCGGGGCGACCGTAGCCGCCGCGATGATGACCGCTACCTCTTCCTTGAGGCGCTCATTTCCGCCCAGAGTAAGCTCTATATTAGCTATATCGGCCGTTCCATTCAGGACAACAGCGAGCGTTTTCCCTCCGTTCTGGTGCAGGAGCTGGTGGACTATATCGGCCAGAGTCACTATCTGACGGGGGATGAAGAGCGCAACTGCGATGAAAGCGAGATGAGGGTGAAAGCCCATATCACCTGTTTCCACAGCCGCATGCCGTTTGACCCGGTGAACTACACGCCCAGCGAGCGCCAGAGCTATGCGCAGGAGTGGCTACCGGCGGCGAAAAAGGAGGGGAGTGCGCATACCGATTTCATTCAGGAGCTTGACCCGCGCCCTGTCGATACCCTGACCTTCGAACAGCTTCAGCGGTTTTGGGCGCATCCGGTGCGCGCCTTCTTCCAGCAGCGATTGCAGGTCAACTTCCGTTCTGAAGAGAGTGAAATTCCTGATGCAGAGCCTTTTACGCTGGAAGGGCTGGAGCGCTACCAGTTAAACCTGCAGCTGTTGAATGCGCTGGTTGAAGAGGAAGATGCGGACAAACTTTACCGCCGCTACCGTGCTGCAGGACAGCTGCCCTATGGGGCGTTCGGAGAAATTGTGTGGGAGGCGCAGTGTCAGGAGATGACCGCCCTGGCAGAGCGCGTAAGAGCGTGCCGACAGCCAGGGAAAAGCATTGAAATCGATCTCAACTGCAATGGTGTACAGCTTACGGGCTGGTTAACCCAGGTTCAGCCGGACGGGCTGCTGCGCTGGCGGCCTTCTATACTGAGCGTTTCACAGGGTTTGCAACTCTGGCTGGAACATCTTGTCTACAGTGCGGATGGTCATAAAGGTGAAAGTCGGATTTTCGTGCGCAAAGAGGGCGAATGGCGCTTCCCGCCGATGGAGTCTGAGCAGGCGTTACGGTATCTGTCTTTGTACATTGAGGGCTACCGTCAGGGAATGAACAAACCGCTCCTGCTGTTGCCGGAAAGTGGCGGGGCCTGGATAAAAGCCTGTTATGACGCACAGAATGATGCGATGTTAACGGATGAGGCGTCACTGCAGAAAGCGCGCAGTAAATTTATGCAGGCCTACGAAGGAAACATGATGGTGCGGGGCGAAGGTGAAGATGTCTGGTATCAGCGCTTATGGCGAACGCTTGAGCCAGAGTACTTTGAGGCCATCACGGAAGAGGCGCAGCGCTACCTGCTGCCGTTGTTTAAATTTAATCAGTCCTGAGCGCTGTATAAAAATTGCGCAGTGTGGGGTGTTCAATTATGATGCACTTCTTATCACGGACTGATGTACCCAATAAAGAGATGTTGGCGTGTCCAGCACGCAATGTATTAATGATGTAGCCGTGATAAAGAGGTAGCACCTTGTTTAAAGCGTTTGTTTTGTTTTTCGCCCTCTGGGTACCTGTCACTCAGGCAGACTCCGGTTGGCAACCCGTTCAGGAAACTATTCGTAAAAGCGAAAAAGATACCCGTCAATATCAGGCTATTCGTCTTGATAACGGCATGACCGTGCTGCTGGTTTCCGATCCGCAGGCGGTGAAGTCCCTCTCGGCATTAGTGGTGCCGGTTGGATCGCTGGAAGATCCTGACGCGCATCCTGGGCTTGCACACTATCTGGAACATATGACGCTGATGGGGTCAAAAAAATACCCGCAGCCGGATAGCCTGTCCGAATTTTTGAAAATGCATGGCGGGAGCCACAATGCCAGTACGGCACCGTACCGCACGGCCTTTTATCTTGAAGTCGAAAATGATGCGCTGGAAGGCGCGGTCGATCGCCTTGCTGATTCCATCGCCGCCCCCCTGCTGGATAAAAAATATGCCGACCGTGAACGCAATGCCGTCAATGCTGAGTTGACCCTTGCCCGCACGCGAGACGGTATGCGCATGGCCCAGGTCAGCGCCGAAACCATCAACCCTGCGCACCCGGGTTCGCGCTTCTCCGGCGGTAACCTTGAGACGTTAAGCGACAAACCGAACAGCCCGGTGCTTGATGCCCTGCACGCGTTTCGCGATAAATACTACTCCGCCAACCTGATGAAAGCGGTCATCTACAGCAATAAACCGTTGCCAGAACTGGCAGGCATGGCGGCTAAAACGTTTGGCCGGGTGCCGAATAAAAATATCGACCTGCCGCAGATAGACGTACCGGTGGTCACGGATGCGCAAAAGGGCATCGTGATCCACTACGTGCCTGCGCTGCCGCGCAAAGTGCTGCGCGTGGAATTCCGCATCGATAACAACACCGCACAGTTTCGCAGTAAAACCGATGAGCTGGTGACCTATCTGATAGGTAACCGTAGCCCGGGTACGCTTTCTGACTGGCTGCAAAAACAGGGGCTGGTGGAAGGTATTCGCGCCGACTCCGATCCGGTTGTGAACGGCAATAGCGGCGTGCTGGCGATCTCCGCCACCCTGACCGACAAGGGCCTGGCAAACCGTGACGAAGTGGTGGCGGCGATCTTCAGCTACCTCTCTTTACTGCGTGAGAAAGGCGTCGATAAGCGCTACTTTGATGAGCTCGCCCACGTGCTGGATCTCGATTTCCGTTACCCGTCCATTACCCGCGATATGGATTACGTTGAGTGGCTGGCGGATACCATGATCCGCGTGCCGGTGGAACACACCCTCGATGCGGTCAATATTGCCGACCGCTATGATGCCGATGCGGTAAAAGCCCGCCTGGCGATGATGACGCCGGAGAATGCCCGCATCTGGTACATCAGCCCGAACGAACCGCATAACAAGACGGCGTATTTTGTCGATGCTCCTTATCAGGTGGACAAAATCAGCGCGCAGACCTTCGCCGACTGGCAGAAGAAGGCCGGGGAGATTGCGTTGAAGCTGCCGGAGCTGAACCCCTATATTCCGGATGACTTCTCGCTGACCAAAACGACTAAAGATTACCCGCACCCGGCGCTCATCGTTGATGAACCGACGCTGCGCGTGGTGTACACCCCCAGCCGCTACTTCGCAAGCGAGCCAAAGGCCGATGTCAGCGTGGTGCTGCGTAACCCGAAAGCGATGAACAGCGCTAAAAATCAGGTGATGTTCGCGCTCAATGACTATCTCGCCGGGATTGCGCTCGATCAGCTCAGCAACCAGGCGGCCGTGGGCGGGATCAGCTTCTCCACCAACGCCAACAACGGTTTGATGCTCAATGCAAACGGCTATACCCAGCGTTTGCCTCAGCTATTCCAGGCACTGCTGGAGGGCTATTTCAGCTATACGCCAACGGAAGAGCAGCTTGAACAGGCTAAATCGTGGTATGCGCAGATGATGGATTCTGCGGAGAAGGGCAAAGCTTACGATATGGCGCTTATGCCGGCGCAAATGCTGTCGCAAGTTCCTTATTTCCAGCGAGAGGATCGCCGCGCGCTGTTGCCTTCGATCACCTTAAAAGACGTGCTGGTTTACCGTGATGCGCTGAAAACCAACACGCGTCCGGAGTTCCTGATCGTCGGCAACATGAGTGAGGATCAGGCCAAAACCCTGGCAGAGAATGTACGCACTCAGCTCGGTTCGAAAGGCGACGAGTGGTGCCGCAACCAGGACGTGCTGGTTGAGAAAATACAGAATGTGATTTTTGAAAAGGCGGGTAACAGCACGGATTCCGCGCTGGCCGCGGTATTTGTGCCAACGGGCTACGATGAATTCGCCAGCTCAGCGCAGAGTGCCGTACTGGGGCAAATTATTCAGCCGTGGTTCTACAACCAGTTACGCACAGAGGAGCAGCTTGGCTACGCGGTGTTTGCCTTCTCCATGAACGTAGGCCGACAGTGGGGGCTGGGTTTCCTGCTGCAAAGCAGCGATAAACAGCCGGCGTATCTCTGGAAGCGTTACCAGGCCTTCTTCCCGCAGGTGGAAGCGAAACTGCGCGCCATGAAGCCGGAAGAGTTTGCGCAGATCCAGCAGGCCGTCATCGCACAGGTGATGCAGCCGCCGCAGACGCTGGGTGAAGAAGCCTCGCAGCTGAGCAAAGATTTCGATCGCGGTAATCTGAAATTTGATTCGCGTGATAAAGTAGTGGCCGAGATAAAACAGCTGACGCCGCAGAAGGTTGCCGACTTCTTCCATCAGGCGGTCATTAAGCCGCAGGGAATCACCATCCTGTCTCAGGTTTCCGGTAGCCAGAACGGGAAAACGGAGTACGTGAACCCGAAAGGCTGGAAAGTCTGGAAGAGCGTCAGCGCGCTGCAGCAATCTATGCCCTGGAGTAAGAAAGAATGACCGATACCGCTGAGTCCCTTGATCCCTTACGTTTACCTCTGCAGGGTGAACGATTGATTGAAGCCTCAGCGGGAACGGGAAAAACCTTCACCATTGCCGCTCTGTACCTGCGTCTGCTGCTGGGGCTTGGCGGCAACGCCGCTTTTCCACGTCCTTTGAGCGTGGAGGAACTGCTGGTGGTGACCTTCACCGAGGCTGCCACCGCTGAGCTGCGGGGCCGTATTCGCAGCAATATCCACGAGCTGCGCATCGCCTGTCTGCGTCAGAGCACGGATAACCCTCTCTACGCGAGCCTTCTGGAAGAAATTGCCGATAAGCAACAGGCAGCCCAGTGGCTATTGCTCGCTGAACGGCAGATGGATGAAGCGTCCGTCTTCACCATTCACGGTTTTTGCCAGCGTATGCTGAGCCTGAATGCGTTTGAATCCGGCATGCTGTTTGAACAGCAGCTTATTGAAGATGAATCCGTGCTTCGCTATCAGGCCTGCGCGGATTTCTGGCGTCGCCACTGCTACCCGTTACAGCGCGATATCGCCGAAGCGGTACATGCGCTGTGGAAGGGCCCGGAGGCGCTGCTGCGCGCTATCGATCGTTATCTGCAGGGTGAAGCACCGGTCATCAAATCCCCGCCGCCTGCGGATGAAACCCTGGCCTCACGCCATGAAAAAATCATCGCGAGAATTGCCGATATCAAGCAAAAATGGATTGAGTCCGTTGGCGAGATTGACGCAATCATCGAAAATTCCGGGATTGATCGACGCAAGTTTAACCGCGGCAATCAGGGGAAATGGATCGACAAGATCAGCGCCTGGGCGCAGGAAGAGACGCGAGGCTACCAGCTCCCGGATGCGCTGGAGAAATTCTCCCAACGTTTCCTGGCTGAGCGGACCAAAGCCGACGGTATTGTGCCTGAGCATCCTCTGTTTGTGGCGATTGAAACCCTGCTGGCTGAGCCCTTAACGCTCAACGATCTGATTATTACCCGCGCCATGACGGAAATTCGCGACGCCGTCGCGCGTGAGAAACGCCGCCGGGGTGAACTGGGGTTTGACGATATGCTGAGCCGCCTCGATGCGGCGCTGTGCAGTGAAAATGGCGAAGTGCTTGCCGCCGCGATCCGCACCCGCTTCCCGGTGGCGATGATTGACGAATTTCAGGATACCGACCCTCAGCAATACCGCATTTTCCGCCGTATCTGGCGCCAGCAGCCCGGCACCGCGCTGTTGTTAATCGGCGATCCGAAACAGGCCATTTATGCCTTCCGCGGTGCGGATATTTTCACCTACATGAAAGCCCGCAGCGAGGTTGACGCGCACTATACGCTCGACACCAACTGGCGCTCCTCTCCCGGCATGGTGGAAAGCGTCAACGCGCTCTTCAGCCGCATGGATACGGCGTTTATGTTCCGGGAGATCCCGTTTCAGCCGGTAAAGTTCGCCGAGAAAAATGCCTCGTTGCGCTTTGAGTTCAACGGCGAGACGCAGCCCGCCATGAACTTCTGGCTACTGGACGGGGAAGGCTGCGGCGTTGCCGACTATCAAAATGCCATGGCCCAGTACTGTGCCGCGCAAATCCGCGACTGGCTCAGTGCGGGCGCGCACGGTAAAGCGCTGCTGTGGAAGGGGGATAAACCAACCCCGGTAAAGGCATCCGATATCACGGTGCTGGTGCGCAGCCGTCAGGAGGCCGCGCTCATCCGCGACGCCCTGACGTTACTGAATATTCCCTCCGTCTATCTCTCAAACCGCGACAGCGTCTTTGAAACGCTGGAAGCGCAGGAGATGCTATGGCTGCTGCAGGCCGTGCTGGCCCCGGAGCGGGAAAGCACGCTGCGTAGCGCATTAGCGAGCGCGATGCTCGGGCTGAACGCGCGGGATATTGATGCGCTCAACAATGACGAAGCCGCGTGGGATGCCGTAGTAGAAGAGTTTGTTCACTACCGCGAAAAATGGCAGAAGCGTGGAGTCATGGCGATGGTGCGTGAGCTCATGGCGCAGCGCCACATTGCGGAGAATATGCTGGCGACAGCAGGCGGCGAGCGCCGTTTGACCGATATTTTACATATCAGCGAACTGCTGCAGGAAGCCGGTACGCAGCTGGAGAGCGAACACGCCCTGGTACGCTGGCTGGCGCAGCAGATTGCCGATCCGAACAGTAATTCGTCCAGCCAGCAGATGCGACTAGAGAGTGATAAACATCTGGTGCAGATCGTCACCATTCACAAGTCGAAAGGCCTGGAATATCCGCTGGTCTGGCTGCCCTTTATCGCCAATTATCGCGTGCAGGATCAGGCCTTTTACCACGATCGCGAGTCTTTTGAGGCGGTGCTCGATCTCAGCAACGCGGAGTCCAGCGTTGAGCTGGCCGAAGCCGAGCGTCTGGCGGAAGACCTGCGCCTGCTTTACGTGGCGCTGACCCGTTCGGTCTGGCACTGTAGCCTGGGCGTTGCGCCGCTGTTCCGTCGCCGTGGCGAAAAGAGCGGGGAGAGTGATTTTCATCTGAGCGCGCTGGGGCGGCTTATTCAGCACGGCGAACCCAAAGATGCGGTGGGCCTGCGCCAGTGCATCGAATCGCTTTGCACGGAGCATGTTGCCCTGCATATTCCGTCGCAGCCCGACAACAGCCGCTGGCAGATGCCGGATCTGCGTGAGTCAGATCTCCATGCCCGCCAGGTTGTGCGTAACATTGCCGACGACTGGCGCGTCACCAGCTACTCCGGTTTACAGCAGCACGGGCAGAGTATTGCGCAGGATCTGATGCCAAAACTGGACGTGGACGCCGCAGGAGCCGGTAGCGTACCCGCTGAGCCGGTGCTCACGCCGCACCAGTTCCCGCGCGGTGCCTCGCCGGGCACGTTTTTGCACAGCCTGTTTGAAGAGCTGGATTTTACCCAGCCGGTATCCGAAGAGTGGGTGCTGAAAATGTTACAGAGTGGCGGCTACGACGCGCAGTGGCAGCCGGTTCTCACCGACTGGATCCGCGCGGTACTGCACGCGCCGCTCACGACGCAGGGGATCTCGCTGAACCAGTTGACTGCCAAAGACAAGCAGGTGGAGATGGAGTTTTATCTCCCCATCGCCAGCCCGCTCAGGGCCGAGGCGCTTGATGCGCTGATCCGCGAGTACGATCCGTTATCCGCCGGGTGCCCGCCGCTGAACTTCCGCCAGGTGCAGGGGATGCTCAAAGGCTTTATCGACCTGGTTTTCCGCCACGAAGGGCGCTACTACCTGCTCGATTACAAATCAAACTGGCTGGGTGAAAGCAGCGAAGCCTACACCCAGGACGCGATGGCCTCGGCAATGCAAATGCATCGCTACGATCTGCAGTACCAGCTTTACACCCTTGCGCTGCACCGTTACCTGCGCCATCGCATGGCCGATTACCGCTACGAAGATCATTTTGGTGGCGTCATTTACCTGTTCCTGCGCGGAGTGGATGCTAACGACCCGCGTTCCGGCGTCTTTAGCACGCGTCCGGCTGCGGAACTGATTGAAAAAATGGATAACCTGTTTGCTGCAAGCACGGAGGAGGTGGCATGACGATGCAGGCGCTACTGCTGGACGCGGTTGAACAACGGTTACTGCGTCACCTGGATGTGCAGTTCGCCATGATGGTGGCAGGCGAGGAGCCTGCCGTCATGCTGGCCGCAGCCATTCTGAGCAAAGACGCGGGGGAAGGGCACGTATGTCTGCCGCTGTCGCGTCTGGCGGTGGATGAGAAAATGCCTCCGGCTTTACAGGCGTGTTTCGCGCTGCTGGGTGACGAAGTGGACTGGCAGGGGATATTACTCGGCTCGCCTGCCGTGAGCGGAGCCGATACCGGGACGCCGATGATCCTTGTCGGCGAGCGTTTGTATCTTAACCGGCTGTGGCGTAACGAACTGACGGTAGCGCGCTTCTTCAGCGAGACCAACGCCCCGCTTCCCTGCGATGAAGCGCAGCTCCGGCAAACGCTGGATACGCTGTTTACCTCTGACGACGCGACAGACTGGCAAAAAGTGGCGGCAGCCGTGGCCTTAACGCGACGGATCTCGGTGATTTCTGGTGGCCCGGGCACCGGGAAAACGACCACTGTGGCAAAACTGCTTGCCGCGCTGATTCAGCTATCGGGTGAGCAAAAGTGCCGTATTCGCCTGGCGGCCCCCACCGGTAAAGCGGCGGCACGTCTGACGGAGTCGTTAGGCGGCGCGCTGCAAAAACTGCCGCTAACCGGGGATCAGCTTGCGCTTTTCCCCAATGAGGCGAGCACGCTGCACCGTTTGCTTGGCGCACAGCCGGGTAGCCAGCGTCTGCGCTATCATGCCGGTAACCCACTGCACCTTGACGTGCTGGTCGTGGATGAAGCGTCGATGATTGACCTGACGATGATGTCGCGTTTGATCGATGCGCTGCCGCCGCACGCGCGCGTCATTTTCCTCGGCGACCGCGACCAGCTTGCCTCCGTAGAGGCGGGAGCCGTATTGGGGGATATCTGCACCTATGCCAGCCTGGGATATACCGCGGAACGCGCGCAGGAGTTAGCCCGTCTCACCGGATGTTCGCTCACGTCTGAAAACCATTCGCTTGCAGGGGCGCTGCGCGACAGCCTGTGTCTGCTGCAAAAAAGCTACCGTTTCGGCAGCGACTCCGGCATCGGCCAGCTTGCGGCGGCGGTGAACCGGGGCGACCGGCGCACCACCACAGCGGTATTTGACGGTACCTTTACGGATATTGAGAAAAAATCGCTGCAAAACGGGGAAGAGTATCAGGCGATGCTGGACGATGCCCAGCAGGGGTACCAGCACTTTCTGACGGGCGTACAACAGCAAAGTACGCCGGAGCAGGTCATTGCCGCGTTTGGCGAATACCAGCTGCTATGTGCGCTGAGGGAAGGCCCCTTTGGCGTCCGGGGTTTGAACGACAGGCTGGAACAGCTGCTGGCGCAAAAACGCAAAATTAACCGCACCCTGCACTCGCGCTGGTATGAAGGGCGACCGGTGATGATCTCCCGCAACGACAGCGCGCTGGGGTTGTTTAACGGGGATATCGGGATTGCGCTCGACTGCGGTCAGGGCCTGCGCGTCTGGTTCCAGATGCCGGACGGGAGCGTGAAGTCCTTCCAGCCCAGCCGTTTGCCCGAGCATGAAACCGCCTGGGCGATGACGGTGCATAAATCCCAGGGCTCCGAGTTTAACCATGCGGCGCTGATCCTGCCCACGCAGCTTTCACCCGTCGTTACCCGCGAGCTGATCTATACCGCCATTACGCGCGCGCGTCAGCGTCTTTCGCTCTATACCGATGAGCGGGTGCTGGTGCAGGCGATCGCCACCCGAACGGAACGCCGAAGCGGGCTGGGCGCGATATTTGAGTCCCTCTGAACCGGGCAAGACCTATAAGCCGGGTACGCGCAGCGCGTCCCGGCAAGCGTTGTATTATCCCAGGTCAGCCATCAGCACCTTTGAACGACGCTGATAGTTGTACATCTCTTTCTTCGTTTCCGGCAGAGAATCGATATCCACCGGCGTGAATCCGCGCTCCTGGAACCAGTGAATGCTGCGCGTCGTCAGGACGAACAGCTTGCTCAGCCCCATCTGGCGCGCCTGTGCCGCCACGCGTTCAAGCAGCATTTCGCCGCGTGAAGAGCTACGGTAATCAGGATGCACCGCCACGCAGGCCATTTCACCGATCTTCTCTTCCGGGAACGGATAGAGCGCGGCGCAGGCAATGGTCAGGTTATCGCGCTGAATAATGGTGAATTTGTCGATCTCCATCTCCAGCTGTTCGCGTGAGCGACGTACCAGAATGCCCTGCTGTTCCAGCGGGCGGATCAGCTCCAGAATGCCGCCGATGTCATTGATGGTGGCGCGGCGGATCTGCTCCGCACTCTCCATCACAATCTGCGTACCAATACCGTCGCGGGAGAACAGCTCCTGCAGCAGGGCCCCGTCTTCCTGATAGCTGATCAGGTGGCTGCGGCGCACGCCGCTGCGGCAGGCCTTCACGGCGCCACGCAGGAAGCGGACGGTGCCGGAGTGGTAATCACCTTCGGCTTCCAGCGCCTCCACGCGAGCCTGGGCTTCATTCGGGAAGAGTTCTGGTACGATTGTTCCTTCACCGTCCACGACGCCCTGGGAGGAGCAGAACCCAATCATTTTTTCCGCCTTCAGCTTGATTGCCAGCTGCGTGGCGATCTCTTCTGACGTCAGGTTAAAGCTTTCGCCGGTCACGGAAACGGCGACCGGGCCCATCAGCACGATGGCACCGCTGTCCAGCTGGCGGTGAATAGCTTCTTCATCAATACGACGAATACGGCCGCTGTGGCAGTAATCCACGCCATCGTCCACGCCGAGCGGCTGGGCAATGATAAAGTTGCCGCTCACGACGTTGATATGCGCGCCCTGCAGCGGCGTATTGTTCAGGCTCATGGAGAGACGCGCGGTAATATCCAGCTGCAGCAGACCCGCCGCCTGTTTCACCAGCTCCAGGGTTTTGGCATCGGTGACGCGGGTATGTTTATGGTAAATCGGCTCGTGGTGGTGAGCGGCCAGGTTGGCGTCGATCTGCGGACGCGCGCCATAAACCACCACCAGGCGGATCCCGAGGCTGTGCAGCAGGCCAATGTCATTGACGATGCTGGAAAAATTTTCATGCTCAATGGCTTCGCCGCCAAGCATGATGACAAACGTTTTTCCCCGATGGGCGTTGATATAGGGAACAGAATGGCGGAATCCCTGGACCAGTTCGGTTCTACGTTCCTTCACCATGGCACAACCCTTAATGAATGTTTATTCGTAATTTCTGTATTTTTATTCGATTGTGGCCGCGTGTGCAAGCGCAAATTTTCCGCGACCCACAGAAATTGGTAAGTAATCCGTGCGTTAGCGTATGATTGTTTACCCTTTTATAGATGACAGTTTATGCGTCATTCGTTAAAGTTTTCGGTCAATTTGGACATTTTGTATATCAGTCAGTGTTCTTGCTCGGGAGAAGCATGTCGGGATCCAATTCAGCAATAAGCCGCCGCCGTTTGTTAAAAGGGGCCGGGGCAATGTGGTTGCTTAGCGTCAGTCAGGTCGGTCTTGCCGCCACGAGTCAGGTGGTGGCGGTGCGCGTCTGGCCGTCGTCGACCTATACGCGCGTGACGGTCGAATCCAATCGCGTGCTGAAATATAAGCAATTTGCCCTCAGCAACCCGGAACGCGTGGTGGTGGATCTCGAAGGCGTTAACCTCAACTCGGTGCTGAAAGGGATGGCGGCGCAGATCCGCGGCGACGATCCGTTTATTAAATCGGCGCGCGTCGGGCAGTTTGATCCGCAAACCGTGCGCATGGTGTTTGAGCTTAAACAGAACGTTAAGCCGCAGCTGTTCGCCCTGGCGCCCGTCGCGACGTTTAAAGAGCGCCTGGTGATGGATCTCTACCCGGCCAACGCAACGGATATCCAGGATCCGCTACTTGCGTTGCTGGAGGATTACAACAAGGGCGATTTGCAGCGTCAGGTACCGCCTGCGCAAAGCGGCCCGCAGCCCGGAAAAGCAGGGCGCGATCGTCCGATTGTGATCATGCTCGATCCCGGCCACGGCGGAGAAGACTCCGGCGCGGTGGGGAAATACCGCACGCGTGAAAAAGACGTGGTGCTGCAAATTGCCCGCCGCCTGAAGGCGTTGATTGATAAAGAAGGCAATATGCGCGCCTATATGACGCGCAATGAAGATATCTTTATTCCGCTGAAGGTCCGGGTGGCGAAAGCGCAGAAGCAGCGCGCCGATTTGTTCGTGTCGATCCATGCGGATGCCTTTACCAGCCGCCAGCCAAGCGGCTCGTCGGTGTTCGCGCTCTCAACCAAAGGCGCGACCAGTACCGCAGCAAGATTCCTGGCTGACAGCCAGAACGCCTCTGACCTGATTGGTGGCGTGAGCAAAAGCGGCGACCGCTACGTCGACCACACCATGTTCGATATGGTGCAGTCGCTGACCATTAACGACAGTCTGAAGTTTGGTAAAGCGGTGCTGGGCAAGCTGGGGAACATCAATAAGCTGCATAAAAACAGCGTTGAACAGGCCGGGTTTGCGGTACTCAAGGCACCGGATATCCCGTCCATCCTGGTCGAAACCGCGTTTATCAGTAACGTCGAAGAGGAGCGTAAGCTCAAGACGGCAAAATTCCAGCAGGAGGTTGCGGAGTCGATTCTGGCGGGGATACGGGCGTATTTCTCTGACGGGGCGACGCTGGCGCGACGCGGATAATGCTTTCAGCCGGGTAAACGCCCGGCAAATTCACAAACGACAGATACAAAAAAACACCCTTGAGGGTGTTTATTGTTTTCAGAAGTGTTGGTTGCGGGGGCCGGATTTGAACCGACGACCTTCGGGTTATGAGCCCGACGAGCTACCAGGCTGCTCCACCCCGCGTCCGTCTTTCTACTCGTGTAGAAACTTACTTCTTCAAATTTGATTGGTTGCGGGGGCCGGATTTGAACCGACGACCTTCGGGTTATGAGCCCGACGAGCTACCAGGCTGCTCCACCCCGCGTCCGTCTTTCTACAGTCGTAGAAGATACTTCATCAAATTTTAATTGGTTGCGGGGGCCGGATTTGAACCGACGACCTTCGGGTTATGAGCCCGACGAGCTACCAGGCTGCTCCACCCCGCGTCCGTGGATGCGCACTATACTCGGATAGGTTTGTGATGCAACCCCTTTTTCACATAAATCATGATTTTGTATGCAAATTGAACGACATGGCTCTGTTCGGACTATTTTTTGCGCAAAATTTGCCAAAGGGCATGCGATCGCATTTCATTAGCCCTGGCGGTTTGTTATCTTCATCACGCGGAAATGGGCAACTTAAAGACGAGATATAATGAAAGGACGTTGGGCGAAGTATCTGATGGCGGGCGCAATGGTAGCGATTCTTGCGGCCTGTTCTTCCAAACCGACCGATCGCGGTCAACAGTATAAAGACGGGAAGTTATCCCAGCCTTTCTCTTTAGTTAATCAGCCTGATGCTGTCGGCGCACCGATTAATGCCGGTGATTTCTCCGAGCAGGTCTACCAGATCCGCAACGCGTCGCCGCGTCTGTATAGCTCACAGAACAATGTTTATAGCGCGGTCCAGGACTGGCTTAAAGCAGGCGGCGATACGCGCAACATGCGCCAGTTTGGTATCGACGCCTGGCAGATGGAAGGGGCCGATAACTACGGCAACGTCCAGTTTACCGGTTACTACACCCCGGTTATCCAGGCACGACACTCGCGTCAGGGCGAGTTCCAGTACCCTATCTACCGTATGCCGCCAAAACGCGGTCGTCTGCCGTCTCGCGCTGAGATCTACGCCGGTGCGCTGAGCGAAAACTACGTTCTGGCCTACAGCAACTCCCTGATGGATAACTTCATCATGGACGTTCAGGGCAGCGGCTACATTGATTTTGGCGACGGGTCGCCACTTAACTTCTTCAGCTATTCCGGTAAAAACGGCCACGCCTATCGCAGTATCGGTAAAGTGCTGATCGACCGCGGTGAAGTGAAGAAAGAAGATATGTCGATGCAGGCGATCCGCGAGTGGGGCGAGAAACACAGCGAAGCCGAGGTGCGCGAGCTGCTGGAGCAGAACCCGTCGTTCGTCTTCTTCAAACCGCAAAACTTCGCGCCGGTGAAAGGGGCCAGCGCGGTTCCGCTGATTGGCCGCGCGTCGGTAGCATCGGATCGTTCGATTATTCCTGCAGGCACCACGCTGCTGGCTGAGGTTCCTCTGCTGGACAATAACGGCAAGTTCAACGGTCAGTATGAGCTGCGTCTGATGGTGGCGCTGGACGTTGGCGGGGCGATTAAAGGCCAGCACTTTGACATCTATCAGGGCATTGGCCCTGACGCAGGCCATCGCGCGGGCTGGTATAACCACTACGGACGCGTGTGGGTACTGAAGGCGGCGCCGGGTGCTGGAAACGTATTCAGCGGCTGATTGTGGTATTCTGAGCGCAATACGGATTACTGTTCAGGGTGAGGAAAACCTCACCCTTTTTACATTTGAGGTTTTATGTCTGTGGTAATCAGCGACGCCTGGCGCCAGCGTTTTGGCGGGACGGCACGTTTATATGGTGAAAAAGCCCTGCAGCTGTTTGCGGATGCGCACGTCTGCGTCGTGGGCATTGGTGGTGTGGGGTCGTGGGCGGCAGAAGCGCTGGCGAGAACCGGTATTGGCGCAATCACGCTGATTGACATGGATGACGTTTGCGTCACCAACACCAACCGTCAAATCCACGCCCTGCGCGATAACGTCGGCCTGGCGAAGTCTGAGGTCATGGCGGAACGTATTCGCCTGATAAACCCGGAATGTCGGGTCACGGTGATCGACGACTTTGTGACGGCAGATAACGTCGCGGAGTACATGAGCAAAGGCTATAGCTATGTGATTGACGCCATCGACAGCGTGCGGCCAAAAGCGGCGCTGATCGCATACTGCCGTCGCTACAAGGTGCCGCTGGTCACGACGGGCGGTGCGGGTGGGCAAATCGATCCGACGCAGATCCAGGTGGCCGATCTGGCGAAAACGATCCAGGATCCGCTGGCGGCCAAGCTGCGCGAGCGCCTGAAGAGCGATTTTAACGTGGTGAAGAACAGCAAAGGCAAGCTCGGCGTCGACTGCGTGTTCTCGACCGAAGCGCTGGTCTACCCGCAGGCGGATGGCTCAGTCTGCGCGATGAAAAGCACGGCGGAAGGGCCAAAACGAATGGATTGCGCCTCAGGTTTTGGTGCGGCCACCATGGTGACCGCCTCCTTCGGCTTTGTGGCGGTGTCTCACGCCCTC
The DNA here is from genome assembly GCF_024734705.1 of Enterobacter sp. Crenshaw. Lineage (NCBI taxonomy): Bacteria > Pseudomonadati > Pseudomonadota > Gammaproteobacteria > Enterobacterales > Enterobacteriaceae > Enterobacter > Enterobacter sp. Crenshaw. The sequence goes on along the minus strand of NZ_CP102932.1, from coordinate 3,722,628 downwards.
AAGAAAATGCTGGCGAAGGCGGAACGTCAGGCCTGAGCCTGACGTGCGGCATCCAGTACCGCGTCGCTGAGCGCGATTAACCCCTGACCGCGCGAGGCGCTGAGCTGCGCGCGCAGCCCCAGCTCATCAAATAACGCCAGCGGCGAATGAGCCAGCAATTCCGCCGCGCTTTTCCCTTCCACAGCGGTCAGCAATACGGCCAGCAGGCCCCGAACGATGCGGCCTTCGCTGTCGCCGAAGAAGTGCAGCTTCTCGCCGGAGACGCTAACCCCCAGCCAGACGCGGTTTTCACAGCCTGCGATCTCTTTCGCCTGCGCTTTAAGATCGTCTGAAAGGGCCGGGAGCTGTTTACCCAGCAGGATTAGCTGTCGATATTTATCTTCCCACTGCTGGAGCGGGGCGAAGGTCTGTCTTAAGGTCTCTTCTGTGATGACCGTGCCAAACGGATGTCCGGCTAAAGCAGCGCTAGTCATTAATCCACCAGTATTTCAAGGGCGCGGTCAACGGCGGCAACCAGCGCGTCGACATCGCTTTGGGTATTGTACGGCGCAAACGAGGCGCGCAGCGTACCGTTAACGCCAAGCGCCGCCAGCAGCGGCTGGGCGCAGTGCTGTCCGGCACGCAGGGCAATGCCGTATCCGGCGAGCAGCGTCACCATGTCGCTATGGTGAACGCCCGCAAAATCAAAGGCCAGCAGGCTTGAGTCCTGAACGCGGAACGAGCGGAAGCCCGGGCGCTTTTTGAGCTCTTCCTCTGCCAGCGTCGCCAGCCCCCGGCTCCAGCTTTCAGCCTGAACGATGTCGGTTTCAGCCAGCCACTCCAGCGCCGCGCTTAAGCCAATCACCCCCGCCACGTTCGGCGTACCGGCCTCCAGGCGATAGGGAACATCCTGAGTTTTGAAGCCATCGAACGACACTTCGGTGATCATTTTGCCGCCACCGAGCCACGGCGTCATTTTTGCCAGCAGTTCAGGCTTGCCGTACAACGCCCCAATACCGGTTGGCCCGTAGAGCTTATGTCCCGAGAAGGCATAGAAATCGATATCAAGCGCCTGCACATCAGCGGGGAAGTGCACCACGCCCTGAGCGCCGTCGACCATCACCACCATCCCGCTGGCATGGGCAATCCGAATGGCCTGAGCCAGGTCCGGGCAACCACCCGTGACGTTCGACATCTGTCCGAGCGCCAGAATGCGGCTGCGAGGGGTAATCAGTTCGGGGAGACGGGCTACGTCGGGCAGAAGGTCTGCACCCAGTGGGAGTTTCACCACGCGCGCACCCGTTTGCTCCGCCACCATCAGCCATGGCACCAGGTTGGCGTGATGTTCCGCCTCGCTGACGACGATCTCATCGCCCGGCTGAAGCAGCGGGCGCGCGTAGCACTGGGCCACCATATTGATGGCTTCGGTCGTGCCGCGCGTCCAGACGATGTTTTTCCCGCTTTCGGCATTGATCAGGCGAGCGACCTGATCGCGTGCGGCTTCGTAGCGCGCGGTTAATCGCTGCGCTTCGGCAAACTGGCTGCGATGCACGTTCCCGGCGCTCAGGCTGTAGAACTGCTGCGTGGCCTCAATCACCGCCTGTGGCTTAAGGGCGGTGGCGGCGCTATCCAGGTAAATACCGGCATCGGCCAGGGCCGGAAACTGTGCGCGGAACTGCGCAGGACTGAAAGCGTTCATGGGATTCCTCATTTCAATATAGCGATCGTCGCGCAATTTCAGCGGCAGGGCAAGGAGGTTGATATCTATCAGAATTGTCTGCTTATCCTTACGACCTCAAAAAAGCAGGTTATGCTAAATAGTGTTAGGCGGATGTTTTAGCCTGTTATAAATCGAGGTTTGAATAGCATTAATTGCTAAAGGAGAATAATCATGAATAAGACAGCTGCAATCATTTCTGCCTGTGCGTTTACTTTTGCCCTGAGCGCCTGTTCCGGTAACAACTACGTGATGCACACCAACGATGGTCGTTCTATCGTTTCGGAAGGGAAACCGACTACCGATAATGATACCGGGATGATTTCGTACAAAGATGCTAACGGGAACAAGCAGCAGATCAACCGCACGGACGTGAAAGAGATGAAAGAGATCGAGCATTAACAGATCGCAGGCGAAAAAAAAGCACCGCAAATTGGCGGTGCTACATTAATCACTATGGACAGACAGGGTAAATGTACAGGAAGTGAAAAATTGGTAGCGTTGCTACCGTGGTCTGAATCGCAGACCAATTGCAAACACAACAACACAACATCACAACCGTAAGCCAAAAGCCCTTCAGAACACGCATTCCGAAAAAAGCTCTTCGTTCCGGCTCAGGAAGTGCCGCCACTATAGGTATTTGCTGGTAGTTCCTCAACGGACAAATTATAATGGCTCAGATAAAAAAAACTAATAGGTTAAACGTTGTTTCCTGTTTGTTAAATTCCGTTAACATCTAAGCCAGATAACCATGTCAAAGCGATTGCCACCTCTTAATGCATTACGAGTTTTTGATGCAGCAGCACGTCATCTGAGCTTTACCCGCGCAGCAGATGAGCTTTTTGTGACACAGGCCGCAGTAAGTCACCAAATCAAGTCTCTGGAGGATTTTCTGGGCCTTAAGCTGTTTCGTCGACGCAACCGTTCGTTGCTGTTGACTGAAGAGGGGCAGAGCTATTTTCAGGATATTAAAGAGATTTTTTCCCAGCTTACGGAAGCCACGCGTAAGCTGCAGGCTCGCAGTGCAAAAGGTGCTCTGACCGTCAGTTTATTGCCCAGTTTTGCCATTCATTGGCTGGTGCCAAGACTCTCAAGCTTTAACTCAGCTTATCCGGGGATCGACGTTCGAATCCAGGCGGTAGATCGTCAGGAGGACAAGTTGGCCGATGACGTGGATGTCGCCATTTTTTATGGTCGCGGTAACTGGCCGGGCTTGCGCGTAGAAAAATTATACGCAGAATATCTCCTGCCGGTCTGTTCTCCTCTGCTGTTAACAGGTGAGAAGGCGCTGAAGTCACCCGCCGATCTGGCTCAGCATACGCTTTTGCATGATGCTTCTCGCCGCGACTGGCAAACTTATACCCGTCAATTAGGTCTTACACATATTAACGTGCAGCAGGGACCCATTTTTAGCCACAGTGCGATGGTGTTACAGGCTGCCATTCACGGGCAGGGTGTGGCGTTGGCGAACAACGTCATGGCGCAGTCCGAAATTGAGGCAGGCCGCCTGGTTTGCCCTTTTAATGATGTACTGGTCAGCAAGAATGCGTTTTATCTGGTTTGTCATGACAGTCAGGCAGAACTGGGTAAAATAGCCGCCTTCCGGCAGTGGATACTGGCGAAAGCGGCAACCGAGCAAGAAAAATTCCGCTTCAGGTATGAGCAATAACGTTTGTGTGCCGGGCACGCATCAACTCAGGACTTAAACATGACCAGCCGATTCATGCTGATTTTTGCCGCGGTGAGTGGCTTTATTTTTGTTGCACTGGGCGCCTTTGGCGCACATGTATTAAGCAAGTCTTTAGGCGCAGTAGAGATGGGCTGGATCCAGACCGGCCTTGAATATCAGGCGTTCCACACGCTGGCTATTTTTGGGCTGGCGGTGGCGATGCAGCGTCGTATCAGTATCTGGTTTTACTGGAGCAGCGTGTTTATGGCGCTGGGTACCGTGTTGTTCAGCGGTAGCCTGTACTGCCTTGCGCTCTCACATTTGCGCCTGTGGGCGTTCGTTACACCTGTCGGCGGCTTCAGCTTCCTGGCGGGTTGGGTATTAATGTTTATCGGAGCTATCCGTCTGAAACGCAAGGGCGTTGTTCATGAATAAGGTTGTTTTATATTGTCGCCCGGGGTTTGAGAAAGAGTGCGCCGCGGAAATTACCGATAAAGCGGCGAAGCGCGAAGTCTTCGGCTTTGCCCGCGTAAAAGAAAACGCGGGCTATGTGTTATTCGAGTGCTATCAGCCTGAAGACGCGGACAAGCTGGCGCGCGAGCTGCCGTTCAGCTCGCTGATCTTTGCTCGCCAGATGTTTGTCGCGGGTGAGCTGCTGAAGGATCTTCCGCCGGAAGACCGCATCACGCCAATTATCGGCATGCTGCAGGGCGTGGTGGAGAAGGGCGGCGATCTGCGCGTTGAAGTGGCGGATACCAACGAAAGTAAAGAGCTGATGAAGTTCTGCCGTAAGTTCACCGTGCCGCTGCGTGCGGCGCTGCGTGATGCAGGCGTGCTGACGAACTACGAAACGCCGAAGCGTCCGGTGGTGCATATCTTCTTTATCGCACCAGGCTGCTGCTATACAGGCTATTCGTACACCACCAACAACTCTCCCTTCTTTATGGGCATTCCGCGTTTGCGCTTCCCGTCCGATGCGCCAAGCCGTTCCACGCTCAAGCTGGAAGAGGCGTTCCACGTCTTTATCCCGGCGGATGAGTGGGATGAACGTCTGGCAAACGGCATGTACGCCGTCGACCTTGGCGCGTGCCCGGGCGGCTGGACCTATCAGCTGGTGAAACGCAATATGTGGGTATCGTCCGTTGATAACGGTCCAATGGCGCAAAGCCTGATGGACACCGGGCAGGTTACCTGGCTGCGGGAAGACGGTTTCCGCTATCGCCCGAACCGTAACAACATCTCGTGGATGGTGTGCGATATGGTTGAGAAGCCGGCAAAAGTCGCCGCGCTGATGGCCTCCTGGCTGGTGAACGGCTGGTGTCGTGAGACCATTTTCAACCTCAAGCTGCCGATGAAAAAGCGCTATGAGGAAGTATCGCAGAACCTGGCCTACATTCAGGAGCAGATGGACGAGCACGGTATTAACGTGGAGATCCAGGCGCGTCAGCTGTATCACGACCGTGAAGAGGTGACGGTGCATATTCGTCGCTGGTGGGCAGCGGTTGGCGGGCGTCGCGACGAGCGATAGTGCGCTGATTGCCCCTCACCCCGGCCCTCTCCCCAAAGGGGCGAGGGGGGAAAAGACCGCACCGGGCAGTTCCCTCTCCCCCATGGGGAGAGGGTTAGGGTGAGGGGATATCAACGTTCTAACCGCAACTGCTGTAAATTCCCGTCCAGCTGTAAATCCGTCTGTAGCGTTGCGATTTCCCGGCAAATAAACGCCATCTCTTTATGCGCCTCCAGCTTCTTGCGCCACTTTTCTGGCACCTCATCCAGACGGGCGTAAATCCCTTCCAGACTCTGAAAATCCTTCAGCAGCTGCGCGGCGCTCTTCGGCCCAATACCGGCGACACCCGGAACCTTAGAGCTGCTGATGCCTGCCAGCCCCCAGTAATCCGGCAGTTGCTCAGGCGAGACGCCGAACTCGCTGGCAATAAACGGCGCGTCCAGCCAGCGTTTTTGAAAATAGTCGCGAATGCGGATAGTCGGCGAGAGCAGCTGGCAGTAGCCTTTGTCAGTTGAAACGATAGTGGCCTGATGCCCGGCGCTTGCCACCTTTACGGCCAGAGTGGCCGCGAGATCGTCGGCTTCATTTCCCTGTGCACCCCAGCAGGGAACGCCACGCTGTTCAAATGCAGCGCGCAGCATGGGCAATTCAGCGTGAAGATCGTCCGGCATCGGGGCGCGTCCGGCTTTGTAGTCGGGCAGACGCTGGTGACGCCAGCCCGTGTTGCGGGCTTCGTCATCAAATACTGCGACCGCGTGGGTGGGCTCACTGTGGCGGATAAGCTGCTCCAGCGCGTGCAGGCAGGTGTCTTTACAAGGCGTCCCCTGTACCGCATGGATACGGCGGATCAGGTTAAGAGCATCGACGATAAGTAAATGAACGGCCACAGATAATCTCCCTTCTATCTCATGCGTGAAGGGTAACACTGTCAGCAGCGTGAAACTATGAATGGTTGGGAAAACAGGAAGAAGCCTCGCAAAACGAGGCTTCCTGAGAGGCTTAATCGCAGGTCACAATCTTCATCGCCAGGCCGCCACGAGAGGTTTCGCGGTATTTGGCGTTCATATCTTTACCGGTTTCGTACATGGTTTCGATAACCTTATCGAGACAGACGCGCGGCTCGCTGGTGCGGCGCAGCGCCATACGTGCCGCGTTCACCGCCTTCACGGAGGCAATCGCGTTACGTTCGATGCACGGTACCTGTACCTGTCCGGCAACCGGGTCACAGGTCAGTCCCAGGTTATGTTCCATGCCGATTTCCGCAGCAATGCACACCTGTGTAGGGCTTGCACCCAGCAGTTCGGCCAGACCCGCCGCCGCCATGGAGCACGCCACGCCGACTTCACCCTGACAGCCCACTTCTGCACCGGAAATAGACGCGTTCATCTTATACAGCGAACCAATCGCACTGGCGACCAGCAGGTAGCGCGCCAGTGAGTTCGCGTTCACTTCACGGATAAACTTGTCGTAGTACGCCAGCACCGCCGGAACGATACCGCAGGCACCGTTAGTCGGCGCGGTGACCACGCGGCCCCCTGCGGCGTTCTCTTCGTTTACCGCCAGGGCGAACATGTTGATCCAGTCTACAACGGCCATCGGGTCCGTCGTCGTTTTGTCGGTGCTCACCAGCATACGGCGCAGCGCAGCAGCGCGACGCGGCACGCGAAGCTTGCCCGGCAGAACGCCCTCGGTGGTGATCCCGCGCTCAATACCGCCGCGCATCACTTCCCAGACGTTAGTGAAGTGCTGTTCGAGCTCTTCTTTACTGTGAAGCGCCAGCTCGTTTTTCATCATCAGGCCGGAGAGGGAAAGGCCCGTCTCCTGGCAGTGACGCTGAAGATCCGCCGCCGTTTTGTACGGATACGGCACTTCTACAGAAGAGGTATTGGTTTGACCAAAGTGGTCTTCGTCGACGATAAAGCCGCCGCCGATAGAGTAATACGTCTGGCTGTATACCGCTTTGTCGCCGGCCAGCGCGGTAATGCGCATGCCGTTTTCGTGCAGCGACAGGTTGTCCGCATGGAAATTCATGCAGTGGTCAACCGGGAATTCAACCTCATGCTCACCGTTCGCCAGCAGCAGGCGGCCGTGGGTGTTCACATCCTGGATGAAGCCAGGGATCGCATCAATATCAACGGTGTCCGGCAGGTTTCCCGCCAGGCCCATGATAATGGCGATATCGGTATGGTGGCCTTTCCCGGTCAGGGAAAGCGAGCCGTATACATCGACAACCACGCGGGTAATGTCATGCAAGATGCCGCGTGCAATCAAGTCATCCGTGAACTGCTTACCGGCTTTCATTGGTCCGACGGTGTGAGAGCTGGAAGGACCAATACCGATTTTGAAGATATCGAATACGCTAATCATGATGCGTCCATTGCTTTCAGTCAGAGAGGGAGGAGTGCGCCGTCCGAAGACGGCGCGGGTGATAATCAGAACATGGTGTACAGGGAGTAGAAGATCGCAGAGATTGCGATAAGACCCATGATAACCACAAACACGTTGCTCACATGACCGCTGTACTTGCGCATAGCAGGGACTTTCTGAATCGCGTACATCGGCATCAGGAACAGAATCATCGCGATGACCGGGCCGCCCAGGGTTTCAATCATGCCCAGGATGCTTGGGTTCAGGGTCGCTACTGCCCAGGTGGTGAGCAGCATGAACAGTGCAGTGATTTTGTTCAGCTTGTTGATTTCAATGCTCTTGCCTTTACCGCGCAGAGATTTAATCACCATACCGTTGAAGCCTTCACGCGCGCCGAGGTAGTGGCCCAGGAAGGATTTGGTGATGGCGATAATCGCGATGATTGGTGCCATCCACGCAATGACCGGTGCGTTAAAGTGGTTCGCCAGGTAAGACAGAATAGAGATGTTCTGCTCTTTCGCTGCCGCCAGATCCACCGGGGAAAGGCTCAGTACGCAGCTGAAGACGAAGAACATTACGGTCAGTACCATCATGATGTGAGCGCGCGCCAGGATGCTGGAGCACTTCTTCTCTGCGCCATTACCGTACTCTTCACGTTTCGCCACAGCGAAAGAAGAGATGATTGGAGAGTGGTTGAAGGAGAACACCATCACCGGAATTGCCAGCCAGAGGGTCATCAGCAGGCCGTTACCGGTTGCCGATGCGCTGCTCAGGGACAGGGTTTCCAGCGCTGCACCGTTCCACTGTGGGATCAGGTAGCAAGCCAGTACCATCAGAGCAATAACGAACGGGAAGACCAGTACGCTCATTGCTTTCACAATCATCTGCTCACCGAAGCGAACGATGGTCATCATGCCCACGATCAGGATCAGCGACAGAATCGCACGCGGAGGCGGCGTCATGTGCAGCTGGTGCATCATGAAGCTTTCAACGGTGTTGGTGATCGCCACGCTGTAGACCAGCAGAATAGGGTAAATCGCGAAGAAGTAGAGCAGGGTAATCAGTTTACCTGCGCCAACGCCGAAATGCTCTTCAACAACTTCAGTGATGTCCTCGCCCGGGTTTTTACCGGACAGCACGAAGCGGGTCAGACCGCGGTGTGCGAAGAAGGTCATCGGGAAAGCAATGATAGCCATGATGATCAGCGGGATCAGACCGCCGACGCCTGCGTTGATAGGAAGGAACAGTACACCAGCGCCGATTGCTGTGCCGTAAAGGCCAAGCATCCACATGGTATCCGTTTTGCGCCAACCACTTCGGGATTCAATCGAAGCAACGGTGCTGGTTTGAGTGGTTTCCATCTGTATCTCCTGGAGGAAGCAAATTGTCAGGTTTTTAGTCAAATCCGATGAAAAAGTGCCTGACGGTAATATGAAATTCGTTCAGTGACGGTTTTTTAATAATTTTCGCCCGTAACTATTGGCGGGCGGAAAGATACATTCTAGTTATGAATCTATCAGTGATCCTGATCCCAAATGCAATAATCCACTTATGATGTGGGCATCTTTAGACCATTTATCTGTTAAAAAAACGTCAAAGAGAATTTACGGGCGCGAAGGCTACCACCAACGACATGTGAGCTGAAAGACTGGCCCGTGATATAGGTGTCTTTAGCTGTAAAGAAATGGGTTTTTAGTATTTTCTGGCAGGTAATTTGGATTAAGGCTGATAATTTACGGTTGAAAAAACAAGGTAATCGTTTGCGTTTGCGCATAGTTTGTAAAAGACATAAGTGATGCGTATGAATTACCTCGGTAATAAAAAAAGCCGGGACGCGCAACAGGGCGACCCGGCTTTGATGAGATGCTGTTGAGCGTTATGTGCAGATTTCGTAGCAAGGAATATAGGCTGAGCCCGGCAGCTTCATGCGGTGCTGAGCGACAAAGCCCTGCAGCATGTCGTCCATGCGGCGCATCATCTCCGGGTCGCCGTGGATCTTGTACGGACCGTACTGTTCAATGGCGCGGATGCCCATCTCTTTCACGTTGCCCGCCACAATCCCGGAGAAGGCACGACGCAGATCGGCAGCCAGGACTTCCACCGGCTGGTCCGGGTAGAGTTTCAGGTTCGCCATATTTTCGTGCGTTGGCTCGAACGGGATCTGCAGGTCCGGCGCAATACGGATTGACCAGTTAAAGCTGTACGCATCGCCGGTATCGCGACGGTTTTCTTTTACCAGCGGCATCGCTTTTTTCATCTGGCGCGCCACTTCTGCGGCATCGTCAATGATGATGCGATAGTGACGACGCGCGGATTCGCCCAGCGTGTGCACGATAAACTCGTCCAGCACGCGGAAGTAGTCGGCGCTCTCTTTTGGACCGGTCAGGATCAGCGGCAGAACCTGATCTTTGTTGGCCGGGTTCATCAGAATACCCAGCAGATAGAGCAGCTCTTCCGCTGTCCCCACGCCGCCCGGGAAGATGATAATGCCGTGGGCGATACGGACAAACGCCTCAAGACGTTTCTCGATATCCGGCATGATAATCAGCTCGTTAACCAGCGGGTTAGGCGGCTCAGCGGCAATGATCGACGGCTCGGTCATGCCGATAAACCGTCCCTCTTTGTAACGCTGTTGCGCGTGTCCCACTGCGGCACCTTTCATTGGCGCTTCCATCGCACCCGGACCGCAGCCGGTACAGATATTCAGCTCGCGCAGGCCAAGCTGTGTGCCCACCCGACGCGCATAAAGGTATTCGGTTTCGTTAATGGAGTGGCCGCCCCAGCAGACGACCATGTTCGGCGCTTCGCCAACGTGCAGGGCACGGGCGTTACGCAAAATGGAGAACACCAGGTTGGTGATATGGACCGAGCTTTCCAGGTCGAGATGCTGGAAACGGCCTGCGTTGTGGATCTGCCCGTTAACAAACAGGATGTCACGCAGCACGGCAAACAGGTTAGCCTGAAGTGAACGAATGATACGGCCGTCGACAAAGGCCTCTTCCGGCGGGTTGATGACTTCAAGCTTCACGCCACGCTCGCGGCGCAGCACGTTGATATCAAAGCTTTCGAAGCGGGACAGCAGTTCTTTACTGTTATCTGTCAGGCTTCCGGAGTTCAGTACGGCAAGTGAACAGTTACGAAACAGTTGATAAAGATCGCTGCTGGCCGTGCGCTTAAGCATGTCCACTTCCAGCTGCGACAACATATCCATTGAGCCAAGCGGGCTAATATGTGTAATCAAGTGAGCTCCTTACGGGACGATTATCGTCTTTCCCTGTTGATTACAATAGCCCTGGCGCGTGACGTTTCACAACCTAAAGCGCGGAAGATACCGCGCATATTGTGAAAATATTTATATTACTGACGCACCAGCCGCCCCGTTGCTGGCACAAAATCGGTGTTGGTGCGCCACGGGTTGATGTCCAGACCGCCACGGCGGGTGTAGCGCGCGTAAACGCTCAGTTTTTCTGGCTGGCAGAAACGCTGAATATCGCTAAAGATACGCTCCACGCACTGCTCGTGGAATTCGTTGTGATGGCGGAACGACACCAGGTAGCGCAGCAACTTTTCCCGGTCAATTTTCGGGCCGCGGTACTGGATCTGCACCGAACCCCAGTCCGGCTGGTGGGTGATCAGGCAGTTGGATTTCAGCAGGTGGCTGACCAGCGTCTCTTCGACCACCTTTCCGCTCGCCGCGTTTTCGAGGTAATCGGCGCTGAATTCATAATTCTCCACCTCGATATCCTGATCGTCGATGCAGGTCCCGTTAAAATGGGCGACCGGCTGCCCTTCCAGCTCGTGCAGGCGATACAGTGAAACGCTCACCTTTCCCTGCGCGCAGGCGCTTAAATCACGTTCCAGGGTGTGCTGAACGTCGTCCCAGCTGTTGAATTTTGTCTGGTTAAAACTGTTGAGATAGAGCTTAAAGCTTTTGGATTCCACGAGATTAACGCTGGCGTAATCCAGCTCAACGTGGCCCACCGCCACCTGCGGCAGACCGCGCGCGTTAAGCCACGAGAGTTCGTACAGCGTCCAGATGTCACCGCCGACAAACGGCAATGCGTCTGCATGCAGGCCCAGAGGATCGCGGTTCAGGCTGCGCGGCACGCCCTGCAGCAGGCTTGCATCGTAGGTATCGCGGTAATCGGTCGATTTCCCCAGCGTTAAGCCGGTTAACGCCTGATGATTTTCGTAAGACATGTTTCATAGCCACTTTACAGGTACACTTATGGCCTGAGTTTATCCTGTCTGACAAGAAGAGAGAAATCGGTGGACATCGAAACTGCAAATGCCCTCACTAGCTTCACGACCCGCTATTGCGACGCATGGCATGAAAAGGACCAGACATGGCCGCAAAGTGCTGATTTGTATGGCGTACCTTCGCCGTGCATTATCTCTTCAGTCGACGATTACGTTATCTGGCAGCCAAAACCTTTCGACGGCGAGCAAAATGTAAATGCGGTTGAGCGGGCAATGGACATTGTGGTACAACCAGCAGTTCATGCGTTTTATACCACGCAGTTCGCAGGGGATATGCCTGCGCGCTTTGCTGATATCACGCTGACGCTGTTGCAGACCTGGAGCGAAGACGATCTGCAGCGTGTTCAGGAAAACCTGATTGGTCACCTGGTCACGCAAAAACGCCTGAAGCTTTCTCCGACGCTCTTTATTGCCACGCTGGACAGCGAACTGGACGTTATCTCCGTCTGTAACCTGTCAGGTGAAGTGGTTAAAGAGACTATCGGCACCCGCAATCGCGAGACTCTCGCCCCCTCTCTTGCGGATTTCCTTACCCGACTTGAGCCACTTCTGTAATCCTTGATGCTATAGCGCGTGTGAGAGATCTCTTACAACGTTTGTGAGAGATCGCTGAAGATTCAGTATTACCTCATTTAATTCAGATTAATATCACTCTATTTTTCAACGAATTACTTGTTCATCGTATTGTTTTTAGGGATTTCTTACGGCTTACAACCCAGAAAGGGTGGGTTGTAAGACGAAGCGGAATAGCGGATTCTATTTCTGTCGACAGGACGCCGACACGAGAAACGAACATCAGGATGATGGCGTTTCTTACACAGGACTCGTCAGGATGGCGCTTCAGGAAGGCTTCAGGATGAAGCGAAGTGGATAACGCAGGATGCGTAAGGGACACCTCCAGGAAGGAGAACGAGAGCCGGTCAGGATGGTCGGTGGGTCAGGAAGGCCAGGACGTTTCAGGATGAGACAAACACGTCAGGAAGATGTGTGCAGGATGCATCGGCTTACGGATGACCAGGCCTTCGGGCGTCAGGAAAAGTTGTCACGGATGAGCAGGGAGCACGAATTGTAGCTGGAATGCTGCGAAACGAACCGGGAGCACTGTTTTTACAGTGCTCCCTTTTTTTATTTCTGCCTTCCGCAATGCTATGCTGCGCGCCGTTCACTTTTTCAGTTGAGGTTACTATGACGCAACACGATAGCGTTCGTGCTCAGTTGCACGCCATCGAAGCCCTTTTGCGCCAACATCAGCTGTGGCAGGAGACCGCGCCGCAGCCAGAAGCGTTCGCGAGCACTCAGCCCTTCTGCCTGGATACGCTGGCCCCGTTTGAATGGCTGCAGTGGGTGTTAATTCCGCGCATGCACGCCCTGCTTGAGGGCGATCACCCGCTTCCGCAGGCGTTTGCTGTCTCTCCCTACTATGAAATGGCGCTCGAGGCGACACACCCGGCGCGCGACGTGATGCTGGTCGAACTGGAAAAACTGGATGCCCTGTTTGCCGGTGAAGATGCATGACGCTTGAGATCCTCTATCAGGACGAGTGGCTGGTGGCGGTGAATAAACCGTCAGGCTGGCTGGTACACCGCAGCTGGCTCGATCGCGATGAGAAAGTGGTGGTGATGCAGACCGTTCGCGACCAGATTGGTCAGCATGTTTTTACCGCCCATCGTCTCGACAGGCCGACCTCCGGCGTGCTGCTGATGGGGCTTTCCAGCGAGGCGGGGCGTCTGCTGTCACAGCAGTTTGAACAGCATCAGATGCAAAAGCGCTACCACGCGATCGTGCGCGGCTGGCTGACGGAAGCCGCCACGCTGGACTATCCGCTGGTGGAGGAGCTGGACAAAATCGCCGATAAATTTGCCCGCGATGACAAAGGTCCGCAGCCCGCAGTAACGGATTATCGCGGCATGGCGACGACCGAAATGCCGGTTGCAACCAGCAAATTCCCGACCACACGCTACAGCCTGGTTGAGCTTTTGCCTAAAACCGGGCGTAAGCACCAGCTGCGACGCCATCTTGCGCACCTGCGCCACCCGATTATTGGCGACAGCAAACACGGTGATTTGCGCCAGAACCGCAGTGCGGCCGAACACTTTGGCTGCCATCGTCTGATGCTGCACGCCAGCGAGCTGAGCCTGACGCACCCGTTTACCGGCGAGCCGCTGACCATCCGTGCGGGGCTGGACGACGTCTGGATGCAGGCGCTGTCACAGTTTGGCTGGCTGGGACAACTCCCCGAAAATGAAAGGGTTGAGTTTGTATCGGGCAACGTTCAGGATGAACGGTAAACGCATTCATTATGGGAAAATATCATGGCTGAAGTAGGCATTTTTGTCGGCACAATGTACGGCAACTCGCTGCTGGTAGCGGAAGAGGCTGAGGCAATACTCGCCAGCCAGGGCCATAAAGCCACGGTCTATGAAGACCCGGAACTGGCAGACTGGGAAAAGTATAAAGATAAATACATTCTGGTGGTGACCTCCACCACCGGGCAGGGCGATCTGCCTGACAGCATCGTGCCGCTGTTTCAGGGCATTAAAGACCAGCTTGGCTATCAGCCAGACGTGCACTACGGCATCATTGCCCTGGGCGACAGCTCTTACGCCAACTTCTGCGGCGGCGGCAAGCAGTTCGATGCGCTCCTGCAGGAGCAGAGCGCTCAGCGCGTCGGCGAGATGCTGCTGATTGATGCCGGGGAGCATCCTGAACCCGAAAGCGAATCGAACCCATGGGTCGAGCACTGGGCAACTCTCCTTAAATAGTTATCCAGGCCGGGTAAGGCATAGCCGCCACCCGGCGATACACCCCGCTCCAAACGCCAAATCCGTGAACCACCTTCCATTCCCCTGGGCTTATGCCATAAACAACCTCTCATACACCCTTTAATACTGTGTTTCTGCACGGTGAGGTGATGAGGCACTCCTTCATATACTTTTCCGGTCACTATAAAACGGCGTCAGGCCGTACCAAAACGACAAAACACCAATCTCATTCTGATTACCCTACCGGTGCTGTACAGAATGAACCAGGCGAAAGCTATGTTTCAGGAGTGCAACAATGAGTACATTAAGCCACGCAGCGAGCAGCGCTGAAAAGCGCACTAATGCCCGCTACTGGATAGTGGTGATGCTGTTTATCGTCACATCCTTTAACTATGGTGACCGCGCCACGCTGTCGATTGCCGGTTCGGAAATGGCAAAAGATATCGGCCTTGATCCGGTGGGCATGGGTTACGTTTTCTCCGCATTCTCATGGGCCTACGTCATCGGGCAAATTCCTGGCGGCTGGCTGCTGGACCGTTTTGGATCTAAACGCGTCTATTTCTGGTCCATCTTTATCTGGTCGATGTTTACCCTGTTGCAGGGTTTCGTCGATATCTTCAGCGGCTTCGGCATTATCGTGGCGCTCTTCACGCTGCGCTTCCTGGTAGGCTTAGCGGAAGCACCTTCCTTCCCGGGGAACAGCCGAATTGTGGCGGCCTGGTTCCCGGCGCAGGAGAGGGGAACGGCGGTGGCGATTTTCAACTCCGCACAGTACTTCGCGACGGTGATCTTCGCGCCAATCATGGGCTGGCTGACGCATGAGGTGGGCTGGTCGCACGTCTTCTTCTTCATGGGCGGGCTTGGGATCGTTATCAGCTTCGTCTGGCTGAAAGTGATCCACGAACCCAATCAGCATCCTGGCGTGAACAAAAAAGAGCTGGAGTACATCGCGGAAGGCGGCGCGCTGATCAATATGGATCAGAAATCCGCAAAAGCAAAAGTCCCGTTCAGCCAGAAATGGGCGCAGATCAAGCAGCTCGTCGGCTCGCGCATGATGATCGGTATCTATCTGGGCCAGTACTGTATTAACGCCTTAACCTACTTCTTCATCACCTGGTTCCCGGTATACCTGGTGCAGGCACGCGGCATGTCGATTCTGAAAGCGGGATTTGTCGCGTCGGTCCCGGCAATTTGCGGCTTCGTCGGCGGCGTGCTCGGCGGAGTGATTTCCGACTGGCTGATGCGCCGCACCGGCTCGCTGAACATTGCGCGTAAAACCCCGATTGTGCTCGGCATGCTGCTCTCCATGACCATGGTGTTCTGTAACTACGTCAACGCCGAATGGATGATTATCGGCTTTATGGCGATGGCCTTCTTCGGCAAAGGCATTGGCGCGCTGGGCTGGGCGGTGATGGCGGATACGGCACCGAAAGAGATCAGCGGCCTGAGCGGCGGCCTGTTCAACATGTTCGGCAATATCTCCGGGATTGTTACGCCGATCGCTATCGGCTACATCGTCGGCACCACCGGCTCTTTCAACGGTGCGCTAATCTACGTGGGTGTGCATGCGCTGGTGGCGGTGCTGAGTTACCTGGTGCTGGTAGGGGATATCAAACGCGTCGAACTTAAACCTGTTGCGGAGCGTGGATGATGACAACGCAATCGAGCCCAACCGTTACGGAGATGAAGGTTATTCCGGTGGCCGGGCAGGACAGCATGCTGCTCAATATCGGCGGGGCACATAACGCCTGGTTTACCCGTAATATCGTCGTGCTGAAAGACAGCGCAGGGAATACCGGCGTGGGCGAGGCCCCGGGCGGAGAGGTGATTTACCAGACGCTGGTCGATGCCATTCCGCAGGTGGTGGGCCAGGAGGTCGCCCGTCTGAACAAGGTGGTTCAGCGGGTGCATAAGGGCAATCAGTCGGCAGACTTTGATACGTTCGGTAAAGGTGCCTGGACGTTTGAACTGCGCGTCAACGCGGTCGCCGCGCTGGAGGCCGCCCTGCTCGATTTACTGGGTAAGGCGCTCAATGTTCCGGTTTGCGAGCTGCTGGGGCCCGGCAAACAGCGTGATGCGGTTACCGTGCTGGGCTATCTGTTCTACGTTGGCGATCGCAATAAGACCGATCTCCCCTATCTGGCTCGATCCACGGGCGATCACGACTGGTATCGCCTGCGCCATCAGGAAGCGCTCTCCAGCGACGCGGTGGTGCGGCTGGCCGAGGCTGCGCAGGATCGCTACGGCTTTAAGGATTTCAAGCTGAAGGGCGGCGTGCTGCCCGGCGAGCAGGAGATTGATACGGCCCGGGCGCTGAAAAAACGCTTTGCTGATGCGCGGATCACCGTCGATCCCAACGGCGCCTGGCTGCTGGAGGAAGCGATTAGCCTGTGCAAAGGGCTGGGGGATGTCCTGACCTATGCGGAAGATCCCTGCGGTGCGGAGCAGGGCTTCTCGGGCCGTGAAGTCATGGCCGAGTTTCGCCGCGCCACCGGGCTGCCTGTCGCGACCAATATGATCGCCACCAACTGGCGTGAAATGGGTCATGCGGTGATGCTGAACGCCGTCGACATACCGCTGGCGGACCCTCACTTCTGGACGCTTTCAGGCGCAGTGCGCGTGGCGCAGCTGTGCGATGACTGGGGGCTGACCTGGGGCTGTCACTCTAACAACCACTTTGATATTTCGCTGGCGATGTTTACCCACGTTGGCGCGGCGGCGCCGGGTAACCCGACCGCCATCGATACCCACTGGATTTGGCAGGAAGGGGAAGCCCGCCTGACGAAAAATCCGCTGGAAATCATCAACGGCAAGATTGCCGTACCGGATGCGCCGGGCCTGGGCGTGGAGATTGACTGGGATCAGATCCATAAAGCCCATGAGGCGTATAAAAAGCTACCGGGCGGCGCGCGTAACGACGCGGGCCCGATGCAGTACCTGATCCCCGGCTGGACATTTGACCGTAAGCGCCCTGTTTTTGGACGTCACTGATAAAAGGATTACACGATGAGTACTTTTTCTACCCCTGTCGTCACCGCCATGCAGATCGTTCCGGTTGCTGGCCATGACAGCATGCTGATGAACCTGAGCGGCGCGCATGCGCCATTCTTTACCCGCAATATTGTCATTATCAAAGACAATTCCGGGCATACGGGCGTGGGCGAAATTCCGGGCGGGGAGAAGATCCGCCAGACGCTTGAAGATGCCATTCCGCTGGTGGTGGGCAAAACGCTGGGTGAGTATAAAAATGTCCTCAACACCGTGCGCAATACCTTTGCCGATCGCGATGCCGGAGGGCGTGGCCTGCAGACTTTCGACCTGCGCACCACCATTCACGTGGTGACCGGGATTGAATCCGCGTTGCTGGATCTGCTGGGTCAGCATCTGGGCGTTAACGTTGCGTCGCTGTTGGGCGAGGGGCAGCAGCGCAGCGAAGTGGAAATGCTGGGCTATCTGTTCTTTGTCGGCGACCGCAGGCTGACGCCATTGCCTTATCAGAGCCAGCCGGATGAACAATGCGACTGGTACCGACTTCGCCACGACGAGGCGATGACCCCGGATGCGGTGGTGCGCCTGGCGGAAGCCGCGTACGAAAAATATGGCTTTAATGATTTCAAACTGAAGGGCGGCGTGCTGGCCGGTGAGGAAGAGGCGGAAGCCGTTACCGCGCTGGCAAAACGTTTCCCGCAGGCCCGCGTGACGCTGGATCCGAACGGCGCGTGGTCGCTAGATGAAGCGATCAAAATTGGCAAGCAGCTGAAAGGCGTGCTGGCGTATGCGGAAGATCCGTGTGGGGCTGAACAGGGCTTCTCGGGCCGTGAAGTTATGGCGGAGTTCCGTCGCGCCACGGGGCTGCCGACCGCGACCAATATGATTGCCACCGACTGGCGTCAGATGGGACACACCCTGTCATTGCAGTCCGTCGATATTCCGCTGGCGGACCCGCACTTCTGGACGATGCAGGGGTCGGTGCGCGTGGCGCAAATGTGCCACGAGTTTGGCCTGACCTGGGGCTCGCACTCTAATAACCACTTCGACGTGTCGCTGGCGATGTTCACGCACGTTGCCGCCGCCGCGCCGGGCACGATTACCGCTATCGACACGCACTGGATCTGGCAGGAGGGTAATCAGCGTCTGACTAAGCAGCCGTTTGAGATCAAAGGTGGCATGGTGCAGGTGCCTTCCACGCCGGGGTTGGGGGTTGAGCTGGATATGGACCAGGTCATGAAAGCCCATGAGCTGTATCAAAAACACGGTCTGGGCGCCCGTGACGACGCCATGGCGATGCAGTACCTGATCCCCGACTGGACATTCGACAATAAACGCCCGTGCATGGTACGATAAACGCATTGGGACCGCTCCCACAAGCGGTCTTTTACGTGGTGTATGCTTAACGTAACGACTATGCGTAAGGATGGCTTATGAAAATTGTTATCGCACCGGACTCGTATAAGGAAAGTTTGAGTGCGCTTGAGGTTGCGACAGCGATAGAACGTGGTTTTCGCGAGATCTTCCCCGAGGCGGTTTACGTCAAACTGCCGGTCGCGGACGGTGGCGAAGGGACGGTTGAGGCGATGATCGCGGCAACGCAGGGACGCATTGTGCATGTTCCGGTGACCGGCCCGCTGGGTGAGCGCGTGGAAGGATTTTATGGCTTATCCGGTGACGAGCATAGTGCCTTTATTGAAATGGCGGCGGCAAGCGGCCTGGAGCTGGTCGTTCCTTCGCAGCGTAATCCCCTGAAAACCACCTCGTGGGGCACGGGCGAACTTATTCGTCACGCGCTGGACGCAGGCGTTAAGCATATCATCATCGGCATTGGCGGCAGCGCCACCAATGACGGCGGGGCAGGGATGGTGCAGGCGCTGGGGGCAAAGCTGCTGGACGACAGCGGGCAGCCCCTTGGGCAGGGCGGGGGCGAGCTGGGAAAACTCGCGCGTATCGACCTGAGCGGGCTGGACAGACGTCTGGCGGAGTGCCGGATTGAGGTCGCCTGTGATGTGACGAATCCGCTCACCGGAAAGGATGGCGCATCAGCCGTATTTGGTCCGCAAAAGGGGGCCACTCCCGAGATGATCGTCACCCTGGACAACGCGCTGGCGCAGTATGCGAGAGTCATTGCCCGGGATCTGGATATCGATGTGCTAAACCTGGCTGGCGGCGGCGCGGCGGGTGGCATGGGGGCCGCGCTGTACGCCTTTTGCGGCGCGCAGCTGCGCCAGGGCATTGAGATCGTGACCGATGCGCTACACTTGGCCGACCATGTGGCCGATGCGGATCTGGTGATCACGGGAGAAGGCCGCATCGACAGCCAGACGATCCATGGCAAAGTCCCGGTGGGCGTGGCGAAAGTGGCGAAACGCTTTAACAAACCCGTCATCGGCATTGCAGGCAGCCTGACGTCGGACGTTGGCGTGGTACACGATCACGGCATTGATGCGGTGTTTAGCGTGATCTACACCATCTGCTCGCTGGAGGATGCGCTGGAAAATGCCAGCGAGAACGTCAGGATGGCCGCCAGGAATATCGCGGCGGTGCTGAAAGTGGGGCAGGGAATGTAGTTCTCCCTCTCCCTGTGGGAGAGGGGCGGGGTGAGGGCATCAGGCCGCACCCGCAATCATAGGCCCGGTAAGCGTAGCGCCACCGGGCTTTTATCTCAGCTTCCCAGCAACTTCGTCGCTTCCCGCGTTACGTTATCCATCTCATCCAGCAGCTCCAGGAACTCCGGTTCAAGCTCCGATTCCGGCGTGCCGGCACGCAGCTGCTGCTCCAGCAGCTGGCAGAGGTTTTTCAGCCGCGGCACGCCGCTGTACCCGCAGCTGCCGTGCAGCTTGTGGATCGCTTCCAGCAGATCTTCCGGGTTTTCACCCACCAGCTGCTCTTCCACCTTATTGCGAATTTCCGGCAGAAACGCGACCAGCATTTGCAGCATTTCGCGGGCTAAATCGGGTTTACCAGCCGCCTGGCGCAGCGCGAGCTGCCAGTCAAAGGTGGCGTTCTGGTTAACGCTGATTTCAACCGGCTCGCTGGAAACCGTGTACGTCCCGCCAATGTGACCCGGCTTATAGCGTAACAGCAGGTTATGAAGTTTCTCTTCATCGATGGGCTTCGCCAGATAGTCATTCATTCCGGCGCTCAGCAGCTTCTCTTTCTGACCGGCCATCGCGTGCGCGGTGACCGCAATGACCGGGGTTTGCTGCTGGTGCGGCAGCTGGTGGATCAGCTCGCAGGCCCGAATGCCATCCATGCCCGGCATCTGAATATCCATCAGGATTAAATCGAACTGCATCTGCTTCGCCTGTTCAACCGCCTGCGCGCCGCTGGTGCACAGCTCAACGTGCTGAACCTGGTCCTCAAGCAATGCGCCAATCAGCTTCAGGTTGGCCTGATTATCATCCACCGCCATCACGCTCATCGGCAATTTTTGCTCGTCGTCAATCAGAGGGAGAGCATGCTGGCTAAGACGGCAATACTCCGTGAGCGCGGGCAGGAGGCGGGTCGAGGTGAGCGGCTTCAGCAGACACGCGGCGGCTCCGTCGTTTTTCAACTCCTCCGCATTAATCTGGGCGTGGCAGGGTAGCGCCAGCAGCAGATAGTCGGTCATTGACGCGGCTTTCGCCAGCCGCTCCTGCTGCATGGTCAGTTCGCCGGTGAAGGTGACCGGGATCCCCATCAGCAGAATATCGTAATGCTCAACGGCAAGCGCTGAGAAGGTTGGGCTGTAAACCACCTCCAGCGGCGTGGTGCTTAAAATATCGAGCGCGCACTGCGCTGCCGCCGCGTTAGGTTCGACGTAGGCCAGACGCTTGCCTTTCAGGCAGTCCGTCACCGGGCCATCGGTTAGCACGTTCGGGTTGAGGTCCAGATTAATGTGGAACCAGAAGGTTGAACCGCGATTCGGCTGGCTGTGGAAAGAGATATCGCCGCCCATCTCGTTCACCAGGCGCTGCGTGATCACCAGCCCCAGGCCGGTACCGCCATGACGGCGGGAGATACTGGCGTCCGCCTGACGGAACGCCTGGAACAGACGCGACTGATCCCGCTCAGGAATACCGATGCCGGTATCGCGGATCTGGACTTCAATCTGCACCTTATTGCTGCTGATGGAGCGTTTTTCTACCAGAATGTCGATGTTACCGCTTTCGGTGAATTTAATCGCATTCCCGACAAGGTTGGTAATGACCTGCTGCAGGCGCAGCGGATCGCCAATGACGTTATCCGGCACGTCGTTTTTAATGTTGAGCGTCAGCTCAAGGCCCTTGTCGTGCGACGAGTGCGCGAGCAGCGTCACCACCTCATCGAGCGTACTGCGCAGCGGGAACGGAATGCTTTCCAGGATCAGCTTGCCCGCTTCCAGCTTGGAGAAGTCCAGCACGTCGTTGATGATCGCCAGCAGGTTGTTGGCCGAGCGTTCAATGGTGTGCAGGTGATCGCGCTGAGTCGGGTTGAGCTCGCTTTTCAGCGTCAGGCGGGTAAAGCCGATCACGCCATTGAGCGGCGTACGCAGCTCGTGCGACATATTGGCCAGGAATTCCGACTTAATACGTGCCGCTTCCTGGGCGCGCTTTTTCGCCAGATCCAGCTCAACGTTCTGGATCTCCATCTGCTCCAGCGTTTCGCGCAGGTCGGACGTCGCCTGGTCAACGTTGTGCTGCATCTCTTCGTGATACGCCGCGAGCGACATGGCCATTGAGTTGATGCCGTTCTTCAGCATGTCCAGCTCGCCCAGCATAAACCCTTCCACCCGGCTGTCGAGCTGTCCCCGGCGGATGCGGTCAACCGTATTAACCATGTTGCGGATGGGGCCCGTCACGTCGCGCATCAGGCGCCAGCCGAAGATCAGCGCAATGCCAATGCAGAACAGCATCATCACGCCCGAGATGAAAATTTCTTTGTACTGCTGTAGCCGGACCGACTTGAGATCCAGCTCCAGCGCCACATATCCCAGCATATTGTTGCTGGATTTGGCGTCGGATTGCGCTGACTCATCGGGGGAATAGCTTTCCGACACGATCGGCGTGCGCAGGATCATGATATCGCCGCGCCGCAAGACGGTGAGGTGGCGCGGGAATGGTGTACCGTCCGGGATCTTCAGGGCTGCCGGATCGAGATGAAAATTCGAGGTGACAAACAGGCGGTTATGTTCGTCGTAAACGGAAATGGCGCGTACGATGTCCGAGTGACGGCGGTGGAGCACGCTGATTAACTGGCCAATGGATTCGCGGTTTTGCAGGTTCATGCCGTACTCGCTGGAAACGGCAAGCGGTTCGATAATGCTGGCGCCTGCATCTTCAAGCTGTCGCTGCAAATCGTTATAGCGGTGCACCACAAAGAAGATACTCAGCAGCAAACCGATGAGAACGGTGGGGGCGAGGATCAAAATCATCATGCGCGCGCGCAGGCTGTAGTTGGTCATGGCGTTCCGTTATGGGACAATTAAGATAATTATGTTTATGTGAGAAAAATCTCGGCGATGGCGCAATTCTACTCTGCAAAGCGACGCGTGACGACGCGTCAAATCATTACTGTTGAAGCCACGGACCTCGATCCGTTTGGTCAGGGAGTGGCACGTCACAACGGTAAGGCTCTGTTTATAACAGGTTTACTGCCGACAGAACGAGCAGAAATTACGCTGACGGAAGATAAACGCCAGTTCGCGCGCGGACAGGTTAAGCGTCGCCTCAACGATAGCCCGGATCGCGTGAAGCCCCGCTGCCCACATTTTGGCGTTTGCGGAGGCTGCCAGCAACAGCATGCGAGCACAGAATTACAGCAAAAAAGCAAAAGCCGCGCGCTGGCGCGTCAGCTTAAACATGACGTTAACGAAATTCTCGCCGATGCGCCCTGGGGCTATCGGCGACGCGCGCGCCTGAGCCTCAGCTATCAGCCAAAAACGGCGCGGCTGGATATGGGGTTTCGCAAGGCCGGTTCCAGTGACATCGTCGATGTGCAGCAGTGCCCCATTTTGGTGCCCCATCTTGAAGCATTGCTTCCGGAAGTGCGCACCTGTCTCTCCGGGCTGGACGGCGTTCGCCACCTCGGACATGTCGAACTGGTCATGGCCAACAATGGACCGCTGATGGTGCTGCGCCATACCGCGCCGCTGTCGAAAAAAGATCGCGAAAAACTGGAACGCTTTTCGCATTCCCACGACCTGGCGCTTTTCCTTGCACCACAAAGCGAGATACTTGAGCAGGTTACCGGTGAGGCGCCCTGGTATGCGTCAAACGGGCTACGCTTAACGTTCAGCCCGCGGGATTTCATTCAGGTGAATGACGGCGTTAACCAACTGATGGTTGAGAAAGCGCTGACGTGGCTGGATGTTCAGAAAAGCGATCGGGTGCTCGATCTGTTCTGCGGAATGGGCAACTTCACGCTGCCGCTGGCGCAAAAAGCGGCCAGCGTCGTCGGCGTGGAAGGCGTTGAGGCGCTGGTGGCTAAAGGGCAGGAGAACGCGCAGCAGAACGGCTTGCAAAATGTGACATTCTTTCATCAAAATCTTGAGGAAGATGTCACCCAACAGCCGTGGGCAAAACAGGGCTTTGATAAAATTTTGCTCGACCCGGCGCGTGCCGGTGCCCAGGGTGTGATGGCACATATTATTAAACTCGCGCCAAAGCGTGTGGTCTATGTTTCCTGTAACCCGGCAACGCTTGCCCGGGACAGTGAGGCATTAATCCGCGCGGGTTACCAGATTCAGCGTCTGGCAATGCTGGACATGTTCCCGCACACTGGTCATCTGGAATCGATGGTGTTGTTCGAGCACATCTAATTTGTTTGGCTTGTCGACTTCGACAGGCCCAGGTCCCTAAAGGAGAGGACAATGGTTGCGGTAAGAAGTGCACATCTCAATAAAGCTGGGGAATTTGACCCACAAAAATGGATCGCAAGTCTGGGAATTTCCAGCCAGCAGTCGTGTGAACGCTTAACCGAAACCTGGGCCTATTGTCTGCGCACCACGCAGGGGCATCCCGACGCCGATCTTCTCCTGTGGCGCGGCGTGGAGATGGTGGAAATCCTGTCCATGCTGAACATGGATATTGAAACGCTGCAGGCCGCGCTTCTCTTCCCCCTCGCGGATGCGGACGTGGTCAGCGAAGACGTGCTGCGCGACAGCGTCGGGAAATCCGTCGTCGCGCTGATCCACGGCGTGCGCGATATGGCAGCCATTCGCCAGCTGAAGGCCGCGCACACCGATTCCGTCTCCTCTGAGCAGGTCGATAACGTTCGCCGGATGCTGCTGGCCATGGTGGATGATTTCCGCTGCGTGGTCATCAAGCTTGCCGAGCGTATTGCCCACCTGCGTGAAGTGAAGGATGCGCCGGAAGACGAGCGCGTGCTGGCGGCCAAAGAGTGTACAAATATCTACGCGCCGCTGGCGAACCGCTTAGGGATTGGTCAGTTGAAATGGGAGCTGGAAGATTACTGCTTCCGCTATCTGCACCCGGCGGAATATAAACGTATTGCCAAACTCCTTCATGAGCGCCGTATCGACCGCGAGCACTATATCGAGGAATTTGTCGGCGGGCTGCGCCAGGCGATGAAAGAAGAGAACGTGCGCGCCGAAGTCTACGGCCGGCCTAAGCATATCTACAGCATCTGGCGCAAAATGCAGAAGAAACACCTCGCGTTTGACGAGCTGTTTGACGTGCGCGCCGTGCGTATCGTGGCGGAGCGTCTGCAGGACTGCTACGCCGCGCTGGGGATAGTACACACTCACTTCCGTCATCTGCCCGATGAGTTCGATGACTATGTCGCCAACCCCAAACCGAACGGCTATCAGTCTATCCATACCGTTGTGCTTGGCCCTGGCGGCAAAACGGTCGAGATTCAGATCCGCACCAAACAGATGCACGAGGACGCCGAGCTGGGCGTGGCCGCGCACTGGAAATACAAAGAAGGCACGTCCGGCGGAGCGCGTTCTGGCCACGAAGACCGCATTGCCTGGCTGCGCAAGCTGATTGCGTGGCAGGAAGAGATGGCCGACTCCGGCGAGATGCTCGACGAAGTGCGCAGCCAGGTCTTTGACGATCGGGTGTACGTCTTTACCCCAAAAGGGGACGTTGTCGACCTGCCTGCGGGCTCTACGCCGCTCGATTTTGCCTACCACATCCACAGCGATGTGGGGCACCGCTGCATCGGGGCGAAAATTGGCGGACGTATCGTACCGTTCACCTATCAACTGCAGATGGGGGACCAGATTGAAATCATTACCCAGAAGCAGCCCAACCCGAGCCGTGACTGGCTTAACCCGAACCTGGGCTACGTCACCACCAGCCGCGGGCGCTCGAAAATTCACGCCTGGTTCCGTAAACAGGATCGTGACAAGAACATCCTTGCCGGCCGCCAGATCCTTGACGACGAGCTGGAGCATATCGGGATAAGCCTGAAAGAGGCGGAGAAATTCCTGCTGCCGCGCTACAACTTCAACGAGCTTGACGAGCTGCTAGCGGCGATTGGCGGCGGTGATATCCGTCTGAATCAGATGGTGAACTTCCTGCAGGCGCAGTTCAATAAGCCAAGCGCGGCAGAGCAGGACGCGGCGGCGCTGAAGCAGCTGCAGCAGAAAACCTATGCGCCGCAGCAGCGCAGCAAAGACAACGGCCGCGTGGTGGTTGAAGGCGTAGGTAACCTGATGCATCACATTGCCCGCTGCTGTCAGCCTATTCCGGGCGACGATATCGTCGGCTTTATCACTCAGGGACGCGGGATTTCGATTCACCGTTCCGACTGTGACCAGCTTGCCGAGCTGCAGTCGCATGCGCCGGAGCGCATCGTGGAAGCAGTCTGGGGTGAGAGCTATTCTGCCGGCTACTCGCTGGTGGTGCGCGTCACTGCCAACGACCGCAGCGGCCTGCTGCGCGACATCACGACCATTCTCGCCAACGAGAAGGTCAACGTGCTGGGCGTCGCCAGCCGCAGCGATACCCGCGAGCAGCTTGCCACCATCGATATGACCATCGAAATCTACAACCTGCAGGTGCTGGGCCGCGTGCTTGGCAAACTGAACCAGGTGCCGGATGTGATTGACGCGCGTCGTCTGCACGGCGGTTAAACACACTCTTCTGTAGGCCGGGTAAGGCTTTGCCGCCACCCGGCTTGCTTTTTTAATGGAAAACACTATGACTCAAATCGACCGCCTGCTCGGCATCATGAAACGCCTGCGCGATCCTGAAAACGGCTGCCCGTGGGACAAAGAGCAGACTTTCGCCACCATTGCGCCTTATACCCTCGAAGAAACCTACGAGGTGCTGGACGCCATTTCCCGCGAAGATTTTGACGACCTGCGCGGCGAGTTGGGCGACCTGCTGTTCCAGGTGGTGTTCTATGCGCAAATGGCGCAGGAAGAGGGGCGCTTTAACTTTGACGATATCTGCGCTGCCATCAGCGACAAGCTTGAGCGCCGTCATCCCCATATCTTCGGCGATGCCACCGCAGGGAACAGCGCTGAGGTGCTGGCCCGCTGGGAGCAGATCAAAAGCGCCGAGCGAGCGGAAAAATCCCAGCACTCGGCGCTGGATGATATTCCGCTGAGCCTGCCCGCGCTGATGCGCGCGCATAAAATCCAGAAACGCTGCTCCGCCGTCGGTTTTGACTGGACCTCCCTCGGCCCGGTGCTGGATAAAGTGCACGAAGAGATTGACGAAGTCATGCACGAAGCGCAGCAGGCGGTGGTGGATGAAGCAAAGCTTGAGGAAGAGATGGGCGACCTGCTGTTTGCAACCGTCAACCTTTCTCGCCATCTGGGTGTAAAAGCGGAAACCGCCCTGCAAAAAGCCAATATAAAATTCGAACGACGCTTTCGCGAAGTTGAGCGGATTGTCGCCTCGCGAGGCCTGGAAATGAGCGGAATTGACCTCGAAGCGATGGAAGAAGTCTGGCAGGAAGTAAAGCGCCAGGAATCTGATCTCTAACGAGATTTTGCGATCAAGCGCAATCTGTGTGATTTTTTAAATGACAAGCGCTTGATTTGCGTCAAAAACATTTACCCAAAAGGGGCTATTTTCTCACTCCTTATGTTTGTCATGGCCTGGAATGGAGACGGAGAATGAAAGTTTGTGGCGCTCGCCGTGTTCGGGTATACTACTTTCCCGTCCTGGTTATTCCATCGTTTCACCCTAACTTCTCAGGTTCAGCATGACAACGAACTATATTTTTGTGACCGGCGGGGTCGTATCCTCTCTGGGTAAAGGCATTGCCGCAGCCTCCCTCGCAGCCATTCTTGAAGCCCGTGGCCTCAATGTGACCATGATGAAACTGGATCCGTACATCAACGTCGATCCGGGCACCATGAGCCCAATCCAACACGGGGAAGTGTTCGTTACTGAAGACGGCGCTGAAACCGATCTGGATCTTGGCCACTACGAGCGTTTCATCCGCACCAAAATGACCCGTCGTAATAACTTCACGACTGGCCGCATCTACTCCGACGTTCTGCGTAAAGAGCGCCGTGGTGACTATCTGGGTGCAACCGTTCAGGTTATCCCGCACATCACTAACGCAATCAAAGAACGCATTGTTGCGGGTGGCGAAGGCCACGACGTGGTGCTGGTTGAAATCGGCGGTACCGTGGGTGATATCGAATCCCTGCCATTCCTGGAAGCGATTCGTCAGCTGGCGGTAGATATCGGCCGTGAGCACGCGCTGTTCATGCACCTGACTCTGGTGCCGTACATGGCCGCCGCAGGTGAAGTGAAAACCAAGCCGACTCAGCACTCTGTGAAAGAGCTGCTCTCCATTGGTATTCAGCCAGATATCCTGGTTTGCCGCTCCGATCGTGCGGTTCCGGCGAACGAACGTGCGAAAATTGCATTGTTCTGTAACGTGCCTGAAAAAGCCGTTATTTCAATGAAAGATGTCGATTCCATTTATAAAATCCCGGGCCTGTTGAAATCTCAGGGCCTGGACGATTATATTTGTAAACGATTCAGCTTGAACTGTCCGGAAGCGAACCTGTCTGAATGGGAACAGGTTATTTATGAAGAAGCCAACCCGGCAGGGGAAGTGACTATCGGTATGGTCGGCAAGTACATTGAACTGCCGGATGCCTATAAGTCAGTGATCGAAGCGCTGAAACACGGTGGTCTGAAGAACCGTGTTTCCGTGAACATCAAGCTGATTGATTCGCAGGATGTTGAAACGCGTGGCGTTGAAATCCTGAAAGATCTGGATGCTATCCTCATTCCTGGCGGCTTCGGCTACCGTGGTGTAGAAGGCAAGATCGCCACCGCGCGCTATGCGCGTGAAAACAATATTCCATACCTCGGCATCTGTCTGGGTATGCAGGTTGCGCTGATCGAATTTGCGCGCAACGTAGCGGGAATGGAAAACGCGAACTCTACGGAATTTGTGCCAGACTGTAAGTACCCTGTTGTGGCGCTTATCACTGAATGGCGTGACGAAGAAGGTAACGTCGAAGTCCGTACCGAGAAGAGCGATCTGGGTGGCACCATGCGTCTTGGCGCACAGGCCTGCCAGCTGTCTGACGATAGCGTGGTTCGCAAGCTGTACGGCGAGCCGGTCATCACCGAGCGCCATCGTCACCGCTATGAAGTCAATAACATGTTGTTGAAACCTATTGAAGCCGCGGGCCTGCGTGTTGCGGGCCGCTCCGGGGATGATCAGTTAGTCGAGATCATTGAAGTGCCAAACCATCCGTGGTTTGTCGCCTGCCAGTTCCACCCGGAATTTACTTCAACGCCACGTGACGGGCATCCGCTGTTTGCAGGCTTCGTGAAGGCCGCCAGCGACTACCAGAAGCGTCAGGCGAAGTAAAAAAAGTTAGAACGGCAACGCGTACCTTTGGTACGCGTTGTTTGTCTGGAGTTTTAGTTTAACTTGTACTGAGGAAAATCTAATGTCCAAAATCGTTAAAGTCATCGGTCGTGAAATCATCGACTCCCGTGGTAACCCGACCGTTGAAGCCGAAGTTCACCTGGAAGGTGGTTTCGTTGGTATGGCTGCTGCTCCATCAGGTGCTTCTACTGGTTCTCGCGAAGCGCTGGAACTGCGCGATGGCGACAAATCCCGCTTCCTGGGCAAAGGCGTACTGAAAGCGGTTGGCGCTGTAAACGGTCCGATTGCTCAGGCAATCCTTGGCAAAGACGCCAAAGACCAGGCTGGCATCGACAAGATCATGATCGATCTGGACGGTACTGAAAACAAATCTAACTTCGGTGCGAACGCAATCCTGGCAGTTTCTCTGGCGAACGCCAAAGCGGCTGCTGCTGCGAAAGGTATGCCACTGTTCGAGCACATCGCTGAACTGAACGGCACCCCAGGCAAATACTCCATGCCTGTACCAATGATGAACATCATCAACGGTGGTGAGCACGCAGACAACAACGTTGATATTCAGGAATTCATGATTCAGCCAGTTGGCGCGAAATCCCTGAAAGAAGCGGTACGTATGGGTTCTGAAGTGTTCCACAACCTGGCTAAAGTTCTGAAAGCTAAAGGTATGAACACTGCTGTTGGTGACGAAGGTGGCTATGCGCCAAACCTGGGTTCTAACGCAGAAGCACTGGCCGTTATCGCAGAAGCAGTTAAAGCTGCTGGCTACGAGCTGGGCAAAGACATCACCCTGGCGATGGACTGTGCAGCATCTGAATTCTACAAAGACGGTAAATACGTTCTGGCTGGCGAAGGCAACAAAGCGTTCACCTCCGAAGAGTTCACTCACTTCCTGGAAGACCTGACCAAACAGTACCCAATCGTGTCTATCGAAGACGGTCTGGACGAGTCTGACTGGGCTGGCTTCGCATACCAGACTAAAGTACTGGGCGACAAAATCCAGCTGGTTGGTGACGACCTGTTCGTAACCAACACCAAGATCCTGAAAGAAGGCATCGAGAAAGGCATCGTTAACTCCATCCTGATCAAATTCAACCAGATCGGTTCTCTGACCGAAACTCTGGCTGCGATCAAAATGGCGAAAGACGCTGGCTACACCGCTGTTATCTCTCACCGTTCTGGCGAAACTGAAGACGCTACCATTGCCGACCTGGCTGTAGGTACCGCTGCAGGCCAGATCAAAACCGGTTCTATGAGCCGTTCTGACCGTGTTGCTAAATACAACCAGCTGATTCGTATCGAAGAAGCGCTGGGCGAAAAAGCACCATACAACGGTCTGAAAGAGATCAAAGGCCAGGCATAATTGCTTAAGCCTTAAAATGAAAATGCCAGTCGAATGACTGGCATTTTTTTTGGCTATTTAAAATCGACCGCCATTTGCTCCGGAATGGTCAGCCCCTGGGTGGTTTGCACGCAGCGGGCGATATAATCCGTAAACCGGGGCGGCTTCGGCATCCCCATGCTCAGCAGCTTATCGTTGCTGAAGCGCACGTTAAGCGTGGCAAATGCACCGTATAAACGCATGGCTTTCAGCATCAGACGTTCGTTGCACGGCCCAAAAATATGTTTCAGCTCGCGGCGCATTCTGACCAGCGTTTCGTAGCTGACCTGCGCATATTTATCCCCGACGGGGGCTTTCTCCAGCGCCTGCGCCATTGCCTGATCGATATCCGCAAAGCGAACGCTGTTCTCTTCTCCCGCAGAAATGTGCACCACTTCTCCCGGACGAGCGTTGCTGTTGAGCAGCATTAACATCGCGTCGGCGCAATAATCCACCGGAACAACGTCAATCCGGTCTTCCATTGAGCACATAAACTTCTGCAGCATCAGGCCCATGCTAAAGACCCAGAAAATGCTGCTCGACGGCGTGCAGCCGTGACGGGTATGGCCGACGACGATGGACGGACGGGCGATGAGCAGCGGCAGGTTAGGGCACTCCTGGCGCATCAGCTGTTCGATGGTTGACTTCGAAAACGTGTATTCCACCAGGTGTTCAGCATTCTCTCTGAATTCAGCGCTTTCGGCGACCAGTGAATCTTGCTCCGGCGTGCATGACATTGCGGTGCCGACGTGGAGGAAACGCTGCAGGCCCGTGACCTGCTCCATACGGCGCGCCAGCGCGAGCGTACCTTCAACGTTGACCTTCCAGATCAGCGGGTTATTACCAAATGAGGCCACGGCCGCACAGTTAACCACGTGCGTGACCCGATCCAGACGGGGATCGTTCAGGAAGACATCCGGCTGGCTGAGGTCGCCAATCAGGATATTATCCACGCCCAGAGAGGCCAGTTTGTCCTCAGGAACGTTGAACTTGCGCATGTTCTCCTGCACGCGCTCCAGCCCGCTCTGCGGATCGCTGGCGCGCGCAAGCAAAAGAAGTTTTGCGGGTTGATCGCTGGTCAGGATTTTTTCAAGAACTGCACCGCCCAGAAATCCGGTCACGCCTGTAATCAATAACATCTTCATTAATACCGTCTCATTATGATTGATGAGGCGGATTGTAGGCGTGCAAAAGTAAACGGCATTTAAATAATAAAACGCCGAAATCAATGGCGTCTTAAGCTTATTTTAAGGAAAGGAAATCAGGTGGAGATATTGGACATTATCGCAAGGGTAAAAATTCACTATACTAAAATTTAAATTTTAACTCATTGAATTTTATGTTTTTTATCGGGGCCTTGCTGAGTGATGAACGTAATTCAAAATGTAATAAATATAATAATTTGTTACACCAAACATTTATTCAATAAATGTTTTAAACACCACTTAACTCAAATCAGACAACATAAGACGCAGGCCGATTTATTTAGCCTGCGAATGATTTTCAGAGCAAAAGGGGAAGCGTGGCGCTGGCTGTTTGCTGGCTAACGTCGCCGTAATGACCATCCAGCGCAATCATGGACGTGGTCAACAGCTCGACCAGCAGCATCACTCCAACCTTAGCATTGAGCGCGCCTGCACTTAGAGGGCCTTCTGGTTTGGCGGCAACCAGCTGGATGTCGCTCAGAGAGGCCAGTGGGCTGCGGGGCGTATTGCTGAGCGCCAGAACCTTAACGCCGCGCTTGCGGGCAAGCTTCACCACGTGGAGTAAATCCCGCGTTGAACCCGAACTGGAGATGGCCACAACCAGCGTATCTTTCGAAAGCGTTGTCGCATTCATGGCCGCACGGTGCATATCGCTAAACAGCTGTGCGGGTTTGCCCAGCCGCAGCAGCTTGTAATGCAGATACTCCCCGAGGATCGCGCTGGCCGCGACGCCATAAATCTGCACGGATTGCGCCTGATGCAGCGCCAACGCCGCTTTTTCAAGCAGCGCGCGGTCGAGGAGTCTGGCGGTATCCTGCAAAGCCTGCACCGACTCATCCACGACGTTATCAATCTCATCCCCCGCCTGACGCGCGGGCTGGCCCTGCTGAATATCCAGCGCAAGCGCCATTTTAAATTCGTTATAGCCCTTGCAGCCCAGCGTCCGGCAAAGGCGCGTGACGCTGGCTTCGCTGGTGCGGCTCTCGCGCGCCAGTTCAGTGATCGTCAGGTAGAGCACCCGGGCAGGATCGCTGAGGACAAACTCACCGAGTTTTTGTTGCGTTGGGCTGTACCCGGAAGCCTCCTGGCGGAGCTTCAGCAGCAGATTTTCATGGTCCGACATGCCACGTCCTTAATGTGTTTCGCTGCGACTAGTGTGGCGGAAAGGAGGGGAAAGATGCCAGTCATTTTGAAAAAGTATGATCGGCTTCCTGGTTTTTGATGGTAATTTTCACTGGGTGATGTTTATGTGGTAAAAATTTTCATCGTTTAACGGGGAGATGAAAAAATGATGCAAATGTTCAGTGGTGCTTCTTCGGGGGGATGGTTTGAAAAAGCGCAGCGCTTTGGTAAATCCTTTATGTTGCCTATCGCCGTGCTGCCCGCGGCGGGCCTGCTGCTGGGGATAGGCGGCGCGTTATCGAATCCCAATACGCTGGCGGCTTATCCGTTTTTAGATGTGGGCTGGCTGCAGGCCATTTTCACTATCATGAGCAGCGCCGGTTCAATCGTGTTTGCGAACCTCTCGGTGCTGTTTGCGGTTGGTGTTGCCGTCGGGTTGGCAAAAAGCGATAAGGGCACGGCTGGGCTGGCGGCGCTACTCGCGTTTCTGGTGATGAATGCCACCATCAACGCGCTGCTGATCCTCACCGGCAAACTGGCGCACGAGAACCCGGGCGCTGTAGGGCAGGGAATGACGCTGGGGATCCAGACGCTGGAAACCGGCGTGTTTGGCGGCGTGGTGATTGGGCTGGTGACCTGCACGCTCCATCACCGGTTTAATAAAATTGCGCTTCCGCAGTTCCTCGGGTTCTTTGGCGGGTCGCGCTTTGTTCCCATCATCAGCTCGCTGGCGGCGATACTCGTCGGCGCGCTCATGACGGTGGTCTGGCCGCATTTTCAGAAACTGATTTTTGGTCTCGGCGGGCTGGTGGATGCCACCGGCTATCTGGGCACCCTGCTGTACGGCTTCATTTTACGCATGCTGGGCCCGTTTGGTTTGCACCACATCTTCTATCTGCCGTTCTGGACCACCGCGCTCGGGGGCAGCGAGATTGTCAACGGTCACCTCGTCGAGGGCACACAGCGGATCTTCTTCGCCCAGCTGGCCGACCCGAACACGCAGCATTTCTATGAGGGCACGTCCCGCTTCATGTCCGGGCGCTTTATTACGATGATGTTTGGCCTGCTCGGCGCGTGTCTGGCGATGTACCACACGGCAAAACCGGAGAATAAAAAGCGCGTTGCCGGGCTGCTGCTCTCTGCGGCATTAACCTCGTTCCTGACCGGAATTACCGAGCCTATCGAGTTTTCCTTCCTGTTCATTGCGCCGGTGCTTTACGTCATTCATGCGCTGTTTGACGGGTTGGCGTTCATGCTCGCGCACATGCTGCATATCACCATCGGGCAAACCTTCTCCGGCGGTTTTATTGACTTCGTGCTGTTCGGCATTTTGCAGGGAGAGGCCAAAACCAACTGGATGTTCGTTCCGCTGGTCGGCGTGCCGTGGTTCTTCCTTTACTACTTCACCTTCCGCTATCTGATTAACCGTTTTGATTTTGCCACGCCGGGTCGGGAAAAGGAGGCGATGGCCAGTGAAGCGACCTTCTCGCAGAGCGAGCGCGCCGTTGCGGTGATCGCGGGATTAGGCGGAAAAGAGAATCTGGAAGAGGTGGACTGCTGCGCCACGCGGCTTCGCGTCACGGTGAAGGACGGCAGCAAAGTGAATGACGCGGCGCTGAAAGCCACCGGCGCGCGCGGCGTTATCGTGCGCGGTAACGGGGTTCAGGTCATTTATGGCCCGCACGTCACGATTATCAAAAACGAAGTGGAAGAGATCTTATCGTAATGAAAACTGTACTGGATAACCTGAAGGGAAAACTGGTCGTCTCCTGTCAGGCGCTGGAAAATGAACCGCTGCATAGCCCGTTTATTATGTCGCGCATGGCGCTGGCGGCGGCACAGGGCGGAGCCGCTGCCATTCGTGCCAACAGCGTGGTGGATATCGAGGCCATTAAGCAGCAGGTCTCTTTGCCTGTTATCGGCATCATCAAACGGGATTACCCGGAAAGCGAGGTGTTTATCACCGCCACGATGAAAGAGGTGGATGAGCTGATGACCGTCTCTCCGGAAATCATTGCGCTTGATGCGACGGCGCGGGAGCGCCCCGGTGGAGAATCCCTGGAAACGCTGGTCACGCGCATCCGCTCGCGCTACCCCTCAGTACTGCTGATGGCCGATATTTCCACCGTGGGCGAAGCCGTGACGGCGCAGGCGCTTGGCTTTGACTGCGTCGGCACCACGCTTTACGGCTATACGGCGGAAACGGCGGGCCATTCGCTTCCGGAGAACGACTGCGCGTTCCTGAAGGCCGTGCTGGCCGCCGTGACGGTTCCCGTGGTTGCCGAAGGCAACGTGGATACGCCTGAACGCGCGGCCAGATGCCTGGCGCTGGGCGCGCATACGGTCGTCGTCGGCGGCGCGATCACCCGTCCACAGCAAATTACCGAGCGTTTTATGGCGGCGATTGGCGCGCAAAGCACCGATGGAGCATGACCATCCGGCGGGGATCTGCGATACTTATCGTTTATCCCCTTTACTGAGATGACTATGCAGTACCCGATTAACGAGATGTTCCAGACCCTGCAAGGCGAGGGTTACTTTACCGGCGTTCCCGCTATTTTCATTCGTTTACAGGGATGCCCGGTTGGCTGTGCCTGGTGTGATACCAAACATACGTGGGATAAGCTCGCAGATCGGGAAGTGTCGCTGTTTAGCATTCTGGCGAAAACCAAAGAGAGCGATAAGTGGGGCGCGGGCAGTTCAGAAGATCTGCTGGCCATTATTGGTCGTCAGGGCTGGACGGCGCGCCACGTGGTGATCACCGGCGGTGAACCCTGCATCCACGATCTGACGCCGCTGACCGAGCTGCTCGAAAAGAACGGCTACAGCTGCCAGATTGAAACCAGCGGCACCCATGAAGTGCGCTGTTCACACACCACCTGGGTGACGGTATCGCCAAAAGTGAATATGCGCGGCGGGTATGACGTGCTGTCTCAGGCGCTGGAACGCGCGGATGAGATTAAGCACCCGGTTG
This sequence comes from Enterobacter sp. Crenshaw, assembly GCF_024734705.1. Taxonomy (NCBI): domain Bacteria; kingdom Pseudomonadati; phylum Pseudomonadota; class Gammaproteobacteria; order Enterobacterales; family Enterobacteriaceae; genus Enterobacter; species Enterobacter sp. Crenshaw. The sequence goes on along the minus strand of NZ_CP102932.1, from coordinate 3,686,892 downwards.
GGCGCGTGCGTGATATCGAAGCGCTGGATGAACTGCTGGCAACGCTGACGGATGAAAAGCAGCGCGTCATTGCGCTACAGCCGATCAGCCAGAAAGACGACGCGACGCGCCTGTGCATTGAAACCTGTATTGCGCGCAACTGGCGCCTGTCGATGCAGACGCATAAGTACCTGAATATTGCCTAAAAAAAAGCCCGGTTTAGCCGGGCTTTTTTTACTCCCCGCGATAGATACAGCCGGCGGTACAGGTCTCTTTGATCATCACCGCGCTCAGCAGCGGCACCAGCGGCTTCATCTGATCCCAAATCCATTTCGCCAGCACTTCGCTGGTCGGGTTTTCAAGGCCCGGGATATCATTCAGGTAGTAATGATCCAGACGATCGTAGGTCGGCTTAAACGCCGCCTTCAGCTCGGCAAAATCCATGATCCAACCGGTATGCGGATCAACTTCACCGGTGATCTCAAGACGCACCATGAACGAATGCCCGTGCAGACGGCCGCATTTATGCCCTTCAGGGACATGCGGAAGGTGGTGGGCGGCTTCGAAGGTGAAATCTTTAAACAGTGTGGTGGACATGATCGCTCTCAGTAATGCGGAAAAAACCGCCGCATAGTACCGGAAAGCACAATTTTTAGCATTAACTAAAACGGCTCTGAAGCCTGGCGTCTCGTTAACAGGCGTTTTTTGATGCTTTTATCGATAATTTTCAGTGGGTTAATTAATCGCTTTTATCGCTAAGTATGACAACTAAAACAGGTTAGTCCATTTAGTTATTTATTATTTCCATCCCTTCTTTAATTGTTATTATCCTCGCCGTTAACCTTATCTTCAGTTTGGATTTATTCGCTTAAAGTCCGCTTGGCTACTGGAACATAACGACGCATGACAACACAGGCCCCACCTTCAAATTTGCTTCCCCTGAACCCGGAGCAACTGGCGCGCCTTCAGGCTGCCACCTCTGATTTTTCTCCCACTCAGCTTGCCTGGGTCTCCGGTTATTTCTGGGGAATGCTCAATCAGCAGCCTGGCGCAGTGGCGGGTGCACCGGTAACGGCCGTTGAAATTCCGGCTATTACCCTCATTTCCGCCTCGCAGACGGGCAATGCGCGCCGCGTGGCCGAAGCGCTGCGTGACGACCTGCTGGCCGCCAAACTGAACGTGAACCTGGTCAACGCCGGCGATTATAAATTTAAGCAAATCGCGTCAGAAAAACTGCTGGTGGTGGTCGCCTCTACCCAGGGCGAAGGTGAACCAGCTGAAGAAGCTGTGGCCCTGCACAAGTTCCTGTTCTCGAAAAAAGCGCCGAAGCTGGATGGCACGGCGTTTGCCGTATTTGGCCTTGGCGATACCTCGTATGAATTCTTCTGCCAGTCCGGTAAAGACTTCGACGGCAGGCTGGCTGAGCTGGGCGCGGAGCGCCTGCTGGACCGCGTTGACGCGGATGTTGAATACCAGACCGCCGCTGCCGAATGGCGTGCGCGCATCGTTGAGGTGTTGAAAGCGCGCGTGCCGAAAGAGACGTCGGCGCAGGCCTCGTTCACCGCGACGGGTGCCGTCAACGACATCCATACCAGCCCGTACACCAAAGAGGCGCCGCTGACGGCGAGCCTGTCGGTGAACCAGAAAATCACCGGACGCGACTCGGAAAAAGACGTGCGCCATATCGAAATCGATCTCGGCGACTCTGGCCTGCGCTATCAGCCTGGCGACGCGCTGGGTATCTGGTATCAGAACGATCCGGCTCTGGTGAAAGAGCTGGTTGAGCTGCTGTGGCTGAAGGGTGACGAGCCCGTCACCGTTGACGGCAAAACCCAGCCGCTTGCAGAGGCGCTGCAGTGGCATTTCGAGCTGACGGTGAACACCCCGAATATCGTCGAAAATTATGCCACCTTAACGCGCAGCGAATCCCTGCTGCCGCTGGTGGGCGACAAAGCGAAGCTGCAGCATTACGCCGCGACGACGCCAATTGTCGATATGGTGCGTTTCTCTCCGGCTCAGCTGGATGCGGATGCGCTGATCGGCCTGCTGCGACCGCTGACGCCGCGCCTGTACTCCATCGCCTCTTCGCAGGCCGAAGTGGAGAGTGAAGTGCATATTACCGTCGGCGTGGTGCGCTACGACATCGAAGGCCGCGCCCGTGCGGGTGGGGCATCAAGCTTCCTGGCGGATCGCGTCGAAGAAGAGGGCGAAGTGCGCGTCTTTATCGAGCACAACGACAACTTCCGCCTGCCGACGAACCCGGAAACGCCGGTCATCATGATTGGCCCGGGCACAGGCATTGCGCCCTTCCGCGCCTTCATGCAGCAGCGCGCGACAGATGAAGCGCCGGGTAAAAACTGGCTGTTCTTCGGCAACCCGCACTTTACCGAAGATTTCCTCTACCAGGTTGAGTGGCAGCGCTATGTTAAAGAAGGCGTACTGACCCGCATCGATCTGGCCTGGTCCCGCGACCAGAAAGAAAAAGTATACGTACAAGACAAACTGCGCGAACAGGGTGCAGAGCTGTGGCGCTGGATCAATGACGGTGCCCACATTTATGTCTGCGGCGACGCCAATCGCATGGCGAAAGACGTTGAGCAGGCACTGCTGGAAGTGATTGCCGAATTCGGCGGTATGGATGCCGAAACGGCGGATGAATTTTTAAGTGAGCTGCGCGTTGAGCGCCGTTATCAGCGAGATGTCTACTAATGAGCGAAAAACATCCAGGGCCACTGGTGGTCGAAGGTAAACTGACAGACGCCGAGCGCATGAAGCTGGAAAGCAACTATCTGCGCGGCACCATTGCTGAAGATCTGAATGACGGTCTCACCGGCGGCTTCAAAGGCGACAACTTCCTGCTGATCCGCTTCCACGGCATGTATCAGCAGGACGATCGCGACATCCGCGCCGAGCGTGCCGAACAGAAGCTGGAGCCGCGTCATGCGATGCTGCTGCGCTGCCGTCTGCCGGGCGGGGTGATCACCACCAAACAGTGGCAGGCCATCGACAAGTTTGCCGGTGAAAACACGATTTATGGCAGCATCCGCCTGACCAACCGTCAGACCTTCCAGTTCCACGGCATTCTGAAGAAGAACGTCAAGCCGGTGCATCAGATGCTGCACTCGGTCGGGCTGGACGCGCTGGCGACCGCCAACGACATGAACCGTAACGTGCTCTGCACGTCGAACCCGTATGAGTCCCAGCTGCACGCCGAAGCGTACGAGTGGGCGAAGAAGATCTCTGAGCACCTGCTGCCGCGCACCCGCGCCTATGCGGAGATTTGGCTCGATCAGGAAAAAGTCGCGACCACGGACGAAGAACCGATCCTTGGCCAGACCTATCTGCCGCGTAAGTTTAAAACCACGGTCGTGATCCCACCGCAGAACGATATCGACCTGCACGCCAACGACATGAACTTCGTGGCGATTGCTGAAAACGGCAAGCTGATTGGCTTTAACCTGCTGGTGGGCGGCGGCCTGTCCATTGAACACGGTAATAAGAAAACCTACGCCCGCACCGCGAGCGAGTTCGGCTTCCTGCCGCTGGAGCACACGCTGGCCGTGGCGGAAGCGGTAGTGACCACGCAGCGCGACTGGGGCAACCGTACCGACCGTAAAAACGCGAAAACCAAATACACCCTGGAGCGCGTGGGCGTTGAGACGTTCAAAGAGGAAGTGGAGCGTCGTGCGGGCATCAAATTTGAGCCGATCCGCCCTTACGAATTCACCGGTCGCGGCGATCGCATTGGCTGGGTGAAAGGTATCGACAATAAATGGCACCTGACGCTGTTTATCGAAAACGGTCGTATTCTGGATTATCCGGGCCGTCCGCTGAAAACCGGTCTGCTGGAAATTGCTAAGATCCATAAAGGCGAATTCCGCATTACCGCTAACCAGAATCTCATTATTGCCGGCGTGCCGGAAAGCCAGAAGGCGAAGATCGAGAAGCTGGCGCGCGATCACGGGTTAATGGATGCGGTTAAGCCGCAGCGTGAAAACTCCATGGCCTGCGTGTCGTTCCCGACCTGTCCGCTGGCGATGGCCGAAGCGGAACGTTTCCTGCCGTCATTCACTGACAAAGTGGAGGCGATTCTGGAAAAACACGGTATTCCGGACGAGCATATTGTTATGCGCGTCACCGGCTGCCCGAACGGCTGCGGCCGCGCGATGCTGGCCGAGCTGGGTCTGGTGGGGAAAGCGCCGGGTCGTTACAACTTGCACCTGGGCGGTAACCGTATCGGCACGCGCATTCCGCGTATGTTCCGCGAGAACATTACCGAGCCGGAAATCCTTGATTCCATCGACGAGCTTGTCGGGCGCTGGGCGAAAGAGCGCGAAGCGGGTGAAGGCTTCGGCGACTTTACGGTGCGTGCGGGCATCATTCGCCCGGTGCTCGATCCCGCAAGGGATTTCTGGGAGTAACCACGAGAGGTAATTATGTCCGTACTCGATCTAAACGCCCTTAACGATCTGCCTAAAGTCGAACGCATTCTGGCGCTGGCAGAAACCAATGCCCGCCTTGAAAAGCTGGACGCCGAAGGGCGCGTTGCGTGGGCGCTGGAAAACCTGCCGGGAGACTATGTGCTCTCGTCGAGCTTTGGTATTCAGGCGGCGGTCAGCCTGCATCTGGTGAATCAGATCCGTCCGGACATTCCGGTGATCCTTACCGATACCGGCTACCTGTTTCCTGAAACCTACCAGTTTATTGACGAGCTGACGGACAAGCTCAAGCTGAACCTCAAAGTGTACCGCGCGACGGAAAGCGCGGCCTGGCAGGAGGCGCGCTACGGTAAGCTGTGGGAGCAGGGCGTTGAGGGCATTGAGAAATACAATGAGATCAACAAAGTCGAGCCGATGAACCGGGCGCTGAAAGAGCTCAATGCGCAGACGTGGTTTGCGGGGCTGCGCCGCGAGCAGTCCGGCAGCCGTGCAACCTTACCGGTGCTGGCGGTCCAGCGCGGGGTATTTAAAGTGCTGCCGATTATCGACTGGGATAACCGTACGGTGTATCAGTATCTGCAAAAACACGGGCTGAAGTACCATCCGCTGTGGGACCAGGGCTATCTGTCGGTGGGCGACACCCACACCACGCGCAAATGGGAACCGGGAATGGCGGAAGAAGAGACGCGATTCTTTGGGCTGAAGCGCGAGTGCGGGCTGCACGAAGGGTGATTCCTTATCCCCCCCTCACCCTAACCCTCTCCCCTAAGGGGAGAGGGGATTGCTCGGAGCCGTCTTTTCTCCCTCGCCCCTTAGGGGAGAGGGCAGGGGTGAGGGGAAAATAAGCACTAGGCTTTCCCCGCTTTCGCCAGCTCCTTCACCAGCGGCAGCATGACCTTCACCACATCACGACTGCGGTGCTCAATCCGCTGCGGCAGCGCGCTGTCAATGTGCTGCTGATTATCCAGCATCACGTTGTGCCAGCTTGTCCCGTCCGGGAAGGCTTTCGATTTAGCGCGTTGCTGATAGCCATCTTTCTTGCCCAATGCCCAGTTTGTCGCTTCCACGTACAGCACCGGAATGCCCGCCTTATCGAACACTTCCCCGTCGTTGCAGCAGCCTGTTCCGCGTGGGAAAGCAGGATTCCCGCCCGGATTGGTCGTGGCAAAAACGCCATGGCTGCGGGCAATCGCCAGCGCCCGGTCGCGCGTCAGTTTCCGCACGGGTCCCGGCGTACTCTGCCCGCTGTTGAAATAAAGCTTATCGCCGACGATCAGGTTATCGAGGTTGATCACCAGCAGCGTATTTTTCTTCTCCTCAGCGCTCATGCGTTTAAGGAGATTCTCAGCGCCGAGTTTGCCCTCTTCCTCACCGCTGGTGGCCACGAAACGAATGCCATACTGGGTAGGAATATCTTTCATCCGTTCGGCCAGTTCGAGCATCACGCCCAGGCCCGCCGCGTTGTCGTCCATGCCCTGCAGCGTCAGCCCGCCGAGGTTGTTATCCGTATCGGCATCGCTCATCGGGGCGTAGGTATCAAGGTGCGCCATAATAATAATCTGTTCAGCCGCGCGACCTTCATGCGCCGCGATAACCGTACTGCCGGTCACGTTATGCCAGTTTTTCGTTTTATTTCGTGAGGTATAGACGTAGCGGCTGTGAAACGACCGGATATCGCTCTGGTAGCCCATCCCGGCAAACTGCTGGCGAAGATAGTCCGCGGAGAGCATCTCTGCAGGCGAGCCGGTCATGCGGCCAGGAAAGACGGTGGCAATATGCCGCGCCTGCATAGTGGCGATTTCACCATAAGGTTGGTTTTTTGCCTGGGCAGGAAGAATAAAGCAAACGCCGAGCGCCAGGGCAGCAATACGGTGGCGCGTTGCGGAAAACATAGTGAGTCCTTAAAAACTGAGCAAAATATTAACCCGCCTAGTATGAAACTGTGATCGCCCATACACAATTTGAATTGCTCTTAAATGCCCGATATTTCGCGTGTTAAGCACTTTTTGGTATTAGCTTTTTCACGGCGTTATTCCATTGAGTAACTACTCATTCCAATTCGTAATTTCATTCGGTCTAAGCCGCCCCCTATAGTCCCTTTATTCCTCGTTGTTAGTGAGTTGTTGCTTGTGGACTATCTGCCCTTATTTGCCGCGATAAAAGAGAAGCCGGTGCTGGTTGTTGGCACGGGTGAAATTGCCGATCGCAAAATCGCGTTTTTGCAGCGCGCAGGGGCGCAGGTGCGGGTAGTGGCAGAAGCGGATTTTGACGAATCACAAATCGACAGCGTCGTGCTGGTAATTGCGGCGACCGAAGATCGCGACCTGAACCGGCGGATTTCCGATGCCGCTCAGGCCCGCTACCGCCTGGTGAACGTGGTGGACGACCAGCCGTTATGTTCGTTCATCTTCCCGTCGATCGTTGACCGTTCTCCGCTGCTGGTGGCGATCTCCTCCGGCGGTACCGCACCGGTGCTGGCGCGCGTGCTGCGTGAAAAAATCGAAGCGCTGCTGCCGACCAGCCTCGGGCGCATGGCGGAAAAAGCCAGCTACTGGCGCAACCACCTGAAAACGCGCCTGACCAGCGTAACGGAACGCCGTCGCTTCTGGGAGCGCGTGTTTCGCGGCCGCTTTGCCAGCCTGATGCATGCCGGTAATGAGACGGCAGCGCAGAAAATCCTCGAGGACGAACTGGATAACCCCGGCAGCACGGGCGGGGAGATCATTCTGGTGGGGGCAGGGCCGGGCGATGCCGGGCTTCTGACGCTGCGCGGCCTGCAGGTGCTACAGGACGCGGACGTGGTGTTCTACGACCATCTGGTCACCGACGGCGTGCGCGAGCTGATCCGTCGCGACGCGGAGCAAATCTGCGTCGGCAAACGGGCTGGCGAGCACTCGGTGCCGCAGCACGACACCAACCAGATGCTGGTTGCCGCCGCCAAAGCGGGTAAAACCGTGGTGCGCCTGAAAGGGGGCGATCCGTTCATTTTCGGTCGCGGCGGCGAAGAGCTGCAGGCGGCAGCCGAAGCGGGCGTACCGTTCCAGGTGGTACCCGGCATCACGGCGGCCTCTGCGGTAACGGCCTACGCCGGTATTCCGTTGACCCACCGCGATTACGCCCAGAGCGTGACCTTTGTGACCGGCCACTACAAGGCCGACAGCACGCCGTTCGACTGGTCGCATCTCGCCCAGAGCCGCCAGACGCTGGCGATATACATGGGCACGATGAAGGCCGCGGACATCAGCGAACAGCTTATTCAGCACGGTCGCGAGGCGACGACGCCCGTTGCCGTCATTTCTCGCGGCACGCGCGTCGATCAGCACGTTGCGACGGGCACGCTGGAACATCTTGCAACCCTGGCGAAAGACGCCCCGATGCCCGCCCTGATCGTGGTGGGTGAAGTGGTGCAGCTGCACAGCACGCTCGCCTGGTTCCAACACACAACCGATACAGAAGGCTTTGGTTCTTCTGTCGTAAATTTGGCTTAAGGAACGGTTATGGACCAAAAACGTCTTACACACCTGCGGCAGCTCGAAGCGGAGAGTATCCATATTATCCGCGAAGTGGCCGCCGAGTTTTCTAACCCGGTGATGATGTACTCCATCGGTAAAGATTCCAGCGTCATGCTGCATCTGGCGCGTAAAGCGTTTTATCCGGGCACGCTGCCGTTCCCGCTGCTGCACGTGGATACCGGCTGGAAATTCCGCGAAATGTACGAGTTCCGCGACCGTACCGCGAAAGCCTACGGCTGCGAGCTGCTGGTGCATAAAAACCCGGAAGGGGTGGCGATGGGCATTAACCCGTTCGTGCACGGCAGCGCCAAGCACACCGATATCATGAAAACCGAAGGGCTTAAGCAGGCGCTGAACAAATACGGTTTTGACGCGGCCTTCGGCGGCGCGCGCCGTGACGAGGAGAAATCCCGCGCCAAAGAACGTATCTACTCCTTCCGCGACCGCTTCCACCGCTGGGATCCGAAAAACCAGCGTCCGGAGCTGTGGCACAACTACAACGGTCAGATTAACAAAGGCGAAAGCATTCGCGTCTTCCCGCTCTCCAACTGGACCGAGCTGGATATCTGGCAGTACATCTATCTGGAAAACATTGAAATCGTTCCGCTGTATCTGGCCGCCGAGCGCCCGGTGCTGGAGCGCGACGGCATGCTGATGATGATCGACGACGATCGTATCGACCTGCAGCCGGGCGAAGTGATCAAACAACAGATGGTGCGCTTCCGTACCCTCGGCTGCTGGCCGCTGACCGGGGCGGTGGAATCCAGCGCGCAGACGCTGCCGGAGATCATCGAAGAGATGCTGGTGTCCACCACCAGCGAGCGACAGGGGCGCGTGATTGACCGCGACCAGGCAGGCTCCATGGAGCTGAAGAAACGTCAGGGTTATTTCTAAGGAGCCGCCATGAATACCACTATTGCTCAACAAATTGCCAACGAAGGCGGCGTGGAAGCGTATCTGCACGCGCAACAACACAAAAGCCTGCTGCGTTTTCTGACCTGCGGCAGCGTGGATGACGGGAAAAGTACCCTGATTGGCCGCCTGTTGCACGATACGCGCCAGATTTACGAAGATCAGCTCTCTTCCCTGCATAACGACAGTAAGCGTCACGGCACCCAGGGTGAAAAACTCGACCTGGCGCTGCTGGTGGACGGCCTGCAGGCCGAGCGCGAGCAGGGCATCACCATCGATGTGGCCTACCGCTACTTCTCTACCGAGAAGCGCAAATTTATTATCGCCGATACCCCGGGGCACGAGCAGTACACCCGCAACATGGCGACCGGCGCGTCCACCTGCGACCTGGCGATCCTGCTGATGGACGCGCGAAAAGGCGTGCTGGATCAGACCCGTCGTCACAGCTTTATCTCGACGCTGCTGGGGATCAAACACCTGGTGGTGGCGGTCAACAAGATGGATCTGGTGAACTTCAGCGAAGAGAAGTTCGAGGAGATCCGCCAGAGCTATCTGACCTTTGCCGAACAGCTGCCGGGCAACCTGGATATTCGCTTTGTACCGCTCTCGGCGCTGGAAGGGGATAACGTCGCCTCCCAGAGCGCGAACATGCCGTGGTACAGCGGTCCGACGCTGCTGGAAGTGCTGGAAACCGTTGAAATTCAGCGCGTGGTCGACACCCAGCCGATGCGCTTCCCGGTGCAGTACGTGAACCGTCCAAACCTCGATTTCCGCGGTTTCTCAGGCACCCTCGCGTCAGGCTCCGTAAAGGTAGGTCAGCGCGTCAAGGTACTGCCATCCGGCGTGGAATCGACTATCGCCCGCATCGTCACCTTCGACGGTGACCTGCAGGAAGCGGGCGCCGGTGAAGCCGTAACGCTGGTGCTGAAAGACGAAATTGATATCAGCCGGGGCGACCTGCTGGTCGACGCGCAGGAAACGCTGGCGGCAGTGCAGGGGGCTTCCGTGGACGTGGTCTGGATGGCAGAACAGCCGCTGACCGCTGGCCAGAGCTATGACATCAAAATTGCCGGCAAGAAAACCCGCGCCCGCGTGGACGGTATTCAGTTCCAGATGGATATCAACAACCTGACCCAGCGTGACGTCACCGAGCTGCCGCTGAACGGCATTGGTCTGGTCGATCTGACCTTCGACGAACCGCTGGTGCTGGATCCGTATCAGCAGAATCCGGTCACGGGAGGTCTTATCTTTATCGACAGGCTGACCAACGTTACCGTCGGGGCCGGTATGGTTCGCGAACCGATTAAACAGGCTGCCGCGACGTCTGAATTCAGCGTCTTCGAGCTGGAACTGAACGCGCTGGTGCGTAAACACTTCCCGCACTGGGGTGCACGCGACCTGCTGGGAGGCAAGTAATGGCCGCCCATGATGAGAACGTCGTCTGGCATCCTCATCCGGTCACCGTCGCCCAGCGCGAACAGCTCCACGGTCATCGTGGGGTTGTGCTGTGGTTTACCGGGCTGTCTGGCTCGGGTAAATCGACGGTGGCCGGCGCGCTGGAAGAGGCGTTGCATCAGCAGGGCGTAAGCACGTACCTGCTGGATGGCGACAACGTGCGTCACGGCCTGTGCAGCGATTTAGGGTTTAGCGACGATGACCGCAAAGAGAACATCCGCCGGGTGGGCGAAGTCGCCAGCCTGATGGCTGACGCCGGGCTGGTGGTGCTGACCGCGTTTATCTCTCCGCACCGCGCCGAGCGCCAGATGGTGCGCGAACGCGTGGGTCAGGATCGCTTTATCGAGGTGTTTGTCGATACGCCGCTGGAGATTTGCGAAGCGCGCGACCCGAAAGGGCTGTACAAGAAAGCGCGTGCCGGAGAACTGCGCAACTTCACCGGAATTGACGCGGTATACGAAGCGCCTGAATCGCCTGAAATTCACCTGGAAGGTCAACAATTGGTAACAAATTTAGTAAGCCAATTATTAGACCTGCTCAGACGGGACGATATTATCAGATCCTGAGGCGGTATCGTTCGGGAGCTGTCTTCCCGAACGATCAGTCACGGTCACAGGATTAGCTATGCGCAACAGTGAACATTACATCACCACCACCGGGTCGGAGCCGCTAGCGACCGACGACGAAACGACCTGGTCATTTCCTGGGGCCATCATTGGCTTCGTCTCATGGCTGCTGGCGCTTGGCATTCCGTTTCTCATCTACGGCGGCAACACGCTGTTCTTCTTTCTCTACACCTGGCCTTTCTTTCTGGCGTTGATGCCCGTGGCGGTTGTCGTCGGCATTGCGCTGCACTCGCTGCTCAACGGTAAGCTCCTGTACAGCACCGTGGTCACGATTGTGACGGTGGTTCTGATGTTTGGCCTGTTATTTTTGTGGCTCATGGGCTAACTTCAGCCATAATTCAAACCGTAACCAACTGTGTAACGATATTGTGCAGGACGATTCTGCGGAAAAAATGTGGTACATTTGCCCGCGATGTTGCGGCATCTCTGTTACCCCGGCGTAGTGCTCTGGGGAAGTCTTGGGATGATGATGCCGTTTTTCAGGGGGCAGGATGGGTAAACTAACGCTGCTGTTGCTGGCTTTGCTAATCTGGCTGCAATATTCGCTGTGGTTCGGTAAGAACGGACTGCACGACTATAGCCGGGTGAGCGATGACGTCGCGGCTCAGCAGGCAACAAACGCCAAACTTAAGGCGCGAAACGATCAACTCTTTGCTGAAATTGATGACCTCAATGGCGGGCAAGAGGCGATTGAGGAACGCGCACGCAATGAACTCAGTATGACTAAGCCGGGCGAAACCTTTTATCGTCTGGTTCCGGATGCGTCTAAACGCAATCAGGGCTCAGCACAAAACAATCGATAATCAGGCCCAGGATTACGACATGGCAGTAACTTTTTCGGACGTATGCGCCGTGGTGCCGGCCGCAGGTTTTGGCCGGCGCATGCAGACAGAATGTCCCAAGCAGTACCTCTCTATTGGCGATAAAACGATCCTCGAGCACGCCGTGGCGGCGCTGCTGGCGCACCCGCGGGTGACGCGTGTGATCATCGCTATCAGCCCTGGCGATGCGCGCTTCGCGCAGCTGCCGCTGGCAAATCATCCACATATTACCGTCGTTGACGGTGGCGCCGAACGCGCCGATTCCGTGCTGGCGGGCATTCAGGCCGCCGGAAACGCGTCGTGGGTGCTGGTACATGACGCGGCGCGTCCGTGCCTGCATCAGGACGATCTTGCGCGCCTGCTGGCGCTAAGCGAAACAAGCAAGGTTGGCGGGATTCTGGCCGCGCCGGTGCGCGACACTATGAAGCGCGCCGAGCCGGGCAAACAGGCTATCGCCCACACCGTCGATCGCGTCGATTTATGGCACGCGCTGACGCCACAATTTTTCCCCCGCGAATTACTCCACGGCTGCTTAACGCGAGCGCTTAAAGAAGGTGCGACCATCACGGACGAAGCCTCCGCGCTAGAGTATTGCGGTTTCCACCCTGAGCTTGTTGAAGGACGCGCTGATAATATTAAAGTGACGCGTCCGGAAGATTTACAGCTTGCGGAATTTTATCTTACCCGTTCGACCCATCAGGAGAAGGCATAATGCGAATTGGACACGGTTTTGATGTACACGCCTTTGGCGGAGAAGGCCCAATTATCATTGGCGGCGTGCGCATTCCCTATGAAAAAGGACTGCTGGCGCATTCTGATGGCGACGTGGCACTGCATGCGCTGACCGACGCGCTGTTGGGCGCTGCCGCGCTGGGCGATATCGGCAAGCTGTTCCCGGACACCGACCCGGCATTTAAAGGCGCGGACAGCCGCGAACTGCTGCGCGAAGCGTGGCGCCGCATTCAGGCGAAAGGCTACACCCTCGGCAACGTCGACGTGACGATTATTGCCCAGGCCCCGAAAATGCTGCCGCATATTCCGCAGATGCGCGTGTTTATTGCAGAAGATCTGGGCTGCCATATGGACGACGTGAACGTTAAAGCGACGACGACCGAGAAGCTGGGCTTTACCGGGCGTGGAGAAGGAATTGCCTGTGAAGCCGTGGCGCTGCTGCTGAAGGCGAGCAAATGACAGACTTCGACAACCTGACATACCTGCACGCTAAACCGCAGGGGAACGGGGTGCTGAAAGCCAGCCCGGAAGATTTCCTCGTGGTGGAGGATCTGGGCTTTGAGCCGGATGGCGAAGGCGAACATATCCTGGTGCGTATTCTGAAAAATGGCTGCAATACCCGCTTTGTGGCCGACGCGCTGGCAAAATTCCTCAAAATCCATGCCCGCGAAGTGAGCTTTGCCGGACAGAAAGATAAACACGCCGTCACGGAACAGTGGCTCTGCGCGCGCGTTCCCGGCAATACGATGCCTGATTTAAGCAAATTTGAGCTTGAAGGCTGTAAGGTACTGGAGTTCGCCCGCCACAAGCGCAAACTGCGTCTGGGGGCGTTGAAGGGGAACGACTTTACGCTGGTGCTGCGTGAAGTGTCTCACCGCGAAGACGTTGAAAAACGTCTGAACGCGATCAGTGAACGCGGTGTACCGAACTACTTTGGCGCGCAGCGCTTTGGCATTGGCGGCAGCAACCTGCAGGGTGCGCTGCGCTGGGCGCAAAGCGATGCCCCGGTGCGCGACAGGAATAAACGCAGTTTTTGGTTGTCGGCGGCCCGCAGCGCGTTGTTTAATCAGATTGTGAGCGAAAGGCTGAAAAAACCGGACGCGAATCAAGTTGTTGTTGGCGATGCGCTACAATTAGCGGGACGCGGAAGCTGGTTTGTGGCAACGGCTGAAGAAATGGCCGATGTGCAGTCGCGCGTGGACGCAAAAGCGCTGATGATTACCGCCGCGCTGCCTGGTACGGGCGACTGGGGAACACAGGGCGACGCGCTGGCTGCCGAGCAGTTAGCCGTAGCGGATGCGCCAGAATTGCAATCCTTGCTGGTGCGGGAAAAAGTCGAAGCGGCACGCCGCGCGATGCTGCTCTATCCGCAGCAGTTAAGCTGGAACTGGTGGGATGACGTGACCGTCGAGTTACGCTTCTGGCTACCGGCAGGTAGCTTTGCCACCAGTGTTGTCAGGGAACTTATCAACACCTCGGGTGATTATGCGAATATTGCTGAGTAACGATGACGGTATCCACGCGCCAGGCATTCAGACCCTGGCGAAACACCTCCGCGAATTCGCGGACGTGCAGGTCGTGGCGCCCGATCGTAACCGCAGTGGAGCGTCTAACTCCCTGACGCTGGAGTCGTCGCTTCGCACCTTTACCTTTGAAAATGGCGATATTGCCGTGCAGATGGGCACGCCAACCGACTGCGTTTTTCTGGGCGTGAACGCGCTGATGCGGCCGCGTCCGGATATCGTTGTTTCCGGCATTAACGCCGGTCCTAACCTCGGCGATGACGTGATTTACTCCGGCACCGTGGCGGCCGCAATGGAAGGGCGCCATCTTGGATTCCCGGCGCTGGCGGTCTCGTTAAACGGCCACACGCACTACGACACCGCCGCCGCGGTGACCTGTTCGATCCTGCGGGCGCTCGGCCGCGAGCCGTTGCGTACCGGGCGCATCCTCAACATCAACGTGCCGGATCTTCCTCTCGATGAAATTAAAGGCATTCGCGTCACCCGTTGCGGAAGCCGACATCCTGCCGATCAGGTGATCCCGCAGCAGGATCCTCGCGGCAACACGCTTTACTGGATTGGCCCTCCCGGCGATAAGTGCGATGCGGGTCCGGATACCGACTTTGCCGCCGTGGATGAAGGCTATGTTTCGGTTACCCCGCTGCACGTAGATTTAACCGCGTATAGCGCGCATGATGTGGTGTCGGGCTGGCTGGATCGCGCAGGAGTGAACGCGCAATGGTAAACAAACGTGTACAAACTCTTCTGGAACAACTCCGCGCGCAGGGGATCCGCGACGAGCACGTGCTTGAAGCGCTTGCTCAGGTTCCGCGTGAGAAATTTGTAGACGAGGCGTTTGAACACAAAGCGTGGGAAAACGTGGCGCTGCCCATCGGACAGGGCCAGACGATTTCGCAGCCTTACATGGTGGCGCGCATGACGGAGCTGCTGGAGCTGACGCCTGACTCCCGCGTGCTGGAGATTGGCACCGGGTCGGGGTATCAAACCGCGATCCTGGCGCATCTGGTTCATCATGTATGCTCCGTTGAACGGATTAAAGGTTTACAGTGGCAGGCGCGTCGTCGCCTGAAACAACTTGATTTACATAATGTTTCGACACGACACGGTGATGGATGGCAGGGTTGGAAGGCGCGCGCGCCGTTTGACGCGATCATCGTGACGGCGGCCCCGCCTGAAATTCCTGCGGCCCTGTTGTCGCAGCTGGATGAGGGGGGCATTCTTGTTCTGCCCGTCGGGGACGAGCAGCAGCTTTTGAAGCGCGTTCGTCGGCGCGGCGGCGAGTTTATTATCGACACCGTGGAAGCCGTGCGCTTTGTGCCTCTGGTCAAGGGGGAGTTGGCCTGAGACTCGGAATTATCCAGGGTTATTAAGGCAAATTCAGCGTATGGTGTGGCGCGAAAGATTCGTGCCATCACGGTAAATTTTAAGTCACTGGTAGTTAACACATTCCTGGGGGATAAATGAGCGCGGGAAGCCCTAAATTCACCATCAGCCGTGTTGCGGCATTATCACTGGTTTCGCTCTGGCTGGCAGGCTGTACAAGTTCTAATAACGCGCCTGCGCCCGTCAGTTCTGTCGGCGGAAACAGCGGCTCGGGTAACACGTCCGGCGGAATGTTGATCACTCCTCCGCCTAAAATGGGCACCTCTACGGCGCAACAAAATCCGCCAATCCAGCCGGTTCAGCGTCCAATGACGCAGCCGACGCAGATTCAGCCAGTGGAACAGCCTGTTCAGACCCAAAATGGCCGCATAGTCTATAACCGTCAGTATGGGAACATTCCGAAAGGCAGCTATACCGGTGGCAGCACCTATACCGTGAAACGCGGGGATACGCTGTTCTACATTGCGTGGATCACCGGGAACGATTTCCGTGACCTCGCGCAGCGCAATAACGTCCAGGCCCCATACGGTCTGGAAGTTGGGCAAACGCTCCAGGTTGGCAACGCGACGGGCACGCCGCTTACGCCTGGCAACACCGTTTCAGCGGCCGATGTGACGGCTCAAAATAACAGCGTTAAGCCTGCACAAAAATCCACCACGGTGGTTGCTTCACAACCTGTAATTACGTATTCTGAGGATTCAGGTGATCAGACTGCTAACAAAATGTTGCCGAATAATAAAGGGACTGCGACTGTTGTCACAGCACCGGTGACGGCACCTGTGGTTAGCTCTACTGAACCGACTGCCAGCAGTATGACCTCCAGTTCGCCAATCTCTGCATGGCGCTGGCCAACTGACGGCAAGGTTATCGAGAACTTCTCTTCCTCCGAGGGGGGAAATAAAGGGATCGATATCGCAGGGAGTAAAGGACAGGCTATCATCGCGACCGCAGACGGGCGCGTTGTGTATGCCGGTAACGCTCTGCGCGGTTACGGTAATCTTATTATCATCAAACATAACGATGATTACCTGAGTGCCTACGCCCATAACGACACAATGCTGGTCCGGGAACAACAAGAAGTTAAGGCGGGGCAAAAAATCGCTACCATGGGTAGCACCGGAACCAGTTCTACACGCTTGCATTTTGAAATTCGTTACAAGGGGAAATCCGTAAACCCGCTGCAGTATTTGCCGCAGCGATAATTTGACGGGGCATGCCAGCCAGGGTGTCTCGTTCAGGGATCACGGGTAGGAGCCACCTTATGAGTCAGAATACGCTGAAAGTTCATGATTTAAATGAAGACGCGGAATTTGATGAGAACGGAGTAGAGGCTTTTGACGAAAAAGCCTTAGTAGAAGAGGAACCCAGTGATAACGATTTGGCTGAAGAAGAGCTGTTATCGCAGGGTGCCACACAGCGTGTACTGGACGCGACTCAGCTTTACCTTGGGGAGATTGGTTACTCCCCACTGCTAACGGCCGAAGAAGAAGTCTATTTCGCACGTCGTGCTTTGCGTGGTGATGTAGCCTCGCGTCGTCGCATGATTGAAAGTAACCTGCGACTGGTCGTGAAAATTGCCCGCCGTTACGGCAATCGTGGTCTGGCTCTGCTGGATCTGATTGAAGAGGGCAACTTAGGTCTCATCCGCGCAGTTGAGAAGTTTGACCCGGAACGCGGGTTCCGTTTCTCAACCTACGCGACCTGGTGGATTCGTCAGACCATCGAACGGGCTATTATGAACCAGACCCGTACGATCCGCCTGCCGATTCACATCGTCAAAGAGTTGAACGTTTATCTGCGTACCGCACGCGAGTTGTCCCATAAACTGGACCACGAGCCAAGCGCAGAAGAGATTGCTGAGCAACTCGATAAACCGGTTGATGACGTAAGCCGTATGCTGCGTCTCAACGAGCGCATTACCTCCGTTGACACCCCGCTGGGTGGCGACTCCGAAAAAGCGCTGCTGGACATTCTGGCCGATGAAAAAGACAACGGTCCGGAAGACACCACGCAGGACGATGACATGAAGCAGAGCATCGTCAAATGGCTGTTCGAACTGAACGCCAAACAGCGTGAAGTGCTGGCACGTCGTTTCGGTTTACTGGGGTATGAAGCTGCGACACTGGAAGACGTCGGCCGCGAAATTGGCCTGACCCGTGAACGTGTTCGTCAGATTCAGGTTGAAGGTCTGCGCCGCCTGCGTGAAATCCTGCAGGGGCAAGGTCTGAACATCGAAGCGCTGTTCCGCGAATAAGCAACCTTTCGTCAAAAAAGGCCCGTCGTGAGACGGGCCTTTTTCTTTTGCGCTACGGCTTAGCCGTTTCGTGCAGCAGACGCCACACTATCCGATCGCCTTCCTGATTGAGCACCGCGGTTGACCAGCGCACGTTGACGGGCAGGTCCGGCCGGGTTTGCGTCTCCCGGTAGTGGAGCACCGCGCCACGATCCCAGCGCTGGATCGTGGATAATTCGTCAATGACGATCTTCAGTCCTGGACGGCTTCCGCGCTGATTTTCCAGAAAACTGGCAAGACCGATATAGTCGATCTGAATGCCGCCCGGCGGGATCATCAGAAAATCCGGGCTGAAGCGGGCGAGCAGGGCGTCGGGATCTCCTTCTCCTTTGCCTAACCAGTTTTCAAGCGCAATGTGGAGGTCGATAATGTCGTGTTCGAAAGGCGTCATGAATTCTCTTGTCGCAGCTGGGTGAGCACCTGCGTATTGTTAAGACGAAAAACGTACGGTACAGGCAGAAAGGTCATGCCTGCGGCAAAAATAAACATCCCGTGCCAGGCCGCGAGCGGTGGCAGCCAGACCTGCGCCAGGTTCAGCGTCTGCGCCAGCAGCAGGGCGCCGGCAAAAAAGCTCAGCTGACGATTAAGATTCCACAGCGCGCTGGCATCCGGCATCTCTTCCCGGCGCGTCGTCAGAAAAGCGCTGCTCTGAGCCGTACTGCTGCACAGGCTTCCCCCCGCGCCCATCAGGGTAAACGCAACGCCAGGCAGCAGCGTAGCCGAACTGACGTTAATCAAAAGCAGGATACCCGTCGCCTGCAGCAGGCAGCCGATGACGATCAGCGGCCGGGGGCCAATACGGTTAAAATAGCGTCCCGTTGCCGTGATGGCGATAAACGATGCCGCGGACCACGGCAGCATGAGCATCCCCGTTGCGGCTGGGCTCATGTTCGCCACGTGCTGAAGATAAAACATGCCCGTGACGTTCACCCCAATAAACATGCCGGGTACGCAGATATAGACAAGCATGGAAAAACGCAAAAGCGGGTCCGCGAGCAACGACAGGTTTAGCAGCCTGGCCGCTTTCATCGCGGGCATTTCGTGTTTAAGCCACAGGCAGGCCAAAACAAAGGTCACGATAGCGACCGGTAGCGTGGCGAAAAATATCCATCGCCAGCTGAACGTCTGCACCAGCAGGCCTCCGATAGCAGGGGAGCAGGCCGGGGCCAGCAACGCAACCAGCATCACCGCCGAGGAGAGTCGGGCACGCTCGTGAGGCTTAAACTGTTGCCAGGTCAGCGCCTGTCCGACGGGGATCAGTAAGCCCCCTCCCACGCCCTGGAGTACTCGCCAGGCGATCAGGCTTTCAAGCGTTGCAGACAGGCCTGCCGCAGCGGAGGCTGCGCTGAACAGAAAAAGCGAGAGCAGGATGACGCGCTTTGGCCCGATGCGGCGCGTGAGCACGCTGCTAAACGGGATCACCAGCGTCAGGCCGGCAATGTACCCGTTACTGACCCAGGCAAGGGCTGAAGGCGTGGTGTTAAAGGCGTGAGCCATTGCCGGGAAGGCGACGCTGGCAATGAACATGTTGATCAAATCAAGAAAAAAGCCCAGCAGATAAACAGCGGCGACTTTGCTGCGATACGTCATGGTGGATCCTCCGGTGAGGTGGCGTATCGTATCGATCCGGGAAGCACGGATAAACCTGACAAAGCGCGATATACTGTCAAAAAACTTTTGACAGTAAAGGGCGTGATGATGATTAACCTGCAGCGAGCGCAGATGTTTGTCGCGGTGGCCGATACCGGCAGTTTCACTGCCGCAGCCGAGGCAATGGGGCTGACAAAAGCCGTGGTCAGCTTCAATATTCGCCAGCTTGAAGATGAGCTGGGCGTTACGCTGCTGCTGCGCTCCACCCGCCGTCTGACGTTAACCGAGGCGGGCGCGCTCTTTCATCAACGCAGCGTGGCGCTTCTGAAGGATGCGGAACGGCTGCAGGATGATGTCCGCGCGAATCATGCGGGGCTCACTGGCGAACTGCGGATCACGACGACGCCCGAGTATGGCTCACAGGTGGTGGTGCCGCTGCTGGCCAGGTTTAGCCAGCAGCACCCGGATCTTCGCGTGCGGCACGTTTCGTCCTCCCTGCACGCCGACCTTATCTCGGAGCGCTTTGACGTAGCTATCCGGCTGGGAACGCTTGCCGATTCGCGCAACCACGCCGCGCTGATTTCGCACTTCTCGATTCTCCCCGTTGCGACGCCCGAGTGGCTCGTTAACCATCCGATCGAAACGCTTGCACACCTTGCCAACGCCGACTGGATTATTCACGAGCGCCTGGCCTCGCCGCTGCGCTGGCAGGTGAAGGATGCCAGCGGTGCGCCTGAAACGCTGGAGATAAAAAAAGCGCCGCGCCTGTTTGCCGACAGCGCGCAGGCTCTTATGGCCTTTGCACTCGCGGGCGGAGGCGTGGCGTTACTGCCGGAATGGCTGGCGCGCGATGCGCTTGATGCGGGAAGACTGGTCCCGGTTTTACCGGGATATACCTTTGCGCAGCAGGGCATCTATGCGGTTTATCCCGATGCCCGGCACGTGTCGGCGAAGGTGCGCACGTTTATCGATTTTATGCGCACCAGCGTGAATTAATCGTGCATCATCTTTTTGATGAGCGCAGAGAACTGCTCCCGCTCGGCCTTGTTAAGACGTCCTAAAAACGCCTCATCCACCTCGTTGCCAACCGGTTTACAGCCCGCAAGCAGGGCTTCACCTTCTGGGGTCAGGAAGACAAACCGGCGGCGCTTGTCGGCCGGATCGTGCTCGCGTTTGACCAGCCCGCGCGCCTCCATGCGGCTGAGCATTTCCGCCAGGGTTGCTTTCGTGCTGACCGCCACTTCGGTCAACGCCACCTGTTCAATACCCGGATGCTCGGCAATAGAGCGCATCACCGCATACTGTGGCTTGGTCAGTTCCGGTAAGGCATGTTGCCACTGCGCGGTATGCTGTTGAAAAAGCTGACGTAACAGGTGGAACGCCTCTTGTCTTAGTTCCATGAACACTCCGACGGAAAAAATCTCCCCCTATGATAGCCGCTATTGCTCTCAATTTTAACGCGGCATCATTTAGCCATTCGTGTGATCGTATGCGAACGATCTTGTCAGGTAAACGATCCTGGAGTAGCTTATTTATAATGTTCGTACACGAACAAAATATTGAGGTGATGAATGAGATTGATAGTGGGAATGACGGGGGCAACGGGCGCACCGCTGGGCGTGGCGCTGCTGCAGGCGCTGCGGGAAATGCCGGAGGTGGAGACGCATCTGGTCATGTCTAAGTGGGCAAAAACCACCATTGAGCTGGAAACGCCCTACACCGCGCAGGACGTTGCTGCCCTGGCTGACGTTGTCCACAGTCCGGCTGACCAGGCCGCCACCATCTCCTCCGGCTCGTTTCGCACCGACGGCATGATCGTCATTCCCTGCAGCATGAAAACGCTCGCGGGGATCCGCGCGGGCTACGCCGAAGGGCTGGTGGGACGCGCGGCTGACGTGGTGCTGAAAGAGGGGCGCAAGCTGGTGCTGGTTCCGCGTGAAACGCCGCTCAGCACCATTCATCTTGAGAACATGCTTGCACTTTCCCGCATGGGCGTGGCGATGGTGCCGCCCATGCCTGCGTATTACAACCACCCACAAACCGCAGATGACATTACCCAGCACATCGTGACCCGCGTGCTCGATCAGTTCGGGCTGGAGCATAAAAAGGCGCGCCGCTGGAACGGGCTGCGGGAGGCGAAACATTTTTCACAGGAGAATAAAAATGGCATTTGATGATTTGAGAAGCTTCCTGCAGGCGCTCGATGAGCAAGGGCAGCTGCTGAAAATTGAGGAAGAGGTTAACGCCGAGCCCGATCTGGCGGCGGCAGCCAACGCGACCGGCCGCATTGGCGACGGCGCGCCCGCGCTGTGGTTCGACAACATTCGTGGCTTTACCGATGCCCGCGTGGTGATGAACACCATCGGCTCCTGGCAGAACCACGCCATTTCGATGGGGCTCCCTGCGAACACCCCGGTAAAAAAACAGATCGACGAATTTATCCGCCGCTGGGATAAATTTCCCGTCACGCCGGAGCGCCGCGCCAACCCGGCCTGGGCGCAGAATACGGTGGACGGTGAAGATATTAACCTGTTCGATATCCTGCCGCTGTTTCGCCTGAACGACGGTGACGGCGGTTTTTATCTCGATAAAGCGTGCGTTGTCTCGCGCGATCCGCTCGACCCGGACAACTTCGGCAAGCAGAACGTCGGGATCTACCGTATGGAAGTGAAGGGCAAGCGCAAGCTCGGCCTCCAGCCGGTTCCGATGCACGATATCGCCCTGCATCTGCACAAAGCGGAAGAGCGTGGTGAAGACCTGCCGATTGCGATTACGCTGGGCAACGACCCGATCATCACCCTGATGGGCGCCACGCCGCTGAAATACGATCAGTCCGAGTATGAAATGGCCGGCGCGCTGCGTGAAAGCCCGTACCCGATTGCCACCGCGCCGCTGACCGGCTTCGATGTGCCGTGGGGTTCTGAAGTGATCCTGGAAGGGGTGATTGAAGGCCGCAAGCGTGAAATCGAGGGGCCATTCGGCGAGTTTACCGGACACTATTCCGGTGGCCGTAACATGACGGTGGTCCGTATCGACAAAGTCTCTTACCGCACCAGTCCGATTTTTGAGTCGCTCTACCTCGGCATGCCGTGGACCGAGATTGACTATCTGATGGGACCGGCCACCTGCGTGCCGCTCTACCAGCAGCTGAAAGCGGAATTCCCGGAAGTGCAGGCGGTGAACGCGATGTACACCCACGGTCTGCTGGCGATTATCTCCACTAAAAAACGCTACGGCGGTTTTGCCCGCGCGGTGGGTTTACGCGCCATGACCACGCCGCACGGTCTGGGCTACGTGAAGATGGTAATTATGGTGGATGAGGATGTCGATCCGTTCAACCTTCCGCAGGTGATGTGGGCGCTGTCGTCGAAAGTGAACCCGGCAGGGGATCTGGTGCAGCTGCCGAACATGTCGGTCCTTGAACTCGATCCTGGCTCCAGCCCGGCGGGCATTACCGACAAACTGATTATCGATGCCACCACGCCTGTCGCGCCGGACACCCGGGGTCACTACAGCCAGCCGGTACAGGATCTGCCTGAAACCAAAGCCTGGGCTGAAAAACTGACCGCGATGCTGGCAACACGTCAATAAGGAGGAAAAGATGATTTGTCCACGTTGTGCCGATGAGCATATTGAAGTGATGGCGACGTCGCCGGTAAAAGGGGTCTGGACCGTTTACCAGTGCCAGCATTGTTTGTATACCTGGCGTAATACTGAACCGCTGCGCCGTACCAGCCGCGAGCATTACCCGGAAGCGTTCCGCATGACGCAGAAGGATATTGACGAGGCACCACAGGTGCCGACGATCCCGCCGCTGCTGTAAAAAAAAGCCCGGTGGCGCAGCGCTTACCGGGCATACAGGGTTTGTAGGTCGGGTATGGCGAAGCCGCCACCCGACAAAACAGACCGCAGAAAACTAAACCAGACTCTTCAACCTGTAAATCCACTCCAGCGCCTGACGCGGCGTCAGTGAATCCGGGTCGAGGTTTTCCAGCGCTTCCACCGCAGGCGACGTCTCTTCCGCAGGCACCAACAGCGACATCTGCGTACCATCAATCTGCGTCGCTGCCGCATTCGGTGACAGGCTTTCCAGCTCACGCAGTTTCTGACGCGCGCGCTTGATCACCTCTTTCGGCACACCAGCCAGCGCCGCGACGGCCAGGCCATAGCTCTTGCTCGCCGCGCCATCCTGTACCGTGTGCATGAAGGCAATGGTATCGCCGTGCTCCAGCGCATCCAGATGAACGTTCGCAACCCCTTCCATTTTCTCCGGCAGCTGCGTCAGTTCGAAATAGTGGGTGGCAAACAGCGTCATGGCCTTGATTTTATTCGCAAGGCTTTCCGCACAGGCCCATGCCAGCGACAGACCGTCATAGGTTGACGTTCCGCGCCCGACTTCGTCCATCAGCACCAGGCTGTGCTCCGTCGCGTTATGCAGAATGTTTGCCGTTTCGGTCATCTCGACCATGAAGGTTGAGCGACCGCTCGCCAGATCGTCCGCTGCCCCGACGCGGGTAAAGATGCGGTCGATGGGGCCAATCTCCACGTTTTGCGCCGGGACGTAGCTGCCGATATACGCGAGCAGCGCAATCAGCGCCGTCTGACGCATATAGGTACTCTTACCGCCCATGTTCGGACCGGTAATGATCAACATTCTTCTCTGCGGTGACAGGCTCAGCGGGTTGGCGATGAACGGTTCGTTGAGCACCTGTTCTACCACCGGGTGACGGCCTTCAGTGATGCGAATGCCGGGCTTGTCGGTAAAGGTTGGGCAGGTGTAGTTCAGCGTTTCAGCGCGCTCTGCCAGATTCACCAGCACGTCCAGCTCCGCCAGCGCGCTGGCGCTCTGCTGCAGGTCGCCCAGGTGCGGCATCAGCATGTCGAACAGCTCTTCATACAGCTGTTTTTCCAGGGCCAGCGCCTTGCCTTTCGAGGTGAGGACTTTGTCTTCGTACTCTTTCAGTTCAGGAATGATATAGCGTTCGGCGTTTTTCAACGTCTGGCGACGCACGTAGTGAATCGGCGCCAGGTGGCTCTGACCGCGGCTAATCTGAATGTAGTAACCGTGTACCGCGTTATACCCCACTTTCAGTGTGTCGAGCCCAAGACGCTCGCGCTCGCGGATTTCCAGCTTATCGAGGTAATCCGTCGCACCGTCGGCCAGCGCGCGCCATTCGTCCAGCTCTTCGTTGTAGCCTGGGGCAATCACGCCGCCATCACGCACCAGAACCGGAGGCGCATCGATAATAGCGCGCTCCAGCAGTTCGCGAAGCTCGGTAAATTCGCCCATGGTTTCGCGGAGTTTCTGTACCGGCGCGCTGTCAACGTCACCCAGCTGCGCACGCAGTTCCGGCAGCTGCTGGAAAGCATGACGCATCCGCGCGAGATCGCGTGGTCGTGCCGTTCGCAGTGCCAGACGCGCAAGGATACGCTCCAGATCGCCCACCTGGCGCAGAACCGGCTGCAGCTCGGTATAGCGATCCTGCAGCGCGGCAATCGTCTGCTGACGGCAAACCAGCGTCTCGGTATCGCGGATCGGCATATGCAGCCAGCGTTTCAGCATGCGGCTGCCCATTGGCGTTACCGTACTGTCGAGGACCGACGCGAGCGTATTTTCTACGCCACCCGCCAGGTTCTGCGTGATCTCCAGGTTACGGCGCGTGGCGGCATCCATGATGATGCTGTCCTGCTGGCGCTCCATGGTGATAGAGCGGATATGCGGCAGTGCGGTGCGCTGGGTATCTTTCACGTACTGCAGGAGACAACCGGCCGCACATAGCCCGCGCGGGGCGTTTTCAACGCCAAAGCCAATCAGATCGCGGGTGCCAAACTGCAGATTCAGCTGCTGGCGCGCGGTATCAATTTCGAATTCCCACAGCGGACGACGGCGCAACCCGCGACGACCTTCAATCAGCGCCATTTCGGCGAAATCTTCGGCATAGAGCAATTCTGCCGGGTTGGTGCGCTGCAGTTCGGCGGCCATCGTTTCACGGTCAGCCGGTTCACTCAGGCGAAAACGTCCGGAGCTAATATCCAGCGTCGCGTAGCCAAAGCCTTTACCGTCCTGCCACAGCGCTGCCAGCAGGTTATCCTGGCGCTCCTGTAACAGGGCTTCATCACTGATGGTGCCAGGCGTGACGATGCGCACGACTTTGCGTTCCACCGGGCCTTTTGAGGTCGCCGGATCGCCGATCTGTTCGCAGATGGCAACGGACTCGCCCTGATTCACCAGCTTCGCCAGGTAGTTTTCTACCGCGTGGTGCGGGATACCTGCCATAGGAATGGGCTCGCCTGCCGATGCGCCACGTTTGGTCAGCGAGATGTCGAGCAGCTGCGATGCACGCTTAGCATCGTCATAAAACAGCTCGTAAAAATCGCCCATACGGTAAAACAGCAGGATTTCCGGATGCTGTGCTTTCAGCTTCAGATACTGCTGCATCATCGGCGTATGTGCGTCGAAATTGTCGATTGTGCTCATGGAGTTATGATGTCCATTTCTTTGAAAATAAACCGTTTTGATGGGCTCAATGGCCGTTTGTTCCTTCTATTGTCGCATGAAAAAAAGGTCCGGCGCAGAAAAATGTCGTGGCTTTACGAGGCATCTTCCGCCATTAATTCGATGACAATTTTTCCATGCTCCACGCCCACCCTGACTCGGGAATGGGTCGTAAACCCCGCCTTTTCAAGCCAGTCACCTTTTAAGCTCAGCGCCGCATGTACGCTGTAGCGCTTCGGTATCTTTGTATTGCGGTCTTCATGGCGCTTTCTAAAATATCCCACTTTCAAATGGCGATAGGGTTTGCCGATCGTGAGCTCTTGCATAGGGTCTCCAGACAACACGGAAAAAGGTCATTTCTGATGCCTGTATAAAATACCAGTGATTGTTCGCCGGTGCAGGGCTAAAACTGGAATCAGCCTTCAGGAAACGAAATGCAACCGCTGAAATCCAGTGTTGAAAGGTGTATTATCGATGCACTTTATTATTCGGTAATCCGCTATGTCCGGTAAACGCATCTCACGAGAAAAAGAGACCATCGCGAAAATGATCGCGTTGTATGAAAAGCAGTGCCCGCAGGCCTCTCAGGAGGAAGGGTATTATCAGGCGCTCAACGCGTATGCCGATAAGCGCCTGGATAAATGCGTTTTCGGTGAGGAAAAGCCGGCCTGCAAGCAGTGTCCCGTACACTGCTACCAGCCTGCCAGACGTGAAGAGATGAAGCAGGTTATGCGCTGGGCAGGCCCGCGTATGTTATGGCGTCATCCTATTCTTACCGTTCGCCATCTGATGGATGACCGTCGTCCCGTGCCGGAACTGCCGGAGAAATACCGTCCGAAAAAGTGATCGGTTCAGCGTCTCAGCGGGCGGCAAATCACCTTCAGGGCCAGCGCGCTGCTGAGCGGGAAGAGGGCCAGCAGCAGCCAGGGGTACATCGCCTGCGTTGAGGGCACCAGCGCGCGGTCCAGCAGGCTGCCAAACACCAGGTTTCCCGCCAGTACCGCTATGCCTCCGGCGGTGGCGAGTGCGCCGTAGTGCGCGCCAAGCGTGGATTCCTCCGTAAACCGAGGGATCAGATCTTTAGCCGATGGCACCAGCAGCATTTGCCCCAGCGTCAACAGCGTCACAAAACAGACAGAAGGCAGTAAGCGCAGCCAGCCTTCCGGCGGCGTCATCGGGGCAAACGTCGCCACGCTCGCAAATGCGGCTGACAGCAGCAAAAATCCCACCGGCAGAATTCTCACCGCGCCCACGCGACGGGCGAAGCGCGCCAGCGGCAGCTGTAAGGTGATGATCAGAACGGAGGCCAGCATAAAAAGCGGGCCGAGATCTTTCTCGTTACCGCCAGAACGCTGGATTTCCACCGGCAGCGCCAGATAAAGCTGGTTATAGCTTAACAGCCACGAGCTGTAGGCAATGATAAAGGCGACAAAGCGCGGCTGGCGGAACGTTGTCCACCAGGGCTGTATTTTCAGCGTTTGTGAACGGTGGCCAGCAGCAGGCAGGCAAAAGAAGAGCACCACTAGCGCAATGATAAAGACGCCAGCTCCCGCCAGCGCCACCTGACGAAAGCCGAGGCCGGTGAGCAGGGCGCCAGCAACCGGGCCCAGTACCGCGCCGAGCTCTCCGCAGACGGCAAAGAGCGCAAACCACTCCGCGCGGCTGCGTTTGCCTTTTGTCTCGCTTTGAGTGCCCGCTTTTGCCAGCAGTGCCTCAATTGAGGGAGAAAATAACGCGCCGCCAACGCCCGTCAGACACGCGCCCAGAATAATCGGCCACAGGGATTCCCCGAAGGCCAGCAGCAGATAACCTGAAACACGAACAATACAGCCGCTCAGGATAATCACTTTCGCGCCAAACCGGTCCGAGAGCGCACCGCCAACGATAAACATCCCCTGTTGCGAGAAGGTACGCAGGCCCAGGATCAGCCCGATCAGTCCGCCGGAGAGCAGCATGTCGTCGCGCAGGAATATCGCCAGGAAGGGAACGACGGCGTAAAAGCCAATGTTGAAAACAAACTGGCTACCCAGTAAGACGGGCGGCCAGAGCGTGGCGGCAGGGCGAAGGGGCATCGTCGTTCACTCGTCCCTAAACGATAAAGTGGATGTGCTTTTTGCCATGGAACGGCGAGATCTCGATTTTGGTTTTCACCCGGAAGACATCCCACAACAAAGACTCGGATAAGATGTCCTGCGGTGTCCCCGTCGCCACAATTTGTCCTTTCTGCATCACAATCAGCGAGTCGCAGAACATCGAGGCGTGGTTGAGATCGTGGATAGCGACAATGCTGGTGACCGGTAATTCGCTGATCAGCTGCATCAGCTGCATCTGATGATGAATGTCCAGGTGGTTGGTCGGCTCGTCCAGCAGGATTTCCGTTGGGGTCTGAGCCAGGGCGCGGGCAATATGCACGCGCTGGCGCTCTCCGCCGGAGAGGCTCAGCCAGCCCTGGTCGCTTTTATCCAGCATATCCACGCGCTGCAGGGCGGCAGTGACGGTTTCGTCATCGTGGTTGCTCCAGTTGGAAAAAGCGGAGTGGTGCGGAATACGCCCGAGTTTCACCACGTCGCGCACGCGCATGTTGGCGTCCGTCATGCCGTGCTGCTCGACGAAGGCGACCCGGCGCGCCAGCTGCTTTTTGGCGATGCGGGAGATGTCCTGGCCGTCCAGGGTAACGCAGCCAGCATTCGGGCGACGAAGCCCGGCGAGGATCCGTAAAAGAGACGATTTACCGCAGCCGTTAGGGCCAAGCAGCCCTACCGTTTCGCCCCGTGACACCTTCAGCGAGACGTTGTTAACGATGACCTTTTTGCCGACCTTCCAGGTAATATTTTCAGCGCAGATACTCATCACTTATTCCTTGAACGGTAGATAATCACGGCAAAGAAAGGCACGCCAACCAGCGCGGTGACCACGCCGACGGGCAGGCTTTGCGGCGCAATCAGCATGCGCGAGGCAATGTCTGCCAGCACCATCAGGATCGCCCCTGCCAGCGCGCTGGCAATCAGCAGCGTGCGGTGCAGCGGCCCGAACAGGAAACGCATCACGTGCGGGACCACCAGCCCGACAAAGCCGATTGAGCCCGCCATGCTGACAATCGTCGCGGTAATCAGCGCGGTAGTGGTAAAGAGCGTCAGGCGCACCCACGGGACGGCAATACCTAAAGAGGCCGCAGCGTCATCACCGAACGTGAAGGCATCCAGCGCCCGGGAATAGTAGAGGCAAACGGCTAATCCAGTCAGCACCACCACCAGCGCCAGCTGGAATTCCGGCCAGCGAACGCCGCTGAAGCTGCCCAGCAGCCAGAACATCACGTCGCGCGCCTGCTGGGCGCTGGCGGAGGTGCTGATGGTGTAGGCAGTAATGGCGTTGAACAGCTGTGAGGCGGCAACGCCAGCCAGAATGGTACGTTCATTTCCCCCGCGCGCGCCGTTCGTCAGAAACGCGACAAACGCAAAGGCGGCGAACGCCCCGGCAAAGGCCCCGGCAGACAACGACACCGCACCGGTGCCAATCCCCAAAACGACGACCGACACCGCTCCGGTTGAGGCACCTGCCGACACGCCGAGCACGTAAGGTTCCGCCAGGGCGTTCTTCAGCAGGCTCTGCAATACGGCACCGCAGATGGCCAGCCCCGCGCCGCAGCAGGCCGCTACCAGCGCGCGGCTCAGGCGAAAGTCCCAGATCACGCTCTCATAGATGCGGGTGAGCGGAACCTCGGTGAGCCCCATTTTATTGCTGATGGCGTAAAACACCTTATCCAGCGGGATGGACAACTCGCCGACGCTGACGCTCAGCGCGATCGTCAGAAATAACAGTACCAGGGCGAGCAAACCCGAGGTCGTCAGAACCAGGCTCTGCCGGGCCTGAAGAACGGCGGTTGTCATCAGTTCAGCCCCAGCTTTCTGAGCTGTTCGCCGACCTGCTCAGCCCCGTAAATCGTACGGATCGTCGGGTTCATCGCCTGGCCGTCCATCACCACGATATGGCCTTTTTTCACCGCGTCCAGCTGGCTGACCGCCGGATCGCTCTTCAGGAATTTGATTTTTTCTTCCGCGTTATCCAGCGCCCAGCGGTTGCGGTCCAGGCTGGACACCACAATGACATCCGGATTGGCGGCAATAATGCTTTCCCAACCCACGGTTGGCCATTCGGTCTCGGACGTAATGGCGTTATGGCCGCCCATCAGGCTGGCGATAAACCCTGAGGGGCTATTTTTACCGCCGACGTAGGCGTCTGCAGAAGGGGATGAACTGGAGAACCAGAAGACAAACGAAAGGTCTTTGTTACTCTTGCCGAATTCCTTACGCAGGTCGGCCTCGCGTTTTTTGAAATCGGCAATAACGGCCTGACCGCGGTCTTCAACGTTAAAGATTTTGGCGAAATCCTCAATCTCTTTATAAAGATACGTCATATCCCACAGCTTCTGGCGGCTGCCGTACATATCGCCTGTGGCTTTTTTGGTCGCGCACATGCCCGGCGACACGTAGCTGTTCACGCCCAGGGTCATCAGGTCTTCGCGTTTTGCGACCTTACTTTCAGGCCCCAGCAGCAGCGGGGACTGCGCGGGGACAAAGTCAGGATTTTGCGCAAGAACGGATTCAAGGGTCGGGATTTCGACCGTCAGGGTTTTGATTTTTGCGTTCTGTTCCGCCAGCTGCGGCAGCACTTTGGTCGGCCAGAAGGCGCTGGCCTTCACCTTATCTTCCAGGCCCAGCAGGAGCAAAATTTCGACGGTGTTCTGGCCCAGGGCCACGACGCGTTCCGGCGCTTTGGTGAACGTCTCTTTGTAGCCACAGTTTTCAATCGTCAGGGGATAGGTGGTTGCCAGAGCAGAACCGACCGACGCAATCGCCAGGCCTAACGCGCAGATGACCTTTTTCATGAAACGCTACCCTTCATTAAAATTATTATTGATGCAAATGAAACTCATTATTAAGGCGGAATTTTATACAGAGGAAACGATTTTGTGTCAATGAGGGACAATTGCGCAGGGGAACAAAAGGCGGTGTCAGAAAAACACCGCCGGAATAAGGTCTTAAATGAGGCTCTCTTTATCAATCCCGAGACGCTTCATGCGTGACAGAAGGGTGGTGCGTTTTAACCCCAGGCGCTGGGCGGCACCTTTTGGCCCGGCGACCACGCCGTTGGTCTCTTTCAGCACGCGCATAATGAGCTGATATTCATCTTCTCCCTCTTTCGCTGTCTCGGCGGCGGGCGCGGTCACGTCAGGAAGCGTAACCTCAGGCAGGGAGAGTTGCAGCACGTTACCGCGCGTCAGCAGCACCGCGCGTTCGATGACGTTTTCCAGCTCGCGCACGTTGCCGGGCCATTCCATCGATGAAAGAGTGCGCAACGTCTCGGCAGGAATACTGTCGATGTTGCGCCCCATCCGGCGCGCGATCTTCGCGGTAAAGGCTTTGACCAGCAGGGGGATATCTTCCGGGCGCTCGCGCAGCGGCGGCAGGAAGATCGGGAAGACGTTCAGACGATAGTAAAGATCGCTGCGAAACTCGCGGTCGGCGACCATTTTTTTCAGGTCACGGTTGGTGGCGGCAATCAGCCGCACGTCGGTCTGGATAAGCTTGTTGCTGCCCAGGCGCTCAAACTCCTGCTCCTGCAGGACGCGCAGCAGTTTCGGCTGTAGCTCCAGCGGCATATCACCCACTTCGTCGAGGAACAGCGAGCTTTTGTCCGCCAGCTCAAAACGGCCCAGCCGCTGGCTGCTGGCCCCGGTGAATGCACCGCGCTCGTGGCCGAACAGATCGCTTTCCAGCAGTCCCGCAGGCATCGCGGCGCAGTTCATCTTCACCATCCGTCGGCTGTTGCGGTTGCTCAGGTTGTGGATGGCGCGGGCTATCAGCTCTTTGCCCGTGCCGGTTTCGCCCAGAATCAGCACCGTGCTGTCGCTTTGCGCCACCATTTCAACCTGCTTAAGCACGCTGTACATGGCGTCGCTGCGCCCGATGATTTCACCAAACTCGCTGTCCACGTTGTTGAGCTGTTCGGTCAGGGCCAGGTTCTCATCCACCAGCCGCTCTTTCAGGCGATGAATTTCCTGATAGGCGAGGGCGTTATCCAGCGCGATGGAAATACGCTCGGCAATCTGGCGCAGCAGCTTCAGGTTGGCGGTGGTAAACACGCCCTCCTCGCACTGCGCCAGCTTTAGCACGCCCAGCATGGTGTTGCCAGACATCAGCGGCAGCAGACAAAGGGTCTGAATTTTATTGCCCCAGGTGTTAAACAGCATCCGCTCGTACGGCGCGACCGGGTCCTGCTCGTTCAGGTTGAGCAGGAGGATCTCTTTGCTCTTGAAGACCCGCTCGGAAAGGGTGCCCGCTTCGTCCACCTCGCTCTGCTCGTGCGCCGGGTTGGCTTCATCGAGATAGTGCGTGGAGTAGATGTTCAGCTTGCCCTTGCGATGGCCGCGCAGCGCAATGCTGATGGCGTCGATTTTGAAATAGTGGTGGATCTCTTTCGAGACTTCGCTGACCAGCTCGTCCATGTCCAGGCGGGAGAGCACGGCGTTGGTGATGGCGACCAGAATGCGGAAGTTGTCGCGCTCGCGGCTCAGCAGGTCGTAATCGACGTTATTGGTGACGCGGCTTTGGATCTGCTCCGCGACGACGGCCACGATCTGGGTGAAGGTGTGCAGGCGCTCGTATTCCGCCTCGCTCCAGGGCTGGTCGGTCGTGCGGATAAACTCGCAGCCGCCAAAAATCTGTCCCTCAGCCGCCAGCGGCAGCATGCAGTAATGCCCGAAAGGCTGATAGAGGTCGCTCGCCGCCAGCTTCGGCCACGCCTGGCGGAACTCCGCAAAGTTGCAGTGCAGCACTTCAGGCCGGGAGAGTATGCGGCGCACCGGGCCGTGCGCCAGATACGTTTCGTCTTCGTATTCAAACGTTTTGCCATTATCACGCGTCGAGTAGTAGCTCGCGCGCTGCGTTCCGCTATGCCAGAGCACAATCGCGGCGCTGTCCGCCAGCGCCGATTGCCTGACCAGCCGCGTCAGGGCATCGCTCAGCGCGCCGAGATCGGGCTGCTGTAAAAGTGTGCGCGTGATGTCAAACAGGCCCTGCTGTCCAAGATCGCTCATCGGTGTATACGGCATATTGCTTTCCAATAGAAACTGGCAAAAAAGAGATTCAGTGCTGACCGCTTATGGCGCGGTTCTAGCAAATACGGGGTAAGGGTTCCGCGTGCGGCAGATCCAGCGTCCGTTTAACGCCATACAGCCCGGCCAGGCGCACCCCTTTGCGCTCAACCACTTCACCAATCATCGCCGCCTCTTTTCCTGACGGATGAGCCCGCAGCTGTTCAAGAACGGCTTCCGCTGACGCGCGTTCAACGCCAATAACCAGTTTGCCTTCGTTGGCAAAGTTGAGCGGGTCAAGGCCCAGCAGTTCGCAAAGGCCGCGAACGGCAGGCTTCACGGGCAGGCTACGCTCGGTGAGCTCAATCCCGTACCCGCAGCTTGCTGCAAATTCGTGGACCACGGCGTTCACGCCGCCTCGCGTGGCGTCCCGCAGGGCTTTCACGCCGGGAATACTCCGCAGCGTCTGGATCAGCGGGGTGAGCACCTCGCAGTCGCTGCGCAGTTCGCCATCCAGTCCCAGACCTTCGCGCAGGTTAAGGATGGTCGCCCCGTGGCAGCCCAGCGTCCCGGTCACGATCAGCACGTCGCCCACGCTAAGATGCTGTGCCGCCCAGTGAATATCGGCGGGGATCGCCCCCATGCCGGCGGTGTTGATAAACAGCTTGTCGGCCGCGCCGCGCTGCACCACTTTGGTATCGCCGGTGACGATAGCTATCCCCGCCTCGCGCGCGGTGTGCGCCATGCTGTTGACCACTATCGTGAGCGTCTCCATCGGTAACCCCTCTTCGAGGATAAATCCGCAGGAGAGGTAGCGCGGAATGGCGCCGCTGACCGCCACGTCGTTGGCCGTGCCGCAGACGGCGAGCTTGCCGATATCGCCGCCGGGGAAGAACAGCGGGTCAATCACGTAGCTGTCGGTGGAGAACGCCAGCCTGTCGCCCTGCGCGGTGAGGGTCGCGAGGTCAATGCGCGCCTGGTCTTCCTGTTCGGCGAGCCAGGGGTTGTTGAAGGCTTCCATAAACAGCCGGTTAATCAGCTGCTGCATCGCCTGTCCGCCGCTGCCGTGCGCCATTTCAACCGTATTCATGCTTCACTCTCCTGGTTGCGATACTGATACCACGCGGCACACGCCCCTTCGGAGGAGACCATCAGCGCGCCAAACGCCGTTTGCGGGTTACAGGTATCGCCAAATAACGGGCATTGATGCGGTTTGCATTTACCGGTGAGCACGTCGCCGCAGCGGGCCCGGGGATCGTCGCAAACCTGCTGCGGCTGCGGGCGGAAATGCGCTTCGGCGTCGAACGCGCGATAGGTCGGCGTCAGGCGCACGCCGGATTCGGCAATCAGCCCCAGACCACGCCATTCGCTGTCGCCCTCAACGCTGAACACATCGGCTATCGCCTGCTGCGCCCGCTCATTTCCCGCATCCGGTACCACGCGGCGGTACTGGTTTTCCACGGTACTCAGGGCCGCTATTTTCTGCTCAACCAGCATGGTGACACCTTGCAGTAGATCAAGTGGTTCGAAACCAGCGACCACTAACGGACGATTGTACTGTTCAGCGATAAAACCGTAGGCGTCTGTGCCAATTACCATGCTGACATGCCCCGGTGCCAGAAAAGCGTCAATGCCGTTTCCCGGCTCTTCCAGCAGGCTGCGCAGCGTGGGAATGAGCGTAATGTGCTGGCAGAAGAAGAAAAAATTCCCGACGCCGCGCGCTTTCGCCTGCTGCAGCGTGATGGCGGTGGCGGGCATGGTGGTTTCAAACCCCAGGCCAAAAAACACCACCTTGCGCGCGGGGTTGTCCTCCGCCAGCGTCAGGGCATCCATCGGCGAATAGACGATCCGGACGTCGGCCCCGCGCGCTTTCGCCTGCAGCAGCGAGCCGTTTTTCCCCGGCACGCGCATCGCGTCGCCAAAGGTGCAGAAAATGACGTCGGGCTGGCTGGCAATTTCGATACAGCTGTCGATGCGCCCCATCGGCAGCACGCACACCGGGCAGCCGGGGCCGTGGATAAACTCGATGTTCTCCGGCAGCAGCTGGTCGAGGCCAAATTTGAAGATGGCGTGCGTATGTCCGCCGCACACCTCCATGATCCGCAGCGGTCTCTCTTTGGTGTAGTCCAGCAGCGCCGCGCGCGTTTTCAGGTGCCCGATAAGCTGCAGCACCTGCTCGGGCGCGCGGTATTCATCAACGTAACGCATGGCTAACGCTCCTCGCCGTACAGCAGCGCGCCCACGTCCGGCTCCACGTCAAACATGTTTTGCAGGGCATCCAGCGTGTCGCGGGCTTCCGCTTCGTTAATCACGCTCATGGCAAACCCCACGTGGACCAGCACCCACTGGCCGAGACGCGATGCGCCCGTTTCATCGCTGCTGCCCACCAGCGTCAGGTCCACGTCGCGCAGAATGCCGCAAACCTCCACTTTGGCCTGGTTCCCGTCAATGGAATGGATTTGTCCCGGTACGCCTATGCACATCGTTCGTTCTCCAGCCAGTTCAGCCAGGCGTCCATCCCGTCACCGCGCGTGGCGGAGACCAGCAGGAGCTCAATCTCCGGATTCACTTCCCGGGCGCAGGACAGGCACTTATCCACGTCGAAATTCAGGTACGGCAGCAGGTCGACCTTGTTCAGCAGCATGATGGACGCGGCGGCAAACATATGCGGGTATTTCAGCGGTTTGTCTTCGCCTTCGGTCACCGAAAGCACCGCCACCTTGTGGCGTTCGCCCAGATCGAAGCTTGCCGGGCAGACCAGGTTGCCGACGTTTTCAATAAACAGAATGCCGTTATCCGCCAGCGGCAGACGCGGGGCGGCGTCGGCAATCATCTGCGCATCCAGGTGGCAGCCTTTGCCGGTATTGACCTGAATCGCCGGGGTGCCGGTTTCGCGAATGCGCGCCGCGTCGTTAACGGTTTGCTGGTCGCCTTCAATCACCGCGCAGGAGACGCGCCCGTTCAGGCGTTTGAGCGTTTCCGTTAACAGCGTGGTTTTGCCGGAGCCGGGGCTGGAGACCAGGTTCAGCACCAGCTGTTTGCGGGCGGCAAAGCGCGCGCGGTTGCGGGCGGCGATCTGGTTATTTTTGTCCAGCACGTTGATTTCCACCTCCAGCATCTGGCGCTGGCTGATGCCCGGCGCGTGGGTACCCGCTTCGCCGTGGCCGTAGTGCAGATCGCCCGCAGCGGAGCGCTGCGGGGCGAAGGTGATACCGGTTAAAGCCGCAGCTGGCCGCGGGGCAGGCGAAAAGGGCGCGGAGCGAAACGCGGAATGGGGACGGTGTTCATCCCCTTCTATATACAGGTTGCCTTCGGCGCAACCGCAGGTGCTACACATACTTTACTCCTTCTCGATTTCGAGGCGTTGGATCTGCATGCCGTCGTCCGCCACGATGCGAAGACCGGTGCTCTGACACTGCGGACAGCGCTGAACCTTTGATGACAGCAGGGTGACGTACTGCTGGCACTGCTCGCACCAGCACTCCGCCTGCTGCTCTTCAATATGGAGCTCGCAGCCTTCCGCCAGCGTGCCGCGACAAACCAGCTCAAAACAGAAATGCAGGGCGCTGGTCTCGACGCAGGAAAACGCCCCGACCTTCAGCCAGACGCCGGTGACGCGCTTCGCGTGGTTTTGCACTGCCTGCTGTTCGATAAGCTCCAGAGCCCGCTGGCAGAGGGTGATTTCGTGCATGACGCCTCCTCAATGAATTGCGCCATTGAATGCAATAACGGTGCCAGCTTGATTTTTGTTAAGGCGTGACGATGTCAACGCTGTCGAAATGACACGTCGACACCGCGGCGTTGACAGCGGTTTTGTAATTAAATCTATTTAAAATCAGCAATATAAAAACTGGCATGGAATCTGCTTAACAGCCGCTATCTCCATTAACCGGATACCTTCTATGACTATTTGGGAAATCAGCGAAAAAGCGGATTACATCGCGCAGCGTCATCAGCAGCTGCAGGACCAGTGGCACCTTTACTGCAACTCTCTGGTTCAGGGCATCACCCTCTCGAAAGCGCGTCTTCACCACGCGATGAGCTGCGCGGCGCAGGGCGACATGCGCTTCGTCCTGTTCGGCCATTTCACCATTAACGTTACCCTGGCGGATAACTTCAACAGCCACACCATTGAGTACCACCTCGAGACAAAAGACGGCGAAAAACAGTGTATTGCGAAGGCGCAGCTGATGGCCGATGGCATGGTGGACGGCCACGTCAGCAACCGCGATCGCCAGCAGGTGCTGGAGCACTATCTGGAAAAAATCGCGCCGGTCTATAACGGCCTGTACGCCGCCGTTGAACACGATCTTCCGGTCAACCTGAAGCAGCTGATGGATGGAAATACCTCAGCGAACGTGGCCTGACTCCTGCGTGTCGAGAAGTGTCGACAAGACAGTTTTTCGTCAAAAATGACTATCACCAGAGGATAACCCGGTGAACCGTTTTGTAATTGCTGACTCGACGGTCTGTATTGGCTGTCGAACCTGTGAGGCGGCGTGCTCGGAAACGCATCGCCTGCATGGGCTGCAGTCCATGCCGCGCCTGCACGTCATGCGTAATGAAAAAGAGTCTGCCCCGCAGCTCTGCCATCACTGTGAAGACGCCCCCTGCGCGGGCGTCTGCCCTGTGAATGCCATCACCCGCGTGGATGGCGCTGTCCAGCTGAACGAAAGCCTGTGCGTAAGCTGCAAGCTGTGCGGCATTGCCTGCCCGTTCGGCGCGATTGAATTTTCCGGCAGCCGTCCGCTGCATATTCCGGCGAACGCCAACTCGCCAAAAGCCCCACCCGCGCCACCGGCGCCGGCACGCGTAAGTACGCTGCTGGACTGGGTGCCCGGCATCCGTGCCGTTGCGGTGAAATGCGACCTGTGCAGCTTCGATGAGCAGGGCCCGGCATGCGTGCGCACCTGCCCGACTAAGGCGTTGATTCTGGTTAACATTCGCGACATCGCCCGTACCAGCAAGCGTAAACGCGAGCTGACCATCAACAGTGATTTTGGCGACCTTTCTCTGCTACAGGCGCTTAACGAGGGGGCGAAATGAACGCGGCGATGATGATTACCAGCGCGGTAGCCTGTTTTGCTGCCGCCGCTGTTCTGGCGCTGATCTTCTCATTCCATAAAACTCTGAGCGGCGCGATCGCCGGGATCGGCGGGGCGGTTGCTAGCCTGATGACGCTGGCGGCAGGCGGCGATGTCCTGCTCGGCGGCCGGTCCGCAGAGGCCGTGATGCCGCTGATTCGCCACACGGTTGCGATCACGCCGCTGAACGCCATCTGGCTGGTGACGTTTGGCCTGTGCGGGCTGTTTATCAGCCTGTTCAATATCGACTGGCACCGCCATCCGCACGCCAGGGCTAACGGCCTGCTGGTTAACCTGCTGATGGCGGCGGCGGTCTGCACCGTTATCGCCAGCAACCTCGGCTCGCTGGTGGTGATGGCGGAAATCATGGCGCTGTGCGGCGTGTTCCTGACCGGCTGCAGCGCCTCCGGCAAGCTGTGGTTTGCGCTGGGACGCCTCGGGACGCTGCTGCTGACGCTGGCCTGCTGGCTGGTGTGGCACCGCTTCGGCACGCTGGACTTCGCTGCGCTCAACGGCCATCCGCTGGGGAACGACGTCTGGCTGCTGGGCGTGCTCGGCTTTGGCCTGCTCGCCGGGATTATCCCGCTGCACGGCTGGGTGCCGCAGGCGCATGCGAATGCCTCCGCGCCCGCCGCCGCGCTGTTTTCTGCGGTGGTGATGAAAGTGGGTCTGTTCGGGATTCTGGCGATTACGCTGACCGGCGGACAACCGCCGCTGTGGTGGGGCGTCGTGCTGCTGGTCGCCGGAATGATTACCGCGTTCGTCGGCGGCCTGTACGCGCTGATGGAGCACAATATCCAGCGCCTGCTGGCGTACCATACGCTGGAAAATATCGGCATTATCCTGCTCGGTATTGGCGCGGGCGTGACCGGGCTGGCGCTCAATCATCCGGCGCTGATTGCCGCCGGGTTTATCGGCGGTCTTTATCACCTCGTCAACCACAGCCTGTTTAAAAGCACCCTGTTCCTCGGCGCGGGCAGCGTCTGGTTCCGCACCGGTCATCGGGATATCGAAAAGCTGGGCGGGATTGGCAAAAAGATGCCGGTGATTTCGCTGGCGATGCTGGTCGGGCTGATGGCAATGGCCGCGCTGCCGCCGCTGAACGGCTTTGCCGGGGAGTGGGTGATCTATCAGTCCTTCTTCGCGCTCGGCCAGAGCGACGCATTTATCGCACGCCTGCTCGGCCCGCTGCTGGCGGTCGGTCTGGCGATTACCGGGGCGCTGGCGGTGATGTGCATGGCGAAAGTCTACGGCGTGACCTTCCTCGGCGCGCCGCGCACCCGCGAAGCGGAAAACGCCTGCTGCGCACCCTTGTTGATGGGCATCAGCGTGGTCGCGCTGGCGCTGTGCTGCATCGCGGGCGGCGTCGCCGCGCCGTGGCTGCTGCCGCTGCTGGGCAACGCCATTCCGCTGCCGCTGACCGTGGCGAATACCACCGTCTCTCAGCCCATGATTGCGCTGCTGCTGATTGGCGCACCGCTGCTGCCGCTCGTCCTGATGCTGTTCTTCAAACGCGACCGGCTCGCCTCCCGCTCGCGCGGTGCGGCGTGGGCCTGCGGCTACGAACACGAACAGTCGATGGTTATCACCGCCCACGGTTTTGCCATGCCGGTGAAGGAGAACTTCGCCGACGTGCTGAAGCTGCGCCACTGGCTGAACCCGGTAGGCTGGGTACCCGGCTGGCAGAGCGCCGCCGCACCCGCGCTGTTCCGCCGTCTGGCGGTCATCGAGCTGGCGGTGCTGGTGGTCATTGTGATTTCACGAGGAGCCTGACATGAGTCTGTTACTGGCAATTCTTCAGGCGCTGGTGCTGTTCGCCGCTGCGCCGCTGCTGTCGGGCGTCACGCGCGTGGCGCGCGCCCGAATGCATAACCGTCGCGGGCCCGGTGTGCTCCAGGAGTACCGCGATCTCTTTAAACTGCTCTCCCGTCAGAGCGTCGCGCCGGATGCCGCAGGCTGGGTCTTCCGCCTGACGCCGTTTGTGATGGTGGGCGTCATGCTGACCATCGCCACCGCGCTGCCGGTGGTGACGGTGGCGTCGCCGCTGCCCGTGCTTGGCGATCTGATCACGCTTATCTACCTCTTTGCCATCGCCCGCTTCTTCTTTGCGATTGCGGGCCTGGACACCGGGAGCCCGTTTACCGGCATCGGTGCCAGCCGCGAGGCAATGCTCGGCGTGCTGGTGGAGCCGATCCTGCTGCTGGGGCTCTGGGTCGCCGCGCAGGTCGCGGGCTCCACCCACATCAGCTTTATCACCCACACCGTTTACCACTGGCCGGTGGCGCGCTCGATCCCGCTGGTGCTGGCGCTGTGCGCCTGCGCGTTCGCGACGTTTATTGAGATGGGCAAACTGCCGTTCGATCTGGCGGAAGCCGAGCAGGAGCTGCAGGAGGGGCCGCTTACCGAATACAGCGGCTACGGATTCGCGGTGCTGAAGTGGGGCATCAGCCTCAAACAGCTGGTGGTGCTGCAGATGTTTGTCGGCGTCTTCTTCCCGTGGGGGCAGATGACGCACTTCTCCGCAGG
Source organism: Enterobacter sp. Crenshaw (assembly GCF_024734705.1). Lineage (NCBI taxonomy): Bacteria > Pseudomonadati > Pseudomonadota > Gammaproteobacteria > Enterobacterales > Enterobacteriaceae > Enterobacter > Enterobacter sp. Crenshaw. Next base: position 3,646,428 of record NZ_CP102932.1, on the reverse strand, counting down.
CGGTCTGGTGCTGGCCGTGGTGGTTACCGCCCTCAAGCTGCTGATCGGCGTGCTGGTGATTGCTCTGTTTGAAAACAGCATGGCGCGCCTGCGTTTTGTGGAAGCGTCGCGCATCACCTGGGCCGGTTTTGGTTTTGCATTTTTAGCGTTCGTCTCCTTGCTGGTGGCGTGATTAAAGAGAGTATTTATGTCTGAAGAAAAGAAAGGTCAGCAGTATCTCGCCGCGTTGCATCAGGCTTTCCCCGGCGTGGTGCTGGAGGAGTCCTGGCAAACCAAAGACCAGGTAACCGTCACCATTAAGGTGAACTATCTGCCGGAAGTGGTCGAGTTTCTGTACTACCAGCAGGGCGGCTGGCTGTCGGTGCTGTTCGGCAACGACGAGCGCCAGCTGTGCGGCAACTATGCGGTGTACTACGTGATGTCGATGGAGCAGGGCGAAAAGTGCTGGCTCACCGTGCGCGTGGAAGTCGACCCGGCTAAGCCGGAATACCCGTCCGTCACGCCGCGCGTGCCCGCCGCCGTCTGGGGCGAGCGCGAAGTGCGCGACATGTACGGCCTGGTGCCGGTCGGCCTGCCGGACGAGCGCCGCCTGGTGCTGCCGGACGACTGGCCGGACGAACTCTATCCGCTGCGCAAAGACAGCATGGACTACCGCCAGCGCCCGGCGCCGACCACCGACAGCGAAACCTACGAGTTCATCAACGAGCTGGGCAGCAAGAAGAACAACGTGGTGCCGATCGGCCCGCTGCACGTCACCTCCGACGAACCGGGCCACTTCCGCCTCTTCGTCGACGGCGAGAACATCATCGACGCCGACTACCGCCTGTTCTACGTCCACCGCGGCATGGAAAAGCTGGCGGAAACCCGCATGGGCTACAACGAAGTGACGTTCCTCTCTGACCGCGTGTGCGGCATCTGCGGCTTCGCCCACAGCACCGCCTACACCACCTCGGTGGAGAACGGCATGGGGATCGTGGTGCCGGAGCGCGCGCAGATGATCCGCGCCATTCTGCTGGAGGTGGAGCGCCTGCACTCGCATCTGCTGAACCTCGGCCTGGCCTGCCACTTCGTCGGCTTTGACTCCGGGTTTATGCAGTTCTTCCGCGTGCGTGAAGCGTCAATGAAGATGGCGGAGATCCTCACCGGGGCGCGTAAAACCTATGGCCTGAACCTGATCGGCGGGATCCGCCGCGACCTGCTGAAGGACGACATGATCCAGACCCGCCAGCTGGCGCAGCAGATGCGCCGCGACGTGCAGGAGCTGGTGGACATGCTGCTCAGCACGCCAAACATCGAGCAGCGGACCGTCGGCATCGGCCGCCTTGACCCGGAGATCGCCCGCGACTTCAGCAACGTCGGTCCGATGGTGCGCGCCAGCGGCCACGCCCGCGACACGCGTGCCGATCACCCGTTTGTCGGCTACGGCCTGCTGCCGATGACCGTGCACAGCGAGCAGGGCTGCGACGTCATCTCGCGCCTCAAGGTGCGCATCAACGAGGTGTTCACCGCCCTGAACATGATCGACTACGGCCTCGATAACCTGCCGGGCGGCCCGCTGATGGTGGAAGGCTTCACCTACATTCCGAACCGTTTTGCCCTCGGCTTTGCCGAAGCGCCGCGCGGGGACGACATCCACTGGAGCATGACCGGCGACAACCAGAAGCTCTACCGCTGGCGCTGCCGCGCGGCCACCTACGCCAACTGGCCAACCCTGCGCTATATGCTGCGCGGTAACACCGTATCCGACGCGCCGCTGATCATCGGCAGCCTCGACCCGTGCTACTCGTGCACCGACCGCATGACCGTGGTGGACGTGCGCAAGAGGAAAAGCCAGGTGGTGCCGTACAAAGAGCTTGAGCGCTACAGCATCGAGCGTAAAAACTCGCCGCTGAAATAAGGACTCGCCATGTTTACCTTTATCAAAAAAGTAATCAAAACGGGCACGCAGACCAGCCGCTATCCGCTGGAGCCGATGCCGGTGGATAAAAACTTTCGCGGCAAGCCGGAGCACAACCCGCAGCAGTGCATCGGCTGCGCGGCCTGCGTCAACGCCTGCCCGTCGAACGCCTTAACGGTAGAAACGGATCTCAAAACCGGCGAGCTGGCCTGGCAGTTTAACCTCGGGCGCTGCATCTTCTGCGGCCGCTGCGAGGAGGTCTGCCCGACGGTCGCCATTCGCCTGTCGCAGGAATTCGAGCTGGCGGTGTGGAAGAAAGAGGATTTTCTGCAGCAGTCGCGCTTTGACCTGTGCCGCTGCCGCGTCTGCAGGCGCCCGTTCGCCGTGCAAAAAGAGATCGACTACGCCATCGCGCTGCTGCAGCACAACGGTGACGCCCGCGCGGAGCATCACCGCGAAAGCTTTGAAACCTGCCCGGAGTGCAAGCGTCAGAAGTGTCTCCTGCCGTCCGACCGCATTGATATCACCCGCCATATGAGAGAGGCCAGCTGATGGAAAATTTACTCGGCCCGCGCGACGCTAACGGCATTCCGGTGCCGATGACGGTGGAGGAGTCCATCGCCAGCATGAAGGCGTCGCTGCTGAAAAAAATCAAACGCTCGGCCTACGTCTACCGCGTGGACTGCGGCGGCTGCAACGGCTGCGAGATTGAGATCTTCGCTACGCTGTCGCCGCTGTTTGACGCCGAGCGCTTCGGCATCAAAGTGGTGCCGTCCCCGCGTCATGCGGACATCCTGCTGTTTACCGGGGCCGTCACCCGCGCCATGCGCTCGCCGGCGCTGCGCGCCTGGCAGTCCGCGCCGGACCCGAAAATCTGCATCTCGTACGGGGCCTGCGGCAACAGCGGCGGCATCTTCCACGACCTCTACTGCGTCTGGGGCGGGACCGACAAAATCGTGCCGGTGGACGTCTACATTCCGGGCTGCCCGCCAACGCCCGCCGCGACGCTGTACGGCTTTGCCATGGCGCTCGGCCTGCTGGAGCAGAAAATCCACGCGCGCGAGCCGGGCGAGCTGGACAACCGGCCTGCGGCCATCCTGCACCCGGACATGGTCCAGCCGCTGCGGGTGAAGATTGACCGCACGGCGCGCAGGCTGGCGGGCTATCGCTATGGCCGCCAGATTGCCGATGATTATCTGCGCCTGCTGAGCCAGGGCGACCATCAGGTGGCGCGCTGGCTGGAGGCGGAAAACGATCCGCGTCTCAATGAGATCGTGGCAAACCTGAACAGCATCGTGGATGAGGCGCGTATCCGATGAGTGAAACGGTGGTGTTCAGCCAGCTGAGCCGTAAGTTTATTGATGAGAACGATGCCACGCCCGACGCGGCGCAGCAGGTGGTCTATTACAGCCTGGCGATTGGGCATCACCTCGGGGTGATTGACTGCCTGGAGGCGGCGCTGAGCTGCCCGTGGCCCGAGTACCTGGCGTGGATCGCCACGCTGGAGGAGGGCAGCACGGCGCGGCGCAAAATGGAGGGTGTGCCGAAGTACGGCGAGATCGTCATCGACGCCAACCACATTGCGATGCTCGCCAACGCCTTTGACGCGGCGCTCGCCAGGCAAACCCCCGAGCAGCAGTCGTGGAGCAAAACGCTGCTCGGCATGCTGCACGATATTCACCAGGAGAGCGCCATCTACCTGATGGTGAGGAGATTACGTGACTGACGTTTTACTGTGTGTGGGCAACAGCATGATGGGCGACGACGGCGCGGGCCCGCTGCTGGCAGAGATGTGCGCCGCGAATCCGCAGGGCAATTGGGTGGTGATTGACGGCGGCAGCGCGCCGGAAAACGACGTGGTCGCCATCCGCGAGCTGCGTCCGGAGAGGCTGTTAATCGTCGATGCCACCGATATGGGGCTCAACCCCGGTGAGATCCGCCTGATTGACCCGGACGACATCGCCGAGATGTTTATGATGACCACCCACAATATGCCGCTGAACTACCTGGTCGATCAGATTAAAGACGACGTGGGCGAGGTGCTGTTTTTGGGGATTCAGCCGGACATCGTTGGATTTTATTACCCGATGACGCCGCCGGTGAAGGAGGCGGTGGAACGGGTCTATTCACGGCTTGCGGAGTGGGTTGGGGATGGAGGGTTTGAACCCCTCACCCCGGCCCTCTCCCCAGAGGGGAGAGGGTGAAAACCGCGCCGAGCAGTCCTTTATTCCCGGAGTAAAGAGGGTGAAAACCGCACCAAACGGTTCCCTCTCCCCTATGGGGAGAGGGTGAGGGGTAAGGACAGGCTACTCGAGATCCGCCCCGTTACTCGCGATCACCTTCTTATACCACCAGAACGATTTCTTGCGCTTGCGGTCCAGCGTGCCGTTCCCGGCGTCGTCGCGGTCAACGTACACAAAACCGTAGCGCTTGCTCATCTCGCCCGTTGAGGCGGCCACCAGGTCGATGCAGCCCCAGGTGGTGTAGCCCATCAGCGGCACGCCGTCCTCAATCGCGTCGCCCATCGCGCGGATGTGCTCGCGCAGGTAGCTGATGCGGTAGTCGTCGTTGATCTCGCCGTTTTCATCAATGACGTCCTTCGCCCCGAGGCCGTTTTCCACCAGGAACAGCGGCTTCTGGTAGCGGTCGTACATCATGTTCATGGTGATGCGCAGGCCGAGCGGGTCGATGCCCCAGCCCCATTCGCTCACCTGAATATGCGGGTTACGCAGGGACTTCACGATGTTCGCCGCGCTGGTGTTGCCCGCGTTCATATCCGCCGACGCGCAGCGCGAGGCGTAATAGCTGAACGAGACAAAGTCGACGGTGTTTTTTAACAGCTCGTCGTCGCCGGGATCTTTCACAATCACCACGCCTTTTTCGCGGAACACACGGGCGGAGTAGGCCGGATAGCTGCCGCGCGCCTGCACGTCGATAAAGAACAGGTTCTCGCGGTCTTTCTCCAGCGCCATCCACACGTCTTCCGGCTTGCAGGAGTAGGGGTAGAAATTGCCGCCCGCCAGCATGCAGCCCACCTGGTTTTCCGGGTTTACCTCGTGGGCGATTTTGGTCGCCAGCGCGCTTGCCACTAGCTCGTGGTGCGCGGCCTGGTATTTCACCTGGTCTTCGTTTTCGCCTTCCTCAAACACCAGCCCCGCGCCGGAGAACGGGCTGTGCAGCATGATGTTGATTTCGTTGAAGGTCAGCCAGTATTTCACCAGCCCGTTAAACTCTTCAAAGCAGGTGCGGGCGTAGCGGGCAAAGAAATCGACCATCTTACGGTTGCGCCAGGAGCCGTATTCCGTCACCAGGTGCATAGGCACGTCAAAGTGGCAGAGCGTCACCAGCGGCTCGATGTTGTACTTTTTGCACTCCTCGAACACCGCGCGATAGAAGGCAATGCCCTCTTTGTTCGGCAGCGGTTCGTCGCCGTTCGGGTAGAGGCGGCTCCAGGCGATGGAGGTGCGGAACACCGTAAAGCCCATCTCCGCCATCAGGGCAATGTCTTCTTTATAGCGATGGTAAAAATCAATCGCTTCGTGGCTCGGGTAGAACTCGTCGTCACGCAGCGAAACACGCTTTTCCTTACCGAGCTTCACCGCCAGGCGATTCGCGCCGTGGGGGATCATATCGACCGTCGTCAGTCCTTTGCCGCCTTCACGGTAAGCACCTTCACTCTGGTTGGCGGCAAGCGCGCCGCCCCATAAAAATCCTTGTGGAAAAACAGACATTCTTACCTCGCTTTCAATTTATGCTTTTGCTGCGTTGTTCTGTACCGGTGCGGTCTGCAGGGCGCGCGCTTTTTCAGCCTCATCTTCGACCGGGATATCCTCAAACCCTAAAAGCAGGGTCAGAACAAACGACAGCACCACTGCCAGCCCCATCACGCCGAACACCCAGACGATGGTCATCGGGTTCGCCGGGTCAAAGAACTGCACGCTGGTGAACAGCCCCGGTGCCGCCATCGAGTGGCTGGCAAGACCGGCCATGCCGGCGACCGCCCCGCAGATAAAACCGCTTATCAGGCTCGCAATCAGCGGACGTTTCAGACGCACCGCCACGCCGTACAGGGCCGGTTCAGAGATCCCCGCCATAATGGCGGAGGCCGCTGCCGCCAGCGCCGTCTGGCGCAGCTCCGGGTTTTTGGTTTTCCACGCCACCGCCAGCGACGAGCCGCCGAGCGACAGGTTGGCGCCGATTTCCGACGGCATCACCATCCCTTCCTTGCCCGTTTCGGCAATGGTCTGAATGATGGTCGGCGTAAACACGCGGTGCATCCCGGTCATCACCAGCAGCGGCCAGAGCGCGCCCATGATGGCGACGGAGAGCCAGCCCAGGTAGCCGTGAATGGTGTAGACCAGCGCGGAGATGGCGCTACCGATCCAGATCCCCAGCGGGCCAATCAGCACGATGGCGAGCGGGGCGGCAATCAGCACGATCAGCATCGGCTTGAGGAAGTTTTTCGTCACCGCCGGGGTAATGCGATCCACCCAGCGTTCGATATACGACAGGCACCAGGTCATCACCAGCGCCGGGATGACGGTGTAGGTGTATTTCACCGCCGTCACCGGGATAAAGGCGAACTCAACGTGCTCGCCCTGCGCGGCTTTCGCCATCAGCTCGATAAAGCTCGGGTGCACCAGCACGCCGGCAATGGCGATGGCCAGCGACATGTTGGTTTTGAATTTCACCGCCGCCGAGGCCGCCACCATCAGCGGCAGGAAGAAGAAGGCGCCGTCGCCGATGACGGTCAGAATTGTGAGCGTCGGCGCGCCTTTTGGCAGCACGCCGGTCATCTCGAGGATCATCGCCAGCAGCTTGACCATCGAGCCGCCGATGATCGCCGGGATCAGCGGGGACATGGTGCCGATCAGCGCGTCGAGGATCCCGGCGCCAATGCGGCGTAAGGTCATCTTCTGCGGACCTTCCGGCACTGCGGGCTGCAGGTCCGTGGGCAGCAGGCTCACCACTTCGCGGTACGCCTGTGAAACCGTGTTGCCAATAATGACCTGGCACTGGTTGTCGTTGCGTACCACGCCGAGCACGCCGCTGATGCTTTTCAGTCGCGCAGCGTCGGTCAGGCTTTCGTCTTTCAGTACGAAACGCAGACGCGTCATGCAGTGGGTTACGGCGACGATGTTCTCTTTACCGCCCAGCGCGCTGATAACGTCGTTCGCCAGCGCAGCGTAATTTTTGGCCATCGGATGTGATCCTGTTATTGTTGTGAGACATGTAGGAAACCGGTTCCACATAATCATCATGAGTTTCTGTGAATGAAACAAGATCGCTTTTTGACCATTTTTTCGTTTCGTGATGCAGATCGCAATGAGGTATCGAAAGCGTGATTTCACCGCTGCGACAATTTTTTTGCAGTGCAGTACACTGCGCTCCATCAGATTCAGACGGAATAACACTATGACCACGATGCTTGAAGTGGCGAAGCGGGCAGGCGTTTCGAAAGCCACGGTTTCCCGGGTGCTGTCGGGAAATGGCTACGTCAGCCAGGAGACCAAAGACCGGGTGTTTCAGGCCATTGAAGAGAGCGGCTATCGCCCGAATTTGCTGGCGCGAAACCTGGCAACCAAACGTACCCAGACGCTGGGGCTGGTGGTGACGAACACCCTCTATCACGGCGTCTACTTTAGCGAACTGCTGTTTCACGCCGCGCGCATGACGGAAGAAAAGGGGCGGCAGCTGATCCTCGCGGACGGCAAGCACAGCGCGGATGAAGAGCGCGAGGCGATCCAGTACCTGCTCGATATGCGCTGCGATGCGGTGATTATCTATCCGCGTTTCCTGAGCGTGGAAGAGATGGATGAGATCGTCGAGAAGTGCGAGCAGCCGATTATGGTGCTCAACCGCCGCCTGCGGAAAAACAGCAGCCACTGCGTCTGGTCAGATCATAAAGCCTCCAGCCAGGAGGCGGTGTCGCAGCTGATTGCGAAAGGGCACCGGGAAATCGCGTTTATCACCGGCTCGCTGGATTCTCCCACCGGGGTTGAGCGTCTCTCCGGCTACAAGGACGCGCTGGCGCAGCACGGTATTCCGCTGCGCGAGGGGTTGATTGCGCAGGGGAAGTGGAACCCCGCCAGCGGCGCGGCGGCGGTTGTCGAACTGCTTGCGCGCGGTGAACGCTTTACGGCGCTGGTGGCGAGTAATGACGACATGGCGATCGGCGCCATGAAGCAGCTCCACGACAGCGGCGTGGCCGCACCGGACGCGGTATCGGTGATCGGTTTCGACGACGTGGCCATCGCGCCTTACATCGTGCCGTCGCTCTCCAGCGTGCGTATTCCGGTGACGGAGATGATCAAAGAGACCATCAGCCGCCTGATCTTCATGCTCGACGGCGGTGAGTTTAAGTATCAGCAAACCTTCTCCGGCGAGCTTGTCCTGCGCGACTCCGTTATTGACGGCCCGCACCGCTGATGTCGACAGCTGTCATCGTCATAAGTGACGATGACAGCACCATCGTGATTTTTAAATTCATCTAAAATCAACAGGTTAACTATTGGCACGGTTTATGAATATCTCCGCGCATAACTGTAATGCTGGAGAAGCAGATGAACCGTTTTATTATGGCCGATGCCAGTAAGTGTATTGGTTGCCGTACCTGTGAAGTGGCGTGCGTGGTTTCCCATCAGGAGGAGCAGGACTGCGCGTCGCTCACCCCTGACACCTTCCTGCCGCGCATCCACGTCATCAAAGGCGTGAATATTTCCACCGCCGCCATCTGTCGCCAGTGCGAAGACGCACCGTGCGCGAACGTTTGCCCGAACGGGGCGATTAAACGCGAGAAAGGCTTTGTGCACGTCATGCAGGAGCGCTGCATTGGCTGCAAAACCTGCGTGGTCGCCTGCCCGTACGGCGCGATGGAGGTGGTTGTTCGTCCGGTGGTACGCAACAGCGGCATGGGTCTGAGCGTACGTGCGGAGAAAGCCGAAGCCAACAAATGCGATCTTTGCTATCACCGCGACGCCGGTCCGGCCTGCATGGAAGCCTGCCCGACGCATGCGCTGGTCTGCGTGGATCGCGAGAAGCTTGAGCAGATGAGCGCCGAAAAGCGCCGTCGTGCGGCATTCGACACGTCGTCATCGCTGCTGTTCTGAACCGTATGTGCAGTAACGGTGTCCAGCTGCGCTTGCGGGGCAAGGTGCAGGGCGTGGGGTTTCGTCCCTTCGTCTGGCAGCTGGCGCAGGCGCTTCAGTTGACCGGCGACGTCTGCAATGATGGAGAGGGTGTGCTGGTGCGCCTCGCGGGTAATGGGGGGGCCTTTACCGCGAGGCTGCATCAGGACTGCCCACCGCTGGCACGCATTGACCACGTTGAAACGCATCCGTTTACCTGGGCGCAGGTGCCGGAGGACTTTATCATCCGCCACAGCGCGGGCGGGGCGATGGACACCCAGATCGTCCCCGACGCCGCGACCTGTCCGGCGTGCCTGGCTGAAATGCGCGACCCCGGCGAGCGCCGATATCGCTATCCGTTTATCAACTGCACCCACTGCGGACCGCGGTTTACCATTATCCGCGCGATGCCCTATGACCGTCCGGCCACGTCAATGGCCGCATTTCCCCTCTGCCTGCCGTGTGAGACGGAATACCGTAACCCGGCTGACAGACGTTTTCACGCCCAGCCGGTAGCCTGCCCGGACTGCGGGCCAGCGCTGGAATGGCGTGCGGGCGACATCACCGCTTCCCGTGAGGCTGCGCTGAGCGCGGCGGTGGCGATGCTGAAAAGCGGCGGCATAGTCGCGGTCAAAGGGCTGGGCGGTTTTCATCTCGTCTGCGACGCGCGTAATCCGCAGGCGGTCGCGACGCTTCGGGCACGCAAGCAGCGTCCCGCGAAGCCGCTGGCGGTGATGATCCCGAATGCGGACGGCGTGCCGGAGGCGATCCAGACGCTGTTACGCTCCTCCGCAGCGCCGATTGTGCTGACCCCAAAAGCCTCGCTTCCCGGATTTCCCGAAGGGATTGCACCCGGGCTCGATTGTATTGGCATCATGCTTCCCGCTAATCCGCTGCAACACCTTCTGATGATGGACTGCCAGCGCCCGCTGGTGATGACTTCCGGCAACCTCAGCGGCAGACCGCCTGCCATGACCAACCAGCAGGCGCTGGATGAGCTCGGCGACGTCGCGGACGGCTTCCTGCTGCACAACCGCGATATCCTGCAGCGGATGGACGATTCGGTGGTGGATCGCGACGGCGCGATGCTTCGCCGCGCGCGCGGTTTTGTACCCGATGCCGTTACGCTGCCTGCGGGTTTTGAGAATATCCCCGCCATGCTATGCACCGGCGCGGAGATGAAAAACACCTTCTGCCTGGTGCGTGGCAGCCAGGCGGTGCTGAGCCAGCATTTTGGCGATCTCGGAGACGAGGGCGTCGAAGCGCAGTGGCGCGGCGCGCTATCGCTGATGCAGAAAATTTACGCCTTTCAGCCGAAGCGCGTGGTGTGTGACGCCCATCCGGGCTATCACACACAACGATGGGCGCAGGCGCAGGGGCTGCCGGTCGAAACCGTACTGCACCATCACGCCCACGCGGCGGCGTGCCTGGCGGAGAACGGCTGGCCGCTCGACGGCGGAGACGCAATTGCCCTGACGCTGGACGGGATCGGCATGGGCGAGAACGGCGCGCTGTGGGGCGGGGAGTGCCTGCGGGTGAACTATCTCGCGTGCGAGCGTCTGGACGGGCTGCCTGCCGTTGCGCTGCCGGGGGGCGATCTGGCGGCGCGGCAGCCGTGGCGTAATTTACTCGCCCACTGCCTGGCGTCTGTCCCTGACTGGCAGCAGTACCCGGAAACGCGCGCGGTTCAGCGTGAAAACTGGCCGCTGCTGGCAACGGCGATCCGGCGCGGCATCAACGCGCCGCAGGCCTCGTCCTGTGGTCGCCTGTTTGATGCGGTCGCCTGCGCGCTGGGTATTGAAACCCAATCCTGGGAAGGTGAAGCGGCCTGCCGGCTGGAAGCGCTGGCGGCGCAGTGCGCGGGCGTCGACCATCCGGTGACGCTGGACGTGGATAACCTCGCGCAGTTCTGGCAGCAGTGGCTGAGCTGGCAGGCGGAATCCTGCGAGCGCGCGTGGGCGTTTCACGACGCGCTGGCAAAAGGGCTGGCGGAACTCGCCGCGCGCCATGCCCGACGCCAGTCGCTGTCAACAATCTGTCTCAGCGGCGGCGTGCTGCACAACCGTCTGCTGCGCGCGCGGCTGCGTCATTATCTTTCTGACTTTACGCTTCTTTTTCCTTCGCGCCTGCCCGCAGGTGACGGAGCGATCTCCTTCGGGCAGGCGGTGGTTGCCGCTGCCCGGTCATGTTCACAAAGGACTTAAAATGTTACGACTCTTACGCAATGAACCTCGCGCCGCGCTTCTGCTGCTGGCTCTGGTAATGGCAAACCTGCTGGCCTGGGGATGGGCATGGCACGCTTTTAGCGGCAGCACGGCGCTGATGGCCGCCAGCCTGCTAGCATGGTGCTACGGGCTGCGTCACGCGGTGGACGCTGACCACATCGCGGCGATTGATACCGTGACGCGTAAGATGATGCAGCAGGGCAAACGTCCGTCCGGCGTGGGGGCGTGGTTCTCGCTGGGGCACTCCACCATCGTGGTGCTGGCCTCCATTGCTATCGCCGCGACCGCGACGGCGTTTCAGAAAAACATGGAATGGTTCCACGAAACCGGCAGCCTGATTGGCACCGCGGTTTCCGCCACCTTCCTGCTGGCGATGGCGCTGGTGAACATGGTGATCCTGCGCGGCGTCTGGCGCAGTTTTCAGGCGCTGAAACAGGGCAGGCCCGTGCAGGGCGACATCACGCTCCCTGCCCAGGGCGGCGTCATGAACTGGCTGTTTGGCAAAACCTTCCGCCTGGTGAATAAAAGCTGGCAGATGTATCTGGTCGGTTTCCTGTTTGGCCTCGGTTTTGACACGGCCACCGAGATTGGCGTGCTGGGGATCTCTGCCGCCAGCGCGTCAAGCGGGATGTCGGTGTGGTCAATCATGGTCTTCCCGGCGCTCTTCGCCAGCGGCATGGCGCTGGTGGATACCCTCGATAACCTGCTGATGGTCGGCGCCTACGGCTGGGCGTTCAACAAGCCGCAGCGCAAGCTCTACTACAACATGACCATCACCGGCACCTCCGTGGTGGTGGCGCTGTTTATCGGCGGGCTGGAAGCGCTGGGTCTGCTGATGGACAAATTTGCCCTCAGCGGCGGCGTGTGGGATCTGATTGGCACGGTAAACGACAATCTGGGCAACGCCGGGTTTGTGGTGGTTGGGTTGTTTGTCGCCTGCTGGCTGATCTCCATGGTCAACTACCGCTGGCGCGGCTACGACGCGCTGGTGGTACGTTCCTGAACCGGCTCCTGCACGGCGCAACCTCCGCGACTTCCTCAATGGCTGGCGCATAGCGGCATACCGATAAAAAAGATGCTGAAAATGTAGAACTTTTGCGGAATAAATATATTCCGCATTCTTCGCTTGTGTGAAATAACGAGAAAGATAATTGAGTTATTTATAAAAATTCGCCATGATTCGCCTCCTGCTGATGATGTCTTTTCAGACTGAGTCGGCTGACAATAATAAAGCTGGATGATGTTTTTAATCTGTTTCAGATTAAAGTATTTACGAAAATAATAAATAAGGGATTGATAGCGATGATATATCTACTTTGCATTTATTTGATGAATAGAATACGTAAAAAAAAGCCCCGGAATATCGGGGCGGTGAATAATAAAATCCAAAGATTAAGACAGCGTAGACTTGCTGTTGGCCGGGTAAACGAAGCGCTACCCGGCAAAACGAGGGTTAAGCAGGTAACAGTTTCAGCAGAGCGAAAGCCTCCTTCATCCGGTCTTCACTAACCACAAAAGCGCGAATCTGACCCTTGTTATCCGCGCCGCGCGCGACCATTCCCTGCGGTTCGAGGGTAATTTGCCAGTTCAGATCCTGACGCTGTGTTTCACCGGCAAGATGCAGCGGTAATTCCGGCGTTTTGACTTTAATCAGCATGGCGGGTAATTTCAGCGGCGCGCTGCCGCCGAGCAGATTTTTCGCCAGATACATCGCGCTTAATTGAATTGGCTGTAAAAATGGCAGCACATGACCGTTAATTTCAGCGCAGTCACCTAACGCGTAAATATCAGGTTGCGTGGTTTGCAGGTAGCTATTTACCTTCACGCCACGCTGTATTTCGGCGCCTGCGCGATGCGCCAGCGCGGTTTCCGGGCGCAGGCCCGTTGCAGCGATTACCACATCCACCTCAACGCTGCGGCTGCGGTCGAGCGTGGCACGAATGCCGCCTTCGGTTTTGCTCAGGCTTTGCAGCTGCGATTTCAACAGCAGATGCACCCCCATGTCGGTCAGGCGATGCTGTAAGCGACTGCTTACTTCTGCCGGCATCAGCGACGACAGAATGCTCGCCGCATGGTCGACCAGAGTCACGGATTTACCCGCCCGGCAGAAATCCATCGCCAGCTCGGTGCCTATCAGCCCGCCACCAACAATCATTACCCGCTGCGCGTCGCGAAGCGCCGTTTCGCTGGCCTGATACTCCTGCTGGCTGTTGAGGGTGATCGTCAGCTCGCGGCCCTCAACCGGCGGCACAAACGCAGAGGCACCCGTGGCCAGCACCAGTTTGTCGTACTGCCAGGTTTTCTCTTTTGCTTTCACCACGTGGGCGGCGGCGTCGATGTCGGTGACCCAGGTATATGGGAACAGACGCAGGTTAAACTGTTCTGCGAACTCACCCGCCGTCTGGCGGGTGAGGTCCTCGGCGCGCTGATTCTGGCTAATCACGTGGCTTAGATCAGGCTTGTTGTACTCGTCCATGCTGTCGGCGGCGATCACCGTCAGCGGCACGCTGGCGTCCTGCTTGCGGATATTTTTCACCAGCTGGCGGGCGGCAAAGCCCGAGCCGATGATGACGATACCGTTGTTCATTTTGCCTCCGTACCCAGTTCGTCAAAGACGTCTTTCCCGAGTGAACACTCCGGGCAGAGGAAGTTGTCCGGCACCTCACTCCAGGGTGTCCCTGGCGCAACGTCCTGCAGCGGTTCGCCCAGTTCAGGATCGTAAATCCACTGGCAGACGCTGCACTGCATGCGCGGTCCGGGATCGGCGGCTGCGGCGGCGCAGGCGCAGGTTTCCTGCTGTGCGGTGGGTTTTGCCGCTACTTCCGGCAGCGGAGCGAGCGCCCACTGACGTGCAATGTCGCGGCCGTGCTGGCGGCAGATTTCGAGCGCGTCGATATCCGGCCGCCATTTCGCCTTCAGGCTGAGGGACATCTCAAAGCCCGCATCCTGTAAACGGGTGGAGAGACGGTCTACCGCGCCGCCGCTCCAGCCGTGGGAGCCAAAGGCGCTGGCGCGCTTGTTGCGAAAACGCAGGCCGGTCATCTCTTCCACCAGACCGGCAATTTTCGGCATCATCACGTTGTTCATGGTGGAGGTGCCCACCAGCACGCCCTTAGAGCGGAAGACGTTGGTCAATACCTCGTTCTTATCGCTGCGCGCTACGTTGAAGATTTTCACCGCCACGTTCGGGTCCACTTCGTTGATGCCCTGGGCAATGGCGTCCGCCATCATGCGGGTGTTGTTGGACATGGTGTCGTAGAAAATAGTGATGCGGTCTTCCTGATAGTCCGCCGCCCATTTCAGGTACAGCTCCACAATCTGGGTGGGATTTTCACGCCACACCACGCCGTGGGAGGTGGCAATCATATCCACCGGCAGGTTAAAGCCGAGGATCTCGGTGATTTTCGGCGTCACCAGGCGGCTGAACGGGGTCAGGATGTTGGCGTAGTAGCGCTGGCACTGCTCGAAGAGTTCGGTCTGGTCCACTTCGTCGTTGAACAGGCGCTCGTCGCAGTAGTGCTGGCCGAAGGCGTCGTTGCTGAACAGCACCGCGTCGCCGGTCATGTAGGTCATCATGCTGTCCGGCCAGTGCAGCATCGGCGTTTCCACGAAGATCAGCTGCTTGCCGTTGCCGATATCCAGCGCGTCGCCGGTTTTCACGGTGTGGAAGTTCCACTCCGGATGGTGGTGGTGGCCGTTGATTGAGTCGATGGCGTTAGTGGTGCAGTAGATCGGCGTGTTCGGAATGTAGGACATCAGCTCGGTCAGCGCGCCGGCGTGGTCCTCTTCCGCGTGGTTGATGATGATGTAGTCGATGTCGTCCAGGTCGATTTCACTGCGCAGGTTCTGCACGAACTCGCGGCTGAACTTGTGATCGACGGTATCGATCAGCACGTTTTTACCTTCACGAATGAGATAGCTGTTGTAGCTGCTGCCGCGCAGCGTTTTGTATTCCGTCCCGTGAAAATCACGCACTTCCCAGTCACGTTGACCCACCCAATGAATGTTATTTTTAACCAGAATAGACATAGCAACCTCTACGTAATACAGCATTTTCAAATAAGATGGTTTTCCTATATCAAGTTGCGTGCCAGTTTTTAATTTATTGATTTAACTTAATTAATATTTTTATGATCCGTAGTGGGTAGTCATTATGACTATCAAAAGCAATGTCAATATGACAACATCCATTGTCAAAATGACAGCGAGGTCACTATGAGCTTTTCCGTAGACGTGCTGGCGAAGATCGCCATTGAGCTGCAGACCGGTATCGGCCATCAGGACCGCTTTCAGCGGCTGATCTCCACGCTGCGCCACGTGCTGGCGTGCGATGCGTCCGCGCTGCTGCGCTACGAGGGGCGGCAGTTTATTCCGCTGGCTATCGACGGGCTGGCGAAGGACGTGCTCGGACGGCGTTTTACCCTAGAGGGCCATCCGCGTCTGGAAACTATCGCCCGCGCGGGTGACGTGGTGCGCTTTCCGGCGGACAGCGATCTGCCCGACCCGTACGACGGGTTGATTCCCGGACAGGAGAGCCTGAAGGTGCACGCCTGTATCGGCCTGCCGCTGTTTGCCGGACAAAACCTGATCGGCGCACTGACCCTTGACGGCCTGTCGCCGGACCAGTTCGACACCTTTAGCGACGAAGAGCTGCGCCTGATTGCCGCCCTGGCCGCCGGGGCGCTGAACAATGCCCTGCTGATTGAACAGCTGGAGAGCCAGAACATTCTTCCCGGCAGCCCGGCGGCGTTTGAGCAGGTGACGCACACGGAGATGATCGGCCTCTCTCCGGGCATGGCGCAGCTCAAAAAAGAGATTGAGATTGTCGCCGCCTCAGATTTGAACGTGCTGATCTTCGGGGAAACCGGCACCGGCAAGGAGCTGGTGGCGAAGTCCATTCACGAAGCGTCGCCGCGCGCGGTGAACCCGCTGGTGTACCTCAACTGCGCCGCGCTGCCGGAAAGCGTGGCGGAAAGCGAGCTGTTTGGTCACGTAAAAGGGGCGTTTACCGGGGCCATCAGCAACCGCAGCGGCAAGTTCGAAATGGCCGATAACGGCACGCTGTTTCTGGACGAAATCGGCGAGCTCTCCCTGTCGCTGCAGGCCAAGCTGCTGCGCGTGCTGCAGTACGGCGACATCCAGCGCGTGGGGGATGACCGCAGCCACAGAGTGGACGTTCGCGTGCTGGCGGCAACGAACCGTGACCTGCGTGAAGCGGTGCTGGCAGGGCAGTTCCGCGCCGACCTGTTCCATCGCCTGAGCGTGTTCCCGCTTACCGTGCCGCCGCTGCGCGAGCGCGGGGACGACGTGGTGCTGCTGGCGGGCTTTTTCTGCGAGCAGTGCCGTCTCAGGATGGGGCTTTCCCGCGTGGTGCTGAGCCCGGGTGCGAGGTCGCATCTACTGAGCTACGGCTGGCCGGGCAACGTGCGCGAGCTGGAGCATGCGATCCACCGCGCGGTGGTGCTGGCGCGGGCGACGCGTTCGGGTGATGAAGTGGTGCTCCACGCGCGGCATTTTGCGCTGCAGGATGAAACCGCACCGGCTGTCGCCCAGGCAGTACCCGAGATAGCGAATGAAAATCTGCGTGAAGCCACGGAGACATTTCAGCGTCAGATGATTACCCGCGCGCTGGAGCAGAATAACCGCAGCTGGGCGGCGTGCGCCCGGGCGCTGGAGATGGACGTCGCCAACCTGCACAGGCTGGCGAAGCGTCTGGGACTGAAGGGTTAGATAATCCCGGCCTGATAGAAATCCTGCAGGTTGATGGCGCCGCACAGCCTGCCGGCGTCATCCACCACCGGTGCGGCGGTAATTTTGCGCTTCATCAGCACCTCTTTGGCTTCAATGGCGCGGCTCTCGGCGTTCAGCGTCAGCCCGCCTTTGGTCATGGCGTCCGACACGTTGGTTTCCAGCCTGCCGCCGCCCACCAGCCAGCGGCGCAGGTCGCCGTCGGTGAACACGCCCTTAACGCTCCCGCCGTCATCACACACCGCAACCAGCCCAAGACCGGTGCGGCTGAGCTCCAGCATCGCGTCCATGACGCTGGTATCGAGCTTGACCTGCGGAATGGCATCGTCGGTGCGCATCAGGTGGTGAACCTTGTTGAGCAGGCGTGCGCCGAGCGCGCCCGCCGGATGCGAACGGGCGAAATCTTCTTCGTTAAAGCCGCGCGCCTGCATCACCGCCATTGCCAGCGCGTCGCCCATCATCAGGGTGTTAACGGTGCTGGAGGTCGGGGCGAGGTGCATCGGACAGGCTTCACGCTCAACGGAAATATCCAGCGTCGCTTTGGCGGCCAGCGCCAGCGGCGAGCGGGATTTCCCGGTCATCGCCAGCAGGGCGACCGATTTTTCCTGCAGGCGCGGAATAATCAGATCCAGCTCTTTGGCCGAACCGGAGTAGGAGATAAACAGCATCACGTCGCGGCTTTCAATCATCCCCAGATCGCCGTGCAGCGCCTCTGCCGGATGCACGAAGAACGCCGGGGTGCCGGTGCTGGCGAGCGTCGCGGCAATCTTTTTACCGATATGGCCGGATTTACCGATGCCCGCCACGATCACTTTGCCTTCGCAGTGGATAATGGTGTTGGCCGCGCGGACGAAATCCTCGCCCAGACGTTCGGGCAGGCGGCTGGCTTCCTGCAGTTCCAGCATCAGCGTCTGGCGGCCCGTTTCTAACAGAAAATCACTCATCTCTCTCTCCGGTTACGATCACGTCGATTCCTTTCTCTTCCAGCGCTTTCTTGAACGCCGGGTCGATACCCGCGTCGGTAATCAGCTTATCAACGCTTTCAAGGCTACAGACAATGTTGGGGCTTTTGCGGCCAAACTTCGACGAGTCGGCCATCAAAATCACTTCCCGCGCGGCGTTGCACATGGCTTTACTGACGCTGAACACCTCGTTGAACGTCGTAACACCGGCGTTCAGGTCGATGCCGTCGGTGCCCATAAAGAGTTTATCAAAGCTGAAGTGGTCGAAGGCATTCTCCGCCAGCTGGCCGTGAAACGACGCCGATTTTTTGCGGAAGGTGCCGCCGGGCATCAGGATGGTCTGCTCGCTGTCGAACTCCGACAGGGCGTTGACGATGTGCAGGCTGTTGGTCATCACCGTGATGTTATTAAAGCGGCTGAGCAGCGGGATCATCTGCAGGACGGTGCTGCCTGCATCCAGAATGATGGAATCGCCATCGTGGATAAATTTGACGGCGGCTTCGGCAATCAGCGCTTTCTGGTGGGTATTGATCAGCGTTTTGTGATCGATAGGCGGGTCCGCTTCGTCCTTATTGAGCACCACGCCGCCGTAGGTTCGAATGACGGCACCAGAGTTTTCGAGCAATACCAGATCCTTGCGTATTGTCGTGCCGGTGGTGTCAAAGTAGTGGGCCAGATCCTCTACCGAGCATTTTCCCTGCTTTTGCAGATGCTCGAGAATGGCCGCCTGCCGCTGACGAGGTTTCATAGGCGCTTCGTTCCTTAGGTTGCGAAATGATAATTTCGCAAGTCTATAGCTTTCACAACGAAATTATCCATGTTTCAGATTAAGCGCTAATGATAGTGCATTCTGACAGAGTGGATCATGGGGAAAGATCACATCAGGCCGTAATTCCTGCAGCGAAATGCCGTTGATTGCCTGGATTTTCATCGGTCGGGCAAAGACGGTCATGCCGCGCATGATGAGGGAATCGCAGACGTGATTGTTTTCATCCAGCGCAACGGCGACGACCACGCGCGGTTTGAAGCGTCCGCCGGAACGCCCGACCCCGACGCGACCTTTCTGACACAGCGCGTCAAACGCGCGGTTAAACTGGTGGATCTGCCATCCGCCAAACGCCATCTGGCAGATCCAGGCGAGGGCGGCGACGGTGATGAGTGTTGTTACCATGTTGGCTCCTTATTTTTCCCCTCACCCCGTCCCTCTCCCCAAAGGGGCGAGGGGGAAAAGGCTGCACCTGACCGTCCCCTCTCCCCTCCGGGGAGAGGGTTAGGGTGAGGGGGAACAAACCGCTCGATCAGAACATCACCTGCCCACCGGTGACGTTAATCGACTGCCCGGTGCAGTACGAGGCTTTCGGGCTGGCGTAAAACAGCAGCATGTTCAGCACGTCCTGATAATCGCACCCGCGCTTCAGCGGCACTTTATCGATGTAGTACTGCTCCACTTCCTCAGCCTTGATGCCGAGCTTGGTGGCGTACTGCGGCAGCAGGGACTTGAACATCGGCGATTTCAGCAGATTGCCCAGCATCAGCGAGTGCACGGTAATGCCGTACTCGGCCAGATCCAGCGCCAGAGACTGCGTCAGCCCCACGCCGCCAAACTTCGCCGCGCTGTAGCCGGAGTTATGCTTGCTGCCCACTTTCCCTGATTTGGAGTTGATCTGAATGATGCGCCCCTGAACGCCGTCGCGGATCATCAGACGGGAAAACTCGCGGGCGCAGAGGAAATAGCCCACCAGATTCACCTGCAGCGAGCGGTCAAAGTCCCCCAGCTCGAAATCGCTGATAAAGGCCGCTTTCGCAATCCCCGCGCTGTAGACCAGCAGGTCGGTACGCCCAAAAATCTCGTCCACGCCGCGGGCCAGCGCCATCACGCTCTGTTCGCTGGTGGCGTCGGCGCCAAACCCGTACGCCACCCCTTCGCCAAACTCGGTGTTAATGGTGTCCGCCACGCGGGCGGCTTTTTCACTCTGAATGTCCACTACCGCCACGCGGTAGCCCTCTGCGGCAAGCCCACGGCAGAGGAACTCGCCTAAGGTTTGTCCTCCACCAATGACAACGGCAACCTGACTCATGTGTTTCTCCTTAATTACGCAACAAATTTTAACGTGCAGCCTGGGGTGACAGCCTGCGGAACCGGGCCCGCCACGTGAACCGTGCCGGGATATTCGGCCTGCGGCTGGCCGTCGAAACGCAGGGTGATGTGGCCCAGCTCGCGCAGGTTTTGCTCGGCGACGTCGCCGACAGCGGTGACGGCATAGCGCGCCTCGCCCAGCTCAAGCTGGCTCCCGGCCTTCAGCTCGCCCTTCAGCTCGCCGTGACAGTGGATAAAGCAAAACTCTTCTATATCCGCCGGGGCGCCTTCGCGGAAGGTGATCAGCATCTGGTCGCTCAGCGCGTCAGCCGCGCTCTGGCCGATGCGGGTAATGGTGGTCTGGTAAATCACGGTCATCGCAGGAACCTCTTATTGATAAATAAAGCCGGAGACAAACCAGGCAATCAGCACCGTCGGCGCGCCCGTCAGGAAGCGACTGACCAGCACCGACGGCACGCCCACGCGCACGGTGTCCTGGCGCGCTTCGGCCAGCGACAGCCCTACGGGGATGAAATCGCACGCCGCCTGGGCGTTAATGGCGAACAGGGCGGGCAGGGCGAGGTGCGGGGGAATGTTCCCCAGACCAATCTGCACGCCAATCAGCACACCGATCACCTGAGCGATCACCGCGCCCGGGCCGAGGAACGGCGACAGCAGCGGGAAGGAGCAGATCAGCGCCAGCGTCACCAGCCCGAGCGGGTGGCTGGCGAGCGGGGCGAGGCCGTGGGCAATCCAGTCGCCCAGGCCGGACGCCATGATGATGCCGATCAGCGCCGAGACGAATGCCATAAACGGCAGGATGGTTTTCAGCACCGTGTCGATGGTGTCGCGCCCGGACTGGAACAGCACCGCTACGGCGGACCCCATGCCCATCCCGACCTTCGCCAGCAGGCCGTCGCTCTGCTCGGTGATTTTCTTGCTGGTGTCGTACTCGCGCGGGGCCGCTTTTTGCGGCGCGGCAGTGCCATTCACCAGAGTGATGTTGTCCTCCTTCACGCCTGAGACATAAATGTCCTCAAGGATGTACTGCGCCAGCGGGCCGGATTTTCCGGTGGAGTGAATATTCACTGTCGGAATGCGGCGCTTCGGATAGATACCGCAGCGCAGCGTGCCGCCGCAGTCGATCACCGCCACGCCGATTTCCGCTTCCGGCGGCTCGCCCTCCTTGAAGCCGTCGACCGCTTCCCAGCCGGTCAGCTCGCGCAGCCTGTCGACGATCGCCGGGCGCGTGCCTGCGGTGATGTAGACGATCTTTTTGCCTTCGGTGGCGTCGAACTCCAGCGGGCCGCCCCAGCCGCCCGTGCCTTTCTCAATGCGGATCCGGTTCATGCTGTGGCTCCTGAAAGATGGACTTTCTGTTCAAGCTGGATGCCCATTTTTTTCTCAAAAATGGCGGTGGTGAGGTCGGTCACCCAACCGCGGAAGAAGTTGGTGACCAGGCCAACCAGCAGGTAGCTCACCGCCAGCGGGCCGAGCGGCAGGCCAAGGGTGGTGAGACCGCTGGCGATCCCGAGATAGACAAACAGCTCGCCGGGGTTAATGTGCGGGAACAGGCCGTTCATGGAATGGCAGCTGTAGGAGGCGGCGGCGTAGTAGCTCGGCTTGTACTTTTCCGGCATGAAGCGGCCGAGGCTTAAGGTCATCGGGTTGCAGAACACGAAGGTGCCGATGAACGGCAGTACCAGGTAGCGGGACAGCGGATTACCGGCACAGCGCTGGGCGAAGCGTTCGATGCGCTGCTGGCCGATAAAGTTAATCAGCGCGTTCATGATCACCAGCAGGCTGATCAGCAGGGGCAGGATCCCGGTCACCATGCCGGTGAACACTTCTCCGCCCTTCTGAAACAGCCCGATGAACCACTCGGCGCCGTGGGTGATGGTTTCTATCATTCTTCTCTCCTGTGAGGCTTTTTTGTTTTTGTGTTGCGGGGCTAATAATAATCACTTTGAAAGGTTTTAAAGTGTTAGTTAGATCTCACAATGAAAGAAAAATGGATTATTTTGAAAGTTTATTGATGGGGTCAATGATTTTCGGTGGAAAAAAGGGCGGATTTGCGTGGGGGAGGCGTGTACCGCTTCCTTGAGGTGTTGCGGATGCTTTACCATACTGGGTTCTTATCGAACCCGTTAAATGGATGTCTCATGTTCAAGCGTCGTTATGCAGCGCTGTTGCCTGCGCTTATTCTGCTGTCTGCCTGTAGTAGCAAACCTAAGACCGAAGCCGTTCAGCAAACGGCGGGCGCGCCTTCCGGAGGATTCCTGCTGGAGCCGCAGCACAATATGATGCAGATGGGCGGCGACTTCGCGAATAACCCGGCGGCCGAGCAGTTCATCGATAAAATGGTGAGCAAGCACGGCTTTGACAGACAGCAGCTGCACGAAATTTTGTCTCAGGCCAAGCGACTGGACTACGTGCTGCGCCTGATGGACAGGCAGGCTCCAACCGCCCAGGTGCCGAGCGGGCCGAACGGCGCGTGGCTGCGCTACCGCAAACAGTTTATTACCCCGGACAACGTGCAAAACGGCGTGGTGTTCTGGAATCAGTATGAAGATGCGCTCAACCGCGCGTGGCAGGTGTACGGCGTACCGCCGGAAATCATCGTCGGGATTATCGGCGTGGAAACCCGCTGGGGCCGCGTGATGGGTAAAACCCGCATCCTGGACGCGCTGGCGACGCTCTCCTTTAACTATCCGCGCCGCGCGGAGTATTTCTCTTCCGAGCTGGAAACCTTCCTGCTGATGGCACGCAGCGAGCAGGACGATCCGCTCGATCTGAAAGGGTCGTTTGCCGGCGCGATGGGCTACGGCCAGTTTATGCCGTCCTCCTATAAGCAATATGCCGTCGACTTTAACGGGGATGGTCATATCAACCTGTGGGATCCGGTAGATGCCATCGGCAGCGTGGCGAACTACTTCAAAGCGCACGGCTGGACGCCGGGCGGCCAGGTGGCGGTGCAGGCGAACGGTCAGGCACCGGGGCTGGAAAACGGCTTCAAAACCAAATACAGCGTTGCGCAGCTGACGGCGGCGGGCTTAACACCGACCCAGCCGTTGGGCAATGTCGATCAGGTAAGTCTGTTGCGTCTGGATGTCGGGACGGGCTATCAGTACTGGTACGGCATGCCGAACTTCTACGCCATCACCCGCTATAACCACAGTACCCACTATGCGATGGCCGTATGGCAGCTGGGGCTGGCGGTATCGCAGGCCCGCGTGCCGGCAGCGTCTCCGTTTAGTCAGTAAGTCATCTTATTCCCCCTCTCCCTGTGGGAGAGGGCTGGGGTGAGGGCACCCGCGCGCACCTATTTCCTGCAGAAACATTTCGGCACACTCCCTTTTCGAACCCGCCATTTACATCTTCACCGTCTTTCATTATTGTTATGTTATAACATTTAATGTGGTGTCAGAATGTCAACGTCCCTTTTTTCTCTGTCTGCTCTGGTTCGGCTTTTGCTGGCGCTGGTGCTTGTTGCCTTTATCGGGCTGGCCGTGCGCTGGGCGGTGGCATTGCCATGATTATGATGAATGAACTGGTCGCGGGATATGAACGTCAGCCCGTTACGCGGCCCCTTTCGGGCACGATTGAGCGCGGCAGCATGACCGCCATTATCGGCGCTAACGGCTGCGGGAAATCCACGCTGCTGAAAACGCTGGCGGGATTTATTCCTCCCGTCAGCGGCGGCTTCCGCTGGCAGGGTAAGCGGCCGGTAATCGGCTGGCTGGCACAGCGTCACGCGCTGGAGGCGCAGTTTCCGCTGACCGTACAGGACGTGGTAAGCATGGGCTGCTGGCCGGGCATGTCGCTTTTTTCCGGGTTTCGTCGCGAAACGCGGTTGCGCATTGCCAGCGCGCTTGAGCGCGTTGGGCTTGAGTCCATGGTGTTATCCACCATCGATGAACTCTCCGGCGGTCAGTTTCAGCGCATGCTGTTTGCCCGCGTCCTGGTGCAGCAGGCGCCGCTGGTGATGCTGGATGAACCCTTTACCGGAGTCGATGAAGCCACCTGCAACGTGCTGATGGATCTGATGCTGGAGATGTATATGAAGGGGCAAACGCTGCTCGCGGTACTGCACGACAGCGAGCGCGTGTCGCGCCATTTCCCGCAGACGCTGCGGCTGGATGCTGACGTTCCCCAGTGGAAAACCGAGCGGGTGAGGGTGGCATGATCTGGCATCTCTTTTTTCAGCCGTTCATTGAGTACGGCTTTATGCGTCGCGCGCTGGTGGTTTGCCTGGCGCTCTCGGTCAGCACCACCGCGCTCGGCGTGTTTCTTCAGCTGCGTCGGATGAGCCTGATGGGCGACGCCCTTTCTCACGCCATTTTGCCGGGTGTCGCCGTGGGGTATTTGCTCAGCGGTATGTCGCTGCTGGCGATGAGTATTGGCGGTTTTATCGCGGGAATTACCGTGGCGCTGCTGGCCGGTCTGGTCAGTCGACGCACGCCGCTGAAAGAAGATGCCAGCTTTGCCGGGTTTTATCTCGGCTCGCTGGCGCTGGGGGTCACGCTGGTGTCGCTTCGCGGGTCGAATGTCGATCTGCTGCATCTGCTGTTTGGCTCCATCCTCGCCGTGGACAACGACGCCGCGCTGTTCGTCACGGGCGTTTGCATGTTCACCCTTATCACGCTGGCGCTGTTTTATCGCGGGCTGGTGACAGAAGCGTTTGATACCGCCTGGCTGCAGGTGAACGCCCGCTGGCTGCCTGGCCTGCTGCACGGTCTGTTTCTGGCGCTGCTGGTGCTTAACCTGGTGGCCGGTTTTCAGGTGCTCGGCACGCTGATGGCCGTCGGGCTGATGATGCTTCCGGCCGTGGCAGCCCGCTGCTGGGTGCGCACGTTACCTGCCTTACTCCTGATAGCGGGTATCAGCGGTATCTTCTGCGCATGGCTGGGGCTGAGCCTCTCCTGGGCGATGAGTCTGCCGGCCGGGCCGTCCATCGTGCTCACCGCCAGCGCGCTGTTCTTTATTTCCATTTTACTGGGTACGCGAAGCAGGCTCGCTGGCAGCCTGCGGGCGTATTTTTAACGCAAGGGGAAACGATGAAACGTACAGGATTTGTAGTGGCGCTCGCGCTGGGGATGATGTCGCACGGCGTGATGGCGAAAACGCTGAATGTGGTGACCAGCTTTTCGATACTGGGGGATATCACGCAGGAGGTGGGCGGCGACCATGTGAACGTGACGACGCTGGTCGGGCCGGACGGCGATCCGCATACCTTCGAACCGTCGCCGAAAGACAGCGCGGCCCTGAGCAAGGCTGATGTGGTGGTGGTGAACGGCCTGGGGCTGGAAGGCTGGCTTGATCGTCTGGTGAAAGCCTCCGGGTTCAAAGGGCAACTGGTTGTCGCCTCAACTGGGGTGAAAACCCACACGCTTGAGGAAGATGGAAAGACTGTGACCGATCCGCACGCGTGGAACAGCGCGGCGAACGGGGCGCTCTATGCGCAAAATATTCTGAACGGGCTGGTGAAAGCCGATCCTGAGGACAAAGCCGCGCTGGAAGCCTCTGGCAAAACGTATGTCGCGCAGCTCAGCCAGCTGGATAACTGGGCCAAAACGCGCTTTAGCCAGATCCCGCCGGCGAAGCGTAAAGTGCTGACCAGCCATGACGCGTTCGGCTATTTCAGCCGCGCTTACGGCGTGACGTTTATGGCGCCGCAGGGGCTGTCGTCTGAGAGCGAAGCCAGCGCGGCGCAGGTCGCCGAGATTATCAATCAGATTAAAGCCGACGGCGTGAAAACCTGGTTCATGGAGAATCAACTCGATCCGCGTCTGGTGAAACAGATTGCGTCGGCGACGGGCGCACAGCCCGGGGGCGAGCTTTACCCCGAAGCGCTGTCGGCAAAAGGTGGGGTGGCAGACACCTACGTTAAGGCGTTTCGCCACAATGTGAACACTCTCGCTGACAGCATGAAATAACCTTTCCACCGCCGGTGCGTCCGTACCGGCTTTTTTCTGAAGCCCCCTCGTAAAACCTGAAGTCCATCCCCACATCTGACGAGAAAGTGCTATCTTGTGCAGCACGTTTTTCTGATGCCTGGAGCGAGAATGACTGACCATGAATTGATGCAGCTTAGCGAGATCGTTGGCCTTGCGCTGAAGCAGCGTGGCGCGACAATCACCACCGCGGAATCCTGCACCGGCGGCTGGGTGGCGAAAGCGATTACCGATATTGCCGGCAGTTCCGCCTGGTTTGAACGCGGTTTTGTGACCTACAGTAACGAAGCTAAAGCTCAGATGATTGGCGTGCGTGAATCCACGCTTGAACAGCATGGCGCGGTCAGCGAACCGGTGGTGATCGAGATGGCCATTGGCGCGCTCAAAGAGGCGCGGGCAGACTACGCGATTTCCATTAGCGGCATTGCGGGCCCGGACGGCGGCAGCGACGTGAAGCCTGTCGGCACCGTCTGGTTTGGGTTCGCCACCTCCAAAGGGGAAGGGATCACCCGCCGGGAGTGCTTCAGCGGCGATCGTGAAAGCGTACGTCGTCAGGCAACCGTTTATGCGTTAAAAACGCTCTGGCAACAATTTCTACAAAACACTTGATACTGTATGACCATACAGTATAATTGCACCAACAGAACAGAAATCCACGGTGAAGCACAGTCGCTTCTCCCGGCATGACAGGAGTAATAATGGCTATCGACGAAAACAAACAGAAAGCGTTGGCGGCAGCACTGGGCCAGATCGAAAAGCAATTCGGTAAAGGCTCCATCATGCGCCTGGGTGAAGACCGTTCCATGGATGTGGAAACCATCTCCACCGGCTCGCTTTCTCTGGATATCGCGCTGGGCGCTGGCGGTCTGCCTATGGGCCGTATCGTAGAAATCTACGGGCCAGAGTCCTCCGGTAAAACCACCCTGACGCTGCAGGTGATTGCCGCGGCACAGCGCGAAGGTAAAACCTGTGCGTTTATCGATGCCGAGCACGCGCTGGACCCTGTTTATGCCCGCAAGCTGGGCGTGGATATCGACAACCTGCTGTGTTCTCAGCCGGACACCGGTGAGCAGGCGCTGGAAATTTGTGACGCGCTGGCGCGTTCTGGTGCCGTTGACGTTATCGTGGTCGACTCCGTTGCCGCACTGACGCCAAAAGCCGAAATCGAAGGTGAAATCGGTGACTCTCATATGGGCCTCGCGGCACGAATGATGAGCCAGGCGATGCGTAAGCTGGCGGGTAACCTGAAGCAGTCCAACACGCTGCTGATCTTCATCAACCAGATCCGTATGAAAATTGGTGTGATGTTCGGTAACCCGGAAACCACTACCGGTGGTAACGCACTGAAATTCTACGCTTCTGTCCGTCTGGATATCCGCCGTATCGGCGCGGTGAAAGAGGGCGAAAATGTAGTCGGTAGCGAAACCCGCGTGAAGGTTGTGAAGAACAAAATCGCCGCGCCGTTCAAACAGGCTGAGTTCCAGATCCTCTACGGCGAAGGGATCAACTTCCTCGGCGAGCTGGTTGACCTGGGCGTGAAAGAGAAGCTGATTGAAAAAGCGGGCGCCTGGTACAGCTACAACGGTGACAAGATTGGTCAGGGTAAAGCGAACGCGATCTCCTGGCTGAAAGAGAACCCGGCTGCAGCGAAAGAGATTGAGAAGAAGGTACGTGAGCTTCTGCTGAACAACCAGGACTCCAAACCTGATTTCGTGGTGGATGCCGCGGATGCTGAAGAAACTAACGAAGACTTTTAATTGTTTCGTTTAAAAATGAAGGGCTGCTGATGCGGCCCTTTTTGCATTTCTGAATCAGCAGGTTTTTTATGAGTGAACCGACAACACGTCGACCCGCGTATGCACGCTTACTGGACCGCGCGGTGCGCATCCTGGCCGTTCGTGACCATAGTGAACAGGAGCTGCGGCGAAAACTGTCGGCTCCGGTGATGAGTAAAAACGGGCCGGAAGAGATTGATGCCACCGCGGAAGATTATGACCGCGTGATTGCCTGGTGCTATGAGCATCGTTATCTTGATGACGAGCGTTTTGCCTCACGGTTTCTCGCCAGCCGCGGCCGTAAAGGATATGGGCCCGCGCGCATCCGGCAGGAGCTGAACCAGAAAGGGGTGGCCAGGGAGTCCATCGAAAAAGCGATGCGCGAATGCGATACTGACTGGTGCGAGCTGGCCAGAGAACAGGCGATTCGTAAATACGGCGAACCGCTGCCGCGTGAGTTTTCAGAAAAAGTTAAAATCCAGCGCTTTTTGCTCTACCGCGGCTTTCTGATGGAAGATATTCAGGATATCTGGCGTAATTTTGCCGATTGAACGCATGCGGGATTTTACTTCCCACTAAAGAAAACTTATCTTATTCCCACTTTTTCCAGTAGCTGGTCTGTCCAACGGTTTACCGGTACAGGCTGGCTACGACATTTCGTTAGCTTGATTTCAGGATAATTATGAGCAAGAGCACCGCTGAGATCCGTCAGGCGTTTCTCGATTTTTTCCATAGTAAGGGACACCAGGTTGTTGCCAGCAGCTCCCTGGTACCGAACAACGATCCGACTCTGCTGTTTACCAACGCCGGGATGAACCAGTTCAAGGATGTGTTCCTTGGTCTCGACAAGCGTAATTATTCCCGCGCCACAACCTCACAGCGTTGCGTGCGTGCGGGCGGTAAACACAACGACCTGGAAAACGTCGGTTACACCGCGCGTCACCATACGTTCTTCGAAATGCTGGGTAACTTCAGCTTCGGCGACTACTTCAAACACGATGCTATTCAATATGCGTGGGAACTGCTGACCGGTGAAAACTGGTTCAACCTGCCGAAAGAGCGTCTGTGGGTTACCGTCTATGAAACCGATGACGAAGCCTACGAAATCTGGGAAAAAGAAGTCGGGATCCCGCGCGAGCGTATTATTCGCATCGGTGATAACAAAGGCGCGCCATACGCGTCTGACAACTTCTGGCAGATGGGTGATACCGGCCCTTGCGGTCCGTGCACCGAGATCTTCTACGATCACGGCGACCACATCTGGGGTGGCCCTCCAGGCAGCCCGGAAGAAGACGGCGATCGCTACATTGAGATCTGGAACATCGTGTTCATGCAGTTCAACCGTCAGGCCGACGGTACGATGGAGCCGCTGCCGAAGCCTTCCGTCGATACCGGTATGGGTCTGGAGCGTATTGCCGCGGTTCTGCAGCATGTTAACTCCAACTACGAAATTGATCTGTTCAGCACCCTGATCAAAGCCGTTGCGAACGTTACCGGCGCGACCGATCTGAACAACAAATCGCTGCGCGTTATCGCGGACCACATTCGTTCCTGTGCGTTCCTGATTGCCGACGGCGTTATCCCGTCGAATGAAAACCGTGGCTACGTGCTGCGTCGTATCATTCGTCGTGCCATCCGTCACGGCAACATGCTGGGCGCGAAGGACACCTTCTTCTATAAACTCGTTGGGCCACTGATTGGCGTGATGGGTGCTGCCGGTGATGAGCTGAAACGCCAGCAGGCGCAGGTAGAGCAGGTTCTGAAAACCGAAGAAGAGCAGTTTGCGCGTACACTGGAGCGCGGTCTGGCGCTGCTGGACGAGGAGCTGGCGAATCTTAAGGGCGACACGCTGGATGGCGAAACCGCTTTCCGCCTGTACGACACTTACGGCTTCCCGGTTGACCTGACGGCGGACGTTTGCCGCGAGCGTAACATCAAAGTTGACGAAGCGGGCTTCGAAGCCGCGATGGAAGAGCAGCGTCGTCGTGCGCGTGAATCCAGCGGTTTCGGTGCAGACTACAACGCGATGATCCGCGTTGATAGCGCGTCTGAATTCAAAGGTTATGACGCGCTGGAACTGACCGGCAAAGTGACCGCCCTGTTTGTTGACGGTAAAGCCGCGGACAGCATCAGCGCGGGCCAGGATGCGGTTGTCATTCTGGACAAAACGCCGTTCTACGCGGAATCAGGCGGTCAGGTTGGCGATAAGGGCGAGCTGAAAGGCAATGGTTTCAGCTTCAGCGTCAGCGACACCCAGAAATACGGTCAGGCGATTGGTCACCAGGGCAAACTGGTTTCCGGTTCTCTGAAAGTGGGCGAGGGCGTACAGGCTAACGTGGATGAAGTTCGCCGCGCGCGCATTCGTCTGAACCACTCTGCAACCCACCTGATGCACGCAGCCCTGCGCGACGTGCTCGGTACCCACGTTGCACAGAAAGGTTCTCTGGTTAACGACAAAGTGCTGCGTTTCGACTTCTCGCATTTTGAAGCGATGAAACCGTCTGAAATCCGCGCGGTGGAAGATCTGGTGAACGCGCAGATCCGTCGTAACCTGCCAATCGAGACCCACATCATGGAGCTCGAGGACGCGAAGAAAAAAGGTGCGATGGCGCTGTTTGGTGAGAAATATGACGACCGCGTTCGCGTGCTGAGCATGGGCGACTTCTCTACCGAGCTGTGCGGCGGTACGCACGCATCGCGCACCGGTGACATCGGCCTGTTCCGCATTGTTTCCGAGTCGGGTACGGCGGCAGGCGTGCGTCGTATTGAAGCGGTGACCGGTGAAGGTGCGATTGCCAGCCTGCATGCGCAGAGCGATCAGCTGCACGACATCGCGCAGCTGCTGAAAGGCGATAGCCAGAACCTGGGCGAGAAAGTGCGCGTTGCGCTGGATCGCACGCGTCAGCTGGAAAAAGAGCTGCAGCAGCTGAAAGAGCAGGCTGCGGCGCAGGAGAGTGCAAGCCTCTCCAGCAAGGCTGTAGACATTAAGGGCGTCAAACTGCTGGTCAGCGATCTGGCGGGCGTTGAGCCTAAGATGCTGCGTACTATGGTCGACGATCTCAAGAACCAGCTTGGTTCTACCGTTATCGTGCTGGCGACAGTGGCAGAAGGTAAGGTTTCTCTGATTGCGGGCGTCTCTAAGGATGTGACCGACCGCGTTAAAGCAGGGGAACTGATTGGTATGGTCGCTCAGCAGGTGGGCGGCAAGGGGGGCGGTCGTCCGGACATGGCGCAAGCCGGTGGTACGGATGCAGCGGCACTTCCGCAAGCTTTGGCCAGCGTTGAAAGCTGGGTAAGCGCGAAACTGTAATAACTACAAAGCACAAGCAGACGCCATAGCGGTAACGTTATGGCGTCTTGTTCACTGTGCTATCGATAACGATAAAGTCAGGTTGAGTTTGTGTATATCGGCTAAACTTACGTTTAACAGAATGTGATGCCGTGACTGCTTACACTTTACGTGTTTGTCATCGCTTACTTTTTGGCGTTATATGATGGATAATGCCGGGATACAAGAGACCCGACTCTTTTAATCTTTCAAGGAGCAAAGAATGCTGATTCTGACTCGTCGAGTTGGTGAGACCCTCATGATTGGGGATGAGGTCACCGTGACAGTTTTAGGGGTAAAGGGTAACCAGGTACGTATTGGTGTTAACGCTCCTAAAGAAGTATCTGTCCACCGTGAAGAGATCTACCAGCGTATCCAGGCTGAAAAATCCCAGCAGTCCAGTTACTGATATTGTCGCGTCTCGCTGTCGGGCGAGACGCAACCCTCCTGTCATTTTTCCTGCTCAACGTTACCGTTTAATTTCAAACGCTCTCTTTTTAACCACTCCGTTACCCTAAACTCGCCCTTACGCCGCTATTTCTGCAAAGGTTTTCTGTGAAGATGCCTGCAAAATCCGCTTATAAAACACCCTCTTTGCGGCTTTTACATGCGAATTGCGTGTGATTTGTGCAAACGATAAAAGCTTTTGGAAAATTGTTTGACTTATAAGTCCCAGAAAGTAATATATGCGCCACGCAGCGACGAGAAGCTCTTAACGAGTAACTCGAAGCACTCGAAAGAGGCGTTGTGTGGTGAGGTGGCCGAGAGGCTGAAGGCGCTCCCCTGCTAAGGGAGTATGCGGTCAAAAGCTGCATCCGGGGTTCGAATCCCCGCCTCACCGCCATTTTGCATCCGTAGCTCAGCTGGATAGAGTACTCGGCTACGAACCGAGCGGTCGGAGGTTC
Source organism: Enterobacter sp. Crenshaw (assembly GCF_024734705.1). Lineage (NCBI taxonomy): Bacteria > Pseudomonadati > Pseudomonadota > Gammaproteobacteria > Enterobacterales > Enterobacteriaceae > Enterobacter > Enterobacter sp. Crenshaw. The sequence goes on along the minus strand of NZ_CP102932.1, from coordinate 3,614,430 downwards.
GAATCCTCCCGGATGCACCATCTATTACTTCATATTGCTTTAGAAGTGATATGAATATCGAGCAGTACAATAGTAAATCCCGATGCATCCGTAGCTCAGCTGGATAGAGTACTCGGCTACGAACCGAGCGGTCGGAGGTTCGAATCCTCCCGGATGCACCATTTACTATTTCTGAAAGCAGTACCCTGATGCATCCGTAGCTCAGCTGGATAGAGTACTCGGCTACGAACCGAGCGGTCGGAGGTTCGAATCCTCCCGGATGCACCATATTCTCCGAGATAATAGCCACGCTGTTGTTTCAAGTTCTGCGAGTTAATCGCGAGCACCAGGGAGGATAACGTTGCTTCAGCAACGGCCCGCAGGGCGAGGCGCAGCCGAGTAATCCTCCCGGATGCACCATTTACTGTTTCTAAAAGCATTTCCCGATGCATCCGTAGCTCAGCTGGATAGAGTACTCGGCTACGAACCGAGCGGTCGGAGGTTCGAATCCTCCCGGATGTACCATATTCTCCGAGATAATAGCCACGCTGTTGTTTCAAGGTCTGCGAGTTAATCGCAAGCACCAGGGAGGATAACGTTGCTTAAGCAACGGCCCGTAGGGCGAGGCGCAGCCGAGTAATCCTCCCGGATGCACCATCTCTTCCGTTATTCCCTTCGCTGTTTATTTCTTAATCACTCTCGTAGTTATGACTTCTCAGTCAGCGACAAAAATCACCATTTACGATAAAGTAATGCTTTGTTAATCGTTTAGCGAGAGCACGATGTACGCACAGTATGACGGTTTGATCTTCGATATGGACGGCACTCTCCTGGATACCGAACCCACGCATCGTCAAGCCTGGACTGACGTCCTGGGCCGCTACGGCATGCGTTTCGATCTTCAGGCGATGATTGCCCTCAACGGATCTCCCACCTGGCGTATTGCGCAGGCCGTGATTGAACTGAATCAGGCCGATCTCGACCCGCACCTGCTCGCGCGCGAAAAAACCGATGCGGTAAAAGCCATGCTTTTAGATACCGTACGCCCTCTGCCGCTGATTGATGTGGTAAAAGAGTGGCACGGGCGCCGCCCGATGTCTGTAGGAACCGGGAGCGAAAGCGCGATTGCAGAAGCTTTGCTCAACCATCTTGGCCTGCGCCACTATTTTTCTGCCGTGGTCGCCGCCGATCATGTTAAACATCACAAGCCCGCACCGGACACCTTCCTGCTTTGCGCAGAATTAATGGGCGTCCCGGCGGCAAAATGTGTCGTGTTTGAAGACGCCGATTTCGGCATTCAGGCCGCGCGTGATGCCGGAATGGATGCGGTGGATGTGCGCTTACTGTGAGTGACGCGCTGTCACTTGCTTCATTATTCGCCAGCAGTTTTTTAAGCGCCACGCTGTTACCGGGAAATTCGGAAGTGGTGCTGGTGGCGATGCTGTTGTCCGGCGTGAGTCAGCCCTGGCTGCTTGTATTAATAGCAACAATGGGTAATAGCCTTGGAGGGCTGACTAACGTTATTCTTGGGCGTTTCTTTCCGCTGCGCGAAAAATCGCGCTGGCAGGAAAAGGCAGTCGGCTGGCTAAAACGCTATGGCGCTGCCACGCTGTTATTAAGCTGGATGCCTGTAATAGGCGATTTACTGTGTCTGCTGGCGGGATGGATGCGCATCTCCTGGGGACCGGTGCTCTTTTTTTTGTGCCTTGGCAAGGCGTTGCGCTATGTTCTCGTGGCGTGGGCAACACTACAGGGTATGACGTGGTGGCACTAATTGGTGGAATGAATACGCGACCTTCAATCGTCAACCATTACAATTATGCTGAGTAACATTACTTTGACAGGCGGGAGGTCAATTTGATCCCGGACGTATCTCAGGCGCTGGCCTGGCTGGAAAACCACCCTCAGGCATTGAAGGGTATTCAGCGTGGTCTTGAGCGTGAAACGCTGCGCGTTAACGCGGACGGTAGCTTAGCGACGACGGGTCACCCGAAGGCGTTAGGCTCGGCGCTGACACATAAATGGATCACAACCGATTTCGCTGAGGCACTGCTGGAGTTCATCACGCCAGTAGAGGGTGATATTGATCATATGCTGACGATCATGCGCGATATCCATCGCTACACCGCGCGCAACATGGGCGACGAACGTATGTGGCCTCTCAGCATGCCGTGCTATATCGAGCAGGGCCAGGAGATTGAGCTGGCGCAGTACGGCACGTCAAATATCGGCCGGCTGAAAACGCTCTATCGCGAAGGGCTGAAAAACCGCTACGGCGCGTTGATGCAGACGATCTCGGGCGTGCATTACAACTTCTCGCTGCCAATGGCGTTCTGGCAGGCGAAATGCGGTGAAACGGATAAAGACGCGATCTCTGAAGGCTACTTCCGCCTGATCCGCAACTATTACCGTTTCGGCTGGGTGATCCCGTATCTGTTTGGTGCCTCCCCGGCGATCTGTTCTTCGTTCCTGCAGGGGAAACCGACCACGCTGCCGTTCGAGAAGACCGAGTGCGGAATGTACTATCTCCCGTACGCCACCTCTCTGCGCCTGAGCGATCTCGGTTATACCAATAAATCGCAAAGCAATCTCGGTATTACGTTTAACGAATTGCACGAATATGTGGCAGGATTGAAGCGGGCGATCAAAACCCCGTCGGAAGAGTACGAGAAAATCGGCCTCGAAAAAGACGGCAAGCGCCTGCAAATCAACAGCAATGTGCTGCAGATTGAAAACGAGCTGTATGCGCCTATTCGTCCTAAGCGCGTAACGCGCAGCGGTGAAACCCCGTCGGATGCGCTGCAGCGCGGCGGGATCGAATACATTGAAGTGCGTTCGCTGGATATCAACCCGTTCTCACCGATTGGCGTTGATGAGCAGCAGATTCGCTTCCTGGATCTGTTTATGGTCTGGTGCGTGCTGGCGGATGCGCCGGAAATGAGTTCAGACGAACTGCTCTGTACCCGTACAAACTGGAATCGCGTGATTCTGGAAGGGCGTAAGCCGGGCCTGACGCTGGGTATCGGCTGCGAAACGGCACAGTTCCCGCTGACCAAAGTCGGCAAAGATCTGTTCCGCGATCTGAAGCGTGTTGCCCGCACAATGGACAGCATTGACGGCGGCGACGCGTATCAACAGATCTGCGACCAGCTGGTGGAATGTTTTGATAATCCGGAACTGACGTTCTCAGCGCGTATTCTGCGTTCTATGATCGATCAGGGCATTGGCGGCACCGGGCGTTCACTCTCAGCGGAGTACCGCGAGATGCTGATGCAGGAGCCGTTAGAAGTGCTGAGCGAAGCGGATTTTGTCGCGGAACGCGATGCGTCCGTGGTGCGTCAGAAAGAGGTTGAAGCGGCGGATACCGAGTCGTTTGAGGCGTTTCTGGCGAAGCAGGCTTAAGCAGAAAAGAAAAAGGCCACATCGCTGTGGCCAAAATATACATCTCTGAATTCAGGGATGATGATAACAAATGCGCGTCTTTCATATACTCAGACGTGCATTCTGTAGAAGAGTTCAGTTTATTTTAAAAAAAATCACTATCGGAGGTGACGTATGCCGTTATTAGATAGCTTTACTGTCGACCATACCCGTATGGAAGCACCTGCAGTACGCGTGGCGAAGACCATGCACACCCCGCACGGCGACACGATCACCGTCTTCGATCTGCGTTTCTGCGTGCCAAATAAAGAAGTGATGCCAGAGAAAGGCATTCATACCCTGGAACACCTGTTCGCCGGTTTCATGCGTGACCATCTGAACGGCAACGGCGTTGAGATCATCGACATCTCTCCGATGGGCTGCCGTACCGGTTTCTACATGAGCCTGATTGGCCAGCCGGAAGAGAAACGCGTCGCTGATGCGTGGAAAGCGGCGATGGAAGACGTGCTGAAGGTGAAAGAGCAGAACCAGATCCCTGAGCTGAACGTTTACCAGTGCGGTACTTACCAGATGCACTCTCTGGAAGAAGCGCAGGACATCGCGCGCCACATCATCGAGCGTGATGTTCGCGTGAACAGCAACGAAGAGCTGGCCCTGCCAAAAGAAAAACTGCAGGAACTGCACATCTAGTGCACCTTTTCCCTCTCCCTCCGGGAGAGGGTAGGGTGAGGGTGGTTTAACCCCATGACCACAACCTCAACATTCTTCTTTACCCATCGTCCCCTCGTTCCGTTTGCCCATGATTACGTTCATGGTGACAGCGAGCCGTGGCATGAGCACGATTGCGCGCAGCTTTTGCACACCCTGAGCGGCGTGGTTCGGGTCGATACGGCTTCGGGCTGTTGGGTTGTTCCTCCCGGTCGCGGCGTCTGGCTACCGGCGGGGACCCGCCACTCGCTTCGCATCACCGGCAACGTGGCGGCGCGAACGCTGTTTATCGATCCGCTGGCGCGGGCCGATCTCCCGGCCACCTGTCAGATCGTGCAGATCGCGCCGCTGTTGCGCGAGCTGATCCTCGTCTCCCTTGCTTTACCTGAATCGTACTCGCCCGGCAGCCGGGATGAACGCGTCTATGAACTCATTCTCGATGAAATCCGCACCATGCCGGTGCTGCCGTTTCACCTGCCGGAGCCGGAAGGCGAGGCGTTACGTCACCTGTGTTTGCAAATCCGGCAAAACGCGGGGGAGAGCTGGAGCAGCGCGCAGGCCGCGAGCATGATGAACATGAGCGAACGCACCCTGAACCGCCATTTTCAGCAGCAGACGGGATTAAGCTACGGCGAGTGGTTGAGAAGGGCGCGCCTGCTGGAAGCCTTAGTGCGGCTGGCGCAGGGCCAGCCGGTACTACGCGTGGCGCTGGATCTGGGTTACGGCAGCCACAGCGCCTTTACGGCGATGTTCCGCCGGGTGATGGGCATCTCACCCAGCGATTACTTTAAGAACGACTGACGGCGTTTAAGAGCGCCTGAAGCGACGCGCGCGCCACATCGCTGTCGATGCCCACGCCCCAGCGGCTGCTGCCGTCCTGGAACAGGCAGCGGATGTAGGCCACCGAGCGGCTGTCGCTGCGTTCGCCTAACGTATGCTCGTGATAATCCTTAATCACGAACGGGGCGCTGATCCAGCGGCTTAAGCCTTGAGCGGCGGCGGACAGCAGACCGTTACCCTGACCTTCCAGCTGACGCGTTCCCCCCTGCGTAGCGATGCTTGCCGTCAAACGCAGCTGGCCGTCCTGCTGGCTGTCGCTGCGGTAGGATTGCAGCGCAAACTGCGGCGAAGCTACCAGGCCGTAGCGGGTGCGGAACAGCTGCCACAGCGCATTTTGCGTCATCTCTTTCCCGTGGCGATCGGTTTCCTGCTGCACGTGCTGGCTGAAATCCTGCTGCAGGGTGCGGGGTAATTTCAGGCCATGATTCTGTTCGATGAGCCACGCGCTGCCGCTTTTCCCTGACTGGCTGTTTACGCGGATCACCGCTTCGTAGGTGCAGCCGATATCCTGCGGATCGACGGGCAGATACGGCATCTCCCAGCGATCGCCAGGCCTGCGGGCATCAAAGCCTTTTTTGATCGCGTCCTGGTGCGAGCCGGAGAAGGCGGTATAGGCCAGCCGTCCGGCCCACGGGTGGCGCGGATGCACCGGCAGCTGGTTGCAGGCTTCCACCACTTCCACGATCCGGTTCATATCGCTAAAGTCGAGATTCGGGCTGACGCCCTGGCTGTAGAGGTTCATCGCCAGCGTCACCAGGCAGACGTTGCCCGTGCGCTCGCCGTTACCAAATAGACAGCCCTCCACGCGATCTGCGCCCGCCATCACGGCCAGCTCGGCGCTGGCGACGCCGGTACCGCGGTCGTTATGCGGATGTACGCTGATGCAGACATCCCGGCGGCGGCTGAAGTGGCGACAGAAATACTCGATCTGGTCGGCATAGACGTTCGGCGTGCTCACTTCGACGGTGGCCGGTAAGTTGATCACCATGGGCCGTTCGTCGCACGGCTGCCAGATCTCCGCCACGGCTTCACAGATCTCCAGCGCAAACTCCGGCTCGGTAAAGCAGAAGGTCTCCGGGGAGTATTCATACTGCCAGCGGGTGTCCGGGTTCTCTTCACACAGCTGACGAATAAGCCGCGTGGATCGCGTCGCCAGCTCAACGATTTGCGCTTTTTCCATGCCGAACACCAGACGGCGGAACAGCGGGGCGGTGGCGTTATACAGATGGACGGTGGCCTGTTTCGCACCGCGCAGGGATTCGAAAGTGCGATGGATGAGATCTTCCCGCGCCTGGGTTAATACCTGAATCGTGACGTCATCCGGGATGCGGTTCTCTTCAATCAGCTGGCGAACAAAGTTGAAGTCTGTCTGCGAGGCGGATGGGAAAGCCACCTCAATTTCTTTAAAGCCGCAGCCCAGCAGCAGATCCCAGAACTGCAGCTTGCGGGTGCTGTCCATGGGCTCAGCAAGGGCCTGGTTGCCGTCGCGCAGGTCGGTGGAGAGCCAGCGCGGCGCACGGGTGATGCGTTGCTCCGGCCAGCGGCGGTCGGGCAGGGAAAGGGTCGGATAGGGTTGGTACTTGTCGGCGGGTGTGTTCAGCATGATGCGCTCCTGTTGTCTTTTCACTATCGTGAATTGATTTCAGGAGCGCTGCTTTATCGACACTGACAATCGCTGTCGCGTTCTGGACAACGCGATTTAGTGCGCGCCACCGCCGCCGCTACCGGCGCCAAACGGTGGTTTAGCAAACCACACCAGCCCCAGCAGGACGATAAAGATCCCCGCCGATATCCAGAAAATCTCGTTGGCGGAGATAATCAGACCCTGGTTGGTGATCTGTTGGGCAATCCACCCTGACGCCTGCTGCTCCGTCATGCCCATTCCCTGCAGCTGGTTGTACATCTGCTGAGAGTTCGGGTTGAACGGGTTCACCGCTTCGGTCAGCTGGGCATGGTGCATCGATTCACGGTTCGTCCACAGGGTGGTGGTGATCGACGTACCTATCGAGCCCGCCAGCGTTCGCGTAAAGTTCGACAGGCTCGATGCGGCCGCCATGCGCTCAGGCGGTAAACCGGAAAGCGTGATGGTGGTCAGTGGCATAAAGAAACACGCCACGGCAAAGCCCTGAATAAACTGCGGCCACGCGGACGCGCCAAAGTCCATTCCCGGTTCGAACGTATACGCGCGCCAGTAGAAGCACACGGCGTACATGATAAAGCTGAACGTCACCAGCCGGCGCATGTCGAGCTTGTGGGCGAAGCGGCCAATAATCGGCGACAGCAGAACCGGAATCAATCCAACCGGCGCCGAGGCTAAACCTGCCCAGGTTGCGGTGTAGCCGTATACCTCCTGCAACAGCTGCGGCAGCAGTACAATCGCGCCGAAGTAGAGCATGTAGGCGAGGCTGATACACAGACAGCCTATGGTGAAGTTTCGCGACTTAAACAGCGACAGGTCGACTATCGGGTTATCGTCCGTCAGCTCCCAGACAATCAGGAAGCTCAGCGACACCACCGCGACAATCGTCAGGATGATGATCTCCCGGGAGTTGAACCAGTCCAGCTCTTTGCCCTGGTCGAGCATGACCTGCAGGCTACCGATGCCGACAACCAGCAGTGCCAGACCAATGGCGTCGATACGCCGCTGTTCCGTCCGGGTTTCTCTGCCGCGCAGCGACTGGAGCGTCAGCATTACCACGAGGGCGCCAATCGGTACGTTGATGAAGAAGATCCAGCCCCAGTGATAGTTGTCGCTGATATAGCCGCCTAAGATAGGCCCGCAAATCGGCGCGACAATCACGGTCATTGACCACAGCGCCAGCGCAATCGAGCGTTTGGCTGGCGGGTAGTTGTTCAGCAGTAAGCTCTGCGACAGCGGGATCAGCGGCCCGGCGACAATCCCCTGAATGACGCGGAAGAAAATCAGCATCGTCAGGCTGCTGGACATGCCGCACGCCCAGGAGGCAAGAACGAACAATACCGTTGACCAGAGGAACAGCTTCACTTCACCGACGCGCTTTGCCAGCCAGCCGGTAATCGGAATGGAGATGGCGTTTGCCACCCCAAACGAGGTAATGACCCAGGTCCCCTGGCTCAGCGACGAGCCAAGGTTACCGGCGATGGTCGGGATCGCCACGTTTGCGATGGTGGAGTCCAGCACCTGCATGAATGTCGCCAGCGACAGCGCGATGGTCATAATGACCAGCTGCGCGCCTTCCAGCGGTTTTTGCGGCTTTTGCTGTTGCATAACGCTCACCTTCGGATTAACCGGCGTTTGCCTTCACGATGTCATCGATCAGCTTGTTGACCGGATCGAGGCTAATTTCACGGGCGTTACTTTCATAAGCCGGGCTGCTGCGCACCTGGCTTGCCAGGATCTGACCGTCGCGGTTGGCGGTGTCGACCGTCACCAGCGTTGAGAGGCCGATACGCAGCGGGTGATCCGCCAGCTGTTTGGCATCCAGCTCAATACGCACGGGCAGACGCTGAACCACTTTGATCCAGTTACCGGTGGCGTTTTGCGCAGGCAGCAGGGAGAAGGCGCTGCCGGTCCCCATGTCCAGGCCGACCACTTTACCGGTGTACTTCACGTCATCGCCATAGATGTCGCTGACAACCGTCGCGGTCTGGCCGATACGCATATGGGCAAGCTGCGTCTCTTTAAAGTTGGCGTCTACCCACAGATTGTCTGCCGGCACGACCGCCATCAGCGGCGTGGTTGGGCTAATCTGCGCCCCTGGCTGGACGGAACGACGGGAGACATAGCCGGTCATCGGGCTGACGATTTTGGTACGCTGCAGGGCAAGCCACGCGTTGCGCACTTCGGTCGCCGACTGCTGTACGGCGGGCTGGTTTTCCAGGCTGGTGCCCAGCACCATCGCCTGGTTGGCGTTGTACTGCTGAATGGCCACATCCAGCTGTGCCTGAGCGCTGGCAACGGCATCGCGGGCGTGCTGCAGCTCTTCACGGCCAATCAGGTTAGCCGTGCCGAGCGGTACGCGGCGGTTCAGGTCGCTCTGCGCCTGCGCCAGCGCCGTTTTCTGCACGTCGATGTTGGCCTGCAGCTGTTTGCTGTTGATCATCAGCTGGCGGGTCTGACGGACGCTGGAGGCCAGCGCGGTCTGTGCTTTTTCAAACGCCTGCTGGGCGTCGGTTGGATCGAGGGTCACCAACACATCGCCTTTTTGCACAAAGTCGGTATTGTCAGCCCAGACTTTCGTCACGCTGCCCGACACCTGCGCCATAATTTGTACCTGGTTCCCTGCCACGTACGCGTCGTCAGTCTCTTCAGCATGACGCAGTACTAAAAACCAATAGATCCCATATGCCACGGCAATAATGATAAAGAGCAAGGTCAACAGAAGAAGGGCGCTCTTACGTTTGCCTTTCTTGTTGGCCGGTTGCTGCGGGGTAGTGCTCTCCGCATTTGCGCTCATTGTTGTTCTCCACGATCTTCTTATTTTCACATCGGCTGAGCCGACCTGTTGTCAGAAAGGCCAGCACTGTGACGTGCTGGCCTGTCGGTTTTCTTATGAATCTGGAATGGTGAGCGTGTCGTCGCGTTAGCGCAGCGCCTCAAGAACGGCGCCGTCTTCATCCATCTGGTCCAGACGGGTGAGCAGCTTGCGAGTGATGTGCTCAAGCTGGTCGCGCTCGGCGGTGCTGAGGACAGACCAGAGTTTGTGCAGGCAATTGTGCTGAGGTGGCAGCACCTCGCGCAGGAACTGGTGACCTTTATCGGTCAGTTGCAGATGCAGGCAGCGGCGATCGTTATCGCTTTCACGGCGCTCAATCCAGCCGCGCTTTTCGAGTTCATCGGCAATACGGGTCGCATTGGTACGGGAGGAGCCCAGCGCGCAGCTCAGTTCGGAAGGCTGAATGCTGTGATTTTCCTGAGACTCCAGCGTAATCAACGCCATAAACAACGTCTCGTTAATCCCTTGAGCTTTCAGCATTTTATTACGGTTTTCCAGTAGCTTACCCTGCATGTGCATGCACAGGCGAGTCAGTAGGATTTCCTGATACGGGAAGTCCTCATGGCGACTGGCGCGGAATTTAAGCATTTGTTCAATGGGCGTAAACGAACTATCCATTTGGGCATAACCTCATTAATTACAGCCGATATAGTAACGATAGTGACAAATAATGTAAATGAATTATTTGTGCGGTTATATCCGCCAAACTTATGTCACCATCAGAAAGCGCCGGGTAAGTCCGTGACCCGGTGAGCACAGAAAGCGTAGGGTGTGAACCCGCGGAAGAGAGGATGTGAGGACGGGGGTCTGAACTATTCATGCCGATTGTAAATATGTCACCCACATTAAAATTTCTGGGATAAATGATTACGTTTACATTAACAGAGTGAAGGGCCTCTTAACACCCTAAGAGGCCAACTCAATGTAAATGTTAGTTAATTGCATCCTGACGGTGATAACCGCGCCACCATACTAGCAGGTTGAGGGTGGCGACGATGGCCCCGATCGCGCATACCCCCGACCAGCCCGCATGCTGCCACGCCGACGCTGAAATAAGCGAACCCGCTGCGCCGCCGATGAAGTAGCTGGTCATGTATCCGGCCGTCAGGCGGTTACGCGCCTCTGGCTTCACGCGATAGATGACGGTCTGATTGGTGATGTGAACGCCCTGAACGGTGAGATCGAGCACCAGGATACCGACGATCAGCGCCAGCACCGAGATGTGTCCGTACCAGATCGCCGCCCAGGAGAGCAGAAGTAAAACCAGCCCTGCGGAGGTGGTCAGGTGGGATTTGCCCTTGTCGGCCAGCCCGCCAGCGGGGCGTGCCCCCAGCGCGCCTGCGGCACCGGCCAGGCCGAACAGGCCAATCACCCCTTCGGAATAATTGAACGGCGGCGCGGCCAGCAAAAACGCCATCGACGTCCACAGAATGCTGAAGTTAGCGAAGGTGAAACAGCCCAGCAGGGCGCGGGTGCGCAGAAGCTTGTCCTGCGTAAACAGGCTGAAAACGGAGGCCAGCAGCTGAGGATAGTTCAGGTGGTTTTCCTGCTTCACTTTTGGCAGCCCGCGCCACAGCGCCAGCGCCATGACGACCATCAGCACGCTCGCCACCCAGTATACGGTGCGCCAGCCGCCGAGGCTTGCCAGCAGCCCTGCAACGGTACGCGCCAGCAAAATCCCCAGCAGCAGGCCGCTCATGATGGTGCCCACCACCTTGCCGCGTTTTTCCGGGGAGGCGAGGGTCGCGGCGAGCGGGACCAGGATTTGCGCCACCACGGAGAACAGCCCCGTTAGCGCGGTACCGACGATCATCATCGTCAGCGACTGGCTGCTGGCGGTGATCAGCATCCCACCGGCGGCCAGCAGGGTCATGGAGACGATCAGCATTCGGCGTTCAAACATATCGCCGAGCGGCACCAGGAACAGCAGCCCGGCGGCATAGCCCAGCTGTGCAGCGGTGACGATAAAGCCTGCGGAGCTGGCGGAGAGATTGAACGCGCGGGCGATGGTGTCGAGAAGAGGCTGCGCGTAATAGTTGCTGGCGACCGCCAGACCCGTTGCCACGGACATTAAAAGGATGAGTGCGGGGCTAAGCCCTTGAGTTGTTTTTGTCATTAGTTTCAGGAATCGTTAGTTGAGTGATTATTTTTCCGGAAACCATAATAGCTAATGATTGTGAAAGTTGGGGGATTGTTGGGTGATGTATTGTGCGGTTTAGGTGGATTGTGCGGTTTGATCCCCTCACCCCGGCCCTCTCCCAAGGGGAGAGGGAGGTCATCGTCCCCTCTCCCTCTGGGAGAGGGTTAGGGTGAGGGGGAGGGTTTTGTTTTTACTTCTGCGCTTCAAGCGCCTCTTTCACCCAGCCGTCAAACTGCTGCTGGTGGGCTTTGATCCAGCCGTCGACGTGGCCTTTCACATCCGCTTCAGACGATTTGCCCGCATGCATCATTGCGTTCTGGGCATTGATGTCCGCCAGCGGCAGCTTCATCACCGAGAATAGCTTCGCCGCCGCCGGGTTTTTCTCCGCCCAGGCTTTATTAGCCACGATGTGCATGGTATTCACCGGGAAGCCGTAGTTCATGCCGTTCGGCAGTTTGGTGTCGATATCCTTCTGCTCGCCCGGCAGGGAGGAGAACGGCACCTGCAGCCACACCACGTCTTTGCCCGGCTTCAGCACGTCGCTTACCCAGTACGGCGTCCAGGTGTAGTAGATCACCGGTTTCCCCTCTTTGAAGCGGGCAATGGTGTCGGCCATCATCGCGGAGTAGTTGCCGTGGCTCACGTCGACGGTTTTCGCCAGATCGAACGCTTTGTTCTGGTGGTTAATCACCGCTTCACAGCCCCAGCCGGGCGAGCAGCCCATCATGTCGGCCTTGCCGTCACCGTTGGTGTCGAACAGTTTGGCGATCTTCGGATCTTTCAGCTGTTCAATGTTGGTGATGTGGTACTGGTCCGCAGTTTTCTTGTCAATCAGATACCCCTGAGCCGCACCCGTCACGAAGGTCCCTTCGCGATAGAACTTCTTGTCACCGCCGGCGGCGGCATACATGTCGTCGTGCAGCGGCTGCCAGTTGACGGCGGTAAAGGTGGCGTCACCGGAGGCAATCGACGTGTAGCCCACGTTGTAATCTACTTCGCTCGGCGTGTTAACCGTGTAGCCCAGCTTCTCCAGCGCGCGGCTGACGATCAGGGTCTGGAAGCTCTCTTCTGAAATGGTGCTCTGCACCGGCTGTACGGTAATGCCTTTACCCGGCAGGTCAGCCGCAAACGCGCTGGTGGAGACAAGGGTGGCAAACGCTGTGGCAAAAAGTACGCTCTGTCGCATCGTTGTTCCTTATTTTGTAAATGGACGGGTCAGTAACCCGACAGGGCCGGTGGTATACCAGCGACGGTTGCCGCGACTGCGTGAATCACGACCGACGGCCTGAGTCAGGCGGTCAAGGATAATGGCGAGGATCACAATGCCGACGCCGCCGACGGTGGCCAGCCCCATGTCGAGACGGCCAATGCCGCGCAGCACCATCTGACCCAGTCCGCCAACGGCGATCATCGAGGCGATCACCACCATCGACAGGGCCAGCATCAGCGTCTGGTTAACGCCCGCCATGATGGTCGGCATCGCCAGCGGGAGCTGAACCTTAAACAGCATCTGGCGCGGGCTGGCGCCGAACGAGCGTGACGCTTCGATCAGGTCCGCAGGCACCTGGTTAATCCCCAGAATGGTCAGACGAATAATCGGCGGCAGGGCGAAGATAATGGTCACCACCACGCCCGGCACGTTGCCTATGCCGAACAGCATCACGATAGGCACCAGATAGACGAACGCCGGGGTGGTCTGCATCGCATCCAGCAGCGGACGAATAATCTTTGCCGCCCGCGGGCTGCGCGCCAGCCAGATCCCCATCGGCAGGCCGATGACAACGCAGAAGAGCAGGGCGGTCAGCACCAGCGCCAGGGTGATCATCGCCTGCGACCACGCGCCAATCGCGCCAATGGCAATCAGCGAAATCAGCGTAGCGACCCCCATCCCTGCGCTACCGAACTGCCAGGCGATCAGGGAGAACAGGATAATCGCCACCGGTGCCGGCATCCCCAGCATCAGCTGCTGGAAGCCGTTCAGGATGTAATCCACCGGGACGCGGATCCCCTGGAAGACCGGACGGAAGTGGGTGACCACCCAGTCGATCCCCTCTGTGACCCAGCTGTCCAGCGGGATCAGCGTTTTATGGAACGGATCCATGATGTTGAAGTGTTCTGGCGCTGGCGCGGGTGCGCTGTTGAGCCAGTCTGCCGCGCCGCCGCCATCGGTCGGCGCTGGCGTGGAACCCCACGCGTCGGCGGATTGCGCAGCGCTGTCCGCTGCCTCAGCGGTGCCCCACGGGTTAGATTGATCGGTCATTGTTTGCCCCCTCGCGATCTAAAGCCTGCAGCAGCATCCGTTTTGAGATGATGCCGACGTACTGTTGTTCCTCACCCACGACCGGCACGGCGCACGGCGCCTGGCCCACGTGAGAAAGCAGCTCGCTGAGCGGCGTTTCGGCGTCCACGGCAAGCGGAGCGTCAATTAACGCCGCATCGATTCCCTGGTTCTCAGTGAGAGCCGTTTTCAGGGAGTCGATGGAGACAATGCCAACAAATTTATTGCCGCGTTCAACCAGATAACCGTATTCACGGTCTTCGTCCTGCAGCAGCTTAAGCGCCGAGCGCGGGCCGAAGCCTGGCGTTTTACGGATAATGCCGTTTGGCGTTCGACGGGCAATATCTTTGGCGCTAAAGACCTGGCTAATATCCACGCCGCGGAAGAAGGTGCGGACATAATCGTTCGCCGGATTATTGAGAATTTCATCCGGCGTGCCGACCTGCACCACTTCACCGTTTTGCATAATGGCAATGCGGTCGCCAATACGCATGGCTTCATCCAGATCGTGGGAAATAAAGACAATCGTTCGCTGATGTTTAGCCTGTAATTTTACCAGCTCATCCTGCATCTCGGTGCGAATTAACGGATCGAGGGCGGAGAAGGCTTCATCCATTAATAATATGTCTGGATTAATGGCTAATGCACGGGCTAATCCCACGCGCTGACGCATACCGCCGGAAAGTTCATCCGGGTACGCATGCGCATAATTTTCCAGCCCGACCTGACGCAGCGCATCAAGGGCTTTTTCCTGACGTTCCTGAGCCGGCGTGCCGGCTAATTCCATGCCGAAAGCGGTATTATCCAGCACCGTCATGTGCGGCATTAGCGCGAATGACTGGAACACCATTGCGATCTTCTTTCTGCGCACCTCGCGAAGCTCTGCGTCTGATATTCTGGCGATATCCACGCCGTCAATCAGCACCTGCCCGCGGGTGGGTTCAATCAGGCGATTGAGAAGGCGAACCATAGTGGATTTACCCGAACCGGATAATCCCATGATGACAAAAATCTCGCCTTCTTCAATGGCCAGACTGGCGTCTTTAACGCCAAGCGATAGCCCGGTTTTTTCCAGAATTTGCTCTTTCGTAAGGCCTTTCTCAATATATTTGAATGCGCGCTGCGGGTGCTCGCCAAATACTTTATAAAGATTTTTCACTTCTAATTTAATTGCCATGCAATAGAGAGTGTCCTGTTATTTGTTTATGCCGATATGATTACCATGGTAAATTGTTAACGGGCATAACCCTAACATACTGAGAATCTGAGACAACCCTGAGTCGGGCTAAGGGCGGAATTTTGAAGTAAGCGAAACGGCTGAATTTCCCATGAATAAAGGGCTGAGGGCGGTTTGAATTTTTCTCAATTTTTTGCTGCTGCATCGGGAAATTTCGCCTGAACCGGAATGATTCAGGCGAATATGACGTGGAAATTACAGTGTAGTTGTTTTGTAAATATTAGAGCGGGAGTTGTTGGGTTTATATTAAATTAACGAACGTTAGCGTTCATTAAAAATCCCAGTCTTCATCCTCGGTTTCCACCGCTTTGCCCATCACATACGATGAGCCAGATCCCGAGAAGAAATCGTGGTTTTCGTCGGCATTGGGCGACAGCGCGGCCAGAATCGCCGGGTTCACCTCCGCCATCTCCGGCGGGAAAAGCGCGTCGTAGCCCAGGTTCATCAGCGCCTTGTTGGCGTTGTAGCAGAGGAAGGCCTTCACGTCGTCCTCCCAGCCGGTGCCGGCGTAGAGTTCCTCGGTATAGCTCAGCTCGTTGTCGTACAGATCCATCAGCAAATCGAGCGCAAAGCCTTTAAGCTCCTCGCGCTTCGCCTCGCTGATTTTCTCCAGCCCTTTCTGATACTTATAGCCAATGTAATACCCGTGCACCGCTTCATCGCGAATGATGAGCCGAATCAAATCGGCGGTGTTGGTGAGCTTGCCCCGGCTCGACCAGTACATGGGCAGCCAGAAGCCGGAATAGAAGAGGAAAGATTCCAGGAACACGCTGGCGATCTTTTTCTTCAGCGGCTCGTCGGCGCGGTAATATTCCAGAACCAGCTCCGCCTTTCTCTGTAGTGACTCGCTCTCTTCACTCCAGGCGTAGGCCGCGTCCACGTCTTTGGTCTGGCACAGGGTCGAGAAAATCGAGCTGTAGGAGCGGGCATGCACCGCCTCCATAAAGCTGATATTCGACATCACCGCCTCTTCGTGCGGCGTCAGCGCATCGCTCATCAGCGCCGGTGCACCGACGGTATTCTGAATGGTGTCCAGCAGCGTCAGGCCAGTAAAGACGCGGATCGTCAGCTGCTGTTCGGCGTGGCCGAGCGTTTGCCAGGCCGGAATATCGTTGGAGAGCGGAACCTTTTCCGGCAGCCAGAAGTTGCTGGTCAGGCGGTTCCATACCTCCAGGTCTTTATCGTCCTGGATTTTGTTCCAGTTAACGGCACTCACGCGTGACAGTTTCATCCTTTCTCCTTACAGCGCGCAGGACACGCAGCCTTCGATTTCGGTGCCTTCCAGCGCAAGCTGGCGCAGGCGAATGTAGTAGAGCGTTTTGATGCCTTTCTTCCAGGCGTAGATTTGCGCTCTGTTGATATCCCGCGTGGTGGCGGTGTCCGGGAAGAACAGCGTCAGCGACAGCCCCTGATCCACATGTTTTGTCGCCTCCGCGTAGGTATCGATGATTTTCTCCGGGCCGATCTCATACGCGTCCTGATACAGCGCCAGGTTCTCATTGGTCATAAACGGGGCAGGGTAGTAAACGCGCCCGGTTTTGCCTTCCTTACGAATTTCAATTTTCGACACGATCGGATGAATACTCGACGTGGCGTGGTTGATGTAGGAAATCGATCCGGTCGGCGGGACGGCCTGCAGGTTCTGGTTATAAATGCCGTAGCGCATCACCTCGTCTCGCAGCTGCTGCCACATCTCGCGCGTCGGCAGGGTAATCCCCGCGCGGGCAAACAGTTCGCGTACTTTTTCGGTTTTCGGCTGCCAGTCGCCTTCGAGATACTGGCTGAAATATTCCCCGCTGGCGTAGCGGGAGTGCTCAAAGCCCGCGAACCGCTGGCTGCGCTCGCGCGCCAGCATCATCGAGGTGTGCAGCGCGTGCCAGGTAATGGTGTAGAAATAGAGGTTGGTGAAATCCAGCCCTTCCGGGCTGCCGTAGGCGATGCCTTCCCGCGCCAGATAGCCGTGCAGGTTCATCTGCCCCAGACCGATGGCGTGCGACGCGGCGTTGCCTGCTTCAATAGACGGCACGCTGCGGATGTGGCTCATGTCCGATACCGCCGTCAGCCCGCGAATGGCGGTCTCCACCGTGCGGCCAAAGTCGGGGGAATCCATGGTGTGGGCAATATTCAGCGACCCGAGGTTGCAGGAGATATCCTTGCCGATGTCCGCGTAGTCCAGGTTCTCGTCGTAGGCTGACGCGCTGTTGACCTGCAAAATCTCCGAGCACAGGTTGCTCATGTTGATACGCCCGGCAATCGGGTTCGCGCGGTTCACCGTATCCTCAAACATGATGTACGGATAGCCGGACTCAAACTGGATCTCCGCCAGCCGCTGGAAAAAATCGCGGGCATTGATGGTTTTTTTGCGAATGCGATCGTCGGCCACCAGTTCGTCATAAAGTTCGCTGATGGCCACGTCGCCAAACGCTTTGCCGTAAATACGCTCGATGTCGTACGGCGAGAAGAGCGCCATCTCGGCATTCTCTTTGGCCAGCTTAAAGGTGATGTCCGGGATCACCACGCCGAGCGACAGGGTTTTGATGCGAATTTTTTCGTCGGCGTTTTCGCGCTTGGTATCGAGAAAACGCAGAATGTCCGGGTGGTGCGCATGCAGGTAAACCGCGCCCGCGCCCTGACGCGCGCCAAGCTGGTTGGCATAGGAGAAGGCATCTTCCAGCATCTTCATCACCGGGATCACGCCGGAGGACTGGTTTTCGATGCGCTTGATCGGCGCGCCCGCTTCACGCAGGTTCGAGAGCAGAAACGCCACGCCGCCGCCGCGTTTGGAAAGCTGCAGCGCCGAGTTCACCGCGCGGCCAATCGACTCCATATTGTCTTCGATACGCAGCAGGAAACAGGAGACCAGCTCGCCGCGCTGGGCTTTGCCGCAGTTGAGGAAGGTCGGCGTGGCGGGCTGGAAGCGTCCGGAGAGGATCTCGTCGGCGAGCTGCTCCGCCAGCGCTTCATCACCCTGCGCCAGGGTCAGCGCCACCATCGCCACGCGATCTTCAAAGCTCTCTAAGTAGCGTTTACCGTCAAAGGTTTTCAGGGTGTAGCTGGTGTAGTACTTCCACGCGCCGAGAAACGTCTGGAAGCGAAAGCCGCTGGCGTGGGCGCGCTCAAACAGCTTCACCATAAAGGCGCGGTCGTAGCGGGTGAGCGTGCGCGCGTCGTAGTAGCCCTCGTTAACCAGATAGTCGAGACGTTCATTCTGGCTCGCAAACGTCACGCTGTTGGGCCGCACGTGGGCGGCAAAAAAGGCGTCCACCGCCTCACGATCTTTATCGAACTGAATGCGCCCCTCCCGATCGTAGAGGTTAAGCATGGCGTTTAATGCGTGGTAATCCGGCGTCGCCTGAATCACCCGTTCTGCGGTTGTCGTTGCCAAAATTCGTTCACTCCTTTACGCACGTTTTCGACGTCCTGCTGTGTCCCCATCAGCTCAAAACGATAGAGATACGGCACGCCGCATTTTTGAGAAATGACATCCCCGGCGCGGCCGAAGGCATCGCCGAAATTGCGATTCCCCGCCGCGATCACGCCGCGGATTAGCCCGCGGTTATGAGGATCGTTCAGAAAGCGGATCACCTGGCGAGGCACGGCTCCTGCCGTACCGCCGCCGCCGTAGCTGGGCACCACCAGAATGTAAGGTTCCTCTACCCGGATCCGCTCCCGCTCGTTCAGCGGAATGCGCACCGCAGGCAGCCCGACGCGCTCAATAAAGCGGAGCGTGTATTCCGAGCTGCTGGAGAAGAAAACCAGCCCACTCATGCCCGGGCGGCCTGAGCGCTCAGGCGGTTAATCATGTCCGGGCGGAAACCAGACCAGCTTGTCTCCCCAGCGACTACCACCGGAAGCTGACGAAAACCCTGCTTGCGCAGGGTATCTGCGGCCTCGGGGACCTGGTCAACATTCACCATTTCAAACGCCACGCCGCGGCTTTCCATTGCCCGTTTGGTCGCGTGGCACTGAACACAATCGTTACGAGTGTAAATAATAATGCTCATGATTCGTATTTCCATTTAAAATGAGAGTGCGGCGCGAATCATCGCGTCGGGTTGTGTATGTCTTGCTAAAAGGAATACTAGATGTAGTTATCTTAAGTTTCAACCATACAAGATATGGGAAATTTAGATTGATGTCGCCCCAGTGATGAGCACAGCGGGGCAGGGCAGGCTGTACGGGTTTTTCAGGCTAACGGGCATAAAAAAGCCCCGGCGCCTGAGGCTACCGGGGCAGAAAACGTGGGATTATTTACGCAGGCTGAGCAGGGCACCGACGAAGATGCCGACCGCCGCGACGGTTCCCAGAGTACATAGCGGTTTTTCACGCACGAAGGTCGTAGCACAGCTTGCCATATCGCAGGCAGCCTGCGTGGCGCGTGAACGTCCGTTCATACGGGCGCGAGTTTCACGGAGCAGAGACTGAGCCTTACGCTTTGCGGCATCCGCTTCGTCCTTCGCGTCACTTCCCCAGGACTTCAGCACCTCTTCCAGCGTGTCCGCTAATTGGCTGACATCATTACGAATATCCTGAGCGTCGTCGTTAATATCGTTTCGGTTCGGTCTGTTAAACATACGATCCTCCGTAATTTTGTGTTCCCGTTCAGTTTAGTTCAGAAATTTAATATCTGAAGCGCATCACGCGTTATCCGGCAGTTTATGGACTATTCTGAAAGCCCTGCTATTGCTGAATACTGTAAGGTTGCCGGGCAGGAAAAGATAACGAGGAAAAGATATGTATTTACGACCTGACGAGGTGGCACGCGTTCTTGAAAAAGAGGGATTCACCATGGATGAGGTGACGCCAAAAGCGTATGGATATCGCCGCGGCGAGAATTATGTTTATGTTAATCGCGAAGCAAGAATGGGACGTACCGCTCTCATTATTCACCCGACGCTGAAAGACAGAAGTCTGTCATTTGCTGAGCCTGCCTCGGATATTAAAACCTGCGATCATTATCAGCAATTTCCGCTCTATTTAGGCGGTGAACGGCATGAGCATTATGGTATTCCGCACGGTTTCAGTTCGCGTATGGCGCTGGAGCGATTTTTGAAGGGACTGTTTGGCGACGTACAGTAAATCCGCGACTGGCGTGCGCCAGTCGCTTCACATCACGCTTTTGCCTGGCTGTACTGGCTGACCTTAAACAGGCGGCGGCAGTAGTCGAGGAAATAGCCGTAAACGGCTCCCATCAACATCGAAATCACAATATTCGAACTGACCGCGGCAGCGATCTGGTGCCAGTCTGCACCGACTGTCAGGAGAATGGCCACGTAAACCGGCGACTGGAACGTCACATACGCCAGAACGTCCGCCAGGTTTTTCACCCAGCCTGCGGGGCTGATACGACGCGCGAAGCGCATTACGGCATCGCGGTATAAACCGTAAGGCCATGCAATGATAATATTGACCGGGATCGCCACCAGACGAGAAGAAAGCGACTGCTCGAAGGACATTCCGGAGAGGAATATTTCGATCAGCATGTTCACGACGGAACAGTAAACAACCATCGCGAAAGTATCCGCCACCGCGTGGCGCAGGCGAGATTGCGGCGAGAACATGTCTGAACTCCTTGAGAAGAACACAAAAGAAACGATTTTCCCTCAGCGGTTAGTGCTTTAGGTTGGTTTGTTTGACGTGTATAGCGTATATCTCTGTGTTTGAACTAACAACTAGTGATTAATTTTTATTTAATCGCCTTTTGTCCACAAAATTCTCTAAAGCTGTTCGTTTTTTGTTCCGATCGTTATAATCTGTCTTGTTTGATGGTTTTTGCATTAAAATCAATGGATTGATTTTGTTAGTGGCGAAAGTCAGGAATCCTCCACCTGACGCGGCGCAGTATGCTGTGATTTGGATTAAAGTTGGCTATTTATATTAATGTGGTGATTGGATTCACCGGTGTCCTGTCAGCGCCTTGCGCTATTATTAACAGTGAGTTCTAAATATATTAACGCTGATGCCCGTACGGACCCCTGGGTAGATATTTCAACTCAAATGAATTATTCTGTCGGCGATTTATCTATTTATCCCCCAAAGAAAAGGTTTTCAAATAATATGTCTTTGACGTTACAGAATCTTAATAATATCCGAACCCTGCGTGCCATGGCGCGTGAATTATCCCTGGACGTTCTTGAGGAAATGCTGGAAAAGGTCAGGGTCGTTACTGAAGAGAAACGCAGCGAGCTGACGGAATTAGAGCAGCAGCGTGCTGAGCAGCAGGAAAAAATTAATGCTCTGCTGGAGCGGATGAAAGCCGATGGCATTTCCCCGACTGACCTGCTGGGTTCTGAACTGGCGCAGACGGGTAAGCCAGCGAAAAAGCGTAAGCCGCGTGAAGCAAAATATCGCTTTATTGACCAGAACGGCGAAGAGAAAACGTGGACCGGCCAGGGCCGCACGCCGAAGCCTATCGCCAGCGCGCTGGCAGACGGTAAATCACTGGATGATTTTCTGATCTAACGGATGAGCCGGGCGGAATACGCCGCCCGGCTGACTGTTCAGCAGACGCCGAAATCACCTTCTTCGGTATAAGGCGCCACGTCGGCGGCTTTCAGCGTATATTTCTCGCCTTGCTCATTGCTGGCCTGGACCGCCACAATGCTGTCACCGTTCACTTCGAGCACTTTCAGTTTCGGGCCGCCTTTACGCGGTTGCACATAATCACCGACAGAAAACATATTACCTCCTCATCGTTTTAGCGATCTTCACCTTAGCCCACGCATGACGCCGGGTACAGCGTAATTCACCGATTACTGCTTATGAGGTACGCCGGTTCCATGGCATCACCTTGAGCAGTCGCGCCATGCCGCAAAAGCCCGTCACACCGGCGAACAGCAGCCCGCCTCCGACAAAACCGCTGAGCAGGAAAAAGCCGCTGGAGATGCTATAGCCCAGCACCACGCCGCAGAGTATCAACAGCCCGGCGGCAATTTGCACCTGACGCATCAGCGGCAGCGGCTGGGATTTGTCTTCGACGGTTGGCAGCCCCGCCAGCTTCCAGCCCTGAATCCCCCCCTCGACCACAAATGCCTCTGCGGGCGCGGCGGCCTGAGCAAGGCGCTCGGCATTCCCCGACGTCCGGGCGCCGGACTGGCAGTGAAAAATCACCGTATCGCCCGCCTGCGCGTTAAGTGTGCCGGGTAAGGTATCCAGCGGCACGGACCGCGCGGCGGGAATATGCTCGCGGGCGTACTCGTCGGCATCACGAATATCAATCAGTTTTGCGCCTTCAGCGACGCGGGCATTCGCCTGGCGCGGTGAAAGAAGAGGAAGTGACATGGCGACTCCTTACGGGCAATAAAGGGTTTTCAGGGTGCTGATAAGCTGATGTACCGCATCGTTTTTAATGGAATAGAGAATGCGCTGCGCGTCGCGGGTGCTGTCGATAAGCCCTTCCTCACGCATGCGCGCCAGATGCTGCGACGTGGCGGAAGGACTTAGCCCCGTGGCTCGCGCAAGCTCCCCCGCGCTGGTGCCGGGCGCTCCGCACAGGGTGCAGAGGATCAGCAGCCGACGCGGGTTGCTCATCGCTCTTAAAAGTGTGGCGGCCTGTCCGGCGCTGGCCTGAAGCTGTTCGAGTTCGGTCATAATAGTTTAGTGTTTGCTTAATTAAGTGAATGCTAAACTAATCCGGTGCATTAAACCAGCGACAAAAGCGTAAAAGAGGGTAAACGCGAGGCCCGGAACTGGTACAGACGAATAAACTGGCTATGCTTACAGCGTTCTCTTTATTATTTACAATGGATTAGATTGAACGGAGTGTTTATATGGGATTTTGGCGTATTGTTTTTACGATCCTCATACCGCCGCTGGGCGTGCTGTTGGGTAAAGGGTTTGGCTGGGCGTTTATTATCAACATTCTTCTGACGCTGCTGGGCTACTTCCCCGGCCTCATTCACGCGTTTTGGGTACAGAGCAAAAGCTAGGCGCGCCACAGTAAATCGCTATAGATATCGGTCAGTACCCCCGCCGGACCAAACTGCTGCTTGATCCACCGCGTGACCTGGCCGGTTGCGGCATGCTGCGTGGCGAGCAGCATGCGCGAGTCCTGACGCGGGTTGTTAATCCGTCGGGTGACCAGCAGCCCCGTGTCTACCGCCTCGCGGACCATGTATTCCGGCAAAAAGCCAATCCCTTCGCCCAGGATCTGACACTGACATTTGGTGTTAAAGTCCGGGACCAGAATCGCCTCCTGCCCGTGCAGCAGCCAGCCAACCTTTTTGTTAATGGTGTGCGCGGTATCTTCCACCATGATGTTGGGATACAGGCGCAGCTGGCTTTCCGCTATTGGTTCCGGGGTGAATGCCAGCGGGTGTTCCGGCGCGATGGCAAACACCCAGCGAATGGCGCCGATCTCGGTGTAATCAATCCCGCCACCGTCCAGCAGCGTGTCCGGCGCGCCAATCGCGATGTTGGCCTGGTTGTTGATGATGGAGTCCCAGACGCCGTTGTAGACCTCGGTGGTCACGGTGATCTGACAGGTGGGAAACTGCTTTTTCAGCACCTGCAGCAGCCGCGCCGTGTGGCGTGGGGTATACAAAAGCTGGTTGATACAGATGCGCACCCGCGCCTCAATGCCCTGAGAAATGGTGTCAATCCCGCGCTTGATGGCGTGAAAGTCATTAAGCAGGTCGGTGGCCTTACGGTAAAAGTAAAAACCGGACTCGGTCAGCTCGATGCTGCGCGTGCTGCGGACAAACAGCACCACGTCCAGCCCGGTCTCCATGCGCTTAATGGTGTAACTGATGGCAGAGGTCGTCACGCCCAGTTCGGCGGCGGCTTTGCTGAAGCTGCCGAAGCGTGCGGCGGTAGTAAAGGCCAGCAGGTTTTCCTCGGTAAAGATGGAATTCATATCTCACTCCCTTCAGCCATCAGTTTTGAACATATTTTAACAGCGTCGTTACAACGCATTTGAAGCCGATCACAGTTCTGACTCTTTGTCGAAAGCCGCACGCAGTAAGGCTTCGTCAGGCATAAGCATAATGCAGCCAGAAGCGCTAAAAAGCGGAGAAACATAAGAAAAAGGTTGCACAGACGCACGTTTTAACCAGTTTATTGAATTTACCTCAACAATGAATTGACTGTCGATGAATCATTTTTAAGCGGATTCTTTTATCACCAGGCTGTTGCTATTCTCAGGTCAACAGAAATAAAAACATCGGGAGTCTGGATATGTCTGCGAACGAACTCGTTACTGAATTTCTGCTGGCGGCAGAAGAGGGCAATAGCGATGCGCTAAAAGCCTGTCTGGAGAAAGGCGTGGATATTAACGCCACCAATCGACAGAAAAGAACCGCCGTTATTATTGCCAGCCTGAAAAAGCATTATGACTGCGTGGCGTTATTAATTGCCGCCGGGGCGGATATTGATAAACAGGATCAGACCTGCTTTAACCCTTTCCTGATTAGCTGCCTGACCAACGATATTACCCTGCTGCGCCTTGTCCTTCCGGCAAATCCGGATCTCGATCGCCTGACGCGCTTTGGCGGCGTGGGCATTACCCCTGCCAGTGAAAAGGGGCACGTGGAGATCGTGCGCGAACTGCTGGAAAAAACGGATATCAACGTCAACCACACCAACTTTGTCGGCTGGACGCCGCTGCTGGAAGCGATCGTGCTCAACGACGGCGGCGCAAAGCAGCAGGAGATCGTGAAGCTGCTGCTGGATCACGGCGCGAACCCGCACATGACCGATAAATACGGTAAAACCCCGCTCGAGCTGGCGCGGGAAAAAGGCTTCGATGCAATAGCTGACCTGCTGCTGGCGGCGGGCGCATAACGCATTCGGTCAGCCGCGTCCGGCTGGCCGTTAATTTAAAAAGCATTTTTACCGACGTGCATTTTGCACGACGGTGGCCCCCTTTTATCCGCGTTCAGGAGAAAATAATGCCCACAAAAATCGTCATAAAAAAGAACACCTATTTTGACTCCGTCTCATTAATGTCCGTTTCCACCAAAGCCAATAAATTACCGGGCGTCGAGCAGGCGTTTGTCGCGATGGCGACGGAAATGAACAAAGGCGTATTAAAAAACCTCGGGCTATTAACGCCGGAATTAGCGGAAGCCAAAAACGGCGACCTGATGATCGTAATTAAAGGCGACGCGGCGAATGATGAAACGCTGGCGGCCATCGAAGCGCTGTTCACGCGTAAAGAGAGCGGCGGCGCCCATGAAGCGCGCTACGCTACGATTGCCAGCGCCAAAACCCATCGGCCGGAGAGCAACCTCGCGGTGATTTCCGTCAACGGCACCTTCGCCGCCCGCGAAGCGCGCCAGGCGCTGGAAAACGATCTTAACGTGATGCTGTTTTCCGATAACGTGTCGCTCGACGACGAGCTGGCGCTGAAGCAGCTGGCGCATAAGAAAGGGCTGCTGATGATGGGGCCGGACTGCGGCACCGCCATCATCAACGGCGCGGGATTGAGCTTCGCCAACGCGGTGCGCCGCGGACCGATTGGCATCGTCGGCGCATCCGGCACCGGCAGCCAGGAGCTGAGCGTGCGCATTCACGAATTCGGCGGCGGCGTGTCGCAGCTGATCGGTACCGGCGGGCGCGATCTCAGCGAGAAAATTGGCGGCCTGATGATGCTCGACGCCATCGACATGCTGGAAGCCGACGAGGACACCCTGGTTATCGCGCTGATCTCCAAGCCGCCAGCGCCAGCCGTGGCGGAGAAAGTGCTGGCCCGCGCGCGCGCCTGCCGTAAGCCGGTGGTTGTCTGCTTCCTTGGGCACAGCGAACCGCCCGCCGATGAAGACGGCCTGCAGTTTGCGCGCGGCACTAAAGAGGCGGCCCTGAAGGCGGTCCTGCTCACCGGCATCAAAAAAGAGTCCCTCGATCTGCATCAGCTCAACTGGCCGTTGATTGAAGAAGTGCGCGCCCGCCTGACCCCGCAGCAGAAGTACATTCGCGGCCTGTTCTGCGGCGGCACCCTGTGCGACGAGGCGATGTTCGCGGCGCTTGCGAAATTCGACGACGTCTACAGCAACATCCAGCCGGATCCGGCTAAGCGCCTGAGCGACATAAGCGTCAGTAAAGCCCATACCTTTCTCGACTTTGGCGACGACGATTTCACCAACGGCAAGCCGCACCCGATGATCGACCCGACCAATCGCATCAGCCGCCTGCTGCAGGAAGCCCGCGACCCGGAAGTCGGGGTAATTGTGATGGACTTCGTGCTGGGCTTCGGCGCGCACGAGGATCCGGTCGGCGTAATGATCGACGCCATTAAAGAGGCGCAGGCCATCGCGAAGGCCGATAACCGTCCGCTGGAAATTCTCGGCTACGTGCTCGGCACCGACCAGGATCCGCAGTCGCTGGCGCAGCAGTGCCAGCTGCTGACCGACGCAGGCGTCATCTGGGCCAGCAGCAGCACCAACACCGGATTACTGGCACGCGAATTTGTCTGCAAAGGGGAGAAAGCATAATGACGACCTTATTCAACCAGCCGCTGAACGTGATTAACGTCGGCATTGCGATGTTCAGCGACGATCTCAAAAAACAGCACGTTCCCGTCACCCAGCTCGACTGGACGCCGCCGGGGCGGGGCAATATGCAGGTCGTTGAAGCGCTCGATCGGCTGGCGGAAAAACCGCTGGCGGAGAAAATCGCCGCCGCTAACCAAATCGCCCTTGAGCGCATTATTCAGTCTCATCCGGTGCTGGTGGGCTATGACCAGGCCATTAACGTTGTGCCGGGCATGACCCGCACCACCATTCTGCACGCCGGTCCGCCTGTCGCCTGGGAGAACATGTGCGGGGCGATGAAGGGGGCGGTCACCGGGGCGCTGGTGTTTGAAGGGCTGGCGAAAGATCTGGACGATGCGGCAAGGCTCGCCGCCTCTGGCGAAATTACCTTCTCGCCGTGCCACGAGCACGACTGCGTGGGCTCGATGGCGGGCGTTACCTCCGCGTCGATGTTTATGCACATCGTTGAAAACAAAACCTACGGCAACCGCGCGTTCACCAACCTCAGCGAGCAGATGGCGAAGATCCTGCGCATGGGGGCCAACGACCAGAGCGTCATCGACCGCCTGAACTGGATGCGCGACGTGCTCGGCCCGATGCTGCGCGACGCGATGAAGATTATCGGCGAAATCGACCTGCGCCTGATGCTGGCCCAGGCGCTGCACATGGGCGACGAGTGCCACAACCGCAACAACGCGGGCACCACGCTGCTGATCCAGGCGCTAACGCCGGGGCTGATTCAGGCGGGCTATCCGGTGGAGCAGCAGCGCGAGGTGTTCGAGTTTGTCGCCAGCAGCGACTACTTCTCCGGCCCGACGTGGATGGCGATGTGTAAGGCCGCGCTGGACGCCGCTCACGGCATTGAGTACAGCACCGTCGTCACCACCATGGCGCGCAACGGCTACGAGTTTGGCCTGCGCGTTTCCGGCCTGCCGGGGCAGTGGTTCACCGGCCCGGCGCAGCAGGTGATTGGCCCGATGTTCGCAGGCTATAAGCCGGAAGACTCCGGGCTGGACATCGGCGACAGCGCCATCACCGAAACCTACGGCATCGGCGGCTTTGCGATGGCGACGGCCCCGGCAATCGTTGCGCTGGTGGGCGGCACGGTGGATGAAGCCATCGACTTCTCGCGCCAGATGCGCGAAATCACCCTCGGCGAAAACCCGAACGTCACCATTCCGCTGCTCTCGTTTATGGGCATCCCAACCGCCATCGACATCACCAAAGTCGCGGGCAGCGGCATTCTGCCGGTGATTAACACCGCCATTGCCCACAAAGACGCGGGCATCGGCATGATTGGGGCGGGCATCGTTCACCCGCCGTTTAGCTGTTTTGAAAAGGCGCTGTTGACCTTCCGCGATCGCTACTTTTTATAAGGCATGCATCCATGAAAAACATGAAGCTGGAGTGGAAAAGAGGTGACTGGGCGGCGTATTTCGGGTTGATGACCAACAACCTGACCAATTTGCTGACCATGATGGGGCTGCTCATTTTTGTCGTCGGCATCCCGAAGGAGATTGTTTATGGACGCATCGCGCCGGCCTTCGGGCTGGCGGTGCTGGTCGCGAGTATTTGCTACGCCTGGTTCGGCATGCAGATGGCGCGCGCCACCGGGCGTACGGACGTGACCGCGCTGCCGTCCGGCCCGAGCGCGCCGTCGATTTTTACCGTGACTTTCCTGGTGCTGATGCCGGTTTATCAGCAGACCGGCGATGCGGACTTCGCGATCCAGATTGGCCTGGTGTGGTGCTTCGTGGAGGCGATGATCCTCGCGGGCGGTTCGTTCCTCGGTGAAACCATCCGCAAGATGATCCCGCGCACCGTGCTGCTGTCGTGCCTCTCCGGTTTGGGCCTGCTGCTGCTGGCGATGAACCCGATGCTGCAGGCGTTCGAAGCGCCGACCGTGTCGTTCATCGTGCTGCTGCTGATCTTCATCAACTGGTTCGGTAAAAAGCCGATTTTCGCCCGTATCCCGACCGGTCTGCTGCTGTTGATTGCCGGTACGGCACTGGCGTGGATCTCCGGCCTGCAAAGCCCGGAAGCGATTAAAGCGTCCATGTCATCCTTCGGCTTTAACCCGCCGGAAGTGCACGTGGACAGCTTCATGCAGGGCCTGCCGCACGCGCTGCCGTATCTGGCATCTGCCGTGCCGCTGGGGCTGGCGAACTACATCTTTGACCTGGAGAACATCGAAAGCGCCCACGCGGCGGGAGATGCGTACCCGACGCGTAAGGTGATGCTGGCGAACGGTCTGGCGTCGATGCTCGGCTGCCTGATGGGGAACCCGTTCCCGGTGACGGTCTACGTTGGCCACCCTGGCTGGAAAGCGATGGGCGCGAGCATCGGCTATACGCTGGCCTCCGGCGTGACTATGTTCATCGTGCCGCTGTTCGGGCTGGGGGCGTTTATGCTCGCCATCATTCCGATGACCGCCATCGTGCCGATTCTGGTGTTTATCGGTGTTGTTACCGCCAACCAGGTGGTAAGGGAAACGCCCAAAGTGGAGGTGCCGGTGATCTTCATCTGCCTGTTCCCGTGGATCGCCAACTGGGCGCTGACGATGATGAACAGCGTGATGGGGGCGGCGGGCACCAGCGCGGCGAAGATCGGCACCGACGTGCTGCACAGCAAAGGAATTTACTACGAAGGCCTGGTGCATCTCGGCAACGGCGCGCCGCTCGCCAGCATGCTGTGGGGCTGTATCGCCATTTTCGCCATCATCAACAAGCCGCTGCGCGGAGCCGTTGCGGCCGCCGTCGGGGCGCTGCTGGCGCTGTTTGGCGTGATCCATGCCCCGGTGGTGGGCTTTGCCGAGGGCAGTTCGCTGATGTTCGTCACCGCGTATCTGATGATGGGCGGCATGTTTGTGGTGAAGCATGTGCTGGATTTCTCTGTTACTCCCCCTCTCCCTGTGGGAGAGGGCCGGGGTGAGGGCACCAGAACGCACCTTCTAAAGGACACAAAATGAAAGAGCTTATGGTCGTCGCCATCGGCGGCAACAGCATTATCAAAGACAACGCCAGCCAGTCGATTGAACACCAGGCGCAGGCGGTGAAAGCGGTGGCAGAGTCGGTGCTGGAAATGCTGGCATCCGACTATGACATCGTGCTCACCCACGGCAACGGCCCCCAGGTGGGGCTGGATCTGCGCCGCGCCGAAATCGCCCACGAGCGGGAAGGGCTGCCGCTAACCCCGCTGGCAAACTGCGTGGCGGACACCCAGGGCGGGATTGGCTACCTGATCCAGCAGGCGCTCAACAACCGCCTGGCCGCGCGCGGGGAGCAAAAAGCGGTCACGGTCGTCACGCAGGTGGAGGTGGATAAAAACGATCCGGGCTTTACTCACCCTACCAAACCTATCGGTGCGTTCTTCACCGAGGCGCAGCGCGACGAGCTGCAGCAGGCACACCCGGACTGGCATTTTGTCGAGGATTCAGGCCGTGGCTACCGTCGCGTGGTGGCCTCACCGCAGCCGCTGCGCATCGTTGAGGCCGACGCCATCAAAACGCTGACGCAAAAAGGCTTTGTGGTGATCGGCGCGGGCGGCGGCGGAATACCCGTGATTCGCAGCGAGCAGGGCGACTACCAGAGCGTCGATGCGGTGATTGATAAAGATCTCTCCACCGCGCTGCTGGCACGCGAGATCGGTGCCGACGTGCTGGCGATCACCACCGGCGTGGAGAAGGTGTGCATCAACTTCGGCAAGCCGAACCAGCAGGCGCTGGACACCGTCAGCGTGGCGCAGATGACGCGCTACAGGGATGAGGGCCACTTCCCGGCGGGCAGCATGCTCCCCAAAATCGTCGCCTCGCTGGAATTTTTACACCACGGCGGCAGGCGCGTGATTATCACCTCGCCGGACAGCCTGCCCGCGGCGCTGCGCGGGGAAACCGGCACCCATATCGTTAATGAAGGAAGATAAGATGAGTGAAAACAAAAGCCGCCGCGAATTTATCAGCCAGAGCGGCAAAATGGTCACCGCCTGCGCGCTGTTTGGCGCCACCGGATCCGTCGCGTATGCTGCTGACTCCGCGAAGCCAACCTGCGAGACGGGCAAACCGATGAGCATCACCGCGAAACATTACTATCTTGACAACGTGCTGCTGGAGGCCGGGTTCAACGTCGACGGCGGCGTGGCGACGAGCACCCGCACCGAGCTGAAAACGCTGGAGATTAAAGACGGGAAGATCGTCGCCCTGCGCGATAACAAGCGCCACGCCGACGCCACGCTGCCGCACTATGACGCAGGCGGCAAACTGATGCTCCCGGCGATGCGCGACATGCACATTCACCTGGATAAAACCTTTTACGGCGGTCCGTGGCGCTCCCTGAACCGCCCCGCGGGCACGACGATTCAGGACATGATCCGCCTTGAGCAGAAGCTGCTGCCGGAGCTACAGCCCTACACCCAGGAGCGTGCGGAAAAGCTGATCGATCTGATCCAGTCGAAAGGCTCCACCATCGCCCGCAGCCACTGCAATATCGAGCCGACCTCCGGCCTGAAGAATCTGGAAAACCTGCAGGCGGTTTTATCGCGCCGTAAGCCCGGCTTTGACTGCGAAATCGTCGCTTTTCCGCAGCACGGGCTGCTGCTGTCAAACTCCGAAAAACTGATGCGCGAGGCGATGCAGGCCGGGGCGCACTACGTGGGCGGGCTGGATCCTACCAACGTCGACGGCGCGATGGAGAAATCCCTCGACACCATGTTCCAGATTGCGCTGGACTACGACAAAGGGGTGGATATCCACCTGCACGAAACCAGCCCGGCGGGCGTGGCGGCGGTGAACTATATGGTGGAAACCGTGGAGAAAACGCCGGAGCTGAAGGGCAAGCTGACCATCAGCCACGCCTTCGCGCTGGCGACGCTCAACGAGCAGCAGGTAGATGAGATCGCCACCCGCATGGCGGCGCAGCAGGTGACCATCGCCTCCACCGTGCCGATTGGCACCTTGCATATGCCGCTGAAGCAGCTGCGTGAGAAGGGCGTGTTCGTGATGACGGGGACCGACAGCGTGATCGATCACTGGTCGCCGTACGGTCTGGGGGACATGCTGGAGAAAGCGAATCTTTACGCTCAGCTCTACATCCGCCCGAACGAGCAGACGCTCTCCCGCGCGCTCGGTATCGCCACCGGCGACGTGCTGCCGCTGAACGACAAAGGCGAGCGCGTGTGGCCGAAAGCGCAGGACGACGCCAGCTTTGTGCTGGTGGATGCCTCCTGCTCCGCCGAGGCCGTGGCGCGCATTTCACCGCGCACCGCGACGTTCCATAAGGGCAACCTTGTCTGGGGCTCGGTGGGTTGACGTGCATTTCTCCCTCTCCCTGTAGGAGAGGGTTGGGGTGAGGTGCATTTCTCCCTCTCCCTGTGGGAGAGGGTTGGGGTGAGGGCATCAGGCCGCACTTCCGTAGGTCGGGTAAGGCGAAGCCGCCACCCGACAATGCAGTATACTGCTATGCATATTCTTAAAGAGGGATCTGCATGGCACAAAATATCTACGACAATCCGGCGTTTTTTGAAGGCTACGCCCGGCTTCCACGCTCGGTGCAGGGTCTGGACGGCGCGCCGGAGTGGCCCGCGCTAAAAAGTATGCTGCCGGATTTAACCGGCAAATCGGTTGTCGATCTCGGCTGCGGCTACGGCTGGTTCTGCCGCGCGGCCCGCGAGCTGGGCGCTGCTGACGTCACGGGGGTCGATATCTCAGAAAAGATGCTCGCCCGCGCGGCGGAGCTTACCGCTGACCCACAGATTCACTATCAGCGTAGCGATCTGGAATCTCTTAAGCTTAACGAGAATAGCCTCGATCTGGTCTACAGCTCGCTGGCGCTGCACTACCTGCCGGAACTGGATACGTTATTCGCCAGGGTTCAGCGCGCGCTCAAGCCCGGCGGCAGCCTGGTGTTCTCAATGGAGCACCCGATCTACACCTGCGCCACCCGTCAGGGCTGGCTGACCGACGATAACGGCGAGCGGTTCTGGGGCGTGAACCATTATCAGGATGAAGGCAAACGCGTCAGCAACTGGCTGGCGGACGGGGTGGTTAAATACCACCGCACGCTCGGCACCACGCTTAACGCGCTGATCGGGGCCGGATTAACGATAAACGACGTCAACGAGTGGGGGCCAGCGCAGGCGCAGATTGACGCCTGGCCCGCGCTGGCCGAAGAGGCTGAGCGCCCGATGCTGGTGCTGATCGCCGCCCGTAAGGCTCAGTAACCCACCCTATACACCCGCCCGCTCTGCACGCCTTCCACGCTGCGGCGATAGGCCTGCGCCACGGTCACGGCGGGAACGCTCTCAAAGCCCGGGAAGAAGCCGTCGTAGGTTTCGACGGATTCGGTGAGTACCGTCGGGCTAATCAGGTTGATGCGGATCCCGCGCGGCAGCTCGCAGGCTGCGGCGCGGACAAACCCTTCCAGCGCCGCATTCACCGTGGTGGCATTCACGCCCTGGGCAATTGGCTCGTGCGCCACGATGCCGCTTATCAGCGTAATCGAGCCGCCTTCGTTCAGATAATGCTGGCCGGTCAGCGCCAGGCGCACCTGCCCAAGCAGCTTGTCCTGCAGGCCCTGGTTGAAGTCGCTGTCCTTCATGGTCGCGAGCGGGCCAAAGTAAAGGCCACCGCTGGCGGAGACAATCGCATCCACCGGGCCGATTTTCTCAAACAGCGCCTGGACGCTCGCCTGCGAGGTGATATCCACCTGCTCGTCGCCCTGCGTGCGGCCGACGCGGATGACCTCGTGGCGACGACTCAGCTCTTCCGTTACCGCTCGACCGACCGTACCGCTGGCACCAATAATGACGATTTTCATAGCTGACTCCTTATGTTGTGAACCCCCATTCTTTAATAAATAAAAATGGAGATAAACTGGGCTAAAGTTAGAAGATTGCTAACCAGGGGTTTGGAATATGGATAAGCTTCGCAGCATGGAGACCTTTATTGCCGTGGTTGAAAGCGGCAGTTTTACCGGTGCGGCGGCCCGGCTGGAGATGTCGGCGGTAATGGTGGGGAAATACGTTGCGCTGCTGGAATCACAGCTTGGTACCCGCCTGCTGGAGCGTAACACGCGGCGCCAGAGCCTGACCGACGCCGGGCGGGTCTATTTCGACGAGGCGAAGCGGGTGCTGGAGCAGGTCGCGATCGCCGAAAGCGCCGTGGAACGCCTGCGCGCCGCGCCGTCCGGTACCCTGCGCGTGACCGCACCCACCTCGTTTGGCGGCAGCGCGATCGCGCCGCTTACGGCCTCTTTTTTACAACGCTACCCGGAGGTGCGCATCGAGCTGGATCTCACCAACCGGATGGTGGACCTGGTGGAGGAGGGCATCGATCTGGCCATTCGCATTGGCGACATTCACAACGACGATCTGGTGGCGAAATACCTCTGCCCTTACCGGATGGTGATCTGCGCCGCGCCGGACTACCTTGCGCGCTACGGTACGCCGCAAGCCCCTGCCGATCTGGTGGATCATCTCTGCTTATCCCACAGCGTGTGGACCGCACGCAACGAGTGGCGGCTGCCGGGCGTCGAGGGCGAGGTGCGCTGGAAGCGGGATGCGGTCTTAAGATGCAACGACGGCTACGGGCTGCGGATGGCCGCGAGAGCCGGGGCGGGACTGCTGCTGCAGCCGGAGGTTCTGGTGGCGGAAGATCTGGAAAGCGGCAGGCTGGTGCGGGTGCTGGAGGCGTATATTCCGGCGCCGAGACCCGTGCATTTGCTGTGGCGTCAGGATTTACGACCTCTCCCTAAGCTAACGGAATTTATCGCCCATATTCTGCTAAGATTGGGCACACTATAAAAAAAGAAGGTATGCAAAGAATGTCTGTGAATAAACTCGCCAGCAGCGCGCAGGGCCTGCAATCATCTGCCATCCGTGAATTATTAAAACATAGCAAAATGGCCGGTGTCATTTCGCTGGGTGGGGGTATTCCTAACCCGGCCTTGTTCGATCACGAAGGGCTGAAAATTGCCGCTGATGCCGTATTATCACAGCATTTTGGTGAGGCCTTTCAGTACGGTCTGACCGAAGGCGTACCGGGGCTGCGGGAAGAAATTCAGCGCATCTGCGAAGGGCGCGGGATCCGCTGCAAGGCGGATGATGTGGTCGTGACCTCCGGTTCACAGCAGTCCCTCGACGTGCTGGCGCGTGCATTAATTAACCCGGGCGATACCGTTGTGGTTGAGCGTCCAACCTATCTTGCTGCGCTGCAGGTATTTGGCCTGGCGCAGGCGAATTTTGAATCCGTTGGCACCGACGGCGACGGCATGAAGGTCGACGAGCTTGAAGCGCTGGCGGCAAATAAAACCATCAAAGCGGTCTATATTGTTCCGACGTTTGGCAACCCTGGCGGGGTAACCCTTTCTGAGGCGCGTCGCAAACAGCTGGTGGAATTATCGAAGCGCTATGACTTCGTCATTATTGAAGACGATCCGTACAGCGAAATTAATTATACCGATGAAGTTTTCCGCCCGTTAATTGCCCATGCCAAAGATATCGGCAACGAAGAGAACGTGGTGTATACCTCAACCTTCTCCAAAATTCTTGCTCCAGGAACCCGCGTGGGCTGGGT
This sequence comes from Enterobacter sp. Crenshaw, assembly GCF_024734705.1. NCBI lineage: Bacteria > Pseudomonadati > Pseudomonadota > Gammaproteobacteria > Enterobacterales > Enterobacteriaceae > Enterobacter > Enterobacter sp. Crenshaw. The sequence goes on along the minus strand of NZ_CP102932.1, from coordinate 3,579,358 downwards.
GCTGGTGCCGGAATGGCTGAAGCGCGCAGTAGTAAACCTTAAGCAAACCACCGACCTGCACACCAGCACGCTGTCGCAGCTGATGACGTATGAATACCTGAAAACCGGTCGTCTGCCCGATCAGATTAAAACGATCCGCGAAGCCTATCGCCAGAAATACCAGACGTTCGCAACCGAGCTGGAGGCCGAGCTGGGCGATGTGATGTCGTTCCACAAGCCGAAGGGCGGCATGTTCCTGTGGGCGAATATGAAAAATGGTAGTAATACCACCCGCTGGCTGGAAAAAACGTTAAGTAACGGCGTAGTATTTGTGCCGGGCGAATTTTTCTACTGCAATGAGCCAGACCATTCTACGCTGCGTATGTCGTTTGTCACGCCAACGGATGAAGAGCTGAAGGAAGCGGTTCAACGCCTGAAAAAATCGCTGTAAAAGACCTGCGCATAATGGTTTTCCTGCCGTTATGCGCAATACGCGTTCAGGCGGCACGGGCCGCGATCGTCCATGGAGATCTCCATGTTTGAATTTCTGTTCGGTGTCGTTACGCACACGCCCGCCTGGGTGTGGGTGCTGTTTATCTTCCTTATCTCTCGCGGCATTAAAGCCCGCAGGCCTGCCACCGTTACGCTGGAGAGGCTTGCCATCATTCCGGCAATATTTCTAATCTGGGATATCTACGATCTGGTGGTCTACCGCACCCTGACGCCCGGAACTGTCGCATTGTGGACGGCGGGGATCCTCGCCGGGGCCGCGCTGGGGTATATCCTGATTAAGCAGGCGGTTATCACCCGCGCAGATGCGCCGCGCACCCTTTACCGCCAGGCAGACTACACCGCGCTGCCGTTTATGATGCTGGCGTTCGGCGTGAAGTATGTGCTGGGCGTGATGAGCGCGGTCTCTCCCCAGACGATGCAGCAGCCCGCCATGAGCGCGCTGGCGATCGTCTCCGGCGGCGTGTTTGCCGGCGTGTTTCTCGGGAAATTTGCGCGTTACGTTGGGGTGTATAACGCCCGAGTTCAGGCCTGAATTTACAGCAGCCCTTTTTGCGTGAAGGTAACACGCGTTGCTGCGTTGAGATCCAGCTCTTTTAACGATTCCGGATTAACCCAGGCGATCTCCTGAAACTCTTCATTAAACGTGACTTCCCGGTTGGCGCTGATGCAGTCGAAGATCAGATAGATCATGTAAATCTCCTCTGTGGTGCCATCGGCGTAGGTTTTCACCCTAATGTCATCGCGAAAAGCCCATGGCGTAACCGAGACAATCTCCAGCGCTTCGCCCAGCTCTTCGCGGATCTCACGGCGCAACGCTTGTTCCATGGTTTCGCCCGGCTCCATTCCACCGCCGGAGAGAGCCCACTGACCGGGGAACACGCCGCGATCGTCGGCCATTTTACACAGGAGGTAGGCACCGTCATTCTGGATGATGGGGCAGACAATGGTTCGTTGGCGCATGATTTCTTCCTGAAAAAGTATTGATAGGTGAAGTGTTTACCGAATCAGGCTACATCCGGCTGGCCAGATTTTCGCTTAGCCATGACGTCCGCAACGGTCTTTATACGGCTTAGCTCCTCCTGCGTCCTGGGGTTGGATTGAGCTTCCCAGATATCGACGTTCAGCTGTAAGTTAAGCCAAAATTCAATCGTGGTATCAAAGGCTTTTGCCAGTTTGATCGCCATATCGGCAGTCAGCTTGCGATTGTTATTGACCAGCGCGCTGATGGTGTTGCGGTGAACATTGAGCATCTCCGCCAGATCGCTGATTTTCAGATTGAGCGGTTCAAGATACTCATACTGCAACACGTCGCCCGGCGTGGTGGGTTTGCGGAGTGCCTGTTGAAGTGTCATAGGTGATGCCTCACTTGTGTTGCGTGTACTTGTGTGGAGAGAGGTAGAGATCTTCTGCTTTACCCTCTGTCCAGCGAAATACGAGCCTGTATTGCCTGTTTACCCGGATTGAGGAATATCCCTTCAGCGGAGGATTCAATGCTTCATACATATTGCCCGGTGGCGATCGCAAATCCCTGTGCGAGGTTGCTGCCCTGATGATATCGAGCTTTCTCGCAAGCGCTGTTTCCAGATTTGCAGGAATAACATTGCTCGATCTGCCGTAAAGAAAAAAATCCTCAAGCCATTGATCCCGAAAATAACTAATCATAATGGTGCTGAGCTCCAGTCCTTGAAGCTGATTGAATAGTAATGCACTCCTGCACAGTGCGCAAGTGCGTTTTTGTCTGCGGTTAATATTACCTTGGCGATGGCTGAAGGGAAGTGGGATGCATGACTAAAGATTAACATTTCGAGGTAGGTTCCAGTTCTGACGTGCGGTTAAATACCCGGCGGCGCTGCGCTTGCAAGGGCCTCCGGGTATGTAGGCCGGGTAAGGCGGAGCCGCCACCCGGCGATTGACTATCGCTCCCTCAGCGCCTCTTTCGCCCGGTTAAACGGCTTGATCAGATAATCCAGCACCGTTTTCTCGCCGGTCTTAATGTCCACCGTCGCAATCATCCCCGGCACAATCGAGAAGTGCCTGCCGGCCTTATTCACCAGGTAATCCTGGCTGGTGCGGATAAACACCCGGTAATAGAACACTTCCGGCTTGGCCTCGTCCTGGATGGTGTCCGGAGAGATTGTTTCGACGACCCCGTGCAGGCCGCCGTAAATGGCGTAATCGTAGGCAGTGATTTTAACCAGCGCCTCCTGGTTCGGGTGGATAAAGGCGATATCGCGCGGCGACAGGCGGGTTTCGATCAGCAGGTGATCGTCCACCGGCACAATCTCCATCAGCTCGCCGTTGGGCGGGATCACGCCGCCGATGGTGGTGACCTTGATGTTTTTCACGATCCCGCGCACCGGGGATTTTACCGTCAGACGGGTGACGGAATCCTGGCGGCCTTTGAGGATCGCCGAAACCATATCCACCTCGGCGTTGGCCTTGGATAACGCCTCGCGCGCCTGAACGTAATACTGCGAGCGTACGTCGGTGAGCTTCAGCTCCAGATCGCTTTTTTGCCGCTGCAGGCGCAGCACCTCCACGTGGCTGGCGGCACCGGTTTTCACCAGCCGCTGGGTGATCGCCAGCTCCTTATTGGCGAGATCTAACGCGGCGCGCAGCTCCCGCTGGGTATCCTCCAGCTGCGCGCGGCGGGAGTTGTAGAGCCGCGTTTCGTCAGCAATCAGATCCGGCCACTTTGCCAGCGAAGGGGGGAACTTCAGCGGGAGATCGTTCACCTCGGCGTACAGGCGGGCGCTGGAGGCCAGTGAAGCCCGGTAGCGCGCCGCGCTTTCGCCGACGTTCGATTCGGAACGCGTCGGATCGAGCCGCGCCAGCACCTGCCCGGCCTGCACCTGATCGCCCTCGTGGACGTTCAGCTCGGTGAGGATCCCGCCGTCGAGAGACTGTAAGACCTGCTCGCGCGAGCTGGGGATCACTTTACCCGAGCCGGTTGATACCTCATCCAGCACGCCAAACCACGCCCAGACGCCCAGCACCACAAACATCAGCAGCGAGAAGATCACGATCCGACGCGCGCCGGTATAGCCGCTTTCGGAGTCGAGGGCGTTATCCAGATCGTCCATTGCCGCCACGTCACGCTGACTGATTTTCATTTTTCCACTCCCGTCCGGTTGCTGCCTGCTGCTGTTGCTGCTGCATACGGCTGTTGTTCAGCGCCTGGGCCTTTGGCGCGTCCATCACCAGCATCCCTTCTTTCAACACCACGACGCGCTCCACCAGTTCCAGCACCGGTACGCGATGCGTGGCGACAATCAGGGTGCGATGCCCGAGCCAGTCGCCCAGACGCTGGATGAATTCCCGCTCGGTGTGCTCGTCCAGCGACGCGGTGGGTTCATCCATCAGCACAATATTCGGATCGCGCAGCAGCATCCGCGCCAGCAGAATCGACTGGCGTTGCCCGCCGGATAATCCCACGCCGTTTTCCATGATCGGGTAGTCCAGCCCCTTGGGCAGCTTCTGCACGAAGCCTGCCGCGCCGGTCAGCTCCAGCGCCTCGAAAATCTCTTCGTCGGTGGCGCGCGGCATGCCGAGGGTGATGTTTTCGCGCAGGGTGCCGTAAAACAGCCGGGCGTTCTGGGTCATAAAGCCGACGTTGCGCCGGACGTCGGCGACGTCGAGATGCGGCAGGCTGAAGTTATCAAGCCGCAGCTCGCCGGCCGCCAGATCCATTCCGCCCGCCATGGCCTGCAGCAGGGTCGATTTGCCCGCGCCGTTGCGCCCGAGGATCGCCACTTTCTCACCCGGCCTGATCTCCAGCCGGTTAATGCGCAGCGCCATGCGCGGATCGTCCGGCTGATAGCGGAACTGCGCCTGCTCGAAGAGGTAATGACCGCGCAGCACGTCCTGGCGGATCGGCGTCTCCTCGCGCTGATTTTCGGTGGGAAGCTGCATGATGCTGTCCAGCCCCTCTTTTGCCGCTTTGACCTGCTGCCAGCGCGCCAGCACGCCGCACAGCGTCGCCATCGGGGCGATCATGCGGGAGGCCAGCATCGACGCGGCGACCACCGAACCGGTGGTGAGGGTGCCGTCGATCACCATCGGGGCGCCGACCACAATCACCCCGGCGTAGACCAGGCTCTGAATGGTCATCCCCCAGCTAATCAGGTTCTGCGTTAGCTCGCGGGTGCGCAGGCCGGATTCCGCGGTGATCTGGATATAGCTGTTCCACTGCTGCAAAAAGCGGTTTTCCGCCTGCATCAGCTTGATGTCCTCCAGCCCCTGCACGCTCTCCACCAGCACCGCGTTGCGCAGGGTCGATTCATGGGCCGACTGCTTTGCCAGCTCCGCCAGCTTCTTCTGCAGCAGCAGGCCGGGCAGGACCATGATCACCGCCGCGACCGGGGCGATCCACGCCAGCTGCGGGGCGATGATCGCCAGCACCACCACGAACAGGAGAAAGAACGGCAGGTCGACAATGGTCGAAATGGTGGACGAGGTCACCATCTCGCGGATCTGCTCCAGCTCGCGCAGCTGAGAGATAAAGCTGCCGGTGGAGCGGGGGATCGCGCTGTTGCGCAGCCGCAGCGCGTGGCCAAAGACGCGATCCGAAACGCGCATATCCGAGCGCTTGCCGAGCAGATCCATAATGTGCCCGCGCGCCACGCGCAGCACAAAGCCAAACAGGGTGGCAATCAGCACCCCGATGGTCAGGACGTAAAGCGTCGGGTAGGACTGCGCGGGGATCACCCGGTCATAGACCTGCATGGAAAAGACGATCCCGGAGAGCGACAGCACGTTGATAAAGAGGGCGGCCAGCATGACCCAGCTGTAGGGGCGCAGGTCGCGCATCACCAGCCGGTAGAGCCAGTCCGGACGGTATTTTGAGATATAGGCATCCACGCGGCTGTCCTTCAGCGCGGCGAGTGGACGCAGGGCAATGACGTGGCGGATAGCGGGCAGCATCGCCGTCATCGACAGCCGGTTGGTATAGGTTTCATTGTCGAAAAAGCTGACCTCAAGCGTATCGTCCCCGTCGAAATGCTCGATCACGCCGATCCTGCCGTCATTCATCGCCACCACTACCGGCAGACGCCAGCTGTTGATCGCCTGCCGATCGTCGGTAAGGAGCTGAAACGACAGCCCCGCTTCGCGGGCCAGCTGGGTGAGGGCGGGCACCATCGGTTTGCCTTTCAGCCACGGCGCGCCTGCGATCAGCGCGCCGGGAGAGCAGGCCACGCGGTAGCGCGTGGCGACAAAGCCAAAGGCCTGCGCCCACTGCGCCAGAGCCTCATCCGTCATCGTTTCGCCCTGCGGAATTTCGCGTTGCTTCATGGCTGGATCTCCACGGTCTGGATGGTGCGGTTATCTAGATCGAACGCATGACGCAGCTGCCCGGTGTTATACAGGCAGTTGAGCTGCAGCTGGTGCAGCTGACCGAGGGTCTGCTGCTGGGTGAAGCGCGCCTGGTAGACCTCCTGCTCGGCGTTGAGCACGTCGAGCAGCGGGCGCGAGCCGAGATCGAGATACTGCTGCTGGTACAGTTCGCGGGTGCGGGCGCTGAGGGCTTCCTGGCGGCCCTGGATTTGCAGCGTGCTTTGCAGGCTCATCACCTGGCTGCGGGCTTCCAGCAGCTTCTGGCGGACGTCAAGACGCGTACGCTGAACGGTGGACTGCGCCGCCTCCACCGCGTGTCCGGCAGCGTTACGCCGGGCGGTGAGGCCGCCGCCCTGGTAGAGCGGCATCTGCACTTTCACCCATGCGGAATACTGGGTGCGATCCCGGGTTTCGCTCCCCGCATAGCGATCGTTCATGTAGTGACGCACCTCCGGCTCGAGCGAGACGGTGGGCGTCATCTGCGCGTCGGCGTAATCGAGGTTCGCCTGGGCGACGTTAGCCTGCGCCCAGGCGGCAAGTACCGCGGGCACCAGACGGTCATCCGGCTCGGCAATGTCGCAGCTCCGGCCCAGCTTTTGCGGAAAGTCATTGCTGATTGCGTTCAGGCTGTTCCAGCCGAGAAAGCTCATCAGCGTGGCGCGGGCGCTGTCCAGGCTGGCCTGGTACTGCATCAGCTGGGCGCGGGCGCCTTCGATACGGGCATCGGTCTGCACCACGTCAGAAAGCGACGTGGCCCCTTCGTCGTTACGCTGGCGGGTCAGCGTGCCAATGGAGGAGAGGGCGTCGAGCTGCTCTTTAGCGGTCTCGACCATCTGCTGCCAGGTTTGCACCTGCACCATGGCGATGGCGGTATCGTGAGCGATGGTGTCGATACTCACCAGCACGTTGGCCTGCTGCTGGGCAACGCCCGCGCTCTCGGCCCGTACCTGGCTGTCCACTTTGCCAAAGTCGTAGAGCATCTGTGAGAGAGAAAGCACCAGCGACGGCGTAAAGCCGTTCTGGTCACCGTCGTGGGAATAACCGTTGTCCACGCCGGCATTAATCTGCGGATAGTATTTTGATTTAGCGACGTCCACCTCTTCGCTCTGCTGGTAGAGTTTCCCCACGGCTTCGCTGATGGCCGGGTGCCAGGTGACGGCGCGGTTGACGGCATCGCCAAGCTGCAATGAACCGGGTGCGGCTTTGCCGGCCGCAGGTGCGACGCGGCCATTGAGCGAGGGGAGTTCCTGCGTTTCGCGAAGCTGTCCGGTATTGATGATTGCCGCCGGGTTCGCGCAAAGAGCGGGCACAGATATCAGGCAGCACGAGAGCCACCAGTGAGGCATCTTCATTCCCATGTCATGTCCCTATTAAAAAGAGTATGTCTTTATTATTTATGCCCGGGCGCTGTGCGCCCGGGTCATCTCTTGCAGGTGCTATCAGGTAATGATGTGTTGCTGGTTAACAAGCTCGTCGTAGGTGGTCTGAACGCCATCAAGCGTAACGAGCGTGGTATTAGTGTAGGTGCCTCCCGCACCGTCACGGTCGATGGAGATCACGGTATTGCCATTACTATTAGTGACATGGAGATAATTCCCCAGCGTCGCGGCGCTACCGTTCCAGCCCACCAGCAGATCGCCGATGTCGATTTTGTCCCCCTGCGCCAGCGAGAAGCCGGTCCAGTGATCGCCCGCGGTGCTGCTGACGTTACCCGCCGTGGCATTCCCCACCGTACTGTTCAGCACCTGGTAAATCAGCGTATCGCCGTAGGCCGTACCGGTGATGGCGTCGTTATGTTCCGAACTGATGAACTGCGGCGCCATATTGATGGTCAGCGTGGCGCTGTCCGTTCTCCCGGTAGCGTCGGTCAGGGTGTAGTTGAAGGTCTCCTTCGACGTCATGGATGAGAGCGATACCCCGCTGTTGAGGGTATAGGTGTAATGGCCGTCAGCGCCGATCGCCAGGACGCCGTAATGGCCGGTGATGTTCACCGTTGCGCTGCCGGTATATGGATCCAGCGTGGTGGTCACGCCGTTGTACCCGGTAACGCTCAGACGGGTATCCACCGAGTGGAGCTGATCCAGCACGCCGCCAGAATCGGTGCCGTCAAAGATATTGCCGTTGACGGTGTGGCTGCCGGTGACGTCGAAATCACTCAGCGAGTAGGTGGTGCCGTTCACGCTTGGCGTGATGGTGATGTTCCCCACGCTCAGCCCCGGTACGCTACCGGTAAAGTTCAGCGTATAGGTCCCGGCGTTCAGATCCAGCCCGGTGAGCGGGATGTCGATACTGCCGCCCAGCAGGGAGCCGCCGCTAAAGGAGCCGCTGCGGATCACGCCCGAGCCGTCGCTGATGGACCAGTTTACCGTCAGCCCGCCCAGCGCCAGCAGCGAGGCCACGTTAAAGTGGAGCGACACGTTGTGCAGCGCGGTGTTCGCGTCGACCACGAAGGTTCCGCTGCCGGAGCCCTGGGTTGACGAGAGCAGGGCCGTCGTCCAGCTGGCGGTGCCCACGGTCGTATCCGAGTATGCCGACGTGTGGTGCACCGAGGTGAGGTCCATCGTGGCGCTGACATCGTTCACCGCATCCATCGCCCGGGGGGTTGGGGTGATGTTGAGCGATGCCGTATCCTTCGAGCCGTCAGGCGCGGTAACGGTGTAGACGAAAGTATCCGGCGTGCTGATATGGTCCGCCCCCACGCCGCTTCTCAGGGTGTAGGTGTACTGTCCGGACGAATTGATGGTCAGCGTGCCGTATTCCCCCTGAATGGTGGTGGTTCCACTGCTGTTGACCGCCACGCCGTTCACTTCGGTGACCAACGTGCCTGGAGGAACTGGGTCATTCGCCAGCACGTCGCCCGTGGTGGTTTCGCTGATGCTCGCCACGCTGTAGACATGATCCTGCAGGACGCTCAGCGTGTAGCCCGTCAGGACGGCGATCCCCGATGCGGTATTGAGTAAGAACAGGTACTCCCCGGCCGGCAGATTCAGCGTCAGCTGGGATGACGTGCCCCCCAGCAGCGGGGCGCGCAGCCAGCCCGACTCGACGCGAACCTGCTCGAAGGTCTGGGTGGCGTTGTTGAACTTATAGACGTACAGATCGAACACCGATGCCAGCGCCACGCCGCCCACGGAGGCCTGGATGGTCATGGTGCGGGTCGTGCCTTCCTCCACGTTGTAGATAATCGGGTTGGTCATGTCGTCCAGCAGGTTAAGCCCCAGCGTGCTGCCGAGATTAATGCCCACCAGGGTAAAACCGTTCTGAGACGAGGCGCCGTTATTAATCTCGCTCACGGTGGTATCAAAGGTCAGCGAGGCTGTATCGTCCACCGCCACAATGCCGTTGATTACCGTACCGGCACCCAGAGACAGCACCAGCTGCGCCGACGCGCTGACGCCGTTATGGGTGATGGTGTAGGTGAAGTTCTCCGTCCGGCCAACGACCGCGGCGCTGGTGTCGGTCAGGTTGTAGGTGTAGCTGCCGTCGCGGTTGATGGTCAGCGTACCGTATTTGCCCTGGATCACCGTGCCGTCGGCGTTCACGCTGGTGGTGACGCCCTGGGCGTTAGTGACGGCGGAAATGGTGGTTCCGGCCGGCGCGTTGTCGCTGCCGGCTGTCGGGTCCGTATCGAGGATCACGTTGCCGTTGAGGCTGGTATCGCCCGTGACCGTACCCGGACCGGTCTCTTTCACCGCCACGTCGAGGCTGGTGTAGGAGCCGGTTGCCAGCAGGTTGGTGTTGTAGCTGAGCACGCGATAGTTGCCGTCGGCCAGCCCGGTCAGGTTCAGCGATACGCCGGTTGCACCGAGGGTCAGGAGATCGGCAAACTGCGGTTGGCCGGTATCCACCACGGTGGTCCAGGCGCCGTTGACGTAATGCTGAACCACCAGTTCAAGGGTGTTGAGCAGAGAGAGCACCGCACCCGTGGCGTTGGCGTTCACCACGATATCCGCGCTGCCGCCGCTGCCCACCGTGAAGTTGACCTGGGCCGTATCATTGCCCAGCAGCGTCAGGACGTTGCCGACGGCGCCAACCAGCAGGAAGCCGTAATCGCTGTACTGGCTGTTGGTCACGGTTGCCGTGGTGCTGAGGTTCAGCTCTTCGACGTTATTGCTGGCGGAGAGCGGCACCACCGGCGCAAGGGCGGAGCCCGGCAGCGAGGTGTTGCCCGCGGCGTCGGTGGCGGTGATCTGCAGCGTCTGGCCTTCGGTCTGTTTGTTAATGAAGGTGTAGGTGTAGGTGCCGTTGCTGCCCGCAATGGCGGTCACCGTCGAGCCGTCCGCAAGGCGGATCGCGACGGTGCTGCCTGCTTCCGCAGTCCCGGTCAGGACGCTACCGTCGGCGTTGAAGGTCCCGGTCGGCGCCGTTGGAGCGGTCGTATCGACGATAATCGTCGTCACGGCTGACGCCACGCTGGTGTTGCCCGCGGCATCGGTGGCCGTGGCGGTGAAGTTATGCGTGCCTTGCGCCAGCGTGGTGGTTTGCGGCAGGGTCCAGTTGCCGCTGCCGTCGGCGGTCACCGTGCCCACCAGCGTGATGCCATCGTAGATCCGCACCGTGGCATTTGCTTCGGCGGTTCCGCTCAGCGTTGGGCGCGTGTCGTTGGTCGGATTCGTACCGGTCACCGGGCCGGTGACGCTGCCGACGTCATCAATGACCGAACTGATGATCGGTGCGCCCGGCGCGAGGGTATCGACGTTAATCACATACCCGGCGGTCGGCGCGCTCGCGTTGCCCACCGCATCGGTGGCGGTAAAGGTTAAATTGTGCGGACCGTTGCCCAGCGCCGGGGATGGCGTAAAGCTCCACGCCCCGCCGGTCGCCGTCACGCTGCCGATTTGTACGCCGTTATCGAATATTTTCACCGTCGACCCGGCTTCCGCCGTACCGCTGAGGGTTGGCTGCGCGTCGTTGGTGAACCCGCCGTTCGCCACCGGCGTCGCCGCATTGCCCACGTCATCCAGAATGCTGGTCAGCACCGGCAGCGCAGGCGGCGTGGTGTCGACGGTGAGGCTAAAGCTGGTGGACGACACGCTGGTGTTGCCTGCCGCATCCGTCGCCTGCGCGGTGAAGCTGTGCGCGCCAGCGGTCAGCGTGGTGTTGAGCAAGATACTCCAGCTTCCGTTGCCATCCGCGGTGCCCGTTCCGACAAGGGTAGTTCCCTCATAGATCTTCACGGTGGCAAACGGTTCGCTGGTTCCGACAAGGCGCGGTACCGTATCGTCGGTTGTTTGCCCGGACGTAAGCGGGCCGGTGATGGTGCCCACGTCGTCTATCGCCTGGCTGATAACCGGCGCGTTCGGTGCGGTGGTATCCACAATCAGGGTAAAGTCCGGCGAGTTCAGGCTGACGTTGCCCGCTGCATCGGTGACCGTGGCGGTCCAGGTATGGCTGCCGTTGGTCAGCGGCGTTGACGGCGTAAAGCTCCATGCGCCGGTACCGTCCGCCTGAACGGTGCCGACCGGCTGCCCGTTCTCATACACGGTGACCGTGGCGTTGGCGGTCGCGGTGCCGTTTAGCGTCGGCGTGGTGTCGTCGGTGCTCTGCCCGGAAGTGAGCGGAGTTTGAATGCTGCCCGCGTTGTCACCCGCGGTCGAAATGACCGGCGCCGACGGCACGCCCGTATCCACCGTCAGGTTAAACGGTGTCGTCGTGCTGCCGGTATTGCCAGCCACGTCGGTGGCATTGAAGGTGATGGCGTGTGGACCTTCGCCCAGATCGGTACCCGGGGTGAAGGTCCAGCTGCCCTGGGCATTCACCACCGCAGTGCCAATTTCGTTGCCATCAACGATCACGTGCACGGTAGAACCCACCTCGCCCGTACCGTTGAAGGTTGGGCGCGCGTCGTTGGTGCTGTTACCCGACGTGAGCGCCCCGGTGACCGGACCGACGTCGTCAATCACGCTGGTCACCACCGGTACGCCGGGGGCTGCGGTATCAATGGTAAAGGCGAAGACCGATGAGTTAGCCGAGGCGTTGCCTGCGGTATCCGTTGCATACGCGCGCAGGGAGTAGCTGCCGTCGCCCAGCGGCGCGGTCGGCGTAAAGGACCAGTTCCCGCTGCCGTCAACGATCGTCGTGCCAATCTGCGTGCCGTTATTCATGATGTGAATCGTGCTGCCCGCCTGCCCGGTGCCGCTGATGGTCGGGGTGCTGTCGTTGGTCACCTGGCCGCTGGTGAGGTTACCCTGGACGCCGCCAGGGACGTTGTCGCTCACATTATCCAGCGTCGGAACCGTCGGTGCCGTCAGGTCAACCACCACGCTCCAGGGAGCTGAGACCGCGCTGACGTTGCCCAGCGGATCGGTCGCCCGGACGGTGAAGCTGTGCGAGCCTTCGCCGAGCGCGGTGTCAGGAGTAAACGTCCACGCGCCGGTGCCGTCAGCCGTTACCACGGCAATCTGGGTACCGCCGTCGAAAATGGTCACCACGCTGTTTGCGTCCGCTGTCCCCGAAAGGGTTGGCGTGGCATCGTTCGTCTCGGTGCCGCTGACCACCGTGGTGGCGGTGTTACCGACGTTATCCGTGACGTTGGTGATGACCGGCGTGGCGGAAACGGAGTCCACCACGACGGTGAAGCCCGCCGAAGGACCGCTCTGATTCCCCGCCGGATCGGTCTCGCGGATGGTCAGGATATGGTTGCCTTCTGTCAGGACGGGCGTGGTGTAGCTCCAGGTGCCCGTATTGCCGACCTCCGCGGTCCCCAGCAGCACGCCGTTGTTGTAGATGGAGATGGTATCGCCGACCGCGCCGGTGCCGGTGAGGGTCGGCTGGTTGTCGTTGGTGGTCTGGCCGCTGGTCAGCGGTCCGGTGCCCGGACCGACGTCGTCAATCACCGCGCCGATAGCTGGCGTGCCCGGTGCGGTGAGGTCGACGGTGACGCTGGCCGCCGGAGAGCGGCCGCTGGTCTGGCCGTTGAGGGTCGCGGTCACCTCAAAGGTGTGCAGCCCCTCGCCAAGCGCGGCTGGCGTATAGCTCCAGTTGCCGCTGCCGTCGGCGGTCACCGTCGTCAATGGCGTCGCGCTACCGTCCTGATAGATGGTAATCAGGCTGCCCGCTTCGGCCGTACCGGTAAGCGTTGGCGTGGTGTCATTAGTGGTTTTGCCTTTCACATCGCCAGTAATCGGGTCTGCGTCATCGACGATCGCCGTGATGACGGGCACCTGCGGCAGGTCGAGCGGTGAATCGACGACGACAAAAGGCACGCCCGCGCTGGCATTCCCTGCGGCATCCGTAGCGGTCACGGTCAGCGTGGTCGGATCCAGCTGCGCCGGACTCAGCGCAATGGAGAAACTGCCGTCGCTGCCGACAACGCCGGTACCAATGACCGTGGAACCGTTTGTCACGGTAATGATGCTTCCCACGTCACCGGTACCGGTCAGCGGTGTTCCTTCATCAGCCAGCAGCATGTTGCCCGGATCTGCCGGGGCGACGGTGTCTACCGTCACGCTCAGCGGTGCTGAATCACCGGAGGAGTTACCCGCTGGATCGCTGGAAGAGACGGTGAAGGTATGCGGGCCATCCGGCAGCGTCGTGTCGGCAGTCCAGCTCCAGGTGCCGCCCGGCTGGACCGTCACCAGCACCGTAGATGGCGTGCCGTCTACGGAAACGATAACGGTGGTACCGGGTTCACCGGTCCCGGTAAGGGTTGGCGTGCCGTCCTTCGTGTAGAGCACATTATTAGACAGCTGGCTGTCAGCTACGGCGCTAATGACGGGGATCTCAGGCGCAACGGTATCGAGGGTAACGGTAAAGACCGAACTCGGTGCGCTGAGGTTGCCCGCTGCGTCCACGCCCGCCACGGTAATGTTGAGCGGACCGTCCGTTTGCGTTGGAAGCGTCAGGTTCCATTCCCCGTTAGCCACCACGACACGGCCCACTTCGACGCCGTTGTTGTAGACGATCACCGTCTCACCGTTGACGCCGGTTCCGCCCACTGTCGGTGTGGTATCCGTGATGTAGCCACCGTTCGGCTCACCGCCCACTGCACTAATCACCGGCGTATCCGGCGCCAGGGTATCCACGACGATGGTAATCGCTGGAGAAGGGTCAGAGACGTTGCCTGCTTCATCGGTGGCGGTGGCGGTATAGGCGTGGCTGCCCTCGGCAATGTCGCTGCCCGGGCGCCAGCTCCAGTTGCCGCTGCTGTCTACCGTGACGGTGCCCACGACGGTTGATATGCCGTTGACGGTGTCAGTGATGTTGATGACGTCGTTAGGCGTGCCGGTGCCGCTCAGGACCGGGCGCGGATCGTTGGTGGTTCCGCCATCGGGTACGGGGCCGGTGATCTGGGTGACGCTGTCGGTGACGGTCGGTGCCGCAGGCGTAGCCGGCGCTTCGGTATCAATGGTGATGGTTACCGGCTGCGACGGGGCGCTTTCGTTGCCCGTGCCGTCCACGTTGGTGACGGTCAGGGTGATGTCATAGGTACCGCCGGACAGTGGGGGTGATGGCGTCCACGACCAGCTGCCGGTATTGTCCACGACAGCGTCGCCGATTTTGGCGCCGTTGTTGTAGATCGTCACGGTATCGCCCGCCGTGCCGGTACCGCTCAGGGTTGGCGTGGTGTCGCGGGTGGTTTCGCCCGGGTTTAGCGTTGTTGCTGTTCCGTCAGGATTGACGGTGATGGCCGGGACGTCCGGCGTGGCAGGCGCGACGGTATCCACCGTCAATACAAACGGGCTGGAGATGGTGGTATTGCCTGCGGCATCCGTGGCGTGAACCGTCAGCGTATGCGGGCCGTCGGTGAGCGGGGTAACGGGCGTAAAGCTCCAGCCACCGCTGCCGTCGAGGGTGGCGGTACCGAGCAGGGTGGCGCCGTCATAAACGGTGATCACCGCATCAGCCGGGGCGGTGCCCTGCAGCAGCGGTGTGGTGTCATCCGTGGTATCGCCGCTGCTGAGCGTGCCCTGAACGCCGCCGACGTCATCGGTCACGGTGGCGATGGTTGCCGCCGCAGGCGGCGTGGTATCGACGGTCAGGGTGAAGCCACCTGACGGCTGGCTGGTGTTACCCGCCGCATCGGTCGCGACAACGGTAAAGGTATGAGGCCCGCTGCCAAGAGGCGTGGTGAGGGTATAGGTCCACGTGCCGTTGTCGTCGACCAGGACCGTGAAAAGATCGGTGCCATCCAGGCGGATGGTGACGCTTGAGCCAGGTTCAGCCGTGCCGTTGAGCGTCGGCGTGGTGTCGTTGGTGCTGTCGTTGGGGTTGAGCGCGCCGAGGCGTTCCGGCACATCATCCAGCACCTGGGTAATGACCGGGGCGGCAGGCGCGACGCTGTCAATCGTCAGAGTCCAGGTGTTGGAGACGCCGCTGGTGTTACCTGCCGCATCGGTCGCGACGGCGGTCAGGGCGTGCGGGCCCTCGGCGATAGGCGAGGAAGGCGTAAAGATCCATACGCCAAGACCATTGGCGACGGTCGTACCAATAGCAACACCGTCCACGCGCACGGTGACCGTCGCGTTTGCTTCGGCGGTACCGCTGAGCGTCGGGGTGGCGTCGTTAGTGGTCTCATTAATGTCGAGCGAGCCGGTGCGACCGGGAACATCGTCCACAACTTGTGAAATCACCGGGGCGCCAGGTGCCGTGCCGTCGACGTTAATTGTCCACGGGTCTGATAACCCGCTTGGGTTACCGGCGGGATCCGTCGCCTTCGCGGTCAGCACCCAGGTGCCATCGGTCAGCGGTGCGGGCGGCGTAAAGCTCCACAGGCCGGAGGAGGGAACAACCGTCGTACCGAGGACATCGCTGCCGTTATAAATCGTGATGGTCGAGCCCGCTTCGCCCGTCCCGTTCACGGTCGGGGCCCGGTCGTTGGTGAGGCCGTTCTGGCCCACGGGGCCGGTGGTGGCCTGCACGTCATCCATCACCGACACGATAATTGGCGTCTGCGGTGGGGTAATATCCGGTGACGCCGCGGAGGTTGCGGGCCCCGTGTTGCCCGCCGTGTCGGTGGCGTCAGCGGTCAGGATTTCGCCGTTGAGCTTCGGCGGGGTCAGCGTCAGGCTAAAGTTCCCTTCGCTGTCGGCAATAACAGTGCCAAGGGTGACATTACCTTCACGGATGGTCACCGTGCTGCCAGCTTCCGCGATGCCGCTGATGGTGCCGCCATCATTCGAAACCTCGAGATTACCCGGGGCAGACGGCGGCGTGGTGTCCACGGTGAAGATGACGGGCTCTGAGGTAGCGCTCAGGTTTCCGGCGGCATCGGTTTCAGTGACGGTTATGGAGTGTGTCCCGTCCGGGAGCGGGCCGTTCGGCGTGACGCTCCAGGTGCCGTTGGGCAATACCGTCGTTGTGCCAACCACCACGCCGTTATCGTAGATGGTGATGGTTCCGCCGGGCTCGCCGGTTCCCGCGAGGATGGGCAGTGAAGCATCGGTAGGCGCGACAGACGTGATGGTTCCCTTGATCAGGCCCGTATCGTCGGTCAGCACAATCGCGCTCGGCGCGTCCGGCGGAGTAAGATCCACTGTAAGGGTAAACACCGGCGACGCTGGCCCGGTGTTGCCGGCGGCGTCGGTTGCCCGCACGGTAATCTGGTGAGTGCTTTCGCTCAGATCAACCGACGGGGTAAAGGTCCAGGTGCCGTTGCTGGCGACGACCGCTGTACCAATGGCGACCCCGCCGTCATAAATCGTCACGGTCGAGCCCGCTTCGCCGGTGCCGGTAAGCTGCGGGCGCTGATCGTTGGTGCTGCCGCCGTTGCTGACTGCTCCCGTCTGCGGGGCGATATCATCCGTTACGCTGGTGATTGCTGGCGCATCGGGCGCGGTGGTGTCCGGCGCGTTGAGCGTTGTGCCCGGGCTGGTATTCCCGGCGTTATCCGTGGCGGTGGCGGTCACCTGCTCGCCGTTGGTCAACGGTGTGCCGAGAGAGACGGTAAAGCTGCCGTCGCTGCCCGTTTTTCCTGTGCCAATGACGTTGCCGTTCGCGTCTTTCAGCGTGATGGTACTGCCGGGTTCTGCGGTACCGGTGACGGTTTTGCCATCTGAAGAGAACTTAAGGCCGGAAGGCGCGTTCGGCGCTGTCGTATCCGCATTGGCCGAATTGTTACTGCCGCCACTATCACCGCCGCCGGTGCTTGCCGCCGCCGCGATGCCGCCCGCGGCGGCAATGCCGCCCAGTGCCCATGGCCAGATGGCTGCACCACCGGCGTCGCTCCCGGAGGCCGCAAGCAGCACGTCCGTGGACGCGATAGATTCGTACGTGGCGGCTCCGGTCGGATCTTCAATCCACCATAATGCGCCGTTGCTGTCCTGCAGTACCAGCTGGCTCACGCCCTGCGCGTCCGTAACGTAGAAGTTTTTAAGGGTGATCACCTCGCCGGAGTGCAGCGTAACCAGCAGATCGTTACCGTTTCGCGCGAAGTGGGAGACGCTCGCTCGCTCGACATTAAGCTCAACGATAGAGGAATGGCTCAGGGTAACCTGTGTGCCTTCCGTGGTCGTTTCCACGCCAGTAAGTTTCGATATAACAGAGATTTGGCTCATTTAGGCATTACTCCAGCAGATGTGTCATGAACGGCGAGCAAGACGAGCCATCTCTGCAGAAGGTAAAGGGCGCCCCCGGCGCAGTCGCTGTTATTACGCAGCACTGACCGTTGTTTTTAGCGCGCACGATGCCCGCCAGAATTCAGAGTGGCAACATCAGAGCGAATCTAATGACTTATAAAAGAGAACAGTTTTTATGGGTGTTTTGTATCGTGTAAAACCCTGTAATTAATAGGGGAATTATTTTTTAGAATATAAAAATGATATAGACAGAAAACGAAGGTTGTGCAAATTAAGCTTTCGTAAATAAGTGCCAAAACAATGAAGAGGGCATTAATGTATTGGTGTGGTTAATAATTTACTCGGTTCAACCTTTTGTTTTATATGATTTTAGTTTTAACCTGTGACGTTGATTCTGAATGTGATTTACGCAGTATGATAATTGGTAGGGGACATTTTTAATATACTTTAAAACGTTATTGTTTAAGTGCGCTTAATATGTGTTTAAGTTAGGGTAACGTTTTTGATATAATATATATTATATCACCCGCACAATAAAATATATTTTTATGCAGGCTTAAAACTCTGCTATCACGCGAAAATAATAGCGTTAAGTAAAGGGTAAAATAACCTGATTTATTTCCAATGGGGCTACGACGTCAGCATGATTTTGCGACAGCAAAAAATTCACGGGGAGAATGAATAAAAATCGTCAGTCGGGCGTTTACTGACGTCACTTCCTTCTTACCCTGGAGCTTTATATGAACACGACCTCGTTTCGTTTGATCCCGGTGCTGATTTTTTCCCTGCTGTCCCCCCTGGCGCTGGCAATGGGCAATAATAGTACCGAGAGCAAAACGCCCGATTGTCCTTCCGGACAGGTGTATGACAGCGCCACCCAGAAATGCGTGCCGGACAAAAGCAGCAGCCTCAGCGACCAGGACAAAACCAACTATGCGTACCATCTCGCGAAGAAAGGCGAGTACCAGGCGGCGCTGAACCTGCTTGATTCGCTGAAAAATGGCAATACGGCTGAAGCGTGGAACTATCGCGGGTTCGCCACGCGCAAGCTTGGCCGCACGGACGAAGGGATTGGTTACTACCAGCGCGCGCTGGCTATCGCACCGGATTATGCCAAAGCCCGGGAATACCTCGGTGAAGCGTGGATGGTAAAAGGACGTCCTGACCTCGCGAAAGAACAGCTGAAGGTGATTGCCGGTATTTGTGGCCAGTCCTGCGAGGAGTACCGTGACCTGCAGGCCGCCATCAACGGGCATCCGGAATCCTGATTTTCTCGTGGAGGGAAAACACATCGCTACCAGTGAGGTTCGTCAACAGTTAGCCGCACACCTGCCGCGCCTCTGGCGCTATGGGCTGGTGCTGTCGCGAAACAGGGATATCGCCGAAGAGCTGGTTCAGTCCACCTGCGTGCGTGCGCTTGAAAGGAGCAGCCAGTATACGCCGGGCACGCGCATCGACAGGTGGCTGTTCGCGATACTGCACTCCATCTGGATCTCTGAGCTTCGGGCACGACACGTGCGTCAGGGGCAGGGATTTGTGGCCAGCGATGAGCTTCTGGCGCCGGACACCCGCGAACAGGATGAGACGCGTCTGCATTATCTGAAGGTGATGCAGCGCGTCAACGCGCTGCCTGAAGCCCAGCGCAACGCAGTATTTTTGGTTTATGTCGAAGGCTTTACCTACCAGGAGGCGGCGGACACTCTGGCGGTACCTGTTGGTACCGTTATGAGCCGGCTGGCGACGGCGCGGGCTCGGCTTGCCAGATCCGCTGACGCACTGCCTCCGGCAAAGGAGAAACGCTATTGAACTCGCACCGTTTTGCACCGCCCTATAACGACGACGCTATCGTGGCATGGATAGATGGCGAGATGTGCCGCGTCGACGCGCAGCAATTTGAAGAACAGTTGAAAAGTGACGAACGCCTCTCCGGGCGAACTAACGAACTGATGAAAAGCAGCCAGGATTTCGCCGGGGCGTTTGCCCCCCTGCTGGATGAGGCACCTCTGGAGGCAATGCAGGCGCGTCTGGCGGCACTTCCCGATCCACAATCCTCCACGCCTGCTGGCGTCAGCAGGCGGGCGCTGATCGCCGCGTCGGCCAGCTTTTTGATGGTCGGATCCGGGCTGGGCTACCTGCTGCGGCCCGCTTCCGCGCCAGCGGATGAGAATGCCCATATTCGCGACCTCGAAGCGCAATATATGTCCCTGTACAGCGTTGAGACGCTGCTGGATATGGACAGCGCAACGCCGGTCCTGCAGCGCGGGCTGGAACGAGCCGCGCAGGACATCGGCATCAAGCTGCACATGTCGCAGCTTGTCCTGCAGGGGGCAGAGCTGAAAATGGTGCGAATGCTGCGCTATGAAACCATCTCGATCGCGCAGATTGCCTGGATCAACGCCGACTACGGCCCGATGGCGCTCTGTATCTCTCCTGTAGATGAGAAGACCATGGCCTCTCTTCGCCAGGAGCAGCGGCACGGTATGAACCTGGCGTGGTGGCAGGAGGCGGGCTACCAGTTTGTCCTGATTGGCCGCAACCCGCCGTCTCACCTGCGGGGAAACGCGGAGCAGCTACAGCGCCTCATCTCAGGATGACGGCACGTCGTTCGTCTGAATCGCAATGGCGATGGCAATACGATCGTCCACGACCAGCGCAAACTTATCCATCCCGTAGGCCGCGCGCGAGATCGCCGTCGTGGCATCCAGCGTGAGGGCCTGCGCGTGCGGGTCTTTCACGATGGCCTCCAGGATCACCGGGCGGGCAATGTTTCGTACGGTCAGCGTGCCGAACACCCTGAACCGCCCGTCGCCCTGGGCAACCACGCGAGAGCTGATGAACTCGATCGTCGGGTAGCGCTCGGATTCAAAAAACATATCGCTTTTCAGCTGCCAGGTGAGCAGCTTGTTTGAGGCTACGAGAGTCGCTACGGGAATAGTGACGTGAATATGGTCGTCGACGTCGTTTTCCGGGTTGAGCGTCACGGCGCCCGTCACGCCGCTGAACGTCGCCCAGGAGAGGATGCCGCCGAAGGCATGCCACGACAGCCGAATGGCGGTGTTATTGGCGTCAATTATGTAGCTCTTCGGGGCAGCCGTCGCCCACGGACAAATCAAAACAAGCACTATCACCAGGCGTCGCAGCATCTCAGGATCTCTTTTAGGGGGGCAGGGAGTAAACGCGTCACCCCCGGGATCTATTCGGCTTTGTTGACGTTATTTCAACCGGAGCGCGATAACCGGACCTGGTGACAAGTGTAGCCTTGAGAACGCAGAGTTGCGGGGAATAAAAAAGGCCGCTTGCGCGGCCTTTCGAAGGGATTATTCAGTGACTTTCTTTTCCAGCTCGCTGGCACCTTCTTTGGTTTTGTTCCAGCCTTTCTCAGCGCCTTCTTTGGTGGCATCCCACCCTTTCTCGGTGCCTTGTTTGGTTTTATGCCAGGCTTTCTGGGAATCTTCGCTGACCTTGCTGCCCAGGCTTTCGCTTTTACCTTCCGCAGCATGTTTTTGCTTCAGCTTCAGCTCTTCACCTTTGTTCTGCTCTTCGTGCAGTTTTTGCTTCGCCTCGTTGGCATTTGCGTTCGCCGCAGCGACGGTATCGTCAGTTGCATGTGTGGTCGCAGCAAATACTGGGGAAGCCAGCAGAACGGCAGATAATGCGATAATTGTTTTTTTCATAATATCCTCATTTAACGTTATCGGTTATGAGCGTGATTCAGCATGGCACAGGCGAAACGGGATGGCTTTAGGAAAAAACTGTAATGAGATCAATGTGCCCTGCTGAGGGATATTTCGCCTGAGGATTATCCAAAGGATAAAAAGCCTATTTCAGCAAGGGCGGCGAGAGTCAGGAGAATGAAGATAATAACGGTTATGGGTCTGTACATGGTGGGGTTCCTTCCGGGTTGAGCGGCTATTCCGTAGCGCTGGGTGGTGTGGGTAATTTTGCACAGGAGAAGGGGGAAGGGGGTTGATGTTTGTCAAAGGGATGGAAGGAACCGTGGGCATGGGGCACAAAAAAGCCCGCAGGGCTTGCGCCGTGCGGGCTCTTAGGACTTCATCGGATGACTCTGGTAATCACCGATGGAGAATTTTGGTGGAGCTGGCGGGAGTTGAACCGGCGTCCGAAATTTCTACATACCATTTTTATCGTAATAAAAACAGTAATTTTATTTTAAAAACAATGAGCTAGTATTATCTGGTTTATGTACATCTTATGCGATTTTAAAGCTCTGCCGCCAAGTTGCCGCCAACGGTATGTGGTAGCAGAGACAAACTATCAGATACATAATCGGTCCAATCCTGCGATGAAAATGACTGTAAAAAAGAAGCTTTTTGTCTTAAGTTGAATCTCAATTCACCAATATATAAATAATTATAAATGTTGCTATAGTTTGGTAGATCTTCATTATATACTAAGCGAACCAATTTCTTTGATAAATGATATGTCGCTTCTAAGGTATCTGCTAGTATTTGTTCATCCGGCGTGAAGGTCTTTAATTCATATATCCCATACTTCACAAGGCAGTAAACATTAGAAATTGAATTCGCGCAAATTAGGTCAAGTAATGAAGCAATATTGAACGATAACCTGTTTAAGCGGATCATATAGCTGACAGAGTTTTCATCGGGGATAGAGTGTTTATATGATAGAGTATCATCAATTGCACTTAAATGGTTTTTTATATTAGACAATACTTCTGCGTTCGGAGAAAAGTCAGATGATGTTTCCATTGTTGCATTATTGTATATTTTACTGTGCAAAAGGTATGGATTGGAAACTTTTACTTCATCTGAAGTAAATAATTCGAATTTTGTTTCGTCATGCTTAAATTCAGTTAGCTTACCATCGCTGTCTCTAGCACCAGTGAGTTTAAATGTTAATATTTCTTTTGTTTTCTCTATGAAGTTTTTCTCATGAGCTAAATATCTATCCACGGCATTCTTTGTTTCAGATGTATTTATTTGAGCTTCTGTTTGAATAGTTCTATGGATATTATTTACAATTGAGGCTAATGGAACTGAACTTGCCAGTAACAACAATGGGAATTTACTTATCTCATAAAATCGAGCATACCCATGAGCCGAGAGGGCCGGGGTTTTTCCCCACCATGCGAATAACCCAAAATATATAAAAGATATGAACGGAACGCCAACGGAAATCCAAAATAATTTCTGGTGAAATAGATTTCTTTTATCAAGGATATACCATTTTCTACAAATGGCTAAAAATAATAAAATTGCGATAAATGCTCCGTATGAAGCTATACCTGAATGGTCAGTTATGTATTTTAAATATTCCATTGCGTACCTAAATTATATAATGGGTTTTTAGTTACTGCATCCTCCAAATGATCTGGAGAAAAATGCGCATAAATCATTGTCATCTTTATATCGGCATGCCCCAGAATTTCTTTAAGGACCAGTATGTTTCCCCCATTCATCATGAAGTGGCTGGTGAATGTGTGGCGCAGCACATGCGTACATTGTCCTTCTGGCAGATCGATACCGGCCCGCTTCACTGCACGCTCAAAGGCTTTTCTGCATGGTGTGAATAGTTTCCCTTTGTTTTTGGTGAGTTGATCATACAGCTCCTGAGAAGTCGGTACGGTTCGGTTTTTCTTGCCTTTGGTTTTGGTATAGGTGATCCGGTATTTTGATAATTGATAGCCTTGAAGGTTTTCGGCTTCACTCCACCGCGCACCGGTGGCCAGGCATACTTTTGCGATCATTAACAGGCTGGGGCTTTGAGAACCAGCGCAGGTATCAAGCAGGCGTTTAATGTCATCTTGGTCCAGGAACGCCAGTTCCCCCTCTGCGATTTTGAATGTTGGTAGCCCGGCGAGTGGGTTAGGAGCTGACCAGCGGCCTAGCTTTTTCAGGGGGCCAAAAACGGATGATAAGTTACGCTGTTCCAGGTTTACCGTGCGGGGCTTTACTGGCGACGTTAGCGCGCCTTCTTCGTTACTTACCTCACCTTTCAACCGTGCTTCACGATATTTCCTAAAGTCACCGGCGGTTAACTCAGAGGCAACTGGATCGCCCAGCCCATTGCAGATAATGTTCAGTTTCGCCACCAGGCGTTTGGAATCTGCGAGCGTCTAGCCATAAAGAGAGTGCCACTGCTCAATCAGTTCTGACAAACGCCGCCGATCTTCTTTTTCACCCAGCCACGGCTTTTTTCACGTCATACATGGTGAAGTTTTCGAATGCTACAGCAGAGATCGGTCGTGTTGCAGCAAGCGCTGTTTCTGCCAGCATGCAGTTTGCAGGAAAGGTGCAGCGCATTGCGCGGGTACATTACATTATGGCTTACGAGTTCGTGTAAGCCTTAATGGACCGGAGACTCTCTATCCAAAGCGCCATTTACTTGGAATTAACACTGAGGGAGTATCAATTACTCGTGAATGGTTGCAAAGTGATGCACCTAAATAGAATTACCTCCTGTTTCTTCTTTTTTTTCTTTGCATTTTTGGAGTTTGAGGTTTGATTTCAGGTTTTTTAATTTTATCTGTAATTTTTTTAATATTAGCCGTTTTTTTTATCGGGTCTTTGAAAATCTCTGCAACTGAGTAGCCAGCTCTTGCAACACAGACTGTAACTAATATGGTGATTATGAGTGCAAAGAGTTCAATGTGTTGAAAAGCCCATTTTGTAAATGATGGTTGTTTATCGGTAGGGAGATAGGAGAATTCGAGAATAACATATATACCATATATAAAAGTAATCGCTGTTTCTATATTCCATATCGCATTTAATATGTTTTTATAAATATCGAACTTGTCCATTCTAATAAGGCTTGCTGCCTGAATGGTAGCGGATGAAAAAAGTACAAATAAAGAAATAACTACGATTTTATCGTCTGAGTAATCGGCTTTAAACCAAATAAGTATAGAAAAACATAATAGTATAATAATTGATGCATAAACTCCATATGGCAGATTTAAACCAAACTTAGACTTCATGTTGTCCCTCTGTGAAATTGTATAAGTGATGAAACAAATTCTTATTAATACACATTCCTTTATCGTGGGCAAATTAATCGCATGAACGCACAACTCGCAGAAATCATGCGCATTATCACCAACCTGATCCGCACAGGCACCGTAACCGAAGTGGACCGGAAAAACGGGCTGTGCCGGGTGAAGGTAGGCGAGTTTGAAACCAACTGGATTAACTGGCTGACACTGCGCGCAGGCGGTGCCCGTCGCCGGATGAGCAGGTGGTGGTGCTGAGTATGGGCGGTATGCCTTACCTGCGATCTATTCCAACCAGTTCGCGCCGCCGTCGGACTCAGTGGACGGCTGCGTAATGGAATATTCGGACGGTGGCTGGTTTGAATATGAAGCCGTGACCGGCCGCTGGTATGTGCGGGGTATCAAATCCATGGTGATCGAGGCTGCAGACAACATAACCCTGAAAACGGGTGAATTTGTGGTGGAAGCAAGCAACACGTGCATAAACAGCGAGGTGGTGATCAAGGGTGGCGTCATCCATGGCGGGGCGCCATGAGTTCTAACGGGAACATAGTGGATAAACACGGTCATAACGGCGTTAAGTCCGGCGGCGATACATCGGGAGGTCCTGTATAACGCTGTATATCGGTATGAATCAGGGCGATGGCAAAGCCATTTCTGATGCGGACCATTTGAGGCAGTCGGCCCGGGATATTCTGTTGACTCCACAGAAAAGCCGCATGGTCAGCCGGGAATAAGGTTCCCTGCTGTCAGCATTGATTGACAGCCCCAGACCCGGTGCTGCGCCTGCAGATTATGGCTGCTGTTTACGTATCATTGAGTCGCTGGAAGCCACGGCTCACGCTGGATTCCATCACCATCACCATCACCATCACCATCACCATCACCATCAACATCAACATCAACAGCAGCTTTGACGGCTCCATGGTGGTTGATCTATCCGGGAATCGCAATAACGGCGCGCCTGTTTCCCTTTCAGTACCAACAGGAGCAGACAATGGCAGTCATTGACCTTTCCCAGCTGTCCGCCTCGCAGATAGTGGATGTGACGGATTTTGAATCGTTGCTAAAGGTACGGAAATCCGCGTTTGTGGCCCTTTATCCGGCAGACGAGCAGGACGCGGTTAGGCGCACGCTTGAGCTGGAGTCTGAATCCGTGACCAAGCTCCTGCAGGAAAATGCGTATCGTGAAATCCTGCTGCGCCAGCGTATCAACGAGGCGGCGATCTCGATCAGATGCCGGCCAACTACAACGTGAAGCGGCGGACGGTTACACCTGCCGATAACGCCGGGGTGCCGCCGGTCACAGCGGTAATGGAAAGTGACGAGGCGCTGCGCCTGCGTGTTCCTGATGCATTTGAGGGTATGTCCGTTGCGGGCCCGACGGTGGCCTATGAGTTTCACGCTAAAAGCCCGGACGGGAGAATGGCTGATGCCAGCGCAACCAGCGCAGCACCGGCGGAGGTGGTGCTTAACGTGCTGAGCCGTGAGGGCGACGGAACGGCACAGATGAGAAGATGCAAAAAAATACTCAGGTGAAGGCAGCAGAACAGTAAAAAACCGCACTGCTGGTTGTTGCTCAAAGTACTATCAGCCTAGGGCTGACTGAACTACAACTCGGTCTCATCAGCGATGAAGACAAAGTTAAACTGAAATTATGGATACAAACATTCGCGACTTGCAGGCCATAAAAACATCTGAGGCACCTGATATTTTTTGGGCCTGAAAAACCTGAGTTAGCTTAGCTCTAAAGGTGAATTCGGCTTACGTCGCCAGTTCAGGATGAAAGATTTAATGAACTTATTATCTTCAACGAAATGATAGCAAGCCGAAGCCATCACTAAATTAATGAAGGCCAAAAGTGTCCAGATAAACCATGTAGGGAATGATTCAAGGCTGTCATGGTATTTAGTTATGTAAATCATAATGGGTAATTGCATCAGGTAAAATGAGTAACTTATTTTTCCTAAGTATATTAATGGCAGGGTGATGGCGTTTTTATTAATTGCTGCGGCTGCGAGGTGATAAACAACAAAGCATGTTGCTGGTAATGTAATGTAGTTGTTTTGCATCCAGCCATTATTGTTGGTTGGGGAAATAAAAAATAGAGAGGATATTGCAACAATAAAAAGCGTGTTGTTAAATTTGGTAATGCGAAAGCCGCGAGAAAAGATACAACCAATTGCTACTCCTGCGACAAATTCTGGCAGGCGATGAATAGGGCTGACATAATAACGAGGAAAGACAGCGCTATTAGTTAATATCATAGACGTTGGTACGACTATTGATGATATCAATACTGCAATACCTAATGCGAGAACCGGTCTTTTTTTAATTACTGGCAACAGGAATGGGAAAACAAGGTAAAAAAACATTTCGGTTGAAACAGACCAGGAGCCGCCGAAGTTCCATTGGCTAAAACTATCCGGGAACCACGACTGTGCAGTAGTTAAAAATAATAAAGCATATGTTGAGATTTGCGTTGTGTCGTACTCAAGAAGGAAAGGAACTGTAATTAATCCCATGACCAGATAAGCGGGGAATATTCTGGCAATTCTGGAACGATAGTAATTATCCTTAATCCCATTTCTAGATGCCCACGCCATGACAAAACCAGAAAGAACAAAGAAGAAAGACATCCCGATAGCACCATTGTTGATAACAGACTGCAGCCAGTCAGAGACATCAGCCTTATATCTGATATTACAGTGGAATAAAAATACATAGAAAGCAGTAACAAAGCGGAATATCGTTAATCCGTGAAGGTCATTTCTGATGTTCATAGTCATATTCAGGTTAAATTTTTTCTGATGCTAACACAGCATAGGATGGCTATACCCATCGTTTTCTTCATTTTAAGCCAAAATGCAATTTTATACTCCCTGAATTGTACCATCTCTCACACATCCTGCCGAGTGCGCCGCGCGCCTATCAACCAAGAACATACGCACACCCCCTTAAAACCGGAGAGACGGCCTTATGGCACAGGATTACCACCACGGTGTGCGTGTCGTTTAGGTCAACGATGGCACTCGAACAATTTCAACAGTAAGCACGGCAATTGTCGGTATGGTCTGTACCGGTGTTGATGCAGATGCGTCCATGTTCCCCCTCAATAAACTGGTCCTGCTTACCGACGTGCTGACGAGCATCGGTAAAGCAGGCGAGTCCGTCATGCTGGCCCGCTCCCTGGATGCAATTGCCGACCAGGCTAAACCCGTTACGGTAGTTGTAAGCGTTGCGCAGGGCGAAACCGAAGCGGGGACAACCTCCAACATGTCAGCCTACGGCTGCAAAACGGTAGAGGAGGTCATTGCCTACCGCGATAATTTCA
The DNA here is from genome assembly GCF_024734705.1 of Enterobacter sp. Crenshaw. Taxonomy (NCBI): domain Bacteria; kingdom Pseudomonadati; phylum Pseudomonadota; class Gammaproteobacteria; order Enterobacterales; family Enterobacteriaceae; genus Enterobacter; species Enterobacter sp. Crenshaw. Next base: position 3,551,709 of record NZ_CP102932.1, on the reverse strand, counting down.
GCCAGCGCGAGGGGATGCTGATCTGGCCTGATTTCATCAGTTTTGACACCGAGCTGAATGCTGACGCAACGGCTTATGCCTCAGCCTGTGCGCTGGGCCAGCGTGCCAAAATTGTCGAACAGACCGGCTGGCACTAATCCCTGTCCAACGTGGGCGCGAACGGCGTCACCGGCATTTCTGCTGATGTGTTCTGGGATTTGCAGGACCCTGCCACTGATGCGGAGCTGCTGAATCAGAGCGATATCACCACGCTGATCCGCAAAGACGGTTTCCGCTTCTGGGGTTCCCGCTGCCCCAGTGACGATCCTCTGTTCACCTTTGAAAACTACACCCGCAACGCGCAGGTACTGGCTGACACCATCGCAGAAGCGCACATGTGGGCGGGGGATGGCGTGCTTAACCGTCGCTGGCAGGCGACATTATCGAAGGTATTCGCGCCAAACTGCACAACCAGTTTTCAAGTCTCCACGCAGACCACAGAGCGCTACAACCCGTGTACTAACATTTAGTGCGGACATACCTTCGTGACGCATGAGTCGTTTATGAGATCGGTTTGCCGTCCTGAGAAATTTAGCACCGCGCCACGGCATCCCAAAGGGATGCAGCAACAACTTGTATACTGACCCGCCACGGCGGATTTAATCGTTCGAAACAAATTCATTATAAAAATTTCAGTAGTTTATATTTAGTTGGCTAAGTGACGATGTGACTAAGTCTATCTGGCTTATTCTTCGGGGATCTCTCTACCCTGCTTAACCAAATGCTTAATAGTTGCATAGTCATAATATCCAGCGGCGACTTGTTTAGCATATTCTATCCGTTTTAAGGCAATTGCTTTTTCATACATTGCACTTTTTACCGATATTGCTAAGAAATGGTCAAGTTCCGCTAATTCCTCAGGCGTCCTGTCTACAGTAAATAGATAGCGACGTTCGTGATGCTCAATAGCACCAACCAGAAATGCCGCCCGGTCTGCAATATTATGCAAGGGTTTATCGCCCAGCAGGTTATTACATTGTGGGCAAGATGGTACTGTGTGGCTGCGATCGTAATGCCTTACTCCACCTCTCCAGGCAACTGAAACAACATGGTCACGAACAATGCCTGAATGATAGTCGCCACAATAGATGCATCGTGGTCGGTCTGAGTCATGTTGATTTATATTTAACGTTGATGTCGAGTTAAATTCTTCGCGTACATAAGGGACTGGTTTTTTTCGCTTAGCGCGACTTGCTATGACAGCCCTGATTGCTTCATCAGGTAAAGGCTCATCTTCTATTTTAGATGTTTTCTTTGCTGGGAGTTTTTCAGCCTTGCTTAAAGCATCGCCAGCAAATGATCTTACCTTTGGAGAAAATTTTGTTGTCACAAAAAATCTGTCTAATGTTGAACTACTTATTTCTGCAGATCCTGGCTTTTGGGAGGGTACTTGCTGATTAACGCGACTCTGACCAGAATCAGCCTGAGAAATTGGTGTAGCAATAAAGACATAACCGCTAGAAATTTTATTTACAGTACAAGTAAATTTATCTTCATTATAACGCTTGCGAAAATGCTCTAAAGCCTGCTCTCTTGTGATGAAAGCCATCCGCTCCTCCCATCGATCACTAAACTTATGGATGAAATATTTAATCAGTAGAGCCTACATTCACCAATGGACAATGTCTATTGGACTTACTGATTTGGACTAATACACTGGTATGAGATGTAGGGAAGATTGGCTGTCGCCATTTTGCCGCCAATATTAAAGACAAAGGGGCTACGTTTTCACGTAACCCCTTGTTTTATTTGGTGGAGCTGGCGGGAGTTGAACCCGCGTCCGAAATTTCTACATCCTCGGTACTACATGCTTAGTTTGTCTTTACATTCGCACGCCAGCTGCGGACAGACACGCCACTAACGAACTAGCCTGATTAATTTTAACGCTTCAACCCCAGGCAGGGCTTCCACGCGATCTCTTTTGGGTTTGACCTCTCTTTGATCCCCGTCTTAAGAGCGGAAGCTAGGGAGAGAGGGCTCAGAGCAGGTTATTAAGCTGCTAAAGCGTAGTTTTCGTCGTTTGCGACTATTTTTTTGCGGCTTTTAACGAGGCAAACCGCCCCTCGGCATGCACCTTAGGTTTCGCAAATCCCGTCGAATCCAGAATCAGCCCCAATAGTGTTGAACTAAGTATACCAGATTTCACTTCCTGGATACCAGCCCGGAACGCTAACTTATTGAATAGTACAATAAGTGTGCAGAATCAACGTCCTGCGTTTTTCATGATGCGCGCTTTATCAAGCTGCCACTCGCGCTCTTTCAGGTCAGTACGTTTGTCGTGCTGTTTTTTACCTTTTGCGACGCCAACTTTCACTTTACACCATGCGTTTTTCCAGTACAGCGACAGGGCTACCACGGTGAAACCTTCACGGTTGATGCGTCCGTAGAGGGATTCCAGCTCACGCTTGTTCAGCAGCAGCTTGCGGGTGCGCGTTGGGTCACACACGTAGTGTGAGGAGGCGACGGTCAGCGGCGTAAAGTTCGCGCCGAACAGGAAGGCTTCGCCATCTTTCAGGATCACGTAGCTATCGCCGATGTTGGCTTTCCCGGCGCGCAGCGATTTTACTTCCCAGCCCTGCAACGCAAGGCCAGCTTCGAATTCTTCTTCAATGAAATACTCGTGGCGAGCACGCTTGTTGAGCGCAATGGTCGCCGAGCCTGGTTTATGTGCTTTTTTCTTCGTCATAAGTGTCGTAAAGCCGTCGGTAATCTGATTTCAAAAAGTCACCTCATTGCGTCCTGTGAGGTCTAACGCGCTATCTTAGCACGAGATGAGGCTTAGCGTTTTTTTAACAGGTGATAAATGTTATTATTTGTCCGTTGTGTGACCATGGGAAATGCTATGCCTCAGATTAGCCGTACTGCGCTTGTGCCTTACAGCGCGGAACAAATGTATCAGTTAGTGAACGATGTTCAGTCTTATCCTGAATTTATTCCGGGGTGCACCGGGAGCCGCGTTCTGGAGTCCGGCCCGACGCAGATGACCGCGGCGGTGGATGTCTCCAAAGCGGGGATCAGCAAGACGTTCACCACCCGCAATACGCTGACCAGCAATCAGAGTATTTTGATGCATCTGGTGGATGGTCCGTTTAAAACCCTGATGGGGGGCTGGAAGTTTACGCCGCTGAGCGCTGACGCCTGTCGCATCGAGTTCCAGCTGGACTTTGAATTTACCAATAAGCTGATTGAGCTGGCGTTTGGCCGCATTTTTAAAGAGCTGGCTTCGAATATGGTTCAGGCGTTCACCACCCGCGCCAAAGAGGTTTACAGTGTCGCATAAGATTGCTGTAGAAGTGGTGTACGCGCTGCCGGAGAAGCAGTATCTGCAGCACGTGACGCTGGAAGAGGGGGCAACCGTTGAGGTGGCTATCCGCGCGTCCGGCATCCTCGAACTTCGCAGCGATATCGACCTGGCGAAAAATAAGGTCGGGATTTATAGCCGTCCGGTGAAGCTGGGTGATGTGCTGAAAGAGGGCGACCGGGTCGAGATTTATCGCCCGCTGATTGCTGACCCGAAAGAGCTGCGACGTCAGCGTGCGGAGAAATCGGGTAAGTAGCGTGTTTTCCCCTCACCCTGACCCTCTCCCCAAAGGGGCGAGGGGATAAAAGAAGAACAAAAAAGGTGCTCAATGAGCACCTTTTTGCATTTCTGAGTTCTGATTACTTGGTCAGGGCAGGCTTGTTGTCGATGTTGGTTAACACACCGGCGCTGCTAAAGGTCAGCGTCAGGGTCTGCTGGGTCGCATCTTCGTGGCCCGGCTTCTGACGGAATACATAGAACCAGGTGTTAGTGCCGAACGGATCGGACATCATCGGGGTTCCCAGTGCATAAGCGACCTGCTGTTGTGTCATCCCCACACGGATTTTGGACACATCGTTAGGGGTAAGGTAGTTCCCCTGGTTGATGTCAGGACGGTAAACCACTTTCTCCAGAGTGGAACAGCCTGCGGTCAACATCAGAAGAACCGCTGCGGCAGCGGTCAGCATTTTACAACGCATAGTGATTTGATTCCTTTTCGGGCCCGAGCAGAACGCGGCTCATATGTAATATGCCGATGATAATAGACCTTGTCCCACTTTGAAACCGGTCTGGCGGCGTTTTTGTTGTTCTGTATGACCCTGAGATCCCGAAAAAGTTTATGCCGCCAGCAGTTCTTTCGCGTTCGCGAGCGTATTGCGGGTGACTTCGCTGCCACCGAGCAGGCGTGCCAGCTCCTGCAGACGCGCACGTTTATCCAGCGGCTTCATATGCGTTTCGGTCATTTCACCGTCAGTTTCTTTGCTGACGATAAAGTGATGATGACCACAGCCTGCGACCTGCGGCAGGTGGGTGACACACATCACCTGCGTTGATTCGCCTAGCTGGCGCAGCAGTTTGCCCACCACCGCCGCCGTTGGGCCGCTGATGCCGACATCCACTTCATCGAAAATCAGCGCCGGGGTTTCCATTTTACGCGCGGTAATCACCTGAATCGCCAGCGCAATACGCGACAGTTCACCGCCGGATGCCACTTTGGAGATAGCCTGCAGCGGCTGCCCCGGGTTGGTAGTGACGCGGAACTCAATGCGGTCCGCACCTTCTGCCGTCAGGTGGTTCTCTTCAAAGCGGACATCAATGGTGAAGACACCGTGCGGCATCGCCAGCGTGTGCATGCTGTCGGTGATGTGCTGGCTTAGCTCCTGGGCGTAATGCTGACGGATTTCATGCAGCTTTTGCGCTGTCGCCAGCGCCTGTTCATGGTGCAGGTTCACCGCGAGAGAGAGGGTTTCCTGCGAGTCAGCCTGATCGTCAAGCTGCTGCTGTTCTTCCAGCAGAGACTGATAGAATCCTGGCAGCTCTTCCGGCGTGACGTGGTGCTTGCGCGCCAGTGAAATCTGACGGGAGATACGCTGCTCCAGCTCAAACAGACGGTTCGGGTCGAGATCCAGACGTTCACAGTAGTGGCGCAGTTCGTCACTGGCTTCGGAGATCTGAATGGCCGCTTCTTCCAGCATATCCAGGACGCCAGAAAGCTTGCTGTCCATGCCGACCAGTTCAGTAATGAGCTGGCGGACGTTATACAGCTGGCTTTGCAGGTTCACGTCTTCGCCGTCCGCCAGCAGGTTGAGCGCATTCTGGCTGGTTGAGAGCAGGTGGCCGCTGTTCGCCAGACGTTTGTACTCTTCGTCGATTTGCTCAAACTCACCCGGCTGCGGGTTGAATTCGTTGAGCTCTTTAAGCTGGTACGCCAGCAGTTCCGCACGTGCTGCGCGCTCCTGGCTTTGCTGCTGGTGCTGGGCAAGTTCACGGCAGCTCTGATGCCACTGGCGATAGTGCTCCGCCATAAGCTGAGTAAGCGCGTACTCACCCGCATAGCCATCCAGCAGCGCTTTCTGCTGTTCAGGTTTGACGAGTTGCTGGTGCGCGTGCTGACCGTGGATCTGGATAAGCAGCTGGCCGAGTTCGCGAAGCTGGGAGAGCGGGACCGCCGTGCCGTTGATAAAGCCACGTGAACGACCGTCGCTGCTGATCACGCGGCGAAGTAAACACTCACGTCCATCTTCAAGCTGGTTCTGTTCCAGCCAGCGCTGGGCGGCAGGGGTGTCTTTCAGGGAGAAACGGGCGCACAGGTCGGCACGGTTTGCGCCCATGCGCACCATGTCGCCCTCTGCGCGGCCACCAAGGCACAAGCCGAGGGCATCAATGGCAATGGATTTACCTGCACCGGTTTCCCCGGTGATCGCCGTCATGCCGCTGTGGAAATCGATCTCAAGCTCACGAACAATGGCAAAGTTGCTGATGGTCAGTTGTGCCAGCATAATTGTTTTCCTGTATGAAAAACCATAACTGTGTTTTCATACAGTATAAACTGGTTTTTTATACAGTAAAGTACTGGATGCAAAATCAGAACAATTTTTTTGACCAGCCAAGCTTCGAGCTTAATGTGTTGAAATAGCTGTAATCTTTCGGGTGAATCAGATTCAGATGATAATCACACCGACGAATAAGGACATCTTCACCTTCCTGGATCGGCAGCGCTATCTGGCTGTCGCAGCTGATCTCCAGGTCGTTACGGCGGTGCGAGAAGCGCAGACGTATCGTGCTGTCACCGTTGATAACCAGCGGGCGGGCGGAGAGCGTGTGCGGGAACATCGGCACCAGGGTAATGGCATCCAGCGAGGGCGTCAGGATCGGGCCGCCGGCAGAAAGCGAGTAGGCGGTTGAGCCGGTCGGAGTGGAGATAATCAGCCCGTCGGAACGCTGGGAAAAAGCAAAGATTTCGTCGATATAAACTTCGAATTCAATCATGTGCGCCACTTTCCCGGGGTGAAGAACCACCTCGTTAATTGCGGTGCTGATGCGCTTCTGGCAGTCCTGCTGGCACACTTGCGCTTCCAGTAAAAAGCGTTTCTCACTGATATAGTGGCCTTCCAGCACGTCGGCCAGCTGCTGCTGCGCATTGTCCGGGTCGAGATCGGTTAAAAAGCCGAGATTGCCACGGTTGATGCCGATGACCTTAATGTCATAACGCGCCAGCGTGCGGGCTGCGCCGAGCATGTTGCCGTCGCCGCCCACCACCACGGCGAGATCGGCCTGTTGACCAATTTCCGCCAGCGTGCCGGTTTTGACGCTCTTCAGCTGCAGCTCCTGCGCAATCTGCTGCTCGACCATCACTTCATAGCCTTTGCTACACAACCAGCGATACAACATTTCATGTGTCGTTAGTGCGGTAGGGTGACGCGGATGCCCGACGATCCCAATACACCTGAAATGATTATTCATTTTCTGGAGGTCCTTGTGCCTGATGAATGATGACAATCTGTCTTGTTCCCTTGAATCCCGGAAACTGATCCCCATAATAAGCGAAGTTAGCGAGATGAATGCAGAAAAACGCGGAGAAATTCATGAGTAGTAAAGAACAGAAAACGCCTGAGGGGCAAGCCCCTGAAGAAATTATCACGGAACAGCACGATGAAGTTGAGGCTGTAGAGCCAGACGCATCTGCTGAGCAGGTGGACCCGCGCGATGAAAAAATTGCGAATCTGGAAGCCCAGCTGGTAGAAGCACAGAATCGCGAACGCGATGGTGTTCTGCGCATCAAGGCGGAAATGGAAAACCTGCGTCGTCGTACCGAGCAGGACGTTGAGAAGGCGCATAAATTTGCGCTGGAGAAATTCGTCAACGAACTGCTGCCGGTAATCGATAGCCTCGATCGCGCGCTGGAAGTGGCTGACAAAGCGAATCCGGACAACGCGGCGATGATCGAAGGTATTGAACTGACGCTGAAATCCATGCTCGACGTGGTGCGTAAGTTTGGCGTGGAAGTGATTGCCGATACTAACGTACCGCTGGATCCAAACGTCCACCAGGCGATTGCAATGGTGGAGTCAGAAGAGGTGGAAGCCGGTAAAGTGCTGGGCGTGATGCAGAAAGGTTACACCCTGAACGGCCGTACCATTCGCGCTGCGATGGTGACCGTGGCGAAAGCGAAAGCGTAATTTGCCATTCGTAGTGCCGGGTGGCGGTTTCGCCTTACCCGGCCTACAGCCTTACTCAGCGATACTTTCGCGCAGGGGTTTTACGGGCAGGACTTTCACCTGCTTAATCATATTGTCCTGCACGTCCAGGATATCAATATCGTACTGCTCAATGCGCACCCGCGTGCCCGCCGCCGGGATCTCTTCCAGCGCTTCCAGAATCATCCCGTTAATCGTGCGAGCCTCATCTTCCGGCAAATGCCAGTTAAAGGCTTTGTTGAGTTCGCGAATGTTCGCGCTACCGTCAATCAGCACCGAGCCGTCGTTTTGCGGGGTGACCTCTTCCGCGAGGGAAGGTGACATTGACGTAGTAAAGTCCCCGACAATCTCTTCCAGAATATCTTCGACCGTCACCAGCCCCTGAATGTCGCCGTACTCATTGACCACCAGGCCGACTTTTTTCTTGTTGCGCTGGAATTTCACCAGCTGCGTGCTGAGCGGCGTTCCTTCCGGCACGTAGTAAATCTCGTCGGCGGCGCGCAGCATTACCTCTTTGGTGAACTCTTTTTTCTCGGTCATCAGACGGTAGGCTTCGCGCACGCGAAGCATGCTGATGGCGTCATCCAGCGAATCGCGATACAGCACAATGCGCCCGTGCGGGGAGTGCGTCAGCTGGCGGACGATGGCTTTCCAGTCGTCATTAATGTCGATACCGACGATTTCGTTACGCGGCACCATAATGTCGTTGACGCTCACCTTTTCCAGATCCAGCACTGACAGGAGCATGTCCTGATTGCGCCGGGAGATCTGCGAGCGGGATTCATTCACGATGGTGCGCAGCTCCTCTTTGCTGAGCGCGCTGCTGATGGTGACATCGGCTTTGATTCCTACCATCCGCATCAGTACGCGCGTTACCATGTTCAGCAGCCAGACCAGGGGCATCATCAGGATCTGCAGCGGTGCCAGCAGGAAGCTGCTCGGGTAGGCGACTTTCTCCGGGTAAAGCGCGGCGATGGTTTTCGGCAGCACTTCGGCAAACACCAGCACCACGAACGTCAGCACGCCGGTGGCAATCGCCACCCCGGCGTTGCCGTACAGGCGCATCCCAACGATGGTGCCGAGGGCGGAGGCCAGAATGTTGACAAGGTTGTTGCCGATGAGCACCAGGCTTATCAGGCGATCCGGCTTGCGAAGCAGTTTTTCAACGCGACGAGCGGCACGGTTACCCTGTTTAGCACGATGACGTAACCGGTAGCGGTTTAGGGTCATCATGCCGGTTTCCGAGCCGGAGAAATAGGCGGAGATGACCACCATGACGATCAGGATAACGATCAGCGTGGTGGTAGAGATGTGTTCCAGGGGGAACTCCTTTTGTTACTTAGCCAGCAAATTGCTGTATGAAGCGGCTGCCAAAATAGGCAAGGGTGAGAATGCCCGCACCCGCGACGTTGAACCAGACCACGCGACGACCGCGCCAGCCTTCATGATAATGGCCCCATAACAGGACAATATAGACAAACCACGCGATGATGGAGAGCACCGCTTTATCGATATTCTCCACGCTGAACAGGTTCTTCATGTAAAACAGGCCCGTGCAGAGCGTCAGCGTCAGCAGCACAACGCCCACCTGGGTGATGTGGAACATCTTACGCTCAATGACCATCAGCGGCGGCATCTCATGGTTAAACGCCAGCTTTTTGTTTTTCAGCTGATAGTCAATCCAGGCGAGCTGCATGGCGTAAAGCGCGGCAATGATCAGCGTCGCGTAGGCAAAGAGCGACAGGCCGATATGCACCAACATCCCCGGCGTCGCCTCCAGATGCGTAATGAATTCATTAGGCATAAAGGTGGCGAGGGCCAGATTGATCAGCGCGAAGGTATAGACAATCGGCAGCAGCAGCCAGCCGCGATTTTTAGACGCGACGATGGTCATTACCGTGCAGATCATCAGGCTGACCAGCGAGCCGACGTTAAGGACGCTCAGGTTTTGCACGCTGCCGTCGCCGGGAATGATGCGTGATTCCAGCGCAAACGCGTGGCTGATCAGTGCGATCACCGCGGAAAGAATAGCCATGCGCCGCCAGCCGCTGTTTTTTTGCAGCAGTCCGGGAACGATCAGCGCGAGGCTGACTGAGTAGGCAACAAGGGCGATCAGTGCGAAAACAGGCATATAGGCATCGACAGTTGTCTTAATAAGAAAGAGAAGCAGTATAACGTTACGTGACGCCTGCTCCAACCGTTGCATAACAACAAAGGCGCCTTCATGTTATACTCCGGCAAAATTCCGTGTATGTGTCGCCCATGGCGGCCCAACGTTTCTACTCAGGCGAGAGACAATGTTTGATAATTTAACCGATCGTTTGTCGCGCACGCTGCGCAACATCAGCGGCCGCGGACGCCTTACTGAAGAGAACATCAAGGAAACGCTGCGCGAAGTGCGCATGGCGCTGCTGGAAGCAGACGTCGCGTTACCGGTTGTTCGTGATTTTATCAACCGCGTTAAAGAGAAGGCGGTTGGTCATGAAGTTAACAAGAGCCTGACCCCGGGTCAGGAGTTCGTCAAAATCGTTCGTAATGAACTGGTTTCGGCGATGGGCGAAGAGAACCAGGTGCTTAACCTGGCGGCTCAGCCGCCGGCCGTGGTGCTGATGGCGGGCCTGCAGGGTGCGGGTAAAACGACCAGCGTCGGTAAGCTGGGTAAATTCCTGCGTGAAAAGCACAAGAAGAAAGTGCTGGTGGTTTCTGCGGACGTCTATCGCCCGGCGGCGATCAAACAGCTGGAAACTCTGGCCGAACAGGTCGGCGTAGATTTCTTCCCGTCCGACGTGGCGCAGAAGCCTGTCGACATCGTTAACGCGGCGCTGAAAGAAGCGAAGCTGAAATTCTACGACGTGCTGCTGGTGGATACCGCCGGTCGTCTGCACGTTGACGAAGCGATGATGGACGAGATTAAGCAGGTGCATGCCTCTATCAACCCGGTAGAGACCCTGTTCGTTGTCGATGCCATGACCGGTCAGGATGCGGCGAATACCGCGAAAGCGTTTAACGAAGCGCTGCCGCTAACCGGCGTGGTGCTGACCAAAGTGGACGGTGACGCCCGCGGCGGTGCGGCGCTCTCCATTCGTCACATCACCGGTAAGCCGATTAAATTCCTCGGCGTGGGCGAGAAAACTGAAGCGCTCGAGCCGTTCCACCCGGATCGTATTGCCTCCCGTATCCTCGGCATGGGCGACGTGCTGTCGCTGATCGAAGATATCGAGAGCAAAGTTGACCGCGCGCAGGCCGAGAAGCTTGCCAGCAAGCTGAAAAAAGGCGACGGTTTCGATCTCACCGACTTCCTTGAGCAGCTGCGTCAGATGAAAAACATGGGCGGCATGGCCAGCCTGATGGGCAAACTGCCGGGCATGGGCCAGATCCCTGACAACGTGAAAGCGCAGATGGATGACAAGGTGCTGGTGCGTATGGAGGCGATCATCAACTCGATGACCCTCAAAGAGCGCGCTAACCCGGATATCATCAAAGGTTCCCGTAAACGCCGTATCGCAGCCGGTTGCGGCATGCAGGTGCAGGACGTTAACCGTCTTCTTAAACAGTTCGACGACATGCAGCGCATGATGAAGAAAATGAAGAAAGGCGGCATGGCGAAGATGATGCGCGGCATGAAAGGCATGATGCCACCCGGTTTTCCAGGGCGTTAATCGCTTTTGAGATTGCTTTTTGCCCGAAAATGAGTAAAATTTTCGGGCTTTTAATATGACACCCGGGCTCCGTTCCTCGATGGGGCCCGGTTGTTTTATTCACACAAGAGGATGTTATGGTAACTATTCGTTTAGCTCGTCACGGCGCTAAAAAGCGTCCGTTCTACCAGGTTGTTGTGACTGACAGCCGTAATGCACGCAACGGTCGCTTCATCGAGCGCGTTGGTTTCTTCAACCCACTGGCCGCTGGCGCAGAAGAAGAAACTCGTCTGGATCTGGATCGTATCGCTCACTGGGTTGGCCAGGGCGCTACTGTTTCCGATCGCGTTGCTACGCTGATCAAAGCAGCAAACAAAGCAGCTTAATCTGTCACGGTGGTCATGATGAGCAATAAAGCACCTGTTGAACCGATCGTATTGGGAAAAATGGGTTCTTGCTACGGTATCCGTGGTTGGCTCAGAGTGTTTTCCTCCACTGAAGACGCTGATAGCATTTTTGATTACCAGCCCTGGTTTATCCAGAAAGGCGGTAAGTGGGAAGAGGTCGAGCTGGAAAGCTGGCGTCACCACAATCAGGACATCATCATCAAGCTGAAAGGCGTTGACGATCGTGATGCTGCGAATGCGCTGACTAATTGTGAAATTGTCGTGGATTCGTCGCAGTTGCCACAGCTGGAAGAGGGCGACTACTACTGGAAAGACCTTATGGGTTGCCAGGTAGTCACTACCGAAGGCTACAGCCTGGGGAAAGTCATCGATATGATGGAAACCGGGTCAAATGACGTTCTCGTCATTAAGGCAAACCTGAAAGATGCATTTGGCATCAAGGAGCGGTTGGTTCCGTTCCTCGATGGACAGGTTATCAAGAAAGTCGATCTCACTACTCAAACCATTGAAGTAGATTGGGATCCTGGTTTTTAAATTCTCCGGATAAACGGTAAAAGACGGCGCTATGTGGATTGGCATAATTAGCCTGTTTCCTGAAATGTTCCGCGCGATTACCGATTACGGGGTAACTGGCCGGGCAGTAAAGAATGGCCTGCTGAGCATCCAGAGCTGGAGTCCTCGTGACTTTACTCATGACCGGCACCGTACCGTGGACGATCGTCCTTACGGCGGCGGACCGGGGATGCTAATGATGGTGCAACCCTTACGGGACGCCATTCACACAGCAAAAGCCGCGGCAGGTGAAGGCGCAAAGGTGATTTATCTGTCACCTCAGGGACGCAAGCTTGATCAAGCGGGCGTGAGCGAACTGGCGACGAATCAAAAGCTGATTCTGGTCTGTGGGCGCTACGAAGGGATAGATGAGCGCGTAATTCAAACCGAGATTGACGAAGAATGGTCTATCGGCGATTACGTTCTCAGCGGTGGTGAGTTACCCGCAATGACGCTGATTGACTCCGTCGCCCGGTTCATTCCGGGGGTTCTGGGCCATGAAGCTTCGGCAACGGAAGATTCCTTTGCCGATGGGTTGCTGGACTGTCCACACTATACTCGTCCTGAAGTGTTAGAAGGGATGGAAGTACCGGCGGTGTTACTGTCTGGAAACCATGCCGAGATACGTCGCTGGCGTTTGAAGCAGTCGCTGGGCCGAACCTGGCTTAGAAGACCTGAACTTCTGGAAAACCTGGCTCTGACTGAAGAGCAAGCAAAGTTGCTGGCCGAGTTCAAAACAGAACACGCGCACCAGCAGCATGAACATGATGGGAATGCGTAATACGCTCCCGAATATCAGTTTACCCAGGATAAGAGATTAAATTATGAGCAACATTATTAAGCAACTTGAACAAGAGCAGATGAAGCAGGACGTACCTTCCTTCCGTCCAGGTGACACCGTGGAAGTGAAAGTATGGGTTGTTGAAGGTTCCAAAAAACGTCTGCAGGCATTCGAGGGCGTGGTTATCGCTATTCGTAACCGCGGTCTGCACTCTGCATTCACTGTTCGTAAAATTTCCAACGGCGAAGGCGTTGAGCGTGTCTTCCAGACTCACTCTCCGGTAGTTGACAGCATTGCTGTTAAACGTCGTGGTGCTGTACGTAAAGCTAAACTGTACTACCTGCGTGAGCGTACTGGTAAGTCTGCTCGTATTAAAGAGCGTCTGAACTAAGATTCGCTTAAGCGACATCCTGTTAGAAAGGGCTGGCCGAAAGGCTGGCCCTTTTTTTATCCCTGCGCATTTCTCACGTTAACCCTTTTGTCATAAATCATTTACAATGCTTGCCTCTTGAATGGAGGGGACGTGGATAACGTACTGCATCAGCCTGACCGGAAGCGCGCAGCGGCATTGACCGCGCTGTTTGCGATCCTGCTGATCGTGGTTGCGCCGCTTATCTCCGTCTCCTTGCAGAAAGATCCCATGAGCGCGATGCCGGGCATGCATCATGACATGAGCATGATGTCGATGGACGAGCATCAGGGCGATATGCCGCATACGATGCCTGTCGACCATGCGGAAGCGTGCGGCTACTGCGTGCTGTTAGCGCATGTCCCTGGCGTGATGCTGGCGCTGATCGTCCTGCTCAGCGCGGTATTACAGAGGCTTCGCATTAAGCCGCCGCGCCAGGCGGTTAGCCACTGGCACTTTTTCCCCTGGCTTTACCCTGATACCCGCGCGCCGCCGCGGCAGTCTGCTTTTTCCCTTTAAAACTAAATCGATAACTTTTTGCCTTAAAAAGGAAAAGTATGACTACCTGCACTCCGCGCGCGGCATGGGGAAACCTGCTGCGTCGCCTCCATTTCTATGTCGGGCTTTTTGTTGGTCCGTTTATCTTCTTTGCCGCGCTGACCGGTACGCTGTATGTGGCGACCCCGCAGCTGGAGAATGCGCTCTACCGGCACGCGCTCCACACGAATTCCGTAGGCGAGTTGCAGCCGCTGGCGGAGCAAATCGCCGTGGCGGAAAAAAACGTTGGCTCAGATTTGCATTTGCACGCCGTGCGTCCGGGGCTGGCTGAAGGCGAAACCACCCGCGTGATGTTTGCCGATCCGACGCTTGGCCCATCGGAGAACCGGGCTATCTTTATTGATCCAGTAAGCCTGGCGGTGCTGGGAGATATGACGGTATACGGCACCAGCGGGATTTTACCGCTGCGTCAGACCATTGATTATCTGCATACCTCTTTGATGCTGGGCGACGTGGGGCGGCTCTACAGCGAGCTTGCAGCCTCCTGGATGTGGGTTGCCGCGCTGGGCGGTGCTGCCCTGTGGTTTTATACCCGGCCCAAACGGCGAATCAATAATCGCTTCCAGAATCGTCGTCGGATGCACGTGACGCTGGGCTGGAGTCTGCTGGGCGGAATGCTGTTGTTCTCAGCAACCGGCCTGACCTGGTCCCAGTGGGCTGGCGGGAACGTTGATAAGCTGCGGGCAGAGATGAACTGGCTTACCCCGCAGGTGAACACGATGCTTTCCGGTCAACAGAAGATCGTGGATGAGCACGCCGAACACCGAGGCCATCACGGCGGAATGATGATGCCGGAAATGGCGATGGATCTGACGCAGTTTGACGGAGTATTAAGCGCGGCCCGTAACGCGGGAATTGATGCCAACAGGCTGGAGATCCGCCCGGCAAAAACGGCGGATCGCGCCTGGACCGTGACGGAAATCGATCGTAGCTGGCCGACCCAGGTGGACGCCGTTGCGGTTGATCCTTCTACGATGCAGATCCTGGACAGAACCCGATTCGAGGATTTCCCGTTAATGGCAAAACTGACCCGCTGGGGCGTGGATTTCCATATGGGGATCTTATTCGGGCTGGTGAATCAGCTGCTGCTGGTGGCGTTCGGCCTCGCCCTGTGCGTGCTCATCGTCTGGGGTTACCGGATGTGGTGGATGCGTCGTCCTGCACGGTCGGCCGTGGATCCGGTGCAGACGCTTTGCCAGAGCTGGCTGGCGCTGTCAGGATGGGGAAGAGGCGTTACGGTGGTAATCAGCATACTGCTGGGACTCGCCTTGCCGGTCATGGGCGTGAGTCTGACGCTGTTTGTTGTGGTGGACTGGCTGCGCTGGCGAGCGGCAACCAGGGTGACGCTCGCCGAATCATCCGCTAAATAACTCTATGGCGTGCTGATCACCACTGCGACGCGGCGGTTTTCAGCGCGCCCTTGCGGAGTGCTGTTGCTCGCAACCGGGTATTTTTGACCTAACCCCCGCGTGGTGAGATTGCTGCGCGGGATATTTGCCCCCTTCGCCCAGGCATCGGCCACGGCATTGGCGCGTTTTAACGACAGCGCTTCGTTGTAGCTTTCTTCACCGTAGTTATCCGTGTGACCGTCCATTCGCGCGTGGTTCAGGCCGGTTTCCGCCAGGCGAGAGGCCATGGACTGGATCTGCGTTTCACTTTCCGGGCGCAGTCTGGCGTCATTTTTATCAAACAGGATGGTGTCCGACATGCCAAGCGACCAGTCACCGTTCAGTTCGTTAAAACCGTAAGACTTCATCGCCGAAATTTGCTCAGGAGTGAATTTGCCTTCCGGGGGCGACTGACAGCCTGCCAGAACCAGTGAGGCCAGAACTATCGGCGCGAAGTAACGTTTTAACATAGTGTATCCTTTCTAACTTGTTGTTTTCGTACGCTGGTTTTTCACCTGATACATGTTGCGGTCAGCCCTCTCCAGTAATGCTTCCACGGAAGCATTTTCCCACGCCAGAGCAAAGCCAATGCTGAGTGACATCGATGCTTTTTGTCCGTTATGAAGATCAAACGGACGGATAAACTGCTGCGATAGCGCAGCACAAATGTGTTGAACCTCGAGCTCAGAGTGTACGCCGTACAGCACCATGGCGAATTCGTCACCGCCAAGGCGGTAAGCCTGGTGACGTTTGTCGCCAAACTCCATCATCCTGCTGGCGACTTCTATCAGCACGCAGTCGCCTGCCGCGTGTCCCCAGGTGTCGTTAATAAACTTAAAATTATCACCGTCAAGGAAGAGCAGGGCCGAGTTTGTTTTGGCTGAAGGGTCGTTCATTAAGGCTGCAATGCTGTTACGAAACGCCGCGCGGTTGGCAAGACCGGTGAGCGGGTCGTGCATGGCGGTACGCAGCAGCTGGGCGTTTTTCGCCTGAAGCTTCAGTTGCCACTCCTCCATCTCATCCAGAAGGCTGTTGAAGTCCTCACCAAACTGGTGAAACTCTTCGATACGGCCGTCTTTCACCCGGCGGGAGAAGTTGCGATTAGTACGAACGTCATGCACGACGTCAGTGATGTTTTGCAGGGCCGTGACCATCCCATGGTGCAAAGACTGGGTAATAGTGAGCGCGACGACGGTTGCAAAGAGAATGCAGCCGGTCAGAACGGCAAACGACATCCAGATGAAATGGCCGATCAGGCTGTCACGCGCGGTCAGGCGAATTTCGCCGATCGTTGCGCCGTTATGCATGATGGGCTGCGCAACCGGTACGGGGAAAAGCCAGCGGCTGACCAGTGCGCCCAGCGTGTCGTTGTTGTCCTCCGGGTTCCAGGACCAGTAGGCAAACCGCTTTTTATGCGCGTTAATGACCTCGGCCACGGCAAACTGCCCCTGTTTGCCCAGCGCAGCCAGCGTTTCGTTGGCCGCCAGCGAGTCGTTGAACACCAGCGAGGCTTCCAGGCTGTGGCTCATTGTTGCGCCGGTTAATTCGAGATTCTTTTGCGCGTATTGTTTTAACGTCACGACGGAAGCAAAACAGAGCAGCAGCCATATTAACGTCATCGTGATGATGACGCTTATCATGCTGTTTCGCCTCAACGTTCTTTTAAACGTCGGACGTGGCGTTGAAGTGAAATCTTTATCCATGCTGCTTATTCCGTGCAAGCATTAATACATCCGGATTGACTCTTACGCCACTGCGCGTCAATGCATCCAGATTGACGGCGAACCGTACCTGGCCGCGATCGATTATCAGGCAAAAGGCACTGCCAATTACACATTCCGGATTTTGCTCTGAGATTAATAGCAACGCTCTGCCCTGATATTGACTTATTAATTCAAGTTGTTTTGCCGGTGATTCAGACCCGAAATAGATCGCATCGCACGTCGCGGCCAGGGCTTCCTGATCGTTACGTACAATAACGGGAGTATAAGGTAACTCGCTATGCCCCTCATCGCCGCTGAGGGCGTGCGTATAGTGCGAAGTGGCGTAGACGCAGAGTTTGGGCTGACCGGAAAGTGACGGCCATCGCGTATAGCTCACGATGCCTGAGACAATCGAGCGTACCGATTTATCCGTTTCCGTAAGCGTGCCTGCCGCCGCAGGGCCCACCATAAGGAACAGCATTATCACCAGAGTGAGTCGGAAAAAAGAGATCAAGAATAAATTTCTCACCAGAATCCGCCACATCGCTCTGGAAATAGATGTCCTTAAGAGTTGCGGGCAGAATACCATTGTTTATCAGGGCCGTCATTATGTCAGAAATAGCATGAGGCCGACCTAAGCTAAATCCTACTGTTGTTTATTTTCCGGTGGATAAAAATAGATTAATTCAGTCTGCTGGAGCGCATACTTTCATCCATCCCTTGCTGCCATGACGCACGCAGTTTTGCCGCGTTTTCGGCTGTATCGCAACTGGCAGGGAAAGATTTGCCTGCTAATCCCCAGGCGTGAATAAACCCTTCTTCGCAGACTTTCTTCTGACCATCAGCATAGCCGCGAAGATATTCACTACGATCAACGTGTGTGTCGTTAAAGCTATCGGCCAGGGTCTGGTTATCTTTAACCGGCAGGCCATTCATGGCGTCTTCTTTACCTGCATCAAACCAGGATGGGCTGGTCCAGTCTGGCTGGAAGGTGTAAGGATTGATCTGACAGCCCGTTAAAAACAGCGACAACAGCGCGAGAGCAATTGAACGCATAGCCATTCTCCTTTTTTCTTCAGCATAGCCTGGCTAAAGAAAATCTGTCTGTAATTTAAAGTTTACATTTTTATCGGCTGATTTTTGCAATAAATTGGCTTGTGTAAACTAATGTGTACGTATTTTGGATTGAAATGTTTACTTTTTATGGTATCGTGGTTTCACCTCATTGAGGAATACAACTATCGCAAACGAGCTTTACAGGATCGCCATCATGCAAAAAGACGCGCTGAACAACGTACATATCACTGACGAACAGGTGTTAATCACTCCGGATCAACTGAAAGCGGAATTTCCGCTGAGCGTCGCGCAGGAGGCTCAGATCGAGCACTCTCGCCAGACCATTTCTGACATTATCGCCGGCCGCGATCCGCGCCTGCTGGTGGTATGCGGTCCTTGCTCCATTCACGATCCTGAAACCGCCATTGAATATGCTCGTCGATTTAAAGCGTTAGCGGAGGAGGTCAGCGATAGCCTCTATCTGGTGATGCGCGTCTATTTTGAGAAGCCACGTACGACCGTCGGCTGGAAAGGGTTGATTAACGATCCGCACATGGATGGCTCGTTTGATGTGGAAGCAGGCCTGAAGATTGCGCGTCGCCTGCTGGTGGAGCTGGTCAGCATGGGGCTGCCGCTGGCAACCGAAGCGCTGGACCCGAACAGCCCGCAGTACCTGGGCGATCTGTTCAGCTGGTCGGCGATTGGCGCGCGTACCACGGAATCGCAAACCCACCGCGAGATGGCGTCTGGCCTGTCAATGCCGGTTGGCTTTAAAAACGGTACCGATGGCAGCCTGGCGACGGCGATCAACGCCATGCGCGCTGCTGCGATGCCGCACCGTTTCGTCGGTATCAACCAGGCGGGCCAGGTCTGCCTCCTGCAAACGCAGGGTAACCCGGACGGCCATGTGATCCTGCGCGGCGGGAAAGCACCTAACTACAGCCCGGCGGACGTGGCGCAGTGTGAAAAAGAGATGGAGCAGGCGGGACTGCGCCCGGCACTGATGGTAGATTGCAGTCATGGTAATTCAAATAAAGATTACCGTCGCCAGCCTGCGGTTGCGGAATCCGTGGTCGCACAGATCAAAGATGGCAACCGTTCGATTATCGGTCTGATGATTGAGAGCAATATTCATGAAGGCAATCAGTCATCGGAACAACCGCGCAGTGCAATGAAGCACGGCGTCTCCGTGACGGATGCCTGCATCAGCTGGGAAACCACCGATGCGCTGCTGCGTGAGATCCACAAAGATTTGAAAGGCCAGCTGGCGACGCGTCTGGCTTAAGAGGTTAGTTATGGTTGCTGAATTGACCGCACTGCGCGATCAAATTGATGAAGTGGATAAGGCGCTGCTGGACCTGCTGGCGCGCCGCATGGCGCTGGTTGCCGAAGTCGGTGAGGTGAAAAGCAAATACGGCCTGCCAATTTACGTTCCGGAGCGCGAAGCCTCAATGCTGGCTTCTCGTCGCAAAGAGGCCCAGGCGCTGGGCGTTTCGCCGGATTTAATTGAAGATGTTCTGCGTCGCGTGATGCGGGAATCCTATTCCAGCGAAAACGACAAGGGCTTCAAAACCCTCTGTCCGTCCCTGAGGCCGGTGGTGATTGTCGGCGGGGCAGGACAGATGGGGCGTCTGTTTGAAAAAATGCTGACGCTTTCGGGCTATCAGGTGCGCATTCTGGAAAAAGAGGACTGGGCGCATGCTCCGGAACTCATGAAAGATGCCGGGATGGTTATCGTCAGCGTGCCGATCCACGTGACGGAGCAGATCATCGGGAAGCTTCCTGCTTTACCGAAAGATTGTATCCTGGTGGATTTGGCCTCCGTCAAAAATGGTCCGCTGCAGGCGATGCTGGCTGCGCATACGGGCCCGGTGCTGGGTCTGCACCCGATGTTTGGCCCGGACAGCGGCAGCCTGGCTAAGCAGGTGGTGGTTTACTGCGACGGTCGTCAGCCGGAAGCCTATCAGTGGTTCCTGGAACAGATTCAGGTATGGGGCGCGCGACTGCACCGCATCAGCGCGGTCGAGCACGATCAGAACATGGCGTTCATTCAGGCGCTGCGCCACTTTGCGACGTTTGCCTACGGTCTGCATCTGGCGGAAGAGAACGTGCAGCTTGAACAGCTGCTGGCGCTCTCTTCACCTATCTATCGTCTGGAGCTGGCGATGGTCGGGCGTCTGTTTGCTCAGGATCCGCAGCTTTACGCGGACATTATTATGTCCTCCGAGAACAATCTGGCGCTCATCAAGCGCTACTATCAGCGCTTTGGCGAAGCCATTACGCTGCTGGAGCACGGAGACAAGCAGGCGTTTATCGACAGTTTCCGCAAGGTTGAGCACTGGTTTGGCGATTACGCGCAGCGTTTCCAGAGTGAGAGCCGGACGCTGTTGCGCCAGGCAAATGACAGTCGCCAGTAATGCGATGATGTATATACTGAAAGCCAGCAATGCTGGCTTTTTTTATTTTGGGGAACTGTCATGGCCGAACCGCAGCTGCTATTGAATTACACCGGGCATCTGCCTGAGTGCCCGACGTGGAGCGCAGAAGAGCGCGCGCTCTACTGGGCCGATATTCTGGAAGGGGAGATCCACCGCTACCATCTGCCGACGGCAGAACACACCGTACTCTCTTTCCATGAGGAGGTGGGCTGTTTCGCGCTGCGCGAGCAGGGTGGTTTTATCGTTGCGATGCGAACGGGTATCTGGCTGACCGATAAACACGGCCTGCTGCGCCGCAAGGTGTGCGATAACCCCTCTAACCCGCAGCTCGCACGCTTTAACGACGGCGGCACCGATTCTCTGGGACGATTCTACGCGGGCACGTTTTGGGGGCCGGGAGATTACAACGGTGCCCTGCTGATGCGCATCGACAACGACCTGACGCCGAAAGTGATCCAGTGCGATATTCACGGGCACAACGGCTTAGCGTTTAGCCCTGATAATCAATGGATGTTTACTTCAGATACGCCAAACGGCGTTATTTACCGAACGCCGCTTGATGAGAAGGGCGAACCCGGCAGGCGCGAGGTGTTTCGTCAGTTTAAAGAGGGCGAAGGGATACCGGACGGCGCGGCAATGGATGTGGAAGGCTGCTACTGGAGCGCGCTATTTGACGGCTGGCGTATTGCGCGTTTTTCTCCGCAAGGGGAGCAGCTGGAAGAATATCGCATGCCGGTGCGTTGCCCGACGATGGTCTGCTTTGGCGGCGATGACATGAAAACGCTGTTTATTACCACCACGCGGGAAAATATGGATGCGGACGAGGTGGCGAAGTATCCGCTCTCCGGCGCTATCTTCACCCTGCCGGTGAACGTGGCAGGGATGAAGAAAAGCCGGTTTATCGAGCGTTAAGCCGGGTCAACCGGGACGACGTTTTCGCTGGGATAGCAGCCCAGCACCTTCATGGAACGCGTGATCTCGCCCAGTTCGCGCAGGGCCTTCTGCATGGAAGCAGATTCCAGGTTGGCCTGGATATCGAGGTAGAACATCTCTTCCCACGGGTTACCGTGGATTGGGCGTGATTCCAGCCTGGTCATGATCAGGTTGTGGTTACGCAGCACCAGCAGGGCTTCAACCAGCGCCCCGGCCTGTTGGCCGGTCGCCATCAGCAGCGTGGTTTTGGCCGGCACCTGGTCTGACACATTGATTGCCTTGCGTGCCAGCACCACGAAGCGGGTGATATTTTGCGTCTGGTTCGCCAGGTTGCGTTCCAGCACCTGTAAACCATACAGCGCCCCGCCTGCTTCGCTGCCGAGCGCGGCGACGGTTGGGGTGTTAGCCTGCGCCACTTTTTCCATCGCCGCCGAGGTGCTTTCGGTGTACTCAATTTTCCAGCTCGGATAGCGGTTCAGGAACTGGCTGCACTGCTGGAACGGCTGTGGATGACTGTAAACCGTTTCGATCTTGCTCAGGTCGGTTGAGCCAGAGACCAGCACGCAGTGATCGATAGGGATCGTCAGCTCGCCAACCAGCGACAGGCTGGTGTGTTGCAGCAAATCGTAAACGTCGTTGATGGCGCCGGAGCTGGTGTTTTCAATAGGTACGACGGCGTAATCCGCCTGGCCGGTCTCAACCTGATTAAAAATGTCGGCAAACTTCGCGCAGCCGCTCTCAATAAATTCTTCGAAATGGCGTGCGGCATACTGACGTGCGGCCAGGTGAGAATAAGATCCCTTCGGACCGAGGAAGGCGATACGCGCAGAGTGTGGATTGGTTTTGTTCAGATGCTGCTGGAGCAGCGCTTGCTGAGTGAGAACGGAGTCTTCGATGATGAGCTGGAACAACCGGGTAATGTAGTGGGCATCGAGGTGATGCGCTTTGCCGAGCTGAATGAGACGTTCCAGCAGATCGCGCTCGCGGTCGATATCACGGACCGGGCGATGGGAGTCCAGCTTGGCTTTGCCCACTTCAACGGCAAGCGCGCGGCGTTCGGCCAGCAGCGCCAGCAGTTTCTCATCCAGCGCGCTGATTTTTACTCGCAGATCCAGTAACGGGTTTTCCGGTGTCATAGTGTTGCCTGTCTCATTTTATCGTTATCAATAAAAAAGGCCCCCCGGTGTGGGAGGCCTTGTTGTTCGTCTTCGCATTCTTTATCACACGACGAAACGCCTCCCGTTCAGGGGAAGGTAAAAAAGAATGCGAAGAAGAACGGCGTAAGTTTCATAAAGTCATCCTGTGATTGATACCGTTAAAGTACCCGTACTGTTTTCACCCTGTCAATAAAAAACAAAAAACGCGCCCGAAGGCGCGTTGGCGGTACACTCAATTTAAAGGATTACTCTTCTTCAACTTCTTCCGCGAAGCTGGCGTCTTTCACCGATGTTGCGGCGCGACGGGCTTCACCTTTGTGTTGCACTTTATTGAGCTGCCGTTCCAGCTTGTTGATCAAATCGTTAATTGCTGTGTACATATCCTCATGTTTTGCGCTGGCGACCAGATGGCCGTTTGGAGTATTGATAGTTGCGTCAGCGATGAAACCCTGCGGCTCCTTGGACAGGATGATATGTGGATTAATCAAATGAGTTTGCCATTTATCCAGTTTGGCGAGACGGTCTGCGACGTGCTGGCGGATTGCCGGAGTAATTTCCATTTGTTTACTGGTAATGTTCATTGTCATAAATTTTACCTCTTGTCTTTCCGTCTTGGTGATTCCAGCATACCCGACCTAATGTCAAAATGTGTGATTTAGATCACGTTATTTTGTCGGTTTTTGTCAGGGAATCTTTTTTGTGAGGCAGGGCAGGAAGAGGTGAGATTTACCTTGTCGAAGGCAAAAATTGGGGCCATAGTTGAATGGATGTGTTGAGGCTTAAGCGCTTCAGCGACGCGCTAAAATGAATAAAAAAACGGCAGCCTTCGGGCTGCCGTTTTGCATTGAGGCAATATCAGGTATTGCTGCTGTTCGCGGCGATGATTTTCGCCACTTTTTCAGCCTGAGCGGTCATCTGCATCTGACGGTAAGCATTTTCCATCAGCTTCAGGCCGTCGCGCGTTGCCTGAGTATCCGGATAATCACGCAGCATACCTTCTACGCGGTTAACCACGGCAACCCATGCGCCACGACGGGTATAGTATTCCGCTACGGAGTATTCATATTTCGCCAGACGATCTTTCAGGAACACCAGACGTTTGGTCGCGTCGGTCACGTACTGACTGTTCGGATAGCCGCGCACCAGCTTGGAGAAGTCATTGAAGGCATCACGCGCATGCTGCGGGTCACGGTCAGAACGATCCACGCCGAAGAAGCCCTGCAGCGCACTGTCGTCCAGCGCCATGTTGGTGAGGCCGCGCATGTACATCACATAGTCGATGTTAGGATGAGTCGGGTTCAGACGCATGAAACGATCGATAGTTGCCTGAGCCAGCGGCAGGTCGGCATTTTTATAGTATGCGTAGATGAGATCTAACTGTACCTGCTGCGAATATGGACCAAATGGATAGCGATTATCCAACGCTTCCAGTTGCGTTATCGCCTGTTTCCAGTTACCGTCCTGCAACTTTTGTTGTGCAGTCGCATAGATTTCATTCGGCGGATTGTCAGGGACCTGTTCATTTGAACCGGAGCAGCCCACCAAAGCCAGGCTCAACGTGGCCGCTGCCACCAGATATTTCATGCGCGTCATGACGTTTTGACTTTCCTCAAATGTTTGTCCGGGAGAAACTCTGTTCCTGCTCCCGATTAAGACCAGCTACAATAGCACACTATATTAAACGGCAAAGCCGTAAAACCCAACGTTAAACGAAGAAGCAGTTTATGGCACAACGAGTAGAACTCACCGCAACAGTCTCCGAAAATCAGCTCGGTCAACGCTTAGATCAGGCTTTGGCCGAATTGTTCCCTGATTATTCGCGTTCACGCATAAAAGAATGGATCCTTGACCAGCGCGTGCTGGTAAACGGCAAGATCTGGGACAAACCAAAAGAGAAAGTGTTAGGTGGGGAAGCTGTCGCCATCAATGCTGAAATTGAAGAGGAAATCCGCTTCGAGCCGCAGGATATCCCACTGGACATCGTCTATGAAGATGATGACATTCTGGTGATCAACAAGCCGCGCGACCTGGTTGTTCATCCGGGCGCGGGGAACCCTGACGGTACGGTACTTAACGCACTTCTCCATTATTATCCGCCGATCGCGGATGTCCCGCGCGCGGGCATCGTGCACCGTCTGGATAAAGACACCACCGGTTTGATGGTGGTGGCGAAGACCGTTCCTGCTCAAACCCGTCTGGTGGAATCGCTGCAGCTGCGCGAAATCACCCGCGAGTATGAAGCGGTAGCCATTGGGCATATGACCTCTGGCGGAACGGTGGAAGAGCCAATCAGCCGTCACCCAACCAAACGTACCCATATGTCGGTGCATCCGATGGGTAAACCGGCGGTGACGCACTATCGCATTATGGAGCACTTCCGTATTCATACGCGCCTGCGTCTGCGTCTGGAAACCGGACGTACTCACCAGATCCGCGTGCATATGGCCCACATTACCCATCCGCTGGTCGGGGATCAGGTATACGGTGGTCGTCCGCGTCCACCTAAAGGCGCATCGGATGAGTTCATCAGCGTATTGCGTAAATTCGATCGCCAGGCGCTGCACGCGACTATGCTGCGTCTTTACCACCCTATCACCGGTATTCAGATGGAATGGCATGCGCCTATCCCGCAGGATATGGTGGACCTTATTGACGCCATGCGTGCTGATTTCGAAGAACATAAGGATCAAGTGGACTGGTTATGACCAAACTGATTGTCCCGGAGTGGCCATTGCCTGCAGGCGTGGCCGCCTGCAGTTCAACCCGTATTGGCGGTGTTAGCCAGGGCGCGTGGGAGTCTTTGAACCTCGGTGCGCACTGTGGCGACAACCTGGAACATGTTGAAGAGAACCGCCGACGTCTGTTTGCTGCGGGGAACTTGCCGTCGAAACCGGTCTGGCTGGAACAGGTTCATGGTAACGCAGTGCTGAAGTTGACGGGAGAACCCTATGCTTCTAAACGCGCTGATGCCTCTTACAGTAATACTCCGGGAACCGTTTGTGCCGTGATGACCGCCGATTGTCTGCCGGTTCTGTTCTGTAACCGTGCAGGTACCGAGGTGGCTGCAGCACACGCGGGCTGGCGTGGTCTGTGTGAAGGCGTGCTCGAAGAAACTGTCGCCTGCTTTAGCGATGAGCCAGCCAATATTATGGCCTGGCTTGGCCCGGCCATTGGTCCTCGCGCTTTCGAAGTGGGGCCAGAGGTTCGCGAAGCCTTTATGGAAAAAGATCCGCAAGCGGTTGAAGCCTTCCTGCCTTCGGGGGATAAATATCTGGCCGATATTTACCAGCTCGCCCGTCAGCGTCTGAATAACGTTGGCGTGATGCAGATCTTCGGCGGCGATCGCTGCACATTCACCGAAAAGGGTGATTTTTTCTCCTATCGTCGCGACAAGACCACGGGGCGTATGGCAAGTTTCATTTGGCTGATATAACCTAAAGAATCAAGACGATCCGGTACGTGCCGTTTTCTTTTCACATAATTCAGGTCATTAACCTTGAATAATTGAGGGATGACCTCATTTAATCTCCAGTAGCAAATTTGACCTGTTATGGGAGGAGTTATGCGTCTGGATCGTCTTACTAATAAATTCCAGCTTGCTCTCGCCGATGCCCAGTCCCTCGCACTGGGGCACGACAACCAGTTTATCGAACCTCTTCATTTAATGAGCGCCTTGCTGAATCAGGAAGGGGGATCGGTACGTCCTTTATTAACGTCCGCTGGCATTAATGCTGGCCAGTTACGCACCGCCATCGATCAGGCGCTGAGCCGTTTACCGCAGGTAGAAGGTACCGGCGGCGACGTTCAGCCGTCGCAGGATCTGGTGCGCGTGCTTAACCTTTGCGACAAGCTGGCGCAAAAACGTGGGGACAACTTTATTTCGTCAGAGCTGTTTGTTCTGGCGGCGCTTGAATCACGCGGTACCTTGACCGACCTGCTGAAATCTGCCGGTGCGACCACCGCCAATGTGACTCAGGCGATTGAGAAAATGCGCGGAGGTGAAAGCGTGAACGATCAGGGAGCCGAAGACCAACGTCAGGCTTTGAAGAAATTTACGGTCGATCTGACCGAGCGTGCTGAACAGGGCAAACTTGACCCGGTTATCGGCCGTGATGAAGAAATTCGCCGTACGATTCAGGTACTGCAGCGTCGTACCAAGAACAACCCGGTGCTGATTGGTGAACCGGGTGTCGGTAAAACCGCCATCGTTGAAGGGCTGGCGCAGCGTATCGTCAACGGCGAAGTGCCGGAAGGCCTGAAAGGCCGCCGCGTACTGGCGCTGGATATGGGCGCGCTGGTGGCCGGTGCGAAATACCGCGGTGAGTTTGAGGAGCGTCTGAAAGGCGTGCTTAACGACCTGGCGAAGCAGGAAGGGAACGTTATCCTGTTTATCGACGAACTGCACACTATGGTCGGTGCGGGTAAAGCGGACGGCGCGATGGATGCCGGGAACATGCTGAAACCTGCGCTGGCGCGCGGTGAACTTCACTGCGTCGGTGCCACCACGCTCGACGAGTACCGTCAGTACCTTGAGAAAGATGCTGCTCTGGAACGTCGTTTCCAGAAAGTGTTTGTTGCTGAGCCAAGCGTTGAAGATACCATCGCGATCCTGCGTGGTTTGAAGGAGCGCTATGAACTGCACCACCACGTGCAGATCACTGACCCGGCTATCGTTGCGGCAGCGACGCTTTCACATCGTTATATTGCTGACCGCCAGTTGCCGGATAAAGCGATCGACCTGATTGATGAAGCAGCTTCGAGCATTCGTATGCAGATTGACTCGAAACCGGAAGAGCTGGACAGGCTCGACCGACGCATCATTCAGCTCAAGCTGGAACAGCAGGCGCTGAAGAAAGAGTCTGATGAAGCCAGTAAGAAACGCCTGGATATGCTCAATGAAGAACTGGACGATAAAGAGCGCCAGTATTCTGAGCTGGAAGAAGAGTGGAAAGCCGAGAAAGCATCCCTTTCCGGCACTCAGACCATTAAAGCTGAACTCGAACAGGCCAAAATTGCCATTGAGCAGGCTCGCCGTGTCGGCGATCTGGCGCGGATGTCTGAACTGCAGTACGGCAAAATTCCTGAGCTGGAAAAACAGCTTGAGATAGCGACGCAGTCAGAAGGGAAAACGATGCGTCTGTTACGTAATAAAGTAACGGATGCGGAAATCGCAGAAGTGCTTGCTCGCTGGACCGGTATTCCGGTGGCGCGCATGCTGGAAGGCGAGCGTGAAAAACTGCTGCGCATGGAGCAAGATCTACACAATCGGGTGATTGGCCAGAACGAAGCGGTTGAAGCGGTTTCGAACGCTATTCGCCGTAGTCGTGCAGGGCTGTCCGATCCAAACCGTCCGATTGGTTCGTTCCTGTTCCTGGGACCGACGGGGGTCGGTAAAACCGAGCTGTGTAAAGCGCTGGCTAACTTTATGTTCGACAGCGACGATGCGATGGTACGTATCGACATGTCCGAGTTTATGGAGAAACACTCCGTCTCACGTCTGGTCGGCGCGCCTCCGGGATACGTTGGTTATGAAGAAGGGGGATATCTGACGGAAGCCGTTCGCCGTCGCCCTTATTCCGTCATCCTGCTGGATGAGGTGGAAAAAGCGCATCCTGATGTGTTCAACATCCTGCTTCAGGTGCTGGATGATGGCCGTCTGACCGACGGACAGGGGAGAACGGTCGACTTCCGTAATACGGTTGTCATCATGACTTCGAACCTGGGTTCCGATTTGATTCAGGAACGTTTCGGTGAACTGGACTATAGCCATATGAAGGATCTGGTGCTCGGTGTCGTGAGCCATAACTTCCGTCCGGAGTTCATCAACCGTATTGATGAAGTGGTAGTATTCCATCCTCTGGGTGAGAAACACATTGCGTCGATTGCGCAGATCCAGCTGCAGCGTCTGTACAAACGTCTGGAAGAGCGTGGATATGAAATTCACATCTCCGACGAGGCCCTGAAGCTGCTGAGCGAGAATGGTTACGATCCAGTGTACGGTGCGCGTCCATTGAAACGTGCTATCCAGCAGCAGATCGAAAACCCGCTGGCGCAGCAGATCCTCTCCGGAGAGTTGATTCCGGGCAAAGTTATTCGTCTGGAAGCCAACGACGATCGTATTGTGGCAGTGCAGTAAGTCACAAAACGCAAAAACGAGCCGCTTGCGGCTCGTTTTTGTTTAAAAACCAGGCGAAAATTGAGGTCTGGAGTAAGATTTGCCTGGAAAGTAAGCGGTTAGTAAATAAATGTCACTTTATCCTTGCAGCTTCGGAATTACTCCCTATAATGCGCCTCCACTGACACGGAACAACGGCACACACGCCGCCGGGTCAGCAGAGAAAAGCGAAATTAATCACTTGACTCTGAAGCGGGAAAGCGTAATATGCACACCCCGCGCCGCTGCGAAAAGCGAAGCGGCACTGCTCTTTAACAATTTATCAGACAATCTGTGTGGGCACTCAAAGTGACATGGATTCTTAACGTCGCAAGACGAAAAATGAATACCAAGTCTCTGAGTGAACATACGTAATTCATTACGAAGTTTAATTCACGAGCATCAAACTTAAATTGAAGAGTTTGATCATGGCTCAGATTGAACGCTGGCGGCAGGCCTAACACATGCAAGTCGAGCGGCAGCGGAAAGTAGCTTGCTACTTTGCCGGCGAGCGGCGGACGGGTGAGTAATGTCTGGGAAACTGCCTGATGGAGGGGGATAACTACTGGAAACGGTAGCTAATACCGCATAATGTCGCAAGACCAAAGAGGGGGACCTTCGGGCCTCTTGCCATCAGATGTGCCCAGATGGGATTAGCTAGTAGGTGGGGTAACGGCTCACCTAGGCGACGATCCCTAGCTGGTCTGAGAGGATGACCAGCCACACTGGAACTGAGACACGGTCCAGACTCCTACGGGAGGCAGCAGTGGGGAATATTGCACAATGGGCGCAAGCCTGATGCAGCCATGCCGCGTGTATGAAGAAGGCCTTCGGGTTGTAAAGTACTTTCAGCGGGGAGGAAGGTGTTGTGGTTAATAACCACAGCAATTGACGTTACCCGCAGAAGAAGCACCGGCTAACTCCGTGCCAGCAGCCGCGGTAATACGGAGGGTGCAAGCGTTAATCGGAATTACTGGGCGTAAAGCGCACGCAGGCGGTCTGTCAAGTCGGATGTGAAATCCCCGGGCTCAACCTGGGAACTGCATTCGAAACTGGCAGGCTAGAGTCTTGTAGAGGGGGGTAGAATTCCAGGTGTAGCGGTGAAATGCGTAGAGATCTGGAGGAATACCGGTGGCGAAGGCGGCCCCCTGGACAAAGACTGACGCTCAGGTGCGAAAGCGTGGGGAGCAAACAGGATTAGATACCCTGGTAGTCCACGCCGTAAACGATGTCGACTTGGAGGTTGTGCCCTTGAGGCGTGGCTTCCGGAGCTAACGCGTTAAGTCGACCGCCTGGGGAGTACGGCCGCAAGGTTAAAACTCAAATGAATTGACGGGGGCCCGCACAAGCGGTGGAGCATGTGGTTTAATTCGATGCAACGCGAAGAACCTTACCTACTCTTGACATCCAGAGAACTTTCCAGAGATGGATTGGTGCCTTCGGGAACTCTGAGACAGGTGCTGCATGGCTGTCGTCAGCTCGTGTTGTGAAATGTTGGGTTAAGTCCCGCAACGAGCGCAACCCTTATCCTTTGTTGCCAGCGGTTAGGCCGGGAACTCAAAGGAGACTGCCAGTGATAAACTGGAGGAAGGTGGGGATGACGTCAAGTCATCATGGCCCTTACGAGTAGGGCTACACACGTGCTACAATGGCGCATACAAAGAGAAGCGACCTCGCGAGAGCAAGCGGACCTCATAAAGTGCGTCGTAGTCCGGATTGGAGTCTGCAACTCGACTCCATGAAGTCGGAATCGCTAGTAATCGTAGATCAGAATGCTACGGTGAATACGTTCCCGGGCCTTGTACACACCGCCCGTCACACCATGGGAGTGGGTTGCAAAAGAAGTAGGTAGCTTAACCTTCGGGAGGGCGCTTACCACTTTGTGATTCATGACTGGGGTGAAGTCGTAACAAGGTAACCGTAGGGGAACCTGCGGTTGGATCACCTCCTTACCTTAAAGAACCTGCCTTTGTAGTGCTCACACAGATTGTCTGATGAAAAGTAAATAGCAAGGCGTCTTGCGATTGAGACTTACACGTCCCCTTCGTCTAGAGGCCCAGGACACCGCCCTTTCACGGCGGTAACAGGGGTTCGAATCCCCTAGGGGACGCCACTTGCTGGTTCGTGAGTGAAAGTCGCCGACCTCTATATCTCAAAACTCATCTTCGGGTGACGTTTGAGATATTTGCTCTTTAAAAATCTGGATCAAGCTGAAAATTGAAACGACACATCTTTAATGGTGTGTTCGAGTCTCTCAAATTTTCGCAATCAGAAGTGAAACATCTTCGGGTTGTGAGGTTAAGCGACTAAGCGTACACGGTGGATGCCCTGGCAGTCAGAGGCGATGAAGGACGTGCTAATCTGCGAAAAGCGCCGGCGAGGTGATATGAACCTTTGACCCGGCGATGTCCGAATGGGGAAACCCAGTGTGATCCGTCACACTATCGTTAACTGAATACATAGGTTAACGAGGCGAACCGGGGGAACTGAAACATCTAAGTACCCCGAGGAAAAGAAATCAACCGAGATTCCCCCAGTAGCGGCGAGCGAACGGGGAGCAGCCCAGAGTCTGAATCAGCTTGTGTGTTAGTGGAACGGTCTGGAAAGTCCGGCGATACAGGGTGACAGCCCCGTACACGAAAGCACACAGGTTGTGAACTCGAAGAGTAGGGCGGGACACGTGGTATCCTGTCTGAATATGGGGGGACCATCCTCCAAGGCTAAATACTCCTGACTGACCGATAGTGAACCAGTACCGTGAGGGAAAGGCGAAAAGAACCCCGGCGAGGGGAGTGAAAAAGAACCTGAAACCGTGTACGTACAAGCAGTGGGAGCACCTTCGTGGTGTGACTGCGTACCTTTTGTATAATGGGTCAGCGACTTATATTCTGTAGCAAGGTTAACCGTATAGGGGAGCCGAAGGGAAACCGAGTCTTAACTGGGCGTTAAGTTGCAGGGTATAGACCCGAAACCCGGTGATCTAGCCATGGGCAGGTTGAAGGTTGGGTAACACTAACTGGAGGACCGAACCGACTAATGTTGAAAAATTAGCGGATGACTTGTGGCTGGGGGTGAAAGGCCAATCAAACCGGGAGATAGCTGGTTCTCCCCGAAAGCTATTTAGGTAGCGCCTCGTGAACTCATCTTCGGGGGTAGAGCACTGTTTCGGCTAGGGGGCCATCCCGGCTTACCAACCCGATGCAAACTACGAATACCGAAGAATGTTATCACGGGAGACACACGGCGGGTGCTAACGTCCGTCGTGAAGAGGGAAACAACCCAGACCGCCAGCTAAGGTCCCAAAGTCATGGTTAAGTGGGAAACGATGTGGGAAGGCACAGACAGCCAGGATGTTGGCTTAGAAGCAGCCATCATTTAAAGAAAGCGTAATAGCTCACTGGTCGAGTCGGCCTGCGCGGAAGATGTAACGGGGCTAAACCATGCACCGAAGCTGCGGCAGCGACGCTTATGCGTTGTTGGGTAGGGGAGCGTTCTGTAAGCCGTTGAAGGTGTGCTGTGAGGCATGCTGGAGGTATCAGAAGTGCGAATGCTGACATAAGTAACGATAAAGCGGGTGAAAAGCCCGCTCGCCGGAAGACCAAGGGTTCCTGTCCAACGTTAATCGGGGCAGGGTGAGTCGACCCCTAAGGCGAGGCCGAAAGGCGTAGTCGATGGGAAACAGGTTAATATTCCTGTACTTGGTGTTACTGCGAAGGGGGGACGGAGAAGGCTATGTTAGCCGGGCGACGGTTGTCCCGGTTTAAGCATGTAGGCGGAGGTTCCAGGTAAATCCGGTACCTTTTAACGCTGAGGTGTGATGACGAGGCACTACGGTGCTGAAGTAACAAATGCCCTGCTTCCAGGAAAAGCCTCTAAGCATCAGGTAACATCAAATCGTACCCCAAACCGACACAGGTGGTCAGGTAGAGAATACCAAGGCGCTTGAGAGAACTCGGGTGAAGGAACTAGGCAAAATGGTGCCGTAACTTCGGGAGAAGGCACGCTGATATGTAGGTGAAGCCCCTGCGGGTGGAGCTGAAATCAGTCGAAGATACCAGCTGGCTGCAACTGTTTATTAAAAACACAGCACTGTGCAAACACGAAAGTGGACGTATACGGTGTGACGCCTGCCCGGTGCCGGAAGGTTAATTGATGGGGTTAGCGGCAACGCGAAGCTCTTGATCGAAGCCCCGGTAAACGGCGGCCGTAACTATAACGGTCCTAAGGTAGCGAAATTCCTTGTCGGGTAAGTTCCGACCTGCACGAATGGCGTAATGATGGCCAGGCTGTCTCCACCCGAGACTCAGTGAAATTGAACTCGCTGTGAAGATGCAGTGTACCCGCGGCAAGACGGAAAGACCCCGTGAACCTTTACTATAGCTTGACACTGAACACTGGTCCTTGATGTGTAGGATAGGTGGGAGGCTTTGAAGCGTGGACGCCAGTCTGCGTGGAGCCGCCCTTGAAATACCACCCTTTAATGGCTGGTGTTCTAACGTAGACCCGTAATCCGGGTTGCGGACAGTGTCTGGTGGGTAGTTTGACTGGGGCGGTCTCCTCCCAAAGAGTAACGGAGGAGCACGAAGGTTAGCTAATCCTGGTCGGACATCAGGAGGTTAGTGCAATGGCATAAGCTAGCTTGACTGCGAGAGTGACGGCTCGAGCAGGTGCGAAAGCAGGTCATAGTGATCCGGTGGTTCTGAATGGAAGGGCCATCGCTCAACGGATAAAAGGTACTCCGGGGATAACAGGCTGATACCGCCCAAGAGTTCATATCGACGGCGGTGTTTGGCACCTCGATGTCGGCTCATCACATCCTGGGGCTGAAGTAGGTCCCAAGGGTATGGCTGTTCGCCATTTAAAGTGGTACGCGAGCTGGGTTTAGAACGTCGTGAGACAGTTCGGTCCCTATCTGCCGTGGGCGCTGGAGAATTGAGGGGGGCTGCTCCTAGTACGAGAGGACCGGAGTGGACGCATCACTGGTGTTCGGGTTGTCATGCCAATGGCACTGCCCGGTAGCTAAATGCGGAAAAGATAAGTGCTGAAAGCATCTAAGCACGAAACTTGCCCCGAGATGAGTTCTCCCTGACCCTTTAAGGGTCCTGAAGGAACGTTGAAGACTACGACGTTGATAGGTCGGGTGTGTAAGCGCAGCGATGCGTTGAGCTAACCGATACTAATGAACCGTGAGGCTTAACCTTACAACGCCGAAGCTGTTTCGGCGAAGAGACAGACACGATTTTCAGCCTGATACAGATTAACAGAATTTGCCTGGCGGCTTTAGCGCGGTGGTCCCACCTGACCCCATGCCGAACTCAGAAGTGAAACGCCGTAGCGCCGATGGTAGTGTGGGGTCTCCCCATGTGAGAGTAGGGAACTGCCAGGCATCAATTAGAAGAACCCCGTACCGTAAGGTGCGGGGTTTTTTGCTTTGTGCTTACCCTTTCTGGCCTTTCTCTTAATCCCTTATCCTGCTAATGGAATGTGTGATCCTTGTCGCAATGTTATTTATAACAAAATTATAACATTTCATTTACGAGGTAATTGAGTCTCTTGGCTCAATACGCCGCTGTTTATGGCAGGAGCATAATCACAATGACAGAAAGCATTACATCAAACGGGACGCTGGCTAACAGTGATACCCGAAGAAGGGTATGGGCAATCGTCAGCGCCTCTTCAGGGAATCTGGTTGAATGGTTCGACTTTTACGTCTACTCATTCTGTTCACTCTACTTCGCACATATTTTCTTCCCATCCGGCAACACCACAACGCAGCTGCTACAAACGGCGGGGGTATTTGCCGCAGGGTTTTTAATGCGGCCCATCGGGGGCTGGCTGTTTGGCCGCATTGCGGATCGTCGCGGCCGTAAGGCTTCTATGCTGATCTCGGTGTGCATGATGTGCTTTGGTTCTCTGGTGATCGCCTGCTTACCGGGATATGAATCGATTGGTACCTGGGCACCGGCGCTACTATTACTGGCCCGCTTATTCCAGGGATTATCGGTGGGCGGTGAATACGGTACCAGTGCGACCTACATGAGTGAGATTGCCCTGGAAGGCCGTAAAGGTTTTTACGCCTCATTCCAGTACGTCACGCTGATTGGTGGTCAACTGCTGGCCATTCTTGTGGTTGTGATCCTGCAGCAAATTCTGACGGATGAACAACTTCACGCCTGGGGATGGCGAATTCCTTTCGCGATGGGCGCAGTACTGGCGGTGGTCGCACTTTGGCTACGCCGTCAGTTAGATGAAACCTCTCAGAAGGAAGTCAGAACGCTGAAGGAGGCGGGAACATTCAAAGGGTTATGGCGTAACCGCAAAGCTTTTCTAATGGTGCTGGGCTTTACTGCGGGCGGCTCTCTCAGTTTTTACACGTTCACCACCTACATGCAGAAGTACCTGGTGAACACCACCGGCATGCACGCAAACGTCGCCAGCGTAGTCATGACCGTGGCGCTGTTTGTCTTTATGCTCATACAACCCATTATCGGTGCGCTCTCGGATAAAATCGGTCGACGTACGTCGATGCTGATTTTCGGCGGCCTGTCGGCATTATGTACCGTACCTATTCTGTCGGCCCTTCAGCATGTGACTTCGCCGTATGCGGCGTTTGCGCTGGTGATGCTGGCGATGGTGATTGTCAGTTTCTATACCTCTATCAGCGGAATACTGAAAGCTGAAATGTTCCCGGCGCAGGTACGTGCTTTAGGGGTAGGGCTCTCTTATGCGGTAGCTAATGCGTTGTTTGGCGGATCGGCGGAGTACGTTGCGTTGTCGCTTAAATCATGGGGAAGTGAAACGACATTCTTCTGGTACGTAACGATAATGGGCGCACTGGCCTTTATTGTTTCCCTGATGTTGCATCGCAAAGGGAAAGGCATTCGACTTTAATAGCGCGCCATCTGCCACACGGCATAGCCGGTCGTTGCGCCGGCGACATCCCAGGCGAAATCTTTCCAGCTCCAGCCGCTCCCTGCGGGGCGGCTATCCCACAGTTCTTTTGATGCTCCAAGACTGACTGAGAACATCAACCCTATCGCCGCGCTACGATCCCGGCTGTATCCCTGATGCTGCGCATATTCATTGCCGGCTGCGGACAACATCGCGGAAGCGAGGAAATGCTGGGCTTTATCCTGTCCGGACCAGTTATCGTTGGCCATATGGCTACAGCCAGTCAGAAAGAGGACGCTAAGTAACAGAGGAATACGCATCAACGGCTCCATAAAAAAGCCCTGCGGGTGGCAGGGCCTGGACATTACAGAATACGGCTGATAAGTCGGTCGATACGGATACGACGTAAGCGGCGGATAAGCTTGCGGACTTTTACCGGATAATCGGCAATGCTCTGCAGTTCGCGGTAATGATTAACCACAGTGGTATGCGTGCGAATCAGCTCCAGCTCACGTTCACGTTTTGCGGCTAACTCGTGCTGCGGGTCATGGATTAGGATAGCGTTTTCCAGATCCAGTCGCCACGCGCGTGGGTTCAGGTTATTACCGGTCAGCAGCATCCACTCATCGTCGACCCACATTCCTTTCAGATGGTAAGTGTTGTCCTCATCTTTCCAGAGACGCACAACCAGCTGGTCAGTGTTTACGTAATACTGTAAACGGCTCAGGAAACGGCGCAGGTTGATCTCATAGAGATAAGGCAGCGCACCGATGATTTTGAACGGCTGATCTTCAGGAATGAAAAAGTCGTTTGCGGTTTTATCACCAACGATGATTTCCACTTTTTTACCGTCGCGCAGCAGCTGAATGATATTACGCACCAGCACGGCAGGAAGGTTGAAGTACGGCGTACAGATGGTGAGTTTCTGCTCCGCGCACGGCATCAGATGGAATATCGTTTTGTTCAGCAGGCTTGATTTACCGAGCCCTACCAGCGGGGTAACGGATAACTCTTCGTTGTTCGCATCACCCTGGAAATGATAGACCGCATCACGCAGCTCCTGGCGGAAGGCGCGAACATCGTTTTTGATTTCCGGGCTTTTAGGACGCTCAGGATCGTCAAGGCGATTAACACCGCGGCCATGGACCAGATTTTTATCAACCCAGTTAAACATGATATCGGCCATCTGCGGATTACGGATCAGATGGTAGCGGTCGTAGCGATATTTATCGAGCTGATGAAGGTAAACATCATTCAGACTTGCGCCGCTGTAAAGCACGCTGTCATCAATGATGAATCCCTTGAAATGAAGGACGCCGAGCGCTTCACGGGTATTAACCGGGACGCCATAAACAGGCACATCAACGCCAGGATTTTCCTGCGCCGTGCGGCAATACCAGTCAGCATTGGTGTTTGAGGCGGCAGCGCCAATACGGCCACGCTGAGCGCGATGCCAGTCTACCAGCACGCGAACATCAAGTTCCGGACGCTGACGTTTGGCTTCATAGAGCGCGTTCAGGATCGCGCGCCCACCTTCATCCTGTTCAAGATAGAGCGCTACAATGCAAATGCGTCGCGTGGCGCTGGCAATCTTTTCCAGAAGCGTCTCCCGAAAATGAGCGGGAGCGTAAAAGAACTCTACATCATCAACTGACTGAGAAATCTTCGGTAGTTGAGCAAGGTGTTGTTGATGTTTATTACGCTTAAATTTTGACAACATCACAGTGCGTTTCTTCTCTGTTCATTGAAGGGTTGTCTGTACCATGCAAACAACATAAGCGGACAATGATACCACCAGTCCCGTCCAAAGTGGGTAACATTTCCAGTAGCTTACTCGCGTTTGTCTGCTGATGTCAGACTGAGGGACAAGGCCACAATACCTTCGTCCAGCTGAATATCAACGTCAAACCCAAGTTTTCGCGCAAGGGTCACCATACCGCGATTGTTAGGCATAGTAATGCCATTGAGGCGTAACAATCCGTGATCTCGCGTATAACTGATAAGTTTTTCCAGCAGCCGTCTGCCCAGACCCAGGCCTTTAAGATCGGAGCGCACCAGCACCGCAAACTCCGCATCGACGTTATCCGGGTCAGAAATAGCACGCGTGACGCCGAGGATCTCATCCCCCTTATCGGAGCGACGAACGGCAACAAACGCCATTTCTCGATCGTAGTCGATCTGGGTCATATTGGCTAAATCATCGTGGGTAAATTCGTTGATTTCGCTAAAATAGCGATAATAAAGATCCTCTTTCGTGACCTGAGAGATAAAGGCCCGCAGCTGGGGCTCATCTTCCGGCAGAATAGGGCGGAACAAGGCGCGTTCCCCATTTTTCATCTCAACCCACTCTTCCAGCTGC
The DNA here is from genome assembly GCF_024734705.1 of Enterobacter sp. Crenshaw. NCBI lineage: Bacteria > Pseudomonadati > Pseudomonadota > Gammaproteobacteria > Enterobacterales > Enterobacteriaceae > Enterobacter > Enterobacter sp. Crenshaw. Next base: position 3,513,749 of record NZ_CP102932.1, on the reverse strand, counting down.
AGGGGATACGGGCGGATCGCCAGACGGCTCTCTCTGTCTCCTTCGAATGGCGCGATATCAAGGGTCACGTCCAGCGCCGTAAACTCATTGCCCGAGGCGAGCAGCGGATGAATGTCCAGCCGCTGGATTTCGGCACAATCCACAATCAGGTTAGACACCTGCACCAGGAACTGACTTAACCCGGCAATATCAAGCGGGCGCAGCGCACTCCGGCCACGGATCTTTTTACTTTTGATCGCCTGGATGATCAGATAACGCGCCAGGTTCATGTTCAGTGGCGGTAACGCCACCACGGCCTGCTCCTCCGGACGCCACTCAACGCCACCCTCTCCCAGCATGATGAGCGGGCCGAAGACGGGATCGTGTTCGACCACCACCCGTAATTCCTGAGCCCCTGCGCGGTTTGCCATGCTTTGCACCAGCAATCCGTGGATCCTTGCCTGCGGCCAGGCCATTTTGACCCGATCAAAAATGGCATCAGCTGCCTGCTGCACCTCAGTCGCCGTACGCAGGTATAACATAACCCCTTGAACATCAGACTTATGCGGGATATCCGGGGAACGCAGCTTCAGGGCCACCGGATAGCCAATCTGTTCGGCAATATGCACGGCCTCAGCGCTGTCGCTGGCGATCCAGGTCGGCAGGGTTTGCATCCCGTAGCTGCCCAGAATGGGCTGGACCTCATGCGTATCAAGCGAGGTCGCGCCTTCTTCAATGGCCTGCTGCAACAGCCGGTGAACGTCGACGGTGTTCGCCGTCAGATTCCCCGGCAAAGCCGGCGTTTCACGCAGCTGTTTCTGGTTGCGGCGATATTCCACCATATGCATAAACGCGGTGATGGTGCCTTCCGGCGTGCGGTAGGTTGGCAGCCCGGCCTCGCTGAACAAGCGCCGCGCCTCCTGAGAGGAAAACTCGCCGCACCAGTTGGTGAGCAGGGTAACGTATTTACCTCGCGGATGGTTGCGCACGGCGTCAATGAGCGCGCGCGCGCTTTCACTGCCCGGCGCGACCGCGCTGGGGGAGTGGATAATCATCAGCGCGTCGAAATCCTGGCTATCCAGCAAAATGGAGATCGCCCTGATGTAGCGGTCGCTGCTGGCGTCATCGCGCAAATCAAGCGGATTGCCGGGCGTCACGCTGGTCGGAAGCGCTTCTTTCAGGCGCTGCAGCGTCTCTTCACTCAGCGTTGCCAGCTTGCCGAAGCGCCGCCACAGCTCGTCCAGCGCGAGCGCGGCAGGGGCCGCACCGTTACTGACAATCATTAGCTTCTCACCGCGCAACGGGCGCATATGGCTTAACGTCTCAACGGCGGAAAAAAGCTCGTGCGTATCCTGTACCCGCAGCAACCCCGCGCGCTGAATGGCGGCGTCCCAGGCGGGATCCATGCCGGAATGCGAATGCAGAAGACGCTGTGCCGCAGGGCTGCGTCCGCTTTTGATCACCAGGATCGGCTTATTGCGCGAAGCGCTTCGCGCAGCCGAGACAAAACGACGCGCGTCGCTGAGGTGCTCAAGATAAAGCAGGATCGCGCTGGTTTTGCCGTCACGCGCCAGAAAATCCAGCAGCTCATCAACGTCGATATCCAGGCTGTCGCCCAGGGCAATGAAGTAGGAGAATCCCATTTCACGCTGCTGCGCCCAGTCGAGGATGGTGTTCGATACCGCAGCCGACTGCGAGATAAACGCCAGTTTGCCTTTGCGGATCGGGACCGGGGAGAAACTGGCATTCAGCCCCTGCCAGGGGGCGAGCAGGCCCAGACTGTTTGGCCCAAGAATGCGCATTTGATAGCGGCTGGCGCAGGCCAGAAGCTCGGCTTTCTGTTCAGGCGGAGACGAAAGAATAATGCAGGTTTTACACCCTTTCTTGCCGAGTGATTCCAGCAGTTCCGGGTTGCGCTTCGCGTTTGTACAGAGTACGGCAAGATCCGGCACGAAAGGCAAGCTTTGTACATCAGGCCATGCAAGTACCCCCTGAACGGCCTTATAAGACGGCGTGACGGGCATGACGGGGCCGTTAAATCCCCCGGCCAGCAGATTGCGCATCATCAGATAGCCAGCACGATCCGGTTTCATTGATGCGCCGATAACGGCAATGGATTTAGGACGAAGTAGCGCTTCTAACCCTCGCTGGCTCATGCAGGCCTCCTGTGAATGCAAGCGACCTGATGATTTTAAACGCTTTCTGGCTCGGGCGCTGTGACGCTGCCCTTATGAACGGTTTTTCCCGCCAGATAGCGCTCCCGGAAGCATGAGAAATGGTTGCCCAGGGCACCAGCCGCAGCGGTATCTCCCGCTAAATCCAGAAGCGCAATCGCCACTTCGGCGGTGCAGTATTGCCCGTCAGCATGCGCTTCACGCAGGCGGTAGGCGGAGACGCGGGAAAGATCGACAGAAATCACCGGCAGCGCGTCGAGATACGGGCTTTTGCGAAACATTTTTCGCGCTTCGGTCCAGGTACCGTCCAGCATGATAAACAGCGGTGGTTTACCGGATGGCGGCGCTGAAAGCACCTGGCGATCCACACCTGCATATGACGCGGGGAAGACGACCATCGGCTGGTAGTCGGGGCTGGCCACTAAATCGAGCAGGGCCTGAGGCGGCTCTGTACGGGACCACTGAAACGCGGCGGTATCCGGCAGAATATCGGCGATAAGACGCCCCGTATTGCTGGGTTTCATCGGCTCGGTATCGAACATGACCAGACAAAAACGGCTCTGTGCCGTACTCGGTGCCAGCGTCTCGCACAGACAAACCTTCAGCGGCAGCAGGCAGCGCTGACAGCGGCGAATACGGTTGCCTCGTGCGAGGAACGGTCGGGTGGCGCGCGCAAGGCGTTCGGCGCGTAATTTAAGAACGGCGTTATCAGTCATGGGCGAAATGCAGGAAAAACGCTATTTTCGCAGAGGCGGGAGCGGGGCACAAGACGTGCCCCGTGAATGTTACAGCGACTCGTTTAACCAGCTTTCAAAAGGTGCTTTTGGAACCGCACCGTTGAGCATATCGATCACTTCGCCATTTTTGAAAATCATAATGGTCGGGATGCTGCGAATACGAAAACGTGCGCTCAGTTCGGGTTCGGCTTCGGTATTGACCTTAACGAACCGCATTTTTCCGCTGCGCTCTTCGGCCACATCTTCGAAAATCGGCGCGAAGCTACGGCAAGGGCCGCACCATGGCGCCCAGAAATCGATCACGACAGGAAGATCGTCCTTGAGGAGTTTGTCCAGCGTAGCACCCGTCGCGTTAATGACATCGCCATCAAATAATTCATGGCCACAACGTCCGCATTTCGCACCATCTTCCATCCGATCGTCCGGAATGCGATTAAGAGCCTGACAGTTGGCACATACGGTATTCATAACTAACCTCTGATAGAGCCATGGGACAGCGGCACAACGCCGATAATGTTTCTAATATGTTACATATTATCAATGAGCCTGTTTGAAACAACAATGCGTTTTATTCAATGAGAACAATAGTCACAGGCTTTTGTACGAAATTATGGCTATGCGCTGGCACATCGGGTAATCTGCGCGCTTCGCGCAGCGCTGGTGGAGAAAAGCATGAACGACGAAATGAAAAACAAAAGCGGCAAGGTCAAAGTGATGTATGTCCGCAGTGATGATGACTCTGATAAACGCACCCAAAATCCGCGTACCGGAAAAGGTGGCGGGCGTCCGGCGTCTTCTCGTGCAGACGGTGGCCGTCGCCCCGCCCGCGATGACAGAAATAACCGCGGTGATGACCGCAAACGTGACGATCGCAAACGCGATGACCGTCCGCGTTCCGACCGCCCACGCAGTGACCGTCCACGCGACGATCGTCCGCGTGATGACTTCTCACGTGATAACGCCTCACCTTGGCGCACCGTTTCTCGCGCCCCTGGCGATGAGACGCCGGAAAAAGCCGATCACGGCGGTATCAGCGGTAAAAGCTTTATCGACCCGGAAGTGCTGCGCCGTCAGCGTGCGGAAGAGACCCGCGTGTATGGCGAGAACGCCTGCCAGGCGCTGTTCCTGAGCCGTCCTGAGTGTATCGTCCGCGCCTGGTTTATCCAGAGCGTGACCCCGCGCTTCAAAGAAGCGCTGCGCTGGATGGCCGCGAACCGTAAAGCCTACCACGTGGTTGATGATGCCGAGCTGACCAAAGCGTCCGGCACTGAACACCACGGCGGCGTCTGCTTCCTGATCAAAAAGCGTAACGGCACGACCGTGCAGCAGTGGGTCAGCCAGGCGGATGCCGATGACTGCGTGCTGGCCCTGGAAGATGTGGGCAACCCGCACAACCTGGGCGCAATGATGCGTAGCTGCGCGCACTTTGGCGTGAAAGGCGTGCTGTTGCAGGATGCCGCGCTGCTGGAATCCGGTGCCGCGATCCGTACTGCGGAAGGCGGAGCCGAGCACGTACAGCCGATCACCGGCGACAGCGTTCTGGACGCACTCGAGCAGTTCCGTAAAGCGGGTTATTCCATCGTGACCACCTCAAGCCATGCCGGTACGCCGCTGTTTAAAGCGACGTTGCCGCGCAAAATGGTGCTGGTATTAGGTCAGGAACGTGATGGTCTGTCTGACGCGGCGCTCTCCAGTGCGGATCTGAGCGTCTCTATCGACGGAACAGGCAATGTGGAAAGTCTGAACGTATCCGTTGCGACCGGCGTACTGCTGGCCGAATGGTGGCGTCAGAACAAGGCATAAGCCATTATGCTTTTTGTATGCCCGGTGAGCCGGGCATACAAACTCTAACTACTCGCTCTCTGCCGGTAATACAGGCATCCAGTCAATCGGCTTTTCGCCACGTTTTTCCAGCCATTCATTCGCCAGAACAAAATGATTACTGCCAAAGAAACCGCGATGTGCAGACAGCGGTGACGGGTGCGGTGCCTTGAGCACGTGATGACGCTGACGATCGATAATCGCCCCTTTCTTCTGCGCGTGAGAACCCCAGAGTAAAAACACCACCCCTTCACGATGCTCGTTGATAAGGCTGATGACTTTATCGGTAAACGTCTCCCAGCCCAGACTGGCGTGCGAGTGCGCCTGACCCGCCCGTACGGTAAGCACCGTATTCAGCAACAGCACGCCCTGGCGCGCCCAGCTTTCCAGGTAACCGTGGTTTGGCCGGGTAAAACCGGGCACGGTTGCTTCAAGCTCTTTATACATGTTGAGCAGAGAAGGGGGGATAGCCACGCCCGGACGAACGGAAAACGCCAGCCCATGCGCCTGCCCGGGGCCGTGATAGGGATCCTGGCCCAGAATGACCACTTTCACATCGCTCAGTTCGGTGTAGCGAAAGGCGTTAAACACGTCTTTCTGCGGCGGGTAAATCGTCTGTCCGGACTGACGCTCAGCGGCAACGGTGCTGAGCGTATTGATAAAATAAGGTTGCTGCTTTTCTTCTGCCAGCACGTCATGCCAGGTTAAAGGTGTCGTCATCTCGCTCTCCTGCGAATCTCAATCTCTGACTAGCTTACCTGTTTCACCCCGGTGAGCAAAATTACGCGCTGAAATACGTGCTAAGTGGCTAAATTTATTTTGAAAAGATACAGGGTAAGTTGAATTGGCAAGGTTGTTAAATTGATCTAAAACAATAAATTCAAACCACACTCTTTATGTGGTTGATGTTTTTGTTGATTTAAATCAATAAATCGCCGGGGTGTGAATGTTATATATACACACAAGAAACAATGGTTTTACCAATTGGCCGCGAGAGGCCGACACGAGTTAATGTAGCCTAAGGGAGGCAACACATGATTACAGGTATCCAGATTACTAAAGCTGCAAATGACGATCTGCTCAATTCTTTCTGGCTGCTGGACAGCGAGAAGAACGAAGCGCGCTGCGTCGTTGCGAAAGCGGGTTTTGCTGAAGATGAAATCGTACCGGTAAACAAATTGGGCGAAATCGAATACCGTGAAGTTCCTATGGAAGTGCAGCCGGAAGTGCGCGTGGAAGGGGGTCAGCACCTGAACGTAAACGTGCTGCGCCGCGAAACGCTGATGGATGCCGTTGAGCATCCAGAAAAATACCCACAGCTGACTATCCGCGTGTCCGGCTATGCGGTTCGCTTTAACTCACTGACTCCAGAACAGCAGCGCGACGTTATCGCCCGTACCTTTACTGAAAGCCTGTAATGGCTTCAGCAGGGGGGAATAAAAAAGCCGGGGATTTCCCCGGCTTTTTTTACTCTTCAGTTTTCGTCTCTGGTGCGGCAGAGCTTGGCTTACGGCGCTTACCAATATTTTTGGTATCGCGGTGGCGCTGCTTCACGCGCGGTTTCTCTTTTTCTTTCTCTTTTCTCTCAGCACGTTTTGCGAGCGCTTTCTTGGACGGTTTACCCGTCATCTTTTCACTCGGCGCACGCGTGGTCGGGCGGAGTTCGTCAATAACGCGCGCTTTCAGCGGCTCATCAACATAGCGGCCAATTTTCTGCAGCAGCAGGTAGTCATGCGCTTCGACCAGTGAAATCGCAATCCCTTTGCGGCCCGCGCGGCCGGTACGGCCAATGCGGTGCAGGTAGGTATCTCCGCTGCGCGGCATATCGAAGTTAATGACGTGGCTGACGTCCGGGATGTCGATCCCGCGTGCGGCAACGTCAGTCGCAACCAGCACGTTAACGCGGCCATCGGTCAGGCGCTTAATGCCTTCGGTACGCTTGATCTGAGCCATCTCGCCTTCAAGATAGCAGTTGTTGATCCCGGCGTTACGCAGCATCTCAGCCAGCTCGTGCACGCGCTCGCGCTTACGCACAAACACGATTGTGCGCAGAGCATCTTCCTGCTTCAGCAGGTGTTTCAGCAATTCGACCTTGTGCTCAAGGTTATCCGCGCGGTAGTACCACTGGTGGATCTTCTTACGCTCACGGGTGGACGGCGTCGCCGAGACTTCCACCGGATCTTCCAGCAGACGCTCTGCGAAGTCTTTGATCGCTTCCCCTTCGAGGGTGGCAGAGAACAGCATCGTCTGGTTACGCCAGCGCGTTTCCCCTGCAATGTGCTCGATATCCTGTGCGAAGCCCATGTCCAGCATGCGGTCGGCTTCGTCGAGGATCAGCGTTTCAACCGCACGGCAGTCGAAATTCTCTTCTTTAATGTACTGCAGCAGGCGGCCCGTCGTCGCAACGACGATGTCCTGGTTTTCGCTGAACACTTCGGCGTGGTTCATGTACGCAACGCCGCCGGTGATGGTGGCGATATCCAGATGAGTATTTGCCGCGAGTTCACGCGCGTGATCGGCAACCTGCATTGCCAGTTCGCGCGTAGGCGTCAGGATCAAAATACGCGGCGGGCCAGATTTTTTACGCGGAAAGTCGAGCAGATGCTGCAACACAGGCAGCAAATAGGCTGCTGTCTTCCCCGTGCCGGTTGGCGCAGAACCGAGCACATCGCGGCCCTCAAGCGCAGGCGGAATGGCCGCTGCCTGAATGGCGGTCGGGCGTGTAAAGCCTTTGCTCTCAAGTGCATTGAGCAGGCTTTCATCGAGTTCAAGTTCGGAAAAAGTCGTTACAGTCATGTTCTACCTCTGTGTGGGGCGCTGATTATAGACGTTACGGCTGTAATCTTCATCTGTTTGTATGGATATCGCTTTTCGGCCACTTCGCTTTCCCCTATGCTACTCCAGTTTCACTTAGAAGGTTGCCCTGACATGTCTCAACTCAAAGCGCAGCTGCGCCGCGATGGTTTTACGTTTAAACAATTTTTTGTCGCGCACGATCGCTGTGCCATGAAGGTCGGTACAGACGGTATTTTACTGGGAGCGTGGGCGCCTGTCGCAGGTGTTAAGCGTATTCTTGATATCGGTACCGGCAGCGGGCTGGTGGCGTTGATGCTGGCGCAGCGTACGGAAGAACATGTCATCATTGATGCCGTCGAACTGGACGCGCAGGCCGCAGAGCAGGCGAGTGACAATATGGCCGAATCCCCCTGGGCAGCCCGAATGAAGGTGGAATGCGCAGATGTGCTCGCCTGGGCGCCTGAACAAACCGCGCGTTACGATCTGATTGTCAGCAACCCTCCTTACTACGAGCCCGGCGTTGAGTGCGGGACACCCGAGCGTGAACACGCGCGTTATACCGGCTCCCTCGATCATAAAGCGCTGCTCACCAGCGCGGCAGAACTCATCTCCGAAGAGGGTTTTTTCTGTGTGGTCCTGCCAGAGAGTACCGGCAACACGTTTATCGGTATCGCGCAGGAGATCGGCTGGACGTTACGTCTGCGTACCGATATTTCGGATACGGAAGGTCGACTGCCGCACCGCGTGCTGCTGGCTCTGTCGCCAAAAGAGGGTGAATGCTTTAATGACCGAATGGTGATCCGTGGGCCAGACCAGCGCTATTCCGAAGATTACACTGCCCTGACCCAGGCATTTTATCTGTTTATGTAAACCTGCGGGGCGAGTATCGACGGGCCGGATTCAGCAAGCTGATCCGGGTAGTCCAGGGTATAGTGCAGCCCGCGGCTCTCTTTACGCATCATCGCGCAGCGAACAATCAGCTCGGCAACCTGCACCAGATTGCGCAGCTCCAGCAGATTATTGGATACGCGGAAATTAGCATAATACTCATCAATTTCCTGCTGCAGCATGGTGATGCGGCGCAAGGCGCGTTCCAGGCGTTTCGTGGTGCGCACAATCCCTACGTAGTCCCACATAAACAGCCGTAGCTCATGCCAGTTGTGCTGGATCACAACCAGCTCGTCCGGATTATCCACGCGGCTTTCATCCCAGGCTGGCAGGTGCTCTGTCTCGCGGGCGTAAGGCATGCGCTTCGTGATATCTTCCGCCGCCGACCAGCCGTACACCAGACACTCAAGCAGCGAGTTAGAGGCCATACGGTTCGCGCCGTGAAGTCCGGTATAGCTGACCTCACCGATAGCATACAGACCGTCTACGTCAGTACGTCCATGATCGTCAACCATTACGCCACCGCAGGTATAGTGGGCCGCTGGCACAATGGGCACCGGGTCGCGCGTTAAATCAATGCCAAGATTGAGCAGCTTTTCATAAATCATCGGGAAATGCTGGCGAATGAACTCTGCTGGCTTATGGCTGATATCGAGATACATGCAGTCTACGCCAAGGCGCTTCATTTCATGATCGATGGCGCGGGCAACGATGTCACGCGGGGCAAGTTCACCCCGGGCGTCAAAGTCGGGCATAAAGCGGGAGCCATCAGGGCGTTTCAGATAAGCGCCTTCACCGCGCAGGGCTTCCGTCAGCAGGAAGTTGCGTGCCTGAGGGTGGAACAGGGCGGTGGGGTGAAACTGATTAAACTCGAGGTTCGCCACCCGGCAGCCAGCGCGCCAGGCCATAGCGATTCCGTCTCCGGAGGCAATGTCAGGGTTCGTGGTGTACTGATACACCTTGGAGGCGCCGCCCGTCGCCAGTACCACAGCCTTCGCCCGGCAGGTCTCCACCTTCTCTTTATTTCGGTTCCAGACCCAGGCGCCCACCACGCGACGCGTGCCGGGCAGGCCAATCTTGTCAGAGATAATCAGGTCAACGGCATTGCTTCGCTCGAGAACCCGAATATTAGGATGGTTCAGCGCTTTACTGACCAGCGTGGTTTCCACTTCTTTTCCGGTGGCATCCGCTGCGTGCAGGATGCGGCGGTGACTATGGCCGCCTTCGCGAGTCAGGTGGTAGCTCTCTTCACCGTTGGGTTGAACCTGAGTATCGAATAAGACGCCCTGGTCGATGAGCCACTGAACGCAGTGACGGGCATTGCTGGCGACAAACTCTGCGGCGTGTGCATCCACGATCCCTGCTCCGGCAATGAGCGTATCCTCGACATGGGATGCAATGCTGTCTGTCTCATCAAACACGGCGGCAATGCCGCCCTGGGCATAAAACGTGGAACCTTCACTTATCGGTCCTTTACTCAGAACGATAACGTTTTGATGCTCGGCCAGGCGCAGCGCCAGAGAGAGACCGGCAGCGCCGCTGCCGATGATCAGTACATCACAATGGAGTTCAGGTGTTGTGTTCATGATTGTTGTTTAATTTACTAAACAGTGTTGGGTCAGAATAGCACCTGAATGCGATATATCGCACGTATTTTTTTAGAGGCTGTCGCAATGGCTAAACGCGTAAGCGGAGGTAAACGGAGGGTAAATGAGTGAAATTATTTTGCGAAGCAGATCGTTAGCGTCAGATTTTGTGGTGAAATAAAGCCTGTGTTGCGTTACTCTTCTGGCGGGAAAAGATGTTTCTTGTCATAAAGTGGTGCGTATCGTGAACAGACTTATAATGAGAGAAAATAAACGGTCTGCGGCGCGATGAACAAAAACAAAGGCGTTACGGAACTTATTGAAGATCAGACACTCTAAATGGTGCTTGCTCAAAGTGCGGTATTTTTAGAGTGGCGTTTCGATAACGCGTGGAATTTAGGTTTGGGGAGACATTACCTCGGATGAGCGAGCAGTTAACGGACCAGGTCCTGGTTGAACGGGTCCAGAAGGGAGATCAGAAAGCCTTTAACCTACTGGTGGTCCGCTACCAGCATAAGGTGGCGAGTCTGGTTTCCCGCTATGTACCGTCAGGCGATGTGCCTGATGTGGTGCAAGAGTCTTTTATTAAGGCCTATCGCGCGCTGGATTCTTTCCGGGGAGATAGTGCTTTTTATACCTGGCTGTACCGTATTGCGGTCAATACGGCAAAGAATTATCTGGTCGCTCAGGGCCGTCGTCCGCCTTCAAGTGATGTGGACGCAATCGACGCCGAAAACTTTGAAAGCGGCGGCGCATTGAAAGAAATTTCGAACCCTGAGAACTTAATGTTGTCAGAAGAACTGAGACAAATCGTTTTTCGCACGATCGAGTCGCTCCCGGAAGATTTACGTATGGCAATTACGTTACGGGAGCTGGATGGTCTGAGCTATGAAGAGATAGCCGCTATCATGGATTGTCCGGTCGGCACGGTACGTTCACGAATTTTCCGTGCGCGAGAAGCTATTGATAATAAAGTTCAACCGCTTATCAGGCGTTGACGATAGCGGGATACTGGAAAAGGTATTAGGCATGCAGAAAGAAAAACTTTCCGCTTTAATGGATGGTGAAACGGTGGATAGTGAGCTGCTCAACGAGCTGTCTCATTCACCCGAAATGCAAGAGACCTGGGAGAGTTACCATCTCATCCGTGACACCCTTCGCGGTGACACCGGCGAGGTTCTCCATTTCGATATCTCAGCCCGCGTCATGGCGGCGATTGAGAATGAGCCTGTTCATCAGACCACTCCGCTGATTCCTGAAGCTCAACCCGCGCCTCACCAATGGCAGAAAATGCCGTTCTGGCAAAAGGTGCGTCCGTGGGCCAGCCAGCTTACCCAAATGGGTGTGGCTGCATGCGTATCGCTTGCAGTTATTGTTGGCGTCCAGCACTATAATACTCAGTCTGAAACTAATCAGCAGCCAGAAGCGCCAGTGTTTAACACACTGCCGATGATGGGCAAAGCCAGCCCGGTAAGCCTGGGCGTACCGGCTGATGCATCCGCCAGCGGCGGTCAGCAACAGCAGGTTCAGGAGCAGCGCCGTCGCATTAATGCGATGTTGCAGGATTACGAGTTGCAGCGTCGTCTGCACTCTGAACAGCTTCAGTTTGAGCAGGCGCAGACACAGCAAGCTGCTGTGCAGGTGCCCGGAAACCAAACTTTAGGAACGCAATCGCAGTAATGAAGCAACTTTGGTTCGCCATGTCTCTGATGGCGGGTAGCCTGTTCTTCTCTGCCAACGCCTCGGCTGATGTTTCATCCGGGGCGTTGTTGCAGCAAATGAATCTGGCCAGCCAGTCACTCAATTATGAGTTGGCATTTATCAGCATCAATAAGCAGGGCGTCGAGTCGTTACGCTATCGTCATGCCCGTCTTGATAAGCAGCCGCTCGCCCAGCTTTTACAGATGGATGGCCCGCGTCGGGAAGTGGTCCAACGTGGTAATGAAATCAGCTATTTCGAGCCAGGCCTGGAGCCTTTCACGCTGAATGGCGACTATATCGTTGATTCCCTGCCGTCACTCATTTACACCGACTTCAAACGGCTTGCCCCTTACTACGATTTTATTTCGGTAGGGCGTACCCGCATCGCGGACAGACTGTGCGAGGTAATTCGCGTTGTTGCCCGGGACGGAACGCGCTACAGCTATATCGTCTGGATTGATGCCGAAACCAAACTCCCCATGCGTGTTGACCTGCTCGACCGTGACGGTGAAACGCTGGAACAGTTCCGGGTTATCTCCTTCAGCGTGAACAATCAGGTTGGCAACAGCATGCAGAATCTGGCTAAGGCCAGCCTGCCACCGCTGCTTTCTGTTCCTGCCGGGGATTCCGTTAATTTCAACTGGGTACCTGCCTGGATCCCGCAAGGGTTTAGCGAAGTGTCCAGCAGCCGTCGTCAGCTGCCAACGATTGAAACGCCGGTAGAATCGCGCCTCTATTCGGATGGTTTGTTCAGCTTCTCGGTGAATATTAATCGCGCAACGGCAAACAGCGCTGAACAAATGCTGCGTACCGGGCGCCGTACGGTGAGTACAACGGTACGCGATAACGCAGAGATCACCATTGTGGGAGAACTCCCTCCGCAGACGGCGAAGCGCATCTCCGACAGCATTAAATTCAGGGCTGCACAATGATCAAAGAGTGGGCGACGGTTGTCTCCTGGCAAAACGGCATTGCGCTGGTGAGCTGCGATGTTAAAGCCTCATGTAATAGCTGCGCATCCCGCGCCGGCTGCGGCAGCCGCGTGTTGAATAAGCTTGGGCCACAAACATCGCACACGATTTCTGTGCCAAGCGAACAGCCGCTGATGGCGGGACAGAAGGTGGAACTGGGCATCGCGGAAGGCAGCCTGCTCAGCTCCGCTATGCTGGTGTATCTCTCTCCGCTGGTCGGCCTGTTTATCATGGGCGGCCTGTTTCAGATGCTGTTTGGTACCGATGTGGCCGCTATGTGCGGTGCCGCATTGGGTGGCGTGGGGGGATTCTGGCTTGCCAAAGGCCTCTCTCCGACGCTCGCCGCACGCGAGGAGTGGCAGCCTGTCATTCTCAGTGTTGGGCTGGAGCCAGACCAGCTTCGTGTTGAAACGCTCTCTTCTGAGGCCCGGTGATCCATCGGGCTTTATCATTTTTTACACCCTAAAACAGAAAACGGCCTTTCTTCACGCTATACCTGCTTCTAAGTGCATTTCCAGGTAGCGAGGATGTAGTGTAGAATGCTGCGTTTTCGCACTGAAAAACGTCAGGCTAAGAACAGCGGCCTCCAGGAATTCGTAAGGCATAATTATTTAACTATATGAAGAACATACGTAACTTTTCGATCATTGCTCACATTGACCACGGTAAGTCGACGCTGTCTGACCGTATTATCCAGATTTGCGGTGGCCTGTCTGATCGTGAAATGGAAGCCCAGGTTCTGGACTCCATGGACCTGGAACGCGAACGCGGTATCACCATTAAAGCGCAGAGCGTTACGCTTGATTACAAAGCGGCTGATGGTGAAACCTATCAACTGAACTTTATCGACACCCCAGGCCACGTTGACTTCTCCTATGAGGTTTCACGCTCGCTCGCGGCCTGTGAAGGCGCGCTGCTGGTGGTGGATGCCGGGCAGGGCGTTGAAGCCCAGACCCTGGCAAACTGCTACACCGCGATGGAAATGGATCTCGAAGTTGTGCCGGTTCTGAACAAGATCGACCTGCCAGCCGCCGATCCTGAGCGCGTAGCGGAAGAGATTGAAGATATTGTCGGCATTGACGCGACCGATGCCGTGCGCTGCTCCGCGAAAACCGGTGTGGGCGTGACCGACGTGCTGGAACGCCTGGTACGTGACATTCCTGCCCCGGAAGGCGATCCGGATGGCCCGCTGCAGGCGCTGATTATCGACTCCTGGTTCGATAACTATCTGGGCGTTGTCTCGTTGGTGCGTATTAAAAACGGCACCATGCGTAAAGGCGACAAAATCAAGGTAATGAGTACCGGACAGGTCTACAACGCAGACCGTCTGGGCATCTTCACGCCAAAACAGGTTGACCGTACCGAGCTGAGATGCGGCGAGGTAGGCTGGCTGGTCTGCGCCATTAAAGACATCCTCGGCGCGCCGGTGGGCGATACCCTGACCGGCGCACGTAACCCTGCAGATAAAGCGCTGCCAGGCTTTAAAAAGGTGAAACCGCAGGTTTACGCGGGTCTGTTCCCGGTCAGCTCTGACGACTACGAAAACTTCCGTGACGCGCTCGGTAAACTGAGCCTGAACGATGCTTCCCTGTTCTACGAGCCAGAAAGTTCAACGGCGCTGGGCTTCGGCTTCCGCTGTGGCTTCCTTGGTCTGCTGCACATGGAGATCATTCAGGAGCGTCTGGAGCGCGAATACGATCTGGATCTGATCACCACGGCGCCGACCGTAGTCTATGAAGTTGAAACCACCTCGAAAGAAGTGATCTACGTCGATAGCCCGTCCAAGCTGCCGCCTCTGAACAACATTCAGGAGCTGCGTGAGCCTATCGCAGAGTGTCACATGCTGCTGCCGCAGGAATTCCTGGGGAACGTCATTACGCTGTGTATTGAGAAGCGTGGCGTGCAGACCAACATGGTTTACCACGGTAACCAGGTGGCGCTGACCTATGAAATCCCGATGGCGGAAGTGGTACTCGACTTCTTCGACCGTCTGAAGTCGACCTCCCGTGGCTATGCGTCACTGGATTACAACTTCAAACGCTTCCAGGCCTCCAACATGGTGCGTGTGGACGTGCTGATCAACGGCGAGCGCGTGGATGCGCTGGCGCTGATCACCCACAACGACAATGCGCCGTACCGCGGTCGCGAGCTGGTTGAGAAGATGAAAGATCTGATCCCGCGTCAGCAGTTCGATATCGCGATTCAGGCGGCGATTGGCAACCACATTATCGCGCGTTCAACCGTGAAACAGCTGCGTAAAAACGTTCTGGCGAAGTGCTATGGCGGTGACGTCAGCCGTAAGAAAAAGCTGCTGCAGAAGCAGAAAGAAGGTAAGAAGCGTATGAAGCAGGTCGGTAACGTCGAGCTGCCGCAGGAAGCATTCCTTGCCATCCTTCATGTTGGTAAAGACGGCAAATAACCCTAAGGAGTTGGCATGGCGAACATGTTTGCCCTGATCCTGGTCATTGCTACCCTGGTAACAGGTCTGCTGTGGTGTCTGGATAAGTTTATCTTCGCCCCAAAACGTCGTGAACGTCAGGCTGCCGCTCAGGCAGCCACTGGTGATGAGATTGACGCGAAAACCCTGAAGAAAGTCGGCCCGAAACCGGGCTGGCTGGAAACGGGCGCTTCGGTATTTCCGGTGCTGGCGATTGTGCTGGTGGTACGTTCGTTTATTTATGAGCCGTTCCAAATCCCATCAGGTTCAATGATGCCAACGCTGCTGATTGGTGATTTTATTCTGGTAGAGAAGTTTGCCTACGGCATTAAAGATCCTATCTACCAGAAAACGCTGATCGAAACCGGTCATCCGAAACGTGGCGACATCGTGGTGTTTAAATATCCGGAAGATCCGCGCCTGGACTACATCAAGCGCGCGGTAGGTCTGCCGGGTGATAAAGTCACTTACGATCCGGTTGCGAAAGAAGTCACCGTTCAGCCGGGCTGCAGCTCCGGTACCGCCTGTGAAAACGCGCTGCCAATCACTTACTCAAACGTTGAGCCAAGTGACTTTGTGCAGACCTTTGCCCGTCGTAACGGCGGCGAAGCGACCAGCGGGTTCTTCCAGGTTCCGAAAGGTGAAACCAAAGAGGACGGCATCCGTCTGGTTGAGCGCAAAGAGACGCTGGGCGATGTGACGCACCGAATCCTCACCGTGCCAATCGCGCAGGATCAGCTGGGTATGTACTATCGCCAGCCTGGCCAGCAGCTGGCGAGCTGGATTGTACCGCCAGGACATTACTTCATGATGGGTGACAACCGCGATAACTCTGCGGACAGCCGTTACTGGGGCTTTGTGCCGGAAGCGAATCTGGTCGGCAAAGCCACCGCCATCTGGATGAGTTTTGAGAAGCAGGAAGGCGAATGGCCGACCGGTGTACGCCTGAATCGTATCGGCGGAATCCATTAATTCTCAATAAATGAACGCGTAGCCGCTTTAATTAGCGGCTACGTGAATTATTTCCACGATAAATCTCTTCGAACTAACGACATCCCCTGTCGTTGTGTATAGAATATTCCCCCGAAGTTTAAGGTTGGCCCTGCAAGGGTGCCACGGCACACGAAACCGCGTTGGTTTTCTCAGGTCGGTTTCGTGTGCTGCATTTTTGACGCATTCATTTATTGGTATCGCATGAACCCCATCGTAATTAATCGGCTTCAACGGAAGCTGGGCTACACTTTTCATCATCAGGAGTTGTTGCAACAGGCATTAACCCACCGCAGTGCCAGCAGCAAACATAATGAGCGTCTCGAGTTTTTAGGCGACTCTATTTTAAGTTTCGTGATTGCGAATGCGCTTTATCATCGTTTCCCGCGTGTGGACGAGGGTGATATGAGCCGCATGCGTGCCACGCTGGTTAGGGGTAATACCCTTGCGGAAATCGCGCGCGAGTTTGAACTGGGCGAATGTCTGCGTCTTGGACCGGGTGAACTGAAAAGCGGCGGCTTCCGTCGTGAATCTATTCTTGCCGATACGGTCGAAGCATTAATTGGTGGTGTGTTCCTGGACAGCGATATCCAGACCGTAGAAAAGCTGATCCTGAACTGGTATCAGACCCGTCTGGACGAAATCAGCCCGGGCGATAAACAAAAAGATCCGAAAACGCGTCTGCAGGAATATTTGCAGGGTCGTCATCTGCCGCTGCCGTCTTATCTGGTGGTACAGGTGCGTGGCGAAGCGCACGATCAGGAATTTACCATCCATTGCCAGGTCAGTGGCCTGAGTGAACCGGTGGTGGGCACAGGTTCAAGCCGTCGTAAGGCTGAACAGGCTGCCGCCGAACAGGCGTTAAAAATGCTGGAGCTGGAATGAGCGAAGAGAAAACCTATTGCGGATTTATTGCCATCGTCGGACGTCCGAACGTTGGCAAATCCACCCTGCTGAATAATCTGCTTGGGCAGAAGATTTCAATCACCTCGCGTAAGGCGCAGACCACGCGTCACCGCATCGTCGGTATCCATACTGAAGGCGCGTATCAGGCGATCTACGTCGATACCCCCGGCCTGCACATGGAAGAGAAGCGCGCCATCAACCGCCTGATGAACAAGGCGGCGAGCAGCTCGATCGGCGATGTAGAGCTGGTGATTTTCGTTGTGGAAGGCACCCGCTGGACGCCGGACGACGAGATGGTGCTGAACAAGCTGCGTGACGGCAAAACGCCGGTCATCCTCGCGGTCAACAAAGTTGATAACGTGCAGGAAAAGGCCGACCTGCTGCCGCATCTGCAGTGGCTCGGTAGCCAGATGAACTTCCTCGACATCGTTCCGCTGTCTGCTGAGACCGGCCTGAACGTTGATACCATCGCGGGCATCGTGCGTAAGCATCTGCCGGAAGCGATTCATCACTTCCCGGAAGACTACATCACCGATCGCTCTCAGCGCTTTATGGCGTCTGAAATCATCCGTGAAAAGCTGATGCGTTTCCTGGGTGCTGAACTGCCTTACTCCGTAACGGTAGAGATCGAGCGTTTCCAGACCAACGAGCGCGGTGGCTACGATATCAACGGCCTGATCCTCGTTGAGCGCGAAGGGCAGAAGAAGATGGTGATCGGCAACAAAGGGGCCAAGATCAAAACCATCGGTATCGAAGCCCGTAAGGACATGATGGAGATGTTCGAAGCGCCGGTTCACCTCGAACTGTGGGTGAAAGTGAAATCTGGCTGGGCCGATGATGAGCGTGCTCTGCGCAGCCTCGGTTACGGCGAAGACCAGTAACTTAAGACGACGAGCATATGGATGGATGGCAGCGCGCCTTTGTCCTGCATAGTCGTCCCTGGAGCGAAACCAGCCTCATGCTGGACGTCTTCACGGAAGAGTCGGGCCGCGTGCGCCTTGTTGCGAAAGGCGCACGTTCCAAACGTTCTAATCTGAAAGGCGCCCTACAGCCTTTCACACCGTTGCTGGTACGCTTCGGTGGGCGAGGGGAAGTGAAAACCCTGCGCAGTGCCGAAGCCGTCTCCCTGGCGCTTCCTCTTTCCGGCATCACGCTCTACAGCGGTCTGTATGTCAACGAACTCATCTCACGCGTTCTTGAACATGAGACCCGCTTCTCTGAACTTTTCTTCGATTATCTGCACTGTATCCAGTCGCTGGCTGGCGCAACCGGCACGCCCGAACCCGCATTGCGTCGTTTTGAACTGGCGCTGCTGGGCCACCTCGGATACGGCGTAGATTTTCTGCACTGCGCGGGCAGCGGTGATGAGATAGAAGACACCATGACCTACCGCTACCGCGAAGAAAAAGGCTTCATTGCCAGTATCGTGATAGACAACAGCACCTTTACCGGGCGCCAGCTCCGGGCGCTGTATGAGCGCGAGTTTCCCGATCTGGACACCCTGCGCGCAGCAAAACGCTTTACCCGGATTGCCCTCAAGCCGTATCTTGGCGGCAAGCCCTTAAAGAGCCGCGAATTATTCAGGCAGTTTGTGCCGAAACGTTAACGTTTTACCCCTCACCCCAGCCTTCTCCCGGAGGGAGAGGGGGAAGAGAAATGAACCAAAATACCGAGGATTGTCATGGCTGAATTACTGTTAGGCGTCAACATCGACCACATCGCCACGCTGCGTAATGCGCGCGGCACGGCGTATCCCGATCCGGTTCAGGCGGCGTTTATCGCTGAACAGGCTGGCGCTGACGGCATTACCGTTCACCTGCGTGAAGACCGTCGCCATATCACCGATCGCGACGTGCGCATTCTGCGCCAGACGCTGGACACCCGTATGAATCTGGAGATGGCGGTCACCGAAGAGATGCTGGCGATTGCCTGCGAGACCCAACCGCACTTCTGCTGCCTGGTGCCGGAAAAACGCCAGGAAGTAACCACCGAAGGCGGTCTGGACGTGGCCGGTCAGCTCGACAAAATGCGCGATGCCTGCAAGCGCCTGGCGGATGCCGGTATCCTGGTTTCTCTGTTTATCGACGCCGATTTCGCCCAGATTAAAGCGGCGGCCGACGTGGGCGCACCGTATATCGAAATCCACACCGGCTGCTATGCCGATGCCAAAAATGATGCCGAACAGGCCAAAGAGCTGGAGCGTATTGCCAAAGCGGCCACGTATGCCTCAAGCCTGGGACTGAAGGTTAATGCCGGTCACGGCCTGACCTACCACAACGTGAAGGCCATTGCCGCTCTGCCGGAAATGCACGAGCTGAACATCGGCCACGCCATCATTGGCCGTGCGGTGATGAGCGGCCTGAAAGAGGCGGTTTCAGAAATGAAACGCCTGATGCAGGAAGCGCGTCAGTAATGGCCATTCTGGGCTTAGGCACCGATATCGTTGAAATAGCCCGCATTGAAGCGGTGATCGCCCGTAGCGGCGATCGCCTCGCAAGACGCGTGCTGAGCGATAACGAGTGGGCCATCTGGGAAGCCCATCAGCAGCCGGTGCGTTTTCTGGCAAAGCGCTTTGCGGTAAAAGAGGCTGCGGCCAAAGCCTTCGGGACCGGCATTCGTAACGGCCTGGCGTTTAATCAGTTCGAAGTGTTTAACGATGAGCTGGGCAAACCGAGCCTGCGTCTGTGGGGAGAAGCGCAAAAGCTGGCGGAAAAGCTGGGGGTGAATCATATGCACGTGACGATCGCGGATGAACGTCACTATGCCAGCGCGACGGTGATCATCGAAAGTTAAAGTTTGTCCGCGTGGTGCATCAGGACAAACTTATCCCATAGCTGCTCTTCGCTCTCGACGTGGGCCGGATCCTTCAGGATGGTATTCGGGATCGGGCACACTTTCTGGCAGGTCGGCGTTTCATAGTGGCCGATGCATTCCGTGCAGCGGTCGCTGTTAATCTCATAGATGCTGTCGCCCATCGAAATCGCCTGGTTCGGGCATTCGGGCTCGCACATATCGCAATTAATGCATTTTTTGGTAATTAACAGCGCCATCAGGAAATTCTCAGAAACAACACAAACCGGGCGGGCATTATACGCGTCAAACCAGTTTCTTTACCAGTTCTTCGCTGTGACGAATGCGCTCGGGCGCGCGCTCCAGATCCTGCTGCACCAGCGCCATAAACAGCAGGTCCGTCAGCATCATTTGCGCGCTGGTGGACGAGATAGCCGCGCTGCGCGTGGCCTGCTCTTCGGCAATGGTATATAAACAGCGCGTTGCCCGCTGCTGGAGGGCATTCGGCGTAAAACCGGTGATCGCCAGAATTTTACCGCCGACGCGCAGCGCTTCATCAGTTGCCATGTTGATTTCACGGCGCTCGCCGGAGTAGGAGATGGCCAGCAGCAGATCGTCAGGATCCATTGCCTGTACGGTTGCCAGCAGGGCGTGCATATCCTGCTCGACGATGGCGTTAAGCCCAATTTTCGTCAGCTTCCAGCCAAAGTTACGCGCCACAAGTCCGGATGCGCCGATACCGGTCAGAATGATCCTCCGCGCGCCGCGGAGCATCGCCACGCTCTCCAGCAGCTTCTCTTCGGTGTTTACATCGAGCGTCGCGTGCATGGCCGCCACGTTCTCTTTGATCAGCTTTTCGCCGACCAGCCGCATCGGGTCATCGCCGCGGATCTGATTATGCACCGGCATGGACTGCGGGTTGGGGTTGCTCACCAGCGCTTCGCTGATCGCCAGCTTGAGGGCGGGGAACCCCTTAAAGCCAATCTTCTGGGCAAACTTCACCACGCTGGACTGGCTCACGCCGGCTTCACTCGCCAGCTGCTGCGAGCTGAGATGGCGTGCATGGTCGGGTTGAGAAAGCAGAAAATCCGCCAGCTTCTTGTCGCTTTGGGCAAAGCCTGCGTAGCGCTGGCGAATGCGAATTAAACAGTTCATACGGTCTCCTGGCGAAAATGTGATTATCTGCGCAAATACGAATTTTGCTCGCCTGAATGAATTTTATATTCCATTATAGTGTGATTATTATGAATTAAAAATTCTTGAGGTACAAAAATGAATCTTGGCTCACTTGTTTCTGAAACGCGTAACCCGCAAACCATGGATCTGGATGCGCTCTCCACCCTGGAGCTGGTTAACCGCTTTAATCAACAGGATACGCTGGTCGCGCAGGCAGTGAAAGAGACATTACCCGAGGTGGCGAAAGCGGTCGATGCGGCGGCGGAAGCCCTCAAGGCCGGCGGTCGCATTATCTACATGGGGGCGGGCACCAGCGGGCGTCTTGGGGTCCTGGATGCGTCAGAATGTCCGCCCACCTTCGGGGTGCCGCACGGTCTGGTCGTTGGGCTGATTGCCGGTGGACCCGGTGCGCTGCTGAAAGCCGTTGAAGGTGCGGAAGATAACAAACAGCTGGGCGAGGATGACCTGAAGGAGCTGAATCTGACCGAGAAGGATCTGGTGGTCGGGCTGGCGGCATCCGGGCGCACCCCGTACGTCATTGGCGGGCTGGAATACGCCAACCGGACGGGCTGCACGACGGTGGCCATCTCCTGTAATCCGGGCTCCCCGATTGCGCAGGTGGCCGCTATTGCTATCTCTCCGGTTGTCGGGCCGGAAGCGCTCACCGGCTCCACGCGCCTGAAATCCGGGACCGCGCAAAAGCTGGTGCTCAATATGATCTCCACCGGCGCGATGGTGAAGTTCGGCAAGGTTTATCAGAACCTGATGGTGGATATGCAGGCCACCAACGTCAAGCTGGTGGACAGAGCCTGCCGCATGGTGATGGAGGCGACTGGCGCAGGCCGTGAAGAGGCAGAAGCGGTACTCAAGCAGACCGATCACGATGTTAAACCGGCCATTTTGATGATCCTGAGCGGGCTGGATGCGGCGGCCGCGAGAGCCAAACTCGATGCGCATAGCGGCTTCTTACGGGCGGCATTAGAAAACTAACAGAGGCGTCTATGGACAAAACAGCAGCGCTCGCCAGCGATATCCTGCAGGGAATCGGTGGGGAAAAAAACATTCAGCGTCTCGAAAACTGCATGACGCGCGTGCGCGTCGAGGTGCATAACGACGACCAGCTCGACGTGCCGCGCCTGAAGCAACTCTCCGGCGTCAGCGGCTACGTGAAACAGGGGCAGCAGCATCAGCTGATCGTCGGGCCGGGGAAAGCGGCGCAGGTTGTTGATGCCATGCGTGCGCTGATGGGCGTAAGCGCGAGCGCGTCGATTGACGATGCGGAGCGCACCAAAGCGCAGGCAAAGGCCAAATACAAAGCCCCCATGAGCGATGCGCTGCGTCAGCTGGCAAACGTCTTTATTCCGCTGATCCCGGCGTTTATTGCCTCCGGCCTGATCACCGGGATCATCAATATCCTCAAGCGACCGGATATCGTGGGGGATTTCGCCACGCAGTATCCGAATCTGCTGGGGATCCTTGGGATCTTCGGCAGCGCTGTTTTCGCCATCATGAACATTCTGGTCGGGGTGAATACCGCGAAGGTGTTTGGCGGATCGTTGGCCATGGGCGGGGTCATGGCGGGCATCTTGTCCAGCCCGCAGCTGGCGCAGATCACGCTGTTTGGCGAGGCGCTCCAGCCCGGGCGCGGCGGGGTGATTGCCGTGCTGCTGGTGGTCATCCTGATGTGCTGGATCGAGAAAAGGCTGCGCGCGGTTCTGCCTGGCTCGATCGAGCTGATCCTCAACCCGCTGTTGACCACGCTGATTACCGGTAGCGTAGCGATTGTGGCCCTCCAGCCGCTAGGCGGATGGATCTCTGAAGCCATCGCTCACGGCGCGTCTCTGGCTATTGACCGCGGCGGCCTGCTGGTGGGAGCGGTGCTGTCAGGTACCTTCCTGCCGCTGGTGCTGACGGGGCTACATCAGGGGCTGGTGCCGATCCACGTCGAGCTGGTGCAGGCGCACGGCTATAACGCGCTGCTGCCTATCCTGTCGATGGCGGGGGTGGGGCAGGTCGGCGCGGCGATTGCCGTACTGATGAAAACCCGCAACGCGCGTCTGAAAAAAATGATTAAAGGCGCGCTCCCGGTCGGACTGCTCGGCATCGGCGAGCCGCTGATTTTCGGCGTTACGCTGCCGCTGGGTAAACCGTTCCTCGCCGCCTGTCTGGGCGGCGCGGTAGGCGGGGCGCTGATCAGCTACTGGAAAGTCGCTACCGTTATCACCTTTGGGCTCTCCGGTTTACCGCTGGCATTAACCATCGTGACCGGAAAAGTGATGCTCTATCTGTTAGGCTATTTAGTAGCGGTGATCGCCGGGTTCCTGTTTACCTGGCTGTTAGGTTTCAACGACCCAGAGGAGTAAGGTTTGGCAAATCACGCGCGTCGCGTTGTCTTTTTCGACCTGGATGGAACGCTGCATCAGCAGGATATGTTTGGTACGTTTATGCGTTACCTGCTGCGGCGTCAGCCTTTGAATGCGCTGCTCGTGCTGCCGCTCTTACCGGTTATCGGGATCGCGCTGCTGGTGAAAGGCCGGGCGGCGCGATGGCCGATGAGTCTGCTGTTATGGGGATGTACCTTTGGGCACAGCGAAGCGCGGCTTAAGCAGCTCGAAAAGGATTTTGCGCACTGGTTTCGCGGCCACGTCGCCGCCTTTCCGGTGGTGCAGGCGCGCCTGACCAGCTATCTCGACGCGAATGATGCCGACATCTGGCTCATTACCGGCTCCCCGCAGACGCTGGTGGAGCAGGTCTACTTTGATACCCCCTGGCTTCCGCGCGTGAATCTTATCGCCACGCAAATTAGCCGCGGCTACGGCGGCTGGGTGCTGACCCTGCGCTGTCTGGGGCATGAAAAAGTGGTCCAGCTTGAGAAACGCATCGGTACGCCGCTGCGCCTGTACAGCGGCTACAGCGACAGCAAGCAGGACAACCCGCTGCTCTATTTTTGCCAGCACCGCTGGCGCGTCACGCCATCAGGCGAACTTCAGCAACTCGAATAGTCTTCTCTAAAACTGGCGTGTATAATGCCGCCCGCTTTTCGACTGGAGTATCAACCGTTGTCCAACCCTGAACACAATCATGAATACTGGATGCGCCACGCGCTGACGCTGGCTCAACGCGCCTGGGAAGAGGGCGAAGTGCCCGTGGGCGCGGTGCTGGTTCATAACAACCAGGTGATTGGCGAAGGGTGGAACCGTCCTATTGGTCGCCACGATCCTACTGCGCATGCCGAAATCATGGCGCTTCGCCAGGGCGGTCTGGTGCTGCAAAACTATCGCCTGCTTGATACCACGCTGTACGTGACGCTGGAGCCGTGCGTGATGTGCTCCGGCGCGATGGTGCACAGCCGGATCGGGACTCTGGTTTTCGGCGCGCGGGATGAAAAAACCGGTGCGGCCGGTTCGCTGATGGACGTGCTGGGTCACCCGGGTATGAACCACCAGGTGAAGACTATCGGTGGGGTGCTTGCACCAGAGTGTTCGGGGCTATTAAGCGATTTCTTTCGAATGCGCCGTCAGCAGAAAAAGCAGCAAAAGGCAGAACTGAAGATGTCGGACGATTAAGCTCGTCCGGCGCCACGACCGGGTAGCTTTGAGCCAGCTGTTTGGCCTCCGTCGCCTCTTTCTCTTTCTCCAGCAGATACCCGACCAGGCTAATCTGATATTTACGGATATTTTCCACGTAGGCGTAGGCTTCATGTCCCCGCGCGTAGCCGTATGTCAGCTTGTTATACCATGGCTTCTGGCTCAGCAGCGGCAGGCGCTGCTTAACGTCTGACCAGCTGTCCGGATTGCCTTTCGTTTTGGCCGTCAACGCTCGTGCATCAAGCATATGCGCATAGCCCATATTGTAGGCCGCCAGCGCAAACCAGATCCGCTCTTCTTCCGGCACCGTTTCCGGTACTTTAGCCATCATGTCCTGCAGGTATCGCGCGCCGCCGCTGATGCTCTGTTCGGCGTCGGTACGATCGTTCACGCCCAGGCTCAGCGCGGTATTTTTTGTTAACATCATCAAACCGCGTACGCCCGTGGGCGACGTGGCCTGGGTGTCCCAGTGGGATTCCTGATACGAAATAGCCGCCAGCAGCTTCCAGTCAATCTCCTGGGCGTATTTTTCGAACAGCGGCTGCAGGTCCGGCAGGACGCTGTCTACCGCGCGCAGGAAGCTGCGGGTATCAACGTAGTCAAAGTCATCGCCGTGCCCGAGGTACTTTTCCTCCAGACGCGCCAGGGTACCGTCTTCATTGATGGTGTTGAAGAAATCAAGCATCGCGGCAGAGAAGGTCTGGTCGTCATCAAGCTGGCTAAACCAGGTCACGGGCTGCTCGTCGGTGACGTCCAGCGCCACGGCGATTTCAGGATGCACCCGTTGGAACAGGCTGATCGCGACCGAATCGGCGATGGTGTACGGCACCTTCTGATCTTTTACCTGCTCCAGCAGCTCCGTCGTGCCGAGTTTCGGATCCACCGTCCAGCTCAGGTCGGGATATTTCTTCTCCTTGAGCTCCCGCAGATCGTCAATCACCACGTGGCCGGGCGCAATCGTCAGCTGCCGATCGTTAATCGAGGACAGCGAGCGCGGGCGCAGGCTCCCGACGCGGTAAACCAGCTGCTGAGAAACGGAGTAGTAGGTCGGGCCTGGCTGGTAGTTCTTGCTGCGCTCGCTGTTATACACCAGCCCGGCGGCGAGCATATCGGCATCGTCGTTATCGAGGTCGTCAAAAAGCTGGTTGATATTCTGGCGGACGGTGATTTTAAGCTTCACGCCAAGATAATCGGCGAACTGTTGTGCCAGTTCATAATCCAGGCCAATGATTTTGCCGTTGACGTCGCTGTAAATCAGCGGCGAGTTGAGGGTACTGACGCGCAATTCCCCCCGCTCCTGAATGGCGGCGATACGGTTTTCGGCTTTGCCGAACCAGGGGATGGAAGGCCAGAGGGCCACTGCCAGCAGCAACGTTACAATGCCGATGAGCAGATAATTAATCTTTAATTTTTTCAATTAGTTAATTCTCTGCGACGCCGGTTGCCTCAGTCTGCTGTAGCCATGTTAATCATAAGGTTTGCCATTGAATGAGCGGCATTTTGCGTAAACTTGCGCCACTTGGCAACCAATTAGAGAGACAGGTCACATCTATTGTTAAATCTCTGTGCAAATTTTATTTCGACGCAAACGGTTTCGTCGGCGCTCAGGATTCTCTATAATGACGCCCGTTTTCCCCCCTTGCGCACACTGTAAGCGCCCCGGCGCTTCGAAGACGAGAGACTTATGATGGAAATTCTGCGTGGTTCGCCTGCACTGTCTGCCTTCCGTATCACTAAACTGCTGGCACGTTTTCAGGCGGCCGACCTTCCGGTAAGCAATATTTACGCTGAGTATGTCCATTTTGCTGACCTGAATGCCCCCCTGAATGCAGAGGAGCGCGTACAGCTGGAACGCCTGCTCAAGTATGGTCCAAGCCTGAACAGCCATACGCCAACCGGCAAACTGATCCTTGCTACGCCTCGTCCGGGCACCATCTCCCCCTGGTCTTCCAAAGCCACCGATATCGCCCACAACTGTGGCCTGAACCAGATTAACCGTCTGGAACGCGGCGTGGCGTACTACGTGGAAGCCTCTACCCTTAGCGACGCGCAGTGGCAGGCGGTTGCGGCTGAACTGCACGATCGCATGATGGAGAGCGTATTTGCCTCTCTCGATGACGCGCAGAAGCTTTTCTCTCACCATCAGCCTGCGCCGGTACAGAGCGTAGACCTGCTGGGGCAGGGCCGTCAGGCGCTGATTGACGCCAACCTGCGTCTCGGCCTGGCGCTGGCAGAAGACGAAATCGACTACCTGCAGGATGCGTTTGTTAAGCTCAACCGTAACCCGAACGACATCGAACTTTACATGTTCGCGCAGGCTAACTCTGAGCACTGCCGCCACAAGATTTTCAACGCCGACTGGATTATTGACGGCGAACAGCAGCCGAAGTCGCTGTTCAAAATGATCAAAAACACCATGGAGCAAACCCCTGACCACGTGCTGTCTGCCTATAAAGACAACGCCGCGGTAATGGAAGGTTCCGAGGTGGGCCGCTTCTTCGCCGATCGCGAAGCAGGGCGCTATGACTTCCATCAGGAGCCCGCGCATATCCTGATGAAAGTGGAAACCCACAACCACCCGACGGCGATCTCCCCGTGGCCGGGCGCGGCGACCGGCTCCGGCGGCGAAATCCGTGACGAAGGTGCGACCGGTCGTGGCGCTAAACCTAAAGCGGGTCTGGTCGGTTTCTCCGTCTCTAACCTGCGTATCCCGGGCTTTGAACAGCCGTGGGAAGAAGATTTCGGCAAGCCAGAGCGCATCGTGACCGCCCTGGATATCATGACCGAAGGCCCGCTGGGCGGCGCGGCGTTTAACAACGAATTTGGTCGTCCGGCGCTTAACGGTTACTTCCGCACCTATGAAGAGAAAGTGGACAGCCACAACGGCGAAGAGCTGCGCGGCTACCACAAACCCATCATGCTGGCGGGCGGGATCGGCAACATCCGTGCCGATCACGTGCAGAAAGGCGAGATCGTCGTCGGCGCGAAGCTGATCGTACTGGGCGGCCCGGCGATGAACATCGGTCTGGGCGGCGGCGCGGCCTCTTCTATGGCCTCCGGCCAGTCTGATGCGGATCTCGATTTCGCCTCCGTGCAGCGCGACAACCCTGAGATGGAGCGCCGCTGCCAGGAAGTGATCGACCGCTGCTGGCAGCTGGGCGACGCCAACCCGATCCTCTTCATCCACGACGTGGGCGCGGGCGGCCTGTCCAACGCCATGCCGGAGCTGGTGAGCGACGGCGGTCGCGGCGGGCGCTTCAACCTGCGCGACATCCTGAGCGATGAGCCGGGCATGAGCCCGCTGGAAATCTGGTGTAACGAATCCCAGGAGCGCTACGTGCTGGCGGTTGCTGCGGATCAGCTGCCGCTTTTTGACGAGCTGTGCCGCCGCGAGCGCGCGCCGTATGCCGTCATCGGTGAAGCGACCGAAGAGCAGCACCTTTCCTTAAGCGACACCCACTTTGACAACCAGCCAATCGATCTGCCGCTCGACGTTCTGCTCGGTAAAACGCCGAAGATGACCCGCGACGTAACCACCCGCAAAGCGGCGGGCAAAGCGCTGGATCGCCAGGGCATCACCGTGGCAGAAGCGGTAAATCGCGTGCTGCACCTGCCTGCTGTGGCAGAGAAAACCTTCCTGGTAACCATCGGCGATCGCACCGTGACCGGTATGGTATCGCGCGATCAGATGGTCGGCCCGTGGCAGATCCCGGTCGCGAACTGCGCCGTGACCACCGCGAGCCTAGACAGCTACTACGGCGAAGCGATGGCTCTCGGCGAACGCACCCCGGTGGCGCTGCTGGACTTCGCGGCTTCTGCCCGTCTGGCGGTCGGTGAA
Organism: Enterobacter sp. Crenshaw; assembly: GCF_024734705.1. Lineage (NCBI taxonomy): Bacteria > Pseudomonadati > Pseudomonadota > Gammaproteobacteria > Enterobacterales > Enterobacteriaceae > Enterobacter > Enterobacter sp. Crenshaw. The sequence continues at coordinate 3,485,372 of NZ_CP102932.1, read as the reverse complement.
GCGCTGACCAACATCGCCGCGACGCAGATTGGCGATATCAAACGTATCAAGCTCTCCGCCAACTGGATGGCCGCTGCCGGCCACCCTGGCGAAGATGCTGGCCTGTATGAAGCCGTGAAAGCGGTGGGCGAGGAGCTGTGTCCTGCCCTCGGCCTGACCATTCCGGTGGGCAAAGACTCCATGTCGATGAAAACCCGCTGGCAGGAAGGCAACGAACAGCGCGAGATGACCTCTCCGCTGTCGCTGGTGATCACCGCGTTTGCCCGCGTGGAAGACGTGCGTCACACCGTTACGCCGCAGCTTGCGACCGAAGACAACGCCCTGCTGCTGATTGACCTGGGCAAAGGCCACAACGCGCTGGGTGCTACCGCGCTGGCGCAGGTTTACCGCCAGCTCGGCGATAAGCCAGCCGACGTGCGTGACGTGGCGCAGCTGAAAGGCTTCTACGACGCGATTCAGGCGCTGGTGGCGCAGCGTAAGCTGCTGGCCTACCACGACCGTTCCGACGGTGGCCTGCTGGTGACCCTGGCAGAGATGGCCTTCACCGGCCACTGCGGCGTGGAAGCGAACATTGCGACGCTGGGCGAAGACCGTCTGGCGGCGCTGTTCAACGAAGAGCTGGGCGCCGTGATTCAGGTGCGTGCGGCAGATCGCGACGCGGTTGAAGCGATTCTGGCGAAGCATGGTCTGGCAGACTGCGTGCACTATCTGGGCAAAGCCGTTCAGGGCGACCGCTTCGTCATTGAAGCAGACGGTCACGCCGTGTTCAGCGAAAGCCGCACCACGCTGCGCATGTGGTGGGCAGAAACCACCTGGCAGATGCAGCGCCTGCGTGACAACCCGGAATGTGCCGATCAGGAGCATAACGCGAAAGCGAATGACCAGGATCCAGGCCTGAACGTGAAGCTCTCCTTCGACATCAACGAAGACATCGCCGCGCCGTACATAGCGACGGGTGCGCGTCCAAAAGTGGCCGTTCTGCGCGAGCAGGGCGTCAACTCCCACGTTGAGATGGCAGCTGCCTTCCACCGCGCGGGCTTTGACGCTATCGACGTCCACATGAGCGACCTGCTGGCCGGGCGTACCGGTCTGGAAGATTTCCAGGCGCTGGTGGCGTGCGGCGGCTTCTCCTACGGTGACGTGCTGGGCGCGGGCGAAGGCTGGGCGAAGTCCATCCTGTTCAACAGCCGCGTGCGCGACGAGTTCGAAACCTTCTTCCACCGTCCGCAGACGCTGGCGCTGGGCGTGTGTAACGGCTGCCAGATGATGTCTAACCTGCGTGAGCTGATCCCGGGCAGCGAAGCCTGGCCGCGCTTTGTGCGCAACCAGTCTGACCGCTTCGAGGCGCGCTTCAGCCTGGTGGAAGTGACCCAAAGCCCGTCTCTGCTGCTGCAGGGGATGGTCGGTTCACAGATGCCAATCGCCGTTTCCCACGGCGAAGGTCAGGTAGAAGTGCGCGACGCTGCGCATCTGGCTCAGCTGGAGAGCAAAGGCCTGGTAGCGCTGCGCTTTGTCGATAACTTCGGCAAGGTGACGGAAACCTATCCGGCTAACCCGAACGGCTCCGCCAACGGTATTACGGCAGTGACCAGCGAAAGCGGTCGCGCGACCATCATGATGCCGCACCCGGAACGCGTGTTCCGTACCGTGAGCAACTCCTGGCACCCGGAAAACTGGGGCGAGGACAGCCCGTGGATGCGTATCTTCCGCAACGCGCGTAAGCAGCTGGGTTAAGTTTTAGGCAGTACCTGTAGGCCCGGTAAGCGCGAGCTCGACCGGGCTTTTTTATTTGTGTCGCAATTACGCGACAGACCCGTAATTCAACTGTCTCCAAAAGGCGACATTTAACTCGTTGATTTATATATGGCAGTAAAGGTTCCCGTTAAGGTGTTGCTTAATAGCGACACTTAGCCTGGAAATCATTCAACCGATAATTAACAGGCTAAACGAGTAAAACTCATATATTTCAAACTGTTAATATTTTGTTTTGCATTCTGGCACGGGTGTTGCATAATATTAACCAGTGGCTCATTCACCTTCTTATGTCAGCCCCTTCGGGACGCGCTACATAAACTTCGAATGACGCACAAAAAGGTGCCTGCCGTCCAACTACTGATCATAGCGATGCTTTATCAGGCCAGGGCGAAACGTCGAGTTAGGCACCGCCTCATTCCATGACAAAGCCGGGTTTTTACCCGGCTTTGTTGTATCTGAAGGGCAGACTCAGTTACGCTCTGCGTAAACCCCCATTAAGAGAGTAATGCGTTGAAACGCTGGCCCGTTTTCCCCCGCTCCCTGCGGCAGCTCGTCATGATGGCCTTCCTGCTGATCCTGCTGCCGCTGCTGATCCTTGCCTGGCAGGCGTGGCAAAGCCTGAACGCGCTGAGCGCGCAGGCGGCTTTGACTAACCGCACGACGCTCATCGACGCCAGACGCAGTGAAGCGATGACCAACGCCGCGCTGGAGATGGAGCGTAGCTATCGTCAGTATTGCGTGCTTGACGATCGGACGCTGGAAAAGGTTTATCAGAGTCAGCGTAAACGCTACAGCGAAATGCTGGACGCTCACGCGGGGGTCTTACCTGATGACAAGCTCTATCAGGCGTTGCGTCAGGATTTAAACGATCTCGCGCAGCTGCAGTGCAGCAACAGCGGCCCGGATGCCGTTGCTGCCGCGCGCCTCGAAGCTTTTGCCAGCGCCAACACCGAGATGGTGCAGTCAACGCGCGCGGTGATTTTCTCTCGCGGCCAGCAGCTCCAGCAGGAGATCGCCGAGCGCGGCCAGTTCTTCGGCTGGCAGGCGCTGGTGCTGTTCCTGGTGAGCCTCGGTCTGGTACTGCTCTTTACCCGCATGATCATCGGCCCGGTGAAGGGCATTCAGCGTATGATCAACCGTCTGGGGGAGGGGAAATCGCTCGGGGATACGGTCGCCTTTAAAGGCCCCCGCGAGCTGCGATCCGTAGGCCAGCGCATTATCTGGCTGTCCGAGCGCCTGGCGTGGCTCGAATCACAGCGCCATCAGTTCCTGCGCCATATCTCTCATGAGCTTAAAACGCCGCTGGCCAGCATGCGCGAAGGGACGGAGCTGCTGGCGGACGAAGTGGCCGGGCCCCTTACGCCAGAACAGAAAGAAATTGTCGAGATCCTGGATAACAGCAGCCGCAATCTGCAAAAGCTGATTGAGCAACTGCTGGATTACAACCGCAAGCTGGCTGACGGGGCGGTCGTACTGGAAAACGTTGAAATTGAGCCGCTGGTGGATATGGTGATCTCCGCCCACAGCTTGCCAGCAAGAGCTAAAATGATGCATACCGGCGTTGAGCTGAATGCGCCTGCATGCCTGGCTGAACCCATGCTGCTGATGAGCGTTCTGGATAATCTTTACTCCAATGCGGTGCACTATGGTACTGAATCCGGTAACATTTATATCCGAAGTAATACGAATGGTTCACGGGTGTTTATTGACGTCGCAAACACCGGCACCCCGATCCCCGATGACGAAAAAATCATGATCTTCGAACCCTTTTTCCAGGGGAGTCATCAGCGGAAAGGCGCGGTTAAAGGAAGCGGGCTGGGCTTGAGCATCGCCCGGGACTGCATACGACGCATGCAGGGTGAGCTAAACATTGCCGCGGACGAACGTTCAGATGTTTGCTTCCGTATCGAACTGCCCCTGAGCCGGAAAAATCAATAAAATGAATCTATGTCTGGTGAGTATGTCACACGTCTTTTTCCGCGCCGTAAGTGCGGTGTTTTCCAGCAAAACGCTTCGCCTGAGCCTGCCCTGTTTATTTCTGGCTGGGTGTGTTTCCCATGCGCCACAAAGTGCCATTAGCGATAAACAGGAAGATAAATGGCCCGATAACCAGCTGGCAGACTTCCTCTCAACCCGCTGTGACGACATCTGGAACCTGTCAGGACATGACGTTGAAAGCAACCCGCTGTTCTGGCTGCGTGGGATAGATTGCGCCCAGCGTCTGGCGCCGGTAGACGCCCGCTCGAAGGCGGCGATGCTGGATGACGATACCTGGCAGGACGCTTTCAAGCGTGGGATTTTACTCGCAGATGCGAAAATTACCCCCGTTGAACGTCGCGTCAATGTGACCCGACTGGACACGTTTGTAGTCAATCTTCCCGTGCAGGTACGCCCGGTATACCAGCTCTGGCGCGATGGGCAGACATTACAGCTTCAGCTGTCTGAAGAGCGCTCCCGCTACAGCAAGCTACAGCAGTCAACCGACAGCGAGCTTGATACGCTGCGTCAACAGCAGCAACATTTACGTACGCAGCTGGATACCACCACGCGTAAGCTGGAGAACCTGACGGATATCGAAAGGCAGCTCTCGTCGCGCAAATATCAGCCGGGGAGCTTATCCGCTGCACCGGACAGCGATACGCCGAAACAAGAGGATGTGAAGCATGACGAGCCGTAAACCTGCCCATCTTTTACTGGTGGATGACGATCCCGGGCTGTTAAAGCTGCTGGGGATGCGTCTGGTGAGCGAAGGCTACAGCGTCGTGACCGCTGAAAGCGGGCTGGAAGGGCTAAAAATCCTCAGTCGCGAGAAAATCGATCTGGTGATAAGCGACCTGCGGATGGACGAAATGGATGGCCTGCAGCTGTTCGCGGAGATCCAGAAGCAGCAGCCGGGTATGCCCGTGATTATCCTGACGGCGCACGGATCGATCCCGGATGCGGTTGCCGCGACGCAGCAGGGGGTCTTCAGCTTCCTGACCAAGCCGGTGGACAAAGACGCGCTGTATAAGGCTATCGACAGCGCGCTGGAACATGCCGCCCCGGCGGGGGATGAAGCGTGGCGGGAGTCCATCGTCACCCGCAGCCCCATTATGCTGCGTCTGCTTGAACAGGCCCGGATGGTGGCGCAGTCCGACGTCAGCGTGCTCATCAACGGCCAGAGCGGAACCGGAAAAGAGATCCTGGCCCAGGCGATCCATAACGCCAGCCCGCGCAGTAAAAATGCCTTTATCGCCATTAACTGCGGCGCGCTTCCGGAACAGCTGCTCGAATCTGAACTGTTTGGTCACGCCCGCGGCGCTTTCACCGGCGCGGTGAGCAGCCGGGAAGGGCTGTTCCAGGCTGCGGAAGGCGGCACGCTGTTCCTGGACGAGATTGGCGACATGCCCGCACCGCTGCAGGTCAAACTGCTGCGCGTGCTGCAGGAGCGAAAAGTTCGCCCGCTGGGCAGCAACCGCGATATCGATATTAATGTGCGCATTATTTCCGCCACCCACCGCGACTTGCCAAAAGTGATGGCGCGCAACGAGTTTCGCGAAGATCTCTACTACCGTCTGAACGTGGTGAATTTGAAGATCCCGGCGCTGGCGGAGCGCGCGGAAGACATTCCGCTGCTGGCGAACCATCTTTTGCGCCAGGCGGCCGATCGCCATAAACCGTTCGTGCGCGCGTTTTCCACCGACGCGATGAAGCGGCTGATGGCCGCAGGCTGGCCGGGTAACGTGCGCCAGCTGGTGAACGTGATTGAGCAGTGCGTGGCGCTGACCTCCTCACCGGTGATCAGCGATGCGCTGGTGGAGCAGGCGCTGGAAGGGGAAAACACGGCCCTGCCGACGTTTGCGGAAGCGCGGAATCAGTTCGAGCTGAACTATCTGCGCAAGCTATTGCAGATAACCAAAGGCAACGTGACCCACGCGGCGCGCATGGCCGGACGCAACCGCACCGAGTTCTACAAGCTGCTGTCGCGCCACGAGCTGGAAGCAAACGATTTTAAAGAGTAATGCCGTATGGTACTGTGAGCAATCGATTACGAGGCAGCTTACAGGCAAGAGTTTAAGGACCCACCATGAAAAAGATTGATGCGATTATTAAACCTTTCAAACTGGATGACGTGCGTGAAGCGCTGGCGGAAGTCGGCATCACCGGGATGACCGTGACGGAAGTGAAAGGTTTTGGTCGTCAGAAGGGCCACACCGAGCTTTACCGTGGCGCAGAGTACATGGTCGACTTTCTGCCGAAAGTAAAAATTGAAATCGTGGTCAGCGACGATATCGTCGATACCTGCGTGGATACCATTATCCGCACCGCGCAGACGGGCAAAATCGGCGACGGTAAAATCTTCGTCTTTGACGTGGCGCGCGTGATCCGTATCCGTACCGGCGAAGAAGACGACGCCGCGATTTAAAAATGCCAACGGTTTTGTAGGCCGGGTAAGGTGCAGCCGCCACCCGGCGAAAAAAAGCCCCTCGAACGAGGGGCTTTTTCATTACAGCACCTTATGCGGCCCGAAACATTCGTAATGAATGTTGTCTTTGTTCACACCCAGCTCCACCAGCTGCTGGGCGGCATACTGCATAAACGCTACCGGCCCGCAGACGTAGAACTGCATGTCCGGCGCGCTAAATGCCCCTTCCATCTGGCTTAAATTCATCAGACCTTCGCTGTCAAACCGAGCGGCCGCGCGGTCTTTATCCGTCGGCAGGCGATACCAGGTGTGCGCGGTGAAGCGCGGCAGGGACGCCCCGAGCGTTTTCACTTCATCCGCAAAGGCGTGCACGTCGCCGTTTTCCGCAGCGTGGAACCAGTTGACCTGCGCGCCGTGGTTGGCTTTCGCCAGCGTATCTAGCATCGCCAGCATTGGCGTTTGGCCGACGCCCGCAGAGATCAGCGTAACCGGGGTATTCGCTTCTACGGCCATGAAGAAATCGCCCGCCGGCGCGGCCAGATGGACCACGTCGCCCACGTTAGCTTCGTTGTGTAGCCAGTTGGATACCTGACCGCCGTCCTCACGCTTCACCGCAATACGGTAGCCTTTGCCGTTTGGCTTGCGGGTAAGAGAATACTGGCGGATCTCCTGATGCGGGAAGCCTTCAGGCTTCAGCCACACGCCCAGATACTGGCCCGGCTGGTAATCGGCAACCGGCTGTCCGTCCACCGGCTCAAATTCAAAGCTGGTAATCAGCGCGCTGCGCGGCGTTTTCTCGACGATGCGGAAGGCGCGCGTGCCTTCCCAGCCGCCGTTCTTGCTGGCGTTTTCGCTGTAGATCTGCGCTTCGCGGTTGATAAACACGTTTGCCAGCACGCCGTAGGCTTTACCCCACGCGTCCAGCACCTCCTGACCCGGGCTGAACATCTCGTCCAGCGTTGCCAGCAGGTGGCCACCCACAATGTTGTACTGCTCGGGCTGGATCTGGAAGCTGGTGTGCTTCTGCGCGATTTTTTCCACCGCGGGCAGCAGTGCCGCCAGGTTTTCAATATTGCTGGCGTAGGCCGCGATTGCGTTGAAAAGCGCTTCGCGCTGATCGCCGTTACGCTGGTTGCTCATGTTGAAAATTTCTTTGAGCTCCGGGTTGTGCGTGAACATGCGATCGTAGAAATGGGCGGTGAGTTTAGGGCCGGTTTCCACCAGCAGGGGGATGGTGGCTTTAACGGTAGCGATGGTTTGAGCGTCGAGCATGAGCGCATCCTTCTGATGTGACTTTAATGATGTATTTTAAATGCATCTTATAAAAAATACCCCTGCGTTGTAAATGGTTCTTTGCAAGATGAAAAATATGCATCACAAACCTGAAAAGAAATCCGCTGGAAAGGGCGAGAGCTTTATTCCTCAAACCCTTGCGTGGCGCGTAGGAAAACGTTTGCGTAAAATCGTTTGTCAAGACCTGTTATCACAGAACTAATCAGTTATACTGTTGCCCGTCGTCCAACAGGACTGCCTTTTCAGGCCAAAATTTACTTGTTAGCTGAGTCAGGAGATGCGGATGTTAAAGCGTGAAATGAACATTGCCGATTATGATGCCGAACTGTGGCAGGCTATGGAGCAGGAAAAAGTACGTCAGGAAGAGCACATCGAACTGATCGCCTCCGAAAACTACACCAGCCCGCGCGTCATGCAGGCGCAGGGTTCTCAGCTGACTAACAAATATGCTGAAGGTTACCCGGGCAAACGCTACTACGGCGGTTGCGAGTACGTGGATATCGTTGAGCAGCTGGCTATCGACCGTGCGAAAGAACTCTTTGGCGCTGACTACGCGAACGTGCAGCCGCACTCTGGCTCTCAGGCTAACTTCGCGGTCTACACCGCGCTGCTGCAGCCGGGCGATACCGTTCTGGGTATGAACCTGGCGCAGGGCGGCCACCTGACTCACGGCTCCCCGGTTAACTTCTCCGGCAAACTGTACAACATCATCCCTTACGGTATTGATGAGTCCGGCAAAATTGACTATGAAGACATGGCGAAGCAGGCTAAAGAGCACAAACCGAAGATGATCATCGGTGGCTTCTCTGCTTACTCCGGTATCGTTGACTGGGCAAAAATGCGTGAAATCGCAGACAGCATTGGTGCTTACCTGTTCGTCGACATGGCGCACGTTGCGGGTCTGATTGCCGCTGGCGTTTACCCGAACCCGGTTCCACACGCTCACGTTGTGACCACCACCACCCACAAAACCCTGGCGGGTCCACGCGGTGGCCTGATCCTGGCGAAAGGCGGTGACGAAGAGCTGTACAAAAAACTGAACTCCGCTGTATTCCCAAGCGCGCAGGGCGGCCCGCTGATGCACGTTATCGCGGCTAAAGCCGTTGCGCTGAAAGAAGCGATGGAGCCAGAATTCAAGGTTTATCAGCAGCAGGTTGCTAAGAACGCCAAAGCGATGGTGGAAGTGTTCCTGAACCGTGGCTACAAAGTGGTCTCCGGCGGTACTGAAAACCACCTGTTCCTGCTGGATCTGGTTGATAAGAACCTGACCGGTAAAGAAGCTGACGCAGCCCTGGGCCGCGCCAACATCACCGTGAACAAAAACAGCGTGCCAAACGATCCGAAGAGCCCGTTCGTGACCTCCGGTATCCGTATCGGTTCTCCGGCCGTGACTCGCCGCGGCTTCAAAGAAGCGGAAGTGAAAGAGCTGGCTGGCTGGATGTGTGACGTTCTGGACAACATCAATGACGAAGCGGTTATCGAGCGCGTCAAAGGTAAAGTTCTGGATATCTGCGCACGCTTCCCGGTATACGCGTAATTCCTCTGCTTTGCAGAAATAAAAAAGGCCGCGCTTGCGGCCTTTTTTTTTTGGCTTAACGCCGGTCGAGGGAAATAGCCCCCGGACCAACAATGGCCAGTAAAATAAAGGCGCCAGCAATACTGACGTTCTTATAGAAATTAATCATATTCGGTACGACCGCATCACCGGTCATATCCCAGTAATGGTGACCGATAATCGCCGTGCCCAGCGTATAGAATACAAACAGTACCGCGAGCGGGCGGGTGAAAAAGCCCAGCACGATCAGAATGGCAGCAGGGACTTCCATCACCACCGCAATAATGGCCGCCAGCATGGGCATCGGCGTACCCAGCGAGGTCATATATTGCACGGTGCCGCTAAACCCCGTCAGTTTTGGATAGCCAAAGATGATAAACAGCACGACAAGCGCGATGCGGCCAATCAGCAGCAGCAGGTGACGTGACTGACCGAAATCGAAATAACGTAGTGAGTTCATGGCAGAAAAACCTCTGCAAGTGGAGTAATTTAAACGTAATACATATTTTCATTCCCTGCCATAAGCCAGACGACTGCACAAGATGTTAATTTTTCGTTAATTTATAGCAGGCTATCTACTTGCTTAATTTTTATATTCTCGCCAGACTATGGCCTCGATTTCGGGAGGGATTCATGGTCTTGCATTCCACGCGCTGGCTGGCGCTTAGTTATTTCACCTATTTCTTTAGCTACGGTATTTTTCTGCCCTTCTGGAGCGTCTGGCTCAAGGGTATCGGCCTGACTCCTGAGACTATCGGTGTCCTGCTGGGGGCCGGGCTGGTAGCGCGTTTCCTCGGCAGCCTGCTGATTGCCCCGCGCGTCAGCGATCCCTCCTTACTGATCAAGGCCGTGCGCATTCTTGCTCTGCTGACACTGGTCTTTGTTGCCTGCTTCTGGGTCAGCCACCAGTTTGCCTGGCTGATGGTGGTGATGGTCGGCTTTAACCTGTTCTTCTCACCGCTGGTACCGCTGACGGATGCCCTGGCGAACACCTGGCAAAAGCAGATCACCATGGACTACGGCCGCGTGCGCCTGTGGGGCTCAATTGCCTTTGTGATTGGTTCCGCGCTGGTGGGCAAACTGGTCAGCCTTTACGATTACCGCGCCATTCTCGCCCTGCTGAGTATCGGTATTGCCTCTATGCTGCTGGGTATGCTGCTGCGTCCGTCGGTGATGCCGCAAGGGGAAAGCCGCCATCAGGAGAGCGCAGGCTGGCCCGCCTGGCGGAGCCTGGTGGCCCAGAGCTGGCGTTTTCTGGCGTGTGTCTGTCTGCTTCAGGGGGCGCATGCGGCGTACTATGGCTTCAGCGCCATCTACTGGCAGGGGGCGGGATATTCTGCTTCCGCAGTGGGCTATCTGTGGTCGCTGGGGGTAGTGGCCGAAGTCATTATCTTTGCCCTGAGCAAGAAGCTGTTCCGTCGCTTTGGCGCGCGAGACCTCCTGCTGCTTTCCGCCGTGTGCGGCGTGGCGCGCTGGGGGATTATGGGCTGGACGACCGATCTGCCGTGGCTGATAGTGGCGCAAATTCTCCACTGCGGCACCTTTACCGTGTGCCATCTGGCGGCCATGCGCTATATCGCAGCGCGCGAGGGCGGAGACGTTATTCGCCTGCAGGCCGTCTACTCGGCGGTCGCGATGGGGGGCAGTATCGCGATCATGACGGTCTTTGCGGGGTTCCTCTACCAGCACCTGGGGCATGGGGTTTTCTGGGTGATGGCGCTGGTCGCCTTACCCGCCATCGTTGTTCGCCCTAAAGTGGCCGCTCGCGCCTCGCTATGATTCCAGCATGGCGCGAATATGTTCTTGCTGCTGCGCGTTCAATGTTTCAACGGCATGTATCAGCGGCGGCGAGAACAGCGGCAGGACGGTAGGGTAGGGGGTGATAACCAGCGCGGCTTCGCGCGGTGCACCCTCTTTCTGGAAAGCCTGCAGCGTCAGATAGCGAATGTTGAGCGGCAGCAGCGTCAGCTCGCGAAGCTGCTGTTCAATCAGGTCCTCGCTGGCTTTATCGTCTCCCGTCAGCAGGATCACCTGTTTTTCGTGCAGATCGGTCTCCTGCATCAGCCATGCGCCAAAAATCACCGCGACAAGACTCATCTCTTCATCAGAAAAACGCAGCCCAAACTCCGCTTCCAGCTCAAACAGCGCTTCCTTTGTGGTGCGTAACAGCCGGGGATAGAGACGATGGATCTCCTCCGGCAGGCTATTGTCGATGCCAATTTCAAACAGCGAGCGGTCCAGCGCCTGAGCAAGATGGATATACAGCTGATCGGTCAGCCCTTGCTCATCGCTGAAGTTCATCCCGGTCTGCGAGCGAAAACGGGCGACCATGCGCACGATGGCCCGGCGCAAGCGCTGATCCTGCTGGTGTTTATCGAGCACCGGATCGGGCGTGCGGAGCATCATAAACAGCAGGGCCAGAAACAGCTGTTCATCCCCGTGCGCTCCCTGCGGCACGCGACGTCTCCAGTGACGCACGATCTCCTGGGCCGTAAAATACTCCCCTCTCGACTGGGTCCAGCTGCGCTGAACGTGAGAAAACTGTGGCGTATTCCCGAGCTGGTGCTGAATAAGACAGTATTGCAGATAGAGCTGTAAAAACTGGACGTCGCGACATTCAAACTGGCGCTGGAGCTTGCGGGAGCAGAAGCCGATCAGCGCCCGCAGGTTCGCATCGTCGTACAGCGGTCGCGCAATGCCGTGTTGTTTAAGCGCGGTTTTTAATGCGGGGGTAAACTGGTGTGAGACAAACTGCGGGCAAAGCCGCAGCGCCCGGCGCAGCCAGTGCAGCAGGCATAAACGCTGATTCAGGGCTGTGCCTTCAATCCGGTAGCTGCCGTCGTGGTGCGTGACGATGTCCAGCCGGTGATAGCGCTGGATTTCATCGCGCGTCTCGGCTATATCTTGCCGTGCCATCGCGTCGTCCACCCCGTTGGCAGCGATTATGCTCTCTGCGGTGACGGCAGCATCGGGCAGGTATAGCATCAAAAGCACCTGGCAGCGGCGCTGCGAACTGGAAAGCACAGATGGAATTTCAAGCGTCGTCATCATCTGTCGGGTATCCAGTGTGAATGTTTGATAAGAATAGCTAAAGGATGAGCGCTGAAAAGCGCGCCGGCAGGCCTTTCACTCAGGATTGCTGGGGAACATCACAGAATTTTTGACGTGAGGAATTGATGCAAACAGTTAAACAAAGTGCGATGGCGTTATTTTTGGCGGTTATCAGCTTCACCGCCAGCGCACACCCTCACAGTTTTATTGACCTCCAGACCGAGCTGGTTACCGACGGCACGCAGCTGAGCGGCCTGAAGATGCGCTGGACGATGGATGAAATCACCTCGGCCGATCTGCTCTATGATGCGGGAAACGCGAAGCCTGGCGATGAAATCTGGAAAAAGCTGGCGGCGGAAGTGATGGCCAACGTGCTCGGCCAGCACTACTTCACGGAATTCTGGCACAACGGGCAAAAGGTTAAATTTCTGAACCGGCCAACGGAATACGGGATGACGCGTGACGGGCATCAGGCGCTGCTGACGTTTGTGCTCCCGCTGGCGCATCCGCAGCCGCTGGCCGGGCAAACTTACACGTTTTCCACTTTTGATCCTACCTACTATGTCGATATGCGCTATGACAAAGACGGCGACGTACGATTGCCGGACGCTCTGCAAAAAAACTGCAAAATTGGCGTTCACACCCCGAAACCCAGCGAGGAGACGCTGAACTTTGCGGTCTCGCTTGATAAGGAAGATGCACCGCCTGAGGACATGGAGTTGGGTAAACAGTTCGCGCAGGAGGTAACGTTACAATGTCAGTGATCTCCTCTCCGGTTCGGAAACCGCGCCGCTGGCTGCACCTCTGGCCGCTGGCGCTTTTTCTCCTGCTGGCCGTTTGCGGTTCACTCTGGCTGTGGCAGGCCTGGCCGCAGGTCATGATGAAAAGCATCGTCTGGCAGCGTGAGGTCAACCAGCAGATGAGCGGTCTGCTGAAGGCGGTGGCGGAGAACCCGACCAAAGCGGGTGGTTCCCTGCTGGCGTTCAGCTTTATCTATGGCGTACTGCACGCGCTGGGGCCGGGGCACGGCAAAATCGTGATAACGACCTGGCTCGCCACCCATCCGTCGAAGCTGAAATCGAGTATCGGGCTGACGCTGGCCTCCTCGCTGCTTCAGGGCAGCGTGGCGATTGCGCTCGTCGTAGTCGTGCTTTCGCTGTTGCAGCTTCCCGCGCGCCAGCTGCACATGAGCAGTTTCTGGCTGGAGAAGGGAAGCTACGCGCTGGTGGGCGTGCTGGGGCTGATCCTCTGCTGGCGGGCGATGAAAAAGCTGCGCGTGCTGCTGCAAAAACCGAAATTCAAAACCTTCACGCCGCACCACGTTCATGATGAAAGCTGCGGCTGCGGACATCAGCATTTGCCCACGCAGGAACAGTTGCAGAACGGCGACGACTGGCGCGCGCGGCTGATGATTATTCTCTCGATGGGCATGCGCCCGTGTTCGGGGGCCATCATGGTGCTGCTGTTCAGCAAGGTGATAGGCGTGTTTGGCTGGGGAATGCTCTCTGCGCTGGCGATGGCGGCAGGGACATCTCTCACCATTTCGTCTTTAGCGCTGCTGGTTCACAGCTTCCGTCAGCTGGCGGTCAAACTCAGCGGCAATAAAACGCCGGTGCTGTGGCGACAGGTAGGGTGGACAACGCTTGCGCTGGCGGGCGGGGTGATTCTGCTGGTGGCAGCGGTGACGATGTGGATGAGCACGATGCCGGTGGGAAGAGGATTGCGGCCGTTTTAGTTGGGATTCCCTCTCCCACGGGGAGAGGGAATGACCGGGATTAACGCTTCAGCGCATCGCTCAGTTCATCACGCATGTTGGCCAGCATGGCTTTAACAACGCGTGGGTTACCTGCAACGACGTTGCCGGTAGACATATAGTTATGGCCGCCGGTGAAATCACACACGATGGCGCCTGCTTCACGTGCGATCAGCTCGCCCGCAGCAAAGTCCCACGGCTTCAGCGACAGCTCGAAGTAACCGTCAACGCGGCCGGTCGCCACGTAGGCCAGATCCAGCGCGGCAGAACCGGTGCGGCGGAAGTCCGCGCATTCGGTAAACAGTTTGCCCAGGATATTCATATAGGTGGTCGCGTGCTGTTTCGCCTTGAACGGGAAACCGGTCGCCAGAATGGTGCCGTCCAGATCGCGTGCGTTGCTGCAGCGCAGACGGTAGCCGTTCAGCTGTGCGCCCTGACCGCGGGTAGCGGTGAACAGTTCGTTACGCATTGGATCGTAAACAACGGCGACTTCAGTACGGCCTTTAATGCGTACTGCGATAGACACAGAGAAGTGTGGCAGGCGTTTGACGAAGTTGGTGGTGCCATCCAGTGGATCGATAACCCATTGAACATCCTGATCGGTACCTTCATGTTCACCGCTTTCTTCGGTGATGATGGTGTGCTGCGGGTAAGATTTGCGGATCGTTTCGATAATAATCGCTTCTGCGGCTTTATCGACGTTAGTCACGAAATCATTGCTGCCTTTCTGGCTGGTTTCTACGGAGTCTGGCGTTTCGTAGTGTTTGGCAATTACATTACCCGCCTTGCGCGCTGCGCGCACGGCGATGGTCAGCATCGGATGCATCGGTCTCTCTCACTGGATGTTAAAGAACAGGAAAATCGGCGCAGAGTATAGCAGTGGGATCGGATTATGTCTCCCGTTTATGATAATATGCCGGAATATTCTTCAGACGCTGAATTCAGACATTAAAAATTATGCTGCAAAACATTCGAATCGTGCTGGTCGAAACATCGCACACCGGCAACATGGGCTCCGTTGCCCGCGCTATGAAAACCATGGGCTTAACGAACCTGTGGCTGGTTAACCCGCTGGTGAAACCTGACTCGCAGGCTATCGCCCTGGCGGCCGGTGCCAGCGACGTGATCGGCAACGCTCAGATCGTCGATACCCTTGACGAAGCGCTGGCCGGCTGCAGCCTCGTTGTTGGCACCAGCGCGCGTTCACGCACGCTGCCGTGGCCGATGCTGGACCCGCGCGAATGCGGCCTGAAAAGCGTCTCTGAAGCGGAACAGGCTCCGGTTGCGCTGGTGTTTGGCCGCGAGCGCGTTGGCCTGACCAACGACGAGCTGCAGAAGTGCCATTATCACGTCGCCATCGCGGCTAACCCGGAATACAGCTCGCTGAACCTGGCGATGGCGGTGCAGGTTATCGCCTATGAGGTGCGTATGGCGTGGCTGGCGACGCAGGAGAAACAGGTAGAGCCTAAAGAAGAAACGGCCTACCCGCTGGTGGACGACCTTGAGCGCTTCTACGGTCACCTGGAGCAGACGCTGCTCTCAACCGGCTTTATTCGTGAAGGCCACCCGGGCCAGGTGATGAACAAGCTGCGCCGTATGTTTACCCGCGCCCGCCCGGAAAGCCAGGAGCTGAACATCCTGCGCGGGATTCTGGCGTCGATTGAGCAGAAGAATAAAGAGTAGTGTCGATTTTCCCCTCTCCCCATGGGAGAGGGCAGGGGTGAGGACATCAGGCCGCACCTGGGTTATGAAGGCACGGAACGTTAAATACCTGACTAAAACAGTCAAGTAAATAGTTGACCATTTTAGTCAGGAATGTCAGACTTGGCCCTGCTATGCAATACCCCCATTTTACAATAAAAAACCCCGGGCAGGGGCGAGTTTGAGGTTAAGTAAGACATGAGACTGACATCTAAAGGGCGTTATGCCGTGACCGCGATGCTGGACGTTGCGCTCAACTCCGAAGCGGGCCCGGTTCCGTTGGCTGATATTTCTGAACGACAAGGGATCTCCCTCTCTTACCTGGAGCAGCTGTTCTCGAGACTGCGTAAAAATGGACTGGTTTCCAGCGTTCGTGGCCCAGGCGGCGGTTATCTGCTGGGTAAAGACGCGGGCAGTATTGCAGTTGGTGAAGTGATTAGCGCAGTTGACGAATCCGTTGACGCGACCCGTTGCCAGGGTAAAGGCGGCTGCCAGGGCGGCGATAAGTGCCTGACCCATGCGCTGTGGCGCGATCTGAGCGACCGTCTCACCGGCTTCCTGAACAACATCACCCTGGGTGAACTGGTCAATAACCAGGAAGTTCTGGATGTCTCTGGTCGTCAGCACGGTCAGGATTCCCAACGCAGCACCCGCGCGCAGGACGCTATCGACGTCAAACTGCGCGCGTAATAAAACGATAAAGATTTCAGAATCAGGCCGGGGCGGTCACGCCCCGCGTACTCGGTCGTACATCCAGCCGGTTGCCTGATTCCTTGCATTGAAGCGATGTACGGAGTTTAAAGAGCAATGAAATTACCGATTTATCTCGATTACTCCGCAACCACGCCGGTGGACCCGCGTGTTGCCGAGAAAATGATGCAGTGTCTGACCCTGGACGGAAACTTTGGTAACCCAGCTTCCCGTTCACACCGTTTTGGCTGGCATGCTGAAGAGGCGGTTGATATCGCCCGTAATCAGATTGCCGACCTGGTGGGTGCCGACCCGCGTGAGATTGTTTTCACCTCCGGTGCGACCGAATCAGACAACCTGGCGATCAAAGGTGCAGCCAACTTTTATCAGAAAAAAGGCAAGCACATCATCACCAGCAAAACCGAACACAAAGCCGTGCTGGATACCTGCCGCCAGCTGGAGCGTGAAGGGTACGAAGTGACTTACCTGGCGCCACAGAGCAACGGGATCATCGACCTGAAAGAGCTCGAAGCGGCCATGCGTGATGACACCATTCTGGTTTCCATCATGCACGTTAACAACGAAATCGGCGTCGTTCAGGACATCGCTACCATCGGCGAAATGTGCCGCGCGCGCGGTATCATCTATCACGTTGACGCGACCCAGAGCGTGGGCAAACTGCCTATCGATCTGAGCCAGCTGAAAGTGGACCTGATGTCCTTCTCCGGCCACAAAATTTATGGCCCGAAAGGGATCGGCGCGCTGTACGTTCGTCGTAAACCGCGTATCCGCATCGAAGCACAGATGCACGGCGGCGGTCACGAGCGCGGCATGCGTTCCGGCACGCTGCCTGTTCACCAGATCGTGGGCATGGGCGAAGCGTACCGCATTGCGAAAGAAGAGATGGAAACCGAGATGGCGCGCCTGCGCACGCTGCGTAACCGTCTGTGGGACGGCGTGAAAGATATGGAAGAAGTGTATCTGAACGGCGATCTCGAGCAGGGCGCTCCGAACATCCTCAACGTCAGCTTCAACTATGTTGAAGGCGAATCGCTGATCATGGCGCTGAAAGACCTGGCCGTTTCTTCCGGTTCTGCCTGTACGTCTGCAAGCCTGGAGCCATCCTACGTGCTGCGCGCGCTGGGCATGACCGACGAGCTGGCGCACAGCTCTATCCGTTTCTCTTTAGGTCGTTTCACTACCGAAGAAGAGATTGACTACACCATCAAGCTGGTTCGCAACTCCATCGGCCGTCTGCGCGACCTTTCTCCACTGTGGGAAATGTTCAAGCAGGGCGTGGATCTGAACAGCATTGAATGGTCACATCACTAATCGGTACATAAGGAGAATTCAATCATGGCATACAGCGAAAAAGTCATCGATCATTACGAAAACCCGCGCAACGTTGGCTCTTTTGACAACAGCGACGAATCTGTCGGCAGCGGTATGGTTGGCGCACCGGCGTGTGGCGACGTGATGAAGTTGCAGATTAAAGTCAACAATGAAGGTATCATTGAAGACGCGCGCTTCAAGACCTACGGCTGCGGTTCTGCTATCGCGTCCAGCTCCCTGGTCACCGAATGGGTGAAGGGCAAGTCTCTGGACGAAGCACAGGCAATCAAGAACACGGATATTGCTGAAGAACTCGAACTGCCACCGGTGAAAATTCACTGTTCAATTCTGGCAGAAGACGCGATCAAAGCCGCCATTGCGGATTACAAAAGCAAACGTGAAGCAAAATAATTGAGGTTTGAGTATGTCGATTACCCTTAGCGACAGCGCTGCCGCGCGAGTAAGCTCTTTTCTGGCGAACCGTGGTAAAGGCTTTGGCCTGCGACTGGGCGTACGTACCTCCGGCTGTTCTGGTATGGCTTACGTACTGGAGTTTGTTGACGAGCCGGCGTCTGACGACACCGTGTTTGAAGACAAGGGCGTGAAGGTGGTGGTCGATGGCAAAAGCCTGCAATTCCTCAACGGCACTCAGCTGGACTTCGTTAAAGAAGGCCTGAACGAAGGGTTCAAGTTCACGAACCCGAACGTCAAAGACGAGTGTGGTTGCGGCGAAAGCTTCCACGTTTAACCGCGCGTCATCCGAAACCCCACCGTGGCTTACCCGCTGCGCGTGGGGTTTGTTCTAACAGGCTACCCCTGAGAATGTTATGGATTACTTCACTCTCTTCGGACTACCCGCTCAATACCCGATTGATCTCCAGGCGCTGACGATCCGTTTTCAGGATCTTCAGCGTCAGTATCACCCGGATAAATTCGCCAGTGGTACTCAGTCTGAGCAATTGGCTGCGGTTTCCCAATCTGCGACCATCAACCAGGCCTGGCAGACGCTGCGCCATCCGCTGGCGCGTGCAGAATATCTGCTCTCGCTCCACGGTTTCGATCTGGCGAGCGAACAGCATACCGTGCGCGACACCGCGTTTCTGATGGAACAGCTGGAGCTTCGCGAAGAGCTGGATGAGATTGAACAGGCCAAAGACGAAGCGCGTCTGGAAAGCTTCATCACGCGCGTGAAGGGCATGTTCGATACCCGCCATCAGCAGATGGTGGAGCAACTGAACAACGAGACCTGGGACGTGGCGGCAGACACTGTGCGCAAACTCCGTTTTCTCGATAAACTGCGAAGCAGTGCTGAACAACTCGAAGAAAAGCTGCTCGATTTTTAATTTCGGAAGCAATTATGGCCTTATTACAAATTAGTGAGCCTGGCTTAAGTGCCGCACCGCACCAGCGTCGTCTGGCGGTGGGTATCGATCTGGGCACCACCAATTCCCTCGTGGCGACCGTGCGCAGCGGCCAGGCGGAAACGCTGGCTGACGAGCAGGGTCGCCATCTGCTGCCTTCCGTGGTCCACTACCAGCAGCAGGGGCACGCGGTCGGCTATGACGCCCGCGCCAACGCCGCGCGCGATCCGGCCAACACCATCAGCTCCGTAAAGCGCATGATGGGCCGCTCTCTGGCCGATATTCAGACCCGCTATCCGCATCTGCCGTATCAGCTGCAGGCCAGTGAAAACGGCCTGCCGATGATTGCGACCGCGGCCGGTCTGCTGAACCCGATTCGCGTTTCCTCCGACATCCTTAAAGCGCTGGCGGCGCGCGCGACGGCGACGCTTGGCGGCGATCTGGACGGCGTAGTCATCACCGTTCCGGCCTATTTTGACGATGCACAGCGTCAGGGCACCAAAGACGCCGCGCGTCTGGCAGGCCTGCACGTGCTGCGCCTGCTGAACGAACCGACGGCGGCGGCGATTGCCTACGGCCTCGACTCCGGTCAGGAAGGGGTGATTGCGGTTTACGATCTCGGCGGCGGTACCTTTGATATCTCGATCCTGCGCTTGAGCCGCGGGGTGTTTGAAGTGCTGGCGACCGGCGGGGATTCCGCGCTGGGCGGCGATGACTTCGACCATCTGCTGGCGGATTATATTCGCGAGCAGGCGGGCATCAGCGATCGCAGCGATGCGCGCGTGCAGCGTGAACTGCTGGATGCGGCTATCGACGCCAAAATCGCCCTGAGCGATGCGCAGACGGTTAGCGTAAACGTTGCGGGCTGGCAGGGTGAGATCGCCCGCGACCAGTTCAGCGATCTGATTGCCCCGCTGGTGAAACGCACCCTGCTGGCCTGCCGTCGCGCACTGAAAGATGCGGGCGTTGAGGCGAACGAGGTGCTGGAAGTGGTCATGGTGGGCGGTTCGACCCGCGTGCCGCTGGTGCGCGAGCGCGTGGGCGAATTCTTTGGCCGCACGCCGCTGACCTCCATCGACCCGGACAAAGTGGTTGCCGTGGGCGCCGCAATCCAGGCAGATATTCTGGTCGGCAACAAGCCGGACAGCGAAATGCTGCTGCTGGACGTCATCCCGCTGTCGCTCGGGTTAGAAACCATGGGCGGCCTGGTAGAGAAAGTGATCCCGCGTAATACCACCATTCCGGTGGCGCGCGCGCAGGAGTTCACCACCTTCAAAGACGGCCAGACCGCGATGTCCATCCACGTGATGCAGGGCGAGCGCGAGCTGGTGCAGGACTGCCGCTCTCTGGCGCGCTTTGCGCTGCGCGGTATCCCGGCGCTGCCTGCGGGCGGGGCGCATATTCGCGTCACCTTCCAGGTGGATGCGGACGGCCTTCTGAGCGTCACGGCGATGGAAAAATCGACCGGCGTGGAATCGTCCATTCAGGTGAAGCCGTCCTACGGCCTGACCGATGGCGAAATCGCCTCCATGATTCAGGACTCAATGAGCTACGCCGAGCAGGATGTGAAGGCGCGTATGCTGGCTGAACAAAAAGTTGAAGCCGCCCGCGTGCTGGAGAGCCTGAACGGCGCGCTCGCTGCCGATGCCGCGCTGTTAAGCGCCGCTGAGCGCCAGGTGATTGACGACGCTGCCGCGCATTTAAGCGCAGTAGCAGAAGGCAATGACGCTGACGCAATAGAAGAAGCCATTAAAAACGTTGATAAACAAACCCAGGACTTTGCTGCTCGCCGCATGGACAAATCTGTCCGCGTCGCGCTGAAAGGCCAGTCCGTGGACGAGGTTTAATATGCCAAAGATTGTTATTTTGCCTCATGCGGACCTCTGTCCGGATGGCGCTGTTCTGGAAGCGAAGACCGGTGAAACCATTCTCGATGTTGCCCTGCGTGCAGGTATCGAAGTGGAACACGCCTGTGAAAAATCCTGTGCCTGCACCACCTGCCACTGCATCGTGCGTGAAGGTTTCGACTCTCTCGCCGAGAGCACCGAAGACGAAGACGACATGCTGGATAAAGCATGGGGTCTGGAGCCTGACAGCCGCCTGAGCTGCCAGGCCGCGGTGACCAATGAAGATCTGGTCGTGGAGTTCCCACGCTACACCATCAACCACGCACGCGAGCATTGATATGGGACTGAAGTGGACAGACAGCCGTGAAATCGGCGAAGCGCTCTACGACGCGAACCCGGATCTCGATCCGAAGACCGTACGATTCACCGACATGCACCAGTGGATCTGCGATTTAGAGGATTTCGATGACGATCCAAACGCATCCAATGAAAAAATTCTGGAGGCGATTCTGTTAGTCTGGTTAGATGAAGCAGAATAAATAACATAACGGGCTGCCTTCAGGCGGCCCGTTTGCTAGTTGCTAATAAGGAAAAATAAAATGACCGAAGCGATGAAGATTACGCTCTCGAATCAGCCTGCTGACGCACGCTGGGGCGAGAAAGCCACCTACAGCATTAATAACGACGGCATTACCCTGCACCTGACGGGCAAAGATGATACCGGCCTGATCCAGCGCGCCGCCCGCAAAATTGACGGCCTGGGCATTAAGCATGTCTCCCTGGAAGGCGAAGGCTGGGACACCGACCGCAGCTGGGCATTCTGGGCAGGCTACAAAGGCCCGAAAGGCACCCGCAAAATCGAGTGGGCTAACCTCGACGAAGCCGGTCAGAAAGAGCTGGAAAGCCGCCTGCAAATCATCGACTGGGTGCGCGACACCATCAACGCCCCGGCAGAAGAGCTCGGTCCTGAGCAGCTGGCGCAGCGCGCGGTTGACCTGCTGTGCGGCGTGGCGGGCGAGAAAATGTCCTACCGCATCACCAAAGGTGAAGACCTGCGCGAGCAGAATTACATGGGCATCCACACCGTGGGCCGTGGTTCTGAGCGTCCTCCGGTCCTGCTGGTGCTGGATTACAACCCAACCGGCGATAAAGCGGCGCCGGTCTTTGCCTGCCTGGTGGGTAAAGGCATCACCTTCGATACCGGCGGCTACAGCCTGAAGCAGAGCGCGTTCATGGACTCCATGAAGTCCGACATGGGCGGCGCGGCAACCATCACCGGCGCGCTGGCGTTCGCCATTACCCGCGGTCTGAACAAGCGCGTGAAGCTGTATCTGTGCTGCGCGGACAACATGGTGAGCGGTAACGCCTTCAAGCTGGGCGACATCATTCGCTATCGCAACGGCAAAAACGTCGAAGTGATGAACACCGACGCCGAAGGCCGTCTGGTGCTGGCCGATGGCCTGATCGACGCGTCTGCCCAGAAGCCAGAGCTGATTATCGACATGGCGACCCTGACCGGCGCGGCAAAAACCGCCCTGGGCAACGACTACCACGCGCTGTTCAGCTTTGACGACAAGCTGGCCGCTCGCCTGCTGGCAAGCGCCGCTGCGGAAAACGAGCCGTTCTGGCGTCTGCCGCTGGCCGAGTTCCACCGCAGCCAGCTGCCGTCCAACTTTGCCGAGCTGAACAACACCGCGAGCGCGGCGTACCCGGCGGGTGCAAGCACGGCGGCAGGCTTCCTGTCCCACTTCGTTGAGAACTACCACGAAGGCTGGCTGCACATCGACTGCTCCGCAACCTACCGTAAAGCGGCGGTTGAGCAGTGGTCCGCTGGCGCGACCGGTCTGGGCGTGCGTACCGTGGCGAACCTGCTGACGGCTGAGTAATCTTTATTGCCCTCACCCTAACCCTCTCCCAAGGGGAGAGGGGATGGTTTGCTCCCTCTCCCTTGAGGGAGAGGGCTGGGGTGAGGGGAAATGCATCATCTGGAATTGTTATGTCCGAAACCAAAAACGAATTAGAAACTCTGCTGGAGCAGGCGGCGACCGAGCCCGCCCACCGTCCGGCATTTTTCCGCACGCTGCTGGAATCCACCGTCTGGGTGCCGGGCACCGCGGCGGAAGGTGAGCAGGTTGTCGAAGACAGCGCGCTGGATCTGCTGCACTGGGAGAAAGACGACGGCACGTCGGTGATCCCGTTCTTTACCTCGCTGGAAGCCCTGCAGGAAGCGGTAGAAGACGAACAGGCGTTCGTGGTGATGCCGGTGCGTACCCTGTTTGAAATGACGCTGGGCCAGACGCTGTTCCTTAACGCGAAGCTGCCGACCGGGAAAGAGTTTACGCCGCGTGAAATCAGCCATCTGATTGGCGAAGAGGGCAACCCGCTCAGCACCCAGGAAGTGCTGGAAGGGGGCGAAACGCTGCTGCTGTCTGAAGTAGCCGAGCCGCCCGCGCAGATGATTGATTCCCTGACGACGCTGTTCAAAACCCTGAAACCGGTTAGACGCGCGTTTCTCTGCTCCATTAAAGAGCGCGCGGACGAGCATCCGGTTCTGCTGATTGGTATTGAGGCGGACGGCGATATCGACGATATCATTCAGGCCGCGGGAAGCGTGGCGACCGACACGCTGCCGGGCGACGAGCCGATTGATATCTGCCAGGTGAAGAACGGCGAGAAGGGCATCAGCCATTTTATTACCGAGCACATCACCCCGTTCTACGAGCGTCGCTGGGGCGGCTTCCTGCGCGATCTCAAAACCAACCGCATCATCTGATTATGGCGGGGTGAATATCACCCCGTTGCTTCCAGCAGCAGTAAATCCATCAGCAGCACCAGATTCGACTCAAACGACGTCACCCCCGCGGCTTCAGCGGCAAAGTGCACCGCTTCGTCATAGAGGGCAAAGTGCACGTCCGCCATCCCCGCCAGCGTGTTGGCCGAGGCGCGGGTAAACGCGACGATCGTCATGCCGACGTTTTTGGCAATCCGCGCTTTATCCAGCACCTGCTCCGTTTCGCCGCTGCGCGAGACGGCAATAAACACCTGATAGCGGGCGGCGTTGCTGAGGAAAATATTCCGGCTGTCCCCCGGCCCGGAGATAAACGCCGTTTTGCCCAGCACCTGCAGCTTCTTGGTCAGGTACTCCGCAAACAGATAGGAAAACCCGGCCCCGTAGAGAAAGAAGCTCTCTTTCTGGCGCAGCAGGTCGGCAAACTGCTGGCGCTTTTCCTGCGTGACCCACTGGAAGGTGTGCTGATAGTTGGCGATAAACTGATTAAACAGCGCCGGGAGTTCAGGAAGCGACGGCCCCTGGGCGGCAATATGCGGCGTGTCGGAGAGCAGCTGCTTGCAGTGCCAGATAAACTCGCTAAAGCCGCTGAACCCCAGCTTCTGACACAGCCGCATGATGGTGGCTGTAGAAACAAACGTCGCCTGCGCCAGCTCGCGTACCGTGATGTTGCCCACCAGCAGCGGGTGCTCCGTGAGGTGGGCGAGGACGCGATACTCCGCGCGGGTCAGCGATGTCCCGCGCGTTAACAGCGTGGCCAGGCGGTTATCCATTATTTCGCGGGTTCAACCGGCAGATCGTCCCGCGCACCCCATTCGCTCCAGGCGCCGTCGTAGAGCGTGACGTCGTTCGCGCCGAGCGTGGCGAGCGCCAGGATCGCCACGCAGGCCGTGACGCCGGAGCCGCAGCTGGCAATAATCGGACGATGTAAATCAACGCCAGCACGGTCAAAAATGGCGCGCAGCTCGTCGGTGGTTTTCAGCTCGCCCTCAAACACCAGATCGCCCCACGGCACGTTCAGCGCGCCCGGAATATGTCCGCGCTTCAGCCCTGGACGCGGTTCATCCGCTTCGGCATTGAAGCGCGGAGCAGGACGGGCATCGACGATTTGCGCCGTTTTTTCATGACTCACGACCAGCACGTCGGTCAGGCGTTTCACCACGTGCGCGTCGAACGTGGCGTCGAATTCGCCTTCCGGAAGCGTCACGTCACCCTGCTGGAGCGGCAGCTCGTCACGCTTCCAGCCCGCCAGCCCGCCCGCCAGAATCGAGACTTTTTCCACGCCGAAGTTCTTCAGCATCCACCATGCGCGCGGGGCGGAGAAGAGGTTACCTTCATCATAAACAACGAGGTGTTTGTCTTTGCTGACGCCCAGCTCGCGCATCGCCACGGAAAACGCTTCCGGGCGCGGCAGCATGTGCGGCAGGGGAGAGTTGCGATCGGAGAGGGCTTCGATATCAAAATATACCGCGCCAGGAAGATGTCCGGCACGGTATTCCGCGACCATATCGCGAAGGTGTTCCTGCCCGGCCGGGGCCATACGCGCGTCAATAATCTGAACTTCCGGATCGTCACCGTGCTCAATCAGCCAGTCGGCGGCGACAAAATATGAGGTGGACATGGGTTGCCTCCATTCTTTTCCGTAAAAAAGGATTGTCGGTGTTTTTTCTGACACCGACAAGCAAACCACGTTCAACTCGCGAGCAAGCCCCTATTTTTTCACCGTTTCGCCGTCCTGCCAGGCTTTTTGCAGCGCAGGCCAGTAGTCGCGGTTGGCCTCGATCATCTCATCCAGAATCGCTTTTGCATGCTCCATGGTTGGCACGGTGCGGTTGAGGGTGAACGCCTGCAGGGCTTTCTCATAGCTGCCCTCGATGGTCGCCTCCACCAGCAGCTGTTCAGAGGCGAGCTGCTGTTGCAAAAGGGTCTGATGGAACAGCGGCACCTGACCGACGCGAATCGGTTCCGGGCCTTCGGAGGTGATATAAGCGGGCACTTCCACCACGGCATCGTAAGGCAGGTTGGTAATCGCCCCGCGGTTTTCCACCATCACCAGATGGCGGCTCCGCAGGTTAAAGGCCAGCGAGCAGGCAACATCGACGATAAACTCGCCGTGAACGCCCACGTGGAAGGCATCCGGCAGGATCCCGGTGCGCTTGTATTCTTCAGCTGCGGCGAACAGCTTTTTCTCGCGCCCGTCCATCACTTCATTGGCGCGGGTATAGTCCGGGTTCTGATGCTCGACGATCTGGTTCGGCATCAGGTAGTACTGCAGATACGGGTTCGGCAGATACTCCGGGAAGTTGTCCATGATCGGCTTAATGTTGCGCCAGGTTTTGACCCATGATGGATCGGAATGCTGCGGATCGGTTTTAGCCGCATCTTCCGTCAGCAGGCCAAACTTCGCGATATGTTTACGCAGTTCGGGAAGCTTGTCTTCGCCGTCCACCAGCACGCGGGTAAACCAGCCGAAGTGGTTCAGGCCGAAGTAGTCCACCTCCAGCCTGCGGCGATCGACACCCAGAATCGCCCCCATATTGCGCATCGCGGCGACAGGCATATCGCAGATGTTCAGCACCCGCGCATTTGGCCGCAGCCGCCGCACGCCCTCCGCGACGATCGCCGCCGGGTTGGAGTAGTTCACGATCCAGGCTTTTTCGTGCGCGTAGCGATCGACCAGATCGATAAGCTCCACCATCGGCAGGATCGTGCGCAGTCCGTAGGCCAGGCCGCCGGGCCCGCACGTTTCCTGACCGACCACGCCGTGGCGCAGCGGGATCTTCTCGTCCTGCTCGCGCATCTTGTACTGGCCGACGCGCATCTGGGCGAAGACGAAATGCGCGCCGCTGAACGCCACTTCCGGATCACTGGTGACGGTAAATTTGATGCTCTGACTGTGGTCGCGAATGACCTTCTCGACGACGGGCGCAATGGTGTTCTGGCGCGCCTCGTCGATGTCATAAAGGCGGATTTCGGCTAGCGGGAAATCCTGCAGGCGCACCATCAGGCTTTTCACAATGCCCGGCGTGTAGGTGCTACCGCCGCCGGCAATCGACAGAATGAATGGGGGTGTAAACATCTTTAGCTCCTTTCAGAGAAACGTCTCAACGGCTTCTCGCATTTTTTTGACGTGCAGCCCGTAGACCACCTGAACGTTGTTACCTTGTTTGATAATCCCTTTCGCGCCGGTCGCCTTGAGCCGCGGCTCGTCGATAATGGCGACGTCCTTCACCGTGACGCGTAAGCGGGTGTAGCAGTTGTCCACCACCTCAATATTTTCCCGGCCGCCCAGACCCGTCACGATGGATTCGCCCAGCCCGTCGTTATTGCCCTTCGCCTGGTACTCCTGCTTGCTGTAGAGGCGCGTCTCCCGATCGTCATCCTCACGGCCCGGCGTTTTCATGTTGAAGCGCAGGATCAGGAAGCGGAACACCACGAAGTAGAGGGCGAACATGATCAGCCCGACCACGATGTACATCGGCCAGTTGGACTTCTCCGTGCCGAGCGGCAGGTTGTAGAGGATGAAGTCGATAATCCCGTTGGCGCCGATGGCGTGAACGCCCAGCAGCGAGAACAGCATCATGCCGATGCCGGTCAGCACCGCGTGCACCACGAAGAGCAGCGGAGCGACGAACAGGAAGGAGAACTCAATCGGCTCGGTCACGCCGACCAGCAGCGAGGTCAGCGCCGCCGGGATCAGAATGGCTTTCGCAATGGCTTTACGCTCCGGCTTTGCGGTCATATACATCGCCAGGGCTGCGGCAGGCAGGCCGAACATCTTGCTGATGCCGCGCGCGTCCCACACCACGGTGCTGCTGAGCTGCTTCACGTCCGGGCAGGCCATCTCGGCGAAATAGATATTGCGTGCGCCCTGATAGGTTGCGCCGCACACCTCCTGCGTGCCGCCCAGCTCGGTATAGAGGAACGGGGTATAAACCAGATGGTGCAGGCCGGTGGGGACCAGAATACGTTCCAGGAAACCGTAGATTGCCACGCCCAACGGCCCGGAGCCTTTGATGGCCAGCGCCAGGGCGCTAATGCCGTGCTGGGCATACGGCCACAGCTCACTCATCACCACGCCGAGCAGCATGGAGACGGGGAGCATGACGATGGCGACAAAACAGTGGCCGGAGTAAATCGCCATCGCGCCGTTAAACTGTACACTGGAGTATTTGTTGTACAGATATCCGGAGAGCGCCCCGGTCAGGATCCCGGCAAAAACGCCCATCTCCAGCACCTGCACGCCCAGTACCATGGTCTGCCCGGCCGCTTTCATCTGGGCCGCTGGCGCCAGTGCGCCCTGCAGCTGTAGCGTGACGTTCATGGCGTTGATGAACACGACAAAGGTCACCAGACCAATCAGCGCGGCATAGCCTTTATCACGCGTCGCCAGACCAATCGGGATCCCGACGGCAAACACCAGCGCCAGGTTGACCAGCACCGACACGGCAGATTTCGCGATAAGCTGACCAAGGTGCTGAATCAGCGGATGGCCCAGAAACGGCAGGTATTCAGCGAGATTACCGTTACCCAGCACGTTACCAAAGGCGATAAACAGACCGACGATCGGTAAGATAAGTACCGGTCCGTACAATGATTTTCCGAAATTTTGTAGGGCGTTCACGGCTCGTTTCATGGCTTTCTCTCTTTTTGAACCGCGCACTCGGGGTGCGTCATGGTCATAAAACTAGCAGCCTTCGGGCGAGCTGAGCCAGCTATCCTCTTGTTTTAAAAACAAATGACTTGAAAGGTAACATGTGACGTTATGTGCTGTGATCGCGGTTCCATCACGGCGTAGCGGCGTGATGCCGTTCTGCGAGACGCTTTCGAGATTTTAAAATTGGCCTTTTTGAATTAATGAAACTTGCGGATAATACTTATCCGGACGACGACCAACAGGCTCCTTGGGCCAGGGACAAAGGATGAAACCGTTTCGCTTAGCCGCGCTCTCTCTTGCGCTGCTCACCACGTTTACGCTTGTCGGCTGTGATAACAGCGACGATAAAACTCAGGCTGCGGCTCCCGCGGTATCCACCGCATCCACACCGAAAGCTGCAGAAAAGCCCAATGCTGAAACGCTGGCTAAACTGGCTGCCCGGAGTCAGGGAAAAGCGCTGACGTTGCTGGATACCTCAGAAGTTCAGCTCGACGGTGCCGCCACGCTGGTGCTGACCTTTTCTGTTCCGCTGAATCCCGATCAGGATTTCGCCAAAACGGTGCATGTCGTGGACAAGAAAAGCGGCAAGGTTGACGGGGCGTGGGAACTTGCGCCGAACCTGAAAGAGCTTCGCCTGCGTCATCTGGAGCCTAACCGCAACCTGGTCGTCACCGTTGAACGTGACCTGCAGGCGCTGAACAAGGCGACGTTCGGCATTGATTATGAAAAAGCCCTGACCACCCGGGACATTGAACCCACCGTTGGTTTTGCCAGCCGCGGCTCGCTGCTGCCGGGCAAGGTGGTGGAAGGTCTGCCGGTGATGGCACTCAACGTCAACAATGTTGATGTCAACTTTTACCGCGTGAAGCCGGAATCGCTGGCCTCCCTTGTCAGCCAGTGGGAATACCGTAACTCGCTGACCAACTGGGAATCCGATAACCTGCTGAAGATGGCGGAGCTGGTTTACACCGGTCGATTCGATCTTAATCCGGCGCGCAATACGCGCGAAAAATTGCTGTTACCCCTGAAGGATATTAAACCCCTCCAGCAGTCTGGCGTTTATATCGCGGTCATGAACCAGGCTGGACACTACAACTACAGCAACGCCGCAACGCTCTTTACCTTAAGCGATATTGGCCTGTCCGCTCACCGTTACCATAACCGCCTGGATATTTTCACTCAGAGTCTGGAGAACGGTGCGGCGCAGTCCGGCGTGACCGTCACGCTGCTGAACGATAAAGGCCAGACTCTCGCCGAGGCGAAGAGCGATGCCGATGGTCATGCGAAGCTTGAAACGGACAAAGAAGCCGCGCTGATTCTGGCGAGCAAAGACGACCAGACCACGCTGCTTGACCTCAAGCTTCCGGCGCTGGATCTGGCGGAGTTCGATATTGCTGGTAGCCCCGGCTACAGCAAGCAATTCTTTATGTTTGGCCCGCGCGATCTTTATCGTCCGGGTGAAACGGTGATCCTCAACGGCTTACTGCGCGACAGTGACGGTAAGCCGCTTCCCGATCAGCCCGTAAAACTTGACGTGCTGCGCCCGGATGGACAGGTTGCGCGTACGATTGTCGTCAAGCCAGAGAACGGGCTCTATCGCTTTAACTATCCGCTGGACAGCGGGGCGCAGACCGGTATGTGGCATATCCGCGCCAACACGGGCGATAACCTGCAGCGCCTGTGGGACTTCCACGTCGAAGACTTCATGCCCGAGCGTATGGCGCTCAACCTGAGCGGACAAAAATCGCCGGTTTCACCGCAGGATAACGTGGACTTTAACGTGGTGGGCTATTACCTGTATGGCGCACCGGCCAACGGTAATTCTCTGCAGGGCCAGCTTTTCCTGCGTCCGCTGCGTGACGCGGTGGCTGCGCTGCCGGGCTTCCAGTTTGGTGATATCGCTGAGGAGAACCTGAGCCGCAGTCTGGATGAAGTTCAGCTTACGCTGGATGAGCAGGGGCGTGGGCAGGTAACCACCGAAAGCCAGTGGAAAGAGGTCCACTCTCCGCTGCAGCTGATCCTGCAGGCCAGCCTGCTGGAGTCCGGCGGCCGTCCGGTGACGCGTCGCGCTGAGCAGGCCATCTGGCCAGCGGCTGAGCTGCCGGGTATCCGCCCTCAGTTCGCCAGTAAAGCCGTTTACGACTACCGCACCGATACCACCGTCAACCAACCGATTGTTGACGAGAACGGCAACGCCAGCTTCGACATCGTTTATGCCGATGCCAGCGGAGCGAAAAAGGCGGTTTCCGGTTTACAGGTACGCCTGATCCGTGAGCGCCGCGACTACTTCTGGAACTGGTCTGAGAGCGAAGGCTGGCAGTCTCAGTTCGATCAGAAAGATCTGGTTGAAGGCGAGCAGGAGCTGACTCTCAAGGCCGACGAGACGGGTAAAGTCACCTTCCCGGTGGAGTGGGGCTCATACCGTCTGGAAGTTAAAGCGCCTGATGAGATGGTCAGCAGCGTGCGCTTCTGGGCAGGCTACAGCTGGCAGGATAACAGCGACGGCACCGGGGCTGCACGTCCTGACCGCGTGACGCTGAAACTGGATAAGCCAGCCTATCAGCCAGGCGATACCATTAACCTGCACATTGCAGCGCCGGCAGCAGGTAAGGGCTATGCGATGATCGAGTCCAGCGAAGGGCCGCTGTGGTGGAAAGAGATCGACGTCCCGGCAAACGGGCTTGATCTCGCTATCCCGGTCGACAAAGCCTGGAAACGTCACGATCTCTACCTGAGTACGCTGGTGGTCCGTCCTGGGGATAAATCCAAATCCGCCACGCCGAAACGCGCGGTCGGCCTGCTGCATCTGCCGATGGGCGATGAAAATCGTCGTCTGAACATTGCGCTCGATAACCCGCAGAAAATGCGTCCAAACCAGACGCTCTCTGTGAAGGTGAAAGCCAGCGTGAAAGAGGGTGCGGTTCCGCAGAAAGTGAACGTACTGGTCTCGGCGGTTGACAGCGGCGTGCTGAACATCACCGATTACGTTACGCCCGATCCGTGGCAGGCTTTCTTCGGTCAGAAACGCTACGGCGCGGATATCTACGATATCTACGGCCAGGTCATCGAAGGGCAGGGCCGCCTGGCCGCGCTGCGCTTTGGTGGTGACGGTGATGAGCTGAAGCGCGGCGGTAAGCCGCCGGTGAACCACGTCACCATTATTGCCCAGCAGGCACAGCCGGTTACGCTGGATGCCAACGGAGAAGGCACGATTACGCTGCCGATTGGTGATTTCAACGGCGAGCTGCGTCTGATGGCGCAGGCCTGGACGGAAGACGATTTCGGCAGCAGCGAAAGCAAGGTTGTGGTGGCTGCGCCGGTCATTACCGAGCTTAACACGCCGCGCTTCCTGGCAAGCGGGGACACCTCACGGCTGACGCTGGACCTCACCAACCTGACGGACAAGCCGCAAACGCTTAACGTCGCCCTGACCGCGACAGGAAAACTGTCGCTGGAAGGCTCGCAGCCGCAGCCGGTTCAGTTGTCTCCTGGCGCGCGCAGCACCCTGTTTATTCCGGTGCGTGCGCTGGAGGGTTATGGTGATGGTGAGGTGACGGCTCAGGTTACGGGCCTGCAGCTTCCGGGTGAGACCTTTGCGCCGCAGCAGAAGAGCTGGAAAATCGGCGTGCGTCCGGCATTCCCGGCGCAGACGGTGAATACCGGTGCCATGCTGAACCCCGGCGAGTCCTGGACCGCACCGGCGCAGCATAGTAACGGTTTCTCTCCTGCTACCCTGCAGGGACAACTGCTGCTGAGCGGTAAACCACCGCTTAACCTGGCGCGCTACATTCGCGAACTGCAGGCGTATCCGTATGGCTGCCTGGAACAGACCACCAGTGGCCTGTTCCCGTCGCTCTACACCAACGCGGCGCAGCTGACTGCACTTGGCATCAAGGGCGACACCGATGACAAGCGCCGTGCGGCGATTGATATTGGCATCTCTCGCCTGTTGCAGATGCAGCGTGAGGACGGTGGTTTTGCGCTGTGGGATAAAAACGGTCCGGAAGAGTACTGGCTGACGGCCTACGTGACCGACTTCCTGGTGCGCGCGGGCGAGCAGGGTTACAGCGTACCTGCCGATGCAGTGAATAACGCCAATAACCGCCTGCTGCGCTACCTTCAGGATCCGGGCATGATGTCCATTCGCTACAGCGATGATACTCAGGCCAGCAAGTTTGCCGTGCAGGCCTATGCCGCGCTGGTGCTGGCACGTCAGCAGAAAGCGCCGCTGGGCGCGCTGCGTGAAATCTGGGATCGTCACGCCCAGGCGGCTTCCGGGCTGCCGCTGATGCAGCTGGGCATGGCGCTCAAACTGATGGGCGATGCACCGCGCAGCCAGCAGGCGCTGGATCTGGCGCTCAAAACGCCGCGTAACGACAGCAAAACCTGGATGGCCGATTACGGCAGCCAGCTTCGCGATAACGCGCTGATGCTCTCTCTTCTGGAGGAGTACAAGCAGCTGCCGGATGCGCAAAATACGCTGCTGAATGCTCTGTCTGAACAGGCCTTCAGCCAGCGCTGGCTGTCAACGCAGGAGAGCAATGCGCTGTTCCTGGCCGGACGCTCGCTGCAAACCCTGTCTGGTACGTGGCAGGCGAAAACTTCGCTGTCTGAGACCGCATCAGGCGGCGATAAGTCACTGGTGCAAAACGTGAGCGGCGACCAGCTTGGCGCGCTGCAGGTGACCAATACCGGGACAACACCGCTGTGGGTACGCCTGGACAGCACCGGTTATCCGGAATATGCCCCTCAGCCGAGCTCGAACGTGCTGCAGGTTGAACGTCATATCCTGGCAACCGACGGCAGCAGTAAATCGCTCTCATCGCTGAAGAGCGGTGAGCTGGTGCTGGTGTGGCTGGACGTTAAAGCCAGCCAGAACGTGCCGGATGCGCTGGTGGTGGATCTGCTCCCTGCGGGTCTGGAGCTCGAAAACCAGAACCTGGCGAGCAGCAGCGCCAGCCTGCAGGACAGCGGCAGTGAGGTACAGAACCTGCTCAGCCAGATGCAGCAGGCGGATATTCAGCATATGGAGTTCCGCGACGACCGCTTTGTGGCTGCCGTGCCGGTAAACGAAGGTCAGCCGGTCACGCTGGTCTATCTGGCCCGTGCCGTGACGCCGGGAACCTATCAGGTGCCGGTCCCGATGGTGGAGTCTATGTACGTTCCGCAGTGGCGGGCAACGGGGGCGGCCAGCGGCCCGCTGATTGTTGTTCCGTAATATGCAAATGGCACGTCTGACACGCTCCCGCTGGCTATGGCTGGCGGGAGCGCTTCTCGTTTTATGGGGGCTGATTGTCGCCGCCGACCGCCTGTGGCCGTTGCCTCTGAAAGAGGTTAATCCCGCCCGGGTGGTGGTAGATGAGAAGGGCACGCCGCTCTGGCGTTTTGCCGATAGCGACGGGATCTGGCGCTACCCGGTTACCATTGAAGAGGTCTCTCCCCGCTACCTTGAGGCGCTGATCCAGTATGAAGATCGCTGGTTCTGGGATCACCCAGGCGTAAACCCGCTCTCTGTCCTGCGCGCTGCCTGGCAGGATCTCAGTTCTGGCAAAGTCGTCTCTGGTGGAAGCACGCTCACCATGCAGGTGGCACGCCTGCTGGACCCGCATCCGCGCACCTTTGGCGGCAAAGTTCGTCAGCTCTGGCGGGCGATGCAGCTGGAGTGGCATCTTTCCAAACGCGACATTCTCACCCTTTACCTCAACCGCGCTCCGTTTGGCGGCACGCTGCAGGGCGTCGGGGCGGCAAGCTGGACCTATCTCGGCAAACCGCCGTCGCAGCTCAGCTATTCCGAAGCGGCGCTGCTGGCGGTACTGCCGCAGGCACCCAGCCGCTTGCGTCCGGACCGCTGGCCTGAACGGGCCGAGGCGGCGCGCAACAAAGTGCTCGACCGCATGGTAACGCAGGGCGTCTGGTCCGCGAAGCAGGTTAAAGAATCACGGGAAGAATCGGTATGGCTGGCGCCCCGACAGATGCCGCAGCTGGCACCGCTCTTTGCGCGCATGATGCTCGGCAAAAGTCGCGACGCAAAAATTATCACCACGCTGGATGCCGGACTGCAGCGGCAGCTGGAAGAACTGGCGATGAACTGGAAATCTCGCTTGCCGGCACGCAGCTCGCTGGCGATGATCGTCGTGGATCATACGGATATGAAAGTGCGCGGCTGGGTCGGCTCGGTGGATATTAACGATGACACGCGTTTTAGCCACGTGGATATGGTCAATGCGATCCGATCCCCGGGATCGGTGTTAAAGCCCTTTATTTACGGTATGGCGCTGGACGATGGCCTGATCCATCCCGCCTCGCTGCTCCAGGACGTTCCCAGAAAAACCGGTGATTATCGCCCCGGGAATTTTGACAGTGGGTTCCACGGACCGGTCAGCATGAGTGAAGCGCTGGTGCGCTCCCTCAACCTTCCCGCGGTACAGGTACTGGAAGCCTACGGGCCAAAACGTTTTGCCGGGATGCTGAGCAACGCAGGCTTGCCGCTGATCCTGCCTGCGGGGGCGCAGCCGAATCTGTCCCTGATCCTGGGCGGGGCAGGCGCCCGGCTGGCCGATATCGCCGCGGCCTACAGCGCGTTTGCCCGACACGGTAAGGCGGGAAGGCTGCGGTTACAGCCGGGCGATCCGCTCATTGAACGTCCGCTGTTGTCGCAAGGCTCGGCGTGGATTATTCGCCGTATTCTGGCGAACGAGGCGCAGCCGCTGCCGGATAATGCGTTACCGCAGATCGCGCCGCTGGCGTGGAAAACCGGCACCAGCTACGGCTACCGTGATGCATGGGCCATTGGTCTTAATGCCCGCTACGTAATAGGCATCTGGACAGGACGACCGGACGGCACGCCCGTAGCGGGGCAGTTTGGTTTCGCCAGCGCGGTTCCGCTATTAAACCAGGTGAATAACCTGCTTCAGTCACGCTCAACGGTAGACGAGGCCCGCCTGCCGCGCGACCCGCGTCCGGAGAGCGTCGGGCGGGGCGTGATCTGCTGGCCGGGCGGCCAGTCGCTGCCGGAAGGGAGTGAAAACTGTCGGCGTCGCCTGTCGACCTGGCTGCTGGAAGGGAGTGAACCGCCCACGCTGCTATTGCCCGAACAGGAAGGGATACGCGGCATTCGTTTTCCGGTCTGGCTGGATAAAACGGGTAAACGCGTGGCGGCAGATTGCCCTGATGCAACTGAAAAAGTCCTTGATGTCTGGCCGCTGCCGCTGGAGCCCTGGCTGCCGGCGACCGAGCGTCGCGCGGTACGGGTCCCTCCTTCATCAACCACCTGTCCTCCGCTGTCGCAGGACGCACCTGCGCCACTCATCCTGACAGGCGTGCGCGAAGGGGCCGTCATCAAACGTCTGCCGGGGGAATCCCGCGTTTCGCTGCCGCTTCAGGCGACCGGCAATAGCGGCGAGCGCTGGTGGTTTTTGAACGGTGAACCGCTGAATGTGAAGGGAAGAGTTTACACATTACAGCTTGATAAATCGGGCGATTATCAGTTACTCGTTATGGATGAGACCGGTCAGGTCGCGACGGTGAATTTTACGCTGCAGTGACCTGAAAATAGCTTTCTGATGTGAGCTGTTGCTAAAACTCGTCTTATTTTAAAAAAATGTTACCTGAATCCATAGGCAATGGCGCTATTGCTCATTATAATCCGCGCCACACCATACTCAGGTATGCAAAACAACAGAACATTGACAGAGGTTATCATGGCTATTGAACGTACTTTTTCCATCATCAAACCAAACGCGGTGGCAAAAAACGTTATTGGCAGCATCTTCGCTCGCTTTGAATCTGCAGGGTTCAAAATTGTTGGCACCAAAATGCTGCACCTGACCGTTGAACAGGCTCGCGGTTTCTACGCTGAGCACGAAGGTCGCCCATTCTTTGACGGCCTGGTTGAGTTCATGACCTCCGGCCCAATCGTGGTATCCGTGCTGGAAGGCGAAAACGCAGTACAGCGTCACCGTGACCTGCTGGGCGCAACCAACCCGGACAACGCGCTGGCAGGTACTCTGCGCGCTGACTATGCGGACAGCTTCACCGAGAACGGCACCCACGGTTCTGACTCTGTTGAATCTGCTGCACGCGAAATCGCTTTCTTCTTCGCAGAAGGCGAAGTGTGTCCACGCACCCGTTAATTTAACGGTTTCGTTTACACATTATTTTCGTAAATGCCGCGTCCAGACGTGGCATCCCTGCGCCAGACTTTGTACAATGCAACGCCCCGGACGAGCAGACTGCTTTCCGGGGCGTTTCTATTCAACCCTCCATGGGCCATAACGTGTAACAACGAGGCCGGAAAATATTATGTCTGAATTAGTGAATACCTCCGAAGTCGCCATTCCTGCGGTTCCCAATAAAAATGGAAAAATCAACCTGCTGGATCTGAACCGTCAGCAGATGCGCGAGTTCTTTAAAGAGATGGGCGAAAAGCCGTTTCGTGCCGATCAGGTCATGAAGTGGATGTACCATTACTGCAGCGACAATTTTGATGACATGACTGACATCAACAAGGTCCTGCGCAACAAGCTTAAGGAAGTGGCTGAAATCCGCGCACCGGAAGTGGTGGAAGAGCAGCGCTCCGCAGATGGCACCATCAAATGGGCGATTGCGGTCGGCGATCAGCGCGTTGAGACCGTCTACATCCCGGAAGAAGACCGCGCCACGCTGTGTGTCTCCTCTCAGGTAGGCTGTGCGCTGGAGTGCAAATTCTGCTCTACCGCGCAGCAAGGCTTTAACCGTAACCTGCGGGTGTCAGAAATTATCGGCCAGGTCTGGCGCGCCGCGAAAATCGTCGGTGCGGCAAAAGTAACCGGTACGCGTCCTATCACCAACGTGGTTATGATGGGGATGGGTGAGCCGCTGCTGAACCTGACCAACGTCGTTCCGGCGATGGAAATCATGCTGGATGACTTCGGTTTTGGTCTGTCCAAGCGTCGCGTCACGCTGTCTACCTCTGGCGTTGTGCCTGCGCTGGACAAGCTGGGCGATATGATTGACGTTGCGCTGGCGATCTCCCTGCATGCACCAAACGACGAAATTCGTGACGAAATTGTGCCGATCAACAAAAAGTACAATATCGAAACCTTCCTCGCTGCGGTGCGTCGCTATCTGGAGAAATCCAACGCCAACCAGGGCCGCGTCACCATCGAGTACGTGATGCTTGACCACGTCAACGACGGTACCGAACATGCGCATCAGCTGGCTGAACTGCTGAAAGATACGCCATGCAAAATCAACCTGATCCCATGGAACCCGTTCCCGGGCGCGCCGTATGGCCGTAGCTCGAACAGCCGTATCGACCGTTTCTCCAAGGTGCTGATGGAGTATGGTTTCACCACTATCGTGCGTAAAACCCGTGGTGATGACATTGATGCAGCATGCGGACAGCTGGCTGGTGATGTTATTGACCGTACCAAACGTACCCTGCGTAAACGCATGCAGGGCGAGACGATCGCGGTTAAAGCTGTTTGATTATTATGCACTCACGGCGCATTATCTGCGCCGTGAAGCCTGGTCTTACTGAATAATCAGTCAGATTCGTGATGACTGAACAATAATTACGGTGCGTTTCATCCGACTTTCGGGCAGTATGTAACGACGTAACAACAGTTTAGCCGTACGGGCAGGGCTGTACTGTCATCTCCGGGCTGACAGTCTTATACTCTCTGTTCAAGGTTAACTGACCAGAAGTTTCGCGGTGCGGGTGGCATTGTGACTCACCGGCACCTGAACCCTTATTTTTCACGTACCAGTAGTTGTAGCGAATGAATACTGAAGCCACTCACGACCAACATGAAGCACTCTCCACTGGCGTTCGTCTTCGCAACGCCCGTGAACAACTCGGACTCAGCCAGCAAGCCGTTGCGGAACGCTTGTGCCTGAAGGTTTCCACGGTTCGCGATATTGAAGAAGATAAGGCGCCTGCCGATCTGGCTTCAACGTTCTTGCGCGGTTATATCCGCTCTTACGCAAAACTGGTCCATATCCCCGAAAACGAATTACTGCCAATGATGGAGAAGCAGGCGCCGGTCCGTGCAGCAAAAGTTGCGCCGATGCAGACCTTCTCCCTGGGGAAACGTCGTAAAAAACGCGATGGCTGGCTGATGAGCTTTACCTGGCTGGTACTGTTTGTGGTGATCGGTCTGACCGGCGCATGGTGGTGGCAAAACCACAAGGCGCAGCAGGAAGAGATTACCACCATGGCCGATCAATCCTCCGCTGAACTCAACCAGGCCGGAAGTGAGAATGCCCAGAACGTGCCGCTGAATACTGACGGCGCAGCTTCCTCCAGCGAGCCACAGACCGCAGCGCCAGAAGCGTCGGCGACCGATACAACACAGGCTCCGGCAGCAACGGCTAACACCGCTGCGCCGCAGGCTCAGGATCAAAACGCGGTTGTTGCCCCTTCTCAGGCGAATGTTGATACTGCGGCGAACGCGCCTGCGGCTACTCAGCCTGCAGACAATAGCGCAGCGTCTCTGCCAACCAGCCCGGCGGGTACGGCAACAGCAGCCGATCCCAACGCGCTGGTGATGAACTTCAGCGCCGACTGCTGGCTGGAAGTGACTGACGCGACAGGTAAAAAGCTGTTCAGCGGTCTGCAGCGTAAAGATGGCACGTTAAACCTAACCGGCCAGGCTCCCTATAAACTTAAAATCGGCGCTCCGGCAGCGGTACAGATCCAGTATCAAGGAAAACCTGTCGACCTGAGTCGCTTTATCAGAACTAACCAGGTTGCACGTCTTACCGTTAATGCCGAACAATCAGCAGCACAGTAACAGACGGGCAACGCGGGAGATTTTTCATGCATAACCAGGCTCCGATTCAACGTAGAAAATCGAAACGGATTTACGTTGGGAATGTGCCAATCGGCGATGGGGCACCTATCGCCGTTCAGTCGATGACCAACACGCGCACTACCGATGTAGAAGCGACGGTTAATCAAATCAAAGCATTAGAACGTGTAGGCGCAGACATTGTTCGCGTCTCCGTCCCGACCATGGATGCCGCTGAGGCGTTCAAACTGATCAAACAGCAGGTCAGCGTTCCGCTGGTGGCTGATATCCACTTCGACTACCGCATCGCACTGAAAGTGGCCGAATACGGCGTCGATTGCCTGCGGATTAACCCGGGCAACATCGGTAACGAAGAGCGTATCCGCATGGTCGTGGACTGCGCCCGCGATAAAAATATTCCTATCCGTATCGGCGTTAACGCCGGTTCCCTGGAAAAAGACCTGCAGGAAAAATACGGCGAGCCGACGCCACAGGCGCTGCTCGAATCCGCGATGCGTCATGTCGATCATCTCGATCGTCTTAACTTCGATCAGTTCAAAGTCAGCGTAAAAGCGTCCGACGTGTTCCTGGCGGTAGAGTCTTATCGTCTGCTGGCAAAACAGATCGACCAGCCTCTGCACCTCGGGATCACCGAAGCAGGTGGCCTGCGCAGCGGCTCTGTAAAATCCGCGATCGGTCTGGGGCTGCTGCTCTCTGAAGGGATCGGTGACACCCTGCGCGTCTCGCTGGCGGCCGATCCGGTCGAAGAGATCAAAGTCGGTTTCGATATCCTGAAATCGCTGCGCATTCGCGCACGTGGGATCAACTTCATTGCCTGCCCAACCTGCTCGCGTCAGGAGTTTGATGTGATCGGGACGGTGAATGCCCTGGAGCAGCGTCTGGAAGACATTATCACCCCGATGGACGTCTCCATCATCGGCTGCGTGGTAAACGGTCCGGGTGAAGCATTGGTGTCAACCCTGGGCGTAACCGGCGGTAACAAGAAAAGTGGTCTCTATGAAGATGGCGTTCGTAAAGATCGTCTGGATAATAGCGACATGATCGACCAGCTTGAAGCCCGCATCCGCGCCAAAGCCGCCATGATGGACGAAACACAGCGTATCAGCGTTCAGCAGGTTGAAAAATAACGTGATGGGAAGCGTGCCGCTTCCCATGTATGATTGAACCCATTCTTTGGGTTTTTTTTGTATATAGAAAGAGAATAAACGTGGCAAAAAACATTCAAGCCATCCGCGGCATGAACGATTATCTGCCTGGCGAAACCGCCATCTGGCAGCGCATTGAAGGCACACTGAAGCAGGTGCTCGGCAGCTACGGTTACAGCGAAATCCGTTTGCCGATTGTAGAGCAGACCCCGTTATTCAAACGCGCGATCGGTGAAGTCACCGACGTGGTTGAAAAAGAGATGTACACCTTTGAGGATCGCAACGGCGACAGCCTGACCCTGCGTCCGGAAGGTACGGCGGGCTGCGTACGCGCCGGCATCGAACATGGTCTTCTGTACAATCAGGAGCAGCGCCTGTGGTATATCGGCCCGATGTTCCGCCACGAACGTCCTCAGAAAGGTCGTTATCGCCAGTTCAATCAGCTGGGCGTGGAAGTCTTTGGCCTGCAGGGCCCGGACATTGACGCCGAACTGATTATGCTGACCGCCCGCTGGTGGCGCG
The DNA here is from genome assembly GCF_024734705.1 of Enterobacter sp. Crenshaw. NCBI lineage: Bacteria > Pseudomonadati > Pseudomonadota > Gammaproteobacteria > Enterobacterales > Enterobacteriaceae > Enterobacter > Enterobacter sp. Crenshaw. The sequence continues at coordinate 3,444,724 of NZ_CP102932.1, read as the reverse complement.
CCCTCGGTATCGCCGATCACGTTTCTCTTGAGCTGAACTCTATCGGTTCTCTGGAAGCACGCGCTAACTACCGCGATGCGCTGGTGGCGTTCCTGGAACAGCATAAAGAGAAGCTGGACGAAGACTGCAAACGTCGCATGTACAGCAACCCGCTGCGCGTTCTGGATTCCAAAAACGCGGATGTTCAGGCACTGCTGAACGATGCGCCTGCGCTGGGTGACTACCTGGATGAAGAATCTCGCGAACACTTCGCGGGCCTGTGCAAGCTGCTTGAAGCGGCAGGCATCGCCTATACCGTGAATCAGCGCCTGGTGCGCGGTCTGGACTACTACAACCGTACCGTGTTTGAGTGGGTGACCACCAGCCTCGGTTCTCAGGGCACCGTATGTGCGGGCGGCCGTTATGACGGTCTGGTTGAGCAGCTTGGAGGTCGCGCAGCCCCTGCTGTTGGCTTCGCGATGGGCCTTGAGCGACTTGTTTTGCTGGTTCAGGCAGTTAATCCGGAATTTAAAGCAGATTCCGTTGTCGATATATACCTGGTGGCTTCAGGCGCGGAAACGCAGTCTGCGGCGATGCAGCTTGCCGAACGCGTGCGCGATGCGCTGCCGGGCGTTAAGCTGATGACCAACCATGGCGGCGGCAACTTTAAAAAACAGTTTGCTCGTGCCGATAAGTGGGGCGCAAGTATTGCACTGGTGCTGGGCGAGTCCGAAGTGGCTAACGGCGAAGTGGTGGTGAAGGACCTGCGCTCTGGTGAGCAGACAACGGTAACGCAGGACGGCGTTGCGGCGCACTTGCGCACTCTATTGGGCTAAGGAGAAGGACTGCGTGGAAATTTACGAGAACGAACACGATCAGGTCGACGCGATTAAGCGCTTCTTTGTTGAAAACGGCAAAGCGCTGGTTGTTGGGGTTGTTTTAGGTATCGGTGCGCTGGTGGGCTGGCGTTACTGGAACAATCATCAGGCGGATTCCGCGCGCGGCGCGTCTCTGTCCTATGAAAATACCGTGAGCGCAATTCGTGCCGATCAGCCGCAAACGCTGACTGCGGCAGAAAAATTTGCGGCTGACAACAAAAACACCTACGGTGCACTGGCTGCGCTGGAAGTGGCTCAGCAGTACGTTGATAAGAACGAACTGGATAAAGCCGCTGCTCAGCTCTCGCAGAGCCTTGCTGCGGCCAGCGATGAGAACCTGAAAGCGGTGATCAATCTGCGCCTGGCACGTATTCAGGTTCAGCAGAAAAAAGCTGACGATGCGCTGAAAACGCTCGATACCATCAAAGGCGAAGGTTTTGCTGCCATCGTTGCCGATCTGCGCGGTGAAGCACTGCTGAGCAAAGGTGACAAAGCGGGCGCGCGTAAAGCGTGGCAAGCTGGCGTAGAGAGCAATGCTTCACCTGCGCTGAGCGAAATGATGCAGATGAAAATAAATAATTTGTCCGTCTGAGAGGGACCCGATGCAATTGCGTAAATTACTTCTGCCAGGACTGCTTTCTGTTACGTTATTGAGTGGTTGTTCACTGTTCAGTGGCGAAGAAGACGTTGTGAAAATGTCCCCACTGCCGACGGTTGAAAACCAGTTTACCCCATCCACCGCGTGGGATGTCTCCGTGGGCAATGGGATTGGTGATTTCTATTCCAACCTTCATCCTGCGTATGCAGACAGCGTTGTCTATGCCGCTGACCGCAAAGGTACTGTGAAAGCGGTGAACGCCGATGACGGGAAAGAAGTATGGTCCGTTAACCTGGCGGAAAAAGACGGCTGGTTCTCCCGTAAACCTGCACTGCTCTCTGGCGGTCTGACCGTTGCCGGTGGCCATGTTTACGTGGGCAGCGAAAAAGCGCAGGTTTATGCGCTGAACAGCAGCGACGGCTCTATTGCCTGGCAAACAACCGTAGCGGGTGAATCCCTGTCTCGTCCGGTGGTGAGCGACGGTCTGGTGCTGATTCATACCAGCAACGGCCAGCTGCAGGCGCTGAACGAAGCTGACGGTCTGGTGAAATGGACCGTTAACCTGGATATGCCTGCGCTCTCTCTGCGCGGCGAATCAGCACCGGCTACCGCATTTGGTGCTGCCATTGTGGGCGGTGACAACGGTCGCGTGAGCGCCGTGCTGATGCAGCAGGGTCAGATGATCTGGCAGCAGCGTATCTCTCAGGCCACCGGCTCAACGGAAATTGACCGCCTGAGCGACGTAGACACAACGCCGGTCATCGTTAACGGTGTGGTTTACGCGCTGGCCTATAACGGCAACCTGACCGCGCTGGATCTGCGCAGCGGCCAGATCATGTGGAAACGTGAGCTGGGCTCTGTGAACGATTTCATTGTTGAGGGCAACCGCATCTATATGGTCGATCAGAACGATCGTCTGCTGGCGCTGAGCACCGAAGGCGGCGTGACGCTGTGGACGCAAAGCGATCTGCTGCACCGTCTGCTGACCTCGCCTGCGCTGTACAACGGTAGCCTGGTGGTTGGCGATAGCGAAGGGTATATGCACTGGATCGATCCGGATAACGGCCGCTTTGTTGCACAGCAGAAAGTCGACAGTTCTGGTTTCCTGACCGATCCGGTTGTGGCCGACGGCAAACTGCTGATTCAGGCAAAAGACGGCACGCTGTACGCGATCACGCGTTAATTACCCGGCGGTTGTAGTATACTAAACGGCTCCTGTTCACTCAGGAGCCGTTTTGACATTTTTAAAAACGCCGCGAAAGCGACGTTATTTTGAATTTTATGAGGCTTCAAACATGGTACCTGTGGTCGCGCTTGTCGGGCGCCCTAACGTTGGAAAATCCACTCTTTTTAACCGTTTAACACGCACCCGTGATGCGCTGGTTGCGGATTTCCCGGGGCTGACGCGTGACCGTAAGTACGGTCGTGCAGAGGTGGAAGGACGCGAGTTCATCTGTATTGATACCGGTGGTATTGACGGCACAGAAGACGGCGTTGAAACCCGCATGGCGGAACAGTCGCTGCTGGCGATTGAAGAGGCGGATGTGGTGCTGTTTATGGTGGATGCGCGCGCTGGCCTGATGCCGGCGGACTCCGCTATTGCCAAACACCTGCGTTCACGCGAAAAGCCGACCTTCCTGGTGGCGAACAAAACTGACGGCATCGATGCCGATCAGGCCGTCGCGGATTTCTGGTCTCTGGGTCTGGGTGAAATCTACCCGATTGCGGCATCGCATGGCCGTGGCGTCACCAGCCTGCTGGAAACCGTTCTGCTGCCGTGGGTTGACGAAGTAAACCCGCCGGAAGAAGTAGACGAAGACGCTGAATACTGGGCGCAGTTTGAAGACGGAGAAGAGGGCGAAGAAGAGCCTGAAGACGACTTCAACCCGCAGGATCTGCCGATCAAGCTGGCCATCGTGGGTCGTCCAAACGTAGGTAAGTCTACGCTTACTAACCGTATTCTGGGTGAAGAGCGCGTGGTCGTTTACGACATGCCGGGCACCACCCGTGACAGCATCTACATTCCTATGCAGCGCGATGAGCGTGAGTATGTCCTCATCGACACCGCCGGGGTGCGTAAGCGCGGGAAAATCACCGATGTGGTGGAAAAATTCTCCGTTATCAAAACCCTGCAGGCGATCGAAGATGCCAACGTTGTGCTGCTGGTCATCGACGCACGCGAAGGAATCTCCGATCAGGACCTCTCTCTGCTCGGCTTTATCCTCAATAGTGGGCGCTCACTGGTTATCGTGGTCAACAAGTGGGATGGCCTGAGCAATGAAGTGCGCGAGCAGGTGAAAGAGACTCTCGACTTCCGTCTGGGCTTTATCGACTTCGCCCGCGTGCACTTTATCTCTGCGCTGCACGGCAGCGGGGTGGGTAACCTGTTCGAATCCGTGCGTGAAGCGTACGACAGCTCCACCCGTCGTCAGAGCACCGCGATGCTGACCCGCATCATGAATATGGCTGCTGAAGACCATCAGCCGCCGCTGGTGCGCGGCCGTCGCGTGAAGCTGAAATATGCCCACGCCGGTGGTTACAACCCGCCAATCGTAGTAATTCACGGCAACCAGGTGAAAGACCTGCCGGATTCCTACAAGCGCTATCTGATGAACTACTTCCGTAAATCGCTGGACGTAATGGGCACGCCTATCCGTATCCAGTTCAAGGAAGGGGAAAACCCGTTTGCCAACAAGCGCAACACCCTGACGCCAAACCAGATGCGTAAGCGTAAGCGCTTGATTAAGCACATTAAGAAAAGCAAATAAGCTTTACCTGCTTCACGAAAGCCCGCGTTTATCGCGGGCTTTTTTTTGTCCAATCATACCGCCGGTTTTCTCTGTGTGAAGTCAATCACTATTCACTTTTAACCAAGTTTAAATCTAAGAAAGTAGACAATCGTCGAATTTTCATCTTAAAGTCCAGGGTCCGGTACTAGACAAAACTAGCGCCTGGTTATCAAATGGTTAACTAACTTTTCGCCGCATGTAAAAAATCGGCCAGATACGTAACTGGCCGGCGTACCTGCTGGTGTTTACAAGCACGACGACATACCTTTCGGGAGAATTATGCAATCCACTGTTAATCAAAAAGAGAGCCGAACGTTCTTCGGCCATCCGTATCCGCTCGGTTCCCTGTTCTTCACCGAGATGTGGGAGCGCTTCTCGTTTTACGGCATTCGTCCGTTACTGATCCTGTTTATGGCCGCCACCGTCTATGACGGCGGGATGGGCCTGGCGCGTGAAAACGCCTCGGCGATTGTCGGTATCTTTGCCGGTACCATGTACCTGGCCGCGCTGCCGGGCGGCTGGCTGGCCGATAACTGGCTCGGTCAGCAGAGAGCCGTCTGGTACGGTTCGATCCTGATTGCGCTCGGCCACCTGTCGATCGCGCTCTCTGCGGTGATGGGGAACAACCTGTTCTTTATCGGCCTGATGTTCATCGTGCTTGGCTCAGGGCTGTTCAAAACCTGTATCTCGGTGATGGTCGGCACCCTGTATAAAAAAGGCGACGCGCGTCGTGACGGCGGTTTCTCGCTGTTTTATATGGGCATCAACATGGGCTCGTTCATCGCGCCGCTGATTTCCGGCTGGCTGATTAAAACTCACGGCTGGCACTGGGGCTTTGGTATTGGCGGCATCGGGATGCTGGTGGCGCTGATTATCTTCCGCGTGTTTGCCGTTCCGGCAATGAAACGCTATGACGGCGAAGTCGGCCTCGACTCTACCTGGAACAGCCCGGTGGTGAAGCGTAACGGCGTGGGCGTTTGGCTGCTGGCACTGGCGGCAGGCGTGGCAACGATCGTGACGCTGATTGCGCAGGGCGTGATTGTGATTAACCCGGTCGCGGTAGCCAGCGTGCTGGTCTACGTGATTGCGGCGTCCGTTGCCCTCTACTTTATTTATCTGTTTGTCTTTGCGGGGCTGAACCGTAAAGAGCGCGCCAGGCTGTTGGTCTGCTTTATTCTGCTGATTTCAGCGGCGTTCTTCTGGTCCGCGTTTGAGCAGAAGCCAACCTCGTTTAACCTGTTTGCCAACGACTACACTAACCGCATGATTGGCGATTTTGAAATCCCGGCGGTGTGGTTCCAGTCAATCAACGCCCTGTTCATCATCCTGCTGGCACCGGTGTTTAGCTGGGCATGGCCGAAGCTCGCGAGCAAAAACATTCGCCCGAGCAGCATCACCAAGTTCGTTATTGGTATTTTGTGCGCGGCGGCAGGCTTTGGCCTGATGATGCTGGCGGCACAGAACGTGCTGAGCAGCGGTGGAGCGGGCGTGTCGCCGTTCTGGCTGGTGGGCAGCATCCTGATGCTGACGCTCGGCGAACTGTGCCTGAGTCCGATTGGCCTGGCGACCATGACGCTGCTTGCGCCGGAAAGAATGCGCGGCCAGATGATGGGGCTGTGGTTCTGCGCCAGCGCGCTGGGTAACCTGGCTGCGGGCCTGATTGGCGGCCACGTGAAGGCCGACCAGCTGGATATGCTGCCGGATCTCTTCGCTCGCTGCTCCATCGCGCTGCTGATTTGTGCCGCGGTACTGATCGTCCTTATTGTTCCGGTGCGCCGCATGCTGGAAAATGCGCAGACTAAACCGGCAGCTGAAGCCTGATAATGTTCAGCCTACCGGGGCAGTTATCCTGTCCCGGTAAAACCCAACAGGAGAGAATATGTCGATTACCTGCCCGGAATGCCAGGCACCGCTGGAGCCCCAGAACGGGGTAGCGCACTGCGACAGCTGTAATAAAGATATTGCACTTGAAGCCCGTTGCCCGGAGTGCCATCAGCCACTCCAGGTATTAAAAGCCTGCGGTGCGGTGGACTATTTCTGCCAGAACGGCCACGGTCTTATCTCTAAAAAACGCGTGGAGTTTGTTCGGGCCAAAGGTTAATCGCAGACGCAGCCTTCGCCTTTCTTCCACAGCTCGACCAGCGACTCGGGCGCTTCCTGCTCGGGCACCAGCACGATGATATCGGCGTAGTGCGCCTGATTTTGCCCGGTCCAGACAATCTGGATGCGGAAATAGCGCTGGTCGCCGCTGCCGGGTGAAGAAGCTTGCCCGGGCGGCTGACCGCGTGGAAAAGCCTGCTCCAGGATGCTCACCAGGCGCTGGCGCTGGGCCTCATTGAGCGAGGAGAGCGCGATGGTGCGCTGTCCACTCAGCTTGGGAATAAAAGCGACGCCGCCTTCCCGGGCCAGCTCAACCACGGCGTCATCCGTCAGTTCCGGAACCTGCATTTACAACACTCCCACCTGTTCCCAGGCTTGTTTAATGGCCGCACCAGCGTCGCTGCCGGAGCGTTTCTCTCCGTGCGCGATCGTCAGCTTTGCGAAGGCCTCAAAATCCGCATCCTGCGCCAGTTTGCGATCGCAAACCGTGTCGTACCAGGCATAACCCGCTTTTTCCCAGGCGTAGCCGCCGATCGCCGTCGCGGCCAGATAAAATGCCCGGTTGGGGATGCCGGAGTTCAGGTGCACGCCGCCGTTATCCTCGCGCGTTTTAATGAAATCTTTCATGTGCGCAGGCTGCGGGTCTTTGCCGAGCAGGGGATCGTCATAGGCGGTGCCGGGTTTAGACATTGAGCGCAGCCCTTTGCCGTTAATCCCTTTCGCCAGCAACCCTTCACCAATGAGCCAGTCAGCCTTATCTGCGGTTTGCTTCAGATGGTACTGTTTAACCAGCGAGCCAAACACGTCCGACAGAGACTCGTTCAGCGCGCCCGACTGCTCAAAATAGATAAGCCCGGCTTCGGTTTCGGTCACACCGTGGCTCAGCTCGTGCGCCACCACGTCGATGGCGATGGTAAAGCGGTTAAATATTTCCCCGTCGCCGTCGCCAAATACCATCTGCTGACCGTTCCAGAAGGCGTTCTGATATTCCCGGCCATAGTGAACGGTACCGGTCAAAATAAGCCCTTTATTATCGAGCGAATCACGCTGATATTCTTTCCAGAAGAAATCATGGGTAATACCTAAATAATCGTAGGCTTCATCCACCGCCACATCGCCGTTCGACGGCTGGCCTTCGTAACGCACCTGGGTACCCGGCAGCTCCTGGGTATGCTTCGCGTCGTAAATATCGCGCTCCAGCTGCCCGGCTTTATTCACGTGCGGCGCGGCGGGTTTGCCGGGCATGTGGGCCATCAGCGTCTGGACGTGGGTTAAGGTCTGACGGGCACAGCGCTGCTGCGGCTCGGAACCGCTTTCGATAATACGACGAAGAATATAAGGGGGAATAACGCTATGAAGATGGGGCATGCTGCTCTCCTTATTAAAAAAGGGAATAGCAGCAGTATAGTAAGTAACCGGCGAGGAATTATCCGGTTTTACGCTGACGCGTCTTTTTCACCGGTTTAATTGATTTCACTTCGCTTTCTACCCAGCCGTCTGAAAGACGCGTCGTCAGCACATCGCCGGTATTCACCTGTTTGGTCTGCTTCAGCACTTTGCCGTCCGTCGCCGTCGTCACGCTATAGCCGCGCGCCAGCGTGGAGAGGGGGCTGACCGCTTCAAGATGGGTCACCGCATTGCCAAAACGCTCGCGGGTGGTGCTCAGACGCGTCCGGACGCTCTCCGCCAGACGATACTCCAGCTGCTGGATCCGCGTTTGCGCGCGATAAATTTTCGGCTGCGGGTTCTGCTGGTTCAGGCGCTGCGCCACGCGCTGCTGGCGCGAAACCGCGCGCTTGAGCTGCGCGTCCACCGCAAAGCTCATGCGCTGACGCAGGCGCTCCAGCACGGTCTGCTGACGCGACAGACGCAGCTGCGGGTGCTGCTGCTGAAGACGATGATGAAGCTGGGTAAAGCGGCGGGTACGGTTGGCAAGGAAGTAGTCCATCGCCATCTCAAGACGCTGCTGGCCGTTCTGAATCTGACGCAGCAGCTCCAGCTGGTTGCGGCTGACCACTTCCGCCGCCGCGGACGGCGTAGGCGCGCGCAGATCCGCGACAAAATCGGCTATCGTTACGTCAGTTTCGTGGCCGACGGCGCTCACCACGGGGATAAGGCTTGCAAAGATTGCCCGCGCCACGCGCTCGTCGTTAAAGCTCCACAGGTCTTCCAGCGAGCCGCCGCCGCGCCCGACGATTAATACGTCACACTCCTGACGGGCGTTCGCCAGCTCAATGGCGCGAACTATCTGGCCCGGCGCATCGTCACCCTGAACGGCGGTCGGGTAGATGATGACGGGCAGGGAAGGATCGCGACGCTTCAGCACGTGCAAAATATCGTGCAGTGCCGCACCGGTTTTCGAGGTGATGACCCCAACGCAGTGGGCAGGTGAGGGCAGCGTCTTTTTGTACTGCTGGTCGAACAGCCCTTCGGCAGAGAGGCGGGCTTTTAACTGTTCATACTTCTGCTGCAGCAGGCCTTCACCTGCAGGCTGCATGCTCTCGACGATAATTTGATAATCGCCGCGCGGCTCATACAGGGTGATATTGGCGCGAACCAGAACCTGCTGGCCGTGCTGAGGGCGGAACGTCACGCGGCGGTTGCTGTTGCGGAACATCGCGCAGCGCACCTGGGCGGTGTCGTCTTTTAAGGTAAAGTACCAGTGACCGGAGGACGGCTGCGTGAAGTTAGAGATCTCACCGCTGATCCAGACCTGCCCCATTTCCTGCTCAAGCAGCAAACGCACCGTCTGATTAAGGCGGCTGACGGTATAAATTGAGGGGGATTGAGAGGATAACATGTGAGCGGGATCAAATTCTAAATCAGCAAGTTATTCAGTCGATAGTAACCTGCTGAGAGGCAATCGCAAGCTTTTTTATAAAAAAGTGTAGATGCAATCGGTTACGCTCTGTATAATGCCACGGCAATATTTAACCACCCAGGTCAGAGATATTGCCCATGCTACGTATCGCTAAAGAAGCACTGACGTTTGACGACGTCCTCCTCGTTCCCGCTCACTCCACTGTTCTGCCGAATACTGCCGATCTCAGCACGCAGTTGACGAAAACCATTCGCCTGAACATTCCTATGCTCTCTGCGGCAATGGACACCGTGACTGAAGCGCGCCTGGCTATCGCCCTGGCACAGGAAGGTGGCATTGGCTTTATTCACAAAAACATGTCTATCGAACGTCAGGCGGAAGAAGTTCGCCGCGTGAAGAAACATGAATCCGGCATCGTGTCTGACCCACAGACCGTTCTGCCAACCACCACGCTGCACGAAGTGAAAGCCCTGACCGAACGTAACGGTTTCGCCGGTTACCCGGTTGTGACCGAAGAGAACGAACTGGTTGGCATCATCACCGGTCGTGACGTGCGTTTCGTGACTGACCTGAACCAGCCTGTCAGCGTGTACATGACGCCAAAAGAGCGTCTGGTCACCGTTCGCGAAGGTGAAACCCGCGACGTGGTGCTGGCAAAAATGCACGAAAAACGCGTTGAAAAAGCGCTGGTTGTTGACAGCAGCTTCCACCTGCGCGGCATGATCACCGTTAAAGATTTCCAGAAAGCAGAACGTAAGCCTAACGCCTGTAAAGACGAGCATGGCCGTCTGCGCGTTGGCGCTGCGGTTGGCGCGGGTGCCGGTAACGAAGAGCGCGTTGACGCTCTGGTTGCTGCGGGCGTTGACGTCCTGCTGATTGACTCCTCTCACGGCCACTCCGAAGGCGTTCTGCAACGTATTCGCGACACCCGTGCCAAATACCCTGATCTGCAGATCATCGGCGGTAACGTGGCCACTGGCGCAGGCGCTCGTGCGCTGGCTGACGCTGGCTGCAGCGCGGTGAAAGTGGGTATCGGCCCTGGCTCTATCTGTACTACCCGTATCGTCACCGGCGTGGGCGTTCCGCAGATCACCGCCGTGTCTGACGCGGTTGAAGCGCTGGAAGGCACAGGTATTCCGGTTATCGCTGACGGCGGTATCCGCTTCTCTGGCGACATCGCCAAAGCGATCGCCGCGGGCGCAGCTGCCGTAATGGTAGGCTCCATGCTGGCCGGTACCGAAGAATCCCCGGGAGAAATCGAACTCTACCAGGGCCGTTCTTATAAATCTTACCGCGGTATGGGCTCCCTGGGCGCGATGTCCAAAGGCTCCTCTGACCGTTACTTCCAGACTGATAACGCCGCAGACAAACTGGTGCCGGAAGGTATCGAAGGTCGCGTTGCCTATAAAGGCCGTCTGAAAGAGATCATTCACCAGCAGATGGGCGGCCTGCGCTCCTGTATGGGTCTGACCGGCTGTGGTACCATTGACCTGCTGCGTACTAAAGCGGAATTCGTACGCATCAGCGGTGCGGGTATCCAGGAGAGCCACGTTCACGACGTGACGATCACCAAAGAGTCCCCGAACTACCGTCTGGGCTCCTGATAAGTTTCCGCGCCCGGCTTCTGCCGGGCGCTCTGTTTTTGTTTCACTTGCCTCGGAATTAGCGTCAATGACGGAAAACATTCATAAACATCGCATTCTCATCCTGGACTTCGGTTCTCAGTACACTCAGCTGGTGGCGCGTCGCGTACGTGAACTGGGCGTTTACTGTGAGCTGTGGGCGTGGGATGTCACGGAAGCACAGATTCGCGAATTCAATCCAAGCGGCATCATCCTGTCCGGCGGCCCGGAAAGTACCACCGAAGAGAACAGCCCGCGCGCGCCGCAGTACGTGTTCGAAGCTGGCGTGCCGGTATTCGGCGTTTGCTACGGTATGCAGACTATGGCAATGCAGCTGGGCGGCCACGTAGAAGGCTCTAACGAGCGCGAGTTTGGCTACGCACAGGTAGAAGTCGTCACCGACAGCGCGCTGGTGCGCGGTATCGAAGACTCCCTGACCGCAGACGGCAAACCGCTGCTGGACGTGTGGATGAGCCACGGCGACAAAGTTACCGCCATCCCGTCTGACTTCGTGACCGTTGCCAGCACCGAAAGCTGCCCGTTCGCCATCATGGCGAACGAAGAAAAACGCTTCTACGGCGTGCAGTTCCACCCGGAAGTGACCCACACCCGTCAGGGTATGCGCATGCTGGAGCGCTTCGTGCGTGACATCTGCCAGTGTGAAGCCCTGTGGACTCCGGCAAAAATCATCGACGACGCCGTTGAGCGTATCCGCCAGCAGGTTGGCGATGACAAAGTGATCCTCGGCCTCTCCGGCGGCGTGGACTCCTCCGTGACCGCGATGCTGCTGCACCGCGCCATCGGCAAAAACCTGACCTGCGTCTTCGTGGACAACGGTCTGCTGCGTCTGAACGAAGCCCAGCAGGTCATGGACATGTTCGGCGACCACTTCGGTCTGAACATCGTTCACGTGGAAGGCGAGCAGCGCTTCCTGGACGCGCTGAAAGGCGAGAACGATCCGGAAGCCAAACGTAAGATCATCGGCCGCGTGTTCGTGGAAGTGTTCGACGAAGAGGCGCTGAAGCTGGAAGACGTGAAGTGGCTGGCGCAGGGCACTATCTACCCTGACGTGATCGAGTCTGCGGCCTCCGCAACCGGTAAAGCACACGTCATCAAATCTCACCACAACGTGGGCGGCCTGCCGAAAGAGATGAAGATGGGCCTGGTTGAACCGCTGCGCGAGCTGTTCAAAGACGAAGTGCGTAAGATCGGTCTGGAACTGGGTCTGCCGTACGACATGCTCTACCGTCACCCGTTCCCGGGTCCGGGTCTGGGCGTGCGCGTGCTGGGCGAAGTGAAGAAAGAGTACTGCGACCTGCTGCGTCGCGCGGATGCGATCTTCATCGAAGAGCTGCACAAAGCTGACCTGTACAACAAGGTAAGCCAGGCGTTCACCGTGTTCCTGCCGGTTCGCTCCGTCGGTGTGATGGGCGATGGCCGTAAGTACGACTGGGTTGTTTCCCTGCGTGCGGTGGAAACCATCGACTTCATGACCGCGCACTGGGCGCACCTGCCGTATGACTTCTTAGGGCGCGTGTCTAACCGCATCATCAACGAAGTGAACGGTATTTCCCGCGTGGTGTATGACATCAGCGGTAAGCCACCGGCTACGATTGAATGGGAATAATTCCCCGCTGAATTAACACCAAAACCCTCTGCCTGTGCAGGGGGTTTTTTTATTGCCTTACTTCCCCTCTCCCAACCTATACGCCAGCGCCACCACCAGCGACTGCACCAGGCACAGCGTCGCCGACTGGGAGCGAAACGCATCCACCTGAGCCTCTTTCACCACAAAGCAGAGATCGCTGAACGTCGCCAGCGGGCTTATCTGGCTGTCCGTAATCACGATCTGCCGCGCGCCGACGCTGGCGGCGGTTTCGCTGACCATCACCGTCTCTTCCGCGTACGGCGAGAAGCTGATCGACACCACGATGTCGCGCGCCTTAATGCGGCTGATCTGCTCGCGCAGCATCCCGCCCATGCCGTCGAGCAGGATAGGGCGGCACTCCAGATGGCTCAGGGCGTAGGTGAGGTAGGCCGCGACGCTAAAGGAGCGGCGCAGTCCGGCGATGTAGATGGTGTCGGCGTCGGCCAGCAGCTGTACCGCGCGCTCCAGCATTTCCGGTTCGGCACGGGCGGCCAGCTGCTGGAGCGCCTGGGCGTTCGAGCGGGCAAACTCCTGCAGGATATCGAGCGGCGTTTCCGGCACGGCCTCGCTTTCCATTTCGCGAAACAGCCGGGCGCGGTCGCTGTAGCTGGCGGTCTCCTCCACCAGGTTCATGCGAAACAGCTGTTTCATTTCGTTGAAGCCGGTGAAGTCAAAGGCGTTGGCAAAGCGGATCAGCGTCGAGGGCGGCACGTCGGCGCGCTCGGCAATGACGGCAACCGTATCAAAGGCCACGCTGTTGGTGTTATCCAGCACGTAGCGGGAGACCTGTTGCAGCCTCTTGCTCAGGCTATCGTAGCGATCGCGGATTTGCTGCTGCAGTTCGTTCAGGCTGGTTGCTGTCGTCATCTTATCCCCCAAATACAGTCTTATGATTCTAAACGCAAAACCGCGTCTTTTAAATGTCGGCCATCCATCTGGCAGCAAAAATGAAACAGAAACTTCAGTCATTTCCTCGCCCGAAATCCCTTAATAGCGCACGCTGCGTCAGTGTTGTTGGCTGTTAACATAAAAATCCATCCTTGATCACAATAATCATCATTTATTTTATTTCAACTTAAAATGGAATATTTGTTTCATATATAGTGTTCAGTACACAGTATTCAGTTAACAGTCACGTATCAACAGCGAGAGGTTAAGGATGGAGACGGTAGCGAATTTTATTCACGGCGAATGTGTCACCGGTTCAGGCCAGCGCGTTCAGGCGATCTTCAACCCGGCCACCGGCGAGCAGATCCGCCAGGTGGTGATGAGTACGGCGCAGGAAACGGAGCAGGCGATTGCCGCCGCGCAGCAGGCGTTTCCGGCGTGGGCGCGCCATGCTCCGCTTAAGCGCGCGCGTGTGATGTTCCGCTTCAAGGCGCTGCTGGAAGAGAATATGGAGCGACTGGCCCGCATCATCAGCGAAGAGCACGGCAAGGTCTTCTCCGACGCGGTGGGCGAACTGACCCGCGGCCTGGAGGTGGTGGAGTTTGCCTGCGGCATCCCGCATCTGCAAAAGGGTGAACACTCTGCGAACGTCGGTACCGGCGTCGACAGCCACTCGCTGATGCAGCCGCTCGGCGTCTGCGCCGGGATCACGCCGTTTAACTTCCCGGCGATGGTGCCGATGTGGATGTTCCCGATTGCGCTGGCGACCGGCAACACCTTCGTGCTGAAACCGTCGGAAAAAGATCCTTCTCTGGCGCTCGCGCTGGCGCAGCTGCTTAAAGAGGCCGGCCTGCCCGACGGCGTGTTCAACGTGGTGCAGGGCGATAAGGAGTCCGTTGACGTGCTCCTGACCGACCCACGCGTGCAGGCGGTGAGCTTTGTCGGCTCCACGCCGATTGCGGAATACATTTACCAGACCGCGTCCGCCCACGGAAAGCGCTGCCAGGCGCTGGGCGGCGCGAAAAACCACTGCATTCTCATGCCGGATGCCGACATGGAGATGGCGACCAACGCCATCATGGGCGCGGCCTACGGCGCGGCGGGCGAACGCTGCATGGCGCTCTCGGTGGTGCTGGCGGTGGGGGATAAAACCGCCGATGACCTCTGCGCCCGGCTGGAGAAACAGATTGCCGCGCTGCGCGTCGGGCCGGGCCTGGACCAGTCGCCGGAAAACGAAATGGGGCCGCTCATCTCCTCCGTACACCGCAGCAAGGTGCTGGGCTACATCGACAGCGGCGAGTCGCAGGGAGCGAAACTTCGCGTGGACGGTCGCGGCTTCAGCGTGAAGGGGCACGAGCAGGGCTACTTCGTCGGGCCGACGCTGTTCGATAATGTCACCCCGGAGATGACCATCTATAAAGAAGAAATTTTCGGCCCGGTGCTTTCTGTGGTGCGCGTAGCAGATTACGCCAGCGCGGTGGATCTGATTAACCGCCATGAATATGGTAATGGTTCGGCGATCTTCACCCGTGACGGCGGCTGCGCGCGCCGCTTCTGCGAAGAGGTGCAGGCGGGCATGGTGGGCGTCAACGTGCCGATCCCGGTGCCGATGGCGTTCCACAGCTTCGGCGGCTGGAAGCGTTCCATCTTTGGCGCGCTCAACGTTCACGGCAGCGACGGCGTGCGCTTCTACACCCGAATGAAAACCATCACCGCGCGCTGGCCGGAAATGCAGCAGGAGACAGGCGCTGCGTTCTCCATGCCGACGCTGGGCTGACAGGAGGTTTTATGCAAACCGAACGTATGACCATGGCCCAGGCGCTGGTCCGGTTCCTTAATCAACAGTACGTCAGCGTGGACGGCAACGAAACGCCCTTCGTGGAGGGCGTGGCCACCATCTTTGGGCACGGCAACGTGCTCGGTATCGGCCAGGCGCTGGAGCAGGACCCGGGCCATCTGCAGGTGATGCAGGGCTGCAACGAGCAGGGCATCGCCCATATGGCGACGGGGTTTGCCAAACAGCACCGCCGTCAGCGCATTTTTGCCGTCACCTCCTCCGTCGGGCCGGGCGCCGCCAATATGGTCACGGCGGCGGCCACCGCTACGGCGAACCGCATCCCGCTGCTGCTGTTGCCGGGCGATATCTACGCCAGCCGCCAGCCGGACCCGGTGCTGCAGCAGATCGAGCAGTATCACGATCTCAGCATCAGCACCAACGACTGCTTCCGTCCGGTCTCCCGCTACTGGGACCGCATCAACCGCCCCGAGCAGTTGATGAGCGCGATGTTAAGCGCGATGCGAACGCTTACTGACCCCGCCAATACCGGCGCGGTGACCATCTGCCTGCCGCAGGACGTGCAGGGAGAGGCCTGGGACTACCCGCTGAGCTTCTTCGCGCGTCGCGTGCATCATATTGAGCGTCGTCCGCCCGATCCGCAGCGTCTGGCGCAGGCGCGGGCGCTGATCGCCCGCAAGCGTCGTCCGCTGGTGGTGTGCGGCGGCGGCGTGCGCTATTCCGGCGCGCATGAGGCATTTCGCGAATTTGTCGAGACGCTGCGGCTGCCGTTTGCTGAAACCCAGGCCGGAAAGGGGGCGCTGGTAAGTGACCACCCACTTAACCTGGGCGGCGTAGGGGTGACGGGGGGAATGGCCGCCAACCAGCTCGCGCCGCAGGCCGATTTAGTGATCGGCATCGGCACGCGCCTGACCGACTTTACCACCGGCTCCAAGGCGCTCTTTTCCCACCCGGACGTCGAATTCCTGCTGCTGAACGTGGCCGAGTTTGACGCCCTGAAGCTGGACGCCACCGCGCTGGTTGCCGATGCCCAAACCGGGCTCCAGGCATTGACCCACGCGCTCGGGGATTACCGCAGCGGCTGGGGAGAGGCGATCGCTCAGGCGAAGTCCGCCTGGCGCGACGAGTGCCGCCGCCTGTGGGATCGCCAGTGGCGTCCTGACGACGCGCCCGAAGTGGCGGGGCACCTGGATGCGCAGCTGGCGGAATACGGCGAGGCGCTCAACACCCGCCTGACCCAGACGCGGGTGCTGGGGCTGATCAACCAGCAAACTGAAGATAACGCCATCGTGGTGGGCGCGGCCGGTTCGCTGCCGGGGGATTTACAGCGTCTCTGGCAGGTCAAAACGCCGGACAGCTATCACCTGGAGTACGGCTACTCCTGCATGGGCTACGAGATTGCGGCGGCCATCGGCGCGAAGCTCGCCAGACCCGAACTGCCGGTGTACGCCATGGTGGGGGATGGCTCCTACATGATGCTGCACTCCGAGCTGCAAACCGCCGTTCAGGAGGGCATTAAGGTCACCGTCCTGCTGTTTGATAACGCCAGCTTCGGCTGCATTAACAACCTGCAGATGGGGCACGGCATGGGCAGCTTTGGCACCGAAAACCGCCACCGCAACCCGGAAACCGGGCGGCTTGACGGGCCGCTGGTGAAGGTCGATTTTGCGCAAAACGCGGAAAGCTACGGCTGCCGCGCGTGGCGGGTGAACGATGAGCAAAGCCTGCTGGCGGCGCTGGAGGCGTCGCGGGCGCATCCCGGCCCGACGCTGCTGGACATCAAGGTATTGCCGAAGACCATGACTCACGACTACGCCTCCTGGTGGCGAACCGGTGATGCGCAGGTGGCGGCGTCGTCTGCCGTGCGTGAGGCCGCTGAGCAAACGCAGGCGCAGGTGAAAAAAGCCCGCCAGTATTGAGTTTTCTCTTCGTAACGAAATTTTCATTTCATTTTCCCCTCACCCTAACCCTCTCCCCAAAGGGGAGAGGGGATAGTTTGGTGCGCGCTTTTCTCCCTCGCCCCATTGGGGAGAGGGCCGGGGTGAGGGGAGTTGCCGCACGCTCACTCATGTTGTGAGATTGATAACAAAATTTATCTCATTCATCTCAAAAGTGTTAACCCGCACTCAAAAACATAATTTTCACTATTTATAAAAATGAAATAAATGTTTTATTTATAGGGTCGTTAGTTCACAGCATTCACCAACACCGGGAGCCGTTATGTTTAACATTGCTTTACTGGGCGCTGGCCGAATTGGCCAGGTACATGCAGCTAACATCGCCAGCCACGGCGCGACCACGCTCTGGTCCGTGGTTGACCCGAATCAGGAATTTGCCACCCGTCTCGCCGCGCAGTATCAGGCCCGCCAGCAGAGCCTGAACGAGGCGATGACCGATCCTAACGTTCACGCCGTGCTGATCGCCTCCGCCACCGATACCCACGCGGATCTGATTGAAATGGCCGCCCGCCACGGCAAGGCCATCTTCTGCGAAAAGCCGGTACACCTTGACCTCGCCCGCGTGCGCGATTGCCTGAAGGTGGTCAAAGAGTACGACGTGCCGCTGTTCATCGGCTTTAACCGCCGCTTTGACCCGCAGTTTCGCCGCGTGAAAACCGACGCGCAGGCCGGGCGCATCGGCAAACCGGAATCGCTGCTCATCATCTCCCGCGATCCATCTCCGCCGCCTGCTGAGTACGTGCGCGTCTCCGGCGGCATGTTCCGCGATATGACCATTCACGACTTTGACATGGCCCGCTTCATCATGGGCGAAGAGCCGGTGTCGGTGTATGCCCAGGGCAGCAATCTGGTGGATCCGGCGATTGGCGAGGCGGGGGATATCGATACCGCGTTTATCGTTCTGAAATACGCCTCCGGCGCGATGGCAACCATCGTCAACAGCCGCCGTTCATCTTACGGCTACGACCAGCGCCTGGAGCTGCACGGCTCCGAGGGGCTGCTGTGCGCGGGCAATATTCTTGAAAACCAGGTGCAGCACTACGGCAAACAGGGCTGCACCAGCGCGCTGCCGGAACACTTCTTCCTGCAGCGCTACAAATCCGCTTACGCCGCGGAATGGGAACACTTTGTTGCGGTCCTGCGCGGCGAAGCGGTGCCTGACTGCAGCGGCGATGATGGTGAACGTGCGCTGTACCTTGCGGATAAAGCGCTGGAGTCACTGCGCAGCCAGCGCGAGATCGTCCTCTAAACACAACAACCCTACACAGAGAGACATAATAATGAAAAAACTGATCGTAGCCGCCCTCATCGCCATGACGTCCGGGGCCGCCCTCGCCGAAAACGAGCAAATCGTTTTCAGTACGCCAAACCTGGCCATGCCGTTTGAAGTTCACATGCAGCGCACGGCGGTGAAAGCCGCAAAAGAGATGGGCGTGAAGCTTCAGGTGCTGGACGGGCAGGGCAGCTCGCCGAAGCAGGTAGCTGACCTGGAAAACGCCATCACCCGCGGGGCGCAGGGCTTTATCGTCTCCCCGAATGACGTGAACGCGGTCTCCAGCGCGGTGGATGAAATTCAGGATGCGAAGCTGCCGATCGTCACCCTTGACCGCTCCGTCGACAGCCAGAAGAAAGTGCCGCACTTCGGCGCCAACAACTACAAGGGCGGCCAGGCGGTTGGCGACTTCGTTAAAACCAAATTCCCCGACGGCGCGGACATCATTCTCCTCACCGGTCAGCCGGGCTCCTCTTCCAACATTGAACGCACCAAAGGGATCCGCGACAGCCTGAAGGCGGGCGGGGATAAGTACAAGATCGTCGCCGATCAGACCGGCAACTGGATGCGTTCTGAAGGAATGCGCATCGTTGAAAGCGTTCTGCCTTCGCTGCCGAAACGTCCGCAGGTGATCCTCTCCGCCAACGACGATATGGCGCTGGGCGCGATTGAAGCGCTGCAGAGCCAGGGCGTGAAGCCGGGCGAAATCCTCGTGACCGGGTTTGATGCGGTGCCGGAAGCGCTGGCCCGCGTGCGCGACGGCTGGCTGGCGGTAACGGCGGATCAGCGTCCGGGCTTTGCGGTGCAGACGGCGATGAGCCAGCTGGTGGCTAACGTGCGCGAGAAGAAAGCCATCACCGGGGCCGACTACCCGCCGACGCTGATCACCAAAGAGAACCTGCAGCAGGCTGAGCGTATCGGTGAGGCCGGTAACTAATATGTCCCGAGCCGCCTCTGGCGGCTCATCATGAGGAGGAGCAGACTGATGTCGCAACCCTTACTGAAAGTGACCGACCTGGCAAAAAGCTTTTCCGGCGTCTGGGCGCTGAGCAGCGCTCAGCTGACCGTCGGCAGCGGCGAAATTCACGCCCTGCTGGGGGAAAACGGGGCGGGAAAATCCACGCTGCTGAAGGCGCTCGCGGGCGCGCAGCCGCAAACGCGCGGGGATATCTGGTTCAACGGCGAAACGCTGCCGGTGGACGACTCCCCGGTGGCGCGCCAGAACAAGGGCATTATCACCATCTATCAGGAATTCAACCTGCTGCCCAACATGACCGTCGCGGAAAACATGTTTCTCGGTCGCGAGCCGCGCAGGCGTAACCTGATCGTCGACGAAAGGGCGGTCAACCAGGAGGCGCAGGTCATTCTCGATTACCTCCAGCTGAACGTTGCGCCGACCACGCCTGTCGCCCGCCTGAGCGTCGCCCAGCAGCAGATGGTGGAGATCGCCCGGGCGCTGACCCTCAACGCCCGGTTAATCATTATGGACGAACCTTCCGCCGCGCTGAGCGACAGCGAGGTGGAAAGCCTGCACCGCGTGGTGCGGGAGCTTAAAAACCGCGGCGTGAGCATTATTTACGTTACCCACCGTCTGCACGAAGTTTTCCAGCTCTGCGATCGCTTCACCGTTTTCCAGGACGGCCGCTTTACCGGCACCGGCGCGGTGGCGGAGACCAACGTCGAACAGCTGATCCGTCTGATGGTCGGGCGCGACGTGGCCTTTAACCGCCGTCCGGCCAGCGAAACGCATCATGAAGACAAACCCGTCCGCCTGGCGGTGAAGGGGCTGAGCCGCGAAAAGCCGCCGCTGGATCCGCACGGCATCGCCCTGCACGACATCAGCTTCCACGTCCACGCCGGGGAAGTTCTGGGCATTGCCGGGCTGGTGGGCGCGGGACGTACCGAAGTAGCGCGCTGCCTGTTTGGCGCAGACGCCTTTACCTCCGGGAGCTTTGAGCTGGACGGCGTGCCGTACCAGCCGCGCGACCCGCTGTATGCCCTCGACCAGGGCGTGGCGCTGGTGCCGGAAGACCGCAAAAAAGAGGGGGCGGTGCTGGGGCTGTCGATTCGCGACAACCTGTCGCTCTCCTGTCTCTCCTCGCTGCTGCAGTGGCGCTGGTTCGTGAACACCCGCAAAGAGGACGATCTGATTGAGTCCTACCGCAAGGCGCTGCAGATCAAAATGGTCAACAGCGCGCAGGAGGTGCGCAAGCTCTCCGGCGGCAACCAGCAAAAGGTGATCCTCGCGCGCTGCATGGCGCTCAACCCGCGGGTGCTGATCGTCGATGAGCCGACGCGCGGCATAGACGTGGGGACCAAATCGGAAGTGCACCAGGTGCTGTTTGACATGGCGAAAAAGGGCGTGGCGGTGATCGTGATCTCATCCGATCTGCCTGAGGTGATGGCGGTGTCTGACCGGATCATCACCCTCAGCGAAGGCCGGGTGACCGGCGAGATCCACGGCGACGACGCTAACGAAGAACGGCTGATGACGATGATGGCCATCAACCACAACGCCCTGAACGCGGCATAACGGAGTTTCTCATGACGCAGATGATTTCTAAAACGCAGGCCCCGGTCAAACGCGCCGGACGCATCGATCCCATCGCCTTCTTCGAGCGCTTCGGGGTGCTGATTTTCATGATCCTGCTGCTGATCTTCTTCCAGTCGCAGAACAGCAACTTTTTCTCTGAACGCAATATTTTCAACATCCTGACCGAAGTGTCTATCTACGGGATCATGGCCGTGGGGATGACCTTCGTCATTCTCACCGCCGGGATCGACCTCTCCGTGGGCTCCATTCTCGCGGTGTGTGCCATGACCGCGGCGTACGTCATTAAGGGCGACAACTTCACCACCGTCGACCCGAACGCCTGGGGCGGCATGAGCTGGCTGATTGGACTGGGGATTTGTCTGGCGATGGGCACGGCGATTGGCTTCCTGCACGGCCTGGGCGTCACCCGCCTGCGCCTGCCGCCGTTCATCGTCACCCTCGGCGGGATGACCATCTGGCGCGGCCTGACGCTGGTGATTAACGACGGCGCGCCGATCGCCGGTTTCGACCCTGGCTATCGCTGGTGGGGACGCGGGGAGCTGCTCGGCATCTCTATTCCTATCTGGATCTTCGCCATCGTCGCCGTCGGCGGCTATCTGGCGTTGCATAAAACCCGCTGGGGCCGCTTTGTCTACGCCATCGGCGGCAACCCGGAGGCGGCGCGACTGGCGGGGGTGAACGTCAAACGCGTGCTGGTCAGCGTCTACGTGCTGATTGGCTGTCTGGCGGGGCTGGCGGGCTTCATCCTGAGCGCACGTCTGGGAAGCGCCGAGGCGGTGGCCGGGATCTCCTTTGAGCTGCGCGTCATCGCCTCGGTGGTGATCGGCGGCACCTCGCTGATGGGCGGCTACGGGCGCATCGGCGGCACCATTATCGGCTCCATCATTATGGGCATTCTGATTAACGGCCTGGTGCTGATGAACGTCTCGGCCTACTACCAGCAGATTATCACCGGATTAATTATCGTTCTGGCGGTGGCATTCGATACCTATGCCAAAAGCCGTCGCGGCGCACTGTGAGGATCACGATGAAAGAGGTTCGTATTGGATTAATTGGCACCGGGTATATCGGCAAGGCGCACGCCATTGCCTATGCCCAGGCCCCGACGGTCTTCAACCTGCGCGGCAGGCTGGTGCGCGAGATGGTGGCGGAAGTCACGCCGGAGCTGGCGGCAGCGCGCGCGCAGGCGTTTGGCTTCAACCGCTCCACCGGGGACTGGCGGGCGCTGGTGGCCGACCCGGCCATTGACGTGGTGGATATTTGTTCCCCCAACCATCTGCATAAGGAGATGGCGCTGGAGGCGATCCGCCACGGCAAGCATGTGTACTCGGAAAAGCCGCTGGCGCTGAACGCCCACGACGCGCGTGAAATGGTTGAGGCTGCACAGCGGGCAGGAGTGAAAACGCTGGTGGGGTTCAACTACATGAAGAACCCGACGGCGCAGCTGGCGAAGGAGATTATCGCGCGAGGCGAAATTGGCGAGGTGATCCACTTCTACGGCACCCACAACGAAGACTATATGGCCGACCCGCTCTCGCCCATTCACTGGCACTGCTTCAAAGAGACCGCCGGGCTGGGGGCGCTGGGCGACCTCGCGGCGCATATCGTCAACATGGCCCAGTACCTGGTCGGGGATATCGAGCAGGTCTGCGGCGATCTGAAGATCGTGGTCCCGGCGCGACCGGCGAAGGCCGGATCGTCTGAGATGATTGCCGTTGAAAACGAGGATCAGGCCCACGCGATGGTGCGCTTCGCGGGCGGGGCGCAGGGCGTGATTGAAACCTCCCGCGTTGCCTGCGGACGCAAGATGGGGCTCTCGTACGTCATCACCGGAACGAAAGGCGCCATCAGCTTCACCCAGGAGCGCATGGCCGAGCTGAAGCTCTATCTGCATGACGATCCGGTGAACCGCCAGGGGTTCCGCACGCTGCTCGTCGGCCCGGCGCACCCGGACTACGCCGCGTTCTGCATGGGCGCGGGACACGGGATTGGCTTTAACGATCAAAAAACGGTGGAGGTGCGCGACCTGGTGGACGGGATAGCCGCCGACGCGCCGATGTGGCCGGACTTCGAAGAGGGCTGGAAGGTGTCGCGCGTGCTGGACGCGATTGCGCTCTCGCACCGGGAAGGCCGCTGGCTGAACGTGAACGACATTGTCTGATGAGGTATCAACGTGGAAAAGCAGTTTGATGTGATATGCATGGGCCGCGTGGCGGTAGACCTCTACAGTCAGCAGATTGGTGCCCGTCTGGAGGACGCGTCCAGCTTCGCCAAATATCTCGGCGGGTCGTCGGGCAACGTGGCGTATGGCACCGCGCGTCAGGGTTTACGTTCGTCGATGCTGGCGCGCGTCGGCGATGAACATATGGGCCGCTTCCTGCGGGAAGAGCTCAACCAGGTGGGCTGCGATACCAGCCATCTGATTACCGATAAACAACGCCTCACGGCGCTGGTGCTCCTCGGCATTAAAGACCGGGACACCTTTCCACTGATTTTTTATCGCGATAACTGCGCGGATATGGCGATTACCGCCAGCGATGTGGACGAAAGCTACATTGCCTCCGCACGTTGTCTTGCCATCACCGGGACTCACCTTTCTCATCCGCAGACCCGCGAGGCGGTGCTGACGGCGCTGGGCTATGCCCGCCGTCACGGCGTGCGCACGGTGCTGGACATCGACTATCGTCCGGTGCTGTGGGGGCTAACCTCCTTAGGCGACGGCGAAACGCGTTTTATCGCCGCCGAGAAGGTCACCCGCGAGCTGCAGGAGGTGCTGCACCTCTTCGACGTCATTGTAGGCACCGAAGAGGAGTTTCACATTGCGGGCGGCAGCACGGATACCCTGCAGGCGCTGGGACAGGTGCGTGCCGTCAGTGACGCAGCGCTGGTCTGCAAGCGCGGCGCGCTCGGCTGCTCGGTCTATACCGACGCCATTCCGCCCCGGCTGGACGACGGCCTGACGGTGACCGGCGTGCGCGTGGAGGTGCTGAACGTCCTCGGGGCGGGGGACGCGTTTATGTCCGGCCTGCTGCGCGGCTACCTGAACGACGAAGGCTGGGAGCAGGCGTGCCGCTACGCCAACGCCTGCGGCGCGCTGGTGGTCTCGCGCCACGGCTGCGCCCCGGCGATGCCGAGCAAAATCGAGCTGGATGACTATCTTTCCCGCGCCGCGAACGTGCCGCGCCCGGATCTCGACCCGCGTCTTAACCATCTCCACCGGGTGACCACCCGCCGCCGCGAATGGCCGGAGCTGTGCGTGATGGCCTTCGACCACCGCAGCCAGCTTGAGGATATGGCGATGCAGTGCGGCGCGTCGCTTAAGCGCATTCCGGCGCTGAAGCAGCTGATCCTGCAGGCCAGCCGCGAGGCGGCGAGCCGCGCCGGGCTGGAGGGCAAAGCCGGTCTTCTGTGCGACGGCACCTTTGGTCAGGACGCGCTGAACGCCATCACCGGGGAAGGGTGGTGGATTGGTCGTCCCATCGAGCTGCCGGGTTCCCGGCCGCTGGAGATGGAGCACGGCAACATCGGCACCCAGCTTATCAGCTGGCCGCAGGAGCACGTGGTGAAGTGCCTGGTCTTTTTCCACCCGGAAGATGCCCACGGCCTGCGCCTGGAGCAGGAGCAGAAAATCGCCGAGGTGTACCACGCCTGCTGCCGTTCCGGGCACGAGCTGCTGCTGGAGGTGATCCTGCCCGCCAGCATGCCGCGCAGCGATGAGCTCTACCTGCGTGCCATCTCCCGCTTCTACAACCTCGGCATTTATCCCGACTGGTGGAAGCTGCCGCCGCTCTCCGCCGACGGCTGGACGGCGCTGAGCGAGATTATCGAACGCCGGGACCCGCACTGCCGCGGGGTGGTGATCCTCGGCCTGGACGCTCCGGCGGAACAGCTGCGCGCCGACTTCAAAGCCGCAGCGGGGCAGACGGTAGTGAAAGGCTTCGCCGTGGGGCGCACGCTGTTTGGCGATGCCTCCCGCGCGTGGCTGAAGCACGATATTGACGATGCGCAGCTGGTGGCGCGCATCCGGGACAACTACCTGCAGCTTATCGCCTGGTGGCGCGAGCGCGGACACGCATAATGGAGACGACAATGAGTGTGCAATTAGGCATTAACCCGCTGACGTGGACGAACGACGATCTGCCTTCTCTCGGCGCGGAAACCTCGCTGGAAACCTGTCTGAGCGAAGGGAAAGAGGCCGGTTTTGCCGGCTTCGAACTGGGCAATAAATTCCCGCGCGAAGCGCGCCTGCTTGGCCCCATCCTGCAGCGTCACGACCTGCAGCTGGTCTCAGGCTGGTACTCCGGCCGCCTGCTGGAGCGCAGCGTGGAGGAGGAGATCGCCGCCGTGCAGCCGCACCTGACGCTGCTGCGCGAGCTGGGAGCGAAGGTGCTGGTGTTTGCGGAAGTGAGCGGCTGCATTCACGGCGAGCAGCAGACCCCGGTGCATCTGCGCCCGCGCTTCCCGCAGGAACGCTGGAAGGAGTACGGCGAGAAGCTCACCGAATTTGCCCGCTATACGCAGCAGCAGGGCGTGCAGATTGCCTACCATCACCATATGGGCACGGTGATTGAGTCTGCCGAGGACGTGGACAACCTGATGACTCACACCGGGGAGGCGGTCGGACTGCTGCTGGATACCGGCCATCTGACCTTTGCCGGGGCCGATCCGCTGGCGGTGGCGCAGCGCTGGGCGTCGCGCATCAATCACGTTCACTGCAAAGACGTGCGCGCCGACGTGCTGGCGGACGTCAAAAACCGCAAAACCAGCTTCCTCGATGCGGTGCTGAGCGGCGTGTTTACCGTGCCGGGGGACGGCTGCGTCGATTACCCGCCGATTATGCTGCTGCTGAAGGCGCAGGATTATCACGGCTGGCTGGTGGTCGAGGCGGAGCAGGATCCGGCGATTGCCCATCCGCTGACCTACGCCCGTCTGGGGTATAACAACCTGAGCCGCCTGGCGGGCGACGCCGGACTGATTTGAGGAGGCAGCATGTCACGTCTGTTATCACGCTGGCAACAGCCGAACGCGGAGGGGCGCACCCAGTCCGTCACGCCGGAAAGCGCGGGGTGGGGGTACGTCGGCTTTGAGGCGTATGAGCTACAGGAGGGGCAGACGCTGATGCTGCCCGCCGTCAGCGAAGAGCGCTGTCTGGTGCTGGTCGCCGGACGCGCCTCCATCCGCACCCCTTCCGCGCAGTTTAACGACATCGGCGAGCGGATGAGCCCCTTCGAGCGCATTAAGCCGTGGGCGGTGTACGTCGCCCCGCAGGAATCGGTGCAGGTGAAGGCGCTGACGACGCTGGAGCTGGCGGTCTGCGCCGCGCCGGGCAAAGGCACGTATCCGACGCGGCTGATTGCGCCGCAGGATATCGACGGCGAAGCGCGCGGCAAGGGCCACAACCAGCGCTACGTGCATAATATTTTGCCGGAAGACAGGCCCGCCGACAGCCTGCTGGTGGTGGAGGTGTGGACCAGTGAGGGCTGCACCAGCTCGTACCCGAGCCACAAGCACGACACGGATAACCCGCCGCAGGAGACCTATCTGGAGGAGACCTACTACCATCGCCTCAACCCGGAGCAGGGGTTCTGCATGCAGCGCGTCTATACCGACGACAGAGCGCTGGATGAGTGTATGGCGGTCTATAACCGTGACGTGGTGATGGTGCCGAAGGGCTACCACCCGGTCGCAACGATGGCCGGGTATGACAGCTACTACCTCAACGTGATGGCCGGCCCGGTGCGCAAATGGATGTTCACCTGGGAAGAGGACCACGCGTGGATTAATCGGGATTATCCCGCGGACAGCGGTGGCTAGCGCGGGTTAGCCACCAGAACACCAGCGCCAGCAGGCTGACCGAGGCGCCAAGCAGGCAGACGCCCGGCCAGCCGGCACAGGCATACGTCATCGTTGTGCCGAGCGCGCCGAGCCCGCTGCCGACGGCATAAAACAGCATGTAAAGCCCGACCAGCCGGCTGTGTGCCTCGGGACGGGTGCGGAAAATCATGCTCTGATTAGTGACGTGCAGCGCCTGACCGCCCAAATCGAGCAGTATGATGCCGATAAGCAAGATCCCGAGTGAACGGTCCATCAGCGACAAGGGCCACCAGGCTAACAGTAAGATACTCAGCGCCGCCGCGCTGGTGCGTTGGGCATATCCCCGATCGGCCCAGCGTCCTGCCCGGCCAGCCGCCAGCGCGCCCACCGCGCCAGCCAGCCCAAACGCGCCAATCGCTGTATGCGAAAAGTTAAACGGCGGTGCGCTCAGCGGCAGCACCAGCGCGCTCCAGAAAATGTTGAACGATGCAAACATCAGCAGCGCCAGCACGCCGCGTATCTGCAGAACTTTTTCCTGCCGCAGCAGCGTGAGCATTGAGCCAATCAGGCGCGGATAGCTCATCGTGGCAGTGACGGCTGGCAGGGCGGGGAGTCGCCACCACAGAGGTAACGCAATCATGAGCATCAGCGCGGCAGCGCAAAGATAAACCCCGCGCCAGCCCGCGATATCGCTGATGCCACCGGCAAAGACGCGAGCGAGCAGCAAACCTGTGAACACGCCGCCCTGCGCCGCGCCGACAACGCGTCCCTGTTCATGGGGCGACGCGGCGCTGGCGGCGTAGGCGATCAGCCCCTGCGTCATGGCCGTGCCCAACATACCGGTCGCAAGCATACCGATAAGCAGCGCTGAAGAGGACTGTGCCATGCTGACGGAAACCAGCGCCACCACCAGAGCAATCAGCTGTACTGCCATGAGTCGTCGACGATCCACTTTGTCACCCAGAGGAACGACAAGCAAAAGAGCCAGCGCGCAGCCAATTTGTGTCGCGGTCACCACGCCACCCACGGCCGCATGGCTGATGCCGAAATCGTTCGCCAGCGCGTCAAGCAAAGGCTGGGCGTAATATACGTTTGCCACGCTTAGGCCGCTGGCGGTGGCGAACAGCCAGACCATGCTGCGCGGCATGTCGGCTGAAGGAAGGGCTGACGTCAGTGACATATTCAAAATCCTCGCCTGTGATAACCTGGTTTTAAAATGAAACTGGTTGAATGCTAGGCTAAGTAGTTTTAAAATGCAACTGGTTATAGGGTGGCCTTTGCGAGGAAAACAGGTGATGTCCCGAAATACGGTAAAAGAGGAATATTGTCCCGTTGCCCGCAGCGTTGACCTGCTCGGGGATCGCTGGTCGCTTCTTATTGTGCGTAATGCGTTTGACGGCATGACGCGCTTCGGGGATTTTCAGCGCAGCCTTGGGGTGGCGCGCAACATCCTTTCTGACCGGCTTCGCAAGCTGGTTGAGGCAGAAATCCTGACGTTACAGGGAGCATCGGACGGCACGGCTTATCAGGAATATGTTCTGACCGACAAAGGCGAACGTCTTTTCCCCGTGATCGTGGCGCTGCGTCAGTGGGGAGAGCAAAATCTGTTTGCGCAGGGCGAGCGTCACTCGCTGCTGGTCGACAGGCGGACGGGCAGGCCGGTTCCCTTTATGGCGCCAGCAGCGCATGACGGCACTGCGCTGCTGCCGGTGGATACGGAAGTGCAGAAGATCGAATGAGTCACTCCGGTTAATTACCGCTTATCGCCTGCTCAATCGTCCGGGCAACGATCTGCGGCTGGCTCACCATCGACACGTGGCTTGCCGCCACCTCGGCGGTTTTCGCATGGATCGTCTTCGCCATCGCCCGTTCAAGATCGGGGTTGATCATCCGGTCATGCTGGCTGACCACATACCAGCTCGGTTTATCATGCCACGCCGCGTGGGCGACCTTTTCACCAAACGCCTCGGTCTTAATCGGCCCCTGCGTGGCTGCAATCGTGTTTTGAGTGTCTGGCTTCACGTCAGGCGCGAAGTCCTTTCTGACGGCTCCTGTCGGCAGGTATAAATAGCCGTCCGCCGTTTTAGCAATGCCCGCGCTGCCCGGCGGGGCAGGATAGCTTCCTGCCAGATCCGCAGTCGACTGGCCGGAATCCGGCGCGAACGCCGCCACGTACACCAGCGATTTTACCCGCGCATCGTTGCCCGCCTCGCTAATCACGGTGCCGCCCCAGGAGTGGCCCACCAGCACCACGTCACCCTGGGCGCGGGCGATGGCCCGCCGCGTGGCCGCAACGTCATCCTTAAGCGAGGTGAGCGGGAGCTGGACGGCAATGACCTCGGCGTGCTGCTTCTGCAACAGGGTAATCACCTTATTCCAGCTGCTGCCGTCGGCAAACGCGCCATGCACCAGCACGACGCTGGTTTTACTCTGCGCAAAGGCGCTGGCGGAAAGCGCCAGCAGGCCTGCCGTCACTACAGACAGTGCTTTCATCTTCAGACTCCTTAAAAATGGTGGACCGCCGCGTGGGGCGGGACGGTGAATGCAACGGTTTTGTGGTCGAGCGGCTTATGCGTCGGGTCGGCCAGAATAATGGTCACCTTGTGTTTCCCTGCGGGCAGCCCCACGAGGATCACCGGCTCTCCGCTGGCGTCAGCCCAGTGCCACGGCGCGTCATCCACCACCACGTGAATGTGACCGATGCGCGGGGTGACCTTGAGCGCATCGGGGCCGAATACCGGTTCGATGCGCAGATTTTCGGCACGGTACTGGATAAACACCGCGCCTTTGCTCAGCGGCCCGGCAAGCGGGGGATCGACTATCAGCTTTGCGGGCGGCTGCGGCTGCGCCAGCGACGCAACGGCGGCGGGGCCGTTAACGTCCGCGGCGCTCAGGTTATCCAGCGGCATGGTCCGGGCATGGGCTACAGAGGCCAGGGCTAGCAGGGGGAAAAGTGCATAGCGACGAATCATGGGTTCTCTCCTTATCGGTTGTGAATGACGACAGGGAAAGAAAACCATTTTTATGTATCGGAGATATTTGCCGGAGGCGGCGTTTTGTACCCGTTTGTCAGCGTGGCGCTCTGGATACAGTGCGATACAGTTTGCCTGCGTGGCCTACGTACGATCGCTATCGCCAGCCCGGCAATCACCAGCGTCAGGCCCGTTGATACCCACATTGCACCCGCGATCCCCAGCGTTTTATTCAGCCACGCATAGGCAAACGGTGAGGCTGCCGCCATCAGCTGGCCGGGGATAAGCAGCATGCCCGTGCGGCGGGCATAGCTTTCGGTGCTAAACAGCTCCAGCGGCAGGGTGGCTTTCACGATGGTGACCAGCCCGTTGATGGCGCCGTAACCCAGCACAAACCCGGCCGCACACCATGCAAACAGGGCGCTGCTCATCCCCAGAAGAAAGCAGAGCGGCATGGCGAGCGCGGTAAAAAGCGTCAGTTTGAAGGGGGTTAAGCGGGCACCCGCCAGCACTTCCAGCGAGCGGGCGCCCGTCTGGCCGACTCCCCACAGCATCCCGATGGCGACCGGCAGGCCGAAGTGGGCAATAAACTCCGGCAGATGGGTGGAGGTGCCGTTAGAGACAAAGGTGATGAGGGCAATGAAGGCGGCATAAAGCCAGGCGTTACGCCGCTCGTTGTTCAGCGGCGGCGCGGTGACCTTTGTCGTCACCGTCAGCCGCTGCCGGGGAAGCGTTCGAATCAGCATCGCGCTCAGCAGGCCGAAGAGCGCGTAGACGCGCAGCGCCTCCTGCCAGCTCATGACCTGAAGCAGAGCATCGCCCAGCGGCCAGAAAACGGCGGAGGCCAGCCCGCCCGCCAGCGTGACGCGTGAGATTGTTCTTCGCGCCTGCTGCCCGTAGAGGTTCACCAGCGCGGCGAACAGCGCGTCGTACAGCGACAGGCGCATCCCTACGCCGCCGATCAGCCAGGCGCAGTACCAGCCAAAAAGCGTCTGGGTATACGCCATCCCTGCGCAGCTTGCGGCGATCAGCAACGTGCCGCTCATCACCACTTTCTGACCGCTAAAGCGTGCCAGCAGGCGGGCGACAAACGGAGAAACCGCCGCCATCACCAGCATCGCCAGCGTCAGGCCGAGGTAAATCTGCGGTGATGACCATCCCCGGTCGGCTGAAATCGCCAGCGCAAAGGTGCCGGGCATATAAAACGAGATCCCCCAGTTGATAAGCTGATTACATCCCGCCGTGAGGGCGAGGCGGCGTGGCAGGGCGGGTGTTTCCATTGTTTTTCATTCCGTTATGCAGTTGTCCTGAGCATAAC
Organism: Enterobacter sp. Crenshaw; assembly: GCF_024734705.1. Classification (NCBI taxonomy): domain Bacteria; kingdom Pseudomonadati; phylum Pseudomonadota; class Gammaproteobacteria; order Enterobacterales; family Enterobacteriaceae; genus Enterobacter; species Enterobacter sp. Crenshaw. The sequence continues at coordinate 3,413,717 of NZ_CP102932.1, read as the reverse complement.
TCGCGCGCTATTGTGCTGGCAGGGCAGCAACCTTATGCGCGGTATAAGAGAAACTTTGAATGACAACGCTTAATCTGGGCTATCTCGCCACCTTCCGTCTGGTGATCCAGCGCGGCAGCTTTTCAGCGGCAGCGGATGCGCTGGGTATTTCCCAGCCCGCCGTCAGCCTGCAAATACGTCAGCTGGAGCAGTTTCTGCAAACGCGGCTGGTGGAGCGGACCGGGCGAGGGATTAAGGCTACGGCTGCCGGGCAGGCGTTGCTGGCGCATGGGGAGCGTATTCAGCTGGCGGTAGATGACGCCATCCGGTCCGTGAGCGCATTCAGCCAAGATGTGAGCGGCACCATTACGCTTGGCACGGGGGCAACGGCCTGCATCCATCTTCTGCCGCCGCTGCTGGAGAAGCTGCGTCGAGACTATCCGCTCCTGAGCGTGGGGGTGACGACGGGCAACACCCTCGACATCGTCAGGGCCATCGAAGAGAACCGGCTCGATATGGGGCTGGTGACGCTGCCGGTGAGCGGCAGAGCGCTGGACGTCATGCCAGTAATGGACGAAGAGTTTGTTTTTATCGCGTCGCGGGAGCAGCAGGATGCTTTCAGGGATTTTACCCCGGAGGCGCTGCACGCTCAGCCGCTGATTGCCTTTGAATCAGGCAGCGGTACCCGGGCGCTGATCGATGGCTGGTTTGCGGCGAATGGATTAGCGATCGCACCGGTGATGCAGCTTGGCAGCATCGAGGCGATCAAACGCATGGTTCGCGCGGGGCTGGGCTACAGTATTGTGCCGCGAATGGCGGTCGAACAGGATGCCGATCGCGAAGGGCTATGCGTGATGTCGCTTACGCCCATGCTGCAGCGGCAGCTGGCGGTGGTAATGCGGCAGGATAAAATCCTCAGCAAAGGGATCGCGGCCATTATTCGGCTCGTGCAAGATCCTGCGGCTGTTTAGCGGTCAGCGGTGTCGACGGTCAGGCTGGATTGCTGCGACTGGGTTTTGTCCTGATGGTGGTACCAGGCGCCAATTGAAGAGTAAACGAAGCGGCCAAAGAAAAACAGGAAGCTGATGAGCAGTATGATGCGGGTCATTCGGGTATTAAATTGATGTCGTTTGCGCATACGCGTGACCTGACTCACTCTGTTTTTCCTGGATAAGCCCTTTTGGGCGACAAGGATATTAAGGCACAGCGGGAAGGCGGGGTCAATTCTGCTGTGTGTAAATAACCGTCAATGTTTACATTGATTAATGTTATTGAAATTAATTAATGCATTTACCATATTGATAATATGAAGAAAATAATTTCAAAAAAACGCCGCAAAAAGTTATTTGCGTAAAGTAGTTTGATTTAAGTCAACGGCTTCCCGGCCCTGATATTTAAAATCCTTCCTCCATACAGTTCGCCCCTCACCTTGCCGGGCGGCGCGTACGTCAGGTTGGATGCCTGTCTTTATTTTCCCTCTGGAGCGAAAGGGGTTTAACCGGGCATCTATGAACATTCTCGCTTTCCTGAAAAAAAATGAAAACCGCTGGTGGGCATTGCCGCTTATTTTGCCTGTGGTTTTACTTCCCGTGCTGAGCATTGCGAATACGTTCACGCAGCTGGGCGACGGCATTGCGGCACTCTATTATTTACCCCTCTCATTTTTGCTTTCGCTGATGATGTTCTTTGGCCTGGAAGCGCTGCCCGGGATCGTATTGTCGCTGTTTATCCGCTATTACCCGTCGGTCGGTATGTTTGAAACCGTCGCGGGGATCCTCCATTTTGTCGTCCCTTTAGTGCTCAGCTGGGGTGGCTACCGGGTGTTTGCGCCCAGACGGAATATGACCGCGTACGGCGACGTTCGGCTGATGGCGCAGCGCATCTTCTGGCAGGCGTTCTGCCCCGCGACGCTGTTTCTGGTGCTGTTTCAGTTTGCGGTGTATTTAGGCGTGTATGAGAGCCGCCAGAGCCTTGCGGGATTAAACCCCCTCAATATTCGCACGCTCATCAACTATCAGACGCTGCTGGTCAGCGGCCTGACGGGCGTGCCGCTGAGCTATCTGCTGATCCGCCTGCTTCGTCATCCGCGCTATATCAAAAGCCTTCTCTCGCAGATCCGTTCCGAGATAGACAAAAAGGTGACGGTCGTTGAGTTGTTGGTGTGGGCTATCGCGCTTGGCGGGCTGCTTTCGCTGCTGCTGCTTCCGATGAATGAGAACAGCTCCATTTTCACCACCAACTATACTCTTTCCCTGCTGATGCCGGTGATGCTCTGGGGCGCGATGCGTTTTGGCTATAAGCTGATTTCGCTTATCTGGACGCCGATACTGCTGGTGTCTATTCACTATTTTTACCGCTATATCCCGGTGAACCCGGGGTATGACATTCAGCTGGCGATCACCTCTTCCAGTTACCTGGTTTTCTCGTTCGTGGTTATTTATATGTCGATGCTGGCGACCCGGCAGCGCGCAGCGAACAAACGCTCCCGCAGGCTGGCGCTGCTCGACCCGGTCGTCCATATGCCTAATCTGCGGGCGCTGTCGCGCGATCTGGCGAAAAACCCGTGGTCGGCGCTCTGCCTGCTGCGCATTCCGGAGCTGGAAATTCTGGGCCGAAATTACGGCGTGTTGCTGCGCATTCAGTACAAACAGCAGCTGGCGCAGTGGGTGAATGGCATTCTCCAGCCCAATGAGCTGGTGTATCACCTGACCGGGTATGACCTGGCGGTACGGCTTAACGCGGAATCGCACCAGCAGCGGATTGAAGCCCTGGACGAGCATATCAAGCAGTTCCGCTTTGTCTGGGACGGCATGCCGCTGCAGCCGCAGGTGGGCGTGAGCTATTGTTATGTCCGGTCCCCGGTTAACCATCTTTATCTGGTGCTGGGCGAGCTGGGCGTGGTTGCCGACCTGTCGCTCTCATCCAACCATCCGGAAAACCTTCAGCAGCGTGGGGCCGTCCATTTGCAGCGCAACCTGAGGGATAAAGTCGCGATGATGAGCCGCCTGCAAAAGGCGCTTGATAACGACGAATTCACCCTGCTGGTTCAACCCGTTCGCGGCATGCGTGGCGATTGCTATCACGAAGTCCTGCTCCGGATGCCGGATATAAACGGGCTATTGATCTCCCCCGACCAGTTCCTGCCCGTCGCGCAGGAGTTTGGTCTCTCTTCGCGGGTAGATTTGTGGGTGCTCGAGCACACCCTGCGTTTCCTGGCCGCGCATCGCGAAAGACTGCCCGGCCAGCGCTTTGCCATTAATCTTGCCCCGTCGACCGTGTGTCGGGTGCAGTTTCCGCTTGAGGTGAATCGCCTGCTGGCGAAATACGCCATTGAGCCGTGGCAACTGATCTTTGAAGTGACGGAGTGCAGCACCTTTTGCAATGCGGAGCAGGCGCTACACATCCTCCGGCAGCTGCAGAAAATGGGGGTACGTATTGCAATTGATGATTTTGGCACCGGCTATGCGAGCTATGCGCGGCTGAAAAGCGTGGACGCGGATATTCTCAAGATTGACGGCAGCTTTATTCGCAATATCGTCAACAACAGCCTGGATTATCAGATTGTGGCGTCTATCTGCCATCTGGCGCGCATGAAAAAGATGCTGGTGGTAGCGGAGTATGTCGAAAGCGAAGAGATACGTAGCGCGGTTCACGCGCTAGGCATCGATTATGTGCAGGGTTATCTGATTGGCAGACCGGCACCGCTTGAGTCACTGCTGGAAGCAGAGGCGTCCACCGCGGACGCCTGAGCCGTTACGCGGCGACGTCGGCGCTCTCTTCTTCAATTTTGAGCAGCCAGCCGGTGACCGCTTCCCAGTACTGCTGCTCTTTTTCCAGGTCCAGCAGGACCAGCGCGTTCTGGCTGAACCAGTCGTGCGGGAAGCTCAGCGTCCAGTGATGGTCGTCGGTTTTAAGCTTCAGCGTAGGCGGCGTGGTGGTGGCCTGACGCTGGTTATTGAGCAGCACGCCCAGACGCAGCAGCTGAATAAGCGGCAGGAACTGTTTTTTCTTGAACAGCGTAAAGCGCGGCAGGTCGTCGAGCTTGATGGCCTTGCGGTGATAACGCACCAGGGTCGCCATCATGGTTTGCTGCTCCTGGTTGAAGCCAGGCAGATCGCTGTTTTGCAGAATGTAGGCCGAATGGCGGTGCATCCCGCTGTGGTTGATGTTCAGCCCCACCTCGTGCAGCATCGCGGCCCATTTCAACAGCGCGGCAAGCTGCGGGTGCGCGAGCTTCGGATTCTGCTCCTGCCACTGTTCGTACATCTGCACCGTGGTGTCCAGCACGCGCTTCGCCTGTTCACGGTCGATGTTGTACTGGTTGGCCAGGCTTTGTGCGGTGCGGCTGCGAATATCCTGATGGCGGAAACGGCCTTCCATCTCATACAGCACGCCTTCACGCAGCGCGCCGTCCGACAGACGCAGCTCTTTTATGGCGAGGGCATCAAACACGCCGCAGAGAATAGCCAGCCCCGGCACGAATACCGCTTTACGCTCGTCGGAAAGACCCGGCAGGCTTAAGGCGTCAAAACTTTTATGCTTCAGCACTTCTTCGGTCAGCAACGTCAGGCGTTCGGGCGTAATAAACCCGTCTTTTTCACCCATCGCCAGCAGCACTTCATGCGCCGCCTTGATGGTGCCCGACGCGCCCAGCGCCACGTTCCAGCTCTGAATACGGTACTGCCAGGCCAGATTTTCCAGCTTCTGGACAGCCGCCATACGCGCGCGCTGGAAGTTCTCGCGGGTGATGGTGCCGCCCGGGAAATACATCTGCGCGAAGCTGACGCAGCCCATACGGCGGCTTTCCACCAGGCGCGGCTCAAAATCTTCGCCGATCACCAGCTCCGTTGAGCCACCGCCGATATCGATAACCAGCTTGCGCCCTTTTTCCGGCTGGGTGTGCTCAACGCCCATGAAAATCAGACGCGCTTCCTCGTTGCCGGAGATGATCTCAATCGGGTAGGGGATCACTTTTTCGGCCCGCTTGAGGAACTCCGGGGCGTTCAGGGCCTGGCGCAGGGTGTGAGTGCCCACGATGCACACGCTGGAGGGCGAGAAGCCCTGCAGGCGTTCAGCAAACAGCGACAGGCAGTTTAACCCGCGCTCCATCGCCTCTTCGCTGAGCATGCTGCGTTCATCAAGACCATCCGCCAGGTGTACGCGCTGCTTCAGACGACCGATGATCTGCAGCGCGCCATCCACCTCACGGGCGATGACCATGTGGAAACTGTTAGAGCCAAGGTCGACCGCGGCGAATTCCTGCGGGCGTGGGGTCTTATCATTTATCGGCATAGGTTAATCGGGTTGCTCGAGTGATTTGATATAGTCGTAAATCGCCAGTTGCGACCGCACTTTGCGGCGGTTGCCGCGCGGTACATAGCGGTTACTGAGTTCTTTGTCGATATAGCGTGCTTTCACGGTATCGCTGAACAGAATCTCGATGATGTCGAGGATCTGCTGCTTCAGACGCGGATCCAGCAGCGGTGCCGCGACTTCAATACGGTAGTCAATATTGCGCGTCATCCAGTCTGCCGAAGAGAGATAGACCTGTTTATCACCCGCATTATCAAAAATATAGATCCGATCGTGTTCCAGGTAACGGTCAACAATGCTGATCACACGAATATTGTCGCTGATGCCTTCCAGTTCCGGGATCAGCGAGCACATGCCGCGGATCAGCAGGTTAACCGGAACGCCGGAGCTGGACGCTGCATACAGCCTGTCCACCAGCCCTTTGTCGACCAGGTTGTTAAGCTTCAGCGTGATGCCGGACGACAGCCCTTTCTGGGCATTGGCGATCTCTTTATCGATCATATCGTACAGCAGGCGGCGCGAGTTCTGTGGCGAGACCAGCAGATAGTCAAAGCTCACCGGACGGTACGGGTTTTCGATAAAGTTAAAGACCCGGCGCACTTCGTTAGTAATGCGGGCGTCGGCGGTTAAGAGCGAGTAGTCGGTATAAATTCGCGCCGTTTTCTCGTTAAAGTTCCCGGTACCGATGTGGGCATAGCGCACTACATCGTCACCCTCTTTACGGGAAATCAGGAACAGCTTGGCGTGAATTTTTAGCCCCGGCGCGGAGAAGATGACGTGCACACCGGCTTCCGTCAGACGGCGCGCCCAGTGGATGTTGGCCTCTTCGTCGAAGCGCGCCTGCAGCTCAACCACCACGGTGACTTTTTTAGCGTTGTGCGCCGCATGGATCATCGCGTCGATGATGCGGGAATCTTTTGCCACGCGGTAGATGTTGATTTTGATCGCCAGCACGCTCGGGTCGAACGAGGCCTGACGCAGCAGTTCGAGCACGTGCTCAAACGTGTGATACGGATAGTAAAGCAGCACATCGCGTTCGCGAATGGCGTCGAATCCGTTGCGGAATTTATCGAACCACAGATGGCGCAGGCGCGGCAGCGGCTTGTTCACCAGATTGGCTTTGCCGACGTTCGGGAAGCCAATAAAGTCTTTAAAGTTGTGGTAACGACCGCCCGGCACGATGGAGTCATAGCGCGAAATGGTCAGTTTATCGCGCAGCATCTCCACCATGGCGTCCGGCATATCGCGCTGATAGACAAAGCGCACCGGCTCGGCCGTCAGGCGCTGTTTTAGGCTGGAAGACATCAGCTCCATCAGGCTGGCTTCCATCTCGTGCACCAGGTCATATTCGGCGTCACGGGTCATCTTCATCGAGTAGGCGTTTAACGCATCGTAATCGAAGAAGCCTTTGAAGATGTCGTCCAGGCAGTAGCGCAGGATGTTGTCCAGCAGGATCATCGGCTTGCGTCTGCGCGGGGTTTCCGGCGGCAGGTTCACAAAGCGCGGCACCTTGTCGGACGGGATCTCCAGCAGCGCGTAACGGATAGACTCACCGCGAATAATTTCCACCGCCAGGTAGGTGTAATCATCCTTCAGGAACTGAACCAGATCGGTTTCGCGGTTGATCAGAATCGGGGTAATGTGCTGGCGCAGATAGTGTTTGAAGTAGTGGCGCAGCCAGTTTTGTTGGTTAACGGAAAGCTGGCGTTCGTTAATCAGGAAGATTTGATTGCGCGCCATCTCCAGCAGCAGTTCGTTATACAGGCCGTCAAATTCCTGATCGGCTTTCAGCACGCGGGACTGGATTTTGCCCAGCAGATGCCGCGAGTGCGAGTTTAAGCCCTGTTCTTCGCTGATGATGATGCGTCTTTTCAGCTCGGCAAAGCGAACCTTGTAGAACTCATCCAGGTTGTTGGAATAAATGCCCAAAAAACGCATGCGCTCGATCAGCGGGTTACTTTTGTCTGCCGCTTCCTGGAGTACACGTTCGTTAAATGCTAACCAGCTTAGCTCTTTCTCGATATATAACTTTTCCTGACCCATTACAGCTCACACTCCAGTTCAATCACAGGACGTGGTAAATCCGTCTCGTCCTTATTATGGCGAGCATTTCCACGATATGTCCAACAGTGCCAGAAAAGTATGACAGTTATTTTTTTTGTTGGGGATTTTAGAAGGTTGGAGAAGGGAATATCGGGTAATGCAATGAACAGGTCGGGTAAGCGCAGCAGCGCCACCCGACGTAACAAACTACTCTTCCGCCGCATAACCCTGCGGGGGTAACTTCACGCCGTCCAGCCAGGCTGCGCCGTCGCGCATCTCGAGACGCCCGTCGACAAACCAGCTGACCACCAGCGGGTAAATGGCGTGTTCCTGGGTCTGCACGCGTTCGGTCACGTCTTCTTCGCTATCGCCGTCAAAGACCGGAACTTTGGCCTGCAGGATCACCGGGCCGCCGTCCAGCTCGTCGGTAACGAAATGCACGGAGGTGCCGTGCTCCTCATCGCCGTTTTCCAGAACCTGGCGATGGGTGTGCAGGCCGGGATATTTCGGCAGCAGGGAAGGGTGGATATTCAGCAGACGACCAGCGAAGTGTTCGACGAAGGCCGGGCTCAGAATACGCATATAGCCCGCCAGCACGACCACGTCCGGCGCGTAGGCATCAATCTCATGCACCAGCTCGCGGTCAAAGGCTTCACGCCCGGCGAACTGGCTGGCTTCCAGCGCGTGCGCGGGAATGTTCGCTTCCCGCGCGCGCTCAAGGCCGAACGCGTCGGCCTTGTTGCTGAAAACTGCCCGAATGGTGCCATTGATTTTCTTCTGCTTGCAGGCGTCTATGATGGCCTGCAAATTGCTTCCGTTGCCGGAAATGAGCACCACGATGTTTTTCATTCAATGACCACACGCTGTTCGGAATCGGAAGCTTTAATCGTACCGATTTTCCACGCGTTTTCACCTTTTTCAGTCAGCAGCTTAACCGCTTTATCCGCTTCGCTTGCCGGCAGGGCGATAACCATGCCCACGCCGCAGTTAAAGGTGCGGTACATTTCGTGAGAGCTCACGTTGCCTGCGGTCTGCAGCCAGTTAAACACGGCTGGCCACTGCCATGAGGATTCGTCGATCACCGCCTGGGTGTTGTCCGGCAGGACGCGCGGGATGTTTTCCCAGAAGCCGCCGCCGGTCAGGTGAGCGATAGCGTGAACGTCGACGTTCTCGATAAGCTCAAGCACGTTTTTCACGTAGATGCGGGTCGGCGCCAGCAGATGGTCAGCCAGCGGTTTACCGTCCAGCTCGGTGGTCAGCGGGTCACAGCCGCTCACTTCGAGGATTTTACGCACCAGGGAGTAGCCGTTGGAGTGCGGGCCGCTGGAGGCGAGCGCGATCAGCACATCGCCATCGGCCACTTTGCTGCCGTCGATAATTTCTGATTTTTCTACTACGCCGACGCAGAAGCCCGCGACGTCATAATCTTCGCCGTGATACATGCCCGGCATTTCTGCGGTTTCACCACCGACCAGCGCACAGCCGGACTGCAGGCAGCCTTCGGCGATACCGTTAATCACGCTGGCAGCGGTATCCACGTCCAGTTTGCCGGTTGCGTAGTAATCGAGGAAGAACAGCGGCTCTGCGCCCTGTACCACCAGGTCATTCACGCACATCGCGACCAGATCGATACCGATCGTGTCGTGACGTTTTAAATCCATCGCCAGGCGCAGTTTAGTGCCTACACCGTCAGTACCCGAGACCAGAACAGGTTCACGATATTTTTGCGGCAGCGCGCACAGTGCGCCGAAGCCACCCAGACCACCCATCACTTCCGGGCGGCGGGTTTTTTTCACCACACCTTTGATTCGGTCAACCAGCGCATTACCTGCGTCAATATCAACACCGGCATCTTTGTAGCTGAGAGAAGTTTTGTTGGTCACGGCTTAAATCCCCACGCGATTGCATAGCTAGTAAGAAAAATCGGCGCAATTCTAACAGTCCAGGCAAACGTTTGCGAGCCTATTCTGGACGTGGGGATCTTTTTTTCTGTGTACCTCGTGAATGCAGCCAAACTTGACTCTGTTCACGAAAATGAAACCGGTTTCTGAGAACTGCTTGCAACAGCTATGCCCTTTGCACATCATCGAACTGAAACCGGTTTCTGTAATTGTTTTTGCAGAAAATAACGCAGAATGAGGGAAAGCGAATGTCAGGATTTAAAGCAGATTTTCTGTGGGGCGGGGCCGTTGCGGCGCACCAGCTGGAAGGCGGCTGGAAAGAGGGCGGCAAGGGCGTGAGCGTGGCCGATGTGATGACCGCGGGGGCGCACGGCGTGCCGCGTGAAATCACCAACGGCGTGCTGGAGGGGAAAAATTATCCTAACCATGAAGCCATCGATTTCTACCACCGCTATAAAGAAGACATCAGACTCTTTGCCGAGATGGGGTTCAAATGCTTCCGCACCTCTATTGCCTGGACGCGGATCTTCCCGAAAGGCGACGAGCTTGAGCCTAACGAGGCTGGCCTGAAATTCTATGACGATCTGTTCGACGAATGCCTGAAGTACGGCATCGAACCGGTTATCACCCTGTCTCACTTCGAGATGCCTTTCCATCTGGTTACGGAATACGGCGGCTGGCGCAACCGTAAGCTGATCGACTTCTTCGTTCGTTTTGCAAAAGTGGTGTTCCAGCGCTACCAGCATAAGGTGAAGTACTGGATGACCTTCAACGAGATCAACAACCAGGCTAACTTCCACGAAGACTTTGCGCCGTTCACGAACTCCGGGCTGAAGTACGCGCCGGGTGAAGACCGTGAACCGGTGATGTTCCAGGCGGCGCACTACGAGCTCGTGGCCAGCGCCCTGGCGGTGAAGGCGGGGCGCGAGATTAACCCGTCGCTGCAGATCGGCTGCATGATTGCCATGTGTCCTATCTACCCGCTGACCTGTGCGCCGGACGATATGATGATGGCGATGAACGCCATGCACCGCCGCTACTGGTTCACCGACGTGCACGTTCGCGGGAAGTACCCGCAGCACCTGCTCAACTACTTCGAACGTCGCGGCTTCGCGCTGGATATCACCGAAGAGGATAAAGCCGCGCTGAAGCAGGGCTGCGTCGATTACATCGGCTTCAGCTACTACATGTCCTTCGCCACCAAGGCGACGGCGGACAACCCGCAGCTGGATTACGACGAAAGCAAGAGCCTGGTCTCTAACCCGTACGTGCAGAAATCCGACTGGGGCTGGCAGATTGACCCGGTCGGGCTGCGTTACTCCCTGAACTGGTTCTGGGATCACTACCAGCTGCCGCTGTTTATCGTTGAGAACGGTTTTGGCGCGATCGACGTGCAGGAGAGCGACGGCACGGTGAACGACCAGTACCGTATTGATTATCTGGCCGCCCATATCCGCGAGATGAAAAAAGCGGTGGTGGAAGATGGCGTGGAGCTGATGGGCTACACCCCGTGGGGCTGCATCGACCTGGTGTCTGCCGGTACGGGCGAAATGAAAAAACGCTACGGCTTTATCTTTGTGGATAAAGACAATGAAGGGAACGGCACGCTGAATCGCAGTAAGAAGAAATCGTTCGACTGGTATAAGCAGGTGATTGCGAGCAACGGCGAGAACCTGTAATTGTCGGGTGGCGCTAACGCTTACCCGACCTACACTACACGTAGGCCGCGTAAGCGCGGTGCCACCGGGCAGAACCCCGCACCCAAGCCGGAGTCTCGCCTCCGGTTTTTTTGTCTCTAAATCACTTTGCTTGATATACGTCAAGCAACATGGGTATGGCCTAATCCGAAAAAAGCGGTATAATCCCGCGATTTTTTTGCGGACGCCACCTCAGAGGAGAAAGAGAATGAAGATTGTGGAAGTGAAACACCCACTCGTTAAACACAAGTTGGGCCTGATGCGTGAGCATGACATCAGCACGAAGCGTTTTCGCGAACTGGCATCTGAAGTCGGCAGCCTGCTGACCTACGAAGCGACCTCTGATCTGGAAACAGAAAAAGTCACCATCGAAGGCTGGAACGGCCCGGTGCAGGTTGAGCAGATCAAAGGTAAGAAAATTACCGTGGTGCCAATTCTGCGTGCCGGTCTCGGCATGATGGAAGGCGTGCTGGAGCACGTGCCAAGCGCGCGTATCAGCGTGGTCGGGATCTACCGTAACGAAGAAACCCTTGAGCCGGTTCCTTACTTCCAGAAGCTGGTCTCTAACATCGACGAGCGTATGGCGCTGGTGGTTGACCCAATGCTCGCGACCGGTGGCTCAATGATCGCCACCATCGACCTGCTGAAAAACGCGGGCTGTAACAGCATTAAGGTGCTGGTACTGGTTGCCGCTCCGGAAGGGATCGCGGCGCTGGAAAAAGCGCACCCGGACGTTGAGCTGTATACCGCCTCTATCGACCAGGGCCTGAACGAGCACGGGTACATCATCCCGGGGCTCGGCGATGCCGGCGATAAGATCTTTGGTACGAAATAATCGAATAACGATAAATAAGCCGACTTTGATAGTCGGCTTTTTTTTGAATAAAACACCAACAATACTACACAGAGGAAAACACTATGACGCGCCGTGCTATCGGGGTGAGTGAAAGACCGCCGCTTTTACAGACTATCCCGCTTAGTTTGCAGCACCTGTTCGCCATGTTTGGCGCAACCGTGCTGGTGCCAATCCTGTTCCACATTAACCCGGCCACCGTGCTGCTGTTCAACGGCATCGGTACGCTGCTGTACCTCTTTATCTGTAAAGGCAAAATTCCGGCGTATCTCGGGTCGAGCTTCGCCTTTATCTCGCCGGTGTTGCTGCTGCTGCCGCTGGGTTATGAAGTCGCGCTGGGCGGCTTTATCATGTGTGGCGTCCTGTTCTGCGTGGTGTCCTTCATTGTGAAGAAAGCCGGTACCGGCTGGCTGGACGTGATGTTCCCGCCTGCGGCGATGGGCGCCATCGTTGCGGTCATCGGTCTTGAGCTGGCGGGCGTCGCGGCGAATATGGCCGGTCTGCTGCCTGCTGACGGCCAGTCACCGGATTCCAAAACCATTATCATCTCGCTGGTAACGCTGGGCGTGACGGTGTTTGGCTCCGTGCTGTTCCGCGGCTTCATGGCGATTATCCCTATCCTGATCGGCGTGCTGGCGGGCTATGCGCTCTCCTTCGCGATGGGCGTGGTGGACACCACCCCGATCGCTCAGGCCCACTGGTTTGCGCTGCCAACCTTCTATACGCCACGCTTTGAATGGTTTGCTATTTTCACCATTCTGCCTGCGGCGCTGGTGGTGATTGCGGAGCACGTCGGCCACCTGGTGGTGACGGCGAACATCGTTAAGCGCGATTTAATCCGCGACCCGGGTCTGCACCGCTCCATGTTTGCGAACGGTTTCTCCACCATCATCTCCGGTTTCTTCGGCTCGACGCCAAACACCACCTACGGTGAGAACATCGGCGTGATGGCGATCACCCGCGTCTACAGTACCTGGGTTATCGGCGGCGCGGCGATTATCGCCATTCTGCTCTCCTGCGTCGGTAAACTGGCGGCAGCGATTCAGATCATTCCTGTGCCGGTGATGGGAGGCGTTTCTCTGCTGCTGTACGGCGTGATCGGTGCTTCCGGTATTCGCGTGCTGATTGAATCCAAAGTGGATTACAGCAAGGCGCAAAACCTGATCCTGACCTCCGTTATCCTGATCATCGGCGTGAGCGGCGCGAAGGTACACATTGGTGCGGCCGAGCTGAAGGGCATGGCGCTGGCGACCATCGTCGGCGTGGGCCTGAGCCTGATCTTCAAGCTGATCTCGGTCATTCGCCCGGAAGAAGACATTCTGGACGCGGACGACAGCGAAAAAGCACCACATTGATCGAAAAGTCGGGCGAGGGATCGCCCGGTTCTCTCCTTGCAGGTTCCGTGTTAAACTCCATTCCGATTTTACGTAGGATCTCTGGTTGAGGTATTTCTGAACGGACCGGCACAGCTCTCTCTGCCACTCTATCTCCCTGACGACGAAACTTTCGCGAGTTTCTGGCCGGGTGATAACCCCTCTTTACTGGCTGCACTGCAAAACGTGCTGCGCCAGGATCACAGCGGATACATCTATATCTGGTCACGCGAAGGCGCGGGGCGCAGCCATCTGCTGCATGCCGCCTGCGCGGAGCTTTCGGCGCGCGGAGATGCGGTAGGCTATGTGCCGCTGGATAAACGTACCTGGTTCGTGCCTGAGGTGCTGGAGGGAATGGAACATCTCTCGCTGGTCTGCATCGATAATATCGAATGCGTGGCGGGGGACGAGCCGTGGGAAATGGCGATCTTTAACCTCTACAACCGCATTCTGGAGTCGGGCAAAACCCGGCTGCTGATCACCGGCGATCGTCCGCCTCGCCAGCTGAATCTGGGGCTGCCGGATCTGGCATCTCGTCTGGACTGGGGGCAAATCTACAAGCTCCAGCCGCTGTCGGATGAAGATAAGCTTCAGGCGTTACAGCTACGCGCAAAGCAGCGCGGGTTTGAGCTGCCGGAGGACGTGGGGCGCTTCCTGCTCAAGCGGCTGGATCGCGAAATGCGCACGCTGTTTGACACGCTCGATCAGCTCGATCGCGCCTCCATTACCGCCCAGCGCAAGCTGACCATTCCGTTTGTGAAAGATATTCTCAAGCTGTAGTTGTGCCGGGTGGCGGCTGCGCCTTACCCGGCCTACGAAAACTAGACATCCCCCAGCAGGTGTTCAACCAAAAGTGGAATTGGTCTTCCCGATGCCACGCTCCTTCCGCTCTCTCGCCACAGCGCCGTACCGCTGATATCCAGATGCGCCCACGGAATGGTCGGCGGGCAAAAGTGGTGCAGCAGCCACGCCGCCGACGCACTGATTGCCGCATTGTTGGTCGGCGTGTTGCACAGATCGGCAATGGCGCTGTCGGTCTGTTTTTTCAGCCGCGCATCCAGCGGCAGGGACCATACTTCATCGCCACTCTGCTTACCTGCCAGCGTCAGCGCCGCACGCAGCGGTTCATCCTGCGTCATCAGCCCGCTCAGCTCATACCCCAGCGCCTTCACGACCGCACCGGTTAAGGTCGCCATATCAATAATATAGCGCGCCTGCGGATGACGAAGGCTGGCCCAGGCGATGGCGTCCGCCAGCACCAGCCGGCCTTCGGCATCGGTGTTGTTGATTTCAACCGTGGTGCCGTTGCAGGCCGTCACCACCGTTCCGGGCTGCATGGCGTCCGGGCCAATGGCGTTTTCCGCCAGCGCCAGCACGCCCATGATGCGCACGGGCAGCGCCAGCTCTGCCACGGTCTGCATCAGGCCCAGCACGTTAGCCGCACCGCACATGTCGTATTTCATGGTGTACATGCCCGCGCCTTCCTTCAGCCACAGACCACCGGTATCGAAGGTAATGCCTTTTCCCACATAGCAGCGCACCGGGCCGTCGTTGACGCCGTCATAATGGATCGCCAGCAGGCGCGGCGGACAGGTCGCCCCTTTGCCAACGGCGTGCAGCAGCCCCAGACCCTGCTCAGCAATAGCCTTTTCGTTCAGCACGTCGCAGCGCAGGGCGGGGAAGGCGGCACAGAGCCTTTGCGCCTCTTCCACCACAAACTGCGGCGTGCATCGGTCGGACGGTATATCCGCCAGACGTCGCGCCGCGACCATGCCGCGGGCGATGGCCTGCTGCTGGCGGAAGACACCCTCCAGTTTTGCCTGCTGTTCCGGCAGGCAGAGGGCGGTGATGTGCGTAAGGCGCACCGCCGATTCATCCGTTTTCTTCAGCTTCAGGTCGCTTAGCCTGTGCGCCTGATTAAAGAGAAAACGCAGCACCTGCGCCAGCACCACATCGTCGATATCGGTAACGTCCAGTATCAGCTCGGGGCTGACGGGCGAGGCCAGCAGCGGGCGCAGCGCCGTCAGCAATCCTTCGGTCAGGCTGTCCTGCCAGAGGGCATCCGGCAGCAGAGTGATCCGGGCAAACGGGGCGCAGCCAAAGCGGGTGTCAGCGATGCTGGCAGACTCGCGCATTTCCGCGACAAGCGCCGTTTCGGGCAAATGCGTACAGGAGGCGGACGCAATCAAATGGCTTTGCGGAGCCGCGTCAGAAAGCGCGGTGATAAACTGATACGTGATCATCATGACTCCTCAATCGGCGCGCGGATCCGCGCGGCATAGGCCTGCATCCACTCATCGTCTACGGCGTAATAATGCGTTTTCTCCCGCAGGCGTTCGGTGCGAAAAACGGTGAGGGGCTGGCGAGCCGTCGCCACCACAAACGAGAAGGTTTTGATGTTGGTGGCGGCACCAAATTCGCCCCTGTTGTTCATGCACACCACGGAAAGATCGCCCGCGCGGCCAAAGCGCGACATCAGCTTGTCCTCCAGCTCGAACACCACCGAATCCGCCGCCTGCTGCGGCGTCATACCCTGCGCCATGCGGCGGACGATTTCGTAGCTGGTGCAGCCTTTCATCAGATCTTCACCGACGCCCGTGGCGGTGGCCGCGCCGGTTTCACTGTCGCAGTAAAAGCCGGAACCAATAATGGGCGAATCCCCGAGTCGACCGCGTTTTTTCATGAACAGGCCGCTGGTGGAGGTGGCGACGCTCATTGACCCCTGTTTATCAAGGCCGATAATGCCGACGGTGTCATGCCCGTCGTAAGGGCTTAAGCCCTTATCCAGCGTTTCGCGGCAGCGTTTGCGGTAGTGCTGCATGGCGCGGTCAGTGAGCATGGTTTTGTCGGCAAAGCCCTGGCTCAGCGCCCATTCCCGCGCGCCCTGGCCGACCAGCAGGCTGTTGTAGCGCTGGCGGCTTAACGCATGCGCCACCCGCACCGGATTGGCGATATCCACCAGGTTGCCCACGGCGCCAAACGCCAGCGTATCGCCGTCCATGTAGGCGGCGTCCAGCTCTACTTCGCCATTTTCGGTGGGCAGCCCGCCGTAGCCGACGGATTTATAAAACGGAAAGTCTTCGACGGCGGCGACGGCATCCACCACCGCTGCAGAGACCGGTTTACCCGCAGCCAGCGCAGACGCAGACTCCGTAACGCCTTCAAGCGCCATTCTCCAGGTCGCGATAATTCCCCACATGCTTTACTCCTGTTTTGCAAGGGTGGTGTCGGTTTGCGTAACGGTGGCCATTTCCGCCGCGCGGTACTGTTTGTCCACGATACGCATAAAAGGCAGGTACAGCATGGCGCCAATCAGCAGGTTGATAAGCTGCATGACGCTGCCGCTCAGGTGTCCGGTAACGATAAAGCCGCTGATAACCGGCGGCAGCGTCCAGGGAATAAACACCCCGGTGGTGACGGCAACCGCGCCAATCTTCATCGCCGCATACTGCACGGTGACCAGCACCAGCGGCACCAGGTTGAACGGGATAAGCATTATCGGGTTCATAATCACCGGCAGGCCAAACAGGATCGGTTCGTTGATGTTAAACACCGATGCCCCGGCGCCGAGGCGCGCCACTTCACGCATGTTTTTGCTGCGGGCGAAAATCAGCATCGCAATCACCAGCGACAGCGTGGCCCCCGCGCCGCCCATCCAGATCATGTCAAAAAACTGTTCGGTGATAATGTGCGGCGGCGTCGTGCCTGCCTGAATCGCGGCGATGTTGTCGGTCTGGTTCTCCATCCACAGCGGGCGAATGATGCCGTTGATCATCGAGCCGGAGTTAATGCCCACTGACCACAGAATGGTGATGCTGAACACCGTCATCAGCGCGCCAAAGTAAGAGGTGCCGTAGTGGCGCACCGGCGTGGCAACCACTTCGTAAATAAACTGGTGGATGGTGTTGTAGTGGGTGTTTTCAAACACGATGCGGATACCGAGTACCAGAATCATCACCAGCAGGGCCGGGATCAGCGCGGCGAACGACTCCTGCACCGCCGGAGGCACGCCGTCCGGCATTTTGATCACCAGTTTTTTGCGCTTGAGCCAGCAGAACAGCTCCGTCCACAGCAGGGAACCGATCATCGCCACGAACAGCCCTTTGCTGCCAATCCACTCCACCGGAATGACGGTAATACCGCCGTTTTCCGCCACTTTGATAAAGGGCGTCAGGATGAGAAAGGCGACCAACGCCAGGATACCGCAGGAGATGCGGTCTTCACCGTAGTGTTCCGCCAGGCGGAAGGCAACCAGGAAGCTGATGAACAGCGACATGGTGGAGAAGACCGCGTTGAACGGGATTTCAATAATGGCGCTCCAGCTCTCACCAAAGGCCTGAGACATAAACTGCTGATAGGCTTGATTCGGGAACGACGAGATCACCAGCAGAATAGAGCCGACGATGATAAACGGCATGAATGACACGTAGGCGCCGCGAATGGCCCCGAGATGACGCTGCTGGGCCGTTTTGGCCGCCAGCGGCATCAGTTTTGCTTCAAGAAATCCCAGAACATTGTTCATTGTGAACTCCGTACAAGATTGAGGGGTGTTGTTTGTGTTATGTCTTAGGATTATCAGTGAAGCGCGGCGAGCGAAAGGTGAAATCGGTCACAAAGCAATCGCTGGCGTAGTATAAATCTCATGAGATTGGTTTTAAGGATCCTGCGATGGAAATTAAACTGCATGCTAATGCCACCACGACGCCGCGCATCCGTCGCTATCTACAGCAGTCAGATAAAAGCGACAGGGAGCTGGCTACCGAGCTGGGTATTTCGGTCACTACCGTCAGGCGCTGGCGCAACCGCGAGCAGGTTTCGGATAATCACACGACGCCAAAAGTGATACACAAAGCATTGAGACAGGAGCAGGTTGCGCTGGTCAATGCCCTGCGGGATATCACTGGCGCCCCGCTGGACGAACTGCTGCAGATGGTCAATAGCGAACTCGGGATCGCCGTGTCCCGCGCGACCCTGAACCGCTATCTCAAACCGGCTTCGATAAAGCAGAAGGGCGCGACGTTGCAGGGAAAAAAGGCGCTGAAGGCAGGTATCGTGCCGCAAAAACTCCTGTTACATCATCAGCCTCTGTCGCTGCATATGGACGATGGCGGGGAACAGCATCTGCTCTGCGCGCGTGAACCCGTGAGTGGCTGGTGCTACGCCCGGCTGTACGCGGGCATTTCTCCGCAGCTGCTGGCCCACTGGACGAACGACGCGCTGGCAGCCTGTCCGGCTGATATTCAATCTGTTGAGACTTTTGGTTTCGAGGTGAAGCTTGAGGAGCGTAATACCACCGTAACGGTGCATCCACAGCAATACCGCGCCGTTCAGGTTGATCTACCGCTATGTGAAATCATCCCACGTCTGAACAGTGAACCGGCAGGCGAGCTGTTGATCCAGCTGTGCGAATTTTACAACCGGGGAAAAGCGCAGAAAAAGCTGGGAGAGAGTACGCCGCAGGCCTTTCTGGAAGCGCTGCGGCATAAGGACTAGAGGATCTCGAGCACGTCTTCCGGCGGGCGTCCAATGCGCGCCTGGCCGTTCGCCACCACTATCGGGCGCTCAATCAGCTTTGGATTTTCAACCATCGCCTGGATCAGCTCAGCCTCGGTGAGACGGCTGTCATCCAGGTTAAGCGACTTATACAGATCTTCTTTCTGACGCATCAGCTCTCTTGCACTGCCCATTCCCAGCATGTGCAGCAGCTGGCGGAGGGTTTGCGCGTCAGGTGGGGTGTCGAGGTACAGCACGACTTCCGGCTCAACGCCGTTAGACTTCAGCAGACTCAGGGTATCGCGGCTCTTGGAGCAGCGAGGGTTGTGATAAATTTTTACGGCGTCTGTCATGACGTGAATTCTCCTTTATTACATCTTCTCGTACGGCTTAAAGCGCTGCTGCAGGCCGCGCAACTGATCGATACGCGCGTCGTAACGGGCCTGCTGGAGGCTGCCGAGCTTGACCTGCGCGCTGGCGCTGCTGAGCGTGGAAATCGCCTGATCGAGGCGGCCCACCAGGGCAAAACCTTCGGCACGCGCCGCCAGCTCCTGATCGCGGTTGACGAGCTGGGCTTCCGCCTGAGCGAGCAGATCCCAGCCGTTTTGATCGTCTTTATTGTTAAAGGTATAGCGGTTCAGAATGGTCGCCGCTTCGCCAGGCTGACCGCCCTGTAAGTAAGCGTTCGCCAGGTTAAGCTGCAGCACCGGGTTGGTACGGACGTCTTTCGCCCCCTTCAGACGGTTAATCGCATCGGCCGTTTTCTTCTGGCCCAGATCGATATCCGTCGACAGATCGAGGTACCACGGGTTGTTCGGGTCTGCAGCCAGAAGCGGTTGCAGCGCTTTGCGCGCCTCGTCGTATTTGCTGGCTTCCATCGCCTGGAGCGCCTGACCATACTGCGCGGCGTTTTTCTCACGCACGTTGCCTTTCGCCAGGGTATCCAGCAGGTCGCTGGTGAGCTGGTTACGCCCGGAATTGTACATCCCCAGGGTTCTAACCTTCGCCATGTAGAAATCCTGCGAAGACTGGACCACCACCGGACGCATCTGGTTAGCACGGTTACGCGCGTCCGACAGGCGGCTTTCGGGTAATGGGTGCGTCAGCAGGATTTCCGGCGGACGGGAAGAGTAACGCGCCTGATCGAGCAGTTTTTCGAGGAAGCTCGGCATGGCCTGCGGGTCAAAGCCCGAACGCTGCAGCACCTGAATCCCGATGCGGTCCGCTTCCTGTTCGTTTTGCTGGGTAAAGCTGATCATCCCCTGGCGCGTTCCCGCCAGCGTACCGGTCAGGGCTGCCATCCCGGCCTGCGGGCTGGCCATCGCCAGCAGAATGGAGCCCAGCGCGCCCACCCAGGTGAGGGGGGCGTTACGTTTCTGGTCTTCCATGGCGCGCGCCAGGTGGCGCTGGGTGACGTGCGAAATTTCGTGCGCCATTACCGAGGCCAGCTGGCTTTCGTTGTCGGAATAACGGAATAATGCCGAATGCAGCACCACGTTTCCGCCAAAGAAGGCGAAGGCGTTGATTTCGTCATTATTGATTAAATAGAAATGGAAGGGCGTTTTTACCGAGTCGGCGTGCGAAACCAGACGCATCCCCAGCCCGTTAATGTACTGTACCAGCAAAGGGTCGTTGATCAGCGGGGCGCTGCCGCGCAGCTGGCGAACATAGTAATCCCCCATTTGCATCTCTTGCCCAATAGAGAGCGTGCTTCCTGCTGTGGTGCCCATGTCCGGCAATGAATCGGACGAGTCAGCAAAAGCGGGCAACACCTGACCGACCGTCACCGCGGCAATCAGTGTTGCAACCAGTGTTTTTCTCAACTGCCTGAACATAACCACTGTCCTGTATGTTGGATGTGCTAATTTGACCGATGAACCGGCATATCGTTCATCTCTGCTGCTCAGCGAGTGTAGCCGTGTTACAGCATGAAGAAAATCCCATTCATCAGGCTTTTGCGGATTGCGATCGGGATACAAAAAGCGAAAGTCTTTTTTGTGACAGTTAGATACAATTCACCGTCTCACCCCCGCCATTCGATTCAGGGAAGGGTTGTATGCTCGAAATGTTAATGCAGTGGTACCGGCGTCGGTTCAGCGACCCGGAAGCCATTGCTTTGTTGGTTATTCTGGTTGCCGGGTTCGGTATTCTGTTCTTCTTCAGCGGCCTGCTCGCGCCACTGCTGGTGGCGATTGTGCTGGCGTACCTGCTGGAGTGGCCGACGGCGCGCCTGGAACACATCGGCTGTTCCCGCCGGTGGGCGACCAGCATCGTGCTGGTGCTGTTTGTCGGCATCCTGCTGCTAATGGCCTTTGTGGTAATGCCGGTCGCCTGGCAGCAGGGAATTAACCTGATCCGCGACATGCCCGGCATGTTGAACAAGCTGTCTGATTTTGCCGCCACGCTGCCGCGCCGTTACCCGGCCCTGATGGATGCCGGGATTATTGACGCGATGGCCGAAAATATGCGCGCCCGCATCATGACGATGGGTGATTCGGTGGTGAAGTACTCTCTGGCCTCGCTGGTCGGGCTGCTGACGCTGGCGGTTTACCTTGTGCTCGTGCCGCTGATGGTTTTCTTCCTGGTGAAAGATAAAGATCAGATGCTCAACGCCGTGCGCCGTATTCTGCCGCGCAACCGCGGGCTGGCAGGGCAGGTCTGGGAAGAGATGAACCAGCAGATCACCAACTACATTCGCGGCAAGGTGCTGGAGATGATTGTCGTGGGGGTCGCCACCTGGATTGGCTTCCTGATTTTCGGCCTGAACTACTCGCTGCTGCTGGCGGTGCTGGTGGGGCTGTCGGTCCTGATTCCGTATATCGGCGCGTTTGTGGTGACCATTCCGGTTGTTGGGGTCGCGCTGTTCCAGTTTGGGCTGGGGACAGAGTTCTGGAGTTGCTTTGCGGTGTACCTGATTATTCAGGGCCTGGACGGTAACCTGCTGGTACCGGTGCTGTTCTCCGAAGCGGTGAACCTGCATCCGCTGGTGATTATCTTATCCGTGGTGATTTTCGGCGGGCTGTGGGGATTCTGGGGCGTGTTCTTTGCGATTCCGCTGGCGACGCTGATTAAGGCCGTGGTCCACGCGTGGCCGGATGTGCCGGCGGTGGAAGAGAAGTAGTTTTTGTGCGGCCTGATGCCCTCACTCCGACCCTCTCCCACGGGGAGAGGGGGAAAACATTAAAAACGGCAACCTGGGTTGCCGTTTTGCTGTTTATCAGGCGCTTGCTTTCAGCCAGTTCAACACCACGTCGTGGTGGTTGCTGGTTTTGAAGTCGTCAAACACATGTTCAACTTTACCGTCAGCGTCAATCAGGAAGCTGATGCGGTGAATGCCGTCGTAGGTTTTACCCATAAACGTCTTTTCGCCCCAGACGCCGAACTGCTCGCACACCTGATGATCTTCATCAGAAAGCAGCGTGAAGTTCAGCAGCTCTTTTTCAGCAAATCGTGACAGCTTTTCTGGTTTATCCGTGCTGATACCCAGCACTTCCACACCGACTTTTTTCAACTCGTCCATGTTGTCGCGTAAGCCGCAGGCCTGTACGGTGCAGCCGGGGGTCATGGCTTTCGGGTAGAAATAGACCAGAACACGCTGTCCCTGGAAGTCGGTCAAATTTACTTGCTCGCCGTCTTGATCCGGTAAGCTAAATTTCGGTGCGATGTCACCGGCTTTCAGTGGGTTCATTACTCAACTCCATCCTGTTCGTGCTGCGAATAATTGACGACGCTTATACTGCCCTGCGCGTTTAATTCTGTACAGAGGGCTTTGAACGCTTGCTCGATATTTGACGCATCCTGTGAGGCAGGGCTGTGCGCGGTAATTTGAATAAACAGCACCGGAAGACCCTGGTCATCGCTTGTCTGCGTACGGGAAACCAGTTCGGCAATATTCATCTGATGATTGTCAAAAAGCGCGGTGAAACGCTCAATCAGATGCGGTGAATCAGGCACTTCAACCTGCACCCAGACGGTAGAAGGCAGTGCCGGACGCGGACGCGCGGTGGTGCGCTTCATGACAATCAGCAAATCCAGTTCGGCCCCCTTCAGCGGCAGGGTCGATTCAATCAACGTAATGGCGTTCCATGTCCCGGAAAGCAACATAATAAATGTGAACTCTTCGCCAAGCATCGCCAGACGGCTGTCTTCGATATTACAGCCGCAGCTGCTTACGTGACGGGTGATGGTGTTCACGATACCCGGCCTGTCGGCACCCAGCGCAGTGATAACCAGGTAATGTTGTGATGAGGTTGTCAAACCTGTTCTTCCTTTGCATGGTTAAGTCTTCCTAAGGAAAGCATAAAAAAAACATGCATACAACCGCCTGCGAGCCTCAGGTCGCTTGCTTTTATTACAGTTCCAAACGTAACATTGAGGCTCTTGTTCGCACAGAGGATGGCTCATGTTCACGGGAAGTATTGTCGCGCTTGTTACACCGATGGATGAAAAAGGTAATGTCTGCCGGTCAAGCATGAAGAAGCTCATTGATTACCATGTCGCCAACGGAACCTCGGCGATCGTTTCGGTAGGGACTACCGGTGAATCCGCAACGCTGAGCCACGACGAGCACGGCGATGTGGTGATGCTGACCCTGGAACTGGCGGACGGACGTATTCCGGTCATTGCGGGGACAGGGGCTAATGCAACCGCAGAAGCTATCAGCCTGACCAAACGTTTTAACGACAGCGGCATCGTGGGCTGTCTGACGGTGACCCCTTATTACAACCGTCCTACTCAGGAAGGTTTGTTCCAGCACTTCAAAGCCATCGCTGAACATACTGACTTGCCACAAATTCTGTATAATGTGCCGTCCCGTACCGGTTGCGATATGCTGCCGGAAACCGTTGGTCGTCTCTCGGAAGTAAAAAATATTATCGGTATTAAAGAGGCGACAGGGAACTTAAGCCGCGTTCATCAGATCAAAGAGCTGGTTTCAGACGACTTTATCCTGTTGAGTGGTGATGATGCGACCGCGCTGGACTTTATGCAGCTCGGTGGTCATGGCGTGATCTCCGTAACGTCAAACGTTGCGGCGCGCGATATGGCTGAAATGTGCAAACTGGCCGCAGCCGGTCACTTTGATGAAGCGCGCGTCATTAATCAGCGTCTGATGCCGCTGCACAATAAATTATTTGTCGAACCCAATCCGATCCCAGTGAAATGGGCATGTAAGGAGTTGGGGCTTGTAGCAACCGATACGCTGCGTCTGCCAATGACACCGATTACCGACCACGGTCGTGACATCGTCAGGGCGGCGCTGAAGCATGCCGGTTTGCTGTAGAGTTTAGGGAGATTTGATGGCTTATTCAGTACAGAAGTCGCGCCTGGCGAAGGTTGCGAGTGTTTCGCTTGTTATGCTGCTCGCTGCCTGTAGTTCAGATTCGCGCTACAAGCGCCAGGTGAGCGGTGATGAATCCTATCTGGATGCGACCCCGCTTGCTGAACTTCACGCACCGGCTGGTATGATCCTGCCGATTCAGAACGGCGATTATAATATTCCCGTGACCAACGGCAGCGGCCTGGTCGGTAAAGCGCTTGATATTCGTCCGCCAGCACAGCCTCTGGCGCTGGTCAGCGGGGCGCGTACCCAGTTCACCGGTGATACGGCGTCTCTGATGGTTGAGAGCGCGCGCGGTAGCACGCTGTGGCCGCAGGTTGTCAGCGTCATTCAGTCGAAGAACTACACCATCGATAAACGCGATGACGCCAGCCAGACGTTAACCACCGACTGGATCGAATGGAACCGCCTGGATGAAGACCAGCAGTACCGCGGTCGTTATCAAGTCTCCGTTAAACCACAGGGTTACCAGCAGGCGGTTAACGTTAAGTTGTTGAACCTGGAGCAGGCGGGTAAACCGGTTGCGGATGCCGCGTCCCTGCAGCGTTACAGCACCGAAATGCTGAACGTGATTGCCGCAGGTCTGGATAAGACCGCTACCGATGCCGCCAACGCCGCGCAGAGCCGCAACGGCGCGACCTTCGATGTGCAAAGCGGTGCGGATGATACCGGCCTGCCAATGCTGGTGGTGCGTGCACCGTTTAACCAGACCTGGCAGCGTCTGCCAGCGACGCTTGAAAAAGTGGGCATGAAAGTGACCGACAGCACGCGTTCAACCGGCAGCATGACGGCAACGTATAAGCCGCTCTCCGACAGCGCATGGCAGGAACTGGGCGCGAAAGATCCTCAGCTTGCCTCCGGTGACTACAAGATTCAGGTAGGCGACCTTGATAACCGCAGCAGTCTGCAGTTTATCGATCCAAAAGGTCATACGCTGACCCAGTCGCAGAACGATGCGCTGGTCGCTGTCTTCCAGGCAGCATTCAGCAAATAAATACGAGGGCTGGTGAATCCAGCCCTTTTTATTTTAGTGCTACGCAAACGTGTGCGTGGCATAATATCCCCAGTTTTGAACACAAATCATCACACCAGGAGTAATGAAGATGCAGAAGCAAGCTGAGTTGTATCGTGGCAAAGCGAAGACCGTATACAGCACGGAAAACCCGGATCTGTTGGTGCTCGAGTTCCGCAATGATACGTCAGCAGGGGATGGCGCACGCATTGAGCAGTTCGATCGTAAAGGCATGGTGAACAACAAGTTCAACCACTTCATTATGACCAAACTGGCCGAAGCGGGCATCCCGACCCAGATGGAAGCGTTGCTGTCCGATACGGAATGTCTGGTGAAAAAACTGGATATGGTTCCGGTTGAGTGCGTTATTCGTAACCGTGCGGCGGGCTCCCTGGTGAAGCGTCTGGGCATTGAAGAAGGTATCGAACTGAATCCACCGCTGTTCGACCTGTTCCTGAAAAACGATGCCATGCACGACCCGATGGTCAACGAATCCTACTGCGAAACCTTCGGCTGGGTGAACCAGGAGAACCTGGCGCGCATGAAAGAGCTGACCTACAAAGCCAACGACGTGCTGAAAAAACTGTTTGATGACGCGGGTCTGATCCTCGTCGACTTCAAGCTGGAGTTTGGTCTGTTCAAAGGCGAAGTGGTGCTGGGCGATGAGTTCTCACCAGACGGTAGCCGCCTGTGGGATAAAGAAACCCTGGATAAAATGGACAAAGACCGTTTCCGTCAGAGCCTGGGTGGCCTGATTGAAGCGTACGAAGCGGTTGCTCACCGTTTAGGCGTTAAGCTCGACTAACTCCCTCACTTGCCAAAGGATGTTCCCATCCTTTGGCGTCTTACCTTTGTTTCCTATGGTAATCTTGCCGTTAACCGCCTACGATCATAGCTATTATAAATGGAATAGTTCGAGGTGGTTATGCGCTGGCAAGGGCGTCGTGAAAGTGACAATGTAGAAGACAGACGCAGTGATGGCGGCGGCGGTCCTTCAATGGGAGGACCAGGCTTCCGGTTACCCAGCGGCAAGGGCGGTATCATCCTGCTGATTGTCGTGCTGGTTGCGGGGTATTACGGCGTTGACCTCACCGGGTTGATGACCGGTCAGCCTCTGCAGCAGCAGGAGCATTCTCAGCGCTCCATCAGCCCGAATGAAGATGAAGCGGCCAAATTTACCTCCGTTATTCTCGCCACAACAGAAGACACCTGGAGTCAGCTGTTTGAGAAGATGGGGCGTACCTACCAGCAGCCGAAGCTGGTGATGTACCGGGGGGCAACCCGCACCGGATGCGGTACCGGGCAATCTGTGATGGGGCCGTTCTACTGCCCGGCAGACGGCACCGTCTATATCGATCTCTCTTTTTACGATGACATGAAACGCAAGCTTGGCGCTGACGGTGATTTTGCCCAGGGCTACGTGATTGCGCATGAAGTCGGCCATCACGTGCAAAAACTGCTGGGAATTGAGCCCAAAGTGCGCCAGCTCCAGCAAAATGCGTCTCAGGCTGACGTGAACCGCCTTTCCGTTAAAATGGAGCTGCAGGCGGACTGCTTCGCGGGCGTCTGGGGCCACAGCATGCAGCAGCAGGGCGTGCTGGAATCCGGCGATCTTGAAGAGGCGTTAAATGCCGCTCAGGCTATTGGTGATGACCGCCTTCAGCAGCAGAGCCAGGGGCGCGTCGTGCCGGACAGCTTCACTCACGGTACTTCACAGCAGCGCTATAGCTGGTTCAAACGCGGCTTCGACAGCGGCGATCCGGCGCAGTGTAATACCTTCGGCAAAGCGATGTAATGCTGGAGTTTGAACAGCTGATAAGCGAGCTTGAGCGCACCGGCCATCGTCGGCTGGTGGTGCTCAGCGGTGAGGCGCAGTGGACGTTAACCCAGGCGCTGACCCTGCGTGACGCCTTGCCCGGAGACTGGGTAAGGCTTGACGAACACCCTTCAAAAGCCATCGGCGGCCTGCTGGGACGCGAGTACCGGCACGCCGTTTTTGACGCCAGCGCCGGGTTTGATGTCGCCGCATTTGCCGCCCTGAGCGGAACGCTGAGCGCCGGAAGCCTTCTGGTGCTGCGGGTTCCGCCGCTCGATGCGTGGCCCGGGTTGCCTGACAGCGATTCACTGCGCTGGAGCGACAGCGCCGAAGCGATAGCCACGCCGCATTTTGTCCACCATTTCTGCCGGACGATTGCCGCCGATCCCGACGCGATTGTCTGGCTTCAGGGCCGCGCGTTATCCCTTCCGCCTTTACCCGACGCGCCAGACTGGCAGCCTGCCAGCGGCGCCCCGCAGCGCGAGCAGGCTGAGATCCTGGATGTGCTGCAGGGGATGTCGGGTGGCATCGTGGCCGTCACCGCCGCGCGCGGGCGCGGAAAATCAGCCCTGGCGGGCATGCTGCTGAACCGCATTGCGGGCAGCGCCGTGGTTACCGCGCCGTCGAAGGGGGCGACGGATATCATCGCCCGCTTTGCCGGAGAGCGTTTTCATTTTATGGCCCCGGACGCGCTGCTTGCCTCTTCACGCCAGGCTGACTGGCTCATTGTCGATGAAGCCGCTGCGATCCCCGGTCCGCTGCTGGAAAAGTTAGCAGTCCGTTTCCCTCGCGTGCTGTTGACCACCACGGTGCAGGGATATGAGGGGACGGGCCGGGGATTCTTGCTTAAATTCTGCGGTCGGTTTGCCGGGCTGCAGCGCTACAGCTTATCTACACCGGTACGCTGGGCTGCGGGCTGCCCGCTTGAGCGGGTTGTTGCCAGCGCGCTGCTGTTTGACGATACGCTGATTGACCGACGCCCGGAAGGGGAGGTGCGTTTAACGTCCCTGACGCCGACGGCATGGGAAAGCCGCCCGGCGCTTGCAGCGAGCGTATACGAGCTTCTCTGCGCGGCGCATTATCGCACCTCGCCGCTCGATTTACGCCGCATGATGGACGCGCCCGGGCAGCAGTTTGCCGTTGCCGAAACGGACCCGGATATCGCCGGGGCGCTCTGGCTGGTTGAGGAGGGCGGGCTCTCCCCTGAGCTTAGCCGCGCCGTATGGGCAGGATACCGGCGTCCGCGCGGTAACCTGGTGGCGCAGTCTCTGGCGGCGCACGGCGGCTCTCCGCTGGCGGCGACGCTCAGAGGACGACGGGTCACCCGCATTGCCGTACATCCTCACCGTCAGCGGGAAGGGATTGGCCAGGCGCTTGTTCGCGGCGCCAGGGGCGAAGACTATCTGTCGGTGAGCTTTGGTTATGCCGATGAGCTGTGGCGTTTCTGGCAGCAATGTGGGTTTGTGCTGGTGAGGATGGGCAGCCATCGTGAAGCCAGCAGCGGCTGCTACACCGCGATGGCGTTGCGGCCGCAGAGCGAGGCCGGGCGTCAGCTGTGCGAGCAGGCGCAGCAGCGTCTGAAGCGCGATGCGCGGGTGTTATCGGCTTGGAACGGTGAAAAGATCCCCGTGGAAGACGGCTGGGAAGCTACCCTTAATAATGACGACTGGCTGGAGCTGGCGGGGTTTGCTTTTGCGCATCGGGCGTTTTCAACCTCGGTTGCCGCACTGACGCGGCTGTTGTTAACCGTGGACATGCCGCTTCCGGCCCTGCGTGGGAAAATGGAAGGGAAAGTGGAAGACGTCGGGCGAAAAGCCTTGCTGGCAACGTTGCGGAATGAAACCGCGCAAGCGATTGAAAGTCTTGACTATCCGCGCTGCCAGCAGCTGAAAGAAGATATTTTGCAATGGCAATTTTTTCAATGACTTCTTCAGTAAAGTGGCATGGTCATTCACGTCCGGAGGCGTAGAATCCAGGTCATCTATTAAGGAGACCACCATGAAACACGACCATTTTGTTGTTCAAGGCCCTGACAAACCGGCTAAACAGTTACTGCTTCTGTTTCATGGCGTTGGCGATAATGCCGTCAATATGGGTCAGATTGGCAGCTGGTTTGCGCCCGTTTTTCCGGAGGCATTGATTGTCAGCATCGGTGGCGTAGAGCCATGTGGTCCGAACGGACGCCAGTGGTTCTCTGTTCAGGGCGTGACGGAAGAGAATCGTCAGGCTCGCATCGACGCCATCATGCCCACCTTTATCGACATCGTCCGCTACTGGCAGCAGCAGAGCGGCGTGGGTGCTGACGCGACCGCGCTGATAGGCTTCTCGCAGGGGTCAATCATGTCGCTGGAAAGCGTAAAAGCGCAGCCGGGTCTGGCGTCACGCGTCATTGCGTTTAACGGCCGTTTTGCGACGTTACCGACAAGCGCGACCACGCAGACCACGATCCACCTGATCCACGGTGGCGAAGACCGGGTGATTGAGCTATCGCATGCGGTTGCCGCTCAGGAAGCGCTGATTCGCGAAGGTGGGGACGTGACGCTGGATATTGTTGACGATCTGGGCCACGCGATTGACGACCGTAGCATGCAGTTCGCGCTCGATCGTTTGCGCTATACCGTACCAAAGCACTACTTTGATGAAGCGCTCAGCGGCGGCAAGCCGGATAACGATGATATTGTAGAGTTTATGTGAGGTTTCCCCCTCTCCCGGGGAGAGGGGAAACTTAACGATTACTTCTTCTGGTCCTTCTTCGACCAGTCGTCGTCATCGTCCCACTTGTCGTTAAAATCACGGTGCGGGGGAAGATCCGGTTTGTTGGCGAGAAATTTTTTATGGTCAACGCGCTTAAGATCTTTAATCACGTTCAGCAGTACGCCAACCAGAAAAACTAACACCAGAATCCACCAGTACTTTGAAAGCCAATCCATTCGCTATTCCTCTCAGAGCGTTCGTCAGGCGACGAGTTGCTCCATAATACGTTGATACATACGGGCCAGCAGTTGCAAATCTGCCGCATTGACACACTCATTGATTTTATGAATGGTTGCGTTCACTGGACCCAGTTCGACAACCTGGGCGCCCATACGGGCGATAAAGCGTCCGTCTGAGGTGCCACCCGTTGTCAGCAGCTGTGGCTTAATTTCATTATAGTGCTCGATGGCGTTCACCACCGCATCCACCAGCTTACCGCGCTGCGTCAGGAACGGCTGGCCGGAAAGCCACCACTCCACGGTGTAGCGCAGGTGATATTTTTCCAGCAGCGCGATAACGCGCGCCTTGATCATCTCATCGGTCAGTTCGGTGCTGAAGCGGAAGTTAAACTGGACGAAGTAATCACCCGGGATCACGTTATTGCTGCCGGTCCCGGCCTTGACGTTCGCAATCTGCATGCTGGTTGGCGGAAAGAATTCGTTGCCTTTATCCCACTCGATGCCCACCAGTTCGCTCAGCATTGGCGCAGCGCGATGGACCGGGTTATCGGCCAGATGCGGGTATGCAACGTGCCCCTGAACGCCGTGAATGGTCAGGTTACAGGTCAGCGAGCCGCGGCGCCCATTTTTGACAACATCACCCACCACTTCGGTACTGGACGGCTCACCGACCAGGCAGTAGTCGAGACGCTCGTTACGCGCCATCAGCGCTTCAACAACCTTCACGGTGCCGTTATGGGCGCTGGCTTCTTCGTCGGAGGTGATTAAAAACGCCAGACGGTTTTTGTGGTTTGGATGCTGAGCCACAAAGCGCTCTGCCGCCACGACCATCGCCGCCAGGGAGCCTTTCATGTCTGCCGCGCCGCGACCAAACAGCATGCCGTCGCGGATGGTCGGTTCAAACGGCGGGTTGATCCAGCGATCCGCGTCACCGGCGGGAACGACGTCAGTATGCCCGGCAAAGGCCAGCGTTTCGCCCTGTCCGCGCCACGCCCAGAAGTTCTGGGTATCGCCAAAATCCATGCGTTCAACGGTAAAACCGATGGCACGCAGGCGCTCAATCATAAGTGCCTGACAACCTGCGTCGTCCGGGCTAAGGGAAGGACGGCGAATAAGCTGCTGAGTCAGCTCAATGACCGGGCATGACATAAACTACACCTCAACGAAAAAAGTCGGAATAAAGGGTTTCACTGAAACCCAGCAGCATAGGCTGCCCTGGCGCGCAGAGCAATGGGCGTTTGATAATTGCCGGCATGTCGAGCATCAGTTTTGCCGCGCTGTCGGCGTTGTTGATGCTGGCGCGCAGAGATTCGTCCAGCTTACGCCAGGTGGTGCCGCGGGTGTTCAGCAGGGCTTCCCACCCCAGCTCGCCGATCGCGCTATGCAGAAATTCTGCATCAAGCCCATCGGCTCGGTAATCGTGGAAACGGTACTCCACGCCGTTTGCTTCCAGCCAGCGACGGGCTTTTTTGATGGTGTCGCAATTTTTAATGCCGTACATCACAACCATGGTGAATCCTTTTGACCTAATGATGATTAAATGTTCAGTAAATTCGAAGATATATCCTTAAGTGGAATATAACACATTCAGGAGTCGTCTGGATTTACTCTTCTTCTTAATTCAACTCACATCTGTACGCTGAATATTCTTTCACCCTTAAGCATAGATGTCCATAAAGTTTAAATTTCGAATAAACTCAGCGGGTAAAATAAAACTCACCCGTTCGGAGGGTTATTTCAAAATATTGCCAGCCGTCACAAAAAATTGAGGCCTCTCCGTTCATATTTATCATAAATCCCCGCAGGACGTGGGGTACAATCACAGCAATTGGTTAAATAGTCTTCACAATGATGGTCCGTTTTTGTAGAATGCGCATAATAATAAGAGAGGTTGTTATGATTGAACGTGAACTGGGGAACTGGAAAGATTTTATCGAAGGCATGCTTCGTAAATGACATTCAGTAAGAATTGCAAGAGCACTAAAATAAGTAAAATAACCATAGTGTGAATTAATCACACAATAAAAAGGCGGCCGATAAAGCCGCCTTTTTTTATTTCAATCACTTACTCAGCCCGTTCCTTTAGCGGGAAGCGACGACGCACCAGCACAAAGAACAACGGCACGAAGTAAATGGCCAGGACGGTGGCCGAAATCATGCCGCCCATCACCCCCGTCCCGACGGCATGCTGGCTGCTGGAGCCTGCGCCCGTACTGGTTGCCATCGGCAGTACGCCAAAGACAAACGCCAGCGACGTCATCAGGATCGGGCGTAAGCGCTGACGGCAGGCGTGCAGCGTGGCGGCCATCAGCTCGTGGCCTTTGGCATTCATCTCGTTGGCAAATTCAACGATCAGAATGGCGTTTTTTGCCGATAGCCCAATCACGGTGAGCAGACCCACCTGGAAGTAAACATCGTTCTCGAGGCCGCGCATCCAGGTCGCCAGCAGCGCACCGATGACGCCAAGCGGCACGACCAGCATGACGGAGAACGGGACTGACCAGCTTTCATACAGTGCGGCTAGGCAGAGGAAGACCACCAGCAGAGAGAGCGCGTAAAGCGCGGGAGCCTGTGCCCCGGAGAGACGCTCCTGGTAGGACATGGCCGTCCACTCCAGACCAAAACCGGCGGGCAGCTGCTGGACCAGTTTTTCCATGGTATCCATAGCGGTACCGGTACTGACGCCCGGCGCGGCTTCCCCGACGATTTCAACCGCAGAGTAGCCGTTATAGCGCTCCAGACGCGGCGAACCGCTCTCCCAGTGCGAGGTGGCAAACGCGGAGAACGGCACCATGCCGCCAGCGTTATTCCTGACAAACCAGCGGTTTATATCATCCGGCAGCATGCGGAACGGCGCGGCGGACTGGACATACACTTTTTTCACGCGGCCGCGATCCATAAAGTCATTCACATAGCTCGAGCCCCACGCCGTCTGCAGGGTGTCGTTGATATCGTTGATCGACACGCCCAGCGCCTGCGCCTTACGCTGATCGATATCCACCTGGAGCTGCGGGCTGTCGTCAAGACCGTTATGGCGAACGCGGGTCAGGCCAGGATCGTTGCCCGCCAGCGCTAACAGCTTATCGCGTGCCGCCATCAGCGCCGTGTGGCCCGCGCCGGCGTGATCCTGCAGCTCCATATCAAACCCGGCGGAACTGCCCAGACCGCTTATCGCCGGCGGGCTGCTGGCGAAGACGCGCGCCTCTTTAATGTGCGCAAAGGCTTTGGTCGCACGTTCAATAATGGCAAATGACGTTCCCGTTCGGGTATCGCGCTCGTCCCAGTCCTTCAGGCGGACGAACATGCGGGCGACGTTCTGCCCGTTTCCGCCCGGGCCAGAGCCCACGGTGGAGAAGACCGACACAACGTTGTCTTTCTCTTTGGTGAAGAAGTACTGCTCCACTTTCTGGACCACTTTCAGCGTCTGCTGCTGCGTTGCGCCGCTCGGGAGCTGCACCGAGGTGGTGAACATGCCGCGGTCTTCCATCGGCAGAAAAGAGGTGGGGAGATGCATAAACAGCCAGACCATGCCGCCCAGCAGCACAACGTAAATCATCATCCAGCGCAGGCTGCGATGGAGCACGCCACCGACGGCAGATTCATACCGCGCGGCATTGCGGTTGAACATCCGGTTAAACCAGCCGAAGAACCCTTTTTGCCCGTGCTGCTCCCCTTTGTGCAGCGGTTTCAGAATGGTGGCGCACAGCGCAGGGGTGAGGATCAGCGCCACCAGCACGGAGAGCACCATCGCCGAGACGATGGTTATTGAGAACTGACGGTAAATCGCCCCGGTGGTGCCGCCAAAGAAGGCCATCGGGATAAAGACGGCCGACAGCACCATCGCGATACCGACCAGCGCCCCCTGAATTTGCCCCATGGATTTGCGCGTCGCCTGGCGCGGGGAGAGTCCTTCTTCGCTCATGATGCGTTCGACGTTTTCAACCACCACGATGGCATCATCCACCAGAAGGCCAATCGCCAGCACCATCGCAAACATCGTCAGGGTGTTAATGCTGTACCCGAACGCGTAAAGCACCGCAAAGGTCCCCAGCAGCACCACGGGGACGGCAATGGTTGGGATCAGCGTCGCGCGGAAGTTTTGCAGGAACAGGTACATCACCAGGAATACCAGCGCGATGGCTTCCAGCAGGGTCTTCACCACGTCCTCGATCGACGCTTTAACGAAGGAGGTGGTTTCATAGGCGACTTTGTACTCCAGCCCGTGCGGGAAATACTGTGAAAGTTCGTCCAGACGGTCTAACACCAGTTTTGCCGTGGCCATTTCGTTTGCGCCGGACGCAAGCTTTATCCCCAGACCGGAGGCCTGATTGCCGTTAAAGCGGCTCAGGTAGTCATATTTTTCCGCCCCCATTTCCACAGTGGCGACATCGCCCAGACGCACTTCCGACCCATCCTGATTCACGCGCAGGGTGATGTTGCGGAACTGGTCCGGCGTCTGCAGCAGGGATTGCGAATTGATGGTGGCGTTCAGGGCCTGCTTATCGACGGACGGCGTTCCCCCCAGCTGCCCCACCGCAATCTGGGCGTTCTGGGCCTTGATGGCATTCGTCACGTCGGTTGCCGTCATCTGGACGCTGTTTAGCTTGTTGGGATCGAGCCAGATGCGCATAGAGTATTGTGAGCCATAGGCGTCGATATCCCCGACGCCGTTGATACGGCTGATGGGATCCTGAATATTACTGGCGACGTAGTCCGCAATGTCCTGTTTATCCATCGAGCCATCTGTCGAGACAAACGCGATGGTTAAAATGTTGGTATCACCGGTTTTACGCACGGTCACGCCCTGATTCTGCACCGCCTGGGGCAGCTTGCGCATGGCCGACTGCAGCTGGTTTTGCACCTGCTGCACCGCTTCGTCCGGGTCCGTGCCCGCCTTAAAGCTCAGGGTAACCGTCGCCTGGCCCGTGGCGCTACTTTGTGAGGACATGTACATCAGGTTATCCAGACCCGTCATGTTCTGCTCGATAACCTGCGTCACGGTGTTTTCCAGCGTTTGAGCGGAAGCGCCGGGGTAGTTTGCCGTTACGCGCACGTTAGGCGGTGCCAGATCGGGGTATTGCTCAACAGGAAGTGAAGTAATCGCCAGGACACCTGTCAGACACAACAGGATGGCAAGCACCCAGGCAAAAATGGGGCGATCGATGAAAAAATTCGCCATGAAAGAGTGACCTCGTTTTGCTGCACGTCATTATTGTTTATTGCCCGCATAACTTTAGCGGTAAGGCTCAGGTCAAACGTGGAGAAATAAAGGAGATAATGTAAATTATCATGCGCTTTTTCCTGCGCGTCCTCCTTTACCGTTATTTACCCGTTAACGGCGCGGGCGCCGGGAACGTCACGCTGACCAGCGTGCCGCCGTTTTGCGGCTGCGAGAAGTGCAGCATTCCGCCGAGCCGTTGCGCGCGTTCGCGCATAATGTTCAGGCCGTAGTGTCCCGGCGGCTCGCTGGCTTCGCCAATCCCGATGCCGTTATCGCGAATGCTGACGCTGTGCGTACCGTCCACGGCGGTCACGCAGCTGACGGTGATCTCGCTGGCCTGCGCGTGCTTAATGGCGTTCAGCACGGCCTCACGCACGATCTGCAGCAAATGCACCTGCTTTTGCGCGTCCAGCGCCAGCGAGGAGAGGCGGCAGTCGAGATGCAGCTTCGCCTGCGTCTGGCTCTGCAGGACGTCGAGGGACTCCTGCAGCGCCGCGGGTAAGTTCGCGTGGTTCAGCGTCAGGCGGAAGGTGGTAAGCAGCTCGCGCAGCTGCTGCCAGGCATTGTTCAGCTCGCGGGAGAAGTCGGTGATAATGGTCTGCGCCGGGGTATTTTCCTCGGGCACGGCGCGTTTGAGCAGCGCAAGCTGAATGCGCAGATACGACAGCACCTGCGCCAGCGAATCGTGCAGCTCGCGTGCAATGGTGGCGCGCTCTTCCATCAGCAGCAGCTGCTGGTAATGTTTTTGCGCCTGGTTAAAGTACAGCCCGCGCCCGAGCATGGTCGCCACGCTTCTCATCAGCGGAAGGGGGACGCTGTCCGTCTCGCTTTGCCAGCGCAGCTCGCCGTAAAGGGTGTCCTGCATCAGTACCGGCAGGTGCTGCAGAGGAATGCCATGTGACTCCGTCCCTTCAGACAGCCGCCAGTCGTCGCTGGTGCGCAGTTCGAGATAATTCATCTGCGTATAGTCATGGACAATCTGCAGGATATGCCGAAAGCAGTGGCTGTCTATCTGGCCGGTATTCAGCGCCTGAGAGCATTTGAACAGCATGTCGAGCTGCTGGTGGGCTTCATGCAGATGCCGAGTCTTTTCCGCGACCGAGGCCTCGAGCGAACGGTAGAGCGTAGCCAGCTCGGCGGACATGTGGTTGAAGGCGCGGGAGAGTTGGCCCAGCTCGTTCGGCAGGGCGGTATCGGGCGCCGGGGTTGCAAATTCCCCTCGCTCAACCCGTTCGCTGGCCGCCACCAGATTGTTAAGCGGCAACACCACCTGGCGACGGATGCGTCGCAGCGTAAACAGCGTCAGCAGCAGGATCCCGAGAGCGCCCGCCAGCGAGAGCAGGGTCACCGTCTGGATTTTATGTTCGGTGTAGTGCTGAAGGGCGAGCACAAAGGCATCAATGCGGCCGACAAAATCCTCAATGTGGGTTTGATACCACGCGCTGTCGCCGCGGGCGATGCGCGCATCCATCTCCAGCCAGGCTACGTGCAGCTGCTGGTAGCGCGCTTTAACATCGTCCGGGACGTACCAGCGGTTCAGCTTCTGCAGGGCAGGCGCGCTCAGCGTCCGTTGCCAGCTGTCGCGATGCGCGGCAAGGGCATGGCTGTTGCGCTGCATCTCGTAGCCCAGACGATAGCTCTGCATGCGCAGCGAACCCGCGATATTAATGGCTTCGGCGTCACGCTGGCTGCTGGCTAGCGTCAGCAGCGCGACGGTACTGGTCAGCACCGATAAGGCAATTATCGAAAAGAAAGCCCAGGCAAGGCTTCCGGAAACGGGTCGTTTAACGGTCACAGAACGGCTCTCTGAATAAAATTGATCTGCTACAGGTTCACTGTAAATAATTCGGCATTCCGGGCATTTGAACATTGCCCGATCGCGCCGTGATGCGTAAATACCTTATTCATACAAAGAATAAGGTTATTGAACCAAAAACAGGTGTGGTTATGAATCGTTTTATTATGGCTAACAGCCAGCAGTGCATCGGGTGTCGTGCCTGCGAAGTGGCCTGCGTGATGGCGCACAACGATGAGCAGCACGTCCTGAGCGAGCGCCATTTTCATCCCCGCATTACGGTCCTGAGGTCCGGCGAGAAGAGTAGCCCCGTCACCTGCCATCACTGTGAAAATGCGCCCTGCGCGCAAAGCTGCCCGAACGGCGCCATCAGCAAATGCGATGACAGCGTACAGGTGAATCAACAAAAATGCATCGGCTGTAAGGCTTGCGTGGTGGCCTGCCCGTTTGGCACGATGGAGATTATCGTCACCCCGCTCGACAGCGGCGGCGTGAAGGCCTCGGCGAATAAATGCGATCTCTGTCTGACGCGGCCACACGGCCCGGCCTGTATCGAAAATTGCCCGGCAGATGTCCTCTCACTGGCGACGCCTGCTGTCCTTGATACTCTGGCGAAATCGCGCCGCCAGCGCACGGCCTGCCTGGAGGCGCAGCCCTGGCACGCGGAAGCCGTCAGAGAAGACGCTTCGCGCACCAAACTGCATCAGATGCAAACAACCCCGCCACGCGGCGAGCCCGACAAGCTGGCTGCCGCAGAACGCGTGAGCCATTTTAACGAAATTTACCTGCCGTTCCGGGACGAGCAGGCCGCCCGCGAGGCGTCGCGCTGCCTGAAATGCGGAGAGCACAGCATTTGCGAATGGACCTGCCCGCTGCATAACCACATCCCGCAGTGGATCGAGCGCCTCAACGCGGGGGATATCGCCGGCGCGGTCGAGCTTTCACATCAGACCAACTGTTTACCTGAAATTACCGGCCGCGTCTGTCCGCAGGACCGATTATGCGAGGGTGCCTGCACAATACGTGAAGAGGCGGGATCCGTGACCATCGGTAACATTGAGCGCTATATCTCCGATCGGGCGCTGGCGATGGGCTGGCGGCCAGATATGTCCGCCGTCACGCCGACAGGTAAACGTGTTGCGATCGTCGGCGCGGGCCCCGCCGGGCTGGCGTGCGCCGACGTGCTGGCGCGCAGCGGCGCGAGTGTGACGGTCTATGACCGGCATCCGGAAATTGGCGGATTGCTGACCTTTGGCATCCCGGCATTCAAGCTGGACAAATCGCTGCTCGCGCGGCGCAGAGAGATATTTACCGCGATGGGGATCTGCTTCGAGCTGAACTGCGAGGTGGGCCAGGACGTGTCGATGTCGCAGTTAAAGCACGAGTACGACGCCCTGTTTATTGGCGTGGGAACCTACCGCTCGATGAAGGCGAGTATCCCGCACGAGGACGCGCCTGGGGTCTATGACGCGCTGCCTTTCCTTGTAGGTAACACGCTGCACGTTATGGGGCTGGAGTCGACGGCCAGCGAACCGTTTATCGACACCCATGGCTTAAACGTGGTGGTGCTTGGCGGGGGCGATACCGCGATGGACTGCGTCCGCACCGCGTTACGCCACGGCGCGGCAAAGGTGACCTGCGCCTATCGTCGGGATGAGGCCAATATGCCTGGCTCGAAGAAAGAGGTGAAGAACGCCCGAGAAGAGGGTGCGGCGTTTGAATTTAACGTCCAGCCGGTTGAGCTGACGCTGGATCCGAACGGTAAGATCAACGGTATCCGGATGCTGCGTACCGAGCTCGGTGAACCGGACGCGCAGGGACGGCGTCGACCGGTTCCCGTGGCGGGCAGCGAGTTCGTGATGGCGGCTGATGCGGTCATCATGGCGTTTGGTTTTAACCCGCACGCGATGCCGTGGCTGCAGGCGCAGGGTGTCGAAACGGACGACCGGGGGCGGATCGTTGCCTCCGTCGAGAGCCGCTACCGTTACCAGACGACTAACCCACAAATCTTCGCCGGGGGCGATGCGGTACGCGGCGCGGATCTGGTGGTGACCGCAATGGCGGAAGGGCGTCATGCGGCGCAGGGGATACTCGACTGGCTTGGGGTTAACGCGCCAAATCATCATTAAACCGGCGGGCGACAAAGCGGGATTCACGGCGTAGTATAAGACGACTCATTGTGTTGTGGAGCCCGTATGACCCTGAAAATTGACGTTATCAAAGACAAAATTCTCTCTGAAAACTACTTTGTCCTGCGTAACATCACCTATGATCTTACGCGTAACAACGGTGAGGTGATCCGCCACAAACGCGAGGTTTACGACCGCGGCAACGGGGCAACCATTCTGCTCTATAACCGTGAAAAGCAGAGCGTGGTGCTGATCCGTCAGTTCAGGGTGGCGACATGGGTTAATGGCAACCCTGACGGACGTCTGATTGAAACCTGCGCGGGCCTGCTCGATGATGATGAGCCGGAAGTTTGTATCCGCAAAGAGGCCGTGGAAGAGACCGGCTTCGAAGTGGGCGAGGTCAAAAAGGTCTTCGAGCTGTTTATGTCGCCGGGCGGCGTAACGGAAATTGTGCATTTCTTCATTGCGGAATACAGCGACGCGCAGCGCACTCACCGGGGCGGTGGCGTGGAGGATGAAGATATCGAAGTGCTGGAGCTTCCTTTTGCCCGGGCGCTGGAGATGATGCGTTCAGGCGAAATCAGGGATGGTAAAGCGGTGATATTACTGCAGTATTTACAGACAACCGGGCTGATGAACACCACTTTCGAACGGATATAGCCTGTTTTTCGGGTATATCTGATAAATCCGATTGAGCAACCCCGGCGGGAACACGAAGATACTGCCCAGTTAAGCGTTTTCGTTCCGGGATTGTGTCATTCATGCGCTACAGCGTCTTTTTGTTTTACCTGTTTTGTGTGCTCCTCGCGCCGCAGGTGCGGGCTGCACCTGCCCAGCAAGCCTTCTCCGACTGGCAGGTAACTTGCAATAACCAGAATTTTTGCCTCGCACGCAACACGGGTGAACACCGTGGTCTGGTCATGACGCTCACCCGTAGCGCCGGGGCGAAAACGGACGCCACGCTGCGTATCGATCTCGGCGGCCTTGATACGCCCTCGGTAAAAGAGCCAGAGATTGCCCCCCGGCTGCTGCTGGATAACGTTCCCCTGAAGCTGGACAAACAGCGCTGGCAGCTCACGCCCTGGCATCTTAAAACGGACGATGCGGCTACCATCACCGCCTTTCTGAAAAACATCCAGGAAGGGAAGGCCCTGACCCTGCGCGACGGTAAGCAGGTTATTTCGCTGAGCGGTCTGAAAGCCGCGCTGCTGTTCATTGATGCGCAGCAAAAGCGCGTCGGCAGTGAAACCGCGTGGATCAAGAAAGGTGACGATCCGCCGTTAAGCGTTCCGCCTGCTCCTGCCCTTAAAAAGGTGGCGGTCGTCAACCCGACCCCGACGCCGCTCTCCCACGCCGAACTGAACGACCTGCTGGATTATGGCACCGGGCGGATGAACACCAGCCAGTGCTCGCTGGATCCTAACCGCCGGGAAGTACGCGTCACCGCGTTAACCGATGACAAAGCGCTGCTGATCGTCAGCTGCGAGGCGGGGGCCTATAACACGGTCGATCTGGCGTGGCTGGTATCGCGTAAAAAACCGTTCACCGCGCGCAGCGTCAGGCTGCGTCTGCCGTTTACGCCGTCAGGCGACGGGAGCGAAATGGAGTTGATGAACGCCAGCTTCGATGAAAAGACGCGCGAGCTGACAACGCTCGCGCTGGGGCGCGGTTTGGGCGATTGCGGGATCCAGACGCGCTGGCGTTTTGACGGCCAGCGCTTCCGCCTGGTGCGCTACGCCGAGGAGCCCAGCTGCGACAACTGGAACGGGCCAGATGCCTGGCCCACGCTGTGGATCACGCGGTAAAACACTACAGTACGCTCAGCGCCTTCTCCACCACGTTCTCAACGGTAAAGCCGAAGTACGGGAACAGCTTATCGGCAGGGGCGGACTCGCCGTAGCCCCGCATGCCGACAATCGCCCCTTTGAGCCCGACATATTTGTACCAGTAGTCGGCAATACCGGCTTCCACCGCTACGCGAGCCGCGACGCTGGACGGCAGGACCGATTCCCGGTACGCCTCGTCCTGGGCGTCAAAAATATCCGTTGAGGGCAGGGACACCACGCGCACCGCGTGTCCTTCGGCAGTCAGTTTCTCCGCCGCTTTCACCGTGATTTCCACCTCGGACCCGGTCGCAATCAGGATCACGTCCGGCTTGCCGCCGCTGTCCTTCAGGATGTAGCCGCCGCGGGCGATGTTTTTCACCTGCTCCGGGGTTCGCTCAATCTGCGCCAGGTTCTGGCGTGACAGGATCAGTGCCGTTGGGCCATTGTGGCGTTCTACCGCCAGCTTCCAGCCCACCGCCGCTTCGACCTGATCGCACGGACGCCAGGTGCTGAAGTTGGGCGTCAGGCGCAGGCTCGCCAGCTGTTCAACCGCCTGGTGCGTAGGCCCGTCTTCCCCCAGCCCGATGGAGTCGTGGGTGTAGACCATAATCTGCCGCGCCTTCATTAAGGCCGCCATGCGCGCCGCGTTACGGGCGTACTCGACGAACATCAGGAAGGTGGCGGTGTACGGCACAAACCCGCCGTGATGGGCGATGCCGTTGGCAATCGCGGTCATCCCAAACTCGCGCACGCCGTAGTGGATGTAGTTCCCGGCAATGTCCTCTTTCAGCGATTTCGAGCCCGACCAGATGGTCAGGTTGCTGGGCGCCAGATCCGCCGAGCCGCCGAGCAGTTCGGGCAGAAGAGGGCCGATTGCGTTCAGGGTATTTTGCGACGCCTTGCGGGTGGCGATTTTCGCCGGGTTGGACTGCAGGTTTTCAATCAGCGCCTGGGTTCTATCGTCCCAGTCCTCCGGCAGGCCACCGCTCATGCGGCGGGAAAACTCGGCGGCGAGATCCGGGTGCGCTTTTTTGTAGGCGGCAAACTTCTCGTTCCAGGACTGCTGGGCCTTTTCACCCGCCTCACGGGCATCCCAGGCTCTGTAGATCTCTTTCGGGATCTCAAACGGTGGATGTTTCCACCCCAGCTTTTGCCGGGTCAGCGCGACTTCCTCCTCGCCCAGCGCCGCGCCGTGCGCCTCCTCTTTGCCCGCCTTATTCGGCGAGCCGAAGCCGATGACCGTGCGGCAGATAATCAGGGACGGTTTATCCTTCACGCTCTGCGCTTCCTGAATCGCTTTTTTCACCGCCTCAGGATCGTGACCGTCGATCTCGTGCACCACGTGCCAGTGGTAGGCTTCAAAGCGTTTTGCCGTGTCGTCGGTAAACCAGCCTTCGGTCTCCCCGTCGATGGAGATGCCGTTGTGATCGTAGAAGCCAATCAGCTTGCCGAGCCCCAGCGTGCCCGCCAGGGAGCAGACCTCATGGGAGATCCCCTCCATCAGACAGCCGTCGCCCATAAACACGTAGGTGTAGTGGTCGACAATCTCGTGGTCCGGCTGGTTAAACTGTGCCGCCAGCGTGCGTTCAGCAATCGCCAGCCCGACCGCATTGGCCAGCCCCTGACCGAGTGGTCCGGTCGTCGTTTCCACCCCCGGGGTATAGCCAATTTCCGGGTGCCCCGGCGTTTTGGAGTGCAGCTGGCGGAAGTTTTTCAACTCCTCAAGCGGCAGATCGTAGCCGGAAAGGTGCAGCAGGCTGTAGAGCAGCATTGAGGCGTGACCGTTGGAGAGAATAAAGCGGTCGCGATCGTACCAGGTCGGGTCATTGGGGTTGTGCTTCAGAAAGTCGTTCCACAGCACTTCGGCAATATCAGCCATGCCCATCGGCGCGCCGGGGTGGCCGGAATTGGCTTTTTGCACGGCATCCATGCTGAGGGCGCGAATGGCATTGGCTAGCTCTTTACGGGACATAGTTCACTCCGTGGCAAGGTTAAAGTTTGGCGGCGAGAAGATCTTCAAGTTTGCGCTGGTCGACGGCGAACTGGCGGATGCCGTCCGCCAGTTTTTCCACGGCCATGGCGTCCTGATTGTGCTCCCAGCGGAATTCCGCTTCGGTCATGGCTTTCGGTTTTGGCAGAACGGTGGAGGTCGGCACCAGCTTGCGGATCACCGTTTCTTCTTTGTCCTGGAGCTCCTGGAGCAGGTTAGGGGAGATGGTCAGACGGTCGCAGCCTGCCAGGGCGAGGATCTGCTCGGTACGGCGGAAGCTGGCCCCCATCACGATGGTTTCATAGCGGTGCTGTTTGTAGTAGTCGTAGATATTACGGACCGATTTCACGCCCGGATCCTCATCCACCACGTACGGATCCATCGGCTGTTTCGCCTGATACCAGTCGTAGATGCGCCCGACAAACGGCGAGACGAGGAACACGCCCGCTTCAGCGCAGGCGCGCGCCTGGGCAAACGAGAACAGCAGGGTCAGGTTGCAGTGGATGCCTTCTTTTTCCAGCACCTCTGCCGCACGGATGCCTTCCCAGGTGGAGGCCAGCTTGATCAGAATGCGTGATTTATCGATCCCCTGCTCCTCGTACAGTTCCACCAGGCGACGCGCCTTATTAATGCTCTTTTCTTTATCGAACGAGAGGCGGGCGTCGACTTCGGTCGAGACGCGGCCCGGGATGCTTTTAAGAATTTCCGCACCAAAATTAACCGCCAGCTTATCGCTGGCTTCGGCGACCTGCTGCTCCTGCGTTTTCCCGCGCTGTTTACCGTAGGCAATGGCGTCATCAATCAGATGGCTAAAATGGGCAAGCCCGGCCGCTTTGAGCAGCAGCGAAGGGTTGGTGGTCGCGTCTTCCGGCTGATAGTGGCGAATCGACTCGATATCGCCGCTGTCTGCAACAACGGTGGTGAATTTTTTGATGCCGTCTAGCTGGTTCATAAATGATTACTCCTTG
The DNA here is from genome assembly GCF_024734705.1 of Enterobacter sp. Crenshaw. Classification (NCBI taxonomy): domain Bacteria; kingdom Pseudomonadati; phylum Pseudomonadota; class Gammaproteobacteria; order Enterobacterales; family Enterobacteriaceae; genus Enterobacter; species Enterobacter sp. Crenshaw. The sequence goes on along the minus strand of NZ_CP102932.1, from coordinate 3,370,037 downwards.
GAAATAAAAGAGTTAGATGAGTGCGTTAGTTCACACTTCTGGAAAAATCATGATGGACTTAACAAAAAAGCATAGCAGACGGGGGAGGCATTGCTTTTGAGACGGGTAACATGGCTGTTATAAATTGATAACAATTTTTAATGTGTGATGGTGAGAGTTTGGCTGCCTTCAAAGTTTAGGAGGCGGCCTGAGGCGATACTAGGCGGCACACCAGGGTGTGCATCAGGATCGCTTACGTCACCCTTTTGACCGATACGTGAAAGGAAAAATAAGATGGATGAGCAGTTGAAACAGAGTGCCCTCGATTTTCACGAGTTCCCTGTCCCGGGCAAAATCCAGGTCTCCCCAACCAAGCCGCTGGCAACCCAGCGCGATCTGGCGCTGGCCTATTCGCCGGGCGTCGCAGCCCCGTGTCTGGAAATCGAAAAAGACCCGCTGGCGGCCTACAAATACACCGCGCGCGGCAACCTTGTCGCCGTGATCTCTAACGGCACGGCGGTGCTGGGGCTGGGCAACATTGGCGCGCTGGCCGGTAAGCCGGTGATGGAAGGGAAGGGGGTGCTGTTCAAGAAATTCGCCGGTATCGACGTGTTCGATATCGAGGTGGACGAACTCGATCCTGACAAATTCATCAACGTGGTGGCCGCGCTGGAGCCGACCTTCGGCGGGATTAACCTGGAAGACATCAAAGCGCCGGAATGTTTCTATATCGAGCAGAAGCTGCGCGAGCGTATGAACATTCCCGTGTTCCATGATGACCAGCACGGAACCGCGATTATCAGCACCGCCGCGATTCTCAACGGCCTGCGCGTGGTAGAGAAAAATCTCTCCGACGTGCGCATGGTGGTCTCTGGCGCAGGCGCCGCGGCCATCGCCTGTATGAACCTGCTGGTGGCGCTGGGTATGCAGAAACATAACATTGTGGTCTGCGACTCCAAGGGCGTTATCTATAAAGACCGCGAGCCGAACATGGCTGAAACCAAAGCGGCGTACGCGGTCGACGACGACGGTAAACGCACCCTGGACGACGTGATTGACGGCGCGGATATCTTCCTCGGCTGCTCCGGTCCGAAAGTGTTGACCCAGGAGATGGTGAAGAAGATGGCGCGTGCGCCAATGATCCTGGCCCTGGCGAACCCGGAACCGGAAATCCTGCCGCCGCTGGCGAAAGCGGTGCGTGAAGACGCCATCATCTGTACCGGCCGTTCGGACTACCCGAACCAGGTCAACAACGTGCTCTGCTTCCCGTTCATCTTCCGCGGCGCGCTGGACGTCGGCGCAACGGCGATCAACGAAGAGATGAAGCTTGCCGCCGTTCACGCCATCGCGGAGCTGGCGCACGCCGAGCAGAGCGAAGTGGTTGCGTCCGCGTACGGCGATCAGGATCTGAGCTTCGGCCCGGACTACATCATTCCCAAACCGTTCGACCCGCGTCTGATTGTTAAAATTGCGCCAGCCGTTGCCAAAGCGGCGATGGACTCCGGCGTGGCGACGCGTCCGATTCATGATTTCGACGCTTACGTCGATAAGCTCACCGAGTTCGTCTATAAAACGAACCTCTTCATGAAGCCGATCTTCTCTCAGGCCCGCGCCGACGCGAAGCGCGTGGTGCTGGCGGAAGGGGAAGAGGCGCGCGTGCTGCACGCCACCCAGGAGCTGATCACCTTAGGCCTGGCGAAGCCGATCCTGATTGGTCGTCCGAGCGTGATTGAAATGCGTATCCAGAAGCTGGGCCTGCAGATTAAGCCGGGCGTCGACTTCGAGATCGTTAACAACGAATCCGATCCGCGCTTCAAAGAGTACTGGAGCGAATACTACGCGATCATGAAGCGCCGGGGGATCACCCAGGAGCAGGCGCAGAAAGCGGTGATCAGCAACACGACGGTGATCGGCGCGATCATGGTGCATCGCGGCGAGGCGGACGCGCTGATCTGCGGCACCATCGGCGATTACCACGAGCACTTTAGCGTGGTGCAGGAGATCTTCGGCTATCGCGACGGCGTCCATACCGCCGGGGCGATGAACGCGCTGCTGCTGCCGAGCGGCAACACCTTTATTGCCGATACCTACGTTAACGACGATCCGACCCCGGACGAGCTGGCGGAGATCACCGTGATGGCCGCCGAGACCGTCCGTCGCTTTGGCATCGAGCCGAAGGTGGCGCTGCTGTCGCACTCTAACTTTGGTTCGTCTAAATCAGCGGCGGCGTGCAAAATGCGCCAGACGCTGGAGCTGGTGCGCGAGCGTGCGCCGGAGCTGATGATTGACGGGGAGATGCACGGCGACGCCGCGCTGGTGGAGAGCATCCGTAACGAACGTATGCCGGACAGCCCGCTGAAGGGATCGGCCAACATACTGATTATGCCTAACGTGGAAGCGGCGCGTATCAGCTACAACCTGCTGCGCGTCTCCAGCTCTGAAGGGGTGACCGTAGGGCCGGTACTGATGGGCGTGGCGAAACCGGTGCACGTGTTAACGCCGATTGCCTCTGTGCGTCGTATCGTGAACATGGTGGCGCTGGCGGTGGTTGAGGCGCAGACGCAGCCGCTGTAATTTTTACCCTCACCCTAACCCTCTCCCAAAGGGAGAGGGGATAAGGGCTACACCCAGTCCCGAACCTGAATAAACTCACGCAAGGCAGCCTCCGGGCTGCCTTCTTTTGGCTCGTAGCAGTACTCCCAGCGTACCAGCGGCGGCATCGACATCAGAATCGACTCCGTGCGCCCGCCGGTCTGCAGGCCGAACAGCGTCCCGCGATCCCACACTAGGTTGAACTCCACGTAGCGCCCGCGGCGGTAAAGCTGGAACTCGCGCTCGCGCACGCCGTAGTCGGTATTTTTACGGCGCTCGACAATCGGCAGATAAGCGTCGGTATAGCCTTCGCCTACCGCGCGCATAAAGCTGAACGCGGTATCAAAATCAGGCGTGTTGAGATCGTCAAAGAACAGCCCGCCGATGCCGCGCTGCTCGTCGCGGTGCTTCAGGTAAAAGTAGTCATCGCACCACTTTTTAAATTTCGGGTAGACGTCTTCGCCAAACGGCAGGCAAAGATCCCGCGCGGTGGTGTGCCAGTGCACGGCATCTTCTTCGAAGCCGTAGTATGGCGTTAAATCGAAACCGCCGCCGAACCACCAGACCGGGTCGGCGCCCGGTTTTTCCGCAATGAAAAAGCGCACGTTGGCGTGGCTCGTCGGCACGAACGGGTTGTGCGGGTGCACTACCAGCGAAACGCCCATCGCCTCGAAGCTACGGCCCGCCAGTTCAGGACGATGCGCCGTCGCAGATGCGGGCATGGCGTCGCCGTGAACGTGGGAAAAATTCACGCCTGCCTGTTCGAAGATGCCGCCGTTACGCAGCACCCGGCTGCGCCCGCCGCCCCCGGCCTCGCGCTGCCAGTTATCTTCCTGAAATTCACCGCCGTCTGCGGCAGCCAGTTTCTGGCAGATCTCATCCTGCAGCTGCAGCAGGAAGGTTTTGACCAGTTGAGCATCGGGTTTCATCAACGTTTCCTGGAGTGCGCTTTTTGGTTATCGAACCAGTTGAAGTAACTGATAATGCCGGAGGCGATAGCGTTGGCGATCTTCTGACGAAACGCCGTGGTGCCGAGGAGCCGCTCTTCTTCAGGGTTGGTAATGAAGGATGTTTCCACCAGCACGGACGGAATGGACGGTGATTTCAGGACCACGAACGCCGCCTGCTCGGTGCCTTTGCTGTGCAGACGATGCACCGGCTTAATTTTCTTCAGAATATGCGAGCCGAGCGTCAGGCTGTTTTTAATCGTATCCGTCTGCACGAGGTCGAACAGCACCTGCTGAAGCAGGTGATCTTTGTCGGTGGCTTTTTTCCCGGCGACTTCATCCGCGCGGTTTTCGCGGTCGGAAAGGTATTTTGCCATGGCGCTACTGGCGCCACGGTTAGAGAGTGCAAACACCGAGGCGCCGGCCGCAGAAGGGTTGGTAAAGCCGTCGGCGTGAATCGACATAAACAGATCCGCACCGTGCTGGTGGGCGATCTCAACGCGGTCATACAGCGGAATAAAGGTGTCGCCAGAGCGCGTCAGACGGGCGTCAATGCCGTTGCTGCGTAAAATTGCGCGCACGTTTTTTGCAATTGCCAGCACGACGTGTTTTTCTTTCGACCCGTTTTTACCGATGGCGCCGGTATCAATACCGCCGTGGCCCGGATCGAGCATCACCAGACGCTTCGCGCCCGGCTTTTTAGTTTTCGGTTTGCTGTGTCCGTTACTGGTTTTGAGCGTGCTCTCGTCTTTCGCCTGAGCCTGCTTTGCGATGCCCGTTAACGTTAAGGCCGCCAGCCCCGCTTTGAGAACCTGACGACGCGATGTGAGTGCTTTTAATGGTTTGAATGTGCTCATGCGGCCTGAATACTAAAAAATGGGGTCCTGGTGTTATATCGTATCGTGTTTCCCGTTACGACAGTCCATGTTGAGAATTGTTTTACTTTTCATTTCAATACGTGACAAAGTGACATTATGCCAAATTTTGGCGAGATTTTCCCCGGTTATTGGCGAAAGGCGAGCTTCGCGCCATAATCACTGTTTTTAAACCCGAAAAGGCGGTTAATACCATGGAGATACGCGTTTTTCGCCAGGAAGATTTCGAAGAGGTGATCACCCTTTGGGAGCGCTGCGATCTGCTGCGTCCGTGGAACGATCCGGAAATGGATATCGAACGTAAGGTGAATCACGACGTCAGTCTGTTTTTGGTCGCGGAAGTCAATGGCGAGGTTGTGGGGACGGTCATGGGCGGTTACGACGGCCACCGCGGCTCGGCCTATTATCTGGGCGTCCACCCGGAATACCGTGGCCGCGGCATCGCCAATGCGCTGCTGAACCGGCTCGAGAAGAAGCTGATCGCCCGCGGCTGCCCGAAAATCCAGATCATGGTGCGGGAAGATAACGACGTGGTGCTGGGCATGTATGAGCGTCTGGGCTACGAGCATTCCGACGTGCTGAGTTTAGGAAAGCGTCTGATCGAAGATGAAGAGTACTGAGATCCACCCGGCAGACTATGACGCGCAGGGCCGCGTCAGGCTGCCCTTTTTATTCTGGTGCGTTTTGCTGCTCCAGGCCCGCACCTGGGTGCTGTTTGTAATGGCCGGAGCGTCGCGCGGGCAGGGCGATACGCTGCTGAATCTCTTCTATCCCGATCACGATGCATTCTGGATCGGATTACTGCCGGGCATTCCGGCCGTACTGGCTTTTTTGGTCAGCGGACGGCGGCATTTGATACCACGTTTTTGGCGCGCGCTTCGCTGGCTGCTGATCCTCGCCCAGGTTGCGCTGCTCTTCTGGCAGCCGGTACTCTGGTGGTACGGTGAGCCGCTGACGGGCACCGGCGTTGCGCTGGTGGTTGCCGATATTGTGGCGCTGCTGTGGCTGCTGACCAACCCGCGTCTTCGCGCCTGTTTTGCGCATCAGGATGATTAATCCGGCACTTTTTGCCGATGTCGCACTCCAACAAGCGTTGATTTAACAAGAAAGGACGTTTCAATGAAATCGCTGCGTTTACTTTTATGCGCTCTCCCGCTGGCGTTGACCGGCTGTTCGACGCTCTCCTCCATTAACTGGTCCGCCGCGTATCCGTGGAACTGGTTTGGCTCATCAACGGAAGTGACCGAGCAGGGCGTGGGGAAAATTACCGCCGCGACGTCGCTGGATCATGACGCTATTCAGGATGCGCTCAGCAGCGATTACCGCCTGCGCAGCGGCATGAAAACGGAGAATGGCAATATTGTTCGCTATTACGAAGCGCTGAAGGGCGACAAGCTGGCGCTGGTGATTAACGGTGACAAAGGCACAGTAAACCGAATTGCTGTGATGGATGAAGATATTCCGACGGCGAGCGGTGTGAAGGTGGGTACGCCGTTCAGCGAGCTTTATAAGCAGGCCTTTGGCAACTGCACCAGCCTGCCGTCTGACGACAAGGTCGCGGTGGAATGTAAGGCTGAAGGCAGCCAGCACATCAGCTATGTCTTCACCGGAACCTGGAGCGGCCCGGAAGGTCTGATGCCGTCCGACGACACGCTCAGGAGCTGGAAAGTGAGCAAAATACTCTGGAAGCAGTAATTTGCGCCTGAACAAACCGCCTCGCTGAAATCCGGGTATAATAGCCGCCATCAATGCCACGCTGACGTGGCATCTTTATTTCAGGAGGAGCGATGTCTCAGGTTCAGAGTGGCATTTTGCCAGAACATTGCCGCGCGGCGATTTGGATTGAAGCCAATGTTAAAGGGGACGTGGATGCCCTGCGTGCGGCCGGTAAAGCGTTTGTTGATAAGCTGGCCACCTTCCAGGCCAAATTCCCGGAAGCGCACCTCGGCGCCGTTGTTGCCTTTGGCAATAACGTCTGGCGTCAGCTGAGCGGTGGCGAAGGGGCGGAAGAGCTAAAAGACTTCATCCCTTACGGCAAAGGTCTGGCTCCGGCAACCCAGTACGACGTGCTGATCCACATTCTCTCCCTGCGTCACGACGTGAACTTCTCCGTTGCCCAGGCGGCAGTAGCGGCCTTTGGCGACAGCATTGAGGTGCAGGAAGAGGTTCACGGCTTCCGCTGGGTGGAAGAGCGCGATCTGAGCGGCTTCGTCGACGGCACCGAAAACCCGGCGGGTGAAGAGACGCGTCGTGAAGTCGCGGTAATCAAAGACGGCGTGGACGCGGGCGGCAGCTACGTGTTCGTGCAGCGCTGGGAGCACAACCTCAAGCAGCTTAACCGCATGAGCGTGCACGACCAGGAGATGATGATTGGCCGCACTAAAGAAGCCAACGAAGAGATCGACGGCGACGACCGTCCTGTAACCTCTCACCTGACCCGCGTTGACCTCAAAGAAGACGGCAAAGGGCTGAAGATTGTCCGCCAGAGCCTGCCTTACGGCACGGCAAGCGGCACGCACGGCCTCTACTTCTGCGCGTACTGCGCGCGCCTGTATAACATTGAGCAGCAGCTGCTGAGCATGTTCGGTGATACCGACGGCAAGCGCGACGCCATGTTGCGCTTCACCAAACCGGTGACCGGCGGCTACTACTTTGCGCCGTCCGTTGAGCGTCTGCTGGCGCTGTAATGTCCTTTCTCCCTCTCCCTGTGGGAGAGGGCCGGGGTGAGGGCATCAGGCCTTCCCCTTATTCCCTTTTCTGCTTCTAAATCACCAAACGGTATATAAAACCGTTACTCCTTTCATCCCCGTTATAAATATTATGACTATAAGATAGTCATCACATTTATAAGGGTGCGCAATGGCCGTTACTGTACTGAAAAAAGGAACTCTGGCGCTGGCAGGTTTACTGCTGGTGGCACAGGCGCAGGCGACTGAACTGTTGAACAGTTCGTATGACGTCTCCCGCGAGCTGTTTGCCGCCCTTAATCCACCGTTTGAACAGCAGTGGGCGAAAGATAATAACGGCGACAAGCTGACCATCAAGCAGTCCCACGCCGGGTCGTCCAAGCAGGCGCTGGCGATTTTGCAGGGCCTGAAAGCGGATGTGGTGACCTACAACCAGGTGACTGACGTGCAGATCCTGCACGACAAAGGCAAGCTGATCCCGGCAGACTGGCAGAGCCGACTGCCGAACAATAGCTCCCCGTTCTATTCCACCATGGGCTTCCTGGTGCGTAAGGGTAACCCGAAGAATATCCACGACTGGAGCGACCTGGTGCGTTCCGACGTGAAGCTGATTTTCCCGAATCCAAAAACTTCCGGTAACGCGCGTTATACCTATTTAGCCGCGTGGGGCGCGGCGGACAAGGCTGACGGTAACGATAAAGCCAAAACCGAGCAGTTCATGACCCAGTTCCTTAAAAACGTCGAAGTGTTTGATACCGGCGGCCGCGGGGCGACAACGACCTTCGCGGAACGCGGTCTCGGCGATGTTCTGATCAGCTTTGAATCGGAAGTGAATAACATCCGCAAACAGTACGAAGCGCAGGGCTTCGAGGTCGTTATCCCGAAAACCAACATCCTGGCCGAGTTCCCGGTGGCGTGGGTGGATAAAAACGTGCAGGCAAACGGTACCGAGAAAGCGGCAAAAGCCTATCTCAACTACCTGTACAGCCCGCAGGCGCAGACCATCATTACCGATTACTACTACCGCGTGAATAACCCGGACGTAATGAACAAACTGAAAGACAAATTCCCGCAGACCGATTTGTTCCGCGTGGAAGATCATTTCGGCTCCTGGCCTGATGTGATGAAAACGCATTTTGCCAGCGGCGGTGAGTTAGACAAACTGCTGGCGGCGGGGCATAAGTAATGTTTGCAGTTTCGACAAAACGCGTGCTGCCGGGCTTTACCTTAAGCCTCGGGACCAGCCTGCTGTTCGTCTGCCTGATCCTGCTGTTGCCGCTCAGCGCGCTGGTGATGCAGCTTGCTCAGATGAGCTGGGCGCAGTACTGGGACGTGGTCACCAACCCGCAGGTGGTGGCGGCCTATAAGGTGACGCTGCTGTCGGCGTTTGTCGCCTCCATTTTTAACGGCGTGTTTGGCCTGCTGATGGCGTGGATCTTAACCCGCTATCGCTTCCCGGGCCGCACGCTGCTTGACGCCCTGATGGATCTGCCGTTTGCGCTGCCGACTGCAGTGGCGGGCTTAACCCTCGCGTCGCTCTTCTCCGTGAACGGGCTGTACGGCGAGTGGCTGGCGAAATTCGACATCAAAGTGACCTACACCTGGCTCGGTATCGCGGTGGCGATGGCCTTTACCAGCATCCCGTTTGTGGTCCGTACCGTGCAGCCGGTGCTGGAAGAGTTGGGTCCGGAATACGAAGAAGCGGCGGAAACGCTGGGCGCCACGCGCTGGCAGAGCTTCCGCAAGGTGGTTCTGCCGGAGCTCTCTCCGGCGCTGATGGCGGGCGTCGCGCTGTCGTTTACCCGCAGCCTCGGTGAGTTCGGCGCGGTGATTTTTATCGCCGGGAACATCGCCTGGAAAACAGAAGTCACCTCGCTGATGATTTTCATCCGTTTGCAGGAGTTTGATTATCCGGCGGCGAGCGCGATTGCCTCAGTGATCCTGGCGGCCTCGCTGCTGCTGCTGTACTCGATTAACACTCTGCAAAGTCGCTTTGGTCGACGTGTGGTAGGTCACTGATGGCGGAAGTTACGCAATTGAAGCGATACGATGCACCCCGCATTAACTGGGGTAAATGGTTTCTGATTGGGGCGGGCGTGCTGGTTTCCGCCCTCATTCTGGTCGTGCCGACGGTTTATATCTTCGTTCAGGCATTCAGCAAGGGCCTGATGCCCGCGCTGGAAAACCTGGCGAACCCGGATATGCTGCATGCCATCTGGCTGACCGTGCTGATTGCGCTGATCACCGTGCCGGTGAACCTCGTGTTCGGGACCCTGCTGGCCTGGCTGGTAACCCGCTTTAACTTCCCGGGACGTCAGCTGCTGCTGACCCTGCTGGACATTCCTTTCGCCGTATCGCCGGTGGTGGCGGGTCTGGTGTACCTGCTCTTTTACGGCTCCAACGGCCCGTTGGGCGGCTGGCTGGACGAGCATAACCTGCAGATCATGTTCGCCTGGCCGGGCATGGTGCTGGTCACCATCTTCGTGACCTGTCCGTTTGTGGTGCGTGAGCTGGTGCCGGTGATGTTAAGTCAGGGGAGCAACGAAGACGAAGCGGCGGTGCTGCTGGGCGCTTCCGGCTGGCAGATGTTCCGTCGCGTGACGCTGCCGAATATCCGCTGGGCGCTGCTTTACGGCGTGGTGCTGACCAACGCCCGCGCTATTGGTGAGTTCGGTGCCGTTTCCGTCGTCTCCGGCTCCATCCGGGGTGAAACCCTGTCGCTGCCGCTCCAGATTGAGCTGCTGCAGCAGGACTACAACACCATCGGCTCGTTTACTGCCGCAGCGTTGCTGACGCTGATGGCCATCTTGACCCTGTTTTTGAAGAGTGTGGTGCAGTGGCGTTTAGAAAATCAGGAAAAACGTCAGCATCAGGAGGGAAATCATGAGCATTGAGATTGCCAATATTAAGAAGTCTTTTGGTCGCACCCAGGTGCTGAATGATATCTCGCTGGATATCCCTTCCGGACAAATGGTGGCGCTGCTGGGGCCGTCCGGCTCGGGCAAAACCACGCTGCTGCGTATTATCGCCGGGCTTGAGCATCAGACCAGCGGGCACATCCGCTTCCACGGCACCGACGTGAGCCGCCTGCACGCCCGCGATCGTAAAGTAGGTTTTGTGTTCCAGCACTACGCGCTGTTCCGCCACATGACCGTGTTCGACAACATCGCGTTTGGCCTGACCGTGCTGCCGCGTCGCGAACGTCCGGATGCGGCAACTATTAAGGCGAAAGTGACCAAACTGCTGGAGATGGTGCAGCTGGCTCACCTGGCGGATCGTTTCCCGGCCCAGCTGTCCGGCGGGCAGAAACAGCGCGTGGCGCTGGCGCGCGCGCTGGCCGTTGAGCCGCAAATTCTGCTGCTGGATGAACCCTTCGGCGCGCTGGATGCGCAGGTGCGTAAAGAGCTGCGCCGCTGGCTGCGTCAGCTGCATGAGGAGCTGAAATTCACCAGCGTCTTCGTGACCCACGATCAGGAAGAGGCGATGGAAGTTGCGGATCGCGTGGTGGTCATGAGCCAGGGCAACATTGAGCAGGTTGACGAGCCGGAGCAGCTCTGGCGTGAACCGGCGACCCGCTTCGTGCTGGAGTTTATGGGCGAGGTAAACCGTCTGCAGGGCACTATTCGCGGCGGACAGTTCCACGTTGGCGCGCATCGCTGGCCGCTGGGCTATACCTCCGCGCATCAGGGGCCGGTCGATCTGTTCCTGCGTCCGTGGGAAGTGGACGTGAGCCGCCGAACCAGCCTGGATTCACCGCTGCCGGTGCAGGTGCTGGAAGCTAGCCCTAAAGGTCACTACACCCAATTAGTGGTACAGCCGCTGGGCTGGTATACCGAGCCGCTGACCGTGGTCATGCGCGACGACGTGCCGCCGCACCGGGGTGAGCGCCTGTTTGTTGGGTTGCAGCACGCCCGTATTTATCACGGGAAGGAGCGCATCGAGACGCGCGAGGATATTGCTCTGGCGGAGTCAGCCTGATAGGTTAGGATTACGTAGTTTTGCCGGGTGGCGCTGCGCTTACCCGGCCTACAATATGACGTCTGTAGGCCCGGTAAGCGAAGCGCCACCGGGCTTTTTATTGGACAGCGAGCATGAATACATTAGAACACACCATCGGTAACACTCCTCTGGTCAAGCTTCAGCGCACGGGTCCGGACAACGGCAGTGAAATCTGGGTCAAACTGGAAGGCAATAACCCTGCGGGGTCGGTGAAAGACCGCGCGGCGCTGTCGATGATTGTCCAGGCCGAAAAACGCGGAGAAATTAAGCCAGGCGACGTGCTGATTGAGGCCACCAGCGGCAACACCGGTATCGCCCTGGCGATGATCGCCGCGCTGAAAGGCTACCGCATGAAGCTGCTGATGCCGGACAACATGAGCCAGGAGCGCCGCGCCGCGATGCGTGCCTACGGCGCCGAGCTGATTCTGGTGACCAAAGAGCAGGGAATGGAAGGCGCGCGCGACTTAGCGCTGGAGATGGCCGGGCGCGGTGAAGGTAAACTGCTGGATCAGTTCAACAATCCAGACAACCCGTACGCGCACTACACCACCACCGGCCCGGAAATCTGGCAGCAAACCGACGGGCGTATCACCCATTTTGTCTCCAGCATGGGCACCACCGGTACCATTACCGGGGTATCGCGTTTTCTGCGCGAGCAGGAAAAAACCGTCACCATCGTTGGCCTCCAGCCGGAAGAGGGGAGCAGCATTCCGGGGATTCGCCGCTGGCCGGCAGAGTATATGCCCGGCATTTTTAATGCGCAGCTGGTGGATCAGGTGCTGGATCTTCACCAGCGCGAGGCGGAAAATACCATGCGTGAGCTGGCCGTGCGCGAAGGTATCTTCTGCGGCGTCAGTTCGGGCGGCGCGGTAGCGGGTGCGATTCGGGTAGCGCAGGCAAACCCGGGGGCGGTAGTGGTGGCGATTATTTGCGATCGCGGCGATCGCTATCTGTCTACCGGCGTCTTTGGTGAAGAGAGTTATTCGCAGGGGGCGGGGATTTAAGCGTCATGGAGATGATTCTATTCCGGGATAACACCCGGGCGCAGCAAACCGACATTGTCGCCGTGCAGTCGCAGGTGGTTTACGGCAGCGTGGGGAACAGCATTGCGGTACCGAATATTCGTACCCACAGGCTGAACGTTACCGCCGTGCCGACGGTTCTGTTTAGCAACACGCCGCATTACGACACGTTTTATGGTGGGGTGATCCCCGACGAGTGGTTCAGCGGCTATCTTAAGGCCCTGGAAGAGCGCGAGATCCTGCGCGAGCTTAAAGCGGTCACCACCGGCTATATGGGCAGCGCCAGCCAGATCGTCCTGCTGGCTCAATGGCTGAAGGCGGTCAAAGCGCAGCATCCTGACCTGCTGGTGCTGGTCGATCCGGTTATCGGCGATATCGACAGCGGTATGTACGTGAAGCCCGAGATCCCGCAGGCGTATCGGGAACACCTGCTGCCGCTGGCGCAGGGGATTACGCCCAACGTCTATGAGCTGGAAGTGTTAAGCGGCAAACCGTGCCGTACGCCGGAAAGCGCCATCGCGGCGGCGCAGGGACTGCTCTCCGATAGCCTGAAATGGGTGGCGATCACCAGCGCGCCGGTGGCCGATGACCCGGAAAACATCCACGTGGTGCTGGTGACGAATGAAGGCGTGACCGTCAGCGCGCATCCGCGCGTAGAAACCGATCTGAAAGGGACGGGCGACCTGTTCTGTTCAGAGCTGGTGAGCGGAATTGTTGAGGGGAAAACCGTTGCCGACGCCATTCGCATGGCCGGCGATCGGGTGACTGACGTGATGCTCTATACCCAGTCGAAGGGCTACGACGAGCTTATCCTACCGGCATAAACAAAAATGGCGCCCGAAGGCGCCATTTTTCTGTGCGGCAAGAATTACTTCTTGATGCGGATAACCGGGGTTTCACCCACGGTGACGCTGCCAGACAGTTTGATCAGTTCTTTAATTTCGTCCATGTTGGAGATAACAACCGGCGTCAGGGTAGACTTGGCTTTTTCTTCCAGCAGTGGCAGATCGAATTCAATTACCGGGTCGCCAACTTTAACACGCTGGCCTTCTTCCGCGATACGTTTGAAGCCTTCGCCTTTCAGTTCAACGGTGTCGATACCGAAGTGAACGAACAGTTCGATACCGCTATCAGATTCGATAGAGAACGCATGGTTGGTTTCAAAAATTTTACCGATGGTGCCGTCAACTGGAGCAACCATTTTGTTGCCAGTTGGTTTGATAGCAATGCCATCACCAACGATTTTCTCAGCAAACACTACATCCGGCACGTCTTCGATGTTGACGATCTCGCCGGAGAGCGGAGCAACAATCTCAATAGTTCCGGAGTCTTTCTTATCATCAGAAACCAGAGATTTCAGTTTATCGAACAAACCCATGATCTTCTCCTAAGCAGTAATTTGGGCCGCATCTCGTGGATTAGCAGATTGTTTTTTCTTCAATGAACTTGTTAACCAGCGTCATTAACTCGTCCGTTGTCGGTTGAGCAAGAGCCTGCTCTGCTAACACCTTCGCATCTTCGAAGTTCGTGTTACGGATAATCTTCTTAATGCGCGGGATGGAAATGGCGCTCATAGAGAATTCGTCCAGACCCATACCCAGCAACAGAAGTGTAGCACGTTCGTCGCCTGCAAGCTCACCACACATGCCAGTCCATTTACCTTCTGCATGAGAAGCATCAATAACTTGCTTGATCAAGTTCAGTACGGACGGTGACATTGGCTGGTAGAGATGTGAAATCATATCATTACCACGGTCAACTGCCAGGGTGTACTGCGTTAAATCATTGGTGCCGATACTAAAGAAATCAACTTCTTTGGCTAAATGACGCGCAATGGTCGCCGCCGCAGGTGTTTCCACCATTACGCCGATCTCGATTGACTCGTCAAAGGCTTTACCTTCGTCGCGCAGTTCCTGTTTGTAGATTTCGATCTCTTTCTTCAGTGCACGCACTTCTTCAACAGAGATGATCATCGGGAACATGATGCGCAGTTTACCGAAAGCAGAGGCACGCAGGATCGCGCGAACCTGGTCACGCAGGATCTCTTTACGATCCATCGCGATACGGATTGCACGCCAGCCCAGGAACGGGTTCTCTTCTTTCGGGAAGTTCATGTACGGCAGCTCTTTGTCGCCGCCGATGTCCATGGTACGGACGATAACCGCCTGAGAGCCACACGCTTCAGCTACGGCTTTATAGGCAGCAAACTGCTCTTCTTCCGTTGGCAGCGCGTCGCGGTCCATGAACAGGAATTCTGTACGATAGAGACCTACGCCTTCCGCGCCGTTGCGCTCAGCGCCATCAACGTCGCGGACGGTACCGATGTTCGCGCACACTTCAACCTGATGGCCGTCCAGGGTGATGGCTGGCAGGTCTTTCAGCTTAGCGAGTTCGGCTTTTTCAGTCGCAACTTGCTCCTGAACCGCGCGCAGTTTATCGATCTCTTCATTGGTTGGGTTGACGTAAACCAGATTGTTTACGGCATCCAGAATCAGATAGTCGCCGTTTTTCACCTGAGAGGTGACGCTACCGGTACCCACGATGGCAGGCAGTTCCAGAGAGCGCGCCATGATAGAGGTGTGCGAGGTACGGCCACCCGCGTCGGTGATGAAACCGAGGACCTTTTTCAGGTTCAGCTGTGCAGTTTCAGACGGGGTGAGGTCAGCGGCAACCAGGATAACTTCATCCTGAATCGCGCTCAGATCGATGATGGCCAGACCCAGGATGTTGCGCAGCAGGCGCTTACCGATGTCACGTACGTCAGCCGCACGTTCTTTCAGGTATTCATCATCCAGTTCTTCCAGGGCAGTTGCCTGACCTTCGATAACTTCATGCGCAGCCGCGTCGGCCGTCATGCCTTTATCTTTAATCAGGGCTATGATTTCCTGCTCCAGCTCCTCATCTTCGAGCAGCATGATGTGCCCTTCGAAGATGGCTTCTTTTTCTTCACCGAAAGTTTCGCCAGCTTTAGTTTTGATTGCTTCCAGTTGCGCAGATGCCTTGGCACGACCGCTCAGAAAACGTTCAACTTCCTGATCAACCTTGTCGGCAGAAATTTTTTTCCGGTCGATGACGATCTCGTCTTCTTTCAGCAGCAGTGCTTTGCCGAAAGCGATACCCGGGGATGCTAAAATGCCTGAAATCATAACCCTACCTTACTTGTGACTGATATTTAAAAGAACCCGGAAACTTACTCGAGCTCAGCCATCAGTTTTACCAGATGCTCAACTGCTTTCTGCTCGTCTTCACCTTCTGCAGAGATGGTGACAACGGTGCCCTGAGTCAGGCCCAGAGTCTGCAGTTTGAACAGGCTTTTTGCGCTCGCGCTTTTGCCGTTGGAAGTCACAGTGATTTCAGAAGTGAAGCCTTTTGCTTCTTTAACAAACTGAGCAGCAGGGCGGGTGTGCAGACCGTTCGGAGCGGTAATGGTAACTTCTTGCTGGAACATTGTATTTCCCCAACTTATAGGTTTAGTGTTGTGGAACTAAAGTCTAGCCTGGCGACTGAACTTTAGCCTGTATTGTTAGCGCTGACGTTTCGATCGTCATTAAACATTATGCAGCGAAAGCAAGACTTGAACCAAATCATAAAATCGATTCAGCAAGGCTATTTCATTCACCGATTAATTTCACGCATCAAAATAATTGCTGGTTTAAATACCAGACCCAACGGGGTGAAGCAATGCCAGGAGGGGCAAAAGTTTGAAGCAGGCCACAAAAAAGCACCTGAAAAGGTGCTTTTTTACGCGTTATTAACATGCTGGCACTACTGTTGCAGCTCTTTTTCGGTAAACAGATCGGCAAACAGTGCGGTGCTCAAGTAACGCTCGCCTGAAGAAGGAAGGATAACCACAATATTCTTGTTGGTAAAGGCTTCATCTTCCTGAAGCTTGAGCGCTGCCGCAACGGCTGCACCGGAAGAGATACCCGCCAGAATGCCTTCTTCATCCATCAGGCGACGCGCGGTAGAAATGGCTTCTTCGTTAGTGATAGTCACCACTTTATCGATCAGCTTCAGATCCAGGTTGCCCGGAATGAAGCCTGCGCCAATACCCTGAATTTTATGCGGGCCTGGCTTAAGCTCTTCACCCGCCAGTGCCTGGGTGATAACCGGTGAGTCAGTTGGCTCAACGGCAACGGTGATCAGGTCTTTTTTACCCTTTGTGCCTTTAATATAGCGTGACACGCCGGTCAGCGTACCGCCGGTACCTACGCCGGAGATAAAGACGTCAACCTGGCCGTCGGTATCTTCCCAGATTTCCGGACCGGTGGTTTTCTCGTGAATTTCCGGGTTAGCCGGGTTGCTGAACTGCTGCAGCAGCAGATATTTCGCCGGATCGCTGGCCACAATCTCTTCAGCTTTCTGAATGGCGCCCTTCATGCCCTTCGCGCCTTCGGTCAGCACCAGGTTCGCGCCCAGCGCTTTGAGCAGCTTACGACGCTCAATGCTCATGGTTTCTGGCATGGTCAGCGTCAGCTTGTAGCCACGCGCGGCGGCCACATAGGCCAGAGCGATACCGGTGTTACCGCTGGTCGGTTCCACCAGCTCAACGCCAGGCTTCAGTACGCCACGTTTTTCAGCATCCCAAATCATGTTTGCACCGATACGGCATTTTACGCTGAAGCTCGGGTTACGTGATTCGACCTTCGCCAGAATGCGTCCATTACCGATACGGTTCAGTCGAACCAGGGGCGTATGACCGATAGTCAGCGAGTTGTCTTCATAAATCTTACTCATGGCCTGTCCTTAACTGTATGAAATTGGGATACCGACCCAGCATACCTGTTGAGCAGGTAGGGGGAAGTAAGGAATTCGCATATCTATATACTGCAAGGAAATAATGGGGATCAGTATGGAATAAGGGGCGGCATAAGCCACCCCTGCTTTACACATTTTTGCATTATTTCCATAACGCGTGCTTAGCACGGTAGCAGTCGACCCACATCGCCGTCGCGCCGCAGACGGCGACGGGCATGATGAACAGATTCAGGAAGGGAATCATGGTGAACAGGCTGGTCAGCGCGCCAAACTGCATATTGGCGACCTTCTGGCTGCGCAGGGCGGTGCGCATCTCTTTAAACGGCACCTTGTGGTTATCGAACGGATAGTCGCAGTACTGGATGGCCAGCATCCAGGCGCTGAACAGGAACCACAGCACCGGCGCCACCGTCTGGCCAATGCCTGGCACAAAATAGAGGATAAGCAGCACGACCGCGCGGGGCAGGTACCAGGCAAACTTCTGCCACTCGCGCTTCATGATGCGTGGCAGGTCTTTCATGATCCCCAGCACGCCCGTGTCCGGTGGCGTCACACCGGTAAGCCGCGCTTCCAGCTGTTCCGCCAGCAGACCGTTGAACGGTGCGGCTATCCAGTTGGCAATCGTCGAAAAGAAGTACCCAAACACCAGCAGCACGGAGATCACCGCCACCGGCCAGAGCAGGTAGTTAAGCCACTGCAGCCAGTCCGGCACGTAACTCATCAGCGACGGGATCCAGCTCTCCAGCTTTGTGAATAGCCACCAGAACGCGCCGCCCATCAGAATAATGTTGATCAACAGCGGCAGAATCACGAAGCGTCGAATCCCCGGCAGGGAGACCAGTTTCCAGCCCTGAGAAAAATACCATACGCCGCTGCGCGGGGGAGAAGAAGATGTTGAAACCATAGCCAGGCTGTACTCCTTTTTACACAACCAGTGGAATTGCCCGCCTATATTATCCACTTACGGAGCAATGACCAGTTCGGAAATGTTCGAAAAACCAGCAAAAAGCACGATTTCCTTCATCTTTATGCTGTGAATGCTCTGCACACACTTGCACTTGACGTAAACGGCAAATACTCTTAGTGAGTAAATGTTTGCCGTGGTGGCAAGGTGTTAGAACAACAGAGAATATAATGATGCAGGATTTGCGTCTGATATTAATCATTGTTGGCGCGATCGCCATAATCGCTTTACTGGTACATGGTTTCTGGACCAGCCGTAAAGAGCGTTCCTCGATGTTTCGCGATCGCCCACTGAAGCGCATGAAGTCCAGTCGTGACGACGATGACAGTGAAGATGACATCGACGGCAGCGATGACGACGGCGTGGGTGAAGTTCGTGTTCATCGGGTCAATACTGCGCCCGGCGCAGGCCATGGGGAGCATGAAGCGCCTCGTCCTTCGCAGCACCAGTATCAACCGCCGTATGCTTCTGCACAGCCGCGCCAGCCAGCGCCGCAGCCTGTGGAAGAACCGGTGCGCCAGCCGCCGCAACAGCCTGTCTATCAGCAGCCTGCTGCGCCACAGCCGGTTCAACAGCAACCGGTGCAGCAGCCCGTGCAGCAACAGCCTGCTCAGCCGGTACAACAACCGCAGCAGCCTGTTCACGTACAGCCTGCGCCTCAGCCTGCTCCGGCTCCACACGTTGAGCCTGAGCCCGTTGTAGAACCAGAGCCGGTTGTTGAAAAACCGCAGCGTAAAGAAGCGGTGATCATCATGAACGTGGCCGCGCATCACGGCAGCCATCTTAACGGTGACGTGCTGCTCAACAGTATTCAACAGGCAGGATTCAAGTTTGGCGATATGAACATTTTCCATCGCCATCTGAGCCCTGACGGTAGCGGTCCGGCGCTGTTCAGCCTGGCCAACATGGTTAACCCTGGCACCTTTGATCCGGAAATGACCGGTGATTTCGTGACCCCGGGCGTCACTATCTTTATGCAGGTGCCTTCTTACGGCGACGAACTGCAAAACTTTAAGCTGATGCTGCAGTCCGCTCAGCACATCGCTGACGAAGTCGGCGGCGTGGTGCTCGACGATCAGCGTCGAATGATGACCCCGCAGAAGCTGCGCGAGTATCAGGACCGCATCCGCGAAGTTAAGGAAGCTAACGCGTAATCGTCGCGTTTACTTCAACTCCTCCTCAACCCCCGCCTGTCGGGGGTTTTTTCTCATTGATGGTGCGATATGGACTCAATCGAACAACAACTCACTGAACTGCGAACCACGCTTCGCCATCATGAATACCTCTATCATGTTATGGACGCGCCGGAAGTCCCGGATGCGGAATATGACCGCCTGATGCGCGAGCTGCGCGAATTAGAGGCGCAGCATCCGGAGCTTATCACGCCGGATTCCCCTACCCAGCGCGTCGGCGCTGAGCCGCTAGGCGCTTTCAGCCAGGTGCGCCATGAGGTGCCGATGCTGTCGCTGGATAACGTCTTCGATGAAGAGAGCTTCCTCGCGTTTAACAAGCGCGTGCAGGATCGCCTGAAAAGCAGCGACTCCCTCACCTGGTGCTGCGAGCTCAAGCTGGATGGCCTGGCGGTCAGTCTTCTCTATGAAAACGGTGTGCTGGTGCGTGCCGCAACGCGTGGCGACGGTACGACGGGCGAAGACATCACCACCAACGTGCGTACCATCCGCGCGATCCCGCTGAAGCTGCAGGGTGACAACATTCCCGCGCGTCTGGAAGTGCGCGGCGAGGTGTTCCTGCCCCAGGCGGGCTTCGAGAAAATTAACGACGAGGCGCGTCGCACCGGCGGGAAGGTGTTTGCTAACCCGCGTAATGCGGCGGCAGGCTCTCTGCGCCAGCTTGACCCGCGTATTACCGCGAAGCGACCGCTTACTTTCTTCTGCTACGGCGTTGGTATTCTGGAGGGCGGCGAGCTGCCGGATACGCACCTCGGACGCCTGCTGCAGTTTAAAGCGTGGGGCCTGCCGGTGAGCAACCGCGTTCAGCTCTGCGACTCGCCGGAAGCGGTGCTGGCGTTCTACCACAAGGTGGAAGAGGACCGTCCGACGCTCGGTTTTGATATTGATGGCGTCGTCATCAAGGTGAATTCTCTGGCGCTGCAGGAGCAGCTAGGCTTTGTGGCGCGCGCGCCGCGCTGGGCGGTGGCGTTTAAGTTCCCTGCTCAGGAGCAGATGACCGTCGTTCGCGATGTGGAGTTCCAGGTTGGCCGTACGGGGGCGATTACCCCGGTCGCCCGTCTGGAGCCCGTGCAGGTTGCGGGCGTGCTGGTGAGTAATGCCACGTTGCATAACGCCGATGAAATCGAACGCCTCGGCCTGCGCATTGGTGACAAAGTGGTGATTCGCCGCGCGGGCGACGTTATCCCGCAGGTGGTTAACGTCGTGGAGTCGGAACGTCCTGCCGATACGCGCGAGATCGTCTTCCCGACCCACTGCCCGGTGTGCGGCTCCGACGTTGAGCGTGTGGAAGGTGAAGCGGTGGCGCGCTGCACGGGTGGCTTAATCTGTGGTGCGCAGCGTAAAGAGTCGCTGAAGCACTTCGTCTCTCGTCGGGCGATGGACGTCGACGGCATGGGCGACAAGATTATCGATCAGCTGGTTGAGAAAGAGTATGTCCATACGCCAGCGGATCTCTTCAGGCTGACGGCAGGTAAACTGACCGGTCTGGATCGCATGGGGCCAAAGTCAGCCCAGAATGTGGTTAACGCGCTGGAAGCCGCCAAAGAGACGACCTTTGCCCGCTTCCTGTACGCGCTGGGCATTCGTGAAGTGGGTGAGGCGACGGCAGCGGGCCTGGCGGCGTACTTTGGTACGC
The DNA here is from genome assembly GCF_024734705.1 of Enterobacter sp. Crenshaw. Taxonomy (NCBI): domain Bacteria; kingdom Pseudomonadati; phylum Pseudomonadota; class Gammaproteobacteria; order Enterobacterales; family Enterobacteriaceae; genus Enterobacter; species Enterobacter sp. Crenshaw. Next base: position 3,349,388 of record NZ_CP102932.1, on the reverse strand, counting down.
TGGAGGCGTTGGAAAAGGCTAGCATCGACGAGCTGCAGAAAGTCCCTGACGTAGGCATTGTGGTCGCCACGCACGTCTTTAACTTCTTCGCCGAAGAGAGCAACCGTGAAGTTATCGGCAAGCTGCTTGAAGAGGGCATCAGGTGGCCCGCGCCGGTGGTGGTTAACGCCGAAGAGATCGACAGCCCGTTCGCCGGTAAAACGGTAGTCCTGACCGGCAGCCTGAGCCAGCTTTCACGCGACGATGCGAAAGCGCGCCTGGTGGCGCTGGGGGCCAAAGTGGCGGGCAGCGTGTCGAAGAAAACCGACCTGGTGATCGCCGGGGAAGCGGCGGGCTCTAAGCTGGCGAAAGCCCAGGAGCTCGGCATTGAGGTTATCGACGAAGCGGAAATGATGCATCTGTTAGGAGAGTAACGTGGAGAAAGAACAGCTCGTTGAAATAGCCAATACGGAGATGCCGTTCGGTAAATACAAGGGCCGCAGGCTGATTGATTTGCCGGAGGAGTATCTGCTGTGGTTTGCCCGTAAGGATGAATTCCCGGCAGGGCGACTGGGCGAGCTGATGGCTATCACGTTACTGATCAAAACCGAGGGGCTGACCCAGCTGGTTCAGCCCCTGAAACGTCCTTAAGCCTTCGCGGCGCGGGTCTCTTCCTGCGCCAGCTTTTCGGTCTGGCGCTTGTAGCGACGCGCCAGCACCGCGCAGACCATCAGCTGGATCTGGTGGAAAATCATCAGCGGCAGCACCATCATCCCAATCACCGAGGTCGGGAATAGAATATTGGCCATCGGGATACCGTTAGCCAGGCTCTTTTTCGAACCGCAGAACACAATGGTGATTTCATCCGCTTTGCTGAAGCCGCACCTGCGTGCCACAAAGACGTTTACCGCAATCACAATCGCCAGCAGGACGATGCTGACCACCACGATAAACAGCAGCGAACCTGCGCCCACCTTATGCCAGATCCCGTTCACAACCGCTTCGCTGAAGGCGGAATAGACCACCAGCAGAATCGACGACTGGTCGGTTTTTGAGATCCATTTCTTGTGCTTCGTCACGAACGCCCCGGTCCATGGACGGGATAGATGCCCCAGGACAAACGGCAGCAGCAGCTGTAGGCAAATTTTTCCAACCTGCTCGAGATTGCCTTCCGCGCCGTGCATGTTCATCAGCAGGCCCACCAGCAGCGGGGAAACGAAAATCCCTAACAGGCTGGATGCCGATGCCGAGCAGACCGCGGCCGCAACGTTCCCTCCGGCGAGAGAGGTAAAGGCAATGGCGGACTGTACGGTAGCCGGCAGAATACAGAGATACAGGAAACCGGTGTAAAGCGCCGGGTCGACGTTAACCGGCGCCCACCAGGCAAACAGCACTCCGAGGATTGGGAACAGAATGAACGTGCTGCACATCACCCAGAGATGCAGCCGCCAGTGGCTACCGCCGGCAATAATCGCTTCGCGCGAGAGCTTTGCGCCGTGCATAAAGAACAGCAGCGCGATGGCGGCCGTCGTCAGCCCTTCAAAAAACGGGACGAAGCCCCCGCGGGCGGGGAAGAACGAGGCCAGTAAAACGGTAACCACCAGGGTGAGCGTAAACGGATCAACAATACGAAATAGTTTCATAATGACTCCTGAAAACAGATGTCGCTATTGTGCTTTTTTCCATTTGAGAAATAAAATTGATTTATTGCATCCATTCATGAATGAAACAGATGAATTACTCCTTACGCCAGCTTCGTATTTTCGTCACCGTCGCTCACGCCCGCAGCTTTAGCCGGGCAGGGGAGATGATTGGCCTGAGCCAGTCGGCGGTCAGCCACAGCGTGAAAGAGCTTGAGAATCAGACCGGGGTGAAGTTGCTTGACCGCACAACCCGTGAAGTGGTGCTGACCGAAGCAGGGCAGCAGCTCGCCCTGCGTCTTGAACGATTGCTGGATGAGCTGAACAGCACGCTCAGAGACGTGGGGAGGCTGGGGCAGCAGCTTTCGGGGACCGTGCGCGTCGCGGCCAGTCAGACAATCTCTGCACACCTTATCCCGCAATGTATTGCCGAGGGAAGTCATCGCTACCCGGACATTGATTTTGTCCTGCATGACAGGCCGCAGCAGTGGGTGCTGGAGAGCATCCGCCAGGGAGATGTGGATTTTGGTATTGTTATCGATCCCGGCCAGGCGAGCGATCTGGCGTGTGAAAGCGTACTTTCCGAGCCATTCTTGCTGCTCTGCCGTGACGACGACCCGCTGGCAGAGTTGCCGGAAGTCAGCTGGCAGTCTCTGACGGGCGCGAACCTGGTTTTACAGGATTATGCCTCGGGCAGCCGTCCGCTGATTGATTCCGCGCTGGTGAATCAGGGCGTAAAGGCAACGATCGTGCAGGAGATTGGTCACCCGGCGACGCTTTTTCCCATGGTAGAAGCCGGCATTGGCATCAGCGTGTTGCCCGCCCTGGCGCTTCCCCTGCCGCAGGGAAGCCGGCTGGCCGTCAAGCGATTAACGCCCGTTGTTGAGCGAAAGCTGATGCTGGTGCGGCGAAAAAATCGCTCACTCTCGGGGGCGGCGCAGGCTATCTGGGAAGTGGTGCGTATCCAGGCACAACGATTAACCGAAGCCCGCATACGCGACCCACTGTTTAACGCATCAGAAGATTAGATGTAGATATCAATCTGATTATTGTCTGAAGGGTTATTTACACCTTCCACTTTGCCCAGCTTTTGATCCTGCTTCTTCTGGGCTTCTTCGGCCTGCTGGCGCTGCAGCGCGGCGAGCTGTGCCTGCAGCACTTTGAGCTGGGTCTGAATAAGTTCCTGCTGCTTCTTCTTCTCATCGGTGCTGATGGGGCTGTTCGCCAGCTCTTTTAACTGCTGAGTCAGCTTTTTGATCTTGTCGAGAATGCGGGTGATTTGCGTAGCGATATCGTTGCTGCTGGAAGTTCCACTCGCGCCGCTGGTTTGAATCTGTTGGGTTGAAGCCTGAATGGTCGTCATACTTTTTCCTCGCGTTATAAAACAGAGGTATCGGCACTAACGGGATTAGCTTGAGCAAAACTGCCATATCTGGCAGGGAGTTACATCGATACACAATCAGTATTGATGATGCGGTGAAAGTGTACTGGAAGGCGGAAGTAGACAAACTGCAGATAGCAAAAAGGCGCCTTTAGGGCGCCTTTCTACATTGGTGGGTCGTGCAGGATTCGAACCTGCGACCAATTGATTAAAAGTCAACTGCTCTACCAACTGAGCTAACGACCCGAAATGGTGGGCGATGACGGGCTCGAACCGCCGACCCCCTCCGTGTAAAGGAGATGCTCTACCAACTGAGCTAATCGCCCATTTCGGAACTGGTGCGATAAGGTGAGAATGGTGGGCGATGACGGGCTCGAACCGCCGACCCCCTCCGTGTAAAGGAGATGCTCTACCAACTGAGCTAATCGCCCAATCTCAATTCTTATCTACACTGCGGGCCTACCGAAGTAGATGGTGGGTGATGACGGGCTCGAACCGCCGACCCCCTCCGTGTAAAGGAGATGCTCTACCAACTGAGCTAATCACCCCCGCTGTGTGGAGTCGCATTATAGGGAGAGTTGAAAATGAGTCAACGCATTTTCTAAAGTTTTTATTCGTTCGTCGTAAAATTAAACAAAACGATCGCGAAACGGGCAATGACGCATGATTTCTAAACAAAAATCGCAAACTCGGTCACGATAAAGGGATCAACATTGAGGAATCCCCCCACAGTGATAGAATATTGCCCATCGTTTTTTCCCCAGGATTTGCCGATTGCCGGCATCTTTATAACGTAAGGCCATTTCATGAAAATCAAAACTCGCTTCGCGCCGAGCCCGACAGGCTATCTGCACGTCGGTGGTGCACGTACCGCTCTCTATTCCTGGCTTTTCGCACGCCACAACAAAGGTGAGTTCGTGCTGCGTATTGAAGACACCGATCTTGAGCGCTCCACGCCAGAAGCAATTGAAGCCATTATGGATGGGATGAACTGGCTGAATCTGGAATGGGATGAAGGTCCTTACTTCCAGACCAAACGCTTTGACCGCTATAACGCTGTCATTGATGAGATGCTGGTCGCGGGCACGGCGTATAAGTGCTACTGCTCTAAAGAGCGTCTGGATGAACTGCGTGAAGCGCAGATGGCGAACGGTGAAAAGCCGCGTTATGACGGCCGCTGCCGCCACGACCATAGCGAGCATGCTGCAGATGAGCCTTGCGTGGTGCGTTTTGCTAACCCGCAAGAGGGATCGGTAATCTTTGACGACCAGATCCGTGGCCCAATTGAATTCAGCAACCAGGAGCTGGACGATCTGATCATCCGTCGTACCGACGGTTCTCCAACCTACAACTTCTGCGTTGTGGTTGACGACTGGGATATGGAAATTACTCACGTTGTCCGTGGTGAAGACCATATCAACAATACGCCACGTCAGATCAACATCCTGAAGGCGCTGAACGCCCCTGTGCCAGTTTATGCGCACGTCTCCATGATCAACGGCGATGACGGGAAAAAACTGTCTAAACGTCACGGGGCGGTAAGCGTTATGCAGTATCGCGACGACGGTTATCTGCCGGAAGCACTGCTGAACTATCTGGTGCGTCTGGGCTGGGCTCACGGTGACCAGGAGATCTTCAGTCGCGAAGAGATGATCGAACTGTTCTCTCTGAGCTCTGTAAGCAAATCAGCGAGTGCCTTTAATACCGACAAGCTCCTGTGGCTGAACCATCACTACATCAACACCATGCAGCCAGAATATGTGGCGACGTATCTGCAGTGGCATATTGAGCAGGCAAATATTGATACCCGCACTGGCCCTGAGCTGGCGGACCTGGTGAAACTCCTCGGCGAGCGCTGTAAAACGCTGAAAGAGATTGCCGAAAGCTGCCGCTACTTCTATGAAGAGTTTGAAGAGTTCGACGCGGACGCCGCGAAGAAACACCTCCGTCCGGTTGCGCGTCAGCCGCTGGAAGTGGTGCGCGACAAGCTGGCGGCCCTTACCGAGTGGACCGCTGAGAATGTGCATCACGCCATTCAGGCGACGGCAGACGAGCTGGAAGTCGGTATGGGTAAAGTCGGCATGCCACTGCGCGTTGCGGTGACCGGGGCGGGTCAGTCTCCGGCACTGGATGTGACGGTTCACGCCATCGGCAAGTCACGCAGCGTAGCGCGTATTAACAAGGCGCTGGACTTTATCGCTGAACGTGAAAATCAGCAGTAATTAGGCCTCAGATAAAAAACGGCAGGTTACCCTGCCGTTTTTTTTATGCCTTTTATTCCGTGAGACCGAGCCGCGTCAGGAAGCCGTGTATGCCTTCGCGTTTCAATAAGGCGTCCAGACGCCTCTGCTCTGGCTGAGTCATACTCTCCAGCGTCTCAATAATGCCCGGAGACAGGTTTGAAGAGGGTTCACTGTATGAAGCGGTGACCTCAGCGAGATGGTAAACCGCCTGACGGTTACGGATCGCCGGAAGGCTCATAATATGTTCCTTCACGCGCGCATCAATATGAATGAGCCGCGCGCGACCACCCTTCACGCCGTTGAGGCCTTCGGTTTTCCATCCCTGCTGGCGTATCCAGCGATTAACCGTTTGTCTGGCAACGCCCAAACTCTCCGCCAGCTCTTCCGTGGTCATTTTGCTGCGTAATTTTTTCATATCAGTTCTGATCGCGAATTCCTAAACGTTGCAACAATCCGGTAATCCCTTCCCGCATTAACAGCGATGTCATCTGCTTCTGCTCTTCCGGCGTCATTTCATTGGCCAGCGTCAGGAGCAGCGTGTGAAGCGAACTATCATGACTGACGCCTTCCGGCAGTTCGGACGTTTCAGTTGCCCGACGTGCGCTGCGGATAAAGTCACGGACTTTTTCGTTTACATGTACCAGGCGAGCTTTCCCGCCCTGGACGCCTGGTTTTGGTGATGTAATCCAACCCTCTTTGCGTACCCATTTATTGATGGTCTGGCGGCTATAGCCAGTGAGGAGGGCTAACTCTTCTGGCGTCATTCGTTCCTTGATCATACAATTTCCTGAATATCAGTGGGGTTAATTAACGGCTCATTTTATAGCACCGTTTTACGTGAAAACGTGACAGGCTTAACTCCTGACTGCGAGCAGGCTCGCAAAGTGATTCATTTGCATGAATTTTCGGCGATTGAATGGCTGGGATTGATTTTGCCGTTGACACTCCGCGGTGGAATTCATATTATGCCGCCCGTCAACATGACAGCTTTACGATGGGGCTATAGCTCAGCTGGGAGAGCGCTTGCATGGCATGCAAGAGGTCAGCGGTTCGATCCCGCTTAGCTCCACCAAACTCTGAACCCAACAGAGTGCGGTCAGTAAAGTCACATGTGGGGCTATAGCTCAGCTGGGAGAGCGCTTGCATGGCATGCAAGAGGTCAGCGGTTCGATCCCGCTTAGCTCCACCAAAATTGTAAACCCTCGTCGAAAGACGAGGGTTTTTTTATGTGTTTGTAACACCCTCCACCGTATTTTGTTATCAAAAAGAAGGTATTCCCGTACCTCACCTCAATCGACATCAATAAACCAGTCTAAAAATAGACTTGAACTTGATTCGTGCAATTAATAAACCTATTATCCATCCGGTCAATAATTCTCTCGGAAAATAACGCCCAGGTTAATGAATAGAAAAACTTACAATAATGTAAAGATATTTATGATTGCTCTGGCTTTATGCCTGATTGCGGTACCTGTCTCCCGTTATCTCTCTCCCCGCGCAATTGTTAATGGTCACGACGTTTATTTAGCATGGTTACCTTTAAGCGTAATGCTGGCGGTAATTCTGCTATTTGGGCGCAGGGCTATTCTTCCCATTTTGTTAGGTTTTACTGTCACTAATTTATTCTATGTAAATTTAGCACCGCTACAATATTCAGTATTACTGTTCTGTCAGACCTTTGCGTTGTTCGCGGCGTGCGGCCTTCTGCGCATCATGCTGGGTAAGCGTTGGCGCCACTCCATCCCTAACAAGCACATCGGATTGCGGATATTCTGGCTCGGTTTTATGGTGCCAATAGGGATTAAGCTGTCGATGTATTTGGCGGGCTATTTGTTTGATTTTCCGGTGACAATTTCGACCTTTTTCGGCGAAGGGACGGTAATTTATAACGTTGTGGATATACAAAGCCTGATATGTGCGGCATTGATTTTTACCATGATGTTCTATTACCCGTTAAGAATGATAATTAATCCTCGTTATGCAATAAATTTCTGGCGACGAAGCGTGAAGCCCGTGTTTTTTCACAAGAATTCATTATATATTTTTGCCTGGCTGGTGCTATTAAGTTTCATTCTCGTCATTTTATGTGGTCCTTTTGAATCTCCCGTCATTGCGGGCTATTTGATGCCGCTGATTTTTATTCTTTTTACCTTAGCGATAAGCCGACTGACCTATGCGTTGATTTCTCTGCTGTGGGCTGTATCTGCGCTGCTGCTGTTAACCTACAACTACAACTTCCTTAACGGGGTGGAATCGGGCCATTCGCTCTCTTTTATTCTGTCAGTGCTTATCTCGTTCGCGATCTGCCTGCTTTACATGTCGCGTATTTACCAGCGCAGCGAGTGGCTTAAGCGGGGCTGGCAGGGGAGGGCGCTCACCGATCCGCTGACCGGATTGCCCAATATTCGTGCGCTGGAGGATTATCTTGAGATTCACCCGGATGCAAAAGTGAGCATTCTGCGTATGGATAACCTGGAATTTTTGAGCCGCCACTATGGGATCCTCATGCGGGTCCATTGCAAACGTACGATCGCCACGTCGCTGCAGCCTCTCCTGCAAAAAGATGAGACGCTCTTCCAGCTCCCCGGAAGCGAGCTTGTGCTGGTACTACTGGGCCCGGGAACCGCTGAGCGCCTCCAGCATATGGTTGATCGGCTGAACAGCCGTAAGATTTTCTGGAACAACACCGGGCTGGATATTGAATTCGGTGCGTCCTGGGGAATGGTCGAAAACGGCGAAAAACTGCACCACACGCTGGGGCAGCTGAGCTGGCTGGCCGAGCAATCCTGTGGAACAACAAACAACGTGCTTGCGCTCACGAATAGCCTCGAGGCGGCATCAGGGCAAACGACAGAGCGAGTCCTGATGCTGGCGCGGATTAAGCATGCCCTGGAGGCGGGTCAGTTCCATTTATACGCGCAACCGATCCAGAAGGCGGACGGGAGCGGCTACTACGAAATTCTGGCGCGTATGGAGAGCGAGGGCGAGATCTTCACTCCTGACCGCTTTATTCCGTTGATTGCCCAGTTCAACCTCAGCCACCGGTTTGATATGTGCGTCATGGAGAAATTACTGCTGTGGCTGCGCGATCACCCTTCAACGCAGGCTGGCGCTCGTTTCTCCGTTAATCTGATGCCGCTCACGCTGATGCAAAAAGAGGTGGCGTCCGAGATTTGCGCGCTCTTTGAACGCTACGGCGTTGCGCCTCAGTCCGTCGTGATTGAGATTACCGAAGAGCAGGCCTTCTCAAATTCAGGCAGCAGCATCCACAATATTCAGCAACTGCGGGATTACGGTTTCCGGATTGCTATAGATGATTTTGGTACCGGCTACGCCAACTACGAGCGCCTCAGACGCCTGCAGGCAGACATCATTAAAATTGACGGCTGCTTTATTAAAGACATTTGTACCGATGATATGGATGCGATGATCGTGCAGTCGATGTGTAATCTGGCGAAGACGAAATCGCTGTGCGTCGTAGCGGAATACGTCGAAACACCGGCGCAGCGCGAGATGCTGCTTCGCTTCGGCGTGGATTACCTGCAGGGCTACCTGATAGGCAAACCCAAACCGCTGGAAGAATTGCGGGCATAAAAAAACCGGGAGCCAGGCTCCCGGTTTTTGTTTAACGCTAAACGTTAGAGTACCAGTGCCGCGATAGAAGCAGACAGGACGCTCACCAGCGTAGAGCCGTAAACCAGCTTCAGGCCAAAGCGAGAAACCACGTTGCCCTGTTCTTCGTTCAGACCTTTAATCGCGCCCGCGATAATCCCGATGGACGAGAAGTTCGCGAAGGAGACCAGGAACACGGACAGAATGCCTTCCGCGCGCGGAGAAAGCGTGCTGGCAATTTTCTGCAGATCCATCATCGCAACGAATTCGTTAGAAACCAGTTTGGTTGCCATGATACTGCCGACCTGCAGCGCTTCGTGAGCCGGAACACCCATCACCCAGGCAACCGGGTAGAAGATGTAGCCCAGAATACCCTGGAAGGAGATACCCAGCACCGCGGCGAACAGGGCGTTCAGCGCAGAAATCAGCGCAATGAAGCCGATCAGCATGGCGGCAACGATAATCGCTACTTTGAAGCCCGCCAGAATGTACTCACCCAGCATTTCGAAGAAGCTCTGGCCTTCGTGCAGGTTTGACATCTGAATGTTCTCTTCGCTTGCGTCAACGCGGTACGGGTTGATCAGCGACAGAACGATAAAGGTGCTGAACATGTTCAGAACCAGCGCCGCAACAACATACTTTGGCTCCAGCATGGTCATATACGCGCCCACGATAGACATGGACACGGTAGACATTGCGGTTGCCGCCATGGTGTACATGCGGTTGCGGGACATTTTGCCGAGAATATCTTTATACGCGATGAAGTTCTCAGACTGACCGAGGATCAGGGAACTGACGGCGTTGAAGGATTCCAGCTTGCCCATGCCGTTCACTTTGGATAACAGGAAGCCAATTCCACGAATAACGAACGGCAGAACGCGGATGTGCTGCAGGATACCGATCAGCGCGGAGATGAAGACGATAGGGCAGAGAACCTTCAGGAAGAAGAACGCCAGACCTTCGTCGTTCATTTTACCGAAGACAAAGTTGGTCCCTTCATTAGCGAATCCGAGCAGTTTTTCGAACATTTCGGAGAAGCCTTTCACGAAGCCGAGGCCTACGTTGGAGTTCAGGAAGAACCACGCAAGTAAAACTTCAATGACCAGCAGCTGGACAACATAACGGATACGAATTTTTTTGCGGTCTGTGCTGACCAGCAATGCAAGTGCAGTAACGACAACAAGTGCCAGGACAAAATGAAGGACGCGGTCCATATTTGCTCCAAATATGAGGCAGGTTTAATTTTCGTGCACATTCTATGTAACAAGCGAAAAGAAAACGAGATCGAGGACACACTATAGTTACATCCTGTGACGAGTCTCAAAAATAGTGATCCACAATACATTTTTGTTATGTTAGGTAAATGAGTGAAAAGTTAAGTTTGTGTGCTAGTCTTCACAAAAGCGCGCGCGATTTCGGTTTCTGTTAGATCGCCCCACTTACCCGCCCGTCTATCGTTCAAAGCTATCAGAGAAATCACTGTAAACATCACAAATGATCTTGATAATCATTCTCATTTTGATAGCATTAAACATAGCAAAGGCTATATTTCAGAGGCAGAAATGACAAACAGTCGCGTAGAGGGTAGCAGTGGCAGAGCAGCGCGCAAGTTGCGGTTCGCATTAATGGGACCTGCGTTCATCGCTGCCATTGGCTATATCGATCCAGGTAACTTTGCGACCAATATTCAGGCCGGGGCCAGCTTCGGCTATAAGCTGCTGTGGGTGGTCGTCTGGGCTAACCTGATGGCGATGCTGATTCAGATGCTCTCCGCAAAGCTGGGGATTGCCACGGGTAAAAACCTGGCGGAGCAAATTCGCGACCATTATCCGCGTCCGGCCGTCTGGCTCTACTGGGTACAGGCTGAAATCATCGCCATGGCCACTGACCTCGCTGAATTTATCGGCGCAGCGATCGGCTTTAAGCTGATTCTGGGCGTGTCGCTGTTGCAGGGGGCGGTACTGACCGGGATTGCCACTTTCCTGATCCTGATGCTGCAGCGTCGGGGTCAAAAGCCGCTGGAGAAGGTTATCGGCGGTCTGCTGCTGTTTGTCGCGGCGGCCTATATCGTCGAGCTGATTTTCTCACAGCCGAATCTGGTGCAGCTCGGCAAAGGTATGGCAATCCCAAGCCTGCCAACCTCGGAAGCGGTGTTCCTGGCCGCCGGGGTATTGGGGGCGACTATCATGCCGCATGTGATTTACCTGCACTCCTCGCTGACTCAGCATCTCCACGGTGGGACGCGCAAAGAGCGTTACTCCGCCACCAAATGGGACGTGGCGATTGCCATGACCATCGCGGGGTTTGTCAATCTGGCGATGATGGCTACCGCAGCCGCCGCTTTCCACTTTAACGGCCACACCGGTATTGCCGATCTCGACCAGGCCTATCTCACGCTTGAGCCCTTACTGAGCCATGCTGCCGCCACGATATTTGGTCTCAGCCTGGTGGCTGCCGGTCTCTCTTCTACGGTGGTGGGCACGCTGGCAGGCCAGGTGGTGATGCAGGGGTTTGTCCGCTTCCATATTCCGCTGTGGGTTCGTCGCTCCGTCACCATGCTCCCGTCATTTATCGTGATTCTGATGGGGCTTGATCCTACGAGAATTCTGGTCATGAGCCAGGTGCTGCTGAGCTTTGGTATCGCGCTGGCGCTGGTGCCGCTGCTGATCTTTACCAGCAACAAAACCCTGATGGGCGAACTGGTTAACTCAACGCTGGTGAAACGGACCGGGTGGGCAATCGTGGTGGTGGTAGTGGCACTGAACCTGTGGCTGCTTATTGGCACCGCATTGGGGCTCTAAAAGAAAAAGGAGCCGGGAGGCTCCTTTTTGCATTAATGGTGACCGTGGCCATGACCGTGGCCGCGTCCTTTCCCGCCGCGATCCCAGCCGCCGCGACGGTCGTCACGATCGTTCCAGCCTTCACGGTAGCCGCGCTCATACGCGTTGTCTTTATACCAGCCGCGGTGCCTGCCGTTATCATGTTTCCACCAGCGGTCTCCGCGCCACTCATAGTGACGGTTCCAGTAGTCACGGTCGCGCCAGTAGCCACCGTCCCAGTATCTGCCGTAGTCGTCACGATCGCCAATTTGTAATTTTACTGATGGCAGCAGGGTGATTTCGCCCGCATTGGCGATCAGCGGGGCTGAAGCCAGTAATACCGCTGCAAGAATCAGTGACCTGAACATACTCTTTCTCCTTCACGATCGGGGCCCTTGCGGGGCCTGTTAACGCAATATTACGAGTTGGTAAAGCCTCGTTTCATCGCCTCAACTCCGAATTCCTGAGCGAGAGCACTTTTTGCTAAAGGTGATTCTATTTTGAGCTGTTCAGAATCGTGTCAATACGGACAAGTTCCTCCGCAGAGAAATGGCGGTTTTCCAGCATCCCCACGGCATCATCAATCTGGGCCGTTTTACTTGCCCCAATCAGCACTGACGTCACGTTCTCATGGCGTAATACCCAGGCCAGCGCCATCTGGGACAGCTTCTGACCGCGCTCTTCCGCCATGGCGTTCAGCTTTCTTACCTTCTGCAGCTTCTCTTCGGTGATCTGGTCAGGGTTGAGAAACTGACTGCCGCTTGCCGCGCGTGAGTCTGCCGGAATGCCGTTGAGATAGCGGTTTGTCAATTGTCCACCGGCCAGCGGCGAGAAGGGAATGCAGCCGACCCCTTTTTCCTGCAGCACGTTTAGCAGCCCCTCTTCCGGCGCACGTTCAAAAAGAGAGTATTTCGGCTGGTGGATCAGGCAGGGCGTACCGAGATCGTCAAGGATATCAATCGCCTTGCGGGCCAGTTCTGCAGGGTAGTTGGATAACCCGACATACAGGGCTTTTCCCTGGCGCACCGCATGGTCAAGCGCTTTCATGGTTTCCAGCAGCGGCGTTTGTGGGTCAGGACGGTGATGATAGAAGATATCCACATACTCCAGCCCCATGCGCTTCAGGCTTTGATCGAGGCTTGCCAGCAGATATTTGCGTGACCCCCAGTCGCCGTAAGGGCCATCCCACATGGTATAACCTGCTTTGGTAGAGACGATCAGCTCGTCGCGCCAGGGCAGGAAATCCTCCTGCAAAATACGGCCGAAATTACGTTCGGCCGATCCCGGCGGCGGGCCATAGTTGTTGGCAAGGTCGAAATGCGTAATGCCCAGATCGAACGCGCGCTGTAAAAGTTGACGGCTGTTTTCGATGAGCGTGGTGTCGCCAAAGTTATGCCACAGCCCAAGCGAGATGGCGGGCAACCTGAGTCCGCTTTGCCCGCAGCGACGATACTCCATTGTCCGATAACGATTTTTGTCCGGCTGATAACCCATGCTCATGACCTCTGGCGCTGAAGAAAAAATCAGTGTATGCGTTTACATTAACGCGAAAAAAAGCAGCATAGCGCAGCCTTTTTTGTAAAGCATTCTTTCCATGCTCTTCTTATCGCCAATTCTGGACAGTCATCACGCTTATTTAATACTGAAGGTGAGGTCAACATTAGAAGGATACCTGTTCATGCGTACCCCATACTGCGTCGCCGATTACCTGCTGGACCGTCTTACGGATTGTGGAGCCGATCATCTGTTTGGCGTGCCGGGCGACTATAACCTGCAGTTTCTCGACCATGTGATAGACAGCCCGGATATCTGTTGGGTGGGCTGTGCCAACGAGTTAAACGCCTCCTATGCCGCGGACGGATACGCCCGATGTAATGGCTTTGCCGCGCTGCTGACGACATTTGGCGTAGGAGAGTTAAGTGCGATGAACGGCATTGCGGGCAGCTACGCTGAGCACGTTCCGGTACTGCATATTGTGGGCGCGCCGGGTACGGCGTCACAGCAAAGAGGGGAGCTGCTGCACCATACGCTGGGCGACGGTGAGTTTCGTCATTTTTACCATATGAGCGAACCGATCACCGTTGCACAGGCGATCCTGACCGAACAAAACGCCTGTTATGAGATTGACCGGGTATTAACTACCATGCTCCGGGAGCGTCGCCCCGGCTATCTGATGCTGCCTGCGGATGTGGCAAAAAAAGCCGTCACGCCTCCTGTAAACGCTCTCACTCTCAAACACGCGCATGCCGATAGCGCCTGCCTGAAGGCGTTCCGGGATGCCGCTGAGAACAGGCTGGCCATGAGCAAGCGTACTGCGCTGCTGGCCGATTTCCTTGTCCTGCGCCATGGCCTGAAGCATGCCCTACAGAAATGGGTCAAGGACGTGCCGATGGCACACGCCACCATGCTGATGGGTAAAGGCATATTTGACGAGCGTCACGCCGGTTTTTACGGCACCTATAGCGGTTCGGCGAGCGCCGGTGCGGTAAAAGAGGCGATTGAAGGGGCAGACACGGTGCTGTGCATCGGGACGCGATTTACCGATACCCTGACCGCCGGCTTCACGCATCAGCTAACCCCGTCACAAACAATTGAAGTTCAGCCTCATGCCTCACGCGTCGGTGACGTCTGGTTTACCGGCATCCCCATGCTTCAGGCAATCGAAACGCTGGTAGAGCTGTGTAAACAGCACGTGCACGATGCGCCGGTACCGTCGTCTCAAAGTACGATGGAATATCCGCAGCCGGATGGCTCGCTGACGCAGGAGAATTTCTGGAAAACGTTGCAGACGTTTATCCGCCCTGGAGACATCATCCTTGCGGATCAAGGCACCTCGGCCTTCGGCGCGATCGACCTTCGTCTGCCGGCTGATGTGAATTTTATCGTCCAGCCGCTGTGGGGATCGATCGGCTACACCCTGGCCGCAGCGTTTGGCGCGCAAACCGCCTGCCCGAACCGGCGCGTGATTGTGCTGACGGGGGATGGCGCAGCGCAGCTCACCATCCAGGAGCTTGGCTCGATGCTGCGGGATAAACAACACCCGATTATTCTGGTCCTTAACAACGAAGGGTACACGGTGGAAAGAGCGATTCACGGGCCGGAACAGCGATATAACGACATTGCGCTATGGAACTGGACGCAAATCCCGCAGGCCCTGAGCCTTGATCCTCAGGCCCAGTGCTGGCGGGTCAGTGAAGCGGAGCAGCTGGCGGATGTCCTTGAGAAAGTGGCGCACCACGAGCGGCTCTCGCTAATTGAGGTGATGCTGCCGAAAGCCGATATCCCGCCGCTGCTGGGGGCGATTACTAAAGCGCTGGAAGCGCGCAATAGCGCCTGATTACTTGTCGTTTCGCCAGGCCATCATCATCGGTTTGCCCGCCAGCAGGAGCCAGGCGGGCAACATCACGATACAGAGCAGGGGGAAAAGCGTCGAATCGGGTACCACTACCGCCGCCATAAACAGGCTGAGCCAGGCGTCACGCGTGACCACCAGAACCAGCCCCAGAATAGAGCAGGAGACGGTAATGGCCGCAGGCACCGCATCGACGTGTTCGTGCAACATCAGCCCCAGCGCTACACCGACAAAGACCACCGGGAAGATGCGTCCACCGCGAAAACCGCAGGCTGCAGCCACCACCAGCGCGGCCAGCTTAATCACGGCAAACAGCAGATAGTCGGAGACGCTAAACACCTGGCTGAAGGCCAGCAGCTGCATCTCATCCAGACCTTTGAACAACGTCACCGTCCCGCCGATTGCCCCTAAAATACCGAGGATCAAACCACCAGCCCCCAGAACTAACACCGGGTGTTTGAGTTTATGCATCAGCCGGTGCAGGCGAGGAAGACACCATACCGCTACCATTCCCAGCGCGATGGCGATCGCGACGACGATGGCGCCGCTGAAAATATCGGCTATCTGCATCTGGCCGTAGTGGGGGAGAGAGAGTGAGAAGTGGGGATGGAAAAACAGGCTGGTCGTCAGCGCGCCAGCGGCTGCTGCCATCAGCGGAGCAAAGAGTTTATCCCACAGCGGGACGTCGTTATTGCCGCTGAGCGTCTGAGAAAAGATCAGTGCGGCAGCGACGGGCGTGCCGAAAAGTGCCCCGATGGTGCCTGCGGAGGCGAGGATGGTCCAGTCCAGCGCGCCGACGCGGGGCAAAATGCGTGAACCGAGGAAAACCGCCAGGCCAATATTCACCGCCATAATCGGATGCTCCGGCCCCAGGCTGACGCCGCCGGCCAGACCGATAATCAACGCAATGAGCAGTCCGGGCAGTGCCGAAGGGGGAACCGGGGCGCCAATCAGCGGTTCCTGCGCCGGATCGGGGCCGGCATGGCCGGGACTGAAACGGATCACCAGGCCTACCGCAATACCGGTTAACGTCAGCATCACAACGATCCAGGCAGGGGAATCAGCATTGACCCCCAGTTTTGTCGGAAGCGCTGTCCATAACATGGCTTGCAGCACCGACGCGACTTTCATCACGACAATGAGCACCAGACTTGAGGCCACGCCAATAATTAGCGCCGGAATTGCCAGCAACAGCATGGTTCTGGCTCGCGGGTGGAGCATGATGATTTCCTTGTACAAAACGGTATTACGTTACTTTGCACATTAAGCTTTATGGCAATAGTGCAAAAGGTGCTGAAACGGTAAAGTTATTCTGTGACGAAGATCGATAATCCATGGGCATTCACCTTATGGCCGTTGTTGTTATCACGCCTTGAATTTACAGTGTCCCAAAGATTTATTTTGACTTTAGCGGAGCAGTAGAAGAATGACAAAGTATGCTTTGGTAGGTGATGTGGGCGGCACGAATGCGCGCCTCGCATTGTGCGATGTTAGTAGCGGTGAGATTTCCCGGGCGAAAACCTATTCCGGGCTGGATTATCCAAGCCTTGAGGCCGTTGTCCGCGTCTATCTGGAAGAGCATCAGGTGAGCGTTGAAGACGGCTGCATCGCGATTGCCTGCCCGATAACCGGCGACTGGGTCGCAATGACCAACCATACCTGGGCATTCTCCATCGCCGAGATGAAAAAAAACCTCGGTTTTTCGCATCTTGAAATCATCAATGATTTCACCGCGGTGTCCATGGCGATCCCAATGCTGAAGCCAGAGCATCTGATCCAGTTTGGCGGCGCTGAACCGGTCGAAGGCAAGCCGATTGCGGTGTATGGGGCCGGTACCGGCCTCGGCGTGTCGCATCTGGTGCATGTTGCTCAACGCTGGGTGAGCCTGCCGGGTGAAGGCGGCCACGTAGACTTTGCGCCAAACAGCGAAGAAGAGGGGATTATCCTTGAAGAGTTACGCGCTGAGATCGGCCACGTCTCCGCCGAGCGCGTCCTTTCAGGTCCGGGGCTGGTGAATCTGTACCGCGCGATTGTGAAATCAGACGGTCGTCTGCCGGAAAACCTGCAGCCGAAAGACGTCACCGAACGCGCGCTGGCGGACAGCTGCATTGACTGCCGTCGTGCCCTGTCGCTGTTCTGCGTGATCATGGGACGTTTCGGCGGCAACCTGGCGCTGACGCTGGGCACCTTCGGTGGGGTCTATATCGCGGGCGGGATCGTACCGCGCTTCCTCGACTTCTTTAAAGCCTCGGGCTTCCGCGGTGGGTTTGAAGATAAAGGGCGCTTCAGAAGCTACGTGCAGGACATTCCGGTTTATCTGATCGTGCATGATAACCCGGGACTGCTGGGTTCCGGGGCCCATCTGCGTCAGGTTCTCGGTCAAATCCTCTGATGCAGAGCCCTCTCCCGCAGGAGAGGGCCTTTTCTTTACAGGTGCATCAGCTGACGAAACTCTTTCACCTTGCTGCGGCTTACCGGCACCTGAAAATCCAGATCCTTCAGACGCAAAATGTAGGTGTTGTTAAACCACGG
This sequence comes from Enterobacter sp. Crenshaw, assembly GCF_024734705.1. Taxonomy (NCBI): domain Bacteria; kingdom Pseudomonadati; phylum Pseudomonadota; class Gammaproteobacteria; order Enterobacterales; family Enterobacteriaceae; genus Enterobacter; species Enterobacter sp. Crenshaw. The sequence goes on along the minus strand of NZ_CP102932.1, from coordinate 3,331,830 downwards.
TTCGATCTCGCGGATCTTATTTAAATTCACGCAAAACGACCGGTGGCAGCGGAAAAAGTGGGCAGCCGGGAGCTTGCTGCAGAATTCGGTAATGTTCATCGCCATCACGTACGATTCCCGCCGCGTATAGACAAATGTCATCTTTTCGTGCGCTTCGGCGTAGTAGATATCGTTGACCGGCGTCACGATGATGCGCTCGTCTTTGACCAGATTAATGGTGTCGTTTTCGCGTACCGTTGGGGGGGCGCTAGCGGGAGCGGTCTGCTGCTGCCATGCGGCCTCCAGCTTTTGCAGCATGCTGACAATCCGCGACTCCTGATAAGGCTTAAGAATATAGTCAAACGCCTCCAGCTCGAAGGCCTCTACGGCGTGCTCTTTCCAGGCGGTAACGAAAACGATAAACGGCTTATGGGCAAACTGATTGATGTTTTGCGCCAGCAATACGCCATCTAGCGATGGGATATTGATATCCAGGAAAATCGCATCGACCCGGTTATGCTGCAAAAATTTCAGTACGTCCAGACCATCATCAAACGTGCCTACAATCTCCATCTGGCTGTGGGTTTTGATAAGCCAGGTGAGCTCCTGCTGAGCCAGGAATTCATCTTCTACGATGATAACTTTCATGGGTTACTCCACCTGGGGCAACAGTGATGTCGTCGTATGCGCGCGCGAGCGCTCATTCGGGACGTAAAAAGCAATTTCGGTGCCCGGCTCAAGCCGTTGAATATGCAGACCGTCGCCGTAAAGCAGCTTGACCCGGTGGTGCACGTTCAGCAGACCGATTTTATTCCCCGGCATCTCGTTAGACTCCACGAGCTCAATGACTTTTGGATCAATCCCGTGGCCGGTATCGCGCACGGCAATCCGCACCCGGTTGCCGCTTTCGGTGACGCTAATGGTGACGACGCCTTTGCCTTTACAGGGCTGAATACCGTGAACAATCGCGTTTTCGACCAGCGGCTGAATAAGCAGGCTCGGGATCACGCAGTTGACCTCTTCATCAATATCGTAAATGACCGTGAGCTTGTCGCCAAAGCGGGCCTGCTCAATCGCGATGTAGTCCTTGATCTGATAAAGCTCTTTTTTGATGTCGATCTGCTCGTCATCTTTCAGCTCGATGTTGTAGCGCAGATAGCGCGACAGGTTAAAAATCAGCTGGCGCGCGGTGTCCGGATTAAGGCGAATGGACGAGGAGATAGCGTTCAGCGCGTTAAACAGGAAATGAGGATTGATTTTACTCTGCAGCGCGCGCAGTTCTGCCTTATTTGCCATCTCGCGCAGCTGTTCCGCCCGCGAAACCTCAAGCTGGGTGGAGATTATCTGCGACAGGCCGATGGCCATCTCCTGTAGCGTCGAGGTGATCTGATGCGCGTGGCAGTAATAAATTTTCAGCGTGCCCGTCACGACGCCTTTCTCCCACAGCGGGATGACCAGCATCGAGTGAATTTCCGGCGTTCTGTGGGCTTCATCATTGTTTTTAATAATGATTTTACCGTAGTTAATCGCCTGTCTGGTGGTCGGGCTTATGGTGTCATCGTTGTCGCGATAGTTGTGCTCCCCGACGCCAACGTAGGCCAGCACGTGATCAATATTGGTGATGGCGACGGCGTCAGCGTGGATGTCATGGCGAATGATCTCGCAGACCTGACGCAACGATTCCGCGTTAACGTGGCGGAAAAGCGGCAGCGTTTTGTTGGCGATATCCAGCGCCAGCTTGGCCTGACGGGCGGCGCTGGCCTCTTTTTCCCCTTCAACGCTTTGCACCAGCAGCACGATAAAACCGATGCACACGCTGCCCAGGATCATCGGAATACCGATTTTCGAGACGATATCCAGCCCCAGCGCGGTGGTGGGGGCCCAGACGACGACCAGGATCATGGTCAGCGTTTCGCACACCATGCCTGCGACGATCCCGGCGCGCCAGCGCTGTTTTTTCGGGATTTTGCGGCTGATCCAGCCGGAAAGCACCCCGGCGATAATGCTGGTGATAAAGCACGGCACCGCCGTTACGCCACCGATATCAATCAGATAGCGGTGCGTCCCGGCAATCAGGCCGGTGATAACGCCCACCCACGGACCAAACAAAATCCCGCCGGACATGACGGCGATAATGCGCACGTTAACCAGCGAACCCTCTACCGGCACGCCGGACCAGGTGCTGAACAGGGCGAACAGCGAAAAGATGGCGGTAACGGCCAGCAGCTCTTTTGGCGAGTGGGCTGATTTGTGCAACAGCTCGCGAAACAGGCGAATGCGAATGAGGAAGAACAGGCAAATCAGCATTAATGCCGCACGGTCAAAAACCGCCAGCAGCATAGTGAATATTTCGTGCACGAGTAGACCTGGGAAAACGGGAAAGGACCATGATAAAAAACCTGGCGCGTATTGACCAGCTATCCGTCAGGTTTATCAAATGAGGAAAAACCATAATTTTGAAAGGGGATTATCTGGCGATGACCGAGGCGTCCTGTTTTTTTCTTACCGGCGCATCGTCAGGTAACTGGTTTGATATCATCCTGTTAAATAACAGCTATCAGACAGCCGTTCCCGAAACAGGGGCTTCCGCTTTTAGGCGCAGCCGAGTTCCGGTTTTTAGTCGAGCGCTTTTTTTTTATTTCCCTCTCGACAGCATGATTTTTTTCAGGTTATTTTCTAGTCATGCCACATCGGTGGCAGCGTCGCTCGGACGGTCCGGGCGCTAACGTTAATCTGAGGAATCTATGGCTGAATTCAGTCCTGAACGCCGTTTTACGCGTATCGATCGTCTCCCCCCTTATGTTTTCAATATCACTGCTGAACTGAAAATGGCTGCGCGTCGGCGCGGCGAAGATATTATCGATTTCAGCATGGGTAACCCTGACGGCCCAACGCCACCGCATATCGTTGAAAAGCTCTGCACGGTTGCCCAGCGCCCGGATACGCACGGCTACTCGACCTCTCGCGGTATTCCCAGGTTACGTCGCGCGATCTCGCGCTGGTATCAGGATCGCTATCAGGTTGATATCGATCCGGAAAGTGAAGCGATTGTCACCATCGGCTCGAAAGAGGGGCTGGCACACCTGATGCTGGCCACGCTGGATCATGGCGATACGGTGCTGGTGCCTAATCCAAGCTACCCGATCCATATCTACGGCGCGGTGATTGCCGGTGCGCAGGTCCGTTCTGTGCCCCTGGTGGAAGGTGTCGATTTCTTTAACGAACTGGAACGTGCGATTCGTGAAAGCTATCCGAAACCTAAGATGATGATCCTCGGTTTCCCGTCGAACCCAACGGCGCAGTGCGTGGAGCTTGATTTCTTCGAGAAAGTTGTCGCGCTGGCCAAGCGTTATGACGTGCTGGTGGTTCACGATTTAGCCTATGCAGATATCGTCTATGACGGCTGGAAAGCCCCGTCGATTATGCAGGTCCCGGGCGCGCGTGATGTGGCGGTAGAGTTCTTCACCCTGTCGAAAAGCTACAACATGGCGGGCTGGCGTATTGGCTTTATGGTGGGTAACAAAACGCTGGTGAGTGCCCTGGCGCGCATTAAGAGTTACCACGACTACGGTACCTTCACGCCGCTGCAGGTCGCCGCTATCGCTGCCCTGGAAGGCGACCAGAAGTGCGTCCACGAGATTGCCGCCCAGTATAAGCGCCGTCGCGACGTGCTGGTAAAAGGGTTGCATGAAGCGGGCTGGATGGTGGAAATGCCGAAGGCGTCTATGTACGTCTGGGCGAAAATTCCGGAGCCCTATGCGGCGATGGGATCGCTGGAGTTTGCTAAAAAGCTGCTTCAGGATGCAAAGGTGTGTGTCTCGCCTGGCATTGGATTCGGTGATTATGGCGACACCCATGTGCGATTTGCCCTGATTGAAAACAGCGACCGTATTCGTCAGGCGGTGAGGGGTATTAAGAGTATGTTCCGGGCCGACGGCCTTCTGACCTCAAAGAGCGTCGCTGAACATCCCGCGTCGTCATGACATAAAAAAACAGGAGCCGATGGCTCCTGTTTTTTTGACTGCATGTTCTTCACTAGATCATCAGGGCAAAGGTTCCGGCCCAGACTAAAACAATCACCGAAATGCCCATAAAGAAATATTTCACGTTTCATCGCTCCGCGTATCTTGTGGTACGCATTTAAAAACAGAGTCCACCTGATTATAGAGAACTGAAATCCGGTCAAAACGGAAATGAGAATTTTCCCGTTATGCCGTTAACTCCAGCTCAGAATTCTGTGCTTTCCTGTTGCCAGACGGCGCTAATGTACGCTTAAAAATGAGGGGTGACAAGAGGGATTTTTTTAAATAATTTCCGTCACTTACGAGTGTCGTGGAACGGCGACAGTTTGATTTCACTTCGCAATAAATTCACTTTGGGCGACGCATTAAAAGATAGTTACTCAGCGGGAAGACAGGTGATTGAAAAGGTTAGTTTCTTAGCGAAACTAACCTTCATGAAGGGCTAAATATAGAGCGAGGCTTCGCCAAGAGGGCGGGTTTTGAAACGACGATGCATCCACAGATACTGCTCTGGCGCGCGCATGATTTCAGTTTCGATGACTTTATTGATAAACGCTGCCGCTTCGCACTCGTTTTCCGGATAGTTAGCCATTTCAGGGGAGATGTGCAGGCGGTAGCCTGACTTATCTGCTTTTCTCACCATCGTCACGGTCAGCATAGAGGCACCAGACAGACGCGAAATGACAAAGGTGCCGTTAGTCGTAGCAACGTCTTTCACCGCAAAGAAAGGCGCAAAGCTGCTGCCTTTACGTCCATAATCCTGATCGGGGGCAAACCAGACGGCCTCTCCTTTCTTGAGAGCACCGACCATACCGCGCAGGTTATTACGGCTGATCATCGCCTTATTGGAACGCATACGGCCTCGCGTCTGCACCCATTCCATAAGCGCACTGTTGTGCGGTCTGTAGGTTGCCATCATTGGCTGGCAAAGCCCCATCACGCGGCCGCCCAGCTCCAGCGACATAAAGTGAACGCCGACGACCATCACGCCGCGTTTTTGCATCTGCGCGCGTTTAAGGTTATCCAGGCCTTCCACGTCAAACCATTTGCGGACACGTTCATCTGGCCAAAACCATGCCATGCCGGTTTCAAGCAGCGCCATGCCGATAGACTTGAAGTTTTCAGCGATGAGTTTCTCACGCTCCTCTGCATTGTACTGCGGAAAACAAAGCTCAATATTTTTACGCGCGATGGATTCGCGACGTTTCAGGAAAACGCGGGAAGCGCTGCCCAGTTTTGACCCCAGCAAGCGCAGGACAGGGTACGGAAGTTGAACCAGCAACCAGAGTACGCCAAGGCCAAACCATGTAAACCAGTAACGCGGGTGTAAAAACGCACGTTGAAATTTGGATTGAGACAAAATAGTAGAACCTATGTGAAGCCTGTAAAGGTAGCGCAGAGTTTGCGATACGACGTGCCGATAAGACCGTTCTTCAAGGTGATGGTTGCAGGCTTTACCGAACTTTACGGCGGCGTTGCCTGGCCACTGCTGATTTGGGCGGGCGGCGTAATGTAGCACCGTTATACGATATGTGCTATTACTCGTTTTTGATTAAAAAAGCGGCGATCCGGGAGGTGTTTGATTTTACACTGTATAAACTCCAGAAGGGAGAGCAGTTCTCATGCCTGAGAGGAGAACTGAAGTCTTTGCGCAAAGAGGAGTGGGCCGACAAAAGAGCAGCAGTGTTTATTTTCGGACCCGCATCTACATTTTATTTTCCTTCGAATAATAAATAAGAATTTTCTTTGTGAAAATTCTTATTTATTATTCATGTTATCAATCAATTCGTCACTCTTCTTCATTCATTAACCTCTGTCATTTATCTGCTTGCAATAACCTGTTGCCGTTCTTTCATCTTTTTTTAATATCATGTTGTGATGCAAATCAAAACAAGATGGTTTTATTAGCATCTCTCTGGCTGCGATCCTTTTTACGGTGCAAATATTCGCTTTGTGTGAAAAAAGCAGTGTCTTTCCCTGAGCTGAACGGATAATCCGTAATAATATCTTAGTGGAAAATTCTTAAGAAATTTCTCATTGCGGATAAATGATCTGTGTATTTGATTTTGCATCGATCATTATTCTAATATTGCGCATCAAGAACGATACCGTGAAGTTGGCGTAGCAAAAAAAAGAGGGATGATGAGATGGCTGACAGTTTTCAGAATGAGGTGCCTAAGGCACGTATTAACCTGAAGCTTGACCTGCATACAGGCGGGGCAAGCAAGAAAATGGAATTACCGCTGAAATTACTGGTTGCGGGTGATTTCAGTAATGGGCAAGAGTCTGCTCAAATATCTGAGCGTGAGAAAGTTAACATCACGAAAAATAATTTCGACAGTGTTCTTTCTGAATACTCCCCAAAACTTAATCTAACCGTTAAAAATACGCTCTCTGATGATGGTGGTGAGGAAAATGTTCAGCTGACTTTCCAGAGCATGAAAGATTTCACGCCAGAGCAGGTGGCTGCTCAGATACCGCAGCTGAAGGCGATGCTGGCGATGCGCAACTTGCTTCGCGATCTGAAGGCCAATTTGCTGGATAACCAGACTTTCCGAAAAGAGCTGGAAAAAATCCTTCTGGACCAGTCCCTTAGTGCTGAACTGAGAAATGAACTATCCGCACTGGCATCAAGAAAATCGTAACCATCACGCTGTTTTAACGGATTAATCAAGGAATGCTCATGTCTGTACAAAATAATATTGCCGGTAGTGAAAGCGTGGTGCTGGAACGTCCTGCTGCGGGTGGGGTTTACGCCTCCCTGTTTGAGAAAATCAATCTGAATCCTGTCTCTGAGTTGAGCGCGTTAGACCTCTGGCAAGATGCGCAGGCGATGTCAGATGCAACTGCTGATGAGCGTCTGACTGCAGGTATGCAGGTCTTTCTGGAATGTCTGACCAAAGCAGGCGCGAAGGTCGAAAAACTGGATAAAAGCCTTATCGATCATCACATCGCTGAGCTCGATTACCAGATCAGCCGCCAGCTGGACGCGGTTATGCACCATGACGAGTTTCAGGCGGTCGAAAGCCTGTGGCGTGGGGTGAAATCACTGATTGATAAAACAGATTTTCGCCAGAACGTGAAAATTGAGCTTCTGAGTATGTCCAAAGAAGACCTGCGGCAGGACTTTGAAGATACCCCGGAAATCATCCAGAGTGGTCTGTATAAACACACCTACATTGATGAATATGATACTCCAGGCGGCGAGCCGATTGCGGCACTGATTTCCGCTTACGAGTTTGATGCTTCAGCGCAGGATGTCGCTCTGCTTCGCAACATCTCCAAGGTATCCGCTGCTGCACATATGCCGTTTATCGGCTCAGCAGGCCCGAAATTCTTCTTTAAAGAGTCCATGGAAGACGTCGCGGCGATTAAAGATATTGGTAATTATTTTGACCGCGCAGAGTACATCAAGTGGAAATCGTTCCGCGATACTGATGACGCTCGCTACATCGGCCTGGTCATGCCGCGCGTATTGGGACGTTTACCGTATGGCCCGGACACCGTTCCGGTTCGCAGCTTCAACTATGTCGAAGAAGTCAAAGGTCCCGATCACGACAAATACCTGTGGACCAATGCATCGTTTGCCTTCGCGTCCAACATGGTGCGCAGCTTTATCAATAATGGCTGGTGTGTACAAATCCGTGGCCCGCAGGCTGGTGGTGCGGTTCAGGACCTGCCTATCCATCTGTACGATCTCGGTACCGGCAATCAGGTAAAAATCCCGAGTGAAGTGATGATTCCTGAAACCCGTGAATTCGAATTCGCGAATCTGGGGTTCATTCCTTTGTCCTACTACAAAAACCGTGACTACGCGTGCTTCTTCTCAGCCAACTCCACTCAGAAACCGGCGCTGTACGACACCGCTGATGCGACGGCTAACAGCCGCATCAACGCCCGTCTTCCGTACATCTTCCTGCTGTCGCGTATCGCCCATTACCTGAAGCTGATTCAGCGCGAGAACATCGGTACCACCAAAGACCGCCGACTGCTGGAGCTGGAGCTGAACACGTGGGTCCGCAGTCTGGTGACCGAAATGACCGATCCGGGCGACGAGTTGCAGGCTTCTCACCCGCTGCGCGACGCGAAGGTGGTAGTGGAAGACATCGAAGACAACCCGGGCTTCTTCCGCGTGAAGCTGTACGCCGTGCCGCACTTCCAGGTGGAGGGCATGGACGTCAATCTGTCGCTGGTTTCCCAGATGCCGAAAGCGAAATCGTAAGGCGAGAGGAAATCAGGGATGAAAATTTACCGCCCGCTTTGGGAGGATGGGGCCGCTCTGGCCCCGCAACAGTTCCAGCAGCAGGTTCGCTGGAATGAGCACGTTGCCGACATGGTCGCCCGGATGGGTATTTCTCATCCCTGGGGCGTGGTTGCGGCAGAATTTGATGATGCTGCACTGGCGCTCTCTCGCCTGAATGCCATCCGTCTGGTGGTACGCTTTCAGGACGGTACTCTTGTGGATACCGACCTGGCAGATACGCTTCCTCCGGTCTGTGACTTGTCTGTTGCAGCCGGCAGTGAATCTGTTGAGGTGGTTGTCGCACTACCGCTGCTGAGTGCCAGTGGTGGCAACCTGGATAACGGCCAGGACAGTGAGCGTCCGCGTCGCTGGAAAGCGGAGCGTGTGGTAGTGCAGGAACTGGCCGGGTATGAAAGCGGGGAGTTGGCCATTCTGCGTAATGCGCTAACCTTGCGTCTATCCAGTCAGGAAAACACGGCATACCTGACCTGTCCGGTGGTCCGTTTGGTGCGCAATACGCAGGGGCAGTGGAGCCGGGATCCGGCTTTCATTCCGCCAATGCTTTCCATTTCTGCAAGCCCGCCGCTGACCATCGAACTGGGTGACCTGCTGGTTCGTCTGCAGGCCCGCCGCCGTCGCCTGATGACCATGCGTCGTGAAAGCAATGAGCGGATGGCCGACTTTGCGGTCGCGGATGTGTCTCTGTTCTGGCTGCTGAATGCCCTGAACAGCGCCGAGCCGGTGCTGACGGAACTGCTGGAGACACCGGCTCGTCACCCGGAATTGCTGTACCGCGAACTGACTCGTCTCGCTGGCAGCCTGCTGACCTTCTCACTGGAGCACGATGCCGGGGACATTCCTGCTTATCAACACGATGCACCGGAACGGGTATTCCCGCCGCTGCTGGCACTGCTCGATAAACTACTGGAAGCGAGCCTGCCGTCGAGGGTGGTGAGTATCCACCTGGAGCATCAGGACCAGATCTGGAGAGGTGCCCTGCACGATGCGCGTCTGCGCGAAGGTGCTGACTTCTACCTATCCGTACGCTCCTCTATGCCGAACCATGAGCTTCAGACGAAATTCCCGCAGCTGTGTAAGGCGGGCAGCTTTGAAGATGTTTCGGATGTGGTGAATGTGGCTCTGAGCGGGATGGTTATCAAGCCGCTGACCCATGTGCCGACCGCTATCCCGTTACGTCTTGAGAACCAGTATTTCTCGCTGGATCTGAGTAGTGAGGCAGCGCGGGCGATGCTGGAAGCGGGAAGCTGCACCTTCTATACCCCGCGCTCACTGGGGGATGTGAAACTTGAACTCTTTGCGGTGCTGCGCACATGAATACATCAGAAATAAGTCAAATTGAGCGTATTTTCTACCCCAGCTGGCTGATGGCCAGCCAGCTGCGGGGTGGACAGGAGGTTCGTGACGGGGAAGGTCTCTATCGTCGGGCCTGCCGTCTGGTGCAGGAGGCAAAAGCGGCGCTCACGAAGGCTGGTTACAGCGACATCAGCCGTGACCATATGGTGTATACCCTGTGTGCACTGCTCGATGAGAGCGTGATGAATCGGGGAACCACCGATGATGGCTACCTGATCTGGCGCCGGGACCCGCTGCAGGCACACTTCTTTGGCACCCTCAATGCCGGTGAGGAACTGTGGGAAAGGATCCGAAGCCTGCTGAAAGAAACTGCGCCTGATACCGCTGTCCTGACCTGTATGTATCGGACTTTGCAACTGGGGTTCGTCGGTCAGTATCGCGCTCAGGATGATGAGCGTCGGGAAGATATTGTTCGCGCTCTCGCAGAACGGGTGCCCACCTTCACGCTGGCACAAGACGCCCCCATCGTTGCCCGCGCATCGCGCCTGCGCAGCGGCCGTCGCTGGTACTGGCTGAGCTGGGTTGTGGCTGTCGCCGCCCTGGTTGCGCTCTGGTTCTTCCTTTCGTCTTCGCTTACCGAGCTGGTAAGCCAGATCGTCAGGCCGGAGTAAGCGATGCGGGATACGTACCGAAGTCTGTTAACTGCCCTGGGTACCGTACTGGCGCTGTGGCTCATTCTGGGATTCTGGCCCTTGTCCTCAGGTAGTCGTGTGGCAATCAGCCTGCTGGTTGTTCTGATGTCCGGGGTGATGTTATGGCGTCAGCGTCGGGCTACTCAGGCACGGGCGGCCGCTGTCCGGGATATTGTGGATGAAAACCTGCCGCCGGAAGATTTTCAGGGGGCGGTGATCCTCGCATGTGGCGACAACACTCCGTTGTTTGCGTCCGGCTTCCATCGCCGGGAAACCCGGCAAGGTTGGTATCTGCGGGTGAAGGATGCGGAACAGCTTCCCCTCTTTGCGCAGCACCTGAGTTTGATGCGTCCAGCCCTGGCGTCGCAAATCTCCGTCATGCTGGCGGCGGTACCTGAACAGCACACTTCCGGCGATGATTTTACCCAGTCCCTGCGGGGCTGGCAGCGGGCTGTCGTGCAGTGCCGTGCGGCATTTGGCACGATCCCACCGCTGTGGACCGTGACCTGGATATCGCCTCCTGTGGCCTGCGCGGAAGCTGAACCCGTCTGGTTTAGCACAGTCAGCCCGCGAAGCGGCATTCAGGTGTATCAGCCCGGTCAGGGCAATGTGTCACTGACAGAGTGGATCCGGGAGAGTGGATCTGACGGGCGTCTTTCGCGTCTGAGTCAGGGGCTGTGGCTGGACAGCCTACTTGCGTGGCAGAACAGCGCAGTCAATGACCTGCTGTCGGTGCGCCAGGGCGAACTGCCGGTGATGAAGCCTTGTGTACAGGGCATGTGCATAGTGCCGGTGAGCGGTATCGAGGGCAATCTCTGGCAGCAGCATATCACTACCGTGACGGCGCTGCCACCAGATACCGTTGTGACCACCGAACCACTACCGTTGCCTGAACTGCTGCTGCCGGCGCTGCCGCGCCGACGGGGCGTCAGCCGCAGAATGGTGTTCTGGCGTTACGCCGGGTTTCTGGGCGGGATTTTCCTGGCACTTGCCATGCTGGCATCTTGGATGAACAACCAGCGTCTCATCCGTAATGTGGGCGATCACCTTGCGTTGTATCACCAACTGACGGGAAAGCCTGTGGCACCGAAACTGCGCGCACAGCAGCGCCTCAGAGCCGATGGCGCATTGCTGAACGACTGGGCGCGTCGCGGGGAGCCACTGCGTTATCGCCTGGGTTTGTATCAGGGGCTGCGCCTGGTGCCGCCTGTTGAGGCCGCCGTCAGCGACTGGGCCCCACCGCCGCCGCCGCCACCGGTCATCAAGAAAATCATTCAGGGTCCGAAAACCCTTCGTCTTGACAGCATGTCGCTGTTCGATTCTGGCAAGTCGGCGCTGAAAGCCGGTTCGACCAAAATGCTTGTGAATTCTCTGGTCGGCGTGAAGGCGAAGCCCGGCTGGCTGATTGTCGTGTCAGGGCATACCGATAACACCGGCAATCCGCAACTAAACCAGGCGTTGTCTCTGAAACGTGCCGAAGCGGTGCGCAGCTGGATGCGTGACACCGGCGACGTGCCGGAAAGTTGTTTTGCGGTGCAGGGCTATGGCAAAAGCCGCCCTGTCGCAACCAACGACACCCCGGAAGGGCGTGCGCTTAACCGCCGTGTCGAAATCAGTCTGGTACCGCAGGCAAATGCCTGTCAGATACCCGGCAAACACATGGCGCCATCGCAGGATGATGGCGTCTCAGAAAATAAAACGGAGTAATTAACATGGCAATTCCTGTTTATCTTTGGCTGAAGGACGACGGCGGCGCGGACATCAAAGGGTCTGTTGACGTTCAGGATCGTGAAGGCAGCATCGAAGTGGTTGCACAGGAGCATAACCTGTACATCCCGACCGACAACAATACCGGCAAGCTGACCGGCACCCGCATCCACACGCCGTTCCTGTTCACGAAGGAAATCGATTCCTCCAGCCCGTACCTGTACAAGGCGGTGACCACGGGTCAGACCCTAAAATCCGCTGAGTTCAAGTGGTACAAAATCAACGACGCGGGCCAGGAAGTGGAGTACTTCAACACCAAACTGGAAAACGTGAAGGTAGTGAAAGTGAATCCTGAAATGTATGACATCAAGGATCCTTCTAAAGAGAAGCACAACCACCTTGAACGCGTTGAACTGCGTTACGAAAAAATCACCTGGACCTACAAAGACGGCAACATCATTCATTCCGACTCCTGGAACGAACGCGCCACGGCGTAATCCTGATGCGGGCAGGTTTTCCTGCCCGCAGTTTTTGCTGAATGCCTGAGATGCGGGCACTCAGCAAAGAAAAAACAATCTGCCTGCCTGACCTTATGCGCTTTGGTGAACAGCGAGGGGCGGTAGCGTGCCCAGGAACCGACAAAGAGAGAATCTCATGGAAAATCCAGCCATCCTGTTACGTCGTCTGAACCCTTACTGTGCCCGTGCGATGGAAGGCGCGGCGTCGCTCTGCCAGACCCGCGCCCATGCGGAAATTTTGCCGGAGCACTGGCTGCTAAAACTGCTGGAGCAGGGGGAAGGTGACCTGACGGTGTTGGCGCGTCGCTATGAATGGGATATGGATGGCATCTGGCAGGATTTGCTTGGCTGGCTCGACAGACAACCTCGCTCCGTGCGCCATCGCCCCCAGCTGTCTGATGCCATTCAGACGCTGATGCAGGAAGCCTGGATGATTGCCTCCCTTAACAGCGAAGAGCACATTCGCAGCGTCCATCTGCTGATGGCCCTGGTGGAAAAACCAAAACTGGCACGTTGTGACGGCCTTTGGCCGTTGTTAACGCTTGCTCAAAGCCAGCTGGAGCGCCTGCGGCCTTTGCTGGATGCGCAATCGGATGAACGTCTGGAAATGCAGCGCGAAGCTGAACTGGCGCAGAGCCATGGTGGTGAAATGGAATTTGTCGGGCGTCCGGCTGGTGTGGAAATGAAAGAGGGGGAACTGAGCCCTGCACTGCAGAACTCGCTGGATAAATTCACCCTCGATGTCACTGCCAAAGCGAAGGAAGGGAAGATCGATCCTGTGTTTGGCCGCGATACAGAAATCCGCCAGATGGTGGACATCCTTTCCCGCCGCCGTAAAAACAACCCGATCCTGGTCGGCGAGCCGGGCGTGGGGAAAACTGCACTGGTTGAAGGTCTGGCGTTGCGTATAGTAGAGGGTAATGTGCCGGAATCCCTCAAAACGGTTACCCTGCGCACCCTTGACCTGGGTCTGCTGCAGGCTGGCGCGGGCGTGAAAGGCGAGTTCGAACAGCGTCTGAAAAACGTCATCGACGCGGTGCAGCAATCGCCTGTACCTGTTCTGCTTTTTATTGATGAAGCGCATACCATCATTGGCGCAGGTAATCAGGCGGGTGGTGCAGATGCGGCCAACCTGCTGAAACCGGCGCTGGCGCGTGGCGAACTGCGTACTATTGCGGCCACCACCTGGTCTGAATACAAACAATACTTCGAGCGTGACGCCGCCCTGGAACGTCGTTTCCAGATGGTAAAAGTGGATGAGCCTGACGATGACACTGCCTGCCTGATGCTCCGTGGCCTGAAATCCCGCTATGCCGAACACCACAATGTGCATATCACCGACGATGCGGTTCGTGCGGCAGTTACTCTTTCACGTCGTTATCTGACCGGGCGTCAGCTTCCTGATAAAGCGGTCGATCTGCTGGACACCGCTGCCGCTCGCGTGCGTATGAGTCTCGATACGGTACCGGAACAGCTAACCCGCCTTCGCGCGAGTATCGCTGCGCTCGACATGGAGAAGCAGGGGTTACTGGAAGATATCGCCATTGGCAATCAGTGTCATGCCGAGCGTTTGAGCGAGATTGAGCAGGAAGAGGTGCGCCAGATAGTGACACTCGACGAACTGGAAACCCAGTACGGTCAGGAGATGAAACTTACCGAGCAGCTACGCGAAAGCCGTCAGGATATATCACGCCAGCGTGAGACTCACAGGCTGCAACAGGAGCTTAACGAGATGCAGCGCAGCAACCCGCTGCTCTCCCTGGATGTGGATGTCCGCACCGTTGCCAACGTGATTGCCGACTGGACAGGCGTGCCGTTGTCATCGCTGATGAAGGACGAGCAGATCGAACTGCTGACTCTGGAAAATGAAATCGGTAAACGTGTGGTTGGGCAGGATGTGGCGCTTGAGGCTATCGCCCGACGTCTGCGTGCGGCAAAAACGGGTCTCACCTCCGAGAATGGCCCACAGGGCGTATTCCTGCTGGTGGGACCGAGCGGGGTGGGGAAAACCGAAACCGCGCTTGCGCTGGCCGATGTCATGTACGGCGGTGAGAAGTCACTCATTACGATTAACCTCTCAGAATACCAGGAGCCGCATACGGTTTCCCAGCTGAAGGGCTCACCTCCGGGTTACGTCGGTTATGGCCAGGGAGGGATCCTGACCGAAGCCGTGCGCAAGCGCCCGTATAGTGTGGTTTTGCTCGATGAAGTCGAAAAAGCCCACCGCGACGTGATGAACCTGTTTTATCAGGTGTTTGATCGCGGCTTTATGCGTGATGGCGAAGGGCGTGAAATCGACTTCCGCAACACCGTTATTCTGATGACCTCCAACCTCGGCAGCGACCACCTGATGCAGTTGCTCGACGAACAGCCGGAGGCCAGCGAAGGCGATCTCCACGAGCTGCTGCGTCCGATCCTGCGTGACCACTTCCAGCCCGCGTTGCTGGCCCGCTTCCAGACCGTCATTTACCGTCCGCTGGCGGAAGCGGCCATGCGTACCATCGTGGAAATGAAGCTGTTACAGGTTAGCAAGCGCCTGCATCGACACTACGGCCTGACCACGCACATTGATGAGAGCCTGTATGACGCCCTGACTGCCGCCTGCCTGCTGCCGGACACCGGCGCACGCAACGTCGACAGCCTGCTGAACCAGCAAATCCTGCCGGTGCTGAGCCAGCAACTGCTCACGCACATGGCCGCGAAGCAGAAGCCACACAGCCTGACGCTGGGCTGGGATGACGAAGAAGGGATTGTGCTGGCGTTTGATTAACTGGTTTATCTAAAGGGTAGCAATTATGGACAGCGCAAAAGAGATTGCCAAAGATATGCTTGAGGCCATTCATATCGATGGGTCTGGGTTTATCGGTGCTGTGGCGAAAGGTGTTATTTCCTTACCCATTAGCCTTGCCTATCTTGGCTATGATTTTATAGATACGGAACACCGCAGAGAGAATCAGGATGATAAATTTCGGTTAGCAGCACTGGTTAAAAAAGTAACTTTTAACGATGAGGTTATTAAACCATTTATAGATGATTTTGTTTCTCATGTAGACATGCATAAAATTTCAAATTTTTCAAGAAATATATCTGGAAGTGTTATAGATAAAATGATGTTCTCGCAGTTTACGGGGGTTAACCTCGGAAGGGCGATTATATCTCAAGGAGTTGGTGCCTTTTTTTCTGGTTCTGTTGCTGGTGGTGTATTGGGAGTTGGCGCTGAAGCATCAAGATCTATTTATACATCACGGTACTTGCGTGAAAGAAACCCCATAATGTATGAGAAATTAAACAGTATGGGTGATTTTGATCTTTTTTATTATCTTGTTGAGGACATTGTTAGGCCTTATGAGACGGCTTGCGAAATTGCAAAGATAAATTCTGAAGAGTTTAATAATGTCTGCGAATACTTCTTTGGAGGTTTATGAATATAAAAGATTTTATACTTATCATTGTTTCACGGATCGTAGCCAGTATCGGGATGACACTAGGAACTATCAGTATGATTTACTCTTTCTACTGTTTCTTTTTTTCAGCCAATCCTTACCG
This sequence comes from Enterobacter sp. Crenshaw, assembly GCF_024734705.1. Taxonomy (NCBI): domain Bacteria; kingdom Pseudomonadati; phylum Pseudomonadota; class Gammaproteobacteria; order Enterobacterales; family Enterobacteriaceae; genus Enterobacter; species Enterobacter sp. Crenshaw. The sequence goes on along the minus strand of NZ_CP102932.1, from coordinate 3,315,809 downwards.
CTTTATTCTAGGTGGGGCAAGTATAGTAGCCTTTCTCATAGGTTATGGGCTTTATAAATTCGCCTTGAAATACATTTATGATGAATGGGAACATTATAGATAGTATTCATCATATTTGTTGGGTTTGGTTCTATTTAATATCATTCTAACCCAGGACAGGAATTATAGAAATGGAAAATATATTTAAAATGACAGAGGGTATCCTTAATCGCTATAAACTGGATATTCCTTCCTGCCCTTATCCATTGGATGTGGAACGTTTTGATGGTTTAGAACAAATGAGTGCTCTCTATCATTACACCATTCGTTTTACCAGTTCACATCCGGATCTTACGGCTGAAATGATGTTAAGTAAAACCGCTACGCTGAGCATGGGGGTGGGGAAACTATTAGATTCTGTTGTCGGTAAAATTGTTCATGGTGTAGTGACAAATTTCCGACGCTTGGCTGGTTCACGCGATCAGGTTACGTATGAAATTATTCTGGAACCTTTTATATCCTTACTGGATAAGCAGTTTCGTACTCACCGTTTCTTCGTCAACAAATCAGTGCCGGAAGTGGTAGAGCAAATTCTTGGCGAGCATGGTTTGAAGGGGTGGGAATATGAATTCAAGCTTAAACAAACCTACCCAAAACGGGAACAGATAAATCAGTACCAGGAAAGTGACCTCGCGTTTATCGAACGTCTGCTGGCTGAGGTGGGGATTTTTTACTTCTTCACCCTGCAGCCTGATACTCAGACCGAAGTGGTGCACTTCGCCGACAAGAAGAGTGCCTGGTCGTTTGGTAAGAAATTGCCCCTGAACAGTCCGTCAGGGGCGAATGACAATGCGGCCGACTCGGTGTGGGATGTACATGTCTGGCATAACGTGGTGGAGCGTTCAGTCACCGCCAGTGACTATAACCACCGTGAAGCCCAGAACGTCCTGACCTCGATGCCAGCGGACATGACCCGCGGCGACGGGGAGGGGAATACTTACGGCGATGTGTACCATTATCGCCCGCGTCACCTTGAGCGTGGTGACAAAATTAACCCGACAGCGGAAACCGGTAACTTCTGGGCGCGCCTCGAACATGAACGCTTCCTTTCTGGGCAGACCACGGTGACCGGCAGCAGTACAGACTACACTCTGGGTCCGGCACAGGTACTGACCATCACGGAAACGGCTATTCCGCCAACGCTGCCCCGGGAAACGGAGAATGGTGTTGTTATTATCCGCACTGGCTACTACGGCAGCCGTAAGAATGCCTTGAAAGTGACATGGGTAGCGATGCCGTACTACGAGAACCGCTGCTGGCGTCCTGCTGCTAAAAAGCGTCCGGTGGTCAGCGGCACCCTGATGGCGCGTGTGACCAGTGCCAAAGATAATGACATCTACGCCTGGCAGGATGCATCCGGCATGTACCGGGTGAAGTTTGATGCCGACCGTGATGACAAAAAACAGGGCATGGAAAGCATGCCGGTGCGTTTTGCCAAACCTTACGGTGGTGATAATTACGGCTTTCACTTTCCCCTGATACAGGGTACTGAAGTCGCCATTGCGTTCCATGAGGGCGATCCGGATCGCCCGTATATCGCCCATGCCCTCCACGACTCCCGCCACGTCGACCATGTCACTGAAGCCAACAGCACGCGCAATGTTATCCGCACGGCTGGACTTAACAAAGTGCGGATGGAAGACAAACGCGGCGAGGAACACATCAAGCTCAGTACAGAGTATGGCGGCAAAACCCAACTCAATTTAGGCCATAATGTAGACGCTTCCAGGAAACTTCGCGGCGAAGGTGCGGAGTTGCGTACTGACCGACATGTTTCTATCCGAGGTGGGGCAGGGGTATTTATCACAGCAGATAAACAAACGCTCGCCGGGGACAAAATGCTCTCTATGAAAGAGGCCATTTCCCAGTTGGAAAATGCTCTGATGATTGCAAAAAATTTGTCATCTGCTGCTGAAGGGGCTGATGCCCTGCCAGCAGATACTGCGAGTCAGCAGACGCTTAACGCAGCTCTCAAAGAGCTCGCTAAACCGGGGATCATATTAAATGCGCCTGAAGGGGTGAGCATCACCAGCCCACAGGCGATTCGAATGGCGTCGGGTAGTGCCAGCGTAGGGATCATGTCCCAGCAAAATACTGATATCAGCGCGCTTAAGCGTTTTACTGTGGCTGCGGGTGAAGCTGTGAGTGTGCTGGCCCGAAAGGCCGGAATGAAACTTTTTGCCGCTAAGGGAAAAGTTGAAATTCAGGCACAGGATGATGCGCTTGAGGCTATTGCGAAAAAAGACGTCACGGTGACCAGTGTGGAAGGCAAAGTAGTCATAACGGGTGCAACAGAACTGGTTGTTAACTGTGACGGTGCATTTATGAAGCTTGCGGGTGGACATATGGAGCTCGGTGCTCCGGGAAATATTCTACTGAAGTGTGCCAACGTTCAGAAAATGGGAAGTGCGGACTATGACGCACCTAAACCGGAACTTCCGCAAGGGTATAGTGATAACTTTATTGCGCAGGATAAGGAGTCTGGCGATATCCTGGCTAACACGCGATACCGGATAACTACTGCTGATGGTTCTGTTTATGAAGGGCGCACTGACAGTGAAGGTAAGACAGCAGAAATATTCGGTGCGGCAAAAAGCAAAATCAATATTGAACTGCTCGGTGGCTAATTCAGGGAGCCAGAAGATGACCAAAGGTACACAGCAAAGTAGTCTGGATAACGTGAGTAAAAACACTGTCGTTAACGGAGAGCACGGCCCTCAGGTTTATTTTCACCCGGGCAGTGCAACGTTACTTTGCGTTGATGCAAAAGATAATCGTTTACTCATACAGGAACAGCTGAAAATGACAGCGTTACTGGAAAATCAGAAGAAAGCGCAGATTGCTCTGGATGAACTCAATTTCAAAATGTTGACTCAGGCAGGCAAGCAACCACAACGTGTTTATGACAGCAAACTTCAGAGTACCTATCAACAACTCAATGACGCTAACGAAAAACTAAAGGCAGAGCTTAAAACGCTTACCGCACAGGTTCCTGAAGGGGAACTGCTTGATGAGAACTCCAAGGGCTCCGCGATAGGCCTTATGGAATTGATTCCTCTCCAGAAGACTACTGGGTTTAAGAGTACTTATGTCCGCTCCGACAAAATTCGCAGCCACTGGCGGAAGTACAAACTTAGTGAGGTAGATAAGGAAAGCGGTGAGGCCAGTTTCATTAAATATGAATATAAAGAAATTACTGGTGTCGATGCTAATGGGAATCAAACGAAAAAAACAGTTCGATCGGGGAAGATTGATACCGAAGAGTTAATAAAACAATTAAAAGAAGCGTCAGCCAGCCTTAAGTTTGAAGATGAACTAATAGAAGATAGTAATGTTGTGCTTACTGACTGGGCGAAGAAAATGAATAAAGGGCTTACCTGGCCCAAAGAAAATGATAAGCCCGACGATGAGTCTACTTATCATCAGTACGTCGACATCAGCGCACAGGCACAGCTGATGCGCTATAGCCAGGGGGCCGGGCTGTCTGCTGAATTTAACCCTTTAGAAAAGAAAGCCTCAGCGAAGATGGAAGGCCACTCAAGTTTTGCACTGGGTGAGGCGAAAGCATCGACTGAACTTTTTATTCCCGATCGGCTTGGTATTGCATTGTTGTTTCCTGCCAAAGCATCTGCGGGGTTAGCGAGTGATGTCTGTAACATGGGTGCTATCCGCTACACGATAAATGCGGTGTTATCCGGTAATGTCGGGGCAAGCCTGGGGATTGAGCTGGGTGTGGAAGCTGATTTTAGTGGAGAAATGGCAAAGGGCTATGGGATTAAGGGAAGCCCTGCGAAACTTGCACCTCCGCCACCTCCAGGTCAGAGGAAGATTAATTTGACCATTCCACTGCCGGATGTCCAGGCTGGTGGAGAAATTGGCGCTTTTGCTGGCGTTCAGGCGGGTGGCAATGTCAGCGGTGCTATTGAATGGTTTGATCCGCATCCTGATGACGACAAGCAAATCGCTCACGATAGTAACAAGCAAATTGTGAATAAAGAGAAAAAATTCACCGCGATTGCCAAACTGTCTCTTGGTGTAACTGCTCAGGCTGGGGCTGGTGGATCTGCAGTTTTTTACGTGACATATATTAACAGTCGCTTCAGAATTTATTGTAAGGCTGCGCTTTGCTGGGGTGTGGGTGCCAAAGGTTGTTTAGGATTTGAAGTTGATGGGAATTCGTTTGCGGCATTCATGAAAGGCTTTATGTATATGCTGAGAAATGTTGACTACCAGAAGCTTGAGGACATGATGCCTCTTGATTCATTTAGAGCTTTGTGCGCAATTCCAATAATATTAGTTGCAGAGAAAATTCAAATTGGATCTGAAATGTTTAATCACCTGAATAGTGATGTTCGTGGGATTTTAAGACAATTCAACCAAACTCTTGATAACGAAGATAAGCGTGTGGTTTTAATGAACAGCATTATAGCCAATCCAGATCAGTTGAAGTATACGCCACCAGAAACAAAAGGTTCTATAATATCACAATTAATGAATTTTAACGCCTTTGATATTATAGATCAAAGAAACCAAAAAAAGGATACTAGTAAATGGGGGGTGATGCAGTTAAGGAAAACAGCAATAATGTATTGCTTCAAATGGGTGCAGAGTAAAGCAGATTATAATAATGTTATGCAACACATGACTGCTATACCGGCAGAAGGAAAGGGTAGTGCGGAAGTTAATGAAAAGGCATTGTTGAGTTTTTTAGGAATGACGGAGTTAGGATTGATGGGGAGCTTCTCCACGCAATACGAACAAAATATCCATACTCTCTATGAAAGGCTTCCTGACACAGTTGACCCAGATGAACCTTTTAGACCAATTCCTCATGACGAAATGAAACAATATATTGCATTGATTAATGAACATCACAATGTTAATACTCGAATCGCATAAGGCAGATAGTAATGAAAAATAGAAATGTAGAAAAAACATTGTTGCTCATTGTTTTCATAATGGTTGCTTGTGATGGTTCATCAAAAAAATCAGAATTAGCCAATAATCTTATTAAAAAATCAATTGCCAACATGGTGAGTGTTAATGGCGGTGATTTTCTGATGGGAGACTTTGGACCGTTGGTTGGGGATAAATTACCTTTTAGTATTCAACAAGACGATAAAGTACTTCATAATGTCGTTCTTGGAAGTTTTATGATCTCAAAATATAAGGTCACAAATGCCGACTATAAAATATATCTGGAAGTGACAGGCACACCCTCCCCGCCTGTTGATATTCTTGCAAAGAACTCTACGTTGCTTCTGAGTGATGATTACTCTGTGAGTGTTACCTGGCAGAGAGCAAAGGATTATTGTATATGGCTAGGGGCGCAGTCAGGGAAAAAAATAGATTTACCGACAGAAGCTCAATGGGAGTATGCCGCACGTTCAGAAGGCAAATATTTACCCTTTGCAACTGATAATGGAAAGATTGAGCGTGGCAGAAATTATCCAACTTATGATGAGTTAGATAAATACACTGGTGGGTTAGGGCTTCCAATTTATCCAGTAGGCAAATATCCACCAAATCCTTTGGGCCTTTATGATATGGGATTAAGTGGAAAAGAATGGACCAATGACTGGTATTCATCAGATTACTATTCACATTCTCCAGTCAAAAATCCTCAGGGGCCAGCAAAAGGAGAAAAGAAAGTTCTACGCGGAGCTGTTGGTGGGGATGACCAATATGCGTTAACGATGTTCAGGCAATCTTCACCACCAAGTCCAAAATCAGAAGAAGATCATGATTATGACGATGGTGTTTTTCGTTGTGTGATTAATAAGTAATCACTTTTTGAGTGCTCAGACCTAATTTCAAAACGAACTCCGTTTTCAATTATGATAAAGATGGGATTCTGCCTACCTATGATTTTCGGTGTGTAGTTAACGACTAGATAAAATGGATTTATGTATGAAATTAATACTCCCTAAAGTTCTTGTTGTTTTTTGTTCATTGCTTTTTTCATTAAATTCTCTTGCGAGTAACCAGTATTATCTGGTTAGAGATATTAAGAACCTCAATCTGTACTTATGGAATGGTCCAGATGTTAAAGATCGAATGTTAATTGGATACAATTTATCCGGCGGCATGGATTTCAATGCGACTACCGGGGTTATCTGTGGTGGGGTAGGTGGAGCAAGTCATTATCTATGGGCTGCTGACGTTAAGTCCGGTGTTAAGAGAATACAGTTTCGACCGAGAGATGTGTACTCCAACGTTGCACCCATGAATAATGTTATCATTTCTTCAAGTGATGGCCATTGTATCTTTACTGACGGGAATGGTGTTTATTCTTACAGCATTGACGCTCCAGTATCTAGAATCATGTTTTCCAGGGCAGCAAGCAATGCCTCAGATAAAGCTCACCGAGTTTTCTTTGACGATAAAAATAATGTCACTATTGCTCTTTTTGATAAGCACTTTTCTCTTTTATCAAAGAGCACGAAGGGTAATAAGCTGACAGTGGTCCATTTTCCAAAAAAACATAAATTATTCACTTAAATCACTTGGCGATTTTGCCTCTCTTTCTGATAATGGAGACACTTTATACACAACTGCATCTGTAGAAGATAATGATGGGCATGGGCTCTCTGCGATATTGTCAATTGTCAATTAATGTGCAGAGTGGAGATGTTAATAGTATATTATTGCCTTATTTGTATGGAGTTAAGTATAAAGTAAAATAATTTTATATTGTTGATGGTGGGCACGAAATTGCAATGCTTCTTGAGGGAAAAGCAAAGCCTGCATGGTATGTTTACACAGCGAATTCTGCATCAGGAAAAAATTCTGAAAGCAGTAGTGATAACTACAAATTACTTTTTAATAAATACGATACAGGATTAGAGACTGTACAATATCCAGTCGGTGATGACTACTTTTATTCTGTGACTACAGATAAGGGATATTTAATAAAAATAGATCTTTCTGGTGTTTTTAATGTCACCTCCTTTGATGTTAAAGGTGAAATGAATGGTGCGGTTACGGTTTCGCACGGTGATGCTGCTTATCCGCTTGTAGAACCCAAATTATTCAGCCCAAAGAAAGGTAGTGCTGTGAAAGTGCTGGGTGATTATATGGTTTGTAAGGATTTGAATAACTCTCCTGACAAAAAGAACTGTGGCTCGGCAAGAACTGGTGTTGATGCCATTGTTCAGGAAATAAGAACTATTGAATCTCAGCAATTTGTGAGGATATCGGCAGAGAAAGATCCGACTCTGGTTTTCTGGACGGTTATTGAAAATGTACAGCCAGTCAATTAATTACTTTTTTATAGCAAAAGGAAGATTGTCATGTCCAAAGGATTCGTATTACTCGGTGATAAAACCACCCATGGGGGGCAGGTGCTTTCTGCATCCTCGACCATGATTGTTAATGGCAAAAAGGTTGCTCTGATCGGAGATAAAGTTAGCTGTCCGAAAGAAGGTCATGGTGTTAATGCCATTATTGAAGGTTCGCCTGAATGGTCCTCAGACGGTAAAGCGATTGCTGTGGATGGTTGCCGCTGTGAATGTGGTTGTCAGTTGATATCCAGCGCACCGGATTGTGTAATAGGATAATTAATGAGCTGGGAGCGTGAGAAATCAACGGTATCCAAGAAGCCTGAAGAGCCTTCATTTGTTCTTTGGCTTATGTTGGGAGTTGTCGCAGTTGTAGGGAGTGTGGTGCTGTTCGTCCTGCATGCTAATAAGCTTTCAGGGCCTTTACAGGCATTTAATATTTGGGTCGTCACAGTAAGCCCCATAGTTATCTGGTTTTTCTTCCTTTGCCTGCGGGGATGGCTCTTCAATAGTGCATTTGATAAGCACGAGTTCGAGGTTAATGAGGCTGATTACGCCCAGCAACAATGGACTGAATGGGCCGGCAGAAACATTGCAGTGCTCCATAGCAGTGTCATTTTTCCGGAAGCCCTGACGCCATTTCGTTTTTTGCAGGCCTCAGCTGAGCAGGTGCAGCGCACAACATTGACGCAGCATTTTGATCACTCAACTACAGAAAACTGTTTTTCACAACTACTTGAATGTGTCAGTGATGCCCTGGTCTGGGTTCCATCAGACTTACCCCTTAGTGTCACTTTGCTGACGGATTGGCAGGAAGATCCTCTGATACTTCAGGACGAATTTGCAAAGGTCTGGCAGGACACTGTTCCTTTTCGGCCTGTCCCTGTTTTGAATATACAGACCGCGAAGAGCTTTATCTGGCTGGAAGAACGAATCAAATCGCCAACGCTGGATGTGGATTTTATTCTGGTGCATCAGACCCAAGGGAAAAGGTGTTATAGCGACGCTCTGGCCTCTTTGTTGCTGACATCAGATGATGTCGCCACAAAATATCAACTTACACATGATGCCTGCCTGCTACGGCCAATGTCGTTAGATACGGGTGATATCAATAAATCACTAGGTACGTTTTTCTCAACGCAAACTCAGGCCTGTTCCACAGAAAATATCATAGGCGATCAGGCTGCCTGGGGCGATTCATTTGCTGACCTGCTTGAAGCAGCTGCCGTATACACAGGGTACTGGAAACCAGAACAACTCCACTGGCTGGAAAAATATGCCGGGCTCAGCGGCCCCTTTTCTCCATGGATAATGGCAGCAGTCGCCAGCGATATCGTGAACATACAAAAAGCAGACTGTCTGATGCTTTCTACAGATGGTGAGCAGAAATTTATTAATACAGTGCAAACAGGGAACCGAAACGATGACCACGGGTGATTCAGCATGGCGCGGAGTCTGGGGAAGACTGGGCTTCTCCGCGCTTTTAGCAGGCGGAATTGCCTGGTGTATCTGGCACTTTGGCGATCAAATGGGGCTGCATACTCCGTTACTTAAAGGGTTGGTCATTGCCGGTGCCCTGATTTTATTGATGCTGTTGCGCCATGGCAAAACCATTACACTTGCCATCAAACAGGGCTGGCATCGCTTTCAGTCAAAACGCAAAAATGTTCTGCCCGTCGATGAGGGACGTGTAGAGCAGACTGCCCCCCGTAACGTTACCGTCGACACCATCCGTGACGCCATGCGTAACCTCTACGGCCGGCGCTGGGGACGTAAAACCCGCATCCTGCTAATAACCGGTACGGCCGCAGAAGTGGAGCAACTGACTCCGGGTCTGACGGCGCAGCTCTGGCAGGAAGACCGCGGCACGCTGTTGCTGTGGGGCGGCGACCTCAACACACCAGCAGACGGTGCCTGGTTGACCGCGCTGCGCAAACTGCGTCGCCGTCCGGTGGATGGCCTGGTGTGGGTCACTTCGGCCTTTGACCAGCTCTCAGCACCAGGGCTGGAGCCGCCATTGCCGGTGCCGTCTGAAAGCACCATGGATGCCCTGTCTCACGCCATCAGCGTGCGTATGGAAACGCTTGGCTGGAAGCTCCCGCTGTATGTCTGGTCCTTGCATCCGCGCGCCGGTAAGCCGGAAGGGCGCATTTCGCAGGCGACCGGTTGTCTGTTGCCTGCCGGGTGTCATACCGAAGGGCTGGCAGAGCAGCTCTCCGCCCTGACACCGGATTTGATATCACAGGGTTTGCAGCAGACCTGCGGTGAAGTGAAACATAACTTCCTGCTGACGCTTGCCGACCAGCTGATTCGTGAACCGGAAAGCGTGACCGCACCGCTGTCAGTGATGCTCAATCCGTACCGCCCGCTGCCGCTGGCTGGTGTGGTGTTCAGTCAGCCCTCTACCGGTGCCGAACGTGCCGTGACGCACCACTGGGGCATGGATAAGCGCTGGGATATTCTGCCTGAATCTGTCCGGATGCTTCCTGCTGGACTGCGTCCGTGCAAGCCGGGCGTTCCCTGGCGCAAAGTGTTTGCGTCGGTTGTCGCCCTGTCGATGGTGGGCTGGGCTGCGTGGATGAGCATCGCGTATGTCACCAACCGCAGCCAGATTGACGGTGCGAATGCCCAGGCCGCTCTCGCTGCCCGTCAAAACCAGCCGCTGGAACAGCGCCTGCACGCGCTGTCTGGACTTCAGAAAATGCTGGCCCGACTGCAGTACCGTTCAGAAAACGGCGTGCCGTGGTACGAGAAGGCCGGACTGAGCCAGAATAACGCCCTGCTGGCCGCACTCTGGCCACGTTATCAGGACAGCGCACTACCGCTGTTGCGGGATGCGGCTGCGGACCATCTGCAGACTCAGCTCATTGTCTTTAATGCGCTGCCGCCGGGCAACCCGCTGCGTGAGCAGATGGCAAAAACCGCCTATGATCAGCTTAAGCTCTACCTGATGCTGGCCCATCCGGAACGCATGGACGCCGCCTGGTTCAGTTCTGCGCTGCTGCAGGACTGGCCAAAACGTGATGCCGTAAAAGATGGCATCTGGCAGGGGATGGCGCCGTCACTGCTGACGTTCTATGGCGCGCAGTTGGCTGTGCACCCGGAATGGAAGCTCCGTGCGGATGAGAGCATGGTCAGCCAGGCGCGTTCCCTGCTGGTACGCCTGTTGGGCGTGCGTAACAGTGAGTCGACCCTTTACCAGAAGATGCTCTCCCAGGTGGCGCATCTGTATGTCGATATGCGCCTTGAAGATATGACTGGCGATACTGATGCATCCCGTCTGTTCAGCACCACGGAAATTGTACCTGGCATGTTCACACGCCAGGCCTGGGAGCAGGCCGTCCAGCCCGCCATTGACAAGGTGGTGAAAGCGCGCCGGGATGAGCTCGACTGGGTGCTCACTGACAGCAAGCAGGTGAATAAACAGAATGAGACCTCACCGGAAGCGCTGAAAAAACGCCTGACGGAGCGTTATTTCGCGGACTTTGGCGGAGCCTGGCTGGAGTTTCTGAACAGCCTGCGCTGGAACCAGGCGCCCACGCTGTCGGATTCTATTGACCAGTTGACCCTAATGGCCGACGTGCGTCAGTCACCGCTGGTGGCGCTGATGAATACCCTGAATGTACAGGGTCGTACCGGGCAGACAGGCGAAGCTATTTCGGATTCGCTGGTTAAATCAGCGAAAAACCTGCTCGGTGGTGACAACAAAGATGCCATTGACCAGAGCGTCGGTGTTCACGGCCCGCTGGATGCGACCTTTGGTCCTGTGCTGGCGCTGATGGACAAGAACCGCACGGGGGCACAGGAGCTAAGTTTGCAGTCGTTCCTGACCCGTATCACACAGGTGCGTCTGCGTTTGCAGCAGGTAACGAATGCTGCGGACCCACAGGCTATGACCCAGACCATCGCCCAGACAGTATTCCAGGGCAAAGCGGTAGACCTGACTGAAACTCGTGACTACGGCAGCCTGATTGCCGCCGGTCTGGGTCAGGAGTGGAGCGGATTTGGGCGGACAGTCTTTGTGAGTCCGATGGAGCAGGCCTGGCAGCAGGTGCTTATCCCAGCGGCCAATAGCCTCAACGCCCAGTGGCAGCAGGCGGTGGTTGCTGAGTGGAACAGTGCCTTCGGCGGACGCTATCCGTTTAACAATTCCAGCAGTGATATATCCCTGCCGCTGCTGGCTAAATACCTCAATGCAGATTCCGGGCGTATTGCACAGTTCCTGCAGAACCGCCTCAAAGGCGTGCTGCACAAAGAAGGCAATCACTGGGTGCCGGACAGCATCAACTCGCAGGGGCTGGCCTTTAACCCTGCATTCATGAATGCCATTAACACCCTGAGTTATATCTCCGATATCGCCTTCACTGAAGGCAATGCAGGGATGAACTTCGAACTTCGTCCGGGTACTGCCGATGGCGTGATGCAGACCAACATGATCATCGACAGCCAGAAGCTGACTTATGTTAACCAGCTCCCGGCATGGAAGCGCTTCACCTGGCCTGCTGATACTGAAGCTCCGGGGGCGAACCTGAGCTGGATAAGCACGCAGGCGGGCACCCGCCAGTACGCTGATATCCCAGGTGCATGGGGCTGGATCCGCCTGCTCGATAAAGCCGTCGTCAGTGCTTACCCGGGCGTCGGCAGCAGCTACAGCCTGAGCTGGAAAGCACAGGATGGTCGCACCCTCAATTATACCCTTCGTACCGAAGCTGGAGAGGGGCCGCTGGCACTGCTGAAGCTGCGCAATTTCCGTCTACCGGAAACCATCTTCAGTACCTCCGGTGCAACACTATCAGACCAGGTTATCAGTGCAGGAAATGCTACAGAGGACGTATATTGATGAGCACGCTCTATGCCTTACTTAATGCCTGCCAGGCTGATCAGGGGCCACTGCTTGCCGCCACCCGTGAGCGTGTGGCGCAGTGGGACAGCTGGCTGCAGCCGCTGTCTGGGGCGTCACCCGCTGGCGAAGACCCAGGTTATGACGACGATTTCCAGCAGATTCGCGAGGAAATTAATAAGCTCTCTGGCGCCAACATCGAGCTTATTTGCCTGCATGCAGAAAAGATTTTAACCACCGTTGCGAAAGATATCCGTGTCGCAACCTGGTACTGCTGGGCGAAGCTGCACCGCGAAGGTGAGCAGGGGCTGGGTGAAGGACTTGAACTGCTGGCCGGTCTGCTGGAGCGCTTTGGTACACAACTGCACCCGCAACGTGATCGCAGCCGTAAGGCGGCGCTGGAATGGCTGGCAGGATCGCGCATGACTGACTCTCTTTCCCTGTACCCGGAAGTTGTTAGGGAAGAAGCGATGCGTACCACCGGAGCGCTGCTGCTGATAGCCGGGCTTACTGAAAACGAACCAGATGTAATCCGTCCGGAACTCAATGCGCTGTACGGTGCCCTGGAAAGTCGTTTGCAGAAAGCCGGGGGGATGGATGCGGTGGTACCGCAGAACGCCAGAACCAGCGAAACCCCTTCATCTGTCAGCCATAGCGATGCCCCGGCCATCGGGCGAATCACTTCAGGCCAGGATTTGCTGTCCCAAGCCCGCATACTCACCGAATACTTGCGCGAGCAGCCTGACGGCTGGTTGTCAGCGCATCATCTGATGAAAAGCCTGCGCCATGACACCCTCCGGGCCATCCCGGCTCCGGATGCGCAGGGGCGTACACGCATCGAGCCGCCAAGGGCGGATCAGCGCGCGTTACTCAAACGCCTCTACTTGCAACAGAACTGGGCTGAAATGCTGGAAACGGCCGATAGCACATTTTCCCGCGGTGCCAATCACCTGTGGCTTGATTTGCAGTGGTATATCCACCAGGCGCTGACAAAATCCGGCCAGGAGACGCTGGCCAACATTGTCGCCGCTGACCTGAAAGGTTTGTTGTCTCGCCTGTCCGGACTCGAAACGCTGGCGTTCAGTGACGGTACCCCGTTTGCGGACGAAGTGACGCTGAACTGGATCCAGCTGAGCGTGCTGGACACCGTCGGCGGGTGGGGCAATGAGACCCCAGCCGCTCCGAGCACCGCCGGTAACGATGACATTCTGGCGCTGGAGCCGGAAGCCGTGGCACTGGCCGACAGCGAAAGCCCGGATGTCGCGCTGGGCTGGTTACAGACCCGGCCGGGTATGACCACCGATCGTCAGAAGTGGCTGTTGCGTCTGCTGATGGGGCGCATTGCTGAACAGTACGGCAAAAATGACCTGGCGGTGCACCTGTTTGCAGAGCTGGGTGATCGTGCCAGAGAAGTGACCCTCAGCAACTGGGAACCTGAGCTGTTGTTCGAGGTACAGGCCCGCCATCTGAAACTCCTGCGCCTGAAAGCCGGTCGCAGTGAGGCTGATAAGGCCCGCCTTACGCCGGTAATGGACCAGTTACTTGCCGGACTGATCGCCGTCGATCCTGCTCGTGCCGCCGTGCTTTGCGGTTAAATCCACAGGAACAGAAATAAATGGAAGATTTGACCCTGCGCTATTTCGATGCGGAAATGCGCTACCTCCGTGAAGCGGCCAAAGAATTTGCCCGAACCCACCCGGACCGGGCCGCGATGCTTGACCTGGATAAGGCCGGCACACCCGATCCGTATGTTGAACGCCTGTTTGAAGGCTTTGCTTTCTCGATGGGGCGGCTGCGTGAAAAGATTGACGACGATCTGCCGGAACTTACCGAAGGTCTGGTCAGTATGCTCTGGCCTCACTACCTGCGTACCATTCCGTCACTCTCGGTGGTGGCGTTCACGCCTGTGCTTCAGGCCGTGAAGATGGCGGAAGTCATGCCCGCGGGTCTGGAAGTGTACTCCCGCCCGGTAGGGCCGAAGAACACGGTCTGCCGCTACCGCACCACCCGCGATGTGATGCTCAATCCGCTGAACATCTCAGGGGTAACCATGACCACTGAGCCTGACGGGCGTTCGCTGCTGCGGATGCGTTTTGCCTGTAGCACACAGGCGGACTGGTCCCATGCGGACCTCAGCCACCTGAGCCTCTATCTCGGCGCAGATGCGCCAGTCAGCAGCCAGCTACACCTGATGCTGACCAGGCGGCAAGCCGCCCTGTATATGCGTCTGCCTGGGCAGACTGACCGTATTCGCCTGGACGGGTACTTTTCGCCGGGAGGATTTGCGGAGGAAGACGGGCTGTGGCCGAAGGGGGATACTGCCTTCAGCGGCTACCAGCTGCTGCTGGAGTATTTCACCTTCCGCGACAATTTTATGTTCGTCCACCTCAACGGTCTGGACGGGATTACGCCGCCTGCGGGAGTAGAGTACTTCGACATCGAAGTCGTGTTCAGTACGCTGTGGCCATCAGACCTGCCGGTCACCGATGACGCGGTTCGTCTGCACTGCGTGCCGGTGATTAACCTGTTCACGCTGGAAGCTGACCCGCTCACCATTACGGGGCTTGAAAGTGAGTACCTGCTGCGCCCTAAACGGCTGCAGGACGGACATACCGAGATTTATGCTGTGGATTCGGTCATAGGCTCAAACCGGACCGGTGACGCGGAGTATGTACCGTTCAGCAGCTTCCGTCACAAGGGCGGTATGATGCGTCGTCACGCCCCGCCACGCTATTACCACACCCGCGTTAAGCGGGGCGTTACCGGGCTGTATGACACCTGGCTGATTCTCGGTGGTCACCAGTGGGAGGATGACAGGCTGTTTGAGCGTGAAGCCGTTTCGCTGCAAATTACCGGCACCAACGGTCAGTTACCGCGCCGGGCGCTGCAGAGCACGCTGCTTGACCGCTGTGAGCAGGTGGTGCAGACGCCACTGACGGTGAAAAACCTCTGCAAACCCACACTGCCGGTTTACCCGCCAGCAGAAGACCGTTTTCACTGGCGGGTACTGAGCCACCTCGGCTCCGGGTTCCTGAACATGATGAGCACCGCCGAAGTGCTGCGCGGCACGCTGGCACTCTATAACTGGCAGGAGGATGAACTGAACACCCGCCGTCTGGAGGCGATTCAGCATGTGGAGCACCACCGCCTGCAGCGTTTTGAGCAGGGTTACCTGTTGCGGGGGCTGGATATCGAAGTGACCATCGACAGCAACGGCTTCACCGGTGAGGGCGATATTCACCTCTTCGGTGAAATGCTCAACCGGTTCTTTGCGCTGTATGCCGATATGAACCAGTTTAACCAGCTCACCCTCATTGTTCAGCCAGAAGGAAAATGCATCCGGTGGAAAGAGAATCACAGTCCGCGTCTGCCCGGCTGATAGCGCAACTGGGGGACCGGCTGCCATATATCAACTTTTACCGCTTCTGCCAGCTGCTGGAGCAGAGCCAGCCGGATAAACCGGTCACTGGCAGCACCTGGCTGGTACGACATGAACCGGTACGCTTCCGGCCTCATCCAGGCATGGGATTTCCGGCATCTGAAATCAAAGGAATTGAGCAGTCTGAACATTCCCATCTGCCGCCGAATGTGCGCATCACTTTTATGGGGCTCTACGGCGTGGAGTCCCCTCTGCCGACGCACTATATCGATGACATTACCCAGCGGCGGGAAGGGTATGAGGCCACTGCGGATTTCCTCGATATTTTCAACCACCGGTTGATTGCTCAGTACTATCGCATATGGCGTAAATACTCGTACCCGGCGACCTTTGAAGAGGGTGGGAAGGATAAAATCTCGCAGTACCTGTTGGGGCTGGCGGGACTCGGCATTGACGGCTGTGCACAAAACATTGCCACCCCGGCCTCACGCTTTCTGGCGCTGCTGCCGGTCATGTTGCTGCCCGGACGTACCGCAGAGGGTATGACCTCACTTGTGCGCCTGCTGGCACCCAATACACGGGCGAAAATCTGGCACCATGACAAACGCCGCGTGCCTCTGAAGAAACCTTTGGTTATGAGCGTCAGCCAGCCAGTCACCCTGACAAACCGTCCGGTGATGGGTAACTATGCCACCGACGTAAACAGCCAGGTGCTGATGCGCCTGACAACCACTGACTCAACTGAAGTGCTGGGCTGGTTACCGGGCGGGGAGCTTCACTCGGACCTGATGACGCTGCTGTATGTGTATCTTGGGACTCGCCTGGATGTCCGCCTGCAGCTATCCGTCGACCGTAGCCTGCTGCCGGACGTGACGATGAACATTAAGCCCGATGCCGGAGCCGGGCAGCTGGGCCGCACCGCCGTGATGCGGCCGCTGAATGCAGCGAACACCGTCACGCACTCCAAAACCATAACCATCAATCTTGGCCGCTATGAGCGGGTACAGGAAAATATTCACCGCAGGGAGACCGATGAAGATGGCGATTATCGCTGGTAAATTTCCTCTGGCAGCTCTGGCCGTAGGTATCACACTGATACTTGCTGGCTGTGGGCTGACTCAAAAAGTCACAGATGGCACCGTTGCTGTGACCAAATCGATTTTTTATAAGCAAATAAAGACCCTGCATCTGGATATTCGTGCCCGTGAGGCCGTTAACAGCAATGCTGGCGGCGTGGCACTGTCGACGGTGGTGCGCATCTACCAGCTTAAGGATCGCAAAACGTTTGACAGTACTGACTATCCGTCACTGTTTAAAGAGGACAGTCAGGTCATCAAAGCAGACCTGCTGGTGGAGAAAGATATCCTCCTGCAGCCGGGCGGGGCGGTCACGGTCGATATACCAATGGAGGAAAATGCGCAGTACGTGGCGGTGGCAGGAATGTTTATGTCACCCGACCAGGAGAACAATACCTGGCGTGTGGTAATGAGCCGCGATGACCTCGATCCGGATAAGGCACGCGTCATTGAGGCGGGGAACAACCGCCTGACCCTGAAGGCGCTGAAAGATGAATGAGACGCCCCGTTCCTCGATTTACGAGACGCTATTTGGCAATTTTACCGGTGGGTTCGATCTGCATCAGGTCAGTGAAGAAAACCAGGTCATCCTTTCGGTTCTGGACAACATGCAGCGCGTTCTCAACTGTCGCGCCGGCACGTTGGCGCACCTGCCTGATTACGGGCTGCCCGATATGACAAAAATCCTGCAGGGCATGCCGGGAACGGCCCATGAGCTCATGGGCACATTGTCTGCCGTCCTGCTCAAGTATGAACCGCGCCTGAAAAAGATAGACGTTGTTCTGCTGGAGCAGAACATTCCCGGCGAGCTGCGCTATGCCATTGACGCTGAACTTAAAGGGATTGGCCTGGTGCGCTATGGGACTGAGTTTATGCCCGAAGGACGGGTCCTGTTGCGGCATCTCAGGCAACAGCAGTATCTCGACACAGCACCTCGTATATAAGGTCAGTTAACACCATGTCAGTAAAATCACAGTTCATGAAGAAGTTGCAGGCGCGACAACCTTCACCTGTTCCCGCAGCTAGCAAGAGCCAGGCCGATATTGCAGAGTTTCGCATGCGAATGGCTCAGCTTCAGGAGCAAATGGACGCCTGGCTGTCAGATACCGGACTGAATGCAGAGCCACTGACGGTATACGTTCCTGACCTGCTGGTGGAGGGCGGGGCTTTTGATATTTCCGGTATCGTCCTGCGTTATGGTAACCGGGCGGTTAAGTTTATGCCGATATTTCTGTATGGACAGGGAGTTGCAGGCTGTGTCGAGGTGACTTTTTTTTCCGGGTACAGCGCGATTTCTCAAGGACGCCTGTTTATGCGGGTGGGGAGTGTATATGACTGGATCTTTACTCCCCCTGATACGTCACCTCAGTCAGGAAAACTATTTGATGAAGGTGTTTTTTTCGATCTGATTTTAGCGCTGCTGTCATAGCAATAACATTCATTCCTTTATTCGTCATTGCGTTTCTACACGCAAAACTGCCTTACACATCAACTGACGAAATTAACCGACACGGATATGCAGGCTCTGCAGAATGACCACACATATAACGTTAAAAACCGGCGGCGACCCGCGTACGCTGCCAGATTATGCCGCCCTCCGCGACGAACTCAGTAAGCTTACACATCCTGCTCGCCCTGATGTGAACTGGCAATATGTCCAAAGACTCTGTCTCTCAATATTTGAACAGAACGGTGTGGAGTTGCAGACAGCAGCCTGGTACACCCTTGCTCGTACTCACCTGTCTGGATTAGCTGGCCTGAATGAAGGGCTGGCGATTCTGGAGGCCCTGATTAGCCACCAGTGGGACACCTTATGGCCGAAGACACAACACGCTCGTATGGAAATCCTTAGCGGCCTTAGCCAGCGCTTGCAGCAGCGCATGCGTATGCTTCCATTCAACAGCAGCCATCTTAGTGAGCTTTATCGTGCTGAAGCGTTACTTACCAGCCTGAGCGCGGTGCTCCAGCGCCTTGAGCTTAAACACCTTAGCCAGTTCGATACGTTACGAACGTTGATACGTTCAAGTGCTGAACGGCTGGAAAGCAGTAATGACACGTCCGATTTGAATGTGAACATGAAGCCCGATAGCGAATCGACTCTGGAGAAAGCCGAACCGATCGAAGAAGTGAAATGGGTATATGTTGTGCATCAGGAAAATCAGCCGAATGGGGAGGATCGTACGACAGCCCCCGTGCCTGTCAGACAGTGGAAGCCCTTTATTACCGGGATGTGTTCCACACTGGTGGTGTGCTTCGCTGTGGCGTGGGGATGGGCTTCTTTGTCCAGACCCGACCCCCTGGCGACTCAGGCTTTTGCCTCTCTGGCTCCGTTACCTGAAGTGCTCACGCCTGTGCAGCAAGACGCGTTAACACTGCGAGGTACTTTACCGTCCACGTTTATCACAGACACGCAGCAGCAGCTTGCCCGCTTGGATAAACTGCCTCCTGACTGGAATCTTTCCTACAGCCTTCAGCTGTTAAAGCAGCTCCAGACATTATGGCCGGAGGAGGCGAAACCGCTCACAATGCAGTGGCAGCAAAAATTTAACGCGGCAGCGTTACCTGTCGACGCAATGAACAGCTGGTATCAGGGAATGATGACGCTTCAGCAACTGAGTCATCGGCTGAGTAGTCTGGACGAGCAAAAAGGAAAATACATCACGGTAAGCGAGCTTAAATCGGTAGTTTTTTCGACTATACAGTCATTTAACCAGACGATACCGGCTGAAGAACAACTCAGGCGCCTGTCACAGCATCCAGCAGGAGATGCGCTTCCTGAAGCAGAAAAGACTCAACTGGAGTTGCGTCTTAAACAGCTGGCAACGCGTTACGCTCAAATAAAACAGGATTCTTCTGCTCAGTGAATTCTGGCGGTAGACAGACGAATGTGCTGGAAAAAGCGGGAGGGTAAAGTGTCCCCTGCATAAATAGAACCTAGAGTGTATAGTCTTGAAATATATTATTAATTTAATTTGCCTTATATAAGGTTATACACCTAATTATACACATCAATAAATGCTTGTGTTGTCATCCGAGATGGAGGCATTCTGCAACGCCTCCAGCCTCCAGCCTCCAGCCTCCAGCCTCCAGCCTCCAGCCTCCAGCCTCCAGCCTCCAGCCTCCAGCCTCCAGCCTCCAGCCTCCAGCCTCCAGCCTCCAGCCTCCAGCCTCCAGCCTCTATTTTACAAAATGTTACAAATGCATTCGTCAAATTTGATGATTATCAGTAGTTAACAACCGTTTTCAATGGTTTTCGCTCGTTAACATTCAGTACTCCTCAATATTATTCACCACTTATTCTTATTCAATAAATTTGAATCAATTATTATGGGGCTAACTTTACGAATAAATTCATCTGTGTAAGTATATAAATATCCAATCGAGACCAATAAAGAAGAAATAGTAATTAATAAGTGGGGGAGATATGAGTTTTATGCTTAACAGTGAACCATCCTATAAAAAATTAAGACTTTTACGGATGTCGGATGTAATTGATTTAACGGGTCTACCAAAGTCAACTATTTATTTAAAAATGAAAAGCAAAGAGTTTCCTAGACAGGTGTCTATCGGTGCTCGATCTGTAGCATGGGTCGAAGCCGAGATTAATGACTGGATAGAGAAGAATATTCAGAACAGGAAAGATAATTGCTCATAAGAGGTATGAAATGATTAACCCAAGGAATGCTAATAAAATACTCTCAATCAAGAATGAAAGCACATCACTATTAGAAGCATATCAGGTAAGTATATTTAAAGATGGATATAGTGATGCTGCATGTATCGCAAGAATGATTGAGATTTATCTTTTGAATAAACTTCGCAGTAAAGGACAGAAACTATGTTCTTTAACTGGTCTAATGATCCCAGATACAGAGGCGACTGCCGAAGAAACTAATCTCTTACTGAGCCGATTTGAGGTGCTCTGTCACCGTGAAGAAGAAGAGTTATCCTTCCGACAAAGAGAGGTTAAAACTGCCGAGTACGCATTAAAAAATGCAGGGTTGAATGTTAACTCCAGAACAGTTTCTGAAGTAAAAAACAAAAATGCCGTTAAAGGGGCACGTGATGCTTATGAACGACAGTACCATTCTGCATTTTTACGGCAGAAAGAGCAGCAAACGCGAGTAAGTCTCTTCAGAGGATTCGGAAGTTTGTTACTTGAAGAGGCTGAACATATCGGGAAGAACGTTAGTAAAAAATATCTTAACTCTTTTTCCAGACCGTTAACTTCTCCCGATGAGTTTATTAACGTTTTAAACGATGCGACTTTAGTTCGGGATGTGAGATTTATCTTGGATGCTCTATGCGCATTGGATAATGCTGTTGAGCACATTCTTAAATGTTGCGCATACCCAAATGACCGTTACGAACTGGAAAGAGGTGGGGTATGTCGAACTATGGCCTATCGGGAGTACTACCGCGCTGAAAATGCCATTCTTCGCTCCGTAGTAAGCGATCGAGAGTATGCAGAGCATGCTGTGAAATTTAATCAGCTCTCTGAACATAAGAAAAAAATATTTCGTAAACAATAAAAGGATAAATCATGTACGCATTCAAAGCCGAAAGGCCGGACGCTGCACGCCGTTATCATAGTAAATTCGTATCTGGTACAAATTACCAGGAATCTTCAAACAGAAGATTTGCATTAAGTAAACCAACGGAAAATATTTTGCGAAGCTCAATTCTTGAGTCTGGTTGGTTAATCAATAATATCACTTTGCGTGACGTTAATGCTGTTTCAGGTAATGCCATTAATATTGGAGCCTGCGAGTTACATACAGGACGAGTTCATGGTGGCAGATTCAGTAAGATGTTAGCGATAAATGGCACTGAATTTTTTCTGTCCGAAACTGACACGTGTGCACGAATCAGCTATTTAGATATGTCACATATTTATCATACAGGTGCTCAGGGCGAATTTGATAAATCGGTCAGTGCGTTTTTTAGTCAGGCTTATGCACTTGATATGTTGCGGGTTGGTTTTAATGGAGAGTCTATTGCCGATACGACTGATCCTGAGATCAATAAAAAAGGTGAGGACGTAAATATCGGTTGGCATGCTCTGGCAAAAGATTATCGAGATGGTCAGCAGGTTTTAAGCACCCCTCTAACTCTTGGAGATACCGGGGAATGGAAAAACCTCGATCTGCTTGCTAATCACCTCATCACTGAGTTGATTGCAGAGCCTTATCGGGAAGATCCGCGTCTGGTGGTTCTCGTGGGTGCCGAGCTTGCTGCTAAACAGCGTCTTAAGCTCTTCAACGCGGCTGATCGCCCGACTGATGTGGAAGCTGCGCAAATGGCAGTCAGTTCGGTTGCCGGACGGTTTGCTTTTATCCCGCCGTTCATGCCGGGAAAACGTCTTGCGGTCACTACGCTGGATAATCTGCACATTTATACCCAGTCCCGAACACGATCATTTCGCGCCGAGTTTGATGATGAGAAAAGTGAATACGTTAATTCTTATCTGCGGAATGAAGGATATGCGCTGGGTGAACCAGAGCTTTATGCGGCTGTTGATGAGAGTGCAGTGACTTTTTCTGACTGAGACTGAAAAACAAAAAGACCCGCAAAAAGCGGGTCTTATGCACAGCAACAGGATAATGAAAAACCGTAACTTCGGTCTGAGGTTCAAGAATGCCTGGGTTTATCTTTATGTTCAACAAACAAAATTCGGTTATAAAATTCTTGCGCCATGCTAATTGCTCGGGCTATATTCGCAGCGTTGCCGCAAAATCGGCAACCGGGCGTAGGAACCCGAGTAATCTAACGGCGACACCACACGCGCCAGGCGTGTTTTTTTGTGTCGTAGCTTTGACTCACCCTTATTTTATGGTGTGGTGGTTAACCGTATCTATTCGTTATTTACGCCACATCATCCAAATTATGGTAGTCCAGGCGGGGCAGCTTTCGGGCTGGCCGGTATCCGTTAGAGCCGGTATTCCTACCCCCGTCTGGGCTACCACCCATGAGCGTAGGAACTCCGGTGGTAGCGTTACCCGCTATCTAACGGAGATTGCCGCCATGGCTACGATCCCTGCTTTGTCTCACCCCCAATATACCTTTGTATTTCTCGCTGTTCGCCGTACTGATTATGCCGCGCGTCCATTCGCTGTGCGTACTGTTGCAACCTGCGAGCGTGCTGCCCGCATGAAACTCGTTGCCGATTTTGTACTGAGCTTCGCCGCACGTATTCCGATGAACAAACTCGGGGAGGTGAGCGCATGAGTCATTTACCCATCCCTAACCACGGTTGCACCTTGACTGAAGCAGGCGAGAACCGTCTTTTACGGGCTGCGCTGGCGAGCGAGTTCCTGGCCGAAGTTCTGTCATTTCCTGCGATGAGTGGGCAGAGAACAGTTTCTGCTGAGGGAGCCGCAGCAATCATGGCCTGTATTGCAGAACAGCTGGAGGGTGTGGTGAGAGAAACTAGTACCATTAAAGGAGAAAAGCATGAACGCTAATCTCGTAGTCCATTCACCTGAGTTTCGGGCGGCATTTCTGCGTTCCTGCATTGCTGATGCCTATATTTCCCTGATGGTGCGAATTAATGGGGAGGCTGTGTATATCGAGGATGGCGAGCGTATCGAGCTTACACCTGATCGCGTGGCCATGAATATTCTTTATCACATTGAAGCGCCATGGATTAACGAATTCGGCCAGGAAGAGGGGCATCGTCTGGCGTGTGACGTTCTGGAGCGAATGCTGTCACCTGGTTACATGGCTGAAAATATTCGCCTTTCCGCATTTGGTGTCTCTGAGCTACGTGAAGTGTACCGGGACATCGTTTTCGGTGCGCCCGATGGAGAAGTACCTCCGGGTTTCAGCATTACCACTGCGGGAGTCGGGGAGGTACTGTTATGAAAGTTCAGTCTGTATCTGCGGTTTCGGGGGCAGCAAACGGGCGCTGGCCACACATCCTTTCCGCGTTAGGGATTAATGTTCCTTCCGCCCGACGCCACGGTGCCTGTCCGGCCTGCGGCGGAAAAGATCGCTTTCGTCTTGATGACAAAGAGGGGCGCGGAACATGGTTCTGTAATCAGTGCGGCAATGGCGATGGCCTTGATTTAGTCCGTCTGGTGACTGGACGCTCAGTGAAGGAGGTCGCGGGAATGGTCTGTGAGGTTCTGGCATTGCCTGAAGTACAGGATAAACCCGCTATGCCAGCCAGGAAAAAGACCGGGGGAAACGAGACCGGGGCAGACCGCTATCAGAAACTTAAAAAGCTGTCTCAAAACGGTGAATCAGCCTATCTGACCGGAAAGGGATTACAGGGTTACTCTTTACCGCTTCTTACTGCCACCATCAATCTGGCGGGGATGTCTTTTCCAGCCGGGTCGCTGCTGCTGCCCTTAACTGACATCACCGGGAATGTTACAGGCGGCCAGCTTATTAACTCTGATGGTGATAAAAGTCTTTTACCCGGCAGTCAGCTGTCAGGTGCTTTTATTGCCGTGGCTGATGTTCCGTCTGATGCTCCGGAACAGGTCATTATCACTGAAGGATATGCCACTGCGTTGACGGTCAGCCTCCTGGCTGACGGCTGGATCGTTGCAGCTATTGCGGCCACAAATTTGGTAAAGGTCGCTGAGCAAATCCGCATTCGATGGCCTGACACCCGGATTATCCTGGCTGGAGATAACGATCTTGTTGACGGGAAAGAGAACACTGGCCGGATATGGGCTGAAAAAGCGGCGAAAGCCGTAGATGGTTGGGTAACGCTGCCTCCGGTACGTCATAAAGCCGACTGGGATGATTATCGCCAGGAAACCGGGAAGGAAAGGGCGCGTGAAGCCTTCCGGGAGGAAATGACATTACACGGAAAAGGGCAAACCAGATTGCCGCAGGGGTTCAGGCTCACGAAAGAATATTTGTGGTACGACAAGCTGGTGAACAAATCAGATGGTGACACTGAGATCCGCAATATCAAGATTTGCAGCCCGCTGCGTGTGACAGCTATCACCAGCGATGCTGACGGCAGCAACTATGGCCGACTGCTGGAATGGGAGGACACCAACGGTATGAGCCGAAAATGGGCAATGCCGATGGAAATGCTGGGCGGCAGCGGGGAAGAACTGCGGCGCGTGCTGCTGGTCAATGGGCTTTCTTATATCAATATCAACGGGATGGCCAGAGCACACCTGATGGAATATATCTCCCTGTGCAAACCCGACAGAAAAGTGACCTGTGTAAATAAAACAGGCTGGCATGGCGGGGTTTATGTTCTTCAGGATGAAGTGATCGGCAAAGAGTCACAGTCTGTCATTCTCCAGACTTCCAGCGTTCAGGGGCGTGATTTTCGTGTTACGGGCACCACGGAAGAATGGCGGGAAAACATAGGTCGCTATTGCGTCAATAATGCCCGACTGGCCTTTGCCGTAAGCCTGGCATTCGCCGCGCCGCTTCTGAAGCTGGTTGGCATAGGTGGCGGCGGTTATCACCTGAAAGGTGAATCTACAGACGGTAAAACCACGACCATGAAAGTGGCTGCTTCGGTGTGCGGTGGTACGGATTTCTGGCATACATGGCGTGCTACCGGGAACGCGCTGGAAGGAACGGCCAGCCGCCGCAATGATGCCACACTGATGCTTGATGAGATCCGCGAGGTGGATGGCAGAGAGGCAGGGAATATTGCCTACATGCTGGCGAACGGCCAGGGCAAAGCCCGCGCCCGAACTGATGGTTCGGTACGGGAAACAAACCGCTGGAATTTGTTGTTTCTTTCCACGGGGGAGCTGTCACTGGTCGAGCATGCCGCCAATGCCGGAGAGCGAACCTACGCCGGGGTTGAAGTACGCATGATCCAGATCCCGAGTGATTCGGGCAAGCATGGAGTATTTGAGGAGCTGCACGGCTTTAGTGGTGGTAAAGCGCTGGCGGAGCATCTGGAACACGCCGTTATTCATTATCATGGCTCACCCTTCCGCGACTGGCTGCATTGTCTGACAGCCGATCTCCAGGAACTGACCAGCCAGGCGAAAGCGCTGCTGAAGGACTACACCCGCAGGCTGACCCCAGCGGATGCAGGAAATCAGGTTGGGCGCGCCGTTACCCGTTTTGCGCTGGTTGCTATGGCCGGAGAACTTGCCACACAAGCCGGGATAACCGGATGGCCTGAAGGTGAGGCATTCAGAGCTGCTGAGTGTTGTCTTGCCTCATGGATGGCTGATCGTGGGCATACCGCGAACCAGGAGGATAAAACCGCACTGGAGCAGGTCAGGGATTATATGACACGTAACCAGTTCAGCCGCTTTGCTGACTGGCACGACGACAGGAACCGCCCACTGTCGATGATGGGGTTCAGGAAAGTGGACAAGGGCGACAACGTGACAGAATCCACTGTGACCTTCTACATATTGCCATCTGGCTGGAAAGAAATTTGTAAAGGGTTCGATTCACGAAAGGTGGCCAGATTGTGTGTTGAGGCGGGCTGGCTGAAAGCCGGAGAGGACGGGAGAACGCAAAACAGCGTTCGCCTGCCAGAAATAGGGCTTAAGCGCGTGTACCAGTTTAATACGCAAGTACTGGGTAGCGCCGATCCCGAATAGTTATCGCGTGAGTCTTATTTTTATGAGGTAACACTGGTAACAGAGGTAACAGGCAGTAATGACGAGGCTTGCCACTGTTACCAGTCAGAAATATCCACTGGTAACAGTGGTAACAAAAATCAGTGTGTTACCACGCGTTACCTCTTTATTTGGCTCACTGGTAACAGATTAATTTCAATTGAATCAACGATGTTACACGTGTTACCAGTGTTACACGTTCAGGACAAGAGGGAGGGAACCAAAATCCCTTCTTCTGGCAGGCAACAGAGGTTTAGTTATGCGAGTGATGAAAATTTACTGCCCGGAGTGTATGTCTGCGGCAACGGTGAGGAAAACAAACCGAAAGCACCCCAAATTATCAGATGTGTACTGTTATTGCTCAAATGTAGAGTGTGGGCACACGTTTGTGATGAACGTTTCCTTCTCACACACGATTAGTCCCAGCGCTTTGCGCGGCCAGGGACGGATTAAAGAGCTAATGGATGCCCTGCCACCGGACGAGCGACAAAAAGCATTAGAACTCCTGTTGGCAGCCAAAGAGAGTCACTGAACGGTTCGCCGGGAGTAACTACAATTTTCCCGGCTTCGGTTCATTAAATTTCAGCGGCTTAAGAAAAAATGTCTATAAGAATCAGTTTGTTAACTTTTAAGTGTGCCGTCAGTTATCATGAAAAATCTCACTTAAAAAATTATATCTCTTTACTATCAATAACTTAATTAAAGTCATTACGGTTTTGGAGTAAAGCTAAACTGAAAAAAGCTGAAATTCTTTTCACTCTTTTCAGTTCCATGCTCGCTGTAAATCCCCAGTAGTGGCGCGGTCTGGCGCTATCATTTGTAAAAAATCCCAACTGAAAAATTTTAGCGATCTGAAAACCGCAGGCGGGTGCGGTGTAGTGCAATTTTTGTCATTCTAAAATTTTTTGTCTCAGGTTGCAGTTTTCTTTTAACCTAAATCATATAATGTTAGACACCATAAGCTCGTATTTTAGAGGTTTGAATGGACATTAACTGCGTAGTTTCAAGAATGAGAGATACTGATACTCTTATACAGGAAGGGGCATTTGATTCTGCTTATATTAATGTAAAGAAACTACTTAAAGATATAGAAAAATGGCATTCCAACAATACTAACAAAATCAAAATAATATCTAGCTTGGCTGGGTATTTAATTGATATTGGAAGTTTTAGTAGAAATAAAAGCATAGTTAATGAAGGGTTGGATATTTTAAAAAATAAAAAAGAGGATATTTTAGCTATAACAACAGAGTCATCATATTATTACAATGTAGCTAATGGTATGAGCGCAACACTTGACTTCAATCCTCATTTGGATGCAAATATTGATGATTTTATTCAATTAAACGAAGTTAAAAATAATTATTGGAAATCTTATAAGCATTCAAAAAAAGAAGGGGTGATTCATCCTGAGTTAATGGTCAACTTAGGTAATGCATTAAAAAGACAGTATCGAATATCTGAATCTTTGGATTATTATGGTCAGGCTATAGCAATCGATGATTCGATTCCACAGGCATGGGTCAATAGATCTGAAGCATTAGAATTACTAAACGAGTTATCATCTACATATTCATATAAGATGGTTAAAGAAGTTATTCATGGTTATGAATGTGCTATAGCTACAGGAAAGTGTATCCCTTCATGGATTACAACCTATCAAAGAAAAATTCAGTTCAGCGAAGAGATATTAAAGGAACTAAATTTAAATGATATCGGTGATGAAAGGACTGATGAACAACTCACTAAAGAGGAGTACGAAGCTTTATCCCATTACCAGAAGTTTTGCATAGATAATAATCTTATGCTGTCTGACCACTCTTTATACTGTAATTGTTATGCATCCTCTAAAGATAATTTAACTATTTTGACTACCACAAAGGGAGTTTTTGGTGACTTTATTGTACCGATGGAAATGGTGTTGAATAGACTTAAAGCTGAATACTCATTAGCGAGAAAAATGTTTTTCGAATATAAAGTTGGTAATGAGTTTTTTGATGAAGAGTCTGAAGTTTGTTATTCTGAATTGTATAATAACGAGATCTTATATGAAAATGTTGAGAAGTTGAGAATATCCTTTAGGTCGTGCTTTGGTGTCCTAGATAAAATAGCAGTTGCCTTGTGTAAATTGTTTGATTTAAAACCAAATAGAGGTCACATCTACTTTCATAGTTTTTGGCAAGTCTCAGATGAAAAGAGAAAACAGAAAATAAATAAAATAAACAACAAAGGATTATTTGGATTGTTTAGTATTGCAATGGACTTGAATGATAAACATGGTGAGCTCTCTTTTTTTAGAGAGTGGCGGAATGACTTAGAACACAAGTTATTAGTTATACATGAAAAAAATATCCCTTTGGATTTATATAATTCATATGGTTTTTTTGATGACGTTAAGTTTATTGAAAAAGAAGAGTTTGAGCAGCATTTGTTGCAGTTGATAAAAATTGTGAAGTCAGCAGTTATTTTATTTGTATTCACTATACGTATCGAGGGTATGCGAAATGTACCAGATGGCGGTTTGACCATTACTAATACTATTGATAGAAAAATTTTTTAATTTATCTCTTGGTGAGTGTTGATATGATAGTATTTCACGTTTAAAATTATTTTTTGTTGTAATGATGGTTTTTTATATGAAGTATAATTAACAACTTATAGACTATTGGAAGGTTGTTTATGAATAGGCAGCAAAAAGATCAAATCTCAGGGTTAGTAGAGGCATTCGATCCAAATAAATTCAAAGAATCGATCGCGGAGGTCTACAAAGATCTTGGTGATTACTCTGGTATTTTTATCGGTGACATAGACTTAGGTTCATATATTATTCTTGTATGTAAAGTATATGATCATTTTAGACAGGAAATTACCAGTGAGAATTTTATAACATTACCTTTTAGTTATAATTTTCCCGATTATGGTAGTGGTAACCTAGCCTCTGATTTGACTTCTATAAGTTCTTACCTGCAAAGAAACGATTTTCAAAATGCATTTTCCCTGATACTGAGACTAGCGATTTATCAGCGGGCATATGGTTTTTGGGAGTATAATGAGCGCCGGTATTTAAAAGCTTCCGAGAAAAAAATTCAAACCGATAATGAGTTACTCGAAGCAAAAAAGGCGCTTATAGATGCAAGAATAGCAAGCCTTGATGAGTTGGTTTCTGCAATACAGAGTTCTCATGATAAGTTAGAAGGATTCAATGAAGATAGTATTTCAAAAATAAAATCTTTAGAGTCCGCGTTGCAAAATATTATTTCTAATAACGATATGATTAATAATGTATATAATAATGCGACTACAACAGCTGAAAAGATAAACTCACAGCTTACCTTGTCAGAAAGTAAAAAAAATGATCTGGATAGGTTGTTTACAAGGGCGAATGAACAGGTGGATGAAATTAATAAAAGTATAGCCGAATATAAAGGTGAATATGGATCGACTGCAAAAAAATTTGAAGATCTGACTAATGATTTTAATGAGAAGCTAGAGTTTGTAGAAGGGAAGCACGAGTACTTTACTGAAAGGAATTCATATTTAGACGATCTTATTGGTCGAGAGGTAGGGGCTTCACTTTTTGAGACATTCAAACAGCGAAAAAATGAGTTATCCCCTTCAGTCACATTTTGGAAGTGGGCTGTTCCATTTTTGGCTGTTGCGACAGTTGCATGGATATTTTTACTTTTCCATTGGTCCTCAGATAAAGAAATGAGCTATCAACTGTTAATCATTAACTCGATAAAAGCATTGCCCGCAATTGGTTTGCTTTTATTCGGTATCGCCCAATATGGGAAAGAGAGAAATTTTCAAGAGGAGTATGCGTTTAAATCAGCTGTTGCTTTAACATTGAATTCTTATGCAGAGCAACTCAAAAATATTGAGAATAAAGATGCGTTGATACTTGCTTCAGTCTCTTCAATTTACAAGTCTCCAATATTTCACGCTAAGATTAAGTTAGACGATGGAAAGGGAGTTATGGATTCCCTCACAGAATTAATTGGTCGAGTTAGAGATCCGGGCGCAGCTAAAAAATAAAAGCTTATCGATAAAGGAATGATGAATACCACTGAGTCATTTCTTTACGCTGTTGGAGATATTGCGCATGATTATAAGTGCCTCTTATGGAATTCTTATCAACATGCGCAAGTTGCATTTCAATCCAGGCGCTTTCAAAACCGTGTTCATGCAAAATAGTACTCATGGTATGCCTGAAGCCGTGTCCAGTTAACCGACCATTATAACCCAACAGTTTTATCACTTTATTGATACTAGCTTCACTCATTGGTTTTCTGACATCGTTTCTTCCTGGAAAAACGAGACTGTAATTACCAGTTATATCTTTAAGTTTTTTAAGAATGCTGATCGCCTGTGTAGATAACGGAACAAGATGAGGGCGGCGCTTCTTCATTCGCTCTTTAGGAATTTCCCATAGAGCATTATTTAAATCAAATTCTACCCATTCCGCTGCACGAAGTTCAAAGGTTCGTACACCTGTTAGCATCAACAATTGTGTGGCGTATTTTGTGACTAAACTGCCCTGATAGTTATCCAGAGCATTGACGAATTCGGGCAACTCACTTTCAGTCAGGAACGGGAAGTGCTGAGTTTTAGGCTTGTTGAGTGCAATAGCTAAATCAGGAGCAAAGTTATATTTAGCTCGTCCGGTGGCGACGGCATAACGTAAAACTTCACCACAACGGCGGCGGATCTTACTGGTTTGCTCCAAAGCCCCCCTTTTCTCGATCTTTTGCAGAACGGTTAGCAGCTCTAACGGTTCAATCTGTTCGATTGGGCGCTGACCGATAAAAGGGAAAATGTCCTTCTCCATGCAGTTGAGAACTTCTTTTGCGTACCCTTCTGACCAGGTGGTTTTTTTTGAACCATGCCATTCCCTTGCTACAGATTCAAAACTGTTCTCATGTGCAAACCGCAACGCAATTTTTTCAGCCTTTCTGGCCTCGCTGGGGTTGACCCCTTTGGCCAACATCGAACGAGCTTCGTCGCGTTTAGCACGCGCCTGCGCAAGCGATACATCACCGTACACGCCAAAGGAAATCATCTTCGGCTTGCCTGCAAAGCGGTAGCGATAACGCCAGCCTTTACTGCCTGATGTGTCGATAAGAAGTGACAACCCCATGCCATCGTTCAACGTATAGGGCTTATCCTTTGGTTTTGCTCGTTTTATTTGGATGTCAGATAGCAGCATGTGTATAGAAAAAAGATCGAACTCAGTTATACACAATCTTATACGCAAAGATGTATAGATTCTATTAGAAATAATGGCACTTTACTGGACGAACAAGATTAGTGATTAGGATTTAAATCAGTTAGTTATGGAAGTTATTAGACTTGCTGAGATGTAGCTATGGTGTCCCCTGCAGGAATCGAACCTGCAACTAGCCCTTAGGAGGGGCTCGTTATATCCATTTAACTAAGGGGACGAGGCGGCACGAGTATAGCCTTATTTACACTTTGCGTTAAGCACAGCGCCGCCTGACTGCTCAAAGAGTCACCATTCAGGTCGATTTTTTTGTCGATTTATCATCATTTTCCCGTGCCTTAAGCTCAGCTTTGCGTTTGTTCGACATGTCGTTACGAATTTGGGCATGGCTTAAAAGCGCGAAGATAAACGTTCCGCCGCAAATGTTTCCTGCCAGCGTCGGAAGGGCAAACGGCCAGAAGAAATCGCTCCAGTGAAGCGTACCGTTAAAGACCAGATACAGGATTTCAACGGTACCGACCACAATATGCGTGGTGTCCGCCAGCGCAATCAGCCAGGTCATCAATATGATCACCACAATTTTGGCGCTTCCCGCTGAAGGAAACATCCAGACCATTGTGGCGATAATCCAGCCAGAGATGATGGCGTTTGAGAACATCTCGACCGGCGTGTTTTTCATTACGTCCATGCCGATTTTCACAAACGCATCCCGGGTGGGTTCATCAAAGATCGGCATATATTCAAACGCCCATGCCGCGATGCCCGTGCCGATGATATTACCCAGCAGAACCACGCTCCAGAGCCGCATCAATAAACCGAAATTACCGAGTGTGGGGTTTTGCATCACCGGCAGAACGGCGGTCACCGTGTTCTCGGTAAACAGCTGCTGGCGGGCCATGATGACAATAATAAAGCCGAAGGTATAGCCGAGGTTTTCCAGTAAAAATCCACCGGGTACGCCTTCCAGCTGCACATGAAATATCCCTTTCGCAAGCAGAGATGCGCCCATTGAGAGTCCGGCAGCAATGGCTGACCAGAAGAGGGCCATCGCGTCGCGCTCCATCTCTTTTTCACCATCCTGGCGTATATGCTCGTGGATGGCCATTGCGCGGGAGGGGAGGCGATCTTCATCAATTTCTATCTTCTCGCCGCGCGCTTTCTCCTCGCTTTCAATTTCAAGCTCCTCAGTGCTCTCGCCAATTTTTTCTTCGCCTACATCTTTCATATCTGCTCCCGGAGGTTGATCTTTCTGTTAAGCGTAGCGGCTTTTATCGGGATGCCTGTGGGGATGCTCTTAAATTGGCGGCAATGACAACAAAGGTGATACATCTCTTTCAAAGTCATTATAAAATTGCCAGCGAAACGAATTCCAAAAGCCAGGCTATGCTGAGATCAGAGTCACGGTGGTTACTGCCCGTAATTGTGCTCATAGACATCGGTAAACGTGCTGTTACAATCGCTTGCACGTTTACAGACGGAGCGTCAACGGCTCCGTTACGGATGGCAATCAACGATAGCCATACTGAACAGGGAGATATTTATGAAACTTCGGCTGTCGGCGCTTGCGCTTGGCGCGACGATGCTTGTGGGCTGCGCCAGCTCCGGTGAGCAAACGGGACGCTCCGATCCTCTCGAAGGATTTAACCGCTCAATGTATAGCTTCAACTACAACGTACTGGACCCGTATGTGGTTCGTCCGGTGGCAGTAGCATGGCGCGATTATGTTCCACAACCTGCGCGTAACGGGTTAAGTAACTTTACCAGCAACCTCGAAGAGCCTGCGGTAATGGTGAACTACTTCCTGCAGGGCGACCCGTATCAGGGGATGGTCCACTTTACCCGCTTCTTCCTGAACTCCATTCTGGGTATGGGTGGCTTTATTGATGTTGCAGGTATGGCTAACCAGAAACTGCAGCGTGAACAGCCACACCGTTTCGGCAGCACGATGGGACACTATGGCGTCGGGTATGGTCCGTACGTGCATTTACCGTTCTATGGTAGCTTCACCCTCCGTGATGATGGCGGCGATATGGTGGATACGCTGTATCCGGTCCTTTCGTGGCTGACCTGGCCGCTGTCGGTGGGTAAATGGACGGTGGAAGGGATTGAAACCCGCGCGCAACTGCTCGACTCTGATGGTCTGCTGCGCCAGTCTTCTGACCCGTACATTATGGTGCGTGAAGCGTACTTCCAGAATCATGACTTTATTGCCAACGGCGGCAAGCTGAAGCCGGAAGAGAATCCAAACGCGAAGGCGATCGAAAACGAACTAAAAGATATCGATTCGGAGTAAATAAAAAAGGTGAGCAATGCTCACCTTTTTTGATTCCAGCGCGATTAGAACGCGTAGTTGAAGTTCGTACCGAACAGCCAGGCTTTACCTTCAGAGGTAAACTCGTACGGACCTTCCTTGAACGTTACTTTCTGACCGTGCATATAAGATACGCCCGCATCGATGGATGCATTCTCGTTCAACGCATAGGTCGCACCAGCACTTAACCAGAAGCGGTCCTGATCCGGAATGGAAATGGAACGTTTGTCTGCCGGAACCGGGCTGTCGTCAAATGCGATACCGGAGCGGAAAGTCCAGTTTTTATCGTAGTAGTAGGTGGTACCCAACGCTATACGATAGGCATCGTGGAAGCTTTCGTCCTTATAGAACAGCGTTTGACCATTGGTTCCGGTCGCTTTCAGCTCCTGGAACTGGCTCCAGCTGGTATAGGCCAGGCTATAGTGAATAGCCCATTGTGGTGCAACGCGGTTGTAACCGGAGACTTCCCACATTTCTGGCAAATGCAGCGACAGTGAACCCGGAACGGTCTGGTTGGACGTTCCCCAAGGAATGGTAGTGCCCGCACCTGGAACCAGATTGTTCACAGGCTTCAGGATGCCGCTCTTGTAATCGCCGTCGAAGTCAATTTTCACTTCGGAACGATAGGTCAGGCCCCAACGGTTGTTTTTGTCCAGCTCGTACAGGATACCGGCGTTCCAGCCATAGCCCCACTCATCACCTTCAAGACTGGCAATTTTATTGCTGTTTTTAGGCAGGCGAGCAGTCTGTTCCCCGGAATAACGTTCAATCTTGGCGTCGGCGTAGACGGCATCAAAGCCCAGGCCAAAACTCCAGTTATCGTTCAGGCGATACGCACCGCTCAGGTTGAGGTTCAGCGTAGTAAGGTCTGTTTTACCGCCGTATTCACCAGCCGGGTAGTTGTTATTGAACTCGGTAGCCAGACCGTAGTTAGACGTTACCGATGCACCCCAGCCAAACTGTTCGTTGATAGGTGCAACGAAGTGCAGGTTTGGGATCCATGCTGTTGGGGCAATATTGTCCGCTTTAAGGCTCGCACCCGTGTAAGGCGACTTACCAGAAACGTTGACATCAGGATCGATATAAACCGCACCGGCAGAGAAAGTCGGACGATCGAACATCATGATCAACGCGGGGTTACGACTCGCGTTACCCGCATCATCAGCGATAGCGCCTTCCCCGGAATACGCACGGCCAAGGCCAGAGGAAGAAAATTCGTTTAACTGAAAGCCCGCTGACCAGGCGGAAGTGGAGACGAGTGCCACTGCGACTGCCAGCGCAGTCTTGTTGAACAGGGTTTTCTGGCTCATGACCATAACCTCATTGAGTTATTTTTATTCAATAATTGTTACATACCGTAACAGGAGCGCGAAGTGTAGGGTCTGAGGTATGACAGACAAATCAGACCAGTGGCCAGAGTATAGGTCTGACCAGCCGGAATGTTGCAAGTTTGTTTATTAATATTTTCAAACATGTTTCGTGAAACGAGATCTGGTTGGCAAAATTGTGACCATCGCGACTCACCCAAAAGGGTGGTTTTTGTTTTAGATCATTTTTTAGTGTGATATTGGTCACTTATCCGATTTTGCGCCATTAACGGCTGGAGAGCGCCCGCTCCGGGGCGTAAAATATCAGCATCGTGTCTATCTCGCGCGCTGCGCGAATACAGAGGAAATTGAGCTATGAGTAAATGCAGTGCTGATGAAACCCCGGTTTGCTGCTGTATGGATGTTGGGACCATCATGGACAACACCGATTGCACCGCCTCTTACAGCCGTGTATTCTCCAACCGTGCCGAAGCGGAAGAGACCCTGACCGCGCTGAGCAAGCGTGCGCGTGACGTTGAATCCGATCCGTGTGAAATCAAGTCTACCTTTACCGAAGTGGAAGGCGGCGTGAAGCTGGACATCGACTTTATCTTCGCCTGCGAAGCAGAAACGCTGATTTTCCAGCTGGGCCTGCGTTAATTTCTGCGGCCTGAAGCCCTCACCCCGACCCTCTCCCACGGGAGAGGGTGCAAACATTAAAAACGGTAACCTACGGGTTACCGTTTTGCTTTTACCTTGCGCACCCGGCAACAAACCGCACAAATGCCTCTGCTATGCAGGGGCATTTTCTTTTTCTTCTCTGTGTTTTAGCTCGCACTTTTTCGTTTCCCCGATTGGCTGAATGTAAAAAAATGGTTAAGACTATTATCAGGTCAGACCACTTTATGTTTGCGAAAATTTTTTACAGGGGAGTGTTATGAGTCAGGCATTACCGCTTATTACCCGTCAGGGCGATCGCATTGCCATAGTCAGTGGATTGCGCACGCCATTTGCGCGTCAGGCAACGGCGTTTCATGGCATACCGGCCGTCGACCTGGGGAAAATGGTAGTGGGGGAGATGCTGGCTCGCAGCGAAATTCCGCCTGAGGTCATCGAACAGCTGGTATTCGGTCAGGTCGTGCAGATGCCTGAAGCCCCCAATATTGCGCGTGAAATCGTCCTCGGTGCCGGGATGAACGTGCATACCGATGCCTACAGCGTCAGCCGCGCCTGCGCAACCAGCTTCCAGGCTGTGGCTAACGTCGCTGAAAGCCTGATGGCGGGCACTATTCGCGCCGGGATTGCGGGTGGAGCGGACTCCTCTTCGGTGCTGCCAATTGGGGTCAGTAAAAAGCTGGCTCGCATCCTGGTGGATGCCAATAAAGCCCGCACGACGGGGCAGAAACTCAAACTCTTCTCGCGTTTACGCCTGCGCGACCTTATGCCTGTACCACCTGCCGTAGCGGAATACTCCACTGGCCTGCGCATGGGCGATACCGCCGAGCAGATGGCAAAAACGTACGGCATTACGCGTGAACAGCAGGATGCCCTGGCGCATCGCTCGCATCAGCTTGCGGCAAAAGCCTGGTCGGAAGGCAAGCTGGCCGACGAGGTCATGACCGCCTATATTCCCCCCTACCGTGAACCGCTTGCGGAAGATAACAATATTCGCGGCACCTCAACGCTGGCG
Source organism: Enterobacter sp. Crenshaw (assembly GCF_024734705.1). Taxonomy (NCBI): domain Bacteria; kingdom Pseudomonadati; phylum Pseudomonadota; class Gammaproteobacteria; order Enterobacterales; family Enterobacteriaceae; genus Enterobacter; species Enterobacter sp. Crenshaw. Next base: position 3,279,100 of record NZ_CP102932.1, on the reverse strand, counting down.
GATTACGCCAAACTGCGCCCGGCGTTTGACCGCAAACACGGCACGGTGACGGCGGCGAACAGTACGCCGCTGACGGATGGTGCCGCCGCCGTGATCCTGATGACCGAATCCCGCGCGAAGGAGCTGGGCATCACTCCCCTGGGCTATCTACGCAGCTATGCCTTCACCGCCATTGATGTCTGGCAGGACATGCTGTTAGGTCCGGCGTGGTCCACGCCGCTGGCGCTGGAGCGCGCGGGGCTGACGCTGGCTGATTTAACCCTGATTGATATGCATGAAGCGTTTGCCGCGCAAACCCTGGCAAACGTACAGCTGCTGGCAAGCGAGCGTTTCGCGCGCGATGTGCTGGGCCGCGCCCATGCCACGGGCGAAGTGGATCAGAGTAAATTCAACGTGCTGGGCGGCTCTATCGCCTACGGTCATCCATTTGCCGCCACAGGGGCGAGGATGATCACGCAAACATTACATGAACTCCGTCGCCGTGGCGGCGGGTTTGGCCTCGTTACCGCCTGTGCGGCGGGTGGCCTTGGCGCAGCAATGGTTCTGGAGGCTGAATAATGGATATGCCATCTGCATTTAATCTGACGGTTCGCCTCGATAACGTGGCCGTTATCACGATCGATGTGCCTGATGAAAAGATGAATACCCTGAAGGCCGAATTTGGTGTTCAGGTGCGCGCGATGCTAAAGCAGATCCGCGACAACAAAGCCATTCGTGGTCTGGTGTTTATCTCTGCCAAGCCGGATAACTTTATCGCCGGCGCGGATATCAACATGATCGCCCGGGCGCAAAGCGCTCTGGAAGCCGAAGAGCTTGCGCGTCAGGGCCAACAGGTTATGGCGGAGATCAACGGTCTGCCGATCCCGGTCATTGCCGCGATCCACGGTGCCTGTCTGGGCGGCGGGCTTGAGCTGGCGCTGGCCTGTCACAGCCGGATTTGCACCGACGATGCGAAAACGATTCTGGGTCTGCCGGAAGTGCAGCTGGGCCTGCTGCCTGGCTCCGGCGGAACGCAACGACTGCCGCGCCTGGTGGGCGTAAGCACGGCGCTGGAGATGATCTTAACCGGTAAACAGCTGCGTGCCCGTCAGGCGCTGAAAGCCGGTCTGGTCGATGACGTCGTGCCGCAGTCCATTTTGCTGGAAGCCGCCGTTGAGCTTGCGCTGAAAGGGCGTCAGGCAAAACGTCCTCTGCCGGTACGTGAGCGCGTGCTGGCCGGCCCGCTGGGAAGAACGCTCCTGTTCAACATGGTGGGCAAAAAGACCGAACAAAAAACCAAAGGCAATTACCCGGCGGCAAAGCGGATCCTCGAAGTGATCGAGACCGGGCTGTCGCAGGGAAGCAGCAGCGGCTATGCCGCGGAGGCCAAAGCCTTTGGCGAACTGGCGATGACGCCGCAGTCGCAGGCGCTGCGCAGCATCTTCTTCGCCAGCACGGAAGTAAAAAAAGATCCGGGCAGCGAGGCGCAGCCTGCGCCGCTGCGTGCGATTGGCGTACTGGGTGGGGGGCTCATGGGTGGCGGAATCTCTTTTGTTACCGCCAGCAAAGGCAAATTGCCTGTACGAATCAAAGACATTAATCCTAAGGGGATCAATCACGCGCTACAGTACAGCTGGCAGAACCTTGATCAAAAGGTCAAGCGCCGCCATATCAAGGCAAGCGAGCGCGATAAAACCCTGGCGATGATATCCGGTACGACGGATTACAGCGGTTTTGCGCACCGCGATCTGGTGATTGAAGCCGTGTTTGAAGATCTGGCGCTTAAACAGCAGATGGTGGCAGACGTTGAGCAACATTGCGCCCCGCATACCATTTTTGCCTCCAATACGTCGTCATTACCGATTGGCGATATCGCAGCGAAAGCCGCGCGCCCGGAGCAGGTGATTGGGCTGCATTTCTTTAGCCCGGTCGAAAAAATGCCGCTGGTGGAAGTTATTCCGCACGTGACTACCAGTCCGCAAACTGTTGCCACCGTGGTGAAGCTGGCGAAAAAACAGGGCAAAACCCCGATTGTGGTAGCGGACAAAGCTGGCTTCTACGTCAACCGCATTCTGGCTCCCTACATTAATGAAGCAATGCGGTTGCTGACGGAAGGGGAGAAGATTGAGCACGTCGACGAGGCGCTGGTAAAGTTTGGTTTCCCCGTTGGCCCAATCCAACTTTTGGATGAGGTGGGAATAGACACCGGCACTAAAATTATACCAGTGCTGGAAGCTGCATATGGCGATCGTTTTAGCCCACCTGCAAACATTGTTTCTGCGATTTTGAAGGACGATCGCAAAGGCAGAAAAAATGAACGCGGTTTCTATCTTTACGGCGCGAAAGGGCGTAAAAGCAGGAAACAGGTCGACCCTTCGGTATATGGACTCATTTCGACCACAGGTCAGGGAAAACTGTCCGCCGTTCAGTGCGCTGAGCGCTGCGTGATGATGATGCTCAATGAAGCGGCGCGCTGCTTTGATGAGCAGGTGATTAAGAGTGCACGCGATGGTGACATCGGCGCGGTATTTGGCATTGGTTTCCCGCCGTTCCTTGGCGGCCCGTTCCGTTACATGGATACGCTCGGCGCGGGTGAAGTGGTTGCTATCCTGCAACGTCTGGCTTCGCAATATGGTCCACGGTTTACACCGTGTGACGAATTATTGCAGATGGCGGAACGCGGCCAGACATTTTGGCCTGCAAGGGAAACTGTCCTCGTAAGCTGAGGTCAAAGAAGGGTAAATCCTGAAGTGAATGGACCTGTTCTGGCGATTTTGTAAACAGAGATTGACTATACTTACGCCATTGAGGTAAAAAACAGCGTTTCATTCACCGAATGGATCAGGCACAATGCCCGGCCATCGGGTTTTCTACCTCTTAGCATTTATCGCGCGTAGTTAACGCCGGTGATTCTGGTTAACAAAAGCGGTGCAATATGCAAGTTTTTATCATGCGTCACGGCGACGCGGCACTCGATGCCGCCAGTGACTCAGTACGTCCTTTGACCGTCTGTGGCTGCGACGAATCTCGTCTGATGGCGACCTGGCTTAACGGTCAAAAAGTGGACATCGAACGCGTTCTGGTGAGTCCGTTCCTGCGTGCAGAACAGACGCTGGATGTGGTAGGGGAGTGTATGAACCTGCCGACCAGTGTGGATGTTCTGCCTGAACTCACCCCGTGTGGCGATGTAGGCCTTGTCAGCGCTTATCTTCAGGCGCTGTGCAATGAAGGTGTCGCTTCCGCGCTGGTCATTTCCCACCTGCCACTGGTTGGCTATCTGGTATCTGAGCTGTGCCCGGGCGAAACCCCGCCGATGTTCACGACATCCGCCATTGCCAATGTTTCTCTCGACGAAACGGGCAAAGGTGTCTTCAACTGGCAAATGAGTCCGTGCAACCTGAAGATGGCAAAAGCGATCTGACGTGACGTGCGATATGGCGGGGTGCAATGTGCTTCCCGCCATTCTGTCAGGGCAACTCTGGCGGCTGCCACTCTTCCACTTCAATCAACACCAGCAACGCGGCATCTCCGCCGTACTCTTTCGGTGCCTGATGAAAAGCCATTACGTGTGGGTGCTGAGCCAGCCACAGCGGCGTTTGTTGCTTAAGGATATGTTTACCGTGGCCGTGCATCACGCAGGCGCAAAAAACATGTTCACGGCGACAGGCGGCGATCAACGCCCCCAGCTCTTGTTTCGCCTGCATCTGCGTTAAACCGTGCAGATCGAGAAACAGCTCCGGCGAATAATCCCCGCGGCGTAATTTTTTCAGCTCAAAATGGCTGACGTCTTCGCGTACGTACTTCACAGCCCCTTGCGTGTTGAGCAGCGGCTGAAATTCATCTGAAAAATAGTGGCTGTTATCGGCCTGCTCCTGCAGAAGACGCTTGACCGGTACTTCGCTGATTTTTTTACGCAGCGGGCGATGGACGATGGTGTCCTGCGTGATTTTACGCGTCCCGGTCATCAGCTGACGGAAGAGCGCCTGATCCTCCTCGCTGAGCGATGTTTTCTTTTTCATTCGTCATTCTCATCTCGTATTTCCGACAGTGTACCCGACTAAACGCATTTTTTAACCTCAAGCACGACGCGTCATTGCTGATTTATCGCCGTCTTCATGGCAAACTAGCCGCCGAAAATTATGCGAGCATGCCCTGGAGGAAAGAGTGGATAAAATTTTTGTCGATGAAGCAGTAAACGAGCTGCATACCATACAGGACATGTTGCGCTGGTCGGTTAGCCGCTTCAGCGCCGCCAATATCTGGTACGGTCACGGTACCGATAACCCGTGGGATGAAGCCGTACAGCTGGTGCTGCCGTCTCTCTACCTGCCGCTGGACATTCCGGAAGACATGCGCACCGCGCGCCTGACTTCCAGCGAAAAACACCGCATCGTTGAGCGCGTGATCCGCCGCGTGAACGAGCGCATTCCGGTCGCCTATCTGACCAACAAAGCCTGGTTCTGCGGCCACGAGTTCTATGTCGATGAACGCGTGCTGGTGCCGCGCTCGCCGATTGGCGAGCTGATCAACAACCACTTTGAAGGTCTGATCGGCCATCAGCCGCAGCACATTCTGGATATGTGTACCGGCAGCGGCTGCATCGCCATCGCCTGCGCGTACGCCTTCCCGGAAGCGGAAGTGGACGCCGTCGATATCTCCACCGACGCGCTGGCCGTGACCGAGCACAACATTGAAGAGCATGGGCTCATCCATCACGTTACGCCAATTCGCTCCGACCTGTTCCGCGATCTGCCGACGCTGCAGTACGATCTGATCGTCACCAACCCGCCGTACGTCGATGCGGAAGACATGTCCGATCTGCCGAACGAATACCGTCACGAGCCGGAGCTGGGTCTGGCGTCAGGCTCTGATGGCCTGAAGCTGACACGCCGCATTCTGGCCTGCGCGCCGGATTACCTGACCGACGACGGCGTTCTGATTTGTGAAGTGGGCAACAGCATGATACATCTGATAGAGCAGTACCCGGATGTGCCGTTCACCTGGCTTGAGTTCGACAACGGCGGTGACGGCGTCTTTATGCTGACCAAAGCGCAGCTGCTCGACGCGCGCGAACACTTCAGCATCTATAAAGATTAATCCAGCGGGCTTCGGCCCGTTTCACAACGCTCAAACACAAACTACAACATCGGAGCCGTGATGGCAGGAAACAGTATTGGACAGTTATTCCGCGTGACCACCTTTGGCGAGTCGCACGGGCTGGCGCTGGGCTGTATCGTTGATGGCGTACCGCCAGGCATCGAACTGACCGAAGCCGATTTACAGCACGACCTCGACCGTCGTCGCCCGGGCACCTCTCGCTACACCACGCAGCGTCGCGAGCCGGACCAGGTCAAAATTCTCTCCGGCGTCTTTGAAGGGCGCACTACCGGGACCAGCATTGGCCTGCTGATCGAAAACACCGATCAGCGCTCCCAGGACTACGGCGCCATCAAAGACGTCTTCCGTCCGGGCCACGCCGACTACACCTACGAACAAAAGTACGGCTTCCGCGACTATCGCGGCGGCGGACGTTCTTCCGCGCGTGAAACCGCGATGCGCGTGGCGGCAGGGGCGATTGCTAAGAAATACCTGCAGCAGAAATTTGGCATCGCTATCCGCGGCTGTCTGACCCAGATGGGCGACATTCCGCTGGCGATCAAAGACTGGGATCAGGTTGAACAAAACCCGTTCTTCTGCGCCGATGCCGACAAGCTTGAGGCGCTGGACGAACTGATGCGTGGCCTGAAAAAAGAGGGCGACTCCATTGGCGCGAAAGTGACCGTGGTGGCCGACGGCGTCCCGGCTGGCTGGGGCGAGCCGGTATTCGACCGTCTCGACGCCGACATTGCCCACGCGCTGATGAGCATCAACGCGGTGAAGGGCGTAGAGATTGGCGACGGCTTTGACGTGGTTCAGCTTCGCGGCAGCCAAAACCGCGATGAGATTACGAAAGCGGGCTTCCAGAGCAACCATGCGGGCGGCATCCTGGGCGGTATCAGCAGCGGGCAACAGATTGTTGCCAACATCGCGCTGAAGCCAACTTCCAGCATCACCGTGCCGGGCCACACGATTAACCGCGATGGCGAAGAAGTTGAGATGATCACCAAAGGACGTCACGATCCGTGCGTGGGGATCCGCGCGGTGCCGATCGCAGAAGCGATGCTGGCGATCGTGCTGATGGATCACTTCCTGCGCCAGCGCGCGCAGAATGCGGATGTGACGACCACCATTCCACGCTGGTAAACATGAAAAAAACCGCAATTGCTCTGCTGGCGCTGCTTGCCAGTGGAGCCAGTCTGGCCGCGACGCCATGGCAAAAAATCACCCACCCGGTGGCGGGGAGCGCGCAGTCCATTGGCGCCTTTTCCAACGGCTGTATCGTCGGTGCCCAGGAGCTTCCTCTCCAGTCTGATACCTATCAGGTGATGCGCACCGATCAGCGACGTTATTTCGGCCACCCGGATCTGGTGCTGTTCATCCAGCGTCTGGGAAACCAGGTGCATAACCTTGGGCTGGGCACGATGCTGATTGGCGATATGGGGATGCCTGCCGGCGGTCGCTTTAACGGCGGACACGCCAGCCACCAGACCGGACTGGATGTCGATATCTTCCTGCAGCTGCCGAAAACGCGCTGGACCTCCGCCCAACTGCTGAAACCGCAGGCGCTGGATCTGGTGGCGAGCGACGGTAAGCGCGTGGTGCCGTCCCTGTGGACGCGGGACGTATCCAGCATGATCAAGCTGGCCGCGGAAGATAACGACGTCACGCGTATTTTCGTCAACCCGGCAATCAAGCAGCAGCTCTGCCTGGACGCCGGAACCGATCGCGACTGGCTGCGCAAAGTGCGCCCGTGGTTCCAGCATCGTGCGCACATGCACGTTCGTCTGCGCTGCCCGGCGAATAGCCTGGAATGTGAAGATCAACCGCTACCTCCGCCAGGCGATGGCTGCGGTGCGGAACTGCAAAGCTGGTTTGAACCGGCAAAACCTGGAACCTCTAAGCCTGAGAAGAAGACACCGCCTCCGTTGCCGCCTTCCTGCCAGGCGCTACTGGATGAGCATGTACTTTAATGGATAATTTCGTCGATCTGTTTATGGTGTCGCCGCTGTTGCTGGTGGTGCTGTTCTTTGTGGCCATGCTGGCCGGTTTTATCGACGCGCTCGCGGGCGGCGGCGGGTTGTTAACCGTGCCCGCGCTGCTGGCGGCGGGCATGAGCCCGGCGCAGGCGCTTGCCACCAACAAGCTGCAGGCCTGCGGCGGTTCGCTCTCGGCGTCGCTCTATTTTATCCGCCGCAAGGTGGTGAGCCTTGCCGATCAGAAGCTTAATATCCTGATGACCTTTATCGGCTCCACGTCGGGCGCGCTGCTGGTTCAGCACGTGCAGTCCGATATTTTGCGCCAGATCCTGCCGATTCTGGTCATCTGCATCGGGCTTTACTTCCTGCTGATGCCAAAGCTCGGTGAAGAAGACCGCCAGCGTCGCCTGTACGGCCTGCCGTTTGCCCTGATTGCCGGGGGCAGCGTGGGTTTTTACGACGGTTTCTTCGGGCCGGGGGCGGGTTCATTTTATGCGCTGGCGTTCGTGACGCTGGCCGGGTTTAACCTCGCCAAATCCACCGCCCATGCCAAAGTGCTCAACGCGACCTCAAACGTCGGCGGCCTGCTGCTGTTTATCATTGGCGGCAAGGTTATCTGGGCAACCGGATTTGTGATGATGGCAGGGCAGTTCCTGGGCGCGCGCGCGGGCTCGCGTCTGGTATTAAGCAAAGGGCAAAAACTTATTCGCCCGATGATCGTCATCGTCTCGGCCGTAATGAGCGCCAAACTTCTTTATGACAGCCATGGACAGGAGATCCTCACCTGGTTGGGGATGCACTAATGAACAGTACGCATAAATACGAACAGCTGATTGAGATTTTCGACGGCTGTTTTGCTGACGATTTTAATACCCGTCTGATTAAAGGCGACGACGAACCGATCTATCTTCCTGCTGATGCGGAGGTTCCGTATAACCGCATCGTCTTTGCCCACGGCTTTTATGCCAGCGGCTTGCACGAGATTTCGCACTGGTGCATTGCGGGGAAAGCGCGGCGCGAGCTGGTGGACTTCGGTTACTGGTACTGCCCGGACGGACGTGATGCCGCCACTCAGGGCCAGTTTGAAGATGTGGAAGTGAAGCCGCAGGCGCTGGAATGGCTATTCTGCGTCGCGGCGGGTTTCCCGTTCAACGTCAGCTGTGACAACCTCGAAGGCGACTTCGAGCCAGACCGTATCGTCTTCCAGCGCCGCGTTCACGCGCAGGTGATGGAATATCTTGAGAAAGGCATCCCGGAACGTCCGGCACGCCTGATCGAGGCCTTACAGAATTATTACCACACGCCGGTTATCACGGCGGAATGCTTCCCTTGGCCGGAAGATCTTTAACAGAGGAAAGAAGATGATCGCAGAATTTGAATCACGCATTCTGGCGTTAATTGATGACATGGTGGAACAAGCCAGTGATGATGAGCTGTTCGCCAGCGGTTATCTGCGTGGTCACCTGACGCTCGCGGTAGCCGAGCTGGAAGCGGGGGACGATCACTCTGCCGACGCCGTTCACGCTGAAGTCACTCGCAGCCTGGAAAAAGCCATTCTGGCCGGGGAGCTCTCGCCGCGCGACCAGTCTCTGGTGTTAGGCATGTGGGACACTTTGTTCCAGCAGGCGAAAGCCAAGTAAGTGTTTCACCACCCTCTCCCTGTGGGAGAGGGTTAGGGTGAGGGCACCAGACCGCACCTTACTTAACCTTCTTCCCCTTCAGCAGTTTCCGTACCCACAAGCGATTCGGATTCAGCCCTGCAAGCGTAACCCTGTCCAGCGGCATCGGCTCGCCGCTCATTTGTGCGGCTAACACTTCTGCCAGTAGCGGTGCGGAACAGAGCCCGCGAGATCCTAATCCACCCAGCATAAACAGCTCCGGATACACCGGCGAGGCCGCCGCCGTTTCCTTGCGTTCAGCCAGATCCTGATAGGCCTCAAGCGTAGCATCGTAGTCCGGCACATTTCCCGCCATTGGCAGATGATCGCGGGTGGCGCAGCGCACGCCGCAGCGCGCGTCACCCTCGCTGACGTCAACCTCTTTCGCCCACGCCGCATCCGGGAAACAGTCAATCAGGCGCTGGCGGTTCTGGGCCTGATCCGCTTCGCTGTAGCGCATATCCGTTTCGCCACGATGATAGCTGGCCCCGATGCAGTGGTGGCCGTTAGACGGATTTTGCGGCGTCAGATAGCCGTCATAGCACAGCACCTGACGCAGTTTGTTCACTTCGGGCGCGGAAGGAATATGGCTTACCTGGCCGCCGACCGGATAAACCGGCAATGACTCTGTCTGGATAAACTGGCTGATGTTATGTCCGTTTGCCAGCACAACGCTGGCATGGCTTGCCTCTTTGCCATCAGCAAAACGCAGATTCCAGCGTTCTGTCCGGCTCAACGATTCAACCTTGTGAGCATAATGCGCCGTCAGCCCGCGCGACTGCGCCAGCGCAATGACCGCCGAGGTCAGTTCAGCCGGGCACAGCCAGCCGCCGAGCGGATACTGAATGCCCCCACACCCGGTTTCCACGCCAGCGGTGTCTGCCACCTCTTGCGCACTTACCGCGCGTGCAATCTCGTCAGGCAGGCCCAGCGACAGCATCTGCGTGATTTTTTGCTGGCTCTTTTCATCCCAGCCGAGCTGCGTCACGCCGCACCAGTCATGCTCGAACGCCACCGGCAGGGCGTCGTACAGGCGACGAGCGAAGGTAAACGCCGCCGGGAAAAACCGGAACAGGGCCGGGTCGTGCGCGCTTAAAAGCGGATAGAGCGCACCCTGACGGTTGCCGGATGCGCCGCTTGCTGGCGCGTCGTCGGCACAGTAGAGCGTGACCTGCCAGCCGCGGTGGAGAAGCGCGAGAGACAGCAGAGCGCTGGCGATCCCCCCGCCGACTATCGCCACCTCACGGGATGCGCTGGCGCTGCGTGCAAACCAGGGGGCACTTGCGGGGATGTCCAGCGTCTGCTCCATTCTGCCGACCAGCATGTCGCGCTTGCGGCCAAAACCTTTGGTTTTCTGCATGGTAAAGCCCGCCTCCTGCAGCCCGCGGCGGACAAAGCCTGCCGAGGTGAAGGTGGCAAGCGTTGCGCCCGGGCGCGCCAGCCGCGCCATCGCGCTAAACAGATGCTGGCTCCACATGTCCGGGTTTTTGGCGGGGGCAAAGCCGTCAAGGAACCACGCGTCCACCGTCTGATTCATCGAGTCATCGAGCGTATCGGTCAGGTCATTGATGTCGCCAAGCCATAAATCCAGCGTCACGCGTCCGCCGTCCAGAATCAGACGGTGACAGCCGCCAATGTGGGGTGGCCACTGCGCCTGAAGCTGCTCCGCCCAGGCTGCAAGCTCTGGCCAGCGCTGATGAGCGAGCCGCAGATCGTGCGCGGTGAGCGGGAATTTTTCGAAACTGATGAAATGTAATCTTTGTAGCGTAGCCTCAGGGTGGGCAGCGTGAAACTGGTCAAACGCCTGCCAGAGGGTCAGAAAATTGAGCCCGGTACCGAATCCGCTTTCCGCTACAACAAACTGGCTCCGCGGATGCTCCGGGAAGCGGGTGCTGAGCTGGTTTCCGTCGAGGAAAACATAGCGAGTTTCTTCGAGTCCGTTATCATTAGAAAAATAGACGTCATCAAAATCTCGGGAAACAGGTGTACCCTCAGCGTTGAATTCGAGGTTGGCGGGTTGTATAGCGTTTTGTTTCACGTAAGTTACTCGTCTGACAGGCAGTGGCACGATCTTAACGATGTGAGTCCATCGGTGCAAATTTCCGCAGAAAATGTCTGATCGGACTTGTTCGGCGTACAAGTGTACGCTATTGTGCGACTCGAAACTTACTATAGTGCGACTTACAGAGGTATTGAATGAAACGTGCAGTGATTACTGGCCTGGGCATTGTTTCCAGCATCGGTAATAACCAGCAGGAAGTCCTGGCATCTCTGCGTGAAGGACGCTCCGGGATCACTTTCTCTGAAGAGTTTAAAGATTCAGGTATGCGTAGCCACGTATGGGGTAACGTCAAACTGGACACCACCGGTTTGATTGACCGCAAAGTGGTTCGTTTCATGAACGATGCCTCTATTTATGCTTATCTCTCCATGCAGGAAGCGATCAAAGATTCCGGCCTGAGTGAAGAGGTTTATCAGAACAACCCGCGCGTGGGTCTGATCGCCGGTTCCGGCGGCTCATCAAAAGCGCAGGTATTCGGCGCTGACGCAATGCGTAGCCCGCGTGGTCTGAAAGCTGTAGGTCCGTACGTGGTCACCAAAGCTATGGGTTCTGCGGTTTCCGCGTGCCTGGCGACCCCATTCAAAATCCACGGTGTGAACTACTCCATCAGCTCCGCGTGTGCGACTTCCGCGCACTGCATCGGTAATGCTGTTGAGCAGATCCAGCTGGGTAAACAGGACATCGTATTTGCTGGCGGCGGCGAAGAGCTGGGCTGGGAAATGGCCTGTGAATTCGACGCGATGGGCGCACTGTCCACCAAGTACAATGAAACCCCGGATAAAGCCTCCCGTACCTATGATGCGCACCGTGACGGTTTCGTTATCGCTGGCGGCGGCGGTATGGTTGTGGTTGAAGAGCTGGAGCATGCCCTGGCACGTGGCGCGCACATCTACGCTGAAATCGTGGGCTACGGTGCAACGTCTGACGGCGCCGACATGGTTGCGCCATCCGGCGAAGGCGCTGTGCGCTGCATGAAGATGGCGATGCACGGCGTTGACACCCCAATCGACTACCTGAACTCCCACGGTACCTCTACTCCGGTAGGCGACGTGAAAGAGCTGGGTGCGATCCGTGAAGTCTTCGGCGACAACAGCCCGGCAATCTCCGCGACCAAAGCCATGACCGGTCACTCTCTGGGGGCGGCTGGCGTGCAGGAAGCGATCTACTCTCTGCTGATGCTGGAAAACGGCTTTATCGCGCCAAGCATCAACATCGATGAGATGGACGAGCAGGCTGCTGGCCTGAACATCGTGACCAAACCAACGGAAGCGACGCTGACCACCGTCATGTCAAACAGCTTCGGCTTCGGTGGCACCAACGCCACGCTGGTTATGCGTAAGCTGAAAGCATAAGTTTTACGTTTGATTCCGGAAGGGAGCCATAAGGCTCCCTTTTTTATGCATTGACAAGCGGCTGATCTCACAGGCAAACTTCACCCCTCAACATTATCCTCACGATAATGCGTAAGCGTTTAACGTCAACCAACGCACCTTAATCCTGATAATCAGGTAGAGGGGGCGTGGCATTTCCCCGCCTTACTCTTCATTTCGGAGTAAAGCATGACTGCAGTAACTCAAACAGAAACAACCCCTTCAGCGAACGTCTCGCTGTTCCGTATCGCTTTCGCGGTATTTCTAACCTATATGACCGTCGGCCTGCCGCTGCCGGTGATCCCGCTGTTCGTTCATCAGGAGCTGGGCTATGGCAACACCATGGTCGGCATTGCCGTGGGCATTCAGTTTTTAGCCACGGTATTGACCCGCGGTTACGCCGGACGGCTGGCGGATCAGCACGGTGCAAAACGCTCGGCGCTACAGGGGATGTTTGCCTGTGGGCTGGCGGGCGGCGCATGGCTGCTGGCTTCTCTCCTGCCGGTAGACGCCGCGTATAAGTTTGCGCTGCTGGTGCTGGGCCGCTTAATCCTGGGCTTTGGTGAAAGCCAGCTGCTGACCGGCACCCTGACCTGGGGAATGGGTCTGGTGGGGCCGGCACGCTCCGGCAAGGTGATGTCCTGGAACGGCATGGCCATCTATGGCGCGCTGGCCGCAGGCGCACCGCTTGGGCTGCTGATCAATAGCCAGTTTGGGTTTGCGGCGCTGGCTGCCACCACCATGGCTTTACCCCTTCTGGCGTGGGCGTTTAACGGCTCGGTGCGTAAGGTGCCTGCGCACAAAGGCGAGCGTCCTTCCCTGTGGAGCGTGGTCGGCCAGATCTGGCAGCCGGGTCTTGGCCTGGCGCTGCAGGGCGTGGGTTTTGCGGTGATCGGTACCTTCGTCTCGCTCTATTTTATGAGCCGCGGCTGGGCGATGGCCGGTTTTACGCTCACCGCGTTTGGCGGCGCGTTTGTGCTGATGCGCGTTTTCTTCGGCTGGATGCCGGATCGCTTTGGCGGCGTGAAGGTAGCGGTGGCGTCGCTGGTGATTGAAACCATCGGTCTGCTGCTGCTGTGGAATGCACCCGTTGCATCCGTTGCGCTGCTTGGTGCGGCGCTGACCGGGTGCGGCTGTTCACTGATCTTCCCGGCGCTGGGCGTTGAAGTGGTGAAGCGCGTGGCCCCGCAGGTGCGCGGTACGGCGCTGGGCGGCTATGCGGCCTTTCAGGATATCTCATACGGGGTAACCGGACCGCTGGCCGGGGTGTTAGCCACCTCGTTTGGTTATCCGTCCGTCTTTCTGGCCGGTGCGGTTTCTGCAGTGGTTGGGATCGTGGTGACGCTGGTGGCGTTTCGCAGATCGTAGTTTTTGCCCGGTGGCGCTTCGCTTACCGGGCCTACAACCGCACTAGCCGTAGGCCGGGTAAGGTGAAGCCGCCACCCGGCAGTGTTAAGCAACCAGCCAGAAAATCGCCAGCGCAATCAGTAACGCAATAAACATCAATCCCGGACGCGCAGAGAGCGTTCTGAACGTCTCCACGACTGGCGCAAACAGCGGGCTGTAGATCGGCTGAATGTTTCTCACCTCCGGCACGCCGCCCTCGCGCTCGGCGCGGCGAACGAAGATTTGATTGAGCAGATCCTGCACCTGCGCGGTGGTCAGTACCGTTTGCGGCGTAGCCTGCCAGTTTTGCTGGGCGTAATCCCGAATGACTTCAAACTCGTGCGGCTCAAGCGGCTGCTTCAGTGCCGCCTGGACGGTATGCAGGGTAGGGGCATTCTGTGTGCTGAGCGTCTGGCGCGCCTGGAGCCAGGTCACCAGATGCGTAAACTGTCTGGCCGGGATTAACTCACCCGCCTTCACGCCGGACAGCTCCAGCATGGATTGCCAGATAAGCTTCGTCGGTTCGCCGGTGGCCGCAGCCAGCTTCGTCACCATCTGCTTGAGCGTGTTGTGCTCGGCAGGCAGCAGCGGACGCTCGGTCGCCGGGCGCACCTGAGGCTGCGGGATAGACAGCTCGTTGTTCTGCAGCAGGGTCAGCACGGTTTTGAGCTGGTCGGGCGTCAGCTGGCCCAGCGCGGTCTGACCATACTGCTGGCGAATAAAATCGCTCACCGCCTGCCGGTTATTGCCCTGGCCCAGCAGCTCGGTCAGCTGAGCGACAATCTGGCGCGTGGTGTGGTTCTGCTGCGCGGTATTAATACGCTGGTTCAGGTTTTGCTCGGCCGCAGGGAAATGGCGCGACTGCAGCGGTGCGTCGTTCCTCACGCCTAAATCATGCTTTACCCCGGCCCAGACTTCCGCGTTTTGCTGTGAAGTCAGCGCAATCAGGCGCGTGATCAGTCGCTCCAGCACGGTGCGCTGTTGCGTGGATAGCGGTTGTTCACCGGCAACGTTTGGCGTGACGGGGCCTTCACCCGGAGGGCGTGGCGGCGTACCTGAAATGGGCTGCATCGTCAAAAATCCTTAAAGTCAAAACTCAGCGTAAACCAGGCATACATATATGCCTGGCGGCGAGATTATGGCACACTTGGCAGGTTTTCTTCCTCTCAAACAGGTACTCAGACGTGAAAATCCTCGTTGATGAAAATATGCCTTACGCCCGTGAGCTGTTTAGCCGCCTGGGTAACGTTAAGGCTGTCCCTGGTCGCCCGATCCCGGTCAACGAACTGGATGACGCAGACGCGCTGATGGTGCGCTCGGTGACTAAAGTAAATGAGGCGTTGCTCGCCGGTAAAGCGATTAAGTTTGTCGGAACCGCAACGGCAGGGACCGATCATGTGGATGATAAATGGCTGAAGCAGGCCGGAATCGGTTTTTCCGCAGCGCCGGGCTGTAACGCCATCGCCGTTGTGGAATACGTTTTCTCCTCCCTGCTGATGCTGGCCGAGCGCGACGGGTTTGCGCTGAAGGACCGCACCGTGGGGATTGTCGGCGTGGGTAACGTCGGCGGGCGCCTGCAAAAGCGCCTTGAAGCGTTAGGGATCCGCACGCTGCTGTGCGATCCGCCGCGTAAAGATAACGGCGATGACGAGGATTTCCGCTCGCTGGATGAGCTGGTTGAACAGTGTGACGTGCTGACGTTCCACACGCCGCTGTTTAAAGAGGGGCCGTATAAGTCGCTGCATCTTGCTGACGAGGCGCTGATCCGTCGTCTGAAGGCTGGCACTATTCTGATAAATGCCTGCCGTGGTCCGGTGGTAGATAACGCCGCGCTGCTGACATGCCTGAACGAAGGACAAGACCTCAGCGTGGTGCTGGACGTCTGGGAGCCGGAGCCGGATCTCAACGTTGAGCTGCTTAACAAGGTGGATGTGGGCACGGCGCATATCGCCGGTTATACCCTGGAAGGCAAAGCCCGCGGTACCACGCAGGTTTTCGAAGCCTACAGCGCCTTTATTGGCCATCCGCAGCAGGTGGCGCTGGATACCTTACTCCCCGCGCCTGAATTTGGCCGCATTACCCTGCATGGTCCGCTCGATCAGGCAACGCTGAAAAGGCTGGTGCATTTGGTGTATGATGTGCGCCGCGATGATGCGCTGCTGCGTAAAGTGGCGGGGATCCCGGGTGAGTTTGATAAGCTGCGCAAGAACTACGTTGAGCGCCGCGAGTGGTCTTCCCTGTATGTAATATGCGACGACGCCCCGGCGGCGACGCTGCTGCATAAGCTGGGGTTTAACGCCGTTCATCACCCGGCGCATTAATGTCTTCTTAATGCTCCCTGTCGGATACTCCGGCAGGGACGCTTTTTTATTTCTGGAGTAAACCACCATGTCTGAAGGCTGGAACATTGCCATTTTAGGTGCCACGGGTGCCGTGGGCGAAGCCCTGCTCGAAACCCTTGCTGAGCGTCAGTTCCCGGTGGGCGATATCTATGCGCTGGCCCGTACCGACAGCGCAGGTGAGCATCTGCGTTTTAACGGTAAATCCGTCATGGTTCAGGACGCGGCCGCGTTCGACTGGACGCAGGCGCAGCTGGCGTTTTTCGCCGCGGGCGCTGAAGCGACGGCTGCGTACGTTGAAGAGGCGACCAACGCTGGCTGCCTGGTGATCGACCTGAGCGGTCTGTTCTCAATGGAGCCGGATGTGCCGCTGGTGGTGCCGGACGTGAACCCGTTTGTGCTGGCTGACTACCGCAACCGTAACGTCATTGCGGTCCCGAACAGCCTCACCAGCCAGCTGCTGACCGCCCTGAAACCGCTGATCGACGACGGCGGCCTGTCGCGCATTACCGTCACCAGCCTGCTGTCCGCGTCCGCGAACGGCAAAAAGGCCGTTGACGCGCTGGCCGGGCAGAGCGCGAAGCTGCTGAACGGTATCCCGATTGACGAAGACGATTTCTTTGGCCGCCAGCTGGCGTTCAATATGCTGCCGCTGCTGCCGGATCGCGAAGGGTCTGTACGCGAAGAGCGTCGTATCGTCGATGAAGTGCGTAAAATTCTGCAGGACGATGGCCTGATGATTTCCGCGAACGTCGTGCAGTCTCCAGTCTTCTACGGCCACGCGCAGATGGTTGGCTTTGAAGCCCTCCGTCCGCTGGCGGCAGAAGAGGCGCGCGACGCGTTTGGCCGCGGTGAAGACATCGTGCTCTCCGAAGAGAGCGAGTTCCCGACCCAGGTTGGCGATGCCACCGGCAGCGCGCATCTTTCCGTTGGCTGCGTGCGTAACGATTACGGCATGCCGGAACAGGTTCAGTTCTGGTCCGTTGCCGATAACGTTCGCTTCGGCGGCGCGCTGATGGCGGTCAAAATCGCTGAAAAACTGGTGCAGGAGTACCTGTACTGATGTCAGACGTGGAACAAAAGCCGGTCCATAGAATTGCGCTCGGAATTGAGTACGACGGCAGTAAATATTATGGCTGGCAGCGTCAGAACGAGGTGCGCAGCGTCCAGGAGAAGCTGGAGAAAGCGCTCTCTCAGGTGGCAAACGAGCCGATTAACGTCCTGTGCGCGGGACGTACGGACGCGGGAGTTCACGGCACGGGGCAGGTGGTGCACTTTGAAACCACCGCCGTGCGTAAGGATGCCGCCTGGACGCTGGGTGTAAATGCGAATTTGCCTGGTGACATTGCGGTGCGTTGGGTAAAAGCTGTGCCGGATGATTTTCACGCGCGCTTCAGCGCCACGGCGCGTCGCTACCGTTATGTCATCTACAACCAGCGCCTGCGTCCGGCGGTGTTAAGCCAGGGCGTGACGCATTTTTATGAACCGCTTGATGCGGAACGTATGCATCGCGCGGCGCAGTGTCTGATTGGTGAAAATGACTTTACGTCGTTTCGTGCGGTGCAGTGTCAGTCCCGCACGCCGTGGCGCAACGTCATGCACATAAACGTCAGCCGTTTTGGCGCGTATGTGGTGGTGGATATTAAAGCCAATGCCTTTGTACATCATATGGTTAGGAATATTGTGGGCAGCCTGATGGAAGTGGGTGCCGGACACCAGCCGGAGAGCTGGATTGCAGACCTGCTGGCAGCGAAGGACAGAACGCTTGCGGCAGCCACGGCGAAAGCGGAAGGATTGTATCTGGTCTCAGTAGACTATCCGGATCGATTTGACCTGCCGAAACCGCCAATGGGCCCGCTGTTTTTAGCGGACTAAACAAAGGTGCAATTAGGGCTTAGACAATATGGACGTAATACGTTTTCTGATTGATTTCATTCTGCATATTGATGTTCACCTGGCAGAGCTGGTCGCGCAGTATGGCGTCTGGGTTTACGCCATTCTGTTCCTCATTCTGTTTTGTGAAACCGGTCTGGTCGTTACCCCATTCCTGCCAGGGGATTCACTGCTGTTCGTTGCCGGGGCGCTATCGGCGTTACCCACTAACGATCTGAACGTGCATCTTATGGTTGTGCTGATGGTGATTGCCGCCATTGTCGGTGATGCGGTCAACTATACGATTGGACGGGTGTTCGGTGAGCGGCTTTTCAGCAATCCTGATTCGAAAATTTTCCGTCGCAGCTATTTAGATAAAACCCATGCGTTTTATGAACGCCATGGCGGGAAAACCATTATCCTTGCGCGTTTTGTGCCTATTGTGCGCACATTTGCACCGTTTGTGGCGGGAATGGGGCATATGTCCTATCGTCATTTTGCGGCATACAACGTGGTTGGCGCGCTGCTGTGGGTACTGCTGTTTACCTACGCAGGCTATCTGTTTGGCGATCTCCCGGTGGTGCAGGAAAACCTTAAGTTACTGATTGTAGCGATTATTGTGCTTTCCGTACTGCCTGGCGTTATCGAAATCATTCGTCACAAACGTGCGGCGGCAAAACAAGCGAAGTAAATGCACGCTGGCGGTTCGACCACTTTTTTATCCAAAGTTTCGGGCTGTTATGTTTTAATGTGCAACATTCATGGTCTGTTGGAGGCAAAAATGGCATTATTCGCCTCTTATAGCAAAACTGGCATACGACCAGGTTCAGGCAGAAAGGTTATCAATGAGCTGGATTGAACGAATTAAAAGCAACATTACCCCAACGCGCAAAGCGAGCATTCCTGAAGGGGTATGGACGAAGTGTGATAGCTGCGGTCAGGTTCTGTATCGCGCAGAGCTGGAGCGCAACCTTGAGGTGTGTCCGAAGTGTGACCACCATATGCGTATGTCGGCGCGCAACCGCCTGCATAGCCTGCTGGACGAAGGCTCTCTGGTAGAGCTGGGTAGCGAACTTGAGCCAAAAGACGTGCTGAAGTTCCGCGATTCCAAAAAATATAAAGATCGTCTGGCCTCTGCACAGAAAGAGACCGGCGAGAAAGACGCGCTGATCGTCATGAAAGGCACCCTGCATGAGATGCCGGTTGTCGCCGCTGCCTTTGAGTTCTCCTTTATGGGCGGCTCAATGGGCTCCGTGGTCGGTGCGCGCTTCGTGCGTGCCGTTGAGCAGGCGCTGGAAGACAACTGTCCGCTGATCTGCTTCTCAGCCTCCGGTGGTGCACGTATGCAGGAAGCGCTTATGTCGCTGATGCAGATGGCGAAAACCTCTGCTGCGCTGGCGAAAATGCAGGAGCGCGGTCTTCCGTACATCTCCGTGCTGACCGACCCAACCATGGGCGGCGTCTCTGCGAGCTTCGCGATGCTGGGCGACCTGAACATCGCTGAGCCAAAAGCGCTGATCGGCTTTGCGGGTCCTCGCGTTATCGAGCAAACCGTTCGTGAAAAACTGCCGCCGGGCTTCCAGCGCAGTGAGTTCCTCATTGAGAAAGGCGCTATCGATATGATCGTCCGCCGTCCGGAAATGCGCCTGAAGCTGGCGAGCATTCTGGCGAAGCTGATGAATCTGCCAGCGCCGAACCCGGATGAGCCGCGCGAAGGCGTGGTGGTACCGGATCAGGAACCCGAGGCCTGATAACTGAAAAGGGCAGGGCCGGTTGGCGCTGCCCTTTTGCTTTCTAATCTGTTAATGACAACCGGGCATTATGGAAAATAAAAGCATTCCCCAAGCCACGTCGCCCCTGGCCGCGTGGCTTTCTTATCTGGAAAACCTGCACAGTAAAACCATCGATATGGGGCTTGAGCGCGTAAGCCAGGTCGCCGCGCGTCTTGATGTGCTCAAACCGGCACCTTTCGTGTTCACCGTCGCGGGCACCAACGGTAAAGGCACTACCTGCCGCACGCTGGAATCTGTCCTGATGGCCGCAGGTTACAAAGTTGGCGTGTACAGCTCTCCACACCTGGTCCGCTACACCGAGCGCGTTCGCGTGCAGAACAGCGAGCTGCCGGAATCGGCGCATACGGCGTCGTTCGCGGAAATTGAAGCCGCACGCGGTGAGATCTCATTAACCTATTTTGAATACGGTACCCTGTCGGCGCTGTGGCTGTTCAAACAGGCGCAGCTGGATGTCGTGATCCTTGAGGTCGGCCTCGGCGGACGTCTTGATGCCACCAATATGGTGAGTGCGGACGTGGCGGTGGTCACCAGCATCGCGCTGGACCATATCGACTGGCTGGGACCGGATCGTGAAAGCATTGGCCGCGAGAAGGCCGGTATTTTCCGGGCGAATAAACCCGCCGTGGTCGGCGAGCCGGACATGCCGCACACCATTGCTGACGTGGCAAATGAGAAGGGCGCGCGTCTGCTGCGCCGCGGCGTTGACTGGCAGTATGAGGTTCAGGATAACGGCTGGCGCTTCAGCGATGCCCAGGGCGCGCTGGATAACCTGCCGCTGCCGCAGGTGCCGCAGCCGAACGCGGCCACCGCGCTGGCGGCACTGCGCGCCAGCGGATTAGCGGTCAGCGAGCAGGCAATTCGCGACGGCATTCAGAGCGCAATTCTGCCCGGGCGCTTCCAGATTGTCAGCGAGTCACCGCGCCTGATTCTGGACGTGGCGCATAACCCGCATGCGGCGGCGTATCTCGCGGGACGTCTCAAATCGTTACCAAAAACCGGGCGCGTGCTGGCGGTTATCGGTATGCTTCATGATAAAGATATCGGCGGGACGCTGGCCTGCATGGAGACTGTGGTCGATAGCTGGTATTGTGCTCCTCTGGAGGGGCCGCGCGGCGCGACGGCTGAGCAGTTGATGGAACATCTCGGCAAAGGCGCAATCTATAGTAGCGTGGCTCAGGCCTGGCATGCCGCGATGGCGGATGCTAAACCAGAAGATACCGTGCTGGTGTGTGGTTCATTCCACACGGTGGCACATGTCATGGAAGTGATGGACGCGGGGAGAACCGGTGGCGAGTAAGTTTCAGAACCGTTTAACAGGAACCATTGTGCTGGTCGCGCTCGGGGTGATTATTCTCCCGGGTCTGCTCGACGGGCAGAAAAAGCATTATCAGGACGAGTTTGCCGCTATTCCGCTGGTGCCGAAACCGGGTGACCGCGATGAGCCGGATATGCTGCCAGCGGCGACGCAGGCGCTGCCTGCTCAGCCTCCGGAAGGGGCGGCGGAAGAGGTGCGTGCCGGCGATGCCGCCGCACCGTCGCTCGATCCGTCTCGCCTGGCGGCAGCGAGCAGCAGCGATATCGATCCGGTGCCGGTAGAGCAGCCTAAACCTGTTGAAAAACCGAAGCCGGTTGAGAAGCCGCAGCCGAAACCGCAGCGCGATAAAGCCGCAGAGCAGCTGGCTGCCGCATCAGAAACCCCACCGCCGGCAAAACAAGACGCGGCACCGACCGGAAAAGCGTACGTTGTGCAGCTCGGCGCGCTGAAAAACGCCGATAAGGTCAACGAGGTCGTGAGCAAACTGCGCAGTGCGGGATATCGTGTTTACACTTCACCTTCCACGCCGGTGCAGGGTAAAATTACCCGTATCCTCGTGGGGCCAGAAGCGTCCAAAGATAAGCTTAAAGGTTCGCTCGGCGAGCTGAAGCAGATCTCCGGCCTGAGCGGTGTGGTGATGGGCTACAGCGCGAACTAAGTACGACCTGCTCCTAAAAGAGAGAGGCGATAAGCCACGGCGTTGAACATTTTTTCAGCGCCTTTTTTATTTACGCGCGGGAAGGAAATCCCTACGCAAACGTTTTCTTTTTCTGTTAGAATTCGCCCCGAACTGGATGACAGGGCGTTAAATCGTGGGACACATATGGTCTGGATTGATTACGCCATCATTGCGGTGATTGGTTTTTCCTGTCTGGTTAGCCTGATCCGTGGCTTTGTTCGTGAAGCGTTATCGCTGGTAACCTGGGGTTGTGCTTTCTTTGTTGCCAGTCATTACTACACTTACCTGTCTGTCTGGTTCACGGGCTTTGAAGATGAACTGGTCCGAAACGGAATTGCCATCGCGGTGCTGTTTATCGCAACGCTGATTGTCGGCGCTATCGTGAATTACGTGATAGGTCAGCTGGTCGAGAAAACCGGTCTGTCAGGAACGGACAGGGTGCTCGGGATCTGTTTCGGGGCGTTACGAGGCGTGCTGATTGTAGCCGCGATCCTGTTCTTCCTGGATACCTTCACCGGGTTCTCCAAAAGCGAAGACTGGCAGAAATCGCAGCTCATTCCAGAGTTCAGCTTCATCATCAGATGGTTCTTTGACTATCTGCAAAGCTCGTC
This sequence comes from Enterobacter sp. Crenshaw, assembly GCF_024734705.1. Taxonomy (NCBI): domain Bacteria; kingdom Pseudomonadati; phylum Pseudomonadota; class Gammaproteobacteria; order Enterobacterales; family Enterobacteriaceae; genus Enterobacter; species Enterobacter sp. Crenshaw. Next base: position 3,256,960 of record NZ_CP102932.1, on the reverse strand, counting down.
GAGTTTTTTGCCCAGGGCATAAACCCTGAGATGTGGCTTAACGAGGAAAAGACGAATGTGCGGTATTGTCGGTATCGCCGGTTTCATGCCGGTAAACCAGTCGATTTATGACGCGTTAACGGTGCTTCAGCACCGTGGGCAGGATGCTGCGGGTATCATCACCATTGATGCAAACAACTGCTTCCGTTTACGCAAGGCGAATGGCCTGGTAAACGATGTGTTTGAAGCCCGCCATATGCAGCGTCTGCAAGGTAATATGGGGATCGGTCACGTTCGTTATCCTACTGCTGGCAGTTCCAGCGCCTCCGAGGCACAGCCTTTCTACGTCAACTCACCGTATGGCATCACCCTTGCTCATAACGGCAACCTGACCAATGCGCATGAGCTGCGTAAAAAGCTGTTCGAAGAGAAACGTCGCCACATTAACACCACCTCTGATTCTGAAATCCTGCTCAATGTGTTCGCCAGCGAGCTGGATAACTTCCGTCACTATCCGCTGGAAGCAGACAACATCTTTGCTGCGATTGCCGCGACCAACCGCCAGATCCGCGGCGCGTACGCCTGCGTGGCGATGATTATCGGACACGGCATGGTGGCCTTCCGCGATCCAAACGGCATTCGTCCCCTGGTGCTCGGCAAGCGCGACCTTGGCGATGGCCGTACCGAATATATGGTTGCCTCTGAGAGCGTGGCGCTGGATACCCTGGGCTTTGAGTTCCTGCGTGACGTTGCGCCGGGCGAAGCGGTCTATATCACCGAGAAGGGCCAGCTGTTTACCCGCCAGTGTGCCGATAACCCGGTCAGCAACCCGTGCCTGTTTGAATACGTTTACTTCGCCCGCCCGGATTCCTTCATCGACAAGATTTCCGTCTACAGCGCGCGCGTCAACATGGGCACCAAGCTGGGCGAGAAGATTGCCCGCGAGTGGGACGATCTCGACATCGACGTGGTTATTCCTATTCCGGAAACCTCCTGCGATATCGCGCTGGAGATCGCCCGCATTCTGGACAAGCCATACCGTCAGGGCTTCGTGAAGAACCGCTACGTTGGCCGCACCTTTATCATGCCGGGCCAGCACCTGCGCCGTAAGTCCGTGCGCCGCAAGCTGAACGCCAACCGCGCGGAATTCCGCGACAAGAACGTTCTGCTGGTGGATGACTCCATCGTTCGCGGCACCACCTCTGAGCAGATTATCGAGATGGCGCGCGAAGCGGGTGCGAAGAAAGTCTACCTGGCCTCTGCTGCGCCGGAGATTCGCTTCCCGAACGTGTACGGCATCGATATGCCAACCGCCAACGAGCTGATCGCTCACGGGCGTGAAGTGGATGAAATTCGCCAGATCATCGGTGCCGACGGCCTGATTTTCCAGGATCTGAACGATCTCATCGACGCGGTGCGTGCCGAGAACCCGGAAATTCAGCAGTTTGAATGCTCCGTGTTCAACGGTATTTACGTGACCAAAGACGTTGACCAGCAGTACCTCGACTATCTTGATTCTCTGCGCAACGACGATGCGAAAGCCGTTCAGATGCAGAACGATCTTGAAAGCTTGGAGATGCACAACGAAGGTTGATGCTCCGGCAGGTGAGGGCGAATGCCCTCACTTGCAACTCCCCGCAAAATCCTGCACAGTCTGCCCTGAAATCAGTAAGGGCGAAAATCATGAAACGACTCATTGTTGGGCTCAGCGGTGCCAGCGGCGCGATTTACGGCGTACGTCTGTTACAGGTTCTGCGTAACGTGGCGGAAGTCGAGACCCATCTGGTGATGAGCCAGGCGGCGCGGCAGACCCTCTCTCTTGAAACCGATCTCTCCCTGCGCGATGTTCAGGCACTGGCGGACGTGGTTCACGATGCCCGTGATATCGCCGCCAGCATCTCCTCAGGCTCGTTTAAAACAGCCGGCATGGTTATCCTGCCCTGTTCAATTAAAACGCTCTCCGGCATTGTGAACAGCTATACCGACACCCTGGTGACGCGCGCGGCGGATGTGGTGCTGAAGGAGCGTCGTCCTCTGGTGCTCTGCGTGCGGGAAACGCCGCTGCATCTCGGCCATCTGCGTTTAATGACTCAGGCCGCCGAGCTTGGGGCCATCATCATGCCGCCGGTACCGGCGTTTTATCATCGCCCGACCTCGCTGGACGACGTGATTAATCAGACCGTCAACCGCGTGCTGGATCAGTTTGACATCGACCTGCCTGAAGATCTCTTCACCCGCTGGCAAGGGGCCTGAATCTGTGCACAAACAGAGTGCATGAAAAGAGACGTTGCCCTGTTTCAGGGCAATTATGCAACGGCGATCATATCCTCGACATTTAATTCGTTTTTTCCCTTTTTCTCTTTCCGGTTCGTTCGGCAGACCTGCTATCTTTCACCATTAAGGCAATATCGCAACGTTTTATTAACATATTTAACGTCGAAGTTTTGACCAGACGGCAATGTGGCATAAGACCTGCAAGATGAAGCCTGCAACACAACACACAACACAATACATAATAAAATCACGGTACTTGAGGGTAAATGTATGAAGAAGACGGTTCTGGCTCTGTCTTTGCTCGTGGGGTTAAGTGCGGCAGCAGGTAGCTACGCAGCGCTTCCACAGACGGTTCGTATCGGTACAGACGCAACCTACGCGCCATTCTCTTCCAAGGATGCGAAAGGCGATTTCGTGGGGTTTGATATCGATCTGGGAAATGAAATGTGCAAACGCATTGCGGTGAAATGCACATGGGTGGGCAGCGACTTTGACGCGTTAATCCCGTCGCTGAAAGCCAAGAAAATCGACGCCATTATCTCTTCTCTTTCCATCACCGAAAAACGCCAGCAGGAGATTGCCTTCTCTGACAAGCTCTACGCCGCGGATTCTCGCCTGATTGCGCCGAAAGGCTCCCCGATTAAGCCAACCATCGACTCGCTGAAAGGCAAGCATGTTGGCGTGCTTCAGGGGTCGACGCAGGAAGGTTATGCCAACGCGACCTGGCGTGAGAAGGGCGTAGACGTGGTGGCTTACCAGAACCAGGATCTGATTTACTCTGACCTGGCCGCAGGCCGTCTGGATGCGGCATTCCAGGATGAAGTCGCCGCGAGCGAAGGCTTCCTGAAACAGCCTGCGGGTAAAGACTATGCGTTTGCGGGCCCGTCGGTAAAAGACAAAAAATACTTTGGTGACGGCACCGGTATTGGCCTGCGCAAGGATGATACCGAGCTGAAAGCCGCCTTCGACAAAGCCTTTGCAGAGCTGCGTAAAGACGGTACTTACGACAAACTGGCGAAGAAATACTTCGACTTCAACGTATACGGTGAATAATGCCTGACGCTAACGCACTGCAAAGGTGCGTTGCGGGAGCGGTTGACCCAATGCGGTGCATTTGTTGCACCGTATTGGATCGCTTTGTGCATACTTACGCATTTATAATGCAAAAATTCCCGCCTGAAGGGCATTAGTCTTTGCCTGAAAGAGGGGATTAATGGCACATTAGCACCACCCCGTCGTCGTAAAAATCCCGTATGAAGACAGTTTGTTGAGGACAAATATGAAAAAACTCGTGTTGTCACTATCTCTGGTGCTGGCCTTTTCCAGCGCCACCGCGGCATTCGCAGCCATTCCGCAGAAAATTCGGATTGGTACCGATCCAACCTATGCGCCGTTCGAATCGAAGAATTCAAAGGGTGAACTGGTCGGTTTTGACATCGATCTGGCCAATGAGCTGTGCAAACGCATCAAAGCACAGTGTACCTACGTTGAGAACCCGCTGGATGCGCTGATCCCGTCCCTGAAAGCGAAAAAAATCGACGTAATCATGTCCTCGCTCTCCATCACCGAAAAACGCCAGCAGGAGATTGCCTTCACCGACAAACTCTACGCGGCCGATTCTCGTCTGGTGGTGGCTAAAGCTTCTGACATTCAGCCAACGCTGGAGTCCCTGAAAGGCAAACGCGTCGGCGTGCTGCAGGGCACCACGCAGGAAACCTACGGCAACGAACACTGGGCGCCGAAGGGGATTGAAATCGTCTCCTATCAGGGCCAGGAAAATATCTACGCTGACCTGACGGCAGGCCGAATTGATGCGGCATTCCAGGATGAAGTCGCGGCAAGCGAAGGCTTCCTGAAAACGCCGGTGGGTAAAGATTACAAGTTTGGCGGCCCGTCTATTAAGGACGTGAAGTTGTTTGGTGTGGGTACCGGTATGGGCCTGCGCAAAGAAGACAACGAGCTGCGTGAGGCGCTGAACAAAGCGTTTGCTGAAATGCGCGCTGACGGCACTTACGACAAGCTGGCGAAAAAGTACTTTGATTTTAATGTTTACGGCGGCTAATCGCCCCGTCAAATAACGTGCGGCCCCTCCCGATGCGGGAGGGGAAAAGACACGGTTCCACCACTCACGATACGACAGGGCTCGCGGTATGCTGTACGGATTTTCTGGCGTTATTTTACAGGGCGCGCTTGTCACCCTTGAGCTGGCTATCAGCTCCGTGGTGCTGGCGGTGCTGATAGGTCTGGCGGGCGCAGGGGCGAAGCTTTCGGCTAACAAACCGCTGGCGCTCATATTTGAAGGCTACACCACGCTTATTCGCGGCGTTCCCGATCTGGTGCTGATGCTGCTGATCTTTTACGGTCTGCAGATTGCGTTGAACAGCGTGACGGACGCGATGGGCATGGGACAAATTGATATAGACCCGATGGTGGCCGGTATTATTACCCTCGGTTTTATCTACGGTGCCTACTTCACCGAAACCTTCCGCGGCGCTTACATGGCCGTGCCGAAAGGACACATTGAGGCGGCAACCGCATTTGGTTTTACCTCTTCACAAACGTTTCGTCGGATTATGTTCCCGGCCATGATGCGCTATGCGCTGCCGGGTATCGGCAACAACTGGCAGGTTATCCTCAAAGCGACAGCGCTGGTCTCGCTGCTCGGTCTGGAAGACGTCGTGAAAGCGACTCAGCTGGCGGGCAAGAGCACCTGGGAGCCGTTCTACTTTGCGGTGGTCTGCGGCGTGATTTATCTGGTCTTTACGACCGCCTCCAATGGTGTGCTGCTTCTGCTCGAGCGTCGCTACTCCGTGGGTGTGAAGAGGGCTGACCTGTGATTGATATTATTCAGGAATACTGGAAATCGCTGCTGTGGACGGATGGCTACCGCTTTACCGGCGTGGCGATTACGCTCTGGCTGCTGATCTCCTCCGTGGTGATGGGCGGCATTCTGGCGGTGTTTCTTGCTATTGGCCGCGTGTCGAACAATAAATTTATCCAGTTCCCGATCTGGCTGTTTACCTACGTGTTTCGCGGTACGCCGCTGTACGTGCAGCTGCTGGTGTTCTATTCGGGGATGTATACGCTTGAGATCGTAAAAGGCACTGAGATGCTGAATGCGTTCTTCCGCAGCGGTCTGAACTGTACGGTGCTGGCGTTGACGCTCAACACCTGCGCCTACACCACCGAGATTTTCGCCGGGGCAATTCGCTCTGTCCCTTACGGTGAGATTGAAGCGGCGCGCGCGTACGGCTTTTCCTCGGTGAAGCTTTATCGCTGCATTATTCTGCCGTCGGCACTGCGTATCGCGTTACCGGCGTACAGTAACGAAGTGATTTTGATGCTGCACTCCACCGCGCTCGCCTTTACCGCGACGGTGCCGGATCTGCTCAAAATCGCGCGCGATATTAACTCCGCGACCTATCAGCCGTTTACCGCGTTTGGCATTGCGGCGGTGCTCTATTTAATTATCTCTTATGTTCTGATTAGCCTGTTCCGTAAGGCTGAAAAACGCTGGTTGCAGCATATAAAACCTTCTTCGACGCACTGAGAAAGATGATGGCTGAGAACAAATTAAACGTTATTGATTTGCACAAACGCTACGGCGAACATGAAGTGCTGAAAGGGGTGTCGCTGCAGGCGAATGCGGGCGACGTGATCAGTATTATCGGCTCATCCGGCTCGGGTAAAAGTACCTTCCTGCGCTGCATTAACTTCCTCGAAAAACCGAGCGAAGGCTCGATTGTGGTGAGCGGGCAGAATATTAACCTGGTCCGTGATAAAGACGGCCAGCTGAAGGTCGCGGATAAACACCAGCTGCGCCTGCTGCGTACGCGCCTGACGATGGTGTTCCAGCACTTCAACCTCTGGAGCCACATGACGGTGCTGGAGAACGTGATGGAAGCACCGATTCAGGTGCTGGGCCTGAGCAAGCAGGAAGCCCGCGAGCGCGCGGTGAAATACCTGGCGAAAGTGGGTATCGACGAGCGCCAGCAGATGAAATACCCGGTACATCTCTCCGGCGGTCAGCAGCAGCGTGTCTCCATCGCGCGCGCGCTGGCGATGGAGCCCGAGGTGCTGCTGTTCGACGAACCGACTTCCGCGCTGGACCCTGAACTCGTTGGCGAAGTGCTGCGCATCATGCAGAAGCTGGCCGAAGAGGGCAAAACGATGGTGGTGGTGACGCACGAGATGGGCTTCGCCCGTAACGTCTCGAACCACGTTATCTTCCTGCATCAGGGGAAAATTGAAGAGCAGGGCCACCCGGACGAGGTGCTGGCGAACCCGCAAAGCCCGCGTTTGCAGCAGTTCCTGAAGGGTTCTTTGAAGTAGAGTTTGCCCTTCTCCCTCTCCCTGTGGGAGAGGGCCGGGGTGAGGGCATCAAGCCGCACCGCACTCCAGCCGATACACCCAGTCGTCATAGCGCACGCCGTCAATTTCATACGCCTTTTCCAGCACCTGCGTACGCACAAACCCGGCTTTCTCCAGCACCCGCACCGAACCGCCATTATCCGCCAGCACGTACGCGTTAATCGCTTTCACGCGGGTCTGGTTAAACGCGTAATCACACACCGCGCGCAGCGCCTCGCTGGCAATCCCTTTTCCCTGCGCGGCAGGCACAACCGTATAGCCAATATCGGCCTCTTCACGATTCTCAGGGCTGATTTGCAGGCCGATATCGCCCAGCGGCGTATCGTCCTCCAGAGAGCGGATCACGAAGACATGCTCCGCCATCAGGCGTGCGGCAAACACGCGGCGGGTCTCTTTTTCCGGCGCGATGGCGGCCATGTAGCGCATGATGCGGCGATCTTCACGCAGCGAACGGAAGAAGGCCCAGTCAGTGGGTTCGAAAGGAGTGAGGTGAAGCCGGGGAGTGGTGATTGTTGCCATTGTTACGCCATTCCGATGAATTTGGCTTATTACCTTAACACCGGAATGGAACTGGCGAACAGAATGGATTTTGGTGACGGAGGTTAGCGTCTGGTCCTGATCAACTTAGAACGATCAACATAGTTGCCATATTGATCGTAATAGCGACTGGGCCAGATCGACGCCGCATCTTTTTCTAGTGCCTCCGCGATGATCTTTTCCCCCTTGGGCCACGGCCTGGAGAGCGCGTTTGCAAGTGTAGAAGAACCTAAACCAGCCTGGCGTGAAAGAGCGGCTAGTGAGAGTTTGCGCTTGTGGAGCATGGCGATGATATCCGCTGGGTGCATGTCCTGATCTCTATTCATATATTTTCCTTTATATATGATTTTGTTTAAATTGCAGACACTAATACTAAGTAATACTTAGTACAATTTCAATAACGGGATACCAGAATCATGACTCTACTTCCAGATTTTGAAGAGTCACCATGCTTCCCCATCGACTTAAAGCGGCGCGACTGAAAGCGGGACTATCACAGCAAAAACTTGGGATCCTCGCGGGGATTGATGAAGCGACGGCTAGCGCACGTATGAATCAGTATGAGAAGGGGATCCACACGCCTGACTTTGCGCTGGCGTGCAAGTTGGCGGAGGTGCTGAATGTACCGGCTAGTTATTTTTATACAGTTGAAGATGACTTGGCTGAATATATTGAAAATTATAAAAAAGCCAACTAGTAAATAGTTGGCTTTTATAATTAATTAACGAAGATGATCAAGATAAGGAGTGTGTAGATTTAAAAATATCTCTCGCCAGTTTTGCGGAATGGTACTAAAATCAGCCCCCCATTCTTCTTGTATAAAATTATATGCTCTATATGGTTTATCTTTTGATGGCGCATCATAGCCGAGAATATCTTCTATACAGTTATTAATCATTATTCTACGTGTCTCGCCTGTTTCGGCTAAAATCAATGGGTTAATTAATTCCGCTTTAGGTGTGCCTATATCAGAATCATGTAATATGATGTAGTCGATTCCTAATGCATTTAGATATTTAGCCATGGAAATCATAACCGCTTTTCCTCTGGCGCGCAAAATTTCGCAATTACCTATAGCTATAGATTTTTGTTCAGGAGAGAGTTTCTTAATGGTTTCTCTTAACACAACTTCTTCAGTGTCACCTTCGACAAATATACATTTATTTGTGAAAAATATTCTAGCAATGTAATCATCTATCTTCAGTAGCATTTTAAGATTTAATTTTTCATTCTCTTGTAAACTTGTGAATGCTTGTTCAAGATTAAAAGAATGTGTTGAAGTAAAATCATTTTCGCTTACAGAGAATTTAGTGAGGCTTAAGCTAGTATCAGATCCTAAATCTATCATATATGGGGAGTGTGTTGTCGCTACAATTTGACTTATGCCCGATGCGAATTTGTAAATTGTATCTCTCATCTGACTTGCAGCAGCAGGATGCAAATATATTTCAGGTTCTTCGAAGCATAAAATTGTTGATCTTTGGGATTCTTCATGTGCATTCAAATAATCTTGAATAAATCTAATTAATTGAAAGGCGGTGCATCTAATAATACCATGACCTTGATAGCTTACTGACGTTCTGACATTGCTTTCCATTTCAACATTAAACAATGGTTTAATCACTTTATCTGCATCATCTAAATTTGCAGTAACATGTATCGATGCATTAGGGAATAAAGAATGTGCCATTGAATTCAGATCTTGTATTAATCGTCCGAAATCTGTTTCCCTGTCCTGTGGATTCATTTCTCTGGCTAGTAGGGAAAGATGTTGTTGAGCTTGGGTATAGTTATCAGATCTGTTTCTAACACTTTTGAATAGGTCGCCTAAGAGATTTAATAGAGCTCCATTTTGGCTAGTTAGTTCAGACATGCAAGATTCTGCTGGGATGATAATTACCTTTGGCAGTTTAGATATTATATTGCCCGGAATACCACCTGGGTTTTTTACCCAAGTAGCTGCAGAATCTGCAACAACGTCCCATAGTTGCGGTAGTTCGTTTGCTTTTTCTTTGTTTGCTTTTGTATTCAGCGATGTTGTTAAATTATCAAAGCCGAAATGTTCTGTTAGAAATTCAATTGTAAAATCCTCGCCCTCAAGTTCTGCAGGAGTTTGCGCTGCAGCATACTTTTCACTTCTATTTTTATTTTTCTCCATTATAAAAATTTCAGGTTTTGTGCTTGTAATACTCCACACCTTCCTGTAAACAATTTTATTGTTTGTTTCACCTGGTAAAGGGTGGTCATTTCTAATAATCCTTCCCTTAAAACCTATCCATGTTTCAGCTTCATCAGGGATATTATGGTATTCTCCTATTATCTCAATCGTTTCTTCTTTTATGTAATCATCACGTTCTTGATTATAACATTTAGAGTAATCATCGGATGAAGGGTTAATGTTTTGATGCAGAAATTGCAATGCCCTGAAAACACTGGACTTACCAGCATTATTGGAACCAATTAGGAACGTCGCATCTCTAAAGTTTATTGTGCAGTCTTTTAACTTTCTAAAGTTTTTAATAGCTAAATTATCCAAACGCATTTTAATTTCCTTATAGATTTATTTGTTTTATAGCTAAACAAAATTACTATAAGTCACTAGTTAAAATGCTGTCAGATGTCTCATTATTGGTTTTATCCCACCACATCCCCCAGCGCCTCTTCTAATTCATACCAGCGGAACGCAAAGCCGGCCGCTTCTAGCCGTTTTGGCAGCGCCCGCTGTCCGCCTAATACCAGCACAGAGGCTTCCCCCATCATCAGGCGAATGACCGTGGCAGGCACGCGCAAAATCGCCGGGCGGTGCAGGGCATGCCCCAGCGCGTGGGCAAACTGTTCGTTACGCACCGGATAAGGCGCAACCATGTTAAACGGCCCGCGCAGATCGTTATCCAGCAGCCAGAGAATACCGTTGACCATATCGTCGATATGGATCCACGCCAGGTACTGACGACCATTGCCGATGGGGCCGCCGAGCCCGAGCCGGAAAGGGGGAAGCATCTTCGCCAGAATGCCGCCCTTCGGCGCAAGCACGACGCCGGTCCGCAGCAGGCAGACGCGGGTACGATCGCTCTGCGCCGCACAGGCGATACGCTCCCACTGGGCGCAGAGCTTATGGGTAAACTCGTTATGCGGCGGCTCTTCCTCGGTCACCACCACCTCGCCGAGATCGCCGTAATAGCCTACCGCTGAACCTGAAATCAGCACCGAAGGCGGCGTGTGGCTATTGCGGATCAGCTCGACCAGCTTTTCGGTAATGTTCCACCGGCTGCTGCATAACAGCTGTTTTTGCTCTTCCGTCCAGCGCTTATCGGCGATGGGTTCACCCGCGAGGTTTATGACGGCGTCGAAGCCGTCGAGATTTTGCTGCTCGGCCAGATTTTTCCAGATATCGACACCCGCCCCGAGCACCTGGCGCGCTTTCTCCGGGCTGCGCGTGACCACGGTAATGTCGTGATGCAAGGCCTGCAGACGCGCAATGAGGTGACGACCAATCAGGCCTGTACCGCCGGTCAGCAAAATCTTCATACAACCTCCAGGGTTACGCCTGGCGTCGCCAGCTTAGCGTCATGGAGACGGAATCGGCGTAGCGCAGGGCGTGAAGTTTATCGATCTCAACTTCAGCATAAGTGACCCAGTGATGTTCGCGTGCGATATCGAGCACATCCTGAGTTAATTTTTCCAGCAGAGAGAAGCGGTTATTCTCCACGTACTGAATGATGTTTTTGGTTATTGTGCGGTAGTTCAGCGCGTCGTTGATGTCTTCGCTGGCCCGCGCTTTGTCTGCGGGATAGTGAATTACCACGTTAATGACAATATCCTGACGGTTGGCGATCTCTTCCTCTTTGATGCCGATGAAGGTGCGCAAGCGTAAATTTTTTATGCGAATAATAGCGTCTGGCTGTGACATTGCAGGTCTTCTCCGTGTCAGTATTTCACGCTCATCATACATGAGAGGCTCGCGGGCACCCAGCCTCATAGAGGGCTAAATCTGCTGGATTTTTTGCATTGCCCGCTCGGTGGCCGGGCGGGTTCGGATGCGCTCAAACCAGTTGTTCACCGCCGGGTAAGCGGCCAGGTCAATTCGGTGTTTTTCATGCGTATTCACCCACGGCCAGCAGGCGATATCGGCAATACTGTAATGATCGCCCCCGAGCCACGGCGTTTTCTCCAGCCTACGGTTCAGAACGTCATACAGCCGTTGAGTCTCAACCTGATAGCGTTCTATTGCATAAGGAATGGGCTGCGGGGCGTAAGCGGTAAAGTGATGATTTTGCCCCAGCATGGGCCCCAGCCCGCTCGCCTGCCAGAAGAGCCATTGCAGGGTATGGTGACGCTCGCGCAGTTCGCCGCTCAGCAGTTTGCCGGTTTTCTCCGCCAGGTAGAGCAAAATTTCACCGGATTCAAACAGGCTCAGCGGCCTGCCCCCGTCCGCCGGGTGGTTATCAATAATGGCCGGGATTTTATTATTCGGCGAGATAGCCAGAAAGAGAGGGCTGAACTGATCGCCTTTGCTGATATCCACGCGAATGATCCTGTAATCCAGCTCGGCTTCTTCAAGAAAAAGGGTGATTTTATGGCCGTTTGGGGTAGGGGCGTAATAAAGGTCGATCATTCTCAACTCCTGTCCATGCGAATAGTGATGCCATGAGAAATGAGTATAGGTGGTTGTTGTAAATCGTGAGTTTTCATCAAGTGACAGCGGGGCAAAGAGATTATATGTTGAGTAAAAACCCGATCAGCCGATGAGGATGTTATGAACCAGCCCGTAATCACGTTGTGGTCCGATGCGAATTTCTTTTCTCCCTATGTTATGAGCGTATACGTTGCGCTGGCCGAAAAAGGACTCACTTTTACGCTGAAGACCGTCGATCTTGACGGCGGTGAACATCTCAAGCCGCAGTGGCAGGGCTACGACCTGACCCGACGCGTGCCGGTGCTGGAGATCGACGGTTTTGCCCTGAGCGAATCGTCTGCGATTGATGAATATCTGGAAGATAGGTTCGCGCCGCCCGAGTGGGAGCGGATCTATCCGCACGACCTGCAAAAACGCGCGCGGGCGCGGCAGATCCAGGCGTGGCTGCGGAGCGATCTGGTGCCGATTCGCGTGGAACGCTCAACGGACGTCGTGTTTGCCGGGGTCAAAAAGCCAGCGCTCAGCGCTGAAGGCCGTGAAAGCGCGCAAAAACTCATTGAAACCGCCACCTCGCTCCTCGCACACGGCAACCCGAACCTGTTCGGCGAGTGGTGCATTGCCGACGCCGATCTGGCGTTGATGCTAAACCGCCTGATCCTCAACGGCGATGAGGTGCCGCAGCTGCTGGTTGATTATGCCGCGTTTCAGTGGCAGCGCGCCTCCGTGCAGCGCTATGTGGCACTCTCGGCTAAGCGCGCGGGCTGATAAGCCCTGACGCTTCAGGTATGATGGGGCAGTCTGTTTTCCCGAGGAGTGACTGATGAAACTGATGTTTGCGTCGGATATCCATGGATCGCTGCCCGCTACCGAGCGTGTCCTTTCCCTGTTTGCACAAAGCGGCGCGCAGTGGCTGATTATTCTGGGGGATGTGCTCAACCACGGCCCGCGCAACGCGCTGCCAGAGGGCTACGCCCCTGCGCAGGTCGCGGAAAAGCTCAACCCGTACGCCTCGCGCATCATTGCCGTTCGCGGCAACTGCGACAGCGAAGTGGACCAGATGCTGCTGCATTTTCCCCTTACCGCGCCATGGCAGCAGGTGCTGCTGGAACAAAGCCGTCTGTTCCTGACGCACGGGCATCTTTTTAGCCCGGATAATCTCCCGGCGCTCGCGGCTGGCGATGTCCTGGTTTACGGTCATACTCATATTCCGGTTGCTGAAAAGCGCGGTGAGATTTATTACTTCAATCCGGGATCGGTCAGCATACCGAAAGGCGGTTATCCAGCGAGCTATGGCATGCTGGATGGAAATACCCTGCGCGTTATCGCACTTAATGATCAGCAAGTTATTGCGCAGGTAGCGATTAATCCGTAAGTTACACCTCAACTGCAAACGCGCCGAAAGAGCGCTAAGAAGAGAAGGTTTCCCGATGGTGGAGCAGAGTCATTTGGCAAGTACAGAGTGGGTTGACATTGTCAGCGAAGAGAATGAAGTGATCGCGCAGGCCAGCCGCGAACAAATGCGTGCGGAGCGTCTGCGCCACCGCGCAACGTACATCGTTGTGCATGACGGGATGGGCAAAATTCTGGTCCAGCGCCGCACGGACACCAAAGATTTTCTCCCGGGTATGCTGGATGCCACCGCAGGTGGGGTTGTCCAGGCAGATGAAGTGCTGCTGGATTCCGCGCGTCGTGAAGCGGAAGAAGAGTTAGGCATCGCCGGCGTGCCGTTTGCCGAGCACGGTCAGTTCTATTTCGAAGACGAAAACTGCCGCGTCTGGGGCGGGCTGTTTAGCTGCGTCTCCCACGGACCGTTCGCTCTGCAGGAAGAAGAGGTGAGTGAAGTCAGCTGGATGACGCCGGAAGAGATCACCGCGCGCTGCGACGAGTTCACGCCGGATTCGTTAAAAGCGCTGGCGCTGTGGATGACCCGCAACGCCAAAAACGAATCGACCAAATCAGAGAAAGAGGAAGAGGCTGAGTAAGCGTCAGCAACTCTCTCTCAGACACAGACTGGACGCGATGGGCTTTTGATCGCGCCAGTCACCGTCATTCAGACGCTCCAGCAACGCTTTCCCGGCTTCAATTCCAATCTTACGATGCGGCACCGCCATCGTCGTCAGCGGCGGCTGACAGACGCGGCTCACGTCGCTATCGCCAAAGCCGACCACCGCCAGATCGTCCGGCACCTTGATTCGTCTGCGCTGACACTCGTACAGCGCCCCGCAGGCCAGCTCGTCTGAGACGCACACCAGCGCATCCAGCTCCGGCCACGCCAGCAGGAATTCAGGCAGCTGTGCCGCGCCGGTCGAGAAGGTCGGTGGCATCGCCGCGTTAATCACCCGGTTCGGCGACATATGGTGGCGAAGCATGGCTTTGTACCAGCCCTGCAAATGCTGCTGGAAAATCCACTGCTCCTGGTTGGCGCACAGCAGGCCAATATTTTGGTAGCCGCGCTTAATCACCATTTCCGTGAGTTCATACATGGCCGCTACGTTATCAATCCCGATATTCATATCAATCGGGTCGGCGCGCATGGCCCCCATCTCCATCACCGGAATGGAGGCGTTTTTCAGCCAGTGGCGAACGGTGTCGGTATGTTCAACGCTGAGCAGGATAGCGGCGGCAATATTCGACGCCAGCAGCGTCTCCAGCAATTTCTCCTCCTGCTCCAGGCGATGCTGAGATTCAGCCAGCATGATCTGATACCCGGCAGGCTGTAGCACCTGCTGTAGCCCGGCGAACATCTCCGAGCAGCCGGCTTCGGAGAGATTTGGCACCACCATGGCTATCGTCCACGACGACGCCGAGGCCAGCGCGCTGGCGGCAAGATTAGGCATATAGCCCAGTTCCTGCACGGCAGCTTCAATTTTTTCTCGTAGTTTATCGGAAACCTGTTCGGGCGTGCGGAGTGCACGGGACACGGTCATCGTGCCCACACCGGCAAGCTGTGCGACATCGGCGAGTGTCACTTTACCGGTACTGCGCCGTTTTCGGGTTAGAGACATACACCTTCCTGCTGACCAGACGCGTTCTTCATTTCCTTCGCTTCACGTGACAGGCAGTATACGCCTTAAATCCCTTTTTTTGCTGTGATTTAGCGACGTGATTGTATTTTGATAGCGCTATCACATTTCTGCATGTTAAGCATTGGTAGCGCTATCTTTGTGATCCCGATCGCAGTCATCCAGCGATGTGTTGAATAAAGTTTGCTCATCTTTAGCGTGTAGCGGGAGTGAAAAGTGCTCAAAAAATGGATATATGATACAACCATCACGCTGCAGGATAGCGTGGAAAACTGGCCGCAGGCGCTGGAGCTGTGCGCGAAGCCGCTTCTGGATTTGCAGGTGATTGAGCCTGAATACGTCACTGCCATCATCCAGCAGCACCACACGTTAGGACCCTATTATGTGCTGGCACCAGGGCTGGCGATGCCGCATGCGCGGCCGGAGGAAGGCGCCAAAGGACTGGGGTTGTCTTTATTAAAACTAAAACAGGGCGTCTCGTTTGGTGCCGGTGAGTTTGACCCTGTCGATGTGATTATTATGCTCGCGGCACCGGATAAACATAGCCATATCGAAATGATATCCGCACTCGCAGAATTATTTTCCAGCGACGAGGATATGGAAAAACTGCATCAGGCGAATACCCTGGAGGAAATTAAAACGATTATTGACCGCTTCTGATTTAATTCTTTAATCCGATTATTCACAACATTACGCGACAGCGTGATGGGGCGTGCTCTACTCAAAATAAGGGGACAACAATGAAAATCATGGCTATTTGCGGCTCCGGCCTGGGCAGCAGTTTTATGGTCGAAATGAATATTAAAAAGGTACTTAAAAAACTGGAGATTGAGGCTGAGGTTGAACATTCCGATCTCTCCTCGGCCACGCCGGGCGCGGCCGATCTGTTCGTGATGGCAAAAGACATTGCGGCCAGCGCCAGCGTGCCGGAAAGCCAGCTGGTGGTGATTAACAACATCATCGACATCAACGAACTTGAAGCGCAGCTGCGCGCCTGGTTCGAAAGACAATAACCCTGATAAGGCGAGGTGGATATGTTTATCCTTGAAACGCTGAATTTCGTTGTTGATATTTTAAAAGTCCCTTCGGTGCTGGTCGGTTTAATTGCGCTAATTGGTCTGGTTGCGCAGAAAAAAGCGTTTTCGGACGTAGTGAAAGGGACGATTAAAACCATTCTCGGCTTTATTGTGCTGGGCGGCGGCGCCACGGTGCTGGTGGGGTCATTAAATCCTTTGGGCGGTATGTTTGAGCACGCCTTTACGATTCAGGGCATTATTCCAAACAATGAAGCGATTGTGTCAATTGCGCTGGAAAAATACGGTGCGGCGACCGCGCTTATTATGGCCTTCGGCATGGTGGCGAATATTATCGTCGCGCGCTTTACCCGCCTGAAGTACATCTTCCTGACCGGGCACCACACGTTTTACATGGCGTGCATGATTGGGGTGATCCTGACGGTAGCGGGCTTTGAGGGCGTGGGGCTGGTCTTTACCGGCTCGCTGATCCTCGGCCTGATCATGGCCTTCTTCCCGGCGATTGCCCAGCGCTACATGAAGCGCATTACCGGCAACGATGAGATTGCCTTCGGGCACTTCGGCACGCTGGGCTACGTGCTGTCCGGCTGGATTGGCAGCAAGGTTGGCAAAGGCTCCCGCTCAACCGAAGAGATGAACCTGCCGAAGAACCTGAGCTTCCTGCGCGACAGCTCGATCTCCATCTCCCTGACCATGATGATTATCTACCTGATCATGGCGGTGAGCGCCGGACGTGAGTATGTCGAGGCCACCTTCAGCGGCGGTCAGAACTACCTGGTCTACGCCATCATCATGGCGATCACCTTCGCGGCGGGCGTGTTCATCATCCTGCAGGGCGTACGCCTGATTCTGGCGGAAATCGTTCCGGCCTTTACCGGCTTCTCGGAAAAGCTGGTGCCGAACGCGCGTCCTGCGCTGGACTGCCCGGTGGTGTATCCCTATGCGCCAAACGCGGTGCTGATTGGCTTCCTGTTCAGCTTCCTCGGCGGGATTGTGGGGTTGTTCATCTGCGGTCAGTTTAGCTGGGTGCTGATCCTCCCGGGCGTCGTGCCGCACTTCTTCACCGGCGCAACGGCGGGCGTGTTCGGTAACGCCACCGGCGGACGCCGCGGGGCAATGATTGGCGCCTTTGCTAACGGCCTGCTGATCACCTTCCTGCCGGTCCTGCTGCTGCCGGTGCTGGGCGCCATTGGCTTTGCCAACACCACCTTCTCGGACGCCGACTTTGGCGCGGTCGGGATTGTGCTCGGCAACCTGGCGCGCTTCCTGTCGCCGCTTGCCATCACCGGACTGGTTGTGGCGTTGTTCGCGCTGCTGGTGGCGTACAACGTCTTCGCGAAAAACAAACCTGCGGGCGGTAACGCGCAGGAAAACACCGGAGCCAAATCATGAATGAGAAAGAGATAACCGAACTCGCGCGTCAGATCCGTCTTGAGACGCTGAAATCCCTGACGCAGCTGGGCTTTGGGCACTATGGCGGCAGTATGTCGGTGGTCGAAACCCTGGCCGTGCTGTACGGCGCGGTGATGAAAATCGACCCGGCGGATCCGGACTGGCCGGAGCGAGACTATTTTGTCCTGTCGAAAGGTCATGCGGGCCCGGCGCTCTACAGCACGCTGGCGATCAAGGGTTACTTCCCGGTGGAAGAGCTGAGCACCCTGAACCAGAACGGCACGCGCCTGCCAAGCCACCCGGACCGTCTGAAAACGCGCGGCGTGGACGCCACCACCGGTTCGCTGGGGCAGGGGATCTCGATTGCCGGCGGTATGGCGCTCTCGCACAAGCTGGCGGGGCGACCGAACCGCGTCTTCTGCATTGTCGGTGACGGCGAGCTGAACGAGGGGCAGTGCTGGGAAGCCTTCCAGTTTATCGCTCATCATCGCCTTAACAACCTGACGGTGTTCGTGGACTGGAACAAACAGCAGCTCGACGGCGAGCTGGACGAAATTATCAGCGCGTTCGACCTGGAGGGGAAATTCCGCGCCTTTGGCTTTGACGTGGCGACGGTGAAGGGCGACGACATCCCGGGCCTGCTGGCGTTGACGTCGCGGGTCCCGGCTGCCGACGCGCGTCCGTTAGTCGTCATCCTTGACAGCATCAAAGGGCAGGGGGTGCCGTACCTGGAACAGCTCAGCAACTCGCACCACCTGCGGTTGACCGCGGAGAGCAAAGCGGCCCTCAACGAGACGATTCGCCAACTGGAGGCTTCACATGATTAAGGTTGCACCGGCAGGAGAGAAAGACGCCGTTGAGATGCGTAAGGTCTACGCGGGCTTTGTGGCAAAGCAGATTGAGGCGGGTAGCGAGATTATCGCCCTGGAAGCGGATCTGATGAGCTCGATGGCGATGGACGGCGTGGCGCGTGATTATCCGCAGCACGTGATTAACTGCGGCATTATGGAGGCCAACGTCATCGGCACCGCGGCGGGGCTGTCGCTTACCGGGCGTAAACCGTTCGTTCATACCTTCACCGCGTTTGCCAGCCGTCGCTGCTTCGACCAGCTGTTTATGTCCCTGGACTATCAGCGCAACAACGTGAAGGTGATTGCCTCGGATGCGGGCGTGACGGCCTGTCACAACGGCGGGACGCATATGTCGTTTGAGGATATGGGCATCGTACGCGGTCTGGCGCATTCGGTGGTGCTGGAGGTGACCGACGCGGTGATGTTTGAGGACGTGCTGCGCCAGCTTATCGACCTCGAAGGCTTCTACTGGGTACGCACCATCCGTAAGCAGGCGCCGAGCGTGTATGCGCCGGGGTCAACCTTCACCATTGGTAAAGGCAACGTGCTGCGCGAAGGAACCGATATAACCCTGATTGCCAACGGCATCATGGTGGCGGAAGCGCTGGAAGCGGCGCGCCAGCTTGAGCAGGAGGGGGTCAGCGCGGCGGTCATCGACATGTTTACCCTGAAGCCCATCGACCGGATGCTGGTGAAAAACTACGCCGAGAAAACCGGTCGCATCGTCACCTGTGAAAACCACAGCATTCACAACGGGCTGGGATCGGCGGTGGCGGAAGTCCTGGTGGAAACCTGCCCGGTACCGATGCGGCGGGTGGGCGTCAAGGAGCGTTACGGCCAGGTGGGGACACAGGATTTCCTGCAGAAGGAGTATGGCCTGACGGCACATGACATTGTATCGGCGGCGCGAGAGCTGCTGTAAATAAAAAAGGCGACCCGTTAAGTGGTCGCCTTTTTGTTGCCCGGTAAGCGCTAGCGCCACCGGGCTTTTTAACATTACTGCTGCTGCGAAGACTGGATCGCGGTCAGAGCGATGGTGTAGACGATATCGTCAACCAGCGCGCCACGAGACAGGTCGTTCACAGGTTTGCGCATGCCCTGCAGCATTGGCCCGATGGAGATCAGGTCTGCTGAACGCTGCACCGCTTTATAGGTGGTGTTACCGGTGTTCAGATCCGGGAAGATGAACACGGTAGCGCGACCTGCAACCGGCGAGTTTGGCGCTTTGGATTTCGCCACGTCGGCCATTACGGCGGCGTCGTACTGCAGCGGACCGTCGATCATCAGGTCAGGACGTTTTTCCTGCGCCAGACGGGTCGCTTCACGCACTTTCTCTACGTCGCTACCAGCACCAGAGGTACCGGTAGAGTAGGAGAGCATCGCAACGCGCGGTTCGATACCGAAGGCAATCGCGGAGTCCGCGGACTGGATAGCGATTTCTGCCAGCTGCTCTGCGGTTGGATCCGGGTTGATCGCGCAGTCGCCGTAAACGTAAACCTGTTCAGGCAGCAGCATGAAGAACACGGAAGAAACCAGAGAGCTGCCTGGCGCGGTTTTGATCAGCTGCAGCGGTGGACGGATGGTGTTCGCCGTGGTATGAACCGCACCGGAAACCAGACCGTCAACTTCGTCCTGCTCAAGCATCAGTGTGCCCAGCACCACGTTGTCTTCCAGCTGTTCGCGCGCAACGGCTTCGGTCATACCCTTGCTCTTACGCAGCTCAACCAGACGGGCAACGTAGCTCTCGCGAACCACTTCAGGGTCAACGATTTCGATGCCAGCGCCCAGCTCAACGCCCTGAGACGCCGCAACGCGGGTGATCTCATCCGGGTTACCCAGCAGCACGCAGGTCGCGATGCCGCGCTCTGCACAGATAGCAGCCGCTTTAACGGTACGTGGTTCGTCGCCTTCTGGCAGAACAACGCGTTTGCCCGCTTTACGCGCCAGCTCGGTCAGCTGATAACGGAATGCTGGAGGAGACAGGCGGCGGCTGCGCTCGGAGGTTGCAGTCAGGGATTCGATCCAGTCTGCGTTGATGTAGCCCGCAACGTATTCCTGAACTTTCTCGATACGCTCGTGGTCATCAACCGGCACTTCCAGGTTGAAGCTCTGCAGGCTCAGGGAGGTCTGCCAGGTGTTGGTGTTCACCATGAAGACCGGCAGGCCGGTCGCAAACGCGCGTTCGCACAGCTTGCTAACGCGTGGGTCCATCTCGTAAGCACCGGTCAGCAGGATCGCACCGATTTCCACGCCGTTCATCGCGGCCAGACAGGCGGCAACCAGCACGTCAGGACGGTCTGCGGAGGTTACCAGCAGGGAACCTGCGCGGAAGTGTTCCAGCATGTGCGGAATGCTGCGCGCACAGAAGGTCACGGACTTCACGCGGCGGGTGTTGATGTCGCCTTCGTTAACGATGGTAGCGTTCAGGTGACGCGCCATATCGATTGCACGGGTTGCAATCAGATCGAAGCTCCATGGCACCGCGCCCAGTACTGGCAGAGGGCTGGATTCCTGCAGCTTAGCCGGGTCAACTTTGATGACTTTCGCTTTGGAAGAGTCGTCGAAAATCTCGGACAGGTCAGGGCGAGTACGTCCCTGCTCATCCACCGGTGCGTTCAGCTTGTTCACGATCACGCCGGTGATGTTGGTATTTTTCGCGCCGCCGAAGCTGCTGCGCGTCAGTTCGATACGCTCGTTCAGCTGCTCTGGGGTGTCGGTGCCCTGAGACATCACGAAAACGATCTCTGCGTTCAGGGTTTTCGCGATTTCAAAGTTAAGAGACTGGGCAAACTGGTGTTTGCGCGTCGGGACCAGGCCTTCAACCAGCACCACTTCCGCGTCTTGCGCGTTAGCATGATAGTTAGCGATGATCTCTTCCATCAGCACGTCTTTCTGGTTGCTGGACAGCAGAGACTCTACGTGGCTCATCTTCAGCGGTTCAGCCGCTGGCAGATTGGAGTTCTTGCGAACGATGGTGGTGGTCTGGTCTGGCGCATCGCCACCAGCACGTGGCTGGGCGATTGGCTTAAAGACGCTCAGACGAACGCCTTTGCGTTCCATAGCACGGATAACGCCAAGGCTGACGCTGGTCAGGCCGACGCTGGTTCCGGTAGGGATCAGCATAATAGTACGGGACACGGTTTATCCTCTTTCGTTACCGCCGCAATTGGGCGGGTTACAAAACAGCACCGCCAGCATTGCTGGCGGTGTGGAATCAGGCAGTCAGGCGGTGCGCGTCTTGCGCAATGACCAGTTCTTCGTTAGTTGGGATAACGAGAGCAGGGCGGGTGCCTTCTTTGTTGATGAAGCCAGACTTGCCGAAGCGGGCAGCCAGGTTACGCTCGTGATCAACGTCGAAGCCCAGAACGCCCAGTTTGCCCAGGGACAGTTCACGAACCATTGCCGCGTTCTCACCGATACCACCGGTGAAGATAACCGCGTCCAGACGACCGTCCATCAGCGCAGTGTAAGAGCCGATGTACTTCGCCAGACGGTGGCAGTAAACGTCCATTGCACGTTTAGCGTCTTCTTTCTCTGCGTAGTTGTCTTCAACGTAACGGCAGTCGCTGGTGACTTCGGTCAGACCCAGCAGGCCAGACTCTTTGGTCAGCATTTTGTTGATCTGGTCAACGCTCATGCCCAGGGTGTCGTGCAGGTGGAAGATGATCGCCGGGTCGATGTCACCGGAACGGGTACCCATCACCAGACCTTCCAGCGGGGTCAGGCCCATGGAAGTATCAACACATTTACCGTTGCGGATAGCAGAAACAGAACCACCGTTGCCCAGGTGGCAGGTGATGATGTTCAGTTCTTCAACCGGCTTGTTCAGAACTTTTGCGGCTTCCTGAGTCACATAGAAGTGGCTGGTGCCGTGCGCGCCGTAGCGACGTACGCCGTGTTCTTTGTACAGGCTGTATGGCAGGGCATAGAGGTAAGACTCTTCCGGCATGGTCTGATGGAACGCGGTGTCGAATACGGCCACGTTTTTGTCTTTCAGATTCGGGAAGGATTTCAGCGCTTCAGCGATACCGATCAGGTGAGCCGGGTTGTGCAGCGGTGCGAAGGACGCAGAGTCCTTGATGCCCTGGATCACAGATTCGTCGATCACGACGGAGCTGGTGTATTTTTCGCCGCCGTGGACGATACGGTGACCAATCGCAGTCAGCTGAGCAGACAGTTCTGGTTTTTGTGCCAGAATAGTGTTAACGATAAAGTTCAGCGCTTCACTGTGAGCGGCGCCTGCACCTAAAGCCGCTTCTTGTTTGCTGCCGTCCATCTTCCACTTGATACGTGCTTCAGGCAGATGGAAACATTCGGCCAAACCAGAGAGGTATTCGTCACCGTTGAGCGCATCGATGATGGCGAATTTCAGTGAGGAGCTACCGCAGTTCAGAACCAGTACTAACTTACTCGACATGGAAGTACCTATTATTGATACGTGGCTAAAAAAACGTCAGTGAGTCTAACAGCGTAACGCATGAGGACTCAGACATTTATGATTAACATCATGCCAAACGAACATTGTGGCATGATGGAAGAAATAACTATGATTTTATGCCATTTTGCACAATTTTCAGCCAATGGCATAATGTGCAATAATTTGACGAGTTAATGATTCTCGTCTAAGGCCCTATCAGGCTGGCACAGGATACCCGATACGGGGTAGAGATGACAAAATATTTTGAACGTTGTCATAGCTTGTTGTGGTTTTGCACGGAAATTTTAATTTTTATATGTGAAGTTGAGGTACAGCCATGTCGACACCAGTGAACCCGTCCGTAAATTTCTTTAGTCTGTTTCGTCGGGGACAGCATTACGCAAAGACGTGGCCGATGGAAAAGCGCCTTGCGCCGATGTTCATTGAGAATCGCACTATCCGCGCTACGCGCTATGCGATTCGCTTTATGCCGCCTGTCGCTGTCTTTACGCTGTGCTGGCAGATTGCGTTGGGCGGGCAGCTTGGTCCTGCAGTCGCGACGGCGCTCTTCGCCTTAAGCCTGCCGATGCAGGGCCTGTGGTGGTTAGGTAAACGGTCCATCACTCCGCTTCCCCCTTCTATTTTACACTGGTTTTATGAAGTGCGCGGAAAACTGGAGGAGGCCGGACAGGCGCTCGCCCCGGTCGAAGGCAAGCCGGACTACCAGGCGCTGGCGGACACGTTAAAGCGCGCTTTTAAGCAACTGGATAAAACATTCCTCGATGATTTGTGATTGATCATCGAAACGACGACGAAAAGAAGGCACAGTAACAATCAGTTACCGTGTCTTTTTTTTAAAGTGCAATGCGCTACAGGAGTCGAAAGATGGAAATGACCCATGCTCAACGTCTGATTTTGTCCAACCAGTACAAGATGATGACTATGCTTGATCCCGATAACGCTGCGCGCTACAGCCGCCTGCAAACCATCGTCGAACGCGGTTTTGGTTTGCAAATGCGTGAACTGGACCGCGAGTTTGGCGAGCTGAAAGAAGAAACCTGTCGCATCGTGATCGACATTATGGAGATGTATCACGCCCTGCACGTGTCCTGGACGAATCTCAAAGATCAGCAGTCCATCGACGAGCGCCGCGTGACCTTCTTAGGCTTTGATGCCGCAACGGAAGCGCGTTATCTGAGCTATGTTCGCTTTATGGTGAATACAGAAGGGCGCTATACCCACTTTGACGCGGGCACTCACGGCTTCAACGCGCAGACCCCAATGTGGGAAAAATATCAGCGTATGCTGAGCGCGTGGCACGCCTGCCCGCGTCAGTACCATTTAAGCAGCAACGAAATTCAACAAATCATTAATGCCTGACGGAGGTGCGTGTGCAGTGTAGAGGTTTTCTGTTTGATCTGGACGGTACGCTGGTGGATTCGCTGCCGGTTGTGGAGCGTTCCTGGTGCCATTGGGCTGACAGACATGGCATCGACCATCAGGACGTGCTGAATTTTATCCATGGCAAACAGGCCATCACCTCGCTACGGCACTTCCTGGCCGGACGCTCTGAGGACGAAATTCAGGCGGAGTTCAAATACCTGGAACATATTGAAGCCACGGATACGGACGGCATCACAGCCTTACCGGGCGCGCGCGAGCTGCTTGAGCATCTGAACGAGGCGCAGATCCCATGGGCTATCGTTACCTCAGGCTCCATTCCCGTCGCCCACGCCCGTCACAAGGCGGCAGGTCTGCCGACGCCAGAAGTGTTTATCACGGCGGAGCGCGTAAAGCGCGGTAAACCGGAGCCCGACGCGTTTTTACTGGGCGCTGAACTGCTGGGCCTCGCCCCTGAAGAGTGCGTGGTGGTGGAAGACGCGGCCGCTGGCGTACTGGCCGGGCTGAACGCCGGAAGCCACGTTATCGCCGTTAACGTTCCGGCGGGATCCTCCCGGCTGGAGGAGGCAGACTTTGTGCTGGATTCCCTGACGGCGCTGGCTGTTTCGAAAGCCTCTGACGGGGTTGTAACCGTCTCGCTAAAAATGTAATCACATGATATAGCCCCACATTGCTGGGGCTTTTTTATGGCACAATTTCTCATCTCCCACTGACAAGGACATGTTGTGAACGGTGAACTGATTTGGGTCCTGAGCCTGCTTTTAATCGCCATCCTTCTTTTTGCAACGGGCAAGGTACGCATGGACGCCGTCGCCTTGTTTGTCATCGTCGCGTTTGTGCTGAGTGGAACGCTCACGCTACCGGAAGCGTTTTCCGGGTTTAGCGATCCCAACGTTATCCTGATTGCCGCCCTGTTTATTATTGGTGATGGGCTGGTGCGTACCGGCGTGGCGACCATCATGGGGTCGTGGCTGGTGAAGGTGGCGGGCAGCAGCGAAACCAAAATGCTGATCTACCTGATGGTGACCGTCGCCGGGCTGGGGGCGTTTATGAGCTCAACGGGCGTGGTCGCCATCTTTATCCCGGTGGTGCTGAGCGTCTCCATGCGGATGCAGATCTCGCCGTCGCGCCTGATGATGCCCCTGAGTTTTGCCGGTT
The DNA here is from genome assembly GCF_024734705.1 of Enterobacter sp. Crenshaw. Lineage (NCBI taxonomy): Bacteria > Pseudomonadati > Pseudomonadota > Gammaproteobacteria > Enterobacterales > Enterobacteriaceae > Enterobacter > Enterobacter sp. Crenshaw. Next base: position 3,231,887 of record NZ_CP102932.1, on the reverse strand, counting down.
TGATCAGCGGAATGATGACGCTGGTAGCAACGCCGCCGAACCTGGTCGTCAACAGCGAGCTGATCCGGGAAGGATTCCAGGGCTTCAGTTTTTTCAGCGTCACCCCGCTTGGGCTGGTCATTCTGGTGTTGGGCGTGGTCTACATGCTGCTGACCCGGTTTGCCCTGAAAGGTGAAAAACAGGACAAAAATAAAGAAGGATGGAAGCGACGCACCTTCCGCGATCTGATTAAAGAGTACCGTCTCACCGGGCGCGCGCGCCGTCTGGCTATTCGTCCCGGCTCGCCGATGGTGGGACAGCGTCTTGACGACCTGAAGCTGCGTGAGCGCTATGGCGCGAACGTGATTGGCGTAGAGCGCTGGCGTCGTTTTCGTCGGGTGATCGTCAACGTCAACGGGGTGTCGGAGTTCCGCGCGCGGGACGTCCTGCTGATTGATATGTCCACTGCGGACGTGGATCTGCGCGAGTTTTGCAGCGAACAGCTGCTGGAACCGATGGTGCTGCGCGGGGAGTATTTCTCCGATCAGGCGCTGGATGTCGGCATGGCCGAAGTATCGCTGATCCCGGAATCGGAACTGCTGGGCAAAACCGTGCGGGAAATGGGATTCCGAACCCGTTATGGCCTGAATGTCGTGGGGCTGAAGCGCGATGGCGTGGCGATGGAAGGGGCGGTGGTGGATGAGCCGATCCTGCTGGGCGATATCTTCCTGGTTGTCGGTAACTGGAAGCTGATAAGCCAGCTCGGGCAAAAAGGGCGCGATTTTGTGGTGCTCAACATGCCTGTCGAGGAGAGCGACGCCTCCCCGGCGCACAGCCAGGCGCCCCACGCGATTTTTTGTCTGGTGCTGATGGTGGCGCTGATGCTGACCGATGAAATCCCCAATCCGGTCGCGGCAATCATCGCCTGCCTGTTGATGGGCAAATTCCGCTGCATTGACGCCGAAAGCGCGTATAAAGCTATTCACTGGCCGAGCATTATCCTCATTGTCGGGATGATGCCTTTTGCCCTGGCGCTGCAAAAAACCGGCGGGGTGGATCTGATCGTTAGAGGCTTAATGGACGTTGGCGGCGGGTATGGGCCGTACATGATGCTGGTCTGTCTGTTCATTATGTGCGCCACCATCGGTCTGTTTATCTCCAATACCGCGACGGCGGTACTGATGGCGCCGATTGCGCTGGCGATGGCCAAATCTATGGGCGTGTCGCCGTATCCCTTTGCGATGATGGTCGCAATGGCGGCCTCCGCGGCATTTATGACGCCGGTCTCTTCACCGGTGAATACGCTGGTGCTGGGGCCCGGGAATTATAAGTTCAGTGATTTCGTGAAGCTGGGCGTGCCGTTCACCGTGCTGGTGATGGTGGTGTGCGTGGTATTGATACCGGTCCTGTTCCCGTTCTGATAATTTTGCCGGGCGGCGGCTGCGCCTTACCCGGCCTACTACCCGAAGGCCCTGCAAGCGCAGCGCCGCTGGGCAAACAGATTACAACGGTGAATCCTGGCTGATCTCATCCAGAGACAGATGGAAGCTCGGCACAAATACCTGCATAAAATAGTCCATCTCTTCGCTGCGGCGAGATTCCAGCGTTTTTTCCAGACGCGTTTTCGCCAGTAAAAATTCGTTATTCCCCGCAGACAGCTCTTCCAGACACTTCAGATAGGCGCAGAGCGCGTCGGCCTGCTTGACCAGCGACTTTTCATCTTCCGTGTACTGATGCTCATCGATGAGCGGCTCAAAAATGTCGCGCAACTCATCCGGCACCATGTCAATCAGCTTCTGCTGGGCAATTTTCTCGATGGCCTTATATTCCTGCGCAATTTGCGAGTTGAAATATTTCACCGGTGTGGGCAGGTCGCCGGTCAGCACTTCTGACGCATCGTGGTACATCGCCAGCAGGGCGATGCGCTCTGGATTGACCTGACCGTTGAATTTGCGGTTTTTAATGGCGGCCAGCGCGTGAGCGACCATCGCAACCTGCAGACTGTGCTCTGAGACATTTTCCGTGCGGACATTACGCATCAGCGGCCAGCGGTTGATGAGTTTCAGGCGGGAGAGGTGGGCGAAGAAATGACTCTGACTCATAGGTTACCTTTTGTCTTCACTGCGACAGGCGTTCATTGTGCGGGGAGGGGAGGGAAGATGCAAATCAGGCTACCGAAGTAGCCTGATTTTAAGATTACTGATGGTATCCGGAGAGGAAGCGCCCGAAGCGGCTGATGGCCATTTCGAGATCATCTTCGCGCGGCAGCGTCACGATACGCACGTGATCCGGCCACGGCCAGTTAAACGCCGTCCCCTGAACCAGCAGCACTTTTTCCTGAAGCAGGAAATCCAGCACCATTTTCTGATCGTCATGAATATTGAAGCGCTTCGCGTCAATTTTCGGGAACATATACAGCGCGCCATTCGGCTTCACGCAGGAGACGCCCGGAATATCATTGATCAGCTCCCACGCGCGGTTGCGCTGTTCATACAGGCGACCACCGGGAACGATGAACTCGCTAATGCTCTGATAGCCGCCGAGCGCCGTCTGGATCGCGTGCTGCGCCGGAACGTTGGCACATAAACGCATCGAGGCCAGCATCTCCAGCCCTTCGATATAGCCTTTGGCGTGCTTTTTCGGACCGTTTAATACCATCCAGCCCTGACGGAAACCGGCCACGCGGTAGGTTTTAGACAGGCCGTTAAAGGTGACGGTCAGCAGATCCGGTGCCAGCGCGGCGATTGAGTGGTGCTGTGCCGCGTCGTACAGGATCTTGTCGTAAATTTCGTCGGCAAAGATGATCAGGTTGTGCTGGCGGGCGAGCTCGACGATCTCCATCAGCAGCTCTTTTGAGTACACTGCACCCGTCGGGTTGTTCGGGTTAATGATCACGATGCCGCGCGTGCGGGGCGTGATTTTTGCGCGAATATCATCGAGGTCCGGGAACCAGTCGGAGGACTCGTCGCACAGATAGTGCACGGCTTTCCCGCTCGACAGTGATACGGCAGCCGTCCACAGCGGATAGTCCGGCGCGGGCACCAGCATTTCGTCCCCGCTGTTCAGCAGCGCCTGCATCGCCTGCACGATCAGTTCGGAAACGCCGTTGCCGATATAGATATCTTCAACGGTAACATCACGCATACCGCGCGCCTGGTAGTGCTGCATGATGGCTTTACGTGCGGAGTAAAGTCCTTTTGAATCGCAATAGCCTTGTGCAGTTGGAAGGTTGCGGATCACATCAACCAGAATTTCATCCGGCGCTTCAAAACCAAATGGCGCAGGGTTACCAATGTTGAGTTTCAGAACCTTGTTGCCTTCCTCTTCAAGGCGTTTTGCCTCTTTCAGAACCGGGCCGCGGATGTCATAACAGACGTTATCTAGCTTGCTGGATTTTTCGATAGGGGACATGAACCTTTAACCTTTTCGCTATTATTGCCGCTCCCTGCCGTGGAAGTCAGCACGGAATAATGTACTCCCCCCTCGCTTCGTTTTGAAGGGTGTGCAGTAGAAGATTTTGTGCCGGGAGCAAAATTTTGATAAATCTTTTTCGCTGTGCGTTAGCTTTTTTACTGTCTTAAAGTTGTGCGCATGGCACGATGATAGGTTAAATGTGCTATTCATTTGTCAGAATTCTGTATATTGTGCTGGTAAAAATAAGTGGTGAACCTGACAACGGTAGCAATCACCCTGCGTGACTTTTCGTAAAACCTGAATGCTTGATACATGTTCCTGTAAAAGCATAATGTGGCTAAAAGTTACTCATGTGAAATTAATGTTAAGTGCCATTAATGAATGGTCTTAATCTAAATTAAAATTTATTTATTATTAACCTATAAAATGCAACTTTAGTTAATTTTAATAAAATTAGTTTAGAAGCTTAACATTCTTCTTTAATCCTCAATATTGCAATAAGACTTATAAATAAAGTGGATTTGGGTTAAGATGTCTCTCAGGAAAGCAGAGGACAGATGCAAAAATTTTGTATATCTGGCACTGACTTTTCGAATTAATTGATTGTTATTGTTTGAGTTATCTCTGGCCGGAATGTGTCGCACATCTCCTGCTACGTTGACAGCGCTGCGATAAAGATGGCAGAAAAGGTGTTATACCTTTAATGTAATTTACATAAACCTGCGAACATCTAAATATCCTGAACGTTTAAGAGAATAAAAATAACGTCATGAAACGTGCTTTCTGACTGTTGATATAAAGCAGCACAATAACTATCTGTCAGGCAGTCTGCCGGGCCGGGATGCGAGGGAAAACCTTCAGAGGGAATTGCTTAACTGTTACACACAGCTTCAACCCGGGCAGCTCCGCACGAGCAACCTGAAAGTGAATAGATATGATAAATGCAAATCGTCCGATAATGAATCTCGACCTCGATCTGCTGAGAACGTTTGTTGCGGTCGCCGATCTCAACACTTTTGCAGCAGCTGCTGCCGCCGTTTGCCGAACTCAGTCCGCCGTTAGCCAGCAAATGCAGCGGCTGGAGCAACTGGTTGGTAAAGAGCTTTTTGCACGTCACGGGCGTAATAAGCTCTTAACGGAACACGGTATTCAGCTACTGGGTTATGCCAGGAAAATTCTTCGCTTTAATGATGAAGCATGTATGTCATTAATGTTTAGCAACCTTCAAGGGGTGTTAACGTTAGGCGCATCTGATGAGTCAGCGGATACTATATTGCCGTTTCTTCTCAACCGTATTAGTTCGGTTTATCCGAAGCTTGCGCTGGACGTTAGCGTAAAACGTAATGCCTTTATGGTTGAGATGTTAAATGAGCATAAAGTCGACCTTGTGGTGACGACGCATCGTCCCGGGCAGTTTGATTGCCTGACGCTGCGCACATCACCTACGCACTGGTATTGCGCAGCCGAGTACGTGCTGCAAAAAGGGGAGCCGGTTCCGCTGGTCTTGCTGGATGACCCGAGCCCGTTCCGCGATATGGTGCTCACGGCGCTGAATGAGGCCAACATTCCGTGGCGTCTGGCGTATGTGGCTTCCACGCTGCCAGCGGTTCGTGCCGCCGTGAAGGCCGGTCTGGGCGTAACGGCCCGTCCGGTAGAGATGATGAGCCCCGATCTGCGCGTCCTGGGAAAATCCGACGGTCTTCCTGCGCTGCCGGATACGGAGTATCTGCTCTGCCACAATTCGTCCAGCCATAATGAGTTGGCCAAAGTGGTGTTCGAGGCGATGGAAAACTACCATAACCCGTGGCAGTTCGAGCGCGTTACCTCCGAAGGGGGGGATGACTCCCTGATCGTTGAAGGGGATTTTGAGTGATCGATAGCTCAATCTTCTGGTAACAAAATGTAAGTGTAAAAAACAGCCACTCGTGTGATTTTCACATGCAGTGGCTTTTTTTACGCAATAATACCCGCTTATGGCGCAAGGGTTTTCAGGATACTCTCTTATTTATCAATAAGCTGAATACTTTTGCTTAAAACTTGTCCGTTTTCTGTTCTAACTTCGCCCATATCCCTCTCATGTTAAAAAAACAGGAAATATGTTGCCGTTTTCCATGTTGAATTAACAAAAGCGTGTCGCAGATCAAGAAAATACTCCTATTTGGGGGGAGGAATCGTTGGCAAATCCTGTCAAAATAGGAGGGTTATTTTTTTTACTTCCGAAACGGACACGATTCAACAACATACATTTGACGGAAAGTCATGCACCCACCAGGGTTAAAGGGCACCAAATGTTAATGAGAATCGCTCGATGTAATTTAATGTGAAGAAACCTTTGTTAAAGTTGACAATAGGTTATAGAAAGGAGTAAAAAACCCCATCATTTTGCTGTCTACGTCTCATTTCTGACAGTTAGTGTAAGGTTATTTGTTCCTCCCCATGAATCGATGTGATGCCCATCTGCCATTAAGAGCAGTGTCGTTGGTATCACTTTTGATGAGTAAGCAATGAGTATGTCAACATCCACAGAAGTCATCGCTCATCACTGGGCATTCGCAATCTTTCTTATTGTAGCCATTGGCCTGTGCTGCCTGATGTTAGTCGGCGGCTGGTTCCTGGGCGGTCGCGCCCGTGCAAGGCACAAAAACACACCTTTCGAATCAGGTATTGATTCAGTAGGTTCCGCTCGCTTACGCCTGTCTGCCAAGTTCTATCTGGTAGCCATGTTCTTCGTCATCTTCGACGTGGAAGCGCTTTACCTTTTCGCATGGTCAACGTCCATCCGCGAAAGTGGTTGGGTGGGCTTTGTCGAGGCCGCAATTTTCATTTTAGTGCTACTGGCCGGTCTGGTTTATCTGGTGCGTATTGGCGCGCTTGACTGGACGCCTGCGCGTTCACGTCGTGAACACATCAACCCGGAAAACAGTATCTCTAATCGTCAGCAGTAACAGCGAGGCAATAAGATGGATTATACGCTCACCCGCATAGATCCTAACGGTGAGAATGACCGTTACCCCCTGCAAAAACAGGAGATCGTAACCGACCCCCTGGAGCAAGAAGTCAATAAAAGCGTGTACATGGGCAAGCTCGAACATGCCATGCACGATATGGTCAACTGGGGTCGTAAGAACTCCATCTGGCCTTACAACTTTGGTCTTTCTTGCTGCTACGTTGAAATGGTGACGTCATTCACTGCGGTGCATGACGTTGCGCGTTTTGGGGCCGAGGTACTCCGTGCTTCCCCGCGTCAGGCTGACCTGATGGTGGTTGCCGGAACGTGCTTTACCAAGATGGCACCTGTTATTCAGCGTCTGTATGACCAGATGCTGGAGCCAAAATGGGTTATCTCCATGGGCGCATGTGCAAACTCTGGCGGTATGTACGACATTTATTCCGTCGTGCAGGGCGTAGATAAATTTATCCCAGTGGATGTGTACATCCCGGGTTGTCCGCCACGTCCGGAAGCCTACATGCAGGCGCTGATGCTGCTGCAGGAATCTATTGGTAAAGAACGTCGCCCACTGTCGTGGGTTGTTGGCGATCAGGGTGTGTATCGCGCGAACATGCAGTCTGAGCGCGAGCGTAAACGTGGTGAACGTATTGCCGTCACCAATCTGCGTACGCCTGACGAAATTTAATTTGCGCCTGTAGGCCTGGAGAACACCTTCGCATATCACTACTCAAATAGCGCGAAGCCAGGCTCAACAGTCACCACGGACCATTTGCAATGGTGAACAATATGACCGACTTAACCGCGCAAGAAGCCGCCTGGCAGACCCGGGATCATCTGGATGACCCAGTCATTGGCGAACTGCGCAACCGTTTTGGGCCGGATGCCTTTACTGTTCAGGCTACCCGCACCGGGGTACCCGTTGTTTGGGTGAAGCGTGAGCAATTGCTGGAAGTTGTCGATTTCCTTAAGAAATTGCCAAAACCGTACGTCATGCTGTTTGACTTACACGGCATGGATGAACGTCTGCGTACCCACCGCCAGGGTCTCCCTGCTGCGGATTTTTCCGTTTTCTACCACCTGATCTCAATAGACCGTAATACGGATATCATGCTCAAGGTGGCATTGTCTGAAAACGACATGCATCTGCCGACGATCACCAAACTTTTCCCGAACGCGAACTGGTATGAGCGTGAAACCTGGGAAATGTTCGGCATGACCTTCGACGGCCACCCGCATCTGACGCGCATCATGATGCCGCAGACCTGGACCGGCCACCCGCTGCGTAAAGACTACCCTGCGCGTGCAACCGAATTCGATCCGTTTGAGCTGACCAAAGCCAAGCAGGATCTGGAGATGGAAGCGCTGACCTTCAAGCCGGAAGACTGGGGCATGAAGCGCGGTACCGACAACGAGGACTTCATGTTCCTCAACCTCGGTCCAAACCACCCGTCTGCGCACGGTGCATTCCGTATTATCCTTCAGCTTGATGGCGAAGAGATTGTCGACTGCGTTCCGGACATCGGCTACCACCACCGTGGCGCTGAAAAGATGGGCGAGCGTCAGTCCTGGCACAGCTACATTCCGTATACCGACCGTATCGAGTACCTCGGCGGCTGCGTCAACGAAATGCCATACGTGCTGGCCGTTGAGAAACTGGCGGGTATCGTTACGCCGGATCGCGTTAACGTGATTCGCGTTATGCTGTCAGAACTGTTCCGTATCAACAGCCACCTGCTGTACATCTCCACGTTCATTCAGGACGTCGGCGCGATGACCCCGGTCTTCTTCGCCTTTACCGACCGTCAGAAAATCTACGATCTGGTGGAAGCGATTACCGGTTTCCGTATGCACCCGGCATGGTTCCGTATCGGCGGCGTGGCACACGATCTGCCGCACGGCTGGGACCGTCTGCTGCGTGAATTCCTCGACTGGATGCCAAAACGTCTGGCGTCATACGAGAAAGCCGCGCTGCGTAACACCATCCTGAAAGGCCGTTCCCAGGGCGTTGCTGCCTACGGCGCGAAAGAAGCGCTGGAGTGGGGTACGACAGGTGCAGGCCTGCGTGCGACCGGTATTGATTTCGACGTGCGTAAAGCCCGTCCTTACTCTGGCTACGAGAACTTCGACTTTGAAGTCCCGGTGGGCGGCGGTGTTTCCGACTGCTACACCCGCGTGATGCTGAAAGTGGAAGAGCTGCGCCAGAGTCTGCGCATCCTTGAGCAGTGCCTCAACAACATGCCGGAAGGCCCGTTCAAGGCGGATCACCCGCTGACGACGCCGCCACCGAAAGAGCGCACGCTGCAGCATATCGAAACCCTGATCACCCACTTCCTGCAGGTTTCCTGGGGTCCGGTCATGCCGGCGCAAGAATCCTTCCAGATGATTGAAGCGACCAAGGGTATTAACAGTTACTACCTGACCAGTGACGGCAGCACCATGAGCTACCGTACCCGCGTGCGTACGCCGAGCTTTGCGCACCTGCAGCAGATCCCGTCCGCCATCCGCGGCAGTCTGGTCTCCGACCTGATTGTGTATCTGGGTAGTATCGATTTTGTTATGTCAGATGTGGACCGCTAATTATGCACGAGAATCAACAACCACAAACCGAGGCTTTTGAGCTGAGTGAAGCAGAACGTGCCGCGATTGAGCACGAGATGCACCACTACGAAGACCCGCGTGCGGCGTCCATTGAAGCGCTGAAAATCGTACAGAAACAGCGTGGTTGGGTGCCGGATGGGGCGATCTATGAGATTGCGAAAGTGCTGGGTATTCCGGCAAGTGACGTAGAAGGCGTAGCCACGTTCTACAGCCAGATCTTCCGTCAGCCGGTTGGCCGCCATGTGATCCGCTACTGTGACAGCGTTGTCTGCCACATCACCGGTTATCAGGGCATTCAGGCTGCGATTGAGAAAAAGCTCAATATCAAGCCGGGCCAGACCACGTTCGATGGACGCTTTACCCTGCTGCCAACCTGCTGCCTGGGTAACTGCGACAAGGGGCCGACCATGATGATTGATGAGGACACTCACAGCCATCTGACGCCGGAAGCGATTCCTGACCTGCTGGAGCAGTACAAATGAAAACTGTAATTCGTACTGCTGAGACGCATCCGCTGACCTGGCGTCTGCGCGATGACAAACAGCCGGTATGGCTCGACGAATACCAGAGCAAAAACGGCTATGCCGGCGCGCGTAAAGCCCTCGGCGGCATGGCGCCGGATGACATCGTTAATGCAGTGAAAGACTCCGGCCTGAAAGGGCGCGGCGGTGCGGGCTTCTCCACCGGTCTGAAGTGGAGCCTGATGCCGAAAGACGAATCCATGAACATCCGTTACCTGCTGTGTAACGCCGATGAAATGGAGCCGGGCACCTATAAAGACCGCCTGTTGATGGAACAGCTGCCGCACCTGCTGGTGGAAGGCATGCTGATCTCCGCGTTTGCGCTGAAAGCCTACCGTGGCTACATCTTCCTGCGCGGTGAGTACATCGAAGCAGCGGAAAACCTGCGTCGCGCGATTGCCGAAGCCACCGAAGCGGGCCTGCTGGGTAAAAACATCCTGGGCACCGGGTTTGACTTTGAGCTGTTCGTGCACACCGGTGCAGGGCGTTATATCTGCGGTGAAGAAACCGCGCTGATTAACTCCCTGGAAGGCCGCCGCGCGAACCCGCGTTCCAAGCCACCGTTCCCGGCAAGTTCCGGCGTATGGGGTAAACCGACCTGCGTAAACAACGTTGAAACCCTGTGTAACGTTCCGGCTATCCTCGCCAACGGCGTGGAGTGGTATCAGGGCATCTCCTCAAGTAAAGATGCCGGTACCAAGCTGATGGGCTTCTCTGGTCGCGTTAAAAATCCTGGCGTCTGGGAACTGCCGTTCGGTACCACCGCACGTGAAATTCTTGAAGACTACGCTGGCGGCATGCGCGATGGCCTGAAATTCAAAGCCTGGCAGCCGGGTGGGGCAGGGACAGACTTCCTGACCGAAGCCCACCTTGACCTGCCAATGGAATTCGAAAGCATTGGTAAAGCAGGCAGCCGTCTGGGGACGGCGCTGGCGATGGCCGTCGACCACGAGATCGGCATGGTCTCGCTGGTGCGTAACCTGGAAGAGTTCTTCGCCCGCGAGTCCTGCGGCTGGTGTACACCATGCCGTGATGGCCTGCCGTGGAGCGTGAAGATCCTGCGTGCAATCGAACGTGGCGAAGGCCAGCCTGGGGATATCGAGACGCTTGAGCAGCTGTGTCGATTCTTAGGCCCGGGTAAAACCTTCTGTGCCCACGCACCGGGTGCCGTCGAACCTCTGCAGAGCGCGATCAAATATTTCCGCGACGAGTTCGAAGCAGGCATCAAGCAGCCGTTCAGCAATACCCATGCCATCAATGGGATTCAGCCGAACCTGCTTAAAGCGCGCTGGTAACGACAAGAATTTTGATTAACGCTCGGTTTCGACCGAGCCAACTGGAAGCATGCTAATGGCTACGATTCATGTAGACGGCAAAGAATACGAAGTCAACGGGGCGGACAACCTGCTGGAAGCTTGTCTGTCTCTTGGCCTCGATATTCCGTACTTTTGCTGGCATCCGGCGCTGGGCAGCGTCGGTGCTTGCCGCCAGTGTGCGGTGAAGCAATATCAAAACGCGGAAGACACGCGTGGTCGCCTGGTGATGTCCTGTATGACGCCAGCCACCGAAGGCACTTTTATTTCGATTGATGACGAAGAAGCGAAACAGTTCCGCGAAAGCGTTGTGGAATGGTTGATGACCAACCACCCGCACGACTGTCCGGTCTGTGAAGAGGGCGGTAACTGCCACCTTCAGGATATGACCGTGATGACCGGCCACAGCTTCCGTCGCTATCGCTTTACCAAGCGTACCCACCGTAATCAGGACCTGGGGCCGTTCATCTCTCACGAAATGAACCGCTGCATCGCCTGCTACCGCTGCGTGCGTTACTACAAAGATTACGCAGACGGTCAGGATCTGGGCGTGTATGGCGCGCACGATAACGTCTACTTCGGTCGTCCGGAAGACGGCGTGCTGGAAAGCGAATTCTCCGGTAACCTGGTAGAAATCTGCCCGACAGGCGTATTCACCGATAAAACCCACTCCGAGCGTTACAACCGTAAATGGGACATGCAGTTTGCGCCAAGCATCTGCCAGCAGTGTTCCCTCGGCTGTAACACCAGCCCGGGTGAGCGTTACGGCGAGCTGCGTCGTATCGAAAACCGTTACAACGGTACCGTTAACCACTACTTCCTCTGCGACCGTGGTCGTTTCGGCTATGGCTATGTGAACCTGAAAGACCGTCCGCGTCAGCCGGTTCAGCGCCGTGGCGACGACTTCATTACCCTGAACGCTGAGCAGGCGATGCAGGGCGCGGCAGATATTCTGCGCCAGTCGAAGAAAGTGATCGGTATCGGCTCCCCGCGTGCCAGCATCGAAAGCAACTTTGCGCTGCGCGAGCTGGTTGGAGCGGAAAACTTCTATACCGGTATCGCTCAGGGCGAGCAGGAACGTCTGCAGCTGGTACTGAAAGTGCTGCGTGAAGGCGGTATTCATACCCCTGCGCTGCGCGAAATCGAATCTTATGATGCGGTCCTGGTGCTGGGTGAAGACCTGACGCAGACGGGCGCACGCGCGGCTCTGGCGGTTCGTCAGGCGGTGAAGGGGAAAGCACGTGAAATGGCAGCGGCGCAGAAAGTGGCTGACTGGCAGATTGCGGCGATCCTGAACATCGGCCAGCGCGCGAAGCATCCTCTGTTTGTGACCAACGTCGACAACACCCGTCTGGACGATATCGCGGCGTGGACCTACTGCGCGCCGGTTGAAGATCAGGCGCGCCTCGGCTTTGCCATTGCCCACGCGCTGGACAGCAGCTCGCCGGCCGTTGAACTGGATCGTGACCTGCAGAACAAGGTTGACGTGATTGTTCAGGCCCTGGCAGGTGCGAAGAAACCGCTGATTATTTCCGGTACCAACGCCGGCAGCGCGGAGATCATTCAGGCGGCAGCCAACGTTGCCAAAGCCCTGAAAGGCCGCGGTGCGGACGTCGGCGTGACCATGATTGCCCGTGCGGTGAACAGCATTGGTCTGGGCATGATCGGCGGCGGCTCGCTGGAAGAAGCGTTAAGCGAACTGGAGTCCGGTGCCGCTGACGCCGTTGTGGTGCTGGAAAACGACCTGCATCGCCACGCCTCTGCCGCTCGCGTTGACGCCGCGCTCTCCAAAGCGCCGCTGGTGATGGTCATTGACCATCAGCGCACCGCGATCATGGACAAAGCGCACCTGGTGCTCTCTGCGGCAAGCTTCGCAGAAAGCGACGGTACCGTTATCAACAACGAAGGTCGCGCCCAGCGTTTCTTCCAGGTTTATGACCCGGCGTACTACGACAGCAACACCGTGATGCTGGAAAGCTGGCGCTGGCTGCACTCCCTGCACAGCACCGTGCAGAGCCGTGAAGTGGACTGGACGCAGCTCGACCACGTTATCGACGCGGTAGTGGAAAAACTGCCTCAGCTGGCAGGCATTAAAGATGCCGCACCTGAAGCAAGCTTCCGCATTCGCGGCCAGAAACTGGCGCGTGAACCGCACCGTTACAGCGGCCGTACCGCGATGCGCGCCAATATCAGCGTGCACGAACCGCGCCAGCCGCAGGATAAAGACACCATGTTCGCCTTCTCTATGGAAGGGAACAACCAGCCGTCTGCGCCGCGTTCGCAAATCCCATTCGCATGGGCGCCAGGCTGGAACTCCCCGCAGGCATGGAACAAGTTCCAGGCTGAAGTGGGTGGCTCCCTGCGTCACGGCGATCCGGGCGTGCGTCTGATTGAAGCCTCCGAAACCGGTCTGGACTTCTTCACCTCCGTACCGGCGAGCTTCCAGGCGCAGGATGGCAGCTGGCGTATCGCGCCGTACTACCATCTGTTCGGTAGCGACGAGCTGTCTCAGCGTTCGCCTGTCTTCCAGACCCGTATGCCGCAGCCTTACATCAAGCTCAACCCGGCGGATGCCGCGAAGCTTGGCGTAAACGCGGGCGCGAACATCGCTTTTAGCTATGACGGCCAGACAATCAGCCTGCCGCTGATTATCTCCGAAGGTCTGACAGCAGGGCAGGTGGGTCTGCCGATGGGTATGCCTGGCATCGCGCCGGTTCTGGCGGGTGCGCGTCTTGATAATCTGCAGGAGGCAAAAGCATGAGTTGGTTAACGCCGGATCTTATCGACATCCTGCTGAGCATTCTGAAAGCGATTGTTATCCTGCTGGTGGTGGTCACCTGCGGCGCGTTCATGAGCTTTGGTGAACGTCGTCTGCTCGGTCTGTTCCAGAACCGTTACGGACCGAACCGCGTGGGTTGGGGGGGGTCACTCCAGCTGGTCGCGGACATGATCAAGATGTTCTTTAAAGAGGACTGGATCCCGCGCTTCTCGGACCGCGTGATCTTTACTCTGGCACCGATGATCGCCTTCACCTCGCTGCTGCTGGCGTTTGCTATCGTTCCGGTCAGCCCGACCTGGGTAGTCGCTGACCTGAACATCGGCATTCTGTTCTTCCTGATGATGGCAGGCCTCGCGGTGTACGCGGTGCTGTTCGCAGGCTGGTCCAGTAACAACAAATACTCGCTGCTGGGTGCGATGCGTGCTTCCGCGCAGACGCTGAGCTACGAAGTGTTCCTGGGGCTCTCCCTGATGGGCGTGGTGGCGCAGGCCGGTTCATTCAACATGACCGACATCGTCAATAACCAGGCCGACATCTGGAACGTTATCCCGCAGTTCTTTGGGTTTATTACCTTTGCTATCGCGGGCGTGGCAGTGTGTCACCGTCACCCGTTTGACCAGCCAGAAGCCGAACAGGAACTGGCCGACGGTTACCACATCGAATATTCCGGTATGAAATTCGGTCTGTTCTTCGTGGGCGAGTACATCGGTATCGTCACCATTTCCGCGTTGATGGTAACGCTGTTCTTCGGTGGCTGGCATGGCCCGTTCTTACCGCCGTTCATCTGGTTCGCGCTGAAAACCGCGTTCTTCATGATGATGTTCATTTTGATTCGCGCAGCGTTACCGCGTCCGCGTTATGACCAGGTAATGTCCTTCGGCTGGAAAGTGTGCCTGCCGCTGACGCTCGTCAACTTGTTGGTAACGGCGGCTGTCATTCTCTGGCAGCAGCCATAAGGGGCTATAGACCATGACCTTAAAAGAATTACTGGTAGGCTTTGGTACCCAGGTACGCAGTATCTGGATGATCGGCCTGCACGCGTTTGCCAAACGCGAAACCCGGATGTACCCGGAAGAGCCGGTATATCTGCCGCCGCGCTACCGTGGCCGTATCGTGCTGACGCGCGACCCGGACGGTTCCGAGCGCTGCGTTGCCTGTAACCTGTGTGCGGTAGCGTGTCCGGTAGGCTGTATCTCTCTGCAGAAAGCAGAGACGGTAGACGGCCGCTGGTACCCTGAGTTCTTCCGCATCAACTTCTCACGCTGCATCTTCTGCGGTCTGTGTGAAGAAGCGTGCCCAACCACGGCGATTCAGCTGACTCCAGACTTCGAGCTGGGTGAGTACAAGCGTCAGGACCTGGTGTACGAGAAAGAGGATCTGCTGATTTCCGGTCCGGGCAAATACCCGGAATATAACTTCTACCGGATGGCGGGTATGGCAATCGACGGCAAAGATAAGGGCGAAGCAGAGAACGAAGCTAAGCCTATCGACGTCAAGAGCCTGTTACCGTAAGGAGAGGGCAATGGAATTCGCTTTTTATATCTGTGGCCTTATCGCCATCCTGGCTACGCTGCGAGTAATTACGCACACCAATCCGGTGCATGCGCTGCTGTACTTAATCATCTCGCTGCTGGCCATTTCCGGGGTGTTCTTCGCACTGGGCGCGCATTTCGCCGGTGCGCTGGAAATCATCGTCTACGCCGGGGCCATCATGGTGCTGTTCGTGTTCGTGGTGATGATGCTGAACCTGGGCGGCTCTGAGATTGAGCAGGAACGTCAGTGGTTAAAACCGCAGGTGTGGATTGGTCCGGCAATTTTGTCGGCCATCATGCTGGCGGTGATTGTTTACGCCATTCTGGGCGTCAACGATCAGGGCATCGACGGCACGCCGATTGGCGCTAAAGAGGTCGGTATCACGCTCTTTGGCCCATACGTTCTGGCGGTTGAACTGGCCTCAATGCTGCTGCTGGCAGGTCTGGTTGTTGCTTTCCACGTTGGCCGCGAAGAGCGTGCTGGCGAGGTGCTGAGCAACCGCACTGACGACCGCGCGAAAAGAAAAACGGAGGAGCGCGCATGATCCCCTTAACACATGGACTGATCCTCGCTGCGATTTTATTCGTTCTGGGTCTAACCGGTCTGGTTATCCGCCGCAATCTGCTGTTTATGCTGATCGGTCTGGAAATCATGATTAACGCCTCCGCGCTGGCCTTCGTGGTCGCCGGAAGCTACTGGGGCCAGACCGATGGTCAGGTGATGTACATTCTCGCCATCAGCCTCGCGGCTGCCGAAGCGAGTATTGGCCTGGCGCTGTTGCTGCAGCTCCATCGTCGCCGCCAGAACCTGAACATCGATTCAGTAAGTGAGTTGCGTGGATGAACATGCTTGCCTTAACCATTATTTTTCCGCTGATTGGCTTCGTGCTGCTGGCGTTTTCTCGCGGCCGCTGGTCTGAGAATCTGTCTGCGACCGTGGGCATTGGCTCCATCGGTCTGGCTGCGCTGGTGACGGCGTATGCGGGTATCGACTTCTTTAACAACGGGCGTCAGCCTTTCAGCGTGCCGCTGTGGACCTGGATGTCGGTCGGTGATTTCAACATCGGCTTCAACCTGGTGCTGGACGGCCTCTCGCTGACCATGCTCTCCGTGGTCACCGGCGTGGGCTTCCTGATCCACATGTTCGCCTCCTGGTATATGCGCGGTGAAGAGGGTTACTCCCGCTTCTTCGCCTACACCAACCTGTTTATCGCCAGCATGGTTGTTCTGGTGCTGGCCGATAACTTGCTGCTGATGTATCTGGGCTGGGAAGGCGTAGGTCTGTGTTCTTACCTGCTGATCGGTTTCTACTACACCGATCCGAAGAATGGCGCAGCGGCCATGAAAGCGTTCGTCGTGACCCGCGTGGGTGACGTCTTCCTCGCTTTCGCGCTGTTCATTCTTTACAACGAACTAGGCACGCTGAACTTCCGCGAAATGGTGGAACTGGCGCCGGCGCACTTCGCTGCAGGCAACAACATGCTGTGGTGGGCTACGCTGATGCTGCTGGGTGGTGCCGTGGGTAAATCCGCGCAGCTGCCGTTGCAGACCTGGCTGGCCGACGCGATGGCGGGTCCAACCCCTGTCTCCGCGCTGATCCACGCCGCAACCATGGTAACCGCCGGTGTCTACCTGATTGCGCGTACCCATGGCCTGTTCCTGATGACCCCGGAAATTCTGCATCTGGTGGGTATCGTCGGTGCGGTCACGCTGGTGCTGGCAGGCTTTGCCGCGCTGGTGCAGACCGACATCAAGCGTGTTCTCGCGTATTCCACCATGAGCCAGATTGGTTACATGTTCCTGGCGCTGGGCGTTCAGGCGTGGGACGCAGCCATTTTCCACCTGATGACGCACGCGTTCTTTAAAGCGCTGCTGTTCCTCTCATCCGGTTCCGTGATCCTGGCCTGCCATCACGAGCAGAATATCTTCAAGATGGGCGGACTGCGTAAGTCCATTCCGCTGGTTTATGTCTGCTTCCTGGTGGGAGGCGCGGCGCTGGCGGCACTGCCGCTGATCACCGCGGGCTTCTTCAGTAAGGACGAAATCCTTGCGGGTGCCATGGCGAATGGTCATATCAATCTGATGGTTGCGGGTCTGGTCGGTGCGTTCATGACCTCCCTGTATACCTTCCGTATGATTTTCATCGTATTCCACGGTAAAGAACAAATTCACGCTCACGCAGGGAAGGGGATCACCCACCACCTGCCGCTGATTGTGCTGCTGGTACTGTCCACCTTCGTTGGCGCGATGATTGTGCCACCGCTGCAGGGCGTACTGCCAGACACCACCGAGCTTGAGCACGGTCGCGTTCTGACGCTTGAAATCACCTCCGGTGTGGTCGCTATCGCGGGCATCCTGATTGCAGCATGGCTGTGGCTGGGCAAACGTACGCTGGTGACTGCCGTTGCCAACAGTGCGCCGGGCCGTCTGCTGGGCACCTGGTGGTACAACGCGTGGGGCTTCGACTGGCTGTACGACATGATCTTCGTTAAGCCGTTCCTGGGCATTGCGTGGCTGCTGAAGCGCGATCCACTGAACAGCCTGATGAATATCCCGGCGATCCTTTCCCGCTTTGCAGGTAAAGGCCTGCTGTACAGCGAGAACGGTTACCTGCGCTGGTATGTGGCGTCCATGAGCATCGGTGCGGTTGTCGTGCTGGCGCTGCTGATGGTGTTGCGTTGATCGTTAAGTGAATTTTATTCGAATTCGTTGAAAATCAGGCCCCTGCTGGGGGCCTTAAAAAGGAATGTAAATCGCCATGTTACTACCCTGGCTAATATTAATTCCCTTCATCGGCGGCTTCCTGTGCTGGCAGACTGAACGCTTTGGCGTGAAGATGCCGCGCTGGATCGCGCTGATCACCATGGGATTGACGCTCGCGCTTGGCCTGCAACTGTGGTTGCAGGGCGGTTACTCACTGACCCAGTCTGCGGGCATTCCGCAGTGGCAGTCTGAGTTCATCCTGCCGTGGATCCCGCGTTTCGGCATTACGATCCACCTGGCGATTGACGGTCTGTCGCTGCTGATGGTGGTGCTGACCGGTCTGCTCGGCGTTCTGGCGGTACTTTGCTCCTGGCGAGAAATCGAAAAATACCAGGGCTTCTTCCACCTGAACCTGATGTGGATCCTGGGCGGCGTGATCGGCGTGTTCCTTGCCATCGACATGTTCCTGTTCTTCTTCTTCTGGGAGATGATGCTGGTGCCGATGTACTTCCTGATCGCGCTATGGGGCCACAAGGCGTCCGACGGTAAAACGCGTATCACGGCGGCAACCAAGTTCTTCATCTATACCCAGGCGAGTGGTCTGGTGATGTTGATTGCCATTCTGGCGCTGGTGTTTGTTCACCACAACGCGACCGGTACCTGGACCTTCAACTACGAAGATCTGCTGAAAACGCCAATGTCCCACGGCGTTGAATACCTGCTGATGCTGGGCTTCTTCATCGCGTTCGCGGTGAAAATGCCGGTCGTTCCGCTGCACGGCTGGCTGCCAGACGCGCACTCTCAGGCACCAACGGCGGGTTCCGTTGACCTGGCGGGCATCTTGCTAAAAACGGCGGCCTACGGTCTGCTGCGTTTCGCACTGCCGCTGTTCCCGAATGCCTCCGCAGAGTTCGCACCGATTGCCATGTGGCTGGGTGTGATCGGTATCTTCTACGGTGCCTGGATGGCCTTCACGCAGTACGACATCAAGCGTCTGATTGCCTACACCTCCGTTTCCCACATGGGCTTCGTGCTGATTGCTATCTACACCGGCAGCCAGCTGGCGTACCAGGGCGCGGTGATCCAGATGATTGCGCACGGTCTGTCCGCAGCCGGCCTCTTCATCCTGTGCGGTCAGCTGTACGAACGTCTTCATACCCGCGACATGCGTATGATGGGCGGTTTGTGGAGCAAAATTAAGTGGCTGCCAGCGCTGTCCATGTTCTTCGCGGTGGCTACCCTGGGGATGCCGGGTACCGGTAACTTCGTCGGCGAATTTATGATTCTGTTCGGCAGCTTCAAAGTGGTACCGGTGATTACCGTGATCTCCACCTTTGGTCTGGTGTTCGCTTCCGTGTACTCGCTGGCGATGCTGCATCGCGCTTACTTCGGTAAAGCGAAGAGCGAAATTGCTGCACAAGAACTGCCGGGGATGTCGCTGCGTGAGCTGTTCATCATCCTGCTGCTGGTCGTACTGCTGGTGCTGCTGGGCTTCTTCCCGCAGCCGATTCTGGATACCTCGCATAGCGCGATGGGCAACATCCAGCAGTGGTTTGTTAATTCTGCTTCTACTACAAGGCCGTAATTCGCCATGACAATAACTCCACAACAACTGATCGCGCTGCTACCGCTGCTGATCGTCGGATTGACGGTGGTGGTTGTGATGCTCTCCATTGCGTGGCGACGCAATCACTTCCTGAATGCCACGCTGTCGGTCATCGGCCTGAACGCCGCTTTAGTCTCTCTCTGGTTTGTTGGCCAGGGCGGGGCGATGGACGTCACCCCGCTGATGCGCGTTGACGGTTACGCCATGCTGTATACCGGTCTGGTGCTGCTGGCGAGCCTGGCAACCTGTACCTTTGCGTACCCGTGGCTCGAAGGCTACAACGACAACAAAGAAGAGTTTTACCTGCTGGTTCTGATTGCCGCGCTGGGCGGCATTCTGCTGGCGAATGCGAATCACCTGGCCGCGCTGTTCCTCGGTATTGAGCTGATCTCTCTGCCGCTGTTCGGCCTGATTGGTTACGCCTTCCGTCAGAAGCGTTCCCTGGAAGCAAGCATCAAGTACACCATTCTGTCTGCTGCTGCGTCCTCGTTCCTGCTGTTTGGTATTGCGCTGCTGTACGCACAGTCCGGTAACCTCTCTTTCATGGCGCTCGGCAAGAGCCTCGGTGACGGCATGCTGCATGAGCCGCTGCTGCTGGCGGGTCTGGGCATGATGATCGTTGGCCTCGGCTTCAAACTCTCTCTGGTGCCGTTCCACCTGTGGACGCCAGACGTATACCAGGGTGCCCCGGCTCCGGTGTCGACCTTCCTGGCGACGGCGAGCAAGATCGCTATCTTCGGTGTGGTCATGCGTCTGTTCCTGTACGCGCCGGTTGGTGACAGCGAAGCGGTTCGCGTGGTGCTGGGCATTATCGCGTTCGTCTCCATCATCTTCGGTAACCTGATGGCGCTGAGCCAGACCAACATCAAGCGTCTGCTGGGCTACTCGTCTATCTCTCATCTGGGCTACCTGATGGTGGCGCTGATTGCGCTGCAGAGCGGCGAGATGTCGATGGAAGCCGTGGGCGTGTATCTGGCCGGTTACCTGTTCAGCAGTCTCGGCGCCTTCGGCGTGGTGAGCCTGATGTCCAGCCCGTACCGTGGCCCGGATGCCGATTCACTGTTCTCCTACCGAGGTCTGTTCTGGCACCGTCCGATCCTGTCCGCGGTAATGACCGTGATGATGCTCTCTCTGGCAGGTATCCCGATGACGCTTGGCTTTATCGGTAAGTTCTACGTGCTGGCCGTCGGTGTGCAGGCGCACCTGTGGTGGCTGACCGCGGGCGTGGTTATCGGCTCCGCGATTGGTCTCTACTACTACCTGCGTGTTGCCGTGAGTCTGTACCTGAGCGCGCCTCAGCAGCTCAATCGTGATGCCCCAACCAACTGGCAGTACAGCGCCGGTGGTATCGTCGTGCTTATCTCCGCACTGCTGGTGCTGATCTTCGGTATCTATCCGCAGCCGCTGATTGATATCGTGCAGCGCGCGATGCCGCTGATGTAAGGTGAAAGCAAAAAGGCAACGAAAGTTGCCTTTTTTAATGTTTGCGCCCTCTCCCGGTGGGAGAGGGACGGGGTGAGGGCACCAGCCCGCACGTAACGAAAAAACCCGCCTCGGCGGGTTTTTTTATGGTTTGCCCAGCGGCGCTACGCTTGCAGGGCCTACGGGTTTTGTAGGTCGGGTAAGCGTAGCGCCACCCGACTAAGCCAGCTGCTTCCGGCTAATCAACGGCCCGTCAATCTTCTTCATCGAGCGGTCCAGCACTTCCTCAATCACCGACGACAGCTCGTTCAGCTCAAACTTCGCGACGTACCCGTCCGCCTTCACCTTGCGAATATGGTCTTCGTTGGCGTTGCCGGAAAGGGAAGAGTGGATCACGACCGGAATGTCCTTCAATATCGGGTCGGTTTTGATTTTGCGCGTCAGCGTAAAACCGTCCATCTCCGGCATTTCGAGGTCGGTCAGCACCAGAGCGATCTTATCGGTGATGGGAACCCCTTCAGCCTGGGCCTGCGCCGCCAGCACGCCGATTTTTTCCCACGCGTCTTTGCCGGTGATATGCAGCTGTGCCGGGATCTCCATTGCCTGCAGACCTTTCTCCAGCATCGAGCGCGCCACCTTGGAGTCTTCCGCGACGATGGCGACAGCGCCCGGCTTGATATGGAATTTGGTGGTCTTCAGGTTCGTGGCGTGCAGATCGTGATTGGCCGGGGTGATGTCATACAGGATCTGCTCAACGTCCAGCACCATCGCCAGATCGTTGGTATCGGTCTTCTCGTCAAGACACGCAATGCTGGTGATGTAGCGACCGCTGACGGCGGTTTCCGCCGCATGCACCTGCTTCCAGTCCAGACGCATGATGTTCTCAACCGATTCCACGGCAAACGCCTGCACGCTGCGCGCATATTCGGTGATCAGCAGGATGTTCAGCCCGGTGGTGGGCTTACAGCCCGCGACGGCGGCCAGGTCAATCACCGGGATCACCTGATCGCGAATATTCACCATTCCCATCAGCGGTGACTTCATCCCGGCGGGTTTCGTGAACTCCGGCATCGGCACAATTTCACGCAGCTTAAAGACGTTAATGCCAAACAGCTCGGATTTATTTTCGTTCAGAGAGGTGCCAAGACGGAACAGCAACAGTTCAAAACGGTTCGACAGGGTCAGATTCGCCCTGTCATCAATATCTTTCTGGAAATTATCCATTCTACCCTCGAGAGAAATGCTGACCTTTTAATCGTTATCGGCATCCTGAGGGAAAAATGAAGGACTAAACGCTAACCTGAGCGAAATCTTCGGCCAGCTCACATTCCGGGAACAGCGCGCGGCACTCTGCCAGCAGGCTTGCGCATCCCCGCGCGTCGTAGCGCGAGCTGACATGGGTGACGATGAGCCGCCCTACGCCCGCGTCACGGGCAAGCTGTGCCGCCTGACGCGTGGAGCTATGGCCCCGGCTGTTGGCTTTCTCTTCCATCGCCGTTTCAAGCGTCGCTTCATGCACCATGACGTCCACGCCCTGAGCCAGCGTGAGCGCCGCCGGGCACGGGGCCGTATCGCCAAAAATCGCCAGTTTTTTGCCCGGCTGCGGTGCGGCGAGATAATCCTGGCCGTTGATGACGCGTCCGTCCTCCAGCGTGACGGTCTCTCCGTGCTTCAGACGCTGGAACAGCGGCCCGGGTTTTACGCCGTCGGCCATCAGCGCGGCGGCATCCAGCGCGCCGGGTTTGTCATGCGCCTCAATGCGGTAGCCATAGCACTCGACAGGATGATTGAGCGGTTGAGCGGTAACCCGATAATCCCCGTCGTCGAATACCAGGCCTTCGGCAATCTCAACGACCTCCAGCGGATAATCTGTCCATGACCCGCTCAGGCGCAGCGTAGTTTCGACAAATTCACGAATACCCGCTGGCCCGTAAATCGTCAGCGGGTTGGCGTTACCGGCCATCGAGCGGCTGCACAGCAGGCCGGGAAGGCCAAACAGGTGGTCGCCATGCAGATGGGTGATAAAAATTTTATCCAGCTTGCCGGGGTGGTAAGCGGTGTGTAACAGCTGATGCTGCGTCCCTTCACCGCAGTCAAACAGCCACAGCCCGCCGCGGGTGGGATGCTTAAGATCCAGCAGGATCGCCGTCACGTTTCGTGAGCGGGTTGGCACGCCAGCGGACGTACCCAGAAAAATCAGTTCCATAACGCAATCAGCCCTTTGCCGAACGGGGAGGGGTTTAGTATAACGTGATGAACCCCAGGAAGGAGACTGACATGATCCAGTGGCAAGATTTACATCATAGCGACCTCACCGTTCATTCACTTTACGCCCTGCTGAAGCTGCGCTGTGAAGTGTTTGTTGTGGAACAGACCTGCCCGTATCAGGACATCGATGGTGATGACCTTGTCGGTGAGAACCGCCATATCCTCGGCTGGCGGGATAACGAGCTGGTGGCGTATGCGAGGATTCTGAAAAGCGAAGACGATTTTGAGCCCGTCGTCATTGGCCGCGTCATCATTAGCGGCAAAGCGCGAGGGGAAAAACTGGGCTATCAGCTGATGGAAAAAACGCTGGAGGCGTGCCGGAAACAGTGGCCGGACAAGGCGTTATACCTCGGCGCGCAGGCGCATCTTCAATCCTTTTACGGCCATTTTGGCTTTGCGCCAGTGACGGAGGTATACGATGAAGATGGCATTCCGCACGTCGGCATGGCGCGAGAAGTGAAACAGGCGTAATGGCATCTCGTTGGCTATAGTTAGCGGACTGGTGTACTAACATGGAGAAAAATATGTCATTTCAATCCTGGGATACCCGTATCGACGACGACCTGGCCTTGCTGAGCGAAACGCTGGAAGAGGTGCTACGTTCCTCGGGCGACCCTGCCGATCAGAAATATATTGAGCTAAAAGCCCGTGCCGAGCAGGCGCTGCATGAAGTGAAAAACCGCGTCAGCCATGCGTCAGATACTTACTACTACCGTGCCAAAAAAGCGGTGTATCGTGCCGATGACTACGTGCATGAAAAACCGTGGCAGGGTATTGGGGTGGGTGCTGCCGTGGGCCTGGTGCTGGGGCTGCTGTTAGCCCGTCGTTAAGCCGCTTAACCACTCCCTATACGTGGGTACTGCTATTTATGGTCAGTACCCCGTATAATACGAGGTTTTAACAGGGAGAGGTTCGCGTGAATTCGATTTTCCTCGCGCTGGAGCAACTGCGTACCCAGCTATCGCAAGCGTTACCCGCAGCACCCGGCATACGTCATTTCGACGTCTCTTTCCCGTTAAACGACGCCTTCGATCCCCTCGCCTGGCTGGGCGAGCAGCAGTGTTATCCGCAGTTTTACTGGCAGCAGCGTAACGGCGATGAAGAGCTGGCCGCGCTGGGGGCGGTCAACCAATTTTCCTCTCTGGCATTAGCCTCGCAGTTTTTGCGCGAGCAAAATGCGGCGCAAGATACTCGCGTCTGCGGCCTGAACGCCTTTAACCCCGAACAGGGGAGCCTCTTTTTACCGCGACTGCTCTGGCGACGTACCGCCGGCAACGCCACGCTGCGCCTGCAGCTCTGGAGCGACCGCTCGCTTGTGGAGGATGCC
Source organism: Enterobacter sp. Crenshaw (assembly GCF_024734705.1). Lineage (NCBI taxonomy): Bacteria > Pseudomonadati > Pseudomonadota > Gammaproteobacteria > Enterobacterales > Enterobacteriaceae > Enterobacter > Enterobacter sp. Crenshaw. The sequence goes on along the minus strand of NZ_CP102932.1, from coordinate 3,207,475 downwards.
CGCGTCGCGCAGGATTTTTTACAGCGGCTTCGTCCTGCCAAATCTATCCGTCCGCTCTCCGTGCAGGTTGAGCACGAAACCCATCAGCCGCAGCAGGCCGAATGGCTGAAACTTATCCGCAGGGCGACGGAGACCATCGCGCGCGGTGAGTTTGAAAAAGTGGTGCTCGCCAGGGCAACCGATCTGCAGTTCACGCAGCGTGTTAACCCTGTCGCGCTGATGGCCGCCAGCCGCGCCCTGAATTTACATTGCTATCATTTCTGCATGGTATTCGACGCCAGCAACGCGTTTCTCGGCTCTACGCCCGAGCGTCTCTGGCGGCGGCGCGGCAAGCTGCTGCGCACGGAAGCGCTCGCTGGCACCGTCGCCAGCCATACCGATGATAGCCAGGCGCAGCGTCTCGGCGAGTGGCTGCTGAACGATGATAAAAACCAGCGCGAAAATATGCTGGTGGTGGAAGATATCTGCCAGCGTCTTCAGCACTCTACGCAGACGCTTGAGGTACTGCCCCCCCAGGTGGTACGCCTGCGTAAGGTGCAGCATTTGCGCCGCTGTATCTGGACCGAGCTCAAACAGGCCGACGACGAGCAGTGTCTGCTCATGTTGCAGCCGACCGCGGCCGTTGCCGGATTACCCCGACAGCCCGCGCGTGAGTTTATCCAGAAGGTTGAACCCTTTAACCGCGAGTGGTATGCCGGTTCGGCCGGGTACTTATCCCCCGAACAGAGTGAGTTCTGCGTGGCACTGCGCTCCGCGCGCGTTCAGGAGGACTCCCTGCGGCTCTACGCCGGTGCCGGTATTGTCAGCGGGTCTGACCCGGAGCAGGAGTGGCAGGAGATTGAAAATAAAGCCGCCGGATTGCGCTCTCTGCTCCTAAGGGATTAATACAGATTCGCGCAATCCCGATTCATATCAAAATTCCAATTTTTTCTATTATTTATACTGTGTCGCATTCTTGATACCGGACAATCTCATGTCAGTAAGTTCTTTTAACCGACGCTGGGCGGCGGTGATCCTTGAAGCCCTGACGCGCCACGGCGTCAGGCACGTGTGTATTGCACCGGGTTCTCGCTCAACGCCGCTGACGCTAGCGGCCGCAGAAAACCGGGCGTTGATTCACCACACCCACTTTGATGAACGCGGCCTCGGCCATCTGGCGCTGGGTCTGGCGAAAGTCAGCAAAGAACCTGTGGCGGTGATCGTCACCTCCGGTACCGCCGTGGCGAACCTCTATCCGGCCCTGATAGAAGCCGGGTTAACGGGTGAAAGACTGATCTTACTGACGGCCGATCGTCCCCCTGAGCTTATCGACTGCGGCGCCAATCAGGCCATTCGCCAGCCGGGGCTCTTTTCTTCGCATCCTTCGCAGACGATTTCGTTACCGCGTCCCACCCAGGATATTCCGGCAAGCTGGCTGGTCTCCACCGTCGATCACGCCATGGAGACGTTGCGCAGCGGGGCGCTGCATATCAACTGCCCGTTTGCCGAGCCGCTCTACGGCGAGCTGGACGACACCGGTCTTGACTGGCAGCAGTCCCTCGGCGACTGGTGGCAGAGTGAAAAACCGTGGCTGCGCGAGCAGACGCATCTTGAGAGCGCGAAACAGCGCGACTGGTTCTTCTGGCGGCAGAAGCGCGGCGTGGTGATTGCCGGGCGCATGAGCGCCGCCGAAGGCAAGCTGGTCGCCGAATGGGCGCAAACCCTCGGCTGGCCGCTGATTGGCGACGTGCTTTCCCAGACCGGTCAGCCGCTGCCGTGCGCCGACCTCTGGCTGGGTAATGCGAAAGCGGTCACCGAACTGGCGCAGGCGCAGATTGTGGTCCAGCTTGGATCGAGTTTGACCGGCAAACGGTTACTGCAGTGGCAGGCCACCTGCACGCCGGAAGAGTACTGGCTGGTGGATTCGCTGGAAGGGCGGCTTGACCCGGCGCACCACCGCGGCCGTCGTCTGGTCAGCAGTATCGACGCCTGGCTGACGCTTCATCCGGCTGAGAAACGCAAGCCCTGGGCGGTGGCTATACCGGACCTTTCGCGCCAGGCGTGGGAACTGACCAATGCGCACTGCGAAGCGTTTAGCGAAGCCGGGCTGGCGCACCGCATTCGCCAGTACCTGCCTGAACAGGGGCAGCTGTTTGTCGGCAACAGCCTCGTCGTGCGGCTGATTGACGCTTTCTCGAAGCTGCCTGCGGGCTACCCGGTGTACAGCAACCGCGGTGCCAGCGGCATCGACGGGCTGATCTCTACGGCGGCGGGCGTGCAGCGCGCCAGCGCGAAATCGACGCTGGCGATCGTGGGCGATCTCTCCGCGCTCTACGATCTTAACGCGCTGGCGCTGCTGCGTCAGGCGTCTGCCCCGTTTGTGCTGATTGTGGTCAACAACAACGGCGGGCAGATTTTCTCCCTGTTGCCAACGCCGCAGAGCGAGCGCGAGCGCTTCTATCTGATGCCGCAGAACGTGCAGTTCGAACACGCCGCGGCGATGTTTAGCCTGAAATACCATCGCCCGGAAAGCTGGGAACAGCTGGACGCGGCGTTAAGCAGCGCCTGGAAACAGCCGGGCGCGACGCTGATTGAGCTGGTGGTGAACGAGGCTGATGGTGCGCAGGCCCTGCAAAGCCTGCTGGCGCAGGTGAGCCAGCTGTGATCCTCTCTGGCATGCAGCAGGCTGGCAAACCGGGCTATCCCTGGCTGGTCTTTTTGCACGGTTTTTCGGGCGACCGCCGCGAGTGGCAGAGGGTCGGTGAAGGGCTCAGCGATTATCCCCGGCTGTATCTGGATCTGCCGGGGCACGGCGGATCCCGGAATCTGGGCGTGATGGGGTTTGACGAGATGAGCACGTTGCTCACCCGAACCCTTCTTAGTTACAACATACTTAAATTCTGGCTCATCGGGTACTCCCTCGGCGGCCGCATTGCGATGTTTCATGCCTGCCAGCAGCCGAAGGGGCTGCTCGGGGTGATTGTTGAAGGTGGACATCCGGGCCTGCAGGATGCCGATGCGCGAAATGCGCGGCTGGCGTCCGACCGCCGCTGGGCAACGCGTTTTCGCACCGAACCGCTGGAGAAGGTGTTCGCTGACTGGTACCAACAGCCCGTGTTTGCCTCCCTCACGGACGCCCAGCGCGATGCGCTTATTACCCTGCGCAGCCAGAACAACGGCGCGACGCTGGCGATGATGCTTGAGACGACCTCGCTGGCCGTGCAGCCTGATTTGCGTGCCGCGCTTAGCGCACGCGATTTCTCTTTTGACTATCTCTATGGCGAACGGGATGAGAAGTTCGCGGCCCTTGCCGCGGAAGTGAACGCCGTTCGCCATGCCATTCCAGACGCCGGACACAACGCCCACCGGGAAAACCCCGATGCGGTTATCGCGAGTCTGGCTCAGATACTGCGTTATCGAATAAAGGACTCTCTATGATCTACCCTGATGAAAACATGCTTTACGCCCCGGTTGAATGGCAGGACTGCTCCGAAGGCTACACCGACATTCGCTACCACAAATCCACCGACGGCATTGCCAAAATCACCATCAACCGCCCGCAGGTGCGTAACGCCTTCCGTCCGCTGACCGTGAAAGAGATGATTCAGGCTCTGGCGGATGCGCGCTACGACGATAACATCGGCGTGATTGTCCTGACCGGCGAAGGCGATAAAGCGTTCTGCTCCGGCGGCGATCAGAAAGTGCGCGGCGACTACGGCGGATACCAGGACGATGCGGGTACCCACCACCTGAACGTCCTCGATTTCCAGCGTCAGATCCGCACCTGTCCGAAACCGGTAGTGGCGATGGTAGCGGGCTACTCCATCGGTGGCGGTCACGTGCTGCACATGATGTGCGATCTGACCATCGCCGCAGAAAATGCCATCTTCGGCCAGACCGGTCCGAAAGTGGGATCCTTCGACGGCGGCTGGGGCGCCTCGTACATGGCACGCATCGTCGGGCAGAAAAAAGCCCGCGAAATCTGGTTCCTGTGCCGTCAGTACAACGCCCAGGAAGCGCTGGATATGGGCCTGGTCAATACCGTGGTACCGATTGCCGATCTCGAAAAAGAGACCGTTCGCTGGTGCCGTGAAATGCTGCAAAACAGCCCGATGGCGCTGCGCTGCCTGAAGGCCGCTCTCAACGCCGACTGCGACGGTCAGGCGGGTCTGCAGGAGCTGGCGGGCAACGCCACCATGCTGTTCTACATGACCGAAGAGGGTCAGGAAGGGCGCAACGCGTTTAACGAAAAACGCCAGCCGGACTTCAGCAAATACAAACGGAACCCGTAATGCGTCGCGCGCAGGTTTACCGCTGGCAGATACCGATGGACGCGGGCGTGGTGCTGCGTGAACGGCGGTTAAAAACCCGTGACGGCTTCTTCGTGCATCTGCAGCAGGACGAGCGGGAAGGCTGGGGCGAGATTTCGCCGCTGCCGGGCTTTAGCCTGGAGTCGCTGGATGACGCGCAGTCTGTATTGCTGGCGTGGGCAGACGCGTGGCGTGAGGGCGCGGATCCGGCGCTGCCGGACGTGCCTTCCGCGGCTTTTGGCATCAGCTGCGCCCTGGCGGAGCTGGACGGCAGCCTGCCTGAAGAGGCTAACTACCGTGCGGCACCGCTCTGTACGGGCGACCCTGACGAGCTGTTCGCGCTGCTCTCCGCCATGCCGGGCGAGAAGGTGGCGAAAATTAAAGTCGGTCTCTACGAGGCGGTGCGCGACGGCATGGTCGCTAACCTGCTGCTGGAGGCGATCCCCGACGTTCATCTGCGTCTTGACGCTAACCGCGCCTGGACGCCGCTCAAGGCGCAGCAGTTTGCAAAGTACGTCAACCCGGCGTACCGCAGCCGCATTGCCTTCCTCGAAGAGCCGTGCAAAACCCGCGACGATTCGCGCGCGTTTGCCCGCGAAACGGGGATTGCCATCGCCTGGGATGAAAGCCTGCGCGAGGACGATTTTGAATTTGTCGCCGAGCCCGGCGTCAGCGCGGTGGTGATTAAACCAACGCTGACCGGCAGCCTGGCGAAGGTGCGAGAGCAGGTCGCGGCAGCGCATGCCTCAGGGCTGACGGCGGTCATCAGCTCGTCGATTGAGTCCAGCCTTGGGCTGACCCAGCTGGCGCGCATTGCCGCCTGGCTAACGCCGGATACGATCCCTGGCCTCGACACGCTGAACCTGATGCAGGCTCAGCTTATCCGCAGGTGGCCGGACAGCGCGCTGCCGTGCCTCAACGTCGCGGCGCTGGAGCCGTTGTTATGAGTTTTACCGACTGGCCGTGGCGGCACTGGCGCGCGCAGTTTGCTGATAAACCGGCCCTCAGGCTGAACGACGAGGTGCTCAGCTGGCAACAGCTGTGCGCCCGCGTCGACCGTCTTGCGGCAGAGTTTCACCTGCAGGGCGTGGAGGAGGGCGACGGCGTGCTGCTGCTGGCCCATAATCATCCGCAAACCCTTCTGGCGTGGCTGGCGTTGCTCCAGTGCGGGGCGCGCATTCTTCCCGTCAATCCGCAGCTGCCTCGCCCGCTGCTGGACGTGTTGCTCCCGCAGATGACGCTGCGCTTTGCGCTGGCGCTGGACGGTACCTGTGACGGTCTTCCTGCCCTGAGCATGCGCGAGCGCGCCGGGGAATATCGCGTTGCGTGGCAGCCGGCGCGGCTGGCGTCCATGACGCTGACCTCCGGCTCTACCGGGCTGCCGAAAGCAGCGGTGCATACCTGCGACGCCCATCTCGCCAGCGCGCGCGGTGTGCTGGCGCTGATGCCCTACGGCGAAGACGACGACTGGCTGCTTTCGCTGCCGCTGTTTCACGTTTCCGGCCAGGGGATTTTATGGCGCTGGCTGCAGGCCGGCGCGCGGTTAACCGTGCGCGAGAAACAGCCGCTGGCGCAGGCGCTGCGCGGCTGTACGCACGCCTCGCTGGTGCCGACCCAGCTCTGGCGTCTGCTTAATACCCACCAGCCTGTTGCACTGAAAGCGGTGCTGCTGGGCGGGGCCGCCATTCCTGTGGAATTGACGCAGCAGGCGCGCGAGCAGGGTATTCACACCTTCTGCGGCTACGGCCTGACCGAGTTTGCCTCTACCGTCTGCGCGAAAGCGGCGGACGGCGAGCCGGACGTAGGCTATGCGCTGCCGGGCAGAGAGGTGCAGGTGGTTAACGGTGAGGTCTGGATCCGGGCAGAGAGTATGGCCTCAGGCTACTGGCGGGACGGCGAATTGGTTCCGCTGACCAACGCGCAGGGATGGTTTGCCACCCGCGATCGCGGGGAATGGCATGACGGTCGCCTGACGATCCTGGGCCGCATGGACAACCTCTTTTTTAGCGGCGGAGAAGGGATCCAGCCGGAAAGCCTTGAGCGCGTTATCGCCCGCCATCCGCAGATTAACCAGGTGTTTATCGTCCCGCTGGACGACGCCGAGTTTGGACAACGTCCGGTGGCGGTGGTGGAGTGCGAGCCGGGAACGGATATCACCTGTTTACCTGACTGGGTCAGGGATAAGGTAGCGCGTTTTGAGCAACCCGTCCGCTGGCTGCTGTTGCCGACCGAACTCAAAAATGGCGGCATTAAAGTCTCGCGCCGCGCGTTGCAGCAGTGGGTGAACGCCTCGCTGAAGGGATAATAGCCGTTTCAAATAATTACAATCTACTGACCTGCCGCACGCAGAGTGCTTGATCCCCGGAAGACTCCGGTTAAAATCTCGCGGTTTTGGGACTTCTTTATAATAATTGTGTGGGATCACGACAATGAAAAAAGTGGCATTAGTGGGCTTCGGCCTGATGGTTGTATCTGCGGCGGCTAACGCCATCAGCATTAACGGCTCGGCGGGTCAGGATTATACCCACCTGGGCTTTGGCATGGGTACCGAGACATCCGGTCTGGCGATGACCGGCGGCTGGACGCATAACGATGACGACGGCGACGCGGCGAGCCTCGGCCTGGGTCTGAACGTTCCTCTTGGCCCGTTCCTGGCCACCGTCGGCGGTAAAGGTATCTATACCAACCCAAATGACGGTGACGAAGGGTACGCGGCGGCAGTGGGCGGCGGCCTGCAGTGGAAAATTGGCGACAGCTTCGGCCTGTTTGGTGAGTACTACTATTCGCCGGACTCCCTCTCAAGCGGTATCGAAAGCTATGAAGAGGCCAACGCCGGCGCGCGCTGGACCATCATGCGTCCGATTACCATCGAAGCGGGCTATCGCTATCTGAACCTGGCCGGCAAAGACGGCAACCGCGACAACGCGCTGGCCGACGGCCCGTACGTGGGCGTCAGCGCAGGCTTCTAATCACTCCGGCGCGGCGTTCTGTCGCGCCAGTTTCTCTCTTCTCCACCCCGCGTTTGCGCTATAGTGTTTTGACCAAATAAGCGGGAGAACATAATGATTAACGTGGAGATGTTATCCACCGGCGACGAAGTGCTGCATGGACAAATTATTGATACCAATGCTGCCTGGCTTGCCGATCTTTTCTTTGAGCAAGGATTACCGTTAACGCGCCGCAATACGGTGGGCGACAATCTTGAGTCGCTGGTCGCTATTCTGCGCGAGCGCAGCGAACACTGCGACGTGCTGATTGTGAACGGCGGACTCGGCCCCACCGGTGACGATCTCAGCGCGCTGGCCGCCGCGACCGCAAAAGGTGAAGGGCTGGTGCTGCATGAGGCGTGGCTTTCGCAGATGGAGCGCTTTTTCTCCGAACGTGGCCGCGTCATGGCCCCCAGCAACCGCAAACAGGCTGAAATTCCCGCCAGCGCCGAGCTGGTCGATAACCCGGTGGGTACCGCGTGCGGGTTTGCCATGCAGCTGAACCGCTGCCTGATGTTCTTCACGCCGGGCGTGCCCTCAGAATTTAAAGTGATGGTCGAGCAGCAGATCCTGCCGCGCCTTCGCGATCGTTTTACCCTGCCTGAACCGCCGCTGTGCCTGCGTCTGACCACCTTTGGCCGCTCGGAAAGCGATCTGGCCCAGAGCCTTGACCCTCTCCCGCTGCCGCCGGGCGTCTCCATGGGCTACCGCTCCTCCATGCCGATCATTGAGCTCAAGCTGACAGGTCCGGCCGAACAGAAAGAGGCGATGCTGGCCCTGTGGCCCGAGGTGCAGCGCGTGGCGGGCGAAAGCCTGATCTTTGAAGGGACGGAAGGGCTACCCGCGCAGATTGCGACGCATCTGCAGTCGCGTCAGCTGAGCGTGACCTTAAGCGAGCAGTTCACCGGAGGCCTGCTGGCGCTGCAGCTGTCGCGCGTCAACGCGCCGCTGCTGGCCAGCGAAGTGGTGCCGTTCCAGCAGGAGACCCTGGCGCAGACCGCCCGCTGGGCTTCCGAGAGAAGGGTGAAGCATTTTGCCGGTCTGGCGCTGTTTGTCGGGGGGCTGGACGAGGAACACCTTAACTTCGCTCTGGCGACGCCGGAAGGCACCTGGGCCCTGCGGGTAAAAATGAGCATCACCCGCCACAGCCTGGCGGTGCGTCAGGAGGTTTGCGCCATGATGGCGTTGAACATGCTGCGCCGTTGGCTGAATGGCAAAGAGGTTGCCAGCGAGCACGGCTGGATTAACGTTGTCGAGTCGCTGTTCATCGAGTAAAACCTGTGCCGGGGCCTTTCGCCCCGGCACTGTTTAGCCCAGCGCCTTCGCCAGCAGGGTGATTGGATGTTCGCAGCGCTTGCTGGTGGACATCTCAATCTGCCACTTGCAGGTTTCGCAGTCCGTTACCACGATATCCGCGCCGCTCTCTTCAATCTGACGGAACAGCGGGGCGCCAATCGCCTGCGACGTTTCGTAGTTTTCACGCTTAAAGCCGTAGGTTCCCGCAATCCCGCAGCAGCGCGAATCCAGCACCGTCAGCTCCAGGCCTGGAATTAACCGCAGCAGCTCAAGCGTATAGAGCGACCAGCCCATTTTCTCCATATGACACGGCGTGTGATACACCACTTTCAGGGGCAATTTCCCCAGCGGCAACGTCTGCCCGCTATCGAGCTTGCGCCACAGGAAGCGTGTCGCCAGCTCGATGTGCTCGCGCAGGCCGGTATTATCCACGTCCAGCAGATGCGGGTACTCGTCGCGCAGGGTGAAGGTGCAGGTGGACGAGGTCGCCAGCACCGGAATACCTTTATCAACAATCGCTTCACGCAGGGAGGTGACATTGCCTTGAGCCTGCCTGCGCGCTTTATCGGTAAACCCGTTGGCGATCAGCGGTACGCCGCAGCACTTCTCTTTGTTCAGTAGCTGAACGCCCGTTCCCATGGCGTTCAGCACCTTCAGCAGATCTTTACCCAGCTGCGGGTGGTTGTAATTCACATAGCAGCCGTGGAAAAAAGCCACCTGGTCGGCGTACTGCGCCTGCTCCGCCGCGACGGATTTGTACCAGCGGCGGAAGGTGCCGTGAGAATATTTCGGCAGGCTGCGGTGATGGTCTATCTTCAGCGTGGCATCCAGCAGCTGACGCACCGGTTTGAGGGAGGTCGCGGCATTCACCAGCGGGGCAAACGGCGTCGAGACGCTGCCCATCAGATCGGTATGGCTCAGAATAGCGTCACGCAGCGTCGGCTTTTGCGTGCTATAGCGCGCCCGGGCGCGCTGGATGATATCGCCGATTTTAACATCCGACGGGCAGGCGACTTCGCAGCGTTTGCAGTTAATGCAGTATTTCAGCGCCTCGTCGTACAGCTTGCCGTCCTTCAGGCGCAGACGCTCGCCGTCCGGTCCGGCCTGCTTTGGCCCGGGATAGCGTGGGTTTACGCCGCTCACCGGGCAGACGGTGGTACACACCGTGCATTTAATGCAGCTTTCAAAACGGGTGTCGTTCATCGTTCAGCCTCCGTGCGCTGGCTAATCTGCTCTGCCACATACAGCGCCGTGACGGCGCAGACCCCGCCACCGCATCCCTGGGCAATCGGATCGTACCCGCCCAGCAGCGAGCCGATGGCAAAAAGATTACTGACGGGCTTACCGGAAAGTTGCGGATGCAGCTGGTTATCGACAATTACGCCGAACTGCTGCCAGGGCTGCGGCGAGAAGAAATCACTTTGATACCAGTCCGCGCGGGAGGCACGCTGGCGAACATCGAGCCCCATAATGGCTTCCCGGATACCCTCCCGGCTGCTCAGCAGCCCGTTGCTGAAGAAGCTGCCGCTTGCCAGCACCGTAAAGCGCGCGCGAAGCGGAATATCGTCGTGGTTGCGCGTCCAGATTTTGCTCACCGCGCCGTCGGTCAGGGTGATTTTTTTCACCTCATCACCCGCCATCCACACGCCGCCCAGCGCGACAAACTGGCGCTGGAGTTGGGTATGCAGGCGAATGCCTGGGACGGAAGGGGGCAGAGTTGGCAGCAGGCCAAGCGAGCAGGGCAGACGATCCGAGAGCCAGCGCCAGAGCCGGTTGTCGCGTAAACCAAAGCAGGCGGGCATCAGCAGGGCGTCACAGCTGTCGCTGAGCGGTCTGAGTGCGTCATACAGCAGCGGCCATTTGTCCTCGTTATCCAGAAAACGGGCGATATTCACCGCGCGAAATTCGCTCGGGTTGTCGCGCAGGACATCAAGCTCAGGCAGCTCTATCTCTGCCGTTTCGGCATTGACGCCCTGGCGACAAAGTGACGCCGCCGCGAGATGGGGCTGAAAATCCAGAAAGCCGCTAATGCCCACGACCCGCACGCGCGCGGCGTTGAAGGGAGCAACGGGCACTTCTTCCGGGCTGAGCCAGGCAGAGCGCAGGGTGCCGAGCGGCGTGACGCGCTGGTGATTGAGCCGGGCGCTTCCCTTCAGACGCGCGCCGCAGTCTGCCAGCAGCGCTTCGGTTTCCAGCGCAAAGCGGTCAATATGCTGGGCGCCAATCAGGTGATACGGGTGCTCCGGCGGCAGCTTATCGCGGTACGCTTCGTCCACCAGATCCAGCGAGCCCGACGAGAAGTGCAGGGCGCTCTGGCCCCGGGTGATAATGGCGCAGCGCAGCCCCTGCTTCGTGAGCTTGATGCCGCAGAGCAGGCCTGCCAGCCCGCCACCGACGATTACGGTATCAAATTTCATCGCGTTGCTCCTTCTCAAGACCGCAAAGCCCCTGGTAGACCCAGCGGGTAAATTCGCTTTCGCGCAGGGCATCGCCCCAGGCGACAGGCTGAATGCCTTTCCAGCGCTCGTTTAAAAACGCGCTGAGCTGATCGAGCGACTGGGTGGCGGTGGTGGTATGAAAACGCTGCAGCAGCCCGGCGGCACGACAGGCGCACAGCTCGCCCTGACAGGTACCCATTCCCACGCGGGTGCGGCGACGAAGATCGAGCAGGCTTGTGACCGTCAGGCTCTCCACCGCATACTGCACCTCACCGGCGGTGACGGCTTCGCACTCGCATACCAGGCTGCGGCTCAGGCGTCCTTCACCGAGCCACTGCGGCGTTCTGTCGCCGTGGCGGTAGATAGCGGATCCGCGCAGCGGCGCGGGCAGGGAGATAATTTTTTGCAGCGTTTTTTCGGTGGACTGACGCGAGCCGGGCAGTGGCTGCTCTGCCGTCACGCACCGTTCGGTATTGCCCAGCTTGCGGCAGACGGCATCGGTCGCCCACTCGGCCATCAGGCGGTAGGTCATCAGCTTGCCGCCGGTGATGGTGATAAACCCGTCCATGCCGTCGCGTTCGGCGTGATCGAGCAGCACGATGCCCCGGCTGACGTTACGTCCGCTCGGATCGTTGTCGCTGGCAACCAGCGGACGCACGCCCGCGTAGGCGCGCAGAATACGCGTCTGCGCCATCACCGGGGCCAGTTTTTCCCCTTCGCGCAGCAGGACGTCGACCTCTTCGGCGGTCACGCGGTTGTAGTCAATCTCGCTGTAGTCGACGTGGGTTGAGGTGGTACCGATTAACGAAATGGTGTCGCCCGGGACGAGGATATCGGCGTCGGACGGTTTGCGGCAGCGGTTGATCACGTGGTTATTGATGCGGTGGTCGAGGATCAGCAGCGAGCCTTTCGCCGGGAACATGCGCACCGACAGGTCCGCGTATTCCGCGATGCGCTGCCCCCAGATCCCCGCCGCGTTAACCACCACGGCGGCATACAGCTCGCTGTGTTCGTTGTACTGCGTATCAAGGATCCGCACGCCGCAGATGCGATGACCTTCCCGGATAAGCCCGGTCACTTCGTGCCCGGTCAGAATGTTCGCGCCATGCTCGCGGGCGTCCAGCATATTGGCGGCGGTCAGGCGGAAGGGGTCAACGGTGCCGTCAGGCACTTTCACCGCGCCGATAAGCGCCGGGTTAACCGACGGTTCCAGCCGCCGCGCCAGCGCCGGGTCCATGGCCTCAGCCTGAATGCCCGCCGCAGTGCAGGCGGTAATAAAGGTGTCCTGAAAGGCGAGGTCATCTTCGGGAAGAGTAATAAAGAGGCCGTCGGTCGGCTCAATGCAGTGGCGGGCGATACGCTTGAGGATCTGGTTTTCAGCAATACATTCGCGTGCGGATTCACCGTCAGTAACCGCATACCGCGCGCCGCTGTGCAGCAGGCCATGGTTACGCCCGGTTGCGCCCGTTGCGATGTCGTGGCGCTCCAGCAGCGTAACGCTTAAGCCGCGAAGGGCGCAGTCGCGTGCTATCCCGGCACCGGTTGCGCCACCGCCAATGATTATCACATCGCTGTAGCGAGGATCGTGAATGGTCATTGTTTACCCTCTATGTTCGTTTTTTTATCATTTAGCCATATCAATAGTGTGGTTTGTTTGATTTCGAACATAAACGCGCGAAATTCGAAAGTGGAACGTGATTCCATGCGCTTTTTTGCGCATTCTGTCATATTTCTGTAACAATCTGTGCGTTGATTCACAGTAACAATCACCGTGATTTCTTAACATCCCCGCCTCTGGAATTCAGGTGCGAGCCACCTTCCCATTCAATTCAAGGCCACGGAGGCTGTTATGCTCAGTATCTTCAAACCTGCGCCGCACAGGGCGCGTCTGCCAGAGGCAGAAATTGATCCGCTATACCGCCGTCTGCGCTGGCAAATTTTCCTGGGGATCTTCTTCGGGTACGCGGCGTACTACCTTGTACGTAAAAACTTCGCGCTCGCGATGCCGTATCTGGTGGAGCAGGGCTTCTCCCGCGGCGATCTGGGGTTCGCGCTGTCGGGGATCTCAATCGCCTACGGTTTTTCCAAATTCATCATGGGGTCGGTATCGGATCGCTCGAATCCGCGCGTGTTCCTGCCCGCCGGTCTGATCCTGGCGGCCGCGGTCATGCTGTTCATGGGCTTTGTGCCGTGGGCAACCTCCAGCATCGCCGTCATGTTCGTGCTGCTGTTCCTCTGCGGCTGGTTCCAGGGAATGGGGTGGCCGCCGTGCGGACGCACCATGGTGCACTGGTGGTCGCAGAAGGAACGCGGCGGCATCGTGTCGGTGTGGAACTGCGCGCATAACGTCGGTGGCGGTATCCCGCCGCTGCTGTTCCTGCTGGGGATGGCCTGGTTCAACGACTGGCACGCTGCGCTCTATATGCCTGCCTTTGGCGCAATCGTCGTGGCGATTATCGCCTTCGCGCTGATGCGCGATACGCCGCAATCCTGCGGCCTGCCGCCGATTGAAGAGTACAAAAACGACTATCCGGATGATTACAGCAAGGAGCACGAAGAAGAGCTGACCGCAAAACAGATCTTCATGAAGTACGTCCTGCCGAACAAACTGCTGTGGTACATCGCGGTGGCGAACGTGTTCGTTTACCTGCTGCGCTACGGCATTCTGGACTGGTCCCCGACCTATCTGAAAGAGGTGAAGCACTTCGCGCTGGATAAGTCCTCCTGGGCCTATTTCCTGTATGAATATGCCGGGATCCCGGGCACGCTGCTTTGCGGCTGGATGTCGGACAAGGTGTTTAAAGGCAACCGCGGCGCGACGGGCGTGTTCTTTATGACCCTGGTCACCATCGCGACCGTCGTTTACTGGCTCAACCCGCCGGGCAACCCATCAGTAGACATGGCCTGCATGATCGTCATCGGCTTCCTGATTTACGGTCCGGTGATGCTGATCGGTCTGCACGCGCTGGAGCTGGCGCCGAAAAAAGCGGCAGGCACGGCGGCAGGCTTTACCGGTCTGTTCGGCTACCTGGGCGGTTCGGTCGCGGCGAGCGCCATCGTGGGCTACACCGTTGACTTCTTCGGCTGGGACGGTGGCTTTATGGTGATGATCGGCGGCAGCGTGCTGGCGGTACTGCTGCTCATTGTGGTCATGATCGGTGAGAAACGTCACCACGCGGAAGTGCTGGCGCGTCGTCAATAAGGAGCATTGCGATGAAATTATCTTACGTAACAACCGGCCTGCTGCTGGCGGGCCTGATGACAGGCTCGGCGCTGGCGGCGGATAAAATCGTTATCGCCCACCGCGGCGCCAGCGGCTATCTGCCGGAGCATACGCTCCCGGCGAAAGCGATGGCCTATGCCCAGGGCGCGGATTATCTGGAGCAGGATCTGGTTATGACGAAGGACGACCAGCTGGTCGTCCTGCATGACCACTATCTTGACCGCGTGACGGACGTGGCGGATCGATACCCGGACCGCGCGCGCAAAGATGGCCGCTACTACGCCATTGATTTCACCCTGGCGGAGATCCGTTCCCTGAAGTTTACCGAGGGCTTCGAGATTGAAAACGGCAAGAAGGTGCAGGTCTATCCGGGACGTTTCCCGATGGGCAAATCTGACTTCCGGATCCATACCTTCCAGGAAGAGATTGAGTTTGTTCAGGGGCTGAACCACTCAACCGGTAAAAATATCGGCATCTACCCGGAGATCAAAGCGCCGTGGTTCCACCATCAGGAAGGCAAAGACATTGCCGCGAAGACGCTGGAGGTGCTGAAACAGTACGGCTACACCAGCAAGAAGGACAAAGTTTACCTGCAGTGTTTTGACGCCGCCGAGCTGAAGCGCATCAAAACCGAGCTGGAGCCGAAGATGGGGATGAACCTCAATCTGGTGCAGCTGATTGCCTATACCGACTGGAATGAAACCCAGGAGAAGCAGCCGGACGGCAGGTGGGTGAACTACAGCTACGACTGGATATTTAAGCCGGGCGCGATGAAGCAGATTGCGCAGTACGCCGACGGAATCGGGCCGGATTACCACATGCTGGTGGCGGAAGGCTCAACGCCGGGCCACGTGAAGCTGACGGCGATGGTGAAAGAGGCGCACGCCAGCAAGATGCAGGTGCATCCGTATACCGTGCGTGCAGACCAGCTGCCGCCGTATGCCACGGACGTGAATCAGCTTTATGAGGTGTTGTATAACCAGGCGGGCGTGGACGGACTGTTTACGGATTTCCCGGATAAAGCGGTCGAATTCATTCACCGGAAGTAGGTTTGGCAGGTCGGGTAAGGCGAAGCCGCCACCCGACAATCAGGCTCTGCGGCCTGATACCCTCACCCTAACCCTCTCCCACCGGGAGAGGGGATAAGGACAACATCACATTTCGATCTCTATATCACCTTTTGCCCGGCAGCAGCAGGGCAAAATTTCCCCTTCGTTGATAAAGGCCAGCGGCTCGGTCAGCCAGTCCACCTGGCCGGCGACCAGACGGCAGCGGCAGGAGCCGCAGTAGCCGGAACGACACTGGTACTCTACTTCTACCTGATGCGCCTCAAGCGCCACCAGCAGAGAAGGGTGCTCCTCCCGACACAGTACCTCAGTGCCGGAAAGACGTAGCGTGACGCGTGACATCAGAGCTGGAAGTTGCTCAGGTCGTCGGTGTTGACTTCAGAATCAATCTGACCGACCAGATAAGAGCTGACTTCCACTTCCTGCGGCGCAACCTGCACGTTATCGGACACCAGCCAGGTGTTGATCCACGGAATCGGGTTAGAGCGCGTCTGGAACGGCAGGTCAAGACCGACAGCCTGCATGCGGATGTTGGTGATGTACTCAACGTACTGGCACAGAATGTCTTTGTTCAGGCCAATCATGGAGCCGTCGCGGAACAGGTAGTCTGCCCACTCTTTCTCCTGCTGAGCCGCCAGCACGAACAGGTCGTAGCACTCCTGCTTGCACTCTTCGGCAATTTCCGCCATCTCCGGATCGTCCGTCCCGCTGCGCAGCAGGTTCAGCATGTGCTGGGTACCGGTCAGGTGCAGGGCTTCATCGCGGGCGATCAGACGAATGATTTTGGCGTTGCCTTCCATCAGCTTGCGCTCTGCAAAGGCGAAGGAGCAGGCGAAGCTCACGTAGAAGCGGATCGCTTCCAGCGCGTTGACGCTCATCAGGCACAGGTACAGCTGTTTTTTCAGCGCGCGCAGGTTAACGGTGATGGTTTTACCGTTCACGTTGTGCGTACCTTCGCCCAGCAAATGCCAATAGCTGGTCATCTCGATCAGCTCGTCGTAGTAATGGGCAATGCCTTCCGCGCGCTTCTGGATCTGCTCGTTGGTGACGATATCGTCAAACACCACCGCCGGATCGTTCACGATGTTGCGGATGATGTGGGTGTAAGAGCGGGAGTGGATCGTCTCGGAAAACGCCCAGGTTTCCACCCAGGTTTCCAGCTCAGGAATGGAGATCAGCGGCAGCAGCGCCACGTTCGGGCTACGACCCTGAATGGAGTCCAGCAGCGTCTGGTACTTCAGGTTGCTGATGAAGATATGTTTTTCGTGATCCGGCAGCGACTGGTAGTCAATACGGTCGCGGGAGACGTCCACTTCTTCCGGGCGCCAGAAGAAGGAGAGTTGCTTTTCAATCAGCTTTTCGAAGATGTCATATTTTTGCTGATCGTAGCGTGCCACGTTGACCGGCTGGCCGAAGAACATCGGCTCTTTGAGCTGGTCGTTTTTCGTCTGTGAAAAGGTGGTATATGCCATGAGTGTGTCCTGTCTTACGAAATAAAGGCGGGGATATCCCCGCCCTTCATTAGATCTTACATGCGCCGCTTTCGCAGCCATCGTCCTGAATTGACGGTACCATGTCGTCCTGCGCGTCTTCCGCACCGTCACGGGTGTTGTGATAGTACAGCGTTTTCACGCCAAATTTGTAGGCGGTGAGCAGGTCTTTCAGCAGCTGCTGCATCGGTACCTTGCCGGACGGGAAGCGCGTCGGGTCATAGTTGGTATTGGCAGAGATCGACTGGTCGATAAACTTCTGCATGATACCCACCAGCTGCAGGTAGCCGTCGTTGTTCGGCATTTCCCACAGCAGCTCGTAGTTATTACCCAGCGTTTCGTAATCCGGTACCACCTGACGCAGCACGCCGTCTTTCGACGCTTTGATGCTGACGTGGCCGCGCGGCGGTTCAATACCGTTGGTGGCGTTAGAGATCTGCGAAGAGGTCTCAGACGGCATCAGGGCAGAGAGCGTGGAGTTACGCAGGCCATGGGTCTTGATGGACTCGCGCAGGCCTTCCCAGTCGAGATGCAGCGGTTCGCTGACGATCGCATCCAGGTCTTTCTTGTAGGTGTCGATTGGCAGAATGCCTTTCGCGTAGGTGGTTTCGTTGAACCACGGGCACGCGCCTTGCTCTTTCGCCAGCTCGTTAGAGGCTTTCATCAGGTAGTACTGAATCGCTTCGAACGTCTGGTGCGTCAGGTTGTTAGCGCTGCCGTCGGAGTAACGCTTGCCGTTTTTCGCCAGCCAGTAGGCGAAGTTGATCACGCCGATACCCAGGGTACGGCGGCCCATTGCACCGCGTTTAGCGGCCGGGATTGGGTAATCCTGGTAGTCCAGCAGGGCGTCGAGCGCGCGAACCGCCAGCACCGCCAGCTCTTCCAGCTCGTCCAGGCTCTTAATTGCGCCCAGGTTGAACGCGGAAAGCGTACACAGCGCGATTTCGCCGTTTTCGTCGTTCACGTCTTCCAGCGGTTTGGTCGGCAGGGCGATCTCCAGGCACAGGTTAGACTGGCGCACTGGCGCAACTAGTGGATCAAACGGGCTGTGGGTGTTGCAGTGGTCCACGTTCTGGATGTAGATACGGCCGGTAGAGGCACGTTCCTGCATCATCAGGGAGAACAGGTCTACCGCCTTCACGCGCTGCTTGCGGATGCTGTCGTCTTTTTCGTATTTGGTGTACAGACGCTCGAACTCGTCCTGATCGGCAAAGAACGCGTCATACAGGCCCGGAACGTCGGACGGGCTGAACAGGGTGATGTCTTCGCCTTTCAGCAGACGGGTGTACATCAGCTTGTTGATCTGCACGCCGTAGTCCATATGGCGCACGCGGTTGCCTTCCACGCCGCGGTTGTTTTTCAGAACCAGCAGGCTTTCCACTTCCAGGTGCCACATCGGGTAGAACAGGGTCGCAGCACCGCCGCGCACGCCGCCCTGAGAGCAGGATTTTACTGCCGTCTGGAAGTGTTTATAGAACGGGATACAGCCGGTGTGGAACGCTTCACCGCCGCGAATCGGGCTGCCCAGCGCACGGATGCGACCGGCGTTGATGCCGATACCGGCACGCTGGGAGACGTATTTCACGATCGCACTGGAGGTGGCGTTGATGGAATCCAGGCTGTCACCACACTCGATCAGTACGCAGGAGCTGAACTGACGGGTTGGGGTACGCACGCCAGACATGATTGGCGTCGGCAGAGAAATCTTGAACGTGGATACCGCATCGTAGAAACGCTTCACATATTCCAGACGGGTGTCACGCGGGTAGTTAGAGAACAGGCAGGCGGCCACCAGAATATAGAGGAACTGGGCGCTTTCGTAGATCTCACCGGTTACACGGTTCTGAACCAGGTATTTGCCTTCGAGCTGCTTCACCGCCGCGTAGGAGAAGTTCATGTCGCGCCAGTGATCGATAAACCCGTTCATCTGCTCGAACTCTTCTTCCGTATAGTCTTCCAGCAGATGCGTGTCGTATTTGCCCAGCTCAACCATTTTCACTACGTGATCGTAAAGCTTCGGCGGCTCAAACTGGCCGTAGGCTTTTTTACGCAGGTGGAAAATCGCCAGACGTGCAGCGAGGTACTGATAATCCGGTGCTTCGCGGGAGATGAGGTCTGCCGCTGCTTTAATGATTGTTTCGTGGATATCAGACGTTTTGATGCCGTCGTAGAACTGAATGTGGGAACGCAGTTCAACCTGGGAGATAGATACGTTGTTCAGTCCTTCTGCTGCCCAGTCGAGAACTCGATGGATTTTGTCCAGATTGATACGCTCGGTAGTACCGTCGCGCTTTGTCACCAGCAGACTCTGATTCATGTGGGTTTTACCTGTCCGTGAAATAAAAAATATCCCCCGTTTATCCACAGATCCGTCTTGTGACTAACTCTGTGGATAAATACTACATGTAGGGGGTTTGCGATAAGAAAAACGCTATATGGTGAGTATTCTAGTATCGAATCTTTTCAGCACAAGGGTTGATTTTGGCGTTAAATTGAGGTTGTGAAAGGGTAAAAAAGGCTAAGTCCTCGTACCGTAAGGCCTGGAAGACATGTCAATAATTAAGAAAAAAAATTCAAAATTTGATCGAGTGCTGATTTCTTCAACGGGAGGTCAGAATTGCGCAACATGATGTCGCGCAATCTTTATAAGAATAACGAATGACGTTAGTCGTTTTTGGCGGTGGTATGCAACATATAGTTAACATCTACGCCCGGTGCGAGCTTGAATTTATCGGTCAACGGATTGTAGTGCAGGCCGGTGATGTGCTGCTCTTTGAGCCACGTCTGGTCAACCCAGCCTAACAGTTCCGCAGGCTTGATGAATTTCTTCACGTCGTGCGTCCCTTTCGGCACCATGCGCAGCACATACTCCGCGCCGACAACGGCCATCAGCCAGGCTTTACCGTTACGGTTGATGGTTGAGAAGAAGACCTGGCCGCCCGGTTTCACCAGTTTTGCACAGGCGTGCACCACCGACTGCGGATCGGGAACGTGCTCCAGCATCTCCATGCAGGTCACCACATCGTACTGATGGGCGTGTTTTGCCGCGTGCTCTTCCACGGTTTCCTGCACGTATTCCACCTGTATGCCGGACTCCAGCGCGTGAAGGCGGGCCACCTGGAGCGGTTCAAAGCCCATATCCAGGCCCGTAACATTCGCCCCTTCGCGCGCCATGCTCTCAGCCAGGATGCCGCCGCCGCAGCCGACGTCGAGCACTTTCTTACCGAACAGACCGCCGGAACGCTCCGCGATATAGCCCAGACGCAGCGGGTTAATGCGATGCAGCGGTTTGAACTCACCTTCGAGATCCCACCAGCGGGACGCCACCGCTTCAAATTTGGCAATCTCTTCGTGGTCAACGTTGTGAACCACCGGGGATTTTTCGGCATTCATGGGCGCTTTTACTCCTTATTTAGCAAGACAAAGGAGTATATCAGGCAATCCCCGTGAATAAAGCGTATAGGTTTACCTCAATCACCTCGGCTGTGTTATAATTTGCGACCTTTGAATCCGGGATACAGTAGAGGGATAGCGGTTAGATGAGCGACCTTGCGAGAGAAATTACACCGGTTAACATCGAGGAAGAGCTGAAGAGCTCCTATCTGGACTATGCGATGTCGGTCATTGTTGGCCGTGCGCTGCCGGACGTCCGCGATGGCCTTAAGCCGGTACACCGTCGCGTACTATACGCCATGAACGTATTGGGCAATGACTGGAATAAAGCCTATAAAAAATCTGCCCGCGTCGTCGGTGACGTCATCGGTAAATATCACCCGCATGGTGATACCGCCGTGTATGACACCATCGTTCGTATGGCGCAGCCATTCTCCTTGCGTTACATGCTGGTAGATGGTCAGGGTAACTTTGGTTCAGTCGACGGCGACTCCGCTGCGGCGATGCGTTATACGGAAATCCGTATGTCGAAAATCGCTCATGAGCTGATGGCCGACCTGGAAAAAGAGACCGTTGATTTCGTCGATAACTACGACGGCACCGAGCGCATCCCAGATGTGATGCCAACCAAGATCCCGAACCTGCTGGTTAACGGTTCGTCCGGTATCGCGGTCGGTATGGCAACCAACATTCCGCCGCACAATATCACCGAAGTGATCAACGGCTGCCTGGCCTATATCGACGATGAAGACATCAGCATTGAAGGGCTGATGGAACACATCCCGGGTCCGGACTTCCCGACGGCGGCGATCATCAACGGTCGTCGCGGTATTGAAGAAGCGTACCGCACCGGCCGCGGCAAGATTTACATCCGTGCCCGCGCCGAAGTGGAAGCGGACGCTAAAACCGGCCGTGAAACCATCATTGTTCACGAGATCCCGTATCAGGTGAACAAAGCGCGTCTGATTGAAAAAATCGCCGAGCTGGTAAAAGAAAAACGCGTTGAAGGCATCAGCGCGCTGCGTGACGAGTCTGACAAAGACGGTATGCGCATTGTGATTGAGATCAAACGCGACGCGGTGGGTGAGGTTGTGCTGAACAACCTGTACTCCCAGACTCAGCTTCAGGTTTCCTTCGGTATCAACATGGTTGCGCTGCACCATGGTCAGCCGAAGATCATGAACCTGAAAGAGATCCTGAGCGCGTTCGTGCGTCACCGCCGTGAAGTGGTGACCCGTCGTACCATCTTCGAACTGCGCAAAGCGCGCGACCGTGCGCACATCCTTGAAGCGCTGGCGGTTGCGCTGGCCAACATCGACCCGATCATCGAACTGATCCGTCGTGCGCCAACCCCGGCGGAGGCGAAAGCCGCCCTGATTTCCCGTCCGTGGGATCTGGGTAACGTCGCCGCGATGCTGGAACGTGCGGGCGATGACGCAGCGCGTCCTGAGTGGCTGGAACCTGAGTTCGGCGTGCGTGACGGTCAGTATTACCTGACTGAACAGCAGGCTCAGGCGATTCTGGATCTGCGTCTGCAGAAACTGACCGGCCTTGAGCACGAGAAACTGCTCGACGAATACAAAGAGCTGCTGGAACAGATTGCTGAACTGCTGCATATCCTGGGCAGCGCAGAGCGTCTGATGGAAGTGATCCGTGAAGAGCTGGAGCTGGTCCGCGATCAGTTCGGCGATGCGCGCCGCACCGAAATCACCGCGAACAGCTCTGATATCAACATTGAAGATCTGATCAACCGCGAAGACGTGGTGGTCACCCTGTCTCACCAGGGCTATGTGAAGTATCAGCCGCTGACCGACTACGAAGCACAGCGTCGTGGCGGTAAAGGTAAATCTGCGGCACGCATTAAAGAAGAAGACTTTATTGACCGCCTGCTGGTGGCGAACACCCATGACACGATCCTCTGCTTCTCCAGCCGCGGTCGTCTGTACTGGATGAAAGTCTATCAGCTGCCGGAAGCGAGCCGTGGCGCGCGTGGCCGTCCAATCGTTAACCTGCTGCCGCTGGAAGCGAATGAACGTATCACCGCCATCCTGCCGGTACGCGAGTACGAAGAGGGCGTGAACGTCTTTATGGCGACCGCCAGCGGTACCGTGAAGAAAACCGCGCTGACCGAGTTCAGCCGCCCACGTTCCGCCGGGATCATCGCGGTGAACCTGAACGAAGGCGACGAGCTGATCGGTGTGGATCTGACCTCCGGTTCTGATGAAGTGATGCTTTTCTCTGCGGCCGGTAAAGTGGTGCGCTTTAAAGAGAACGCCGTTCGTGCAATGGGTCGTACCGCTACGGGCGTTCGTGGTATCAAACTGGCTGGCGAAGACAGCGTTGTTTCTCTGATTATTCCGCGCGGTGAAGGGGCTATCCTGACCGTGACGCAGAATGGTTACGGTAAACGTACGGCGGAAGGGGAATACCCAACCAAGTCTCGCGGCACGCAGGGCGTTATCTCTATCAAAGTGACCGAGCGCAACGGTTCCGTTGTGGGCGCGGTGCAGGTAGACGATGCCGACCAGATCATGATGATCACCGATGCCGGTACGCTGGTGCGTACCCGCGTCTCTGAGATCAGCGTGGTGGGGCGTAACACCCAGGGCGTGATCCTCATCCGTACAGCGGAAGATGAAAACGTGGTGGGTCTGCAGCGCGTTGCTGAGCCGGTGGATGACGAAGAGCTCGATTCCATCGACGGTAGCGTTGCGGAAGGCGATGATGATATCGCGCCGGAAACCGACACTGACGATGATGTAGCGGATGACGCTGACGAGTAATGTCTCCTGATGCAAAAAAGGGCCGGATTCCGGCCCTTTTCTTTTGCACAAGCAGATAAGTCAACGTTGCGACCTGGCGCGTTTACCGCTACCTTAACCACATTCTTTTGACCCCGACGGCGGAGCCTCGCCCCCTTGAAATACCTCGTCTCCTTTCGTACTACGCTGAAAGTTTCTCGCTATCTGTTTCGGGCGCTGGCGCTCTTGCTTTGGCTGCTGGTGGCCTTGTTCTCGGTGTTTTACATCGTTAACGCGCTACACCAGAAAGAAGCGGAGATCCGCCAGGAGTTTAACTTAAGCTCCGACCAGGCCCAGCGCTACATTCAGCGAACGTCTGACGTGATGAAGGAGCTGAAGTATATTGCCGAAAATCGTCTGACGGCGGAAAACGGCATTCTTGCGCTTCGCGGGCGTAACGATAAAACCGAAGTCCCGGACTTCCAGCCGCTGTTCCCGGATTCCGATTGCTCCACCATGAGCAATACCTGGCGCGGGTCGCTGGAATCCCTTGCCTGGTTTATGCGCTACTGGCGCGACAATTTCTCCGCCGCCTATGACCTGAACCGCGTCTTCCTGATTGGCAGTGAAAATCTCTGCATGGCTGACTTTGGCCTGCGCGACGTGCCCGTTGAGCGTGACGATGCGCTGAAAAGCCTGCATGAACGAATTGTGAAATACCGCAATGCGCCGCAGGACGAGCGCGGGAATAACATCTTCTGGGTTAGCCAGGGCCCGCGACCGGGCGTGGGCTATTTCTACGCCCTGACGCCGGTGTATCTGGGCAATCGCCTGCAGGCGCTGCTGGGGATTGAGCAGACCATTCGCATGGAAAACTTTTTCACTCCGGGCAGCCTGCCTATGGGGGTGACCATTCTGGATGAAAACGGCCATCAGCTGATCTCACTCGCCGGGCCGGATAACCGGTTAAACGTTGAACCTCACTGGATGCAGGAGCGGTCGTGGTTTGGCTATACCTCTGGCTTCCGCGAGCTGGTGCTGAAGAAGAGCCTGCCGCCTTCGTCGCTGAGTATTGTCTATTCGCTGCCGGTGGATATGGTGCTTGAGCGGATACGTATTCTCATCATGAATGCGATTCTGCTGAACCTGATCGCGGGCGGGGCGCTGTTTACCCTGGCGCGCATGTATGAGCGGAAAATCTTTATTCCGGCCGAAAGCGACGCCCAGCGGCTGGAGGAACACGAGCAGTTTAACCGGAAGATTGTCGCGTCGGCGCCGGTGGGGATCTGTATTCTGCGTACCCAGGACGGAACCAACATCCTGAGTAACGAGCTGGCGCATAACTACCTGAACATGCTGACGCACGAGGACCGCCAGAGGCTGACGCAAATTATCTGCGGTCAGCAGGTTAACTTTGTCGACGTGCTCACCAGCACGCACACCAACCTGCAGATCAGCTTTGTGCATTCCCGCTATCGCAATGAAAACGTGGCGATTTGCGTGCTGGTGGATGTCTCCGCGCGCGTGAAGATGGAAGAGTCGTTGCAGGAGATGGCGCAGGCCGCGGAGCAGGCCAGCCAGTCGAAATCCATGTTCCTTGCCACCGTCAGCCACGAGCTGCGAACGCCGCTGTACGGGATCATCGGTAACCTCGACCTGCTGCAGACCAAAGAGTTGCCGAAAGGGGTCGACAGGCTGGTGACGGCAATGAACAACTCCTCCAGCCTGCTGCTGAAAATCATCAGCGATATTCTCGACTTCTCTAAAATTGAGTCTGAGCAGCTGAAAATCGAACCGCGGGAGTTCTCGCCGCGCGAGGTGATGAACCACATCAGCGCCAACTATCTGCCGCTGGTGGTGCGTAAACAGCTGGGGCTCTACTGCTTTATTGAACCTGACGTGCCGCTGACGCTGCACGGCGATCCGATGCGCCTGCAGCAGGTCATTTCTAACCTGCTCAGCAACGCCATCAAATTCACCGACGTTGGCTGTATCGTGTTGCACGTCTGCCGGGCGGGGGATTACCTGAGCATTCGCGTGCGCGACACGGGCGTCGGCATCCCGGCGAAGGAAGTGGTCCGCCTGTTCGACCCGTTCTTCCAGGTCGGGACCGGCGTGCAGCGTAACTTCCAGGGCACCGGACTGGGGCTGGCGATTTGTGAGAAGCTCGTCAGCATGATGGACGGCGATATCTCTGTGGATACCGAGCCCGGCATGGGCAGCCAGTTCACCATCCGTATTCCGCTCTATTCGGCGCAGTATCCGGCAAAAGCGACGGTGGACGGGCTGAGCGACAAGCGCTGCTGGCTGGCGGTGCATAACGCCTCGCTGAATGACTACCTGACGGCACTGCTTGCCCACAGCGGCGTGAGGGTGTGTCTCTATGAAGGTCAAACGCCGGATGTGGACGATGTGCTGATCGCCGACGAGATGCCGGAGCAGCCGTGGCAGGGGAGAGGGTCGGTGCTCTTCTGCCGTCGCCACATCGGCATTCCTGTCGAGCGTGCGCCCGGGGAATGGGTACACAGTGTTGCAACGCCGCACGAACTGTTGAGCCTGCTGGCGCGCATCTACAAAGTGGAGCTGGAAGAGCGCGACGGCGCGGGCGGATTGCCGTCACCGGAGTCTCTGGCGTCGGTGAATGACGATATGATGATTCTGGTGGTGGATGACCATCCGATTAACCGTCGCCTGCTGGCTGACCAGCTTGGATCGCTGGGCTACCAGTGCAAAACCGCCAATGACGGTGTGGATGCGCTGAATGTGCTGAGTAAAAATCATATTGATATCGTGCTTAGCGACGTCAACATGCCAAACATGGACGGCTACCGTCTGACGCAGCGCATCCGACAGCTTGGCCTGACGCTGCCGGTAGTGGGCGTAACGGCGAACGCGCTGGCGGAAGAGAAACAGCGTTGTCTGGAGTCAGGCATGGACAGCTGTCTGTCGAAACCGGTGACGCTGGACGTGCTGAAGCAGACGTTGTCGATTTACGCGGATCGCGTGAGAAAAACCAGAATATAAAAAAGGCCCGTAAGGGCCTTTTCGTTTTTTCACCCTCTCCCCGTGGGAGAGGGACGGGGTGAGGGCATCAGGCCGCACACCCGTCCGGGATCAATCCTTGTCCGTTGCGCTCAGCGTAACGGAGGAGAGATAGTTCAGCAGAGCAATATCGTTGTCCACGCCCAGCTTCATCATCGCTGATTTCTTCTGGCTGCTGATGGTTTTAATGCTGCGGTTCAGCTTCTTGGCAATCTCGGTTACCAGGAAACCTTCTGCGAACAGGCGCAGAACTTCACTCTCTTTCGGGGACAGGCGTTTGTCACCGTAGCCACCCGCGCTGATTTTTTCCAGCAGACGAGAGACGCTCTCAGGCGTGAACTTCTTGCCTTTCTGCAGCGCAGCGAGCGCTTTTGGCAGATCGGTCGGGGCGC
The DNA here is from genome assembly GCF_024734705.1 of Enterobacter sp. Crenshaw. Classification (NCBI taxonomy): domain Bacteria; kingdom Pseudomonadati; phylum Pseudomonadota; class Gammaproteobacteria; order Enterobacterales; family Enterobacteriaceae; genus Enterobacter; species Enterobacter sp. Crenshaw. Next base: position 3,181,117 of record NZ_CP102932.1, on the reverse strand, counting down.
CCTGTTTCAGCACAATCCCTTCGATGTCCAGATCCAACACCGCGCTCAGGATCGCCGGGTTGTTGTTCATGGTCAGAACAATGATCGAGATATCCGGGAAGTGACGCTTAATGTATTTGATGAGCGTGATCCCATCACCGTATTTGTCCCCAGGCATGGAGAGATCGGTAATGAGCACGTGCGCATCAAGCTTTGGGAGGTTATTGATCAGTGCTGTAGAGTCTTCAAATTCACCGACTACATTCACCCACTCGATCTGTTCAAGTGATTTGCGAATACCGAACAGTACAATCGGATGGTCATCGGCAATAATTACGTTCATATTGTTCATGTATAAGGCTACCTTGCTACAGCAAGCTTTTGACGTAGGCGTCAATGTCGCTGATGTATTTTTCAATGCCAGAGGCATCTTTCTCACGAATTAGATGTTCCAGCGTTTCACATAACTGCTTGCCGGGAACCAGATTAAGCATGGCAAACACCCCTTTAAGCCGGTGTGCTGTCTGTGCCAGCGCTGCAAAATCATTCGCAGCGGACTCAGTATACAACCGCTTAACATCATCTGGTACTGTATCAACAAAGAGTGAATAGTATCCGCTGGCGTGAAGCTCGGCATTTTCATTGCCGCCTAACGGTGACTCCGTTATCTCTTCCTGCGCCAGCTGCTCTTCTATTAGTTGTAGTACAGCTTCCTGCATCGCATTGCTTATATTAAAGTTGACGCGCAGCTGGCCAGGGCCGATTTTCCGCACGCCTGACTCATCATCGCTTAAAAGCAAGCCGGAGGCAGTAAGATTAGACGGATTATCAGTTAAAAACAGATCAAATTCTTGACTTGCAAGTCTTTCATCCGGCGTGATGCAGGCCGCTCCCCAGTTTTCTAACTGACGAACGACAATATTGCGGATCTCGTTCGAGGTCACGTCGACCATCACCACGACGTCATCCAGCAGACGTTCCTCATCTTCTTCCTGCGGATTGGCCGCCATTTTCACGTGCAGAGAATAGCGGGTGCCGAGGGATTCACGGGCTTTGATATTCAGGTGGCCGCCGAGCTTACGCGCCAGCTGATCGCACAGCCAGAAGGTCAGGGCATTGGCCTTGCCGTAGCGATCGCTCTGCGTGTCATTCAGGAACGGGAAGTGCAGATTATCAATTTCACTCGTTGTGACGCCTTCCCCGGTGTCCAGGATGCGGAACGTCAGACGGTCTTCTGCCGACTCCTCGGTGCTGACTTCAAGGGTGATCTTGCCGATCTGCGTGGTGGTCACGGCGTACTGAATAATCATCAGCAGAATACGGCGCAGCGCTTCGCGATCGCCGTGGCGTTCGTCATTCGCAGGGAGATTGTTATTGATCAGCAGCTGCAGCCCTTTGCGCTTGATGACGGGCAGCACTTCCGGCACCACTTCATCGATCAGATCCTGAATGGAGAAGAGGGATGGCGTTCCCTTCCAGAAATCATTCTCCAGCATGTTCGCCAGCTGGATCTCATCAACCATTCTGACCAGCGAATCGGCCTGGCAGGCAAGCTGGTGGCTTTCAGAGGTGTTTAGCGCCGCCGCCTGGGTCGCCAGCGTTTTTAACGGCTGCTTGAAGGCATCGCCAATGTTCTGCATAAATGCGGCGCGCCCCTGCTGGTTTTTCTCATACAGCCTTTGCGCCTGCTTGAGCTTTTTATTGACCAGCACTTCGCGATCCTGGTCGCGAATAATGAAGATTTGCGTGCGGGGAGCCACCTGGCTGCGGAACTGACGGATCTCGTACAGTTCATTGTTGATGGTGGCCTGAATCACCCCCTGGTGTTGATCCGCCATGGTGGTGATGTTTTGCAGGTTAAGATGCGGCAGCAGATGGTCGGCAATTTTGTTGCTCATCACCGTACGATTCGCCTCCTGGTCGTGAACCAGGACCCCAAGCGGCAGCACGGAAACAATCTCTTCATTCAGTGCACGCAATACGCGCAGCTCATTGCTGGTGCCGGCCGGAACCGCAGAGGCGTCGCTCTGACGACCCGTCTGGAAACGGAAGGTGCTGTAGCCAAACAGGGCCAGCGCCAGCAGACCGATATTCAGCAGCAGAGGCAGCAGGATATTTTGCAGGGTGTCGAGCAACAGCGTGCCAAACGGTACCTGCCACACCAGGCGCATACCGGTCGAGTTCAGCGATGAGGCAATTTCGATTTTCGAGCCGTTAAAGGAGATCGATACGCTCTCTGCGGCCTCTTTGTCAGACGCCGCACGCATGTTCTGGGTGCTGGTGTCTGGCTCCAGGCGGAAGCTGTCGAGCGGCATGTCCGGCGGGATTAAATCATTAATCGGTAAATCGAAGGCCACTACCGTCGCCAGATGTCCGGGCTGGTTGAACGTGGTACGCAGGGTAAAATAATGGCCGTTTTGCCAGGCCAGACGACGCAGGGAAGAGAAACTCTCACGTTCATCAAGGGCGTTCGCCTGCTGCAGCATCTCTGCCCGGCGGGAATCGACGATGCTGCCCACGGTTGTTTCTTTAAAGCCGGACGAGAGATCTTTTAACGGCAGCGTAGAGATCAGGATCATGCTGTTATCCTGACCGTTCAGATAGTACATCGACCACGGCACCGTTTCGGCACCCCAGAGGGTATCCAGATAGGTCGAAATACGCTGCGTCATCTCAAGCGTCGCGCTGTCGTGAGAGCCAAAGATAAGGGCCTCGGTCTTACGCTGCGGTTTTTCGAGATAATAGACATCCTGCTTAAGCCGCGTCTCCTGAAGTCCATCTCCGGACGAGGAGGTCGGGGCAGCCGCGATATTGTCGTAAATCTGCCAGGTGGCGTAGCGCCAGGTGTCTATGCGCTTGTGCACTGCGTGGGTGATATCCACGACCTGATAGCTCTTATCCTTCAGCCAGGCGTTAACCGCGCTTTGTACCATCACCCCCATGGTGACTAACAGCACAACGATCAAAAGAAGAAAGAAACGGGTGATGCTCCCGGGGAGAAGGGAGAATTTGCTCGGGGCGGTAGTTTCAGTCTGACTCATTGATATCTTTAACCCGTTATGGTCGTGCTCTGTGGCGATAGGGCAGTATAAAGGGTAATAACTGAATTTCCAGCGCGACTGTCCGGGAAGAGGCGACTTTTTCTCCGGACAATATCGGCGGCAGGGAGTGCAGAAAACATGTACAAACTCGCCATGCGCGTACAAATAATCGACCCACGCCGTCAATAAATAGCACGAATTAACAAGAAATTAAGTCTTGTACCAATTTATGGACTTCGAAGAATACCCGAAGAGAATTTAGTTAATAGTCGTTACAATTACGGTGCGGTAGCACAAAAAAAGAGAAGTTACGTAAAGAAAGGTAAAAAAAAACCGAATGCGAAGCATCCGGTTCAATTAGGGATAAACAGACATTCAAAACTGAATGACGGTAATAAATAAAGTTAATGATGATAGCGAGAGTTATTTTAGAGATTAGCTGCGATCTTGTTTTGTCATTCAGTGCTGTAACGGATTTTATTGTAACTTACTGATGTTTATGGGGTGATTTTTTCGTTTGATTATAAGTGCTAATTTTCTAAGCTATTTGTGCTTTGTAAAAGTTCCTTGATATTTACATTTTGAAACATGTTGATAGATAAATGAAACATCTTCAAAGTTTTCGTATCATATTCGCATTGGATTATTCTGTAATTTTGAGGAGAATGAAATTGCCGACTGGTTAATGAGGGTTAACCAGTAAGCAGTGGCAATTATAAGGCATATAACAGAGGGTTAATAAAATGAAAGTTAAAGTACTGTCCCTCCTGGTACCAGCACTCCTGGTGGCAGGCGCAGCAAATGCGGCCGAAATTTATAACAAAGATGGCAACAAATTAGATCTGTACGGCAAAGTCGATGGTCTGCACTATTTCTCTGACGACAAGGGTGCTGACGGCGACCAGACCTACATGCGTCTTGGCTTCAAAGGCGAAACTCAGGTTAACGATCAGCTGACCGGTTACGGCCAGTGGGAATACCAGATCCAGGGCAACACCTCCGAAAGCGAAAACGATGCCTGGACGCGTGTGGCGTTCGCGGGTCTGAAATTCGGTGACGCGGGTTCTTTCGATTACGGTCGTAACTACGGCGTAATCTACGACGTAACCTCCTGGACTGACGTTCTGCCAGAATTTGGTGGCGATACCTACGGCGCAGACAACTTCCTGCAGTCCCGTGCTAACGGCGTAGCGACCTACCGTAACCAGGACTTCTTCGGTCTGGTGGATGGGCTGAACTTTGCCCTGCAGTATCAGGGTAAAAACGGCAGCGTAAGCGGTGAAAACGTAGGTGGCCGTAGCCTGCTGAAACAGAACGGCGACGGCTACGGTGCATCCGTAACCTATAACCTGGGTGAAGGTTTCAGTGTGGGCGGCGCAATGTCCTCTTCCAAACGTACCGCCGATCAGAACGGCGCAAGCGTTTACGGTCATGGCGATAACGCAGAAGTCTATTCTGGCGGCCTGAAATACGATGCTAACAACATCTATCTGGCAGCGCAGTACTCCCAGACCTACAACGCAACCCGTTTCGGTACCTCTAACGGCGACAGCCCGACTACCGCTTACGGCTTCGCTAACAAAGCGCAGAACTTCGAAGTGGTTGCTCAGTACCAGTTCGACTTCGGCCTGCGTCCATCCGTGGCTTACCTGCAGTCTAAAGGGAAAGACATCGAAGGTTACGGCGATCAGGATCTGCTGAAATATGTTGATGTTGGTGCGACTTACTACTTCAACAAAAACATGTCTACCTACGTGGATTACAAAATCAACCTTGTTGATGAAAATGAATTCACCCGTCAGGCGGGTATCGGTACTGACGATATCGTCGCGCTGGGCCTGGTTTACCAGTTCTAATCGCTTCACCGTGTGACGTAAGGGGCCTGATGGCCCCTTTTTTGTGCTTCCCGGATTCTCACAACTCACCCGTTTTGGTGTACTCTTGCCGCCCTGGCATGAGGATAATAATGAATGGACATGACTTTTTTACGCGCCAGCTTTCTGGCTATGCTTTTTTTCCTGACCGCGTGTAACGATCCCACTCCCGTGGCGAAAACCGACGCACCCGCCGCGACGGTGCTCGAAGGCAAAACGATGGGCACCTTCTGGCGCGTCAGCGTGATGAACCTCGATAAAACGCGCACAGATGAACTTCGCGGCAAAATCCAGTCTCAGCTGGATGCCGACGATCAGCTGCTCTCAACCTATAAAAATGACTCGGCGCTGATGCGCTTTAATCTCTCCACCAGTACCTCCCTGTGGCCGGTGAGCGAAGCGATGGCCGATATCGTGACCGAATCCATACGCGTGGGTTACAAAACCAACGGGGCGATGGATGTGACCGTCGGACCTCTGGTGAACCTCTGGGGATTTGGCCCTAACAAACAGCCGGTGACCACGCCTGAACAGGCGGCCATTGATGACGCCCGCGCCCGGACAGGGCTGCAGCATCTGACGGTGATCAATCAGTACGGGCAACAGTACCTGCAAAAAGATATCCCCGATCTGTTTGTCGATCTGTCGACGGTTGGGGAAGGCTATGCGGCGGATCATCTTGCTGCGCTGATGGCCCAGGAAGGCATTTCCCGCTATCTGGTCTCCGTGGGCGGCGCTTTAGTCAGCCGGGGGATGAACGCCAGCGATAAGCCGTGGCGCGTAGCGATTCAAAAACCGACCGATCGGCAAAATGCGGTGCAGGCGATAGTGGATATCAACGGTCACGGCATCAGTACTTCCGGAAGCTATCGTAACTATTACGAGCTTGACGGGAAGCGTATTTCGCATGTTATCGATCCGCAGACCGGGCGTCCCATCACGCATAATCTGGTCTCGGTGACGGTCATCGCCCCCACCGCGCTGGAAGCGGATGCCTGGGATACCGGATTAATGGTTCTCGGCCCGGAAAAAGCCAAAGAGGTGGTTCGCCAGGAAGGACTGGCGGTTTATATGATCACCAAAGAGGGCGACGGGTTCAAAACCTGGAGCTCGCCGCAGTTCAAGAGTTTCCTGGTGCACGACAAAAATTAAAAAGCAAGGTTGCGGGTTTTTTATCACTGGCGCTCAGGCACGCTCTATGTATGCTTACATGAGGAGCCGATAATGAGAAACCCGACCTTTATTACCGATGAGGATCGCTGGCAGGCCGTGCTGGCCCGCGATCCGCGCGCTGACGAGCGGTTTGTCTTCGCCGTGCAGACGACGGGAATTTTCTGCCGTCCGTCATGCCGTGCCCGCCACGCGCTGCGTAAAAACGTCCGCTTTTATCCCGATGCCCACCATGCCGTTCAGGCAGGGTTTCGCCCGTGCAAGCGCTGCATGCCGGACAAACGCGATCCGCAGGAGCAGAAGCTGGCGAAAGTGGAACACGCCTGCCGTCTTCTGGAGCAGGATCCCACGCTGACCCTTGAGGGGCTGGCGCAGCAGGTCGCCATGAGCCCTTTCCATTTCCACCGTCTGTTTAAGTCCGTGACCGGCATGACGCCAAAAGCCTGGCAGCAGGCGGCGCGAGGCCAGCGCCTGCGCACCGCGCTTGCACAGGGAGACAAAATTACCGACGCCGTGCTGGCAGCGGGGTTTCCCGACAGCAGCAGCTATTATCGTAAAGCCAACGATGCGCTGGGCATGACGGCGAAGCAGTACCGCAAAGGGGATGTGGCGGTGCGTTATGCCATCAGCGACTGTTCGTTAGGACGCTGTCTGGTGGCAGAAAGCGAGCGGGGGATCTGCGCGATCCTGCTGGGTGACAGCGATGAAGAATTAGCCGAAGAGCTTGCCGCGCAATTTCCAAAAGCAGCACATGCGCCGATGGAAGAGGATTTCGCGCGGCGGGTCCAGCAGGTGATTGCCAGTATTGATAATCGCGACATACCGCTTGCGCTGCCGCTGGATATTCGCGGAACCGCGTTCCAGCAGCGCGTCTGGCAGGCCCTTCGCAACATTCCCTGCGGCGAAACGGCAAGTTACCAGCAGGTGGCGCAGGCGATTGGCCAGCCCAGTGCGGTACGCGCCGTTGCCGGTGCCTGTGCGGCAAACACGCTGGCGATTGTGATCCCCTGTCATCGCGTGGTTCGTAACGACGGCGCGCTGTCGGGTTACCGTTGGGGGACAGCGCGAAAAGCGCGATTACTGAAACGTGAGGCGAAACGCCAGGAGGGATAATGCTCGATCTTTTTGCGGATGCTGAACCCTGGCAGGAGCCGCTTGCGCCGGGAGCGGCGATCCTGCGCCGCTTTGCACTCTCCCGTGCGGCGGCGCTGCTTGCCGGTATCGACGAGGTGACGGCGGTTTCGCCGTTTCGCCATATGGTGACGCCGGGCGGCTACACCATGTCGGTGGCCATGGCCAACTGCGGGGAACTGGGCTGGGCGACGAACGAGCGGGGCTATCTGTATGCCCCGAACGATCCCGCTACCGGCCAGCCGTGGCCCCCGATGCCCGCGGTTTTTCAGTCTCTCTGCCACGAGGCCGCCGTGGCAGCGCAGTATCCTGACTTTCGGCCGGATGCCTGCCTGATCAACCGCTACGCCGTTGGCGCGAAGCTCTCGCTGCATCAGGACAAGGATGAACCCGATCTGCGCGCGCCTATCGTTTCGGTATCGTTAGGTCTGCCTGCCGTCTTCCAGTTTGGGGGATTACGCCGCAACGACCCGCTCAAGCGCATCATGCTGGAACATGGCGATGTGGTGGTGTGGGGCAGGGAGTCGCGGCTGTATTATCACGGCATTCAGCCGCTGAAGCCCGGGGTTCACCCGCTCACGGGCGAGTACCGTTATAACCTGACCTTTCGTCAGGCGGGGCACGGTAAACTAAAATAAGAATTATTCTTGATGTACACGCAGGGCAGTTTACACTGCTGGCTGATTTTTATTGTCCGGATTGCCTGCATGCAACTACTTCTCCTCGTCTGGCGTCAGTATCGCTGGCCCTTCATTGCAGTAATGGCGTTAAGCCTCGCCAGCGCCGCGCTGGGTATTGGCCTGATCGCGTTTATTAACGTGCGGTTGATTGAAATGGTCGATACCTCGCTCTCCGTTCTGCCGGAGTTTCTCGGCCTGCTGCTCCTGTTGATGGCGGTTACGCTCGGTTCCCAGCTGGCGCTGACCGCGCTCGGGCACCATTTCGTTTTCCGTTTGCGCAGTGAGTTTATCAAGCGGATCCTGGACACCCAGGTTGAGCGCGTTGAGCAGCTCGGCAGCGCATCCCTGCTGGCGGGGCTGACCAGCGACGTGCGCGCCATCACCATCGCGTTCGTTCGGCTGCCGGAGCTGGTGCAGGGGATCGTTCTGACCTTTGGCTCGGCTGCCTATCTCGCCTGGCTCTCCAGCAAAATGCTGGCGGTGACCGCCCTGTGGATTGCCATTACCATCTGGGGCGGCTTTATGCTGGTGTCGCGCGTCTATAAACACATGGCGGTGCTGCGCGAAACCGAAGATAAACTTTATAACGATTACCAGACGGTGCTGGAAGGGCGCAAAGAGCTCACCCTGAACCGCGAGCGCGCCGAGCATATTTTTAATCATCTCTATATCCCGGACGCGCGCGAATACCGTCATCATATTATTCGCGCCGACACCTTCCACCTGAGCGCCGTGAACTGGTCAAACATTATGATGCTGGGTGCCATTGGCCTGGTATTCTGGATGGCAAACGGCCTGGGCTGGGCTGACACCAACGTCGCGGCAACCTACTCGCTGACGCTGCTGTTTTTACGCACGCCGCTGCTCTCGGCGGTCGGTGCGTTGCCCACCCTGCTGAGTGCGCAGGTGGCCTTTAATAAGCTCAAAAAATTCGATCTCGCGCCGTTTAAAGCCGAATTCCCGCGCCCGCAGACCTTCCCGAACTGGCAGACGCTGGAGCTGCGTAACGTCACGTTCCGCTATCAGGACAGCGCCTTCTCCGTGGGGCCGGTCAACCTGACGATCCGCCGCGGTGAACTGCTGTTCCTCATCGGCGGCAACGGCAGCGGTAAATCTACGCTGGCGATGCTGCTGACCGGACTCTATCAGCCGCAGTCGGGCAAAATTTTGCTGGACGGCAGGGCGCTGAGCGCGGAGAAGCCCGAGGATTACCGCAAGCTTTTCTCGGCGGTGTTCACCGACGTCTGGCTGTTCGATCGGCTGCTGGGGCCGGAAGGGCAACCGGCCAATCCTGCGCTGGTGGAAAAATGGCTGGCGCAGCTGCAGATGTCGCACAAGCTGGCGTTACAGGACGGGAAGATCCTCAACCTGAAGCTTTCCAAAGGGCAGAAAAAGCGCGTGGCGCTGCTGCTGGCGCTGGCGGAAGAGCGTGACATCATCCTGCTGGACGAGTGGGCTGCGGATCAGGACCCGCATTTCCGCCGCGAGTTTTATCAGGTGCTGCTGCCGCTGATGCAGGAGATGGGCAAAACCATTTTCGCCATCAGCCACGACGATCACTACTTCATTCATGCTGACCGCCTGCTGGAGATGCGTGACGGCAAGCTGAGCGAGCTGACCGGTGAAGAGCGCGTTGCGGCCTCGCGTGACGCGGTAGCGCGCACGGCCTGATGCCCTTACCCTGGCCCTCTCCCACTGGGAGAGGGGATAAATCGTGGCCGCGATGCCGCTTTTTTCTCCATCCCGCCGCGTTGTTTATTCTTATTTACATATCCCCGCGCTATGCTTAACCCCAACTCATTTAATGGATTTATGATTGATGTCGGTATTAAAGAAAAACAGCGCCAGACAGCGTGACCAGGAGCGCGCGCGACTCATCTGGCTTCTCACGACCGATAAAGCGGTCACTTCTACGCTTTTAGGCAAACTCACCCTGGCTGAGCAATATGATGTCGGCACCCTGGCCGACGATATTGCTGAGGTAGGTGCGCTGGTTGCTCATTTACCCCCGCCGGATCTGGCGGATACCCTTGAAGCGCTGCCCTCGGAAGAACGTCACGCCCTGTGGCGTCTGGTGCAGGATCACGAGCGCGGGCAGGTGCTGCTTGAGGCCTCCGAAAACGTCTGGGACGACCTGATCGACGAGATGAGCGACCGGGATATTCTCGACGCGGTGCAAACCCTGGATATCGACGAGCAGATTTACCTCGTTCAGCACCTGCCGCGAAACCTGACCGGCCGCCTGCTGGCGTCGCTGCCTGCCGATGAACGCGCGCGCGTGCGCCAGGTGATGCACTACGAGAAAAACAGCGTCGGCGCGATCATGGAGTTCGGCGTTATCACGGTGCGCCCGGACGTGACGCTCGGTACCGTGCAGCGCTATCTGCGTCGCCTGGGCAAAATGCCGGACAACACCGATAAACTGTTTGTTACCTCCCGGGATAAAACCCTGCTTGGCGAACTTGAGCTGAAAACCATCCTGCTCAACAGCACCCAGCGGAAGGTGAGCGAGGTGATGGAAAACGAGCCGATGGTCTTCTCTCCGGAGGACGACGCGGAGAAAGCGGCGCGTACCTTCGAGCGTGACGACCTGGTGAGTGCCGCCGTCGTGGATTCCGTCGGCAAACTGATGGGGCGTCTGACCATCGATGAGATCGTTGATGTGGTCTATGAAGAAACCGACAACGACCTGCGCGCGCTCGGAGGGATCAGCGCCGAAGATGACGTCCATGCCTCCGTCGGCAAGGCGGTGAAAACGCGCTGGGCGTGGCTGGCCATTAACCTGTGCACCGCGTTTATCGCCTCCCGGGTGATCGACGGTTTTGAACACACCATTTCGCAGCTGGTGGCGCTGGCCTCGCTGATGCCGATTGTGGCCGGAATTGGCGGCAACACCGGAAACCAGACCATCACCATGATCGTCCGCGCCCTGGCGCTGGAAAACATTCAGCCCGGTAACTTTGCCTTTCTGATCTTCAGGGAGATGGGCGTGGCGCTGATTAACGGCCTGGTGTGGGGCGGGATTATGGGCGGCATCACCTGGTGGCTGTACGACGATATGGCCCTGGGCGGCGTGATGATGCTGGCGATGGTGCTGAACCTGCTGGTGGCATCAATGATGGGGGTCATTATCCCGCTGACGATGACCAAACTGGGGCGCGACCCCGCGGTGGGGTCGAGCGTGATGATCACCGCCATCACCGATACCGGCGGTTTCTTTATTTTTCTTGGGCTGGCGACGATTTTTCTGCTTTAAGTCGACGCTTAATGCGGGCGGGGAGGAGTGCCATGACGATAATCCCGCCCAGCACGCCAATCGCCAGATTGCCGGTTGATACCGTGGCGGCAACGGTGACCAGCATGACGACCGTTTCTGCTATCGGGGCCGTTTTCACCGTGGCTGGCTGAAGGCTGTGCCAGCTGAAGGTTTTGACGGCGACAATCGCCATAATACCTGCCAGCACCGCCATCGGGATGTTGGCCATCACGTCGCTGAGCGCCGTCACCAGGATCAGCAGCACAATGCCCGCCGCAAAGGTTGAAATGCGGCTTCGACCTTTCCCCATCTCCACGTTGACGATGGTTTGTCCGATCATCGCGCAGCCTGCAATCCCGCCATAAAATCCGGCCAGAATATTGCCGACGCCTAGTCCAATGCTTTCGCGGCGTTTACCTGACGGTGTCGAGGTCAGCTCATCCACCAGCTTTGCCGTCAGCAGGGATTCCAGCAGGCCGACAAACGCGATGCTCAGCGCGCACGGCCAGATAATGCTCAGCGTCTGCACATTGAGCGGGACCAGCAGCTCGGTAAGACCCGGCAAACCGCCGCTCATGGAGCCTTCATCGCCCACGGTCGGCAGGATTTGACCGGTTGAAACGGTGAACAAGGTAAGCACAACAATCGCAATCAGCGGGGAAGGGATGCTTTTGATATAGCGCGGCACCCACAGCACGATCAGCAGCGTCAGGACGAACAGGCCCACAATCAGCGGGCTTCGGCTCCAGAAATGCGGCACCTGAGCGAAGAAGATCAAAATGCCCAGGGCGTTAACAAATCCGGTCATGACCGACTGAGGTATAAAGCGCATCAGCCTTGCCATGCCCAGCACGCCAAACAGAATCTGAATCACGCCCGCCATCAGCACGGCGGGAAGTATGTACTGTACGCCGTGCTGATGCACCATCGGGCCAATGACCAGCGCCACGGAACCGGCCGCTGCCGTGACCATCGCCGGACGGCCCCCGAGTACAGACAGGGCAAGACACAGCACCACGGAGGCGATCAGGCTGACCTTCGGGTCAACGCCCGCCACAACCGAAAATGAGATAACCTCGGGGATCAGCGCCAGGGCGGTAATCACGCCAGCCAGCGTTTCACGCGTCAGCCGCTTTGGGGAACGCAGCACGTTGGCTACGCGGTCTTCGGGGGATACAGCAGAATGGGGTAGGGACATAACAGTTCGCTGGTTAGGGCAGGCTTCCGTGCGCGCGATCACAAAACGCAACATACTAGCCAGTAAAACCGCGCTTTACCAGACGCATCGATAATTCCTCACAAACAATCCATCATTAAATTTCACAATTACAATAATTTCGTAACCTTTAAACAATATTTAAAAGTTGTTACCGTGCCCCCGCAGCTTTTTTCACCTGCAATTTCCACGCATCAAGCACTTTTACACTAAGGCATAAATTATGAAAAAAATGACTGCCATGCTCTTTTCTCTGGCCGTGGGGCTTAACACCGTCTCCATGGCGGCGAAAGCTGACGCACCAAAAGAGCAGGAAACGGACGTCCTTTTAATTGGTGGCGGTATCATGAGCGCCACGCTGGGAACCTATCTGCAAGAACTGCAGCCGGACTGGTCTATGACCATGGTCGAGCGCCTTGATGGCGTGGCGCAGGAGAGTTCGAACGGATGGAATAACGCCGGTACCGGACATTCGGCACTCATGGAACTGAACTATACGCCGCAGAAAAAGGACGGTTCCATTAGTATCGAGAAGGCGGTAGAGATCAACGAAGCATTCCAGGTTTCTCGCCAGTTCTGGTCTCATCAGGTCAACAGCGGCGTGATGCACGACCCGCACTCCTTCATCAACACCGTGCCGCACATGAGCTTTGTGTGGGGTGAGCAGAACGTTAACTTCCTGCGCGCGCGCTACGCCGCTCTGCAGCAGAGCACGCTGTTCCGCGGGATGAAATACTCTGAAGACCACGCGCAGATTAAAGAGTGGGCTCCGCTGGTCATGGAAGGTCGTGACCCGAACCAGAAAGTGGCGGCAACCCGTACCGAAATTGGTACCGACGTTAACTACGGCGAAATTACCCGTCAGCTGGTGACGTCTCTGAAGAAAAAAGAGAACTTCAACCTGCAGCTCAGCACCGAAGTACGCGGTTTCAAGCGCAACGCGGATAACAGCTGGAGCGTGACCGTCGCCGATCTGAAAAACAACGAAGCCGAGCACGTCATCAAGGCGAAGTTTGTCTTTATCGGTGCGGGCGGCGCGGCGCTGAAGCTGCTGCAGGAGTCCGGTATTCCGGAAGCGGACGACTACGCGGGCTTCCCGGTGGGCGGCCAGTTCCTGGTGTCCGATAACCCGGAAGTGGTGAATCGTCATCTGGCAAAAGTGTACGGCCAGGCTTCCGTTGGCGCACCGCCGATGTCTGTTCCGCACATCGACACCCGTATGCTTGACGGCAAACGCGTGGTGCTGTTTGGGCCGTTCGCGACCTTCTCCACCAAGTTCCTGAAAAATGGCTCCCTGTGGGATCTGCTCAGCGCCACGACCACCTCTAACGTCAAGCCGATGATGGACGTGGGTCTGGATAACTTCGACCTGGTGAAATACCTGATTAGCCAGGTGATGCTCTCTGACGACGACCGTTTCGAGGCGCTGAAAGAGTACTATCCGCAGGCGAAGAAAGAAGACTGGCGTCTGTGGCAGGCGGGTCAGCGCGTACAGATCATCAAGCGCGATCCGAAAGAGGGCGGCGTGCTGCGTCTGGGTACCGAAGTGGTAAGCGATAAGGATGGCACCATCGCCGCGCTGCTGGGTGCGTCGCCGGGCGCGTCTACCGCTGCGCCAATCATGCTGCACCTGATGGAAAAAGTGTTTAAAGATAAAGTCGCCAGCCCGGAATGGCAGGCGAAGCTGAAAACCATTATTCCATCCTACGGCACGAAGCTGAACGGCAACGTGAGCGCGACGGAGCAGGAGCTGGAATACACCAGCCGCGTACTGCAGCTGCAGTACATCAAGCCACAGGCTGCGGATGCGGCGCCAAAAGCGGAGCTGAAGCCTCAGCCGGAAAACAAACCGGTTGCGGATATCGCGCTGTAAGATAAAAGCAAAACGGTAACATCCGTTACCGTTTTTAGTGTTTTCTCCCTCTCCCAGTGGGAGAGGGGTGGGGTGAGGGCACCAGAGCGCACCCTTTCCGGGTCGGGTAAGGCGAAGCCGCCACCCGACTTATTTTTAACGTACTACCGCTTGTCCGACAGTCTCATCTGCCTTCCACACGCGATACTTCACTTCCACGTTTTCAGGCGTATAGACCACGATCGGCAGCTTGCTGTTGTAGCGCAACAGACTGTTGTCGCCCAGATACGCCGTTACAAATTTCTTCTCTTTCTTGCCGTCCGGGCAGGCCATCATGGTGGAAACCGGAGAGGTCACTTTGTCAAAGACGTAATAGTCGTAACCCCAGCCTTCCAGGGTTTTGCTTTCCAGCTGACCGCCCAGACGGTGCTGGTTGCAGTCCACTTCGAGCGTCTTGCCAATTAACAGTTCCACTTTAAAGTTCGCTTCATCCTGCTGAACCGGCAGCTGAATCACCTGACGCTTCATCCCTTTGTCCGCCTGCGGGTACGGAGCCACTTTTTCCAGCGGCTGCTGTTTTGGGGTTTCGCTGGCGAAAGCGCTGCTGCTGACGCACGCGGCGGCGATGAGGGCGATGGCAAATTTAGGTGCGTTTTTCATTGTCATTCCTTTATGTCAAAACGATCCTGCGCAGGTTAACATAACAACGATGAATGGTTGGTGTTATTTACTTACATTTTCACTATGGGTAGCGTTATGCGCTTTTAATTTACCTGTTTAGTGGTTGTTTGTGCTGGTGTGGAGTCGAGTGCCAGTTCGTGTTATTTTAGACCCTATATATTGTTATTCATCTGTAAAAGGGAAGAGAGATGGTTCGTGCAAAACTGAAAACGCCTGAAGGCCGCAAGTTCCTCCTGGCGCTGCTGGTCGTATTTATGATTGCCGCCGCGTGCGTGGGGCGGGCAACCATTGTTGGCGTTATCGAACAGTACAATATCCCCCTCTCTGCCTGGACAACCAGCATGTATGTCCTGCAGTCGGCGATGATCTTCGTCTACAGCCTGGTGTTCACCGTTCTGCTGGCCATCCCGCTGGGCATTTTCTTCCTGGGCGGACGTGAGAAGCATTAAGCGTCGACCTGCGATAACTAAGCCATCCTGCCGGATGGCTTTTTTTATGGTCTCATCCCACTCTCCTCAGGTTTTTTTAATCCGCGATATCCTATCCTGTAAGCATTCAGGCAACTGTTTTTAAAGCAGGAGCGGTAGATGCGTTCCAGATTTCCAGTGCTCAGCCAGATCCCCAAAGGCGTCTGGGTTGTGGGAGGCGTCAGTATGTTGATGGATATCTCGTCAGAGAGTATTCACAGCCTGCTGCCACTTTTTATGATGACCACCCTCGGTACGAGCGTGCTGTTTATCGGCCTGATTGAAGGGCTGGCGGAGGCCACTGCGCTTTTTATTAAGGTCTTTTCGGGGGCGATAAGCGACTACCTGGGTCAACGTAAGGGGCTGGCCCTGCTAGGGTATGGCCTGGGGGCGTTAAGCAAACCCCTTTTCGCATTAGCGTCCTCTTCCGGGATGGTTTTAGGCGCACGTCTGATAGACCGTACGGGGAAGGGGATACGGGGCGCACCGCGGGATGCACTGGTTGCAGACGTCACGCCGCCGGAAATGCGTGGTGCGGCATATGGTCTGCGTCAGTCAATGGATACCACAGGCGCATTTCTTGGCCCATTACTGGCCGTAAGCTTAATGCTATTGCTGGACAACGACTTTCGCACTGTTTTCTGGATAGCCCTTATCCCCGGTCTG
Organism: Enterobacter sp. Crenshaw; assembly: GCF_024734705.1. NCBI lineage: Bacteria > Pseudomonadati > Pseudomonadota > Gammaproteobacteria > Enterobacterales > Enterobacteriaceae > Enterobacter > Enterobacter sp. Crenshaw. Next base: position 3,165,104 of record NZ_CP102932.1, on the reverse strand, counting down.
CTTTCAGTTGCCTTGCTCTATTTTGGCCTTCAGGAGCCGAAAACTCCCCTCGAACATAAACGTACTAATCCCATTAAACGAGAGAATTTAAGGCGGCTGGGTAAAGCGTGCTGGTGGGTGATTGGCCTTGGTGCAGTGTTCACGCTTGCCCGGTTTAGCGAGGCTTTTCTCGTCCTTCGTGCGCAGCAGTCGGGCGTTCCTCTGGCCCTTATTCCGCTGGTGATGGTGGTCATGAACGTACTCTATTCCCTTTCCGCATACCCTTTTGGCAAACTTTCTGATGGCATGAGCCACACCCGGCTTCTGCAGTGGGGGCTAATGGTGCTGATTGGTGCAGATGTTGTTCTGGCGCTGAGCAGCCACTGGATGGGGGTCATTTTAGGCGTCGCGCTTTGGGGAATACATATGGGTATGACCCAGGGACTACTGGCGGCAATGATCGCTAAAACCGCACCGCCCGATCTGCGCGGCACGGCTTTCGGTATTTTTAGTCTGGTCAGCGGCGTGGGATTATTAATCGCCAGCGTGGGAGCCGGCGCGATATGGGAAACGTTTGGCGCGGAATATACGTTTTATGCCGGAGCGGTGATTTGTCTGACTACGCTTGTGTATCTGCGCAAAACGCCGGACGAGGCGAAATAAAAAAACCAGCCATCAGGCTGGTTTTCAATATGTTTTTGGTCGGCACGAGAGGATTTGAACCTCCGACCCCCGACACCCCATGACGGTGCGCTACCAGGCTGCGCTACGTGCCGACGCATAAAAAGAATACTACTCGATTCCGTTTTGAATGCAAGGGAATCTGTCGCTAACTGGTTTATTATTAATCAGTTAGCGATGAAGCGCTTCTCATCCGTCAGGACCTGAAGCAGCAGGCTCAGCTGCGGTTTCTGGTCTTTCAGCCGTTCACCCTGCAGATTATACGTCTGATAATTCCCGTTGCTGTTCAGCACCAGCGTCAGCTTCGGCGTGGTCACCACCAGCGTATTATTCCCCGCCGCCGTCACCCAGCTGTGGCGGCGCGCGGCGCTGAAGAGATCCTGCCCCTGCGAATATTCGTTTGCTGGCGTGCTGACGTGCAGCAGGCGTTGCATCAGGGTGGTCATCACATCTTTATGCTCGGTGAGCATATTGATGCGCTGCGCCGGGGTGCCAGGCCAGTGGATCACCAGCGGAACCTGCAGATTCGGGCGAGACCAGCTCATACTCTTCGTCTCGTCACCTAGCGGGATGCCATGGCCCGCGGTCACGATCACCACGGTGTTGTCCAGCTTGCCCGACTCGCGAAGCGCGTCAAGCACGCGGCCTATCTGCGCATCAACATCGCCAGCCGCGCGGCCGTAGCGGCGCGCAAAGTCACTCTTATTGCTGTTGGCAAGCGTTGTGCCGTTAAAGGCAACCCATGAGAACCAGCGATTATCTTCCTGGGCGTAGCGCTGCAGCCAGTTTATCCATTGGCTGGCGGTCTGCGCGTCGGACTGATTTTGCGCCGTCGGCAGTGAGAAATCGGACAGCAGCGCCTGACGGTAAAGCGGGCTGTTAAAGCCATCGGAGGAGAACAACCCTAACTGATAGCCTTGCTGATTCAGCCCGGTGATCAGCGCCGCAGGCGTGCGGGTAGACAGTACGCCGTCCATGTAGCCGGCTGAAATGCCATAGAAGAGGCCAAAGATGCCCGCATCGGTTGTGTTACCGGAACTCATATGCTGAGTAAACGAGACGTTCTGACTCGCGAAAGCGGCCAGCGCCGGCATCTGCTTCTCGAAGCGGGAATAGTTCAGGCCATCGACGGTGATCAGCAGGACGTTTTGCCCTCGTCCCATATCGCGGTAGTTCAGGTCGCTGAGAGGATACTGAACGCTGACGGCTTCCGGATTACCCTGCTCGATAAGACGGCGCTGGTACTCCTGCGCATCGAGCAGGCCGTGTTTCTCGAGGAAGCGACGGGCCGTCATCGGGTACGAGAGCGGCAGGTTCGCGCGCTGCATGGTAATAGGGCGATAGAAGTTCGCATCCGCCCAGATATACATAATGTGCGAACTGATAAAGGAGACGAAAAAGAGCGCGGCGACGGGCTTCGCATAATGGCGTCGCCGGGTCAGGCTGCGGAGCTTTTGCCAGCTCCAGGTGGCGAACAGCATCTCAATCAGCAGGATCACCGGGACGCTGATAAACATCAGCTGCCAGTCACGGGCCGTTTCGTTCTGGTCGGGGTTAATCACCAGTTCCCAGACGATGGGGTTGAGGTGCAGGTGGAAGCGGGTGAACACTTCACTGTCGATAAGCAGCAGCGTCATCCCCACCGTCGCAAGGATGGCGGACAAGAACCGCATCAGACGCTGCGACATGACGATAAACGTCAAGGGGAACAGGATCAGCAGATAGGTGGCGAAAACCAAAAAGCTAAAGTGACCGACAACGCTTATCCAGGAGTAGATACGCCCGGTTAGCGTTGTTGGCCAGTCTGCGACAAACAGATAACGACAGCCAATGACCGTCGCCAGCAGAATGTTGAACAGGGCAAACCAGTGCCCCCAGCTGACCATCTGGGAGACTTTTTCACGGTAGCGCTGACGATTCGTCACCATAAACTGTTGTTCGTATCCCTTAATGGGCCGGGTCGTTGCTGACGGACGACTGTAAAGCCTGGGCGAACGATTTTGCGATCGCCTGACGCTGAGCCGGAGCAACGCTGGTGTTAATCAGGTTGGTGACCATATTTCCCAAAACCATCAGGGAGAGATCGGTCGGCGTTTTATGTTTTTCCAGTACGTTGACCAGCTCACTGAGCAGTTGTTCAACGTGTTCATCACTGTAGCGGGAATGTTGTGGCATAAATCAAAATCAGTTTGTTGATGAAAGGGCAACATATTACCGTAGCAACAGCTTTTTTTCCCCTTTTTTATCTGTTGTTGCACACATGTCCTGGTGGTGGTTGAATACCGCCCGGTCTAAAAGGAGAGTTTATCATGAGTCTGGAAATCAACCAGATTGCCTTGCACCAGCTTATCAAGCGTGATGAGCAAACCCTTGAAGTGGTGCTACGCGATTCGTTACTGGAACCCACGGCGACCGTGGTGGAGATGATGGCAGAGCTGCATCGCGTCTACAGTGCCAAAAATAAAGCCTATGGCCTGTTCAGCGAAGAGAGTGAACTGGCTGATAGCCTGCGCCTGCAGCGTCAGGGCGAAGAGGATTTCCTGGCGTTTAGCCGTGCCGCCACCGGGCGTCTGCGCGATGAGCTGGCGAAATATCCGTTCGCCGACGGCGGGATCGTGCTGTTCTGCCACTATCGCTACCTGGCGGTAGAGTATCTGCTGGTTACCGTGCTGAATAACTTAAGCAGCATGCGTGTGAACGAGCAGCTGGATATCAGCTCAACGCATTATCTGGATATCAACCATGCGGATATCGTGGCGCGTATTGATTTGACCGAGTGGGAAACCAACCCGGAGTCGACCCGCTACCTGACTTTCCTGAAGGGGCGCGTGGGCCGCAAAGTGGCGGATTTCTTTATGGATTTCCTCGGTGCCAGCGAAGGTCTTAACGCCAAAGCGCAGAACAAAGGGCTTCTCCAGGCGGTTGACGACTTCACGGCTGAAGCGCAGCTCGATAAATCTGAGCGTCAGACCGTGCGCCAGCAGGTTTACAGCTACTGCAACGAACAGCTGCAGGCAGGGGAGGAGATCGAGCTGGAGTCCCTGTCAAAAGAGCTGGCGGGCGTCAGCGAAGTCAGCTTCCAGGAATTCACCGCGGAGAAAGGCTATGAGCTTGAAGAGAGCTTCCCGGCGGATCGCAGTACGCTGCGTCAGTTAACCAAGTTTGCCGGCAGCGGCGGTGGGTTAACCATCAACTTTGACGCGATGTTGCTGGGTGAACGCATCTTCTGGGATCCGGCCACCGATACGCTGACCATTAAAGGCACGCCGCCGAACCTGCGCGATCAGCTTCAGCGCCGCACCTCGGGCGGGAAATAACAGCCATAAAAAAACCCCGCAGAAGCGGGGTTTTTTTTCGACGTGTTTGCGATTACGCGCGAACGAAGTCGATGTGAGACAGTTTTGGCTTGAACGGGTGACGCTGAACAGCCTGAACTTTCACTTTTTCTTCTTTACCGCCAACAACGATGGTCAGAACTTCGCTGTAGAATTCAGCTTTGGTCTGCAGGTTCCACAGTTTGTCGTGATCCAGTTCGATTGCAACTGGAGCAGCTTCGCCACCGTAAACGATAGCCGGGAACTTGTTAGCGTTACGCAGGCGGCGGCTCGCACCCTTACCCTGCACGTTACGTACTTCTGCTTCGATAGTGAACATTGATTTCTCTCTGTATTTAAAACCCTGCTACAGGCGACCCAGCAGCAGGTGAGTGTTCTGCCTCACGGATGTGAAGCGGGCGGCATTTTATACTCAAATGCCCCTCACATCAATGAAAAGTCCCGCTAACCGCGCAATTCGTTGGCGCGACGGAAGCGACCTTCATAGTTAAAAAGTTTCTCGCGCACCTGCCAGAACTGGCTTTTCTTACGGGCGACGACAAAATCCGGATGGCGCAATAACACCTGCTGACGCACGATATCGGCTACGGTTATCCAGCGCAGGGGCACGCCCGGCGTGCGGGTATGCGGGCGGATAAACAGCTGTTCGAAGGCCATTCGCTGGGCAGGCGTCTGAACCCGGAAGCGCTCGCTGACGTCCGCTCCGTCTTCATCGTAATAGGTGATTTTCAGCCACTCGCCTTTTTCATCGGCGCCGGGCTGCAGTGCCATGCCGGAACAGCGCAGCACCAGGGCATCTTTCAGCTTTAGCGCCGCTTTCAGCATGTCGTCCGGGTCAACCAGTACCGTGTCGCATTCCCGGCAGCGGCGAGCGGCAATGTCGTTTTCGGCGTTGCACTGCGGGCAGTTTTTGAACCGGAAGCGGAAATCGCACTGCTCGCGATGCCCGTCATCATCTTCAAACCAGCCCTGACAGCGGCGGCCAAAGTGTTCGATCAGCGTACCGTCGGCGGTGGTTTTTCCCCAGAAGGTGTTGGCAAACCCGCAGGCAGGGCAAAAGACCTGTACGGGCACGTTGTCGCTTTTCCCTTTTGGTGCGCCGACTTCAGGCGTATAGAGATCGTGCGGGTTACCGGCATAATCCAGAATCAGGCAGTCGGTTTTTCCCGGGGCCAGGCGCAGGCCGCGGCCAACAATCTGCTGATACAGACTGACCGATTCGGTCGGGCGCAAAATGGCGATCAGGTCGACGTGTGGGGCGTCAAAGCCGGTGGTCAATACCGACACGTTTACCAGATAGCGGAACCGCTGGGCCTTAAACGCGTCAATCAGGCCGTCGCGCTCCGGGCCGGGCGTTTCGCCGGTGATTAACGCCGCGTCGCCGGCGGGCAATAATCCGGTGATTTCTCGCGCGTGCTCAACGGTGGCGGCAAAGATCATCACCCCTTTGCGCGTCGCGGCGAACTCCTCAATCTGGCTGATAATATGCGGCGTAATACGCTTCTGCTTTTTCAGCTCCTGATTGAGATCCGCTTCGCTGAATAAGCCGTTGCTCTGTGCCTGCAGACGGCTGAAATCGTACTGTACCACCGGCATATCCAGCCGTTCAGGCGGCGTCAGGTAGCCATGTTTAATCATGTAGCGCAGCGGAAGCTCGTAGATGCAGTCGCTAAACAGGGCCTTGTCATCGCCGCGCACCATGCCGTGATAATGATAGCGATAGATCCAGCCTTTCCCCAGGCGAAACGGGGTCGCCGTCAGGCCCAGCAGGCGCAGGTGAGGGTTCACCGCTTTCAGGTGAGCCAGAATTTGCTGATACTGGCTGTCGTCGTCATCGCTGATGCGGTGACACTCGTCAACAATCAGCAGCGAAAATTCGCTGCGAAACAGCTCCAGATTGCGCGCCACCGACTGCACGCTGCCGAAGACCACTTTGCCGTGGCTCTCTTTGCGCTTTAGCCCGGCGGCGAAAATATCGGCTTCCAGCCCAAGCGCACAATACTTGGCATGGTTTTGCGCGACGAGCTCTTTGACGTGTGCCAGCACCAGCACGCGACCACGGGCCAGACGCGCCAGTTCGGCGATGACCAGGCTTTTGCCTGCGCCGGTCGGGAGCACAATCGCCGCCGGCTCGCGATGCATACGGAACCAGGCGAGGGTGGCGTCAACGGCTTCCTGCTGATAGGGACGAAGTGTAAAAGTCATAGGGTCTCGGTTTCGTTATTCCGCACATATACCCGTCATACTTCAAGTTGCCTGTGCGTTGGCTGCACTCGTTCACCCCGGTCACTTACTTATGTAAGCTCCCGGGGATTCACTCCTTTGCCGCCTTCATGCAACTCGAATTATTTAGGGTATAGATAGTATGCCACGAAACTTTTTCCCTTGAGTGACGCAACCAGACCATTATACTGAACCGTTCCAGACTGCTTCTTTTTTCGGACCTGTTGTCCGACTTCCAGCACCATTAAGGCTAAAAAGATTTCATGCGACTTGATAAGTTTATCGCTCAGCAACTCGGCGTAAGCCGCGCTATTGCCGGGCGCGAAATTCGCGCCAGCCGCGTTACCGTGGATGGCGACATTGTGAGAGACAGCGCGTTCAAACTGCAACCTGACCATCAGGTGGAGTATGACGGCAATCCGCTGACCCAGCAGCACGGTCCGCGCTACTTCATGCTCAATAAGCCGGAAGGCTACGTCTGCTCAACGGACGATCCCGATCACCCGACGGTGCTCTATTTCCTCGACGAACCGGTGGCGCACAAGCTGCACGCCGCAGGCCGCCTCGACATCGACACCACGGGTCTGGTGCTGATGACCGACGACGGGCAGTGGTCGCATCGCATTACTTCCCCGCGTCACCACTGCGAGAAAACCTATCTGGTCACGCTGGAGTCGCCGGTGTCGGATGACACGGCAGAGCAATTCACGAAAGGCGTTCAGCTGCATAATGAAAAAGATCTGACCAAACCCGCCGTGCTTGAGGTGATCGCGCCGACGGAGGTCCGTCTGACCATCAGCGAAGGGCGCTACCATCAGGTGAAACGTATGTTTGCCGCGGTGGGGAACCACGTTGTTGGCCTGCATCGTGAGCGGATTGGTGCGATCGAACTCGATCCCGACCTGGCGCCAGGCGAATATCGCCCGTTAACGGAAGAAGAGATCGCCAGCGTCGGTCTGCCTTCGCACTAATTTCAGGAGAGCTCTGTGACCACCAGGCCACACTCGTCGTTCAAAATCGTCTTCATTCTTGGCCTGCTGGCCATGCTGATGCCGCTGTCTATTGATATGTACCTGCCCGCGCTGCCGGTCATTTCCGCGCAGTTTGGCGTTCCGGCGGGCAGCGCGCAGATGACGCTCAGCACCTATATTCTCGGCTTTGCCCTCGGCCAGCTGTTTTATGGCCCGATGGCGGACAGTCTTGGACGCAAGCCCGTTATTCTGGGCGGGACGCTGGTCTTTGCAGCCGCAGCGGTGGCCTGTGCGCTGGCGCAGACCATCGATCATCTGATTATCATGCGCTTCTTCCACGGTCTGGCGGCGGCTGCGGCAAGCGTGGTGATTAACGCCCTGATGCGCGATATCTACCCTAAAGAAGAGTTCTCCCGCATGATGTCGTTCGTGATGCTGGTGACGACGATTGCGCCGCTGGTGGCCCCGATGGCCGGTGGTGCGGTGCTGGTGTGGTTTAGCTGGCACGTGATTTTCTGGATCCTGGCCCTGGCCGCGCTGCTGGCCTCGGCGATGATCTTCTTCTTTATTGATGAAACGCTTCCCGTCGAGCGCCGCCAGAAATTCCACATCCGAACCACAATCGGCAACTTTGCCTCGCTGTTTCGCCACAAGCGCGTGCTCAGCTACATGCTGGCAAGCGGGTTCAGCTTCGCCGGGATGTTCTCCTTCCTGAGCGCCGGGCCGTTTGTCTACATTGAACTGAATCACGTTTCGCCGCAGCACTTCGGCTACTATTTCGCGCTTAACATCGTCTTCCTGTTCATCATGACCATCATCAACAGCCGTTTTGTCCGGCGGGTGGGGGCGCTGAACATGTTCCGCGCCGGGCTGTGGATCCAGTTTGTGATGGCTATCTGGCTGGTGGTGAGCGCGTTTCTGGGCGTGGGCTTCTGGGCGCTGGTGGTCGGCGTAGCGGCCTTTGTCGGCTGCGTGTCGATGGTGTCATCTAATGCGATGGCGGTGATCCTGGATGAGTTTCCGCATATGGCGGGCACCGCCTCTTCCCTGGCGGGGACGTTCCGCTTCGGCATCGGCGCTATCGTTGGGGCGTTGCTTTCAATGGCTACCTTTACGACGGCATGGCCCATGCTGTGGGCGATGGCTTTTTGCGCAACCAGTTCGATACTCTTCTATCTTTACGCCAGTCGACCGCGAAAAGCGGCCCACTAAAATACAGAGAAGGCCCGACAGGGCCTTTTTTGTTGATGCATATCAACCAAACCCCCGTTCGTTTATTCCGTGTTTGTTTATTTTATGTAAAATCTATTTGTGTAAAAAGTCACATCATTGTATTCAAAAAGGTTGAGTTAGATCGCAGAAACGGGTACATATAGCGCCGACGCTAGCCTGGATATCGATAAAAAAGCGCTGAATAGTGCAGGCTGGCGATGATGTGTTACTATAAATGTAAATAAATTGTGAAGTAAATTTGCTTCCGGGGAACGAACGTGAATACATTACAACTCTCCATTGTCCATCGCTTGCCCCAGAGCTATCGCTGGTCGGCGGGTTTTGCAGGTTCGAAAGTTGAACCGATTCCGCAAAGCGTCGCGGGCTGTGAAAACTGCCTGGTGGCACTCAAGCTGCTGAGCCCGAGCGACGAAAATGCATGGCGGGTGATGGAGCGTCTCAGTCAGGCCCTGACGGATATCGAAGTGGACAGCTCCGTGCTGGAGTGTGAAGGTGAGCCGTGCCTGTTCGTGAAGAGCCAGGACGAGTTTGCCGCCACCTGCCGTCTGAAGAATTTTGGCGTTGCCATCGCGGAGCCTTTCTCCGGCCAGTACCCGTTCTGACCGCTAGTCTGCCGACAACAGCTGGCGCGTGTAGCGCTGCGTTGGCGCGCTAAATACGCGCTGGCACTCTCCCTGCTCGACCACTTCTCCCCGTCGCAACACAATCACCTGATGGCATAGCGCCCGCACCACCTGAAGATCGTGGCTGATAAAGATATAGGCCAGCCGGTGCTTTTCCTGAAGCCCTTTCAGCAGCGCCAGGATCTGCGCCTGAACGGTTCTGTCCAGCGACGACGTCGGTTCATCCAGAATAATCAGCTCCGGCTTCAGGATCAGCGCGCGGGCAATGGCGATACGCTGGCGCTGCCCGCCGGAGAATTCAGCCGGATAGCGGTGGCGGGTCTCTGCATCCAGGCCCACTTCGGCCATCACCCGCTTAACTTCCTGCTCGCGCTGCTGAGCGCTCAGGCCGGGCTGATGTACGCGAAGACCCTCCTCGATAATCTGTAACACGCTGAGCCGGGGGTTAAGCGAGGAATTGGGATCCTGAAACACCACCTGCATGCGGGGCCGCACGGGCAGCATCTGGCGGCGGTTCCAGCGGTGCAGCGGCATATCGTCAAAGAAGATCTCGCCCTGGGAGGCAATTAAGCGCAGCAGCGCCAGACCGGTGGTGCTTTTGCCGGAACCGGATTCGCCCACTAGCCCCAGAGATTCTCCCGGGCGCAGCGAGAAGCGGATGTTTTTTAGCACCGGATTCTGGTCGACGATGCGCCGCAGAATACCTTTGCGGATCGGGAACGAGACGGACAAATCCTCAACGCGCAGCAGCGGTGTGCTGTCAGCCGCGAGCGGAACCGGGTCGCCGGAGGGTTCGCTGTCGAGCAGGCGCTGCGTATAGGGGTGCTGCGGCGCGCTCAGCAGCGTGGACGCGCTATTCTGTTCAACGCATCGTCCGTTTTGCATCACCGCGACGCTGTCGGCCAGCTTTCTCACAATGCTCAGGTTGTGCGTGATAAACAGCAGGCTCATGTTCAGCTCGTCACGCAGTTCCCGCAGCAGCGTCAATATTTGCGCCTGTACCGTCACGTCCAGCGCCGTTGTGGGCTCGTCGGCAATCAACAGCTCGGGTCGCGTGAGCAGGGCCATGGCGATCATCACGCGCTGGCGTTCGCCGCCGGAGAGCTGGTGCGGAAAATCATTCAGCCGTTTGGCCGCATTGCGTATGCCCGTTCGTTCCAGACAATCCAGAATTTCTCCCCGCGCGGCCTCTTTGCGCATCCCCCGGTGCAGGGAGAGCACTTCATAGAGCTGTTTCTCGAGGCTGTGCAGCGGGTTGAGGGAAACCATCGGCTCCTGGAAGATCATCGCGATTTTGTTGCCGCGAATACCGCGCAGGGTATGTTCGTCGGCATGCAGCAGCGAGCTGCCGTGAAACAGAATATCCCCTTGCGGGTAGCTCACCGGTGGAGAAGGCAGCAGCCGCAGGATGGAGAGTGCTGAGACGCTCTTGCCTGAACCCGACTCGCCCACCAGGGCCAGCGTTTCCCCGGGCTGGATCTGCAGCGACAGGTCGGTGACCACGGTGCGCGTCTCGTCCTGCTTTGAAAAAGCAATCGACAGGTTATCAATACTCAGAAGAGGCTGGGTCATTTTATACCGCCTTGTTCGGATCGAAGGCATCGCGCACGGCTTCGCCAATAAAAATCAGCAGCGACAGCAGCACGGCCACGGAAAGAAAGGCGGCGATGCCTAACCACGGCGCCTGCAGGTTGTTCTTACCCTGCAGCAGCAGTTCGCCGAGCGACGGGGAACCCAGCGGTAGCCCGAAACCAAGAAAATCCAGCGAGGTGAGGGTGGTGATGGAGCTGCACAGAATAAACGGCAGGAAAGTGAGCGTTGCCACGACCGCGTTGGGCAGCATGTGGCGGAAGATGATCCCCCGATCGCTCACGCCAAGCGCCTGCGCGGCGCGAATATAGTCGAAATTGCGGGTGCGCAGGAACTCCGCGCGCACCACGCCCACCAGCGCCATCCAGCCGAACAGGACGGTGATGCCTAACAGCCACCAGAAGCCGGGCTGCACCACGCTGGAAAGCAGGATGATCAGAAACAGCGTTGGCATGCCTGACCAGACTTCAATAACCCGCTGGCCCCACAGGTCGATTTTCCCGCCGTAGTAGCCCTGAACGGCGCCCGCCACGACGCCCATTACGCTTGAGAAGATCGTCAGCATCAGCCCGAAGAGAAGAGAAATTCGTGTGCCATACAGGATGCGCGCCAGCACGTCCCCGCCGTTAGCATCCGTTCCCAGCCAGTTTTGCGCGGAGGGCGGGGAAGGGAAGGGCGTCGTGGTGGCGAAGTTAATGCTGTTTGCGCCAAAGCGCACCGGCGCCCAGAGCGCCCAGCCGTGCTGCTCAATCTGCTGGCGAAGCCACGGATCCTGATACTCCGCCGGTGTCGCAAACGGGCCGCCAAAGTCGCTTTCGCTGTAGTTGGCGATAACCGGCACATACCAGCGGTCGTTAAAATGCACCAGCAACGGCTTGTCGTTGGCGATCAGCTCCGAACACATGCTTAAGGCAAACAGCACGGCAAAAATCCACAGCGACCAGTAGCCGCGGCGGTTGTGGCGAAAACGGGCCCAGCGGGCCTGGTTGACGGGGCTTAAACGCGGCATCAGCGGCCCTCAAAATCGATTCGGGGATCGACCAGCGTATAGCTGATATCACTAATGATATTCAGCAGCAGGCCAATCAGGGTGAAAATATAGAGTGTGCCAAACATCACCGGATAATCGCGCGATACGGTAGCTTCATAGCCCAGCAGCCCCAGGCCGTTGAGCGAGAACATCACCTCTATCAGCAGCGAGCCGGTAAAAAACATGCCGATGAACGTGGCCGGAAATCCGGCGATCACCAGCAGCATGGCGTTGCGGAACACGTGTTTCCACATGATCTGCTTCTCGCTCACGCCCTTGGCGCGGGCGGTAACGACGTACTGTTTACGAATTTCATCGAGAAAGGCGTTTTTGGTCAACATGGTCAGGGCCGCAAACCCGCCGATGACCGTGGCCAGCACCGGCAGCGTGATATGCCAGAGATAGTCGGTGATTTTCTGATACCACGGCAGGGAGCTGAAATCGGCGGAGACCAGCCCCCGCAGCGGGAAGAGGTCGAAATAGCTTCCCCCGGCAAAAAAGACGATCAGCAGGACGGCAAACAGAAACGCCGGAATGGCATAGCCAATGATGATGAACGTGCTGCTCCAGATATCAAACCGGCTGCCGTTATACACCGCTTTGCGGATCCCGAGCGGTATAGAGACCAGATAGATAATTAGCGTTCCCCACAGCCCCAGCGTTATCGAAACCGGCAGGCTTTGCTTGATCAACGTTAACACTGACGCACTGCGAAACAGGCTATCGCCAAAATCAAAGCGGATGTAATCCCAGAGCATCTTGAAATAGCGCTCGTGAATCGGTTTGTCAAAGCCGTAGCGGTGGGTGATCTCGGCGATCACTTCCGGATCCAGCCCGCGTCCGCCGCGATAATGGCTTTCGCTGATATTCCCTACGCCGGTTCGCGCATGGCTCGCGCCCATCCCTTCACCGCCGCCGCCGGGCATGCCGCCGCTGTTGCCAAATTCAATGGCGGCAATTGCCTGATCGACCGGGCCGCCGGGGGCGATTTGCACGATAAAAAAGTTAATCGTGATGATGGCCCACAGGGTGGGGATAATCAGCAGGAGACGACGGAGAAGATAGGCACCCATGATGATTCCTTATCGCCGCTCAGCGGGAAGTCTGGCGGCTTTGTTAACGTCATACCACCAGGTATCAAAGCCCAGGGAGTAGACAGGGCGCACGGCAGGCACGGAGAACTTGTCCCAGCGCGCAAGGCGATCTTCGCCCATATACCACATCGGCAGCATGTAGTAGTTCCAGGTCAGGACCCTGTCGAGGGCGCGCCCGAGCGGCAGGAGCTTTTCTTTATCCCCCTGCGCCGCCACTATTTTCGCAATCAGCGCGTCAATCGCCGGGCTTTTTACCCCCGGTGCATTGTAGGAGGAGTCAATGTAGCTGGAGGCCCAGGAGATTTGCAGGTCCGAGCTGGGCCATGGCTGGGCGGGCCACAGGCGCTGCATCATGTCGTAATCACGGCTGCGCATGCGGCTGGTGATCTGCGCGTTATCGACCTGGCGAATGTTCATGGTCACGCCCAGCCGCTCAAGGTTGTGCTTAAACGGCAGTACCCACTGATCGTTGCCCCCGGACGAGAGCAGCAGCTCAAAGCTGAGAGGCTTGCCCGTTTTGGCATCCACACGCTTTTGATTTTTCAGATGCCAGCCCGCGTCATCCAGCAGTTTGCTGGCTTTCAGCAGGTTGTCGCGGTCGTAACCGTCACCGTTCGACGCGGGCGGCTGAAACACGGTGGTGAACACCTGGGGCGGCAGCTCCGCTTTCAGCGGCGCCAGCAGAGCCAGCTCGTCGGCTTTCGGGTAATCGCGCGCGGCGTATTCGGTGTTCTGGAAATAGCTGTTGGCACGGCTGTAAGCCCCGTAAAACAGCGCTTTGTTCATCCACTCAAAATCAAAGGCCAGGGAAATGGCTTCGCGCACCCGGCGGTCATTAAATACCGGACGCTGAATATTAAACGCCAGCCAGCGGGTGTCCTGGGCAGACTCATTTTTGTGCTCGTCTTTGACGATATAGCCTTTGGCGAAATTTTTGCCGATATAGCGTGTCGCCCAGTTTTTGGCGCTGCTCTCGACGCGTAAATCGAAAGCGCCGGCTTTAAATGCTTCAAACGCCACGTTATCGTCGAGGTAGTAATCATAGCGAAGGGTGTCGAAATTCCAGCGCCCGCGGTTTACCGGCAGGTCTGCCGCCCAGTAGTCTTTCACGCGAGAGTAAACGACATATTGCCCCATGCGCCAGTCGGTGATGCGGTATGGGCCGCCTGCCAGCGGCGGCGTAGAAAGCGGGTCGCTTAGCTTATGATTTTTCCAGAATGATTCCGGCATCACCGGCAGCGAGAACAGGCTGAGCATGTTCTCTTTGTTCGGTTCGCTCAGCTTGATGCGCACGGTGAGCGGCGCGATGGCTCTAACGGATGCGCCTTTATACACGATGCGGAACTGGGGGACGCCTTCGGTCATGAATTTATGGAAGGTGAACGCGACGTCGCTGGCCTTCACCGGCGTACCGTCGTGAAAACGTGCTCGCGGATTCAGCGAGATTTCCGCCCAGGCGAAGTTATCGGCGTAACGCACGTTTTCGGCAATCAGCGGATAATAGCTGCCGGGCTCATCATCCGACGTGACGAAGAGCGTATCGTAAAGCGATTCCGTTCGCGCGGCCGCCACGCCGCGCAGGGCGAAGCGGTTGAAGTTGTCGAATGTTCCCGTGGCGGAAAGCGTGACCTTTCCGCCCTTCGGCGCGGCAGGGTTAACGTAATCGAAGTGCGTAAAATTGACCGCATATTTCGGCTCGCCAATCACCGCGAAGGCGATATTTTCTTTGATGGCCTGCGCCTGGCTGGACAGGCTCGTTAGTGCCAACATCAGCAACATGAAGCGCATAAGCATCTCGCGGCGGCTCCCTCTTTTACAGACCGGCTCGGTTAAGCTGAATAATAAGTGACGTCACGGGCAATGTGAAATTAATCGCCCTCGGGCGAAATATCAGGCCGCCATTCGCGGAACTGCGCCAGCGGCATCGGGCGGCTAATCCAGTATCCCTGCAGGAAATTAACGCCGTGTTCGCGCAGCCAGGCGGCCTGTTCCGGCGTTTCCACCCCTTCGGCGACGGTCGACATATTCAGTCGTCTTGCCAGCGTCAGGACGGCATCCAGCACCGGCGACGTCACGGTCTCAGTACCAATTGCATTAACAAAACCGCGGTCAATCTTGAGGTAGTCCATGGTGAAATGCTCAAGATAAATCAGCGCGCTGTGGCCGGTGCCAAAATCATCAATGGCTATCTCAAACCCTTCGTTGTGCAGCCATTCGAAAAGGCTGTTGGCTTCCCGATGATTGAGCATGTCGCGCTCGGTAATTTCCAGCACTATCTGGAAGTAATCCTGCGGCAGTAGCGCTTTGAAGGTGCGCATATCGTCTTTGAAGCTTTCCGCATGCAGATGCCCCGGCGCAATGTTGATGCCCACCTTTGCTCCCGGAGGTAACAGGGTTTGTAACACGGGGGCATCGTGAATGATAAGGTCAAAGAGATGCAGCGTCAGCGGGACAATCAGCTTCTGCGCTTCGGCAAAGTTGATAAACGCGTCCGGCGGAATTTCCCCCATTGTCGGGTGTTTCCAGCGCATCAGCACTTCAAGCCCGGTCATCTGGAGCGATTTAGCATCGACGACGGGCTGATAAACCACATAAAACTGACCGCGCTTAATGGCGCTTAAAATCTCTTTACCCGGGTTGAGGCGAATGCTGAGGATATAGTAGTTGAGCGATCCGGCACAAATTCCGCATACCAGCCCGAAGAACAGGGCGTAGAGAATTTCATCGCTGGTCCATGCGTCAGCATACAGGTTGATGGTCAGGGGAACGTCTTTCAGCGTCGCGGTACGGGCCGGAGTTTCATGTAGATCATGCGCAAGGACCAGCGTGCTGGAGCGCGTTGACAGCGCATGATCGCCAATAATGATGGCAATGCCGGCAAATTCGTCCTGGCGCGCGGTGTAGAGCAGGTAAGGCGTTAGATTGAGATTCACCGAGGTAAACACGCCTCCGTCCTTCACTAGCGGGTTACGGTACCAGATGGCAATCGCGGGCTTGTTGGGCAACATCGGGGTGCCTGGAAGCAATTCCATATCAATCTGTTTGTCGATGTGCAGCTCGGGGATCAGCTCCTCCATGGGGACATTCATCGGCCCCGTGGCAGAAGAGCAGAACGCCATTTTGTCTCTGACCAGCAGGAATGCGCGAACGTTAACGCTAAAGGCAGCGCGCGAGGTAAGTTCCTGATTGACGTCGTGACAGTTGTTTAACGTGAGCGGCTGGAGCACATCGATAGAATTTTTTAACTCATCGAAATAGCTCTCCATATAGATGCTCACATCGTGGATAAGGGTGTCGAATTTGACTTCCCGCTTGTGGTAGCTCCAGAAAAATTGCAACGAACCCAGGAGCAGGGCGGCGATCAGGCCTGTGATGATGCTGAGGATCAATATTTTGCGATTGCTGGAGAAATAGCGGGTGAACATAGACGTCGTGATTCCTGAAATGCCGCTGGATGTATTCAGTGTAACGGGCAAAAAAAAACACTGCCGAAGCAGTGCTTTTTTTCATCATATCGCCAGCCAAGGGATAACCAACGATACGATAGTCATATTAACTGCGGGTCAGTACGCGGCGTGCTTCGTTGTAGCGCTTCTTCCAGTACGGTTCATTCATGCTGGAAATGGTCACACCGCTGCTGGTGGAGGCATGTACAAACTGGTCATTACCAATGTAGATGCCAACATGTCGACCTGTAGAACCGGCACGGAACAGAACTAAATCACCGGTGCGCAGTTTGGTACGTGAAATCGACTTGCCCATCTCCTGCTGTTCATAGGTTGAACGCGGAAGATCTAACCCAAATTGCTCACGGAACGTACGCTGTACAAAACCGGAACAATCAATACCTGTTTTTGTGCTGCCGCCAAGGCGATAGCGCACGCCTTTCCAGTCAGCATACTGGTCCATAATGCGGGACTTCACGTCCAGATTACGTACCATATTTTCAAATTCATCCTGAGAGGCTTGCAGTGACGAGGAATCTTCCATTCCCACAACACGCGTCTCAGGATGCATATTCTTTGCGGTGTTCGATGTACTACATGCAGATAACAGTACCGCGACTGCTATCGCCGGGATCCCCCGTAAGATATATCTCAGAAACGGTTGAGATTTGACCATTTTGTTTATTATCCCTTGAAGTCCTTAACGACAAATATCGTTATAAAAATGCCAAACGTGACGAGACTAATTATCTGTTCACATTGAGACAATTCTTTCTGGTCACATTTGTGGCACAGCGCACAAAATTATTCGCCAGTGAAATAATTATCTCTATGGGGCAAAACGAGTTCGAGATTAACCGATTGCCTGGGGTATTGCGAGAAAAAAAAGCCTTTTTTTTATAAGAAAATGTGATACAGAAAGTAAAAACATAGAATTGCTCAAAATAGCGACGGATCCGCTCCGCCAGTATGCAATTGCTTCATTTTTATCATGAATATGATGACGAGAATATGACAGTGGGGAAAGATCGCGGCGAGAACGCTATCAGGGATCATGTCGATCCCTGATAGCTCACGTTAATTTAGGTTAGTTATTTGTTTAATTGTTGTTGCGCTCTTCCGGGAAGATAGCGATCGAACAGCGCTATTATCCTGTCGCTCAGTGGGGTCATCAAACACCACGGCAGCGCAATCAGCGCCACGGAGAGCGAACCGACGGCAATATCGGTAAACCAGTGAGCGCCAATCATTACGCGCGGGAAGGCAAAAACCACAAAAATAATCAGGGCTATGGCAAAAGCTTTTCTGCCGAAATAGCGAAGCATAATTGCGGAAAAAATAAGCAGCATCATGCCGTGATCGCCGGGGAAACTGTCCTTCGACGCATCTTTTGTTGGAATATGCAGCAGTTCGCTGACGCGATAAATATCAGTGAAGAATAGCGTTGGGCTTGAACGCTTAACCGGAATAATGGCAGTTGCCAGCTGGTTAATGACAACGGCAAACAGCAGCATCACCAGACCGATAATGAGAATACGCCGACGCCCGGCTTTATCCTCTTTCAGCCAGAAAGAGAGCATCAGGCAGCCCATGGCCAGCAGCGAGAAACCGTCGAAGGCGCGGTTGTTGGTAATTGCCACCAGCCACAGGAACGCGTTGTTCTTCACCAGCTCCTGGTTGAAGAAGTGAAAAATGGCAGAATCCAGCGGGAACCAGAAACCATGATCCGCCGGGATATACCAGGAGAAGAAAAGCGCCAGACCGGCGACATTAAGCAGTAATATCAGGGGAAATCGAGTTGTCATAACGTTCTGCATAGAGTGAAAACTGGGGCAACGTTAGCCGCCCGAACTTAAACGAATCCTCAACAGGCTGGACTGGAGGGCATTCCAGTCGGCGTTAACCGCACTAATTAACTCTATTCGGCTGTCAGGCGGCGCCACATTCTGCGTTTCAATAAAGAAATCGTCACCCTGACGGTTGATCCGCACCAGCCCGTCTGGCGTGCGCATGATCCCTTTCACGCGATCGACGGGAGCAAGTCGGGCCCACTCCAGGATCCCGATGGTGTCGAAAACGGTTTCAGCATCAAATATCCATCCGCAGGCCTGATATCCCTGGCCGCTGTTCAGGTTACGACGCCAGCGCTGATGTTCCGGCAGGCTGAGAGCGGCTAAACCCTGCTTAACCGGATGACTGTGCGAATGATCCGCGCTGGCAGGCAGCTCGGAGAGGTTCAGACGAGGAAGGTCAAGCAGGGCGCTATCAATATTCCCCTGGGTGGTCTGCACCCGCGTGCGGTTGCCGCCGAAATGTTGCCACCACGCGTCCAGCGCGGCCTGGCTTTCAGCCGTGGCGCGATCTGCTTTATTCGCGACAATAACGTCAGCCGAGGCGAGCTGATCGCGGAAGTTCTCATTGGCCACCGCTTTGTCATCCAGAAGCTGACGCGGATCGAGCAGACACAGGGTGGCGCGCAGGTCGATCCACGGCTCGTAAACCGGGGCGGTCAGTAAATCGAGGATCTGCTTCGGATGGCCCAGCCCGGTGGGCTCAATCAGCAGGCGGTCGGGTTTGCCCTGACGCAGCAGCGTATTGAGCCCGACCTGCATCGGCAGGCCATTGACGCAGCACATGCACCCGCCGGGGATCTCTTTAATCATCGCGCCGCTGGATGACAGCAACGCGCCGTCAATGCCTACCTCGCCAAATTCATTGACCAGCACGGCCCATTTCTCGGCCGGATCTTTATTCGCCAGCAGGTGGAGAATTGAGGTGGTTTTACCGCTGCCGAGAAAACCGGTGATGAGGTTGGTTTTGGTCACGTGCGCTCCAGATGAGGATTGTGATGCTATAACACTAATCTCTCTATCCTGGCGAAAAACGTGACCGGTGAGAAGGGGGAGGGCGAACGGAGGCTTCATCCGTTCGCGTTAAGCGCAATAATCGTTAAATATTTAACGTCTCGATAACAGCCTGACGCGCGCCGTGGCGGGTGATGCGCTGGTATGCCTGGCTGACAGCCTCCACAAACGCGCTGTTTTGCGCGAGATCGTGACCAAAGACCTCGCTCAGCCCCAGCAGGGCGTTAACGCGGTCGGTGTCGCTGCTGGCATTGACCATCGTGCGAATTTTATCGCTGAGGGGATCGCGAACATCAATCGCGTTGCCACGGTCGTCGGTACCGCTGACGTAGCGTATCCAGCCGGCCACGCCCAGGGCCAGCAGCGACCACGGTGTTTTTCGCTCGAGATGAACGCGGATCCCGTCCAGCATTCTTTGCGGAAGCTTCTGGCTACCGTCCATCGCGATTTGCCAGGTCCGATGCTGAAGTGCCGGGTTGGCAAAGCGCTCCAACAGGCTATCTGCGTAGGCGGTGAGGTCGACATCCTTAATGCGTAACGTGGGCGCCTGCTCGTCAAGCATCAGCCGACGGGCGGCTTCGCGGAACGCTGCGTCCTCCATGCATTCATTAATATGGGCGTAGCCCGCGAGGTACCCCAGATACGCCAGGAAAGAGTGGCTGCCGTTGAGCATGCGCAATTTCATCTGCTCCCACGGCAGAACATCCTGCACCATCTGAACGCCCGCGACTTCCCACTCCGGACGGCCGGCGACAAAATTATCTTCCACCACCCACTGAATAAACGGCTCGCTGCTGATGGCGCACGGATCTTCAACGCCGAGCGCGTCGGTGATTTCAGCCAGCGAGGCTTCCGTCGCGGCGGGAACAATTCTGTCAACCATCGTCCCCGGGAAGCTCACGTGGCTATCAATCCATTCAGACAGCGCCGCGGAACGCTTTTGCGCCATGCCCAGCACCGCGTTTTTCACCACGTGCCCGTTATCAGGGATATTATCGCAGGAGAGCACGGTAAACGCAGGCAAGCCGCGCTCGCGGCGGCGGTGAAGCGCTTCGACCAGGATCCCGGGTGCGGAATGCGGCTCTGAGGGGTTTTCAAGATCGTGGATTATCCGGGCGTTGTGCAGATCGAGTTTCCCGGTCGCGGGATCGATGCAATAGCCTTTCTCCGTGATGGTGAGCGACACAATTGCGACCTGAGGCTCGCAAAATTTCTCAATAATGGCGGGCAGAGAGTCCAGCTTTGCGTTAAGGCATTCATGGACGGCACCGACGATAATCGCCTCATTGCCTTCTGCCCCTTTCTCCAGCACGGTGAACAGGTGATCCTGCGCGCGCAGCTGGCTCATCAGCACGTCGCCGCTGAAAAGGCTAATCTCACAAATACCCCAGTCGCCGCCTTTTTCATTCAGCACCCGGTTTGTTAATAATGCCTGGTGCGCACGGTGAAACGCGCCAAAGCCAAAATGGACGATGCGGGAGCGCAGTTGCTGACGATCGTAGCGCGGCTGCTGAACCTGGGCAGGAAGGGCGGTGGAGGCAATTGTCTTCATGAGATACACACCTGATTAACCATTAATTAACAATGCCAGTGTAAAGTTATATGACAGCAAATAAAATTGGTGAGCCGTAAATATCCCCGTTCTGTGAGTTTGATCAATCAATATGTGGCGGTATGTTGACCCTTAGCGGTAAACATGTATGGTAGTCGTCATTGCAGTAACGCATATTGGTATAACAACTTAAGAGGGTGAGGCAATGGAACAAACCTGGCGTTGGTACGGGCCGAACGATCCGGTTTCTCTTGATGATGTGCGCCAGGCAGGCGCAACGGGTGTCGTCACGGCGCTGCATCATATTCCTAACGGTCAGGTATGGCCGGTAGAGGAAATTCAACAGCGTCAGGCGCTGCTGGCGGAGAAGGGGTTAACCTGGTCTGTAGTAGAGAGCATCCCGGTTCACGAAGACATCAAAACCCATTCCGGGGAGTACCAGACCTGGATTGCTAACTATCAGCAGAGCATTCGCAACCTGGCGGCCTGCGGCATTGATACGGTTTGCTATAACTTCATGCCCATCCTCGACTGGACGCGTACCGACCTTGAATATCAGATGCCGGACGGCTCGAAAGCGCTGCGTTTCGACCAGATCGCCTTCGCGGCGTTTGAGCTGCACATTCTGAAACGCCCCGGCGCCGAAGCGGATTACACCGCGGAAGAGCAGCAGCAGGCGCTCGCGTGGTTTAATGCCGCCAGTGACGCGGACATCGAAAAGCTGACCCGTAATATCATTGCGGGCCTGCCGGGGGCGGAAGAGGGGTATACGCTGGATCAGTTCCGCGCGCGCCTGGCGGAATACGGCGATATTGATAAGCAGCAGCTGCGTGAAAACATGGCGTATTTCCTGCGCGCTATCGTGCCGGTTGCTGAAGAAGCTGGTGTGCGTCTGGCGGTGCACCCGGACGATCCACCGCGTCCTATCCTCGGCCTGCCGCGCATTGTTTCCACTATTGAAGATATGCAGTGGCTAAAAGAGACGGTAAACAGCATCTATAACGGCTTCACCATGTGTACCGGCTCCTACGGCGTGCGTGCGGATAACGACCTGGTGCGGATGATTGAAACCTTTGGCGATCGCATTCACTTTACGCACTTGCGTGCGACCTGCCGCGAAGAGAACCCAAAAACCTTCCACGAGGCGGCGCACCTGGGCGGCGATGTGAATATGGTAGCGGTGGTAGACGCCATTCTGGCGGAAGAGGCGCGTCGCAAGCAGGCGGGCGATGTGCGTCCTATCCCGTTCCGTCCGGATCACGGCCACCAGATGCTGGACGATCTGCGTAAGAAAACCAACCCGGGCTATTCGGCGATTGGCCGTCTTAAAGGGATGGCGGAAGTGCGCGGCGTCGAGCTGGCGCTGAAGATGACGAAGTATCCGGAGCTTCTGTAAGCGCTGTTGCCCGGTGGCGCCGCTTACCGGGCCTATAAAAAAACCGGCCTGATAGCCGGTTTTTGTGTTTTTGCAGGTCAGGTAAGGCGAAGCCGCCACCCGACAAACGCCGCAATCAGTCAGCGCGACCCATATAGCGTTTTTCTTCGATATGGATGCGGATTTTCTCGCCAGCGGAGAGGTATTCCGGCACCTGCACAACCAGGCCGGTGGTCAGGGTAGCCGGTTTGTTGCGCGCACTTGCGGATGCGCCTTTGATGCCGGGTGCGGTTTCCACGATTTCCAGATCGACAGTCTGCGGCAGCTCCAGCGCCAGCAGCGCGCCGTCCCAGGTCAGAACCTGCATGTCAGGCATGCCGCCTTCAGGGATGAACAGCAGCTCTTCTTCAATCTGATCTTTGGTAAAGATGTACGGGGTGTAATCTTCTTTGTCCATGAACACGTATTCGTTGCCGTCGATGTAGGAGAAATCAACGTAGCGACGGGTCAGGGTCACGGTATCGACGATATCGTCACCTTTAAAGCGCTCTTCCACCTTCAGGCCGGTACGCACATCGGCGAAACGCATTTTATACAGCGTTGCTGCACCACGGGCGCTGGGTGCCTGAATGTCGATATCTTTCACAATCAGCAGTTTGCCGTTGTAATTCAGCACCATACCTTTCTTAATTTCGTTCGCTCTTGGCATTGCAGTAATCCTGTTTACGGGAGGTAAAAAATATCGCGCCAAATTACTCGCGCGCGGCCTTTCAGGCAAGAGGAATTCGTGGCTTTTGCTATCAATACGCAAAAGGTGTTACTGTGCGCGCGATGCCCGACTGCGCGGGCGATCGTCAGCGAAAGAGAGCATTTATGGATTGCCGTCCCGATTGTGGCGCGTGCTGTACTGCACCGTCCATTTCAAGCCCCATTCCAGGAATGCCGGAGGGCAAGCCTGCCAATACCCGCTGCGTTCAGCTCTCGGAAACGAACCTGTGCATGATCTTTGGCTCACCGCTGCGCCCGAAAGTCTGCTCCGGGCTTCAGCCCACGGCAGAAATGTGTGGCAGCACGCGAGGGCAGGCGATGACGTACCTTCTTGAGCTGGAAGCGCTCACCGCGCCCTAAACGTCTTTAATCCTCGCCAGACAGCCGATCGTCAGCGTGCACATCACCAGCGCAATCCAGAACACCGTGTGATAGTTCCAGATTTCGGCAACGACACCGGCCATTGAGCCCGCGATAATCCAGCCCACGCGGGTGGTATTAGTATAAAGGGTGGTGGCAGAGCCTGCCTGACCCGGCATCAGATCCTGGAAATAGAGCATCCCTATCCCGGCGAGAATGCCAATATAGATGGCGTTCAGCAGCTGTAAAGCCAGCAACAGCCCCGGCGTATGTACCGTCAGCATACCGATATAAAACAGCAGACCGGCGATGGCGGCGATGCGCATTAAAAAACGCTTTCCGAAGCGCTTTGCGTAATAGCCCGCAATCAGCATCGTCGGGATCTCAAGCCCGGCCGCGGTGCCCATCATGATGCCCGCCAGCTTTTCCGACAGATGCAGTTCATCAATAATAAACAGCGGCATATTGATGATATACAGGCTGTTGGTGCCCCACATCAGCGTGCAGATAGCAAACAGGAGCAGGGCATCGCGGCGGTTGCGGCGCGGCGCTTCCAGCACGCCCGTTGCCACTTTCGGCTCTTTGCGCATGGACGGCAGGAAGAACCACACCAGCGCGCCGCACACCACAAACGCGACGGCCGCGCTCAGGTACATCACCGTAAAGCCAAAACCCATCGCCAGCGCGTAGGCCAGCGGCGGGCCAATCACCCATGCCAGCGACACCTGAGCACGCAGGACAGAGCTGAACATCACCGCTTCACGTCCGGTATGGTCGGCGTGTTCGCGGGCAAGGGCGAACATCTGAGGGTTCGCCGTTGAGCCAAAGCTGCTCAGGAATACCCCGACGAAGAGCAGAATGAAATAGTTGCGGTTCCATGCAAACAGAACGCAGGCCATGACCCCGAGCAGACAGCAGAAAACGATCAGGCTTTTGCGATCGCCTTTTCTGTCGGAGCGTCCCGCCAGAAACTGGCTGACCAGGATGCCGATGATGGCGCTTCCGGTAAAAAAGAAGCCGACCATTGCCGGGCGGACGTGAACCTCATTTGTCAGAAATAGGCTCAATGTTGGCGTCTGTAACGCACCGGCAATGCCCGTGAAGAAGGCAACAACCAGGAACGCCGCGGAGGTCAAATCAAAGGGCTTCGGCGAGACGGCCGCAGGGGTGTTATGCATGTTTTATAATTAGCGAGTAGCAGAGAGGGGCGGAGTTTACGCCGTCAGCTAAAAAATAAACAGTGGGTGCGGTCAATGATGCCACGAAAAATCAAAATGGCATTTCAACTTCCGTCCCACCCGGCTGACCTTAGCTGAAACTGTCTTGCTGAACTTCAGCAAAATTCAGCTGAACGAAGAAGAAATGTGCTGTATCTCTAAATTCTGATATCGCAAATACGAGTTTACTTGCAAGACTTTGCAGAAAGCGCAAGACTTTTTGGAACGTTTCAGCGCTATCTTGTTTTAACAAACGGAGCAGGCTAGCGCATTTTTTCTCATTAAAGCTGAAACGATTCAAGTTCAGCAGGAGTGGAGAACCATGTTCCAGTTATCTGTTCAGGATATCCACCCGGGCGCTCAGGCCGGGGATAAAGAAGAGGCTATTCGCCAGGTTGCCGCTGCGCTTGTGCAGGCGGGTAACGTCGCGGACGGCTATGTAAACGGCATGCTGGCCCGCGAGCAGCAGACCTCAACCTTCCTCGGCAATGGCATTGCCATTCCGCACGGCACAACCGACACCCGCGATCAGGTGCTGAAAACCGGCGTTCAGGTTTATCAGTTCCCGCAGGGCGTGCTCTGGGGCAACGGTCAGGTGGCGTATGTGGCTATCGGTATCGCGGCCAGCAGCGACGAACACTTAGGCCTGCTGCGTCAGCTGACGCATGTCCTGAGCGATGACGATGTGGCTGAACAGCTGAAGTCCGCGACCACAGCTGAAGAGCTGCGCGCCTTGCTGATGGGCGAAAAACAGAGCGAAGCGCTGAAGCTGGATAACGAAACGCTGACGCTGGACGTGGTTGCCTCCGATCTGGTGACGCTGCAGGCGCTGAACGCGGGTCGTCTGAAAGAAGCCGGCGCGGCGGATGCCACGTTTGTGACGCGCGTGATTAACGATAAGCCGTTGAATCTGGGTCAGGGTATCTGGCTGAACGACAGTGCTGAAGGCAACCTGCGCAGCGCTATCGCCGTGAGCCGCGCGGCTAATGCGTTTGACGTAGAAGGCGAGCGCGCGGCCATGCTGGTGACCGTGGCAATGAACGATGAGCAGCCGGTTTCCGTGCTGAAGCGTCTTGGCGATCTGCTGCTGAACAACCAAGCTGAAAAACTGCTGAACGCTGATGCCTCCACCGTGCTGGCACTGCTGACCAGTGATGATGCGCCGACCGAAGACGTGCAGACCGCGGAGTTCGTGGTACGCAACGAGCACGGCCTGCATGCCCGTCCGGGCACCATGCTGGTGAATACCATTAAACAATTCGAGAGTGAGATCACCGTGGCGAATCTTGATGGCACGGGCAAACCGGCCAACGGCCGTAGTCTGATGAAAGTGGTCGCGCTGGGCGTGAAGAAAGGCCACCGTCTGCGTTTCACCGCGCAGGGTGCTGATGCTGAACAGGCGCTGAAAGCGATTGGCGACGCCATCGCGGCAGGTCTGGGGGAGGGCGCATAATGAGCAGACGTGTTGCGACTATTACGCTGAACCCGGCTTATGACCTGGTAGGATTTTGCCCGGAAATTGAGCGCGGCGAAGTCAACCTCGTGCGTACCACCGGCCTGCATGCAGCGGGCAAAGGGATTAACGTCGCGAAAGTGCTCAAGGATCTCGGTATCGACGTCACCGTGGGTGGATTCCTCGGTAAAGATAACCAGGATGGTTTCCAGCAGCTGTTCAGCGAGCTGGGCATTGCCAACCGTTTTCAGGTTGTTCAGGGCCGCACCCGCATCAACGTCAAGCTGACGGAGAAAGACGGTGAAGTGACCGATCTGAACTTTTCTGGCTTCGAAGTGACGCCGTCTGACTGGGAGCGTTTTGTTAACGACTCTCTGACCTGGCTTGGTCAGTTTGACATGGTCTGCGTCAGCGGCAGCCTGCCGTCCGGCGTGAGCCCGGAAGCGTTTACCGACTGGATGACGCGTCTGCGCAGCCAGTGCCCGTGCATTATTTTTGACAGCAGCCGCGACGCGCTGGTTGCCGGTCTGAAAGCTTCGCCGTGGCTGGTGAAGCCGAATCGCCGCGAGCTGGAGATCTGGGCGGGTCGTAAGCTGCCGGAATTAAAAGATGTGATTGACGCTGCCCATGCGCTGCGCGAGCAGGGTATCGCTCACGTGGTTATCTCGCTTGGTGCAGAAGGAGCGTTGTGGGTTAACGCTTCTGGCGAATGGATCGCCAAACCGCCGTCGGTTGACGTTGTCAGCACCGTTGGCGCAGGGGATTCGATGGTTGGCGGCCTGATTTATGGTCTGCTGATGCGTGAATCCAGTGAACATACTTTACGTCTTGCCACTGCCGTTGCTGCCCTGGCCGTAAGCCAGAGCAATGTCGGTATTACCGATCGTACCCAGTTAGCCGCGATGATGGCGCGCGTTGACTTAAAACCTTTTAACTAACAGCAGGAGAGGAATAATGAAAACGCTGCTGATCATTGACTCCGGTCTCGGACAGGCTCGCGCCTATATGGCGAAGACCTTGCTGGGAGCGGCGGCGAACAAAGCACATCTCGAGATCATTGATAACCCGGGCGATGCCGAACTGGTCATTGTCCTGGGCGACAACATCCCGGCTGACAATGCGCTGAACGGCAAAAAAGTGTGGCTGGGCGATATTAATCGCGCGGTGGCACATCCGGAACTGTTCCTGAGCGAAGCGAAAGGGCACGCGTCTGTCTATAGCGCGCCTGTCGCGACGGCACCGGCTGCGGCCACGGGGCCGAAACGCGTTGTTGCGGTGACGGCCTGCCCGACGGGCGTGGCTCACACCTTTATGGCGGCTGAAGCCATTGAAACCGAAGCGAAAAAACGCGGCTGGTGGGTAAAAGTTGAAACGCGCGGCTCCGTCGGTGCCGGCAACGCGATCACCCCAGAAGAAGTGGCTGAGGCCGACCTGGTGATCGTGGCGGCGGATATCGAAGTGGACCTGGCGAAATTTGCCGGTAAGCCAATGTACCGCACGTCTACCGGCCTGGCGCTGAAAAAGACCGCGCAGGAGTTTGATAAAGCGCTGGTGGAAGCGAAGCCGTATCAGGCAACCGGCGCGCGTCAAACCGCGACGGAAGGTAAGAAAGAGTCTGCAGGCGCCTATCGCCATCTGTTGACCGGTGTGTCTTACATGCTGCCGATGGTAGTTGCGGGTGGTCTATGTATCGCCCTCTCGTTCGCATTTGGTATTACCGCGTTTAAAGAGCAAGGCACGCTGGCCGCTGCGTTAATGCAGATTGGCGGCGGTTCCGCGTTCGCACTGATGGTTCCCGTTCTGGCAGGCTTTATTGCCTTCTCCATCGCTGACCGTCCAGGCCTGACGCCGGGGCTTATCGGCGGTATGCTGGCCGTGAGCACCGGTTCTGGCTTTATCGGCGGTATCATCGCGGGCTTCCTGGCCGGTTACGTCGCGAAGCTCATCAGCTCGAAGCTCAAGCTGCCGCAGAGTATGGAAGCGCTGAAGCCGATTCTGATCATCCCGCTGATTTCCAGCCTGGTGGTCGGCCTGGCGATGATTTACCTGATTGGTAAGCCGGTTGCGGGCATCCTGGCGGGTCTGACCCACTGGCTGCAAACCATGGGCACCGCGAACGCGGTTCTGCTGGGCGCAATTCTCGGCGGCATGATGTGTACCGACATGGGTGGTCCGGTGAACAAAGCGGCGTACGCCTTTGGTGTTGGCCTGCTGAGTACCCAGACCTACGCGCCAATGGCAGCGATCATGGCGGCAGGTATGGTGCCTCCTCTGGCGCTCGGCCTGGCGACGATTATTGCCCGTCGTAAGTTCGATAAAGCACAGCAGGAAGGCGGCAAAGCGGCGCTGGTTCTGGGTCTGTGTTTCATCACCGAAGGTGCGATTCCGTTCGCGGCTCGTGACCCAATGCGCGTACTGCCGTGCTGTATCGCGGGTGGCGCGGTAACGGGTGCAATCTCCATGGCGATTGGCGCGAAGCTGATGGCACCACACGGCGGTCTGTTCGTGCTGCTGATCCCTGGCGCCATCACCCCGGTCCTGGGCTATCTGCTGGCCATTGTTGCCGGTACGCTGGTGGCGGGTCTGTCATACGCGGTGTTGAAACGTCCTGAAGCGGAAGTCGTGGCGAAAGCAGCGTAAGCGATAAACCACAAAAAAGCCGGGTTGCATAATGCACCCGGCTTTTTTTATGCCGCCTGTTCAGCGGTTTGCTGTGCCTTCAGCCAGGCAATCTCTTCTGCCCAGATGTCCGGATTAATGGTTTCCAGCACCATCGGAATACCGTCGAAGCGGGCGTCCTGCATAATGAAGCGGAACGCATCGTGGCCAATGTTGCCTTCGCCCAGGCTGTGGTGGCGGTCAACGCGGCTGCCAAAGGCGCTTTTCGCATCGTTTAAGTGCATTCCGCGCAGGTACTTAAAGCCAACAATGCGCTCGAACTCATCGAACGTGTTTTTCGTTGCCTCGGTGGTGCGCAGGTCATAGCCGGCGGCAAACGCGTGGCAGGTATCAATGCACACGCCAACGCGGGATTTATCCTCCACGCCGTCGATGATCGCCGCCAGATGTTCAAACCTAAAGCCGAGGTTGCTGCCCTGACCGGCGGTATTCTCTATTACCGCGGTGACGCCTTTGGTCTTGTCCAGCGTGATGTTGATGGATTCGGCAATGCGCGCCAGGCAGGCATCTTCATCGATTTGCATCAGATGGCTTCCCGGATGGAAGTTCAGCAGCGTCAGCCCAAGCTGTTCGCAGCGCTGAACTTCATCAAGGAACGCCTCGCGGGATTTTTCCAGCGCCTCTTCAACCGGGTGACCGAGGTTGATCAGGTAGCTGTCGTGGGGAAGGATCTGGCCTGGCCCGTAGTGATACTTTTCACAGGCGGCTTTGAAATCATCAATCACGTCAGCGGTGAGCGGCGCGGCGCGCCACTGGCGCTGGTTTTTGGTGAACAGGGCGAAAGCGGTCGCCTCGATTTCGGCGGCGCGAATGGCGGCATTCGCAAGGCCACCTGCAGCGCTGACGTGCGCTCCAACATATTTCATAAAAAAACTCCTGCTAACCCGAAACGCTTATGATAGCGGGTTAGCAGGAGAAGGACGAAATGGTTTATGCCATCAGGCTATGGACCGCGAGGTTAATCGCACCGCCCCCGACAATCAGCCAGATGAAGAGCACCAGCGCCATCAGCAGCGGTTTGGCACCGGCTTTTTTCAGCGCGCTGACGTGTGTGGTGACCCCCAGCGCCGCCATGGCCATCGCCAGCAGCACGGTATCCAGCGTCACCAGCATATCCACCACCGCTTTCGGCAGCAGGTGGAAGGAGTTAAAGATAGCAACCACGATGAACAGGATCGCAAACCACGGAATGGTGATTTTGCTTTTCTCGCTGCCGCCTGCCGGAGCCAGCTGCTTAACCCGAGCCGCGAGGAAAATCAGGAACGGTGCCAGCATCATTACGCGCAGCATTTTGGCAATCACCGCCGCGTTTTCGGCTTCCGGGTTAATGGCATGTCCTGCCGCAACTACCTGCGCTACTTCGTGCATGGTCGAACCGATATAGATGCCGTAGGTTTCCGGGCTAAACCAGTGGGCAACCAGCGGATACATCGCCGGGTAGAGGAAGATCGCCAGCGTACCGAAGATCACCACCGTCGCCACCGCCACGGTCACCTTGCTGGCTTCGGCTTTAACGACGGGCTCTGTTGCCAGCACCGCCGCGGCCCCACAGATACTGCTCCCGGCACCGATCAGCCAGCTGGTTTGCTTATCCAGGCCAAAGACTTTCTGGCCGATAAAGCAGGCCAGCAAAAAGGTGCTGGCCAGGGTCAGGACGTCGATAGCGATTCCGCTCACGCCCACGTCCGCAATCTGCGAAAAGGTGAGACGGAAGCCGTAAAGGATGATCCCGAGACGCAGCAGGTGCTGTTTGGCGAAGATCACGCCGCCGTCGCAGGATTTCCAGATATGCGGGTAAACGGTATTTCCCACGACCATGCCCAGCAAAATGGCCAGCGTCAACGCGCTGAAACCTGCGCCCGCGATAGCCGGGATGCTGCCGCCCCATAGCGCTACGGCGGTCACTGCTGCGCTAAGCGCAAGGCCCGGCACGAAGTGCCACACTGTACGATGATGTTGTAGGGTGATTTCTGACATAACCTTCTCCTTTGTCTGGCTAAAGGTTACGGCGCTCTGGCTTAAAAATAAAATTGATTATATACTTATAATCAATCTATATAAGTGGTAAGCAACCATGCACATTACATTGCGTCAGCTGGAAGTGTTTGCCGAGGTGCTGAAAAGCGGCTCGACGACCCAGGCGTCACAAATGCTGGCGCTCTCGCAGTCTGCGGTCAGCGCGGCGTTGACCGATCTTGAAGGACAGCTGGGCGTTCAGCTTTTCGACCGGGTAGGGAAGCGTCTGGTGGTCAACGAGCACGGCCGTCTTCTTTATCCACGCGCGCTGGCGCTGCTGGAGCAGGCTATCGAAATCGAGCAGCTGTTCCGCGAAGACAACGGCGCGATCCGCGTCTACGCCAGCAGCACCATTGGGAACTACATTCTGCCGGAAGTGATTGCCCGCTACCGCCGGGATTTCCCGACCCTGCCGCTGGAGATGAGCGTGGGTAACAGCCAGGACGTTATCAACGCGGTGATTGATTTCCGCGTGGATATCGGCCTCATCGAAGGACCCTGCCATAACGTCGATATCATTGCCGAGCCCTGGCTGGAGGATGAACTGGTGGTGTTTGCGTCCCCGGCTTCGTCGTTATTGCAGGGCGAGGTGACGCTGGAGCGCCTGGCGCAGGCGCAGTGGATCCTGCGCGAGCAGGGCTCCGGCACGCGTGAAATTGTCGATTATCTGCTGCTTTCCCATCTGCCGCATTTCCAGTTAGGGATGGAGCTTGGGAACTCTGAGGCTATCAAGCACGCGGTGCGTCATGGCCTGGGAATCAGCTGTCTTTCCCGGCGCGTCATTGCCGAACAGCTTGAGACGGGGTCGCTGGTTGAAATCCCGGTTCCGTTGCCGAAACTGGTGCGTACCCTGTGGTGCATCCATCATCGTCAGAAACACCTTTCCAGCTCTCTGCAGCGTTTTCTGCGCTACTGCGCCATTTAACGTTTCCCGGTGGCGCTTCGCTTACCGGGGCTACGCGCGCCTGTCACCCCACGTTTTTATGCTTTACTTATAATCCTGGCCGAGTCATGAAGCTCTCTTATAACTGAGTATTTCTGCCGGAAGGAACGCGGATCGTCTGCTACAATCGCGCCTCATTTATTAAATGGACAGCATTTTCATATGGTTTCAGAAATTAAAACCACAGAAGCGCCCACGCTACGTCGTGAACTCAAGGCGCGTCACCTGACGATGATCGCCATTGGCGGCTCAATCGGTACAGGTCTTTTCGTTGCCTCTGGCGCAACGATTTCGGCAGCAGGCCCGGGTGGGGCACTCTTCTCTTATATCCTGATTGGCCTGATGGTGTACTTCCTGATGACCAGTCTCGGCGAACTGGCCGCGTACATGCCGGTATCCGGTTCGTTCTCGACCTACGGTCAAAAATACGTTGAAGAAGGCTTCGGCTTCGCGCTGGGCTGGAACTACTGGTACAACTGGGCGGTCACTATCGCCGTTGACCTTGTCGCCGCACAGCTGGTGATGAACTGGTGGTTCCCGGATACGCCGGGCTGGATCTGGAGCGCCCTGTTCCTCGCCGTCATCTTCCTGCTGAACTACATCTCCGTGCGCGGTTTCGGCGAAGCGGAATACTGGTTCTCTTTGATCAAAGTGGCAACCGTCATCATCTTTATCGTCGTCGGTGTGGCGATGATCGTTGGTATTTTCAAAGGCGCAGAACCTGCGGGCTGGAGTAACTGGGCGATAGGCGATGCGCCGTTTGCCGGTGGCCTTTCGGCGATGATTGGCGTGGCGATGATTGTCGGCTTCTCGTTCCAGGGTACCGAGCTGATTGGTATCGCCGCCGGTGAGTCAGAGAACCCGGAGAAAAATATTCCGCGTGCGGTCCGTCAGGTATTCTGGCGTATCCTGCTGTTCTATGTGTTCGCGATCCTGATTATCAGCCTGATCATCCCGTACACCGATCCAAGCCTGCTGCGTAATGACGTAAAAGACATTAGCGTCAGCCCGTTCACGCTGGTCTTCCAGCACGCCGGTCTGCTTTCAGCTGCGGCAGTGATGAACGCCGTTATCCTGACCGCTGTGCTTTCAGCCGGTAACTCCGGGATGTACGCGTCCACCCGTATGCTCTACACGCTGGCATGCGACGGTAAGGCGCCGCGTATCTTCGCGAAGCTGTCCCGTGGCGGTGTACCGCGTAACGCGCTGTACGCCACAACGGTTATTGCCGGTCTGTGCTTCCTGACCTCCATGTTTGGCAACCAGACGGTGTACCTGTGGCTGCTTAACACGTCCGGGATGACGGGCTTTATTGCCTGGCTGGGGATTGCTATTAGCCACTACCGTTTCCGCCGCGGTTTCGTCAAGCAGGGTCACGATATTAACTCGCTGCCGTATCGCTCCGGCTTCTTCCCACTGGGTCCTATTTTCGCCTTCATTCTGTGCCTGATCATTACGCTGGGACAGAACTATGAAGCGTTCCTGGCGGACACCATTGACTGGGGCGCCGTGACGGCGACCTACATTGGTATTCCGCTGTTCCTCGTCATCTGGTTTGGCTACAAGCTGACGAAAGGAACAAAATTCGTTCGCTACAGTGAAATGGAATTCCCGGAACGATTTAAACAATAACCGCACTTCCTCTCTTTTAACCCGCTCAATCGAGCGGGTTTTTTTATTCCCGCATTCTGATACAAAGATATATTTCTTAACAATTTAATTGATAATAATTATCGTTTGCTTTATCTTTATCAAAAATAAGCGTGTCACCGACCCACCGCAGATGTGGGCGGCAAGGAAGACGCTGTGAGCAATGATGATTTGATTTAGTTGTATTTACCTCATGGAGATATGGAATGTTTAGGTTGAATCCCTTCGTCAGGGGAGGACTTTGTGCGTCCGCAATGTCCCTGGCCCTGCCTGTTATCGCAGCGGAATCCGGCGACACAATGGTTGTAACGGCCTCCGCGACCGAGCAAAACCTGAAAGACGCCCCGGCAAGCATCAGCGTGATTACCCAGGAAGATTTGCAGCGCAAACCCGTTCAGAATCTGAAAGATGTGTTACGGGAGGTGCCGGGCGTTCAGCTCACGAGCGAAGGGGACAACCGTAAAGGGGTAAGTATTCGTGGACTGGACAGCAGCTATACGCTGATCCTGATCGACGGCAAGCGCGTCAACTCGCGTAACGCGGTATTCCGCCATAATGATTTCGACCTCAACTGGGTGCCGGTTGACGCCATCGAACGAATCGAAGTGGTGCGCGGACCGATGTCTTCTCTGTACGGTTCCGATGCGCTGGGCGGCGTGGTGAACATTATCACCAAAAAAATCGGCCAGAAATGGACGGGCACCCTGAGCGCCGATTCCACGATTCAGGAGCACCGCGACCGTGGAGACACCTACAACGGTCAGTTCTATACCAGCGGTCCGCTGGTGGACGGTCTGCTGGGGCTGAAAGCCTACGGTAGCCTCGCGAAGCGTGAGAAAGACGGTCAGCAGAAGTCCTCTACCACGGCGAGCGGTGAAACGCCGCGCATTGAAGGTTTCACCAGCCGCGATGCGAATGTGGAGTTCGCCTGGACACCGTCTGAAAATCACGACTTTACGGCGGGCTACGGTTTCGACCGTCAGGATCGCGACTCGGATTCCCTCGACAAAAACCGCCTTGAGCGTCAGAACTACTCTCTCAGCCACAACGGCCGTTGGGGCGTCGGCAACAGCGAGCTGAAGGTTTACGGCGAAAAGGTGGATAACAAAAACCCGGGCAACAGCAATCCGATCACCTCCGAGAGCAACGCGGTGGACGGAAAATACGTGCTGCCCCTGGGTGAAATCAACCAGCTGCTGACCTTCGGCGGGGAATGGCGTCACGATAAGCTGAAAGATCCGGTCAACCTGACGGGCGGTTCCAGCAGCAGTACCTCGACAAGCCAGTATGCCCTGTTCCTTGAAGATGAGTGGCGTCTCTTTGAACCTCTGGCGCTGACCACCGGCATCCGTATGGATGACCATGATACCTACGGTGACCACTGGAGCCCGCGAGCCTATCTGGTTTACAACGCGACCGATACCGTAACGGTGAAAGGGGGCTGGGCTACCGCGTTTAAAGCGCCGTCACTGCTCCAGCTGAGCCCGGACTGGGTCACCGGCTCGTGTCGCGGTGCCTGTGAGATAGTCGGTAACCCGGATCTGAAACCGGAAACCAGCGAAAGCTTTGAATTCGGTCTGTACTACAGCGGGGAAGAAGGCTGGTTAGAGGGCGTTCAGGCCAGCGTCACCACCTTCCAGAATAACGTGGATGACCGCATCAGCATCAGCCGTACGGCCAATGCGAAACAGGCGCAGGGCTACCCTAACTACGTTGGCCTGAATGCGGACGGTGAACCCATTTTCCGCTACTACAACGTTAACAAGGCGCGTATCCGCGGGGTGGAGACCGAGCTGAAACTCCCGCTGGCGGACGACTGGAAACTGACCCTGAACTACACCTACAACGACGGTCGCGATATCAGCAACGGCGGCAACAAGCCGCTGTCCGATCTGCCGTTCCACACCGCCAACGGTACCGTTGACTGGAAGGCGACGCAGGACTGGTCGTTCTACGTTCAGGGCAACTACACCGGTGAGAAACGCGCGCTGACCAGCAGTGCAGCAACGCCGGGTGGCTATGTCATCTGGAATACCGGCGCCGCGTGGCAGGCGACGAAAAGCGTGAAGCTGCGCGCGGGCGTGCAGAACCTGCTGGATAAAGATCTGAGCCGTGACGATTACAGCTATACGGAAGACGGCCGTCGCTACTTTGTCGGTGTGGATTACAAGTTCTGATGCGGCCAGGGTAAAAGCAAAACGGCAACGTAAGTTGCCGTTTTTAGTATTTGTTCCCTCTCCCTGTGGGAGAGGGCCAGGGTGAGGGCATCAGAGCGCACACACTCGCACTTACCCAAACAAATGCTCCGCATGAAAGCGGAGATGATCCTCAATAAAGGACGCGATGAAGAAATAGCTGTGGTCATACCCCGGCTGGATGCGCAGCGTCAGCGGCCAGTCCTTCTGGCGTGCCGCTTCTGCGAGCACCGCAGGCTGTAGCTGCCCGGCGAGGAACTGATCCGCATCGCCCTGATCGATAAGCATCGGGATCGCATCTGCTGAGCTGCTGGCCAGCATCAGCGCACAGCTGTCCCATTCCTGCCATTTTGTTTCATCTTCACCCAGATAGTTCGTGAAGGCTTTCTGCCCCCAAGGCACCTGCGTTGGGTTCACAATTGGTGCAAATGCCGACACGCTGACGTATTTTCCCGGATTTTTTAACGCCATGATCAGCGCCCCGTGTCCGCCCATAGAATGTCCGCTGATGGCGCAGCGGTCGCTTACCGCAAACCCGGACTGAATCAGCGCGGGCAGCTCGTCGCGAATGTAATCATACATGCGGTAGTGGCGCGCCCAGGGCTGCTCGGTTGCATTGAGATAAAACCCGGCGCCTTTGCCCAGGTCGTATCCTGCATCGTCGGCCACATCATCGCCACGCGGGCTGGTATCAGGCATCACCAGCGCAATGCCCAGCTCGGCGGCAAGTCGCTGCGCGCCCGCTTTGGTGGTGAAGTTTTCGTCGTTGCAGGTCAGGCCCGAAAGCCAGAACAGAACCGGCGGATTTTCCGTCGGCGGCAGGAAAATGCTGAACGTCATCGCACAGTTCAGGACGGTGGAATCATGCCGCCAGCGCTGCTGTCGACCTTCAAAACAACGGTGCTCTTCGAGCAGTTCCATGCAGGGCTCCTTAATGAGAATGCGTATTCATAAAAACCATAATACAGCCTTTTCATTGACCTGTGAGTAACTTTCACTTTCGCCAGACGGCGAGATGCTGCATCATAAATTTACTTTTCTTTAACAATTGGAGCGGTCATGGCGCTGCGTATTGCGCTCAGTGGATTTGTCGTTCTGGTGGTGGCGATGGGGATAGGGCGCTTTGCCTTTACGCCTCAGGTGCCGCTCATGATTGCTGCCGGGCAGCTTACGCTGACCAGCGCGGGTCTGGTGGCGGCGATGAATTATCTGGGCTATCTGGTGGGCGCATGGGATGCCATGCGCGCGCACCGCTTTGTGGAAACGCGCCTCTGGCTTGGCATCACCGGCGCGGTTGCGCTGACGCTGCTCTCCGCGGCGGCGGATAACGCCGTCGTGCACGGCCTGCTGCGCTTCGTGATTGGCTGCATGAGCGGCTGGTCGACGGTACTCATTGCCGCCTGGACCAACGAACGGCTGGGGCAGCTGGGTAAACCGGGCCTGAGCGCCGCCGTGTTTGCCGGGCCAGGGGCGGGCATTGCCCTGAGCGGGCTGCTCGCCGTCTATATCCAGGCGAAATCCCTTTCGGCCGGGGCGGCATGGCAAATCTACGGCGTGCTGGCGCTGGTGCTGATTGCGCTGGTGGCGCGCTACCTGCCGCGATCCGGGCAGCTCCATCGCCCCGGCACCGCGCCGGAGCCGCTGGTGCTGACGGCGGATTTAAAGCGCCTGGTCTGGAGCTACAGCCTGGCCGGGTTTGGCTATATCCTCCCGGCGACATTCCTGTCGCAAATGGCTGCGGTGCGTTTTCCCGGCAGCCTGTTCGCCCAGTTTGTCTGGCCGATTTTTGGTATCGCCGCCGTGGTGGGCATTGCGCTCAGTATTCTTTTACGCCACACCTCAACGGCGAACCGCAGGCTGGCTATCGTGCTGTGGTTACAGGGGGCTGGCGTGCTGGCGGCCTGGCTGCTGCCGGGGATTGGCGGTTTGCTGACGGGCGGGCTGCTGGTGGGCGGCGGTTTTTTGTGTGCCGTGCAGCTCTCTCTTTTATACGGCCGCGAGCTGGCGCCAAACCATACGCGTTATATGGCAGGCCTGCTCACCACCGGGTATGCGATTGGTCAATTGATTGGCCCGATGACCTCGGCGTTATCAACCTGGCTTACCCACCGGCTGGAGCCCGCGCTGGGGCTGGCGGGCGTTGCGCTGTTCGTCGGCGGAGCGCTGGTCTGGAATCGTCACGCTGAAAGGCAACAGCAATTGCAATAATTATCGTCGTGTATACTGGATTATGTGCGCCGCCTCACGCACAATGAGCGCATACTTTTGCCACAACGAGGGCAAAAGACGCCACACCTGCAGGAGAACAAAATGTCATCACTCAGTAAAGAAGCTGCCCTGGTCCACGAAGCCCTGGTTGCGCGCGGTCTTGAAACGCCACTGCGTCCGCCCGTACAGGATTTGGACAATGAAACCCGCAAGCGTCTGATTGCCGGTCATATGACCGAGATCATGGAGCTGCTGAATCTCGATCTGAGTGACGACAGTCTGATGGAGACGCCGCACCGCATCGCGAAAATGTACGTCGACGAAATTTTTTCCGGGCTGGATTACGCCAACTTCCCGAAAATCACCGTCATTGAAAACAAGATGAAAGTGGATGAAATGGTGACGGTACGCGATATCACGCTGACCAGCACCTGCGAACACCACTTCGTGACCATCGACGGTAAAGCGACCGTGGCGTATATCCCAAAAGATACGGTGATTGGCCTGTCGAAAATCAACCGCATCGTGCAGTTCTTTGCTCAGCGTCCGCAGGTGCAGGAGCGTCTGACGCAGCAGATCCTGACCGCGCTGCAAACGCTGCTGGGCACCAATAACGTGGCCGTCTCTATCGACGCGGTTCACTACTGCGTGAAGGCGCGCGGCGTGCGTGATGCGACCAGTGCAACGACCACCACGTCGCTGGGCGGCCTGTTTAAATCGAGCCAGAATACCCGCCAGGAGTTCCTGCGCGCCGTACGTCACCACAACTAAGTCTTACAGGGCAGGAACCATGGAGCGAAACGTCACGCTCGATTTTGTTCGCGGCGTCGCCATTCTCGGTATCCTGCTGCTTAATATCAGCGCCTTCGGCCTGCCGAAGGCGGCTTATCTCAATCCTGCCTGGTATGGCGACATCACGCGCAGTGATGCATGGACCTGGGCTGTTCTCGATCTCTTCGCACAGGTTAAATTCCTCACGCTGTTTGCCCTGCTGTTTGGTGCAGGTCTGCAACTCCTCCTCAAACGCGGTACGCGCTGGATCCAGTCGCGCCTGACGCTGCTGGTTCTCCTCGGCTTTATCCACGGGCTGTTCTTTTGGGACGGCGATATTCTTCTCGCGTATGGGTTAGTCGGGCTCATCTGCTGGCGTCTGATTCGCGATGCGCACAGCGTAAAAAGCCTGTTTAACACCGGCGTGATGCTCTATGTCATGGGGCTTGGGGTCCTGCTGCTGCTGGGGATGATCTCCGGCGAGGCGACGAACCGTTCCTGGATCCCGGATGCCGCTAACCTGCAGTACGAACAGTACTGGAAGCTGAAGGGCGGTACGGAAGCGATAAGCAACCGCGCGGATATGCTGGGGGATAACCTCCTTGCGCTGGGCGCGCAATACGGCTGGCAGCTGGCGGGCATGATGCTGATGGGCGCGTCACTGATGCGCACCGGCTGGCTGAAAGGAGAGTTCAGCCTGCGTCACTATCGGCGAACGGGTGTCGGGCTGGTGCTGATCGGCGTGCTGATTAACCTCCCGGCGATAATCACGCAGTGGCATATCCACTGGGATTACCGCTGGTGCGCGTTCCTGCTCCAGGTGCCGCGCGAACTGAGCGCGCCGTTCCAGACCATCGGCTACGCGGCGCTGATCTATGGCTACTGGCCAACGCTTTCCCGCCTGTGGATCGTCAGCGCTATCGCCTGCGTGGGCCGCATGGCGTTGAGCAATTACCTGCTACAAACGCTGATATGCACCACGCTTTTCTATCGCTTTGGCCTGTTTATGAAATTCGACCGCCTCACGCTGCTGGCGTTTGTTATTCCGGTCTGGGTGATTAACCTGGCGTTTTCTGTTCTCTGGCTACGCTATTTCCGCCAGGGACCGCTGGAGTGGGTGTGGCGTCAGTTAACCGCACATGCTTCAGGGGTATCATTGAGGAACACATCCAGATAACGATCTGGATCACAATCATTAACAAAACGGATGTAAGCGTTTTCATGAGTGTGAGCTTCTTCACGTAGTCCCCTTTCTCTCGCTGCCAAAATAGCCACCTTGCTAAACACAGGGGGTGTCTGTGAGTTGCTGCAATCCTTTGAAGGATGGTGAATATGATCACCATTCGTGACGTCGCCCGTCAGGCGGGCGTTTCTGTGGCTACCGTCTCACGCGTGCTGAACAATAGCGCGCTGGTCAGCCCTGAAACCCGTGAAACCGTAATGAAAGCCGTGACCCAGCTCGGGTACCGGCCAAATGCCAATGCCCAGGCGCTTGCGACGCAGGTCAGCGACACCATCGGCGTGGTGGTAATGGATGTATCGGATGCCTTTTTCGGCGCGCTGGTCAAAGCGGTCGACGTGGTCGCCCAGCAGCATCAGAAATATGTCCTGATCGGCAATAGCTATCATGAGGCGGAAAAGGAGCGACATGCCATTGAAGTGCTGATCCGCCAGCGCTGTAACGCCTTGATTGTCCACTCAAAAGCTTTGAGTGATGAAGAGCTAACCGGCTTTATGGATCAGATCCCGGGCATGGTGCTGATCAACCGCATCGTCCCCGGCTATGCCCATCGCTGCGTCGGGCTGGATAACGTCAGCGGTGCCATGATGGCGACGAAAATGCTCATCAACAACGGGCATCAGCGGATCGGTTATCTGGCCTCCAGCCATCATATTGAAGATGACGACCTGCGGCGCGAGGGGTGGCAAAACGCCCTGAAAGAGCACGGCATTACGCCGTCAGAAAGCTGGACAGGCACAGGTACACCGGACATGCAGGGCGGTGAGGCGGCGATGGTGGAGCTGCTGGGCCGCAACCTGCAGCTTACTGCGGTGTTTGCCTATAACGACAGCATGGCGGCAGGCGCCCTGACGGCGCTGAAAGATAACGGCATTGCGGTGCCACAGCATTTATCACTCATTGGTTTTGATGATATTCCTATTGCCCGTTACACCGACCCGCAGCTGACAACGGTGCGTTACCCCATTGCTTCTATGGCGAAACTGGCGACTGAGCTGGCGTTACAGGGGGCGGCAGGGCTGCTGGATCCGGGCGCAACGCACTGTTTCATGCCGACTTTAGTGCGTCGGCACTCCGTCGCGGCCCGGCAAATTGTGGTTCCGATCACTAACTGATTACTTGAGGTGATGTAACCGTTTTCAATCTGTGAGTAAATTCACAGTATCTTAACAAGACGCTGACTATGATGTCAGCGTTTTAGGGGCTGAAACGCTATGTAACGGTGATTATTCACTTTCACTATAGCCAATGTGCCGCAAACAACGAATAAAACGCATTTCTGGAGCGTTACCGAACACGGAAGATAGAAATTTTATAAGTGAACTTCGGCTGTCAGTAACGTTTTATTAACACCTGCCCGCCGATCGTTATTCACAAGAACTACCCTGCATAAAAAAAACCGGAGATACCATGAATAAGAAGGTGTTGACCCTGTCTGCCGTAATGGCAAGCATGCTTTTTGGTGCAGCAGCGCACGCTGCGGATACCCGTATTGGTGTGACCATCTATAAATACGACGACAACTTCATGTCTGTTGTACGTAAAGCGATTGAGAAAGATGCGAAAGCAGCGCCAGACGTTCAGCTGCTGATGAACGACTCCCAGAACGACCAGTCCAAACAGAACGACCAGATCGACGTTCTGCTGGCGAAAGGCGTGAAAGCCCTGGCCATCAACCTGGTTGACCCGGCTGCAGCAGGCACGGTTATTGAAAAAGCACGCGGCCAGAACGTGCCAATCGTCTTCTTCAACAAAGAACCTTCCCGTAAAGCGCTGGATAGCTACGACAAAGCGTATTACGTCGGTACCGACTCCAAAGAGTCCGGTATTATTCAGGGCGATCTGATCGCGAAACACTGGGCGGCGAACCCGAACTGGGACCTGAACAAAGACGGTCAGATTCAGTTCGTGCTGCTGAAAGGCGAACCCGGCCACCCGGATGCTGAAGCCCGTACCACCTACGTTATCAAAGAGCTGAACGACAAGGGTCTGAAAACCCAGCAGCTGGCGTTAGATACCGCGATGTGGGATACCGCTCAGGCGAAAGATAAGATGGACGCGTGGCTGTCCGGCCCTAACGCGAACAAAATCGAAGTGGTTATCGCGAACAACGATGCGATGGCAATGGGTGCGGTAGAAGCGCTGAAAGCACACAACAAATCCTCCATTCCTGTGTTCGGCGTGGATGCACTGCCAGAAGCGCTGGCGCTGGTTAAATCCGGTGCGATGGCCGGTACCGTTCTGAACGATGCCAACAACCAGGCGAAAGCCACCTTCGATCTGGCGAAAAACCTGGCCGATGGCAAAGGCGCGGCCGATGGCACCAGCTGGAAAATTGAAAACAAAATCGTTCGCGTACCTTACGTGGGCGTAGACCAGTCCAACCTGGCTGAGTTTATCGGTAAATAAGTTAGCGGTACTGTCTCCACTGGGCGCAATTCGTTGCGCCCTTTTATAACGCGATATGCGAGGCCAACAAGGTATAATTATGGTCAGCACAAATACTCAGTCATCCGGTGAATACCTGTTGGAAATGAGCGGTATCAACAAGTCATTTCCCGGCGTTAAGGCACTCGATAATGTTAATTTAAAAGTTCGTCCTCACTCTATTCATGCCCTGATGGGGGAGAACGGTGCGGGTAAATCAACATTATTAAAATGTCTTTTTGGGATCTATCAAAAAGATTCTGGCAGCATTCTTTTTCAGGGGAAAGAGATCGATTTCCATTCAGCGAAAGAAGCACTGGAAAACGGTATCTCGATGGTTCACCAGGAATTAAACCTGGTGCTGCAGCGTTCAGTCATGGATAACATGTGGTTGGGGCGTTATCCAACCAAGGGTGTCTTTGTCGATCAGGACAAAATGTATCGCGACACCAAAGCGATTTTTGATGAGCTGGATATTGATATCGATCCGCGCGCCCGCGTGGGAACATTATCCGTCTCCCAGATGCAGATGATCGAAATCGCCAAAGCGTTCTCCTATGATGCGAAAATCGTCATCATGGACGAACCGACATCGTCATTAACGGAAAAAGAGGTTAATCACCTTTTTACCATTATTCGTAAGCTAAAAGATCGTGGCTGCGGCATTGTGTATATCTCCCACAAAATGGAAGAGATCTTCCAGCTGTGCGATGAGATTACCATTCTGCGCGACGGTCAGTGGATTGCCACGCAGCCGCTGGAAGGGCTGGACATGGACAAGATCATCGCCATGATGGTGGGCCGTTCCCTTAACCAGCGCTTCCCGGACAAAGAAAACAAGCCGGGCGAAGTGATCCTGGAAGTGCGCAATCTGACCTCGTTGCGTCAGCCGTCTATTCGCGACGTCTCCTTCGACCTGCATAAGGGCGAAATCCTGGGGATTGCCGGTCTGGTCGGGGCAAAACGTACCGATATCGTGGAAACCCTGTTCGGTATCCGTGAGAAAGCCGAAGGCACTATTACGCTGCACGGTAAGAAAATTAACAACCACAACGCCAACGAAGCCATTAATAATGGTTTTGCGCTGGTGACGGAAGAGCGTCGTTCGACCGGTATTTATGCCTATCTGGATATTAACTTTAACTCGTTAATTTCTAACATTCGCAATTACAAAAACAAAGTCGGACTGCTGGATAACTCCCGCATGAAGAGCGATACCCAATGGGTTATTGACTCCATGCGCGTGAAAACGCCAGGACACCGCACCCAAATTGGTTCTCTGTCAGGCGGTAACCAGCAGAAAGTCATTATCGGACGTTGGTTATTAACCCAGCCAGAAATTCTGATGCTGGATGAACCGACCCGCGGTATTGACGTCGGCGCGAAGTTTGAAATTTATCAGCTGATTGCCGAGCTGGCGAAAAAGAATAAAGGGATCATTATTATTTCTTCCGAAATGCCGGAATTGTTAGGGATCACGGATCGTATTCTGGTTATGAGCAATGGTCTCGTTGCCGGTATTGTTGACACCAAAACGACAACGCAAAACGAAATTTTGCGTCTTGCGTCTTTGCACCTTTAAGATCAGGGGCTCCTCATGAGTGCGTTAAATAAAAAAAGTTTTCTCACTTACCTGAAAGAAGGCGGTATTTACGTTGTTCTTTTAGTACTGCTGGCTATCATCATTTTCCAGGACCCTACGTTCTTAAGCCTGCTGAACCTGAGTAACATTCTGACCCAGTCCTCCGTGCGTATTATCATTGCGCTGGGCGTGGCGGGCCTGATCGTGACCCAGGGGACGGACCTTTCTGCCGGTCGTCAGGTGGGTCTGGCGGCGGTTATCGCGGCAACCCTGCTGCAGTCGATGGAAAATGCCAACAAGGTCTTCCCGGAAATGGCCACCATGCCGATTTTCGTGGTGATCCTGATTGTCTGCGCCATCGGTGCGGTGATTGGTCTGATCAACGGTATCATTATCGCCTACCTGAACGTGACGCCGTTTATCACCACGCTGGGTACGATGATCATCGTTTACGGTATCAACTCCCTGTACTACGACTTTGTCGGTGCTTCCCCCATCTCGGGTTTTGACAGCGGCTTCTCGACCTTTACGCAAGGGTTCATCGCGCTGGGCAGCTTCCGCCTGTCGTATATCACCTTCTATGCGCTGATTGCGGTGGCCTTCGTCTGGATCCTGTGGAACAAAACGCGCTTTGGTAAAAACATCTTCGCTATCGGCGGTAACCCGGAAGCGGCGAAAGTGTCCGGCGTGAACGTTGCCCTGAACCTGCTCATCATTTATGCCCTGTCCGGCGTGTTCTACGCCTTCGGCGGGATGCTGGAAGCGGGCCGTATCGGCTCTGCAACCAACAACCTTGGCTTCATGTACGAGCTGGATGCTATCGCAGCCTGCGTGGTGGGCGGCGTCTCCTTCAGCGGCGGCGTGGGTACGGTACTGGGCGTGGTGACCGGTGTGATTATCTTCACCGTCATCAACTACGGCTTGACCTATATCGGCGTGAACCCGTACTGGCAGTACATCATCAAAGGCGCCATCATTATCTTCGCGGTTGCGCTGGATTCACTGAAGTACGCGCGTAAGAAGTAATTCCTCCTCGCGTTATCCGGCCCGCTCATCGAGCGGGCTTTTTTATGCCTTATGCCAGCTGTGACTCCTCTCGGGTCACGATGCGCTCAAACCAGTCGAGTTCAGAGAGCTTGCAGGCGACCCACTGTTCGGA
Source organism: Enterobacter sp. Crenshaw (assembly GCF_024734705.1). Taxonomy (NCBI): domain Bacteria; kingdom Pseudomonadati; phylum Pseudomonadota; class Gammaproteobacteria; order Enterobacterales; family Enterobacteriaceae; genus Enterobacter; species Enterobacter sp. Crenshaw. Next base: position 3,120,440 of record NZ_CP102932.1, on the reverse strand, counting down.
AAAAGCGTCGCCCAGGCTGTCGGTGAGGTACTGACAGCGGGCAAAGGTCTCAATCGCCTCCTGCTGAAACAGCGGCAGCGCGGGTTCATCATGCTGCGGTTCGGGCAAATCCTCGTCGTCGATGTTTTCCAGCCCGTACAGCATGCCGGTCAGGATAGTTGCTGCCACCAGATAGGGATTGGCATCGGCCCCGGCCAGCCGGTACTCGATACGACGGTTGCGGTCATCCGAGCAGGGAATACGCAGGGCGGCGGAGCGGGTGTTATAGCCCCAGGAGTTAAATACGGGCTCCGTCAGGTTTTTACGCAGGCGACGAAACGCGTTAACGCCCGGCGCAAGAATGGCGACAGAGGCGGGCATCAGCGCCAGCTGCCCCGCGATGCACAAACGCATCATGCTGTTAAGCGCGTTCACCGGGGAAGCAAAGACGTTTTCGCCGTGACGATTGTTCAGGCTGAAATGGAAGTGCAAACCGCTGCCGGACAGCTGGCTGAAAGGCTTCGCCATAAAGTTGGCCTGCAGGCCGTGCTTTTCGGCAACGTAACGGGTCAGGCGACGAAGCGCCAGCACGTTATCGCAGACCTCAACGACGCGATGGCTGTGCTTCAGGTTTAATTCGTACTGACCGGACTCGGCTTCCGCCACGATCCCGGACAGCGGGATGCGCTGAAGGTGCGCCAGCTGTTCCAGCTCGTCAAACAGTGCCGCATGGGCCGCCGTAGTATCCATGTGAAAACAGCCCTGATTTTGCGGATCGCGATCGTCATGCCCCGTCAGATAGAACTCGATTTCCGGGGCAATCACCGGGAAGAGGCCGTGCTGGTGGAAGCGGGCCAGCACGTTCTGCAGTATCACGCGCGGCTCAAGCGGGCAGGGGTTATCGTCGCTGTCTTTCATCGTCAGCAGGATCTGCGCGTTGTGCTGCGGATCTTGCGGAGAGGGGCGCAGGGAGCCGGCGACCGGAACGCAGAGTCGGTCCGGCTCATCATGAAGCGGGGCGGCGATTTTTCCTTTCTGATCCATCGAATAGACCGAAAGGGGAAAATAACAGCCTTTTTCCAGGCTCAGCATGCTCTCCACCGACAGACGCTTGCCGCGCATCGTGCCGTTGATATCGTTCAGGTAAACGTCTACATGTTTCGTCTGGGGGTAGCGTTCCAGATAATCTGCCACTTCCACTGAAATGTTGTGCTGCAGGGCGTCAATTTTTTCATCAAGCCAGAGACCGGAATTGAGTGCGCCAGGAAGTGATAAACCGGGAAAGTTAAAATACGGGCGGAGACTTTTGAGGAAAAACGCATTCATTATTGAGTTCATAGTCATTCTTCAATGAAGCCGTAGCGGCAGTGAACTCAGCTTAAAAGAGCCGACGTAAAGGGGGGATAAAAAGCGTCAGGCCCGGCGTAAAGAAAGTATAAAGGCGGCCCTGTTATTTCTCTTTTTTCTGCATATCCAGCAGCTGCTCGGGCGTGACGGCCGGGTAACCCTGCGCGTCTTCCGGCACTTCGTGCATCGCCGGAATCGGCACCAGCGGGCCTAAAAAGCGCGGTTCGCGTTTGAAGATATACAGATCGGCCAGGGCGCCAAAACGCGCGCCGAACTCGCGCACGCGCACGCTCAGCATATCTTTTGGCGACGGCACCGCGTAACACTGCGCCTGAATGCCCATATGCAGCGCGATAAACAGCGCGCGCTCGCAGTGGAAGCGCTGGGTGATGATGATGAAGTCGTTGGTGTCGAAGACTTTACGCGTGCGCACGATGGAGTCCAGGGTGCGGAATCCGGCGTAGTCGAGCACGATATCGGCAGGGTCCACGCCTGCGGCAATCAGGTCCTTACGCATCGTCACCGGTTCATTGTAGCTTTGCAGCGCGTTATCGCCGCTCAGCAGCAGGTAGTTCACCTTGCCGCTGTTGTAGGCGTTCAGCGCGCCCTGAATGCGGTAACGGTAATACTGGTTGATCACGCCGGTGCGGTAATACTTGGCGGTGCCGAGCACCACGCCAACCTGACGATAGGGCAGGTCCTGCAGGTCATCAAAGATGTAGGGGGCGGTTTTCCAGCTCATCCAGCGGTCGAGACCCAGCACGATCAACAGCAGTATGCCGACCAGGACAGACAGGCTGTAAAAAACGCGCTTTAACATGGAGATGGCTCGTTCGTGGATGAAATTTAACTCAGGCTACTTTACCCGCCTGGTTAGCGCAAGAAACAGCGACTCAACTGAGGGGTTTTTCAGCAAACTGGCGGGCATTTCTGCCCGCCGGAAGGATTACGCAAGCAGTACGCGGTCAATCGTCGTGCAGCCCAGCGCTTTAAGCGTCGCGGCGGTCGCATCCCACTGAATCAGCGGCGCATCGGCAATTTCTGCCAGAATAGCGCGCTGAATGTCCGGATAGTCATAGCCGTTCAGGCTCAGCAGATTAAGCGCGCCCTGCAGCGGTGGCAGGGTTGGGTTAAACGCGGCGTTTTCCGCGTAGCTGCCGCTAAAGATCCGGCCATCGCGGCACTGCAGCGCCACGCCGCTCGGAGACTTGCTGTACGGCGTGTGGCTTTTGTTGGCCGCGCGAATGGCCGCCTGGCTCAGGTCATCGCCGGACAGGGCGTAACCGTGGTCCTGCTCGTCCATCAGCAGCGTTTTGATCTCCAGATCTTTCGGGCCAAACGCGTCAGGCAGATAATCTTCCAGCGTGTGCGGCGCGCGGCCCGGCAGGTTGATGCGCAGCTGCAGCCCGCTGTTCAGCTCGTTCATAAACTGACGGCAGTGGCCGCAGGGGGTGTAGTTAACGGTAATGGCGCTCAGGGCTTTTTCACCGCGTAGCCAGGCGTGGCTGATGGCGCTCTGCTCGGCGTGAACCGTTTGCTGCATGGTCGCGCCCAGGAACTCCATATTGCCACCGAAGTACCAGGTTCCGCTGACGCCGCGCGCAATGGCCCCGACGTTAAAGTGGGAGAGATCGGCCCGCGCGCAGGCGGCAGCCAGAGGAAGCAGTGCGAAAGCCAGCGCGTCTTCTTCCAGTCCCGTTGCCTGTTTCAGCATCGTGACCTGCTCCGCGGTCAGCAGGGCGGGGAAGTGTGCATCTGCCAGAACGGGAGCCAGGGCTGACTGCAAATTCTCTGCAAGCTGGGCGAAAGCAGCTTGAAAACGTGGGTGCATGGCGTTTGCCTCATAAAGGTTAATGGATCGGTAGTTTACGGAGCCGTCAGGGCTTTATATGTGATCCACTTCTCATTATGTATGCAACTTATGAAATCAAAATGAAATTTGCGCGACGCATCGCAAATTTTAGCCCATCACCGCCAGAATCAGCGGGAAAATGAACGGGGCCAGCAGGGAGGTGATAATCCCGCAGATCACCAGCGCCAGCGAGCTAAACGCCCCTTCCTGATAGTCCAGCTCCGCGCAGCGGGCGGTGCCCAGGGCGTGGGAGGCGGTCCCCATCGACAGTCCCCGTGCAGCTTTAGTGTGAATACGCATTCCGTTCAGCAGGGTGTGACCAAACACCGCACCCAGAATACCGACGAAAATGACGCACATCGCGCTGATGGCCGGGATCCCGCCGAGGCTGCCGCCGACCGCCATCGCGATAGGCGTGGTCACCGATTTAGGCAGGATAGAGGCGGCAATTTGCGGGGAGGCCCCCATCAACAGCGCCACCGACGTGCCGGTGATCATCGCCACCAGGCTGCCCACAAAACAGATGGTAATGATGGATTTCCAGCGGGCGCGGATCTGATGGAGCTGCTCATATAAAGGAAAGGCAAGCGCCACAACGGCAGGCTGCAGCAGGTCGTTTAAAATTTTGCTGCCGGCAAAGTAGCGTTCGTAGGGAATGCCGGTGAGAAGCAGGAACGGAATAATTACCACCATCGCCACCAGCAGCGGGTTCAGCAACGGCATTTTGAAACGTGCGGCAAGCTTGCGCGCGGCGAAGAACACCGCCAGGGTTAACGGCAGCGACCACCAGATATTGGCCATCATTTTTTTGTTTTCTCCCCGACCACGTTACGTTCGCCATGCACCAGATGCGAACTCCAGCTCACCACAAGGAAAACCACCAGCGTACTGACCGCGCAGGAGACCACAATCGGGCCGAACTGGGCCTTGAGCAAATCAAAATACTGCATGACCCCGACGCCGATGGGCACGAAAAGCAGCGCCATATAGCGAATAAGGACGAAGCAGCCCGGATTGACCCATTTTGCAGGCAGGATTTGCAGCGCCAGCAAAACGAAGAGGATCAGCATACCGATAATGCTGCCGGGAATAACAATCGGCAGCAGCGACGCGATGAAAATCCCGGCGTACAGGCAGGCGTAAATCAGGACGAATGCGCGCAGATATTGCCAGATAATGTTCAATGATTTGCTCATGGTGATAGTCCTTGCTGAAACGCATTCATCATACAATTAAACCCAAAAATGTGCCACGGATCACATCATGAAATTTGAGCATACCAGACATTCCAGAATGGAACGTCTGGTATCACCGCACAGGGGCAGGCTACAGTTTAGAGGAAAGGGCGTGCGGTGGCGAAGTGACGAGCCAGAGAAATGCCACTGAGTCAGGCCTCGCGTTGGGCGGCGAGTTTATCCAGAAAAGAAAACAGCGCCTGATTCATTTCGCGATAATCATGCGAGCGAAGTTTTTCCGCCGTTTCGACAAAACGAAATTCAGCCGCGCGGCGGAGATCGTTCTGCGAATGTACAATCAGCAGCTCAACCACCTCCGGCGTCAGTTCCATATGACACTGAAAACCGTAAACCCGTTCGCCATATTGCACGATCTGACGGGGGCAGCCCTCGCTGTAAGCCAGCACTTTAGCCTGCGGCGTCAACCCTGGCATGTCGTTATGCCAGTGACCGACGTTCAGCTCGTGGCCAAAATCCTCAAACAGCGGGTTCGACTTGCCTGCCTCTGTGAGCCTGACGGGAAATTTGCCGATCTCTTTTTCCGGGCTAGGACAAAACGCTGCGCCCAGCGCTTCACCGATAAGCTGCGAGCCCAGACAAACGCCAATCACCGTTTTACCTGCCTCTATTGCGCGGCCGATGAGCCGTATTTCCGCCTGCGCGTCAAACCAGGGGCACTCCTGAAGCGTGGTGGCAGGTGACTGCGGGCCTCCCATGATGATAAGCAAGTCTGTGCTCTGCAGATCCTCGGGTAAGGGATCGCCCTGATAAACTCTGGAGTAGCTCATACTACAGCCGCGATTTTTCCCCCAGATTTCATATGCGCCTGGCGCTTCGAAATGTTCATGAATGATAAAATGAATGTGCATTGCGTCTCTCTCCGGTTACGTGTACAAGCAGCATCATAAGAGGAAGGGAGGAATGTGAAATGCCAACCGTTATCGATAAAACGCCAATTCACGACGATGCCATCGGTTGGTCCCGAGGGGCAATTAGCTATACGCGCGGCGAAGTGGATCCCCCTCACCGGCATTCACAGGGGCAGCTTTTGTTTGCCATCAAAGGGGTGATGCTGGTCGAAACCGGCAATAAGCGTTGGGTCATACCGCCACAGCGCGCGCTGTGGATTCCTCCCTTTCAGGAACACACCTACAGCGTGTTATCCGCAACGGAGCTTCGCGCGGTCTGGTTTAGCCCCGCGCTGATATCGCAATGCGGATCTTTTAAACGGAAAGAAGAGGTTCACGTGATTATGGCGACAGCGCTGTTCAAAGAGCTGATTGCCGGGCTGTTCAGTGCGCAATACCGGCCAGCCAGTCAGCGCAGCATGGCCGTTTTGCTGCTCGAAATCCTCAGCGAGGCGCAGCAGATTTCGGCGGAATTACCGATGCCCGTGGATGAGCGCTTACATCGCGTTGCCTGTGACATCATTGCCAGCAATCTCTGGGACGTTTCGATGGACAGGCTGGCGGAACAGGCCGCGATGTCTGAACGCACATTCTCACGCGCGTTTATCAAAGATACCGGGTTTAGCTTCCGGGCCTGGCGTCAGCGCGCAAGGATTTGTGCCTCGCTGGACCTGCTCGCCAACGGATACCCGGTTAAGCAGGTGGCCTGGATGCTGGGGTTTTCCGGGCAGGCGGCATTTGCGGCGGCGTTTCGCGCCATTGTGGGGGCAACGCCGGCTGACTTTCTCCCTGAACAGAAGCGCTTCCCAGCGATATAGAGAGCGGCTACTATAGCGCGTCTTTTTTCACAGGTACTGTTATGCGTGTTTTACTGGCCCCAATGGAAGGCGTGCTCGACTCCCTCGTGCGCGAGCTTCTGACCGAGGTGAACGATTACGATCTCTGCGTGACGGAGTTTCTGCGCGTGGTCGATATGCTGTTGCCGGTAAAATCTTTCTTCCGCCTGTGCCCCGAGCTGCACAACCAGAGCCGGACCTCTTCCGGCACGCTGGTGCGTATTCAGCTGCTCGGCCAGTACCCCGAATGGCTGGCGGAAAACGCCGCCCGCGCGGTTGAGCTGGGCTCTTACGGGGTGGATCTCAACTGCGGCTGCCCGTCGAAGCTGGTGAACGGCAGCGGCGGCGGGGCGACGTTGCTGAAAGATCCTGAGCTGATTTACCGCGGCGCGAAAGCCATGCGTGAGGCCGTGCCTTCGCATTTGCCGGTGACGGTGAAGGTGCGCCTGGGATGGGACAGCGACGCGCGGCAGTTTGAAATCGCCGATGCGGTGCAGCAGGCCGGGGCCACCGAGCTGGTGGTGCATGGCCGCACCAAAGACGATGGCTACAAGGCCGAGCGCATCAACTGGCAGGCGATCGGCGAGATCCGCAAACGCCTCACCATTCCGGTCATCGCTAACGGCGAAATCTGGGACTACGAGAGCGCGCAGGCCTGTCTGAAGGCCACCGGCTGCGATGCGGTGATGATCGGTCGCGGCGCCCTGAATGTGCCCAACCTCAGCCGGGTGGTGAAATATAACGAGCCGCGAATGCCGTGGGCAGACGTCGTCACGCTGCTGCAAAAATACAGCCGACTGGAAAAGCAGGGCGATACCGGCTTGTATCACGTCGCGCGAATTAAACAGTGGCTGAGTTATTTACGCAAAGAGTACGATGAAGCGCTGGGATTATTTCAGGAGATTCGGACATTACAGACTTCGTCTGATATTGCCAGGGTGATTCAGTCAAAATAATAAGCGTTAAATTGCTCACACTTTTTTAAACCAGAAAACAGTTCTGGTTTTCAACGTGGCGCGACGGTGTTAAGGTGCCACTGTTTTCAACGCAGGATTGTTACTGGCTAACAGGCAAAACCTAAGCGTTTCACAGCATTTTCGCTGTGGAGCGCTTAGGTTTTTTTTTGCCTCTCGTTTACGCAGGAGAGAAATTTGGCTTAGTGCTTTTTACTGATTTTAAAAAAACGAAATATCGACAGGAAATAGAAAAATTTCCTGCGGCCGGTTACGCACAAAATACTCAATCACAGGTTGTTATCATGGCATATAAAAATAAACTCTATGCGCTCGCCTTATTGACGATATCCCCGCTGTCGGTGGCGCAGGACTGGAACGGAACGGTATTAGGCTTTGAAGCTCCTCCGGAGCCTGTTCTGGGCGAAATGCTCGGCATACGTAAAATCCTCAACGATAACGGCTTTACCTGGAACCTCGGATATCTGAATGAAATTGGCTGGAACGGCGGTGGCGGATATAACCACGACTCCCACGTGGCCTATATCGACCAGTTTGCGCTGACCTTCAGCCAGGAACTGGAGCGCTGGACCGGTATCCCGGATGCGCGTATCGAAGGGAACATCGTCAACCGTAACCACAATGACGACCTCACCACCAAACGCGTGCAGGACCCGCGCGTTAACTTTAACGACCTGACCCAGGAGAGCTGGGGCGGGCAGTCGATTACCCGTCTGGGCTGGCTGACCTTTGCCCGCAGCTTTGACGACCGGCGTCTGACCTGGCGCATCGGGATGATGAACAAGGTGCAAACCTTCGATCAAATCATCCCCTGTGATTTCCAGCTCCTGTCGCAGTGCGGCGGGAAGTCAGCCAACTCGCTGACGTGGAACAACTGGAACGTTCACACCTGGGGCACCACGCTTGCGTATAAATTAACGCCGACGCTGACCCTGAAGGGCGGCGTGATGGAGCAAAATCCCGAGGCCTCCAGCCGCAGCCACGCGTGGAGCTGGTCGACGAAGGGCAGCAAAGGGGTCTTACTGCCGGTTGAAATCGAAGCGCGTCCGCTGATTAACGGCCTGCCGGGGGCGTACAACCTGGGCGTGGTGTTTACCAACGCGCCGCAAACCGATCTCTATCGCGGCAAATCCGGCGGTGCGGGCGCGACGGACCCGAACGGCTTTGATACCCACAGCCGGACCTGGTTCATGTACGCCGGGCTGAACCAGCAGCTTACGCAGCATCAGGATGACCCGAATCGCGGGTTGAGCACCTCTTTCAGCATGAGCCTTGCGGATCAGAGTACCAACTACATGCACCAGGTTTACGCCGCCTCGCTGCGCTACCGCGGGCTGTTTGACGCGCGGCCGGAAGACTGGATTGGCTTCGGGCTAACCTGGATTGATATGAGCAGCCAGTACGCCCGCAACCAGCGCTATATGAACAGCCTGAGCGGCGTGTCGGACTATAACGATCCGGCGTATCACCCGGAGCCAGGCCACTCCCTGAACGGTGAGTTTTATTATCGCTTCCGTCCGGTGTCGTGGCTGGAGCTGCAGCCGGGCATTCAGTACTGGCACCATCCCGGCGGGGTCAGTCGCACCCAGGATGCCTGGGTGACGGAGCTGAAAACTGTCGTGACGTTCTAGCAAGTTCGATCCGCGTCACGTTTCTGACGCGTGACGCATTGAGGCTATGAATGAAACTGATAGAGTGCCAGAACTGGATTGTTACTGCTAAGGCAGGCAAAACCTGATTTTCTGGCATCTGCCGGAGGTCAGGTTTTTTTGTTTCTGGGGTTCAGATGAAAATCGCCAAGATACTCAATAATAACGTGGTGGTTGTTCAGGATGAGCGCGGGCGCGAACAGGTGGTGATGGGCCGCGGGCTGGCCTTTCAGAAGCGCGTCGGCGAAGCGCTGGATACCGCGTTGGTTGAAAAGGTGTTTGCGTTACAAAGCGATGAACTGGTGCGTCGACTCGGAGAGCTGCTGAGTCAAATTCCGCTGGAGGTGATGACCACCTGCGACCGCATCATCGGGCTGGCGGCGCAGCGGCTGGGCAAGCTGCAGGAGAGTTTGTATATCACCCTCACCGACCACTGCTACTTTGCGATTGAGCGGCAGAAGAACGGGCTGGCCATCAAAAACGTGCTGCTGTGGGATATTAAACGGCTGTATCCGAAGGAGTTCGAATTAGGACAGGAGGCGCGGGCCATTATTGCCAGACGCCTGAACGTCGAGCTGGAAGAGGATGAGGCCGGGTTTATCGCGCTGCATCTGGTCACCGCGCAGCTCAACAGCGAAATGCCGGAAGTGATGCACGTGACGCGGGTGATGCAGGAGATCCTGCAGCTGGTGAAGTATCAGCTGCAGCTTGAGTATGATGAAGAGTCGCTCAGCTATCAGCGTTTCGTCACCCACCTGAAGTTTTTTGCCCAGCGGATGCTGACCCGCACCGTGGTGGAAGATGACGATGTCTCGCTGCATACGGCAGTAAAAGACAACTACGCGAAAGCGTGGAAATGCGCCGAGAAAATCGCCCAGCACCTGAACAAAAGCTATCAGCGTGAGCTGACAACCGAAGAAATTATGTTCCTCGCCATTCATATTGAACGGGTGAGAAAAGAGGGGCGCTAAGCCTCAAAACAGGATTGTTACTGCATCACGCAGGCAAAACCTGAGCGCGGCCTTCGTCAGAAGGTCGTTCTCGGGTTTTTTTATTTTTTGTACTCAGTCAACAGGTGCCTGCAGGCATCGGATGTAAGGAAATCGAGATGGAATACCAGGCTTTAGCGAAGGATATTCTCGGCCACGTTGGCGGAAAAGAGAACATCGTCAGTCTTGTACACTGCGCGACCCGGCTTCGCTTCAAACTGAAAGAGAATCAACGGGCGGATGCGGAAGGGCTGAAGAAAAACCCGGGCGTCATCATGGTGGTCGAAAGCGGCGGCCAGTTTCAGGTAGTGATTGGCAACCACGTCCACGACGTCTGGCAGGCGGTGCGCCATGAGGCAGGCCTTACCGATGACGCGCCCGTCGTGGAAGAGAGGGGCGAAAAAGGGAATCTGCTGGGCCGCCTGATTGACATTGTCTCCGGGATCTTTACCCCGTTTATCGGCATTCTGGCCGCGTCCGGTATTCTGAAAGGGCTGCTGGCGCTGGCGGTGGTGTGCGGCTGGCTCAGCACCGAGAGCGGCACCTATAAAATCTGGTTCGCCGCCAGCGACGCGCTGTTCTTCTTCTTCCCGCTGGTGCTGGGCTACACCGCCGGGAAAAAATTCGGCGGCAACCCGTTTATTACCATGGTCATCGGCGGGGCGCTCACCCATCCGATGATGATTGCAGCGTTTAACGCCAGCCAGCAGCCGGGCGCGGTATCGGACGCTTTTTTGGGCATTCCCGTCACCTGGTTTAACTACAGCTCGTCGGTGATCCCGATTATTCTCGCCGCGTGGGTCAGCTGCTGGCTGGAAAAGCAGAGCACCAGGCTGCTGCCATCCTCGATGAAAAACTTCTTCGCGCCGCTGATCTGTCTGGGCGTGACCGTGCCGCTGACTTTCCTCGTTATCGGGCCGCTGGCGACCTGGCTGAGCCAGATGCTGGCGAACGGCTATCAGAGCATTTACGTTCTGGCACCGTGGCTGGCGGGCGCGGCGATGGGCGCGCTGTGGCAGGTCTGCGTTATTTTTGGCCTGCACTGGGGGCTGGTGCCGCTGATGATTAACAACCTGGCGGTGCTGGGGCATGACTCCATGCTGCCAATGCTATTGCCCGCGGTGTTTGGCCAGGTGGGGGCGGCGCTGGGGATCTTCCTGCGTACCCGCGACGCCCGTCAGAAGATGCTGGCGGGTTCATCGGTCACGGCCGGGATATTTGGTATTACCGAACCGGCCGTCTATGGCGTAAACCTGCCGCTGCGCCGCCCGTTTATCTTTGGCTGCGTGGCGGGGGCTATCGGCGGGGCGATTGTCGGCTTCAGCGATACCCACGTTTACTCCTTCGGCTTCGCCAATATCTTTACCATCGCCCAGATGATTCCGCCGGGTGGGGTAAACGCCACGCTGTGGGGCGGCGTGATCGGCACCGCGGTAGCGCTGGTGCTGAGCTGTGGCCTGACGCTGGTGGCAGGTATGCCGGGACGCGCAGAGGCGGAAGCTGCGGTTATGGCAAGGGAAAACGATGTTTTATCCCCGATGACCGGGACCGTTCTGGCGCTCGACCAGGTGCCGGATACCACGTTTGCCAGCGGCCTGCTGGGCAGCGGTGCCGCGATTATTCCCTCGGATAACAAAGTGGTGGCCCCGTTTGCCGGCGTGGTGGCCTCGCTGTTTCAGACCAAACACGCCATCGGCCTGCTCAGCAACAGCGGAATTGAAGTGTTGATTCACGTGGGGATCGATACCGTGAAGCTCGACGGCAGGCCGTTTACCGCCCACGTGAAGGTGGGCGACAGGGTACAGCCCGGCGATCTGCTGCTGGAGTTTGACCGACAGGCGATTATCGATGCCGGATACGACCTGGCGACCCCGATCATTATCAGTAACAGCGATGAGTATCGCGATGTGGTGACCGTGGCGGCAACGTCCGTCAGTGCCGGTGCGCCGTTACTCAGCGTAAGCCATCAATAACAGGAGAACGTGATGAAAACTTTCCCGGACGATTTTTTATGGGGCGGCGCGGTTGCCGCGAATCAGGTAGAAGGCGCGTATCTGGAGGAGGGAAAAGGGCTGTCCACCTCAGACGTTCAGCCGCAGGGTGTCTTCGGCCCGGTGGTTGAGCGCGTGGCGGGCGACAGCGGCATCAAGGACGTCGCCATCGACTTCTATCACCGCTACCCGGAAGACATCAAACTGTTCGCTGAGATGGGCTTTAGCTGCCTGCGCGTCTCCATTGCCTGGACCCGCATTTTTCCGAACGGCGACGAGCAGCAGCCTAACGAGGCGGGGCTGGCGTTTTACGACCGGCTGTTTGACGAGCTGGCCGCGCACAGCATTACCCCGCTGGTGACGCTCTCGCATTACGAAATGCCGTGGGGGCTGGTGAAGCAGTACGGCGGGTGGGGCAGCCGCCAGACCATTGGGTTCTTCGAGCGCTACGCCCGTACCGTGTTTGCGCGCTACAAGGAGAAGGTGAAGCTCTGGCTGACCTTCAACGAGATCAATATGTCTCTGCACGCGCCGATGACCGGCGTGGGCCTGCCGGAAACCAGCAGCAAAGGTGAGGTGTACCAGGCGATCCACCACCAGCTGGTGGCCAGCGCGCTGGCCGTGAAGGCCTGCCACGAGATTATCCCGGATGCCAGAATCGGCAACATGCTGCTGGGCGGCCTGATGTATCCGCTGACCTGCAAGCCGGAAGATGTTCTGGAGACGCTGCAGGAAAACCGCGCGTGGCAATTCTTTGGCGACGTGCAGTGCCGTGGCGCCTATCCGGGCTATATGCAGCGCTTCTTCCGCGACAGCGGGATTCAGCTTGAGGTAACGGATGCCGACCGCGAGGCGCTGAAATCGACCGTCGATTTTATCTCCTTCAGCTACTACATGACGGGCTGCGTCACCGCGGATGAGGCCCTCAACCAGCAGGCGCGCGGCAATATCCTGAGCATGGTGCCAAACCCGCATCTGGCAAGTTCCGAATGGGGCTGGCAGATTGACCCCATCGGCCTGCGTACCCTGCTAAACGTGCTCTGGGATCGCTATCAGAAGCCGTTGTTTATCGTGGAAAATGGCCTGGGGGCGAAGGATAAACCGGATGCGGACGGCGTGGTGCAGGATGACTATCGCATCAGCTACCTTAACGACCACCTGGTGCAGGTGCGTGAAGCGATTGATGACGGCGTTGAGGTGATGGGGTATACCAGCTGGGGGCCAATCGACCTGGTGAGCGCGTCTAAAGCTGAACTCTCCAAGCGCTACGGCTTTATTTACGTCGATCGCGATGACAGCGGTAACGGCACGCTGGCGCGCAGCCGTAAGAAAAGTTTCTACTGGTATAAAGAGGTGATTGCCACGAAAGGGGCTTCGCTGAAAGCCTGATATTAATGACGTTGCCCGGCTCTGAGCCGGGCAAATAGATTAGAAAATCATCTTGAATACGCCGGTAACCACTAAGAGCCCTATCAGAAATATAATTAAAATAACCCACAGTAATATTTTCATTCCTTTCTCCCGCTCATGTATGTCCTGAATAAGTGTAGCAGCGTATTTATATTTGGCGTGAATGCATTGAATTTAATCATTCTCTTTGGGAATAAATTTCCGGGTATTAAAATGTATGACAATTTGCGGATTGCCACGCGTTACTAAAAAAATGAACGATATCGAGCGTAACGTGCGCCTTTATTTTTTGAGTGTATGGCGTCATGAAACGTTCTCTTATTTTATCTCTGAGTGCACCCTTCGCTTTTATTCTGGCAGCCTGTGCGCCTGAACATGCCACGGTGTCTCCCGTTAAAACGCAAACCGCTGCGGCATCGGTGAATACAATTCTTAATCATCAGGACTGGCCGAAGAATGAGTGGTGGAAAGCGTATAACGATCCCCAGCTTAACGGGCTGATTGCGAAAGCGTTGAGCGATGCGCCGGATATGCAGATTGCCCGTCAGCGCATTACGCTTGCCGAAGCCCAGGCCAAAGCCGCAATGGCCGCTGACGGTCCGCAGATTGATTTTTCCGCCGATGCGGAACGCCAGAAAATGTCCGCCGAAGGGCTGATGGGGCCTTTCGCCCTTACCGACCCGGCTGCAGGCACCACCGGGCCGTGGTACACCAACGGCACCTTTGGCCTGACTGCTGGCTGGGAGCTCGATCTGTGGGGAAAAAATCGCGCCCGGGTCGAGGCCCGGATTGGCAAAGTGAATGCGCAAAAAGCGGAGCTGGAGCAGACCCGCCAGCTGCTGGCCAGCAGCGTGGCGCGGCTTTACTGGGAGTGGCAAACTCAGGCCGCCGCAGGGGAGGTTCTCGCGCAGATCAAACATGAGCAGGACAACATAATCGGCGCCGATCGCGAACTGTATCAGCACGGGATCACCTCCTCCGTTGAAGGGGTGGAAACCGATATCGACGCCAACAAAACCGAAGAACAGCTGGCAGAAGTCAACGGGAAGATGAAAGCCGTTGAGGCGCGTCTGGTCGCGCTGACGAATTCTTCCTCCGTAACGCTTACGCGGCATGCGCTGCCGACGGTTGACGCCGCGCTACCGCCGACGCTCGGTTATGAACTGCTGGCACGCCGTCCCGATCTTCAGGAGGCGCACTGGTATATCGAAGCCTCCATGAGCGAGGTGGAGGCCGCCAGAGCGGCTTTCTATCCTGACGTGAACCTGATGGCGTTCTTACAGCAGGATGCCCTCCATCTGAGCGATCTGTTTCGCGCTTCAGCGCAGCAGATGGGCGTGACCGCCGGGCTGACGCTGCCGATCTTCGACAGCGGCAGGCTGAACGCCAGCCTGGATATCGCCCAGGCGCAGAACAATCTCTCGGTCGCGAACTACAACAAAGCGGTGGTCGAAGCGGTCAATCAGGTGGCGCGCACGGCCAGCGAAGTCGAAACGCTGACGGCGAAGAACCGCCATCAGCAGCAGGTCGAAAAAGATGCGGCGCGGGTTGTGGCGCTGGCGCAGGCGCGCTTCAGCGCGGGGATTGTTGCGGGCTCGCGGGTCAGTGAAGCCAGGATCCCGGCCCTCAGGGAAGACCTCGCCGGATTGTTGCTGAAAGGCCAGTATGTCGACGCCACGCTGCAGCTGACGTCGGCGCTGGGCGGCGGCTATCATCATGGCTAAAAATGGTCATTATCTATACTTACCTCTTTGCAGTTTTTCAGGAGGTGAGTATGACCAGAGTAGCGATAGTGACCGCATCGGATTCCGGGATTGGTAAAACCACGGCGCTGATGCTCGCAGAGCGCGGGTTTGATATTGGCGTCACCTGGCACTCGGATGAAAAAGGGGCGCTGGAAACCTGCCGCGAAGTTGAAGCGCAGGGGCAGCGCGCAGAGGCTATCCATCTTGATTTAAGCACGCTGCCGGAAGGCGCAAAGGCTATTGAAACGCTGATTGCGCGTTTTGGTCGGCTGGACGTGCTGGTTAACAATGCCGGAGCGATGACCAAAGCGCCGTTCCTTGAGATGCCGTTTGACGACTGGCGGAACATTTTCACCGTCGACGTGGACGGCGCGTTTCTCTGTTCGCAGATTGCCGCCCGGCAGATGGTGAAGCAGGGGGAAGGGGGGCGGATTGTGAATATCACCTCAGTACACGAGCACACGCCGTTGCCGGAGGCCAGCGCCTACACGGCGGCAAAACACGCGCTCGGCGGGTTAACCAAATCCATGGCGATGGAACTGGTTAAGCACAACATTCTGGTGAACGCCGTCGCGCCGGGCGCCATTGCCACACCGATGAACGACATGGACGACAGCGAAGTGAAGGAAGGCTCAATGCCGGAAATCCCGCTGGCAAGACCGGGCCACACCAAAGAGATTGCCAGCCTGGTGGCATGGCTGTGCGACAGCGACGCCAGCTACACGACGGGGCAATCGTTTATTGTCGACGGGGGCTTTATGCTGGCGAACCCGCAGTTTAAGCCGGAGGGGTAGTTTTCCCTCACCCTAACCCTCTCCCAAAGGGAGAGGGAACTAAAAACACCCTCTCCCTTTGGGAGAGGGCCGGGGTGAGGGGAGGAGACCGCACTCACTCCTCATCCCGCGTCTTATCCCGGTGCTTCAGCCACAGCCTGACCCCGATCACCGCCGCAACCACCAGAATCAGCCACGCCCAGTGCTTCAGGTGCTGGTCGAGATTATGCAGCCACGGGCCAATCACTTCGCCCCCGACGTAGCCGAGCGTCGTAAAGATCAGCGCCCAGGCAATCGCACCAAGAACATTGAGCGGCAGGAAAATTTTTGGCGGCAGATGGCTGGCGCCAATCAGTATCGGCCCGATAATGCGAAAGCCATACATAAAGCGCGTGCCGATGACGAACAGATAGGGATGACGTTGAATGAGCCGTTGAGCGCGGCGGATTTTCTTCTGATGCTTTGCGAAACGCTTAAGCAGCGTTGGCCCGAAGCGCAGCCCGAGAAAGTAGAGCAGCTGATCGCCAATCATTCCGCCGAGCGCGACCGCTGCGACGACCAGCGGGAATTTCAGCAATCCCTGATGCGCGGCGACGCCGCCTAACAGCGTGATGGTTTCACCTTCTGCCACGCTACCGACGACCAGCGCGGCATATCCATATTGTTCAATAAGTGCGTTAATATCCATTACGTAAATGTTATCTCCCTCAGCGTACCTCGTTTAATCATATACCCCATGAATCAACAGCGGGGAAATCAACGGAAATTTCCCACTGTACATAAAATAATCTAAAGCCTGCATTATACTTAAGGTATCGCTGACGGGCCGACAACAAGGGGGCGCTATGAACCATGTCTGGGGACTTTTCTCCCATCCCGATCGTGAGATGCATGTCATTAAAAGTGAGAACGAAACGGTCTCGCATCATTACACGCACCACGTGCTGCTGATGGCTGCGGTGCCGGTAATATGCGCTTTTATCGGAACAACACAAATCGGCTGGAACTTCGGTGACGGCACCGTGGTTCAGCTTTCCTGGTTTACCGGACTCTATCTGGCCATCGTTTTTTATGGCCTGATGCTGGCAGGTGTGGCGGTAATGGGGCGCGTCATTCACTGGATGGCGCGTAACTACCCGCAACGTCCATCGCTGGCGCACTGTATGGTCTTTGCCGGATATGTCGCGACCCCGCTGTTCTTAAGCGGTATTGTTGCGCTCTATCCACTGGTCTGGCTGTGCGCGCTGATCGGTACCATTGCCCTCTTTTACACCGGGTATCTGCTGTATCTGGGGGTTCCAACCTTCCTGAATATCAATAAAGAAGAAGGCCTGAGTTTTTCCAGTTCAACACTCGCCATCGGGGTGCTGGTGCTGGAGGCGCTACTGGCGCTGACGGTTATTCTTTGGGGTTACGGATACCGTCTCTTCTGAGTTCACTGCATTGCTGGCGTAAATGCCAGCAATGCAGCATCTGTTCACGATTATCCGCTGGCGACAACGCCCGGTGACCGCTATGATGCCGAAGCCAGCCTGTGTTTATCCGTTGATACAGGCGGTGTACGTCATGACGTGCGTGAATAATTATCAGAAGTCTCACCATGCTGAAATTCCGAGTCTCTTTACTTAGCCTGGCGCTGCTGCTGGGCGCGTCCGCTGCCGTGCCGGCCGTCGCTAAAACGCCCGCGGTGACCGCCGCTGCTGCTCAGCCGCAAATTGCGTCCGGCAGCGCGATGATTGTCGATCTCAACACCAATAAGGTGATCTACGCCAGCCATCCGGACCTGGTGCGCCCGATCGCCTCGATTACCAAATTAATGACCGCGATGGTGGTGCTTGATGCACATCTGCCGCTGGACGAAAAATTGAAAGTGGACATCAGCCACACGCCGGAGATGAAGGGGATCTACTCCCGCGTGCGGCTGAACAGTGAAATCAGCCGTAAAAATATGCTGCTGCTGGCGCTGATGTCGTCTGAAAACCGTGCGGCGGCGAGCCTGGCGCACCACTATCCGGGCGGCTACGACGCGTTTATCCGCGCGATGAACGCGAAAGCCAAAGCGCTGGGGATGACCAATACGCATTATGTTGAACCGACGGGACTGTCGATCAACAACGTCTCCACGGCCCGCGATCTGACGAAACTGCTGATTGCCAGCAAACAGTATCCGCTGATTGGTCAGCTCAGCACTACCCGTGAAGAGATGGCGACCTTTGCGAACCCGGCCTATACGCTGCCGTTCCGCAACACTAACCATCTGGTATACCGCGATAACTGGAACATTCAGTTAACGAAAACCGGCTTTACCAACGCGGCAGGACACTGTCTGGTGATGCGCACCGTGTTTAACGGTAAGCCGGTGGCGCTGGTGGTGATGGATGCTTTCGGCAAATATACCCACTTCGCGGACGCGAGCCGCCTGCGTACCTGGATTGAAACCGGGAAAGTGCAGCCCGTTCCGGCCGCAGCATTGACGTATAAAAAGCAGAAAGCGGAACAGATGGCGACGGCGCAGAACGACTGAGTCGTTTGTGCGCGCTGATGCCCTCACCCCGACCCTCTCCCACAGGGAGAGGGAAAAAACACTAAAAACGGTAACCCAGGTTACCGTTTTGCGTTTATTCCGGCAGCGTCCAGTCCCCATCGTTGAGCGAGCGCTGCATAATCACCGTATCCCGCCAGTCGCCTTTCTTATATCCCACGCTGCGCAGCTGACCGACAATCACGAAGCCGTGCTTTTTATGCAGCCGTAACGAGCCAGCATTATTGTTGCCATCACCCACAACGGCAATCATCTGCCGCCACGGGCCTTGCTCGCAGCGGGCGATCAGCGCATCCATTAATGCCGAACCAAAACCGCGCCCGGTGATGCTGGCATCCACGTAAATCGACTCTTCCAGGGTATAGCGGTAGGCGTGTCGCGGGCGGTAAGGCGTGGCGTAGCAGTAGCCCACCACGATGCCGCGATACAGCGCGATAAGCCACGGCAAACCGCTCTCAGCCACGCTTTTCATACGCTGACGCATTTCGTCGATGGTAGGGGGGACTTCTTCAAATGACGCGCGCCCGTGCAGCACATGCCATGCATAGATGGCGGCGATGGCATGCACATCATCGGGAAGGGCATCGCGCACTTCCAGTTCGGTCTCGGATAAAACATCAACAGCCGACATGATGTGCCTGCTCCTCGTTATAGAAAGCCGGAGAAACGTTCCTCCGGCGTCAGACGGTTACTCTATTACGATTAAGGCGCGCTAAACAATCTCTCAAATTTGGCTATAGGAATTAATCAGACGCTTGCGTTACGCGCTGCTCCGCGTCCGCGCTCTCTTTCCAGTATTTCTTCCGCGTTGTTTTACCAATGCCGGGATTCATGCTGTTTGTAGGGTCATTCTCGCGATAAAACTGCTTAAGTGCGTCAGGGGCTTTATAAAGATGCCCGACGTTATGTTCCGCAGGATATTGTGCGCCGCGTTCACGCAGCAGGGCGAGCATCTGCTCCTTCAGTTCGTGCGCATCGACCCCTTTTTTGACGATGTAATCCTGATGGAAGACATAACACATAAAGTGGCCGTAATAGAGCTTATGCACCAGCTTGCTGTCGATTTCCGGCGGGAGGTGCTCAAACCACTCGGTGTCGTTACGTCGCAGGGCGATATCCAGCGCCAGAATATCTTCCACCTCTTCGGCATGCACCGCCTGATAACGGATGGCGGCGCCTGCGGCGGCAAAACGGTGCAGGAACGCTTTGCTGCCCTCTTCAGGCGTACAGGCAAAGAAATCCCCTTCGGCAGTTTTGAAGAATTCGGTCAGCCAGGACTGCGCTTCGGCAATTCCGTCCCCGGCCATTTTCAGCAGCAGGTGGTGCTCGTACTTATCGCGCCAGGTTTTCATTCGCTCCGGTAAGTGCGCCGGGAAAACGTTGCCCAGCTTCTGCATAAAGCGGTCGGTGAAGTGGGGTTTGAACAGCGACACTTTCTCCAGCATCGCGTCGGTGCGTCCCTTCATGGTGAAGAAGAACGGCATTTTGTCGGTGCCGAGCTTGTCGATCATCAGGAACGTATCTTTGCCGTAACGCTCGGCGATGTCGTAAATGTCCCGGTGCATGTACTCGCCCGCCACCGGCAGATGGGTGAATTCGCCCAGAATATGACGACGAATTTCGGTCAGAACCTCAGGCTGATTGGTACCAATGTAAAACACCTGCTGCTTTTTCTCCGCCGGGAAGGTATCCAGACGTACGGCAAACACGGCCAGCTTCCCGGCGCAGCCGGAGGATTCAAACAGGCGGTCCGGGTCGGCGTTGTAGCGCGCCGGCGTATCGGCGTCGATATCCCGCACGCGGGTCACGTAGTCGTGATCGTGCGCATGACGACCGTCGTGCTGAACGTCTTCGTCCTTCACGCGATCGTCGTCGAGCTTGCTGAGGATCTGTTCCGGCGTCGCGCCGAGATCGATTCCCAGATGGTTCACCAGCGTCAGCTTGCCGTTTTCGTCAATACGGGCAAACAGCGACATCTCGGTGTAGGCCGGGCCGCGCTGCACCAGCGAGCCGCCGGAGTTGTTGCAAATCCCTCCAACCACCGAGGCGCCAATGCAGGACGAGCCAATCACCGAGTGCGGCTCACGGCCCAGCGGCTTAAGCGCTTTTTCCAGGGAGTAGAGCGTCGTGCCGGGGAACGCGAGCACCTGCTCGCCTTTATCCAGCAGGTGCAGCTTGTCGAGGCGCAGGGTGCTGATAATCACGATGTCGCGATCGTAATCGTTGCCGTTCGGCGTGGAGCCTTCGGTCAGGCCGGTATTGGCGGCCTGCATTAAAATAATCTTGTCGGCGGCGACGCAGGCGCTCAGCACGCGCCACAGCTCCAGCAGCGTGCCGGGGAAGACCACCGCCAGCGCTTCGCCCTGACCGGAGCGGAAACCTTTGCGGTAGCGGGCGGTTTTGGCCTGGTCGGTAAGCAGGTGAGAGGAGCCAACCAGGCGCGACAGTTCGTTAATAAAAGCCGTGTTATCGTTTGTTCGAACAGAAGACATCTTCCACTCCTTGTGGTGGGGCAAATTTCTCGCTGTAAAGCATAGCGCGATTAACTGTTAAGCGGTCGAGTATTCACGAGAAAAATCAGAGAATAACCCTGCAACGTTTCGAGGGTTTGTGGCACACTGCGCTTTTCGCACGGTATGGCCGAGATCGTCCGGCGGTTATTGATGAGAGAGTAAAACGACATGAAATGGCTATGTTCTGTAGGTGTCGCCGTCAGCCTGGCGCTGCAACCTGCGCTGGCAGAGGATTTGTTTGGTAATCACCCGCTCACGCCTGAAGCACGGGACGCGTTTGTCACTGAATTGCTCAAAAAAATGACGGTCGATGAGAAAATCGGCCAGCTGCGTCTTATCAGCGTCGGTCCGGATAACCCGAAAGAGGCCATCCGCGAGATGATCAAAGACGGGCAGGTAGGGGCCATCTTTAATACCGTCACCCGCGAGGATATCCGCAAGATGCAGGATCAGGTGATGGATCTCAGCCGCCTGAAAATTCCGCTGTTCTTTGCCTATGACGTGGTGCACGGCCAGCGTACCGTCTTCCCGATTAGCCTCGGTTTAGCCTCCTCCTTTAACCTCGACGCGGTGAAAACCGTCGGGCGCGTGTCGGCTTATGAAGCGGCGGACGACGGCCTGAACATGACCTGGGCGCCAATGGTGGACGTCTCGCGCGATCCGCGCTGGGGCCGCGGCTCGGAAGGCTTTGGTGAAGACACCTATTTAACCTCCACGATGGGGAAAACCATGGTGGAAGCGATGCAGGGCAAAAGCCCGGCGGATCGCTACTCGGTGATGACCAGCGTCAAACACTTCGCGGCCTATGGCGCGGTTGAAGGCGGGAAAGAGTACAACACCGTCGACATGAGCCCGCAGCGCCTGTTCAACGACTACATGCCGCCGTACAAGGCAGGGCTGGATGCGGGCAGCGGCGCGGTGATGGTAGCGCTGAACTCGCTGAACGGTACGCCTGCGACGTCCGATTCATGGCTGCTGAAAGACGTCCTGCGCGATCAGTGGGGCTTTAAGGGCATCACCGTTTCCGACCACGGCGCGATTAAAGAGCTGATTAAGCACGGTACCGCCTCCGATCCGGAAGACGCGGTGCGCGTGGCGCTCAAGTCGGGCATCAACATGAGCATGAGCGACGAGTACTACAGCAAATACCTGCCGGGGCTGGTGAAGAGCGGCAAGGTCACGATGGCGGAGCTGGACGATGCCGCGCGCCACGTGCTGAACGTGAAATACGACATGGGGCTGTTTAACGATCCGTACAGCCATCTGGGGCCGAAGGATTCTGACCCGGCAGATACCAATGCCGAAAGCCGTCTGCACCGCAAAGAAGCGCGTGACGTGGCGCGCGAAAGCCTGGTGCTGCTGAAAAACCGCCTCGACACGCTGCCGCTGAAAAAATCCGGCACCATTGCCGTAGTGGGCCCGCTGGCCGACAGCAAGCGCGACGTGATGGGCAGCTGGTCTGCCGCAGGCGTGGCCGACCAGTCCGTGACCGTGCTGACCGGGATTAAGAGTGCCGTGGGTGATAAAGCGAAAGTGATGTACGCCAAAGGGGCGAACGTCACTAACGATAAAGACATCGTCACCTTCCTCAACCAGTACGAGGAAGCGGTGAGGGTCGATCCGCGCACGCCGAAGGAGATGATCGACGAGGCGGTGAATACCGCGAAACAGTCTGACGTGGTTGTCGCGGTCGTGGGCGAAGCGCAGGGTATGGCGCACGAGGCCTCCAGCCGTACCGACATCACTATTCCGCAGAGCCAGCGCGATCTGATCGCCGCCCTGAAAGCCACCGGCAAGCCGCTGGTGCTGGTGCTGATGAACGGTCGTCCGCTGGCGCTGGTGAAAGAGGACCAGCAGGCTGACGCCATTCTGGAAACCTGGTTCGCTGGTACCGAAGGCGGTAACGCCATCGCCGACGTGCTGTTTGGTGATTACAACCCGTCGGCCAAGCTGCCGATGTCCTTCCCGCGCTCCGTTGGGCAGATCCCGGTCTACTACAGCCACCTGAACACCGGTCGCCCGTATAACGCCGACAAGCCGAACAAGTACACGTCCCGTTACTTCGACGAAGCTAACGGCCCGCTGTATCCGTTTGGTTACGGTCTGAGCTACACCAGCTTCAAGGTTTCTGACGTGAAAATGTCGGCGCCGACCCTGAAGCGTGACGGCAAAGTTACCGCCAGCGTCGAAGTGACCAACACCGGCAAGCGCGAAGGGGCAACGGTGATCCAGATGTACGTGCAGGATGTCACCGCCTCGATGAGCCGTCCTGTTAAGCAGCTGCGCGGCTTCGAGAAGGTCAATCTGAAGCCTGGCGAAACCCAAACCATCAGCTTCCCGATTGACGTGGACGCGCTGAAGTTCTGGAACCAGCAGATGAAATACGATGCGGAACCGGGCAAGTTTAACGTCTTTATCGGGGTGGATTCTGCCCGCGTGAATAAAGGCGAGTTCGAGCTGCTGTAACCTTCCCTTCTTTGCATCCCCCGGCTTCCGGGGGATGCGTCTTACGTTATGCTAAAAAGGCATTTTGCCGGGTAAATCCGCTGTTTTAAGCTACGCTTTTCTCTCAAGCCTCTGAAAAAGGCGATAAAAAAATGAGGATAGCGGAATGACGATTGCAAAGGGGATGTTGGGATCTGCGGTGCTGCTGGCGGCGCTAAGCCTGCCGTTACAGGCGGCGGAGCCGGTAAAAGTGGGCTCAAAGATCGATACCGAAGGCGCGCTGCTCGGCAATATTATTTTGCAGGTGCTGGAAAGCCACGGCGTGAAAACCGTCAATAAAGTTCAGCTGGGCACCACGCCCGTCGTGCGCGGGGCGATCACCTCCGGCGAGCTGGATATCTATCCGGAATACACCGGCAACGGGGCATTCTTCTTCAAAGATGAAAACGATCCGGCATGGAAAAACGCCAAAGCCGGGTATGAGAAAGTCAAAAAACTCGACGCGGAACAGAACAAGCTGGTCTGGCTGACGCCTGCCCCGGCCAACAACACCTGGACTATCGCCGTGCGCAAGGACGTGGCGGAGAAAGGTAAGCTGACGTCTCTGGCGGATCTCAGCCGCTATCTGAAAGAGAAGGGTGACTTTAAGCTGGCAGCGTCGGCGGAGTTTATCGAGCGTCCTGACGCGCTCCCGGCGTTCGAAAAAGCCTACGACTTCAAGCTCGACCAGGCGCAGCTGCTCTCGCTGGCCGGCGGGGATACGGCGGTAACCATCAAGGCGGCGGCGCAGCAAACTTCCGGCGTTAACGCGGCAATGGCCTACGGCACCGACGGCCCGGTGGCGGCGCTCGGCCTGCAAACCCTGACCGATCCAAAAGGCGTACAGCCGATTTACGCCCCGACCCCGGTCGTGCGCGAGGCGGTGCTGAAAGCCTATCCGGATATTGCAGAATGGCTCAAGCCGGTCTTCGAAAAACTGGATGAAAAAACGCTGCAACAGCTGAACGCCAGCATTGCCGTCGAGGGGCTGGATGCCAAAAAAGTGGCCGCCGACTTCCTGAAACAACAAGGGCTTGTGAAGTAACGGGAAAGGGCTGTGCCAATAAAATGTCATAACCGCGTACTGCTGCTGTTGGCCTGCGTGGCCATCGCGGCAGTCGCGCTGCCGTTTGTGAATGTCGCCCCTAACCGCCTGATGTCAGGGGAGGGGCGCTATCTCTGGGAAGTGTGGGCGTTCACGCCGTGGTGGCTGGCGGCGGCGCTGGCCGCGTGGGTTGCTCTTTCATTCTGGCAAGGGCGCACGGCGCAGTGGCTGACGCTGCTCCTCGCTGAAGGGCTGTTTATCATCCTGTTCTGGGGGGCCGGGCAGGCGGCGACGCATATGGCGTCAGCGGAAAGTCCGCTGGCGAGAACCACGGTGGGCAGCGGCCTCTGGCTGTGGCTGGCGCTGTGTCTGCTGGCCAGCAGCGACGCCATTCGTCGACTCATCTCCAGCGCCGTCTGGCGCTGGGTGCTCAACGCGCAGATATGGTGCATTCCCTTGTTCCTGCTGTTCAGCGGTGAGCTGAACAATCTCTCGCTGCTGAAAGAGTACGCCAACCGTCAGGAGGTGTTTGATGATGCCCTGGCGCAACACCTGACGATCCTTTTTGGCACGCTGATCCCGGCTCTGCTGATCGGGATACCGCTCGGCATGTGGTGCTATCGTCATCCTTCACGCCAGGGTGGGGTCTTTGCCGTGCTCAACGTGATCCAGACCATCCCTTCCGTCGCGCTGTTTGGCCTGCTGATTGCCCCGCTGGCGGGGCTGGTGAAGTCATTTCCGGTGCTGGGAACGCTCGGCATAGCCGGAACGGGGTTAACGCCCTCGCTTATCGCGCTGGTGCTGTATGCGCTGCTGCCGCTGGTGCGCGGCGTGGTCGCGGGTCTGGGCCAGGTCGCGCCGGATGTGCTTGAAAGCGCCCATGCGATGGGGATGAGCGCGCGGCAGTGTTTCTGGAAAATTCAGCTCCCGCTGGCGCTGCCCCTGCTGCTGCGCAGCCTGCGGGTGGTGACGGTACAAACCGTCGGCATGGCGGTGATTGCGGCCCTGATTGGCGCGGGCGGCTTTGGCGCGCTGGTGTTCCAGGGGCTGCTCAGCAGTGCCCTCGATCTGGTGTTACTGGGCGTGGTGCCCACGATTGCGCTGGCGGTTGTCGTCGACGCGCTGTTTGCCTTATGGCTCGCGCTGCTCAGGAGAAGAGCCAATGATTGAATTTCATGATGTCAGTAAAACCTTTG
The DNA here is from genome assembly GCF_024734705.1 of Enterobacter sp. Crenshaw. Classification (NCBI taxonomy): domain Bacteria; kingdom Pseudomonadati; phylum Pseudomonadota; class Gammaproteobacteria; order Enterobacterales; family Enterobacteriaceae; genus Enterobacter; species Enterobacter sp. Crenshaw. The sequence goes on along the minus strand of NZ_CP102932.1, from coordinate 3,094,972 downwards.
CCGGTCGCCCGGCGGCGAGCCATCTGAACCTGAACTTTGCCGAGGGGGCGTTTTCCGTGCTGATTGGCACCTCGGGCTCGGGAAAATCCACCACCCTGAAGATGATCAACCGCCTGGTTGAGCACGACAGCGGGCTGATCCGCTTTGCCGGGGAAGAGATCCGCAGCCTGCCGGTGCTGGAGCTGCGCCGCCGTATGGGCTATGCCATTCAGTCTATCGGCCTGTTTCCGCACTGGACGGTGGCGCAGAACATCGCCACCGTGCTGCAGCTGGAGAAATGGTCGCGGGCAAAAATCGCTGACCGGGTGGATGAACTCATGTCGCTCCTGGGGCTGGAGCCCGCGCTGCGCGACCGCTATCCGCACCAGCTTTCCGGAGGCCAGCAGCAGCGCGTGGGCGTGGCGCGCGCGCTGGCGGCTAACCCGCAGGTACTGCTGATGGATGAACCCTTCGGCGCGCTGGATCCGGTCACGCGCGGGGCGCTGCAGGCGGAGATGACCCGCATCCACCGCATTCTCGGACGCACGATCGTTCTCGTGACGCACGATATTGATGAAGCTCTGCGCCTGGCCGACCATCTGGTGCTGATGGATCATGGCGAAGTGGTGCAGCAGGGCTCGCCGCTTGAGCTATTAACATGGCCGAAGAACGACTTTGTGCGCGAGTTTTTTGGCCGCAGCGAGCTGGGCGTGAGGCTGCTCTCCCTGCGGACGGTCAGCGACTATATGCGTCGGGAGGAGGTACCGGTGAGCGGCGAACCTCTACAGGCGCAGATGAGCCTGCGGGATGCCCTCTCGGCGTTTGTCGCGCGCCAGTGCGAGGTATTGCCCGTCTCGGACTCGCGCGGTACGCCGTGCGGAACCTTACATTTTCGCGATCTGCTGGCCGGGGAGGTGACGCGTGAAGGCACTGCGTGATCCGCTCCTCTGGCTGGTAGCGCTCTTTGTCGCCTTACTGTTTCTGATGCCCCACAGCGCGGCGCTGTTTAACGCCCTTTTTCCGGGGCTGCCGCGGCCGGTTTATCAGCAGGAAAGCTTTATTAATCTCGCCCTGGCGCATCTCTGGCTGGTGGCGCTCTCAAGCGCCATCGCGGTTGTGTTGGGAGTTGGGGCAGGCATCGCGGTCACGCGGCCTGCGGGCAAAGAATTTCGTCCGCTGGTGGAGACGATAGCGGCGATTGGCCAGACGTTTCCCCCGGTGGCGGTGCTGGCGATAGCGGTGCCGGTGATGGGCTTTGGTCAGCAGCCCGCCATTATTGCGCTGATTTTATACGGCGTATTGCCGGTGCTGCAGGGCACGCTGGCGGGCCTCGCGGCGGTACCGGCGTCGGTGCTGAGCGTGGCAGAAGGGATGGGGATGAGTCGCGGCCAGCGGCTGCGCAAGGTTGAACTGCCGCTTGCGGCACCGGTGATTATTGCCGGGATCCGCACGTCGGTGATTATTAACATCGGGACGGCGACCATTGCGTCAACGGTCGGTGCCAATACGCTGGGAACGCCGATTATTATCGGCCTGAGCGGGTTTAATACGGCTTACATTGTGCAGGGGGCGGTGCTGGTCGCGCTGGCGGCAATCGTCGTCGATCGCCTTTTTGAGCGGCTGGCGCTGTACCTCAGCCGACACCGCCGCGAACAATAAACGAGTATCCTGCCAGCATCACGCCGCCGATACCGCTCACGGCCATCAGGACAAAAAGGGTAATAATGGCCAGTTTGGTTGCCTTCATCATGTGCTCCTGTTGTTAACGGAACAATTATACGGTGAAGCGCAGCTGTTAATGAACCATTAAATGCCGTTATGGCTCATCCGGGCCAAGGGAATAAACCGGGTAACCATTCTCTCGCCATTCCGTCAGCAGCTGCTGCTGCGTGGCGGACGGCACTTCTCCACACCAGACTAGCAGGGTCTGACCGTCGAAAAACTCGGGCTTAAGCTGCGCCAGCGAGTGCGCCAGGACATCCACGCGCCAGCCCTTCTGGGTCGCAATCCACGCTTCCAGCCACAGGCGGGTGGTATCGTGCACGTTCCAGCCGACCACCAGCGCATCTTTTCCGGCCTTGTTCTTCGCTGAGGCAAGGCAGACGGCAATATAGTTGATCAGCACCCCGTCGAGTATGCTGAGCAGCGCCTGCAGGGTGGACTGCTGGCATTGCAGACGTCGACGGAGCGGAATGAAAAGATGGGAGATCAGCGTCTGTGCCGGATAGTCGCGGCCCTGCTCTTTTATCCATGCGCGCAGGCGCTGAAGATTCCCCGCCTGCAGAAGCCGCAGCAGGGTTTCCTGTTGTTCGCGCCAGAGATGTTGCGTGTCCGGGTCATCATGGCTCAGCAGGGACTTCACTTTGCCGACCTGCACTCCGTTGTCGATCCAGCTTTTAATTTCGCGGATGCGGTCGATATCGGCCTCATTGAAAAGGCGATGCCCACCGTCGGTCCTCTGCGGTTTAAGCAATCCATACCGTCGCTGCCACGCCCGTAGGGTAACGGGATTGATATCACAAAGGAGTGCCACTTCACCTATCGTGTAAAGCGCCATATTCGCCCCCTGGCTTACGCGTTCCCAGCTTAACTGTAGACCCACTTTGGCGAACCAGGAAGGATTGATTGATTTTTGAACAAACAATGCGAAGCATGCGCGATATTCAGAAAAAGGTGTGATAACGGACACGATTTTGCGCTTTTTTGGGATGCTTCAAAGAAAGTAAACCCGCATCAGTGTATGTTACGCGTTTTTAGCGTGTGCGGTTTTGAGTATGTACGAGTTTAATCTGGTGCTGCTGTTGCTTCAGCAGATGTGCGTGTTTCTTGTCATTGCCTGGCTGATGAGCAAAACGCGCCTGTTTATCCCGCTGATGCAGGTTACCGTACGCCTGCCGCATAAGCTGCTCTGCTACGTTACCTTCTCTATTTTCTGCATTATGGGGACCTATTTTGGCCTCCATATCGAAGACTCTATTGCCAACACGCGCGCTATCGGCGCGGTGATGGGCGGGCTGCTGGGCGGTCCCGTCGTCGGTGGGCTTGTCGGCTTAACCGGGGGGCTGCATCGCTATTCCATGGGCGGAATGACGGCGCTGAGCTGTATGATCTCAACGATCGTGGAAGGGCTGCTCGGCGGCCTGGTGCACAGCTACATGATCAAACGCGGCCGCCCGGATAAAGTCTTTAGCCCGCTTACCGCCGGTGCCATTACCTTTGTGGCCGAAGTGGCGCAGATGGCGATCATTCTGCTAATTGCCCGTCCGTTTGAAGATGCGCTGCACCTGGTCAGCAGCATTGCCGCTCCGATGATGGTCACCAACACCGTGGGTGCGGCGCTGTTTATGCGCATTCTGCTCGACAAGCGCGCCATGTTTGAGAAGTACACCTCGGCGTTTTCCGCCACGGCGCTGAAGGTCGCCGCCTCAACCGAAGGGATCCTGCGCCAGGGGTTTAACGAAGAGAACAGCATGAAGGTCGCGCAGGTGCTCTACAAGGAGCTGGATATCGGCGCGGTGGCCATAACCGACCGCGAGCGGCTGCTGGCCTTTACCGGCACCGGGGACGATCACCATCTGCCGGGTAAACCGATCTCCTCAGCCTATACGCTGCGCGCCATCGAAACCGGTGAGGTGGTGTATGCCGACGGTAACGAAGTGCCTTACCGCTGTTCGCTGCATCCGCAGTGCAAGCTGGGCTCCACGCTGGTGATTCCGCTGCGCGGGGAAAATCAGCGGGTGATGGGGACTATCAAGCTGTATGAGGCCAAAAACCGTCTGTTCAGCTCCATCAACCGCACGCTGGGGGAGGGGATAGCCCAGCTGCTGTCCGCGCAAATCCTCGCCGGGCAGTATGAGCGGCAGAAAGCCCTGCTGACGCAGTCCGAAATTAAGCTGCTGCATGCTCAGGTCAACCCGCATTTCCTGTTTAATGCCCTCAACACGCTCAAAGCGGTGATCCGCCGCGACAGCGATCAGGCCGCGCAGCTGGTGCAGTTTCTGTCGACCTTTTTCCGTAAGAACCTGAAACGGCCGTCTGAGATCGTGACCCTCGCCGATGAGATTGAGCACGTGAATGCCTATCTGCAGATCGAGCAGGCGCGTTTCCAGTCGCGCCTGCAGGTGTCGCTCTCCGTTCCGGACGAGCTGGCGTATCAGCATCTCCCGGCCTTTACCCTGCAGCCTATTGTCGAAAACGCCATTAAACACGGCACGTCACAGCTTCTGGGAACGGGGGAGATAACCATTGCCGCCAGCCGTTTCAACCACCATCTGGTGCTGGATATTGAAGATAATGCCGGGCTTTATCAGCCTTCCGCCTCGGGCGGTTTAGGGATGAGCCTGGTGGATAAACGCCTGCGCGCTCATTTTGGCGACGACTGCGGCATTACCGTCGCCTGTGAGCCAGACCGATTTACCCGTATTACCGTACGACTGCCGCTGGAGGAAAACGCATGTTAAGAGTGCTGATTGTGGATGACGAGCCGCTGGCACGAGAAAACCTGCGCGTTCTGCTGCAGGAGCAGCCTGATATTGAGATTGTGGGGGAGTGCGCGAACGCCATTGAGGCCATCGGCGCGGTGCACAAGCTGCGCCCGGACGTGCTGTTCCTCGACATTCAAATGCCCCGCATCAGCGGGCTGGAGATGGTCGGCATGCTCGATCCGGCGCATCGCCCCTATATCGTGTTTCTGACGGCGTTCGACGAATATGCCGTTAAGGCTTTTGAGGAGCACGCGTTTGACTATTTACTCAAGCCGATTGAAGAGAAGCGTCTGGAAAAAACGCTCACCCGTTTACGCCAGGAGCGAACCGTACAGGACGTCACGCTGCTGCCGGAAAACCAGCAGCCGCTGAAGTTTATCCCCTGCACCGGGCACAGCCGAATTTATCTTCTGCAGATGGATGATGTGGCGTTTGTCAGCAGCCGCCTGAGCGGGGTGTTTGTCACCAGCGCGGAAGGGAACGAAGGGTTTACCGAGCTGACCCTGCGCACGCTGGAGAGCCGCACGCCGCTGATCCGCTGCCACCGCCAGTATCTGGTGAACATGGCGCACCTGAAGGAGATCCGCCTGGAAGATAACGGCCAGGCCGAGCTGGTGCTGCGTGCCGGGCAAACGGTACCCGTCAGCCGTCGCTATCTCAAGAGTTTGAAAGAGGCGATTGGCCTGTAAAACTGGTACACTGCGCGCCATTGCATCATCGACATTCGAAGGCTCTATGCTAAGTAACGACATTCTTCGTAGCCTGCGCTACACCCTGAAAGCAAACAACAACGACATGGTGCGCATTCTTGCGCTGTCGGACATGGAATCCACGTCTGCCGGTTTCGATACCTGGATGACCAAAGAAGACGAAGAGGGCTTCGTTCGCTGCCCGGACATTATTCTGTCGGGTTTCCTTAACGGCCTGATTTACGATAAGCGTGGCAAAGATCCGGCCGCGCCGGAGCTGGCGCTGGAGCGTCGCGTGAACAACAACACGGTGCTGAAAAAGCTGCGCATCGCGTTCTCGCTGAAAACGGACGATATCGTGGCGATCATGACGGAGCAAAAATACCGCGTATCCGTGCCGGAAGTGACCGCCATGATGCGCGCGCCGGATCATAAAAACTACCGCGAGTGCGGCGATCAGTTTCTGCGTAATTTCCTGCGCGGGCTGACCCACCGGGTGCATCACCCTAAACCATAAAAAAAGCCGGAGATTATCTCCGGCTTTTTTGTTATTTCACCTGCTGGCCAGGCTTCGCGCCTTCATCAGGGCTTAACAGGAAGATATCTTTCCCGCCAGGGCCTGCGGCCATCACCATCCCTTCAGAGATGCCGAAGCGCATTTTGCGCGGCGCCAGGTTCGCCACCATCACGGTCTGACGACCGATCAGGACCTGCGGGTCCGGGTAGGCTGAACGGATGCCGGAGAAGACGTTACGCTTCTCGCCGCCCAGATCCAGCGTCAGGCGCAGCAGCTTGTCAGAACCTTCCACGAATTCCGCGTTTTCGATCAGCGCCACGCGCAGGTCAACTTTGGCGAAATCGTCAAAGGTAATGGTCTCCTGAATCGGATCGTCTGCCAGCGGGCCGGTCACCGGTGCCGCAGCCGCTTTAACCTCTTCTTTAGACGCTTCCACCAGGGCTTCAACCTGCTTCATCTCGATGCGGTTGTACAGCGCCTTGAAGGTGTTCACCTTGTGGCCGAGCAGCGGCTGCGCCATGGCATCCCAGGTCAGTTCGGTGTTCAGGAACGCTTCAGCGCGGGCTGCCAGCTGCGGCAGAACCGGCTTCAGGTACGTCATCAGCACGCGGAACAGGTTGATGCCCATGGAGCAGATGGCCTGCAGATCGGCATCACGACCTTCCTGTTTCGCGACAACCCACGGTGCCTGTTCGTCCACATAGCGGTTTGCCAGGTCGGCCAGGGCCATGATTTCGCGCACGGCTTTACCGAACTCACGGGTTTCCCACGCGTCGCCAATGGTGGCTGCCGCGTCGGTAAAGGTTTTGTACAGGGCAGGGTCAGCCAGTTCAGCCGCCATCACGCCGTCAAAACGCTTGGCGATAAAGCCCGCGTTACGGGAGGCCAGGTTCACCACCTTGTTGACGATATCCGCGTTCACGCGCTGCACGAAATCTTCCAGGTTCAGGTCGATATCGTCGATGCGGGAAGAGAGCTTCGCAGTGTAGTAGTAGCGCAGGCTGTCCGCGTCGAAGTGGTTCAGCCAGGTGCTGGCCTTAATGAACGTTCCGCGAGACTTGGACATCTTCGCGCCGTTCACCGTCACGTAGCCGTGTACGAACAGGTTGGTTGGCTTGCGGAAGTTGCTGCCTTCCAGCATCGCCGGCCAGAATAGGCTGTGGAAATAAACGATGTCTTTACCGATGAAGTGATACAGCTCGGCCGTGGAATCTTTCTTCCAGTATTCGTCGAAGCTGACGGTGTCGCCACGCTTGTCGCACAGGTTTTTGAAGGAGCCCATGTAGCCGATTGGCGCGTCCAGCCAGACGTAGAAATATTTGCCCGGCGCGTTCGGGATTTCAAAGCCGAAGTACGGCGCATCGCGGGAGATATCCCACTGCTGCAGGCCGGATTCGAACCACTCCTGCATTTTGTTCGCCACCTGCTCCTGCAGCGCGCCGCTGCGGGTCCACGCCTGCAGCATTTCGCTGAAGGACGGCAGGTCGAAGAAGAAGTGCTCGGAGTCACGCATGACGGGCGTGGCGCCGGAAACCACGGATTTCGGCTCGATAAGCTCGGTCGGGCTGTAGGTTGCGCCGCACACTTCGCAGTTATCGCCGTACTGGTCCGGGGATTTACATTTCGGGCAGGTGCCTTTGACGAAACGGTCTGGCAGGAACATGCCTTTTTCCGGATCGTACAGCTGAGAGATGGTGCGGTTTTTGATAAAACCGTTCTCTTTCAGACGGGTGTAGATTAGCTCCGACAGTTCGCGGTTTTCGTCGCTGTGCGTGGAGTGATAGTTGTCATAGCTGATGTCAAAGCCAGCAAAATCAGTCTGATGCTCCTGACTCATTTCGGCAATCATCTGCTCCGGGGAGATCCCCAGCTGCTGCGCTTTCAGCATGATCGGCGTGCCGTGAGCATCGTCCGCACAGATGAAGTTAACCTCGTGGCCGCGCATTCGCTGGTAACGGACCCAGACATCAGCCTGGATATGCTCCAGCATGTGGCCGAGGTGGATTGAGCCGTTGGCGTACGGCAGTGCGCACGTTACCAGAATTTTCTTCGCGACTTGAGTCATAGTAGGCATTACTTCTTTTAACTGTGAAAAGGGTTTTTGATATTACCAAAAGGGGCATTATTAAGTAAGCACAAACCACGGCCTTTCAGGTAAACTTGTTCATCTAAGGTCTTATTCACAAGAACAAAGGAGTCGGGATGAGTTCTCAATCCCAGGCCAAATCACCGGAAGCCTTACGAGCAATGGTCGCCGGGACGCTGGCTAACTTTCAGCATCCAACCCTGAAGCACAATCTCACTACGCTGAAAGCGTTACACCACGTTGCCTGGCTGGACGATACCCTGCACATTGAGCTGCAGATGCCGTTCGTCTGGACCAGCGCCTTTGACGCGCTGAAAGAGCAGACCAGCTCTGAGCTGCTGCGTATTACCGGTGCGAAGGCGATCGACTGGAAGCTGAGCCACAGCATCGCCACGCTGAAGCGCGTGAAAAACCAGCCTGGCGTGAACGGCGTGAAAAATATCATTGCCGTCAGTTCGGGCAAGGGCGGAGTAGGGAAATCCTCTACCGCCGTTAACCTGGCGCTCGCGCTGGCAGCGGAAGGGGCAAAGGTCGGCATTCTGGATGCGGATATCTACGGTCCGTCTATTCCGAACATGCTGGGCGCGGAAAACCAGCGCCCCACCTCGCCGGACGGGACCCACATGGCGCCAATTATGGCGCACGGTCTGGCGACCAACTCCATCGGTTACCTGGTGACTGACGATAACGCCATGGTCTGGCGCGGCCCGATGGCCAGCAAAGCGCTGCTGCAGATGCTGCAGGAGACGATGTGGCCTGATCTGGATTATCTGGTGCTGGACATGCCGCCGGGCACCGGTGACATTCAGCTGACGCTGGCGCAGAACATTCCGGTCACGGGGGCGGTCGTCGTGACTACGCCGCAGGATATCGCGCTGATCGACGCCAAAAAAGGCATTGTGATGTTCGAGAAGGTGGAAGTGCCGGTGCTCGGTATCGTCGAGAACATGAGCATGCACATCTGCAGCAACTGCGGTCACCACGAACCTATCTTCGGTACGGGTGGTGCAGAAAAACTGGCCGCGAAGTATCACACCCAGCTGCTGGGACAGATGCCGCTGCACATTACCCTGCGTGAAGATCTGGACAGCGGAAAGCCAACGGTGGTCAGCCGTCCGGACAGCGAATTTGCAGAAATGTATCGCCAACTGGCGGGACGCGTTGCGGCGCAGCTCTACTGGCAGGGTGAAATCATTCCAGGGGAAATCGCGTTCCGCGCGGTGTAATTCCTCAGCTCCTAATTGCCGGGTGGCTTCGCTTACCCGGCCTACAAATGGCGCCATCACGTAGGTCGGGTAAGGCGAAGCCGCCACCCGACTTTAACCCAACCGATAGTGCATCAAATAATACTCTCCGTCCGGAGAATTACCCGTCGCCTCTATGTGCCAGCCGTGTCGCTGGTAAAACGCAATAGCCCGCGCATTCTTCACCAGACACTTAAGCGAACCCGTACTGGTAAACGTCTTCTGAACGTGTTCTAGCAACTCATGCCCGACGCCCTGGCTCTGATACTGCGGATCGACAAACAGATTGTGCAGGAAATTATCGTTCGTCCAGACGGAGGCAAAACCCAGGCGATGACCGTTCTTAACAGCAACCCAAATCACTTCGTCACGGGTTGCCGCGTCAAAGTCTTCAAGCTGCCAGTCCGCGCTGTCCAGCCATGGCCAGGCTTCACGCCGGGCGTGAAGGTAGAGCGTGCGCAGGAAAGGGCGATCGCTTTCCTGCCAGGGGCGAATCAGAATTGCGTTAGCGGTGATAGAAAATATCTCCATTGTAGGCTTTGTAGATCTTGCCATCAGCATCGCCGATCAGCACGTAGTTCTCACCCATATAGGTCCAGTGGGTTCCGGCATCCGGAGCTGGCAGGTTACGCAGCTGATACTGTTTGATGGTGTACTCCGGCGTTTGGTACTGCGCCGGCGCCGTGTCGCCAATCTTGAATTTCGTAAAGTCAGCGATGAACTCTTGTTCTTCATAGGCCTTGATGCCCGATGGCGCAGCGGCCGTTTGCGGGGCAGCGAATGCGGATCCCGCCAGAGACAGTAATACACCCAGAAGCAGCAATTTACGCTTAGCCATTTTTTCTCCAGTGATATCGTTACAGATACTTTTCGTCTGCAGGTCGTGCAAAGCGGAGCAGACAGTCCATTTTAAGTATCAACGCAGGGTATGTTTGAGAAAAAATGTAACAAAAGTGGACGGTTTTGTGTAGTCGAACTGGATGATGTTTATCATTGTGGTGAATGTTATATGTGTTATGTATTTTTAATATTTATCATTTCATTGAGCAATTCTAAAAATAAATTTCCACGTCAAAATTGGACTTCTATATAGATGCTTTCTCACTGAACAACATTTAATATTGACTTCGGGTGAGGCGTGCTCACTTTCGTTTTTATAAGGCTGAGTATTCTCATTGTTTTTACTAGAAATGGGATGGATTGCATTTTATTATGCTATAACTGCATGTTTCTGAAATAAAAAAATTAAATTTCAATGGCTTAGCTTATATTTTTTTGCAAAATTAACAATGAACGCAACGGTAAAAAACCAATATTTATATAAATGAAAAATACAACTGCATTTTCTCTGTTATTTCTTACTGTTAGTCAGTTGACGGGGTGTTTTTTTTCCCCAGGTCAGAACTTAAGTGTGTCCGGGAAGAAAGTCGTTTCTGTGGAAGAGGTCAATTATCAGCTTGATAAGCGCGTGGAGATTTTTCCACTGACGCCGGGATTAATTGAAAAGCTACTTCCGACCGTGTCGAAATCTCAGGCAAATCCTAATCTGGATGAACAGATCAAAAACTGGGAATACCGTATTGGTACAGGCGACATCCTGACGGTCACCGTCTGGGATCACCCTGAATTAACGACGCCCGCAGGACAATATCGTAGTGCGAGCGATGCCGGCAATTGGGTCAATGCCGATGGTACGCTCTTTTATCCCTACGTCGGTAAGCTGCGGGTGGCGGGAAAAACGGTTTCACAGGTACGTGAAGAGATTACAACTCGACTGGATAAAGTCATTGAGACCCCGCAGGTGGACGTCAGCATTGCCGCCTTCCGTTCCCAAAAAGCCTATGTCACTGGAGAGGTCGAAAAATCAGGCCAGCAACCCATAACCAATATTCCGCTGACGGTGATGGATGCGGTTAACGCCGCTGGCGGTCTTTCTGCTGATGCAGACTGGCGCAACGTCGTGCTGACGCATGATGGTAAGGACTCCCGCCTTTCGCTCTATGCGCTTATGCAGCATGGCGATTTGACCCAAAATAAACTGCTTTATCCGGGCGATATCCTTTTTATTCCCCGGAACGACTCGCTGAAAGTGTTCGTGATGGGCGAAGTCGTCAAGCAGAGTACGCTTAAGATGGATCGTAGCGGCATGACGCTGGCCGAAGCCCTGGGCAATGCCGGGGGGCTTAACCAAAATATGGCCGATGCAACCGGCATTTTTGTTATCAGGCAGGTAACGAAAAAAGGCGACACGGACAAAATTGCCAATATCTATCAACTGAATGCCGAAGACGCGTCAGCCATGGTGTTGGGTACGGAATTCCAGCTGGAACCGTATGACATTGTCTACGTCACCACGGCACCGCTATCACGCTGGAATCGCGTGATCACCCAGCTTGTGCCTACCATCAGTGGCGTCCATGACCTGACCGAAACCGTTCGTTACATCAGATCGTGGCCGCAGTAATGTTTCAGTCAATCTTAGTAGTCTGTACCGGCAATATTTGCCGTTCACCGATTGGTGAGCGGCTGTTGCGTCAGCAATTACCCGGCAAGCAGGTAACCTCGGCAGGTATTTTTGGACTTGAAGGCCGCCCGGCGGATGCGGCTGCGCAGGCTGTCGCCTGGCGTCATGGCGTTTCGCTGGAAGGGCATGTTGCCCGCAAGGTGACGCGCAGCCTGTTGCAAAAATCCGATTTGATTCTGGTAATGGAGCCGGAACACCTTCGTTTCATTGCCACAATAGCCCCGGAGAACAGGGGAAAATCGCTGCTCTTTGGACAATGGCTGGAAGCCAGGGACATTCCCGACCCGTACCACAAAAGTCGTGAAGCCTATGAATATGTTTTTGAGCAATTGGGAAAAGCCAGTCAGGAATGGGCTCGCCGTTTGAGTCAATAAGGAATGAAGCTGTAATGTCGTCTTCTAAATCAGATAAATATAGTGCTGCGACACCGCAGAATAATGAAATCGATCTTCTTCAGTTGCTTGCTGAGATGTTTGATCATCGGGTAACGATCGCATGTATCACACTCCTGCTCACGGTATGTGCGGGGATATATGCGTTCAACGTCACGCCAGTTTACCAGGCTGATGCCCTGGTACAGGTTGAATCGAAGCAGAAAAACTCGCTGCTCAAGAACTTGACCTCGTTTGAGGCCGATCTCTCTCCAGATGTCGCGCCAGAACTTTTACTCCTTAAATCACGGATGATCCTGGGGGAGACCGTCGATCAGTTAGGGTTGACGTACAACGTCAAGCGGCGTCTGTTCCCGGTCATCGGGTCTTTATGGGAACACGTGCGGGGACGTAAATCCGATAAAATAACGATTGGCACGCTGACTATTCCTCTTCTGGAAGGTAAGCCACAAACGCTTTTACTCACCGTACAGGAGCAAGGGCGGTATCGTCTTGAGGGAAAAATGCTTGTAGCAGACGGCGTTGTGGGAAAAACGCTTGTTAAAGACGGCATATCGATTCTGGTGACATCGCTCAGCGCGGAACCTGGCACCCAGTTTACCCTCGAAACCGTCACAAGGCTTGACGCGATCAACGCTATTCAGAAGAGACTTACGGTTGTGGAGTCGGCTAAACAGAGCGGTATGATCGCATTAACGTTAACGGGTGAAGACTCCGGCAAGATCGCCATGGTGCTTAATACCATTGCTGAAAATTTTCTCAGTCAGAATATTGCGCGCCAGGAAGCGAAAGATTCCCGCAGCCTCACGTTCTTACAGGATCAATTACCTAAGATCAGCCGGGAACTGGATGAAGCCGAAGCGCGACTGAATGCCTACAGAGAGCAACGCGATTCTGTCGACTTATCTCTGGAGGCGAAGTCAGTCCTCGATCAGGTAGTTAACGTGGAAAACCAGCTTAACGAGCTGACGTTCCGCGAAGCAGAGGTTTCCCAGCTTTTCAAAAAGGACCATCCCACCTACCGTGCTTTGCGGGAGAAGAAACAAACACTTGAGCGAGAGCGCGCGCGCCTGAATAACCGCGTCTCATCCATGCCTTCCACGCAGCAGGAAATCTTACGCCTGAGTCGTGACGTTGAATCCGGGCGTACCATATACCTGCAGTTGCTGACTCGTCAGCAAGAGTTGAGTATCTCGCGCTCCAGCGCTATCGGGAACGTGCGGATCATTGACCCGGCCGTGACGCAGCCAGATCCAATCAAACCGCGCAAAGCGTTCATTATTGTACTGGGTATGCTGATGGGGTTGATGCTCTCTACAGGAACGGTTTTAGTGCGTTCAGCCTTTAAGCGGGGCATTACCTCGTCTGAACAACTCGAAGTGCAGGGGATACCGCTTCTGGCGACGCTTCCACGCTCGACGTGGCTCTGGAAAAAAACGCACCTGCGCAGAAGAAATCTGTGTGCTTCCCGATGGAAGCACAGGACGTCGAATATACCTTTTCTTCCCGTTGACCGTCCGGCAGATATGTTTGTCGAGGCGGTGCGCGGCCTGCGCACCAGTCTGCATTTTACCATGATGGATGCCAAAAACCGGATCGTCGTGGTGTCTGGCCCCACGCAGGACTGCGGAAAGACCCTGGTCAGTACTTCACTGGCATCGATTGCCGCTCAGGCCGGACAGCGAGTGCTGTTTATTGATGCGGATATGCGCAAGGGATATGTCCACAATGTTTTCAAACTGAGCAATCATCGGGGATTATCCTGCGTGCTTGGAGGAACCGTTGAGTGGCAGGAAGCAATTCAACGCGTTGAGAAAGGCGGTTTTGATGTATTGACCTGCGGACCCCAACCTCCACATCCCGTTGAGCTGCTCATGAGTGAACGCTTCCAGGCCGTAATGTCGCAGATAGACAAACTGTATGACATCGTGATTGTCGATACCCCACCCGTGCTTGCCGTAACGGATGCCTTGCTGATAGCCAGAGCAGCGGCTACCACGCTTCTGGTCGCCCGCTTTGGTAAAACCAGCGTCAAGGAGATCGAGAACTGCCTGAAGCGTCTGCAGCAAATGGGTGTGCAGGTGAATGGCGCGATCCTCAATGATATCGTGAAATCGGCTGCGCTCTATTACAACTCGGGATATAGCCATTACGACTACGGCTATACACAGGAGTAAACCTGGCGCGACACTTCTTTACAGCGTGATGGCGTTTTGCCCGTTAAGATGACCTTCGTTGAAACATGAGGTCACAATGGATAACCGCAAAATCAGTCGACTGCGCCGCTGGGCGCGGGAAGGGATCATATTCGTTCTGCTGACGCTGGCCGTAGTGTGGGGTGTTGATCGGTATCGAAAACCGACACTCCCCGCCAGTTTTAGTGCAACACCGATGCAGAGCATCGACGGCAATATTCACGATATCGCGGCACTGAGCCAGGAACGGCCGCTGCTGATTTACGTCTGGGCCACCTGGTGCAGTATATGCCGTTACACGACGCCTTCGGTCAATAAACTGGCGAAAGAGGGGGGCAACGTCGTAAGCATTGCCATGCGTTCCGGCGATAACGCAAAGCTTGCGCGCTGGGTTGAAAAGAAACAGCTGAAAATGCCGGTGATCAACGATGAAAACGCTGCGTTGTCGCAGCAGTGGCAGGTGAGCGTCACGCCGACGCTGGTCATTGTGTCGAAGGGTAATGTGGTCAGCACCACGACGGGCTGGACGAGTTACTGGGGATTAAAATTAAGGATGTGGTGGGTAGGCGTATAAAAATAACCCCTCTCCCGGCGGAAGAGGGGTGTTGTATTACTTAGCCAGAACTTCCTGCGCGGTGCGCTCAACCAGAGACAGCAGGATTTTAATATCTTCCAGCGTCACGGTTGGGTTCAGCAGCGTCAGCTTCAGGCAGGTGACGCCGTTGTGCTCGGTCACACCAACGTTCGCACGGCCGGATTCCAGCAGCGCATCACCAATTTTCTGGTTCCGCAGGGCGATGCCCGCGTCATCCTTCTGCACCTGTCCGCGGAAGCGGAACAGAACGCTTGCCAGCTGTGGCTGCATAACCAGTTCCAGAGCAGGCTGCTCTTTCACGTAGGCCGCAACCTGCTGCGCCAGGGTCACGCCGTGATCGATGATCGCCGCGTATTGCTCCTGCCCCAGCGCTTCCAGGCTCATCCACAGCTTCAGCGCGTCAAAACGACGGGTGGTCTGCAGAGATTTGGACACCAGGTTAGGCACGCCCGCTTCTTCATCGAACTCAGAGTTCAGGTACGCCGCCTGATAGCGCATCAGCTCATAGTGGCGCGCTTCTTTCAGCAGGAACGCGCCGCAGCTGATGGTCTGGAAGAACTGCTTGTGGAAGTCCAGGGTGACGGAATCCACCAGCTCGATGCCGTCCAGGTAGTGACGATACTGCTCAGACATCAGCAGCGCGCCGCCCCAGGCCGCATCAACATGTACCCAGATGTTCTGCTTCGCGGCCAGCTCTGCAATCGCACGCAGCGGGTCGATAGCACCGGCATCGGTGGTACCTGCCGTTGCGACGATCGCCAGAATCTGCTCGCCGTTCGCGTTGCACTGTTCGATTTTCGCCGCCAGATCGGTCAGATCCATGCGGGAGAATTCGTCCGTTTTCACCTGCACGACGGACTGGTAGCCCAGACCCATCAGCGCCATGTTTTTCTGCACGGAGAAGTGTGCGTTTTCAGAGCACAGTACGCGAATTTTGCGCAAATCGCCGACCAGGCCGTCCTGCTGAACGGAGTGACCCTGACGCGCAAAGAACGCATCGCGAGCCAGCATCAGGCCCATCAGGTTGCTCTGGGTGCCGCCGCTGGTGAAGACACCGGCGTCGCCGGCCTGATAACCCACGCGGGTACGCAGCCACTCGATCAGTTTAATCTCGATAATGGTTGCGGACGGGCTTTGATCCCAGGAGTCCATACTCTGGTTAGTGGCGTTGATCAGCACTTCCGCCGCCTGGCTTACGACCAGGCTTGGGCAGTGCAGGTGCGCCACACACTGCGGGTGATGAACGGACAAGCTGTCTTTCAGGAAGAACTCCACGGCGCGTTCAATCGCCGCTTCGTTGCCCAGCCCTTTCGGGTTGAAATCCAGCTTAATACGGTCGCGCAGTTCCGCGACCGTTTTGCCCTGGTACATCTCAGGCTGTTTCAGCCACTGCATCACAGCCTGAGTGCTTTGTTCGAGCGCCTGCTGGTAAGCTTCAATGCTCTGCGCAGAGGAGAACAAAATTGGGTTTGAATCAGACATCGTAATCAATAACTCCGGTTACGCCGGGCGAACGCCCGCAGCAAGCAGTGCCTGCTCAAATTTATCCAGGAAGATTTTCAGCTCTTCGTCGCTGATCAGAAGAGACGGCAGCAGACGCAGAACGATACCGTTACGGCCACCGCGCTCCAGAATCAGACCGGCTTCGAAGCACTTCTTCTGAATCAGAGCAGACAGCTCGCCGTCGCCCGGGAAGCAGCCCATGTGGTCAGCGGCTTCGTGTGGCTTAACGATCTCAATACCGATCATCATGCCCAGACCGCGCACGTGGCCGATAACAGGATAGCGTTTCGCCATCTCTTTCAGCTGGCCTTTCAGCCATTCGCCCTGAGCGGCAACTTTGCCCGCGATGTTCTGATCTTTCAGGATTTTCAGCGTCGTCAGACCGGTTGCCATCGCCAGCTGGTTACCGCGGAAGGTACCGGTGTGGTGGCCTGGCGCCCATGCGTCGAACTGCTTTTTGATACCGAGCACGGCCAGCGGCAGACCGCCACCTACGGCTTTAGACATCACGATAATGTCTGGCTCAATGCCCGCGTGTTCGAAGGCGAAGAATTTACCGGTACGGGCAAAGCCAGCCTGAACTTCGTCGAGGATCAGCAGAATGCCGTGTTCCTGAGTCACTTTACGGATGCGCTGCAGCCACTCAGCCGGAGCCGGGTTCACGCCGCCTTCGCCCTGAACGGCTTCCAGAATCACCGCAGCAGGTTTACGCACGCCGCTTTCAACGTCGTTGATCAGGTTATCGAAGTAGTACGTAAGCGCTTTCACGCCCGCTTCACCACCGATACCCAGCGGGCAACGGTACTCGTGCGGGTAAGGCATGAACTGCACTTCTGGCATCATACCGTCAACCGCTTCTTTCGGAGACAGGTTGCCGGTCACGGACAGCGCGCCGTGGGTCATACCGTGGTAACCACCAGAGAAGCTGATGATACCGCTACGACCGGTCACTTTTTTCGCCAGCTTCAGCGCCGCTTCAACGGCGTCAGCACCGGATGGACCGGTGAACTGCAGGCAGTACTCTTTGCCCTGACCAGGCAGCAGAGAGAGCAGGTATTCAGAAAACGCGTCTTTCAGAGGCGTAGTCAGATCCAGGGTATGTAACGGCAAGCCGCTGGTAATGACATTTTGGATGCTTTTCAGCACATCAGGATGGTTATGGCCAAGCGCAAGGGTCCCCGCGCCTGCTAAACAGTCAAGGTATTCTTTATTATCTGCATCGGTGATCCACACGCCTTCTGCTTTAGTAATGGCTAAAGGCAGTTTGCGCGGATAACTCCTGACGTTAGATTCAAACTCGGCCTGACGGGCCAGATAGGTTTCGTTGCTTTTGTGGGCATCTACGGTGTCAATACGGACTTTATCCGTCATCATATCACTCCTACAACCGCCGCTTCGTTATGAGCCACGATTGAATAAAAAGTTAAAAAACAGATGGGGGCCTGAAAAAAACGCCGCCAATATAGAGCCTTTTGCCACGGGGCTCAATGGTTAATTTGTTTACTGTTTTGTGACATGGCGCTCAGGGGAGGGGATATCCCCTTTTTAAGAAAGAAAATTGCACTTTATGGTAAAGAAAAACAGAATGTTACGTGTGTTCTGCCCTGACTGTAAATTCATAAAAAAGAGTGTGACAAATCGTGCCATTCGCTGACCGAAAAGGAGGCAGACTGCCTCCTTGTTCGCTTTATTTCTGCGACACCTGCAAAATGCCGTGGTTACGCCCCGTCGTCTTATTCCAGGACGCCGCCGTAATGCCGTTCTCATTAAGGCTTAGCGATATAACAAAACCATTACCGTGAATCTCATAGAAATGAGCATTCAGACGTTTCACGGTGGCCTTTTTGCCGTTAATGGTGGCGTTAAAAAAGCCGTTTGAAATCGTGGCGTTAACCGCATCCGATGTGAAAGTGGCTTCACGCAAAGGGTCGTGGACCGCAGCTGTTGCGTGCTGCGCCGCATTTTGGGCTTTTGTTTTGTGGATATCACAAGAGCCGTCATTCGCGTTCATCTCAGTGCATCCTGAACGTTCTAATTGAGCACGATAGTGCGCGTTAATCGCATGAGCCGGTGTTGTCGCTACCGTCAACATCAGTGCAATCCATATTAATTGAGTTTTCATGGCTAAACTTTTGTTCACCTTATAAAACGCACAGATAATAGGAGACGTACATCATGCCGATCCAAATACCGACGCCAATGAGCATCAGATACAGGGTCGCTGAAATAATGATATGTCTGAGCATGTTTTTTCTGTCATCGCTATTCTTGCCGGAGGCAAGCAGGTTATTAACTTAATGGCGTAAGTTAATAATGCTTAAGTTGTATTTCGTTAAAATCCCATTCCGACGCCAACTGACGCTCCCATATTATTGGCGGTATCATCAGAGAAGCTCACTTTCGCGATCACATGTGAACTAAAGTTAACGGATGCCCCAACGGCAAGGGCGCTTTCACTATTGTACGTGGCTCCGCCAGCAGAGAACATAACATGCTGATTCGTTTGTACCTGCGGTAATCCTGCCATCGCCATGGCTCCTGAAATACCGGCATTAGCTTGCTTCTTATTATTATCTACTTCATCGTGCAGTGATTTAAATTGCTGGTTGGTATTGTTATTCATTGCCTGTAACGTCTGTTTCGTTGCCAGCAGATCCTGTGCGGTGGCGGTAACTGCCTGGGTATTATTAGCCACTTTAGTTTGTGTTGCTGCGTCTACCTGCATGTGCGTCACGGTGGTCGTCACGCCATCTTTGCCATCTACGCCGTTAGTGGGTTTAGGGGCATTTTCCAGGCTGTCAAGACGGTTATCTTGCACTTTGTTAACGTTTTCCATATTGATAATTTCTGTGCCGTTCGTCATAACGCCCTGTAAAGCCGCATCGCTTTTTTGATTGGCGGTATCTGCAAGCGCACCAGCAAGCAAGGCTTTTTGGTAAGCGTCATTTGTGGCTTGCTCAATAACCAAAACACCTAATTTAGTGGATTGAAGGTCGCTATCAACCTGCGTTAAGCGATTTTCAGTTGAGAGATCGCGAGCAATACTATCAACCCTGTTTTGCGTAATTTGGTCTTGATGGTCATTCACAATATCTGTGATTGATGCGTCATCCCAAACGGCAGCAGTAGCGTTGGTAATATTCATGGCGCTACCGGCGACCACCCCAAATATAAAAATAGAAATAACAGATTTATTGAAAAGTTTCATTCGAAGGACTCACATCATTAACGTATTAAAAAACAAAATTAATCAGAACAGTTTTGGCTTTAGTGGCATGTGGATATCTGTATTTCCGTATGTCAAAACAGAATATTCAATGCCCGGACCTTTTTTAGTGGCGTGAATAAACTATCGATTAAACCCAAATTGATGATTTTGATCTAAATCATAAATGATATGAATAAATGAAAGGGCAGGGTGCGGTATCGAGGAGGTTTATTCAATGTATACATTAACTTATGGATTGTGCGATAAATCAAGGGAAGCGTTAAGCTATTGATCAAAGTACAAATGTTTAATATAGTTAAATAAATTAATACTTTCTTATTCTTTCATGCGAAAGAAGTTTTCATGTCTTATAAAAGCGGAGTGAGCACGTAATAAATAATAAAAATAATAGTCTCAGCAAAAGTACGTAATAAAATTTTTCAATAACGCATTAACAATTACTGAACCAGAATTAACTAAAGCGTAATAAATGTTGGCAAATGACGGGAAAGAGCGCCTGGAGATTTCCGCTGTGACAAACGGTGTGATAAATCGAAACTCCTTGCGCCTGGCCTGGGGGCGCGGTTACACTACATAACGTTAATGAGTTTTATAACTCACTGTTTTAAAAGTATTTTGACTCGGGGTGCCCTTCTTTGTGAAGGCTGAGAAATACCCGTATTACCTGATCTGGATAATGCCAGCGTAGGGAAGTCAGATGCCTTCCAGGTCATCGCTTCTTCACGCAAGGCAGGAGCGAACCCATGCAGCCTGACCTGCTCGATTTACACGTTTTACACCACTTCCGAACCCGTTCTCCACTGACCCACTGTATGACCAACGATGTCGTACAGACCTTCACGGCCAACGTTTTGCTGGCGCTTGGCGCATCACCCGCGATGGTGATTGAGGCCGAAGAGGCTGAACAGTTTGCCGGCATCGCCGATGCGCTGCTGATTAACGTTGGCACGCTGACCTCGCAGCGCGCCCAGTCGATGCGTCGGGCAATAGAAAGTGCGGTGGCGGCAGGCAAGCCCTGGACGCTGGACCCGGTTGCTGCGGGCGCCCTGACGTTCCGCACCCGTTTTTGCCATCAAATCCTTGCTCTGAAACCGGCCGCCATTCGCGGCAATGCCTCCGAGATTCTGGCCCTTGCCGGAATGAGCGCGGGCGGGCGCGGCGTCGATACAACCGATACCGCAGCCAGCGCGGTGCCTGCTGCGCAGGCGCTGGCTCGCCAGACCAATGCCGTTGTGGTCGTCACCGGCGAGGTGGATTACATCACCGACGGACAACGCACACGCACGATAACGGGCGGCGATCCGTTGATGACGCGCGTAGTGGGAACCGGATGCGCGCTTTCTGCCGTTGTGGCGGCGAGCTGTTCGCTGCCGGGCGACCGGATGGATAACGTCGCTGCCGCCTGCGGATGGATGAAGCGGGCCGGAACGGTGGCCGTTGCGCAGTCACGCGGGCCAGGCAGTTTTGCCAGCGCGTTCCTGGATGCGCTCTATACGCTGGAGGAACAGGCATGAAGCGGATTAACGCCCTGACCATTGCCGGCACCGATCCCAGCGGCGGCGCGGGTATCCAGGCCGATCTCAAAACCTTCTCGGCCCTTGGCGCGTACGGCTGCTCGGTCATTACCGCGCTGGTGGCGCAAAACACGCGCGGCGTGCAGTCGGTCTACCGTATTGAGCCGGATTTTGTTGCCGCGCAGCTGGATTCAGTATTCAGCGATGTGCGCATCGATACCACCAAGATCGGCATGCTGGCCGAGACGGACATTGTGGAGGCGGTGGCCGAGCGGCTTAAACGCTATCAGGTGCAAAACGTGGTGCTGGATACCGTCATGCTGGCAAAAAGCGGCGACCCGCTGCTCTCCACCTCCGCCGTGGAGACGCTGCGTACAAAGCTACTGCCGCAGGTGGCGCTTATCACGCCCAATCTGCCGGAGGCCGCCGCGCTGTTAGGCACATCGCATGCGCAAACTGAACGCGAGATGAAAGCGCAGGGAAACGCGCTGCTGGCGATGGGCTGCGGGGCGGTGCTGATGAAGGGCGGTCATCTGGATGACGCTGAAAGCCCGGACTGGCTCTTTACCCGCGACGGCGAAGTACGCTTTACCGCGCCGCGCGTGCAGACCAAAAACACCCACGGCACGGGCTGCACGGTCTCCGCCGCGCTGGCGGCGCTGCGCCCGCGGCATGAAGGCTGGGCCGATACGGTGCGCGAAGCGAAAACCTGGCTCTCGGCGGCGCTGGCAAAAGCCGATACTCTGGAAGTGGGTCACGGTATTGGGCCGGTTCATCATTTTCATGCATGGTGGTAACCCAGTATACTGGCAGGAAACACCACGCCTGAGAAAACAGAGATGGAACAAGCGCATACCCGGTTAATCGCTCAACTGAATGAACGGATCGCCGCGCCTGACAACACGCCGCTGTACCTGAAATTTGCCGAAACGGTAAAAAACGCAGTGCGCAGCGGGGTGCTGGAGCACGGGAATATTTTGCCCGGCGAGCGCGATCTGAGCCAGTTAACCGGGGTGTCGCGCATCACCGTACGAAAGGCGATGCAGGCGCTCGAGGAAGAGGGCGTGGTCACTCGCTCCCGTGGCTATGGCACGCAAATCAACAATATCTTTGAATATTCGCTGAAAGAGGCGCGCGGTTTTTCCCAGCAGGTGGTGCTGCGCGGCCAAAAGCCTAATACGCTGTGGGTCAACAAGCGGGTGGTGAAGTGCCCGGAAGAGGTCGCAAACCATCTGTCGGTCCCTCCGGACAGCGAGGTCTTTTTGCTCAAGCGCATTCGCTATGTGGATGACGATGCGGTATCGATTGAAGAGTCCTGGGTGCCGGTTGGCCTCATTCCCGATCCGGATGCGATTGGCATTTCGCTGTATGACTACTTCCGAAGTCAGAATATTTTCCCGCAGCGCACCCGTTCACGGGTTAGCGCCCGCATGCCGGACAGCGAGTTTCAGGCGCACATTAAGATGGACGAAAAAATACCGGTGCTGGTGATCAAGCAGGTCGCGCTTGACCAACAGCACCGGCCGATTGAGTACAGCATCAGCTACTGTCGCAGCGATCTATACGTCTTTGTGTGCGAGGAGTAGCGCCTCGCGAGTCGGGGCGCAGTCCCCGCCGCGGTGGCTGACTACCCAGGACGCCACGGCATTCCCCAGCAGAACGGCGTCTGCCAGCGACCATCCCGCCGCCAGCCCGGCAAGCGTGCCGCCCGCGTGGCTGTCGCCAGCGCCAATGGTGTCCACAACCGTCGCCGGGAACGCCGGAACAACGCCCGCACCGTCGCCGTCATACCACGCGGCACCGTCTTTATCATGACGCACAATCAGCGCGGCGCCGAAGCGCTGCTGCCACTCCGCACCCAGGTTGTCAGCCGCTACGCCCAGTCGTTCGGCTGCGATCTCTGCTTCCTGACGATTAAGCGACACGATCGGCCTGCAGGCCATAATCCGCGCCATCAGCGCGTCGGGAATATCCGCGATGCGGGGGCCGAAATCGATAAAGGCCGTCACGTCCTGTAATCCCTCCAGCCAGCGCGTCAGCAGCTCGCCGCACGGTGAGGCCAGCTGATAGCCGGATAAATAGACCAGGCTGTTCGACGGGATGTTAAGCACATCAAGCCAGCGCTGCTGCCACTGGTTCTCCACGCCGCTAAAGGACATAAAGGTGCGCTCGCCGTCTGGCTCCACCAGCGCCAGGCACCAGCCGTTGTCGCCGGTTTCGGCCTCAATGGCGCTGTGCAGATCCTGCTTCGCCATCGCGTTGCGGATAATATCCGCCCAGACGCCGTGGCCGACGGGCAGGGCGTTTTGCGAGGCAATGCCGAGCCGCTTCAGGGCAATGGCAATGTTCAGCGCGCAGCCGCCGATATTCACGCCCTGCTGTTTGAGCTCGATATCGCACCCGCGCCAGGGCAGGGCGTAGGCGTCGGCGATGACGTCAATCACCGCCGCGCCCAGCACCGTTACCGGCCGCGCGGCGTGCAGGGTGTCGAGACGTTGGGCAAACGAATTCATACGCCCTCCCTTTGCTCCCGGTAGTGCAGCAGTTTCGCGCAATAGTGGCCGAAATCGAGCCGGTTAACGGCGTCGAGCTCGGCCTTCAGCGCCGGGTCAATGGCCTGGACGCCGTGGAGCGCGCCGCAGATGGCCGTCGCCATCGCGCCAATGGTGTCGGTATCGCCGCCCAGGTTGGCGCATAAAATGGCGCAGCGGTTTGGGTCGGTTCCCGCCAGTTCGACCATCGCAATGGCCGCCGGAACGGACTCGATGGTGCTGGTTCCAGCCCCCACGAGCTGGTACACCTGCTCGCTGGCGGACTCAACCCCGTTGGCTTCCCGCACGGTCTTAAGCGCCAGCTCAATACGTGCCGCCAGCGATGCGCTGAAGGTGGTGGTTTTCGCCTCCTGCGCATAGCGGGCGATACCCGGCAGCGCATCGACGATGTTCTGCCAGCTTTCGCCGTCGATAGCGCGGGAAACCGCCCAGGCAATCACCACCGCGCCGGCAATGGCAAGGTCCGATTTATGGGTCGGGCTGGAGGCCAGCGCTACCTGCTCAAGAAAGTGTTCCAGACGCGTGGCCGGGAGCAGGCAGCCCAGCGGGGAGGCGCGCATCGCTGCCCCGTTAGTCACGCCGTTGTTGTCCAGTTCGCTAACCGGCTTGCCGTCGCGAATCGCGTTAAGCGCGATTTTTGAGGTCGGGCCGAGCACGTTCTTATTAAACGCGTCGAAATCGAGCGCCCAGCGCAGAATATGCTTGCCGATAACGTCTGCGTTAATCTCCCCGTCGCACTCGATGAGCGCGTCCGCCAGGCACAGCGCCATTGAGGTATCGTCGGTGAACTCTGCCTGTTTGAAATAGCAGGCCGCATTATTCTCTGCCGGGCCGGGTAAAAAACGGTCGATCCAGCCGAAATGCGCCTTGACGCGCTTTCTCGGCCACAGCTCCGACGGCATACCCATCGCATCCCCTAACGCCTGCCCGTAAAGGGCACCGAGAACACGTTCTTGTTTCATTTAACTTCCCCTTGTGTCAGCGCGGCATCGCCATCAACCACCGCAATTGCAGCGATCTCTTTATCCGATTCGCGGAAAAACAGCATAAACAGCACGGCAATCACGGCAATCATGATTGCACCAAACGTCCACATTCCGGCCCAGTTGAAGGTCAGCCCATTCACCGGCTCTTTGTATGCGAACATTTTTTCCATCATCACGCCGCCCAGGCGGTAACCCAGCAGGCTCCCAAAGCCCTGACAGCACAGCGTAATCAGGCCCTGCGCGGCGGTGCGCATGTGCACCGGCGCTTTTTTGTCCACGTAGATGTACGCGGTGACGTAATAGAAGTCGTAGCTCACGCCGTGCAGCAGAATGCCGAGGAACAGCAGGGCGTAGGTGAAGTACTGTTCCGCTCCGCCGTAAACAAAGAACCCGTAGCGGATGGCGGCGGTAATCAGGCCCAGCAGTAAGACCTTCTTAATACCAAAGCGTTTGGTAAAGAACGGCAGGGCGAGCATAAAGAAGATTTCGGAGAACTGGCCGAGCGTCATCCAGCCGGTGGCGTTTTTCATCCCCACTTCGGTGAGATAGCCGTTGGCGAAGATGTAATAGAAGGCCAGCGGCATGGCGAACAGGAACGAGCAGAAGAAGAACACCAGGAAGTTTCTGTCGCGCAGCAGGATCAGCGCGTCCAGCCCGAGCATCACTTTGAAATCCAGCTTGCCGGTACTTTTCGGCGGCGTATTCGGCAGGAACAGGGCAAAGACGCCGAGCAGGGCGGAGCTGGCTGCCGTCATCAGCAGCGGGATATTGGTATCGGAAATATCGCTGTAGCCCAGCATCTGCGGCAGGAAACCGCACGCCAGCCCGGAGGCGATCCAGCCGATGGTACCCATCACGCGGATGCGCGGGAAATCGGCCTCAACGTCGTCCACGTTGGCAAAGGCGATACTGTTGGTCAGCGCGATGGTCGGCATATAGGTCAGGGAGTAAACCAGCAGCAGCGGGAAGAAGGTGCTGAACTGGGTTTGCTGCGCGGCGAAGTACATCAGAATGGCTCCGGCGAACATCAGCACTGACAGCACTTTCTGCGCGGCGAAGAAGCGGTCCGTCAGCGAGCCGACCAGAATCGGGGAGAGGATCGCGGCAATAGCGGTACAGGCGTAAGACCAGCCGATTTCCCCGGCGGTAAAACCGCTTTTGCTCAGCCACAGCCACAGCGGCACAAACCACGCGCCCCAGATAAACCATTCAACAAACATCATGAATGACAGTTGGACTTTCGTTTTCATTTTTTAATCCTGCATGTCAGAGAGGGTACGCCTTTAACATACCACTCAATAATACCTTTTAAATACCTTTGTGGCGATTGTTTGATCAATGTAACAGTTTTGTTGTACACGAATCGAGCCAGCAGATTGTGCTGAAAAAAAAAGCAAAGAGTGGAAAATCTGTTAAGTCGGTACCAGGCTTAGTCTGCCCATAAAAGATGGGACTGGATAAACACACACCGACACGACGTCGGACTTACGGGAGTATCACATGACTGATATTGCGCAGTTGCTTGGCAAAGACGCCGACAGCCTTTTACAGCATCGTTGTATGACCATTCCAGCCGACCAGCTGTATCTGCCTGGTCATGACTACGTTGACCGCGTGATGATCGATAACAACCGTCCGCCTGCGGTCCTGCGAAATATGCAGACGCTTTACAACACCGGGCGGCTCGGCGGCACCGGGTATCTCTCTATTCTGCCGGTGGACCAGGGCGTAGAGCACTCTGCGGGCGCCTCTTTTGCGGCGAACCCGCTCTATTTCGATCCGAAGAACATTGTTGAGCTGGCGATTGAAGCGGGCTGTAACTGCGTGGCCTCTACCTACGGCGTGCTGGCCTCGGTTTCGCGTCGCTATGCCCACCGCATTCCGTTCCTTGTGAAGCTGAACCACAACGAAACCCTTAGCTATCCAACCGAATATGACCAGACCCTCTACGCCAGCGTCGAGCAGGCGTTCAACATGGGCGCGGTGGCGGTAGGGGCGACGATTTACTTCGGCTCTGAACAGTCCCGCCGTCAGATTGAAGAGATCTCCGCGGCGTTTGAGCGCGCGCACGAGCTGGGCATGGTCACCGTACTGTGGGCATATCTGCGCAACAACGCGTTCAAGAAAGACGGCGTGGATTACCACGTGTCGGCCGACCTGACCGGGCAGGCGAACCACCTGGCGGCAACCATCGGCGCGGATATCGTGAAGCAGAAAATGGCCGAGAATAACGGCGGCTACAAAGCGGTGAACTTTGGCTACACCGACGACCGCGTTTACAGCAAGCTGACCAGCGATAACCCGATCGACCTGGTGCGTTACCAGCTGGCGAACTGCTACATGGGCCGTGCGGGGCTGATCAACTCCGGCGGCGCGGCGGGCGGTGATACCGATCTGTCAGATGCGGTGCGTACGGCGGTGATCAACAAACGCGCGGGCGGCATGGGGCTGATCCTTGGCCGCAAGGCGTTTAAGAAATCGATGGCCGACGGCGTGAAGCTGATCAATGCGGTTCAGGACGTCTATCTGGACAGCAAAGTCACGATTGCCTGACGGCTCCATCTCCCTCTCCCCGGTGGGAGAGGGTTGGGTGAGGGCATCATTGCTCACCGTGTGATACATCAGCGCAAAAGCACGCAGTCCGGCGGTAGCCGGCACTGCAGCGCGCCGGGCAACACCTCAATGCGGAACTGCGTTCCGCTCAGCGGCTCTCCGTCGAGGTTAAAGGTCATCCCGTGCGGCGCATTCACTTCAAACCACGCCGATTTCCCGGCGATGATATTTGGACTCTCTTCCGGCTGCGTCAGCGTAGTAAACAGCGCGGGCAGCAGGCCGTCGCCCGTGAAAATACGCAGCTGGAGCTGACCGTCATTAATCAGCGCCTCCGGGCAGAGCTGCTGTCCGCCGCCCGCCTGACGCCCGTTGCCAATCCCAATCACCAGCGCATCACCCTGCCACTGAAAATCCTCGCCGTGAATTTCGCAGCGGTCAGGCTTGAGTGTGTCCATGCGCATCAGGCCGTGGATCAGGTACGACACGCCGCCCAGCGCCGCCTTCAGCTTTTCCGGCGTTTCGCTGGTGATGCGCGTGCCAAACCCGCCCGTCGCCATATTGATAAAGCAGGTTTTATCATTCACCTGCGCAATATCCACAGCGGTGGCCTTGCCGAGGATCGCCAGCTGGAGCGCTTTCTCCAGCTCTTCCGGGATCCCGGCGCTGGTGGCAAAATCATTGGCGGTGCCGAGCGGTAAAATACCCATCACCGGCCGGTTTGCCGGGGAGAGGTCGATAAGCGCTGACGCAATCTCATTGATGGTGCCATCGCCGCCGCCGGAAATGATGGTGCTGACGCCAAGCCCGAGGGCTTCATTGATATAGCGTGCCGCGTCGCCTTTTTCCCACGTCACCCTGACGTGAATGCGCGCGCCGTCATCGCGCAAACCCTGAATTGCCTGACGCAACAGATCGTTGCCCGCGCTTTTGCCATTGAGAATCAATAAACTGTCTGGATAGGTTGCCATCCGCGCTGCTCCCTTTTTTAGCGTTAGTAAGAGTGTATAGCAGAGAGGAAAAAAGCGGGTAAGAACAGGATGAAAGGAACAAAATATGCCCGAAAGCGCGTTACACTCCAGCGATGGTAGTAACGTAATCACAGGAAAGTGATGATGAATAAAATTTTGGTAAGCGCGTGCCTTATGGGCTTTAAGGTTCGTTATAACGGAAGTGAAAAAGCGCGAATGAACGAGCTGCTCGCTCGCTGGCAGCAGGAACAACGTCTGGTTATCCACTGCCCTGAACTTGCGGCCGGGATGCCTGTCCCTCGTCCTCCGGCAGAGATTATGTCCGCTGATGGCAAAGACGTAATGCACGGGCAAGCCAGAATTACTGAAAATACAGGGCAGGATGTGACTGAGCAGTATCAGCTTGCAGCCT
Organism: Enterobacter sp. Crenshaw; assembly: GCF_024734705.1. Lineage (NCBI taxonomy): Bacteria > Pseudomonadati > Pseudomonadota > Gammaproteobacteria > Enterobacterales > Enterobacteriaceae > Enterobacter > Enterobacter sp. Crenshaw. The sequence goes on along the minus strand of NZ_CP102932.1, from coordinate 3,066,550 downwards.
GGCTCGCGCTACGCGCTGCTCAGGAGTCGGGGTGTAGCGCAGCGCTATTAACCGATGGCAGCCCCACGTGCGGCAGTCAGTTTATTTATGACGGATCTTTTCGCGGGATCCATAAAGCGGGGAGGGGTGTGGCTGCATCGTTGCTCGCAGAGCATGGGATAGCCGTATTCTCTGAGGGGCAAATCGACGAGCTTATTGCCTGGGTTGAGGAGAGAGAAGGCAAAAAATAAGCCCGCGTAAGGGAGATTACGCAGGCTAAGGAGGTGGTTCCTGGTACAGCTAGCATTTATGGGTTATGTTTTTCAGCGGAGGGATAATACCCGTATTGAACGAAGCGGTATGTGATCCGATTCTAAGAATTATCCCAGCGCGAAAAAATTTCCCTGATTAACTATTTGCCGTGTGGGTTTCGGGTGCTTTCACCGTTGAAGTTACGCATCAGCAGCGCAAACTTCAGCTCCACCTCTTCCGGAACCGGCAGCCAGACGGTATGCCCGTCGCCCGGCGCCACGTCAATCGCCTCGCCTTTGCCGTTTTCCAGATGCTCCAGCGTAAAGTTCATGTTGCCCTGCGGGGTCATCAGCTCCAGGCTGTCGCCTTTGGTGAATTTGTTTTTCACCGCGACGGCCGCCAGCGCGCCTTTGCGCTCGCCGGTAAAGTCACCGACAAACTGCTGGCGCTCGGAAACGGAGTAGCCGTGCTCGTAGTTCTGGTAGTCATCGTGAGTATGACGACGCAGGAAGCCCTCGGTATAGCCGCGGTGCGCCAGGCCTTCCAGGGTTTCCAGCAGGCTGGTATCGAACGGTTTACCTGCCGCCGCGTCGTCGATGGCTTTGCGGTACACCTGCGCGGTGCGCGCGCAGTAGTAATAGGATTTGGTGCGGCCTTCGATCTTCAGGGAGTGCACGCCCATCTGGGTCAGACGCTCAACGTGGGCGATGGCGCGCAGATCTTTCGAGTTCATGATGTAGGTGCCGTGCTCGTCTTCAAAGGCGGTCATGTACTCGCCCGGACGTTTGGCTTCTTCAATCATAAACACGCTGTCGGTTGGCGCGCCGATGCCCAGCGTCGGCTCAACGTTGGTTACCGGAATAGGCTCGTGCTTGTGCACGATATTACCGACGTCATCCTCTTTGCCTTCCTGGACGTTATATTCCCAGCGGCAGGCGTTGGTGCAGGTGCCCTGATTCGGGTCGCGCTTGTTGATATAGCCGGAGAGCAGGCAGCGGCCGGAGTAGGCCATGCACAGCGCGCCGTGAACGAAGATTTCGATTTCCATATCCGGCACCTGGGTGCGGATCTCTTCGATCTCTTCCAGCGAAAGCTCGCGGGACAGGATGACGCGGGTCAGCCCCATCTGCTTCCAGAACTTCACCGTCGCCCAGTTGACGGCGTTAGCCTGGACGGAGAGGTGAATATCCATCTCCGGGAAGTTCTCCCGAACCAGCATGATTAAACCCGGGTCCGACATGATCAGCGCGTCCGGCCCCATATCCACCACCGGCTTCAGGTCGCGGATGAACGTTTTCAGCTTGGCGTTGTGCGGCGCGATGTTCACGACCACGTAGAATTTTTTGCCCAGGGCATGCGCTTCGTTGATGCCGAGCTGCAGGTTCTCGTGGTTGAATTCGTTGTTGCGCACGCGCAGCGAGTAGCGCGGCTGGCCCGCATAAACGGCGTCGGCACCATAGGCGAAAGCGTAACGCATATTTTGCAGCGTTCCCGCCGGGGAAAGGAGTTCCGGTTTAAACATGTTTGTTCTCGTTCTGATGACAGGTCAGATCCGCGTGCACCAGGTGCAGCGGTAAGGGGAGATCCCCCACTTTAAGGGCGGGCATTGTAGCGCCGCGGGGCAGGGAGGTAAAGTGCCGGGTTAACCCACAATTTTTTATTACGTCTAACTGTGGTTTATCACAGTCTAATTTTTTAATCATCAGTTAGTTTTCGTATTTTTATTGAAATAAATTTATCATTGGTGGTTGCTTGTTATTCCTGTATGCTGAATCTTGAGCCGAAACAATAATATTAAGGCTCAAATATATATGAATTATATTTATTTTAAAACGTAGCAGCTCCATTCCTTTTTGAAAGATATGCCAATTCTATTAATGGCGGGGATTTTTTGGTTAATTAAGTAATACAAATCATTAAAGACTGAAAACGCGTCGGCAAAATAACTATGGCCAAGTGAGAATATTGGCTTTCCAATATTGCTAACATCTATAGTGTCTGTACTTTGCAGAACAAGAGGCGGCATAGCATTACCAGCTCTTAGATATCCATGTATTTTACCTGAAATATTTACAGGAATATCGTGTTTTGATGAATATAATGTTACATTTTCGAACTGAGAAAAGCATTTCTCGATGTTTTTCATCTTATCTACATCAACATCTGGAGCTGCTAATACTACCGTATGGATATTTTTTTTCTGTCCATTCCAGCGGTTGATAACATCTAGTAACGCTCTATTTCCCATACTATGAGCAACGATGTGAAGTCTTGTTAAATTTAAGTCTTTAGTAATTAAATCGATAAATTGTTCTAAATGAGATGTACTCCAGTCGATAGTGCTTTCGTCTATGTTATATGAAAGGATCTTGGCTTTAGACGCCCAGCTGAAACAAAAAGCAGCACCATCAAATTTAAGATCGTATTTCAATTGTGCTGCTCTGTACAGTGCATCCTCAAAGCTACAATTATAGCCATGAATGAATAGCATTCCTTCTTTACCTGCATAAGTTTCTTTTAGAGATGACTGCCACTTATCTTTATCTATAAGTTCAATAGAGTGAATGGTTATATGTTGGTAAACATCCTCTTCTGTTTCTTTCCATATTTTCCACCAAGGTGCTGGTCTTTCAATTTCACCATATTCATGAACGTTGGGTATCGTTACAAGTGAACGTCCAAAACGTAATTGTTCACTTAGCGCAACTCCGTTATTCCTTTCATCAGTGAATTGAGTTTTGTCGTTTTTTGTAATGCTCGCTCTATTAGTTCCCCAATATATACTAACGTTGTTGGGGTGTGTTTCTTGGTTAAATGATAATGAGTTATACTGCATTTGGTATAAAATATCAGTTGGTTCTATGATTTGTTTGAGTTCTTCAATGTGTAGAAATTCTTCGCTATGATGAAAATATTGATTAACGCGATGGGAAATATCGAATACCTCACCTTTAGATATTGTTTTTTTATCTGGTGGAGGCAAGTGCTCAACAATGAACTGATAAATGTCATCCGATTTCTTGTACTGTCTTATTTCGTGGTGATATTTATAGTAACTATTGTAAAGTTTCAAAACAGAATCTTTGAAAAGGCTTGATCTTACTATATGATAATGAATGTAATTATCTGAAAGACAGATTTTTATGATATTTTTTAAATCTAAAATGTTATTGGTTTTATCAGGAGAGTTGTTCTTATTTAATTCTTCGGCTAAAGTGCTAATTCGATAATACTCATTTTTCGAGATTAGTTCTTTTAACTTGTTTTTTTGCCTGCTTGGTTCTTTGATAAGTGATAGCTTGAAAATACTTTTGAAGGTTAATCTACTAGTTTCTTGTGCGTTAAAGGATATTTTTATATATAATGCAGCTATTATTTCATTTGAAATACCCATGTTTTCCATATGCATCCCTTAAGTACCTTAGATAAATGATGTGTGAAGTTAATTTTACAATTTAGTATATATATCTATTATGATAAAACTGAATGTAATTCAGTAATGTAAGCAGCACAACTGTTGATGTCATAATGTCAGTATTGTTAAACCTATGTGCCAAGGATCCCCATTCTGCATAGATAATGACACAGTGGTTAATAAATTTATTATGGTCAACTCGATTAGGCTAACAAGCTTCGTCTGAATAGCCAGCAAACTGTGTAAGAGTACGATGTTTATAACATACTTACTCTTACACTGACAATATACTTAATAGGGGGAGTGAAAATGTTGCGATTATTTTTCACGCAATCCTGCACGCATCCGCTTCCCAGCGATACCCCACGCCGTACACCGCGCGGATAAACGACTGCTCGGCGTCCAGCGCCTCCAGCTTGCGGCGCAGGTTTTTGATGTGGCTGTCGATGGTGCGGTCGGTCACGACGCGGTAATCGTCATACAGGTGGTTCAGCAGTTGCTCGCGGGAGAACACTTTTCCCGGCTCGTGGGAGAGGGTTTTCAGCAGGCGGAACTCCGCAGGCGTCAGGTCCAGCAGCTTGCTGCGCCAGCTCGCCTGGAAGCGGCTTTCGTCGACAATTAGCGGGCTTTCGGCATCGAGCACCTGAAGCTCGCGCTGCGGCCTGCAGCGGCGCAGAATGGTTTTCACGCGGGCGACCACTTCACGCGGGCTGTAGGGCTTGCAGATGTAATCGTCCGCGCCAATTTCGAGCCCCAGCAGGCGGTCAATCTCTTCAATTTTGGCGGTGACCATGACGATCGGCACGTCGGAGAAGCGACGAATTTCCCGGCACAGGGTCAGTCCGTCAACGCCCGGCAGCATTAAATCCAGCAGGATCAGATCCGGCGGGGTCTGGCGCACGTATGGCAGCACTTGGTCGCCGTGGCTGATCAGCGACGGGGCGTAGCTGGCCGCGCGTAAATAGTCGATCAGCAGCTGCCCAAGCTTGGGCTCGTCTTCCACAATCAAAATGCGCGGCGTGTTTTCGTCAATCGGTAACTCGGTCATACTTCTCTCGATAAATCCCGTTCCAGAGGTAACTCTACTGTAATGCTAACCCCGCCAAAAGGCGAATGGGCGGCGCGGATCGTGCCATTATGCGCCTCGACGATGTTAACGCAAATCGCCAGCCCCAGTCCGGAACCGCCGCTGGCGCGGTTACGGGAGCCTTCGGTACGGTAGAAACGTTCAAACAGTTTTTCCAGCTGCGCGTCCTGCACGCCGGGGGCGGAATCCGCGAAGGTAAGGGCAAAGCGTCCGTTTTCCTGCCTGCCGGAGATGTGCAGCCCGCCGCCGCTGTCGGTGTAGCGCAGGCTGTTTTCCAGCAGGTTATTGAACAGCTGCATCAGCCGGTCCTTGTCGCCAAACACCACAGCGCTGTCCGGCAGGGAGAGGTCGATTTTCAGGTTGCGGCTGGCAAAGCGCTCGCGGAAGGCGCCGCTGATCACTTCCAGAATGTTAATCACGTCCACCGGCGCCTTCTGGTAGGCCAGCGCGCCTTCGTCGGACATGGAGAGCTGGTGGAGATCGTCCACCAGCTTGGTGAGCGTGCCCACCTCCGCCTGCAGAGAGGCCACCGATTCAGGCGTAAACTGGCGCACGCCGTCCTGGATGGCCTCCAGCTCGCCGCGCAGCACCGCCAGCGGCGTGCGCAGCTCGTGGGAGATATCGGCCATAAAGTCGCGGCGCATCTGCTGGTTCTTCTCCAGCGTGCTGGCAAGCTGGTTAAAATCCTGCGCCAGCTTGCCCAGTTCGTCCTGGCTGCGGGTATCGACGCGGGTGGTAAAATCCCCGGCGGCCAGCTTGTGCGTGCCTTCCACCAGTCTTTTCACCGGGGCGAGCAGACCGCGCGCCAGCGGGAAGGTGGCGAGCGCGGCGAGCAGGGTGGAGAGGGCGACAATCAGCCAGCTTGTCCGGCGCTGCTGACGGTCAAAGTTGATGTCGGTGTTGCGCGTCAGGCGCTCCACCGGAGAGGCGATAACCCAGCCGACCGTCGCGTTGTTGACTTTGATCGCACGACGGGTGCCGTCCGGCGGGATCGGCGCACGCGGACCCACCAGCGTGCGCATGTCCTGGTCAATCACCCAGAACTGGGTGCGCCAGCCGTGCGGCGGCATGCCCGGCCCCGGGCGATCGTCACCGGTATCGTGCTCCAGCGAGCGCAGGATCTGGAAAATAAAGCGGTCGTTATTGCGCAGAAAACGCCAGTTGCCGTGCTGGGCGTACTGTTCACTCAGCGCATCGCTTAAGCCCTGTAAACGCTGTTCATTGCCATGCTTGATGTAATCAATAAAACCGCGCTCGAAGCTAATCCGCACCGCCCAGTGCATGGTGATCAGCAGGACGATACAGGTGGCAAATATCGCCACGAAGAGCTTGCCGGTAATGCCCGGACGCCAGAATTTCATGAGCCACTCCTTTTGCCGCGCCTAATCACGACGTTCTTGCTGGTATCATCCGGCACTCTGGCGAAGATGAAAGCGGGCAGGGCGATGATGACCGCCATGCTTAAATAGGTATACAAAAAGACCTGATGCGCCACCGGCGTGTCGACGCTGAGGTGGTGCTGGCCGTACATGCCGAGCAGTAGTCCGTCGATGGTGACCCCGACGCTCATTGAGAGCTGCATGATCATCGACAGCAGGCTGTTGCCGCTGCTCGCCAGATCGTCCGGCAGGTCCTTCAGCGTCAGGGTATTCATCGACGAGAAGCGCATGGAGTTGACGATCCCCTGGCAGAACAGCACCAGCGGCAGAACGTAGTACCAGCCCATCAGCGCCACGGCCATAAACAGCAGGCTGACCAGCGCCAGCCCCAGCGTGGCGGTTACCAGCACGTGACGGTAGCCAAAGCGGTTCACCACCTGCACCACGATGCGCTTCATTCCCATGCTGCCGAGCACCATTGGGATCATCATCAGGCCCGCGTGGAACGGCGAAAATCCCATTCCGATTTGCAGGAAAACGGGCGTCATAAACGGCAGCATGCCGCTGCCGACGCGCCCGGCGAAGCTGCCGAACAGGCCAAGGCGATAGGTGGGTTTTTTAAACAAGCTAAGGCTGAACAGCGCCTTATCGTTACCTCTGGCATGCCGCAGATACCACAGAATGGCGGTGATGCCGATAACGACCAGCATCCCCAGCGCCAGGGGCGAAATGCCCAGCCCTTTTTGCCCGTCGAGCGCCAAGGTAAGCGTGGCCATGCCCGCCGCCAGCAGGATAAAGCCGAAGAAATCAAAGCGCCGGGTCTGCATTTTGTAGTTCGGCATCAGCGTCAGGGTGGCGATGGCGCCGATGATGCCAACAGGAAGATTGATTAAGAAGATCCAGTGCCAGGAGGCGTACTCCACCAGAATGCCGCCGAGCGCCGGGCCCAGCAGCGGCCCCACCTGACCGGGTAACGTCACAAAGGTCATCGCCGCCATGTACTGCTCGCGCGGCACGATCTTCATCACCGTTAGCCGCCCGACGGGCACCATCATCGCCCCGCCGACGCCCTGCAGCACGCGTGCCATCACCAGCTGGTCGAGGGTGTTGGCCTGGGCGCAAAACAGCGAGCCGGTGGTAAACAGCACGATGGCGGTAAAGAAGATATTCCGCACGCCCACTTTGTCCGCCAGCCAGCCGCTGGCTGGCAGCATGACGGCCACCGTCAGCACGTAGGAGACAATCACCATATGCATATGCAGCGGGCTCTCCCCCAGGCTTTTCGCCATTGAGGGGAGGGCGGTGTTGACGATGGTCGTATCCAGCGACTGCATAAAGAAGCCGAAAGCGACTATCCAAAGCTGCCAGCGAACGTTAGCGGGAAGATCGGTCATTTACTCGGTCACCGTGGTTCTGTTTTTACGCGAAAAGCGCAGCCGCAGGCGGTCGAAGAACAGATAGACCACCGGCGTGGTGTACAGCGTCAGCAGCTGGCTCATGACCAGGCCGCCGACGATGGTGATCCCCAGCGGCTGGCGCAGCTCTGAGCCGTCGCCGCCCGAGATAACCAGCGGCAGCGCGCCAAACAGCGCCGCCAGGGTGGTCATCATGATCGGCCTAAAACGCAGCAGGCAGGCCTGGAAGATGGCCTCTTCCGGCGACAGATTGCCGTTGCGCTGGGCGTCCAGGGCGAAATCCACCATCATGATCGCGTTTTTCTTCACGATGCCGATCAACAGCATGATCCCAATGAGCGCGATCAGGCTGAACGGCGCGCCGAACAGCTCCAGCGCCAGCAGCGCCCCCACGCCCGCCGACGGCAGCGTCGAGAGAATGGTCAGCGGGTGAACGTAGCTCTCGTACAGCACGCCCAGCACAATATAAACCGTGGCGATGGCGGCCAGAATCAAAATCACCTGCGAGTTCATCGTCTCCTGGAACACCTGCGCGGTGCCGGCAAAGCTGCCGCGCACGGTGGACGGCACGCCAAGCTGCGTCATCGCGCGGTTGATTGCGTCGCTGGCTTCAGAAAGCGACGAACCGGCGGGCAGGTTAAAGGAGATGGTCGACGCCGCCGAAAGCCCCTGATGGTTCACCGACAGCGGCGCGTTGGCAGGCTGCCAGCTGGCAAAGTAGGAGAGCGGAATCGCCTTGCCGTCGTTGTTAATCACAAACATTTTGTCCAGGGCACTGATGTCCTGGGTGTAACGCGGGTCAACCTCCATCACCACCTTGTACTGGTTCATCGGCTGGTAGATGGTGGAGATCTCGCGCTGGCCGAAGGCGTTGTTCAGCAGGCTGTTGGCGGCCTCAACGTTAATGCCCAGACGCGACATGGTTTCGCGGTCGTAGGTCAGGGCCATCTCGGCGCCGTTGTCCTGCTGATCGGAGTTGACGTCCGCCAGCTCCGGCAGGGCGGCCAGCGCCTTGCGGATCTTCGGCTCCCACTCGCGCAGGGCGGCTAAATCGTCCGAGAGCAACGTGTACTGATAGCTGGCGTTCGCCTGACGGCCGCCGACGCGGATATCCTGAACGGCCATCAAAAACAGGTTTGCCCCCGGCTCTTTGGCGAGCTTCACCCGCAGGCGGTCAATCACCTGCTGGGCGGTTTCGTTGCGCTCGCCGCGCGGTTTCAGGGTAATAAACATCATCCCGCTGTTAACGCGTGACCCGCCGGTAAAGCCGGTGACGTTATCCACGGCTTTGTCTTCACGAATGATCTTCATAAAGTCCTGCAGCTTGCCGCGCATCGCCTGGAACGAAATGCTCTGGTCCGCCTGAATCCCCCCCATCAGCACGCCGGTGTCCTGTTCGGGGAAGAAGGTTTTCGGGATGGTGATGTACATCCAGACGTTCAGCCCAATGGTGGCGATAAGCACCAGGCCGACCAGCCGGGTATGGTTCAGTACCCACTTCAGCGATTTGCCGTAGCCTTCCTGCATGGCCATCAGGAAACGGCCAAAGCCTTTACGGCGCGGCTGCGAATGCGGTTTGCTGCGCTTGAGCATCCAGCCGCACATCATCGGCGTCAGCGTTAAGGAGATCGCCAGCGAAATGCCGATGGCGACGGAGAGGGTGACGGCGAACTCGCGCAGCAGCCGGCCCGGCAGCCCGCCCATCAGCAGCAGCGGCAGGAATACCGCCACCAGCGACAGGCTCATGGAGAGCACCGTAAAGCCCACCTCGCGCGTGCCCTGCAGCGCGGCCTGCAGCGGCTTCACGCCCGCTTCCAGGTGGCGGGAAATGTTTTCCAGCACCACGATGGCGTCATCCACCACGAAGCCCGTCGCTATCGTCAGGGCCATCAGCGACAGGTTGTTGAGGCTAAACCCGCACAGGTACATGGCGGCAAAGGTACCGATCAGCGAGACCGGCACGGCCACCGCCGGAATAAGCGTCGCGCGGCCGGATCGCAGGAACAGGAAGACCACCAGGATCACCAGCGCGACGGAGATAATCAGCGTTTGCTCCACCTCTTCAAGCGAGGCGCGAATAGTCGGGGAGCGATCCTGGGCAATTTGCAAATCGATTGCTGCCGGGATGGTCTCCTGCAGGTCCGGAAGACGGGCGCGAATGCTGTTCACCGTCTCAATAATGTTCGCTTCCGGCAGCTTGCGGATCATCAGCAGAATGGCCGGTTTCGCGTTGGTCATCCCGGCGTTGCGCACGTCCTGCACCGAGTCGGTGACGCTGGCGACGTCGCTCAAGCGCACCGCCGCGCCGTTGTTGTAGTGAATAATGAGCGGCTGATATTCCGCGGCGGTTTTCAGCTCGTCGTTGGTGTGGATCTGCCAGCGGTGGCTGCCGTCCTCAATCGCCCCTTGCGGCTTGCGGACGTTGGCCGTGCTGATGGCGGAGCGCACGTCATCCAGCGACACGCCCTGGTTGAACAGCGCCTGCGGGTTTAGGCCTACGCGCACGGCGGGCAGGGAGCTCCCGCCGACGCTCACGTCACCGACGCCGTTAATTTGTGAGATTGTCTGCGCCAGCTGGGTAGACGCAAAGTCGTAAAGCTGCCCCTGCGAGTACGTATCGGAGGTCAGCGTCAGGATCATGATCGGCGCATCGGACGGGTTGGCCTTGCGGTAGGTTGGGCGGCTCGGCATCCCGCTCGGCAGCAGGCTTTGCGCGGCGTTGATGGCCGCCTGCACGTCGCGCGCCGCACCGTTAATATCCCGGTCGAAGCTGAACTCCAGAATGATGCGCGTGCTGCCCAGCGAGCTGCTGGAGGTCATCTCGTTGACCCCCGCAATCCGCCCGAGCGAGCGCTCCAGCGGCGTGGCAACCGACGAGGCCATGGTCTCCGGTGACGCGCCCGGCAGCGAGGCGCTGACCATGATCACCGGGAAATCCACCTGCGGCAGAGGCGCTACCGGCAGCAGCCGGAAGCCCAGCACGCCGCAGAGGGTAATGGCGAGCGAGATTAAAATCGTCGCCACCGGGCGATAAATGAAGAGGGCGAAAAACTTCACTTATGCCTCCTCTTCACGTTTCGGGAAGCGGCTTTTGGTCCACAGCGCCAGGCGGTCAAACAGCAGGTAGATAACCGGCGTAGTGAAGAGCGTGAGCACCTGGCTTACCAGCAGACCGCCGACCATGCCGATACCCAGCGGACGGCGCAGCTCCGCGCCAACGCCGGTGCTGAGCATCAGCGGCAGCGCGCCCAGCAGGGCGGCCAGCGTCGTCATCAGGATTGGACGAAAACGCAGCAGACAGGCCTGGAAGATGGCGTCGCGCGGCGACATGCCCTGCTCGCGCTCGGCGGCCAGGGCGAAGTCGATCATCATGATGGCGTTTTTCTTCACGATCCCGATAAGCAGGATAATGCCGATGATGGCAATGACGTCCAGCTCGCTGCCCGCCAGCATCAGTGCCAGCAGCGCCCCCACGCCCGCCGTCGGCAGGGTAGAGAGGATGGTGATCGGGTGGATAAAGCTTTCGTACAGCACGCCGAGCACGATGTACATCGCCACGACCGCCGCGACGATAAGCCAGATGGTGTTACCCAGCGCGGCCTGAAACGCCAGCGTGCTGCCCTGGAACTGGGTCTGAATATCGGACGGGAAGCTGAGCTCTTTTTCAGCAGCCTGAATGGCCTCCACCGCTTCGCCGAGAGAATAATTGTCCGGCACGTTGAAGGAGATGGTGGTGGACGGGAACTGATCCAGATGGTTAATCGACAGCGGGGTATAGCGTTCTTCCACCGTGGCGATAGCGCTCAGCGGCACAATGCCGCCGTCTTTGCTGGTCAGGCGCACCGAGTCCAGCCCCGCCAGTCCGGGCGTGTTCTCAGTGTTGTGCTCCAGCACCACGCGATACTGGTTCGCCTGGGTGTAGATGGTGGAGATCAGGCGCTGACCGAAGGCGTTGTACAGGGCGTTGTCCACATCCGACATGGTAATGCCCAGGCGGCTGGCGGTATCGCGGTTGACGTTCACGTATGCCGCCAGCCCTTTGTCCTGCCAGTCGCTGCTGACGTCGGCGAGCTGCGGCAGGGTGTTAAGCTTATTCACCAGCTGCGGCACCCAGGTGCTGAGCGCGTCCAGCGAGGTGGCCTGCAGCGTGAACTGGTACTGCGTGCGGCTGACCTGGGTATCAATGGTCAAATCCTGAATCGGCTGCAGGTAAAGCTCAACGCCCGGCACCCGCGCGACGGTGTTTTGCAGACGCTCAATGACGGAGTTGACGCGATCGTCGCGTTCATCCAGCGGCTTGAGGTTGATCTGCAGACGCGCGCTGTTGAGCGACGGGTTGGTGCCGTCGACGCCCACGTAGGAGGTCAGGCTCTCGACCGCCGGATCCTTCATGATGATTTCAGACACCTGCTGCTGGCGCTGGGCCATACTGGCGAAGGAGACCGACTGCGGAGCCTGCAGCGTGCCCTGAATAATGCCGTTGTCCTGGATCGGGAAGAAGCCTTTCGGAATGAAAACCCACAGCATCACGCTGAGCGCCAGGGTTCCCAGCGCCACGCCGAGGGTGGCCCACGGATGGTTCAGAACTTTCGCCAGCACGCGGCCGTAGGCGGCAATAATCCGCTCGAACATGCGCTCGGAGGCGCGCGAGAAGCGGTTTTGCTTGCGCAGGGACTCGTGGCTCAGCATGCGGGCGCACATCATCGGCGTCAGGGTCAGCGACACCACGGCGGAGATCAAAATGGCGACCGCTAGCGTCACGGCAAACTCGCGGAACAGCCGCCCGACGATATCGCCCATAAACAGCAGCGGGATCAGCACCGCAATCAGCGAGAAGGTCAGCGAGATAATGGTAAAGCCGATTTCGCCCGCGCCCTTCAGCGCGGCTGCCAGCGGCTTTTCGCCTTTCTCGATATAGCGCGAAATGTTCTCGATAACGACGATGGCGTCATCCACCACGAACCCGGTGGCGATAGTGAGCGCCATCAGCGTCAGGTTGTTAATCGAAAAGTCGAGGAACACCATCACCGCAAAGGTCCCGACCAGCGAGAGCGGCACGGCGACGGCGGGAATAATGGTTGCCGGAACGTTACGCAGGAACAGATAGATGATCATGACCACCAGCGCAATCGCCAGCATCAGCTCAAACTGGGTGTCGGTAACCGACGCGCGAATGTTGGTGGTACGGTCGGAAAGCACCTTCACGCTGACCGATTTCGGCAGGCTTTCGATCAGCTGCGGCAGCATGGTGCGGATGCTGTCGGCGGTTTCGATGATGTTAGCGCCCGGCTGGCGCTGCACGTTCATCACGATCGCCTGCTGCCTGTTGGCCCAGGCGCCGAGCCAGCTGTTTTCGGCACCTTGCTCCACGGTCGCCACGTCGCCCAGACGCACCGGAGCGCCGTTCTGGTAAGCAATAATCAGCTGACGGTATTCATCGGCGGACTGCATCTGATCGTTGGCAGAGAGCGTCACGGCGCGGGTGGGGCCGTCCAGCGAGCCTTTTGCCGAGTTAACGTTGGCGCTGCTGATGGCGGTGCGGATGGTTTCGCTGGTCAGCCCCAGCGCGGCAATCGCCTGCGCGTTAAGCTTCACGCGTACGGCGGGGCGCTGGCCGCCCGCCAGGGTGACGAGGCCGACGCCGGAGACCTGAGAAATTTTCTGCGCCACGCGCGTTTCGACCATGTCTTCGACCTGGGTCATCGGCATGGCGGAGGAGGTGACGGCCAGCGTCATGATCGGCGGATCCGCCGGGTTCACCTTGCTGTAGACCGGCGGGTTGGGCAGGTCGGACGGCAGCAGGTTGGTGGCGGCGTTAATCGCGGCCTGCACCTCCTGCTCGGCGACGTCCAGCGACAGCGTCAGCTGGAACTGCAGCGTCACGACGGATGCCCCGCCGGAACTCTGGGAGGACATCTGTTTTAGCCCGGACATCTGGCCGAACTGGCGCTCCAGCGGAGCGGTAATGGCGGACGTCACCACGTCCGGGCTGGCGCCGGGATAGAGTGTGACAACCTGAATCGTTGGGTAATCCACCTCCGGCAGCGCCGACACGGGCAGGAAGCGATAGCCGATAATCCCGGCGAGCAGGATCGCCACCATCAGCAGCGTGGTGGCGACAGGACGGAGGATAAACAGGCGTGACGGCCCGCCTGTAGAGCCTGGAGGCATCACCTGCATCAGGATTTCGCTCCCTGTTTCGCAGGTTCAACCACTTCCACTTTGGCCCCTTCGGTCAGACGGTCAATGCCGTCGGTGACCACGCGGTCGCCTGCGGAAAGGCCGGCGGCGATGACCACCGTCTGGCTGTCCTGGATACCGGTTTTCACCAGGTGCTTGCTGACCTTATTGTCGCTGTTAAGTACCCAGACGAAGTTACCTTCGTTACCCATCTGCAGCGCAGCGGTAGGGATCACCACCGCGTTCTCTTCGGTGGCGACCAGCATGCGCGCGTTGACGAACTGGTTCGGGAAGAGGGCATCGTCCTGATTGTTAAAGCGCGCCTTCAGCTTGATGGTGCCGGTGGTGGTGTCGATCTGGTTATCCAGACTGAGCAGGGAACCTTCGCTCAGCTTCTGCCTGTTGCTGCGGTCCCAGGCTTCCACCACCAGCCCCTTTCCGGATTTTTGCGCCTGCACCACGGTCGCAATTTCGCTTTCCGGCAGGGTAAAGACTAAATCAATCGGGTGAGTCTGGGTGATCACCACGATGCCCGTGGTGTCGCCGCTGGAGATCTGGTTGCCGATATCGACCTGCTTCAGGCCCACGCGCCCGTCAATCGGCGCGGTGATGCGGCTCCAGTCCAGCTGCAGCTGTGCGCTGGCGACGGCGGCCTCGTCGGCTTTGATGGTGCCCTGCGTTTCGCTGACCAGCGACTGCTGGGTGTCCAGCTCCTGACGAGACACGAGGTTGGTTTTCACCAGCTGCTGGTAGCGGGCCAAATCGCGACGAGCGTTGGCGAGCGTGGCTTTGTCCTTCGCGAGCTGCCCCTGCGCCTGGGCGAGGGCGACCTTAAACTGGCTTGGGTCGATTTCCGCCAGCAGATCGCCTGCTTTAACCTGCTGACCTTCCTGGAAGTGAATGGCCATCAGCTGACCGTCGACGCGGCTGCGCACCGTCACGGTGTTGGCGGCGGTAATGGTCCCAAGGCCCGTTAGATAGCGAGGAACGGCTTTATTCACTGCCGTCGCCGCCTGTACCGGCGCCAGCGCGCCGCCGCGCATGCCGTGACGCCCTCCGCCTGCCGGGCGCTGTGCCTGACTATTGGCACCGGCGGGGGCTGCGGTGTTCGCGGATTGACTGTGCCAGTACCAGGCGGCGGCAAGGACCACCACAATGATGCCAGCGGCGATTGCCCAGCGGGATTTGTTACTGCCTTTCATCGTTATACGTTCTCATCCTGAAGACTTCGGGGAATGATACTAGTTTAGTCAGCTAACACAGCGGAAAAATGGAGGAAATATGGAAGACTGTCAGGAATGGTCTGAATGGAGGTAAACGCAAAACGGCAACATCCGTTGCCGTTTTTTGTGTTTTCTCCCTCTCCCTGTGGGAGAGGGCCGGGGTGAGGGCACCAGAACGCACCGCAACAATGCTAGCTAAACATCACCTGCGCCCAGCGCGCCAGCCCGGCGGTGACGGAGCCAAAGTCATCCCCACCGGCAATCGGAATGCCCGGCAGCTGTTCCGCCAGCGCTTTCTTGATCAGCGGCGAACGGGCGCTACCCCCGGTCAGGTAAATCACGTCCGGCTTCTCTTTGCCGTTCTCCAGCGCCAGCTGCACCTGCTCCAGAATACGCTGCAGCGGCTGCGCGAGCGCCGCCTCCAGCCCGTCCTGCGAAATCGCGGTGGTCAGTTCGTCGCAGATAAACGGCAAGGAGACCGCATGCTCAGCGCGGTCGGAAAGGGCAATTTTGCTCTCTTCGGCAGTCCGCACCACGCGATAGCTCAGGCGCTGACGCCACACTTTATACAGCAGGGCGACTTTTTCGGCGTCCTGCGCGTCGCGCACCAGATCGTTAAGGAAGCGGCCGTTCGCGGTGCTGTAAAAATCACTTTGCGCAGGCACATCGTTGATGGCAATCGCGTTCCACCACGGCAGGATCGGCAGGGCGATGCCTTTTTCGGTTTGCCCGCCCATGCCGAGCAGCGGCATCAGGCTTTTGAATGCCAGCGCGATATCGAGATCGTTACCGCCTACGCGGCAGCCGCTGTGCCCCAGCAGGCTATTTTCACGGTCGCGACGGTTATGCCACTGCGGCCCCATCAGCAGCAGCGAGCAGTCCGTTGTGCCCCCGCCGATATCCACGACTAACACGCGCTTCTCTTCCGTCAGCGTGGCTTCAAAATCCAGCCCCGCGGCAACCGGCTCGTACTGAAACACCACGTCGCGGAAGCCTGCCCGGTGCGCCGCGCGTTCAAGGATCCCCTGCGCCTGCTGGTTGGCCTCGTCGCCGCCCAGCCCCTGGAAGTTGATCGGGCGGCCAATGACCGCCTGGGTAATCGCATCGGAGACCTGCGTCTGTGCCTGATTGCGAATATGCAGCATCATCGCGCACACCAGGTCTTCGAACATCGCCACCTGCTGCGGCTTCAGTCCGCTGGCGCCGAGGAAGGATTTTGGCGACTTAACGAAGTAAACCTCTTCAGGATCTTCAATATAGTGCCCGAGCGAAGAGAGGCCGAACTGCACGCTGGAGGGCGTAACGTCGATGTCTTCCTCGCGGTTAAAGCTGACCGCCCGGCGCAGCAGCGCCTGGGTCTCCGCCGCCGTGGCCGGAACCTGATGGTGGCGGAACAGCCATTCGCTTACCGCTTCACGCGTCGGCGCGCAGAGCATTGACGGCAGCAGCGTGCTCTCTTTTTCCATTTTCAGAAGCTGTGGCTGCCCGTCTTGCATAACCGCAACCGAGCAGTTTGCCGTACCGTAGTCGAATCCAATAAACACGATTAATCCCCATGCCAGTGAGAAGGGGCGAGACTTTAACGAAATGTCCGCATGGCGACAACAGGAATATGAAAGCAAGGCGAAACAGGACCTTTCCGTTTATGCTGTGGAGAACCCAAAAGGAGAGACGATGTACACCCTGAACTGGCAACCCCCTTACGACTGGCAGTGGATGTTTGGCTTTCTCGGCGCGCGTGCGGTGACGGGCATTGAAACCGTCACCCACGACTACTACGAGCGCAGTTTTGCCTGCGAAGGGCATCAGGGAATATTTCGCGTAACGCCGGATATCGCCACCCATACGCTGACCGTGACGCTCACTCCGGGGTTAGTTCCGGTTGCGCAGACGTGCCTTGAACGCATCGAGCGCCTGTTCGATCTCGCGTGCAACCCGCAGCACATCGCGGATACGCTGGGGGATCTCGGTGCTGCCCGGCCGGGCTTGCGTTTGCCGGGGGCGATGGACGCGTACGAACAGGGCGTCCGGGCGATCCTCGGGCAGCTGGTGAGCGTGGCGATGGCGGCGAAACTGACGTCGCGCGTGGTGGCGCTGTGCGGTGAGCCGATCGCGGATTGTCCGGGCTATCTCTGTTTCCCCACGCCTGACGCGCTGGCGGCAGCGGACCCGCTGGCGCTGAAAGCGTTGGGCATGCCGGTAAAACGCGCGGAGTCGTTAATTCATCTGGCGCAGTCGGTCATCGACGGGACGTTTCCGCTTTTCCCACCCGAGAATATTGAGGCCGGGATGAAGGCGCTACAGCAGCGGCCGGGAATAGGGCGCTGGACGGCAAACTACCTGGCCCTGCGCGGCTGGCAGGCGAAAGATGTCTTTCTGCCTGATGATTATCTGATTAAGCAACGCTTTGCCGGGATGACGCCCGCGCAGATTCGGCGTTATGCCGAACGCTGGCAGCCGTGGCGCTCTTACGCGCTGCTGCACATCTGGTATACCGACGGCTGGACGCCGTCAGTTGATGGCGAAATAGCTGGTGTTGAGCAGTAGATCCAGCGGCTGCGGCTCGGCGATGGTGTCGCCATAGATAAAATCAATACCGATGCCGGAGAGCGTATCCATCATGATGGGCTGATTGCACGGACCCGCGATGGTTTTCATCCCCAGACGCTGGGCGTGGCCCTGAACAATGGTCACCATCATCTCATCCATCAGGTTGCCATACACGTTGCTTACCACCTCTGCGTCCAGCATCAGATAGTCGGCCATATTGGCGGTCAGGTGGGTGAAGACGTTCATGTCGCGGCCCACCTGGCTGAAGATCACGCGGCAGCCCGCCTGGCGAAGCTTTTGCAGACTCCGCTGCAGGTTTTTATCCGGGCTGCACACCACGTCGGCAGAGATGACCAGATGCAGGAGACGGCCCGGCATGGGGCTTTTATCCAGCAGGGCGAGAAGCTCATCGACCAGCGTTACGCTGGCTAAACCGGCCTCAGAAAGCGGCAGCGCCACCCCCATGCCTTTACTGGCGACCTGTGCGGCAGAGGCGCGGAAAAACTCATTAAAAATACGCCTGTCGAGGGCGTGCAAAAGCTCAGGCTCGGCCAGACCCGAGCGGAAGGCATGCTCTTCCTGGACTTCGCCCTGGCTGGTCCACAGGCGTAACGACAGCAGCCAGAAATTACTGCTTTCCGGGATACGCGGGGAAGCGACGCTACGGGCAATCATCATCAGGTGATTGTCTTTAATCATGTGCCACTGTTCATCAAGCGACATCATGCTGCGCGTGTTGTGATCCCGCTCCTGCTGGGGTTCGTAAACCGTCACCATGCCGCGCCCGCTGTTTTTCGAGGCATAACAGGCTATATCGGCCTGCGACATCACCTCCGACGCCTGATGGTTATTTTCATCAATCAGCGTGATGCCTGCGCTGGCGCCGATCCGGTGCAGGCGGCCTTCCCACATAAAGTGATAGTCATTGATCGTGTGGATCAGGCGCCCGGCGATATAGCGCGCGCTTTCAATATTGCAGTCCGGCAGCAGTAACCCGAACTCATCTCCGCCCAGTCGCGCCAGCACGTCGCTGGAGCGGAGCATGGTCAACATCAGGGAGGAGAGCTCCCGCAGCAGGGCATCCCCCGCCGCATGGCCTGCCGTATCGTTGACGGCTTTGAAGCGATCGAGATCGATAAAGACCAGAGCATGACGCTGGCGCGTTTCGCGAACGGTCTGCAGGAGCCGTTTAAGATGATTTTCGAAGCTGACCCTGTTTGCCAGATGGGTCAGGGCATCGTGGGAGGCGCTATAGCTCAGCTGACGCAGCATTTTGCGCGACTCGGTCACGTCCTGAATCACGATAACCGAGCCAATATTCTGCCCGTCCAGCGTGCTGAGCGGCGTAATGCTGTAGTGAATATCAAAATTCCCGCCGGTACGGCAGTTCAGCACCACGTCCTGATCGATATCGGAACGGGACATATCGCCGCTGTGAATATTCTCCATCAGCGGCCCTTTTTCACCAAAGGTGATGTGCAACACCTTCAGGATCGGCTGGCCGATAGCCTCGGTCTGCAGCCAGCCGCTCATTTTCTCGGCCACCGGGTTCATAAAGGTGACGTTCATGTTGATATCGGTGCACAGCACCGCTTCACCGATGGAGTCGAGGGTGATGTGCAGACGCTCTTTTTCCTGGAAGAGGGCCTCGTTGAGCTGCTTCACCTCGGTCATGTCCATGTTGATCCCGAGCAGCCGTTCGACTTCACCCTGCTTATTGAGCACCCGGTTCGCCAGGGAGCGAATGTGGCGCACGCCTTCCTTCACGCGGATGCGGAATTCCAGCTTAAACGGCAGACGGGAAATCAGCGAGTCCCGCAGCACCTGCTCAGCGTGGGCACGATCTTCCGGCAGCATCGTGTCATGCCAGAGCTGCCAGGTAGGCTTGATGTGCGGCGGGATTTCATACAGCTCAAACATCCGCTTGTCCCAGCTGATAATGTCTGGCTCCAGATCCCACTCCCAGATGCCGATGCCGCCCGCCTCGTTAGCAAGCGTAATGCGCTCCATCAGGCGTTTGTTGACCCACTCGGTCTGCTTCAGGTCGTTAATGTCTTCAATCTGGGCGATAAAATAGAGCGGCGAGCCGTCGGCATGGCGCACGACGGAGACGGCAAGGAGCGCCCAGACCACTTCCCCGTCGCGAGTGTAATAGCGCTTCTCAAGGGTATAGGTATTGATGTCGCCGTTGACCAGCTGTTCGAGCTGTTCCAGGTCGGTGTGCAGATCTTCCGGCCAGGTGAGCTGCTGGAAGGTCAGCGACTGGAGCTCCGTCTGGCTGTAACCGAGGAAATTGCATAGCGCCTTGTTAGCCTGCAGCCATTTGCCCTCAATGCTGACCAGCGCCATACCGATGGCGGAATACTCCATCGCATTGCGAAAACGCTCCTCGCTTTCGGTGATGTGTTTGCGCTCGGCGCGGAAGGCATACATCACCATGGTCATCACGTTGGCAGGCAGGAGCAGCATCAGGAACGGCAGCCAGGGGGCGTTCAGCATCGCCCCGACGTGCTGGGTTGTCAGCGCCACAGGATTTCGGGCAATCATCAGCGACACAACCATCACGGTGACCAGAAACACCAGGAACGCTTCCATTCGCGGCAAGCGCACGGCGCTCCACATAAGCAAAACGATAACGCAGGTGAAAGGCCACGGCAGCCAGGTGATGGCTGCCCAGCTGAGGGCCAGCGTTACGGCCAGCGTGGTCAGGGTTTCCAGCAGCAGTCTCGGGTTACGATGGCGCAGCAGATAATGCGGTTTAAACAGCAGCCCCAACGGTACCACCGCCAGCGCGCCGATGGCTTCGGACAACACCCAGACGAAGAAATTACGCAGGGGTTCAGGGCCGGGAGCCAGTAGGGACACCAGCAAGCCGCCCACCAGCGGCGGGAGCACCGCGCTGCCGATGGCCACGCGGATCCAGTCATTCAGATTCTGCAGCGGGTTG
The DNA here is from genome assembly GCF_024734705.1 of Enterobacter sp. Crenshaw. NCBI lineage: Bacteria > Pseudomonadati > Pseudomonadota > Gammaproteobacteria > Enterobacterales > Enterobacteriaceae > Enterobacter > Enterobacter sp. Crenshaw. The sequence goes on along the minus strand of NZ_CP102932.1, from coordinate 3,046,123 downwards.
TACCACGGGAGCAATTTGCGCAGCAATAGCGCACCGGTAAAGGCTTCAACCACGTTAATCGAGGTGTAGGTGAGGCTTATCGATCCCCACGAAAAGAGCATCCAGGTGGCCAGAATATTGCCGAACGAACAGGCCAGGGCGATTCCCGGCCACATTTTTCCTGCATGGCGGTAAAACGCCACCATCATAATGGCGGTGGGGAACCAGAGCGGGGCCAGCAGGGTGCCGAACCGGGTAAGCTCCAGGGAAAATAAGGTAAAGATAAAGGTGACCAGGCCCAGACAGACAAGTCGTATTAAAGGATGTGGGGTGGTAACCAAAACCCGCTGGTATTGTTTATTCATTACCGCTTTATCCAGAGACGCCATGCCGTCAGGGAAGATGTCCGAACGCGTGAATTTGATAATTTGGTTTATGCTAGTACAAACAATTTACAATTCATATGGTGACCGCTCAGAATTTGACACCACAGACTTATTAAATAGAGGCTCCGTTAAAAAAAACGGTTAAACGCTGAAAAAACGCTCATTTAAATTTCACTCAGGGAATAAGACGTCACTTTTCGGCCAGTCTCGCAGAACCTGTGCTTTCGACTGGTATCACGCCCGTGAAATCCCTATAATTGCCGCGTTTGACGCTCCGGCGTCGTCCTTCCTTAACATCCAGGTTAATCAGGTCGCTAAATTTATGACTGATAAGTCTCATCAATGCGTCATTATAGGCATCGCCGGCGCATCGGCTTCAGGTAAAAGTCTAATTGCCAGTACGCTTTATCGCGAACTGCGTGAACAAGTAGGTGATGAGCATATCGGCGTCATTCCCGAAGACAGCTATTACAAAGATCAATCCCATCTGTCGATGGAAGAGCGCGTCAAAACCAACTATGACCATCCCAATGCGATGGATCACAGCTTGCTGTTCCAGCATTTAGAAGCGCTTAAGAGCGGCCAGGCCATTGAACTGCCCGTTTACAGTTACGTAGAACACACCCGCACGCAGGAAACCATCCGCATCGAGCCGAAAAAGGTCATTATCCTTGAAGGCATCCTGCTGCTGACCGACGCCCGCCTGCGTGAATCCATGAACTTCTCGATTTTCGTTGATACCCCGCTGGATATCTGCCTGATGCGCCGCATCAAGCGTGACGTGAATGAACGCGGCCGTTCGATGGACTCCGTCATGGCGCAATACCAGAAAACGGTCCGCCCGATGTTCCTGCAGTTTATTGAGCCATCCAAACAATACGCCGATATCATCGTGCCGCGCGGGGGTAAAAACCGCATTGCTATTGATATCTTAAAAGCGAAAATCAGTCAGTTTTTTGAATAAGCCGCGTGAATTGTGTACCGTTCAGAGATAACCTGGTTTTACCCTGAGCGCTTACCGCCTCAGGGTACGATGCATGAAAGGAGAAAGTGGCATGCGTCTTTGCGATCGCGATATAGAAGCCTGGCTGGATGAAGGCCGTTTGTCTATTACCCCGCGCCCACCCGTTGAGCGTATCAATGGCGTGACCGTTGATGTCCGCCTGGGGAATAAATTCCGCACCTTTAGTGGCCACACTGCGCCGTTCATTGACCTCAGCGGGCCGAAGGACGAAGTCAGCGCCGCGCTCGATCGCGTGATGAGTGACGAAATCGTAATCGATGAAGGCGAAGCTTTTTATCTGCATCCGGGTGAACTGGCCCTGGCGGTGACGTTTGAATCCGTCACCTTACCTCCGGACCTGGTCGGCTGGCTTGATGGTCGTTCTTCGCTGGCGCGACTGGGACTGATGGTTCACGTGACCGCGCACCGTATCGATCCAGGCTGGTCGGGGCGTATCGTGCTGGAATTCTTCAATGCCGGTAAATTGCCGCTGGCGCTGCGTCCGGGCATGATGATCGGCGCGTTAAGCTTTGAACCGCTGTCAGCTCCGGCAGATCGTCCTTATAACCGTCGGCAGGACGCAAAATATCGCGACCAGCAGGGCGCGGTTGCCAGCCGTATTGATAAAGACTGATCGTTAGTCCATTGAGGATGCCATGAGAAGAGTTCTGACGACGCTGATGATTTTGCTGGTGGTGCTGGTGGCTGGCCTTTCGGCGTTGGTTCTGCTGGTTAACCCCAACGATTTCCGCGCTTACATGGTGCGGCAGGTCGAGGCGCGCAGTGGTTATCAACTGAAGCTTGACGGGCCGCTGCGATGGCACGTCTGGCCGCAGCTCAGCATTCTCTCTGGCCGCATGTCGCTCACGGCACCGGGGGCGTCCCAGCCGCTGGTGTCCGCAGACAACATGCGTCTCGATGTGGCGCTGATCCCGCTCATTTCCCATCAGCTGCAGGTTAAGCAGGTGATGCTGAAAGGCGCGGTGATTCAGCTCACCCCGCAAACCGAAGCCGTGCGTGATGCCAGTGCGCCGGTTGCGCCGCGCGAAAATACTCTGCCCGATGAACCGTCCGATACCGGCTGGTCCTTTGATATCGGCAAGCTGAAAGTTGCCGACAGCGTGTTGGTTTTCCAGCATGAGCACCAGGAGCAGGTGACCATTCGCAACATTAACCTGCAGATGGAACAGGATGCTCACCATCTTGCGTCGCTGGAATTTAGCGGGCGCGTAAACCGCGATCAGCGCGATTTGACCCTGTCGCTGAATGCTAATGTGAACGCCTCGGACTACCCGCATCAGCTCACGGCCGACATCCAGCAGCTGAACTGGCAGCTGACGGGTGCCGATCTCCCCACCCAGGGAATAACCGGGCAGGGAACGCTGCAGGCCGTGTGGCGCGAAGAGCAAAAGCAGCTCGAGCTGGATAATCTCAACCTGCAGGCAAATGACAGTAGCCTGAAGGGGCAGGCGAGCGTCACGCTCGAAGAGAAGCCGAAGTGGGTGCTGAATCTGCAGTTTGACAAGCTCAATCTGGAAAACCTGCTGCCGCCTCTGCCGGCCAGCGCCACGGACAACGATGCCACCCAGACGGGGCAAAGCCAGGCACCGGCATCACGTCCGGTTATCTCGTCTAATCTCGATCAGCCTGACTATAACGCGCTGCGCGGATTCACGGCGGATATTCTGCTGAAAGCCAATAGCCTGCGCTGGCGCGGCATTGATTTTACCGACGTGAGCAGCCAGATGTTTAACCATAACGGTTTGCTGGTGATCTCCGAACTGAGCGGGAAGATGGGCGCAGGAAACCTCTCGCTGCCCGGCACGCTGGATGTCCGTAAAGACGTTGCCAGCGCCGAATTCCAGCCGCGTCTCGACAACGTTGAGATAGGCACCATCCTGAACGCGTTCAACTATCCGATATCCCTGACGGGGCAGTTGACGCTCGCGGGTGACTTCTCAGGCACGAAAATTGATGCCGATGCTTTCCGCCGCGAGTGGCAGGGGCAGGCGCATCTAGATCTGAAGAATTCCCGTATGGAAGGACTTAACTTCCAGCAGCTGGTGCAGCAGGCGGTTGAGCGCAGCAGCGATGTGAAGGCTCAGGATAACTACGACAGTGCCACGCGCCTCGACAGCTTCACCACGGACCTGACGCTGGACAACGGACAACTCACTCTCGACGGGATGCAGGGCGCCTCTTCACTGTTATCAATGACCGGTGAAGGTAAGCTGGATCTGGTGAAAGAGACGGCGGATACGCGCTTTAACGTGCGGGTACTTTCTGGCTGGCAGGGTGAAAGCAAGCTCATCGACTTCCTGAAAGAGACGCCGGTCCCGCTGACCGTATACGGCAAATGGCAGGCCCTGAATTACAGCCTGCAGGTGGATCAGATCCTGCGCAAGCATCTGCAGGATGAAGCGAAACGTCGGCTTAGCGGCTGGGCGGATCGTAATAAAGATTCACAGGACGGTAAGGATGTGAAGAAGTTGCTGGATAAGCTTTGATGTCCGTTGCGCCGGGTGGCGTTGCGGCCTGATGCCCTCACCCCGGCCCTCTCCCACGGGAGAGGGCGCAAACACTAAAAACGGCAACCGGGTTGCCGTTTTGTTTTACCTAAACCTCAAAATCCAGCTCTTCCTCATCCCGCAGCGGAATGAGCTGAACCTTCTGCACGCGATGGTTTTCAATCTGCAGCGTTTTGAGCAGATAGTCGCCCACCTGAACCTCTTCTCCCGGCTGCGGGATACGCTGCAAATACTCCATCAGCAGGCCGGCAATCGTGTGATATTCCCGTTTTTCATCCAGCGGCAGCGGCACGTATTGCACCAGGTCTTCCAGCGGCATGTGGCCGTTAGCCGTCCAAGACCCGTCTGCGTTTTTCTGAATGTCATGGCGGGCGTCAATCTCATCCACCTCGTTAGGCAGATTACCGGCAATGGTTTCCATGACGTCGCTGAGCGTGACCAGCCCTTCCACCGAACCAAACTCATCCACCACAAAGGCAAAGTGCGTGCGCGCGTTACGGAATTGCTCAAGGGCGGAAAGCAGCGGTAGCCCCTCAGGGAAGACCAGCGGCTGGCGCACCAGAACGCGCAGGTTGAGCGCCTCGCCGTGAAGCTGCTGCTGGAGCAGGTCAATAATGTGCACCACGCCCAGCAGCTCCTCTTCCTCTTCACCGCCGGTCACCACCACGCGGGTGTGCTGGTTTTTATCCAGCAGGGCGCGAATGTGCTCTTCCGGTGCCGTCAGGTCGATATGCTCAATGTCGTGCCGCGAGGTCATGATGCTGCTGACCGTCCGCTGATTCAGATTAAGCACCCGCTCGATCATCCGTCGTTCCTGCGGGTCGAAGATCGGCCCGTCGCTGCGATCGGCCAGCATGGCGGAGGATTCTGCATCCAGCTCCGCATCCTCTTTCTTACCGCTTAGCAGGCGCATAACCGTGTCGGCCGTGCGCTGACGCAGGGTCTGATTCGCGGACAGGAAGCGGCGGCGGTTAAATATCGCCAGCTGATTAAGCGCTTCAATCATGACGGAGAAGCCGATGGCGGCGTACAGGTAGCCTTTCGGAATATGGAAGCCAAAACCATCGGCCACCAGGCTAAAGCCAATCATCAGCAGGAAGCTCAGGCAGAGGATCACGATGGTCGGGTGACTGTTCACAAAGCGGGTCAGCGCCTTGCTGGCCATCACCATCAGCGTGATGGCAATGATCACCGCGGCCATCATCACCGCAAGGTGGTCGACCATCCCGACGGCGGTGATCACCGAGTCGAGGGAGAAGACCGCATCCAGCACCACGATTTGCGCCACCACCGGCCAGAATTTCGCCCCGCGGCGCTGGGTTGGATTCTCGCTGTCTTTGCCCTCCAGCCGCTCGTTGAGCTCCACCGTGGCTTTGAACAGCAGGAACAACCCGCCGAAGAGCATGATCAGATCGCGGGCGCTGAAACTCAGGCCGTGAATGGAGAACAGAGGCTGAGTGAGCGTTACCAGCCAGGAGATAGAGGCCAGCAGCAGTAAACGCATCACCATCGCCAGCAGCAGACCCGTCACGCGCGCGCGGTCGCGCTGGGAAGGGGGCAGTTTTTCAGCGAGGATGGCGATAAAGACCAGATTATCAATCCCGAGCACCAGCTCGATGACGACCAGCGTAACCAGCCCGGCCCAGATTGAGGGATCGGCAATCCATTCCATAGTAATAGCAATACCTTCTGTTATATGACGAATGTCACACTTCGATCATGGATAAAGCTGGGGGAAATTGCAATGCCGGGCTGAGATTTCTCTTAATACGACGGGTAAAAAAGAGAGCATTCTCAATAGGGTGTAAATAAGCGAAATACGTATATTTAATTACAATGAATGCATTTTAGGATATATCGCAGGTGATGATTTTTACTCTCAATTTGTCAATATAAAGAAATTCCTAAAAGGTCAAAAATTTGCTCTTAATATTAATCTTAAAAACCGATATTAGGACAGTTGTCTCCTTGCCTGCTATTAGGTTAGCTGCAACAATTCTCCCAGCATCAAATGTTAAATCTCGGTGTTGCTATTAATGTTCGGTCTTCAGGGATGGTTATTCATTATCCGTCGGGTTTCTCAAGCGACTGATATATTTCCAGAAGACCTTGCTCAAGAGGGTGTCTATCCATAACACATTGTTTAGTCAGTGGATTGGTAACTGAAAGCCAAGGGCGGTAGCGTGCCTGAAAGCGTGTGAATCAGCCTCGATTATTCTGTCAATAGCCAATGGATGAATAAGCTTTTTTTAGGACTGATGCCAGTTATATTTCTATTTGATTAACTGCATGCTGAAACCCAATACGACTCGAGCTTATTTAAATTGCACAGGATAATTACTCTGCCAAAGTGATAAATAATCAATGATGAAATCCAAAATGAAATTGATGCCATTATTGGTGTCTGTGACCTTGATGAGTGGTTGCACGGTCTTTCCCGGCAGCAATATGTCAACAATGGGTAAGGATGTGATCAAGCAACAGGATGCCGATTTTGATCTCGACAAAATGGTGAATGTTTATCCACTTACGCCTCGTCTGGTCGAACAATTACGTCCACGTCCGAATGTTGCCCAGCCGAATATGTCGCTGGACCAGGAAATTGCGTCCTACCAGTATCGCGTGGGGCCGGGTGACGTGATCAACGTGACCGTTTGGGACCACCCTGAACTGACCACGCCAGCGGGCCAGTACCGTAGCTCAAGCGATACCGGTAACTGGGTGCAGTCAGATGGCACCATGTTCTATCCCTACATTGGTAAAGTCCATGTTGCAGGCAAAACGCTTGCCGAGATCCGTAGTGATATTACCGGCCGCTTAGCGCAGTACATCGCCGATCCGCAGGTGGACGTTAATATCGCCGCATTCCGCTCGCAAAAAGCCTATATCTCCGGCCAGGTGAACAAATCCGGCCAGCAGGCCATCACCAACGTTCCTCTGACCGTCCTGGATGCCATCAACGCCGCGGGCGGGTTAACCGACGGCGCCGACTGGCGCAACGTGGTGCTCACCCACAACGGGAAGGAGCAGCGTATTTCGCTGCAGGCGCTGATGCAAAATGGCGATCTGACCCAGAACCGCCTGCTCTATCCGGGCGACATTCTCTACGTGCCGCGCAATGACGATCTGAAAGTCTTCGTGATGGGTGAAGTGAAGAAACAGAGCACCCTCAAAATGGACTTCAGCGGTATGACGCTGACCGAAGCGCTGGGCAATGCTGAGGGTATCGATCTGACGACCTCTAACGCGACCGGTATCTTCGTTATTCGTCCGCTGAAAGGTGAGGGCAGTGCGAAAGGCAAGATTGCCAACATCTACCAGCTGGATATGTCCGATGCGACCTCTCTGGTGATGGCAACGGAGTTCCGTCTCCAGCCATATGATGTGGTGTATGTCACCACCGCGCCGGTTGCCCGCTGGAACCGTCTGATCAACCAGTTGCTGCCAACCATCAGTGGCGTTCGCTACATGACGGATACGGCGCGCGACATTCATACCTGGTAATCCGCGATGTTTAACAAAATTCTGGTGGTATGCGTGGGGAACATTTGCCGTTCCCCTACGGCTGAACGGTTGTTGAAACACTACCAGCCCGAACTGACCGTTGATTCGGCAGGGCTGGGTGCACTGGTCGGTAAAGGTGCCGATGAGCGCGCAACGAGCGTGGCGCGGGATCATCACCTCTCTCTCGACGGCCACGTGGCCCGCCAGGTCACTGGCCGCATGTGCCGGGAGTATGACCTGATCCTGACGATGGAAAAACGCCATATTCATGCGCTGTGCGATATCGCTCCGGAGATGCGCGGCAAGGTGATGCTGTTTGGTCACTGGGACAATGAACGTGAAATCCCCGATCCGTATCGCAAAAGCCATGAGGCCTTTGAGGCGGTTTACACCTTACTTGACCAGTCTGCCCAACAGTGGGCGCAGGCACTGAAAGTTCAGCAGGGATAACAATGACAGAAAAAACAAGACCTTCTGCCGCCCCGACTTCGGGCAGTGATGAAATTGATATTGGGCGCCTGGTCGGCACTGTTGTAGAGGCAAAGTGGTGGGTGCTGGGCATTACCGCCGTGTTCGCCGCGGCGGCCGTCGTCTATACGCTGTTCGCCACCCCTATCTACAGCGCCGATGCGCTGGTGCAGATCGAGCAGAATACCGGCAACTCGCTGGTGCAGGACATTGGTTCCGCGCTGGCGAACAAGCCGCCGGCATCCGACGCCGAAATTCAGCTCATCCAGTCACGCCTGGTGCTGGGTAAAACGGTTCACGACCTCGGGCTCGATATCTCCGTCACCAAAAATACCTTCCCAGTCTTTGGTGCCGGCTGGGATCGGCTGATGGGGCGCAACAACGACACGGTGAAAGTCACTGACTTCGTGCTGCCAAAAGGGGCAGCCGATCAGACGTTTACCCTGACGGTGCTTGGCCCGAAACAGTATCAGCTAACCAGTGACGCAGGTTTTAGCGCCCGCGGCGAAGTGGGGCAGATGCTGACCAAAGACGGCGTCAGCATGATGGTCAGCGCGATTAACGCCCAGGAGGGCGGCGAATTCACCGTCACCAAATTCTCCACCCTGGGGATGATCAACAATCTGCAAAACAACCTGACCGTCACCGAAAACGGTAAGGACACCGGCGTGCTGAGCATGACCTTTACCGGTGAAGATAAGGATCAAATCCGCGACATCCTGAACAGCATTACCCGCAACTACCTTGAGCAGAACGTTGAGCGTAAGTCGGCGGAAGCGGCGAAAAGCCTGGCCTTCCTCGCTAAACAGCTCCCGGAAGTGCGCGCTCATCTGGATGATGCCGAGAACAAGCTGAACGCCTATCGTCAGGATAAAGACTCCGTTGACCTGCCGCTGGAAGCGAAATCGGTCCTCGATTCGATGGTCAACATTGATGCGCAGCTCAACGAGCTGACCTTCAAAGAGGCGGAGATTTCCAAGCTTTATACCAAACGTCACCCGGCCTACCGCACGCTGCTGGAGAAACGCCGTACCCTGGAAGAGGAGAAGGCGAAGCTCAATGACCGCGTGACCGCGATGCCGAAAACGCAGCAGGAGATCGTGCGTCTGACCCGCGACGTGGAGTCAGGACAGCAGGTTTACATGCAGCTGCTGAACAAGCAGCAGGAGCTGAAAATCACCGAAGCCAGTACCGTCGGTGATGTGCGCATCGTCGACCCGGCCATTACCCAGCCTGGCGTGCTGAAGCCGAAGAAAGCGCTGATTATTCTCGGCAGCATTATTCTCGGCCTGATGCTCTCCATCGTGGGCGTGCTGCTGCGTTCGCTGTTCAACCGCGGTATCGAAAGCCCGCAGGTGCTGGAAGAGAGCGGTATCAACGTCTATGCCAGCATTCCGCTGTCCGAGTGGCAAAAATCCCGCGACAGCGTCAAAACCATCAAGGGCGTCAAGCGTTACAAACAGAGCCAGCTTCTGGCGGTGGGTAACCCGACCGACCTCGCCATCGAAGCGATCCGTAGCCTGCGTACCAGCCTGCACTTCGCCATGATGCAGGCCAAAAACAACGTCCTGATGTTAACCGGCGTGAGTCCGTCAATCGGTAAAACCTTCGTCTGCGCCAACCTGGCGGCGGTGGTCAGCCAGACCAACAAGCGCGTTCTGCTGATCGACTGCGATATGCGTAAGGGCTACACCCACGAGCTGCTGGGCACCAATAACGTGAACGGTCTGTCGGAAATCCTGCTCGGCAAAGGTGAAATCAGCCAGAGCGCGAAACCTACAACGGTGCCGAAATTTGACCTGATCCCACGCGGTCAGGTGCCGCCTAACCCGTCCGAGCTGCTGATGAGCGAACGCTTTACCGAGCTGGTGGAGTGGGCGAGCAAAAATTACGACCTGGTGCTGATCGATACGCCGCCAATTCTGGCCGTGACCGACGCCGCCGTTGTTGGCCGCCACGCTGGCACCACGCTGATGGTGGCGCGTTACGCGGTCAACACCCTGAAAGAGGTGGAAACCAGCCTGAGCCGCTTCGAGCAGAACGGGATTGAGGTGAAAGGGGTGATCCTGAACTCCATCTTCCGCCGCGCGACCGGGTACCAGGATTACGGCTATTACGAGTACGAATATAAGTCTGACAGTAAATAACAAAACACACCCCACACCCCTCACCCTAACCCTCTCCCCAAAGGGGAGAGGGGACTGTTCGGTGCTGGATGTGGGGGACGAACGTAATGATAACCACTGGCTGCCTTTCACCCTCTCCCCTTTGGGGAGAGGGCCGGGGTGAGGGGAAAAGATGACCACACAACGCCCTTTAGTTTCAATCTATATGCCGACATGGAATCGTCAGCAGCTGGCGATCCGCGCAATCAAATCCGTCCTGCGACAGGATTACGATAACTGGGAGCTGATCATCGTTGATGACTGCTCTTCCTCGTATGAACAGCTGCAAAAGTTTGTGACTGACCTCAACGACCAGCGGGTGGTCTATACGCATAACGCCATTAACTCCGGCGCGTGCGCGGTGCGTAATCAGGCGATTATGCAGGCCAAAGGGCAGTATCTGACCGGGATCGACGACGATGACGAATGGACGCCGAACCGCCTGTCTATCTTCCTGTCGCATAAAGAACAGCTGGTCACGCACGCTTTCCTGTATGCCAACGACTATGTCTGTCAGGGTGAGGTTTACTCGCAGCCCGCGAGTCTGCCGCTGTACCCGAAATCGCCGTATTCTCGCCGCCTGTTCTACAAGCGCAACATTATTGGTAACCAGGTCTTCACCTGGGCGTGGCGTTTCAAAGAGTGCCTGTTCGATACCGAACTCAAGGCCGCGCAGGATTACGATATCTTCCTGCGCATGGTGGTGGAATACGGCGAGCCGTGGAAGGTGGAAGAGGCCACGCAGATCCTGCACATCAACCACGGGGAGATGCAAATCACCTCCTCGCCGAAGAAGTTCTCCGGCTACTTCCATTTTTACCGCAAGCACAAGGACAAGTTTGACCGTGCCAGCCGTAAATATCAGCTCTTCACCCTCTATCAGATCCGCAACAAGCGCATGAACTGGCGCACGCTGCTGACGCTGCTGTCCGTGCGTAACGGCAAGCGCCTGGCTGACGGGCTTCGGGGGAAATAATGTTTCTGGAAGATTGCCGCGCTAACAGCTGGAGCCTGCGTCCGTGCTGCATGGTTCTGGCGTACCGCATCGCGCACTTTTGCTCGGTGTGGCGTAAGAAAAACGTGCTGAACAATATCTGGGCGGCGCCCGTGCTGGTGCTGTACCGCATCATTACCGAATGCTTTTTTGGCTATGAAATTCAGGCCGCTGCCACTATTGGCCGCCGCTTTACCATCCATCACGGCTATGCGGTGGTGATCAACAAGTTTGTGGTCGCCGGGGATGATTTCACCATTCGTCATGCGGTCACCATTGGCAACCGCGGGCCTGACAGCCTGGCCTGCCCGGTCATCGGCAATAACGTCGAGCTGGGCGCGAACGTGGTAATCATCGGTGACATTACGATTGGTAATAACGTCACGATTGGTGCTGGCAGCGTGGTGCTGGACAGCATTCCGGATAACGCGCTGGTGGTGGGAGAAAAAGCCCGCGTGAAGGTGATTAAATGAACATTTTGCAATTTAACGTACGCCTCGCAGAAGGCGGAGCGGCTGGCGTGGCCCTGGATTTGCACCAGCGCGCGCTGCAAAAAGGACTTCAGTCTCGCTTTATTTACGGCTACGGCAAAGGCGGCAAGAAAAGCGTCAGCCACGATAACTTCCCGCAGGTGCACAAGCACACGCCGCGTCTGACCTCGATTGCCAACATTGCGCTGTTCCGTCTGTTTAACCGCGATCTGTTTGGCAACCTGAACAATCTTTACCGCACGGTTACCCGCACCGCGGGCCCGGTTGTGCTGCATTTTCACGTGCTGCACAGCTACTGGCTGAATCTGGAAGAGGTGGTGGCGTTTTGCCAGAAGGTGCAGGCCCACAAGCCGGACACCCGCTTTGTGTGGACGCTGCACGATCACTGGAGCGTGACCGGACGCTGCGCGTTTACCGACGGCTGCGAAGGCTGGAAAGATAACTGCCAGAAGTGCCCGACGTTAAGCAACTACCCGCCGGTGAAGGTGGATCGCGCGCATCAGCTGGTGGCCGGAAAGCGTCAGCTGTTCCGCGACATGCTCTCGCTCGGCTGTACGTTTATCTCCCCGAGCCAGCACGTGGCCGATGCCTTCAACAGCCTGTACGGGGCAGGGCGTTGTCAGATTATCAACAACGGCATCGACGTGGCGACGGAAGCCATTCTTGCCGAGCTGACCCCGGTGGCGGAAACCGCGGGCAAACCGAAAATCGCCATCGTTGCGCATGACCTGCGTTACGACGGTAAAACCAACCAGCAGCTGGTGCGCGACATGATGGCGCTGGGTGACAAGATAGAGCTTCACACCTTCGGCAAGTTTTCACCGTTCGAAGGGGCCAACGTGGTGAACCACGGGTTTGAGACCGACAAGCGCAAGCTGATGAGCGCGCTGAATGAAATGGACGCCCTGGTGTTCAGCTCCCGCGTGGATAACTACCCGCTGATCCTCTGCGAAGCGCTCTCTATCGGCGTGCCGGTGATTGCCACCCACAGCGATGCGGCGCGTGAAGTGCTGGAAAAGTCCGGCGGGAAAACCTTCACGGAGCAGGAGGTCCTGCCGCTGGTACAGCTGCCGAAGGCGCAGATTGCTGAGATCGTTTTTGGCACTGACCTGGAATCGTTCCGCAACCGCAGCCGCAAGGCCTACAGTGGACAACAGATGCTGGAGGAATATGTCTCGTTCTATCAGAATCTGTAGTTATCTGCTGCTGCCGCTGATCTACCTGCTGGTCAACGTCAAAATTGCCCAGCTCGGCGAAAGCTTCCCGATAACCATCGTAACCTTCCTGCCCGTTCTGCTTCTGCTGTATGTCGATAAAATCAACCTCAAGAAGCTGATGATTGCCTTAGGGCTGGGCACGGGCCTGACGCTGTTTAACTACATCTTTGGCCAGTCGCTGGATGCCAGTAAATACGTCACCTCGACCATGCTGTTTGTTTATATTGTCATTATTATCGGTATGGTCTGGAGTATTCGGTTTAAAACTATTTCTCCGCACAATTATCGGAAAATCCTTAGGTTCTTTTATATTGCCGTTGCGTTAATTGTTATGCTTGCCGCACTGGAGATGTCGCAAATTATTCTCACCGGCGGCAGCAGCCTGATGGAGATAATTTCGAAATATCTCATTTACAGTAACAGCTATGTATTGAACTTCATCAAGTTTGGCGGGAAGCGTACTACAGCCCTCTATTTTGAACCGGCGTTTTTCGCTCTGGCGTTAATCTCAATTTGGCTCAGCATCAAACAGTTTGGTATCAAAACGCCTAAGACCGATGCTATGATTCTTGCAGGAATTGTTCTGTCTGGATCGTTCTCAGGGGTAATGACATTTATCCTGTTTTACCTGCTGGAGTGGGCGTTCCAGTACCTGAACAAAGATGCGATTAAGAAAAAACTGCCGCTGGCGATTATCTCCCTGACGGTATTTATGGTAGGCGTGATATTTGCCTTCCCGTACATCTCAGAACGTCTGGGTGATTTGGGAACGGAAGGGTCTTCGTCCTATTATCGCATCATTGGGCCACTGGTGATGGTGGGTTATTCCTTAACCCATATTGATGGGGTAGTAAGATTCGGCTCACTTTACGAATATGTTGCATCATTCGGAATCTTTAACGGTGCGGATGTCGGTAAAACCATAGACAATGGTCTGTATCTGTTAATTATTTATTTTTCGTGGTTCGCCGTACTGTTGACCCTGTGGTATCTGTTTAAAGTTTTCAAAATGATGATTAACGCGTTTGGTGATAACCAGAACTTTCGCGTTCAGCTTTATCTGTTTACTCCGGTGTCGCTGTTTTTTACCGGGTCAATATTTAGCCCGGAATATGCTTTCTTGATTGTCTGTCCGTTTATTCTGCGCAAGGCGCTTAATATTACGAACGTATGACGAAATGAGGTGATTTATGTTTCTTAGCGTCATTACTGTCGCTTTTCGTAATTACGAAGGGGTGGTAAAAACCTGGCGCTCGCTGCGCAACCTGGCGCGCGATCCAAGCCTCACCTTTGAGTGGATTGTGGTCGACGGCGGCTCGAACGATGGCACGGCGGAGTTTCTGGAAAAACTCAACGGTGAGTTCAACTTACGCTACATCAGCGAGAAAGATAAAGGCATCTACGATGCGATGAATAAAGGCATCAACATGGCGCAAGGCCGTTATGCCATCTTCCTGAACTCGGGCGACATTTTCCATGAAGACGTGGCGCTGTTTGCCCGTCAGCTGGCTCGCCAGAAAGAAGACGCCATGTATATTGGCGATGCGCTGCTCGATTTTGGCGACGGACATAAAGTGTGCCGCAGCGCGAAGCCAGGCTGGTATATCTATCACAGCCTGCCGGCCAGCCATCAGGCAATTTTCTTCCCGGTAAAAGGTCTGAAAAAACAGCCTTACGATTTGCAGTATAAAGTGTCTTCCGATTATGCGCTGGCAGCCAGCCTGTATAAATCAGGTTACCCGTTCCGTCGAATTAAAGGGCTGGTGTCTGAATTCTCCATGGGCGGCGTGTCAACGTCTAATAATCTGGAATTGTGCCAGGATGCCAAAAACGTGCAGCGTAAAATATTACGCGTGCCGGGGTTCTGGGCGGAATTGTCCTATTTATTACGCCTGCGTACCACAGGCAAAACGAAAACCTTATATAACAAAGCCTGAATATAAGGAAACGCAATGCAGGATTTAAAAGATTTCTCCGTGCCGAAAGGTTTTCGGGGCGGGAACGGTATTAAGGTACAGCTGTGGTGGGCCGTTCAGGCAACGTTATTTGCCTGGTCGCCGCAAATAATGTACCGCTGGCGAGCTTTTTTATTGCGCCTGTTTGGCGCAAAAATCGGAAAAAACGTAGTCATCCGACCTTCTGTGAAAATTACCTATCCGTGGAAATTAACGCTGGGGGATTACGCATGGGTCGGGGATGACGCGGTGTTATATACCCTTGGCGAAATTACGATTGGCGCAAATTCGGTGGTTTCACAGAAATGTTATTTGTGCACCGGCAGCCACGACTTTATGAGTCAGCATTTTGATATTACCGCTTCGCCTGTTGTGATTGGCGAAAAATGCTGGCTGGCAACGGATGTTTTTGTTGCACCGGGTGTTTCTGTTGGCGATGGCACGGTAGTCGGTGCCCGCAGCAGCGTTTTTAAATCGCTACCGGCAAATAAAATTTGCCGTGGCAACCCCGCAGTGGTGATACGCGAACGCGTTGAAACTGATTAAATTCATAAGTAGAGGAATATAAACATGTCTAAAGTCGCTCTCATCACCGGCGTTACCGGGCAGGATGGTTCTTACCTGGCAGAGTTCCTGCTGGAAAAAGGGTATGAAGTACACGGTATTAAACGTCGTGCGTCTTCTTTCAACACCGAACGTGTGGATCATATTTATCAGGATCCTCACGCGGCGAACCCGAAATTCCATCTGCACTACGGCGACCTGACCGATACCTCCAACCTGACCCGTATCCTGCAGGAAGTACAGCCGGATGAAGTCTACAACCTGGGCGCGATGAGCCACGTAGCGGTCTCCTTCGAATCCCCGGAATACACAGCCGACGTTGATGCCATGGGTACGCTGCGTCTGCTGGAAGCAATCCGCTTCCTCGGCCTTGAGAAGAAAACTCGCTTCTACCAGGCATCCACCTCCGAGCTGTACGGCCTGGTGCAGGAAATCCCACAGAAAGAGACCACGCCGTTCTACCCGCGCTCTCCGTATGCGGTAGCAAAACTGTACGCCTACTGGATCACCGTGAACTACCGTGAATCCTACGGCATGTACGCCTGTAACGGCATCCTGTTCAACCACGAATCTCCGCGTCGCGGCGAAACCTTCGTGACCCGCAAAATCACCCGCGCTATCGCCAACATCGCGCAGGGTCTGGAGTCTTGCCTGCACCTCGGCAACATGGATTCCCTGCGTGACTGGGGCCATGCCAAAGACTACGTGAAAATGCAGTGGATGATGCTGCAGCAGGAACAGCCAGAAGACTTCGTGATTGCAACCGGCGTGCAGTACTCCGTACGTCAGTTCGTTGAAATGGCCGCGGCGCAGCTGGGCATCAAGCTGCGCTTCGAAGGTACCGGCGTGGAAGAGAAAGGTATCGTGGTTTCCGTGACCGGCCACGACGCTCCGGGCGTGAAGCCAGGCGACGTGATTGTCCAGGTTGACCCGCGCTACTTCCGTCCTGCTGAAGTGGAAACCCTGCTGGGCGACCCAACCAAAGCGCACGAGAAGCTGGGCTGGAAACCAGAAATCACCCTGCAGGAAATGGTTTCCGAGATGGTAGCCAAAGATCTTGAAGCAGCGAAAAAACACTCCCTGCTTAAGTCTCATGGCTACGAGGTTGCCATCGCGCTGGAGTCCTGAGAATGACAAAACAACGTATTTTTGTCGCCGGTCATCGCGGAATGGTGGGTTCCGCGATTGTTCGCCAGCTGGAGCAGCGCGGTGACGTGGAAGTGGTTGTCCGCACGCGCGACGAGCTGAACCTGCTCGACAGCCGCGCGGTACAGGACTTCTTTGCTAACGAACGCATTGACCAGGTGTATCTGGCGGCGGCGAAGGTGGGCGGCATTGTCGCTAACAACACCTACCCGGCGGATTTCATCTACGAAAACATGATGATCGAGAGCAACATCATTCACGCGGCGCATCTGCACAACGTGAATAAGCTGCTGTTCCTCGGATCGTCCTGTATTTACCCGAAAATGGCGAAACAGCCGATCGCCGAGAGCGAACTGCTGCAGGGCACGCTTGAAGCGACCAACGAGCCGTACGCGATTGCCAAGATTGCCGGGATCAAGCTGTGCGAGTCCTACAACCGTCAGTACAACCGCGACTATCGTTCGGTGATGCCGACCAACCTGTACGGACCGCACGACAACTTCCACCCGAGCAACTCGCACGTGATCCCGGCGCTGCTGCGCCGCTTCCACGAGGCGACCGCCGAGAACGCGCCGGACGTGGTGGTCTGGGGCAGCGGTACGCCGATGCGTGAATTCCTGCACGTGGACGACATGGCTGCCGCCAGCATTCACGTGATGGAGCTGGATCGCGAGGTGTGGCAGGAGAACACCGAGCCGATGCTGTCGCACATCAACGTCGGTACCGGCGTGGACTGCACCATTCGCGAGCTGGCGCAAACCATCGCGCAGGTAGTGGGCTACAAAGGCCGCGTGGTGTTTGACGCGACGAAACCGGACGGCACGCCGCGCAAGCTGCTGGACGTGACCCGTCTGCATCAGCTGGGCTGGTATCACGAGGTGTCACTGGAGCAGGGGCTGGCCAGTACCTACCAGTGGTTCCTGGAAAACCAGCACCGCTTCCGGGGGTAACGATGTTTTTAAGTCAGGAAGATTTTGCCACGGTAGTGCGTTCGACTCCGCTCATCTCAATTGATTTGATCGTGGAGAACGAACGCGGCGAGTTCTTGCTGGGGAAACGAACCAACCGTCCTGCACAGGGCTTCTGGTTCGTGCCCGGCGGGCGCGTGCAGAAGGATGAGACGCTCAGCGATGCGTTTGAGCGTCTCACTCTGGCGGAACTGGGCCTGCAGCTGCCGATGGCAGCGGGCCAGTTTTACGGGGTCTGGCAACACTTCTATGACGATAACTTTTCAGGCACCGGGTTCACCACGCACTACATCGTGCTGGGGTTCCGCCTGAAGGTGAGTGAGGCAGACCTGCGTCTGCCTGATTCTCAGCATGACGACTACCGCTGGCAGACGCCAGAGGCGCTGCTTGCCAGCGACAATGTGCATGACAACAGTCGTGCCTATTTCCTGGCTGAACGTCAGGCCGAGGTGCCGGGCATATGAAGATCCTCGTATACGGAATCAACTACTCGCCGGAATTAACCGGCATCGGGAAATACACCGGCGAGATGGTCGAGTGGATGGCGAGCCAGGGACATGACGTGCGGGTCATTACCGCGCCGCCGTACTACCCGGAGTGGAAAGTCGGGGAGCGCTACTCAAGCTGGCGCTACCGTCGCGAAGAGGGTGCAGCGACCGTCTGGCGCTGCCCGCTGTATGTGCCTAAGCAGCCCTCAACGCTGAAGCGGTTACTTCATCTGGGCAGCTTTGCCCTGAGCAGTTTCTTCCCGCTGATGGCGCAGCGTCGCTGGAAGCCGGATCGCATCATCGGCGTGGTGCCAACGCTGTTTTGCACGCCGGGCATGCGCCTGCTGGGCAAACTCTCCGGCGCGCGCACCCTGCTGCACATTCAGGATTATGAAGTTGACGCCATGCTGGGCCTGGGGATGGCAGGCAAAAGCAAAGGCGGCAAGGTGGCGAAGCTCGCCAGCGCGTTTGAGCGCAGCGGCCTGCACAACGTGGATTACGTCTCGACTATCTCGCGCTCGATGATGAACAAGGCGCAGGAGAAGGGCGTTCCGGCAGAGAAGGTAATCTTCTTCCCGAACTGGTCCGAAGTGGCGCGTTTTCGCGATGTAACTGAGCAAGACGCTCAGGCCCTGCGCGCGCAGCTCGGTTTGCCTGAAGATCAAAAAATCATTCTTTACTCAGGCAACATCGGCGAAAAGCAGGGGCTGGAAAGCGTGATTGAAGCGGCCCAGCTGCTGAGTGAACATCCGTGGACGTTTGTGATTGTCGGGCAGGGCGGTGGAAAGGCGCGGCTGGAAAAAATGGCCGGGGAACGCGGCCTGACCAACGTGAAATTTTTCCCGCTTCAGTCTTACGAGGCATTGCCTGCGCTGCTGAAGATGGGCGACTGCCATCTGGTGGTCCAAAAACGCGGCGCCGCGGACGCGGTGCTGCCGTCCAAGCTGACCAACATTCTGGCAGTGGGCGGTAACGCGGTGATCACGGCAGAAGCCGAAACAGAATTAGGCCAGCTGTGCGACAGCTATCCGGGTATTGCCGTGTGCGTGGAGCCGGAATCGGTCCCGGCGCTGGTAACCGGAATTGAGAAGGCACTTGCCATGCCAAAAGTGAACACGGTGGCACGTGAATATGCCGAACGCACGCTCGAGAAAGAGAACGTGCTGAGCCAATTTATTGCAGATATACGGGGATAAATCATGAGTCAAACCACTTTGTATCCGGTTGTGATGGCTGGTGGCTCTGGTAGCCGGTTGTGGCCGCTGTCCCGCGTGCTCTATCCAAAACAGTTCCTCTGCCTGAAAGGGGATCTCACCATGCTGCAGACGACGGTAAACCGTCTGCACGGCGTGGAGTGTGAAAGCCCGGTGGTGATTTGTAACGAACAGCACCGCTTTATTGTTGCCGAGCAGCTGCGCCAGCTGAATAAGCTCACCGAAAACATCATCCTGGAGCCTGCCGGACGCAATACCGCGCCCGCGATCGCCCTGGCGGCGCTGGCGGCAAAACGCAGCAGCCCGGACTGTGACCCGCTGATGCTGGTCCTGGCGGCAGACCACGTTATCCAGCAGGAAGACGCGTTCCGCGACGCGGTGCGTGCGGCGATCCCTTACGCCGAGAGCGGCAAGCTGGTGACCTTCGGCATCGTGCCGGATCTGCCGGAAACCGGCTATGGCTATATTCGTCGCGGCAGCGTGACGCCGGGTGAAGGCGACAGCGTGGCGTTTGACGTGGCGCAGTTTGTTGAAAAACCGAATCTGGAAACCGCGCAGGCGTATGTCGCCAGCGGTGAGTATTACTGGAACAGCGGGATGTTCCTGTTCCGCGCCGGACGCTATCTGGAAGAGCTGCGCAAATACCGCCCGGATATTCTGGACGCCTGCGAGAAAGCCATGGCGGTGGTGGACCCGGATCTCGACTTCATCCGCGTGGATGAAGAGGCGTTCCTCGCCTGTCCGGAAGAGTCCATTGACTATGCGGTGATGGAACGTACGGCGGACGCCGTCGTGGTACCGATGGATGCGGGCTGGAGCGATGTCGGCTCCTGGTCCTCCCTGTGGGAGATCAGCGCCCATACCCCGGAGGGTAACGTCCACCACGGCGATGTTATTAGCCACAAAACGGAAAACAGCTACGTCTACGCCGAATCCGGCCTGGTGACCACGGTCGGGGTGAAGGATCTGGTGGTTGTCCAGACCAAGGACGCCGTGCTGATTGCCGACCGTAATGCCGTGCAGGACGTTAAAAAAGTGGTGGAGCAGATCAAGGCCGATGGCCGCCACGAGCACCATATTCACCGCGAAGTGTACCGTCCGTGGGGGAAATATGACTCCATCGACTCCGGTGACCGCTATCAGGTGAAACGCATCACCGTGAAGCCGGGCGAGGGGCTGTCGGTGCAGATGCACCATCACCGCGCCGAGCACTGGGTGGTGGTCGCGGGTACCGCTAAAGTCACCATCGACGGTGAAGTCAAACTGCTCGGTGAAAACGAGTCCATTTATATTCCGCTGGGGGCGACGCACTGTCTGGAGAACCCGGGGAAAATTCCTCTCGACTTAATTGAGGTGCGCTCCGGCTCGTATCTGGAAGAGGACGATATCGTGCGCTTCCAGGACCGCTACGGGCGGGTGTAGCACTCTGCATTATGCCCGGTGGCGCTGTGCTTACCGGGCCTGCGAATGACAAAAAAATCAATTTGGCCATTACGTGGTCAGGGCCGACTGTTGCCTGAAAAAGGGGTCATCATGGAAAAATTAACCTGTTTTAAAGCCTACGATATTCGCGGCAAGCTGGGCGAAGAGCTGAATGAAGACATCGCGTGGCGCATTGGCCGCGCGTACGGCGAATATTTAAAACCGCAGACCATCGTGCTGGGCGGCGACGTGCGTCTGACCAGTGAATCCCTCAAGCTGGCCCTGGCGAAAGGGCTGCAGGACGCGGGCGTGGACGTGCTGGATATCGGCCTTTCCGGGACCGAGGAGATTTACTTTGCCACCTTCCACCTGGGCGTGGACGGCGGTATTGAAGTGACGGCCAGCCACAACCCGATGGACTACAACGGGATGAAGCTGGTGCGCAAGGGCGCCCGTCCTATCAGCGGCGACACCGGCCTGCGCGACGTGCAGCGCCTGGCGGAAGCCAACGATTTCCCGCCGGTGAACGACGCGAAGCGCGGCAGCTACAAAAAAATCAACCTGCAGAAAGAGTACATCGACCACCTGCTGGGCTACATCAACGTGGCGAACCTCAAGCCGCTGAAGCTGGTCATCAACTCCGGTAACGGCGCGGCCGGTCCGGTTGTCGATGCGCTGGAAGCGCGCTTTAAGGCGCTGAACCTGCCGGTGACCTTCGTCAAGGTGCACAACACCCCGGACGGCAACTTCCCGAACGGTATTCCTAACCCGCTGCTGCCGGAGTGCCGCGACGACACCCGCAACGCGGTGATTGAGCACGGCGCGGACATGGGCATCGCCTTTGACGGCGACTTCGACCGCTGCTTCCTGTTCGACGAGAAAGGGCAGTTCATCGAGGGCTACTACATTGTCGGCCTGCTGGCGGAAGCGTTCCTTGAGAAAAACCCGGGCGCGAAAATCATTCATGACCCGCGCCTTTCCTGGAACACCGTCGATGTGGTGTCAGCGGCGGGCGGCACGCCGGTGATGTCCAAAACCGGCCACGCCTTCATCAAAGAGCGCATGCGCGAAGAAGACGCCATCTACGGCGGCGAGATGAGCGCCCACCACTACTTCCGTGATTTTGCCTACTGCGACAGCGGGATGATCCCGTGGCTGCTGGTGACCGAGCTGTTGTGCCTGAAGGGGCAGACGCTGGGCGAGCTGGTGCGCGACCGCATGGCGGCGTTCCCGGCGAGCGGGGAGATCAACAGCAAACTGGCGCAGCCGGCCGAGGCCATTGCCCGCGTGGAGCAGCACTTTGCGATCCACGCGCTGGAAATTGACCGTACGGACGGCATCAGCATGGCGTTCCCGCAGTGGCGCTTTAACCTGCGCTCGTCCAACACCGAGCCGGTGGTGCGCCTGAACGTGGAGTCCCGTGCTGACACGGCGCTGATGGAAGCCCGAACGAAGGACATTCTGGCGCTGTTGAATCAGTAACAATTGCCCCTCCCGGTGGGAGGGGGAACCGAATACAGGAACAACGATGACGAATCTAAAAAAACGCGAACGAGCGAGAACGAATGCATCGTTAATCTCTATGGTGCAGCGTTTTTCTGATATCACCATCATGGTCGGTGGATTGTGGGCGGTGTGTCGGATCGGCGGGCTGCCGTTCTTATATATGCATCTGCTGATGGCACTCATTGCGCTGGTCGTGTTTCAGATGATCGGCGGGATGACCGATTTCTACCGCTCGTGGCGCGGCGTGAAAATGACCACCGAACTGATGCTGTTGCTGCAGAACTGGACCCTGAGTCTGATCTTCAGCGCAGGCCTGGTGGCCTTCAGCCATGATTTTGATAATCGCCTCGTCACCTATCTCTGCTGGTATTTGATCACCAGCGTCGGCATGGTGGTGTGCCGTTCCCTGATCCGCTTCGGCGCGGGCTGGCTGCGTAACCGCGGTTATAACCGTCGCTTCGTTGCGGTAGCGGGCGATCTTCCGGTTGGTAAGGTTCTGCTCGACAGCTTCCGCAAAGAGCCGTGGTTAGGGTTTGAAGTGGTCGGGATTTACCACGACGCGAAGCCGGGCGGCGTGCCGTCGGACTGGGCGGGCAATTACGAACAGCTTATTGAAGACGCGAAAGCCGGTAAAATTCACAACGTCTACATCGCTATGCAGATGAGAGACGAATCCCGCATTAAGCAACTGATGCGCGAGCTGGCGGACACCACCTGTTCGGTGATCCTGATCCCGGACGTCTTTACCTTTAACATCCTCCATTCACGCATTGAAGAAGTGAACGGCGTGCCGGTGGTACCGCTGTACGACACCCCGCTGTCGGGCATTAACCGCGTGCTGAAGCGCGCGGAAGATATTGTGCTCTCTTCGCTGATTTTACTGCTCATCTCCCCGGTGCTGTGCTGCATTGCCCTCGCGGTGAAGCTGAGCTCTCCCGGACCGGTTATCTTCCGCCAGACCCGCTACGGTATGGACGGTAAGCCGATTATGGTGTGGAAATTCCGCTCCATGAAGGTGATGGAAAACGACAAGGTGGTGACCCAGGCAACGCAGAACGATCCGCGCGTCACCCGCGTGGGGAACTTCCTGCGCCGCACCTCGCTGGATGAACTGCCGCAGTTTATCAACGTCTTCACCGGCGGCATGTCGATTGTTGGCCCGCGTCCCCACGCGGTGGCGCACAACGAGCAGTACCGCTCGCTGATTGAAGGCTACATGCTGCGCCATAAGGTGAAGCCGGGCATTACCGGCTGGGCGCAGATCAACGGCTGGCGCGGCGAAACCGACACGCTGGAAAAAATGGAAAAACGTATCGAATTCGATCTGGAGTACATCCGTGAATGGAGTATCTGGTTCGATATCAAGATTGTTTTTCTGACCATCTTCAAAGGTTTCGTGAACAAAGCGGCGTACTAAGATGAGCTTACGTGAAAAAACCATCAGCGGGGCGAAGTGGTCAGCGATGGCGACCATCGTCATCATTGGCCTCGGTCTGGTGCAGATGACCGTGCTGGCGCGCATTATTGATAATCACCAGTTCGGCCTGCTGACCGTCTCGCTGGTGATTATCGCGCTGGCCGATACGCTGTCTGATTTTGGTATCGCCAACTCGATTATCCAGCGCAAAGAGATCAGCCATCTTGAGCTGACTACGCTCTACTGGCTGAACGTGGGGCTGGGAATTTTCGTGTTCGTGCTGGTGTTCCTGCTGAGCGACACCATCGCCAGCGTGCTGCACAACCCGGATCTGGCTCCGCTGATGCGCACGCTGTCGTTTGCTTTCGTGGTGATCCCGCACGGGCAGCAGTTCCGAGCGCTGATGCAGAAAGAGCTGGAGTTCAACAAGATCGGCATGATCGAGACCAGCGCGGTGCTGGCGGGCTTTACCTTCACCGTTGTGAGCGCCCATTTCTGGCCGCTGGCGATGACCGCTATCCTCGGATACCTGGTTAACTCTGCCGTGCGTACGCTGCTGTTCGGCTACTTTGGCCGCAAGATCTACCGTCCCGGGCTGCATTTCTCTCTCGCATCCGTCTCGTCCAACCTGCGCTTTGGCGCGTGGCTAACGGCGGACAGCATCATCAACTATGTGAATACCAACCTGTCGACGCTGGTGCTGGCGCGTATTCTTGGCGCGAGCGTGGCGGGGGGCTACAACCTGGCCTACAACGTCGCGGTGGTGCCGCCGATGAAGCTGAACCCGATCATCACCCGCGTGCTGTTCCCGGCCTTCGCCAAGATCCAGGACGACACCGAGAAGCTGCGCGTTAACTTCTACAAGCTGCTTTCCGTGGTGGGGATCATTAACTTCCCGGTGCTGCTGGGGCTGATGGTGGTTTCCAGCAACTTCGTGCCGCTGGTGTTTGGCGAGAAGTGGAACGGCATCATCCCGATCCTGCAGCTGCTGTGCGTGGTGGGACTCTTGCGCTCCGTGGGGAATCCGATTGGTTCCCTGCTGATGGCAAAAGCGCGCGTCGACATTAGCTTTAAGTTCAACGTGTTCAAAACCTTCCTGTTTATTCCGGCGATTATCGTCGGTGGGCATATGGCGGGCGCCATCGGCGTCACGCTGGGCTTCCTGATGGTGCAGGTAGTCAATACCGTTCTGAGCTACTTCATCATGATCAAGCCGGTGCTGGGCTCCAGCTACCGTCAGTACATCCTGAGCCTGTGGCTGCCGTTCTATCTCTCGTTGCCGACCCTGGCGGTGAGCTACGGCCTGGGCATCATCCTCAGCGGTCACCTGCCGCTGGCCGCGCTGCTGGCGGTACAGGTTGCCGCGGGCGCGCTGGCATTTGGCGTGATGATTGTGCTGTCACGCAATGCGCTGGTGGTGGAGATGAAGCGCCAGTTTTGCCGTAACGAAAAAATGAAAACGCTGCTTCGCGCAGGCTAGTTATTTAAGAGGCCATTATGAAATTATTAATTCTTGGCAACCATACCTGCGGCAACCGTGGCGACAGCGCCATCCTGCGCGGTTTACTGGATGCAATTAACACCCTTAAGCCTGAGACCGAAGTGGACGTGATGAGCCGTTATCCGGTCAGCTCCTCCTGGTTACTGAACCGCCCGGTGATGGGCGACCCGCTCTACAGCCAGATGAAACAGCATAACAACGCCGCGGGCGTGATGGGCCGCGTGAAGAAAGTGCTGCGCCGTCGCTACCAGCACCAGGTGCTGCTTTCCCGCGTGACCGATACCGGAAAGCTGCGCAACATCGCTATCGCGCAGGGCTTTACCGATTTTGTCCGTCTGCTGTCCGGCTATGACGCCATTATCCAGGTCGGCGGTTCGTTCTTCGTCGATCTCTACGGCGTGCCGCAGTTTGAGCACGCGCTTTGTACGTTCATGGCGAAAAAGCCGCTGTTTATGATTGGCCACAGCGTGGGGCCATTCCAGGACCCGCAGTTTAACCAGCTCGCAAACTACGTGTTCGGCCACTGCGACGCGCTGATCCTGCGCGAGTCGGTCAGCCTCGACATGATGAAGCGCAGCGAAATTGACACCTCAAAAGTTGAGCACGGCGTGGACACCGCGTGGCTGGTGGATCACCAGGACGACAGCTTCCAGCCGAGCTACGCGGTGCAGCACTGGCTCGACGTGGCGGCGAAACAGAAAACCGTCGCGATTACCCTGCGCGAGCTGGCGCCCTTCGATAAGCGTTTAGGTACGACCCAGGCGGCGTATGAGAAAGCCTTCGCCGACGTGGTGAACCGCGTGCTGGACAGCGGGTACCAGGTGCTGGCGCTCTCAACCTGCACCGGCATCGACAGCTACAACAAAGACGACCGTATGGTGGCGCTGAATCTGCGCAATTTGGTTAACGATCCGTCGCGCTATCACGTGGTGATGGACGAACTGAACGATCTGGAGATGGGCAAGCTGCTCTCCGCCTGCGACCTGACCGTCGGCACGCGCCTGCACTCCGCCATTATCTCCATGAACTTTGGCACGCCGGCCATTGCCATCAACTACGAACACAAATCAGCAGGCATCATGCAGCAGCTCGGTATGCCGGAAATGGCCGTGGATATCCGTCATCTGCTCGATGGTTCGCTCGGTGCGATGGTGGGCGACACGCTCGGCCAGCTGCCTGCGATCAATGAACGCCTGGCGGTGGCGGTGAAAGCCGAGCGCGAGAAGGGCATTGGGATGGTGAAATCGGTACTTGACCGCGTACGGGAGGGGAAATGAAGGTTGGTTTCTTCTTACTGAAATTTCCGCTGTCGTCTGAAACGTTTGTCCTGAACCAAATCACCGCGTTTATCGATATGGGATATGACGTGGAGATTATCGCCCTGCAAAAGGGCGATACCCAAAATACCCATGTGGCATATACCCAGTATGGGCTGGAGGCGAAAACCCGCTGGCTGCAGGATGAGCCGTCCGGGAAGCTGAGTAAGCTGCGCCACCGGGCCAGCCAGACCTTGCGCGGGATCCACCGCGCCTCGACGTGGCGGGCGCTGAATGTTTCCCGCTATGGGTCCGAATCTCGCAATCTGATCCTGTCGGCCATCTGCGGGCAAACGGCGCAGCCGTATCGTGCCGACGTGTTTATCGCCCACTTTGGCCCGGCGGGCGTCACCGCCGCCAAGCTGCGCGAGCTGGGCGTGATTGACGGTAAAATTGCGACCATCTTCCACGGTATCGACATTTCCAGCCGCGAAGTGTTGAACCACTACACGCCGGAGTATCAGCAGCTGTTCAGGCGCGGCGACATGATGCTGCCTATCAGCGACCTGTGGGCCGGACGCCTGAAAAACATGGGCTGCCCGGGAGAAAAAATTGCCGTTTCGCGTATGGGCGTGGATTTAACGCGCTTCACTCGCCGCCCTGTAAAGGTGCCGGGAAAACCGCTGCAGATCATCTCCGTTGCTCGCCTGACCGAGAAGAAAGGCCTCCATGTGGCCATTGAAGCCTGCCGCCAGCTGAAAGCGCGCGGGGTGGATTTCCACTATCGCATTCTCGGCATTGGGCCGTGGGAGCGACGTCTGCGCACGCTTATCGAACAGTATCAGCTGGAAGATGTCGTAGAGATGCCGGGCTTCAAGCCGAGCCACGAGGTCAAGGCCATGCTCGACGAGGCGGATGTCTTTCTGCTGCCTTCAGTGACGGGCGCCGATGGCGATATGGAAGGCATTCCGGTGGCGCTGATGGAGGCGATGGCCGTAGGTATTCCGGTGGTATCAACCCTGCACAGCGGGATCCCGGAACTGATTAAGTCTGACCACTCCGGCTGGCTGGTGCCGGAGAATAACGCGATGGCCCTTGCGGACCGATTAGCGGCCTTCAGCGATATTGACCAGCAGGCGCTGGAGCCCGTGCTCCAGAACGCCCGACAAAAAGTGGAAACCGATTTTAACCAGCAGGTGATTAACCGCCAGTTAGCGAGCCTGCTGCAAACGTTGTAACGCCGAGGATGTATGCTGAAAAAGATTACCCGACGCACCTTTGTCTCTTCTCTCTCCGTTCTGGCGGCCACGCCGCTGCTGTCGTCACGCATCGCGCGGGCGGCAAGCGGCAGAACGGTCTCTGTTAATCAGTACAATAACAACGACTGGATCGCCGCCTTTAAGCAGGCGTTTAATGACGGCGACACCGTCGTGGTCCCGGCCGGGCTTACCTGCGAAAACATCAATACGGGTATTTTCATTCCCGACGGTAAAACGCTGCTGATCCGCGGGGCGTTAACCGGCAACGGGCGCGGCCGCTTTGTTCTGCAGGAAGGCAGCAAAGTGATAGGCGAAGGTGCTGGCCGCACGGAAAACATCACGCTCGACGTTCGTGGCTCTGACTGCGTCATCAAAGGGCTGGCCATGAGCGGTTTTGGCCCGGTGACGCAGATCTACATCGGCGGCAAGAAACCGAGCGTAATGCGCAATTTGCTGATTGATAACATCAGCGTAAGCCAGGCCAATTACGCCATCCTGCGCCAGGGTTTCCACAACCAGGTGGACGGAGCCCGCATCACCAACAGCAAATTTAGTCACCTGCAGGGGGATGCGATCGAGTGGAACGTCGCCATCAACGATCGCAACATCCTGATTTCCGATCATGTCATCGACAACATCAACTGCACCAACGGCAAGATCAACTGGGGCATCGGCATTGGCCTCGCAGGCAGCACCTACGATAACGACTATCCGGAGAAGCAAACCGTCAAGAACTTCGTGGTGGCAAACATCACCGGCAGCAACTGTCGCCAGCTGGTGCACGTTGAAAACGGTAAGCATTTTGTTATTCGCAATATTAAGGCCAAAAATATAACTCCCGACTTCAGTAAAAAGGCGGGAATAGACAACGCCACGGTGGCCATTTATGGCTGTGATAATTTCATTATTGATAATGTTGACATGGTTAACAGCGCCGGAATGTTAATCGGCTATGGGGTGATAAAAGGCGATTATTTGTCCATCCCGCAGAACTTCAAGCTCAACAATATTCATCTCGATAACCGCCAGCTTGCCTATAAATTGCGCGGAATACAGATTTCATCCGGTAACGCCACCTCGTTTGTGGCGATAACCAACGTGGAAATGCAGCGTGCAACGCTTGAGCTGCACAACAAGCCGCAGCATCTTTTCTTACGCAACATCAATGTGATGCAGGAAGCCGCTGTGGGGCCCGCCCTGAAGATTAACTTCGACCTGCGCAAGGATGTGCGGGGCAAGTTCATGGCGAAAGACGAGACGTTGCTGTCGCTGGCGAACATAAAAGCTGTGAATGAGAAGGGGCAGAGTTCGGTGGATATTGACCGGGTCGACCAGCAGGTGGTGAATGTGGAAAGGCTTAACTTTGCGCTTCCTTCCGCCAGAAAGTAAGTCGTGGGGTCACATCTCATTGAGTGCGCGGTAATCCCTAAAATTTGTTACTGAACTCAGCGATTTTAGGGTTTATAATCCGTGCCATCTTTTCGTCAGTTCTGTCTTATCATTAGCGATACCTCAGGGAATACAGAGATTACCGGAGGTTTGCCAAACACACATAACGCACTGAGTGGTTTATGAACGATAAAGTTTTGTTTATTGGCGCGTCCGGTTTTGTTGGGACTCGTTTGATCGAGATTTCTAAGGCTGAGTTTAATGTAACCAACTTCGACAAGCAGCAAAGTCATTTCTACCCTGACATTACTGTTTCCGGAGATGTGCGCAATCAGGAGCAACTCGATCACGCTCTTGCAGGTTTCGACACAGTGGTATTACTCGCCGCTGAGCATCGCGATGATGTCAGCCCAACGTCGCTCTACTATGATGTAAACGTTCAGGGTACACGCAATGTACTGGCAGCTATGGAAAAAAATAATGTTAAGAATATTATTTTTACCAGTTCAGTTGCTGTTTATGGTCTCAATAAAGTCAATCCTGACGAATCTCACCCGCACGATCCTTTCAACCACTACGGTAAAAGTAAGTGGCAGGCGGAAGAGGTTCTGAGAGAATGGTTCAACAAAGCGCCTGAAGAACGATCTCTGACCATTATTCGTCCAACGGTCATTTTTGGTGAACGCAATCGTGGCAATGTCTACAATCTTCTGAAGCAAATCGCGGGTGGAAAATTCGCAATGGTGGGCGCCGGAACCAACTTTAAGTCTATGGCTTATGTGGGTAATATTGTTGAGTTTATCAAATTCAGATTGAGCAATGCCAACCCTGGCTACGACGTCTATAACTATGTCGACAAACCCGATCTGAATATGAATCAATTAGTTGCTGAGGTTGAAAAGAGCCTCAGCAAAAAAATCCCTTCAGTTCACCTCCCTTATCCTTTAGGAATGCTAGGCGGTTTTTGCTTTGATATCCTTAGCAAAGTTACCGGCAAGAAGTATGCGATTAGTTCCGTACGTGTAAAAAAATTCTGTGCCACCACTCAGTTTGATGCCACTAAAGTGCACACCTCTGGTTTTAAAGCACCTTATACCCTATCTCAAGGACTGGACCGTACGTTGAAGTACGAGTTCGTGCATGAGAAGAAAGATGACATCACGTTTGTTTCTGAGTAACAACTGACGATCTGGGATTTGTCGGAAACATGTTTTTCCTCTTCTTTATTGGTAGGGTTTCCGACGATTCTGGGTCACACTTATAGCGTAATGAGCTTAAGTAATCAGAGTTCTGAGCCAAACGTGATTTGCATTCGACGGAGTAGACTTTCTTCTTCAGGCATTTTTCCTGACACAGTTTATACTTCGTCAACCATATTAAGGTGGAAGAGATAATGATCAATTTGAAAGCAGTCATTCCGGTAGCAGGCCTGGGCATGCATATGCTGCCAGCCACAAAAGCCATTCCTAAAGAGATGCTGCCGATCGTCGACAAGCCAATGATTCAGTACATTGTCGATGAGATTGTTGCTGCAGGGATCAAAGAAATCGTCCTGGTTACGCACTCGTCCAAGAATGCTGTAGAAAACCACTTCGACACCTCTTACGAACTTGAAGCGCTGCTTGAGCAGCGCGTCAAACGCCAACTGCTGGCGGAAGTGCAGTCTATTTGTCCGCCGGGTGTGACCATCATGAACGTCCGTCAGGCGCAGCCGCTGGGTCTGGGGCATTCTATCCTGTGTGCCCGTCCGGTTGTGGGTGATAACCCATTCATTGTTGTTCTTCCGGACATTATCATCGATACCGCTTCTGCCGATCCGCTGCGTTATAACCTGGCGGCAATGGTGGCGCGTTTCAATGAAACCGGTCGTAGCCAGGTGCTCGCAAAACGCATGAAGGGCGATCTTTCTGAGTACTCCGTAATTCAGACCAAAGAAGCGCTGGAGACGGAAGGGCAGGTGAGCCGCATCGTTGAGTTCATCGAAAAACCGGATCAGCCACAGACGCTGGATTCGGACCTGATGGCGGTAGGTCGTTACGTTCTGAACGCCGATATCTGGGCGGAACTGGAGAAAACCGAGCCAGGCGCCTGGGATCGTATTCAACTGACCGACGCGATTGCCGAACTGGCGAAGAAGCAGTCTGTTGACGCGATGCTGATGACCGGCGACAGCTACGACTGCGGTAAGAAAATGGGGTATATGCAGGCGTTCGTGAACTATGGGCTGCGTAACCTGAAGGAAGGGGCGAAGTTCAGAACCCGTATTGAGAAGTTGCTCGCAAACGACTGATATTGCTGCAACGTCTTGAACAAGCGGCAGTCATTATTTTGGTGTATTGAAATATAGCCAAAATGATGACTGCCGTTTTTTATTATTAATCCTATGATTACATAGAGTTACAGGGTTTAAATCGGGATCGCTTTGTAGCGATTTGTGCTTGTTTCTGAGGTCGTTTAGGACGACAATTAACGCCAGTTTTTTGTCTGGATCCAGACAAGAAAAATCATTTAATCAGACATCGCTCAGTGCACTGGTAGCTGTTAAGCCAGGGGCGGTAGCGTGCTCAATTTCTGAAACCGTCAAAACCGATCGGATTCAGAGCGTAAATATCCAGACATTTCCAACAGACGGAACAGATAACGTGAAAATTCTTGTGACGGGCGGAGCCGGCTTTATCGGCTCAGCGGTTGTACGACATATTATTAAAAATACCCAGGACGACGTCGTCAATGTGGATAAGCTGACCTATGCCGGCAACCTTGAGTCGCTTAGTGAAGTCAGTGACAGCGATCGATATGTTTTTGAGCATGCGGATATTTGTGACAAAAATGCAATGGATCGTATCTTCGCAGAACATAAGCCTGATGCGGTTATGCACCTGGCTGCTGAAAGTCACGTCGATCGTTCTATTACCGGTCCGGCTGCGTTTATCGAAACCAATATCGTCGGCACTTATGTACTTCTGGAAGCCGCTCGTGCGTACTGGTCAACGTTGGATGAGCAGGCGAAGAAAGCCTTCCGTTTCCATCACATCTCTACCGACGAAGTGTATGGTGATTTGCCGCATCCTGATGAGCATCCGGCATCAGCTGAGCTGCCACTCTTCACTGAAACCACGGCTTATGCGCCTAGCAGCCCGTATTCAGCGTCGAAAGCCTCGAGCGACCATCTCGTTCGTGCCTGGCTGCGTACCTACGGTTTCCCGACTATCGTCACCAACTGTTCGAATAACTATGGCCCGTACCATTTCCCGGAAAAGTTGATCCCGCTCGTTATTTTGAATGCGCTGGAAGGTAAAGCTCTGCCAATTTACGGTAAAGGCGATCAGATCCGTGACTGGTTGTATGTTGAAGATCATGCGCGTGCACTATACACGGTTGTCACTCAAGGGAAACCGGGTGAAACGTACAATATTGGCGGTCATAACGAGAAGCAGAACCTGGAGGTGGTGCATACTATTTGCGACCTGCTGGATGAGATTGTGCCGAAGGTGGGGTCTTATCGTGACTTGATCACCTATGTTGCTGACCGACCAGGCCACGACCGCCGTTATGCAATTAATGCTGAAAAAATTAGTCTGGAATTGAGCTGGAAACCCCAAGAAACCTTCGAAAGTGGGATTCGCAAAACTGTAGAGTGGTATCTGGAAAATATGCAGTGGGTAGAAAACGTGAAAGCCGGTAATTATCAGTCTTGGATTGAGCAGAATTACAAGGAACGTAAATAATGAAAGGTATTATTTTAGCTGGTGGCTCAGGTACCAGGTTATATCCAATTACAATGGGCGTTTCAAAGCAGTTACTTCCGATTTATGATAAACCGATGGTTTATTATCCCCTCTCAGTACTGATGCTGGCAGGCATCAAAGATATTCTAGTAATTACCACTCCAGAAGATCAGGCAGGGTTTATCCGTTTACTCGGTGATGGTAGCCAATTTGGTATAGAAATCAAATATGCAACTCAAGCGAGCCCGGATGGATTAGCGCAGGCATTTATTATTGGCGAAAGTTTTATTGGCACTGATTCCGTTTGCCTTGTACTAGGCGATAATATCTTCTTTGGTCAAGGATTCACTCCAAAACTTAAACTTGCCTGTGAGCGTACCCAAGGGGCGACTGTATTTGGATATCAGGTAATGGATCCTGAAAGGTTTGGCGTTGTTGAGTTTGACAGCCACTATAAAGCATTAAGCATCGAAGAAAAACCAATAAAACCAAAGTCAAATTGGGCGGTTACCGGTTTATATTTTTATGACAATGATGTAATAGAAATAGCAAAAAATATTAAACCTTCTACTCGAGGTGAACTGGAAATCACCACTGTAAATGAAGTGTATTTAAAAAATAATGCTTTGAATGTGGAATTGCTTGGCCGTGGTTTTGCTTGGCTCGACACAGGGACGCATGATAGTTTGATTGAAGCGGGTAGTTTCGTTGAGACAGTGCAGAAGAGGCAAGGAATGATGGTTGCTTGTTTAGAAGAAATTGCTTGGAGAAATGGTTGGCTCACAAAAGAAAATTTATTCGACAGAGGCCAACAACTCAGTAAAAATGATTATGGAAAGTATTTAATGAAATTAGTAGGGTGATGTATGAATATTCAACTTATCCCATTACAGATTCATGGTGATGATAGAGGGGCTCTTGTTTCTTTAGAAAGAGATAAGAATATAGACTTCGAAATTAGACGAGTTTATTACATTTATGACACAAAAAAAGGGGTCGTCAGAGGCTATCATGCGCACAAAAATTTGAAACAATTAGTTGTGCCTGTTAAAGGATCGTGTCGTTTTACTTTAGATGATGGAAACGAAAGAGTAAGTGTGTTTTTAGATAACCCTGCTCAAGGATTGCTTGTTAATTCTTTAATTTGGCGGGAGATGTCAGATTTTTCCGAAGATTGTGTCTTAATGGTTTTAGCAAGCAATGAATATGACGAATCTGATTACATCAGGGATTATGATGCGTTTAAATTGGCAGCGAAATGATGTTTGTGCTTAAGCTAAATTTCGTCCAGTTAACATATGTGGGAGAGGTCACTAATAATTTTCAACCATTTTTTTTTCGGTGAAAAATGGATAAAAGGAACTCAGTGTTTGTGTTTATTGTTCCCTTGAGAATCACGTCGCCATTGGAAATTACGTAATTATATTGGATTTTTTATATTTTGGATGGCGTAAGAATAAATGGTTATACATTAATCGGCACTTTTTGTGCCTTAAAAATGATAAATATCATAGTTCAAACAATTATGATCGACAGCCCAATGAAATAATTATTGGTGAAAAAACCAGCGATAAGCGCTATCTCGGCCATTCTACTGAGGATAAAGTCTTAGCTTAAATACCTGATTAGGTGAGGCTCTGTTATGACGAAAGATGTGGCAGACAAAGGTATGTTTTTGGGTAATCCAATATAGAGTTATGAAATTTTTGGAGGCAAAATGATTGATTTTCTTAATTTACAGAAATCTAATGCACGTTATAATGATGAGTTAATTAAGGCTGCAGTAAAAGTTATTGAAAGTGGTTGGTATATATCAGGAGCAGAATTGAATGCGTTTGAGGAAAATTTCGCGAGATATTGTAACGTTAAGCATGCTATAGGTGTTGCTAATGGACTTGATGCTTTGACGTTGACTCTAAAAGCATGGCAAGAACTGGGGAAATTAAAGCGAAATGATGAAGTGCTTGTGCCAGCGAATACCTATATAGCTTCAATTCTGGCCATCAGTGAGGCTGGTTTAAAGCCAGTTTTAGTTGAACCAAATGAGTACAGCTATAATTTGTCGGTTGATAACATTAAGGCCAAAATTACTGACAATACGCGAGTTATACTCCCTGTTCATCTTTATGGTTTGATTTCTCCAATGGATGAAATCATGAGTTTCGCAAGAGAAAACAATCTATTAGTATTGGAAGACAGCGCTCAATCACATGGTGCTTCAATTAATGGTAAAAAAGCAGGAAGTTGGGGTGATGCAGCCGGATTTAGTTTTTATCCTGGCAAAAACCTTGGTGCACTAGGTGATGCGGGAGCCATAACGACCAATGATGCCGACTTAGCAGATGCGGTAAGTTATTTGAGGAATTATGGTTCAAAAATAAAATACAAGCATGAATACAAAGGTGTGAATAGTCGACTGGATGAAATTCAGGCTGCTTTCCTCAACGTAAAACTGAATTATTTAGATGAAGACATTCGTATTAGGCGTAATATAGCAAATCGTTATTTAAATGAAATAAAAAATAATTTAATCGTTCTTCCAACTTTTTCCAGCGAAGAGAACCATGTATGGCATCTTTTTGTCATCAGGGTAAAGGACAGGGATGCACTACAGCACTATCTGACAAAACATGATATTCAGACAGTCATTCATTATCCTACACCACCTCATCGACAACTGGCTTATAAAGAGCTCAAGGATTTGAGTTTCCCACTTAGTGAAGAGTTACACAGAGAAGTCATTTCTATCCCTATGGATCCTACTCTTACGCAAGACCAGGTAAGTTATGTTATCGAAGTATTGAATAAATTTAACAGTTAATCATGAATTTAATTAAAGTCAGTTTTTATAATGGGGTTTCTGTCATAATTAAGATGCTGACTATGCTAGGACTTAACAAAGTCCTAGCTGTTTATGTCGGTCCAGGTGGTTACGCTATAATAGGGCAGTTTCAGAGTTTTGTTCAAACTCTCGCTACATTTTCTGCCGGCTCAATTGCAAATGGAATTACGAAATATACAGCTCAAAATGCAAATGAGGAAAAAGAATTAATAGTTGTATGGAAAACAGCTGGAACTGTCAGTATTGTTTCAAGTTTGTTTGTTTCAATTATTATTTTAATCTTTTTTAAAGATATTAATGCTGTTTTCTTTCATGGTAAAATAGATAATAATCTTTCTTTTTGGCTTGCTGGTTCATTTGTTTTTATGATGCTGAATAGCTATCTGATGGCTATTTTAAATGGAATGAAAGCAATAAAAGCTTATGTGTTTCTTAACATATCCAGCAGTCTGTTGGTCTTGGTGGTGACTGGTTTTTTTGCATTTACCATGGGTCTGAAAGGTGCTTTAATAGCATTAACATTAAATCAATCATTAAATTTCATAATAACCTTTTCATATTTTATAAAACAAAAATGGTTCAAAGTTAGATTTTTGGTGGGGAATCTAAATAAAGCTATTGTAAAAGGACTTGGTCGATTTGCTTTTATGGCTTTATTCTCATCCTTAGCCGTCCCATTTACACAGATGTTTCTTAGAAGCTATATAGGTGCTAATATCTCGTGGGATGTATCCGGTTATTGGGAAGCCATCAATCGAATAAGCACAATAAATATTATGCTGGCAACGACTACATTGACCCTTTATTACTTACCAAAACTTTCAGAAACGAATGAGAAAAGGGGATATAAACACGAGTTAATCAGTATATCAAAATTGTTAGTGCCGGTTACTGCTGTTGGATGTTTTTGTGTTTTTTATTTGAAAGACTATATTGTCAATATACTTTTTACACCTTCATTTATTAATATGTCACCACTTTTTGGTTGGCAAATGGTTGGGGATTTTTTTAAAGTTTTGAGTTGGATGTTTTCATTTGCACTATTGACGAAAGAAAAATGGAAAGCCTTTATAGTTTGTGAGATTTTATCAGCGATTGTCCTTATCATGTCAACTATCATAATTGTTCATTCGATGTCATGGCATTATCTTTCTTTGGCGTATGCTGTAACGTATTTTATATATCTGTTGCTCACCTCAGTTTTCTTCTATCAGTCCATATATAAGAAGGCATTTTAGATGGAGTTTACTCTAAATTTACTTATAATAGTATTGAGCTTTATTCCAGGGTATTATCTAGGGGTGTTTAGGTTTAAAAGACTCAATTATTATTGTGTGCTTTATTGGTCAATGTTGCTATTTTGTATCGTAGGGGCTTTTATAATATATTCTGGTGCAATGGATGGTTCTTTTTTTGTAGAGCCAATTGCAAATAACTTTGAAGCAAAGAGCCTTGGTTTATTTATAAGTACTTTTTCTTTTTTTATATTCTTTCTTTCAGCATTTATTATGGAAGTTATATGTTCATTATGTTTTGCGCATCGTGCCGGAATAGTGAATTGGGATAGATATTATTCACGTCCTATTGTAATGAGTAGCAACAAAATCGCATTAACCCTTAGTGTTCTATCTGGTGGGTTGGTTGTTTATTATATAATATCAATTTATCCAGCCCCATTGTTTATGGCTTTCCAGGGAGCTTCTGCGGATCAAATTGCTGTACGCCGGCTAGATGTTACAAAAAATTATTCGGGAATTGGATATTTCAAAACGTTAGCAAGTATTTTACCTATAATCTTGTCGTATTATTTTTTTATTTCGTTTTTAAGATTTAAAAAACATTTTATTTTTTTCATCTTTATTACTTTTATCTCTATATTAGCATTGACTATAAATGGTGAAAAGGCTCCTCTGGTTTTTTATTTCTTGGGACTTTTAGTATCATATTCATCGGTGAGGAAAATAAGTAAAAAGGTTTATGTATTTTCTGCATTGTTAATTTTCTCACTGATGCTAGTTATGTATATTATTCTTTTCCAGTTTGATAATCCGAACTATCTTATTTATATTCTGGTTGAGAGATTGTTTATTGCGCAAGAGGCGGCTGTATTTTACGCGGCTGATTATTTTTCTTCTCATAGTACGCTCGGTTTTTCCAGTATGGATACAATTTTCAACAAGATACTGAATATCACTCCTGCTGCTAGAGCGTCAGAAATATTCATGAACCAATATCTACCAAGCATGGTGGTGAATGGTGGCTGGAATGTAAATGGTTTTTTTGCACATGAAACTTTTTCTAACTTCGGTTATGTAGGTATTGTTCTTGGAAGTGTGTATGGCGGAGTAGTAAATAGTTTGTTATGCATCTATTTCAGATCCAGAGAGAAAAGCTTGCTAACAATGAGTTTTTTTAGTTTTTACATTGTATCCGTAACAACAACCCTAAGTAGCTTTAATTCTATGTTGTTCAATACACAGTTGATTTTAGTTTTTATTATCTATTTGCTATTTTCATTTATCGACGGGAGAAGAAGGTATGTATTATCAGAGTGATCGGGTTTCTGTCATTGTAATATCATATAATCACGAAAAATTTATTGAAAGTGCAATCACAAGTATACTTTGTCAGACCTATGCCAACATT
This sequence comes from Enterobacter sp. Crenshaw, assembly GCF_024734705.1. Classification (NCBI taxonomy): domain Bacteria; kingdom Pseudomonadati; phylum Pseudomonadota; class Gammaproteobacteria; order Enterobacterales; family Enterobacteriaceae; genus Enterobacter; species Enterobacter sp. Crenshaw. The sequence continues at coordinate 3,008,087 of NZ_CP102932.1, read as the reverse complement.
GAATTAATTATCGTCGATAATAATTCTTCTGATTCTACTCCTGAGATACTTGAAAAATACAAAAACACTAATAATGTGAAGGTAATATATCTCGAAGAAAATCGAGGTGTGACAGGGGGAATTAATGAAGGTTTAAAACATGCTAGCGGAGAATTTGTTAGTTTCTTCGCTAGTGATGACATTATGATTTCAAATCGGATTGAATTACAAGTTAATGCATTAAAACATGAACCTGAAGCGATTGCTTGTTTCGGTAATATGCTTAGAATCAATAGTGATGGCTCAATTAACAAACGTGGCTTGCTGCCAATGGTTAATTTTAAATGGTGGACACTCAACGATATACTTACCGATAGGATATGCTTATACTCGCCAACACAATTATTTAGAACAGAGGTTTTTAAGAAAGAGTCGATAAGTTTCCCAAAAGAGATTAAAATAGAAGATATTTGGCTCTATTTTAAACTCCTCAGTTCTGGTTATAAGTTTATTACCATTCCATATCTTCTGACAATGTATCGAGTACATGATAATAATACGCACACTCGTTACAAAATGATGATGTTGGAGAAAATAAAAATCTTAAATGACTATAAAAATGAATCTTTTTATGCAAAAGCACTTCACTTTATCTATCTTGAACATTTCTCTAATTTTGGCTCGTCGTCCAAGAAAGATGCTTTAAAACTTCTTCCCAAAGTTATACTTAGTATTAAATCTAAATATTTATATATCGGTCTGACCAGACTGTTTTTCGATTGGAGAAAGTAATGTTTAAGCATGTATACGTTGATTTATGTGATACCTTAATCAAAGGCAACACAACGTTCATGTTCCTGGACTCCTTCTTTAGCCATCAGAAAAATAATAGCTATTGGTTTTATAGAAAGGTCAGTACTACCTTTCTGATGAAGGTTTTTTTTAAGTTATTATTTTTTCTTAAAATAGATTTGAACCGAAAAATTGCGGTTCGTTTTTTAAATGGATATGACATTGATTTTCTTAAAGAGCATGTAAGAAAGATGTTAATCAGTGGGTTTTTTATAGAGAATAAAGAACTTGTTGGCGTAATGCGATATGCAAAAACTAAGCATATTCCAGTGACGATTATATCTGCATCCTTGGATTTCATTGTTGAGGTCGTTGCGTCCCATTATGACATAGATTGCTTCAGCAGCAAACTTGAATATAAAAACGGTATATGTCAGGGACGTATTACCCAGGACCTTCTCTTTAACAAGAACAGAATTTTTGAAGAAGTAGAAAAAAATAATAATGATTACTGTTTTATAAGTGATAATATCCAAGATATTATGCTTTTAAAATCCTGCAGTCATGGTTTTGGAGTGCCTAATTTAAAGAATAAAAAAGCGTTTGTTGATAATAATATTAAACTTATCAATTATGATGAACTTATCAATCTGATTATAAAAGCGAGTTATTGTGAAAGAGTATAATATCTTTTATTTGCCATTTTGGTACTCAAAACAAACGAGATTTCGAACAATCCCAAGATTTTTTTCTTGGGTTATTATTTATTTAATCCCTGTTTCTCTGTCTTTTTTGTTAGTGCATCTTGGATTTGATTATACTTATTTATTTAAATCTTTCTTGGGGATTTTTCTTGTCTATAATCTATATGAAATTGGATATATATATAATGATGCCGAAACTATAAAAAATGAAACTTCGCCAACGCTGAGGCTTGATTATCAACAGTTGCAATTCTATGAAAATAATAAGAAGAATATTTATTGCTCTCGTTTTTTTATAGCGGCACTAATAACGTTTGTACTATCTTTATATGAAGGAACATTGTTTTTTTTATTGGCTAGTTGGTCGATAATTCCAGTTTATGTATTATATAATTCGGTTAGAAGTAGATTAAATATACCATTGCATTTCATATTAGTCACATTAAGGTATTCTTCACCTATACTGCTGTTCACAGGACTGGATAAAGCTTATGTGATTGTTCTCTTAATTTTTCTATTCCCGCTAATAAATACTCTGGAGAGATGTTCCGAAAAAAGATTTAACTTAACATTTTTCAGGGGGTTCTTTCTGACTAATAAAAAGAGTGGGCGATACATCTACTATTTCATTTTGCTTGTCTCAGGGCTTTTTTGTTATCACATTTCTGGTGATTTTGTATTTTATATTTTTTCGTGCTATGCATTTTACTATATGACCTTTAGATTCTTATCTGCGCAGGTAAATCTTAATGAATGATAGCTCAAGATCATTTAGTGTATTAATGTCTTTATACTACAAAGAAAAGCCAGTCTTTCTTGACTCATGTTTTGCAAGTCTTGCCAATCAATTATTATTTCCGACAGAGATTGTTTGTGTTTTTGATGGTCCACTTAATGCGGAATTAGAGGCTGTTGTATTAAAGTGGTCTGAAAAATTGAATATCAATATAGTCAGGTTACCGGTAAATGTTGGGTTAGGTAATGCTCTCAATAAAGGTCTTGCACATTGCTCATTTGATATTGTTGCCCGAATGGATTCAGACGATATTTGCCTTCCAGAACGCTTTCAAAAACAAATACCCCTTTTCTTTAATGATAAAGATCTCATATTGCTAGGATCTGGAATTGATGAGTTTGAAGTATGCGAGAATACAATTAAATCAGTCAGGAAAGTTCCATTATCACAGGCTGAAATTCGTGAGTATTGTAAAATAAAAAATCCATTCAATCATATGACTGTGGTTTTTAGGAAAAAAGAAATTTTATCGCTTGGTGGTTATCTACACCATTTCCTCATGGAAGATTATAATCTTTGGCTTAGAGTTATTGCTAAAGGATATAAAGTAGGGAATATCGATAGCTCACTTGTTAAAGCTCGCGTTGGCAATGGGATGGTGGGTAGAAGAAAGGGGATTAACTATATTAAAAGCGAGTGGGAGCTTTTTATGCTTAAGAAAAAACTTGGATTTCAGTCTTTCTTCTCCGGGATATGCGTTTTCTTTATGCGTTCTGTCCCTCGCCTACTCCCCAAAAGAATGCTCTCAATGCTTTATAATATTTCAAGGGCTAAGAATTAAACATTTCGGTTATTATTCATAAAAAGTACATCTTGGTATATGAACGAAACTTGCTGTTTAGCTGTGTTTATTCGTTATCTTAAATGACGACGCTACCAAGCTAAACAATATTGAGTTAACATCAACACCACATTGAAGCCGCGCATAAGCCGTGGCGACCACACCTGACAGGAGTATGTAATGTCCAAGCAACAGATCGGCGTTGTCGGTATGGCAGTGATGGGGCGCAACCTGGCGCTCAACATCGAAAGCCGTGGTTATACCGTCTCCGTTTTCAACCGCTCTCGTGATAAGACCGAAGAAGTCATTGCCGAGAACCCAGGCAAGAAACTGGTTCCTTTCTATACGGTGAAAGAGTTCGTTGAGTCTCTGGAAACGCCTCGTCGTATCCTGTTAATGGTAAAAGCGGGCGCAGGTACCGATGCAGCTATCGACTCCCTGAAGCCTTACCTTGAAAAAGGTGACATCATCATTGATGGCGGTAACACCTTCTTCCAGGACACCATTCGTCGTAACCGTGAGCTCTCTGCTGAAGGCTTTAACTTCATCGGTACCGGTGTATCTGGTGGTGAAGAGGGCGCACTGAAGGGCCCATCCATCATGCCTGGTGGCCAGAAAGAAGCATACGAACTGGTTGCTCCTATTCTGACTAAAATCGCTGCCGTTGCCGAAGATGGCGAGCCGTGTGTGACTTATATCGGTCCGGACGGTGCTGGTCACTATGTCAAAATGGTGCACAACGGCATCGAATACGGCGACATGCAGCTGATTGCTGAGGCTTATTCCCTGCTGAAAGGCGGTCTGAACCTTTCCAATGAAGAACTCGCGGAAACTTTCACCGAGTGGAACAAAGGCGAGCTGAACAGTTATCTGATCGACATCACCAAAGATATCTTCACGAAAAAAGATGAAGAGGGTAAATACCTGGTTGATGTGATTCTGGATGAAGCTGCGAACAAAGGTACCGGTAAATGGACCAGCCAGAGCTCTCTGGATTTGGGCGAACCGCTGTCTCTGATCACCGAATCCGTCTTCGCGCGTTACATCTCTTCCCTGAAAGAGCAGCGCGTCGCGGCATCTAAAGTGCTGTCTGGTCCGCAGGCGAAACCAGCGGGTGATAAAGCCGAATTCGTTGAAAAAGTGCGTCGTGCACTGTACCTGGGTAAAATCGTTTCTTACGCCCAGGGCTTCTCTCAGCTGCGTGCGGCGTCAGACGAGAACAACTGGGATCTGAACTACGGTGAGATCGCGAAGATCTTCCGCGCGGGTTGCATCATTCGTGCGCAGTTCCTGCAGAAAATCACCGATGCCTATGCTGAAAACGCCGGTATCGCCAACCTGCTGCTGGCACCGTACTTCAAGAAAATTGCGGATGAATATCAGCAGGCGCTGCGTGACGTGGTTGCCTACGCTGTCCAGAACGGTATCCCGGTTCCGACCTTCTCTGCTGCAGTAGCCTACTACGACAGCTACCGTGCTGCTGTGCTGCCAGCTAACCTGATTCAGGCACAGCGTGACTACTTCGGTGCGCATACTTACAAACGTACCGATAAAGAAGGCGTGTTCCATACCGAATGGATGGAATAAGTTAACTCACTCGCTGTAATCAAAACCCGGAGCTTGTCTCCGGGTTTTTTTATGCAAAAAGTGTCGCCTGTTATTCGAAGTAGTCTGAATCTCGCCCCGCTCGTAGTGATTACTCCTGGTTTGCCTTGACAGTTCAGTTTGCCAGGAGGTACAAAGCCCAACAGTTATGTTTATCGCGATGGTCTGGCGGCCATCAGTACAGTTAACTCACAGAAGTCATTAGCGAATGAAAATAACAATCTCCGGAACAGGGTATGTCGGTCTTTCTAACGGCATTCTGATTGCCCAGAATCATGAAGTGGTTGCGCTGGATATCGTGCAGGCCAAAGTGGATATGCTCAATCAGAAAAAATCGCCGATTGTGGATAAAGAAATCCAGGACTATCTCAGCAATAAATCGCTGAATTTCCGCGCCACGACAGATAAAGAAGATGCATACCGCAATGCGGATTACGTCATCATTGCGACGCCTACTGACTACGATCCTAAAACTAATTACTTCAACACCTCAACTGTAGAGGCGGTGATCAAAGACGTGATCGCGATCAACCCTGACGCGGTGATGGTTATTAAATCGACCATTCCTGTTGGGTTTACCAAATCTATTAAAGAAAAGTTCGGTATTGATAATATCTTCTTCTCGCCTGAATTCCTGCGTGAGGGGAGAGCTCTTTACGATAACCTGCATCCTTCGCGTATCGTCATTGGCGAACGTTCAGAGCGCGCTGAACGCTTTGCTGCGCTGCTTCAGGAAGGCGCAGTGAAGAAAGATATTCAGGTGCTGTTTACCGACTCCACCGAAGCTGAGGCGATTAAGCTCTTCGCGAATACCTACCTGGCAATGCGGGTGGCTTATTTCAATGAGCTGGACAGCTACGCAGAGAGTCTTGGTCTGAATACCCGCCAGATTATTGAAGGTGTGTGTCTCGACCCGCGTATTGGCAACCACTACAACAACCCGTCATTTGGCTACGGCGGCTATTGCCTGCCAAAAGATACTAAACAACTGCTGGCAAACTATCAGGCTGTGCCGAACAACCTCATATCAGCGATTGTTGACGCTAACCGTACACGTAAAGATTTCATCTCCGATTCCATCCTTGCGCGTCAACCGAAAGTGGTCGGCGTATACCGTCTGATCATGAAGAGTGGCTCTGATAACTTCCGCGCCTCTTCCATTCAGGGGATCATGAAGCGCATTAAGGCGAAAGGGGTTGAGGTTGTTATCTATGAGCCTGCCATGCCGGACGATCAGTTCTTCAATTCCCGGGTGATCCGCGATCTGGATGCATTCAAGAAAGAAGCCGATGTCATCATTTCAAACCGCATGGCGGAAGAGCTGGCTGACGTGGCGGATAAGGTATATACCCGCGATCTGTTTGGTAGTGATTAAGAGAACAATTTAGCTTAAAAGGACAGCTTGTTATTAGCTGTCCTTTTAATCTCTAATCTTAGAGCAGTTAAACCTTTCTTATTTGATTAAAATGCGCTCAGGAAGATATTTTTTAAATTTGTTCATTGAGTGCTGAATGCTGTCTTTCGAAATGGTGAAAAGAACATCATCCTCAGTTTCTTTTTGACGAACAGCACCGAAACGCTCATGGAATCTGATGACAGAATGATTACCTTTACGTACGTCGAAGTGGGCACTGGTAAACCCTAATTTCAAAGCGTAGTGATAGACAAGAAGTGCCGACTCAATTGCAAAGTGTGGAGGTGCATCCTCATGAATGACCCATGATCCCCAGCAGAAAGAATCTTGCTGCTGATCATAAATTCTTACCGTTCCAAAAGGTATATCTTCAAGGTCGGTAATGATGAAGTAGGCTTGACCCTCGCTTTTCAGATAACCTTCGATCCATTTTTCTTGAGCTTTAATATCATCAGAGGTGGTGCTTATAAATCGCCCCTTTTTCTCATTCGTTCTCAGCGCGACAATGAAAGCTGCATCATCGGTTTTTACATTTCTAAGTTTAACAGAGCGACCCACGATAAGATCTGTCTGGTGAATTACTGGAATAGACATAGCAGTTCCTTTTGGCGTAGACATAATGAATGCATTCAAATTTTGTAGAAACGTTTGTACCAGTCTACAAAGTTCTTCACCCCATCTTTAACCGAGGTTTGCGGTTTAAATCCGATCACCTCATAAAGTGCCTGGGTATCGGCACTGGTTTCCAGAACATCGCCTGGCTGGAGAGGCAGCATGTTTTTCTCGGCTTTTTTACCCAGCGCGTCTTCCAGCGCGGTAATGTAATCCATCAGTTCTACTGGCGAGCTGTTACCGATGTTGTAGACCCGGTAAGGCGCTGAACTGGTTGCCGGGGAGCCGGTCTCAACGGTCCAGTTTGTGTCTGACTGAGGAATAACATCCTGCAGACGAATAATTGCTTCAGCGATGTCATCAATGTACGTGAAGTCGCGCTTCATTTTACCGTAGTTATAGACATCGATGCTTTTGCCCTCAATGATCGACTTAGTAAACTTAAATAGCGCCATGTCCGGACGTCCCCACGGACCATATACGGTGAAGAAGCGCAGGCCGGTGGTCGGCAAGTTGTATAGATGCGAATAGGTGTGCGACATCAGCTCATTGGCTTTTTTGGTCGCGGCATAGAGTGAGACCGGGTGATCCACGGAATCGTCAGTGGAGAAGGGCATCTTGCGGTTGAGGCCATATACGGAGCTGGATGAGGCATAAAGCAGATGCTGAACGTTATTATGACGGCAGCCTTCCAGCACGTTGAGATGGCCGATAAGGTTGGCATCTGCATAGGCGTGCGGATTTTCCAATGAGTAGCGCACACCCGCCTGCGCGGCCAGATGAATCACACGATCAAACTTTTCACTTGCGAAAAGCGTGGCCATACCTACCCGGTCAGCTAATTCCAGCTTGTGGAAGGTGAAACTCTCAGATTTTAACAGTTCCAGGCGCGCCAGCTTCAGGTTGACATCGTAGTATTCATTGAGGTTATCGATACCAACAACCTGATGACCGGCCTCAAGGAGGCGTTTACTGACATTCGCACCGATAAAACCTGCAGCGCCCGTGACTAAAAATTTCATAGCTTCCCTCATAAACCCTATTCTATAGATGCCGTAACGCATCACATGGCGTCTATGATAGCGCGAAGGATGCAAGTTACATAACCCATCTTTCCGATATTACTCATCGGATTCTTATAGAAAAATCGCCAGTAATGGATAAACTATACAAACAAAATTATGTTTGCCCTTTTTTATCAGTTAGGGATTGTATGACGCAAAACAACAATAGCCAGGTCAGCCGAAGTAATGACCAGGAGCAAATTGATTTACTTGATTTAGTGCTGCAACTGTGGCGTGGAAAATGGGTGATAGCAACCTTTGTTGTCGTTTGTATCGCCCTTGCAATTGGATATCTCTCTGTTGCAAAGGAAAAATGGACCTCAAGTGCGATTATTACGCAACCAGATGCGGCCCAGATTGCCAGCTACTCTAATGCATTGAATATCCTTTATGGTACTGCGGCACCAACAATGCTTGACAACCAAACGCGCGCTATTGGCCGTTTTAACGCCTCAATCTCGGCGTTGTCGCAGGCGCTTGAGAACCAGAAGGAGCCTGAAAAACTGACTATAGCGCCGACTGTAACTGGGCAGCCGCTCCCGCTGAGTGTTTCCTATACCAGTACATCAGCAGAAGCTGCTCAGAAACAGCTGGCACAGTATATTCAGCAGGTTGATGAGCAAACGGCGAAAGAACTGGCAGTTGACCTTAAGGACAACATCAAACAGCAGATCAAGACTCTGAATGATTCTCTACAAAACCAGGAGAAGGTCGCTCAGGAGCAAAAAGATCTGCGTATCAAACAGATTGCTGAGGCACTGAAGAACGCTGAAGCGGCGAAAATTACCTCGCCTCAGTTGCAGCAAACCCAGGAAGTGACTCAGGAAACGATGTTCCTGCTGGGAAGTGAGGGGCTGAAATCAATGATTGACAACGAAGCTTCTCTCCCTTTGGTCTTCCCAAGAGCATATTATCAGACCAAACGAAATCTGCTGGACATCCAGAATCTCAATGTAAACCCGGATACAATCCACGTTTACCGTTACGTCATGAAGCCGGAACTCCCTGTGCGACGTGACAGCCCGAAAAAAGTGATTGTTCTGATTCTTGCCGTGCTGCTGGGCGGAATGATTGGTTCTGGGGTGGTGCTTGGCCGCAACGCATTGCGCAACTACAAACCAAAAGTCTGATTTGCAGATTAAAAAAACCGGGGATTTTCCCCGGTTTTTTATTTGTGACGTTTGCGAAGATTCTCAATCACCGCCGTCAAATCCAGCTCCTGATCCTGCAGCAGCACCAGCAGGTGATACATCAAATCAGACGCTTCATTCGTCAGCTCCTCGCGGTCATGCACCGTCGCCGCCAGCGCCGTCTCAACGCCTTCTTCTCCCACCTTCTGTGCGATGCGCTTGGTTCCGCTGGCGTACAGTTTCGCGGTATAGGAACTCTCGGGATCCGCCGTTTTACGCTCTGCCAGCAGCTGTTCCAGTTGATACAGGAACAACCACTGGTGGCTCGCCTCGCCAAAGCAGCTGCTGGTGCCCTTATGGCAGGTTGGGCCGATTGGGTTTGCCAGCACCAGCAGGGTGTCGTTATCGCAGTCAGGCGTTATGCTCACTGCATTCAGGAAATGACCCGAGGTCTCGCCTTTGGTCCACAGGCGCTGTTTCGTACGCGAGTAGAAGGTCACTTTGCCGCTGTCGATTGTTTTCGCCAGCGCGTCCTGGTTCATATACCCCAGCATCAACACTTCGCCTGAGACGGCATGCTGGACAACCACCGGCAGTAACCCGTCCGTTTTTTCCCAGTCCAGCTGCGCCTGTTGTTGCTCTGTTAACATACCCTGATCTCCACGCCCTGGTCGGCCAGGTACGTTTTTAACTCACCAATATTAATAATCTGTTTGTGGAATACGGACGCGGCCAGCGCGCCGTCCACGTTGGCGTCGCGGAAGGCTTCGAGAAAGTGTTCCATGGTGCCCGCGCCGCCGGAGGCGATCAGCGGAACGTGGCAGACCGCACGGACTTTTTTCAGCTGCTCGAGGTCATACCCGTTACGCACGCCGTCCTGGTTCATCATGTTGAGGACAATTTCGCCCGCGCCACGCTTCTGCACTTCCTGCACCCAGTCGAGCGTTTCCCACTGCGTCACGCGCGTGCGGCTTTCATCTCCGGTGTACTGGTTCACGTGGTACTTACCCGTTGCGGCGTCATACCAGGTGTCGATCCCAACCACAATACACTGCACGCCAAAACGATCGGCGAGGCGGGTGATCAGCTCCGGGTCGGCCAGGGCAGGGGAGTTAATCGAAATCTTGTCGGCGCCAAACGAGAGAATTTTGGCCGCGTCGTCAGCGGACTTAATCCCACCCGCCACGCAGAACGGAATGTCGATCACTTCCGCCACGCGTGCCACCCAGCTTTTATCGACCACGCGGCCATCGCTGGAGGCGGTGATGTCGTAAAAGACCAGCTCGTCGGCGCCTTCATCGGCATAGCGTTTTGCCAGCGGGACGATGTCTCCAATGATCTCGTGGTTGCGGAACTGCACGCCTTTCACGACCTGACCATCGCGTACGTCCAGGCAGGGGATTATCCGTTTTGCCAGCATTGAATCGCCTCCGTCACAGTAAATTTACCTTCCAGCAGGGCCCGACCCACAATCACACCCTTCACACCGGTACCGCGCAGCGCGGCCACGTCACCGATATCACCGATACCGCCCGAAGACTGGAACGCCACCTGCGGATAACGCGCACAGACCTCTTCATACAGCGAGACGTTAGAGCCCGCCAGCGTTCCGTCGCGGGAGATGTCCGTGCACAACACGTGCTTCAGACCAACGGGAAGATAGATATCGACCAATTCTTCCAGCGTCACACCGGAGTTTTCCTGCCAGCCGCTAACGGCCACCTGCTTATTCCCCTGTTCGTCAATACGCACGTCCAGCGCCAGCACCAGGGCATCGGCACCAAAGCGGCGGAACCAGCCTTTCACGGTCTCAGGATCTTTCACGGCGGTTGAGCCCACCACCACGCGGGCCACGCCAGCGTCCAGCAGCGCCGCGACGTCATCTTCCGTACGCACGCCGCCGCCGACCTGGACGGGCACATCAACGCCCGCAACAAGTTGTTTTAGCAGCGGGATCTGGCGTTTCGCCGGATCTTTCGCGCCCGTCAAATCCACCAGGTGCAGTACCTGCGCACCCTGGGCGGCATAATCCTGCAGACGCGGCAGCGGGTCGTTTCCGTAGTCGCGCTGCTGGCCGTAATCGCCCTGATGCAGACGGACAACCGTACCGTCAATTAAATCTAACGCGGGAATAATCATCACATCTCCAGGAAGTTTTTCAGCAGCTGCGCGCCAGCGGCGCCAGAGCGCTCAGGGTGAAACTGCACGCCGAAGAAATTATCTTTCTGTACGGCCGCCGTAAACGCCTCGCCGTAGGTGCACTGGGCGATCGTATTCACGTTCACCGGCATGGCGTAGCTGTGCACGAAGTAAAAATACGCGCCGTCTTCGATGCCGCGAAACAGCCGGTCGCCCGCTTTGGCGTAGACGCGGTTCCAGCCCATATGCGGCAGAGGCAGGCCGCGATCGGTCATTTTCGGCACGTCTTCATCAATAATGCCCAGCAGGTCAACGCCGTTGCTCTCTTCGCTGCGGCGGCCCAGGATCTGCATGCCCAGACAAATGCCCAGCACCGGCTGGGTACAGGCTTTGATCAGGTCGACCAGCTCTCGTTCGCGAATCTGATCCATCGCCGCCTGCGCGGTGCCCACGCCCGGTAAAAAGAGTTTGTCGGCGCGCAGCACCACGTCCGGGTCGCGGCTTACCACCGGCTCATAGCCGTGGCGCGCAATCGCCGATTTGACGGAGTTCAGGTTGGCGCATCCGGTATCCAGAATGACCACGTTCATTACAGCACTCCTTTCGATGAAGGCAGGGCGTCACCTTCCACGCGAATTGCCTGGCGCAGGGTACGGCCAAAGGCTTTAAAGAGACTCTCCACGCGGTGGTGGTCGTTCTTGCCCTTGGTCTTCAGGTGCAGCGTCAGGCCCATGGTGTAGGACAAGGAGCGGAAGAAGTGCTCCACCATTTCGGTGCTCAGATCGCCCACGCGCTGGTAGGTGAAATCAGCTTTGTATTCCAGGTGCGGACGGCCGGAGATGTCCATCGCGCAGCGCGCCAGACACTCGTCCATCGGCAGGACAAAGCCGAAACGGTTAATGCCGCGCTTGTCGCCGAGCGCCAGCTTCAGAGCTTCACCCAGCGCCAGGCCGGTATCTTCCACGGTGTGGTGATCGTCTATGTAGAGATCGCCTTTTACCGTAATTTCCATGCGGAAACCGCCGTGGGTGGCAATCTGGTCCAGCATGTGATCGAAGAAACCGACGCCGGTGTGGATCTTGCTGCCGCCTTCACGGTCCAGCCAGACCTTCACATCAATCTGCGTCTCTTTGGTGTTGCGCTCTACGTGGGAATAGCGGTCGCGTTTTGTCAGCTGCTCGCCAATTTTCGCCCAGTTCAGGTTGTTGCGGTCGTAGCGCAGCCCCGCGATGCCCATATTTTCCGCCAGCGTGATATCGGTGATGCGATCGCCGATGACATAGCTGTTGGTTTTATCCAGCGCATCTTCAGCCAGGTAGCGTTCTACCAGCTTCACCTTTGGCTTACGGCAGTCGCACTCGTCGGCCGGCAGGTGCGGGCAAATCAGCACTTCATCAAATACCACGCCCTGAGAGGTCAGCACCTGCATCATCAGATTATGCGGGCCGTCAAAGTCCGCCTGCGGGAAGCTGTCGGTACCCAGACCATCCTGGTTGGTGATCATCACCAGCTTAAAGCCTGCTTTTTGCAGCTTGAGCAGCACCGGGATCACGTCCGGTTCAAAAGCCAGCTTGTCGAATCGGTCGACCTGAAAATCGGCTGGTGGCTCCGAAATAAGGGTGCCGTCACGATCGATGAAAAGGATCTTCTGGGTCATACTTTCTCCGCTTTCAGGGCGTCAATTACGCGCTGGCTCTCTGCACGGGTGCCTACGGTAATGCGCAGGCACCCACTCAGAGAAGGTTGTTTATTCTGGTCTCGTAAGATAATGCCCTGATCCCATAAAGATTTAAATACGGCACTCGATGCGGTGAAGCGCGCCAGGATGTAGTTAGTTTCCGAGTCGAATACCTGCTCCACGCAAGGGATATCCTTCAGGGCGGTCACCAGATACTGACGTTCCTCCAGGATTTGCGCCACGCGCTCGCGCATCGCGTTGATCCCCTGAGGCGTCAGCGCCTGTGCCGCAATATCGGCAACCGGCGTTGAGAGCGGGTACGGGGCGATCACTTTCAGCAGCAGGTCGATGACCTCTTTATTTGCCAGGGTGAATCCGCAGCGCAGACCCGCAAGGGCAAAGGCTTTCGACAGCGTACGCAGCACCACCAGGTGCGGATACTCTTCCAGCCAGCCTGCCAGCGTCGCCTGTGGGCAGAACTCGATGTAGGCTTCGTCGGCAACCACCAGCGCTTTACCGCGCGTCATTTCCAGCAAAGTGCGGATATCCTGCGGGTTGATAATCTGTCCGGTCGGGTTGTTCGGGCTACAGACGAACACCACTTTTACACCATCGAGATTGTCGGCGATGCCCTGCAAATCCAGCTGCCAGTTCTCCAGCGCCTGCACGTTGCGGCACGCTACGCCGAAGGTTTCCGCGCTGACGCTGTACATGCCGTAGGTAGGCTGGCAGTACATCACCGCGTCTTTGCCAGGCTCGCAGAAGGCGCGGATCAGCAGTTCAATGCCCTCATCCGCGCCGCGGCTGACCAGCACCTGCTCTGGCTTCACGCCCGCGTACTGCGCGTAGTTTTCAATAACGGCCTTTGGCTGACACTCCGGATAGCGGTTCAGCGTTTGCTGCGACAGTTCAAACTGCACCGCCGTCGGGAATTCGTTGGCGTTCAGCCAGACATCCCCTTTACCGCCCAGACGACGCGCCGACTGGTAAGGCGTCAGGCGACGGACATTTTCGCGGGCTAACTCTTCAATGTTCATGCTTGCTCCTTCAGGGCTGCAACGCGCAGCGTAACGGCATTTTTGTGGGCGGTCAGCCGCTCGGCGGCAGCCAGGGTTTCAATAGTAGACGCCAGTGACGCAAACCCTTCGCGGGAGAGCTCCTGCACGGTCATGCGTTTCTGGAAATCCGCCAGGCCCAGGCTCGAACAGGTTGAGGTGTAGCCATACGTGGGCAGCACGTGGTTGGTGCCGGAGGCGTAATCGCCCGCGGACTCCGGTGACCAGTCGCCGAGGAACACCGAGCCCGCGCTGGTAATGCTGTCAACCAGATCGCGCGCGTTGCGGGTCTGAATGATCAGGTGCTCCGGGCCGTACTGGTTGGAGATGGTAATACACTGGTCCAGGTCGCGCGCCACAATCAGGCGGCTGGCCGCTAGCGCCTGACGTGCCGTGTCGGCGCGGGGCAGGTCGGCAAGCTGGCGCTCAACGGCTTCGCCCACGCGTTTCGCCATATCAGCATCCGGCGTCAGCAGAATGACCTGCGAGTCCGGGCCGTGTTCCGCCTGAGAAAGCAGGTCGGAGGCCACGAAGTCCGGCGTTGCGCCGCTGTCGGCAATCACCAGCACCTCAGACGGGCCGGCAGGCATATCGATGGCCGCGCCGTCCAGACGCTGGCTGACCTGGCGCTTGGCTTCGGTCACGTACGCATTGCCCGGGCCAAAAATTTTGTCGACCTTCGGAATGGATTCCGTGCCGAACGCCAGGGCCGAAATCGCCTGCGCGCCGCCCACGTTATAGACCGCCTGCACGCCGCAGAGCTTCGCCGCATAGAGGATCTCGTCGGCAATCGGTGGCGGTGAGCAAAGCACCACTTTCTGACACCCGGCAATGCGCGCGGGTGTCGCCAGCATCAGTACGGTGGAGAAAAGCGGGGCAGAGCCGCCAGGGATATAGAGGCCAACGGATGCAACCGGGCGCGTGACCTGCTGACAACGCACGCCGGGCAGGGTTTCGACATCCACGGTCTGCAGCTTTTGCGCGGTGTGGAAGGTATCAATGTTTTTCACCGCGACGGCCATCGCCTGCTTGATGTCGTCACCCAGACGATTGCTGGCATCAATGATTTCCTGCTCGGTAACCTGTAATGCACCGACTTCCGTCTTGTCAAACTTCGCGCTGTATTCACGCAGCGCGTCATCGCCACGGGCTTTGACGTTATCCAGGATCTCCGCCACGGTACGTGAGATGCTCTCAGAGGCGGAAATCGCCGGGCGCATCAGCAGCTCGCGCTGCTGTGCGTCGCTACAGGTGTTCCAGTCGATGATTGTGTTAAAGCTCATGGCCATTACTCCATCATCTTCTCAATAGGCAGCACCAGGATGGAGCTTGCGCCCAGCGCCTTCAGTTTTTCCATGGTTTCCCAGAACAGGGTTTCGCTGCTCACCATGTGCATCGCCACGCGCTGCTGATCGCCCGCCAGCGGCAGGATGGTTGGGCGCTCAGCGCCCGGCAGGAGGGCAATTACTTCATCCAGACGCTCGGTTGGGGCGTGCATCATGATGTATTTGGACTCACGCGCCTGAATCACGCCCTGAATGCGGGTCAGCAGCTTGTCGATCAGCTGCTGCTTGGCGTCGGCCATGTCGCCGTCGCGCTGAATCAGGCACGCTTTAGAGCGGTAGATCACTTCCACTTCGCGCAGACCGTTGGCTTCCAGCGTCGCGCCGGTAGAGACGAGATCGCAGATGGCGTCCGCCAAACCCGCACGCGGCGCCACTTCAACAGAGCCGTTCAGCAGGCAGGATTTAAACTGCACGCCTTTCTGGTCGAGATAACGCTTTAACAGGTGAGGGTAAGAGGTGGCGATACGTTTGCCGTTCAGCGCGGCCGGGCCGTCCCACGCTTCGTCAACCGGCGTAGCCAGCGACAGGCGGCAGCCGCCGAAGTCCAGACGACGCAGGGTAAAGTAACGCGGATCTTCGCCCTGAGCGCGGCGTGTCAGCAGCTCTTCTTCCAGCACGTTTTCCCCGATAATGCCGAGGTCAACGACGCCATCCATGACCAGGCCGGGAATATCGTCATCACGCACGCGCAGAATGTCGATGGGCATGTTTTCAGCCAGAGCAATCAGGCGCTGGGTGTGCAGGTTAATTTTAATCCCGCAGCGGGCCAGCAGTTCGCGTGAGTCATCGCTCAAACGGCCTGATTTTTGAATAGCTATGCGTAAGCGTGAGTTATCTAACATTCTTTATTCCTCGTTAACCTGTTTTAACCTGTTTTAACCTGTTTTAACCTGTCTGAATTTGGTCCAAAAAAAAGCCCCCGGAAGAAGATCTTCCGGGGGCTTTTTCATGCGTTCATGCACCACTGGAAGATCCAAACGTCTTCCAGCACACATCGCCTGAAAGACTAGTCAGGATGATGGTGATGATGGTGGTGTTTAAATTGAACGCGTGTCATATAAATTCTCGATGAATGCTTATTCATTTGATGTCTTTTAACCTAAACCAGTTGTACGACATATTGCAAGGGCTTTTTTTGATCATTAATTCATTTCATATTGATGCTATGAATTGTGTGTTCTGCCGGGCTGGCGTAGCCTTATAAAAGACGAGTGAGAGTCAGGAGAATTCGCATGAAAAAGGTCGCGATTGTCGGTTTAGGATGGCTGGGAATGCCGCTGGCGATGTCATTAGCCGCGAAAGGCTGGCAGGTGACCGGGAGCAAAACCACGGCGGATGGGGTAGAGGCAGCGCGCATGTGCGGTATTGATGGCGTTGAGCTGCGCCTTGAACCGGAGCTGGTGTGTGATGCTGACGATCTGGACACGCTGATGAACGTCGATGCGCTGGTGATCACGCTCCCCGCACGGCGCAGTGGCCCGGGCGAGTCGTTTTATCTGCAGGCGATGCAGGAGATCGTCGACAGCGCGCTGGCGCACCATGTTCCGCGCATCATTTTTACCAGCTCGACGTCGGTGTATGGCGAAGTTGAGGGCGTGGTGAAAGAGAGTTCCGAGCGCCGTCCCGTGACGGCGAGCGGTCAGGTTCTGAAAGAGCTGGAAGACTGGCTGCATAATCTTCCCGGCACGCAGGTCGATATTGTCCGTCTGGCGGGGCTGGTGGGCCCTGGCCGTCATCCGGGACGCTTTTTTGCCGGTAAGTCTGCGCCAGACGGCCAGCATGTCGTCAATCTTGTTCATCTTGACGATGTTGTTGCTGCGATTGAGCTACTCTTACAGGCTCCGAAAGGTGGACACATCTATAATATATGTGCACCTTCTCATCCGGCACGCAGCACGTTTTACCCGCTGATGGCACGTCAGCTGGGCCTGGCTCCGCCGGTTTTTGGTGAGGCAAAGGATGACAGCAAAGGCAAAATTGTTGATGGCAATCGCATTTGTCATGAGCTGGGGTTTGAGTATCAGTATCCCGATCCGCTGGTGATGCCCATGGAATAAGACCCGCAGCGGAGACGATCGCGCACCAGAAGGGGGCGAGCATGAAACCGCTGCTGGATGTTCTTATTATTCTGGATGCTCTGGAAAAAGAGGGGAGCTTTGCCGCTGCGTCAGCAAAGCTCTACAAAACCCCATCTGCGTTGAGCTATACCGTTCAAAAACTGGAAAGCGATCTCAATATCCAGATCCTCGATCGCACCGGGCACCGCGCACGTTTCACCCGTACCGGACAGATGCTGCTGGAAAAAGGCCGTGAAGTTCTCCATACCGTTCGTGAACTCGAAAAACAGGCCGTAAAACTTCATCAGGGTTGGGAAAACGAGCTGGTTATTGGCGTGGATGATACTTTTCCGTTTTCTCTCCTGACGCCGCTGATTGAAGCCTTCTATCAACACCACAGCGTGACCCGGCTTATCTTTATCAACGGCGTGCTGGGTGGCTCCTGGGATGCCTTAACGCAGGGCAGGGCGGATATCTTTGTCGGTGCACTCCATGAGCCTCCCCAGCTGAGTGATTTTGGTTTTGCCCGGCTGGGCGTGCTGGAGCAGGTATTTGCCGTGGCGCCCCATCACCCGCTGGCTCAGGAACCCGAGCCGCTTAACCGTCGCGTGATTAAAGGCTATCGCGCCATCGTGGTCGGGGACAGCTCTCGTCCGGAATGCTCGGTCTCCTCGCAGCTGCTTGATGAGCAGGAGGCCATTACCGTTTTCGACTTTAAAACCAAGCTGGAACTGCAAATAAGCGGCCTGGGCTGCGGCTATTTACCGCGCTATCTGGCGCAGCGGTTTATTGACAGCGGCGCGCTTGTTGAAAAACAGGTACTTGCTCAAAGCAGTAATGAATCGGTGTGGGTAGGCTGGAATGAACAAACTGCCGGGCTTGCAAGCGCCTGGTGGCGAGACGAGATTTTAGCAAATAGTGCTATCGCCGCCGTTTACTCTCGGCCCGACGTCCAGAAATCAGCCAGTTAGTAAAAAGAAAATTGTCCCATGCTTTGCAAAGTATTGCCTTTTGTATCCGATGTGGGGCAAAATGCGGCCGCTGCAACCAAATGAATAATCGACGATATAAAAGGCGTCGGTTATTTTTTTTTGCATGTACGAAACGAAACTAAAAACCAAGAGGCCGGGCTTCGTACCGGATAGATATTTACTAAAATCCGACAGTTGTTGTCGCTGAGGAAGAAAGAAATGGGGCAATTTTTCGCTTACGTGGCGGTTATCACCGTAAAGGAGAATAACTATGTCGCATAACGCAACTCCAAACACCTCTCGCGTGGAATTACGTAAAACGCTTACGTTGATTCCGGTTGTTATGATGGGCCTTGCCTATATGCAACCGATGACGCTGTTCGATACATTCGGTATCGTATCAGGCCTCACAGACGGTCATGTGCCGACGGCTTATGGCTTCGCGCTGATTGCGATCCTCTTTACCGCGCTGAGCTACGGTAAACTGGTGCGTCGCTATCCGTCTGCTGGTTCCGCCTACACCTATGCCCAGAAATCCATCAGCCCGACAGTTGGCTTTATGGTGGGCTGGTCTTCGCTGCTCGACTACCTGTTCGCGCCGATGATCAACATTCTGCTGGCAAAAATTTATTTTGAAGCGCTGGTGCCGTCGATTCCATCCTGGATGTTCGTCGTGGCGCTGGTGGCCTTTATGACCGCCTTTAACCTGCGCAGCATTAAGTCCGTTGCCAACTTTAACTCCGTTATCGTTGTGCTTCAGGTTGTCCTGATTGCCGTTATTCTTGGCATGGTGATTTACGGTGTGTTCCACGGCGAAGGCGCCGGCACTCTGGCGAGCAGCAAGCCGTTCTGGTCTGGTGATGCCCATGTGATCCCGATGATTACCGGGGCAACCATTCTGTGCTTCTCCTTTACCGGTTTTGACGGCATCAGCAACCTGTCTGAAGAAACGAAAGATGCAGAGCGCGTGATCCCTCGTGCCATCTTCCTGACGGCGCTAATTGGCGGTCTGATCTTTATTTTCTCGACCTATTTCCTGCAGCTGTACTTCCCGGATATCTCTCGCTTTAAGGATCCGGATGCATCTCAGCCGGAAATCATGCTCTATGTGGCGGGTAAAGCGTTCCAGGTTGGCGCGCTGATCTTCTCCACCATTACCGTACTGGCGTCCGGTATGGCCGCGCATGCAGGCGTTGCGCGTCTGATGTACGTGATGGGCCGCGATGGCGTATTCCCGAAAAGCTTCTTCGGCTACGTTCATCCAACCTGGCGTACCCCGGCGATGAACATCATTCTGGTCGGTGCCATTGCGCTTCTGGCGATTAACTTTGACCTGGTGATGGCAACGGCGCTGATTAACTTCGGTGCGCTGGTGGCGTTCACCTTTGTTAACCTGTCGGTTATCTCTCAGTTCTGGATCCGTGAAAAGCGTAACAAGACGCTGAAAGATCACTTCCAGTATCTGTTCCTGCCGATGTGCGGTGCCCTGACCGTGGGCGCGCTGTGGGTTAACCTGGAAGAGAGCTCTATGGTGCTTGGCCTGATTTGGGCGGGTATCGGCCTGATTTACCTGGCCTGCGTCACGAAGAGCTTCCGTAACCCGGTTCCTCAGTACGAAGACGTCGCGTAATGACTCGCCGGGTGGCGCTTGCCCGGCCTACAAAACGACACACCCGTTGGCCTGTGCCAGCGGGCAAAAAAAAGCCGGAGACATCGCCTCCGGCTTTTTTTATACCGCTCGCTCAGACAATCTCTTGCGCGTACTGGAACAGGGATTTCAACAGCGCCTGTTTCTCAGCATTCCCCTCATACTGGCCATAAAGCATTTCCAGCTCCTGGGCATAGCTATTAAGGAACTCAGGGGTAAAGACATTGCGACGATGCTGCAGCCAGCGATCCTGCTCTGCCTCGTCCAGCGTGCCGGGGAAATTACGTGCGCGGTAGTTAAACATCAGCTTTTCGATGCGTTTATCGGCGAAAGTAATATCCAGCGCCGGTAAGTTACGCGGCTCGGTTTGCAGAACGATATTCATCGCCGCGCGGTCGGCATCGCTGAAGAAGCCGTTGTAGAGCTGGGCATCCACGTTTTCAGACGGCACGAACGGCTCCGCCTCGGCAAAGATAGCAACTACTTTCTCGCGCACCTGCGGGTTATCGCGCAGCACTTTCAGGTTATCGAGGCAGCGCTGACGGTTAATGCCCAGTCTGTCCGCATCTTCCGGGCGCAGCGTATTCGCCTGCGCCAGTACCGGACATTTATTGATATGCACCAGTTTGACCGGCACCGCAGGCAGATCGCCGAGTTCATTTTTCGGGGTATAAAGCCGTTCGCGAAGGCTATCGCTGTCGAGCTCGAGCAGCGGCGAAATATCGCCGGCTAAATCCACCATGATGACCGCATTACGATTGTCCGGATGCCAGGCCAGCGGGGCGACCCAGCTGGTATTCCCGCGCCAGGCGCCAAACATGCCGGAGATATGCACCAGGGGTTTCATCTGCGGTACGTCAATAAGGGTCATGAGCTTCTGTTTGCTGCGGTGGCTCAGCAGATACTCAAACAGTCGGGGCTGCGCGTTTTTCACCAGCTTCGCCATGGCAATGGTGGCATAGACGTCCGCCATCGCGTCGTGGGCATTGCTGTGCTCGATGCCGTTGGCGCGCGTCAGGTGTTCCAGCCGGAAGCTGGTCAGCCCTTCCTCGTTTTCCGGCCAGTTAATGCCCTCAGGACGCAGGGCATAACAGGCGCGCATGATGTCGAGCAAATCCCAGCGTGAATTGCGGTTCTGCCAGCTCCAGGCATAGGGATCGTAGAAGTTGCGATAGAAGATGTTGCGAGTTACTTCGTCATCGAAGCGGATGTTGTTGTAACCGACCACGCAGGTATTGGGGACGGTAAACAGATCGTGGATGCGTCGGGCGAATTCTGCCTCGTTAACGCCTTTCTCGCGCGCTTCCTGAGGCGTGATCCCGGTGACCATGACCGCCCCGGGCTGCGGCAGGTAGTCATCAGCCGGTTTGCAGTAAAAGACCTCAGGCTCGCCAATAATGTTGAATTCGTCGTCGGTACGGATGGCGGCAAACTGCGCCGGTCGGTCCAGCGCCGGGTGCGTGCCAAAGGTTTCGTAGTCATGAAATAAAAAAGTCGGGCGAGCGGCAGAGTCAGACACCAGTAATACCATCCTGTTAAAAAATGACGTCACTATGGTAAACGATCGTGCGGTTCAGACCGAATAAAAAGCACCGCCGTCGAGCAAATTTGCGCGCCAGCTTCAGAGAAAAATCTGTGCTCTGTCACATTTTTTTGCAATTAAGCCAGGTAACGACATCAGAACTCCCGTAAAAAGGTCATCGATTTTTAATGACCTGAGGATATACCGTTGAAACGCCGTCTGTTTATTGCTGTTTCTTTACTCGCTTCGAGTGTCTCATCTGCTTTTGCGGCCGAACCACTGGATTTTTCGCCGCAGCCTCCGGCCATTCAGGCTGGCTCCTGGGTGCTGATGGACTACACGACTGGTCAGATCTTAACGGCGGGCAACGAACATCAACAACGTAATCCGGCGAGCCTGACCAAGCTGATGACGGGGTATGTGGTCGATCGGGCCATTGATAGCCATCGCATTACGCCGGACGACATTGTCACCGTCGGGCGTGACGCGTGGGCAAAAGGCAACCCGGTTTTTGACGGCTCATCGCTGATGTTCCTGAAAGAGGGCGATCGCGTCTCCGTGCGTGATTTAAGCCGCGGTCTGATTGTCGATTCCGGCAACGACGCCTGCGTGGCGCTGGCCGATCACGTGGCGGGCGGTCAGCCGCAGTTTGTGAAGATGATGAACGAGTACGTGCAGAAGCTGAACCTGCGCGATACGCACTTTGAAACCGTCCACGGGCTGGACGCGCCGGGCCAGCACAGCTCGGCCTATGACCTGGCCGTACTCTCCCGGGCCATCATTCACGGCGAGCCTGAGTTTTATCATATGTACAGCGAAAAGAGCCTGACCTGGAACGGGATCACCCAGCAAAACCGTAACGGCCTGCTGTGGGATAAAACCATGAACGTGGACGGGCTTAAAACGGGGCATACCTCGGGAGCGGGCTTTAACCTGATTGCGTCCGCCGTTGACGGGCAGCGCCGTTTAATCGCGGTGGTGATGGGGGCGGACAGCCCGAAAGGCCGTGAGGACCAGGCCCGGAAACTGCTGCACTGGGGGCAGCAGAACTTCGATACGGTGCAAATCCTGCATAGCGGTAAAAAAGTGGGGACAGAGCGTATCTGGTACGGCGATAAGGAGCAGGTGAAACTGGGCACCGACCAGGACTTCTGGCTGGCCTTGCCGAAAGCGGAAGTGCCGAACATCAAAGCCAAATACGTGCTGGATAAAAAAGAGCTGGAAGCGCCGATTGCTGCGCATCAGCGGGTCGGGGAGATCCAGCTCTATGACCGTGACAAGGTGGTGGCGCACTGGCCGCTGGTGACGCTGGAAGCCGTTGATAAGGGCGGACTGTTCTCTCGCATGAGCGATTATCTCCACCACACGCTTTAACCGCTGATGGGCAGACTGGCAGGGTTGCGAGTCTGCTCACATAATAAACACTCCTCGTTTGCCGATAATAGTAATCCAGCTTTATAGTGTATAAATATACAGTAATAAATGGAGGCAGCATGGACTACAGCATCAAGCAGCAACAGAAACGTAAGATTGCCGGTTTTCATTTGGTCGGACCGTGGGAACAAACGGTAAAACAGGGCTTTGAACAGCTGGTGATGTGGGTGGACGGGCGCCACATTGAGCCGCTGGAGTGGGTTGCGGTCTACTACGATAACCCCGATGAGGTCCCGGCAGAAAAACTGCGCTGCGATACGGCCGTTACGGTGCCGGACGATTTCGTTATCCCGGAAAACAGCGAAGGCGTCATGATGACGGAAATCGCGGGCGGTGATTATGCCGTGGCGTCGGCGCGCGTGGAAAACTACGACTTCGCCACGCCGTGGTATCAGTTCTTCAACTCTCTGCTGCAGGACAATAAGTACCAGATGGCGCTTAAACCCTGCTTCGAACGCTATCTCAATGACGGCAATGCAGACGGCTACTGGGATATCGAAATGTATATCGCGGTAGAGCATAAAACGGCTTAGGCCTGCTAAATGAAGGGTTTTTCAGCCGGGAGCGATCCGCCCGGCTGAAAACACAGTACAATTGTGATTTGCCGTGTAGCTGGAGAGCGGGTGTGCGTCCCGACAAATCATTAACCCCTTTTGAAATTCGGTTGTACAAACATTACCGCGTGGTGCACGGGTGCCGCATCGCGCTGGCGTTCGTATTGACGTTTGTACTGGTCCGTTTGCTTGATGTTCCGGAAGGGACGTGGCCGCTGATCACCCTGGTGGTGGTGATGGGGCCCATCTCGTTTTGGGGGAACGTTGTTCCGCGCGCCTTTGAGCGAATTGGCGGGACGGTTTTAGGCTCGGCCCTTGGGCTTATTGCCCTGAAGCTGGAACTCATCTCATTTCCCGTGATGCTGGCATGGTGCGGGGCCGCCATGTTCCTGTGCGGCTGGCTGGCGTTGGGCAAAAGACCGTATCAGGCCTTGCTGATTGGGATTACTCTCGCGGTGGTTGTCGGTGCGCCCGCCGGGGATATGACCACCGCGCTGTGGCGAAGCGGAGATGTCATCCTGGGATCACTGCTGGCCATGCTCTTCACCGGCATCTGGCCGCAGCGCGCTTTTCTGCACTGGCGTATTCAGATGGCGAACTACGTCACCGCCTTTAACCGCGTCTATCAGGCCGGTTTTTCCCCGAATCTGGTCGAACGTCCCCGGCTGGAAAAGCATCTGCAAACAATCCTCAACGACGTGGTCAAAATGCGCGGCCTGATCGCGCCCGCCAGCAAAGAAACCCATATTCAGAAATCGATTTTTGAAGCCATCCAGACGGTAAGCCGCAATCTGGTCTGCATGCTTGAACTGCAAATCAACGCCCACTGGGCCTCGCGTCCCAGCCATCTGTTGATGCTTAACGCGCAGACTCTCAAAGAGACCCAGCAGATGACGCAGCAAACGCTGTTGACCATTGCCCATGCGCTCTATGAAGGGAACCCGCAGCCGATACTGGCCAACAGTGAGCGGCTGAATGAGATCGTCGCGGAGCTGAAGCAGTTAATCAATGAACGCCAGAGCGATAACGTGGCGGAAACGCCTATTCATGGCTACGTCTGGCTGAGCATGGAACTGGCGCGTCAGCTTGAGCTGTTATCGCACCTTATTTGCCGGGCGCTGCGCAAATAAAAGGCGTATGTGACGGCTGCTGCTTCGATTCAGCAGCAATTGGGGTTATGATAGCTTTAAACGATATACTCATTGTCATTCGCAGCCGCTGTCAGTAAGGTTATTGTTACAACGGTTGCCTTAACGAATCCGAATCTCACATTATCAGGGGTGTAAAAATGGAAACTACCAAGCCTTCGTTCCAGGATGTTCTGGAATTCGTCCGCCTGTTCCGCCGCAAAAACAAGCTGCAGCGTGAAATCCAGGACGTTGAGAAGAAGATCCGTGACAACCAGAAACGTGTTCTGCTCCTCGACAACCTGAGCGACTACATCAAGCCAGGTATGAGCGTTGAAGCTATTCAGGGCATCATCGCCAGCATGAAGAGCGACTATGAAGACCGCGTTGATGACTACATCATCAAAAACGCTGAGCTGTCCAAAGAGCGTCGCGACATCTCTAAAAAGCTGAAAGTGATGGGCGAAATCAAAAACGGCGAAGCAAAAAGCGAGTAATCGCAGCGAATAGTGAAAAAGGCTCTCTGGTGACAGAGAGCCTTTTTTATGACTCAGAACGCGGCTGTAGCTGATAAATCCAGGCCTGAACCTGCTTGCCTTCAAGGGTGGTCACCGTGACCTCAACGCGATCGTAGCCGTCTTCAAATTCGTCCAGCATTTGCCAGTGCGCGGCAAGGTTATCCGAGATAAACAGATAGCCGTCGACGCGGGGGCCGTCAGGGTGGAGCACAATTCCCGGGAAGTCCGCCGCGGCGCCCCAGCCGCGTTCGTAAAACGTGCCGGATACGGAACCGGCCAGCCATTCGCCGCCGATGTTTTCAAGAATATGCGCATTAGCGTGGCCCGGGCGCAGCGTGCCGTAGACAAACAGAGCGTTCATTTTCCCTCATCCGCAAAGCAAAAAGCCTGCTTTAAAAGCAGGCTTTTTAAATTTGGCTCCTCTGACTGGACTCGAACCAGTGACATACGGATTAACAGTCCGCCGTTCTACCGACTGAACTACAGAGGAATCGTTGTGGAGGCTTATCTTAGCGGCGAAAAAACTTTTGTCAAACCTGATCTTAGGGAAAATCGACTGATTGCTGATTCTGTCGTCAGTTTGTTGTAAATCCACACATCTTTTTCTGGAAAATACTTTGCAGGATTAGCATTTGTCCCCCATCATTTGAAATGGAGTTTCAACTTTTCTCGCTAAGGTCCATTTTGAACGTCACTGCCTCCTTACGCCAGGCGATAACGCGCACGCCATGGTATGCAAAACGTAAAAGCTATCGTGTCCTGTTCTGGCGTGAAATCACCCCTCTTGCCGTGCCTATCTTCCTGGAAAATACCTGCGTTCTGCTGATGGGGGTTTTGAGCACCTTCCTGGTGAGTTGGCTGGGGAAAGAGGCGATGGCAGGGGTTGGGCTGGCGGACAGCTTTAACATGGTGGTGATCTCGTTCTTTGCCGCCATAGACCTCGGGACGACGGTGGTGGTGGCCTTTAGCCTCGGCAAGCTTGATCCCAAACGTGCACGCGAGGCGGCCCGCCAGTCGCTGATGATCATGACCATTTTTTCGATCGTTCTGGCGGCGGTGATCCACTATTTCGGTAAAGAGATTATCGACTTTGTCGCCGGGGAGGCGACGAACGAGGTTAAAGACCTGGCGCTGACCTACCTGGAAATGACCGTCTTAAGCTATCCGGCGGCGGCCATTGCGCTGATTGGCAGCGGTGCGCTGCGCGGGGCGGGCAACACCAAAATTCCGCTGCTGATCAACGGCGGGATGAATATCCTGAATATCATTATCAGCAGCGTGCTGATCTACGGCGTGTTCTCGTGGGAGGGGCTGGGGTTCGTCGGTGCCGGACTGGGGTTAACCATTTCACGCTATATCGGTGCGGCTGCCATCATCGGGGTGCTGATGGCGGGGATCACCCCCTCGCTGCGCCTGACGCTAAAAAGCTATTTCCGCCCCTTTAATTTCGCCATTATCTGGGAAGTGATGGGCATCGGCATTCCCGCGAGCATTGAATCGGTCTTGTTCAACGGCGGGAAGCTGCTCACGCAGATGTTTGTCGCCGGGATGGGCACCGACGTTATCGCCGGTAACTTTATCGCCTTCTCTATTGCCTCGCTGATTAACCTGCCGGGTAACGCGCTGGGTTCAGCATCCACCATTATTACGGGTAAACGGCTCGGGAAAGGGCAGATAGGCCAGGCGGAGCGGCAGCTGCGGCACGTGTTCTGGCTGTCGACCATTGGGCTGACGCTGATCGCCTGGGGAACCGCGCCGTTTGCCGGGCTGATGGCCTCGTTCTATACCCACGAAGATGACGTTAAAGAGGTCGTTAAGATCCTCATCTGGCTCAACGCGGCCTTTATGCCCATCTGGGCGGCCTCATGGGTATTACCCGCCGGGCTGAAAGGGGCGCGCGATGCCCGCTTTGCGATGTGGGTATCGATGCTCGGCATGTGGGGATGTCGCGTTGTCGCGGGGTATACGCTCGGGGTGATGCTCGGATGGGGTGTGGTCGGCGTCTGGCTGGGGATGTTCCTCGACTGGGCCGTGCGGGGCGCGCTGTTCTACTGGCGAATGGTCAGCGGACGCTGGCTGTGGAAATATCCGCGAAAAAATGCCTGACAATTGCGCGAAGTGGAGAATAATTCGGCAAACGATCGGAAATGTGCATTCTGCCTTTGACATCCCGGGGGAGCATCGATAATATGCGCCCCGTTCACACGATTCCTCTGTAGTTCAGTCGGTAGAACGGCGGACTGTTAATCCGTATGTCACTGGTTCGAGTCCAGTCAGAGGAGCCAAATTTGAAAAGCCTGCTTTTAAAGCAGGCTTTTTGCTTTTCTGCGCAAGGTAAACGCAAAACGGCAACCGGGTTGCCGTTTTTAGTGTTTGCACCCTCTCCCGTGGGAGAGGGCTGGGGTGAGGGCACCAGCCCGCACTATGCACTATCGAACCAAACCAATCGGCGTCGTCGCCTCAACCAGCCACTCACGCGCTTCGCTATTCACCAGAGGTGAGAGCGCCTCGCGTACCTGCCGGTGATACGCATCCAGCCACTGCTTTTCCTGCTCGCTCAGCAGATGCAGCTCAACCTGACTTAAGTCGATCGGGATCAGCGTCAGCGAGGCAAACCTGCAGAAACCCGGACGGCTCTCCACAATCTCCACCTGGTTTTCAATACGAATACCGTGGCTGTCGCCCAGATAGTAGCCTGGCTCGATAGTCATGATATTGCCCGCCACCAGCGGCCACGGGTTAACCTTTTTGGCGATGCGATGCGGGTTCTCGTGGATCAGCAGCTGGTGCCCCACGCCGTGACCCGTACCGTGATCGTAATCCAGCCCCATCTCCCACAGCGGGCGACGCGCAAACGCATCCAGCTGATGCCCCTGAGTCCCGGAAGGGAACTGCAGGGTAATGAGCGACAGGAAGCCTTTCAGCACGGCAGTGTAGTGCAGGCGCTGCTGCGGATCGACCTGACCCCACGCCAGCGTGCGCGTGGCATCGGTGGTGCCGTTAGCATACTGGCCGCCGGAATCGTTCAGGTAAAAATGGTCATGGCCGATGGGCTTATTGCTGGCCTCGCTCGAATGGTAGTGGCACATCGCCGCATTGCTCGAAGAGGCGGAGATGGTTGCAAAACTCTGCTCGATGAACCCGGGCTGCTGTTGACGGAACGCAAGCTGCTGCGTCTGCGCGTCCAGCTCGGTGAGCGGTTGTCCTGCCGCCTCGCGCAGCGGCACTTCGCGGCTCAGCCAGGCGAGGAAGTTGACCCACGCGGCCCCGTCCCGGTGATGGCACTCGCGATAACCCGCCAGCTCGACCGGGTTTTTAGTCGCTTTCATCAGGGTGATGGGGTCGGTCCGCCAGACAATTTCTCCCCGTGGTTCAACGGCGAAGCGCAGGGCAACCGGCGCGGAATCGGCATCAATCATCACCCGTTTGCCTACGGCAATCTGCTGGCAGCGTTCAATAAAGGTATCCTGCGGCGCAACGGTGAACGCATTGCGCACACCGTCAGGCAGGGCGCTGAGCTTATTGTCGTTAACAAACCACTCAACGCTACCATCACGGCTGAGCAGGGCGAAGGAAAGAGGAACCGGGCTAAAGGGGATATCTGATCCACGCACGTTTAGCAGCCAGGCGATATTATCCGGCAGTGTGACGGCGAGATAATCGGCATTGTTTGCGGCCAGCACGGCGGCGACGCGCTGACGTTTGTCCGCGCTGCGTTCGCCGCTGTGTTCAACCGGCATCTCACGGATAAGCCCCACCGGTGCGGCCGGGCGATCGGTCCATAGCGTGTCAAACGGCGAGACCTTCAGCGGCACCAGCTCGCACGGCGTGGCTGACAGTTGCTCAAACTCCGCGTTGGTCATCAGCAGCGCGTCAAAACCGATGCGCGTTCCTGCCTCAACGTTTTCTGCCAGCCATTCCGCCAGCGGCTCGTTGTGCAGGTGGTGGATCTCAACCTCATCCGTATTGACCTGAACGCGCGCCTGAACCTGATAGCGCCCGTCGACGAACAGCAGCGCTTTGTTTTTCAGCACCAGCGCCACGCCGGCCGAACCGTCAAAGCCCGTCAGCCAGGCCAGCTTTTCGTCGTAAGGCGCGCAGTATTCGCTCTGCCAGGCATCCGCCCGCGGGACGATCATCCCGTCGAGATGGCTGGCCTCAAGCCAGTGGCGCAGGGCAGAGAGCGGTGATGTGCTGGACATTGTTTTTCCTTATCGTGATTAGCGGAATGGCGGCTCGTTGAAGGTGCGCAGCTTGCGGGAATGGAGCCTGTCACCTTCTGCCCGCAGCAAATCAATGGCGCGAATACCAATCTGCAGATGCTCTGAGATAGCCCCTTCATAGAAACGGTTGGCCTGGCCCGGCAGCTTAATTTCACCGTGCAGCGGCTTATCGGAGACGCACAGCAGCGTGCCGTAAGGAACGCGGAAGCGATATCCCTGGGCGGCAATGGTGGCGCTCTCCATATCGATCGCCACCGCGCGGCTCAGGTTGAACCGCAGCGCGGAGGCGGAGTAGCGCAGCTCCCAGTTGCGGTCATCCGTTGTGACGACCGTGCCGGTGCGCAGGCGCTGTTTAACCTCTTCGCCCGGCATGCCGCTGACCTCTTTGGTGGCGTCATACAGCGCGCGCTGTACTTCGGCGATGCTCGGGATTGGGATATCCGGCGGCAGGACCGCATCAAGCACGTGATCATCGCGCAGATAGGCGTGGGCCAGCACGTAGTCGCCAATCAGCTGGCTTTCACGCAGGCCGCCGCAGTGGCCAATCATCAGCCACACGTCCGGGCGCAGTACCGCCAGATGGTCGCAGATGGTCTTGGCATTTGACGGGCCAACGCCGATGTTAATCAGCGTGATGCCCTGGCCGTCTGCGGTGATCAGATGCCAGGCGGGCATCTGGTGCTTTTTCCACGCCAGGTCGGAAATGGCCTGCTCGGGCGCTTCGGTCTCCGCGGTGATCCAGATCCCTCCCGCGCAGGACAGCGCGATGTACGGGCTCTCCGGGTCGAGGATCTGGCTGCAGCCCCAGCGGACAAACTCGTCGACGTAGCGGGTGTAGTTGGTAAAGAGCACGAACGGCTGGAAATGTTCGACTGGCGTACCGGTGTAGTGGCGCAGGCGCGCCAGGGAGAAATCGACCCGTCGGGCATCAAAGTGCGACAGGGGAGAAAATTCTGCCGGGTGATAAATCCCGTCGGCCGTCTCATCGCCAATCTGGGAAAGTTCCGTCGTCGGGAAGTGGCGGGTCAGCCCCGCGCTCATGGAGCGGTCAAGGGTTAACGCCGAACCGTCAATCACGTACGGATACGGGATCTCATGCTGCGAGGGCTCAACGGCAATGTGCGCGCCATAATCCTGGTACAGCAGCGTAAGCTGTTCTTCAAGATACGGGCGGAACAGCGCAGGGCGGGTGACGGTGGTGCTGTAGCAGCCGGAGTGGGTAAAGCGCGCGTAGGCGCGGGTTTTGGGATTACTGCTGGCGCTGCCGTCCCAGGTCACAGAGAGCGATGGATAAACAAAAAGGCCCTCGGTTCTGGCCTTTTGGTCGGGAAGTTTCCCTGTTTCGATATATTCGCTGATGGCGCCGCGCAGCGCGTTGACGGACTGTTCGTACAGCGCGTCGAGTTTTTCCAGCGCCTGAGCCGGGGTCAGGCTGGAGCCCTTATTATTCATCTCTGTCTCCTTGTTCCACAGGTGTGCGACTCTACCCGATAGTATGTCACACGCCTGTGAAACAAAAGGGAGATCAGCCGTGGCTCGTCTCTTTCATCAGCAGCGCCGTCGCCGCCGACAGCAGGCAGCCGGCCAGCAGATAAATCGCCACGCTGTGCCAGTTGCCGCCGGAGAAGGTCACCAGCGCGGCGGCAATAAACGGCGTAAATCCGCCGCCGACCACGCTTGCCACCTGGTAGCCCACGCCCGCGCCGCTGTAGCGGTAGCTTGCGCCAAACAGCTCGGTGAACATCGGCTGCTGCACGCACACCACCATGTCGTGAGCGATATTGGCGAGCATGATGGCGAAGAAGACAATCCAGAAGATCGACTGCGCCTCGAGCGCCATAAAGAATGGCCAGGCGCTGAGGGTGCCAATCAGCGCCCCGGTGATGTAAACGCGACGGCGGCCAAACCTGTCAGCCAGCCAGGCGAAGCAGGGGATAGTCAGACAGCTTATCCCGCCGACCAGCAGGCCAATATTGAGGAACAGCTCGCGCGGCAGACCAAGGTTCTGCGTCGAGTAGTTCAGGGCAAAGGCGGTGACGATATACATCGTCAGCAACTCGCACAGGCGCAGGGCGATAATTTTCAGAAAAGCGCCAGGGTGCTGAACCAGTGCTTCCATCACAGGCAGACGCTTTTTGGCGAGCGGTTTTTCCAGCTGTTGTTTTTCAAACTCAGCCGACTCCTCCATCCCGTTACGGATCCACAGCGCGGCGATGACCAGCACGATGCTGAAGATGAACGGAATACGCCAGCCCCAGCTCAGGAACTGCTCGTCGGTGGTGAGCTGGCTGATTAGCGATACCAGCCCGGTGGAAAGCAGAAGGCCCACGCCGTACCCGACCTGTACGCCGCTGCTGTAAAACGCTTTCTTATTTTTCGGCGCGCTCTCTACGGACAGAAGCGCCGCCCCGCCCCATTCGCCGCCGACGGCGAAGCCCTGGATGGCGCGCAGGGTGACCAGCAGTACCGGCGCCCACCAGCCGATAGAGGCAAACGAGGGGAGAATACCAATCAGCGCGGTGGCGATCCCCATCATCCAGACGGTGAGCATCAGCATGCGCTTGCGGCCCAGGCGGTCGCCGAAGTGGCCGAAGATCACACCGCCCAGCGGGCGAAACAGAAAGCCGACGCCGAAAGTGGCAAACGCGGCAAGCGTGCCCATCGCAGGGCTGACCTGGGGAAAAAACTCGCGGTTAAACACCAGGGCGGCAGTGATGCCGTAAAGCAGAAAATCATACCAGTCGACGACGGCACCCGCGAAGCTGCCTAAGGCTGCGCGGCGGGCACGATTGAGCGAAGGTGTCTCCTCGTTGGGACGATCGGAGATGAGGGTGGAGTCCATAGTTGTCCTGTCCGTACTGATTTTTAATTATTGGTATAAGAAAAGGTCACTCACGTTGCGCCCGTCATATAAACGGAACCTATGAGACTACCGCGACAGAACGCCTGAGAAAACGTTTTTATCTTTCCGGATGGTGCTGAATAAATAAATTTCATCTTCCCCTGCCTCGAGATAAATCAGTCTGTTTGGCTCCGGTTAGCGCTGAATGGATTACAGTAATAGTTACCGCTGCGTGGCTTAAGCTGAGGGAATAACGATGCAACGCACCTTTTCGGCATTCTGGATGGTCCTGTTTTTATTCGTCGCACCGCTTCATGCGGAGCCCAACGTCTATGGTGAACAGCGTATCAGCGGCTGGTGGAATGCGCTGACGGATGATATTTCGCAAACCTGGGAAGAGCCTCAGCGTTACGATCTGTACCTGCCGTTTCTGAGCTGGCACGCTCGCTTTATGTACGACAAAGAAAAAACCGACAATTACAATGAAATGCCGTGGGGCGGAGGCTTGGGCGTTTCCCGCTATAACGAAGAGGGCAACTGGAGCGCGCTGTTCGCGATGATGTTCAAGGACTCGCATAACGAATGGCAGCCCGCGATGGGCTATGGCTGGGAGAAGGGCTGGTATCTGGATGATGCCAAAGATTTCCGCCTTGGACTCGGTGCCGCGGCGGGCATCACGGCGCGAGATGATTTTGCAAACTATGTCCCGCTACCGTTTATCTTCCCGCTGTTTTCCGCCGGGTATAAGCGCGTTACCGTCCAGTTCACCTATATTCCAGGAACCTATAACAACGGCAACGTGCTCTTTGCCTGGCTGCGCTTAGGCTTCTAAAGGGTGATCACCTTTTTTGCCACGGCGTTAGACAATACCAGCATGGAGAACAGAACTGAGGTGACGAAGGTGAGCACAATCAGCGCCAGCTTCATACCGAGAGAGGTCACCGGTATCAGCGCCGTCAGCAGATGAAACACCGAGTAGTGCACAATATACACGCCGGTCATCGTTTTGCTGATGGCGGCCAGAATGGACTCCTTAAATTCAGCATTGCGGCGAAAGCGCACGCCGTTCGCCGCAATCACCAGCGCGATGATCAAAATGTAAATCTGCGAGCCGGTGAGAATAAAGGCGTTTCTGTCCGCCTTGAACAGCGCGAAGAAAAAGTGGCGCTCGTAAAACCAGGTGAAGAGGTAGATAAACGGGATGGCGACAACCGCCGCCCTGACGACATTTTTGCGGCTAATCCACTCGGCAATTTTCGGGTCGCAAAAGAGTTGCCCCGTCAGATAAAACAGCAGCCATGTCCACAGCCGATACTGCGGTGAAAGAGAAAGGGCGTGCGTTCCAGGATAGAGCGCTGACAGCAGATCGTATCCGTAGGAAAAGAGCAGCAGGGCGGCAATCGAGCCGCAGAACAGCCTTCGCCGCTGGCTGAGCCACTCCACCGCCGGGTGGAAGGTGTAAATCACCACAAACGCAAACACGAACCAGGGCTGGATTAAATACCCGCGCTGATAGGGCTCCCACAGGTAGTAGATCGTAATCCAGAACAGAAAAACAATCACCAGACTTTTAATTTTACCCAGCTGCCAGCGGGTGCCGTGCCGTGATTGTCCGTCGAGATAGCCCGCAACGACAAAAAACAGCGGCGTGGCAATCGTCGAAATAAAGGTTAAAAACCCCAGGATCCAGTGATAGTCATAATCATAATGATCCCAGGTGTTGTAGATGGTAAAGAAGGTCACCGCCGTCATACAGCCCAGCGTCTTGATAATGTTCAGCCCTGTCGCATTCATTGTTGTTTGGCTTCGTCCTTACGATGGAAACACGCATAGATCACGGGGAGTACCAGCAGCGTCAGGATTGTAGCAAACCCCAGTCCAAACATAATCACAACGGCCATGCTCTGGAAGAACACATCCAGCAGCAGCGGAGCCAGGCCAAGTACGGTCGTAAACGCGGTGAGCAGGATGGGGCGCAGACGCGAGGTCGCGGCGTACACGATCGCGCTGTGCTGATCCTTTTGCGTTTTCTGCTGTTCGATCTCTTCCACCAGCACGATGCCGTTGCGGATCAGCATGCCGCTCAGGCTCAGCAGACCAATCAGCGCCATAAAGCCAAAGGGAATGCCGGTTAGTAAAAATCCCGGCGTCACGCCAATCAGCGCCAGCGGTACGGTCAGCCAGATAGCGACCGCATTTTTTACCGAGCTGAACATCAGCACCGTAATGACAAACATCACCAGATACCCGAGAGGTAGCGTAGTGAATAGCCCCTGCTGCGCTTCGCTGGAGTTTTCCGCGTCGCCCCCCCACTCGATGCTGTAGCCGTGTGGCAGGGTAAGGGCATCTACCTGCGGCTTCACCCGGGCGAGAATGTCCCCGGAGGTTTGCTGGCTCAGCGGGTCCGGGTCCGTCTGCACCGTCAGCACCCGCGAGCGGTCGCGTCGAAGGATGAGCGGATCTTCCCACTCCAGCGAGAAGCGGCTGACGACGTTACTCAGCGGGATATACTGCTGCCGCGTCTGGCTCCAGACCAGCACGTTGTTCAGGTGACTGGCGTCCAGCCGTTCGCTCTCAGGCGGGCGCACCACGACCGGAAGCAGGTCACTGCCTTCCCGGTACAGCCCCGCCCGGCTGCCGGAGAAGTTCATCTCCAGCGCGTTATCAACGTCCTGCTTATCTACGCCAAGCTCGCGGCCAAGGGCGGCAACGTACTGTGGGCGGATCACCTTGCTGCGGTTTTGCCAGTCGTTCCTGACGCTGCCCGTGGCCGGGTCGCGCGTGAGGATATCGTCCACCTGGCTGGCAATCAGGCGCAGCCGGTCAGGGTCCGGGCCTTTAATGCGCACCTCAATGGCGCTGTCGCCGGAGGGGCCAAACATCACGCGTTTGGTGCTGGCGTTGACCTGCGGATAGTTTCGCGCGATGTACTCGTCCACGTGGCGCGTCAGGGCGGAGATGTTGCGCTGGTCGTCCATGCGCACCATGATCTGCGCATAGTTGCTGTACTGGCGCTGTCCGCTGTAGGTCAGAATAAAGCGCATACTTCCCTGACCAATGGTTGAGACGGTGGTCTCCACGCCAGGCTGGCCGTTAATGGTTTTTTCGATATCGCTGGTCATTTTCTCAGTCCACTTGATATCGGTACCGTAGGGTAACCACAGGTCGACAAAGAAAATGGGCGTATTAGACGACGGGAAAAAGTTTTGCCGTACGGCGCCGAAGCCCCAGACAGACGCTGCCAGCAGCGCAGCCATCACAATGAGCGTCGGTGCCTTATGGTGCAACAGCGTGTTAAGCAGGCGCTGGTAGGCGCGGTAGAGTCGTTTATCGTAAGGGTCTGATTCGTCGGTTTTATCGGGCGCGCTGTCGTTTTTAAACAACCACCACTTAATCAGCACCGGGGTGAGGGTGAGCGCCGAAAACCAGCTCAGCATCAGGGAAATCAGCAGCACCTGGAACAGGGATTTACAGTATTCCCCGGTGGAATCCTGCGACAGCCCGATAGGGGCAAACGCCAGGATGGCAATCACCGTCGCCCCCAGCAACGGCAGGGCGGAGCGGCGGATGATGTAGTTTACGGCGGTTAACAGCGGGGAGCCCTGCTGTCGGGCAATCAGCACCCCTTCGACAATCACGATGGCGTTATCCACCAGCATGCTGAGGGCGATAATCAGCGCCCCAAGCGAGATGCGCTGTAGCTCAATGCCACACAGATACATAATCAGCAGCGTGCCCAGCACGTTAAGGGCGAGAGAAACCGCAATGATGATCCCGCTGCGGACGCCCATAAAGATCAGCAGCACGCCGATGACAATCGCCAGCGCCATCAGGAAGTTAATAATAAAACCGTTAACGGAATGGCCCACTTCAGCGGCCTGATCGTAAAACAGGTCTATCCGTATGCCTGCCGGTTTTTCCGCCGACATCTGGTTTAGCTTCGCCTCCAGCGCGTGGCCCACGTCGATCACGTTCACCCCGGGAATAAACGAGACGCCCATGGTGACGGCTTTTTTGCCGTTGGCATGGTAGATACTGGCTGGCGATTCGTTCAGCCCGCGCGACAGCGTGGCGATATCCCGCAGACGCGTCGCCGCCCCGGTGCCGGAAGGCGTGATGATGAGATCCGCCAGTTCATCAAGATTCCCGAACTCGCCGGTCGGGTGCAGGCGAATGGATTCGGTGCCGGAGGTGATTTCTCCTGCGCTGGAAACAACGTTAAGTCTGCTGAGCAGGGCGGAAAGCTGGTTCAGCGTAATGCCGCGCGCGGCCATTTTGCTCAGGGAGATATCAATGTTGACCTGCTGGCTAATCGCCCCACCGATGGCGACCTTCGCAACCCCCGGGACCAGAATTAACTCGCGGCGAAGCTGCTCCGCGTATCTCACCAGTTCAGGGTTACTGAATTCATTCCCGGAAATGGCGAAGAAGAAGCCGAACACGTCGCCGAAATCGTCATTTACAAAGGGCGTGACGACGCTGGGCGGGAACTGACGCGAGGCATCGCCCACGCGGCGGCGCAGTTCATCCCAAATCTGCGGCAGCTCGTTCGAGTGATAGCGTGACGCGATGTTAACGGTGATTTGCGACAGACCGTTTGACGAGATAGAGCTGACGTTATCCAGATAAGGCAACTGCTGAAGGGCATTCTCCAGCGGAAGCGTCACCTCTTCTTCCACCTGCTGAGCGGATGCGCCGGGGTAGTGGGTGACCACCACTGCGGTTTTGATGGTAAAGGCGGGATCTTCCAGCCTGCCGATATTCAACAGGGCAAAAATCCCCCCGATGCCCAGCAGCAGGATCGTTAGCCAGACGCGAACAGGGTTATTAATAAATTGACGAGAGATATCCATTACAGGCCCCGTTCACGCGTCCAGATACGCACCGGCTGGTTAGCATGGAGCTCCCCAACGCCCGCGGCCACCACGCGCTCGCCCGCCTTAAGCCCGCTGGTAATCACCACGCCTTCGGTGCTCACTTGCCCCACGCTGACCTTGCGGTCTTCAAGATGGAGCGCGTCGCCTTCGCCCGTTACGACCCAGACGTGCGGTTCATTGCGCGGGCTGTTGTCCGGGTTAAAAACTGCCTCAACCGGGACGACCAGCGCCTGAGCGTCCGCGCCCGCCGGGAGGTTGGTTAAATTGATGGTCACCGTACCGCTTACGCCGCCGACGGCGGGAAAATCATCTGGCCGCGGCATGGTCAGTATCACCTGCCAGGTCAGGGTATTGCTGTCGCTGCTGCCCGAGTGCTCTTTGTAGACGGCGGTAAATTCCCGATCCGGAATGGCGTTAATTCTCACTACCGGGCGATACTGCGCGTTGCGGATATCAAAGGTCTTAAACAGGTTTTCAGGGATGCTGAACACCACGTCAAGTAGGTCGGTGCGGGTTAACGTCGCAATGGGCTGTCCGGGGGACACCACCTGATGGTTTCGGACATGTACGCTGGCCACCGTCCCGCTGAAGGGGGCGACGAGCGTCATCTGATTCAGCTCTTCCCGGGCAATCTGCAGCGCCGCATTCGCCGAATCGCGGTTCGCACGCTGCACGTCCATTTCCGCTTTCGAAATCGCCTTCCGGCCCGCCAGCGTCTGGAAGCGATCGAACTGCCTCTGGGCCAGCGTCGCCGCCGTTTGTCTGTCGTTAACCCGCTGCTGGGCTTCACGGGCGTTCAGTCTGGCAAGCTGTTGCCCCTGCTTGATGGCTGCGCCCTGACGCACATCGAGCGCTTCAATTTGACCTGCGCGCTTGAAGGAAAGGTCTGTGGCATCGCCCGATTCAATGCGGGCGGGGAAAACGCGCTGCTGGGCGTGACCGGGAACCGTCACCTCCGCCACTTTTACCATCCTGGGAAGGGGAGAGTCTTGCTTCGGTTTCGGGTCGCACGCCGTGAGCGTTAACAAAACGAACGGTAAAAGAGAGAGGTAGCGGTTCACTGTATTCCCCTAATAAATAACTGTTTTATTTATTCCATAACCTGGACAGGGGTGACACTATTCTGCCAGAACAGTGACGACCATATAGGTAAATAAACCAATCGCCGTGCTGGCGATAATGGCAAGCGCAATAAACATACCCAGACGGATCAGGCTTAAACCATACATACATTCCTCCATGAGCCGGAAGCGGTAGCTGACTATGAGCATAGTCGGCGAAAAGATAAATGTTAAATAACCATTATCAGTGGGGAAGCGCTAAACCTGATATTCCTGTGCTACGTTTAATGTTAATCATCTTTTTTTTCCGTAACTGGCATTAAGGGCAACCCCCTGCATTTAATGCGTTTTTTTCTTCATTCACTCTCGTGTTGGTTATAAAAAGGATGCTCGATATGTATAAAAACATTCTCGTTCCGGTGGATGTCTACGAGACAAGCCTTGCGGATAAAGCGTTGCAGCATGCACAGTTTCTGGCGCAAAGCGCATCGGGTGACATTCATTTGCTGCACGTCATGCCCAAATTTTCAGCCGAACTGACGCGTGGTTTTATTTCAGATGCGCGCAAGATGGATGAATATATGATTAATAATTCAAAAGAAAAGCTGTCTGACCTGGTCAAAAAAGTAAATCTGCCAGAAGAGCGTGTTCATCTCCACGTCCGTAGCGGGAATGTTCGTGATGAGGTTATTAAGCTGGCGGATGAACTTACCGTCGGCGCGATTATTGTCGGCTCGCGAAATCCAAATATTCAAACCCATTTGTTAGGATCGGAGGCGGCAAGTATTGTTCGTTACGCACATGTTCCTGTTTTCGTTATTCGTTAATTACATAAAAGCAAGGTGATTTCTGAATAGAACCTGAGGAAGGAACGATGAAAACAGGAAAACCTGAACGTCCGTATTATCAACAAACCGTTGACGAAACCCTGTCGAATATTCACTCCACCCTGGAAGGCCTTAGCGGCACTGAGGCATCAGCCCGGCTTCAGCAGCACGGTGAGAATGCGTTACCGCAAAAAAAGGGCAAACCCGCCTGGCTGCGCTTCCTGGCGCATTTTAACGACGTATTGATTTATGTTCTGCTGGTGGCCGCGTTGCTTAAGCTCTTCATGGGCCACTGGGTAGACATGTTCGTGATCCTTGGGGTTGCCATCATTAACGCGCTTATTGGCCATATCCAGGAGAGCAATGCTGAAAAATCGCTGCAGAGCATTCGCAATATGCTCTCCAGCGAAGCCGTGGTTGTACGACAGGGGAATCATGAAACGATCCCCACCACGGCGCTGGTCCCGGGAGATATCGTGGTGATCCGCGCCGGGGATCGTATCCCTGCGGACCTGCGCGTGATTGAAGCGCATAACCTTCGCGTGGAGGAGGCCATCCTGACGGGCGAATCCACCGTTGTTGAGAAAAACAGCGATGCGTTAAGCGGGGAACTGCCCTTAGGTGACCGGTATAATCTGCTCTACTCAGGCACTACCGTTAGCTCCGGCGGCGGTAAAGGCGTGGTGGTGGCAACCGGGGGCGAGACCGAGTTGGGCCACATCAATCAGATGATGTCCGACATTGAAAAACACCGTACGCCGCTGATGGTGCAGATGGATAAGCTCGGTAAGACCATCTTCATCACTATCCTGGTGATGATGGTGGCGCTGTTTGTCTTTAGCCTCCTGTTCCGGGATATGCCGGTTTCTGAACTGGTGCTGTCGCTTATTAGCCTCGCCGTTGCCGCCGTGCCGGAAGGCCTGCCGGCCATCATTTCCATCATCCTTTCGCTTGGCGTACAGGCCATGGCGCGTCGCAAGGCCATCATTCGCAAGCTGCCTACGGTGGAAACGCTGGGGGCGATGACGGTCATCTGCTCGGATAAAACCGGCACCCTGACGATGAATGAAATGACGGTCAAAGCGGTGATTACCGCTGACACGACCTATCGCGTAGAGGGCGACAGCTACGAACCGGTGGGGAATATTCACCCCGTAGATGACCCGACGCCCGTCAGCGTGACGCAGGGTTCCCTGCTGGAACGCTACCTGCGCACCATTGACCTCTGTAATGACAGCCAGCTGATCAAAGACGAGCAGGGGCTGTGGAAAATCACCGGGGGGCCAACCGAGGGCGCGCTGAAGGTGCTGGCGGCGAAAATCCCGCTCCCACCGGTCGACACCGAAATGCGCAGTAAAATCCCATTTGATTCACAATATAAATACATGTCCACCCTGTACCGGCTGGGCGATGAAGAGGTGATTTTAATCACCGGCGCGCCGGACGTCCTGTTCCGCCTCTGCCAGTACCAGCAGACGAATGACGGACTGCAGCCGTTCGATCAGCCTTATTGGGAAGGGAAGATTGAAGAGTATGCCCGTGAAGGGCTGCGCATGGTGGCTGCGGCCTGGAAACCTGCCCACGAGGGACAACGCGAGCTGGATCATCCGGACCTGCATGACGGCGTGATC
The DNA here is from genome assembly GCF_024734705.1 of Enterobacter sp. Crenshaw. Classification (NCBI taxonomy): domain Bacteria; kingdom Pseudomonadati; phylum Pseudomonadota; class Gammaproteobacteria; order Enterobacterales; family Enterobacteriaceae; genus Enterobacter; species Enterobacter sp. Crenshaw. The sequence continues at coordinate 2,967,700 of NZ_CP102932.1, read as the reverse complement.
CTGCTGGGTATCGCAGGAATGATGGATCCGCCGCGTCCGGAGGCCATTACCGCCATTGCCGACTGTCTGCAGGCCGGGATCCGCGTGAAAATGATCACCGGCGACCACCCGCAAACGGCCATGAGCATTGGGCAAATGTTGGGGATTGGTAACGCCGCAAGCGCTATCACCGGACGTGAGCTGGAGGCGATGGACGATCGTCAGCTGAGCGACGCCGCACAGCAGTACGATATTTTCGCCCGAACCAGCCCGGAGGATAAATTCCGCCTTGTGCAGGCTCTGCAAAGTAAACAGGAAGTCGTGGGCATGACCGGGGATGGCGTAAATGATGCCCCCGCGCTCAAGCGGGCGGATGTGGGTATCGCCATGGGGATTAAGGGGACGGAAGTGACCAAGGAAGCCGCCGACATGGTCTTAACGGATGACAACTTTGCCACCATTGCCAGCGCGGTGCACGAGGGGCGTCGGGTTTACGATAACCTGAAAAAGACCATTCTGTTCGTTATCCCCAGCAACATCGCGCAGGCTCTGCTGATTATCATCGCGCTGCTGGCGGGGAACCTGATCCCGCTGACGCCGGTCCTGATCCTGTGGATGAACATGGCGACGTCGGCAACGCTGTCGTTTGGCCTGGCGTTTGAAGCGGGTGAGAAGGACATCATGAACCGGCCACCGCGCAAGGCGAATCTCCATGTGATGGACGGCTATGCCATCTGGCGCGTGGTGTTTGTCGGTCTGATGATTGCCATCAGCGCCTTCGTGCTGGAAGCCTGGCTACAGCCGCGCGGCTACTCGGCAGAATTTATCCGCACCGTGCTGCTGCAAACCCTGGTCACTGCGCAGTGGTTCTACATGCTCAACTGCCGCGTTAATGACGGCTTCTCGCTGAGCAAAGGCCTGCTGGCGAACAAAGGGATTTGGATCGTGAGCGGCGTACTGCTGGCGCTACAGCTTCTTATCATTTACGCACCGTTCATGCAGATGCTCTTTGGCACCGAAGCGCTGCCGTTCCGCTACTGGGTCATCACCTTCCTGATTGGTTTTGTGATGTTCCTTATTGTCGAGGCGGAGAAAGTGCTGACGCGCAGGTGGCGCAAAACCGAGGCGTAATAGCGTAAACTGAGAAAGCCTGCCTGAGTCCGGGCTTTCTCTTTTTTGAGCGCAGAAAACTATGATTCGACTTACCTGGTTCGTCCTTACGCTGTGTGCCGCTGTACCCGGTGCGTTTGCCGTAACCTATACGCTTCCGCCGGAAGGCAGTCGTCTGGTGGGTACCCCGATTATCATCACCGTTCCCGAAGGCAATACGCTGCCTCTGGAAGCCTTTGCCGCGCAGCACGGGCAGGGGCTGAGCAACCTGCTGGAAGCAAACCCGGGCGTGGATCCTTTTTTGCCCAAACCCGGCACCCGGCTGGTGATTCCTCAGCAGCTGATTTTGCCTGACACCGTCCGCGAGGGCATTATCGTCAATGCGGCGGAGATGCGTCTCTACTACTACCCGCCAGGCGGTAACACCGTTGAAGTGCTGCCCATCGGTATCGGTCAGGCCGGGCGTGAAACCCCGCGTAACTGGGTGACGGCCGTTGAGCGTAAGCAGGAGGGGCCAACCTGGTCTCCAACGCCGAACACGCGCCGTGCCTATGCGGCAGAAGGGAAAACGCTGCCGGCATTCGTGCCCGCCGGGCCGGATAACCCGATGGGGCTGTATGCGATTTATATCGGCAGGCTGTATGCCATTCACGGCACAAACTCGAATTTCGGCATCGGGCTGCGGGTAAGTCAGGGCTGTATTCGTCTGCGTAATAACGACATAAAGTATCTTTTCGATAACGTTCCCGTGGGAACCCGCGTGCAGCTTATCGATCGGCCTGTAAAGATGACCACGGAGCCGGACGGCAGCCGCTGGGTGGAAGTTCACGAGCCATTATCACGTAACCGTGCGGAATTTGAGTCAACCCGGAAAGTGCCGCTGCCTATTTCAGCCGCGCAGCGAACGCAGCTGATAAACGAGGGCGCGGGCGCTGAGCTGGAACGGCGGTCGGGGATGCCGGTTAAGATTGGCATGTGAGGGCCATCTTTCCAGGCACAGAAAAGCAAAAAGCCTGCTTTAAAAGCAGGCTTTTCAAATTTGACTCCCCAGAATCTGGGAGTAAGGGGCAAATTTAATACACAACGATAAATAGTTGATGATATTCTTGACGTATTTCCCCTTCCGCAAGGAAAAGCTAATGAGTGCACTTTCTCTCTGTATTGAATGCTGGCGCAATATTACCGACCAGACCTATGACTTTTCCTTACAGTATCGATATCGCTTTAATCAGGAAAAATCCGTTATAGAAGTTTCTCCCCGGGATGACGCTGTTCCGGTCAATTTTTTTGGCGTCAATGCTGAAGTGGTCTGCCTGACTGGAATAAATGGCAGCGGTAAAACTGCTGTCATGGGCATTCTAAATCTAACAGGGATGAAATTAGAGCGGGGGCAGCGTGTAGATACTGGCGAGCAGGCAATGCGACAGGCTTTCACCTATATCTTTAAACATTCAGCGTGTCTGTATGTGATACAGGTAAAACAGGGTGTGATTATCAATTTATGGAAAGCGCGTTGCAATGACGTCGTTGGCTCAATGGCGCTCCACTGTGAATCTATATCATCAACACCTATCGCTAACACCTGGTATTACGCATCAAATAACGTTCAGTTGAGCGTTGCGTTCAGTAAAATTTCCCGCCACGATTTATCGATTGCGCAACGCCGTCGATATAATAGCTATGCAGCTCCCTATGAAATTTATCATGCCTACCAGGCAATGGATTATTTTGAACTAAGGGAGAGTATCGCTCCACGCTTTTATACCTGGCGTGTTCAGGCTTCCTGGTATCAACATTTTCAGGGAGTAGATGTAAAAATAAAACAAGTCAATCAGCGCTTCTCGAAGAACGTTTATTTGGCTTCGCTTGTTGTATTGAAGCTTTTTTGGTTGATGGTGAGTTATGCCGAAGAAAACACAGGTTTCTGGAAAGAGGCTAATGTATCATTACAGCTACTGGATATCATTCCTGAGCGTATGGAACTGCTTGAAGATATTGTTCAACTTAATTCAAATGCGAAAATACTTGAGTTGCTGGAGAAATTTGAACCATTGTGTCAATCTCTCTTTTTAATCGACACCTATGCATTGGTGAAATTCTTATCATATATTCAAAAAGGCCGTAGTAGTCAAAAAGGTACCGTGCGGTACGAGTTTGGTCCTTCCGAAAATTATGAGAAACCGTTTAACCATGTTCTTCCTGTTTTGCTGAAAATAATGATGCTGATGAGGGAGAAGGTCCCCGAATGTCGGTTTACGATTGATCCGCCCTTCAGCACGGGAGAATGGAAGCTCGTTGATCTTTATGCTACGCTACAACGTAAAGCTGAGGACGCCCGACTAAAATCTAAAAACATTCAGCTACTGCTTGATGAACCAGATTCTGATTTACATCCTAAACGACAGGCACGTTTAATTAAAACGGTGCTTGATATACTGTCTGCCTATCCAGACGTTTATTTTCAGCTCATCATCTCCAGCCACAACCCGATAGTAATTTCAGATTTGCCCCGGGCAAGTGTCATACCCGTTGCGCCAGGCCCTGAAGAGCTGGGTAAAACATTTGGAAGTAATATTCATGATTTGTATAAACATCGCTTTTTTGTGGAGCAATCCGTTGGAGAGTTTGCCAGCAAAAAAATACGAGATGCGCTGAAGAATCCGGATATAGATGAAACAACATTACGTTTTTTGATATCTGAAGTCGGAGAGCCTGTTGTGACGTACGCGCTTCAACGCAAACTGGACAAACCCGCTCTGCTGGAGAGACGTGAAATTGAACACTTTATCTCACAGTTGACGGATGAACAGCGTGCTATGGTCAGAGGAAAACTTAGTGAGAAATGATACGGCTTTTCTTGAATGGTGCGTGCGAAGTAAATTCTTCGAAGGATTCAACAGACCATCACGAGGAAAGGATATACTGAGGGATACTATAATTGCCGTTTTTTTCGCAGGGATAAAGGAAAATTATCTGGCATTTAACAACGCTATCGCCGAAATGCAGAAATGTAAAACATCGTCTGATAAACTTAAAAAGTTGCGAAGTATACTTCAGAATCCGCAGTTTTCATGCGTGAGAGCTGCAGTTCTAATTTCCCCATGGCAAAAAAAAGTATTGAGTGCACAAAGCGTTTCTTTTGAGAAGGCGCTTACAAGTCTACCTGCGGCTTATAAAGTGGTTTTTGATGACTGGATGAAAGAAAATTATACTTGTTTTCGAGATTCAGTTTCAGCACCGCGTTTTGCCGGAGCATTAAATACCCCTGTTTGCCCATACTGTGATAAAGCCTTTCTGGATGTTACTAAAAAATTTTACGGTGAGCTTGATCATTATTTGGATAAATCAACTTACAGCTATTATGCCTTGAACATCTATAACTTTGTCCCGGTATGCGCTGTTTGTAATAAGAAGAAAAGCAAAAAGAAACTTGAGCATTTCCATCCCATGAATGAAACTCTTGACTCAGTTTTTCAGTTTTGTTTATCCGATAGCGACAGAGTTATTGCGCTCTCAAATTACCAGGTGTTAAACGTAAAGATAAAACAGCGTTTCCTGGTGGGAAAATCTGATGCGCTAAAGGAGCTAAATGAGACGTTTGCGCTTGATGATCGTTATGAGAACATGATAGCAGTGGTGGATTATCTGGCACAGCTTAAACGTATTTACACATCAGACTGGCTTAAAGAGTTGCAGTCTATGTATGACCTCACCTTTACTCAGACAGAACTCAGACAATTGCTGCTGGGTCAGTTTAATTTCAGCCAGCCGTCGGTTCGATTACAACCGTTAACCAAGCTTATTGACGATCTGGTAAGAGATCTGGACGTGTTTAACGATAACATTCTGGACTGATTCACAGCCGTAGACATATTCTGACCAGACAAAGAGGCCTCTTCAAAGGCCTCCAGACTGTCTCACCAGAAACGGAAAAAGCCTGCTTTAAAAGCAGGCTTTTCAAATTTGGCTCCTCTGACTGGACTCGAACCAGTGACATACGGATTAACAGTCCGCCGTTCTACCGACTGAACTACAGAGGAATCGTGTGAACGGGGCGCATATTATCGACCTGCGTTCGCCTTGTCAAAGGGTGGATCAACGCCTTTTGATCGTTTGCTGACAAAATCGGCAAAGTGATGTTTTTGGCAGCGGAATGCACCGTCATGGTGCGGGCATACCCCTAATGGGGCAGATCATAAACTGCTGTTTCAGTAATAAAACCCCCCTCCATGATTAGGTTTCCTTATTTTCAGGCGTTTAGCGAACAATTTGGACCGCCTGGTAAAAGTGGCATTCATATTGCAAAACCTGTTCAACAACGACAGCCGGTTCCGGCACAGCATTTCGAACAGGGGGCAAAATGAACTTAAGACGACTGAAATACTTCGTAAAAATCGTCGATATCGGCAGCCTGACTCAAGCGGCTGAAGTGCTGCATATCGCGCAGCCTGCGCTGAGCCAGCAGGTGGCTACTCTGGAAGGCGAGATGGATCAGCAGCTGTTGATCCGCACCAAACGCGGCGTCACGCCAACGGAAGCAGGCAAGATCCTGTATACCCATGCGCGCACCATCCTTCGCCAGTGTGAACAGGCGCAGCTGGCGGTAAATAACGTGGGCCAGACCCTGAGCGGGCACGTTTCTATCGGACTGGCGCCGGGAACGGCTGCGTCCTCTATTACCATGCCGCTGCTGCAGGCCGTCCGCGCCGAGCTGCCTGAAGTGCTGGTGTACCTGCACGAAAACAGCGGTTCCGTACTGAATGACAAACTGCTCAACGGGCAGCTGGATATGGCGGTCCTTTACGATCGCTCCCCGGTCGCCGGCATCACCAGCCAGCCGCTGCTGAAAGAAGATCTCTACCTCGTGGGCACCCGCGACTGTCCGGGCCAGAGCGTAGACCTTACCGCCGTGGCAGAAATGAACCTTTATCTGCCGCGCGACTACAGCGCCGTGCGCGTGCGCGTGGACGAAGCGTTCTCCCTGCGCCGCCTGACGGCCAAAATCATCGGTGAAATTGACTCAATCTCCACGCTCACCGCGGCCATTGCCAGCGGAATGGGGGTGACGGTTCTGCCGGAATCCGCAGCCCGCTCGCTGTGCAGCGCGGCAAACGGCTGGATGGCGCGGATCACCACGCCTTCGATGAGCCTGCCGCTGTCGCTGAACATGTCTGCACGCGGTTCGCTGACGCCGCAGGCGCAGGCGGTAAAAGAGATTTTGATGTCGCTGGTCAGCAAGCCGTCGCTTGAGAACCGTGAACTCCAGCTCGTGAGCTGATATTCCATAAAAGCATAAGATGCTGGTTTTTATTATTTGTTCTGCAGCGCGGCTGACTCTAACAATAGAGCTATGTCAGATGCGCCGGAGTGAATCGTGAATTTCCAGCAACTTAAAATTATCCGTGAGGCGGCCAGGCGGGACTACAACCTGACCGAGGTCGCCAATATGCTTTATACCTCTCAGTCCGGCGTCAGCCGCCACATCCGCGAGCTGGAAGAGGAGCTGGGCATAGAGATCTTTATCCGTCGCGGCAAGCGGCTGCTCGGCATGACGGAGCCGGGTAAGGCTCTGCTCACCATCGCAGAGCGGATCCTCAACGAGGCCAGCAACGTGCGTCGTCTGGCGGATCTTTTCACCAATGACGCCTCGGGCGTACTCACCATCGCCACCACCCACACCCAGGCGCGCTACAGCCTGCCGCCGGTGATTAAAGCGTTCCGCGAACTTTTCCCCGACGTCCGTCTGGAGCTCATCCAGGGCACGCCGCAGGAAATTGAAGTGCTGCTGCAAAACGGTGGGGCGGATATCGGCATTGCCAGCGAACGCCTGAGCAACGACCCGCTGCTGGTGGCCTTTCCCTGGTTCCGCTGGTACCACAGCCTGTTACTCCCGGTCGATCATCCGCTGAATCAGGTTTCCCCTCTGACGCTGGAAGACGTTGCGAAATGGCCGCTGATCACCTACCGCCAGGGGATCACCGGACGCTCGCGCATAGACGAGGCCTTCAACCGCAAAGGGCTAACGCCGGACGTGGTGCTGAGCGCGCAGGATTCTGACGTGATCAAAACCTACGTCGAGCTGGGTCTGGGCATTGGTCTGGTGGCGGAACAGTCCAGCGGAGAACGCGAGGACGGGAACCTGGTGCGTCTTGATACGCGTCATCTGTTCGACGCCAACACCGTATGGCTTGGCCTGAAGCGCGGTCAGCTGCAGCGCAACTACGTGTGGCGCTTTATCGAGCTCTGCAACGCCGGGCTGTCGGTGGATGAGATTAAACGCCAGGTGATGGAGCCGGAAGAAGTGGCGATTGATTATCAGATTTAGGTGCTGATTTGCCCGGTAGCGCTGCGCTGACCGGGCTCATCGCTTAGCTGAACGGATATTTTTTAAAGACCGCCTGTGATTCAAATGATTCGGCAACCGCCTGAATCCCTCTAAAATCCGCTGCGTTAACGACGTGCGGGATCATCGACTGAATAAACGTCCAGACAACCGTGCTCGTGACGGCAACCTGATCGGGAACGGCGGAGGCCGGACGCGTCTCCAGCAAGGCATTCCATTCCCTGCAGGCCGCCAGCAGCTGGGTTGTAATGCGTTCGACCCATAAAGCGTGCTGCTTTTCCACCGGGCGCTGGTGGTGTTCATACACATTTTGCACGGCTTTCTCCGCGGCGGCGAGGATAAAGCCCAGCGTCTGAAGATCGTTTGCCAGCGCATCCGGCTCTACGGGCAGAAGTCTCCGCCCGGGTGCGGCCTGAGTCTCGAAATAATTCAATATCAATGACGAGTCCATCAAACGTATTCCGTTATCCAGAATCAGCGTCGGCGCTTTTACCGCGGGGTTGATTCGGGAGAACGCGTCGAAGGTGCTGAATACCGACAGCGGCTGACTTTCAAACTCAACGCCATAAAGTTCAAGGGAAATCGCCACGCGCCGTACATAAGGTGAATCCATCATGCCAACAAGCTTAATCATCGTTGCCGTTTTCCTGTCTCTGTGAAATAACGCGTCATTGAAGAGGATGAACAGACAGTACAATACAAACTTCCTGGCGAATATCTTCAGTATCTTACCGTAAAGGTTAGTATTACTGACATGTGGGCAAGTTGCCGTTATACATCCAGCGCGGATAAGGAAGTGCTTTCATGTCGGATTTTCCACCCATTGCCAGTTTGCGAAGCTTTGAAGCCGTCGCCCGTCTTGGCAGCGTGACGCTGGCGGCGAAAGAGCTCCACGTTACCCATTCCGCAATCAGCCAGCAGATCAAACTGCTGGAGGAGATGGTGGGCGTAAAGCTCTTTATCCGTCAGGGACGCGGGGTGCAGATCAACGAAGAAGGGCGGCTCTATGCCTTACAGGTACGCGAGGCGTTGAACCATATCGCAGATGCCACTCGGCTTGTACAGGTGAAGCCGAGAAAGCAGGAGCTGACGCTGGCGATGGTTCCGTCTTTTGGATGCCACTGGCTGTTGCCGCGTCTGGAACGCTTTCGGGCGAAATATCCGCTTATCACCCTTCGGATCCAGTCCAGCCTGACGGTCACCAGCCTGCAGCAGGAAGGAACAGATATCGCGATACGAATGGGGAAGGGAAACTGGGAAGGGAGCGAAAGCCAGTACCTTTTTTCCGATGAGCTTATTGTGGTGGCCGCACCCGGCTATAACGACGGCGAGCTGCCCGCTACGCCGGCTGAGATTGCAAAAAGTCATATTATTTTTTCCATGGAGTCGTGGAAAACGTGGTGCGTAAATGCGGGGCTTGAGAAAGAGATCGTGCCTGGCGGTTTATGCATTAACGACTCGAATTTAATTATCGAAGCCGTTCGGCTCGGGAAAGGCATCGCGCTGGAGCGTCGCTCTTTGGTTCAGGATGCCATCACCCGGGGCGAGCTCGTCCAGCTAACCTCAATTACCGCGCCGTATCCCTGGCCTTACTGGCTGGTGAAAGCGCAGTCAACGGAGACGAAGCCCGAGGTGGCTCTTTTTGTCGCGTGGCTGGATGAGGAAGTGGCGGCCTGGCGGCAGTTGCTGGGCTGCTGAACTTTTTCCGATTCTGCTCGTAACAAAATGAATATCCAACAAGGGATACATAGAATTACTCCGGCACGCATTCAGTATTTCCGTAACCCCACAAGATTCTGCTTTTCCATCTCAGCATAATCATCGCTATAGCTTTGCACGTATATAGCTTTTGATCTATATTGGATGGGAGGTCTTGTGTGGGCAATTAACACGACGGACAGGTTTGATCGCTGGTTCACTTCGCTTGACGATACCGATCGCGCCAGCGTACTTGCAGCACTGCTTGTTTTGCGAGAGAAGGGGCCGGGTTTATCGAGACCCTACGCTGATACGCTTAAAGGCTCTCGTTACAGCAACATGAAAGAGCTACGTATTCAGAGTAAGGGCGATCCCTTGCGGGCGTTTTTCGCCTTTGATCCAAACCGCACGGGTATCGTGCTTTGTGCGGGCAATAAGGTCGGCAATGAAAGGCGATTCTACGATGAGATGCTTCTCGTTGCTGACCGGGAATTCACTCACTGGCTGGATAGATTAAAAGAGAGGGAATAGCGCGATGGGAAGAACCCTTGAGCAGCTTATAGCGGATGAAAAGCCGGAGGTTGTCGCCAGCGCTCAGGCGATAGCAACGGATATTTTGCTCAACATTCATCTTGCTGAGTTACGCGAGAAAGTACAAAAAACGCAGGTAGAAATGGCGCAGGCGTTGGGTATCAGGCAACCTACCGTTGCGGTAATGGAAAAGCCCGGGCGCGATTTGAAACTCTCTTCTCTCAAGCGCTACGTTGAGGCTGCGGGCGGAAAGCTGCGGCTTGATGTGGAGCTGCCGGATGGCTCGCACTATGAGTTTGTGCTTTAGGGCAGAAAAGCAAAAAACCTGCTTCAAAACCGCCAGCATGACCGTCACTCGGCGGTGTTGAGCGAATAGATGCAGTTACTTATGGGTAGAAGTGGGGACATGCTGCTGCATCAATTCAACGATCCAATCAATAAAAACGCGCAGTTTGGCGTTAACGTGGCGGTTCGGCGGAAAGGCCAGGTACAGGGGCATTGGGTTAATACGCCAGTCTTCAAATAGCGGAATCAAGGAGCCACAAGCCTGATGTGCTGCCGCCATATAAACGGGTAGCGCAATCACGCCTAATCCCGCGAGCCCGGCTTCGAGGTAGGCATTGCCATCATCCACTGCAAGCACGTAGCTGCCCGTGATTTCAATATGTTCGCTCTCACCGTGCAGTACCAGAGGATCAACCTTACCGGTGCGTGAGGACAAGAATCCCACTATGCGATGGTCCGTGTTTTCCAGCTCTCGCGGATGCGCAGGTGCGCCGAGGCGTTCCACATAGCTCGGTGCGACGTAAACACCGATTTGTAAATCGCCGATATGGCGTGCGATCAGAGACTGGTCATTGATTTCCCCGCCGCGCACGACGCAATCCACGTTGTCGCCGATCAGATCCACCACCCGGTCACTCACGCCCATGTCGAACTGGATATCAGGGTAGCGCGCGTGAAAAGCCGGTAGCGCGGGCACCAGCACCAGGCGGGCGAGAGGAGTGGGCACGTCCACCCGTAGTCGCCCCCGGGGCGTCATCGTCGCACTGGACAGGCTGTTTTCAGCATCTTCCATGTCCGCCAGCAGGCGGATTACGCGCTCGTAGTAGACCGCGCCATCAGGAGTCACACCGAGCCTGCGGGTGGTGCGGTGGAGCAGCCTGACGCGCAGGCGCGCTTCCAGCTGCTGAATAAGCTGCGTCACCGTGGTTTTGCTCATATGAAGCGTTTGGGCAGCCTTGGTGAAACTGCCTGCCTCCACCACGCGAGCAAAGGCGCGCATCGCATCGAAACGATCCATCCGTTGTTCTCTCTTTTCACCGATTGTTTGGATATTACAAACAATGATGGACAAAGTCGCTTGTTTATCCGCCCGCTACAGCAACTGTAAAGTGTCTTTATGTTCACCGGGCCGATTTCGCCCCATTACAGAGGCACAAACATGACAACACGCGAAGCCGTTTTTCCCTTCGGTCGGCAGGCGCTCTACGAGCGCAACCGGTATTCACCCGCCATCAAATCTAACGGCTTTCTGTTTGTTTCGGGACAGGTAGGTAGCCGGGAGGATGGTTCGCCTGAAGAGGATCTCAACGCGCAGATCCGGCTGGCATTCGATAACCTTAATGCTGTTCTTACGGCTGCGGGCTGCACGTTCGGTGACGTGGTTGACGTTACCCTCTTTGTCGTCGATCCCGAGTCAAACCTCGACGCTATCTGGAGTATCCTGCCAGAATATTGGGGGAAAGCGCCTTACCCGACGTTGACCGGGATCGGCGTGACGTGGCTGTACGGATTCCAGTTTGAGATTAAGGTGATTGCCAGGCTGGATGCGATTCAGAGTTAACTTCAGAGATGCAGAAAAGCAAAAAGCCTGCTTCAAAAGCAGGCTTTTTAAATTTGGCTCCTCTGACTGGACTCGAACCAGTGACATACGGATTAACAGTCCGCCGTTCTACCGACTGAACTACAGAGGAATCGTGTGAACGAGGCGCATAGTAGCGGCCTCGGTACGCCTTGTCAAAGGGTGAAAACGCACTTTTCGTTTGTTTGCCGACAATTTCAGCAAATCGCTGATTTTATAGCAAATTAGCGTTGAAATTACACAGCAAAATGCGCCGCCCGCAGGCGGCGCGCAGGATCAGAACAGTACGGAGTAGTTCAGACCAAACGTACGTCCGCGGCCTTTATAGGTATACAGCCCCGGTGCGCCGTAGGTTGGGCTATACAGCCCCGGCGCGCGCTGGCCCCAGGCGGTGGTGTAGTCTTTGTCCAGCAGGTTTTCCACGCTGAAGCTGACCTTACCCACCGGCAGGGCGTAGCTGCCCAGGAAGTCGACCGTGTTATAGCCATCGATCTTCTTGCCGTCGGAGTCTGACACGTCAAAGGTCTGCGTGCTCTGCACGCGCAGGGTCCAGTCGCCCGGCGCCCAGTTGACCCAAGCGCTGGCTTTCGACGGGCTGGCGCTGTCAACCGTCAGCTTCTCCCATTTTCCGTTTTCGCGCGTTTCAGACTTAATGGCGTTAAAGTTCGCACCGGTGCTCCAGTCGCTGTCGGTGAAGAAATAGTCCACCTGACCTTCCACCCCGTAGATACGACGCTTATCGTCTTCCAGGTTGATGGTCATATCCGTCTTGTTAATGGTGATGGTTTTATCCGAGAGCGAGTAATACGCCGCGACCTGCGTGCGCAGGTTATCGCCGGTGTAGCGCCAGCCCAGCTCATAAGCGTTGACCTTGATACCGTCCAGCGTCGAGTCGTTCACGTTGACGCTGTTCAGCAGGCGATAGTGACCGTTGCTGAGCTGATAGGTGCCGGAGCCGTAGTACTTCGCCAGGTCCGGAATTTCGAAGCCCTGGGAGAAGTTAAACCACAGCTGCTGCTGTTCGGTCAGGCGACCGAGGATCCCGGCGTTAAACAGGAAGTTGTTGTAATCGGTTTTTCCGCCCGGCACCGCGTCGGCGGAGGTGGCTTTCCCGGTGGCGATGGCCTGCTGCTGGGTATAACCGACAAAGTCGTCCACCTTGTTTTCGGTGTACTGATAGCGCACGCCGCCGCTCAGGGTGATGGCGTCAATGTCGTAGCTGGCCTGCAGGAACGGGGCGAGGTTGGTGATGCTGTAGCCCGGGTAACGGCCCACGTTGTAGGCGTTATCCAGCTCCATGCCGCCGCTCGCCGCAGCCTTGCTCAGGTTGAAGAACTGCTGGTTGGCATCGAAGGTTTCGTGGTCGGCATCCACACCCCAGGTCAGCGTTAAATCGTCCACCGGCTTGCTGTTCAGCGTCAGCTTGCCGCCGTAGAAATCTGTTTTCTGCTGGGACGCGCCGATGCTGCTCACCACGCCTTTGGTCAGTGTCGGGAATGGATAATAGGTCAGGCTCTCGTCGCGATAGTAAATCTGCGCGACCAGATCCTGGCCCCAGAAATCGGTATTGGAGTACTGCAGGTTAATCAGATGGCGCTCGGTGCCCGGTACGCGGTCAGAATCAAGATTATCTTTGTTGTACGCGGTCGCATCGCCTGTTACCGCCGAGAAGTTTTTCCCGAGATACAGCCCATGCTTGCCGTCGGACTCGCTCTTGTAGTACTGGGTCGTCAGCTGCAGCTGCTGACGATCGTCAATGTTGATGGTGCCTGTGCCCATCACATCTATACGGTCGGAATACTGGAGGCCGGTCTGGGTGTTATCGATAATCACCTCGTTGCCTTTGCCGTCATACCAGCCGCCGTAGCGCTGATACGACACCGACAGACGACCGGAGGCGTTGTCGTTACCGCCGCTTACGGCTGCCGACACGTTCTCATCGTGATCGTTGTGGCTGTTAAACCCGCTCTTTGCCCCGGTCTGGAACTCCACTTCGGTATCCGGCTGGCCCTTTTTGGTGACGATGTTCACCAGGCCGCCGGTGCTGCCGCCGCCGTAGAGCGAGGTGGCGCCGGAGATCACTTCGATACGGTCAATGTTGAACGGATCGATAGAGTCCAGCTGGCGGCTGTCGCTGCGGGACGAGTTCAGGCGAACGCCGTCCACCATCACCATCATGGAGCGGCCGCGCAGGTTCATGCCGTAGTTGGTACGGCCCTGGCTGCTGACGTCCATACCTGGGATCAGCTGCGCCAGCACTTCTTTAATCTCTTTCCCGCCCTGAACCTGCTGCTCAATTTCAGCCCGTTCAATGACCCAGGTGGTCTGCGCCATCTCCGCCACGCTGCGGTGCGCGCGGCTGGCGGAGACCACGATATTTTCTTCCTTTTGTTCTTCCGCCCACGCAGAGGTAGAAAGCATTGCAAGCAAGCAAGGATTTAAAACCCAAAGATGAGAACGTTTCATTGTTATGTTGATCCTGATTGTGTGTGTCAGTACTCGGTGGTTTTTGCTAACGATTTAAAAACCGGGCTGTTCTCCGGGCTGATGGTGCTGCGCCAGTGGATAACGCCGGGTGTGGTAGCCAGCTCAAACGGCTCGTCGGCGTGCGCGCGATTAAGAATTCGCGCCGCGCGCCAGGCCATCAGGCTGAGCTGGGGTTCGGCAATGCCGAGACGGTGCATCCCGGCGTTCACGGCGAACAGGCGGTTGCTCTGCGGACCGTCCCATTCGAGAGTGAAATCATTGTTAATGCAGAAGGTTTCGTCCGTATCCAGATGCAGGCGGTGAGACAGCGGCGCGAGGAACGCGGGCTGCACGGCGCGGTAGCCGGTGGCGAAAATCACCACGTCGCTCTCCAGCTGCTCGCGGCCGCCGTCGAGGTGATGCTGAATGCTCAGGCGATGGCCATTTTCCTGGCGCGTCAGGGACGTCACCGAGCGGGACGGCAGGAGATGCGCCCAGGGTTTTTCACGCAGCACTTCGAAGCGGTGGTACATGGCGCGGTAAATCGCCAGCAGGGACTCGGTGGTGATCCCGTCGGAGGTCATCTTCTGCTCGTGCAGCATCTGACGACGGGCCTCTTCACCCAGCGTGGAGAAGCTGTCCACGTACTCCGGCGTGAAATACTCGTTGGCAAAGGCGGCTTCATCCAGCGCGTTGTAGTTGTTGCGGCGCGATATCCAGTTCAGGCTCAGCGGCTGGCCCCATTCGCCGCGGAAGATATTCAAAAACAGGTCGGCCCCGCTCTGGCCGCCGCCGACGACGGTGACGCGCTTGCCCGCGAGATCCGGCGTGCGCAGCATCATCTCGCTGGCGTGGAAGCAGGTATCGTCCTGCGTCGTGACGCAGTCAGGCAGGTTGATCTGTTTGCCAATCCCCACGCAGACGTGGCGCGCCAGGAAACGGTCGCGCTGGGTCATTACCTCAAACAGGCCGCTTTTCTCATCAAAGCTCACCTGCTGTACCTGCTGGCTGAAGGCGAGGTTGGTAAGGTTTTCCGCCGCCCAGCACAGGTAGTCCGCAAACTCTTCGCGGGAGACGGTGCGCTGCTCGGTAGTCAGGAAGCGGTAGAACTTTTTGCGCTGCACCAGGTAGTTCAGGAAGCTGTGGCGGTTGGTTGGCTCCACGGCGCTGACCAGATCCTTCAGGAAGCTGGTCTGCATGTGGCAGTCCGGCACCATCATTCCCGGGTGCCAGGAGAAGTGCGGTTTACGCTCAAGGAACAGCGAGCTAAAGCCGTCCAGCCCTTCAGCCAGAGCGGCGATGCTGAGGTTAAACGGGCCAATACCAATGCCGATGAAATCATAGGTTTTCATTGCGCTGACTCCCGGGAGGCGAGAAAAAGAGGGTTATCAAGGTCGGTGACATAGTTCGGCAGCATGCGGCTGCCGCCGTCGTGTTCGGAGAAGGTCAGTTTGACCGGGTTGAGGATCACGCGAATAATCTGCGGCTTGAAGAGATCGAATTTGGCGAAGCGTTCTGCCAGATCCGGGTGCGCCGCCATATAACCCCGTAAAACCCCGGCCAGAAGCTGGTAGAAACGCGTTTCGCTCACGCCGCATTGCAGCGTGAGGCGCGAGATAAAGCGCAGCACCGTCACAAAATTACCGGTTTGCAGGTCGTGAATAATGTAATCCGCGCTCAGGCGCGCCGTGACGGCCTTCACCTGCTCCGGCAGGCTCTGGGCCTGCGGGAAATCCTCATCCACCAGGCGCATATCGCCCTGGAAATCTTTCAGCAGAATGCGCTGCGGGACGTAATCCTTCATCACCAGCGTCACGTTCTGGCCGTGGGCGATCAGCGCCACGCCGTAGCGGCAGAGCAGGTGATAGAACGGGATCACCGTTGCCTCAAACAGCTTTTCAAGCCACGCGTCGGCGCTTAGCCCCGAGCGTTTAATCCACGCGTCGATCAGCGGGCGCCCGGCATTGTCGGTTTCCATCAGCGCCGCCATCAGCACCGCCTGTTCACCGTCTTCTACATAACAGGACGGATTCTCGCGCCAGATCACCCCCAGCATCTCCTGATAGCGGTAGGGCGCTTTCGGCAATGCGGCATAGCCCGGATGCGACAGATAACCGGCGGCGGGTTCGCCAAGCACCTGAGCACCGGAGCGGATCAGCGTGGCGTCGGTAGCGAACTGCTGCTGCAGCCAGCGCGAAGCCAGCGGCCCGGCGGCAATGTACTTGCCCGGGATGCCGCGATAGCAGGAGGTGTTGTAGATGGTCAGCGGAAGCTTGATGTCATACGGCGCGCGACGGCTGGCGTTAGTGAGCGTGCGCAGGGACTGCTGCGCCAGATACTCGTCGCCAAATTCGCCCAGCTCAACCATCTCACCGCGCGCCAGCTGCGCCAGGAAATGAACGGCGATCTTCTGCTGCCACTGCCACGGGTGCAGCGGCACCGGCAGCCAGCCGTCGTTGAGACCCAGCGCGTGCCAGCGGGCGTCAAAGCGGGCGCGCTCGGCGTTGTCCATGGCGCTGGCCAGCAGGGCGCTGATATCGCAATCGGCGTCGCTGCTCCAGACCAGATGCTCCCGCTGAACGGCGACCCAGTGCAGGCGAAAACGTCCGCGATACTCAGGCGCGTACTGACGCAGCGCGTCCAGGCCCCAGCCGCGGCGACCTTTGTTGAAAATAAACTTCGGGTGACCGCTCATCAGACACTGTAATTCGTCCGGGTCGAGGTGGATTAGCGCGTCCGCGTCCAGCGCTTCACGCGCCTGCAGCAGCTGCATGTCGCCGCGCAGCGTGGCGTAGAGATCTTCCATATGCTCTGCCGTTTGCGCGTCGCTCATCTCCAGCACTTTCGCCAGCTGCAGCAGCGCGCGTTCCGCTTCCACTGCATCGCCGCTGGCTGTAGTCAGGGTATCCGGGTCGATATGCAGCCAGCCCCAGATCCCGCGCGTGGCGCGAAACTGCCAGGACTCGTTGCCCATGGCGATGCGCCAGCCGTCCGACGAAACCGGCTCAGCGCGCAGGGTGCGTTCGTACTCCAGCTCGGCGAGGATCTTCGCCACCATCTCGCGGTTCACTTTCTGCCAGAGCACGTTCACAGTTCCACCTCGCTGAAGAAGCGGTGGCGCTGGCTCATGATGAGGCGCGAGCGCTTGTGCGGGAAGTCGAACTCTTTAATCGTCTCAAAACCGGCGGAGGCCAGATGGCGGAACAGGCGCTGGTTGTCGAAGCGCGGCTCGGCGACAATTCGCGCGGTGCGCGGTTCATCGAGATACAGATAGTGGCTCAGGCCGCGCAGCCAGCTGCGGATGTACTGCGCGCCGCGCCAGTTCTCTTCGCCCACCAGCATATGCAGGCCGCGGTCAAACGGCTGCCAGCGGTAGTGGCGGCCAATGCGGTCTTCCGCCGCCCAGTAGAGCTCAAAATAGCCGAACGGCTGGTCGTCGAAGTAGCCGATAACCGGGTAGCAGTAGGTCGAGTCAAGCTGACGGCGCAGGTAGCTTTCCTGCTCGGCCTGCGGGCCCGCCATCTCCCAGAAGGCGTTCACGCGCGGGTTGTTCATCCATTGGGTAAAGCGCTCGCCGTCCAGCGCCACGTCGGCTACGCGGAAGCTGAGGGTGCGCTTAATTTGCGGATCGTAACGACGGTACACTTCTCCCTGCGGGCGGTGAGGACGCAGCGGGAAGTACAGCTGACGGCTCTCATCAAACTGCATACCGCCGCTGGCCTGCGGCCGTTCGCCTTTCAGCCACAGCGGCAGCTGCCAGAAGGTGTCGCGTGCCAGATAGTCCCCGTGGGCCAGGCTAAACAGCGCCTGCGCCTGGGGTTCATCCTGCCAGGTCGCCCAGGGCAGGGTAACGCCGGTCAGCGCGGGTGCGGCAACAAACAGCTGATCGAGTGCTTCGACCAGCCAGCCGTCCGGGATCCCATTCAGACGCTCGAGCACCGCGCTGCCGTCGAGACCCAACGTCAGCTGCAGGTTTTTTTCCGTTGCGGTGCAGCGAAAGCCGTAGCCGGAATGGACGATATTCGCGATTGCCATTACGCCTTCTCCTTGTAAAACGGGTTGCTAAAGTCGAAATAGATCACCGCCGGATCGACGATGGTGTTTTCATTGCGATCGTGCAGGTAGCAGAAGAAGTTGCCTTTGCAGTTCCAGGTCGGGCTGTCGAGGACGTAGTCGAGGCAGCGGGTCTGCTTCGCCGTGCGGCGCAGTTCGGCCAGCGCGTCGCGCACGCGGGACATCAGGCTCTCCTCGCTGTCGAAACCGGCGGCGGCGAGGGCGGCGGTGACGGCAAGGGTAGAGTTCAGCAGCAGGTAATAAGGGAAGTAGCGCAGCAGCTGGCTCTCACCGAAGCGGTTTTCCACCTCCGTTTCGCCCGCCTCTTTCAGCCACGCGTCGGCTCCTTCGGTCCACGCGCTGCCCTGGCAGTCGCGGTAGATCAGCCCGACGGGGAAATCCTGCTGCATCTCAACGAGGATATTTTGCTGGTGCGCCAGCAGGACCAGACCGTAGTCCGCCTCGGCGCTGAACAGCGGGAGCAACACGCGGTCGCAGTAGGCGTCCAGCCAGCAGCGGGCGGCCTGGGCGAGGGGTAAATCCAGACGCTGGCTCAGACGGCGCACCGCGGAGGCCAGCAGGCTGTCGCCGCCGTCCGGCGCGGCCTGGGTCAGGCTCACCAGCACGTTGGTCTGGGTGTCTGGCGTATCGAACAGCAGATTGACGCGCAGGGCCATCAGGCTCTCTTCCTGAATAACGCCGCTTTCGTCACGCAGCCCCGCCCAGCCGTCCTCCTGCATCACGCGCATGGTCGGGTAGCGTGACTGTAATTCTTGCCAGCGCTCCGTTTTCGCCAGGCGCGCCAGGCGCATTCCGCGCTTAACTTCTTTGACCGACAGCGTGCGCACGGAGTTGGTCAGGCGCACGCTGAGGGAGAACTTAATCATGTCGCTGTTGGTTTCGCTGTACAGCGAGCGGGAGGAGCTGGTGGGCAGCCACTGCGCGCCCGCTTCACCCAGGTCCTGCAATGCACCGTTTTCCGCCAGACGCTGGCACCAGGCCTGCTCCAGCAGAAAGTCGGCCTGCCACGGATGCATCGGCAGCAGCCAGCGGGTGTCGGTGAAGTGGCCGAGCAGCTCAGGCGCGCTCTGGGCCGCGAAGCGCAGCAGGCGCTCGCGCAGGGAGACGTTCAGACTGTCGCCGGCAACGAGCGCGCTCTCAACGGCAAACCAGCGCAGCGGGAAGCGGGAGGAGAAATCAGGAAGATAGCGACGCGCCTCTGTTTCGTTGAACGGCTCGTGCGACTTCGGCGCCGGGTGAAACGCGTGGCCGACCAGCAGCGCCTGTTCCGCTTCAGCAAAAGTCAGTGGCTTATCGCGCAGGTTTACCCAGCCGTGGCGGAGATCGATCGCCTGCCAGGTGTGGGCATGGCTTTCGAGAACGCGCTGCTTAAAACGCGCCAGCGTATCGGCATCCAGCGAGCCTTTTACTGACGGTTTTTCAAGAATTAAATCAACCAGTTGATCAAATGTGACGGCGTCACCGTCATCACTGTTGCTCTGAAGAAGCGTGGCCGGGAAACGGTACAGATGATGCTGGGTGGGAGAGAAATAGCGTACCGGAACCCGAAGCGCCTGGGTTTGGGACAGCGGGATATGAATGTTCGGTAACGCATCCGCAGCGGTAGCGGGGAGATAGCGCCAGTCCTTCGTTTCGCGCAACAGGGCGTTCAAAAAACACTGGGCTGCAACGTCTGTACCGGCAGAGCGGGGCAGAGCACGCATAGATGTACCTCATTCCATGATTGATAATAATTCTCGTTATGATATTCATTCTGTTTACAGTCGCAACCATTTTTGCAATATTTGTTTTCATAAACTTCATGATTTCCACACATTTATTGACACTATGTTCACATTCTCATGCGCACTGACTCAGAAACATTGACCGAAAAGGTCATCTCAAAAGCCAACTGGCCCCTGGCGCTATGTGCGGGTTTATTAGGTATCGGGCAAAACGGCCTGCTGGTGATGCTCCCGCAGCTGGTGACCCTGACCGGGCTGTCGCTCTCGGTCTGGGCCGGTCTGCTGATGTTCGGATCCATGCTCTTTTTACCGGCCTCGCCCTGGTGGGGACGCCAGAGCGAGCGGCGGGGATGTAAGGCCGTGATGGTGGCCTCGCTGAGCGGCTATCTGGCCAGTTTCGCCGTCATGGCGCTGGTGGTCTGGGCGATGGCGGCCGGAAGGCTGGATACCGTCTGGGGACTGGCGGGACTGATTCTTTCACGTCTGCTTTACGGACTGACGGTCTCGGGGCTGGTACCTGCGGCCCAGACGTGGGCTATTCAGCGTGCGGGGCTGGAGAAGAGAATGGCGGCGCTGGCGACGATAAGCTCCGGCCTCAGCTGCGGACGTTTGCTCGGCCCGCCGCTGGCGGCGCTGATGCTCAGCGTCAGCCCGGTCGCGCCGCTCTGGCTGATGGCGATCGCGCCGTTAATCGCGCTGCTGCTGGTGCTTCGCGAAGCCGCAGACCCGCCGCTGCCGCCGGTGGCGCACCAGGCGACCCGCCTGCAGGCCTCGATGCTGCCGTTCCTGCTGCTGGCGCTGCTGCTGGCGGCGCTGGTCAGCCTGATGCAGCTTGGCCTGTCACCGCATCTTAGCCCTCTGCTGGAGGGCAACGCCCGGGAGATCAGCCATCATGTTGCGCTTCTTCTGAGCCTGGCCGCGCTGGCCACGCTCGCGGCGCAGTTTCTGGTGGTCCGCCCGCAGCATTTCACCCCGGTGACGTTGCTCTGCATCGCGGCGGTGTTAATGGTTGCAGGGCTTGGGCTGATGACCGTCGCCGGTTTAACGCTGTTCTACGTGGGGATTGTTATCACTTCACTCGGGGCGGCGATGGCCACGCCGGGCTACCAGCTTCTGCTGAACGACAGGCTGACCACCGGGAAAGGCGCGGGCGTCATCGCCACCAGCCACACGTTAGGCTACGGCGTCAGCGCGCTGCTGGTGCCTGTAGTGACGCGCTTTTACGGCGAGCAGTCTTTGACGGTGGCCGCATGGGGAATGGCAGTGCTATTTTTAGCGTTGAGCATAGGGGTACGGTCATCCGAGCGGACCCCTGCTGAAAAGTCTTAATGGATCTGGCGGGAGGAATGGCCGCCAGACTCCTCATTTTGCCGCAGACGCTGGAGCGGATCCTGCTGATAAAACTGGCAGAAACGCTGCCACAGCGCCGGGAAGCGGGGCGCGAAAAGCTCTGGCGCGCTGAAGAAATACTCCGAGAGCACCGCAAAGCACTCGGCCGGGTCGGTTGCCGCATAGGCGTCAATGCTGGCCGCGCTTTCGCCCACCAGGTCTATTTCATCCTGAATGTTATCCATCGCCGCGTGCAGATCGTGCTCCCAGCCCGCCACTTCGCGAAGCGGGATCAGCGGAACTCCGCTGGCGCGATCGCCGTTGCGGGTATCGAGCTTATGCGCCACTTCATGGATAACCAGATTAAAACCGGACGCATCGAACGAGTCCTGAATGTCGAGCCAGTTGAGGATAATCGGCCCCTGCTGCCAGCTTTGTCCGGATTGCACCACGCGCTGGTTGTGCACCAGCCCAATGTCATCTTCCCACTCGTCATCGACGATAAAGGGGGCCGGATAGATCAGCACTTCGTGGAAACCGTCCAGCCACTCGATACCCAATTCCAGCACCGGCAGACAGAAAAGCAGGGCGATGCGCGCGTTTTTCAGGGGATCGAGTTCGAAACCCTGCAGTGGAACCAGGCGTTTTTGCTGTAAAAAACGATCCGCCAGCTGAACCAGTTTCGCTTGTTCATCCGGCTTAAGATTAGCCAGAACAGGGATCGTCAGCGCGTCATCCCATGGCAGCGCCATATCCCGGCCAGCTTCATTCGTTTTCCAGGGCCACTTTATCATCGCTTTGCTCGCAAACTCGTCACTTGAACAAAAATGGGAAAGTCAGGTTTGGTTAAGATGCCAGAAAATCGCTCACTGCGACAATTCCAGCCTGAATAAACTATCATTCGTACGTAGCGGTGGGTAGCGGTTTACGGGCATCACCTTCATTTTGTGAAGTCTGTCGTAGCCTGCATCCACCGGTCTGGTGAAGAAATCAGTACAGTATTGAAAAGATGAGCGATTTCAAAGGTAACAAGCAGGACCTGCCCAGCCGGGCGTGCGCGCACTGCCAGCGGCCCATGACGTGGCGCAAGAAATGGGCGAAATGCTGGGATGAGGTCAAATACTGTTCCGAGCGCTGTCGAAGGAGCCACCGTTGACCGAACTGCGCCTGATCCTGGGCGATCAGCTTAATCCGCACCACAGCTGGTTTGATGCCTGTAATCCAAATGTCATTTACGTGATGCTGGAGCTGCGGGCCGAAACCGCGTACGTGCTTCACCACGCTCAGAAAGTGATCGCCATTTTTGCGGCCATGCGCGCGTTTGCCTCTGCGTTAAAGGAGAAGGGGCATCGGGTGAGGTATGTCCGGCTCGCTGACGACTCAAACCGCGGCGCGCTGGAAGACAATCTCAACGCGCTTGTCGCGCATTACGGCGCCGACAGGGTGATATGGCAGGAGCCCGACGAATGGCGCCTGGACACGCAGCTGCAGGCGTGGGCGAAAGCGGCGTCCGTCGAAACGGCCTGCGTCAGCAGCGAGCATTTCTTCACCACCCGTGAACAGGTGAGCGCGTTCTTTGCGACGCGCAAAAGCTGGCGAATGGAGTACTTTTACCGGGAAATGCGTCGTCAGCACGGCATACTGTTAACCTCTGAAGGCGAGCCGGAAGGGGGAAAATGGAATTTTGATGCTGAAAACCGCAAACGCTGGTCCGGCGAGCCGCCCGCGCCGGAGGATTCGCGTCCGCGCCACGATTATTCAGCCTTATGGGCAGAGATCCAACGCTGCGGCGTAAACACCTTCGGTGAACCTCAGGCCGGGAATTTTCGCTGGCCGCTCAACCGTTCGGAAGCTAAAGCCAGGCTGGATGAATTTATCGCTCACGTGCTCCCGCAGTTCGGCGCCTGGCAGGACGCGATGCACGCGGAGGAGCCTTTTCTTTTCCACTCGTTAATTTCGTTCGCGCTGAACACCAAAATGCTTAATCCGCGGGAAGTGGTGGCTGCCGCCCAGCAGGCATGGCGTTTGGGCCATGCGCCGCTGCCAGCCGTCGAAGGGTTTATCCGACAAATTCTCGGCTGGCGGGAGTACGTGCGTGGGATCTACTGGTCTCAGATGCCGGGCTATCGGGAGCTGAATGCCTTAGACCAGCACGCCCCGCTGCCGGACTGGTTCTGGACCGGCAGGACGCAGATGCGCTGCCTGGCGCATGCGATTGGGCAGTCCCTCACCGAGGCTTACGCCCACCATATCCAGCGCCTGATGGTCATCGGGAACTTTAGCCTGCTCAGCGGCCTGTCGCCGCAGGCGGTTCATGAATGGTATCTGGGGGTCTATATTGATGCCTTTGAATGGGTGGAGCTGCCCAATACCCTCGGAATGAGCCAGTTTGGCGATGGCGGGTTGCTGGCCAGTAAACCCTACGTCTCAAGCGCGTCGTATATTCATAAGATGAGTAACTACTGTCAGGGGTGCCGGTATCAACACAGCCAGCGTACCGGAGAGCTGGCGTGCCCCTTCAATGCCCTTTACTGGGATTTCTTTGCGCGCAACCAGGCGCGTCTGGGTAACAATCCCCGCCTGGGCATCGTCTTTAAACAGCTTGCGGACATGAAGGAAGAGGAGCGGCAGGCCATTGCCGATCGCGCCGGGTATATTCGCCTGCATCTCAACGAGCTCTGACGTATTTCACCACCGCGCCGGTTGCGGTGGGTCAATAAGACGCTATTATTTTTGACTTTGTTGCGTATTCCCTGACAGGACATCCAGACGCTATGCCCGTGAATTTTGACCTTAACGATCTTTATGCTTTCAGAGCGTTAGTGGAATACGGTAACTTCCGTGTCGCTGCTGAATCTATCTGCTTATCCCAGTCGGCGTTGAGCCGCAGGATTGAAAAGCTGGAAGCCGCGCTGGGAAACCGGCTGTTTGACCGTACCACCCGCCGCGTGGCCTTAACGTTATACGGGCAAAACTTTGCTGAACGCTCCGCGCAGCTGCTCGACAACGTTGAGTCAATGCTGGCGGATGTCGATAAGGTCAGCGAAGAGCGGACGGGGCTGATCACGGTTGCCACGGTCCCTTCCGCGGCCTGTTACTTTATGCCCGATGTGATCCGTCGTTTTCAGTCTCGCTATCCGCGGGTTCGCATTAAGCTCATCGACAGCAGCGCGGGGAATGTGATTGACGCCGTGGCCCGAAGCCAGGCTGATTTTGGTATCTGCTTCGCAGGAAACCTGCCGTCTGACATCGAATTTTTCCCGCTGGTGGAGGATGTCTATGTTGCGGCGTGCCGAAAGGATCACCCCCTGGCGCAGAAGAGTCACCTGACGTGGCAGGCCTTTTACCAGCAGGATTATATCTCCCTCGATAAAACGTCAGGTAACCGTAACCTGCTCGATCGGATGCTGGGGGATATCGTTCCCGAACGCCCCAGCGTCTGCGAAACGCGCCACGTTACCACGATGCTCGGTATGGTAGAGGCGGGGATCGGCATTGCTGCCGTTCCCGCCATGTCGATGCCGACGTCAGAGCACACGCTGCTGACGCATCTGCCGCTGGTGGCGCCGGAAGTGAAACGCACCGTGGGGCTTATCCGGCGCCGGGGGCGCATCCAGTCCTACATTGCGGCTGAACTGGAAAAGCAGATCACCGAGCAGTATCGCCGGACGTAACGGGGATCATCCCCGTCTTCTGGATGACGGCCCTGGAGGGCGGTGAGGCGAGATAGGTCAGCAGCGCTTTCCCCTCCGCAGGATGTTCTGCGTGACGGGTGACCGCACCCGCGAAGCGCGTGATGTACTGCAGATTATCCGGGATTTTCCCGATAAAGGTGACGCCCTGAACCGGCAGCAGCTCGCTGACCTGCTGGAAACCGACGGCGTATTTTCCTTTCGCCACTTCTGAGGCGACAGGGATACGCTCGACCATTGTCGCTTTACCCGCCACTTCTTTTTCGATCCCCATTTTTTTGAACAACGTCTGGCTGACGTACCTGCCGCTGGCGCTGTCAGAGTAGGCGATGGAGCTGGCCTGCAGCAGCGTTTTGCGCAGAGCCGCCTCGCTGCTGATATCAGGGACATCCGCCCCTTTTTTTACCACCATGCCAACGGGGGAGTCCGCAAGTTCGGTTCGCGAACCCGGCTGGGTCTGGTCGGCTTTTTCGAGCTTCTCCAGCGCATCGCCCACCATAATCACCACGTCGGCTTTCTCGCCGCGCGCCAGTCGGTTTGGGATCGCCTGCAGCGTAGCGCCCATTGAGGGGCCGGGGATAATCACGATTTTATCCCCGGTCCGGCGTTCATAGTCCGGGGCCAGCTTTTCCAGGGCGGCCTTGAAGCCGCCTGAAATCATGACCTTCACGTCCTGGGCACAGGCATTAACGCTCAGGAGCGTCAGCACCAGCGCGCTGGCGGTAAAGCGATAGGTGCGTTTCATACTGCCCCCTGTGACTTGACGGTGTTTTGCAGCGATACCGCGCGGCGGCGGTAGAGGTAGAGCGTGGCCAGCAGGGCGCACACGGCGGCGAAACTCATCCAGTAGCCAGGCGAGGCTTTGTCACCGGTGTATTCAATCAGCGCGGTGGACATGACCGGGGTAAAGCCGCCAAAGACCGCCGTTGCCAGGCTGTAAGCCAGAGAGAACCCCGCCACGCGCACTTCAGCAGGCATAATCTCCGTCAGGGCCGGGATCATCGCGCCGTTGTACAGGCCGTAGAGGAAGGAGAGCCACAGCAGCACGATCAGCATCATGGAGAAGCTGGGCACGCTCGCCAGCAGCGTCAGGGCGGGGTAGCTGGTCGCCAGCGCCAGCAGGGCCATGGCAATCAGCACCGGCTTGCGCCCGAAGCGATCCGACAGCGCGCCGCCCACCGGCAGCCAGATGAAGTTAGAAATCGCCACCAGCAGCGTGACCAGCAGGCTGTCCGAGGCGCTGAGCATCAGCACCTTTTTGCCAAAGGTGGGGGCGTAGACGGTGATCAGGTAGAACGCGGTGGTGGTCATCGCCACCATCAGCATGCCCGCGACCACCACCTGCCAGTTGCCAAGGAGCGTTTTAAAGACCTGACGCATCTCCAGATGCTGGCGGCGCGCGCTGAACTCTTCCGTCTCCTCCAGCTTGCGGCGCAGGAAAAAGATAAACGGCACGATTAAACAGCCGAACAGGAACGGGATGCGCCAGCCCCATTCGCGAATGGCGCTCTCCTCCATCAGGGCATTCAGGGCAAAGCCCATCGCCGCGGCGACCATAATAGCGACCTGCTGGCTGCCGGACTGCCAGCTGGTGTAAAACCCTTTGCGGCCCGGCGTGGCGATTTCAGCCAGATAAACCGAGACGCCTCCAAGCTCCGCACCGGCGGAAAAGCCCTGCAGCAGACGGCCCGTCAGCACCAGCAGCGGCGCCCACAGACCGATGCTTTGATAAGAGGGGATAAGCACGATCAGGAACGTCCCCGCCGCCATGATGGAAAGCGTGACGATCAGCCCCTTTCTGCGACCTACCTTGTCGATATACGCGCCTAGCACGATGGCGCCTATTGGACGCATCAAAAAGCCCGCGCCGAAGACGGCGAAGGTCATCATCAGCGACGCAAATTCACTGCTCGCCGGGAAGAACGTGTGGGCGATGTAGGTGGCATAGAAGCCGAACAGAAAGAAATCGAACTGCTCAAGAAAGTTGCCGGACGTCACGCGGAGTATGGCGCCCGCTTTCGAGCGTACGGTTGCAGGTGAGGTTGAGGAAAACATGGTTATCTCCAGTTTATTGTTGACGTTTTACGCGTCTGTTTTTGAAAACTGGATCAGGATGAGGAAATAGATAAGCGCAAATGCCGCATCGGCTGATGCACGTTTTGCATGAATAGCCTTCGCGGGATCAATACAATTAATGACAACAATAACTTAACAATTGATTGATTTTTTATTCACCACTTTTTGCTAAGTGGCTGATATCACGGTTTTGTGACATGACGCAGGCGCATGTCTGTCTGCGACTGCCGGGCAGCGTTGCGCCACCCGGCCTGTCTCAACCTAGCGCTGTGAACAACCCGCGCACTGTTTGTTCTGGATCTGCTGAAAGAAATCGTTGCCTTTGTCATCCACCAGGATAAACGCCGGGAAGTTCTCGACTTCAATTTTCCAGATGGCTTCCATTCCCAGCTCCGGATACGCGACGCATTCCAGGCTCTTAATGCTGTTTTGCGCCAGCACCGCCGCCGGGCCGCCAATGCTCCCCAGGTAGAAGCCGCCGTGTTTATGGCAGGCGTCGGTTACCTGCTGGCTGCGGTTGCCTTTCGCCAGCATGATCATGCTCGCGCCGTGGGATTGCAGTAAGTCCACATACGAGTCCATACGGCCAGCCGTGGTCGGGCCGAGTGAGCCAGAGGCGTAGCCTTCCGGCGTTTTGGCCGGGCCTGCGTAGTAGATCGGATGGTCTTTAACGTACTGCGGCAGTTCTTCACCGTTGTCGAGCAGCTCTTTCAGCTTCGCGTGGGCAATATCGCGCGCCACGATGATGGTCCCGTTCAGCGACAGGCGGGTAGAGACCGGGTGCGCGGAAAGCTGTGCCAGGATCTCCTTCATCGGCTTGTCCAGATTGATGCTCACCACGTCGCCTTCGCCCTGCTGGCGCAGTGATTCAGGAATATACTGGCCCGGGTTGTGTTCCAGCTTCTCAATCCAGATCCCGTCGCGGTTGATCTTCGCTTTAATGTTGCGGTCTGCGGAGCAGGAGACGCCCATGCCGATTGGGCAGGAGGCGCCGTGGCGCGGCAGGCGGATCACGCGGATATCGTGGGCGAAGTATTTACCGCCGAACTGCGCGCCGAGGCCGAGGTTCTGCGCTTCCTGGAGCAGTTCCTGTTCGAGCTGAACGTCGCGGAACGCCTGGCCGTGTTCGTTACCTTCCGTCGGCAGCGCGTCGTAGTAGCGCGTGGAAGCGAGCTTCACGGTTTTCAGCGTGGCTTCCGCTGACGTACCGCCTATCACAAACGCGATATGGTAAGGCGGGCAGGCCGCAGTGCCCAGGGTGCGCATCTTCTCAACCAGGTAGTTTTTCAGCTTCGCCGGGGTGATCAGCGCTTTGGTTTCCTGATAGAGGTAGGTTTTGTTGGCAGAACCGCCGCCTTTTGCCATGCACAGGAATTTGTATTCGTCCCCGTCCACGCTGTAGAGATCGATCTGCGCGGGCAGGTTGGTGCCGGTATTCACCTCTTTATACATGTCCAGCGCCGCATTCTGCGAGTAGCGCAGGTTATCTTCAATGTAGGTGTTGTACACGCCCTGGCTCAGCGCCGCTTCGTCACCGCCGCCGGTCCAGACGCGCTGGCCTTTTTTACCCATGATGATCGCGGTGCCGGTATCCTGGCAGGTTGGCAGCACGCCTTTTGCGGCAATTTCAGAGTTACGCAGGAACTGCAGGGCAACGTATTTGTCGTTCTGGCTGGCTTCCGGGTCGTTGAGAATGGCGGCAACCTGCTTCTGGTGGGAAGGACGCAGCATAAACGCGGCATCGTGGAAGGCCTGCTGCGCCAGCAGGGTCAGGGCTTCCGGCTCCACTTTCAGCACTTCCTGACCGTCGAATTCGGCAACGGAAACGTGCTCTTTGGTCAGCAGATAGTATTCGGTGTCGTCATGGGAAAGAGGGAAGGGGTTCTGATAAAAAAACGGTTTATTCGACATAGTATTGCTCCACAAAAATAAAACCGCCGGAGGAGAAGTCCGGCGGTCAGGAATCAGAACATCATGGACATCCACGGATAACCAATCAGCAGCAGGGCCGCCAGGAAGATGGCACCGAAGATGGTGCCGAGGCGCCAGTAGTCTTTGGTTGGCAGGTAGCCGCTACCGTAGTAAATCGGGCTTGGGCCAGTACCGTACGGGGTGATGATCCCCATGACGCCCAGCGAGGTCACCATCAGCAGAACGAACACTTCCATATTCATGCCAGGGATGGTGGAGGCGATGGTCAGCATCGCAGGCAGCAGCGCCGTGGTGTGCGCGGTGGTGCTGGCAAACAGGTAGTGCAGCAGGTAGAACGCCAGCAGCAGGACGACGGTCGCCACGCCCGGAGAGATACCGCTCATCAACAGACCGCCTTCTTTACCTAACCAGCTGATAAAGCCGGTCGAGGAGAGGCCATCCGCCAGTGCCACCAGGGTGGCGAACCAGACGAAGGTGTTCCATGCGGCCTTGTTACCGGTGATATCGTTCCATTCCAGCACGCCGGTCCACAGCATCAGACCTACGATGAGCAGGGCCGCCATGGCAGGCTCAATCCACGCGGCAGCGAAGATCCACATCAGCAGCGCACAGCACACGAACACCAGCAGCAGAATTTCGTTGCGGGACAGTTTGCCGAGTTTTTCCAGCTCGCGGGTCGCCCACAGCGGCACTTCGTTATTCACTTTGACTTCAGGTGGGTAGAACCAGTAGGCCAGCAGCGGCATAGCCAGAATCAGCAGGATACCCAGCGGCAGGAAGGCGAGGAACCAGGTGCCCCAGGAGATATCAATCCCAACCGTACTTTTCACCAGCGCCAGGGCTAGCAGGTTTGGCGCGAGGGCGGAGAGGAACATTGAGCTGGTGATACAGGCTGCGGTGATCGCCACCCACATCAGGTATGAACCAATTTTACGCGCGCTTGGGTCATTAGGTTTTGAACCGTACAGCGGCGGCAGGTTAGCGATAATCGGGTAGATGGTCCCGCCGCTGCGCGCGGTGTTGGACGGGGTGAACGGTGCCAGCAGCAGGTCCGCAAACGTGATGGCGTAACCGAGCGTGAGGCTGCGACGGCCGAGGTACTTCACCAGAATCAGCGCCAGACGGCGGCCGAAGCGGGTTTTGTCATAGCCTGCGGCGAACATAAAGGCACCGAAAATCAGCCAGACGGTAGAGTTGCCAAACCCGCTCACCGCCCACTTAAAGGAGGCGCCCGCCAGCTTGAATTTCGGGTCAGCCAGCTGATCGGGGCTGAACAGCACCCACTGGCTGCACAGGGCGATGGCAACCACGCCGGTCAGGCCGATCACCGCACCCGGCAGCGGTTCGAAGATCAGACCGACGATCACGCCGACAAAGATGGCGAAGTAGTGCCATGCGTAAGGCGGCAAGCCTTCAGGAACGGGAACAAACAGCAGCAGTACGGCGACGATGACGGGTAGAGCCATCATCAGCAATCGTTTTGCGTTTCCATTTGATGCCTGGTTCGCCACAGGGGGCGTTACAGCAGTTTTTGTATTCATAGTTTCACGTCTTAAGTTGTCAAAAATTCGGTCGCACTGAAAAAGCACTTTATTTAGTTTCTTTGCTTTTTTTAGTTATTAAAGGTGCTTTTCTGTATTTTCAGTAATAGCGATTTAACGCGTTTTTGTGTGCGCTAAATTAAAAAAAAGATGATGTTTTTATATTGCGCTTTTGAATGCCGTAACTATTGATCGCGATCAAAAAAATAGAATTGCAGCGTTATTTTTATGCTTTTATTAATAACCACTCTGGCGTATGTGGTTATTGCCTGTTTTTTGCGTGTTTTTTATCATTTCTTTAACAATATAGATTTTGGTGTCATTGTAATATATTGTTTTTATTGATTTTGTATGTGTTAAGGTGAATTGGTTTTACCATTCATATTTTAACGTTTTTTAAATTATTGTGAATGGCTGAATTACAATCGCTAACACCAATGTGTTATTTGTGTTATCGCAGGGATTAAATAGTTTTTTAACTAACGTAATAACTTTAGAAACTAAAAAAATCATTATATTAATATCATGACATCGGCAAATAACGACGAAATAAAAAATCAATCCGATAACGAATTCTTAATTTTTAAAAGTTTGGAGTTTCTATTATGAGCACTAACGAACGCATTCTTAGCCCCTTCACATTACCGAATGGTACTGAACTGAAAAACCGTTTGTTAATGGCCCCTATGACAACCTGTACCGGCTATTTTGACGGCACCGTCACCAGCGAGCTGGTGGAGTACTATCGGGCCCGTTCCGGCAGCATTGGCACCATCATTGTGGAGTGTTGCTTCGTCGACGATCTCGGTCTCGCCTTCCCGGGTGCCATCGGTATTGATAATGACGAGAAAATTGCCGGGCTGGCGAAAATCGCGGAGGCCATTAAATCCAAAGGATCGAAGGCGCTGCTGCAAATCTACCACGGCGGCCGCATGGTCGATCCAAAACTGATTGGTGGCCGTACCCCGGTTGGCCCGAGCGCCGTAGCCGCGCCGCGTGAAGGTGCCGCAACGCCGGTTGCTCTGACCGCTGAAGAAGTGGAAGGCATGATTGGCAAGTTTGGTGAGGCGGTGCGCCGCGCCATCCAGGCCGGTTTCGACGGCGTGGAAATCCACGGGGCGAACACCTATCTGATTCAGCAGTTCTACTCCCCGAATTCAAACCAGCGCGACGACGAGTGGGGCGGCAGCCGCGATAACCGCGCGAAGTTCCCGCTGGCCGTGCTGGACATTACCCACAAAATGGTGCGCCAGTACGCGGATGACGCGTTTATTATTGGCTACCGCTTCTCCCCTGAAGAGATGGAAGTCCCGGGCATCCGCTTTGACGACACCATGTACCTGCTGGAAAAACTGGCGGCGCGCGGCGTGGACTATCTGCACTTCTCCGTCGGCGCGACCCTGCGTCCTTCCATTGTCGACACCCAGGATCCAACTCCGCTTATCGAAAAATACTGCGCGATGCGTTCTGAAACGCTGGCGCAGGTTCCGGTCATGGGCGTGGGCGGCGTGGTGAATGCTTCCGATGTGAATGAAGCGCTGGACCACGGTTACGACCTGATTGCCGTTGGCCGCGCCACCATCGCTTATCCGGACTGGACCGACCGCATCGCGGCCGACGAAAGCCTGGAGCTGTTTATGGACAGCACCAAACGCGAAGAGCTCAGCATTCCTGAACCGCTGTGGCGCTTCTCGCTGGTGGAAGCGATGATCCGCGACATGAGCATGGGCGAATCCAAATTCAAACCGGGTACCTTTGCTGAGAAGGTGCAGGATGACGCTAACGAACTGGTGATTAGCGTCAGTCTGGAAACTGACCGCATTGCGGACATCGAACTGGCCTCCGGCCCGAGCGAAGACGTTGAGTTTGTGACCAGCTTTGAAGAGATCCGTACCCGCATTCTGGATGCCAACACCCCGCACGTGGATGCCATCACCGGCGCAACCAGCCAGAGCGAGGCGGTGAAGAAAGCGGTCTCGAAAGCGATGCTGAAATCCCGCAAAGCGCTGGCCGCGGAAGAGGGCGTTGATCCGAACGAAACCCGCAGCGTAGACGTGGTCGTTGTCGGCAGCGGCGGCGCCGGTCTGGCGGCGGCGATTCAGGCTCACGACGAAGGCGCGAGCGTGCTGATTGTCGAGAAAATGCCGACCATCGGCGGAAACACCATTAAAGCCTCTGCCGGTATGAACGCCGCCGAAACCCGCTTCCAGCGCGTGAAGGGCATTCAGGACAGCAAAGAGCTGTTCTATCAGGAAAGCCTGAAAGGCGGCGGCAACAAGAACAACCCGGAACTGCTGCGCCGCTTCGTCGAGAACGCGCCGCAGGCAATTGAGTGGCTGGCCACGCGCGGCATCATGCTGAACGACATCACCACCACCGGCGGGATGAGCATCGACCGTACTCACCGTCCAAAAGACGGTTCAGCGGTGGGCGGCTATCTGATCAGCGGCCTGGTGCGTAACGTCAACAAACGCAACATCGAGGTGATGCTGGATACCTCCGTCAGCGACATTATCTTCGAGAACGGTGAAGTGACCGGCGTACGCCTGACTACCGAAGAGAACGAAACCGTCACCGTGGCAACCAAAAGCGTGATTGTCGCCACCGGCGGCTTCAGCGCCAACAGCCAGATGGTGGTGAAATACCGTCCGGATCTGGAAGGGTTCGTTACCACCAACCACAAAGGGGCAACCGGCGGCGGCATCGCGCTGCTGGAGCGCATCGGGGCGGGTACCGTGGATATGGGCGAAATTCAGATTCACCCAACCGTAGAGCAGAAAACCTCGTACCTGATTTCCGAATCCATTCGCGGCGGCGGGGCGATTCTGGTCAATCAGAAAGGGGAACGCTTCTACAACGAAATGTCGACCCGCGATAAGGTCTCGGCGTCAATTATCGCGCTGCCGGAGAAATACGCATACATCGTCTTTGACGAGCACGTACGTGCCAAAAACAAAGCCGCGGATGAGTACATCGCGAAAGGTTTCGTGACCAGCGCCAGCTCGCCAAAAGCCCTGGCTGAAGCGCTGGGGATGGATTACCACGCTTTCCTCGCGACGCTGGAACGTTACAACGGTTTCGTTGAGAAACAGCACGATGACGATTTTGGCCGTACCACCGCGCTGCGTGCGCCAATCAACGAAGGGCCGTTCTACGCCATTCAGATTGCGCCGGGCGTGCACCACACCATGGGCGGCGTGACCATCAACACCGAAACCTGCGTGCTGGACAGCAACCACAACGTGCTGCCAGGGGCGTTTGCGGCCGGTGAAGTGGTCGGCGGGATCCACGGCGGTAACCGTATCGGCGGTAACGCAGTGGCAGATATCATTATTTTTGGTACGCTTGCAGGACATCAGGCGGCTATGCGTTCGAAAAAGCAGTAAGACCCCTGTGTTGTAGGCCGGATACGCCCAGCGCTATCCGGCATTTTCCCCGGCGGCGCGGTGCTGGCCGGGGCTACATCTGAGGACTCCAGCCATGCCTGATAGCCATCGCGTTTACAGCTACTCCGCCGTCCTGATGGGCTCACCCATTCTCCTGAAACTCTTCTCCCACGACGAAGCCCTCGCGTCCCGCGTGTTTCGCCTGATCAAACAGTACGAAGATCTGCTCACCGTTAACCGCGCGCACTCGCAGGTGATGGACATCAACCATGCGGCTGGCCAGCATCCGGTTACCGTCAGCCAGCCGGTGTTTGAGCTGATCCGCTGTGCCAAAGCGGCAAGTCTGTTCAGGGATAGCGCCTTTAACCTGGCGATAGGTCCGCTGGTGAAGCGCTGGAAAATTGGCTTTCAGGGGGACAGCGTTCCGCCTGCCGATGAAATCGCGTCGCTGCTGGCGATAACCCGTCCTGAGGATGTCCTTCTTGATGAGGCCAGCAGCAGCGTATTCTTGACCAGAGCGGGGATGGAGATCGATCTGGGGGCCATTGCCAAAGGCTATATCGCCGACAGGGTGCGTGATTACCTGCATAAAGAGGGCGCTGAGCTGGGGCTGATCAACCTCGGCGGAAACATTCAGACGTTAGGCTCGCCGGAAGGGGGCTGGAACGTGGGCCTGAAAAAACCGTTCGCCGGTGATGCGCTGATCGGCACGATGACCGTAGAGAACCTCTCCGTCGTGACGTCGGGAACGTACGAGCGCTACTTTGAGCAAAACGGCAGGCGCTATCACCATATTCTCGATCCGCGCACCGGGTATCCGCTGGACAACGAGCTGGACAGCGTAACGATTGTTTCGAAGGACTCCATCGACGGCGATATCTGGACCACGCTGATGTACGGCATGGGCGTCGAAAAAGGCTGCGCCGCCCTGCGCGCGCGCCCCGATATTGAAGCTATCTTTGTGACCAAAACAAAAGAAGTGGTGTTCTCTTCAGCACACCACTTCCGCTTTACCCTGCTGGATAACGACTACCGCGTTACTGACAGTATTGCTTGAGCAGGCCGGTCTGCTCCGGCTGGAGACGGTAGCGATACACCGGACGGCCGGTGGCTCCGTAGTGAATGCTGGTGAACAGAATGTTGATTTGCGCGAGCCAAATCAGGTACTTGCGGCAGGACACGCGCGAGATATTGACCGCGCTTGCCAGGTCATCGGTAGAAAATTCCGTCTCCGGGTGAGCGTCAATCCACTGGCAAATCGTGCGCAGCGTTTGCGGCGTTAACCCCTTCGGCAGCTTTTTACTGTCCGCCAGTTCCGGCGCCCCGCCGTGGATCAGCCGGTCGACGTCGGCCTGCTCATAGTACTGGTGCGAACCCATCAGGCTGTGCTTTGCCTTCCAGCCGTTCAGCGCCTCTTCAAAGCGCGGGAACTGGAACGGCTTGATCAGATAATCCACCACGCCGTAGTGGATGGAGGTCTGGATCGTGGCGGCGTCGGCAGCCGACGAGATCATAATCACATCGATTGGGCGACCGGATGCGCGAATAACGGGCAGCAGATCCAGCCCATTATCCTGCTGCATATAGACATCCAGCAGCACCAGATCGACAGGCTGCCCGGGGTTATTAATGATGGCCTCGGCCTGGTTTAGCGTGGAGGCGACGCCGCAGCAGCTAAAACCATCAACACGGTTGACATACAGACGGTTGAGGTCGGCTACCATGGCGTCATCATCGACAATTAATACATTTATCACGCGATATTCCTCTCGCTATCCCAGGGGATGTGAACAAAAAATTGGGTAAATACGCCTGGCTCAGACTCGACGGTGATATCGCCGCCGAGGTTCTGGATTTGCTGGCGAGCAAGGAACAGCCCAACGCCGCGGTTTTCACCTTTTGTTGAGAAGCCCTTTGTAAAAATAGCCTCCAGCTGAGCGGGTTCAATGCCGGGGCCATCGTCGCTGACTTCGCAGCTGAGCCAGCCATTCTGATAATGCAGCAGCAGGCCGATCTCACCTTCCTGCTGTCCTTCCATCGCGTCGAGCGCGTTTTCAATGAGGTTACCCAGCACGGTGATCAGCACCGCGACCTGCTCTTCGCTCGCGGTATCCGGTATCTGGCATTCATCCGCCAGCGTCAGGGTGACGCCCGCTTCTTTCGCCCGATTGATTTTACCCAGCAGGAACCCGGCAATAACCGGGGATTTTACCTTGCTCTGTATCGTACCGATATCCGTCTGGTAATTATGCGCCGTCTGGATGATGTACTCTTCCAGCTTGTCGTAGCGCTTCATGTGCAGCAGGCCCAGGATCACGTGCAGTTTATTCATAAACTCGTGCGTATGGCTGCGCAGGGCGTCGACGTAGTTAACCATGCCATCAATACGCTGCATCAGCTGGCTGATTTCCGTTTTATCACGGAAGGTGGTGATGGCGCCGATCACCCGATCCTGGCTTTTAACGGGCACCATGTTGCACAGCAATAGACGCCCGTTACAGCTGATCTCCTGATCCTGGCGCGCGACGCCCGTCTTTGAGACTTCGCGCAGGCTGGCCAGCAGGGGGGCGCTGGCATTTTCGGTCTGCTTGCCGGAAGGGAGAAGCAATATTTCTCTGGCGGTCTGGTTGATCATCGTCACGCGCCCGTGAATATCGACGGCCAGCACCCCCTCGCGAAGCGACTGCAGCATCGCCTGACGCTGTTCGAACAAGGCGGAAATTTCGTAAGGTTCGAGCCCGAACAGGATGCGTTTCAGTACCCGCACCAGACCCCAAATCGCCATGGAGCTCATAAAAATACTGAATAAAATGGTCCAGACGGCGTTTAGCCGCCCGCGAGCGATCTGCTCTTCAACCTTTTTCAGGGAGATACCTACCGCCACCACGCCGATCTGCTCGTGCTGGCCGTCGTAGACTGGGGTGAAGACGCGAAGCGCTTCGGCGAGCGCACCCCGGTTTACCGATACGTTCTCTTTGCCTTCAAGCGCGGGAGTTAAATCGTCACCGATAAAATGCAGCCCCAGCAGCGCCTCGTTCGGGTGAGAGTAGCGGATCCCGCGCATATCGGTGACCACGGTGAACAGCAGATCGTTTCGTTTCGTCACCGCCTGGGCGATGGGCTGAATAATATTCTCCTGCGGTGCCTGCATCAGGCCGCGCTGGATCTCCGGGCTGTTGGCCAGCGTTCTGGCAATACCCAGAGCCGTATCTTTTACATCATCGCGGGTCGCCCGGGTGATTTGCACGGAGTAGAGCGCAAAGACCACCAGCAGCACAGAGGCAATAATCGCGCACACCATCAGCGTGACCAGGGTGTTCAGCTTCATGGGGCGCTTGCGCGTCGGAAGGAAAGGCTGCAAATCGCTCATCAACACTCCGCGATGATTAAGAAAGGGGTAATTATCGCCGATGACGCGCTTTTCTTAAAGCCATGTAAAGGCGTGGATTTGGTCCTCTTTTCGTGACCCTCCTCGCAGGTCATCTATATAAAACACTTTATAGTGTGTGGGTACTCATAATAAGGAGGCTGTTTATGAGCGTTATGCTTACCGGTTCGGTCAAGGAAAGACGGCACGCCAGCACGATGAATATTGATAGATTGTCCACGCTGGACATGCTGAAAGTCATTCACCAGGATGATGCACTCATTTCTGCTGCGATTACCCCCTGTTTAGATACTATTGCCCGCGTGGTGGACAACGCCGCCGCGACGCTCAGCCACGGCGGTCGTCTGATCGTCGTTGGTGCGGGGCCGTCAGGGCGCGTAGCGCAACAGATTGCCGATGAATATGCGCCGGGCAAAACCCCTGTGATGGCCGTTACGGCACAAGAAGGGGAAGGGAACTACGAGCGCGGCGTTGCCGATCTGCAGGCCATCAAGTTTGGTGAACACGATATGATGCTGGCCGTGACCGTCAGCGGAAAAACGCCGTGGGTCTGGGGGGCAATGCGACATGCGTGGTCGCTGGGTTCACCGGTCGCTATTGTTACCGGTGATGCGCAAAGCGAAGCCGCGCAGCTGGCGAGCATGGTTATTGCTCCGGAGCTGGGGGCCGACGTCGTCGCAGGCTATATCAACACCAAAGCGGGGATCGCGCAAAAAATGATCCTCTCGATGATTGCCACCGGGCTGGCCGTCCGAACCGGACGGGTTTACAGCAACCTGCGCGTGGATCTTGAGGCAAGCACGACCAAATGGGCTGAACGGCAAATCGCCATTGTGATGGAAGCGGGGGGATGCACACGGG
This sequence comes from Enterobacter sp. Crenshaw, assembly GCF_024734705.1. Classification (NCBI taxonomy): domain Bacteria; kingdom Pseudomonadati; phylum Pseudomonadota; class Gammaproteobacteria; order Enterobacterales; family Enterobacteriaceae; genus Enterobacter; species Enterobacter sp. Crenshaw. Next base: position 2,929,706 of record NZ_CP102932.1, on the reverse strand, counting down.
CCGAGGCAAAAGCCGCGCTGGAGAGCTGTAACCATAACTGTAAAACGGCGGTACTGATGGTGCTGACAGGGCTGGATGCGTGGAAAGCCCATGAACTGCTGGCGCAGAATAACGGGTTTATCCGCGTGGCGCTGCAGGAAGCGCCGTAAGATCTTCAGATAGTAAAAAGGCCGCAATTGCGGCCTTTGGTATTTTGGGGATTAGAACTGGTAAACAATACCCATAGCAAACTGATCGTCAGTTGCGTTGCCAGTGATGGCACCGTCTTCTTCGTCCAGCAGGTTAAACTTATAGGCAGTATAAACGTTCATATTTTTATTGAAGTAGTACCAGGTACCCATTTCAATATAATTTACGCGGTCAGCGTCAACGCCTTTATAACCATTGCGGGCATACAGGTCTTTACCCTGTGAGTATACGTAGCCCAGGGATGGACGCAGACCAAAGTCGAATTGATACTGAACAACGGCTTCCACGTTTTGGGTTTTATTGGCGAAGGCATTGTATCCAACTTTAGTCATATTACGGGTTTCACCGTACATCACCGCAGCATAAACGTTGTTTGCATCATATTTTGCAGACAGAGACCAAACTTCCGCTGTATCGCCATAACCGTCAGCAGTCTGCTCATCGGTACGGTCGGATTTACCGTACACGCCAACGAAACCAAAGCCATCAATGTTATAATTCACAGACATGCTGTAACCATCACCATTCGCTTTGAATTCATTGCGGTTATCGTTTTTACCCTGGTACTGTAAAGCAAAGTTAAGACCTTCAACCATGCCGAAGAAATCGGTGTTACGGTAAGTCGCAACGCCGTTGGTACGCTGTGTCATAAAGTTATCAGTGGCAGCCCATGAGTCTCCGCCCCATTCAACCAGCATATCGGTATACGCCGCGCCGTCATAAGCCACGCCGTAATTGCGGCCATAATCGAATGAACCGTAGTCTGCGAATTTCAGACCCGCGAAGGCCAGACGTGTACTTTCGTCCTGCTCACCTTCAGGTGTGCTGGCGTCAATGTTATATTCAAACTGGCCGTAACCGGTCAGTTCGTTATTGATCTGTGTTTCGCCTTTCACACCAAAACGGGCATATGAAGTATCTTCATTTTCACTGTTGCTTGTGTCAGTGTCCGACCAGATGCGTTCACCTACCATCTTGCCGTAGAAATCAACTTTGTTGCCGTTTTTGTTGTACATTTCAGCCGCATTGGCTGCGCCTGCCATTAATAACGCGGGTACCACAATTGCCAGAACTTTTCTTTTCATTATATATTCCCTTCAAACATAATTTATATGAATATATGTAATCACCCTCCGCAATTACAGGCTTGATACTATTCCAGGAAGTGTTATTTAGTTTCAAAAATAAATGTAATTAAATCCTATGAAATATTGCTAAATATTTCTATTAATCTCTTTATTTTTCTGGTGAATTAATTCATTGAATTTATATGGTGTAATTATTATTAAGTATTTCGTGGTTCTATTTTTAAAATGATTTAATTCGGCTATGTTATAATTGATTCTCTTTTAAACATCAGGATATGACGATGGAACTTGCCCGGTGGCAGCAGCGATTTGAGCGCTGGCTTGAGGAAAACCACAGCACCGACGATACCGCACATGATATTTCGCATTTTCGTCGGGTCTGGATGACGGCGCAAAAAATCATGGATTACCAGGCGGTGGAACCGCTGGTGATCCTGACCGCATGCTATTTCCACGATATTGTCAGCCTGCCGAAAAACCATCCCGAACGCAGCCAGTCGTCACGGCTCGCCGCACTTAAAACGTGTGACATTCTGCGCCGCGACTTCCCGGACTTTCCGCCAGAGCATATTGCCGCCGTTGCGCACGCGATTGAGGCGCACAGCTTCAGCGCCGGGATTGCGCCACAGAGCATGGAAGCCAAAATTGTGCAGGACGCAGACCGGCTGGAAGCGTTAGGCGCTATCGGCCTGGCGCGCGTCTTTGCCGTCTCGGGCGCGCTGGGCGTGCCGCTTTTTGATGCAGACGATCCCTTTGCCGATGCGCGTATCCTTGATGACCGTGCGTTTGCCCTCGACCATTTTCAGACCAAGCTGCTGCGATTGCCTGATACAATGCAAACGGAAATGGGCCGCGAGCTGGCACGTCACAATGCCGATTTCCTGATCCAGTTTATGGCGAAACTCAGTGCCGAATTACACGGCGACTGCATCGGGCTGGATAGCCAGGTGTTGAGCCGCTTCCGTCGCAGTTTGCGCAACTGAACTGTGGTAATCTGTTTCCAGTCTTTACTCTCCGGTTAAAAGAATGCAGGAAAATCGATCAGTGACAGAGCCCGCGCCCGAGCAGGCTGAGAAATCAACGGCAACGGTGCAGGCGTTGCTGCGCCAGCTGTTGGATATCTATGATGCTAAAACGCTGGCCAATCTGCTGGTGGCGCACGGCGAGAGCCACTGGAGCCCGGCGATCCTTAAGCGTCTGCTGACCAGCGAACGCGCAGGGCGTCGCCTGAGTGAAGGCGAGTTTCGTTATCTGCAAAACCTGCTTCCGTGTCCTCCTGCCGCGCACCCGAACTACGCCTTCCGCTTTATCGATCTGTTCGCCGGTATCGGCGGCATCCGGCACGGTTTTGAAGCTATCGGCGGACAGTGCGTGTTTACCAGCGAGTGGAACAAACATGCCGTCCGGACCTACAAGGCCAACTGGTACTGCGATCCGCACGAGCACCAGTTCAACGCGGATATCCGCGATGTCACCCTGAGCCATAAAAGCGGCGTGAGCGATGAACACGCCGCCGAGCACATTCGCCAGACGATCCCGGCGCATGACGTGCTGCTGGCCGGCTTCCCGTGTCAGCCCTTCTCGCTGGCCGGTGTCTCCAAAAAGAATGCCCTTGGACGTGCCCACGGCTTTGCCTGCGATACCCAGGGAACGCTGTTTTTTGATGTGGCGCGCATTATTGACGCCCGTCGCCCGGCCATCTTTGTGCTGGAAAACGTCAAAAATCTAAAGAGCCACGACGGCGGAAAAACCTTCCGCATTATTATGCAGACCCTGGATGAGCTGGGTTATGACGTGGCCGACTCGCAGGACATGGGCGCGGACGATCCTAAAATCATTGATGGGAAACATTTCCTGCCCCAGCATCGCGAACGTATCGTGCTGGTGGGTTTCCGCCGCGACCTCAATCTCAAGGGGGATTTCACCCTTCGTGATATTCCGTCTTTGTATCCCGAGCGTCGTCCTACCGTTGCCGATCTGCTGGAACCTGTCGTTGACGCGAAATTTATCCTTACCCCGGTGCTGTGGAAATACCTCTACCGCTATGCCAAGAAGCATCAGGCGAAGGGCAACGGCTTCGGTTTTGGGATGGTAAACCCCAACGATCCGCACAGCGTGACCCGTACGTTGTCCGCTCGCTACTATAAGGATGGGGCAGAGATCCTGATCGACAGAGGCTGGGACAAGGCGCTGGGTGAAAAAGATTTTGACGATCCGCACAACCAGCGTCACCGTCCGCGACGCTTAACGCCGCGGGAATGCGCCCGGTTGATGGGATTTGAGACCCCGCAGGGCTACCGCTTCCGCATTCCGGTTTCGGATACCCAAGCGTACCGCCAGTTTGGTAATTCGGTGGTGGTTCCCGCGTTCGCGGCCGTGGCAAAACTGCTGGCCTCGCGCATCAGACAGGCGGTGGCACTCCGTCAGGGTGAGGCCGTCAATGACGGATGTTCACGATAAGGCCACGCGCAGCAAAAATATGCGTGCCATCGGCACGCGTAACACCGCCATCGAAAAGCGCCTGGCCGGGCTGCTGACGCAGGCGGGGTTTGATTTCCGCGTGCAGGATCCCGCGCTTGCGGGTCGCCCGGATTTCGTCATCGACGCCTGGCAGTGCATCATCTTTACCCACGGCTGTTTCTGGCATCACCACGACTGCTACCTGTTTAAAGTCCCCGCGACGCGCACCGATTTCTGGCTGGATAAAATTGGCAAGAACGTCGAGCGCGACAGACGGGATCTCACCGCGCTGATTGCGCAGGGCTGGCGGGTGCTGATCGTCTGGGAGTGTGCGCTGAGGGGCAGATTAAAACTGAACGATACCGATCTGACCGAGCGGCTTGAGGAGTGGATCTGCGGCGGCGGCCAGACCGCGCAGATCGACACGCAGGGTATTCACCTGCTTACGGTTTCTCCACCTCGCAAGGCGTGACAACCGGTTTTGCGGGCAGTAAATATTTGCCCAGGGTGACCAGCACGACGGCAAAAACAATCACCCCTAATGCCAGCCATTCAACGGAAGAGAGCGTTTCTCCCCCCAATCCCGTCCCGAGCAGCACGGCCACGACCGGGTTGACGTAGGCATAGCTGGTGGCGACAGCCGGGGAGACGTTGCGGATCAGGAACATATAGGCGTTAATGGCGATGATGGAACCAAACAGCGCCAGGTAGCCTACCGCCAGAAAGCCCGACAGCGGCGGCAGGGTCGTCAGCTTTTCTCCCGTCAGCGTGGAGGCGAGCAGCAGTACAATCCCGGCGGCGAGCATCTCAATCGCGCCCGCCATCATGCCGGTCGGCAGTTCGATACGCGAACCGTAGACGGAACCAAACGCCCAGCTCATCGAGCCAATCAGGATGATGATTGCGCCCCACGGATTCCCGCTCAGGTTACCGCCGCTATTCAGCAGAATGATGCCGGCAAGGCCAATACCAATCCCCAGCCATTCCAGCTTGCGGGTGCGGATACCGAAAAGGCGGCTAAAGCAGAGGGTAAACAGCGGTACGGTGGCAACGACCACGGCGGCGATCCCGGACGGTACGTTCTGGTGCTCGGCAATCGTTACAAACCCATTTCCCACCGCCAGCAGCAGCAGGCCGATCAGGGCGGCATTCAGCATCGGGCGCAGCGGGGGAAGCTTATGCCCGCGCAGCAGCAGGAAGGCCAGCAGCAGCACGCCAGCCGAGAGAAAGCGGATGCCCGCCATCATCAGTGGCGGCCAGCTTTCCACGCCGATGCGAATGACAAAATAGGTTGAGCCCCAGATGATGTACAGCGAAAAGAGTGCCCCAATGAGCGGTAGCAATTGCCGGAAACGCATAATCCCTCACGACGAAATAAAAAGGTCGCTGATAGTAAACGCGAAAACTATCTCGCTGGCGAGCCCTTTAATTGTGTAGCTGATGTGAATTTTTTGTTGACGTGAGGTGGGTGTTTCCGGGTTTGCGCTTTTGCTCCATACTATTCACCTAATTACCAAAAAATGAAGGATTAAGATTTTGGCAGGAAGTAGCTTATTAACATTGCTGGATGATATTGCGACCTTACTGGATGACATTTCAGTGATGGGGAAACTGGCGGCGAAAAAAACCGCAGGCGTGCTGGGAGATGATTTATCGCTTAACGCCCAACAGGTGAGTGGGGTAAGGGCTAACCGTGAACTGCCGGTGGTGTGGGGCGTGGCAAAAGGCTCCTTCCTGAATAAGGTGATTCTGGTCCCGCTGGCGCTGCTGATCAGCGCGTTTATTCCCTGGGCCATCACGCCGCTGCTGATGATTGGCGGGGCGTTTCTCTGCTTCGAGGGCGTAGAGAAGGTCCTGCACTCCTTTAGCGCGCGCAAGCAGAGCGATACGCCGGAGATGCGCCAGCAGCGTCTTGAAGCGCTGGCCGCTCAGGATCCGAAAACCTTCGAGCGCGATAAGGTCAAAGGCGCCATTCGGACCGACTTTATCCTGTCCGCAGAGATTGTCGCCATTACGCTGGGTATCGTGTCTGACGCGCCGCTCCTGAATCAGGTTCTGATCCTCTCCGGCATCGCCATTCTGGTCACGGTCGGCGTCTACGGCCTGGTGGGTCTGATCGTCAAGCTGGATGATATCGGCTACTGGCTGGAGGAGAAATCGAGCGCGGTGGCAAGAGGCATCGGCAAAAGCCTGCTGGTGCTGGCCCCGTGGCTGATGAAGAGTTTGTCGGTGGTGGGCACGCTGGCGATGTTCCTCGTGGGCGGCGGGATCGTGGTGCACGGTATCGCGCCGCTGCACCATGCGATCGAACATTTTTCCTCGGCGCAGGGGGCCGTTGTCGCGGCGATTCTGCCCACGCTGCTGAATCTGGTGCTGGGCTTCATCATTGGCGCTATCGTGGTCGCGGCGGTGAAGCTGGTTGAAAAAATTCGTGGCACGTCGCACTAATTGTTACCCGTTATGGGGTGCAAAAAGACCATTCCTCGTCTAAATTGAAACAGTTTCACCCTGATACAGGAGGCAGGTATGGTCTTTTTGGTCAGTGATGAAGTTAAGCCTAAGAAGGGCGGCCCACGTATGATTGTCACCGGGTATTCCAGCGGAATGGTGGAATGTCGGTGGCACGATGGCTATGGCATCAAGCGGGAAGCATTTCGTGAAGATGAGCTTCAGCCGGGGGACGGGCAGCACCAGCGGGACAAGGCTTAATCACATAACGCCCGGCTTTGCCGGGCGTTTTTATCTCCAGTACCGGGTGTAAGGCAGCGATCAGGGAGTGTGTGTGCAGCGCGATACCTTTGTTGTAAGACAATCTTTTTTGCAATGGCTGCATAAGCGTAGCAATCCGGGATTGATTGTTAATCTCTGTTTTCTGGTTGTTCTGGTATTTTCGACTCTACTGACCTGGCGTGAAGTGGTGGTTCTGGAAGAAGCGTACATCTCCAGCCAGCGTAACCATCTGGATACGGTGGCCAGTTCGCTGGACAGGCAGCTGCAGAACAGCGTCGACAGGATGCTGTTGTTCCGTCAGGGCATGCATGATGCGATCCAGACGCCGCTGGCATTTGATGTACTCCAGAATGCGGTGTCACGCTTTAGCTCAGTCCGCATGCTCCCCACCTGGCAGCTTGCCGTTGATAAAAAACGCACCCTTCCCATTAACGGTGTCTCGGATGCCTTCGTCGAGAAAACCACGTTTCTGAATCGTGACGCCGAACGCCTCAGCCACGAGATTTCTGCCACGCTCGAAGTGGGGTATCTGCTCAGGCTGGCGTCGTCGAGAGCGCAAACGGAAGCGCGCGTGATCTACGTCTCCCGCGCCGGGTTTTTCATTTCCACCGATACGCCGGACCAGGCGGGCGACATTACCTCCCGCTATTACCATCTTGTCACGCAGTCCTGGTTTACCCAGCAGTCAGAGCGGAACAATCGCGCTCGCGCGGTGCGCTGGTTCATCTCCACCCCCTCATCCTGGACCAATGATGAACGAATGATCACCGCCAGCGTCCCCATCTATTTCAACCATTACTGGTATGGCGTCGTGGCGATGGATTTTACGTTGGGCACCATGCAGCGTCTGCTGGCCGATGCGACCGAAGACCGAACGGAAGGGGAGTATCAGCTGTACGATACCCGGCTCAATATGATTGCCACCTCTGCCCATACGGAAAACGCGGTTAACCATTTTGACGAACGCGAAACGGCGCAGATTGCGCAGGCGATTGAGCACGCCACCGGCGGCGGGATCCGCCTCGGAAGCCGTTTTGTGAGCTGGGAACGACTCGATCACTTCGACGGCGTTGTCCTGCGGATCCACACCCTGCACGAAGGGGTACAGGACGACTTCGGCAGCATCAGTATCGTGCTGGCGCTGATGTGGGCGCTCTTTACCGCCATGCTGTTGATCTCGTGGCTGGTGATCCGCCGCATGGTGAGTAACATGTACACGCTTCAGCACTCGCTCCAGTGGCAGGCCTGGCATGATCCGCTTACCCGGCTGAATAATCGCGGCGCGCTGTTCGACCGCGCAAAATTGCTGGCGGAAACCTGTCGCCAGCAGTCGCTGCCGTTCTCGGTGATTCAGATCGATCTCGACCATTTTAAAAATATCAACGACCGCTTCGGCCATCAGGCCGGAGATAAAGTGCTCTCCCACACGGCAGGGCTGATTGCCAGCACGTTACGCAAGAATGATGTGGCAGGGCGTGTAGGCGGGGAAGAGTTTTGCGTCGTCCTGCCGGGGATTGGTCTGGAGGAGGCGAGAAGCGTCGCGGACCGTATACGTTGCCGGATCAACAGTAAGGAGATCTTGGTGAAGAAGAGCACGACCCTGCGCGTCAGCGCGTCGCTGGGGGTCAGCAGCGCGGATGAAGCGGGTAACTACGAGTTTGAACAGCTGCAGTCCGTGGCGGACGTCCGGCTGTATCAGGCCAAACAGAGCGGGCGTAACCGGGTCGTCTGGCGCGATTAAGAGAGGAAGTGATCCAGCCCCTCCTGCCAGCCCGCCGGGCCGGGCTGCCGGGTGTGATAAACCCGGGCAGGGTTATCGTCCCGTAGCGTGATGCCCTGGCGGTTAATGCCCTTAATCACCACCGCGAAGTCAACGCTGTCGAGCAGGGGCGCATCATTGGGACCGTCGCCGAGCCCCAGCGTGGTGGGTTCAATCTCTTCCAGCTCGCGGTATTGCTCAATCAGCCAGTTCACCGCAACGTCTTTGCCGCAGCGAGCGTCCAGAACATGCCAGAAGCGCGCGCCCTGCAGGCATTTCAGGCCGACATTCGCCAGCTCCTCTTCAAACTGGACCAGTTTCTCGTCGGTATCGCGCCAGATGAGCGTGACGGACGCTTCATGCTTGCGGGCAAGCGCCGAACGGTACCGCGTCAGTCCGGTCCACTCGCTGATAACGTGCTCATCCACGTCGTCGAAAGTGGTGAATTTATAGCCCGTCTGCAGGCGAATTTGTTCGATTCGCGGGCGAATATCCCGGTGCGTCATCCCCCTGATCTGGCGCTGAACCTTATCCCAGCGCACGTCAGGCTGAATCACCGCGCCGTTCTCGGCAATAAAAGGCAAGCCTTCCAGCCCCAGATCCAGCTGGAGATCGAGCATCTCTGCCGCGGTCTTGCTGCTGCAAAGAATAACCGGAACCTGATTATCCAGCAGCCTGTCCAGCCAGGGCATGGCGGGTTGCCACTCATAGGTGTGAATATCCAGCAGTGAACCATCCAGGTCAGAGAAAATCAGCAATGTATCCCGCAGTGAAGGCATAGCGACTCCTGGTAACAGATGCGTCTCGATCTAAGAAAATTCCTAAAAAATAATGAAGGCGAAAACCGGAGAAAAGAGGAATGCTCCTGGCAAACCCGCATTCGGCGTGTGTTATTGCTCATAACGAAAAGCATTATGTTAAAAATATTATATTCATCGTAAGAATATATGCTTGTCAGCCAAATTCGTTGGGGATAGTGTGGCATGTACATCAGATTTCCTGGTGTAACGAATTTTCAAGTGCTTCTTGCATAAGCAAGTTTTGATCCCGGTCATCCCCATGGCCGGGATTTTTTTCGCCCTACCGATTGGCTTCAGACACGCTAAAGTCGTGAATATCAAGCTCGAAGGCCTCCGCCAGCTCGCGATAGGTGTGATAATCCCTTCCGTTGACAATGACGCGGTCCGAATTGTCGTCCGACCGGCGGACTTCTGACTCACTGATCTCATTGATGGCGGCCAACAGGGCATCGACATCCACCTCGACTTCGCGCTTGATGGTGTCGCTGTACTCTTTATCGGTCTTCATTACGGGGTTCCTCTTTCAGCCGTGTCCAACGGTAAGTATAGACTGTGTATAAAAACGCCAATCACGCCGGGCGGCGATGTGCGTTTTAGCGTTTTGTTCTACACTGGCTCAAAACCAGAGGAGGAATGTATGAAGGTCAACGATCGGGTAACCGTTAAAACGGACGGTGGGCCGCGCCGCCCGGGTGTGGTGCTGGCAATTGAAGAGTTTAGCGAAGGCACTATGTACCTGGTATCGCTTGAAGACTACCCGCTCGGCATCTGGTTTTTTAACGAACTGGGGCATCCGGACGGTATTTTTGTCGAGAAGGCGGAGTAGCACGGCGTCGGGTAGCACAGCGCGTGCCCGACACCCTCTCCAGAAGCAAAAATCTCTGGCCAGGCCAGAGATCAAAGGTAGGGTGCACAGGTCTTAAGCGACTAACGCATGTTGACGAAAATCCCGTTCGTCACATTATCGGTCAGGCGTACCACGTGGTAGATCACTTGCTTATTATGCGTTTTAATTTTCCTTTTAATATTTCCTTTGTGTGACGAAACGGTTTTCGCTTTAATATTCATCTGGTCAGAGATCTGAATAGTTCCTTGTCCCGCCATCCACATTCGCAGCATACTTGATTCAGTCCTGCTTAATGATAGGGTGGGTAAGTTAACCGCTCCTACATTTTTAACTTCTTTATTCAAATAATCACCCAGAATGTCATCTAGCGACTCGGGTTTAATCGATTTAGAACTGATCAATAAATTTTTACGGACCAACAAATACTCATCGAAATGGATATTCGCGATCGCCATAAAAACAATAAACAGGGTTTTTGGATGCTGATTAATGATTTGCTTAATGTGCTGACTGTTGGCTGGATCGTGAATGAAACAGTCCTCATTAATAAACACCACGCCTGGTTTTAGTTCGTCACAAGCGGCTGCGAGTTCGTCAACGGTGTGTGCATCGTTGATGTCTCTCTTTCTTACCCCTCTGCTTGCCAGGTACCCGGTTAACCCTAGCCGGGTGTAGCTGCATAAATCCATAATGATCGTTGACATGGCATACCCTCACTCAATGCGTAACGATAATTCACCATCTGCCTGAGAGCTCAAAACAGCCATACGGGATGGAAAAAAATAATAAACCTGTGAGCATGACAAAGACTTTCAGGCGGACTCACTATCCCGTAAAGTTACGTATAATTTGCCAGGAATCTTCTTAAAGTAAAGTAAATATTAAGTATTGTGAGATGGTTAGAAACAATTAAACCGCGTCAGATATATCCTGGAAGATGTTTTACGTGTTTTATTTTAGGAATATCCTCAGAAAGACAATAGCAACAGTGAGGGCTATTATTTACGTGGCAGCTCGCTGACAATATCCGCTAACAGGTTGAATATCTCGCCGAATAAATGTTCACAGAAGGGAGCGATAAGTGGCATCAGTAATGACATTAATAAAATCCCAACCGTTAGCGTCAGCGGAAAACCAATGACAAACACCGAAAGCTGCGGCGCCATTCGGTTGAGTAAACCTAACGCCAGGTTGACGGTCAGCAGCAGGGTGATGATCGGCAGCGCCAGCATCAGCCCGTTGAGGAAAATCAGCCCCGCAGCGCGGGTAAGCGCGAGGAAAGCGTTGCTGTTCACCGGATTTTCGCCAATCGGCAGCGTATGGAACGTATCCACCAGCATGGAGATAAGCCAGAGATGGCCGTTGAACGACAGGAACAGCAGCATGGCGAGCAGATCGATAATACGCGCCAGCACGGGCATGTTGAGATGACTGCCAGGGTCAACAAACGTGGCGAACGATAGCCCCATCTGCAGGCCGATCAGTTCCCCTGCGGTACGCACCGCGGCAAAGGCGAGCTGCATGGTAAAGCCGACGGCGACGCCAATCATCACCTGCTGCAGGGCCACCCACACCGCGTTCGCCGAGAAGATCGGAATATCCACGGGGGGAAGAGAGGGCGCGACGATAATGGAGATGATAATGCCCAGCCCCACCTTGACGCGCTTGGGTATCGATTTCTCACTGAGAATCGGGGCGGTGGATATCAGCGCCATGATGCGCAGCATCGGCCAAAAATAGACGCCGAGCCACTGAACCCACTGGTCGCTGGTGAAGTGCAGCATCGTCAGGTCAGCCGATGATGTACGGCAGATTGGTAAACAGGTTGCGCATATAGTCCAGCAACAGGTTCAGCATCCACGGCCCGGCCACGATAATCGCCACGAACACGGCGATGATTTTCGGGATGAACGACAGCGTCATTTCGTTAATCTGCGTGGCGGCCTGCAGGATACTGATAATCAGACCGGTAACCAGCGCGACAAGCAGCAGCGGCGCAGCAACGGCAATCGCGATTTTCATCGCTTCCGTGCCCATCATCATGACCGATTCGGGTGTCATTGCCGTTCCTTAACTGTAGAAACTCTGCGCCAGCGAACTGACCAGCAGCTGCCAGCCGTCGACCAGTACAAAGAGCATGATCTTAAAGGGCAGGGCAATGGTCGCGGGCGGCACCATCATCATCCCGAGCGCCATCAGGACGCTGGCGATCACCAGGTCGATAATCAGGAACGGAATAAAGATGGTAAAGCCAATCTGGAACGCGGTTTTCAGCTCGCTGGTGACATAGGCAGGCAGAAGAATACGCATTGGCACCGCTTCCGGTCCCTGCATCTCGCCGGTGTTGGACAGGCGGGCAAAGAGGGCCAGGTCGGCTTCGCGCGTCTGGCGCAGCATAAATTCCCGCAGCGGCTGCGCGCCTTTATCCAGCGCCTCCTGCATGGAGATTTTGTCTTCGCTGAACGGCTGATAGGCGTCGGTATAAATCTTGTCGATAACCGGCGACATAATGAAAAAGGTCAAAAACAGCGCCAGCCCCAGCAGAACCTGGTTTGGCGGCGCGGAAGGGGTTCCCAGCGCGTTTCGCAGCAGACCAAAGACGATGATGATGCGGGTGAAGCTGGTCATCATCAGCAGGATGGCCGGAATAAACGTCAGCGAGGTGATGAACACCAGCGTCTGCACCGGAAGCGACCAGCTTTGTCCGCCGCCCGCGAGAGGGGTGGAGACCAGACCGGGCAGCTGTGCATAGACCGCGGGAGCAAACAGGCCAACGCCCGCAAGCGTCAGGGATAACAAACGGCGCATCAGGATCTCCCGGAACGCTTAAGCAAACTCTTCATGACGGACTGAAAATCCGCAGGGGCGTCTGCGCGCTCGTCCACCACAACAGGGGCGGGCGGCAGCTTGTGTAATACGCTGATGTTTGAGGCCGTGACGCCCAGGACCAGGCGCGCATCGTCTACCTCGACGATGACCACGCGTTCGCGTGGCCCCAGCGTGGTGCTGGCGCTGACCTTCAGGCCGCGGGCACCGGCGGTTTTACCCGCCAGGCCAAAGCGTTTCGCCAGCCAGGCGGCGATAAGAATAAAGGCAATAATACCGAACAATGCCCCGCTCACCTGGAGCAGAGGCGAGCCGGGAACGGCAGAAGGCTGTGATATTGTTGCCTGGGTTTTCATGCTTAACGGCTCAGACGACGCATACGTTCAGACGGGGTAATGATGTCGGTGATGCGTACGCCGTATTTATCGGCAACCACCACCACTTCACCCTGGGCAATCAGATAACCGTTGATCAGAATATCCAGCGGCTCGCCGGCCAGACCGTCAAGGGCCACCACGGAACCCTGCGTCAGGCGCAGCAGCTCTTTAATGGTCATGCGGGTGCGTCCCAGCTCAACGGTCAGCTTAACCGGGATATCCATAATCAGGTCGATGTCCTGCAGCGTGCCGCTGACGTCACCGCCGCCGAGCTGCTGGAATACGGCATCCGCTGCACTTTTGGCCGGGGGTGCTTTTTGCTCGTTTAACGCGTCAGCCCACAGATCGTCCAGTGCTCCGCTGTTCTCATCGGACGGATTGTTCATGTCACTCATTTGGGCTGTTCCTCATTCAGCGAATTCAAAATCGGGTTGATCAAGTGCTCAACGCGTAACGCATACTGACCGTTAATCGTGCCGTACTGGCTTGTCAGCACGGGGACACCATCCACATGGGCAATAATGCGGTCGGGTTTTTCTATCGGCAAAACATCACCGGGTTGTAATTTCAGGATCTGAGATAACCGCAGCGGGATATCGGCGAAGCTCGCCACCAGCTCAAGCTGCGAATGCTGGACCTGGCGGACCAGGTTTTCACGCCAGTTCTGGTCTTCGTTGCGGGAGTTCTCCAGCGGCGGGTTCACCAGCAGCTCGCGCAGCGGTTCGATCATGCTGAACGGCAGGCAGATGTTGAACTCGCCGGTCAGGTTACCGATCTCCACGTGGAACGGCGTGTTAACGACGATATCGTTCGGGGAGGTGGTGATATTGGTAAATTTCACCTGCATCTCAGAACGGACGTACTCCACTTCCAGCGGGTTAATCGCTTTCCACGCGTCGCTGTAAGATTCCAGCGCCAGCTTCAGCATGCGGTTAATGACGCGCTGTTCGGTATGGGTGAATTCACGACCTTCTACTTTGGTCGGGAAACGCCCGTCGCCGCCGAACAGGTTATCCACCGCGATGAACACCAGGCTTGGCGAAAACACCACCAGACCGGTGCCGCGCAGCGGCTTCAGATGAATCAGGTTAAGGTTGGTTGGCACCGGCAGGTTGCGGGCAAACTCATGATAAGGCTGAATGCGGATCGCACCCACCGTAATATCCGGGCTACGACGCAGCAGGTTAAACAGCCCCATACGGAACTGACGTGCAAAACGTTCGTTAATGATCTCCAGCGCCTGCAGACGTTCACGTACCACGCGACGCTGGGTATTCGGGTCATAGGGACGAATATCGCTATCGCCGCCAATACCCGGTTTAGGATCATCATTGTTATCGCTGTCGCCGTTGAGCAGCGCATCGATTTCTGCCTGAGAAAGAATACTGTCGCCCATGTCGTTACCGCAGAATGAATGCTGTATACAGAACGTCAGTGACTTCCTGCTTAGGTTGGCCGTTTACCAGCGGGGTCGCCAGCGTTTGTTTAATGGCGTCGACCAGCTTTTGCTTACCCACATCGGTAGCCAGCGCCGAAGCGTCCTGACGAGAGAACAGCAGCAGAAGGCGGCTACGCACTTCAGGAAGGTAATCGTTCAGACGTGAACGGGTGGCTTCATCTTTCAGGCGCAGCGTAATGCCAACGTAAAGCACGCGATCCGCATCACCCAGGTTGACGGTGAAGGTATCCAGCGGGAAGAACACTGGAGCCGGCGGAGGCGGTGCTTCAGCTTTGGCTGCAGCGGTGGTCGGTTCCTGCTGCATACGCCAGTAACTATAGCCCGCGGTAGCGCAGGCGGCGAGCGTGATCAACACCAGCAGCGGGATCCAGATGGAACGCTTACTTTTTTTGGTGATAGCGGAGTCAGTCATCTGATACGAGCTTCCTGTTTCGGTACAGCTTAATAAGGTGATTATCCCGTGTCCTGCTGTCGTCAAAGCGTGGAAAAGACGGGGATAATCACGCTACCTCTGGCGTTTAGGCGAAGATGTCTACGGCACTGTTACCGCGCGCTGCGGACTGCAGGGCGGCAGGAACAGGCAGTAACTCATCGCTCTCTTCATTAAAACCGCCGGTGTTGCCGGAACGCGAAGCCTGGTGCTGCTGCTGGGACGAGGACTGCTGCTGCCCGGCGAAGCTCTCGCTGCTGACGCTGCTCTGCGCAAGCTGAATGCCGTTTTCCGCCAGTGAGGTCCGCAGTACCGGCAGCGCGGCTTCCAGTGCCGCACGAACATGGCTGTGCGCAGAGACCATCTGCAGCTGGGCCTGGTTATCATCCAGCTTAAGCGAAATTTGCACCTGACCCAGATCTTCCGGGTGCAGGCGCAGCTCTGCCGTCTGCTGGCCCTGCTTAGTGAACAGGGTGATGTGCTGGCTCAGGGACTGCTGCCATTCGTGGGTCCCCAGAGGCTGGCTTAATACCGGCGCGCTGGCGACGGTGGCGGCCGTCTGACTGGTCGCATGGCTGGACATAATCGGTGCCAGAGTAGCTGTTGGTGATGATGATGAGGACGAACTGGCGAGCTCCTGCTTCTCTGCCGCTGCGGCCACGGCCGGTGTAGCAGGCGCGTTGCTCTGCAGGGCCGGCTCGTGATTTTTCACCTGGTTCTGATAAGGCGTAGCACTCTGCGCTTTATCGTGGCTTCCCGCAGACGCGTTCAGGGACGGTTGGCCCGCGCCGTTTGAAAGCGTCGCGGAATTCAGCGTTGAGGTGGCGGAAACGCCCTCGCTGCCTGCCGCGCGAGAGGCGGTAGTTTGCTGCTGGTGCGGCAGCATCGCCATCAGGGCGCTTAATCCGGCCAGCTCTTCTTCGCTCAGCTCGCTCTTACCGTCATCTTTGCTGTTTGCCACATTGAGCGTCTTCAGCGCGTCGCCTTTAGACAGCGGCACCAGCCCGGAAACCAGCGTATCAAGCGACGTGACGGGCGACGTTTCATCGCCGTTCAGCGCGGTCTGGCGCGAGAGCAGGTCGGCAATTTTGGCCTGCAGGGTGGTATCCCCTTTGGCGTCCTCAGCCACTTTTGACAGTTTACTGCCGGCGGCTTTCAGATCAGCCAGGGTTAGCGGCGCATCTTTGCCCTTGCCCGTTGCGTCCGACAGGGCGCCCGCCAGCAGAGAGAGAAAGTCCTGTGCACCGTCGGTGCCTTTCCCCGTTTGCGTGCCGCCTGACAGGTCGCTGTCGCTCATCAGCAGTTGTTGCAGTGTGATCATTCCGGTTTCCTCATTGATGCGCGCTGGGCAAACTCATCCATTTTCTTCTGATCCAGACGGTTTTCCGCCAGGGTCGTTGCCGCGATCTGTCTGTCCTGTAAAGTCTGCCAGGCCTGCAGTCGCTGCTTCTTCTCGCGCCAGAAATTCAGCGCGGTATCGACTTTCTGGGTCCACTGGTTAAGCTGCTGGCGATGCTGATCTATCGCCTTTTCCAGCGTCTGGATAAACTGCTGATAGTTAATCCAGCGCTGGCTGCCAATGCCCTGTGTCATGTCGGTATTGAGGTTGGTGCGATATTCATGCTGATAGTCGATCAACATCTTCAACTGTTCTTCAGCCTGCTGGCACCCGCGTCGCATTGCGCCTAGCTGCAATGCGGCATCATCAACTTCTTTTTCAGCCAGATCTTTCAGCGTTGATAACGCGCTGTTTTGCGCCATGACCTTCGCCCTCCACCTGTGTTACACCTGCGGGAAAATCAGCTCCAGTGCCTGAATTGAATCTTCCCAGTCGGCGCGTTCAAAAATGCCTTGTTGCAAAAATGCCTCCAGCTGCGGCCACAGGCTAATCGCCTTGTCGAGCATCGGGTCGCTGCCTTTGGCATACGCCCCCACGCTGACCAGATCGCGGTTGCGCTGGAAGCTGGAAAGCAGTTGTTTGAAGTTACGCACGCGGGCGTAGTGCTTCTCGGTTATCAGCGCCGTCATTGCGCGGCTGATAGAGGCTTCAATATCGATGGCCGGGTAGTGCCCGGCTTCGGCCAGACGGCGCGACAGCACAATATGACCGTCAAGGATCGCGCGCGCGGAGTCGGCAATCGGGTCCTGCTGGTCATCGCCTTCCGTCAGTACCGTATAGAACGCGGTGATGGAGCCGCCGCCGCTGATGCCGTTCCCCGCGCGTTCCACCAGCGCAGGGAGTTTGGCGAATACCGAAGGCGGGTAGCCTTTGGTCGCCGGTGGCTCACCGATGGCCAAGGCGATTTCACGCTGCGCCATCGCGTAACGGGTCAGGGAATCCATGATCAGCAGCACGTGCTTGCCGCGGTCACGAAAATCTTCGGCGATACGGGTGGCATATGCGGCACCCTGCATGCGCAACAGCGGCGACACGTCTGCCGGTGCGGCGATCACCACCGAGCGGGCGCGGCCTTCCGCACCCAGAATGTTTTCAATAAAGTCTTTTACTTCACGACCACGTTCGCCGATCAGCCCCACGACGATCACGTCGGCCTGGGTATAGCGCGCCATCATGCCGAGCAGGACGGATTTACCTACGCCTGAGCCGGCGAACAGGCCCATACGTTGTCCACGTCCCACGGTCAGCAGGGCGTTAATCGGGCGCACGCCGGTATCCAGCACATGCTCGATAGGGGTACGCTGCAGGGGGTTGAACGGTTGGGTGATCAGCGCGCCGGTTTCGGTGGTGTCCGGGGAGGGCAGCCCGTCGAGCGGTTTCCCGCTGCCGTCCAGCACGCGGCCCAGCAGGGCAGGGCCAAGCGGCAGCTGCTTCCCGCTTTGCAGCCCATCGCCAGAAATGTTTTTGGCATACACGCGCGCGCCGGGCAGAATGCCTTCCACCTCTTCAAGCGGCATCAGGAACAGGCGCTGGCCGTTAAATCCGACCACTTCGCTTTCAACTTCACGCGTTTCCAGTCCATCCTGACGCTCAATGACGCAGGTCGCGCCCAGCGGAAGCTGCAGGCCGGTGGCTTCGAGAACCAGGCCGGTGGCGCGCGTCAGTCGCCCATAACGACGAACGGATGGCAGTTGCGCCATCTTCGTCTCAAAGTTGTCGAGCGTGGTGAGCCAGCGGGTGAGGCGCGCGGTCATCAGACGACTCCCGGTGCCGCCAGGCGGCACAGTTCCTGCCAGCGGGTGGCGACGCTGGCATCCAGATCGCCTTCATCGGCAGAGACTTTGCAGCCGCCGTGATGTAGCGACGGGTCGCCGCGCAGACGCCAGCCGTGCAGGTTAAGCGTCGCGCCCAGGCTCTCTTCAACGCGCTGCAGGTCGTCCGGATGGACGCGCAGCTGAGGTTTCCCGCTGAACAGCGGCTCCTGCTGAAGCAGACCCTGAATTTGTTTGATAAGCGCGGTGTTATCCACCACGGGCGTTTGGCCGATGACCTGACGCGCGGCTTCCAGCGCCATCTGCATCAGTCGCGAGGCAATCACGCTGTCCAGCGCGTCAAGGGTGTGCTGGAACTCGCTGACCAGCTGCTGCATGCGGGCATGGATCGGCGCCTGCTGCTGGCGCGCCTGATCGATACCGTGCTCTAACCCTTTCGCCAGACCTTCCTGATACCCCTGCTCGTGGCCTTTCTGTCGGCCTTCGTTCAGACCGGCGTTATAGCCCTGCTCGTGCGCCTGCATTTGCAGCTGCGCCAGCATCTGGGCCTGCTGCTCCTCTTCGGTCAGCTCGGGCTGCTCGACGTCAGGGTCAAGCTCTTCGGTTGCGATGACGGCCGGCGTGAACTCGGAGAGGGGAGGCGCCAGATCGTCCGGCGTCCAGCGCTTCCAGGGCAGCTCATTAGACATAGGTGTCGTCTCCGCTGCCAATCACCATCTCGCCGGTTTCCGCCAGACGACGAACAATAAGCAGAATGGCTTTCTGTTCGTTTTCCACCTGAGACAGACGAACCGGGCCGCGGTTGGCAAGGTCGTCGCGCAGGATATCGGCCGCACGCTGAGACATGTTGCGCAGGAACTTCTCGCGCAGCGGCTGCTCGGCACCTTTGAGGGCGATAAGCAGCGACTCGGAATCCACTTCCTGAAGCAGGCGCTGGATGCTGCGGTCGTCCACTTCGACGAGGTTTTCGAACAGGAACATCTCGTCGATGATTTTCTGTGCCAGCTCGCCGTCGAATTCGCGAACCGCCGTAATGACGGCCTCTTCCTGCTGCGTTTTCATCAGGTTGATGATTTCCGCCGCCGTTCTCACGCCGCCCATTTTGCTGCGCTTGAGGTTCTGACCGTCGAGCAGGTTGTTCAGCACTTCGGTCAGCTCCGCCAGCGCGGCCGGCTGGACGCCGCCGAAGGTCGCGATACGCAGCATCACATCGTGACGCAGACGCTCTTCGAACAGGGCCAGAATATCGGCCGCCTGACCACGTTTAAGGTGGACAAGGATGGTGGCGATAATCTGCGGGTGCTCGTCGCGGATAAGGTCGGCGGCGCTCTGCGGCTCCATAAAGTTGAGCGTTTCGATACCGCTGGCGGTATCGCGCGTTTCCAGAATGTCTTCCAGCAGGCTGGAGGCACGCTCTTCGCCCAGCGCCTTGACCAGCACGGAGCGCAGGTAGTCGTTGGCGTTAATGTTGAGCGCGGCAAACTGTTCGGCTTCCTGTTCAAACTCTGCCAGCACTTCGGTCAGCTGCTTGTTGGAGATCTGACGCACGTTGGCCATGGCCGCACTGAGAATTTGCACTTCTCGCTGGGAGAGGTGTTTAAACACCTCTGCCGCACGATCTTCGCCAATGGTCATCAGCAGGATGACGCTTTTATCGGTGCCCGTAAGCGTATTACTCATGTTCGTTACCCATCCACTGGCGGATGACCAGCGCCACGACGCGCGGATCGTTATCTGACATTTCGCGAATGCGCTGGCTCATGACCTCAGCGCCCATGCGCTGGTTAGCACGACGCTGCTGTATCTGTTCATCTTTGCTGAGGCGCACTTCAACCGCTTCTTCCGTTTCCTGACGCGTGTTCATCTGCTCGCGAGCCGCTTTTTCGGCTTCAGCACGGCGCTGGAGCTGCGGACGAACGCCCTTACGCCACAGCAGCCACGCGACAATCAGCACCAGCAGCCAGCGTCCTGCGGACATCAGCTGGTCGATAAACGCCTGCTGTTGCCAGAACGGCAGTTCACCGCCGGTCTCATCAACCGAGTTGAACGGTGAGTTCACCACGTTGAGGGTATCGCCGCGCTTCTCGGAGTAACCCATCGCTTCACGGGTCAGGTTTTCAATCTGCTTCATCTGCTCGGCAGTCAACGGCAGCGGTTTGCCGTCCGCCAGCGTTTTGTAGTTCACCACTACCGCAACGGAAAGACGCTGAATATCGCCCACGTTCAGTTTAGTGTGGCGAATCGTCCGATCCACTTCGTAGTTCGTGGTTTCGTTACGGCTGCTGGTGCGCGGACCGGCGTTACTGGTCGTTGAGGTGGTCTGCTGATTATTTTGCTGACCGTTCTGCTGATTGGCCGGCGGCGTAGAGATCGGTGCCGCGTTAGCCGGGGCAGGCTGGTTAGACAGCGCGCCCGGCACGCCGCCCGGGTAGGCACCGCCGACCTGCTCGTTCGAATTGATCTGGCGTGAACGCATCACCGCCTGAGCCGCATCGCCGTTCGGGCTGTACTGCTCTTCAGTTTGTTCTTTGTTCGCGAAGTCGATCTGTGCGGTTACCTGCGCGTGCACGTTGCTGTTACCCACCACCGGGCCGAGGATGGCTTCAATACGGCGCTGGAGACGGCTTTCGACATCGGCGGCATACTTCAGCTGCGCATCATTCAGATCGCGACCGGCGGTATTGGACTGCGTCAGCAGGTGACCGCTTTGGTCAACCAGCGTCACGTTACCCGGCGGCAGGCCGGCGACGGCGCTTGAAACGAGGTGCGTCACCGCGCTGATTTGCCCTTCGTCCAGCGCGCGGCCGGGTTCAAGGTTCACGGTAACGGAAGCCGAAGGTGATTTCTGTTCGCGGACAAATAAAGAAGGTTTAGGCATCGCCAGGTGCACGCGGGCACTCTTCACCGGGCCTAATGTTTCAATGGTGCGGGCCAGTTCACCTTCCAGCGCACGCTGGTAGTTCACCTGCTCGCTGAACTGGCTGATACCGAATTTTTCCTGATCCAGCAGCTCAAAGCCAACGGCACCGCCCTTCGGCAGCCCCTGCTGAGCCAGACGCAGACGCAGTTCGTGCACCTTATCAGCCGGGACCTCCAGCGCACCGCCATTATCGGCAAAGCGATAAGGGATGTTCATCTGGGTAAGCTGGGTGACGATGGCGCCGCCATCCTGATCGGAAAGGTTGCTGTAGAGCGTCCGGTAATCAGGGCTTTTCGCCCAAAGGACCATCGCTACAAGGATCGCAATTGCGGCAGCGCCTGCCACGATCAACGGGATTTTAGGATTCGCGCGAAGGCGGTTCATCCACTCGAGTGATTTATTCTGCGGCGCTGTCGATGCTGTTGCACTCATTGCGCACCTCTTAAATCCTGGTGGTTTACGTTATTCGTGTAGAGAAACAAAACTGACTCCCGGGTCGGCAAACACGACAAAAGTTCCATATTGATGGCCCTGCCATTATTTGATGATTCGTGATTTTCTATGCGTCAAATAACCTGGTTTTTTCATGCTATTTACCGCCATTATCTTATTGACAAGCTGTTAGTCTTGACCGCGTAAAAAACCATCCAGGGGAGAGTCATGGCTATACAGGGCATTGAAGGGGTAATCAGTCAGTTGCAGGCAACGGCGATGACGGCCCGTAATCAGAATGTGGCAGATCAGCAGCCGAGCATCAGCTTCGCGGGGCAACTGCATGCCGCTCTTGACCGTATCAGTGATACCCAGACCGCAGCACGCACTCAGGCAGAAAAGTTCACCCTCGGTGAGCCGGGCGTGGCGCTGAATGATGTGATGACCGATTTGCAAAAAGCCTCGGTTTCCCTGCAGATGGGGATCCAGGTGCGTAACAAGCTGGTGTCTGCGTATCAGGAAGTCATGGGGATGCAGGTTTAATACCTGTCGATCTTCGCTGGCAGCCGCAGCGCTTTAATGCCACAATATTTTTTTCTTCGAATGCAGGAAAGATGATGAAAAAAATAGCAATTGCTGGCGCGCTGCTGGCACTGACCGGGTGCGTTCAGGTCGATAATTATAAAGACGTGATCAAGCATCCTGTCCCGGCGCATCTGGCGGGATACTGGCAGTCGAAAGGGCCGCAGAGCAACATGGTCAGCCCGAAAGCGATTGCCACGCTGGTGGTGACGGAAGAGGGCGATACGCTGGACTGTCGTCAGTGGCAGCGCGTGATTGCCGTGCCGGGTAAAATCATGCTGCGTTCAGACAGTTATTACAACGTGACGCGTAAGCTGGATATCTATCCGCTGGAGCGCGATGGCTCGACGCTTGAGTATGACGGGCTGGAGCTGCAGAAGGTCGACCGTCCAACGGTTGAGTGTGCCGATTACCTGAGCAAGAATCCGCTCGAGAGTAAACTACCCTAAGGGTAAACGCAAAACGGCAACCTCGTTGCCGTTTTTGGTGTTTGCGCCCTCTCCCTGTGGGAGAGGGACGGGGTGAGGGCATCAGGCCCCACGTTTCCCGTTCTACAACGCATCCTCTATCACCCAAACGCTGACGCTTCCCCCATTACAGGTAAACGTCCCTTCGCCATCCGCCGCCGTGGTGATGGTTTCTTCGCGATTGCCGAGAAAATCCCGCCACGTTTTGTTGCCGTAGTTTTCCCCAAGACAAATCACCTTCTCGCCGTCGTCCCCGTTGGACATCACCACTACGCAGCCGGGATCGTCATCGGTGCCGCTGCGGCTGAAAGCGATGCAGTTAGGATGGTCGAAAAACAGCGTTTGCACGCCGTGGGCAAAACGCTGGCGCGCGAGGATCAGCTCGTGAAGCTGCTCAATGACCGGCATATCAATATGGTACGTTTCACCGTCGCCTCCCGCGTCGTCATAGCTGGCGCCGAAGAGATCCGGATAAAAGACGCTCGGCACGCCATTTTCCCGCAGCAGGATCAGCGCGTACGCCAGCGGTTTAAACCAGGCTTCGACCGGTGCTTCAAGCGCCTGCAAAGGCTGGGTGTCATGGTTCGCGACGAGGGTGACCGCATGAAACGGATCGGCTTCCACCAGGGTACCGGTGAAGATTTGGCTCATGTCGTAATCCCGGCCCTGACGTGACGCCTCGTG
Source organism: Enterobacter sp. Crenshaw (assembly GCF_024734705.1). Classification (NCBI taxonomy): domain Bacteria; kingdom Pseudomonadati; phylum Pseudomonadota; class Gammaproteobacteria; order Enterobacterales; family Enterobacteriaceae; genus Enterobacter; species Enterobacter sp. Crenshaw. The sequence goes on along the minus strand of NZ_CP102932.1, from coordinate 2,906,485 downwards.
GAATTTCATCTGCAGAGGGGCATCAAACAGCATGGTTTTGCCTTCGACCTGGTCAATATAGGCCTGAAGTTTATCCACCTCATGGGACCAGTATTCCGCCACGATAAACAGCGGCTGGTCGGCGACTTCCTGGACGTGCTCAATCCACTCCTTGTAAAACCAGGCGGGAATATGCTTGACGGCGTCCAGACGAAAACCGTCGCAGCGCGTCTGTTCCATGACCCAGCGGGCCCAGTATTTGATCTCCTCGGTCACGGCGTGATTGCGAAAGTCGATATTTTCGCCCATCAGGTAATCGAAGTTGCCCATCTCATCATCAACCTGATCGTTCCAGCCTTCGCCGGTGTAGTCGTTGACGATTTTAAAGATGCCATCTTCATCGGGGTTTTCAATATGGTCGACGCCGCTGAAGCATTTGTAGTCCCAGATAAACTGTGAGTACTGCCCGGCCCGGGCTGGGAAGGTGTAGCGAGTCCAGGCTTCGCATTCAATGACCTCGTCATCGATTTGCGTGCGGTCCTGTTCGTTCACGCGCTGAACGCGCACGGGCTCTTTTTCATCGGCGCCCATTTTGTGGTTGACCACCACGTCCAGCAGCACGGCAATGTCGTTGCTTTTAAGGGCATCAATAGCCTCCAGCAGCTGCGCCTTGTCGCCGTATTTCGTGGCGATACTGCCTTTCTGGTCAAACTCGCCAAGATCGAACAGGTCATAGGTGTCATAGCCGACAGAATACCCGCCGGATGCCCCTTTACAGGCGGGCGGCAGCCAGATCATGTTGATGCCGATTTCGTTAAGATTGGGAGCTAACGCCGTGACCTCTCGCCACAATTCACCGCCAGCAGGGTAGTACCAGTGAAAACATTGTAACAGGGTGGGGTTTTTCATCATCCTTGCTCCAGAAGCCATTGGCAGACTTCTGGAGTATGGATGAAGAAATCATAGTTGTGTGTCGCGGGTCAAACTTTCTGGATAAAGAATATTCCCTGACAGCTTTCCATAGGTAGACGTGATGGATTGCTGTTTGCCGGTTTGATCAATCAGATTACGCAGTTCGTCCATGCGGACCTTCAGCAGTGCCTTTAGCGCATTCTCGTTTTCAAGGATCATTTCCAGCAGCGCACGCGCTTGCTCAACCTGAGCCGGAGGGCATGACATGATGGGCGTTTGAGATATCTTTTCCACCAGTTGAACATAATGCATTTCCTGCTCGATAAGCGCATCCCATTGACCAGAATGTGCGAGATTTAGCATAGCAATGCTCTGAGCATGTAACGCCTGCCAGTGGCTAAGCGCTGCGCTGGGATTATTCATCAAAATTATCCTGAAATAGAGGACGCATTGGGGCCGATTTGCTTCCACGCATCCGCAATGTTGTTTAATAAACCCTCGACTTCAACAATTGCGTCTACGTCGTTACTGACATTCGCCAGCAACAAACGTCGAACCATATATTCGTACAAGGAGGCAAGATTACCGGACAACTCGCTCTCAACCTCCATGTTCAGTCCTGCTTTTAAACCGTTGTCGATGATATTGATGGCTTTCGTTAACGCTTCGCCTTTCTCACGAATTTGTCCGGCTTCCATGAACAAACGCGCGCGAACAAGGGCGCTATGCGCCCCGTCGAACAACATGACAATCAGCTGGTGTGGACTGGCATTCATGACTGCGCTTTCGACTCCTATCTGCTGATAGGATTGAACACCAGAGGTCTTATACATATCCACTCCTGAAGGCTACGACTATTTTTGTGAGAACTGTTGGGTCAGGTAGTTGGCTGTATTGGTCATTTTGGTGACTAATACGTCCAGACTGGTGAACTGGGTTTTGTAACGCGCCATGGTGGCATCAATAGTGGCTTCCATAGCATCGTAACGCTCACCCAGAGTTTTTAGCGTTTTGTTGATCCCGTCTTTCGCGTTCTGGATCACCCCGGCGCTGCCGGTACTGGTGCTGAGCATGGTGGTCAGCGTGTTGTTCATCTGAGTGGCCATACCGGTTTTCTTGCCGTCACCGACAAAATACTGCTGTACGGCGTTCGGGTTCTCGGTCAGCGCTTTTTTCAGCTTATCGGTATCGACTTTCAGGTTACCGACGGTACCGTCAGAACCTTTTACCGGGTCCTGGGTAATTCCCAGTTGGGCCATGATCTGTACCGAGCCGCTCTGCACTTCGGTCAGCAGGCCGCGCAGCTGAGACTGGATCCCGCGCACGTTTGCATCACCAACAAGTGCCCCGTTGCTGGCTGACTGGCTGCCGGCGCCTGCATCAACCGGAACATACTTCGTCAGGCTGTTAATGGTGGACTGCAGCGAGTTATACGCCGTGACCCAGTCGGTGATCGCCTTCTGGTTAGCATCCGTTGCGCGAGTCACCTCCAATGTTTCATCTGCCTTGCTTTCTGCTTTCAGCGAGAAAGTCACGCCAGGCAGGGCATCGGTAATGGTATTCGTCTGGCGCTCGATGGAGATGCTGTTCACTACCACAATTGCGTTTTGAGCTCCGGTGTTAACCGTCAGCGCGCCCGTTTTTGTGGTTGAGTTGTAACCAATTGCGTTTTGCAGCTTATCGTCGCCAGTGACGCTGATCGTCATTTCACCATCCGTACCGGTGGTTTTAGATGACAGCATCAGGCGGTAATCACCGTCTTTTGCTTTAATGACGCTGGCGGTGACGTTGCCGTTCGCTTTATTAATGGCGCTCGCAATCCCGGCCAGAGACGTATCGCCATCCGCCAGGGTGACCTCTAAAGGCGTTTTCGTGCCCGGCTGGGTGATGGTGATTTTACGCGTCGTACCTGTCGTATCGCCCAGCAAATCCGTGTTGTTTGCATAGGAGCCGGTAGTCAGTGCCTGTGCTTTTGCAACCTGGTTGACGTTGACAACAAAGGAACCCACGGACGCGTCTGCCGTTGTCGTGGCGGTAAAGGCCGTGTTGGTGCTGCTAACGGACGTTGAGTTCCAGGTGGTTGCTTTACCCAGCGCAGCGGTCGCAGTCTGCAGCGATGTCATGGCGCTCTGCAGTTTGCCGTAAGCGCTTAACTGTGCGTTATACGTTGATTGCTGGGAAGTAATCGTCGTCAGCTTGGTTCTTTCTGCTGCATCCAACTGATTATATAAATCCCCGAGTCCTGCAGAACCTATCCCGAGGTTACTGATAGTAGCCATGCATATTTTCCTTAAAATACGAAAGTAGTTCAGGACTCTTATCGGCCTCTCAACGTAAAAGTTTACGATGGTGAGAAAAAAATAATCCAAAGAATAGGCACGTCCTGGCGGGGTAAATGAAAGGATTGCACTTTAGGGTCATTATCCGTGCATTGAAAACACGAATAAGTGTGTGCCTTTTTTGTCATCTCTTTGCGCGTTAAAAAAGCATAAATAATAACGCTCTGATGGACCTTAATTGATTTTTTAAAAATAAAATGTTTAAAAATCAATGTTTTGCAATTTTTTCAAAATTGATTCTAAAGTCTTTTGGGGACCCGTCGATAACCTTGTTGACGGTGAGAGACGCTGTGAGTGTTAGGCACCGGACCTAAAACCCAATTTTTGAAGGAAACAAAATTATGGCAGTTATCAATACTAACCTGTTGTCCCTGACCACTCAGAACAACCTGAACAAATCTCAGTCTTCTCTGGGCACTGCTATCGAGCGTCTGTCCTCCGGTCTGCGTATTAACAGCGCGAAAGACGATGCTGCTGGCCAGGCGATTGCAAACCGCATGACCGCTCAGATTAAAGGCATGAACCAGGCTGCGCGTAACGCCAACGACGGTATCTCCATGGCGCAGACTGCTGAAGGTTCTCTGAACGAAATCAACAACAACTTGCAGCGCGTTCGTGAACTGGCTGTTCAGGCAAGCAACGGCACCAACAGCACCTCTGACCTGGCCTCTCTGCAGGATGAAGTTACCGCGCGTCTGAATGAAATCAACCGTGTTGCAGGCAAAACTGATTTCAACGGCATCAAACTGCTGGACGGCACTGCAGGTACTGCTGGTGTGGTTAAAATTCAGGTTGGCGTGAACGACGGCGACACCATCGATCTGGACCTGAGCGGTGCAAAAGCTGACACCACGACTCTGGGTGTTGCTGCTATCGACCTGAAAACTATGACCGCTACCGACCTGGGCACCATCGACGCAGCTATCGCTAAAGTTGATAAAGCACGTTCTGGCCTGGGTGCTGTGCAGAACCGTTTCACTTCTGCAATCAACAACCTGAACAACACCTCAACTAACCTGTCTGCTGCTCAGTCCCGTATCCAGGACGCTGACTACGCAACTGAAGTTTCCAACATGTCCCGCGCGCAGATCCTGCAGCAGGCTGGTACTTCTGTTCTGTCTCAGGCAAACCAGGTTCCACAGACCGTTCTGTCTCTGCTGCGTTAATTTTACGCGTGAAACCCCGCTTCGGCGGGGTTTTTTTATCTCTGCTATTTGAGAATCCGCCTGTGAAACAAATCAGTGTCACTCAACCAAAGCTGGTCGCAGATTTTTCATGTGTCGGTGGGGAATGCCGTGAACATTGTTGTCAGGGCTGGACCATCGCGTTTGATAAATCCTCCGTTAATCGCTATCTGAACAGTAAAAATGCCGCTATTCGTCAGACGGCGAAAACGGCGATAAAAGTCACCAAAAAAAACTATGACCACTGGGGTGAAGTGATTTTCCATACGGAAAGTAAAAACTGCCCGTTTATGGATACGGAAAAACTCTGTTCTGTTCATAGCGCCATGGGCATCCAGGCCTTAAGCCCAACCTGTACGTCGTTTCCGCGGACAAACCGGGTCTATAAAAATGAAATCGAAAAATCGCTGAACCTCTCGTGTCCGGAAGTGACCCGACTTCTGTTGAACGATCGGGAGTCTATGTCGTTGATGGAATCTGTCATTGTTCAGCAGGACGTCAATAATGCGCCGATGATTGATTTGAAGGCAAAGGTCATCAATCTCTTCTGCCAGAATATTTTCAGCGTTGAGGGCGTCAGCGTTGAAGAACAGGTTTACGCCGTGGTGAAATTCCTCATGGTGGCGGAAAAGCTCGATAATCTCGAAGAGAATATTAGCACGCTCGAAACGGTCTATTTCTCGCTGGTTAACGAACTGGTGAGCGGTAAAATCAAAACGGAATTAGGCGGATTTAATCAGAACTACAGCCTGAAATTCGCGTTAATTTCGCTCATCCAGAGCTACTTCACGAAGAAAGTGACAGCCCGCGGTGGTGCGGTATTAAACCGTTATTTTACTCAGCTTTATCAACAATTTGAGACTGCGGGTGACACCGTGCCGGCAGACAAGGTCATGGAGAACATCGAGTCCGTCTGGCGCGATGTGGCGGGCAGTTACCTGGCGACCCATGACCATTTATTCAAGAACTTTTTTAAATACAAACTCTGGGAGCAGGGCTTCCCGCAGAACAATGGCCGCAGCATGTTGAATAACCTTTATTTAATCGTTGCGGAGTTCTATTTCCTTAAAACGTTACTTGCCGGTCAGGCGATCGTGGCGGGGAAAATTGAACAAGATAATATTATTGATGTTATTTACAGCTTCCACTCTCTTAGCCAGCATAATCAGGAAGCGGGAAAGCTCTTTCATCAACATATAGATAGCGTCAAACTGGGCGACGATCTTTCATTGTTACAACTGTTAATTTAGCCAGAAAAGTTGCCCCTGTTGTGGGCAACCTCAGAATAACCTCACTTTATCCCCCTTTTTCATCCAATTGAACGCCCTGCAGAATCGGATAATCATGCCGATAACTCAACTAACGCAGGGCTGTTTATCGTGAATTCACTCTATACCGCTGAAGGTGTAATGGATAAACACTCGCTGTGGCAGCGTTATGTCCCGCTGGTGCGTCACGAAGCATTGCGCCTCCAGGTGCGCTTGCCGGCGAGCGTGGAACTCGACGATCTGCTACAGGCGGGCGGTATCGGGTTATTGAATGCAGTTGACCGATACGACGCTCTGCAAGGAACGGCATTTACGACTTACGCAGTTCAGCGTATTCGTGGTGCGATGCTGGACGAGCTGCGCAGCCGCGACTGGGTGCCGCGCAGTGTTCGCCGCAACGCGCGCGAAGTGGCGCATGCGATGGGGCAGCTGGAACAGGAACTGGGACGTAACGCAACGGAAACCGAAGTGGCGGAACGTCTTGGCATTGCTGTTGAAGAGTATCGTCAGATGTTGCTCGATACCAATAATAGCCAACTCTTCTCTTATGACGAGTGGCGCGAAGAGCATGGCGATAGCATCGAGCTGGTGACGGACGAGCACCAGCATGAAAACCCGTTACACCATTTAATGGAAGGGAATTTACGCCAGCGCGTCATGGAGGCTATTGAAGCTCTGCCTGAACGCGAACAGCTGGTATTGACCCTTTATTACCAGGAAGAGCTTAACCTCAAAGAGATTGGCGCTGTTCTGGAGGTGGGAGAGTCGCGGGTGAGCCAGCTGCACAGCCAGGCCATTAAACGCTTACGAACCAAGCTGGGTAAGTTATAGGTGATTGATTCACCTTAAAAATGCCGCACAACGTATTGACAACCAGGAGTTATCATGACGGTGCAGCAATCTAAAAGACGGCCTTTAAGCCGCTACCTGAAAGACTTTAAACACAGCCAGACGCATTGCGCCCACTGTAACAAGTTACTCGATCGTATCACGCTGGTTCGCCGGGGCGAAATCGTCAATAAGATTGCGATTTCGCGTCTCGACACGTTGATGGACGAAGCAGCATGGCTCGAAGAGCAAAAAGAGTGGGTGGCGCTTTGCCGTTTCTGTGGGGATCTCCACTGCAAAGAGCAAAGCGACTTCTTCGATATTATCGGCTTCAAGCAGTTCCTGTTTGAACAAACGGAGATGAGCCACGGCACCGTTCGCGAATATGTCGTTCGCCTGCGCCGCCTTGGGCAACATCTGACCGTAAACAACATTTCTCGCGATCTGCTGAAAACCGGTTATCTGGATGAAAATCTGGAGCCGTGGCTGCCTGCGACCAGCACCAACAACTACCGAATTGCGCTGCGCAAGTATGCTCAATACAAGGTACAAATGCCGGGTGCCATAAAGCAGAAAGCCCACGCCGGAACAACTTCTGATATATATTAAAAAAGAATAAGATGTAGCGCAGTCGCCTTTGACGTTGCAGGCGATTTCTCTACACTACGTAAAAATTCCACTATATCGGGGTATTTATGAAATTTGCACTTCTGGGTCGTCAGGCGCTGATGGGTGTTATGGCCGTTGCGCTGGTTGCGGGCATGAGCGTGAAAACGTTCGCCGCAGAAAACCTGCTGAATAAAGTAAAAGAGCGCGGTACGCTGCTGGTCGGGCTGGAAGGAACCTATCCTCCGTTCAGCTTCCAGGGCGATGACGGTAAGCTGACCGGTTTTGAAGTGGAGTTTGCTGAAGAGCTGGCGAAGCACCTCGGCGTTAAAGCGTCACTGAAACCGACCAAATGGGACGGTATGCTGGCGTCGCTGGATTCCAAACGTATTGATGTGGTGATTAATCAGGTGACCATTTCTGACGAGCGTAAGAAGAAATATGACTTCTCTACGCCGTACACCGTGTCCGGTATTCAGGCGCTGGTGAAGAAAGGCAACGAAGGCGGAATTAAAACTGCCGCGGACCTGAAAGGGAAGAAAGTCGGTGTCGGTCTGGGTACCAACTACGAAGAGTGGCTGCGCCAGAACGTGCAGGGCGTGGATATCCGCACCTATGATGATGACCCGACGAAATACCAGGATCTGCGCGTAGGTCGTACCGACGTCATTCTGGTTGACCGCCTCGCCGCGCTGGATCTGGTGAAGAAAACCAACAATACCCTGGCGGTAGCGGGTGATGCGTTCTCTCGTCAGGAATCAGGCGTTGCCGTTCGTAAAGGTAACGAAGACCTGGTCAAAGCGATTGATTCCGCGATTGCTGACATGCAAAAAGACGGCAGCCTGAAAGCGCTCTCCGAGAAGTGGTTCGGTGCAGACGTCACGAAATAAGCTTCTGCCGTAAAAAAAGGCGCTTTTAAAAGCGCCTTTTTTATTTCTTTCGCGTCTGCGTGCATAATGAAAAATATCACATTTTGTCAGAGTTACCGGAGAACCCATGTCACTACAGAATTTAACGCGCTTTCCCCGCCTGGAGTTCATCGGCGCGCCGACGCCGCTGGAGTACCTGCCGCGATTTTCTGATTATTTAGGGCGCGATATTTTTATCAAGCGTGACGACGTGACGCCGATGGCGATGGGGGGCAATAAGCTGCGCAAGCTGGAGTTTCTGGCGGCTGACGCACTGCGCGAAGGCGCGGATACGCTCATTACCGCCGGGGCTATCCAGTCCAACCACGTTCGTCAGACGGCGGCAGTGGCGGCAAAGCTCGGGCTCCACTGCGTGGCATTGCTGGAAAACCCGATTGGCACGCGGGCAGAAAACTATCTGACCAACGGTAACCGCCTGCTGCTGGATCTGTTTAACGTGCAGGTCGAAATGGTGGATGCGTTGACCGACCCGACCGCCCAGCTCGACGAGCTGGCGACGCGTCTGGAAGCGCAGGGGTTCCGCCCCTACGTTGTCCCCGTCGGCGGTTCGAACGCGCTGGGCGCGCTGGGGTATGTGGAGAGTGCGCTGGAAATTGCGCAGCAGTGCGAGGGCGCGGTAAGCCTTTCCTCCGTGGTTGTCGCGTCCGGCAGCGCGGGCACGCACGCCGGGCTGGCGGTGGGGCTCGAACAACTGCTGCCGGACGTCGAGCTGATTGGCGTGACGGTATCCCGCAGCGTCGCGGATCAGAAGCCGAAGGTGGTCACTTTACAGCAGGCGGTAGCCGCGCAGCTGGAGCTGAAGGCCAGGGCCGATATTCTGCTCTGGGACGACTATTTTGCGCCGGGTTACGGCACGCCTAACGAAGAGGGCATGGAGGCGGTGAAGCTGCTGGCGCGCCTCGAGGGGATACTGCTCGATCCGGTCTATACCGGCAAAGCGATGGCCGGACTGATTGACGGCATTGCGCAGAAACGCTTTAAGGATGAAGGGCCGATTTTATTTGTCCATACCGGCGGGGCGCCTGCGCTGTTTGCCTACCATCCTCATGTCTAAAAATCAGGTCGAAAAATAATAATGCAAGAAAGTATTCAACTGGTTATTGATTCTCTGCCGTATCTGCTGAAAGGTGCGGTATTTACGTTACAGCTCAGTATCGGCGGGATGTTCTTCGGGCTGGTGCTGGGATTTGTGCTGGCATTAATGCGCATGTCACCCATCCTGCCGGTACGCTGGCTGGCGCGCTTTTATATCTCCGTCTTTCGCGGCACGCCGCTTATCGCCCAGCTCTTTATGATCTACTACGGCTTGCCGCAGTTTGGTATCGAGCTGGATCCGATCCCCGCAGCGATGATTGGTCTGTCGCTCAATACCGCGGCGTACACGTCAGAAACCCTGCGAGCGGCGATCTCCTCCATTGACAAAGGGCAGTGGGAGGCGGCGGCCAGTATCGGGATGACGCCATGGCAGACGCTGCGTCGGGCCATTCTGCCGCAGGCGGCGCGCGTGGCGCTTCCACCGCTCAGCAACAGCTTCATTAGCCTGGTGAAAGATACGTCCCTGGCGGCAACGATTCAGGTACCGGAACTGTTCCGTCAGGCGCAGCTCATTACTTCGCGCACGCTTGAAGTCTTTACCATGTATCTGGCCGCCTCGCTGATTTACTGGGTGATGGCGACGGTGCTGTCTGCTCTGCAAAACTACTTCGAAAACCAGCTTAACCGCCAGGAGCGTGATCCAAAATGAGTGCTATCGACGTCAAAAACCTGGTGAAAAAATTCCACGGTCAAACGGTGCTCCACGGAATCGATCTTGAAGTCGAGCAGGGTGAAGTGGTGGCGATTATCGGACCAAGCGGTTCGGGAAAAACGACGCTGCTGCGCAGTATTAACCTGCTTGAACAGCCGGAAGGCGGCACCATTCGGGTAGGGGAGATAACGATTGATACCGGGAAATCCATTAGCCAGCAGAAAGGGTTAATTCGCCGCCTGCGCCAGCATGTCGGCTTCGTTTTCCAGAGCTTTAATCTCTTCCCGCACCGTACGGTGCTGGAGAACATTATTGAAGGACCGGTCATTGTAAAAGGTGAATCTAAAGAGGACGCGACGGCGCGCGCGCGCGAACTGCTCGCTAAAGTCGGGCTGGCGGGGAAAGAGACCAGCTATCCGCGCCGTCTGTCGGGCGGGCAACAGCAGCGCGTGGCGATAGCGCGCGCGCTGGCTATGCGCCCTGACGTGATCCTTTTTGATGAACCGACCTCTGCGCTCGATCCGGAACTGGTGGGTGAGGTGCTTAACACCATTCGCCAGCTGGCGCAGGAAAAACGGACGATGGTGATCGTGACGCATGAAATGAGCTTTGCACGCGATGTGGCTGACAGAGCCATCTTCATGGATCAGGGGCGGATTGTGGAGCAGGGGCCGGCGAAAAGCCTGTTCGCTAATCCTCAGCAGCCGCGAACCCGTCAGTTCCTTGAAAAATTCCTGATGCAGTAGCATTTTTGCACTAATTTGCTCCAGAAATTTAGGCTGGAGCAAATTATTCTCCCTTCGGGGGCAGTCGTTTGTTTTTTTATTCCATCCGGCCCGGATAAATCTTATCAATAGTAAAGTTAATTGTGCTAATGCCGATATTTTGTAGTTAGAAAAAAGTTTTATGTGTTAGGTTATATTCACCATAATAATGATTATCTTTTCAGAGGCTTCATTTAGTAAGTATGAAGGATTCAGACTTTTTCACCTGGCGACGGGATTGCTCCCTCCGGTTTCAGGAATTGACCTGTGTCGACGAGGTATATCAGGAATTACAGCGACAAACTCAGACGCTTGAATTCGATTGTTACTCGCTCTGCGTGCGCCATCCCGTGCCGTTTACCCGGCCTAAGATCTCTGTGCATACCACTTACCCAAAGCAGTGGATGGCGCAATATCAATCCGCGAACTATTTCGCTATTGATCCCGTCTTAAAACCGGAGAATTTCATTCAGGGTCATTTACCCTGGACAGACGCATTATTCGCTGACGCGCAGGAATTATGGCACAGCGCGCAGGACCACGGTTTACGCGAGGGAATAACGCAGTGTCTGATGTTGCCTAATCATGCGCTCGGCTTCCTGTCTGTTTCCCGTACTAGTGTACTGGAAGGGCCGTTTGCCCGTGAGGAAATAGAACTGCGGCTGCAAATGCTGGTGCAAATGGCCTTAACTTCTCTGGTGCGTTTTGAAGATGAGATGGTCATGCCACCTGAAATGAAATTCAGCAAACGCGAGCGCGAAATTCTGAAATGGACTGCGGAAGGGAAGACGTCAGCGGAAATAGCGATCATTCTCTCTATCTCAGAGAATACCGTTAACTTCCATCAGAAAAATATGCAGAAGAAATTCAACGCGCCTAACAAAACCCAGATTGCGTGCTACGCGGCGGCAACGGGACTGATCTGACGGGATAATACGTTCTGCGTGACAGACGAACAAACGGCTGAATGCACTGCATCCAGCCGTTTTTTGTTACTGGCGGTAGGCTTGTTTGATTTGCTTAACGGTGTTAGCAAATACCGCAGATTCAGCCTGGTCTTCCATCTCCGCGATTTGTTTTTCCATTTTAATGATCACACGACCGGCATCCGCCTGGCCCATCGCCTGCAGCATCAGCGTCAGCAGTGCTTTCAGGCAGTTTACTTCCTGTGCCAGTTCCTGGTTATTCTCCGCAGTGGCAAATTCAGGTGTGCTCATTTATTTTCCTCATTATTTAATGGCGCTAAAGCGCGACGACGAAAGTCAAGGCGGCGGAGTATACCACAAGCTGTAGCAAAAAATGCAGCGGTTGTTTTTTGTACTTTTACTTGGATGTTTAATTGCGTAAACAGAACGCACCGGTAAACTAAACCGCCGTGAAAGGCTATTAATTGTTTATGCCCGGTTCGCTTGCCGTTAATTATTGTTACAAAAATTTGAGATCTGTTTTTTTGCAGGAAAAGCCTGAAAGTTTTTTGTAACTTTTTGAATACAGATGCTTAAAAAAAGCTGCAAAAGCCCTGAATGCATGGTCTCTCTTTCCACGGACTGTACAGCCTAATTTCCAAAAACGAGAGCAAAATCGAATAGCCGGTTTTTTAACGTTTTAATCTTGCGAGGAAAACCGTTAATATAAACCAAATTATCACTCAGTAGCGTTATCCCTATTCTGGAGACATTTCCTTTGATCAACGTCCTTCTTGTTGATGACCACGAACTGGTGCGCGCAGGGATACGACGCATTCTTGAAGATATTAAAGGTATTAAAGTTGCCGGTGAGGCGTGCTGCGGCGAAGATGCGGTAAAATGGTGCCGCACAAACTCGGCCGATGTGGTACTGATGGATATGAACATGCCCGGTATCGGTGGCCTTGAAGCAACACGCAAAATCGCGCGTACCTTTGTTGATACCAAAGTCATCATGCTGACCGTGCATACCGAAAACCCACTGCCCGCGAAAGTGATGCAGGCGGGCGCAGCGGGCTACCTGAGTAAAGGTGCTGCGCCGCAGGAAGTCGTCAATGCAATCCGTTCTGTGTTTGCCGGACAGCGCTACATTGCTTCCGACATTGCTCAGCAGATGGCGCTGAGTCAGATCGAGCCCGAGAAAACCGAATCACCGTTTGCCAGTTTGTCCGAGCGTGAATTGCAGATTATGCTGATGATCACCAAAGGTCAGAAGGTGAATGAGATCTCGGAACAGCTGAATCTCAGCCCGAAAACGGTGAACAGCTATCGTTACCGGATGTTCAGTAAACTGAACATTCATGGTGACGTCGAACTGACGCACCTGGCCATCCGGCACGGTTTGTGTAATGCGGAGACGTTGTTAAGTCAGTGAGTGATGTGTTCGATTCAAAAGCATTTCTGAAAACCGTAACCAGCCAGCCTGGCGTCTATCGCATGTATGACGCTGGCGGTACGGTTATCTACGTGGGGAAGGCAAAAGATCTTAAAAAACGCCTCTCCAGCTATTTTCGCAGCAACCTGGCCTCCCGTAAGACCGAAGCGCTGGTCTCACTCATTCAGAATATTGATGTCACCGTCACGCACACCGAGACAGAAGCGCTGCTGCTTGAGCACAACTATATAAAGCTCTACCAGCCGCGCTATAACGTTCTGTTGCGTGATGATAAGTCCTACCCGTTTATTTTTCTGAGCGGCGATACCCATCCGCGCCTCGCGATGCACCGCGGTGCAAAACACGCCAAGGGCGAATACTTCGGGCCGTTCCCTAACGGCTATGCCGTGCGTGAAACGCTGGCGCTGCTGCAAAAAATCTTCCCTATCCGCCAGTGTGAAAACAGCGTTTACCGTAACCGCTCGCGCCCGTGCCTGCAGTACCAGATTGGACGCTGCCTGGGGCCTTGCGTGGAAGGGCTGGTAAGTGAAGAAGAGTATGCCCAGCAGGTGGATTATGTGCGCCTGTTCTTAGCTGGAAAAGACGATCAGGTCTTAACGCAGCTGATCGCGCGGATGGAAAAAGCCAGCGCCGCACTCGAGTTTGAAGAGGCCGCGCGTATCCGCGACCAAATCCAGGCGGTGCGCAGAGTCACTGAGAAACAGTTTGTCTCGAATACCGGTGACGATCTCGACGTCATCGGCGTAGCCTTTGACGCCGGGATGGCCTGCGTGCACGTGCTGTTTATTCGCCAGGGCAAAGTGCTCGGCAGCCGCAGCTATTTCCCGAAAGTGCCCGGCGGTACTGAACTGGGTGAAGTGGTGGAAACCTTTGTAGGCCAGTTCTACCTGCAGGGGAGCCAGATGCGCACGCTGCCTTCTGAGATCCTGCTCGATTTTAATCTTGACGATAAAACCCTGCTGGCCGATTCGCTCTCTGAACTGGCGGGCCGTCGGGTGAATGTACAAACTAAACCGCGCGGCGATCGTGCACGTTATCTTAAGCTGGCGCGGACCAACGCGGCGACGGCACTCACCACTAAGCTGTCGCAGCAGTCGACGGTCAACCAGCGTTTAACGGCCCTGGCGACGCTGCTGAAGCTTCCGGAAGTGAAACGGATGGAGTGTTTCGACATCAGTCACACGATGGGAGAACAGACGGTGGCCTCCTGCGTGGTGTTTGATGCGAATGGCCCACTGCGCGCCGAGTATCGCCGCTTTAACATCACCGGGATCACGCCGGGTGACGATTATGCGGCCATGAATCAGGTGCTGCGTCGTCGCTATGGTAAAGCCATAGAAGAGAGCAAAATCCCGGATGTGATCCTGATTGACGGCGGGAAAGGGCAGCTCGGCCAGGCGAAAGCGGTATTTGAATCGCTTGATGTCAGTTGGGATAAAAACCATCCGCTACTGCTGGGCGTTGCAAAAGGGGCCGATCGTAAGGCCGGTCTGGAGACATTGTTCTTCGAGCCGGAAGGCGAGGGCTTCAGCCTGCCGCCGGACTCCCCGGCGCTGCACGTCATCCAGCATATTCGCGATGAATCACACGATCATGCCATCAGCGGTCACCGCAAAAAACGGGCGAAGGTGAAAAATACCAGTAGCCTGGAAACGATCGAAGGCGTGGGGCCAAAACGTCGCCAGATGCTGCTGAAATATATGGGCGGATTGCAAGGATTACTCAACGCCAGCATGGAGGAAATTGCAAAAGTGCCGGGTATTTCGCAAGGGCTGGCAGAAAAGATCTACTACTCGTTGAAACATTGAGGGCTCTGTAGCAACATAGAGCTAAATTTTACTGACAACAAACAGTTACCGTCATTATGCAATTTAATATCCCTACGTTGCTCACTCTCTTCCGTGTCGTACTCATCCCGTTCTTTGTACTGGCATTTTACCTGCCGGTCGTCTGGGCACCTTTCGCCTGCGCATTGATCTTCCTTATCGCAGCGGTCACCGACTGGTTTGATGGCTATCTGGCGCGCCGCTGGAATCAAAGCACCCGTTTCGGTGCCTTCCTCGATCCGGTGGCAGACAAAGTGATGGTCGCTATCGCCATGGTGCTGGTAGCCGAGCACTATCATACCTGGTGGGTGACGCTGCCCGCAGCAACCATGATCGGCCGCGAGATCATTATCTCTGCGCTGCGCGAATGGATGGCGGAACTGGGCAAACGCAGCAGCGTGGCGGTCTCGTGGATTGGTAAAGTCAAAACGACGGCGCAGATGGCGGCGCTGGTCTGGATGCTCTGGCGTCCGAACGCCTGGGTTGAATGGGCGGGAATTGGTCTGCTGTGGGTGGCGGCAGTGCTGACGCTGTGGTCCATGCTGCAATATTTGAACGCTGCGCGCGGGGATTTGCTTGATCAGTGATCGTTTCGCCGTAATTTTCAGCAAACGATCCAGGGATGCAAAAAATAACGTTGACTCATAACGTCATATCAGTAGAATGCAACGCATCGAACGGCGGCACAGCAAGCCGGACGATAATGAAATCAAGTGGTTAGATGTTTACTTGATGACATGCGGGAATAGCTCAGTTGGTAGAGCACGACCTTGCCAAGGTCGGGGTCGCGAGTTCGAGTCTCGTTTCCCGCTCCAGATTAAAGACATGCGCAGTAGCGGGTGTCAGTTTGAAAAGTTTTACGGCGCGTTAGCAAAGCGGTTATGTAGCGGATTGCAAATCCGTCTAGTCCGGTTCGACTCCGGAACGCGCCTCCACTTTCTTCCCTGGCCGGATGGTGGAATCGGTAGACACAAGGGATTTAAAATCCCTCGGCGTTCGCGCTGTGTGGGTTCAAGTCCCACTCCGGCTACCATGGGAAACAAAGAATAATCAAAGCAATAAGCAGTGTCGTGAAACCACCGAAAGGTGGTTTTTTTGTGTCTGTAATTCTTGTTCACTTTTTTCGTCAGCTTGACTCGCCACAGGAAAAGGACAATATCGTCCCGTACACCCTACATCAACCATATTTCCTTTTTTATTATATAGATAGTCATGTTTAAAGACGGTTGTGTTTTAGTCAAGCACCTTCCAGTTTCGAATGAAATACGGTTCGCATAAATTGACGCAAATCAAACTGATTTAAGTTAATGCATTTTTAATATTAATTAATTCGCGCTAAAAAATAATAGTGATGTATCTTAGCCATATCGAGAAGACGTTTAATTTGATAATTGCTGGTGGTCATTCGCTATATTGTCGGACAAAACCGTCAGTCTTATGTTCACGGGGTTAAGTCCTGCAAGGAATGTCTTTACCAGAAACACACCTATCTCAGTTAACAAAATGTATATTTTACAATAACAAGAAGCCGTATCCCTGTCGGGAGAGACACTAGATTTTATAAGAATTGGATAATTAAAAATGAAAAAAATAATGATAGCTGCTTTTTTATCAGTAGTGATGACGGGATGTGCTAATAATCCTAACGCCTCTGACTATGAATTATGTCAGGCTATGAGCGGTGACACGTTCACCAGTGGGTCGGAAGCGGCTCAAATGATGCAAGCCAGAATACAGGCGGGCACTTCTACGGTCAGTGCGGCAGATTGTGCGGCTATTGCACAAAATACGGCAGCTGGATGGCAACAAAAGGCGGCTAACCTGAATGCAGCTAGCGCTGCATATAATCAAAGTATTCAACCTAAACCTACCCTGGAAACTAATTGTAATCCGACTATAAACGGCGGTTTTACCTGTACGCAGCAATAATGAGTCCTTATAGCTTAACTTTGTGATAAAACGCATTATTCACTATCCCCATCGTTCGCGCTGTGTTGGGCCAACTCCCACTACCATGGGAAACAAAGAATAATCAAAGCTATAAGCAGTGTCGTGAAACCACCGAAAGGTGGTTTTTTTGTGCCTGAAATCTGCCAGTCACACCCCGCCCAGATACGCCTTCCTCACCTCCTGATTTCCCAGCAGCTCCTCGCCGCTGCCGCTCAACCGGATCTGTCCGTTAACCATCACATACCCGCGGTCAGAAAGCTTCAGCGCGTGATGCGCATTCTGCTCCACCAGAAAGATGGTCATGCCGTTGCGGGCCAGCTCGCGCAGCGTCTGGAAGATCTGTTTCACCACAATCGGCGCCAGCCCGAGGCTCGGTTCATCCAGCAGCAGCAGCTTCGGACGGCTCATCAGCGCCCGGGCGATCGCCAGCATCTGCTGCTCTCCGCCGGACATGGTCATCGCGCGCTGCTTGCGTCGCTCCTTGAGGCGAGGGAAGAGGTCGAACATGGTTTGCATATCCTCAGCGGCAAACTGGCTGCCGATGGGGATGGTTCCCATCAGCAGGTTCTCTTCAACGGTCATATCCGGGAAGATTCGTCTGCCTTCCGGCGCCTGCGCAATGCCGCCGGACGCGACGTAGTGGGTGGATTTATGGCTGATATCTTCGCCGCCGAAAAGGATCTGTCCGCTGCGAATACGGGGCTGGCCAAAGATGGACATCAGCAATGTCGATTTACCCGCGCCGTTTGCGCCAATCAGCGCCACGGTTTCACCCTTATTGACCTCGAGGGAAACCTGTTTAAGCGCCTGAATGACGCCGTAAAACACATCCACCTCGCGAAATGCCAGCAGCGGTTCGCTCATAGATTGACCTCGCTTTCATCCGTACCCAGGTAGGCGGCAATGACCTTTTCATCATGCTGGATCTGCTCGGGTTTTCCCCTGGCAATAACATCCCCGTGGTCGAGTACGATAATGTCGTCCGAAATCTCCATCACCATCCCCATATCATGCTCAATCAGCAATACCGTGATGTCATGATGATCCCGCAGAAAGCGAATAATGCTGCTGAGCTTATGCGTTTCAACCGGGTTAAGCCCGGCGGCGGGTTCATCCAGACAGATCATTTCCGGGCCGGTGCACATTGCTCGCGCAATTTCCAGACGCCGCTGCTGGCCGTACGACATCTCTCCCGCCAGACGATTGGCGCACTCCACCAGATCCACCACTTCCAGCCAGTAGAAGGCCCTGTCCAGGGCGTCGCTTTCCGCGCGCCGGTATGCCGGCGTATTTAAGATCCCGGCGAGCAGATTGCGGTTAACGCGCATATGCTGCGCAACCAGCAGGTTTTCCACGACAGACATCTCGCGAAAAAGACGGATATTTTGAAACGTGCGGGCCAGCCCTGCGCGGTTGACCAGATGCGTTCCGCCAAACATTTTGTAGAACAGACGCTGCCCGAACTGCGCGGGGTTAATCCAGTCACCCGGCTGGAATTTTTGTCCGAGCACCTGAATAACGTTGGTCGTTCTATGGCGGGTATTAAATAAAATGTTGCCGCCGGAGGCCCTGTAGAAGCCCGTCAGACAGTTAAACACGGTTGTTTTTCCCGCCCCGTTTGGCCCAATAAGGGCGGTAATTGAGCCACGCTGTACGTCCAGGTTGACGTCGTTTAGCGCCTTAATTCCGCCGAAGTGCATCATCAGATGTTCAACGCGTAATATCGTTCCGTTCATGGTGCGACACCCTTACGCACGGCGAACCCGCTGCGGTTAATGCGGATCAAACCGCGCGGACGCCAGATCATCATCACCACCATGAGCATGCCAAACAGCAGGACGCGGTACTCGGCAAAACTGCGCAGCAGTTCCGGCGTTACGGTGAGCACAAAAGCGGCCAGCACTACGCCAAGCGTCGAGCCCATCCCGCCCAGGACCACGATAGCGAGGATCAGCGCCGATTCAAAGAACGTGAAGGAGGTCGGGTTCACGAACCCCTGATAGGTGGCGAAGAACACCCCGGCAATGCCCGCGGTCGATGCGCCCAGCGTAAAGGCCGACAGCTTAACCAGAACATGATTTAACCCCATCGAGCGGCACGCTATTTCGTCTTCACGCAGCGCTTCCCACGCCCGACCAATCGGCATCCGCGTCAGGCGGTGCTTGATGTAGAGCACCAGCATCACCACCAGGAACAGAACCGCGTAGATAAAAATAAACTTCATGTTCGGGTTGTAGGTCAGGTGGAAAAATTCGTGGAAGGGCACGCCGCCTTCTTTCGCGCGTCGACCAAATTCCAGACCGAAAAAGGTGGGGGGAGGGGCCGACACGCCGTTTGGTCCGCCGGTGAAGGTCAGCCAGTTGTTCAGTATCAGGCGAATAATCTCCCCGAACCCGAGGGTGACGATGGCCAGATAGTCACCGTGCATGCGCAGCACCGGGAAACCGAGCAGGGCGCCTGCGGCGGCGGCCATGATTGCCGCCAGCGGCAGCATGCTCCAGAAACCTAAGCCGAGATACTGGTATCCCAGCGCCAGACCGTACGCCCCAATTGCGTAGAACGCGACATATCCCAGATCCAGCAGGCCGGCCAGACCCACGACGATATTCAGCCCCAGACCGAGAAGCACGTAGATCAGCCCGAGAATGGCGACGGTCAGCACATATTTCGTGGCGACAAACGGAAAGCAAATCGCAAGAGCAATTACCAGAGGAATAATCCAGCGCATGCGGCTTTTGTATTCCGGTGGCCGGACATATACGCCCGCGCTATCGGCTTCGAAGCGTGCCTGGAAACGGACGCCCGCGGCGGTACCTAAAAAGGCGCTCAACAGAAAACGCCCGAGCATGACGATGCCGACCATCCAGGCTAGCCGTTGCCCGGCGAAGTTAAAGCTGTAACCGTCTAGCACCACGCCCGCAATGGGGCCGAAAATAATCAGCGCAATCAGCCCGGAAAAAATCGCGTCCAGCATGCAGCGTTTAAGTGAAAAACCGTGTGATGTCATCATTCTCTTCCTCACACTTTGGCCACAAACGGGCGCCCAAGAAGGCCCTGGGGGCGGAAAATCAGGATCATGACCAGCAGGCCGAACGAAAAGACATCTTTATAGTCCGAGTTCACCATGCCCGAGAACTGGGCTTCCGCCACGCCCAGGATAAGGCCACCGAGCATCGCGCCAGGGAGGGAGCCGATGCCGCCGAGTACCGCCGCGGTAAAGGCTTTAATGCCGATCACGAACCCGACGTAGAAATCAAAGGTGCCGTAATTCATGGTGATCAGCACGCCTGCCAGACCGGCCATCGCCGCGCCGATCACAAAGACCAGCGAAATAATCCGGTCGGTGTTAATGCCCAGAATGGAGGCCATCTTACGATCCTGCTGTACCGCGCGGCACATCCGGCCCAGCCGGGTATGGTTGATAATCCAGGTGAGCACCAGCATGCCGGCAAACGAGGCAACCAGAATAAACACTTTGGTGTAGGTTATCTGTACGAACCCGTCGCCCAGATGCAGGCGAATCACGCCGTCCAGCATGGTCGGCACCCCTTGCTGACGCGGACCCTGGCTCAGCTGCGCGTAGTTTTGCAGGATAAGCGACATCCCGATGGCGGAGATCAGCGGCGCCAGGCGCGTGGAGTTGCGCAGCGGCTTGTAGGCGATACGCTCGATGGTCCAGCCGTACACCCCGGTTACCACGATGGTGAACACCAGCGTCCCGAGGATCAGCAGCGGGAACGACTGCAGACCGAAGAACGAGAGCAGCGCCAGGCCGATGGCGCAGAGATAGGCGGAAATCATATACACTTCGCCGTGGGCGAAATTGATCATCCCGATAATGCCGTACACCATGGTGTAGCCGATGGCGATTAAACCGTAGACGGAGCCCAGCGTTAAGCCATTGATTAACTGTTGCAGGAAGAATGTACTCATCTTAGCGCGCTCGTTTTATAGGCTGCGCGATGCGCGCAGCCTGATGTTTATTACGCGCCGACGGGCAGGCCCGCCGACGTTGAGCGTGACTCCGTCCCGTTACTGCACTTCCTTATATTTGCCTTTGTCGTCCCACTGGTAAACCACGTAGTCAGACACTTTCAGATCGCCTTTGCTGTCCCAGGCTTTTTTGCCCATCACCGTGTCGACGGAATTGGCTTTAAGCCACTCGCTGGCTTTGGCGGAGTCCTTGCCGCCGGTGGCCTTGAAGGCTGCGGCAATGGCCTGTACGGAGGCATAGGAGTAAAGGGTGTAACCTTCCGGCTCGAATTTACCGGCGCGGAATTTCTCGATAACCGCTTTACCGTCCGGGATAAGGCGCGGATCTTTACCGAAGGTCATGTAAATGCCGTTGGTGTATTGCGGGCCACCCGCGGCGGTCACCATCTCTTCGTTGACAATACAGTCGCCGGAGAAGAATTTCGCCTGCACGCCCTGTTCACGCATCTGGCGAACCAGCGGACCGGCTTCCGGGTGACAGCCACCGAAGAACACGACGTCCGGTTTTTGCGCGCCGATCTTGGTCACCAGCGCGTTAAAGTCTTTCTCACCGCGAGATAACCCCTCATACATCACATCCTGAACCCCGCGTTTCGCCAGCGCCGCTTTGGTGGCGTCAGCCAGACCCTGACCATAGGTGTCTTTATCGTGAATAATCACCACGCGCTTGGCTTTCAGCTTGTCGATGATGAAGTCGCTGGCAACCTGACCCTGCTGGTCATCGCGTCCGCACATGCGGAACATGTCGCTCATGCCGCGTTCGGTGATCAGCGGGTTAGTTGAGCCGGGGGTAATCGCAATAATGCCCGCGTCGCTATACACCTCGGAGGCGGGCATTGTGGAAGAGGAGCAGAAATGGCCGACCACGGCGTTGACTTTATCCTGGTCAACTAAACGGTTGGCGACGGCCACGGCCTGCTTGGGCTCGCAGGCATCATCCCCCTGAACCAGTTTGATCTTCTCGCCGTTAATGCCGCCTGCGGCATTAATGTCTTCAGCGGCCTGCGTTGCGCCGTGCCAGTACTGATCGCCATAGGTGGCATTCGGACCCGTGAACGGCCCGGCCACGCCAATCACAATATCTGCCCGGGCGGAAAACGCCGTCACCAGGCAACCGGCCAACACAAGAGAAAGAGGAGTTCTGATTAATTTCAGCGACATTATTATGTTCCTTAGCAAAGAGGTTTTTGCACCACGGCGTAAACCCGAACGCCCGACGGCGCAGCCAATCCGAAACACGAGCAAGAACAAAATGCACTAAACGAACAAGATACAGACGGCATCCTGCATATTACGGCGAGATTTCCCTGCGCAGAGGCGCGCGAAGAACGTTAAGCAAAAACGTTGCCAGAATGGTTAACCCATTGACGGGCATGCGACATGTTTGAGTATAGAGCGCCGCGTTATGCCGCCTTGCGGGAGGAGAAGAAATTACAGCGGAGATCACATATCGTTAACAATAAAGCCCATAAGTTGTGCAAAGGTCACGGTTTGCACGTTTTTGCAGCAATAAAGACCTAAACTTCAGCCCGGAGAGGCGTGAGATATGTGTTAGGATCGTTTCCTTTTGCAGGAGTGTCAGCGATGACTGAAGGCCCATTGAATGAAAGCGAAATGGCGTGGCTTGAAGAGACGTTAATGTCTTACGGTCATGATGACGCGTCCGTGATTGACGTGTCCGAACTGGACGGCATGCTTACCGCAGTGCTTTCCGGTCCTGTTGTCGTTGAGCCAGACGCCTGGCTGGTGGCGGTGTGGGGCGGCGAGAAGTACATTCCGCGCTGGAAAAACGATCGTGAGATGAACCGTTTTATCGATCTCTGCTTTAAGCATATGAACGATATTGCCGAGCGCCTGAGCGAGTACCCGGATCAGTTTGAACCGATGTTTGGTTATAACGACGCGGACGGTGAGAGCTATACCGTGGTGGAAGAGTGGTGCTATGGCTATATGCGCGGCGTGGCGCTGACGGACTGGTCAACCTTGCCGGAAGCCCTGAAGGCCGATCTTGACGTGATTGCGCTGCACGGGACGGAAGAGAACAGCGAAAAGCTGGATGAACTGTCCGAAGAGGAGTATATCGCCAGCATCGAAAGCATCCAGCCTGCGGCACTGCGTTTATATCAATACTGGGTTAACAACCCGCAGCAGCCGGAAGTGAAGAAGCCGACGGTGAACGGCACGAAGGTCGGGCGTAACGATCCGTGTCCTTGCGGCAGCGGGAAGAAGTTTAAGAGCTGCTGTTTGCACTGATACATTTTTGTGGCTTTGGTTCGTTCACCTTAAGACCAGTAGAAAATAATACGTTTTTAACCTGTGACCGAGATAAGGGGCCGTCGAGGCCCCTTATATGGCCAGGCGTATCAGACGTGAATAAGCTCAATGTTATCGTTGCTCACCGAATATCATTGATCTATACGCCTTGAGGTGCTTATTTGTATTCTGATATTGTCATATTTCTTTCTGGTATTTATTTTATCTTTTCATTTAATTCATGAATGTTTATTTTGTGTTTATTTGTGCGTTGAATAAATTAAATCCCTTATCCCTTTTTGCGAAATAATGTTTTAATGAGTGGTCTCCAGGCGTATATTTTGATTAATCTTATCGATTGATCAAAAGGATATTTGACGATGGCAGGACAATCAGACACGCTTCAACAACAGGATACCCTGAATCGTTATTTACTGTATTTCCCACGAAGTAAAACCGTTTCACCGGATGTTCATTCGTTTTGCGGGGAAGAAGAACTCAGTAAGCCCTACCGTTATACCATTCGCTTCACCAGTCCAAATCCGAACGTTGCAGTCAAAGACGTTCTGAACCAGATGGCTGAATTTATTCTGCGCGCGCCTGACCCGAAAGCGAAATCGACCTGGCACAATCAGGAATCCTGGTTGCCGGTACGCCAGATTAATGGCGTGATCACGTCATTTTCCCGTCTGAAGTCGTCCGCTGATGAAGCCCTGTATGAGTGCATGCTGGAGCATGAACTGGCGCTGCTGGATCAGAACTACCGTTCGGCCGTGTACATGGACATGACAGTGCCTGAGCTCGTCACGAAGCTGATGAAGGAGAGCGGGCATTTTCAGGGTTACAACATCGATTTTGACCAACTGAGCCACAACTACCCCAGCCGCGAAATGATTATCCAGTGGAAGGAAACCGATCTCCAGTTTATCCGCCGCCTGCTGGCCGAAGTCGGGATCTGGTTCCGCTTTGAAAATCACGACAAAGTACAAGGTGAAACGGTAGTGATTTTCGGTGACAGTGGTCGCCGCTATGTTTTCAGTAATAAGCAGCTGCCATACGTCCGCCATTCTGGAATGACCAGTCATGAAGAGTACGTAACCGAACTCGAAGAGCAGTACCAGCTCATCCCCGAAAATGTACGGGTCCGTACCTATAACTACCGCGATCCGTTTTCCCCACAGGAGGATAAAACCATTACCGGAAACGACATTCCTGACGGGATAACCAGCGGAAAACAGTACCACTACGCCGATCACTTTCTGGCTGCAGGTGACTTTTACGGCCAGGAGGCAGAAACAGCCTCGTTCTACGCACGCCTGCGTTATGAACGCCTGCTGAACAAACAGAGCGTACTGGGGGTGACAACCAGCGATCCGGAACTGCTGCCGGGCGTGATGTTTCATCCGACAGGGGATATTCCTGCCGGGTTTAAGCCCGGATTTCTTGTGACCACCATGACGCTATCCGGCAGTCGCGCAGAGCACTACCGCGCCATCCTGAAGGGTATCCCTTATCTGAACGGCTACAGCTACCGTCCGGACTCTCTTCCGCGTCCGGTGATAGCCGGTACGGTGCCCGGCCGTGTGGCGGCTATTAATCGCGATCCCACATATGCCGGAGTCGATGCGCAGGGCCGCTACCGCGTGAAGTTTGATTTTGATCTCGATGAAAAACGTGACGGCTTTGAAAGTGCGCTGATGCGTCTGGGCAGGCCGTACGGCGGGGATGTGTTTGGTTTTCACTTCCCGCTGCTGGACGGCACAGAAGTGGCTGTTGCCTTTGAAGGCGGCGATCCGGACAGGCCGTATATCGCGCACGTCATGCATGACGGCAGCCATCCGGATTTGGTCACAAACCGCAACGACACCCGCAACGTGATCCGTACGGCTGCGTCGAACAAGATTCGTCTTGAGGACCGGCGCGGGCAGGAACACATCAAAATTTCCACGGAGCACGGTAAGGGGCAGGTCAGCGTCGGCCACCTGGTGGACGCCGAAGGGAAAAAGCGCGGGGAAGGCGTGGAGGCCCGTACCGATGACTGGATGGCGCTGCGTGCCGCTAAAGGGGTATTACTCACGACAGAGGCCCAGCCGCGCGCGGCAGGCAAACAGCTGGATATGACGGCCGCCATTGCACAACTGGAAAAAGCGCTGTCACTGGCGATGACGCTGCAACAATCAGCGGCGACGGCCGGGGCCGGGAATGTGGAAACCGATCGGCAAAACCAGCTGAGCCAGATGCTGAACAACCTCACTGGTGCGGGTCTGCTGACCTATGCCGAAAAAGGGCAGGCGCATGTCACGCCAGACAGCCTGCAGCTGTCAGCCGGGAAAGACCTGATTGCCACGGCAGGCAGTGATGCCAGCGTGAACGTGGTAAAAAAATTCTCTCTGGCCGTGGGGGAAAAACTCTCGCTGTTCGCCCGCAAGCTCGGCATTCAAATGATTGCCGGTGCCGGTGACATCACGACGCAGGCCCAGCGCGGCGAAATGCACCTGCTTTCGCAGAAGGATTTCACTATGGCGAGTACCGCCGGGAAGATGAACGGCAGCGCTAAAGAGGGGATGCAGTTTGTCTGCGGTGGCGGCGGGATCCGTATCAGCCCTAATGGTCTGGTCACACTCTTCTCACCGACGGGAATCGAACTGAAAGCGCCAAACCTGAAGTATGACGGGCCGGAAAGTGCGCAGGTTACGGTCCCGCCGTTCAATGAGGGTGCGTTTAAACTCCGCTACCAGCTGCACGCCGGAGACGATCCGGAGCAAATTCTCGCGAACAAAAAATTCAGACTGACCAGCTCAGCCGGGAAAGTAGTGGAAGGCGTGACGGACAGCAACGGCCATTCATCGTTGCTCGATGCCGATGACCTGGACACCTACAAAATGGAGTTAATGGAATGACGGTAACCAAACAAAGCCCGTACGTGCCACGGGTGATTTCTGAAGGGGATATCCCGGTACACAAAAGTCTGGGTGAGGCTGCCCAGACGCGCCGCGTAGGTGTACCGCGCCCGATGCCGGGAATTGTGATTCTGGTCCACGGGGTGAATGACGTGGGTGAGGCCTACCAGAATCAGGAGAAAGGCATTCTTGCGGGACTGAGTAAGCGTCTTAATCGTCAGGATTTTTACGCTCATGAGTGGGGGGAGTACAGAATTGCGCACCCCGGCCGCTCACCTGTTATCCCGTTTTACTGGGGGTACAAGCCTGTTACGCATGAAGAATACCGGGCAGACCAGAAGCGGTACCGGGATGAAGTCGGAAAACTTTCTTCCGGTGCCCATCTGCCGTATGACGCCTATCAGGAAGATAACGAGACGAACAAGGCCGCGCGGGGTAATGACGGTAAGGGTTCGTTTAAGTATCAGAATGACAACCTCAAGAATGGTCTTGATTCAAATTTTGCAAAAGGTGGCGGAACGTTCGCGAATGCGACTACCAACATTCCCGATATGCTGGGGCCAGGAGCTGGAGGTGTTGGCGTGGCAGCGGCGGGATTTGCATCACTGCATATGAACGACGGGGATTACACTCACCCCATTTATGAAAACCCGCACCGAATCTATCAGTTTTTTGCTGCCCAGCGTCTGGCAGATTTGATAATTCAGATCCGCCAGCAACAAGAGACGCGTGATGATGTGGTTAATATTGTCGCCCACAGCCAGGGCACGATTATTACTATGCTGGCAAATATACTGGTCAAGCAGGCAGGTTATGACCCGGTTAACTGCGTCATTCTGAATCATTCCCCTTATTCACTGGAGTCCCGCGTTGTTGAAAATATTCAGCCCGGATACCAACAGACGGATGCTGCCAGGCAGAAGACATTCAAAAATTTCTGTAGCCTGATGCATACGCAGTGGAAAGGAGGAGGGATATTAGACGAGGATGAATTACTGGCCCTTGAAGCCTCCTGTACGCTGCGCAAACCCTCTGATAATCCGTTGCGGGCTGATGATCGCTATGGACGTAACAATAACGGTAAAGTGTATAACTACTTCTGTCCAAATGATGGCGTTGTATCGCTGGAAAACGTTCAGGGATTTGGCTGGCGTGGGATCCCTCAGAAAATTGCAGATGGCATTCCTAACCTGTTCCAGCGAGTTTTTTATCAGCACGGCGAAGTAGGGAAAGCACCTGACACTAAACCCTTTGAGTTGCCACAACGAAAAGAAGGTGATGCAAAATATTCGTTTCTCCCGAATGTCAGCTATCGCGCCCATGACGTAGTGGTAAACGGTGAAGAATTGCCGGAGCCCTTTATTTTCAAACTACAGGGTCAGGATAACCATCCGGATAATGACTCTAAAACGAGTGACAAGCCGTATACGTATTATATCGACCCGAACAGCCCGGATGCTTACATCTCCTATTCGGCTAAAGCCAGTGCCATCAAACGCACGGATTCTGCGATGTACATGCTTAACAGTTATCAGCGTATTAGCTGGAAGCCTGGGCATGTTTTAACACCAGATGAGCTGAAGGTGGAAAGCCATGACCGGGAGCATACCGTTATTCACGGGGAAGTTACTGGTTCTAAAGATTATCCTGTGTTGTCCGTTACCTGGATGAAAACCCGTGAAGAACTTGAAAAAGAATGGAAAAAAGCTGACCCGGTAAGCTACAGCCAGCATTCGTCAATTGTCATGAGCGAGTTCGCGCCATCGCACGCGATGGCGTTCGACCTTGCAATTGGTCAGTGTAAGTCGTTTGACTACAAAGCCGGTAAATTCTGGGAAAGCCTGTTGCATCGTGCCGACTGGCGTGATCCGCAGAATGGTTTTCCTGCTGCTAAAGAATATTATCGGACTGGCAAGTTGGATGAACCGCAGACTAAATGGTTTATGAACAAGCCTGATAAAGTGCTGCCTAAAGGGGACTATGGTGTGGAGCATGATTATGCTGGTACCAGACCTCGAGCACGTAATATGAAGGATATTGAGTCGGGAACCGTCAGATCGGAAGATTTTGAGGAAATAAAACTATTGCAATGGGAAATGCCAAAAACCAAATCTGACAGCCAGTTGGGTAAGGATAAGGCATGAAAATATTATGGACCAACTTGGCAAGTGCCGTCATGTTGCTGGCAGTTGCGTGTCAGGCCAAAGAACCGCCAACGCAAATTATTTACCGATTTGATGACCATCGTTATCTGGAGTTGAAAGGCTGGGACTGTGAAGGTGAACTCTGGTACACGGATATAAAACGCGGTATCCATACTGAGCCTGTTAGCCAATATTACAGATTATTTACCCGTAAATTTATCCATCCATCGGAGCGATATATCGCAATCACTGGCTGGGGGGCGGGTGGTTTTATTGTGTCTAAGGATTATGGACAAACCTGGAATTCTGTGCGGTTTGCTCCTGGACCTAATGAACCAAATGGCGATGATTACGCGCCTTATGAGGACGTTCTTTCCTTCTCAGTCGTCAACGATCAGGGATTTTTACAGACGAAACACAGGTTGTATATGTCGTCGAAGCCGTTCGATGACCCTCGTTTATTACCGGGGGGGGCGGGGATTCAATATAAACTTGGCGATGGAACAAAAGGAGATATTAAGGCCGGTTCTGGGGGGTGGGCTTGGGGAATGGTTTATATGACTAAGCAAGGGCTTAAAGGAACAGTTCAGGAACTTCAGTCCAACTGGCAGGATCAGCCGGACAAGGTGCCTGAAATGAAGGGGTACACCGGTTGGGACCATATGCGTTGTGACATGGACGTGGGGAAATAACTCATGAAAGGATTATGTGTAGGGATTATTACTACTGCTGTTTTATTTGCGGCAGCTTGTAAGGCTTCAGAACCGCCAACACAGGTGGTTTACCGATTTGATGACCATCGTTATCTGGAGTTGAAGGGTTGGGACTGTGAAGGTGAACTCTGGTATACGGATATAAAACGCGGTATCCATACTGAGCCTGTTAGCCAATATTACAGATTATTTACCCGTAAATTTATCCATCCATCGGAGCGATATATCGCAATCACTGGCTGGGGGGCGGGTGGTTTTATTGTGTCTAAAGATTATGGACAAACCTGGAGTTCTGTGCGGTTTGCCCCTGGACCTAATGAACCAAATGGCGATGATTACGCGCCTTATGAGGACGTTCTTTCTTTCACCGTCGTCAACGATCAAGGATTTTTACAGACCAAACACAGGCTGTATATGTCATCCAAACCATTTGAAGATCATCGTGTATTAGCTGGTGGTCCGGGGATTCCCTATAAACTGGATGATGGAACAGAGCAAGTATTGGAGGCTCGCTCACCTGGTTGGGCTTGGGGGATGGTCTACATGACTAAACAGCTATTGGAACATAGTACGCAGCAGTATAAGACAAACTGGCAGAGCTTACCCGACAAAGTACCGGAGGTGAAAGGTTATACCGGCTGGGACCATATGCGTTGTGACATGGACGTGGGGAAATAACTCATGAAAGGATTATGTGTAGGGATTATTACTATTGCTGTTTTATTTGCGGCGGCTTGTAAGGCTTCGGAACCGCCAACACAGGTGGTTTATCGGTTTGACGATCACCGTTATCTGGAGCTGAAGGGTTGGGACTGCGAAGGTGAGCTCTGGTATACGGATACAAAACAAGGCGTTCACTCGCAAATCGCCAGCCAGTTCTATCGAATTTTCACGAAAAGATTCGTACATCCTTCCGAACGTTATATTGCTATTCCGTGGTGGGGAGAGGTAACTGGGGGATTTTCTGTGTCAAAAGATTATGGACAGACGTGGGAAAGAGGCGGTGCTTCTATGTCTCCAGGTGAGAATGAGCCAGATGGTAGTAATGCTCCTTACTACGATGATGTTCTTTCTTTCACCGTCGTTAACGATCAGGGATTTTTACAGACGAAACACAGGTTGTATATGTCGTCAAAGCCGTTCGATGACCCTCGTTTATTGCCGGGAGGGGCGGGGATTCAATATAAACTTGGCGATGGAACAAAAGGAGATATTAAGCCCGGTTCAGGGGGGTGGGCTTGGGGAATGGTTTATATGACTAAGCAAGGGCTTAAAGGAATAGTTCAGGAACTTCAGTCCAGCTGGCAGGATCAGCCGGACAAGGTGCCTGAAGTAAAAAGCTACACCGGTTGGGATCATATGCAGTGCAACATGGATGAAGGTCGTTAGTTATGAATATATTAAGAATGATTTTTGTTGTTTTCTTTGCTTTTAATTTAACTGGTTGTTTTACAATTAGCTTATCAAATACCATTAAATATAGTGAATATAGCACAGAAAAAGTCTTATCCGATACGATAACTGATGTTTATATTGATAAAAACTCCCCTTATTCTATTCAACTGGGTGGGGTGAATAGCTCTTTTCTGGTATTGATGATTCGGATGGGTTGAAAAAAATTCTATCTTCATCTTTGATGAATGTTGATAACTTATCATTAAGGCAAAATGGTGAGTTTAGTTTGTTTGATGAAGGTGATTATACAAAAGTTTATGGGAAAGTAGATTTTGTTTATTCATTTAAAAACTTAGATAAAGCTAATGAATTGCTTTCTAACACAAAATGCCAATTAAATGAGATGAATGAATGTGTTTTTGAGATCAGTGAGTTATCTGGCGATTACAATCAGAAGCCTGTGAGAGTTGAAGAACAAAATATTATCCACTTACAAAAACCAGTAATATTGGCTATGAAAAGTATACTGAGCACACGCCTCTCAGCTCTTATGCTTTAATGTTGCTTTATCCTGTGACTATTCTCCTTGATGCTGTGACCATTCCAGTGCAGATTTTCATCATTCCATTTGGGATGGGTACTGTAGGTAAATAAGGACATAACCATGAACGGCGTAATTCGACTCAATGACCCGCTGGTGAGCGGTGGAAAAGTGATTAAAGCGTCCGGCGCGGACTTTATGGGAAAACCTGTGGCCCTAAAAAACGATCTGGTTATGTGCCCTGAGCACAAAGGAACGTTCCCTATCAACGAATGCCACCCGACCTGGACGATGAACGGCCGCGGCGTGGTCGTGGATGGCTGTAAAGCGGCGTGCGGCTGTGCCATTCGCACCACGCTCCCCACTGCGGGGGCTGTTTGATGAACTGGTGGTTATTCTCAAAGCAGAATGAATTTGACGAGAAATATCCCTATTTGTGGATATGTCTCTTATATGTGGTCGTCGTGGTTATCTGCCTGGCCGTCCGGGCTGTCACCTGGCCAGGTAATAAACATGTCGATCTCGATTTTTTTGCCCAGTCCGTGGTTATTCCAGTTGTTTTTCTGACGGGGTTCGTTCAGGTGTGTTCTATCGGGTATCACGTCATGAGGCATTACATGGAAACGAGGCTGCTGATTGCCGCCCGGCAGGAATACAAGCTTGTCAGCTTCGCCAGGGGGAACATTACCCTTGCAGGCTGGTCGGTACTCACTCCACCAAAGGCAACAAAGGAACTGGCATTGAGAATGCTGAAACTTGAGGGCGAGTTTCCGCTGGCCGCTAAAATGCCGTTGAAAATCGAGCTGGAAGAATCTTTCGATTTCACGAGGGCCGGGCAGGCAATATCCCGCGTTCTGGAGCCCATGGCTGGGAAACTTTCTCGGTACCAGCAGATTGAAGTGCTGGTGTGGGTTCGAGGCGGGGATGAATCCTGTAGCGATGAACTCCGGCGCGTGCTTAAACGTTCTGCGATCGCGACAAAGAAAATCACTTTTTTACCTGAATGCCCGGACTATACGCAAGTCACGGAATGGATAAAGCTGGCGAAAAGCTACGTCGTAGAACGGCTGCTTATCTGTGTCGATCTGTATTCTGACGAAGAAGCGTCTAAACAGATGGAAAATGTTACGGCACTTCTCTTCACGAACGACTACGTCAAAACAGAAGGAGAAAAACCGGTTTATTTTTATCAGCCGATGACGGGTGTCACAGACGTAGAAAGCAAAGTGCCCGTGTACCTGAGGACAGAAACCGTTAGCAAGCCTAAGCAACTCTGGTATACCGGGTTATCCCGCACAGAGAAGTATCCGCTGCTGGAAGTGCTGGATCAGTACAAAGTGGTGCCTGACAGGCTGGAGCTTGAAGCATCGCTCGGTGAGGGCTCTGCCGGTTATCAGTGGCTGATGCTGACGCTGGCCGCTGATGCGGTTATTTACGGGCAGGGCGATCAGCTTGTGGCCGTGTCCGAACAGAACCATTTTGCCATGGCCGCGTTATCCTCCCGGTTAACCTGCCAACCAGATTATCCCGAAGAAAAAAGATATACGTTGCCGTGGGAAGTTGGCGGGATCGGCGGTCTGATGTTCTTTTTTGGATTGATGTTAAGCATTGCCAGCGCTGGTGACGACGGCAAAATGTTATCCGGCTGGTTTATAACTATAATGGCTGTTCTGGTAATAGGTTTATTCATTGGGATGGGGGCATTGTTTACCTGGTATTATGGTGACAAAGCTTATGAGCACATGGGGATGTGATGATGAATGAACCAATGATTTTAACGACAGCATAATGGATGGTTATGATCAGGATATAAGGGATTTTTAAAAGGGGAATCGATCTCTATGAAAGCGGGTAGTTTCCCCTTAAACCCTTTTTTATCCCACTTCCGGCAGCATCCCGGCTGCAATCAATACCTGCACCAGAATAATCACCACCCCACAGCCAAACACAACGCACAGCAGCGGTTTTCCTCCCGCCACGCGATATCCCTGCTGAGGATGCTGCTGGCGGCTCTTCCACGCCAGCAGGGAAGGGAGCAGCAGGGCCAGGATAGAGAGCGCCACCCCTGCGTAGCCCAGCGCCATCACAAACCCGCGTGGGTAAAACAGCGCAAAAGCGAGCGGCGGCAGGAAGGTGATGGCACCCGTCTGCAACCGTCCGGCCGCGGTATTGCGACGCTGGAACAGGTCGGCCAGATAATCAAACAGGCCGAGCGCCACGCCCAGGAACGAGGTTGCCAGCGCCAGGTCGGCAAACAGGTGTACCGCCAGCTCCACGTGCGGGGAGGTGACGACCTCGCGCAGCGCCAGCAAAAAACCGTTCAGGCCAGCGTGTTGCGCCATCAGCCCAATAAAGGTTGAAGAGTCAATGCTGCCCAGCGTCACCAGCTGCCAGAAAATATAGGCGATCAGCGGGATCGCGCTGCCGATAACAAAGACGCGGCGCAGCTTGCGGATATCGCCGTTCATATAGCTGACGATACTTGGCACGCTGCCGTGGAAGCCAAACGAGGTGAAAATGACCGGGATAGCGGAGAGCGCCAGCCCTTTTTCCAGCGGCAGCGTCAGCAGGTTGACCTTGTGCACGTGCGGCGCCAGCAGCACCAGCATGACGATCAGGAAGAGAATTTTGGCGCTGAACAGAAAGCGGTTAAACAGATCGACCAGCGATGTCCCCACGCAGACCACGCCGCCGCCGATGAGCGCAAAGAAGATAGCCCCCGTCGCCGGAGTAATGTCAGAGCCAAACCAGTCGTTGACGCTGGAGGCGATGAGTTCCCCGGCGCCGCTGATATAGGCGGCGGTCAGGGCGTACATCAGGAACATCATGCTAAAGCCGGTTATCCACTGGCCGTAGCGTCCCAGATAGCGCGCCGCAAGCGAACCCAGACCGGTGTCTGCGGGCACGTGCTGGTAAACCTCAAGCAGAAGCAGGGCGGTGTAACACATCAGCGCCCAGAGCGTACCCAGCAGCAGCAGGGTCATGCCAAATCCCACGCCCGCGGCAGCCAGGGGCATTGCCAGCATTCCTGCGCCAATCGTCGTTCCGGCGACGATAAAAATACTTCCCAGGGTTCTGTTTCTCACGCTTTCCTCTACAACGATGCTTAACCGCGACAAAATCTGCGGCGCAGAGTAAGGGAAAAGCCGTAACTCGTCAAATCACCGTTACAAGTAGTGTAATGAATTATTTACGAACTGCTTGCGCTCTGACCCTTTTTAGGCGCAGGCCTACTTCATAAGGGCAATGTTGCCAGGCGACATTCCGGCGTAACGTAAACAATAAATATAAATTATCAAATTAAGTGAGGGTTTTATGGCTGGGGCGAATCCATTCACCGCGGCATGGAGCCGGGGAGGCAACCTGTTGTGCCATGGCCACTGGATAATCAGCTGGCAGAACCAGCCCCTGATACTTCCCGAGTCCCGCCGTGAAAAGGATATGGGCACCTGGGCAATCTATTCGGTTATCGATCCTGAAGACGAAACCTTTGCGCAAGGCTTACAGGAAGATGAGTGGATCGTTGAGAATGTCGACTGGTTAACGGATATGTTCTTCGAGGTGGGGATTCCGCTGGAGACGTCCAGCTACCGCTATTTTTACCAGGCGGTGAATCCTCATGACTGGCGCTGCACCAGCTGCGCCGGGTGTATGTAAATTAACGCGGTGCCGGAAACCAGCACCGCGCTAAAATTAATTCTGCGTATCGAGAGTGGAAAGTTCTTTATCAATAAAGTAAAGACCTTCGCCGGATTTACCCACCAGAGATAATTTATCCAGCACGGATTTAAACAGCTTCTCTTCTTCATGTTGTTCAGCGACGTACCACTGCAGGAAATTAAAGGTTGGGTAATCCTGGCTGGTCATTGCGGCATGAACCAGTTCGTTAATTTTCTGCGTGATCAGCTGCTCGTGCTCGTAGGTGGCGCGGAACAGTTCATCGAGAGAATTATACTCAGCGAAAGGTGATGTCACGGTTTCAATGCGCGGCAGGCTGCCCGTATCCGTAAGATAATCAAAAAGACGCTGCATGTGGGTCATCTCTTCCTGAGCGTGACGACGCAGAAACGCGGCCGCACCTTCGAAGCTGTGGTAGCTGCACCAGGCGCTCATCTGCTGGTAGAGCAGGGATGAAAAAAGCTCAAGGTTCATTTGTGCGTTGAGCTTGTCGATCATTTCAGTTTTCAGCATGGTGACGCTCCGGATTATTATTTCTGGTTCACATTGAGCGACACTATAATTTGTTATTTAATTATTTGCAAAACGTAAAATTTTTATTTTATTTATTTAAAATACGAATGGGAATAAAACGCATTGGCGATTTTTATAATTTATTAATGAGAATTGTTTTTGTTCGTAATGAAATATACTGCCAGCAAACGCTGGCAGGGTTGATTAATACCAGGGGTTATTTGACTTAGGGTTAACGGCGTAACCCATACATTTATACTGGATAGTCACGCTCTCGTTCAGGCACAAAGAGCCGCTCGTCAGGGTGCAGGTTTTGATGGGCTGACCATAGGCTGAGGCGGTGGCATACCCCATGCTCTGACACGCTTTTGCCGCCGTGCCGTTATTCACATACTCATCGGAATACGCATTTTGCAGCGCTGCCTGGCCGTAATCGAGGCGGACGATGCCGTTCGGCGCGTCGAGGCTGCTGACTTCAGCCTGGCGGTTGATACTACACCCCGCGAGCAGCAGGATTGTGCCGGCTACAATGACTCTTTTCATGGTTCGCTCTGAGTGGATGGAAATATCTTATCGTACCCGCAGATGCCCGCTGCAATGCCTGGAATAGCCGGACAATCTGCCCTCACTCTTCGCAACGGGTCAGAGGGGAGTGCTATCAGGACAACCTCTTATAAAAATGTGATGAGAATCACAAAATGATTGATTTTTGTGATAATGGTCATATTATAAGCACGTTGACAATAAAGTTGTATAACAAGTTAATGGAGCATCATCGTGAAACTGCGCAAAATCCTGAAAAGCATGTGGGCCAATTACTGCCGCACGTTCAAAGACGTGCCGCCAGGCGCCATGTTCTGATTAAAAAAACCTGCTTCGGCGGGTTTTTTTGTACCTGCAGGCGACGAAGGGAAGATGTCAGGGGGCGTGTTTTGCTACTATGGCGGCCTTTAAATAAGGAGAAAACCCATGTCACAAAACCTGAGCGCCGATCAGGAACTGGTCTCTGACGTTGTCGCCTGTCAGCTGGTTATCAAACAAATCCTTGATGTTCTGGACGTGATTGCGCCGGTTGAAGTGCGCGAGAAGATGTCTACGCAGCTGAAAAACATCGATTTCGCCAGCCATCCTGCTGCCGCTGACCCGGTTACGCTTCGTGCGATCCAGAAAGCTATCGCGCTGATTGAGCTGCGATTCACGCCGCAGGGTGAGTCCCACTAAAGCAGGGGTAGGGGCGACGGCACGTGTCGCCCTTTGAAGCGGTTAAAAGAACGTCTGGACCAGCAGGTAGCTCGCCGCGCACGCGCAGCTTACCCCAATCAGCCCTGGCAGAATAAAGCTGTGGTTGATGATAAATTTGCCGATGCGGGTGGTGCCTGAACGGTCAAAGCCGATGCAGGCCAAATCACTGGGATAGGTCGGCAGGACAAAATAGCCGTAGGACGCCGGGAAAAAGGCGATCAGCATTTTCGGGTCGATGCCGAGCATGAGGCCCATTGGCGCAACGGCCGTCAGCGCAGCCGCCTGGCTGTTCACCAGTTTTGACACCAGAAACAGCACAATGGCATACGTCCACGGGTGGCTCTTCACCACGCCTTCCAGCGCCAGCTTTAACTCGTCGAGATGCGCCTGAAAAAAGGTATCGCTCATCCACGCCACGCCGAACACCGAGAAGATCGCGACCATACCGGCCTTGAACACCGCGCCGTTGGAAATGGCCGACGCATTAACCTTACAGGCCATCAGCATCACGGCGCCCGCAATTAACATCATCATCTGAATGACAAGGTTCATCGACAGCGCCGTCATTTTGCCTTTCACCTCAAAGGCGGGGCGCAGTTCCGGGAATGCCCCCAGCAAAACGACCACGGCAATACCGGCAAAGAAAATCCACGTGGACCAGTAGGCCTGTTTAGGGAAACGCTGATTCATTAACGTCTCCGTACCGCCGTAGATAAACTCGCGCTGCTTAGGGTCTTTCAGCTTTTCCTGAAACTCTATGTCATCAGCCAAATCTTTCCCACGGCGTAAACTCCACAGGGCCGCAATGGCCACGCCGAAAAGCGAAGCGGGAACCGACACGGCGAGAATTTCCAGGATCCCCCACGCGTGGCCGATCCCATGCTGGGCCGCCAGGATAGACACCAGCGACACAACGGCAACGGAAACGGGGGAAGCCGTAATCGCCATCTGTGATGCCACCGAGGCCACGGCCATGGGGCGCTCGGGGCGGATCCCTTTTTTCAGGGCGATATCCGCAATGATGGGGAACATGGTGTAGACCACATGCCCGGTGCCGCACAGAAAGGTCAGCATCCAGGTGGTGAAAGGGGCGAGCAGGGTGATGTGCTGCGGGTGTTTGCGCAGCAGACGTTCGGCAAACTGCATCATGACGTTGAGGCCGCCCGCAGTCTGCAGCGTAGCCGCACAGCCAATCACCGCAAGGATGGTCAGCATAACGTCAACCGGCGGTTTACCCGGTTGCAGACCAAAGACAAAACATAAAATAAAAAGACCAATACCGCTGATTAACCCAAGCCCCATACCGCCGAAACGCGTACCCGTCAGCAGGCAGAGGAGAATGACAACAAACTCAATGGTGATCATGATGCTCCCTCGTCAATGAATATGTAACTAAATAAATCATCACACGTTGTGTGGTTAATCATTGGGAGCCAGATCTGATTTGTTAAATTTCAGCAAAAGCAGAAGGTTGGAGATGGGAGGGGGGCCTGCTCCCCGGGACGGAAGCAGGCCAAAACTCAGTGGTGCTGGACCGCCACAATGTCGAGCAGATGACGGTCGGTTTGCTCAGGACATAAACCCGCCTGCTGCGCATTATGGATCTCATCCGCCAGCGTCTTCAGCAGCATGCCATCCTGCTGCTGCTCTTTGTCCATATCGCGTAAGAATTTGAGCGTCGTAATATCCTGCTGCGCTTTGGCTTCATCGGCAAGTTTGCTGAGCGTGCTGCAGCGTTGCTCGTACTCTTCAAGCGTTTTCTGAAACAGTTCTTCCAGGCAGGAGTAGTTTTCGTTGATCCCATCAAGGGCTTTAACGACAGGATTTGCCCCTGCGGCTTTCAGGAAGTTAAAGACACGCATCATGTGGGTGACGTTACTTTGCGCCTGAGAGCGAAAGAATGTGGCAGACCCCGTAAGACTATTCTCGGCACACCACGCGCTTAAGTGAAGGTGCAGATTCGAGGCGTAGAACTCAAGGTTCATCTGCGCGTTAAGTTTTTGCATCATCGTTTGGGTAGCCATACTCATATCCTTATTGACTGTGGGACGTGATGTCCGTTGCGTAACCTGAGCGCCAGGCAAATACGAAGAGAAGAGCAGAAATAGACATTCTGCCGTGACCGAAGTCGACCGAAATTCACTTCCTGTGTTCGATATAAATAAGCATACCCTTGTATTGGGTCTAAGAAAACTCTTAATCAGACTATATTTACCATACATTACAAAGTTTAATATAGTACAGAAATACAATTAGCTCGCCATGAATTGAATGTGGCTTAATGGCCTAATAATTAACGGTTTTTATCTTGAGGGCACACTGTTACTCTTTCGAAAATATTAAGTTGGAATATTACTCCGGGAAAAGGAAAAATACGGATTAATCATTTCGAATATATGATGTGTCAATAAAATTGCGCTAAATCAAATTCTGCGGAATAACGTTTTTTCAGGTGCGTTGTACATTCGTGATGAAAAACATGTTGAACCCCTTAACGCCAGGTGCCGTTTTGTCCGCTGAGAGGCATCAGGGATATCTTGGCTAATCTTATGGATAATTCTGCTTAACCCTCTTCTATTTGTCTGACAAATTCTGCCTTTTTTATGTCATTTTTCGCTGAATTTATGTACGCAATTACTGTAATTCTGCGGTGTGATGGGGCTCTCTTATGGATGATTAATTTCCCGCTAAAACTATCACCAGCAATAACGCTTATGACGAGGTAAGCGCTAATGCCTTGTTTTAAGTCCGATTAAATAAGAAGCACGCACTTATTCCCTACAGAAAAGCTTGCTAAAGCTGGAGTTTACCATGCACAAATTTACTAAAGCGCTGGCGGCCATCGGTCTGGCTGCCGTTATGTCACAATCCGCTATCGCTGAGAATTTAAAACTCGGTTTTTTGGTAAAACAGCCCGAAGAGCCCTGGTTCCAGACTGAGTGGAAATTCGCAGATAAAGCCGGGAAAGATTTAGGTTTTGAAGTCATTAAAATCGCCGTGCCTGACGGCGAAAAAACCCTGAACGCCATCGACAGCCTGGCGGCCAGCGGTGCAAAAGGTTTCGTTATCTGTACTCCGGATCCAAAGCTGGGGTCGGCAATCGCGGCGAAAGCGCGCGGTTACGATATGAAGGTCATCGCGGTTGACGATCAGTTCGTTAACGCCAAAGGCAAGCCGATGGACACCGTCCCGCTGGTCATGATGGCGGCGACCAAAATCGGCGAACGCCAGGGCCAGGAACTCTATAAAGAGATGCAAAAGCGCGGCTGGGATGTCAAAGAGACCGCGGTGATGGCTATCACGGCTGACGAGCTGGACACCGCCCGTCGTCGTACTACCGGTTCAATGGATGCGCTGAAAGCGGCCGGCTTCCCGGAAAAACAGATCTATAAAGTCCCAACCAAATCCAACGATATCCCGGGCGCTTTCGACGCCGCGAACTCTATGCTGGTCCAGCATCCGGAGGTCAAACACTGGCTGGTGGTCGGCATGAACGACAACACCGTGCTGGGCGGGGTGCGCGCGACGGAAGGCCAGGGCTTCAAAGCGCCTGACGTGATCGGGATTGGCATCAACGGCGTTGACGCCGTCAGCGAGCTGTCCAAAGCGCAGGCTACCGGCTTCTACGGTTCTCTGCTGCCGAGCCCGGACGTTCACGGCTACAAATCCAGTGAGATGCTCTACAACTGGGTAACCAAAGGGGCCGAACCGCCGAAATTTACCGAAGTGACCGACGTGGTGCTGATTACCCGCGACAACTTCAAAGAGGAGCTGGCGAAAAAAGGGCTGGGCGGTAAGTAATACGCTGTGATTGTGCCCCTCATGCATCGTGAGGGGCCAGACGTACACACTACAGGAATCACGGAGACGTTATGCGACAGTCTGATCCGTATCTCTCTTTTCGCGGCATCGGGAAAACTTTCCCCGGTGTTAACGCGCTGACCGATATCAGCTTCGACTGCTATGCCGGCCAGGTTCACGCCCTGATGGGGGAAAACGGCGCGGGGAAATCCACGCTGTTGAAGATCCTCAGCGGCAACTACGCGCCTACGACCGGCACGCTGGCCATTCGCGGCGAAGAGGTGGCGTTTGCCGATACCACGGCGGCGCTCAATGCCGGGGTGGCGATCATCTATCAGGAGCTGCACCTCATTCCCGAGATGACCGTGGCGGAAAACATCTATTTAGGACAGCTCCCGCACAAAGGCGGCGTGGTAAATCGTTCGCTACTTAATTATGAAGCGGGGCTGCAGCTTAAACACCTGGGTCTGGATGTCGATCCCCAGACGCCGCTGAAATATCTCTCCATCGGCCAGTGGCAGATGGTTGAAATTGCCAAGGCGCTGGCGCGTAACGCCAGAATTATCGCCTTCGATGAGCCCACCAGTTCGCTCTCTGCGCGTGAAATTGAAAATCTGTTCCGCGTGATCCGCGAATTGCGTCAGGAAGGCCGTACGATTTTGTATGTCTCGCACCGCATGGAAGAGATATTTGCCCTGAGCGACGCCATCACCGTCTTTAAAGACGGGCGCTATGTCCGCACTTTTACCGACATGCAGCAGGTTAACCATGACCAGCTTGTTCAGGCGATGGTCGGACGCGAGCTGGGTGATATTTATCACTGGCAGCCGCGTCAGTACGGCCCTGAACGCCTGCGTCTGGACAGCGTCAAAGCGCCGGGCGTGCGCACGCCGATTTCGTTATCCGTGCGCAGCGGCGAAATTGTCGGCCTGTTTGGTCTGGTGGGGGCGGGGCGCAGTGAATTAATGAAAGGCCTGTTCGGGGGTACCCGAATTACCGATGGGCAGGTTTCTATTGATGGCGAACGGGTCGATATCCAGAAACCGGCCCACGCGATCAGGGCGGGCATGATGCTCTGCCCGGAAGACCGTAAAGCCGAGGGGATTATTCCGGTGCATTCGGTACGCGACAACATCAATATTTCCGCTCGCCGCAAGTTTATTCGCGCAGGCTGCCTGATAAACGATGGCTGGGAGTCGAGCAACGCCGACCACCATATTCGCTCGCTGAATATTAAAACGCCGGGACCGGAACAGCTGATCATGAATCTGTCAGGCGGAAACCAGCAGAAGGCGATTTTAGGCCGCTGGCTGTCGGAAGATATGAAGGTCATTTTGCTCGACGAGCCGACGCGCGGTATCGATGTGGGGGCAAAACACGAGATTTATAACGTGATCTATGAGCTGGCAAAACGCGGCGTGGCGGTGCTCTTCGCCTCCAGCGATCTGCCGGAGGTGCTTGGCGTGGCCGACCGCATTGTGGTGATGCGTGAAGGCGAAATTGCCGGTGAATTACTTCATGAACAGGCGAATGAACAACAGGCGTTGAACCTCGCCATGCCTAAAGTCAGCCAGGCTGTCGCCTGAGTAAGGAGTTAATGATGTCCTCTGTTACTACATCCGGAGCGCCGAAGTCGAAGTCGGCGCTGAGTTTTGGACGTATCTGGGATCAGTACGGCATGCTGGTGGTCTTTGCCGCACTGTTCCTCGCCTGCGCGATCTTTGTTCCTAACTTTGCCACCTTCATTAATATGAAGGGGCTGGGGCTGGCCATTTCCATGTCCGGGATGGTGGCCTGCGGGATGCTGTTCTGCCTGGCCTCCGGCGATTTTGACCTGTCGGTAGCGTCGGTGATTGCCTGTGCGGGCGTCACGACGGCAGTGGTGATCAACATGACGGAGAGCCTGTGGATTGGCGTTCTCGCCGGTCTGCTACTCGGTGTCATCAGCGGTCTGGTGAACGGGTTTGTTATCGCACGCCTGAAGATTAACGCCCTGATTACCACGCTTGCGACGATGCAAATTGTCCGCGGGCTGGCCTATATCATCTCCGACGGTAAAGCGGTGGGGATTGAAGACGAGCGCTTCTTTACCCTGGGTTACGCCAACTGGCTGGGTCTGCCTGCGCCAATCTGGCTGACCGTGGCCTGCCTGATCCTGTTCGGCTTCCTGCTCAACCGGACCACCTTTGGCCGCAATACGCTGGCGATTGGCGGTAACGAAGAGGCCGCTCGTCTGGCCGGGGTGCCGGTGGTGCGAACCAAGATTATTATCTTTGTGCTCTCGGGGCTGGTTTCTGCCGCCGCGGGAATTATTCTTGCGTCGCGCATGACCAGCGGCCAGCCGATGACCTCTATTGGTTACGAACTGATCGTCATTTCGGCCTGCGTTTTAGGTGGCGTTTCCCTCAAGGGCGGCATCGGAAAAATCTCATATGTGGTGGCCGGTATCCTGATTTTAGGGACGGTGGAGAACGCCATGAACCTGCTGAACATTTCGCCGTTCTCGCAGTACGTGGTTCGTGGTCTGATCCTGCTGGCAGCGGTGATTTTCGACCGTTACAAGCAAAAAGCGAAGCGTACCCTGTAACCCTTTTTCCCGTCTTTTATTGCTCAACTTATAACCATAGTTGACCCCTTAACCGCCCCGCCAGTTTTACTGGCGGGGCGGTTGTCAAATGGCGAGCGACGTCACACTGTCTATACTTACATGGCTATGAAAGAGGTAAAGGCGTTTACCTCTCATAAACCGTAAGGAGGAAAAGGGTGGCTGACATGTTAACCGCACCGCCTGTACTGCCCGGACACTATGCTTTCTTTTTCGATCTCGACGGCACGCTCGCCGGGATAAAACCGCACCCTGACCAGGTGTCTATTCCGGATGCGGTGT
This sequence comes from Enterobacter sp. Crenshaw, assembly GCF_024734705.1. Taxonomy (NCBI): domain Bacteria; kingdom Pseudomonadati; phylum Pseudomonadota; class Gammaproteobacteria; order Enterobacterales; family Enterobacteriaceae; genus Enterobacter; species Enterobacter sp. Crenshaw. Next base: position 2,863,732 of record NZ_CP102932.1, on the reverse strand, counting down.
TACAGGATTTGCATCAGCTCTCGCTCATGAACGAGGGAGCACTGGCATTGATATCAGGGCGCTCAATGGCCGAGCTGGATACGCTCGCCAGTCCTTACCACTTTCCGCTGGCCGGTGTACACGGAGCGGAGCGCCGCGACATCCATGATCACACGCATATCGTTTCACTCCCTGACGCACTCACGCAAACGCTCCAGAAGCAGCTTTCTGCTGCGCTGGAAGCGCTGCCTGGCACCGAGCTGGAAGCCAAAGGCATGGCCTTTGCCCTGCATTATCGTCAGGCGCCGCAGCATGAGGAGGCCGTACTGGCGCTGGCTCAAACGGTTGCGGATGCCCATCCACAGCTGGCATTGCAGCCCGGCAAATGCGTCGTAGAGTTAAAACCGAAAGGGATTAATAAAGGCGCGGCCATCGCCGCGTTTATGGCGTCGCCGCCTTTCAAAGGGCGAACGCCCGTTTTCATTGGGGATGACCTGACCGACGAGGCCGGGTTTCGCGTGGTGAATCAGGCCGGAGGGATCGCCGTCAAGGTGGGGCCTGGTGACACGGTTGCCGAATGGCGACTGGCGGATGTCGCCAGCGTCTGGCAGTGGATATCTGACATCGCTAACCAGCAACAACAACAAATAGCGCAAAGCAAAGGGGGAAACCATTATGGGTCGCTTAGTCGTCGTCTCTAACCGAATCGCACCGCCTGACGATAAAAAAGCCAGCGCGGGTGGCCTGGCGGTAGGGGTGTTAGGTGCCTTAAAAGCCGCTGGCGGGCTGTGGTTTGGCTGGAGTGGAGAAATCAGTGAAGAAGAGAAACCGCTCAAAAAGGTGACGCGCGGAAACATTACGTGGGCTTCATTTGCATTGAAAGAGAAAGACTATGATGAGTATTACTCGCAGTTCTCAAATGCCGTCCTGTGGCCTGCGTTCCACTATCGTCTTGACCTGGTCAAATTCCAGCGTGAATCCTTCGAAGGCTACTCGCGCGTAAATGCGCTGCTGGCGGATAAACTGCTGCCATTAATAGAGGAAGACGATATTTTATGGATCCACGATTATCACCTGTTGCCCTTCGCGAGAGAGCTGCGAAAGAGGGGGGTGAATAACCGGATTGGCTTCTTCCTGCACATTCCTTTCCCGACGCCGGAAATTTTTACCGCGCTGCCGCCGCATGAAGAGCTGCTGGAGGCGCTGTGCGATTACGATTTGCTGGGCTTCCAGACCGAAAATGACCGCCTCGCGTTCCTTGACTCCGTGTCTGGCAAAGCGCGTCTGGTGACCAAAGGCGGGAAAACCCATACGGCGTGGGGAAAAACCTTCCACACTGAGGTCTATCCAATAGGGATTGAACCTGACGAAATCGCGGAGCAGGCTTCCGGGCCGCTGCCGCCGAAGCTGGCGCAGCTTAAGAATGAACTCAAGCACGTGAAAAATATCTTCTCGGTTGAGCGCCTTGATTATTCCAAAGGGCTGCCGGAACGCTTCCTGGCGTATGAAACGCTGCTGGATAAATACCCGCAGCATCACGGGAAAATTCGCTATACCCAGATTGCGCCGACGTCGCGCGGTGAGGTTCAGGCCTATCAGGATATTCGTCATCAGCTGGAGACAGAAGCAGGCCGCATTAATGGCCGCTACGGCCAGCTGGGCTGGACGCCGCTGTTTTACCTGAATCAGCATTTTGACCGTAAGATCCTGATGAAGGTCTTCCGCTATGCGGACGTTGGGTTGGTCACGCCGCTGCGTGACGGGATGAACCTGGTGGCGAAAGAGTATGTGGCGGCCCAGGATCCTGCCGACCCGGGTGTTCTGGTGCTTTCCCAGTTTGCCGGAGCCGCAAATGAGCTCACGTCGGCGCTCATCGTTAACCCTTACGACAGGGATGACGTGGCGAACGCGCTGAATCGCGCCCTGACAATGCCGCTCACGGAACGTATTTCCCGCCATGCTGACATGATGGAGACGATCCGGAAGAACGATATTAACCACTGGCAGGCGCGTTTTATTCAGGATCTCCGGAATATCGCTCCGCAAAGCCATGAAGGCGATCTGCAAAAAAAGATCGCGACCTTCCCTAAACTCGCCTGATTTACTGCTGGGGGGCTAATGCCCCCCAAGCGGCACTAACAGCACATCGACCTGGCTCGACGCGACAATAGATTTCGCCGCGCAGGCTGCCCGCGATAAAAAGCTGTGGTTATGGTTCCCGCAAATCACTAAATCTATATTTTGTCTGCGACACATATCGAGAATATGGGCGTTAAGTTCCCCGGTCGCAATAACAGTTTCATAAACAGGATATTGTGCCTTTTCCACTAATTCGCGCAGAAATTGCTGCGTTTCTTCCTGCAGAACCTCGCGAATATCCTCCAGCATGGGTGCGGCCAGCTGATTATACATTTCCGGCTCAGCGGCGAGCGTGATGAGGCTGATGCGGGCATTGTGGGGTCTGGCAATGGAAACTGCCCGGGCGACAAGCTGATGGCTTTCGGGGGAAACTGCAACGGAAACAAGAAGATGGGAGTAACTCATGGCGCACTCCTTTGATGTCTGAAAGACAGCGTTTAACCACCTTTACCGCGAAATCTCCGGTTCTGCAAGAGCAGATTACGACATTAGTGTGAAGCTTATCATAATTATTCATTAATTATTCTTATAAGAAGAATAACTGAAAAACGCGCCTAAATGAAAAAAATTAACAACTTAACGTAAATCACACAAATTCACGCCTTGACTGTTAAATCGTTTTGACCCGTTACAAACTCATTTCGAATGATCACGTCCTGAAACATCTTTTTTGTGCTACCTGCATAACTATATGTTTTTTCACGGTAAGAAAAATGTTTCCAGGAGAGGGGCCTGATGTAAATGTTTCCGCGCGGCGCTTACGGTATGAAAAGCACGTTGCATGCCAGTTCGGATCACCCTTCTGCATGAGTATTCGTCAATTAAGAATACAAAACAGTACCGATTGGCTAAATATTGAACAAATTACAAGTCATACTGATGGATTTATGGGTCATATTCACTTAAATTGTGTGACGTGGATCACATTTTTTTTAAATTTGAGGGTGGCTGGATTGTATGTGTCAAAACTGACGAGTAGAGTTTGCGTCGAATTAGGAAAAATCTTAGTTATTTGTAAGAAATGATAAATCATGTAAGAGACGCATTCGCGGTTTCTCTCTTACGGTTTCAGTGAATACAAACCTAAATTCAACTATGCATTTAGCCTTTTCTTTTTTATACCGGGTGATTTCCCGGCGACATCACGGGGTGCGGTCTTTCCGCATAAAAATAATAGTTGGTTATTCGGGATGGGAACAATGCATACATCCGAGTTGCTAAAACATATCTATGACATCAATTTGTCGTATTTACTGCTCGCGCAGCGTTTGATTAGTCAGGACAAGGCGTCCGCGATGTTTCGTCTGGGTATTAACGAAGAAATGGCAACCATGCTGGGCGGCTTAACCCTCCCGCAGATGGTTAAACTGGCTGAAACGAATCAACTGGTTTGCCAGTTCCGTTTCGATGATTCACAGACAATAACGCGTCTGACGCAGGAATCCCGTGTGGACGATCTTCAACAGATCCATACCGGTATTCTTCTTTCCACTCGCTTGCTTAACGAAATCAGCCAGCCTGATGACGTAGCCCGTAAGAAAAGGGCCTAGCAATGAGCGAGAAAAGCATTGTTCAGGAAGCGCGTGACATACAGTTGGCCATGGAGCTGATTACACTGGGTGCTCGTTTACAAATGCTGGAAAGCGAGACTCAGCTGAGCCGTGGTCGTCTCATCAAACTGTACAAAGAGTTACGTGGTAGTCCCCCGCCGAAAGGCATGCTGCCGTTTTCTACCGACTGGTTTATGACGTGGGAGCAGAATATTCATGCTTCCATGTTCTGTAATGCCTGGCAGTATCTTCTCAAAACCGGTTTGTGTAGCGGCGTTGACGCCGTGATCAAAGCGTACAAACTTTACCTTGAACAATGCCCACAGCAGGAAGAAGGCCCTCTGCTGGCGCTGACCCGCGCATGGACGCTGGTGCGTTTTGTTGAGAGCGGAATGCTTGAACTGTCGCGCTGCAACTGCTGCGACGGCAATTTTATTACCCATGCTCATCAACCTGCAGGCAGCTTCGCCTGTAGTTTATGTCAGCCTCCATCCCGCGCAGTAAAAAGACGTAAACTTTCCCGGGATGCTGCCGATATTATTCCACAACTGCTGGATGAACAGATCGAACAAGCTGTTTAACCCGAACGTGTGGGAAAGATTCCAGCAGCGGTAAGCAATTACCGCTGCTTTTTTTTACCCCGCAAACGGTAAACGCTGCGAGCTGGACGTCCTTGCCATAGTCACTAGCGGAAGGATGATGTCGTGCTTATCTTATTAGGTTACCTGGTAGTTCTCGGTACAGTTTTCGGCGGTTACATGATGACCGGCGGGCACCTTGGAGCACTCTATCAACCGGCTGAACTTATTATCATCGGCGGTGCAGGGGTAGGGGCTTTTATCGTTGGTAACAACGGTAAATCGATCAAGGGCACGCTGAAAGCGATTCCGTTGCTGTTCCGTCGCTCGAAATACACCAAAAGCATGTATATGGATCTGCTGGCACTGCTCTATCGCCTGATGGCGAAGTCGCGTCAGCAGGGCATGTTCTCGCTTGAACGGGATATTGAAAACCCGAAAGAGAGCGAAATTTTTGCCAGCTATCCGCGAATTCTTGCTGATGCCATGATGCTGGATTTCATCGTCGACTATCTGCGACTCATCATCAGCGGCAACATGAACACCTTCGAAATCGAAGCGCTGATGGACGAAGAGATCGAAACCCACGAAAGCGAATCTGAAGTGCCGGCCAACAGCCTGGCGCTGGTCGGCGACTCGCTTCCGGCATTCGGTATCGTTGCCGCGGTAATGGGCGTGGTTCACGCCCTGGCCTCGGCAGACCGTCCGGCAGCCGAGCTGGGCGCGCTGATTGCCCACGCGATGGTGGGGACTTTCCTCGGTATTTTGCTGGCGTACGGCTTCATCTCTCCGCTGGCGAGCGTTCTGCGCCAGAAGAGCGCGGAAACCACCAAAATGATGCAGTGCGTGAAGATCACGCTGCTCTCTAACCTCAACGGTTACGCGCCACCGATCGCGGTTGAGTTTGGCCGTAAAACGCTTTACTCCAGCGAGCGTCCGTCGTTTATCGAGCTTGAAGAACACGTGCGTGCGGTGAAAAACCCAAACCAACAGACGACAACTGAGGACGCATGAAAAACCAGTCCCATCCGATCGTCATCGTAAAAAAACGCAAGCACAAGGGCGGCGGGCATGGCGCACACGGCTCGTGGAAAATTGCGTACGCCGACTTTATGACCGCAATGATGGCGTTCTTTCTGGTGATGTGGCTGATCTCCATCTCCAGCCCAAAAGAACTGATCCAGATTGCCGAATATTTCCGAACGCCGCTGGCAACGGCGGTGGCCGGTGGGCCGCGTATCTCTAACAGCGAAAGCCCGATCCCGGGCGGCGGCGATGATTACACCCAGCAGAAGGGTGAGGTGAAAAAAGAGCCGAACATCGACGAGCTGAAAAGAAAGATGGAGCAGGCGCGTCTGAAGAAACTGCGGGGCGATCTCGATCAGCTTATTGAAGCGGATCCGAAGCTGCGCGCGCTGCGCCCGCATCTGAAGATCGACCTGGTGCAGGAAGGGCTGCGTATTCAGATTATCGACAGCCAGAACCGCCCAATGTTTAAAACCGGGAGTGCGGAAGTCGAACCGTACATGCGCGATATTCTGCGTGCCATTGCACCGGTGCTGAACGGCATTCCTAACCGAATCAGCCTGTCAGGACACACGGATGATTTCCCGTATGCCAGTGGGGAAAAGGGATACAGCAACTGGGAGCTTTCTGCCGATCGTGCCAACGCCTCGCGTCGCGAGCTGGTGGTAGGTGGGCTTGATGATGGCAAGGTACTGCGCGTAGTCGGCATGGCCGCAACCATGCGCGTTTCCGACCGCGGGCCGGATGATGCCATCAACCGTCGTATCAGTCTTTTAGTGCTGAACCAGCAGGCGGAGCAGGCCATCCTGCATGAAAACGCCGAAAGTCAGAATGAGTCACTGGACGATTTAAAACAGCCTGGGGCCGTTCCTTCGGCTGCCGTTCCAACATCGCCACCAGCCAATCCGAGGTGATAGCGTGAGCATGGATATTAGCGATTTTTACCAGACATTCTTTGATGAAGCCGACGAATTGTTGGCCGATATGGAGCAACACTTGCTCGATTTGGTGCCCGAAGCACCGGACTCCGAGCAGCTCAATGCCATCTTCCGTGCGGCGCACTCTATTAAAGGCGGAGCCGGAACGTTTGGATTTACCATCCTGCAGGAAACGACCCATTTAATGGAAAACCTGCTTGATGAAGCACGACGCGGTGAGATGCAGCTCAATACCGACATTATCAACCTGTTTTTGGAAACCAAAGATATTATGCAGGAACAGCTCGACGCCTATAAAAGTTCGGCAGAGCCTGATGCCGCCAGCTTTGAATACATCTGCAATGCGCTGCGCCAGCTCGCCCTGGAAGCAAAAGGTGAGGTCGCTGCAGCCGTTGTCCCTGCGGCGAAACTGAGCGTTGTCGATGCGGTTGCTGCCGACGAGGCCGCGCCAGCCGCTGCACAAGCGGGCAAACTGCGCGTTGTGCTGTCACGTCTCAAAGAGAGTGAAGTTAACCTGCTGGAAGAAGAGCTGGGTAACCTGGCGAAGTTAAGCAACGTGGTAAAAGGCAAAGACAGCCTTGCCGCGACGCTTGATGACGGTATTGGCCAGGACGATATCGTGGCGGTACTGTGCTTTGTGATTGAAGCTGACCAGATCGCCTTCGAAACCGAAACGCCCGCGGTTGACGCCCCTGCCGCTGCGGAAGAGGTGGCCGTTGTCGCTCAGGCCGCCGCACCGGCTGTGGCTCCTGCGGCTCCGGCGCTGAAGGCAGTGCCAAAAGAGGCCGCGGCACCTGGCCGCGGTGAGAAACCTGCCGCGCGCTCCAGCGAGTCAACCAGCATCCGCGTTGCGGTTGAGAAGGTCGACCAGCTGATTAACCTGGTGGGCGAACTGGTGATCACCCAGTCGATGCTGGCTCAGCGTTCTAACGAACTGGACCCGGTTACCCACGGCGATCTGATCACCAGCATGGGTCAGCTGCAGCGTAACGCCCGCGACCTGCAGGAATCGGTCATGTCCATCCGTATGATGCCGATGGAATATGTCTTCAGCCGCTTCCCGCGTCTGGTTCGCGACCTTGCCAGCAAGCTGAATAAACAGATTGAACTGACCCTGATGGGCAGCTCAACCGAACTGGATAAGAGCCTGATCGAGCGCATTATCGACCCGTTAACGCACCTGGTGCGTAACAGCCTCGACCACGGTATTGAACTGCCGGAAAACCGCATCGCCGCCGGAAAATCGCCGGTCGGCAACCTGATCCTCTCTGCGGAACACCAGGGCGGGAATATCTGCATCGAAGTGACCGATGATGGCGCGGGTCTTAACCGCGAGCGCATCCTGGCAAAAGCGATTTCGCAGGGGATGGCGGTCAATGAAAACATGACCGACGAAGAGGTGGGCATGCTGATCTTCGCGCCGGGCTTCTCTACCGCGGAGCAGGTGACCGACGTGTCCGGACGCGGCGTGGGCATGGACGTGGTGAAACGTAACATCCAGGAGATGGGCGGCCACGTTGAGATCCAGTCTAAACAGGGTTCCGGCACCACCATTCGCATCCTGCTGCCGCTGACGCTGGCGATCCTCGACGGCATGTCAGTCAAAGTGGCGGACGAAGTCTTTATCCTGCCGCTAAACGCCGTAATGGAATCCCTGCAGCCGCGTGAAGAAGATCTGCATCCGCTGGCGGGCGGCGAGCGCGTCCTCGAAGTGCGCGGTGAGTACCTGCCGCTGGTTGAGCTGTGGAAAGTGTTCGAAGTGGACGGGGCGAAGACAGAGGCCACGCAGGGCATCGTTGTGATCCTGCAAAGCGCGGGCCGTCGCTACGCGCTGCTGGTCGATCAGCTGATTGGTCAGCACCAGGTGGTAGTGAAGAACCTCGAAAGCAACTACCGCAAAGTGCCGGGTATTTCTGCCGCCACCATTCTGGGTGATGGTAGCGTGGCGCTGATCGTCGATGTGTCGGCGCTTCAGGGATTAAATCGTGAACAACGTGTGGCGTACACAGCCGCCTGATTAAGTAGAAGGTAATAACATGACCGGTATGAGTAATGTAACGAAACTGGCGGGCGAGCCATCAGGGCAGGAATTCCTGGTATTCACTTTAGGCGATGAGGAGTACGGCATCGATATCCTGAAAGTGCAGGAAATCCGTGGTTACGACCAGGTTACCCGCATCGCTAACACGCCTGCTTTTATTAAAGGTGTCACCAACCTGCGTGGCGTCATTGTGCCAATCGTGGACCTGCGCGTGAAGTTCAGCCAGGGCGACGTTGACTACGACGACAACACCGTGGTGATCGTTCTGAATCTGGGGCAGCGCGTGGTAGGTATCGTGGTGGACGGCGTATCTGATGTGCTTTCCCTGACCTCTGACCAAATTCGTCCTGCGCCGGAGTTTGCGGTCACGCTGTCGACCGAATACCTGACCGGCCTGGGCGCGCTCGGCGAGCGTATGCTGATTCTGGTGAACATCGAGAAGCTGCTGAACAGCGATGAGATGGCGCTGCTGGATATCGCCGCGAGTCACGTAGCGTAGGTAAATGCAAAACGGCAACCCAGGTTGCCGTTTTTTGTGTTTGCTTCCTCTCCCTGTGGGAGAGGGCAGGGGTGAGGGCATCAGGCCTCACCCTTTTTTTCACCTTACGCTTCCTGCTTTACCAGCTCAGCTTCAGCTTCCGCTTCCCGCGCGCCTTCATTCTGCGACAGCATCGCGGTCGCAATACCATTCCCCAGCACGTTAATTGCGGAACGGCCCATGTCCAGGAAGTGGTCGATCCCCATCAGCAGCAGAATACCCGCCACCGGAATATTAAAGCTCGGAATGGTTGCTGCCAGCACCACCAGTGAAGAACGCGGTACGCCGGCAATCCCTTTCGACGCCAGCATCAGGGTCAGCATCAGCACCGTCACTTCAGAGAAGCTCAGGTGAATGTTGTACGCCTGAGCGATAAACATCGAGGCGAAAGAGCAGTACACCATCGAACCCACCAGGTTGAAGGAGTAGCCAATCGGCAGAACGAAAGAGGCGATGTTGCGCGAACAGCCAAAGCGCTCCAGCTGCTCCAGCGTTTTCGGGTAGGCGGCTTCAGAGCTGCTGGTGGTAAAGGCCACCAGGACCGGATCCTTCAGCATGCTGACCAGGCGAAACACCTCTTTTTTCAGCACCATGTAGCCCACGGCCAGCAGCACCATGCAGGTAAGAAGAATGGCAACATAGTAGCCGCCAATAAAGGAGGCGTAGTTCAGCAGAATGCCCAGACCCTGCGTGGCAATGACGGATGAAATCGCCGCGAAAATGGCCAGCGGAGCAACGTACATCACGTAACCCGTTACCTTCAGCATGATATGGGAAACCACATCCAGCGCGGCCACCAGCGGCGCGTTGAATTTCTGCCCCAGCGACGCGCCGCCGATGCCGAAGAACATCGAGAACACCACAATCTGCAGGATCTCATTGTTCGACATCGCCCCCGCGATGCTGGTCGGAATGGTATGCGACAGGAATGCTTTCAGCGTCATGCCGCCCACGGCCAGGCCGGTATCCACCGCTTCTGTCGGGACCGTCAGGTTCAGACCGCTTCCCGGATGCTCCAGCGTGACGATGAACAGGCCAACCAAAATAGAGAGCACGGATGAGCTGATAAACCACACCATCGCTTTGCCGCCAACGCGGCCAATGGTGGAGGTTTCCCCCAGCTTCATAATGCCGACGGTGAGCGTGCTGAAGACCAACGGTGCAATGACCATTTTGATCAGACGGAGGAAAATATCGGTCAGAAGGGTAATATTATCCGACCAGGCTTTGATGGCATCCGCAGATGCGTACTCATGAATTGCTGCCCCTGAAAGAATACCCGCCAGCATGAATATCACGATGAAGAGTGTGAGTTTGTTTGCACTTGCCACGAAAAAAGACCCTCTATGCGCTTCAGATGTAGCCCGCGTCGATACATATAAATTTTTTATTACGATGCGGGAAATTATTCGGCACATAAATTGACGCAAAGTGTAGGGGGATACAACTCCTTTTTAATTTTTATTAATTTTGTTGCTAATGCGCTGACGATATATTGTGATCGTCGTCACACTTTAATGGATATATTCTCCCCGAATAGAATAAAATCGCTGCCTGAATTAATTTAAATTTCTGTTATTTATAAGAAAATTGAGTCAATAAGACATATGCCTTATGCGTTAACGGGCTGGTGGTCGAAGCGATATCCATAAACTAAATTCTCAATAACCCCCTCAGAGGAACGTTAAGCGGGGCTAACATCTTGAACGACAAAAATAAAATGTGGCAAGGGAACGGAGACGTCTTCTGGAGGGTGGTAAATGAAAAGAAAACTTCTTTTGATCTGCGCAGGCACCTTACTGGCTGCGACAACGGCCCATCAGGCGCTGGCCGTCACCAGCAGCGGCACCATCGGTGCAACGCTGACGCTGACAAACGGGTGTCTGATAAACGGCTCGCCCGCGCAGAGTGGTATTAACTTCGGTACGCTCGATTTCGGTACCCATCCGGCAACCTTTTCCACGCTTACGACGCAGCTGAGCGGCGCCAGCGGCGGAAACACCTTCACCATTCAATGTACGACCGCCAGCTATACGGTCGCGATCACCGGTAATACCCACTCCACCGCGCCCGGCTCGGTTGTCGGTTCGCCGGGCACGCCTGAACGCTATCTGGTGAATACGGCCAACGCGGCACAGGGCGTGGCTTACAGCCTGTACAGCGACAGCGGGTTTAACACCGTGATTGCCAATAACGCCGCGCTGCCGATCGCGTCTACGGCCGGAGGGGTGGACAGTTACACCCTCTACGGACGGATTACCGGCGGCGGTAACAGCGTGACGGTCGTTCCGGGAACCTACACCGACACGATTAACGTCAGCGTCACCTACTAGTCCCGAACCGCCATGAAGGCATCTCTCACAGGTCTGCGCAAACGCGCAGAGGGACGCGTGCAGCCTTTTTTCGCGCTGATCGTCGGATTGCTCACGATGCCCACGGCGGATGCGGTGACATCCCAGTCGTTTAAGGTCAGCGCGACGATTGTCCCGGGATGCGCGGTGGCCACCGGTAGCGGAGGGCTTCTCGGTACGCTGGATTTTGGCAGCCATAACGGCGTCGAGAGCGCGCCGGTGAGCACCAGCTTTGTGCCAAACGGGGCGTTGTCTATTGCCTGTACGCCAGGCGTGGCGCTGAGCATGAGCATTAATGGCGGTCAAAATTATTCATCCGTTCGCCGCATGAAGCGCGCGAACGGCGTCGATATGGTGCCATACCGGCTCTACAGCAGCAGCTCGCTGGCCGCGAACAGCGAAATTGGCGTCAACCAGGCGATAGCGGTGACCTATACCAACAGCAATAATATCGCGCTGCCGCTTTTTGGCGTGGCGCTACTGACCGGGTTTAGCCCGGCGGGAACCTATTCCGATCAGCTCACCGTGACCTTGTCATGGTAATAAAGGGAGAGTGTTGATGAAGCCATTTTTCAGACCGGTTTGTCTGGCGGGCGCGTTGGGAATGGCGGTTGCTGGCCAGGCGCAGGCGGCGGCCACCCTCCTGCTCTGGCCCATCGATCCCTGGCTTGCTGCAGACGCCAACGCCACGGAACTGTGGATCCAGAATCAGGGAAACAGCGCCACGACGATGCAGGTTCGCATCGTGCGCTGGAAGCAGGAGGACGGACACGAGCGCTATACCGCGCAGCAGGACGTGGTCGCCAGCCCGCCCATCGTCACGATTGGCACAGGCAACAAGCAGCTTATTCGCCTTATCAAACAGGCTTCAGTTCCCGCAGGGGTCGAACAGGCCTATCGTATTATCGTCGATGAAATTCCCCAGCCAGATGCCAAAGCCGAACCCGCCATCGGTCTGAAATTGCAGATGCGTTACTCCATCCCTCTGTTCGTATATGGACAGGGGATCCCGACCATCAAAGAGGGCGCGCATCACGCGCTGGCGGAGACCCAAAACCTGAGCTGGCGGGTGACGCAGGCGGAGGGGAAGCCTGCGCTGGAGGTCAAAAATCGGGGTGATGTTCACGTCAGGCTGAGCCAGGTGGCGCTGGAGCAGGGCGGTCAGAAACGCACGGTGGCGGAGGGATTGCTGGGTTACGTCCTGCCGGGCAGCACCCGCAGCTGGCCTATACCCGCTGGCGTTCGTCAGCCAGAGCGGATGAGCGCGCAGATTAATGCCAGGGACGAACAATGGCAGTCGACGCCCGTCAACTGAAGCCGGCGATGATGATACTGCTATGCGTCAGTTCAGCGACCCTGGCCGGGCCCGGCGACGACAGTTTACCGCCGCCTCCCCAGGCACAGGCGATAAATGATGAAGCGGTTTTCCAGCTGGCCATCGTGGTCAATCACTACGATACCGGCCTGGTCGTGCCCGTGACGCAGCGTAAAGGCGCTTTCTTTATCTCCAGCGCCGATTTGCTGCGCGCGGGTCTGCCCCCGGCGCACGTTCCCACCGGCGAGGTAAATCTCTCCTCGCTTGCTCAGGTTCGGGTGGAGTACGACAGCGCCGCGCAGCGCCTGCTGCTTAACGTTCCCCGCGACTGGGTGACGGCCCGCGTGACGCCTTTCAGCGCGCAAGCGGCGCAGGCCAAACCGCACTACGGGCGCGGGGCGCTGCTGAATTACGATCTCTACACCAACCACACGGAACATATCGGTGGTCAGGCGTCGATCTGGCATGAGTTCCGCTACTTCAACGAAAACGGCTCGTTTTCCTCGACCGGTTACGCGCGGGAAAATTTCACCGGTAACGACGGACAGCAGGAAGGGTATGTCCGCTATGACACGACCCTGCTGTTCACCAACGAAGATGACGCGATGAGCTGGAGCGCCGGGGACGTGATCAGCGATGCCCTGAGCTGGAGCTCCAGCGTGCGGATGGGGGGGATAAGCGTCGGGCGGGATTTTTCCCTGCGTCCTGACCTGGTGACATGGCCGCTGCCCGAGTTCGCGGGGGAAGCCGCGGTACCCACCTCGGTCGATCTTTTTATCAACGGCTATCGCTCCGGCTCAACCCAGCTTCAGCCGGGCCCCTTCACCCTGACTAATCTGCCCTATATCAACGGCGCCGGGGATGCGGTGCTGGTCACGACGGATGCGCTGGGGCGCCAGGTAAGCACCACGCTACCGTTTTACGTCACCAGCGACCTGCTCAAGCAAGGGCTGAGCGACGGCGCCGTGACGCTCGGCAGCCTACGGCGTAATTACGGTATCAAGAATTTTGACTACGGTCCGGCAGCCGGCAGCGGCTCGTATCGCTACGGGATGACGGACTGGCTAACACTCGAGGGCCACGTGGAAGGGGCGCAGGAGCTGGCGCTGGGCGGCGCGGGGACAGTGATAAAACTCGGCCAGTTTGGCGTGGTGAATACCTCTTACTCGCAAAGCCGCATGCGCGGTGATGCGGGCGGGCAAATCAACTGGGGTTACCAGTACAGTACCAGCGAGTTTAGCGTCGCCACCCAGCACACGCGTCGCGACCGAGGCTTTGGCAATTTGGCCCTTTACGATCAGCCGACGGTGTATGACGAAAACGATAAGCCCATCGCCAGCTTTAGCCGTAATACGGACCAGTATTCGCTGACCTTCAATCTGGGACGGTACGGCAATATCGGTGCGGCCTGGATAGGCGTGGAGAGTTTTGACAGCCAAAAAACCGAGCTGCTCAATCTCTCCTGGAGCCGAAACCTGTGGGGAGCGAGCAGTATTTACCTGGCCGGCAGCCGGGATCGGCAGCGGGGAGACTGGACGGTCGCGCTGTCGCTGCAGGTGCCGCTGGGGGCGCGCGACAGCGCTGCCGTCACCGTTGAAAACACCCCGGATGCAGGCAGTACCCAGCGCATTAACTACAACCACTCCATGCCTTCTGACGGTGGGTTCAGCTGGAACATGGCCTGGGCCAACCAGTCAAGATCCAGTGATTATCAACAGGGTACGCTGGGCTGGCGCAATAACAACATCGAGCTGCAGGGCGGCGGCTATGGCGAAAGGGATACCATGACCTGGTGGGGCGAGGCGATGGGCGCCGTTGTGCTGATGGACGGCGAGCTGTTCGCGGCGAATAAGATCAACGATGCGTTTGTGGTCATCAGTACCGATGGCCACCCGGACGTGCCCGTCAGCTATGAGAACCAGCCCGTCGGTAAAACCAATAACAACGGCTACCTGCTGGTCAGCGGGGTGTCGGCGTATTACCCGGCAAGCTACCGGATTGATACTTTGAATCTGCCGGCGGATACCCGTCTGAAAGAGACCGAGCGGCGGATCGCGATTCGGCGCCACAGCGGCTATCTGGTCGATTTCCCGATGGAGCAGGAACGGGTGGCCAGCGTTATTCTGCATGACGCGCGCGGGAAGGCGTTGCCGGTGGGAAGCCAGGTTCGACGCGCCTCGCGCAGCAATGCGGTGGTGGGGTATGACGGCATCGCCTGGCTGGAAAATCTCAGCGATGTGAACCCGCTGGAGGTGATCGCACCTGACGGGAGGCGCTGTAAGACTACCCTGACCGTGGGGGCCAATCCGGAGCACAAGCTGAAAACCTACGGGCCGCTGGTTTGCCGGGAGGAGCCATGACGCGCCTGCTGCTATTCATCCTGCTGCTGTTCTCCGGCGGCGGCTGGGCGGCGTGTACCGTCAGTACGGTTAATGCGTCGTTTGGCAGCGTCACCTCGTTCGCGCTTAGCGGAACCGGAGAAGTTCAAACCACCGGCACGCTGGTAGTGGCCTGCGATGCCGTACTGAATCTGCTGACCAGCGACTCGGTAACGCTGACCTACACCGCGGCATCGGTTTCGGGCAGCAGCCGGGCCACGATGAAACGCACGGATAATGCGGCCATCACCGACGTGATCCCCACCCGGCTGTGCGGGTTATCGGGATGCGCGAGCAGCAGCGAGGTACAGATAAGTAAATCATATACCTGGAGCGGGAGTACCCTGCTGGGGTTGCTGGGGTCAAAGCAGTACAACATTCCGCTCTATTTCCGCACCGTCGCCGGGCAAAACGTCACTGCCGGGCCATATCAGGTGCAGTTAACCTTCAGCATTAACTACAGCGTCTGCTCCGTGGGCGCGCTTGGCATTTGCACAATCAATCAGACGGGAACCGCGACAACCACCATCCTGCTGGATATGACCGTTACCAACGACTGCAGCGCCATGACCACGCCAGATGTGAACTTCAACAGCGCGCCGCTGGTGCAAAGTTTCCCCACTGTCTCGCAGGCGATTGCCGTCACCTGTACCAAAGGAAGTTCGTATACCATCGGCATTAATAACGGTGCCAACGCGCTGAACAACGTGCGGCGGATGGTGAGCGGCAGCAACGCCATGAGCTACGACATCTATAAGGAAGCCACCGGTAACCGCTGGGGCGGCAGCGGCAGCGAGCGCTGGTCCAGCGCGGTATCGTCCCAGGTCAGTACCGACGGTTTACTGCGCACCTACAACTACACCGCGAAAGTCCTGACCAATCAGGCCACGCCGCCCGCCGGAACCTACACCGACACGCTGATTGTCGACGTGGCGTTTTAACCCCGCGCTTTTCCCTTTCGCAAATGTAAAGTTCCTGTGGGCTGTGCCGATAACACCGTT
Organism: Enterobacter sp. Crenshaw; assembly: GCF_024734705.1. Taxonomy (NCBI): domain Bacteria; kingdom Pseudomonadati; phylum Pseudomonadota; class Gammaproteobacteria; order Enterobacterales; family Enterobacteriaceae; genus Enterobacter; species Enterobacter sp. Crenshaw. Next base: position 2,847,898 of record NZ_CP102932.1, on the reverse strand, counting down.
AATAAATCTATGAGAAGGTGTTGTATGTTGAACCGTATCCGCGTTGTCACAATGCTCATGATGGTGCTGGTCATTTTCGCACTTCTTCAGCTCATCTCCGGCGGGCTTTTTTTCTCGTCATTAAAACAGAACCAGGACAGCTTCGCGGCCTCGAACGATCTCCGCCTGCAGCAGAGTGAACTCACCTCAACGTGGGATCTGATGCTGCAAACGCGTATCAACCTGAGCCGCTCGTCCGCGCGCATGATGATGGACCCCAACAATCAGCAGAGCAGCGCGAAAACCGATCTGTTGAAAAATGCCCGTGCCACCCTCGCTGACGCCGCGAAACACTACGACGCCTTCAAAAAGATCGCCCCGCAGCCTGCTATGGAGCAGGTGAGCCAGAATATCGATGAAAAATACAATGCCTACCATACCGGCCTGACAGAGCTGATTCAGTTCCTGGAGAGCGGCAATATGGACGCCTATTTCGCGCAGCCAACGCAGGGGATGCAAAACGCACTCGGCGCGGCGCTGGGGGAATACGCGAAGGTCAGTGGCGATCTCTATCACTCGGCCTTTACGGCAAGCCAGAATGACTACCGCTTTGCAAAATGGCAGATGGCCGTGATGGCGCTGGCGCTGGTCATTGTGCTGGTCGCGGTCTGGTACGGCATTCGCCATATCCTGCTGAACCCTCTCGGCCGCGTCATTGCCCACATTCGTGAAATTGCCGGCGGTGACCTGACCAAAACGCTGACCGTTTCCGGGCGCAATGAGATCACCGAGCTGGCAAACAGCGTTGACCATATGCAGCGTTCGTTAATCGAAACCGTTGCCAACGTACGTAACGGGTCGGAGGCTATCTACACCGGCACCAGCGAAATTGCGATGGGGAATAACGACCTCTCATCCCGTACCGAGCAGCAGGCGTCCGCCCTGGAAGAGACGGCCGCCAGCATGGAGCAGCTCACCGCGACCGTGAAGCAGAACGCCGATAACGCCCGCCAGGCGTCTCAGCTGGCGGAAAGCGCCTCCGAGACGGCGCAGCGCGGCGGCCGCGTGGTGGATGGCGTGGTGAAAACCATGCACGAAATCGCCGACAGCTCGAAGAAAATCGCCGACATCATCAGCGTTATCGACGGCATTGCCTTCCAGACCAACATTCTGGCGCTGAACGCCGCCGTGGAAGCGGCGCGCGCGGGTGAACAGGGGCGCGGGTTTGCCGTGGTGGCCGGGGAAGTACGCAACCTGGCCAGCCGCAGCGCCAACGCGGCCAAAGAGATCAAGTCCCTGATTGAAGATTCCGTCTCCCGCGTGGATACCGGCTCCGTGCTGGTGGAAAGCGCCGGGGAGACCATGAATGACATCGTGAATGCCGTCACCCGCGTGACGGACATCATGGGGGAAATCGCCTCTGCGTCCGATGAGCAGAGTCGTGGTATCGACCAGGTTGCTCTGGCGGTATCGGAAATGGATCGCGTGACACAGCAAAACGCCGCGCTGGTGCAGGAGTCCGCTGCGGCGGCCGCTGCTCTGGAAGACCAGGCGAGCCGTCTGAAGATGGCCGTCTCGGCGTTTCGTCTCGCTTCACTCGCTGGAAACACGGTCACCACGCAGGCGACGTATCGAGCGCCAGCCGCTGAATCGGCTGCACACCGTACGCGCACCGCGACGACCGGACAAGATGAAAACTGGGAAACATTTTGACTGACAATTAAACCGCGGCTGCTTGCCGCTTGATGGGAGCGTGGATGTTAAATCGTATTCGTATCTCGACCACACTGTTTTTGATTCTGATCCTTTGCGGTGTGTTGCAGGTTGGCAGTAACGGGTTGTCTTTTTGGGCGTTTCGCGATGGCTATCAGAATTTGCAGGAAGTTGAGGCGAGTAATCAGCAGCGCTCCGCACTGGCACAAACGCGTGCCGTGCTGTTGCAGGCAAGCACTGCGCTGAACAAGGCGGGAACCTTAACCGCGCTGAGTTATCCGCCGGATGACATTAAAGCGCTGATGGCGACCGCGCGCGACAGTCTGAAGCAGGCTGACGCACAGTTTAAAGCCTTTACGGCGCAGGCCGCCGACAGTGAGAAAGAGAAAGCGCTGAAGGCCGCCATGAAGACGAACTTTGAGCAGTGGTACAGCGATCTGGACCACCAGGCGACGTGGCTTGAGAACAACCAGCTTTCGGACTTTATGACTGCACCGGTTCAGGCGTCTCAGGCGGCGTTTGACGGCAGCTTTAACGCGTGGCAGCAGGATATTAACCAGTCTGTTCAGCGTGCCGGTGACCAGAGCCGTCAAAGCTATCACATGTCGGGCGTCATCTTTGCCGTGGTGGTGATTCTGGCAGGGCTGCTGACCGGCGGGGCGCTGCTCTGGTCGCGCAGAATGATCGTGCAGCCGCTGGCGATTATCAGCAGCCACTTCGACAGTATTGCGAAAGGGGACCTGGCGCGTCCGGTGGCGGTGTTCGGCAAGAACGAAATTTCGGCGATCTTTGCCAGCCTGAAGGCGATGCAGGGATCCCTGCGGGAAACGGTGAGCGACGTGCGGCAGGGCAGCTATGCCATGCACACCGGGATCTCTGAGATTGCGGCGGGGAACAACGATCTCTCGTCCCGCACCGAGCAGCAGGCGGCCTCGCTGGCGCAGACGGCGGCCAGCATGGAGCAGTTAACCGCGACGGTAGGCCAGAACGCCGATAACGCGCGTCAGGCGTCTGACCTGTCAAAACAGGCGGCGATGACGGCGAAGAAAGGCGGCGACCAGGCGTCCCATGTCGCCAGCACCATGCAGGAGATTGCCACCAGCTCGCAGAAAATTGGTGACATCATCAGCGTGATTGACGGTATCGCGTTCCAGACCAACATTCTGGCGCTGAATGCCGCCGTGGAAGCGGCGCGCGCCGGTGAGCAAGGGCGCGGGTTTGCGGTGGTGGCGGGGGAGGTGCGTAACCTGGCGAGCCGCAGCGCCAACGCGGCGAAAGAGATTAAGGTGCTGATCGAAGAGTCGGTTTCGCGCGTTCAGCAGGGCTCAACGCTGGTGGATACGGCGGCGAAAACCATGCACGAGATCGTCACCTCCGTGACGCGGGTGAACGACATCATGGGCGAGATTGCCTCTGCGTCGGATGAACAGCGTCGCGGGATTGAGCAGGTTGCCCAGGCCGTCAGCCAGATGGATCAGGTGACGCAACAAAACGCCTCGTTAGTTGAGGAAGCTGCAGCGGCAACCGATCAGCTGGCCAGCCAGGCGGATCGTCTGACCGGACTGGTCGCGGTATTTAATGTGAAAGAGCACGTTGAAGCAGTAACAGAAGTCGGGCGGTCGCAGGCCGTGCCAGTTGTATCCTGAATGTAATTAAGAAGGCGCTATGACATCACCAATGCCCCCTGGGCAAACGTCATTATTGTTGCAGATGACACAGCGCCTCGCGCTGTCCGACGCGCATTTTCGTCGGATATGTCAGTTAATCTACCAGCGTGCGGGGATCGTGCTTGCGGATCATAAGCGGGACATGGTCTACAACCGTCTGGTGCGGCGCTTGCGTACGCTGGGGCTGGATGATTTTGGCCGCTATCTGAGCATGCTCGAGGCGAACCAGAACAGCGCAGAGTGGCAGGCTTTTATTAACTCGTTAACCACCAACCTGACGGCGTTTTTCCGTGAAGCTCACCACTTCCCGGTCCTGGCCGAGCACGCCCGCCGTCGCACCGGGGAGTATCGCGTATGGAGCGCGGCCGCCTCGACGGGTGAAGAGCCGTACTCGCTGGCGATAACCCTTGCTGACACCCTGGGCATGACGCCCGGACGCTGGAAAGTCTACGCCAGCGATATCGATACCGAGGTGCTGGAGAAGGCGCGTAACGGCGTGTATCGCCAGGATGAACTGAAAACGCTGTCGCCGCAGCAGCTGCAGCGTTATTTCATGCGCGGCACGGGCCCGCATGAAGGCCTGGTGCGCGTACGCCAGGAGCTGGCGAACTGCGTCGAATTCGCGCCCGTTAACCTGCTGGATAAGCAGTACAACGTGCCGGGGCCGTTCGACGCCATTTTTTGCCGTAACGTCATGATCTATTTTGATAAAACGACGCAACAGGACATTTTGCGTCGGTTTGTTCCGTTGCTCAAGCCTGACGGTTTACTGTTTGCCGGGCACTCGGAAAACTTCAGCAACCTCGCGCGTGAGTTTAGCCTGCGTGGGCAAACGGTATATGCGCTGAGTAAGGAAAAAGCATGAGTAAAATCAGGGTGTTGTCTGTCGATGATTCAGCGCTGATGCGTCAGATCATGACTGAAATTATCAATAGCCACAGCGACATGGAGATGGTGGCGACTGCGCCCGATCCTCTGGTAGCGCGGGATTTAATTAAAAAATATAACCCCGACGTGCTAACGCTGGATGTCGAGATGCCGCGCATGGATGGCATAGATTTCCTCGAAAAATTAATGCGGCTTCGGCCCATGCCGGTGGTGATGGTCTCCTCCCTGACCGGAAAAGGATCGGAAATCACCCTGCGCGCGCTGGAGCTGGGGGCGGTGGATTTTGTCACCAAACCGCAGCTCGGCATTCGCGAAGGGATGCTGGCCTACAGCGAAATGATCGCGGAGAAGATCCGCACCGCGTCGCGGGCGAAGCTTGCTGCCCATACGCCATTGGCCGCGCCTGCGACCCTGAAGGCCGGTCCCTTACTCAGCTCGGAAAAACTGCTGGTTATTGGGGCGTCAACCGGAGGAACAGAGGCAATTCGTCATGTACTCCAGCCATTGCCGCTTTCAAGTCCGGGTATTCTGATCACTCAGCATATGCCGCCAGGCTTTACCCGTTCATTCGCCGAACGCCTGAACAAGCTGTGCCAGATCAGCGTGAAGGAGGCGGAAGACGGCGAGCGCGTGCTCCCGGGACATGCCTATATCGCCCCGGGCGACAAGCATATGGAGCTGTCGCGCAGCGGCGCTAACTATCAAATCAAAATTCATGACGGACCGCCGGTCAACCGGCACCGCCCGTCGGTGGATGTGCTGTTTCATTCGGTGGCGAAACATGCGGGGCGCAACGCCGTTGGGGTGATCCTGACGGGGATGGGCAACGATGGTGCCGCCGGAATGCTTGCAATGCACCAGGCTGGCGCCTGGACGATTGCGCAGAATGAAGCAAGTTGTGTGGTGTTCGGCATGCCGCGCGAGGCCATCAATATGGGTGGCGTGAGCGAAGTGGTCGATCTTAGCCAGGTAAGCCAGCAGATGCTGGCGAAAATCAGTGCCGGACAGGCAATACGTATTTGACTCAGGAGTATTATTTTATGGCGGATAAAGAGCTTAAGTTTTTGGTTGTGGATGACTTTTCCACCATGCGTCGCATCGTGCGCAACCTGCTGAAAGAGCTGGGCTTCAACAACGTTGAAGAAGCAGAAGACGGCGTTGATGCGCTGAACAAACTGCAGGCTGGCGGGTTTGGTTTTGTTATCTCCGACTGGAACATGCCTAACATGGACGGTCTGGAACTGCTGAAAACCATTCGTGCCGATGCCGGAATGGCGTCTATGCCGGTTCTGATGGTTACTGCAGAAGCGAAAAAAGAGAACATCATTGCCGCTGCACAGGCGGGCGCAAGCGGCTATGTGGTGAAGCCATTCACCGCGGCAACCCTGGAAGAGAAGCTCGGTAAGATCTTCGAGAAACTCGGCATGTGAGGTGATGGAAATGTTGCAACCTGCTATGAAACCCGTTGAAGAACACTCGCCGAGCGATATTATCGTCCGCATCGGCAGCCTGACGCGCATGCTGCGTGACAGCCTGCGTGAGCTGGGTCTGGATCAGGCGATTGCCGAAGCGGCGGAAGCCATTCCTGATGCCCGCGATCGTCTGGACTATGTTGTACAGATGACCGCTCAGGCCGCGGAACGTGCGCTGAATAGTGTTGAAGCGTCACAGCCGCACCAGGATGCGATGGAAAAGGGGGCGAAAGCGCTGAGCAAACGCTGGGACGAGTGGTTTGAGAACCCTATCGAGCTGGCGGATGCCCGTGAGCTGGTGACGGATACCCGTCAGTACCTGGGTGATGTGCCGGGGCACACCAGCTTCACCAACGCCCAGCTGCTGGACATCATGATGGCGCAGGATTTCCAGGACCTGACCGGTCAGGTGATCAAGCGCATGATGGATGTTATCCAGGAGATTGAGCGTCAGCTGCTGATGGTTCTGCTGGAGAACATCCCGGAACCGGCGGCCCGTCCAAAACGCGAGAACGAAAGCCTGCTCAATGGTCCACAGCTCGACGCCAGCAAGGCGGGCGTTGTGGCAAGCCAGGATCAGGTCGACGATCTGCTGGACAGCCTCGGCTTCTGATTGTTCTGATTACCCTCAGGCTGCGGCGTCAGCCTGAGGGTAGTTCGGTTAGCGAAGATCCATCTTCACCGTCACGTTACCTTCAAAGCGGCCGGGGGCCGGGGAGGCATTCGTCGTGCTGACCGGTACAGCCTGAATTTTGACCACACCGTTTCCTTGCGCGTCCATCGTCACCGGAAACTCATAGGTCCCATCCAGCGCGACGTTCTGACTGTTTTCATCATATACACGTACCCCGAGATCGTCCCTGTCCAGAAGTTTTGCAATGTACGGCGTGCTGTTGTCTGCCACGCCCTGATCTGCGGTCAGCGTGAGCTTTATCCGGTCCGTGTTTCCCACTGCGTTATCATCGCAGTGGTAGGCAATATCAACGTTTTTGATGGCATAACGTTTTGGCGGTTGCCCCTTGATGACGAATTGCTTGCTGACGATGCTGCCGAACTCAACCTCAATGGTGCTGCCTTCGTTGATAACGCAGCTTAGCGGCGCAGATAGGGTGCCGCCAAACCAGATATCAGAGACCTGATCTGCCTGTCCAGGATCGCAGCTTCCCCCCGAGCCGAAATAAAGACAGGCATAGTTTTGCGCGACGATCGTCGAAGGGATCACCTCTTGACCCAGGATGGGTTTTTTAACGTGAAGCAGGATCGCAACGACGTTCCAGCGGAAATTACGCTTTACTGTAGCGGCGTTGCTCGGCTGGGTGCCACTACTGCAAACGTTGGCATCTCCCTCCGTTTTGGCGAGTGCATTCTCAGTCGTGTTACGCATATTACTTCTGGACGTCGGGTATTCATTGACAGCTATCGGGGTCAAAGAAGTGCCGTCCGGAGAGTTAATTGCATCAGCGTAGGCGGTGATATCGGCATCGATCTTTTCTGTCAAATAGCCGTATCCGCTTGTTCCAGGTTTGAGCGGGCTTCCAGCGAAGGTTTTTTCATAAACCATGCTCGAAGAAAATATATTTCCGGGACAGCTGCAGTTGGCCACTATCACCGGGCCATTGCCGACCAGATGATTTGGCACATCATAATCATGATTGGCGATATTTTCGCTGGACGAAAACTCATGATCGAACGTCGTGGTGTAGGCTTGCGGCGCACCGAAGCAGTCATGGAGTAAAGTCGCGGCTCCCCTGCACGGGCTGGTTGCGGTCAGGCTCAATACCGTGGCCAATGAAGCCCTGGTGACCTGTTTCTTGAGTATAGTTATCATGTGCTTATTCCTGCTGACAAAGCTCGCTAACCGAGCGAATACCGTTAGGGCTTTCGGTTTGGTTGGCTGACAGTTGCGTAATGCTGGCGCGGCACTGTTGGCCCGTGCCGTTACCCCATTTCACGGTGATCTGCGCGGTCTCTCCAATGCCTGCCAGATAGACGGTGCCGGTTTCATCGACAATGCCGCTCATCACCGGGTCGCTACTGGTCGCGATGGCGCCGAACGGAACGGGGAGACCGTTTGGACGCTTCAGGGTGACCAGCATCCGGTAGCCTGTGTGGGCGTCAAATCTGGCCAGAACTGCCGCGTTGCGCGATGGAATGACGGTGATGGCGGTATCGCTGCTGTCGACATTTTCCGGCAGGCTCGAGGTATCAATACGAATATTGTTCTCCTGGTAGGGAGTGAGCGATGGAATGACTGCGTTACCCTGCCAGTCGGTCCGAATACCCCGCTGGTTCAGGAAACGGATGCCGGAAGCGTCGTTGGCGTTCACGATAGCAAACTGGCTTCCTAAAGGTTGAGCCAGCGTGATGCCCTGAGGATGGGCTACAATAGCGCCGCCAATGCCGTAGTTAAGCTGCTGAGAGTGATCGGTGGAAGCGTAATAGCCTGCGGTCAGATTGGCGTACTGCGAGCGGTAGCTGCCATAGACGCTGCTGATATCTTCCCCGTCGTGGTTGGAGTGGCTCTGCTGCAACGAGTAGCTCAGACGCTCATCCTCCAGAAGCGTGCCGCTGAGGCCCACGTTTTGCCGCGTATAGCCATTTTTAGTGTTGCTGATGTTATAGCTACTCCAGGCGCGTGGCAGCCATCTGGCGAGAGGAATGCTAAATCCCAAAGAGACCATCCTGTCAGACTCGTCGCCGTTGGTTTTGCTGTACGTATAGGCAATGTGATAGCTCGTGCCGGCAACAACGGTATTGAATCCCAGAGACAGGCTGCGCTCTTTTTTAGAGGTGCCCCAGTAATCCTGCTGATAACCGTTAAGATACAAACTCACCCCAGCAACGGTTTGGCTAACGCTGGCCTGAATGCGGTTGCGTTTATTGTAACGAAACTGCAGATCGTCTTCGTGAGCGTCAAGTTTTTGGTTGGCGTCGGCAAAGCTGTAATACCCGCGGCTGGAGTATCGGTAGCTGCCGAGGCTGAAGTTGGTATCGGTCGAATCCAGTTTACCGGTATAAAGCAAACGCCATGACTGGCCGGTATGCTGGCTGTTATCGTCTAGCCGGGTATCGGCCATGGTAACGTCAGCGGACAGCGAGCCCAGCGGACCGAGCGCCAGACCGGCACCGGTATTGGCTGCGTTATAGTCTTTCGAGAGCGTCAGCCCTCCAAACCAGGTGAGAAGGTTATTTAAACCGTAAATCATGCTTCCCTGGAAAAAGTCGGGTTCCTTTTGGTCGCTCCCGCTTTCAGCACGATAACGGCCTGCTGTCATTTCGTACTTCATATGCCCAGGCCGCAGCATAACCGCGATACTGGAGTAGGGCTGCGTAAAGTGATGCTCGGTGCCGTCAGCCTCTTTCACCGTAACGTCCAGATCGCCGCTGTTGGTCGTGGAGTAGAGATCGTCGATTTCGAACGCGCCCGGCGCGACATTTTGCTGATAGATGAGGTAGCCATTCTGGCGCACCGAGACTTCCGCATTTGAACTGGCGATGCCGCGTATGACAGGGGCATAGCCGCGTTGGCTGTAGGGAAGCATCTCTTCATCCGACGCAAGGTTAACGCCCCGGTACTGTAAGCTATCAAATACCTCGCCCCGCGTGTTGCTTTCTCCGGCCGTGAACTGTGCCTTGATGGCGTCAACGTCATGCTGGAGGAAGGTATTGATGTTTTCCCACAGGTTTTCATTCTCTGAATTGCTCCACGTTGAATAATTGCGCACTCGCCAGCCACCCAGGTTGGCGCCGGTGCGCAAATTCAGATATTGACTGGTGGCGCTGTTGTCGCCGCTCTCCTGATTTTTTGATCCTGAGAAAGCGTAGTCACTGAACAACACGGGAACACCGTCGTCCCACCGCGAAGGATCGATGTAATCGCGACCGGTACCCCTTAACGCGGCCTGAGGAATACTCAACGCTAATGTCATGTTTGAAAAATCAAGCCGCGCGGAGGCCTGGGGGATATAGTTGCTGATATCTTTAGGCAAAGCCTTATTGGCGGGTAACGCAAGCAAGGCGGGATACTGGTCGATAGCAACCCCCCATTCCCGCAGCATATCCGGTGTGAGCTGCGGTATCAGTGACCCTTCCGGCGAGCTGACGTAAGCGATACTGGTGGTGCTCAGGCGGTGTTCGTTCACCTGCACTCGTGAGGAATAGGTGCCGGGTAGCTGAGCATTCGACTTTGAAAAGAGTGAAAGGTCGATATCCTGCTGGGCCAGCATGTCTCCTTCAAGCGATGAGGGAGAGAAACGATACTCACGGGCCAGCGTCGAGAAGCTCGCGATGAGCAAGACACCGCCAAGGCAGCGAAGAAGCGGATTCGGTCTAAAGAGCCGCTCGTATGACATATCATTACGTCCTGTCATCATCGCGGTCTTTTAACCCTGCGCCAGGGTGGCGGTGTATTTTTCGGAAGCATTGCCGTAATCGGTTATGCAGCGCCAGGTGACGCTCGTTCCCTGAGCATTGTCAGGGAGAGGAATGTCAGCGCGGGATTTAGGGGCAACCATGTCGGCTTTCTCCACTTTGTGCGCTCCCAGCGCAAGTGAATCAAAGACGCTGTAGAACGCCCCCTCGTTGATTACAGTGAGCTGCTGACCATGACGAGCGAAGCGCAGGTTTTTGCAAGATTCAGAGGGCGTACCGCTCAGTCCAACAGGGCGCCAGAACAGTTTCAGACGCGTTTTATAGATTAACCGCAGGACGTTTTTGTCTCCCTCATCCGTAGCCGTGGCAGGAACGGTTCGTACGTTCATATAGAACAGAGACTCTTTATCGCCTGCTAAGGTTGTCCCGTTCCAGGTAATACGCAGGCTTTGCTCTTTTTGCGGATCGAGCCGAAAGAGAGGCGGTGTCACGATAAACGGTCCGTGTGTTTTACCATCACCTGTATCCGTCCATGACTGTATTAACCATGGAAGCTCTTTATCATTATTTTGTAAGGGCAGGGCAACTTCCTTTTTCGCAGCATCGTAGATTATGCGTGTGCGACCGATCTGAATACCTGCTGCGTGACAAAAGGTGCTCGCAATAACAGGAGTCCATAATAAGACCTGGAGTAAAATGCGCATGGTGAAACCTTTAATAAAGGAGGTTAAGGGGAAATGATAATAGTCCGAGTCCGGACTATTATCAGATCATGACTCCTTAAGCGTCATGACGCCTAAATATATATATTATGAATATCAGTAATACGTTTATTAACGGTAAAGAATATTTACCGTCATATCAGCATCTGCCGGACCGGCGGTAACCGCATCTGCAAATGATTTATAGCGGGCATTAAAATCAGCTTTAATCGTATCTTCGGATTTTGTCGCCAGTTCGATATAGATCTGCCCTTCAGCGCCATCCATCGTGATGAGCTTATCATCTTTACCCGCCGGGCTGACGGCAATGCCGATACCGGTGGCCGCGGTTTCGCCCGTGGTGGTAATTTTACTGACGTCCAGCAGCGTCTTGGTCTTGGTCAGGGTCGTTGGGCCGTTAAAGGTCAGCTGAACAGCCGGAAGCCCAGCGCTTGTTAACGGGCAGTTCGCCAGCGTAATGGAGAACTCCGTAAGTGCGGTCTCCTTCCCAACGGTATTAAACAATGATGTAGGATAGTACCCAGTGGGATAGTACTGTCCGTGCCGTCGTCACCCTGAATGGTGCAGCTTGATTCGATAATTTCACCCGTAAAATGAATCGTGCCGGCATTCATTTCTGCGGCGAAACCATTCATCGACAGTGTTGCAAGGGCTAAGCCCGCAATAATATTCTTTTTGAAATCCATATTAAATGTCCCTTTAAGTAAAAAGAAATACCTGGCATACATTTTGCTTTCTGGTGAAAAGTAAATTATGTCGCGTGAAATTATAACATTTAATTTTCTGCGGGTAAGGGAGTCTCAGGATTAATGTTATGCAGATTCATCCTTTTTAGGATTGTGCGGGCTAATGATTTATATGGTATCGATTGCTCTGAATTATTGAATTTACATGGTTATATCATTCCTGCAATACCGTCTGGTTAAAATCGACGATTATGTTAATTTTCTTTCGGGATATTTTAGAGTAAATGTTCTTTAAAACTGCGCTTAATTCATTTTGTAATATGAAACACATCACAAAAGCTGGAGAATGTTCGTTCGAACATTTCTTGCCCTCTTTTCACTCACCCGAATTGCAGGGGGGGGCTTAAACTGGATAAAAAGACCCGGTTATAGGGGTTTTTCAGCCCATTGATCAAAGGCGGTGCTGGCATGATAGCCGTGACGTAATGGGCTGAGCATGCACTGTGGCAGAAGAGAACGACGACAAAACGGAAGCCCCCACACCCCACCGACTAGAAAAAGCGCGTGAGGAAGGGCAGATCCCCCGATCCCGAGAATTGACCTCCCTGCTGATCCTTATCGTAGGGGTGTGCATTATCTGGTGGGGCGGGGAGTCGCTCGCCCGCAAGCTGGCGGGAATGTTGTCCACCGGCTTACGTTTTGACCACAGCATGGTCAACGATCCGAATCTGATCCTCAGCCAGATTATTCAGCTTATTAAAGGGGCCATGGTCGCGCTGCTGCCCCTGATAACCGGGGTCGTGCTGGTCGCGCTGGTCTCTCCGGTGATGCTCGGCGGCCTGGTTTTTAGTGCCAAATCGCTGCAACCGAAATTTTCCAAACTGAATCCGCTGCCGGGTATTGCGAAAATGTTCTCTGCGCAGACCGGGGCTGAGCTGCTCAAAGCCGTTCTCAAATCGGTGCTGATGGGCAGTTCCGCGGGGTTTTACCTCTGGTACCACTGGCCGGAAATGATGCGTCTTATCAGCGAATCGCCGCTCACCGCGATGAGCAACGCGCTGAATCTGGTCGGGCTTTGCGCGCTGCTGGTGGTGCTCAGCATTATCCCGATGGTGGGTTTTGACGTGATCTTCCAGCTTTATACCCACTTCAAAAAGCTGCGCATGTCGCGTCAGGATATCCGTGACGAATATAAGCAGATGGAAGGTGACCCGCACGTAAAAGGGCGTATCCGCCAGATGCAGCGTGCCGCCGCCCGTCGCCGCATGATGGACGATGTGCCGAAGGCCGACGTCATTGTTACTAACCCGACGCACTATTCCGTTGCGCTGCGCTATGACGAAAACAAAATGAGCGCGCCGAAAGTCGTTGCGAAAGGGGCGGGGCTGATCGCACTGCGTATCCGGGAAATTGGTACTGAAAACCGCGTGCCGATCCTGGAAGCCCCTCCGCTGGCGCGTGCCCTGTACCGCCATGCGGATATCGGACAACAGATCCCGGGACAACTTTACGCCGCCGTGGCGGAAGTGCTGGCCTGGGTGTGGCAGTTGAAGCGCTGGCGTCTGGCTGGCGGTCAGCGGCCTGTGAAACCTGAAAACCTTCCGGTGCCTGCCGCGCTGGATTTTATGAACGAGAAGGACACTGATGGCTAATCTGGTGGCAATGTTGCGCCTGCCCGGCAACCTGAAATCGACCCAATGGCAAATCCTTGCCGGGCCGATTCTGATCCTGCTAATTCTGTCGATGATGGTACTGCCGCTCCCGGCATTCATCCTCGATCTGCTTTTCACTTTCAATATTGCGCTGTCCATTATGGTGCTGCTGGTGGCGATGTTCACCCAGCGTACCCTGGAGTTTGCCGCATTCCCGACCATTCTGCTGTTTACCACCTTGCTCCGACTGGCGCTGAACGTGGCGTCCACGCGTATCATCCTGATGGAAGGTCACACCGGTGCGGCAGCGGCAGGTAAAGTGGTGGAGGCGTTCGGCCACTTCCTGGTGGGCGGCAATTTCGCTATCGGTATCGTGGTGTTCGTTATCCTCGTTATCATCAACTTTATGGTTATCACCAAAGGTGCAGGGCGTATCGCGGAAGTGGGCGCGCGTTTTGTGCTGGATGGGATGCCGGGCAAGCAGATGGCGATCGACGCCGACCTGAACGCCGGCCTTATTGCCGAAGATGAAGCCAAAAAACGCCGTTCGGAAGTGACGCAGGAGGCGGACTTCTACGGCTCCATGGACGGTGCGAGCAAGTTTGTGCGCGGTGACGCCATCGCGGGCATTCTGATCATGGTGATTAACGTGGTCGGCGGCCTGCTGGTGGGCGTATTGCAGCACGGAATGGACATGGGCCACGCGGCGGAAAGCTATACGCTGCTGACCATTGGTGACGGTCTGGTCGCGCAGATCCCGGCACTGGTTATCTCCACGGCGGCGGGTGTGATTGTAACCCGCGTGAGTACCGATCAGGACGTTGGCGAGCAGATGGTGGGCCAGCTCTTCAGCAACCCGCGCGTTATGCTGCTGGCCGCTGCCGTTCTGGGTTTGCTCGGCCTGGTGCCGGGGATGCCAAACCTCGTCTTCCTGCTGTTTACGGCGGGTCTGCTGGGGCTTGCCTGGTGGATGCGTGGCCGTGAAATCAAACCGGCAGCGGAACCTGTTCAGGTAAAAATGCCGGAGAATACCCAGGCCGTCGAAGCGACCTGGAACGACGTTCAGCTGGAAGATTCCCTGGGAATGGAAGTGGGCTATCGCCTGATTCCGATGGTCGATTTCCAGCAGGATGGCGAGCTGCTTGGCCGTATCCGCAGTATCCGTAAAAAATTCGCCCAGGATATGGGCTTCCTGCCGCCGGTTGTACACATCCGCGACAATATGGACCTGCCGCCCGCGCGCTACCGCATTCTCATGAAAGGGGTCGAAATTGGCAGCGGTGATGCCTATCCGGGCCGCTGGCTGGCGATTAACCCGGGCACCGCCGCAGGCACGCTGCCGGGCGAGCAAACCATCGATCCGGCCTTTGGCTTGGCCGCTATCTGGATTGAAAGTGCCCTGAAAGAGCAGGCGCAAATCCAGGGCTATACGGTTGTTGAAGCCAGTACCGTGGTGGCGACCCATCTTAATCACCTGATCGGGCAATTCTCGGCAGAGCTGTTTGGCCGTCAGGAAGCGCAGCAGCTGCTTGACCGCGTCACGCAGGAGATGCCGAAGCTGACGGAAGATCTGGTCCCGGGCGTGGTGACTTTAACCACGCTGCACAAGGTGCTGCAAAACCTGCTCGAAGAGAAAGTGCCGATCCGCGATATGCGCACCATTCTCGAAACCCTTGCCGAGCATGCGCCGATACAAAGCGATCCGCACGAGCTGACGGCGGTGGTACGCGTGGCGTTGGGTCGTGCGATCACCCAGCAGTGGTTCCCGGGAACCGGAGAAGTGCAGGTCATTGGCCTCGATACGCCGCTTGAACGCCTGCTGCTGCAGGCCCTGCAGGGCGGGGGCGGCCTGGAGCCGGGCCTGGCGGACCGTCTGCTGGCGCAAACGCAGGAGGCGCTGGCGCGCCAGGAGATGCTGGGCGCGCCGCCGGTGCTGCTGGTGAACCATGCGCTGCGTCCGCTGCTGTCACGCTTCCTGCGTCGTAGCCTGAACCAGCTGGTCGTGCTGTCGAATATGGAGCTGTCGGATAACCGTCACATCCGCATGACCGCGACGATCGGAGGAAAATAATGCGTAAATGGCTCTGGATTTTGTTCTTCCCGCTGGCGGCGCACGCTGCCGGGGAAGGCACCTGGCAGGCAAGCAGCATGGGAGTGACCCTCAGCAACCGGGGCGTTGCTATGTCATCTAACCCGCTGTCGCCTTCTGAAGGCGTGTCCGGTCAGATGGGCCTTGTGGTCTGGAATTACCGGCTGATTGGCCCAACGCCCGCAGGGCTGCGGGTGCGCCTCTGTTCTCAGACGCGCTGCACGGAAATCGATGGCGAAAATGGCACGACGCAGGCGTTCAACGGCGTACCGGCCATTGAACCTTTGCGTTTCATCTGGGAAGTGCCGGGCGGGGGACGTTTAATCCCGGCGCTGAAAGTACAGAGTAATTCTGTCATCGTGAACTACCGCTAACACCCTGCCTTTTCACCAGCCATCAGCAATTTTGATGGCTGGCTCTCAAAACTGACCTCACCTTTTGATCAAATAGAAACACTGTTTTATAAATCAGTGACGCGCGTGACGGTACTCTTTGCATTATTGCCATTGACCCTCTTAGTGATGGCAGAAACAGAAAGGTATCAACCGGTCGATGCATTTACTGTAGCCGTCTAAAAGCTCCCGGAAGACGCTTGCTTGCAGGGAGTCTCCCAAAACTGATTAGGGGTGACGGCAATGAGAACACGTAAAATTGGGCTCGCAAACTATCTCGCTTACGGGTCAGGCGATTTCCTCGGGGCGGGTACCACCGCCCTGACGGCGGCCTGGCTTTTATATTTTTATACCACCTTCTGCGGGCTCTCACCGATCGAAGCAACGTTTATCTTTGCCGCTGCAAGGGTGCTGGATGCCGTCGTTAGCCCGTTAATGGGCTTTTTAACCGATAACTTTGGGACAACCCGGCTCGGTAAGCGCTTCGGCCGTCGTAAGTTTTTTATCCTGCTGGGGATTCCGTGCGTGTTCAGCTACTCGCTGATGTGGGTTGGGGACATGAGCTTCTGGTACTACCTGCTGACCTATCTGGTGTTTGATATTGTCTACACCATGATTCTGGTGCCGTACGAAACGCTGGTACCGGAAATGACCGATGACTTTAAACAGAAAACCAAGTTCTCCGGGGCGCGTATCTCAATGGCGCAGATGTCCGCCATTCTGGCCTCCTTCCTGCCGGGGATCCTGTTAACCCACTTCGGGAAAGAAAACGCGATCTCCTTCTTCTACGCAAGCCTGGTCTTCTCCTTGCTCTGCGCCCTGATGCTAACCTTCGTCTGGTTCTTTACCTGGGAACGCCCGCGCGAAGAGTGGTCAGAAGCGGCGCTGCGTGCTGAAGAAGAGAAGAAGAAGCTGACGCTGGGGCAGAGCCTCAACCGCCTGATCGTTGAGTTAAGCTCCACGCTGCGCATCAAGATTTTCCGTCAGCATCTGGGCATGTACCTTGGCGGCTATATCGCGCAGGACGTGTTTAATGCGGTATTCACCTACTACGTGGTGTTCGTGCTGATGCAGGAAGCGTCAATGGCGTCCAATCTGCTGGGCACGATGGCTATTTTCCAGTTCTTTGCGGTTATCGCCATGATCCCGCTGTGCATCCGTTTCGGGCCTGCACCGTCCTACCGCATGGTCGTGGTGCTGTTTGGTCTGGCGTCTCTCTCTTACGCCATGCTCTATTACGCGGGCCTGAGTGACGTCTACGCTCTGCTGTTGCTGATCTCAGCGGTTGCCGGTCTCGGTCGCGGCGGTATCAACTACGTGCCGTGGAACACCTATACCTACATTGCTGACGTGGATGAAGCGATCACCGGCCAGCGCCGCGAAGGGATCTTCGCGGGCATCATGACCCTGACCCGTAAGGCGTCACAGGCCGGTGCGGTGATGCTGGTGGGCATCGTGATGCAGATGTCCGGCTTTGTTAGCGGTCAGAAAGTACAGCCTGCGGAAGTGAGCCACACCATTTTGACGATCCTGAGCGTGGGCACCATCCTGGTCCTGTTCTGCGGCTTCCTCGTTTCCCTGCGCTTCAGGCTCAATTTGCAGACCCACAGCACGCTGCGCGAGGAGACCGCAAAAATGCGTGAGTGTGGTCATGCGATGCCTGAGTCAGCGACGCCCCACGCCCGCGCCACCGTCGAGATGCTGGCCGGTATGCCTTATGAGTCACTGTGGGGCAATAACAACATCGGTTATCTGAATCGCAATAAGCCAGCGGCACCCTCGCTGAAGGATCGCGCGGTACTGAATTCGACATACAACAGAGGTTAAGATGATGAAAGTTTGGCCTGTCAAACATACCCCGTTATTACGTCAGCCAGAGCGCTTTATCGCCCGGGACGAACTGAAATCGCTGATTCAAAAGGTGACGCATAGCCTGGTCAATATCCACGACAAAACGGGTGAATTTTTGCTGCGGCTGGACGACGGGCGCGTGATCGACACTAAAGGCTGGGCCGGATGGGAGTGGACGCACGGCGTTGGCCTGTACGGTATCTGGCAATATTACTGCCAGACCGGCGACGAAGGTATGCGAGACATCATCGACAGCTGGTTTGCCGACCGCTTTGCGCAAGGCGCGACCACCAAAAACGTGAATACCATGTCGCCGTTCCTGACGCTGGCTTATCGCTACGAAGAGACCAAAAATCAGGCCTGGCGGCCGTGGCTGGAAAGCTGGGCGGAATGGGCGATGGCCGAGATGCCGCGCACGGAACACGGCGGGATGCAGCACATCACTCTGGCGGAAGAAAACCATCAACAGATGTGGGATGACACGCTGATGATGACGGTGCTGCCGCTGGCGAAAATCGGCAAGCTGCTCAACAAACCGGAATACGTTGAAGAGGCGGTGTATCAGTTCCTGCTGCACGTGCAGAACCTGATGGACCGGGAGACCGGGCTGTGGTTCCACGGCTGGAGCTACGACGGCAACCATAACTTCGCCCGTGCCCGTTGGGCGCGCGGCAACAGCTGGCTCACCATCGCGATCCCGGACTTCCTTGAGCTTGTGGATCTGCCGGAAAACAGCGCCGTGCGCCGCTATCTGGTGCAGGTATTGAATGCGCAGATTGCCGCGCTGGCGAAATATCAGGACGACAGCGGGCTATGGCATACGCTGCTCGACGATCCACATTCTTATCTTGAGGCGTCCGCCACGGCAGGGTTTGCCTACGGCATTCTGAAAGCCGTGCGCAAGCGCTATGTTGGCACGGAGTATGCCGAAGTGGCAGAAAAAGCGATTCGCGGTATCGTCAAAAATATTTCGCCGGAAGGCGAGCTGTTGCAAACGTCGTTCGGCACGGGCATGGGCAGCGATCTTGAGTTTTATCGCCAGATCCCGCTGACGTCGATGCCGTACGGACAGGCGATGGCGATTCTCTGTTTAACGGAATATTTGCGGAAGTATTTCTGATAAGAAAAAACCCGGCGCTTGCCGGGTTTTTTGTATTACATGCGTTCTACGGTTTCGATACCCAGGGTATCCAGACCCAGCTTCAGGGTCTTCGCCGTGAGCTGCGCCAGCTTCAGGCGGCTGTTGCGGACCGATTCGTTTTCCGCAGACAGAATAGGGCAGTGTTCGTAGAAGCCGGAGAACAGCCCCGCCAGATCGTAGAGGTAAGCACACATCACGTGAGGCGTGCCGTCACGCGCGACAACCGTCAGCGTCTCTTCAAACTGCAGCAGGCGCGCTGCCAGCTGTGCTTCACGATCTTCCGTGATGGTCACTGTCGCATTCGCCAGTACGTTTTCATCAATGTTCGCCTTACGGAACACCGAGAGCACGCGGGTGTAGGCATACTGCATGTAAGGCGCTGTATTGCCTTCAAACGCCAGCATGTTATCCCAGTCGAAGATATAGTCGGTGGTACGGTTCTTGGAGAGATCCGCGTATTTGACCGCACCGATACCCACGGCGTTGGCCAGTTTTTCCAGCTCATCGGCAGGCATGTCCGGGTTCTTTTCAGCCACCAGACGGCGAGCGCGTTCCAGCGCTTCGTCCAGCAGGTCGGACAGCTTCACGGTACCGCCCGCACGGGTTTTGAACGGCTTGCCGTCTTTACCCAGCATCATGCCGAACATGTGGTGTTCCAGCGGAACGCAATCCGGCACGTAACCGGCTTTACGCACGATGGTCCACGCCTGCATCAGGTGCTGGTGCTGACGGGAGTCGATGTAGTACAGCACGCGGTCAGCATGCAGCGTCTCGTAACGGTATTTCGCACAGGCGATGTCAGTGGTGGTGTAGAGGTAGCCGCCATCCTTTTTCTGGATGATCACGCCCATCGGTTCGCCTTCCTTGTTTTTATACTCATCAAGGAACACCACCGTTGCGCCTTCGCTCTCTACCGCCAGGTTTTTCGCTTTCAGGTCAGCCACAATGCCGGGCAGCATTGGGTTATAGAGGCTTTCGCCCATCACGTCGTCACGGGTCAGGGTAACGTTCAGACGGTTATAGGTCAGCTGGTTCTGCGACATGGTGATGTCGACAAGCTTGCGCCACATCTCGAGGAAGTATTGGTCGCCGCCCTGCAGTTTAACCACGTAGCTGCGCGCGCGCTCGGCAAAGGCTTCGTCTTCGTCGTAGTGTTTTTTGGCTTCGCGGTAGAACCCTTCCAGGTCCGCCAGCGCCATTTCACCCGCGTTTTCCTGCTGCTGTTTTTCCAGGTAAGCAATCAGCATGCCGAACTGGGTACCCCAGTCGCCCACGTGGTTCGCGCGGATCACCTTGTGACCGAGGAACTCGAGCGTGCGCACCGCGGCATCACCAATGATGGTGGAGCGCAGGTGGCCAACGTGCATCTCTTTCGCCACGTTCGGCGCAGAGTAGTCGATCACGACGGTCTGCGCATCCGGCTGGGAAACGCCCAGACGGTCAGATTTCAGGGCCGCGTCAACGTGGCTTGCCAGGAATGCAGGCTCAAGGAAGATGTTGATAAAGCCCGGACCGGCGATTTCGGTTTTGCTGGCAATGCCGGAAAGATCCAGATGCGTCAGTACCTGCTCAGCGAGCTGTCGCGGCGGCATGCCCAGTTTTTTAGCCACTGCCATCACGCCATTAGCCTGATAGTCGCCAAACTGTACTTTTGCTGACTGACGAACCTGCGGTTCGCAATCCGCAGGTGCGCCTGCGGCAATCAGTGCCTGACTGACTTTTTCGGAGAGAAGAGCCTGAATATTCACCTGGATACCTTACGTTTTTGATGCGGGCTTACAACCGCCCGCGCCAGTTAAAGAATTTAGGGCGGGAGTATACTGCAAATGCCCTCTGGCGTCAGCATTGCGGGGCCTGAAGATTGCTCAGAATCCAGGCGGTGAAGGTGTGCATAATCATGCAGTCGCAAAAAGCCGGATTCTGCGGTTGGTCAAAACAGGGCAACAGAGTAAATTAGCGGCTTTGCGACATGAAAAGAGAGTGACTTATGGCGAACTGGCAATCCATTGACGAACTGCATGATATTTCCGCAGATTTACCGCGCTTCACCCAGGCGTTCACAGAACTTGCCACCCGTCTTGGTCTGGATATCGCGCCGCTTGAGGCCGATCACATCTCTTTGCGCTGTCATCAGAATGCCACGGCCGAGCGCTGGCGTCGCGGGTTCGAACGGTGCGGCGAGTTGCTCTCCGAGAACATCATCAATGGTCGCCCCATTTGCCTGTTCAAACTGCATGAACCGGTGAACGTGGCGCACTGGCAATTCAGCGTGGTTGAGCTGCCGTGGCCGGGCGAGAAACGCTATCCGCACGAAGGCTGGGAGCATATCGAAATAGTCCTGCCGGGTGAGCCGGAAACGTTGAACGCGCGCGCGCTGGCCCTCCTTTCCGACGAAGGCTTAAGCAAGCCGGGGATTTTTGTGAAGACGAGTTCACCCAAAGGCGAGCGCGAGCGGTTACCTAACCCGACGCTGGCCGTCACTGACGGACAGGTCACGGTGAAGTTTCATCCGTGGACCATTGAGCAGATCGTTGCCAGCGAAGCGTAAGAGATGTGAGTTCACGCCGGGACTGAAAACGGACGGCGTGTCATGATGTTTCGTTTAGTGGAATTTCAGGAGGATTAAATGGCGCTGCTGGAGATTTGTTGTTACAGCGTGGAGTGTGCCGTGACCGCGCAAAAGCACGGGGCTGACCGCATTGAACTGTGCGCGGCACCCAAAGAGGGCGGCCTCACGCCGTCCTTCGGCGTATTGAAGTCTGCCCGTCAGGCCGTCACCATTCCCGTTCACCCGATTATTCGTCCGCGCGGCGGTGATTTTTGTTACACGGCGGGCGAGTTCAGTGCCATGCTTGATGATATCGCGCTTGTTCGGGACCTGGGGTTTCCGGGGCTGGTGACCGGCCTGCTGGATGAAGACGGCAACATCGATATACCGCGCATGCGTCAGATTATGAGCGCCGCGCAGGGGCTGGCCGTCACTTTTCATCGCGCATTTGATATGTGTAAAGATCCGCTTCAGGCTTTTGAAACGCTTGGAGAACTTGGCGTGGCGCGCATCCTGACATCGGGTCAGCAGGCGTCAGCTGAAAAAGGACTGCAATTAATTACGGAACTAAAAGCACATTCCGGTGTTCCAATAATAATGGCGGGTGCGGGAGTCCGCGCCAGCAATCTGGAACGGTTTTTAAACGCAGGGGTAGAAGAGCTGCACAGCTCCGCGGGTAAATGGATACCTTCGCCCATGCGTTATCGCAATACAGGATTGTCAATGTCGACGGATGCTGAAGCGGATGAGTATTCACGCTATGGCGTAGAGGGAGAGTCGGTTGCGGAAATGAAGTCGCTGATTGAGCGCCATCACGTGTAGCAACGTACCGATTTTTACCGCGCATCATGTCGCCCAATATGATGCTTGCTTGTACCAGGCCCCTGCAATTTCAACAGGGGCCTTTTTTTATCCCCTCACCCTAACCCTCTCCCCATAGGGGAGAGGGGACGGCTCGGTGCGGTTTTTCTCCCTCGCCCCTATGGGGAGAGGGCCGGGGTGAGGGGAAAACTACGGCTTGGTCGCAATCAACACCGCACGCATCGGGGCTGGATAGCCTTCGATGGTTTTGGTGTGGTCGGCCGGGTCGAGGAACTGCTCCAGCGATTCGGTGATCATCCAGTCGGTGCGGCGCTGTTCCTCAATTGAGGTCACGCTGACGTCGGCAATCCGCACATCCACAAACCCGCACTTCTCCAGCCAGTTTTTCAGCGCCAGCGCGGAAGGGATGAAGTAAACGTTGCGCATCTGCGCGTAGCGATCGCCCGGCACCAGAACGGCATGTTCATCGCCTTCAATCACCAGCGTTTCCAGCACCAGCTCGCCGCCGCTGACCAGCTGATCCTTCAGCTGCCACAGGTGTTCAAGCGGGGAACGACGGTGGTACAGCACACCCATGGAGAAGACGGTATCAAAGGCTTTCAGGGCAGGGAGTTGTTCAATACCCAGCGGCAGCAGGTGCGCGCGCTGGTCGTTACCCAGCAGCTTACGCACCGCTTCAAACTGGCACAGGAACAGCTGCATCGGGTCAATACCTACCGCCAGATGCGCCCCCGCACCAATCATGCGCCACATGTGGTAACCGCTGCCGCAGCCCACGTCCAGAATGGTACGTCCGGTCAGGTCGGAAAGGTGGGGCAGCACGCGATCCCATTTCCAGTCCGAGCGCCATTCAGTATTGATGTTCACGCCGTAAAGTGAAAACGGCCCTTTGCGCCACGGCATCAGGTTACGCATCAGCGTTTCGATGCGGTTGATCTGCCCGGCCGGGAGCGGCTCTTCACTCTCGGCGGTTACGCTGTGCAGAAGATCCAGACGATGTGGGGTCAGTTCGGGCAGATACTCCACCGCGTTTGACCACTGCTTTAACAGGCCGTGCTGCTGATCGCGCTGCCAGGCGGCAATCTGCGCGGGCAAGGTTTCCAGCCAGTGGGAAAGCTGGTTTTTGGCAATCAGCTGATAGAAGTTGCTGAATTCGATCATGCGGATTCTCCCGCTTTCAGCGCCACCAGAGAGCCAAAGTTAAAGCACTGGAACCACAGTTCGCTGTGCTCAAAACCGGCTTTGCTCAGACGCGCTTTGTGGGTTTCTACGGAATCCGTCAGCATCACGTTTTCGAGCATGCTGCGCTTCTGGCTGATCTCCAGCTCGCTGTAGCCGTTCGCCCGTTTGAAATCGTGGTGCATATTGAACAGCAGTTCGCCAACCTCGGCATCTTCGAAGCTAAATTTCTCCGAGAGCACCAGCGCGCCGCCGGGATTCAGCCCCTGATAAATTTTGTCCAGCAACAGCTGGCGGTCTTCAGGCACCAGGAACTGCAGGGTGAAATTCAGCACCACCATCGAGGCGTTATTGATCTCAATCTCGCGGATATCGCCTTCCACCACGTCGACCGGAACAGGGGCTTTATACGCGTCAATGTGGCGACGGCAGCGCTCAACCATCGCCGGGGAGTTATCGACGGCAATGATTCGGCAGCCTTCGTGGTGAACGTTACGACGAACCGACAGCGTTGCCGCGCCGAGCGAGCAGCCCAGGTCATAGACCTGCGTGCCGGGTTGAACGAAGCGCTCAGCCAGCATGCCGATCATAGAGATAATATTGGAATAACCGGGAACAGAGCGCTGGATCATATCCGGGAAGACTTCGGCTACCCGTTCATCGAAGGTCCAGTCGCCCAGGCTGGCGATAGGCGCGGAAAAAAGCGTGTCGCGATCTGACATAACGTAAAAATCCGGGAAAAATAAAGTGGCGTATTGTGCGCTAATGGAGGGAGAAAACCAACTCCCACGGCATATACCACAGGTTAGCCAGCACCATCAGCAAAAGCGAACACCAGGTCGCGCTCATGCCGGAACGACGCCAGCGGATTAAGCGGTGGTGAAAACCGTAATAGTGCATCAGGCGGCCAGCAATAAGAAGCAGGCCACAGATGTGCACCATCCAGGTTTCTGCGCCATTCATCTCCATAAAAAGCAGCAGGATTAAGGCTGCGGGGATGTATTCGACCGCATTGCCGTGAATGCGGATAGCGCTTTGTAGCTCGGAAAACCCGCCGTCACCGTAAGAGACGCGGTACAGCGTTCTGAGGCGCACAACATCAAATGAAAACTTAATCAGCAGTAATGCACCTAACACCGCATACAGCGCGCTGACCATACAAACTCCCTGTTTTTGGCAGATGGCACTTCACTATGATAGGGGGTGATATCAGAAAAGAGAAGATTGTTGTGGGATGGAAGGGGCGCTGCCCACGGACGGCACCGCAGCCTGCAAGGCCTGCCACAGAGCATCGACCAGTTCGGGCGCCTGGGCGATATCCGGCGTGTGCAAAAAGAGATACGGCGTGGTGGTGTGTTCCCACTTCGCTAACGTTTGCAGCCAGACGGCGAACATCGCCTGATTTTGCTGCATGTTATCGCTGCCGATATACCTGACCATTGGGTTATGCGCGGTCACGATGGCATGGACCGGCACTTTCGGTTTTTTACGCTGAGCTTCAACGATGGCTTCGCTATGGGGGACAGCGCTGTGCACCGGCCGGCTATCGAGGATCACCCGGTTAACGGAACGCTCAAGCAGGCCGCGATTGAGCGCTTTTTCTGCTTCGCCCTTCGCAAAAAATTCAGGATGCCTGACTTCAACGCCGTAGGCGAATTCACGGGGCAGGGCATCCAGGAACTGCCAGAGCGCAGGTAAATCGCGCGGGCCAAACGTGGCGGGCAGCTGGATCCAGTACTGACCGATGCGGTTCGCCAGCGGCGACATGCGCGTAAAAAACTCTTCGGTCAAATCCCCGCAGTTGCGCAGCGCGGCCTGGTGGGAAATGGTGGCCGGAAACTTAAAGCAGAAGCGGAAGTCGTCGGTCGTTTGTTCCCGCCAGCGCGTAACAATCTCGGCTTTAGGGAGCGCATACAGGGTGGTGTTACCCTCGACACAGTTGAAGTGCCGGGCATACTCCTCAAGGCTGGTGATGCCAAGGCGCACCCATTTCGGGTGCGACCACTGGGGCAGGCCCACGTACATCATAGCGCGCTGACAATCTCATCCGTGCTGCGCACGCGGCCGATGCGCGGGAAGATATGGGTCATGCTGCCCTGGTGCTGTTCCGCGGAGGCCGCGCTGCAGGCATCTTCGGCGATCACCAGGTTAAAGCCCAGCTCCCACGCGTTGCGGGCGGTAGACTCCACGCCGATGTTGGTGGAAATGCCGCACAGGATGATGGTGTCGATGCCGCGACGGCGGAGCTGCAGCTCGAGATCGGTACCGTAAAATGCGCCCCACTGGCGTTTGGTCACTTCGATGTCGCTGTCGCGTTTGCCGAGTGCGGCCGGGTACGTCCACCAGTTTTCAGGCAGGGCGCGTGCGGAAGCCTTTGCATCAACGGGCTGTTTTAACGCTTCAGCGTAATCAGCGGACCAGCCGACGCGCACCATGACAACAGGCGCACCGCTGGCACGACATGTTTCCGCCAGGCGAGCTGCGCGGCTGACCACATCATCCGCGGTATGCGGGCCGCCGGCGAAGGGCAGAATGCCTTCCTGTAAATCAATCACGACAAGTGCGGTTTTACTGGCATCAAGTGTTAACATCGTTACTCCCGTTAAATGAATCACTTCCAGACACCATACGATGTGATGGCCTGTTCCTGGGCGGATAATTTTGTTAATTTTTGTGAGAATGCGCAATAAGAGTGCAGCAAACGACCGCCAGGCCGTGGTTCGCTCTTATCGTCCGGCGGAATTTCCAGTATAATAGCCGCCTTTTTTCATCCAGTTGTGACATACAGAAAGCTGCGACATAGTAGCCTGCATACCAGGCGACATTTAGCCTGCGGCTAATTAAGGGATATCTCATGCGTACAGAATATTGCGGGCAGCTGCGTCAGTCCCACGTCGGACAGCAGGTAACCCTGTGTGGTTGGGTCAATCGTCGTCGTGATCTTGGTAGCCTTATCTTCATCGATATGCGCGACCGCGAAGGTATCGTTCAGGTGTTCTTCGATCCAGATCGCGCAGATGCGTTGAAGCTGGCCTCTGAGCTGCGTAATGAGTTCTGCATTCAGGTCACCGGCACCGTGCGTGCGCGTGACGAGAAAAACGTCAACGCCGACATGGCGACGGGCGCCATCGAAGTGCTTGCGTCCGATCTGGTGATTATCAACCGTGCAGAAGCGCTGCCGCTGGACTCCAACCACGTCAACACTGAAGAAGCGCGTCTGAAATACCGCTACCTGGATCTGCGTCGTCCGGAAATGGCTCAGCGCCTGAAAACCCGTGCGAAAATCACCAGCCTGGTGCGTCGCTTTATGGATGACCACGGTTTCCTCGACATCGAAACCCCGATGCTGACCAAAGCCACGCCGGAAGGCGCGCGCGATTACCTGGTCCCATCCCGCGTTCATAAAGGCAAATTCTACGCGCTGCCGCAGTCTCCGCAGCTGTTCAAACAGCTGCTGATGATGTCCGGCTTCGATCGCTACTATCAGATCGTGAAATGCTTCCGCGACGAAGACCTGCGCGCTGACCGCCAGCCAGAATTTACCCAGATCGACGTGGAAACCTCCTTCATGACTGCCGAGCAGGTGCGTGAAGTGATGGAAGCTCTGGTGCGTAGCCTGTGGAACGACGTGAAAGGCGTTGAGCTGGGCGATTTCCCTATTATGACCTTCGCTGAAGCCGAGCGTCGTTACGGCTCCGACAAACCCGACCTGCGTAACCCTATGGAGCTGGTGGACGTAGCAGACCTGGTGAAAGGCGTTGAGTTTGCCGTCTTCGCTGGCCCGGCTAACGATCCTAAAGGCCGCGTAGCAGCGCTGCGTGTACCGGGCGGTGCGGCACTGAGCCGCAAGCAGATCGACGACTACGGCAACTTCATCAAGATCTACGGCGCAAAAGGTCTGGCCTATATTAAAGTGACCGAGCGTGCGAAAGGTCTGGAAGGCATCACCAGCCCGGTAGCGAAATTCCTGAACGCGGACATCGTGGAAGCGATCCTTGAGCGCACCGGCGCGCAGGACGGCGACATGATCTTCTTCGGCGCAGACAACAAGAAAGTCGTGGCGGATGCGATGGGCGCGTTGCGTCTGAAGCTTGGCAAAGACCTGAGCCTGACCGACGAAAACAAATGGGCGCCGCTGTGGGTTATCGACTTCCCAATGTTTGAAGACGACGGTGAAGGCGGCCTGACCGCAATGCACCACCCGTTCACCTCGCCAAAAGACATGACGGCGGCAGAGCTGAAAGCGGCACCGGAAGATGCGGTCGCCAACGCTTATGACATGGTCATCAACGGCTACGAAGTGGGCGGCGGTTCCGTGCGTATTCACAGCGGTGAAATGCAGCAGACCGTGTTCGGCATCCTGGGCATCAACGAGCAGGAGCAGCGCGAGAAGTTTGGCTTCCTGCTGGACGCCCTGAAATACGGAACGCCGCCGCATGCGGGCCTGGCCTTCGGTCTTGACCGTCTGACCATGCTGCTGACCGGCACCGATAACATTCGTGATGTTATTGCCTTCCCGAAAACCACTGCCGCAGCGTGTCTGATGACCGAAGCGCCAAGCTTTGCCAACCCGGCCTCTCTGGCCGAGCTGGG
Source organism: Enterobacter sp. Crenshaw (assembly GCF_024734705.1). Classification (NCBI taxonomy): domain Bacteria; kingdom Pseudomonadati; phylum Pseudomonadota; class Gammaproteobacteria; order Enterobacterales; family Enterobacteriaceae; genus Enterobacter; species Enterobacter sp. Crenshaw. Next base: position 2,820,133 of record NZ_CP102932.1, on the reverse strand, counting down.
CATTGAAGTGGTGAAGAAGGAAGAGAAAAACTGATATGGCATATAAGCTTCCCGTTTCGGTCCTGGTGGTCATTTATGCAGAAGACACGAAGCGGGTGCTGATGTTGCAGCGGCGCGATGATCCTGATTTCTGGCAGTCGGTAACCGGCAGTCTGGAAGAGGGGGAAACCGCGTTGCAGGCCGCCGCGCGCGAAGTAAAGGAAGAGGTCACCATTGACGTTGCCCGCGAGCAACTGACCCTGAAGGACTGCCAGCGCACGGTGGAGTTTGAAATTTTTAGCCATTTACGTCATCGCTACGCGCCGGGTACCGAGCGCAATACGGAGTCGTGGTTCTGTCTCGCGCTCCCCCATGAACGGGAGATCGTGTTTACCGAACACCTGACCTACCGCTGGGTCAGTGCGGCGGATGCCGCCGCACTGACCAAGTCGTGGAGCAACCGGCAGGCGATTGAAGAATTTGTAATTAACGCAGCCTGAGAAGGCGCGATTTTTGGAGAACTTTTTATGGCAGGTCATAGTAAGTGGGCCAACACCAAACACCGCAAAGCGGCACAGGATGCCAAGCGCGGTAAGATCTTTACCAAAATCATTCGCGAGCTGGTGACAGCAGCGCGTCTGGGCGGCGGCGACCCGGCTTCTAACCCGCGTCTGCGCGCGGCGGTAGATAAAGCGCTGTCAAACAACATGACGCGTGACACCCTGAACCGTGCTATCGCACGTGGCGTGGGCGGTGATGAAGACGCGAACATGGAAACCATCATTTATGAAGGTTACGGCCCTGGCGGTACTGCGGTGATGGTTGAATGTCTGTCCGACAACCGTAACCGTACCGTTGCGGAAGTGCGCCACGCGTTCACCAAAACCGGTGGCAACCTGGGTACTGACGGTTCCGTTGCTTACCTGTTCAGCAAAAAAGGCGTCATCTCCTTCGAGAAAGGCGACGAGGATGCGATCATGGAAGCGGCGCTCGAAGCCGGTGCGGAAGACGTGGTGACCTTCGATGACGGTGCTATCGACGTTTATACCGCGTGGGAAGAGATGGGTGCCGTGCGCGACGCGCTGGAAGCGGCTGGCCTGAAAGCGGACAACGCTGAAGTCTCCATGATCCCGTCCACTAAAGCGGACATGGATGCGGAAACGGCACCGAAACTGCTGCGTCTGATCGACATGCTCGAAGACTGCGACGACGTTCAGGAAGTGTACCACAACGGTGAAATCTCTGATGAGGTTGCAGCGACTCTCTGATGAGAGCGTATAAATCCGTTACAGGAGACGCGTGATGTCGATTATTCTCGGGATTGACCCAGGCTCACGCGTCACCGGTTATGGCGTTATTCGTCAGGTGGGACGCCAGTTAACCTACCTGGGCAGCGGCTGTATTCGCACCAAAGTGGACGATCTTCCTTCGCGCCTGAAGCTCATTTATGCGGGCGTGTCGGAGATCATCACCCAGTTTCAGCCGGACTATTTCGCCATCGAGCAGGTCTTTATGGCGAAAAACGCCGATTCGGCGCTAAAGCTCGGTCAGGCGCGCGGTGTTGCCATCGTCGCTGCCGTGAACCAGGATTTGCCGGTATTCGAATATGCGGCGCGTCAGGTCAAGCAGACGGTGGTGGGCATTGGGAGCGCGGAGAAAAGCCAGGTGCAGCATATGGTGCGTACCCTGCTGAAGCTTCCCGCGAACCCGCAGGCCGACGCCGCGGATGCGCTGGCGATTGCGATTACCCACTGTCACGTCAGCCAGAACGCGATGCAAATGAGCGAGTCGCGGCTCAATCTGGCGCGAGGCAGGTTACGATAATCAGAAATCAGGCTGGATAAACATCCAGCCTTTTTTTATTATGTCGGCAGTTAATTTCTCCCAGAACGCAGGAGCGTCACGTGATAGGCAGACTCAGAGGCATCATCATTGAAAAACAACCCCCGTTAGTGCTGCTGGAAGTAGGTGGCGTGGGCTATGAAGTCCATATGCCGATGACCTGCTTCTACGAGCTGCCGGACGCGGGCAAAGAGGCGATTGTCTTTACCCAGTTTGTGGTGCGTGAAGATGCCCAACTGCTGTACGGATTCAATAACAAGCAGGAACGCACCCTGTTCCGCGAGCTGATTAAAACCAACGGCGTCGGTCCGAAGCTGGCGCTGGCGATTTTGTCCGGCATGTCGGCACCACAGTTCGTGAATGCCGTTGAGCGCGAAGATCCTGCGGCGCTGATTAAGCTTCCGGGCATTGGTAAGAAAACCGCCGAGCGCCTGATTGTCGAGATGAAAGACCGCTTTAAAGGTCTGCATGGCGATCTGTTCACTCCGGCTGCCGATTTGGTACTGACCTCTCCTGGCGGCCCTGCAACGGATGATGATGCCGAGCAGGAAGCGGTTGCCGCGCTGGTGGCGCTGGGCTATAAACCTCAGGAGGCCAGCCGAATGGTGAGCAAAATTGCCAAACCGGACGCCAGCAGTGAAACCCTGATTCGTGAAGCGCTGCGCGCTGCATTGTGAGGTAAAGGATGATTGAAGCAGACCGCCTGGTGTCGGCAGGCACTATTCAGGCAGATGACGTGGTGGATCGCGCGATCCGCCCAAAACTGCTTGATGAGTATATCGGCCAGCCGCAGGTTCGTTCCCAGATGGAGATTTTCATCCAGGCGGCAAAGCTGCGCGGCGATGCGCTCGATCACCTGCTCATTTTTGGCCCTCCCGGTTTAGGCAAAACCACGCTGGCGAATATCGTCGCCAATGAAATGGGCGTCAACCTGCGCACCACCTCCGGCCCTGTGCTGGAGAAGGCGGGCGATCTCGCGGCGATGCTGACCAACCTCGAACCGCATGACGTGCTGTTTATCGATGAGATCCACCGCCTGTCGCCGGTGGTGGAGGAAGTGCTCTATCCGGCGATGGAAGATTACCAGCTGGATATCATGATCGGTGAAGGCCCGGCCGCGCGCTCCATCAAAATCGATCTGCCGCCCTTTACCCTGATTGGCGCCACCACCCGCGCCGGGTCGTTGACCTCTCCGCTGCGCGACCGTTTCGGCATCGTGCAGCGTCTCGAGTTTTACCAGGTGGCGGACCTCCAGCACATCGTTGGCCGTAGCGCCCGCTATATGGGGCTCGAAATGAGCGAAGAGGGCGCGTTTGAAGTGGCGAAACGTTCCCGCGGTACTCCTCGTATCGCCAACCGCCTGCTGCGCCGGGTGCGTGACTTTGCCGAGGTGAAGCACGATGGCTCGATTTCCGCGGAGATCGCTGCCCAGGCGCTGGATATGCTGAACGTCGATGCTGAAGGCTTTGACTATATGGACCGTAAACTGCTGCTGGCCGTGCTGGACAAGTTCTTTGGCGGCCCTGTCGGGCTGGATAACCTGGCGGCGGCAATCGGTGAAGAGCGTGAGACAATTGAAGATGTGCTGGAGCCGTATCTGATCCAGCAGGGCTTCCTGCAACGCACCCCGCGTGGACGTATGGCAACGGTGCGGGCGTGGAATCATTTCGGCATTACGCCACCGGCAATGCCGTAATGTTTTGTTCCCTCTCCCCGAGGGAGAGGGCCAGGTGAGGGCTTCAGCGCCCTCCATGTTAATTCGCGGTCTTTTTCATCATACTGAAGATAAACATCACCGCCGCACTTAGCACCACTGATGGCCCCGCAGGCGTGTCATAGAACGCCGAGAACGTTAACCCACCCGTTACCGCAATCATCCCGATAATCACGGCTACGCCGGCCATCTGCTCCGGCGTACGGGCAAAACGACGCGCCGTGGCGGCCGGGATGATCAGCAGAGACGTAATAATCAGCGCGCCGACAAACTTCATTGCGACACCAATCGTTAATGCCGTCACCAGCATCAGCAGCAGCTTCACGCGCTGCAGCTTCACGCCGTCGACAAATGCCAGATCCGGACTGACGGTCATGGCCAGTAAATTCCGCCACTGCCAGAGCAGAATAGCGAGCACCACCACCACGCCAACGGCGATAGCGATGAGATCTTCCGGCGTCACGGCCAGCAGGTCGCCGAAGAGGTAGGCCATCAGATCCACGCGGATGTTCGACATCAGGCTGACAACCACCAGGCCCAGAGACAGGGCACTGTGCGCCATAATGCCAAGCAGCGTATCAATGGCGAGGTGAGGGCGTTTTTCCAGCCAGACCAGACCGGCGGCCAGCAGCAGCGTGACCACAATCACCGCGTAGAAGGGGTTCACATCCAGCAGCAGACCAAAGGCTACGCCCAGCAGGGACGCATGCGCCAGGGTATCGCCAAAATAGGACATTCTGCGCCAGACAACAAACGAGCCGAGCGGGCCCGCGGCGCAGGCAAGCATAATCCCGGCCAGCCAGCCGGGCAGTAATAGTTCAATCATGAGTGTCCATTTCCCCGACGCAGTACGATTCGTCCCTGTAAATCATGGCGATGATTATGATGATGGCGGTAAATGCCCAGCTGTTCAGCGCCGCGAGGGCCGAACATGGAGATAAATTCCGGGTGCATTGACACCACTTCAGGCGTACCGGAGCAGCAGATGTGGTGGTTGAGGCACAGCACTTCGTCGGTTTTTGCCATCACCAGATGCAGGTCGTGAGACACCATCAGCACGGCGCAATCAAGCTCCCGACGGAGCTGGTCGATCAAATCATAAAGCGCAACCTGACCATTCACATCCACACCCTGAGTTGGTTCATCCAGTACCAGCAGCTGCGGGCTGCTCAGCAGCGCGCGGGCAAGCAAAACACGCTGAGTTTCACCGCCGGACAGTTTTTGCAGCGGCGCATCGACAAGATGGCCCGCCTGCACGCGTTTCAGCGCCGGGAGAATATCGGCTTTTCGGGTGCCGGGGCGCAGGCGCAGGAAACGGCTGACCGTCAGCGGCAGCGTTGCGTCGAGATGAAGTTTTTGCGGCACATAGCCAATACGCAATTTTTCCTCGCGCTTAATCACGCCTTCATCGGGGGCGACCAGACCCAGCACCACGCGCACCAGGGTTGATTTGCCTGCGCCATTGGGGCCGAGCAGCGTCAGAATTTTGCCGGGCTTCAGATCGAGCGACACGTCAGAGAGGACGCGGCGCTGCCCGAATGAGACCGAAATATTTTCAAGAGAAACCAATGTCGTCATGTCATTTTAAGCTTGAAGAAGTCAACGAATGTTATAATATCACATTCCACGCATTCACTACGATGATTAGTCGCATTATGTTACATAAAAATACGCTTCTTTTCGCAGCATTATCCGCTGCCCTTTGGGGTACAACCGCACAAGATGTTAACGCTGCGGTTGTCGCTTCGCTTAAACCACTCGGATTCATCGCGTCGGCCATTGCCGACGGGGTAACGGAAACCCAGGTTCTGCTCCCTGATGGTGCATCTGAGCATGACTATTCCCTGCGCCCGTCAGATGTAAAACGCTTACAAAACGCGGACTTAGTCGTCTGGATTGGTCCTGAAATGGAAGCGTTTATGCAAAAGTCAGCAAAACAGGTTGCTGGCGAAAAACAGGTCGCGATTGCCGAACTCTCCGGCGTGAAACCGTTGCTCATGAAAGGGGCGGATGACGACGGCGACGAACATGACCATCATGCCGCAGACGGCGAAAAAGGTGATGGAGATCACCATCACGGCGAGTACAACATGCATCTTTGGTTATCCCCAGAGATAGCGCGGCTTTCAGCGGTTGCAATCCACGACAAATTAGTGGAACTTATGCCGCAAAGTCGAGCCAAACTAGACGCCAACCTGAAGGATTTTGAGGCACAATTAGCCGCAACCGATAAGCAGGTTGGTAATGAGCTCGCACCGTTGAAAGGTAAAGGGTATTTCGTTTTTCATGACGCCTACGGCTATTACGAAAAACACTACGGTTTGACCCCACTGGGCCACTTCACCGTCAACCCTGAAATTCAGCCTGGTGCGCAGCGTTTACATGAAATCAGAACACAGTTGGTTGAGCAAAAAGCGACATGCGTTTTTGCTGAGCCACAGTTCAGGCCAGCGGTCGTAGAAGCCGTGGCCAGGGGAACATCCGTGCGCATGGGAACCCTTGACCCGCTAGGTACGAATATCCAGTTGAGCAAAGCGAGCTATTCGCAGTTTCTCAGCCAACTGGCGAACCAGTATGCGAGCTGCCTGAAAGGAGATTAACGAGGAAGTGAATACGTGCAACAGATAGCCCGCTCTGTCGCCCTGGCATTTAACAATCTGCCACGACCCCACCGCGTTATGCTGGGGTCGCTTACAGTTCTCACCTTAGCGGTCGCCGTCTGGCGGCCCTATGTTTACCACCCGAGTTCTGCTCCTATCATTAAAACCATTGAGCTTGAAAAGAGCGAAATCCGTTCTTTGCTGCCTGAAGCCAGTGAGCCTATCGACCAGGCGGCTCAGGAAGATGAAGCCATCCCGCAGGATGAGCTGGACGATAAAACCGAGAACGAGGCGGGTATCCACGAATATGTTGTCTCTACCGGGGATACGCTGAGCAGCGTGCTGAACCAGTACGGCATCGACATGGGCAATATCAGCCAGCTGGCGGCTGCGGATAAAGATCTTCGTAACCTGAAAATCGGACAACAGCTCTCCTGGACTTTAACGGCGGATGGCGATCTCCAGCGTCTGACCTGGGAAATGTCCCGCCGCGAAACCCGCACCTACGATCGCACTGCAAACGGTTTCAAAATGACCAGCGAAATGCAGAAGGGCGACTGGGTTAACAGCGTTCTGAAAGGCACCGTGGGCGCGAGCTTTGTCTCCAGCGCGCGCGATGCAGGCCTGACCAGCGCTGAAATCAGTTCGGTGATTAAAGCCATGCAGTGGCAGATGGATTTCCGCAAGCTGAAGAAGGGCGATGAGTTCTCCGTCCTGATGTCCCGCGAAATGCTGGACGGCAAGCGCGAGCAAAGCCAACTGCTGGGCGTACGTCTGCGCTCCGAAGGCAAAGATTACTACGCGATTCGTGCCGAAGACGGTAAGTTCTATGACCGCAGCGGTACGGGCCTTGCGAAAGGTTTCCTGCGTTTCCCGACGGCAAAACAGTTCCGCGTCTCCTCTAACTTTAACCCGCGTCGTCTGAACCCTGTAACCGGGCGCGTCGCGCCGCACCGTGGCGTTGACTTTGCCATGCCGCAGGGCACGCCGGTACTGGCGGTTGGCGATGGTGAAGTGGTGGTGGCCAAGCGTAGCGGTGCCGCCGGATATTATGTCGCGGTACGTCATGGTCGTACTTATACGACCCGCTATATGCACCTGCGTAAGCTGCTGGTGAAGCCGGGCCAGAAGGTGAAGCGTGGTGACCGTATCGCGATCTCCGGCAATACCGGACGCTCTACCGGCCCGCACCTGCACTATGAAGTGTGGATCAACCAGCAGGCCGTGAACCCGCTGACGGCGAAACTGCCGCGCACCGAAGGCCTGACAGGTAAAGATCGTACTGATTATCTGGCGCAGGTGAAAGAGGTGATGCCGCAGCTGAGCTTAAACTAAGCCCTCTGTTTTTGTTAAAAAAGCCGGCGCACACTGACGCCGGCTTTTTCTTTTGTGCGTGGACGACTGCCTCGCTACACTATCTGAATAAAATTTTGCGTCATCAGACCCTGGATCCAGCATGGAAACCAAAAAAAACAATATTGAATACATTCCTGAGTTTGAAAAATCCTTCCGCCATCCGCGCAACTGGGGCGCCTGGCTTGGTGTCTACGCCTTTGCGGGGATGGCGATGCTGCCTGCCTCTGTTCGCGATCCTGTTCTGGGTAAAATTGGCCGTCTGGCCGGGCGTTTAGGCAAGAGCGCCCGCCGCCGCGCGCAGATCAACCTCTATTACTGTTTTCCTGAGAAAAGCGACGCCGAGCGCGAGGCAATCATTGATGAGATGTATACCACCGCGCCGCAGGCAATGGCGATGATGGCGGAACTGGCGCTGAAAGGGCCGGATAAAATCGTCGATCGCGTTGACTGGAAAGGGCTGGACATCATCGAGGAGATGCGCCGCAACGACGAGAAAGTCATTTTCCTCGTCCCCCACGGCTGGGGCGTTGATCTTCCGGCGATGCTCATGGCGTCTCAGGGCCAGAAAATGGCGGCGATGTTCCATAACCAGGGAAATAAAATCTACGATTTTGTCTGGAATACGGTGCGTCGTCGTTTTGGCGGACGTTTGCATGCGCGTAACGATGGCATTAAGCCCTTCATTCAGTCGGTGCGTCAGGGGTACTGGGGCTACTATCTGCCGGATCAGGACCATGGCCCAGAGCACAGCGAGTTTGTCGATTTCTTTGCGACCTATAAAGCGACGCTCCCCGCGATTGGTCGCCTGATGAAAGTCTGCCGTGCCCGCGTGATCCCGCTGTTCCCGGTCTATGACGGCAAAACGCATCGCCTGAGTATTGAGGTCCGTCCGCCGATGGATGATCTGCTGACCGCGGACGACCACACCATTGCGCGTCGAATGAACGAAGAGGTGGAAATCCTGGTGGGGCCGCATGCCGAACAGTACACGTGGATCCTGAAGCTGCTTAAAACGCGTAAGCCGGGTGAAACTGAGCCCTATAAACGCAAAGAGCTTTATCCGCGGAAATAAAAAAAGCCCTCTCCATCTGGAGAGGGCTTTTTAACACAGACATTATTACTCGACGGTCATAACGCGCGTGGTGTTGGTTGAGCCGATGGTGCTCATCACGTCGCCCTGGGTCACAATGACGATATCACCGGACACCAGATAGCCTTTGTCGCGCAGCAGGTTTACGGCATCGTGCGCCGCAGCTACGCCGTCACTGGTGCTGTCGAAGTGAACCGGCGTCACGCCGCGGTACAGCGCCGTCAGGTTCAGGGTACGTTCGTGACGGGACATGGCGAAGATCGGCAGACCAGAGCTGATACGAGAGGTCATCAGCGCGGTGCGGCCAGATTCGGTCATGGTGATGATCGCGGTAACGCCCTTCAGATGGTTTGCCGCGTACATCGCAGACATCGCAATCGCTTCTTCCACGTTGTCGAACTGCACGTCCAGACGGTGTTTAGAAACGTTGATGCTTGGGATCTTTTCAGCGCCCAGGCAGACGCGCGCCATAGCGGCCACGGTTTCTGCCGGATACTGGCCCGCAGCGGTTTCCGCAGAGAGCATCACCGCATCGGTACCGTCCAGCACGGCGTTAGCCACGTCCATGACTTCTGCACGGGTTGGCATTGGGTTGGTGATCATCGATTCCATCATCTGAGTCGCGGTGATCACCGCGCGGTTCAGCTGACGTGCGCGACGAATCAGCGCTTTCTGGATCCCTACCAGCTCAGGGTCGCCAATTTCCACGCCCAGGTCTCCACGCGCAACCATTACCACGTCGGACGCGAGGATCACATCGTCCATGGCATCCTGATCGCAAACGGCTTCCGCGCGTTCAACTTTCGCGACGATTTTAGCATCGCAGCCTGCATCACGTGCCAGACGACGCGCATAGTTTAGATCTTCGCCGCAGCGCGGGAAGGAGACCGCCAGGTAGTCAACGCCGATCAGCGCAGCCGTCACGATGTCCGCTTTGTCTTTATCGGTAAGCGCTTCTGCAGAGAGGCCGCCGCCCAGTTTGTTGATGCCTTTATTGTTGGAGAGCGGGCCGCCGACGGTGACTTCGGTGAACACTTTCATGCCCTGAACTTCCAGCACCTTCAGCTGTACGCGACCGTCGTCGAGCAGCAGGATATCGCCTGGCACCACGTCAGCCGGCAGGCCTTTATAGTCGATACCGACTTTCTCTTTATCGCCTTCGCCTTTGCCCAGGTTGGCATCAAGCAGGAATTTGTCGCCGATATTGAGGAAAACCTTACCCTCTTTAAAGGTCGATACACGAATTTTTGGACCCTGCAAATCGCCGAGGATAGCAACGTGGCGGCCCAGTTTGGCTGCGATTTCACGCACTTTATCGGCACGTAATTTATGGTCTTCTGGCGTACCGTGAGAGAAGTTCATACGCACCACGTTGGCGCCGGCGGCGATAATTTTCTCAAGATTATTATCGCGATCGGTGGCCGGGCCTAAGGTGGTTACGATCTTGGTTCTGCGAAGCCTTCTGGACATGTAATACTCCGTTGACTGAAACAACTTTGGTGTTGCGTGAACATTGAATCGGCCTTCATCTGCTGCAAGGCAGCGGAGAGTGGACCGAATGCCGTAAATCGTTACATCGTAATTATTGGTTACGTCTTCGTTATCAACTATCAGGGAACATCGCTCTTTATAAGCAATTCTTTATCAAAACGCGATTCCTTCAGCGCTTCCTTGACCCGCTTCAAGTTATCCCGGAATTTTGCGCCCCGACGTAAGGTAAAACCGGTTGCCAGCACGTCAATCACGGTGAGCTGCGCCAGTCGGGAAACCATCGGCATATAAATGTCGGTGTCTTCCGGCACGTCGAGGGTGATCGCCAGCGTCGCTTCACGCGCCAGCGGCGTGCCTGCCGTGGTGAGGGCAATCACCATGGCATCGTTTTCACGGGCCAGCTGCGCCAGCTCTACCTGACTCTTGGTGCGGCCGGTGTGCGAAATCAGTACCACGACGTCATCTTCACTGCAATTCATACAGCTCATGCGTTGCAGCACAATGTCATCGGAATAAATAACCGGGACGTTAAAGCGGAAAAATTTATTCATGGCGTCATGCGCCACGGCTGCCGATGACCCGAGACCAAAGAACGCAATCCGCTTGGCCTGGGTGAGCAAATCCACCGCGCGATTCACGGAACTCATGTCCAGAGACTGGCGGACGTGGTCAAGCGAAGCCATAGCCGATTCAAAAATTTTCGCGGTATAGGCATCAACGCTGTCGTCTTCATCCACATTACGATTAACATATGGGGTGCCGTTAGCCAGACTTTGTGCCAGATGCAGTTTAAAATCAGGAAAGCCGCGCGTTTCGAGGCTGCGGCAAAAGCGATTGACCGTCGGTTCGCTAACACCCGCTTCCTGTGCCAGAGCGGCGATGCTCGAATGAATCGCCTGAGCGGGGGAGGCGAGAATGACCTCGGCCACTTTTCGCTCGGATTTGCTAAGGTGTTCCAGTTGAAACTGGATTTTTTCCAGCATGTTCATGTTAACAGGACGCTCATGGGTGTAAACGATTTCATAAATTGATGAAATCGTGATTCGATTTAGCCGATATTACCCTTGTGGCTTCCATTAAGGGTAACAATCGACAAGATAATGTTGTTGTTTTTTTTCATTACTTGATCGGTGTCGGGTTTTGCTGTGACCCCGTTGCGTAAAGAAACGACGGTTGTTGCGTCATTGCGCCGTCGTAATCCTCCAAAGGAGGAAAAATCGCGTTATCGCACGCGACGATAAGCGCTAATGGTTTCGGGAATGACGTAAAAGCAGTACAGTGCATTGTAATAAAATTACAACGATACCTGGCAGAAGTACCAGGTGATCCAACTGAGGAGAATGACATGGCGGTAACGCAAACAGCCCAGGCATGTGACCTGGTCATTTTCGGCGCGAAAGGCGATCTTGCACGCCGAAAATTGCTGCCTTCCCTGTATCAACTGGAGAAAGCGGGCCAAATTCATCCGGATACCCGTATCCTGGGTGTCGGGCGCGCCGACTGGGATAAGGACGCTTATACCAAAGTCGTCCGCGAGGCGCTCGAAACTTTCATGAAGGAAAAAATTGATGAAAGTTTGTGGGATACCCTGAGTGGACGCCTCGATTTCTGCAACCTGGACGTTAATGACGTCAGCGCGTTTACCCGCTTAGGCGCGATGCTGGATCAGAAAAACCGTGTCACCATTAACTATTTCGCCATGCCGCCAAGCACCTTCGGCGCCATCTGCAAAGGCCTGGGCGAAGCCAAACTGAACGCCAAACCGGCGCGCGTCGTGATGGAGAAGCCGCTAGGTACGTCGCTGGCAACCTCGCGTGAAATCAACGACCAGGTGGGCGAGTTCTTTGAAGAGTGCCAGGTCTACCGTATTGACCACTACCTCGGTAAAGAGACTGTACTGAACCTGCTGGCGCTGCGTTTTGCTAACTCCCTGTTTGTGAATAACTGGGACAACCGCACTATCGACCACGTGGAAATCACCGTGGCGGAAGAGGTGGGGATTGAAGGTCGCTGGGGTTACTTTGACCAGGCCGGTCAGATGCGCGACATGATCCAGAACCACCTGCTGCAAATTCTGTGCATGATTGCCATGTCTCCACCGTCTGACCTGACGGCTGACAGCATCCGTGACGCAAAAGTGAAAGTGCTGAAGTCACTGCGCCGCATCGATCGCTCCAACGTGCGTGAGAAGACCGTCCGCGGCCAGTACACCGCCGGGTTTGCGCAAGGCAAAAAAGTGCCGGGCTACCTGGAAGAAGAGGGCGCGAACAAGTCCAGCAACACCGAGACGTTTGTGGCGATCCGCGTGGATATCGACGACTGGCGTTGGGCGGGCGTTCCGTTCTACCTGCGCACCGGTAAACGTCTGCCAGCCAAATGTTCCGAAGTGGTTGTTTATTTCAAAAACCCGGAACTGAACCTGTTCAAAGAGTCCTGGCAGGAACTGCCGCAGAACAAACTGACCATTCGACTGCAGCCGGACGAAGGGGTGGATATCCAGATCCTGAACAAAGTGCCGGGGCTGGATCATAAACACAACCTGCAGACCACCAAGCTGGATCTGAGCTACTCCGAAACCTTCAATCAGACGCACCTGGCCGATGCTTACGAGCGTCTGCTGCTGGAAACCATGCGCGGTATCCAGGCGCTGTTCGTGCGTCGCGACGAAGTGGAAGAGGCGTGGAAATGGGTCGACTCCATCACCGAAGCCTGGGCTGCCGATCAGGATGCGCCAAAACCGTATCAGGCGGGTACCTGGGGACCTGTCGCGTCGGTGGCGATGATCACCCGCGATGGCCGCTCCTGGAACGAGTTTGAGTAAGATAATCCTCTAGCTCGAAAGTGTTATTTTACCGGTAACATGATCTAACACAGCTAGTGGCACAATTTTCAACTTTTAAGCTCCGCGTGGATTCACCCGCGGAGCTTTTTTTATTACACTGCCGGAAGTGATTTTGCCCCTGAGCTCCGGACAGCAAGCGTTTCAGCGTTGTTAACAACTGCCAGCGACTTTGTAAACTCCCGAGCCCGGACAGATAATTTAGAGGAGCTTTTATGAATCCGACATTGTTACGCGTAACACAGCGCATTATCGAGCGCTCGAAAGAGACCCGTTCAGCCTACCTCGCCCGGATTGAACAGGCAAAGAGCAGCACCGTCCACCGATCTCAGCTGGCCTGCGGGAACCTGGCGCACGGCTTCGCCGCCTGCCAGCCTGATGATAAAGCGTCGCTGAAAAGCATGTTGCGTAACAATATCGCCATCATTACCTCCTATAACGATATGCTTTCCGCCCACCAGCCGTATGAGGTTTATCCCACTATCATCCGTAACGCGCTGCACAGCGTAAATGCGGTGGGCCAGGTGGCGGGCGGTGTACCTGCCATGTGCGACGGCGTGACGCAGGGCCAGGACGGCATGGAGCTGTCCCTGCTGAGCCGCGAAGTGATTGCGATGTCTGCCGCGGTGGGCCTGTCACACAACATGTTTGATGGCGCGCTGTATCTCGGCGTGTGCGACAAGATTGTCCCGGGCCTGGTGATGGCGGCGCTGTCGTTTGGGCATCTGCCTGCGATCTTCGTCCCGTCCGGCCCAATGGCGAGCGGTCTGCCGAACAAAGAAAAAGTGCGTATTCGCCAGCTGTACGCGGAAGGCAAAGCAGACCGTCAGGCGCTGCTGGAGGCGGAAGCTGCGTCCTATCATGCGCCGGGGACCTGTACGTTCTACGGTACGGCTAACACTAACCAGATGGTGGTGGAGTTTATGGGGATGCAGCTTCCGGGCTCGTCCTTTATCCAGCCGGATGCGCCGCTGCGCAAGGCGCTGACCGAGGCCGCGGCCCGTCAGGTCACGCGTCTGACCGGCAACGGCAACGAATGGATGCCGATGGGCAAAATGGTCGACGAAAAAGTCATCGTCAACGGGATTGTCGCGCTGCTGGCAACCGGGGGGTCAACCAACCACACCATGCACCTGGTGGCCATGGCGCGAGCGGCGGGCATTCTGATTAACTGGGATGACTTCTCCGAGATCTCTTCCGTGGTGCCGCTGATGGCGCGCCTGTACCCGAACGGTCCGGCGGATATCAACCACTTCCAGGCCGCAGGCGGCGTACCGCTGCTGATGCGCGAGCTGCTGAAAGGCGGACTGCTGCATGAAGACGTGAATACCGTGGCGGGCTTTGGCCTTCAGCGCTACACCCAGGAGCCGTGGCTGAACAACGGCGAGCTGGACTGGCGTGAAGGGGCGAGCGCGTCTCTTGATGCGCAGGTGATTGCCACTATCGACAAACCGTTCTCTCCTCACGGCGGCACCAAAGTGCTGAGCGGCAACCTCGGTCGTGCGGTAATGAAGACCTCTGCCGTACCGGAAGAGAACCAGGTTATCGAAGCGCCGGCGGTGGTATTTGAAAGCCAGCATGACGTGTTACCCGCCTTTGACGCCGGTCTGCTCGATAAAGACTGCGTGGTGGTGGTGCGTCACCAGGGGCCTAAAGCCAACGGGATGCCAGAATTACATAAACTTATGCCACCACTTGGTGTATTATTGGACCGCCGTTTCAAAATTGCGCTAGTCACCGATGGACGCCTCTCCGGGGCATCCGGTAAAGTGCCTTCAGCCATCCACGTGACGCCGGAAGCCTACGACGGCGGTCTGCTGGCGAAAGTGCGCGACGGTGACATGATCCGCGTGAACGGCCAGACGGGCGAGTTAACCCTGCTGGTGGATGAAGCCGAGCTGGCGGCACGTCAGCCCCATATTCCTGACCTGAGCGCATCGCGCGTGGGGACCGGACGCGAAATGTTCAGCGCGCTGCGTGAGAAACTCTCCGGTGCGGAGCAGGGCGCAACCTGTATTACGTTTTAAGACGACTTGATTTTAACGATCTGGCGAGAGAAAACTCTGATGAAAAACTGGAAAACAAGTGCAGAAGCAATCCTGACCACTGGCCCTGTCGTGCCGGTTATCGTGGTAAACAAGCTGGAGCACGCTGTACCGATGGCGAAAGCGCTGGTTGCGGGTGGCGTTCGCGTTCTGGAAGTGACCCTGCGCACCGCCTGCGCGATGGATGCTATCCGCGCTATCGCGAAAGAAGTGCCGGACGCCATCATCGGTGCGGGCACCGTTCTCAACGCGCAGCAGCTGGCGGAAGTGACCGAAGCGGGCGCGCAGTTCGCCATCAGCCCTGGCCTGACCGAGCCGCTGCTGAAAGCCGCCACCGAAGGTACCATTCCTCTGATCCCGGGCATCAGCACCGTCTCTGAACTGATGCTGGGCATGGACTACGGTCTGAAAGAGTTTAAATTCTTCCCGGCTGAAGCGAACGGCGGCACCAAAGCGCTGCAGGCGATTGCGGGTCCTTTCTCTCAGGTACGCTTCTGCCCGACGGGCGGTATCTCTCCTGCCAACTACCGTGACTACCTGGCGCTGAAAAGCGTGCTGTGCATCGGCGGTTCATGGCTGGTTCCGGCGGATGCGCTGGAAGCGGGCGACTGGGATCGCATCACCAAACTGGCTCGTGAAGCGGTTGAAGGCGCGAAGCAGTAAGCCACTCGCCGCATGAAAAACGGGCCTTACGGCCCGTTTTTTTATCCTGCAACCTTGACGCTCGCAGCGGCCGCTTTCGCTCTCGCCACGGCGTCGTCAACGTTATCTCCGGTGGCTAATGCCACGCCAAGACGGCGAGTTCCGTCGATCTCCGGCTTGCCGAACAGACGTACCTGCAATCCTGCGCCCACTGCCCCGTCGACGTTATCAAACGTGACGTTCTGGCTGGTTAACTGCGGCAGGATCACCGCCGAGGCGGCAGGGCCATACTGACGTACACCGCCGACGGGCAGGCCGAGGAACGCGCGCACGTGCAGGGCGAACTCGGAGAGATCCTGCGAAATCAGCGTGACCATGCCGGTGTCATGCGGGCGAGGGGAGACTTCGCTGAAAATCACCTCATCACCGCACACAAACAGCTCCACGCCGAACAGGCCATAGCCGCCCAGCGCCAGGACGGTTTTACGAGCGATCTCCTGAGCACGCTCCAGCGCCAGGGCGCTCATCTGCTGCGGCTGCCAGGATTCGCGGTAATCGCCATCCTCCTGACGGTGACCAATCGGGTCGCAGAAATGGACGCCGTCAACGGCGCTGACGGTCAGCAGGGTGATTTCGAAATCAAACTTCACGACGCCTTCGACGATTACGCGACCGGCTCCGGCACGGCCGCCCTGCTGGGCATAATCCCACGCGTTATCCAGGGTACCGCTGTCGCGAATAAAGCTCTGTCCTTTTCCGGAGGAGCTCATCACCGGCTTAACGATGCACGGGCAGCCAATTTCCTCGACGGCCTGCAGAAACGCGGCCTTATCGCCAGCAAAACGGTAGCTCGAGGTGGGCAATCCCAGCTCTTCCGCCGCCAGGCGACGAATGCCTTCGCGGTTCATGGTCAGCTTTGCGGCTTTCGCACAGGGCACCACGCGCTGGCCTTCCTGCTCCAGGGCGATCAGCGTATCGGTGGCGATGGCCTCAATTTCCGGCACGACAAAATCGGGTTTTTCGCGCGTAATCAGTTCGCGAAGGGCATCGCCATCCAGCATGTTAATCACATAAGAACGATGGGCGACGTGCATGGCGGGTGCGTCGGCGTAACGGTCTACGGCAATGACTTCCACACCTAAACGCTGGCACTCAATGGCGACCTCTTTCCCCAGCTCGCCCGATCCCAACAGCATCACTCGCGTCGCCGCAGGCCGCAGCGCAGTTCCTAAACGAATCATAACAATCCCCCTGAAAAAGTTGCGCGCAGTATAAACGAAAACGTTTGCGTCTGTCTCGTGCACGGCTAAGCGAGGGGACAGAAATTTGCGCTTCTTTAGCCCGACCAGACATTTCCTGACGCCTGCTCGCTTACGCTGTGAAACATGTTCACCGTTAAGCGAGGGAAACCATGTCTGGATGGTTAAATCAATTGCAATCCCTGTTAGGGCAGAAAACATCGTCTGGCGAGCGGGACCTCAGCAAACTGCTGGTACCCGGGGCGCTCGGCGGGCTGGCAGGCCTGCTGGTCGCGAATAAATCCTCACGCAAGCTGCTGGCAAAGTATGGTACAGGCGCGCTGCTGGCCGGCGGCGGCGCCATCGCGGGCACCGTGCTGTGGAATAAATACAAGGACAGGGTACGGACCGCGCACAGCGATGAACCGCATTACGGCGAGCACACCTCGCCGCTGGATCTGCG
The DNA here is from genome assembly GCF_024734705.1 of Enterobacter sp. Crenshaw. Classification (NCBI taxonomy): domain Bacteria; kingdom Pseudomonadati; phylum Pseudomonadota; class Gammaproteobacteria; order Enterobacterales; family Enterobacteriaceae; genus Enterobacter; species Enterobacter sp. Crenshaw. Next base: position 2,802,834 of record NZ_CP102932.1, on the reverse strand, counting down.
TACCGAACGGCTCATTCTTGCGCTGGTTTTTGCCGCGAAAAGCGACGGGCATATTGACGATAAGGAACGAGCGGCGATCGAGCAGCAGCTGCGCGAAGCCGGCGTTGAAGAGAAGGGAAGAGTGCTGGTGGCGCAGGCGATAGAACAGCCGCTCGAGCCGCAGCGTCTTGCGCAAAGTGTGAAAAATGAGGAAGAGGCGCTGGAGCTCTATTTCCTCAGCTGCGCCGCCATCGATATCGATCATTTTATGGAGCGGAGCTACCTTAACGCCCTGGGCGATGCGTTAAAGATCCCTCAGGACGTGCGCGAGGGCATTGAGCGGGATATCCGGGAGCAAAAACAGGCGTTACAGGGATAGTCGTCGCCGTCGCGACGCTGTTTCGCTTGCATCATGCGTGGGTTTTGCCAACCTTATAGGGTGTAAAACTTAAAAGAATGATGACATGCCACCGAAAGCCCGACGTACTCCTTATGCGATCACCACGCATGGCGATACGCGTATAGACAACTATTACTGGCTGCGGGACGATTCTCGCTCCCGGCCAGAGGTACTCGACTACCTGCACGAGGAAAACGACTATGGCCGCAAGGTCATGTCCAGCCAGCAGACGCTTCAGGACCAGCTCCTGAATGAAATGGTGCAGCGTATTCCCCAGCGCGATATCTCCGCGCCCTGGACCAAAAACGGCTATCGCTATCGCCATATTTACGAGCCCGGCAATGAGTATCCCATCTACCAGCGTCAGTCGGTGTTAAGCGCCGAATGGGATGAGTGGGATATTCTGCTGGATGCCAACCAGCGCGCCGCCCACAGCGAGTTTTATACCCTGGGCGGCATGTCCATTTCCCCTGACAACGCGGTGATGGCGCTGGCGGAGGATTATCTCTCCCGCCGCCAGTACGGCCTGCGGTTTCGCAATCTGGAGACCGGCAACTGGTATCCGGAAATGCTGGAAAACGTCTCCCCGGATTTTGTCTGGGCGAATGATTCCGAGACGGTTTACTACGTTAAAAAGCACGTGTCGACGCTGCTGCCTTACCAGGTGTGGCGACATACCGTGGGAACAGACTCCGCTGACGACGAGCTGGTTTATGAAGAGAAAGACGAAACGTTTTATGTCAGCCTGCATAAAACCTCCTCACGCCACTATGTGATTATCTTCCTTGCCAGCGCGACGACGTCGGAAGTCCTGCTGCTGGATGCCGAACTGCCGGACGCCCAGCCGCTCTGCTTCCTGCCGCGCCGCAAGGATCACGAGTACAGTCTGGATCACTTCCAGCACAGCTTTTATTTGCGCTCCAATCGCGAGGGCAAAAACTTTGGTCTCTATAAAACCAAAGTGCGCGATGAGCGAAAGTGGGAGGTGCTTATCCCCGCGCGGGATCAGGTGATGCTTGAAGGGTTCACCCTCTTTACCGACTGGCTGGTGGTGGAAGAGCGTCAGCGCGGGCTGACCAGTATCCGGCAAATCAACCGTAAAACCCGGGAAGTGGTGGGGATTGCGTTTGATGACCCGGCCTACGTGACGTGGATTGGATTCAACCCTGAACCCGAATCGTCGCGGTTGCGCTACGGCTACTCCTCCATGACCACGCCGGACACCCTGTTTGAGCTGGATATGGATACCGGGCAGCGCCAGGTGATTAAACAGACCGAGGTAAAAGGGTTTGAGTCCGAAAACTACCGCAGCGAGCACCTGTGGGTCACCGCCCGTGATGGCGTGGAGGTGCCGGTCTCTCTTGTTTACCATCGTGCTCATTTCCAGAAAGGCAAAAAACCGATCCTGGTGTACGGCTACGGCTCGTATGGCTCAAGCATGGACGCCGATTTCAGCAGCAGCCGGCTAAGCCTGCTCGATCGCGGTTTTGTTTTCGCCATCGCCCATATTCGCGGCGGCGGTGAGCTGGGCCAGCACTGGTATGAAGACGGGAAATTCCTGAAGAAGAAAAACACCTTCAATGACTACCTCGACGTCTGCGATGCGCTGATTGAGCAGGGATACGGCGATCCGCAGCTCTGCTTTGGGATGGGGGGCAGCGCGGGCGGCATGCTGATGGGGGCGGCGATCAACCAGCGTCCCGACCGCTTTAAGGGGATTGTCGCGCAGGTTCCGTTTGTCGATGTGGTCACGACCATGCTCGATGAATCCATTCCCCTTACTACCGGGGAATTTGAGGAGTGGGGGAATCCGCAGGATGAGATGTACTACCGCTATATGAAAGAGTACAGCCCGTACGATAACGTTGAGGCGAAAGCCTACCCGCATATGCTGGTCACCACCGGTTTGCATGATTCTCAGGTGCAATACTGGGAGCCGGCAAAATGGGTGGCAAAACTGCGTGAGCTGAAAACCGATGACAATCTGCTGCTGCTGTGTACCGATATGGATTCCGGACACGGGGGGAAATCGGGGCGATTTAAATCGTACGAAGGGGTTGCGCTGGAATATGCCTTTTTAATAGGCCTGGCGCAGGACACGCTGCCAGGCCGTGCGGAGCGTTAAGCGTCGCCCAGATAATGTTTCAGCGTTAAGCGCAGCTCCGGGCTCATTCTGTCGAGGTTGTTATACAGCCAGCGCAAATAGCCCGGGTCTTTATCCGCCACCTCGGACACCGGCTTCCCGCGATATTTACCAAAGGTAAACGTGGTCAGAAGCGCGGGACGTCCTGTGATCGTCGCCATGTCATCCGGCGTCCAGCCAGAGATATTCATAATATCAATCAGCAACGCGGCGGTGATATAGCAGTCATACAGGGCGCGGTGATGGTGAAGCCCCTCAGGGGTACGAACGCTGAGCTTACGGGACTTGTACAGCGCCATGTTGCTGTATTTAATCCCCGGCCAGAGACGACGCGCCAGCTTCATGGTGCAAATCCATTCCCCCGGCATTTCAGGCAACACCCGGCGGTCAAAGCTGGCGTTATGCGCGACGTACCACGGGCTACCGTAGTAGTGCGGAATAATCTCTTCGATCCACGGCTTATCCGCCACCATCGATTCGGTAATGCGATGGATAGCCATCGCCTGAGGGCTGATGGGGCGATCGGGACGCACCAGATGGCTCATGGGGTTGACGATTTTACCATCAACCACGTCGACAGAGGCCACTTCCACTATTCCGCCCTGAAGATCGCAAGTTTCGGTATCGATGACGCGCAGCATTGAAAACTCCTGAGCTTAAAACGCCTAGCCTAAAGGAATGATATCGCCTTGCCAACCCTCTCCGCCGAGCGTGCCGGTCACCAGAAGCTCGCCCTTATCCGCGCGCACGATCAGCTGGCCTTTTTCATCCCACAGCGCGCTGCCGCCGCAGGCGTTCGCCATCAGCACCGCAATGGCATATTTATGCGCGAAGCGCTGCAGGTTACTGATGGACTGCCGCCAGCGATTATCCCCCACCGACTGGCAGCTGGTAACAAGCGTTGCCCGGGGATCGAGATTGGGCGAATCGGGATGTGCATCAAGGATGGTAAGGTGTTTATCCCCCGGCACGAGGCTGGCACCGCGCCCTTGCGGATAGCGCAAAATGCGATGGCGAGCGGGCGATAACAGCACAAGGCCTTTCTGGCGCTGGCCATTCTGTTCCAGGGGGAGCCCGGCAATAACGGTAATCTGATGTAGATGTGCCGCGTTGAGCAGCGGCTCCAGCTGCGCGTCATCGGGCGGGGGAGGTAACGTCGGCGAGCCAGAGCCCGTTAATGAGAGTTCAGGGAAAACCAGCAGATCGCACCGCTGCCGTGCTGCTTCGGCGATGAAGCGCAGGTGGTGCTTAACATGGTCATCTACAGTCTGATGCAGCCCGCCATACTGGGCTGCCGCTATATTCCAATGTGACATCGTGACTTCCTTATACACTGAGTCGCAGAGATTTAAGAATACACCTAAAATAATCAGGGTTTTCTTATCCTGCCAGATTCCGCGTAAGGAAATGTAACGACTCGTTAAGCTTATTTAACTTTAGGCTCGTACGGTAAACGGGAGAGGTTGACCGAGGCGAGGCGGTGGGCGATGAGTCTTTCGCGAAACCAGTCGCGCAGATGGGCGGGCTGTTCCCGTTCCACGACTTCAGCCACGACGGGCATGTTGTAACGCTCTTTGAACGCGACGCCAGCGGCAGCGAGATCGACATTCACTTTATCCATCTCGTCCTGCGGAAGGGCGGCCAGATTGATCTTCATTACCTTCTCCTTTTTATGCGGCGGCAACGTTACCGCGATTGCACGACGATGACAAGCGGAGGCAGGATGATCCTCGACTCGTTTATTATACAGCGTTATTCTTTAGCATACAGACATAACAAAAAGGAATGATAGGATGGGTTTCTCCGCTTCCCGCGCGGTCTGCGCACTGGTTTTTGTGGCCTCGACAATGATGACGCCTTCCGTGCTGGCACATGCACATCTTAAACAGCAGATCCCGGCAGCAGACAGCGTGGTGACCGCACCGCAGGCACTTACGCTGAATTTTTCAGAAGGTATCGAACCTGGATTTAGCGGTGTAGTGGTAACGGATGCGCAAAAGCAGATCGTCAAAACGGGAACCGCTACGCGCGACGAAAAGAACAAAGCTCAGCTTACCGTGCCGCTGGAAAAAACGCTGGCATCAGGGACTTACCAGGTGGACTGGCATGTGGTCTCCGTGGACGGCCATAAAACCAAAGGCAGCTATCACTTTAGCGTGAAATAGCATGCTGGCGCTGTGTTATATCGGGCTACGCTTTATCCATTTCGGGGCGCTGATGCTGGTGTTTGGCAATGCGCTTTACAGCGTCTGGTTTGCGCCTTCCTCTCTCCACCGTCTGATGTCCCGGCGATTCCAGTCGCAGCAGAAAGTGGCGGCCTTAGTGAGCCTTGCGGCAGCGGTCCTGATGTTTATGCTGCAGGGCGGGTTGATGGGCAGCGGCTGGGGAGATGTGTTTGCGCCACAGATCTGGTTCAGCGTGATGGGAACCCGGTTTGGCGGTGTCTGGCTGTGGCAAATAATCCTCGCTGCGCTGACGGTCGGTGCGGCATGGCTTGCGCCGCTGAAAGGTTCGCGGCTGCTGCTGCTCGCAATGGGCCAGCTTATCCTGCTGGCTGGGGTAGGGCATGCGGCGATGAACGACGGTCCGACGGGGGCGCTGCAGCGTCTTAATTATGCTTTTCACCTGATATGTGCCGCCACCTGGCTTGGCGGATTACTGCCCCTGCTGTTCTGTATGCGTCTGGCGAAAGGGCACTGGCAGAATGCCGCCATCTTTACCATGATGCGCTTCTCGCGCGTGGGGCATTACGCCGTTGCGGGCGTCCTGCTCTCCGGGGTGATAAATGCGCTCATGATACTGGGCCTCGATATTCCCTGGCAGGCTGGCTACGTGCGGTTTTTGTTGTTCAAATGTGCGCTGGTGGCGTTGATGGTGGTAATTGCGCTGGCAAATCGGTATTTTCTGGTGCCACGGTTTCGTCCGGAGAGCGGGCGAGCACAACAGATTTTTATCAGGATGACACAGGCAGAAGTGGTGCTGGGAGCGCTGGTGCTGGCAACGGTCAGTCTGTTCGCCACCTGGGAACCCTTCTGACAAGGTTAAATATCATATGAAAAAGACAGTACTTTCTCTCTTATTGCTGGCCTGTACGGGGAGCGCGCTTGCCGCACCGCAGGTTATCACCGTGAGTCGTTTTGAAGTGGGTAAGGACAAATGGGCGTTCAATCGCGAAGAGGTGATGCTGACCTGCCGTCCAGGCCATGCGCTGTATGCGATCAACCCGAGTACGCTGGTGCAATACCCGCTGAATGATACCGCAGAGCAGCAGGTAGCCAGCGGCAAGAGCAGCGGCCAGCCGATTAGCATTATTCAGATCGATGACCCGGCGCATCCGGGACAAAAAATGAGTCTGGCGCCGTTTATCGAGCGCGCCGACAAGCTCTGCTAACGTTCGGGTTTCCAATAAAAAACCGCAGATGCTAGCGAAAGCACTGCGGTTTTTCACTTTTAATGATGCTCTGGCGCTTTTTTTCCGACCGCTTTTGCTGTGGACTGGAAAACCTGGCGTCGTCATCTATTCTTAAAAGGCAAGGCGACTTAGCCTGCATTAATGCCAACTTTTAGCGCACGGCTCTCTCCCAAGAGCCATTTCCCTGGACCGAATACAGGAATCGTATTCGGTCTCTTTTTATCTGTATGTTTTTCAAAGCATTGTTCGGTGTTGACTCTAAATCACCCGAAACTTTCTCGAACATTCCATATCCTGTCTAAACCATAACATACTCAGGACCGCGTGCGTCCAGGGTTTTTTGGGATCTTTGTTAAAATTTTGTGGCCGAGCGACCGCTGAGCAAACGCCTTCTGGCGAGCAAAATGGCAGCCCTAAGCTAAATAATGAACGCGCTGAATTTGTCTTTGTGGCGGACAATGTACTCCGGGAAGTTTTCAACCGTTAGCTCTTGCTTGATTAACGTCCTGTCCCGACCCCAGATATCTTCCGCATTTTTAATGACCTTCATGATGTGTTCCGGGTTGTTAAACTCAGGAAGATCGTATTCAGTATGGGATATGGTCGACATTTTTTCTGAGATGCGCTCGGGTGTCATCACCCACGAGAAGTGCCAGCCACCATTGTCAATAATGCTGTTGTTAATCTTGAACCAGTTCCACTTTAGCCAGGACCAGTTTTTAACGCTTCGGGCGCGTTTAAGATTCCTGAATGATTCAGGCTCGCCGCCAAAGAAACTAACAAGATTTTTATATTGTGTGGCTCGCGGTAATTTACATTTTCTTGGCGTGTTGTCAGTATTAAAAACCTGCAGGTTAAACTGATAATTATAGAAATTCTGATAAATAGTGGTGCAGAGCTTTTTGGGATTTATCGATGCTACCACCTGTGGTGAAAATATCTCATCGACATCGGAAACTAAAATCAAATCATCATCGTTGGCATGCGTCAAACCCTGCATGATGGCATTCCTCTGCGCGGCTTCATTTGCCCACGCATCCACCATCATTCCCTCTGGCAGACCCGGAATCACCTCCCGAGCCGGGTGTGATTCTTCAGCGGCTTTCGTAATCGGTTCTTTATCATGAACAACGTAGATAATTTTATCTTTAAACTGGCTGTATTTATTAATGTCAAAATGCAGCGGCCTCTTTTTACCGGTAAAGGTATGGGTTGACTCAACGATAACGAAGCGATCGACAACGTCCGCGAGCGTGTTCAGCCTGATTTCGAGAAGCATATCTTCATCGTAATATAAGAAGCAGTCATAGATCATTACCGAAGTCCCTCATTTTTGCGCCCGCATTGCGCTTTTCCCAACGCATTCGCCGGTTTCATTTCGCGCAATGCTAACTGAGCGCCCTCGCCCTGTGCAATAGTGGGCTGCTTTATCATTCTTTTTTAAACGGAATGCATCCGCTATGCAGTGAGCGAAGACGCCAGCCAGGCTTAAAAGTGGGACTTAACGGACGCCTCTATTTCATCGAGCAGTTCAAAGCGACGGCGGTATTCGGCGCGTTTTTTACTGGCAATTTCTTCAAGGGATTTACGCTCCATCTGCAGCGGCAGTTGCCAGCAGAAGCTTGAAAGTTTTTTACCGTCCAGAGATGCCCAAAATTCATCGTAGCTGGCATGGAAATGGCGGCCTTTGCTCAGGCGATATCGCAACGCGCGGAAAACGTGCCCCTCGTCGCTGACGGCAAAAATCGCCCGGACAGATGACTGTGCAGCCAGCTGAAAAAGAACTTCCATTAACACGCGCTTAGGGAACAGGCCGTGACAGGCGCGGGTGGCCTGCTTAATGACGTCTCGCGATACGCAGCGACGGGGTCCCTGAAGCCCGCCAATGACCATCACTTGCTGACCGTTACTGCGCGCGACGCTAAAGGTCAGGCTGGCCAGCAGCGTATCTTCGTTGTCGCGTAGCCACAGCGTGCTTTCGCCTTCGCGCTCGGCTTTCCCGGCAGAGGAGGCATTGACCGTATAGGTTACACCGTCTTTGGCATGGAACTGCACAACGGTTTGCTCCTGCGGGCTGCTCAGGGCCTGAGCGAGACCGCACTCTTTCAGGCTATCAATCCAGTTGTAGTGGTTGACGATAGCGTCGGCGCGATCGTTAGCCGTCAGGCCGCGCATCAGATACTGTCGGTGGGTCTTGCTGGGCAACGTAATTTGAGAGGCCAGCAGCCTGTCGAAATCGTCGCGACCCGAAAGGGCTTCCAGCATGCGATGGGTAGAAGACCAGAACAGAAGCGAGCGTAAAAGGAACTTCAGGCGATATTCGCGTTTGCGCCAGATTGGACCCGGCACGCGTTTGCCGTTCACCAGCTCGGAAATAATGTTTGTGCGATGCGGATAGAAAACATCGTTATGCAGGTGCGTATTAGACACGTGAAGACCCCTCTTTTTTATACCCTTATTCTAAAGAGCCAATAAAAAGGGATTAATAGTGCGAGGATCTTTATTTCTGTTTGGTTTACCGTTTGTTTCACTTCGTGACGACCGCGCCTGTCTGTTGCCTTTTCTGCGGCGGCTATACTGTTTAAAGGAGGTTCTATGTATCAGCGAATTGAAGGTGGGATGTGGCGTCACGTCTGGGTTGTCAGCGATATACACGGTTGTTACCAATGGCTTATGGATGAGCTTAAACGCCGTCATTTTAACCCATATGAGGATTTACTTATTTCAGTCGGGGATGTGATCGATCGTGGCCCTGATAGCGTTAAATGCCTGCAGTTAATTCATGAAAAATGGTTTCGTGCCGTGCGGGGAAACCATGAGCAAATGGCTCTCGACAGTCTGGATAATAACGATTTTTCTCTCTGGACGATGAATGGTGGAATATGGTTTTCGCATCTTGAAGGCGACCAGCAACAGCTTGCCCTGTCGTTGCTCGACGCCTGTCGCGATTTACCGCATATCATCGAGATAACCTGTGCGAACGGTCTGAATGTGATTGCCCATGCGGATTATCCGGCCGCGGAATACCGATGGCAAAAACCGGTCAGTGCCCAGCGCGTCTTATGGAACCGCGACAGGCTGATGGGATTTATGGTGGGCAAAGGGGAGGGCATCAGTGGCGCGGATCATTTCTGGTTTGGGCATACGCCCCTCGACAGAAGATACGATTTTAATAATCTTCACTACATTGATACGGGTGCTGTTTTCGACGGTTACTTTACGCTGGCGCAGCTGCAGTAATAAATAACCCGCCTTCGGGCGGGTTCTCTTTAGGTCAGGCAAGACGCATGACCCAGGCATCGGTTTTACTATCGTAATGCTCACGGTAAAGGACAGAATGTTCGCCATCAAGTATTGCCGGGACGCTGGTGTCTGCATCCCATGCATCGAGCTGCATGCACAAATCCGGGTCGGATTTGCAGGGAATACTTAACGTTCGATCGCCTTGTGCTTCGCCGCGCAGCTCTGCGTCGTCGATCTCAAAAGCGCCAATACGCACGCTGGTTTTCGTCATAGTGCTCTCCGGGTCGGTTGTCAAAATCTGGTATGACCAGTGCGATCACCCATTTTTGATCGTAGACAAGGAGAGCAAAATCGCCAGTAAAAAAATGCGCTTTTTTTCAGGCTGTGCGATCGTTACCGGTAAACAGACGGCCGTCCCGAACCAGCTCGCGCGGATAGCTGTTTTTCAGCCTTGAGCCGACCTTTTTTGCCAGCCCCAGCGGATATCCCTGATACGTCACTATCACTTCATCGCCTGATGGCGTGCTGTCCGGATAGACATCGCGGCCACGGTACCACTCTTCGGCTTCCTGATGCGTCAGGGCAAAGGTATTCTCGCGTCCGGCAAGGGCGATAACGGCCTCATGCTGCCAGCGATACCCTTTATTATGCACTTCCGCCAGGCGGATCCCGATTCGCGAAAAACGGACCTTTCCGATAAGCGGCTCGATCTGTGCCGGGAACAGCCATATCTCTTTATCACGCATCCAGGGGTGCAGGCTCTCATCCCAGACCAGCCCAACCTTTTTGGCGGCGGCTTCAAGCTGTGCTGCATCGCGGCCTTTAAGAGGGGAAAACGGGAAGTTGCCGACCTTGAATTTAGGTGTGGGCAGGGGAGCAACTGCCTGCGTTTTACGCAAACGCGCCACAAAAAAACCTTCGCAGTCGTAAATCTGCGGGAACACGTGAAGGAAACCCTCCGGCGTGACCGCCTCCTGTGCCGAGGCGAACAGGCCGTTAAGCGGCAGGAACTCAACTGCCTCCGGGTAGTTCGCTTTCAGCCACAGGCAGACGTCTTCGTTTTCATCGCGGTTTAAGGTGCACGTTGAATAGACCAGCGTGCCGCCAGGGCGCAACGCGTGAAATGCGCTGTCGATCAGCTCGCGCTGCGTGGCGGCGATCTCAAGGTTGCTCTCAACTGACCAGTTTTTTAACGCGTCGGGATCTTTACGCACCACCCCTTCGCCGGAGCAGGGCGCGTCCAGCAGAATGGCATCGAAGGCTTCCGGTAAAGCGGCGCCAAACACGCGTCCGTCGAAGTGCGTCAGGGCAACATTATGAATACCGCAGCGGCTGATGTTGGCATGCAGCACCTTCACGCGGCTGGCGGAAAACTCGTTGGCGAGGATCGCCCCGTGGTTACCCATTCGGGCGGCAATTTGCGTGGTTTTTGAGCCAGGAGCGGCGGCAACATCCATCACGCGTTCAGGCGCATTACCATCGGCGAACAGGGCGGCCACCGGCAGCATCGAGCTGGCTTCCTGAATATAGAACAGGCCGCTCAGATGTTCAGCGGTACTGCCCAGCGGCAGCGAGGCTTCGTCATCGCGTTCGATCCAGAACCCCTCGGCGCACCACGGGACCGGCGTAAGCTGCCAGCCGTACGGCGAGACCAGCGCCAGAAAATCCTCGACGCTGATTTTCAGCGTGTTGACGCGAATACTTCGGCGTAACGGACGCTGGCAGGCGGCGATAAAATCATCTAACGACAGGTGAGAAGGAAGCGCCTCGCGCATCTGCGCCAGGAATTGTTCAGGAAGAAATACGGAGTTTTGAGCCACGGGCACACCACAGGGAAAAGTTCAGGTGCGCAGTGTAACATAAAGGCTCCGGTGCGTTGACACCGGAGCCTTTCAGATTAACGCGGCAGGGCGGTTCCCCATTCGCGCCACTCTTTCGGTTCGCTTTCGAGCAGCAGGAAGTGTTTACCCGGCTGCGCTTTCGGCGCCAGCGGCGTGCCCGGCGGCGTGGCAAACGCGATACCGCCGCGAATGAACTGGTTGAAGGTGCCGGTTTTCACCACGCCTCCCGTCAGGCCAAAGTCCAGCGAATAGCCTGATGCCAGCCAGAATACCGAGTTATTACGGACCAGGTGCTGGTAGCGTTCGCTGATGCGTAACGCCACCATTACGCGGTCGGAGAGCGTACCGAGCGTCAGGCCCGTGACCGTACCCACTTCAATGCCGCGGAACAGTACCGGCGTGCCGATGCTCAGCGAGCCCGCTTCCGGCACTTCCACCACGATGCTCAGGCCGCCAAGGTAGCGCGAGTCGGTGATCGTGGCTTCCTGCAGTTCGAAATCACGACGGGCATTGCCCTGGCCCGGCTCAACGTTGATGTACGGCTGCAAAATGGTGTCGAGATGCTCAACGCCCGCGGCCGAGATCTGCGGCGTCACCACCGAGAAGCGCGAACCCGTCCGGGCGAAGGTCTGCACATATTCCGGGTACAGCACGGCGGTGGCCTGCACCTCGTTGCGCGAGGTAATCAGCGTCAGCTTCTGGATTTGTCCAATATCAATGCCCAGATAGCGGATTGGCATGCCTTCCGCCAGCTTGCCGGCATCAAACGCGTGCAGGGTAATCTGTCCACCCACGGCACGCGCGGCGGTTTCGGACGGGAAGAGAATACGCTTATCGCCTTTACGCAGATTCGCCCCCGCGCCGCTGAGATTATCGAAGCTTATCGCGCCGCGCAGCGCGCGTGAGAGCGGGGAGGCCTGCACGGTCAGCCCGTTACCGTTAAGCTGAACTTTCGCGCCGCCTTCGGCCCAGAAGACGCTGTTTGGCGTCAGCAGCTTGCGGTACTCCGGCTTGATATGCAGTTCGATATCAAACGCGTCCGCACGCGGGCGAACGGCGATCACTTCCCCAACTTCAAACTTGCGATACAGCACCACGGATCCTGCCTGTACGTCCGGCAGTGTCTCGGCGCTTAATGTCAGCGTGGTGGTAGGGAGATCGCTCAGGCTGTTTTCAACCGCTTTCTCCAGGTTGGCATACAGCGGATAGCTGTCGCGAACGGGGCCTTTAGCGCCAGGCAGAATGCGGATGCCCCCGTTAACCCATTCGCTGGCGCTGGCGCCGAGGAATTCCACGCCGTCCAGTCCCACCTTCACATCGACGCGACTGTTCACCACGAATTTGCTGTCGCCGTGCACCAGGTCGCTGTACTGCGGATCGATGGCGACCGAGAAGGTCACGCCATTCGCGGAGAGCTTACGCTCCAGCACCTGGCCGACCTGCACGCCGTGTAAAATTAACGGCTGGCCGGCTTCGATTCCGTAACTTTCTGGCGCATTCAGCGTGACGGTTACTACGCCCGGCTTTTGCAGCAGGGATTTATCCGCCGGGGCAATCACGAAGCTATTGCTGGGCTCACCTTCACCGGGGATGAGCTCAAACGTATTGCCGGTCAACAGCGTGCTGAGGCTGGCATCGTTCAGGGAGAGCTTTGGACTGCGCATTTCGATACGCGTTTTCTCGCGCAGGAGGTCGACCACGCTCGGATCGACAGTCATTTCTCCTCTGACCGAGCCGCCCGGGTTGAGCGTCATTTTGGTGAGCTGACCAACCTGCAACCCCTGATACATCAGCGGCGTTGAACCCGCTTTTAGCCCCTTAGCATCGGGCAGAGCGAGTTTGACGATCACGCCGCGCTGGCTGTGCGCCAGATCTGCGTACAATCCAAATGAGTCATCCGCGGTGGCAGGGCTTGAGTTTTCCGGGGAGTCAAAAGCAATGGCACCATTCACCAGCGCGGCCAGACTCTCCAGCTTCACTTTCGCACCGCTCAGGCTGAGGTCCGCATCCACGCCGGAGACGTTCCAGAAGCGGCTGCCTTTTTTCACCAGATTGGTGAAGCGACGCTCGATCAGCACGTCGATGGTGACGCCCTGTTTATTCGGGTTGATCGCGTAATCGTACACGCGGCCAACCGGGATTTTGCGGAAATAGACCAGCGAACCGCTGTTCAGAGAACCGAGATCCGGCGCCTGCAGATGAATCATTAAATCGCCGTTGTTGAGGCGGTACTTGGGCTGTGTATCCAGGGCAACAAAGTGATCCTGCGGCTCTCCTTTACCCGGCATCATGCCGATATAGTTACCGCCCACGAGCGCATCCAGCCCTGACACGCCCGCCAGAGACGCTTTTGGCGTGACCAGCCAGAACTGCGTTTCGCTGCGCAGGGCATCCTGCATGTCAGATTTAATACTGACCCGCACCTGAATCTTGTTCAGCCCTTTTCCAAGGGAGATGTCCTGAACCGTACCCACTTCAACCCCCTGGAAGCGAACGGGCGTTCGCCCGGCGACGATGCCGTCGGCGGTCTGGAAATCAATGGTGACGGTACTCCCGCGATCTTCATAGCTCGTCCAGATCAGCCAGCCTGCAATCATCAGAGCGATGACGGGCAGCAACCAGAATGGCGAAATGCGGCGTTTTGTTTTAATTCTCGCTTCAGTCGGCGAAGCGGGGGTTTCCTGACTCATGTGCATCCCAAAGTAAGCGGCTATCCAGCCATTCCACAGCAAGAATAGTCAATATCACCGCAGAGCCGAAATAAAAAGCCGCGGGTCCCATTGTAAAAGCAAGTAGCTGGTCGCGATTGATGAGCGACATCATCAGCGAAATCACGAACAGATCTAACATTGACCAGCGGCCAATCCAGGTGACGAACCGCAGCAGCAGAATGCGGGTCCGTAAGCCTTGTTCACATTTAAAGTGAATGCTGATGAGCAGGGTAAACATCACCACCACTTTGGTAAAGGGAACCAGGATACTGGCAATAAAAACGATCGCCGCCACCCCGACGTTGCTGTGCGCAAGGGAGATAATCCCGGAGAGGATAGTATCCTCCTGACGCCCGCCATTCACGTAAATGATGGAAATCGGCAGCATATTGGCTGGGATCAGAAACACCAGGGAGGCGATCAGCGCGGCCCAGCATTTTTGCAGGCTGTTGTTGCGCCGCAGTCTCAACGGAATGTGACAACGCGGGCAGCGCCCACGCGCGTCGGGCAAGCCGGTATAGTGGCATCCCAGACAGACGCGCAGATTTTCATCAGGACGCGTGGCGGGGCGCTGAGGGTAAAATCGCTCCCAGAGCTGTTCAACGTTCAGGTGGATCAGCGTCAGGATGCTCAGCAATACCAGGCTGATGAAAGCAAAAAGTCCGATGCCGGGCTGCAAAAAGGCGTAGTCCTGCACCTTTATTGACGCAACGCCCACGCCCACCAGATAAATATCCAGCATCACCCACTCTTTGAGCTTATCCAGCATCAGCAGAACCGGGCGAAGGTTCATGCCGAGAATATTACCAAACCACAGATAGGCAATGGCGGCGACCAGCACCAGCGGCGCACCAACGGTGCAGAAAAGCACCATGGCAGCGGTGATGGGATCGCCCTGACGGGTCATCTGCCAGATACCCTGCAGCACGTTGGCGTCAATGCGTACGCCAAGCAGGTAGAGTTTCAGCAGCGGTTCGCTCCAGGCGAAGGGCATCAGCAGCAGCATGGTGACGGCCATGGCGGCGAGGCGGGTGAGCGACCAGTCGCGGCCGTCGCGAATTTTGGCGTCGCAGCGGGGACAAAAGGCACTTTGGTGCGATTTCATCTTCGGCAACATAAAAAGCGTATCGCACTGGGGGCAACGCTGATAATGTGCACGTGGCAAAGCTTCGCTCACCGTATGGACAGTTATCTTTCTTGTCGGCGTAATTTTGGTTGTTTTTAAGGCCATCAGCTGCGCACAAATAAGTATTGTTGAAAGTTATAATAACTCATGAACGGATTCATCTTGAGCATGAGCGCATTTAATGCTTATTTTAATAGGCTATGCGGTAAATTTGTAAGACAACTAAGTGATTGAATAATGAACAAAACAGAATTCTACGCGGATCTGAACCGCGATTTTAAGGCATTGATGGCGGGTGAGACCAGCTTCTTAGCCACTCTGGCAAATACTAGCGCATTGCTGTTTGAACGTCTCTCTGACGTGAACTGGGCCGGCTTTTACCTCCTGGAAGGTGAAACGCTGGTGCTCGGCCCGTTCCAGGGCAAACTGGCCTGCGTGCGTATTCCGGTAGGGCGTGGCGTATGCGGCACGGCAGTGGCCGAAAATCAGGTCCAGCGTGTGGAAGACGTTCATGCGTTTGACGGGCACATTGCCTGTGATGCCGCCAGTAATTCTGAAATCGTTCTGCCGCTGGTAGTCAAAAATCAGATTATTGGCGTTCTGGATATCGACAGTACGGTCTTCAGTCGCTTTACAATCGAGGACGAACAGGGGCTGCGCGAGCTGGTGGCGAATCTGGAAAACGTACTCGCTGCAACCGATTATCAAAAATTCTTTGCGAGCGTCGCAGGATAATCAACGGATAACGTAGCATTTACTGATAGCGTCATTATAATGACGCCTGTTCATGCCTGCGCTTGTTGGCAACGTCCGTTGTAATCAGGAAATTTCATGGAAAATCAACCTAAGTTGAATAGCAGTAAAGAAGTTATCGCATTTCTGGCCGAGCGTTTCCCGCAGTGCTTCAGCGCGGAAGGTGAAGCTCGTCCCCTGAAAGTCGGTATTTTTCAGGATCTGGTGGCGCGTGTTGAAGGGGAAATGAACCTCAGCAAAACTCAGCTGCGTTCCGCCTTACGTCTTTATACTTCGAGCTGGCGCTACCTGTACGGTATCAAAGCTGGCGCGACCCGCGTGGATCTCGACGGCAACCCGTGTGGTGAGCTGGACGAGCAGCACGTTGAGCACGCGCGTAAGCAGCTTGAAGAAGCCAAAGCACGCGTTCAGGCACAACGTGCAGAACAGCAGGCGAAAAAACGCGAAGCCGCAGCGGCAAACGGCCAGGAAGAAGCGCCTCGTCGTGAGCGTAAACCACGCCCTGCGCCGCGCCGTCACGATAATAACGATCGCAAACCGCGTGCAGACAAACCAGCAGCAAAAGCCCCGCGTGCCCCTCGTGAAGAGCCGCGCCATACGCCGGTTTCTGACATTAACGCCCTGAGCGTAGGTCAGGCGCTGAAGGTAAAAGCGGGTAACAATGCTATGGACGCCACCGTACTGGAAATCACCAAAGATGGCGTTCGTGTACAGCTGACTTCTGGTATGTCAATGATTGTACGCGCAGAACACTTGTTGTTCTGAAACGGAGGCCAAGCCTGGCATGAACACTTTTTTTAAGCTCACCGCGCTGGCGGGCCTGTTTGCCATAACAGGTCACGCTTTTGCAGTGGACGATATTACGCGTGTTGATCAAATTCCGGTTCTCAAGGAAGAGACGCAGCACGCGACGGTGAGCGAGCGCGTGACCTCACGTTTTACCCGCTCGCACTATCGTCAGTTCGATCTCGATCAGGCCTTTTCGGCCAAAATCTTTGACCGCTATCTGAACTTGCTGGATTACAGCCATAACGTTTTGCTCGCCAGCGATGTCGAGCAGTTCGCTAAGCGCAAATCCGAGGTGGGTGACGAGTTGCGTTCTGGCAAGCTGGATCTGTTCTACGATCTCTACAACCTGTCGCAAAAGCGCCGCTTTGAACGCTATCAGTACGCGCTGAAAGTGCTGGAACGTCCGATGGACTTCACCGGTACTGACACCTTTAATCTGGATCGCAGTAAAGCACCCTGGCCGAAAGATGAAGCCGAGTTGAATGCGCTGTGGGACGGTAAAGTTAAATACGACGAACTGAGTCTTAAGCTGACCGGCAAAGACGAAAAAGAGATCCGTGACACGCTGACGCGTCGTTACAAATTCGCCATTCGTCGTCTGGCGCAGACCAACAGTGAGGATGTTTTCTCACTCGCGATGACCGCCTTTGCGCACGAAATCGATCCGCACACCAACTATCTCTCTCCACGCAACACCGAACAGTTCAATACCGAGATGAGCCTGTCTCTGGAAGGTATCGGCGCGGTGCTGCAGATGGATGATGATTACACGGTGATCAATTCCATGGTCGCGGGTGGCCCGGCATCCAAAAGCAAAGCGATTAGCGTAGGCGATCGCATTGTGGGTGTAGGACAAACAGGCCAGAACATGGTCGACGTCATCGGCTGGCGTCTCGATGACGTGGTTGCGCTGATCAAAGGTCCGAAAGGCAGCAAGGTTCGTCTGGAAATTCTGCCTGCCGGTAAAGGCACCAAAACCCGTATCGTTACCCTGACCCGCGAGCGTATCCGTCTGGAAGACCGCGCGGTGAAAATGTCGGTGAAAACCGTGGGTAAAGAGAAGGTGGGTGTTCTGGATATTCCTGGCTTCTACGTGGGCCTGACTGACGATGTGAAGGTTCAGCTGCAGAAGCTTGAAAAGCAGAACGTCAGCAGCATTATCATCGACCTGCGCAGTAACGGCGGCGGGGCGCTGACGGAAGCGGTTTCACTCTCCGGTCTGTTCATTCCATCTGGTCCGGTGGTTCAGGTGCGCGATAACAACG
Source organism: Enterobacter sp. Crenshaw (assembly GCF_024734705.1). NCBI lineage: Bacteria > Pseudomonadati > Pseudomonadota > Gammaproteobacteria > Enterobacterales > Enterobacteriaceae > Enterobacter > Enterobacter sp. Crenshaw. The sequence continues at coordinate 2,785,172 of NZ_CP102932.1, read as the reverse complement.
GTAAAGTGCGTGAAGATGCCGACAACGACGGTGTGGTCTACTACAAAGGCCCGCTGGTGGTCCTGGTTGACCGCTTCAGTGCTTCCGCGTCTGAAATCTTTGCCGCTGCAATGCAGGACTATGGCCGCGCGCTGATCGTCGGTGAGCCAACCTTCGGGAAAGGCACCGTTCAGCAGTATCGCTCTCTGAATCGTATTTACGATCAGATGCTGCGTCCGGAATGGCCTGCGCTGGGCTCGGTTCAGTACACCATTCAGAAATTCTACCGCGTGAACGGCGGCAGTACGCAGCGTAAGGGCGTAACGCCGGACATCATGATGCCGACAGGCACGGAAGAGACCGAAACCGGCGAGAAGTTTGAAGATAACGCCTTGCCGTGGGACAGCATCAATGCCGCGACCTACGTGAAAGCGGGTGATATGACGCAATTTGGCCCTGAACTGCTGAAAGCGCATAACGACCGCATCGCGAAAGATCCGGAGTTCCAGTACATCATGAAGGACATTGCACGATTCAATGCCCTGAAAGATAAGCGTAATATCGTTTCTCTGAACTACGCACAGCGTGAGAAAGAGAACAACGAAGACGATGCAACCCGCTTGGCGCGTATCAACGATCGCTTCAAGCGCGAAGGCAAGCCTCTGCTCAAGAAACTGGACGATCTGCCAAAAGATTACCAGGAGCCGGATCCGTATCTGGACGAGACTGTGCATATCGCTCTCGACCTGGCGAATCAGGAAAAAGAGAAACCTGCCGTACAGCCCGCTCCGGCAAAATAACCTCCCAACAGGCACAAGAAATTGTGCCTGTTTCTTTTTGTTCTTCATCCTTCCGTCAGCCAGATTTCCAATTGTGTAAAGTTGTGTCTTTCTGGTGACTTACGCCCGCTGGATGCTTGAAAATAGCCGCAATACCCATACGATGTGGGTAATCGCATAGTGCGTTTTGTTAAACTGAGGTAAAAAGAAAATTATGATGCGAATCGCGCTCTTCCTGCTCACCAACCTGGCGGTCATGGTGGTTTTCGGGCTCGTGCTAAGCCTGACAGGAATTCAGTCGAGCAGCGTTCAGGGTCTGTTGATTATGGCGCTGCTGTTTGGTTTTGGTGGCTCGTTCATCTCCCTGCTGATGTCGAAGTGGATGGCACTGAAATCGGTGGGTGGTGAGGTTATTGAACAGCCGCGTAACGATATGGAACAGTGGCTGATGAATACGGTGGCTCAGCAATCCCGTCAGGCCGGGATCGCCATGCCGCAGGTGGCGATTTACCATGCCCCGGACATCAACGCTTTCGCGACGGGCGCCCGTCGCGATGCGTCACTGGTTGCCGTCAGCACCGGATTGCTGCAGAACATGAGCCGTGACGAAGCCGAAGCGGTTATTGCCCACGAAATCAGCCATATCGCCAACGGTGACATGGTGACCATGACCCTGATTCAGGGCGTGGTGAACACCTTTGTGATCTTCATCTCCCGTATTCTGGCGCAGATCGCGGCAGGCTTTATGGGCGGCAACCGTGACGAAGGTGAAGAGAGCAACGGCAACCCGCTGATCTACTTCGCCGTTTCGATGGTTCTGGAACTGGTATTCGGTATTCTGGCCAGCATCATCACCATGTGGTTCTCCCGCCACCGTGAATTCCACGCGGATGCCGGCTCGGCGAAGCTGGTTGGTCGTGAGAAGATGATTGCCGCGCTGCAGCGTCTGAAAACCAGCTACGAGCCGCAGGAAGCGAACAGCATGATGGCCTTCTGCATTAACGGTAAATCCAAATCGCTCAGCGAGCTGTTTATGTCTCACCCGCCGCTGGATAAACGTATCGAAGCGCTGCGCAGTGGGGAATACCTGAAGTAACGCTAAGAACCCTAATAAGCCGGGCAGGAGAACACTCCGCCCGGCTTTTTTTATGCCTGAACTTTGGGCTGGGTCACCCGCAGGCCGCTGACGACCGCCGCGAGGGAAGCAAGGGCTCCCGCGGTGAGAAGCGCAACGTGGTTGCCGTTTTGTCCGACGAGGTTAAACATCAGGGCGACCAGCGCTGCGCCGCTGCTTTGTCCCAGAAGGCGCGCGGTCCCCAGCATGCCGCTGGCACCACCGCTGCGATGGCGCGGCGCGGAGGTGATAATGGTGTGATTGTTAGGGGACTGGAACAGGCCAAACCCTGCGCCGCACAGGATCATGCGCCAGATGATGTCCAGATCGGTTGGCGAGGACGGTAGCAGAGCCAGCGCGAAAAGGCCTGTCGCCATCACCGCAAGCCCCAATGCTCCCAGTAAACCGGCATGGACGCGTTCAATTAAGTAACCTGCCAGCGGAGCCATCACCATGGTCGCCAGCGGCCAGGGGGTTAACAGCAGGCCGGTCTCCACTTCTGAACGGCCGACCACGCTCTGCAGAAAGAAGGGCAGAGAAACCAGGGCCAGCATTTGGGCGCAGAACGAGCAGACTGACGTGCAAATAGAGAGGGAAAAGAGGGGAATACGCAGCAGATCGACCGGCAGCAAAGGCACGGGGAGAGTGAGCTGGCGGCGAACAAAGAAGAAGCCGATCGCCAGCAGGGCGATGAGCTCCGCGCCGGTAAGCATCAGGGACTGTCCCTGCGCAAAGCCGCTCAGCGCCGTAATCAGCAGGCCAAAGGTCAGGGCATTCATCACCGCACTCGCCACATCGAAGCGCGGCATGGTGCTTTTGGGACCGTTAGCGGGAAGAAAGCGCAGGGCAAAGAAGATGGCGACAATGCCCAGCGGCACGTTAATAGCAAACAGCCATTGCCATGACGCAACGGAAAGGATCGCCGCCGCTATGGTTGGCCCGGCGGCGGAAGAGACGGCGACAATAAACGAGTTTATCCCCATGCCTCGCCCCAGATGACGCTGCGGGTAAATTAAGCGGATCAACGCCGTGTTTACGCTCATGAGCGCCGCGCCGCCAAAACCCTGCGCAATGCGGGCAAGCGTCAGGGTATGCAGTGAATCTGAAAGGGCGCATAGCAAGGACGTGAAGGTGAAAACCACCAGACCGCACTGATACACCCGACGGTAACCGAACATATCGCCCAGGAAAGAGAACGAGAGCAGGGAAACCACAATCGCAATCTGATAGGCGTTAACGATCCATATCGAACTGGCGGGAGAGGCATGCAGGTCGCTGGCGATGGTTGGCAGGGCAACGTTCGCGATTGCGCCGTCAAGGACGGCTATTGAGATACCAATAATGATGGTCGCTATAGCGCCATACCGCTGGGGTAAAGGCAGGCCATCGGAAAGGGTCTTTTCCATTAGGATTAAAAAAGCTCAGCGTGAAATTATTCTCAGGGTAACTATTTTAGCATTGTTACAGCCGCGATATGTCGCAGATTTGTAACGAAGTAAACGCGGATTGATTGCAGGTGACATGACGGGAACTTATAATAAAAACCGGTTCTGATTTTTATAAAACACTCTCTATGAGGTGGTAAATGGCTATTGCGGATTTGGATAAACAGCCAGATTCTGTTTCTTCCGTGCTGAAGGTTTTTGGCATCTTACAGGCGCTGGGGGAAGAGCGTGAAATAGGTATTACAGAGTTGTCGCAGCGCGTGATGATGTCTAAAAGCACCGTATATCGCTTTTTGCAAACCATGAAGTCGCTGGGCTACGTAGCCCAGGAAGGTGAATCTGAAAAATACTCTCTGACGCTGAAGCTGTTTGAGCTGGGCGCCCGTGCGCTACAAAATGTTGACCTGATCCGCAGCGCTGATATCCAGATGCGTGAGATCTCTCGCCTGACCAAAGAGACCATCCATCTCGGCGCGCTGGATGAAGACAGCATTGTTTACATCCATAAAATCGACTCCATGTACAATCTGCGCATGTATTCGCGCATTGGTCGTCGCAACCCGCTCTACAGTACCGCGATTGGTAAGGTTCTGCTGGCGTGGCGCGATCGTGAAGAAGTGAAGCAGATCCTCGAAGGCGTGGAATACAAGCAAAGTACTTCCCGAACCATTACCAGCACGGACGCGCTGTTAACGGTGCTCGATCGCGTACGCGAACAGGGCTATGGCGAAGATAACGAAGAGCAGGAAGAGGGGCTTCGCTGCATCGGCGTTCCGGTATTTGACCGCTTTGGGGTTGTGATCGCGGGCTTGAGTATCTCCTTCCCGACCTTACGCTTCTCCGAAGAGCGCCTGCATGAATATGTGGCTATTCTGCACACTGCCGCACGTAAGATTTCTGAACAGATGGGTTACCACGACTACCCGTTTTAACCTCTGCTCGTATAAAAAAAACGCCGCTCTGTTGCGGCGTTTTTTTTGCCAGACATTTCACCGGCCGATTAGCCATTATCAATCACGACGGATGTCTTACGCAGGACCGGACAGTGGGTCAAGCCAACGATCCCGCTGTCCGTATGAAGATACTGCGCAGTGCTCACGCCCTGTGCTGTTAAATATTTACATTGAATCCCTAACCCGGCTGCGTTCTCGGTGCTTCCCACGAGCACACCGTAACCTGTGAGCAGAAGGCCAATCCAGACGATGGCCAGCGCAATAATTGTTCGAATGATGAAGCGCATCATTAACCTCTTTTGTCGTTGTTATCATAAAGCTAGCGTAAACGGTTTACACGATGAAACAAGTGCAGGATTCTGAAAAAAAGCGCGATGGCGGTACAGTTAGTCCTTGTTTAAGATAAGCGTGATAACCTCGTTACATCAGGTTTTTAGACGGAGTGTGGAGTGAAAAAAATACGCTGGGTAATTCTGATTATCGTGCTGATAGCGTGCGTGGTGTTATGGACGCAGACGATCAATGTGATGTGCGATCAGGATGTACAGTTTTTTAGCGGCGTTTGCGCAATCAATAAGTTTATTCCGTGGTAATACGCATTTTTTCTCAAGGTGATTTCCTTCCTTCGCGCCAGTGGTAAAATAGACGTTTTTATTGAGGTGGTGAAATGGGTGAGTTACTGAATTCAGGGCTGCTGAATATGGCATCCCTGTTGATTTCTTTGGTTGTTCTGCTTGTGGGCCTGGTCATCTGGTTTTTCGTGAACCGCGCCAGTTCCCGTACTAACGAGCAGATTGAACTGCTGGAAGCGCTGCTCGATCAGCAAAAACGTCAGAATGCGCTGCTGCGCCGTCTGTGTGAGGCTAACGAACCGGAAGAGAAAGACGCGCCGAAAGACGCGGTCGCTGAAGATAACAAAGACGAAGACGACTTTATCCGCCTGGTGGCTGAGCGTTAATCTTTTGTCCGGGAGGTGGCTGTGGTCTGGAAAAATCCCTGGTATGACCCCTCCCTGAAACATCACACTCCGAACGGTTTTCGTAATACCGATCCTGTCGGACATCAACCCGGCGACCTTGACCGTTGGCGCAAAGCGCGTAAAGAGGCCGGTTTACCGAAGCCACCCGCGCTGGGTTATGAAGACTTTATCCAACAGTGGTGGCAACCGGTTGAGCTTACGCAACCTCATGAAGATGGGGTATGGTGGCTGGGACACGCCAGCGTGATGCTGCAGCTGGACGGCAATATCATCCTTACTGATCCGGTTTTTTCACGGCGCGCTTCTCCACTCCCTTTCCTGGGACCACAGCGCAAAACGCCTCCCGCTCTGTCAGTCGATCAACTCCATCAGCTTGATGCGGTCGTCATCTCCCATAATCATTACGATCATCTTGATGACGCGACCATTCGCCGTATTCTCAAACGCTTCCCCGAGGTCAGTTTTTTTGTTCCGCTGGGCCTGGCCGCCTGGTTTCGCCGCCGGGGGGGAAAACGCGTGGTTGAGCTCGACTGGTGGCAGAGCTTCACCTGGCAGGGGATGACGCTAACCGCCGTACCGGCACAGCACTGGAGTATGCGCACGCCATGGAACCGCAATCGCTCATTATGGTGCGGCTGGGTTATGGAAGGTCGACATCATCGTTTCTGGTTCAGCGGAGATACGGGGTATTCGCCTGAACTGCTATTGATACCTGAACGCCTTGGCCATATCGATGCTGCCGCGTTACCAATAGGTGCCTATGCTCCACGATGGTTCATGGCTGTCCATCATATGGATCCGCAATCTGCGGTGGCATTGTGGCAGCAGCTGGGCTGCCCTCTGGCGTTTCCCATTCACTGGGGCGTGTTTGAACTGGCAGATGAAGCCCTTGATGAACCTGTGCGGGAGTTAACTGACGCGCTAGATAATTTAGCACCAGTTAATCATTCTTTCAGGATACTGAAAGTTGGTGAATATTTATCCTTATAAACGAAGCGATAACGTAGTGCATATATTCTGTCTGTAAACGCGTTCAGGAATGTTTTATTTTTATCGAAACGTTTTGCTTGCCTTCTTTTGATGCAGAGTCATAAAAATTTCATTATTTTGGTGCATAACACTGTTTATTAGTTGGTGCATTTTAATACAGGTCGGCGCGGGTTATTAACAGTGTTTTTTCTCTGAAACAATTTGGTCGCGTTACAATGATTTAAGCATAAGTTTTCACAAATTGTTCTAACTCAATCAGGACGTAAGATTTCTTTTCCCGTTTGCTGGACGCTTCGTAATCATTGAGCTATGTTAAAAAAGTCTTAGATTACAGCGCTTGTGAAAGCAACGCTGGGTCTTTGTTACGCAGCAGAGCTGTCTGTAAGTGATGCGCATAATTGTGCAAAACCTGACAGGCACTGTTCGAATTTGTGCGGCGGATCGAGACATGTTTAAAAATGGCTTGCCATATTAAACATAGTGTGTGATAACACGTTTTGGGTCAAACGAGGTACAGTTCTGTTTATGTGTGGCATTTTCAGTAAAGAAGTCCTGAGTAAACACGTTGTCGTTGAATACCGCTTCTCTGCCGAACCTTATATTAGTGCCTCATGCAGTAATGTCTCAGTTTTATCTCAGTTAATGCCTGCGGGCTAAGAAAACACTCTAAGGAATTTTGCAAAATGGCAAAGATTAAAGGTCAAGTTAAGTGGTTCAACGAGTCTAAAGGTTTTGGTTTCATTACTCCTGCTGACGGCAGCAAAGACGTGTTCGTACACTTCTCTGCAATCCAGGGTAACGGCTTCAAAACTCTGGCTGAAGGCCAGAACGTTGAGTTCGAAATTCAGGATGGCCAGAAAGGCCCAGCTGCAGTTAACGTAACTGCTATCTGATCGAACCGCTGCTGACTGAAGCGCTTAGCACTTCAATCTCAGACATAAAGCCTCGCATAACGCGGGGCTTTTTTATGTTCCTTATCTTTCAAAATATTACCATTCGCGGTCTTGTTAGTAACTTGTTGCAAAGCTGCGAGGTTAGTAGCACTGTTTTGCCACCTTAACCCCATCTTTTCCCGTTAAATCAGGGCGTTGTTTAACAGTCCTGGGGTTCAGGTGAAGAAGAAAATGATAACGACCGCTGGCAATTTCACGCCGGCGCGTTTTGTGCTGCTCTGTTTAGCTATTTTTTGTAGTCTGGCTTTTTTGCTGGGCCGCGTTGCCTGGCTGCAAATCATCAAGCCTGACAACCTGGTGAAGCAGGAAGATATGCGATCCCTCCGCCAGCTGGCGATTGATGCGCCGCGGGGCATGATAATGGATCGTGAAGGTCGCCCCCTGGCGGTGAGCGTGCCCGTCCGGGCCGTCTGGGCCGACCCTAAAACGGTGCTGGCAAAAGGGGGCGTTGGCATTGACGAACGCTGGCAGGCGTTGGCAAATGCGCTGCATCTCTCCCTGGGCACACTTTCGGCGCGAATCAACGCCAACCCGCAGGGGCGTTTTATTTATCTTGCCCGTCAGGTCGATCCTGCTCAGGCGAAGTGGATCGATAAGCTGAATCTGCCCGGCATCAATTTACGCGATGAATCCCGCCGTTTTTATCCTGCCGGCCATGTGGCAGCGAACCTGATTGGCTTCACCAATATTGACGGGCAGGGCATTGAAGGCGTGGAAAAAAGCTTTAACGCGCAGCTGACCGGCAAGCCGGGTGTGCGGCAGGTAAGGGAAGACCGATACGGTCGCGTGGTTGAAAACCTGACGGAAGTGGCGCCTGCACCGGCGCATAACATCCAGTTAAGTATCGACGAGCGGCTGCAAACCATCACCGAAGATGCGCTCGATAATGCCGTGGCCTGGAACAAGGCCGAGTCTGGTGCATCGGTGCTAATTAATATCCCAACCGGGGAAATACTCGCCATGGCGAGCTATCCGGATTTCAACCCCAATAATCGGGAAGGCGCGACGATAAACGATTTCCGCAATCGCGCCATCAGCGATACGTTCGAGCCCGGTTCGACGGTCAAGCCGCTGGTGCTGATGACGGCCCTGCAGCAGGGCCTGGTCCAGCCGGACAGCGTGATTGACACTCACCCGTATACCCTTGACAGGCATCGTATCCGCGACGTGGGCTATTATCCTGAACTGACGATGACCGGGATCCTGCAAAAATCGAGCGACACCGGCGTGTCACGACTCTCCCTGGCAATGCCTGTCCAGCATCTTATTGATACCTATCGCAACTTTGGATTTGGCACGAATACGGGGCTTGGCTTAACGGGCGAGAGCGCGGGGCTGTTGCCAAATCGTAAATACTGGAGCCAGCTCGATCGTGCGACCTTTGCCTTCGGCTACGGGCTGATGGTGACGCCGCTCCAGCTGGCGCACGTCTACGCCACGATCGGCGGCTTCGGGCTTGAGCGACCTCTCTCGATTACGCGTATCGATCCACCCGTTATCGGGCACCGCGTCATGCCGGAAGAGATCGCGCACGAAGTGGAGCACATGATGGAGAGCGTTGCGCTGCCCGGCGGCGGGGGCGTTAAGGCCGCCGTTCGCGATTACCGGGTGGCGGTGAAAACCGGTACGGCGAAGAAAATTGACGACAGCGGGAAGTACGTCGATAAATACGTTGCGTATACGGCCGGCGTTGCGCCCGCCAGCGATCCGCGCTTTGCCCTGGTGGTGGTGATTAACGATCCGCAAAATGGTGCCTATTACGGCGGTGCCGTTTCCGCACCTGTCTTCAGCGAGATTATGGGCAACGTGCTGCGTCTGGAGAATGTGAAACCTGACGGGTTACCGGCGGGTTCCGATCACCTTATCGTTATGCGTTAACCGGGCGTTTATAACCAGGGCGAATAGCGGTACACTTCGCCCTTTGATTATGCTCCGGAGTCACCATGTCCTTCAGCTGTCCTCTTTGCCACGCCCCCCTGATGCATTCAGATAAAAGCTATACCTGTCCGCAGGGGCATCAGTTTGATATGGCAAAAGAAGGCTACGTGAATCTTCTGCCGGTGCAGCATAAGCGCTCCCGCGATCCAGGCGACAGTGCAGAGATGATGCAGGCGCGTCGTGCGTTTCTGGATGTCGGGCACTATCTGCCGCTGCGGGAGACTGTCGCGCAGATGCTGAATGACATCCTGCCGGGTTCAGCCACCGCCATGCTCGATATCGGCTGCGGGGAAGGGTACTACACCGCACGCTTTGCCCAGATCGCACGTGAGAAGGGCGCGTTGACATTCGGTCTGGACGTGTCGAAAGTGGCCATTCGCGCGGCGGCAAAGCGTTACGCTGACGTGACGTTCTGCGTGGCATCCAGCCACCGGCTGCCGTTTGACGATGCCAGCATGGATGCGGTTATCCGCATTTACGCGCCCTGCAAGGCGGAAGAGCTGTCTCGCGTGGTGAAACCGGGCGGATGGGTAGTCACCGTAACGCCGGGCCCGCGTCATCTGATGGAGCTGAAAGGGCTGATCTACGACGAAGTGCGTCTGCATGCCCCTCATTCTGAACAGCTGTCCGGTTTTACCCTTAAGCAGGAGCAAACCGTGGCGTATGAAATGACGCTGAAAGGCGAAGAGGCCACCGCGCTGCTGCAGATGACGCCGTTCGCATGGCGGGCAAAACCGGAAGTATGGGAAGCGCTAGCTACACACTCTACATTTGACTGCCAGACGGATTTCAGTATCCACGTCTGGCAGCGCGAAGATTAACCTGCGAAGTGTGCCCAGAGGATCTGGGCACCAATGCCAATCAGCACAATTCCACCCAGGATCTCGGCGCGTTTACCCAGCAGCGGGCCGATAAACCGTCCAACCATCATGCCCAGCGTGGACATAATCAGCGTTGCGCAGCCGATGGCCAGCGCGGTGGCGATAATATTGACCTGCAGGAATGCCAGACCGACACCGACGGCCATCGCATCAAGGCTGGTGGCAATCGCCGTGGTGACCAGCAGCCAGAACCCGTGACGGTGCTGCGGCTCTTCGTCTTCATCATCACCGCCGCGAAAACCTTCTATCACCATTCGGCCACCGAGAAACACCAGCAGTACGAAGGCAATCCAGTGGTTCCACTCCAGCACGAACTGGCTGGCGAGCATGCCAAGACCCCAGCCGATAAGCGGCGTCAGCGTTTCGATAGCGCCAAAAATGAGGCCGGTACGCAGGGCTTCTGAGAACTTAGGTTTGTGGAGCGTGGCGCCTTTTCCGATGGAAGCCGCAAAAGCGTCCATGGACATGCCAAAAGCGAGGAGGATCGTAGCGGAGATATTCATAACAGCGTCCAGACCGGGGATATCCATATGACACATCACTGCCCCCAGTGAACAGCAGTTGATGTATCTATGGTCTCGCCTGATCGCACCGCACATAAGATGTGCTGTCAGCGATCCGTACGCGCCACGTTTTTCAACGAGTATGTTGACACGTACATTTCCTGCGAGCAGGAAATCGGCTACTCCCCAACGACGGGCGCAACCTTAACATATTTTGAGAATATAAAACAACAATGGAGAAGCATTATTTAAAATACTTGTTGATAACGATTTTCATTTGTCTTTAAGCGTGAAATTATCGTTAAAAAATAGAGAGCAAATTAACGAAAAGGATATAGCTTAGGCTATATTTCTTGCACAAGATAAACACAGAATATAGCCATTGCTATATATTCAAATCATTGAGTTTTAAGAAGTAAGTTGTATATTTTTTCCAAGTCGTCAATATTCTTCACCCGAATAAGCAGGCGGCGTTGTTCTAATTGCATCACCAGCACACCGTCTTCGGATAAATTCATCTCTTTAATACGGTTATATTCTATCCACACATTGGCGAAGAAAAATCCGCGGGATTTAAAAATGATTTTCGGCGTGCGGATCCAGAACAGATAAACCGCCATTAATGCCAGCGCACATAATAACCATGTGGTTAATATTGCACCATGGCTAGTGACGTTATTGTAAATAAGAATAATGATGAGACCTGCGAAGATAAACGCATCCACGCGCCCGCGTCGCAGAAGGGGAAGGGAGAGCAGCGTCTCGCCGTGGCGGCGTGGCATGATGAACTCGTCATAGATCGCGTAAGCCAGAAGGGCAGCAATAAATAAAACCAGTACGATGTCCGTGACAGTCATTCATCCTCCAGATAAAAAAACCGGGGGCAAGCCCCCGGCCTATAGCATTGAAACTTACAGACCCAGCAGGCCGACAGCGTAGCCCGCGATACCGATGACGAAGAAGCCAACGATAATCCACAGCGGGTTCACTTTCTTACGCAGCAGCCACATGCAGGCGAAGGTCAACAGCAGCGGTACCAGGCCCGGCATCAGCTGGTCCAGAATCGTCTGCACGGTGGTGACGCGCGTCTGACCATCCTGACCGGTGATGGTCGATACCACCAGCGGGATGTTCACGTGCGTCCACTTGTTAACCAGCGCCCCCATGACAAACAGGCCGAGGATTGACGCCCCCTCAGTCAGTTTCTGCAGGAAGCCGCCGCCCATGTCCTTAACGATGTCCACCCCTTTACGGTAGCCGTAGGCCACACCGTAGTAACGGGTCAGCAGGCGCACGGCGTTGAACAGGATGAAGAACAGCAGCGGGCCAAGCAGGCTGCCGCTCATCGCGATACCGGCACCCAGCGCCGCGAAGACCGGACGCACGGTACCCCAGAAGATTGGGTCACCGACACCGGCCAGCGGACCCATCAGGCCGACTTTGATACCGTTGATAGCACCGTCGTCAATCTCTGCGCCGTTCGCACGCTGTTCTTCCATCGCCAGCGTTACGCCCAGAACCGGAGCCGCTACGTAAGGATGGGTGTTAAAGAATTCCAGGTGACGCTTGATCGCCTGACGGCGTGCTTCGTTGTTTTCCGGGTACAGGCGCTTGATCGCCGGCACCATGGAGAAGCAGAAGCCCAGCGCCTGCATACGTTCGAAGTTCCATGAACCCTGAAACAGGTTAGAACGGATGAACACGCCACGAATATCACCCGGAGTGAGTTTTTTCTCGGTGGTAGTTTTTGTCATATCAACCATTTCGCTCACCTGCTAGTCCAGTTCGTTATCGAGATCGTTGTTACCAGCAGCCTGCGCTGGGGCACCCGCGACGCGGTTATATTTCGGGCTGAGCTGGATGTAGAGAATCGCCATTACCGCACCAATCACACCCAGTGCAACCAGGTTGAAGTTGGTGAAGGCAGCGGTCACGAAGCCGAGGTAGAAGAACGGCATCAGATAGCCTGCGCGCATCATGTTGATGACCATCGCATAACCGACGACCACGATCATGCCGCCCGCGATGTTCAGACCGCCGGTGACCACTTCTGGAATGGCGTTCAGCATGCTCTGCACTTCACTGGTACCAACAGAGATCGCCACGATAACCGCCGGGATCGCGATACGCATCGCCTGCAGGAACAGGGATGAAACGTGGATCCACGACAGTGCCGTGAGGTTGCCGTTTTCGGCCGCCTTATCCGCCGCGTGCTGGAAGGCAACGGTGATAGTACGAACGATGATGGTCAGAACCTGGCCTGCTGCAGCCAGCGGTATCGCCAGGGCGATACCGGCACCAATACTCTGGTGACCAGCAATAACCAGAACGGTCGAAATGATAGAGGCCAGCGCCGCATCGGGCGCAACCGCCGCGCCGATGTTCATCCAGCCCAGGGCGATCATTTCCAGGGTACCACCGATGATGATACCGGTTTTCATGTCACCCAGAACGGCCCCAATCAGCGTACAGGCCACCAGAGGGCGGTGGAACTGAAATTCATCAAGTACGGATTCCATACCCGCAATACATGCGACGACGAACACCAGCACAATCTGAAGAGTGGTAATCTCCATTGCACTTCTCCTATTACATAAGCTTTATATGAGAACCGGCGCGGGCTTATTTCCCAACTTTGCCGATCAAATCCATCATTTTCAGTTTTTGATCCGTAGAAACCTTACGGGCTTCCAGTTCAATACCGCGCGCATTCAGCTTGTTGAATGCCTCGATATCTTTCGCATCGACTGAAATGGCGTTGTTGACCTGCGTTTTGCCCTGACGGAATGCCATACCACCAATGTTCACGGAGGTGATTTTCACGCCGCCTTCAACAATGCGCTCAACGTCTGTCGGGTTAGTGAACAGGAGCATCACGCGTTCACCCGCGTATTTCGGGTTGTTGTAAACGCGGATCATCTTGGCGACATCCACGACGTGCGCGGTAACGCCAGGAGGAGCAACCTGAGTCAGAAGGGTTTTACGAACGGTATCGGCGGCAACTTCGTCGCTGACCACGATAATGCGTCGAACGTTGGTCTCTTTGGTCCAGCGCGTGGCCACCTGGCCGTGGATTAAGCGGTCATCAATACGCGCAAGGCCAATGACCATGTAATCGTTCGGACCCATCGGTTTTGCCGGTGCTGCCGCTTTTGGTGCCGCTGCAGGTGCAGGGGCAGGTTTTTCAACCGGCTGCGCCTTCAGAGCTTTTACCCCTTCGCGACCGGTTTCAACGGCCAGCGCCACCAGCTCATCGAACGCCGGATTGTCGTCGCGAGCCATGAAGGTTTCCACCAGCATGGGAATATTCACCCCGGCGACTACTTCATAGTGCTCTTTATCGACGACAATGCGGCTGGCGGCATTGAACGGGCTGCCGCCCCATGTATCAACGAGAAACAGCACGCCTTTGCTGGTATCCAGCTTTGCGAGTTGAGCGTTGTACTTCTCTATCAGCGTCTCGGCGTTTTCACCGGGAACGAAATCGATCCAGCCGACGTTTTCCTGCTCGCCCAACAGCATCTCTGCCGTTTTGAGTAGCTGCTCAGCAGCCCAACCATGTGTGCCTATGACAATAGCAATGGTCACTTGCTACCTCCTTTTATTATCATTAATACGTCTGCCAGGCAGTCGTACTGAGAATCGTATTGGCGAACCGAATCGATTCAGATAAGGGTTAGAGTTCAAAAAAACTAAGACTTCCGCGAATTATTTTAGATAGTGAAAAAATAATTTATGTGATGAAGATCCGTAATTTAGCCACGGGTTACAGATTTATCTGTAGCGTAAAGCCGCTGTGTTACAGAACTTTGCAAAGGAACGTAAATCTTTGCTAAAAACACAGTGTCTCTGATATGTTTAGCCTCCGTTTAATCGTTCAGGAGTATAGGGTTACAGCCCACTATATGGACCGTCACCGACGTCAGTCATCAACCAGGCCATTTCGCGCCTTATTCACCGGCGATCCTCGCCACGTATCGACTCTGTTTACCTCTGTTTTGCCCACGTTGAGTGGGGCACCGTTTCGTCATTCCTTTAGCAGGAGCTTGTCATGGAATTCTTAATGGACCCGTCAATCTGGGTGGGATTGCTCACGCTGGTGGTGCTGGAGATTGTTCTCGGCATTGATAACCTGGTGTTTATCGCCATCCTTGCGGACAAACTGCCGCCAAAACAGCGTGATAAAGCGCGTCTGATTGGTCTCTCACTGGCGCTGGTTATGCGACTGGGGCTGCTCTCCGTCATCTCCTGGATGGTCACGTTGACCAAACCGCTGTTCTCCGTCATGGATTACACCTTCTCCGGGCGTGATTTAATCATGCTGATCGGGGGGATATTCCTGCTTTTCAAAGCGACGACGGAGCTACACGAGCGGCTGGAAAACCGTCAACACGATGATGGGCACGGTAAAGGCTATGCCAGCTTCTGGGTGGTGGTGCTGCAGATTGTGGTGCTTGATGCGGTCTTCTCGCTGGATGCGGTGATCACGGCGGTCGGCATGGTGAATCATCTGCCGGTAATGATGGCGGCTGTCGTTATTGCGATGGCGGTCATGCTGCTGGCCTCGAAGCCGCTGACGCGCTTCGTCAACCAGCATCCGACGGTGGTCGTGCTGTGTCTGAGCTTCCTGCTGATGATTGGTCTGAGCCTGGTGGCGGAAGGTTTTGGCTTCCATATTCCGAAAGGCTACCTGTACGCCGCGATTGGCTTCTCGATTCTGATCGAGCTGTTCAACCAGATTGCGCGCCGTAACTTTATTAAGCAGCAGTCGAATCAGCCGCTGCGCGCCCGTACCGCAGACGCGATTCTGCGCCTGATGGGCGGTCGTCGTCAGGTGAACGTCCAGTCTGATTCCGAAAACCATAACCCGGTTCCGGTCCCGGAAGGGGCGTTTGTGGAACAAGAGCGCTACATGATTAACGGCGTGCTCTCCCTGGCCTCCCGTTCGCTGCGCGGCATCATGACGCCGCGCGGGGAGATCAGCTGGGTTGATGCAAACCTGAGCGTCGATGAAATTCGCCAGCAGCTGCTCTCTTCTCCGCACAGCCTGTTCCCGGTGTGTCGCGGAGAGCTGGATGAGATCATCGGCGTCGTGCGGGCAAAAGAGATGCTGGTGGCCCTGGAAGAGGGCGTGAACGTGGAAGCCGTTGCTGCCGCGTCGCCTGCGATTGTCGTGCCGGAAACGCTGGATCCTATCAACCTGCTCGGGGTGCTGCGCCGCGCTCGCGGTAGCTTTGTTATCGTCACCAACGAGTTTGGCGTGGTGCAGGGGCTGGTCACGCCGCTGGACGTGCTTGAAGCGATTGCCGGTGAATTCCCGGATGCCGACGAAACGCCTGAGATCGTTGCCGACGGTGAAGGCTGGCTGGTTAAAGGTACCACCGACCTGCACGCGCTCTCGCACACGCTGGGGCTGGAAAACGTGATCAACGATGAAGAAGACATCGCGACCGTTGCCGGTCTGGTGATCGCCGTTAACGGGCAAATCCCGCGCGTCGGCGATGTGATCGAGCTGGCGCCGCTGCACATTACGATCGTTGAAGCCAACGACTATCGCGTTGATATGGTTCGCATTGTTAAAGAACAATCAGCCCACGACGAAGATGAGTAAGCCGGCTTAGCGCAGCGGCATTAAGGGCACGATGTGCCCGTTATGATGCGCTGGCGGGGATGAACTTCCCGCCAGCCACTTCGGAAAATCCCGTAGCGGCATGGGCCGCGCATAGAAAAACCCCTGCAGGACAGGCACGCCATGGCGGCGCAAGTAGCGCGCCTGCTCCTCCGTCTCGACCCCTTCAGCAACCAGTTCGATATTCAGCCGCTGACCCAGCGCAATAATCATATCCGTCACCGTCGAGTTCACGGCGTCGGTACCGATGGCGGTGGTAAACGACTGGTCGATTTTCAGCACGTCCGGGTGAAGCTTTTCAAGCCAGGAGAGGGAGCTGTTCCCGGTACCAAAATCGTCGATGGCGAGCTTCACCCCTTTGCGATGCAGTTCGCGCACGATGCGATAATCCGCATCCAGCAGCGCATCCCGTTCCGTGAGTTCAATCACCAGCTGCTGGCGCGGACCGGCGCTGAACCAGAGGCGGTTCAGGTCCTGTATCAATGCCGCGTGACGAAAATGGCTGGCGGCGACGTTAATACCAATGTGAAAACCGGCGCTGGAAGGGAAGTAGCCTATCTGGCGCACCGTTTCGGCGATGACATAGCGGGTCAGGGGGACAATCTGGTTATGTTCTTCTGCCAGAGGGATAAACACCTCCGGGGTGATCCAACCCTGACGTGGGTTATTCCAGCGCAGCAGGATCTCCACGCCGGTGCACGCCTGGGTACGGGCATTCACCAGCGGCTGGCAGAAAAGCTCAAATTCCCGCGCCGCAATGCCCATATCGATCTCCCACGTAAAGCTCATCCGGTTTGCCGTTGCCAGCCAGGCGAGATAGCCCAGCAGCAGGCTGAGCATGAGTCCAAGCGGCAGCTGGGCTGGCAGGCTTTTTAAGGCTAACTCTCCAGGGCCTGGCCCGCTGACCGTAATGGTAAAAGGATTTCGGGTTGACGATTGCTGGAAAAGAGAGCCCTCTTCATCAAACGTCAGGCTGTCGCTGACGCGTTGTCCATAGCGCAGAAAGCGATCGCCTACGGTCAGCGCCACGTCATTGATGAGCGGGCGCTGGGGCTCGAGGATCATTTTGGCGATCAGATCGATATTGATGATTTCGATAACGCCAGCTTCACCATCCTGTGAGACGGGATACCACTGGATCAATATCGGGCTACCCTTAAGCAGCCACTGGTCGCTCGATAAAATCAGCTTCGCCGTGCTGGCTGGGAGTTCTTTCAGGAAGTCGCGAACGGGCACGTTGCGGCTCCCGAAAATACTTGAGCAATACAGGATACCCTCGTTAATCAGGGCGATGGAGCGTACCGTCTGCAAAATGGCGGCCTGCTTTCGCAGCGCCAGGTGCGCCTGCGGGCAGGGCTGCCCTACCAGGGGCTGCAGCACGCTGCGGCGGTTCTCTAAAGAAAGCAGGACGTTATCAAGGGCGCGTACGGTGTGGCTGGTAAAATCGAGGATCCGCTGTTGGTTAACATTGCGCTGTGAAATGAAGCGAATGCCTAACGTCAGGATGAGCGTGAGGAGCGCAACCGTGACACAGACGATAACGCGTTTTCGGCGATAGTTTTTAATGATCGTTTGTGCAGTTTGCATGAACGGTCGCCTGATAAGCCACCAGCCACAAAAGCCGGACGCAACAGTAAAAGTGTAGTGGGGAAAGCAGAAGGAGACGAGAAAGAAGAGGGAAATTCGCCCATCCGTTGCAGATGGGCGAAAGGCAGTATTAGTCGCACTGCACCTTAATGGCCAGGCCACCGCGGGACGTCTCGCGGTATTTCGCGTTCATGTCCTTGCCGGTTTCGTACATGGTTTCAATCACCTTATCCAGCGATACGCGAGGTTCGCTGGTACGGCGCATCGCCATACGTGAGGCGTTGATGGCTTTCACCGAGGCAATCGCGTTACGCTCGATGCACGGCACCTGCACCTGGCCCGCGACCGGGTCACAGGTCAGACCGAGGTTATGTTCCATACCGATTTCCGCCGCCACGCAAACCTGCTCAGGGCTTGCGCCCAGCAGCTCTGCCAGACCTGCCGCCGCCATGGAGCAGGCAACGCCCACTTCACCCTGACAGCCCACTTCCGCACCGGAGATGGAGGCGTTCATTTTGTACAGCGCACCGATGGCACCTGCCGCAAGGAAATAGCGGATGTAGATGTCCGGCGTCACGGGTTCAATAAAGTGATCGTAATACGCCAGCACTGCCGGAACGATACCGCAGGCGCCGTTGGTTGGCGCCGTCACGACGCGTCCACCTGCGGCGTTCTCTTCGTTAACCGCCAGGGCAAACATGTTTACCCAGTCGACCACGTTCATCGGGTCGTTGGAGAACTTGTCCGTGGTCACCAGCATACGGCGCAGGGCAGAGGCACGACGCGGTACGCGCAGTGGACCCGGCAGAACGCCTTCGGTGTTCATCCCGCGGTCGATACAGGCGCGCATGGTTTGCCAGACGTTCGCAAAATAGTCTTCAATCTCTTTTTTGCTGTGCAGGGCCAGTTCGTTCTGCATCACCATGCCGGACAGTGAAAGACCGGTCTCTTTGCAGTAGCCCAGCATCTCGGTAGCCGATTTGAACGGGTACGGTACGCTGACGTCGCCGACGCTGTCTTTGCCAAAATGCTCTTCATCCACGATGAAGCCACCGCCGATGGAGTAGTACGTTTTGCTGTAAATCTCTTTTTCACCGCTGTAAGCGTGAATGGTCATGCCGTTTTCATGCAGCGGCAGGTTGTCGCTACGGAAACGCATGCCGTCATCCTGCGGGAAATCGACTTCCTGCTGGCCGTTTGCCAGCAGCAGGCGGCCGCGTGTTTCCACGTCGCGGATGAATGCCGGGATGGCATCAATATCTACGGTATCCGGCATATTGCCTGCCAGACCCATAATAATGGCGATATCGGTGTGGTGGCCTTTACCCGTTAATGACAGCGAGCCGTAAACATCCACGGCGACACGGGTAACGCTTTCCAGTAATCCTTTTTCGACCAGATCATCGACGAACTGTTTACCGGCCTTCATCGGGCCAACAGTATGGGAAGACGAAGGGCCAATTCCCACTTTGAACATGTCGAATATACTAATCACTTTCACACTCCTGACAGGGTTACCGGGGTTCCAGTAACGATGTTATAACTGCGCATAGTGTAAGAGGGAACACCGACCTCGGCTTAACTATTCACATGAATTAAACTAATGGTTAACGATGGGTTTTGCTAATAGCGCGACGCGGATCGCAAACCTGCGAAAAAGGGTGGAATGTAAAGTATAGTCAAGGTTTCAGGCCGATTTGCAGCGCCAGTTCGCGAATGATGCCCGCCGTCATGCCCCAGACAAAATAATGCTGATACCAGGACAACCAGACCCGATGGTCATGCCCGCGACGATGGATATCCAGCGGATGATAACGGCTTAGCCGAAGCGCCTCTTCAAGCGGCATTTCAAACACCGCGGACACCTCATCGACGCTGGCGTGATACTGCAGGCCGGGCGGGATAATGCCCACCACCGGCGTGACCTGAAAACCGGTGACGCTGTCGACGGGCGGCAGCACGCCGATAACCTCCACCGCCTCCGGCGGAATGGCCACCTCTTCCTGCGCTTCACGAAGCGCGGCGGCAATCAGCGAGGCGTCGGAGCTGTCTACCGCGCCACCCGGAAAGGCGACCTGACCCGCGTGCTTGCGTAAATGGGGAGAACGCTGGGTGAGCAGCAGGCCCGGCTGCGCGCGACGCACGACCGGGATCAGCACGGCCGCCTGACGCTGGTTCAGCGCTTCGCGGTTGACCTGCGGTCGTAATAGCTGAAAGCGAGATAAAAAATCGTCCAGCGTCAGGTTCTCTTTTTCCACCCGTGATTACTCCAGTTGTTTCAGGATACGGTTAACTTTATCAAAGGTTTCCTGATATTCCGCATCGACCTGGCTATCGGCAACAATGCCGCCTCCGGCCGAGCAGTAAAGGTTTCCGTCGCAGGCCGTCAGCGTGCGAATGGTAATGCTGGTATCCATGGTGCCGCACAGACTGATATAGCCGATGCTGCCGCACCAGGCGTTGCGGCGGTGCGGCTCCAGCTCATCAATGATCTCCATCGCCCGTACCTTTGGCGCGCCGGTGATGGAGCCGCCCGGAAACGCCGCGCGCAGAAGATCGCAGGCGGTGCGAGAGGCAGGGAGACGCGCGGTAATGGTGCTGACCAGATGATGCACCGCCGGGAAAGGCTCGACGATAAACAGTTCCGGCACGCGCACGCTGCCCGGTTCAGCGACGCGGCCAATGTCGTTACGCATCAGATCGACAATCATCAGGTTCTCGGCGCGGTCTTTCGGCGAGGCGGCGAGTTTTTCCGCCTGCTGGCGATCGGCGTCGGGAGCGGCAAGACGCGGCAGAGTGCCTTTAATCGGACGGGTTTGAATCATGCCCTCAGCCAGATGAATAAAGCGCTCGGGTGACAGGCTGAGTATGGCCCCCCGTTCCAGACGGACAAACGCGCTGAACGGGGCCTTATTGCTGGCATTAAGACGGGTAAACGCCTGCCACTCGTCTCCACGGTATGTCGCCTGGAAGCGCTGGGCGAGGTTAACCTGGTAGCAGTCACCGCTTTGCAGATACGCCTGAACGCGCGCGAATTTTTCGGCGTACTCCGCCGCGCTCATATTTGAGCGCCAGCCGGAGGTCAACGTAAACGTCTGTGCCGGTGCAGGCTGTTGCGCCTCAAGCCACGCCAGACGCGCCTGCACGTCATGATGGCTCAGCAGGGAAACCGTTTTTTTCTGGTGATCGACTATTAACGCCCAGTCATACAGCCCCACGGCCATGTCTGGCAGGGAAATATCAGCCTGCGCATGCTCCGGCAGCGTTTCGAAACGGCGACCCAGATCGTAACCAAACAGGCCCAGCGCGCCGCCCTGGAAAGGGAGGTCCGGGTTCGGCGCGGCAGATAAGCCCAGCGCGTTAATGGCTTGCTGCAGCTGCTTCAGGGGATCGTCCGTTAACGACAGGTCATCGGTTGTTAGCGTCTTTAGCGGATCGGCCACCAGAATATCGAAGCGGCTATAGGGATGGTCCGCATGGCCGGAATGCAGCAGCATCGCAAACGGAAGATGGCTCAGGCGGGCAAACCAGAATTCAGCGGCGTCTGCACGCCAGGGCAAGGTAATAACAGTGGGGAAGCGCATGTTCATGTGTGGCATACTACCGGGCAGCGTGAAATAATTAGCGCGAATAATTTAGCAGGAGTTGACGATGTTTGCAGGTTTACCTTCTCTGAGCCATGAACAGCAGCAGAAAGCGGTTGAGCGAATTCAGGAACTGATGTCCCAGGGGATGAGCAGCGGACAGGCGATTACGGTTGTCGCAGAGGAGATTCGCGCCAGTCATTCCGGCGAGCGGATCGTGGCGCGTTTCGAAGATGAAGATCCAGAAGAATAATCGGGCTTACACCGCCGCGATAATCTTAATCTCTACCTTATATTCCGGCTTCATCAGCGTGGCCTGTACGGTGCAGCGTACAGGCGCGTGACCCGCCACCACCCATGCATCCCAGGCTTTGTTCATCGCCGCGAAATCCTCTTTGTTTGCCAGGAAAATCGTCGCATCCAGAATGCGGGATTTGTCGCTGCCCTGTTTTTCCAGCACCGCGTCAATCTGTGCCAGGGTGTTAGCCGTCTGCTCGAACGCATCCGCATCCAGGTTAGCCGGTACGCCGGTGTAGTAGAGCGTCTGGTTATGGATCACCACATCAGACCAGCGGGCTTCGGCATCAATGCGCACAATTGTCATAAACGTTTCCTCGTTATTTTTCGTCGTCAGGCGGCAAGACTGCCATATTGTTCTCGTGTCGTCACTATTTGGGGTGGCACAGGAGAGGATGGGCTGACATAATCCCTGTGCAAAAATACAGTGAGAGAGCACCGTGGCAGACGATTTTTCCCCTGAAGGTCAATTAGCGCAGGCTATTCCCGGCTTCAAGCCCCGTGAGCCTCAGCGCCAGATGGCGCACGCCGTTGCACGCGCCATCGATAAGGCTCAGCCGCTGGTGGTCGAAGCCGGAACCGGTACGGGTAAAACGTATGCTTACCTTGCTCCGGCGCTGCGCGCGAAAAAGAAGGTGATTATTTCCACCGGTTCGAAGGCGCTGCAGGATCAGCTCTACAGTCGCGATTTGCCCACGGTGGCGAAAGCGCTGAAATACAAGGGGCGTCTGGCCCTGCTGAAGGGACGCTCCAACTATCTCTGCCTGGAACGTCTTGAGCAGCAGGCGCTGGCGGGCGGCGACCTGCCGGTACAAACCCTCAGCGACGTTATTATCCTTCGCGCCTGGGCGAACCAGACCGAAGAGGGGGATATCAGCACCTGCGCGAGCGTGCCGGAAGATTCCCCGGCCTGGCCGCTGGTGACCAGTACCAACGACAACTGCCTCGGCAGCGACTGTCCGCTTTATAAAGACTGCTTTGTGGTGAAAGCGCGCAAAACGGCGATGGACGCGGACGTGGTGGTGGTGAACCACCATCTGTTCCTCGCGGATATGGTCGTGAAGGACAGCGGTTTTGGCGAGCTGATCCCGGAGGCGGACGTGATGATCTTCGACGAAGCCCATCAGCTTCCGGACATTGCCAGCCAGTACTTCGGCCAGTCGCTTTCCAGCCGCCAGCTGCAGGATCTGGCGAAAGATTTCACCATCGCTTACCGGACCGAACTCAAAGATACCCAGCAGCTGCAGAAGTGCGCCGACCGTCTGGCGCAAAGCGCGCAGGATTTCCGCTTACAGCTTGGTGAGCCGGGCTATCGCGGTAACCTGCGCGAGCTGCTGGCGGACAAAAACATCCAGCGCGCGCTGTTGCTGCTCGATGATGCCCTCGAACTCTGCTACGACGTGGCAAAACTGTCGCTTGGCCGTTCCGCGCTGCTGGACGCGGCCTTCGAACGCGCCACGCTCTATCGCGGGCGACTCAAACGGCTGAAAGAGATTAACCAGCCGGGGTTCAGCTACTGGTATGAGTGCACCTCGCGGCATTTCACCCTGGCGCTCACGCCGCTGACGGTAGCGGATAAGTTTAAAGAGGTGATGGCGCAAAAACCGGGAAGCTGGATCTTCACCTCGGCAACCCTGTCGGTGAATGACGATCTGCATCACTTCACGGAACGTCTTGGCATTGAGGATGCGGAATCGCTGCTCCTGCCCAGCCCGTTCGATTACGAAAAACAGGCGCTGCTCTGCGTGCCTCGTAATCTGCCGCTGCCGAACCAGCCGGGGGCGGCGCGCCACCTGGCCGCGATGTTAAAACCGATGATCGAGGCCAACAACGGCCGCTGCTTTATGCTCTGTACCTCTCACGCCATGATGCGTGATCTAGCCGAGCAGTTCCGCGCCACCATGACGCTGCCGGTGCTGCTGCAAGGTGAAACCAGTAAAGGCCAGCTGTTACAGCAGTTTGTCAGCGCCGGAAATGCCCTGCTGGTAGCAACCAGCAGCTTCTGGGAAGGGGTGGACGTGCGCGGCGATACGCTCTCGCTGGTAATTATTGATAAGCTGCCGTTTACCTCTCCGGACGACCCGCTGCTGAAGGCGCGCATGGAAGACTGCCGTCTGCGCGGGGGCGATCCGTTTGACGAGGTACAGCTGCCGGACGCGGTGATTACCCTCAAGCAGGGGGTAGGGCGATTGATCCGCGACGTTACCGATCGCGGGGTGCTGGTCATTTGCGATAACCGGCTGGTGATGCGCCCTTACGGGGCGACCTTCCTCGCCAGCCTGCCGCCCGCGCCGCGGACGCGGGACATAAAACGCGCGGTGCGTTTCCTGGCAAACCCAACGGCGGAGTAATTTACCCCGGAGTGTGCTAAGATGCGCGCCATTTTGTGACTGACCCTTGCGAGAGCGCGACGACTGATGCGAATTCTGGCTATTGATACCGCGACAGAGGCTTGCTCTGTCGCTCTGTTGAACGACGGTGCTGTTTCTGCTCATTTCGAAGAGTGCCCACGGGAACACACCCAACGCATTCTGCCCCTGGTAAAAGCCATTTTAACCCAGGGCAACACCTCCTTAACCGACCTCGACGCGCTGGCCTTTGGCCGTGGCCCCGGCAGCTTTACGGGCGTACGTATCGGGATTGGCATTGCGCAGGGGCTGGCGCTGGGCGCCGAACTGCCGATGATCGGCGTCTCTACCCTCGCCACTATGGCGCAGGGCGCATGGCGCATGACCGGGGCAACGCGCGTGCTGGCCGCGATTGATGCCCGCATGGGCGAAGTTTACTGGGCCGAATACACCCGCGACGAGCACGGCGTGTGGCACGGCGAAGAGACGGAAGCCGTGCTCAAGCCGGAAGCGGTCACTGAGCGGCTGCAACAGCTCTCCGGTGAGTGGGCAACCGTCGGCACCGGCTGGCCGGCGTGGCCAGACATGGCAAACGACACCGGGGTGACGCTGGTGGACGGCAACATGCTGCTGCCGGCTGCGGAAGATATGCTTCCGATTGCCTGCCAGCTGCTCGCGGCAGGAAAAACCGTTGCCGTTGAACACGCGGAGCCGGTTTATTTGCGAAACACCGTTGCGTGGAAGAAACTTCCGGGCCGCGAGTGAATCTCAGTAACAGGAACTGAGAAAAAGGAGTCGCATCATGGCGGTTCAGACTAAAGTAGTACGCCTTATTATGGCAGGCGCGGTTGCCATAGCACTGAGCGGATGCGTTTCCGTTCCTGATGCGATTAAGGGCAGCAGCCCGACGCCACAGCAGGATCTGGTTCGGGTGATGAATGCGCCTGAGCTGTACGTCGGCCAGGAAGCGCGCTTTGGCGGTAAGGTCATCGACGTACAAAACCAGCAGGGGAAAACCCGCCTGGAGATCGCGACCGTTCCGCTGGACAGCGGCGCGCGGCCGGTACTGGGTGAGGCCTCTCGCGGGCGTATCTATGCGGACGTCAGCGGTTTCCTCGATCCGGTCGATTTTCGCGGACAGCTGGTGACCGTCGTCGGGCCGATTACCGGCGCCGTGCAGGGCAAAATCGGCAGCACGCCGTATAAATTTATGACTATGCAGGTCAACGGGTATAAACGCTGGCGGCTGGCACAGCAGGTGATCATGCCGCCTCAGCCGATGGATCCGTGGATGTGGGGTCCACATCCTTATCGTTACGGCTACCCGGGCTGGGGCTGGTATAACCCGGGTCCTGCACAGGTTCAGACGATCGTTACTGAGTAACTTACTGTTATTGTTAGAAAAGAGACAGCGGCTCAGCCGCTGTCTCTGTTTTTTTACGGATAAAACGAAAAAAAAGAGTGACGCGCTTCGCAACCTTAAATCTGAACAATTAATAAACTGGTACGCTGAGTTAATATAATGTTAACAAACTGTTTATTATCGGGGTTGTGATGACGACGAACACTCATTTCAGAGGTGATGCATTGAAGAAGGTTTGGCTTAACCGTTATCCCGCAGATGTTCCTGCTGAGATCAATCCTGACCGTTATCAATCCCTGGTGGAATTATTTGAACACTCGGTAAGGCGCTACGCGGACCAGCCCGCATTCGTGAATATGGGCGAGGTCATGACGTTCCGTAAGCTTGAGGAGCGTAGCCGCGCGTTTGCGGCGTATCTGCAGGAAGGGCTGGGGCTGCAAAAAGGGGACCGCGTCGCGCTGATGATGCCGAACCTGCTGCAATACCCGGTGGCGTTGTTCGGTATCCTGCGAGCCGGGATGATTGTCGTCAACGTTAACCCCTTGTATACCCCGCGCGAGCTGGAGCATCAGCTGAACGACAGCGGCGCGGCCGCGATTGTCATTGTGTCCAACTTCGCCCATACGCTGGAAAAAGTGGTCGACAAAACCCAGGTTAAACACGTCATCCTGACGCGCATGGGGGATCAACTCTCGACCGCCAAAGGCACGCTGGTTAACTTTGTCGTTAAATACGTCAAGCGCCTGGTGCCAAAATACCACCTGCCGGACGCCATCTCCTTCCGCCGCGCGCTGCATGCGGGCTACCGTATGCAGTATGTGAAACCCGAAGTGGTGGCGGAAGATCTTGCGTTTCTGCAATACACGGGCGGGACCACCGGCGTCGCCAAAGGGGCCATGCTTACCCACCGCAATATGCTGGCAAACCTTGAACAGGTGAACGCCACCTACGGGCCGCTTCTGCATCCGGGCAAAGAAGTGGTGATCACCGCGCTTCCGCTGTATCACATCTTTGCGCTGACCATGAACTGCCTGCTGTTTATTGAACTGGGTGGTCAGAACATCCTCATCACCAACCCGCGCGATATCCCGGGCCTGGTGAAAGAGCTGGCGAAATACCCGTTCACCGCCATGACGGGGGTGAACACCCTGTTTAACGCGCTGCTTAATAACAAAGAGTTCCAGCAGCTGGATTTCTCCACGCTGCATCTCTCTGCGGGCGGCGGCATGCCGGTTCAACAGGCGGTCGCCGAGCGCTGGGTGAAGCTCACCGGTCAGTATTTGCTGGAAGGCTATGGGCTGACGGAATGTGCTCCGCTGGTCAGCGTGAACCCACACGATATCGACTATCACAGTGGAAGCATTGGTCTGCCGGTTCCTTCCACCGAGGCCAAACTGGTCGATGATAACGATAACGAAGTCGCGCCGGGCGAGCCGGGTGAGCTTTGCGTCAGAGGTCCGCAGGTGATGCTGGGTTACTGGCAGCGTCCCGATGCGACCGACGAAATCATCAAAGACGGCTGGCTGCACACCGGTGATATTGCGGTAATGGATGAAGAGGGCTTCCTGCGCATCGTCGATCGCAAGAAAGACATGATCCTGGTCTCCGGCTTCAACGTCTATCCGAATGAGATCGAAGACGTGGTTATGCAGCACAGCGGCGTACTCGAGGTGGCGGCGGTCGGCGTCCCTTCCGGCAGCAGCGGTGAAGCGGTTAAAATATTTGTGGTCAAGAAAGATCCTTCCCTGACGGAGGAGGCGCTGGTAACGTTTTGCCGTCGTCAGCTGACGGGCTACAAGGTGCCGAAGCTGGTTGAATTCCGCGATGAGCTGCCGAAATCCAACGTCGGAAAGATATTACGACGAGAATTACGTGACGAAGCCCGTGGCAAAGTAGACAATAAGGCCTGAGCTTCACGCTAATCGCCCAGACGCCGGTTAAGCCGGCGTTTTTTATGGGCGCAAACAAAAGAGAACCCGTTTTGAATTACCAGATGATCACGACCAACGACGAGCTGGCTTCGCTGTGCGAAGTGACGCGCGACTTTCCTGCCATTGCCCTGGATACCGAGTTTGTCCGTACCCGGACCTATTATCCGCAGCTGGGTTTGATTCAGATGTACGACGGTAAACACGTGTCGCTGATTGACCCTCTCGGCATTACCGACTGGACGCCGATGCGTAACCTGCTGCTCGATACCGCCGTGACGAAATACCTGCACGCAGGCAGTGAGGATCTGGAAGTCTTTCTGAACACCTTTGGCATCATGCCCCAGCCGCTGATTGACACGCAGATCCTCGCGGCATTCAGCAATCGTCCGCTCTCATGGGGCTTTGCTGCCATGGTGGAGGAGTATACGGGCCTGACGCTGGATAAAAGTGAATCCCGTACCGATTGGCTGGCGCGCCCGCTTACCGAGCGTCAGCTGGAGTATGCGGCGGCAGACGTGTTTTACCTGCTGCCGATTGCCGGACAGCTGATGAAAGAGGCAGAAGCCTCCGGCTGGCTCGCTGCTGCGCTGGACGAATGCCGTATGACCCAGCAGCGTCGTCAGGAAGTGGTTGACCCGAAAGAGGCCTGGCGCGATATCAGCAACGCCTGGCAGCTGCGCACGCGTCAGCTGGCATGCCTGCAGCTGCTGGCAGACTGGCGCTTGCGTAAAGCGCGGGAGCGCGATCTGGCCGTTAACTTTGTGGTTCGCGAAGAGCATCTCTGGGCAGTCGCGCGCTATATGCCTGGCAGCCTGGGCGAGCTGGACAGCATTGGGCTTTCGGGCAGCGAGATCCGCTTCCACGGTAAAACCCTGCTGGCGCTGGTCGCCAAAGCGCAGGAGCTGCCGGAAGATGCGCTGCCGGAACCGCTGCTGAACCTGATGGACATGCCGGGCTATCGCAAAGCGTTTAAGGATATCAAAGCGCTGGTGCAGGCGGTTGCAACGGAAAGCAAGCTGAGTGCGGAACTGCTCGCCTCACGTCGTCAGATTAACCAGCTGCTGAACTGGCACTGGAAGCTGAAGCCGCAGAATGGCGTGCCGGAGATGATGGCGGGATGGCGCGGGGAATTGATGGCCGATCGCCTGAATACGCTGCTGGACGGTTACCCGCGATAAAAAAAATATGCCGGGCGATATACCCGGCATATTTCCCCGGTGGCGCTGCGCTTACCGGGGCGGCGAAAACACAAACCTACGGACGCGACTCTTCCGCTTCCGGGAGCGTAACGTTCAGCTCCAGAATCGAAATATCCCCGTCTTTTTGTTCCAGCTGCACCGTGACCATCTCCGGGTCAATCTGCACATACTTACAGATCACTTCCAGGATGTCCTTACGCAGCTGCGGCAGGTAGTGAGGCTCGGCGTCGCTACGACGACGCTCCGCAACGATAATTTGCAGACGTTCTTTTGCGATGTTGGCGGTGTTCTTTTTCCGCGAGAGAAAAAAGTCCAGTAATGCCATAACTTATCCTCCGAACAGGCGTTTGAGGAAACCTTTCTTCTCTTCTTCAATGAAGCGGAAAGGACGTTCTTCTCCCAGCAGACGGTCAACGGTATCGGCGTAAGCTTTACCTGCATCTGCCAATGTATCAAGGATCACTGGCTCGCCCTGGTTAGAGGCGCGTAACACGGACTGATCTTCCGGGATAACGCCCACCAGCTTAATGCGCAGGATCTCCAGCACGTCTTCCATGCTCAGCATGTCACCTTTGTTCACACGGCCCGGATTGTAGCGGGTGAGCAGCAGGTGTTCTTTAATCGGGTCTTCGCCATTTTCCGCACGACGGGATTTAGAGGCGAGGATGCCCAGAATGCGGTCTGAGTCACGCACGGATGAAACTTCAGGGTTGGTGGTGATGATCGCTTCATCAGCGAAGTAGAGCGCCATCAGGGCACCGGTTTCGATGCCCGCAGGGGAGTCGCAGACAATGAAGTCGAAATCCATTTTTTTCAGATCGTCGAGCACCTTTTCCACGCCCTCACGGGTCAGGGCGTCTTTGTCACGCGTCTGAGAAGCCGGGAGAATGTAGAGGTTCTCGGTGCGCTTGTCTTTGATCATCGCCTGGTTAAGCGTGGCATCGCCCTGAATGACGTTTACGAAGTCATACACGACGCGACGCTCACATCCCATGATGAGGTCGAGGTTACGCAGACCGATATCGAAGTCGATAACGATGGTTTTCTTTCCCTTCTGGGCCAAACCAGTAGCGATGGCCGCGCTGGAGGTGGTCTTGCCAACGCCTCCTTTACCCGAAGTAACAACAATAATGCGTGCCATAGAAATTCCTTGTTAAAAAGGGATCAATTCAACGGTTGAACGGTCAACGCGTCGTCTGCCAGAAGCAGGCGAGCCGCTTTGCCATAAAATTCGGCTGGGATCTTGTCGCTCAGCCAATATTCACCTGCGATGGACACCAGTTCCGCCGTCAGGTGAGTACAAAATATTTGCGCATCTCGATCGCCACTTGCACCTGCGAGCGCACGTCCACGCATCATACCGTATACGTGAATATTGCCATCTGCAATCAGCTCAGCGCCAGCACTGACGTGGCTTGTAACAATCAGATCACAGTTTGGTGCATAAATGCGCTGACCGGAACGAACCGGCACATCAATCATTCGCGTTTTTGTGACGGTAGTAACGTTTTGCACCGCAGGAGGGGGCGTTTGCACGGCAACGGGTGCCGCTCGCGAGGCTTTTTCTTTGCCCTCATTCAGAAGGGGCAGCCCCGCACGCTCAATTTCCGCTTTCAGCTCAGTATCTTTGCAGCCGCTGATGCCCACGATACGCAGTCCGGTCGAGGAGACGGCCTGCTGGAGAAGCTTCCAGTTAACCGGAGCCTCAAGACCGCTGACGTTGATAACAACAGGGGCGTGCTTCAGAAAGGCGGGAGCCTGGGCGATTTTGTCTTCTAACGCCTGACGAATAACCTCGGGTTTTGCATCATGCAAATGTACCACTGATAAGGTGAAGCTACTGCCTTTAAGCTCGATGGGCGTGTTTGACATCCTGGCCTTACTCAATTTGCTATTAACCGCAACCACTCGCTGCGATATTCCGAAGAGTATCAGGCATGTTATAGTCAGGAGTATATTGAGGCAAGCAACCACCCATTAATTCAGAGTAAAAACATGTTTTGTGTGATCTACAGAAGTACAAGCCGTGACCAGACCTATCTCTATGTCGAAAAGAAAGACGATTTTTCACGCGTGCCTGAAGAATTAATGAAGAACTTTGGCCGACCACAGCTGGCGATGCTGCTGCCGCTCGATGGTCGTAAGAAACTGATTAATGCCGATCTGGATAAAGTGAAAACGGCCTTAGCCGAGCAAGGCTATTATTTACAGCTTCCACCGCCACCCGAGAATTTATTAAAACAGCATCTTGAGGCGAACGGTAAAAAATAGTCTCAACTGTTTTTGGGCACAACACATCAACCGTTTAGGGGTCGACCATGTATCAACATCATAACTGGCAAGGTGCATTACTGGATTATCCCGTCAGCAAAGTGGTTTGCGTGGGCAGCAACTACGCAAAACATATTCAGGAGATGGGCAGCGCGACGCCAGAAGAACCGGTCCTGTTTATTAAGCCTGAAACGGCGCTGTGCGATATCCGACAGCCGCTGGCGCTGCCGCAGGGGCTGGGCTCGGTGCATCACGAAGTTGAACTTGCCGTGCTGATCGGCGCGACGCTGCGCCAGGCCTCAGAAGAACATGTTAAAAAAGCGATTGCCGGATACGGCGTGGCGCTGGATCTGACCCTGCGTGACGTTCAAGGCAAAATGAAGAAAGCAGGGCAGCCGTGGGAAAAAGCCAAAGGGTTTGATAATTCCTGCCCGATTTCGGCGTTTGTGCCGGTGAGCGAATTTACCGGCGATCCGCAGGACACGCCGCTCAGCCTCAAGGTTAACGGTGAGATCCGCCAGCAGGGCACCACGGCAGACATGATCCATAAGATTGTGCCGCTGATCGCCTACATGAGCCGCTTCTTTACCCTGAAGCCGGGCGATGTGATCCTGACCGGAACCCCAGAAGGCGTTGGCCCGCTACTCAGCGGTGACGAGCTTGAGGTCGGTTTCAACGGCCTGTCGCTGAAAACCCGCGTGCTGTAACCCCATCTTGCCGCCTGAAGAGGGCGGCAAAACTTGCAACAACGTGCCAGACTCGTTATAAGGTGCGCTTTCTTTTGACGTGTGGACATCCTGATGAACGACATCCCTTTCTGGCAAAGCAAAACTCTCGACGACATGACTGACGCGGAATGGGAATCATTGTGCGACGGCTGCGGGCAGTGCTGCCTGCACAAGCTGATGGATGAAGATACGGACGAAATCTACTTCACCAACGTTGCCTGCAAGCAGTTAAACATTAAAACCTGCCAGTGCCGCAACTATGAGCGCCGGTTTGAATTTGAGCCTGACTGCATCAAGTTAACCCGGGATAATCTGCCGACGTTTGAATGGCTGCCGCATACCTGCGCGTATCGCCTGCTGGCGGAAGGGAAAGGTCTGCCTGACTGGCATCCGCTGTTAACCGGTTCAAAAGCGGCGATGCACGGTGAACGTATCTCTGTGCGCCACATTGCGGTGAAAGAGTCCGAGGTGCAGGACTGGGAAGATCACATCATGAACCACCCGACGCGTTGAGATTAAAAAACCCGCCGAGGCGGGTTTTTTTGTGCTTGTGCGGCCTGATGCCCTCACCCCAACCCTCGTCCACGGGAGAGGGCGCAAACGCAAAACGGCAACCTTGGTTGCCGTTTTGCGTTTACCTTCCGAACAAATCGCGTTTCTTCGGTTTGAAAGGCTGGGCAATCAGCACCAGCAGCGCCACGACGAAGTAGGCGGCAAAAATGCCCACCAGCCACTGCGGCATCTCCAGCGTCAGGAATTCCCACTGGCGAACGGAGCAGTCACCGGATGCGACAAACACCTGCGGCAGCCATTTGTCCAGCGGCAGCCAGCTCGGGAAGCGGGCGGCAAAATCACAGGTCATAAACGGTGACGGATGCAATTGCATCATGGTGTGCTGCCAGGAGAGTTCAATTCCTTTCCAGGCGCTGTAGATCCAGATGGCAATACCGGCATAGCGAAGCGGCGATTTTGGGGCAATCGCACCCACCAGGCCCGCACCCATAATGCCGAACAGCGCGCTGCGTTCGTAAATACACAGTACGCAAGGTTTCAGTCCCATTACATGCTGGAACCACAGCGCGACCATTTCCAGCGCAAAGGCGGTCAGGGCCATTAACAACCACGCTCCGCGACCGCGGGAGCACTGGTTTAAAAATCTCAACATAATCATTTCCCTGGAACATGCTTAGAAAGCGCAGTGTAAACGAATTCGTTTTTCGCGCCACCTGTACCTGGCGAAATAAAACGTAATTGGATGTTTATCGTGCGAAAAGGCAAACGGGCAGCGAACTGCCCGAGATGCATAGTTTACTGCGCCGCAAGTATACCCGCTTGTACCAGCCATTGCGTACAGGGAATGAGGGTAATTTTGACGCAAAGCAATCCGACGATCGTGAGCACCAGCGTATAGGGCAGCGCCATCCATACCATCCTGCCATAAGAAAGACGTATGAGCGGCGCGAGGGCGGAGGTCAGCAGGAACAGGAAGGCGGCCTGGCCATTTGGCGTCGCTACCGACGGCAGGTTGGTACCGGTGTTGATCGCCACGGCCAGCAGCTCAAACTGTCCGGCGCTGATAACGCCTTGCTCCATGGCCGCTTTGGCCTCGTTGATGTAGACCGTCCCGACGAAGACGTTATCTGAGATCGACGAGAGCAGGCCGTTAAACAGGTAAAACAGCGAGAGCTGAGCATCCGGTGATGCCTGTAATACAAAGGCAATAATCGGCGCGAACAGGTGCTGGTCGATAATCACCGCCACGACGGCAAAGAACACCGCCAGCAGTGCGGTAAACGGCAGGGCTTCGGTAAACGCCTTGCCGATGGCATGTTCGTCCGTCACGCCGGTAAAGGTGGTGGCGAGAATAATGACTGACAGGCCAATCAGCCCCACTTCGGCAAGATGGAACGCCAGCGCCGCGATAAGCCAGACGCCGATGATCCCCTGAGCAATCAGTCGTAGCGTCTCCTGGCGCGTCCGCTGGCTTCGGTTCTGCACATCGAATTTATGCAGCTCCTGACGAACCGGCTCCGGGAGCTGCGCCCCGTAGCCGAAGAGGCGAAACTTCTCCACCAGCAGACAGGTCGCCAGCCCGCAGATCAGCACCGGTACGCTCACCGGGGCCATTCTCAGGAAGAAATCACCGAAGTGCCAGCCCGCCGCTTTGGCAATGATCAGGTTTTGCGGCTCGCCCACCATGGTCATCACGCCGCCCAGGGCGGTACCGACGCCGGCATGCATCATCAGGCTGCGCAGAAACGCGCGGAACTGTTCCAGCACGTCACGGTTATGCGCCTCGACGTGGCTGTCATCCTGCAGGTCCTCATTTGGGCGAGAGGAGGCCACGCGGTGATAAATTCCGTAAAACCCAACCGCGACGCTGATCACCACCGCGACGACCGTCAGCGCATCAAGGAAGGCCGACAGGAAGGCGGCGGCAAGGCAAAACGCCAGCGAGAGGAACATTTTCGACGGAATGCTGAGCAGCAGGCGCGTGAAGATGAACAGCAGCAGCTGTTTCATAAAGTAGATACCCGCCACCATAAAGATCAGCAGCAGAAGCACTTCGAGATTAGACGCCAGCTCTGCTTTGACATGCCCGGCGCTGGTCATACCGATGACGACGGCTTCAAACGCCAGCAATCCGCCCGGCAGAAGGGGATAACATTTCAGCGCCATGGCCAGGGTGAAGATAAACTCCGCCACCAGCAGCCAGCCGGCGATAAAGGGATTCACGCTAAAAATGATGGGATTAACGACCAGGAAAACCAGCAGTATCAGCTTATACCAGTCAGGAGACTGACCTAAAAAATTGCGCCATAGCGCGCGCCCAAAAGAAATTTCCACAACAGACGTCCTTCCCGTCAAGTAAGACAAAACATCAGTATACGCAAAAATCGCGGCCTGGAGGCGGATAAGGCTGCATTGTAAATTTCACAAAAATGAAACGGCGATCCCTCTTTTCTCTCTTTGCCGCGCTACCTGCCACTGCGTGCCTCTGGTATGATGAGTCCAATTTGCTAAAGCTGTGTAATGGAAATCTCACTATGGTCATTAAGGCGCAGAGCCCGGCGGGTTTCGCGGAAGAGTACATCATTGAAAGCATCTGGAATAATCGTTTCCCTGCGGGGTCCATTCTTCCGGCTGAACGCGAACTCTCTGAACTGATTGGCGTCACTCGCACCACGCTGCGTGAAGTGCTTCAGCGGCTGGCGCGCGATGGCTGGTTGACGATCCAGCACGGTAAGCCTACGAAAGTGAACAACTTCTGGGAAACGTCCGGGCTGAACATTCTTGAAACGCTGGCGCGTCTTGACCATGAAAGCGTGCCGCAGCTCATTGATAATCTGCTCTCCGTTCGCACCAACATCGCGACGATCTTTATTCGTACCGCTTTCCGTCAGCATCCGGAAGACGCCCTTGCGGTGCTGGCCAGCGCGAACGAGGTGGAAGATCACGCCGATGCTTTTGCCACCCTCGATTACAACGTGTTCCGCGGCCTGGCGTTTGCCTCCGGCAACCCGGTGTATGGCCTGATCCTCAACGGTATGAAAGGGCTTTACACCCGCATTGGCCGCCACTACTTTGCCAATCCGGAAGCGCGTAGCCTGGCGCTGGGCTTCTACCACAAGCTGAGCAAGCTCTGTACCGAAGGTCTGCACGATCAGGTTTATGAGACGGTGCGCCGCTACGGTCACGATTCCGGTGAAATCTGGCACCGTATGCAGAAAACGCTGCCGGGTGATTTAGCGATTCAGACCCGCTAAAAGAAAAAACCTCTCATACGAGAGGTTTTTTTTCGCCCGGTGGCGCTTCGCTTACCGGGCCTACAAAACCCGTAGGCCGGGTAAGGCATAGCCGCCACCCGGCAAAAAAACACTACAGCGTATTCAACCGCGCCGGGCAACGTTCCAGCAGCTCGACGCTCCCGTCTTCATTCTGCTGCTCCAGCTGCACGTCAAAGCCCCACAGGCGATGAACGTGCTTCAGCACCTCTTTGCGCCCTTTATCCAGCGGCGCGCGATTGTGGGGGATATAGCGCAGCGTCAGAGAGCGGTCGCCGCGCAAATCGACGTTCCATACCTGAATATTCGGCTCAAGGTTGCTCAGGTTGTACTGGGAAGAGAGGCGAGAGCGGATCTCACGGTATCCCTCTTCGTTGTGGATTGCGGAGATCTCCAGATAGTTGTTGCGGTCGTCGTCCAGCACGGTGAAGAAGCGGAAATCACGCATGATCTTCGGCGACATAAACTGGCTGATGAAGCTCTCATCCTTAAAGTCGCGCATCGCAAAGTGCAGCGTTTCCAGCCAGTCAGAACCGGCGATATCCGGGAACCAGTACTTGTCTTCTTCCGTCGGCGACTGGCAGATGCGCTTGATGTCCTGGAACATGGCGAAGCCAAGCGCATACGGGTTAATCCCACTGTACCACGGGCTGTTGTAGGGCGGCTGGAACACCACGTTGGTATGGCTGTGGAGGAATTCCATCATGAACCGCTCGGTCACTTTTCCCTCGTCGTACAGATGGTTAAGAATGGTGTAGTGCCAGAAGGTCGCCCAGCCTTCGTTCATCACCTGCGTCTGCTTTTGCGGATAAAAATACTGGCTCACCTTGCGCACGATGCGCAGGATCTCACGCTGCCACGGCTCCAGCAGCGGGGCGTTCTTCTCCATAAAATAGAGCAGGTTTTCCTGCGGCTCGGACGGATAGCGACGCGCTTCGGCGATCGTTTTTTCCTCCTCACGCTTCGGCAGGGTTCGCCACAGCATGTTCACCTGGCTTTGCAGGTACTCTTCGCGGCTCTTCTGCCGGGCTTTCTCCTCCTGCAGGGAGATTTTCTGCGGACGTTTGTAGCGGTCCACGCCGTAGTTCATCAGCGCGTGGCAGGAGTCGAGCAGTTTTTCCACTTCGTCCACGCCGTAGCGCTCTTCGCAGTCGGTAATGTATTTACGGGCGAAGATCAGGTAATCGACGATGGAGCTGGCGTCCGTCCAGCTGCGGAACAGGTAGTTATTCTTGAAAAAGGAGTTGTGCCCGTAGCAGGCGTGCGCCATCACCAGCGCCTGCATGGTAATGGTGTTCTCTTCCATTAAATAGGCAATACACGGATTGGAGTTAATCACAATCTCATACGCCAGCCCCTGCTGGCCGTGCTTATATAGCCGCTCCGTTTCAATAAATTTTTTGCCAAACGACCAGTGCGGATAGTTAATCGGCATCCCGACGCTGGAGTAGGCGTCCATCATCTGTTCGGACGTAATGACTTCAATCTGATGGGGATAGGTATCCAGACGATACAGCTTTGCGACCCGGTCGATTTCGGCGAGGTAAACATCCAGCAGC
This sequence comes from Enterobacter sp. Crenshaw, assembly GCF_024734705.1. Lineage (NCBI taxonomy): Bacteria > Pseudomonadati > Pseudomonadota > Gammaproteobacteria > Enterobacterales > Enterobacteriaceae > Enterobacter > Enterobacter sp. Crenshaw. Next base: position 2,748,377 of record NZ_CP102932.1, on the reverse strand, counting down.
TCGAAGGTCCAGTCGGGTCCATCGCTCAGACGTGTGTTGTCCTTGTTCAGGGAATCAATAGTAGCCATTAGCGCGCCCTCGTTGTGGGTGCTCTCTCTGTCTGGAGAGCCTCCTTTCAAGCATAGATCAACGTGTTAAAAAGCGTGCTGGGGCAGAAATTTTTTCTTTGCGATTTCGCGTTTTTGATACGGCAAAAAAACGGTATGCCTCAGCATATTATGCTGGTTAAAAATAACGCGCAGCAGGAGATCCCAAATTAGCACTATCCCCTGATGCTGGGGGATGTGTGAGGTAAGTCACCATAAAAAAGTCGTATGTTGAATAATATTTTCAACTAGGTTATCAATCTGTAATTAGAAGATTGTTCTTTTGCACATAATGGAGTGGCTATGCGTGTTGTCATACTGGGAAGTGGTGTCGTTGGGGTAACCAGCGCCTGGTATTTAAGTCAGGCGGGACATGACGTAACCGTTATCGATCGTGAATCCGGTCCCGCGCTTGAAACCAGCGCGGCGAACGCCGGGCAAATCTCTCCGGGGTATGCGGCGCCGTGGGCTGCGCCGGGCGTTCCGCTGAAAGCGATTAAATGGATGTTCCAGCGCCATGCGCCGCTGGCCATTAGCCTTGACGGCACGCAGTTCCAGCTGAAGTGGATGTGGCAGATGCTGCGCAACTGCGACACCCGCCACTACATGGAGAACAAAGGGCGTATGGTGCGCCTGGCGGAATACAGCCGCGACTGTCTGAAAGCGCTGCGCGCGTCGACGGGGATTGAGTACGAAGGCCGCCAGGGCGGGACGCTGCAGCTGTTCCGCACCGAGCAACAGTACGAGAATGCCACCCGCGATATCGCCGTGCTGGAAGATGCCGGCGTACCGTACCAGCTGCTGGAAGCCAGCCAGCTTGGTCAGGTTGAACCGGCGCTGGCGGAAGTGGCGCATAAGCTTACGGGCGGCCTGCGCCTGCCGAATGACGAAACCGGCGACTGCCAGCTCTTTACGCAACGTCTGGCGCAAATGTGCGAGCAGGCGGGGGTGAAGTTCCGCTTCAACACCTCCGTCGACAAGCTGCTGTCGGAAGGGGAAAAAATTTACGGCGTGAAGTGCGGCGACGAGGTGATCAAAGCCGATGCCTACGTGATGGCGTTTGGTTCGTACTCCACCGCCATGCTGAAAGGCATTCTCGACATTCCGGTTTATCCGCTGAAGGGCTACTCGCTGACCATCCCGGTGAAAGAAGAGAGCGGCGCCCCGGTGTCGACCATTCTGGACGAAACCTACAAAATCGCCATTACCCGCTTCGACAACCGCATTCGCGTGGGCGGCATGGCGGAGATTGTCGGCTTCAACACCGAACTGCTGCAGCCGCGTCGTGAAACGCTGGAGATGGTCGTGGGCGATCTCTTCCCGCGCGGCGGTTTTGTTGAGCAGGCGACGTTCTGGACCGGCCTGCGTCCGATGACCCCGGACGGCACGCCGATCGTAGGCCGCACGCCGTTCAAAAACCTGTGGACCAATACCGGACACGGCACGCTCGGCTGGACGATGGCCTGCGGATCGGGCCAGCTGCTGAGCGACCTGATTTCCGGGCGCACGCCGGCAATTCCGTTTGACGATTTAAGCGCCGCGCGCTATCAATCGGGGTTTACGCCTTCGCGTCCACAGCACCTGCACGGCGCGCATAGCTAAGGAGTTGTCATGTCCCGTCCTGTTCTGGCCCAGCTGAACCTGCAGGCCCTGAAGGATAATCTGCAAATTGTTCGTCGGGCGGCTCCGGGGTCGCGCGTCTGGTCGGTGGTGAAAGCGAATGCCTACGGCCACGGTATCGACCGTATCTGGAGCGCGCTGAGCGCGACCGACGGTTTTGCGCTCCTGAATCTGGAAGAGGCCATTCTGCTGCGCGAGCGCGGCTGGAAAGGGCCGATTCTACTGCTGGAAGGCTTCTTCCATGCGGACGATCTGCCGCTGCTGGATAAGTACCGGCTGACCACCAGCGTGCACAGCAACTGGCAGATTAAGGCGATCCAGGATGCGAAGCTCCATGCTCCGCTGGATATCTATCTCAAGGTGAACAGCGGCATGAACCGCCTGGGCTTCCAGCCTGAGCGGGTGCATACGGTCTGGCAGCAGCTGCGCGCCATGAAAAACGTGGGCGAAATGACGCTGATGGCGCATTTTGCCGACGCGGAAAAACCTGACGGTATTGCCGATGCCATGGTCCGCATTGAGCAGGCGGCTGAAGGGCTGGATTGCCCGCGCTCGCTGTCGAACTCGGCGGCCACGCTGTGGCATCCCGAGGCGCACTATAACTGGGTGCGTCCGGGGATCGTTCTGTACGGTGCGTCTCCCTCTGGCGAGTGGCAGGATATCGCCAACAGCGGCCTGAAGCCGGTCATGACCCTGCGCAGTGAAATCATTGGCGTGCAGACGCTGAAGGCCGGGGACACGGTGGGCTACGGCAGCCGCTACCGGGCAAAGGGCGAGCAGCGGATTGGCATCGTGGCGGGCGGTTATGCCGACGGCTACCCGCGCATCGCGCCGACCGGCACGCCGGTCTGGGTCGATGGGGTCCGCACGGGAACAGTGGGCACCGTATCTATGGATATGCTGGCCGTTGACCTGACGCCATGCCCGCAGGCGGGCATTGGCTCACCCGTCGAGCTGTGGGGTAACGAAATCAAAATTGATGACGTGGCTGCCGCGGCGGGCACGGTGGGGTATGAATTGATGTGCGCGCTGGCACCAAGAGTACCGGTTGTGACGGTGTAACTTATTTTCGCCGGGTGGCGGTTTCGCCTTACCCGGCCTACAAAACCCTCGAACGCAGGCCGGGTAAGCGTTAGCGCCACCCGGCAAAAAAACTACTCCGCTTCCTCTTCCATCGGCCTTAAACCGACTTTCCGCACCGCGTTATCTTCTTTTTCGGCAACGGTCCAGATCATCCCGGCAAACTCTACCTGATCCCCCACGACCGGGGCAGCGCCAAGCCGCTGCTGGATGATTTCGCCCAGCGTTTGCGGGTTATCACCGTCTTCAGCACCTTCATCCAGACCGTAAATCAGCGCCACATCCGCAAATTTAGCGCTGGCTTCCAGAATAAAATCGCCGAAGAAGCGCTGGTCCAGGGCCACCGGAGGCGACTGGCTGAACAGCTTGCCCAGCGCGGGCAGGTCGCGCTCACGACCTATAACGCAGAGAATATCCCCCTCGCGCAGGCGGGTGCTGCCGGTAGGGTGCAGCAGGACATTATCGCGGAACAGGGCGGCAATGCGCGTTTCGGTCGGCATGTGCAAATCGCGCAGCGAGGCTCCCACGCACCATTTGTCGGCGCTCAGCTGATAGACAAACTGTTCCCACGGGTTCTCCGGATGAATATCGAGCCCCACGCGGGAGACCGGCCAGCCCACGGGCGGGACCACCACTTTGGCTTTTTTCGCCGCCCACCCGAGCGAGGTTCCCTGGAACAGCAGGGAAATGAGCACCACGAAGAACGCCACGTTAAAGAACAGCCGCGCGTTATCCAGACCGGCCATCATCGGGAACACCGCAAGGATAATCGGCACCGCGCCGCGCAGGCCCACCCAGCTGATAAAGACCCGCTCGCGCAGGTTGAAGCCGCGAAACGGCAGTAGGCCGGCAAACACCGACAGCGGACGGGCGAAGAAGATCATCCACGCGGACAGCAGCAGCGCCGGAACGGCGATCGGCAGCAGGTCCGATGGCGTAACCAGCAGGCCCAGAACCAGGAACATGCCGATTTGCGCCAGCCACGCCAGACCGTCGAAGTTCTGCAAAATGGCATGGCGGTTGCGAATAGGGCGGTTGCCCATCAGGAACCCGCAGAGATAGACCGCGAGAATACCGCTGCCGTCCACTGCGGTGGTGACGGCAAAAATAAGAATGCCGCCGCTCAGCGCCAGCAGGGGGTAAAGCCCCGCGGGCAGCGAGATGCGGTTGATCGTCTGCTGTAAGAGGTATCCCCCCGCCAGGCCGATGACAATCCCCAGGCCGAACTGCTGCAGGATATGTAACGCAAACATCCAGCTCAGCCCGCTTTCATGCTGCTGAATCATCTCGATAAGCGTAATGGTGAGAAATACCGCCATCGGATCGTTACTGCCGGATTCAATCTCAAGCGTGGAGCCGACGCGTTCGTTAAGCCCTTTTCCGCCGAGCAGGGAAAACACCGCTGCCGCATCGGTTGAGCCCACGATGGCGCCAATCAGCAAACCTTCCATGATATTGAGATGGAAAAGCCACGCGGCCATCATTCCGGTGAGGCCAGAGGTAATCAACACGCCGACCGTGGCGAGCGACAGCGCAGGCCCTAAGGCCACGCGGAAGGAGCTTGCCTGGGTGCGCATCCCGCCGTCCAGCAGGATCACCGCCAGCGCGAGGTTACTCACCATGTAGGCGAAGGGGTAGTTATCGAATGGGATACCGCCAATGCCATCAATGCCGGCCAGCATGCCGATGGCGAGGAAAATGACAAGAATAGGTATGCCGAGACGCGATGAAAATGAACTTAATAAAATACTGCTGGTTACAAGGACGGAACCCAAAATGAAAAGGCTGATTATCGCTGCGGCATCCAATGTTCTCTTACTCCCACCTCAATGTTAACGCTGTTACTAAAACCCTAACATATTAACAACGGCAACAGCGTTTTATTAAGGGGGTATAACGGCTTTTTTATGCCTTTATGACAGGATGACCGCTGATGGTCAGCCGGCTGCCGGAATCATTGTGGAGCAGGGTGGCGTGTGCCCCCAGCGCCAGGGTCACGGTTTGCTGCTCGTGGCCGAAATCGAGACCGGTGATGACCGGAATATCCAGCCGCGAGCGAACGAAGTCGACCATGGTCTCCAGGGAGTAACCCGCGTCATAGTCATTCGGAGCAAAGCCGCTGAAGCTGCCCAGCACAACCGCGGACTGGCGTTCAAGAATACCGGCATGATAAAGCTGCAAGAGCATGCGTTCGACGCGGAACGGATGTTCGTTGATATCTTCCAGCACCAGAATGCCGTCCTCGATTTGCGGCATCCACGGCGTGCCGATGAGCGAGACCAGCATCGCCAGGTTGCCGCCCCAGAGCTGACCTTCACATTCCCAGTGCGGTCCATTGCCTTGCCACTCCACGCTGTAGGTGGGGTTACGCAGCGCGCGCCAGAAATGTTCCACGGTAAACGCATCCAGCTCCGGTGCGCCGAAGTTGCCGGCCAGCATCGGACCGCTGAAGGTGATGACGTTATGCAGGGCCAGCAGCCCAAGCTGGATGACGGTGAAATCGCTGTGGCCGCAGATCAGCAGCGGATCCTGCTGCTGGCGCAGCGCCAGCCCCTGCCAGTCAATGCTCTCCAGCAGCCGGCTCGCACCATATCCGCCGCGCACCGCAAGCACAATTCGGTTTGCGCCCGTCAGGTTCACCAGGCTATTGATATCATTCAGCCTCTGCGCTTCGGTACCGGCAAAACGCTGCTGGCGGCGGGGGATAATCGTCTGATTTTCTACCTGATGGCCAGATTCCAGCAAACGCTGAACGCCCCGCTGCGCCGCGTCCTGGTTAATGCAGTAGCCCGACGGCGCGATGAGATGAAACTGAGACATGGCAATTCCTTGCTGAATGAGAAACTAATTGTCTATATCATGCCGCTTATACGCTGCCTGCTTCAAGAGGCGGCGCACCGCGATGACCGGCTATAAGGATAGATGACGTGAAATTGAGATGGTTTGCTTTTTTGATTGTGTTGCTTGCTGGCTGTAGTTCAAAACATGATTATCAAAACCCGCCCTGGAACCCGGAAGTGCCGGTGAAACGGGCCATGCAGTGGATGCCGATCAGTGAGCAAGCCGGGAAGGCCTGGGGCGTCAGCCCGCGTCTCATCACGGCGATCATTGCGGTGGAGTCCGGCGGTAATCCCACGCTTGTCAGCAAATCTAACGCGGTGGGGCTGATGCAGCTTAAAGCGTCAACGGCGGGGAGAGAGGTTTACCGCTACATGGGGTGGAACGGCCAGCCGTCGACCAGCGAGCTGAAAAACCCGGAACGTAACATTTCAATGGGCACGGCCTACCTGAGCATCATGGAGCATGGCGTGCTGAAGGGGATTAAGGATCCAGAGGTGATGCAGTACGCGCTGGTGGTGTCTTACGTTAACGGTGCCGGCGCGTTGCTCAGAACCTTCTCCTCTGACCGCAAAGAGGCGATAGAAGAGATTAACGGCATGGACAAAGACGAATTCTTTGAACATGTGGCGAAAAATCACCCGGCACCACAGGCGCCTCGTTATATCTGGAAAGTACAGAAAGCGATGGATGCCATGTAATGCCGCAGACGGGCGGCGGTCACGCTGCCCGATTTCTTCACAGGACCTTATTTGCGCGTTCCCGCGCCTCTCGCTCCAGGGAATAGATAATACGCTGAAGCTCACGCTCCGCGCCGGGCCCGACGTTCAGGAAACGGAAGCTCAGACGCGGCGTGGTAATGGTTTCATTTTTGCTGTCCACGACGGTGCGGTCGCTGATGGCAATCAGCTGTGCATCGAAATAAAAGCGACCCCAGCCCCCCATATCCAGTTCGATTTGCGTAAACCGCATGCCCTCTACCAGCCCGTCCGGTTTCGGCGTGTCCATCAGCGCGCCCATGCCGCCCAGCGACAGATCGAAGAGGCGGAAGCGGATCTCTTTTTTGTCCGGCATTTTGGCCTTACAAAAATAGGCGGGGTGAAGCGGGGCGCTGATGCGGAAATATTCACGACGCTGAACAAACCAGAGATTGGTCGGAAGCGGGGTAACAAAAGCCGGCAGTCCCTGATATTCGCTCAGTTCCAGCCGCGACAGGACAAACTCCACTTTGGCGCCCTGCGTTTCGGCCATCACCGCGATATTCTCCGCTTTCAGCGCCGCGCGGTTTTCATACTCCTGACTGCCTAAATCAATCACCAGCCGATCCTGCGAGGCGTCAAGGATCTTGCTGATGAACTGATTATTCGACCAGCTGATGCGCAGCGGCACTTCACCTTTTTGCAGGTCGCGTAATACCCCTAATACAGCCAGCGGATTTTGCTTGAGGAACTGCTCACTGTAATGACTCACGCCGGATGGCTCCTTGATTGATGACAGACTGTCTTAGCGTTATCGGCAATCTGCAATGAAACTTAATACAAACCGGTGAGTTTTTTTTGCCTGTTTAACCAAAGATAAGTCGGTGAGATGAAAATGGTTTTCCGGCGATGACCTATACTTAAGTTAGCTGTGCAGAAGGTTTTCTGCGCACGCGTTAAACCTGCAAGAGGGCATCGCTATGGGTATCATCGCCTGGATTATCTTTGGTCTTATTGCTGGCGCTATCGCTAAACTGATCATGCCGGGAAATGATGGCGGCGGCTTTATTTTGACCTGTGTACTCGGGGTCGTTGGTGCGGTTGTGGGCGGCTGGCTGGCGACGATGTTTGGCTTTGGAGGCAACATAAGTGGTTTCGACCTGCACAGTTTTCTGGTCGCTGTCGTGGGTGCCATTGTGGTGCTGGGCATATTCAGGTTACTGCGACGAGCATAAATTGACGTAAACGGCTCTCTGCGGAGGGCCGTTTTTTTTGCCTGAGTATTGATTTGTTAATCTAAATGATAATAATTGTCGTTCCGTATTGCATCTAACAACAAGACGACATTATGAATACCTCACGTTTTACGCTTTGCGCTCTGGCAGGGGCCGTCACGCTGGCATTGCAGGTCCCGGCGTTCGCCGAAGAATCCACCATCGTCGTCACGGGCTCAGAGCAGGGCGGCGCGCTGCCTGCCTGGACGAACAGCGCCACGAAATCGGCCGTTGCCGAAAGTAAAACGCCGCAGGTCATCACGACCCTCTCTGCGCCGGAAATTGAAAAGCGTCACGCGAATTCGGTGAATGAAATCCTGCGCTATGCCCCGGGCGTCTCAACCGAGGTGCGGGGGAATACCTCCTACATGAGCGAATATAAAATTCGTGGCTTTACCGTTGACCAGGAGTTTTATAACGGGCTGCAGCTGCCCTATAACGTCACCGGCAATACCAAAGCGCGCATCGATCCGCTGCTGATCGACAGCGTTGATATCCTGAAAGGCCCCTCATCGGTCCTTTACGGCGGCGGTTCGCCGGGCGGGCTGGTGAATATTCAAAGTAAAAAACCGCAGCGGGAAGCCCGAACCGAAATCGGCGTTAACACCGGAAACCGTAATCTGAAAGAGGGCTATCTCGATTCAACCGGGCAGATTGCCGACAGCGACTGGAACTACCGTCTGCTGGGCAAAGCCACGGAAAACGACGATCAGCCGCACACTACCCGGTATGAAAACTACCTGGTTGCGCCGTCCGTCACCTGGCAGCCCGACAGCAAAACCCGCCTCACCCTGGACGCGCTGGCGCAAAACACCCCGAGCCTGACGCCGTCTAATCCGCTGCCGCTCGCCTACCTGCGCTCGAAATATGCGGGCAAGCGCGATTACGCCGGAGATGAGTGGAGCGGGTTTAAGCAGCGTCAGTGGATGCTGGGCTACAGCTTTGAACATGAATTTGACAGCGGCTGGGGCTTTAATCAGAAAGCGCGCTATTTCGATGTCGATACCCACCAGCGCAGCGTCTACGCGACAGGGACGGGAAGCGAGGCGTATCAGCTCAACCGCTTTGCCTACACCACCGATGAAGACCTTAAGAGCTTCAACATCGACAACCAGGTGACCAAAACCGTTGCCCTTGGCGACTGGAAACACCACCTGCTGGCCGGGTTTGACTATCAGAAGCTGAACTCCCATTTCCATTATCGCTACGCGTCGGCGACGCCGGGCATCGATATGCGGCATCCTGACTATTCGCAGGTCCAGGAAAGCGCGCTGGGGCTCTATACCGCCCAGAAAAACCGTCTCAGCTACCAGCAAAACGGCTATTACTTACAGGATCAGGTAGAGTTTGGCGGCCTCAACCTGCTGGGCAGCCTGCGCTACGACGATTACCGCTCCGTTACCACCAACTACCTGCAAAACGGTGATAAAGCCTGGGTATCGCAGGATCGCGTCACCAAACGCCTGGGCGCGCTTTACGCCTTCGATAACGGGATTTCGCCGTTTATCAGCTATTCAGAAGGTTTCGCGCCGGTGTCACCGCAGGGTACGCTCGTGGCGAAAGACGTCAAACCGACTACCAGCAAGCAGGTGGAAGGCGGGGTGAAATATCTGCTGGCCGACTACGCCACCACCTTTACCGCCTCGGTGTTTAACATCCGGCAGAAAAATGTCGTCACCTCCGATCCGGGCTTCCTGAACTATCGTCAGACCGGGGAAGTGGAATCCAAAGGGGCAGAGCTCTCCGCCATCAGCCGTCCGACGGACAACCTGACGCTGATTGCCAACTATGCGTACACCCACGCGATCAACCGGGAAGATGACAAATACAAAGGCAAACGTCCAACGCAGGTACCGGAAAATGCCTTCAACCTCTGGGGGGATTACACCTTTGACAACACGCCGCTGAAAGGACTGATGCTGGGAGCGGGCGCACGCTACACCGGGCCGATGGAAATCTCTCCGGCAAACGATGCGGGTAAACTGGGCGGCACCACGCAGTACGATCTGGCGGCTTCCTACCGGATGGGCGAAATCCTGCCCTCTCTGGCAGGGCTAACGCTTAAGGCCAGCGCGCAGAACATCACCAATAAAGAGACGCTGACCTGCTACGACACGACCAACTGCTGGATTGGGCGTGACAGGACGTATCAGTTAGGGGCGAGTTATAGTTTCTGACGATCGTTTCCCTTTCCCGGTGCTGAGGGATCTCCAGTAAATTTTTAACCAGAAGCGATTCTGTTTTTTAAAGTGAAACGATTTATTCGCAGCGACGCCATGGTCCGGCTGTAAATCGCTGAGGCGTTTCCTGAAGGCCGGGGCGAGGCGCATGGATGCGCCGAGAGGGCGGGCTTTACAGGGACGTTACCTCCGCCCGTCCCCGATAAGCCGGAAGGAATAAGACGAAGGCACCGCGAAGCGGCGATTTACCGCCGGGAGCCCGGGTAGCCAGGGTGGTGGCGATTGAGCCACCCTGGCACGTTCACAGGTCATGTCGTTAAAGAGTAGCAAGGAACATAAAGTGAACGGAATGACCACCGCAGCCGTATGTTCCCCTCACCCTAACCCTCTCCCCAAAGGGGCGAGGGGATTGTTGGCTACTCGCATTAATTTGTGAGGATTAGAGCCAGCACGCGCAGGCCGGGTAAGGCGCAGCCGCCACCCGGCAATACCCTTACTGCGCCGCAGCTTTCACCGGCGCAGCTTCCTCATTCGCCGCAGGCTGATTCTCCGGCACGCTGTCGCACGGTTTTGCTTTCGGACAGACCCGATCCAGCATTTTCAGCGTCACGCCGTTGCTCCAGCCGAAGCCGTCCTGCAGCGGATACTCACCGCCGCCGCCGCCCGTACCGGTTGTCGACACGTCATACTTCTCGACCAGTTTCTTTTCCCTGTCGTAAGTATGCTGAACGTTCTTCAGGAAGCGCCAGGTCACGTCCATAGAGACCTTCTCCTGTCCGTAATTCTGCAGCCCTTCCGCGGCCACCCACTGCAGCGGGGCCCAGCCGTTTGGCGCATCCCACTGCTGGCCGCTATTGACGGTGGTGGTCGCAATACCGCCCGGCTTCAACAGGCGCGACGAGGTTGCCGCGGCGACTTTATCGGCCCGATCCTGCGCGGCCGCCTTCACGTAAAGCGGGAACAGGGCTGCCGCCGTGAGCTGATTGCGTACCTTCTTGCTCTTGAGATCGTAATCCGCGTACCAGCCCTCTTTATCATTCCACAGGTGGCTCTCAATGGCTTTCTGACGCGCCGTTGCCAGCGCCTCGTATTTACTTGCGCTGGCGGCGTCGCCACTCTCCTGGCTTGCCCGCGCCAGCAGTTTTTCCATCTTGAACATCAGGGCGTTCAGGTCCACGGGGACAATGCTGGTGGTTCGGATGGTGCCGAGCTTTTGCGGATCGTCCATCCAGCGCGAGCTAAAGTCCCAGCCCGAGGCCGCAGCGGAACGCAAATCACGGTAGATCTCGGTCGCAGGCCGGTTAGGGTTACTTTTGGCGGTATTCACGTCGTCAAGCCAGGACTCCGGGCGCGGGGTATCGCGGTCGTCCCAGTAGCGGTTGAGGATAGCGCCGTCGTCCAGCTTCACCACGCGTTTGTTAGCCTGCCCCGGCTGAAGGGCGTCGACGCCGTCCATCCAGTAGGCATACTCTTTCTCCATCTGCGGGCGGTACTTCTTCAGCGCATCGCTGTCGTGGGTTGCCAGCAGCTCCACCATCATTGAGAAAAACGGCGGCTGGGAACGGCTCAGGTAATAGCTGCGGTTGCCGTTGGGAATGTGGCCGAAGGTATCAATCTCATACGCAAAGTTATCCACCATGTCGCTGATTTTGTCCCAGTGTTCGCTCTCGGCCAGGCCCAGCATGGTGAAATAGCTGTCCCAGTAGTAGACTTCGCGGAAACGGCCGCCGGGCACAACGTAAGGTTTGGGTAACGGCAGAAGGGAATCCCATTTGTTGCTGGCTTTATCCGTGGTGCGCGTCAGCACGGGCCAGAGATCGTCGATGTGCTCACGTAAACTTTGTCCAGCAGGCGGAACATATTTTTCCCCTTCCGCAGGGAGCGTAAAGTTCATCTCGACAAAGTGGCGTAAGTCAAAGCTGGACTGCGCGTGCTGCATCCGGTAATCCGCCAGAATCATCAGCGGGTCGCTTTTGGGAACGGCATCAGCAAAGGTTTTCTGATCGGGAAACAGTTTGGCGCTTTGCACATCGTTAAACAGCGGGCCCAGCAAAATATCGGGTGAGGCTGTCTGGGCTGCGGGGCTATCGTCGGCATAACCGCAAGTCGTTACGCCGAGCAGCGCGCCTCCTAACGCAAGGGGTAAGAACGCGGGGCGTAGTGTACGAGGTCTTATCATCAGTTCGTCTCCTGTCTTCACTAAACAGCGTGGCCGCTGTTGTCAATCACCTGAAAACCTTAGACGAATATTGCCCGCTTCGCGTTAATAATTGCCTGCCCGTCAGACCTCTTCCGGCGTCTGGCTGGCTTCCCGCAGCGTGCCCGGCGCATGTCCAATGATGCGCTTAAACGCCCGGCTAAATGCCGCCAGAGAGCCGTACCCCAGCCGCAGCGCGACGGTTTCAATCGGCTGATTTTCGTGGCGAATGTACTGGATGGCCAGGCGCATCCTCAGCTCGCTGAGATATTTTGCCGGGGTAGTTCCCGTCGCGGCCAGAAACCGTTCGGCGAACACGGAACGGGACGTGCCCGCTTCTTTTGCCAGATCCGCCACGCTCCAGTTCAGGCCGGGCTGCTGGTGCATGGCGTAAATGGCACGGCTCAGGCGCGGGTCGCGCAGAACCTGCACCCAGCCGGTGGCTTTACCACACCCGCCTTCAACCCAGCCGCGCACGATTAACGCCGCCACCACGTCGGCCAGACGCGCAAGGATCCCGGCGTACCCGGCCTGACGCGACACAGATTCCCGCTCCATCGCCGCCAGCAGCGGGTGGATCTCCGGCCAGGTGGACATCAGCCGGCTGACCATCATCACTTCCGGCATCGCCTTGATCAGCGGCTGCATCCCGCCCAGCTCAAAATCCATGCACCCGCTAAAGATGATGGTGTTCTCGCTTTCCGGGCAGGGCTCGCAGGTGATGGCACACACCGAGCTGCAGATAGGCTCGCTGGGAAAGTCGCTGACCGGGGTAATGGTGGCCCGCTCGTCGGAGAGCAGGGCATGGGAATTACCGCCTGGAATAAAGAGGGCGTCTCCGCTGCTCAGCTGAAAGGCCGCACCGCTCTCCATTCGCAGCAGGGCGCTACCGTGGCTCACAAAATGAAACTGCGCTTTGCCGGGCGCCTGATGGAAGGCGACGCCAAACGGCGCGCTGGCCTGGATCCGCCGGTATTTCACACCTGACAGACGCATGCCGCGTAAAAGTTCGCTGATCAGATCGGGTGACTGTACGGTCATGGCGCAACTCCGGACGAATAATCAATAAGTGGAGATTATATGTCATAGATCGTCCAGGGTGAACCTTCTATGCTTTTGCGACAGTTGTCACATTTTTATAACGGGAGAAAAACAGATGAATTCATGTGTCGCGGCGAGCGAGGCGGTAGCGCCTCCAAAACCCGCCTGGCGGGCCGTCTATTCACTGGGGCTGGGGGTGTTTGGTTTGATTACGGCAGAATTTCTGCCCGCCAGTTTGTTAACGCCGATGGCCGCGAGCCTGGGCGTGAGTGAAGGAATGGCCGGGCAGGCCGTCACCGCCACCGCGCTGGTGGCGCTGGTAACCGGACTGCTGATTACGCCGGCGACCAAAAGCATCGACCGCCGCTGGGTGCTGATGTTTTTCTCGGTGCTGCAAATTATCTCCAGCCTGCTGGTGGCCTTTGCGCCCAACCTGCACGTCCTGCTGATGGGGCGCCTGCTGCTGGGGATAGCCATCGGCGGATTCTGGGCGATGTCGACGGCGACCACGATGCGCCTGGTTCCGGCGGATAAAGTACCGAAGGCGCTGGCGGTGATCTTCTCCAGCGTATCGATAGCCACGGTGGTCGCGGCGCCGCTCGGCAGCTATCTGGGCAGCCTGATCGGCTGGCGCAACGTCTTTGTTCTCTGCATTCTGCCGAGCATGCTGGCTCTGCTGTGGCAGCTCTGGGTCCTGCCGACCATGAAGCCGGAGAGCAGCGGCAGCCTGAGTACGCTGTTCCGCGTGCTGCGTCGTCCGGGGATGATCGGCGGCATGCTGGCGACCATCCTGATTTTCAGCGGCCATTTCGCCTTCTTTACCTACCTGCGCCCGTTCCTGGAAACGGTGGGGCAGGCGAGCGTGGAGACCATTTCGCTGATCCTGCTGGGCTTTGGGCTGGCCAACTTTGTCGGCACCTCGGTTGCCGGGCATCTGCTGGCGCGTAATCTGCGCCTGACGCTGGCGCTGGTGCCGTTCGCGATGGGCGTTCTCGCGCTCACCATGGTGGCGTTTGGTCATCTGGCGATGCTGGACGGGTTCCTGGTCGCGCTGTGGGGCTTTGCATTTGGTCTGGTTCCGGTGGGCTGGTCAACCTGGCTTGCCACTACCGTTCCGGATGAAGCCGAAAGTGCAGGCGGGCTGCTGGTGGCCTCAATTCAGCTGGCGATAAGTGCCGGTGCGGCCGGGGGCGGCGCGGTATTTGACCTCAACGGCGCCAGCGGTGTATTCGCGGGCAGCGGTTTCCTGCTGGTGATGGCGATGGTGATTGTGTTTATGGGAGTAAAGGTGAAGGCGGAGTGAATTATTTGCCGGGTAAGCGCATGCGCCACCCGGCATCACGGTAAGACTTACAGCCCTTTCTTATCCATCCACACCGCCAGATCCACCAGACGGTTTGAGAAGCCCCACTCGTTGTCATACCACGCCAGGATCTTCACCATGTTCCCGCCAATCACCAGCGTGGAAAGCCCGTCGATAATCGAGGAGCGTGGGTCGCCCTGGTAATCGCTGGAGACCAGCGGTTCATCGCTATAGCCCAGAATGCCTTTCAGAGGCCCGCTGGCGGCCGCGTTGCGGAACGCGTCATTCACCTCTTCGGCGGTTACGTTACGGCTCAGCGTTACCGTTAAATCCACAATCGACACCACCGGCACCGGCACGCGCAGGGAGTACCCGGTCAGTTTGCCGTCCAGAGAGGGGATCACTTTCCCCAGCGCTTTTGCCGCGCCGCTGGAGTAAGGCACAATCGACAGCGCCGCCGCGCGCGCGCCGCGCAGATCTTTCTCCGGCTGATCGTGCAGCGCCTGGCTGTTGGTGTAGGCGTGCGTGGTATTCATCAGGCCATGCTCAATCCCGAACTGCTGATGCAGAACCTGAGCGGCCGGCGCCAGGCCGTTCGTGGTGCAGCTCCCGTTACTCACCACCGCGTGACGGGCGGGATCGTACTGCTCGTGATTAACCCCCATCACAATCGTCAGGTCGTCGTTCTTCCCGGGGGCGGAAATGATGACGCGCTTGGCGCCGCCGTGAGTGATATGCACCGCCGCTTTTTCCCGCTCGGTAAAGAAGCCGGTGGCCTCAATCACCACGTCAACGCCGACGTCACGCCACGGGATATTCGCCGGATCGCGTTCGCTAAATACGGCGATCCGCTGCCCGTCTACCTGCAGCGCGCCGTCTGCCGCTTCAACCGGGGCGGGAAGCTTGCCCAGAAGGGAATCATGTTTCAGCAGGTGGGCGAGGGTTTTACTGTCCGTCAGATCGTTAATGGCCACAATCTGCAGATCCGGGTTACCCAGCGCCGCGCGCAGGAAATTACGTCCGATACGGCCGAAACCGTTAATACCGACCTTAACCATGGTGCACTCCTTATCTCTGTTGTCTGGAGTCACTGTAGGCGTCGGGCCGGTTGGCGTAAACGACAAAAAAGGATCAGATTACGCCATCTTGCGGCAGTGGAAGCGCTGGCGGTACTCGCCGGGCGTGAGGTGAAGCTGTTTCTCAAAGATGCGGCGCAGGTTAATGCTGGTGCCAAACCCGCTTTGCTCGGCAACGCGCTCTAGGGAGTCATGGGTCTGCTCAAGCAGCTGGCGGGCCGCGGCCAGACGCGCTTCGGTCACGTAGCGGGCCGGAGAAACTCCCGCGTCGCGGGTAAACACGCGGGTGAAATTACGCGGGCTCATCGCCGCTTTCTCGGCCAGATTTTCCACGCACAGGTCGGCGGTGAGGTTCTGCAGGATCCAGGTTTGCAGTTCGCTTATCGGGCCCGATGTGCCGGGCTGCTGCAGGCTGTAACGGCTGAACTGCAGCTGGCCGCCGGGACGGCGCAGGTACATCACCATATCCTGCGCCACGTCGCGGGCGAGGGTAAATCCGTAATCGTCTTCCACCAGCGCCAGGGTCAGATCGAACCCGGAACTCACGCCGCCGGAGGTCCAGATGGGGCCATCCTGAATATACAGCGGACCGCCTTCGACGTGGATAGCCGGATACTGGGCTTGCATCGTCTCCAGCAGCCGCCAGTGGGTGGTCGCGCGACGACCGTCCAGCAGGCCGGTCTGGGCCAGCAGCATCGCGCCGCCGCAGATAGAGGCTACCCGCCGGGCGTGCGGCGCAGCGAGGTGCAGCCAGTCCACCACCGCCGTGCTCTCCTGCTCGTTCATGCCGCGTCCGGTGATGATAATCGTGTCCAGCGGTTCACGCGGGTCCAGCTCCGGCAGGCGATAGTCCGCCAGCAGATTCAGGCCGGACTGGCCGTGGATCACCTGGTGAGGCTGCGTGGTGGCGATGATAATCCGGTAGCGGGGCTGCGCAAGACCTTCCGGATGCAGCCGGTTGGCCTGCATCAGAATGTCGGCGATACCGGCGGCTTCAAACAGCATGCCGCCGTCGGGAACAATAATCAGGATCTTCTTCATGTCCTGAAAAGTACCTTTATCACAGAATAAGTCAAGCAGCGCGTGCGCCCCACGTTTCTGGCAAAGCAATGCGATTTAAGTTGTTTGTTATTTCAGGCGTTATCCCCGATCGTCAAAGAATTATCTCTGGCGAAACGGCGTCTGAAGGAATGAGTCAACGAAGCTCCCTCTATTTACATCCGCAACAACGCGAACAAATCCGCCATCTTGCATCGGGTTTTTTATGGCGCAGCGAACTGCCCACGTGGCTGTTGATTATCACGATTTATGCAGGCTGGTTTGCCACGCTGGCGTTCTGGCAAACGCTCGGCCTGCTGCCCGCCACGTTGCTGCTGATCGGGTTTACCGCCTGGTATATGTCCCTGCAGCATGAGCTGATCCACGGGCACCCCACGCGTTTTGCCTGGCTCAACCAGCTGTTCGGCACGCTCCCGCTGGCGGTCTGGTATCCGTATGGCCTGTACCGGGACTCCCATCTCGCCCATCATCGGCACCATAGCCTGACCCATCCGGTGGATGATCCGGAGTCGTACTATTTTACCGACGAGAGCTGGGCGCGCTTTTCCCCCTGGCAGAAACGTATGATTCGGGCGCGGAATACCTTCGCCGGGCGGCTGATGCTGGCGCCGCTGCTGGATATCCTTCAGACGCTGGGCAGCGCTGCGGCGGCGTTTCGTCACCTTCAGCCGCGGGCAATGTCAATGTGGCTGGTTCACGTTTTGCTGCTGGTGGCGCTCTTCGCCTGGATGACGCGTACCGGTTTTTCACCCGTCTGGTTTGTGCTGGCCGTCAGCTATCCGGCGCTGGCGCTGACCAAGGTCCGATCGTTTTTCGAACATCGCGCGGCGGACGACCCGCTGGCGCGCTCCGTCATTAACGAGGCCGGGTTATTCTGGCGGGTACTGTTTTTGAATCTCAACTACCATTCAGTGCATCACGATCTGCCGGGCGTTCCCTGGTACGGGCTGAAGGCCATCTACCAGCAAAACCGGGAGGCGTACCAGCAGCGAAACCACGGTTTTCTCGTCAGGGGCTACGGTGAATGGCTGCGTCAGTTCTGGGCCAGACCTGTCGACGTCACGGTTCACCCCGCAAAACAACAGGGGGAAGGGTATGAGTAACCTGCTGGCGTTTCCCATGTATGCCGTGGATCGCGCCGACACCCGCACGCTCTGGCTGGCGGTAAAGGGGCTGCTGGCCGCGCGCGGTGTGTCCGTCGATCGCGATCCCGGCTGGCCGGAGTCTGACCTGCTGAGGCACTGGCAACAGCCTGCGCTTATCCTCAGCCAGACCTGCGGTTATCCGCTGGTCACGCAGCTCCCGGACGTGCAGGTGGTCGGCTGTTTTCACTACGCGGCACCGGGCTGCGAAGGGATCCAGTACCGCAGCTTTCTGACGGTACGCGAGGAGGATCGGCATCTCACGCTGGCGGATTTTCGCGGACGTCGGGCGGTCTGTAACTCCCCGGATTCTCAGTCCGGCTACAATGCGCTGCGAAAAATGGTGGCTCCCCTTGCGAGCGGCGGTCCCTTTTTCGCGCAAACGTCCTTCAGCGGCAGCCATCGCCAGTCGCTGATAGATGTGAAACGCGGGGCAGGGGATATTGCGGCCATCGACTGCGTGACCTGGGCACTGCTGCAGCGCCATGAGCCGGAACGGCTTGCGGGGCTGGCGGTCATTGACCGCACACCGCTGACGCCCGGACTGCCGCTGATTACCTCGCCTAACACCTCACCTGAAACGCTTAACGCTATTCGCGATGCGCTTCACGAGCTGGTGGATGCGCCGGAATACCGGGAGGTGCGCGACGCGGCGCTGATCGACGGTTTTAGCGTGGTGACGCGCGAGGCCTACGCCTCATTGTCCGCGTGATAAATCTCCTGCGCGTCGGTAAAGCAGCGCAGCGCCAGCGAGGAGACGGGCTTCTGCCTGCGCATAATCAGGCCGACGGGAGCCTCAATGTTCGCGTCGGCGATGGGGACAATCCTGAAGTTGCCGTTCAGTGCCTCCAGCCCGTTGTTCAGCGGCATCACGGCGCAGCACACGCCGCTCTGAACCGCCTGAATGATCTGGAACGTTGAGTCGCTTTCGAAAACGGACGTGGGTTCGATGCCTGCAGATTTAAAGCTGGCCTCCATATGCGCCCGGTAGTGCATCCCTTTAGTCAGGAACCCCAGCGGAAAATCCGTCAGGTCGTGCCACGTCAGCGCTGCCTGGCCGAGCTGGAAATGGCGGACGTCGTGCAGCAGGCCCATCTTCGTTTTTGGCAGCTGGATAATGTCAAACAGGCTGGTGTCGATGCTGTTGAGGTAGCAAATTCCCAGCTCAAGCTGATTGCGGCTGACGCCGTCGGCGATCTGCGCTGAGGACATGGAATAGAGGCTGTAGGTCAGCTCCGGGTATTTTTGCGTTAGCTGGCGAATAAAGATCATCGGATCCACGCTCGCCAGCGGCACCATCCCCAGACGTAATTCGCCCACCACCTGGCCTTTGCACAGCGCGGCCTCCGCCTGTAGCCCGTCATGCGCGGCAAGCAGGGCGCGGGCCCACGCGAGGATGCGTTCCCCCTCCGGCGTAAACCCTTCAAAGCGCTGCCCGCGCACGATCAGCACCAGCCCCAGCTCCTCTTCCAGGCTGCGGATGCGCATGGAGAGGGTCGGCTGGGTGACGTTGCACTGCGAGGCCGCTTTACCAAAGTGCCGGGTCTCGTCGAGTGCGATTAAATATTTTAACTGTTTAATATCCATCATTATCTCTGCGCGAGCAGCCTTACAGCATGCGGATCTCTTTCGAGCGCAGGGTGATGCGAACCGGAACGGATTTATACGACGGCGTACCGCTGTCCTTATCCAGATAATCAAGCGGTACCAGCACGTTGGCCTCCGGGTAATAGGCGCCGACGGTGCCCGGCGCGATGCTGTACGCCACCACGGTAATGTCCTTCAGACGCTGGACGCTGCCGGGGAGGGCGGTTTCGATATCCACGCGGTCGCCGTGTTCCAGGCCTGACTGCGCCATATCGTCTTCGTTCATAAACAGCACGTCGCGGCGGCCAAACACGCCGCGGTAGCGGTCGTCCAGCGCGTAAATGGTGGTGTTGTACTGGTCGTGGCTGCGCAGCGTGATTAACCGCAGAACATGCTCACCTTCGCCGCTGACGTTCTCGTGAACGCCGTCGAACACCGAGAACATCGCTTTTCCCGTCGCCGTTGGCCAGATGCGTTGCGTCGGCGGCAGCGGCATACGGAAGCCCCCGGGAACGCGGATCCGCGCGTTGTAGTTCTCAAAGCCCGGAATGGTCTGCTCGATCAGATCGCGGATCCGGTCGTAATCTTCTACCAGCGTCAGCCAGTCCACGCGGGTTTCCGGCAGCGTGGCTTTCGCCATGCCGGCGACGATAGCCGGCTCCGAACGGAGCAACGGCGAGGCGGGCTTCAGCTTGCCGGACGAGGCATGCACCATCGACATGGAGTCTTCGACGGTAATGGACTGACGGCCTGTGGCCTGGAGATCCAGCTCGGTGCGGCCGAGGCACGGAAAGATAAAGGTCTCTTTGCCCACCAGCAGATGGGTACGGTTGAGCTTGGTGCCGACGTGCACGCTCAAATCCAGGTTACCCATCGCCGGAAAACCCCGCTCGTGATCGGGCATCGCGACGGCAAAATTACCCCCGAGGCAGATGAGCGCCTTCGCGCGGCCGTCGATCATCGCCTGCGTGGCCTGCACCGCATCGTGGCCGTGGTGAGACGGCGGCTCAAAGCCGAAAACGTCCTTCAGACGGTTCAGGAAGGCCGGGGTAGGCTTCTCGCTGATCCCGACGGTGCGGTTCCCCTGAACGTTAGAGTGGCCGCGCAGGGGGCAGATACCCGCGCCGGGCTTGCCGATATTCCCGCGCAGCAGCAGCAGGTCGGCAATCAGTCGGACGTTCGCCGTGCCTTTATTGTGCTGGGTAATGCCCATCCCGTAGGTAATGATGGTGGCATTTGATTTCGCATAGGCGTCGGCTACCTTTTTGAGCGCCGTCCGGCTCAGGCCCGACTCGCGCTCGATCTCGTCCCAGCGGGTTTGCGCGATATCGGCGGCGAAGTCCTCAATGCCCTGGGTGTGTTCGGCAATAAACGCGTGGTCGAGCACGTCACCGCGTTCGGCCTCCATTTCCAGCAGATGTTTGGCAATGCCTTTCAGCGCGGCGGCATCGCCCCCGGCCTTCACCTGGAAATAGGTCGAGGCGATATCCGTTGAGCCGTAGGTTGCCATTTCAATCACGCTTTGCGGGTCGGCGAAACGTTCGAGGGCGCGCTCGCGCAGCGGGTTAAAGACGATAATCGGCACGTTGCGACGGGCCAGCTCGTGGAGCGTCCCCATCATTCGCGGATGGTTGGTGCCGGGGTTGTGGCCGATGGAGATCACCAGCTCGGTCTTATCGAAGTCGTCCAGCGAGACGGTGCCTTTCCCGATGCCAATCGAACGCGGCAAACCGACGCTGGTGGCCTCGTGGCACATATTCGAGCAGTCGGGGAAGTTATTGGTGCCGTATTCGCGAGCGAACAGCTGGAACAGATACGCCGCTTCGTTAGAGGCGCGTCCGGAGGTATAGAACTCGACCTGGTCCGGTTCGAGCCCGCGCAATACTTCGCCGATGCGTTGAAACGCCTCGTCCCAGTCGACGGGCCGGAAGGTATCGCTTGCCCGGTCATAGCGCAGGGGATGCGTCAGTCGACCGTAGCCTTCCAGCTCAAAGTCCGATTTTGCCAGCAGCGAGGAGACGCTGTTTTCGGCCAGAAACGCGGGGGTAACGCGTTTGCTGGTCGCTTCCCAGGTCACGGCTTTGGCGCCGTTCTCGCAGAACTGGAACGTCGACTTGTGTTCTTTATCGGGCCACGCGCAGCCCGGGCAGTCGAAACCGTCAGGCTGGTTGGTGCGCAGCAGCGTGGCGGGAGCATCCAGGGTATCCATTTGGGTACGTACCGCGATGGCCGTCGCTTTTAACGCGCCCCAGCCTCCGGCAGGACCGTCATAGTGTCTGATACCCGGCACCGAGCGTCTTTTCTTATTCATACCCACTCCTGATTTCTTCGGTCACACAACGTCTGAACCCATAAAAACGCTGCAAAGGACAATAAGTGAAAGCAATGACGACCGGATGGCTATGCGCATGCGGTGTAGAAAAATGCTTTATCTTAAATTCGTTTTATTACAGCGATTTATCAGATCTGATGTTTAAATATTTAAAGAAATTATAACGAAATTTTATCATTTTAATAATAAATCTTATCTATCATACGGTAGGCAAGATAGATGAGGCGAGCAGGAGAGGATGTAGCAACAATAAAATTTCGAATGAAGGCTGCGGGCGGCAGCAATAAACACGCGTCGCAGCTGGCGGACCATTGCGAGCATTTTTTGGCGGCGATAATGTCAGGATGGTTAACTCAGGCTTAATGATTAAAGGATAAAATTCAGGCCTGGTTGGGTAATTGTCGCAACGCGAAATATAAAGTTATTTTGAGGCGTAAAATTAACGTCGTGCAACATAAGTGAAATAGTCACATTCACGTTAACACGTGCATTCAATATTAAAGTTACCCTGATAGTGCAACAAATAATTCATCTTTCATATATTCTGCTGACCTCACCAATACGCGAATTCTACTAATTATGGTAGTGGCGATAATAGCCGTATTGCGTTAATGAAAGTGGTTCTCTTTTGTGTTTTTAGTATATAAAACATATGCTTGCAATGTTATGTGGCTAAGAAATAAAAGGGCGTAGGTCATATCGGGTTTTTTCATAGGATTAATCCTATAATTTTCCGACTGCTTCATTTAACAACAGTTACGTACCGGTAAATATTGAATTGAGACGAAGCTCATGTAAACTTGTTTACCGTTTGTCAAAATATGTCAGGAAGACACTGGGCCTTATTCTGAAGGGCTCGTGCGGTAGCTATGCCCTTAAAATAGTAACGCCCCGAAAATATCCTGGCTATTTTAACAATAGCACCTAAGTCAAACTTCACTCCCTTATCTTCATCATCGAAATATCGCTACGGAAAAGCATATGAAAATGCGCGTACTGTTTTCACTTCTGTTTGTAATGGCGGTGGCGGGCTGTAAAGCGCCGCAGAAACCTGTGATCAACGACGATACGATCGAGACCAGCCAGGTCAACGGCGTGACCTTAACCCACCGTCACGCTGTGACGCCGCCTGCGGAGTTCAACCCGGTCAACGAACCGTATCGCGCCATGTATCCAGCCTCCCTGATGAGCCGTCCTGACTTCGGCGGCAAAGTTATCCGCACTCTCGACACCGGAAAAACGTACGTGGTGCTGGGTCAGGTTGAACATTACTGGATGGCGCTTGCCGATGAAGGCAACGATCAGCTGATTGGTTACGTCCCGATGCGCGCCGTGATCAAGGCCGACCTGTACGACGCCGCCGTGCGTAAACAGGCCATTCGTCCGAAGGCGCGTAAAAAAGCGACCTGTGTCGACGTCGATGGCAACAGCAAAGCCTGCAAAGACAGCGCTAACGGTACCTGGATCCTGAACTAAACGGCTTGCATGAGCGCATTTTTATGAATAATAAAAATTTTCATAAGCTGTGGTTATTCTTTTACGCGGTGATTTTCGCCCTGGTCAGTGGTTGTACGTCGTCTTCACACAGCGACCCCTCCCGCTACAATCTGCAGTTTCAGGCTCATCCACAAATCAACGAATCTGCGCCGCTTAAGGTCCGGGTGTTGTTGCTGAAATCCGATGCGGATTTCATGTCCAGCGACTTCTACTCCCTGCAGAACAACGCGTCAGCCACGCTAGGCGCGAATCTGCTGAACAGCGACGTGTTCTTCCTGATGCCGGGACAGCTGTCCAAAACCCTCAGCGGGCAAAGCTCTCCGGAGGCCCGCTACATCGGCGTGATGGCGGAGTATCAGGTGCTGGATGGCAAAAAATGGCGCGTTTCACTCCCTCTGCCTGTGCCTGGCGAAAATCATATCTACCAGTTCTGGAAATGGTCCGCGGATGAACTTCAGGCCAACGTTTTTCTCGACGTGAACGGCATTCGGGTCATCAGCCAGTAACGCGCTTCAACACAGGAAACACATCATCATGACGAAAGCAGAAAAGGTCGTCTGGACCGAAGGCATGTTCCTGCGTCCACACCATTTTCAGCGGACTGAAAGCTATCTGCTCAACCATGTTCGTGAATGGGGCGCGCTACAGCGGTCATATCTCTGGGGCTTTCTTGACGTGGAACTGGATGAAGCGATGCTTCGTCAGGGATGCATTGCCCTGAGCTACTGCAGTGGCTTGCTGCCGGATGGCACCTTTTTCCAGGTACGTAACGGGCGCAACGGTCCTGTACCGCTGAAAATTCCTGACAATCTCACCAACGAAAAGGTGGTGCTCGCGCTGCCGGTTCGTCGTGGCGAGAGAGAAGAGGTGATTTTTAGCGAAGAGCCGGCCTCGCTGGCGCGCTTCATCGCTTTCGAGCAAGAGGTGGAAGACGACAACGCCATGTCGGTGGGGGATGCCACCGTCCAGTTTGGCCGCCTGCGTCTGACCCTGATGCTGGAAAAAGACCTCACGGCGGAATGGACCGCTATCGGCGTGGCGTTTGTGACGGAGAAACGTAACGATAACCACGTGCGGCTCGATAACAGCTACATCCCGCCGATGCTCAACGCCAACAACAGCCCGCAGATCTACAGCATGATCAACGATCTGCACGGTCTGCTGGTCCAGCGCAGCCAGCAAATTGGTGGTCGTCTGCGCCAGCCTGGCCGCTTTAACACCTCCGAACTGATTGAGTTCACGCTGCTGTCGCTGGTTAACCGTCATCTGGGCGAGGTTTCTCATTTAAAAACCCTCCCGCTGCTGCATCCGGAAACGCTCTGGCGCAGCTGGCTGCCGTTTGCGACCGAGCTCGCCACCTGGACGTCGCAGCGTACCGCCGAAAGCGTGCTGCCGATTTACGATCATGACGATCTGGCTAACTGCTTCAGCAAACTGATGCTGATGCTGCGTCAGGGGCTGTCGCTGGTGATGGAAGACCACGCGATTCAGCTGCCGCTTAACGAACGCTCTCACGGCCTGAACATCGCCACGGTGCCTGAAACCAGCATGGTGCGCGAGTTCGGCTTCGTGCTGGCGGTAAAAGCCAATGTGCCAGGCGAACACCTGCAAACCCATTTCCCGGCGCAGATGAAGGTCGCGCCGGTCTCGAAAATCCGCGATCTGGTTCAGCTCCAGCTGCCGGGCATTATGCTGCGCGCCATGCCGGTCGCGCCGCCGCAGATCCCGTGGCATGCCGGCTACAGCTACTTTGAACTGGAGAAGGGCAGCGAGCTGTGGCACGAGATGGATAAGTCCGGCGCATTCGCCCTGCATCTTGCAGGGGAGTTCCCGGGGCTGGATATGGAGTTTTGGGCCATCCGTAGCCCGACAGAATAATAAAGCGAGCGCTTAATATGCAGGAACGACAGGACACCGGCAGTGATGCCGCGTTTACCGGAGCCAGTAGCAACAATCAGCTGGTGGCGGCCGCCAATCCGCTGCTCAACGCGATTCCGCAGATCCGTCATTCGGTCTCCCATGACGATCAGGTGGCGTTACGCCAGCGTCTGATCGATGAGATTCGCCGTTTCGAAGTCCGCTGTCAGCAGGCGGGGCTGCCCTACGAAGTGATCGTCGGGGCGCGTTACTGCCTGTGTACGGCGCTCGATGAGGCCGCCGCGCTCACCCCCTGGGGCAGCAGCGGCGTCTGGTCAAGCAACGGTCTGCTGGTGACGTTCCACAACGAAACCTGGGGCGGCGAGAAGTTCTTCCAGCTGCTGGCGCGCCTGTCGCAGAACCCGCGCGAGCATATCCTGCTGCTGGAGATGATCAACTACTGCCTGCTGCTGGGCTTCGAAGGACGCTATCGGGTGCTGGATAATGGCCGCACGCAGCTTGAAACCATCAAGCAGCGGCTGTGGCAGATGATCCGCGGCGTGCGCGGCAGCTATCCGCCGCCGCTTTCTCCCCATCCGGAAGATCGTCCGGTGCTGCGCAAGCTCTGGCGGCCGATGGTTCCCCTGTGGGCCTGCGTGGCGCTGGCCGGGTTTATCGCCTGCCTGTTTTATATCGTGCTTAACTGGCGCCTTGGCGATAACACCAACCCGGTGCTGGCGAAGATTTATCAGTCCCAGCTGCCGGAAACCACTATTCAGCAGCCGGCCCGTCAGCTTCCGGCGGTGCTGAACCTGCGCGGCTTCCTGAAGCCTGAAATCGAGGCGGGCCTGGTCGCGGTGAAAGACGAAGCGGATCGCAGCGTCGTGATCCTGAAGGGCGACGGGCTGTTTGCCTCTGCCTCTACCGTCGTGCGTGACCGCTATGAACCGGTCATCAACCGCATTGCGCAGGCGATGAATAACGTCAGCGGCAAAATTCTGGTGGTGGGCTACAGCGACAACGTGCCGATCCGCAGCGCGCGCTTTGCCTCTAACTATGAACTCTCTCTGGAACGCGCCCGCTCGGTACAGAAAATGCTGCAGGGAAGCCTCTCTCAGCCTGGCCGCGTGAAAGCGGAAGGGCGGGGCGAGATTAACCCGGTGGCGCCGAACACGACGCCTGAAAACCGCGCCCGTAACCGCCGTGTGGAAATTACTCTGCTGGTGTCGCCTGAAAACACTCAGGCTGAGCTGAACGGATTGCCGCAAGGAAACTAAGGATGCTGACTACACTTCTTTCCATCTTGACCAACCGCATTCTGTGGAGCTTCCTCGGCGTAACGGCGCTTGCGGCGGTGATCTGGATGATTGGTCCCCTGTTGTCCATCGTGGACACCCGACCGCTCGAGTCTGAGCAGAACCGCATTATCAGCATTGCCGTGGTCTATCTGCTCTGGGCGCAGGGCCACATTCTGCCGCGCCTGTACAACGCCTGGCTGAACCGCAAGCTGATGGACAAGCTCAAAGAGAACACCGCCAGCCCGGAAGCGGCGGATCCGCAGAAGCGGCTGAACAGCGAGGAGCAGATCCTCGCCAGCCGCTTTGATGAAGCCGCGCAGATGCTGAAAAAAGCCCACTTCAGCAAAGCGGGCCAGGGCGCCCAGTGGACGCAGCGCTTCAGCACGCAATATCTCTATCAGCTGCCGTGGTACGTCATTATTGGCGCGCCGGGATCCGGTAAAACCACGGCGCTGGTTAACTCCGGGCTGCAGTTCCCGCTGGCCGATCGCTTCGGTAAAACCGCGCTGCGGGGCATTGGCGGCACGCGTAACTGCGACTGGTGGTTTACCAATGAAGCGGTGCTGCTGGACACGGCGGGCCGCTACACCACCCAGGAGAGCGAGCAGGTGCAGGATGCCGGCGAATGGCTGGAGTTCATGGGGTTACTTCGCAAGTATCGCCGCCGCCAGCCGATCAACGGCGTTATCATCACCATCAGCATTTCTGACCTGCTCACCCAGTCCGCCGAGGCGTCCCGCCAGCAGGCGGTGAACCTGCGCCAGCGTCTGTCCGAGCTGCATGAACAGCTGGGTATTCGCTTCCCGGTGTATGTGATGGTGACCAAGGCCGACCTGCTTAAAGGCTTCCGCGCCTGGTTTGCCGACTACGACAAAGCGCAGCGCGACCAGATCTGGGGCTTTACGCTGCCGTGGGAGCAAACCAAACACGCCGATTACGACCTGATGGGCAACTTCCAGCAGGAGTTTTCTCTGCTCCAGCAGCGCCTTGATGCCGGGCTGCCGGAAACCATGCTGAAAGAGCATGACGCGAAAACCCGCGCTGAAGCGTATCTCTTCCCGCAGGAGTTCGCCGCGCTGCGTCCGCTGCTGGCGGACTACCTGAGCACGGTCTTCGCCCGCTCCAACTTCGAAACCGAGTTCTCCCCGCGCGGGATCTACTTCGCCAGCGGGACGCAGGAAGGCATGCCGTTCGACCGCGTGATGGGCGAACTGAACCGCGCGCTGTCGCTGCCGGAAGGGGGAGAGGCGGATAACTGGGATTCGGTCAGCAAAGAAGCGCCGATCCCGGGGGCAAAAGGTCAGAGTTTCTTCATTAAGAACCTGCTGCAAAACGTCATCTTCCAGGAAGCCGGGATCGCGGGCGAAAACCGCTGGTGGGAGCTGCGCAACCGGGCGGTGATCTGGTCCGGCTACGCGGCGCTGCTGGCCCTGTTGGTCATCCTCGGCGGTCTGTGGCTGACCAGTTATGCCAAAAACAAGGCCTATCTGGAAGAGGTGGATGCGAAGGTGCCGCTGCTGGACCAGCAGAGCAAAGCGCTGCAGAACCAGACCCAGCGTGACCTGTTCGATCTGCTGCCGCTGCTGAACGGTCTGGTTGACCTGCCGAAAAGCGACGCGTTTGATGTAAACGATCCGCCCCTATCCCGCCGTATGGGGCTCTACCGCGGAGATGACGTCAGCGATGCCTCGCAGTCTCTGTACCAGAAAGCGCTGGATCAGATGCTGTTGCCTGCCGTCGCTATGCACATCACCACCTGGCTGCGCAACGACAACGGCAGCGACGTGGAATACAGCTATGAAGCGCTGAAAGCCTATCAGATGCTGTATCAGCCGAAGCACTACGACGGTAAATTCCTGCATTCGTGGGTGATGCTCAACCTGCAGCGTAATCTGCCGCAGAACGTCACGAAGGCGCAGCTGCAGCAGCTTGAATGGCACCTGACGCAGCTGCTGGAACCGAAAATCCAGGCCTCGCCGTACGCGCAGGATGAATCTCTGGTGGCCCGCGAAAGAGCGATGATCAATCAGCAGCCGCTCTCCACGCGCGTATACGGTCGTCTCAAACGCCTGCTGGAGCATGATGACAACCTCAAGCCGGTCTCCCTTTCCGACCTGGGCGGACCGCAGAGCGAGCTGGTGTTTTCACGCAAAAGCGGCAAGCCGGTGAGCGAAGGCGTGCCGGGTCTGTATACGCCGGACGGCTACTGGAAAAGCTTTAACGGCCAGATTGACAGCGTCACCACCGCCCTGCATGAAGACGACGCCTGGGTGCTGGGGGCCGCGACGGCGCAGGAAGATAAACAGCAGATCGATAACGCCGTGCGCCAGCTCTACATGCGCGATTTTATCGCGAACTGGGATCGCTTCCTCGCCGACATTCAGCTCAATAACAGCGCCGATCTCTCCCAGCGCATCAACACCGCGCGCCTGCTCTCCGGCGCAAACTCGCCTCTGCGCCGTCTGGTGCAGAACCTGAGCCAGGTCCTGACGCTGTCACGCAATGCGCCAGCGCCGGAAGATGCGGATAAAGCGCAGGCGCAGAGCAACCGCGCCACCCGCACGCTGGAAGCGCTGTTCAGCAACAATGACGCTGCGCCGACCCAGGCCGCCGTGGTCACCCAGGCGCCGGAACAGCTGGTCACCGACCACTACGCGCCGATGATTGAGCTGGCGCAGCCGCTGGAAAAGGGCGGGAAGACCATCGTGTTTGATGATTTTCTCAAGCAGGTGGATGAGCTCTATCGCTACCTGACCGCCGTCCAGGACGCGGCCAACAGCGGTATGCCGGCACCGGGCGGCGAGGCGATCAGCCGCCTGCAGGCCAGCGCCGGTCGCCTGCCGGGCGGGCTGCAAACCATGTTCAGCAATATGGCGGTGGGCGCCAGCAGCGATACCCAGCGCCGCGACCTCGAAAACGTGCGGAAGCGGATTAACGTTGAGGTGGGCGGATTCTGCCGTCAGGCAATCGCCGGCCGTTACCCGCTGGTGCACAGCGCCAGCACCGAGGTCACCCCTGACGATCTCGCGCGCATGTTTGCGCCGGGAACCGGGCTGATGGACGCTTTCTTCCGCGACAATCTGACCAATAAAGTGGATACCACCCAGGCAAACTGGCGCTTTATGCCGGGCATCGACGGGAAAACGCTGCCGGGAAGTGAAGGGCTGCTGAGACCGTTCCAGCAGGCCCAGTCGATTCGCGACGCCTTCTTTGCTAATGGCGCCACGACGCCGTCCTTCAAGGTGACGGTTCGCACCGTGCGAATGGATAACTCCATTCTGAACCTGACGCTGGACGTCGACGGCCAGCTGCTGCGCTACAGCCACGGTCCGCAGGCCGTACAGATCATGAACTGGCCGGGGCCTGGCGGCACTAACCAGGTACGCATGCAGCTGGGGCTGGCGAACGGCAGCACGGCGACGCTGGTCACCAACGGTGCCTGGGCGCTCAACCGCTTCTTCGATAAAGCGAGCACCAGCCCGGGCGCGGGTAGCCTGAGCCGTCAGGCTACCTTCAACGTCGACGGACATCAGGTCACGCTGGAGTTTGCGCCAAACAGCATTCGTAACCCGTTCCAGCTTCCCCGTTTCTCATGCCCATAACCGCAAGGACAGCCGTATGACGAATACCCCTGCGATGAACCGCTACAGCTGGTATGGCAAATTACCCAGCGCCGGAGATTTTTTGCAGCGTCGCTTTCCTGACACTTTACAGCGCCAGTGGTCACACTGGTTCCAGGTCGGCCTGCTGGCCTGGCAGCAGGAAGAGCAGCGCAGCGGCGAGCGCCAGTTTCACAAAGCGCCAGTCTGGAATTTTGTGGTGCCGCCTATGCTTGGCAGCCAGATGATCCAGATGGGCTGTCTGCTGCCCGGCCGCGACAGCGTTGGCCGACAGTACCCGGTTTGCCTGCAGCTGAGCTTCGCCCCGTCAGAGTGGTCGACCAGCCTGCTCAGCCAGGCCGAAAGCTGGTACCAGCAGATTGGGCGCCTGGGGCTGCACGCGGTGCGCAACAGTTTTTCCGCCTCGCAGCTGGATGAGATGCTGATGACCATTCCGGCGCCGCAGCCCGTCGAGCCGCAAAAGCGTTCCGACATCCTTGATGTGATTGGCTATGACGAGGACGGGCAGAGCACGCTGGGCTGGCCTCAGGCGGCCGAGTGTTTTGATCCGCTGCGTCAGACCAGCTACTGGTGGACCAATCGCTGCGACGGCTACCCGCTGTACACCCACGTGCACAGCGGTAACTTTACCGGGCAGCTTTTCACCCTGCTGTTCGACCCGGCAGGGGGCGCCCGTCCGGGGCGTCACGGTCTCTATCCGCCCATGTTTGAATAAGCAGGGATCTCATGAATATCGAAGAATTTCTCGCGCCAATCAGTCCCGAAAAAACCTGCGGCGAAAACCTGGAGTACGACGCCGACTTCCAGATCATGAATCAGGCAAGTCTTGGGAAAGCGGAACAGCAGTTTGGCGACACCATTATCCCGGCAGAGCCCGCTGACTGGAACACGGTGGAAAAATACGCCACCAGCCTGCTGACCCGCACCAAAGATCTTCGCGTACTGCTGGCGTTAACCCATGCCTGGACGCGCCGCCGCGGGCTGGCGGGCTACGCGGACGGATTATTGCTGGTGCAGGAGGCGATCGCCCGTTACTGGGAGACGCTCTATCCGCTGCTGGAAGAGTATGGCGAAATCGATCCGTTCTATCGCATTAACGCCCTGGCAGGGCTGAGCGATAAATCCGACCTCACCGTCGCCGTGCGAAACGCCTCGCTTCTGCGTTCAAACGGCGATGAAATTTCGCTCCGGGATGCCCAGGCCCTGCTGGACGGCAGCAAGACGGAATGTCCGGACTATCCCGGCGGCCGTCCACGGCTGATTGACGAGCTGGCCCGCGGCGACCAGCCGGGAACCGCAGCAGTTATCGTCATTAACGAACGTCTGCTGGCGATTCGCGAGCTTCTCACCGGGCATCTCGGTGAAAGCGGCGTGCCCGAGATGGAACAGCTGCTGAAAACCGTCGGGCTGGTCGCCAGCGCGTGTCAGGTAACCGACATCAGCAAGCTGCTGCCGAACCGTGAGGCGCAGGCAGAACCCCAGGCCGAGCAGCAGTCGACGGCAGCGCAGCCCGTTCAGCCGGTCGCCGACTGGCGAAGCGTGCAGATCACCAGCCGCGCCGACGCGCAGCTGATGCTGGAAAAAGCGAAGCAGTATTTTGCGCAGTACGAACCGAGCCACCCCGCACCGCTGATGATTGAACGGGTGCAGCGGCTGTCAGAACTTAACTTTATGGACATTATTCGCGACCTGGCGCCAGACGGCGTTAACCAACTTGAAAACATCTTTGGGCGCCGCGAATAACGCGTCCAGGCATTATGACGACAGGCATGGAGCCTGCCGTTTCACCTTCACCGCGCATCTTTGATGGAGAACATCATGGCAATGAGTAACAGTGGGCAGAAATTCATCGCACGTAACCGTGCCCCCCGCGTGCAGATCGAGTACGACGTAGAGATCTACGGTGCAGAACGTAAAATTCAGCTGCCGTTTGTGATGGGCGTCATGGCCGATCTGGTCGGCAAACCGGTTGAAAATCTGCCGGCCGTCGACGAGCGTAAATTCCTCGAAATCGACATCGACAACTTTGACGAACGCATGAAGGCGCTGAAGCCGCGCGTGGCGTTCCAGGTGGATAACACCCTGACCGGCGAAGGCAAGCTCAACGTGGATCTGACCTTCGACAGCATGGACGACTTCCTGCCGGATGCGGTGGCCCGCAAGGTCGAGCCGCTGAACAAGCTGCTGGAAGCGCGTACCCAGCTCTCCAACCTGCTGACCTATATGGACGGCAAAAACGGTGCGGAAGAGCTGATCGCTAAAATTCTGCAGGATCCGACGCTGCTCAAATCCCTGAGCCAGTTGCCGAAAAATGACGAAAGCGCGAAAGGTAGCGAGGAATAATCGATGAGCAACCAGACTCAACAACACGAGCAGCATGCGGGTCAGGCGTTCAGCCAGGATGAGTTCAGCGCGCTGCTGAACAAAGAGTTCCGCCCGAAAACCGATCAGGCCCGTTCAGCCGTCGAAAGCGCGGTCAAAACCCTGGCGCAGCAGGCGCTGGAAAATACCGTCACTTTCTCCAACGACACCTACCGCACCATTCAGAACCTGATCGCCGGTATCGACGAGCAGCTGTCGCAGCAGGTAAACCAGATCATTCACCACGAAGAGTTTCAGAAGCTGGAGAGCGCCTGGCGCGGTCTGAGCTACCTGGTGAACAACACTGAAACTGACGAGATGCTGAAGATCCGCTTTATGAGCATCTCCAAGCAGGAGCTGGGCCGCACCCTGAAGCGCTTCAAGGGCGTGGGCTGGGACCAGAGCCCGATCTTCAAGAAAATCTACGAGCAGGAGTACGGTCAGTTCGGCGGCGAGCCGTTTGGCTGCATCGTGGGCGACTACTACTTCGACCACAGCCCTCAGGACGTTGAGCTGCTGGGCGAAATGGCGCGCATCGGCTCTGCGGCGCACTGTCCGTTTATCACCGGTACCGCGCCGGGCGTGATGCAGATGGAGTCCTGGCAGGAGCTGGCTAACCCGCGCGACCTGACCAAGATCTTCCAGAACACCGAATACGCGGCCTGGCGTTCGCTGCGTGAATCCGAAGATGCCCGCTATCTGGGCCTGGTGATGCCGCGCTTCCTGTCGCGCCTGCCGTACGGTATTCGCACCAACCCGGTCGACAGCTTTGACTTTGAAGAGCAGACCGACGGCGCGAACCACAACAGCTACTCCTGGGCGAACGCCGCGTATGCGATGGCCGCCAACATCAACCGCTCCTTCAAAGAGTACGGCTGGTGCACCTCGATTCGCGGCGTGGAGTCCGGCGGGGCGGTGGAAAACCTGCCGTGCCATACCTTCCCGAGCGATGACGGCGGCGTGGACATGAAGTGCCCAACCGAGATCGCCATCAGCGATCGTCGTGAAGCTGAGCTGGCGAAAAACGGCTTTATGCCGCTGGTTCACCGCAAAAACTCTGACTTTGCCGCCTTCATCGGTGCGCAGTCGCTGCAGAAACCGGCCGAGTACCACGACCCGGATGCCACCGCCAACGCGCGTCTGGCCTCTCGTCTGCCGTACCTGTTCGCCTGCTGCCGCTTTGCGCACTACCTGAAGTGCATCGTGCGCGACAAAATCGGCTCCTTCCGCGAGCGCGAAGAGATGGAGCGCTGGCTGAACGACTGGGTCATGAACTACGTCGACGGTGACCCGGCGAACTCCTCTCAGGAGACCAAGTCCCGTAAACCGCTGGCGGCTGCGGAAGTGCAGGTGCAGGAGATTGAAGACAACCCGGGCTACTACGCCGCGAAGTTCTTCCTGCGTCCACACTACCAGCTGGAAGGTCTGACCGTTTCCCTGCGTCTGGTATCTAAACTGCCGTCGCTGAAGACGAAAGACGCGTGATGAGTGTAGCCGGCCCATTGGGCCGGCTACTTTTCGGTCAATACGAGATAGCTAATGAATTTGACAGTGAAAGCGTTGATACGAAAATTCATCAGCTATTTAGCCATTTATACGTTGCTAATAATTTCATTCATGCTGTTTGTGACGGTATCCGGCTACTATCTGTTTATCTTTGACTGGCCGGCAGAAGTCCCGCGAATTGCAATGCATGGATTCTTATGCACTGGACTTAATGCATTAGCGATAGGGATATACGTTGTCGCAGAAAAATGGAAAGAGAAAAGTTAGTATTTTACGCGGACTGATGCGCTGTGGGTCTTATGGCAAAGGATATAAGGTGAAACGTTTATGTTTTTTCCTCGTATTTATGACTTTTTATGTGTATTCCGGAAATAACTATCCTGATTTTTATCAGCAGCAAACATACCGGCAGGTTTTAAAAGATTTTGTTCTGGCGCGCTGCCTGGCGCAGGTAGCAGATAAAGGCAGCCAGTTTTCTGCTGATGCTGCCCGCAGTGCGAGTGCATTCATTGAGTGGATTCCTTTTGATGCTGAAAATGGCACTGAGAAAATGGATGCGCTCATTGGAAAATACAAAGATCACATTAACGGCTTTCATGCCGAACGAAAGCCCGATGTAAAAGGCGTTACGTTAAATTGCCTGCGTCTTTATCATAGTGACGAACTTAACAAGCTGGTACCTCAATTAATTATCGGAAATCCTGATCGCACCTGGATTCAGGATAACCCGCAGTAGTAAAAGACTTCACATTCTTTCCGTTCATTCAGGGGGAATGTAAGACTGTCAAATGACACGGGTCATTTGATGTGAGGCAGAGGTAAAATATGGACGGTTTTATTCAGCCCCATGCTTTCCTGTTTGCCATATAAGTGCTTTTTCGAAAGCAATATTGTTCATCCACGAAGAGTAGATATTATGGCTATTGATATGTTTCTGAAGGTCGAGGGTGTTACGGGCGAATCTAAAGATTCTAACCACACCGGCTGGACTGATATTACCTCCTTCTCCTGGGGCGCTTCCCAGCCAGGTAATATGAGCGTTGGCGGTGGCGGCGGTGCCGGTAAAGTTAACTTCAACGACCTGCACGTTAACGCGCTGATCGACAAATCCACCACCGCTATCCTGAAACACTGCGCCAGCGGCAAACACCTGACCAAAGTTGAGCTGTCCGTCTGTAAAGCCGGCGGCCAGCAGGTGGAATACTCCCGCATCACGCTGGAAGATGTGCTGGTCACCTCTGTTCAGTACACCGGTGCTGACAACGGCGATACCGTTGGTGTGACCTATGCATTCCAGGCTGCGAAAGTGAAACAGCAGTACTGGGAGCAGACCACGTCTGGTGGTAAAGGTGCTGAAAGCAGCGCTGGCTGGAACATCAAAGAAAACAAAGAAGCGTAATTGCGTATGTGGCCGGGGAGTTTTCCCCGGTCATTATGATTGCTTCACTATTCGGCGCGTATTTGCGATGGAAAGAGCGTTAACGGTTATACCCATTGTATTATCATGTAGCGCCTGCATATCCCACCCTGCTCAGTTTCAGAGTTTAACTGTTAAGGTGGAAAAAAATGCACCCTGTTTTGGCGTTTCGAATGACACTGAACCAGGTGAGGTTGTGCTAGTTTATGAACCCTCGATATCTCGACGTGCAGGTAACGAATGGGAAAGCATCTTCTCTCCAGGAGCATTTCCTTCCAGCCGCTTTTTGAAATCTGAAGAGTGCCTACGCTGGGATAAAGTAGACTGGCAGTCAGGGGAGTATGATGTGGTATTAGAATCGAGAAATCATAATACTATTGTTCGATATGCTACTCGCTTTATTCTCAGTATAAATTCCAGAGGCGAATTATCGCTGGTTAGAATAGAATAGGAGCGTTTTCAAATGTTGATGTTTTTAAGAAAGTGTCAACCTTTGGATATTAATTCAACTCCGTTTTTATTTAAATGGGTATGCTTATTTGTGAGCGTTTTTGTAAAAATCAAAGGGAATGAATATGGCTAGCCAATCATTAGTTAATCCGGGATATTGTATTGTTCAGCAACCCGGAACCCTGGATTTCCAGACAAGGCTTTTATTCAACGATCCAAATAGTGATGCTGCACGTTATTTCATGCAGGTTAATAGTGATGTGCAGTGGTCAAAACCTGGGCAGATGTTGATTCTTGGTGCACCGGGAAGTAATAATTCTGTGCAGCTTAAGCAATTACAGCTCGCTAAAAAGAAAGTCAACGGTGCTCTGGCCGATCTTAATTCTGGTGAAGCGAATTTCTTTAATCAACATTTTAGTACCATAGCTGCAGTTACTAATTTTATGGATAAGTCCCTTGGTGTCGTTGCTGATGCAGGTGAAAAATATTTTAGTGAAATAGAAAAAAAACTTAAATCCATTGAATTGGCTTACCAGAATCAGTACAGAGCACAAGGGACATTGATAAGCCAACAGTTTTTTGTTGAACGTCAGCGCCTCTTTTCTGAGTTGGATGGTTTATTAAACAAATTGTCCCGACTGACCTTAAAGATGAAGCCCTATAACGAATTGAAGCATGCATTAGGCTTGTCAAGCAGATCCATTGTACATGAATGGAGTACAGCCGGGGTCGCCTCTATTCGTGGTTATTCAACTTATATCGATAATGCCTCTAAGGCCGCTCGTTTTCTTAAAGCGGGAGGGTGGCTTGCAATAGGTTTTGCAGGTGCAAATACCACTAATGAAGTTTACAATGCCTGCACCGTAGGACGAGAGCAGAGTTGTTCTAAAGTCGCTGTGAAAAAATACAGCAGCTTTGGTGCAAGCCTGGCAGGGGGTATTTACGGTGGTAAATACGGAGCAATGGCAGGTGCTGGTGTATGCGTTGCGCTTGGTGTTGCGACGGGGGGCGTAGGACTGCTCGCCTGCTCTATTGTTGGGGCTGCTGCAGGTGGATACGTTGGTGGCGAGATAGCGGGCGGAGCGACTGAGTATATGATGGATAAAATATGGTGAATATAGAGAATTTATCATTATTTCTTATCGTGGTTTTATTGCTGGTTGTTGTAATTATGGATTTGTTCAGTTCTCGTTATTTCAAAAAACACGAGGCTGATTATAATCGGTTACTTTCAGACTATCGGCGCAAGGGATATGATCTGGATCTTGTAACCAACTATGCTTCTTTTTTTGGTTCGCTGGCCAATTATCAAAAAATAATCTGGTTTGTTCGCCTTTATAAAGGCGTTGAAATGAAATTCACGCGTGAAAGGCTTGTTCAGGAAGATGCTTATAAATATGTACAGTCGTTACCTGAAGAAAGAATTGGTTGGATGCTAAAATTACATCGCCGTTATAAGTTACAGGCGTTAATATTCACTCTATGGCTCATTGTTGGATTATATTTTATCACCTTCATTAAATAGTTTTGATATTCAATTTCTCAAACGCCGCCGTTCTCGCCCCGAGAGCGGCAGCGTTTGAGCGCTAATCATACCAGCAGGAATACGCCATGCGATTCACGATTATTTCTACGAAACCCGGTCATCAGCCGCCGCAAAGCAGCTGTGATTTTTACGCCCCGGGCGGCACCATTGGGCGCGGTACGGATAACAATCTGGTGTTGCCGGATAATGACCGCACCATCTCTCGTCTGCAGGCCATTGTTCACGTTGACGCCCAGGGCGAATGCCGCGTGACCAACCGTGGCAGCGTCACCCGCGTGGTATTAAATGACATTCCGCTGGAGCGAGGGCGTCAGGTTGAGCTGCAGGATGGCGACATTCTCGGTATTGATGACTACCGTATCGAAGTGACCGAACTGATCCACGATACGCAACCCGTAAGCCGTATGGCGGCCAGTATGCATCAGCAGGCGCGTCCGGCAGCCGCGTCCGCGCCCGCTGCGCAACCGAAGCCGGCGAGTGCCGCACCGCGCGGGAAGGCCGAGCCAACCGCCGTGCCAACGGAGATCTGGGATAGCCTGATGCAGGAGTTCTCCATCTCCGACAGCATCTCCAGCAACCGTACAAAACCGCAGCCTGCTGCATCGCACGATCCGTTCTCCCAGCCTGCGGCCCCGGAGCGTAACGCGGAAGATCCGCTGGCGATGTTTAACGACAGCGATCCAAAGCTCGAGCGTAAGAATGTCGACCCGGACACGCTGTTCAGCGACGAAGCGTTGTTCAAAAAAGAGAGTATTTTTGACGACGTCACCCCGTCAACGCTGGTGCCGCCGGGCGAGAATAGCCCCGTGAAGCCAGAAGACGAGGCGACGGATGAGCTCGATCCGCTGGCCCTGTTTGGCGGTAAGGCCAGCGCGCCAGCCGCGCGTAATGACGACCCGCTCGGGCTGATGGGCGGCGCGCCATTGACCCATCCGGATGACATTATTGCCGAAAAGCCTGCGCCAGTGCCGGAACCCGAGCAGGAAGAGGACGTGCTGGCCGATTCTCCGCTGTTCGCCCCTGAGCCGCAGGAAGAACCGCGTGCTGAAGAAGAGCCCGCGCGGCCGGATTACGCGGGCTTCACCATGCCAACGCCGCAGGCCGTTGCGCGCAGCAGCGCTCAGGCACCGAAGGGCCGTCTGCGCATTGACCCGGTCAATAACGCCGCCGCCCCAAGCGCTACGGCGAACAGCGGTGAGAAGGGCGAAGTGCTGCAGGGCGAGCTGCTGGAGGCGCTGCTGGAAGGCATGGGCCTGAGCGAAATGCAGCCCGTCCCGCAGTTTGATCGTGAAAATATGCGTCAGCTCGGGCAGATCCTCGGCATGTTCTCTCAGGGAACCGTGGCGCTGCTCTCCTCGCGCTCCATCCTCAAGCGGGGCGTGAAGGCCGATATGACCATGGTTTTGGACGATGCCAACAACCCGTTCAAGCTGCTGCCGACCGGCAAAACCGTGCTGATCCAGATGTTCGGCACCCCGATGCCGGGCTTTATGCCGCCGACCAAATCCGTGCGCGACGCGCTGATCGACCTGCAGGCGCACCAGCTGGGCATGATCTCCGGTATCCGCGCCATCATTGCCGCGATGCTGCAGTCCTTTAACCCGGAACAGCTGGAAGAGCAGGCGAAGCAGAACGGGATGACCTCTCGTCTGGCGCTGCCGGGCAGCCGCAAAGCTGCCCTGTGGGACTATTTTGTGCGCAGCTATGGCGAAACGGCTGGCGAGATTGAGGATGATTTCCACACCCTGTTCGGCGAGGCTTTCCTTCATGCGTACGACATGGAGGTGAATCAGTACAAAGACTCACAGAGCGGATCGGAAGACAAATGAATATCGCAACGGCTTCTCTCTCCCGCCAGGGGACGCGCGCCAGCAACCAGGATCAGACGGGAGAAACCATAGGGGAACGTTCAGCCTGCTTTGTCGTCTGCGACGGCATCGCGGGCCTGCCGGGCGGTGAGGTGGCTGCAGAGCTGGCCCGCAACAGCATTATCTCCCGCTTCGATGGCGACAAACATCTTAATGCGCAGCATATCCGCGACTACGTGCAGACGGCTAACCGCACCATCCTCAGCGAACAGCAGGCCGTTCAGGACTATCGTCGGATGGGCACGACGCTGGTCAGCCTGTTCATTGACCGTGATTACGGCCTGGCCTACTGGGCGCACGCCGGAGACAGCCGCCTGTACCTGTTTCGCCGGGGATGGCTGTGGCATGTGACCACCGACCACAGCCTGGTGCAGCAGATGAAAGACGCCGGGCACCAGACCGACAACCTGAACAGCAACCTGCTCTATCTGGCGCTGGGAATTGAAAACGGCGGGCCGGAAGCGAGCTACAGCGACGTGGTGCAGGTTGAAGACGGCGATGCATTCTTACTCTGCACCGACGGGTTCTGGCACGGCGTTAGCGAAGAGCAAATGAAGCAGTCGCTGCATATGGTCAATACGCCGCAGGAGTGGCTGACCTTAATGAACCAAATCATTCAAAAGAATGGCGAACAGGAGGGGAATGCTCAGGATAACTATACTGCCCTGGCGGTATGGATGGGCAACCCTCAGGACACCACTTTGCTGCACACCCTCTCTGACGCAGCACAATTTCTTCCCTGCGGAACTGATTAGACACACAAGGAACGATATGAAACTTTGGCTATCGGGTTTGGCACTTCTGGCGGTCACCTCCACCGCGCAGGCTGAGAATTTCCGCATCGTGCAGTCGCCTGCGCAGAAGCTGGATATCTGGATCGACAACATTAAAGACAACACGCCGCAGAGCTGGTGTAAGCCTGAGGTGGCGCTGCGCATTGTGGCGAACGGCAAGAAGGACGTCTCCGTGCTGGAGAACTTTGTGCCGCGTCTTGGCTCCCTGCTGGAACACCAGTGCAGCAAATTGAATAAGCTTAGCTGGACGCTAAACGATCCGGCGGGTACCACGCTGGCGCAGGGCACGGCAGGCAAAGCGCAGGACTGGGCGCTGGTGGTGAAACAGGACCAGGCCGCGCCTGCTGCGACCGTCACCGCAACCCCGGCCAGCGGCGCGCTGCTGCCGCCGGACCAGAACGTGGCTTCCCGCACCGTCGCGGCTGACCGCACGCCGTGGCAGGAATTCACCCTGCAGGACGGCTGTCACCTGCGCACCTTCTGGGAAGGGGGCGCTTCCGCTCCGGCGCTCTTTATTCCGGATTCTGACACCACCCGCTGCGGTAACGGCAGCTGGCTGAGCGGACACACCGTGGTTTCACAGTCCCGCAACGGCGGACAGAAAGAGATGGCGGTGACGTATATCCACGGCTTCCCGGTGACGGGTCTGAATCAAAGCGCCGATCCTGAAAACGCGCTGATCACCTCCGTCAACAAAGAGCGCATGGTGTTCAGCACCCCAAACAGCGACCAGAGCTGGATGATCCTGCCTTACGATAGCGCCCTGAACAGCTGGAAAAGCAACGGCACCGTAGCGGTGGAGATTTCCCGTGAAATCGCCAGCGACGATGCAAAACTGCAGGCGCGTATTGCGGCGGTGAAAAAAACCTGGAGCGCCTGGGTCGCACCCGGCACGCCGTTGAATATCGTCCTGATTGACACCCTGCGTCCTCAGCTGCGCGATCCGGCCGTCGGCGCATGGCGCGCGGCGAATTAAGGAGTGGCTATGAATACGCTCTATCAACACCTGGCGGGCGAGTCGCTCAGCGACGCGCTGGCGCGCCTTGAAGCTGAAATCAAAGCCCGTCCGGCGGATGCCGACCTCCGCGCCGCGTTCGTGCAGTTTTTAACCCTCAGCGGCAACTGGACGCGCGCGCTGACCCAGCTGAAAAGCTGGCTGGCGCTGAAGCCTCAGGCGAAGCCCACCGTCACGCTGCTGGAGCAATCCATTCAGGGCGAGCTGCAGCGCGCGCAGGTGATGGCGGGACAGGCGCGTCCGGCCATGCCAGAAACCCAGTGGCCGTGGCTGACGACCCTGGCCGCGGCGCTGAGCGAGGAGGGCGAGCGCGCCCGGGCGCTGCGTCTTGACGGCCTCGATCGGGCTGAAGCCATCCCCGGCCAGATTATCCTCGAAAACGAGGAGACGCAGGCGTTTGACTGGCTGATGGACGGCGACGCCCGTCTCGGCCCGGTCTGCGAAACCATCGTGAACGGCCGCTATTTCTGGCTGCCGTTTAGCGCTATCGCGGAGATCCGTTTCCAGGCACCCGCCAGCGTGACCGATCTGGTCTGGCGTCACGCGCTGGTGCGCCTGACCGACGGTACGGAGCAGGTGTGTCAGATCCCGGCGCGTTACCCGTTTGCTGCCGATGCCACTGATGCGGTCAGGCTGGGCCGCACCACCGAATGGCAGCCGCTCGACGAAGACGGCACTCTTTACGAAGGCAGGGGCCAGAAGGCCTGGCTGAGCGAGCAAAGCGAATACCCGCTGCTGTCCTTAAGCCTCGTGACGCTTGCGACGGATGGAGCCGATGAGTAATCCCGCTGGCGAAGGCGATCTGCTGCGCAGCGGCTGGCAAGCCCGCAGCAAGCAGGAGAAGGTGGGGGCGCGCGACAAAATGCAGCCCTCGCTGCTGGATCGTCTCACCGATAATGAGCCGGAAAAAAAGCGCGAGTCGGCCAACAGCAATCTGATCACCCACGCCGCCCTGCGCCGCAACGTCCTGCGCGATCTGCAGTGGCTGTTTAACACCATCAACCACGATGCCTCCGGCGATTTGAGCGCCTTGCCGCACGTGAAGCGCTCGGTGGTCAACTTCGGCGTCGCGCCGCTGGCCGGGAAAAGAATGTCGGATATCGAATGGCACGACATTCAGCGCAAGCTCACCGAGGCCATCATCAATTTTGAGCCGCGCATTTTACCGCAGGGGTTGCAGGTCCGCTGCGTGTCGGATACCTCCTCGCTGGATCTGCACAACGTGCTCTCCATCGAGATCAAAGGGCGTCTGTGGTGTGTGCCGTACCCGCTGGAGTTTCTGTTTCGTACCGATGTCGATCTGGAAAACGGCCATTTTGAACTGAAAGATGCGGGGTAATCATGGAAAGTAAACTGCTCGAATATTACAACCGCGAGCTGGCCTACCTGCGCGAAATGGGGGCCGAGTTTGCCGAACGCTATCCTAAGGTCGCCGGACGGCTGGGCATGCGCGGCATCGAAGTGGCGGACCCGTATACCGAACGTCTGATGGAGGGCTTCGCCTTCCTGACCTCCCGCGTGCAGATGAAAATGGACGCGGAGTTTCCGCGCTTCTCCCAGCGTCTGCTGGAGATGATTGCGCCTAACTATCTTGCGCCCACGCCGTCGATGGCGATCGCGGAGATTGAGCCCGACAGCAGCCGGGGCGACCTGAGCAAGGGCTTCATTGTGCCGCGCGGTACCATGATGGACAGCCTGGCGCTAAAAAAAACCGGCGTGACCTGCAGCTATACCACGGCGCACGAGGTCAACCTGCTGCCGCTGAAAATCGACAAGGTCGAGCTGGGCGGCGTGCCCGCCGATCTGCCGCTGGCGCAGCTGGGGCTGAGCCAGCGTGGGATCGGCAGCGCCTTGCGGATCCGCATCGCCTGCGACGGCCCGCAAAACCTCAGGCACCTGGATTTCGACCGTCTGGAATTTTTCCTCGGCGGCCCGGACATTGAAGCGCTGAAGCTGCTGGAGCTGGTGATGGAGCATCACGCCGGGATCGTCTGCCAGACGGTCAGCCCGCAGCCGCAGCGACAGCTGCTGGCGTCGGACGCGCTGCGCCAGGAAGGCTTTGAGCCTGACCAGGCCCTGCTTCCGGACGATCTGCGCAACTTTGATGGCTATCGCCTGCTGCAGGAGTATTTCGCCTTTCCGGCCCGTTTCCGCTTCATTAGCCTGAGCGGTCTGGGCAAGCTAATCGAGCGCTGTGAAGGCGAAAAAGCCTTCGACATCTTCATTCTGCTGGATAAGTCGGATGAACAGCTGGAGCGCGTGGTTGATGCCAGCCATCTGGCGCTGCACTGTACGCCGGTCATCAACCTGTTCCCAAAGGTCGCGGCGCGTCAGAAGCTGAATGAAGGCCAGCATGAATACCATCTGGTGGTCGATAATATCCGTCCGCTGGATTATGAAATTTACGCGGTCAAAAAAATCTATGGCAGCGCGGACGGCCAGCGCGATGACCAGACGTTTCGTCCATTCTGGAGCACCTGGAGCGGCGATGCGGGCAACTACGGGGCCTATTTTTCCCTGCGCCGCGAACAGCGCGTGCTGTCCGAGCACGCCCTGCGCTACGGCACGCGCACCGGCTATATCGGCTCGGAGGTGTTTGTTTCGCTGGTGGATGAACAGCACGCGCC
The DNA here is from genome assembly GCF_024734705.1 of Enterobacter sp. Crenshaw. Taxonomy (NCBI): domain Bacteria; kingdom Pseudomonadati; phylum Pseudomonadota; class Gammaproteobacteria; order Enterobacterales; family Enterobacteriaceae; genus Enterobacter; species Enterobacter sp. Crenshaw. The sequence goes on along the minus strand of NZ_CP102932.1, from coordinate 2,705,008 downwards.
GTGGCAGGAAAACCTGCGCTATATCTCTGCCGAGGTGCTCTGCACCAGCCGCGACCTGCCGCTGATGCTGCAGCAGGAGCTCGGGCAGTTCATTATGGCCGACTCCATGCCGGTGAAATCCCTCACCCTGCGTAAAGGCCCGACGCCGCCGCGTCCGGCGCTGGCGGAAGGGTTCAGCACCTGGCGGCTCATCAGCCAGCTGCAGATGAACTACCTCAGCCTGATGGACAGCGAAAACGAAGACGGCGCGGCCGCGCTGCGCCAGCTGTTAGGGCTGTACGCCAACCTGGCAGAAACGCCCGTTGCGCGCCAGGTGGAGGGGGTACGCCACTGCGTGCTGGAGCCGGTTCACCGCCGCGTGCCTGAACCCGGCCCGGTCGTTTTCGCCCGCGGGATCGGCATCACCCTGACGGTCGATGAGCGTGCCTTTTCCGGCGCCAGTCCGTGGCTTTTTGGCAGCGTGATGGAACGTCTCTTTGCCCGACTGGTGTCCATCAACAGCTTTACGGAGTTCACCCTGAAAAGTCAGCAGCGCGGCGAGATTGGCTACTGGGCGCCGCGCATGGGTAAAAGGGCGCTGATATGAGTGACGCTGCCACTGCACCGCTGCGCGTGCATCGCCTGACCCGGCTGCCGGACGCGTTCTGGCAAGGGGTTCGCGAGACGCCCTGGCGCTACGATCTGTTTCAGCTGTTAAGGCGCATTGATGCCCAGGGCGGCGAACGCTACCCGCTGGGACGCGCGCCGTTGCCGAAATTTGAGCCGCTGCGCATCGGCCAGCAGCCGTCGATGAGTTTTGCACCGTCGACCCTGGCTCAGGTCCGCCAGCGGGAGGAAAGCGGGCTGCACGAGGTGTCTATCCTCAGTTTCGGCCTGTTTGGCCCGAACGGCCCGCTGCCGGTCCATATGACCGAATACGCCCGCGAGCGAATTTATCATCATCAGGACACCAGCCTCAGCGCGTTTGCCGACCTGTTCCATCATCGCCTGGCGCTGCTGTTTTACCGCGCCTGGGCGGATGCGCAGCCCACCGTCTCCCTCGATCGCGCTGATAACAGGCGCTTTGAGGGCTACCTGGCGTCGCTGATTGGCATGGGCCAGCCGGGGCAGATGAACAAAGGCAGCCTGAGCTCGCATGCCCGCTTTACCCACGCCGGGCACCTGACCCGTCACGGACGGGATCCGGAGGGGCTGGAGAAGATCCTGCGCAGCTATTTTAACGCGCCGGTTAAGCTGGTCAGCAACGTGCCGCAGTGGATGCCGCTTTCCACGCGCGAGCAGGCGCAGCTGGGAGCAGGACGCCGCATGCCGCGCATGGGGGAATCCGCCTTTCTCGGCGTTGCCGTCCGCGACGTGCAGCATAAGTTTCGCATCGAAATTGGCCCGCTGAGCGCGGAGGAGTACAACCGTTTTCTGCCGGGTGAAGCTTGGGTAACCGAGCTGCGCGACTGGGTGCGTCAGTACGCCGGGGTGGAGTTTGAATGGGAAACGCGGGTGATCCTGCGTGAAGACGCGGTGCAGGGCACCACGCTCGGCAGCAATGGGCGATTAGGCTATAACACCTGGCTGGGCCTTCAGCCGCAGCCTGTCCCGCGTGGCGATCTGGTGTATCGCGCAGAGCGGTAATCCTTCCGTATACCGAATCATTGTTAATGGAAACTAACATGTCAGAAATTAGCCGTGCCGTGCTTTTCGGCAAACTGGATACGCTGTTATTTACCTCTCTGGAAAGCGCCACTGCGTTCTGCAAGCTGCGCGGCAACCCGTACGTTGAGCTGGTGCACTGGCTGCATCAGCTGATGCAGCAGCAGGATGGCGATCTGCAGCAGGTCATCCGCCACTTTGCCCTTGATGAACAGCAGCTGACGCGCGATATCGTGGCCGCGCTGGATGTCCTTCCGCGCGGGGCGAGTTCCGTTTCCGATCTCTCCGAACACATTGACAGCGCCGTGGAGCGCGCCTGGGTCTTCGGCTCGCTGAAGTTTGGCGTCAGCCGTATTCGCGGCGGCCATTTGCTGATCGGCATGCTTAAAACCTGGAACCTGGCCAACGTGCTGAAAAGCATTTCGTCGCAGTTCACCCGCCTTAACGTCGAGGTGCTGATTGAGCAGTTCGACGCGATTTGCGCCAACAGCAAAGAGACGCAGCAGGCCGCTGCCGCCGCAGACGCACCGGCGGGTACGGTACCGGCGGCGCAGGGGACGCTGGCCCAGTACGGCCAGGATCTGACCGCCCGCGCCCGCGAAGGGAAGATTGACCCGGTTGTCGGGCGCGACGAAGAGATCCGCCAGATGGTGGATATCCTGATGCGTCGCCGCCAGAACAACCCGCTGCTGACCGGGGAAGCCGGGGTCGGGAAAACGGCGGTGGTGGAAGGGCTGGCGCTGCGTATCGCCGACGGCGACGTCCCGGAGCCGCTGCAAAATATTCAGCTGTGGCTGCTGGATATCGGCATGCTGCAGGCAGGCGCAGGCATGAAAGGCGAGTTCGAGGCCCGTCTGCAGGCGCTCATTAACGAAGTCCAGTCCAGCGCCACGCCAATCATTCTGTTTATCGATGAGATCCACACCCTGATTGGCGCAGGCGGCCAGCAGGGGACCGGCGATGCGGCGAACCTGCTGAAGCCCGCGCTGGCGCGCGGACAGCTGCGCACCATCGGCGCCACCACCTGGGCGGAATACAAAAAATACATCGAGAAAGACCCGGCGCTGACCCGTCGTTTCCAGACGGTGCAGGTGCACGAGCCGGACGAAGCGAAAGCCATTCTGATGCTGCGCAGCACCGTGTCGCCGCTGGAGACGCACCACCAGGTGCTGCTGCTCGACGAAGCGGTCAGCGCGGCGGTGAAGCTGTCGCATCGTTACATCCCGGCGCGTCAGCTGCCGGATAAAGCCGTTGCGCTGCTCGACACCGCCTGCGCCCGCGTTGCGGTCAGCCAGAGCGCGCCGCCTGCGCAGCTGGAAGACTGCCTGCGCAACCTTGCCGCGCTGGACGTGGAGATTGAGATTGCTGAGCGCGAAGCGCGCGTGGGAGCCGGCGACGCCGAGCGCGTAACCGCTTTACTCGCCGAACGCGACGCGTATGAGACAAAACGCGAAGCCCTGGCCCGGCGCTGGGAAGAAGAACGCAGCCTGGTGCAGGAGATTATCCGCCTGCGGGCGGCGCTGTTCGCGGCGGGCGATGACGATAGCGCCGAGCTGCGCGGCCAGCTGGCGGAACAGCAGCAGGCGCTGAACGCCCTGCAGGGTGATGAACCGCTGCTGTTTGCGGCGGTGGATGAAAACGTGGTTGCCGCGGTGGTCTCTGACTGGACCGGGATCCCGCTGGGCCGGATGGTGAAAAACGAGATCGACGCGGTGCTCAACCTCGCCGACACGCTTAACCAGCGCGTTATCGGCCAGCGTCACGGCCTGGATCTTATTGCCCGCCGCGTGAAAACCTCGCGGGCGAAGCTGGACGATCCCAACAAACCGGTGGGCGTCTTTATGCTGTGCGGCCCGTCCGGGGTCGGTAAAACCGAAACCGCGCTGGCGCTCGCGGAATCCCTCTACGGCGGCGAGCAGAACGTTATCACCATCAACATGAGTGAGTTCCAGGAAGCGCACACCGTTTCCACCTTAAAAGGTGCGCCTCCGGGGTACGTAGGGTATGGTGAAGGCGGCGTGTTGACCGAGGCCGTGCGCCGCCGCCCGTACAGCGTGGTGCTGCTGGACGAAATTGAAAAAGCGCACCCGGACGTCCACGAGATCTTCTTCCAGGTCTTTGATAAAGGCTGGATGGAAGACGGCGAGGGGCGCCACATCGATTTCCGTAACACCATCATTATTCTGACCTCCAACGTCGGCACCGACCTGATTAGCGCCATGTGCGCCGATCCGGAGCTGATGCCGGAGCCTGACGCGTTAAGCGGCGCCCTGCGCCAGCCGCTGCTGGAGGTCTTCCCACCGGCGCTGCTGGGCCGCCTGCTGGTGGTGCCGTACTACCCGCTCAGCGACGAGATGCTGGGGCAGATTGTTCGCCTGCAGCTCAAGCGCATTCAGCGTCGTCTGGAAGAGAATCACAGCATTATTTCTGTGTTTGACGACAGCGTAGTGGAACAGATTGTTCAGCGCTGTACCGAGGTGGAGTCCGGCGGTCGCATGGTGGATGCTATTCTGACCAACACCTTGCTGCCTCAGATGAGCCAGATCTTACTTACCGCCAGCCGCAGCGACGAGCAGTACCGACGTCTGCACGTCACCTGCGAGCAGGGCGAGTTTCACTGTCAGTTTGCCGCGTAATAATCATCAAGAGAACTGTAAAAGATGACGGATAATGATAACAATCGGACTGTCCCAAACGCGCTCCCGGTCGGGTACCGCTTCAACGAGTTTGAAATCAAAGAGGTGATCGGCGGCGGCGGTTTTGGCATCGTCTATCGCGCGTGGGATCACCAGCTCGAACGCACTATCGCTATCAAAGAATTTATGCCTTCCTCACTCGCCGTGCGCGGCGACGACATGACCCTTGTGCTGCGCAGCGAGCGTTTTGGCAAAGCGTTTTCCGCAGGCCTGAACAGCTTTATTCAGGAGGCGCGTCTGCTGGCGCGCTTTAACCACCCGAACCTGCTGCACGTCCTGCGTTTCTGGGTGCAAAACGACACGGCCTACATGGGGACGCTGTTTTACAGCGGGACCACGCTTTCGCGCCTGCGCGAAGAAAAGCCGGAGCTGATCAACGAGGCCTGGATCCGCCGCACGCTGCCGATGCTGTTCGGTGCGATCAAGACCATCCACAACGAAGGCTATCTGCACCGCGACATCTCGCTGGATAACATTCAGATCCAGGATAACGGCCTGCCGGTGCTGCTTGATTTCGGCTCCGCGCGCCGCACCATCGGTAACCTTTCCGACGAAACGGAAACCATGCTGCGCCCGGGCTTTGCGCCGATCGAGCAGTACACCGACGATAACGAAAGCGAGCAGGGTCCGTGGACGGATATTTACGCCCTCGGCGCGGTGCTGCGTACCCTGATTGTGGGTTCTCCGCCGCCGGTCAGCGTGGTGCGCTCGATTCAGGATACCTGCAAACCGCTGGTGGAAATCATGCCGCAGGGCTATTCCATTCCGCTGCTGCAGGCCATCGACCGCGCGCTGGCGCTGCACATGGAGGACCGTCCGCAGTCCATCGACGAGTTCGCCGCGCTGATAGAGATGCCGGTCGCAGGGATCAACGACGTGCTGACGGCGAAAAAGCCCGGCACGATGCTGGTTCCGGTCGAAGACGAAAAACCGGCTTCGCTGCTCGACTGGCGCCGCTACAAGATCCCTGGCATGGTTGCCGCAGGCGTGCTGGTGGGCGTTGTCGCCGGGGCGATGCTGTTCAGCGGCGGTAACGATGCTCCCGAGCAGGCTGCACAGGCACCGGCAGAGACGCGTTCGACTGAGACCGCCGCAAACGCGCCGGACGTGAAGCCGGAAACGGCGAAGGTTAACGAGCAGGCGACGGCCCAGCAGACTCCGCCGCCTGTGGAGAGCCCGGTTGCGCTGGTCTATATCCGCATCCTCGACGGCGAAACGCTGAAAGTGAACGGCGAGCCAAAAGCGCTGCGTCCGGCGACCAACGGCTATGCATCGCTCAAGCTGCCGGCCGGTGAGGTGAAGATTGAACTGCAGGGCAACGGAAGAACGCGTGGCCAGACGCTGGATATCACCAAGCCGGGCACCTGGCTGGTGAACCCTTAGAATTACGCTCAGTCACAGATGCGAACCTCTTTTCTGAATCGCATAAGCTAGATGGAATAAAGATTATGCTCAACCGAATTACCGTTCAGCTCCCGGTGGAGGGGCTTCTGTTCTGGAAACTGACGGGCCGCGAGGCGATGTCCGAGTCGTTCGCGCTGACGCTGACCGTGCTCGGCACGGACGCGCGCATTGACCGCAGCAAGCTGCTGGGCCAGCCGGTCACGGTGACCATCCCGACGCAGAACCTGCTGACGTCCCGCTATGTTAACGGCAAAATTACCCGCGTGGCGGTCAGCGCCGTCGAGCTGACGGGCACCCGCTATGCGGTGTACCAGCTGACGGTTGAGCCGGACCTGTGGCCGATGAAGCGCGACCGTAACCTGCGTATCTTCCAGGGGCAGACGGTGCCGCAGATTGTGAAAACCCTGCTGGGCGAGCATCAGGTTAACGTTGAGGATAAACTCACCGGCAGCTACCGGGTGTGGGACTACTGCGTGCAGTATCAGGAGTCGAGCCTGGACTTCATCAGCCGCCTGATGGAGCTGGAGGGGATTGCCTATCACTTCAGCCACGAGGCGGACAAACACACCCTGGTGCTCACCGACGCCGCCACGCAGCATCAGCCGTTCAGCGGTTATGAGGTCATTCCTTACCACCAGACGCCGTCCGGCGGCAGTACGGACGAAGAGGGCATCAGCCAGTGGGCGCTGGAGGACAGCGTGACGCCGGGGATTTACAGCCTCGACGACTATGACTTCCGCAAGCCGAACGCGTGGCTGTTCCAGGCCCAGCAGAACCCGGCGTCGCCGAAGCCGGGCAGCATCGACGTGTACGACTGGCCGGGTCGCTTTGTGGACAAAGGCCACGGGGAGTTCTATGCCCGCATCCGTCAGGAACGCTGGCAGGTTGAACATCAGCAGATTCAGGCCACCGCCACGGCGGCGGGGATTGTGCCGGGCCACACCTTCACGTTAACCAACGCGCCGTTCTTCAGCGACAACGGCGAGTATCTGGTGACGGCGGCGGGTTACCACTTCGAAGAGAACCGCTACGCGAGCGGCGAGGGTGAAACCATTCACCGCACCGATTTTACGGTCATCCCGTCGGCGGTGGTGTACCGTCCGGCGCAGACCACGGCGTGGCCGCGCACCTACGGCCCGCAGACCGCGAAAGTGGTGGGGCCGAAGGGCGAGAGTATCTGGACGGACAAATACGGCCGCGTGAAGGTGAAGTTCCACTGGGACCGCCTGGCGAAAGGCGATGACACCAGCTCCTGCTGGGTGCGCGTGTCGAGCGCGTGGGCGGGCCAGGGCTACGGCGGGGTGCAGATCCCGCGCGTCGGCGACGAGGTGGTGGTGGACTTTATCAACGGCGATCCGGACCGTCCGATTATTACCGGTCGCGTGTACAACGACGCGAGCATGCCGCCGTGGGCGCTGCCTGCCGCCGCGACGCAGATGGGCTTTATGAGCCGCACGAAAGACGGTTCAGTCGACAATGCCAACGCCCTGCGGTTTGAGGATAAAGCGGGCGCAGAGCAGGTGTGGATCCAGGCCGAGCGCAACATGGACACTAGCGTTAAGAACGATGAAACGCACAGCGTCGGCGGGGCGCGCAGCCATTACGTGAAGAAAAACGAGCTGCACCGCGTGGAAGCGAACCAAACCCAGGCCGTGAAAGGCGGAACCGAGATCCTGACGGGGAAAGGCAAGCTGGATGCGGCGGTGGAGCAGTATGTGATTGCTTCCGGGACGAAGCTGCGGCTGGTCTCCGGTGAGAGCGCCATTGAGCTGAACGCTAACGGCAAGATTAACCTGATCGGCAAAGAGTTTAACTTCTTCGTGGAAGGGGATGGGTATATCACCACGGGCGGTAAGCTGCATCTGAATACCTCTGGCACCAAGCCGGGCACAACGGCACCAGGATCGGGGCATAAAGGGGATATTGATGCGGCGGTGCAGGCGTATTTCTCTCCGGATCAGGCTAAAAAATCTGCCGGTGCGGGAGTTGCCGGAGGATCGGGTAAAGCGGCACCTGCGCAAAACAATTCTGCTGCTACAACGGGCACAGACAAAACCAGTGAATATAATTATTCGTTGCAGGACATGGTGGATAAGCAAAAGAATTTAAAGGCTAAACCTCAAAAGTGGACGCGACGCGGTTTTGTTAACGCCTCTGAAGATGATATTAAGAAATATGCAAACCCGGATAATTACAATACTGGAACTGATAAATATCAGTTCCTTGATCTCTCATCTTCATCAGGTGTTTCTGAAACTGATATGGCTTCCTTCCTGAAAGGTAAAGGCGTACTTGAAGGTCAAGAAAAAACATATCTTGATGCAGCAAAGAAATACAATGTCAGTGAAGTTTACCTGGCCTCACATTCTGCTCTCGAAACAGGTAACGGAGCGAGTGAACTGGCGAAAGGTGTCGAGGTCAATGGTGTAAAAGTTTATAATATGTACGGTATTGGCGCTTTAGATGGCAATGCTGTTAAAACAGGATCCAATTACGCATATAAAATGGGATGGACTTCGCCAGAGAAAGCGATAGATGGTGGTGCGAAATGGATTTCCGAAAAATACATCAATAATGCGGATTATGCCCAAAACAATCTTTATAAGATGCGATGGAACCCAGCTTCGCCAGGAACACATCAGTATGCAACTGATGTTAACTGGGCTGTAGCCCAAACATCAAACATGAAGAAAATGTTTGATAATTTCCCTGGGGCAAACCTATCATATGATATTCCAAAGTTTAAGTAATGGATCAACTTATGAGTAAGAAAATTCTGAGTGTTTTATGTTCGGTTCTGGTGCTCTGCAGCTTGAACAGTAATGCCACGACTGCTCAAATCAATAAAAAAGTTGAAAATTCATCCCATAATCTTTTAGCAAACCCCGACTTTTCTGTACAAATAAACAAACAGTCTGTCGCATTGGGCGACAGGTGGACTAATGACGTTGCACGTAAATTTGAGTTGCCGATTGACGGCCATTTTGTCGGGGAAGTTCCTTTTGACGGAATAAATTATAAATTCTTCCAGCATCAAAAGTCTGGGTTAGAAATATTCACTTCCAATCTTTGGTGGGATAAAGCCGAGAGAAGTGTTGATGATTATATTGTGTCGCAGATTACGCTAACTGCTGCGGATGGCAAAACAGCCCGAGGGATCCATATTGGTTCAACAATAAATGAACTGAATAACGCTTATGGTAGTGGCCAGGTTGAAAATGATTCCGGGGAGCAGTGGATTTCCTATGAATTGGGTAAGAAATTGCTCTCTTTTGAGGTTAAAGACAGTAAGGTTGTGAAAATAACCATGAATTACGAAAATGGTTCTTCAGAGTGATTTATGACCAAAAAATATCTGGCAGCTGTATTGTGCGCGGCTTTATTGGCTGGAGTGGTTGAAGCGTCATCGGCGCTTGAATTATCGCAATACAATAAGCTCGATACGGTTAGCCGCATCGTTAACGACAGAGAAGTAACAGACAGTCTCAGGACGTTGCTTGGAAATCATTACCAGACCTTTATTGATAACTTTGATGTCTTCGGTGAACCGCATACCACCGCAGGTGGCGGATTGTTTGTTGAAGGCTGGCTAAAAGATCTCTATCTGGAGAACGCGTCAGCGCTGGTTATCGATCCTGACGGCAAAATCTTTGCGGCCTGGGTGGTTCCGGAGTCGGACGTTATACAATATCGGTCATCTGATAATAGCCCGGTTATAAATGCCGATATTCAGCAGTGGGCTGCCAGATTCAATGCGATGCATTTTGCAACGAACAACTAATCAAGATTATGCACCTGCGAAATTGGCTGTCAGCAAAGGCAGCCAGGTTTTAGTCGAACAGTCAGGACAATGGCGTAAATAATAAAACAGCCAGCCAGAGGGCCAGCATGGATTGGCCTTTTTGTTTTTCACAATATTAATCATCCCGAGTTCACTTATGAAATACACCCTCCAGGAAGGTTCGTTTTCCCTTTTTCCTGCTGCCTGGCAGGATAACAGCATGAACATTATTCGCGATGACGAAAGCGGGCTGTCCGTGGTGGTCAGCCGCGGCGTTATCCCCGATGGCAGCGACTATGAACAAGAGTTCCACCGCCAGTGGGATGTGCTGCGTCCTCAGATGGGCGAAATTGCCCAGAGCGAATTCCGGAAGGTAAAAGTCGGGCCTGACGGAAAAATTAACGGGCTGGAAGTTGAAACCACCTTTGACCGTAACGGGCAGCGCCTGTGGCAAAAACAGCTGGCCGTGCAGACGCCGGGCAAACCGGTATTGATGATTTTTACCCTCTCGGCACTCAGGGCATTCACCGAAGAGGACGAGGTGCGCTGGAGCGCGCTTAAGCAGAGTCTGACGCTAAACGACAACCGGAATGTGTAAGGCATGAGCGATAACAAGGCGGCCCGTAAGGGCGACGAGATTATTCACTCCAGCATTTTTGCTGACATCACCAGCATTGTGGCGGAGGGTGCCGCCTATGCGGTGATCGGCGCGGCGGTAGGCGCAGCTGCAACCGTCGCGGCGCCATTGCTGGGCGCAGGGGCGGCCGCAGCGGGCGTGGCGGCAATTGGATCCAGCTGTCTGTTAAGCGGAATTATCGGTGGCGTGCTGGCGAACGTCGCGGGGATCACCGACGATATCAGCAACGCCGCGGAGGGGTTAGGTAATGCGCTTTTCCCGCCGTCGCCCGCGGGTAAAATCACTACCGGTTCCAGTAACGTTCTCACCAACGCAATCCCCGCCGCGCGCGCGGCAGGCACGCTGACGCCCGCCGATACACCGTCTCCTGAGCCGCAGTCGCCGGGCAGCTTTGCCGATTACGCGGGCATGCTGCTTTCCGCTGCCGGTCAGTTTGGCAGCGAAATGTGGCAGCCGAGCGTGGCCTCTGCCGCCGCGGGAACCTCGCCGCTGGAAGAAGATAAGGTGGCGTGCGAAAAGCACTCCGGGCCGCAGTATCTGGCGGAAGGCTCTAAAAGCGTCTTCATCAACGGGCAGCCCGCGGTGCGTGCCAAAGATCGTACCACATGCGAAGGCACCGTTTCCGACGACGTCTCCCCGAACGTAATCATCGGCGGGGACACGCTCACGGTTCGCGATATCAAAAGCGGTAAAACGCCGGGTCTGGCGCTGGGGATGATTGCACTCTCCCTGCTGCGCGGGCGTCCGGGTAAGATCCTGAAAAACATGCCCTGCGCGCTGGCGGCGGCCGGCGGCGGGATGCTGGCCGATATGGCGGTGAATGCCGTGTTTGGCTCCTCGCACCCGGTTCACGCCGCCACCGGCGTGAAGGTGCTGAATGACGACGACGAGCTCGATTTCTCGCTGCCGGGGCGCTTTCCGCTTCGCTGGCAGCGCAGCTATAACAGCCTGACCACCCGGGAAGGGCTGTTCGGTCTGGGCTGGGCAACCACCTTTGACAGCTATCTGGCGCTGGAAGACAACAACGCCACCTGGTTCGACGAAACCGGGCGCGAGCTGAGCTTCGAGCTGCCGCCTGTCGACCGCGCGTTTTACAGCATCAGCGAAGGCATCATTATCCGCCGCAATGAGAGCGGCGACGTGGCGATTGCCGACGATGACGGCGCGGTGTGGCGTCTGTATAAACCGACCCGGGCGAATCCATCTATCCTGCGTCTGGCCTCCCTCAGCGACGAATACGGCAACGCGCTGCTGACGGAGTGGGACGAGCACGGCAGGCTGGTCGGCCTTCACGACGAGCCGCGGGCGATAGACGTCACCCTGCGCTATGACGATGAACGTTTCCCGCAGCGTGTTACCGCTGCCAGCCATTTTGACGGCAGCCAGACATGGCCGCTGATGCAGTGGGGCTACGACGCGCGCGGCCAGCTGGCGAGCGCGACGGATGCCTCCGGCGTGGTGACGCGTGAGTACCGCTATAACGAGCACGGGCTGATGGTCTGGCACCGGATGCCGGGCGGTCTGGAGAGCGAATACCGCTGGAAAAAATTCGATCACTGGCGCGTGGTGGAAAACCGCACCAGCACCGGCGACGGCTGCCGCTTTAGCTACGATTTAGCCGTCGGGCTGACGACCGTCGAGCACTACGACGGCCAGACGCGCCGCCACTACTGGAACGCGCAGAATCTGATTGTCCGCTACGTTGACGAGCGCGGTGAAAACTGGCGCTACGAGTGGAACGAGAACGAGCTTCTGACGCGACGCATCGATCCGCTCGGCAATGCCGTTACCTTCGTCTACGACGAAATGGGCAACCGGGTTCAGGAGATCGACGCCGACGGTAATACCCGCACCACCGCCTGGCTGGAGCACCGCGCGCTTCCTGCGGCCATTATCGAAGCCGACGGCAGCGCCACCCGGTTCTGGTACGACGAACATCACGGGCTTAAGCGCGTGGTGGACCCGATGGGGCAGACCACGCAGCTACGCCGGGACGAGTTCGGCCAGGTCGTTGAAGAGGTCGATGCCGCCGGAAACAGCCGCTACCAGGAGTACAATGAGGCCGGGCAGATCGTTCTTTCGACGGACTGTTCCGGGCGTATTACCCGCTACCGCTATCACCCGCTGGGCTGGCTGGTGGCCGAGACTGGCGCCGACGGGGAAGAGACGCGATATCGCTACGACGCCGCAGGGCGTCCGGTGCAGCTCGATCGCCCGGAAGGCTGGACGGAATCGCTCAAATGGAACGAACGCGGCCTGCCGGTGAAGCATGCGGGCGCCGACGGTAAAGAGAGTGAGTTCAGATACGATGAGGCAGGACGCTTAACCGCAACGCGTAATACCCAGGGTGAAGAGGTCCGTCGCCGCTGGGACAGCCGCGGGCGTCTGATTGCCCTGGAAAACGAAAACGGCGAAGCGTATCAGTTCCGCTGGGGCGCGGATTCGCTGCTGCTGGAAGAGGTAGGGCTCGATGGCGTGGCCTCGCAGTATCGCTACGATGCCTGCGGACGCACGCTAGCGCGCACGTTTGCCGCCGGTCATCCTGAGGCCATCACCCACGCCTTCGCCTGGAGCGCGAGCGGCCAGCTGGTCGCCCGCACCACGCCGGAGGGGCAGACACGCTATCACTACACGCCGTCCGGGCTGTTAAGCCGGATTGGGCTGCATCCTGCGCTTGCAGCCGACGCGTGGACCACCGCGGCAGAGCAGGAGCTGGCCTTTGAGTATGACGCGCTCGGTCGCGTGACGCGCGAGGCGGGCGAGCACGGCGAGCTGGCGTGGGAGTATGACGCGCTGGGCAACCGCACCTCCGTCACGCTGCCCGATGGTCGCGAGCTGAAGCAGTTTTACTACGGCAGCGGGCATCTGTTGAGCATTGCTCTCGATAAGCTGTCGGTCTCCGACTTTACCCGCGACGAACTCCACCGGGAGACCAGCCGCACTCAGGGGCTGCTGACCACCCGCAGCGAATACGATCGTCTTGGGCGACTGCATCGCCGGGACGTCTTTACCGGCAATGCGCAGCGCCCGTCGCCGCGCCGCTGGTCCCGCCGCTGGGATTACGACTACCGCAATAACCTGGTGCGGGAAGAGCGGGACGATAACCCGTTCAGCTGGTATCGCTGGCAGTACGACAGCGCCGGGCGTCTGCTCGTTCAGGACGGGACGCTGCCCGGACAGGAGCAGTGGCGCTGGGATGCAGCCGGTAACCCGCTCGAAGGTTCCGCTGAGAAGATCACGCACAACCGCCTGACGCAGCTGAACGGCATTCGCTGGCGTTATGACATCCACGGCCGCACCGTGGAAAAAGATAACGGCCAGACCCGCTGGCACTACCGCTACGACGGTGAGCATCGCCTGACGGAGGTCATCAGCCAGCCGCGGGACCGCAACAAACCGCAGACACAGGTAAGCTTCCGCTACGATCCGCTCGGGCGACGCATCAGCAAAACGCGACGCCAGATACTGGGCGGAAAGCCAACCGGCAAGCCGGTCACGACCCGGTTTGTCTGGGAAGGGTTCCGCCTGCTGCAGGAGGTGCACGGGGATGTGCCGCTCACCTACGTCTACAGCGATCAGGACAGCTACGATCCGCTGGCGCGTATTGACGGCGTGGATGCACCGGAGATTTTCTGGTTCCACTGCCAGCCCAACGGCACACCGGAGCGGATGACGGATATCGAAGGGCAGGTGCGCTGGGAAGGAGTGAACAGCGCCTGGGGCAAGCTGCTGCGGGAAAGCGAGACGCAGGTATCAGGATATTCTCAGAACCTGCGCATGCAGGGGCAATACCTGGACCGTGAGACAGGGCTGCACTACAATCTGTTCCGGTATTACGACCCGGACTGCGGGCGGTTTACGCAGCAGGACCCGATAGGGCTGGCGGGGGGGATAAACCTTTACCAGTATGCGCCGAATGCGCTGGGTTGGGTGGATCCGTGGGGGTTGGCATTAAAGGGAGTTGACTTTACAGGAAGCCCAGATCTTTTCCCTACCAATGGAACGAAACAGAATATTGTATCTATTACAATGCAAGGAACTCGAGATAGAGATTTCACCGAGGCTTTCAAGGCAGCCGGTATTTCTAAAAGCGAAGCAACCGGATATACATGGCATCATGTCGATGACTTTGACCCAGCCACAGGAAGGACAACAATGCAATTAGTAAAAACTTCTGCGCATGAAGCTACTTTCCCACATAAAGGCTCAGTCTCACAATTCGAGAAATATTTTGGCGTAAAATATGGTTCCCAAGAAGCCATTGCTGTTTCTCATTCTAAAGGCTGGTTGAAGGGGCGTGTCCCGAAAAAATTGCGTGCAAACTGTCACCAGTGAGGTATAAATCTATGAATCATTTCAGTAACTGTGAAAAAAAGATTGGACGTGCAGATATTGCTAAAACGGAAGAGAAATTATCTATTACTCTTCCGGATGATTTCGTTTCACATTATCTGCAATTTAATGGTGGCATCCCGGAGAAAAGTTGGTGGGACGGTGATGAAGATTTTGAGCCAATAGAGGTGGCTGCGTTTAAGCCATTTGTATATAATAGTCAGACAAATAATGCCCTTGGATCTTTAATTGACGGTTGCTATATCAGCATGGTGGATAGGGAAGTGATTCCTAAAAACCTGCTTCCTTTCGCAAATGATTGGGGAGGCAATTTCTTCTGCCTGGATTTAGATAATTACTCAATTGTATATTTTGCTACAGATTCTTTTGATGAGGATTTGACTATGCAAGAGAATCACACAAAACTTCAAAGATATCTGACAAATTCATTTGCTAACTTTGTTAACGGATTAGTAGCAGAAGAGGATCTTTCTTAAAGAATACTTAAGAATTTAATCGATTTATTTAATTCGATTGCTGTTATTTTGCTATTCATATTGTTAATAAAACTCTGTGACACAAGTCATAGGGTTTTATTATAAAACACCATGGCGCTTGGTGGTATGAACATCCCTAGGATCCCAGGTGAAATAAATTATATTAAAACATGAAAATATTCCAGTTAGCAACATATATTAAATAATATTAATTGACTTGTTAATCTTGGTATGACAACGGCACTCACTCGTGTTATCTAGGCTCAGTCTCTTAGCTTATTTATAAAATGGCTGAAAACTTATGAATGTGAGAGCACCAACCTGGAAGCAATTAATGAAATAACGGGTTATCTCGCAAAAAAAGAGACTAACAAATATCAATGCTGGAAATCTTTAGTCAAAGAACCTAAGAAAGTTGTGTAGAATAATATTATCCCAAAAATAACCTTCCCGGAGTCTGAGGAAGGCTCAATGACTGAGAACTTAAAATGGAACCTTGTGAATTACTTGCTTGAAGATGCGTATAGTAATTTTCTTCAAGAGCCATTCTTTTTTGACGGATTAATTAATGTTTATGAAGCTGGGCATATGCCCTGTGGGTGGTCAGGTACTTGGCCAGCGGGTAAACTCGTTATCTATTGATAGATCACGCGCAAAAAAAATCCACGCCAAAGCGTGGATTTTTTTCATTCAAAACAACTCAAACGTTAAACAAGAAGTTCATCACATCGCCATCTTTAACGATGTAGTCTTTCCCTTCCGCACGCATCTTGCCTGCTTCTTTCGCGCCTTGCTCACCCTTGTAGGTGATAAAGTCTTCAAACGCGATAGTCTGCGCACGAATAAAGCCTTTCTCGAAGTCGGTGTGGATCTTACCGGCAGCCTGAGGCGCGGTCGCACCTACAGGGATCGTCCACGCACGCACTTCTTTCACGCCAGCGGTGAAGTAGGTCTGCAGGTTCAGCAGCTCATAGCCTGCGCGAATTACGCGGTTCAGGCCCGGCTCTTCCAGACCCAGCTCGGCCATGAATTCTTCACGGTCAGCGTCGTCCAGCTCGGCGATGTCGGATTCAACGGCAGCGCAAACCGCCACAACCACAGAACCTTCAGCCGCTGCGATTTCACGCACTTTGTCGAGGTACGGGTTGTTCTCAAAACCGTCTTCGTTAACGTTGGCGATGTACATGGTTGGCTTCAGGGTCAGGAAGCTCAGGTATTTGATCGCCGCTTTGTCTTCTTCAGTCAGGTTTTTCAGCGCGCGCAGCATGCCCGCATTTTCAAGCTGTGGCAGACATTTTTCCAGCGCAGCCAGTTCCGCTTTCGCGTCCTTGTCGCCGCCTTTGGCTTTCTTCTGCACGCGGTGAATAGCGCGTTCGCAGGTGTCGAGGTCAGAGAGCGCTAGCTCGGTGTTGATGACGTCGATGTCGTCAGCCGGATCCACTTTGTTGTTAACGTGGATGATGTTGTCGTTCTCGAAGCAGCGCACAACGTGGCCGATCGCTTCGGTTTCACGAATGTTGGTCAGGAACTGGTTACCCAGACCTTCACCTTTGGACGCGCCTTTTACCAGGCCCGCGATGTCCACGAATTCCATGGTGGTTGGCAGAATGCGCTGCGGCTTAACGATTTCCGCGAGCTGGTCCAGACGCGGGTCCGGCATTGGCACAACGCCGGTGTTAGGTTCGATGGTACAGAACGGGAAGTTCGCCGCTTCGATACCCGCTTTGGTAAGCGCGTTAAACAGGGTGGATTTGCCCACGTTTGGCAGACCGACGATACCGCATTTGAATCCCATTTCTAAATCACCTTAATATCTTGATAATCAATCCGTTAACGATAACCGATTGATGAAAAGTAAATAACTACGCCTATTATACACGTAACCCGCATGACGCGCGGTAAAAAAGCCGAATCGGGCGGATTATTGCGCTTTGAAAGCGTGTAAGCGGTTTGTCGCTTTGGTTAACCCATCTTTCAGCCAGATTTCAGTGCAGCGCGCCGCTTCGTCTACCGCCTCGTCAATCAGTTTCTGCTCAGAAACCGGGGGCTTACCGAGTACGAAACCGACAACTTTGTTTTTATCGCCCGGATGGCCGATTCCAACGCGCAAACGGTGGAAATTCGGGTTATTGCCCAGCTTGCTGATGATGTCTTTGAGGCCGTTGTGGCCGCCGTGCCCGCCGCCCAGCTTGAATTTTGCCACGCCGGGCGGGAGATCCAGCTCATCGTGTGCGACCAGGATTTCATCCGGATTGATGCGATAAAACGTTGCCATTGCCGCCACAGCTTTACCACTCAGGTTCATAAAGGTGGTGGGCACCAGTAAACGAACATCCGCGCCAGCAAGGTTGATACGTGAGGTATACCCGAAGAATTTAGGTTCTTCACGCAGGGGAGCACGTAACCGCTCGGCCAGCAGATCGACGTACCATGCCCCAGCGTTGTGGCGGGTGGCCGCATACTCTGCGCCGGGGTTGGCGAGGCCGACAATCAGTTTAATCGTCACGATTCAATTCCTAATGGGTTCCAGATCTGGCGCGTAGTTTACTGTCTGTCGTGCCGCTTGACAAAATTCTGCGATCTTCCCAGCGAAATACGAATAATTTCTGATTTGAACCATTAGAATTTCAAGCTGTTCAAAGTGTTATTTGTAAACTTTTGTTTGGGACTTATCTGTAATTGTGATCATTCACGCAACTCATAAAAGGGGCGTTGTCTATACTTTACACACAAGGATTAGGGGCTTTTCCCCTGACAACCCAAAGTTCCGGAGGTGACACATGAAACGCAAAAACGCTTCGTTACTCGGTAACGTACTGATGGGATTGGGGCTGTTCGTGATGGTAGCTGGCGTGGGTTATTCCATTTTAAACCAGTTACCTCAGATTGACCTCCCGCAATACTTCGCGCACGGCGCGATATTGAGCATCTTCGTTGGTGCGGTATTGTGGCTTGCAGGGGCGCGCGTGAGCGGCCATGAGGAAGTCTGCGATAAATACTGGTGGGTGCGCCACTACGACAAACGCTGTCGTCGCGATCAGCATAAGCACAGCTAGTGCTACGATAAAGAACGCCGAAACGGCTCCCGCGGGAGTCGTTTTTTTTGCATCAAGGGTTGACCCTCACGTAACGTAAGGCTCCAGAGTGGCGCCACTGGCAAAGAAAAAGGAGCAATTATGTTGATTCAGGTGGGTGAACTGGCGAAACGCGCCGGGATCACCGTGCGGACATTGCACCACTATGAGCAAACAGGGTTGTTGCTGCCTTCTGCCAGAAGCGCGGCAGGTTACCGGCTTTACAACCTGGCGGATGTCCAGCGTCTGCATATGATCCAGGCGCTGGCAAAAGCGGGGCTGGAACTTGCTGAAATCAGGGATTTCCTGGAACAGGAGTCGCTGTCGTTAACCGAGTTACTCGATGCGCAAATCACGATGCTGGATAAACAGCTGCGCAGCATACATACGCTGCGCGACCGGCTGGTGGAGCTGCGAACCGGGCTTCTCGACGATGCGACGCCGGATCTGGAATCCTGGCTACAGACTCTGGAGTTAATGAATATGTACGATCGCTGGTTTAGCAAAGAAGAGTTACAGCAGCTGCCGTTTGCGGTGCAGAAGGATGCGCTGACGGCTATCTGGTCAGGGCTGGTTGCAGAGGCCAACACGCTGCTGGAGCACCATATACCCGCTACTGACGCCCGGGCGATGGATCTGGCGACGCGCTGGATGGAGCGCCTTGAGCAGGACACGGCGGGCAAGCCGGAGTTTCTCACCCGGCTGAACGAGATGCACAGCGTTGAACCGCAGATGCAGGCGCAGACCGGCATCACGCCGGAGATGACGGATTACATCACGCGCGCGTTTGCTGAGTCTAAGCTCTGCATATGGGAGAAGTATCTCACTGCCGAAGAGATGGCCTTTACCCGGGCACACTACTTTGACCGCATGATGGAGTGGCCGCCGCTGGTGGCAAAACTGCATCAGGCGCAGCGGGAAAATATCGATCCTGCCTGTGAGGAGGCGCAAAAGCTGGCTGAAAACTGGCTGGCATTGTTCCAGTCTTACGCGGGCAAGAACCCGGAAACTCAGCAAAAGTTTCGTACTGCCATGCAGCAGGAGCCGCACCTGATGAAAGGAACCTGGATGACGCCTGCCGTGCTTGCATGGCTCCAGCAGGCGATCGGGGTGATGATGCAGAGACGTTTCTCTGCATCAGGTAACTCACAGATCCGCTAACGCGGCTTCACGGTTAGGGTAGAAGGAGAGTCGGCCAGGGATCGGCTGTACACCCGCGCGCGCCATGGTGCGCAGCGGCTGAAACTCCAGGTTACTCACCCGCAGCTCGCAGCCTTCCGGCAGACGTTTCACAAAGCGCTGGAAGGCATCCAGGCCGCCTGCATCCAGCACCGGTACGGCATCCCATTTCAGCACCACAACCCGTTTGCCCGCGATGCGGGACTCCAGATCGCTGAACAGACCTTCCGCCGCGGCGAAGAACAGCGGGCCAATCACGCGCAGCACCAGCACATCGTCAGGCACCTCGACGTTAACCGGAGAAAGGCGCGTCATCTGCGCGATACGGCGCATAAACAGCAGGGAAGCCAGCACGATCCCGACGCTGATGGCGATAACCATATCGAACAGCACGGTCAGCGACATGCATATCAGCATCACGATGATGTCGTCTTTCGGCGCGCGACGAAGCAGGTTCACCACCTTGTGCGCCTCGCTCATGTTCCAGGCCACCATCAGCAGCAGGGCGGCCATGGCGGAAAGCGGTAGCCAGGAGAGCAGCGGGGCGAGGATCAGCAGGGCGAGGATCACCAGCACGGAGTGGATAACCGCCGAAACCGGTGAGGTTGCCCCCGCGCGCACGTTGGCCGCAGAACGGGCGATGGCTGCCGTTGCGGTAATACCGCCGAAGAACGGCGCGACGAGGTTGCCTAATCCCTGACCGACCAGTTCGCTGTTGGCTTTGTGCTTGGTGCCGGTCATCCCGTCCAGAACGACGGCACAGAGCAGGGATTCAATCGCCCCCAGCATTGCCATAGAGAACGCGGCGGGAAGCAGGGCTCGCAGGGAATCCCAGCTTAGGGTGAAGCTGGAGCCGGGCATGTCCCACGGCAGCACCAGCTGCGGTAGCAGTTGCGGAATGCCGCTACCCTGTGAACCGTCCGCCAGAACATAGTGGAACTGCGAGCCGATAGTCGCGACGTGACCACCGAACATATTGACGAGGGCCATTACCGCGCAGCCCAGCAGCAGCGCGGGCAGATGGCCCGGCAGACGAATACCGAGGCGAGGCCACACGATCAGCGTGCCCAGCGTCACAATCCCGATGGCGGCGTCGCCCAGGTTGGCTGTCGGCAGCGCCATAAACAGCGCCCCCACTTTTTGCAGGTAGTGCTCCGGTACGTGGGGCATCTGCAGGCCGAGGAAATCTTTGATCTGCATGGTTCCGATGGTAATACCAATCCCCGAGGTAAACCCCAGCGTCACGGAAAGGGGAATATATTCAATCAGGCGACCAAAGCGGGCCAGCCCAAACAGAATCAAAAAGACGCCGGACATCAGGGTGGCGACCAGCAGGCCTGCCAGACCAAACTGCTGCGAAACCGGGTAGAGGATCACCACGAAGGCGGCGGTCGGGCCGGAGACGCTGAAGCGCGAGCCGCCCGTCAGGGCAATGACGATCCCGGCAACGGCCGAGGTGTACAGACCGTACTGCGGCGCAACGCCGCTGCCAATTGCCAGCGCCATCGCCAGCGGGATGGCGATAATGCCGACGGTGATCCCGGCAATCAGGTCACGGACAAAGCGTGACGAGGTGTACTTCTCTTTCCAGCAGGCGTCGATGAGGGCGCGAAAGGGCAGAACATGTGAGGAGGCTACGTTTTTCACAATTATCTATCATCCGTATGCGCATCATCTGTCATGTGAATGGCAGGTGAAGGAGGCATTAATCATACAAATAAAACCCGGAGACAAAAAAACCCGCCGCAGCGGGTTTTTCGGCCGTGTTCGATTAGTGTTCGAACATTGCTGAGATGGATTCTTCGTTGCTGATACGACGAATCGCTTCGGCCAGCATCCCGGACAGGGTCAACGTACGCACGTTTGGCAGTGCTTTGATCTCGTCGCTCAGTGGGATGGTATCGCATACCACCACTTCGTCAATGACGGAGTTGCGCAGGTTGTTTACCGCGTTACCGGAGAAGATCGGGTGAGTCGCGTAAGCGAATACGCGCTTGGCACCACGCTCTTTCAGCGCTTCAGCTGCTTTACACAGCGTACCGCCGGTATCGATCATGTCGTCAACCAGCACGCAGTCACGGCCAGCAACGTCACCGATGATGTGCATCACCTGAGAAACGTTAGCGCGCGGACGGCGTTTGTCGATGATCGCCATGTCGGTATCGTTCAGCAGCTTAGCGATAGCGCGGGCACGTACCACGCCGCCGATGTCCGGGGAAACCACGATTGGGTTATCCAGGTTCAGCTGCAGCATGTCTTCCAGCAGGATTGGGCTGCCGAATACGTTATCAACCGGAACGTCGAAGAAGCCCTGGATCTGCTCTGCGTGCAGATCAACGGTCAGAACGCGGTCAACGCCGACGCTGGACAGGAAGTCAGCAACAACTTTAGCGGTGATTGGTACACGCGCGGAACGGACGCGACGGTCCTGACGGGCATAGCCGAAGTAAGGGATTACAGCAGTGATACGGCCTGCTGAAGCGCGACGCAGGGCGTCGACCATAACAACCAATTCCATCAGGTTGTCGTTTGTTGGAGCACAGGTGGACTGGATGATGAAAATATCACCACCGCGTACATTTTCGTTAATTTGTACGCTGACTTCGCCGTCGCTAAAGCGACCTACGGCGGCGTCGCCGAGGGAAGTGTACAGGCGGTTGGCAATACGTTGTGCTAGTTCCGGGGTGGCGTTACCAGCAAAAAGCTTCATATCAGGCACGAGAAGAACCTCAGGCATGCGTCCAGTGGTGGATAGCGTTCGCCGCAAACTGTGCGGGCCAGGCGAAGGCTATCCAGGCGGTGTATTAAAGAGCGCGATGCAACGTCTGGAACAGGGTGACGTTGTCACCGAAACTCAGTCTGCGCCAGAATGGTCTGCTGTAGGGGGGAGGTGTTCATCCCGCGTGCTACAAAACCATGCAGCCAAACCGGCGCTTGCTCAAGCACCTGACGAGCGGCGGATTCGGTGTCAAATTCAGCAAAGACACAGGCTCCTGTACCAGTCAGGCGCGACGGCGCGTATTCTAACAGCCAGGAAAGCACCGCATCAACCTCGCGAAAACGTTTTCTTGCGATATCCTCGCAATCGTTGCTGAATTCACAATTTAATAACGTTTCTATTGACCGAACCGGGGTATTCCTTTTCAGGTCAGGATCTTTAAAGATGACCGGCGTCGGAATGCTCACGCCAGGATGGGCAACCAGATACCACTTCTCCGGCGGTTCAGCCGGGGAGAGGATCTCACCCACGCCTTCAGCAAAGGCAGCATGACCGCGCACAAACACCGGGACATCCGCCCCCAGCGTCAGGCCCAGGGCTGCCAGTTCGTCCTTCGACAGCCCGCAGCCCCAGAGGTGGTTCAGCGCAACCAGCACGGTGGCGGCGTTGGATGAGCCGCCGCCCAGACCGCCGCCCATCGGCAGGCGTTTCTCGATACGGATATCCGCACCGCTTCCCGCAGGCAGACGGCCCGATTCCGCCGCGGCTTTCATCAGCAGACGCGCGGCGCGCACGATTAGGTTGTCCTCATGCGCCACGCCGTCGACCGGCGTTAGCAGGCAAATCTGCCCGTCCTGGCGCAGTTCAATAGAGATCGTGTCGCCATAGTCAATAAACTGAAACAGCGTCTGCAGGGTGTGATAACCGTCAGCACGCTGGCCGGTGATGTATAAAAACAGGTTCAGCTTTGCCGGAGAGGGCCAGTGGGTCATCATTTAACGATCCAGTTGTCCATTTTCAGCTTGATACGCTGGCTGCCCTGGGTCAGCTCCATGTTTGATGGCAGCGACGGTTTACTCTTGCTGTCATAGGCGCTGTACACCACTTTCCAGGTTTTGCCGTTCTGGGTGTAGTTCATCTGGCTCAGACGGTACTGGTCGTCAAGGGTGTAGTCAGTTGCCTCACCCGGCAGGCCAAGGATCCACTGGCGCAGGCTGTTGAGCGGGATAGGCATCCCGGTCAGCTTGCCAATCATCTCTTCGGCATCGGTTGCGGTATAGTGCTGGCCTTTGTTATCGGTGATCTGCGCTTCACCCGGTTTCGCGATAAGCTCCAGCTCGGTGCTGCCCAGCGGGTTCAGCAGCAGCAGGCGGTAGTTGTCCTGCCCCGTCTGCTGCCAGAAGAAGCGGGCATAAACCTTTTGTTCGTCAGAGAGATAAGCGAAAGCGCCGCGGGTCTGGTACTGGTTCAAATTACGGACGTCCTGCTGGTGCTGACGCCACTGCGGTGAATCAGGGCTTTTGCCCGGGCCTTTTGGTTGGGTGACGGTACAGGCGGTCAGAACCAGTGCTGCCAGCGGCAGCAGGCGAATCAGTCGGGTCATAATGAGGACAAATCCTTGAGATACGTTGCAGTTATAACTGTTAATGCTAGCGTCGAAGGGGGCTACCGTCTACGTTCAAATTATCTCAAAGGGTTGTGTAACCTATTACTCCGAAAGGGGGCAGTACCTTTTATTGATCTCGCGCATCCTGTATGATGCGTTCTGCTAACCTTATTAACGCTGGTACTACTCCCGCTCAACATGACCCTATTAGCACTCGGCATCAACCACAAAACGGCTCCGGTTTCGCTGCGAGAACGCGTGACGTTTTCGCCGGATACGCTTGACCTGGCGCTGGACAGCCTGCTTGCACAGCCTATGGTGCAGGGTGGCGTGGTGCTCTCGACGTGCAACCGTACCGAGCTGTATTTAAGCGTGGAAGAGCAGGACAACCTGCACGAAGCGCTGATCCGCTGGCTATGCGACTACCACAATCTCAATGAAGACGAGCTGCGCAACAGCCTGTACTGGCATCAGGACAACGATGCCGTCAGCCATCTGATGCGCGTCGCCAGCGGGCTGGATTCGCTGGTGCTGGGCGAGCCGCAAATTCTGGGTCAGGTGAAAAAAGCCTTTGCGGATTCGCAAAAAGGGCATCTGAAGGCCAGCGAGCTGGAGCGCATGTTCCAGAAGTCGTTCTCCGTGGCGAAGCGTGTGCGAACCGAAACCGACATTGGTGCCAGTGCGGTTTCTGTTGCTTTCGCGGCCTGCACCCTTGCACGCCAAATCTTTGAATCCCTTTCTACCGTCACCGTGATGCTGGTGGGGGCGGGCGAAACCATCGAACTTGTGGCGCGCCATCTTCGCGAGCATAAAGTGAAAAAGATGATTATCGCCAACCGCACCCGCGAACGCGCGCAGGTGCTGGCGGATGAAGTGGGGGCAGAGGTGGTTGCCCTGAGCGACATCGATGAACGCCTGAAAGAGGCGGACATTATTATCAGCTCTACCGCCAGCCCGCTGCCGATTATCGGAAAAGGGATGGTGGAGCGTGCACTGAAGTCCCGCCGTAATCAGCCGATGCTGCTGGTGGATATCGCCGTCCCGCGCGATGTTGAGCCGGAAGTGGGCAAGCTGCCTAACGCCTATCTCTACAGCGTGGATGACCTGCAAAGCATCATTTCGCACAACCTTGCCCAGCGTAAAGCGGCGGCGGTTCAGGCGGAAACCATCGTTGAGCAGGAAACCAGTGAGTTTATGGCCTGGCTGCGCGCGCAAAGCGTCAGCGAGACCATCCGCGAGTACCGCGGGCAGGCGGAGCAGGTGCGTGATGACCTGACTGCCAAAGCGTTAGCAGCCCTTGAACAGGGCGGCGACGCAAATGCGATTATGCAGGATCTGGCGTGGAAACTGACCAACCGCCTGATCCATGCACCAACCAAATCTCTTCAGCAGGCTGCCCGTGACGGGGATGATGAACGCCTGACTATTCTGCGCAACAGCCTCGGGCTGGAATAGCGCCCTATACCCATTTTCTAAGACAAGGTGCACTTACGCCTATGAAGCCTTCTATCGTCGCTAAACTGGAAGCTCTGCACGAGCGCCATGAAGAAGTACAGGCGCTGCTCGGGGATGCCGGGACCATTGCGGACCAGGAACGTTTTCGCGCGCTCTCGCGTGAATACGCGCAGTTAAGTGATGTTTCTAAATGCTTTACCGACTGGCGACAGGTTCAGGAAGATATCGAAACCGCGCAGATGATGCTCGACGATCCTGAAATGCGCGAGATGGCGCAGGAAGAGTTGCAGGATGCGAAAGCGCGTTCTGAAGAGATGGAGCAGCAGCTTCAGGTGCTTCTGCTGCCGAAAGATCCGGACGACGAGCGTAACGCGTTTGTGGAAGTGCGCGCCGGTACCGGCGGTGACGAAGCGGCGCTGTTTGCCGGGGATCTGTTCCGCATGTACAGCCGCTACGCCGAATCGCGTCGCTGGCGCGTGGAGATCATGAGCGCCAACGAAGGCGAACATGGTGGCTACAAAGAGGTTATCGCCAAGATCAGCGGCGACGGCGTGTACGGTCGTCTCAAGTTTGAATCCGGCGGTCACCGCGTGCAGCGCGTGCCGGCCACCGAATCTCAGGGCCGCATTCACACCTCCGCCTGTACGGTTGCGGTGATGCCGGAGCTGCCGGAAGCTGAACTACCGGACATCAATCCTGCAGACCTGCGTATTGATACGTTCCGCTCCTCTGGCGCGGGCGGTCAGCACGTTAACACCACCGATTCCGCCATCCGTATTACCCACCTGCCGACAGGCATCGTCGTTGAATGTCAGGACGAGCGTTCGCAGCACAAAAACAAAGCCAAAGCGTTGTCCGTGCTGGGCGCGCGTATCCACGCTGCCGAAATGGCGAAACGCCAGCAGGCGGAAGCGTCTACGCGCCGTAACCTGCTGGGCAGCGGCGATCGCAGCGACCGTAACCGCACCTATAACTTCCCGCAGGGGCGCGTAACCGATCACCGCATCAACCTGACGCTGTACCGTCTGGACGAGGTAATGGAAGGGAAGCTGGATATGCTGATTGAGCCTATCGTGCAGGAATACCAGGCCGACCAGCTGGCGGCGCTGTCCGAGCAGGAATAATGGATTTTCAGCGCTGGTTACGTGAGGCGGCCGGTGAGCTTTCAGAAAGCGAAAGCCCGAAACGCGACGCCGAGATTTTGCTTGAGCACGTGACGGGTAAAGCCCGCACGTATCTGCTGGCTTTTGGCGAAACCGAACTGACCGCGGAACAGGAAGCGCAGCTCGGCGCGCTGCTTGCCCGCCGTAAAACCGGCGAGCCGGTGGCGCATTTGGTCGGTGAGCGTGAGTTCTGGTCGTTGCCGCTGTACGTCTCGGCGGCGACGCTGATCCCGCGTCCGGACACCGAGTGTCTGGTGGAGCAGGCTCTGGCGCGTTTACCTGCGGCGGCCTGCAGCATTCTCGATCTCGGTACCGGCACCGGGGCTATCGCGCTGGCGCTGGCCACCGAACGGCCCGACTGCGCGGTGACGGCGGTGGATGTGATGACCGACGCGGTGGCGCTGGCGCAGCGTAACGTGGAACGTCTCGGGCTTCGCAACGTGACGGTGCTGCAAAGCAGCTGGTTTGCCGCGCTGGAGAATCGCTCATTTGCGATGATTGTCAGCAATCCTCCCTATATCGACGAATATGACCCGCACCTTGCGCAGGGAGACGTGCGCTTCGAACCGCTTACGGCGCTCGTGGCCGCCAACGCGGGATTAGCCGATCTCGAACACATTGTGACAATGTCACGGAAGCATTTACTTCCCGGCGGCTGGCTGCTGGTGGAGCATGGCTGGACGCAGGGAGAAGCCGTTCGGGCACTGTTTACGCAAGCTGGCTACGCCGCTGTCGAAACCTGCCGCGACTATGGCGGCAACGAACGCCTGACGCTGGGGCAGTGGCTATGAGCCTGTTTACCGTGCTCATTACTGTCCACCTCATTTCCGTTGCGCTGACCATCAGCTTTTTCATCGTCCGTTACTGGTGGCGCTACAGCAACAATCCGCTGATGGATGCCCGCTGGGTGCGTATCGCACCGCACTGCATCGACACGCTATTGCTCCTTTCCGGTGCCGGGCTCATGTGGAAGACCGGCTATCTGCCATTTACTGATAAAGGTGCATGGCTGACTGAAAAGCTGTTTGGCGTTATCATCTACATCGTTTTGGGTTTTATCGCGCTTGGGCGTCGTCGTCCGCGCAGCCAGCAGGTCGGGTTTATCGCCTTTCTGCTGGGTCTGGTGGTGCTGTACATCATCATTAAACTCGCCACCACAAGAATACCGTTACTGGGGTAAGTCATGAGGTCCTTAGCCGATTTCGAATTTAATAAAGTGCCGCTTTGCGATGGCATGATCCTGATTTCTGAGATGATTCGCGACGATTTTACGTCGCAGTTTGTCTACGATGAGCTGGAGAATCTGGTCAGCCTGGCGCGTGAAGAGATTAATCAGGCTCGCCCGCAAGACTGGCAATTAGAGAAGCTGCTGGAGCTTTTCTACGGCGAATGGGGTTTCTGCGACACGCGGGGCGTGTATCGCCTGTCTGACGCGTTATGGCTGGACCAGGTCTTAAAAAATCGTCAGGGCAGCGCCGTGGCGCTGGGCTCTATTTTGCTGTGGGTCGCGCACCGTCTGGATATTCCGCTGGTCCCGGTCATTTTCCCGACGCAGATGATCCTGCGTGCTGAGTGGCTGGACGGCGAAATGTGGCTCATTAATCCTTTCAACGGCGACACGCTGGATGAACATACGCTGGACGTGTGGCTGAAAGGCAATATCAGCCCGGTGGCTGAGCTCTTCAACGAAGATCTCGACGAGGCGGATAACGCAGAAGTGATCCGCAAGCTGCTGGATACGCTGAAGTCTGCGTTAATGGAAGAGCGTCAGATGGAGCTGGCGTTGCGCGCCAGTGAAGTACTGCTGCAGTTCAACCCGGAAGACCCGTACGAAATTCGCGATCGTGGGCTGATCTACGCGCAGCTCGACTGTGAGCACGTGGCGCTGAATGATTTGAATTATTTCGTTGAGCAGTGTCCGGAAGATCCCATTAGCGAAATGATTCGTGCGCAGATCAACGCGATCTCGCACAAACAAATTACACTGCATTAATCTTAATTCCGATTCACACCTGAATAAGGCGATCCTATGAAACAAAAAGTGGTTAGCATTGGTGATATCAAGGTAGCAAACGACCTGCCGTTCGTACTGTTTGGCGGCATGAACGTGCTGGAATCCCGCGATCTCGCCATGCGTATCTGCGAACACTACGTGACCGTGACCCAGAAGCTGGGCATCCCGTACGTGTTTAAGGCCTCTTTTGACAAAGCCAACCGCTCCTCTATCAACTCTTACCGTGGCCCGGGCCTGGAAGAGGGAATGAAAATTTTCCAGGAGCTGAAGCAGACCTTTGGCGTGAAAGTGATCACCGACGTGCATGAAGCCTCACAGGCGCAGCCGGTGGCAGACGTGGTGGACGTGATTCAGCTCCCGGCGTTCCTCGCTCGCCAGACTGACCTGGTTGCGGCGATGGCGAAAACCGGCGCCGTTATCAACGTGAAGAAACCACAGTTCGTCAGCCCTGGTCAGATGGGTAATATCGTCGATAAGTTTATCGAAGGCGGAAACGACAAGGTGATCCTGTGCGACCGCGGCGCAAACTTCGGCTACGACAACCTGGTCGTGGATATGCTGGGCTTCAGCGTGATGAAGAACGTCTCCGGTCAGTCTCCGGTGATTTTCGACGTGACGCACGCTCTGCAGTGCCGCGACCCGTTTGGCGCCGCGTCCGGCGGCCGTCGCGCTCAGGTGACCGAGCTGGCGCGCGCCGGCATGGCGACCGGCCTGGCCGGCCTGTTCATTGAAGCGCACCCGGATCCGGCTAACGCGAAATGCGACGGCCCATCCGCGCTGCCGCTGGACAAGCTGGAGCCGTTCCTGAAGCAGATCAAAGCGATTGACGATCTGGTGAAGAGCTTCGACGAGCTGGATACCAGCAACTAATAAAAAAACCCGCTTCGGCGGGTTTTTTGTTCTCCCTCTCCCTGTGGGAGAGGGTTGGGGTGAGGGCATCAGCCCGCACCGGATAAAATTATGCAAATATCGTCATCAGATACGCAATAAACAAGGCCATATGCGCCGCGCCGTTCAGCACGTTGGTACGCCCGGTTGAGAACGAAATCTGGCACAGCAGCAACGAGGCGACCATCACAATCATCTCCGGCGCGCCCAGCGCAAACTGCAGCTCGTTGCCCGTCATAAAGGCAATCAGCGTCACCACCGGTACGGTAAGTGAAATCGTCGCCAGTACGGAGCCGAAGAACAGGTTCATTGCGCGCTGTACCTGATTATTCAACACCGCTTTCAGCGCGCCCAGCCCTTCAGGGGACAGGATCAGCAGCGCCACCAGGAAGCCGGTAAACGCCACCGGCGCGTTCAGCTCGGTTAACAGCGTCTCCAGCGGGTTAGCGTTCATCTTGGTGACGGCAATCACCGCAATCAGATGCACGATCAGCCAAACCGTATGCCACGCGCTGCTGTGGGCCGACGGCTTGCCGTGGTGCGGGTCATCATCGTCGCCGTCGTCTTCATGCTCGTACACAAAAAGACTCTGGTGCGTTTTGGTCTGAATCAACAGAAACACGCCGTACATGGCGGCGGAAATCAGTGCGACCAGCAGCGCCTGCCCGGTGGAAAAGTTTGCACCCGGCAGCGCCATCGGGAAGACCAGCACGATAATCGCCAGCGGGAAGAGGGCGATAAGATACTGTTTAATGCCGAACAGGTTCATATACTGGGTCGCAAATTTGCGCCCGCCCAGCAGCAGAGAGAAGCCTACCAGGCCGCCCGTTACAATCATAATGATCGAATAGAGCGTGTCGCGCATCAGCGTCGGCGCGGCATCGCCGGTCGCCATAAGCGCGGAAATCAGGCTGACTTCGAGAATAACAACGGAAAGGCTGAGAATTAACGATCCGTACGGCTCGCCCAGACGGTGGGCCAGGACGTCCGCATGGCGAACAACGCTAAATGCGCTGGTTAAGATGCCGACCAGGGCAAGAATATTGATACCAACCACCACTGGCAGTGACTGACTGCTTCCCCAGAAGAGCAGCACAGCCAGTGCCAGAACCGGGAAAATGAGTGACGTCTCCTTGTGGCGGGTCTTTACCGCCTCGTGTGTTGCTGTCATGTGCTTCTCCATCAATGCAGGTGCTTGTAATTATAGATAGATTTTTGAGGTCATTAAATTAACAGATCTCTATTAAATACCCTTTATTTTTTACTTAATTTTACCCTTTGTCATTATTTTCATTGATGATGGGTATAATTCGAGCTCTTTATTGATTACTCATTAAATAACAAGTAATTAAAAATGTAATTTATTCATAAATTATGGCCGGGTGGCACCATGGCGTATCGTCGTCCACACTTATCTCTTTAACCAAAAGAGAGGTTAGTGATGCCCTATAAAGCGAAACGCGAATTACCGGATAACGTGCAAAACGTGCTGCCTGCGCACGCGCAGGATATCTACAAAGAGGCGTTCAACAGCGCCTGGGAACAGTACAAAGATAAGGACGATCGCCGGGATGATGCCAGCCGTGAAGAGACGGCCCACAAAGTCGCCTGGGCCGCAGTAAAACATGAATATGAGAAAGGAGACGACGATAAATGGCATAAAAAGAAATAGCCGTGAAATGATTCGCTGCCTTCATTTTGACTTTTCAGGCGGTTGAACTTCCGTTGTATTGCAACTGGTCCGCTAATTGCTTATCGTTATTCGACTGCTGGCAAAATGACCAGCATAGAATGCCGGGAAGGCGAATTACAGATGTCGCAAGGAAGCATGCAGTGGCGGAGGTGGAAAGTGTTAACGCGTGATTTCTTAATGAAGGCAGATTGTAAGACGGCATTTGGTGCTATTGAGGAATCGCTTCTCTGGTCAGCTGAACAACGTGCGGCGTCACTCGCTGCCACGCTTGCCTGCCGCCCGGATGATGGCCCGGTATGGATTTTTGGCTACGGCTCCCTGATGTGGAACCCGGCTCTGGAATTTGTCGAATCGGCAACGGGAACGCTGCCTGGCTGGCATCGCGCATTTTGCCTGCGCCTGACGGCCGGACGCGGCAGCGCGTGCCAGCCCGGGCGCATGCTTGCACTGAAAGAGGGCGGACGCACCACGGGCGTGGCGTATCGCCTGCCGGATGCCACGCTGGAAGAGGAGCTCACGCTGCTCTGGAAGCGCGAGATGATCACCGGCTGCTATATGCCGAGCTGGTGCAAGCTGGAACTGGACGACGGACGCACCGTCAATGCGCTGGTGTTTATTATGGACCCGCGCCATCCGCTGTATGAAGCGGATACCCGCACGCAGGTGATTGCCCCGTTGATTGCCGCCGCCAGCGGGCCTCTGGGCACCAACGCGCAGTATCTGTTCTCCCTCGATCAGGAGCTGACCCGCCTCGGCATGAAAGACGATTGTCTGAATGAGCTGGTGGTGAAGGTGAAGGCGCTGCTGGAAGGGAACCCGCTCAACAGCACGCTGCGACCGGGTTTTGCCTGACAATACGCCCGACTTGCCGGGCGTTTAAACTTATGCTGCCACGTAGCTGACGGAATGCTCCAGCGACTGGCTGTGGCTATCGATCAGCACATCCCACGTGCCGGTATACGGCACGGTAAGCCAGGCCTTATCGTCCTGTACGGTGAGAATATCCGCCTGGGACTGTTTTTGTGCTTTCGAACTCATCAGATGAATACGACAGCGTTCTGAGCAACGCACCACTACCGTATCCCCGCCAAACAGTTTCAAACTTGTTTTTACCAGTGCCATTTTTTACCCCGTAGTCTTAAACAACGCTCTCCCTGCTGCCATATCCGAGCGTGATGTTGTTCACAATTCACTCATGGCATAACACCAAAGGGGAGGGGGCGGGATGCTGATTTTGATCAAAAAATGGCATAACGATTAAACAAAAATGACAAAATTCCTCAAAATTTACGCTGGCGCGCGTTTTACCCGCTAAACGCGCGCCGGAAGAAGATTAAATGCGGAAATGCCCGGCTGTTTCAGCAAGGTCGCCCGCCTGGCTCTGCAGGGCACCCGCGGCAGCGGCGGATTCCACCACCAGTTCGGCGTTCTGCTGAACCATTCTGTCGAGATGGGTCACCGCGTGGTTGATCTCATGAATCCCTTTCATCTGCTCGCTGGTGGCGATGGAGATTTCGCGCATGATGCCAGAGACGCTGCCGATGCTGGAGCGGATCTCATCCATGCTTTCCCCCGCCAGATGCACGTAGCGGGAGCCGGTTGCCACGCTGTCGGTGGTGGAATCAATCAGCGATTTGATCTCTTTCGCCGCCTGAGCGCTACGGCTCGCCAGGTTACGCACTTCGCCTGCTACGACGGCAAACCCGCGCCCCTGCTCACCCGCACGCGCCGCCTCGACGGAGGCGTTCAGCGCCAGAATGTTGGTCTGGAAAGCAATGCCGTCAATCACGCTGGTGATATCGCCAATTTTTGCCGATGCGACTTCAATGGACTGCATGGTGCTGATCGCCTGCGATACCACCTCGCCGCCGCGCGCCGCGGCCGCTGATGCCTTGCTCGCCTGATCGTTCGCTTCTGCCGCCGATTCGTTCGACTGCGTC
Organism: Enterobacter sp. Crenshaw; assembly: GCF_024734705.1. NCBI lineage: Bacteria > Pseudomonadati > Pseudomonadota > Gammaproteobacteria > Enterobacterales > Enterobacteriaceae > Enterobacter > Enterobacter sp. Crenshaw. The sequence continues at coordinate 2,672,286 of NZ_CP102932.1, read as the reverse complement.
ACGGAGGCGGTGATCTGCTCCACGGCGCTGGCCGTCTCGCGCAGGCTGGATGCCGCCTGCTCGGTACGTCCGGAGAGATCCTGGTTACCTGCGGCAATCTCCTGCGCCGCGTTTTTCACCGATTCGCTGGCGTCACGGAGCTGCACCATCACTACCGACAGCTTATCGCTGAAGGCGTTAAAGGCCTGGGCAATCTGCGCGACCTCATCCTCGCCGTTATCCGGCAGGCGCTGGGACAGATCGTTAGTGCCGTTAGCAATGTTGTGCATCGCGTCGCGAATGTCGGACAAACGCTTGAGCAGGCGGGCAATCAGGAAATGCACAATCGCCGCGCTCAGGAGTGCGAGGATCACCAGCGAAATCCCCGAGGCTTTAAGCAGGGAACGCATGCCGGAAGTGGCGTCACCGCTGTCGAGCGCGACGACTAAGAGCCAGTTTGTGCCCGGCACGGCTGTCGCCACGAAGGTTTTTTCAGCGTCGTTTAGCGTTCCGTCGACGGGGTTACCGCTTTTCAGCGCAGCAAAATCAATGCCCTTGATCGTCTCACCAAACGGTTTCAGCGTGAGGGCAGGATCGTTAGCGGCAATCACGCTGCCGTCGCTGTTCAGAAGCAACCCGCTGCTGGCCGGGGTTGGATGGATCCCGCGCACGTTAGCCACCACGCTGTCCATCGCCACATCGCCCGCTACGACCGCTTTGAGCGTGCCATTTTCTTTCACCGGCACGGCGAAGGTAACCACCAGCTTACCGGTCCCCGCGTCAACGTAGGGCGCGGTGACAACCGGACCGTCCGTGCTGACCACCTGCTGATACCACGGGCGAATGGTCGGGTCATAGTCCGCCGGAACGCCCGCCGGTTCAGAGAATTTCGCCGTTTTGCTGGCGTAGCCAACATAGACGTTGGTGAATCCACCCGCCTGCGCAAGCTGTTTAAACACCGGAACCGGGTCGTCATTCAGCGCAACGGTCTGCGCGGAGGCGATCACCGTCATCTTGCTTTTTACCCAGTCGGCAATCGCCATGTTATGGCTGGCGCTGGTGCTGGTCAGGATATCGCGCTGGGACTGCTGGTTATCCTGGCGCGTGACCTGGAAGTTAATGACGGTATTAAGGAGAAGGGCGACGACCAGACAGCCTGCCGTCGCCGCGATGATGCGTGCACGAATCGATCTGAACATAAGTGAAATACCTGCTGTGTTGTTTCCATGCCTATCGGCAACCCCGCAGGTAAACTTGATGCTGAAACCGCGTCCATAAGAAAATAATATTTTTACGGGTTTATTATTAAAAAGTTAATACTTTATCGGCGGACAGCGTCCACTCGGCCAGCTCAACCAGCGTACCAATCTCTACGCCATCAATCAGCGGCAGACCGGTAATGCCGCGGCCGTCGGTGCAGGTCTTGCACAGCTTCACCGGCACGTTTTGCGCGGTGAGGATCTCCAGCATCTGCTGAATGTTATAGCCTTCTGCCGGTTTTTGACCCTTCAGCCCCGCGGTGACCGCGTCCGACATTAAAAAGAGTCGTAACGCCAGGTCGCTCTCTTTTTCACGCAGCGCAATCGCCAGGCGCAGGCTGTTAAAAAGGGATTCGCTGCCGTAAGCCGCACCGTTGGCGACGATCACAATCTTCTGCATGTTGACTCCTGTTCTTATAAAGGCACGAATATTGCTTAGCTTTCCCGAGTTTCGCTGTTCTGGAGAGTAAGCATGACATTAATGGCTGGCATTTCGCCAGGCGCTGGCGAATGGCTCGAGCGCGCAAGAATGATGCGCCGGGAGCAGCTCAGCAAGCTGGCACAGCTTGGCGTGCTTGTGCACGGCATTAGCCAACTGGTGCATATGTTACAGTGCGAGCGTGGGGCGTCCAACGTCTGGCTCTGCTCACAGGGTAAGCTCTACGCCCCCGAATGCAAAGCCAGCCGGGCGCTGGTGGATGAAAACCTCGCTGCACTTTATGACATTCTTGAAAAACAGTCGCCGATCCCGGGAAGTACCGTCTGTGAACGTATCGGCGGCGCGCTTCAGTGCCTTGATATGCTTCCCGCGCTGCGCGACGGTGTTATTCAGCAAACGGTAACGGCGCCGCAGGCGATGGAACACTACTCCCGCATGCTCCGCCATCTGCTCAGTATCGTGCCGCAGCTCAATGACAGCATTGACGATCCGCAAATCGCCGGGCGTTTTGTTGCCCTTTATAGCCTGATGCAGGGGAAAGAGCTGGCGGGACAGGAACGGGCCCTGGGGGCGATTGGCTTCACGCAGGGCTTTTTCGATGATGTGACTCGCCAGAGGCTGGTTGACCGCATCGACGGGCAGCAGGCCTGCTTTGAAATTTTTCTCTCACACAGCTCCGCTGACGTCCAGACCACCTTTTCTCTCCACTGCCAGCCCGATCGTGAAACGGAGCAACTCCGGCGCGTAGCCTGTACTCGCCAGCCTGCCGCGGATGATGGCCTTACCGCTCTGGCCTGGTTTGCTCTGCAAACCGCGCGCCTTGAGCATCTGCGCACGCTGGAGGAGACGCTCATCGCCGATCTGATGACGGCGGTGGACGAGCGTATTTACCGTAACGATGAGTACGTGCCTCCCGCCGATGAGCAGGACGACCCGCTGATACAGTATCCGGAAAAACCGTTGCTCACCCTGGTGCGCCAGCAGGCACGCGAGATAGAACAGCTCTCGCGCCAGCTAGCATCGCTGCGCGATACGCTTGAAGAGCGCAAAGTCATTGATAAAGCGAAAAGCGTGCTGATGACCCACCAGAATATGAGTGAGGAACAGGCCTGGACGGCGCTGCGCAAAATGGCGATGGACAAAAACCAAAGGATGGTGGATATCGCCCGCGCGCTGCTAATGGTGAAGAATTTATGGCAGGTAACACCAAAGGAGTAGCTGCACGGTCAGCGGGCATTTTGTGCCTGATTAAGGTGCGTGCAGGCGAGGGGAGTTCGGTTAGCGCCCCGGAAACTGCGGGTTAAAACCTGGCATTCACTTTGCATTATCGGATTAACCATTTTTGACGATGCGCCAACGGCGGCGCATGCGTCTTCGGGATAAAGGCGTCCACTGGTGCTTCGGCATCGTGGGCGCTTTTTTTTGGTTTTTTTTCAGGAGTGGTTGGTCATGGCGGATTTGTCGAGACGGCGTTTTTTGCAGGCCAGCGTGCTGGCGAGTGGCGCAATGCTGTTACCGGGTATCATGCAGGCCGCATGGGCGGCAGGCTCGGATAAACCGGAGCAGGAAACGGTGCGCATCGGGTTTATCCCGCTGACCGACTGCGCCCCGGTGGTTATCGCGGCGCTGAAAGGCTTTGATAAAAAATACGGTATTACCATCGTGCCCACCAAAGAGGCGAGCTGGGCGGCTGTGCGCGACAAGCTGGTGGCGGGCGAACTCGATGCCGCGCACATTCTCTACGGCCTGCTGTACGGCCTGGAGCTGGGCATCGCCGGCAAGCCGCAGCAGATGGCGAACCTGATGACGCTCAATCAGAACGGCCAGGCGATTACGCTTTCCAGCGATCTGGCTGAGAAGGGCGTACGAGACCTTGACGGGCTGAAAAAGCTCATTGGGCAGCAGGCGCCCGGCACCTACACCTTCGCGCACACCTTCCCGACCGGGACGCACGCCATGTGGCTCTACTACTGGCTGGCCAGCGCGGGCATTAACCCCTTTGACGACGTGCGCACGGTGGTGGTGCCGCCGCCGCAGATGGTGATGAACATGCGCATTGGCAACATGGTTGGCTTTTGCGTCGGCGAGCCGTGGAACGCCCGGGCAATCAACGACCGCATCGGTTTTACCGCCGCCACGTCGCAGTCTATCTGGGCCGATCATCCGGAAAAAATCCTCGGTACGCGCCGCGACTGGGTGGCGAAAAACCCGCACACCGCGCGGGCGCTGGTGAGCGCGGTACTGGAGGCGGCGCGCTGGATCGAAGCCTCCCCGGAAAACAAACGCGAGACCGCGCAGATCCTCTCCCGCCGGGCGTGGCTCAACTGCAAAGAACAGTATCTCACCGGACGCATGCTCGGCGAGTACGACAACGGCCTGGGCCAGCGCTGGCAGGACGCGCACCCGATCCGCTTCTTCAACGAGGGGGCCGTCAGCTACCCGTATCTCTCCGACGGCATGTGGTTCATAACCCAGTTCCGCCGCTGGGGCTTGCTCAAATCCGCGCCGGACTACGCGGGCATCGCGCAGCGCATTAACCAGACCGCGGTCTGGCAGGATGCCGCCACGGCGGTGGGGGGCATCAGCACACCGACTTCACCATTACGCAGCAGCACATTGATGGACGGCACCGTCTGGAACGGTACCGACCCGGAAGGATACGCCAGCCGTTTCGCCATTCACCGTAAAGAGGCCTGATTATGCAGCATCTGCAAAAGACGAATTCACACGAGACGCCGGAGAGTGGGGAGGTGATTGTCCTGCCTCCGGTGCAGGTTCGCCGCCGTACGCCGACGTTTGCGCGTCGGATTAACGCGATCCTCCAGCGCATCATCCCGGCGTTTCTCGGTCTGGGACTGCTGGTGGTGCTCTGGCAGCTGGCGGCGATTAACAGCAAAGGTTTCCCGACGCCGCTCAGCACGCTCGATTCCGCCATCACCCTGTTTGCCGATCCGTTTTATCGCGACGGGCCTAACGATATGGGCATCGGCTGGAACGTGCTCGCCTCATTACAGCGCGTGGCGGTGGGCTTTGGCCTGGCCGCGCTCGCCGGGATCCCGCTCGGCTTCCTGATTGGTCGCTTCACCTTTTTCTCTCGCATGTTCGGCCCGCTGATCGCGCTGTTACGCCCGGTTAGCCCGCTGGCCTGGCTGCCCATCGGCCTGCTGCTGTTCCAGAAAGCGGAACCCGCGTCGAGCTGGACCATTTTCATCTGCTCCATCTGGCCGATGGTGATCAACACCGCCGAAGGCGTACGCCGCATTCCGCAGGACTACCTCAACGTGGCCCGGGTGCTGCAGCTTTCCGAGTGGACCATCATGCGCCGCATTCTCTTCCCGGCGGTGCTGCCCGCGGTGCTGACCGGGGTGCGTCTCTCCATCGGCATCGCCTGGCTGGTGATCGTCGCCGCCGAGATGCTCACCGGAGGTTTAGGGATCGGCTTCTGGATCTGGAATGAGTGGAACAACCTCAACGTTGAAAACATTCTCATCGCCATCGTCATCATTGGCGTGGTCGGGCTGCTGCTGGAGCAGGGGCTGATGCTGATCGCCCGTCGCTTTAGCTGGCAGGAAAAATAAGGAGCGAACATGAAACCATTAATTCAGGTCCAGGCCGTGAGCCAGCGTTTTTCCACCGCCAGCGGCGAGTTTCTGGCGCTGCAAAACGTCTCTTTTGATATCCACGAGGGCGAAACCGTCAGCCTGATCGGGCACTCCGGCTGCGGCAAATCGACGCTGCTGAACCTCATCGCCGGTATTACCCTGCCGACGGAAGGCGGGCTGATCTGCGACAACCGTGAAATCGCCGGGCCGGGTCCGGAACGTGCGGTGGTCTTCCAGAACCATTCGCTGCTGCCGTGGCTCACCTGCTTCGACAACGTGGCCCTGGCGGTCGATCACGTGTTTCGCCACAGCATGAGCAAGGCGGAGCGCAGGGAGTGGATCGAGCACAACCTCGACCGCGTGCAGATGGGGCACGCCCTGCATAAGCGACCGGGGGAGATCTCCGGCGGCATGAAGCAGCGCGTCGGTATTGCCCGCGCGCTGGCGATGAAGCCGAAAGTCCTGCTGATGGATGAACCCTTCGGCGCCCTCGATGCGCTGACGCGCGCGCATCTGCAGGACTCGGTGATGCAGATCCAGCAGGCGCTGAACACCACCATCGTGCTCATTACCCACGACGTGGACGAGGCGGTGCTGCTCTCCGATCGCGTGCTGATGATGACCAACGGCCCGGCGGCCACCGTCGGGGAGATCCTGCGCGTGGACCTGCCGCGCCCGCGCAACCGGGTGCAGCTGGCCGACGACAGCCGCTATCACCACATGCGCCAGCAGATCCTCCATTTCCTCTATGAAAAGCAGCCGAAAGCGGCGTAACGAGGGGTTTTGATGCGACTGGTCATTATCGGAAATGGCATGGCGGCCACGCGGCTGATTGCCTCGCTCACCGGGCGTGCTGCCGGTCGTTTCGCTATCACCGTCATCGGTGACGAGCCGGAGCATGCCTATAACCGCATCCAGCTTTCGCCGGTGCTGGGCGGTGAAAAGCAGGCTGCAGACATCTGTTTGCAGGATGACGACTGGTACCAGTCGCGCGGCGTGACGGTGCTGCGGGGTGAAAAGGCGATCGCCGTGAACGTGGACGCGCGGGAAATGCAAACCACCGCCCGCACGCTGGGCTGGGATGCGCTGGTGTTTGCCACCGGATCAACGCCCTTTATTCCGCCAATCCCCGGCTGCGATGCGCCGCATGTGTTCACGTTCCGCACCCTGGAGGATACGCGGGCCATTCGGACGATCGCCGGTCCGGCGGTGGTGCTGGGCGGCGGCGTGCTCGGGGTTGAGACGGCGGCAGCGCTGGCGCGCTCAGGTGACAACGTCATGCTGGTTCATCGCGGTCCGTGGCTGATGGAGCAGCAGCTGGATCGGCAGGCGGGAATGCTGCTGGAAGAGACGCTAGCGGCGCGGGGCGTGCGCTGTGAGCTCGCCTCGGGCATCGCAGCGGTGAGCGGGAATAGCGTGACGCTGCTCAACGGGCGCCGCGTCGTCGCCGCTCGCGTGGTGCTGGCGACCGGCGTGCAGCCCAGCGTCGCGCTGGCGCAGGCCAGCGGCATTCGCTGCGCGCGCGGCATCGTGGTGGATCACCAGATGCAAACCTCCGAACCGAACGTCTACGCCATTGGCGAGTGCTGCGAAATTGACGGGCAGACGTTTGGCCTGGTCGCCCCCTGCCTGGCGCAGGCGGAAATCCTGGCCGCGCGGCTGGCCGGGGACGCTACCGCGCCGTTTACCCTGACCGACAGCGGGATGCGTCTCAAGGTGACGGGCGTGGAGCTGTTCAGCCTCGGCCGTGCGGCGGAGCAGGAGGGCGACGTGGTCTGGAGCGCATGGGATCCGCTGACCCGTCACTATCGTCGTTTATTGATCCATCAGGGGGCGCTGGCTGGCGCGCTGCTGATGGGCGACTGCCGCAGCGCGGCAACGTTTACCGATTTACTGGCAACGGCCACGCCCGCCCACGCGGACTGGCTGTTCGATCGTTTCACTACGCAACCGCAGGTTGCAGGACAGAATGCTATGACAAAACCTACTCTGGTGGTGGTTGGGCACGGTATGGTCGGCCATCATTTCCTCGAAGACTGCATTAAGCGCAATCTGCATCAGCAGTATCAGATCGTCGTCTTTGGCGAGGAGCGCTATGCCGCCTACGACCGCGTGCATTTGTCGGAATATTTTGGCGGCCGCAGCGCGGCGTCGCTCTCGCTGGTGGAGGGGGATTTCTTTGCCGACAGCGGCATTGAGCTGCGCCTGTCGCAGCAGATCGTCGGCATCGACCGCGACGCGCGCGTGGTGCGTACCGCCAGCGGGCATGAGACCCACTGGGACAAGCTGGTGCTGGCGACCGGCTCATACCCGTTCGTTCCGCCCGTGCCGGGCAACGATTTGCCGGGCTGTTTTGTCTACCGCACCCTTGACGACCTGGACAACATTGCTGCACATGCGGCGGGCTCGCGCCGCGGCGTGGTGATTGGCGGCGGCCTGCTCGGACTGGAGGCGGCGAATGCCCTGAAGCAGCTCGGGCTGGAAACCCACGTGGTGGAGTTTGCGCCCAACCTGATGGCGGTCCAGCTCGACAACGACGGCGCGGCGATGCTGCGCAAGAAAATCGAGGCGCTGGGCGTCTGCGTTCACACCAGTAAAGCCACGACGGAGATCGCCACCGCGGACGGCGGGCTGGTGCTGCGCTTTGCCGATGGCGAACAGCTGGAAACGGACATGGTGGTCTTTTCGGCGGGCATCCGTCCGCAGGACGCGCTGGCGCGCAGCAGCGGGCTGGCTATCGGCGAACGCGGCGGGATCTGCATTGACGACGGCTGCCAGACCTCCGATCCGGACGTGCTGGCCATCGGCGAATGCGCCCTGTGGGAGGGGAAAATCTTCGGTCTGGTCGCGCCCGGCTATCAGATGGCGCGCGTGGCCGCCGCCGCGCTGGCGGGAGAGGATAAAACCTTCACCGGCGCGGATATGAGCACTAAGCTCAAGCTGCTCGGCGTGGACGTGGCCTCGTTCGGCGACGCCCACGGGCGCACCCCGGGGGCGCTGAGCTACCAGTGGACGCACGGCCCGCAGCAAATCTACAAGAAAATCGTGGTCAGTCACGACGGCAAAACGCTGCTCGGCGGCGTGCTGGTGGGAGATGCCAGCGAATACGCCACGCTGGTGCAGATGATGCTTAACGACATCAGCCTGCCGAAAGAGCCGGAAACGCTCATTTTACCCGCGTCGTCAGGCAGCGCGCCAAAAGCGCTCGGCGTGGCGGCGCTGCCGGAAAGCGCGCAGATCTGTTCGTGTCATAACGTCAGTAAAGGCGATATTTGCCGGGCGGTGAGCGCGGGCGCGGCGGATATTGGCGCCGTTAAGCAGTGCACCAAAGCGGCGACCGGCTGCGGGGGATGTAGCGCGCTGGTGAAGCAGGTGATGGAGTTCCAGCTTGCGGAGCAGGGCGTGGAGGTGAAAAAGGACATCTGCGAGCACTTCCCGTACTCGCGCCAGGAGATTTACCACCTCGTGCGCGTCAACCATATCCGCACCTTTGACCAGCTTATCAGCCGCTACGGACAGGGGCACGGATGCGAGATCTGCAAGCCGCTGGTGGGATCGGTGCTCGCCTCCTGCTGGAACGAGTATCTGCTGAAACCGGCGCACCTGCCGCTGCAGGATACCAACGACCGCTACTTCGCCAACATCCAAAAGGACGGCACATACTCCATCGTGCCGCGCATGCCCGCAGGGGAAGTGACCGCCGACGGGCTGATTGCCATCGGGCAGATTGCGAAACGCTACAGCCTGTACAGCAAAATTACCGGCGGTCAGCGTATCGACCTGTTTGGGGCCACCCTCGAACAGCTGCCGGCGATCTGGCAGGCGCTGGTGGAGGCCGGGTTTGAAACCGGACACGCCTACGGGAAATCCCTGCGCACGGTGAAATCCTGCGTCGGCTCGACCTGGTGCCGCTACGGCGTGCAGGACTCCACCGGCCTCGCGGTCCGGCTGGAGCACCGCTACAAGGGCCTGCGCGCGCCGCACAAAATCAAAATGGCGGTCTCAGGCTGCACCCGCGAGTGCGCGGAGGCGCAGAGCAAAGACGTAGGGGTGATTGCCACCGATAAGGGCTGGAACCTCTATCTGTGCGGCAACGGCGGGATGAAGCCGCGCCACGCGGATCTCTTCGCCAGCGATCTGGACGACGAAACGCTGATCCGCACCGTCGACCGTTTCCTGATGTTTTACATCCGCACGGCGGATCGCCTGCAGCGCACCAGCACCTGGATGGACAACCTGGAAGGCGGCCTCGACTATCTGCGGGAGGTGATCCTCACCGACAGCCTCGGCATCGCCCACGAGCTGGAGCAGGAGATGGCCCGGGTGGTGGAAGCCTACCAGTGCGAATGGCAAACCACGCTCAGCGATCCCAGCCGCCTGGCGCTGTTCCGCACGACGGTGAACCAGACTGCGCCGGATGAAAGCAAGCGCTGGCAGGAAATTTGCGGCATCGACGATATCCCCGAGCAGGCGGGCATCGGCGCGCGGCTTGGACGTAAGCCGATTGCGCTCTTCCGCTTTGGTAAAACCGTTTACGCCCTCGACGATCGGGAGCCGGGCGGCGATGCGAACGTGCTTTCACGCGGCATTCTTGGCGATGCGGCGGGCGAGCCGGTGGTGATTTCACCGCTCTACAAGCAGCGCATTCGCCTGCGCGACGGCTGTCAGGTAGAGAACGGCGAACCCGCGGTGCGCGCCTGGCCGGTGAAAATTGAAAACGGCAAGGTGTGGGTTGGCAGCGACGCCCTGGTAATGCGTGCGGAGGCCTCATGACGGAAACCCGGACAACGTGCCCCTACTGCGGGGTGGGCTGCGGCGTGATCGTCCGCGTGCAAGGTGAAGCGGTCAGCGTTCGGGGAGATGAAACCCATCCTGCGAACCTGGGTCGCCTGTGCGTGAAAGGATCGGCTCTGGGGGAGACCACGGGCTTACAGGGGCGGCTTTTGCGCCCGGTCGTTGACGGCCTTGAGGTGGACTGGGCGCAGGCGCTGAACGCGGCAGGGGAGCGCCTGCGGGAGATTATCGATAAATGGGGGCCGCAGGCGGTGGCGTTTTACGCCTCCGGCCAGCTGTTGACCGAGGATTACTATGCCGCCAACAAGCTGATGAAAGGATTTATCGGCGCGGCAAACATCGATACCAACTCCCGGCTCTGTATGTCCTCGGCGGTGGTGGGCTACAAGCGCGCCTTTGGCGAAGACGTGGTGCCGTGCGGCTACGAGGATATGGAAAACAGCGATCTGGTGGTGCTGGCTGGCTCGAACGCTGCCTGGACGCATCCGGTGCTCTACCAGCGGCTGGTGCAGGCGAAGCACGACAACCCGCGGATGAAGGTGGTGGTGATCGATCCCCGCAGAACCGCCACCTGTGATATTGCCGATCTGCATCTGGCGCTCGCCCCCGGCAGCGACGCCGGGCTGTTTGTCGGTCTGCTTAATGTGATTCAGGGAACGGATGAGTGGCCCGTTGAGCGCGTGGCGGCGTTTTGCGGCCTCTCGCCGCAGGATATAGGCACCTTTTATGACTGGTTTATGACGGCGCCCCGGGCCATCACGCTCTACACCATGGGGATCAACCAGTCCGCCAGCGGCAGCGACAAGTGTAACGCCATCATTAACGTTCATCTTGCCAGCGGGAAGTTCAACCGTCCGGGCTGCGGCCCGTTTTCGCTGACCGGACAGCCAAACGCGATGGGGGGAAGGGAAGTGGGCGGGCTGGCGAACCAGCTGGCGGCGCACATGAACTTTGAGCCGGACGATCTCTCGCGGGTGGCGCGTTTCTGGGGAACGGAACGGCTGGCGCAAACCCCGGGCCTGATGGCGGTGGAGCTGTTTGACGCCATTGCCCGCGGCGAGGTGAAGGCGGTGTGGATCATGGGCACTAACCCCGCCGTGTCGCTTCCGGACAGCCACGCGGTGTGTCAGGCGCTGGCGAACTGCCCGCTGGTGATGGTTTCTGAGGTGATGAAGGATACCGATACCAGCCGGTTCGCCCATATCCGTTTTCCGGCGCTGGGCTGGGGGGAGAAGGACGGGACGGTGACAAACTCGGAACGCCGCATTTCGCGCCAGCGCGCGTTTCTGCCCGCGCCGGGCGAAGCGAAGCCGGACTGGTGGATCGTCGCGCAGATGGCGAAACGGCTGGGCTACGGCGAGGCCTTTGCCTGGCAACATCCGCACGAGATTTTTTGCGAACATGCGGCGCTGACGGCCTTTGAAAATGACGGCGCGCGGGCATTGAATCTTCATGAACTGGCTGCGCTAACCCGTGAGGAGTGGGATCAGCTTGAGCCTTATCAGTGGCCGACGGGGAGTTTTCCGCGCCGAAACATCGTTCCCGTTATCCCTCTGTCGCACGGCGCGACGGTCAGCGCCTTATACCCGCTGATTCTCAACTCGGGGCGCATCCGCGATCAGTGGCATACCATGACCCGAACGGGATACGTGGCGAGGCTGATGCAGCATATCGCCGAACCGTTTGTTGAGGTTGGCCCGGCAGACGCCGTTCGTTTTTCCCTGTGCGACGGCCAGCTGGCGCGCATCAGCTCGCCGCGCGGCGTGATGGTGGCAAGAGTGCGAATCAGCGACGGGATACGGGAAGGCGAGGCGTTTGCCCCGATGCACTGGAACGCTGGGTTTGCCCGCCAGGGAAAGGTGAATGCGCTGGTGGAAGGGCGCTGCGATCCGGTTTCGGGCCAGCCAGAGAGTAAACAAACCGCCGTCAGGATCCTGCCCTGGCAGCCCGCCTGGCAGGGGGAACTCTATGCCCGGGAATGGCCGGAAATGCCCTCTTCGGCTTACTGGTGGCGCAAAGCCTCACGCCTGACGGTAGCGGGCGATCAACCGCTGCTGCCGTGGGTAATGGAATACGTCAGCGACCGGGGCTGGCAGCTGCAGGTTGCGCAAACCGGTGAACGCAGCAGCGTGCTGGCCTGGCATGAAGGCCAGCTGATGCTGGGCTTCTGGGAGGGCTCCGCGTTACCGGCGCTGGCGCATGCGGTGATTGAAGCCGCTTTTCAATCCCCACCCGTGCTTCTCGCAGAACGCCACGCCTTGTTGAACGGACAGAGCGTCGGGAAGGCGGCGGATCCGGGACGCATCATCTGCAGCTGTTTCAGCGTCGGGGAGAATGCGATACGGGAGGCGATCGTCGGCGGGTGTGATTCCGTCACCGCGCTGGGGGCGACGCTGCGCTGCGGTACGAACTGTGGCTCCTGCGTGCCGGAGCTGAAAGGGCTGTTTCAGGATAATCCTGAAATGTCCGTCAGGACTGCATTTCAAGGCTTATCGCGTTAACATAATAAGAGTTTGTTCATTAACACAGGTTCTTATTTACGACGTTGATGGCTGTATCGTCCCGCATTCGTTTGCTGTTATTACTCTCCCTTGTTACGGTCGGAGCCGTTCACGGTGCGCCGAATTCCTTTATGCATCAGGCGCAAAATCCCTTTGATAATAACGGGGATAGTTTGCCCGACCTCGGCATGGCGGCGCCAACGGGCGAGGGGGAAAAACACCTGGCCGAAATGGCGAAAGCCTTCGGTGAAGCCAGCATGACCGACAACGGTCTGACAACGGGCGAGCAGGCGCGGCAGTTTGCGTTTGGCCAGGTGCGCGACGCGGTGAGCGGCGAAGTGAACCAGCAGATTGAGTCCTGGCTTTCGCCCTGGGGGAACGCCAGCGTGAACTTGCTGGTGGATAACGACGGCAAATTTAACGGCAGCAGCGGGAGCTGGTTTATCCCCTGGAACGATAACAACCGTTACCTGAGCTGGAGCCAGCTTGGCCTGACCCAGCAGACGGATGGCCTGGTCAGTAACGCCGGTATAGGCCAGCGCTGGGTCGCCGGGAAATGGCTGCTGGGTTACAACACGTTTTACGATAACCTGCTGGACGAAAACCTGCAGCGTGCCGGGCTGGGCGCGGAAGCGTGGGGGGAAAATCTGCGCCTGTCAGCCAACTATTATCAGCCCTTTGCTGGCTGGCGCGATCGCTCCGACGTCCAGGAGCAGCGCATGGCGCGCGGCTATGACGTCACCGCTAAAGCCTGGCTGCCGTGGTTCCATCATCTGAATACCAGCGTGAGCTTCGAGCAATACTTCGGCGATAACGTCGATCTCTTCAACAGCGGAACGGGCTATCACAATCCGGTGGCGGTGAATCTGGGGCTTAACTATACCCCCGTGCCGCTGGTCACCCTGACCGCCGCGCACAAGCAGGGCGAAAGTGGCGCGAGCCAGAATAACCTCGGGCTGAAGCTCAACTATCGCTTTGGCGTGCCGCTGGTGAAGCAGCTTTCCGCCGGTGAAGTCGCCGCCACGCGTTCCCTGCGCGGAAGCCGCTACGACTCGCCGGAGCGCAATAGCCTGCCGGTGATGGAGTTCCGCCAGCGTAAAACGCTGTCCGTCTGGCTTGCGACGCCGCCGTGGGATCTCAAAGGGGGCGAGACCGTTATGCTGAAGCTTCAGGTTCGCAGCGCGCACGGCATTCGTGAGATCCACTGGCAGGGGGATACGCAGGCGCTGAGCCTGACGTCGCCGTCCAAAAGCAACAGCAGCGACGGCTGGAGTGTAATTATGCCTGCCTGGGATGACAGTGAAGGGGCGACAAACCGCTGGCACCTGTCGGCGGTAGTGGAAGATGAGAAAGGCCAGCGCGTCTCGTCCAATGAGATCGTGCTGACCGTCGTGCAGCCGCTGGTCGCATTGCCGGACAACGACCCGCGCTGGAAGCTTCTGCCGGAGGAGTAATCCTTAAAAAATGCGTTCCTGATGCACCCACACCGCGGCTTCAACGCGGGATTTGAGCTTCATTTTCTTCAGCATATGCTTCACGTGCACTTTGACCGTGCTTTCGGTAATGTCCAGGCGGCGGGCGATCATTTTGTTCGGCAGCCCCTGGGCAATGAGTTTGAGAATATCGCGCTCGCGCGGGGTTAACTGGCTGACGTCGCGGTCAGAGGTGGCGCGATTGGCGCGCAGGCTGGCGGCCAGGACCGGCGTTAAGGCTTCGCTGAGAACCATCTCGCCCGCCGCGGCCTGCTGCAGCGCCTTAAGCAAGTCTTCCGGCTCCATATCTTTGAGCAGATAACCATCCGCCCCGCGCTTCAGCGCCGTGACCACATCCTCTTCATGATTCGACACGCTAAAGACGACGATGCGCCCGGAAAGCGATTTTTCCCGCAGCTTGTCGAGAGTTTCCAGACCGTTCATGCCGGGCATATTCAGATCCAGCAGGATCAGATCGGGATCGAGGGATTCGGCAAGCTCAATGCCCTGTTCACCGTTGCTGGCTTCGCCAACCACGGTGATATCGGGCGCCATGCTGACCAGCTGTTTCACGCCAGTACGCAGCATCGGATGGTCGTCGATCAACAGGATGGATGCCGGTTCCTGATTAGTCATGGGTTTCTCCTTGAGCAGTTGTAAGCGGTTTCTCGGGAATAAAGGTGACGACAACTTCCGTGCCACCCGTCTCTCTCCGGCGAACCTGGCAATCACCGCGCAGGCTTTGGGCGCGGTCTCGCATAATAATTAAACCATAGTGGTTAGTGCGTTCGGCATTTTCCGGCACGCCGCGGCCGTTGTCGTGAACCGTGAGCTTCACCTGATTATTGTGCTGGCTGACGGTGACCGTTACCGCCGTCGCGCCGGAATGCTTAAGCACGTTGCTCAGCGCTTCACGGGCGATTTGCAGTACATGTATGGCCTGGTGGGAGGGGACAAACCGCGGCGGCAGCTGGTAGTCCAGCTTCACCGGGAACCCCAGTCGGGCGCTAAATTCGTGACAGCTGGCCTCCAGCGCCGGGCGCAGACCCGGCTCGGTCAGCTGCAGACGGAAGGTAGTCAGCAGCTCGCGAAGCTGTATCCAGGAGGTGTTCAGCTCGTTGCGGATCTGGCTGAGCAGCTGCTTGTTGCTTTCGGGCATCTCCGCATCCTGCATCTGCAGGCAGCTCACCTGCATTTTCATACAGGAGAGCGACTGGGCGATAGAGTCGTGAAGCTCGCGGGCGATGGTCGCGCGCTCTTCCATGACGATCAGCTGCTGCTGCTTTTCCTGATGTCTGTCGAGCGCCAGCGTGGCCGTTAGCTGTTCGACCAGCGTATCGACCAGCTGCTGCTGGTCGTGGCTCAGGTGACGCCCGGCTGGCAGCGTTGCCAGCAGAATACCGTACTGGGTGTGGCTGTCGGTCAGGCGCCACTTCAGGGTGGTGCCGCCGGACGTCAGCGGCGGCAGGCCGCGAGGGCAAAGATGGCAACCTTTGTCATCGCAGGACATATCGGACTGGCAGGTAAATTCCTGATGGTTATCTTCGTCTTCCACGTCGTAGACGCGCAGCTCAAGGTCGTGAAGCAGGGTCAGATTTTGCAGGCCGTTCAGCACCGGAGAGAGGCGTTCGCATAGCGGCACCTGCATGTGCAGACGACGGTTGGCCTGCCACAGGAAGGAGAGGATCTCGTTTTTCTGCTCCAGTCCGGCCGTTTTTTCCTGAACGCGCTGTTCCAGCACCGCGTAGCTCTCGGAGAGTTCTGCCGACATGGTGTTGAGCGCCTGGCCGAGCATGGCCATCTCGTTGCGCCCGCTGATGTGCGTGCGCTGGGTAAAATCGCGTGCGGTCACCGCGCGGGCCATTGCCAGCAGCTGTTTCCACGGGTTCAGCAGCCGCGCACGAAGCCAGACGATGGTGAAGATCAGCAGCAGCCCCATAAACAGCGCCATGGCGCGGTGCACCATCACCACCCGGTCGATGCGTAATTCTGTGGTTTGGTCGAAAGAGGAGACCAGCGCATCGATACGTGAGACGAACCCCGCCACGTCCTGCGCAACGGTTTCGGTGCTGCGCGCCTGTTTCAGCCCGGGCTCCAGCTGGGTGTGCCAGTAGCCCTGAAGGGCTTTAAGCTGATATTGCTGACCGGCGCGGATGGCGGCGTTTTCCAGTTCGGGGCTGAAGACCGTGTGCTCCATTTCATCAATCAGGGGCCGATCGTCCAGCGTCAGGGGAACCGACGCCAGCAGGCGATAACTCTGCATGCGTAGCGAGCCTGCCTCGTTGATGGCATGCGCATTACCCTGTACGCCCTGTACCAGCCAGCCGGAGATCGCCATGCCGGTCACGCCGATGGCGGTGGACAGCAAAACAATCAGAGCGAGCTGATTCACGAGCGTCAGCGGAGATAAACATCTTTTTAACATAGAGGTGGCGTGCTCCTGACGTGGCCTGCTTGCAGGAATGGCGCTATTCTGGTGCATACCCTGGAGTATACCCATACCAATAAAGGATTACCCCTAAATTGCCAACGGAGTAGGGGGAAGGAGGTGGGGGTAGCCAGGAACCGTCAGTGCCGTGAAAAACCACGTCTTTTTTACCGAATTAGCCTACTCACTAAGGGTGAGGCCTTATTTTACGCCGCAAATCCTCCCACTTTTCCTTTGATTTATATCAACTTACCGCCGCCCTAAAGCCCTAATGTTTGCAGCATCATTCGAGAATCAGAGGTGTCTATGAGTCACTCATCCGCTCCCGAAAGGGAAAATGGTGCCGTTATTACAGACTGGCGTCCAGAGGATCCGGCGTTCTGGCAACAGCGCGGCCATCGTGTAGCCAGCCGGAATCTATGGATTTCCGTGCCGTGTTTGTTATTAGCGTTTTGCGTATGGATGTTGTTTAGCGCGGTGGCGGTCAATCTGCCGAAAGTTGGGTTTACGTTTACGACCGATCAGCTGTTTATGCTGACCGCGCTGCCGTCGCTGTCAGGCGCGCTGCTGCGTGTGCCTTACGCGTTTATGGTGCCGGTGTTTGGTGGTCGTCGCTGGACGGCGTTCAGTACGGGTATCATGATCGTCCCCTGCGTCTGGCTTGGCTTCGCAGTGCAGGATACCTCTACGCCGTTCAGCGTATTCGTGATTATTTCCCTGCTGTGCGGTTTTGCGGGTGCGAACTTCGCCTCCAGCATGGCGAACATCAGCTTCTTCTTCCCGAAAGCGAAGCAGGGCGGTGCGCTGGGCATTAACGGCGGCCTGGGGAATATGGGCGTCAGCGTGATGCAGTTGATTGCCCCGCTGGCGATCTCTGTTTCTATTTTCGCGGCCTTTGGCGGCGGTGGCGTTGAGCAGGCGGATGGTTCTTCCCTCTATCTGCAGAACGCCGCCTGGATCTGGGTACCTTTCCTGGTGGTCTTCACCCTCGCAGCCTGGTTCTTTATGAATGACCTGTCCGCGTCGAAGGCGTCGCTGAGCGAACAGCTGCCGGTGCTGAAGCGTGGACACCTCTGGGTGATGGCGCTGCTGTATCTGGCCACCTTCGGTTCGTTTATCGGCTTCTCTGCGGGCTTCGCGATGCTGTCGAAAACGCAGTTCCCGGAGATTCAGATCCTGCACTTTGCCTTCTTCGGGCCGTTTATCGGTGCCCTGGCGCGTTCGCTGGGCGGCATGGTCTCTGACCGTCTCGGCGGTACCCGCGTGACGCTGGTGAACTTCGTCGTGATGGCGGTCTTCTGCGCGCTGCTGTTTCTCACTCTGCCCGTCGACGGGCAGGGCGGTAACTTCATCGCCTTCTTCGGCGTGTTTATGGTGCTGTTCCTGACGGCCGGTCTGGGGAGTGCCTCTACCTTCCAGATGATCTCCGTGATCTTCCGTAAGCTGACGATGGATCGGGTGAAGGCGCAGGGCGGGAGCGAAGAGCAGGCCATGCGCGAAGCGGCGACGGATACGGCCGCGGCGCTGGGCTTTATCTCTGCCATCGGCGCGATTGGCGGCTTCTTTATCCCGAAAGCGTTCGGTATCTCTCTGGACCTGACCGGCTCACCGGCCGGTGCCATGAAAGTCTTCCTCGTCTTCTATATCGCCTGCGTTGTGATTACGTGGCTGGTATATGGCCGAAATACCAAGAAAAATAAGTAAGTGTGATTATCCGTTTACGCGGCCTTCGGGCCGCGTTTTTTTTGCCAACATAATAGTTACAACATACTTACGGCTTTTACGGCAGACGCCTGCGGTGACACTGTGATCGCCATCGCTTTGCAGGTGGCTCTACCCCTTAATACCTGAGATGTTAAATGTTGACTGGCTTTTTGTACGATAAAATAAAAATAACTCTATATTTCATGATGATATGAAATTTTTGAAGATACCGCTTTGGTGGTATTTGGTGTAACCCCTCGCCTGAAAGTCCCTCCTCGTCTTGATCGTTATCAATTCTCCCCCTCTTTCAGGGCGTTACCTTCGCTGCAAATCAGCAATGTCGATTTAGAGAGCCACAGGCTCCACACAGGAGATACCCGATGAGCAAATTTTTGGACCGGTTTCGCTACTTCAAACAGAAGGGTGAAACTTTTGCCGATGGGCACGGCCAGGTTCTGGATACCAACCGGGACTGGGAAGACGGTTACCGCCAGCGCTGGCAGCATGACAAAGTCGTCCGTTCGACCCACGGCGTGAACTGTACCGGTTCATGCAGCTGGAAGATTTTCGTTAAAAACGGTCTGGTGACCTGGGAAATGCAGCAGACCGACTATCCGCGCACCCGCCCGGATATGCCAAACCACGAACCGCGCGGCTGCCCGCGTGGTGCCAGCTACTCCTGGTATCTCTACAGCGCCAACCGTCTGAAATACCCGCTGATGCGCAAGCGCCTGATGAAAATGTGGCGTGAGGCGAAAGTACAGCACAGCGATCCGGTGGATGCCTGGGCGTCCATCATCGAAGACGCTGACAAAGCAAAAAGCTTCAAGCAGGCTCGCGGTCGCGGCGGTTTCGTTCGCTCCTCGTGGAAAGAGGTAAACGAGCTGATTGCCGCCTCCAACGTCTACACCGTCAAAACCTACGGTCCTGACCGCGTGGCGGGCTTCTCGCCAATTCCGGCGATGTCGATGGTCTCTTACGCCTCCGGCGCGCGCTATCTGTCGCTGATCGGCGGTACCTGCCTGAGCTTCTACGACTGGTACTGCGACCTGCCGCCTGCGTCTCCGCAGACCTGGGGCGAGCAGACCGACGTGCCGGAGTCCGCGGACTGGTACAACTCCAGCTACATCATCGCCTGGGGCTCTAACGTTCCTCAGACCCGTACGCCGGACGCGCACTTCTTTACCGAAGTCCGTTACAAAGGCACCAAAACCGTGGCGGTCACCCCTGACTACGCGGAAATCGCCAAGCTTTGCGATCTGTGGCTGGCGCCGAAACAGGGTACCGACGCGGCGATGGCGATGGCGATGGGCCACGTCATGCTGCGTGAATTCCATCTTGATAAGCCAAGCCAGTACTTCACCGACTACGTTCGCCGCTACACCGACATGCCGATGCTGGTCATGCTGGAAGAGCGTGAGGGCTACTATGCCGCGGGCCGCACGCTGCGCGCAGCCGATCTGGTGGATTCGCTGGGCCAGGAAAACAACCCTGAGTGGAAAACCGTTGCGTATAACAGCAACGGCGAGCTGGTGGCGCCAAACGGCTCTATCGGCTTCCGCTGGGGCGAGAAGGGCAAGTGGAACCTTGAGCAACGCAACGGCACCACCGGCGAAGAGACGGAGCTGCGCCTGAGCATGCTGGGCAGCCAGGACGAGATCGCCGAGGTCGGGTTCCCGTACTTCGGCGGTGAAGGTTCAGAGCACTTCAACAAGGTTGAACTGAAAAACGTTCTGATGCACAAACTGCCGGTTAAGCGCCTGCAGCTGGCCGACGGTTCTACCGCGCTGGTCACCACCGTTTATGACCTGACCATGGCGAACTACGGTCTGGAGCGCGGTTTGGGCGATGAAAACTGCGCAACCGGCTATGACGACGTGAAGGCCTACACCCCGGCCTGGGCGGAACAGATTACCGGCGTGCCTCGCGCGCACATTACCCGTATCGCACGTGAGTTCGCTGAAAACGCGGACAAAACGCACGGTCGTTCGATGATCATCGTCGGCGCGGGTCTGAACCACTGGTATCACCTCGATATGAACTATCGCGGTCTGATCAACATGCTGATCTTCTGCGGCTGCGTCGGTCAGAGCGGCGGCGGCTGGGCACACTACGTCGGCCAGGAAAAACTGCGTCCGCAGACCGGCTGGCAGCCGCTGGCGTTTGCCCTCGACTGGCAGCGTCCGGCACGCCATATGAACAGTACCTCCTACTTCTATAACCACTCCAGCCAGTGGCGCTACGAAACGGTCACCGCACAGGAGCTGCTGTCGCCGATGGCGGATAAATCCCGCTACAGCGGCCACCTGATCGACTTCAACGTGCGTGCTGAACGCATGGGCTGGCTGCCGTCGGCGCCGCAGCTGGGCACTAACCCGCTGCGCATTGCGGAAGCGGCGAAGCAGGCGGGCATGTCACCGGTGGATTACACCGTGAAATCCCTGAAGGATGGCTCTATCCGCTTTGCGGCAGAACAGCCGGAGAACGGTAAAAACCACCCGCGCAACCTGTTCATCTGGCGCTCCAACCTGCTGGGCTCGTCCGGTAAAGGCCACGAGTACATGCTGAAATACCTGCTCGGTACCGAAAACGGTATCCAGGGGAAAGATCTCGGCAAGCAGGGCGGCGTGAAGCCGGAGGAGGTGGAGTGGAAAGATAACGGTCTCGACGGCAAGCTGGATCTGGTGGTGACGCTCGACTTCCGTCTGTCCAGCACCTGTCTGTACTCCGACATCGTGCTGCCAACCGCCACCTGGTACGAAAAAGACGACATGAATACCTCGGATATGCATCCGTTTATTCATCCGCTGTCTGCGGCCGTTGACCCGGCGTGGGAATCGAAAAGCGACTGGGATATCTACAAAGACATCGCGAAGAAATTCTCCGAAGTCTGCGTAGGGCACCTCGGCAAAGAGACCGACGTGGTGACGCTGCCAATCCAGCACGACTCGGCCGCCGAACTGGCGCAGCCGCTGGACGTGAAGGACTGGAAAAAAGGTGAATGTGACCTGATCCCGGGCGTAACCGCGCCGCACATTATTCCGGTTGAACGCGACTACCCGGCAACCTACGAGCGCTTTACCTCTATCGGCCCGCTGATGGAGAAAATCGGTAATGGCGGGAAGGGGATCGCCTGGAACACCCAGAGCGAAATGGATCTGCTGCGCAAGCTCAACTACACCAAAGCGGACGGCCCGGCGAAAGGCCAGCCCATGCTGAACACGGCGATTGATGCAGCAGAGATGATCCTGACCCTGGCCCCGGAAACCAACGGCCACGTCGCCGTCAAAGCCTGGGCGGCGCTGAGCGAGTTCACCGGTCGCGACCATACGCACCTGGCGACGAATAAAGAGGAAGAGAAAATCCGCTTCCGCGATATTCAGGCGCAGCCGCGCAAGATTATCTCCAGCCCGACCTGGTCTGGCCTGGAGGATGAGCACGTGTCCTATAACGCGGGCTACACCAACGTTCACGAGCTGATCCCATGGCGCACCCTGTCCGGTCGTCAGTCGCTGTATCAGGATCACCAGTGGATGCGCGATTTCGGTGAAAGCCTGCTGGTTTACCGTCCGCCAATCGACACCCGCTCCGTGAAAGCGGTAATGGGCGCGAAATCGAACGGTAACCCAGAGAAGGCGCTGAACTTCCTGACGCCACACCAGAAGTGGGGCATTCACTCCACCTACAGCGACAACCTCCTGATGCTGACCCTGTCTCGCGGCGGTCCGATTGTCTGGATGAGCGAAACGGACGCCAAAGATCTGGGTATCGAAGATAACGACTGGATCGAAGTGTTCAACAGCAACGGTGCCCTGACGGCGCGTGCGGTGGTGAGCCAGCGCGTACCGGCCGGGATGACCATGATGTACCACGCGCAGGAACGTATCGTTAACCTGCCGGGGTCAGAAATTACCGAGCAGCGCGGCGGGATCCACAACTCCGTGACCCGCATTACGCCGAAGCCGACCCACATGATCGGTGGCTATGCGCAGCTGGCCTACGGCTTTAACTACTACGGCACCGTAGGATCGAACCGCGATGAGTTCGTGGTGGTACGTAAGATGAAGAATATTAACTGGTTAGACGGCGAAGGTAATGACCAGGTACAGGAGAGCGTAAAATGAAAATTCGTTCACAAGTCGGCATGGTGCTGAATCTGGATAAATGCATTGGCTGTCATACCTGCTCGGTCACCTGTAAAAACGTCTGGACCAGCCGCGAAGGTATGGAGTACGCCTGGTTCAACAACGTGGAAAGCAAGCCGGGCACCGGCTTCCCGACCGACTGGGAAAACCAGGAGAAGTGGAAGGGCGGCTGGATCCGTAAAATCAACGGCAAGCTGCAGCCGCGCATGGGTAACCGCGCGATGCTGCTGGGTAAAATCTTCGCTAACCCGCACCTGCCGGGCATCGACGATTACTACGAGCCGTTTGACTACGACTACCAGAACCTGCACAACGCGCCGGAAAGCAAACACCAGCCGATCGCCCGTCCGCGCTCGCTGATCACCGGTCAGCGCATGGACAAGATCACCAGCGGTCCAAACTGGGAGGAGATTCTGGGCGGCGAGTTCGAGAAGCGCGCCAAAGACCAGAACTTCGAGAACATGCAGAAGGCGATGTACGGCCAGTTTGAAAATACCTTCATGATGTATCTGCCGCGCCTGTGCGAGCACTGCCTCAACCCGGCGTGCGTGGCGACCTGCCCGAGCGGCGCTATCTACAAGCGTGAAGAAGATGGCATCGTGCTGATCGACCAGGACAAGTGCCGCGGCTGGCGTATGTGCATCACCGGCTGCCCGTACAAAAAAATCTACTTCAACTGGAAGAGCGGTAAATCTGAGAAGTGCATCTTCTGCTACCCGCGTATCGAAGCCGGAATGCCGACCGTCTGCTCTGAAAGCTGCGTAGGCCGTATTCGCTACCTCGGCGTGCTGCTGTATGACGCGGACGCGATTGAAAACGCCGCGAGCACCGAGCACGAGAAAGATCTGTATCAGCGTCAGCTGGACGTGTTCCTCGATCCGAACGATCCGAAGGTGATTGAGCAGGCGCTGAAAGACGGCGTGCCGCAGAGCGTGATTGACGCGGCGCAGCAGTCACCGGTGTACAAAATGGCGATGGACTGGAAGCTGGCCCTGCCGCTGCATCCGGAATACCGCACCCTGCCGATGGTCTGGTACGTGCCGCCGCTGTCGCCGATTCAGTCTGCCGCTGACGCGGGCGAACTGGGCAGCAACGGCATCCTGCCGGACGTGGAAAGCCTGCGTATTCCGGTTCAGTACCTGGCGAACCTGTTGACCGCAGGGGATACCCAGCCGGTACTGCTCGCGCTGAAACGTATGCTGGCGATGCGTCACTTCAAACGCGCGGAAACCGTAGACGGCGTGATCGATACCCGCGCGCTGGAAGAGGTTGGTCTGACCGAAGCGCAGGCGCAGGAGATGTACCGCTATCTGGCGATTGCCAACTACGAAGACCGTTTCGTGGTGCCGAGCAGCCACCGCGAGCTGGCTCGTGAAGCCTTCCCGGAAAAAAATGGCTGTGGCTTTACCTTTGGCGACGGTTGCCACGGGTCAGACAGCAAATTCAACCTGTTCAACAGCCGTCGCATCGATGCCATGGATGTGACCAGCAAAACGGAGCCGCACCAATGATTGAACTCGTCATTGTTTCGCGTCTGCTCGAGTACCCGGATGCTGCGCTTGCGCAGCATCAGCAGGAACTCTTTGATGCACTCGCGTCATCTGAAAACCTGGATAAAGACGATGCCCAGCGGCTTGGCGTTTTCCTCCGCGATCTGTTAGCGCGCGATCTCCTGGACGCGCAGGCGGACTACAGCCAGCTGTTTGACCGTGGTCGTGCGACCTCGCTGCTGCTGTTTGAACACGTTCACGGTGAGTCACGTGACCGCGGTCAGGCGATGGTGGACCTGATGGCCCAGTACGAACAGCATGGCCTGCAGCTCGATAGCCGCGAGCTGCCGGATCATCTGCCGCTGTATCTGGAGTACCTGGCGCAGCTGCCGAAAGAAGAGGCGCTGGGCGGTCTGCAGGATATCGCGCCGATCCTGGCGCTGCTCGGTGCGCGTCTTCAGCAGCGCGAGAGCCGCTATGCTGTTCTGTTCGATCTGCTGGTGAAGCTGGCCAACGCCGCGGTCGACAGTGAAAAAGTGGCGGAGAAAATCGCGGATGAAGCCCGCGACGATACCCCACAGGCGCTGGATGCGGTCTGGGAAGAAGAGCAGGTGAAATTCTTTGCTGACCAGAACTGCGGCGAGTCTGAAATCTCCGCTCACCAGCGTCGCTTTGCCGGCGCGGTTGCCCCGCAATATTTGAATATCTCTAACGGAGGACGGCACTAATGCACTTCCTGAATATGTTCTTCTTCGACATTTACCCGTATATCGCGGGCACCGTGTTCCTGGTGGGAAGCTGGCTGCGTTACGACTACGGCCAGTACACCTGGCGTGCGGCCTCCAGCCAGATGCTGGATCGTAAAGGGATGCATGTGGGCTCTAACCTGTTCCACATCGGTATTCTGGGGATTTTTGCCGGTCACTTCCTCGGGATGCTGACGCCGCACTGGATGTATGAAGCGTGGCTACCGATCGAGGTGAAGCAGAAGATGGCGATGATCGCCGGCGGTGCCTGCGGCGTGATGACTCTGGTGGGTGGCCTGCTGCTGCTGAAACGCCGTCTGTTCAGCCCGCGCGTGCGTGCGACCACGACCGCAGCGGATATTCTGATCCTCTCCCTGCTGATGGTGCAGTGCGCGCTGGGCCTGCTGACCATTCCGTTCTCGGCGCAGCATATGGACGGGAGCGAAATGATGAAGCTGGTCGGCTGGGCGCAGTCCGTGGTGACCTTCCACGGCGGAGCCTCCGCGCACCTGGACGGCGTAGCGTTTATCTTCCGCGTTCACCTGGTGCTGGGGATGACGCTGTTTGTGCTGTTCCCGTTCTCACGTCTGGTGCATATCTGGAGCGCGCCGGTGGAGTACCTGACGCGCAAATACCAGATTGTGCGTGCCCGTCGCTAATTCGCCGTTTTGATACCAACCCCGCACTCGCGGGGTTTTTTTTCGCCCCAGCCCAGATTATTACCCGCGGCAGCAAACAGGATTAGCGCGCCGCCCGCCAGCTGCGTCAGGTTCAGCGAGTGTCCGAACACCAGATTATCGACAACGATCGCCACCACCGGATAGATAAACGACAGGGAGCCGGTAATGGGCGTAGGCAGCTTCTGGATCGCGCTGTAGAGCAGCTGGTACATAATGCCGGTATGGACGATGCCCAGCGTCAGCAGGATCGCCCAGGGGAAATCACCGGAAAATGACGGCATGCTGGCAAACGGCAAAAGCATCACGACGCCCGTCAGCACCTGGATAAAGGCAATATGCTGCGGCGCAACGGATCTGAGCTTGCGGGCAATAATGGCCGTGACCGCATAGAAGAAAGCCGCGGCCATCGCCAGGCCAATTCCGGCGAGCCATTCACTGCCGTGCGCGCCGGTCAGCTCGCTGGAGAGCAAGATCACCACGCCGCCGAAGGCGAGGAACAGCCAGCCCCATTTCACCAGGCTAACGCGCTCACCTAAAAACATCCCCATTAAGACCAGCATAAACGGCTGGGTGTTATAGACCACGGTAGAAAGACCAATCGAGATCCGTTCATAGGCCGCGAAGAGCAGCAGCCAGTTCACCACGAGCGCTACGCCGCCGAGAATGGCCAGCAGCAGCGTGGTGCGGGTGAGGGGACTGAAGGGCTTTTGACTTGCCCGGATAAAAATAAAAAGCGCTATTGCCCCGATAAGACAGCGCCAGAACACCACTTCCGTCACCGGCAGACCGCTGAGTAAAACAAACGCACCGATAGAGCCGGAAATTAACATCGCCAGGCTCATTTGCCAGACGCCTTTATGGAAATCACGCATCATCCACCTCCTGATTGTATGACGCTATTGTCGAAAATCGCTGTCGGGTTTTACAGGGATGAGATAAGGTGAAATGCAGTGATGACTTTTTAAAATTAGGTGAAAACGATGGAATACCTTCTCGATGATATCGACCGTCAAATTTTAGCCTGTCTGGTCGAAGATGCGCGCATGTCTTTGAAGGTGCTCAGCGGACGCATCGGTCTGACTTCCCCCAGCACGGCAGAACGCCTGAAGAGGCTGGAAGAGCGCGGTGTGATTCAGGGGTATGGCGCACGGGTGAATCTGGCGGCGCTGGGGTATACGCTGCAGGCGCTGGTGCGCGTGCGGCCTTTGCCGGGGCTGTTGCATAAGGTTGATAAATACATTCAGGCGATGCCGGAGTGTATCGAGAGCGACAAAGTCACAGGGGAAGATTGCTTTGTAATTAGACTGGTGGTGCGATCGATAGAGCAGCTGGATGAGTTGCTGGACGGCCTGGCGGAGCATGCCCAGTGCAATACGTCGATTGTGAAGAGTTCGCCGGTGAAGCGTCGTTTGCCGCCGATGTAGGCTTCTGGCTTCTGTCGCCAGGTGGCGGCTGCGCCTGCGAAGGCTTCCCCGTTACGGAAATGCATGATGCCTGGTGCAAAAAGGAGGTTTGGAGTTATTTGAAAGTGATGGTGGTGGGGGAAGGATTACTCGGCGCGTTGCGCCTCGCCCTTCGGGTCGTTGCCTGCGGCAACGCTTTCTCGCTACGCTCGAATCGAACCTTAGTCGAAGCTTCTCATCCTTCCCCGTTACGGAAATACATGATGCCTGGTGCAAAAAGGAGGTTTGGAGTTATTTGAAAGTGATGGTGGTGGGGGAAGGATTACTCGGCGCGTTGCGCCTCGCCCTTCGGGTCGTTGCCTGCGGCAACGCTTTCTCGCTACGCTCGAATCGAACCTTAGTCGAAGCTTCTCATCCTTCCCCGTTACGGAAATGCATGATTCCTGGTGCAAAAAGGAGGTTTGGAGTTATTTGAAAGTGATGGTGGTGGGGGAAGGATTCGAACCTTCGAAGTCGATGACGGCAGATTTACAGTCTGCTCCCTTTGGCCGCTCGGGAACCCCACCAGGGGTAATTCAAATTTTGATGTCGTGCTGAGAGATGGTGGTGGGGGAAGGATTCGAACCTTCGAAGTCGATGACGGCAGATTTACAGTCTGCTCCCTTTGGCCGCTCGGGAACCCCACCACGGGGTAATGCTTTTTACTGGCCTGCTTCCTGCTGGAAGCGGGGCGCATCATATCAAATGAGGCGCCCCTGTAAAGCATTCCTTTAGGTAAATGAAGCTGTTTGCCTGCTTTTTATCCGTAAAGGCGCAAAGCTAATCAATTCATTTTCTGAAAGATTAAAGAATGATGGTTCTGTTGCCGTAGACAAAGACACGCTGCGCCAGCACCTGATACAGCGCACGACTGAGCACGTTCTTCTCAACGTCACGCCCTGCACGCATCATGTCCTCGGCCGTGTAGGTGTGGTCCACGTGAATCACGTCCTGCATGATGATTGGACCTTCGTCCAGGTTGTCATTCACATAGTGCGCGGTCGCACCGATGATCTTCACGCCGCGCTCGTAGGCCTGGTGGTAGGGACGCGCACCAATAAAGGCCGGCAGGAACGAGTGGTGAATGTTGATGATCTTGTTCGGGAAACGCGCCACGAAGGATGGCGTTAACACGCGCATGTATTTCGCCAGCACCACGTAGTCCGGGTTATGCGCTTCAATGGCCTGCGCCATCAGATCGTCGTGTTCTTCACGGGTATGGCCTTCGTGGCTCACCAGCTCGAACGGAATATCAAAACGCTCGACCAGCGTGCGCAGCGTCTCATGGTTGCCAATAACGGCAGCTATTTCCACGTCCAGACCGCCGTAGTTTGCTTTCATCAGCAGGTCGCCAAGACAGTGTGCTTCTTTGGTCACCAGGATCACGATGCGGCGTCGACCGGCTGGGGTCAGCTCGCGCACGGAACCTTCCGGAAGCGCGCTGTCGAGATCGGCAAGCAGGGTGGTGTCGTTGAAAATACCTTCGAGTTCGGTACGCATAAAGAAGCGGCCGGTACGGTGGTCAACGAACTCGTTGTTCTGCACGATATTCAGTTCATGTTTGTAGCAAATGTTGGTAATTCGTGCGATCAGTCCTTTTTGATCGGGACAGATGGTGCGCAGAACTTTACGTTGTAATGATTGCATCGCCGGGAAATCCTGTTTGTATTTGCGAAGTCTGGGTTGTCAGGCATTACTGCCCGCAACACTTTTTAAATTTTTTACCTGAACCACACGGGCAGGGATCGTTACGACCAAACTGTGGGCGCGTTCCGTCAATATAATACCACTGCCCGCTTTCCTTTAAGAACCGGGAACGCTCGATAATGGCACCTGGTTTATTATTCTCGGTAAAACGAGCAACAAAGCTGACGTAACCTTCATCCACATGACTGCCCGTTGAGGATTCATAGACGGTGAGGCCGAGCCACTGCGTGTTCGCGAAGCCGGCTTCGATGTCTTGTCTGAATTCGGCAGCATGGCAGGAGGGATGCCAGGTTTTAATCAGGTAGTCTGCGTCTTTGATCACAAAAGCGGTGTAACGTGAACGCATGAGGTGTGACGGGTCTGGTGCAACCTGATCGCCAGACAGATATCGCTGGCAACATAGGCTATACTCCAGAGCGCTACCACAAGGGCAGAGTTGAGACACGATTCTCTTCCTGGAACAAATAATAAAGGCGTAAAACGCTTCGGGTAGCACTATGTTAACTGAGCTGTTGCGTTGACGCTATGTCAGGAATCCAGGGGAAGTAAAACAGGGCTAATGAGAAAGGTTAAAATTGGACTGGCGCTGGGCTCAGGTGCAGCCCGGGGATGGTCACACATCGGCGTGATTAATGCCTTAAACAAGATGGGCATTAACGTAGATATTGTCGCAGGTTGTTCAATAGGATCGCTTGTCGGCTCCGCCTACGCGTGCGGGAAGCTTCCGGAACTCGAGACCTGGGTGCGTTCCTTCAGTTACTGGGACGTCCTGCGTCTGATGGACCTCTCGTGGCAGCGTGGTGGGCTGTTGCGCGGCGAACGCGTCTTTAACCAGTTCCGCCAGGTTATGCCTCTCGAAGACTTCACTGATTGTCAGATGCCCTTTGGCGCCGTCGCGACGAACCTCAGCACGGGACGCGAACTCTGGCTAACCGAAGGGGATATCCATCTTGCCGTGCGCGCCTCCTGCAGCATGCCGGGGCTTATGGCGCCTGTCCCACACAACGGTTACTGGCTTGTCGACGGTGGCGTTGTAAACCCGGTTCCCATCTCTCTGACCCGTGCAATGGGGGCGGATATCGTGATTGCCGTCGACCTGCAGCACGACGCCCACCTGATGCAACAGGACCTCATGCCGGTCAATCTCCAGAGCGAAGATGCCGAGGGCGAGAAACTGGCCTGGCATGAGCGCCTGCGCGGTAGAATCGGGCGTATGGCCGCGCGACGCTCGGTTGCCGCGCCGACGGCGATAGAAATCATGACCACGTCAATCCAGGTACTGGAGAATCGCCTTAAGCGCAATCGTATGGCAGGCGATCCGCCAGATATTCTTATTCAGCCTTACTGTCCGCAAATCTCTACTCTTGATTTCCATCGGGCTGAGGCCGCCATCGCAGCGGGCTCGTTAGCCGTCGAAAAGAAAATGGACGAATTGTTGCCTTTTGTGCAAACAGCACGTTAAGCACCTTTTTTTGACTACTTCAGCAAAATCTGACAGGCGATAGTGCCGATCGCATGCCACTATTTAGTTACTGTCAGCCAGGGGAGGAACCATGACGCAGCCATTGGCCGGAAAACACATTTTGATTGTTGAAGACGAGCCCGTTTTCCGATCGCTACTGGATTCGTGGTTATCCTCGCTGGGAGCAATCACTTCACTGGCTGAAGATGGTATCGACGCCCTGGAAAAAATGATCAGCATTACGCCCGATTTAATGATTTGCGACATTGAGATGCCGCGCATGAATGGGCTGAAGCTGGTTGAACATCTGCGTAACGAAGGCAACCAGACGCCGATTCTGGTGATCTCTGCCACAGAGAATATGGCGGATATCGCCAAAGCATTGCGACTCGGTGTCCAGGATATTCTGCTTAAACCGGTCAAGGATCTGAACCGGCTGCGAGAAACGGTCTTAGCGTGCCTTTATCCGAATATGTTTAATTCCCGGGTAGAGGAAGAGGAGCGTCTTTTCCAGGACTGGGATGCCCTGGTGAGTGATCCTCCTGCTGCGGCGAAACTGTTGCAAGAACTTCAGCCGCCCGTACAGCAAACTATTTCACACTGCCGCGTAAATTATCGCCAGCTGGTGGCGGCTGACCAGCCGGGACTGGTACTGGATATCGCACCATTATCTGATTCCGACCTTGCGTTTTATTCTCTGGATGTCACCCGTGCGGGGGATAATGGCGTATTAGCCGCGTTACTTCTTCGCGCGCTTTTTAATGGTTTGCTGCAGGAACAGTTATCGCATCAGGGACAACGGCTGCCGGAGTTAGGCAGTTTGCTCAAACAGGTAAACCAGCTTTTTCGCCAGGCTAATTTGCCTGGACAGTTCCCGCTGCTGGTCGGCTATTACCACAGCGGTTTAAAGAATCTGATCCTCGTTTCAGCAGGTCTCAACGCTTCACTGAATACCGGTGAACATCATATTCAGGTGAGTAACGGTGTTCCGCTTGGGACATTGGGTACGGCGTATCTGAATCAAATTAGCCACCGCTGTTCCTCCTGGCAGTGCCAAATTTGGGGCACCGGGGGACGGCTACGCTTAATGTTGTCCACGGAATAAGCAATTGGATCTTAATTTTAAGATTGCTTTACCTGTGTTTTACGGGGAGTGCTACTATCGCTGCCCAGATTCATGCGTATTTGTCCTAATTGATCGGCAACGCGTTCTTTTCAGACCCGGACTGCGGGGCGAGGCTGATATACTCAACGCGTTATTTATTGCATAAAAGTTCAAAACTTGAACAGCTCAGGAGAATTTGAATGGCTGCCCTAAATTCGAAAGTCAGAAAGGCCGTCATCCCGGTAGCGGGATTGGGGACCAGGATGTTACCAGCAACTAAGGCAATTCCTAAAGAGATGCTGCCTCTGGTTGATAAGCCATTAATCCAGTATGTCGTTAATGAATGTATCGCAGCCGGCATCACTGAAATTGTGCTGGTTACGCATTCATCAAAAAACTCTATCGAAAACCATTTCGATACAAGCTTTGAACTTGAAGCCATGCTGGAAAAACGTGTTAAGCGTCAGCTGTTAGAAGAAGTTCAGTCTATTTGCCCGCCACACGTTACCATTATGCAGGTTCGTCAGGGCCTGGCTAAAGGTTTGGGCCACGCTGTGATGTGTGCACATCCTGTTGTAGGTGATGAGCCTGTAGCGGTAATTCTGCCTGACGTAATTCTGGACGAATACGAATCCGATCTTTCTCAGGATAACCTGGCAGAGATGATCAAACGTTTCGACGAAACCGGTAGCAGCCAGATTATGGTTGAGCCTGTTGAAGACGTGACGGCATACGGCGTGGTTGACTGCAAAGGCGTTAACCTTGAGCCGGGCGAAAGCGTGCCAATGGTTGGCGTGGTAGAGAAGCCTAAAGCCGACGTAGCGCCTTCAAACCTGGCTGTTGTAGGTCGCTATGTTCTGAGCGCTGAAATCTGGCCTCTGCTGGCGAAAACGCCTCCAGGAGCGGGTGATGAGATTCAGCTGACGGATGCCATT
Source organism: Enterobacter sp. Crenshaw (assembly GCF_024734705.1). Taxonomy (NCBI): domain Bacteria; kingdom Pseudomonadati; phylum Pseudomonadota; class Gammaproteobacteria; order Enterobacterales; family Enterobacteriaceae; genus Enterobacter; species Enterobacter sp. Crenshaw. Next base: position 2,640,396 of record NZ_CP102932.1, on the reverse strand, counting down.
GATATGCTGATCGAGAAAGAGACCGTTGAGGCTTACCATATGAAAGGTAAGAGCCATGACTGTGGTAATAAGCTTGGTTATATGCAGGCGTTCGTTGAATATGGTATTCGCCACAATACTCTTGGTGAAGAATTTAAAACCTGGCTCAAAGAGAGCGTAGGTATTAAGAAATAAGCCACGGTTAGATATGTCCGAAACCGGTGAGGCGCTGCCCACCGGTTTTTTTATGCCCTAAACACTTCCAAAACCTGTCTCAAAGTACAGTTATTAAAATTGCCAAATAATGCTTTATGACAGAGTGTAAGGGGATGTTTGCGACAAATTTAGGTTAAAAAAAATCCCGCATTACGCGGGATTTTTCTGAATACGGCTGGATTAATCCTTGATCAGGAAGTCGTCCAGCTGTTTACCTTGTTCGTCCATGGCTTTCTTGATAACAGCAGGAGTGCGGCCCTGGCCAGTCCAGGTTTTAGTTTCGCCGTTCTCATCAACGTAGCTATATTTAGCAGGACGAGCAGCACGCTTGGCTTTAGTACCGGTTTTAGCTGCAGCCATGCTGTTCAGCAATTCATTTGGATCGATACCATCAGCAATCAGCATTTCACGATATTGCTGCAGTTTACGAGTACGTTCTTCGATTTCAGCGGCAGCTGCGCTTTCTTCTTCACGACGTTCATTAACTACAACTTCTAATTTTTCCAGCATTTCTTCAAGCGTTTCGAGGGTGCATTCTCTTGCCTGCGCACGAAGAGTACGGATGTTGTTCAGAATTTTAAGTGCTTCGCTCATTGTAGTAATCTCAAACTTATAATGGGGGGTGGTTTGTTGACCTAATAATAGAGCCATAAATTCAGTTGTGCAATAGCCAGGAATGTAAGGAATTCAAAAAATACTAAATAATGCCGCTATTATTAATTACGCTAACTTAAATTTCATCACCCAACAGTCTCGTTTGTTATCAGCTAACCCGGCTGGACCCGGTCGATTGCCTCTTTTTTTTGTGACATTTACCGCAGGAATTATAGTTGCGGCGGAGAAATATCAGCCTTTTGTATTAGTTCCCCACCGTGATGTTAAGACTGAAATAGTTAATAAATAGTGAATTTTAATGAACGGCGATTCCACTATAAAATGCAGTGTTATGTTTGGCTAAACATATAACATATTGGCCAGGCTGAAGGAGTTTACTTCATGTTTTAGCGGGTTATTTTCATGAAAAGAAGGTTGTGAACTCCGCGCTGAAACGCTTCCTCTGTGTGCTACATCGCTGATGACCAGACAAATTATGGTACAATGAATCATCGGGAATATTACACATTGATTAGGGTTTTACGGCCAATGGCACAACTTTATTTCTACTATTCGGCAATGAATGCTGGGAAATCCACCGCGTTGCTGCAATCCTCGTACAATTACCAGGAGCGCGGGATGCGTACCGTTGTTTATACGGCTGAAATTGACGATCGCTTTGGCGCAGGGAAGGTGAGCTCCAGAATAGGGCTCTCGTCGCCTGCCAGACTGTTTAACCCTAAAACCGATCTATATGAGGACATTCGTACAGAACATGCTTTGCAGCCCATTCACTGTGTTCTGGTAGATGAGAGCCAGTTTCTGACGCGTGAACAGGTTCATGCCCTTTCAGAGGTGGTCGATGAGCTCGATATTCCCGTGCTGTGTTACGGCCTGCGTACGGATTTCCGCGGTGAGCTCTTTGCCGGTAGCCAGTATTTGCTTGCCTGGTCGGATAAGCTTGTCGAATTGAAAACAATCTGCTTCTGCGGTCGAAAAGCCAGCATGGTGCTTCGTCTTGACCAGGCCGGGAAACCTTATGCAGATGGCGAGCAGGTGGTTATAGGCGGTAATGAACGCTATGTTTCAGTCTGTCGTAAGCATTATAAAGAAGCGTTGTCTGTAGGCTCGCTGACGGCGATTCAACACGACAACAGGAAATAACGCCAGCCTTGTTATACAGACATAAAAAAACCCGCCATAAAGGCGGGTTTTTTCTTCTGCTTTCAATTAAGCGCTTTTCTTCGCTTTCTTGTCAGCTTTGATGACAGGAACTTCTGTTTTCACAGCGGCAACGTCACCTTCTTTGAACTCACGACCGTAGAAGGTATCCAGCAGAATCTGTTTCAGCTCGGAGATCAGTGGGTAGCGCGGGTTGGCACCGGTACACTGGTCATCGAATGCATCTTCAGACAGCTTATCTACGTGAGCGAGGAAGTCAGCTTCCTGAACGCCTGCTTCACGGATAGATTTTGGAATACCCAGCTCAGCTTTCAGGCTTTCCAGCCATGCCAGCAGTTTCTCAATCTTCGCAGCAGTGCGGTCACCCGGTGCGCTCAGACCAAGGTGGTCTGCGATTTCAGCGTAACGACGGCGCGCTTGCGGACGGTCGTACTGGCTGAAAGCAGTCTGCTTGGTTGGGTTGTCGTTAGCGTTATAACGGATAACGTTGCTGATCAACAGGGCGTTCGCCAGACCGTGAGGAATGTGGAACTGAGAACCCAGCTTGTGCGCCATAGAGTGGCAAACACCCAGGAAGGCGTTCGCAAACGCGATACCGGCGATGGTTGCTGCACTGTGAACGCGTTCACGTGCTACTGGGTTTTTAGACCCTTCGTTGTAGGACGCTGGCAGGTTTTCCTTCAGCAGTTTCAGCGCCTGCAGAGCCTGACCGTCAGAGAACTCAGATGCCAGCACAGAAACGTAAGCTTCCAGGGCGTGAGTTACCGCATCCAGACCACCGAACGCACAGAGTGATTTCGGCATCTCCATGACCAGGTTCGCATCAACGATAGCCATGTCTGGGGTCAGTGCATAGTCAGCCAGTGGGTATTTCTGACCTGTTGCATCGTCCGTTACTACTGCGAATGGTGTCACTTCTGAACCGGTACCGGAAGTGGTGGTTACTGCGATCATTTTCGCTTTTACGCCCATTTTCGGGAACTTGTAGATACGTTTACGGATGTCCATAAAGCGCAGCGCCAGTTCTTCGAAGTGGGTTTCAGGATGCTCGTACATGACCCACATGATTTTCGCGGCGTCCATTGGGGAACCGCCACCCAGTGCGATAATCACATCTGGTTTGAAGGAGTTAGCCAGCTCAGCACCTTTACGCACCACGCTCAGGGTAGGGTCAGCTTCAACTTCAAAGAACACTTCAGTTTCAACGCCAGCCGCTTTCAGTACAGAGGTGATCTGGTCAGCGTAGCCGTTGTTGAACAGGAAACGGTCAGTCACGATGAGCGCACGTTTGTGGCCATCAGTAATCACTTCATCCAGCGCGATTGGCAGAGAGCCACGGCGGAAGTAGATAGATTTCGGAAGTTTGTGCCACAACATGTTTTCAGCTCGCTTAGCAACGGTTTTCTTGTTGATCAGGTGTTTTGGACCAACGTTTTCAGAGATGGAGTTACCACCCCAGGAACCACAACCCAGAGTCAGGGAAGGTGCGAGTTTAAAGTTGTACAGGTCACCGATACCACCCTGAGAAGCAGGGGTGTTAATCAGGATACGTGCAGTTTTCATCATCTGACCGAAGTGAGCAACGCGTTCTGGCTGGTTGTCCTGGTCGGTGTACAGACAAGACGTGTGACCGATACCGCCCATGGCAACCAGTTTCTCGGCTTTCTCTACCGCATCTTCGAAATCTTTCGCACGGTACATGGCAAGCGTTGGAGACAGTTTTTCATGTGCGAACGGCTCGCTTTCGTCGACAACTTTCACTTCACCGATCAGGATTTTGGTTGTTGCCGGAACGGTAAAGCCTGCGAGTTCAGCAATTTTGTAAGCCGGCTGACCCACGATAGCAGCGTTCAACGCGCCATTTTTCAGAATAATGTCCTGAACTGCTTTCAGCTCTTTGCCCTGCAGCAGGTAGCCGCCGTGGCTGGCGAAACGTTCACGAACAGCGTCGTACACGGAATCGACAACAACAACAGACTGTTCAGATGCACAGATCACGCCGTTATCGAAGGTTTTAGACATCAGTACAGACGCAACGGCACGTTTGATGTCAGCAGTTTCGTCGATAACAACAGGGGTGTTACCGGCGCCCACACCGATCGCTGGTTTACCGGAGCTGTATGCGGCTTTAACCATGCCAGGACCACCGGTCGCCAGGATCAGGTTAATGTCCGGGTGATGCATCAGCGCATTGGAGAGCTCAACAGAAGGTTGGTCGATCCAGCCGATCAGATCTTTTGGTGCGCCAGCAGCGATCGCCGCCTGCAGGACGATATCCGCAGCTTTGTTGGTCGCGTCTTTCGCACGTGGGTGTGGAGAGAAGATGATTGCGTTACGGGTCTTCAGGCTAATCAGTGATTTGAAGATAGCCGTAGACGTTGGGTTAGTTGTCGGAACAATACCGCAGATGATGCCGATAGGTTCAGCGATGGTGATGGTACCGAAGGTGTCGTCTTCGGACAGCACGCCACAGGTTTTCTCATCTTTATAGGCGTTGTAGATATACTCGGAAGCAAAGTGGTTTTTGATCACTTTATCTTCCACGATACCCATGCCGGATTCGGCAACGGCCATTTTAGCGAGAGGGATTCGAGCATCTGCAGCAGCCAGTGCGGCCGCGCGGAAGATTTTATCAACCTGTTCTTGGGTGAAATTGGCATATTCACGCTGGGCTTTTTTAACGCGCTCGACGAGGGCGTTCAGTTCAGCGATATTAGTAACAGCCATAATGCTCTCCTGATAATGTTTAAACTCTTTTAGTAAACCAGCGCTCGATACGTCACACAGTATAGACAGAGCCGATACGACTTGCGTAACACAAAGTAAAACAAAGAGTTACTTTCTGCGTCAGCACACTAATTTACTAAAAGAGCCTTACCTTAGCATCATCCCTTTTTGTCAGGCGATCTCCCTGGGGGCGTAACCAAGATTACTCACTTCTGAGTACGGAAATCATGATCTGCGTCAATTTTCCCCCAAGCTGATACCTTTCAGCAGGGTTATTTCGTTGAGATTTTTCAAGTGTTAAATAATTACGTAAGTAATGGAAGCGGCGCTGCCATTGATTATACATATATTTAACATCCTGAAATGATAACGTTTTGCCGCAGATTTCGAGTGAAGTATGCTAATAAAAAGGGTATCTTCAGCGCGATTTCTCATGACAAAGTGTCAGTCCCGGGCATGTGTATAAGCGGAGCAAAACGTGATCCAAACGCTCTTTGATTTTCCAACGTATTTTAAATTTTTTATTGGTTTGTTTGCCCTGGTCAACCCGGTGGGGATCATTCCTGTCTTCATTAGTATGACGAGTTATCAGACGGCGGTGGCCAGGAATAAGACCAACCTCACCGCTAACCTGTCAGTAGCTATCATATTGCTCACCTCCCTTTTCCTGGGTGACGCCATTCTCCAGCTCTTCGGGATTTCGATTGACTCGTTCCGCATAGCGGGTGGGATCCTGGTCGTGACCATCGCGATGTCCATGATCAGCGGTAAGCTGGGCGAGGATAAACAGAACAAGCAGGAGAAGTCAGAAACAGCTATCCGCGAAAGTATTGGCGTGGTGCCGCTGGCCTTACCGCTCATGGCTGGCCCTGGCGCCATCAGTTCAACCATTGTCTGGGGCACGCGTTACCATAGCCTGATGCACCTGATTGGCTTTTCCGTTGCCATTGCGCTTTTCGCACTCTGCTGTTGGGGAGTATTCCGCATGGCGCCCTGGCTGGTGCGCCTGCTGGGGCAGACGGGCATTAACGTCATAACGCGTATTATGGGGCTGCTGTTGATGGCGTTAGGGATAGAATTCATCGTTACAGGAATTAAAAGCATTTTCCCCGGTTTGCTGCACTGATATTTCGTATGAAAGAACGGAGCCACGGCTCCGTTTTTTTACGTCATTATCAGTAAATCCTATAACTAAAGTTGAAATGCTCACATATCATAATAAATTCTACTAATAATGTTCATTGCTTGTATTTCAATGAGTTATTAATTCCCGCCAAACCCGCCTGCGCAGAAAACCTTCGATCGATCTGTTATTTTACTCACATGATACTCTGGGGCTTGCTGAGAGATAACCGAAATGATATTAGTAAATTCAACATTCCCCTAGATGAATGTGCTAAATAATAACCAGTTGTTAAATTTTTGTACAAAATCACTCGATGATAGCGCAGCGACGCGCGTGTAGAGAAAATTTTCTCTATCTTATTGAATATCATAATTTTTAAGTGGTATTCGATGTCCGGCAGGGCTGCCCTCAACGATGCGGTACTCACCGTAAAAGAGAATTGCTTAACAAATTTGCAAAATGTATTGGCGCGCGTTTACGCCATTTGATACTTTCCGGCCTAATATTTTGCAGCATAAAACAAGCAGATGAGAATTATTTTCATATAGTTCTCTTCTCAGATATCCAGTGCAGGTCTCAAACAGGGGAGGCCTGTAAAGAATCGACGCAAGACGGCCATACGAGCGGTCAGTAATAAAAAAGTCGGTGATAGCAAGCAGTAAAAGAAGAACCTGACAGCAGCAAAAAAAACTCCTGCGCTGTACAGGCCCCAAAAGGGGATTACACAGCTGGCGAAGGCCAGTCATTATAATGAGTGGAGTACCAACACAATGTCCATCATCACAAAAAAAAATCTGGTAGCGGCGGGGATTTTAACTGCGCTAATCGCGGGCAACGCTGCAATGGCTGCGGACGTTCCTGCAGGTGTTCAACTGGCGGAGAAACAGACGCTGGTGCGTAACAACGGTGCGGAAGTTCAGTCTCTTGACCCGCACAAAATTGAAGGTGTTCCTGAGTCTAACGTTAACCGCGACCTGTTCGAAGGCCTGCTGGTGACAGACGTAGACGGCCACCCGGCGCCGGGTGTTGCAGAAAAATGGGAAAACAAAGATTTCAAAGTCTGGACCTTCCATCTGCGTAAAGATGCGAAATGGTCCGACGGTACACCGGTCACGGCCGAAGATTTCGTTTATAGCTGGCAGCGTCTGGCGAATCCAACCACCGCCTCTCCGTATGCGAGCTACCTGCAATATGGCCACATCGCCAATATTGATGACATCATCGCGGGCAAAAAACCTGTTACCGACCTGGGCGTAAAAGCGATCGATGCCAATACCTTTGAAGTGACGTTGAGCGAACCTGTTCCGTACTTCTATAAGCTGCTGGTTCACCCGTCCGTCTCCCCGGTACCAAAATCCGCCGTGGAAAAATTTGGTGAGAAATGGACGCAGCCTGCCAATATCGTGACCAACGGTGCCTATAAGCTGAAAGACTGGGTGGTCAACGAACGTATGGTGCTTGACCGTAACCCGCAGTATTGGGATAACGCGAAAACCGTTATTGACCAGGTGACCTACCTGCCAATTTCGTCCGAAGTGACTGACGTTAACCGCTATCGCAGCGGTGAAATCGACATGACCTATAACAACATGCCGATTGAACTGTTCCAGAAACTGAAAAAAGAGATCCCTAAAGAAGTTCACGTCGATCCGTACCTGTGCACCTATTACTATGAAATCAACAACCAGAAAGCACCGTTTACCGACGTACGTGTTCGTACCGCGCTGAAGCTGGCACTGGATCGCGATATCATCGTGAACAAAGTGAAAAACCAGGGCGATCTGCCGGCGTACAGCTATACCCCTCCATACACCGATGGCGCAAAACTGACCGAGCCAGAGTGGTTCAAACAGACTCAGGAACAGCGTAACGCAGAAGCGAAGAAACTGCTGGCCGAAGCGGGCTACACCGCAGATAAGCCGCTGACCTTCAGCCTGCTGTACAACACTTCCGATCTGCACAAAAAACTGGCTATCGCCGTTGCCTCAATCTGGAAAAAGAACCTGGGCGCGAACGTGAAGCTGGAGAACCAGGAGTGGAAAACCTTCCTCGACAGCCGTCATCAGGGCACCTTTGATGTGGCTCGTGCTGGCTGGTGTGCGGACTATAACGAACCGACCTCCTTCCTGAACACCATGCTGAGCGACAGCTCGAACAACACCGCTCACTATAAGAGCCCGGCGTTCGACAAGCTGATTGGCGACACGCTGAAAACCACTGACGAAGCACAGCGTAAAGAGCTGTACTCTCAGGCCGAGCAGCAGCTGGATAAAGATTCCGCGATCGTTCCGGTTTACTACTACGTTAACGCCCGTCTGGTGAAACCGTGGGTAGGTGGGTATACCGGTAAAGACCCGATGGATAATATCTACGTTAAAAACTTGTATATTATCAAGCATTAATGGCAATGAGTGGGGCGGGCGTGCTCGCCCCACGGTGTCTAACCAACGTCACATAATATAGGCACACGCCAGAAGGTACGGGCAATGTTGAAATTTATCCTACGTCGCTGTCTTGAAGCGATTCCAACGCTATTTATTCTCATCACGATTTCCTTCTTCATGATGCGCCTTGCGCCGGGAAGTCCATTTACCGGTGAGCGTACGCTGCCGCCTGAAGTCATGGCGAATATCGAAGCGAAATACCACTTGAACGATCCTATCTCCACCCAGTACTTCAATTACCTGAAGCAGCTGGCCCACGGCGATTTTGGACCGTCATTTAAATATAAAGACTATTCCGTTAACGACCTGGTCGCGTCCAGCTTCCCGGTTTCGGCTAAGTTGGGTGCTGCGGCATTCATTCTGGCCATCGTTTTCGGGGTCACCGCGGGCGTTATCGCCGCGCTCAGACAAAATACCAAATGGGATTATGCCGTAATGGGGGTGGCAATGACCGGGGTAGTGATACCCAGCTTCGTTGTCGCGCCATTACTGGTGATGATATTTGCCATCACGCTGAAGTGGCTGCCTGGCGGCGGCTGGAACGGCGGGGCATTGAAGTTCATGATTTTGCCGATGGTGGCATTATCTCTGGCGTACATCGCCAGCATCGCGCGTATCACCCGTGGTTCAATGATCGAAGTGCTGCACTCGAACTTCATTCGTACCGCGCGCGCTAAAGGGCTGCCGATGCGTCGGATTATCTTCCGCCACGCGCTCAAACCGGCGCTGTTGCCCGTGCTCTCCTACATGGGACCGGCATTCGTCGGGATCATCACCGGCTCTATGGTTATCGAAACAATTTACGGCCTGCCTGGCATTGGTCAGCTGTTCGTTAACGGCGCGCTCAACCGCGACTATTCGCTGGTGCTGAGCCTGACCATTCTCGTCGGTGCGCTGACCATTCTCTTTAACGCTATCGTCGATGTGCTGTATGCCGTCATCGATCCGAAAATTCGTTACTAACGCTGGAGCACGCCATGATGTTGAGTAAGAAAAACAGCGAGGCGCTGGAAAACTTCAGTGAAAAACTGGAAGTAGAAGGTCGTAGCCTCTGGCAGGACGCGCGCCGTCGCTTTATGCACAACCGTGCAGCGGTTGCCAGTCTGGTTGTTCTGGTGATCATCGCGCTGTTTGTGACCCTGGCGCCGATGCTGTCGCAATTTACCTATTTCGACACCGACTGGGGCATGATGTCCAGCGCGCCGGATATGGAATCAGGCCACTATTTTGGCACGGACTCCTCGGGACGCGATCTGCTGGTGCGTGTCGCTATCGGTGGCCGTATCTCGCTGATGGTCGGTATTGCTGCCGCGCTGGTGGCGGTGATCGTGGGTACGCTCTACGGTTCACTTTCCGGCTACCTCGGCGGCAAAATAGACTCGGTAATGATGCGTCTGCTGGAAATCCTGAACTCCTTCCCGTTCATGTTCTTCGTCATCCTGCTGGTGACCTTCTTCGGCCAAAATATCCTGCTGATCTTCGTGGCTATCGGGATGGTTTCCTGGCTGGATATGGCGCGTATTGTTCGCGGCCAGACGCTGAGCCTCAAACGCAAAGAGTTTATCGAAGCCGCGCAGGTAGGCGGCGTATCTACCGGGAATATCGTGGTTCGCCATATCGTTCCTAACGTGCTGGGCGTGGTGGTGGTTTATGCCTCACTACTGGTACCAAGCATGATCCTGTTTGAATCTTTCCTGAGCTTCCTGGGTCTGGGTACACAAGAGCCACTGAGCAGCTGGGGCGCGCTGCTGAGCGATGGCGCAAACTCGATGGAAGTTTCACCGTGGCTGCTGCTTTATCCGGCGGGTTTCCTGGTCGTTACCCTGTTTTGTTTTAACTTTATCGGCGATGGCCTGCGTGATGCCCTCGACCCGAAAGACCGTTAAGGAGCGCCGTCATGACAATTATTGAAACGGCCACTGCGCCACAGGCGCAACAGCAGAATAACCTTCTGCTGGATGTGAAAGATCTCCGCGTGACCTTTAAAACGCCGGACGGGGATGTTACCGCCGTCAACGATCTCAACTTCAACCTGCGCGCGGGTGAAACGCTGGGGATCGTGGGGGAATCCGGTTCCGGAAAATCGCAGACCGCTTTTGCGCTGATGGGCCTGCTGGCTGCTAACGGCGTGATTGGCGGCTCCGCTAAATTCAACGGTCGCGAAATCCTCAACCTGCCGGAACACGAGCTGAACAAGCTGCGCGCTGAGCAGATCTCGATGATTTTCCAGGATCCCATGACCTCGCTGAATCCGTATATGCGCGTAGGCGAGCAGCTGATGGAAGTCCTGATGCTGCACAAAGGCCTGGGCAAAGCGGAGGCCTTTGAAGAGTCGGTCAAAATGCTGGATGCGGTGAAAATGCCGGAAGCGCGCAAGCGTATGCGCATGTTCCCGCACGAGTTTTCTGGCGGTATGCGTCAGCGCGTGATGATTGCGATGGCGCTGCTGTGCCGGCCAAAGCTGCTGATTGCCGATGAACCTACCACCGCGCTGGACGTTACCGTTCAGGCGCAGATCATGACCCTGTTGAACGAGCTGAAGCGTGAGTTCAACACGGCGATTATCATGATCACTCACGACCTGGGCGTAGTGGCGGGCATCTGTGACAAAGTCCTGGTGATGTACGCCGGTCGTACCATGGAATACGGCAAAGCGCGCGATGTCTTCTATCAGCCAGCCCATCCGTACTCGATTGGTCTGTTGAACGCGGTGCCGCGTCTTGATGCGGAAGGGGAATCTCTGCTCACCATTCCGGGCAATCCGCCTAACCTGCTGCGACTGCCGAAAGGCTGTCCGTTCCAGCCGCGCTGCCCGCACGCGATGGAAATCTGCAACAGCGCTCCGCCGCTGGAAGAGTTTGCACCAGGCCGTCTGCGCGCCTGCTTTAAGCCGCAGGAGGAGCTGGTATGAACGCATTAGATGAAAAACGCAACGTGCTGCTCGAAATCGCCGATCTTAAAGTGCATTTCGACATCAAAGACGGCAAACAGTGGTTCTGGCAGCCGCCGAAGACCCTGAAAGCGGTGGACGGCGTCACGCTGCGCCTGTACGAAGGGGAAACCCTGGGCGTTGTGGGAGAGTCCGGCTGCGGTAAATCGACCTTTGCGCGAGCCATCATCGGTCTGGTCAAAGCCACCGACGGAAAAGTGGCCTGGCTGGGTAAAGATCTGCTGGGCATGAAACCCGACGAGTGGCGCGAGGTGCGCAGCGATATCCAGATGATTTTCCAGGATCCGCTGGCATCATTAAACCCGCGCATGACTATCGGTGAGATTATTGCCGAGCCGCTGCGTACCTATCATCCGAAGATGTCTCGTCAGGAAGTGCGCGACCGCGTGAAGGCGATGATGATGAAAGTCGGCCTGTTGCCAAACCTCATCAACCGCTATCCGCATGAGTTCTCCGGCGGTCAGTGCCAGCGTATTGGTATTGCCCGTGCGCTGATCCTCGAACCGAAGCTGATTATCTGCGATGAGCCGGTTTCCGCGCTGGATGTCTCCATTCAGGCGCAGGTGGTTAACCTGCTGCAGAAGCTGCAGCGCGAAATGGGGCTGTCGCTGATCTTCATCGCGCATGACCTGGCCGTGGTGAAACACATTTCTGACCGCGTGCTGGTGATGTATCTGGGGCATGCCGTGGAGCTGGGCACCTATGACGAGGTGTACCACAATCCATTGCACCCTTACACCAGAGCGCTAATGTCCGCGGTGCCGATCCCCGATCCCGATCTGGAAAAGAATAAAACGATCCAGCTTCTGGAAGGGGAATTACCCTCACCGATTAACCCACCGTCAGGCTGCGTCTTCCGCACGCGCTGCCCGATGGCCGGGCCGGAATGTGCTAAAACGCGACCGGTTCTGGAAGGCAGTTTCCGACATGCGGTTTCCTGCCTGAAAGTAGACCCGTTATAATCGCAAGGGCTGACATCATGTCAGCCCTTATTTTTTGCGAGGTAACTGTGTCGCGTTTATTCACGTCAGCCCGTCGGCGGCTATATCATTTTTTATTCGATCCTGAAACGGTTTCCGGGCGACGCTTTGAAGGTCTGTGCGGTTTATTTGCGCTCCTCAGCGTGGTAGTCATCTTTATTGAATCGGGTGCCGGGACGCAATATCACCTGACGTTTGACGAATGGCATATTTTTGTCTGGCTTGAGCTGGCGATTACCCTGGTTTTTACCGCTGAATATCTCCTCCGGGTAATAGCCTGGCCCAATCCGGCCAGATATGTTTTCAGCTTCTGGGGATTTATTGATTTAGCCACCATCCTGCCGCTCTATGTCATGTGGCTGTGGCCGGAGATCAGCCTAAGTTATGTCTTTGCCTGGCGCGCGATGCGCGTGATTCGGGTATTACGTATTCTGAAATTGCTGCGTTTTATGCCGTCATTACGCGTGTTCTGGAGTGCGATCGTCAGCGCCCGGCATCAGCTTATTTTGTTCTACTCGTTTATTGCCATCGTCATGATTGTTTTTGGCGCGCTGATGTATTTAATAGAAGGGCCTAAATATGGTTTTACGACGCTCAATGCGTCGGTTTACTGGGCCATTGTGACCGTCACGACCGTGGGCTACGGTGATATCACGCCCCATACGCCACTGGGTCGCATTGTGGCGTCCGTGCTGATTTTGATTGGCTATTCGGTGATTGCGATCCCGACGGGACTTATTACCACACATATGAGCAGCGCCTTCCAGAACCGCAAGCAGCAGCGCAAGTGTCCTCATTGCCAGCAGGGTGAACATGAACACAGCGCGCGGTTTTGTTACCGCTGCGGCAGTGAATTGCCGGAGTAAATAAAAAAGGCTGCAATCGCAGCCTTTTTTATTATTCGCGCCAGAGGATATGGCACAGCTTGTGGTCTTTCTCGCGACAGAGCAGGACGCGCGCGAAAATATCGTTAATTTCGCCGCCGTCTTCATCGGCCAGCCCAATCACCACTTCGGCAAAGAAGTCTGGATTCAGGTCGAAATCCACATGCTCAGCCCAGTCTTCTGAAGGGTCGAACAATTCAGCGCCGCCACGCTCTTCGAACTGCAGATTGAAGAGGATCACGTCTGCGGGATCGAGATTATCAACCGCCAGTTCGAGAAAAATGTCATAGGCCTGCTCGAGCGTTTCGTCTTCGGTCAGGCGATTGTTCAGATCCATTTCCATGATGACTACCTGTTTAACATCGTTGGGCACGTTTTACAGCAACGGACTAAAGAAGTAAAACAGTCGTTCGGCAATTCTCTGCCACATCGGACGTTTTACCCACAGTCTGGCATCCAGCAGCCGCGAGCGGGAGATATAATCATCCTGCACCGCTGCGAGGTCGCCGCCAAAGCCGGCATCATCAATGACCAGCGTGATTTCAAAGTTAAGCCACAGGCTGCGCATATCCAGGTTGACCGTTCCCACCAGGCTCAGCTCACCGTCGACAAGAACGCTCTTGGTGTGGAGCAATCCGCCTTCAAACTGGTAAATTTTTACCCCTGCGGCCAGCAGTTCGCTAAAGAATGCCCGGCTGGCCCAGCCCACCAGTAGGGAGTCATTTTTGCGTGGCAAAATGATGCTCACATCGACACCGCGCTGCGCGGCGGTACAGATCGCGTGCAGGAGGTCGTCGCTGGGGACAAAGTAGGGCGTCGTCATGATCAGATATTCACGCGCCGAGTAGGTTGCCGTCAGCAGCGCCTGATGGATTAAGTCCTCCGGGAAGCCCGGCCCGGAAGCAATGGTATGAATGGTGTGACCGCTGGCCTCTTCAAACGGCATAATATTGCCGTCCGGCGGTGGCGGCAGGATACGCTTGCCGGTTTCTATTTCCCAGTCGCAGGAATAAACGATGCCCATCGAGGTGGCAATCGGCCCCTCCATTCGCGCCATCAAATCAACCCATTGACCTACGCCCGAGTCCTGTTTGAAGAAGCGCGGGTCAACCATATTCATGCTGCCGGTGTAGGCAATATAGTTATCGATCATGATCATTTTGCGATGCTGACGGAGATCCATCCTGCGCAGAAACACGCGCAGGAGATTTACCTTCAGCGCTTCAACCACTTCGATCCCGGCATTACGCATCATGCCCGCCCACGGGCTACGGAAAAATGCCACGCTACCCGCGGAGTCAAGCATCAGGCGGCAATGAATGCCGCGCCGCGCGGCGGCCATCAGCGACTCAGCGACCTGGTCAGCCATCCCGCCGGGCTGCCAGATATAAAAAACCATCTCGATATTATGACGAGCCAGCTGAATATCGCGGATTAACGCCTGCATGACGTCGTCGGACGAGGTCAGCAGCTGCAGTTGATTGCCCTTAACGCCGCCAATCCCCTGACGGCGCTCACACAGCTTAAACAGTGAGGAGGCGACGCTGCTGTTCTCCTCGGCAAAAATATGTTTGCAGGCTTTAAGGTCGTTCAGCCACTTCGCGGTGGAGGGCCACATAGCGCGGGCCCGCTCGGCGCGGCGTTTACCCAGATGAAGCTCACCGAACGAGAGATAGGCAATAATTCCCACCAGCGGGAGGATATAAATGATCAGAAGCCAGGCCATGGCAGAGGGTACGGCTCTGCGCTTCATCAGGATGCGTAATGTCACACCCGCGATTAACAGCCAGTATCCCAAAATGACCAGCCAACTCACCACGGTGTAGAAGGTTGTCATAGGTAAAAAAATCCTTTTGAAAGCGTATTGTTATGAGTGTACGCATCAGGATTCATCTGGCAAATAAAAACGCCAGGTAAAAGCGCTGGTTTGCTGCCGGGTTGGGTTTATAATGGCGACTCTGTAAGTTAAAGAGTTGTAGACATGAAGCGCAGTAGAACAGAAGTAGGGCGCTGGCGCATGTTGCGACAGGTGAGTCGTCGCAAGGCTCGTTGGCTGGAAGCACAATCCCGCCGCAATATGCGTATTCACGCCATCAGAAAATGTGGATTGACCAGGCACCGCAATGCGTTGCTGTTCGCAGTCCAGGATATCTGAAACCATGAGGGCACCGTAACGGGTGCCCGCTGATTTTATAGCGTCTGATTTTTTAGGAATAGCGTATTTGCAGCGATATTCCTGTTGTGTTTAGCAAAAGGAGGGAGAAGTGTTTGCGGAGTTTGGCGTACTGAATTTCTGGACGTATGTTGTCGGCGCGTTTTTTATCGTGCTGGTGCCAGGGCCGAATACCCTGTTTGTGCTCAAAACCGGGATCGGTCACGGCGTTAAAAAAGGGTATCTTGCCGCCACTGGCGTGTTTATCGGCGATGCGGTGCTGATGTTTCTGGCCTGGGCGGGCGTCGCGGCATTAATCCAGACTACGCCGGTACTGTTTAATATCGTGCGCTATCTCGGGGCTTTCTATCTGCTCTGGCTGGGCGGCAAAATGCTCTGGTCAGTGGTGAACCGTCAGAAAAACGCGCATGAGAGCGGCCCCGAACCGGCCAGTATGATCATGAAACGTTCGCTGGTATTAAGCCTGACCAATCCCAAAGCGATTCTGTTCTACGTATCGTTCTTCGTTCAGTTCATTGACGTGAATGCGCAGAGCACCGGCACTTCTTTCCTGATCCTCGCGACGACGCTGGAGTTGATAAGCTTCATGTATATGAGCTTCCTGATCTTCTCAGGCGCGTTTGTCACGCGTTATCTGAAAACGAAGAAGAAACTGGCAAAGCTGGGGAACGGGCTGATAGGGCTGCTGTTTGTCGGGTTTGCGGCGAGGCTGGCGTCGCTGCATTGATGGTTTGAAAGGCTCCTGAGGGAGCCTTTTTTATGTCTGGCGTAGCTGGAAAGCCGCGCCAGACAAGGCTTCACGTTTTACTACTAGCAGCCAAAAGCCATAAAAAGCGGCTAGGGTGTGGACACATTGTGGACACTCTTATCACCATTAGAACCCTTCAGCGGGTTAAGCAAAATGGCGTCCTGCAGGTACTGAGGAGCGAAGTGCGCATAGACCATTGTCTGCGCAATTTTCGTATGACCTAAGATCCTCTGCAGTGTGATGATATTGCCCCCGTTAATCATAAAGTGCGTGGCGAAAGAGTGTCGTAGTGCATGTGTTGCTTGCCCCGCCGGTAAGTCGGGCTTAACTTCTTTGAGGATTCGCCTGAATTCAGCATAACTGGCATCAGGAAACAGAAAGCCTCGTGCTTTGCCGACTACGTAAGCCGCAACGTCATCAGAGATCGGGACCGTGCGCGGTGTGTTGGTTTTCGTCTTAACGAAAGACACCCGGTTATGAATCACGTTCTCCGCTTTCAGCCTTGCAGCCTCACCCCATCTTGCCCCGGTACTCAGACACAAGACGGCAATTTTACGATTATCTCCTGATAGCGCTGCCAGTAAGGCGTCAATTTCCTCAAGAGTGAGATAGCCCGTTTCGGCAGTCTGCTCTTTCAGTTTTTTGAACCCCCTAAACGGATGCTCGCCGTTATACATTTCTGACTCAATCAGGGTAGTAAACATTCCACCTAATGTAATCAGGTCGCGGTTGATGGTAGTTGGCTTAATACCTTCAGCCCGGCGTTGAGCACAATATTGCGTTATCAGGCTCTTGGTGATCTGGAAAGCGCATGGGTTACCGGTCATCGTTTCGAAACGCTCAATTTTCCTGAGATACGATTGACCGTGTTCCTCGTGTTTACCTTTCAGCTTCCACCATAACTCTTTCAGTTCTGACAGTTGGCGTTTGTCCGTGGGTTTTGAAAGCCATTCCTTTGAGTGATGGTTATATTGAGTATGCTTTTCAAAAGCCATCGCCTCGCTTTTCTTGTCGAACTTCCGACGGATGCGTTTTCCGTTACGCCCAGCCGGTCTAATGTCCACTTCATATCGACCATCATCGAGCTTTTTAACAGACATAAAGCCTCCCGATGATGTTACTGCGTACTTCAATTTCCTGATTTAGATAACAAAAATTCACTGTGCATTTTCTGCACAAATAAGCCCCGTAGATGGTTAGCCAGTTTTCTGGTCTGAGTGGGGTGACGTTGTTGTCTGCTGCCCAAAGTGCGCGAGAGCCGGTGCAATTTGCCCAGCTTCAGGTGTTATTTGATCGGCCATGAACCACAACGTGTACTTTGTGAACCGTGGGTGTTGCAGGATTTTCATGATTTGCTCAACTCCGGGCTTTTTGTCTCCGGACTCATAACCAGCAAGAGAGCTATAGGCTATGCCTGTTAACTCACTGAATTGCCTCTTGTTTAATCTCTCTGATTCTCTAATCAGCTTTATCTTCTCAAATACCGGGGTTGACATAGTTACTCCTATGGAAGAATATTGCCCCTATTGGGATGTTTTACTCTTATTGGGTTATCTAGTGAGAGCAATTAAAGCCCATTAAGAGCAATTAATCACACTAAAGGAGAATCGTAGCAGATGAACAACCAGCTTGTAAGTAGAACAGATGCGGTTCCATACCAGGAATTCGCGCGCCTTATTGGTAAAACACCTGCAGCCGTTAAAGGCATGATTGAAAAGGGCAAGCTGCCTGTAGTCGAGATGACAGATCCGCAGTCAACGAGTGGGCGCGCAGGGGAATATTGGGTTTATCTGCCTGCCTGGAACAAGGGTATGAAGATGGCATATGACAGCCGCCCGAAGGAAATTCGTGATGGTTGGCTGATGTGGCTCGGATTAGGGGAGCGAGTATGAATAGTGAACCTCGCTGTATTGCACAGTTGCTTCGAAGAGAAAGTCCTAAACCTACCAACTTCACTATCACTCACGGTCGTGGACGTAAGGGCATCATCATCCGAACCCGAAAGCCGGGTGTTATCGAGAAGCTTCGTCGCCTGGTCAAAAAGAGAGGACTGTGGTTATGACGGTAATGACACTGGACGTGATCCAGAAACAACCAACAGCGCTTCGCGGTCTGGTCTGCAAGTATCTGGCTCAGCCTCGCTGGCAGGACACTTGCGATTTTTACAATCAGATGATGGAACGGGAGCGTCTTACGGTTTGTTTCCACGCTCAATTAAAACAGCGTCACTCTGTCATGCGCTTAGAGGAAATGACCGAAGCCGATCGTGAGCGTCTTGTTTGTGCGCTTGATGAATTGAGAAATGCATTCACCCGGTATCGTCAACTTGGCACGTCAAAAGCAACTTTCATCAGCCGCCTGACCGTCAGCCAAAGGCGTTCATTGTTTCTTCATGCTGGACTGACAGAGCAGGAATTTATGATGCCGCACTGGCGTTTGAATGAAGAGGGCTGTTATTGGCGCGACAAACTTTTCCGCGCGCTGCGAGAGCTGTTTAGCCTTTTTGAGTACGCACCAACCATTTTAACCTCGGTAAAACCTGAGCAGTATTTACATTAATTAATCTGGATTCGATTTATTACGCGCCTTACAGCGTGGGGACTCCTTTTGTCCGGAGATAGGCAAATGCAAAAGCAAAATACAGCGCAGCGGGAGATGTATTCGGCACTTCTGGCGCAGGCAGTAAGCGAGGCACAGCGCGACGCGGCGACCCGTTTCTCTTCTCAGTTTGACGGGCTTATCGCGCACATCAGTAAGTCAGAACTTAATCGCACCGAGATTATCGAGTTATTAGGTCAGGAGTCGGAAAAGTTACACAACGCAATTTTCGGTAGAGCTGGCTAACCACTGTTAACAGGAAGCAAAAAATGAGTATACACATCGAGATTAATAACCAATACGTCATCACCAGTGACCGCTATCAATTCATTTTGCAGGAAAAAAAGACCGCTACATCCGGGAAGAATGAAGGTAAGGAATGGCTGGACGTTGTGGGTTACTACCCAACTATCCCTAAGCTTATCTCAGGCCTGGTATTGCATGATCTTTTGACCAGCGATCTTACTAGCTTCACAGCTCTGGAAGCTCGGATTGAACGCATGGGGAAGCAATGTCTGGACGCCTTTAAATAGTATGTCCATCGAATCTCGGGGGCGTATTGCCCCCTCGCCACCACCACCATTTTTGAAGGGCGCCAGTGATTCATTCGTTGGTGCTTATCCCTGGAATAACGTCACCAAAGAGGCCATTGGCCGCGACAGACCCCTTACACGTGCCGAACTCCGTCAGGTGCAAGGTGTTTTAAACCGGATTGACCGTCTGCCGTTTTTCCTGCAAACGCTGTTTACATCGCGTTATAACTTCATCCGCCGTAAAAAGAGCCCTTTAGGTGGGCTGTATTTCCTTAAAAACACGTTTGAGCGCAAGCTGCTGCCACGTCTTGAGCGTGTTAATGAGCTGTGTGGGATGAATGAAATCGCCTCGATTGGGTTTCTGTCCGAGCGCGACCAGTATGCGCGCTTACCAGATATGAATGACAAAGAGCTCAGGAAATTTGCGGTCAGAATTGCCTCTCAGCTCTGGAGCAAATATGAGGAGTTAAGCGACGCATGGGCGGAGGCTCACGGCGGGAAAGAAACACTTTTCACCGATAAAGCTCAGTCGCACCTATACGGGCAAGTGGCCGGTATTGCTCGCGCATTTAACATCACCCCGATGTACTGGAAAAAATACCGTAAGGGTCAGATGACGATCCGCATGGCATTTTCCGCTATTTCACGACTGATAAAAGACGAGTGGTGGATTAATCAGCTTAAGGCGCAGAGGATGCGCTGGCGCGAGGCGCTGCTCATCGCTGCCGGTGAGGTCAACAAAGACCGTTCACCTTACGCAAGCAAAATGGCGATCCGCAATGTTCACTCGCGCCGCCTGGCTAATCTCGAATACCTGAAATCCTGTGAACTGGAAAACAAAGTCACCGGCGAACGTATCGACCTCATCAGTAAGGTCATGGGGAGTATTTCTAACCCTGAAATACGCCGCATGGAGCTGATGAACACCATCGCCGGGATTGAGCGCTACGCGACCAGCGTTGGTGACGTGGGGATGTTTATCACGCTGACCACGCCATCGAAGTATCACCCGACCCGTCAGGTTGGCAGAGGTGAAAGCAAAACGGTGCAGCTCAATCATGGCTGGAACGATACCGCGTTCACGCCCAAAGACGGCCAGCGCTATCTCTGCCGAATCTGGAGCCTGATGCGCACCGCTTTTAAAGATAACGATTTAGAGGTTTACGGGATGCGTGTTGTTGAACCGCACCACGACGGCACGCCACACTGGCACATGATGCTGTTTTGCAAACCCGGTCAGCGTAAAGCCATTAACGAAATTATGCGTCGTTATGCCCTCAAAGAGGACGGACACGAAAAGGGCGCGGCAAAACAGCGCTTTGAGTCACGCCATCTTAATCAGGGCGGAGCGGCGGGTTATATCGCTAAATACATTGCAAAAAACATCGACGGTTACGCACTTGACGGCCAGCTCGATCACGATACCGGCAAGCCTCTGAAAGATACGGCCGCAGCCGTCACCGCATGGGCGTCTACATGGCGCATCCCGCAGTTTAAACCGATTGGCCTCCCGACGATGGGCGCTTACCGCGAACTGCGCAAGCTGCCGCGTGGGGTAAGTATCGCCAGCGAGTTTGACGACAGGGTAGAGGCCGCGCGAGCTGCTGCAGATGAGGGTGATTTTGAGCGGTACATCATCGCGCAGGGTGGGGCAAACATGCCGCGTGATGCTCAGGCCGTAAGGGTTGCCCGTAAGGTGACGGATGAGGTTAATGAGTACGAGGAAGATATCGAGAGGGTGGTCGGTATTTATGCCCCTCATCTCGGGGCGCACCGGGTCCATGTAACCCGTACAGCCGAATGGCGAATCGTTCCAAAGGTTTTGGCCGTTGAGCCTTTGACCTTAAAAAGCGGCTCTGCCGCGCCTCGGAGTCCTGTCAATAACTGTGGAAAGCTCACCGACGGTGGTGATCCAGTTATGACACCCTCACCGTCTGAGCAAGCCGCAGCGGTGTTAAATCTGATTGAATGCGGGGTTATCAGCTGGAATGAGTCGGACGCTATGAAGGTACTTAACGCCGCGTTAAAAGCTGGTGCATCTCGCAAAAATCGTCAGCAAAGAAACGCAACGCCCCTTAAAGCTGCAGAACAAGCGCCATCAGTCCGGATGACCAAAGCAGAACGCGAGCGCATACCAAAAATTCGTTTAGATTTGGCTCAGGAGGGTATTACCCCGGAACGTTGGGAGCTGGATGTGCTGGCGCGCGAGGGGACGGTGTTTTATGGCGACAAAAAAATTAGATATGTGGCTGCTGAAGAGTGGCCGGGTTTCACATCCTTAGATGTGTGACGCAGCGTAATGTCAGATAGCCATACAAATTGCCCCTGAATTGATAAACTAAATCACTTTTCGAAACTGTCTTTGGCGAACTGCAGGGGTGTTATGAGAATTTACCTTGATCACAATATACTGGATGCTCTCAGCAAGAATCGTATGACATTGCAGGTTCCAAACGATACGGTTTGGGTTTATTCGAATGAAAATTTTAATGAAATCAAACGTTCGAAAAACATGCGATTTTTAGATGTGTTGGCAAATCTTAAGGCAAGAATGTTAGAGCTCGAATTTGATAAGAATTTTATGCTTACCGAGAGAGCATTCCTCTATGAATTTCGTGATCCTCATGAGCTTTACAGCCAATGGCTTGATCATATCAATGAAGTGCCCATCGACGATGTTGTCCAGTTACAAATGCAGTTCTTAGCTCGATTAGCGGGGGCTAATAATCAGGATGAAATGCTATTGCATCCTGTGAGATTAAGGGAATTCCTTTATTCTCTGTTATCACCACATGACCTAATGACGAGTGATATCGAATCTCGTATAGATCAAGTGGTTAAAGATATTGAGGTGCTCACTACAGGGCAATTGCTTGAAATACAGCATTTAGATCACTCAAGAACCAGCATTGGTATTGGTAGGGGCAGGGTTGGTAACCTATCAGTTGATGATAATCCTTTAAAGTTAATATGGGGGGTTGTGCGAAATAAATATCCCGGAATGACAATTGAACAGTTTTATGGCTTTGAACCTATCGATAAACAAGGCTATGAAAAATGGCCTCGATATTTAGGGGTTGTAGGGTGTCATACCGTACTTAATTTCTTAGGGTTTCATCCTGATAAGGGTCTTAACAGTATTAAAAAATTACCGGGGATATTGAGCGATGCCAATCATACGGCAATGGCTACCTATTGCGATGCAGTTATGAGTCAAGATCAACGGTTTTGTGCAAAAGCTCGAGCAATTTATCAGTATTTAGAACTCGATATAGAAGTCATAGAGGCAATACCGAATGTTAATTGATATCGTATCAGCAATAAGTAATTAGTAAAAATCACTGATGCATGCAACATATGCATGAGTTTGCATTCGTTTTTAAATTAAGATTTTGCCAGCGAGCGCCAGTACTGGCGCGGCTCGGGGCTCCTGATGCACCTGCATTAAAAGCGACCCGTTAAGCGGGCAGGCGAGGTGGGGATAGCACTGCGCGCCAGATGTGGTGACAGGATTTATTTTGGGCGTCTGTGCGCGTCGTGGTGGCGCGCTGAGTGATGAGGTCGAATCGTGAGGCTGTGGCGGGATTGCGTGGCGTGTGCGGCGTCTGGTGAGCTCTGAGGATGTGCCGCCCGGAGGCGGCATTTTATGCGGGTCTACTCGGTCTCGATGTTGTAATCCTTAAAGCGGATCACCTCCATCCCGAGCCAGTCGTTTATCTCTTTGAAGCGCTCCTGCAGCGGCGTCAGCTCGTTGCGGACAAACACCTTTGCCACCTTCTCGATATCCCCCATTGAGCCGATATTTTCAGGCTTACCGCCCATGAGCTGAAAAGGCACGCGGTGCGCGTCGAGCAGGTCAGCGGCGCTCACCTTCTTGATGTTAAAAAAATCATCCTTAGTGGCGACTTCACTCAACGGCACGATCTTAATGCCGTCCGGTTTCCCGTTCGGGGCGTAGAAAAACAGGTTTTTAAAATTCCCGAGCCCTTTCGAGTCACGCATCGCGGAGCGCAGCGCCTCAACGTCGGTGCTGCTCTGCGCCGCGTCGGTTACGTACATGATGTAACCCGCGTGCGCGCCGTTCTGGTAATACTTGCGACGAAACAGCGTGGCGGACTCATTCAGCCAGGCGGAATTGAGCGCGCTCAGGTATTCCGGCATCCCGTAGAGCTCCTGATTGATATCAGGCTCAAGCAGGTGAAACACCGAACCGGGGGCGAACTGGTGCGGATGGGTAAAGCTCGACACGTACCAGTAAACGCCATCCTCGACACCACGGCGGGTGTATTTAGCCGGGGAGGTTTCCAGTTTAAAGAGCTGGCCGGTCACGCTCATGCGCTTTTCGAGATAGCCATTTGCAAACACCAGATAATCAAGCACGAGGCGGCTGAAGTCCTGACGCGACAGCAGCGGGTGCGGGATAAAGGTGCTGGACAGAATGTTGCGCTTTACGTAAATCGGGGAGCTGTGGTGTACGGCGGCGCGCAGGCTTTTCGCCAGCCCCGAGAAGTTGACCGGCGGCTCGTACCATTTGCCGTTGTTGATGCACTCGACATAGTCGAGGATATCGCGGCGATCCAGAACGGGCGACGGCTCACCAAAGGTGAATGCCTCCATTTTCTGCGGCGCGCTGGCGGTCATATTGGTCTGTTTCGGCTGTTTCTTTTGGCGTTTTTTCATCTTAGTTAATATCCAGAATTGAACTTGATTGCATTCCGCTACCGGCGGAAAGCGGCTCGTTTAACAGCGCGTGCATGGTCGCCCACGCGATATCCGCGTGGCTGGCTTCCTCGCTGCGGCTGGCTTCGTAGGTGGCGCTGCGGCCACTGCTGGTCATGGTTTTGCGGATTGCCATAAATGACTGCGTGATGTCGGTCGCCCCGGCGTCATATTCCAGACACCCGCGCCTGATGGTGTCTTTCGCTTTCAGCACCATTGCGGTTTTCATTTCCGGCGTGTAGCGGATGGCGCGCGCCGCCGGGAAGAATGAGCGCACGAGCTGGTAAACACCCTGGCCGATGCCGGTCGCATCGATGCCGATATAGTCGACGGTGTATTTCTCGGTCAGCGCCCGGATGGCCTCGGCCTGTGCGGCAAAGTCCATGCCTTTCCACTGGTGACGCTCAAGGATGCGGAACCTGCCACCGGCAACCAGCGGCGGAGCCAGTACCGCGCACCCGGCGCTGTCGCCGGTGTGTGACGGGTCATAGCCAATCCAGACCGGGCGCCAGTTAAACGGACGGTCGGCGAACGGCTCGAAGTCCTCCCATTCTTCCATCGCATCGACCATGCAGCGCTGCAGCTCCTCGAACGGGAATACCGATGCCTTGTCGTCGACGAACTCGCACATAAACAGGTTACGGAAGTCATCCGCGCTGTTTTCTTGCCTGAGCTGGTCGAGGTTAAACAGGGTGCAGCCACCGGCGAGCGCGTCCTCAATGGTGACAATCTGCCGCCACTGGCCGTCTCCGCACAGCACGCCACCGGCGAGCGCCTGATGACTGATATCGATGTCGACACGTTCGCCGCGGTTGCTGCGGCCACGGTTAAACAGCTCGCCTGACCAGAACGGGTAAGCGCCGTGCGCCAGCGTCGACGGGGTCGAAAAATAGGTGGTGCGCAGGTGTGACTGCGAGGCCATGCCCGAGGCGACTTTGCGCAGCTTCTGGAAGTTGGGGATCCAGAAAATTTCGTCGACGTAAAGGTCACCGTTGTGGCTCTGCGCGGTGTTGGAATTGGTCCCGAGAAAAATAAGCTCAGCGCCATTGTTGCCGATGACGATCGGGTCGCCTGACAGGTCGACGTCAACCAGACGGGCAAAGGCGATGATGTACTTACGGAACACGTAAGCCTGCGTTTTACTGGCCGACAAAAATATCTGGTTTTGCCCGGTCTTAAGCGCGCGCAGGAGGGACTCGCGCGCAAAATAGAACGTCGCGCCAATCTGTCGCGATTTCAGGATGTGGCGGATACGGTGCTCTAACCCCGCTTTATGCCAGCGGAGCTGATAGTCAAACGACTGGTCGAAGAAAATCTCTTCCAGTTTTTCTATGGCCTCCTCGCTGAAATAGTTTCGTTTCGGCTTTTTGCGATCCCCTTTGTTACGGCTGGCGATATTGGGGTTTAAATCCACCTCGTTTCCGGTCTGGCCGTAGCGGTTAATGCGCGCGAGCCGCTCCATCTGGCGCGACAAAAAATCCGCGACTTTGAAGTCATGCGCGGTCAGGTCTGGCTTAGCGTAGAGCTGGATAAGCCGCGCCTCTAATGTTGATTCCACGCGGTTAATCGGCGCGGTTTCTTCCCATCCATCCCGCTGTTTCCAGCTCTGCACGGTCGGGCGCTTGAGCTGCAGCATGTTGCAGATTTGCGGCACGGCGAACCCCTGCCAGTACAACAGCCGCGCCTGTCGTCGCGGGTCATTTAACAGAGAAAGGTCAGTTGAAATGGTCATGCTTGCCTCGTTTTTGGTATGACGTGGCAAGGCTAAGGAAATGGGGAACTATTCGCGCTAAGTGCCTGTTGTGTCAGATCTAATCAGATCGTAAGCGGTGGCTGATACGGGTCAGAGTCGGGAAACTAAACCCGACCCGAAAACCCAACATCAGGACACCTGAACAATGGCAAAGAAAGTTTCTAAATGGTTTCGCATCGGCGTCGAGGGTGACACCTGCGATGGCCGCGTCATCAGCGGCGATGACATTCAGGATATGGCCGACACGTTCGACCCCCGCGTCTACGGCTGCCGCATTAACCTCGAACATATCCGGGGGCTGATGCCTGACAGTCCGTTTAAACGCTATGGCGATGTAACCGAGCTTAAGGCGGAGATTATCAGTGATGACTCTGTCCTCAACGGCAAAAAGGCGCTGTTTGCCAAAATTGCCCCGCTTGACGAGCTGGTCAGCATGGTGCGTGCCGGGCAGAAGGTTTACACCTCCATGGAGATCCGCCCGAACTTCTCGAACAGCGGCAAGTGCTACCTCATCGGGCTGGCCGTCACCGATGACCCGGCAAGCCTCGGCACGGAATACCTCGAATTCTGCAGCCGCGCCGCGCAGAACCCGCTCGCCGGTAAAAAAGACCAGCCGGACGACGTTTTCTCTGTGGCCTCGCTGGCTGCGCTGGAGTTTGAGGACGTTCCCGACACCATGTTCAACAACCTGACCGATAAGGTTAAAGCCATTTTTGGCCGTAAGCAGGCCAGCGATGACGCCCGTTTCGCCGATGTGCATGAGGCGGTGACCACCGTTACCGAGCAGGTACAAACCAATCTCAACGCCACCGACCAGCGCGTCACCGAGCTGGAGACCGCTTTTGCGCTGCTTAAGCAGGACGTGAGCAGCAAAGTCGATGAAAACGCGCAGGCGTTTACTTCCCTGAAAAGCTCCCTCGATAACACCGAAAGCCAGAGCCAGCCGCGCCGCGAGCTTTCAAAAGGCGGTACGGGCGACGAGCTGCTGACCAACTGCTGATAACGCGCCGGGCGCGTTGCCCGGCCTGAACCCTTTTACCCGAACAGGAAAAACCATGCGTAAAGATACCCGTTTCAAATTTAATGCCTACCTGTCCCGCGTCGCGGAGCTGAACGGTATTTCCACCGATGACGTGGCGAAGAAATTCACCGTCGAGCCGTCGGTCACGCAAACCCTGATGACCACCCTGCAGATGTCATCCGCGTTTCTGACCAAAATCAACATCGTGCCGGTTGACGAGCTGAAAGGCGAAAAAGTCGGCGTCGGCGTTAACGGTACGATTGCGAGCACCGCCGACACCGCCGGTGATGATGAGCGTAAGACCGCTGACTTTACCGCGCTGGAGTCCAATAAATACGAGTGCGACCAGATTAACTTTGACTTCCATATCCGCTACAAACAGCTCGACCTGTGGGCGCGATTCCAGGACTTCCAGACCCGTATCCGTGACGCCATCATCAAACGTCAGTCCCTCGATTTCATCATGGCCGGTTTCAACGGCATCGAGCGCGCGGCGACCTCCGACCGCAAAAAGAATCCGATGCTGCAGGACGTGGCGACCGGATGGCTGCAGAAGTACCGCAATGAAGCGCCAGCGCGCGTGATGTCCAAAATCACCGACGAAGACGGCTCGGTTATTTCCAATGTGATCCGCGTGGGTAAGAACGGCGACTATGCGAACCTCGACGCGCTGGTCATGGATGCCACCGGCAACCTGATTGACGAGATTTATCAGGATGACCCGGAGCTGGTTGTCATCACTGGCCGTAAGCTGATGGCGGATAAATATTTCCCGATCGTCAACAAAGAGCAGGCAAACACCGAGTCGCTGGCCGCTGACATCATCATCAGCCAGAAGCGAATCGGCAACCTGCCAGCCGTGCGCGTGCCTTACTTCCCGGCAGATGCGCTGATGGTGACGCGTCTCGACAACCTGTCTGTCTACTTCATGGATGACGCGCACCGCCGCAGCATTATCGAAAACCCGAAGAAAGACCGCATCGAAAACTACGAGTCAATGAATGTTGACTATGTGGTCGAGGCTTACGCCGCCGGTTGCCTGATTGAAAACATCAAGCTCGGTGACTTCACCGCACCTGCAGCATCGGAAAGCGGAGAGTAAGCCATGACGAGTCCCGCAGCCCGTCACATGATGCGGGTCTCGGCCTCTGAAACTGCGCAGCGGGCTGCCGTCCCGCTGCGCAATGCAACTGCCTATGAGCAGATGCTCGTTAAGCTGGCCGCAGACAACCGCACACTCAAACAAATCAACTCCAAAGAGCGCAAAGCCGCGAAAAAGCGCGAGCTGTTGCCGTTCTACCTGCCGTGGGTCGCTGGCGTCCTCGAAAACGGCAAAGGCGCACAGGATGACATCGTCATGACGGTGATGCTCTGGCGTCTCGATGCTGACGATATCGCCGGGGCGCTGGAAATTGCCCGTTACGCCATGACCTACGGCCTCACCATGCCGGTCGGTCGCCGTCCGACGCCGTGCCTGCTGGCCGAAGAAGTGGCACTGGCCGCGCAGCGCCTGCTAACGGCAAAACAGCCGGTCAATCTGGCGAATCTGCTCGACACTATCGCGCTGACTGAACGCGCGGATATGCCCGATATCGTGCGCGCGAAGCTTCACAAAATCACCGGCTACGTGCTGCGTGATGCGGAGCAACTGCCGGAGGCACTGGCGCACCTGCAGCGTGCGATCCAGTTAGAAAGCACTATCGGGGTGAAAAAGGATATCGAGCAGTTAGAGCGCCAGCTCAGGCCAAAACCCGAACCGGCACCGAAAACGACTAAACCGCGCACGCCCAAGCCTGCCGCCAAACCAGCGGCACGGCGCGGGCGTCCACCAAAGGCGGCAAAAGCCGCAGGTTAACCGAGCGCTCCCCGAGCCGGGCGGCACGCCGGTCAATGCGGGTATTTATTGCCCTGACTGCGACCGGCGTCCACCGCCCACCCATTACCCGAGGTTGTCATGACGACGCTGATTATTGAGCCAAAAAAAGAGCCGCAGGATGTGCCGGGCGTGGTGATACCGCCGCCGGGCGTGAGCGAGCCGGTAATCAAAAACACCCCGTTTTTTCCTGACGTTGATCCAAAGCGCGTGCGCGAGGAAATGCGTTTAGAGCAGACCGTTTCCCCCGTTCGCCTGCGCCGGGCGATTAAGACCGCAATTGCGGAGACTAACGCGGAGCTGAGCGACTGGCGCGAAAGTCAGCTCGATGCCGGTTACGCCACGCTGGCGGATGTCCCGACCGACAAGCTCGACGGCGAGAGCGTGCGCGTTTTCCACTACTTCAACGCCGTGTGCTCGATGACGACGGCCACGCTTTATGAGCGTTTTCGCGGCGTTGATGCGACCGCCAAAGGCGACAAAAAGGCCGACAGCATCGACAGCACTATCGATGAGATGTGGCGGGATATGCGCTGGTCTGTGGCGCGCATCCAGGACAAAGCGCGCTGCATTGTGGGGCAAATCTGATGAAAGCCTACGCGCTGCAGGGCGACACCCTCGACGCGATTTGCGCCCGGTATTACGGGCGCACTGAGGGCGTGGTCGAAACGGTTTTAGAGGCAAATCCCGGCCTGTCCGAGCTCGGTGTGATCCTGCCGCACGGCACGGCAATTGAGCTGCCCGAGACCGAGAGCGCGGCCAGAACCGAAACGGTGAATCTATGGGACTGAGTATGGAAAAAATCACCACGTTTATCGCCTACTGGCTGGCCGTGGGGCTGGCGTATATCGGGGCAATGTCCCCCGAAAAGATGGCGCTATACGTGGGTGGTGGATGCGCCATTTTTACCGCGCTGACGAACTACTGGTTTAAGCGCAAGACGTACCTCTATCTGACATCGCTCGGACTCGATAAAGGGGCTATTCGTGAAATCAATCGTTAAAAAATGCAGTGTGGCCGCCGTGCTGGCGCTGGCAGCGCTGATGCCTGACTTTCGTCTGCTTAACACCTCGCCCGGGGGGCTGGCGCTGATTGCCGACCTCGAAGGCTGTCGCCTGACGCCTTACCAGTGCAGCGCGGGAGTGTGGACGTCGGGCATCGGCCACACTGCAGGCGTCGTGCCGAAAGGGGAAATCACCGAACGTCAGGCGGCGGAGAACCTCGTCGCGGATGTGCTGAACGTCGAGAAACGTCTGGCCGTATGCGCGCCGGTGAAAATGCCGCAGCACGTTTACGACGCGCTGGTCAGCTTCTCTTTCAACGTGGGAACCGGCGCGGCCTGCCGGTCGACGCTGGTCTCGTTTATTAAGCGCCAGCAATGGCCGCAGGCGTGCGACCAGCTCACCCGCTGGGTTTACGTGAATGGCGAAGTTAACAAAGGGCTGGAAAACCGCCGCGCACGCGAGCGTGCCTACTGCCTCAGGGGGATTCAATGAAAGTGATGTTGTTTTTACTGGCCGCGCTGATTGCTGTTGTGCTCTGGCAGCGTCATGAAAACGGCAACCTGACGCGCTCGTTTGAACGGGCAAACAGGGTCGCTACCGAACAAAAAACCGCGATCGGAATGCTGAAAAATCAGCTTTCCGTTTCGCAGGGAATTGCCAGGCGAAATGAAACCGCGCAGGTCAGTCTACGCGGCGAACTGCTGGCCGCCGGTGCAATGGCCGTGCGACGTGAAGAAACCATTACGAGGCTGATAAATGAGAATGAAACCTTACGCCGCTGGTATAGCGCTGAGCTGCCTGATGTTGTGCGTCGGCTGCACACCCGCGCCGCCTGCGCCTCCGCCGGTCATTGTTTACAGCGCCTGCCCGAAGGTGAGCTATTGCCCGATGCCGGGAAGCGATCCGGCCACTAATGGCGACCTGAGCGCCGACATTCGCAGGCTTGAGCACGCGCTCGCCGCCTGCGCGCTGCAGGTTGAAACTATCAAAGACTGTCAGGATAAACTTGATGAAGAAAGCACGCAGCCTGCGCGAAGCGCTGATTAAAGCCGTTCCGCAGCTTGAAACGAACCCCGAAATGATGCGCATCTTTGCCGATGAGGGCAATATCGATGCACGTCTCGCGGCCTCGCTGTCCCATGAGAAAATTTACACGCTGAATGTGATCGTGTGTGACTTTGTCGGCGACCCTGACCTGATTTTCGTGCCGGTGGCCGCATGGCTCAGGGAAAACCAGCCGGATATCTGCACGCTCGATGACGGCCGCAAAAAGGGCTACCGTTTCCAGATGGATTTGAACGACGGGGACAGTGTCGATATCAGCATCAGCCTGCAGCTCACCGAGCGCACCATTATCAGGGAGGAAAACGGCGCGCTGCATGTGAGCTATGCCCCTGAGCCGCCGCTGCCGGAACCCGTTACCCCACCAAAAGCGCTCTATCTTGACGGAGAGCTGGCGAGTAAATGGGATGAGTGAATTTAAGCCCTTTGACGACAGGCTCAACGGTCTGATTGCTGCTCTGTCACCGGCATCCCGTCGGAAGCTGGCCGGGGAGATAGCAAAGGAGCTGCGCAAGTCCCAACAGCAACGTATCAAGCTGCAGAAAGCCCCTGACGGCTCACCCTATCAGGCGCGAAAGCGTCAGCCGCTCAGGGCAAAAAACGGGCGGATTAAACGGGCGATGTTCCAGAAGCTCCGCACAAGCCGCTACATGAAAGCCACTGGCCGCGAAAACAGCGCCGTGGTGGAATTCACCGGTAAAGTGCAGCGCATTGCGCGCGTCCATCAGTACGGCCTTAAAGATCGGCCAAATGCGCATACTAAGGACGTACAATACGCCGAACGCCGACTAATTGGTTTAAGTCAAAATGATAGGCAGTTAATGGAAAGGTTGATTGTAGAATATATCAAGTGAAGTTAGTGTGGCTTGGTAAATGTGGCTCATGAAAAATTAATGCTCATGACATAATTGAGGTTGCAATGGGGTGGTCTTATTCTTTCATTTGAATAAGACCTTTATTTTTTATATTTATTGGTTGTCTTTTATCGACTTGTATCTATGTTGATAGTCTCTCTCAGCAGCATCCAAAATTCGCTCGATGACAGATACATGCCATACCCTTCCTAAATCTGATTCACTATTTACTCGGCCGCTATAAATTCCAAGAAATTCCCACTTTGGTGCGCCGGATATGACTGGGCTAATTTCATTACCATTAATTGTTCTATATCCTCCAGAGCGATACGCCACTACTGGTGAACCTGACTGGCCCTGTCTTGCTCTGCAGTCAATTAAAAACACGGGGTTGTCTTTTGTCATCAAAAGTAATTCTTGAGCCATAAATCCTGTAGCCCATACAGGGAATTTTCCAAAGCTGCTAATGCCAAACGGGAAACCTATCACACTTACTGTATCTGAGGGGCCAACATATAAGTTATCTCGGTCTAGGGTGGTTTTCATGTAATAAGCTAATTTATTGACGTCACTTCCCCAGTTTAGATTTAAAGCAACAACGTCTGCTTTTGCTCCTAGGAGTGGATCTTCTATCCAGAAAGGTTCGCCATTGTCTCTATATAATGGCAATTTAACTTTATGCCATTCTCCAATTGAACCGCCTTTGTGGAAATAAATTACAATGTTATTGGGCGTGGCACATAATCGGCTAAGACATTCATTTGTGTCTTGATTTCTACCAGTAACGTTATGTCTGTTAGTAATCAAGGCACAGTGAGATTGGGTATCATTTGCTGCCAAAAAAGCTGTGCCTGAGCTAAGTTTTTGTTCATCAAAGAACATCTCGATAAACAGGGATTTCATTGTCAATATTTCTAATAAACTATTGACCCCAGATTCAGCTTTTAGTCTCTTTATGTAAGACACATAATCGATTGATTTCATAAAAATCCTTATTGAATTTCAATTTGTTATTTGGAATTTGTTGGGGTGGCTTTGTTAAATCATCAGTATTTAAAAAGGAATGTCGTCCCATTCAGTTTCTTGCTCGATGTTTCCAGTTGTAAGTTTTTCAACATTGAATTTTTGTAACATTGAATTTAAGTGGTTGAGGAATTCTGTTGAGTCAATTAGTCTTTTATTTTTGGAAACTTGTTGTTTGAGATTTTCTAAAATTTCAACAGGTATTGCTGTAAGGTTGTTGAAAATTTCTATTTTTTCAATTGCATCCTTGGCTGTAATTGCATTCGAGAGCGAGCCAGAAAGTGCAAGGAGGATTTTATTCCTCGTTCTGGGGGATTTTACTAAGGTATTGAAGATGGCTTCTGCAACTTCTCCCGTTTTTTTTCCTTGAGATTGAATGCCTTGGTACTTTCCTATAAAACCATATGGGTCAAGTCCTCTCCTTACTGGTATTATTAAAACATCGCGCCCGACTGCAACCCCGACTTCTTGGTCGCACCATTTACTTTCAGAAAATCCTGGCATCAAGATAGCAACTAAAGCATCCATAGTCTTTAATGCTGCTTCAATTTCGCTTTGCCACTCTCTGGTGGGTTCAATATCTTCATGTGCTACAAAACTACTTATGGCATATTTACGCAGTGCAGATTGGAGATGTGAGGTTTGAACTTTAAATGATGCTAGATGGCTTAAAAATAATTTAAAATAGCCCTGCTGCCAAAAACTTACATTAATATCTTTAATTTCAGTGGTGCTTGCTTCCCCAAGAATGCCAAGTTCATTGGCAATAATGGAAAGCTTGTTTTCGTTAACATTAGCAAGCATATCTTTTGCATAGCTTCTTTTACTGTTATTTGGGTAGTTTTTCTGAATGGGGACCCCATGCCCCTTGAAGTAAATGTCAATATCAGAAAAAGTCATCCTTGATTGTAATTCTGCACCAATTTTTTCTAATAATTCTATTTTTTGTAGAACATTCATTATGGTTTCCTTTGACTACGCACTGTTTCTTTAATGTAGGATTAGTTGAAGTGTGAATCAATAGCAAACGCAACTTTTGGAATTAAATCTTAGCTTGCACAGTTCTTTGCTACTTATAGTTAAGTATGTAAACCATAAGACCAATAGCCAGACTCGACGGAATTGTTGTTTCGTCTCTCATCAAACCTGCCTCAATTGCTGCTGACCTCGTCCGGCGGCATCCTTTCCCCATGAATAATCTTAATTCTCTGCAGGAAATCGCACGCGCGATCCGCAACCTTATCCGCACCGGCATCGTGACCGACGTCGATCACGACGAGGGGCTTTGTCGTGTCCAGACCGGCGGCATGGAAACCACCTGGCTGAACTGGCTTACCAGTCGCGCCGGTGGCTCGCGCGTATGGTGGGCTCCATCCGTTGGCGAGCAGGTGCTTTTACTTGCGATCGGCGGCGAACTCGATACGGCCTTTGTTCTGCCCGGCATTTTCTCTGATGACCATCCCGCGCCGTCTGCCTCTCCTGATGCGCTTCATGTGTCCTTTCCTGACGGGGCGGTTATCGAGTACGAGCCCGAAAGCGGTGCGCTCACCGTGTCAGGCATCAAAACCGCTGACATCACGGCGTCGGATTCCATTACGGCCACCGTGCCGGTGGTGCTGGTGAAAGCGTCGAGCCGCATCACGCTCGATACGCCGGAGGTGGT
Organism: Enterobacter sp. Crenshaw; assembly: GCF_024734705.1. Lineage (NCBI taxonomy): Bacteria > Pseudomonadati > Pseudomonadota > Gammaproteobacteria > Enterobacterales > Enterobacteriaceae > Enterobacter > Enterobacter sp. Crenshaw. The sequence continues at coordinate 2,606,290 of NZ_CP102932.1, read as the reverse complement.
TTGTACCAATAAACTGACGACCGGCACGCTCGAAGTGAAGAAAGGCGGGACTATGTCCGGGAACATCGAGCACACCGGCGGGACATTGACCTCAAACGGTGTGCAAGTGGATAACCACGACCACGGCGGCGTCGAACGGGGCGGAAGCTGGACGGAGGGCATCAAATGACGGTGCGTTATCTGGGAATGAGCAGCCGGACCGGCCTCAGTATCTCTGAGGTTGAGCATATCCGGCAAAGCGTGCGCGACATTCTGGTCACGCCGGTTGGCTCGCGCGTCATGCGTCGTGAATACGGCTCGCTCCTGTCGCAGATGATTGACCAGCCGCAGACCCCGGCGCTGCGCCTGCAGATTATGGCCGCGTGCTATTCCGCGATCCAGAAGTGGGAGCCACGCGTAGACCTCTCGACCATTACCTTTGAACGGTCGGAGACCGACGGCGGGATGTATGTCGACATCACCGGCACCCGCTCGACCGGCGGCCAGCCATTTTCCATTACCATTCCACTGAGCTAAATCACTATGGCAACCGTTGACCTGAATCAGTTACCCGTTCCCGATGTGGTGGAAGAACTGGACTTTGAAACCATTCTTGCCGAACGCATTGCGACGCTAATTTCGCTTTATCCCGAAAATCAGCAGGAGGCTATCGCCCGGACGCTGGCACTTGAGTCAGAGCCGATTGTGAAACTGCTGCAGGAAAACGCCTACCGGGAAGTTATCTGGCGTCAGCGTGTGAACGAAGCCGCGCAGGCGGTAACGCTGGCCTATTCAACCGGTCACGACCTCGACGTCGTGGCAGGGAACAATAATACAGTACGCCTGACCATTACCCCTGCAGACGAAACCACCATACCGCCAACGCCTGTCGTTATGGAATCAGATGCTGACCTGCGACTGCGCACACAACAAGCTTTTGAAGCATTAAGCGTGGCGGGTCCGGTTGGCGCCTATGAGTATCACGGTCGAAGCGCTGACGGACGGGTCGCCGACGTGTCGGTCGAAAGCCCGTCGCCCGCCTGCGTGACGATTACCGTGTTATCGCGTGAGGGTGACGGCACCGCGAGTCCTGAGTTACTGGCAATCGTTGAAAAAGCACTGAACGCCGAAGATGTGCGACCGGTGGCTGACCGGGTGACCGTCCAGTCGGCGGAGATTGTGCCGTACCAGATTGACGCGACGATCTACGTTTATCCTGGACCCGAGTCTGAGCCCATCAGGCAGGCATCGGAGCAGATGCTTCAGAGCTATATCAGCGCGCAGCACCGCCTCGGGCGTGATATCCGACTGTCAGCCATTTATGCGACGCTGCATGTTGAGGGGGTGCAGCGTGTCGAACTGGCATCACCGCAGGCCGACATTGTGCTGAGTAAGTCGCAGGCGTCGAACTGTACCGAGTACCAGATAACTGTCGGGGGCTCGGATGAGTGACCGGCTGTTACCCGTTGGCTCATCGCCTCTGGAGGTTGCCGCCGCTGCCGCGCTCGCTGACATTGAGCGCGTGCCGGTACCGCTGCGCACTCTGTGGAACTGGCGCACCTGCCCGGTAAACCTGCTGCCGTATCTGGCGTGGGCGCTATCGGTCGACCGGTGGGATGAGAAGTGGTCGGAGGCGACAAAGCGCAGCGTCTGCGCGTCGTCGTTTTTCGTCCATCAACACAAAGGCACCATCAGCGCATTGCGTCGGGTGGTCGAGCCGCTCGGCTTTCTGATTGAGGTGCGCGAGTGGTGGCAGCTCAATGAGGCGCCAGGCACCTTCCGCCTCGTTGTCGGCGTGCTTGACAGTGGCATCACTGACGAAATGTATCAGGAGCTCGAGCGCCTGATTGAAGACGCCAAACCGGCAAGCCGCCACCTGACGGGGCTTGCTATCAGCCTGAGTGCGACCGGTGAGCTGTATGTCGGCGCGGGATGCTACGACGGCGACGCGCTCACCGTTTACCCCTACACCGCCGAGGAAATTGTCGTCGGTGGTGAATATTACCCGGCCTCGGCCATCCATTTGATTGATAACCTGAGAGTGAACGCATGACCGCAAAATATTTTGCCATTCTGACCCATCAGGGCGCGGCGCGGCTGGCGAACGCGGCGGCACTCGGTACCAGACTAAACCTGACGCAGATGGCCGTCGGCGATGCGAATGGTACTTTGCCGACCCCTGACCCGTCGCAGACAAAACTCATTAATCAGAAGCGCATCGCGCGGCTGAACCTGCTGAACGTTGACCCGGCCAATACCAGCCAGATTATCGCGGAACAGATTATTCCCGAGAATGAAGGCGGTTTCTGGATCCGCGAGATTGGCCTCTACGATGATGAGGGGATTCTTATTGCCGTGGCAAACTGCCCGGAGACCTACAAGCCGCAACTTCAGGAGGGAAGCGGCCGCACGCAGACCATTCGCATGATTCTGATTGTGTCGAGCACGTCGGCCATCACCCTGAAAATCGACCCGTCGGTGGTGCTGGCAACGCGGCAGTATGTCGACGATAAGGTTATCGAGGTGAAAGCCTATGCCGCTAGTCTGCTGGCCGCACACCTCGACGCTGCTGACCCGCATCCGCAATACCTTAAAACGGCGGATATTGATAAATATATTCCGGTCGGTTTTCCGCTGCCGTGGCCGCAGGCAACACCGCCTGAGGGCTGGCTTAAATGCAACGGTGCTGTTTTTGACAAGGCGAAATATCCAAAGCTGGCTGTCGCTTATCCATCCGGTAAATTGCCTGACTTGCGCAGTGAGTTTTTGCGAGGGTGGGATGACGGGCGCGGGATAGATAATGGACGAGCGCTATTATCCGCTCAGGTCGGCTCTGGAGTTGGGATGTTCCTCGGTGGTCATTCAGATGGGACCGCATATATCCCATTGACTGATTTCGACAGCGTTGTCGACAACAGCCCGTCATGGTCACATGTAAATACCGCAGGGCTGATTTCTTCAATTGGCGGACAAAGGTCATCATTTGGAGCTCGCCCACGCAACATCGCATTTAACTACATAGTGAGGGCGGCATAATGGCGAAAGCAACACTGAATAAACAGGGCATTACCACAAAAGCCGGTGACATGACGGTTTACAACTACGATGGTGAGACTCGCGAATATCTGGCGTCCTCTGTCGAGTTTCTGGCCGTGGGCGTGGGTATTCCTGCTAATTCCTGCACAGATGCACCGGTCGAAAAAAAGGAGGGTTTCGCGGTGTGCCGCGCGGCCAGCCTTGACGGGTGGGAGTATGTCGCAGACCACCGCGGTGAGACGGTTTATGACACGGAAACCGGTCAGCCAGTCAACATTACCGCGCCCGGTGACTATGCCGTCGGTGTAACTACGATTGCACCGTCGACCACCTATGACCGCTGGAACGGTAGCGAATGGGTCACGGATAAGAACGCGCAGAAAAGCGGTCAGGTTAAGGAGGCAGAACAGAAAAAATCCACTCTGCTGACAGAGACGCAAAGCGCTATCAGCCTTTGGCAAACCGAGCTGCAGCTCGGCATTATCAGCGACGATGACAAGGCCAGCCTGATTATATGGATGAAATACATTCAGGCGCTGAACGCGATCGACACCTCTGCGGCACCGGATATTGAATGGCCGGAAAGACCAGAATAAACGAAGCCCTCCACCCGGAGGGCTTTTTTGTATGTTGTGTTATTCCTACACCAACGGCATTGCATCGCGCCTGCGCGACACACAACAGAAAATAGTCGCACCCCTTAACCACGGAGTTAAACAGATGGGCGACTATCATCACGGCGTCGAGGTCATCGAGATTAATGATGGCACGCGCACCATTTCCACCGTCTCGACGGCCATCATCGGCATGGTCTGCACGGCCAGCGATGCTGACGACAAGACGTTTCCCCTTAATGAGCCGGTGCTGATTACCAGTGTGCAAACGGCTATCGGTAAAGCCGGTAAAAAAGGCACGCTGTCAAAATCCCTGCAGGCCATCGCCGACCAGTGCAAGCCGGTCATTGTGGTGGTGCGCGTTCCCGAAGGTATCGAAGACCCGGAAGACCCGGAAGCGGCGCAGAAAGAAACCATTTCCAACATCATCGGCACGACCGACGAAAACGGCAAATACACCGGGCTGAAAGCGCTGTTAACGGCGAAAACCGTCACCGGCGTTAAGCCGCGCATTCTCGGCGTGCCGGGGCTGGATACGCAGGAAGTGGCGACCGCGCTGGCGTCGACCTGCCAGAGCCTGCGCGCGTTCGGCTATGTGAGCGCGTGGGGCTGCAAGACCATTTCCGACGCCATCAAATACCGTGAGAACTTCAGCCAGCGCGAGCTGATGGTCATTCACCCTGATTTTCTGGCATGGGACACCACGGCGAACGAAACCGACATTGCCTGGGCGACCGCCCGCGCGCTCGGCCTTCGCGCCAGAATCGACCAGGAAACCGGCTGGCACAAAACGCTGTCCAACGTCGGCGTGAATGGCGTCACCGGCGTCAGTGCCTCGGTCTCATGGGATTTGCAGGAGCAGGCCACCGACGCCAACCTGCTGAATCAGGCCGGGGTGACAACGCTCATCCGCAACGACGGCTTTAAGTTCTGGGGTAACCGCACCTGCTCGGACGATCCGTTATTCGTGTTTGAAAACTACACCCGCACGGCGCAGGTGCTGGCCGACACGATGGCAGAGGCGCACGCGTGGGCGATGGATAAGCCCGTTTCCGCAACGCTCATCCGCGACATCGTCGCCGGTATCAATGCCAAATTCCGCGAGCTGAAAAACAACGGCTATATCGTTGACGGCTCCTGCTGGTACGACCCGGAGTCAAACAGCGTGGAAACCCTGAAAGCCGGGAAGCTGTATATCGATTACGACTACACCCCCGTCCCGCCGCTGGAAAATCTGACCCTGCGCCAGCGCATCACCGATACCTATCTGGCAGACCTGTCAGACTCGGTCAACAGCTAAGGAACTCAGAGCATGGCGTTACCACGCAAACTGAAATACCTGAATATGTTTAACGACGGGCTCAGCTACATGGGTGTCGTTGAATCCGTCACCCTGCCAAAGCTGACCCGCAAGCTTGAGAAATATCGCGGCGGCGGGATGCCGGGCTCGGTGTCGGTTGACCTCGGACTCGACGACGACGCGCTGTCGCTTGAGTGGACGCTGGGCGGCCTGCCTGACGTCGCGCTGTGGGCGCAGTACGCGTCACCGGGTGCCGACAGCGTGCCGCTGCGCTTCACCGGCTCATTCCAGCGCGATGACACCGGCGAAATTTCTGCCGTTGAGGTGGTCATGCGTGGCCGTCACAAGGAGTACGACGGCGGCGAAAACAAACAGGGCGAAAGCGGCACGACAAAAATCGCGACCGAGTGCTCGTACTACCAGCTCACGATCGACGGCAAAGAGGTCATCGAGATTGACGTCGTCAACATGGTGATGAAAGTCGACGGCGTCGACCGTCTCGCTGAGCACCGCCGGGCGATTGGCCTGTAACCCGTTTACCGGTCAGCCAGGCTGGCCGGTCTCCTACTCACATTCAAAGAGAGCAACATCATGGAAAACATCAACGAAACCGCCACCGAAACCGAAAACCCAAACATTGTGATCCTCGATAATCCAATCATGCGCGGTGAGCAAAAAATCGAACAGGTGACCGTGTCCAAACCCAACGCCGGAACCCTGCGCGGTGTGAGTCTGGCCTCGCTGGCAAACTCTGACGTCGATGCGCTGATTAAGGTGCTGCCGCGCATGACGTACCCGGCGCTGACCGAGCCCGAGGTCATGCGTCTGGAAGCGTCAGACCTGATTTTGCTCGCAGGTAAGGTGGTTGGTTTTTTGTCGCCATCTTCGGCTCGCTGACCTTCCCGGATAACCTTTCGGTCGATGACCTGATGGCGGATATCGCGGTGATATTTCACTGGCCGCCATCAGAGCTGAATTCTCTGAGCGTGACCGAGCTCATCACATGGCGCGAAAAGGCGCTGCAGCGAAGCGGACACCAACATGAGCAATAACGTCAGACTTGAGGTACTGCTGAACGCAGTCGACCGGGCAAGCCGACCGCTTAAAGCTATCCAGACTGCCAGCAAGACCCTTGCCGGCGATATCCGCACTTCTCAAAACAGCCTGCGCGATCTGAATGCGCAGGCTGGCCGAATTGACGGATTCAGGAAAGCGAGCGCACAGCTTGCCGTGACCGGCCAGTCGCTTAACAAGGCCAAACAGGAAGCCGCCGCGCTGGCTATCCAGTTTAAAAACACGCAGAACCCGACTACCGCGCAGGCGCGCGCGATGGAGGCAGCGAAGAAATCCGCCGCTGACCTGCAGCTCAAATACAACAGCCTCAGGCAGTCGGTGCAGCGCCAGCGCACCGAGCTCGCGCAGGCCGGAATTAATACCCGCACCCTCTCGGCGGATGAGCGCCGACTAAAAACCAGCATCAGTGAGACGACCGCGAAGCTCAACCGGCAGCGTGAGGCACTGGCTCGGGTCAGTCAACAGCAGGCGCGACTGAGTCGGGTAAAAGAGCGTTATCAGGCCGGTAAATCCCTTGCCGGAGGCGCAGCAGCGGCAGGCGCGGCGGGCGTCGGAATCGCCACGGCGGGAACGATGGCCGGAGTCAAATTACTCACGCCCGGTTATGACTTTGCACAGAAAAACTCTGAGCTGCAGGCCGTGCTCGGGGTCGAAAAACAGTCACCCGAAATGGAGGCGCTGCGCAAACAGGCGCGCCAGCTCGGGGACAATACTGCAGCGTCTGCAGATGATGCGGCGAGCGCGCAGATTATCATTGCGAAAAGCGGCGGGGATGCTGCAGCGATTCAGGCGGCGACGCCGGTCACGCTGAATATGGCGCTGTCTAACCGTCGCTCGATGGAAGAAAACGCCGCGCTGCTGACGGGTATGAAATCCGCGTTTCAGATGTCAAACGACCAGATCGCACACATCGGCGACGTGCTGTCGATGACGATGAACAAAACGGCCGCTGACTTTGACGGACTGAGCGACGCCCTGACGTATGCTGCGCCGGTGGCAAAAAATGCCGGGGTCAGTATTGAGCAGACCGCCGCAATGGTCGGCGCGCTCCATGATGCCAAAATCACCGGCTCGATGGCGGGGACGGGCAGCCGTGCCGTCCTGAGTCGCCTGCAGGCTCCGACCGGTAAGGCATACGAGGCCATCAAAGAACTCGGCGTTAAAACGTCTGACAGCAAGGGCAACACGCGCCCGATATTTGCCATTCTGAAAGAAATGCAGCGCAGTTTTGAGAAAAACAATCTCGGAACAAGCCAGCGCGGCGAGTACATGAAAACCATTTTCGGTGAGGAGGCCAGCTCGGCGGCGGCGGTACTGATGACCGCGGCCTCAAGCGGCAAACTCGACCAGCTCACGGCGGCGTTTAAAGCCTCGGACGGGAAAACCGCTGAGCTGGTCAAAATTATGCAGGACAACCTCGGCGGCGACTTCAAAGAATTCCAGTCAGCCTATGAGGCCGTCGGTACTGACCTGTTTGACCAGCAGGAGGGCTCACTGCGTGAGCTCACTAAAACCGCCACGAAATATGTTTTAAAGCTCGATGGCTGGATCACTAATAACAAAACACTTGCGTCAACCATCGGGTTAATTGCAGGTGGTGGGCTGGCGCTGATTGGCGTGCTGGGCGGGATTGGCCTGATAGCGTGGCCGGTGGTAACGGGTTTCAACGTGATTATGGCCGCTGCCGGTGTTCTCGGTGCAAATCTGGCCGCAATGGGGGCGGCCATTGTCTCTGTGCTCGGGGCGCTTACCTGGCCGATTGTGGCTATTGGCGTTGCCATCATCGCCGGTGCGCTGCTCATCCGCAAATACTGGGAGCCAATAAGCGCATTTTTCTCAGGCGTAATGGAGGGGTTAAAGCAGGCTTTTGCCCCTGTAGTGGAACTATTCAAACCGTTAAAGCCGGTTTTTGACTGGCTGGGTGACAAACTTAAAGCGGCGTGGCAGTGGTTTAAAGACCTGATCGCACCGGTTAAGTCGACGCAGGAGACGCTCGACAGCTGCAAAAATGCGGGTGTGATGTTCGGTAAGATGCTGGCCGAAGCGCTGATGTTACCGCTCAAAAGCTTTAATACATTGCGTACCGGCGTTAACTGGCTGCTGGAAAAGCTCGGGGTTATCAATAAAGAATCGAGCGACCTGGACCAGAAGGCCGCAAAAGCCAGTGCCGCCACCGACTCGCAAAAGGGGTCTTATATTCCGGCCACCTCTGCATATGGTGGCTATCAGGCATATCAGCCAGTAACGGCTCCCACCGGAAAGACTTACGTCGACCAGAGCAAGCCCGAATATAACATTAACCTGAATGGTGGTATCGCGCCGGGCAGCGACCTTGACCGCCAGCTCCGCGAGGCTGTCGATAAATTCGACAGGGAAAACCGTGCGCGTCAGCGCTCAAGTATGCGCCATGACTGAGGGGGATAAAGCATGTTAATGGTTTTAGGTTTATTTGTGTTTGAGCGCCGCACGCTGGCCTATCAGTCCATGCAGTATTCGAAGGATTACCGCTGGGCGTCAAACGACCGTATCGGCAAGCCACCGGCTTACCAGTATCTCGGGGAAGGGGAAACCACGCGCACGCTGTCGGGCGTGCTCTATCCAGAAATTACCGGCGGACGTCTGTCACTGACCGCCATCGAGCTGATGGCAGACGAGGGGCGAGCGTGGCCGCTGATTGACGGAACGGGCATGATTCACGGCATGTATGTCATCGACAAAGTGACGCACACGCACACCGAGTTATTCAGCGACGGGGCTGCGAGAAAAATCGAGTTTAGCCTTTCGCTTAAGCGGGTCGATAAATCGCTGGCGGCCATTTATGGCGACCTGAAAACGCAGGCCGACAATCTGGTCACGTCTGCCGGTGACTGGCTGGGAGGGCTGGCAGGATGATTACAGGTATGGATATTCAGGCCGGGGCGAAGATAGCCCCGGCGTTTATGCTCAAGCTGGATAACGAGGATATCACGCAGGATTTTAGTGACCGCCTTATCAGCCTGACCATGACCGACAATCGCGGATTCGAGGCCGACCAGCTCGATATCGAGCTCGATGACACTGACGGCCAGATAGCTTTGCCACCGCGCGGCGCAACGTTGACGCTGTGGTTAGGCTGGCAGGATTCCGCGCTGATAAAAAAAGGGATGTTCACGGTCGACGAAATCGAGCACAGGGGCGCACCTGATACGCTGACCATCCGGGGGCGCAGCGCCGATTTTCGCGGGACGCTGAACTCGCGCCGGGAACAGTCATGGCATGACACCACGCTCGGGCAAATTGTGGAGACGATTGCGGCACGCAATAAGCTGACGGCCAGCGTGGCCGACACGCTGAAAGCCGTCGCCGTGCCTCACATTGACCAGTCGCAGGAATCCGACGCGGTGTTTCTTTCCCGCCTGGCTGACCGGAACGGAGCGTCGGTTTCGGTAAAAGCGGGGAAACTGTTATTCCTGAAAGCGGGGAGCGGTAAGACGGCCAGCGGAAAGCCCATTCCGCAGATGACGCTTGAGCGCGGGGACGGCGATCGTCATCAGTTTGCCATTGCTGACCGGGAAGCCTACACCGGCGTGACGGCAAAGTGGCTGCACACCAAAGACCCAAAGCCGCAAAAGCAAAAGGTGAAGCTCAAGAGAAAGCCCAAAGAGAAGCACCTCCGCGCACTGCAGCACCCGAAAGCGACCAACGCCCCGGCAAAGGCCAAAGCCAAAAAAGAGCAGGAAGCGCGCGAGGGTGAGTATATGGCCGGTGAGGCTGACAACGTGCTGGAGCTGACGACCATTTACGCGACAAAGGCGCAGGCCATGCGCGCCGCTCAGGCTAAGTGGGACAAGCTGCAGCGAGGTGTCGCGGAGTTTTCAATCTCGCTGGCTATTGGCCGCGCCGATTTATTTCCTGAAACGCCAATTGCGGTGAAAGGCTTTAAGCGCGTCATAGACGAGCAGGCTTGGATAATCAGCCGGGTGGTGCATAACCTCAACAGCAACGGCTACACGACGGGCTTAGAGCTTGAGGTTAAGGTTTCGGATGTGGGGTACGAAAGCGAAGAATTAACGCAGTGATTTGTTTTTATGTATTTGTTATATAAGGATAAAGTGAGTAAAATTAGCGCATCGGAAATTAAATGAGGTGCTCGCCATGTTTCACTGCCCAAAATGCCATTTTGCCGCTCACGCCCGCACAAGTCGCTATTTTACCGACACGACCAAAGAGCGGTATCACCAGTGCACAAACATCAACTGCAGCGCGACGTTTGTGACCACCGAAACGGTCGAGCGCTTTATCGTATCGCCGGGGGTAGTAGTACCAGCGGCACCGCACCCGACATCATCAGGCCAGCAACAAATGCACTGGCAGTGACCAAAAGAAAGCCCCGCAAATGCGGGGCTTTTTGTATGCTGACTACTTAAAAAGCCGCGTATGTGAAAGCATGATCCCTTTTGCTTTTACTTCTGCTTCTTTCCCCATTTCATTACAGGTATCGAGCGGGTTTTCCATCACATAACCCTGTGTTTTATGCTTGTTTAGAATGTGCAGCTCTTTGACAGTCTTAATGTAATTAGCCGGAGCATCCTTAGTCCAGATAGCCATGCAGGCACCTGCGCTGATAATTGCATCGTATACAGTAGGGGTGATCTGATTCTCGTTTAATACCACCGTTAAAGTGTCGCCACTTTTTGAGACCTCAATCGGCTGCCACGGCTTAAGCGATTTTTTGAGAGTGGCGATGTCATTTGCCTGCGAGATAAAGGACGTAAGGACGAGGGAGAGTAGGAGTGTAGTTTTCAGAAGTTTCAAAATAATTTCCTTATTAAACAAATGCTTGAAATTAATTGTGTCATTCAAATACTAAAAAAGTAAAGCCCCGCACATGGCAGGGCTTTTTCACGATGTGGTCAATGTGTGGCCGTGACCAGAAATAAATCCTTTTATTTCAGTGCGTTAATTCAAAAAAAAATAAGCCCGCGTAAGAGATACTTTGCTCGCGGCTATGGAAAACCTTAAAATTAAGTAGGCGGCTGCATTGAATGTCATTGATTATAAGGTTTTTTTTCGTGTTTGACGTGATTTTGTAACTTTGTGTTTCATTTATTTGCATTTAAGGATTATTCTTAAGGAAATTTTTAAGGATAAATCACATGACGCTACCAAATGAGATAGATTTTTTGTTACGAGTTGAGTCTGGTAAGAGTTTGGTCGATATGAACTACGCCCTCGACACCATGAAAGGTTTTTCTTCGACTATTAGTGCTGTTTCTGAGGGGGCATTATCAGAACCTGAGGAATTTAAATCTAAAAGTAGTATTGCAGACGATATACGTACCGAGTTGTTAGAGGGTTTTTTAGGTTCGTATGTACAAAAATTTCGCTTGAAAATTAATGACCCTGTCAAAGAATTGAAGCTCAAGAGAATGAGTAATTCTGTATTAGCAGAGTTGATTACATATTATGTAAATGAGGTGCTTTACGCAAAACAACCTGAACTTTCAAAAAAAGCGGATAAGCATATAAAAAAACTTGAGCCTATCGAAAGCAAAATAATTACAAGAATATCTTCTTGGGTAGAAGATATGCATACGCTTTCAATAAGGAAAGACTATTCAGTAAAGTTGTATCGATTGACCGATGCGAAGAAATTTGTTTTATTCGAAGTCAATAAAACAACGTATGGAAATGCTTTTGAATTGACCGAGGATGCTGATATAACAGAAATTGAAGCTGTAATATCACGATTTAATATTTTTACGGGTAATGGAAGATTATTAGTTAATGGGGACAATTCGACAATTCCATTCGGCTTTGCTGGTGCGTATAGTAAAGTAAAAGGTGCTGATAAGCAGAAGATTTCTCGAAACCTGTCAGCAAACACAGCAGTCGCTGATGAAGAACGGGTAAACATAACACTATCGGTAAAACCTAAAAGAAATAAGTCAAATGAAATAGTGAAATATGTGGTGTATGAGGTTGAACCTTCATGAAACGGGGGTTTTGGCTGTACATAATCTTTGTTACTGCAGGTAGTATACTGCTGTTGATTTCGTCATATGTAGGATGGTTCTTTGTTCATTTAAGTAGAAGTCTTTCACCAAGTGGTGAGCAATGGGGGCAGTTTGGGGATTTCTTTGGTGGAGTGCTGAATCCCATCCTTAGTTTCATCACTATTTGTATTTTAATAAAAACTTCAATTTATCAGGAAAAACACAATTCACTTTTGGAGCAAAGAGAAAGAATTAAAAGATTTGAAGATCGATTCTACGGCATGATTGGACAGGTTAAGAATAATTTTGATAAATTAACGATTAACCTGAATGGTGAAGAGAAAATAGACGGAAAAAAAATCCTAAAAGTCATGGAGGATGCAATATTTTCAAATAACCAAACCGAATTTATGAATACTAATGGTTTCAAGGAGAATATATTCCCCGTGGTAAGGCAGTTTTATCTTCTTTTGAAGATGTTAGAAACTGAATATGCAAGGGGCGATATTAGTGATGAGTCCATTTTAGAGTATAATCTATGGTTAATAAACTCCACAGATTATGATATATTGAGGTTTGTAATTTTAAGTTCTTATTATTATGATACTATACAAGCTTCTAAATTTATTGTCGGAAACAAAAGGTTTATTGATGAGGTTAAGAGGTTGGGATTCGAAAAATATATCGAAGCAATCATTAAGTATAAATCTATGTAAAGTTAAAGCTTGTTATGCTCATGCATGTTCCTCCAAATGACAAGTCATTTATACAATATTTACTATATTATATTGTTAATTTTATTGAGTATAAGCGTGACTAAGCAATTTGGTAGCCGCTTAAATAATTCCAAAATAAAAGCCCCTAAATTTAGGGGCTCAAGTTTTGATGTGGTCAATATGTGGACATTTCCTGAAATAAATCCTTTTATTTCATTATGTTGAAGCGTTTGAAAAAGCTCCTGAGGGAGCCTTTTTTATTATGTTTGACAACCCCTCACTATTTAGTTGTATAGTGCAACTAAATGATGAGGGCACAACATGCACAGCGAAACCCCGGTAGTCAGTGTTATTCGACGTTCCTCGCGCCTTATGGTGCGAGAGTTAGGTTTTATGGCCTCGACCCTGGCCTCAACGAATTACTCACCGTCGGCCGTCCATACCCTGGTCGAAATAGCCCTACGCAAAGAGATGACGGCGAGTCAGCTGGTGCAGCTGCTGGGCCTGGATAAATCCAGCGTCAGCCGGATGCTGGCTCGCCTGATTGCCGCGGGCGAACTCGAGGAAGTGACTTCACCTGAAGATGCGAGAGCGAAGAGCCTCAGGCTGACCGCGAAAGGTCATGAGACGGTCAGTAAAATTAATACCTTTAGCAACGAGCGCGTGGTCTCAGCAATAAAGAGTCTTGCTCCTGTCCAGCAGCAGACCATCTCTGAAGGACTCTCCCTTTATGCCAACGCGCTGCTGGCGTGCCGTGAGACGGGCAGCGACAAGCGCCCCGACGAACTCACGATAGTTAAGGGGTATATTTCCGGCATGATTGGTCGTGTCGCGGAGATGCACGGGGTTTATTACGCGCGCGAGCACCATTTTGGCCGCTTTTTTGAGGCTAAAGTGGCTACGGGAGTTGCGGAATTTAGTGACCGCCTGGATAAGCCATGCAACCAGATCTGGCTGGCGGTGATGAACGGCAGGATAGTGGGGTCAGTGGCGATAGACGGCGAGGATTTAGCGCCGGGTGAAGCGCATCTTCGCTGGTTTATTCTCGACGATGGCTGCCGGGGACACGGGGTGGGGAAAAAACTGCTGACCGATGCGATGCGCTTTTGCGACAGCGCTGGTTTCTCTGCTGTGCATCTCTGGACATTCAATAAGCTGACCGCCGCACGGCGTTTATACGAATCGTTTGGATTTACGCTCGTCAAGGAGTGGGAGGGCGATCAGTGGGGAACCCTTATAACGGAGCAGCAGTTTACCCGGCGCAGAGACGCGTAACCTCTACTATAAAAAAGGCTCCTTTCGGAGCCGCTTTGGTATCAGAACACTTTCTTATACGGTCGAACCGTTACTTTCGCATATACACCTGCGGCAACATACGGATCTGCGTCAGCCCATGCCTGAGCGCTTTCCTGAGATTCAAACTCAGCAATCACTGTGGAACCGGCAAAACCGGCGGCGCCAGGATCGTTGCTGTCTACTGCAGGCATTGGGCCGGCGGTCAGTAAACGGCCTTCATCCTGGAGCAGCTGCAAACGTGCCAGATGCGCAGGGCGCACAGACTGGCGTTTTTCGAGCGAATCAGCAACATCTTCAGAGTAAATCACGTAAAACACGGCGAAGCTCCTTAACCGGTAAAAGTGTCAGTTACGTTATGTGAAAGGGCAAACGACTGCAATGTAAAATAAAAACAATGTTAATACCCTGATCTGAATGCGCCTTTTTTGGCCTCTCATGCGCTAAAGTTGCGCCAGAACAAAGTGTCTTATTGAATATGATTGCTATTTGCATTTAAAATCAGTGTTCGGTTTTTTAACGTTGATGATTATGACTTCGATGACCCTTGATTTACCTCGCCGCTTCCCCTGGCCGACGCTGCTTTCTGTCGTGATTCACGGTGCTGTTGTGGCGGGTTTGCTGTATACCTCGGTTCATCAGGTTATTGAAATGCCCGCGCCCGCGCAGCCGATTTCGGTGACGATGGTATCGCCAGCGGATCTCGAACCGCCGCAGGCTGCACCTCAGCCACCGCAGCCGGTGGCTGAACCTGAGCCAGAGCCCGAGCCTGTTCCGCCGCCACCGAAGGAAGCGCCGGTGGTGATCCACAAGCCTGAACCGAAGCCAAAACCTAAGCCGAAGCCAAAACCGGTGAAGAAGGTCGAGGAGCGTCCGAAACGCGAGGAACGTCCGGTTGAACCGCGTGCGACCCAGACGGTCGAGAATGCGGCGCCTTCGCGTCCGGTGATGAATAACACCGCAACCGCGCCTAAGCCGACAGTCAGTGCCCCTGCGGGCCCGCGCGCGCTGAGTCGCAACCAGCCTCAGTATCCGGCGCGGGCGCAGGCCTTACGTATTGAAGGCCGCGTACGGGTTAAATTTGACGTCACTGCCGATGGCCGCGTGGATAACGTGGAAATCTTGTCCGCTCAGCCTTCCAATATGTTTGAGCGCGAAGTGAAATCGGCGATGCGCAGATGGCGCTATGAAGCCGGAAAACCGGGCAGCGGACTGATTGTGAATATTGTTTTCCGCCTGAACGGCGGGGCGCAGATGGAATAAAAAAAGCCTCCTGATGGAGGCTTTTTTTTTGCCTGTCAATCAGGCCTGCGGAAGTTGACGAGGTTTTCCCTCGCTATCCACTGCAACATAAATAAACAGCGCTTCAGTGGCCTTATAACGCTGTCCAATGGGTTCAGAAGAGACTTTCTTAACCCATACTTCGATGTTGATTGAAATAGAGGTGTTGCCGCGTTTGACGCAGCGCGCGTAGCAGCAAACCACATCTCCCACCGCAACCGGGCGCAGGAAGGTCATGCCGTCCACTCGCACAGTCACCACGCGCCCGTGGGCAATCTCTTTTGCCAGAATTGCGCCGCCCATATCCATCTGCGACATCAGCCAGCCGCCAAAAATATCGCCATTGGCATTTGTGTCAGCGGGCATTGCCAGTGTGCGTAAAACCAGTTCGCCCTGCGGGGCGTTAGTTGTTGTCATTGTTTTAACTCGTAACGGAAGACTTCAGGCGGGATGCTACTATGATTTCACAGCGGAGAGAATAGACCAGAACGCCTGTCATAGACGTTCTGGTCAGTCATTAATCAGTGCTTGTCGTCCTGAGGCATGTGGCGATAGATGTATACGCCGCTTAACAGCGTGAAGATAAGCGTCAGCGCGGTCAGGCCGAAGACCTTAAAGTTGACCCAGATATTCTGCGGCAGCCAGAAGGCGATATAGATGTTGGCGAGACCACAGAGAATAAAGAAGACCGCCCAGGCGATATTCAGACGGGACCAGACTTCCTGAGGCAGCGTCAGCTCTTTGCCCAGCATGCGCTGGATCAGCGGCTTTTTCATGACCCACTGGCTAATTAACAATGCGCCCGCAAACAGCGCGTAAATAACGGTCACTTTCCACTTAATAAATTCATCATTGTGGAAGAACAGCGTAAGCCCGCCGAATACGGCGACCAGGACGAACGTTATCAGCGCCATCTTTTCGACTTTGCGATAGCGCACCCAGCTGTAGATGAGTACAACAGCGGTCGCAACGATCAGCGCAGTAGTCGCGGCATAAATATCGTACAGCTTATAAAAAGCAAAAAAGACCACGAGCGGTAAAAAATCAAGAAACTGCTTCATTCTGTGATTCCATCTTCTGAGCGGGGCGGGAGGCAGCGATGCCACCCGCCTCAGGATTACTGACGAATTAACATATACAGGCGGAACAGATAGACCAGCAGTACCGCTGAAATCAGATTGCTCAGCGTATTCGCCACTACCGCGCCAACGTTCGGCGTTAATACCGCAAAATTCGGTGCAAACAACAGCAGGAGCGTTTTGGCGAGCAGCCAGCCGATCACGGCGGGAGCCACCAGACGCATATTAGCCCATGCCAGTCTGATGCTGCTGCGCATCGCGGTAAAAATCCCCATTTTATCCTGCACCACCATCACAGGCGCAAATGAGAGCACGATAGCCAGTAATACGCCCGGCACCACGACCAGCATAATCCCCATTTGCACCAGCATGGTGGTTAAAAAGATCAGAATAAACAGCTTAGGTAAGACTGGCGCACTCGCACCAATCGCCCGTAAGGCGCTGACCCGGTGACCCGCCGATACCAGCTGAATCATCAGCAAAACGCCGCCCGCCAGAACCGCATTACCAATCAGGCCTGAGAACGTGGATGCGGCAGACGCCCGCAGCAGAATTTGCTGCTGCTCCGGCGTCATGTTTTGCACCAGTTCAAACAGCCCCACGCTTCCGGCAAGGTGGTCACCCTGGCTCAGGCTGGCAATCTGTTCTTCACTCGGTGAGAAGGCATGGCCCAGCACCACCGTGATAAAGGCACATAGCAACGCGATCAGTAAAAAGGTTATGAACTGATTGCGGAAAAAGTTTCCCGTGTCACGGTAGACAGACTTCGCCGTGATAGACATGCACTCTCCTTGAGTATTGCAGGTGTTAATTAGCCGGCAATTGTACACCGGATGCACCTGCTGTGGCAGCATCAAGGCTTGTATGGAAAAGCATATCTTTGTAAAGCGGCGGTAATCCAACGCGCGCCCGGGCGCGATTACAGGCTTCGTTGACCTGCCCATCTTCCCCCGACATGGCAAATTCCCGGCACGGGCTGGGCCGATCCTCATAAATGGAACATCGGGTAGAGACCCCTGGCTCACCCTGTAGCGCGACGCAGCGGGCCTGCTTTTGGTTTGTGCCGCTCATGCAGCGCAGAAAGGGCGTTAACGGCTCAGTAAGATGAACCGGAACGGTACCGCCGCCATCGCTGGCTTCGGCCCAGTAGAAAGAGACTCGAAAATACGCACAACAGGCTCCGCACGTCATGCACGGGTTGATATCACTCATGGCACACCTGCAAAAGAAGAACGCATCAAATCAACTTGTTAGAGCGATAAATTATCCAGCCGTCAGAGGAAGAGCAAGAGGGGGAAAAGGGAAAATTTTGTAACCGTGAAATGCCAAAAATTGACATGGAAACAACTTATCGCTTTTGGATGTGTAACAAAAAATTAATCCAGATCAATGAATGTTAAGTTACTGGTTTTAATGTGATCTGTAGCAGATCACTTATTACTCATTTGTGAGTATATTCTCATCCGCGATTAAAACCACAACGATGGAGCGGATATGAAAAAATTAGCGGTGGCAGCCCTTGTATTAAGCAGTCTCTCTGGCGGCGCGTATGCGCATGAAGCAGGCGAATTCTTTATTCGTGCCGGTTCGGCTACGGTTCGCCCGACTGAAGGATCGGATAACGTGCTGGGTATGGGCGGTTTTAACGTCAGTAATAACACCCAGTTAGGGTTAACGTTCACCTATATGGCGACGGAAAACGTTGGTGTTGAGCTTCTGGCTGCAACGCCGTTCCGTCATCGCGTGGGCCTGGGCGCAACCGGTGATATCGCTACGGTTCACCATTTACCGCCAACGCTGATGGCGCAATGGTACTTTGGCGATGCCAGCAGCAAGGTGCGTCCTTATATTGGCGCCGGTGTGAACTACACCACCTTCTTTGACGAGAAGTTTAACGATACCGGTAAAGAGGCCGGTCTGACTGACCTCAGCCTGAAAGATTCATGGGGTATGGCGGGACAGGTCGGTCTGGACTATCTGATTAACCGCGACTGGCTGATTAACGCCTCGGTCTGGTACATGGATATTGATACGGACGTACGCTTCAAGGCGGGCGGTCAGCAGCAAAGTATCAATACTCGCCTGGATCCGTGGGTGTTTATGTTCTCTGCGGGTTATCGTTTCTGATCGCCCGTCAAACTGGCCACAGGGTGGCCAGTTTGCTTTGCTCACTTCAAAACGACGGATAAACCGGCCGCTCATCAAGCTTTACGCAGTGCCTAAGGATCTTTTCCCCATCGTATAAATAGCTGAAAGCGTCGCTGGACAGGGAATGGAAAAGAATATCGCCGTTGGCAAACGGGATAATTTCGGTATCTCCCGCACGTTTATGTCCCGCACCGGTTTCAAAATGACCTTGCCATCGTTCCTGGGTATGGTCATATACGTGCAGAATGATCTCGACAAGTCCTCTTTGCGGACAATTAAGGCGCAGGAAGGTAGAAGAGAAATTCAGGGACAGCGCATGGAAGGGAATCAATAAGGCGAAAACCAGTAAAGCTCGTAAATACATCAAACCGCGAAAACCTCCTTCAAAAGGGAAATGAGATTTTACTTAAGTCAAAAATTGCGTTTTTGCCGTGGATCAAGATGTCCTATAATTCAATAGGATAAAGGCCCCTTACGAGGCCCTTAGCGATCACTTCTGAATCAAATACCGAATGGTCGGGCCATCCTGCTGGATATCCAGCACCGTGTAGCCGTGGTTTTTCGCATCCAGCGGAATGTTGTTGATGGACTGCGGACAGTCGCTGACCACTTCCAGAATTTCCCCTTTTTTGAGCTGCGGTAGGGCTTCAAGCGTGGCAACAGCCGGATAAGGGCAGGGTTCACCAACCATATCCAGACGGTAATCGGGCACGATCTCTTTCATGCAGCATTCTCCTGGGTTTCTGTTTTAACACTCGCGCGACGGAAGAAGCGTTTCTCCTGCGCGACAACCAGTAAAAAAGCGACCAGCAGCAGGGCGTAGGTGACCAGCAGGCCGCCGAGAGGGCCGAAGGTGCTCAGCAGATTGACCTTGTCCCAGCTCGTGGCAAGCGCCGGGGACAGATCGTCCCAGAAGTACGCCAGGATCGTCGAGCCGATAACATTTCCCAGGCCCACCCACCAGTAATGCACCTGACCTTCAACGGCGCGGTACATCCAGCCGGTTTCACACCCGCCAGCCAGCACAATCCCGAAGCCAAACAGCAGGCCGCCAATCACCGCGTTAGGGCCAGCCCACATGATTTTCGGTTCAACGCCCAGCTGAACATAGCTGAAGATACCGATGGCGCTGACCGCCATCCCGGCGATAATCGCCTTTGCCATCATCGTGCGGCCGGTGATCCACATATCGCGAAACGCGGAGGTAAAGCAGATCTGCGCGCGTTCAATGAGCAGACCAAAACCCACGCCGAACAGCATCGCCAGGCCGAGTTTGGGCTGATTCATCGCAGTGCAAAGCGCCCAGGCGACCATAGCCAAAAAGACCAGCATACCGAGGCGGAAACGGCGACGCGCCTGGTCCGGCTTCTGGGTTAACGGAGACGCTGCGCTGACTTTTGTCATTTTCACCGGAATGCGGAACAGCGGCAGCAGGGTAAATTTGGCACCGAAGTAAGAGCCGATGGCCGTGGCGACAGCAAAGAACCAGGCGTGAAGCGAAAACTGAGGAATACCCGTAAAGAAAGCGGCCAGGTTACAGCCCATCGCCAGACGGGCGCCAAACCCGGCAATGATACCGCCGACTACCGCCTGCATTATGCGAATACGGCTTTTGGGCATCCGCAACTTAACGTTGTTTGCCCACAGCGCCGCCGCGAAACAGCCACCGAACATGCCGACGATCATCATCCCGTCGATGCGGGTTAGCGGTGTGCCATCCAGATGGATGAGTTTAAAGTAACCCCACTCTTCGGTATGCACGCCAGCGAGCTGTAGCAATTGACCACCCCAGCGGGTGAACTCGCCGGTCACGGCCCAGAAGGTGCCGGTGATGCCGAAATAGTAGGTAGAGAGAATGCCTGCCGCGATAACGGCCGGAACAGGTGACCAGAACTTAACCAGGTAAGCCTGTTTAAAGGATTGCCATGACATGAATAAGCCTCTGAACTCAGAAGGATTAAAGATAAAAAAGAGTCCAGATCATACGCTTGCACGCCAGAATGGAAAGCCATTCACGCCGAAAATATCGACGGGATCAATTTTGAGGTAATCCGTTGTAGAAGGTGGGGAAGGAAGGGGAACCGTCTGGCAGGAAGCCAGACGGTAGAGAGGTTATGCTTTACGCGTCGCCGCTTTCATTGCGGTCACAAACGCTTTCAGCTCGGCCAGCATCTGCTCTGGCTTGTCCACGTTCTTCTCGATGATCTTCACAATCGCGGAGCCGGAGATGGCACCTGCCGCCTTCGCGTCAATCGCTGCGGTGACCTGATCCGGGGAGGAAATCCCGAATCCCTGCAGCGGAGGCGCGGCATGATACTCGGCCAGCTTCTCCACCAGATGATGCAGAGGCAACGCCGCTTTATTCTCGGCACCGGTCACGCCAGCGCGGGAGAGCAGGTAGGTATACCCGCGTCCGTAAGAGGCAATCTGGCGCAGCAGGGCGTCATCGGCGTTCGGCGGGCAGATGAAAATCGGGGCGACGTTATGGCGCATGGCCGCCTGACGGAATGGCGCAGATTCCTCGACCGGTACGTCTGCCACCAGAACGGAGTCGACGCCCACGCGTGCGCACTCGGCGTAAAACTCATCGATACCGCGGTTGAACACCAGGTTGGCGTACATCAGCAGGCCGATCGGAATGGTCGGGTGCTTCTGGCGAATCGCCGCCAGCATCTCGAAGCACTGGGTCGGCGTCACACCGGAGGCGAATGCGCGCAGCGTCGCGTTCTGGATTGTCGGGCCATCCGCCAGCGGATCGGAGAACGGAATACCCAGCTCCAGCGCGTCAGCACCGGCTTCAATCAGGGTGTCGATAATCTTCAGCGACTGTTCCGGGCCCGGATCGCCCAGGGTGACGAAGGGAACGAACGCGCCTTCCTGGCGGGATTTCAGCTCTGCAAATACGTTATCGTAGCGTTCCATCAGATTTCCCCTCGTGCTTTCAGAATATCGTGAACGGTGAAGATATCTTTGTCACCGCGTCCGGAAAGGTTCACCACCAGCAGCTGCTCTTTTTCCGGGTTTTCTTTCATCATTTTCAGCGCGTGCGCCAGCGCGTGCGAAGACTCCAGCGCCGGGATGATCCCTTCGCTGCGGCACAGCGTTTTAAAGGCTTCCAGCGCTTCGTCATCGGTAATGGAGACATAGTCCGCGCGGCCGGTGCTGTTCAGATACGCATGCTGCGGCCCGACGGACGGGAAGTCGAGGCCGGCAGAAATAGAGTAAGACTCTTCAATCTGGCCCTCATCGGTTTGCATCATCGGGGATTTCATCCCGAAGTAGATCCCCACGCGGCCATGCTTCAGCGGCGCGCCGTGTTCACCCGATTCAATGCCGTGCCCGGCAGGCTCGACGCCAATCAGGCCGACGCTGGTGTCGTCGATAAAGTCTGCGAACATGCCGATGGCGTTAGATCCGCCGCCAACGCAGGCGATCACCGCATCCGGCAGGCGACCCTCTTTATCGAGGATCTGCGCTTTGGTCTCTTCACCGATCATGCGCTGGAATTCGCGCACGATAGTCGGGAACGGGTGCGGGCCCGCCGCGGTACCGAGCATATAGTGCGCGGTTTCATAGCTGCCAGACCAGTCGCGAAGCGCTTCGTTACAGGCATCCTTCAGCGTCGCGGAGCCGCTGTGCACCGGGATCACTTCCGCTCCCATCAGACGCATACGGAAGACGTTCGGAGACTGACGCTCAACGTCTTTCGCTCCCATATAGATGCGGCATTTCAGGCCGAGCAGGGCGCTGGCAAGCGCAGAGGCCACGCCGTGCTGGCCCGCACCGGTTTCGGCGATGATTTCGGTTTTGCCCATACGCTTCGCGAGCAGCGCCTGGCCCAGCACCTGGTTAGTTTTATGCGCGCCGCCGTGCAGCAGGTCTTCACGCTTCAGATACAGCGTGGTTTTGGTGCCTTCCGTCAGGTTGCGGCATTTGGTCAGCGCGGTCGGACGACCGGCGTAATTTTTCAGCAGGTCGGTAAATTCAGCCTGAAACGCCGGATCTTTCTGCGCGCTGACAAACGCTTCTTCCAGCTGGCGCAGCGCGGGCATCAGGATTTGCGGGACGTACATCCCGCCGAACTCACCAAAATACGGGTTAAGTAATGTCGTCATCTTCTCTTCCTTAATATGCACGCAGAGTTTTAAAAACCGAGGCCAGCTTGCTGGCATCTTTGATACCCGGTTGGGACTCTACGCCTGAATTGAAATCGAGGCCTGCGCAGCCGGTTTTAGCGGCTTCTACGCAGTTATCCGGGCTTAATCCGCCCGCCAGCAGGACGTTGTCCAGTTTCTCGCCGTTCAGCAGCGACCAGTCAAAACGCTGGCCGGTACCGCCCTGGCCGTTATCGAGGACGTATTTATCCACGTGGTTCAGGTTACGCGAGGGCAAAGTATCGCCTACGCTTTGCGCTTTCCAGATTTGCACCTGTGGTGCCAGCGCGGCGCGCAGGGCATCGATGTAGCTCTGGTCTTCATCGCCGTGGAGCTGCACCGCGCTGAGGGATAACGCGTCGGCTTTTGCCGCAACGTCTGCAATATCTGCATTGCGGAAAACGCCCACGTAGCTGAGCGGAGCCGCTGCGATGACCTTACGCGCCTGCTCTTCACTGACCGCGCGAGGAGATGAATCCACAAAGATCAGCCCGCCATAAATCGCCCCGGCTTCATACGCGGCCTGGGCATCCTGTTCGCGGGTTAAGCCGCAGACTTTGTTTTCACCCAGCAGCACGCGACGTACCGCCGCATTGAGATCGTCATGTTCCATCATGGCGGAGCCAATCAGGAATCCGTTGGCGAAGTGGCTCAGCTCGCGCACCTGGGCGTAGCTGTTAATGCCGGATTCGCTGATCACCGTAACGCCAGACCCCAGACGCGGCGCCAGCTGGCGGGTACGGTTAAGGTCAATGGACAGGTCACGCAGATCGCGGTTGTTAATGCCGACCACTTTGGCTTCCAGCGCAATCGCGCGCTCCAGCTCCTCTTCGTTGCTCACTTCGGTCAGTACGCCCATGTTCAGGCTGTGCGCCACGGCGGAAAGCTGGCGATACTGCTCGTCGTCGAGCACTGAGAGCATCAGCAGGCAGGCGTCGGCCTGGTAAAAACGCGCCAGCCAGATCTGATACGGGTCGATAATAAAGTCTTTGCACAGGATCGGCTGCGGCGCGATGCCGCTGACGATCGGCAGAAAATCGAAGCTGCCCTGAAAATATTTCTCATCCGTCAGCACGGAGATGGCTGAAGCATGATGCTTATAAATGCCGGCAATACGCGCCGGGTCGAAATCGTCACGAATAACGCCTTTGGACGGGGACGCTTTTTTGCACTCAAGAATAAACGCGGTGCGCGTACCCCGCAGGGCGTCATAGAAACGACGGCTGCTCGGGACGACGTCATTCTGGAAACTGGCAAGCGGCTGCTGTTGCTTGCGGGCTTCCACCCAGATGGCCTTATCGGCAACGATTTTCGCTAAAACGGTCTGCATTCTTTACCCTCTTGCCGCAAGTGCGGTAACGCGATCGTAAGCTGCACCGGAGCGCAGTACATCCAGAACTTTTTGAACGTTGGCCTTCAGGTCTTCCTCACCGTGCAAACGCATCAGCATGGCGACGTTGGCAGCAACGGCGGCCTCATGGGCAACCTCTCCTTTACCTTGTAATAAGCGCGTGAGAATGTCACGGTTTTCTTCCGGCGTACCGCCTGCCAGCGCTTCCTGATGGTATGGCGCGAGGCCGAAGTCGGCAGCGTCCAGCTGATAGCTCAGGATTTCGCCGTCGCGCAGTTCGGCCACCAGCGTTGGCGCATGAAGAGAAACCTCATCCATACCGCCGCTGTGCACCACGGCGGCACGCTGATAACCCAGCACGCGCAGCGTCTCGGCAATCGGCAGAACCAGCTCAGGGCTGTAAACGCCAATCAGCGCCAGCGGCGGATGAGCCGGGTTGATCAGCGGGCCGAGCACGTTAAACAGCGTGCGGGTTTTGAGCTGCTGACGAACCGGCATCGCGTGGCGGAAACCGGTGTGGTACTTCGGCGCAAACAGGAAGCAGACGCCCAGGTCATCCAGCGCTTCACGGGAACGCTCGGCGTTCATATCGAGGTTAATACCGAATGCGGCGAGCAGATCGGAAGAACCTGACCGGCTGGAAACGCTGCGGTTACCGTGCTTCGCGACCTTCAAACCACACGCCGCCGCCACGAAGGCGCTGGCGGTGGAGATATTGATGCTGTTACTGCCGTCACCGCCGGTACCGACGATATCCGCAAACGGATAGTCCGGGCGCGGGAACGGGGCGGCATTTTCCAGCAGTGCCGTGGCGGCACCGGCAATCTCCTGCGGGCTTTCGCCGCGCACCTTCATGCTCACCAGCGCGGCTGCAAGCTGCTCAGGCTTCAGCTCGCCGCGAACCACGGCGGAGAAGAGCTGATGGCTCTCCTGCTGGCTCAGGGTCTGCGCCTGATACAGTTTTTCCAGAATCGGCTGCAGGGTATTGGTCTGCTCCAGCTTCTGTAACGCCCAGTCCAGCGTCTGCTCCAGCAGGCGGGCGCCGTGGGAGGTCAGGATCGATTCCGGGTGGAACTGCAGGCCGCAGACGCGGTCCGCATCGTGGCGCACCGCCATCACCATGCCTTCAAACGAGGCGTTGATCGTCAGCCCGGCGGGAATATTGCTGCCAACCAGCGAGTGATAGCGCGCGACCGGGAGCGGGTTCGGCAGCCCGGCAAACATCGCCTGGCCGTCATGTTCAATGCTGGACGCTTTACCGTGCAGGATCTCACCCGCCTGGCCAACGTAGCCGCCGTAGGCTTCAACAATCGCCTGATGGCCGAGGCAGATGCCGACGATCGGCAGTTTGCCGCGCATACGGGTCAGCAGCTCCGGCATACAGCCCGCTTCGCTCGGCGCGCCTGGCCCCGGGGAGAGCATCAGCACCGGGTTTTGCATGGTGGCCAGACGGTCAATCAGGGTCTGCGCCGGAACGTGGTTGCGGTAGATAACGACGTTGTGGCCATTCGCACGAAGCTGATCTGCCAGGTTATAGGTAAAAGAATCGATATTATCGAGCAGCAGAATGTCAGCCATCAGAAAATCTCCTGTGCATGGTGTGCGGTAGCAATGGCGCGAAGGACCGCACGGGCTTTACTGCGCGTTTCGTCAGCTTCAGACTGCGGAACAGAATCAAGAACAATCCCGGCACCCGCCTGAACGGTGGCAATACCGTCTTCAACGTAGGCGGAGCGGATTACGATGCAGGTATCGAGATCGCCGTGGGCGGTGAAGTAACCCACCGCGCCGCCGTAGCTGCCGCGACGGCGTCCTTCGGCGGCGGCAATCAGCTGCATGGCGCGTACTTTCGGCGCGCCGCTCAGAGTGCCCATGTTCATACAGGCGCGGTAGGCGTGCAGCACGTCGAGGTCATGGCGCAGCTCGCCGACCACGCGGGAGACCAGGTGCATCACGAACGAATAGCGGTCGACTTTGGTCAGGTCCGCCACGTAGCGGCTGCCTGGGGTGCAAATGCGTGCCAGATCGTTACGCGCCAGGTCAACCAGCATCAGGTGCTCGGAGAGTTCTTTGTGGTCGGTACGCATCTCCAGTTCGATGCGGCTGTCCAGATCGCGGTCCAGGGAGCCATCGGCGCGACGTCCGCGCGGACGGGTACCGGCAATCGGGTAGATCTCAATCTGACGGCTGGTGGCGTCGTATTTCAGCGAGCTTTCCGGCGAGGCGCCGAACAGCGTGAATTCGTTGTCCTGCATGAAGAACATGTACGGGCTTGGGTTACTCTTTTTCAGCACGTCGTAGGCTGCGAGCGGCGACGGGCAGGGCAGCGAGAAGCGACGGGACGGCACGACCTGGAAAATTTCCCCGGCGCGAATCGCTTTTTGCATCTGGCGAACCACGGCGCCGTACTGATCGTCAGTCTGGTTAACGTCGCAGGTCATTTTCTCCACGCGCTGCACCGGCAGCGCGGGCGGTGCTTCCGTCATCTGCTGCTGCAGCTGAGCGATGCGGTGTTCGAGACGGTTTTTCTCAGCGGCAGACGGCGTAAACAGGCTTGCCTGGATGCGGGTGTATTGCTTCTGGTGGTCGATCACCAGCAAAGTTTCAGCCAGATAGAAGCAATAGTCCGGGCAGCGATTACCCTGCTCGGTTTCCGGCAAATCTTCAAAACCGGCAACCAGGTCGTAAGCAAACAGCCCGCCGAAGAACATCGCTTCACGCTCGTCTTCCGGCACGGTGACCAGATTCTGCAGCAGGCGGAAGGCATCGAAAACGGACAGGGAGCAGAGGCGCGCGTCTTCGTCCAGCAGCTGGCTCACCGGCGGGAAATGCAGAATGCGCATTTCTGGATGATGTTCGTTTTCAATGCCTGAAGGCAGGGCGGCATCCAGCAGCGGCAGCAGCGATGCGCCATTGTCTGATAATGCCTTGATGGTGACGGTGTCACCTAAAGCGGTAATGCGCAGCGCGCTATCGACCAGCAGCAGGCTTTTGAGATCGTCCTTGCTGTCGATATCCGCCGATTCCAGCAGCAGCGTTGCCGGACGTGCCCCGCACACCTGATGAAACAGCGCGGTCGGGTTGTGGCGATAGGCCGCCTCGCAGGTCAGCAGTTCGAGATGAGGTTTGGCTGTTTGCATGTTGTTGTTCTCATATTTTGTTCAAAAAAAAGCCCGCTGGGTAGCGGGCGGGTATCTGTTTGCATTTCGCAGACGCGTGACACTGCCCGAAGATCAGGAAGTGCGCCACCAGCCGTGCAGAGTGAAATGTGCTGTCATTTTCAGATACCTTTCTCGTGTGAACTTGCGTACTAGTTAACTAGTTCAATGGCGAGTTGTCAACCCTTGATTTCAGAATTTCGCGTTAAGTCGGTATCATGGTGTTTTCGGATGTCTCCAACCTGTTATGGGAAGTGCTTTGAGCGATACCACCTACGCCATTATTTATGATTTACACAGCCATACTCAGGCCTCTGATGGCCTGCTGACACCCGAAGCCCTGGTTCATCGCGCCGTTGAAATGCGTGTCGGCACGCTGGCGATAACCGATCACGATACGACAGATGCCATTCCGGCGGCGCGCGCCGAGATCGCCCGCAGCGGGCTGGCGCTGAATCTGGTGTCCGGCGTCGAGATCTCGACCGTCTGGGAAAACCATGAGATTCATATTGTTGGCCTGAATATCGATATAGACCATCCGGCACTTACGGCATTTTTGCAAGAACAAAAAACGCGCCGCAACCAGCGCGCAGAGATGATCGGCGAGCGTCTGGAAAAGGCGCATATTCCGGGCGCGCTGGAAGGCGCGCAAAAGATGGCGAACGGCGGGGCGGTCACCCGCGGTCATTTCGCCCGTTTTCTGGTCGACGCGGGCAAAGCGACGACCATGGCGGACGTCTTTAAAAAGTATCTGGCGCGCGGTAAAACCGGATACGTTCCGCCACAGTGGTGTACAATAAAACAAGCTATTGATGTGATTCATCATTCTGGCGGTAAGGCCGTGCTGGCCCATCCTGGGCGGTATAATCTTTCTGCTAAATGGCTGAAAAGGCTGCTGGCACACTTTGCCGAATGCGGTGGCGAGGCGATGGAAGTCGCCCAGTGTCAGCAGGCGCCCAACGAGCGCGCGCAGCTCGCGACCTATGCCCGCCAGTTCGGCCTGCTTGGGTCACAGGGCTCTGATTTCCATCAGCCCTGCGCGTGGATCGAACTGGGGCGCAAGCTCTGGTTGCCCGCTGGCGTTGAGCCGGTCTGGCAGCTCTGGGAACAGCCGCAGCAAATTGAAGAGAGGGAAGTATGAGTCAGTTTTTCTATATCCATCCGGATAACCCGCAGCCACGTCTGATCAACCAGGCCGTGGAGATCGTCCGCAAAGGCGGCGTGATTGTCTACCCGACCGATTCAGGCTACGCGCTGGGCTGTAAAATTGAAGATAAAGGGGCAATGGAACGCATTTGCCGTATTCGCCAGCTGCCGGACGGCCATAACTTTACCCTGATGTGCCGCGATCTCTCTGAGCTGTCGACCTATGCGTATGTTGATAACGTGGCGTTTCGCCTGATTAAGAACAACACGCCGGGCAACTACACCTTCATCCTGAAGGGCACGAAGGAAGTACCGCGTCGTCTGCTGCAGGAGAAACGCAAAACCATCGGCATGCGCGTGCCGTCGAACCCGATTGCGCAGGCGCTGCTGGAAACCCTCGGCGAACCGATGCTTTCTACCTCGCTGATGCTGCCCGGAAGCGAGTTTACCGAGTCCGACCCGGAAGAGATCAAAGATCGTCTGGAGAAGGTGGTCGAGCTGATTATTCACGGCGGCTATCTCGGCCAGCAGCCGACCACCGTGGTCGACTTAACCGAAGAAGCACCGGAAGTGATTCGTGAAGGCGTGGGTGACGTAAAGCCTTTCTTGTAAAGGTATAAGCAGATATACTACGCGGCCATCAAAGCAGGGCTCAGCCCTCTTTTGACCTGATTCGACGCCTGTGAAGGCGACACCTGAGGAAGCTCAATGAGCGAGAAGTTACAGAAAGTGCTGGCGCGTGCCGGCCACGGTTCACGCCGTGAAATCGAAGCCATTATTGAAGCGGGCCGCGTGAGTGTGGACGGTAAAATCGCCACGCTGGGTGACCGCGTAGAAATCGTACCGGGGCTGAAGATCCGCATCGACGGTCATCTTATCTCCGTTAAAGAGTCCGCTGAACAGATCTGCCGCGTGCTGGCTTACTACAAGCCGGAAGGCGAGCTGTGCACCCGCAACGACCCGGAAGGTCGTCCGACGGTGTTTGACCGTCTGCCTAAACTGCGTGGCGCTCGCTGGATTGCCGTCGGCCGTCTGGACGTGAACACCTGCGGTCTGCTGCTGTTTACCACCGATGGTGAACTGGCAAACCGTCTGATGCACCCAAGCCGTGAAGTGGAACGTGAATACGCGGTGCGCGTATTTGGCCAGGTTGACGAAAATAAACTGCGCGATCTGTCGCGTGGCGTTCAGCTGGAAGACGGTCCTGCGGCGTTCAAAACCATCAAGTTTACCGGTGGGGAAGGCATTAACCAGTGGTACAACGTGACCCTGACCGAAGGCCGTAACCGCGAAGTTCGTCGTCTCTGGGAAGCGGTAGGCGTGCAGGTTAGCCGCCTGATCCGCGTCCGTTACGGCGACATTCTGCTGCCGAAAGGTCTGCCGCGCGGTGGGTATACCGAACTGGATCTGACCCAAACCAACTACCTGCGCGAGCTGGTCGGCCTGACGCCGGAAACCACCTCAAAAGTGGCGGTGGAAAAAGATCGTCGTCGCATGAAGGCGAATCAGATCCGTCGCGCGGTGAAGCGACACAGCCAGGTGAGCAGCAGCCGCCGTTCCGGCAGCCGTAACAACAACGGTTAATATAAAAGCCCGGTCAACGAACCGGGCTTTTTTCTTTAGTAATCAATTCCAATTTGCGCTTTGATGCCTGCATCAAACGCATGTTTGACCGGACGCAGCTCGCTGACGGTATCGGCCATCTCCAGAATATCCCGATGACATCCGCGCCCCGTGACGATAACCGTCTGGTGTACAGGACGATTCTTCAGCGCATCCAGCACGGCTTCCAGCGGCAGGTAGTCGTAGGCGACCATATAGGTGATCTCATCCAGCAGAACCATATTTAGCGAGGGATCGGCCAGCATTCTCTTTGCATGCTCCCAGACGGCGAGACAGGCTGCAGTATCCGTTTCCCGGTTCTGGGTATCCCACGTAAACCCGGTCGCCATCACCTGAAACTCAACGCCGTGAGGCTCAAGCAAATTCCGCTCACCGTTGGGCCATTCGCCTTTGATAAACTGGATCACGCCCACTTTTTGACCGTGTCCAACGGCGCGTGTCGCCGTGCCGAATGCGGCGGTGGTTTTCCCTTTTCCGTTGCCGGTAAAAACGATGACGATCCCACGTTCGTCCTGGGCTGCCGCGACGCGCGCATCGACCTGTTCTTTCAGACGCTGCTGGCGCTGCTGATGACGTTCTTCACTCATTGCGAAATTCCTGGTTTACGTCCCGGCTGGGCGTCAAAGGTCAACCCGGTTTTGCGGCGGCTGTCGTCGCCCATCAGCCAAAGATAGAGCGGCATAATGTCTGCCGGGGTTTTCAGCTTCTGCGGATCTTCGCTCGGGAACGCGCTGGCGCGCATTTTGGTGCGCGTACCGCCCGGGTTAATGCAGTTTACGCGCAGATGGCGGTTCTGGTACTCCTCCGCCAGCACCTGCATCATGCCTTCGGTCGCGAATTTTGAAACGGCATAGGCTCCCCAGTTTGCGCGTCCTTCACGGCCAACGCTGGACGAGGTAAAGACCAGTGACCCGGACTCGGATTTGAGTAATAAAGGAAGCAATGCCTGTGTGAGGTAAAACGTGCCGTTGACGTTGACCTGCATCACCTGCTGCCAGATATCTGGATCCTGTTCATCCATCGGACGCACTTCACCTAGCAAACCGGCGTTATGCAGCACGCCGTCGAGTCTCGGATAGTGAGCGCTGATGCGCTGGGCTAATTCATGGCACACCGCGGGCGTGCAGGTCAGTAAATCGAGCGTATACCACGGGGCCGGCGTGCCGCACACAGCCTCAATCTCCTGAGCGACGTTTTTCAGTTTTTCTTCGTTGCGCCCGATCAAAATGACGTGCGCGCCATATTCGGCGTATGTCAGGGCTGCCTCGCGGCCAATCCCGTCGCTGGCACCGGTGACAAGAATAATCCGGTTGTGCAGCAGATTTTTTTGCGGTTGATAATGCACGGTGACTCCTCAGGCGACCGGTGACGCAATGGCGCCTTTATGATGACTTTTCGGCTTTATGCCCGAATTAGCCTAATAATTCAATCAGTCTACAGGACGCATTACTGTAAAATTAACAATTTGCAAATATTTAAACTCCAGTCCGGGGATTCCTGAAGGCGGCTCGCAGAGGTAATGTCACGAGCGAGACGCATGGGCAGGGCTGTTGTACACTGCCGTGAAAGATTCGTGGTTAAATCAAGGTGGAACGCGTGGAATTACTTTCTCAATATGGGTTGTTTTTGGCTAAAATCGCGACGGTGGTGGTTGCCATTGCGGTGGTTGCCGTTCTGATTGCCAACCTGACGCAGCGCAAGCGTCAGCGTGGGGAGTTACGCATCACCCGCCTGAGCGAGCAGTATAAAGAGATGCAGGAAGAGATGTCTCTGGCGCTGCTTGATAGTCATCAACAGAAACTCTGGCAGAAAGCGCAGAAGAAAAAGCATAAACAGGAAGCCAAAGCGGCAAAGGCAAAAGCAAAGCTCAATGCGCCGCAGGATAAGGCCACGCCGCGCGTCTATGTGCTCGATTTTAAAGGCAGTATGGATGCGCATGAAGTGTCTTCTCTGCGGGAAGAAGTGACTGCCGTTCTGGCCGTGGCGACACCGCAGGATCAGGTTGTCGTGCGTCTTGAAAGCCCGGGCGGGGTCGTTCACGGTTACGGACTGGCCGCCTCACAGCTGCAGCGCCTGCGTGAAAAACAGATCCCGCTGACCGTTGCCGTGGATAAAGTGGCCGCGAGCGGTGGCTACATGATGGCCTGCGTGGCGGACAAAATTGTTGCCGCGCCGTTCTCCATTATTGGCTCGATCGGCGTGGTCGCGCAAATTCCGAACTTTAACCGCTTCCTGAAAAATAAAGAGATTGATATCGAACTTCACACGGCGGGTCAGTACAAACGTACCCTGACGCTGCTGGGGGAAAACACGGAAGAAGGGCGTCAAAAATTCCGCGAAGATCTCAACGAAACGCATCATCTCTTTAAAGATTTCGTACACCGTATGCGCCCAACGCTCGATATTGAACAGGTCGCGACGGGCGAGCACTGGTACGGCGTCCAGGCGCAGGAGAAAGGGCTGGTGGATGAAGTCGGAACCAGCGACGATCTGCTGCTCAATCTGATGGAAGGCCGGGAACTGGTGGGCGTGCGCTTTACCCAGCGTAAGCGACTCCTTGACCGCTTTACCAACAGTGCGGCAGAAAGCGCGGACCGTCTGCTGCTGCGCTGGCTACAGCGCGGACAAAAACCGCTGCTGTAAACAAAAACGCGAGGCATATGCCTCGCGTTTTGCATTAATCGACCAGGTGATATTTCTCTGAAAGCGTATGCGCCAGGTATTTGAACATGTTAAAAACGGCGGTGCTTTTCGGGGTCGGTAAACCCTGTTCGTCAAGGAAGTATTCGCCGCTGAAAATCAGCACGCCATTACGCTGCTCTACGCCGGTGGCTTCAATGCCCGCCAGCGTATCTTCATGGTCACGGATAAGCTTGTTTGCTTCGATAAGCAGAGAGGCTCGGTCAATAGGTTGGGTCGTATTCTGCATAATCCACTCCTTAAACAGTGACAATAGTCTACGCCGAGGGCGCTTTGGGGGCAAATTTTCCCTGTAATGTGAGGGGATAAGGTGCAGGGTCCCGGCTGGCGGGATCTGCTTTTGCATGCTAATAAAGTTGCGTAACGAATTTTATCAGGTAGAGTGTGCGCTTTCGTCATTCTGGCAACAGAATTGCTTGACATTCAACCGGGAATTCGTCACGAATTACACGAGATGTGAGAAAAATACCCGAAAACTCAATCACCTGGGCGTCTTCTCATTAACGTCCGGTAAGTCAAAGGGGTTGATATCTCCTGACGCAGTCGCAATATCATTGGCTCGTCGTCAGCGGAAGGGAAATCAACGTGCGGCGTATTCCTGGAAGAATTAAATTAGGTAAAGGTGAATATGGGTAAAGCTCTCGTCATCGTTGAGTCCCCGGCAAAAGCCAAAACGATCAATAAGTATCTGGGTAATGACTACGTGGTTAAGTCCAGCGTCGGTCATATCCGCGATTTGCCGACCAGTGGCTCAGCCAGCAAAAAGAGCGCAGACTCTACCTCCACCAAAGGGGCTAAAAAGCCTAAAAAGGATGAACGTAGCGCGCTTGTCAACCGCATGGGTGTTAACCCATGGCATAACTGGGATGCACAATATGAAGTGCTGCCCGGGAAAGAAAAAGTCGTTAACGAGCTGAAGCAGCTTGCTGAAAAAGCAGACCACATCTATCTCGCAACCGACCTTGACCGCGAAGGGGAAGCCATTGCGTGGCACCTGCGGGAAGTGATCGGTGGTGATGACAAACGCTACAGCCGTGTAGTGTTTAACGAAATTACGAAGAATGCGATTCGTCAGGCGTTTGAGAAGCCGGGCGAACTGAATATTGACCGCGTAAACGCACAGCAGGCTCGTCGCTTTATGGACCGCGTTGTGGGCTACATGGTCTCTCCACTGCTGTGGAAGAAGATTGCCCGTGGCCTGTCCGCAGGGCGTGTGCAATCCGTCGCCGTACGTCTGGTCGTTGAGCGTGAGCGCGAAATTAAAGCCTTCGTGCCGGAAGAGTTCTGGGAAGTCGATGCCAATGTGACCACGCCGGGCGGTGACGCTCTGCCGCTGCAGGTGAGCCATCACAACGACAAGCCTTTCCGTCCAGAAAACCGCGACCAGACCATGGCCGCCGTAGCGCTGCTGGAAAAAGCACGCTATCAGGTGCTGGAACGTGAAGACAAACCGACCAGCAGCAAGCCGGGGGCACCGTTTATTACCTCCACGCTGCAACAGGCTGCAAGCACGCGTCTGGGTTATGGCGTGAAGAAGACCATGATGATGGCGCAGCGCCTGTATGAAGCGGGCTACATCACCTACATGCGTACCGACTCAACCAACCTGAGTCAGGACGCGGTCAGCATGGTGCGCGGCTACATCAGTGACAATTTCGGTAAGAAATACCTGCCGGAAAGCGCTAACCAGTTCGCCAGCAAAGAGAACTCTCAGGAAGCACACGAAGCGATTCGTCCTTCTGACGTCTCGGTGTTAGCGGAATCGCTGAAAGATATGGAAGCCGACGCGCAGAAGCTGTATCAGCTGATCTGGCGCCAGTTCGTGGCGTGCCAGATGACGCCAGCGCAGTACGACTCCACCACGCTGACCGTTGGTGCGGGTGAGTTCCGTCTCAAAGCGCGCGGTCGTATCCTGCGTTTCGACGGCTGGACGAAGGTGATGCCAGCGCTGCGTAAAGGTGATGAAGACCGAACGCTGCCGGCGGTAAA
The DNA here is from genome assembly GCF_024734705.1 of Enterobacter sp. Crenshaw. Taxonomy (NCBI): domain Bacteria; kingdom Pseudomonadati; phylum Pseudomonadota; class Gammaproteobacteria; order Enterobacterales; family Enterobacteriaceae; genus Enterobacter; species Enterobacter sp. Crenshaw. The sequence continues at coordinate 2,571,674 of NZ_CP102932.1, read as the reverse complement.
TAAAGGGGATGAGCTCTCGCTGGTTGACCTCGTGCCAGCCCAGCACTTCACCAAGCCGCCTGCGCGCTTCAGTGAAGCGTCCCTGGTGAAAGAGCTGGAAAAACGCGGTATTGGTCGTCCGTCGACCTACGCGTCCATCATCTCGACGATCCAGGACCGTGGCTACGTACGCGTTGAAAACCGACGTTTCTATGCGGAAAAAATGGGTGAGATCGTCACTGACCGTCTGGAAGCAAACTTCCGCGAGTTGATGAACTACGATTTCACCGCGCAAATGGAAGACAGCCTCGACCAGGTTGCCAGCCATCAGGCGGAATGGAAAAAGGTACTCGACAGCTTCTTCAGCGACTTTACCGACCAGCTTGAAAAAGCGGAGAAAGACCCTGAAGAGGGCGGCATGCTGCCTAACCAGATGGTGCTGACCAGCATCGACTGTCCAACCTGCGGCCGCAAGATGGGGATCCGCACCGCAACCACGGGCGTATTCCTTGGCTGCTCCGGCTATGCGCTGTCACCAAAAGAGCGCTGCAAAACCACCATCAACCTGGTGCCTGAGAACGAAGTTCTCAACGTGCTGGAGGGTGACGATGCGGAAACTAACGCTCTGCGTGCCAAACGCCGCTGCAAGAAATGCGGCACGGCAATGGACAGCTACCTGATCGATCCAAAACGTAAGCTGCACGTCTGCGGTAATAACCCAACGTGTGACGGGTATGAGATCGAAGAGGGCGAGTTCCGCATTAAAGGCTATGACGGCCCGATTGTGGAATGCGAGAAGTGCGGCTCTGAAATGCACCTGAAAATGGGGCGTTTCGGTAAGTACATGGCCTGTACCAACGACGAGTGTAAAAACACGCGCAAAATTCTGCGTAACGGCGAAGTGGCTCCTCCGAAGGAAGATCCGGTTCCGCTGCCAGAACTGCCGTGCGAGAAATCCGACGCGTACTTCGTGCTGCGTGATGGTGCCGCAGGTGTCTTCCTGGCCGCCAACACCTTCCCGAAATCGCGTGAAACGCGCGCGCCGCTGGTGGAAGAGTTGTATCGCTTCCGCGATCGTCTGCCTGAGAAACTGCGTTATCTGGCCGATGCGCCACAGCAGGATCCGGAAGGCAACAAAACCGTGGTACGGTTTAGCCGTAAAACTAAGCAGCAGTATGTTGCGGCCGAGAAAGAGGGTAAAGCGACCGGATGGTCAGCCTTCTTTGTCGATGGCAAATGGGTTGAAGGCAAGAAATAATCTTCACTTACCGTAACTTACCTGTAAAAGGGCCGGATTTCCGGCCCTTTTTTATTGCCTTGTTATTATTTTTTGTTCCGTACTATACAGTCAGGCTATAAATGATATAGTGGTTATAGTTAACCTGTTTCTTATTATTAAATCGTCTTAAGCGATTGACCGCATGCGCTAAATCGGATGGTCTGGCATGAAATTACAGCAGCTTCGTTATATCGTTGAGGTGGTGAATCATAACCTTAACGTCTCTTCTACCGCCGAGGGGTTGTATACCTCGCAACCGGGCATCAGCAAACAAGTTCGTATGCTGGAGGACGAGTTAGGTATCCAGATATTTGCCCGCAGCGGTAAGCATCTCACCCAGGTGACGCCTGCGGGGCAGGAAATCATCCGCATTGCGCGGGAAGTCCTCTCTAAAGTCGATGCGATTAAGTCTGTGGCGGGGGAACACACCTGGCCGGATAAAGGTTCGCTGTATATTGCCACGACGCATACCCAGGCGCGCTATGCGCTACCCGGCGTTATCAAAGGCTTTATCGAGCGTTATCCTCGCGTCTCTTTGCATATGCACCAGGGCTCGCCAACGCAAATTGCTGAAGCCGTTTCCAAGGGGAATGCAGATTTTGCCATCGCCACCGAAGCGCTTCACCTGTATGACGATCTGGTGATGCTTCCATGCTATCACTGGAACCGTTCTATCGTGGTGACCCCCGATCACCCCCTGGCGGGTAAAGGGTCGGTCACTATCGAAGAGCTGGCGCAATATCCGCTGGTAACGTATACGTTTGGCTTTACCGGACGGTCCGAGCTTGATACGGCCTTTAACCGGGCAGGGTTAACGCCGCGCATTGTCTTTACCGCGACGGACGCCGACGTGATTAAAACCTATGTGCGGCTTGGTCTGGGGGTGGGCGTTATTGCCAGCATGGCGGTGGATCCGGAGTCAGACCCTGACCTGGTGCGTCTTGATGCGCATGATGTTTTCAGTCATAGCACCACAAAGATTGGCTTCCGTCGCAGCACCTTCCTGCGCAGCTATATGTATGATTTTATTCAGCGCTTTGCCCCTCATTTAACGCGTGACGTGGTTGATACCGCCGTTGCATTACGCTCAAATGAAGATATTGAAGAGATGTTTAAAGACATCAAACTCCCCGAAAAATAATCACACCCGGTATCTTTCCCTTAGGGAAAGATACCGAAATAACGCCTCAAAGCTAAATTAGAATTATCATCATCTGCGTATCCCCTGTCATATAATGTCATTATCCATTTAATCCGTATGGTTATAATGTCGTGAATTGGCGACAAAAGTAGAAAATAATTTACGCCTTCGCAAATTTTTCTTTTCAATTATTTATTTCTGGTCAAAAGATTGAATATTTCATACCTTCCGGTGCGTAAATTCACTGGCTTTTCGGCTAAAGTTTCTTTAGGATTTATCTCAACAGATGATTAATTGTACCAATTGTTTGGTCCTAAATGATAAGCGATGTCGATTGTATGAGGTTAGCAATGCCTTCAGGAAGTGAAGAACCGCAAAGGGATCCTGCGCTCAAGCGTAAAGCCTGGCTGGCGGTCTTTCTCGTCTCTACCCTGTTTTGGGTGGTGGTTGCTCTCCTGGCCTGGAAATATTGGGGTTAAATATGGCAGTGACGGTACGTACAGAAACGGTAAAACAGATGTGTCAGCATCGTGACAATGGCCACAGAGGGCGTAAAGCACCTGCGACTGTTGTACCCGCGTCCTGGAAACTGACGCCGCAGCAGCAAGCGTTTATTGATGTGTTCGCAGAAGACGAACCCAAAAAACAATAATTTAGTTAATTGCGTAATGATGCAAATAGTCTGAATATCGACTCTGCACTTTCGTACTCTTTAATAAATACACATCAGCAATATAGCACTGAGGACTTACCTCGGAACTTTTAATAAATAATGCCTGGTGTCCCTATGATGAATAACATGACGTCTCACAAATACTGGTCATGGATCGGCGTTTTTACCGTGTCGATTCTGTTCTGGAGTCAGCTCATCTGGTTGGCCCTCCACTAAATTGTAAAACCTCGCTACGGCGGGGTTTTTTGTTTTTCCTTTCTGGACCAATCCTAAATTTATCAATTTGGGTTGTTATCAAAACGTTACGACATCTTTGTGTTATCTTTAATTACGGCCCTGATGATTGTCGGGGCATCTCTGTGATTAAGGAGGAGCTTATGTCGTTAACCCTACGCGAAGCCAGTAAGGATACGTTACAGGCAGAAAATAAAACCTGGCATTACTACAGCCTGCCTCTGGCTGCCAGAACGCTTGGGGACATTTCGCGTTTACCCAAGTCATTGAAAGTTTTACTGGAAAATCTATTGCGCTGGCAGGACGGAGACTCTGTCACCCTCGATGATATCCAGGCGCTGGCAGGGTGGCTGGAAAATGCCCATGCCGACAGAGAAATCGCCTACCGCCCGGCCAGGGTGCTGATGCAGGACTTTACCGGTGTTCCTGCCGTCGTTGATTTAGCCGCGATGCGCGAGGCCGTTAAGCGTCTCGGCGGAGATACGGCAAAAGTGAATCCGCTTTCCCCCGTTGACCTCGTCATTGACCACTCCGTAACCGTTGACCGCTTTGGTGATGACGACGCCTTTGGCGAGAACGTGCGTCTGGAGATGGAGCGCAACCACGAGCGCTACGTATTCCTGAAGTGGGGGCAGCAGGCGTTCAGCCGGTTTAGCGTGGTCCCGCCGGGTACCGGTATTTGTCACCAGGTTAACCTTGAATATCTGGGTAAAGCCGTCTGGAGTGAATTGCAGGATAAAGAGTGGGTCGCCTATCCGGACACGCTGGTGGGCACGGACTCCCATACCACCATGATCAACGGTCTGGGCGTGCTGGGCTGGGGCGTCGGGGGTATCGAAGCGGAAGCGGCCATGCTCGGCCAGCCGGTGTCCATGCTTATCCCTGACGTGGTGGGCTTCAAGCTCACCGGCAAGCTGTCTGAAGGCATTACCGCCACCGATCTGGTGCTCACCGTCACCCAGATGCTGCGTAAGCATGGTGTGGTGGGCAAGTTTGTAGAATTCTACGGGGATGGTCTGGATTCGCTGCCGCTGGCCGACCGCGCCACCATTGCCAATATGGCGCCGGAATACGGTGCAACCTGCGGCTTTTTCCCCATCGATGACGTCACGCTGGAATACATGCGCCTTAGCGGGCGCAGCGAAGAGCAGGTCGCGCTGGTGGAGGCCTATACCAAAGCGCAGGGCATGTGGCGAAACCCGGGCGATGAACCGGTCTTCACCAGCACGCTTGAACTCGATATGGGAAGCGTTGAGGCGAGCCTCGCCGGCCCTAAACGTCCGCAGGATCGGGTTGCGCTGAGTGACGTGCCAAAAGCCTTTGCCGCCAGCAATGCCCTGGAAGTGAACGTGGCGCAGAAAGATCACCGTCCGGTCGACTATGTTCTGAACGGACATCAGTATCAGCTCCCGGATGGCGCGGTTGTGATTGCGGCCATTACCTCCTGCACCAACACCTCGAACCCCAGCGTATTAATGGCGGCCGGTCTGCTGGCGAAAAAGGCGGTAGAGCTTGGGCTAAAACCTCAGCCATGGGTCAAGGCCTCGCTGGCACCGGGTTCCAAAGTGGTATCGGATTACCTGGCGCAGGCCAAACTGACGCCGTACCTTGACGAACTGGGCTTTAACCTCGTGGGCTACGGCTGTACGACCTGTATTGGTAACTCCGGCCCACTGCCTGAACCCATTGAAACGGCGATCAAGCAGGGTGACCTGACGGTAGGCGCGGTCCTGTCCGGTAACCGAAACTTTGAAGGGCGTATTCACCCGCTGGTGAAAACCAACTGGCTCGCCTCACCGCCGCTGGTCGTGGCGTATGCCCTTGCAGGGAACATGAATATCAACCTGGCGACCGATCCGATTGGTCACGATCGCAAGAACGATCCTGTCTACCTGAAAGATATCTGGCCATCTTCGCGTGAAATCGCGCTGGCCGTTGAAAAGGTCTCAACCGAGATGTTCCGCAAAGAGTATGCGGAGGTCTTTGAAGGCACGCCGGAGTGGAAAACCATCAACGTCGTGGGCTCAGATACCTACGACTGGCAGGATGACTCGACCTATATTCGTCTGTCGCCGTTCTTTGATGAGATGCTGGCCGAGCCGGCACCGCTTAAGGATATCCACGGCGCGCGCATACTGGCGATGCTGGGAGATTCCGTCACGACCGACCATATCTCTCCGGCGGGGAGTATCAAAGCCGATAGCCCGGCAGGCCGTTATCTGCAGAGCCGGGGCGTCGAACGCCGCGATTTTAACTCCTACGGTTCGCGTCGCGGCAATCATGAAGTCATGATGCGCGGAACGTTTGCCAACATCCGCATTCGTAACGAAATGGTCCCGGGCGTGGAAGGGGGCATGACGCGCCATCTGCCGGGGACGGAAGTGGTTTCGATTTATGATGCGGCGGTCAAATATCAACAGGAAGGTACGCCGCTGGCGGTGATCGCCGGGAAAGAGTACGGTTCCGGCTCCAGCCGCGACTGGGCGGCGAAAGGTCCGCGCCTGCTTGGCGTTCGCGTGGTCATCGCCGAATCGTTCGAACGTATTCACCGCTCGAATCTGATTGGTATGGGGATCCTGCCGCTTGAGTTTCCGCAGGGCGTGACGCGTAAAACGCTGGGACTGACCGGGGAAGAGCAGATCGAGATTAGCGGTCTGCAAAACCTGCAGCCGGGTAAAACGGTGCCGGTGAAGTTAACGCGGGCAGACGGGAAAATCGAGGTGCTGGATTGCCGGTGCCGTATTGATACGGCAACCGAGCTGACCTATTACCAGAACGACGGCATTTTACATTATGTGATTCGTAAGATGCTGGACTGATGAAACGAGCCCGGCACCCGTGCCGGGCTTTTTAGCCTCACTCTTTCAGCAGATGGCCCATTTTGGCGGCTTTGGTATCCAGGTAGTGGGCGTTTTTCGGGTTTCGGCCGACAATCAGCGGTACGCGCTCGACGATGTTGATCCCCGCTTCGGTCAGGATCTCCACTTTTTTCGGATTATTGGTCAGCAGGCGAACTTCGTCCACGCCCAGCAGCTTGAACATATCGGCGCACAAGGTGAAGTCGCGTTCGTCAGCGGCAAAGCCAAGCTGATGGTTTGCTTCAACCGTATCGTAGCCCTGGTCCTGAAGCGCGTAAGCGCGGATTTTATTCAGCAGACCAATATTACGACCTTCCTGACGGTGATAAAGCAGCACACCGCGACCTTCTTCTGCAATATGAGACAGGGCGGCTTCCAACTGGAAACCACAATCACAGCGCAGGCTGAACAGCGCGTCGCCGGTAAGACACTCTGAATGGACGCGGGACAGAACCGGCGTCTGCCCTGAAATGTCACCATAAACCAGCGCGACATGATCCTGTCCGGTTGCCAGTTCTTCAAAACCCACCATCAGGAAATCGCCCCATGGGGTTGGCAGTTTGGCTTCTGCCACACGTTTAAGCTGCATGTGATTCTCCAGAGTAGGCTGACACGTTTCGTGCCTTTGCCCTGTTTTGCTTTCTGTATCAGTTCATTTTGCCACAAGCTCAGCAGGTTCGCCTAATGGACACCATGCTATATGAACGTTAAACGCACGATCCGACATATCCACCCGGATGATTAATTTCAGTTATGATTGTGACGCTTAGCGAAAAAGGAGAAGACATGCTTTCAATCGCCAGACGTACGGCAGCAGGTGCGGCCATTTTACTGATTATGCCTCTGGCCGTATGGCTTTCAGGCTGGATGTGGCAGCCCGGGCATAATGCCACGTGGCTGAAAACGTTATACTGGATAACGGAAACGGTCACCCAGCCGTGGGGGATTATTACCCACGTACTCCTCTGCGCCTGGTTTCTGTGGTGCCTGCGCTTTCGTCTGCGCGCGGCGCTGATGCTCTTTGCGATCCTCGGGGGCGCTATCCTTGTCGGTCAGGGCGTGAAGTCCTGGGTTAAAGATCGCGTTCAGGAGCCGCGTCCTTTTGTCGTCTGGCTGGAAAAAACGCATCATGTTCCGGTAGATGAGTTCTACAATTTAAAGCGTAAAGATCGCGGCGCGCTGGTGAAAGAACAGCTTGCGGAACAGCAGGATATCCCGAAATTCTTGCGTAAACACTGGCAGAAAGAGACCGGGTTCGCGTTTCCTTCCGGCCACACCATGTTTGCGGCCAGCTGGGCGTTGCTGGGAGTTGGGCTGCTTTGGCCAAGGCGTCGAACGATCACTATCGTGATTTTACTGATCTGGGCGACCGGGGTTATGGGAAGCCGCCTGCTGCTGGGGATGCACTGGCCGCGGGACCTGGTCGTCGCCACGCTCATCTCATGGCTGCTGATTATGATGGCGACCTGGCTCACTGAACGATTCTGCGGCCCGCTAACGCCACCGCCAGAAGAGAAAGAAGAAATAGCCGAAAGGGACCAGACAGACGCCTGACGGTTGATATTCCGTATTTTGCCCATAGATCCATGACCTGCGCGACACTTTTTCCGTTTCGCGCTCGTCGCTAAAATGGTAGTTTATAAGGCTGATTGCGGTGAATTGAACACACTTTATTCGCTTGAACCACATAACGGGAAGTAATGTGAAATATTTACTCATTTTCTTACTGGTATTGGCGATTTTTGTCATTTCAGTCACGTTGGGTGCACAAAACGATCAGCAGGTGACGTTTAACTATCTGCTGGCTCAGGGTGAGTATCGCGTCTCGAGCCTGCTGGCGGTCTTATTTGCTGCCGGCTTTGCCATTGGCTGGCTGGTTTGCGGTCTGTTCTGGCTGAAAGTCCGTGTTTCTCTTGCGCGCGCTGAACGTAAAATTAAGCGACTCGAAAATAACATTGCCCCTGCGTCTGACATTCCGGAAAGCTCTGGTGTGCCGGTCGTGAAGGAATAATCGACTATGCTGGAGTTGTTGTTTCTGCTTTTGCCTGTAGCCGCAGCCTATGGCTGGTATATGGGCCGCAGAAGTGCGCAACAAACAAAACAGGATGAGGCCAACCGGCTCTCCCGCGACTACGTTGCGGGGGTGAACTTCCTCCTGAGCAATCAGCAGGACAAAGCGGTAGATCTGTTCCTCGATATGCTGAAAGAGGATACGGGGACGGTTGAAGCGCATCTCACCCTGGGCAACCTGTTCCGCTCGCGCGGCGAGGTCGATCGCGCCATTCGTATTCACCAGACTCTGATGGAAAGCGCCTCGCTGACCTACGATCAACGTCTCCTTGCGGTGCAACAGCTGGGGCGGGATTACATGGCCGCGGGGTTGTACGATCGCGCTGAAGATATGTTCGCGCAGCTGGTGGATGAAACAGATTTTCGCATCGGGGCATTGCAGCAACTCCTGCAGATTTATCAGGCCACCAGCGACTGGCAGAAAGCCATTGATACCGCTGAACGCCTGGTGAAGCTGGGTAAAGATAAGCAGCGCGTTGAGATCGCCCATTTCTACTGTGAGCTTGCGCTTCAGCAGATGGGCAACGACGACATGGATAAAGCCATGGCGCTGCTGAAGAAAGGCGCCGCGGCGGACCGCAACAGCGCGCGCATCTCCATCATGATGGGGCGCGTCTTTATGGCGAATGGCGACTACGCCAAAGCCGTTGAAAGCCTGCTGCGGGTTATCGACCAGGACAAAGAGCTGGTCAGTGAAACGCTGGAAATGCTGCAAACCTGCTATCAACAGCTCGACAAGCAGGAAGAGTGGGTAGCTTTCCTGCGTCGCTGCGTGGAAGAAAATACCGGCGCCACCGCTGAACTGATGCTCTCTGACGTTGTTGAGCAGTATGAGGGAAGCGACACCGCGCAGGTTTATATTACGCGTCAGCTGCAGCGTCATCCGACCATGCGGGTATTCCACAAGCTGATGGATTACCATCTGAACGACGCTGAAGAAGGGCGCGCCAAAGAGAGCCTGATGGTGCTGCGCGACATGGTTGGCGAACAGGTGCGCAGCAAGCCGCGCTATCGTTGCCAGAAGTGTGGTTTTACCGCGTATACGCTCTACTGGCACTGTCCTTCCTGCCGCGCCTGGTCCACCATCAAGCCAATCCGCGGCCTGGACGGGCAGTAATTTTTTAAAACGCCGCATTTTAGTTACAACATACTAATGGTTTTTCCCGTATCCTGAACTCCGTGCGGTTTGCCGGCCTGGCAGGCGCGTAAATGGATCCTGTCAATTTGCGGCGTCGGCAGGTAGAATGCTGGCCGTTTATCTGTTCCGCGCCGCTGCGCGCCCATAGACGAAAAGGGCTGGTCATGACGTCTGTTACATCCTCCACTTCCCGCGTAATTACGGATTCTCCTGTTGTTGTTGCGCTCGATTACAATAAGCGTGACGCTGCACTGGCGTTTGTCGACGGCATCGACCCTCGCGACTGCCGTCTGAAAGTTGGCAAAGAGATGTTCACGCTGTTTGGACCGCAAATCGTTCGCGATCTGCAGCAGCGCGGCTTTGACGTTTTCCTCGATCTGAAATTCCACGATATCCCGAATACCACGGCGCACGCGGTTGCCGCAGCCGCAGAGCTGGGCGTATGGATGGTCAACGTCCACGCATCGGGTGGGGCAAGAATGATGACGGCCGCCCGTGAGGCGCTCCTGCCGTTCGGTAAAGATGCACCGTTGCTGATTGCGGTCACCGTACTGACCAGTATGGACGAAAACGATCTACGCGACCTGGGCGTGACGTTGTCACCCGCCGAGCATGCCGAACGTCTCGCGCGTCTGACGCAGCATTGCGGCCTGGATGGCGTTGTTTGTTCCGCGCAGGAAGCGGTACGTTTCAAATCAGCGCTGGGCCAGGATTTTAAACTGGTTACGCCCGGTATTCGTCCTGCAGGCAGCGAAGTGGGCGATCAGCGCCGTATTATGACGCCTGAGCAGGCGCTGGCTGCTGGCGTTGACTATATGGTCATCGGGCGTCCGGTGACGCAGTCTGCCAACCCGGCTGAGACGCTTAAGGCTATCAACGCATCGCTGAAAAAGGGGGCCTAATGACCGATTCCAACAGCCGTCTGGTCTATTCAACCGATAGCGGGCGTATAGACGAGCCGAAAGCGAAAGTGGAACGTCCAAAGGGGGACGGCATCGTTCGGATCCAGCGCCAGACCAGTGGACGAAAAGGGAAAGGGGTTTGCCTAATCTCCGGCATTGACCTGGATGATGCTGAACTGGCAAAGCTGGCGGCCGAGTTGAAAAAGAAATGTGGCTGCGGCGGCGCCGTGAAAGACGGCATTATTGAAATCCAGGGAGATAAGCGTGATTTAATAAAATCTCTGCTGGAAGCCAAAGGTATGAAAGTCAAACTGGCAGGCGGTTAGAATAAATGAGCCACGGCAAATGCCGTGGCTCGTGTTATATACGTGCGTATGTCAGACCTGAAATGCGTTCAAATATCGCAATACCGGGGAAGGCTTAGATAATAATTATTTGCCAACCTGGTGACCGATAATACCACCGACAGCAGCGCCACCTAATGTACCCAGCGTACTACCATCCGTTAATACTGCACCACCGAGAGCACCGGCACCGGCACCAATAGCGGTGTTACGGTCACGTTTAGACCAGTTAGAGCACGCGCTCAGGGACATTGCTACAGTGATTGCCAGAACAGCGGCGGCTAATTTTTTGCTGGTTAAGGTCATAATACTTTCTCCTGAATTATCGATTCACGGAAAGATGTACACGTTAAGTATAGACGAATCGAATACTTAATTCTGTTCTCCGTGAAAGCTGGTCGCGCAGGCGTTACGTAATCACGCAGGTGATAGTCACTTCCTGTTATATCGCTAACATTAATTTTACGACTTTAATGCAGGTTAAACAGGTAAAAACTCTTAAAGAAGTACCAGGAATCATCTCAGAGAAAGAAGGGCGTATGCGCCCGAAATTCGGGCGCGGAGAGGACTCAGGCGGTCGTTTTAATAATATTGACGATCAGCCCGTCATCTTCCAGTTTATTACGGTGCGCATCGCTCAACCGTTCATCGGTAATCACGCGGCTAAAGCGTGAAACCGGGCCCATTGTATAAGGGTGAACGGCGCCAAATTTAGAGCTGTCGGTCAGCACAATGGCTTCACACTCTTTTTCCAGCACGGCATTCACCACGTCAGAGCGCATCATATCCCGGCCGGTAAAACCTGTCTCCGGTTGCCAGCCGTCAATCCCGATAAAGGCCTTGCTGAAATGTACCTGCTGGACATACTGACGGGTCAGCGGGCCTACCATGCTTTCACTTTTTTTCTGGTAAATACCGCCGAGCAGAATCACCTCACAGCGCGTCTCTTTGAGCAAGTGCGCGATATAGCTGCTGACGGTGATGATGGTAACGTCTTTTTGATCGGCAAGCGTGCGCGCCAGAAGGGCATTGCTGCTGCCGTTTTCAATAAAGACGGTCTCGCCGTTGTTCACCAGGGACGCGGCAAATTCCGCCAGTTCACGTTTGAGCGCGTAGTTATTCATCATGCGCGTCTCAACGTCGTCACTGTCCAGCGGGACAGCATATCCGTGCGCGCGACGCAGGTAGCTCTGTTTTTCCAGCAGATTAAGATCCTGGCGGATGGTGACTTCAGACACGCCAGTGGTTTTAGCGAGGTCGACTACGCTTACGCGTCCCTGATCGATGACCATCTGCAAAATGAGTTGTTGTCGGGAATTCATAGCATCCATTTAATAAAGCGAAACGAGGTCGGAGACGGTGGGATTAAACTTCCCACGGCGCTTTTGGCTGTCTGTTTTCTGGCGCATTGTCAGCACCATTCTGAGCAAGAAGTTCAGACTTCAGGATCTCGAGATTACGGATAGCAGAGTGATAATCGCCCGCCACCAGGATATCCAGCACGGTATCAATTCGTTGTGCTACAGCTTGTGCGTCAATAGTCGACATAATCTCACCCCAGGCGCGAAAAGTTAATATTTTCAATGATGCAGAAATTAGGTTCAAAAGAGAAGGGAAAAAATGCAATAACTAAATTACATAAACGTAAGTGATAAATTTATTCCCCCTCATGCAGCAGGCTTAATGACTGGATTAGTCTAAAACTGCGCGCAAGGCGCTTTTTTATAAGAGGAATTAGACTATGACAGTTATCAATCAGCCTACCTGCACACTGTTTACCGATACTGAACGGTTCACTCAGCTGTCAGGGTATTACGAGGCGGAGCGTCACACGGTCTGGATGATGCTGCGGGCTCAGCCACGTCCTTGCTTTAACCATGCGTTAATAGAGGAGATCATGAACTTTTCATGGCTGGTTCGCCAGTCTGGGTTTGCGGTTGATTTTTGGGTAACCGGATCGCTGGTTCCCGAGATGTACAATACGGGCGGTGATTTACAGTTCTTCGTCGAGTGCATTCAGAACGGACGTCGGGAAGCGTTACGGGCGTACGCTCGCGCCTGCGTTGATTGCGTCCATGCGGCCTCACGGGGGTTTGATACGGGAGCCATCACTCTGGCAATGGTAGAAGGCAGTGCGTTAGGGGGCGGGTTTGAGGCCGCTCTGGCGCACCATTTCGTCCTGGCTCAGCGCGATGCCCGTTTAGGTTTTCCGGAGATAGCCTTCAACCTGTTTCCGGGTATGGGTGGATATTCCCTCGTTGCACGCCGTGCAGGCATGAAGCTGGCGGAGGAACTTATCTACAAAGGGGAATCCCATACGGCTGAATGGTACGAGCAGCACGGGCTGGTGGATGTCCTGTTTGAACCGGGACAAAGCTATGTCTCTACCCGAACCTTCATCGACACGCTGCGGCCAAAACTGAATGGCGTAAGGGCGATGCTGCGCGCCCGTACGCGCGTTCTGCAATTGCCTCGCAGTGAACTGATGGACATCACGGAAGACTGGGTTGATGCCGCTTTCTGCCTGGAGCCGAAAGATATCGCCTACATGGAGCGTCTGGTCACGCTGCAAAACCGCCATCACGCGGCGGGCCTGCGTAAAGCCAGTTAACGTTGATTTCGCGCTTGATATCGTTTTAGCCATCGCTCGAATGCGGCAGCGGGCATCGGCTTAGCAAACAGAAAACCCTGCCGTTCGTTGACGCCGTTCTTGGTCAGAAAGGCGTCTTCTTTTGCATTCTCCACACCCTCGGCAATCACCTGCAGATTTAACGCCTGCGCCACCGCGACGATAGCGCGCACCAGCGACTGGGAAATAGACTGCTTATGAATATCCCTGACGAAAGATTGATCGAGCTTAATGGCGTCGATAGGGAAGCGGGCCAGCTGAGAAAGGGAAGAGTAGCCGGTGCCAAAATCATCCAGATGAATTTGCGCCCCGAGTCGGCTGAACTGCTGGATCACGGACAGCGCCAGCTCTTCATTTTCGATAAGACAGCTTTCGGTCAACTCAACGTCGACCGGGCAGTATTCAAAATTCAGATCCTTCAGCGCCTGCTTTAAGTCGCTGAAGATGGTCTGGTCGGCCAGCTGGCGTGCAGAGACGTTCACCGCCACGCGCAGGTTTATTCCCTTATCGCGCCATTTTGCCACCTGGCGAACCACATCGAGCATCACCCAGCGGCCCAGCGGCACAATCAACCCCGACTCCTCGGCATAAGAGATAAACTCCAGCGGCGGGATCAGGCCGCGTTCTGGCGATTGCCAGCGGACCAGCGCTTCAAGGCTTCTGACTTCTCCGCGCCAGGTTATTTTCGGCTGATAGTGGATCAGAAGCTGATCGTTATCCAGCGCCTTGCGCAGGTTGGTATCCAGCCAGAGATACTCAAACACGCGCTGGTTCATCTCGGGTGAGAAGACGCAGAACTTGCCCCGGCCGTTCTCTTTGGCGGTGTACATGGCGGTATCGGCGTTGCGAATAACGCTTTCCCGGTCGTTTCCGTGCTGCGGGGCGAGGGCAATACCCAGAGAGCAGCCGGTATAAATCTCAATCAGACCGATTCGGAACGGCTGGCGCAGACGGGTTAAAATGCGCGACGCCATCGCCTCCAGAGAGCCCTGAGAGGTATTGGTGGCCATGACGATAAACTCATCGCCGCCAAGACGCGCCAGCACCTGTTCCTCGTCCAGACAGCTCAAAATGGCGAGGGCGACAGCCTGCAACAGCTGATCGCCAAACATATGCCCGTAAGCGTCGTTGACCTTTTTAAAGTTATCCAGATCGAGATACACCACGCCCACCTGCGTGTCGCCGCGGTTATCGATGGCGTCAGAAATCAGATCGTGGATCGCATTGCGGTTTGGCAGGCCGGTGATGGTATCGGTATTGGCCAGCACGCGCAGCCGCTCCTGAGCGCGGCGCTCCTCGGTAATATCTGTCCCGGAACAGATAAGGAAAATTTCATTTTTACCGCTGCCGCTGTGCACGAATTTGTTTCTGAACAGAAACAGGCGCTGCCCTTTACGCGTTTTGATCCAGCGTTCGACTTCGTAGGAACTGCCGTTGCGAAAAAAACCGGTAATATTGCGCTTTGAGGCTGCCGCTTCGCTGCGGCTCATAAACAGCTTAAATACGTTCTGACCAATGACTTCTTGCTCTTTCAGGCCGGTGTACTCTTCGCTAAGCCGGTTAAAACGCTGAATATTGCCGTGCTGATCGAGAATAACAATGACGGAGTTGGCCTCTGAGACAACCTGTTCCGCGAAAGAGAGCCCCTGAGCCAGATCGCGCGCCACGGAGGGCGTATCGTTCCAGGCGGAAGCGGTGCCTGCCCACTCGTTGCGGGTAATTTTACGGCCCACAAGATGAACCGGGACATCTTCTCCGTACAGGGAGAGCGACATGGAAATACTGGAGGTAATAACGGTTAAATGACGGATGAGATCGGCCTGTTCATCGTCCAGCGCCACGACCTGAGTGACATCGGCATTTTCGCTGGTGGAGAGGTGCAGAGCGTTGCTGTCGGCTGACAGGCGCCACCACGGGCTGTGAGTCCCCATGTAGCGAAACAGCAAATTCTGCTCCAGATCGTCCATCATGTTTTCTCCCGCAGCTGTTCATTAGCGCACAAATTATTCATTTGCTGTCGACTTTTCCGTTGAGAAACAGCGGCAAAACCGAAGTGAACCTGTTGTTTTTCCCTGCTTTCTTATAATAAAACGAGTCAGGTTAAAAAGGATACTGAGCGTATAGAAATTCACGTAACCGAATATAACAACACTCTTTTACTGTAGATAATTATGGCGGTTTTGGGCGAAGGGATGCTGAAAATAGTAAGGAAAAATAATGATTTTGTGGCGGGGATAAAAAGAAAAATTGTCGGCCCTTCCGGAAAGGAAATGGCCGACAATTGAACCGGTTATCAGGCGACAGGGCGCGCGATAATACTGCGGGTTTCCATGCGAACTTCGGCGATAGTAACGTCAATCACGTCGGTGACTTTGTAAACTGTTTCACCTTTAATTTGCACGGTACCGTTTTCCTGGCTACAGACCATTTCGTCACGAACCGCGTGCAGGAACGGCGCAGGAATAAACGCGACAGCACCGTTATCGACCAGACGGACGCGCATGCCCCCGCGGCTGATATCGATGATCTCTGCGGCGAAACGGGTGTCCGTACCGGCTTTATCCTGCAGGAAGCGTGCGTACAGCCAGTCACCAACGTCACGCTCGGCCATGCGGTTCAGACGGCGACGATCGGCCATCTGCAGCGTGGTGTCCTCCTGAGGACGGGCAATGGTTTCACCTTTGATAATCGCTTTCAGCAGGCGGTGGTTAACCATATCGCCATACTTACGGATCGGCGATGTCCAGGTGGCGTAAGCTTCGAGGCCAAGACCAAAGTGCGGGCCAGGTTCGGTGCTGATTTCAGCGAAGGACTGGAAGCGACGAATGCGGCTGTCCAGGAAACCCGACGGCTGCGCGTCCAGCTCGCGGCGAAGCTTGCAGAAGCCCGGCAGCGTCAGCACTTCTTCAGGATCAACGTGCACATCGTGAGTCTTCAGCAGGGCCGCCAGCGCTTCGGTATTCGCCGGATCAAACCCGGTGTGGACGTTGTAAATGCCAAAGCCCAGCCTGTCGCGAAGCACGCGTGCGGCGCAGATGTTGGCGGAAATCATCGCCTCTTCAACGATGCGGTTCGCAATGCGTCGCGGTTCGGCCACGATGTCCAGCACTTCGCCTTTCTCGCCCAGAACAAAGCGATAATCCGGGCGGTCTTTGAACACCAGCGCGTGGGTTTTACGCCACTCGCCGCGGTTCAGGCAGATGCGATGCAGCAGACGGATTTGCGCGGCAATGGCGTCTGATTCAGGTTTCCAGCTACCGGTATTTTCAAGCCAGTCGGAGACGTTATCGTAGGCCAGCTTGGCTTTCGATTCGATGGTAGCGGCAAAGAACTCGATATCGTCTTCAATCGCGCCATCTGCGGCGATAGTCATGCGGCAGGCAAGGACCGGGCGCACTTCATTTGGACGCAGCGAGCAGAGATCGTCTGACAATTCGCGCGGCAGCATCGGAATATTGAAGCCCGGCAGGTAGTTGGTGAAGGCACGGATTTTCGCCGCGTCATCCAGCTTGCTGCCTTCGGCAATCCAGGCGGTTGGATCGGCAATGGCGACGGTCAGATGGAGTTTGCCATCGGCGCCTTCTTCAGCGTACAGCGCATCATCCATATCTTCCGTGCTGGCGCTGTCGATGGTGACAAACTCCAGTGCGGTGAGATCGCGGCGCGTCAGACCTTCGTCCTGCATCTCGGTCGCTACGCCGTTCGGCGCTTCTTTTTCAAGATTGTGGCGTGCCAGCGTGACCCACCATGGCACGAAATGGTCGGCGCCAAAGGTGATGAACTGGGTCAGCTCAGCATAAAAACCGCGATCGCCTTTCAGAGGATGACGGCGCATTTCTGCTACGGCCCAGTCACCTTCTTTAAAATCATGCTCAACGCCACGGGCGGCGCGGCAGGGAATGGCATCTTTCAGCAGGGGATGATCCGGCACGATAGCAAGACGATCGTCTTTTCTCTGCACCTTGCCCACAAAACGGGTCAGGAACGGTTCGATCAGTTCTTCCGGCTCGGCAGACTCGCGGTCCTTCTCGGTATGAATGACGGCCATGACGCGATCGCCATGCATCACTTTCTTCATCTGCGGAGGCGGAATGAAGTAGCTTTTCTGCGCGTCAACCTCAAGGAAGCCAAAGCCCTTTTCCGTGGCTTTTACGACCCCTTCTGCACGCGGCGTCTGGGAATGCAGTTGCTGTTTAAGCTGCGCTAGCAGCGGGTTGTCCTGAAACATAATGTTCTATTTTCGTAGCCATTGAGCGGCTGACAGTTTTACGCGATTCTCACTGTCTCAGCAAGCGCTCTTTGGGTAATTAGTATGGTTATTCCTCTTTACCAAACGCGACTTTCAGACGATTGAGCCAGCCATCAAACGCGCTCCGGGTAAGCAGCGTGATGGCATGTTCGCCGGGGAGTCCCTGATCCGTGAGCGGGGTAAACTGCGCGGCGCTGAAGCGGTCCGGAGAGCGCGTCAGCAGTTCGACCGCCGCCGAAAGTGCGGGGGACGTCAGCGGGATCGCTTCGCGGGTGTTTAACAGGATTTCTCCGGTCAGGTCGAGCAGCGAAGGCTCATGGCAAAGGACCGGCGTCAGCGCCTCCAGCGCGGGTTCTGCCTGCCAGCGGGACAGCGACTCAAGCTGATGCGCACTCGCATAGCGCAGCTCGACGACGGGCAACAGCGGCACCCAGGCGGCGTGGCTCGCGGGCAGCGTGTGCGGCTGAATATGATGGCCTGGCAACCAGCGAACGGGGTGTCCTAACAGGGCCTGAAAAACCGCGACCACGCGCGCCTGAAAACCGATAAAGCCGATAATCTGGTTAATCACCACAATGTCATATATTGACAGGCCAACCTCATCAAGCTGGTTCTGCGCTTTATCATCAATCACATCAGGAGAGCTGGCGAGCTGGCGGGCATACTGCGTAATTTGCGCCAGACGTCGGTTGCTTTCACGCGAGGAGTCGGGGCCGGGAAGCGGGGCGAGGAGGGCGGCGTAATGGTTACAGAGCCGCTGAACGCCACAGGCCTGGGCGACCGTTAGCGCGGTGCTGAGCCGATCGTAGGCGCTGAGCGTATGCAGGCGGTTCACGGGAATCGAGAGCGGAAACAGCTGGTGGCACAAGGCTCTGGCAGGGGTAAGCCAGCCAGAACAGGCGGCGACAATCTCATCAGGCAGGGCTAAATCGAGCAAAAAACGATCGTCGACGTTAGCGGCTTCGGGCACCAGAGGCAGAACATCTGTCTGCGCGTGGTTCGACTGGGTCTCGTGATACCAGTGGCCTTTGCCGGAAAAACGGCGTTGTTCCATGTGCGTTCCTTGATCTCAAAATGGCGATCAATATCCTGGCGTAAGGCAGATAAAGGGAAAAATATTGTTAGGTGATAACAAATAGCAGAACGGAATAACGAAGGGGTGGTGCGGGGGGAAAACTCTCTTCCCGTGCGGGAAGAGAGTCACAGCTTATTTAATTTCCAGCTCGTTCATTGCAGCGATGTTGAAGCCGCCGTCAACGTGAACCACTTCACCGGAGATACCAGCGGAAAGGTCAGAGCACAGGAATGCTGCAGAGTTACCCACATCTTCAATGGTAACGGTACGACGAATTGGGGTAACCGCTTCGCAGTGTGCCAGCATTTTACGGAAATCTTTAATACCGGAAGCTGCCAGGGTGCGGATAGGACCTGCAGAGATGGCGTTAACGCGCACGCCTTCAGGACCCATTGCGTTCGCCATGTAGCGTACGTTGGCTTCCAGAGAGGCTTTCGCCAGGCCCATAACGTTGTAGTTAGGGATAGCACGCTCAGCGCCCAGATAGGACAGGGTCAGCAGGGCTGCGCCCGGGTTCAGCATCGCGCGGCAGGATTTCGCCATCGCAACGAAGCTGTAGGAGCTGATGTCGTGAGCGATTTTGAAGCCATCACGGGTAACCGCGTTCACGTAGTCGCCGTCCAGCTGGTCGCCAGGAGCGAAGCCAATGGAGTGAACGAAACCGTCGAATTTCGGCCATGCTTTTGCCAGTTCAGCAAACATGCCGTCGATGCTTTCGTCTTGTGCAACGTCACATTCCAGAACAATGCTGGAACCCAGCTGCGCGGCAAACTCTTCAACACGGCCTTTCAGCTTGTCGTTCTGGTAGGTGAACGCCAGCTCAGCGCCTTCGCGATGCATTGCCTGTGCGATGCCGTATGCGATGGACAGTTTGCTGGCAACGCCAGTCACCAGAATGCGCTTACCGGAAAGAAAACCCATAGCTTTAATCCTTATATTCATTGCTAATTTTGCCTTGTAATTCATAGCGTTACAGGCAGTATTTCAAAATCATTCGAAATTAGCTCGAAATTATAGCCCACTCACAGCCCCTTGTGTCACGATATTTCTCGCTGTTCTCCGTAGACGCCTGTCCCGAAGAATGCGCCGCGGACTCGCGGGGGCTCAAAATTTCAGCATTCGTCCAGTATATCACCCGGCAACAGGTTCACCTCATCCAACCAGCGAGGAAGCGCGATCCCGCGAGGGTATTCACGCTTTCCTGAGGTTGTCGATGAAGCGCGCGATGACGATAAAGAAAACCGGTACGAAGAAAATGGCGAGAAGCGTACCGCTAATCATGCCGCCAAATACGCCGGTACCGATGGCATGCTGCGTACTGTCGCTCGCACCACGGGCCAGCATCAACGGAACAACCCCTAAGGTGAAGGCTAACGACGTCATCAGAATAGGGCGCAGACGCTGGCCGGCGGCATGAATGGTTGCCGCCAGCAGGGGCTGCCCCTGGCGATGGAGTTGCCTCGCAAATTCAACAATCAGAATGGCGTTCTTGGCCGACAGGCCGATAAGCGTAATCAGGCCGACCTTGAAGAAAACGTCATTCGTCATCCCGGCAACTGACACCCCGATCACCGCGCCAATAAGACCCAGCGGAACGACCAGCATGACCGCAAATGGAATAGACCAGCTCTCATACAGGGCGGCCAGCACCATAAACACGACCAGTATCGACAGGACGATAAGGCCCGGAAGCTGAGATTCCGATTTTCTCTCCTGCAATGAACTGCCGGCCCACTCGCCAGCCATGCCCTGAGGCAGACTCCTGGACACGTCCTCCATAACCTTCATTGCGGTGCCGCTGGACTCTCCCGGCGCCGCATTTCCGGTAATGCGAATAGCCGAATATCCCTGATAACGCGTCAACTGCTGGGGCGCAACGTGCCAGGAAAGCGTGGCAAACGTCGATACCGGCACCATCTGTCCCATCCGGTTTTTCACTGATAATATCAGTATCTGCTCAGGCTGCATTCGGTAGGGCGCATCGGCCTGAATGATCACCTGCTGAACGCGGCCGTTGTTCGTATAGTCGTTGACGTAATTTGAGCCCAGGGTGACGGAGAGCGTCTGGTTGATTTCATCAAATGAGACGCCCATTGCTTCCGCCTTTTCTCTGTCCACCTGGAGCGCAAGGCTTGTTCCTTCCGGCAGACCGTCTATATACACGTCACTCAGTTCAGGACGCTGATTGGCCTGCAGGACCAGAGCGTCGGCAGCGCGCTTTAACGCCTCGTAGCCCAGTCCCGCTCTGTCCTGCACGTACCAGGTGAAGCCCGACGAGGTGCCCATATCCGAAATGGCCGGCGGGAGCAGGCTCATCGTGACGGCATCAGAGACGTTCGCCATGCTGGCCTGTATATGGTCGGCTTCACCCTGAGCCGTCGAACCCTGCCGATTTTTCCAGTCCTTCAGCGTGGTGAAGGCCATAGCCGAGTTTGGTCCTGAACCTGAAAATCCAAACCCCAGGATCATAATGTTGCTTTCAATATCCGGCCGGGCCGCGATTTCCTCTTCAAATTTTTTAACCACGTTGAGGGTACGCTGCATCGTGGCATCAGAAGGCAGCTGGATTGAGGACATAAAGTAGCCCTGATCTTCATCCGGCAGAAAGGACGACGGTAACGAAGACAATCCCAGAAACAGCGCAGCACAAAGCGCAGCGTACAGGAGCAGCATACGCCCGGTTCGCTTCAGAACGGCACCCAGCCCGGCTTCGTAACTGGCGGTGAGCGAACGAAAGCGCGCGTTAAACCCGACCGCGAACCTTCCGCCTCTCTTTCCTGGCTTATGCGGCTTGAGTAACGTTGCGCACAGGGCAGGCGTCAGCGTCAGGGCAAGAAACGCGGACAGCAGTATGGAAACCGCCATGGAAATACAAAATTGTCGGTAGATAATCCCGACGGATCCTTCCGCAAATCCCATGGGGATAAAGACGGCGGTCAGCACCAGCGTGATGCCAATAATCGCCGGGGTGATTTCCTGCATGGCTTGCCGCGTGGCGTCACGCGGGGACAGGCTTTTTTCCTCCATCAGTCGTTCAACGTTCTCCACGACCACGATGGCATCATCAACGATAATCCCTATCGCCAGCACCATGCCGAACATCGTCAGAATATTGATGGAGTAGCCGCTCAATAGCATCACCGTGAAGGTGCCAAGAAGCGCGACGGGAGCAACAATCGCCGGGATAAGCGTACAGCGTATCTTGTGCAGAAACAGCAGCATAACCAGGAAGACGAGGACCATCGCTTCCACAAATGTCTGAACAACCTTCATGATAGAAAGTTTCACGAACGGCGCGGTGTCGAAGGGGATCGTAAACGCCATTCCTTCGGGTAACACCCGGGAAAGCTCGTCGATGCGCGCCCGTACGCCGGAAGCCGTGCTCATCGCATTCGCGCCAGGCGAGAGCTGGATTGCCGCCGCCGTTGCGGGCACGCCATTTTCACGGATACCAAAAGCGTAGCTTTGCAGGCCAGATTCAATCCGCGCAATGTCGGACAATTTCAGGCGGGCACCGGATGCGTCAGATTTCAGGGTGATATTCCTGAACGCCTCTACCGAGGAGAGCTGTCCCTTCACGGTGATGGGATACGTCACCCCTTGTCCTGCAGAGGCTGGCTCATCTCCCGTTTTGCCGGGCGAAACCAGGGCATTTTGCTGGCCAACGGCGGTAAGAACATCGCTCACCGAAAGCCCGTAGCCGTGGAGCTTCATGGGATCCAGCCAGATGCGCAGCGCTTTTTCACCGCCAAACAGCTGAACTTTCCCTACGCCGGGCACGCGACGAAGCTCGTCACTGACGTTTCTGGCAAAATAGTCGCTTAAATCGGCTTCCTCAAATTGACCCGTCGCGGACTTCAGCCCCACCATCATTAAAAAGCCAGAGTTAGCGGCCTCGACGTTGATGCCGTTTTGCCTTACCGCCTGAGGCAGACGAGGCTCGACGATCTTAATCTGATTCTGCAGATCCATCTGCGCCAGCTTGATGTCCGTGCCCGGTTTAAAGGTGACGGTAATCGATGCCGAACCGGTTGTGTCACTGGATGATTCAAAGTAGAGCAAATTATCTACGCCGGAGATTTCGCGCTCGATTAACGATACCACCGACGTGTTCATGATATCGGGGCTGGCCCCCGGGTAACTGACGGAAATAATGATTCCAGGCGGCGCCACCGCCGGATACTGCGCAACCGGTAAACGGGGAATAGACAGGAGCCCTGCCAGGACGATAAAAAGCGCCACTACCCAGGCGAAAACGGGGCGTTCAATAAAAAAATGCGGCATTAAATTAACGACCGGTTACGTGAATTTCATCATCAGTGGATACGCGCTTGCCGATATCCCTGAGCTGCGAAAATTTCTCAAGAAGCTGCGGCGCGTCATCGAGGCTCGTCGCGAACATCCACATGTAGGTCATCACCGAGTAAATATGTCCGGCGGTGATGCCGGTTGAGCGCGTCATCCAGACGATGGTCAGCGTAAAAAGCGCGGCAACAAGCACGCCGACCCACAAATAACCCCACGCCTCGCGGTCAGATAATGCGATACGCAAACGCGCCAGCGTGGAGTAATGGCGGTAAAGGGTAGCCGTGCCCGCCTTATGAACATAATCCACTTCTTTTTCCAGCCGATTATTCAGGCGCATGAACAGCCATTCATTTTTACGGGCATATCCTGAGACAAATCCGAGCAGGATAAATACAATCGCAAAGCACATGACGCCGGCCCAAAATTCAATAAACAGCAACATGATTGCGGCACCAAAAAGTGAGCTCAGCGAGGTAATAAGCAGGGGAAGGTGCATTTCAAAGAAATCCACATATTCGCGCGAGAGCGTTACCCTGGCGGCGATCGCCGAATGGTTAAGCTGGTATTTGCGCTGTGCCAGGACGACGGAAACCGCGAGTCCGGCATAAATACGTGCAAACGTGCGCGTATCTACGCTCCGTCTGGCCGCACCGATGAACCACATGCAAAGCACCATCAGGCCATACAGCGCGGCGTTAAGCGTTTCACCGGCGAGGATGGCATTTATCGCGATGCCAGCCAGAACGGGATAAAGTAAAAACGTCACGTTTTCGGCCACCACCAGGAAAAAAGTGACAACCAGTTTTTTCCGGTGCCGTATCGCGAGTTTTTTTAGCGAGTGCATCACTCCGGCAGGTTCAGAAGAACGAAGATTATTACGGTTCATCATTATGGATAAGTTTTATCAGATTCTTAGGTGAGTTATTTTTGTGCAAAATAGCGTGAGGGAGAGTCTACCGCGCACCTGTTTAGCGGAAATGGGCGGTTTGTGGAGGCTATGTGGAGCAACGGCTCAAATCATTCTCATAATAAGGTACAGCGGGGCTCCACCAAAAAAAATGATCAAATAACATTCGTAGTAAAAGATCAGATCCTCGATATCGGGCATCGCGTTTAACAGCACGGTGAACGTAATAATGAGATAAACAAAAATCACCAACAGCCAGAAGGCGACGACGAGTAGCTCAGTCAACGCGCCGGCTTTATTCTGGACTATCAGAGAGACAACCGACAATGCGATGCAACTATAAATGATGGGTGAAGAGAGCAGCGTAGAGGCGACTTTTTCATCCATTTTGTGTACCAGCATCAGCCAGATATAAAGTAATCCCCAGGACAGCAGCAGGAACAGGGAATATAAGCCCAGTTTTTTAGGAGAGAAATATTTAGAAAGTTCCATGTTCATTATTTCAGCCAACTTCATAAAGTCTTTAAGTAACAGGGATAATGTGCAACGCTAAATGTAAAATGAGTTTTGTCTCAATAGCGATTTTGAACGGGCATTGTCGAGTCATTATTGACGGAATGTGTAGGCTGTATGGAGAAATAACCGGGCAGGTAAATCAGCCGGGAAATTTTCTTAGCTACGGCACTTTTTCCCGTAGGCTGTGTCTTATTGTGCTAAAGATATCTGATAGCGAGCTCAAAGGGATTTCACCCGCGGAGATAAAATGCACAAAAATACGCTGATCCTTGTTGTTGAAGATGAAGACGAAATTGCCGATATACTGATGAGCTACCTGGATCGTTCGGGAATGAAAACGCTCCGAGCCAGGCAGGGCGAACAGGCCATAGCGCTCAATCGCCTCCATAAACCGGATCTCATATTGTTGGACATTCACCTGCCCGTATGTGACGGCTGGAGCGTACTTACCACGCTTCGTCAGGAAAGCGCAGTCCCCGTCATCATGGTTTCCGCTCTCGATCAGGATGTCGATAAGCTCATGGGGCTGAGGCTGGGCGCGGATGATTACGTGATCAAACCCTTCAACCCTTCTGAAGTTGTCGCCCGGGTTGAGGCGGTGCTGCGCAGGACAAAACCCGCGCTTCAGCAGGCGGGTTCCCAGCCGCTCAGAACGCCATTTATTACGGTCTATCCGGATGACTTCTACGTAGAAGTCACCGTGGGCGCAGAGGTTGTCTCCCCGGTATTAACGACGACCGAATTTAAATTGCTCACATACCTTGTGAGATATCCGCGAAAGGTCTGCTCCCGCGAAGAGCTACTCAACGCGTGTCTGCCGGAAGGGGATACGCTCGACAGAACGGTCGACAGCCACATGAGCAAGTTGCGTAAAAAACTGGAGCTTGCCGGCCTCTATGGTGTTCCCGAGAGCATCAGAGGCATGGGCTACCGGCTTGGGGAAAAGAAATGAACAAAGAGTCTGTTCTGAGCCGTCAGATCTTAACGTATATGCTGTTGCTGACGTTTACGATCATTGCCATCGCCATACTCGGCTCCTGGTTTTTTTACTCCTTTATTCTGGATCACCTCCCGGGCGGCCCTGCTGCGGGCGATGACGAGCAGATGACGATGTGGGACTGGGTATGGATTGGGACCGCGACTACGATCAGTATGATTATTGCCCTCTTTTTCACGGTCAAACTGTCATCGCGGATCCTCACCCCGCTAAACGCGGTAGCGTCCAGCCTGAAAAAGATTTCTCAGGGCGATCTGGACGCCCGGGCATTCTGCGCCAGTTCCCGGCTGGGTGAGATCAATCACCTGGTGACGGATTTCAATGAAATGGCGGAAAAACTACAGACGCTGGATATTCAGAGGAAATCCTGGAATGCCGCTATTGCGCATGAGCTGAGAACCCCTGTCACGATCTTACGCGGACGGCTTCAGGGGTTGGTTGACGGCGTTTTTACCCCGGATCCGGTGCTGTTTAATAATCTTCTCAAACAGACGGAAGGGTTAACCCGCCTGATTGAAGATCTCCGGGTTATCAGTTCGGATGGCGGGGCGGGATACACGTTATGCCAGTCAAGAACGGATCTAAAAGGGACAATACAGAACGCACTCGATACGTTCATGCCCGAGTTCAGCCGTAAGGCTTTTACCGTCAATACAGACCTGAGGGAGCAGCAGTGCGTATTCGATCCATTGCGCATCAATCAGTGTTTGACCGTTTTATTTGATAATGCCTTACACTATTCAACCTCGCGCACGCTCATCGTGAAAAATGGCGTTTCTGATAAAGGCAATTTTATCCTTATTCAGGACGGGGGACCGGGCATCCCCAGAGAGTTTCATGATTTCCTGTTTCAGCCCTTTCAGCGCGATAATGGCGCCAGACATGTGAACCCGGAAGGCTGTGGTTTGGGCTTGTCGGTGGTAAAAGCCATCATGCTGGCTCATGGTGGCGATGTTACCTATACCTTATCGACGCAAAACCACTCGATATTTAAACTCACCTGGCCCGACTCGTGAGCTTCAGCGGCAGGTCAAATGTGCCTGCCGGCGACAAATGCCATATTTTTCCTAACTTAGCATCCCATTCCTGCGGGGTTATCGTCAGCTTACCGCGTCTCGGGCTTAAGGTTATTTCGCTGAAATAGATTTCATCTTTTTTTAGCATAAGGTCAATGCGGCAGTAGTCAATTCCATGCGCCAGCTCCTGGGAGGCCAACAGTGCCTGGCGGAACAAAAGCGGTTCGCCAGGCGTTGCTGAAGTATTCGGATATTCCATCCGGAAGGGTTGTAAGTTCCACTGCCTGTCATAAACGTTGATAAACCCTTTGCCGTTATCATCCGTAAAATCCGCTTCTACATAGTGGGCAACGCCGTGAAAACAATGGATCCTCAGCATTTCGGGCGTTGTGTTCCTGTCAGCATCGTCGAAGAGATCGACAAACGGCTCGCAAAGTATACTCGGCGTAATGTTTTTGTACTGCCATTCACGCGTGGTGTAGTAAAGATTTTTCTTTAACGCGAGGCTCAGCTTTTTACACGCTTCTTTTTCATTAAATTGCGTTTTATTTGTACATATTATTGTGCTGCCGCTGTCATGGTTGCACTTAAGGACGAATTTGTCAGGAAGAACTGAAAAATCAATCTGCGACGGCTTGGTGTAAACGCCAATTAATGGCACCGTTTTCACGCGCGTTGTTCTGGAGGAAACGTATGCCCGAACGGCGAGTTTATCGGCAAGCATCGTGTAGAAGTTATTATGGTCATACACCAGGCGATGACATATTTTTTCACTCAACGTCGTGGGCGAGTTAATGTCAGGGGTTTCCCCGGTTGTTTTCTTAAGCCTCACGGTATGAAAATGAAGGTCCGTCATTAAAAATGAGCGGCATTTTCTGATGAGATACTCTGTGTATTTTAAAACGTAAGTGGCGGTGTTCATTTCTTCTCCTCCGTAATGTCCGGATATTCTGGAGAAGAACTGTTGATTGATATTGCTTAAAATATGGAGCAGGGATGGAGACGAAAAATTAAAGGATTAAATAGCGCACGCAGGCTATTTAATCCTTAATTTAGTGGGGCAATTTGTGTTGAGCGTCGCGCTTAGCGGTCCTTTCTCCACGCATCGGCGGTCAATGCTTCACCAAAATGACCGGCAATCAGCCGTTTTGTCAGCTCATGAAGCGGAGAGGCCATCACATCCGCCGTGCTGCCGCGCTCGACCACTTCGCCCTGGTGCATGACCATCACCTGATCGCTGATGTGCTTCATCATTCCCAGATGTTGTGTGACGTAGATATACGAGATCCCCTGTTTTTCCTGCAATTCCAGCATCAGGTTAATCAGCTGCGAGCGCATCGACATATCCAGCGAGGCAAGCGCTTCATCCGCAATGATCACTTTTGGCCGCAAAATCAGTGCACGCGCCAGTCCCAGGCGCTGTTTCTGGCCGGGGGCCAGCATATGCGGGTAGTAGCTTTCGTGATCCGGCAACAGCCCAACCATACGCAGGGTTTCAAATACGCGCTTACGGCGCGCCTCTGGCTCCAGGTCGGTGTTCAGACGCAGCGGAAAATCGAGGATCTGCGAAATGCGCTGGCGCGGGTTTAGCGAGGTAGACGGATCCTGGAAGATCATGCGGATGCGCTGGCTGCGGAAAGAGTAATCCCCGAACGTCAGAGGATGATCGTCAATCAACACTTCGCCTGCAGTGGGTTCAACCATGCCGGCGAGCATTTTCGCCAGGGTGGATTTCCCGGAACCGTTCTCGCCAATGATCGCCAGGGTCTGTTTTTCACGCAGCGTAAAGCTCAGCGGCTTCACCGCGTCGACAGTTTGACGATGAAACAGCCCCGTGCGGTAGCGAAAGGTCTTACTCAGGTTGCGGACTTCCAGTAAGGTTTCGACCATTTCACTCTCTCTCCATGTTCAGCGGGAAATGACAGGCGTACAGATGATTTTTGGCCCCGGTCAGGCGCGGCGTCTCGATACATTTACGCTGAGCATAGGGGCACCGCGGCCCCAGACGACAGCCTATCGGCAGGGATTCCAGCAGCGGAATCGCCCCCGGCAGGGTATTCAGGCGGCTTTTATGCGGCATCGCGCTGCCAAAATCCGGAATGGCGCGGATAAGCGCCTGCGTATACGGATGATGCGGCGCGCCGATCAGATCTTCACTCGGCGCGGTTTCGACCGTTTGCCCGCAGTACATGACGTCAATTTTATCCGCCCATTTGCTGAGCATTTGCAGGTCATGGCTGATCAGCAAAATGGTGGTGTTGTTATTCTGGTTGAGACGCGACAGCAGGCGGAAAATTTGCGCCTGCGTGGTGGGTTCCATCGCGTTGGTGGGCTCATCCGCAATCAGCAAACGCGGCTGATTTGCCAGCGCGATGGCAATCATCACTTTCTGACATTCTCCGTCGGTCAGCTCATAGGGGAAGCTGCGCATCGCATCTTTGTGATCTTTAATCCCAACGCGGTGTAAAAGCTCGATGGCGCGGCGCTTGCGCCAGCCAACGCGTTGCCACCAGCGGCCTTTATAGGTCCAGCCGGGAATGTTCTGCATGAGCTGTTTACCCACGCGTTCGGACGGGTCGAGACAGGACTGCGGCTCCTGGAAAATCATCGAGACGTTATGCCCGACAAGCTTACGCCGCTCGCGGGGGGAGAGGCGCAGCAGATCGATATCGTCAAAACGCATACGGTCTGCCGTCACGCGCCAGTTGTCTTTCGCCACGCCGCAGATAGCCTTGGCAATCAGGCTTTTTCCCGAGCCGGATTCCCCCACCAGCCCGCGTATTTCACCCTCTGCAAGGGTGATGCTGATGCGATCGACGGCTTTAACCCAGCCTTCACCGGTTTTGAATTCGATGGTGAGGTTGCGAATATCAAGAAGCGGCATTATTGCACCCCCGCGTTAATTGCACGGCGAATACCGTCGCCCAGCAGGTTGATAAGCAGCACGCTCACCATAATGGCCGCACCCGGCAGCATGACCGTCCAGGGTGCCACGTAGATCAACTCCAGCGCGTCGCCGAGCATCGCACCCCATTCGGGCGACGGCAGCTGTGCACCGAGGTCGAGAAAGCCGAGCGCCGCGATGTCCAGGATCGCCATCGACAGGGCGCGGGTGATCTCAGTGACCAGCCCGGCGGCGATGTTGGGCAGTACGGCAAACCACAGAATGTTGAAGGTCGTCGCGCCGTCCAGACGCGCGGCAACGACGTACTCTTTTTCCAGCTCATCATGCACCATGCTGTAAACCGAGCGCACGATGCGGGGCAGGATAGCCAGCCAGACGGCGAACATGGCATGCGACAGGTGCGGACCTGCAAAGGCAACAACAATGATTGCCAGCAGCAGGGATGGAATCGACAGCAGCGTATCCAGAATGTGGTTAAGGACCGCCGAACGCAGGCCATGGGTGGATCCCGCAAAAATACCGAGCGCCAGCCCGCAGATCGTAGCCGCGAGCGTCACCACAAATGCGCCGCCCACCGTCGGGGCTGCACCGCTCAACAGGCGGCTCAACACGTCACGTCCGAGGTCGTCCGTTCCCAGGAAGAAAGAGACTTCACCGTAGCGCGACCAGGACGGCGGCAGCAGCTGATAGCCAAGGAACTGCTGGTCGATGCCGTACGGCGCAAACCACGAGCCAAAGACGCAAAGCAACACCAGGCCGGCGCAGCCGTAAAGGCCGATCATCGCCGTGGTGTCACCATAGAATTTACGCCACACGGTACGCAGCACGCCGGGCGTGCGCTTTTCACTGTATACGCTATCGTAAGGCATACCATTCCTTATGCTTCAATGGGTTAGCCATGGCACCCAGAATATCGGACAACACGTTAACAATAATCACCAGCGAACCAATCACCATCACGCCCGCAGAAATAGCGGCGTAGTCCTGCTGGCGGATGGCGTTAATCAGCCATCGCCCCAGGCCTGGCCAGCTAAAGACCATCTCGGTAATCATCGCCAGCGTCAGCATGGTGGAAAACTGTAATCCCAGACGCGGAATAACCGGCGGCAGCGCGTTGTGCAGGACGTTGCGGCGCAGTATGGTCAGGCGGGACAACCCGCGCGTGGCCGCGGCTTTGACGTAGTTCTGGTCAAACACCTCGATAGTGCTCAGGCGCATCAGGCGGATCACTTCGGTTGTTGGCGCAACCGCCAGCGTCAGCACCGGCAATACCATATGGCGCACGGCGCTAACGATCATCTCATGGCGCCACACCGAATCGGACAGCCACGCGTCAATGATGGCAAAACCCGTCACCGTTTTAACCGTATAGAGCAGGTCAAAGCGACCTGAAACCGGCAGCCAGCCCATCGTCAGCGAGAAGAACAGCGTCAGCAGCAGCGCCAGCCAGAATACCGGGATGGAGAAGCCGAACAGGGCGAGGGCGCTGATAAACTTATCCTGCCATTTATTGCGATAGATCCCGGCCAGCATGCCCACGGGAATGCCGACCATCAGGGCAAAGCCGAAGGCCAGAATACACAGCTCCATCGTGGCCGGGAAAACCTCTTTCAGCTGCTGGGAAATCAGCTGTCCGTTAATGCTGGACACGCCGAAATCCCAGTGCAACAGCCCGTTAAACCAGAACAGCCAGGCATCCCACAGCGACGACCCCTGGAGCGGGGCGTGGGGCGTGAAATAGCTCAGGCTGAAGCCGACAAAGTTCAGGAAAAAGAGCGTCACCAGCAGCAAAAGGAGCCGACGTAAGGTAAAAATAATCATGGTTTTTTCACCTCTTGTTCTTTTTCACGCGACACGCCGGCGAACGAGGCGTTGCCGAACGGACTCAGCACCAGGCCTTTAATATCGTAACGATAGGCCTGAAGACGCAGGGAAGAGGCCAGCGGCAGCACCGGCAGTTCCTGGGCAAGGATCTTCTGCGCTTCATCATAGGCGTCGATGCGTGAGGCCAGCTGCTGGGAAGCCAGCGCTTTTTGCAGCACGGCGTCAAACTCCCGGTTACACCAGTGGGCGTAGTTGGTCTGCGAATTTATCGCCGCACAGCTCAGGAGCGGCCGGAAGAAACTGTCCGGATCGTTACTGTCGGTCGCCCAGCCGGTCAGGGTTAAATCATGATTCATGTCCATCAGGCGCGCCTCCTGGAAACGGCCCTCAACCGGTACGATGATCACTTTGACGCCCACCTGCGCCATATCTGCCTGCAGCAGTTCGGCGGTCTTGAGCGGGCTCGGGTTCCACGCCTGGGAGCTGGTTGGCACCCAAAGCTGCAGCGTGAGGTTTTCCGCCCCCAGCGCCTTCAGCTGTTCACGCGCTTTTGCCGGATTGTATTCCGTAATTTTAGCTTCACCGTCATAGGCCCACGAGGCGCGCGGTAAAATTGAGGCGGCGGTTTCCGCCGTGCCGTAGTAGATCGACTGCATCAAACGCTGGTTGTTAATCGCCAGCGCCAGAGCGTGACGTACGGCAGGGTTATTCAACGGGGGCTTATCCGTGTTAAAGGCCAGATAAGCGATATTCATGCCGGGGCGTAACGTCAGGCGCAGGCGCGGATCGTCACGCAAAATGGTGAGCTGGCTGGCCGCGGGCCAGGCGAGCACGTCGCACTCCCCGGTGAGCAGTTTTGACAGACGTCCCGTTCCACCTGAACCGAGATCGACCACCACCTGCGGCATCAGCGGGGTGCCGCGCCAGAAATGCTCATGACGCTGCAGACGAATATATTGTCCGGCGCGGTATTCAGCGAGCTGGAACGGACCGGTGCCGACCGGCTGACGATCGAGCAACTCCTGACGATCTTTTTTCGTCAGGTTCGCCGCGTATTCAGCGGACATGACTGACGCATAGTGGGTCGCCAGATGCCAGAGGAAGGAGGCATCCGGGCGCGTCAGCGTAAATTCAACCGTCCGGTTGTCCAGCTTGCGCACGCTCTTGACGGTATCAGCAAACTGCAGGCTGTCGAAATAGGGGAAATTATCCCCGTTAACGTTATGCCACGGGTGGTTGCGGTTAAAGATGCGCTGGAAGGTAAAGACCACGTCATCTGCGTTCAGCCTGCGCGTGGGGGTAAACCACGGCGTGCGCTGAAACGCGACGTCATCGCGCAGGTGAAAACGGTAGGTTGCGCCGTTATCCAGCACTTCCCAGCTTTCCGCCAGCTCAGGCACCAGACGGTAGGTGTATGGGTCAACATCAAGCAGACGGTCGTAAAGCTGCGCGGCCAGGGTATCCACGATCAGGCCGCTGCCCGCTTTTTGCGGGTTGAAGGTATCCACCTGGCCGCTTACGCAATAGACAAAGCCGCTGTCACGAATGTCAGGCTGGGGAGTTTGCCCGGGCGCGGCAAAGGCCAGGCTGCTAAACAGACCGAGTGCTAAAAAGGACGATAAAACCAGACGCATAATTTTTAAGGTTTTTAGGTTCGATCTGCAAAGTGTATCGCACTTACGCCTGCTTCGTAAAAATGTCTGCAGGTAAGTGCTGATATTGTCAGCGCATTTGATGCTTTTTGAGCAATGCCCTTAACTGATGGTAGGTCAGACCCAGCAGTTCAGCCGCCCGTTTCTGGTTATATTTTGCCGTCTTCAGGCTTTGCTCCAGCAGCTGTTTCTCCTGATCGTTCTGGAACTGGCGTAAATCAAGGGGGAGAGTAGGGAGATCGCCTGAAGGCGCTGGTGCGGACAGTGGCGCTGCGCTGCGCTGAAAAGGATCGATAATGATGTTGTCCAGCTCCGTCTCGCTGCTGCCGTGACGATAGACGGAGCGCTCCACGACGTTTTTCAGTTCGCGGATATTTCCCGGCCAGTGGTAAGCCAGCAGCGTCTCCTGCGCATAATCGCTGAAGCCGGGGAACAGCGGCAGTCCGAGCTCGCGGCACATCTGAATCGCAAACTGGTCTGCCAGCAGCATGATGTCGCTTCTGCGCTCGCGCAGGGGTGGAAGCTGAACGACGTCAAAGGCCAGGCGGTCAAGCAGGTCGGCACGGAATTTCTCCTCCGCCACCATCTCCGGCAGGTTGGCGTTCGTGGCGCACACCAGGCGTACGTTAACCTGCAGCGGCTGGCTGCCGCCGACGCGCTCCAGCTCGCCGTACTCAATCACGCGCAGCAGTTTTTCCTGCACCAGCATGGGCGCGGTGGCCAGCTCATCCAGAAACAGCGTACCGCCGTCGGCGCGCTCAAAGCGTCCGGGATGGCGTTTCTGGGCACCGGTAAACGCCCCCGCTTCATGGCCGAAGAGCTCGGTGTCGAGCAGGTTTTCATTCAGCGCCGCGCAGTTAAGGGAAATGAAGGGGCCATCCCAGCGCCCGGAGAGGTAATGCAGACGGTTGGCTATCAGCTCTTTCCCCGTTCCGCGTTCACCGACGATCAGCACCGGTTTATTGAGCGGCGCCAGGCGAGAGACCTGTTCCAGCACTTCGAGAAAGCTGTTTGCTTCGCCGAGTAAATTGTCTTTGTAACCGGGCATGATGAAATTAACCACTCCTTAGCGATATTCACCAGGGAAGAATAGTCCGTTGCTGCGCAAAAATCAATCAGGCTCTGTAAAATCAATAAGATAAAAACCTGGCATGATGTTTGTATTATCCGTACAGCAGGGCATAGCCCGATAACAGAACTATGAGGATTTGATTATGGGTATTTTTTCTCGTTTTGCCGACATCGTGAACGCCAACATCAACTCACTGCTTGAGAAAGCGGAAGATCCGCAGAAGCTGGTACGTCTGATGATTCAGGAGATGGAAGACACGCTGGTTGAAGTGCGTTCAACCTCTGCCCGCGCGCTGGCGGAGAAAAAACAGCTTACGCGTCGTATTGATCAGGCAACCGCTCAGCTGAACGAATGGCAGGAAAAAGCGGAGCTGGCGCTGCGTAAAGACAAAGAGGATCTGGCCCGTGCGGCGCTGATCGAAAAACAGAAGCTGGCTGATATGGTCGCGACGCTCGAGCATGAAGTCACGCTGGTGGACGACACGCTCACCCGTATGAAGAAAGAGATTGGTGAGCTTGAAAACAAACTGAGCGAAACCCGCGCGCGTCAGCAGGCGCTGACCCTGCGTCACCAGGCGGCAAGCTCTTCCCGCGACGTGCGTCGTCAGCTGGACAGCGGTAAGCTTGATGAAGCGATGGCGCGTTTTGAATCGTTTGAACGTCGTATCGACCACATGGAAGCGGAAGCCGAAAGCCACGGCATCGGCAAGCAGAAGTCGCTGGATCAACAGTTCGCCGATCTGAAGGCTGATGATGAAATCAGCGAGCAGCTGGCGGCACTTAAAGCCAAAATGAAGCAAGACAACCAATAATAATTCCTGCGGCACCTGAGCGTGCCGCCTCATAAGACAAGGAGTACACATGAGCGCGCTTTTTCTGGCCATTCCCCTGACAATTTTCGTGCTGTTCGTTTTGCCGATTTGGCTATGGCTGCACTACAGCAACCGTTCTTCTCGGGGCGAACTCTCCCAGAGTGAACAACAGCGTCTGGTACAGCTCTCCGACGAGGCGAACAAAATGCGCGAACGCATTCAGGCGCTGGAAGCCATCCTGGATGCTGAGCATCCAAACTGGAGGGACCGTTAATGTCTGGACTGAATCTGAACAAAAAGCTGTGGCGTATTCCACAGCAGGGCATGGTGCGCGGCGTTTGTGCCGGGCTGGCTCACTATCTTGATGTCCCGGTCAAGCTGGTCCGCGTGGTCGCGGTGCTATCGATCTTCTTTGGCCTGGCGTTTATTACCCTGGTGGCATACATCGTCCTGTCGTTTGTTCTTGACCCGATGCCGGAAGGAGAACTGGCTGCGGAGGGAGCCCCGACCAGCAGCGATCTTCTCAATGCCGTTGATGAGCAACTCGCCGCCGGTGAGAAGCGGCTACGGGAAATGGAACGCTATGTCACATCGGATACCTTTACGCTGAGAAGTCGCTTTCGTCAGCTTTAAGAGAGAGATGAGATGAAACAACACTGGCAACAGGCCGGTCAGAAGGTAAAACCCGGCCTGAAAATCGCAGGTAAACTGGTCCTGCTGACCGCGTTACGGTTCGGCCCGGCAGGCGTGGCGGGTTGGGCGATCAAATCCGTTGCCCGCAAGCCGGTCAGAATGGTGCTGGCCGTGGCGCTCGAACCACTGCTGCAAAAGGTGGCAAAACGGCTTTCTCGCCGTTACTTATCCCAATAATTCCTGCTGGCGTTAGCCCTTTCCCTGACGGGGGAGGGACTGGCGACGGTTAACCGCATTTCCTCTTTTCCCGGTTCTTTCTTTGCGGCAGCTCACAATATTGCGCTGAGCTGCTTTGCAATCACCTTTTTCTCCTTTCTGGTCCGTTGACAGATATTTTTCATGGGAGTAGATTGCCACTCCGTGGGACCGCTACCATGGAAAATGAAATGAATACAAAAATTAAAGAACTCATTAATCTTGTTTACGGGGAAACGTTTTCTGATGCCCATCTTAATGTGCTGCTGGAAAATATTGGAAATGCCGCTTCTGTTATTACGGAAAAACGTAAAACGGGTTGGGATGAAAAAGACGTTGTCCTGATTACCTATGCCGATCAGTTTTCAGCGAAAGGGGAGAAGGCGCTACCGGTGTTTACACGTTTTTATAACAGGTGGCTTTCTCGTTCTTTTTCTCATGTTCATCTCTTGCCTTTTTATCCATGGTCTTCGGACGACGGTTTTTCTGTTATCGATTATCACGAGGTTGCACCGGAAACCGGAACGTGGCGAGACGTTGCTGAATTAAAACAGTCAGCCAGTTTAATGTTCGATTTCGTATGCAACCATATGTCAGCCAAAAGCAAATGGTTCGCTAATTACCTGAAGCAAATGCCAGGATATGAAGATTTCTTTATTTCTGTCGATCCTGAAACAGACTTATCCGCGGTGACGCGTCCGCGTGCCTTACCGCTTCTTACACCTTTCACGCTGCATGACGGCAGCGTGCGACACCTGTGGACCACCTTCAGCGAGGACCAGGTCGATCTCAATTTCGCCTCTCCGCAGGTGCTGATCGCGATGGTCGACGTGCTGCTGCATTACCTGATTGAAGGGGCGCGATACATTCGTCTGGATGCGGTGGGATTCATGTGGAAAATACCCGGAACAAACTGCATCCACCTTGAGCAAACCCACCAGCTCATCCAGCTTTTCCGCGCGATTACCGAGGCTGTCGCCCCTGGAACGGTGATTATTACCGAGACGAACGTTCCGCATAAAGATAACGTTGCTTACTTCGGTGACGGCGAAAATGAAGCGCAGATGGTTTATCAGTTCTCTTTGCCCCCGCTGGTGCTGCATGCGGTGCATTCTCAGGACGTCGGGACGCTGAGCCAGTGGGCAGCGTCGCTGACGTTGCCTTCCACGAAAACCACCTGGTTTAACTTCCTGGCCTCGCATGACGGGATTGGTCTGAATCCGTTACGCGGAATTTTACCCGAGTCGGAAATCCTCACGCTTGTGGAAAAACTTCAGGCTGAAGGGGCGTTGGTTAACTGGAAAAATAACCCGGATGGTACACGCAGTCCTTATGAAATTAATGTGACCTATCTGGATGCTTTAAGTACGCGTGACAGTCTTGATAGCCAACGGATTGCCCGGTTTAATCTGGCGCATGCCGTCCTTTTAAGCTTCCCCGGCGTGCCTGCGGTTTATATCCAGAGCATTCTCGGTTCCTGTAATGATTATGCAGGTGTTGAACGCCTGGGATATAACCGTGCGATTAATCGTGAGAAATACACGGCAGGAAAAATTGATGGCCTGCTTGAAGATAAAAATAGCCTGCGCTCTCAGGTCTATCTCTCGTTAAGCCAGTTAATCGCACTGCGTCGGGCGGAGAAAGCATTCCATCCTGACAGTGAAGCTTATTTCAGTGCGTCAGGTAAACATGTTTTAAAAATCGTTCGCGTGGCGGGTTGTGGTGAGAAAGTAACGGCGCTGTTTAATTTCAGTGACGGCATTCAAACGGTGGAATCCGATATTCATTCCGGAACGGAGTTGATTTCCGGGAAAGATATTACAGATAAAACGCTGACCCTATATCCATGGCAGGTGTTGTGGATTAAAGAAAACTAAAAAGGACCTTAAAAATGAAAATGCCCAGAATTGTGCTGATTTCAGCACTGGTTTCGTGCGCCTTGTTATCAGGATGCAAGGACGACAAAAAGTCTGCTGTCACCATTGAGTTTATGCACTCGTCAGTCGAGCAGGAGCGCCAGGCGGTTATCACGAAGCTTATCGAAAAGTTCGAGAAAGAGAACCCCGGCATCACGGTGAAACAGGTGCCGGTCGAAGAGGATGCCTACAACACCAAGGTTATTACGCTCGCCAGAACGGGCGCGCTGCCAGAGGTGATTGAAGTCAGCCATGACTACGCGAAAGTCATGGACAAGGAACAGCTGCTGGATCGCAAAGCTATCGGCGAAGCCATTAAAGCGGTAGGCGAGGACACCTTCTATGACGGCATCTTGCGTGTTGTTCGTACGGAAGACGGTTCTGCCTGGACGGGTGTGCCAGTCAGCGCCTGGCTATCCGGCGTCTGGTATCACAAAGATGCGCTGGCTGCGGCGGGTATCCAGGAGCCGCATAACTGGGCGCAGCTGCTGAAAGCCAGCCAGAGCCTTAACGACCCGGCCAAAAAACATTACGGCATTGCACTGCCCACCGCGGAAAGCGTGATGACGGAGCAGGCATTCTCCCAGTTTGCGCTTTCTGGCGGCGCGAACGTTTTTGATGCCAAAGGGAACGTTAACATCGATACCCCTGAAATGGCAAAAGCCCTGGCGTTTTATAAAGATCTGGCCGCGACCACCATGCCGGGTTCAAACGACGTCATGGAGATCAAAGATGCCTTCATGAACGGTTCTGCGCCGATGGCGGTTTACTCCACCTACATCC
The DNA here is from genome assembly GCF_024734705.1 of Enterobacter sp. Crenshaw. NCBI lineage: Bacteria > Pseudomonadati > Pseudomonadota > Gammaproteobacteria > Enterobacterales > Enterobacteriaceae > Enterobacter > Enterobacter sp. Crenshaw. Next base: position 2,533,508 of record NZ_CP102932.1, on the reverse strand, counting down.
TTCCGGCGGTATTCCAGGACGGAAACCCTGCCAACCTGGGCTTCGTCGTCCCAACAGAAACCTCTTCTGCCGTTTACGGCATGGTCACGTCGCTGACGATTACCACCGGTCAAACCGAAGATGAGACCCAGGCGGCTGAAAAGTTTGTGACCTGGATGGAGCAGGCTCAAAACGCAACCGACTGGGTCATGATGTCGCCCGGCGCGGCACTGCCGGTGAACAAGCTGGTGGTGGGCACCGATACCTGGAAAAACAACGATGTGATTAAAGCGTTTGGGCAATTGCCTTACGAACTGATTGCGCAGTTCCCTAATGTGCAGGTGTTTGGCGCCGTGGGCGACAAAAACTTCACTCGCATGGGCGACGTTACCGGGTCCGGCATCATCAGTTCCATGGTGCATAACGTCACGGTGGGGAAAAAAGATCTCAGCAACACGCTTAGTGACAGCCAGAAGCGTTTGACCGATCTGATTTCACAACGATAGGAGCGCTCTGCGGAAGGAAATTATGAAGACGTTGTTTTCTGGTCGTTCAGATATGCCTTTCGCCATGCTGCTGTTGGCCCCCAGCCTGATTTTGCTGGGGGGCCTGGTGGCCTGGCCAATGATTTCCAATATTGAAATCAGTTTCTTACGTCTGCCGCTTAACCCGCGCATTAGCGCTGTGTTTGTCGGGCTGGATAATTACATTCGCATTCTCAGTGATGCAGCATTCTGGCACTCGCTGTGGATGACGTTCTGGTACACCGCACTGGTGGTGATCGGCAGCACGGGGTTGGGGCTGGCGGTGGCGATCTTCTTTAACCGTGAATTCCGTCTGCGGAAAACGGCACGTTCACTGGTGATTTTGTCCTACGTCACCCCGTCCATTTCGCTGGTTTTTGCATGGAAATACATGTTCAACAACGGCTACGGCATTGTGAACTATCTGGGCGTTGACCTGCTGCATCTGTATGACCAGGCGCCGCTGTGGTTCGACAATCCTGGCAGCAGCTTTGTACTGGTGGTGCTGTTCGCCATCTGGCGCTACTTCCCGTACGCGTTCATTTCGTTCCTCGCGATTTTGCAGACCATTGATAAGTCGCTGTATGAAGCGGCGGAAATGGACGGCGCGAATGCCTGGCAGCGTTTCCGAATCGTTACGCTGCCCGCGATTATGCCGGTGCTGGCAACGGTGGTGACGCTCCGCACTATCTGGATGTTCTACATGTTTGCGGATGTCTACCTGTTGACGACCAAGGTCGATATTTTGGGCGTCTACCTCTACAAAACCGCATTCGCTTTCAATGATTTGGGTAAGGCTGCGGCGATCTCCGTCGTGCTGTTCGTGATCATCTTCGCGGTGATTCTGCTGACCAGAAAAAGGGTAAACCTCAATGGCAACAAATAAACGCGTACTGAGCCGTATTGGTTTTTATCTCGGGCTGGCGGTGTTTCTGGTCATCACGCTGTTCCCGTTCTTCGTGATGCTGATGACGTCGTTTAAGAGTGCGAAAGAGGCGATATCGCTTAACCCGACCATTTTGCCGCAGGCGTGGACGCTACAGCATTACGTCGACATCTTTAACCCTCTGATTTTCCCGTTCGTGGACTATTTCAAAAACAGCATGGTGGTGTCGCTGACCTCCTCGGTGATTGCCGTATTTCTCGGCACGCTGGGGGCTTACGCCTTGTCCAAACTGCGTTTTAAGGGCCGCACGACGATCAATGCGAGTTTCTACACCGTCTACATGTTCTCCGGAATATTGCTGGTGGTGCCGCTGTTCAAAATCATCACTGCTCTTGGGATCTACGACACCGAGCTGGCGCTGATTATCACCATGGTGACCCAAACGTTACCGACAGCGGTGTTCATGCTGCGCAGCTATTTCGACACCATCCCGGACGAAATCGAAGAAGCCGCGATGATGGACGGCCTGAACCGCCTGCAAATCATCTTTCGCATCACCGTGCCGCTGGCGATTTCCGGGCTTGTATCGGTGTTTGTCTACTGCTTCATGGTGGCGTGGAACGACTATCTGTTTGCGTCCATTTTCCTGTCCAGCGCCAGCCATTTCACCTTGCCGGTCGGGCTGAACACGCTCTTTAGCACGCCAGATTATATCTGGGGTCGCATGATGGCGGCATCGCTGGTGACGGCGCTTCCGGTGGTCATCATGTACGCCCTGTCTGAACGTTTTATTAAAAGTGGTTTGACCGCCGGTGGCGTGAAGGGCTGAGGCGGCCAATTTTAACAAGGAGTCAGTCATGAAAAAATTAGTTGCGACAGCGCCTCGTGTAGCGGCGCTGGTGGAATATGAAGATCGTCCGGTTGCCGTCCATGAAGTGAAAATTCGCGCCCGCTTTGGCGCGCCGAAACACGGTACCGAAGTGGTGGATTTCCGCGCGGCAAGCCCGTTTATTGACGAAGAGTTCAACGCGGAGTGGCAGATGTTTACCCCGCGCGAAGAGGGTACGGCCCGCGGGATCGAATTCGGTAAGTTCCAGCTGGGCAATATGATTGTTGGCGAGATTATCGAATGCGGTGCTGACGTCACGGAATACCAGATCGGCGACAGCGTCTGCTGCTACGCACCGCTGCAGGAAACGGTGATCGTTAACGCGGTGAATAACTATAAGCTGCGCAAAATGCCGCAGGGCGCCTCCTGGAAAAACGCCGTTTGCTACGATCCGGCGCAGTTCGCCATGAGCGGCGTGCGTGATGCCAACGTTCGCGTGGGCGACTTTGTTGTCGTGGTCGGTCTGGGAGCCATTGGGCAAATTGCGATCCAGCTGGCCAAAAAAGCCGGTGCGTCAATCGTCATCGGCGTCGACCCTATCGAACACCGCTGTGAGATTGCCCGCCGTCATGGGGCTGACCACTGTCTGAACCCAATAGGCACCGATGTCGGTCTGGAAATCAAGAAGCTGACCGGGAAGCAGGGCGCGGACGTGATCATCGAAACCAGCGGCTTTGCAGATGCGCTGCAGTCCGCGCTGCGCGGGCTCGCCTATGGCGGCACTATCTCCTACGTAGCCTTCGCGAAACCGTTCGCGGAAGGCTTTAACCTCGGCCGCGAAGCGCATTTCAATAACGCGAAGATTGTCTTCTCCCGCGCCTGCAGCGAACCCAACCCGGATTACCCGCGCTGGAACCGTAAACGTATTGAAGAGACCTGCTGGGAACTGCTGATGAACGGCTATCTAAATTGTGAAGATCTCATCGACCCGGTCGTCACCTTCACCACCAGCCCGGAAAGCTACATGAAGTATGTCGATCAGCACCCGGAACTGAGCATCAAAATGGGCGTCACTTTTTAAGCTAAGGAAAGCAAAACATGAAAATCGCGACACAAAATCAGGCCTTTTTCCCGGTCAATATCAAGGAGAAATTCGAGTACATCAAAGCGATGGGTTTTGATGGCTACGAAATTGACGGCAAGCTGCTGGTGGAAAACCTCGCCGAGGTAAAAGCGGCGATTAAAGCCACCGGTCTGCCGGTGACGACGGCCTGCGGCGGATACGATGGCTGGATAGGCGACTTCATCGAAGAACGTCGTCTGAACGGGTTAAAGCAGATTGAACGTATCCTGGAAGCGCTGGCTGAAGTGGGCGGCAAGGGCATAATCGTGCCTGCTGCCTGGGGAATGTTTACCTTCCGCCTGCCGCCAATGACCTCCCCACGCAGCCTGGACGGTGACCGCAAAGCCGTAAGCGCCTCCCTGCGCTGGCTGGATGAGGTAGCGGCGCGCACCGGAACAACCGTCTACCTGGAGCCGCTGAACCGCTATCAGGATCACATGATCAACACCCTGGCTGATGCGCGTCGCTATATCGAAGAGAACGGCCTGAAGCACGTGCAGATCATCGGCGATTTCTATCATATGAACATCGAAGAAGACTCGCTGACGGATGCGCTGCATCAGCACCGCGATCTGCTGGGCCATGTGCACATCGCAGATAACCACCGCTACCAGCCGGGCAGCGGCAGCCTCGATTTTGCCAGCCTATTCGATCGGCTGCGTGCGGATAACTACCGGGGTTACGTGGTGTATGAATGCCGTGTTCGCGCCGAGGATCCGGCTCAGGCATACCGGGACTCGCTCACTTACTTGCGTAAATGCTAAGGATGACGAGCGTGATGAGTGCTTCTACACCTTCGCCTCTGCGCGTCGCCATCATTGGTGCCGGACAGGTCGCGGATAAAGTGCATGCCTCGTATTACGCCACGCGCAGTGATGTTCAGATGGTGGCTGTCATGGACAGCCATCCTGAACAGGCTCGGGCGTTTGCGGAACGTCATGGTATTTCCTCGGCATGGCAGGATGCGCGAGAGATGCTCGAGGCGGTTAAGCCGGATGTGGTGAGCGTCTGTTCGCCTAACCGGTTCCATTTCGGGCACGTCATGGCAGCGCTGGAAGCAGGCTGCCACGTGATGTGTGAAAAACCGCCTGCTATGACGCCGCAGGAGGCCGATCGGATGCGCATGGCCGCGCGCAAGGCGGGAAAAGTGCTGGCGTATGATTTTCACCATCGTTTTGCTCTCGATACGCAACTGCTGCGTGAAGCTGTGATAAAGGGGGAACTGGGCGAAATTTATTACACTACGGCGCAGGCGCTACGCCGCTGCGGGGTTCCCGGCTGGGGCGTCTTTACCAACAAAACGCTTCAGGGCGGTGGGCCGCTGATTGATATCGGCATCCATATGCTCGATGCCGCGATGTACGTGCTGGGGTTCCCGGCGGTAAAAAAGGTGACGGCACACAGCTTCCAGAGGCTGGGAAATCGTAAAAGCAGCGGCCAGTTTGGCGAGTGGGATCCCACGCAGTTTACCGTTGAAGATGCCCTGTTTGGCACCATTGAATTTTGCAACGGCGGCATTCTGCGTCTGGACACGTCGTTTGCGCTCAATATCCGTGAACAATCCATCATGAACGTCGCATTCTGCGGCGAAAAGGCTGGCGCCATGCTGTTCCCGGCGCACATCTACAACGACGAAGCCGGTACTTTAGTCACCCTCACGCAGCGTGAAGAGGCTGACGATCGGCGTCATATGCGCAGTATGGATGCCTTCGTACGGCATGTGCAGGGAGAACCCGTCATGATCGCTGATGCGGAGCAGGGGCTGGTTATCCAGCAGCTCGTCGCCGCGCTGTATGAATCAGCAGAAACAGGGGAAAGCGTGACGTTATGCTAAACGTGTCTGTATTAACCGACCCGGGCTTTTGTCCACACAGCCTGAATAAATACGCCTCCATCATGGCCTGCGGTAATGGCTACATGGGGATCCGCGCTGCGCACGAAGAAGATTACACCCAGCAAACCAGAGGCATGTATCTTGCGGGCCTCTATCATCGTGCTGGTCGCAACGAGACCACTGAGCTGATCAATCTGCCGGATATCATCGGTATCGATGTTGAGCTGGATGGCGTCAATTTCACGCTCCTGTCAGGCGAAATCCTCGAGTGGCAGCGCGAGCTGGCGTTTGCTAATGGCGAGCTTCGTCGCTGCGTCGTCTGGCGCTCGCCTGACGGGAAACGCTATCGTCTGGAGAGCCGTCGTTTTGTGTCGCTAGACCAGTTGCCCTTAGTGGCCATGCAGCTTTCGATTACACCGCTCGATGCCGCCACGCAGGCCGTGCTGCAAACCGGCATTGACGCAACGCAAACGAACAGCGGCAGACAGCATCTGGATGAAATGTCGGTCAGAGTGTTCGACCAGCAATATATGCAGGGCGTGTATGAAACGCAGGACCGCGCGTCTGAGATTGTTGTTTCAGCGTATTGTCAGCTCTCCGCGAAGAGCGACAGCTGTTTCACCGCCAAAAATCGTCGTCTCAGCGTTCATCATTCGCTGACGATTGCTAAGGGTGACACTGTCACGCTTGAAAAAATCGTCTGGGTGGCACATCGCAGTGATAAAGCACTGTCGCAGGCCTCGTTCGCCCGAAACGCGCTGGCCGATCTTAAGGTCTGTGCGGCAAGAGGCTACGACGCGTTGCTTGAGAGTTCGGCGTGTGCCTGGCAAGAGGTCTGGCGTAACGCTCGGGTGGAGGTGGACTCTACGGAACATCAGGATCAGATGGCGCTGGATTACGCCGTCTGGCATTTGACGACCATGACGCCAGCCCATGATGAGCGAAGCAGTATCGCCGCCAAAGGGCTGACGGGTGAGGGGTATAAAGGCCACGTCTTCTGGGATACCGAAATTTTCCTGCTGCCTTTCCATCTCTTCACCCGGCCCCAAATCGCCCGTAGCCTGCTGCGCTATCGTTGGCTCAACCTGGCCGGGGCGCGGGAAAAAGCCCGTCGCAACGGCTGGCCCGGCGCGTTGTTCCCATGGGAAAGCGCCGCCAGCGGGCTGGAAGAGACGCCGGAGTTCGCGGCTATCAACATCCGAACCGGTACGCGTCAGAAGGTGGCCTCCGCGCTGGCGGAACACCACATCGTGGCGGACATTGCCTGGGCCGTCGTCGCTTACTGGCAGGCGACGCACGATGATGCCTTTATGCGAAACGAAGGCCTGACGCTGCTGATGGAAACCGCCGCGTTCTGGATGGGCCGCGCGACGGAAATTAATGGTCGTCTCGAAATCCATGACGTTATCGGACCGGACGAATACACCGAGCATGTGAACAACAACGCGTATACCAACTATCTGGCCTGGCACAACGTCGCCTGCGCTCGCCAGTTTATGGCGATGTTTGGGCGCGAGGATGAAGGTTTTACGCAGAAAGCGACACGGTTCCTGACGTGCTTATGGCTGCCGGAGGCCAATTCAGACGGTGTGATCCCGCAGGATGATACCTTCATGGTCAAACCGGCCATTGATCTCAGCCGCTACAAAGCCAAAGCGGGTAAGCAGACCATTCTGCTCGATTATTCCCGCGCGGAAGTCAACGACATGCAGATCCTTAAGCAGGCTGATGTGGTGATGCTTACCTACCTGTTGCCGGAGCGGTTTACCCCGCAGCAGTGTGCCGCCAATCTGGCGTTCTATGAGCCCCGCACGATCCATGACTCTTCGCTGAGCAAGGCCATTCACGGCATTGTGACTGCCCGCTGTGGTGACGTCGAAGGTGCCTACGCCTTCTGGCGCGATGGCGTCGCCATCGATCTTGGGGACGACCCGCACAGCTGCGATGACGGAATTCACGCCGCTGCGACCGGCGCTATCTGGTCCGGCGTCATTCAGGGCTTTGCCGGTATGCAGATAGTGGATGGGGAGCTGCATCTTTCGCCCAGGTTGCCGGCCCACTGGCGAAGACTGGCATTCCCGCTGCGATGGCGGAATGCAACGCTGCACTTCACCTGTGAAAACGAGGTGTTAACCATTGAAGCTTCGGCACCTTCCATGCTGACGCTGTGGGGCAAGACGCTACACGTATCGGGGCGGACAGTTTGCGCTTATAAGGATTTTCTTGCACCTGTTAATGGGACCGCTACCACGGAGAGGCGCCATGACGCTTAAGGCGGTTGTATTCGATCTGGACGGTGTAATCACCGATACCGCACACCTCCATTTTCTGGCCTGGCGTGCAGTGGCGGATGAAATCGGCATCACCTTCGACGAAGTATTTAACGAACAGCTGAAGGGCATTAGCCGCATGGATTCCCTGCAGCGCATCCTGAAGCATGGCGGGAAAGAGGGAATGTTCAGCCATGAGCAGTGCCTCGCGCTGGCGACGAAAAAGAACGCGCTCTATGTCCAGTCTCTGGCGTCGCTGACGGAGGATTCACTGCTTCCGGGTATTCGCGACGTGCTGGCGGATATCCGTGCGGCGAAGGTCAAAATTGGGCTCGCCTCCGTATCCCTGAATGCCCCGGGGATCCTGCACGCGCTGGGCATTCATCAGGCCTTCGATTTTTGCGCCGATGCTTCCCGTATTCGCCGCTCAAAGCCAGACCCGGAGATCTTCCTTGCTGCCTGTGCAGGCCTGAATGTGCGTCCTGACGAGGCTATAGGTATCGAAGATGCACCTGCAGGCGTTGAGGCGATCAACGCGGCGGGAATGCTATCGGTTGGGATTGGATCTGGCCTGAACCATGCGGGTTTACAACTTCATTCAACGCGGGAACTGACCTGGAAATGCCTGACCGAGTTTTGGGCATCCCGGACGTATTGATAAGGAATTAACAATGGCTCAACTGTCCCTGAAACACATTCAGAAAATCTATGATAACCAGGTCCACGTGGTTAAGGATTTCAGTCTCGAAATCGAAGACAAGGAGTTCATCGTCTTCGTCGGGCCTTCGGGCTGCGGTAAATCCACGACGCTGCGCATGATTGCCGGTCTGGAGGAGATCAGCGCGGGTGAACTGATTATTGACGGGGTGTGCATGAATGACGTGCCCGCCAAGTCACGCGATATCGCGATGGTGTTCCAGAACTATGCGCTTTATCCGCATATGACGGTCTACGACAACATGGCGTTCGGCCTCAAGATGCAAAAAATTGCGCCTGTGGTTATCGACGAGCGCGTTAACTGGGCGGCACAGATCCTCGGATTACGCGAGTACCTCAAGCGTAAACCGGGCGCGCTGTCCGGCGGTCAGCGACAGCGCGTGGCGTTGGGCAGGGCGATCGTGCGCGAAGCGGGTGTGTTCCTGATGGATGAACCGCTTTCCAACCTTGATGCCAAGCTTCGCGTACAGATGCGCGCTGAAATCAGCAAGCTGCACCAGAAGCTCAACACCACGATGATTTACGTGACCCACGACCAGACGGAAGCCATGACGATGGCGACCCGCATCGTGATCTTAAAAGACGGCATTATTCAGCAGGTCGGCGCTCCGAAGCAGGTATACAACGAACCGGCAAATATGTTTGTTGCTGGGTTTATTGGATCGCCAGCCATGAACTTTATTCGCGGTGCTATCGACGATCGCTATTTCGTCACGGAAACGCTGCGTCTGGCGATCCCGGAAGACAAGCTCGCTTCACTGAATGCCGCAGGGTATCAGCGCAAAGCGGTGGTATTTGGGATCCGCCCGGAAGATATTCTCACTTTGCAGAGCAGTGGTAATAATATCGCGGCGAAAGTCAGCGTAGCCGAACTGACCGGCGCGGAATTCATGCTTTACGCCACCGTTGGCGGTCATGAGCTGGTGGTTCGCGCTGGCGCGGCGAATGATTATGCCGCAGGGGATAATATCAATATCCAGTTCGATATGAATAAGTGCCATTTCTTCGACGCTGAAACCGAAGCGGCTATTAGATAAGAAAGGTGTTCGCCGGAAATGCAAATTTCCGGTTTTTTTGTTTGTTACTTATAAAGGGAAAATTAAATGAGTACTCTACTAAGAAGTGCTGCGCTCGTTCTGTGCGCAGGAGTTAGCTGTGCACAAGCATCAGAAGCAGCTAAACAGTGGGAATTTAATATTGGCGCAATGTATGAAATCGAAAACGTCGAGGGGCAGGGCGACGATAAAGATGGATTATATGAACCTTCCTTGTGGTTTAATGCAACCTGGGATGCGTGGACTATTTCGCTGGCGATGTATCAGGAGGGGCCGGTTGATTACAGCAGTATGACCCGTGGAACCTATTTCGATCGTCCTGAATTTCAATTACGCTATCGCTTTATCGGAACCGATAATTTCACCTTCGGTCTGACCGGCGGTTTCCGTAATTATGGTTATCACTTTAAAGATGAGCACGGTGCCAAAGACGGCAGCGCTAATATGCAGCGCTACAAAGTTCAGCCTGACTGGGATATTAAATTAACCGACGACTGGCGTTTTGGCGGCTGGTTTGCCATGTATCAGTTTGCGAACGATCTGCAAAAAACCGGCTATGCTGACAGCCGCGTTGAAACCGAAACGGGCTTTACCTGGACCATTAACGAAACCTTTGCTGCTAAAGTGAATTATTATTTAGAGCGCGGCTTCAATATGGACAGTTCCCGTAATAACGGCGAGTTTTCTACTCAGGAAATTCGTGCCTATCTGCCCATTTCGTTAGGCCAGACCACCTTAACGCCTTATACCCGTCTGGGGCTCGATCGCTGGTCGAACTGGGACTGGCAGGACGATCCTGAGCGTGAAGGACACGATTTCAACCGACTCGGTCTCCTCTACGCTTACGATTTCAATAATGGTTTATCCATGACGCTGGAATACGCCTATGAGTGGGAAAACCACGATGAAGGCGAGAGCGACCGCTTCCACTATGCGGGGGTTGGCGTAAACTACGCGTTCTGACCGACTGCACGCCAGGGGCACTTCGCCCCTGGTTTTAGCGAAGGGAAGCAGCCAACAAAAAGTGGGTATCAACCAGCACTTTTTGCGGGGCGGGATGACCCGCAATACGCCTGAAAAGAAGATCGCAGCTCTCTTCCCCCAGTTTTCGGGTGGGGATATCATAGCCGCCAGGCGAGGGAGTTAAAATGAGAGACAGCATCGGGTCACTGTATCCGGCTATCACCACCTGCTCCGGGATCATCAGGTTCAACTCATCCGCCGCGCGATAGAGGCTAAGTAACTTCATGCTGTCGGTAGCGAATACCGCATCAGGCGGCGTGGGTGAAGACAACAATTCCAGCGCTGCCGTAAGCGCACTCTCATGGGTATAACCGCCATCCCTGATCCAGTCCGGGTTAAGGGCAATATGGTGCTTTTCCAGACTGGCTTTATAGCCCGCAAGGCGATCGATCGAAACATGATAATCAAGCGGGGCATGCAGACAGGCAATTTTACGGCGTCCGTTTTTAATAAAGGTTTCGGTCAGCGTGGCGCTGTCATGGAAATTATCCGTGTCGACGGAATAGATATTTTGATACTCACCTTCCACTTTACCGATAACCACTACCGGTACGCCATACGCATCCAGCGTGGTGAAAAAGGATTCATTTGCCGGTGAGCTCAGCATAATGATCCCTTTGATCATCTTCTGTTTTATTTTACTCACGCATTTCAGCAAATCATCTTCGCTGCTTTTTGACGTTTGTAAAATAACGTCAAATCCTTCTTCTTCCGCTTTTGCCGTAATGGCATGCAGGACATCGGAAAAAAAAGGATTACCGGCAGTGGTTTTGGTTGAACGAGTCGAAATAACCATAATGGCATCGAAGCCTGAAGAGGTCAGGGCGCGGGCCAGTTTGTTGGGCTGATAATTTAATTCGTCAATCGCCTTCAGCACTTTTTCACGCGCTTCGGGAGAAATATTCGTTTGTTTATTCAGAACGCGGGAAACGGTTGATTTCGATACGCCCGCAACCCGTGCGATATCATAGATGGTGGGTGACATACACCTTACTCACTCCGGAATGACAGCAATACCGTTCATCTTACTGGAGAGAAAACGGCAATAGCAATAAATAAGAATTGATAATCAACGATCTGCCCCCATTTATTGTATTCTGAAGCCATGCATTCAAGGCTTCCAGGCAACGAAGGACGGCGATGAAGCGACTTAAAAACGAAATCAATTCACTGGTGAACCGCGGCGTTGACCGTCATCTGCGTCTGGCCGTGACGGGGCTGAGCCGCAGCGGTAAGACGGCGTTTATCACCGCGATGGTGAACCAGCTCCTGAACCTGCACGCCGGGGCGCGTCTGCCGCTGCTCAGCGCGGTGCGGGAAGAACGCCTGCTGGGCGTGAAGCGCGTTCCTCAGCGTGATTTTGGGATTCCACGTTTTACCTATGACGAAGGGCTGGCGCAGCTCTATGGCGATCCGCCCATGTGGCCGACGCCGACGCGAGGGGTGAGTGAAATTCGCCTCGCGCTCCGCTTTCGCTCCAATGAATCCCTGATGCGCCACTTCAAGGATACTTCTACGCTGTACCTTGAAATCGTCGATTACCCCGGTGAATGGTTGCTCGACCTGCCGATGCTGGCGCAGGATTACCTCAGCTGGTCCCGCCAGATGACGGGCTTGTTACAGGGGCAGCGCGCCGGGTGGTCGGCCAAATGGCGACAGCTGTGCGAAGGCCTGGACCCGCTTGCGCCGGCCGATGAAAACCGTCTGGCGGCCATTGCCGAATCCTGGACGGCGTATCTGCACCAGTGCAAACAGGAAGGGTTGCACTTCATTCAGCCGGGTCGCTTTGTCCTGCCGGGTGATTTAGCGGGCGCGCCTGCGCTTCAGTTCTTCCCCTGGCCGGACGTGGATGGGGTGGGCGAGTCGAAGCTGGCGCAGGCCGACAGGCACACTAACGCCGGGATGCTGCGCGAGCGTTACAATTATTACTGTGAAAAAGTGGTCAAGGGATTCTATAAAAACCATTTCTTGCGATTTGACCGTCAGATTGTGCTGGTGGATTGTCTGCAGCCGCTCAACAGCGGGCCGCAGGCCTTCAACGATATGCGCCTGGCGCTGACGCAGCTGATGCAAAGTTTTCACTACGGGCAGCGGACGCTGTTTCGCCGTCTGTTCTCACCGGTGATCGATAAACTGCTCTTTGCGGCCACCAAGGCCGATCACGTCACGGTCGACCAGCATGCCAATATGGTATCGCTGCTGCAGCAGCTGGTGCAGGACGCCTGGCAAAACGCCGCCTTCGAAGGGATCGGCATGGATTGCCTTGGGCTTGCGTCCGTGCAGGCAACGCAAAGCGGGCTGATTGATCTTAACGGCGAGAAAATACCGGCATTACGCGGGAACCGGCTCAGCGACGGTGAACCGCTTACCGTCTATCCGGGCGAAGTGCCTGCGCGGCTGCCGGGTCAGGCCTTCTGGCAGAATCAGGGTTTCCAGTTTGAAGCCTTCCGCCCGCAGGCAATGAGCGTCGATAGGCCATTACCACACATCCGTCTGGATGCGGCGCTGGAGTTTTTGATTGGAGATAAATTGCGATGACGGAACCGTTAAAACCGCGCATAGACTTTACCGGAACGCTTGAGCAGGATCCTCAGGAGGCGTTCAAAACCGCGCAGACGTTCAGCGGCACGCAGGCTGATAACTTTGCTCCGGCCCTGACAGAGGAGCCCGGCGTCGAGGAAGGTCCGGCAGAGGCGGTTGTGGAAGCCGCCCTGCGTCCAAAACGCAGCCTGTGGCGCAGGATGGTCACCGCCGGTCTGGCGCTGTTTGGCGTAAGCGTGGTTGGGCAGGGCGTGCAGTGGACGATGAATGCCTGGCAAACTCAGGACTGGGTCGCGCTGGGCGGATGTGCCGCGGGCGCGCTGATTGTAGGGGCGGGTATCGGGTCGGTTGCCACCGAGTGGCGGCGGCTCTGGCGTTTGCGCCAGCGAGCACACGAGCGTGATGAAGCGCGGGATCTGCTCCACAGTCACGGCACCGGCAAAGGCCGCGCGTTCTGTGAAAAGCTGGCCAGCCAGGCCGGAATCGATCAGTCGCATCCGGCGCTTCAGCGCTGGTATGCCGCCATCCATGAAACCCAGAATGACCGGGAAGTGGTGACGCTCTATTCCCATATAGTTCAGCCGGTGCTGGATGCCCAGGCGCGACGCGAGATCAGCCGCTCTGCGGCGGAATCCACCCTGATGATTGCCGTCAGCCCGCTGGCGCTGGTCGATATGGCCTTTATCGCCTGGCGTAACCTGCGCCTGATCAACCGTATCGCGAACCTTTACGGCATAGAGCTGGGTTACTACAGTCGACTCCGGCTGTTCAAGCTGGTCCTGCTCAATATCGCGTTTGCCGGGGCGAGTGAACTGGTGCGCGAAGTCGGAATGGACTGGATGTCGCAGGATCTGGCGGCGCGTCTTTCCGCTCGTGCCGCCCAGGGTATCGGCGCGGGATTATTGACCGCGCGTTTGGGGATTAAAGCGATGGAAGTCTGCCGTCCGCTGCCGTGGATTGATGGCGATAAGCCCCGGCTGGGGGATTTCAGGCGCGAGCTGATCGGCCAGCTTAAAGAGACGCTCAATAAAAAACCGGCTCCGTGAGGTTTTGTTCACTTATCGTGCTGGCTGTCAATATTTGTTGACAGCCATCTTCCCGATCACCGTGTTCTGGCATATCATTTTACTGTTATTGGCTTAAAACGGTGAATTTCCCATGCGTCTTGAAGTCTTCTGTGAAGACCGTCTCGGTCTGACCCGCGAGTTACTCGATCTTCTTGTTTTACGTAGCATTGATTTACGTGGCATTGAGATCGATCCTGTCGGGCGAATTTACCTCAATTTTGCCGAAATTGAATTTAATACCTTCAGCAGCCTGATGGCGGAAATCCGCCGTATCGCTGGCGTTACGGATGTACGCACCATTCCCTGGATGCCCTCTGAGCGTGAGCATCTGGCGCTGAGCGCGCTGCTGGAAGCGATGCCTGAGCCGTTCCTCTCCCTGGATTTGAAAAGCAAAGTTGAGCGCGTTAACCACGCGAGCTGCCAGCTTTTCGCGCAGAGCCAGGAGAAGCTCAGCAATCATAACGCCGCGCAGCTGATCCCCGGCTTTAACTTCCAGCGCTGGCTGGACAGCAATCCGCAGAACACGCTTAGCGAGCATGTGGTGATTAACGGGCAAAATTTCCTGATGGAGATCACGCCGGTCTATCTGAAAGGGGAAGGGAATACCCGCGTGTTGACCGGGGCGGTGATTATGCTGCGCTCAACGTTACGCATGGGGCGCCAGCTGCAAAACCTCTCCAGTCAGGATGTCGGCGCGTTCAGCCAGATTATTGCCGTCAGCCCGAAAATGCGTCATGTGGTTGACCAGGCGCGCAAGCTCGCAAGCCTGACCGCGCCGCTGCTGATTACCGGGGATACCGGCACCGGGAAAGACCTGCTGGCTCACGCCGTGCATCTGGCGAGCCCGCGTGCGGCTAAGCCTTATCTGGCACTTAACTGCGCCTCTATTCCGGAAGATGCCGTTGAAAGCGAGCTGTTTGGTCACGCGCCGGAAGGCAAGAAAGGGTTCTTCGAGCAGGCTAACGGTGGCTCCGTGCTGCTGGACGAAATCGGCGAAATGTCGCCGCGCATGCAGGCTAAGCTTCTGCGTTTCCTGAACGACGGAACCTTCCGCCGCGTCGGTGAGGATCACGAAGTGCATGTGGACGTGCGCGTCATTTGCGCCACCCAGAAAAACCTGGTGGAACTGGTGCAAAAGGGGATCTTCCGCGAAGATCTCTATTACCGTCTCAACGTCCTGACGCTGAATATTCCCCCGCTTCGCGATTGCCCGCAGGACATCATGCCGCTCACGGAGCTGTTCGTCGCCCGCTTTGCCGACGAGCAGGGGGTGCCGCGTCCGAAGCTGTCTGCCGATCTCGGCACGGTGCTCATGCGCTACGGCTGGCCGGGCAACATTCGCCAGCTTAAAAACGCCGTTTATCGTGCGCTGACCCAGCTGGAAGGCTATGAACTGCGTCCGCAGGATATTCTGTTGCCTGATTACGACGCGGGGACGGTATCGGTCGGCGAAGAGGCGATGGAAGGTTCGCTGGACGATATCACCAGCCGTTTTGAGCGTTCAGTGCTGACGCAGCTGTACCGCAGCTATCCCAGCACCCGCAAGCTGGCAAAACGCCTTGGCGTCTCGCATACCGCGATCGCGAACAAGCTGCGTGAGTATGGGTTGAATCATAAGAAAGGCGACGAATAACAAAAAGCCTCTGTAAAGAGGCTTTTTACTTTATGGTTATTCCTTCGCCATAGGCGTGTTAACGATGTCTGTTTTTGTCTCTCCCTGAATCGATGCAATCCTGTTTTCGACCTCTTTCACCTGCTGCGGGCTGTGCAGCAGGGTATAGGTCAGGTCAAACTGCGCGCTGGCACCGGGCTGCAGCTGCTTAACCCGCTTCTGCTCGCGTTCAATCGTAACGGGGTAGGCGTAGCTGGTGCCTGGCTCAATGCCCGTGACGTAGCCCTGCTTCAGCGTGTCGGTGTTCTTCCATAAGGTCAGCACGGGCAGCTGGCGGGTATCAAACTGGATTGACGCGCCTTTATCTCCGGCTTTATTGACCACCGCCGCAAGCGTTTCGTGGTTATTGTCCGCGAGCGGTTTAATGTTAAAGACCATCTCATCAAAGCCTTTTGTCGGCCCGGCATAGGTTTGCCAGTCGTTAACGCCCGCCTTGGCGTAGTCATTGAACGGGCTCACGCTCGCCGCCGGCGCAAGGAAGCGGGCGCCTTCTTCGAGGATCGGCGTGCCGAAGTTGCTGTGATAGATGATTTGGTAATCATGAGGGTAATCCGCATGGTTGGTCAGAACATCATGCAGACTGAACTGGTTGGTTCCGGGAACGTAGCGCAGTTCGGTCATGGTTTGCAGATCCGATTTTTTAAACGTGCTCTCTTTGATCAAACCCCGAACGCGGATCTCATGCGGGGCGGCATCGGCGATTTCAACCTCGACCTGCGAAACGGGGGTATTACCGGCCCTGCCGTGCAGGGTGTAAATTTGCCCGTCAGCGGTGACCGGATGTCCTGTCCACTCATAGCCACAGCGCACCATCATCTCGTTGAAACCATCCAGCCAGCCGAGACCGTTGCGGCTCTCAAGATTGATATATGCCGGATTAACGACCTCTTTAACGGGCGAATTCCACCCCAGTCGGGTACCAAAGCCTTCTACATGCAGAAGGTTCATCCCGCGGGTCGGGCTCAGGGTAATTGTCAGGCCGTCTTTACTGCTGATTATGATGACTTTGCTGCCTTCCTGTTTACCACCGTGCAAGACTTTTTGCTCAATGCTGAACGTTTGGTCTTTAACTTTCAGCTCATCACTGGAAATCTTCCAGTTTCCTTTCTCTACGCTGCTTTCAGCGCTTGTCAGCACCCAGGTTTTGGCCGCTGCATGGCCAGAAATCAGTACCGCAAGGAGCGTAAAAGCGAATTTAATTTTCATATTTTATCCTTTTTGCTGAAACGATTATTTTCTTTCGTAAGCAAATCTAATGTTTAGGCAAAAAGGGAAATGTGATGTGCTTCACTGCGGTCGAAAATAGAGAATTTTAACGATTATTATGCGTTATTGATCACGTTAATGTTACGCGTCGACGTTTTTATTGCATGACTAATGTGATTTGTGAGCATTTATGCTTTAACGATTCAGCTTTATTATAATAAAAAACCCCGCCGCGGCGAGGTTGAGAATAAGTTGTATAGAATGCTAAGTACTTATTATGCTTTCAGCACGTCCAGCGCGGCAGTGTAATCCGGCTCGGTGGTGATTTCGTTAACCAGTTCGCTGAAGACAACGGTGTCGTTTTCATCCAGAACCAGTACGGCACGTGCCGCCAGACCTTTCAGTGGGCCTTCCGCGATGCTGACGCCGTATTTCTCGAGGAAATCTGCGCTGCGCAGGGTGGAGAGGGTGATAACGTTGCTCAGGCCTTCAGCACCGCAGAAACGGGACTGGGCAAACGGCAGGTCAGCGGAAATGCACAGCACAACGGTGTTGTCCATTTCAGTCGCCAGCTGGTTGAATTTACGCACGGACGCGGCACAAACGCCGGTATCAATGCTTGGGAAAATGTTCAGTACTTTGCGTTTACCCGCAAACTGAGCCAGTGTGACGTCAGACAGATCTTTAGCCACCAGAGTAAAAGCCTGCGCTTTGCTGCCAGCCTGCGGAATGGAACCTGCAACAGCAACCGGGTTGCCCTGGAAATGAACGAGTTGTGACATAGATATCTTCCTGTTTACATATAGTTAACGTCGGGGCTAGTGTATGCCATCAGCGGATAACACGGCAAACCAAATTTTTCGCCTTTCCGGGCCGCAAGGAGTCAGTGATGAGAAGCGTTAAGGTCTATGAAGAAGCCTGGCCATTGCATACCCCGTTTGTGATCTCCCGCGGCAGTCGAAGTGAAGCCAGCGTGGTCGTGGTTGAAATTGAAGAAGAGGGGGTTAAAGGCGTTGGGGAATGTACGCCTTACCCGCGCTATGGAGAAAGTCCTGCGTCGGTGATGGCGCATATCATGACCCTGGTGCCTGACCTGCAAAAAGGGCTCACGCGCGAGGCGTTACAGCAGCGTTTACCCGCCGGGGCTGCGCGCAACGCCATCGACTGTGCGCTCTGGAGCCTTGAGGCCGCCAGGCAGCAACAATCGCTGACGTCCTTGCTGGGGGTATCGCTGCCGGAGTCCGTCGTGACGGCGCAAACGGTCGTGATTGGTGAGCCGGAGCAGATGGCTGCCAGCGCAAAAGCGCTCTATGACGCAGGGGCCACGCTGTTAAAAGTGAAGCTCGACG
The DNA here is from genome assembly GCF_024734705.1 of Enterobacter sp. Crenshaw. Taxonomy (NCBI): domain Bacteria; kingdom Pseudomonadati; phylum Pseudomonadota; class Gammaproteobacteria; order Enterobacterales; family Enterobacteriaceae; genus Enterobacter; species Enterobacter sp. Crenshaw. Next base: position 2,515,433 of record NZ_CP102932.1, on the reverse strand, counting down.
ATCGCCTGATCAGCGAGCGGATGGTCGCCATTCGCTCGGCGGTTCCCTCGGCCACGCTGATTGTTGACGCCAACGAGTCGTGGCATCCCGAGGGGCTTGCCGCGCGATGCCAGCTGCTGGCTGACCTGGGCGTGGCGATGCTGGAACAGCCTCTGCCAGCGAAGGATGATGCGGCGCTGAAGAATTTTATCCATCCGCTGCCCGTCTGTGCGGATGAAAGCTGTCATACCCGCGAGAATTTGAGCGCGCTTAAGGGCAGCTATGAGATGGTCAATATCAAGCTCGACAAGACCGGCGGGCTGACAGAAGCGCTGGCCCTGGCGGCGGAAGCGCAGGCGCAGGGCTTTTCCCTGATGCTGGGATGCATGCTCTGCACATCCCGGGCGATCGGCGCGGCGCTACCGCTGGTCAATCAGATCCGTTTCGCCGATCTGGATGGCCCGACGTGGCTGGCGGTCGACGTTTCACCGGCGCTTAATTTTACCAGCGGCGTGCTTCATCTTTGAGGCTGCCAGCGCAGTAGCTCCATCATCGCGTTTAAGTATTTTTCGCTGGCTTCGTCGGAGGAAATCCGCGGGAATTCAGCGGTGATGCAGGGCAGGCTCAAATCGGCGCACCAGCTTCCGAACGATCCGGGTGTTTCATAGCCCACGCTGGTGACGAGCGGCAGGGCGAAAGCCTGCGCCAGCCACGCGCCCAGTTCGGAGTGACGCGGATCTTCAATGCAGGCCAGCGGATCGTGGAAGGAGACAACCCAGGCGGGGTGGATCTTATGGATAAGCTGGCACAGCGCCTGCGTTTCCGGCTCCGAGCCGGGCTTGTCTCCCGTCAGCAGCACCACGTCCCGCTCCTCGGCGGAGCTGTTCCAGCGATAAACCGTTTCTCCGGCGCGCCAGTTTGCCGCCGGGAAATTACGGTTCAGGTCAACGCCCCTCGCATTCGCCCGTAATCCAAGCTGACAGCCGTCCGGATTGACGGCAAGAATCACGTGGTGACGGCGCAATGAAGGCGTCAGCGTCCGCAGCGCGCAGGAAAGCGTGACGATGGACGAGTTCTCATCTCCGTGCGTGCCGGCAATGATCAAACCGCTGCTGCGATCGGCATCGGGCGCCGGGAACCAGATCAGCGATGCGCCTAAAAATGAGCGGCCATATTGCTCAGCGCCCGGCGGAAAGGCCCCACGCTCCGCTCGTGGTCGGGTGATTGCCATACGAAATCCTGATAAAGAAGTCTCTACTGGCAGTGTTGTGCAAAACCCGCTGTTAATCAAATAGTTTCCGTAACGCTTGAGAATTGCCTTAAATCACTATTCAGGCGTAAGGTATTTGCATTTCTCTGTTTCGAAACAAATAATTACGCATCTGCTTGTTACCTGAATTCATCAAAGGGGATCTTATGAAGCATCCTGTTTCGCGTCTCTGCGCTGCACTGTACCTGTGCGGACTCTCTACACTCTCGTACGCTGCTGATGTGCCTCAGGGCACGGTACTGGCGCAAAAACAGGAGCTGGTCAGGCATATTAAAGACGAGCCGGCTTCGCTCGATCCGGCAAAAGCGGTGGGATTACCCGAGATTCAGGTGATTCGCGATCTTTTCGAAGGGCTGGTGAATCAGAACGAGAAAGGGGAACTGACCCCCGGCGTGGCGACGCGCTGGCAGAGCAACGATAACCGTATCTGGACGTTTACCCTGCGCGATAACGCGAAATGGTCTGACGGTACGCCCGTTACCGCGCAGGATTTTGTCTACAGCTGGCAGCGTCTGGTTGACCCGAAAACCACCTCTCCGTTTGCCTGGTTTGCGGCGCTGGCAGGCATCAACAACGCGCAGGCCATTATCGATGGCAAAGCGGCGCCAGATACCCTGGGCGTGACGGCGGTGGATGCCAGAACCTTACGCGTCCAGCTGGACAAACCGCTTCCCTGGTTTAGCAACCTGACGGCGAACTTTGCCTTCTATCCGGTGCAAAAAGCGAACGTTGAAAGCGGGAAAGAGTGGACGCGTCCGGGCGCCCTGGTGGGTAACGGCGCGTACGTCCTGAACGACCGGGTGGTGAATGAAAAACTGGTTGTCGTGCCGAATACGCACTACTGGGACAACGCGAAAACTGTCCTGCAAAAAGTGACCTTCATTCCGATTAATCAGGAATCGTCCGCCACTAAGCGCTATCTGGCGGGGGATATTGATATCACCGAATCGTTCCCGAAAAACATGTATCAGAAGCTCCTGAAGGACATTCCGGGACAGGTGTATACGCCGCCTCAGCTCGGGACATATTACTATGCGTTTAACACGCAAAAGGGCCCGACGGCCGATGCCCGGGTGCGTCTTGCGCTGAGCATGACTATCGATCGCCGCATTATGGCGGAAAAGGTATTAGGTACAGGCGAGAAGCCGGCCTGGCATTTCACCCCTGACGTGACGGCGGGCTTCACCCCTGAGCCTTCACCGTTCGAGCAGATGTCCCAGCAGGAGCTGAACGCTCAGGCGAAAACCTTGCTCCAGGCCGCAGGTTACGGCCCGCAGCGTCCGCTGAAGTTGACCCTTCTGTACAACACCTCGGAAAACCATCAGAAAATCGCCATTGCGGTGGCGTCCATGTGGAAGAAAAATCTCGGTGTGGACGTCAAACTGCAAAACCAGGAGTGGAAAACCTATATCGACAGCCGTAATACCGGCAATTTTGATGTGATCCGCGCGTCATGGGTAGGCGATTACAATGAGCCGTCGACCTTCCTGTCCCTGCTGACCTCCACCCACAGCGGCAATATCTCGCGTTTCAATGAGCCGGCCTACGATAAAATTATCCACCAGGCGACGCTGGAAACCACGGCGAAAGCGCGGAATACGGACTACAACATGGCGGAGAAAATCCTCATGGAGAAAGCGCCCATCGCGCCCATTTACCAGTACACCAATGGTCGCCTGATTAAGCCCTGGGTGAAAGGCTACCCCATCAATAACCCGGAAGACGTGGCGTATAGCCGGACGATGTTTATCGAGAAGCACTGATGTTTTATGAGGCCTGGCGCATTACTCGCGCCAGGTCTGCAAAACGCGGTACCGCTTCATTCGCTATGCGTGGCCCGATGCCGGGTCTCTGTTATTCTAACAGCGCATTAAACTTCGCCAGCCACTGCGGATGCGCGGGCCAGGCGGGAGCCGTCACCAGGTTACCGTCTACATGGGCCTGATCGATGCCGATAGCGGCGTAGTGTCCGCCGCTGAGACGGACTTCAGGCGCGCAGGCCGGGTAGGCGCTACAGGTTCGTCCTTTCAGAATCCCCGCGGCAGCAAGCAGCTGTGGTCCGTGGCACACTGCGGCAATCGGCTTACGCGCGGCGTCAAATGCCTGTACCAGCTTTAAGACGTCCTCATTTAACCGCAGATACTCGGGGGCTCTCCCGCCGGGGATGAGCAGCGCGTCGTAGTCCTGCTCCTTTACGGCTGAAAAATCGGCGTTGAGGGTAAAGCGGTGACCGGGCTTTTCGCTGTAGGTCTGAGCGCCGTCAAAGTCATGGATTGCCGTCATGATGTAATCGCCCTTCGGTTTGTCGGGGCAGACCGCATCCACCTGATGACCAATCATCTGCAACGCCTGAAAAGGCACCATGGTTTCGTAATCTTCGGCGTAATCGCCAACCAGCATCAGGATCTTCTTGCTCATCTTTCCTCACCTCTATCAATAAAGATGATTAAGATATAGCCTGGCGTGGCTGAATTGCCGGAAATAAAAAAGCCCGTCAGAGCACGGGCAACATAAGCAAATGAATAAGTGATTCGTTATCAACGTTGTTGGAGGATAACGCCGCGTATTTTACGCGGCTGTAAGGGAAGCAGATACCTGACATATTCGGTAGGTGAAACAAGCGATTAAACGTGCGTTACGGTGCGTCGAAGGTCGGGTAAAGGCTATTTTCCAGAAACTCGACGAGATACCAGATCTCACCGCTAAAAATAAACCAGAAGCCAAATATAATAAGGAGTAAAATAATTAAGGTGAGTATTATTTCTGTTTTTCCCATTGCGGCTTTTACCCACCTGACGCTAATTGTTTCGAGGTGGGCATTGTAGCGGGGCTTTTCCGGATACTCCAGTTTCATGCCGCAAGGACTTTATTGCGTCCGTCATTTTTAGCGCGATACAGCGCATCGTCCACACGCTTAAACAGCTCGTCAATACTCTCTCCCTGATTGTGCCGCGCTACGCCGATGCTGACGGTAAACCGCGGCAAGCCTGGAATCGTAATGCGGGCAACGGCTGCACGGACTGACTCGGCAATCTGCATCGCAGTGTCGAGAGAGGTGCGCGGCAGCAGGATAACGAACTCTTCGCCACCCCAGCGGAACACCATATCGCCCTCCCGACTACAGGCTTCCAGCGTCCGGGAAAGGGCGATAAGTACCTCATCGCCTTTCAGATGGCCGAACAGGTCATTAATGTTTTTGAAATGGTCGGTATCCACCAGCAGCAGGCTAAATTGCTGCTGCGCTGGAAGTTTATTCAGATTGCTTTGATCGGTAATCGCGTAGAACTGGCGCCGGTTGAGTAACCCCGTCATGGAGTCACGTAACGCCGCATGTTCCAACTCCTGCTCCAGCCTTTTTTGCTCGGTGATATCGTGGATGATGCACAGCATCAGCTTGTCACCGTAGATCTCAATGGGCCCGGCATACGTCTGAACGTGGCGGGTGGATCCATCGGCAAGGCGGTGAACAAAATTGAGCGGCTTGTGACCACCGGGCAGCGCGGCAATCGCAGTCATAATGGGCATCACATCTCGCCCCAGCGTATTAATTTCCCAGGTATGCTTACTGCACATGTCATCATGTGAATAACCATAAAAATTGAGTGCGGCCAGATTTGCATCGACGATTTGGCCGTCGCGGGCCGGATCGATTAACAGCATCGGGGCGCTGTTGGTCAGAAAAAAGCGCGCATAAAAACCCTGTTTTTTCCGCCGGTAGGTAGCGGAACGGCTGGCCTTCAATCCTGAGAGTATTTGTTGGGAGATGCCCTCGAAAACAATCACATCGCCCCAGGGCGCGTAGTGGGCAAGCGAGAGGCGACAGCTTAACGGCGTATCCTGTCCATCCCGGCTTGTTGTCCAGATTTCGACGATCTCCTGCTCTGTTTTCAGTTCAGATACATACATCGACAGGACGGTTTGCGCACTGGCTGAATAGATCCCTTTGCGCAGGTCATCGAGCGTTTTATCCCCCATGATCTGCGTTGCGGCCACATTCGCAAAAATGATCTTTTCCAACACGGGTGAAACGAGCCACACGGGTGTTTTAATTACATTCAACGCATCAAAACAAGGTTGCGACATAGGCGTTTCCTGTTCATCGACAACATGTGCCTGACAATCATGACAGAATTGACTCGCGTGTACTCCCTTGAAACATACTCCACTTAACCCCGTCAGGCATGATTTTTTTGAGAAATAAATGCGGGGTCCGTTTGAATTTTATTAATGGGTATAATCTGTTTGTCTGAGTTTATCTGCAGCAGTAGCCACGGTACCTGTTCGGCAGGTAAGGGGCGGGAGAAAAGATATCCCTGCAGGTAATCGCAGCCGAGTCGGGTGAGAACCGCCTGCTGTTCTTCCGTCTCGATCCCTTCTGCCACCACATTCATCTCCATGGTCCGGGCGATACTGATAATGGTTTCAACCAGCTTGTAGCTTTTTTCATTTTCCAGCATCGACGTGACAAAGCTTCTGTCGATCTTGAGCTCTTTTGCTGGCAGCACGCTCAGCATCAGAAGGTTGGAATAGCCCGTCCCAAAATCATCAATCGAGACAACGATCCCCGCGTGATTAAACGCATTGAGCAACTCAATGCTGCGGTCCAGATTTTTAAGCGCGGTGCTTTCCGTTACCTCCAGAATCAGCCGGGACGGAGACAAGTTATATTTTTCCAGCATCGACGAGACGATCTGGAAAATATCAGGCTGTTCAAACTGGATGGGGGATAGGTTGAGAGACAGCGTCCACTGGCTGAAGCCTTGCTCAGTCCAGAAATGAAGCTGTCGGCATGCCGCTTCAATGGCCCAGTTACCTACCGGAATAATTAAGCCCGTTTGTTCCAGGGAAGGGATAAACAGATTAGGCAGCACAACCCCTTGCTCAGGATGCCGCCAGCGCAGAAGGGCTTCAAAACCGTGAATGGTTTTCTCTCCCGCATGCCAGGTTGGCTGGTACCACAGTTCAAACTGATCGCGCTCAAGCGCCTGAGAAAGCTCCTGCAGGAAACCGGGTTTCGCCGGGATCGCTGTTGACATCTCGGTCCGGTAAATCGCCCAGCCGTTGCGGCCATCTTCCTTGACGCGATGTAGGGCTGCATCCGCCTTTAGCTTCAGCTCGTGCAGCGTTTCGCCGTCCTGAGGATAGAGGCTGACGCCCGCGCTGATCGTCGTGCTTAACGTATGTCCGCAGACGGACAGAGGGCGTCGCACGTCTTCAAGCAGCGCGGTGACCAGGGCGTTGAGTCTGTCGTCGTCACATTCCGGCACCAGCAGGATAAAGGCGTCGCCTCCCAGCCTTGCCAGGGTCATCTCGCGCGTGAGCCGGGCCGTGATGCGCTGCGCGACCGTGATCAATACCTCATCACCGACGCTGTGACCCCACGTATCGTTAACGCGTTTGAAGTGATCGACGTTCAGGAAAATAACCGCAAATGGCTTCTTGCTCAGCAGCGCGCTGCGCAGACAATCCTGCATGCGGAGATCCATCTGGTGGCGGTTTGCGAGCCCGGTGAGCGCGTCAAAACGCGCCTGTAGCTCAAGCTGGCGGTTGAGCTGATGCAGATTATCCGTCAGCCGGTTGGTGCGCCGGTGGGAATCGATCAGTGAAATGATTAACATCACGCCGAGCAGGCAGAGCGTGGTGACCGAAACCCAGATGGATAACCCCAGCTCGCCGATCCCGCCCGGGAGGGTATGCGCCATTTCCTGAAACTGCGCGGCACTCATGCCGGTATAGTGCATCGCACAAATGGCGGCACCCATGATGAAGGCCGCGAGAATGCGATTGATAAAGACGCCTTTGTGTTTATCCCGCAGGCGGAAAGCCAGCCACAGCGCCGTGCCGGAGGCAACAACCGCAATAACCACGGACAACCCCACGAGGCGGCGATCCCAGATGATGCTGCCATCCAGCATCAGGGCCGCCATTCCGATGTAGTGCATCGACACCACGCCAGCGCTCAGGATTGCCGTGGCAAAGATCAGTCGAAAGGGAGAAAGTTTTTTGCCCGCGACGGCAATATTAAGTGCCGTGGCTGATGCAACCACCGCGACGCCCAGTGACGCAAGGGTTAACCAGAGGTCGTAGCTCATCATCATGGGCATTTGCATCGACAGCATGCCTATAAAGTGCATCGACCAAATGCCAATGCCCAGCGTGACCCCACCGGCAATGCGCCAGAACAGGGCAGCCTTTCGGCTGGAGAGGGGGATCTTTCCGGCGCTGTCCAGCGCCACAAAGGAGGCGATAAACGCCACCAGATAAGAGATAGCGATTAACACAGGGTCCCACGATATATTGAGCATTATGCAATCCCACGCCTGAGAGGGTTACCGATTTCGCCTGCCGGATACATCTTTATCGGGCAACGAACATGCGCATTCAAACCATATTAGTTATTTATCGTGAAAAATGACCAGTCATATTAATACTCTAAAACTTATTAAGAATATAAAATATATTCTCTCGTTAATATATTAAGCATTGCTAAACAAGAACGAATAACAGTAGCAAAGCTCCTTAAATATGAGGGCGATCGTGTCGTCTCACCGCGGGCGATACTATCGCTTAACATGGCGGGAGACCAGTATCACAGCATGCTGAGCAGAACATTTTCACTAATACGCTCTTTTTATCTGACTTAACGTAAATCTCAGGATGCTAACGGCGAAACAAAAAACAAGCGTCGTTTGCGATGAAAAACTTCCGGGCCAATGCTATAAGTCTAAGTGCCGACCAAAATATAAATCGTGGGTATTATCATGCTAAAAAATATTAGTGTAAGGACCTTTATTATCGGGTTCCTTTTCTCTCTTTTTTTGGTGAGTGCAGGTGTCGTTGTTCTATTTTCCAGCAATACATCTCTCTTTATTTCGCTTAATGTCATCAATTTCGTTGCGCTATTTTTGCTCTGGGTCTATATGACGAAATATCTTGTGACGCCGATCAATACGGTGAAGAGAAGTATTGAGGAGGTGACCGCAGGTAACCTTGGCGTATCTATCCCTGAATTCGGCAATAACTGCGCGGGCCGGCTCATCCCCGGCATTAACAGCCTTTCAGGCAATATTGCGACGCTGGTGCGTGAGATCAGGGCGTCATCGCAAACCGCCATGACCTTATCGGATCAACTTTCGGCACGTAGCGCTCAGCTATCGGTGAAAACCGAGCAGCAGTCAGCGTCTTTGGTGCAAACCGCAGCCAGCATGGAGCAAATGGCCGCGAGCACCAAAAACAATGCCGATAACACCCGCCTGGCGAGCGAGCAGGCAAATGTGGCGACGTTACAGGCGCGCAAGGGCGGCGAGCTGATGGGGCAGGTCGCCAGCAATATGCAGTCCATTACCGAATGCGCGCAGCAGATGACGGAGATTATTTCGCTCATTGACGGCATTGCATTCCAGACAAATATCCTGGCGCTCAACGCGGCCGTGGAGGCGGCAAGGGCGGGCGATCATGGCAAGGGTTTTTCTGTCGTCGCGGAAGAGGTAAGAAACCTGGCACACCGCAGCGCGGAGGCCGCGAAGAATATCAAAACGCTGATTGAAGTCACCAGCAGTAACGTCACGCAGGGAGCCAGCGTTGTGTCACAGGCAGAGAAAAACATGCATGAAATCGTGACCGGCTCGGGAAATGTAAGCCGCTTAATGGACGACATTTCCGCGTCAACCTCAGAGCAGGAGAAAGGCATTTCTCAGATTACCCTGGCGCTATCGGAGCTGGAGCGGGTCACACAAAGTAACGTGGCAATGGCAGAGGAACTCAACGGTTCGTCTGATGTACTGCGTAATCAGGTGATTGAGCTGCAAACCCGGACGCGTAATTTCAGGCTCGATCAGTCATCCTTATCCTCATCACCTGGCGGTTCGCCATCCTTCCTCCAGCGGCCAGAGCACTCTCTCTGACAGCACCTCAAAGCCTGGCATGCCAGGCTTTTTTCATGCCTCCGCCTGGTATGTACAATTCCTGAGCGATTTCAGCGCGATGGGATACATAGTTGTTGCTTAACCCCTGATGAAAGCTAGACTGACACCGAAGAGCTAAAAAGGCGGAGGCGCTGTGGAAAGCATTAAAGGATCTGAACTAAACGTTCCAGACGCAGTTTTTGCGTGGGTGCTGGATGGTCGCGGCGGTGCGCGACCGCTGGAAGATAATGATGTGATCGATAGTGCGCATCCCTGCTGGCTACATCTGAACTACACCCATCCGGACAGCGCTGACTGGCTGGCCTCGACGCCGCTCTTGCCCAATAACGTGCGCGATGCGCTGGCGGGTGAAAGCCTGCGGCCCCGCGTGAGCCGAATGGGTGACGGGACGCTGATCACCCTGCGCTGCATTAACGGCAGCACGGATGAACGCCCGGATCAGCTGGTTGCGATGCGTGTCTACATGGACGACGGGCTCATTGTGTCGACCCGCCAGCGAAAAGTTCTGGCGCTGGACGATATCGTCAACGATCTGAAAGAGGGCACCGGGCCGGTCGACTGCGGCAGCTGGCTGGTGGACGTCTGCGACGCCCTTACCGATCATGCGAGTGAATTTATTGAAGAGCTGCACGACAAAATCATCGACCTGGAAGATAACCTGCTCGATCAGCAGATCCCGCCGCGCGGTTTTCTGGCCTTATTGCGTAAGCAGTTGATTGTGATGCGCCGCTACATGACGCCGCAGCGCGACGTGTATGCGCGTCTTGCCAGCGAAAGGCTCACCTGGATGAATGACGATCAGCGACGCAGAATGCAGGATATTGCCGACAGGCTGGGGCGCGGGCTGGACGAGATTGATTCCTGTATTGCCAGAACGGCGGTGATGGCGGACGAAATCGCGCAGGTGATGCAGGAGTCGCTGTCGAGAAGAACCTATACGATGTCCCTGATGGCGATGGTGTTTTTACCCAGCACGTTTCTTACCGGGCTGTTTGGCGTGAATCTGGGTGGAATTCCGGGTGGCGCCTATCGCTACGGCTTTACCGCCTTTTGCGTGATGTTAGTTGTTTTGATTGGTGGTGTTGCATGGTGGTTGCATCGTAGTAAATGGCTGTAAATTTACGCTTTTTTCAGCTTTTCACGGGATCAAAACGCTCTTTTAATTGAGCGAAGTCAATAAACATCTACCCCGTAAGGTGCAATATTACTCCCGCAGGTGAATGCAACGTCAAGCGATGGGCGTTGCGCTCCATATTGTCTTACTTCCTTTTTTGAATTACTGCATAGCACAATTGATTCGTACGACGCCGACTTCATAGTCGGCTTTTTTTTGCCTCCTGATTCTCAGCGTCTACCCTAAAAGGGACGACAGCAAATTCTGGAGGGAATGATGAGCATCCTGAACGCTCTGCTACTGCAACAATCGCGTCAATCCGATCCCGTCCCCACCGATCCGGTGCCAATGCCCGATCCCATCCCGCGTCCGCAGCCGATGCCCGACCCGCCGCCAGATCAAGAACCGATTAAATTGTCGCATCGAATCGCGAGATCTGCGAGGATACGCGCCATCTGACCGCAAAGATGACCACGAGAGACTACTGTGACCGCTTTTTCTACCCTGAATGTTCTGCCCGCCGCCCAACTCGATAACCTCAACGAGTTGGGTTACCTCACGATGACGCCTGTTCAGGCGGCCGCGTTGCCCGCCATCCTCGAGGGCCGTGACGTGCGCGTGCAGGCGAAAACGGGCAGCGGGAAAACGGCGGCATTTGGCCTTGGCCTGTTGCAGCATATCGATGCGGCGCTTTTTCAGACCCAGTCTCTGGTGCTGTGCCCGACCCGCGAACTGGCAGACCAGGTCGCGGGGGAACTGCGTCGCCTGGCGCGTTTCCTGCCAAACACCAAGATTTTAACCCTCTGCGGCGGACAGCCGTTCGGCGCGCAGCGTGATTCACTTCAGCATGCGCCGCACATTATTGTCGCAACGCCCGGCCGCCTGCTGGATCACCTGCAAAAAGGCACCGTCTCGCTGGATGCGTTACAAACGCTGGTGATGGATGAGGCAGACAGGATGCTGGATATGGGCTTCAGCGATGCAATTGACGAGGTGATCCGTTTCGCCCCGGCCGATCGTCAGACGCTGCTGTTCTCCGCGACCTGGCCGGAGGCCATCGCCGCCATCAGCGGGCGCGTGCAGAAAAATCCGCTCACCATTGAAATCGACAGCGTAGATGCGCTGCCCGCTATCGAGCAGCAGTTCTTTGAAACCTCACAGCAGGGGAAAATTTCGCTCCTGCAGAAATTGCTTAGCCAGCATCAGCCTGCGTCCTGCGTGGTGTTCTGTAATACCAAAAAAGACTGTCAGTCGGTCTGTGATGCCCTGAATGCCGCCGGCCAGAGCGCATTGTCTCTGCATGGCGATCTGGAGCAGCGCGATCGCGATCAGACGCTGGTCCGCTTCGCTAACGGCAGCGCCCGCGTTCTTGTTGCAACCGACGTCGCTGCGCGCGGTCTGGATATTAAATCCCTTGAGCTGGTGGTGAACTTTGAGCTGGCGTGGGATCCTGAAGTGCACGTGCACCGTATTGGCCGTACCGCGCGCGCGGGAAACAGCGGTCTGGCGATCAGCTTCTGCGCACCGGAAGAGGCGCAGCGCGCCAATATTCTCTCTGAGATGCTGCAGATTAAGCTGAACTGGATGAATGCACCGGCCAGCGCCAGCATTGTGCCGCTGGAGGCTGAAATGGCGACGCTGTGCATTGATGGCGGTAAAAAAGCCAAGATGCGTCCAGGTGACGTATTAGGGGCGCTGACCGGGGATGTGGGTCTGGACGGGGCGGATATCGGCAAGATTGCGGTCCATCCGGCGCATGTCTACGTAGCGGTTCGCCAGGCGGTTGCCCATAAGGCATGGAAGCAGCTGCAAAACGGGAAAATTAAGGGTAAAACCTGTCGCGTACGTCTGCTGAAATAAAGAATGAAGCGTCTCAGAAGGTGTTTCTGAGACGCTAATCGCTTACTTCACTTCAAGCACGTTGAGACGCAGCTCTTCAAACTGATTGTCATCTTCTTCCGGCTGCCAGCCCGCTGGCTGCATGGGAATATCTTCCCGATCAAACGCCAGGTCCCCGCCGTTCACAACTTCTGACTCGTGGTTGATGCCTTTAAAGTCGAACAGCTCCACATCCGCGAGATGGGAAGGGACGACGTTCTGCATCGCGCTGAACATGGTTTCGATACGCCCTGGATAACGCTTATCCCAGTCGCGCAGCATGTCTCCAATCACCTGACGTTGCAGGTTCGGCTGAGAGCCGCACAGGTTACATGGAATGATCGGGAAACCTTTAGCCTGAGAAAAACGCTCAATGTCTTTTTCGCGGCAGTAGGCGAGAGGGCGGATCACAATGTGCTTGCCGTCATCGCTCATCAGCTTAGGCGGCATGCCTTTCATCTTGCCGCCGTAGAACATATTGAGGAACAGCGTTTGCAGGATATCGTCGCGGTGATGGCCCAGCGCAATTTTGGTCGCGCCCAGCTCCGTCGCGGTACGATACAGAATGCCGCGGCGCAGACGAGAGCAGAGTGAGCAGGTGGTTTTCCCCTCCGGGATTTTCTCTTTCACAATGCCGTAGGTGTTTTCTTCGACGATTTTGTACTCAACGCCCAGCTTCTCGAGGTATTCCGGCAGAATGTGCTCCGGGAAGCCCGGCTGTTTCTGATCAAGGTTGACCGCCACCAGGGAAAATTTCACCGGTGCGCTTTGCTGAAGATTACGCAGGATCTCCAGCATGGTATAGCTGTCTTTACCCCCTGACAGGCAAACCATGATGCGGTCACCTTCTTCAATCATGTTGAAGTCTGCAATGGCTTCGCCCACGTTACGGCGCAGTCGCTTTTGCAGTTTATTCAGGTTGTATTGCTCTTTTTTGTTAATTTCTTGATTCTGTTGCATTTAGTACTACCTTCGGAGCCAGCAGGGGCAAACATTGTATGCCGCGTATGGTACGGATTCCGGCGGCGAATACCAGCACGTTTTACAGCTGCGTTAAATCTGGAGCCCTATAATGATTCACATCATGCAGGCTTAAGGGTAATGGCTAGTGATGCCGGGGTGATGCGTTATATCGACAAGGGTAGCTTTAAAAAGCCTGACAAACCTGGGAGGGCATCAGAAGGGTGCAGGCTCGCTGGGATAAGTATCACTTTTATCTCAGCTTACAGCACCTCAACCAAATCAAATTCTTCCGCGATCAGTTCCATATCTTCAGAAAAATGGCCTTCGCGGAAGAAAAATCGCTGATGCTCTTTCTGCCAGTATTCAAGGCTTAAATCGCCTTCACCCTCTTTGCGAGCGAATTCTTCATTTACATCGCAAAAACGCACCAGCCGCATTGAAACCAGCCGGATCACACAGACCGGGACATTCTGGCCATCAAGAATTATGTTGTAGCTCCCCATCCGCGGAGCAGACACATCCTGCGCGTACGAGGCAAAAGATCCGCAGGTGGCCGTTTTGATTCCTTTTTTAATAAGGTCCGCAAGCACGCTCGCCATTTCCGGGCCGTCACCCATTTGCCAGGCCACTGCGCCTGGGTACTTCATTTTTAATTCTTCAACCTGAACCATTCAAATCCCTTCTTAACTCTTAACCAAAAGAATCGGAATAGCGGTTTTAGCATAAACCCCCTCGACTGTAGAAGCATAGTCGCCTTTCCTTGCATTTTTAGTTCAGGTGGGAAGGAAAACAAAGCGTTGCGCGTATTGCCCTGGTAAATATATCCTTACGAGGTTATCTGTGTGGTGAATCTGCTGTCTGCAGCCAGGCGCGTGGCTTTGAATATCAGTAACGAGTCACCTGGATGCAACCAGCACCACGCTTTTTCTTAAAATTTTATCCCATTGGAAGGGTTTAACGTGTTCAAGCTTATTTCATCTCTACTGGCAATTTTCCAGCTGTCAGGCTGTAGCTCCGATCTGGTTCTCAGTCCACCTAAGCAACCCGAATACAAGTCAATGCCTGAAATAACCCAGTCTGTGACGCCAACGCAACAGCGTGCCATCATGGCCGGCGAGCGGCCAGACTGGTCAGAAAGAACCCCGATCAATACAATAAAGCGATATTAATAGACACTTATCCACCAGGGCTGCCGTTCGGCGGCCTTTTGTTTCCCCTGAATCTGGTTTACGAGAACTTTTCTGACGCCTGGCATTTATTACGTTATCGACCATGCTTAAGACAATGACAATTCAATCACTTCAGCATCGTTGAAGCGGCTACTTCATTTAAATCGAGAACCCTAAATGCGCCATGCATCTATCCCCGTAGCTGCAGCCACGACAATGTTTTTGCTCGGCGTTTTTATCATCAATTTACAGGTCTGGTATTCTGCACGGGCTGATAGCCTGGCAGAGGCGCACTACGTCGTGCGGAACATGAATGTTATTCTTAAAGAAGCTCGTCATGCGACTGAGATGGCAAAGCAACTTGCCGAGAATGAGTGTGATGCTGAAGGGCAATATCGGCTGGGCACCGAGGCGGCATTACAGCCTCACCTGAGAACGATCGTTATTCTGAAAAATGATGCGGTCTGGTGCTCCTCGTTACCGGGAAACCGCGTATTGTTGGTCAACAGCTCAGTGCTGCCTGAGTCATCATTGCTCCTCGTCCCTTCGGCCAGTACCGTCAACGGTCTTCCGGTTCTCTTATACCAGACAATTCACGCCGGAAGCCGAATCATCGTTAGCATCAGCGATAGCCATATCCGGGATGCGCTGGATATGCCATTAAATGGCGTAGAATATTCCCTGAGAGTAGGCAATAGCCTTTTAGGTCTGACAGGCGATGTGACGGCGGCAGACCCTACGAAGAAAGAGGTATTAACGGTAAAAGCCTCTAATTATCCTTTCTCGGTACAATTCAACTCTCCACCTCTTTTTAGTCTTAAGAGATTATTCAATCGAGCCGGAGGCGTGGTGTTATTCCTGCTGATAATATCGTCTCTCTCTGCTTATATTCTTCAACGCTATATTTCTAAGGATGTTTCACCCGAAGAGTCACTGCGCATCGCCATTTACAGAAATGAAATTATTCCGTATTACCAACCCGTTGTGAGCGGCAAAGAGGGAACCTTGCGGGGTGTGGAGGTGCTGGCCAGATGGAAACATCCTCAATCAGGGTTTATTTCTCCCGCATCCTTCATTCCTCTTGCTGAGAAATCCGGTTTAATTATTCCTTTGACTCAAAGCTTAATGAGGCAAGTTGCAATACACATGAATGCTATTGCGACATTGCTGCCAGAAGGCTTTCACGTAGGGATTA
Source organism: Enterobacter sp. Crenshaw (assembly GCF_024734705.1). Taxonomy (NCBI): domain Bacteria; kingdom Pseudomonadati; phylum Pseudomonadota; class Gammaproteobacteria; order Enterobacterales; family Enterobacteriaceae; genus Enterobacter; species Enterobacter sp. Crenshaw. The sequence goes on along the minus strand of NZ_CP102932.1, from coordinate 2,499,940 downwards.
ACTTCAGCGCTTCTCATATCGTTGCGCCCACCTTTGTTGAAGAGTGTCTCCACTACAAGCGCAGCTTCACTCAACAGGATCTCAACCTCGTCGTTGAGGTGACGGAGCGTGAACCACTCGACATTGATGAACATCTCGTTAATACATTGAATGAGTTACATAGCAACGGATTTGCCATTGCGCTGGATGACTTTGGTACGGGTTATTCCTGTCTGTCCTATCTGCAGGATCTGCATATTGACTACATTAAAATCGACCAGAGCTTTGTTGCCAGGGTTAATGCGAATGAGGACTCAACGCGAATCCTTGATTCGGTACTGGAGTTGGCCAAAAAACTCTCAATTAGCATCGTGGCGGAAGGCGTTGAAACAGAAGAGCAACTTGATTACCTCACACGCAATCATATCCGGTTTTTACAGGGTTTTTTCTTTTACAAACCTCTTCCTTTCATGGAACTGGTTAAAGTTCTCTTGTCGAAGCCAAAAGTTAAGATCAGGGTGGAATAATGTTTATTCGGTTGTTTCTGGGGAAATAAAGAGGGGGGACATCATCCCCCAAAAATGCAGACCATTATTGTTTTAACCACGGTAATATTTTGTTATGCATTGACCGGATGGTCAAATTAATTGTTTTCAACATTCTCTTTGGGATTCTTAAGCAAATGGGTGATTTGGAATATTAGCTGCCTAACGTTTAATTTGACTTTAATCAAAATTGTCGCATCCTCTTAAGATTGATGGATGCAATGATTATTGTTTTGTTAAAACAATGCGCTTACGCTGTGTTTTCGACGTAAGTTGCTTCAGGTTAATTTTTTAAGAAAAAAATGCTAGCGGCCATAGCATAATGAAATAATGCTTACTTATTACCGTAGTTTAAATATTAACCAGTAAAGGCCGGGGCGCAGTTTGCATTTAGAATAGCTGTCTCATTCTGAGATTTTCGTCAGTTAGCGTATAATGCGTCATCCAAAACCGCTAAACACTCCGTGACTCGTGCTATGACCCTTAATCGCTTTTGTTATTTACTCCTGATTATCGCTGCGATCGGCAGCCTTCTTGCTACCCATCCTCTGGTCATGTGGTTTCTGGCGATCAACGTGATGACGTTGGTCATGTATGGCGCCGATAAAATGGCGGCGCGGAAGGGGATGCGCAGGGTTCCGGAAGCGACATTGCTGGTATTTGGCGTGACAGGTGGCTGGCCTGGCGCCATTGTGGGCCAACAACTCTTTCGCCATAAAACCCAAAAGCAGCCCTTTAAAAGCTACTTTTTCATCAGCGTCGTCGTCAGCATCGCCATGATGGCTGCGGTTTACCATTTTTCTTCTTATTCTCTTTTATGAGCGTTGGCTGGGACTGCTGACGGTAAGGCATATCTTTAGTTCATTCCTCCGTCACTGCCAATAGTAGTAGGACTATTCTTAAGTGGTTGCTGTTTTTTGCACAATCTGAATAATACGTGCAACAACACGGACGACAACATCCCATGAAAATAGAATCTCTTATCCTGGCAGTGCTGGTGCTCTTTTCTGCGCCTTCCTGGTCTGCTTTTCAGGAGCGGGAATATAATACCTGGTATATAAAAAATGCGGTTCTTTATGATATGACACAGACCTCGGAAGGTTTCCCGGTCATGGTGAGTGTCTCCCAGCCAGGAAGAAAATCCGCTAATTTACTGGTGTCCTATATTACTGAAGGCCGTTGCGGTGAGAAAAACCTGCCGCTAAATGTGAATGGTAAAGTACTGCCCGCCAAATATTATTGTGTTCAGGTAGGACAAAACAGAATTGAACATTTTTCAGTGGTTGATGCGGACAGCGTCAATAGCATGGTGACGCATTTAAAATCCGATTTCACGATCCTCCTGCAAAACGATATCAAGATTTGGGCTGCAAACATCAAAACGCCAAAGTTTGGACTGACGCCGAGATTTTAAATATGAAATGTCATTTCTCATGGCAGGCATTTTTCTCATCAAAGCAATTAATTACACAATAATAGTGTCACTATGTTACTAATCAAAATAAAGAGTAAGTGGCCCTGTTTTTTTACATATTTAAAGAGATTGTATGCTAAACGGTACGAAACCTCATAAATAATCCTTTCTGACGTTATGGATAAAGCTCATTACCAGACTTACGCTTGCTAGCGGCGTTTTAGTTGTTCAACACATCTTTACTGGTAAGGAGCAGAAAATGTCGCAACGTAATAGTCTGGATTTACTAAGCCGTAAAGAAGGAATGTGTCTGTTAGAGCAAAGCATGGGTTTTGTCTGGCAGGCAGCGCTTCGGGCGGTCGCGGTCTTAGGCGTCGCAGATCGTCTGGTTGAAGGAAAAAAATCCGTCAAACAACTGGCGAAAGAGTTGAATGTCGACGCTGAATATCTTCATCGAATCATGCGCTTAGTGTCTTCTCGTGGAGTTTTCAACGAATTATCCGAAGCTGAATACAGTCTTAGCCATTCAGCACAATTCCTCTGTTCTGAGCATGAATTTTCCTTGCGTGCGGCGGTGCTCATGCTGACTGACCAAACATTCTGGCAGCCAGCGGCTAAAATGGATGAGATATTGCAAGGTAAATCTGTTTTTAATGAATTGTTTGGTAAGCCTTTTTACGACTACTGGCAGCATGACGATAGGGGATCTGAAAGCAACGTTTTTCATGCCGGTATGGCCTCTATGTCATCCGTAGAGAATGAGGTCATTGCAGATAGCTATTCGTTCCCTCAAAACGCTGTCGTTGCCGATATCGCCGGTGGGTTGGGTAACTTATTGCTGACCGTTTTACGTCGAAATCCGACCTTAACGGGGATCCTTTTCGATCAAAAAGACGTGCTTGAGCGAAATCGACTGCACCTGTTAAAGGATAATCGTCGATGGGAGACCATTGAGGGCAGCTTTTTTGAAGCCTGTCCTGTAGCGGACATTTACCTGCTTAAATACATTTTGATGGACTGGCCTGATGAGAAGGCCATTCAGATCCTTCAATGCTGCAGAACGGCTATGAAAGAAAACGCCCGACTATTAATTTTTGAGCCGCTTATTAAAAAAGAAAATAATGAGCTGGGACGATTTGAAATTGACCTTCTTCTGTTAACAAGCTTTGATGGCGGACGTACACGAACAGAGTCTGAGTATCAGCACTTGTTTGAGCAGACCAATCTGAAGTTGAACAAAATAATAGACACCCGTTCGTATCTGTCGATTTTAGAAGTCGTACCTGTCTGAACTGTTTAAATAACATTCACAGAGCATGCGTCCCGCATTCCGTTTTACCGTATTCCTGCTACGCTTGTTTGTTGTACCAGGAGCATGAATATGAAAAACAAAGATGAACAAACCGGATTAGTGGGGCTGGCGATTGGGGCCGCCGTTATTGGACTGGTTTCAGCGCAGAAACCGATCCATCGCAACAGCATTGTTGATGAACTGGTCAGGCTCGGCAGGCAAAAAGGCGATGGCGTAGAAGATGAGGTTTTCGTTAAGGCCGCCGAGCTGGTGAGAAAAGGGGTATAGCTCATGGCTGAAAGACGAAACGCGAAGTGCCATTGCGGCGCGGTGGCGTTCACCGTTGAGCTCACTAATGGTCTGAATACCGCGCGGCGCTGCAGCTGTTCCTTTTGTCGCATGCGGGGCGCGGTCGTCGTCTCTGCGCCGCTGTCAGGCATTAAGGTAACCAAAGGTGAAGATAAGCTCACCGAGTACCGCTTTAACACGGGAACGGCACGGCATTTCTTCTGCTCGGTGTGCGGGATTTACACGTTCCATCAGCGGCGTTCTAACCCAAACGAATATGGCGTTAATGTCGCCTGTTTTGAAAACGTTTCACCTTTTGATTTTCCAGAGGTGAAGGTGATGGACGGCGTTAACCATCCCATGGATGGGGAAAGTGGGGTATTTGGTTATCTCTCTTTTCGCGAGAAAGGGGAAAAGGAGGCATGATTGCCGCCTGGCCACTCTTTTACTCCTCCGGCTATAGTAGGCAGTGGGTAACTGAAACAGGAGAAACTATGCTCTGTGTTGAAAAAGACGATCCGCGTGAGGCCCCTGAATCAGGTGATAAAAAGCCTCAACCTGTGAAAAAATAACGCGACATACGCGTTTACCCGCCACCGGCACCGCTGGTGGCTTTTTATTTCCAGGGACAATAGTTAACTGCCATCCAGATGGTTTAATAGCGCGCCGAGATGCCCGACGATATCACCAAAATCAAAAATTAACGCCATCCACAGCAATGCTAAAAGGGTAAGTAAGGCAAGGGATACACGACCAAACAACGCTGTTATCCTTAGTGACGAAAGGGCTATCACCGCAGTTTAACCAGCTTACTTTCAACTTTCCCTCAACCAACCCCTTTCTTAAACTGTCTTTTGTGACGAACTTCAAAAAACAAGTGAGCCCGCATGATTATGCGGGCTCTGACAATCAGAACTGGTAAACCAGGCCTAACGCTACAACATCATCGGTGCTGATGCCGTTGTCTTTGTAGAAGTTGTCGTCTTCATCCAGCAGGTTGATTTTGTAATCAACGTAGGTGGACATGTTTTTGTTGAAGTAATAGGTGACCCCTACGTCAGCGTATTTAACCAGATCCTGGTCGCCCTGGCCGTTGCCCAGATCCTTACCTTTCGACTGCAGGTAGGAAAGGGACGGACGCAGGCCGAAGTCGAACTGGTACTGCGCGGTCACTTCGAAGTTCTGGGTTTTGTTCGCCACGGCGTCGGTATTATCACCATATGGGGTCATATTGCGGGTTTCAGAATACATTGCCGCCAGATAGATGTTATTGGCGTCATACTTCAGGCCCGCCGTCCAGGCATCCGCTTTGTCTCCACCCGCAGTGGTATTCATGACCTGCTCGTTGGTGCGGTCAGAAGAGGTATACGCGGCCCCCGCAGTAATCCCCATGCCGAAGTCATAGGTAGTAGAAATACCGAAGCCGTCACCGTTCTCGTGACGCGTGTCGCGACCGTTGTTGGTGCCTTCCTGGTTGTTGCTGGCGTCTTCATTTTTGCCCTGATACTGCAGCGCAAAGTTCAGGCCCTGCACCAGACCGTAGAAGTCGGTGTTACGGTAGGTTGCCACGCCGTTTGCGCGGCCGGTCATGAAGTTGTCGGCTTTGGTGTAGGAGTCGCCACCGAACTCAGGCAGCATATCGGTCCAGCCTTCCACGTCGTACAGGACACCGTAGTTACGACCGTAATCGAAGGAGCCGTAGTCACCCACTTTTACACCGGCGAAGGCCAGACGCGTCCAGGACTGATTATCAGACCCTTCCGTGTTATTGGCCTGAATGTTGTATTCCCACTGCGCATAGCCGGTCATCGTGTTGTTAATCTGGGTTTCACCCTTGAAACCCAGACGCATATAGGTTTGATCGCCGTCAGCACCTTTGTTATCTGAAAAGTAGTGCAGACCATCTACTTTTCCGTACAGATCTAATTTGTTACCGTCTTTATTATAAATTTCTGCTGCTTGAGCAGAACCAGCTATTAACAGAGCCGGAATCATCAGAGCCAGTACTTTTCTTTGCATTGTGATATTCCTTTGCAGTTGTTTTTATTTAATTACCTGTTGAACTTTCAGAATGAGAAAGTTGTCTCATGCTAAATCACTCCTGTGTAAGAGTAATAAAATATAATTGTTACGAACTAAGTAAAATCTAAACCGAATAAATCGGCGGAAATGATCATTGGTTTGATGAATGATTTAAAAGTAACTATATTAAATTGAAATTATTAATCAGGCGTTAATTAAGGTAATCTGCCCGGCGTTATATGCCTGTAAGATGATTCATCCATAATTAACGTGAATGCTATTAAGGAAACTAAATAGATATTCAATGATTATCTGGATTCGCCCGGTGTGAATACGCCGGGCTTTTTTTTATGGCAAAAAAATGCCCGGACAAGCCGGGCAGGGGAACTAGTCGCTGGTTGGTTTTTCGGCTTTACCCGCCATCTGCGCCAGGAAGTCATAGCGTTTTTGCAGGTCAGCAGCGGCATCTTTCCAGAGCTGTTCGGCCACTTCCGGCTGCTGGGCGTTAAGGCGACGGAATCGCTGTTCCTGCATTAACGTCTCGGCCAGGGCATCCGACGGCGGACGCGAATCCAGCGCCAGCGGTAATTTACCCTCGTCTGCACGACGCGGGTCGAACCGGTACAGCGGCCAGAAGCCGGTCGCGGTCAGCTGACGCATCTGGTCATGGCTGAGGGCCAGATCGTAGCCATGCTCTTCGCAAGGGCTGTAGGCAATGATCAGCGACGGGCCAGGATACGCTTCCGCTTCCTGAATCGCTTTCACCGTCTGGTTAAGTTGGGCACCCAGCGAGATTTGCGCGACGTAAACGTGACCGTACATCATCATGCTCACGCCGAGATCTTTGCGCGCCTTGCGTTTACCGTGTTCGCCGAATTTCGTTACCGCGCCTAACGGTGTCGCTTTCGACGCCTGGCCGCCGGTATTGGAATAACACTGCGTATCCAGAACCAGGATGTTGACGTTCTCGGTCAGGCTCAACACGTGATCCAGCCCGCCAAAGCCGATATCGTAAGCCCAGCCGTCACCGCCAATCAGCCAGATTGATTTTTCGACCAGAGCGTCAGCGTCGGTCAGCAGCTGTTCAGCCCCCGCAACGCCCTGAAGCGCGCGGCGCAGCTCAGCAACCTGCTCACGACGTTCTTCTGGCGTCGCGTCCGCATGAAGCGCGTCATTGAGCTCTGCGGGGATCTGCCCGGCAAACTGCTCCAGCAGGCGCATCACGCGCGCGCGGTGCTGGTCGACGGTCAGGCGGAAGCCCAGGCCGAATTCGGCGTTGTCCTCGAATAGCGAGTTTGCCCACGCCGGACCGCGCCCATTCGCGTCGGTGGTGTACGGCGTAGAAGGCAAATTGCCCCCGTAGATGGATGAACAGCCGGTTGCGTTGGCAATCAACATCCGGTCACCGTACAGCTGGGTAAGCAGCTTGATATACGGCGTTTCACCGCAGCCGGAGCAGGCGCCAGAGTACTCAAACAGCGGCGTAATCAGCTGTGAGGTACGAATATCAATACGTTCCAGTTTGCTGCGATCGATTTCCGGAAGATTCAGGAAGAAGTCATAGTTGACCTTCTCCTCTTCAACGTGCTCCAGACGCGACATCATATTGATGGCTTTGATCTCCGGATCCTGCCTGTCTTTCGCCGGACAGACCTCGACGCACAGGTTACAGCCGGTGCAATCTTCCGGCGCGACCTGCAGAACGTACTTCTGTCCGCGCATATCGCGAGATTTCACATCCAGCGAATGCAGGCTGGCAGGCGCGGCTTCCATCTCTTCCGGTGAAACCACTTTGGCACGAATAGCAGAGTGCGGGCAGGCCGCAACGCAGTGGTTGCACTGGGTACACAGCTCTTCTTTCCAGATGGGGATCGCTTCGGCAATGTTACGTTTTTCCCAGCGCGTGGTGCCCATCGGCCAGGTGCCATCCGGCGGTAGCGCGGAGACGGGCAGGGCATCGCCCAGGCCGGCCAGCATCGCCGCCGTCACGGTCTTAACGAAATCGGGCGCCGCATCGGACACCACCGGAGGGCGGTTCGGGCTTGCGGCATTCACCGGCTGCAGCGGTACCTCAAACAGCGATTCGCGTGCCAGCGCCAGCGCCTGCCAGTTTCGTTCGACCAGCTCCTGGCCCTTACTGCTGTAGCTTTTGGCAATCGCACCCTGCAGTTCCACCAGCGCGCTGTCGCCCGGCAGAATATTGGTCAGGTGGAAGAAGGCCATCTGCATAACAGTATTAATACGCGCAGCCAGGCCACATTCGCGGGCAATTTTCGCGGCGTTGACCACGTAGAAACGGGCTTTTTTCTGGTTCAGCACCGCCTGAACTTCCTGCGGCAGCCGCGCCCAGACTTCGTCCGCGCTGTACGGCGTATTGAGGAGGAAAATGCCGCCGGGCTTGAGGCGCTCGGCCATCTGGTATTTATCGATAAACTGCAGCTGGTGGCAGCCAACAAAATCAGCCTGAGAAATAAGATACGCAGAGCGGATGGGCTGTTCGCTCACGCGCAGGTGGGAAACGGTCAGGCCGCCTGCTTTTTTGGAGTCGTAGACGAAGTACCCCTGGGCGTACCACGGCGTGGAGTTGCCGATAATTTTGATGTTGTTTTTTGTCGCGGAGACGCTGCCGTCGCTGCCCAGACCATAGAACAGCGCCTCAAGTTTGGCGGTCGAGGGCAGGGTGTTTTCCGGCAATGACAGGGAAAGGTTCGTCACATCATCATAAATGCCGACGGTAAAGCGCGGTTTGGGTTTCGCTTCGCTTAACTCGTTGAATACCGCCAGCACGCAGTCCGGCCCAAACTCTTTGGAGGACAAGCCATAGCGACCCCCGATTACGCGCGGCAGCGTTTCACGTTCGCCCTGATTAAAGGCTTCTGCCAGGGCGGTCATCACGTCCAGATAGAGCGGTTCCGCCTGCGCGCCCGGCTCTTTGGTACGATCGAGCACCGCCACAGCGCGGGCGCTTTCAGGCAGAGCTGAGAGCAGATGTTTGGCCGAGAACGGGCGATAGAGACGCACCTTAAGCACGCCAACTTTTTCGCCGCGCGTCAGCAGCTCGTCAACCACCTCTTCACAGGTCCCAATGGCTGAGCCCATCAGCACGATCACCCGTTCCGCCTGCGGATGTCCGTAGTACTCAAACGGTTTGTACTCCCGGCCGGTTGCGGCGGCAAAGTCATTCATTGCCTGCTCAACATGATCGTAAACCGCGTTGTACCAGGGGTTCGTGGCCTCGCGGGACTGGAAATAGGTATCCGGGTTCGCCGATGTCCCGCGAATAACCGGGTGTTCAGGATTAAGAGCCCGGGCGCGATGCGCGTCGATTTCCGCCTGCGGCAGCAGATTCAGAATAGTATCGTCGGCCAGCGGGACGATTTTATTAATTTCGTGAGAGGTGCGGAAACCATCAAAGAAGTGAATAAACGGCACGCGGCTTTTAAGCGTGGCGATATGCGAAATTAAGGCAAAGTCCTGCGCTTCCTGAACGCTGCTGGCGCACAGCATCGCGCAGCCGGTCTGGCGCACGGCCATCACGTCAGAGTGATCGCCAAAGATAGAGAGCGCGTGGGTAGCAACGGTACGCGCGGCAACGTGCAGAACGAAGGGCGTCAGCTGACCGGCGAGTTTGTAAAGCGTAGGGATCATTAACAGCAATCCCTGTGAGGAGGTAAACGACGTGGAAAGCGCGCCGGTCTGAAGCGCGCCGTGAACCGTGGCAATCGCACCGGCTTCAGACTGCATTTCAACCACTCTCGGGACATCGCCCCAGACGTTTTTTAACCCGTTACCCGCCCAGGCATCCGCCTGCTCGGCCATGGTAGAACTTGGCGTAATCGGGTAGATGGCGATAACTTCACTGGTGCGAAACGCGACTGAGGCAACTGCACCATTACCGTCAATAGTTTGCATAGGACAACACCCTTACATTGCGCAAAAAATAGGGGTCTGTATTACGGCAACAAACCCTGAATATTATCTGTGTATTCTAGCAAACGGGGGATTTTACGATTTTCGCTTTTGTGTCCTTGGTATTCCTGCCATCAATGAGTAGATCAAACTTTTGGCGAAAAAATTGCGAGAAATTGTTTCTGAAGCGCATAAATACGCACTTCCGCTCTCGACGACACGGGATGTGATGCCTATTATGCATAGGTTTCGCATTATTCATGGGGGAGAGAGCATGCGTTCAGCATTTTGGGTAGGGTGTGCCGCGTTATTGTTGTCGGCATGTAGCAGTGAGCCAGTCCAGCAGGCAACGGCAGCCCACGTGGCGCCGGGAATGAAAGCGGCAATGTCCAGTTCAGGTCAGGCCAACTGCGCTATGATTGGCGGTTCGCTGTCTGTCGCCCGCCAGCTTGATGGTTCAGCTATTGGGATGTGCGCCTTGCCAAACGGCAAACGCTGTAGCGAACAGTCGCTTGCCGTTGGAAGCTGCGGTAACTACTGATTATTCTACACGCTTAAACATCAGCGTTTTATCGGCTGTTGCCAGCGTTAACTGGTCCTCAGTCAGGTCGACCTGCGCCCCTTTGCGCAGCATGTCGCCGATGGTCTGATCCAGCTCATTCAGCTGCGGCTCAGTACAGAGCTTGCGCGTCATGGCCAGCGTTTTAACCTTAAGCTCACCTTCGGACAATTTCCCCTGTCCGTTGAAGCGGTTACACATCTGGCCAGAAATGCTGATGTTATTAACCAGGCTGATATCTGGCAGCGCGCTAAAACCGATCTCAGGTTGCGTTGTCGCGGTCTTCACGGCCTTACCGTTTACGTTTTCCAGCACAAAGCGGTGGTTTTTAAGTTGCTCCGGCTGTACGGAGGCTTTACCCGGATTAACACACCCGGTAAGGACAAGACTAATAACGCTTAACGCAATGAGCTTTTTCAATTTTCTTCTCAAACTATAAATACCGTGAATCTTTTTCCAGTGTAACGATACTCTGCCGTGCGTTAATGGGGTTTATCTGAAAGTGCGGAGGGAAGTACCGGGCAACGCAGCGGTTGCCCGGAATAACGTTAATGAGATTTAAATCCTGCCGCCGTCATCAGCATGCGGAAGAGCATACTGACAGCAGCCAGCGCCAGTACGCTGCCGCCCCAGATAATGGCCAGCCACAGCAATCTTTTCCAGACCGGTTGTTGCATCAGTGATAACCCTCCCCATGCTGAACTTTGCCGCGAAACACGTAGTAGCTCCAGAAGGTGTAGACCAGAATAACGGGAATGATCAACAGCGCGCCCACCAGCATAAAGCCCTGGCTTTGCGTCGGGGCGGCGGCCTGCCACAGGGTGATCGAAGGTGGAATAATATGCGGCCAGATGCTGATCCCAAGCCCGCTAAAGCCGAGGAATATCAGCCCCAGCGTCAGAATAAACGGACGGCTATGGCTGGCGGGATTATTCAGGCAGCGCCACTGGGACAGGCTAAAGATCACCACCAGAGCAGGGACAGGCAGCAGATAAAACAGATTCGGTAGCGTAAACCAGCGCGCAGCGATGGCCGGTTGCGCCAGCGGCGTCCAGAGGCTGATCGCCGCAATAAACGCCAGAAGGACGATTAACAGCGTTTTCGACACCTCACGCATCCGCTCCTGCAGCGCGTCTTCGCTTTTCATCACCAGCCAGGTAGAGCCTAACAGCGCATAAGCCACCACCAGCCCCGCGCCGCAAAACAGGTTAAACGCGGTAAACCAGTCAAAGGGGCCGCCGGTATAGGCCCGGCCGGTGACGGTAAAGCCGTTAATGACGGCGCCTACCGTCACGCCCTGGGTGAACGTTGCCAGAATTGAACCGCCAATAAACGCCTTATCCCAGAAGGGGCGGTGGGCCGGCGTGGCTTTAAAGCGAAACTCAAATGCCACCCCGCGGAAAATAAGTCCGATCAGCATTAATGTTAGCGGAATGGTCAGGGCATCAACGATCACCGCATAGGCCAGCGGGAATGCGCCGAACAGGGCGGCACCGCCAAGCACCAGCCAGGTTTCGTTTCCGTCCCAGACCGGCGCGACGCTGTTGACCATCACGTCGCGATCGTCGGCGTTCTGCGTGGCCGGGAACAGAATGCCAATCCCCAGATCAAAACCGTCCATCACGATATACATCAGCGTGGCGAAGACGATAATCACAAACCAGATAATGGAAAGATCGATACCCATTATGGCTGCTCCTTATGTTCAGTTGTGACGGCAGAAAGCGGGCGCGCCGGACGTCCGTCGGACTCGGTAGCGAAAGTTTCATGCGGCTGCGGGCCTTTTCGGATGAGGCGCACCATATAGCTGTAACCCACGCCGAATACCGAGGTATAGACGACGAAGAAGGCCAGCAGGCTCACGCTCATATGCAGATCACCGTGGGCAGACACCGCATCCTTCGTTCGCTGGAGTCCGTAGACCACCCACGGCTGGCGGCCCACTTCGGTGGTGATCCACCCGGCCAGGATGGCAATCAGCCCGGTTGGCCCCATCAGCAGCGCAAACCACAGGAAAGGGCGCGACGAATACACGCGTTTTTTGTAGCGCAGCCAGAGTGCCATCACCCCGAGCAGCAGCATCAGCATGCCCAGGCCCGCCATGATGCGGAATGACCAGAACACGATGGTGGAATTCGGACGGTCTTCCTTCGGGAACTCTTTGAGGGCCGGAACCTGTTTATCCAGGCTGTGCGTCAGGATAAGACTCCCCAGCGCCGGGATCTCCAGCCCAAAGCGGGTGCGCTCCTGCTCCATATCCGGCCAGCCAAACAGCAGCAGCGGGGTAGGCTCACCCGGCGGATTTTCCCAGTGGCCTTCAATGGCGGCAATCTTGGCGGGCTGGTGCTTTAAGGTGTTCAGACCGTGCATATCGCCAACCATGGCCTGGATGGGGGCGACAATCAGCGTCATCCACAGCGCCATCGAAAACATTGCCCGTATGGCAGGGGTATTATTGCCGCGCAGTAGATGCCATGCCGCGGATGCGGCCACAAACAGGGCGCTGCTCAGGAATGCGGCTATCGACATATGCAGCAGGCGGTAAGGGAAGGAGGGGTTAAACACCACGGCGAACCAGTCCACCGGCACGACCTGACCGTTGACGATCTCATAGCCCTGCGGGGTCTGCATCCAGCTGTTCGACGAGAGGATCCAGAAGGTAGAAATAATAGTGCCCAACGCCACCATGCAGGTGGCGAAGAAGTGCAGACCCGGCCCGACTTTGTTCCAGCCGAACAGCATCACGCCGAGGAACCCGGCTTCGAGGAAGAAGGCGGTCAGCACTTCATAGGTCAGCAGCGGGCCGGTAATGCTGCCCGCAAACTGTGAAAATCCGCTCCAGTTGGTGCCGAACTGGTAGGCCATCACCAGCCCGGAGACCACGCCCATGCCAAAGTTGACGGCAAAAATCTTCGACCAGAAATGGTACAGCGAGCGCCAGACCGGATTTTTGGTTTTCAGCCACAGTCCTTCGAGTACGGCAAGATAGCTTGCCAGGCCGATGGTGATCGCCGGGAAAATAATGTGAAAGGATACGGTAAAGGCAAACTGTATCCGTGCAAGGTGAAAAGCATCTAAACCAAACATGCACAGCCTCAATGTCAAACGGTGTGCTGTTATGGTATAGGGGCAAGGTTCGGACTATCAGACGCAGAAAAGTGATTTTTAACCATAACAGTTGGCTTAAAACTCATGCTTTAGCCATCTGATATACCTCGCCTGAGGAATAAAAATCGTCTTTTTATGAATTTTACGCATAAAACTGCTTGCCTTGTCGTCTGCGCCGTGCGTTAATGACCCTCTGGTTTTGAGTCCAAATAAATATCTGACGTAGTTTTATAAAGCAGTTCTCATCACGTTGTGCCTCTCCGCAGCCTCTCTTGGGTCTTTATCTACTTTCCGATTCGTTTTGTTTAAAACCATTATTGCCCAATCGGCCCATTAGTAATTTACGTTTTTACGTTCACAGGAGAATCCTATGACTTCTTATATTCATTTCCGCTGCCCATGCTGTCATGGCTCGCAGTACCGTACCTCAGTCTTTGATATGTCTGAGAAAAACCCACTCGGCGCGAAATGCATCTTTTGCAAATCGTCGATGATTACGCTCGATCACCTGGCCGCCGCGCGTCAGGCGCAAAGCCACGTTACCGAGTACCGTAAGTAATTCGTTTCCCGAACCATAACAGTTAGCTAAATCTTCTCTTTTTCTCCTGCTGATATACACTGTCGGTCACAAGGAGAATTTGATGAAAAAATACCAGCGTCTGGCGCAACAAATTATCTCGCAGATTGAGCTTGGCGTATGGCTGCCGGGCGATAAGCTGCCTTCGCTGCGAGAGCAGGTGGCGAGCAGCGGCATGAGTTTTATGACCGTTGGCCACGCGTATCAGATGCTGGAAAGTCAGGGGCGCATTGTCGCCAGACCGCAGTCGGGCTATTACGTTGCCTCGCGCCCGACCGCACATCAGCCTGCTCCACCTGCCCAGGTGATGCGTGACGAAGTGGTGGATATTAATACCTACATCTTCGACGTCTTACAGGCCAGCCGCGACCCGTCCGTTGTTCCTTTTGCCTCCGCGTTTCCCGATCCCCGACTTTTCCCGCTGCAGCAGCTCAACCGCTCGCTGGCGAACGTCAGCAAAACCGCGACGGCGATGAGCGTGATTGAGAACCTGCCGCCGGGTAACGTCGATCTCCGCCACGCCATTGCCCGTCGCTACGCGCAGCAGGGGATGAACATCTCCCCGGAAGAGATTGTGATCACCGCAGGCGCGCTTGAAGCGCTCAATCTCAGCCTGCAGGCGGTAACCGAGCCGGGCGACTGGGTGATAGTCGAAAACCCGTGTTTCTACGGCGCGCTGCAGGCGCTGGAACGCCTGAAGCTCAAAGCGTTGTCGATTGCGACGGATGTCCGCGAGGGGATTGATCTGAATGCCCTTGAACAGGCGCTGAAGGAGTACCCGGTTAAAGCCTGCTGGATCATGACCAACAGTCAGAACCCGCTTGGCTTCACGCTGAGCGCGGAGAAAAAAGCGCAGCTTGTCGCGCTGTTAACGCAGCACAACGTCCCCCTGATTGAAGACGATGTCTACAGCGAACTCTATTTTGGCCGCGAAAAGCCGCTCCCGGCGAAAGCATGGGATCGCCAGGACATGACGCTTCACTGCTCGTCCTTTTCAAAATGCCTGGTGGCCGGTTTTCGCATCGGCTGGGTTGCGGCAGGAAAACACGCGAGACGCATTCAGCAGCTGCAGCTGATGAGCACGCTCTCCACCAGCTCACCCGTGCAGCTGGCGCTGGTGGATTACCTGGCGACGAAACGCTACGACGCCCATCTGCGCCGGCTGCGGCGTACCCTCGCCGAGCGAAAGCAGCAGGCCTGGCAGTCTCTTTTGCGCCATATGCCTGCCGGCGTCAAAATTCACCATAACGACAGCGGCTACTTTTTGTGGCTGGAGCTTCCGGCGCAGCTGGATGCAGGGCTGCTCAGCGAAAAAGCCTTAACGCACCACATCAGCATTGCGCCCGGAAAGATGTTTTCCACCTCCGACGCGTGGACACCGTTCTTCCGGTTTAATACCTCCTGGGCCTGGGGAGAGCGAGAAGAGCAGGCGGTCATTCAGTTAGGAAAATTAATTAGCGCGATGCTGGAATAAACTTTTCTCCGTAATTTAAATAATCAATTCTTATCCTGATGACGGCACGGCGAATATTTCGCGGTGCCCGGTCATAGGAAATCTGCATACCGTCTCTCGCGGCTAACTCCTTGTCTATAATCCAGTTAACGGGGAATGCGCCCTCGGTCACACCTTGATGAAATTTCCTGAAGCCGTACGGTGCGGCGCATTTGCGCGGTCTACGTTTAATAAGGGAGATATTTTTACGGCACGGCTGCCGCTAAATTTCATTGCGACAGGAGTAACTCTTATGAGCAAACATTTTGCCCGCAGCAGCCTGTGCGCGCTCGGCATGACTATCATGACAGCGCAAGCCGCAGAACCACCAAAGGCCATCGGCGACGGGGAAGGTCGGCTGGATATTATCGCCTGGCCGGGATACATCGAACGCGGACAGACGGATAAAAATTATGACTGGGTCACCCAGTTTGAAAAAGAGACCGGGTGTGCAGTCAACGTCAAGACGGCGGCCACGTCGGATGAAATGGTCAGCCTGATGGCGAAAGGGGGCTATGACCTGGTCACCGCCTCGGGTGACGCCTCCCTGCGCCTGATCATGGGGAAACGCGTTCAGCCCATTAACCCCGACCTCATCCCCAACTGGAAAACGCTCGACGCGCGGATTGTAAAAGGGGAATGGTTTAACGTCGGCGGGAAAGTCTACGGCACGCCGTATCAGTGGGGGCCAAACCTGCTGATGTACAACACCAAAACCTTCCCGACGCCGCCGGACAGCTGGAGCGTGGTCTTTACCAAACAGGATCTGCCGGACGGTAAAACCAATCAGGGACGCGTGCAGGCGTATGACGGCCCGATTTATATCGCCGATGCCGCGCTGTTCGTCAAAGCCACTCAACCGCAGCTGGGTATCAAAGACCCGTACCAGCTCACCGAAAAACAGTATGCCGCCGTGCTCAAGGTGCTTCGCGACCAGCACGCGCTGATCCACCGTTACTGGCATGACACCACCGTTCAGATGAGCGACTTTAAAAATGAAGGCGTCGTGGCCTCCAGCGCCTGGCCGTATCAGGCGAATGCGCTGAAGGCTGAGAACCAGCCCGTTGCCACCGTCTTCCCGAAAGAGGGGGTGACCGGCTGGGCGGATACCACCATGCTGCACGCGCAGGCAAAACACCCGATGTGCGCCTACAAATGGATGAACTGGTCGCTGACGCCGAAAGTTCAGGGCGATCTGGCGGCCTGGTTTGGCTCCCTGCCCGTGGTTGCAGAAGGGTGTAAGGCCAGCACGCTGCTGGGTGATAAAGGCTGCGAAACAAACGGTTATAACGAGTTCGACAAAATCATGTTCTGGAAAACCCCCATCGCAGAAGGCGGCAAATTTGTCCCTTACAGCCGCTGGACGCAGGATTACATCGCCATCATGGGCGGTCGTTAATTGCCCGGGAGCAGAACATGACGTACGCGGTAGAGTTTAACAACGTTTCCCGTCTGTACGGCGACGTACGGGCGGTGGATGGGGTCACCATTGCTATTCGTGACGGAGAGTTTTTCTCCATGCTGGGGCCTTCGGGCTCCGGCAAAACCACCTGCCTGCGTCTGATCGCGGGTTTTGAACAGCTGTCAGGCGGCACGATTTCTATCTTCGGCAAAGAGGCGAGCGAACTGCCTCCCTGGGAGCGGGATGTGAACACCGTCTTTCAGGACTACGCGCTGTTCCCGCATATGTCGATTCTCGACAATGTTGCCTACGGGCTGATGGTCAAAGGCATCGACAGGAAAAAACGCCATGCGCAGGCCCGTGATGCCCTGGAAAAAGTGGGCCTGAGCTTTGCCGTTGCCCGCAAACCCTCGCAACTTTCCGGCGGCCAGCGGCAGCGTGTCGCCATCGCCCGGGCGCTGGTCAATGAGCCGCGCGTCCTGCTGCTGGATGAGCCCTTAGGTGCGCTCGATCTCAAACTGCGTGAACAGATGCAGTTCGAGCTGAAGAAGCTTCAGCAGGAACTCGGCATCACCTTTATTTTTGTCACCCACGATCAGGGCGAGGCCCTTTCCATGTCAGACCGGGTGGCGGTGTTCAATAACGGGCGCATCGAGCAGGTGGATACCCCGCGCGATCTCTACATGCGTCCGCGCACGCCGTTTGTCGCCGGTTTTGTCGGCACGTCCAACGTCTTTGATGCGGGCCTTGCGCAGAAAATTTGCGGTATGGAAGGCAGCTATTCCCTGCGCCCGGAACATATTCGCCTTAATGAGGGCGGAGACGTTCAGGTTCAGGGCATCGTGCAGGCCGTTCAGTATCAGGGAGCGGCCACGCGTCTGGAGCTGAAGCTCGCAGATGGCGCCAAGCTGCTGGTGAGCCAGGCCAATCTCAGTGAAACCTCGTCGCTGAGCGGCATTGCGCCGGGGCAGGCGGTGATGGCGTCGTGGTCACGCGAGGCGATGATTCGCCTGCACGAGGAGAGGTGAAATGTCTATGAGCGTTGCGCATCCTCCCGCCTCGCATGGGCGCTTAAGCCGCATGACGGCGCTGTTCTGGCGTAAACCGTCGCTCGGCCTGTTCCTGCTTCTGCTCGCGCCGCTCATGTGGTTTGGCATCGTCTATTTAGGATCGCTTCTGACCCTGCTGTGGCAAGGTTTTTACACCTTTGACGATTTCACCATGGCCGTCACGCCGGATCTGACCCTGGCGAACATTCACGCGCTTTTCAACCCGGCAAACTACGACATCATCCTGCGCACGTTAACCATGGCGATTGCGGTGACGATAGCCAGCGCCATCCTGGCATTCCCGATGGCCTGGTACATGGCGCGATACACCCGCGGCAAGTGGAAAGCGTTTTTCTATATCGCCGTGATGCTGCCAATGTGGGCGAGCTACATCGTCAAAGCCTACGCCTGGACGCTGCTGCTGGCGAAGGACGGGGTGGCGCAGTGGTTTCTCAACCATATGGGGCTGGAGCCGATCCTGACCTCACTCCTTACGCTCCCGGCGATTGGCGGCAACACCTTGTCCACCTCCGGGCTGGGACGGTTTCTGGTCTTCGTCTACATCTGGCTGCCGTTTATGATCCTGCCCGTCCAGGCGGCGCTGGAACGCCTGCCTGCCTCGCTACTGCAGGCCTCAGCCGACCTCGGCGCGCGCCCTCGTCAGACCTTTCGCTACGTCGTTCTGCCGCTGGCGATCCCGGGTATTGCCGCGGGCTCAATATTCACCTTTTCCCTGACGCTGGGGGATTTCATCGTTCCACAGCTGGTGGGGCCGCCGGGCTACTTCATCGGTAATATGGTCTACTCGCAGCAGGGTGCCATTGGCAATATGCCCATGGCCGCCGCGTTCACGCTGGTGCCCATCGTGCTGATTTCACTCTATCTGGCGTTCGTGAAACGTCTGGGAGCATTCGATGCACTCTGAACGCGCACCGCTGTTCCTGAAAGTGGCAGCGTGGGGAGGCGTCATCTTCCTGCACTTCCCGCTGCTGATTATCGCGACCTATGCCTTTAATACCGAAGACGCGGCCTTCAGCTTTCCGCCGCAGGGGCTGACGCTGAAGTGGTTCAGCGTGGCGGCGGGGCGCGGCGATATTATTGAATCCGTGACGTTGTCACTTCAGATTGCCGCGCTCTCCACCGCGATTGCCCTTGTGCTTGGCACGCTTGCTGCAGCGGCGCTGTGGCGAAGCGAGTTTTTTGGCAAGAATGCGATCTCGCTGTTGCTGCTGTTGCCGATTGCGTTACCGGGGATCATCACCGGTCTGGCGCTGCTGACGGCATTCAAAACGATTGACCTTGAGCCGGGTTTTTTCACCATCGTGGTGGGACACGCCACCTTTTGCGTGGTGGTGGTGTTTAACAACGTGATTGCCCGGTTCAGACGCACCTCCTGGAGCCTGGTGGAAGCGTCGATGGATCTCGGGGCCGACGGATGGCAAACCTTCCGCTATGTGGTGCTGCCCAATCTGGGTTCCGCGCTGCTGGCCGGGGGAATGCTGGCGTTTGCCCTGTCGTTTGACGAGATAATCGTCACAACGTTTACGGCGGGACACGAGCGCACGTTACCGCTGTGGTTGCTCAATCAGCTCGGTCGTCCGCGCGACGTGCCGGTCACCAACGTCGTAGCACTGCTGGTGATGCTGGTGACAACTATCCCCATTCTGGGAGCCTGGTGGCTAACCCGCGACGGCGAGAATATCGCCGGCAGCGGGAAATAACAGTGAATTCAACAGGAAAATGCTATGCAAACACAACTGCTGATAGAGGGAAAACTGGTAACCGGAGAGGGAGAAAAACAGCCGGTCTATAACCCGGCCACTGGAGAACTCCTGCTGGAGATTGCCGAGGCGTCAGCGACTCAGATCGACGCGGCGGTTCAGGCGGCCGACCGTGCTTTTGCGGAGTGGGGGCTAACCACGCCGAAAACCCGCGCCGAGTGCCTGCTGAAGCTGGCGGATGCGATTGAAGCGCATGGGGAGGACTTTGCCCGGCTCGAATCCCTCAACTGCGGCAAGCCGCTGCACTGCGCTCTGGGAGATGAAATTCCGGCGGTGGTCGACGTTTTCCGTTTCTTCGCCGGGGCCGCCCGCTGTCTTAACGGGCTGGCCGCCGGGGAGTACCTTGACGGCCACACGTCGATGATCCGCCGCGATCCGGTGGGCGTGGTTGCCTCTATTGCCCCCTGGAACTATCCGCTGATGATGGCGGCCTGGAAGCTGGCACCCGCGCTGGCGGCTGGGAACTGCGTGGTGATTAAGCCCTCAGAGATCACGCCCCTGACCGCGCTGAAGCTGGGGGAGCTGGCAAAAGATATCTTCCCGGCAGGCGTCCTGAACGTGCTGTTTGGCCGGGGAAAAACGGTCGGTGACCCGCTTACCGGGCATGAAAAAGTCCGTATGGTCTCGCTGACCGGTTCGATTGCTACCGGGGAACATATCATCGGCCATACCGCGTCCTCCATTAAACGCACCCACATGGAGCTGGGCGGTAAAGCGCCGGTTATCGTCTTTGATGATGCCGACCTGGATGCGGTTGTCGAAGGGGTGCGGACGTTTGGTTTCTACAATGCCGGACAGGACTGTACGGCGGCCTGCCGGATTTATGCCCAGAAGGGCATTTATGCCGCGCTGGTGGAAAAGCTGGGCGCAGCGGTCGCCAGCCTTAATATTGGTGCGCCGGAGGATGCCTCGACCGAACTGGGCCCGCTCAGCTCGGCCGCCCATCTTTCACGCGTCTGTCAGGCCGTCGATGAGGCGAAAGCGCTCGGTCATATCCGCGTTGTCACCGGCGGGAGCAAAAAAGAGGGGGCAGGCTACTACTTCCAGCCAACCCTGCTGGCGGGGGCAAAACAGGACGACGCCATCGTTCAGCGGGAGGTGTTTGGCCCGGTGGTGAGCGTCACCGAATTTGACGACGAGGCGCAGGTGCTGGCCTGGGCGAATGATTCGCAGTATGGCCTGGCGTCATCGGTCTGGACCAAAGACGTGGGCCGCGCCCATCGCCTGAGCGCGCGCCTGCAGTACGGCTGCACCTGGGTGAATACCCATTTTATGCTGGTGAGCGAAATGCCGCACGGCGGCATGAAATTATCCGGCTACGGCAAAGATATGTCGGTCTACGGGCTTGAGGATTATACGGTCGTGCGGCATGTGATGATCAAACACTAAGCCCGCCATGCCTGGCCGCATGCGCGGCCAGGCGTTCCCCGCGCCCGCCATGAGTGTTACGCAAGATACTCAGTTGTTATTATCCGTAATCTTTAAGTGGTTATTCTGTAACGAAAAAACTTGATCTGTATCAACATATGACGCATATTGCGTGCGGTTATTTTTTCGGCTCTGGTATACAGAATGACGTTGTATCAAAAGATGTTGGTTTTTTACGCAATCATGGCTTCCATCTGCGCATTAATTACCTGGTTCCTCTCTAAAGACCGCAAACGTATCCGCCTGCTCAGCGCTTTTCTGGTGGGGTCAACCTGGCCAATGAGCTTTCCCGTTGCGCTGCTGGTCTCGCTTTTCTGAAGCACGCTTCCATTTTTAAAAGATGAATATGGCATTCCAGATACGGTAACTGTATAAATACACAGTGCATCGTAAAAGGAGTGCTTATGAACAGTTTTTACTCGCAGCAGGCCGGCTGTACCGTGCGCTGGCATGACCTGCCCGGCACCGGCGATCCCGTGGTGTTCATTCACGGGCTGGGCTGCGCCTCTTCCTATGAATATCCCCGCGTCGTTCATGACCCGCTGTTTGGCGCGCGCAGAGCGATCCTTATCGACTTGCCCGGCAGCGGCTACAGCGACAAGCCTGAACGCTACAGCTATAAAACCACCGACCAGGCGCACGTTGTGGCGGAGCTGATTGACCACCTTAAGCTGGATGCCTTCTGGTTATACGGCCACAGCATGGGCGGCAGCATTGCTATCGAAACGGCGGGGCTGCTTGCAACGCGCGTGAAGGGGCTGATGGTGTCAGAGCCCAATTTTCATGCGGGTGGGGGGATGTTCAGCCGGTCTATTGCAGCGCAAACCGAGCAGCAGTTTCTGACGCAGGGCTATGACGCCATGCTCAGCGCAGAAAAAACGGCGTGGGCAGGGTGTCTGCAGAGCAATGCGCCGTATGCCGTCTGGCGGGGCGCATCGAGCCTGGTGGCGGGCGTTGAGCCCGAATGGGAAGCGCAGTTCCTGTCACTTCCTTGCCCGGTAACGTTGATTTTCGGCGAGCTGTCTCTGCCGGATGACGATGTGGACAATCTGAAGCAAAAGGGCGTTGAGGTAAAAATTATCCCTGCGGCGGGGCATTCGATGTCGTGGGAGAATCCGTCTGCGCTGGCACAGACGTTAGCCGGGTGTATGACGATGTGATTATTGTGCAATTTATCATCGTTGCGAAATGTAGGCCGGGTAAGCGCAGCGCCACCCGGCAACAAAGGCGGCTACTTTATCAAAGCCCGTAGTGCCTGACGTGCGTCAGGCTGAACATCATGCGGATGCTGGTAATCAATGTTCTCTATCGCGCGGCTATAGAGTGCGACCAGCCAGTCGTAAACGTACGCGGTGGCCGCATGCACAGGCTGTTCCCCCAGGCGCGTCAATCGAGGCTCCGCGCTGCTGACCACCGGCGTAACGAAGATTGCCTGCCCCTTGCGGATGCGGCTTGCCGGACGTGTTGCCACGGGCGTCTGGTCATAACCCAGCCAGCCAATGAAATTGCCCATCACGGCATGTAGCTGTGCCGCGCTGCTTTTATCCGCTTCGACAATGCGCTGAAGCTGTTGTGGCAGATTAAGCCGGTAGCTGGTGACCACCAGCACATCCGCGATTTGCTGTAATACCGAAGGCTCCAGCCCGAGGCGCGCGGCCGTGGCCTCATTGCGGCTCCACTGACGCAGATGATTTATCCAGACTCTGTGCGCCAGACGCGCTTTGTCTTTTGTCTGGAACAGGCCGGTGCTTTCCTGCGCATTCTCGGCAAACAGGTCAATAGTGTCCGTAAACAGCCCGTTCACCTGCTCCTCGCGCGGCTGCTGAACGGCGAGCAGCGTTTCAAAGGCTTTCAGCGGCGGCAGCAGGCCTTCAAGCAGTTCGCCGTGGCGGGCGGCGCTGCTTTGCAGCGTGCGCACCATGCTTTCGGCCTGAGCGCGTCTTTTCCCCGGCTCTTCAACCAGCGGCGCCAGATAGCTTTGCATCAGCGATGAGAGCTCCTGTCGCAGCAAGCCTTTCAGCGTGCCGAGACGCTTCTGTCGCTGGGCGGGCAGCGTGGCCTGAGACAGCCATTCGATGACGCGCTGCATGCTGTGGCTGTCCAGCGCCTGCAGCGTGCCCCAGCGTAAACCCGGCTTTCCGAGCAGATGCTGTACGGCTTCATCGAGATTCTGTCGGGTGGTAAAGCGGGCGTCGTGTGGCGTAATCGCCCATACCAGCCCCGGCAGGGCAGATTCTTCAGCAGGCTGCGTCTCCTTGACCCAGTTCATCAGCACTTTTGCTTTTTTTGCCGTCTGCTCGTGCTGCGCCGTCGCATTGCAAATCACCAGCACATCCGGCTGAAGCTGTTGACGGTAATGCTCGAGCAGCCACTGGGACTTCGCCTGGCGTAGCGGGTCGGCACGGTTATCTTCAAAAACAGGAATATCAATAATATCGACGTTATCCAGTGCGCCGTTCTCAACCGGCAGCACCAGCTCGCGGGTCAGGAAGGCCAGCACGTCGACGGGGATGCTGATGGCGTTAAGCATTTCACCGCTATTTAGCGGATGAAGCAGCGTCTCCTGCGCGTCCTGAAGATCTAACGTGCCGTCGTGCGTCAGGAACCCTTCACCCGGCAGGCCAAAGCTGTCCACCAGCAGGCTAAGCGGGGCAGCAAGCTCGCCGGCATGGCTGGTCTGGTGCAGCACATGGGCCAGTTTTAACCACTGCTGGGTCAACTCCTGCTGCTCGCCCCACAGCAGCGACCAGACGCTGGCCCGCGTGCTGAGATCGAGAGAAGGCACCAGCCGGGCGAACTCATGCCACAGAGCATCATCGATTTGCTGCTTAGCGGCGGGTACGGTGCTTTGCCAGAAGCGGGCAATCGCACCCACTTCCTGAGCCGTTATGCCGGGCACGCCCTGCGGCTGGCGCAGCCCGCGCCATTTCTCCAGACGTGTCTCAATGACCGCCTTATCCACCGCGCGCATCTGCGGATGCAGCGTCGTGCGGGCAATAAACAGCTGTACCAGCTCGGCCTCGGTGACCAGGCTCAGACGCAGCGGGAACGCCTCATCCGCCACCTCCGGGCTTTCCGGCGTGAAGCGGACGGCCATGTTGGTCAGGGCATGTCCCGGATTGATATGCGAAAAATAGTCAAAGGTGCGCTGGCCCGGCGTCACGTTCAGGCGTCCATTACCGCTGCCGCACAGGGATAACAGCAGATGGGATTTCGCGCTCTGTGAATGACCGTAAAGCCCAATGCTGCTCTGGCGGGTCATGGCGCGTTCAATGGCCTGCTCCCGCGCCTGCGCCGCGTTGATGCGAGCAAGCAGGGCGTCAGCATCGTTATCCAGCACAGGGGCGTTCAGGCGCGTCTCATTAATCCACCCGATTAAGGCCTGAGTGGTGGTCGTCGTCGCTGTCATTTCAGGTATACGCTCCCGCTGTCGATCCAGTAGTGGCTACCGCTGTGTCGGCGATCGGCCAGGGTATTCAGTTTGAAGGTTAATGCGTCAGGGGCAACCGGCGTGCCGTCCTGCAGCCAGGCATCGCTCAGCTCGAAGGCCTCAGGACCTTCCTGCTTGCTGCCGCCGCAGAGCTTCAGCCGCACGTTCAGCACGCCGTCACCGGCAATGGCTTTCGCCAGTTCAGCCGAGTTGATGCTGAGCGTGTAGAGCGGCGTTGCGGGCCAGCGTGCGTTCGCCAGCTGGCGGAAGCCGAGGGTAACGTTACCGCGCAGCGGGAAGTGCAGACGCGCGTCGAGCTTCGCGCCCGGCTTATCAAGATCGATATCCTGATACCAGACGTTTTCCTCGCGCAGGGTATTAACGGTGTTATCCAGCACGCCGAGATACCGCACGGTTGAATACGCGCCAATGTCCGCGGCTTTAAAGTTGAAGCGCGGCAGACGCAGGTCGAGCGCCAGGCTGCAGAGCATGGCCCCCACCGCGGCCGTTGATTTCGGGTTGCCAATGCGCCCCTGCTGGCTGAACGGATACCACTCGTGCACCTGGTATTTATCCAGCCAGACGATACGGTTGACCGGCACCGGCTGCAGATGACGAATCAGCGCCTGAACGCCCGGCAGGCAGCCGGGGCGTCCGGTGATCAGCAGAATATCGCAGCTGTAATGGGATATCGCCTCGCACACCGCGTGGAGCGGCGAGGCCAGCGTAAACTGCCCGGCCAGCATCGCATCCTGCATTTCGCGGAAGTTCACGTGCAGCGGCACGGCGAACAGGTCAAACGCGTCTGAACCCGCAGGCAGGGCATGATCGATCGCCTGCTGCAGGTAATTCATGACGTTGCGGGTCGGTTTCTGCGGCAGGAGATCGCCAAAGGTGGCATGCAGACCGGCCAGCGGATCGTCAACGTCGCTCGATTCCCACGCGGCAAGAATAGCGTGGCCAATCGGCATAAAAAGCTGAAGCGCCGTTTGCTGGCGGAGTACGGCCTGGGTGTCAATACGCCCGGAGTCGCCGAAGAGTGACGCCATCAGCAGCGAGGCGTCCGCGATACCGGATTTCTGCAGCTGCGTTTGCAGGGCAGGCAACACGTAGCGCTGAATCACGTCCAGAAGCGTATCGTCGCCCGCGACCTTAAAGCCTTCACGGAACAGCAGCTGCGGGGTGATCTTGACGTTATTGCCGGAACCGTCATCCAGCTGATAATGGGTGATCGCCATATCCGTTGTGCCGCCGCCGATGTCGATGGACGCGACGCGCAGCGCGCGGCCCGGCTGGCTACCCGGCTCAGGCTCACGGTCCGGGCGGGCCAGGGAGGCGAAGAAGGCTTCGGTCTGACCGCCAAAGCGGGAGATCGCTTCGTTATACAGCCAGACCAGCTGACCGCAGCTGGCTTCATCCCACTCCATCTGGATTTCAGGAACCGGCACCACGCTTTTATCCTGCTGTTTGCGGGTGACAAAATCCTCATCCTGCGGGTGCCAGCCCATCGCTTTCCAGACGATGGCGATGGCTTCAAACATGCGGCGACGGAAAATCTCGCGCTCCTGCTTTGGCATGGCCGAGGGCAGGGTCAGGATCAGGGTGCGCAGCTGGCGCGGCGATGCCGGGAAGCCCAGACGCAGGCGCGTGGCGACGCTGTTGATCTGCCCCAGCGCCTGCGCCAGCAGCTCGCACAGCATGTGCGTCATCAGCGTACTGCGGCTGTACTGCGGCGAGAAGACCGGCAGCCGCTCGTCCTGCGGCAGCGTGAAGAGCGGTTCGCCGTCATCGTTCATCAGGTTCATCAGCGGAAACGCGGTGGCAAGCGGCTCACGCTGGGTTTTGCTGTTCATCTGGCTAAAGCGCCAGTCCTGCACGACCGGCGTTTCATCCCACAGGTAGCGGCGCGGGCTGGAGATGCCGCTGTTGCCTTCGGTCCCCAGACGCTGCATCGCCAGCTTGCGGGCTTCATCGCCCACGCGAACAATCGACGGCCAGACAAAGGCATCTTCGCGACCGCTCTCTACCGAGAAGTGCTGCTTGCCAAAACGCGCTTCCGAAAACTCGAGACGGCTGGTGAACAGCGGCGCATTCAGGAACTGCGGCTCGCTTAATGAGCGTACCTGCAGCTCGGCGGTCTGGCGCAGGCCATCGTTCGCATCGCCGTGGTCTTCGATAATGACGCCGCAGGTGTGGGTATTGCCCACGTCGAGGATCAGGTCGACCGGAATGGCAGGCGTGCTGAGCGTATGGGTAACAAATTTCACTTCCGGCACGGTAAGCTGTTCACCGAGCATGGTCAGCAGGTTAAGCCAGTGGGCCTGATATTCAAACCCGCGCATCGCCTGCTGGAGATCGCGTTCTGAGCGGTTTTCAACGCCGTCGGCATACTGGGTAAATGCCTCGCGCAGCCAGCCATCAATCCAGGTCTGGTCGAGGAAACTTTCGACCTCATTGTCTCGCCAGGCCAGCGCGAAACGGGTCCCGTTCAGAATATCGTTTTCAACCGGAGACAGGGCGGACGTGGCGTGTTCAGCAATCTGGCTGTCAAGAGCGAGAGTAACGCGGTGCGTATTGCCTGCCGTGTCGGGTGTATCCAGCCTGCGCACCTGAACGCGGGCCCAGTTATCCGGCCCCTCAACAAAGGTTCGCGGCGGATTGAAACGCAGGAATGGAACCGGAAGCCAGACGCCGTCCAGCACCGCCAGGGACTGATGCAGCGGGATGGTGGTTTCCGGTTTGACCACTTCAGGCTGCCCGCCGTTCGTTCCCGGCACGGTATAGCGCCCGTTAACCAGGTCGAAATCGAGCCGCAGCAGCGGGCCGTTCGCGGTTTTACGTACGAAGCGCCCGTTGCTGGCGGTGTCCTGCGGCGTCAGACCGAAATCAAGGAACTGCACGCCGCTGTTGGCAATAAGCGTGACGCTTTGTTTATAGTCGCAAAGATTTACCAGCATAGGATCAGGCACCTGCTTTCTTGAACGTCAGGGGAACGACGGTATTGGCATCATAACGGGCGCGACATTCCGCGATATCGCTGGCGCCTGCTTTACAGGCAACCTCCGGCATCGGGTAGCGGGAGCCGTCGGTGCAGCGGGCAGTACCGCGACTTTTAATCATCAGCTCGCCGTTGCTGTGCAGGCCGGAGAACACCTCCGCGCGGCAGACAACGTTGTCGCCATGGACAACCCGGGCGAAGCCTTTATTGTTCTGGATCTGATAGCGCATTGACGGCGGCTTGCCGGTGACCGGATCTTTCACGTCGAGAACCGCACGCCAGGTGCCGTTCAGGAAACGCGTCGATCCCGCTTTCACCTGATTCGCTTCCATTACCATGGCATCTTTCGGGATGGCGACAATCACCACCGGGGCAGGCTCTGGCGCAGGCGCCAGAGCAGGCTCTTTTTCTTTGCTTGCCAGGACCTCTGCCTGATGCAGCGGTAATTTCATGGCCAGCGGCTCAACCGCTTTGATCGGCTTAGGCGCAATCTCTACGGGCTGAGGTGCTGGCGCCGGTGCGGGCTCAGCGGAAGGGGACTGTTTTGGCCACAGCAGCGGTGCGGCAACGGCGGCAACGATCGCGACGGCAACCGGCAGGGTCCACAGGGGAACGCGGCGCTTTTTCGCGACGATCGGCACAGCCGGTTCCTGAACGGGTTGCGCAACGGCCGGGGCCGGCTCTGGCTCATACAGCTCTTCCGGCGTGATGCGCACCACCGTGGAAGGGGCGATCAGCGGCTCGTCGGCGTGTTCAAAGGCTACAACCGGTTCTGGCTCAGGCTCGGGTTCAGGATCTTCAATGACAACGGGGGCGGGCTCAGGGACCAGCGATTCACGCAGGCAGTCGAGGACATCGTCGCGCGCATTTTCGTTGAGGTTTACAAACCCCCAGAAGCTGATGACCGGCTTTCCGTCCACCAGGAAGAGGAAGTTTTCACCCGGGAACTGAAACGCCTTCGACAGCAGAGAACCAAAAAGCTGCTGCGCGGTTTTGGGAGACTGGAGGCATTTCTTGCTTAATGACTCAACGCTGGCCAGCGTGTTTTCCAGATAGCGCAGGGCGCGATAGCGGTCATCCTCATCGGCCGCTTTCCAGCTGGTTACGCTCCCTTCAACGGGGGAATACCAGTCCACGCGGTCACCGCTGTCGTTGACCTGAGGAATCGCCAGACAGTCGACGATGGCCTGTTGTTTGCGCAACCGGAGCGCTTCCCGGATTTGTAACGCTGATTCAAAAACGGCTTGTCCGCCGCCGCCAACGGCCTGAAAGTCATCCAGGTTACCGCTGCGTAAAAGAGTTTTTGCCACGATTTGATCCCATATACTTCTTCACACCGTTACTTTAACGAAACGAGGAAGCAACCAAACGGGGGAAGAGACGCTAAAAGGACCGATTTCTTGCGGCATAGAAAGTGACGGTTGTGCTTGACGAATAATGGGCCTTAAGGCAAATCACCTTTTCGGGCGCTGGCTGTTAAAACAGCAAAAAACGCGGCTTTAGAATAACCTGATAGTGTTTCGTTATTTGCCAGGTCATATCGCCTGTGCTGTTATTACTGTCTTATATAATAAAACTGTCAGGGTTATAACCATGTCTACAGGGAAAACACTGCTCGCCCTTGCGCTGAGCGCGCTGTTACCAGCAGGTGCCGCATGGGCGGCAAACAACGACACCCTTATTTACTGTTCTGAAGCGTCCCCCGAGTCCTTCAACCCGCAAATCGCCAGCTCTGGCCCGTCTTTTGTGGCCAGCTCTCAGGTGCTGTACAACCGCCTGATCAATTTTGACCCGGTGAAAAACACCCCGGTCCCGTCGCTGGCGGAGTCCTGGACGATTTCGCCGGACGGTAAGACGTATACCTTTGCCCTGCGCAAAGGGGTGAAGTTCAACAGCAATAAATACTTCAAACCGACGCGCGACTTTAACGCCGATGACGTTATTTTCTCGGTTCTGCGTCAGAAAGACCCAAAACACCCGTATCACAACGTGTCGCAGGGCAACTACGAATACTTTAACGACGTCGGGCTCGATAAGCTGATTCAGGACGTGAAAAAGGTCGACGACTATCACGTTCAGTTCACCCTCAGCGAGCCTAACGCCGCGTTTCTGGCCGACTGGGGGATGGATTTCGCCTCCATTCTTTCCGCCGAATACGCCGACGCGATGCTGAAAAAAGGCACGCCTGAAAACGTGGACACCTGGCCGATTGGCACCGGGCCTTATGTCCTGCAGCAGTACAAGGTGGATTCGCTGATTCGCTACGTTGCTAACCCGAACTACTGGGAAGGCGAGGTGCCGACGAAGCATCTCATCTTCTCCATCACGCCAAACGTGGAAACCCGTCTGGCGAAGCTGCAGACCAACGAGTGCCAGATCATTCCTGCACCGTCCCCGGTTCAGTTTGACGCCATCAAGAACAGCAAAGACCTGACGCTGCACTCGGTCGATGCGCTAAACGTCGGCTATCTGGCGTTTAACACCGAGAAAAAACCGTTTGATAACGTGCTGGTGCGCCAGGCGCTTAACTACGCGACCGACAAGAAGGCTATCGTCAATGCGGTCTTTATGGGGTCCGGTACGGTGGCAAAATCGCCGATCCCGCCAAATATGATGGGCTTTAATAAAGACCTGAAGGACTACAGCTACGATCCTGAAAAAGCGAAAGCGCTGCTGAAGCAGGCGGGGCTGGAGAAGGGGGCGGAAGTCACGCTGTGGTCAATGCCGGTTCAGCGTCCGTATAACCCGAACTCGCGCCGTATCGCAGAGATGATCCAGAGCGACTGGGCGAAAGTCGGCGTGAAGGCCAAAATTGTCTCTTACGAGTGGGGGGAATATCTCTCCGGAATGCGTAAAGGCGAACATGACTCCGCGCTGTTTGGCTGGATGTCCGATAACGGCGACCCGGACAACTTTGCCGACGTGCTGCTGGGCTGCAACAGCATTAAAACCGGATCCAACGCCGCGCGCTGGTGCGATAAGGGTTATGATGATCTGGTGCAAAAAGCGAAGCTGACCAGCAGCCCGGCCGAGCGCGCGAAACTCTACGGCCAGGCGCAGGAGATTTTCTACCAGCAGGCGCCGTGGATCGCGCTGGCAAACGGGAAAACGTTCTATGCAACCCGCAGCAACGTGACCGGATACAGCGTGAGCCTGATGGGCAGCGATTTCTCTAAGGCGAAGCTGAACTAAGCGTTTTATCGCCGGGTGGCGGCTACGCCTTACCCGGCCTACATCTGGCACCCGTAGGCCCGGTAAGCGTAGCGCCACCGGGCACATAACAAGGAGTGACAATGTCACATTTAAGCGAAGTTACCGCCCGTGTCGATGCCGCTATTGAAGAGGGCGTCATCACCCATATGAATGAACTGCTGATCGAATTAAGCGATGACGCAGATCTCAGCCGTGAAGAACGCTACACCCAGCAGCAGCGTCTGCGTACCGCGATTTCGCACCACGGTAAGCAGCATAAAGAGGAGTTGGACGCGCGTGAGGAACAGCTGACCAAAGGCGGCACCATACTGTAACGTTCAAAACTGGCGTCGCGCCACCAGCCAGGCCCCGACGACCAGCATCACCGCGCCGCATACCGGGCCAATCAGGGCGCGCAGCGGAACGCCGTTGCTCCTCAGCACGTCCATCACCAGCCCGCCAATCAGCTGGCTTGCTACCAGCACGGCGATAGTCGTCGCCGCGCCAACGTTCTGATACCCGCTAATGCTGGCAAACACAAAAAACGACCCCAGCAGCCCAGGGATTAGCGTCCACCAGCGTACCGTTGCGGCCAGCTCGCTGAATCCGGCTGCGCCCTGTTTCAGCAGCAGAATGCTGACAAACAGCACAATGCCGACCAGGGAGTTCAGCAGCATCGCGATAAGGATCGTGGAGGAGGACTGGGTGATACGCACCATTAAGGTATTTTGCACCACCAGACCAATTCCCGCCGCCACCAGAAACGCCAGCGTCAGTGATTGATTCATGGGATGGCGTCCGGATCGCTGCGCTCGTCCAGCTGCAGCTGCATAAAGGTTAAGTCCAGCCAGCGGCCAAACTTGGTTCCCACCTGCGGCATCTGCCCCGTGGTGACAAAACCAAGCGTTTCGTGAAGGTGAATCGAGGCATGGTTTTGCGCTTCAATACCGGCCACCATCACGTGTTTGCCGATGGCGCGGGCCTCGTTAATCAGCGCGATCATCAGCGTGCGGCCAATGCCTTTTCCCTGATGGTCCGGGTGGACGTAGACCGAATGCTCAACCGTATGACGGA
Source organism: Enterobacter sp. Crenshaw (assembly GCF_024734705.1). Classification (NCBI taxonomy): domain Bacteria; kingdom Pseudomonadati; phylum Pseudomonadota; class Gammaproteobacteria; order Enterobacterales; family Enterobacteriaceae; genus Enterobacter; species Enterobacter sp. Crenshaw. The sequence continues at coordinate 2,468,402 of NZ_CP102932.1, read as the reverse complement.
AACCGTCGAAGGCGCGCCAGTCACCGAAAGAGGCGTAACCGGTGATAACGCCGTTTTCTTCACTCACCAGAACCGGGTAACCCGCGAGCGTGCGCGCCTCAAACCAGGCGATTCGGTTATCGGTATCGACGGTTTTATCGTTCCAGATCGCGGCAGTATGCAGCACCGCGTGGTTGTAGATTTCGCCTATCGCAACGCAGTCTTCCTTGCAGGCATGACGAACGATCATGATTAACCCTCTGTGTGTTGTTCACTATAGTATTACGTTATTCCTACGATATTACACAATCGTATCGCCCGATCGCTACGGCATAAGCCATATTTTTTTGTTATCAAAAGCCCATTGAAATGCCGTTCATACACTATAGTATGACGTCATGAACACCATAACAGACACAATGAATCAACGGATTAGCGCAAGAATTCGCCTTGAACGCGAGTCTCGCGGATGGTCCCTGAGCGAGCTTGCTGACCGGGCCGGGGTCTCGCGCGCGATGATCCATAAGATAGAGCGCGGAGACAGTAGCCCGACAGCCACCTTGCTGGCCCGTCTGTCCGGCGCGTTTGGCATCAGCATGTCCACGCTCATTGCCCGGGCCGAAATGCAGGAGGGCAAGCTGCTGCGCCTTGCAAACCAGCCCGTCTGGCGCGACCCACAGACGCACTACCTCCGCCGCCATGTTTCTCCCCGCACCGATCTGCCCATCGACCTTGTTCAGGTTGAACTGCCCGCGGGCAGCGATGTTCCGATGCCTGCATCTTCTTACGCGCTGGCACGTCAGCTTATCTGGCTTCAGTCCGGCGAGCTGGTGTTTCAGGAGGGCGATACGCGCCACGAAATGCACGCCGGAGACTGTCTCGAGCTGGGGCCGCCAAATGATTGCCGGTTCATCAACGAAACGAATGAAACCTGCATCTATCTGGTTGTACGGCTTAACCAGTCTGCCTCGTAATGCTAATGCGATAACGCCGATCGTGAGCCAGGCTGTAATGACATTTGCACCAGAAGGAGATCCCGATGAATCAACCTGTTTCGCAAAATCGCCGCTGGGTACTGGCCTCCCGTCCTCAGGGTGCGCCGGTCGCGGAAAATTTTCGTCTCGAAACGCAGCCTGTTCCCGCCCCGGCTGAAGGGCAGCTTTTGCTGCGCACCGTCTGGCTGTCGCTGGACCCGTACATGCGGGGGCGCATGAGCGATGCGCCATCCTATTCACCACCGGTTGAGCTGGGCGCTGTGATGGTGGGGGGAACGGTCAGCCGCGTTGAGCAGTCGAATCATCCCGATTTCAAACCGGGTGAGTGGGTGCTGGGCTACAGCGGCTGGCAGGAATATGAACTCTCAGACGGCAGCGGCCTGGTGAAGCTGGGCGAAAATCCGTCTCATCCTTCCTGGTCACTGGGTATTCTGGGCATGCCGGGCTTTACCGCCTATATGGGATTGCTGGATATCGGGCAGCCAAAAGCGGGCGAAACGCTGGTGGTCGCCGCGGCGACAGGCCCGGTTGGCGCGACCGTCGGGCAGATCGGTAAAATCAAAGGTTGCCGGGTGGTCGGGGTCGCCGGTGGGGCTGAAAAATGCCGCCATGCCGTTGAGGTCCTCGGGTTTGACCTGTGTCTGGATCACCACGCGGCCGACTTTGCCGAACAGCTGAAACGCGCCTGCCCGAACGGGATTGACGTCTATTATGAAAACGTCGGCGGGAAAGTATTTGACGCGGTGCTGCCGTTACTGAATACCTCCGCGCGCGTGCCGGTGTGCGGCCTGGTGAGCGGCTACAATGCGACGGGCCTGCCCGAGGGGCCGGATCGCCTGCCGCTCCTGATGGCGACCATCCTGAAGAAACGCATTCGTATGCAGGGCTTTATCATCGGCCAGGATTACGGTCACCGCATTAAGGAGTTCCAGGAAGCGATGGGACGCTGGGTGCAGGAGGGCAAAATTCACTATCGCGAACAGATAACGGACGGGCTGGAGAACGCGCCCGAGGCGCTGATTGGTCTGCTTGAAGGGCGTAACTTCGGTAAAGTCGTGATTCGCGTCGCGAGTGACAATAAATAAACAGCACTATGGCGGGGTTTCCCGCCATATTTATTTGTGAAGATACGATATATTGTCTTTAATTAATGAACATGGCATTTCGCGCCCGCTTCCCGGATGGGCCCGAAACCAATAAAAAAACAAACTTTGCTTTTTTGATGTTTTTACGTACTTCCCACCACCAGGCATGACGATACAGGATATATCGGACCAGCGTCGTTTTATTAAAACTGGCGTTTAAAAATAGCATTAAGTTTTAGCTACAGGAATTGAACATGCTTGATTTGGACCACTTAGAAAAAGCCCAAAGGGTCAGTCTTACCATGCAAGTTGAACACAGTTTGAAAGGAGCGTTAATTACAGGCTCACTCAAACCTGGGGCACGACTGATTACGAAAGAGATTGCCGATAAATTAGGAACCAGTATTACCCCTGTTCGCGAGGCGCTGTTGCGGCTGGTGTCATCAGGGGCGTTGCACGCCACGCCGGCGCAGGCATTTCTGGTTCCGGAGGTCACGCTGGAGCGCTATAACGAGATTAACGCTATCCGCAAGCAGCTTGAGCCGATGGCGGTCGCCGCGGCCTGTCAGAATATGTCTGATAGCAAACTGGAGGCGTTGCGCAAATTGTCGGATGCCTTTCATGAGGCCATGCGCAACGGGAACGTCCAGCAGGCATTGCATGCGAATCGCGTCTTCCGATTTACGCTTTATCAGTATGCGGAAATGCCTACGCTTAATGCATTAATTGAGCAGCTCTGGGTGCGCATCGGGCCCTGTATGAACTATCTACATCAGGAGCTTAACGACATCAAAGCCTCGACATATCACTATGACGAACTGCTTTCTGCCCTGGAGCGAAGAGATGTTGTTGCCTGCCAGAAGGCGATTGATAAGGTGATTGATGAAGCGAATTTGCTTTTACAGCGACAATATTTTAACTAAGAGATTATTTAGCAGAGCGACTATATTTCGCCCCTAATTATTTATCTGGTGAATAACTCCTGATGGTTTATTGCCATCAGGAGCGTTATTTCATTAATTAAATAAACTTTTCTTATCGCTTACTCGAAGCGATAAGAGACCGACAGCCCGACCCCGTAGTTACGGCCTGGTGCAGGCTCGTAATAACGACCGTTAGACTCGTTGACAATAACCGAGCCCGCGTACTCTTTATCGAACAGGTTATCGACGCGGCCAAAGACGTCCATGCCCCAACTGCCGTAGTTGAATTTATACCCGGTGTTCAGCCCGACCACCGTATAGGACGGCGCTTTCGCCGTATTCTCGTCGTCGGCCATGATATCGCTCATGTAGCGCACGTCTGAACCCGCGTACCAGCCTTCATCCGGCTGCCAGCCAAACGAGGCGTAACCCATGTTGCGGGCAATGCCCGGCATCCGGTTACCGTTACAGTCTGCGTCGCTGCAGACGTTAGTCCGGTAGGTGGCATCCAGGTAAGTCCACGCCATCTTCAGCTTCCAGTTCTCGGCAAACTGCTGGTCGAGGGAGACTTCCACCCCCTGACGACGGGTTTTACCGGCATTTTTAAAGCTGGTACGCCCGCCAGAGCTGGCATCCACCACGATCTCATCATCCGTATCGGTGCGGAACAGCGCCGCGGTCAGCAGGCCATTGCCGATGCGGGTTTTGCTGCCCACTTCATACGTGTTGTTGGTGGACGGCTGCAGGCCGATGTTCAGGCCGCCCTGGTTATCGGCGCGATAGGAGAGCTCGTTGATGGTTGGCGTTTCGAATCCACGCCCTGCGGCAGCGTAGAGGTTCCATGCGTCCGTCACCGCATACTTCACGGAACCGGCCGGGAGCCACTTGTGATAGCTCGCGTCACCGCTGTCATCGCCGTTGCCCGGCGTAACATAATGGTCGTTGGAATCAAACCAGACCGAGCTGTAGCGCACTCCCGCATCCACCGACAGTTTCTGCGTCAGCTGCCAGCTGGTTTGCAGGTAAGGGTCAACGTTCCACATCAGGTTACGTTCGTTTCGACGCTTATCACCCTTCACGCCGTAATCCGGCACGCCGTTGTTCATCACGAAGTTCTCGTATCCGCGACGATCTTCGCTCAGGTTTTCGTAGTTCAGGCCGGTAGTAAACGTCACCGGCACCAGCAGCTCGCCGCGGTGCGTCCAGCGGGTATCCACGCCCTGATAGTGTCGCTGCATATCGATCACACCGCCGGAGTGGGAGGCTTTCAGCTGCGGCTGATACGGAATCGACTGGTACTGCGTCATTTCACGCTCGCCGGCGTACATCATCACGCTGAGATCGTCCTGGGTGCTGAGCTGACGATCGTAGCGCAGACCGGCCTGGGTCTGCTTGATGGTCTTGCGGGTGTTGTACTGATCGCCGCGCGGAGACTGACGCGGATTGTTCTGCCACTCCTGATAGCTTAGCCCGCCCGGATCGTTGGCTTTCATGTCCACGCTGTTGAAAATCAGCGTCAGCTTGCTGACGTCGTCAATGCGCACGCCCAGTTTGGCGTTAGCGAGGTTTTTGCGCGCGCCGCTGTGGTCGCGGTAGCCTTTGGTGGTGAAGCGGGTGGTGGAAACGGTGTAATCCACATCGCCCGCGTGGGTGCCGTCACCCATCGTGCCGGTGGCTTTCATGCCGTAGCGCCAGGTACCGTAGCTGCCGTAATAGCTGCTGGCTTCAATGGTTGGCGGCTGCTGACCGGTCTGGGTGTTGATGTTAATCACGCCGCCGGAGGCGTTGCCGTACAGGGCAGAGAAGGGGCCGCGCAGCACTTCAACGCTCTCCACGCTGGAGAGATCGATGTTGGACGTCTGGCCCTGTCCGTCCGGCATGGTGGCAGGGATACCGTCGACATACATACGGATACCGCGCACGCCAAACGTTGAGCGGGCACCAAACCCACGCATTGAAAGCTGGAGATCCTGGGCATAGTTCTGGCGGTTCTGAATTTGCAGTCCCGGGACGCTGCCAAGAGATTCAGACAGGTTGATGCGCGGCGCGGCGTGGCGCATGTCATCGCCATTGACGACGCTGACCGCGGCCGGGGTATCCAGTTCCGATACGGTTTGCGGCGTGGCGCTGACGATCATGGTCTGTTCCTCCGCGCTCATTGCGGTTAGCGGCGCGAAAATAACGGGAACCAGCAGCAGCGGGAGAGAAGCCTTACGGGCAGAAATGATTTTCATGAATAAAACCGGTTGTGGTGTATAAACGAACCAAATGGAACATGTCCATACATGTTAAAGGTTTTGTAAATGTTTTGAAAACTATAACCGCACATTGCGTTAATGAAAGGCGAAGCGCGAAAGAAAAACTCCACATTCAGTTCATTAATGATTACCATTCTCATTATCAAAAGGCAATGCCATGACGTTGCCAGCCGGAAGTGATGTCAGCCCAACCCCCTCTTTTCAAAAAAGGAATTGTTATGTCTTTACGTCATCTGTGCTCGCCGCGTCTGAGCCTGTCACTGCTGTCTGCCACTTTACTGCTTGCCGGGACGTTCCAGGTGCATGCCGCCGAAGAGGTGCTGCGTAAAGCGGTGGGCAAAGGGGCGTATGAAATGGCGGTCAGCCAGCAGGAGAATGCGCTGTGGGTGGCGACCTCGCAAAGCCGCAAAACCGATAAGGGCGGAGTTATCTATCGACTTGACCCGGTCACGCTGGACGTGACGCAGGCGATTCATAGCGATCTCAAACCCTTTGGCGCCACGCTCGACGGCGCGACGCAAACCCTGTGGTTTGGCAACACCATCAACGGCGCGGTGACGGCCATCGATGCGAAAACGGGCGACGTGAAAGGGCGTCTGGTGCTTGATAAACGCCAGCGCAGTGAAACCGTCAAACCGCTCCAGCCGCGCCAGCTGGTGGCGGATGACGCGAGCAACACGATTTACATCACCGGCGTCGGCAAAGAGAGCGTGATTTGGGTGGTGGATGGCGCAACGCTGAAGCTGAAAGAGACCATTGCCAATACCGGTACGTACAGCACCGGCCTGGCGCTGGATGCGCAGGCAAAACGTCTGTACACCACGAATGCGGACGGCGAGCTGGTAACCATTGATACGGCCACCAATAAAATCCTGAGCCGCAAAAAGGTGCAGGATGACGGTAAAGAGCACTTCTACCTGAACCTCAGCCTCGATACCGCCGGCCAGCGCGCGTTCCTGACCGATTCAAAACAGCCGGAAGTGCTGGTGGTGAGCCTGAAAGACGGCAGCGTGATCGAGAAAATCGCCGCGCCGGAGTCACTGGCGGTCCTGTTTAACCCGGCCCGCAATGAAGCCTATGTGACGCACCGTGAAGCCGGTAAGGTGAGCGTGATTGACGCGAAAACGTATAAGGTCACAAAAACCTTCGACACGCCGGTCTACCCGAACAGCCTGGCGCTCTCTGCGGATGGCAAAACCCTGTACGTGACGGTGAAACAAAAATCCACTCGCCAGCAGGAAGCCACCCAGCCTGACGACGTCATTCGTATCGCGCTGTAAATAAAAAAGGGAAGGCATTTGCCTTCCCTTTTTGATGCTTACGGACGCTTAACGCGAGGTTTCTTCCACCAGCGGTGCGTCGTGTTTTTGATCGTCGTGATGAACCGGCGCGGTGCTGTGAATTTCGTGAACGCGCTTACGCACGCCAAACCAGCCGGCAATCAGCAGTACCGCCAGCAGCGGAATGGTCGCAATGGTGTAAGTACCGTTCGGGTAGTCAAACGCCATCAGCACCAGCACGCTGAACAGGAACAGCAGGGTGAGCCAGGAGGTCACCGGTGCGCCCGGCATCTTGAAGCTCACATCAGCCGCTTTGCCTTCTTTGATCGCTTTGCGCAGACGCATCTGGCAGACCACAATGAAGGCCCAGGAAGCGATAATCCCCAGTGCAGCCACGTTCAGAACGATCTCAAATACGCGGGACGGCACCAGATAGTTCAGGAACACGCCAAAAACGTAAACCACCAGCGTTGCCAGAATCCCCGCATAGGGAACCTGCTGCTTGCTCATCTTTGACATGAACTTCGGCGCAGAACCGCCCATCGACATGGAGCGCAGGATACGACCGGTAGAGTAAAGACCGGAGTTCAGGCTGGAGAGCGCCGCCGTCAGGACCACGATGTTCATGATGCTGCCAACGTAAGGCACGCCGAGCTTAGAGAAGAAGGTCACAAACGGACTCTGACCTGCCTGATAGGCAGTCCACGGGAGCAGCAGAACCAGCAGCACCACGGAACCGACGTAGAACAGACCGATACGCCAGATCACGCTGTTAATGGCTTTTGGCACCATGGTCTGCGGATCTTTACATTCACCTGCTGCGGTGCCCACCAGTTCGATAGAGGCGAAGGCGAACACCACGCCCTGAACCAGGACCAGCGCAGGCAGCAGACCGTGCGGGAAGAATCCGCCGTTATCGGTTATCAGATGGAAGCCGGTGGCATTGCCGTCCAGCGGCTTGCCGCTGCCGAGGAAGACGGTACCCACGACCAGGAACACCACGATGGCCAGCACTTTTACCAGCGCAAACCAGAACTCCATCTCCGCGAACCACTTCACGCCGATCATGTTCATGGTGCCGACAATCGCCAGCGCGCCAAGCGCAAAGACCCACTGCGGCACATCGCCAAACGCGCCCCAGTAGTGCATATACAGCGCAACGGCGGTGATATCGACAATACCGGTCATCGCCCAGTTGACGAAGTACATCCAGCCCGCAACGTAGGCCGCTTTTTCACCGAGGAATTCACGGGCGTAAGAGACGAAGCTTCCGCTGGAAGGGCGATGCAGTACCAGTTCGCCCAGCGCACGAAGAATGAAGAAAGAGAAGATCCCGCACACCAGATAGACCAGGGCGAGAGCCGGGCCAGCCATTTGCAGACGCGCACCCGCACCTAAAAACAGACCCGTTCCGATAGCGCCGCCGATGGCGATCATTTGAACCTGACGGTTGCCCATCGCTTTGTGGTAGCCCTCTTCGTGGGAGTTCAACCAGCGACGTTTAGCAGCATGATGATCGGCTGCGCTTTTATTGCTTGTTTTCATTGAGTTACCTGTTTGCCTGTCTGAACCATTATCGTGATAGTCCTGCCTGGCAGAGCGCAATACAAACGATTGCTTCTGCGCAAACACATGTCGCCTTCCCAGTCATTCTGCGTATGGATAAGGCGAAACATGGCGAGGCATCCTACCTGCAATTCATAAGCGACGCAAAATATAACCGTGCCGAAAGTGATGCACGTCGAAGGAAATCGTGTGGTCAGAGCAGACGGCGATCACAACACGCTGAATCGTGATGAGTTTTTAGACAAAACATTTGGCGGGTTGATTATTTAATCATCAGAATTTCTTAATTATTACCAAGTGGTCAAGATTTTGACTGCTGGAGAGCATCTAACAGTAACCTGAAAGCGGTAGTGTGCTGGCGACGGCTCGGATAATAAAGGTGATACCCCTCGAAAGTAGGGCACCACGATTCAAGGACCCTGACGAGCCGTCCGTGATTAAGCGCCCCCAGAACCGACGCCTCCGGCACGTAGGCTAATCCGAGGCCATTCTCAGCGGCGTCGATGCGCTGCGACAGGCTGCTCAGCGTAAGCTGCCCATCAACCCGAACGCGAAGCTCGCGCCCGTCGCGTTCAAATTCCCAGTGATACAGTCCGCCGCGCGTGGGCAGGCGCATGTTGATGCAGCGGTGTTCAGCAAGCTGCTCCGGCGTCTGCGGCACGCCAAAGCGAGCCAGATAATCCCTGGAACCGACCACGGCCATGCGCATATCCGGCGCTATCCGTACCGCAATCATATCTTTTGCCACCTGTTCACCCAGGCGTACTCCCGCGTCGAAACGGCCATCCACGATATCCGTCAGGCCGTTATCTACCGTCACTTCGACGTTAATCTCAGGATACTGCACCATAAACGCCTTCAGTACCGGCCAGAGCACGGCGTCCATCGCATGCTCGCCGGCGACGATGCGAACAGAACCTGCGGGTTTGTTGCGTGCGCTGCGAAGCGTCGTGAGCTCCTGCTCAATCTCCATCAAATGCGGGCTTAAGCGCGTAAAGAGCTGCTCACCCGCCTGGGTGGGAACAACGCTGCGGGTTGTGCGGGTTAAAAGGCGAACGTCGAGCCGCGCTTCAAGCTTGCGCATGGCATGACTCAGCGCCGATTGCGAGACGCCCAGCTGCGCCGCCGCGCGCGTAAAGCTGCGCTCGCGGGCGACTACCATAAAAGAGAGCAGGTCGTTGAAATTATTTTTTAGCATCGCGATTGCCTCTATTTATGAATTTCAATCATATTTCCTATCTGATTATGCACACTAATGCTCCGGATTGCTTTGCGCTACTGTTAACGCAACAGTAAACGAGGAGCATAAGATGAAAATTATCCGCAGCGGATCATTACCTTCAGCAAAAGGACCGGAAGCCTGGTTCACCGGCACCGTCCGTATTGACGCACCATTTCAGGCGAGCGAACCTGCCAGCGTCGGCGGGGCAACCGTGACCTTTGAGCCGGGCGCGCGCACCGCGTGGCATACGCATCCCCTTGGGCAAACGCTGATTGTGACGCAGGGTCGCGGCTGGTTACAGGAGTGGGGCAAAGCGGCGGAAATATTGAATCAGGGCGATATCGCCTGGATCCCACCCGGCGTAAAGCACTGGCACGGCGCAAGCGCGCATACGGCGATGACGCATATTGCCATCGCCGAATCCGTTAACGGCAGCCCGGTTGCATGGCTGGAAAAAGTCACCGACGAGCAGTATCCGAACGGCTAACCGCCAAAAACGGCAATCGCTTGCTGCAGGCGCGTGGTGCGCTGCGTCAGGTGATTCGCCGCGTGAGTGACGTTATCCACCATCCCCGTATTGTTGTGGGTCATTGCGCCGATACGGGAGATGGATGCGTTGATGAGCGTCAGCGCCTGGGTTTGCTCCTGAGTGGCGTGGCCGATCTCCTTAATCAGGGAGGAGACCCGCATCACGTTGTCGATCATAACCGTCAGCTGCGTTTCGGTTTGTTCTACCTTCTCTACGCCTGCGTTGACGCTGGCGACGTTTTTCTCAATCAGCGCTTTGATCTCTTTCGCCGCCGTCGCGGAGTGCTGCGCAAGGTTGCGCACCTCGGCCGCCACCACGGCAAATCCGCGCCCGGCTTCACCTGCGCGCGCCGCTTCCACGGCCGCATTCAGCGCAAGAATATTGGTCTGGAAGGCGATACGATCGATAACGCTGATAATATCGACGATCTGGCTGTTATCCTGCGACACGGATTGCATCATACCGATGGTCTCTTTCATCATCGCTTCACCGCGGTGGGCGCTGTCGCGGGTGCGATCCGCCATCTCAGTGGCTTCTTTCGCTGTTTCTGCCGTCTGCTCCACCGCGCTGGCGATCTCTTCCACCGCGGACGCGGTTTGCTGCAGAAAGTCTGCGGTCTCTTCTGAACGCGTCTGCAGCGCCGCACCTTCTTTCGCGACCTGCTGGCTGATGGTGCCAATCCCGCTGATTTGCGCCCCGACATCGTCAACCAGCGAATTCAGATTCAAACCTGATTGATTCACCAGGCGCATCATCAGCCCGATGTCGTCGATCCTGTCAAAATGGTAATAGTCCGTTTTACGTCCTGAAACCACGCGCTGCATCTGTTGCACAATAGATTTTACCGGACGGGCGATCTGCGCATGAAGATAATAGGTCAGGGCAATAAACAGCAGCGCCAGACTTCCCGACTGCACAAGTTTATCAGGGAATAAATACACCGCCAGGCAGGAGAGTAACGCCGTCGTCGCAATACCCAGATGGATACGTTTACTGGTGCTGAGACATTTAAAGAGCGACATAAACGAAAATAAACCGCGCCGAACCAGTAACCCTTTATAAAAGCGGTAATGTTTTAATTCGTTATTACGCACTTTTGCATACAGTTTTTCACTGGCCGCAATCTCTTCCCGTGCGGGTATATTTCGCACGGAAATATACCCCGTCAGGGATCCACCCTGCCAGACAGGCGTTACGTTTGCCCGCACCCAGTAGTGGTCGCCATTATGACGACGGTTCTTCACCAGCCCCGTCCAGGTCTCACCCTGCTGCAGGGTATACCACATGTCGCCAAACGCTTCGGCAGGCATGTCGGGATGGCGGATGAGGTTATGCGGCTCACCCAGAAGATGTTCTTCTTTATATCCGCTGGCTTCAATAAAAGCGGAATTAGCATAGGTAATATGGCTTTTGGTATCGGTGGTCGACATTAACGTCGAACCATCGTTAAGTAAATACTCGTTTTGTGTAACGGGACTGTTACGCCTCATGAGTAACTCCATGATGATGTGCAAGAATAAAAAATGCCCGGAAAATGCTCCGGCAAGAGTAATGTGTTTATTTTTATATAACGCTCTGCTGCATATTCTCTCTGAAATTATGACTGCCTGAAATACCCATTGTTCATTATTTTTAATCTGCTAATGTTCTCGAATGTAATAAAAATGAAAATATTTTCAGGGGCATATTCTGGAGTCGCTGCAAATAAATGACATAACCCAAACTGAAAGAGGGAGATCGTCTCTCTGGAAAAATTGCCATGCTGAAATAGCGTTTCGTTAACAGGATGAAAACGCTATCATTTGGTCAGTTTTCGATAACACAGTGAGGCTGAGGTGAAAATTAACGTCATCGGGACCAGCGGGAGCGGAAAAAGCACGCTGGCGAAGCAGATTGCGACCGAACTGGCTATTCCCTATATCGAGATGGACAGACTCTACTGGCGACCTGACTGGCAGGGAACGCCGGACGATGTGTTTCAGGAAAAGCTGGAGCAGGCGCTACAGGCTTCGCCAGACTGGGTGCTTGACGGCAACTATAACCGCACGCGGCCGGTGAAATGGCGTAATGTCGACGTTGTGGTGTGGGTGGATTATGGCTTTGCCCGCACCCTCTGGCAGGCGGTCACCAGGGCAGTCAAACGCGCCTGGCATAAGCGCGAGCTCTGGCCCGGCACCGGGAACAAAGAGAGTTTCCGGCGCGCGTTCTTCAGCAGAGAGTCCATTCTCATCTGGACGATGAAAACCTGGCGTAACAACCGCACGCGTTATGAAGCCGATCTGCAAAACCCGCAGTATGGGCATATTCGCTTCGTCCGCATTACCCGGCGCGAGCAGGGAAAAACGCTGATTGCCGACTTAAAGTCTTATTCTTAGCGTGGTTTTATATATCTGATTTCCGGCAAACTAAATGTAAATTAATTGTTTCTCAGTGGTGAAATGCGCCTTTAATAATGTCGACATGTTAAGTCAAACGAGAACGCAACATGTCATGGCGAATCAGCATTCTGGATAAAAGCCCCATCGCTGAAAACGAAACGGCTGCCGATGCACTGGCGCGTACGCTGGCGCTGGCGCAGCAGGCAGAAAATCTGGGCTATCACCGCTTCTGGATTGCCGAACACCACAACACTCCCCACCTTGCCAGCCCCTCGCCGGAGCTGCTGATTGCCTGGATCCTCGGGCAAACCACGCGCATCCGCGTCGGATCCGGCGGCGTGATGCTTCAGCACTACAGCCCTTATAAAGTCGCCGAGAATTTCAACGTGCTGGCCGCGCTGGCGCCCGGCCGCGTGGATCTCGGCGTCGGAAAAGCCCCCGGCGGGCTGCCGCTCTCAACCCGCGCGCTGCAGCAGGGGCTGAATCAACAGGAAAAGGGCAGCTTCGCCGAACAGCTGGTCCAGCTCGATCGCTGGATCCGTCCTGAGCATCAGTCTCATGAAGAGGCCGTTCGCGCCACGCCGCTGCCGCCGCTGCCTGCCGAGGGTTTCCTGCTGGGCGCGAGTATCGATAGCGCGCTGCTGGCCGCCGGGCTCGGCTGGCACTTTGTCTTTGCCGCGCATCTGAACGGTGACCCGGACCTGCTGCGCGAGGTGGTTTCGACCTGGCGTAAGAACAGCGCGCGGGACGTGATTGTGGCGGTACAGGCGATCGTTGCGCCGACGCAGGCCGAGGCGGATGCCCTGGCGCAGAAGGTCGAAGTGTGGGGCGTTGAGCTGGCAAACGGCCAGCGTGTCACCGTGGCCAGCGAAGAGCAGGCCTACGCCTTTGCGCGCCAGGCGGGCAGCGAGCCGGTGCGCATTGCACGTCGGGCGCAGTCGCTGCTGGCGGGTACGGCTGAGTCGGTGCTCGAACAGCTTAACGCCCTGCATGAAAAGTGGGGCATTGACGAATTTATCATCGACACGCCGGTCGCGGAGGGGGCAACGCGCGTCGCGTCGCTGCGCCTGCTTGCCGAGGCGCGTCTTAACAAGGAGGTCACCGTATGAGCTTTGGCGAACAGCTGATTGCCTGGCGTCGCGAGCTGCACCAGAACCCGGAGCTCTCCGGCCAGGAAGTGGAAACCACAACGCGTCTGCGCCAGTGGCTGACGAATGCCGGGATCACCCCGCAGCCTTACGACCTGTCGACCGGGCTGGTGGCGGAAATCGGCTCGGGCAACAAACTGATTGCGCTGCGCGCAGATATTGATGCCCTGCCGATTGAAGAGCGCAGCGGCGTGCCGTTTAGCTCCCAGCGTGCAGGCGTAATGCATGCCTGCGGACACGATATCCACACCAGCGTGATCCTCGGCGCCGCGTTAAAGCTGAAAGAGCGGGAAGCGTCGCTTAACGGCCGGGTGCGGATCCTGTTTCAGCCTGCCGAAGAGAACTTTGGCGGTGCGAAGAGCATGGTGCGGGCCGGCGCCCTGCGCGACGTCAGCGCCATCTTCGGCATGCATAACGAGCCCGGCCTGCCGGTCGGTGAGTTCGCTACCCGAGGCGGGCCGTTTTATGCCAACGTCGATCGCTTCGTGATCCGCATTACCGGTAAGGGCGCGCACGCCGCACGTCCGCACGAAGGCAACGACGCCATCGTGCTGGCGAGCCAGCTGGTGACGGCGCTGCAAAGCGTCGCCAGCCGCAACGTCAATACGCTGGATTCGGTGGTGCTGAGCGTGACGCGCATTGCAGGCGGTAACACCTGGAACGTGCTGCCGGAAAGCGTCGAGCTGGAAGGCACGCTGCGCACCCACCGCACGGAAGTGCAGCAGAACGTGAAAGCCCGCGTGGGCGAAATCGCCGCCGGGTTTGCCAGCGCCTTTAGCGCGCAGATTGATATCACCTGGTATGCCGGGCCCACCGCGCTGGTGAACGACGAGCGCTGGGCCGATTTCGCCACCTCGGTCGCCAGAGAAGCAGGCTACGAAACCCGGCACGCCGAGCTGCATATGGGCGGGGAAGATTTTGCGGTCTATCTGCAGCAGATCCCGGGGGCGTTTGTCAGCATCGGCAGCAACAGCCCGTACGGTTTACACCATCCGGCATTCAATCCGGATGAGGCATTAATTGAGCCCGCTGCCCGCTATTTTGCACAGCTTGCGGAAAAAGCCCTGCAACACGTTTAATTCTGGAGAGGTGAATATGTCTGCACATCGTCAACTGCGGCTCGGGACCATTTTGCATGGTGCATCCGGAAATATGTCCGCCTGGCGTCACCCTGAGGCCGTCGCCGATGCCAGCATCAATTTTGATTTCGTCAAAGCGACGGCGTTAAAGGCGGAGGAGGGCAAACTCGATTTTTTATTCGTTGCCGACGGTCTCTATATCAACGAGAAATCGATCCCGCATTTTTTAAATCGCTTTGAACCGCTGACGGTGTTATCCGCTCTCGCCAGCATCACCTCGCGCCTGGGGCTGGTGGGAACCTTATCCACCTCCTACAGCGAGCCCTTCACCACGGCGCGCCAGTTCGCCAGCCTCGACCACCTCAGCAACGGTCGCGCGGGCTGGAACGTGGTGACTTCGCCGCTGGAAGGGTCAGCGAAGAACTTTTCCCGTGAAAAACATCCCGAGCACGCGCTGCGCTATCGCATTGCGGATGAATATCTCGACGTGGTGAAAGGGCTGTGGGATTCCTGGGAAGGCGACGCCTTTGTGCGCAACAAAGAGAGCGGTCAGTTTTTTGACCCGGCAAAATTGCATACCCTGGACCACCACGGTGATTTCTTCCAGGTCGCCGGTCCTCTGAATATTGGTCGAACGCCGCAGGGGCGGCCGATTGTCTTTCAGGCGGGCGCGTCGGACGACGGGAAAAAGCTGGCGGCGAAACATGCCGATGCCATTTTTACCCATCACGAGACCCTCGATGAGGCAAAAGCGTTTTATCGCGACGTGAAGCAGCAGCTGGAAAGTAACGGACGCCGCGCGTCAGATTTACATATTTTCCAGGGCGTCAGCGTGATTGTGGGTAAAGACGCCGATGACGTGGAAAACCAGTATCAAACCACGGCGGCGCTGGTGTCGATTAACGATGCCCTCAACTACCTCGGACGCTATTTCGAACATCACGATTTCAGCCAGTACCCGCTCGACGAGCCGTTCCCGGATATCGGCGACTTAGGCAAAAACAGCTTCCGCAGCACCACTGATGAAATTAAGCGTAACGCCCGCGAGCGCAGCTTAACCCTGCGTCAGGTGGCGCTGGAAGCCGCCTCGCCGCGCCCGCGCTTTTCCGGTACGCCGGAAGAGGTGGCCGACGGCCTGCAGGCCTGGTTTGAAGGCTATGCCGCAGACGGCCTCATCATTCAGGGCGGCACGCCGGACACCTTCCCGCGCTTTGTTGACCAGGTGGTGCCCGTTTTACAGGCGCGCGGCCTGTTCCGTACCGACTACCCGGGTACCACGCTGCGCGAAAGCCTCGGCTTAGACGAACCTAAAAACCAATACACACAACAATAAAAGAGAACCCCGCTATGCAGAAAACAACGCTTATTCTGGCGCTCGCGCTGGCCTTTACCCCTGCCGTCTGGGCAGAGAATGTGAATATTAACGGCACCGGCGTGAGCATCGAGGCCAATAAAACGCCGGTTAATACCGTCAAAAACAGCGAGGCGGTGGCACAGCTGCCGAAAGATTATCGCTTTGCCGTGCCGGGGAAATTTACCGTGGCGGTGGCGGGCCTCAATCAACCGCCGCTGACGGTGTTTTCCGACGACAACAAAACGCTGCTGGGAAGCGAGGTTGACGTCGCCCGTCTGGTCGCTGACAGCCTCGGGCTGGAGCTAAACGTGGTGCCAACCTCCTGGGAAGACTGGCCGCTGGGCGTGGCTTCCGGGAAATATGATGCCGCCATCAGCAACATCACCGTCACCAAAGAGCGTAAAGAGAAGTTTGATTTCGCCACCTACCGCAAAGATTCCCTCGGGTTCTACGTGAAATCAACCAGCCCGATCAAGTCGCTGCAGAAGGCGGAAGACATCGCCGGGCTGCGGATTATCGTCGGCTCCGGCACCAACCAGGAGGCCATCCTGCTGGCCTGGAATGCCGAAAACCTCAAGAAAGGTCTGAAGCCCTTTACCCCGATATACACCAAAGACGATGCGGCACAAACGCTGGCCCTGCAGTCCGGACGCGCGGATGCCTACTTTGGCCCGAACGTGATTGGCGCCTGGAAAGCGGCGCTGAACGGGAAAACCAAACTGGTGGGTAGCGTCGACGGCGGCTGGCCGAAGGCGGCGCACATCGCGGTCACGCTGAAGAAAGGCAGCGGGCTGGTTGAGCCGGTGCAAACCGCGCTGAACGGCGTGATCAAAAACGGCGACTACGACAAAGTGCTGAACCGCTGGGGGGAAGGCGTTGAGCGTATTCCTCAGTCAGAAGTGAACCCGGCTGGCCTGGGCGATTAAGGAGGCGTGATGAGCGAACGATTTCGTGATGTTTCACCGGAAGACGCCGAGCTTCAGCCCATTATCGAGGGGCTGTTCGGTGAATATGCCGCCCGCTACGGGGACTACTTCTCCAAAGACGCGGAAGTTGAGCTTACAGAGTGGTATTTAGCGCCGCAGGGGCTGTTTATTGTACTTGAGCGCGACGGGAAGATTATCGCCACCGGCGCGTACAAACCTTTCGACGAACGCACCGCGGAAATCAAACGCATCTGGACGGACAAAACCCTGCGTCAGCAGGGGCTTGCCGGGCGCGTGGTGCAGGAGCTTGAGCGCAGGGCGGTGCTGGCAGGGTACAGCCAAATATACCTGACAACCGGCTTTCGCCAGCCGGAAGCGGTACGGCTCTATCTCAGCCAGGGCTATCAGGCGCAGTTCGATCTGAACCGCGATCCGGAAGAGTACAGCCAGCCGCCGTTTGACGGTCGGCTGCGCTTCACCAAAACGCTGGTACGCGAAGCGTTCAGTAAAACCGCATGAGGAACGACGATGAGCAACGTTGAAACCATTAAGGTGGTCCCGGCGCGTTATCCGCTGCGGGCCGTCGGCGCCGCGGTGGCGCTGTTTGTCCTGGCGGTCGTGATTCAGTCCGTGGCCTTTAACCCGCGCTGGGAGTGGGCGGTGTTTGCCCGCTGGTTCTTTGACCCAGTGATCCTCGAAGGTGTCGGGCAGACCCTGCTGCTGACGCTGATCGGCACCGCGCTGAGCGTGGTGCTTGGCGGCATGCTGGCGCTGGCGAGACTCTCTTCATCCTGGCTGCTGAGCAGCCTGGCGTGGGCCTACATCTGGCTGTTCCGGTCGCTGCCGCTGATCGTGGTGCTGATCATTCTCTACAACTTTTCCTATCTCTACGACACGCTTTCGCTCGGCGTGCCGTTCACCGGCATCACCTGGGGCAGCTTTGAAACCATCAACGTGCTGGGTCAGTTTTCTACCGCCGTGGTGGGGCTCACCCTGGTGCAGAGCGCCTATACCGCCGAGATCGTTCGCGGCGGATTCCTCGGGGTCGATCACGGCCAGTATGAGGCCGCCGCCGCGCTCGGTCTGCCGGCCTGGCGACGCACGGTGCGCATCATTTTGCCTCAGGCGCTGCGCACCATTCTGCCGTCGGGGTTCAATGAAATCATCAGCCTCGCCAAGGGCACGGCGATGGTGTACGTCCTGGCGATGCCGGAGCTGTTCTATACCATCCAGATGATCTACAACCGCACGCAGGAGGTGATCCCGCTGCTGATGGTCGGTGCCGCGTGGTATCTGGCGATCACCACCGTCCTGTCCGCTATCCAGTATGGCGTCGAGCGCGCGCTTGCCCGCAGCGAACGCCGCTCTGCCGTTAACCAGAACCGTGCCGTCCATCGCACCCGTTCTGTCACCACCACGCCAGCACAGGAGCCCGTCCATGCAAGCCTCTCCTGAAGGACATATTTCGATTACCGGCGTCAGCAAGTATTTCGGTCGCCATAAGGCGCTCGACAACGTTTCGCTGGAGATCCCGCCCGGGTCCGTGACGGTGATCCTCGGACCGTCCGGCTCCGGCAAATCGACGCTGCTGCGCACCATTAACCACCTGGAGCGCGTTGATGAAGGTTTTATTCAGATCGACGGAGACTACATCGGCTATCGCCGTCAGGGCGACAGGCTCTATGAGCTGAAGGAGAAGGAGATCCTCAAGCAGCGCGTCAACGTGGGCTACGTGTTTCAGAACTTCAATCTCTTTCCGCACCTCACGGTGCTGGAAAACCTGATTGAGGCGCCCATCGCGCATAAAAAGCTCAGCAAAAAAGAGGCGGTGGAAAGGGCGTACAGCCTGCTGGACGTGGTCGGGCTGCGGGATAAAGCCGATGCCTGGTCTCGTCATCTCTCCGGCGGGCAGCAGCAGCGTATTGCCATTGCCCGCGCGCTGGCGCTGCGTCCCCGCGTGATGCTGTTTGATGAGCCCACCTCGGCGCTGGACCCGGAGCTGGTGGGGGAAGTGTTAGACGTGATCAAAAAGCTGGCCCGGTCCGGCACCACGCTGGTGGTAGTGACCCACGAGATCGGCTTTGCCCGTGAAGTGGCGGATCAGGTGGTGTTTATGGTCGACGGAAAAATCGTCGAGCAGGGAAGCAGTGACGAGGTATTAAACCGTCCGTCACATGCGCGAACGCGCCAGTTTCTCTCCAAAGTCTTGTAAGGAGCGCCAATGAAATATGGACTTCTGGCGGGGCTGGTCTTCACGACGGCGAGCCACGCCAGCATTGATTTGAAAGCCAACGAGCAGCCGCTGCCGGTGACGGTGGATCGTCAGGCCGTGGGGAAGATCCCCGCCAATTACAAATTCGTTGTGCCGGGTACGCTGACGGTCGCCGTTTCGGCGCTGAATTCTCCGCCGCTGGCGCTGCTGGCCAGCGATAACCGCACGCGCATCGGCAGCGACCCGGATATCGCCCGCCTGCTGGCGGGCAGCCTGGGGCTAAAGCTGAAGCTGGTGCCGACGGCGTGGGAAGACTGGCCGCTCGGGATCGCCTCCGGGCGCTACGACGTGGCGCTGGTGAACATTGCGGTGACCGAACAGCGTAAAGAGAAATTTGATTTTGCGACCTACCGCGTCGATTCGCTGGCGTTTTCGGTGAAATCCACCAGCGAGATTCAGTCAATCAAAAGCGCGGAAGATCTGGCCGGGAAAAAGGTGATCGTCGGCTCTGGTACGAATCAGGAACGCATCCTGCTGGGCTGGAACGAAGAGAACAAAAAGGCGGGAAGGGCGCCTGCGCTGCCGGTCTATCTCCACGACGATGCCTCGGGCAATCTCTATATTCAGTCCGGCAGGGCTGACGTGTTCTTCGGCCCGCAGTCGGTATCGGCCTATAAGGCTGCGCTCACGGGCAAAACCCGCGTCGTCGGTTTAGGGCCGAAAAAAGCCTATGTCGCCACCACCACCAAAAAGGGCAATGAGCTGGTGTACGCGCTGCAGGCCGTGCTGGACGGCGCGATTAAGCGGGGTGATTACCAGAAGGTGCTGGCGCGCTGGGGCGAGCAGGGCGAAGCGGTGGCGCAGTCGGAGGTCAACCCGCCTGGGATAACCTACTAATGGTGCTCTATACCCAAAATAATTCGAGTTGCAGGACAAAACGGCTTGCCGTTTTGAACAGCGCTTGCGCTGGCCCCGAAGGGGCGAGGCTACAGGCCGAGTAACGCGGCAAGGGAACGAATCCCCGGGAGCGTACACAAGTACGTGACTGGGGTGAGTGAGTGCAGCCAACGCACCTGCAACTTGAAGTATGACGGGTATACACTTAGGGTTTTCATCCCTGCGGAGGCAACATGATTAAACTCTATGGCGTACCCGGCTGGGGCTCGGCGATCGGTGAAGTGATGCTAACCCTGGCCGATATCCCCTATCAATTTATCAACGTGGACGGGTTTGACCAGCCCGGCCCGCAGCGCGAGCTGCTGCAAAAGCTCAACCCGCTGTGTCAGGTGCCCACGCTGGAGCTGGAAAATGGCGCCATCATGACCGAAACGGCGGCGATTGCCCTGATGGTGCTCGACAGATGCCCCGATCTCGCGCCGCCCGTGGGGCAGGCCGAACGCCAGCAGTTTCAGCGCTTGCTGATCTGGTTTGTGGCCAACGTCTATCCCACGTTTACGTATGCGGACTATCCCGAACGCTGGGCGCCGGATGCGCCTGAACAGCTGCAGAAAAACTGCATCGAATACCGGAAGTCCCTCTATTTGTGGTTCGAAACTCAGCTCAAGGCCGCCCCGTTTGCGCTGGGTGAACGGCTGACGCTGCTGGATGCGTATATCGCGGTGGCGCGAACCTGGGGACCTCGCCATGACTGGTTTGCGACCAATACGCCGAGGTTTACGTCTATTGCGGACACCGTATGCCAGCTGCCGGAACTGCACAAGGTGTTAAAGGCCAACGGTATTATCTGATAACGTGGAGCCCTGACTCACAACTGGAAGCCTGCATATGCCACACGTAGATATCAAATGTTTTCCCCGTGATTTGAACGACGAACAAAAAACCGCACTGGCCGAGGATATTGCTGAGGTCATTATTCGCCATTTCAACAGCAAAGACAGCTCGGTGTCCGTTGCGTTGAATCAGGTGAACCAGGAGGACTGGAAAGCGCAGGTCTGGGATACCGAAATAGGACCGAAGCTGGACGAATTAATCAAAAAGCCAGGCTATTCAATGTAAGCGCAATTGCCGGGGGGGAACTCTTCTCCCCGGTTTTTCCCCGCCTCGTCTTCCCGCTTTTTCGCAAAAATCGATAAAAATGCGTTTTATCTTATCCGTTACACTTTACGTTTCTGGCTGACAGCCCATCAATCCTTAGGAAAGATCTCAAACAGAATCAGTTAAGGACAGACACGCTAAAGGATAATTTTCTCATGACAAAATTACCCCGTTATTCACTCGCCTTTCTTCACCCTCGTTACTGGCTAAGCTGGGCTGGCATCACCGCGCTGTGGCTCATCATGCTGCTCCCTTATCCGCTGCTGTTCCGAATCGGCCACAGTCTTGGACGGCTGGCGATGCGCCTGCTTCCGCGCCGCGTTGAGATTGCCCGCCGCAACCTGGAACTCTGTTTTCCGGAGATGAAAAAGGCGGAGCGAGAGTCACTGCTGCAGCGTAATTTTGAATCGGTAGGAATGGGGGTAATCGAAACCGGGATGGCATGGTTCTGGCCCGCGTGGCGGGTGAAGAAATGCTTTACCGTGACGGGTTATGAGCACATGGAAAAGGCGCGGGCAAAGGGAAATGGCGTGGTGCTCGTTGGCATGCATTTTCTCACCCTTGAGCTGGGCGCGCGGATCTTTGGCATGCTCAACCCCGGCATTGGGGTGTATCGTCCGAATAATAACGCGCTGCTGGACTGGCTTCAGACGCGCGGGCGCCTGCGCTCCAATAAAACCATGCTCGATCGTCATGATTTAAAGGGCATGATCCGCTCGCTGAAGCAGAATGAAATTTTGTGGTACGCCCCGGACCATGACTATGGCAAAACCAATAGCGTCTTTGTGCCGTTCTTTGCGGTTGCGGATGCCGCCACGACCGCTGGAAGCTATATGCTGGTCAAAAGCGCTAAGCCAGCCGTCATTCCCTTTGTGCCGCGCCGCAGGGCGGACGGTACCGGCTACGAACTGATTATTCTGGAGGATATCAGCGAGGCGCTGCAGGGGGGCGATAAAGAATCTGTTGCGACGCAGATGAACAGGGCGATTGAGCAGGCGGTACGGATGGCGCCAGAACAGTATATGTGGCTGCACCGGCGCTTCAAAACGCGTCCTGAAGGTCAGCCTGACCGGTATGCCCGCCGCAAGAGCGTGGCACCACGGGCTGATATCCTGTCCGCCGCCGATCTTTCTGACCGATCGGGCGTCCAGCACTGAGGCAGCAATCCAGCCCTCACCGTGCAGCGAGGGCTGGATCGAGGCTTACAGCGCAGACCTGCGGTACGGCGCATAGTCCGCCTGCCACCAGGTCTTCTCAATACGCGCCATCAGCGTCTCATCATCTATCGCCGGAGCCACGCCCTGTTCAATCGCGGCCCGGGCGACGGCAACGGCAATCTGGCGTGAAACCGTTTCAATCTGATCTACCGGCGGCAGCAATCCGCCTTTTTCCGTGGTGATCAGCGGAGACTGCGCGGCCAGGCTGCGGCTTGCTGCCATCAGCATCTCTTCCGTCACCCGGCGCGCGTTGCAGGCCAGTACGCCCAGCCCCAGGCCCGGAAAAATATAGGCGTTGTTACACTGGGCGATCTCGTAGTGTTCATTCTCCCAGAATACCGGGGCGAACGGGCTGCCGGTGGCCACCAGTGCCGCCCCCTGGGTCCAGGCGATAAGATCCTGCGGCTGGGCTTCCGCCCGCGAGGTCGGGTTCGAGAGCGGCATGATGATCGGGCGCGGACAGTGGCGATGCATCTCTTTGACAATCTCTTCGCTGAACAGCCCCGGCTGGCCCGAAACGCCGATCATCACCGTGGGATGCGCGTTCTTCACCACGTCCAGCAGGGAAATGTTCTTCGCGTCAACCTGCCAGCTGCATACGGCGTCGCGCGCGGTAAGCAGGTTTTTCTGGAAATCGAGCAGGTTGGTCATGTCGTCGGTCAGCAGGCCGAAGCGATCGACCATAAAGATCCGGCTGCGCGCTTCCGGCTCGGCCAGGCCGTCATCCACCATTAGCGCCACAATTTTTTCAGCTATTCCGCATCCGGCAGAGCCGCTGCCCAGGAAGACCACGCGCTGGTCGCGAATGCGCGTGCCCGCGGCATGGGCCGCCGCCATCAGCGTACCGGCGGTCACGGCGGCCGTGCCCTGGATATCATCATTGAAGCAGCACAGCTGGTCGCGGTAGCGCTGAAGCAGCCTGGTGGCGTTTTTCTGCGCAAAGTCCTCAAATTGCAGGAGCACATTGGGCCAGCGCGCTTTAACGGTGCTGACAAACATATCCATAAACTCAGCGTACTGATCGTCGCTGATGCGCGGGTGGCGCCAGCCCATGTACATCGGGTCGTCGAGGTGTTGCTGATTATTGGTGCCGACATCCAGCATTATCGGCAGGGTAGAGGCCGGATGGATCCCGCCGCAGGCGGTATACAGCGACAGCTTGCCAATTGGGATACCCATTCCGCCGATACCCTGATCGCCAAGCCCTAAAATACGTTCCCCGTCCGTCACCACAATCACGCGAACGTCGTTGCGCGAAAAGCTTTGCAGCATCTCATCAATACGATGGCGGTTAGGCCATGAAATAAACAGGCCGCGCGCGCGTCGATAAATCGTGGAGAAATGCTCGCAGGCTTCACCGACCGTCGGGGTATAGATAATCGGTAACGTCTCTTTCAGATGCGAACGCAGGAGGTTATAAAAGAGCGTTTCATTGGTGTCCTGAATATTTCGCAGGTAAACATGACGCGAAATATCGCTTTTAAAATGACAAAATTGCACCCAGGCGCGCTCGGTTTGTTCTTCAATGGTTTCAACGTTGTGCGGCAATAACCCGTGCAGATTAAAATTGTCACGCTCTTCTTTAATGAATGCGAGTCCTTTATTTAGCAGCGGATTTTCCAGCAATACGGCCCCGTTATAGGGGGTGTAGAGAACTTCTTTCCGGGACATGGTTAACTCCTGAATTTTTTATTTAAAGCAGATTAAGAGATGAAATAGATCATAATGCCTTCGGTCACGACCCCGACGGCAGTGCCAATTAATATGGAAGAGGATGCGGTATCAATATAGGTATCGCTGCGTAAGGCAAACATCCCTGCGGCAATCGCGGAAGGCGTTGCGCCAATAATGACGACCTGCTGCAGTAAGGTGTGGCTCAGGCCAAAGGCGATCCCCGCGGCGGCCATCATTGCCGGCTGAATAAGGTTTTTAATACTGATGTTGGTAAACGTCTGCACGTTCAGTTTTGGACGCTCACCGTAAAACAGCAGGCCGAGGGCAAACAGGGACAGTCCGCCTGAAACCTTGCCAACCATTTCGATGGGCATGCTGAGAATGGAAGGAATTTGCACGCCTGCCAGACTGAGCAATACGCCGGAGACCGGGATCCAGACGATAGGATTGCGCGCCGCCTTGATGAGGTTTTGCACGATCATCGCGCCCGGGTGCAGTGCCTCCAGGCCATCTTGACCGTTTTTATCACCCATACGAATCAGGACGATAGTCAGAGGGATCATGATAACGCTGGTAATAATATTGCCAATCAGCACGCCGATAAATCCTTCCGGCCCAATCAATACCGCCAGGACCGGTGCGCCAAAGTAGGCCATATCCGGAAAGGCGCAAACCAGAGACTGAATGGCGCTGGTTTTGATATCGTGGCGGAAAACGTAGCGCGAAATAAATAGCGTCAGTAAATACGACCCCATTAAACCGACAACTAAAACGGCCATAAAGGTCAGGTTCTTAATTTTATTCGGGTCGGTATGCAGTGCACCGATAAAAAGATGGAAAGGAAGGGCGAAACGAATCACCACGGTTGCCATGACGTTTGCATCTTCTCGCCGGGAATATCCCAGCTTTCCACTTAGCCATCCAAGTAACATTATAAAGACGAGCGGAAACAGTGACTGTAATAGTAATGAAGGCATAGTATTTCCTGTAGGGTATTTTATGTGTTTTATTGCAGCGCTAATCTAGCGCTTAGAAAGCAGGGCAGGAGTGACAAGGGTCACACTCTCTCTGGTTTTATTAATTTCAAAAGGATTGCATTAGTTGGATAACTAATACTTTCGTCAAATATTGATAAGACGCAAGAAAGCGACAATGGGTGCCATAAATAACTTTAGTTACTTAATGCTGAATTAAGTTATTTAAACGCAAAGAGCCGAATTGTTCACATTTATTCCGGCAGGCCCGTGCTAATTTCATGTTGAGCCTGTTTTTAGAAAAGGCCATCTAAGTCTTTATTTATATTTAAGAACATTTATTCGTATCAGGAATAGTTTCAGTTATTCCTTTCTCTGTTTATCCGAACACAAATTCAGGTGATTATATGAAAGATAATCCTGTACCGACTTCTGAACTGTCGACCTCGCGTTTTGCCTTTGGGCTCAACAATACCGAGGTGGGCACGGTCCCGTTGATGCTGTTCGTCGGGATCGCCGCGATTGTGGCGACGTCCGCCTGGGCAGGGCTGCTGCCAAAAAATATGATTGGTGGACTCGCGGTCATCATGACCCTCGGCTTCGCGTTTGCCAAAGTAGGGCGTCAAATCCCGGTGCTGAAAGATATCGGCGGCCCGGCGATCCTGTGCCTGATGGTCCCCTCCGTGCTGGTCTATTTTGGCGTATTCGGGAAACATACCCTTGATACCGTGCATCTGCTGATGAAAGAGGCGAATCTGCTCTATTTCGTCATCGCCTGCCTGGTGGTCGGCAGCATTCTGGGGATGAACCGGGTGCTGCTGATCCAGGGGATGATGCGCATGTTTGTTCCGCTGGTGGCCGGAACATGCATGGCCGTGCTGAGCGGCCTCATTGTGGGCTCACTGTTTGGTTATACGCCTTACCACACCTTCTTCTTCATCATTGTGCCCATCATCGGCGGCGGGATTGGCGAGGGGATTTTGCCGCTGTCCCTGGCCTATTCGGCAATACTGGGGCAGACGCCGGACGTCTACGTTGCGCAGCTGGCACCCGCTGCGGTCGTCGGGAATATCTTCGCCATTATTTGTGCGGGATCGCTGGCGCGTCTCGGCGCGAAACGTCCTGCGCTTTCGGGAAATGGCATGCTTACGCGGAGTAAAGACGACGCCAGCCTGTTTGCCGGGGCGCAAAGCACGCAACAGACGGATTTTCATCTGATGGGGGGTGGATTGCTGATGGTGTGCGCGTTTTTCATCGTCGGCGGATTGTTTGAAAAACTGGTACACATTCCCGGCCCGGTGCTGATGATCCTGATTGCCGTTCTGTGTAAATACTTCAGGGTGATCCCGGCCTCAATGGAGCAGGGCGCGCACAGCTGCTATAAATTCGTCTCGGCTGCGCTGGTCTGGCCGCTGATGATCGGCCTCGGAATGTTATACGTGCCGCTTGAGAGCGTGGTGTCGGTCTTCTCGGTGGGATACGTGGTGGTATGCGGTTCGGTCGTGATTGCGATGGCGCTGAGCGGCTACTTTATCGCGTCGCGTCTGAATATGTATCCTGTGGAAGCGGCCATTGTGACCTGCTGCCACAGCGGGCTGGGCGGAACGGGGGACGTGGCCATTTTGTCCGCGTCTAACCGGATGTCGCTGATGCCGTTCGCGCAGATCGCCACCCGCATCGGCGGCGCGTCGACGGTGATTTTCGCCACGCTGCTGATGGGCTGGATAATGGCGCACTGATCCGAAACGTCAGGATGCTGAATCGCAACGACATTTTCAGGGTGCCGCTGCGGTTCAGTCCTTTATAAAACTCACCGCGCTGTATAGAATTACCGCACCCACAGCGACGGGATACCACACGATGACCGGAAGAGTTGATTATCAAATTGAAAAATATCTCCTTACCGAAGCCGCCGAGCCGGAGCGCCTGACGCGCCAGTGGGCAGAGGTGATGGAGGAGTGTCGTGAGCAACAGTCCGGTGCAGAGGAGCGGCTGCGTCTCGCGTTGCTTAATGTGGATTACGTCACCAGCTTCGAGCTGCCCTTCAGGCTGCTCCTTACCCGTGCGCCCCAGCTGATAGACATTGTCAGAAAAGAGCTTCAGCTCAGTCAGAAAAATGTTCTGTTTAACGGCAAGCGCTTTGGCTGCGTCTATAGCCTGAAAAGGGATCTCGACGGAATACCTGACGAATTTACCTATCAGCTGAAAACGCGTATCCAGCGCAGTGACGCGACAGGATGCAATGAACTGCCTTACCGGCAAATTGCCCAGCAGGTTAAAGCCCCGAAGGAACGCCTCAGGCTGGCGCTGGAAAACGGGCTGTCGGTGACGGCACTCGACGGGCTTTTCTGGTTTGGCATTCAGCGCATCGCGGCCGATGTGCAGAGATTACGCAAAACGGGGATGAGGATCGCGACGTCCGACGCCGAGGTGTTTGATACGCTCACCAAAACAACCCGGCGGATCCCTGTTTATAGCCTTGCTCGCCCGGAATGAGTATTCGCCGCTGACCGGTCGACGGCATCAAACATGACGGAAAATTGCGGCCAGTTTTTTTACAGCATCTTCTATTTCCCTTTCCGTGTAAGCAGCAAATCCCATCAAAAAACCGGTGGACGCGGGGGGACCTGCATATAAATTGGTAAGACCAAGTATATCAACACCCGCGCGTCGGGCGGCGGTGGCTATTTCTTTCTCGGATATGCCGTGCTTCAGGTGACAAGGCATTTGCATTCCCCCCGCAGGCGTTTCACAGGTAACATATTCGGAGAGATATTCGTCCATCATGCTTGCCAGCGTGTCGCGACGAGCAACATAAATACTCCGCATCTTACGAACATAGGCGCCAAAATGACCTCCCTCCAGAAATTTAGCCAGAGTCAGCTGGGTTATTGAGGCGGTGTGACCATCCATTAATGTCCTCGCCATGGTAAAGGGCTCTGTCAATTCTGAGGGAACGATCATGTAGGCAATTCGCAGCCCAGGGAACAGAGACTTGGTGAACGTGCCGATATAAATTGTCCGGTTATACGTATCAAGCCCCTGAAGACTAGCCATAGGCTTACCTTCGTAGTGAAACTCGCTGTCATAGTCATCCTCAATAATCCAGGCTCCGTAACGGTTTGCCCATTTAACAACTGCCAGTCGTCGGTCAAGAGAGAGCGTCACCCCGGTGGGGTACTGATGAGAAGGCGTAAGGTAGATCGCCCTGGCAGGCTCGGTCAGAGAATTAAGCCCGTCAACCGAGATGCCTTTTTCATCAAGAGGAACCGGAATACAGAGAAGCCCTGCAGCGCTGAACGCTTTGTGTGCCCCTTGATAGGAGGGATCTTCAATGACAATGCCATCCCCGGCGTCCATCAGCACGTGGGAACAGAGCGCAAGCGCCTGTTGAGAACTTGTCAGAACGATGACCTGTTCTGCCCTCGCACGCGTTCCGCGCTCAAGGTTGACATATTCCGCAATTGCCCGTCGCAGGCGTTCTATACCCTGGGGTGGACTTTGCTCTAACGCCTGGTGCTGAAACTCCTTCAGTACCTGTCGCTGAAGACGCTCCCAGATAGGAAGGGGAAACATGCGGGTTTCAGGAATGCCGGGCGCAAGGGGGCGAGGTGAAGAAAACTCGCGGATCCCGCCGCTTTCATAAACGATCTTTCCTCGGACGCTGAGTTTTGCTTTTCGTATCTCAGCGGTTGGCTGATGCTGTCGAGGACGGGGTTTTAAAAAACGCGCGCTGGAAGAGACGAAGCTCCCTCTGCCTGTTTGTCTCTCAATAAAACCTTCGGCATGCAGGCTGGAGTAGGCCGCTTCAATGGTGTCCCGGGAAACGCTGAGAGAAGCCGCCAGCGCGCGTGAAGCAGGAAGGGCCTTACCGTGAGATAATATCCCTTCCAGTATCAGCATTCGTATTGCTCTCTGGATCCTTTCATGAAGCGGTAGCGATCCGTTAGCGGGGTCGTTAATCCATGCCTTAACCGTTTCTAGCTGCGCGTGCTTAAACATTACGTTGTCCACTTTCCCTCTGTATCTCTTGATTCTAAAGCAATATTGCACGCAGCAGGATGAAAAATTGGTCTGCCTTGATGGCGAGAATTGGCGGGGCAAAACGTGCCGTTCAGCTAATACACTCTTCCTGAAACGAATAAACGGGTGAGCAAAGAGGCAATATGAATAATACGAGCGTGATAATTGAGGCAGTTAAAGAACGTGATTTTGAAAGCTGGATGCCACTATGGGGAAAATATCAGGCGTTTTACAACGTCGATCTGTCCGGGACCATTACTGAACGAACCTGGCAACGATTTTTCAGCCCCGTTGAGCCTCTATTCTGCGTGGTGGCACGATGTAATGGAGACGTAGTGGGTTTTGCGCATTATCTTTTTCACCGTTCGACATGGGCTGAGAGCGATTACTGCTACCTCGAAGATTTATATGTCTGTGATGCGCTCAGGGGCAAACACATTGGCAAACAGTTAATAGAATATGTTCAGAGAGAAGCGAGAAAACATCATGCCAGTCACCTTTACTGGCATACGCATGAAGCCAATTATCGCGGGCAACGATTGTACGACTGGATTGCGAAGAAAAGTGGAATGATTGAATATCGTATGCACGTAAGATAAATCCCTCTGCTGACATTATGCCCCTTACATCTTTACGGGGCATTTTTCAGGGGATAACAGGTATATCCTTATGATTTAGCTTGTAAAAGTATCTCCATCAGCCCTGGAAAACGGGCATCCAGATCCTCTCTTCGCAACGAAATCATGTTCTCCCGCCCCTGCGGGCGCTGCCAGATAACGCCGCTGTCGCGCAGTACGCGCCAGTGGTGGGTCATTGTCGATTTCACTACATCCTCCGGGCGCAGCGCGTTACAGCTGAGTTCGCTACCATCGGCCAGACGGCGAATGATCGCAAGCCGGAGCGGATTGCCGAGGGCAAACAGCACATTTTCCAGCAGTATTTGTTCAGTTTCAGGGTGGTTTGGGATCATCGTTTTCCTGCGTTTGGCGTCAGATTGAGCTATATCAACAATAGGTCAACCGTTAAAAAATAGTTCGATAATACTCGTACAATAGGACTATTATAGCAAACGAACGAATGCACGACCATCCTGGTCGTCACAGACAAGTCATAGTGACTAAGGAAATATCATGCCCCGACCCATCCCTCTCGAACGTTATCGCAACATCGGTATCTCCGCGCATATCGATGCCGGTAAAACCACCACCACTGAGCGCATCCTGTTTTACACCGGGATGAGCCACAAGCTGGGTGAAGTACACGATGGCGCGGCAACCACTGACTGGATGGCGCAGGAGCAAGAGCGCGGGATCACGATTACCTCCGCGGCCGTCAGCTGCTTCTGGCCGGGTATGGACAGAGGCTATGAGCCGCACCGGATCAACATCATCGACACCCCGGGCCACGTGGATTTCACCATTGAGGTGGAACGTTCCATGCGCGTGCTCGACGGCGCTGTGATGGTGTATGACTCCGTGGGCGGCGTGCAGCCCCAGTCGGAAACCGTCTGGCGTCAGGCCAATAAATATCACGTTCCGCGTCTGGCCTTCGTCAACAAAATGGACCGTCCGGGTGCCGATTTCTTCCGCGTCGTGCGGATGATGCAGGAGCGCCTGAAGGCCAATCCGGTGCCGATTGTCATCCCGGTGGGCGCAGAAGATCATTTCACCGGCGTGGTGGATCTCATCAAGATGCGCACCATTCTGTGGGACGACGCGACGCAGGGCATGGTGTTTACCTATGCGCCCGTGCCGGACGATTTGGTCAGTACCGCCCAGGAATGGCGGGAAAAAATGGTCTCTGCGGCGGCGGAAGCCAGCGATGAACTGATGGACAAATACCTGGAAACCGGCGACCTGACGGAAGCGGAAATTATCAAAGGGCTGCGTATTCGCACCATCTCGGGTGAAATTCAGCCGATGCTGTGCGGCAGCGCGTTCAAAAATAAAGGTGTGCAGCGCATGCTCGATGCGGTCATTGAGCTCATGCCATCGCCGCTGGACGTGCCTGCCATTGATGGCGTGGATGAAAAAGGGCAGCACGCGGAGCGTCATCCAAGCGATGATGAGCCGTTCTCGGCCCTGGCATTCAAGCTGATGAGCGACCCGTACGTCGGTCAACTGACCTTTATCCGCGTGTACTCTGGCGTGCTGCGCAAAGGCGACGCGGTGTACAACCCGGTTAAAGGGAAGAAAGAGCGCATCGGGCGTATCGTGCTGATGCATGCCAACGATCGCCACGAGGTGGACGAACTGCGCGCCGGAGACATTGCGGCCTGCGTTGGGCTGAAGGATGTGACTACCGGCGACACGCTCACCGATCCGAATGCCGTGATCACGCTTGAACGCATGGAGTTCCCGGATCCGGTTATCTCGCTGGCGATCGAGCCGAAAACCAAAGGCGATCAGGAGAAAATGGGGATCGCGCTGCAGCGTCTGGCGGCGGAAGATCCGTCTTTCCGCTTGCATACCGACGAAGAGTCCGGCCAGACCATTATCTCCGGGATGGGTGAGCTACACCTTGAGATCATCGTCGACCGAATGAAGCGCGAGTTTGGCGTCGAGGCGAACATTGGCCGCCCACAGGTAACCTACCGTGAAACCCTGCGTAAAACGGTGAAGGATATCGAAGGTAAATTTGTTCGTCAGTCCGGCGGTAAAGGGCAGTACGGCCATGTGGTGCTGAGCCTGGAGCCGCTGGAGCCCGGAAGTGGCTTTAAATTTGAAGATGCCACCAAGGGCGGCGTGGTGCCGCGCGAGTATATCCCGTCCGTTGAGAAAGGGCTGCGGGAAGCGATGAACAGCGGCGTTCTGGCGGGCTATCCGGTCGTTGATGTCAAAGCGACGCTGACGTTTGGCTCGTATCACGACGTCGACTCGTCTGAGATGGCGTTCCGCATGGCGGCGATCCTCGGCTTCAAAGAGGGCGCCCGCAGGGCGGATCCGGTGATTCTCGAGCCGATCATGCACGTGGAGGTGGAAACGCCGGAGGAGTACGCCGGTAACATTATGGGCGATCTTTCTTCCCGCCGCGGCATGGTGCAGGGGATGGCAGAGCAGTACGGAAGTCAGATTATTCGCGCTGACGTGCCGCTGGCAGAGATGTTTGGTTATGCCACGACATTGCGCTCAATGTCCCAGGGACGCGCGACGTATACGATGGAGTTCCATCATTTTGCGGAAGCCCCGCGGAATGTTGCGGATGAGATTATTTCACGACGTGCGAAGTAGTAAGGTCACCCTCTCCCAATAGGGGGAGGGTTTTCTCAATCCAGCGCCTTCACCATCTTCCCGCTCGCGACAAACGTCCCGGCACCAAGATGATGCAGCGTATTCAGCTTATCCCCGTCAAACTGCCAGCGCCCGGCGATAAACGCGCGTTCATCGGCTGCCGCTGAAACCACTTCACCAAACAGGGTATCGTATTTTTCTGCCGCGGAGGTGACGGGTAATAACCGACACTCCATCCACGCCAGGCATTTCTCTTCAATTACCGGCAGGCCAAGTTCAGGACCGTTCACGACCGGGATCCCGTAGCAGTTGAATTTGTCCTCATCGCGCCCGCTGACGCTACCGACCGCGTATGTCCAGTTGGCCGCCGCCACGCCGGGGATGACGATGCCAAACTTCCCGCTGCGCTCAATCAGCTCGCGCGACCATGTGCTTTTATCCACGACTATTGCGATGCGCGGCGGTTCAAACTCAACGGGCATTGACCATGCGGCGGCCATCACGTTGCGTCTGTCGAGGCTTTCATCCCGACTGGTGATAAGCACAGTTGGGCCGTGGTTCAGCAGACGGCTGGCATGACGTAATTCAACGGGGCGAAAGTGGCTCATAGGATCTCCTCATCTACACCGATGTAGTATGACGAAAAAGCACGTAAATCAAAGTGGATGCGTAAAATTAGTTTATAAACAGAACATCTCAATCAAAGGAAACTGATGCATGTCCCCATTTCTGACCGCCTATTTTGCCCGCATCGGCTGGGCGCAACCGACGCGGGTGGATATCGATACCCTGCGCGCGCTGCATTTACATCACAACTGTGCCATCCCTTTTGAGAATATTGATGTCGTTCTGCCACGCGAAATCCAGCTTGACGATCGGTGTCTGGTCGACAAGCTGGTCACCGCACGTCGCGGAGGGTACTGCTTTGAGCAAAACGGTCTGTTCGAGCGCGTCCTGCGTGAAGTCGGGTTTACGGTGCGTAGCGTGCTGGGGCGCGTGGTATTAGCGAATCCGCCGCAAATGCCTCCGCGCACGCACCGTCTGCTGCTGGTTGAGCTTAACGGTGAGCGCTGGATTGCCGATGTGGGGTTTGGCGGCCAGACGCTGACGGCGCCGATTCGACTGCTCGCTAATGAAGAACAGGAGACGCCGCACGGGCTGTATCGTCTGCTGAGCGAGGGGAACGACTGGGTGCTGCAGTTCCGTCACCACGAGCACTGGCAGTCGATGTACCAGTTTGACCTGACGACGCAGTATTTCAGCGATTACGTGATGGGGAATTTCTGGTCGGCGCACTGGCCGCAGTCGCATTTCCGTCATCATCTGTTGATGTGTCGCCATCTGCCGGACGGCGGCAAGCTGACGCTAACCAACTTCAACTTTACCCACTGGCAGAACGGTCACGTAGAAGAGCAGATCCATTTGCCGGATGCTGAGGCGCTTTACCAGCTGATGCAGGAACGCTTTGGGCTGGGCGTTGACGATGCAAAACACGGATTTTCACTGGCGGAGCTGACGGCGGTAATGGCGGGCTTTGATACACATCCTCAGGCCGGGAAATAATGCGCAAAGGGGTCGGCCCCTTTGCCGTACCGTAAGCCGGGCAGGGCGTAGCCGCACCCGGCAACATCACTGCTGAGACGAGCTAGAAAACAACTCGAGCGTGATTAATTTATCAAGATGGTTGTTAAAGGCGGCTTCGTCCATTTCGGGCATGTTTAAGATATACATTCCGTCAAGACCGCACACCAGACCAATCAAGCGCCAGGCAATATTTTCCGCTCGATCGCCCGGATTTAATGCCCCGGCCTCCGTTCCCGCTTTGATAAGCGCCACCGTTTCCTGGTGCCACATCTCCATGGTCATCACATAGGCACCTTTGATGTCGGCATCGCGGCTGGCCAGGATCTGCGCTTCACGCCACAGGCGAATATAGGGCTCAAACCTCCCGTCATCGCTGCCGAGCATGGCATGAAGCTGTTCCCGCCAGCCGGCCTGTTTACCCGCGACATCCGCATCCAGCAGCTCGCGAATTAGCCGTACGAAGGCCAGCGATTTTAGCTCGCCGCCGGACGTAAAATGATGATGCACCTGGCCGGTGGCGACTCCGGCCTCGGCAGCAATACGGCGTACCGTCATTGCCGCCAGTCCTTCAGCCAGCGCCACGCGCATGGCGGCCTGTAAGATGGCTTCCCGCCGTTCATCCTTGCTCAGATATCGCATGTTTACTCACTCTCAATGGGAATGAAACGAGTGTAACAAAAAGCTGGACATGCGTTCAACTTTACGTAGGATCGCATCCTGGACATGTGTCCATGTTTTAAAAGAAAAGGAAATTTATGTTTCGTCAGTGGTTAGCGTTAGTGATTATCGTGCTGGTGTATATCCCGGTGGCGATCGACGCGACGGTGCTGCACGTGGCGGCGCCGACATTGAGCATGACGCTGGGCGCCAGCGGCAATGAATTGCTGTGGATCATCGATATTTACTCGCTGGTCATGGCGGGAATGGTGCTGCCGATGGGCGCCCTGGGTGACCGCATTGGTTTTAAACGACTGCTCATGATTGGCAGCACGCTGTTTGGCCTGTCGTCGCTGGCGGCAGCGTTTGCCCCGTCAGCAGGGTGGCTGATTGCGGCGCGCGCCTCGCTGGCAATCGGCGCGGCGATGATTATTCCGGCTACGCTGGCTGGGATCCGCACGCTGTTTATCAACGCGCGGGATCGTAATATTGCGCTCGGCGTCTGGGCCGCGGTGGGGTCCGGTGGCGCGGCGTTTGGCCCGCTGATTGGCGGTATGCTGCTCGAGCATTTCTACTGGGGCTCGGTGTTTTTAATCAACGTGCCGATCGTGCTGGTGGTGGTTTCGCTGGCCGCGCGTTTTGTGCCTCCTCAGCAGGGACGCCCGGAGCAGCCGCTGAATATCAGCCATGCCATTATGCTGATAGTGGCGATTTTGCTGCTGGTCTACAGCGCAAAAACAGCCCTCAAAGGCGCACTGTCGCCGTGGGTGGTCGCGTCCGCGCTGGTTACCGGCTCGGTGCTGCTGTTTATCTTCGTGCGTATTCAGCTCCGCGCCCGCGTGCCGATGATCGACATGCGTCTGTTCTGCCATCGCATCATTTTGAGCGGCGTGGTGATGGCGATGACCGCCATGATTGCCCTGGTCGGGTTTGAGCTGCTGATGGCCCAGGAGCTGCAGTTTGTTCATGGCTTTACGCCGTTTGAAGCGGGAATGTTCATGCTGCCGCTGATGGTGGCGAGCGGGTTTAGCGGTCCGATCGCGGGCGTGCTGGTCGGGCGATTAGGGCTACGCATCGTCGCGGCTGGCGGAATGGGGCTCAGCGCCGTCAGCTTTATCGGCCTGTCGATGCTTGATTTCAGCACGCAGCAGCTGCTGGCTTCTGCCCTGATGGTGCTGCTCGGCTTTAGCGCCGCCAGCGCGCTGCTGGCCTCGACATCGGCGATTATGGCCGCTGCGCCGAAAGAGAAAGCCGCCGCCGCGGGGGCCATTGAAACCATGTCCTATGAACTGGGCGCCGGGCTGGGGATCGCCATCTTTGGCCTGCTGTTGACCCGCAGCTTCTCGGCGTCGATTGACCTGCCGCAGGGGCTGAACGCCTCGCTCGTCGATAAAGCCTCGTCATCCATTGGCGAGGCGATGAAGGTGGCGCAGGATCTGACCCCGACGCTGGCGGAGTCGGTGATTGACGCGGCGAAAAGCGCGTTTATCACCTCGCACAGCGTGGCGCTGGGCAGCGCGGGCGGCATGCTGCTGCTGTTGGCAGTGGGGATCTGGTTCAGCCTGGCGAAGGCCAGGCCGCAGTAATACAGGGCGCGCGGTTGGCGCGGGTGGGGCAGATGGGCTATGTTTTTTAAAGGATTATCTGACTCTTGCTGGAAAATATGAGCCCTCGCCACAGCAGTGAACCGTCCCAACCGTTCTCCCGGTTAACCCTGCTTGCAGGGGGTGCGCTGGGCGTCGTTTTTGGTGATATCGGCACCAGCCCGCTCTATACCTTCCGCACGGTGCTGTCGCTCTCTGAGCATGACCCTACGCCCGGCGTCATACTGGGCCTGCTCTCCCTGATTACCTGGACACTCATCCTAGTAACGTCCATAAAATATGCCGCCTTTGCCATGCGAATTGATAATCATGGCGAGGGGGGCATCATGGCCTTAATGTCGCTTCTGGTGGAGAAAGGCAAAGGCGGGCGCTGGGTTATTTTTTCCGCCCTGATCGGTGCCGCTTTAATTTACGGTGACGGCGCGATAACCCCGGCAATCTCCGTGCTTTCTGCCCTTGAAGGGCTGGAGATGGTCATTCCTGAATCTCAGCCGTACATATTGCCCCTGACGGTGGCGGTTCTGCTGGCGCTGTTTCTTCTTCAGCCTTTTGGGACTGCGCGAATAGGGAAAATATTTGGCCCGGTTATGGCGGTTTGGTTTTTGGCGATTGCTGCCCTGGGCGTGCGGGGGATCGTTCAACACCCCTCGGTATTGCTGGCCCTCAACCCTGCGTACGGCATCGCGTTTTTGTTTTCGAACGGGTACACCAGTTTCCTGGTCCTGGGCGGCGTTTTTCTCTGCGTGACGGGGGCCGAGGCCCTGTATGCAGACATGGGGCATTTTGGCAAAAAGCCCATCTGGCTTGCCTGGTACGGCATCGTCTTTCCTTCGCTGCTGCTCAACTATGCCGGCCAGTCAGCGCTGATTCTGGCCGGTGCCGACAGCAAACAAAACCTTTTCTATACGCTCTGTCCGCCGGTGCTGCAGGTTCCGCTCATCATTCTTGCCGCACTGGCGACGATCATTGCCAGCCAGGCGATTATCACCGGCGCTTTTTCCATGACGCGCCAGGCCATACAGCTTGGCTGGTTACCCCGATTGCGCATCAAGCAGACGGCGGCGGAAAGCTACGGCCAGATTTATATCGGGATAATCAACTGGCTGCTGATGGGGGTGACCATCGGGCTGGTGGTGTTCTTTAAATCTTCCGATAAGCTCGCCGCCGCGTACGGCATTGCCGTGTCGTTAACCATGCTGATGACCACGGGGCTGCTGTTTGTGGCAATGCGCGAAGTGTGGCGCTGGAGCCTGGCCAGCAGCGCGGTGATTGCCCTCTGCTTCCTGGTGATTGATGCCACCTTCTTGTTTGCCAATCTGATTAAGGTCCTGGAGGGCGGCTATATTCCGCTGCTGATGGCCGCAGCGATTTGTACGGTGATGCTGATCTGGCACCGCGGCGTTAAGGCGGTATCCGCATCGGTGGGCGAGAAGGGCGTCAGCGTGGATGCGTTCTTTGCCCAGCTTCAGCAAAAAACGGTGCCCAGGGTGGCGGGCTCCGCCGTCTTTTTGACCCGGACACAGAACAATATCCCGCCGGTCATGCGCTGGCACGTCGCGCGAAACCGGGCGCTACAGCAGGATGTGTTGTCGCTTACCATTGATATTCTGAATGTGCCCTACGTGGGGGAAGAACAACGGATCAGGGTAGAGCAGCGCGCGCCGGGCTACTGGCACGGCGTGGCGCAATATGGCTTTATGGAACACCCGGACATCCCGCGTTTGCTGCAGGGTGTCAGCGAGATTAACGCGCTTTTTGCCACGGATGACGCCACCTGGTATGTCGGGCATGAAACCATTGTGGCAGGCGAGGGTGAGGCAGGTATGGCGGCCTGGCAACGGCACATCTATGCGTTCATGAAGCGCAACTGCACGCACGTCATCAACCACTATCACCTTCCCAGCGATCGGGTTGTCGAAATCAGCCGACGCGTTGCCGTGTAGACTCTGGCGAAAGCAGAGGTCCTCTGCTTTCGCACCGTTCTATCTCTCAAGGGACGCGGACAGGACGCTATGCAATAACACGTTCGCCCCTTTCTCCGCCCACTCTGACAGGATCCTTTCCGCTTCGTTATGGCTGATGCCTTTCACGCAGGGGATAAAGATCATGCTGGCGGGCGCCATTTTGCTGACATAGCAGGCGTCATGTCCCGCACCGGAGACCATCGGTTTCGACGAATAGCCCAGTTCCGCCACGGCCTTCTCCGAACGCGCCAGGCATTCGGCGTCAAACGCGATGGGCGCGTAGTCGAAAATACGCTCAACGGCAGCCGCGACGCCGCGCAGGCTGAGGCTTTCAGCCACCTTATGCAGCGCCGCTTCCATGGTTTCCAGCGCCTGCTGCATAGGATGGCGAAACTCAACGCTGCATTCCACGCGAGACGGCACGACGTTGCGCGAGTTTGGCGTAACCTTCGCCATACCGATCGTTGCGCGTCCGTCCGGCGCATGCCGGTAGCCAATCTCTTCCACCTTCAGCGCCAGCTCTGCGAAGGCGGTCAGCGCGTCGCGGCGGCTGTGCATCGGCGTCGTGCCCGCGTGGGCGGCGAATCCGTCCAGCGTCAGGGTAAACCAGCGCTGGCCCATTGCCGCGCGGACTAACCCGATATCAATGGCTTCATCTTCCAGGATCGGGCCCTGTTCGATGTGCAGTTCGTAGCAGGCGTGAACCTGAAACGCGCGGGCAGGGGCTTCACCCCGGTAGCCAATGCTATCCAGCGCTTCGCCCACGGTGATACCATCGTTATCCGCGCGGGCATGGGCGTACGCTTCGCTAAACTGTCCCGTCCAGACCCCTGAAGCGAGCATGGCTGGCGCAAAGCGCGCGCCCTCTTCGTTAGTCCAGTTCACCAGCACAACGTCACGTTCAGTCTCAACGTTATGGTCGTTAAGGGTTCGCAGCAGCTCCAGCCCGGCCAGCACGCCGTAAACCCCGTCGTAGTTACCGCCCAGCGGCTGGGTATCCACATGTGAACCCGTCATGACCGGGGCAAGCTGCGGGTTTTTCCCCGCGCGACGGATAAACATATTGCCCATGCTGTCGACCTCGCAGCTGAAACCCGCGTCCAGCGCCCAGTCGCGCAGCAGGTTACGCGCAATACGATCCTCCTCGCTCAGCGCCAGACGAGTCACGCCGCCGGCGGGCGTGCCGCCGATCTGCGCCATCATCTCAAGCGTTGACCACAGCCGTTCGGCGTTGACGCGGATCATGTCTTGTCCTTACTGCTGCGGTAGCGGAAATCACAGCACGAACCGCCCTGCATAATGGTGGTCGTGCGGGTCAGCTTCACGTCAGGCGCATAGCCAACGATGAATTTTTCATCGCGCGCGCAGGAGAGCAGATGACCAATCTCGCCCAGCCCCATTTCGTGATACATCTCCGCGTAGCGACAGCGGGTTACGTTGTAGTTGTACTGCTGGTCGTCGGCGTCGATCACCTTCACGTCCAGGGCGTTATCTTTCTCCCACAGATACTGCAGGGCGATGAAACTCCTGACGTCCGCGCCGTTGGGTTCTTTGCTGGCAAACGCTTTGCCAGCGTCAATCGCGGCCTGCTCAATGGCCTCGCCAATGACCGCCTGGGCGCGGGATTTCCCTATCTCGCGCACCAGGATTTCATAAATTGGCTTAATAATTTCTGCTTCAATTTTGCGGCGGGCGAGAATGCCCAGCTCGTTATTATCACTCATCACATTGCCCTCGCTACGTTACTTCGCTTTTGCGCCACCCAGCACGGTCTGCGGCTGCCATTTGCCGTCGACAACTTTGTAAACGGTGAACGACGGCGATTTCAGGTTACCTTCTTTATCAAATGCGATCTGGCCGGTGACGCCGGAGTAGCTGATGGCGCGCAGGGCGGGCAGATAGTCGGACGGCTCAACGGAGTCTGCTTTTTCCATCGCCGCAACCAGCACGCGGGTGGCGTCATAGGCGAACGGGGCGTGCAGTTCGATATGGGTGTGGTAGCGGGCCTGATAGGCCTGTTCGAATGACTTTCCACCCGGCATCTGGTCAACGGGCAGACCCGGCTCCAGCGCCACCACGCCTTCGCCTTCTTTCTGCGCCAGCTGCAGGAACGTCTGGCTGACAAATCCGCCTGCGCCCATCAGGGTGGCGTTCATGCCCAGCTGTTTGATACGACGCGCCAGCGGTGCGGCCTGGCTGTCGACGCCGCCGAAGAAGATCAGATCGGCGTTTTTACTCCGGATGGCGGTCAGCACGGCGCTGAAGTCCACCGTTTTGTCATCAACGTACTGACGATCGACAACCTTCACGCCCTGCGCTTCAAGGGATTTAATAAACTGGTCCGCCAGTCCCTGACCAAAGGCGGTACGGTCGTCGATCACCGCAATGCGTTTGGCTTTCAGCGTATTGACCGCGTACTGACCGGCTAGCTGACCGCCGTCGTCGTCGTGGCCCATCACGCGGAAGCTGGTATCAAAACCCTGCCTGGTATAGGCGTGACCGGTCGCGACCGGTGCCACCTGTGCGATGCCCGCATCGTGATAGATACGTGCGGCAGGAATGCTGGTACCGGTGTTCCAGTGACCGACAACGCCCGCCACGCCGCTATCCACCAGACGCTGCGCCACGGCCACGGCGGTGCGCGGGTCGGACTGATCGTCTTCGGACTGCAGCTTGAAGGTCACCGCTTTGCCACCGATGGTCGGGTGCTGCTTGTTAATGTCGTCAATGGCCAGCTGCGCGCCGTTCTCCAGATCCTTACCGATACGGGCAGACGGGCCGGTGAGCGGGCCTGCCAGACCGATAACCACGGTTTCGCCATCGGCGGCCCAGGCTCCGGTAGAGGCAAAGCTGCCGAGGAGGATAGCGGCGCTAAGCGCACTGATTTTTACTGTTTTCATTGTATTTCCCTGATGTTGGCTGGTGTTGTTAAACGGGCATTTCGCCCAAATAAATCTGTGCAATCTGGTCGTCATTGAGCAGCGCTTTCGATTCGCCATGATGAACAATGCTGCCGCTGTCCATCACCCACGCGCTGTCGGTCACTTCCAGCGCGAGACGGGCGTTTTGTTCGATGAGCAGCAGGGCAACGCCGCGCTCGCGCAGGCCGGCAATGACGGCAAAAATGTTCTCGACCATCTTCGGGGCAAGGCCCATCGAGGGTTCGTCGAGGATCAGCAGGCGCGGGCGGCTGAGCAGCGCGCGGTTAAGGGCCAGCAGCTGTTGCTCACCGCCGGACAGCAGGCCGGCGAGCTGATGCTGGCGTTCGCCCAGGCGCGGGAAGCGCTCGAAGATCTCGTTCATCTCGCGATTAACGGTGACAGTGTCACGCCTGAGCCAGGCGCCCATCTGCAGGTTTTCCAGCACCGTCATTCGGGAGAAGATCCCCCGGCCTTCCGTAACCATCACCAGACCGTCACGGAGCAGGGTTTCGGGCCTGTGCTTACGCACCGCTTTACCGTTGAATTCAATACGGCCGCTAAAGCTTTCCAGCCCGGTAATGGCGCGCACGGTGGAGCTTTTCCCCGCGCCGTTAGCACCGATCAGCGTAGCCTGTTCGCCCTCGCGCAGGGTAAAAGAGACATCGCGTACGGCCTGAATGCCGCCGTAATGCACGTCCACGCGTTCCACCTTCAGTAATTCAGACATGGGCGTTGCCTCCAAGCCAGGCGGCGATCACTGCCGGGTCGCGACGCACGCTCTCCGGCGTGCCGCTGGCGAGCGTTTTGCCGTAATCAAGCACCGTCAGGCGATCGCAGATGCCCATCACCAGCTTGACGTCATGTTCGATCATCAGCAGGGTTTTGCCGTCATCGCGAAGGCGGATAAGCAGCTCGCCGAGCGCCACTTTTTCAGCAGCGTTCATCCCGGCGGCGGGTTCGTCCAGCGCCAGCAGCAGCGGATCCGTTGCCAGCGCGCGGGCAATCTCCAGACGGCGCTGATGGCCATACGCCAGATCGCAGGCGCGGTAGTGGGCGAACTTCGCAATGCCGGTGTACTCCAGCCAGTGCCAGGCCAGCTCCCGGGTCTGTTTCTCTTCTTCGCGAGCGCGTTTGTGGCGGCTCAGCGCGGCCCACAGGCCGTTGCGGGTGCGCACGTGGCGGCCCACCATCAC
The DNA here is from genome assembly GCF_024734705.1 of Enterobacter sp. Crenshaw. NCBI lineage: Bacteria > Pseudomonadati > Pseudomonadota > Gammaproteobacteria > Enterobacterales > Enterobacteriaceae > Enterobacter > Enterobacter sp. Crenshaw. The sequence goes on along the minus strand of NZ_CP102932.1, from coordinate 2,426,372 downwards.
GTTTTCCAGCACCGACATGTCGTTAAAGAGGCGCACGTTCTGGAAGGTACGCGCGATCCCGGCGGCGGTGACTTTCTCAATGTGCTTTGGGAAATAGGGCTTATCGGCAATGGAAAATTCACCGCTGTCCGCCGGATAAAGCCCGGTGATCAGGTTAAAACAGGTGGTTTTTCCCGCCCCGTTAGGACCAATCAGGCCGTAGATCTCGCCCTTGTTCACGGCGATCGAAACGTCATCCACGGCGGTAAGCCCGCCGAAGCGTTTGGACATGTTGCGTACGGTTAACAGACTCATGTATTCACCTCCTTGTGGCGTACCGGCCAGATCCCGGCAGGACGCACCAGCATGACCAGCACCAGCGCCAGGCCGTAGAACAGCTGACGCAGCACTTCCGGGTCAATCAGTACCGTACCGAACAGCGCCTGCTGAACCGGGGCTGCCTGACTGCGCAACAATTCCGGCAGGGCGGTAAGCAGTATCGCGCCGAGGATCACGCCCGGAATGTGTCCCATCCCGCCCAGCACCACCATCGCCAGTACGGCAATGGATTCCTGTAACGTGAAGGATTCCGGGGAGACAAAGCCCTGGAACGCGCCGAACAGGGCACCCGCCACGCCGCCAAAAGAGGCACCCATCGCAAAGGCCAGCAGCTTATAGTTACGCACGTTGATGCCCATCGCGCGGGCCACATCCTCATCTTCACGGATGGCGTGCCAGGCGCGACCAATACGGGAATGCTGCAGGCGCAGGCAGACAAAAATAATCGCCACAATCACCAGCATCAGCAGGTAGTACCACAGCCACAGCGCGGGCACTTTGAAACCTAACCAGTGGTATACGCCGCTGAACTTCAGGCCAAACAGATTCAGCGTATCCACCCCGGTAATGCCCTTCGCACCGTTGGTGATGTTCACCGGACGGTCGAGGTTGCGCATCAGGATGCGGATGATTTCGCCAAAGCCGAGGGTCACTATCGCCAGGTAGTCCCCGCGCAGCTTCAGCGTGGGAGCACCCAGTAAAAAGCCGCAGACCGCAGCGACGAGCGCCGCCAGCGGAATAATCAGCAGATATGAGGTGTGCAGCCCGTCCGGGAACCAGACGTTGAGGATCGGGAAAACCTCCAGCAGGTGTGGCGAGGCCATCAGTGCTGCGAGATAGGCGCCGACCGCGTAAAAGGCGATAAACCCCATATCCAGCAGGCCGGTATAGCCCACCACAATATTGAGCCCCAGCGCCAGCATGATGTAGAGCAGGGCGAAGTCGATAACGCGCACCCAGTAGTTGCCGCCAAGCTGCGTGGCCACCACGGGAGCAACCAGCAGCGCGAGGCAGAACAGAATCATGCCTGACCAGAATTTGCGCGTCGCCGCCGGGGTTTGTAGTTGAAGCGTTGTCATTGTTTCCCTCACGCCCTGTGCGCTACGCGCTCGCCCAGCAGGCCTGCCGGACGGAAGACCAGCACCAGAATCAGGACCATGAAGGCAAAGACGTCCTGATAGTTACTGCCGAAGACGCCGTGGGTCAGTTCACCCAGGTAACCTGCGCCCAGCGCTTCGATAATGCCGAGCAGGATCCCGCCAATCATTGCGCCACGAATGTTGCCAATGCCTCCCAGCACGGCGGCGGTAAAGGCTTTGATCCCGGGCAAAAAGCCCATCGAGAAGCTGGCGTTGCCGTAGTTGCTGGCCATCATGACGCCTGCCAGCGCGGCAAATACGCCGCCGATGGCGAACGTCAGGGTAATAATGGCATTGGGGTTAACCCCCATCAGCGTGGCAACGCGCGGGTTTTCCGCCACGGCGCGCATGCCGCGGCCCAGGCGGGTGTATTCCACCAGTAGCCATAGCCCCGTCATCACCGCAAGCGCCAGCGCTACGGTAACAATGCCGGTGACGGTCAAAATGGCGGGGGGATGTTGTTCACTTCCTGACGTCACGGCGATCGGTTCCATGGGCAGGATCTGTGGGAACATCAGCGGATTGCGCGTCCAGATAATCATCGCCACGGTTTGCAGCAGGACCGAGACGCCGATACCCGAAATAAGCGGTGCCAGGCGCGGGGCGTTGCGCAGTCGACGGTAGGCAAAGCGCTCCACGGCCATTGCCAGCAGGGCGCAAACGGCCATGGCAATCGCCAGGGCAACGCCAAGCTGCAACAGCAGCGGCATGTGAGGAAAGGTGGCGTTCAGGGCGTTAATGGCGGAAAGGGTGGTGAGCGCACCGACCATCAGAATATCGCCGTGAGCAAAGTTAATAATGCGCAAGATGCCATACACCATGGTATAGCCCAGCGCGATCAGCGCGTAAATGCTGCCCAGCATCACACCGTTGATCAGTTGTTGTATGAGTGTATCCAACGTCTGTTCCCGCAAAGTCTTCTTTCTGCGGCTACCATCCGATAAATGAATTTAATTGTAAAATACACATATATTATTTCTTATGATAAACCGCTATTGTTTTATCTTAATGATTTATATAAAGATAATGCAATCGCGTTCTCTGGTGAAAAGCCTAAAGAAATCAACATATGAATAAAACAGAACAATCGGCGAGTTTGCCTGCGTATGCAGACAGCCGTCTGGCAAACGATCCGCCGCTTCGGGCCGTCCGTGCCTTTGAGGCCATCGCCCGGCTGGGCAGCGTTACGCTGGCCGCGCAGGAGCTGGATATCTCACCGTCGGCGGTCAGCCATCAGCTCAAGGTGCTCGAAGGGTATCTGCAAATGCCGCTAACGGAGCGTCAGGGGCGCAGGCTGGTGCTGAGCCAGCACGGACGGGAATATTACCGTTCGATCCGTGCGGCGTTTAACGTGCTGCGCCAGGCAACGGAGCATCTGGCCGGGCAGGCGCAAACGCGTCAGGTCACCATCAGCCTGATCCCGCTTTTTGGCATGGGGTGGTTTATCCCGCGTCTGCCTGATTTTATGCGTGCCAATCCGCAGACCGAGATCAACGTAGTGTATGCCAACCACCGTAACTATCTGAGCGATGCGTCGGATATGTCGATTCGTTTTGGTAACGGCCAGTGGGCGGGCTATCAGAGCGAAAAGCTGATTTCCGGACAGATGGTGCCGGTGTGCAGCCGCGCGTTTTTGCGCATTCATGGCCATATCGACACGCCTGAGCAACTGCTGCAAATGCCGCTGCTGCATGATGAGGAGCGCACCACGTGGCCGCAGTGGTTTCTGCTGCAGGGGGTAAAACGTCCTCTTCGGCGCAGCGGCCCCCTGTTTGAAGACGGGCTGTTAACGCTGGCGGGCGTGCAGGCCGGGCTGGGCTGCGCGCTGATGCGCGAGCCGCTGATCGCGCCTTATCTTGAGAGCGGCGAGCTGGTGAAGATATTTGACTTACCCATTGATGACGGGCGCGACTATCACCTCTGCGTGCGTTCGGATTCAGAGATGACCGAGGACGGTAAGCTGCTGCAAAACTGGCTGCGCCGGGCGGCGAGCGGGGAGCCGTCAGCCGGGTAAAAGTGACGGATAAAAAAAAGCCAGCTTGTTCAGCTGGCTTTTGTACAGACAAGATTTAGAACTGGTAGGTCAGACCCAGCGCAACGATGTTGTCGGTACCGATGCCTGCCTGGCGAGTGAACTGGTTGTCGTCGAGCAGGTTGATTTTGTAATCCACGTAGGTGGACATGTTTTTGTTAAAATAGTAGGTCGTGCCAACATCGATGTATTTAACCAGATCCTGGTCGCCGAAGTTTTCGATGTCTTTACCTTTGGACTGCAGGTAAGCAATGGATGGACGCAGGCCAAAGTCGAACTGATACTGAGCCACAACTTCGAAGTTTTGCGCCTTGTTTGCAAAGCCGTAGATGTCGCTGCGGTTACCGTTAGAGGTACCGAAGCGGGTTGCGTTATAGGTCTGAGAATACTGTGCAGCAAGGTAAATGTTGTTCGCGTCGTATTTCACGCCACCGCTGTAGACTTCAGCGCGGTCGCCTTCACCGTATACGCCAGCCGCATTCTGGTCAGCGGTACGACGTGAAGAGGACATTGCGCCACCCACGCTGAAGCCTTCACCCAGATCGTAAGTCAGGGACGCGCCGTAGCCGTCGCCGTTCTGGTTCAGCAGGCTGCGACCGCTGGTGTTTTCACCGCTTACGCTGCCGTTTTTACCCTGATACTGCAGAGCAAAGTTCAGGCCGTCAACCAGACCAAAGAAGTCCTGGTTACGGTAGGTCGCAACGCCGTTTGCACGAGACTGCAGGAAGTTGTCGGCACCGTAGGTGTCGCCGCCGAATTCTGGCAGAACGTCGGTCCAGGAGGTCACGTCGTAAATTACGCCGTAGTTACGACCGTAATCAAAGGAGCCTGCTTCCGCAAACTTCAGACCGGCAAACGCCACACGGGTCCAGGACTGGTTGTCGCCTTCGTCTTTGTTACCCTGAATCTGATATTCCCACTGGCCGTAGCCGGACAGCTGGTCGTTAACCTGGGTTTCGCCCTTGAAGCCGATACGCATGTAGGTTTTATCGCCATCTGCGCCAGCGTCATCAGAGAAATAGTGCAGACCTGTTACTTTACCGTACAGATCCAGCTTGTTACCGTCTTTGTTGTAAATTTCGGCAGCGTTAACAACGCCTGCTGCCAGCATGGAAGTGACTGCCACTGCAACTAATTTAAGTTTCATCTTAAATGTTCCTTATAATTTTTTTGAGTATTTCCTGAACCACTGTGAACGATTTCTAAACGAGGCTGCTCGTCAATGGCATGCTATTTTTAAAAATCTCGTAGTCTTATTTCAATAATAAGTTTCAAAATATTAGAGATAATTTCAATTAGTGTGATCTCGATCGTGCAAAAAGGCGATTATTCAAACAATGCGACCGAATTTCATACGATTAATAATTATGTGTTCTGCGGGACTATTGCTATCGCTATAATTTCTGCGTGTTTTAGTCTATTACGTTAGATTTCGGTATTATCGATGCTTTGAGGGGGTTGTTATTACTGTTTTGACTTAATAACAGTAGGTTAGGGGTAAATCACAACGTATATTGCGAATATTGCCATGAACACGTCAGAAATGAATTATTGCACTCAATGCTATCCATGGCGTTAATATTCGCAGTTAATTAATTCCATAGTGTTGTCAGTTTGTGTCAATTATCTTTTCTGCCGCTTACAGAAGGCGGCAAATATAAATCGAATTTAAACGGAAATGCGATAATTATGATAAATATTCTGAGGAGCGATCACACTTTAAATTTATGTTAATTATGTTGCCGGACTGAAATTCGCCCGGCCGTTAGAGAAGCATTATTTTCTTGTTGCGTACCAGCAGAGCAACGACCCGGCGCAGACCATCAGCGCGCCTTGCCAGAACGAGAATGAGAGGGGCGAACTCAGCACTGCGGCGGCAAGCGCGGCGGAGAGGACAGGGGTAAAATAGGATACGGCAGCGAGTACCGTGACGTTACCGTGAAGGATGCCAATATTCCATGCGGCGTATCCAAACCCAAGCGCGATACCGCACATGACGAGTTTCACGACCACCGGAAGCGTGAACACCATCTCGGGCTGATCGCTCAGGAAATATTTCACCCACAGGCTCAGCGCGGTCAGCAAAACAAACAAGGTAATGCCGTTTTGTCCTTTCGCAAATTTGCTGGTGACCGTGCAGTAGGCGGCCCAGATAAAGGCGCCGGCAAACGCCAGCGCGTAGCTCAGCGGGCTGGAAACGATATTGCGGGTTATTTCATCAAGATGTAAACCCTGTTCTCCGCCCAATACCCAGCAGACGCCCAGCAATGAGACGGCTAAGCCGGGGATCACCCACAGGGTCGATTTCTGCCCGTTGAACAAGATGGCAAACACAATGGTCAGGCTTGGCCAAAGGTAATTGACCATGCCCACTTCAATAGCCTGCGATCGCGTGGCGGCATAACCCAGCGACAGCGCCAGGCATATTTCGTAGCTGACAAATAAAACGCTGCCGGCAATAAGATAGCGGGGTGAAAACCGCCTGATATCAGGAAATCCTACCGTCACCAGACACAGTAATCCGCTCAGCGTGTAGATCATTGCCGCACCGCCTACCGGGCCCAGTCCCTCACTCACGCTGCGAATAAGGCCGACCATGGTGCTCCATAACAGTATTGCCGCCAGCCCAATAAGCGTTGCTCTCTTTCTGTCCATTACTTCGCCATTGCAATAAAAATCAGAGGAAAAATGTATCGCATTCATCCTGACGCTGTCGCCAATTATTCTCTTAAACCGTTAATCAAAAAGGAGTATTTAAAGGTTCCGGGGGTGACTATTAAGGGGGTGAAGGCAGATGACCTTGATTTGACGCAAAAAAATCAGGGGCTTTGCTGTTAGTTTGCGGCGCGAAGTCTTATATGAAAACGAGGACAACAATGGACGTCAGCCGCAGACAATTTTTTAAAATCTGCGCGGGCGGTATGGCCGGAACAACGGCAGCCATGCTGGGATTTGCTCCCAAAATGGCGCTGGCTCAGGCACGCAACTATAAGCTGCTGCGCGCAAAAGAGATCCGTAACACCTGCACATACTGCTCCGTAGGTTGTGGGCTTTTAATGTATAGCCTGGGCGATGGCGCGAAGAACGCCAGAGAAGCGATTTACCATATTGAAGGGGATCCGGATCATCCGGTGAGCCGCGGAGCGCTTTGCCCGAAAGGGGCGGGGCTGCTGGACTACGTTCACAGCGAAAACCGCCTGCGCTACCCGGAATACCGCGCGCCGGGTTCCGACAAGTGGCAGCGTATCTCCTGGGATGAGGCCTTCTCCCGTATTGCCAAATTAATGAAAGCCGACCGCGACGCCAACTTTATTGAAAAGAACGCCCAGGGCGTAACGGTTAACCGCTGGCTTTCCACCGGGATGCTGTGCGCGTCTGCGGCGAGTAATGAAACCGGCATGCTGACGCAAAAATTTGTGCGCTCTCTCGGCATGCTGGCGGTAGACAACCAGGCGCGCGTCTGACACGGACCAACGGTAGCAAGTCTTGCTCCAACATTTGGTCGCGGTGCGATGACCAACCACTGGGTTGATATCAAAAACGCTAACGTCGTGGTGGTGATGGGCGGTAACGCCGCGGAAGCCCATCCGGTGGGGTTCCGCTGGGCGATGGAAGCGAAAAACAACAACGATGCGACGCTTATCGTCGTCGATCCGCGCTTTACGCGTACGGCATCGGTGGCCGATATCTATGCGCCAATCCGCTCCGGTACGGACATTACGTTCCTGTCCGGCGTGCTGCTGTACCTGATCGAAAACAACAAAATTAACGCGGAATACGTTAAGCACTACACCAACGCGAACCTGCTGGTGCGGGATGATTTTGCCTTCGATGACGGGTTGTTTAGCGGCTATGACGCCGAAAAACGCCAGTACGATAAAACGTCCTGGAACTATCAGTTCGATGAAAACGGCTATGCGCTGCGTGATGAAACACTGACGCACCCGCGCTGCGTGTGGAACCTGCTTAAGCAGCACGTTTCCCGCTACACGCCGGAGGTGGTGGAGAACATCTGCGGTACGCCGAAAGCGGACTTCCTGAAGGTGTGTGAAGTGCTTGCTTCCACCAGCGCCGCCGACAGAACCACCACGTTCCTCTACGCGCTGGGCTGGACGCAGCACACCGTCGGCGCGCAAAACATCCGCACCATGGCGATGATCCAGCTGCTGCTCGGCAACATGGGGATGGCGGGGGGCGGCGTAAACGCGCTGCGCGGGCACTCCAACATTCAGGGGCTTACCGACCTCGGTCTGCTTTCCACCAGCCTGCCGGGCTACCTGACGCTGCCGTCGGAAAAGCAGGCGGATCTGCAAACGTATCTTGAGGCCAATACGCCGAAAGCAACGCGGCCGGATCAGGTGAACTACTGGAGCAACTATCCGAAGTTCTACGTCAGCCTGATGAAATCCTTCTACGGCGACGCGGCGCAGAAGGAGAACGACTGGGGCTTTGAGTGGCTGCCGAAGTGGGACCAGGCTTACGACGTCATCAAGTATTTCAACATGATGGATAAGGGCGACGTCACGGGGTATATCTGCCAGGGCTTTAACCCGGTGGCCTCCTTCCCGGACAAGAACAAAGTCGTTCGCAGCCTGAGCAAGCTGAAGTACATGGTGGTTATCGATCCGCTGGTGACCGAAACGTCCACCTTCTGGCAGAACCACGGGGAATCGAACGATGTCGATCCGGCGTCGATTCAGACCGAAGTGTTCCGCCTGCCGTCCACCTGCTTTGCGGAAGAGGACGGTTCAATCGCTAACTCTGGCCGCTGGCTGCAGTGGCACTGGAAAGGCCAGGATGCGCCGGGCGAAGCGCGTAACGACGGCGAAATCCTGGCCGGGATTTACCATCGCCTGCGCGAAATGTACCGCACCGAAGGCGGCAAGGGCGCTGAGCCGCTGCTGAAGATGGGCTGGAGCTACAGGCAGCCTGACCATCCTGAGTCAGAGGAAGTCGCCAAAGAGAACAACGGCGTGGCGCTGGCGGATCTCTATGACGCCAGCGGCAACCTGGTGGCGAAGAAAGGCCAGCTGCTGAACAGCTTCGCGCTGCTGCGCGATGACGGCACGACGGCGTCGTCCTGCTGGATCTACACCGGCAGCTGGACGGAGCAGGGCAACCAGATGGCCAACCGCGACAACGCCGACCCGTCAGGGCTGGGCAATACGCTGGGCTGGGCATGGGCGTGGCCGCTGAACCGTCGCGTGCTGTACAACCGCGCGTCTGCAGACGTAAACGGCAGGCCGTGGGATCCGAAACGTATGCTGATCCAGTGGAACGGGGCGAAGTGGGCGGGGAACGATATCCCGGACTACAACAACGCCGCGCCGGGCAGCAACACCGGGCCATTCATCATGCAGCCGGAAGGGTTGGGACGCCTGTTTGCCCTCAACAAGCTGGCAGAAGGGCCGTTCCCGGAACACTACGAGCCGATGGAAACGCCGCTCGGCACCAACCCGCTGCATCCGAACGTGGTCTCCAGCCCGGTGGTGCGTATCTACGAAGAGGACGTCCTGCGCTTAGGCAAAAAGGACAAGTTCCCGTACGTAGGGACGACCTATCGCCTGACCGAGCATTTCCACACCTGGACCAAGCACGCGCGGCTTAACGCTATCGTGCAGCCGGAACAGTTTGTGGAGATCAGCGAGACGCTGGCGAAGGCGAAAGGCATCGCCAACGGCGACCGCGTGAAGGTAAGCAGCAAGCGCGGCTTTATTCGCGCGGTGGCGGTGGTGACGCGTCGTCTCCAAAGCCTGAACGTGCACGGCCAGCAGGTGGAAACCGTCGGGATCCCGCTGCACTGGGGCTTTGAGGGCGTGGCGCAGAAAGGCTACATCGCCAATACCCTGACGCCAAACGTCGGCGATTCCAACTCGCAAACGCCGGAGTACAAGGCGTTTCTGGTCAACATCGAGAAAGCGTAAGGAGCGATTCAATGGCGATGGAAACACAAGACGTTATCAAACGCTCCGCGACCAACCCGATTACCCCCGCGCCCCGCGCGCGGGACTATAAGGCAGAGGTTGCCAAGCTTATCGACGTCTCCTCCTGCGTGGGCTGTAAGGCCTGCCAGGTGGCCTGCTCGGAGTGGAACGATATCCGCGACGAGGTGGGGCACTGCGTGGGGGTCTACGACAATCCGGCGGATCTGAGCGCCAAATCCTGGACGGTGATGCGCTTTAGCGAAACCGACCAGAACGGCAGGCTGGAATGGCTCATCCGTAAAGACGGCTGTATGCACTGTGAAGATCCGGGCTGCCTGAAGGCGTGCCCGTCTGCCGGCGCGATTATTCAGTACGCCAACGGTATCGTCGACTTCCAGCAGGACAACTGCATCGGCTGCGGGTACTGCATCGCGGGCTGTCCGTTTAATATCCCGCGCCTCAATAAAGAGGATAACCGGGTATACAAATGCACCCTGTGCGTGGACCGCGTCAGCGTCGGGCAGGAGCCTGCGTGTGTGAAAACCTGCCCGACAGGGGCGATCCACTTCGGCACTAAAAAAGAGATGCTGGACGTGGCGCAGGCGCGAGTGGACAAGCTGAAAGCGCGCGGCTACGAGAATGCGGGCATTTATAACCCGCAGGGCGTGGGCGGTACGCACGTGATGTATGTGCTGCACCATAACGACCAGCCGGAGCTGTACCACAACCTGCCGAAGGATCCGGCGATCGATACCTCCATCAACCTCTGGAAAGGGGCGCTTAAGCCGCTTTCGGCGGCGGGCTTTATCGCCACCTTTGCCGGGCTGATTTATCACTACATCGGTATCGGGCCAAACAAAGAGGCGGATGAGGACGAGGAGGAGCATCATGAGTAAGTCGAAAACGATCGTGCGCACGAAGTTTGTTGACCGCGCCTGTCACTGGACGGTCGTGATTTGCTTCTTCCTGGTGGCGGTATCGGGGATTTCGTTCTTCTTCCCGACGCTGCAGTGGCTGACCGAAACCTTCGGCACGCCGCAGATGGGGCGCATTCTGCACCCGTTCTTCGGCGTGCTGATTTTCGTGGTGCTGATGTTTATGTTCGTGCGCTTTGTCCACCACAACATCCCGGACAGGCAGGATATCCCGTGGGTGAAAGGGATCGTCGAAGTCCTGAAGGGCAACGAGCATAAGGTCGCGAAGGTGGGGAAATACAACGCCGGGCAGAAGATGATGTTCTGGACCATCATGAGCATGATTTTTGTGCTTCTGGTGACCGGCGTGATTATCTGGCGTCCGTATTTTGCGCACTATTTTCCGATTCAGGTGATTCGCTACGCGCTGCTGATCCACGCCACCTCGGCCATCATTCTGATCCACGCCATCCTGATCCATATGTATATGGCGTTCTGGGTAAAGGGATCGATTAAAGGGATGATTGAAGGGAAGGTGAGCCGCCGCTGGGCGCAGAAACACCACCCGCGCTGGTATCGTGAAGTGGAACGACTGGAAGCGAAACGGGAAAGCACGGAAGGAATGAAGTAAGACCTGCGCCGTCGGCTTTGCCCGGCGGCGCTGCGCTTGCGCGGGCCTACGTTATGTATTGGTCACTAACGCATCTATCGCCGCGATAACAGTACTTCTCGCGCTGCGAAGATTACATACATAATCTTTATTATTTAGTTTCTATTTTTCCACGTGTGTTATGCCAGCGGTGTTAAGGAAATATCGCTCGAAATCAATATTCACTAAAGGCATCGCGGCATTGATATGTCCACGTAGATAGCTATGGTAGCTCAATGGAATAATCAGTCTTGTTGATAAATCATCATAATAGTCATGTTGAATTATCATAAAATAAGGCTGGTAGTCCCGTGTTCTTTCTGAAGGGTTACGGTAAATGTCAAACTGAAAGCACATTAAATCCCTCCAAAGAAAGGATCGTCTGATAATAATCCCGCTTTAGCCGTAAATTCATTTATGGCTTTTATGAATTTTTTATCTTGCTGACGATCTCGTCTTCGAGCCTCTGGTGTCCGAGCTTCACGGGAGACTCCACTCGCTATGCTCTCCCTTTTGCCATAGTCTTTGCTTCGGTTTGGCTTCATTTTCAGCTCCTTTGTTGGTGCGGTCATTATCAACCGCAGCCAACAAAAAACAATACCGTATCCCCTGGTAATCTACATTCTGCGAGGCGTATTCCAGTAATTTTAGAACCGCTCTTCCACATACCGGAACGGATATTTTGTGGGTTTGACTTTGCCGATTTTACGCTTCGGTAAATCCACCTTTTCGACATGAATTTCTTTATAGGGAATTTGGGTGAGCAGGTGAGAAATAATATTCAGGCGCACGCGTTTTTTATCTTCTGAACGCGCTACAAACCACGGCGCCCAGGCGGTATCTGTCGCTTCAAACATGGCGTCGCGCGCGAGGGTATACTCGTCCCACAGGTTAAAGGACTTAATATCCATCGGCGATAGCTTCCATATTTTACGACCATCGTTAATACGGTCGCGCAGGCGGCGCTCCTGCTCTTTAGGCGTGACCTCCAGCCAGTACTTCAGCAGGATAATCCCGGCATCCACCATCGCTTTTTCCATCACCGGCGCACCATCAAGAAACTTCTCAACCTGCTCGGGGGTGCAGAATCCCATTACCCGCTCGACACCCGCGCGGTTGTACCAGCTGCGGTCGAAAATGACGATCTCCCCGGCGGCAGGCAGATGGGGAACATAACGCTGAAAATAGAGCTGGGTTTTCTCTTTCTCGGTGGGTGCAGGGAGGGCAACAACGCGAAACACGCGAGGGCTGACGCGCTCGGTGATCGCTTTAATGGTGCCGCCTTTACCCGCTCCGTCGCGTCCTTCAAAAACAATACACACCTTTAGCCCTTTGGCGACGACCCACTGCTGGAGCTTAACCAGTTCAACGTGGAGGCGACGTAGCTCTTGTTCGTACTCTTTGGTCTTTAACGGAGCATTCTTTACGACATCAACAGCGACACTGGTTTTCTTTTTGCTTCCCATGATGGTCATCCTCAGATTGTCCGGCGCGGAAAAAAGCGAGGCCGCACTATGAAGTGTAATCCACCTGATATTATACGTATTGTTTTTAGGTAATTAATTTAACAACACTTTTTCAAGCAGTTACTTAGGTATTCACGAAGGTGCTTAGCACCCGTTCCCCTTTTAGAACGTCACGGATGCGAAAAATCAGCACGTTTAATCCCACACGCTAAATGTGGTTAGCGTGATAATTTCGGTCTTATTTACTTAAAGGAACTAAGAATGAGTTGGAATAAAGAAGCTGCTGTTTCACACCTCCGATCACGCGCTCTCGGTCGTTCACATAACGAATGTGCAACGTTTACCAGGGAAGCAATAAAAGCAGGTGGCGTCAGGCTGGAGAGAACGCTAAACGCAAAAGATTACGGGCCATCATTACTGCGAGCGGGATTTCATGAAGTTCCGCCGGGTTCTACATTATTAAGTGGCGATGTTGCTGTCATTCAACCCTATCCGGGCGGAAACTCAAGCGGACATATGACAATGTATGACGGCACACAGTGGATTTCCGATTTCCGACAACACGGCATGTACCCTGGACCGGGGTATCGCGCGGCTCAACCGTCTTTCAAAATTTACAGGAAGAATTGATGCGAGCTGCAATGGTGTTGTTTGCGTGTCTGCTTTCCGCATGTACTTTTAAGCCCGATATCAGCGCTTCAGACCGCGTCCGAGCTTTCTACGCAGCATATCTACCGACCCTTACCAGTAGTGACAGAGAATTCCCACTATCGGAAATGAGCGAATATGTCTCTGCAGACACGCTCAAGAGACTGGACGATATAGAGTCGATACCCGAACAAGATTTACTTGGCTCTGATTACTTCGCTTACGCGCAGGATTATGACCCGTCGTGGATATCGGCGCTCACTGTCGGTACCTCGAAACCCCTTTTGGGTGGTGAGGTAATGCCAGTTTGGATTGGTAAGGAAAACGGCGGGAAGTTAGAACTGGAAGTTTTCGTTCGGCGTGAGGCTGATAAATGGAAGATATACAGGGTCCGTGATGTAAGCGATAACTATGAACATCCAATATTTAACTCGGGTGCAATAACTCGCGTGAAGTCTGCTGCTGAAAGCGGCCTGTAAAGAATAAACCTCACAAGCCCTGGCACCTGCCGGGGCTTTTTATTGCGCGCGTACCAGGTGTACGGAGCGCGCCCGGTCGTGCTTTCGGCACATCCAGTTAAGGCCCACCATTAGCAATTTAAACAAGCAGATAGAGAGATGTCTCATGTAATAAAATAGCGGTGTATTAAATGTAAAAGGACGAGTTTTTCTTACGAATCCCCTCGTCCCTTTGCTTCAATTAAGCTTTACTTTGCTTCACTTGGGAAAAAACTGCTCCAACATTTTCGCTAGATCTGGCTTTCCTAACGAATTTAACTCGCTAAGTAAGTTATCGCGGCAATCTTGGGTGAGTTTTGTAGCAATCAAGCCAATAAGTAATTTGATTGCAGTAATTTCTCCGTTAACGTCGTCAAAGGTTTTAGTGCTTGTGTTTAGCTTAATATTCACATCATGATGCGGCATAAAAAAATTCCTTATCAAGAGGTTATCAGCCATTCCTCTTTGCTGATTGCACCCATGTTGCTGCATGGGTGAGCTGAGGCTTGATGGTAACTAAGCACGCTAATAATAACCTTGATCATAATGCGGATTTTCAATGTAAGTGACCTTATAGTGCGTCCTACGGGACGCATTCATTAAGACCGCTGACAGGTTTTTTGCTTAACGAACAATCACGAGCACCCAATTTTCAATGCTGGCGCTATTACACGCGCTAAATCAGCGGCAGAAAGCGAACTGTAAAAGCTAAACCTTAAAACCTTTGAAGCCCTGACACCAGTCGGGGCTTTTTGTTTACCATTCCCGCCGCGTAGCAATGGGAGAAAACTCCTGAATTAATGGATTAACCTGCCAGCCAACGGATTTGAGCTGGCTCACCATACAAGATTATCCAATAATGCCCGTCGCGAGTGATTAATCAGTGGTTGAGGTATGAAAAAGACAATTTTTTCGTTGGCGCTTGGCACATTTGGCCTGGGAATGGCCGAATTTGGCATTATGGGCGTGTTAACCGAGCTGGCACATGACACCGGTATTTCGATTCCCTCCGCCGGGAATATGATCTCGTTTTATGCGTTCGGCGTGGTGATTGGCGCCCCGATTGTGGCGCTGTTCTCAGGCAAGTTTTCGTTAAAAACCACGCTGCTGTTTCTGGTGGCGATGTCCGCTGTCGGCAATGCCCTGTTCACGTTTTCCACGTCCTATTTCTGGCTGGCGGTGGGGCGGCTGATTTCCGGCTTTCCGCACGGGGCTATTTTTGGCGTCGGGGCGATTATCCTGTCTAAAATTGCGCCTCCGGGTAAGGTGACGGTCGCGGTGGCTGGGATGATCGCCGGCATGACCGTGGCGAATCTGGTGGGCGTTCCGCTGGGGACCTGGCTCGGGCACCAGTTTAGCTGGCGCTATACCTTTTTTCTGATTGCCGTGTTCGATGCGCTGGTGATCCTTTCGGTTCTGCTCTGGGTGCCGGACATCCGCGACACATCAGAAATCAAATTAACCGAGCAGTTCCACTTTCTGAAAAAACCAGAACCCTGGCTGATCTTTGCCGCCACCATGTTTGGCAACGCCGGGGTGTTCGCGTGGTTCAGCTTCGTTAAGCCGTTTATGGTCAACGTCTCCGGTTATTCAGAAGGGATGATGACGGCCATCATGATGCTGATGGGGCTTGGCATGGTGTTGGGCAATCTGTTGAGCGGTAAGCTCTCGGGGCGTTTTAGCCCGCTGCGCATTGCGGCCACCACCGACATGGTGATTGTCGCCTCGCTGCTGCTGCTTTTCGCCTTTGGTGAACTGAAAACGGCCTCGCTGATCATGGGCTTTATCTGCTGTGCCGGGCTGTTCGCGCTCTCTGCGCCGCTACAAATTCTGCTTCTGCAAAATGCGAAGGGCGGTGAGATGCTGGGTGCGGCAGGGGGACAGATGGCGTTTAATCTCGGCAGTGCGATTGGCGCGTACTTTGGCGGAATGATGATTGTCCTCGGCTTTAGCTGGCGTTACGTCACGCTGCCGGCGGCAATACTTTCTTTCTCGGCCATGAGTGCACTGCTGATCTATGGTCACCTGCGGGCCAGACGGGCTCAGGCTAACGCTCGCGCGCTAGCCTGACAGGCTTCAGGCAAGCCAGGGCTCACCCAGGGTCAGCATCAGGCGGTTGGCCCAGGCGAAGAACGCGGCGGATTGCACCAGATCGAGCTGCGCTAAGGTATCCAGCGCCTCTTTTTCCAGCGCGGCAAGGTGCAGCGGCGAGGCGGCAGGCGGCGTGACCGACAGCGCCGCCGCAAAATCGATTTCCGCCTGCCAGCGTGCGGATTGCCCCTCGCTCAGGGACCGCCCCGGCCGCACGGCCAGCAGGGCTTCTACCGCCGCGTCATCCTTTGACAGCTGGCTGGCTTTACGCGCATGGACAGATGCGCAGTAAATGCAGCCGTTGATTTTACTGGCGACCGTTGCGGCCAGCTCGCGCTCGGCGCGCGGCAATCCCCCCGATGTATAAAAAATGCCTTTATCCGTTAACGTGCGCTGTTCAAGCACCGGCAGGTTGCGCGCCAGCAGGCGGAAGTACTCGGAATCGGTATGGCCAAATTTCGCCAGGATGGCAACCTCATCGTCACTGAAATCCGCCAGCGGTTTGGCCGCTATCCACGGTTCCCATCCCAGCTCCTGCTGGGTGAACGCGACGGGGGCCGCCTTTCCGGTGACCGTTGTTGCGGTCGTGTGCCAGATGCCTGCCGCCACCGGCGCATCGCTTTTGGCGACGGGCCTGTCATTCAGCAGCCGCAGCCCGGTGATGAGTCGGCTCTGGAAGCTCACAAACGCAATAAGCTGCGCCAGGGTAACAATGCCTTCCTTGCTCCATCCCGCCTGGGTCAGCGCCCTTAACGCTGCGGGCGTCGCTTCGACGGGGGAGAACGTCAGCAGCCGCGCGAAATTCAGCGCCGGGGTCAGGCGTTCTGAGGTGGGGTCGGCCAGGCCAAACCCCGCATAGTGCGCGGCCAGCGCCTCAGCGCTGTGCCACCTGGCGACTTTTGCCGCCACGGCGAAGCGCTCGTCGAGTGCAAAATCAGCATTCTGCTGGCTAAAGAGAATTTCGTAGCTGCCCTGCGCGTGGCGCGTGGCGGCATCACGCGTGGCGCGCGCCTCTGCCAGAGGGGAACCGGGTTTAATTTCCGCCAGCTCGGCGAGAATGTCCTGACTTAACGACATAGGTGTCTCCTCAAAGGATGTGGGGGGCAATACGTTCGGCGATCAGTTCGATGGACCGCAGCGTGTCGCGATGCGTGGGTTCGACGGAATGGACCTGGAATGAGATATCCGTGGCGCGCCTGAGAATGGAGTCAGCATTCAGCGAATGCAGCACCGTGTCGGGCGAACCAATATGCGCGTCAAACTGGCGGCGATAATCAGTGACGTTGTCACCTTTAACCACGTGCCCGGCAGCGCGATGCTGCTGGGCCTGTTTCGTGAGGCCCGGCGTTGCGACCCTGAGCGCATAGTCGTCGCTGTCGGCGACGAACGCCGTACGGGAGGCCAGAATGCGCGGTGCGATGCCCGCAGGCAGCGCCTCAAGGTAGGCATCCACAATCGGGTTCTGGATCTCGTCGAGCGTTAAATCCAGCCGATCTGCCGGGCGCGGCTGCGTGCGGGAGAGCATTAAACCGTGTCCGGCCCGGGCGGCGCGAACGGCTCCGTCAACAGAGAAGGTGGCAATCCAGATACGGTCGGCCAGCTGTGGCGCAGGCGGGTAAAGGTGGTTATCCGGATGGGTAAGCGAATCCCCGCGCCAGGCGCTCTGGATCACATGCAAATGGTCAGCAAAGGCCGCGCCGCGCTCCTCGAACGTCAGGCCGAACGGCAGAAATGAGGTCGGTGTGCCGCCCGAACCAAAACCGACCTCAAGACGACCATCGGCGAGTAAATCGAGCACGGCGGCATCTTCCGCGACGCGCAGCGGGTTTTCCATCGGCAGGGTAATGATGGCCGTGCCCAGACGGATGGTTTCGGTATGCGCGGCGACGTGCGCCAGAAACAGCAGCGGCGACGGCAGGCCGCCTTCACTTTCGTGGAAGTGGTGCTGGGCAATCCAGGCGCTGTCAAAACCGTGGCGTTCGGCGTGGCGGATCTGTTCAGTTGCCAGACGATAGCGCTCCTTCGGCGCAGCGTCGTCAAGCAGGCGGGTGAAAAATCCCAGGCGTTTTCGCGTCATGCGAACTCCTCCGTAGCGGGTGAAAAATGGGGAATGGCGTCAATCAGCTCGCGGGTATAGTCGTTCTGCGGCGACGCGAATAAGGTTCCGACGTCGCCCTGTTCGACCACCTGACCGCCGCGCAGCACCGTGACGCTGTGGGCGATCCGGCGGACGGTTGACAGATCGTGCGTGATAAAGAGGTAGGTCAATCCCAGCTGCTGCTGCAGCTGCTGAAGCAGAGCCAGGATCTGCGCCTGCACGGTGACGTCCAGCGCGGAGGTGGCTTCGTCCAGCACCAGAATGGTCGGCTCCAGGATCAGCGCCCGGGCGATGGCAACGCGCTGGCGCTGTCCGCCTGAAAGCTCCCGGGCGGTGCGGGTCAGGAATTCGACGGGCAGGGCAACCCGCTGCGCCACCGTCTCCACCCGGAGCTTTCGCTGCGCCTTACTGAGGCGAGAAAAGTTCTTCAGGGGCTCCTCGATGATCTCGAACAGCGTCTGACGCGGGTCGAGAGAGGCAAACGGGTTCTGGTAGACAAACTGGATCTTCTGGCGCAGCTGACGTCGGGCCTCGCGGCTGAGCGCGGTGGCATCAATATCATCAATGATGACCTGCCCGCTGTCCGCCTGTTCAAAACCCAGCAAAATACGGGCGAGGGTGGTTTTCCCGGAGCCGGATTCACCGACCAGCGCATGCGTGCTGCCGCGCCTGACGTCAAACGTCACCCGATCCAGCGCCTGAAGCTGATGACCTTTGCCCAGGGAGAATTGCTTGCTGATGGCGCGGGCGCGAATGGCCGGCGACGCGAGCGGGAGACCGGCTACCGGGGCGATGGTCAGGCGCTGGCCCTGGAGATCGCTCAACAGCTGGCGGGTGTAGGCGTGCTGCGGCGTGCGGACGATATCGGCGGTGTTGCCCTGTTCCTGAACCTCGCCATCGCGAAACACCAGCAGCCTGTCCGCGCGCTGTGCGGCCAGCGCCAGATCGTGGGTGACAAACAGAACGGCGGTACCCGACTCCCGGCGCAGGATATCCAGCAGATCGAGAATACGTTTTTGCACCGTCACATCCAGCGCGCTGGTGGGCTCATCGGCAACGATCACGTCCGGGCGCAGCGCTATCGCGATGGCAATCAGCACGCGCTGTTTCATCCCGCCGGAGAGCTGATGGGGATACTGCGTCATGCGCTGTTCGGGGTGGCTCAGGCCGACCTTTGTCAGCAGGGCGAGCACCTGCTCGTCGCGCTCGGCGCGGGTCACCTTCTGGTGGAGCTGAACGATCTCTCCGACCTGCGCCCCGATGGTCTTCACCGGGTTGAGCGAATTACCCGGATCCTGCGGTACCAGGCTAATTCGCGCGCCGCGAAGGGTATCGAGGCGCTTCGCGGACCATCGGCTAATCTCCTCGCCGTTGAGCGATATTTTTCCCGCATCGCGCCGGGCGTTATCGGCCAGCAGGCCAATGATCGCCTGCGCCGTGGTCGTCTTGCCGGATCCGGATTCGCCGACGAACGCCAGCATTTCCCCTCGTCCGAGCGTGAAGCTGACGTTATGCACCACCTCTCGCCACTGGCGAGCGGAACGGTAGCTAATCGTCAAATTTTCCACTGAGAGAACGGTCATTAGCGACCTCCGCTGAACTGTTGGCTGATACGGTTGGTGGCCAGCACCACGGCGATGACGACCACGCCGGGGAAGGTGGTGAGCCACCAGGCGGTAGAGAGATAGTTACGACCTTCGGCGATCAGTAAGCCCCATTCCGGCACCGGCGGCGGGGTGCCGTAGCCGAGAAAGCTCAGCGTGGAGAGCGCCAGGATGGCCTGACCAAACTGCAGCGTGGCAAAGGCGAGGACGGCGGTTAACGCGTTGGGCAGGATGTGTCGCCACAGCACGGCGAAAAACGTCCCGCCGCTGCCAAACGCCGCTTCGACATAATCCGTATGGCGGATACGCACCACTTCACCGCGCGCGAGGCGGGCGAAGCTGGCAATGGAGGCAACGCCGACGGCAATCGCGGCGTTAACGGTGCCAAACCCGAGCAGAATAATCACCGTCAGCGAGAGCAGCAGAGACGGGATGGAGAGCAACACGTCGACGAAGCGCATCAGCAGAGACTCGACGCGCCCGGCGAACGCCCCGGCGATCACCCCTAAGCCGGTGCCGACCACCAGCCCCATCGTCACGGCGGCCAGCGCCGCGCTCAGGGAATGGGAGGCGCCATATACGATACGCGTGTAAACATCGCGGCCAAGCTGATCGGTGCCGAGCCAGTGACCGGCCTGCGGTGCCAGGCGCTGCGCCCCGGCGATGCCCTCAATCGGGCTGTAGTGGGTTAACTGGCCGGGCGCCACGGCAGCAAAAGCGGCGAGAATAATCACCGCCCATGCCAGCCACAGTCCCGGCTGCCATTCCACTCCCTGCCAGGCTGGAACGCGTTTTCGCGCGGCGGCCGCGTAATCGACCAGACTCATGATGCACCTCCGGTAACGGTTTGCAGACGGGGATCCAGCAGCGGCATCAGCAGATCCACCAGCAGATTGATCAGGACAAAACCGAGGGCGGAAATCATGACCACCGCCTGAAGCACGGCGATGTCCTGATTATTCACCGCCTGCTGGGTCAGCTGCCCGAGCCCGCTGCGGCCAAAAACGGTTTCGGTGATCAGTGCCCCGGCAATCAGCTCGCCCAACAGCAGCCCGGCAATGTTCAGGACCGGCAGCAGGGCGTTGCCGGTCACGTGATGCCACAGGACGGCGGTTTCACTCAGCCCTTTGGCACGGGCGACGGCGACAAACGGCTGCGTCGCCACCTGGTCCAGACTACGCATCAGAATTTGCGCCAGCGGGGCGGAGATCGGGATCGCGACGGTCACGATCGGCAGGATCAGCCCCTGCAACGGCGTCGGGTTAATCACCGGGATCAGCCGCAGCTGAAAAGAAAAAAGCTGGATGAGGGCAATCCCCAGCCAGAACGTCGGTAAGGAGATAAAAAGGACCGGCAGAGACTGAAGGGTATTGCTCAGCCAGCGCAGACCCGGCAGACGGGATGCAAAGGCCAGCGCAAAGGCCAGCAGGACCGCGAGCACAAACGCGGGCAGGGCGAGGCTCAGGGTATCCGGCAGATTGCTGGCAATCAGCTCGCTGACCGGCACGCCTGCCTGTAGCGAATAGCCGAAATCCCCGCGCAGCATCGCCAGCAGCGTGTGACCGTATTGCTGCCACAGCGGGCTGTCCGCGCCGTAGGCCACGCGCATCTCCTCGATTTGCGCCGGGCTTAAGCCCAGGTCCGGGTTCTGAAATTTAATCAGCACCGCGTCGCCCGGCAGCACCTGGAGCAACACGAACGAGAGGGTAAAGGCGGCCCACAGTACCAGCAGCCCGTGCCCAAAGCGTTGAAGAAGTGCGTGGCGCATCGTCAGCTCCTCAGTGTTTCTCAATCCAGGCGCCGTAGAACGACGGGCGGCCTACCGCTTCAAAATTGACGCCTTTCAGCCACGGCGCGCCGGCAAAGACCTGCGGCTCCTCGAAAATCGGAATGACGTAGGCGTTATCCAGCAGGTAGCGCTGGGCGTCCCCCGCCAGCTGCAGGCGTTTTTGCGGGTCGACCTCTGCCGAAATGTTCACCAGCAGTTCATTCAGCCTGTCGTCACGGAAGTTTTTGACCTTGTCGCTGGATCCGCCTTTTTGCAGCAGCGCGTCGCGGTTAGCCGGGTAGAACATGCTTTTCACCACGTCCGGATCGGCGCGGCCCACTTCGGAGACGGTTAACGGGGTTTTCAGCGGGTCAAGGTTATCCAGCGTGCGGCTGCCTGCGTCTCCGGCTTTGACGCTCAGCGCCACGCCCACCTGGCGCCACTGCTGGGCAACCAGCTGCAGCACCTCTTTGTTTTGTGGCTGCGGCAGGGATTCATACACCGTCAGCGCCAGACGTTGGCCGTCTTTGGCGCGGATCCCGTCGCCGCCTGCTTTCCAGCCCGCCTCGTCCAGCAGCTGGTTGGCTTTTGCCGGGTCAAAGGTCAATTTGTCGCTGAGATCGACAAAGCCTGCGGCGGAACCGGCAATCACGGACTTCGCCTGCGGATAGTTGGCCGAGAAGAGGGTTTCGACCACCTGTTTTGCATTGGTGGCATGCAGCAGCGCCTGGCGAACGCGAATATCGGAGACCAGCGGGTTATCCGGGCGGAAGCTGATGCTGTCGTTCACCCCGCGCGTCGGGGCGGCGTAGATCTTATAGCCCCGATCGGTCGCCTGCTTTTCATCATACGCCTGCACCTGGCGAATAAAGTCTGCCTGACCCGCCAGCAGGGCGCCCACGCGCACGCTGTCTTCCTGGGTCACGATAAACTTGATGCCGTCGAGATTGGCTGGCCCCTGCTGCGCCAGATTTTTCGGCCCCCACTGGTAGTCTTTGCGCGCTTCGAGCGTCACTTCACGACCCAGCTTCTCGTCCTTCACCACAAACGGGCCGGAACCAATGATGTGGCGGGCATCTCCCAGCTCTTCGAAGTTGCGCTTCAGCGTGCTGAGCGAGACCAGCCCCGAGCCAATGGTGGCGGTGCCCTGCAGGAACCCCGGCGACGGTTTTTTGAAGTAGAACTTCACGGTCAGCGGGTCGATGACTTCGCTGCGATCGTAGTTATTGATCACTTCTGACACCGGCAGGCGCTGCGCCTTGTTGCCTGAACCGTAGGTATCAAAGTTTTTCGCCACGGCGTTGGCGTCCAGCGGCGTGCCGTCGGAGAAGGTGATGCCGGGACGAAGCTTAAAGGTGTATTCGGTTTTATCGGCGTTGGTGGTCCAGCTTTCGGCCACCCAGGGTTCCACCTGCAGCGTTTTTGGGTTCTGCCACGTCAGTTTGTCGGTGATTTGATTCAGAATGCCGCCGTTCGGGTAAAAGCCACCGGCAGGCGGATAGAGGTTGGTGTGCGCCTGTTGCTCCAGATAAATCAGCGTGCCGCCTTTGACGGGCGCATCTGCTGCCCAGGCTGCGGTTGTCGCCAGAATCAGCGCCGTCAGCAGCGGCAGACGAAATGGGGTTTGCATGGTGAATTCCTTTGTTATCTTCTTGTTAGCGTCGGATTCATCATCGGGCGCGGGGGAAAACAAGGGAACCAAGGAATTAAGATAAGGATTGCCGGAAAATGGCTATAAAAAAACCGCCCCAGCGAGGAGCGGTGATGAAAGATGAACGATTATGAACGTAGGTCGATCACCATACGGCCGCGGATCTGGCCCTGTTCCATCTCTTTAAAAATGGCGTTGATGTCCTCAATTGGACGCATCGTGACTTTCGGCACCACCTTACCTTCAGCGGCGAACTGGAAGGCTTCCTGCAGATCCTGACGGGTGCCGACCAGCGAACCCACCACCTGGATGCCGTCCAGCACCAGACGCGGAATGTCGAGGCTCATCGCTTCCGGCGGCAGGCCAACCGCGACCACGCGGCCACCGGCACGCACGGCGTCAACGGCGGAGTTAAAGGCCGCTTTTGCGACGGCAGTGACGACTGCGGCATGCGCGCCGCCGGTTTTCTCCTGCACAATTTTCGCGGCGTCTTCGCTGCGGGAGTTGATGGTTAAATCCGCACCCATGCTGGCCGCCAGCTTCAGCTGTTCGTCGTTAACGTCGAGAGCGATGACTTTGGCGTTAAAGACGTTTTTGGCGTACTGCAGCGCAAGGTTGCCCAGACCGCCCAGACCATAAATTGCAATCCACTGGCCCGGTTTGATACCCGAGACCTTCACCGCTTTGTAGGTAGTGACGCCAGCGCAGGTGATGCTGCTGGCCGCAGCGGATTCCAGACCATCCGGCACTTTTACGGCGTAGTCAGCGGTGACGATGCACTCTTCCGCCATGCCGCCGTCAACGGAGTAACCGGCATTTTTCACGTCGCGGCACAGGGTTTCGTTGCCGGTATTACAGTATTCGCAGTGGCCACAGCCTTCAAAAAACCAGGCCACGCTTGCGCGGTCGCCCACTTTCAGCGACTTCACGCCGGGGCCGACTTCTTTTACGATACCAATCCCTTCGTGGCCCAGGATAACCCCGGTTTTATCGCCGAAATCACCGTTCTTCACGTGGAGATCGGTATGGCATACGCCACAGCATTCCATCTTCAGCAGGGCTTCCCCGTGCTTTAGCGGGCGTAAGGTTTTTTCGGTGATATTGACCTGATGATCCTGAGTGACAACAGCAGCCTTCATGTGTATCTCCTTGTTCATGATGAGTATCTGCATAGCAGGTGTAATACTCCTCAAGGATTAGTGGTTTGGCGCTGTAATGCAAGGCAACGGCAACATAATGTCATTATTTAATCCATTTTCAGAATAAGAATACGGCGTTCCTCTAATAATTTAGGGGGAAAATACTGGCCCGACGAGAGACTCGCCGGGCGCAGACTTACAGCTGTGCCTCTATCTCCTCAATCTCTTTACGCCATTGCGCCTGCAGCTGCGGCTTTTGATGCTTCGGCTTACGCGCCAGATCGTCTTCCAGCAGCGCTTCCAGCGCGACCAGCCGTTCGAGCAGATCGTCATACGGCGAGGGTTGAACCGTCGCCGCGTCGATGGCGGGCGCGGTGGATGTCGCCAGCCCCGCGCTTTCACGCAGGCGCTCAAACACCGCTTCTGCATCGTGCCACTCGCTCAGCTTTCCCTCTTCAATCAGCCAGAAACGGTTGCAGCTTTGGCTAATTAACTGACGGTCGTGGCTGACCAGCAGAACGCCGCCTTCAAACTGCTGAAGGGTTTGCGCCAGCGCCTCTTTGCCTTCCATGTCGAGGTGGTTGGTCGGCTCATCCAGCATCAGCAGGCTGTAGCGGGCAAGCGTCAGGCCAACGAACAGCAGGCGCGAGCGCTCGCCGCCGCTGAGCGTGCTGACCGTTTGCCCGTGACGCGACCACGGGAAACCCGCGCTTATCAGCGCCATTTTGCGGTTCTGCGGATCCGGTGCGAAAGGCTCCAGCGCGTCGAGCAGCGTGGCGTTGTCCGCAAGCTGGTGAAGCGTCTGGTCGTAATAGCCTGGCGACACGCGCGGATGGATTTTCAACCCGCTGTTTGCGGACTCATCGGCAAACTGTTGCCAGATAAGCCTCATCAGCGACGATTTGCCGCAGCCGTTACGACCGACAATCGCCACGCGATCGCCGCTTTTTAGCCGCGCCATTTCGATGCTGAATAACGCCGGCAGGCCAGGTGCAGGAGGAACGTCGAGATTCTCCATTTCCAGCAAACGGTCGGCCCGCAGCGCGTCGCCGCGCAGGGTTAACGTCCACGGGCTGCCTGCCGTGAGCGCCGTCTGGCTCTCCTTCAGCCGTTCGACCTGTTTTTCCATCTGTTTGGCTTTGCGGGCAAGATCTTCGTTGTCGTAAACCTTGCCCCAGGTCGCCAGCCGCTTCGCGCTGGCGGACACGCGGTCGATCTCCTTTTGCTCCGCCTTGTGGCGCTGCGCGTCGCTTTCATCCTTTGCTTCAAGCGCCTTGCGGGCGGCCGTGCAGGGAAGGGCGAAGTAGTGCAGCGTTTTATCGCGCAGGATCCAGCTGCCGTTAGTGACGGCATCCAGCAGCTGTCGGTCGTGCGAGACCAGCACGAAGCTGCCTGACCAGTTCTGCAGAAAGTGTTCCAGCCAGAGCATGGTCGGCAAATCAAGGTGGTTGCTGGGTTCATCGAGCAGGAGCAGATCCGGCTCGTGAATCAGGGCCCGCGCCAGCAGCAGGCGCGTGTGCTGCCCGCCGCTCAGCGTGGCGGATTGCAGCGCCATATCCTGCGGCGTGAAGCCCATGCCTGCCAGCAGCGTTTCGGCTTTCCAGCGCAGGCTATCGCGCTCGGCAAAAGGCAGCTGTGCGAGTACGGCATCCAGCATGGTCAGCGGGAAAATGGCGTCCGGAAGATGTTGCTCCACGCGCGCCATCAGGCAGTGTCCGGCCAGCGCTACCGTTCCGGCGGCGGGGGAGTCAGTGCCGTCCAGCACCTTCAGCAGCGTACTTTTGCCGCAGCCGTTGTCGCCCAGCAGGCCAATGCGGTCGCCTTTTTTCAGCGTAAAGGAGAGTGAGTCGAAGAGCGTGCCAAACGCCGTATCAACGCGTAAAGATTGTGCAGTGAGTAAAGTGCTCATTGTTGCTTACCCAAGAGTTACAGGCATGTTTATGCCTCGTCAAACATCGCTGACGATAACTCAGTAAGCCCGAGAGAAGGGATTTCAGGGGTTGGTGTCTTCGCTCAAGCAGAAGTTATCGCAGCACGATACCGATAACGCTTGAGCTGGTGCGATCACCAAATGTATGTGAAACATTGAAAATTTCACAGTACAGCATAATTGGCCTCCTTATATATTCAGTAGGTTAATGGATGAAGGGAGTGTAGCGGGGGAAAGGGGGTTTGGCTAGTGGGTATTCAATGGTGCGTTCTGATGCCCTCACCCTAACCCTCTCCCACAGGGAGAGGGAAAACACCCCGCCCGTAGGCCCGGTAAGCGAAGCGCCACCGGGCGATTGGGCCGCACTGCGTCTCCCTGTGGAAAAGGGAACGGTCAAAGCGAATTAAATCGAGGTACGACGATAGCTGCGGTATTCAGGTTTCCAGAAGTTGTCGTCGATGGCCTGCTGCAGCGCGTCGGCAGAGGTTTTCACCGCCACGCCCTGCTGCTGCGCCATTTTACCTACCGCAAACGCGATAGCGCGCGACACCTTGTGAATGTCTTTCAGCTCCGGCAGCACCAGCCCTTCACCGTTGTTGACCAGCGGCGAGTAGCCCGCGAGGGTTTCGCTCGCCGACATCAGCATTTCGTCGGTAATGCGGGACGCGCCGGACGCGATCACGCCCAGCCCAATGCCCGGGAAGATGTAAGAGTTGTTGCACTGGGCGATCGGATAGGTTTTATCCTTCCACACCACCGGGTCGAACGGGCTGCCGGTCGCGACCAGCGCGTTACCTTCGGTCCAGGCGATGATGTCCTGCGGCGTCGCCTCCACGCGGGAGGTCGGGTTGGAAAGCGGCATCACGATAGGGCGTTCGCAGTGCTTGTGCATCTCGCGAATGATCTCTTCGGTGAAGAGACCGGTTTGCCCGGAAACGCCGATCAGAATATCCGGCTTCACGTTGCGCACCACGTCCAGCAGGGAAAGGACTTCGTTGTCGGTATCCCAGTTTTTCAGGTTATCGCGCTTCTGCACCAGCTTGTTCTGGAACGGCAGCAGGTTCGGCATAGCGTCGGTCAGCAGGCCGAAACGGTCAACCATAAAGACGCGGGAGCGGGCCAGCTCTTCGCTTAAGCCTTCGCGCTGCGTCTGGGCGATGATCTGCTCGGCGATACCACAGCCCGCAGAGCCTGCGCCCAGGAAGACGATTTTCTGGTAGCTCAGCTGGCTGCCGGCTGCGCGGCTGGCGGCGATAAGCGTACCCACGGTCACGGCTGCGGTACCCTGGATGTCGTCGTTAAAGGAGCAGATTTCATCGCGATAGCGGTTCAGCAGCGGCATCGCGTTTTTCTGCGCGAAGTCTTCAAACTGCAGCAGAACGTCCGGCCAGCGGTGCTTCACGGCCTGGATGAAGTCGTCGACAAACTGATAGTACTCGTCGTCGGTAATGCGCGGATGGCGCCAGCCCATATAGAGCGGATCGTTGAGCAACTGCTGGTTATTGGTCCCGACGTCCAGCACCACCGGCAGAGTATACGCCGGGCTGATGCCGCCGCAGGCGGTGTAGAGAGAGAGTTTACCGATTGGGATCCCCATCCCGCCAATGCCCTGGTCGCCGAGGCCGAGAATACGTTCGCCGTCGGTCACCACAATCACTTTGATATTGTGGTTTGGCACGTTCTGCAGAATATCGTCCATGTTGTGACGGTTCTGATAGGAGATGAAAACCCCGCGTGAACGACGGTAGATCTCTGAGAAACGCTCGCAGGCCGCACCCACCGTCGGGGTGTAGATCACCGGCATCATCTCTTCGAGATGGTTCTGCACCAGGCGATAGAAGAGGGTTTCATTGGTGTCCTGAATGTTGCGCAGGTAGATGTGCTTGTCGATTTCGGTTTTGAAACCCTGATACTGGATCCACGCGCGCTCCGCCTGTTCTTCAATGGTTTCAACCACTTCGGGCAGTAAACCCAGCAGGTTAAAGCTGCTGCGCTCTTCCATGCTGAAGGCGCTGCCTTTGTTGAGCAGGGGGAATTCGAGTAAAACCGGTCCGGCGTATGGGATGTATAAGGAACGATGTTTTTTCAGTTTGTTGTCCATGTCACTCACTCTTTTTATGAAGATCCGTCCCTGACACTGCTGTTTGTCATCTTTCTGGCCTGTGCGATGGGGTGCGGTCAGGCGGTATTATAAAGGAGCTAAATATTAATTACCGCAACACATAAACAAAAACACCATCGGGATTACCGATGGTGTTCTGGATCTCAGTCTGGAACTTACTTGCCGGCGTGGCGTTTTCTGCCGGTGGCGTGGGTGACCTGCGTTTCGTGGTCGCCTTCAATCACCACTTTACGCTGATTTGAAAGCTTGTAGTTCAGTCCCAGAATATGGCGTGCCTGACGGTTCGATTTCATGTTAACTCCTCAATCCTGTTGATAGTTTTAAGGACCAGTTTGCTTACGCAAACGAAATGTAACCCCTTAGGTTGCAGATCCAGCTTAGCAGGTTTTTACAAGGGTGCGTTTTGCCCGCTAACGACGTAGTTAATGGTCTGCTGGTAGATGTCACTGAGGATGTCATTATCCGTGGATTCCACCCATTTGGTCAGTTCCATCAAAATGTCATCTTCAGTCACAGCACCGTGCTCGGCGTGAAGACCCTGCGCAATCGCGTTAACGAGTTCAGGTTGTGCTGCTGCAGTATTAGCCGGGTAATAAGTAAACATGCTGCCTCCGTGTCGTTGTCTGTTTAATGGTACGGCTCGCAAAAAATTTAATTCATAAACAGAATGGCAAATATTTTCCCGGTTGTGGTTCAGATTCATCTTAGAAATAAAAATGACATAAGTGCATGCTTTTATGCGCTTTTAAAAGGTGTGGCTATATCGGCGGGTAACGGCGGGGATATTTTGGCGGTGCTCCTGCTATCGCGGAAATATAGCAGGAGCCGTTTTTAAATTACCACTTCATTTCGCCAGTATTCACTTTGGCGCTTAATTCCAGCGAGCTTTCATCAGCCAGGCCTGGATACTGTTTTTTCAGGGTGCTAATGACGCCTGCGGAATCTTTATGCGCGGCTAAAGCCTTTTCAAAGCGCTGCAGATAGTCGCGGGTAAACTCAATCGCGCCAGTGCCCGCTGGAGGAGTGCCCAGGTAGTGGCCCGGGATCACGCGTTCAGGTTTGTGCGCGGCCATATTCTCCAGCGTTTCCTGCCACTGCTTGCGGCTTTCCGGCGTCTGGGTGTCTGCCGTCCAGACGTGAATACCCCAGGCTACCCCGGTGCCGCCGAGGATCGTTTTTGCCGACGGGATCCACACATAGGCCGCATAGCTGTCTGGCTGTTCGATATCGATCTTTTCCCCGTCAACCATGAACGTGGTGGAGGCAAGCACCTGCGGGACGACCAGCTCCGTTGGCGCGCCGTCCTTCATCTGTGGCCCCCAGAAGGCGAGCTTGGCGTCTTTGGTGGCTTTAATATGGTCAACCACATGCTGCGTGGCCACCACTTTGGCATTCGGGAAGGCTTTGACCAGCGGCTGCAGGCCAAAATAGAAATCCGGATCGCCGGAGGTGATCACAATCTTGTTCAGGGTTTTACCGCTGCGGCGAATTTTCTCTACCAGCGCTTCGCCATCCTTCACGCTGAACTGCGCGTCAAACAGCACCGCCTCTTTCGGGCCTGAAACCAGCGTGGAGGAGACCGGGAAAATGCCTTTTTCCTGCGGGTTATAAGTATCAATGGTTAACGGCGCGGCAAAAACCGCAGGAGTGAAAAGGGTGGAAAGCAGGGCAAGGTGAGTGAATTTCATGCTGTTGTCTCTGTTGTTCAGGAATGTGTCTATTGTACGGATATTCTCATTTGCCAGAATTCCTGAAACAAGACATGCTTAGTTTCATAAATCGAGCAAATGGAGCTTATATGGATCGCGTTATCGCCGCTCAGGTCTACAACCGGATATGCGAGCTGGGCAGTTTGAGCGCGGCGGCCCGCGCGTTGGGCATTTCCCGACCGATGGTGAGCCGCTACCTTGAACAAATGGAGAAGTGGGCGGGAACGCGGCTGGTAAACCGCTCCACGCGCAAGCTGACGCTGACCGCGGCAGGGGAAAAGGTGCTGCAAAAAACGCGGACGCTCTCGCAGATTTCGCAGGAAATCGAGGGGCAGTCGGAGAAAGATCTGCCGTCCGGCACGCTGCGGGTGGCCTGCGCCCATTTTACCGCCATGCACCTGATTGCGCCGGTCCTGCCTGAGCTGCTCTCGCGCTACCCGCAGCTGCGCATCGAGCTGGACGTGAATAACCACCCGGTCAGCCTGGTGGGAGAGCGCATTGATGTCGCCGTGCGCATTACCGACAACCCCGAACCCGGCATGATTGCCCGCCGGCTGGGGGAGTGTCGCTCGGTGCTTTGCGCCTCGCCGGAGTACCTGGCACAGCACGGTATCCCCGTCAGCCCTGAAGAATTAGCGCAGCACAACTGTCTGCACTACAGCTTTTTTGCCGGGCAATCCTGGCACTTCGTGACGCCGGAAGGGGAAAGCCTGAGCGTGGCCGTCAGCGGCAACCTGAGCGCCAGCATCTCTTCGCTGTTGATGGACGCGGCGATTAAGCACTGCGGTATCGCCATGCTGCCGGAGCGCGAAGCGTCTGCCGCGCTGGAACAGGGATTACTGGTGCCGGTGCTGGAGGCGCTTGAGCCGAAACCGCTTGCCATCCATGGCATTTATCAGTCCCGGGAATACCAGCCTGCCGCGCTGCGCGTGTTCCTTGACGAACTGTCGCGCTACCTGGCATAAGAAAGGATTACTTCGCCTTTAGCCAGGGAGACGTCGTGCTCCAGAAAATAATATCGGCACCGAGATAACTTTCGCCGAAGCGGACAAATTCCGCTTTGGTGAACGGTTTTCCGGTCTGAGGATCCTTATAGGTCAGGGTCGGCTCCTGAACCGCCATGGCGATGAGCGGCAGCGTCTGTTTATTTTTATGGAAGAAGGGATAGGCATTCTTCATGTGGGCCTTGCGGTTGGGAACAATGTCCGGCCCACCCAGGCCGATATTGTTAGCGCTGGCGTACGCAAACAGACGCCCCATGTAGTTGTGGTCGTTATCCCATTCGCACGGCCAGAAGTTCACGTACTGCACCACGTGTGATTTCTGAAAAACCTTTCGCGCAAAGGCCAGGTTTTCCATTTCACCCGCGAAATAGCCGTCGCAGGTAAATCCGGCGGGCGGATTTTTTTCGTCGAGATCAATGGCGGTTTCGGGCAGGTTTACCCCATACACCTCGCCATCAAAGCGTTTCGCGAGGGCGGCAAGCAGTGCCTGGTAGCGCTGGCGCACGGCGGGATCCCACTGACGCGCCACCCATCCTGAACCGACCGGCTTGCCTTCGCCGGGGTTATCGAACTGCGGCGCAATCCCGCCACCGTACTGCGTGTCGCGCATCAGATAGTCCGGAACGTAGCGGGCGTCCGGCTCAAAGAAACGATCCTGGATTTGAATAAATAGCTTTTTTCCGGCGGCCTTAACGCGCGCCAGATCCTGTTCAATCCGCGAGAAGTCATAGCTGTTCTTCTCGGGTTCCAGCAGGCGCCAGTTGTAAACGATCTGCACGCCGCCGATATCGCTTCGCGCAACGAGGGGAAACGCCGCGTCGAGATCGCCCGAGCTGGTATAGATAAAATTCTCCGGCGTTTTTGCCAGTGAAGACAGCGATAAAGCCAGCGTGGTTACGGCAACGGCCATCCTGATTTTTAGCGCCATATCATTATCCTTTTTGTTGGTACAGCAGGTGAAAGTCCTGGAATTGTCTGTGTTCCAGGGTGGGGCAGATGCGTAGTCTATACTTAACCCTTTGTAAGCCAAAAGGAGAGCAAGAATGACTATTCATAAGCACGGTTCGGCACACTGGTCTGGCGACATTAAGCGCGGAAAAGGAACGGTTTCCACCGAGAGCGGCGTTCTCAATCAACAGCCTTATGGTTTCAATACCCGCTTTGAGGGTGAAAAGGGGACCAACCCCGAAGAGCTGATTGGCGCGGCACATGCGGCCTGCTTCTCAATGGCGCTGTCGCTGATGCTCGGGGAAGCGGGCTATACTGCCGATTCCATTGATACTACGGCGGACGTCTCGCTGGATAAAACCGACGGCGGCTTTGCCATCACTAAGGTTGCCCTGAAAAGCAAGGTGACCGTTCCAGGCATTGCCCCGCAGCAGTTCGACGGCATTATTCAGAAAGCAAAAGCGGGCTGTCCGGTCTCGCAGCTTCTGAAAGCCGAGATTACTCTGGACTATAAGCTTAACTAAGCCCCAGCCGGGTTCGCGCCCGGCTATCCCTTCAGCGCGGCAGGGAACACCTCCGCCAGCCAGGCAATAAACACCTTCAGGCGGTGCGTCAAATGCCGGTTCTGCGGGTAAACCACATGAAACGGATATGCGGCAGGACGCCAGTCGCCCAGAATCGCCGTCAGCGTCCCCGCCTGCAAATCCCCCTTTGCCGAATACTCAAACGTTTGAACGATTCCCAGCCCCGCCGCGGCAGCCGCCAGATGGGCATTACTTTCATTGACGCCGAGATAGTGCGGAATGTTGATTTCCAGCGCCTCGCCGTTCTGCCGGAAGCGAAACGGAAAGGGCCGTCCGGTGACGGGCGAGAGATAGCTAATCAGCTTGTGGCCGTTGCGCAGCTCCTGCGGATAGGCCGGGACGCCATGATTTCTCAGGTAACCCGGCGTCGCGCAGGTGACCATTTCCGCGTTTCCGAGATGACGGGCAATGAGGGTCGAGTCGTCCAGCGGACCGCCGCGGATCACGCAGTCTACGTTACCGCTGATGAGATCGACCGGCCGGTCGGCCACGCCAAGGTCGATGCGGATCTCCGGGTAGCGCTGCATAAATTCCGGAAGCAGAGGGATGAGCACGTCCCGTGCGGTGGAGCCGCCCACGTCAACCCGCAAATGCCCTTTTGGCGTCGCGCGGGAAATGCGAAACGAGGTGTCGATATCTTCGATATCAATCAGCACCCTGAGCGCTTTTTCATAGTATTCCATCCCTTCAGGCGTCGCGACCACCCGGCGAGTGGTGCGGTGCAGAAGGCGTATCTCAAGGTGCGCCTCAAGCGATTTGACCAGCTTGCTCAGCGTGGCGATCGGCATATTCAGCGAGTCCGCCGCGCGGGTAAAGCTGCCGGATTCCACGACCCGCGTAAAGGCGCGCATCGCCATGAGCTGGTCCATGATGACCTCGGATTATTTCTGTTTGTGAATAGTCATTTTCATTTTTGCCCGTTTTTCACTAATGCCGCAAGGGCTAAAGTTTGTCCAACGCAAACCCAACAAAAGGTGAATGACATGAACACGACTCTCTCAGGAAAAATCTCACTGGTCACCGGCGGCAGCACCGGCATTGGTCTTGCCACGGCGCAGGAGCTGGCGGCGCAGGGCGCGAAGGTGTACATCACCGGTCGTCGCCAGGCCGAGCTGGACGCGGCGGTAGCAGAGATTGCTTCTGACGCAGTGGGCATTCGCGCGGACGTCTCAAAGCTTGCCGATCTGGATGAGGTTTATGCCCGGATAGCCAAAGAAGAAGGCCGTCTTGATATCCTGTTCGCCAATGCCGGTGGCGGCGATATGCTGCCGCTGGGCGCGATCACCGAAGAGCAGTTTGACCGGATTTTCGGCACCAACGTGCGCGGAGTGCTGTTTACGGTGCAGAAGGCGCTGCCGCTGTTATCCGCCGGATCGTCGATTATTCTGACCGGCTCGACGGTGTCCATTAAAGGGACGGCAAACTTCAGCGTCTACAGCGCCAGCAAGGCCGCCGTGCGCAACTTTGCCCGCTCCTGGGCGCTGGATTTGCAGGGCCGCGGGATCCGCGTCAACGTGGTGAGCCCGGGCCCGATCAAAACGCCAGGTCTCGGCGATCTGGTGCCGGAAGAACACCGTCAGGGGCTGTACGACGCGCTGGCCGCGCAGGTACCGCTGGGGCGTTTAGGCGCGCCGGGTGAGGTGGGGAAAGCGGTGGCGTTTCTGGCCTCCGACGCGGCCAGCTTTATTAACGCCACCGAGCTGTTTGTGGACGGCGGGATGGCGCAAATCTAACCCAGACTGCGCCAGCAACGCACGTTACAGCCCTCGCGTGAGGGCTGTAGCGGCTGCGGCTGTTCACACCCCTGCGCTGCTATCGGACAACGGTCGCGGAAAAAACAGCCTTCGGGCAGATGACGATTGCCGGGAAGCTCCGTTTTGCGCAACGCCAGATTTTCATCCAGCGGTTCACCGGTGCGGGGAACCGAGTCGAGCAACAGACGGGTATAGGGATGGCGCGGCTCGCCAAGCACCTGCGCGGCGCTGCCCAGCTCCACAATCTGCCCGAGGTACATCACCGCCACCCGGTCGCTCATGTGTCTGACCACCGAAACGTTATGCGAAATTAACACGTAGGTCAGATTACGCTGCTGCTGCAGGTTCACCAGCAGGTTGAGGATTTGCGCCTGCACGGAGATATCCAGCGCGCTGGTGGGTTCATCAAGCACGATAATATCGGGGTTGGAGGAGAGCGCCCGGGCGATGGCGATGCGCTGGCGCTGCCCGCCGGAGAAGGCGTGCGGAAGCCTGTCGAGATATTCCGGGCGAATGCCCACCTGCAGCGCCAGGTTTTCTGCCAGCTGGCGGCGTTCGCGCTCGCTGCTGCGTTTTTGCACCCACACCGGCTCGGTGATGATGCGCCAGACCGGCAATCGCGGGTCGAGGGAGGAGAGCGGATCCTGAAACACCATCTGCATGCCGCCCGCGTGGTGCGCCCGCTGACACGCGCCGGTGCTGGGCTTAAGCATGCCCATCAGCAGCTGGGCCAGCGTGCTTTTCCCGCAGCCGGATTCCCCGACAATGCCCAGCGTTTCCCCCCGACGGATCTGAAGATCGAGCCCGTTGAGGGCATGTACCTGTTCCGTTACGCGCCCCAGCCAGTTTTTGCGCGCCGCAAAGTTCACGTGCACGCTATCCAGTTCCAGCAGTACATCAGACATGGTGTTTCTCCCGTTGTGGATACCAGCAGGCAGCCTGTTGGCCTTCTGCGCCATTGGGCTGTAAGCGCGGCGTTTCGCTGCATTTCGCCCCAGCGGCAAAGCAGCGCTCGCGGAAGGCGCAACCCTGCGGAAGCTGGCTGAGGTTGGGCACCGTGCCGGGAATGGCGGGAAGCAGGTCGCGCGGCTGGCCGTTTTCCGGGGCGCACCGCAGCAGGCCGATGGAATAGGGATGCACGGGGCGGTGGATCAGCGTTTGCGTGGCACCGCTCTCGATCACGCTGCCCGCATACATCACGTACATTCTGTCGCAAAGCTGCGACACCACGGCCATATCATGGCTGATAAACAACACCGAGGTACCGCTGGCCCGCGCCTTATGCTTCAGCAATCGCAGCACCTGGAGCTGGACGGTAACGTCCAGCGCGGTGGTCGGTTCGTCGGCGATGATCAGCTCCGGCTCGCAGGAGAAGGCAAGGGCGATCATCACCCGCTGACGCATGCCGCCGGAGAGTTCAAACGGATAACGCTCCATGACCTGCTTCGCGTCCGGGATTTGCATCTCTTCCAGCAGGGTAATCGCCTTCTGCTGCGCCTCGCGCCGCGAAAGCGGCTGATGCTGGCGGATCACCTCCACCATCTGTTTGCCAATCCGCCGCGTCGGGTTGAGGGCGGTCATGGGCTCCTGAAAAATCATCGCCACTCGTGCACCGCGCCACTGGCGAAGCTGCTTCTCGGACGCCGTCAGGACGTTTTCGCCGAGTAACTTCACCTGACCGTGATGAATGCGGTAGCTTCCTTCCGGCAGCAGCCGCATGGCGAGCATGGCGGTCACGGATTTGCCCGAACCCGACTCGCCCACCACGCCGACAATTTCGCCCCTGCCGATCTCCAGCGAGACGTGGTTCAGCGCGTGGACCTCTCCGCGAAAAATCGGGAAGCTCAGGTGCAGGTCCTCAATACGTAATACCGGTTCGGTCATTACTGTTTTCCTCCCGATTTCGGATCCAGCAGATCGCGGATACCGTCGCCAAACAGGTTAAAGCCCACGGCGGTAATCAAAATCGCCGCACCGGGAAAGGCGCAGTACCACCACTGGTCCAGCACGTAGTTACGGCCAACGGCCACCATCGCCCCCCATTCGGCGGTGGGCTGCTGCGCGCCCAGGCCGATAAACCCCAGCGTGGCGGCCATCAGAATGGCGCTGCCGATGTCCAGCGAAGCCTGCACAATCAGCGGCGGCAGGGCGTTGCGCAGGATATGCCAGCGGATCAAATGCCAGCGGGACGCGCCAAACGTGCGGGCGGCCTGAACGTAGGTAAACTGGCGCACCACCAGGGTTTGCCCGCGCGCCAGGCGGACGTAAAACGGGATGCGGACAATCGCAATCGCCAGCATGGCGTTGAACAGGCTCGGACCGAGCGCGGCGGCCAGCGCCATGGTCAGCACCAGGGAAGGAATGGAGAGCATGATGTCCATCACCCGCATGATGATGGCGTCGCCGCGCCCGCCCAGTACGCCGGACAAACAGCCCAGCAGCGAGCCAATACCGCCCGCAATCACCACGACCGCCAGCCCGGCGGTAATCGACTGCTGGCTGCCCGTCAGCACGCGGCTAAACAGGTCGCGTCCCACCTCATCGGTACCAAACCAGTGTTGCGCAGACGGCGCCAGCAGGCGTGCGGTCAAATCCAGCGCGTTCGGGTCATGCGGCACAATCCACGGCGAAGCCACCATCAGGAAGAGCATCGCAATCATAATGACGCCGCCAACGATCGTGAGCGGGCTTTGACGCAGCATCCAGAACAGCTTTGCCCAGTTGATGCGTTGTCCGGCGGTTTTAGCCGGGACGGGCGTTTCCTGCGTTAACATCATTCGGCACCTCCGCGCCCGATTCGCGGGTCAATCCACAGGTAAAGCAGATCGACCACCAGATTAACCAGCACGTAGGCCAGCGAAACGACGACGGCAAAGCCCATCACGGCAGGGAAATCGAGCGCCTGAATGGACGTCACCACCCACGCGCCCATGCCCGGCCAGGCAAAGACGGTTTCGGTCAGCACGGCGCCGTAGAGCAGATCGCCCAGCGCCAGCCCGAGCACGGTAATGGACGGGATCATCGCATTCGGCAGGGCGTAGCGCAGGACGATGTACCAGCCGGGCAGGCCGCTGGCGCGCGCGGTGCGGATGTAATCCTCGCTAAGCTGCTCCAGCATCGCCGAGCGAACCTGGCGCGCCACGATCCCCAGGTGAACAAACGCCAGCGTCAGCGAGGGTAAAATCAGGTGCTGAAGCGCGTTGAAGAACACCTCACCGTTGCCCTCCAGCAGCGCGTCCAGCAGATAAAATCCGGTGACGTGCGTCGGGGGATCGAGCCAGTCGTCCAGCCTGCCGCCGCCCGGCAGGATCTGCAGGTGCCCGTAGAACAGCACGATGACGCCCAGCCCGAGCCAGAAGGCCGGCGTGGAGATCCCGGTCATCGCCATTAAACGCACCAGGTGATCCAGCCAGCGGTTGCGGTACACCGCCGATAAAATCCCCAGCGGCACGCCGATGACCAGCGCCAGCAGCAGAGAACAAAAGGCCAGCTCCAGCGTGGCGGGGAAAAAGGCCTTCAGGTCTTCCGCGACCGGGCGTCCGGTGCGGATGGACGTGCCTAAATCACCGTGCGCCAGAGCGTCCACGTAGCGGCCAAACTGCACATACAGGGGCTGGTCCAGCCCTAGCTGCTGGCGGATGTTCTGCACGATTTCGTCGCTGGCGCGGTCGCCGGCCAGCAGACGGGCCGGATCGCCGGGGATCAGGTGTGAAATAATAAAGGTGATAATACAGACACCGGCCACCACCAGGATTAACCCCCAGCAGCGCTGGCGCACTATGCTCCAGAACGTCATACGCTTTCCCCCGGCGAGAACCGTTATTTGCTCATGGTGGCGATGTTGAACACCTGCTCGAGCATCGGATTAAAGGTGAAGCCTTTGACCTCTTTGTTCATCGCCAGCTGGTAGTTTTTCTGGAACAGATAAACGTAGGCCGCCTCGTCGATAACCACCTTTTGCGCCTGCTGGTAATCTTTGGTGCGTTCCGCCTGGTCAGTGGTTTTCAGCGCGGCCTGCAGGAGCGAATCAACCTCTTTGTTCTCATAGAACGAACGGTTGCCCGGCAGCCCTTTTTTGTCCGATTCGAACCAGTAGTTCATGAACATGTACGGGTCGGCAAAGTCCGGGCTCCAGTTGCCGATGGCAATGTCGTAATCGCCTTTTCCGACGCGGTCGCGCATGGTGGCGTTGGCCAGTTTTTCCAGCTTGACGCTAATGCCGATCTTGCCGAGGCTGGCCTGAGTGGAGAGGGCGATAGGCTCCCAGTTCGGATCGTTGTCCGAGTAGAGGAAGGTCAGGCTGGCGGGTTTGTCTTTGACCTTCTCCAGCGCCGCTTTGGCTTTGCCCTCGTCAAAGCTGTACTGCATTGCCGTGGCGTCAAAGCCCCACATGCCTTCCGGGATCGGGCCGCGCATCTGCTTGCCGTTGCCGCTCAGAATGCCCTTCACCATGCCCTGGTAATCCGTCGCCCAGGAGATGGCCCGGCGTAAATCCACCTGATTGAGCGGCGCTTTGCTGTTGTTGAGATAGAGGTAAGTCACGCGCAGGGACGGGTATTCCGCGACGGCGACTTTACCTTCCTGCTTCAGGGCCGCAAGCTGATCGACCGGCAGGGAGTCGGCAATGTCCAGATCGCCGCGGGAAAGCTGCAGTCGGCGCGAAGCGCTCTCACCGATAATTTTCACCGATACGCGCTTAAAGTGCGGCTTCTCGCCCTGCCAGTGGGGGTTAGGCACCAGGATCAGCTGCTGGCCTTTCTGCCAGCTTTTCAGCATAAACGGCCCGGAACCGGCGGTGTTTTGCGCCAGAAAACCGCGAGCATCGTCTGCCGCGTTGGCCTTCAGCACCGCCGGGTTAATGATGGACGCCCCGTCGTTTGCCAGCGTGTAGAGGAACGGCGCGAACGGCTGGCTGAGGGTGAACTTCACCGTATGGTCATCGACGGCATCAATTTTCAGGTCTTTCGGGAAGGCTTCAGACGGCCCCTGGCCGAGCTTCAGCAGGCGCTCAAAGGAGAGCTTTACCGCCTCGGCGGTGACCGGCGTGCCGTCGGAAAATTTCGCGTTATCCGCCAGGGTAAAGGTCCACTCTTTCTGGTCTTCAGACGCCTTCCAGCCCGTCGACAGATCGCCTTCCACCTCGGTAGAGCCTGGCTTGTACTTGACCAGACGCTGGTAGGACGGATAGGTGACGGTCCAGTCGTTGTTATCAATGGTGATGGCAGGATCGAGCGTTTGCGGGTCGGCGGCTTTACCGATCGCCAGCATGTCTTTCGGGACCGCAGCCAGCGCCAGCGGTGCGCTCAGGGCCAGCGTGGCGGCGATCAGCGTCGAGAGAAGCGATGTTTTCATGGCAGTGCTCCAGGTTTAGAGAGAAGTGTGCGTCAGGGGAAAACAGGCAAAACGGTCGTCAAGCAGCGGGTAGCTGGCGGCGTTCGGCAGTTCGAAGTGCCACCATTCGCTGCTGATACCCACAAAACCACCGCCGAACATGATGGCGTTCAACAGCAGACGGTTGCGCTGGGCGTGCGGCGGCACGGAGGGGTGATACGGATGCGAGCGGTCGTGCATTTCGTCAAAACCGGCCCCCATATCCAGCACGGCGTTATGTTCATCCATCAGGGTGACGTCGATGGCCGTACCGCGGCTGTGATTGGAGCCAATCGCGACGTCGACCACGTATTCCGGGTTAGGGCAGGCATCCCACAGCTGAGCCTGCGCCTGCTGCGGCCGATAGGCGTCGTACACCACCAGCTTCAGCCCGGCCAGCGAGGCAATGCTGATGGCTTTTGCCAGCGCGGTGGCCGCGTCGGTATGCAGCAGGCACAGCGCCTCCTGATAGATCGGATGGCCGGTGATGTTGTCGGCGGTGGCGTACTTCAGATCGATATGCAGCGTGGGAAACGTCTTCGCCACATCAATCAGTTCACTCTCTTCGGGCATAGCTCCGCTCCTTTAGCGTTCGAATTGACCAAACTCTTGTTGTAATTGCCGGTTTACCGCCAGACGCGCCGGGAGCGCCTCACCCAGCGCCTCCACCACGCCCGACAGCAGCAGGTTGAACAGACAGCTCACGGGGGCAAGTGAATCCCAGAAGTGACCGGTATCGGTTTTCACCTGCAGTAAATCCATCGGGTAATCCCGCGCCCACGGGCACCAGATATCGGTGATTAAGGCCAGCGGAATGCCTTTCTCGCTGGCGACGCGGCAGTACTGGCGGGCCATCGCGGAGTAGGTGCGCGTATCGGTCAGCACGACGTACGGGTGCGAAAACCCCGAGTTGAGGGATTCCACCCAGCTGCCGGAAGCGCCCTCTGAATAGCTCACGCGCGGGCGGAGGTACTCGAGGTGGCTGAAGAAGGCGTTGGCAATCCCGCGCGTGGACTGGATCCCCAGCACAAACACCGCGTCGGCGTGGGCGAGGTTGTGCACCACCTGACGGAAGGCGTCCGTTTGCGCCAGCTGGTACACCTGCGTGATGGCATCCACTTCCAGCGACAGGGCGTGCTGAAGGCGGCTGGAAAGGGGGCGCTGCTGCTGCCAGGAGTCCAGCCGCTCGTTCATGCCCCAGGGCTGATACGGATCGCGTAGGTTCTTTTTGGCATCTTCCAGGTTGCGATACCCCAGCTTGCGCAGGAAGCGTCCGACGGTAATTCC
Organism: Enterobacter sp. Crenshaw; assembly: GCF_024734705.1. Lineage (NCBI taxonomy): Bacteria > Pseudomonadati > Pseudomonadota > Gammaproteobacteria > Enterobacterales > Enterobacteriaceae > Enterobacter > Enterobacter sp. Crenshaw. The sequence goes on along the minus strand of NZ_CP102932.1, from coordinate 2,385,726 downwards.
GCTGGTCCCGCTCGCCTGACCGATGCTCTCCGCCGTTTCAAACGGGATTTGCGCGGCGTGCGCCAGCAGCCAGCTTCCGACCCGCTTTTCGCTGGGCGTGAGCTGGCTGAACGTCGCTTCGATACGGCTCAATATCTCAGGTTTCGTCGTCATACCGCCTCGCTGTTAACAGGCTGTCAATGGCCGATTTTTTGTTACCTGGTTAACAATGCATGACGCGTGCCATGTTCACAGGGCGGGTGAAACCCGCTGTGCAGTAAACTTCATGCAATATTTGCTTAACCAATGATCAACATTTGTGCAGCGTAGTTCACTTTTGGTGCACTGTCTGACGCGGCAGGTATGAATTTGGTGAATACGTCAGTCCGTTCACATTTTTGATAAGATAGATGTACTGTGAATATAAAAGGGATCCCGGCATGGCAAATCTGCCCTGGCGAGTCAGCGTGCGCCTGATGGCGCTTGCAAAGAAAATAGGGATGGTCGTCGGGATCGTACTGGTCGTCCTGCTGGCGGTTCGGGTCTATCTCTCGCAGCAGGGACCGGAACTGCACCTGTGGCATACCTGGCGGGCCGATGAGATGTCCGTGCGCGAGATGGATAACGCCGATTTTGCCCGGTATATCGCCCGGGAAAACGCTATTTTCGCCGATCTTTATAATGCGGTGACGGCGAAAACAGAGGGCGAGGAACGTACGCCGTTAAACCGCTATTATCGCCAGAGCCTGGTGTGGCCGGGACAGTTTACGCCCGATGCCAACCGCTCCTTTGTGCTGATGCCTGCCGGAAAGCCGCGCGGCGCGGTGGTGCTGCTGCACGGTCTGACGGACTCGCCTTACAGCGTCCGGCGGCTTGCCGTGAACTATCAACAGCACGGCTTTGTGGCCGTGGTCCCGCGTCTGCCCGGGCACGGTACCGCGCCCGGCGCGCTGACGGACGTCGACTGGGAGATGTGGCTCGCGGCGACGCGTCTTGCGGTGCGGGAAGCCACGCGTCTGGCGGGCGAGGCTGCGCCTTTGCATCTGGTGGGTTACTCCAACGGCGGGGCGCTGGCGATGAAATATGCCCTCGATGCGCTGGACGCGCCTTCGCTGCGTAAACCGCAGCAGGTGATACTGCTCTCACCTATGATCGGCGTGACGGCCTTTGCGCGCTTTGCCGGTTTCGCCGGGTTACCGGCGCTGCTGCCGGCGTTTGCTAAAGCGGCGTGGCTGAATATCTCTCCGGAATATAACCCGTACAAATATAACTCGTTCCCGGTGAACGCCGCCCGCCAGTCATGGCTTTTGACGAAGGCCCTGCAGGAGCAAATTGGCCGCGAGGCGCGGGAGAACAGGCTGGCGAATTTGCCGCCGATTCTGGCGTTCCAGTCGGTCATGGATTCCACGGTCAGCACCCGCGCGGTGGTGACCGGCCTGTTTGACCAGCTTTCGGCAAACGGCAGCGAGCTGGTGGTGTTTGACATCAACCAGGCGGCGAGCTTCCGCCCGCTGTTCAAACCGTCGTCGTGGACGGCAACCTCGGCGCTGCTGCCGGTTGCGCAGAGGCGTTACGGTGTCACGATTATTACCAATGCGGACGCACACAGTTTCTCGACGGTGGCGAAAATCACTCCGGCAGGCAGCACCCGGGAGACGGTCGTGCCGCTCGCGCAGGCCTGGCCGCAGGATGTCTATTCCCTGTCGCACGTTGCGGTGCCGTTCCCGCCGGATGACGATCTCTATGGTCGTGAACCACGCTTGAAAAACCGCTACGGCATCAGCCTGGGGACGATTGCGCTCTGGGGCGAAACGTCCGTATTAAGCGTCGGAAAAGAGGCGCTGATGCGGGTCACCTCGAACCCGTTCTACGACTATATGCAGGGGCGGATAGACAGCCGAATTGGCAGCGGGGAAAAGTAACGTTCCCCTGCGGTGTGAATATGTTAGGTCGCATTGATTAAGTATGTTAAATAGTAGCTTCAAGGCACCTCTCTTTCTCATCGGAACCCATTTTTGTGCTGACGACTCTGATCTACCGAAGCCAGTTGAATTTGTCCTGTCAGTCCTCCGCGCTGAGGGAGCTGGTGGAGCGCGCCCGGATCCGCAATGCCAGTCTGAATATCACCGGGGTTCTGCTTGCAAAAGGCAGTGACGTGCTGCAAATACTCGAAGGGTCGGAAGAGAGCGTGCTTAAGCTGTTCCATAAAATCCGTGACGACAAGCGTCACAGTGGAGTGGTAGAGCTGATGCGGGACTATGGCCCGCGCAGACGCTTCGAAAACGTCGGTATGCTGCTGTTCGATCTGAAGACGCAGTCACCGAAAGAGGTGCTGCAGTCGGTTCTGAATTACAGCAAGCTGGACAGCTATCTCACATCCGATGACCGGGTGTTCAAATTTATCCAGACGTTTATCACTGGTAAACGTCCGGCCCTGTCGGGCGCACGCTACGTACCTGAAAAATGGACGCTTTCACCCGAGGCGTTGCCCTTTGGCGAACACCTGGGGCTGATGGCCAACCAAACCTGTCAGTTTGCGCTCCAGCCCATCGTTGAGCCCTCGGAAGGGAAGATCAGTTCGCTTGAAGCCCTTATCCGCGGCAACGACGGCGGCAGCCCGGAGCATTTCTTCAGCACCCTCGACCCGGACAAAATCTACGAAGTCGATCTCCAGACGAAAGCGTATGCCTTTGCGCTGGCGGAAAAACTGGGGATTGGCAGCCATAAGATTGCGGTAAACCTGCTGCCGATGTCGCTGGTGAATGTTCCCAACGCCGTGGAATTCCTGGTCAGCGAGATAAAAAAACATGGGCTGCAGCCGGAGCAGGTAGTCATTGAAGTGACGGAAAACGAGATGATTTCCGGCTTCAACCAGTTCAATAGCGCCATCAAGCAGCTTCGCGGTGAGGGGATTGGCCTGGCGATCGATGATTTCGGTTCCGGCTATGCCGGTCTTTCGCTGCTGACCCGCTTTCAGCCGGACAAAATTAAGATCGACCGGGAGATAGTCAGCGATATCCACCTCAGCGGCCCGAAGCAGGCGATTGTGCGCTCCATCGTCAGCTGTTGCTCCGATCTCGAAATTACCCTGGTGGCCGAAGGGATCGAGAAGATAGAGGAGTGGTGCTGGCTCGAGTCTGCCGGGATCCGGCGTTTCCAGGGCTTTCTGTTTGCCCGCCCGCAGCTTAATGGCGTCGGTGATATTCACTGGCCGCATCTGGTGCGTTAGCCAATTTTCCTCCCGCGTTATTTCCCCTTCGTCCTGCCTGTGCTTAAATAGCTAAAACGGTTTAACATGGTTTAGCTAAGAGGATCACATGAAAAAAATCTGGGTACTTGGCGATGCGGTGGTGGATTTGCTGCCCGATGGAGAAGGCAGATTGCTGCAGTGTCCCGGCGGCGCACCGGCAAACGTTGCGGTCGGTATTGCCCGGCTGGGCGGCCAGAGCGCCTTTATCGGCAGGGTTGGCGACGATCCCTTCGGGCGCTTTATGGCGAAAACTCTCGCTGACGAAAAGGTTGACGTGAAGTCTATGCGCCTTGACCCGGCGCACCGCACCTCAACGGTGGTGGTCGATCTGGATGACCAGGGCGAACGCTCGTTTACCTTTATGGTGCGCCCGAGCGCCGATCTGTTTCTCGAATCCGCCGATCTGCCGACGTTCAGCGCCGGGGAGTGGCTGCACGTCTGTTCCATCGCATTAAGCGCAGAGCCGAGCCGTTCTGCGACGTTTGAGGCGATGGCCGCCATTCGTGAGGCGGGCGGTTACGTCAGCTTCGACCCCAATATTCGCCCGGATCTCTGGCCGGATGAGAACGCGCTGCGCCGCTGCCTGGAGCAGGCCCTGCAGAGCGCCGACGTGGTGAAACTCTCCGTCGAAGAGCTGGCGTTTCTAACCGGAGATGTCGAGGTAAACGTCGGTCTGGACGCGCTGATGGCGCGCTGCCCGGCGCGTCTGGTGCTGGTCACCCAGGGAAAAGAGGGGGTGATCGCCTGGCATGATGCCACCGTAAAACACTATCCTGCAACGCCCGTCGAGTGTGTCGATACCACCGGCGCGGGCGATGCCTTCGTGGCGGGGCTGCTCTACGGACTGGCCGCCGGGCAGGACCTGACGCCGGTCATCGCCTTAGCCCAGCGCTGCGGCGCATTAGCCACCACGGCCAAAGGGGCAATGACCGCATTGCCCTGGCAGCACGATCTGTAATTCCCTCCTTCACTGGCCGCCATCCGGCGGCCTGAATTGTCGCCTCGATCACACTTACTAAAACGGTTTAGCAAAAAAGATTGCCGATCCAAAATTCAGAGGTTTAGTATCAACAACCTAAACCGGTTTAGCAATTTAGCACGTTTAATGACTTCTTTTAGGGATGCGACAAAATGTATAAAAAACGCAGACTTGCCGTGATGATAGGCATGCTGGCCGGAAGTACCTCTGTTTTTGCCCAGACGGATATGACAAGTATCGAAGCGCGTCTTGCCGCGATGGAGCAGCGCCTCCAGGCGGCGGAAACGCGTGCGCAGGTGGCTGAGAAACGCGCCACGGATGCGGAACAAAAAACGCAGCAGCTGGTGGCCGCGCAGCAGCAGACGCAAACGACAACCCAGGCGGTGGCGCAGCGCACCACCGCGCTGGAGAAGAAGGCGGATCAAAGCAGCGGGTTTGAGTTCCACGGCTACGCGCGTTCGGGCCTGCTGATGAACGATGCGGCCTCCAGCAGCAAAAGCGGTCCTTATCTGACCCCGGCCGGCGAAACCGGCGGCGCGGTAGGGCGTCTGGGTAATGAAGCCGACACCTACGTCGAACTGAACCTGGAGCACAAGCAAACTCTGGATAACGGCGCCACCACGCGCTTCAAAGCGATGCTGGCCGACGGTCAGAGAACCTATAACGACTGGTCAGCCGATACCAGCGATCTCAATATTCGCCAGGCCTTCGTGGAGCTGGGCAACCTGCCTGATTTTACCGGCGCGCTGAAGGGCAGCACCTTCTGGGCGGGTAAACGCTTCGACCGCGACAACTTTGATATTCACTGGCTGGACTCCGACGTGGTGTTCCTGGCCGGTACCGGCGGCGGCGTCTATGACGTGAAATGGAACGAGTCGCTGCGCAGCAACTTCTCCATCTACGGCCGTAACTTCGGCAGCGTGGAGCAGACCGACAATAACGTTCAGAACTATATCCTCAGCATGAACCACTTCGCCGGACCGTTCCAGCTGATGGTGAGCGGCCTGCGGGCGAAGGATAACGACGACCGTAAAGACACCAACGGCGATCTCATCAAAACTGACGCCGCCAATACCGGCGTTCATGCCCTGGTCGGGTTGCATAACGAGAGCTTCTACGGCCTGCGGGAAGGGACAGCCAAAACGGCGCTGCTGTACGGTCACGGGCTGGGTGCGGAAGTAAAAAGCATCGGTTCCGACGGCGCGCTGCTGTCTGAGGCGGATACCTGGCGCTTCGCAAGTTACGGTGTCACGCCAGTCGGCGGCTGCTGGAGCGTTGCGCCCGCCGTACTGGCGCAGAGCAGTAAAGATCGCTACGTGAAGGGCGATAGCTATGAGTGGGTGACGCTCAACACCCGCCTGATTAAAGAGGTGACGCAGAACTTCGCCCTGGCGTTTGAGGGAAGCTATCAGTACATGGATTTAAATCCGGAAGGCTATAAGGACCGCAACGCCGTCAACGGCAGTTTCTACAAGCTGACCTTTGCGCCGACGTTAAAAGCGAGCAAAATCGGCGATTTCTTCAGCCGTCCGGAGCTGCGCCTGTTTGCCACCTGGATGGACTGGAGCAGCAAACTGGATCATTACGCCAGCGATGATGCCTTTGGCAGCAGCGGCTTCAACGCCGGCGGGGAATGGAACTTTGGGGTCCAGATGGAAACCTGGTTTTAACCCATCACGCTCCCGCCCGGCGGGAGCGTTTCGCACATCATAAAAAGAAGTCAGGCAGAGGTATCTATGGATTTTAATCAAATCGCCCGCGAGCTTATCCCGCTGCTCGGTGGCAAGGAAAATATCGCCAGCGCGGCGCACTGCGCAACGCGTCTTCGTCTGGTGCTGGTCGATGACGCGCTTGCGGATCAGCAGGCGATCGGCAAGGTCGACGGCGTAAAAGGCTGTTTTCGTAACGCCGGGCAGATGCAGGTGATTTTTGGCACGGGCGTGGTCAACAAGGTCTACGCCGTGTTTATTCAGGCGGCGGGGATTAGCGAATCCAGTAAATCTGAGGCTGCGGATCTGGCGGCGCGCAAGCTGAACCCGTTCCAGCGCATTGCCCGTCTGCTCTCCAACATCTTTGTGCCGATCATTCCCGCGATTGTGGCATCCGGCCTGCTGATGGGCCTGCTCGGCATGGTGAAAACCTACGGCTGGGTCAATGCGGATAACGCTCTCTACATCATGCTGGACATGTGCAGCTCCGCGGCGTTTATCATTCTGCCTATTCTGATCGGCTTTACCGCCGCGCGGGAATTTGGCGGTAACCCGTATCTCGGCGCGACGCTGGGCGGCATTCTGACGCACCCGGCGCTGACCAACGCCTGGGGCGTGGCCTCCGGCTTCCACACCATGAACTTCTTCGGCCTTGAGATTGCGATGATTGGCTATCAGGGCACGGTGTTCCCGGTGCTGCTGGCGGTCTGGTTTATGAGCATCGTGGAGAAAAACCTGCGCCGCGCGATCCCGGACGCGTTAGACCTGATCCTGACGCCGTTCCTTACCGTCGTTATCTCCGGCTTTATCGCCTTGCTGATTATCGGCCCGGCGGGGCGCGCGCTGGGCGACGGCATCTCCTTTATCCTGAGCACGTTAATTGAACACGCGGGCTGGCTGGCCGGGCTGCTGTTCGGCGGGCTTTACTCGGTGATTGTGATCACCGGTATTCACCACAGCTTCCACGCGATCGAAGCCGGGCTGCTGGGCAACCCGTCGATTGGCGTTAACTTCCTGCTGCCGATTTGGGCCATGGCGAACGTGGCGCAGGGCGGCGCCTGTCTGGCGGTGTGGTTCAAAACCAAAGATGCCAAAATCAAAGCCATTACCTTGCCGTCGGCGTTCTCTGCGATGCTGGGCATCACCGAAGCGGCCATTTTTGGTATCAACCTGCGCTTTGTTAAGCCGTTTATCGCCGCGCTGATCGGCGGCGCTGTGGGCGGGGCCTGGGTGGTCTCAGTCCATGTGTACATGACCGCCGTTGGTTTGACCGCTATTCCGGGCATGGCCATCGTGCAGGCCAGCTCGCTGCTCAACTATATTATCGGTATGGTGATTGCCTTCGGCGTGGCGTTTACCGTCTCACTGCTGCTGAAATATAAAACGGACTCTGAATAATGACGTTACCTTCCCGCTGGCCTGCGATCCTGCAGGCCGTTATGAAAGGTCAGCCGCGGGCGCTGGCGGATAGCCACTATCCGCAGTGGCACCCCGCGCCGGTGACGGGGCTGATGAACGATCCCAACGGGTTTATCTGGTTTGCCGGCCGCTACCACCTGTTCTATCAGTGGAACCCGCTGGACTGCGAGCATCGGTTTAAATGCTGGGGGCACTGGAGCTCTGCGGACCTGGTGCACTGGCAGCACGAGCCGCTGGCGCTGATGCCGGATGAAGCGTATGACCGCAACGGCTGCTACTCCGGTAGCGCCGTGGATAACGATGGCGTTTTAACACTGTGCTATACCGGCAACGTCAAGTTCGATGACGGCAGCCGCACCGCCTGGCAGTGCCTCGCAGTGGAACAGCCGGACGGGACCTTTACGAAGCTGGGGCCGGTGCTGGCGCTGCCGGAAGGCTACACTGGCCACGTGCGCGACCCGAAGGTGTGGCAGCACGACGGGATGTGGTACATGGTGCTCGGCGCGCAGGATCTGCAAAAGCGCGGCAAGGTGCTGCTGTTTAAATCAGCCGATTTGCACGCCTGGGCGTCCTGCGGGGAAATCGCCGGTCACGGGGTTAACGGCCTGACGGACGCGGGGTATATGTGGGAGTGTCCGGACCTGTTCGCCCTCGACGGAACGCACATCTTAATCAGCTGTCCGCAGGGGCTGGCGCGCGAGCAGCATCGCTATCTCAATACCTATCCGGCGACCTGGACGAGCGGGGCGTTTGACTATTCGAATGCCGCGTTCGATCACGGCGACCTGCACGAGCTGGACGCGGGCTTTGAGTTTTACGCTCCGCAAACGACGCTGGCGGAAGACGGCCGACGCATTCTGATCGGCTGGATGGGCGTACCGGACGGGGAAGAGATGCTTCAGCCAACCCGGGCGCACGGCTGGATGCACCAGATGACCTGCCCGCGCGAATTACGCTATCGCGACGGCAGGCTCTGGCAGACCCCGGCGCGCGAGCTGGCGGCGCTGCGTGAAGATGAGCAGCGCTGGCAGGGGCGCGCCAGCGAGGCGCCGGACCTGGACGCGACGTGCCTGGAGTTTGAGCTGAGCGCATCGCAGGTGAATGTCGATTTTGGCGGCGCGCTGCGCCTTACGGTCGATGAGCGGGGCATACGTCTTGAACGCGCGAGCCTGAAAACCGGTGAAACGCTGACCCGCTACTGGCGGGGCGACGTCAGCCATTTGCGTATTCTCTGCGACCGCTCCAGCGTTGAAATTTTCATCAATCACGGTGAAGGGGTGATGAGCAGCCGCTATTTTCCTGACCATCCGGCCCGGGTGCGATTCGAAGGTGCGTCCGATATCACATTACGCTACTGGTCGCTGCGCGCCTGCATGATAGAATGAGGGTTTTGGCAGCCGGATCTAAGTCGTTGTGAGAAAAACAAAACGCGTCACCATTAAAGACATCGCGGAGCTGGCGGGTGTGTCAAAAGCCACCGCCAGCCTGGTCCTGAACGGGCGCAGCAAAGAGCTTCGCGTGGCGGAAGAGACGCGCGAGCGCGTGCTGGCGATTGCAAAAGAGCACCACTATCAGCCCAGCATTCACGCCCGGTCGCTGCGCGATAACCGCAGCCACACCGTTGGTCTGGTAGTTCCGGAGATCACCAACTACGGTTTTGCCGTGTTTTCTCACGAGCTGGAAACGCTGTGCCGCGAGGCGGGCGTTCAGCTGCTGATCTCCTGCAGCGATGAAAACCCGGGGCAGGAGACGGTGGTGGTGAACAACATGGTGGCGCGTCAGGTGGATGGGCTGATTGTGGCCTCCAGCATGCTTAACGATGCGGACTACCACAAGCTGAGCGAGCAGCTGCCCGTTGTCCTGTTTGACCGCCACATCAACGACAGCGCGCTGCCGCTGGTGATCACCGACTCCATTACCCCGACGGCGGAACTGGTGGCCGACATTGCGCGCCAGCATCCTGATGAATTCTACTTCCTCGGCGGCCAGCCGCGCCTTTCTCCGACGCGCGACCGCCTGGAAGGGTTTAAGCAAGGTCTGCGAGAGGCGGGCGTGGAGCTGCGCCCCGAGTGGATCATTCACGGCAACTATCACCCGAGCTCCGGTTACGAGATGTTTGCTGAACTCTGCGCCCGTCTGGGGCGTCCGCCGAAAGCGCTGTTCGCCGCCGCCTGCGGGCTGCTGGAAGGGGTGCTGCGCTATATGGGCCAGCACAACCTGTTGCAAAGTGATATCAGGTTAGCCAGTTTTGACGATCATTATCTCTACGATTCGCTGACGATCCCGGTGGATACCATTCGTCAGGATAACCGCCAGCTGGCGTGGCACTGCTTTGATTTGATTAGCAAATTGATCGAAGGGGAGACGCCGCAGCCGTTGCAGCGCAAGCTCAATGCCACCCTGCAGCGACGCTATAAGCCAGCGAAATAGCCCGGTTCGATACTTCAATAACTTTAATTAATTTAAGTTTTGGAATGGCCGATAACCATAAGGAATAATTCTCCTTGAGGTATTGGTTTATGTCGTTGAAAAAGTCGTCCCTGATCGTCCTGTTCTCGCTGCTTTTCTTCTTTGTTGTCAGCACTGTCACCAGCGTTGGCCTCATCATAAAAAGTAATAATTCCCTGGATAACGTCAACAAAGAGATCCAGGTTGTGCTGTCCATTATTGACCCCATCAACCATAGCCGTACGCTGCGCGTGCGGGTGATGGAGTATGTGAAGATGGTGGAAGCGGGCAATTCGGCAGACGGAGCTGCAAAGCTAACCGCCGTGAAAGAGGCGCTGACCAAAGCGGACCACGCCTTTGCGGCCTTTATGGCTTCGCCGCGTCTGACGGATGAAGCGCCGCTGGTGACTGCCTATCAGGACGCCTGGCAAAACTACCGCAACCAGGGGCTGGCGCCGCTGATCGATGCCGCCGAGGCGCACGATGTGGCCAAATTTAACGCCCTGATCCCGGAAGTCTCCCGCCTCGACCGCCAGTACGAGATCGTTCTCGACCAGGTCCTTTCCGTCCACCAGAAATATGCCAAAAGCCTGAACGAGAATGCGAGCAGCAATTTCGTCTCTGGCCTGGCGATCATTGCCGCTATTGCCAGCCTGTTTGTGGTGGTGATTGTCGCCGTCAGCCTGCTGATGAAGCGCTTTGTTTTTGCGCCGGTCAACCTGGCGCGCGAGCACTGCAGCCAGATTGCGGCGGGCAAGCTGGACGTTCCGGTGCCGGTCAAGGGGAGCGCACATAACGAAATCGATCATCTTATGAGTTCTATGGAGCAGATGCGTCAGGCGCTGCTGGCGACCATCGCCCAGGTGCGCGACGCGAGCCATACCGTAACGCACGCGGCGCAGGAGATTGCCTCCGGGAATATCGACCTGGCGTCACGTACCGAACAGCAGGCTTCCGCGTTGACCCAGACGGCAGCAAGCATGGAAGAGCTGAGCGCGACGGTGGCGAACAATACCGACAACGTTTATCAGGCCGGAAAACTGGTGCAGGACGCGGTGAAAAATGCCCACACCGGTGAAGCGGTGACCCGCGAAGTGATCGACACGATGAATACCATCGCGGCGAACTCGAAGCGCATCGAAGACATTACCAGCGTAATTAACAGCATCGCCTTCCAGACCAACATTCTGGCGCTGAACGCGGCGGTTGAAGCGGCGCGCGCGGGAACGCAGGGCCGCGGCTTTGCGGTCGTGGCCAGCGAAGTGCGCACCCTGGCGCAGAAAAGCGCGGTGGCGGCTAAGGACATCGAGAACCTGATTGCGCAGTCGGTCTCGAGCGTGAAAAACGGCGCGGAGCTGGTCAGCCGCTCGGGCGAGGTGATTCACTCGATTATTTCGTCGGTGAATAAAGTAAATACGCTGATGGAGCAGATCTCCGTCGCCTCTGAAGAGCAGAGCCGCGGGATCAGCCAGGTCGGCCAGGCGGTGACCGAGATGGATGGCGTGACCCAGCAGAACGCCGCGCTGGTGCAGCAGTCCGCTGCGGCAGCGGCATCGCTGGAAGAGCAGGCGCAGCAGCTTTCACGGAGTATTTCGAGTTTTAGTTTGCCGGTGCAGGCTTGATTGTATGAGGGGGGCTCCGCAGGGAGCCTTTTTTGTATCTGGTGTAACCGTTTCTGTATAATTCAGGACGTCTCTATAGGCAGCACAAATCTAATATTAATTATCACCAGGGAAAATTATGTTAATTATTTTTAGTGGGCTACCCGGCAGTGGTAAAAGCACCGTTGCAAAAATAGTTACTCAAAGGCTGGGGGCGGTCTATCTGCGGGTTGATACTGTTGAGCAGGCCATTCGTTCAGTCTATGAACCGGGTGAGGAAACGGGGCCGGAGGGCTATTTTGCCATCTATGGTTTAGCAAGTGAGAATCTTAAGCTCGGCTCCACCGTTGTGACCGATTCCGTTAATGATATTAACCTTGTGCGAGATGCTTTCCGCAATATTGCTCTGTCGTTGAATGTCCCTTTCCTGGAAGTTGAAATTGTCTGCTCAGACGAAAAAGAACATCGTTATCGCGTAGAGAACAGAGTATCTGATATCCCGGGACTCACGCCTCCTGACTGGGAACGGGTAAAAAACCGTGAGTATGAACCCTGGGAGAGAGAACATCTCATATTGGACACCGCCCTGTTATCAGCGGCAGAGTGTGCAGATAAAATCCTGGAAATTAAGAACGCTCTAAACCGGCCTTAAACGGTGAACAAGCGCCAGCAATGGCTTTCACGGGGCGTGTGAAAATACGCTCTCCGCAAAATTATTCATTCACCCCAGCAATATTTCCCTCCCTCATCCGTCTACCTCATCACAAGCCATAATCAGTTACTGTAAACGAGGTAAACACCATGAGAGATTTTGATATGCACGACAGAGGTCACGGGCGCGGATTCGGTCGTCACCGTATGGGCAAGGGCTTAGTCATCGGCGCGGTGATTTTCATCGTGCTCGGCCTGGTGGTGATGACCCTGTGGAACGCCTTGCTCCCGGCGATTCTCGGCGTGAAGGCCATTGGCTTCTGGCAGGCGCTGGGCATTCTGGTGCTGAGCCGCATTCTGTTTGGCGGATTAGGTTTCCGTCCGGGGATGTTTGGTGCGCACCGCCGGATGCACGAGCGCTGGATGAACATGACGCCCGAACAGCGCGAGGCGTTTATTCAGCAGCGCCGCGAAGGGTTTGGTCGCCACGGTCGCGGCCACTGCGGCTGGCACGGTCATCGTGACGATAAGCGCGACGACGCCACGCCAAAAGCGCCGGAAGCAGAGTGAGCGAAATGAAAGCCGGGGAGGCGGGCGGATCCATGCTAATGTCGGCGCTCAATGCCTGCCGCGCCCGGCTGACAGCCTTCATTCGCGGACGGACGTCCGTCCGCGATGATGCCGACGATATTTTGCAGGAAGTGACGTATCAGCTGATGAAAGTGGAGCAGCCGGTCGAAAACGTCGCCGCCTGGCTGTTCCGCGCGGCGCGTAACGAGATGACCGACCGGGCGCGTAAAAAGCGCGAAGTGTCGCTCTCCGGCTATTTTACGGGCGAAGACGAAGAGGGTTTCCCCGAGGACGAGCTGGCCGAAACCCTGTTCGGCGTGCCGCACACGCCGGAAGAGGAGTACCTCAAAACGCTGCTGTGGGAAGAGCTGGGGCAGGCGCTGTCTGAACTGCCACCGCCGCAGCGCGAGGTGTTTGAAAAGACCGAACTGCACGGCTACAGCATTAAAATGCTGGCAGAGGAGACCGACGCCAGCGAACAGGCTCTGTTATCCCGCAAGCACAAGGCGGTGCTGTTTCTGCGCACGCGGCTGCGCGACGTCTATGACGCGCTGACGGGCGAATAGCGGCGACAGACAAAACCTTACACTTCCGGCACTTGTAGATTCATCACTATCGTTTATGATCGGGGCGTCTCGTCACTCTGGAATGTTATGCGCAACCGTCAGCTCCTCGGAAAATGGCTTTTGATCGTCACCTGTCTCGCGATGGCGCTTTGCCTCGTGCAGCGTGCGGTGATGCTCAACCATTTTTTACAGGGACTGGATCCGCAAATTTCTCTGAGTGCAGATGCCCCGGGTCAAAGCAGCACCACTGAACAGCCCGGCCCGTCGCCCTGCCAGCTGGGCGCACACTCGCTGCTTTGCGCGCCGCCGCTGTTCTTCGACGGCGCGCTACCGGCCATTATCATCTTCCTCGCGCTGCTGCAGCTGCTTACGCAGGGGCGGGCATTGGCTCCCGCGGAACAGCCCGTTCAGGCACCGCCTCCCCGAATACACCTTAAAAACTGCGTTTTCCGTGAATGAAAATCATCGTCCTCTCACGATAATTTTCACTGTTCACGGAGTAAAACATGGTTAACCTCTTCAGGAGATTCGTCTTCCTGTGGCTGTCCTGCATCGGCATTGTCCATGCGGCAGACACCGGCTGGCTGGTTTCCCCCCAAAACGATCACGCCCGCATCCGCTTTCAGGCGGAGAGGGAGCAAACGCACGTTAAAGGCCTGCTCACCGTTGAGCTGAAGCCCGGCTGGAAAACCTACTGGCGATCGCCGGGCGAGGGCGGCGTCGCGCCAAAAATCAGCTGGCCGGAAGGCGTGACGGATAGCTGGTCCTGGCCGGTCCCGTCGCGCTTCGATATCTCCGGCATGACGACGCAGGGCTATCACGATAAGGTCACGATCCCGATTACGCTCAACGGAGTGAAGGGCGACACGCTCGACGGGACGCTCACGCTTTCCACGTGCAGTAACGTCTGTCTGCTGACGGACTACCCTTTGCACCTCGATTTTACCCAGCCGGTAGATGAGGGCTTCAGCAGCGAGTTCGAGCAGGCGATGCGCGCCGTGCCCGGTACGTCAGGCGTATCCAGGGATCTCTCCGCCTGGCTCGCTGGCGACAAGCTGGTGATTACCGGCACGACGGACGGGAAGTGGGATAATCCGGGGATCTACTTTGACCCGCTGGAGGGTGACATTCTTCCCGGCGAGCCGGTCATCAAACACGACGGCAATACGCTTCGGGTGACGGTACCCGTGACCGACGAATGGGGCGATAAACCCGCCTCGCTGGAGGGCAAGAGGCTGTCGTTTGTGCTGACCAGCGGCGGCAATGCGCAGCAAACCACCATGACCGTTGGCGCGACGCCTGCTGCACCTTCTGCGCCTGAAGGGACGGGCAAAATGGTGCTCTTTGCGCTGCTGGGCGGGCTTATCCTCAACCTGATGCCCTGCGTGCTGCCGGTCATGGGCATGAAGCTTAACAGCATCCTGCAGGCGGGATCGGACAGGCGCGCCATCAGGCTGCGCTTTCTGGCCACAAGCGCCGGGATCCTCACCTCCTTTATGCTGCTGGCGGGGATGGTGACCGCACTGAAGCTGGCCGGGGCGTCGCTGGGGTGGGGCATTCAGTTCCAGAACCCGTGGTTTATCGGCCTGATGGTCGCCGTCACCTTCCTGTTTGCGCTGAACCTGTTTGGCGCGTTTGAGATGCTGCTGCCTTCCGCCGCCACGGGACGGCTGGCGACGGCAGGGGGATCGGGGATTGGCGGCAGCTTCTGCGAAGGGATGTTCGCCACGCTGCTTGCCACGCCATGCTCCGCGCCGTTCCTCGGTACGGCGGTCGCCTTTGCCCTTGGCGCGCCGCTACACTCCCTGTGGCTGATCTTCCTGATGCTCGGCGTGGGCATGAGCCTGCCGTGGCTGTTTGTCGCCCTGGTGCCGAAAACGGCCATGCTGCTGCCGAAACCCGGCCGCTGGATGAACACGCTAAAAGTCGTTCTGGGCCTGATGATGCTCGCCTCCAGCCTCTGGCTGGCAACATTGTTGAGCGTGCATCTGGGCGAGGCGGTCAGCCAGATTGTGATGCTGGTGCTGACTGCCGTCGCGCTGGCGCTGTTCGCGCTGAAGGGGCAAAAATCCTCACCGCTGTTCTGGCTCGTGGTGATCGCACTGTCGGCGTTTGGTGGGTATCAGGCGCGCGGGTTGCTTAACGCGCCGCCTGCCGCTCCGGCACAAAATGCTGCGCAGACCATCCCGTGGCAGCCGCTCAGCGAGGAGGCCATCCAGCAGGCGCTGGTGCAGGGAAAACGGGTGTTTGTGGATATCTCGGCGGACTGGTGCGTGACCTGCAAAGTTAACGAGCATCGGGTGCTGAATCAGCCGGACGTTATTGCCGCGCTGCGCCAGCCGGACGTGGTGGCCCTGCGCGGAGACTGGAGCCAGCCGTCCGCGTTTATCGCCGATTTTCTGGCGAAGCGAAACCGTTACGCCATTCCGTTTAACGCAGCGTATGGCCCCGGTCTGCCTGAGGGGGAAATCCTCTCGCCGCTGCTGGACAAGCGCACTCTGATCGCCACCCTGAACAACGCAAAAGGCTAACTGTGTTATGAAAAAATTCCTTATTACGCTTCTGCTCCTGCTGGCGCCGGTTCAGGTGTTCGCTGCCCAGCCGCTGACGCCGGACCAGGAGCAGCGGGCGCAGAAGATGGTGTATGATTTTCTGTTTAACGATCCAAACTCTCCGCGCATCGGCGCGAAAAACCCAAAGCTCACCCTGGTGGTGTTTACCGACTACAACTGTCCGTACTGTAAAAAATTCGATCCGTATCTGGAGAAGATCGTCGAAAAACACCCGGACGTGGCGGTAGTCTTTAAGTTTTTACCTTTCCGCTCGGAAAGTTCGCTGACCGCCGCGCGCGATGCGTTAACGCTCTGGCGTCAGGAGCCCCGGCAGTTTATGAAGCTTAACCACATTCTGATGGCGAAGAAGGGCTACCACGATGACGCCAGCATTCAGGAGGCGCAGAAGCGGGCGGGCGTGAGCGTCGCGACGCCGGATGAGGAGAGCCTGATGACGATCAAGCGCAGCCTGATCGTCGCGGAAAAAATGGGGATCCAGGGCACGCCCGCCACGCTCATCGGCGAGGGACTGCTGCCCGGCTGGGTGCCGTTTGAACAGTTCGACGAAATGGTCAGTGACGCACTGAAAAACCGCTAACCTGAAGGGGGCGGAATGCCCCCGACAAACCGGAGAGGGAAATGAAAAAATTACTGTTACTTTCAGCGCTGACGGCGTCAGGGCTGGCGCAGGCGGCTGAAGCCATACCGGACATGGTGAAGCACTTCAGCGAGCAGCAGAACATTAAAATTATCAAGAAGCTGGATGCGCCCGGCGGCGCGCCCGCCTGGCTGGGGCAGTATCAGGACATGGGCGTGACGCTGTTTTTAACGCCGGACGGCAAGCACGTCATCTCAGGCTATCTGTACGATGACAAAGGAAAAAACCTCAGCGAGGGCTATTTCCAGAAAGAGATCTACGCCCCGATGGGACGCGAGATGTGGAAGAACCTCAACGCGGCGCATCCTCTGAAGGAAGGGGCGGATAACGCCCCGCGTAAGGTCTTTGTCTTCGCCGATCCGTTCTGTCCGTACTGCAAGCAGTTCTGGGCCGAAGCGCAGCCGTGGGTGAAGGCGGGCAAGGTGCAGCTCAACACGCTGCTGGTGGCGTTTCTCAACCCCAACAGCGGACGTAACGCCTCGGCGATTCTGAATGCGAAAGATCCGGTTTCGGCCTGGCGCGAATACGAGCTTTCAGGTGGCAAAAAATTACCGAAGCCAGAGGGCGAGGCTTCCCGCGAAACGGTAGCGATCCTGCAGAAGCACCAGACGCTGATGGACAGCCTGGGCGCTAACGCCACGCCGGCCATTTACTATCTGAATGCGGAAAATGAGCTGCAGCAGGTGGTCGGTATGCCGGATGCGCAGCAGCTTGAGGCGATGTTCGGGCCGAAGCCGTAAAAAAACAGGCAGAAACGGGGCGTTTCTGCCTGATGGCATTTAGCTTCCCCAGCGTCCTTTCAGGTAGTTCACCGCCTGCTGGGTCTGCGGCTGGTTCAGGTAATCTTCCCGGAACAGGATGGTGCCGTTGACGTTGGGCAGCGAATCGTTGAGATCGAGCTGCTTTTTCAGCTCCGGCACGCCGCCCTGAACCGTCCAGTCCGGCTCGTTTCTCGACGGCTCGCCCACCTTGTAGAACGCAATGCCGATATACAGGCGAGTGTGGGTCGGCTTCACGACGTCGGCCCACCATTTGGTCAGCACGTCGTAGCGCGCGGCGTTCCGGGAGAAGGGCCAGTAAATCTGCGGGGCGATGTAGTCGAGCAGGCCCTGCTGAACCCACTGCCGCGTATCGGCGTAGGATTCATCGTAGGCCGCGGCGCCGCGGGTGTCCGAGCCTGCCGGGTCAAACGAACGGTTACGCCACACGCCCGCCGGGCTGACGCCAAACTCAACGTCGGGCCTGGTCTGCTTAATCGCGCGGGAAACCTGGACGATCAGCTGCTGCGTGTTGTGTCTACGCCAGTCAGCCTTTGAGGCAAATCCCTGACCGTACTGCCGCCAGGTCTGTGCGTCATTGAGCGCTGAACCAGGCGTTTCGGTATAGAAGTAATCGTCAAACTGCACGCCGTCTACCGCGTAGTTCGCCACCACTTCGGTCACTACCCGTGTGATCCAGTCGCGCACTTCCGGAATGCCGGGGTCGAGAACAAAGCGGTCGCCCGAGATGCGCACCCACTCAGGGTGCTGGACATAGACGCTGGACGGGGTCTGATAGGCGGTCCGGTTCAGGGCGGCGATGGTTGACGGCTTAGTGTTGGTCGACACGCGGTACGGGTTGAACCAGGCATGCACCTTCATGCCGCGCTTGTGCGCTTCATCCAGCATAAACTGCAGCGGATCGTATCCCGGATACTCGCCGATGTTGCCCGTCAGCATATCCGACCACGGCAAAATTTTTGATGACCAGAGGGCCGTGCTGTCCGGCTTCACCTGGAAAAACACCGTGTTAATGCCGAGGCGCTTAAGGTTGTCGAGCTTGCTTGTCAGCGCCTGCTTTTGCATCGCGATGCGCTGGTCCGCGCTGCGGCCGTTCACCGAGGCTACCGGCGGCCAGTCGAGACGAGAGACGGTTGCCAGCCAGATCCCGCGCATCGGCTCGTTTGCCTGCTGCGTCGGTTTGCTCGCGGTGGGAAGAGGGGTAACCAGTGATTTCGGCGGTTTGGAGGAGCAGCTCACAAGTAAAAGCGCGCAGGCAGCCAGCGCACCAATCCGTTTTACGTGTCGCGTCATTTGCGTATTAGCTCTTGATAATCCGACTGTTAGCCCAGGGATTAAAGGCGGGCGCCGCCTGTTCTGTGCTTACCTCATCGTTGAGGGAGTCCAGATACAGGGCTTCGACTTCCGCGCGCGCCCACGGGGTGCGGCGCAGAAATTTCAGGCTCGATTTAACGCTGGGATCTTTTCTGAAACAGTTAATTTTGATTCGGTCGCCCAGCTCGCTCCAGCCATATTTCACCACCAGGGCGTTGACCATCATCTCCAGCGTTACGCCATGCAAAGGATCTTTGGAAATATGTGCAGTCATAGGTGTCCGGATGTCTCAATGTTTGTGGGGGCAGGGTTTCCGGTGAAAGGGTACAAGAAAGCAGGGGAAGCGGCAATAATATCAAGATCCCCCTTTTTTTGGGCATTAGTTCTCTTCTAACTATTTGTATAATCAATAGAGTAACAATGAAAAACAGGTATACCGATGACGCATAATCAGGTGCTGGGAATCGATCTCGGGACAACGAACAGCGCGGTCAGCGTTTGGCTTGAGGGGCGGCCAGTGCTGGTTACGAATAAATTTGGTGAGGTTCTGACCCCTTCAGTCGTGGGTCTTGATGATGACGGCAATATCCTGACAGGCCGTCCTGCCCGGGATCGTTTACAAACTCACCCGCATCTCACGCAGGCGAGCTTTAAGCGTTTCATGGGGACAGACATCCAGCTTCCGCTTGGGCTAAGGCAATTTCGTGCGGAGGAGTTATCTGCTCTGCTGCTTCGCCAGTTAAAAGAGGATGCTGAAGCCTGGCTTGGCCAGGCTATATCCGATGCGATCATCACCGTTCCGGCTTATTTTAATGATGTACAACGACGGGCGGTAAAAAATGCTGCCAGCCTGGCCGGCCTGAATGCCATTCGCCTTTTAAACGAACCTACCGCAGCTTCTCTTGCTTTTGGGTTACTGGAAAACAGAGAACAAAAATATCTCACTTTCGATCTTGGCGGTGGGACATTCGATGTATCCATTATTGATATGTTTGAGGGCGTGGTGGAAGTCCGTGCCAGCAGCGGAGACGTACGCTTAGGTGGAGATGATTTCTCGGATGCCATTCTGCACTGGATGTTGCAACAACACCCGGCTCTAAAAGCAGCCCCCGATACGGTGAGGGCCGAGCTGCTGGCGAAAGCCGAAAGCATGAAACTGACGCTTAGCCAGCATGCACAGGCCGAGGTCACTCTATGCTGGAATGATACGGAGTGGCGATGGTTAATGAATGAAGAGCAATTTGCCCACTGCTGCAAACCGCTTTTAAATCGGCTTCAACATCCTGTTCAGCAGGCGCTCAATGATGCGCGTTTCTCAGTGCGCGATCTGGACCATATCCTTCTGGTGGGAGGGGCGACGCGCATGCCACTCGTCCGCCAGACTGTCGCGCGACTTTTTGGTCGCTTCCCACGTCACGATCTTCATCCCGACGAAGCCGTAGCCCTTGGTGCTGGCGTTCAGGCCGGTATGGTCATGTCTGATGTCGCCGTGGAGGATATCATTCTCACGGACGTGATGCCTTTTTCTCTGGGTGTTGAAGTTGCCAGGCGGAGTTCGGAGCGTCTTGAGACGGGATTTTTCCTGCCACTCATCGAACGAAATACCTTTCTACCCGTGAGTAAGATGGAGACAGTCAATACCGTTGAAGATAATCAACGCACTGTATTGCTGAAGATCTACCAGGGGGAGGCGCGCAAAGTTCGCGATAATATTTTTCTGGGTGAAATGATTATTGATGTCCCACCTGCACCGGCGGGAGAGGTCTCTCTGGATGTCCGCTTTACCTATACCCTCGATGGTTTGCTGGAAGTCGAATGTCAGTGTCAGGGAAACCCCGCCATCTCAAGACGGATTATTGAAAAAGTGCCGGGGCAGATGAGCGATGAACAAATTGCCGAGAGTCTGCAAAAGCTCGCCGCACTCAAAACCCACCCTCGCGATCGTAAGGAAAACGTCGCGCTGTTGGCTCGCTGTTCGCGACTCTATGAACGGCTGCTGGGGGACGAGCGAGCCTGCATTGACCGGCTTACAACAGAATTTGAGTGGGCTCTTGAGAGTCAGGAGCCGCAGCGGATTGAACGTTCTGCACGAGAGGTTGAACTTTTTCTCAATAGCTACGAAGGGGTCAGGTAGATGAGCATCTGGCAAACTCTTGATATTGCTCCTACAGAGGATGAATCGGAAATTCGGCGAGCCTACGCACGCCAGTTAAAAAAGAATCGTCCTGATACCGACCCCACTGGTTACCAACGCCTACGGGAAGCCTTTGACGATGCAAAACGCTTAGCAAAGGAAGGCAAAGAGAAGGACCCACAACGTGTTTTAGTCGATGAACCAGCGGCAATGGTTGATCGTCAGGAAGAAACTGATGAACGCGTGACCGTTTTCTTACCAGAGCGCGAAGCGTTATATACGGAACAGGAAATATCTGCTCTGGCTTATAAGCTCGTCAACGAAGAAATATCCGGCATTGCTTCTCTCAAGCATCTCTCCGCCCGCATTAACGGGCGAGGAAGTCTTGAACAACAACGGCTTTTCAGTCAACGTCTTGCCGCTGCACTGGCTGAACAGGCTGGATTAACTGAAGCGCAACTTGATATCGTGGCGGAAATGCTGAACTGGCGGATACATGATTACGACTTTAGCCATATCATCCCGCGTTACCTTCAACACGCCATTAATCATCAGATCCGCCAAACTGAAATCCTCCGAGCCTGGCAGAAAATGGAGGCGGAAGGGAAGCAGGGATCATGGCGGGAGAGGCTGGCTATTAAGCTGCTCAGAAGTGAACGGCCGAACGTACCTTTTTGGATACGATTATTGCCGGGTTTGATTGAAACTATGGCAACACGATATCAATACGTACTGCAATCTTTTCCGGAAATCCTCCCCCGGTTCAATCCTTTTATTCTGCAGTTCCTGCAGAGAGCACGATTAGGCCTCACATCGGCGGGTCTTTTCTTATTGGCATTTTGGGGTTTTCTTTTCAGCGCTATTTTACCCTCCACTGGGGGTATTACCCTCGTCAGTACCATTACAATTGCAACGCTTATTTTCTACCTTTACGTCAGCGATATGGTGTTGATAAGCGCCCATTCCAGACCCAGATTGCTCAGCGCTTTTTTAGGCATTGAGTTCCTGCTTTCACTCATTATTATTCAGTGGTTCTTTGGCGGACTCTATTTTTCTGCTCTTTCGGCCATTACTACACCCGGTCTGGGGCCACCACTCCTGATGACGGCGATCTTTTTGCTGCTGTCGGCGATAGCCGTATGGGCAGTGTGGCCGAATCGAAAAGTACCGGCGATCCGCTTGCCCGGAATTATCATGAGCAGGCTCTTTTCCAGTCCATGGCGGATCCTTAAGGTGATGAATTTCGCCTGGTATAGCTTTATCTGGCTTTTCATTCATTACTTTATTTGTGCTGCGGTTATGGCGGCGCTGATTAATCAGTTTAGTGAGAGATGAATTAAATATGGCGCTCTAATAATAAAAGGTCACCCGGCTTAAGCCAGAGTGACCTTATTAAATTTTTCAGCTATTTATTTCTTATCAGCGAACAGCTCCGGCGCCCACGGACGCGGATTCACCTCCATAAACGGCGCGCGCTCGAAGCGGTCCTTCAGCGCCCACGGCACCGTGCAGTCGAAGATGGTCTTGCAGGAGATGCCGTTTCCGCGAATCGAGTTGCTGTAATCCGGCGACTGGGACGGATCCAGCTGGTGGCCGCGGATCCCCGGAATATTGGTGATGCTGACATCACCCTGCATGCGGGTGGTCATCGCCCACAGGATGTCGTCGCTGTCGAAAATATCCACGTCTTCGTCGACAAGAATGATGTTCTTGAGCTCCGAGTAAGTGGCTAAGGCAATGAGCGCCGCCTGGCCCTGACGGCCTTCGTCTGACGGCTGGCGTTTTTTCACCTGCAGGATCCCGAGGAATTTACCGCCGCCCGCAGTATGCGCATAGACGTTTTGCAGGAAGCCCGGAATCGCCTCTTCAACGGCATTGCGGATGCTGGCTTCCGTCGGTAAACCGGCCAGGGTGGTATGCTCTTCTCCCGGTCCCACCAGCGTTTGCAGGATCGCGTGGTTTCGCATGGTCACGGCTTTCACTTTGATCACCGGCAGGGACGGGTTTGCCTCGCCGCAGTAGCCCGGGAACTCCGGCATCGCGTGGCCGGTATTGGTGTGCTGATCTTCTCTTACCCGCACGCCCGGAAGCAGTTCGCCCTCGATGATGATTTCCGCCCGCGCGATCGCTTTCTCTTTTACCGCCACGCCCTGCACCAGCTCGACCGGCTGCTGGCGCAGCGCCCCGGCGACGCCCAGCTCGTTGTAGCCAAACGGCGTGGTGGGCGCCTCAAAGCACGCGCCGATATAGATGGCGGGGTCGAGCCCCATATTGATCGTCACCGGCAGCGGTTTTCCGGCTTCTTCCGCCTTTTTGCGGAAGACTTCGATATGCCGACCGGCGGCAAGGAACATGGAAAGCTCGTCGCGCTCCTGGACGCAGAGGCGGTGGATGGTGACATCCGTCAGCGAACTGTCTTCCGGATCGCTCGCCAGCACCAGCCCCAGACAGAAGAACGGGCCCGCATCAATCGGCGTGTTTGTGGGGGCCGGAAGAAGCTTGCGCAGGTCGAAGTCGGGGTCGTCAGCGTAGAAAACCTGTTCCTGGCAGGGCGCCTGCGAGGCCGGAACGACAACCGGCGCAACCGGCTTTTTCACCGCCTGGCCGACGTGTTTTGCGAGTTCAGAGGGCTCGCAGCCCAGAAGGAGCGCCGCACGCTCGCGGCTGGCGTGCATGCCCACCAGGATGCGGGAGCCCGGATAGCCCTTCACGCTGTTGAACATCATGGCCGGGCCTTTACGCGTTGGACGTTTTACCGTGCCTCCCGCGCCGATATGGCGGTAGACCCCCGCCAGCTCCGCGTTGGGATCGACCGGATAATCGGTTTCAAGATACTGCCCTTCGTGGCGCTGAAGCAGGGCGATGGCGCTGCGGAGATCGTTGATCGGGTTTTCCATATTTTCCTCCCTCGTTTGAATACCTCCATTTTTATGGCAATGACCAATAGCATCAATTGCATCATTACTGCTAAATTGATAAGTAAATTCATATCAAAAGGAGGCGTTCCGTGCAGTTTCGTCAGATGCGCCATTTCATCGTCGTGGCCGAAGAGCTCCACATGCACCGGGCCGCTGAGCGTCTGAACATGGCGCAACCGGCCCTGAGCCAGCAGATAAAGGCGCTGGAAGAACGTTTAGGCGTCACGCTCTTTAGCCGGGCGAACCGCCGCTTAACCCTGACGCCCGCGGGTGAAGCATTTCTGGTGAAAGCCAGGCTCGCCATTTCCCTCACCGAGCAGGCGGTTCTGGACGCCAGGCAAACGGCAAGGGGCGAGCAGGGGGTATTAAACCTGGGGTGCGTGTCGAGCGCGATGTTTGACGGCAGGCTGCCCGCCGCGCTGCGCCAGATGCACACGCGCTGGCCGGCCATTACCATGTCGCTGGTGACGGGAAACGTGCAGACGCTCTACGCGGCCGTGCAGAGCAACCAGCTCGATGTGGCTATTATCCGGGCGCCGCTGCCGTCGCTGCCTGACGATCTGCAAAGCCGCCCGTTCACGTCAGAGAAAACGGTACTTGCGCTGTATCGTCAGCATCCGCTGGCGGGATCTTCCGCGCTGACGCTTTCGTCGGTGAAGGACGAAAAATGGATCTCCCTGCGCGACCCGGAGGGAATGGGGCTGGAACAGTACTTTTATGACGCCTGCAGCGGGGCGGGCTTTCAGCCGGACGTGGTGCAAAACGCGACCGACGTGCCCACCGTGATAAGCCTGGTCTCGGCGGGGTTTGGGCTGGCGCTGCTGCCCGCCTCGGCAAAGGCGGTGAGCGTTGAGAACGTGGTGTACGTGGACATCCTCGACCGGCTCCGGGAAAGCGAGCTGACGCTGGTTTGCCACCGGATTATTCGCTCAGAAGTGCTTAAAAAATTCCTGATTACCCTCGATCATACCTGACGCCCGGCGGCCTGCAGCAGCTGCTCGCGCAGCCAGGCATTTGCCGGATCCTGGCTGTTTTTCGGGTGCCAGTACATGTAGATGGTAATCGGCTGGAGCGGCAGCGGCGGCGCAAAGAGATCCAGCGTGCCGGCAAACTGTTTCAGCATCCGTTCCGGCAGGGTGCACACCAGGTCGGTACCGGCAACAAGCGCAGGCGCCATGGCGTAGCTCTGCGTGGACATCGCGACGTGCCGCTGGTAGCCCAGCCCGGCCAGGGTTTGATCGACAAAGCCGGTAAACGGATCTCCCGCCGATGACACCACCAGATGAGAAAGCGCGCAGTAGCTTTCCAGGTCTAACGCTCCGGTCCCGCGCGGATGGCCTTTGCGCTGGGCGGTGGCAAACGTATCGTCGAGCAGTTTGCGCCTCACCCAGCCGTCATGGGTGCCCGCGCTTACGCCGATGTAGATATCCACATCTCCGTTTTCCAGCTGCTGCGCCAGTTCGGACATCTGTGGCAGGGCGAAGCGCAGGCGAATACCTGGAGCTTCGGTACCCACCTGGTTAAGCAACCCGGTGCCCAGCATCAGCGCCGGGTTTTCGTGCAGGGCGATGACAAAGGTCCGGGTACTGGTCTGCGCATCAAACGTGGTGGGAGAAAACATCGCGCTGATGCCGCGCAGCACGCTCTCCACCTGCGGCTTAAGCGCTTCCGCTCGCGGCGTCGGTAGCACCCCACGTCCATGTGGGGAGGGAATAAACAGCGGTTCGCCAAACAGCGTTCGTAGACGCGCCAGACGAGCGGACAGCGCGGGCTGGCTGATGCCCAGCCGCGCGGCCGCATGGGTGATATTCCTGTCCTGAAGCAGGGCGTCCAGGGTCAGGATCAGGTCTATGTCCATGTCAGAGCTGGGCGTCATCTTATTTCGCGCTGCCGGCGTCCCGGTTGGTATAGGTCACAGGAACCCAGGCATAGCCGCCGTTTTCGCCTTTGGTGACGTACCCGATACCCGGGAACGGCAGATGGGGCGCGGCAACCAGGTCTTTATGTTTCACAAAGTCCGCAAACGCGTGTTCGCGCACGCTTGCCGCTTTGTTCTGATCTTCATCGTAGGTAATGGTTACGTCAGGCTGCGGGAACTGTACCGCCGCGGCATGGATGATGTCGCCGACAAAGGTGATCTTCTCGCCGTTGCTCGTCAGCGTGTAGAAGGCTGAACCCGGCGTATGGCCGGGATGAACCGTGCCGGTCAGCCCCGGGAGAATCTCCGAAGTGCCGCTAAACGGCACCACTTTACCGGCGTCAAGATAGGGTTTTAAGGTCTTCTGCGCGACGTCAAAGTAGTTCTTGCCGTAGCCGGTTTTTTTCTGATTCTCGTCGTTAAAGAAAAAGTCGACGTCCGGTTTGCCAACGAAAACGCGCGCGTTGCTGAACACCACCTTGCCGTCTTTTACCAGGCCGCCCGCGTGATCGGAGTGGGCGTGGGTCAGCAGGACTTCAGTAATGTCCTCGGGTTTAATCCCCTGGGTGGCGAGGCTCTCAATCAGACGTCCGCCGTTGCCGGGGCCAAAGAGCTGGCCTGAGCCCGTATCCACCAGAATTTTATGTCCGGGCATCGCAATCAGGAACGCGTTAATGGATACCTCAGGCGGGTTGGTCTGGAAATTTTTCGCGAGCAGCGCATCGATTTTTTGTGGCGTTGTCCGGCGCAGCAGCTTGTGCAGATCCTGCGCGACGGTCCCGTCGGTAAACGAGGTCACCAGAACGTCGCCGACCTGGACGCTGTATCCGCCCGCCGGTTGTTTAACGACGTGCTGGGGCGTCTCTGCCGACGCCTGCAGCGCAGGGTAGAAAAGCAATGAACTGGAAATCAGCGTAGAAAGAGCAAGTTTTTTCACGGTAAGCATACGAGTCTCCTTTGAAAGCGCTCATCTTACTTCTTCGTAAAATTATAAGAACCTGCCCAGAAATGATAGGACCTATAAACGCAGTGGATAGCACAGCGCAGAGGCCGGGTGGCGGTGAAGCCTTTCCCGGCCCGTAAAACGTTATTTTTTCAGCGGCGCGTTCCAGCCGTCCAGCGTGGCTTTGGACCAGGAGCCATAAGCGGCATTAGGCAGCACAATCCAGTCATTTCCGAAGTGTTCCGCGCTGGCCTCAACCAGCTCACGCTGCTGCTCGCTCGGCTTTTTGTTTTTAAACTGCACGGCGAAATCCGGCAGGCTGTCGCCAAACAGCATCACGATCTGCTGTTTTTTGAGGATGCTCTGGCGACGCTCTTCCTTGCTGACCGTGTCCAGAAGCACGCTTTCATCGGACACCTGCGGAAGTCCCAGAGCTTTTAACGTCCTGAGCGTATCGGCTTTATTTTCCTGCATGCGGTCCGAAACATAATAGATACGGACCTTGCTTTGATTCACATGGTCAAGAAACGCCTTCGCGCCCGGAATTAAGCCGGGTTTTCCCTGTTTTTCCCAGTCGCTCCAGGTGTCCCATTTTGTATAGTCGTGACACTGCTCGGTGTCGCGCACCAGCAAAGGGGTGTTATCCAGCACCGTTTCATCCAGGTCCATTACCACGGCGTAATTTTCAGGCGTTTTCAGCTCTTTTAACTTTTCGTTGAAACGCTCGGTGGCAAACCGATACGTCTGCAGCTGAAGAGCCACGATCTCTGCCGATTTCTGCTGATAGCGCAGCGCCATTTCGTACGCTTTGGGTTCACACAGCTCGCCCCCGGCGGCCGTCGCCGCTGCCGTTGCACTCAAAACAGGTAATGCCAGCAGTAATGCCTTAGCCATTGAATTCACACTTTTTTCCTCAACACCCTGGTTAAAATCCCGAAAGCGTAATGAAATTCAATGACAGAAATATGAAGGCCGCGCCGTTAGACCAGCATGTAATACCAGAACAGGGCGACTTCGTCCTTTTCCGGTAAGGCGTTGTAGAGATAACGATCGTATCCGCCCAGGGTAAACCCGTAGTTGCGGTAAAACAGACAGGCAGAGACGTTCACATTTTGTGTTTCAAGCCGTAATCCCGGCGCGTTTACGCTGCGGGCCCAGACGTGCGCGGCGGCCATTAATTTTTGCGCGGCGCCGGTTCTGCGTTTCGTGCGCTCCACGGCAATGTAATCCACCGAGATAAACTTATTCCAGCCGATTGACGCGGTAATAAATCCCGCAATTTCACCGTCATCCGTTTCGGCAATAAGAAATATGGCGTCCGGATTAACGCAGTGGTTTTCAAGGGTTTGGATGTCGAGCTCGTAGGTTTTAATCCAGGGCTCGGCGACGGCTTCGATATGCAAATCGCAGTGGATAAAGGGCTCTCGCGCAATGTGGCTAATGGTGAAAGAAAAGTCACAGCATTCAAGGCGAGCGAGGTCGGTATTGAGTCCTTTTCGAATCTGCATAGTCTTCCCGGTAGTGAGTTATTTCATAAAGAATAGACGAAGCGGTTAAATTCGCTGGCCTAACACACTTTTAATCCTGAACTAAGCTTGTACTTCGTTCCGCGTAAAATGTGGGTCATTCGAGGACAATGAATGGAATTCAGGACATTTCAAAAGCAGTGGGGTGCTGAGTTTATTTCCGATGACGTTGTACGTTTTCGCGTCTGGGCAGAAGGACAGAAAGAACTTACGCTACGTCTGGCCGCCGCCGACGTGCCGATGACGGCAGCTGGCGACGGCTGGTTTCAGGCAGACGTATCCGGCGTCACGCAGGGTGCAGAATATCAATTTGTTCTGCAGGACGGCATGACGGTGCCCGATCCCGCCTCGCGCGCGCAAAGAGGCGACGTTAACGGCCCCTCCATCGTTATCGATCCCCAACGCTACCAGCCGCTCAACCAGAACTGGGCAGGGCGGCCGTGGGAAGACACGGTTATCTACGAGCTGCACATCGGCACGTTTACCCCGGAGGGCACCTTCCGGGCCGCCATCGACAAGCTACCGTATCTGGCAGAGCTTGGTATTACCCAGCTTGAAGTGATGCCCGTCTCTCAGTTTGGCGGAACACGCGGCTGGGGGTATGACGGCGTGCTGCTGTACGCCCCGCACTCAGCCTACGGTACGCCGGAGGATTTCCACGCGTTTATCGACGCCGCGCACGGGCTGGGACTCTCCGTGGTGCTGGATATCGTGCTCAACCACTTCGGCCCGGAGGGGAACTATCTGCCGCTGCTGTCGCCCGCGTTTTTTTATGCACAGCGGATGACGCCGTGGGGCAACGGCATCGCTTACGAACGCGAGCCGGTAAGACAGTACATTACCGATGCGCCGCTCTACTGGCTGACGGAGTACCGTCTGGACGGCCTGCGCTTTGATGCCATCGACCAGATTAAAGACACCTCGGAGACGCACATTCTGGAGGAGATTGCCGCAAAAATCCGCGAGGCGATCCCGCACCGCCACGTTCACCTGACCACGGAAGACAGCCGCAACGTGATTTTCCTGCATCCGCGCGATGAACAGGGCAACACGCCGCTGTTCACCGCCGAGTGGAATGATGACTTCCACAACGCCGCCCACGTGTTTGCCACCGGCGAGACGCATGCGTACTACCAGGATTTTGCCTTTGAGCCGGAGAAAAAGTTCGCCCGGGCGCTGGCGGAAGGCTTTGTCTACCAGGGCGAGATTTCGCTGCAAACCGGCGAATCCCGCGGGGTGGAGTGCCAGACGCAGCCGCCGCAGTACTTCGTCGATTTTATTCAAAACCACGATCAGACCGGGAATCGTGCCCAGGGCGAGCGGCTGATCGCCCTGGCGGGGGCCGACAAGACGCGGGTGCTGCTTGCCGCGCTGCTGCTTTCCCCCCATATCCCGCTGCTGTTTATGGGCGAGGAGTTTGGTGAAACGCACCCGTTCCTGTTTTTCACCGATTTTCACGGCGATCTGGCAAAGGCGGTGCGGGAAGGGCGCGCAAAAGAGTTTACCGGCCATGCCGGGCACAATGAAACCGTCCCGGATCCGAACGACCTGAGCACGTTTATCCGTTCAAAACTCGACTGGAATAAGATTGCCACCGACGAAGGCAAAACGTGGCTGCGCTTCACGCGCCACCTGCTGACGCTGCGTCATCGCCATATCGTTCCGCTTCTGCGTCATGGCGGCGCCGTTGAGGGCAAAGTAATCAAGACCGCGCCCGGCATGGTGGCGGTGAGCTGGCATTTCCCGTCGGGGACGCTCTCTCTGGCGCTGAATATCGGTAGTAAGCCCGTCGTGCTGCCCGATCTCGCGGGTGAGACGCGCTTTGCCTGGCCGGAAGTCGCTGACGTTTTACCGCCGAACGGTATTGTCGTTCGCTTTGCTGATGGAGAAGCATCGTTATGATCCCTTCCGCCACGTACCGTATTCAGTTCCGTAATGGCATGACCTTCGACCGCGTTGCGGCGCTGGTGCCTTACCTGAAAGATCTCGGCATCAGCCATCTCTACGCATCGCCCGTATTTACCGCCACAGCGGGTTCCACCCACGGCTATGACGTGACCAACCCGAATGAAATTGACCCCGCGATCGGCGGACGAGACGGTTTCGACCGCATGGCGGCGGCGCTTAAGCAGGCCGGCATGGGGCTGATTCTGGATATTGTCCCGAACCATATGTCCACCTCGCTGGAAAATGCCTGGTGGCGGGACGTGATTGAATACGGCCAGCAGAGCCGCTATTTCCGCTATTTCGATATCGACGGGTCGCGCCCGCTAACGCTACCGTTCCTCGGTGACACCTTTGAGGCGGAGCTGGAGAAGGGTGCGATCGCCCTTAAACGTGACCCTGTCACGAACAAGGCCGCGCTGGTTTACTATGACGCCGAGTATCCGCTCAACCCAGGCACGTGCAGTGAGGAGAAAAGTATTGCTGAGCTACATGAAGCGCAAAGCTGGCGGCTGATGTCCTGGCGGGAAGCGCCGAAGCAGCTCTCGTGGCGGCGCTTCTTTGAGATCACCGGTCTGGTGGGCGTCCGGGTTGAAGACGACGCGGTCTTCGACGATACGCACCGGCTGATCCTGGAGCTGGTTCACGCGGGCGTGGTGGACGGCCTGCGCATCGACCACGTCGACGGCCTGGCCGATCCGCTGGGGTATCTGCAGCGCCTGCGGGAGAAAACCGGGCCCGACTGCTACATCACGGTTGAAAAAATCCTCGCGAAGGGAGAACAGCTCCCCGCCGACTGGCCGGTATCCGGCACCACCGGCTACGAGTTTATCGCCTCGCTGGCGGAAGTGCTGGTCGACGACGATAACCTGTCGCGCCTGGAGACCATCCACGACGAAACGCTGGGGATAACGGTCGATCGCCACGCGGAACTGCGCGATGCCAAGGGCCTGATGACCGATCGCAATTTTGAGGGTGAATTCACCACGCTGCTTAACCTTGCTGACGATCTGGCCGGCCGTAATGAGGTTGCGCTACCGCGCGAGGAGATCCGCCACGCGCTGCGCGAGCTGCTTATCGCCTTTCCGGTCTACCGCACCTACGGCACCCGGGAGGGATTAACCCCGCCTGACGTGGCGCTGCTTAACCGCGTGGTCGCCAGCGTGGAGACGTCTGAAGCGGCGCTGAGCCTGCTTGTGCGCATTCTTACCGGCGACCTTCCGGAAGATTGCCGCGAGTCCGCCGCGCTGTTCAGAACCCGCTTCCAGCAGCTTACCGGGCCGCTGATGGCGAAGTCCGTTGAAGACACGCTGTTCTTTCGCCACAACCTCGAGCTGGCGCTCAATGAAGTGGGCGCCGACCCGACGCCGCGCGCGTTTTCATTATCCCGCTTCCACCAGGAGATGCGCATTCGTCTCGCCCGACAGCCCGACGCGCTGCTGGGCACCTCCACGCACGATACCAAGCGCGGGGAAGACGCCCGGGCGCGTCTCTACACCCTGACGGAAGCGCCGGAACGCTGGGGGGAAAATCTGGCCCGCTGGCGACAGATGAACCAGACTCAGGTGCGTTTTCTCAATGACGGTACCGCGCCGAACGCTGCCGATACCTGGATGATCTATCAGGCGCTGGCGGGCGTCTGGCCCGCCACGCAGTCACCGGAAGACGCCGAAGGGCTTAAAGCACTCGACGCGCGATTCATCGGCTTCCTCGAGAAAGCGCTGCGCGAGGCAAAACAGCGCACCGACTGGATCGACAGCAACGAGAGCTATGAGAGCGTGGTGCTGAGCTACGCGCGGCACCTGCTTTCGCCGGACAACGCGCTGTTCCTGCAGGATTTTAGCGAGGCGATGCAGCCCTTTATCCGCGCCGGGCTGATGAACAGCCTCAGCCAGACGGTAATCAAGCTGACGGCTCCCGGCGTGCCGGATATCTATCAGGGCAGCGAGGCGCTTAACTTTAGCCTCGTCGACCCGGATAACCGACGGGAGCCGGACTTCAACGCGCTGGTGCTCAACCTCAGCGCGGCGGATGCCACGGTGTTTGATAACCCGGCCTGCTGGCGAGACGGGCGCGTTAAGCAGTTCGTCACCGCCACGCTGCTGCGGCTGCGTCCACATTACGACGCGCTTTTCCGCTACGGCGACTGGCTGCCGCTTAAGGTCTCCGGCGAGCGCGAGGAGAACCTGATTGTCTATGCCCGCGTTAAGGACGAGGAGGCGCTGATTGTCGCCGTGCCGCGTCTGGTTTTTGATGTCACCGATAATCATCAGCTGTGGGTCAATACCACGGTGGCGATACCCGAGGAGCTGACGGGGAAACGCTATCGGGATCTGTTCAGCGGTGAGAGCCGCATTCTGCAAGAGACGCTGGATTTAACGTCAGAAAAGGGATGTGTACTGGTTCTGCTTACCTGCGAATAATCGTGGAGAACGAAAATGGCAAAGGATACTACGTTTGAAATTCGGGCCGGTCATGGCCAGCAGTTGGGGGCGAATTATGACGGGAAGGGCGTCAACTTCGCGCTGTTCTCCGCTCACGCCGAGCGGGTGGAACTCTGTCTGTTTGACCCGTCCGGGAAAAACGAAATCGCCCGGCTGGAGCTGCCGGAATATACCCATGAGGTCTGGCACGGCTATGTGCCGGACCTGAAGCCCGGCGCGCTGTACGGCTATCGCGTCTACGGCCCTTACGATCCGGAAAACGGCCACCGCTTTAACCCGCACAAGCTGCTTATCGACCCTTACGCCCGAGAACTGGTGGGCGATATCGACTGGAACGATGCCCATTTCGGCTATGAGCTGGGGCATGACGAGTTAGATTTAAGCTTTGACACGCGCGACAGCGCGCCGTTCACGCCGAAGTGCAAGGTCATCGACCCGAACGCCTTTGACTGGCAGGACAACAGCCGGCCAAACGTGCCCTGGCCGCATACCGTCGTCTATGAGAGCCACGTGAAGGGCTTTACCCAGATGAACCCGGCCATCCCGCAGGAGCTGCGCGGCACGTTTGAGGGGATGGGACACAAAGCCTCGGTCGACTACATCAAGAGTCTTGGCATCACCTCGGTGGAGCTTCTGCCGGTTCACTGGTTCCCGGACGACCAGCATCTGCTCGATCGCGGCCTGAAGAACTTCTGGGGCTATAACACCCTCGGCTTTTTTGCTCCGGCGTCGCGCTACTACGGCCCGGCGGGGATCCAGGGCTTTCGCGACATGGTGCGCGCGTATCACGATGCGGGCATCGAGGTGATTCTGGACGTGGTGTACAACCATACTGCGGAAGGAAATGAGCTTGGCCCTACGCTCTCGTTTAAGGGGATTGATAACTACAGCTATTACCGCACCCTGCCGGACCAGCACCGGTACTACATCAACGACACCGGGACGGGAAATACGGTCAACACCTCGCACCCGCGCGTGCTGCAGATGGTGATGGACTCCCTGCGCTACTGGGCGGAGTCGATGCATATTGACGGTTTTCGTTTCGACCTGGGGACGATACTGGGCCGCGAGCCTGAAGGGTTTGACCCGCGCGGCGGTTTCTTCGACGCCATGACTCAGGATCCGGTGTTATCAAGACTTAAGCTGATTGGTGAACCCTGGGACATCGGTCCCGGCGGGTATCAGGTTGGCGGTTTCCCGCCGGGCTGGGGTGAGTGGAACGACAAATACCGCGATACCGTACGCGAGTACTGGAAGGGCGATAACGTCTCCAACGACTTTGCCGCACGGCTGCTGGGATCCGGGGATCTGTACGATCTGCGCGGGCGTCGTCCGTGGGCCAGCGTCAACTTCATCACCGCTCACGACGGCTTTACGCTGAATGACCTGGTGTCGTACAACGAGAAGCACAACGCCGACAACGGCGAGGACAATAACGACGGGCATAACGATAATCGCTCGTACAACTATGGCGAAGAAGGGCCGACGGAGAACCCGGATATTATTGCTACCCGCGAACGGCAGAAGCGTAATTTCCTGACCACGCTGCTGTTTTCCCACGGCACGCCGATGCTGCTGGCGGGGGACGAGTTTGGCCGCACGCAGAAGGGCAATAACAACGGCTACTGCCAGGACAGCGAGATCTCGTGGATCGACTGGAACGGGATAACCGAAAACGACGCTGCGCTGCGCGAGTTTACCCGACGGCTCATTGATCTTCGCGCGCAACAGCCGCTGCTGCGCCGTGAAAGCTGGCGCGACGGGCTGGAGATCCGCTGGTTCAATGCCGGCGGCGGCCCGCAGCAGGCCGAGCAGTGGGATGAAGGCTCGACGCTCGGCGTCTCCATCAGCAGGCCTGATCTCAGGCATGAGGACGGCATCTGGCACGACGTGCTGATGCTGTTCAACCCGTTTGAAGGCACCGTGCCGTTCCAGATCCCGCAGTTTGGCGAAGGGGGATGGGTGCTGGAGCTGTCTACGGCAGAGGACGCTGCCACCGGGACAGCGTTCACCGAAACCGTAGAGTACGAACTGGCCGGACGCAGTATTGCTCTCTTCAGACGTCCTTAGCCCTAGAGTGATGCCGCCGCGCGGGCGGCGGTGTCATACAGGGAGGAGATCGTGCGTAACAGCTGCGCGGTTTCGCCAATCGACTTCCCGGCAATGCCGCTCTCCGCGTGGATTGCGATCAGACACGCCTCCCGCACGTCCCGGTACTTCATGCACAACGCTTTTCCTTCCTCGGTAGTCGAGAAAAAGAGCTCTTTGCCCGCTTTCTCGCTCGTCACGTAGCCCGCTTTGACCAGCTTTTTCAGGGCGTAGGTCACCACGTGGGTATCTTCCACGTTAAGAACGAAACAGATATCGGCCAGCTTTTTCTTGCGGTCGCGGTGGTTCACATGATGCAGCAGCGAGACGTCAAATGCGCCCATATCGGGCTCGCCGGCTGCGGTCATGCAGCGCACCATCCATTTATTGAACGCGTTGCTGGTCATGATCAGCGCGTACTCCAGCTCTGACAGTTCCGCGCAGCGCTCGGACACCAGGTGGCGGGACGAGACGATCCGGCCGTCGTTGATATCGTCGTGAGGGGGTGTAGCACTCTTTTCCGAGGTCATAACGTTCCTTAGCCAGAAATGTAAACTCATCGATAAAATAAGAACATTTTATTGATAATTTGTTTACATGTTTTTGAGGTTCAGATATAGCTTTTTAGCGCAGGTTTTCCGAAACCTGTCGAAAAACACAACATCGCTCGCCGCAAAATAAAAAAATAGCCGTCGGCGCGCAACGCTCACTTTGGATAGGGTAAACGTTATGGACGGTACTACGCTGTTGCCGCTGATCGGGATACCGATCGTGGTTATTGGTTTTGCACTGCGCTTCAACCCGCTGCTGGTGGTCGTAGTGGCGGGGCTGGCGACGGGTCTGCTGGTCGGTATGGATTTCGGGATGCTGCTGGAGACCTTTGGCGAAAAGTTCGTGAATAGCCGCTCGCTGGCGACCTTCATTCTGATCCTGCCGGTGATTGGCCTGCTGGAATATTACGGGCTCAAGGAGCGCGCCCAGGCCTGGGTGGCGAAGATCGCCAGCGCGACCTCGGCGCGTATTCTGATGCTCTATTTTGTCGCCCGTGAAGGCACCGCCGCGCTGGGGCTGATGTCGCTGGGCGGTCATGCCCAGACGGTGCGTCCGCTGCTGGCGCCGATGGCCGAAGGGGCGGCGCTAAACGAATACGGCGAGCTGCCGCAGCACATCCGCGACAAAATCAAAGCCCATGCCGCCGCGTGTGACAACATTGCGGTCTTCTTTGGGGAAGATATCTTCATTGCCTTTGGCGCGGTGCTGCTGATCGACGCGTTCCTGAAAGAGAACGGTATTGCGGGCATCGAACCGCTCCATATCGGCCTGTGGGCCATCCCAACGGCCATTGCGGCATTAATTATTCATATGACGCGCCTGCTGCGTCTGGACGCCAGCATCCGTCGCGACGTCATGGCCTGGCGTGCAGAGCAGAGCACGCAGGAGGCCGCGCAATGATGTCGCTTATCACCATTAACCGTGTGTACTACCTGATCGGCTTCGTCGTGATGCTGCTGGTTGTGATGACCCTGCGCGATCGCGCCAATCCGAAGCGTTTTACCACGGCGCTGTTCTGGTTTTTATTCGGCGGGATCTTCCTGTTCGGTGACCTGATGGTGCAGGAGCTGGGGAAATCGCTGGCGTACCGAATAATCGGCGGGGGCGTTATCGCTATCGCGCTGCTGGCGGGTTTTGGTCTTGTCGGGAAAGGGCACTATAAAATGTCCACCGAAGACGAACGTCTCGCCTCGTCAAACCGCCTTAAAAACTGGCTATTCCTGCCCGCGCTGATGATCCCGGTGGTGACGGTTATCGGGACGCTGTTCCTGAAGGGCGTGTCGGTTGGCGGCGTGTTCCTGCTCGATCAGAAACAGCTTACCCTGGCGGCGCTGTGCGTGGCCTGCGTCGCGGCGATCCTCACCGGATGGTGGCTGACCAAAGGCACGCCGCTGCACGCCATTCGCCAGTCTCGCCGTCTTGTCGACACCATCGGCTGGGCGGTGATCCTGCCGCAGATGCTGGCCATGCTCGGCGGCGTGTTCGTGGCGGCCAATACCGGTGACTCGGTGCAGAAGGTGGTGAGCCTGTTCGTTAATCCGGATAACCGCTTTATGCTGGTGGTGATTTACTGCGTGGGGATGGCGCTGTTTACCATGATCATGGGGAATGCGTTTGCGGCCTTCCCGGTGCTGAGCGCGGGGATCGCGTTGCCGTTTCTGATCAACGTGCATCACGGCAACCCGGCGCCGCTGCTGGCGATTGGCATGTACGCGGGCTACTGCGGCACGCTGATGACGCCGATGGCCGCGAATTTCAATATTGTTCCCGCCGCGCTGCTGGAGCTGAAAGATAAGTATCAGGTGATCAAGATCCAGATCCCGACCGCGTTAACCCTGCTGGTGGTGAACGTGTTCCTCATGTATTTCCTCGTGTTTCGCTAAGGAGCTGTTATGGAATTAACGCAACATCAGGCTGACGCGTTTGCCCGCATGCCTTTGACCTATTTGCGCCAGGAATACCCGAACCACATCATGCACCTGCTGAATGATGATGGTGACGTTCTGCCGCCGCGCGAACTGCACCCCATTTTCTACGGCTGTTTCGACTGGCACTCGGCGGTGCACGGCTACTGGCTGCTGCTGCGCTGCGTGCGCCTCTACCCGGAGCTGCCGAGCCGGGACGCGATCGTCGCGCTTGTCGACGAGCACCTGACGGAAGAGAACGTGGCGAAGGAGCTGGCCTATTTCACCGCGCCGTTCCGCGCCTCGTTTGAGCGCCCGTATGGTTACGGCTGGCTGCTGGCGCTGGCCCAGGAGCTAAAGCAGTCGTCGCTGCCGCAGGCCGAAGGCTGGTACCGGACGCTTGAGCCGTTAACCCAGGATATTCGTAACCGCCTGGTGGATTACCTCAGCAAGCTCACCTATCCGATCCGCGTCGGGACGCACTACAACACGGCGTTTGCCCTCGCGCTGGCGCTCGATTACGCGCGAGCCGTGGAGGATAGCGCGCTTGAGCAGGCGATTGTCACGGCGGCTGAGCGGTTTTATCTCGCCGACACGCGCTATCCGGCCCACTACGAGCCCGGCGGTGATGAGTATATTTCCGGCGCGCTGACGGAAGCGCTGCTGATGAGCAAGGTGCAGAAAGACTTCCCGGCCTGGTTTGACGCATTTCTCCCGGAGGTGGGCACCATTGCGGCGCTGATGAACCCGGCGGAAGTGAGCGATCGTACCGACCCGAAAATTGCCCATCTCGACGGGTTAAACCTCAGCCGGGCCTGGTGCATGAAGCACATTGCTAAAGCGCTTCCCGCAAACCATCCGGCGCAGCAGCCGCTGCGCGAGGCGGTGACGAAACACCTGTCGGCAAGCGTTGAGCATGTTGTCGGCAGCCACTACAGCGGCGGGCACTGGCTGGCGAGCTTTGCGCTGCTGGCGCTGGAGTAAACGAACGCGCTGCGCCGCAAGGCGCAGTCTGCCCAGACTAAATTTCTTAGATTTTTAATGTGTTAAATACCTTAGAACGATGCTTTTTCCGTCTTTTCTCTGGAAACAGATATTTTTTTATTATCGCAAAAGTGTACGATAAGCGACCCAATACCCACTTAAAGTAAATGGTTAACATGGCTGTTATACCTTTGTTACCAAAAGAAGGAATCGCGCTTGCATTGGCAAACATGAGGATTGCAAGAGCGCATGGTATGAGTAGAAATATGGCTATCCCTACAACCTATCTTTGGTTTTATCAAAAAGTAAGAAATAAGGGGCCATGGGATTACAAGCAGGGACACCCTGAGTTAGCGAACTTTGGTAACTTCAATTATGGTTCGGCTGGCTATGCTGCCGGGATACCATCAGAAACGTTATTGATGGGGGCAGGATGGGCGCAGGAAAGAGCTAAAACCTCCAAAAAGAAATGGGGGCACTGGTATCAAAAACCGCCATATGGGGATGATCCTCACGATCAGTTTTGGATAAGTCAAGGGATTGAATATGCAAAGAAACACGGTTATTAAACGGCTTCATTATTTACTCACAACGATTTTATTGATCATTGTTTGCGGGTTTCTGACATATCAATATTATTTTAATGCACCTCCTCACGATAGCTTTGTCAGCAAACAGAAACTATCTGATACCGTCACACTGTACATAACAAAGTATGATGACGGAGGAGCTACGGTGTCGGATGTTTACCGCTTCTATTTAGATAAAGACAGCAGCGGGAACATTATGAAGGCCCTTAAAGAACGCTCGCCGTTCCTTGAAGCCAATACAAGCAATGTTACAGCTTCTGCTTATGGGAACACGGTAAATATAAAAATCACAGGTAAGGTTTATTCATTCACTAATTCGGATCTGTTCTATGCAGATGGTGTAGCGATCATGCCTGTAATTAACCTCATAGCAAATGGAATAAGAGATTAATTAGCATAAGGAGTTTTAGAAATGGCTGTACCAGTACACCTCTTTTTGAAAGACGATGGTGGAACAATGATCCGTGGCGGTTCTGATGTTGCAGACCGTGAAGGAAGCATAGAGCTTAGAGATCTGATCCATAACCTGAGCATTCCAACAGATGAGGCAACAGGTAAACTTACAGGTACAAGGCAACACTCAGCTTTCAGTTTAACAAAAGCAATTGATTCATCTTCACCCTATCTATACAAAGCAGTGGCTACAGGTCAAACGCTTCAAAGTGCTGAATTAAAGTTCTATCACATCAATGATGCTGGTCAGGAAGTGGAATACTTCAATATTCTTATGGAAGGTGTGAAAGTCATTTCAATAACTCCAGTTATGCATGATACAAGAGATTGTCCCGGTACTGGTCACCTGGAAAATGTATCTTTGCGATACGCAAAAATCACATGGAAAATCCTGGACGGAAATATTCAATACACTGATGCGTGGAATGAACGCCTTACAGCGTAGGCGTTATAAACGAGCAGCGCCGAAAGGCGCTGCAACAGTTTACGCTGATGCCCGAACTGCAGGGCGCAGCCGACTCACGCTAAACAACACCGATCCCGTTGAGGCGATGACGGCTATCCACAGCGCAAAATGCACGGCCCGGTCATGGTCTGATTCGGTCGTCGCCAGCAGCACGCCCACCGCGGCGGCACCGAGACACTGGCCGAATGTCCTTACAATCGACAACACGCCGGAGGCATAGCTGGCATATTCCCGCGCCACGTTAGAGAGCATCTCCCGGTTATTGGGGCTCTGGAAGCAGCCAAACCCAATCCCGCAAACCAGACTGCGCAGGCTGATATTCCATGCGGAAGGATTTTCCGGCAACGTCGCCAGCAGGACCAGCCCACAGACAAAAATCATCAGCCCGATTGTCGAGATCAGCGGCGCGGGAATCGTATCTGCCCAGCGTCCCGCGTGCGGCGCGATCAGCACGATGCCAATCGGCCACGGGGTGAACAGCAGCGCGGAGACCACCGGGCTGTAGCCATACACGCTCTGAAACAGAAACGGCAGCGCGACAAAGGTGATGCCCTGACTGACAAACGAGGCCAGCGAGGTCAGGGCGGCGAGGGTAAAGCGTCCGTTTTTAAACATGACGGGCGGCAGGATGGGGCTTCGCGCGCGCCGAATCCGCCAGATAAAGGCGAGGGCGCTGACCAGCGCGAGCAGCCCCCAGCCTGTGGCCGTCTGGTTGATGTTTTGCGTCACGTGCTGAAGGCTGTCGGCCAGCATGATTGCTGAACCTAACAGCACGGCGGAGAGCACGGCGCCCGGCGCGTCAAAGGGCGAGCGGTCAACGGCCGTTTCCCGCGGCAAGGCCCGCCATGCCAGCAGCAGGGCGACGCTGCCCGGAACAATGTTAATGGCGAACAGCCACTGCCAGCTCAGCGCGTCCAGTATGGTTCCGCCCAGCACGGGGGCAATCGCCGTGCTGGAGGCGATAAGCAGGGCGTGCAGCCCCAGAATACGCCCAAGCAGTCGACCCGGAAAAACGGATCGCAGGATTGCCGGGGCGATACTCAGGGTGGCCGC
This sequence comes from Enterobacter sp. Crenshaw, assembly GCF_024734705.1. NCBI lineage: Bacteria > Pseudomonadati > Pseudomonadota > Gammaproteobacteria > Enterobacterales > Enterobacteriaceae > Enterobacter > Enterobacter sp. Crenshaw. The sequence goes on along the minus strand of NZ_CP102932.1, from coordinate 2,345,334 downwards.
ACCGCCGATGCCCTGCAGAATACGCATGCCGGTTAACATTTCCGGCGTCGCTGCCAGCGCGCAGCCGAGTGAGGTGAGCGTAAAGGTGGCAAGCCCAACAAGAAACACCGGGCGATAGCCCACGCGCGCCGCCAGCGCCGCGAAGATGGCTAACGTCATTGCCGCTGAAAGCAGGTAACCGTTGGAGAACCAGACCGCAACGTTTGCGGGTACCTGCATCGCCCTTGCCATGGAGGGCAGCGCGATGTTGATCATGGTGCCGTCAAAGACGCCCATCAGCGTGGTGGTCATGACGGCGGCCATGACCCGGGCGCGTTCATGACCGGGTAAGCCTTCATCGCCGGGCAGGTTTGAAAAAAGCGTCATCGTCGTTACTCCGCATAAGAATAGTGATGACGAAACTATAAGCATGCGGTATACAGGGCGGAAGACGCATCAGCTGCACTTAATCGTTGCATATAACGCCTTATCTTAGGAGTCACCGTGTCCGATCCTGACTTTAACCTTCTGGTTGCGCTCGACGTTCTGCTGGCCGAAGCCAGCGTGGCGGGCGCGGCGCGACGTTTGAATCTCAGCACCTCCGCCATGAGCCGCACCCTGAGCAGGCTGCGGGAGGTGACCGGCGATCCTATTCTTGTGCGGGCCGGTCGCCATATGGTGCTGACGCCCTGGGCCGAAGCCACGCGGGACCGCGCCAGAACTGCCGTGCATGAGGCGAGGGCAGTGCTACAGCCCTCCACCGACGCGCTGAAGGTGGAAAGTCTCGAGCGGCTGTTCACCATCAGAGCCAACGACGGTTTTGTGGTGGCGTTTGGGCCACTGCTGATTGCGGCGGTGGCGAGCGTTGCCCCCGGGGTGTGCATCCGCTTCTCGCCAAAACCTGAAAAAACGTCGCGCTATTTGCGCGAAGGGCTGGTCGACCTGGAGATCGGCGTGCAGAGCAATATGGGGCCTGAAATACGGCTGCAACGGCTCTTTGAGGATCGGTTTGTTGGCGCGGTGCGTAAGGGACATACGCTGTCATTACGGCCTGACGTCAGCCTTGACGATTATGTCGCGTGGGGCCACGTGGTGGCCTCGCAGGACGGATCGCTACACGGGTTTGTCGATGACGCGCTGGCGGAACGGGGGATGAAGCGCAAGGTCGCCAGCGTGGTGCCCGGATTTCCAACGGCGCTATCCGTGGCGCTGGCGTCCGATCTGATTGCCATGGTGCCGGCGCTGTACCTGCTCAATCAGCCGATGAACGAGCGCGTACACGTCTTTGAACTACCGTTTAAAACCCGGACCATTACGGTGTCACAGATGTGGCATCCGCGCATGGAAAGGGACCCGGGACATCGATGGCTCAGGGAAAAGGTACTGGAAGTGTGTCGGGCCGTGCGCTGACGCTCAGGCCACTTTTCCCGGCACGGAGAGGATGAAGCGCGTCGATGCCGCATCCGATTCCACGCGGACTTTTCCGTGGTGCGCGGAGACGATGGACTTCACGATGGCAAGCCCGATCCCGCTGCCTTCGCCTTTGCGCTGCCTTGACGGATCGACGCGATAGAAACGGTCAAACAGCTTTGGCAGATGCTCTTGCGGGATCGGCGTACCGGGATTTTCTATCATCAGTTCAACGTCGTTATCCTGTTCTCTGATGGAGACCGTCACCGCTTTCCCGGCTGGCGTATAGCGCAGGGCATTGGAGAGCAGATTATTCACTGCTCTTCTGAACATCTGCGGATCGCCTTCTATCAGGCAGGGCATCCCGTTAAATTTCAGCGTAACGTTGCGTTCTTCCGCCCAGGCTTCAAAGAAATCGAAGACTTTCATGACCTCCGCACTTAAATCAAACACCACCCGGTCAGGGACGAGCTGGTTATTATCCGCCTGCGCCAGGAAAAGCATGTCGCTGACCATGCGGGTCATCCGGTTGTACTCTTCAAGGCTGGAGTACAGAACGTCTTCCAGCTCTTTCTGCGAGCGGTCCTGGCTCAGCGCGATTTCCGTTTGCGTCACCAGGTTGGTGATGGGGGTTCTGATTTCATGCGCGATATCGGCGGAAAAATTCGCCTGGCGGGTAAAGACATCTTCAATCTTTTCGATCATATGGTTGAAGGAGATGACCAGCTGTTCCAGCTCAACGGGCACGCGGGACGGCTCCAGCCGCGCGTCGAGGTTTTCTGAAGTGATATTTTTAATGGCGTTGCTGACGTTACGCAGGGGCAAATGTCCCTGACGAACCGCGATGCGAATGACAAGAATAATCAGCAGGCTGATCGCCGCGGCAATCGCCAGGAGATTCTTTTTCAGCGCCTCAAGGTAGTGCAGATGAAAATTGATGGAGAGCCCGATCAGCATCACGTAGCCCTGCGTTTTGCCCTGCAGCGTCGCCGTGCCTGAAGAGGCGATAATCCGGTACGTTTCCATTTTCATGTCGGACCCGGCGTGCATGTTTGCGGCAGGGTCTTCAACCGTCCAGAGAAACACATCCTGCGCGCGGCGGTGTTCGCTGAAGTCCGCCGCGTTCATCGCAGGGCGCAGTGCTGCCCCCTGCGCCGAGCTGAACAGGATATTGCCCTGCGGATCCAGGAGCAGGACGGCCACATTGCGGTAGCTGGCGATAGACTCTTTGATTTTACTGATTTTCTTTTGGTCAGGATCGACCGGAGACTGCAGGATGCGGTGCATCGCGGTGCTGATTTGCTGCAGGTCGCTGACATCCTGCTCGGCGAAGTGCTTTTCAACGGAATGCAGCATAAACCAGGTAAAGGCGAAAAAGGCCAGTATCGTGGAGAGACTGATAAAAAAGGTCAGCCGCAGGGCAAGCGAAAAAGGGCGCCCGGGAAGCTTAACGCGCATCCGGCACCTCCAGCATATAGCCTACGCCGCGCACCGTCTGGATCAGCTTCGGTTCAAAATCGTTATCGATTTTCGCCCGAAGCCGCTTTACCGCCACGTCAATCGCGTTTGTGTCGCTGTCAAAATTCATGTCCCACACCTGGGAGGCAATCAGGGAGCGGGGTAGCACCTCTCCCTGATGACGCAGGAAAAACTCCAGCAGGCTGAACTCTTTGCTGGTTAACGAGATGCGGCTTCCGGCCCGGCTTACCTTTCTCGACACGAGGTCAACCGTCAGGTCCGCCACCTGAAGCTGGCTTTCCGCGATCACCGTATTTCCGCGTCTCAACAGCGTCCTCACCCGGGCGAGCAGCTCGGCAAAAGCGAATGGCTTAATCAGATAGTCATCCGCGCCCAGCTCAAGCCCTTTAACCCGGTGTTCAATCGTGCCGAGAGCCGTGAGTAACAGGATGGGCATCCCTTTGCCGGCAGAGCGGAGCATGCGGACAATGTCCCAGCCGTTCACATCGGGCAGCATGATATCCAGAATCAGCAGATCGTATTCAGCGGTCATGGCGAGATGGTAGCCGTTCAGTCCATTATCCGCGTGGTCCACCACAAACCCTGCTTCAGTCAGCCCCTTACTCAGGTACTCACCGGTTTTCATTTCGTCTTCGACGATCAGTATTTTCATCGTGCTCCCCTGACTGGCTGCTGATGACATTCTAGTGAGCGTACCGCCGTTAACAATGACTTACGCTAAAAATGACAACATTGTCATTATCCTGTCACCCGTCAAACAGGATGCGTTGCGTAGAGTAGCCCTAAAACTACTCTGGACTTTATTTGAACCGTTATGTTCCTGTTAAAACGACTAAGCATCAGTACGGTATTTATTCTGGCAGGCTGCGTCTCGCTGGCCCCGGAGTACCAGCGGCCGGAAGCACCTGTCCCCCGGCAGTTTTCGCTCTCCCGTAACGGCCTGACGCCCGCGGAGGCGGGGTATCAGGACACCGGCTGGCGCAACTTTTTCGTCGATCCTCAGGTTGCCGGGCTGATTACGGAGGCCCTGAAGAACAATCGCGATCTGAAAATGGCCGCCCTGAAGGTCGAAGAGGCCCGGGCGCAGTTCAACGTGACGGATGCGGATCGTTATCCTCAGCTGAATGCCTCCTCGGGCATCACGTACAGCGGTGGGCTGAAAAGTGACAAACCCACCTCGCGGCAGTACGACGCGGGCCTTGCGCTTAGCTATGAACTCGACTTCTTCGGCAAGCTGAAGAACATGAGCGAGGCCGACCGACAAAACTTTTTCGCGAGCGAAGAGGCCCGTCGCGCGGTGCATATCCTGCTCGTCTCTAACGTTTCCCAGAGCTATTTCAACCAGCAGCTGGCGTATAAACAGCTAAGCATTGCGCAGGATACGCTGAAAAATTACCAGCAGTCTTATGCGTTCGTTGAGCAGCAACTGGTGACGGGCAGTACGAACGTCCTGGCGCTGGAACAGGCCCGGGGACAGATCGAAAGCACGCGGGCAGATATAGCCAAAAGAGAGGGGGAGCTGGCGCAGGCCAATAATGCCCTGCAGCTGGTCCTCGGCACGTATCGCGCGCTGCCGGGCGACGGCGGCATGAGCGCCAGCGACGTTGCGCCGGTAAAACTGCCTCCTCATCTTTCCTCCGCGATACTGCTGCAGCGCCCGGATATTATGGAGGCGGAGTATCAGCTTAAAGCGGCCGATGCGAATATCGGCGCGGCGCGCGCCGCCTTTTTCCCGTCGATTTCCCTGACCAGCGGGCTTTCAGCGGGCAGCACGGAGTTGTCCAGCCTGTTCACGTCAGGGAGCGGGATGTGGAATTTTATTCCTAAAATAGAAATTCCCATTTTTAATGCGGGCAGAAATAAGGCCAACCTGAAGCTGGCCGAAATTCGCCAGCAGCAGTCGGTGGTTAATTACGAGCAAAAAATTCAGTCCGCCTTTAAACAGGTTGCCGACGCGCTCGCGCTGCGGGACAGCATTAACCAGCAGCTTGCTGCACAACAGCGGTATCTGGATTCGCTCCGCATCACGCTTCAACGTGCCAGAGGGTTATATTCCAGCGGCGCGGTCAGCTATATCGAAGTGCTTGACGCGGAGCGTTCTCTTTTCTCTACCCAGCAAAATATTCTCGACCTTATTTATGCCCGGCAGGTTAATGAAATTAATCTCTTCACCGCGCTCGGCGGCGGTTGGGTCGAATAATCTTATTTAATTAAACAGGAAAATAACCATGCGCAATTCACTTAAGGCCGTTGTATTTGGTGCAATCTCCATTGTGTTTTCTGCCGGCCTCCAGGCTGAGGTTCATCAGCACGAGATGATGAGTGCTGCCAGCGAAGGGGCCTCAGAGCAGGTCATCACGGGAACCGGCATCGTGAAGGACATTGATCTCACGAATAAAAAAGTCACGATTTCCCATGAAGCGATCCCGGAAATTGGCTGGCCCGCGATGACCATGCGTTTTACCTTTATTCAGGCTGACGAGAGTATTAATGCCTTAAAAATCGGTAACCACGTGAATTTCTCGTTTGTTCAGCAGGGCAATCTCTCTTTACTCAAGAGCATTAAATAGCGAGACGCGGCATGGCCTCAGTAAAAATAAAATATGCCGCCGTGATAGTCAGCAGCCTTATTGCGGGAGGGCTGATATCGGTGACGGCATGGCAGGCGCTTCATTCATCTGAAAAAACAGAAAATAGCGCCTCTGAAAGAAAGGTGCTTTTCTGGTATGACCCGATGAAGCCCGACGTTAAATTCGATAAGCCCGGCAAATCGCCGTTTATGGATATGGATCTGGTACCGAAATATGCGGATGAAAACGCCAATAAAAGCAGTGCCGGTATCCGTATTGACCCGACGCAAGTTCAGAACCTGGGATTAAAAACGCAAAAGGTGACGCGCGGAACGCTGAATTATGCCCAGACGATCCCGGCCAACGTCAGCTATAACGACTATCAGTTTGTCATTGTGCAGGCGCGCGCGGAAGGCTTTGTGGAAAAAGTGTACCCGCTGACGACGGGCGATAAGGTGAAGAAAGGCACGCCGCTCGTTGATATAACCATTCCTGACTGGGTCGAGGCGCAGAGCGAGTTTCTGCTGTTATCCGGTACCGGCGGTACGCCGACGCAAATCAAAGGGGTTCTCGAACGGCTGCGGCTGGCGGGTATGCCGGATGAGGATATTCAGAGGCTGCGTGCGACCCGCACTATTCAGACCCGGTTTACCATCAGGGCGCCGATCGACGGAGCGATCACGGCCTTTGATCTGCGTACCGGCATGAATATTTCCAAAGATAAGGTGGTAGCGCAAATTCAGGGGATGGATCCGGTCTGGATCGGCGCGGCAGTGCCTGAATCCATTGCTTATCTGCTGAAAGAGACCTCGCAGTTTGCGGTTTCGATACCGGCTTATCCGGATAAATCCTTCCCGGTTGAAAAATGGAGTCTTCTGCCGAGCGCGGATCAAACCACCCGTACGCTTCAGGTGCGCCTGCAGGTCTCTAACAGGGATGAGCTGCTGAAACCGGGCATGAACGCGTACCTGAAGCTGAATACTCAAAGCCAGGAAATGCTGCTGATCCCTTCCCAGGCCGTTATCGATACCGGTAAAGAACAGCGCGTGATTACCGTCGATGCGGACGGGAATTTTGTACCGAAAAGGATCCACGTTCTGCATGAATCTCAGCAGCAGTCCGGCATTGGTAGCGGACTGGAAGAAGGGGAGTCGGTAGTGGTCAGCGGTCTGTTCCTGATTGACTCGGAGGCCAATATTACCGGCGCGCTGGAGCGCATGCGTCACGCTGAAGCCGCTGACGACGCGCATTCTGGCCATTAAGGAGACGATGATGATTGAATGGATTATCCGGCGGTCGGTCGCCAACCGTTTCCTGGTCATGATGGGGGCGCTGTTCCTCAGCGTCTGGGGCACATGGACGATTATTAACACGCCAGTCGATGCCTTGCCCGACCTCTCTGACGTTCAGGTGATTATCAAAACCAGTTACCCCGGCCAGGCCCCGCAGATTGTCGAAAACCAGGTGACCTATCCACTGACTACCACCATGCTGTCGGTTCCCGGCGCAAAGACCGTGCGCGGTTTTTCGCAGTTTGGCGATTCGTACGTGTACGTCATTTTTGAAGATGGCACCGATTTGTACTGGGCGCGTTCGCGCGTGCTGGAGTATCTGAACCAGGTTCAGGGCAAGCTGCCTGCCGGCGTGAGCTCCGAAATCGGTCCTGATGCCACGGGCGTGGGCTGGATATTTGAGTACGCGCTGGTGGATCGCAGCGGAAAACACGCTCTCGCCGAGTTGCGATCGCTGCAGGACTGGTTCCTGAAATTTGAGCTGAAAACTATCCCGAACGTGGCCGAAGTGGCCTCCGTCGGCGGCGTGGTGAAGCAGTATCAGATCCAGGTCAATCCGTTAAAGCTGGCTCAGTACGGCATCAGCCTGCCGGAGGTTAAGCAGGCCCTTGAGTCGTCTAACCAGGAGGCGGGGGGATCGTCAGTTGAAATGGCGGAAGCGGAGTATATGGTCCGGGCCAGCGGCTATCTGCAGACGATGGATGATTTCAATAACATCGTCCTGAAAGCCGGAGAGAACGGGGTACCTATTTACCTTCGGGATGTTGCCCGCGTACAAACGGGTCCGGAAATGCGCCGCGGTATTGCCGAATTAAACGGGCAGGGGGAAGTTGCGGGCGGCGTGGTGATCCTGCGTTCGGGAAAAAATGCGCGTGAAGTCATCACGGCGGTGAAAGATAAGCTGGAGACGCTGAAGGCCAGCCTGCCGGAAGGCGTTGAGATTGTGACCACCTACGATCGCAGCCAGCTCATCGATCGGGCAATCGACAACCTGAGTTCCAAGCTGCTCGAAGAGTTTATCGTGGTGGCCATCGTCTGCGCACTGTTCCTGTGGCACGTCCGCTCTGCGCTGGTCGCGATTATCTCTCTGCCGCTTGGCCTGTGTATTGCCTTTATCGTCATGCATTTCCAGGGGCTGAACGCCAACATTATGTCGCTGGGAGGCATCGCCATTGCCGTCGGGGCGATGGTGGATGCCGCCATCGTCATGATTGAAAACGCACACAAACGGCTGGAGGAGTGGGATCTCCAGCATCCGGGAGAGCAGATTGATAACGCCACCCGCTGGAAGGTGATCACCAACGCCTCTGTTGAGGTTGGCCCCGCGCTGTTTATCAGCCTGCTGATTATCACTCTGTCCTTCATTCCCATCTTTACTCTTGAGGGGCAGGAAGGGCGGCTGTTTGGTCCGCTGGCGTTCACGAAAACCTATTCCATGGCGGGCGCGGCCGCGCTGGCTATAATCGTTATCCCCATCCTGATGGGGTTCTGGATCCGGGGTAAAATTCCCGCTGAGACCAGTAACCCACTGAACAGGCTGCTGATTAAAGCCTACCATCCGCTACTGATTAAGGTGCTCCACTGGCCAAAAACAACCCTGCTGGTTGCGGCTTTGTCCATCTTCACGGTGATCTGGCCCCTGAGCCGGGTGGGCGGCGAGTTTTTACCGAAGATCAACGAAGGCGATCTGCTGTATATGCCGTCAACGTTGCCGGGCGTCTCTCCGGCAGAAGCGGCCGCACTGTTGCAGACCACGGACAAGTTAATCAAAACCGTGCCAGAAGTGGCCTCCGTTTTTGGTAAAACGGGTAAGGCTGAGACCGCAACGGATTCCGCTCCGCTCGAAATGGTGGAAACCACCATCCAGCTCAAACCTGAGAATGAGTGGCGGCCCGGCATGACGATTGACAAGATTATTGACGAACTCGACAAGACCGTTCGGTTGCCCGGCCTGGCGAATCTCTGGGTTCCGCCCATTCGTAACCGCATCGATATGCTTTCAACCGGGATCAAAAGCCCGATTGGTATCAAGGTGTCGGGTACCGTTCTGTCGGATATCGACGCCACGGCGCAGAGCATCGAGGCGGTAGCCAAAACGGTGCCGGGCGTGGTGTCTGCCCTGGCTGAACGTCTGGAGGGCGGGCGCTACATTGACGTTGATATCAAGCGGGAAAAAGCCTCGCGCTACGGGATGACGGTGGGCGACGTGCAGCTGTTCGTCTCCTCGGCCATCGGCGGGGCGACGGTGGGGGAAACGGTGGAAGGCGTCGCCCGGTACCCGATTAATATCCGCTATCCCCAGGACTACCGAAACAGCCCGAACGCCTTGAAGCAAATGCCGATCCTGACGCCGATGAAACAGCAGATCACGCTGGGCGATGTGGCGGATATCAACGTGGTTTCCGGCCCCACGATGCTGAAAACGGAGAATGCCCGGCCTGCGAGCTGGATTTATATTGATGCCCGCGGCAGGGATATGGTGTCGGTGGTGAACGACATTAAGACGGCCATCAGTCAGAACGTAAAGCTGAGGCCGGGTACCAGCGTGTCATTCTCCGGGCAGTTTGAGCTGCTCGAACACGCCAACAAGAAACTGAAGCTGATGGTGCCGATGACGGTGATGATCATCTTCATTCTGCTTTATCTGGCGTTCCGCCGCGTGGATGAAGCGCTGCTGATCCTGATGAGCCTGCCGTTCGCCCTGGTCGGGGGAATATGGTTCCTCTACTGGCAGGGCTTCCATATGTCTGTGGCAACCGGCACCGGCTTTATCGCCCTGGCCGGGGTGGCGGCAGAATTTGGCGTAGTCATGCTGATGTATTTGCGTCATGCCGTTGAGGCTCAGCCGGCGTTGTCCCATCGGGACACGTTCACTGAACAGGGGCTTGATGACGCCCTTTACCATGGCGCCGTGCTGCGCGTGCGGCCAAAGGCCATGACTGTCGCGGTGATTATTGCCGGCCTGCTGCCCATTCTTTGGGGAACAGGGGCAGGGTCAGAGGTCATGAGTCGGATAGCGGCGCCGATGATTGGCGGGATGATCACGGCGCCGCTGTTATCGCTGTTTATTATTCCTGCGGCATACAAGTTAATCTGGCTGCGCAGGCATAAAAAGCCATAAAAAAACCCGCCAGCGATGGCGGGTTTTTTACGGGATGAACCCTTAGCGCGCTGTTTTAGCACGCGTCTGGCTGAGAAGCTTGCGCCAGGCACGATTATGCAGAGTAAACAGCAGCATCTTATAGAAGGCGGTGGAAAGGATACAGCTGCCGCTAAGCAGTAGCATGCCGATACTCACTAGCGCCGCGGTCAGACTGACGCCCGGAGCTGCGCTACCGCTCAGCGCGACCAGCATATAGGCTGCTGTTAATACCAGGCTTATCACCGCCAGCGTAAGGTGTAACCTCACGGCGCGCATGCTGCCTTTGCCAATCATAAACATCGTCACGCCGTTAAGGCCAGCGAATAGAAGGGCGATCAGGACAACCCAGACGAATACGTGTTCCGCTGACTGGTCGAGTCCTGCGAGTACGCCATACCCCAGCCACAGCTGAGGAATAGCGAAACTGACAATCACCCCGAGGGTACTGATCGCCGCCGGAATCCCCATGGTGTGTAGACCCACAGGTTTACCCATTTCTTCAGCCAACTGAGTCTTTAGCTGTTGCAGCTGTGTCGGGGAGGCATTGCTTATGCTGGTAGCCACCTCGTTACAGTGTTGCAGGCGGCGGAGAAAAACTTTAACCATTTGAATACTCAGCGTTTAGTTAGGCGAAAATGACTGTAACAGACCGACTACATAGCGCCCGGACTGGACGGTGTTTTGAGGATTGCGGATCGTCCCCGTGAGTGAACTGCCCACAAAGGCCGATGCGTTGTTCACGGCACTCATCAGCTCACGTTGCAGTGATTTTTGTAATGATTCACTGGGGAAACGTTTCGGGTAGACGCCTGCGCGGATCGCTGCCTTCACGCCGGCGCTGGAAATACCTGGATTCTGCGCTTTAATGATCTCTTCCGTGATGCGCTTACGCTCAGCACGGCTCAGGCTTTGGAACCAGGCGGTAACTTTACTTGAGGATGCCGCTTTCATCAGCTTGTACGTTTCTAAAGTACCTCGCAGCGCCGTTCCTGCCGCAGCCAGCGAAATGACATCCAGAACCGTCGTGGTAGCTACATACCAGTCCTGGCTGTCGAGCCAGGCAACATCGGAACCATGATCGTTATGGATAGCCAGCAGACGGCCCGCGCCAATCATGCATTGTGCGCCAGTTGCCAGCGTACCGGACAGGCTAATCGCGGCAATCACACCGGACCCGCCAGCGGTAAAAGGCACTGCCGCACCGGCACCAAACGCCATAACAAGCGTAACAATCATCGCGCCACAGGCAAAACCGGTTGAGGTAATTTCCGTAGCAAGTGAGGGAGTCGTTAGCGTCGCCACCACAGCTTTTTCTGCACTGATTTCCTTAGCATCCGGAATTTTACTGATTATCACATGGCTGACGGTGCTCTGATTCACATCTGCAATGCGGCGTGAAGGGCGTACCAGCCAGCGTTGTTTGCCATCATCAAAAATGATGCCGACATTGTAAAAATTACGCGTGCAGTCGAGTTGGGCGGCTAGCTTTTTAAAATCGATATCAGTACCCGCCTGAAGGCCTAAGCTGCGCGAGAGGTCATAACCGGGGAGGGTGGTGTCAGGCGACTGTTGACCGGGTAAGTTCATCAGAGAGCTCCTTCATTCCGTGAGGACAATTAGACAGCAAGGTAATTAATAAAAAGAATTTATGATTCGAACATTAAGACTTAGATAATAGCAGCGTTAACTCAGCGATCAAATCATAAAGATGTTCCTTAAAGGTCCAAGTCAGAGAGGGGTATCGACCCGTTACTAGTATTGTTAACGGAGCATGGTGCCAGACATCTCATCAACGAAATTGGTCATTTGATGGAGCATGTTGATGACGGGATGGTAGTCTGTATACACCTTCATTGAGTTTCGATGTCCATAACCAACTCCGATGTCCTTCATGAATTTCCCGCTGATGACTTACATTAAGGAAATTTCTCCGCGTCCAATCCTGTTCATTCATGGCGAAAAACCGCATTCGCTTTACTTCTTCAGAACGGCTTATGAAGCGGCAAATCAGCCAAAAGAGCTTCTGGTTGTTAAAGATGCCACGCATGTCGATTTATATGATCGTATGGATAAGATCCCGTTCGATAACATCACGGCATTCTTCAATAAATATCTGAATAAAAGATAACTTCCTCAGTAACCAATGCAGTGACCTTTGGGTCACTGCATTGGTGTGAGAGGGAAGGCAACTATGAGGGTTTTGACTGAACGGTTTATGGCTTATTCTCTGATGTCCATATCGCATTTAACATAATATACATTATGCGCACCAATATGGAATCAGAAGAAATCGGGCATCTTATGGGCACGTTGGGCCTGGATGCTGATGACCTTTGAATGTGTCTTCTCACGTGCTGCTATAGTCATGATCGCCTCACAGTGCATGGCTTACCGTTTTGCTCTGTTGATATAAGCCTGTAAACCCTCAGCAAGAAAATCAAACACCGTTTTGCAGGCCTGACTGTGGCGTAAATCCTCATGCATCACCAGCCAGGTGTCCAGATGAAACGCAAAGTAATCAGGCATTATCCTCTGCAACGGCGGAGAAAAATCTGCCAGTTGAACCTGACACATACCGATACCGGCCCCTGCGCGTATAAGGTTTAATTGGGCAATATCACTGTCGGTCCGTACGGTAAACAGATCGCGGTTTAGCTGTGGGTATTGTTTAAGTGCCTGTAAAATAAAGGGTGTCAAATTATCGAAACCGACAAGCGTATGGGTGAATAATTCATCAATACTTTCCGGAGCACCACGTCGTGACAGATAGGCTGGCGCGGCATGCAGACCTATTTCAACCCTGCCCATCCGACGGGCAATCAGTTGCTCCTGCACCGGCGTGGCCATGCGTACGGCAATATCCGCCTCCCGATTCAGTAAATCCTGAACTCGATTAGACAGAACCAGTTCAACGGATATTTGCGGATATGCATCCTTTATCTGTGCAATCACGGGAGGCAGAACCTCCGTGCCGATGATTTCACTGGCGGCGACGCGCACCACGCCCCGCAACCCGGTAGCGCCGGAGCTGAAACTCGCAGCCGACCGCTCAATCATCATGGCCGTATTTTCCATCGCCTGCGCATGGCCCTTCAGCTCAACGGCTGCATCCGTGGCCTGCAATCCTGTCTGCGAACGGGTGAATAAAACAAGGCCCAGGGCTGATTCCAGTGCGGCAATATGTCGTCCGGCGGTTGGCTGGGTAATGGCAAGCCTGCGTGCGGCCCCTGACAGAGACCCTTCTTTCATCACGGCCAAAAAGGTGCGATACCATTCCCACGGGATATTTAGCTTCATACAAAAATGCATACCTGTTGGCTTATATTATGCAATTACATTTAGCTCGTGCGGCCCTTAATATGTCAAGCAGATATCCAATAAGGGCCAGACGATGAAAAGCACAAATAAGGTACTGATACTGGGCGCAACCGGTGGAATCGGTGGCGAAATTGCCCGTAAATTGATCCGAGACGAATGGGATGTTCGGGCATTGCGCCGCAGCGCCCCTCAACATGACGATCGGAACGAAAGCATGACCTGGATAAGCGGCGATGCGCAGAATGCTGAACGGGTTGAGGCAGCGGCGTCAGATTGCAGCGTGATTGTCCATGCCGTTAACCCGCCGGGTTATCGAAACTGGGAACAGCTGGTTTTACCCATGCTGCATAACACCATCAACGCAGCGGAGCGAAACGGTGCATTAATCGTTCTGCCGGGCACGATTTATAACTACGGTCCGGATGCTTTTCCCCTCTTACGCGAGGATTCCCCTCAGGATCCGGTTACCCGAAAAGGAGCCATACGCGTGCAAATGGAGAAGGCGCTCTCAGCCTATGCTCAGCGTGGCGGAAAGGTGCTCATTTTGCGGGCGGGTGACTTTTTTGGTCCCCTCGCAGGCAACAACTGGTTTTCACAGGGACTGGTAAAATCAGGGCATCCACCCAAGGTTATTAAAAATCCCGGGCAACCCGGCGCAGGACATCAGTGGGCTTATCTGCCGGATGTCGCCGAAACCGTTGCGGCATTGCTGGCGCGGCGGGATGAGCTCGAACCGTTTGCCAGTTTCCATATGCGTGGGCATTGGGATCCTGATGGGACAGCGATGACCACAGCCATAAAGTACGTCGCGGAGCATGCCGGTATTAAGGCAAAGGTGAAGTCATTTCCATGGTGGCTGGTCTCTGCAATGAGTCCGTTTAACACCACGCTGCGTGAAATGCGGGAGATGCGCTATCTCTGGGAGCAGACAATAGAGATGGATAATTCAAAACTGATCGCCTTTTTAGGCCATGAACCTCAGACCCCTCTTGCCGAGGCAGTGCGTTCTACACTAGCGGGCCTGGGCTGTATTTAACATAACCTGCACGTTTAGAAAGGGTTGAAAAATGTCTGATATACTTCAGCTTTTGAAAACGCTGTCGTAAGCAAATGGAAATTGAATTAAATAAAAGTTTTAAAGAGAGAGTTTTCCATGCTGTCATTTTTGAAGTGACGGCCAACGTTATCATCGCGCTGTCACTCGCCTGGCTGATGAACGTGTCGGTACTTCAGTCAGGTTCGTTGTCCGTGATATCTGCACTTACCGCAACGGTCTGGAATTTTATTTTTAATAAGCTCTTTGATTCCCTGCAGAAAAAACATCAGTTTCAACGCACATTTCTCGTTCGCGCAATCCATGCGGTTGGTTTTGAAACGGGACTTATCATCTCCTTAATCCCTGTGGCAATGGTTATGCTGAACCTGACCGTGACGGAGGCATTTTTTGTTGAGATTGGCCTGGTGCTGTTTTTCCTGCCCTATACGATGCTGTTTAACTGGCTTTACGACTACCTGCGCTGGACGTTCGTTGGACGGAAACGTTCGGCGTTATAGCTAAGTGAATCAATGTAAAAAATGAAGAGGAAGAAAAATGCGAAGTCTCCTGACTAAAGGAATTTGTCTTGCGTTAGCGCTGTCGGCCGCCGGGACGGCTCAGGCCGCTAAGAAAGAGATCCATGACGACAAGCTCACCGGGATAACCATTTTCGCTCAAAAAGAGTCTCAGGGAAGCCAATGGGACAGTACAACGGGCGAAGCAAAATATATGGTTAGCTACAAGGTTACGCTTGATAACGCGTCGGGTAAAAGTATTGAGCCGGGCAAAGATAATAAAATGTGTTTCTTCCTGTTTGATAAAAACGGGAAAACATTTATGAGCACCGGCATTGAGCTTGAAATGTTGAAAAAATACAACCCGCGGGACAACAGAACCGGATTGGTCTATTTTTCCAGCTCAAACCCTGACGTTTTAAATATGCCATTTGTCCGCTTCGGCATCGGAAAAGACTGCATAAATTGATGACTGTCACATTGACACGTTATTTCGTATGGTCGCCCCACTCTCCTTCTATACTGGTTATTTCTCCATCTCATAAAGGAAGGAACCATGTTCGATCATGTGAAATTCGGCGTCAGTGATTATGAAAAAAGTAAAACCTTCTTCCTCCATGCGCTTAAGCCGCTTGGTGTAGAACTCATCGATGAGGGCACGCCAGACTACGGTGTCGAAATGAGTTCAGGCGATGTTTCGCTCTGTCTTTTTCAGACAAATGAAAAACCTGCCCTTTTGCATCTGGCGTTTGTAGCCAACACGCGCCAGCAGGTCGATGAATTTTACCATGCCGCCCTGCGCGCCGGCGGACGTGATAACGGCGGGCCGGGGTTGAGGTCATACGGTGAAAATTACTATGCCGCGTTTGTCATCTCGCCCGATGGCCACAATATCGAGGCAGTGTGCCATGCGCCGGAAAGTCAGTAGCTCAGCCCTTCTGTCAGAAGCGATTAAATGATCTGTAATGCATCTTTTTGCACGATAATGCGCGAAAGTATTTCATAACGCGGCCACAATCCCGTATGGTATCGGCAGTAAACGTGCAACTTCATGCAATAACACTGGCAGAGGTACCTATGACACAACAGCTGATTTTAATTGCTGGCCCCTATCGCAGCGGAACCGAAGGCGTTCAGGCACGCATTGATGAGAATCTGGCGCGTCTCGAAAGCGCAGCACTAGCCGTTTACCAGCGGGGTCACATCCCGGTCATTGGCGAATGGATGGCTTTGCCGTTGGCAAAAGCCGCAGGATCGAAAGCGGTTGGTGATGAAATCAGTGAAGCGATGCTGTACCCCGTTGCTCACCGGCTCATAGCTAAATGTGATGCCATTTATCGTATTGCCGGTGCGTCTAAAGGTGCCGATATGGACATTGAGGTCGCCCGCAAATATGGCCTGAAGGTTTATACCGCACTTGAGAATATTCCTGAGGCTTAAGGCAGTCCGCCAGCCAGCCTGTGAGCACAGGCTGGCTATCAGAGAGTGTCACTCTCTGAGGTCAACACGACGGATACCCCCTTTTCCGATACCGCGCGGATCCAGTCCCGATCGGTATTGTCTTCAACGACGATGGTGTTCACCGATGACACATCGCCAATCACAAACGAAGACGCTGTGTTGACCTTTTCCGGAGAAGCCAGGACGACCGTCTCCGCGGCTCTGCCGGAAAATGCACGTTTGATGCACGCTTCTTCGAAATCGCCGGTTGTCAGCCCCGCCTCAGGATGGATCCCGGTCACGCCCATAAAGAACAGATCTGCATGAATATTTTCGATGCCTTCGATCGCCGCAGCGCCAACCGCAACAATGGAGTGTTTATACAAGCGACCGCCGATCAGAATCACCTCGATGGACGGATGATCCACTAGCCGCAGTGCGATGCTCGGGCTGTGCGTAACCACCGTGATGCGCAGGTCAGGAGGGAAAAACGTAATCAGCTCCGATGTTGTCGTGCCACCGTCAACGATCACCACCTGCCCTGATGAAATCAGCTGTGCCCCTTTCCGGGCGACCCTCTTTTTTGCATCCATCTTCACGGATTGCCGTTCGGCATAGGGAGCAATAGCAGAAGATGACGGCAGCGCGCCGCCGTGAACCCGCTGTAAACGCCCTTCTGCCGCCAGCTCGCGTAAATCACGCCGAATGGTGTCTTCAGAAACGTCAAAGAGCATGCTGAGTGCTTTTGACTGGACCTGACCTTCGGCGCCGAGCTTTTCGAGGATCAATTTTTTTCGCTGACTGGTGAGCATCATGAATTCCTGATGTTGCATGTTTTATCTTGAAGGTGCACGATAATGCTGTTTATGATAACTACTCTACGTAAGGAGTAACAAACGTGCAATCAAAACGTGCAGATGTGCGCATCATTGACAGTGAAACCCTGTCAGATAACTGGTACAACCTTAAAAAATACACCTTCGACCTGCAGCGCCGTGACGGCGAATGGCAAAGACAGCAACGGGAGGTTTACGACCGTGGCAACGGCGCGACTATTCTTCTCTACAACCGTGAGAAAAAAACGGTGATCCTGACACGCCAGTTCCGCTTTCCCGTCTTTATCAACGGCCATGAGGACGATTTAATTGAAGCCGCGGCGGGACTGCTGGACAACATGGATCCCGAAAGCCGCATAAAAGCAGAAGCGGAAGAAGAGACAGGGTTTCAGGTTTCGAGCTTGCAGAAAATCTTTGAAGCCTATATGAGCCCGGGCTCCGTCACGGAAAAACTCTATTTTTATCTTGCCGAGTATCAGCCGAAAGACAGAACCGGCGCAGGCGGCGGGATCAAGGCTGAGGGAGAAGATATCGACGTGCTGGAAATGACGCTTGAAGAGGCATTACGCGGCATAGAAACAGGCAAGATTGTCGACGGTAAAACCATCATGCTGCTTTATCATATTGCTCTTAAAGGCATTATGTAGACTGCTGGTTAAAATCCTGATTTTGAATCTGGGTCGGTACGCTTATCCATTACTCAAATGTAAAGCGGAAAACCTCCTAAATTTTGCAGCCTACTATATTTAGTGAACTATTTCGGGATTTGACAAAATCTTCAAAAATTCGCAGAGTCATCTGCATTTACCATTAGAAATGCCACACGTTGACCAGGCTACCAGTTGAGGTAGCCTGTCTTATCTGTTGACTGGATTAAAATGCGACTCGCTACAGATAACGAAGCATATTATACTTGCTCCTCCACTCGAACAGGAGGCAAGCAACTCACGTGAAGGATACATATTACAACGACATAGCGATCAATACGCTAATTCAGAGTGAGCTGGACGCGTTTTTTGAGGATTTCAAAGGGATCGTCTTCGCCTACGCCATTATGAACAAGAAAGATCCTTCCCAGATGCGGATAATCAATAACAGCCCCGAGTGGTTTGATATCTACCTCGACAGGAAATATCAGTTCATTGACCCTGTTATCATTCGGGCTTTGCGCTGTGTTGAAGATTTTTTCTGGGAAAGTGATGTCATCCTGTCGGATGGTTATAACCTGACACGCATTTTCAACGAAAGCGTCCAGTATGATATCTACCAGGGACAGACTTTTCCTCTGCATGACTATCTGAATAATCTTGTCGTCTTATCCGTCATCAGTCCTAAGCACTCTGGTATTGATATAGAAAAATATCGGCCACAATTTCTAAGCTTCCTTGTTCAACTGCATCAGAAGACACTCAACCTGTATAGCCAGCATCAACAGAAAAAGAATGTTTTTCTGTCACCACGTGAGCGACAAATCCTTAAATGGGTCAGCGCCGGGAAAACCTACGCAGAAATTTCTGTTATTTTGTCTATTGCTGAACGCACCGTTAAGTTCCATATGGGAAATGTAATGAAAAAGCTCGGTGTGAATAATGCCAGACACGCAATAAAGCTTGGAACAGAACTACGCTTACTGGACGACTGAGCCTCAGCCACTGGTTATAAGTGGCGTAAATGCTCCAGCATTTCGCGAAGCCAGTGACTGGATTTGTCTTTGCTAATAATGTCTTCAATAATGCTGGTGCTGGCAGGCATATAAATATAGTAAATAACCTCCCCTTTTTCAGAAACACCGCGTTGAATAACTTCAACTTTCCAGTTCGCATGGCGAAATATGGCATACATACCGCGACTGGCTACTGCGTACATTCCATGGTATTTTTGCTTTATGCAATACATATTCATCGCAAGAAACAATGCCTTACTGGCGGGCACGCCCTGCAGACTTGAGGAGTCTCGTATTTCTTTATCTAAAAATAAACGGCTAATTTCACAGCAGGGAACATCTGCCGGGAAAATAATGGCTTCGTCAAAATAATTGTGAAAGATTTCGCTTATCATCGTCGGATGCGTCGAGTTAATGAATCGCGCGCCGCATAACAACTGTCCCTCATACATACCCAGCAAGTATGTCGTGTTTGGGTTGTCAAACTGATCCTTTTCCATATCTTCAACGCATTCAACTTTCCAGTCGAGTCGGTCCCGAAAGGTTTTTCTCCTGAGTCGGAAAAGTTCGCGGGCTAATGCTGACGGTAAATCATCGTAATCATGCAAAAAAAACTCAATAACAGAATTCATTGCTCTTATTCCTGATAATAACACCTGAAACTATTATCCCCTGTCTTTTAGGACAGCTTTCATTGTGCATGGTATTCCTTATACTTAAAAAGTACCCGGCCACTAAGTCCTCGTGAAACTCAGTGGCCAGGAGGTCAAAGACCTACGAAACACCAGGGATATATCCATTCATGATTATCTAATATTTATAGTTTCGGGTACAGAGCGTAAGAAGCACTTAGCCGATAAAATATTAAAAAACGATAATCATAAAATAATTACAATTAAAGTATTGCCCCTTAAGAACTTAAGGGGTAATATTTCCTTTTTCTATTTTTTCCCCTATTATCTCTGTTCTTAATGCTGTGCTACTCTTGCAGAAGCATGCTAAACGGAGAACCAAAATGGCCGACTGGAATCCCTCTCTTTATCTGCAGTACGGCGCGGAAAGAACGCGTCCTGCCGCTGAACTGCTCGCCAGAATTCCTCTGGATGAGGTCTCCACCATCGCTGATTTAGGCTGCGGGCCGGGAAACAGCACCGCGCTGTTGAAGCATCGCTGGCCTTCGGCGCACATTACCGGGGTCGACAACTCCCCTGCAATGCTTGAGGAAGCAAGAGCCGCATTGCCTGACTGCCATTTTGTTGAGGCCGATATCCGCCAGTACAAGCCTGGCCAGCCGCTGAACCTGATTTATGCCAACGCTTCGCTGCAATGGGTTCCTGACCATTACGATCTCCTGCCTCATCTCGTTTCTTTACTCACGCTTAACGGCGTATTAGCAATCCAGATGCCTGACAACTGGCTTGAACCTACTCATGTGGCGATGCGTGAAGTGGCGCTGGAACAAGACTATCCTGACCGCGGCCGCGAACCTCTCCCGGGTGTGCATGCCTACTACGATATCTTGTCGGAGGCCGGCTGTGACGTGGATATCTGGCGGACAACCTATTTCCATAAAATGAGCTCGCACCAGGCCATTATTGACTGGGTAAGCGCCACCGGCTTGCGCCCGTGGCTCCAGGAACTGAACGAGAGCGAGCAGAAACGTTTCCTGAAACGCTACCATGAACTGCTGGAAGAGCAGTATCCGCTCCAGGAAAATGGGCAGATACTGCTCGCTTTTCCGCGGCTGTTTATCGTGGCGCAACGCCAGCCCTGACGGGTTATGACCGGGCTTCTTTCAGCAGCTGCTGAATGACCTTTTCCTGTTGCGCATAATCTCCTTCGCCAAAGGCGGTATAGCGTAGCTGGCCTTTGGCATCGAAATAGTAATGCGCTGGCCAGTACTGGTTCCCGAAAGCGTTCCAGATTTGATAGTTGTTATCCGTCACCACCCGGTACGGCAGCTGCCATTTATTTACCGCGTATTTCACCGAGGCGAGCGGTTTTTCCCAGGGATATTCCGGCGTGTGAACCCCAATCACGACCAGCCCCTGCGACTGATACTTCGTGGCCCAGTCCCGGACGTGCGGGAGCGTATGCTGACAGTTAATGCAATCCCAGGTCCAGAAATCAATCAACACCACCTTCCCTCGCAGGGATTCAGACGTGACAGGGTCACCGTTAATCCACCCTGTCCCCCCACTTAATGAAGGCAGCTGGCTGCTGGGCTCTGTCATCACGACCGGCTGGAGCTTCACCGGCGCGGCTGTGGGTTTAGCCAGCGTCAGGAGTGTTGTCTCCAGACGGTCCGCAACGCCGTTTGCTCCTTTCAGAAGCGAAGTCATTCCCGTCGCGTTGAATACGACAGCCGCCAGCATCGCCACGCCCGCCCCCTGCCGCAGCCTTTCCATCAGCGCCGATTTTGCTCTTAACGGCGCCATCAGCCTGCGGCCTCCTGAAACGAGCAGGCTCAGCATTAGCGCGCATCCGCTGCCGTAGGCCGCCAGCAGCGCGCCCGTCGTAATGGCCGAATGGCCCGCGATATTAATGCTGAAAATGGCGCCCAGTATAGGACCGGCGCAGGGAGACCAGAGCAGCCCCACCGCGAGCCCGGCCAGAAAAGCCGATGCCAGACCGCGCGTTTGCCCGCTTCGGGTGTTCAGGACATTTCCCGCGCTGACGGCCGGACCCGCAATACGCTGGGCGAATGACGGAAAAATTAAGGCCAGCGCGGCCGCGGCCAGAATAACGAGAGCGATCCAGCGCCCGACGATGGTCGCCTCTGCTATCCACTCGCTGGCGACGGTGACGGCCATCGCCACCAGGGTGAACATCACGATCATCCCCGCCAGCAGGGCCAGAATATGTCGTCGCTGTCCCTGAAAACCGGCGAAAAGGAGTGGAATAACCGGGAGCGTACATGGACTGAGCAGGCTTATCATCCCGCCCAGAAAAGCGATTACCAGAAACATAGACACCTCACAATACAAGTCCTGCGACGCTGCAGTGAGGCTATTTCATCGTGCGGATGTGTTCAGGATATGTGTAAAAACGCAGGTTTTGTCTGGCTCTGTATCACCCGGACCGGGAGATACAAAGCCGTACAATTAACGGCGCGGTAGCGTAATGGAGACATCCAGTCCGCCTCCGGCCCGGTTCGTCAGGTTGAGCTTTCCTTCCAGCTGAGCGGTGAGCTGCGCGGCAATCGCCAGTCCGAGTCCTGTTCCGCCGGTATCGCGGTTGCGCGATGTTTCCACCCGGTAAAACGGCTGTAATACTGCCTCAAGCTCGTCATCGGGTATTCCCGGTCCGCCGTCAGTGATATGAATCACCACCTCTTCGGAAGACGAATTATCAATGGCAATAACGGCATACTCACCGAACTTAAGAGCGTTATCCAGCAGGTTGGTCATCACCCGACGAAGCGCCTGCGGACGCGTAACGATCGGCAAGCGGGTATCGTTTGCCTGAAGCTGCACGTTTTTACCGATGTCCTGGTAATCGCAGGCGATGCTGTTGACCCAGGCGTTCAGCTCCAGCTTCAGCGGGGTCTCTTCCAGCGATTCTGATGACCGGGCATACGCAATACCTTCGCGAACAAGACGCGTCATGCTATCGAGATCGTTCAGGAGCTTGTCGCGAAGCTCAGGTTCCCCTGCCATCTCGACGCGCAGCTTCATGCGGGTAATCGGCGTCTGAAGATCGTGAGAAATGGACGCCAGGATCTGCGCGCGCTCCCGGAGATAAGACTGAATGCGCGTCTGCATCGCGTTGAAGGCATGCGCTGCACGCTGCACCTCCAGCGGCCCTTTCTCCGTCATTGGCGTGCTGGCCGCCGGATCCAGCGAATCCACCGCGCGGGTAAATTGTGAAAAAGGCCGCACCACCTGCCGTACGGCAATCCAGGCGCACGCAGCCAGCAACAGCAGCTGCAGGATCAGCACTACGGGTAGCCAGCTGGCGACCGGCGGCATGCGTGGGATCAGGTCAATGGTCAGCGGCGCGCCGTCGCGTAACGTCAGATGCGCCTGGATGTGTGAAACGGCACCGGGAACGGCGGTGAAGCTGAGTGGGTACTGTGTCGCAAGCGTCGCTTTTAAGGTTCGGATGGCGTCCTGCGAACGCTTATCCGTCGGCGCGTTGCCGGGCTCTCCCGGTCCCAGGATATAGCGGTAATTGCCCCGTTCGAGGCGCGAAAGCCAGGCCGCGCGTTCGCTGGCCGGTAAGCGGTCTAAAATGGCGACGCTGGTTGCGACGTCGTTTTCCAGATTACCGAGCATCACCGTTCTGGCGCTGTGCATTCGTTCAATCATGACCAGCGTCAGGCTCAGGGCGTTGGCCAGCAGCAGGCCGGACAGCACGACGAGCAGCAAGCGGGCCAGCAGCGAGCGTGGCCAGAGCGTCATTCGTTAGCCTCTTTGATGGTGACCGGCATAGTAAAAACGTAGCCCTCGCTGCGCACGGTCTTGATATAGGCGGGCGTGCGGGCATCTTCATTCAGGCGCTGGCGGACCCGGCTAACCAGCAGATCGATAGAACGTTCAAACAGCTCGGCGTCTCGCCCCTGCGTCAGGTTGAGCAGCTGATCGCGGGTCAGCACCCGCTGAGGATGGTCAAGGAACACGCGCAGCAGGCGATACTCCGCCCCGCTGAGCGCGACGATCACCCCTTCCGGATCGATTAAGTGACGGGCAACGGTATCGAGCTGCCATTCACCGAACATCACCAGCCGCCCGGCTTCTGTCACCTGCAAATTGGGCGGCATCGTGCGAAAACGTCGTAAAATCGCTTTGATACGCGCCAGCAGTTCGCGGGCGACAAACGGCTTCACCACGTAGTCATCCGCGCCCATCTCCAGACCCAGGATCCTGTCCGTCTCCTCGTTGCGGGCAGTCAGCATCAGAATGGGCAGATCTTTGTATTTCCCGACGCGTAGCTCTCGACATAACGTAAGCCCGTCGTCGCCGGGCATCATGACATCCAGCACAACCAGGTCGATATGCTGTTTATCCAGCACGACGCGCATCTCTTTGCCGTTGGCCGCGCCCGTCGCGCGATAGCCAGACTTAACGAGATAATCGACAATCAGTTCACGAATATCCCTGTCGTCATCGACGACAAGGATATGATCAATATTCTCCACCGAAATCTCCAGACCGAAGGGTAACGTACTGAAAATAGCACATTTCAGAGCTTGTCCGCGTCAACGACGGCCTTGACGAAATCCTGCGGATCTTCCTGAGGCGGATTGTGCCCCACGGTTGCCCCGAAGGTGCGGTGCTCATATTTACCGGTAAATTTACCCGCGTAGGCCTGCGGAGCCGGATGCGGCGCACCGTTGTTCCCGCCTTCGATGGTGATCGTTGGAACGGTGATATTCGGCAGCGTAGCGAGTTTTTGCTCGTAGCTGTCATATTTGCGCTCGCCTTTTTCCAGCCCTAAACGCCAGCGATAGTTGCTGAGCGTCACCGCGACGTGATCCGGGTTATCGAGGGATTTTGCGCTGGCGTTGAAGACAGCATCACTAAATTTCCAGTCAGGCGAGGCCTGAGACCAGATCAAACGGGCGAAGTCATGCGTGTTTTTGGCATAGCCATCAGCACCGCGCGCGGTAGCGAAATAGAACTGATACCACCACTGCTGTTCCGCTTTTGGCGGCAGCGGCTGTTTGCCAATCTGCTGGCTGCTGATGAGATACCCGCTCACCGACACCAGTGACTTAACGCGCTCTGGCCACAGCGCCGCAACGATATCCGCCGTACGAGCGCCCCAGTCATATCCTGCAAATACCGCCTGCTTAATATTCAGGGCATCCATCAGGTTCACAATGTCCTTCGCCATGGCTGAAGGCTGGCCGTTGCGCGGCGTTTTGGCAGACAGGAAGCGCGTGGTGCCGTAGCCGCGCAGAGAAGGCACAATCACCCGATAGCCTTTTGCCGCCAGCGCGGGGGCGACGTCGGCATAGCTGTGAATATCGTAAGGCCAGCCGTGCAGTAAAATAACCGGCTGGCCGTTTTTCGGGCCGATGTCGACATAACCGACATTCAGATCGCCGGCGTTAATTTGCTGCGGATGATCAAAGGCTGCCGCGAAATTTGTGCCGGTGACTTCAGCCTGACAGGACATCACGGTGCCAAGAGAAACGGTCAGTGCGAGAGTTGAGTACGCGAGTTTGCTAAACATGTTGGTATCTCCGGTTGAGTACAGTTCACGGGGATATAACAACACGGCAATGTATAGCGGATATGTGCGAAAGCGGGTTTATTGCAAGCCTGTGTATGTATCAGCGACGCAGATACAGTGTGATACAAACCCAGGCGTTGTCGCCTTAAAGGGAGAGGCGATAGCGGACGTAGTCGTCAGCCTCACCATATTTGTCATAAAGTTTTCGCGCCGGGTTATTCTCCCGGGTGACCCAGTACAGTTTTGACCACCCTTCGCGCTTGCCTTCCTCAATCAGAGCATCAATGAGCGCCTTACCGGCTCCCGCCCCGCGTTCGTCGGCATCAACAAACAGATCTTCCAGGTAGCAAACGGGGGCCGTTGACCAGGTTCCTTCGTGCAGAATGCACATCGCGAAACCGATGACCTTTTCATCCTTCTCTACCACGCGGCAGAACATCGTGGAATGCGCTGAGAGCGCCCTTTCCCATGTCGATGCGGTGACGGATTCCTCGAGGTAACAATCATAAAAATGGGTATAGCCATCCCACAGCGGTCGCCATTGGGAATAATCGTCTTCACGTAGAGATCTTACCGTGACAGCCATGTGTTCCTCACATTACAAGTCGATCGCCATTTCAAAACAGCGTAAATCAGCCCCTGCCATACGCGAGTGATGATAGTTTTCGCGCAGCGTGACAAACCCCAATTTCTGATAAAACGACTGGGCGTTAGGGGTTGCATCCAGCCTCAGGCGGGTTATCCCCCGGCTACGGGCTTCATTTTTGAGCGCCTCGATAATTCGGGTCGCCATGCCTTTACCGAAGGCCGCGGGCAAGGTGAATATCGCCTCCAGACAGTGGGTATCCAGATCCAGATAGCCGGTCGCCGCAACGTCGCCCGTTTCATCTTCCACCACGTAAAAAGGGTATTCAATGACCATCTGCCGATAGCGTTCGGGCATGAGATCCGGCGTCCAGCGCGCAATGACGTCAGCGTCGTAGCTGGTTTTACAGCCGTGACGAATCGCCTGATTGCGAATATTCCAGAGTATTTCGGCTTCCTGTGGGTTGGCCCGTCTTAATGCCATGCTGACCTCTGCAATTGTTAGTAGTATGGGAAAAGTGCTCGCTGGGATAGAGTGCCGTAAAGATGAAAATACCAGAACGCAAACAAAAGCATAACGCTTAAATATGGAGATCCGCGGATGACGATACCGACGCTCACGACAGAACGCTTATTGCTAAAACCGCTGGTTGCCGAAGATGCGGCCCAGATACAAAAGCGTTATCCGCGCTGGGAGATCGTCCGCTATATGGTCTCTTCCGTGCCCTGGCCCTACCCGGATAACGGCGCGGAAAACTATGTCAACAACGTGGCGCTGCCGGATATGGCAAAAGGGATCGCCTGGTTCTGGAGCATCCGCCGTCGCGAGGTGCCGGATGAGTTGATGGGTATTATCTGTTTGTATGACGTCGAAGATAACAACCGTGGATTCTGGTTGGCCCCGGAGTTTCAGGGCCAGGGATACATGCGCGAGGCCAGCATTGCCGCGACGGATTACTGGTTCAATACGCTAAACAAACCCGTATTACGCGCCCCGAAAGCCGCCGCCAACAGCCGCTCCCGGCGTATTTCAGACAGTAGCGGTATGCGGCTTATCAGGACGGAAAAGAAAGCCTACGTCAGCGGCATGCTGGATTCCGAACTGTGGGAGATCACCCGCGACGAGTGGAACGCCCGTCAGGTCAGCTGATAATACTTATCCGGCATCAGCCTTTCCGGAATGTTCTCTTCACCGTTCATCTGCAGCAGATCGCGTTCCATCATGTTGCAGATGGCGTCCAGCGGCAGATCGTTATCTTCTGTACCGAACGGGTCTTCCAGCTCTTCCGCCAGGGTGTCCAGCGAGATAAAGGTGTAGGAGATCAGCGCCGAGACAAACGGCGTCATGTAGTGCAGATCTACAACCAGCGCGAACGGCAGCATGATGCAGAACAGATACACAGTGCGGTGCAAAATCAGCGTATAGGCAAACGGCACCGGCGTAGTCGCAATGCGCTCGCAGCCGGAGAGGACGATGGACATATCGTTCAGACGGTTGTTCAGGCTGTGGAACAGGATGTCTGAAAGCTGCCCGTTACGCCGCCGCACGGCCAGCCACTCCCCCATGATCAGTAAAATGCGGTTCGCCGGCGAGTTGGCGCTCATCACGTGACGTAAATCGTCCGGAGCAAGATAGCGAGAGAGCTGTTCGGCGTTCAGGTCCCGGCGCAGGGTCATGCGCAGGCAGTTGGCAAAAGCTATCTGCAGGCGGACAAATTCCCCCAGGTGCTTATCGTCAGGCAAGGTGTTTTTCACCTCGCGAAATAGCGAGCGTGCCGCTATCATCAACTGCCCCCACAGCAGGCGAGCCTCAACATAGCGTGAATAACAGGCGTTGTTTCTGAAACCGAGAAAGATAGCGATCGCCACGCCGAGAATGCTAAATGGCGCCACGGTAAATTTGATGCCCAGCGAGGTATACCACGGCAGCATCAGGATAACGGCGATTGAAAGCAGGAAGTTCAGCAGCAGTCGGGTGTAAATTTTGGGAAGTACCGAGCCGTGCCAGACAAAAATCAGTTGTAGCCAGTGCTGTTTAGGACGAACAATCATAGTGAGTTTCAGGAAGGAAAAGAGCGTGGCTATTAAACGTGATCTCCCTTACGGTTGCAAGCATGTTAACGGGACATTGAATTTTATGACCTGCTTAGCGATAACCGCACGGAGCTGCATGCGGTTTTAAAGAAAGAGCACATAGTATGTTGTAACTAAAATGAGATGTAATTAAACCCGGCCGAAGCCGGGTAACGTCATTAGCAAAGGGGGTTCACCGCTGCGTGCATTCCCTTCAGGAGAATGGCGTCAAGATCCAAAGTCACCTGGTCGACAAGCCCGGTGACCTGCGTGAGATCCTGTTCCCAGTGCTCGCTCACGCTCAGTACGGACTGCACCAGCTCACGGGTGCTCAACTGCTGGTCGCGATGCTGCGCCCACAGCTGTTGATAACGTTCCAGCCAGAATGCATCATCCTGCACCGGGTAGTTCTCCCCGTTACGTTCCGCGCGGTAAAACGCTATTAATGCAGCCAGCGCGAACGTCAGACGTGCAGGCAATTGTCCGCTTGCGTTCTGCCCTGCCAGCAGCTGCGGCAGGATGCGGGTGCGGTATTTGGTCATGCCGTTAAGCGCAATGGAAAGCAGCTGGTGTCTGATGTAAGGGTTGCGAAAACGCCCTGTTACCGCGCTGGCGAATGATTCCAGCTCGTCACGCGGCAGATCGAGGACCGGAATAATCTCCTGATAAATCGCTTTTTCGACAAACGCGCAGATCTCGGCATCATTCATCGCCTCGCCCACCGTATCCAGCCCGGCCTGGAATGCCACCGGCACCAGCGCAGTGTGTGCGCCGTTCAGGATAGCGACTTTGCGCTCTTTGTAGGGCCTGATGTCGTCGACAATCAGCACATTCAACGGGTATTTATCCAGACGAAGTTCCTGAGCAAGGGATGCCGGCCCCTGGATAACGAACAGATAGAAATGTTCAGCCGTATCCAGGAAACCATCGTGATAACCCAGCTCAGCCTCCAGCGTGGCCGCCTCGTCGCGCGGATAACCGGTCACGATACGGTCAACCAGCGTCGAGCAGAAGCTGTTTGCCTCGTTAAGCCACTGGATAAAGGCGGCAGGCAGCGCCCACTCCCGGGCATAGCGCAGGACGAGTTCACGCAGCGCGTCACCGTTGTAGTCAATCAGCTCGCACGGAATGATGATCCAGCCTTTATCCGCTGCACCGTTGAAGTGGCTAAAGCGCTCAAACAGCAGTCGCGTCAGCTTCGCCGGGTAGCTCACCGCAGGGGCATCGGCGAATCGGTCACCCGCGTGGTAGCTGATACCCGCTTCGGTGGTGTTCGAGAAAACAAAGCGCATGTCCGGATTGTGCGCCAGTTTCAGGAACGCATCATACTGGCCGTAGACGTCGATCTCCCGGTTAACCGAGCGGATAAGACGGCTCTCACTCACCGCTTCACCCTGCCCGTTCAGGCCGCGAATGATAGTGGTATAGAGACCATCCTGAGTGTTCAGCGACGGCGGGAAGTCGCTCTGAATAGGACGGACGATAACCACACCGGCGTTAAGATCGGTATGTTCATTTAGCAGGTCAATTTGCCAGTCGACAAAAGCACGCAGGAAGTTGCCTTCGCCAAACTGAATAATGCGTTCCGGGTATTGAGCACCGGGAAAATCACGACGGTTGAGCGTGTTCACAAGAGGGTTCCTTTTATGATTAGTCATACAGCCTGATAAGATTGGTACGATAACTTATCAAAACTTAACGACCAATAACCCTGTTTTGATCAATCCACGGCGTAGTTGTACAAAATAATCATAAGAACTTATAGAACACGGACGTGGCCGTCATGGCGCCGTCCGGCATCAGGGCATAGCGCGGGATCTCCCCCACCTTTTGCCAGCCGGCACGCTGGTAGAACGTCTCGGCGCCGCTGCCGGTGGAGGTATCGAGCACCAGAACCGAAATATCTCTGGCCCGGGCCTCCGCTTCAAGCGCTTCCATCAAGGCCATCGCGGCACCTTTCCGGCGCGCTTTCTCGTGAACCAGCAGCTTCGCCACATCGGCGCGATGCGGCTGGTTTTCCGGCTGGTCGACGATCAGTTGCACCGTACCGATGACGCCGTCCTGCGGGTCGACACAGGCCAGCACCAGACGCTCGTTGCGCCCTACGCTTTCAGCGATTCCGCGCCAGAACGAACGAGCCTTATCCAGACTAAAGGGAAGCACAAAGCTGACGGATGCCCCGCCGTTCACACAGTTTTCGAGGATCCCGGCCAGCGCATCAAGATGGGTGAGAATGTCGTCTCGGGTGAGGTTTTTGATTTGCAGTGAGGTATTCATTGTTTTTTCCTTACGTTGAATACCGTCACTGTGCATTTAACATCTTCTTAACGCAAACGGATCGGACATACGCTTTTGTTATGTTACCGGGAGCGCTGTCGCTGCTGTTTCATGGCATACATCTTTTCATCGGCCTCTTTTAACCACTGCTGCAGGTCGTTGCCGTTATGATCGAATTCACTGAGCCCCCACGAGAAATGGAGCGACCAGGGATGTAGCTTGCGGGCGTTATAGTTTTCTACCTGCTCGGCAAGATACTGCATGGCAATCCAGGCGCCCTGCTCATCCGTATCCGCGAACAGCACGGCGAACTCGTCCCCGCCAAAACGCACCAGCAGATCCGCTTCGCGGAAAGAGGCGCGCATCAGCTGCGCCATCGCTTTCAGCGCCTTATCCCCCTCTTCATGCCCGAAGCGATCGTTAATTTCCTTAAAGCGATCCAAATCCAGCCAGCCGAGCGTGAGCGGCTCAGCGCGACGCCGGGCAACGGAAAGCGTGAACCGCACGAGCTGATTAAAGCCCCGACGGTTGAATAACCCGGTTAATTCATCCGTGGTCGCCGCGCTGATGGCAGCAAATTCATCTTCCGCCAGCGCGCCAAGGTCACCCAGCACGGCGAGGTCGGCGGCAGAAAACTCGCGGGGAGCGTAATCAATCAGGCACAGCGAGCCAACGCTTGCGCCGTCGCGCAGGCGCAGCGGGAAACCCGCGTAAAAACGCACGCGAGGCTCACCGGCCACCAGCGGGTTATCCGCAAAGCGATCGTCCTGAAGCATATCCCCCACCACCAGCGGCGCTTCGGTGAGGATCGTATGCCCGCAAAATGAGATATTGCGCGGAACGCTGCCGGGCGCCTGACCGTCAGCCGACTTCACGATTAGCGAATGCTCATCAATGAGATTGACCATCGCCAGCGGCACCTGGAAGAATCGTTTTGCCAGACGCGTTAAGCGGTCAAACGCCGGGGAACTGTCGATCTCAAGCAGGCCTGATTCTCGTAGCGAGTTGAGTCTGTCTGTTTCATTTTCAGGGGTTGCAGGTGCTTTCATAATGTCTCCTGACGTAAAGCGTTACTAAAAGCGTAGCTTAAACAGAGACATTGTCAGTGTTCTGACATCCTGTTAAGCCGCTTACTATTCACGTCAATGCCTTATGACGATTAACGCAGCTATGTTTCACTCCCGGAGGGCGCGGCAATCTGCTCGTCCGCCACCCGGGCGCTGGTACGGTTTCGACCCGCTTTTTTTGAACGATAGAGATGATCGTCCGCTTCGGCCATGAGCTTGTTGAAGACCTCGGTCAGCTGCCAGGACTCAGCCTTTCCGCTGCCGAGGCCAATGCTGACCGTCAGATAGAGCGTCTGGTGACGCCATGTAAAAGGATGGCCGGCAACGGTGGATCGGATACGTTCAGCCAGTTCAAAACCGTGCTGCGCGTCGCCTGAATTGACCACCACGGCGAACTCTTCCCCGCCCATGCGCGCCACCATGCCGTCTTCGCCGACGACCTGCTGAACCTGTCGGGCAAACGACGCCAGCACGCGGTCTCCGCACTCGTGGCCGTAGTTATCATTAATGCTTTTGAAATAATCAATATCCAGCAGCATGACGGTCAGAAAACGCGTGTGCCGGTACGTCTCTTCATGCTTTAACGCCTCATAAAGCCCGGAACGCGAGTAGACGTGCGTTAAAAAGTCATAATCCGCCCTCAGTGAAACCTGGCGGATCAGGGAATTAATCGCCGCCATGCTGACGGATACCATCACCGGACAGATCGCCATCGTGGCGATCCCCAGCCGGGCTGAAAACATCATTGGCGTCGTAAACGGCGTCGCCACGGCGATATTAATAATCGAGTTGGCGACCAGAATAATTTCAGTGGCGCCCGTGATAAACGTCAGCAGACAGGTGGCGGGCAGCGAGTAGCGAACCGCACACCAGATAAGCGCAGGCAGAGGAAAGGAGAGGCTCCCCGCTCCGCCAATCACCACCGACGCGATCACCGAGACGATCAGCGCAATTACCGGCAGCAGCTGCTCCAGACGTAGCCTGAGCTCACGCCCTGGCATGCGTAACGTGAGCATACAGGGCACAACAAGCACGCCGGTTGAGAACTGCTCGCTAAACCAGTCGGCAAATAGCGGCCAGAAGGTATGACTGTCAATCCCGACCGACCCTACCGCGCCGAGCAAGGCGCAAAGCAGCGCGGCAATCAGACAGTAGTTAAACAGGCGTAATGCGTTAAGCGGATCGGGGGTTTTCTTCATCAGCCGCTTGTCGCGCTGAACCAGCACGGCGACGACGACGATAAAGATCATGTTTGACAGGTTGATCACCACGGAGGCCATACCCCAGTTGGTCGTTACCGCGTCGTACAACAGCATCGCGACATAACATACCGCGTAGTAATGCAGGCGATTCAGGTAAACATAGCGGGCGAAGATCCCTGCCATGACGCCATTCAGCGGCCAGAACAGCGACAGGGCTTCAACGAGCCGTAATTCCGCGCCCACAAAATAGAATAAGGTTGTAAGGATGAAGATCGTCGCTGCATTTCGCAGCGGCGTGTCAACCTGGAACGGCCTGAAAGCGGTAAGAGCAGAACGCATTAAATATCATTCCATATGAAAGCTTATGGCAATTATTGCGGTCGTCAGCATGATCGGGACTAACTTGGGATGCATCTATAACACAAATACCACGGGAGCATAACTCGTCAAATTTAGGCGTTCATCTGCAGCACCAGCCAGTGATGGATGACGCTGACGATATAATTTTGTTGCTGCGCCGTGAGCGTTACGCCCTGTGGAATGTTATGCCATTTTGCCAGACAGCCCCGACAACAGGTAGCGGTGGCATGCTGGGCGATAAACACCGGGTGACCGCGCATGGGCGTCTGTTTACCGTCGTTGGCGGGGTGCGCGGGCGCAAGGCGCTTTTCGACAAAATCCGCGGCGTGCCGATCAATGGTTTCGGGGCCTTTGTCCCAGCAGTACTGTCGTTCCTTATCGCCCAGGCGAAAGCGCGAGCGAAATGTCGATCGCGCCAAGCGGGAAAAGAGAGGATCCAGATCGGACATTAGTATACGGAACGTCCCAGGCGCTGGGTAAGTTTCTCCAGAACCGCCACGCCGGCAAGGGAATTTCCCGTTTCATCCAGTTCCGGGCTCCAGACGGCTATCGCCATTTCATGCGGCACAATCGCCACGACCCCGCCGCCAACGCCCGATTTAGCCGGAAGGCCAACGCGCCAGGCGAACTCGCCGGCGTTTTGATACATCCCGCTGGTGGCCATCAGCGCGTTAACCTGCCGGGCCTGAAGCGGAGAAACCACCTCCTGATCGAGATGCGGCGCGTGCCCCTGGTGCGCAAGGAACAGGAACGTCTGGGCCAGCTCAACGCAGCTCATTTTCAGGGCGCAGTAATGGAAGTAGTTTTGCAGCACGGTCGCCACGTCGTTGTGGAAATTACCGAAGGATTTCATCAGCCACGCGATAGCCGCGTTACGGGCGGAGTGTTCAAACTCCGAGCGTGCCACCACCGCATCATAGGCAATATCGTCAACGCCCGAGAGCTGGCGAACAATCTCCAGCATTCGCTGGCGCGGTGCGCTGAGGCGACTTTGCAGCATATCGCAGACCACCAGCGCCCCGGCATTAATAAAGGGATTTCGCGGTTTACCCTGTTCAATCTCGAGCTGAAGCAGCGAGTTAAAAGGCTGGCCGGAAGGATCTTTACCGACACGCTGCCAGATCTCTTCTTCTTCATACTGGCGCATCGCCGCAACCAGACTCAGCACTTTCGAAATGGACTGAATGGAAAAACGCTCAGTCGCATCGCCTGCCTGGTATCGCTGTCCGTCAATGGTACAGATAGCAATCCCCAGCTTGTTCCCGCTCACCGAGGCAAGGGCCGGAATATAGTCGGCAACCTTCCCCTTTCCAATTAACGGACGAACCTGCGCCAGAATCTCGTCCAACATCTCATTATGGATGACCGCAGCCACACTTTGCTCCTTGCCCTCAGGCTAAAACGGGCTGCGAGTATAACAGAGGCTTATGTATTGCGTCAGGCGCTAAGACGAAAACGCGAAACGGCCTGCAATAAAAGATCGGATTGCTTTTGCAGCCGCTCAGAGGCATCCGAGGCGTCTGAGACCAGCAGGTCCGTCTGACGGGAGACCTGATTCAGCACCTGAAGCTGGCGCGTCATCTGGTGAATACTGTCTCCCTGGCTGAGCGTGGCGGTTGAGATCTCATTAAGCAAACTGCTTAAATTGCCCACCAGGCCGGTGACCTGCTGCAGATTCTCTTCCATCAGGTTAACGGCGCGGGAACCGTCTTCAATGCCCTGCAGCGAGCGGTTGATCAGCTCCTGAATGGTCTGCGTCGAGTGGCTGCTTTTTCTGGCCAAAAGCCCGACTTCCCGGGCGACGACGGCAAAGCCGCGCCCCTGGTTTCCGGCATGGGCCGCCTCGATGGCGGCATTCAGCGCCAGGATGTTGGTCTGAAACGCCACGCTGTCGATCATCGCCACGATCCCGCGCATCTCAGAAGATCGGTCGACGATCGCCTGCATAGACGCATTCACGGTAGACATCATCCGGTCGCCGCCCACGGCCGCCTGCCGCGCTTCATCGGCCCGCGAGCTGGCGAGCCTGGCATAGCCGGTATTCCCTTCCACATGGCTTTCCAGCGCCGCGATATGCGCCGTCACATCCTCAAGCTCTTTCGCCTGGCGCGCTGACTGCTGATACAGCTTCTGGTTACCCTGCGCAAGGGAGTCAATGTTCTCCACCATCGTTGCGGTGGCATGGCTGACCTGCGTCACCAGCTGCTGCAGACCGTGCTGCATCGTCGCAATACTGTCGCTAAGCTGACCTATCTCCCGGTTAAAGCGCATGACGGTCGGCGGCGTGCCGGAGAGATCCCCTGCCGCCAGCCGGTTAATATGCGCAATCAACCGACGCAGCGGCGTAATCACCCATCTGGACATGCCGAACCAGACGACAACCGCGATGGCAAGCAGCAGCACCGGCGCAAACAGGAACAACGTTTGCAGGCCGGAGAGCTGTGCCATTAGGCTCTGGCGCCCCTGCATGGCCTGCTTCTCGCTTGCCTGCTGATAACGCGCATAGTTGTCGTTAAAATCAGACTGAAACGCCTGAGCCGGTACGGCAAAAAACGCGTCGATGGTGTTGGTCTTAATCAGACCTTCAGCCTGCTCGTTTATCGCGCCGTAAAAAAGCTGATAACTGTTCACCAGGGCATCGTCTTTCGGCGGATTCAGCGCCAGCCAGGCCTTCCACGCCTGCTGAGAAACCGCCAGCGCCTTTTGCGCATCATCCATCAGGCTGTGCCAGCTCCCGTCGGAGCCGGTCTCTTTATCCTGCATAAACCAGACGCCGGAGCGGTTAAGCAGGTCGCTTGCCGCCAGCAGGGAAACGCGGGCCAGATCCAGCTTGCTCTGCTGCTGCCAGGCCAGCAGGTTTTGCTGCTCGTTGCGCTGGGCGTCGTTCAGGGAGGCGTTAAGCAGAAATGAGGAGGAGAGCTGCAGCGCGGAGAAAAGGCCAATAATGCAAAAGATACCCGTCAGCAGGCCAAAGTGACGAGGGGTGAGACGCTGCGCAATACGGCGAAAAATTTGCGTTAGGTTCATAATTATCTTCATTAACAATGCGTTAGACGCGAGCGAGTCTACGAAATGAAAATGACAGAACCATTGCAGATAAATGACAACGGCCCTCGTGATGAGGGCCGTAATCACAGGCGGGCAATAAATTACACGCGATCCTTCCACACCGTCTGCACGTTGCAGAACTCGTGCAAACCAAAGTGGGAAAGCTCGCGGCCAAAGCCGCTTTTCTTCACGCCGCCGAAGGCCACGCGCGCGTCGCTGGCGCTAAAGCCGTTGATAAACACGCCGCCGCACTCCAGTTCGCGGGAGAATTTATCCGCAAGCGCCGCGTCAGCGGTAAAGACGGTGGCGGACAGGCCAAAGTCGCTGTCGTTGGCAAGCGCCAGAGCGTGCTCCGCGTCTTTTGCGACAGTCACGGCCGCGACCGGACCAAACAGTTCCTGGCGAAACGCCATCATCGACGGGGTAACGTTGGCCAGCACGGTTGGCGCGTAGTAATTGCCCTCTCCGCTGATTTTCTCTCCGCCCAGCAGCAGCGTTGCCCCTTCGGCCAGGGTGGCCTGCACCTGCTGATGCAGCTCATCGCGCAGGTCATAACGCGCCATCGGGCCCAGGTAGTTCTCTTCTGCTTCCGGCGCGCCCATCTTTAACGCGGCGACGGCGTCGACGAAGCGGCGGGTAAAGGTATCCGCAATCCCCTCTTCCACAATGAAGCGTTTGGCCGCCGCGCACACCTGTCCGGTATTCTGATAGCGACCCGCCACCGCCGCCTTCACGGCTAGATCCAGGTCGGCATCGTTAAGGACGATAAACGGGTCGGAGCCGCCCAGCTCAAGAACGCATTTTTTCAGCGCGGCTCCTGCCTGCGCGCCAATAGCCGCACCGGCACGCACGCTGCCGGTGACGGTCACCGCCGCAATACGGCGATCGTTAATCGCCTGGCTTACGCCGTCATTGGTGGCGTTCACCCAGCCGAATACGCCTTCAGGGAAACCGGCATCCGCAAAGATCTGCCCAATAAGATCCGCAGAACCTAGCACGTTTGGCGCATGTTTCAGCAGATAGCTGTTACCTGCCAGCAGGATCGGCACCGCGCCGCGCAGCACCTGCCAGAGCGGGAAATTCCAGGGCATTACCGCGAGAATCGGGCCCAGAGGACGGTATTCAATAACCGCGTTGTGGTTTTCCACCAGCGTAGGCTCCTCACGCAGCATCGCCGGGCCGTGCCCGGCATACCAGTCGCACAGAGCTGCGGATTTTGCCACTTCCGCCCGCGCCTGCAGGATGGGTTTCCCCATTTCACGGGAGATCGTCTGCGCCATCTCTTCCGCGCGGTTTCGCAGCGCGGCGCCGAGATCCAGGAGCTTCTGCGCCCGGTGGGACACGCTTTCGCGTCGCCACTGGCGATACCCCGCGTCAGACTGAGCAATCGCGCGTTCAACCTCTTCCGGTGTCGCCCAGGGATACGCAGCGAGGGTTTCTCCCGTTGCCGGGTTAACGGACAGGGCATGTGTAGCAGATGAATATTTCATGATGTTCTCCACGCATTTCGGTTGATTCATTGTGGCTCACTCTGCTATTTCTTAAAAATGAATAATACTAACCACCTTATTCACGAAACGAGAATGCTATGGACCTAACCCAGCTTGAAATGTTTAACGCCGTTGCGCTGACGGGCAGCATCACCCAGGCGGCGCAGAAGGTGCATCGCGTGCCGTCTAACCTGACGACCCGCATCCGCCAGCTGGAAGCCGATCTTGGCGTTGAGCTGTTTATTCGTGAGAACCAGCGTTTGCGCTTATCCCCCGCCGGACATAACTTCCTGCGCTACAGCAGGCAGATCCTCGCCCTGGTGGATGAGGCGCGCATGGTCGTCGCGGGTGATGAGCCGCAGGGGCTATTTGCCCTCGGCGCGCTGGAAAGCACCGCCGCGGTGCGCATTCCCGAAACGCTGGCGCAGTTTAACCAGCGCTATCCGCGCATCCAGTTTGCCCTTTCTACCGGGCCATCTGGGACGATGATTGATGGCGTACTGGAGGGAACCCTCAGCGCCGCCTTTGTCGACGGGCCGCTGTTGCACCCGGAGCTGGAGGGCATGCCGGTCTACCGGGAAGAGATGATGCTGGTCACGCCTTCCGGGCACGCGGAGGTCGCCCGCGCCGCGCAGGTCAGCGGCAGCGACGTTTACGCCTTTCGCGCGAACTGCTCGTACCGTCGACATCTGGAAAGCTGGTTTCATGCGGACAGAGCCACGCCCGGCCGCATTCATGAGATGGAGTCCTATCACGGCATGCTCGCCTGCGTCATTGCGGGCGCGGGCATCGCGCTGATGCCGCGCTCGATGCTGGAGAGTATGCCGGGACATCATCAGGTTGAAGCCTGGCCGCTGGCGGAAAACTGGCGCTGGCTTACAACCTGGCTGGTGTGGCGGCGCGGAGCGATGACCCGCCAGCTGGAAGCTTTTATAGCGCTGCTAAACGAACGTCTTCAACCAGCGCCTTCTCCATAAACAGGCTGAGCGGATCGTCAGCGTACGGGGCAAACGCCGGACGCAAATCGTACCCGCACTGCTCGTACAGGCGAACCGCAGCGCGCTGTTTGATGCCCGTCTCCAGCCTTACCGTGTGGCAATGGCGGCTCAGGGCCTCATCTTCCAGAGCGGCCAGCAGCGTCTCGCCGAGATGCTGCCCGCGATGGGCCGGATCGATATAGACCCGCTTCATCTCTCCCGTTCCGTCGCCGTTGAGCACGATGGCTCCGCAGCCTACGGCGTGCAGCTGCTGGTCACGAATGACCATCAGGATCAGCGAGGCTTCCGGCAGCGCGGACAGGTCGAGCAGATGGTTGCTTTCGGCGGGATAGAGTTCGCTCTGGTAGCGGTCAAGCGCCGCGATCAGGTTGAGAATGTCCGGGTGACGTGCAGATTCAGAGGTAATGGAATACATGGCAGGCTCCTTGCTGTTTTTATATCAACATAGCTCAGGCCTGCCGGGGTGGTTCATAGTATTAACTTATAGCGCG
This sequence comes from Enterobacter sp. Crenshaw, assembly GCF_024734705.1. Lineage (NCBI taxonomy): Bacteria > Pseudomonadati > Pseudomonadota > Gammaproteobacteria > Enterobacterales > Enterobacteriaceae > Enterobacter > Enterobacter sp. Crenshaw. The sequence goes on along the minus strand of NZ_CP102932.1, from coordinate 2,306,883 downwards.
TCACTCAGCTAGCGCAGGAAGATTCGCCCTTTCAGGTACAGCGTAGCCTGGCCGCCAATCAGCACGCGGTCGCCCTTCAGCTCGCAGCGCAGATCCCCGCCACGGTATGACACCTGGCGGGCATTGAGTGACGTTTTGCCCAGCTTTTCGCTCCAGTAAGGGATCAGCATGCTGTGGGCGGATCCGGTAACCGGATCTTCCGGCACCCCTTCGCCAGGGCAGAAGAAGCGGCTGACGAAGTCATATTCTTCTCCCGGCGCCGTCACGCAGACCATTTTATCCAGCGGAAGCATGGCCCCAATATCCGGCGTTAACGCTTCAACCTGCTGCTGGCTCTCCAGCACCACCATGAAATCGCGTCCGACGCGCACCTCTTTTGCCACCGTGATGCCCAGCGCGCTAAACAGCAGCTCAGGTGGGTTTTCGACGATTTCCGTCGACCACGCGGGGAAGTTCAGCGTCAGCCAGTCGCCGCTGCGCTTGACGGTCAGCTCGCCCACGAAGCGCGTGGTGAAGGTGATTTCGGTATGCGGATAATCAAGGTATTCGAAAATGACGTGCGATGCGGCAAGCGTAGCGTGACCGCACAGGTTAATTTCATCCAGCGTGGTGAACCAGCGCAGCTCAAACCCGCCGTCGGTGCGCACGAAAAAGGCGGTCTCAGACTGGTTATGCTGTTGCGCCATTTTGAGCAGCGTTTCGTCCGGCAGCCATTCTTCCAGAGGACATACCGCTGCGGCGTTGCCGCCAAAGGTTTTATCGCTGAAGGCATCCACCAGATAAAAATCAATTTCCTGCATTGTCTCTTCCTCTCTTGTTATGGGTTTTTAGCGCAGAAAAACTGTGCCTTTCAGATAAAGCGTGGCCTGCCCGCTCATCAGCACGCGCGAACCTTTCAGCTCACAGCGCACATCGCCGCCGCGCGCTGAAACCTGACGGGCAAACATCGTGGTTTTGCCCAGCTTTTCGCTCCAGTAAGGGATCAGCATGGTGTGCGCGGAGCCGGTGACCGGGTCTTCCGGGACGGAAACGCCCGGTGAGAAAAAGCGGCTGACAAAATCATATTCCCCCTCACCGCGCGCCGTAACGCTCACCTTATGCTCGCCCGGCGTCATCACCGAGAAGCGCGGCGCAAGCGCTTCAACCTGCTGGCGATTTTCCAGAACGATCAGCCATGCGCGGCCTTTACGGGCTTCAACGTAGCGGCTGATACCCAGCGCCGAGAGCATCTCCGGCGGGGGTGTCTCTTCATGGGTTGGGCATGCAGGGAAGTCCAGCGTCATCCACTCCCCCTCCCGGCTGACGGTGAGTCGGCCAGAGGCGGTATCAAAGTGGATCCGCGAATCCGGGTAATCCAGCTCGGTAAACAGCACGTGCGCGGCCGCAAGCGTAGCGTGGCCGCAGAGATTGACTTCGGTAAGCGTGGTAAACCAGCGTAGCTCAATGCCCCCTTTACTGCAGACGAAAAAAGCCGTTTCCGACTGATTATGCTGCTGCGCCATTTTCAGCAAGGTCTCATCGGGTAACCATTCCTTGAGCGGGCAAACGGCGGCCGGATTGCCGCCAAACGAGGTGTCGCTGAACGCATCTACCAGATAAAAATCAATCTCCTGCATTGTCTTACCGCCTGTTTTTATTGTGTTGTTCTTTTATATTCAATGAAAACGGCGTTCCCGGCTACCGCTTTCATAAGGTAAATATTGAGATCTGCGTCACATAATGGTTGAGTTTTCGCCGTTCGACGTTTTAAGATCGTCTCCTCTTCTTTTCAGCAACGAATCTCCGACATCCCTATGACAACGAACACAGTTTCCCGCAGGGTTGCGTGGCTACGCGTGGTCACGCTGGCCATTGCCGCGTTTATTTTTAACACCACAGAATTTGTTCCGGTTGGGCTGTTGTCTGACATCGCTGAAAGTTTCCAGATGGAAACGGCGCAGGTGGGCATTATGTTGACCATCTACGCCTGGGTTGTGGCGCTGATGTCCTTGCCGTTTATGCTGCTGACCAGCCAGATGGAGCGGCGCAGGCTGCTGATCGGCCTGTTTGTGCTGTTCATCGCCAGCCATGTTCTGTCGTTTATGGCGTGGAATTTTACGGTGCTGGTCATCAGCCGAATCGGCATTGCCTTTGCCCATGCGGTGTTCTGGTCGATCACCGCGTCGCTGGCTATTCGACTCGCGCCAGCGGGTAAACGCGCCCAAGCGCTGAGCCTGATTGCCACCGGTACCGCACTGGCGATGGTGCTGGGTCTGCCGATTGGCCGCATCGTAGGGCAATACTTCGGCTGGCGTACGACGTTCTTCGCCATTGGTATGGGCGCGCTGGTTACGCTGGTATGCCTGATTAAGCTGCTCCCCGCGCTGCCGAGCGAGCATTCCGGCTCGCTGAAAAGCCTGCCGCTGCTGATGCGTCGCCCGGCGCTGCTGGGTATCTACCTGCTTACCGTCATTGTGGTGACGGCCCATTACACGGCATACAGCTACATTGAACCCTTTGTGCAGGTGGTGGCGGGCTTTAGCGCCAACTTTGCCACCGTCCTGCTGTTGATCCTCGGCGGAGCGGGCATTATTGGCAGCGTGCTGTTCGGTAAGCTGGGTAACCGGCACGCCTCGACGCTGGTGAGCTGCGCTATCGGTCTGCTGCTGGCCTGCCTGCTGCTGCTGATGCCTGCCGCAGGCAGTGAAAGCCATCTGGCGATCCTCAGCCTGTTCTGGGGCGTGGCGATCATGATTATTGGTCTGGGCATGCAGGTGAAGGTCCTGGCCCTGGCGCCGGATGCAACGGACGTCGCCATGTCGCTGTTCTCAGGGATTTTCAATCTGGGGATTGGCGCGGGCGCGCTGGTGGGAAATCAGGTAATACTGCACGTATCGATGTCGGCGATTGGCTATCTGGGCGCCATTCCGGCCCTGGTGGCGCTGGTCTGGTCAGTGCTCATCTTCCGTAAATGGCCGGTGGCGCTGGAGGAACAGGGTCAGCACGGGTGAGCCTTCTTGCCGGGTGGCGGCTTCGCCTTACCCGGCAATCACATCAATGATAGGTCTTAATAATTTCCAGCACGCCGTTAATAATAAACTGCACGCCCATACAGACCAGCAGGAAGCCCATCAGACGGGAGATCGCCTCGATACCGCCCTTGCCTACCCAGCGCATAATGGCCCCAGAACTGCGCAGCGACGCCCACACGATAACCCCGATAATCGCAAAAATCAGCGGTGGCGCAACCGTCAGCACCCAGTCCGGGAAGGTTGCGCTGTCGCGCACCGTTGATGCGGAGCTGATGATCATCGCGATGGTACCCGGCCCCGCCGTGCTCGGCATGGCAATCGGCACAAAGGCGATATTCGCACTCGGCTCGGTTTCCAGCTCTTCCGATTTACTGGTCGCTTCCGGTGACTCATGCGCTTTTTGCGCCGGGAACAGCATGCGGAAACCGATAAAGGCCACAATCAGCCCCCCGGCGATACGCAGGCCGGGGATGGAAATCCCGAAGGTGTTCATCACCACCTGTCCGGCATAGTAAGCCACCATCATGATGGCAAACACATACACCGAGGCCATCATCGACTGATGGTTGCGCTCGGCGCTGTTCATATTCCCTGCCAGCCCGAGGAACAGCGCCACCGTCGTTAACGGGTTAGCCAACGGCAGCAAGACCACCAGCCCAAGGCTGATTGCTTTTATTAAATCCAACATAGTGCGTTGTTGTCCTTATCCATATTTAACACAGCAATTATAGGGTGAAAGTGTGACATTGAGCCATGGGTGCAACGCAACGATTATTTCCGTCCTGGAAAGATAACTGACAGTTATCTATATGATTTGAAAGACCTCAAAAAAAGTTCATGAAACGTTTTAGCAATTCGTGGCATCGGCTGACTCATTCAGTTGACTTATACTTGCCTGAGCAATAATATCTGCCGTGACTAACTACTTGCCAGGGCAACCATTGTGAAAAGCACCAGTGATATCTTTAACGACGTTGTTCCGCTGGGTCGTCTTATTCATATGGTAAATCAGAAAAAAGATCGCCTGCTCAATGACTATCTGTCACCGCTGGATATCACCGCAACACAGTTCAAAGTGCTGTGTTCCATTCGCTGCGAAGTGTGTATCACACCGGTTGAGCTGAAAAAGGTGCTCTCTGTCGATCTGGGCGCGTTAACCCGCATGCTGGATCGTCTCGTCTGCAAAGGATGGATAGAACGAAGCCCTAACCCGAATGACAAACGCGGCGTACTGGTGAAGCTGACCAGCGATGGCGCGGCCATGTGCGAGCAATGTCATCAATTAGTAGGACAAACACTGCATCAGGAACTAACAAAAAACTTAACGGCAGATGAAGTGGCAACCCTTGAGCTTCTGCTCAAAAAAATACTGCCGTAAACAGAAAAAGAGGTATGACGATGTCCAGACGCAATACTGACGCTATCACCATTCATAGCATTTTGGACTGGATCGAAGATAACCTGGAATCGCCGCTCTCCCTTGAAAAAGTGTCAGAGCGTTCAGGTTACTCCAAATGGCACCTGCAACGGATGTTCAAAAAAGAGACCGGTCATTCATTAGGTCAATACATTCGCAGCCGCAAGCTGACGGAAATTGCCCAGAAACTGAAAGAAAGCAATGAGCCGATCCTTTATCTGGCGGAGCGTTACGGATTTGAATCGCAACAGACCCTGACGCGTACGTTCAAGAACTATTTTGACGTGCCGCCTCATAAGTACCGAATCACCAGCGTGCCGGGCGAATCCCGATACCTGTATCCGTTAAAACACTGTAGTTAATCATCGCCTGTAAAGACGTAACCGAGGAAATCATGAAAGTTACCGCCTCCGCCTCCCTCGCCTTGCTGGTGCTGTTCTCCAGCCAGACCTTCGCGGAGCAAACCCCTCGTGCAACGCAGCAAAATAATCCTGATACGATGATTTTGCCGTCCGCACATGACCAGTCGCCTTATGATTTCAACCATATGGGTGCTGGTAGCGACAAATCCGACGAATTAGGCGTGCCTTATTATAATCAGCACGGCCTCTGATTCGTTTTTGCCCCGCAGACGCGGGGCTTTTTTTATGCCTTTTCGCTTACCCGCGTCGCCCGACGAACCCGTAGACCAAACACGTTAATGTACAGCCCGGCCATGATCAGCACGGCGCCAAACAGCTGCAGCGCGCTCAGCGTTTCATCCAGCAAGAGTGCCGCACTGGCAAGCCCCACCACCGGCACCAGCAGGGATAACGGCGCCACGCGCCAGGTTTCATAACGCCCCAGCAGCGATCCCCAGATCCCGTAGCCCACAATGGTGGCGACAAAGGCCAGATAGACAAGAGAAAGGATTGTGGTCAGATCGATTTCGACCAGACTGTTCAGCATTACATCCGGACCATCCAGAATAAACGACGCCGCCAGAAACGGGATTATCGGGATCAGCGCGCTCCAGACAACCAGGGACATCACCGCCGGGCGGGCCTCGTGCTGCATAATCAGCTTGTTGAAAATATTCCCGCAGGCCCAGCTCAGCCCCGCCGCCAGCGTCAGCATAAAGCCGAGCAGCGCCACATCCTGGCCGTTCAGGCTGGCTTCAATAAGCACCAGCACGCCAAACACCGCCAGCGTAATGCCTGCCAGCTGTTTTCCCTGTAAACGTTCGCTAAACACGAAGGCGCCGAGAATGATGGTAAAGAACGCCTGCGCCTGCAGCACCAGCGAGGCCAGACCGGCCGGCATCCCGAACTTGATGGCGCAGAAGAGAAACGCGAACTGGCCAAAGCTGATGGTCAGGCCATAGCCCAGCAGCAGCTTTAACGGGATCTTCGGACGGGCGACGAAAAAGAGCGCCGGGAACGCGACCAGCAAAAAACGTAAACCGGCCAGCATCAGCGGCGGCATGTTGTGCAACCCCAGCTTGATGACCACAAAATTGAGCCCCCATACTACGACCACCAGCAACGCCAGCAGCCCGTCTTTACGCGTCATACCCTGCCCCTGAATTATTAATTATTTGTTAACAGTTCAAGGTAACAGAAAAAAGCGCGCGGCGAGAAGATCATTAATTATGGCAGTCAGGCGAAGCACTTACGGATAAATTAGGTGCTATACAAGCCCCTTATGTCATGGTAATCCTGTTAACACACGTCTAAAAAAAGCATAAGCAACTGTCGGGCAGGAATATGAAACCATCTCTCAGGCGCTCAACCGCAGCGCTGCTGGCGTCGTCATTGTTATTAACCATCGGTCGGGGAGCAACGCTGCCGTTCATGACCATTTATCTCACGCGCGTCTACAGCATGAGCGTCGAGAATATTGGTTATGCCCTGACGATTGCGCTGACAATCGGCGTGGTGTTCAGCCTGGGATTTGGCATTCTGGCCGATAAGTTTGATAAAAAGCGCTACATGCTGATTGCGATCGTGGCTTTTATCGCGGGGTTTGTCGCGATCCCGCTGGTCGATAACGTCACGCTGGTGGTGCTGTTCTTCGCGCTGATCAACTGCGCCTATTCCGTCTTTTCAACGGTGCTGAAGGCCTGGTTCTCCGACGTGCTCACCGCAAGCCAGAAAGCGCGCGTCTTCTCGCTTAACTACAGCTTTCTGAACATTGGCTGGACGATCGGGCCGCCGATTGGCACCCTGCTGGTGATGTACAGCCTGCAGCTGCCGTTCTGGCTGGCGGCCTTCTGCGCGGCGCTGCCGCTCGGATTCATCCATTTCTTCGTGCAGAGAAGCGTTACGCTGGATACCGCCGAGGAGAAAATGCCCTGGCAGCCGTCGGTACTGCTGAAAGACCGCGCGCTGTTCTGGTATACGCTCTCTGGCCTGCTGGCGTCATACGTCGGCGGATCGTTCGCGACCTGCATTTCGCAATACGTTCTGGCCGCGCATGCAGACAGTAATTTCGCCGAAAAGGTGGTCGCCGTGGTATTGCCCGTCAACGCCGCCGTGGTGGTGACGCTGCAATATGCGCTGGGCCGCAAGATCTCTGCCAGCAATATTCGCCCGCTGATGACCCTCGCCACCCTGTTTTTTATCGTGGGGCTGGGTGGCTTTATGCTCTCCGGGGAAAACCTGGTTTACTGGGGCATCGCTGCCGCCATCTTTACCCTGGGTGAGATTATCTATGCACCGGGCGAATACATGCTGATCGACAACATTGCCCCGCCCGGGATGAAGGCGAGCTATTTTTCCGCGCAGGCGCTGGGCTGGCTCGGCGCGGCGGCAAACCCGATGATCACCGGTATTATCCTGACCAACCTGCCGCACTGGTCGCTATTTGTCATCATGATGGTTGCCATCGTCATGGCGTGGCTGATGATTTTGCGTGGGATGAGCGTGAAGGCGTGGTGTGAAACGCCCAACGTGGCGTAGCGCTTCCAGGCCGGGTGAGGCGTAGCCTCCACCCGGCAATAAAGCATCAGTGGTGCAGCATTTCCTCTACCACCTGCTCTTTGTACATCTCATTCGGATAATAGGTCGGCCAGTTATCCATCTCTTTCAGCAGCGCCTCGTGGGAGGTGTTGCCCATGAAAATGTGGAAGTGCGAAGAGGCCTTCGGGGCGATGGTGTGGTCGCTGAACTGAACAAACTTCGGTGCCTTGCTGCCGGCATCCTTACACTCAAACAGGTAGCGAACGCCTTTTTTGCCCGATGCGTAGGCCAGTATTTTGTAGCCGCTGTAATCATACTGACAGCGGCTGACCGCTTTGCCCTTATGAAATTCCATCACGTTGTTTTCGATGCCGATAGCATCCACGTCCGTCGCATAGCCCTTGCGGTAGTACGCTTTCACCTCGTCAAAGGTTTTGCTTTTGTCTTTCTGCGCTTTCTGTTTAAACACCGGATCCAGCGAACCGTCCAGCAGGAACGGATAGACCGACTGCCACGTCCCGTCCCAGTCTGACAGCGCTCTGTCCTTCACGTCCTTATCCTCAAACACGCCGTTCGCCGCCCTCTGTTCCGCTTCGGTCATCTGATGGCCGTGCGAGTGAGCAAACAGCTGGCCGCTGACCAGCAGCGCCCCCAGAGTCATGGCAAATTTCCCAAAATGTGCAGCCAACATAACACCCTCATTCCGTTTTATAAGAATGCAAATGTTATATTATAACATTTTAAATCGCAACCAGCCCGCGAACGCCCTCCTGCTCCATGTTTTCACCCCGGCCGCGCTGGATAATCGTGCCGCGCGACATCAGCAGATAGCTGTCGGCCAGCTCGGCGGCAAAGTCGTAAAACTGTTCGACAAGCAGTATCGCCATGTCGCCTCGGTTCGCCAGGGTGCGGATCACCTGTCCAATCTCTTTAATCACCGATGGCTGTATGCCTTCGGTCGGCTCGTCCAGAATCAACAGCTGCGGACGGCTCGCCAGCGCGCGACCAATCGCCAGCTGCTGCTGCTGTCCACCGGAGAGATCGCCCCCGCGACGATGCCTCATCTCTTTAAGCACCGGAAACAGCTGCCAGATCTCATCCGGAACCTGCTTCGCCTCGCGGGCGGAAAAACGCGACAGCCCGAGCAGAAGATTCTCTTCCACGGTCAGGCGCGGGAAAATCTCGCGGCCCTGCGGGACGTACGCCACTCCAGAGTGCACCCGCTGGTGCGGCTTGCTGTGGGTGATCTTTTTACCCTGCCAGATGACCTCCCCGGTTTTCGCCGGGATCAGCCCCATCAGACACTTCAGCAGCGTGGTTTTCCCGACGCCGTTGCGCCCCAGCAGGCAGGTGACTTCTCCGGTGACGGCTTCAAAACTCACGCCGCGCAGGATATGGCTGCCGCCGTAATACTGATTCAGTTCGTTAACCTGTAACATCATCGCTCCTTAGCGCCCCAGATAGACCTCAATCACCTGCTCGTTAGCCTGCACCTCGCGAAGCGAACCTTCCGCCAGCACGCGTCCCTGATGCAGCACCGTGACGTGGTCGGCGATAGTCTCAACAAAGCCCATATCGTGCTCCACCACCATCAGGGAGTGCTTACCCGCCAGCGTTTTGAACAGCTCGGCGGTGTATTCGGTTTCCGCGTCGGTCATCCCGGCGGCCGGTTCATCCAGCAGCAGCAGGTGCGGGTCCTGAACCAGCAGCATACCGATCTCCAGAAACTGTTTTTGCCCGTGCGAAAGCAGCCCGGCGCGGCGGTCGCGCTCGCTGCTAAGGCGCAGCAAAACCAGCATCTCATCGATGCGGTCGCGCTGTTCACCGTTGAGTTTTGCCCGCAGGCTCGCCCAGACGGATTTATCGGTTTTCATGGCGATCTCCAGGTTTTCCCACACCGTCAGCGCTTCAAAAACCGTGGGCTTCTGGAATTTACGCCCGATCCCCTGGCGGGCAATGGCCGCAGGCTCCAGCGCGGTCAGGTCGATAGACTGATCGTAAATCGCCCTCCCGCTCTTTGGCCGAGTTTTGCCGGTGATAACGTCCATCAGCGTGGTTTTACCGGCGCCGTTAGGGCCAATCACGCAGCGCAGCTCGCCCACGCCGATATTCAGCGACAGATCGGTCAGGGCCTGAAAACCATCAAAATTGACGTTAATGGCCTCAAGCTGCAGCACCGGGTCGGTTTGTTCCCGATAACGATCGCCGGGCAACTGGCGGGTGAATAACCCTTCGGCTGGCTGCATTATTTCTCTCCCTTTCGAAACAGACCGTAGACGCCGCGCGGTAAAAACAGCGTGACGGCGATGAAAATCAGCCCCAGAAACAGCTGCCAGTATTCCGGCATCGCGACGGTGAAGAAGCTCTTGGCGCCGTTCACCAGCGCCGCGCCAATCACCGGACCGACCAGCGTGCCGCGCCCGCCCAGCGCCACCCAGATTGCCGCTTCTATTGAGTTCGTCGGCGACATTTCACCGGGGTTGATAATGCCCACCTGCGGGACGTACAGCGCCCCCGCCAGGCCGCACAGCACGGCGGAGAGCGTCCATACCAGCAGCTTGAACCCGCGCGGATCGTAGCCGCAAAACGTCAGGCGGTTTTCGGCGTCGCGAACGGCGGTCAGGATGCGGCCAAACTTGCTCTTCGCCAGCGCAAATCCGGTGCCCAACGCCAGAAGCAGCAACAGCACGGTCGCCAGAAACAGCGCGATGCGGGTGGTCGTTTCCGTTACCGAAAACCCGAGCAGCGTGGTGAAGCCGGTAAAGCCGTTATTGCCGCCAAAACCGGTTTCGTTGCGAAAGAACAGCAGCATCCCGGCATAGGTCAGCGCCTGGGTCATAATCGAGAAGTAGACCCCTTTTATATTGGAGCGGAAGGCGAACCAGCCGAACACCAGCGCCAGCAGGCCCGGCACCATCACAATCAGCACCAGCGCCCAGGCAAAATGCTGGGTTCCCCACCAGAACCACGGCAGTTCGCTCCAGGAGAGAAACGACATAAACGCAGGAAGACCGTCACCCGCAGCCTGGCGCATCAGGTACATGCCCATCGCGTAGCCGCCCAGAGCGAAGAAGATACCGTGCCCAAGAGAGAGCATCCCGGCGTAGCCCCACACCAGATCCAGCGCCACCGCAACGATGGCATAGCAGAGGATCTTGCCAATCAGCGTCAGCACCCAGGTCGACAGCGCCAGCGGATGCGTCGCAGGCAGTAAGGCGAAAAACGGTAATATCAGCAGACACACCACCAGCAGGCTGCCTGCAAGTTGCGTTGTGCGCGGCGCTTTGCGCGCCAGCGTTAAGGTCAGCGGCTGGCTCATCAGTCAATCACCCTCCCTTTCAGCGCAAACAGCCCCTGAGGGCGTTTTTGAATAAACAGCACGATCGCCACCAGAATCACGATCTTGCCCAGCACCGCCCCCATCTGCGGTTCAAGAATTTTATTGAAAATACCCAGACCAAACGCCGCGGCCACGCTGCCTGCCAGCTGGCCTACGCCACCGAGAACGACCACGAGGAAAGAGTCGATGATGTAGCCCTGACCCAGCTCCGGCCCGACGTTACCGAGCTGCGATAGCGCCACGCCGCCTAACCCCGCAATTCCTGAGCCAAGCCCAAACGCCAGCATATCGACACGGCCTGTCGGTACCCCGCAGCAGGCGGCCATGCTGCGGTTCTGCGTCACCGCACGCACGTTGAGCCCCAGACGGGTTTTATTCAGAATGAGCCAGGTAAAGAACAGCACCAGCAGCACGAAGCCCAGCACCACGATGCGGTTCCACGGCAGCGTCAGGTTGGCAAAAACCTGCACTCCGCCGGACAGCCATGCCGGGTTGGCCACCTCCAGGTTCTGGGCGCCAAAGGTCATGCGCACCAGCTGGATGAGCATCAGGCTGATCCCCCACGTTGCCAGCAGCGTTTCCAGCGGACGACCGTACAGATGGCGGATCACGGTGCGCTCCAGCACCATCCCGATGCCCGCCGTCAGGCAGAACGCGACCGGAAGCGCGATAACGGGATAGAGCGCCAGCCACTGTGGCGCAAGCCCGGCCATCGCCTGCTGCACCATCCAGGTGGCATACGCCCCCAGCATCAGCATCTCACCGTGCGCCATATTGATGACGCCCAGCAGGCCGTAGGTGATGGCAAGCCCCAGCGCCGCCAGCAGCAGCACCGACCCCAGAGAGAGCCCCATGAACGCCTGGCCCAGCAGATCGCCCCACATCAGTCGATGCTGGATCTGGCTCAGGCTCTCCTGCGCGGCGGCGCGCACCCCGGCATCCGGCTCTGTCTGTGCCTGGGTAAACGGGGTAAGTCTGGACTGCACGTCCGGATCGTCAGACTGCCCTAATAACTCGACGGCCTTGCGGCGCACCTCTGCCTGCGGGCTGGCTAGCTGGAGATTCGCCACCGCCAGTAAAAGCGCCTGACGTGCCACCGCGTCCGTTTCATCGTTTACCCGCTTTTCCAGAAAAGCGAGCATTCCAGGCTGGGCATCCCGCTGAAGCTGACGGGCCGCCGCCCGCCTTTCTGTGACACTGTCACTCACCAGCTGATGCGTAGCGATGGCCGTGGCGGCCAGCACGCGCAGCCGGTTGGTCAGACGAACGGCTTTGGCTGGCCCTTCGGTCGACTTAGCGTCACCGAGCGAGACCATTTGACCGCTGCGCTGCGCAAAGGCGTGCTTTTGGCTGTCGGTATAGAGGTTTTCTTTTTGCAGTGCCTGCAGCAGCGGCAGCCTCGCGGCGTCCGGCGCTTCGGCCCACTGCGTCAGCAACTCCGCCTGCTGGCTGCGGCTGGCGGCAACAAAACGATCGGCATCCGATGCCTGCGCCATCCCTGGCAGCAGTCCGGAAAGCCATACAAGAGCGATGAACATGCGCATGGCGTTCATGACGTTTCTCCCTGGTGATGGCTTAGTTGCTGGCGGTTTTCATCGGCTGGTCGGGCTTTTTATCGTTACCGGCGATGAACGGGCTCCACGGCTGGGCGCGTACCGGCTGTTCCGTCTGCCACACCACGTTGAACTGACCGTTGCCTTCGATTTCACCGATCATGACCGGCTTATGCAGATGGTGGTTGGTGGCATCCATGGTGAGCGTAAAGCCTGACGGCGCCTTAAAGGACTGGCCGGCCATCGCCGCACGCACTTTATCCACGTCGGTTGTGCCCGCTTTTTCCACCGCCTGCGCCCACATATGGATCCCCACGTAGGTCGCTTCCATCGGGTCGTTGGTCACCACGGTATCGGCGTTCGGCAGCTTGTGCGCCTTCGCATAGGCTTTGTAATCCGCCACGAAGGCCTGGTTGGTCGGGTTATCCACGGATTCAAAGTAGTTCCACGCCGCGAGGTTGCCGACCAGCGGTTTGGTGTCGATCCCGCGCAGCTCTTCTTCTCCTACGGAGAACGCCACCACCGGCACGTCGGTCGCCTTCAGCCCCTGGTTAGCCAGCTCTTTGTAGAACGGAACGTTGGAATCGCCGTTGATGGTCGACACCACGGCGGTTTTGCCGCCCGCGGAGAATTTCTTGATGTTAGCGACAATGGTCTGGTAGTCGCTATGGCCGAACGGGGTGTAAACCTCCTCGATGTCCTTATCCTCCACCCCTTTCGAATGCAGGAACGCGCGCAGGATCTTGTTGGTGGTGCGCGGATAAACATAGTCCGTACCCAGCAGGAAGAAGCGCTTCGCCGCGCCGCCGTCTTCGCTCATCAGGTATTCCACCGCGGGGATGGCCTGCTGGTTCGGCGCCGCGCCGGTATAGAAGACGTTTGGCGACATCTCTTCGCCTTCATACTGCACCGGATAAAACAGCAGACCGTTCAGCTCCTCGAAGACCGGCAGCACGGATTTGCGCGATACCGACGTCCAGCAGCCGAATACCACCGCCACTTTATCCTGACTTAACAGCTGGCGCGCCTTCTCGGCAAACAGCGGCCAGTTTGAGGCGGGATCCACCACCACCGGCTCCAGTTTTTTACCCAGTACGCCGCCTTTCGCGTTGATCTCGTCGATGGTCATCAGCGCGACGTCTTTCAGCGGCGTTTCGGAGATGGCCATGGTGCCGGAAAGAGAATGCATGATCCCCACTTTGATGGTATCGGCCGCCTGCACGCCAAAACTCATTCCCATCGTCACGACGGACGCGGATAACGCAAAGGCTTTTAATAAGGTACGACGCTGCATATTTTCACTCCTGAAAAAGAACGCTGTGCGAAAACGTCCGTTACGGCGTGGACGCGGAAAAAAATGTGTCAGCGAAGCAGGAGCAAAAAGGATGCCAGAATGGAGGAAGCGCTATTTCAGGAGGGGGAACGCAGGATGTAAAGAGAACGTCTCAGAATGGCACAGCGCTGCACTTTTATAATGCAGCGCTGTGGATGAGTCTTTACCAGACTTCGCTGGCGATCTGCGTGACCAGACGGACTTTGTCCCACTGCTGGGATTCGCTCAGGCTGTTGCCCTCTTCGGTAGAGGCAAAGCCGCACTGCGGGCTGAGGCAAATTTGCTCTTTTGCCACGTATTTCGCCGCCTCTTCCAGACGGGCTTTAATCCCCTCCGGGTTCTCCAGCTCGCCGTTTTTCGTGGTGATCAGGCCCAGCACCACCTGCTGCTTGCCCGGGCGAATGAAGCGCAATGGCGCGAAATCCCCGCTGCGGTCGTTGTCGTATTCAAGGAAGAACGCGTCAACGTTGACCGTCCCGAACAGCACTTCCGCCACCGGCTCATAGCCGCCTTCGGAAATCCAGGTTGAACGGAAGTTACCGCGGCAGACGTGCAGGCCGATGGTCAGATCGTTCGGCTTGCCTTCCAGAGCCTTGTTCAGAACGCGGGCATAGATGCGTGCCAGCTCATCGGCATCGTCACCGCGCTCGCGGATCTGACGGCGCTGATCGTCCGAACAGAGATAGGCCCAGACGGTATCGTCCAGCTGCAGGTAACGGCAGCCCGCGTCGTAAAATGCGCGGATGGCGTCGCGCCAGGTGGTCGCCAGATCGTCGAAATAGTCATTCAGATCCGGGTAGACCGTCGCATCGATGTCTTTACGGCCGCCGCGGAAATGGAGCACGCTCGGGCTGGGAATGGTCATCTTTGGCTGAGCATTGCCGCTGATGCTTTTCAGGTAGCGGAAATCTTCGAGCATCGGATGGGCGCCAAAGCCCAGCTTGCCGGTGACGCGCACGCCGTGGGCTTTGGTTTGTACCCCGTTGAACTGGATCCCCTGCTGTGAATCGTAACGCTCAACGCCCTGCAGACCGTCAAAGAAGTCGAAGTGCCACCAGGCACGGCGGAATTCACCGTCGGTGACCACATGCAGGCCGCACGCACACTGCTGCTCAACGACGTGGCGAATGGCATCATCCTCTACCGCGCGAAGCTGTCCGGCGTCAATTTCGCCGCTGGCGAACTTCAGGCGAGCCTCTTTGATGGCATCCGGGCGTAAAAAACTGCCGACTACATCGGCGCGGTACGGGGCGTGCTGTCGTTGCATGGAAATCTCCTCAGTCTGCCGGCGATAATTGCCAGCAGTGATAATTCATCATTTGAAGATTTAGACTTCTGGATGTCTAAATGTCCAAAAAAGATGTCATACCTGTCCTGTTCCGGCAAACGAGAAAATTTCACGGGTGTTGAAAAAAATTCATCTTCACAGGGCGACGGCGGTTTCGCTGCTGGCAAAGGCGAACTTTTCATCCTCCCAGCCGGTGATTCCCCCGAGCATGATTTTGACCGGCAGCCCGAGGCGCGCCAGCTTCAGCGCGGCTCTGTCCGCGCCGTTACAGTGCGGCCCTGCGCAGTAAACGACGAACAGCGTGCCTTCAGGCCATTGGGCCATGCGCTCGGCGGTCATCTGGCTCCGCGGCAGGTGCAGTGCGCCGGGCACGTGACGGCGGGCAAACTGCTCCGGGCTTCCCACCACGTGCAGCAGCACGAAGTCCTGCTCATTATTGGCGATGGCGTGATGCACATCCGCGCAGTCGGTTTCAACGCTCAGGCGGCGCAGAAAATGGGTAACGGCTTCCTGCGGCTCGGCAGCCGGAAATTCAGTAACATAGCTCATGATTCTTCCTCATCTTTGGCGTTTGTGTTAACACTACTCTATCCACAAATTCAGCCCATGAATGCGTTCGCTTATGCCAGAAAACAGCAAAAAGATGACAAACTTAAGACAAATTGCCCGCCCGCAGGTAGTCGTGCTGGCGTATGACGGTCTGTGTACCTTTGAGTTTGGCGTAGCGGTGGAGATCTTCGGCCTGCCGCGTCCCGAGCTTGGCGATGAATGGTATCGTTTTGCGGTGGCGAGCGTGGACAGCGGTGAACTTCGGGCAACTGGCGGGATCCGCATCGTTACCGATGGTGATTTAAGCCTGCTTGCGTCTGCGGACCTGATTGTGGTTCCCGGCTGGCGGGGGCTGGATTCAACGGTTCCGGACGCGCTCTGCGAGGCACTACGCCAGGCCAGCGCGCGAGGATGCCGGCTGCTCTCCATCTGTTCGGGGGTGTTTGTGCTGGCCGCTACGGGGCTGCTGAACGGCCGCAAAGCCACAACCCACTGGCGCTACATTGACGCGCTTAAAGCCCGCTACCCTGACATCGACGTGGTTGAGGATGTGCTCTACCAGGACGAAGGCGATATTCTGACGTCTGCGGGCAGCGCGGCGGGAATCGATCTCTGTCTGCACGTTGTGCGGCGGGATTATGGCATGGAAACCGCCAACAGCGTGGCGCGTCGGCTGGTCATTCCCCCTCACCGGGATGGTTCACAGCCACAACAGCTGAGCCGCCCGGTAGCCCAGCTGCGGGAAAGCCAGCGTCTCGGCCAGCTGTTTGATTTTCTGCACACGCATCTTATCGAGGCGCACAGCGTCGACTCCCTGGCGCGTCGGGTCGGAATGAGCCAGCGCACCTTCCTTCGTCGCTTCGAGGCGGCAACGGGGACGACGCCCGCACGCTGGTTAATCAATGAACGCCTGCTGAGAGCAAAAGATTATCTGGAAAGCAGCCGGTTGAGCATCGACAGCATCGCTGAACAGACCGGGTTTGGTCAGGCATCAACACTGCGTCATCATTTTCGCCAGCAGTTCGCGCTTTCCCCGGCTCAGTATCGCAAACAATTTTCACGTCCGGGTACTGCCCGCTGAGGCGTTATTTTTATGGCTACACTGGCACACGGAGCACCTGATGGTCACTACACACGTTTTTATCGCGGTTAGTCTTGATGGCTACATCGCCCGACAGAATGACGATATCGACTGGCTGCTGCAGCGCGACGATCCCACAGAAGATCATGGCTATGAGGCGTTCATCGCGGACAAAGAGTGGATCGTGATGGGCCGGGGTAGCTATGAGAAGGTACTGACCTTTGACGCATGGCCTTATGAGCGGCCCGTGCTGGTACTCTCCCGACAGCTGGCCGGTACGCCCGTGCCGGAGGCGCTGAAGGGAAAAGTGCAGTTCTCTTGCCGCACGCCAAAGGAGGTGCTGGACGATCTCGCTGCGCAGAACGTTCATCGGGTCTATCTCGATGGCGGAAAGGTGATCCAGTCATTCCTGCGCGAAGGGCTGGTGGCCGATATGGTGATCACGACCGTTCCTGTCCTGCTCGGAGCGGGAAAACCGCTGTTCGGAACCCTTCCTCAGGATATCGATTTAACGCTTGTATCAAGCCGCAGTTTCCCTTCGGGTCTGGTGCAGTCACATTATCGGCTGATGCCATAAAACCATCGCGACGGCCTGCGCAAAAAAAAAACCGCCAATAACTGGCGGTAAATGCTTGCATGGATAGATTTGTGTTTTGGTCTCTACGTCCCGACACTCCGTGGCCGGGCTGCGGATCCCTTACAACCTAACACCTGTTGTCTTAACGAACGCTAAACAACCTTATTAACCTGCATGGGTATTGATCTGCAAATAACGCATAAGCCCCTGCTCAGCGCTCTGTTTTGCGTCGTCATTAAGGGCTTCAAGATAAAAGGAACGGGCGACACCATAAGGTGCTTTTTCAGAGGGATACACCGCAAACTGGAATGTTTTTCCTCTTGCCTGATGAGTACAATCTAATTCCCAGCGCCGATCGTTTATTTTTTTGCTGGAGCAGGCAACGCCACCATAATCGCTGGTTAAATAGGAACCCACGCGAATTTCCGCAGAACGAATATATTCTGGTTCGTCATTAGCTGCATAACGAATCCCCGCAGCGGCCACAACAGCAACCGCCAGAAGCGCAAGCGCTATTATTTTTTTCATTTAGAAATGACCTGTTCCTTAGCCAGAGACTTACTATTATATAAGGTTTATCCTTAATGCAAATATCTAATTGAGGTCCAGAAATGGTACTTTACAAAGCGTCATGGTTTTTTTAGGAAATATCTTAACCGTAATTCCGAACCCACATTATTTGACATTTTCTTTTCGCTAATTTTAATTTTTGAATAATAACCCTAAAAAATAATCGACATGATTATCCCGCATTCTTTTTCAGCGGTGAATCCATGATTAAAAAAGGGTTATCTTTCGTCATGCTTATCTGTGCGCTGTTTTCCGGCCAGCTTATGGCCGGGCACAAAGGACACGAGTATTTGTGGGTCAAGAATGTGGCGCATCAGCTTCGTCATGAAGCCGACAGCGATGAGTTGCGAAGCGCTGCGGAAGAGTCGGCGGAGGGTTTGCGCGAGCACCACCTGTGGCAGAAGTCGCGCAAACCGGACACGCACGTTCGGTAATTAGCTGCCCTTGCGTTTCGGCAGCGTTTTCATCAGATCGTCCGGACTGACGGACGCCACGATACTGCCGGGCTGCGGCATTTTGAAGATGTGGTTTTTCATCTTACCAATCACATGCATTTCACAAGGACGGCAGTCGAACTTGAGGGTCAGAACCTCATCGCCGTTTACCAGCTGCATGGGGGTGGCCTTCCAGCTCTTAATGTTCCCTTTCGCCTGCTTAGGACACAGGTTAAACGCAAAGCGCAGGCAGTGCTTGGTGATCATCACCGGCACATCGCCCTTCTCTTCATGCGCTTCATAGGCTGCGTCGATCAGCTGCACGCCGTGGCGATGATAGAATTCACGCGCTTTATGGTTGTAGACGTTGGCGAGGAAGGATAAATGGGTGTCCGGGTAGACTGGCGCAGGTACGGTTTCCGCTTTACGGCTTCCGCGCGGATACTGCGCCAGGCGCGCGGCATCCAGCATCTCTGCCGTTTCACGGCGGAACTGGTTAAGCAGGCTGTTTGGCACGAACAGCGCGTCCGGCAGCGCCACGCCGATCGCACGCGCGTAATAAATCGTCTGGCCCAGCTTCGCCACGCCATCCTTCAGGCTGTTAAGCGCTTTTTCGGCGTTGTTTGCCACCTCGAAATGACCATCGAGCGTATGCGTCACGCTGATGCCGTCTTCGCAGGTCATGGTCAGAATCAGCTGCTCTTCCCAGCCGCCCAGCTCAATGTCCACGGCGATACGACGTTCGCTGGAGGTTTTCAGCAGCGCCTGCTGCCAGTTATGATCGAGATTACGGTTAAGGGCCGCGTTCGGCCGCGCCTTGTAGAGATCGGCAGGCATTTCATTCGGCCAGACGCGGTAGCGGTTCTCGCCGGTTTTCTCGACCGTATTGGCACGGAAGCCTACGACCTCACGCTTAATCATCACGTTAAGGCCATCTCCGTTCGCCAGCGGTTCCGTCACTTCGACATCAAGGTGATCTTTCGCCACTTTCAGCACTTCGCCCACCGGTAAACCGATAAACTTCGGTGAGTCAAACGCGCCGATATCCCCTTTACGGGCATTCACAAAATAGTCCGTGCTGCCGCGGTGGAACGTTTTGTCCGTCGACGGAATAAAGAAATGTTCGGTGCGCCCGGCCGACGCGCGCGCCAGGTCGCCGCGATCGTCGATGATGGCGTCCAGCATCTGGCGATAGTGCGCGGTGATGTTCTTCACGTAGCTCATATCTTTGTAGCGCCCTTCAATCTTGAAGGAACGCACGCCCGCGTCGATCAGCGCGCCCAGGTTGGCCGTCTGATCGTTATCCTTCATGGAGAGCAGGTGTTTTTCGAACGCCACGACGCGGCCCCGATCGTCTTTCAGGGTATACGGCAGGCGGCAGGCCTGAGAACAGTCGCCGCGGTTGGCGCTGCGGCCCGTCTGCGCGTGGGAAATATTGCACTGACCGGAGTAAGCCACGCACAGCGCGCCGTGGATAAAGAATTCGATCGTCGCGTCTGTCGCCTGGTGAATATCGCGGATCTGATTCAGGTTCAGCTCGCGCGCCAGAACGATCTGCGAAAAGCCGACGTCGGAGAGAAACTTCGCCTTCTCGACCGTGCGGATATCGCACTGGGTACTGGCATGCAGTTCAATGGGCGGAATATCCAGCTCAAGCACGCCCATATCCTGGACGATCAGGGCATCAATGCCGGCCTGGTAGAGATCGGTAATCAGACGTTGCGCAGGCTCCAGCTCATCATCATGAAGAATGGTGTTCAGGGTCACGAACACTTTCGCCCCGAAGCGGTGGGCGAACGGCACCAGTTCAGCAATATCGCTCAGGCTGTTGCTGGCGTTATGGCGGGCACCGAAGCCCGGGCCGCCAATGTAGACGGCATCAGCGCCGTGAAGGATCGCTTCACGGGCAATGGCGGCGTCGCGGGCCGGGCTTAAAAGTTCAAGATGATGGGATTGCAGGCGCATACTTCGTCGTTATCCGTTATGGTCAAAATGGCGGCTATTGTAGTCAGAAGTATGCGTCAGCGAAACAGTTTTGCGTAGCGTCAGCGGGGATAATGAATCAGAGAGTGAAAATGCACCGTCCGGTCGCTGCTGTTGCGGTAGGCGTGCGGTTTATCGCCGGCGAAACGGACGCCCGAATCGGCAGAAATCGTCTGCCACGTGCCGTCAAGCTTCATCTCCAGCTCGCCGCTGACCACCACCACATGTTCAATCACCCCGGCCTCATGCGGCGTGGATTCACTCAGCGCGCCGGGTGCCAGCGTGATGGAGAAATAATCAAACCCGAGCGTCTCGTCCCACGGAAAAAGCGGTTTGACCACCATCGCCTGCTGCTGCGGGTCAAACACCGCCTGCCGGTCCGCCGCTGGCGTGATGAACGCGGAAAACGGCACGTTCAGCCCGGTGGCAATTTTCCACAGCGTCGACACCGTCGGGCTGGATTCATTGCGCTCGATTTGCCCCAGCATCGCTTTTGACACGCCGGTCTCGTCCGCGAGCTTCGATAAACTCCAGCCGCGCGTCTGGCGCAGCGTTTTCAGCGTTGTTGCAAGGTGTAGTGTGATGTCCATAGTCCCTCCTGATGGCGATCAGCATACCACTTGTACGCTATAGCGCACAGTGTTACCTTATATCGGACGTTATAACGCACAACGGAGTTTTCATGCGCCCTTCCTCTCACCTTGTTCCAGTCGCCCTGGCTGGTTTTGTCGCCGTGCTGGTCGGTTACGCCAGCTCGGCCGCCATCATCTGGCAGGCCGCCGCGGCGGCTGGTGCCAGCGCACAGCAGATCGCAGGCTGGATGACCGCGCTGGGGATTGGGATGGGCGTCAGCACGCTGGCGCTTTCCTGGTGGTACAAAGCGCCGGTGCTGACCGCCTGGTCAACGCCCGGCGCGGCGCTGCTCGCCACCAGCCTGCACGGCGTAACGCTGCCGGAAACGATCGGCGTGTTCATCTTTGCTAACGCGCTCATTTTACTTTGCGGCATCACCGGGCTCTTCGCCCGTCTGATGAGGCTGATCCCCCATTCGCTTGCTGCCGCCATGCTGGCAGGCGTGTTGCTGCAGTTTGGCCTGCACGCGTTTGCGCATCTTGAGGGGCACTTTCTGCTGTGCGGCAGCATGATTGCCGCGTGGCTGATCGCAAAAGCGCTGGCACCGCGCTACGCCATCGTGGTCACGCTGCTGGTCGGCGGTATCGTGGCATGGGCGGGCGGTGACGTTGTCACAGATAAGCTCACGCTCTCGCTTGTGATGCCTGAATTTATCGCCCCCACGTTCACCTTCACCAGCCTGGTGAGTATTGGCGTGCCCTTCTTCCTGGTAACCATGGCCTCACAAAACGCGCCGGGGTTCGCCACGATGAAAGCCTCCGGTTACCCGCTGGCGGTCTCGCCGCTTATCATCTTTACGGGAGCGCTGGCGCTGCTGTTTTCCCCTTTTGGTGTCTTTTCTATCTGTATCGCGGCCATTACTGCCGCCATTTGCCAAAGCCCGGATGCGCATCCGGATGCCGGTAAACGCTGGCTGGCGGCCATCGCAGCAGGAGGATTTTATCTGCTGGCGGGGATTTTCGGCGGCTCGATTACCGGGCTGATGGCCGCTCTGCCGCTCAGCTGGATCCAGACGCTCGCCGGTCTGGCGCTGCTGGGCACCATTAGCGGGAGTTTATATCAGGCACTGAGCCACGAGGCGGAGCGCGACGCGGCCATCGTCACGTTCCTGATGACCGCGAGCGGCGTCACGATCCTCGGCATCGGTTCGGCATTCTGGGGGCTGGTGCTGGGCGGCGTGTGCTATGCCCTGTTTTCACGCGCTCGCCGCGCGTAGCTGCGAAGGCGTCATGCCCGTCGCGCTGCGAAAGCGGTTGCTGAAGTGGCTGGCGGAGTTAAACCCGCAGGCAAGCGCGATGTCCGTTAGCGGCGTCGCCGTGTTCTGCACAAGGGCCTTCGCTTTTTCCATTCGCCTCTGCATCACGTACTGATGCGGCGCCAGCCCCGTCGACTGGCGGAACATGCGGGCAAAATGGTATTCGCTAAGGGCGGCCTGCGCCGCCAGTTCAGCCAGCGTCAGGGGTTGCCCGAGGTTCTCTTCGATAAAGGCCAGCACGTTACGCAGTACGAATGGCGATAGCCCGCCGGTGACGACCGGCAGCTTCCACTGAACGTTAGAGTAGTTTTGCAGCAGATGGGTCAGGAGCAGCGTAGAGGCCGTACTCAGGGTGAGCTGGTTGGCGTGCTGCTGCCAGTCGCAGCCGAGCAAAAACTGGCGATACAGCGCGGTGATCTTCGGATCGCTACCAAAAATGCGCTCGTCGAGCGTCAGCGAAAGCGGGCGCTTGTCCCAGATCTTTTCCCCCACGTCGCGCAGGTGTTCATCGGTGCAGTAGAGATGCACAAACGACAGGTCATCTCGGATATCCCACGTCGATTCGCTCTCTTTTGGCATCAAGCAGAAGCGGTCCGGCCCCCCGCCGTTCTTCCAGCCGCCCGGCGTTTTTTGGTAGCTTTCGTAGCCGTCCGCCACGTACAGGCTCAGAGTATGATGGTTACTTTTTACCGTTATCGTATCGTGCTTGTTGTACCACGCTGCCAGCTGAATGCCCGAATTCAGCGAGACGGTTTCCCGCAGGACCGCATTCTGTTGGCAAAGCGTTTCAAAGGTATCGTAAGCGTGAGACATGACCGTAAGCGCGTGATTGACTGGAATATCAGTCTAAGAAGAGTTGTCTCCCGTTGCCAGCCCCCGGGAAAGAAAAAAGCGCAAGATTTTGCAAGTCGACCGCAAGCCGGTGAAAGCCCCTGACCGATCTCAGCGGCATACTGCGGGCTTCCGTGGTTTGAGAAGAGAAAAATATGAACGCATTATTATACGGACTGGTGGTGGTCATCTGGGGAACCACCTGGATTGCGATTTTCCTGCAGCAGGGGCCCGTAGCGGCGCCCGTCTCGATTTTCTGGCGTTTCGCCGTCGCCAGCCTCACGATGATGGTGGTGTTAATCGCCCTGCGCCGCCTGCGCAAGCTGGCGCTGCGGGATCACCTTTTTTGTATGCTCCAGGGATGCTGCGTTTTCTGCTTTAACTTCTGGTGTTTTTACGCCGCAGCCTCGCACATCAACACCGGGCTGGAATCGGTGATCTTCTCCATGGCCGTACTCTATAACGCCATTAACAGCTTTATCTTCTTCGGGCAGCGCCCGCCCGCGCGTTTCTGGACGGCGGCGGCACTGGGCCTGACTGGGATCGTCACCCTCTTCTGGGACGATCTGCTGGCCAGCGGCTGGAGCGCGTCGCTCCTGACCGGAATTGGTCTTTCCGCGCTCGGCACCTACGGCTTCTCGCTGGGCAATATGATCAGCATGCGTCACCAGCGCAGAGGCCTTGAAACCATGACCACCAACGCCTGGGCGATGCTCTACGGCACGCTGGTGATGGGCTGCATTGCCCTGTTCAGAGGCGACAGCTTCGCGCCTGAGTGGACCATCAGCTACATTGGCGCGCTGCTCTATCTGGCCGTGTTTGGTTCGGTGATTGCCTTTGGCGCCTATTTCACGCTGGTGGGACGCATCGGTCCGGGCAAAGCGGCCTACAGTACGCTGCTCTTCCCGCTGGTGGCGCTGTCCATATCCACGGTGTATGAAGGCTACGTCTGGCATATCAACGGTATCGTGGGATTATTGCTGATTCTGGGGGGAAATATGGTGATGTTTACCAAACCAGAAACCTGGTTCAGACGCTTACGAATGGCGTAAATAAAAAGGCCTGCATTACGCAGGCCGTTTTATTTTATTTCGCGGTCTTTTTCACATCAAACATGGTGGCGTCCGTCGCCATGTCATCAACAACCTGCTTCAGCGTCGCAAAGGTCATCGGCGTACTTTCGTTGTTCAGATCTTTACCTTCGCCTTTACGCACCACCTTCATGACCGGTTTGTTGGTGGCCGCATCGATCAGTTCGCCTTCAAAGAAGAGATGCGTATCCATGGTACGATGCCCGGTTGCCATCTGCGTACCTGCTACCACCAGCGCGACCGGCACCACTTCATAGAACTGCAGACCTTCTTTCTGCGAACTCACCCCGGTAATTGCACCGCGGAAAATCAGGCTGTGTTTACCCGGCGTGGTCACAACTGGCTTACGGGTACCAATAGCGGTTTTCATTTTGTTATTGGTGTAATTCAACAGCTCATCAAGCGTTTTTTGACCAATTTGAGTGGTCGGTTTAGGCGCAGGATAATACGTAATCGGCGTCCAGAGAATACTGTCGTAATTAGCTTCGTTATAAGAAGGATCAACCCAACGCAGCGTTGGTTTACCCGTCGCAGACGTCGTCTGCTGCAAGCCTGAATAGTCTTTTAAAAAGCCAGAATATTGTTCGGGAGCCGCGACTTTTGAAGAACAGCCCGCCAACGCCAACAGACCAGTAAGCACTGCAACTTTAAAAAAAGTTTGAGTACGCATGATAGTTTTCCATGTTATCTGCAAGTATGCATTTGAAGTTATAGCAAAAGACCGGCGGGTTTGTTGTGACAAAAAATGATGCGGAGAGCACAAATTGCGAAAAGACTGCCCGCAAGCGTGCCGGGCAGTGAAAAATTACTGATTTATATCCAGTTGCCAGAACAGATGTTTGCCAAACGGGTCAATTTCATAGCCCGTCACCTCCTTGCGCACCGGTTCGAAAATGGTTGAATGCGCAATCATCACCGCCGGCATTTGATCATGCATCATTTGCTGAGCCTCTTTATACAACGCCACGCGTTTATCGCGATCGGTGGTTGATTTTGCTTCCGCAATAATTTTATCGAAGGGCTTATAGCACCATTTCGCCGAATTTGAGCCACCGTTTGCCGAGGTACAGGTAAATAGCGGACCAAAGAAGTTGTCGGGATCGCCCGTTGCGGTCGTCCAGCCCATCAGCGCGGCCTGATGTTCCCCGCCCTTCACGCGCTTAAGGTATTCGCCCCACTCGTAGGTGACGATTTTGGTCTGAACCCCGATTTTCGCCCAGTCGGCCTGAATCATCTCCGCCATGCGTTTCGCATTCGGATTATACGGACGCTGCACCGGCATCGCCCACAGGTCGACGCTCACGCCGTTGGCAAAACCGGCCTCTTTCAGCAGCGCTTTTGCCTTTTCAGGATCGTAATCGTAATCCTTAAGCTCGCTGTCTGCGCTCCAGACGCCCGGCGGCAGCAGGTTCTTCGCCGCAGTGCCGGTGCCGTGGAAAACCGCATCAATAATGGCCGGTTTATTGATGGCCATCGCCAGCGCCTGACGGACTTTTACGTTATCCAGCGGCGGCTTTTGGGTATTGAACGCCAGAAAGCCGGTATTCAGTCCGGCTTTGCTCACCAGGTTGATGTCTTTGTTCGCCTTCATGCGCGGCAGGTCTGCCGGGTTCGGGAACGGCATAACCTGACATTCGTTCTTCTCAATTTTGGCAAAACGCACGGAGGCATCCGGCGTGATGCTAAACACCAGCCGATCCAGCTTCGATTTCCCCTGCCAGTAGTCGTCGAACGCCGTAAACAGGATCCGCGAATCTTTCTGATACTGCGCCAGCTTAAACGGCCCGGTGCCTATAGGCTCCATATCCACCTTCTCCGGCGTGCCCGCTTTGAGCATCGCGTCGGCATATTCCGCGGACAGGATCGAGGCAAAATACCATGCCAGATCGGCGACAAACGGCGCTTCCGGGTGCGCCAGGGTAAAGCGCACGGTGTGGTCATCAACTTTATCAATGCCGGTAATCAGGCTGCCGAACTCCAGACTTTCGAAGTTGGAGTAGCTGCCGTTAGAGACGTTGTGATACGGATGATTCACGTCTTTCTGGCGCATAAACGAGAAAATCACGTCTTCGGCGTTAAACTCGCGGGTCGGCGTGAAGGATTTATTACTCTGGAATTTGACGCCCTTACGCAGATGGAAGGTATAAACCTTGCCGTCGTCGCTCACCTCCCAGCGCTCCGCCAGGCTTGGCACCAGCTCCGTGGTGCCGGGTTTGAAATCGACCAGACGGTTATAGACCGGCACGGCGCTGGCGTCCACGCTGGTTCCCGAGGTGTATAGCTGAGGATTAAAGTTTTCCGGCGATCCTTCGGAGCAATACACCAGCGTTTTCGCGGCAACGGTGGAACTGACCGTGAGTGAAGCAAGCGCCAGCGCTAAAGTTGTGAGTTTGCTTTTCATCATTTATTCCTGTCTTTTTAATTCGACGGCTAATTAATTCTTTTGCCATTTCATAAATAACATTAAAGTGATGTGGCAAACACCTGAAAAATAAATAAGGAACAAATCACTATGGGCTCGCCGCTTTCCAGACAATTAACGCACCGTTTTTTCCGCTATCTCTCGATCACCAGCCAGAGCGATCCCAAAGTCAAAACCCTGCCCTCAACGCCGGGCCAGCACGACATGGCGCGGGAGCTGGCGCAGGAGCTGGCACAGCTGGGTTTAGACGACATTGTGATTGATGAATTTGCTACGGTAACGGCGGTAAAAAAAGGCAACGTGCCCGGCGCGCCTCGCATCGGCTTTATTACCCATATTGATACCGTGGACGTGGGTTTATCACCGGATATTCATCCACAAATATTAACGTTTACCGGTGAAGATCTCTGTCTGAATAAAGAGAAAGACATCTGGCTGCGGGTTAAAGAGCATCCTGAAATTCTGGCTTATCCGAATGAGGAGATTATTTTCAGCGACGGAACCAGCGTATTGGGCGCGGATAATAAATCGGCGGTCACGGTGGTCATGACGGTGCTGGAAAACCTGACGGCGGAACATCAGCACGGGGATATCGTCGTGGCGTTTGTGCCTGACGAAGAGATCGGCCTGAACGGTGCAAAAGCGCTGGACCTTAAGCGCTTTGACGTCGACTTCGCCTGGACCATCGACTGCTGCGAGCTGGGAGAAATTGTCTACGAGAACTTTAATGCGGCAGCCGCTGAAATCCGCTTTACCGGCGTAACGGCGCACCCGATGTCCGCCAAAGGCGTGCTGGTGAATCCCCTGCTGATGGCGACTGACTACATCAACCATTTTGACCGCCAGCAAACGCCGGAGTGCACCGAGGGACGTGAGGGCTATATCTGGTTTAACGGCATTCAGGCCGGGCAAAGCGAGGCTATTCTTAAGGCCAATATCCGCGACTTTGACAAGGACAACTTTGCCGCCCGCAAGCAGCAGATTGCCGACGTAGCCGCGCTGATTGCCGCCCAACATCCAACGGCCAGGGTGGACTATCGCATTGAAGATACCTACAGCAATATCAGCAATGCGATTGGTGAGGACAGACGCGCCATCGATCTGATGTTCGAGGCGATGGAATCGCTCGGCATCACGCCAAAACCAACGCCCATGCGCGGCGGTACCGACGGCGCGGCGCTCTCTGCAAAAGGGCTGCTCACGCCGAACTTCTTCACCGGCGCGCATAACTTCCACTCGAAGTTTGAATTCCTGCCGCTGTCGTCGTTCGAGGCGTCTTACAACACCGCCCTGCAGATCTGCCTGCTGGCCGCCCGCTAAGCGGGCTTGCGCGCCAGCATAGTGGCAAAGCGCAGCTTGATGCGGTTGCCGTTTTCATCGGTGCGGTGCAGTTCGCCAACGTCTTCGTTGTATTTGAGCAACTCCCAGCCTTCGTAGTAGTTGCTCAGCTCACCGCTTTTGAACGCAAACGGGAAGCCGACGGTGCACGGGTAATCCGCCGTGTCCATCGCGGCAACAATCAGGTTGTAGCCGCCGGACTTGGTGCAGCGCTGCATGTTGGCGATAAGTCCCGGGATGGTTTTTGACTCCAGGAACATCAGCACCACGGTGGAGAGAATAAAATCGTACTCGCCGTCAAAACTCAGGTTGTTGAGATCTTTAATCGCCGTGTGAAGATTATCGATCCCTTCTTCCGCCTTGATGCGCTCGATATTCTCGATGCTCATCGGGTTCTTGTCCCACGCGGTCACCTCGTAACCGTTGGCCGCCAGATAAAGGCTGTTGCGGCCATTGCCGCAGCCCAGATCCAGCGTTTTACCCGGTTTAATCTGTGCCGCACTGAACAGCACCTCTGAATGGGTACGTGTTAAGCCATATTTCTCTGTGAAGTAATTCTCGTCGACGGTCATTATTTTTTCCTGAGCCTGCATAATCTGAAAGTGCATCCTGGATGCCATTTTAAGGCGTTTACCGTCTGGTTGCCAGCCGTTCGAAAACCGAAAAATTTGCTACGTTTAGTTAAGACGCTTATCAGAGACCTAAAGATGAACAAATATCGCCTTAGCGACGAAACACGCCTCTGGCAATGGAACAACGGCGACTCTACCCGCTCCGTCACGCTGCGGCAGATTATCGCCATGGTGGATTTTAACGACGTGACGGCCGGTACCAAAGGCGGCTGGGTTGACGATGAGCGTGCACTCGCCCAGGACGGCGACTGTTGGATCTATGACGAAAACAGCGTGGTGTTCGCCGGTGCAACCGTGTCCGGCAACGCGCGTCTTACCCTGCCGTGCATCGTTAGCCACGATGCGCATATCAGCGGCAGCTGCTGGCTGGATGCGGCAGAGGTCAGCCACGGGGCACAAATAAGTGACAACGTCACCATTCAAAACTCCTGCGTGCGGGGCGAATGCCATCTCTACGACGACGCCCGCATTCTGCACAACAGCGTTATCATCGCCGCCAAAGGTCTGACGCCGGACCATGACCAGATCCTGCAAATCTACGATAAGGCGACCGTCAGCCAGTCGCGAATTGTGCACCAGGCGCAAATATACGGCGAGGCGATGGTGAATTTTGCCTTTGTTGAGCACCGCGCCGAAGTATTCGACAACGCCATCCTCGAAGGTAACGACTTAAATAACGTCTGGGTCTGCGACTGCGCAAAGGTCTATGGCAATGCCCGCGTGATTGCCGGTTATGACGAGGATGCTATTCCGACGGTGCGCTACAGCTCTCAGATTGCGGAGAATGCCGTGGTGGAGGGAAACTGCGTCATCAAGCACCACGTTCTGATTGGCGGTCAGGCATGGCTGCGCGGCGGGCCGATCATGCTGGACGATAAGGTGGTGATCCAAGGACGCGCGAGGATCAGCGGAGATGTGCTCATTGAGCACCGGGTTGAATTCACCGATGATGCGGTCATCGAAGCGTTTAACGGGGAGAGCATTCACCTGCGCGGCGAAAAGGTGATTAACGGCGACCAGCGCATCACCCGCACCCCGCTGCTGGGAGCGTTATAGGGCGTAGATCTTCCCGTAGATATTCACATCGTCAAAGCGGCCATTCAGGTATTCCGCTTCCCGCAGGCACCCTTCCAGCGTAAAACCGTTACGCACGGCAACGCTGTTGCTGTGCTGATTCGCCACCCGACATTTGATCACAAAACGGCGGATCTCCCCGCGTTCGACGTAGTAGCGCATAAACGCCTGCAGTGACCGGGAGAGAATGCCCTGCCCCTGGTGGGATTCATCCAGCCAGTAGCCGATGTACCCGGCCTTGTTGGCTGGTTCAATCGTATTGAACGACAGCACGCCGACCAGTTCATCACTCTTGAATATCAAAAACATTTTGGCGTAGCCGCGCTGGTGCAGCATCTGGTTACTTTGCACGTTGCGGCGGGTATCGTCCTCGCTGCCCACGTGCTGCGCCCAGTCAAAGGCGGTTTGCAAAAAGGTTTTGTTTTTGACGACGAGATTATGCAGATCGGCGGCGTAGCGCTCTTCGACGGCGCGAAGCTCGAGAGCGTCAGATACCGGGATAATTTCGGATTTTGCTGCGGTCATTGCCCCTCACCCTAACCCTCTCCCGGAGGGAGAGGGAATCGATCGTTAACGCATTACCCGGTCGTCAACATACTGACGTTTATCCGGCGCAGGCGGGAAATACTGGTACAGCCAGGTTTCACTGATGGCATCGCCCTGGCAGCGCAGGAACAGGCGCATATCCACCGGCTCCGTCGAATCCGAGGTTGGGTACCAGTCAAACAGGATGCGATAGCCGTCAAACGGCTCAACGTAGAGGATCTCAACCTGCTTCGCTTCACCGCTGGAGAGCGTAATCACCGGCTCGATGCCTTTTGGCGCAGCGGCCTTGAGGTCGCCACCGACGAAGTCGATAGCAAAGCGACGGGCCCACACTTTCGGGTAATTTTCGCCCGGTGCCCAGCCTTCCGGGAAGCCGCCCATGCCGGTACGGGTGGCGAAGACGTTGGCCAGCGGAGAACGCACCGGCGGCATTGCGCTCCAGTACAGACGATATTTAAAGTCCAGCTCGTCGCCCGCCTTCACCGCTTTTTCCGGCTGCCAGAAGCAGACCACGTTATCCAGCGTTTCGCCGGTGGTCGGGATCTCCATCAGGCCAACCGCGCCTTTACCCCAGTCGTTACGCGGTTCAACCCACAGGCTCGGGCGTTTGTTATACCAGCCCATCACGTCCTGATAGTGCGAGAAATCGCGGTCGAGCTGCAGCAGGCCGAACCCTTTCGGGTTTTTGTCCATATAGGCGTTAAACTGCAGCTTCTGCGGGTTGTTCAGCGGACGACAGATCCACTCCCCGTTGCCGCGCCACATTGCCAGGCGGTCGGAGTCATGAATTTGCGGGTGAATGGTGTCACACATGCGGCGTTCGTTATTGCCGCAGCTGAACATGCTGGTCATCGGCGCGATGCCGAGCTGCTTGATGTCCTTCCGCGCATAGAGATGGTTTTCCACCTCCATAATCACCTGGCTCTTCTCGCAGTGGATCACGAATTTATAGGCACCGGTGATGCTCGGGCTGTCCAGCAGCGTGTAGACGGTAAAAGTCGTGTCGCCGGGCTTGACGGTTTCAAACCAGAAGGCGGTAAAGTCCGGGAACTCTTCCGGCGTGTCGGTAAAGGTATCTACCGCCAGACCGCGCGCGGAAAGGCCGTACTGGTAGGTGTCATCTACCGCGCGGAAATAGCTCGCGCCCAGGAAAGAGACAATATCGCGACGCGCCAGCTCAGGCGCCTTAAAGGCGCGGAAGCCCGCAAAGCCGAGATCGCTTTGCCCTTCCAGCTGTTTGGTATCCACACCCGTTTCACCGTAGCTGAACAGCTCCGGACGGAAGTGGATCTCGCGCGCCATAGAGGTCGACTGGTCCAGCGAGAACATCCGCACGCGGCGACGGAACCCCATCCCCATATGGAAGAACTGCACGTCCAGCTGACGCCCTTCAATGTTGTTCCACAGTGACTGTTTTTCATCGTAGCGGATGGCGTTGTACGCCTGCGGCGTCATGGTTGCCAGCGTGTCCGGCAGCGGACGCGGCGCGCCACCCCACGGGGTTTTCGCCAGGTCATGCGCCATGGATTGCAGTACGGAGAAGTCGAAACGACGGCTCTGTCCGTCAGCAATGTCAGAGTCGGCAGCGTATGCCGCTTTGGAAAACAGGGAAGCAAGGCCAGATGTGCCGCTCAGGGCTGCCACTGCCAGCGAGCCTTTTAGAAAACGTCTGCGATTCATGCCTGGAAAAACGTCCTTATGGTCGTGTGAATGTGTTTCGCGCTCGGCGAAATGACGGCAAGAAAGAACGCACAGCCTAAACAAAAATGGTTAAGAATCCAATTGTTGGCCGGTGATTATATGAACAAAGTGAGAAATATTTTCTGTCGACCAGAACGGCCCGAAAGTGGTGTAAAAAACAGTAAATACACAAAATCATTCATGCTGGATCAAGGCGGCAAGTCTGAGAATCCCCAGGAGCTTACTTAAGTAAGTGACTGGGGTGAACAGACGTAGCCAACGCAGAGGCAGCTTGAAGGATGAAGTGTATTAAA
This sequence comes from Enterobacter sp. Crenshaw, assembly GCF_024734705.1. NCBI lineage: Bacteria > Pseudomonadati > Pseudomonadota > Gammaproteobacteria > Enterobacterales > Enterobacteriaceae > Enterobacter > Enterobacter sp. Crenshaw. The sequence continues at coordinate 2,274,992 of NZ_CP102932.1, read as the reverse complement.
AATGCCCCGGCGCGACATCGTTCGCCGGGGCTAATGAGGCGGTTATTTTACGCTGACATCGATACCCGGGAAGTACTTATCAGCGAGTTTAGCGATCGTGCCGTCGGCACGTACTTTATCGATCGCGGCATCAAGCTGCTTTTTGGTGGCCTCGTCGCCCTTACGCAACCCAAAACCGATCCCACTGCCGAGGATAGTGTCGTCAGACACCGGTTTGCCGATGAAGCCAAACCCTTTCCCCTGCGGCTTGCTGAGGAAACCTGCCTGCCCGGCCGCGGACATGACCAGCGAGGCGTCGATACGGCCATTCAGCAGATCGCCCCAGGCCATATTCTGATCTTTATAAGACACCACGGTGACACCCTGCTTTTCCCAGTGCTCTTTGGCATAGGTTTCCTGGATGGATCCCTGCAGCACGCCGATGGTTTTCCCCTTCAGCCCTTCTGGGGTTGCCTCAACCGCCGTACCTGCCTTGCCGACCAGCTGCGACGGAATACGGTAGATCGGTTGGGTAAAATCAATGCTCTTGCGGCGCTGCTCGGTGATGTTCATCGCCGAGTTGATGGCGTCAAATTTCTTCGCCACCAGGCCCGGGATCAGCGCATCAAAGGAGGTTTCAACCCAGCTGCACTTCAGCGCTGCCGCTTTGCAGATGGCATTCCCCAGCTCAACGTCAAACCCTTCCAGTTCGCCCGCCGCATTGCGGCTCTCAAACGGCGGATATTCCGCTTCCAGACCGTAACGCAGCTCGGTGGCCGCGAAGGAAGAAAAAGTACACAGCAATCCCATGCCGACAACTAACGCGCGTAATTTCATCTCATACTCCTCAGCGTGGTTTAACCCGACACAGGGCCTGGGCACCTGCCCGTAACGTCGCCTCATCTTTCGCAAAAGATAGACGAATCAATTTATTATCCGTACCGTCCGCATAAAACGCCGACAGCGGAATGGTGGCAACGCCGTACTCAACGATCAGCCGTTTCACCAGCTCGCTGTCGCGCTCGTCGCTGAACTGGCTGTAGTCCGCCAGCATGAAGAACGATCCGGCGCTCGGCAGCAGCGTAAACGGCGAATCGGCCAGCAGGCTGTGCAGGAGATCGCGCTTGCGCTGGTAAAACGCCGACAGCGACAGCCAGGTTTGCGGGTCGACCATGTGCTCAGCAAACGCGTGCTGCATTGGCGTATCGGCAGAAAACATTAAAAATTGATGCACTTTACAAATCTCGTCCATCAGTACCGCCGGTGCAACACAGTAACCCACGCGCCACCCGGTGACGTGATAGGTTTTTCCGAAAGAGGAAATAATCACGCTGCGCTCCGCCAGCTGCGGGTGCGTGGCCATCCCGTGGTGCGGCTCGCCGTCAAAAACGACGTGTTCGTACACTTCGTCAGACAAAATAATGATGTCGGTATTGCGCGTCAGCGCCGCCAGCTGCTGCAGGTCACTGGCGGAGAAGACCTGACCGCTCGGGTTGTGCGGCGTGTTGATGATGATCATGCGCGTGCGCGGGGTGATCGCCGCGCGAACCTCATCCCAGTTGACGGTAAAATCCGGCACGGTGAGCTTGATGGCAATCGGGGTTGCCCCCTGCAGACGGACAATCGGCGCGTAGCTGTCAAAGGACGGCTCAAAGTAGATCACCTCATCGCCCGGATGCACCAGCCCGCTAATCGCCGAATAGAGCCCTTCGCTGGCGCTGGCGGTCACCAGCACCTCGCTGGCAGGGTCGTACTGCGTGCCGTAGAGCGTGGCAATTTTATCGGCAATACGTTCTCTGAGCGGCTGCAGACCGGTCATCGACGCGTACTGGTTATGCCCCGCCTCCATTGCGCGGGTGACGCCCGCAATCAGCTTCGGGTCGCAGGAAAAATTCGGTGCGCCCTGAGAAAGGTTAATCGCGTTATGCTGCGCCGAGAGCTGGCCGATAACGGTAAAAATGGTGGTTCCCACATCCGGCAGTTTGGAGCGCGTTTGCACAGGCGTTCGTAAAGTCATCCTCTTTCCCTTCTCATGGACATTGCATAACTATTCAAACAACATCTGTACTGTCGGGACAATCGAATTGTTGTCATAATAGCCATGAGAAAAATGCATAGCTGAGGTGTTTTCTATGTCACGCCGTTCGCTCCCCCTTAATGCCATCGACGCATTTTTAGTCACCGCGCGTCACCTCAATCTTACCCATGCCGCGGCGGAACTGTGTCTGACGCAGGGGGCCGTGAGCCGTAAGATTGCCTCCCTTGAGGCGTGGTTTGGCTTTCCGCTTTTTGAACGCCACGCGCGCGGGCTGCGCCTCTCACCGCAGGGCAGCGCCCTGCTTCCAGAGCTACAGTCCGCTTTCGAGCAGCTGCTGTCCGTGGCCGACCAGGCCCGCAGCCAGCACACCGTGATCCGGCTGAAGGCCCCCACCTGCGCCATGCGCTGGCTTGTACCACGCCTGCTGGAGGTGGAGCGCGAGCATCCGGATCTGCAGATCGCGCTGACCACCACCACCGATCACAACGTCAATTTCAAAACTGAGTCTTACGACGCGGCCATTGTGTTCGGCACGCACATGAGCGCAGGCGATCTGCTGTTCGAAGAGGCGCTCACCCCGGTGATAAGCCCGGTGCGGGCGGGTGCTGCGCTGGGTTCGCTGACGTTTCTGCACCCGACAAGGGATAAGACAGACTGGTCGCTGTGGCTGACGAAACAGGAAGGTCCGGGCTTTGCCATGCATAAAAATCAACACTTCGATACGATGGATCTCGCCATTACGGCCGCCATTCAGGGGCTCGGCGTCGCCATCGCCGACGAAACGCTGGTGGCAGAAGATATTCACGCGGGAAGGCTGGTACGGCCCTATGAGACAAGCATAAAAACCGGCGCAAGCTACCGGCTGGTGCTGCGCGAAACGCCAGGCGAGGAAAATGGACTGGCGGCGTTTCGCGCCTGTTTGCTTAATCGAGGCTGACGTGGTGCTTCATCACCCGTTTGAAGAGGCTCATGCGGGCGCGCATAAAGCGGTTTTCAAGCCTGAAAGCTGCATGTTTATTCACGCCAATGCGTAACAGAACGTCCCGCCCTTTACGGCACGCGGGCCAGTGCGTCGGCCCGGGCAGGATGTCGCGACGGCCCGCGTCACGCGCAAAGCTCACCCAGTAATCCGCCACATGGGCAGCAAACTGCAGATCTCGCTCATTGACGTACTGTCGTGAAGGCTCCACCTGACCGAGCGTATCGAAGACGTAGGGAACTTCGTTGCCGTGCCAGGCACCGTTGATGTACGTGGCATGTTCCGCCTCTGCGACATAGTCAAACCAGTAACGCCAGCACAACCCACCGACGCGCTGCTGGGCCTGCATCACCACGTAGCCCATCGTGGTAAACGCCATGTCGCGACACACCTGCCTGCCCAGCTCTTCATCGCCCTTCACGCCCGGGTAGAGCAGCTTAATCAGCCCCAGCCCGAAGCGGCGCTCCCGGCGAAGCTTCTGAATTTGTCCGGCGAGATCGATGCCAAACACCGCCATCACGCTGGCTTCATCGCTGTTGGAGCCAATCATCACCGGCACCGGATGCTGACGGGCGGCGAAAAAGACGTCGAGCATGGCTTCCGGCAGAACACAGTCTCCTGCGATAGGCGCCGGGGCGACGTTCAGCGGCGCGGTGAGCGGCCAGAACGCCTCGGGCGGAATGGCGCGCAGCTGCCCGGCAGTCGCATTTTCCAGCCCGAAATGGGCGGCCAGCGCTTCCCCTTTTTGCAGCGCCTGCTCGCGCGGCGTGTCCGGTAAGGTGTATCCGCTTTGCACAATCGCCTTGTGGAACAATCCTGCTGCCAGCGGAGAGGCCAGCAGCGAGAGCACGCTCCGCGCGCCAGCGGATTCGCCAAACAGGGTCACATTGGCGGGATCGCCGCCAAACCCGGCGATGTTATCCCGCACCCATTCGAGCGCGGCGATCTGATCCAGCAGTGCAAAATTATGCACCACGCGCCCTTCCTCGCCTTCCAGCGCGGGATGGGCGAAAAAGCCAAGATGGCCGAGACGGTAGTTAATCGTGACCACAACCACGCCGCGCGCGGCCAGCGCTTTGCCGTTATACGGCGGCAGGCCGCCGGCACCAATCGTAAACCCGCCTCCGTGCAGCCAGACCATAACCGGCAGCGCCTTGGCCCGCTCTGCGGGAGACCAGACGTTAAGGTAGAGGCAATCTTCGGAAAACTGGCCCGGATCGCCGCCGCCGAGCTCCTGACAATACTCGCTGCTTTGCCAGCTTGAGGCGGAGAATGCCGTGGCCTCACGCAGGCCATCCCAGCGCTCAGGCGGCCGGGGCGAGCGCCAGCGCCACTCCCCCACGGGCGGCGCGGCGTAGGGAATACCGCACCAGACGTGGACGTTTTCATCGGTTAAACCAGACAGTGCGCCCTGGCGCGTTTCAACCACAGGGGCGGAAGGATTTTGCATAACGACCTTAATTTTTCCATCACACCCCAGCAGAGTAACGATTTCAGAGCAAACCGCAACGCTGTTTGCTGCGCGTTTCAGCCTGCTGGTAGAGCGTAAACTCGTCATACACCGGGCATCCCAGCGCGTCTTCAAACGCATCGCGGCTGGCGTTACCGTGGCTGCGGGCCTGGGTTTCGTTCCCGAGATTGGACTGGAAAATCCCCGCGGCGCTGACCGGGAGGAAATCTTCGTAGGTGATCGGCTGGGCAACAACCCATCCGCGCTCGATCAGCGGCTGCGGATCGTCTCCGGGACGAAACGCATGCCGATGGGCTTCCCCGGCTGGCGTCAGGCGGTAGCGGAAATAGGCCAGCTCCTGACGGCGCATGAGCATTTCGCTGTCCGGGAAGGCGCTAAAGATCTCCCGCAGATGCAGCTGATGGGTCAGGTTATCTTTACCGGTACCGGCCTGGGCGAGGAGGCTATCGTACAGTTCACGGCCTTTCGGGGTCAGCGCCACGCCGCGCTGTTCAATCTCACCGAAGCGCGCGGTGTGGGTGCCTTTATGTTCACCGGCAAACAGCACCGGCTCTTCCAGCGCCTTGAAGCTGGTTTGACGCAATAAGACGGGCACCTCGCGACGCGGCGGCCCTTCGATCAGAATTTTTGGCTCGATACCGTACTTCGGCATCAGTTCCTGCACCCGGTCAATGTCCAGCGTGCGCGGCGTGAGGTGGTTAATATGGCAGCCCGGGAAGCAGACCACGTCGGCAATCAGACGGTGCTCGTTGTGCAGCGCCAGATAGGTTTCCTGATCGACCGTCGCATGGCGGTGCCAGCGGAAGGTTTCTAACGCTTCCTGCACAAACTCATGGGCCTGTGCGTCAGTAAACTGCCCTTCCGACTCGTGGAGGTCGATCAGTTCCAGGCAGCGCGGGGTGAAGATGTTGCGCTGAGACAGGATCTCCGCGGCCCGCTCGCGCAGCGCGACGTTTTCAATCAGCTCAAGACGGAGCAGCGAGGTAAAGATACGAAACGGATTCCGGCACAGCGCCGCATCCTCTATCGGACGAAACGCCGTTGAGTGGACGGGCACCCCCGCCTGAGAGAGATCGTAATAGCTGACCGGGTACATACCCATAATGGCAAACATACGGCGCAGGGTTGAAAGTTCCTGTGCCGTGCCGACGCGGATCGCCCCGTGACGCTCCACGTTCAGGCGCGCAAGCTCATCGGCGTTAGCCAGTTGTTCATGTAATAGTGGATTATTTTCCAGAACCGCCAGGTTTACGTCCGCAACCAGTTCAAGCAAGGTGCCGTACTGCGGAACTTCCTGCTGGTACATCGCCGACATAGCCTGCGAAAAGTGTTCCCGAATGTCATCAGCCGTGATGGTGTTCGCCATGATGTCATGCCTCCAGTGAATATTACCTGGAGTGTAGAGAAACCCGTTCCTTCCGGGGGGAAGAATTTCTGAATTGTGATCTTAAGACGACAGTGGTCAAACCGTGTGCTATCAGGCCCCTGAACAGCGCCGAACGGAACCGCCCTTTCAGCCTGAACGCTTTTATCCAGGATTTTCCTTATAATTATTTAGGGTTCCGCTTTCTATCTATAAAGGAGTATTTTTTGGCTCTCTTCTGAGTGCAAATTAACCAATTCGAGTACGCCATTATTTTTATCCTCTTCTTTCAAATTTTTAGCTCGAAGTTAGGATTAATCTGAATGGTTGTTTACAAGTCCTTCCTGTCTATCCATATTTCCTTTTTAAGCGAAGCGCAAATTTACAAATATTTAAAAATAACGCAACCGCAAATAGCAAAACGCATTTGACGGATGACGCACAGCGACTAGAGTTATTACTCGAACGACGAGTGATACGGAATATTTTCGTATCGTACTGACATAACCAATATATGACTATGAGGTTTAATATGGCAGAGCATCGTGGTGGTTCCGGTAATTTCGCTGAAGACCGTGAAAAAGCATCAGAAGCTGGACGTAAAGGTGGCCAGCATAGCGGTGGGAACTTTAAAAACGATCCGCAACGCGCTTCTGAAGCGGGTAAGAAAGGAGGACAGAACAGTCACGGCGGAGGCCGTAAATCTGATAACTCCTGATCTTATTTAATACTCTTTTAATAAAACCAGAGAGCATGCTGCGGGCTGAAAAGCTCGCAGTACCCTTTCTTTATTTTACCGGAGCGTAATTATTATGAATATGAAAAGCGTCGAGGATGTCTTTATTCATCTTCTGTCGGATACCTACAGCGCAGAAAAGCAGCTTACCCGAGCGTTAAGCAAGCTTGCCCGCGCCGCCTCCAGCGAGAAGCTGAGCGCCGCCTTTACCGCACACCTTGAGGAGACGCAGGGTCAGATCGAACGTATCGACCAGATCGTCGAGCAGGAAGACGGTATCAAGCTTAAGCGCATGAAGTGCGTGGCGATGGAGGGCTTAATTGAAGAAGCCAACGAAGTCATCGAAAGTACGGAAAAAAATGAAGTACGTGATGCCGCACTTATTGCTGCCGCGCAAAAAGTCGAGCATTACGAAATTGCCAGCTACGGTACCCTTGCCACATTAGCAGAACAACTGGGCTATAAAAAAGCTGTTAAGCTTCTTGCCGAAACGCTGGAAGAAGAAAAAGAGACCGACCTTAAACTCACCGACCTGGCCGTAGGAAATATTAACCAAAAAGCGCAGAAATGACGCAATAATACAGGTTAAATAAAATGAGCATCAGTCCCATGACAATTAAACGGTGCCATTTAGCGGCAGCCATAATATGGTTCATTCTCGCTATCCCTTCCGTAATATGGTGGAAGAACAGCGTGCTATGGGTCATTATCATCAGTATTTACGCCAATATTGTCGGCCATTTATCTGGCTACAGTGCCGCGCGTGCCGATCAGGCTGCTGAAAGTGAGACCAAATAAGCGAACCCCTAATGAGGATACAATGATGAATCACGTAGAACACTACCATGACTGGCTACGCGATGCCCATGCGATGGAAAAGCAAGCCGAATCTATGCTGGAATCCATGGCCAGCCGTATCGATAATTATCCTGATGTTCGCGCCAGAATTGAGCAGCATATTAATGAGACAAAACGGCAAATTACATTGCTGGAAGAAATCCTCGACCGTAATGATATTTCTCGTTCGGTTTTAAAAGATTCGATGAGCAAAATGGCGGCGCTCGGGCAGTCCATTGGCGGCATGTTCCCATCTGATGAGATCGTGAAGGGTTCAATCAGCGGCTATGTTTTCGAACAGTTTGAAATAGCCTGTTATACCTCCCTTCTCGCGGCGGCTAAGAAGGCCGGCGACACGGCCTCGGTACCTGCCATTGAGACGATTCTGGCCGAAGAACGCGAAATGGCCGACTGGCTGATTCGCCATATTCCGCAGACCACGGAACAGTTCCTGCTGCGTTCAGACGCATCGGGCGTCGAAGCAAAAAAATAATCAGGGAGAATAAACATGTTCCGACACGTTAAACAGCTGCAATACACGGTTCGCGTTGCCGAACCGAATCCAGGCCTCGCCAATCTTTTACTGGAACAGTTCGGTGGGCCACAGGGCGAACTGGCTGCCGCCTGCCGGTACTTTACGCAAGGATTGAGCGATGACGATCCGGGCCGTAAAGATATGCTGATGGATATCGCGACCGAGGAGCTAAGCCACCTCGAAATCATCGGTACTCTGGTCGGCATGCTGAATAAAGGTGCCAAAGGCGCGCTGGCGGAAGGGGTAGAAAACGAGGCTGAGCTGTATCGCTCCATGACCGAAAACGGCAATGACAGCCACATCACCTCCCTGCTCTACGGTGGCGGCACCCCGCTCACAAACTCGGCGGGCGTGCGCTGGACGGCGGCCTACGTCGATACCATCGGCGAGCCAACGGCGGACCTGCGCTCAAACGTGGCAGCAGAGGCCAGAGCGAAAATCATCTATGAACGGCTGATCAACGTGACCGACGATCCCGGCGTAAAGGATGCGCTGGCGTTTCTGATGACGCGCGAGGCGGCGCATCAGCTCTCCTTTGAGAAGGCGCTGCAGTCCATCCGTAATAATTTCCCACCGGGAAAATTGCCGCCAATCGAGGAATTCACCAACAAGTACTACAATATGTCTGAAGGTGGAGAGGTTCGCGGAAGCTGGAACAGCGATAAACATTTCGATTACGTTGAGTCCCCCCAGCCTGCGGTTGACGGCGGCGATGGCAGCGCAAGCGTCACGCTCACGACCGAACAGGCAACCCTGGTCAAGGCGATGTCTGCCCGCACGAAGTCCGATCCACATTCTGACCCGCTGACCGGTGCCGAGCTGGGTGCCGGTAAGACTAAACCGTAATCGGTTTTGCCGGGCCGCCATAAACTGCCCGGCAATTCTCGTGCCCCATCGTTTCAGAGGTACGGACCATGTTCGAACTCGACGCGTTCCATTTGGCCAGAATTCAGTTCGCTTTTACCGTCTCGTTTCATATCCTTTTTCCTGCGATCACCATCGGCCTCGCCAGCTATCTGGTGGTGCTGGAGGGCATGTGGCTGCGTACAAAAAACGACGTCTGGCGATCGTTGTACCATTTCTGGCTCAAGATATTTGCCGTTAACTTCGGGATGGGTGTCGTTTCCGGCCTGGTCATGGCGTACCAGTTTGGCACCAACTGGAGCGGGTTCTCACAGTTCGCGGGCAGTATTACCGGCCCTCTTCTGACCTATGAAGTCTTAACCGCCTTCTTCCTTGAAGCCGGTTTCCTTGGCGTCATGATGTTCGGCTGGAATAAGGTCGGCCCGGGCCTGCACTTCTTTTCAACCTGCATGGTGGCGCTCGGCACGCTGATGTCGACCTTCTGGATCCTCGCGTCCAACAGCTGGATGCATACGCCGCAGGGCTTCACTATCGAGAACGGACAGGTTATCCCGCAGGACTGGCTGGCGATCGTCTTTAATCCCTCTTTCCCTTATCGCCTTATTCATATGGCTATCGCCGCGTTTCTGAGCAGCGCGCTGTTTGTTGGCGCGTCGGGCGCATGGCACCTGCTGCGCGGTAACGATACCCCCGCCGTCCGCACCATGTTTTCCATGGCGATGTGGATGGCGCTGCTGGTCGCCCCCATCCAGGCGGTCGTGGGCGATATGCACGGCCTGAACACGCTTGAGCATCAGCCTGCCAAAATTGCCGCCATTGAGGGACACTGGGAAAATCCGCCGGGCGAGGCCACCCCGCTGCTGCTGTTTGGCCTGCCGGATATGGACGAGGAGCGCACCAAATACGGTCTGGAGATCCCCGCGCTCGGCAGCCTTATCCTGACGCACAGCCTGGATAAGCAGGTCCCGGCGCTGAAGGATTTTCCGAAAGAAGATCGCCCTAATTCGACCATCGTCTTCTGGTCGTTCCGCGTCATGGTCGGGATGGGGCTGCTGATGATTACCCTCGGGCTGATTAGCGTCTGGCTGCGCTATCGTCATCGGCTATACCACTCTCGCCCGTTCCACTGGTTTGCCCTCTGCATGGGGCCTGCCGGGCTGCTGGCGCTGCTCGCCGGCTGGGTCACCACCGAGGTGGGCCGTCAGCCGTGGGTGGTCTACGGCTATCTGCGCACCATCGACGCGGTATCGCTGCACAGCACCCTGCAGATGAGCATCAGCCTGCTGGCGTTCTTCGTCGTCTACTCGTCGGTGTTTGGGGTGGGCTATGTTTACCTCATCCGGCTGATTAAGAAAGGACCGCAGCCTGTCGATACGCTGACGTCAAACACCTCGGGCACACCCGCCCGTCCGCTGTCTGCCGCTGAGTCTGTTCCTGAACAGGAGAGAAACTGATGGGCGTCGATATCTCAGTTATCTGGTTTGCCATCATCGTCTTTGCCACGCTGATGTACATCATCATGGATGGCTTTGATTTGGGCATCGGCCTGCTGTTTAACTTCGTGGGCGATGCGAAGGAGCGCGATGTGATGGTCAACAGCGTGGCGCCGGTCTGGGACGGCAACGAGACCTGGCTGGTGCTCGGCGGCGCGGGCCTTTTCGGCGCGTTTCCGCTGGCCTATGCGGTGATTATTGATGCGCTCACCATTCCTCTCACCGCGATGCTGATCGGCCTCATCTTCCGCGGCGTCGCCTTTGAGTTCCGCTTCAAAGCCACGCCGTCGCACCGCAAATTCTGGGATTACTCCTTTGCCGGCGGCTCTCTGCTCGCCACCTTCAGCCAGGGCGTGGTGGTGGGCGCCGTGATTAACGGCTTCGACGTTGAGGGGCGGCGTTTCGTCGGCTCCGCGCTTGACTGGCTCACCCCCTTTAACCTCTTCTGCGGTATCGGGCTGGTTGTGGCCTACACGCTGCTGGGCACTACCTGGCTCATTATGAAAAGCGAAGGCGCGCTGCAGGCCCGCATGCGCGAGCTGACCCGCCACGTGCTGCTGGCGCTGATGGTCGTCATCGCCGTGGTGAGCATCTGGACGCCGCTCGGCTGGCAGTACGTGGCCGACCGCTGGTTTACCCTGCCCAACTTCTTCTGGTTCCTGCCGGTGCCTCTGCTGGTTGCGCTTTTCAGCGTGCTGATCTGGCGCCTGACCCGCAACCCGGCCAGCCACGCTCGCCCCTTCCTGCTGACGCTGGGGCTTATTTTCATCGGGTTTAGCGGGCTCGGCATCAGCCTCTGGCCGAACATTATTCCGCCGCGCATCACCCTGTGGGAAGCCGCGGCCCCGCCTGCCAGCCAGCTGTTTATGCTGGTAGGCACGTTGCTGATTATCCCGGTGATCCTGGTGTACACCGCCTGGAGCTACTACGTCTTCCGGGGCAAAGTGTCGGATACTGAAGGCTATCACTGAGGAACGCTATGACCGACTGGCATACACGAGCCATTATTTATCAGATTGATACCGCGCTATTTTATGATTTGAACGGCGATGGCTGCGGGGACATCGCCGGGATCGCGGCCAAGCTGCGCTATATACGCCGCATGGGGGCGACGGTCATCTGGATCACCCCGTTTTACCTCACGCCCTTTCTCGATGAAGGCTACGACGTCAGCGACCACCTCCAGGTGGATCCCCGCTTCGGAAAGCTGGCCGATATCATCGCCTTTATCGAGCAGGCCCGCGAGCTGGGCATGCAAGTCATTATCGAGCTGCTGATCCAGCACACGTCGGACGCGCATCCCTGGTTCCAGCAGGCCCGCCGCAACCCGGCGTCACCCTATCGTGATTACTACCTCTGGTCGGATAACGACGAGGACGATACGCCCCCCATGTTTCCCGGCGTGGAAAAGAGCATCTGGACCTGGGACGACGAGGCGGGACAATACTACCGGCACATGTTCTATCGCCACGAGCCGGATCTGAACCTTACCTCGCCCGCGGTGCTTAAAGAGATTGAAAACATCATCCTCTTCTGGCTCAAGCTGGGCGTGTCGGGATTTCGCCTCGACGCCGCATCCCACCTCACCACGCAGGCGGGAAACGGCGATGAAAAAAAGGGTCTGTGGATCCTCGAACATATGCGGCGTCTTATCGAAGAGCGCAATCCGGACGCGATCCTGCTGGGCGAAGTTGACGTAGACGTTGAGGCCTATAAAGACTACTTCGGCAATAACGACCGTCTGAATCTGGTGCTCAATTTCTGGCTCAACAAGTATTTCTACGTCAGCCTGGCCCGCAAAAGCGCCCGCCCGCTGCGCAATGCGGTGAAGAAGATGATCGTCCCGCCTGACTCCTGCTGTTTTGCCAACTGGCTGCGCAATCACGACGAGCTGGATCTGGAAGGCATCAGTCAGAAAGACAAACAGTTTGTCCTCGATACCTTCGCCCCTGATGAGGAGATGAACGTCTATCAGCGCGGGATCCGCCGCCGCCTGGCGCCGATGCTCAACGGCGATCGGAAGCGGCTGGCGTTCTGCCACGCGGTGCTGTTTTCCCTGCCGGGTGTCCCGGTGATGCGCTACGGCGACGAGATAGGCATGGGTGACGACCTGGATCTGGAGGAGCGCTACGCCGTCCGCACCCCGATGCAGTGGGCAGGATCGCAAGGAGGTGGTTTCTCTGCAGCTGACCCGGAAAAGTTTATCGCGCCGATTATCGACCATGGCCCTTACCGCTATCAGAAAGTCAACGTCGCCGATTCGCTGCTTCACCACAACTCGCTCCTGCACCGGATCATCGATATTGCCACTACCCGCTCGGAGTTCCCCGAAATTGCCGTTGCGCCCTTTCGCCTGATCGCAATCGATGATGACGCGGTGCTGGGGCTTTATTACGAGACCGACGAGCGCAGCATCCTGACCTTCGTCAACTTCAGCGACCAGCCGGTGCAGTTCACCGCCAAAGGGATCCGCAACGCCACCTGGACCGCCTGTCTCGAGGACAAGCGCTACGATGACGCGCTGATTTGCGGTAAAACCGTTCAGCTCAGCCTTGGCGGCTACGGCTATCGCTGGTTCTGGACGCACCGTAGCGCGCTGCGCTGACTACGGTTTCCGGCGAGTTATCAGACGCGTCAGCACTATTCCCGCCACCGCGAGGGCACCAAGGGCCACTTTCCCCGGCATGCCGGAGGTGACGGACGGCGCGCGGGTTTTCGCCTCGTCAGTAAAACGGCCATGGATTTTATGCAGATCGTTAACCGGCTGGTCGAGGTAGTCCCGGCGATCCGGCGCGTTGAGATCGTCGGTCATCTGGCCTTCCCACGCCTTTTTAACCATCAGCCGGTCAAGAAAACCGGGGAAGAAAAATTGCCCGACGATTGACTGGATGGTGCTGCTGCCAACCCACAGCTCGCGCACCGGCTTTTGCGCCACCCTGAAGATGGCGCTGGCGGCCACCTCAGGCTCAAAGACCGGCGGCACCGGGCGCATCGCCCAGGCGAACTTGTTCCTCGCCCATTCGAACTGCGGGGTATTGAGCCCCGGCATCTGGACCATCGAAAGCTGAACCCGGCTGTTCTCATGTATCAGCTCGGTACGCACCGCATCGGTGAACCCACGGATCGCCGCTTTTGCCCCGCAGTAGGCTGACTGCAGCGGAATGGAACGGTAGGCCAGCGCGGAGCCCACCTGGATAATCACCCCCCTGTCGCGCGGAACCATAAGTTCGAGCGCGGCGCGAGTGCCGTTCACGTAGCCGAGGTACGTCACCTCAGTCACGCGGCGGAACTCGTCCGGCGTGAGGGTACGAAACGGCGCCAGAATGGCCCCCATGGCGTTGTTCACCCAGACATCAATCGCGCCGAGGCGATACTCAATTTCGTTAGCGGCATCCACCACCGCCTGGCTGTCGGCGACGTCCGCCTGCACGGCGTGGGCATTAACGCCAAAGCGCCGTAGCTCCTCCTGGGTAGAGTGCAGGCTGGCTTCATCGCGGGCGATGAGCCCCACGTCGTAACCCGCCTTTGCAAAATGCAGCGCCGTGGCTTTTCCCACGCCCGCCGTCCCGCCGGTAATCACTATGACAGCCATAGAACCTCCACCTGAGTTTATCCGTTATTCCCGTCCGACAAGGTTGTCACCAGTTCAGCCAGCGAGTAATGCACCGCTTTTTCGACCACATCCTGACAGTCACCGGAGAAAAGCACGGTGCGGGTCTTCGTCTCGCCGCGTATGTTCCACGCGAAGCAGACCGTCCCCGCCGCCGTGCCGTCGTCGCCCCCTTCCGGACCCGCGTAGCCGCTGATGGCGATGCTGATATCGGCCTGGGCGATGTCGCGGATGCTGGCGGCCATCTCGGTTACCGTCTGCTCGCTCACGGCCGTAAACCGCTCAAGCGTCTCAGGGCGCACGCCGAGGATCCGCGCTTTGGCTTCATCGCTGAACACAACCAGCCCAACATCATAAAATTCGGCGGTGTTTTCCTCTGCGCAAAGCGCCACCGAGAGCTTTCCGCCCGTGCAGGATTCCGCGGTGGTTAAGCGAAGCCCGAGATCGGTTAATTTGCTCGCCAGCTTTTTCGTCAGTTCACCCACGGTATTATTGCTGTCGTGAAAAAGATTGCTCATCTTGCCGCCTCTTATTTCTCGAAAGGAATGATTGAAATATGCCCATTGCGCTCAAGTATGGCATATTTAATGTCGCTTATTTCCGTAATGCCATTATTTTGACGCGCTGACACCAGAATATCATCACAGGACACGTCAACTTTTTTCAGTTTATCGGCTAACGGCACGCCGTTCTCAACAAGAATAACAGGAGTGCCATCCAGAATATTCTCCACCGGCGAGAAATATTTCTTCATCAACCCGAATATAATATCGACCACCACCAGCGTGGTAATGGTAATCATCGCACCGGTAACGGAAAAATCCTGTCCGAGAAGCGCCTGCTGCGTGGCTTCACTAATTATCAGAAGCAGAATGAGATCGAAGCTGGTCATCTGCAGCAGCGCGCGACGCCCGGCCACTTTAAATACCACCACCAGAAACAGATAAATAGCCAGCGCGCGAAAGACCATATCCATATCAGCCTCCTAGGGGTAAATAAATTGCCAGATGTTAATTTCCGGCTCGCTGTTGACGCGGATGACGGTGTTCCATTTACCGGCTCTGGAAGGTGTCGTGAAGAGTAACACGGAGAAGCTGTCTGTTTTTTTCAGGTTGTTATAGACAAAATAGAGAGTCTTCCCGCGGCTGAACATAGCGTCCGGCTGCGGCCAGACGCTGCCTGGCTCATACGCATCGCTGCTCTCGCTGGTCATGCTGAGGACATACTTCCCCTCGTCCTGCACCGGAAACGCGAGCGCCATCCGCGTCTCTGTCTCCCGTCGTCCAAAGCGTTCATAGTCTATGGTCAATGATTTAGCGGAATTCGTTTTGACCGTGTCGCTGACCATTCCGCTGGAAAACAGACCGGCAATCGCCGCGACGATAATACCTAGCAGAACAATAAAACCCACCTGACGAAACGCGTATTCAAACGTCAGCAAACGATAACTCTCATCTATCCCGGGTAACTTTTCATTTTCACGCTTCATGGCCATCGTCACCGTTTCGCTTATTATCCGATAATTTTGATTTCTAACGCGAATGTTTTTAGGACTTATCACATTTGCCACATAAAGGAATAGCAACAATACTTAATAAGTCAAGACACGCAAAATGAAGGATATCGGATGAAATTATCACTTATTTCCGCTTTATTGTTATTTCTGGCTCCGGCCGCATGGGCAGATAATAACGGGGGTTTACAAAAAGGCGAAGCGCCACCGCCTCCCCACGCGCTTGATAGCGGATATCGCGGAACCGACGACGCGCGTATTATGACCATCAGGCAGGCAAAAGAATTGCACGATGGTGCGACAATTTCATTACGCGGTAATCTTATTGACGGTAGCGGCGATAAGTTTGTATTTCAGGATAAAACCGGAAAAATCGACGTTATTATTCCCCAGGCAGTCTTCGACGGCAGAATGGTAAAACCCGACCAGATGATCAGTATCAACGGTTCGCTTGATAAAAAATCATCTCCTGCCGTCGTCCGTGTTGATCGT
Source organism: Enterobacter sp. Crenshaw (assembly GCF_024734705.1). Classification (NCBI taxonomy): domain Bacteria; kingdom Pseudomonadati; phylum Pseudomonadota; class Gammaproteobacteria; order Enterobacterales; family Enterobacteriaceae; genus Enterobacter; species Enterobacter sp. Crenshaw. The sequence goes on along the minus strand of NZ_CP102932.1, from coordinate 2,259,082 downwards.
TTGCAGAAATAATTCAGCGAAGCGTTAACGCTGCAGTTATCCATCAAATCTCACCCCTTGGCTTAAGGAGTCAGCTATGAGTGATACTAAACAACGTACGAACGCTTACCCGCAGCCCCCGTTCCCGGAACAGCCTCAGACGCCGCCGGGACTGGCATCCGAAATGCAGCCTGTACCCGACCACGGGGAAACAAGCTACAAAGGACATGGCCGCCTGGCCGGCAAAAAAGCGCTGATTACCGGCGGTGACTCCGGTATTGGTCGCGCGGTCGCTATCGCCTATGCGCGTGAAGGCGCTGACGTTGCCATTAACTACCTGCCTGAAGAGGAAAAAGACGCCGCTGAGGTCATCGACCTGATTGAAGCCGAAGGCCGCAAGGCCATCGCGCTGCCGGGAGACGTCCGGGACGAAACGTTCTGTCAGAATCTGGTCGAAGAAGCCGTGTCGAAACTGGGCGGGCTGGACATTCTGGTCAACAACGCCGGCCGTCAGCAGTTCCGTGAATCGCTTGAGGAACTGACCACGGAAGATTTTGACGCAACGTTTAAAACCAACGTTTACGCTCCGTTCTGGATCACCAAGGCGGCGCTGCGCCACCTGAAAGCGTCGTCCGTTATCATTAATACCTCCTCCGTCCAGGCGGTGAAGCCCAGCCCCGTGTTGCTGGACTATGCCCAGACGAAAGCCTGTCTGGCGGTATTCACCAAATCCTTAGCCAAACAGCTGGGTCCGAAAGGCATTCGCGTCAACGCGGTTGCTCCTGGCCCTTACTGGACGGTTCTGCAGTCCAGCGGCGGGCAGCCGATGGAAAAAGTGAAGGAGTTCGGTGGCGACACCCCGCTGGGACGTCCGGGCCAGCCCGTCGAGATTGCCCCGCTGTACGTCACGCTGGCCTCGGATGAATGTTCATTTACGTCCGGCCAGGTGTGGTGCTCCGATGGCGGCGACGGCGTGATCTAAACCGGTAGACGATACCCCTCCGCAGTGAGCAATAAACGAACAAGGATGTTCGCTTTTATTCCCCCGCCAAAAAACATGTTGTAACTCAAACAGATCAAATGTTAAAAATATTTTGCTATCAGGTTATCAAAATTAAACAACTTAACTTGTCACCCGCATCGCTCTGTTTTTAACATCGCCTATGGAAAAAAATGGTCTGTTCAGTCAGCGCATACGCTTGCGCCATTTGCATACATTTGTGGCCGTCGCTCAACAGGGAACGCTGGGGCGTGCGGCTGAAACTCTCAACCTGAGCCAGCCTGCGCTCTCAAAAACCCTCAACGAGCTGGAACAGCTGACCGGTGCCCGTCTTTTTGACCGCGGCCGGCTGGGGGCGCAGCTTACCATCGTGGGCGAACAGTTCCTCACGCACGCCGTTAAAGTGCTGGATGCGCTCAATACCGCTGGCCAGTCCCTGCACCGAAAAGAAGAGCAATCCAGTGAGGTGGTGCGCGTGGGCGCTCTGCCTACCGCGGCGCTGGGCATTCTTCCGCCCGTTATCGGCCAGTTCCATAAGCAGCAGCGGCATACCACGATTCAGGTCGCCACCATGAATAACACCATGCTGCTCGCGGGGCTGAAATCCGGCGAACTGGATCTCGGAATCGGCCGCATGTCCGACCCTGAGCTGATGGGCGGCCTCAACTATGAACTGCTGTTCCTGGAGTCTCTGAAGCTGGTGGTTCGTCCCGATCACCCCCTGCTGCAGGACACGGTAACGTTAAGCCGCGTGATGGAGTGGCCGGTAGTGGTCTGCCCAAAAGGGACCGTTCCCCGCCAGACCGCCGAAACCTTGCTGCAAATGCAGGGGTGTACGCTGCCCTCAGGGTGTATCGAAACGCTATCGGCCTCGCTTTCACGGCAGCTTACGCTGGATTATGACTACGTCTGGTTCGTCCCCTCCGGTGCGGTGAAAGATGATTTACGTCAGGGAACGCTGATCGCCCTGCCGATTACCTCCCCCGGCCCCGGTGAACCTATCGGCATTTTGACCCGCGTAGACACGCCGCTTTCAACGGGCGCGCAGACGCTGCTGAGCGCTATTCGTAAATCAATGCCGGTCTGACAACTTTCGCCCTCCTCATCCTAACCCTCTCCCCAACGGGGCGAGGGTTCACCAGCCATTTTTCCACCCGAAGCGATAAATATTGCCTCAGGAAAATGAAGAACTTACAGCGACGCTCTGGTCCGGCTGTAAATCGCCGAAGCGTTTCCGCAAGGCCGGGGCGAGGCGCAGGGATGCGCCGAGAGGGCGTGGCCTGCAGGGATGCAGGCTCATGCCCGACCCGATAGCCTGAAGGAATAAGCTGAGGACAAAATTGCCGGGAGCAATTTTGGACAGCGCCTGCGCTGGCCCTGAAAGGGTGAGCCCCAAGGATGGGGCGAGCAATCCGCGAAGCGGCGATTTACCGCCGGGAGCCCGGGTTGCCAGGGCGGTGGCGATTGAGCCGCCCTGGCACGTTCACAGGCCATGTCGTTACAGAGTAGCAAGAAACATAAAGTGAACGGAATGACCACCACAGCCGTATGTTCCCCCTCACCCCAGCCCTCTCCCTCAAGGGAGAGGGGCCGTCTTGCGCGCTAATCAATTAATGCGAAATCATTCATTAACAATTGCGTAAAACAATTTAACAGTTTTATCATAGCGACGAATTCACCAAATGGTTCGTAAAAAATTTTACAACCCCGAATTCACCCGTATTAATCATTCTTTCCTCCGCATTTATTACCCAACTGGTACACACCCAGCACGACGGGGGGATCTTAAGGAGACAGAAATGGCATTTGGCAGCGCGCCACGTGGGATACCGCGTATCCTGCAGTGGCTCCTTGCCGGACTGATGTTGCTCATCGGTCTGGCAGTCGGCGGGCTGGGCTTTAAGCTCGTCACCGTAGGCGGAAGCGGATACTTCCTGATAATGGGCGTGGTGATGGTGATTGCCGCGATCCTGATTTTCCTCAATCGCAGCAGCGGGATCGTACTTTACGCCATCGCCTTTATTGCCTCGCTGTTCTGGGCGGTAGGCGATGCGGGCTGGGATTTCTGGCCGCTCTTCTCTCGCCTGTTTACCTTTGCCGTACTGGCCTTCCTGTGCGCCATCGTCTGGCCTTTCCTGCGCGCGGCAAACCACAGCGTTGCGAACAAGGCGCCCGCTTTTGGCGTCGCGGCCGTGCTCGCGGTGGCGATGCTGGTCAGCCTGGGCTGGATGTTTAAGCCGCAGACCCTCGTGGCAGCGAACGAGCCCGTTCCGGTGAAACCCGTCGCCCCCGGCGAGCAGCAAAAGAACTGGGCGCACTGGGGTAATACCACCCACGGCGACCGTTTCGCCGCGCTGGACCAGATTAACAAGCAAAACGTCCGCGATCTGAAAGTCGCCTGGGTTGCGCACACCGGCGATATTCCGCAGAGCAACGGCTCCGGCGCGGAAGATCAGAACACGCCATTGCAGATTGGCGACACGCTGTACGTCTGTACCCCGTACAGTAAAGTGCTGGCGCTGGACGTGGATTCCGGCAAAGAAAAATGGCGCTACGATTCCAAAGCCACGGCGCCTAACTGGCAGCGCTGCCGCGGTCTGGGCTATTTTGAAGACCACTCCAGCGTGACAACGTCACAGGCAGAGACACAGCCTGCGGCATGCCCTCGCCGCCTGTTCCTGCCGACCACCGACGCCCGCCTGATTGCCATCAACGCGGATGACGGCAAGGTCTGCGAAGACTTCGGCGACCATGGCACCGTGGATCTGAGCGTCGGCATGGGCGAAATTAAGCCCGGCTATTATCAGCAGACCTCCACGCCGCTGGTCGCCGGGAATGTCGTTGTCGTCGGCGGTCGCGTCGCGGATAACTTCTCCACCGGCGAACCGCCGGGCGTGGTGCGCGCCTACGACGTGCACACCGGTAAGCTGGCGTGGGCGTGGGATCCGGGTAATCCGAACCTGACCGGCCTACCGCCGGAAGGCCAGACCTACACGCGCGGCACGCCGAACGTCTGGTCAGCAATGTCTTACGACGCTAAGCTGAACCTGATCTACCTGCCAACCGGCAACGCCACCCCGGACTTCTGGGCGGGCGAACGTACCGCGCTGGACGATAAGTACAGTTCCTCCATCGTCGCCGTCGACGCAACCACCGGTCAGGTGCGCTGGCATTTCCAGACGACCCACCACGACCTGTGGGACTTTGACCTGCCTTCCCAGCCGCTGCTGTACGATCTGCCCGACGGTAAGGGCGGCACCACGCCCGTGCTGGTGCAGACCAGCAAGCAGGGCATGATCTTCATGCTTAACCGAGAAACCGGCAAGCCGGTGGCGAAGGTAGAAGAACGTCCTGTCCCGGCAGGTAACGTTGAGGGTGAACGCTACTCGCCGACCCAGCCGTATTCCGTTGGCATGCCGATGATTGGCAACCAGACGCTGACCGAATCCGACATGTGGGGGGCGACGCCTGTCGACCTGCTGCTGTGCCGTATTCAGTTTAAAGAGATGCGTCATCAGGGCGTCTTCACCCCGCCGGGTCTCGACCGTTCCCTGCAGTTCCCTGGCTCACTCGGCGGGATGAACTGGGGTAGCGTCTCCGTTGACCCGAACAACAGCCTGATGTTCGTCAACGATATGCGCCTGGGCCTGGCAAACTACATGGTGCCGCGCGCTAACGTGGCGAAAAACGCCAGCGGCATCGAGATGGGCATCGTACCGATGGACGGCACGCCGTTCGGCGCGATGCGCGAACGCTTCCTGTCGCCGCTGGGCATTCCGTGCCAGAAGCCGCCGTTTGGCACCATGTCGGCCGTTGACCTGAAAACCGGCAAGCTGGTGTGGCAGGTGCCTGTCGGCACGGTGGAAGATACCGGGCCGCTGGGCATTCGTATGCACATGCCAATCCCAATCGGCATGCCGACGCTGGGCGCATCACTCTCTACCCAGTCCGGCCTGCTGTTCTTCGCCGGCACGCAGGATTTCTACCTGCGCGCGTTTGATACCGCCACCGGGAAAGAGATCTGGAAAGACCGTCTGCCGGTCGGCAGCCAGTCCGGCCCGATGACCTACGTGTCGCCGAAAACCGGTAAGCAGTACATCATCATCAACGCCGGGGGCGCCCGACAGTCGCCGGATCGCGGGGATTACGTTATCGCGTACGCGTTACCCGATAAGCAATAAGATGTGAAAAAGGGACCGAAAGGTCCCTTTTTTTTGCCCGGTGGCGACTCAGAACGTTTCCCAGTTATCCCCGGAAACCGTCGCCGCCGGACGCAACGGCGCGTTCTTCGCCACTGGCGCAGACGTCACCACGCGGCCTGGCTTTGTACTGCTCAGACGAAACGCGCCGACCGCCTCGGTCAAACGCGCGCCCTGTTCTTCCAGAGACGCGGCGGCCGCAGAGGCTTCTTCCACCAGCGAGGCGTTCTGCTGGGTCACTTTATCCATCTCAGAAATCGCCTGGCTCACCTGCACGATACCGCGGCTCTGCTCATCGGACGCGGCGGCAATCTCCAGCATGATGTCGGTCACGCGTTTAACCGCTTCGACGATTTCATTCATGGTGTTACCGGCAGCCACAACCTCACCGGAGCCCTGGTCGATCAGCGAGACCGATTCGTTAATCAGGCTTTCGATCTCTTTTGCGGCATTCGCACTGCGGCTTGCAAGGGTTCGGACTTCGCTTGCCACCACGGCAAACCCGCGCCCCTGCTCGCCCGCCCGCGCCGCTTCTACCGCCGCGTTAAGCGCCAGGATATTGGTCTGGAACGCAATGCTGTTGATGACGGCGGTGATCTCGGAGATTTTTTTCGAACTGGTGGAGATATTGCCCATGGTTTTGACCACGCCGGAGACCATCTGGCCGCCGCGGCTGGCTTTCCCGGAGGCATCTTCCGCCAGCTTGCTGGCATGATGGGCGTTATCGGCGTTCTGTTTCACCGTCGCGGTAAGCTGTTCCATGCTTGCGGCGGTTTGCTCAATGGCCGCAGCCTGCTGTTCGGTACGCGAAGAGAGATCGGTGTTACCGGCGGAAATCTCGCTGGTGCCGCGGTAGATCTCTTCCGCCCCCTGACGTACGGTGCCCACCGTGTTTTCAAGCGAGTGCTGCATGGTTTGCAGATCGCGCGTCAGGAGGCCAATTTCGCTGCGCCCGGCCACGTCGTCCGGCATCGTCAGGTCGCCTTTGGCGATATTCTCGATACGTTTCGCTGCACGCTGCAAAGGATTGATTACCGTGCGGCGCAGCACGACAAAGGTCATCGCCGTAAGCACCAGCGCCAGCGCAAACGCGCCCACCATAAACATCAGGCCCAGCTGCGTGCGGCTGTGCGCCTGGGCCGTCAGCGCATTGGCACGCTCGGTACGGATCTTAATCGCCTTCAGCAGCACGGCGTTGTAAGCGTCATCCAGCGGACGCGCCGTTTCGTTTTCGTGGTTGATAATCGCTTCGAACATGCCGTTTTTGGCGAATTTCACCATCGGCTGCATGCCCGCGATATAGGCGTCGTACCGCGCCTTGAGATCCTCATCCAGCGCTGCACCCTCAGCGGTACGCACGGCACGATTCATATAGGCGGTAAAGCTCTCCTGGGACTGCTTAATGCGCGTTTCTGCCTCGCTGATGTTCTGCTTCATCGCATCCATCTCCGCGATGCGGCTTGCAGCACCGGCGTGGATCAGATTGATACGCGCGGTACGCAGATGGTTTGAGCTGTTCGACAGCCCCATACGCACCTGAATTTCGGATGTGACATCCTGCTGATCGTTATCGGCCTGCAGCAGGAAATACCCCGCCAGACCCGAGCTCAAGGCGAACAGAAGAATAATGCCACCGAGAATGGAGGAAAACAGCGGAACCAGCCTGATGTGATGCAAGAAGCCCAGCTTGCGCTGCGCCTGCATCGAAGTAGTGTTGTCCATGACCGTCGACTCTCTTGTAGGTAAGATGCGTAAAAACACGCCTGTTAAATAGTCATCGGCACGGCAGAGATTTAGATTACGGCTAAAAACGCCGCACTGGTCACACTTTAGAGAAGATTATTAAAGAAACGCCAGCGGCGAAAAACCGCTGGCAGAAGAGTTACTTGTCGCCGAAATGAATGACGGTACGGATGGATTTTCCTTCGTGCATCAGATCGAACGCGTCGTTGATCTGCTCCAGCGGCAAACGGTGGGTAATGAACGGGTCGAGCTGAATCTTGCCGACCATAGCATCTTCAACCATACCCGGAAGCTGGGTACGGCCCTTCACGCCGCCAAACGCGGAACCGCGCCATACGCGACCGGTGACCAGCTGGAACGGACGGGTTTTAATCTCCTGGCCCGCTCCGGCCACGCCAATGATGATGCTCTCGCCCCAGCCTTTGTGGCAGCATTCGAGTGCGGAACGCATCACGTTCACGTTGCCGATACATTCGAAGCTGAAGTCAACGCCGCCGTCGGTCATCTCAACGATGACGTCCTGAATCGGTTTTTCGTGATCTTTCGGGTTCACGAAATCGGTCGCGCCCATTTCACCCGCCAGCCTGAATTTCTCCGGGTTGGTGTCGACCGCGATGATACGCCCGGCCTTCGCCTGCACCGCGCCCTGAATCACCGCCAGACCAATGCCGCCGAGACCGAACACCGCCACGGTGTCGCCCTCTTTGACTTTTGCCGTGTTATGCACCGCGCCAATACCGGTGGTCACGCCGCAGCCCAGCAGGCAGACTTTATCCAGCGGCGCCTGCGGGTTCACCTTCGCCAGGGAAATTTCCGCGCAAACGGTGTACTCGCTGAAGGTGCTGGTGCCCATGTAGTGGTAAACAGGCTCGCCGTTATAGGAGAAACGGGTGGTACCGTCCGGCATCAGCCCTTTCCCCTGAGTGGCGCGAACCGCCTGGCAGAGGTTGGTTTTACCGGATTTACAGAACTTACACTCGCCGCATTCCGCGGTGTACAGCGGGATAACGTGATCGCCAGGCTTCAGGCTGGTCACGCCCTCGCCCACTTCCACCACAATCCCGCCGCCTTCATGACCCAGCACCGCCGGGAAGACGCCTTCCGGATCGTCACCGGAGAGCGTAAACGCATCGGTATGGCACACGCCGGTATGGGTGATTTTGATCAGCACTTCGCCTTTCTTCGGCGGTGCCACGTCGATTTCAACGATTTTCAGCGGCTGGCCGGGACCAAATGCAACTGCAGCGCGAGATTTCATCATGTCTTCTCTTTTTGTCAGGTGTGTGGGTTTATTTTAGATAAGAGCGCAGCAAATGGCCGACTTCCGCCATGCGTACGGCTCGCTGATCCGGCGTGGTTTCCCCCGTCACCAGCTCATCTTTGAGGTGAATTTCAACCATTTCGCCCATCAGGCCATTGGCAGCCCCGCGCACGGCGGCGATTTGCTGCAGAATGGCCAGACAGGGGTCGCCCGACTCAAGCGCGCGTTCAAGGGCATCAACCTGGCCCCGAATGCGGCGGACGCGAGTAAGAATACGTTTTTTATCTTCGGGTGAATGCGGCATACGCCCTCCTGATACTATAGGGGGGTATGGTATTTTACTTACCTGGCGATGTAAACCTTCCATTTCAGCTTGCAACAACAGCGCATCTACTGCAGCTCATCAACCAGGAAAATTAAATGTAGCAATAAATAACTTACTGAAATATATAATTATTTAATAACATTATTTGCCTAACCAAAATGAAGCTCTCGTTGTTTAGTGGCGTTTTAATATCCAACAGGAGTTAATACATGGCATGGAACAAATACGCTGCGGCCCTGCATGCACGCCAGAGTGCCGGCATTTCATCGCAAAAACGCTGTGGTGAATTTACTCGCAGGGCAATACGAGCAGGTGGCGCGGATATTGGAAATGCACCCAATGCAAAAAACTATGGCAGGGAGAAAATCCGGCAGGTCACATGGCGATTTATGACGGTACAACCTGGTACTCTGATTTCAGACAAAGAGATATGTGGGGTGGTCCGGGATATCGCTCCGCACGCCCTGCTTACAAAATTTACAGGAAAAGCTGATGCGTAACGTTCTTTTGATGTGCCTGTTACTGACAGGATGTGCAACACAGATGGATACGCCGGAAAAACGCACTCATGACTTTTATACGTTTTACCTCACGGCTTTCGTTACAGACAGCAAAGAAGATAATCTCGATTCCCCAAAAATGCGTGAGTATATCGCGCGAGACACGCTCTTCCGACTGCAGAGAATTTTCTCTCTCTATGAGCAGGAAATTATCGGTTCCGACTATTTTACCTATACGCAAGACTATGCCGCGGAGTGGATCCCTGACCTAAGCGTAAGCAACGCGATAAACTCTGCGTCCGGAAAACTTGTTAACGTCGAGCTGGGTGTGGGTCATGAGCAGAAGCTGCAGTTAAACGTGTATCTGCGCAATGAAGACGGTAAGTGGAAAATATATCGCGTCACCGATGCGAGCCATCATTTTGAACAGTATATTTTTGACGACAGGGCGATTGCTGCCGCACAACGATATGCCGCAAGTATAACGTCCCCCTAATCTCTCTTTTCTTGTGTCATGCCAGGACATATGTCCTGGCATTTGTGTTTTCATAATTTACCCGGCATTGACGAGCCCTTGTTCACAACGAATGTCATCAATCATTTATCGTCCTGTCGCGACGGTGTTCCTGCGAACTACACGTTTAATCATAGAGTTACGATATTGTACTTTCCTCCCCGGCCGCATCTCTTTTTATCGTGAGCGCTTGAACAACCCTACCAACTTTAGTGTAAAACAATAAATGTTTATTGTTTTACGATAATCTCCAGGCTAGCCTGCACGCACTTCAACTTACCCTTTGCCAGGAGAGGCATCGAATGAAAAGAAGTCTGCTGTATGGCGTTTCGCTCGCGGGGATCGCGCTTTGCGCCCCCGCACGCAGTGCGGATCTGTCCGGTTACGCGGGACTGGGCGTCGCGGTCAGCCCCGTTTATTCGGGATCGCAGCATTACGCGCCCGGGCCGCTACTTAAAGGCGGCCTGAGTCTGAAGAGTAAAGACTATGGGCAGTGGGATCTCTCTACGGAAGGTCTTGCATGGACATATAGCCCCGACGCCCCGTTTGCCGTGAGCCTGCTGCTGGCCTCTGATGAGGGGCGAAAAGAGACAGTTAACTATCCCTTCTCCGCCCGAAAAAACCGCGACCTGCAGGGAATGGGCGATATGTCCGACATGCTGATGGCTGGCGCGGAGATGCGTTATCACCGCGAGGACTGGACGATATGGCTGCGGGCGTTAAGCGCTACGCAAAAACACCGGTACGGTGGCGAGACGCAGCCGCAGGCGAGGACCGTGAACAGCGGCGTAAAGTCCACCCTCTGGCGCGGGCAGGACGTCGAGTTTTCGGTCGCAGGTGACATCACCTGGGCGAACGGCGGCTATCAGCAGCGCCATTATGGCGTCACCGCGAACCAGTCTCAGCGCACTGGGTTTGAGGCATATTCACCCTCATCGGGTTTGCAGGAAGCTGGGGTCGATAGCGAACTGGTCTGGCACATCAGCGAAAATCTGGCGGCTGGGGTGGCCGGCCGCGCAGCCTGTCTGATTGATGAAGCGGGTCAGAGCCCGCTGGTGAAAAGCCGCATACAGTACACCCTGTCATCCATGATCCAGTACGAGTTCTGAGGCGAAAACCATGAATAAACGGTATGTGTACAGCCGCAGGCGACTCTTAGCCGCAGGGGTGGTTTTTGTGTCGCTGATTGCTGCAGGCATCTACCTGCAGCCGGGCGTCAGCACTCCGTCCCCGCGCCAGACGGGAGATGCAACCATAGTCTCGTTCCTGACGCCATTACTCAGCGGTGCGCGAGGCAGCGTTGCCGTCGCATTCATTACGCCGAAAGGCGTGCAGTACGCTCTGTGGGACAGCGATTTTACGAAACAGTATGAAATCGCCAGCCTGACCAAAACCATGACCAGCAGCCTGCTGATTGAGGCGCAGCGACGCGGCGAAGCGGCGCCACAAACCCGCGTCGGTGAACTTATTCCGGAGATAGCGGGCCTGGCGAGCGATATTACCCTGGCGCAGCTGGCTTCGCACCGCTCCGGCCTGCCGCCGCTGGCGACGTCGTTACCCGAGAAAGTTCAGGTCATTAAAAGCATCATCCTGCGTGACAATATCTGGAACTTCGATGAGGAGACATTAATAGAGATGGTGAATAAAGCCAGCGTCGAACGCCCGGCTGAATTTGACTATTCCAACACCGGCTACGCGCTGCTGGGACTGGCGCTGGCGCGTGCATCGCATCAATCCTTTGCTCATCTCCTGCAAACGCGAATTTTCGCTCAGGCGCATATGACAGACTCCGTCGTCGCCAGCGATACGATGCCCGCCTCTTTCGCATTCAGCCGCGGTCGGTCCGCTTCCGGCCTGAGCGAAGCGCCGTGGGTCATGCACGCGTTTGCCCCTGCCGCAGGCGTGCGCTCAACCATTGTCGACATGGCCCATTACGCGCAGTCGCTGCTGGAAGGAAAGCTCGCATGGAGCGACGCAATGACGCCACAGTTTGCGACTGACGATCCCGATTCACGCGTAGGCTATGGCTGGTTCACCACGCGCATTCAGGGGCGCGATATCACCTGGCATGATGGTGAATCGTCAGGGTTTGCTTCCGCTATTGCCTTCGACCGACAGCGTAAAAGCGCCGTGGTGATCCTTTCCGACACCGCGTGGCCGGTGGTTGTCCCGGCCATACGGCTGCTGTTAGCCCAGCCATATCAGGCAGCAGAGGCGCATCATGAACTGGATTGATATTCTCTGGGCGATACTGACCTTCGTCTCGGCCCTGCTGTTTACGTGCGGAGCCTGGGCCGCGCGGTATAAACTTCGGCTGGTGAACACAATGCTGACCGTCGGAATCATTCTCTATAGCATGGAGATGATGCAGACCATCACCCATCTGAACAGTTCAGGTTACTTTTTCAGAATGCTCACCTGGGTGATTCAGGCCTCTTATCTCGCCATTAGCGTGTATCACGTGTGGCCAAAACCGTGGATGAAACGCGGCGCTAACTGTCTGAACGGTGGCAAGATTGCCATCGCGCTGATGCTTATGTCATGCTTGAGCATGCTGGTCTTAAAATAATATGAAATATTCAGGAAGGTTCGACGTGAATGGTGCGAGGGATAAACTCAGTCTGGTGCTCATCGCAGGGGTGCTGCCGCTATTTCTCATCCTGGTTTTAATCACCCCTTTGTGGATTTATTTCACCGGCGAGTCGTTTTTCATTTCCACTCTGCTAAAGCTCGCTGAGGTTCAGAATGACGATCTGGCGGTTTCGACGGTTTCGCCGCTACGCCAGATACTCCTGCTGGCGATCCTTTATCTCCCGGCGGGGCTGTTTGCCTTCGCTATCTGGCAGGGAATGAGCGTCACGCGACAGGTTCGTCAAAAGCAGATCCTCTCCCGGGCCCTGGCGAACAGCGTTCGCAACATTGCAATCGCAATGCTAAGCCTTGGGATCGCGCTGCCGGTCTGTCGCTTTTTGATCCCTCTCACGATCGCGTGGCCGGGACATTACTACCAGGTCACCCTTTTGCTTGGGGATTTTGTTCTGTTATTAACCGGCGGTTTGCTGCTGGTAACGTTTCACTCCCTGGTCGAAGGGATCAAAGCGGAAGAAGAAAATAAGGAGTTCATCTGATTATGGCTGTCGTGGTTCATCTGGACAAAATGCTGGTAGAAAAGAAAATGACGTCCAGAGCCCTGGCTGCCTTTGTGGGGATCACGGAGCAAAACCTGTCGCTGCTCAAGTCCGGCAAGGTTAAAGGGATACGTTTTGATACGCTGGCGAAAATTTGCGAAGCGCTGCAGTGTCAACCCGGCGACATCCTTTCCTGGGAGCCGGACAGCCCGGAATGAAGCGCCTGTGCCAGCGTTTGCAGCTCCTCCTTAAGCCAGCGGGTCGCCCCCCGCTGGCCGCTGCGTTTATGCGAGTAAATTTTCACTTCAAACGTGCGTATCGAAAACGGTAAAGGAAAAATCCTCAGGTCCGCTGCCGCAGCCAGCTTCTCAGCGGCAAAACGGGGGATTGCCATCAGCAGGTCGCTTTCGGCAACGATAAACGGCGCGCTCAACATCGACGGCGTTTTGATCGCGATTTGTCGTGTATATCCCAGCTGTTCGAGCCGCACGTCCAGAACGCCCTGCTTTTCATTCCATGGCGTCACCACCAGGTGTCGGGCCGCGAGATACTCCTCCAGCGTCAGACGCGTCCGGCGCGCGTTGCTAATAACCACATACTCATCTTCAAACCAGGCGATCTCTTCCAGTTCCGGGAGCCGGATATCATCCTGAGTGCTGAACCCCAGCGCGAGATCCACTTCGCCCGCCAGCAGTTCCGTCAGCGCCGGGCTGTGCGGGAGATAGCGCAATTCGAAACGCAAGCCCGGGGCCGCAAGCTGCAGTTTGTGCATCAGCGCCGGGAAAATGCACAGCGCGGTAAAGTCCGTAATCCCAATTTGTAAGCTTTCGGTACTGCTGGCCGGGTCAAACTCCGGCTGCGGGGTCAGCTCATGATTGAGGAACGACAATGCGGAAGCAATGGAAGGCGCCAGCTGAGAGGCATACACGCTGGGGGACATGCGATGCCCTTCGCGAAAAAAGAGCGGGTCATTAAGGGTGATGCGCAAACGCGACAGCGCATGGCTCAGTGCCGATGTGCTCATCGCCAGCTCGTCAGCGGCCAGCCGAACGGAACGATGGCGGTAAATCGCGTCGAAAACGGGCAGCAGGTTTAAATCAAGACGCCTCAGTACCGGATGCATAATATTCATCTTTTGTTGATTTCATTGCACTTAATTCTTCGGACAATACTCCGTATGCTTAACGCCATCAATCGAAACACAGGCTAAAACACAGGGAAAATAATGAGCATCACCATTCGTCAGGCCCGCCCCGAAGATGCGGCGGCGATATACGCCATGATCTACGAGCTGGCGGTGTATGAAAAAGCGCCGGAAGAAGTGGTTACCACGCCGGAGGAGATCCGCGAAACGCTCTTTGGCGCAGGCACAAAAACCGAAGCGTTGATCGCTGAGTGTGAAGGCAAGACTGCCGGCTATGCCGTGTTCTTCACCAGCTATTCGACCTGGCTCGGACGCAACGGGATTTACATGGAAGACCTGTACGTATCCCCGGAGTATCGCGGTAAAGGCGCGGGAAGAGCGCTGCTGAAACATATCGCGCAGCTCGCGGTAAAACGTCAGTGCGGCCGCCTTGAATGGAGCGTGCTGGACTGGAACCAGCCCGCGATTGATTTTTACCTGAGCATAGGCGCGCTGCCGCAGTCCGAATGGGTTCGCTATCGTCTTGATGGCGACGCGCTGCTGAAATTTGCCGAATAACGACACGTGGTACCCGAGATGATCCCGCCCCGCGGGGTCGCTCTGTCCTGCCTTGATCCCGTCTCAACAGATGATGAATTTATGCTACCCTTCCATAAATTTCATAAACATATTGCAGAACGCCATGACGACAGCCCCTTTTATCCGACCACAACTTTCCCTGCCAGACGGTGCCGACAGGCTGCTGTTGCACTCCTGCTGCGCCCCCTGCTCGGGTGAAGTGATGGAGGCTATCCAGGCTTCGGGGATTGACTACACGATTTTCTTCTACAACCCCAATATCCATCCACAAAAGGAATACCTCATTCGTAAGGAGGAGAATATTCGCTTTGCGGAAAAACACGGCGTGCCGTTTGTTGATGCCGATTACGATACCGATAACTGGTTTGAGCGCGCGAAAGGCATGGAATGGGAACCCGAGCGCGGCGTCCGCTGCACCATGTGCTTCGATATGCGTTTCGAGCGTACGGCGCTCTATGCGGCAGAAAATGGATTCCGCGTCATCAGCAGCTCGCTGGGGATCTCACGCTGGAAAAACATGCAGCAGATAAATGACTGCGGCCAGCGTGCTGCCGCGCGCTATCCGGGTATGGTTTACTGGGACTATAACTGGCGTAAACAGGGCGGCTCCTCTCGCATGATTGAGATCAGCAAGCGGGAGCAGTTTTACCAGCAGGAATACTGCGGGTGCGTTTATTCGCTCAGGGACAGTAACCTGCATCGTAAGTCTCAGGGCCGCCCGCTGATTCGCATAGGGAAACTGTATTACGGTCAGGATGACAATGAAAAATAACGGGCTCCCGGTATAGAGATATATCCGAAAACAGCCCTGACGTGTACCGAATTTAGCCTAACGTCTCCCACATCCACAAAGAGCGGCTATCCTTTAATAATCAACAAAAGGAGGCAAAAATGTCTGATTTCGGTACTGATAAAAACACCCAGTTTGCTGAAGATAAAGCTAAAAATAAATTTGACGAGCTTACAGGTTCAGCGCAGCAGCAGTTTGGTGAATTCGTTGATTCACCAAAGCATCAGGTAAAAGGTGCGGCCAGAAAATATGCCGCGCAGGCCAGCGATGCCGTTTCCGACGTCACTGAAGCTGTCAGAAATAACCCCCTCACCGGCCTCGTCGCAGCGGGTGCGGTCGGTATTGTTCTCGGCCTTCTGCTGGGTCGAAAATAATAAAAGGCCCTTCGGGGCTTTATTTTTCTTAGCTAAACATTCTGACCATGCGGTCTAACTCCTCCTCTTTCACGGCACGCGATAAATAATACCCCTGAAAGTTTTTGACGCCCAGCGCGACTAATTTTTCAAACTTTTCTTCACTATCAACCCCCTCGGCAATACAGTCCGTACCGGTCATGTCGCTATAAATCTGTATCGCTTTAATCAGGTTATAGTCATTGTCGTTTGCCACAAAATGCTCAACGATGTCGCGATCCAGCTTGAGTCCATCAAAATGCACCTGCCGCACCGGGAACATGGTTTGATGGTTAGAGAAGCAGTCATCCAGAAACAATCGACACCCCGTATTACGCAAATGCCGCATGGTTTCTGGGATCCTTTTGTCCTTCGTCACGTCAATATCTTCAGCAAATTCAAAGACCAGCTTCTCGGCCCACTGCGGCTTGAGCAGCATGTCGATAGCTTTCTTTGCCATATCAGGCAATGCATTTCCGGAAGCCAGACGAGGCGGAATATTCACAGAAAAATAGTATTTTCCATTATACTTATTAATCCCTGACACGGCGGCATGGATGACTAACGCCGTTATTTTCAACCATATTTCATGATTTGAAATATCCGTGAGAAAACTGGCCGGCTTGACAATTTTACCGTTTTTATTCCAGCGGATCAGTATCTCAAAGCCTACGCCCTTTTTGTCACGATCGGTAATGATCTGATAAGCGGGGAAGATCTCTTTTTTATATAATGCATTAAAAATTTCTGATTCTTTATCCGTAAAATCCGTATGTTGGCTCCGCCGCTTGATACGTCTTTCCGCGCTGAAATTGTGCGAATCGTGTAACCACCGCTTAATTAAGCGTAATTTCAGCACGCCTTCCTTACGGTGGGTATAAACCGTTTTATTAGAAAGCCCCATTTCGTCGCACATTTCTTTTACGGACATGCCGCGGTAGAAATTTAATAAAACGTCAATTTCTCTTTTTGTTAGCCACTTTACGGTTTCTTGCGAAGAATTATCCTTGTAGCGATCGCGTAATACGTACGAACGATCTTTAAAAACATGATGGTGTGTATGAATACAGGTTATGACATCTGAAACGCGGGCCAGTCGAATCAATGATAATTGATAGCTATTATTTAAAAGCGTGCCCAGGGTGCGATATAGCCAGCCATCCGGCAGGTCGCCATACAGGGTGACGCGTCGAATAACGGGAAGTGCATTGAGTACGGACGCCAGTCTCTTCAGGCTCTCCAGGAGACTGACGATACCTTTTCCGAGAAACACCACAATATGAGCACTCTGATTTATAAGGATATTTTCAAGATCCTGTTGGGATACCTCATCCCCGTCAAAGTGAATATGCGAAGCCTGTATTCCGTACTGGTTAAGGATCAGACGATATCCCTGGAACGTAAAACCGCAGGCGGAGATGACAAATTTATGTTCATCGCACGCCTCATTTCTGAGAGAAATTGTGTGGGTCATAAACTGCTCCTGGGCACTGAGGCACCATTTCCATTTGTGAATACGTAAAATTTAACGCACCTGTTATAAACATTAATTTTACAGTACAGCCTCAGGGTAAGAAACAGTTATCCGCAGAACTCACAGGAACATCTTTGCGTTAATCACCGTCGTTTAAATATACTTTTCTTTGCAAATAACAACGGCAAATATCTTATTCTCAGGGTATAATGAAAATTCCGAAAAAGAAGAGTGGACACTTCATCTATCGGCTCATTCAAATACGAGAAAAATGCTATGGATAATCACATCTCATCCAGGGCCTTGCTACATCGAAGGGATGTTATAAAGAACAATCCGCGATTCGGTGAGGCAATATTAGAGCACTACACAATTAATGACACCATCTACAAAAAACAACCTTTGTTCTACAAGACAATGCTGCAGGAATCACGGTTTAACATTATCCTCTCCATGTGTTGTTTTATTTTTGGAAATCAGGCCGAGTCAGTTTCAGAGATTAAAGAGTTATGCTCTCGCTATAAAATAGCCAGCCCCAACAGCGTGATTGCGATCATTACGATACTGAGAACCACCGGGCGCATCAGGACCTGGCGCTGCACGGATGACCGACGCAAAACGAGAATCGCGCCAACCGAAAAAGGACTCAATGAACTTAAGCGCTATATGTCCGGCGCTTTTTTGCCCGTCAGCATTCTTTATCCGGCATTTAATATTAATGTTAACCTGCTGGATAATGATATTTTGAGAAACAACTTTTTCCGCCGCGCGGCTGAATATCTTTTTCGGGGATTAACGTTCAGAAAGGTGTTGCCTGAGGTGGGGTTATTTATCGATAAAGATGGCGGCCGTATGATTATGCTTTATATCTATCTGCAGGCCATGAAAAATAAATCCGCTCACGGTGCGGTCATTGACTATTCAGCCAGCACGCTCGCAAAGGAATTTTTTGTTTCGCGCATCCACGTCAACCGAATTATCAAATCGGCACAAGAGGCGGGTTATCTTAAAGATCGTGGTGATGGTCGGATGTCGATATACCCGGCGTTTATCGACCTTGTCGAAAATTATGCCGGTTTATATTTTGCGTATGTTACGCATTACATCAACGTTGTGCCTAAAGAGCGACGCCACGCTCACAACGTGACGTCAACCGTATAATCCAGCAGGCGTTCGGAGTTCCGAACGCCATTCCCCTATCGTTCCCGCAGCGCCTCTTTCGCCTTGTTCAGCGGTTTCAACAGATAATCCAGAATGGTTTTGCTGCCGGTTTTAATATCAACGGTGGCAATCATGCCCGGAAAGACCGGAAATTCCTGACCCTGCTTATTGGTCAGATGGTTACTGTCGGTACGGATATAGACGCGATAGTAGTAGACATCCCTTTTCACCTCATCCTGCAGGGTGTCCGGCGAAATCATGGTCACTTCCCCTTCCAGCCCGCCGTAAATGGAGTAGTCATAGGCCGTAATTTTCACCAGCGCTTTCTGGCCGGGATGGATAAACGCCACATCGCGCGGCGAGATTTTCGCTTCGACCACCATCTGATCGTCAAGCGGGACAAGGCTCATCAGCTTGCCGTTCGGCGGAATAACGCCTCCCACGGTCGTGACGTCAATATCCTTCACGATCCCGCGAACCGGGGCATTGAAGGTCAGCCGGGTCAGGGAGTCCTCACGCCCTTTCATCACCGAACGCTGGGCCTCAATCTCCGCATTGGCTTTTGCCAGCTCTTCACGGGCGCGAACGTAATACTGGTTTTTCATCTCGGTGATTTTGTTCTCAAGCTCATTTTTTTGACGCTCAAGACGTAACACCTCAACCTTGCTGGCCGCCCCCTGGGTCACCAGAGGACGAGTTAACGACAGCTCGCGCTGCACCAGCTCGGCGCCCTGACGCAACCCGGCCAGCCCTTTTTCGAGGCTTTCACGACGGGACTGGTAGAGCGCCGTTTCCTGTTTGACCAGCTCAACGTCGTCATCCAGCTCGTCCGGGAACGCGAGCTCCGTGTCGTTCACCTCGGCCTTCAGGCGCGCAGCGGTTGCCAGCGCCGCATTCAGGCGAGACTCGCTCTCCAGCACGCTCGACTCGGTTTTTGTCCGGTCAAGCTGCGCGAGCTGCTGCCCGCGTTCCACGATGTCGCCTTCACGCACCATCAGGCTGTGAATGATGCCGCCTTCCAGGGACTGGATGACCTGCTCATGCGAAGACGGTATGACCTTGCCGCTGCCGGTCGTCACTTCATCCAGATGGAACAGGCTTGCCCAGGCGATAAACACCGCCAGCAGGGCGAACAGGGACCATGCCACCAGCGACGAGCGCGGCAGGCGTGGCTCCTTCAGTCGGCTATTGAAACGAGAGAAATCATTCATGCCGCGCCCTCCTCTGCAACCGCCGCCGGCTTCATGGTCACGGTGCGCTGCGCGGCTTTCTGCGGCGCCATGCCGTGCTGATGCAGGATCGCATCGCGCGGGCCGTCCATCACCACCTTACCGTTTTCCAGCACGATGATGCGGTCGACCAGGTCCAGGATCGGCAGGCGATGCGTCGCCACGACCAGCGTCCGGCGTTTACCCAGCCATTTGTGAAGATGCTGAATAAACTGCTTCTCGCTCATTTCGTCCAGCCAGGCGGTAGGCTCATCCAGCAGCAGGATAGTCGGCGAGGTAATCAGGGCTCGCGCCAGCAGCAGCGCCTGACGCTGTCCGCCGGAGAGGCCAGCCCCGCCCTCGTTGATGATGTAGTTCAGCCCCATTTTCTGCTTGCGCACAAACTCCAGCGCGCCGCTGTTAACCAGCGCCTGATGAATCTCATCGTCGGTGGCTAACGGGTTCCCCATCAGGATGTTGTCCCGCACGGAGCCAAAGAACAGCCGGGCCTGCTGGCTGAGCAGCTGCATGTCGCGACGCACGTCTGCCGGGTCCAGATGATTGAGGGCAATATCGTCGAGCAGGATGCTGCCCTGCTGCGGCTCCTGCATGCCCGCCAGCAGCTGCAGCAGCGTGCTTTTACCGGAGCCGTTGCGCCCGAGCACCGCCACACGCTCTCCGGCGCGGATCTGCAGCTTGCTGATGTTGAGCACGGTGAGTTTTTCTTCCTCGTCGTAATAAAACCCGACGTCCTCAAGCGCATAGTCGCCGCGCAGGTGGGCTTTGTGCACCTTCTTGCCGTGCTGCGGATCGTCAATCGGGCGCTGCATGAGGTCGTCCAGCCCCTTGCGGGCCACCTTTGCCGACTGCCAGCGCGAAAGCACGCCTGAGATCTGCGACAGCGGCGCGATGGTGCGCGACGCCAGAATCGAGGTTCCCACCAGCGCACCGGTAGTCATGTCGCCGCTGATGACCAGGTAACAGCCCACCAGCAGTACAACCGCGTAGACGATGGACTGCACCTCCTGCGTCCAGGTGAGCAGCAGGCCCGTCAGCCAGCGCTGCTTCATGCCGACGCTGGCGGCGACGTCGTTGGTATTATTCCACTGGTTCTGGAAACGCTGCTCGGCGCGCATCAGCTTGATGTCTTCAATGCCCTGCACCGCTTCCACCAGGGTGGCGTTACGGATGGCGGATTCACGCATCCCTTCGCTGGAGAGTTTCCCCAGCGGGCGCTGCACCAGCAGGCCGGGGATGAGCAGCAGCGGCACGGCGAGCAGGACCACCAGCACCAGCGGCCCGCCAATCATCCACAGAATAAAGACGAACAGCAGGAAGAACGGCAGATCGGAAATCGCCGCAATGGTGGTCGAGGTAATGAGCTCGCGCACCGACTCCAGCTCGCGGATCTGGGCGATAAAGGATCCGGTGGATTTGGAGCGTGCGCCGTTTTTAATCCGCAGCGCGTGGGCAAACACGCGTTCAGAGATACGCAGGTCGGCGCGCTTCCCCACCACGTCAGAAATATGCACGCGCAGCATGCGCATGATGAATTCGAACACGATGGCAATCATCACGCCGCCAAACAGGACCCACAGCGTGGCTTCCGACTGCGACGGTACCACCCTGTCGTACACCTGCATGGAGAAGACCATGCCGGAGAGCGCCAGCACGTTGGCAACCAGCGCCACCAGCATAATGTCGCTGTAGCGTCGCCAGTCCTTCAGCGCCAGCTGCCAGAACCAGTTTTTCTCATAGGGTTTGATGTAGTCGTCCACGCGGGCATCCGGCGTGGATTCGAGCGGGCGCAACACCATCAGCCCTTTTAACCGCGCCCCGAGTTCGTCACGCGTCAGCGTCGTCTCCAGCCCCGCGTCGCCGCTAAACTGCAGGCTGACATTGCCTTCGCTGTCCATGCGGTTAATGACCGCGATTTGTCCACCGGTGAATTCCGCCAGCAGCGGCAGGCGCCACGGATCGAGGGATACCGCTTCAGCCGCCACCATACGCATCCCCAGACCAAGCTGGCGCGCCATCTCCTCCAGCACCAGCTGGCGCGGAGACTGGCTTTCATGGTTAATCGTGACCCGAACATGCTCCGCTGAGAAATCCAGCCGGTAGTGCTTCGCGATGATGAGCATGCCCTGCAGCCAGGGTTCGTACTGTGGATGTGTCTTCATAATGCTACGTCCTGTCCAGAGCGGTAATTTCGCACTGAAATGATACCTTTACGGAATGATTAAAAATCGAACACTTTCTAAACGAGCCCGCAAAATAATCATGTGAAATATAGGGTTATGGCTATTCATGTAAAGAAACGCAAAAGGCCGCGGGGATCGCTCCCCGCGGCGTTGGTTTACGCAATTAACAGCTGATGGTTCGCCAGCAGCGTCGCCAGATCCGTCTGCACGCCGTTCAGGGTCACCAGCGTGGTTGGCGAGAACTGACCTCCCGTGCCGTCCAGGTCAACCTGGATCTCGGTATTGCTGCCGTTCTGCACCACGCGGATGTAATCGCTGATATTGCCCGCGCCGCTGTCCAGGGTGGCGACGCCGTTCACGTAGCTCGCCGAGCCCGTGCCGGTATAGCCGCTGCCGGAGAGCAGATCGCGCAGATCAATGCGATCCGTGTCCGCGGTCCCTTCCCAGGTGCCGACCGTAAAGCCGTTCACCACGTCGTGGCCGTTACCG
The DNA here is from genome assembly GCF_024734705.1 of Enterobacter sp. Crenshaw. NCBI lineage: Bacteria > Pseudomonadati > Pseudomonadota > Gammaproteobacteria > Enterobacterales > Enterobacteriaceae > Enterobacter > Enterobacter sp. Crenshaw. Next base: position 2,236,995 of record NZ_CP102932.1, on the reverse strand, counting down.
CCCGTTGCATCCGAGGCGTTGATCAGCTTGTAGAGCAACGTATCGTGACCGCCGCTGCCGATGTTGAAGGTGTCGTTCCCGCCGCGGCCTTCGAACCGGTTATCACCGCTGTTGCCGGTAATGACGTCGTCGAAGTTCGAGCCGTTGATCCCCTCAATGTTGAGCAGTCGTGACGTTCCGAACCCGGTGTCCTGCGCTGTAGAAAGGCGCAAATCAACGGTCACGCCGGAGGTCGCATTGCGGTAATCCACCACGTCCATCCCGCCGGTGTTGCTCCAGGTGTCGTAGTCGGAATGGGTATTCCAGCCGCCGGAGCCGTTGTAGGTATAGGTGCCGTTCTCTGCGATAAAGGTGTCGTTATACCCGGTCCCGGTGATGGTCCCGCTGTGGCCGCCGGTGGCCGCTTCGGCCGTCAGGACGTAGCCCTCTTTGCCGTTGCCCGCCTCCAGACCGCTCCAGGTGACGTTATCCGACACGCCGTTGGTGATCTTCAGGATCTCGGCCGAATAGGTTTCATTCGGATCCAGACCGTAGAAGCTCACCAGCGCAGAGGTATCGTTCGACCCGATACCGGACTGGGCGTTGATGATCTGCGAGGCCACCAGCACGCCCGCGGCGTTGTACAGATTGACCGTATTGCCGTAGTAGGCGTTGATGCCCTCGCTGTCGACAATGTGCAGGTGCATCGCGGTGCCGTCAGCAATGGTTTTGCTGTTTTGCACCAGCACCACCTTGCCGTTCTGCTGAGAGACCAGCAGATCCTGCGCGCCGTCCCAGTTGTAGTCCACCGCCGCCACGCCGGTCGCGTAGGCAATACCGGACGCCAGCTGGCTGGAGGTCCAGGTGGAACCGTAACCGTTGTTGGTGAACAGCGTTGCCGTCTGCGAACCGCCGTAGGTGCTGAGCTTGATGATGTCCATCTGCCCGTCACCGTTCCAGTCCACCGCCACCGACAGATACCCCGCCGTGGCGTTAGAGGCTTCCACCGCGCTCTTGGTGGCAGAGAGCTTCCCGGTACCGTCGTTGTAGTAGATCACCCCGCCGTTGTTGTTGTAGCTGCTGCCCAGGTACAGATCCATGTAGCCATCGCCGTTGAAGTCCGCCCACGTCATGGACGCCGCCGTGGTGGTATTCGAGGCGTTTGCCACAAACACGTTGGTCAGGTTCTGACCGATAGAGAGCGTGCCGTTACCGTTGTTGTTGATCACGGTTAACGAGTACGCGCCGCTACGGTTGGTGTGCTGAACGATATCCACCGTGCCGTCGTTGTTCAGGTCGACGCCGGAGATTTCACGCCCGGAATCGAACTGGCCGTAGAAACCGCCTTCGCCACCGGTGCCGTCCGGCGACAGAACGCCGTTGTTGTTCACCAGGTAGGTCAGTGAGTCCATGCCGGCATCGCCGTACGCCAGATCCAGATAGCCATCGCCGGTTTTATCGTACGCAATCACGCCGCCGTACCAGATAGTGGTGCCCATCGCCAGCTGGCTGGCGTTATAGGTGCTGCCATCGTAGGTCCACATCACCTGCGTTGACCCGGCGTAGGTATTTTCCGTCGCGAAGATATCCTGCGTGCCGTTACGGTCAAAGTCGGCGGCGGTCTGGCTCACCACGTAATAGCCGCGGGTATTGGTCAGCGCATTTCCGGCATAGGTCGAGCTATCGCTGCTGGAGTAGGACTGGCCGTTAGCAATGATATTCCACAGACCGCTGCTGTTCATGCCGAGGGTCATGGTGGAGTTGTTGCTGTTCCCCGCCGTGGTTGCCCAGTCGGTATTCACCGAGGTGGTATCAATCACCAGGCTGCCGGTCGCCGTACCGGTGGTATTACCGTTCCCCGCGCTGCTCTTCACCTGCGCCGTCACGCTGTAGCTCGACACGCTCAGCGCATCGCCGTCCGGGATCTGCAGATACCAGGTGTTATGATCCGGATCGACCACCACTGCGCCGCCGGTCTGGGAGGTGTAGGTTTTTCCGTTCACCGTTACCACCAGGTATTCACCGTTCACCAGGTCAGCGGAGACGGTACCGCTGACAATCGGCGTGGTGTCCGACGTGGTCTGCGCGGTAATCGCCGCCGTGGTGGTCGGGATGCTGGTATCAACGTTCAGCACAAAACCGTCGGATTCCGTGTAGTTACCTGCCCTGTCGGTGACGCGCACAATGTAGGTGTGGTTGCCGTCGCTCAGGCCGTTGTCCTGGAAGGACCAGCTTGCGCTGCCGTTCATGGTCACCTGGCCGAGCAGGACCCCGTCACGGTAGAGCTGCACAATTTCACCGTCGTCCGGGGCGCGGTTAAGCGTACCGTTGATCAGCGGCGAGTTATCGTCCGTTGCCACCGCGCTGCCAAAGGTCCCCTGACGCTCGCCTTCGCCGTCGGTATAGCTCGCTACGGTTCCCACCGTGGTTGGCGGCGTGGTGTCTACCGTCACCACCTGAGAGGCGGTAGAGCCAACGTTGCCCGCCTGGTCGATAATCCGCACCTGGTAGGTGTAGTCCCCGTCAGGCAGATCGCGGGTATCGGTGTAGCTCCAGCGCTGGTTGGTGACCGTGGCGTCTGACCAGGTGTTCCCGCCGTCCAGGCTGATCTGTACGCGCTCGTCGTTTGCCAGCGCGCTGCCCAGCGAACCGTTGATGGTCAGCGTGGTGTCCATGGTGATGAAATCACTCCCGGACTGGCCGGTATCTTCGCTGATGCTGTCGATGGTGACGCCGTACTGCGGCGCCTGCGTATCCACCGTCACCGCCTGCGAGGTGGTTGCCCCGACATTCCCCGCCTGGTCGACGACCCGCACCTGGTAGTTATGGCTGCCGTCGGTCAGGGTACGCGTGTCGCTGTAGCTCCACTGCGTACCGCTGACGGTGGCGTACACCCAGGTGCTGCCGCCGTCCATGCTCACCTGCACGAATTCACCCGCGCCAAGCTCTGCGCCGAGCGTTCCGTGCAGCGTGTACGAGGTCGAACTGGTCAGGAAGTCGTTATTGTCGAAGCCGGTATCCACGGTAATGTTATCCACGGTTACCGTAATCGCCGCATCCGGGGCGACCGTATCGACGGTCACCTGCTGATGGGCGCTGGCCCCCACGTTGCCCGCCGCATCCACCACGCGAACGTAGTAGTCATAGGTCTGGTTACCCAGCGTGCGGCTATCGACGTAGTACCAGCTGTTGCCGGTGACAATCACGTTCTGCCAGGTGATGCCGCCGTCGATGCTGATCTGGGCATATTCGCCGTCGGCCAGCGTCGCGCCGAGCGAGCCGTGCAGCGTCAGGGACGTATCGTTGGTGATAAAGTCGCTGCTGCTCAGGCCGGTATCGTCGCTGATGCTGTCGATGGCGATGGTTTTGCTGGCGTCCGGCGCAACCGTATCAATGGTCACCACCTGGCTGGCGGTGGCGCTGATATTGCCCGCGTCGTCAATCACGCGCAGCTGGTAGTTGTAATCCCCGTCGGCCAGCGTGCGGCCATCGACATAGGTCCAGCTCAGGCCGCTGACGCTGACGTCTGTCCAGGTAACGCCGCCGTCGAGGCTGATCTGCGCGTGGTCGCCGCTGCCCAGCGCCGCGCCGAGCGTCCCTTTCAGGCTGATCTGGCTGTCGCTGGTGATAAAGTCGCTGCCGGACAGACCCGTATCCTGGGTGATGGAATCCACAGTAATGGTCGTCGCCGCAGGCTTCGTCTGATCGATCACCACGTCCTGGCTGTCCGTCGCCCCCACGTTGCCCGCGTTATCGATAACGCGCACCTGATACTGATACGTACCGTCCGTCAGGGTGCGGCCATCGGTGTAGCGCCAGGTGGTGCCGGTCACGGTCAGGTCAATCCAGGTGGTGCCGCCGTCAAGGCTGATCTGCGCCTTCTCGTTATTGCCGAGCTGCGCGGTCAGCGAGCCGTTGACCACCACCTGGCTATCGTTGGTGATGAAATCACTCGCGCTCAGGCCGGTGTCGTTTTGCAGCGAATCAATGCTGATGCCCATCGACGGCGCGGTGAGATCCACGGTGACGCTGTGGTTATCGCTGCCGCTGTTGCCGATGGTGTTGCTGACCTGCGCGTTAATGACGTACGAACCGCCGTCCGCCAGCGCGGCCACGTCTGCGCTGCCCACCGTATAGCTCCAGCTGCCGTCATTCTGGACGGTCGCCGTGTAGGTTTTACCGTTCAGCGTGATGGTCACCGTCTGGCCCGCCGGGGCGTCGGTGGTGCCGCTGACGACCAGCGGCGTGCCGTGCTCGGCGGCGTTGACGATATCGTCCTGCGCAAAGGTGTTGATGGTGATGGTTGGGACATCGCCGTTCAGCGTCACGTCGTGCGTCGCGCTGCCCGGGTTGCCCGCCCTGTCGCTTACCGAAGCGGTGATGGTGTAATCCCCGTCGCTCAGGCCAAGGAAATCACGGCCCGGCACGAAGACCGACCACGAACCGTCCGCCCCGACGGTCGCCTGATAGCTGTGCCCGTTGAAGGAGACGGTCACCGTCTGGCCCTGTTCCGCCGTGGTGGTGCCGCTGATGGTCTGGCCCGCCAGCTGCTCCGCGTTGTTGACGATATCGTCATCGGCCACGGTGCTGATGGTCACGGTTGGCGCGACGGTATCGACCGTTAAGGTGTGCGTGGTCTGGCCGTTATTACCCGCTTTATCGTTGACCGAGGCGGTCACCGTCAGCGCGCCCTGGCTCAGCGCGGCCAAATCGGCTGCAGGAACATCCAGCGTCCACGTCCCGTCGTTCGCGACGGTGGCAGTGTAGGTTTTGCCGCCCAGCGTCACGGTGACGGTCTGGCCCGCTTCCGCGCTTGAAGAGCCGTGCACGGTCAGCGGCTGCTGCGCTTCAAGCGCGTTCAGCATGTCGTCACCCGACAGCGTCGCAATGCTCACGACCGGCGCAGTGGTTTCCACGCTGATGCCGTGGGTCGCCGACGCGCTGTTGCCCGCGCTGTCCTGCGCCGAGACGGACACCTGGTAGCTCGCGCCATCGGCCAGGGCGCCCACGTCGGCGGCAGGTACGGTGGTCGTCCAGCTACCGTCGCTCTGGATGGTGGCCGTATAGCTCTTGCCGTTCAGCGTCACGGTGACCTGCGTCCCGCTGGCGAACTGGGCGCTGGAGCCGTTAATCACCAGTGGCGAACCGGCTTCAGCCGCGTTGATGACGTCATCGCCGCTGAGGGTATTGATGGTCAGCGCCACGGAGGCCGTGTTCACTACCACGTCGTGGGTCTGGGTGCTGCTGTTGCCCGCGCTGTCGGTAATCGTCGCGCTGAGGGTCACGGTGCCGTCGGTCAGCGCGGAAATCACGCTGGCCGGCACGCCCACGCTCCAGTTACCGCTGGCGTCAACGGTGGTGGTGTACTGGTTCGAACCGATGGTGATGACCAGCTTATCGCCGACGCTCGCGCCGGTTGCCGTGCCGCTGACGATCTGCGCCTGCCCGTGCTCCACGCTGTTGATGACGTCATCGCCCGCGACGGCGTTAAAGCTGACGGTCGGTGGCGTGGTATCAAGCGTAATCGCTTTACCCGCGCTGCCCGGGTTACCCGCGGCGTCGCTCACGCTGACCTGCACGGTGTAGCCGTTATCCGCCAGCGCGGACAGGTCGGAGCCAGGCACGTTCACGCTCCAGATGCCGCCCTGCTGCACCTGCGCGGTATAGCTCTTACCGCCCAGCGTCACGGTGATCGTCTGACCGACTTCCGCCGTGGTGGTGCCGGAAATGGCCACGCCCGCAGCCGCTTCGCTGGCGTTAATCACGTTATCGCCTGCGACCGTATCGATGGTCACGGTTGGCGCGGTGGCGTCCACGCTGTACTCGCGGCCAGCCGAGGCGCTGTTGCCGTGCGCGCTGGTGACGCTCACCTGCACGCTGGCATCACCGTCCTTCAGGCCCGCGAGATCGGCGGAAGGCACGGTGGCCGTCCAGTTACCGTCGGCATCGACTTTCGCGGTGTACGTCTTGCCGCCGAAGGTGATGGTAACGGTCTGGTTTTCCTCCACGTTCGAGGTGCTGCCGGACAGCACCAGATCCGCGCCTTTCTCCGCCGCGTTAATCACGTCGTCGGTGGCAATCGCATCGATGCTGATAGCCACCGCTGACAGATCGACGGTCACGTCATGGCTGATGGTCACCGGGTTGCCCGCCGCGCTCTGGCCTGCAACGGTCACGGTGACCGTGCCCGCATTCAGCGCGCTAACGTCCGCCGCCGGGATCGCCGCGCTCCAGGTGCCGTCTGCCAGCACGGAGGCCGCATAGGTTTTGCCATTGACGGTCACGGTGAGCGTGGTGCCTGCCGCCAGCCCGTCGCTGGAGCCGGTAACGATCAGGTTCTGCCCGTGCTCGATGCTGTTGATCACATCGTCGCCCGCCACGGTATCAATGCGCAGTCCCGGCAGGCTGGCGTCGATAGTGATTTCGCGCTCGCCCACGCCGGTATTGCCGTGGCCGTTGGTGACGGATGCTGACACCGTCAGGTCACCGTTGCCCAGCGCCGTCAGGACGGATTCCGGCACGTTCACGGACCAGGTCAGATCGCTCTGCACCGTTGCGGTGTAGCTGTTGCCGCCAATGGTGACGGTGACGGTATTGCCCGCTTCCGCGTTCGCTACCTTACCGCTGATGGTCTGACCCGCGGCCACTTCCGCCGCGTTGATGACGTTATCGCCCGCCACGGTATTGATGGTGACGGTCGGCAGCGCGGTGTCCACCAGCAGGGTCGCCGTATTACTGACGCTGTTGCCCACGCCGTTGGTGGTGGTCGCGTTCAGGGTGTAATTGGCCTGGCCGAGACCGGCCAGATCCGCTGCCGAAACGGTCAGGCTCCAGGTGCCGTCCGCCGCCGTCGTTGCAGTGTAGTTTTTGCCGTTGAGGGTCACGGTCACCACGGTGCCTTCCGCCAGGTTGGCGCTGGTGCCGCTGACGCTCAGGTCCTGACCTTTCTCCACCGCGTTCAGCACGTTATCGCCGCTGATGGCGTTGAACGCCACGGACGGCAGGCCGGTATCGACGGTCACGTTATGGCTGCCGGTGCCGGTGTTGCCCGCCGCGTCGGTGACTGACGCAGTCACGGTCACGGTGCCGTCGCTGAGGCCGGAAATCACGCTGGCCGGTACGCCCACGCTCCAGTTCCCCGCCGCGTCCAGCACGGTGGTGTAGGTCTGCCCGCCGATGGTGACGGTGACCTTATCGCCCGCTGCCGCGCCGGTGGCGGTGCCGCTGATGATGTGCGCCTGGCTGTGTTCTGCGAGGTTAATGACGTCATCGCCCGCCACGGTGTTGATGGTCACCGCAGGAACGGTCACGTCCACCGTCAGATTGCGATCCGCCGACGCCGGGTTGCCCGCCTTGTCGCTGACGCTCGCCGTCACGGTGACGCTGCCGTCGCCGAGCGATGCCAGATCCGCCGCCGGAACGTTCAGCGTCCAGCTGCCGTCCGCGCCTGCGGTTGTGGTGTAGTCTTTGCCATTCAGCGTCACGGTCACGGTCTGGCCCGCTTCGGCGCTGGTGGTGCCGGATACGGTCAGATCGGACTGCGCTTCTGCGGCATTCAGAATATCGTCAGCCGCCAGGGTATGAATGGTCACGGACGGCTCGGTCGCATCGACGCTGTACTCGCGGCCCGCCGAGGCGCTGTTGCCGTTGACGTTGGTGACGCTCACCTGCACGCTGGCGTCACCGTCCCTGAGGTGTACCAGGTCCGCAGACGGTACGGTGTAGGTCCAGTTACCGCTGTCGTCCACGGTAGTTGTGTAGATTTTGCCGTTCAGGCTGATGGTCACGGTCTGCCCGGCTTCCACGTTGGTGGTCGCACCGGACAGCACCAGATCCGCGCCCTTCTCCGCCGCGTTAATCACGTCGTCGGTGGCGATGGCGTTGATGCTGATGGCAACGGTCGCCAGATCTACCGTCACGTCGTGAGTGATGGTGATCGGGTTGCCCGCAGAGCTGTCGCCGGTCACGCTGATTTTGACGGTGCCTTCCGGCCACGCGCTCACGTCGGTGGACGGGATCGCCGCGCTCCAGGTGCCGTCCGCCAGCACCGTGGCCGCATAGTCTTTACCGTTGACGGTGACGGTCAGCGCCGTGCCTGCCGCCAGCCCGTCGCTGGAGCCGGTGACGATCAGGTTCTGCGCGTGTTCGATGGTGTTGACCACGTCATCACCCGCGACGGTGTCGACGCGCAGGCCCGGCAGGTTAGCGTCGATAGCGATTTCGCGCTCGCCGGTGCCGGTGTTGCCGTGGCCGTTGGTGACGGTCGCCGTTACGCTCAGGCTGCCGTTGCCCAGCGCGGTCAGCACGTCAGACGGCACGTTCACGGACCAGGTGAGGTCGTTCTGCACCGTTGCGGTGTAGCTGTTGCCGCCGATAGTCACGGTTACCGTGTTGCCCGCTTCGGCATTCGCCACGGTACCGCTCAGGGTCTGGCCTGCCGCCACTTCCGCCGCGTTGATGACGTTGTCGCCCGCCACGGTGTTGATGGTGACGGTCGGCAGCGCGGTATCGACCAGCAGGTTCGCGGTGTTGCTCACGCTGTTGCCCACGCCGTTGGTGGCGGTCGCGTTCAGGATATAGTTGGCCTGGCCGAGACCGGCCAGATCCGCTGCCGGGACGGTCAGGCTCCAGGTGCCGTCCGCCGCCGTCGTGGCCGTATAGTTTTTGCCGTTGAGGGTCACGGTCACTACGGTGCCTTCCGCCAGGTTGGCGCTGGTGCCGCTGACGCTCAGATCCTGACCGTTTTCAACGGCGTTCAGTACGTTGTCATCGCTGATGGCGTTGAAGGCCACCGATGGCAGACCGGTATCGACGGTCACGTTATGCGTGCCGGTGCCGGTGTTGCCCGCCGCGTCGGTGACTGACGCCGTTACGGTTACGGTGCCGTCGCTGAGGCCGGAAATCACGCTCGCCGGTACGCCCACGCTCCAGTTCCCCGCCGCGTCCAGCACGGTGGTGTAGGTCTGGCCGCCGATGGTGACGGTGACCTTATCGCCCGCTGCCGCGCCGGTGGCGGTGCCGCTGATGATGTGCGCCTGGCTGTGTTCTGCGAGGTTAATGACGTCATCGCCCGCCACGGTGTTGATGGTCACCGCAGGAACGGTCACGTCCACCGTCAGATTGCGATCCGCCGACGCCGGGTTGCCCGCCTTGTCGCTGACGCTCGCCGTCACGGTGACGCTGCCGTCGCCGAGCGATGCCAGATCCGCCGCCGGGACGTTCAGCGTCCAGCTGCCGTCTGCGCTGACGGTTGTGGTGTAGTCTTTGCCGTTCAGCGATACAGTCACGGTCTGGCCCGCTTCGGCGGTGGTGGTGCCGGATACGGTCAGATCGGACTGCGCTTCAGCGGCGTTCAGAATATCGTCGGTCGCCAGGGTATTAATGGTCACGGACGGCGCGGTCGCATCCACGCTGTACTCGCGGCCCGCCGAGGCGCTGTTGCCGTTAACGTTGGTGACGCTCACCTGCACGCTGGCGTCGCCGTCTTTCAGGCCCGCCAGATCCGCAGACGGCACGGTAGCTGTCCATTTGCCGTCGGCGTCCACCGTGGCGGTGTAGCTCTTGCCGCCAAAGGTAATGGTAACGGTCTGGTTTGCTTCCACGTTCGAGGTGGTGCCGGAGAGCACCAGATCCGCGCCCTTCTCGGCCGCGTTAATCACGTCGTCGGTGGCGATGGCATCAATGCTAATGGCAACGCTCGCCAGATCCACCGTCACATCGTGGCTGATGGAGACCGGGTTACCGGCGCTGCTCTGGCCCGATACGGTCACGGTAACCGTGCCTGCGGCCAGCGCACCCACGTCCGCCGCCGGGATCGCCGCGCTCCAGGTGCCGTCCGCCAGCACGGTTGCCGGATAGGTTTTGCCGTTTACGGTCACGGTCAGCGCCGCGCCAGCCGCCAGCCCGTCGCTGGAGCCGGTGATAATCAGGTTTTGAGTACGTTCGATGCTGTTGATCACGTCGTCACCCGCCACGGTGTCGACGCGCAGGCCCGGCAGGTTAGCGTCTATCACGATTTCGCGCTCGCCCGTTCCGCTATTGCCCACGCCGTTCGTGACGCTGGCTGACACGGTCAAATCACCGTTGCCCAGCGCGGTCAGCACGGATTCCGGCACGTTCACGGACCAGGTGAGATCGCTCTGCACCGTGGCGGTGTAGCTGTTACCGCCAATGGTCACGGTCACGGTGTTGCCCGCTTCGGCATTCACCACCTTACCGCTGATGGTCTGCCCGGCTGCCAGTTCCGCCGCGTTAATGACGTCGTCACCCGCAATGGTGTTGACGATCACGCCCGGCAGAACGGATTCCACGTTCACGGTGTGCGACGTGCTGGTATTGTTGCCGACGCTGTCCGTTGCTGAGGCGGTGACGGTATAAAGCGCCTCGCCCAGCTGACCAACCTCGTTCGCCGGAACGGTGGTCGTCCATTTTCCGTTATCGTCCACCTGCGCGCTGTACGCTTTGCCGTTCAGCATCACGGTCACCACCGCGCCTGCCGACAGGCCGGAAGCCGTACCGGAGATCGTCAGATCCTGGGTTTTCTCGGCGTTGTTGATCGCATCGTCACCGGAAACGGTGTCAATGGTCAGCACCGGCGCGGTCAGGTTAACCTCCACGCCGTGCGTGGCGCTGTTGCTGTTGCCCGCTTTATCGGTCAGCGCCGCGGTGATGGTGTGATCCCCGGCGGCCAGGGCGGTAACGTCCGCCGCAGGCACGCCCACGCTCCAGTTGCCTGAGGCATCCAGGGTGGCGGTGTACGATTTGCCGTTGAGGGTGACGGTGACCACATCGCCCGCCGCCGCACCGGTCACAGAACCCGTGACAATCAGTGCCTGCGCATGCTCGGCGCTGTTGATCACGTCGTCGTCGGAAACGGTGTGGATGGTCAGCTGCGGAACGGTGGTATCGACCAGCACGTCGCGATCCGCTGAGGCCGGGTTGCCCGCCTTATCAGACACGGCGGCGCTGATGGTGTAGTTGCCGTCGGTAATGCCGCTCAGATCCGCGGACGGCACGGTCACGCTCCAGCTGCCGTTTGCCTGCACGGTGGTGGTGTAGTCCACGCCGTTCAGCGTCACGGTGACGGTCTGGCCCGCTTCGGCGTTGGTTACGCCGTTAACGACCAGATCCTGCTGCGCTTCGGCGGCGTTGATGATGTTGTTGTCGCTGACGATCTCAATAGATACCGTCGGCGCGGTCGCGTCCACGCTGTACTCGCGGCCCGCGGAGGCGCTGTTGCCGTTCACGTTGGTAACGCTCACCTGCACGCTGGCATCGCCGTCTTTCAGGCTGCCCAAATCGTCGGACGGTACGGTCGCCGTCCAGTTGCCGCTGGCATCGACCGTCGCGGTGTACGACTTGCCGCCGAAGGTAATGGTGACGGTCTGGTTTTCTTCCACGTTGGTGGTTGAGCCGGACAGCACCAGGTCCGCGCCTTTCTCAGCCGCGTTGATTACGTCGTCCGAGGCAATCGGGTTAATGCTGATGGCGACTGCCGCCAGATCCACCTTCACGTCGTGGCTGATGGAAACCGGATTGCCCGCCGCGCTCTGGCCTTCCACGGTCACGGCAATCGTGCCCGCATTCAGCGCGCTGACGTCTGCCGCCGGAATGGCCGCCGTCCAGGTGCCGTCTGCAAGCACGGTTGCGGCGTAGGTTTTGCCGTTGACGGTCACCGTTAACGCCGCGCCCGTTGCCAGGCCTTCGCTGGAGCCGGTGATAATCAGGTTCTGAGCGTGCTCAATGCTGTTGATGACATCGTCGCCCGCCACGGTGTCGACCCGCAGGCCAGGCAGGTTAGCGTCTATTACGATTTCGCGCTCGCCGGTGCCGGTGTTGCCGTGGCCGTTGGTGACGCTGGCTGACACGGTCAGATCGCCGTTCCCGATGGCGGTTAAGACCGTGGACGGCACGTTGACCGACCAGCTCAGATCGTCCTGAACCGTCGCGGTCCAGGTATTGCCGCCGATTGAAATCGTGACAGTGTCACCGCTCGCCGCGCCGCTCACTTTCCCGCTAAGGGTCTGCCCGGCAGCCACTTCCGCTGCGTTAATGACATCGTCCGTGGCGACAGGGTTGATAGTGACCTGCGGCAGCGCGCTGTCAACCAGCACGCTGTGGCCGGTGCTCGCGCTGTTGCCCGCTGTGTCGGTTACGCTCGCCGTCACCACGTAGCTCGCTTCGCCCAGCGCGGAGACGTTTGCCGCCGGAACGGTGATGCTCCAGTTCCCGCTGGCGTCGGTGGTGGCCGTATAGCTGATACCGTTCAGGGTCACCGTAATGGTGGTTCCGTCCGGCTGGTTGCTGGTGCCGGACACCAGCAGATCCTGGCCTTTCTCGGTCGCGTTGATCACGTCGTCAGCCGCCAGGGTATTGATGGCAACCACCGGCGCGATCAGGGAAACGTCAAACTCGTGCGTCGCGGTGGTGCTGTTACCGGCTTTATCGGTAAGTGTCGCGGAGATGGTCTGTTCGCCGTTAATCAGCGCGCCCACGTCCGCAGCCGGAACGCCCACGCTCCAGCTGCCTGACGCGTCCAGCATGGCGGTGTAGTCTTTGCCGTTCAGGGTCACGGTAATCACGTCACCCGCCTGCGCGCCCGTGACCTTACCGGAGACGATCAGCGCCTGGCCGTGCTCGGCAATATTCACTACGTCGTCGCCCGCGACGATGTTGAACGAAATCTGCGGTACAGTGGTGTCGACCAGCACCGCGGAGCCCGCGCTGGCGGGGTTGCCTGCTTTGTCGGACACGGTCGCCGTCACCGCCGCGCTGCCGTCGGCGATGCCTGCCATATCCGCCGCCGGAACGTCGAGCGTCCAGCTGCCGTCCGCCTGCACCTGCGCGGTGTACTGATTGCCGTTGAAGGTCACGGTGACCGTCTGGCCTGCTTCGGCAGTAGAGGTGCCGCTCAGGGTCAGATCCTGCGCCGCCTCTGCCGCGTTCAGCATATTGTCATGGCTGATGGTGTTGATGGTCACCGTCGGCGCGGTAGTGTCGACGCTGAATTCCTGCGCCGAAGACGCCGCGTTGCCGTTCACGTTGGTGACGGTTACCTGCACGCTGGCGTCACCGTCTTTCAGGCCGCTCAAATCGGCTGCCGGAACGGTCCAGGTCCAGTTGCCGTTAGCATCCACCGTCGTGGTATAGGTTTTACCCGCAAAGGTGATGGTTACGGTCTGACCCGCTTCCACGTTGGAAGTCGTGCCGGAAAGCAGCAGGTCCTGGCCTTTTTCCGCCGCGTTGAGCACGTTATCGTCGGTCACGCTGCTGATGGTGATGGCGACAGGCGCGAGATCGACGTCCACAACGGTGCCGATAGTCACCGGGTTGCCGGAAGCATCCTGCGCGCTTGCCTTGATATCCAGCGAACCGTCCGCCCACTGGGAGACATCGGCCGCCGGTACCGCCGCCTGCCAGGTGCCGTCCGCCAGTACCGTTGCGGAATAATCTTTGCCGTTGATGGTCACGGTCACGGTGCTGCCCGCCACCAGATCGGTGCTGGTACCGGATAAAATCAGGTTCTGAGCGTGTTCAATCACGTTGATCACGTCGTCACCCGCCACGGTATCAATACGCAGTCCCGGGAGCTGGGCGTCGATGGTGAAGTCGTGAGAAGAAGAGCCGGTATTGCCGTGCGCGTTGGTCACGCTGGCGGATACGGTGAGGTCGCCGTTACCGAGCGCGGTTAACTGGCTCTCGCTTAACGGCAGGCTCCAGGTCAGATCGTCCTGCACGGTAGCCGTGTACGTCTGGCCGCCAAGGATAATAGTGACAGTGTCACCTGAAGCCGCGTTCGTCACTTTACCGGTCAGGGTTTGCCCTGCCGCCACTTCCGCTGCGTTAACGATATTGTCGCCCGCCAGGGTGTCGATCGTTACTACCGGCAGCGAGCTGTCCACCAGCACGTCATGCGAGGTTGAGGCGCTGTTGCCTGCGCTATCCGTGACGCTCGCCGTCACGGTGTAATGGGCTTCTCCCAGCGCGCTTACGGCCGAGGCCGGTACGGTCACGCTCCAGTTTCCGCTGGCGTCAGCGGTGGCGGTGTACTGAATGCCGTTCAGGGTCACCGTAATGGTCGTGCCTTCCGGCTGGTTGCTGGTGCCGGAGAGCAGCAGATCTTCGCCCTTCTCGGTCGCGTTGATCACGTCGTCCGCCGCCAGCGTGTTGATACCGATGACAGGCGTCACGGTATTCACCACCACATCCAGCGAACTGCTTCCGGTGTTGCCGGATCGGTCGGTCACGGAGACGTCGATGGTCCAGGTGCCGTCAGTCAGCCCCTGCACGACGGACGCCGGCAGGCCAAGGCTCCAGTTCCCCGCCGCATCCACCACGGTGGTGTAATCAACGCTGTTAATGGTGATAGTGACCAGGTCGCCCGCTGCCGCACCGGTGACGGAGCCGCTCAGGATCTGCGCCTGTGAATGGGCGAGCTGGTTAACGGTGTTGGTGTCGGTGACAAAGTCGTTGATGGTCACCTGCGGTACGGTTGCGTCCACCAGACCCACGCGATCGGCGCTGCTGGCGTTGCCCGCCACGTCGCTGACGGTGGCCGTCACGGTCACAATGCCGTCGTTAAGGTCACCGACGTCTGCCGCCGGGACGCTCAGCTGCCAGGTACCGTCCGTCTGGACCGTGGTCTGATACGTTTTGCCGTTCAGCGTCACGGTGACCGTCTGGCCCGGTTCCGCACTGCTGCTGCCGCTTAACAGTAAATCCTGCTGCGCTTCAGCGGCATTGATGATGTTGTCGGCGGTCAGGTTATCGAGCGTAATCGCCGGAGGCTGCGTATCCACCGTGACCACGCGCGCGGCGTCGGCGCTGTTGCCGCTGACGTTAGTGACGCTGACGCTCACCTGCGCGCGCCCATCGATCAGGGTTTCCATGGCGCTGGAGGGTACGGTCAGGCTCCAGGAGCCATCCTGCTGCACCAGCGCGGTGAAGGTCTGGTCGGCGAATTTCACCACCACGGTCTGCCCCGCCTCCACGCCCTGCGTCTGGCCGGAAAGAGTTAAATCACTGCCTTTTTCTGCCGCATTCAGCAGGTCATCGCCGGAGACGGTATCAATGGTGACCGCCACGGCGTTCAGATCGAGTTCAATCGGGTGTTCAGCCGCAACGGGATTGCCCCAGGCATCTACCGCGCTGACGCTCACCGTCATGCCGCCCGCCGTCCAGGCCTGCAGGTCCGCCGCCGGAACGCCGATCTGCCAGCTGCCGCTGGCGTTAACCGCGGTGACGTACTCCACATTGTTGATGGTGACGACAATCTGCGTGCCCGCGGCCAGATGGGTGCTGGAGCCGGTGACGCTCAGATCCTGCTGCTGTTCGATGGCGTTGATCACGTCATCGCCGGAAATGGTGTTCACGCGCAGGCCCGGCAGCTCCGCGTTGATGTTGATATCACGCTCGCCGGTGCCGGTATTGCCGTGCCCGTTGGTGACGGACGCGGTGAAGGTTAAATCCCCGTCGCCGAACGCCTGAAGATCCGCTGACGGGATTTTCACGCTCCAGGTCAGGTCGCTGCCAACCGTTGCGGTGTAGCTCTTGCCGCCTGCGGTGATGGAGACGGTATCGCCCGCCGCCGCGCCGGTAACGCGACCGCTGAGGGTTTGATCGGCGCCCGCTTCGGCGTTATTGACCAGGTTGTCGCCCGCAAACGTATTGATAATGACCTGCGGAAGGACGGTATCCACCAGCAGATTAGCCTCGGCAGAACCGCTGTTACCCACGCTGTCGGTCCCGCTGACGCTGACGCCATAAAGCGTGTTCGCCAGATTCAGGACGTCGGAAACCGGCACCTGGACCGCCCAGATACCGTTTTCGACGGTGGCCTGATAGCTGACGTTGTTCAGCGTCACGGTAACGGCGGTGCCGTCCGGCAGGTTGCTGGTGCCGGTCAGGCTCAGCGGCTGCATCGCCTCCTGGGCATTCAGGACGTTATCCTGGCTGATGGCGTCAATCGTAAATTCCGGCGGGTGTCCGCTCAGCGTAATGCCGTGCGTGGCGCTGCCGGTGTTACCTGCCGCGTCAGTGACGGAAACCGAAAGCGTGTGGTTGCCTTCACCCAGCGCGCCCAGCACGGACGCCGGAACGCCCACGCTCCAGCTGCCGTCCGCCAGCACCACGCCGGTGAAGGTCTGGCCGCCAAGCGTCACGGTGACCACATCGCCCGCGGCGGCACCGCTCGCCAGGCCGGAAATAATGTGCGCCTGGCCCTGCTCGCTGATATTGAGGATATCGTCGCCCGCCACGGTATGGATGGTGACGACCGGCGCGGCGGTATCCACCGTGAATTCTGCCGTCACGGACGAACCGTTGCCCGCTTTGTCGCTCACGTTAACCGTCAGGGTGTGATTACCCTCACTCAGCGCCTGCACGTCGTTCACATCAAGCGTGACGGACCAGGTGCCGTCGCTGCCCACCGTGGCGTTATAGTTTTTACCGTTCAGGGTGACCGTGACGATCTGACCGGCTTCCGCATTCGTTTTACCGGTCAGGGTCAGCGGCTGATTGTGCTCAGCCGCATTAATGATGTTGTCCTGCGCGAGAGTATCGACAGAGAGGGTTGGCGCGGTGGTATCCACCCCAATCGTCTGGCTTCCGCTAACGGTGTTACCCGCCACGTCTTTACCGCTCACGTTGACCGTCCAGGTACCGTCGCCCAGCGCCTGCGCGTCCGCCGCAGGCACGTTAACACTCCACGCGCCGTCTGCCCCGACTTCAGCCGCGTAGGTTTTGCCGTTCAGCGTCACGGTGAGTGCGGTACCCTGCGCCAGGTTTTTGCTGGTACCGGAAAGCGTAAAGCCCGCGGATTGCTCGCTGGCGTTCAGCACGTTATCGCCCGCCGTGGTGGCCAGCGTAATGGCGGCATCGGCGGTAGAGACCGTCACGGTGATACTGCCCGCAGAGGTGGTTTTACTGCCGTCGATCTGCACGACGGACCAGGTGTGCTCCCCGTCCGTCTGGGTCGGTAATATTACCGTCCAGGTGCCGTCTTTACCGACCATGGCGCTGGCAATGGTGCTGCCGCTGCTGTCTTTGATCTGGATGGTCGCGCCCGGCTGGCCGGTACCGCTAAAGGTCGGGTTGCTGTCGTCCGTGATCTCGTTTGCGCTCAGCACGCCCTGCTTGTCACCCGCTTTATCCGACAGCAAGAAGGTCGGCGTGGCGCTTTCAACTTCTTTTGTATTATCAATGACTTTTGTTTTAGTTTCGCCGTCACCGCCGTTTGCCAGCAGTGCCCCGATGGCACCACCGCCTAACGCAGCCCCCGCAATCCAGCCCCACGGCGCGTCGCTTAAAACACTTTCCTGCTCGAGGAAAGGTTGAATGCTGCTAATCGGTGTGGCCTGCGCGGTTAACTCGGTCACCGCAGCGCCTGACGCTTCCCCGGCATCGGCAAAAGAAATATGTGTCAGTTCCTGACGGTCGTTGAACACCAGCTCTGACTGATTATGCGTTTCAGGATCTTCGACAAAATAGTTATTGCAGCGAATAACGCTGCCATCTTTCATATAAATGAGGAGGTCTTTCCCCTGGCGGACATAACGCGCCACATCCTGAGCAGAGCCCTGGATTTCAATCACGCTCGGCGATGAAATAGAGACCGACAGATTTCCTTCGCCGGTTAATTTCGTTTTCTCCGCCGTTTTGCGAATGATGACATCAACAACTTTCATGTTACTCATATTCTTCTCCTTGCAGGTGTACGGATTCCTGTGGATATGTCCACCAGACGGATGTAGCTATCCCTGGGAAAAAACACCCATTATTTTCAGTCTTACTTTGCGCAACACTGCGCGTCTTTTATTAACTCAAGTCAGGTAATTTTGCGGCAGCGTTTTTCTCTATTCCAATAAGCGGCATTAAATTATCAACCGCGGAAGCATAATTAATTGCCGAACTCCAGCCGTCATACTCGGCGATTATTTTCGCTGAGGTGGCCTGCCAGACATCCTGCTCAACGCTGAGCAGATCGTTAATGCTCCGCTTGCTCAGGGTGTATTCATTTTTATAAACATCCCGGGCGCGAAGCGCATTTTCCAGCTGCTGCTTCCCCGCCTCCATTCTTCCCCGCGCGCCGGTCCAGTCAGCCTGCGCGACGGAGGCTTTTTGCAGAACATCGAAACGCGTCTGATCGACCTGAGAGGAGGCCATGGCCCGTGCGCCTTCCGCCTGCCGAACGCGCGCGGAAACCGCGCCCCCCTGATACAGCGGCGCGTCGATATTGAGCTGTATCTGGTCGTCCCAGTAGGAACGGTTGTCCGATTCATAACGGGTGCGCCCCCCCTTCAGGCTTAACGTCGGCCAGTGCTGGGACTTCGCCGTTTCCACGCCATACTGAGCCGAACGTTCCATGTTCTGCGCGGCCATCACCGCCGGTATCAGGGAATAATCGATGCGGTTGAGCGAGTCCGGCTCCACGGCAAGATTCGCGGGCACCGGCGAATAGGCCTCTGCCTGCATGCCGGTTAATACCGCAAGCCTGGCGCACGCGCTGTTTAAGGCGGCGCGATACTGCGCGACCGTCGCCTGCATGCCGGCAATGCGCGTGCGGGTCTGAAGCTCATCGGAGGTCGAACTCACGCCCGCGTCTGCGCGAAGCTTTGCCAGCTGCTCGACGTTCTTGAGCGCCTGCACGTTATCTATTGCCGCCTGCAGCAGATCGGAATAGCGTTTGACCTCGACGTAGCTCAGCGCCGTTTTTTCCGCCACGTCAGAAAGCGTGCCCATCAGCTGATAGCGGTAGCTATCGCGCTGGGCGGAGGACTGGCTGATGCTGTTATTGGTCTTGCCAAAATCGTACAGCAACTGCGTCAGGCTCAGCCCCCAGGCGGCTGAATTCTTCAGCGACCCGCTGGAATCGGTGGTCTGGCTGTGTCCCGTACTTCCGTTCAACGATATTTGCGGCATCCAGCCGCTGCGCGCTTCATCTATTTGTGCCTGGCCAATACCTAATTGCGCGGCCTGCTGGCTAATTGACGGATCGCGATCGATTGCAAAAAGAATACTTTCTTTTAAGGTTGTGGTTGCCACCGGGGCAATACCCACCTGATTACTATTGGCGAAAGCCGTATTTATGGCTAATGAAATGAATGCCAGTGCTGCTGTAAATCGGCGTAACATAGGCTTTCGTAATATCGTCATGTTATCTCCCTGACTCTGAGTGATACTCAAGCAAATACCCAAAAAGAGGTACAGATAATTAGACAAATATCTTATTTAGCTACCTTGCTGAATTTCAGGTAATACTCCCCATACCCATTTCCATCGGAGATGAGATCTGCCCGCATCTTATTTCAATTAAGAATTTACTTATTTCTTAAACTGGTTAGCAGCATAACAAAATGTGTTATACCCCACTACAGCCACAATGTTAATGTGGTGTTACAAGCAAGAAAAAATATGGGGTTTCTGGACAAAACTCTAAAAGTATCCTTTCAGATGAAACATATAAACTCTCTGTTATCTAAGGAAAATTCTTAATTCCCTCCGTGCACATTTTTGCGTTAATTTCAGAGCGAGTCAGACACAAAGATTTTCAAAGAAGTGTCAGTTTACGTAGCCAAAGGGATATATTTAAAATTAAAAACTCTTAAAAAACTAATTAAAGCAATTAAACCCTGAATAATTTCTATTAAACAGCATTTAACACCACACAATGGCGTTACGTTGGTTACATAACCCAAATCGTTAAATAAAACATAACAATAACATTGTGATTAACATTCAAAACGGCTTCCTTATACCCGCTTAATAAAATTTTAATAATCACCTATCTGAATTATCACGCCGCCGCACATCGTCCTGAGGACATTCCCCTTCTCTCTGCGTCAAAATGCTGTATTATGCAAACTATTGCGACATTTTGCAGGAATGTACCCCATGCACAAAACCGCTCGTCAACGCTACGTCCTGGATATCCTCAGCGAGCAAGGTCAGGCCAGCATCACCGACCTGGCTGAAAAGCTGCAGGTTTCGGCGGATACCATCCGTCGGGATCTGACCGACCTGGAAAACCAGGGCCTTGCGCAGAAGAACCACGGCGGCGCCATCGCGCTCAACCTCTCCGCCATGAACCGTCAGGGCCGCAATACGCTGCTGCCGGAGACCAAACAGCGCCTGGGTAAACAGGTCGCACAGCAGGTTCCACCGGGCTCCACCCTGTTTCTGGATGCCGGAAGCACGGTGATGGCCGTCGCCACCTTTCTTCAGGGGCCGCTCACCGTTATTACCCCCTCGCTGGATATCGCCCAGCATTTTAGCGACCGGGAAGACGTTGAGCTGATCCTGCTCGGCGGGAAATGGGACCACAAGCAGCGACTGTTTGCCGGCAGCGCCACGCTGTCTTTGCTGTCCCGTTATCGGGCAGATATCGCCATTCTTGGGGCGTGCGCCATTCATGCCGAACTCGGTTTGAGCGCCGGTAAAGAAGCGGATGCCGAGGTGAAACGCGCGATGCTGGACGCAAGCCATGCGCACTGGATTGTCGCCGACCATCTGAAAATTAACCGCTGCGAGCCGTATCTGGTGTCCGGGTTATCCCGCATTCAACAACTCTTTTTAGATCGTCCCTGGCCTGAGCTTGGGGACCATAGCGCACTGCAGGTTACGGTGTGCGCGAATTAACGTGGAGAAGGTCATGAGTAAAGTTCAAACAATCAACATTGCGCTGATCGGGTATGGATTTGTCGGTAAAACCTTCCATGCCCCGCTGATCCAGTCGGTGGACGGGATTAAGCTGGCCGTGGTCTCTTCTCGTGATGAAGAGAAGGTTAAACGCGATCTGCCGGACGTACAGGTAGTGGCGACACCGGAAGAAGCTATTCAGCATCCTGATATCGATCTGGTGGTGATTGCCTCCCCCAACGCCACGCACGCCCCGCTGGCGACGCTGGCCCTGAACTCGGGTAAACACGTGGTCGTCGATAAGCCTTTTACCCTCGACATGCAGGAAGCCCGCGACCTGATTGCGCTGGCGGATGAAAAGCAGCTGCTGCTCTCCGTCTTCCACAACCGCCGCTGGGACAGCGATTTCCTCGGCATTAAGCAGATTATCGAGCAAGGCACGCTCGGCAAGGTTAAACACCTGGAATCGCACATCGACCGCTTCCGCCCGGAAGTGCGCGTGCGCTGGCGCGAGCAGAACGTCCCCGGGAGTGGTCTGTGGTTTGATCTGGGCCCTCACCTGATTGACCAGACGCTACAGCTCTTTGGACTGCCGAAGTCGGTTCAGGGGAATATCGCGACGCTGCGCGACGGCGCAGAAATTAACGACTGGGCGCACGTGGTCTTAAACTACCCGGAGCATAAGGTCATTCTGCACGCCAGCATGCTGGTTGCTGGCGGTACGGCGCGCTTTACCGTCCACGGGGACAAGGGCAGCGTGGTGAAAGCCAGAATCGACCAGCAGGAAGCGCAGCTGCTCGCAGGGGTGATCCCCGGCAGTGAAACCTGGGGCGAAGACGACGACAGCATGGTGTTCTTTGGGGCCGACGGCGCACCGCAGACGATCCCTACCCCGAAAGGCGATCAGCGCCAGTATTACGTCAACGTACGTGATGCGCTGCTCGGGAAAATCACCAACCCTGTCCACCCTGTTGAGGCTCTGGCGGTCATGGCCGTGCTGGAAGCGGCGGTGAAGTCGTCGGAGACGGGATCAACGCAGGCGCTGGCGTTAACTGCCGAAGAGCGTGCGCTGCTGGGTTAAAAAACAAGCCGGGTGGCGCTGCGCCACCCGGCAAGCGTTAAAGACTACGAACGCTTTTTCGGCATCATGCGCAGAAGAGTATTATCTTTCCAGAAATAGTGATGCATCAGCGCCGCCGCCGCGTGCAGGCCAATCACAAAATAGCCCAGGTTCGCCAGCGTCTCGTGCCACTCTTTCAACATATCAACCAGGTCGAAATTGGACTCCGCCGCATGCGGCATCGCCAGGCCAAACGCAAACCAGTCGCTGCCACGGTTATACATCATCACAATGCCAATCAGCGGCAGCGCAATAAACAGCAGATACACCACCAGGTGCCCCAGATGGGACATCCCCGTCACCATCGCTTTTGGCTTTGGCTGAATCGGCGGCGCGCGGAATTTCAGGCGAACCAGCAGACGCGTCACCATCAGCACCAGGATACTGATACCGCACGAGACGTGGATCATATTGATTACTGGACGCGCGGTGCGCGGGAAGAAACCTTTGAACTCCATGGCGCAGTAGGCGACGATGATTAACAGAAACACCAGCCAGTGGATGCCGATTTGCAGGCTTGTATATTTAGTGCGCATGTGATTTCCCGATTAAAAACAGTTACCGCGCCAACATAATCTCCTTTCCTTAAAAATTCATTAACTTTTCTGTATGGTTTTTCAAATACTTCCTCCCGCATGAAGCATCTTCAATTGCCGCCCTGCCCGTGATGGTCTAAGCCTGGATGAGTTCAAACTGTCGCATCGACACGTTTACAGGAGAACACCATGAGTAAAATTGGCATTAACGGCTTTGGACGCATTGGGCGCCTTGTACTGCGTCGCCTTCTTGAAACCCAGGACAGCAATACCGTCGTCGCCATCAACGACCTCACCTCACCGAAAGTGCTGGCCTACCTGCTCAGGCATGATTCCAACTACGGTGGCTTCCCGTGGAGCGTCGATTTCACCGAGGATGCGCTGATTGTCGACGGTAAAACCATTGCGGTGTACGCCGAAAAAGAGGCGAAGCACATTCCGTGGAAAGCCGCAGGCGTGGATATCGTCGTGGAGTGCACCGGCTTTTATACCTCTGAAGAGAAATCACGGGCGCACCTGGACGCCGGCGCGAAGAAAGTGCTGATCTCTGCGCCTGCGGGCGAGATGAAAACCATCGTCTACAGCGTGAATGACGACACCATTGACGCCAGTGACACCATTATTTCCGTCGCATCCTGCACCACCAACTGCCTCGCCCCGCTGGCGAAAGCCCTGAACGATGCGTTTGAAATAAAAGTGGGCACCATGACCACCATCCATGCCTATACCGGTACGCAGGCGCTGGTGGATGGCCCGCGCGGGAAAGACCTTCGCGCCTCGCGGGCGGCGGCAGAGAATATCATTCCCCACACCACCGGTGCGGCAAAGGCCATCGGTCTGGTGATCCCTGCGCTCAGCGGCAAGCTGAAGGGCCACGCGCAGCGCGTGCCGGTAAAGACGGGTTCAGTAACCGAGCTGGTGGCGATTCTGGGCAAGAAAGTGACCGTTGAGGAGATCAACGCCGCGCTGAAAAAGGCGACGCAGGGCAATAAATCGTTCGGGTATACCGACGAAGAGATTGTGTCGTCCGATGTGATTGGCTCGCATTATGGTTCGGTGTTTGACGCCACGCAGACGGAGGTGTCAGAAGCGGGAGAGCTGCAGCTGGTGAAAGCGGTAGCCTGGTATGACAACGAGTACGGTTTCGTGACGCAGCTGGTGCGGACGCTGGATAAGTTTGCGGCGCTGTAATTCTATGCCTTTATTCAGGGCTAATATGAGCAGTGAAGCATCCCCTCTCCCTGTGGGAGAGGGTTAGGGTGAGGGGAACATACAGGTGTGGTGGTCATTCCGTTCACTTTATGTTCCTTGCTACTCTTTAACGACATAACCGGTGAACGTGCCAGGGTGGCTCAATCGCCACCACCCTGGCAACCCGGGCTCCCGGCGGTAAATCGCCGCTTCGCGGTCCCCTCAGCTTATTCCTTCAGCCTATCGGGTCGGGCATGAGCCTGCATCCCTTCAGGCCACGCCCTCTCGGCGCATCCCTGCGCCTCGCCCCGGCCTTACGGAAACGCTTCGGCGATATACAGCCGGACCAGGACATTGCTGTAAGCCAAAGGTTATTCTGAAGCGGTTGTTATCGCTTCTGATTACACCCTTAAATCGTGCGCCTGGACAACGCATCCGCGAGAACCGGATCCTGCTGCAGCTGTTTCCATGCGGCAATCACAGCACCAGGGAATTCAACGTGCGCGATAAAATCCCGCCCGGCCGGACCATAGCCGTTAACGTCATCGTACAAACGCGGCAGTTCCCCCAGGACCAGTGACAGGTAGCGCTCAACGGGCCACAGTCCGCTATTGCCCGCGCTAAACTCCGCGCCCTCTTTGCCATTCTGCAGCGTTGGCGTAAACCCGGGATGGCTTATCCACTGCGGTGACACGGGCTCATCCCGACACACGCGGGCAAACGTTGCCATCGTACGGCGCTGCATCGTCGGGTCCTGCACCACCAGCACCCGCCCGGTTGCGCGCTGATGCTGTTTCAGCATGTTCCAGCTAAAGAGCGCGTTCTCACCGCAGTTGGTGGATTGATCCTCAATCCACAGGCGCGTCTCGGGGATCTGCCAGAACTCCCGCGCAATGTCGGCAAGAATGCTCGCTTCCGCCCGCCCTTCGACGGGCAAGGTGTGATAACGCGGATGACTGCCGATAGCTGAATATAAAAACGCGGTTGAATGACCAATACCGCCGCTAATCAGGAGCGGGATGTCTCTCTGCGCGGCAATACGGCAGGCCGCCTCAATGGTCGGGATCACCGCGTTTCCTGCCAGGATCACCGCATCGACGTCCGGGGGCTGGCGGCTGTCGCTCAGGTCGTCCTGCGCCAGCCATTCACCGACAGTATTGATGGCCGCCAGCGTGGCATCCGGCAGGATGGGAAAATGGGGCTGAACCATGGTGAACTCCTCATTTATGTCTCTTCAGGGTAGCGGCTTCTTACCGATAACGCAGAGGCGGGCTCTGAAACCAGACGTTGTTTTACCGCCCAAATTGTCATTTTTCTGAAATAACCAGAAACATCCAAAAACAATCGGGTTGCACCTGCATATTATGCTTTTGGTTTTCCATCATACAAAACATCCCGTTGCACATGCCCTCTGCAAAAGCACCCAACGCTGCTTATTTCACCGTGATCTGACCAGTTTCATCCCCCGTTAGCTTGCCAAATACAACATCCAACCCTAAGTTGCTTAACAATTTCACAACCTTTTTCATCATCACAGGTTGCACCTGAAGCGCGCCAGGTGACACCTCATACACCATCAACGTGGCGGGGTTTCAGGTCATGACAGAACATGAAAGTACGACGACGGTATTACGAAAAAATAAGAAGGTATTAATCGCCAGCCTTACCGGGAGCGCCATTGAATGGTTTGACTATTTTCTCTACGGCACGGCGGCCGCGCTGGTCTTCAATAAGATCTTTTTCCCGATGGTCGACCCGGTGATCGGGCTCATTCTCTCTTATCTCTCTTTCTCATTAACCTTTTTCATTCGCCCCATTGGCGGGGTACTTTTCGCCCATATCGGTGACCGCATCGGACGTAAAAAAACCCTCGTTCTTACCCTCTCTCTGATGGGAGGTGCAACCGTCATGATCGGTCTGCTACCCACGTATGAAATGATTGGCCTGTGGGCGCCCGCTCTGCTGATCCTGATGCGTATCATTCAGGGGATGGGCATAGGCGGTGAATGGGGCGGCGCGCTGCTGCTGGCCTACGAATACGCGCCCGAAAAACGTAAAGGCTTCTTCGGCAGTATTCCGCAGGCGGGCGTAACCATCGGCATGCTGATGGCGACCTTCATCGTCTCGCTGATGACCCTGTTCAGCGAGGAAGATTTCCTCTCCTGGGGCTGGCGCATCCCGTTCCTGCTGAGTTCGGTTCTGGTGTTGCTCGGCCTGTGGATCCGTAAGGACATCGACGAGACGCCTGATTTCAGGAAGGTAAAACAATCGGGCCAGGTGGCGAAAGCGCCTCTGCGCGATACTCTGAAACACCACTGGCGCGAAGTGCTGATTGCCGCCGGTCTGAAGGTGGTTGAAACCGCGCCGTTCTACATCTTCTCGACGTTTGTCGTGAGCTATGCCACCACGACGCTGACGTATCAAAAGTCTCAGGCGCTGGAAGCCGTGACGCTGGGAGCCCTGGTGGCCACGGTGATGATCCCATTAATGGGGCTACTCTCGGATAAAATTGGCCGTCAACGCATGTATGCCGCGAGCGTCTTCATCCTGGGGTTGTTTATCGTGCCGTGGTTTATGCTGCTCAATACCGGTACAACCTGGGGCATTGTGCTCGCGACGGTCATCGCCTTTGGCGTGCTGTGGGCACCGGTAACAGCGGTACTCGGCACGCTGTGCTCTGAAATTTTTAGTGCAAACGTACGCTACACCGGCATTACGCTCGGTTATCAGCTGGGTGCCGCGCTGGCAGGCGGTACCGCGCCGCTGATTGCCACCGGACTGCTGGCGAAATATGACGGCGACTGGGTTCCAGTGGCCTGGTATCTTGCCGTCACGGTAGCCATTTCCCTAATCGCGATTTTCTGCGCCAGCCGCGTTAAGCGAACATCCCCTCTGCAGGCACAGCCCGAACAGCTCTGATCGTTGTCGGCCCGACTTTCGGGCCGCTCTTTTTCCTTAAACTTCCCTTCTACATTTGATTAACATGCGTAAATCATATTCACTTGAATTATCATTTGCGGCAGACGTAGAATCGCTAGCCCGCTAATTATTCAATTATTTCTAAGGTAAACGACGTTATGCGCCTGCCCGAACGCGACCCTTATGCTCCTCGCGAGTGGCAGCCACATGAGAAACCCGCCCTGCTGGGTTCGCCTTCCACACCCGAGCACAGTACGCCAAAACGCATTGCCTACGGCGTCGTTGGCCTGCTGGTGTGCCTGACGGGAGCGCTGGGAAATGCGGTGGTGACCGCCAACCTGCAAAACCTGCAGGGAACCTTCGGGGCCTGGTCGACCGAAATCGCCTGGCTTCCCGCGGTCTACGTCATGACCAACATCTCCATCAACCTGCTGCTGGTCAAGTTCCGCCAGCAGTACGGTCTGCGCGCCTTCACGGAAGGTTTTCTGGTGCTGTACGTGCTGGTGACCTTTTTCCACCTGTTCGTTAACGATCTCAGCTCGGCGCTGATGGTGCGCGCCGCGCACGGGATGGTGGCCGCCGCGCTCAGCTCGCTGGGGATTTACTATCAGATCCAGGCCTGGCCTGCAAAGCACCGCCTGAAGGCGCTCACCATCGGGATTACCGGGTCGTCGCTCGCCATTCCTCTGGCCCGCCTGTTTTCCACCGAACTGCTGCAGCTGGACGAGTGGCGCGGGCTCTATTTCTTCGAGCTGGGGCTGGCGCTGATCTCCCTGGCCTGCGTGATAGCCTTAAAACTGCCCCCGGGCGACAGGCGCAAGGTTTTTGAGAAAAAAGACTTCATCACCTTCTTTTTAATGGCCCCCGGAATGGCCCTGCTCTGCGCCGTGCTCTCGTTGGGCCGCCTTGACTGGTGGTTCGAGGCGCCGTGGATCGGCTGGTCGCTGGCGCTATCGCTGGTGCTGATTGTGGCCGCCATCGTCTTTGAACATAACCGCGCCAACCCGCTGCTGAACACCCGCTGGCTGTCGAGCGGCAGCATCGTCCGTCTGGGGCTCATCATGCTGCTGATCCGTATCGTGCTGGCAGAGCAAAACACCGGGGTCATCGGCTGGCTGCAGTACGTGGGGTTACAGAACGAGCAGATGACCCACCTGGCGTGGTCCATTTTCGCCGGGATCGTCTGCGGGATTGTCACCAGTTGCCTCACGATTAAGCCGACCAAACTGGCGTGGCCAATCATCACCTCCCTGGCGCTGATGATTGTTGCCTCGCTGCTGGACAGCCAGTCCAACAACCTGACCCGGCCGGATCAGCTGATGCTGAGCCAGTTTCTGCTGGGCTTCGGCAGCGCCTTCTTCCTGGCGCCCGCCATGCTGGCCGCCATTGGCGGGGTGATCGCCGACCCGCGCAACCTGGTCAGCTTCTCGGTGATGTTCGGCATGAGTCAGAACCTCGGCGGCCTGCTGGGTTCCGCGATCCTCGGAACCTTCCAGACCTGGCGCGAGAAGTACCACTCCAGCCTGCTGGCGGACCAGCTCACCACGCTCAATCCGCTGGTCAACGAGCGTATCCAGCTTTACACCCAGATGTACCGGAGCCTGATTGGCGACAGTTCGCTGCTGGGAACGCAGGCGATCACGCAGCTGCAAACGGTGACGACGCTTGAGGCGAATATTCTGGCTTACAACGATACTTATCTGCTGACGGCGGGCATCGCTGCCGCCACGCTGGTCTGGATTTTATGGCGCTTGCTGCGCCTGCGCATCACTGCCCGTATGGCGCTTAAGAACGCCACCGGCAATAAATAATTGAAATATTTCTGGAGAGTTTATGAGTCAGCAGGATGCCGCTAAAGAGCAGGCCAACACCCGCAAAAATGTGCGCATTGTTTCCGTTTTCACCGCCGCTGCCATCGGTATTGTCGGCGTGCTGGTGATCCTTTATGCGTGGCAGCTGCCGCCGTTCACCCGCCACGCGCAGTTTACCGACAACGCCTACGTGCGCGGTCAGACGACGTTCATCAGCCCCCAGGTGAATGGCTATATCACCGAGGTGAAGGTTCAGGACTTTGTGCAGGTTAAAAAAGGCGACCTGCTGCTGCAGATTGATGACCGTATCTATCGTCAGCGCGTGCATCAGGCCGAGGCACAGCTGGCGATGAAAATTGCCGCGCTCAATAACAACCTGCAGCAGCGTAAAAGCGCCGAAGCGACGATCGCCAAAAACGACGCGGCGCTGAAAAATGCCCGCGCCCAGAGCCTGAAAACCCAGGCGGATTTAAAGCGCGTGAAGGATTTGACGGCGGACGGCTCGCTTTCCATTCGCGAGCGCGACGCGGCGCTGGCCAGCGCGGCCCAGGGCAGCGCCGACATCGAGCAGGCCAAAGCCTTGCTTGAGATGTCGCGTCAGGATCTGCAGACGGTAATTGTGAACCGCGGCGCGCTGGAGGCGGATGTCGAAAATGCGAAAGCGGCGCTGGAGCTGGCGCAGATAGACCTGCAAAACACCCGCATAATCGCCCCGCGCGACGGCCAGCTCGGCCAGATTGCCGTGCGTCTCGGGGCGTACGTGACCGCCGGGACCCACCTCACCACGCTGGTTCCGCCGCAGCACTGGGTGATCGCCAATATTAAAGAGACCCAGCTCGCGGAGCTGCGCGTCGGCCAGCCTGTCAAATTCACCGTCGATGCCCTGAACAACAAAGCCTATCAGGGCCGCGTGGAGAGCATCTCGCCGGCAACCGGAGTTGAATTCAGCGCCATCACGCCGGACAACGCCACCGGCAACTTTGTCAAAATCGCCCAGCGTATTCCGGTGCGCATCGAGGTGCTCGGCAAGCCTGAGGAGTCCGCTCTGCTGCGTCCGGGCATGTCGGTGCAGGTGACCATTGATACGCGGGAGGGCAAACAATGACCCTTCGCCCGATAGCCGGTCTGGTGCTGGCGGTAATGCTCACCGGATGCCAGTCCGTCGACGTAAAACCGGCGCAGCCAACGCTGCAAATCCCCGCCCAGTGGCGTGCTGACGCCGGTCCTGCCAGCCCGGCGGAGCAGCTCTGGTGGCGCAATTTTCATGACAACAACCTCAACCGCTACGTGGATCGGGCGCTAAAGAACAACAGCGACGTGCTGATCGCCCGCGAACGGATTAACGAGTATCAGGCGCGGGTCTTTGCGGCCGACGGCAGCCTGTTTCCGTCACTTGACGCGGGCGTAACGGGGACGCGCGCCCGTTCGCAATCCGCCGCGACCGGGCTGCCGGTCTACGGCACGCTGTACAGAGGTAGCCTGACGGCGAGCTATGACGTAGATATCTGGGGCGTCAACCGCAGCACAGCCAGTGCCGCCGAAGCCTCGCTGGAGGCGCAAAAAGCCGCCGCCGCCGCCGCGGATTTGACCGTCGCGTCTTCCGTTGCGTCCGGGTATGTCACCCTGCTCTCGCTTGACGAACAGCTGCGCGTGACCGAATCCACGCTGAAATCACGCGAAGAGGCATTTAACCTCGCGAAACGTCAGTTTGAGACGGGCTACAGCTCGCGTCTGGAGCTGATGCAGTCGGATTCCGAGCTCCGCTCAACGCGAGCGCAGGTTCCCGTGCTGCAGCATCAGATTGCACAGCAGGAGAACGCCCTCAGCCTGCTGCTGGGAAGCAATCCCGGCGCGGTAGCGCGCAGCGAAAGCTTTGAGGCGCTAACGCCGCTGACGCTGCCGTCACAGCTGCCTTCTACGCTCCTGAACCGTCGGCCGGATATCGTTCAGGCCGAACGCCAGCTGGTTGCGGCAGACGCCTCGCTTGCCGCGTCGCGCGCGAGCCTGCTGCCGTCGATCAACCTGACCGCGACAGGATCGATACAGGATCGCTCCCTGTCCGGTCTGCTGGACAACCCGCTACAGCTCTGGAGCGTCGGGGGCAGTATTCTCGCCCCGCTGCTGAACCGCCAGGCGCTGAATGCGCAGGTGGATATTTCCCAGTCCCAGCGTAACCAGGCGCTGTACGCCTATGAAAAAACCGTGCGTAACGCGTTTGCTGAAGTGAACAACAGCCTTGATGCTATTACGCGCTATCAGGAACAGCTGACGGAGCTGCTTGCCCAGCAGGAGGTGGCGCAGGAGACGCTGCGCATTGCGCAGAACCGCAATCGCAACGGCTACTCCTCCTATCTGGACGTGCTGGACGCGCAGCGCACGCTGTACTCGGTGCAGACCAGCGTGGTGCAGGTAAAAAATAATCTGCTGCTGGCGCAGATCGATTTGTACAGGGCGCTGGGCGGCGGCTGGAAGAACGCATGAACCACCTTGCGCGCTGATGCCCTCACCCCGACCCTCTCCCACAGGGAGAGGGAGAAAAATCCAGGGAGTCAATCTATGCAACAACAATGGTCTGCAGTAGATAATTACATGATTTCTTCGCTTATCCCTGATGATGACGTACTTGATCAGGTACTGGAAAACAACAAGCGCGCCGGGCTACCCGAACACGATGTTGCGGCCAATCAGGGGCAGCTGCTGGCGCTGTTCGTGCGCATGACCCAGGCAAGACGCATTCTTGAGATCGGTACGCTGGGCGCCTTTAGCTCAATCTGGATGGCGCGCGCCCTGCCGCCGGACGGAAAGCTGATTACGCTCGAGGCGGACCCGACGCATGCCGGTGTGGCCCGCCAGAATATTCACCTCGCGGGGCTAAACGATCGCATTGAACTGATTGAAGGCCCGGCGCTGAGCTCGCTGGAGAATTTCGGTGACGTTCCGCCGTTCGACCTGATCTTTATTGATGCCGATAAGCCAAACAATCCCGGCTATCTGGAGTGGGCGCTGCACTATTCACGTCCCGGCACGATAATCATTGGCGATAACGTGGTGCGCGATGGCGAAGTGATTAACGGGCAAAGCGACGACGCGCGCGTGCTGGGGGTGCGGCGTTTTATCGAAATGATTGGGGATAACCCGCGCCTAACCGCCACCGCGCTGCAAACGGTGGGGGTTAAGGGATGGGATGGGTTTACGCTGGCAATAGTGAACGGGTGAAAATTGTGCGGCCTGATGCCCTCACCCCGACCCTC
The DNA here is from genome assembly GCF_024734705.1 of Enterobacter sp. Crenshaw. Lineage (NCBI taxonomy): Bacteria > Pseudomonadati > Pseudomonadota > Gammaproteobacteria > Enterobacterales > Enterobacteriaceae > Enterobacter > Enterobacter sp. Crenshaw. The sequence continues at coordinate 2,205,554 of NZ_CP102932.1, read as the reverse complement.
TCCCACAGGGAGAGGGAGAAAACCGGGTTTTAAGCGGAAATCTGCTCCATCGCCTGCAGGATACGCTTATCCGAAATCGGATACGGCGTACCGAGCTGCTGGGCAAAGAAGCTGACGCGCAGCTCCTCGATCATCCAGCGGATCGCCTGCACGTCTTCATCGTCGCGGCGCGCCGGCGGCAGCTTGTTTAACCACTGCTGCCACGCCTGCTGCACGCTCTCCACTTTCAGCATCTGCGCGCGATCGCGGTGCGGGTCGATAGCCATTTTTTCCAGACGTTTTTCAATCGCCTGCAGATAACGCAGCGTATCGCCCAGACGCTTAAAGCCGTTGCCGGTGACAAAGCCGCGATAGACCAGCCCCGCCATCTGCGCCTTCACGTCCGACAGCCCCAGCGCCATGGTCATATCCACGCGCCCCTTCAGGCGCTTGTTGATATTGAACACGGCGGTGAGGATCTGCTCGACCTGTTTGGCTATCTCCACCACGGTGTCGTTCAGCTCTGCGCGCACCTTTTCATGAAGCTGAGCAAAGCCCTCTTCCGTCCAGACCGGACCGCCCGCCTCGTGGATCAGCTTGTCCACGCCGCAGGAGATGCAGTCGTCAATCAGATCCAGCACCTTGCCGTACGGGTTAAAGTACAGCCCGAGCTTGGCTTTGTTCGGCAGCTTCTCGTGCAGATACTTAATCGGCGACGGGATGTTGAGCAGCAGCAGGCGACGCAGCCCGCGCCACATCATCTGCTGCTGTTCCTGCGGATTATCAAACAGCTTGATCGCCACGCTGTCGCGCTCGTCCACCAGCGCCGGCCAGGCTTTGACCTTATAGTTACCGCGCTTCTGCTCGTAGCTTTCCGGAAGCTGACCGAAGCTCCAGATATGCAGCCCGCTCTGCTCGATACCGTCGTCCGCCACCGCAGACAGCGTTTCCTGAACTTTGCCTTTCAGCGCCTCTTTCAGCTCGCTCAGGGAGCGCCCTTCCAGCAGCTTTTTGTTTTTATCATCCACCACGCGGAAGCTGATTTTCAGGTGATCGGGCACCTGATCCCAGTTCCAGTCTTCGCGGTCGATGGTGGTGCCGGTCATGCGGCGGAATTCACGCTCCAGCGCGTCCAGCAGCGGCAGCTCCAGCGGCGTGACGCGGCCTAAAAACGCTTCCGCATAGTTTGGCGCAGGCACAAAGTTACGGCGCACCGGTTTCGGCAGGGATTTGATCAGCGCAATCACCAGCTCGCGGCGCAGGCCGGGGATTTGCCACTCAAACCCGCCCTCATCGACCTGGTTTAACAGCGGCAGCGGAATATGAACTGTCACGCCGTCCGCGTCGGCACCCGGTTCAAACTGATACGTCAGACGCAGCTTGAGGTTGCCCTGATGCCAGAAGTTCGGGTAGTCGAGCTTGCTGACCGACTCCGCCCCCTCTTTAATCAGCATGCTCTTTTCGAAGTTGAGCAGGTCAGGCGTCTCTTTGCTGGCTTTCTTCCACCAGCTGTCAAAATGGCGAGCGGAAATAACCTCGTGGCTGATACGCTGGTCGTAAAACTCAAACAGCGCCTCGTCGTCCACCAGAATGTCGCGGCGGCGGGACTTGTGCTCAAGCTCCTCCACTTCCGCGCGCAGCTTCAGGTTTTCGCGGAAGAAGGCGTGGCGCGTCTGCCAGTCACCCTCCACCAGCGCGTGACGGATAAACAGCTCGCGGCTGAGCGCCGGGTCAATCTGGCTGTAGTTGACCTTACGCGCGGCGACCACCGGCAGGCCGTAAACGGTCACTTTTTCGGTCGCCATTACCGCTCCCTGCGCGCGCTCCCAGTGCGGTTCGCTGTACGATCGTTTCAGCAGGTGCTGAGCCACCGGCTCCACCCATTCCGGATCGATACGCGCGGCAATGCGTCCCCACAGGCGGCTGGTTTCCACCAGCTCCGCGACCATGGTCCACTTCGGCGGCTTCTTGAACAGGCCGGAACCGGGGAAGATGGAGAAACGGGCGTTACGCGCGCCGGTATACTCCTGCTTTTCAGCATCCTTCATCCCAATGTGGGACAGCAGGCCGGTCAGCAGCGCGATATGAATTTCGCGGTACTCCGCCGGCTCGCTGTTAACCGGAATGCCCAGCTCTTTTACCACCTGGCGCAGCTGGGTGTAGATATCCTGCCACTCGCGCACGCGCAGGTAGTTGAGGAAATCCACGCGGCACTGGCGGCGGAACTGGTTCGAGGAGAGCGCTTTCTGCTGCTCGCCGAGATAGTTCCACAGGTTTACGAAGGCGAGGAAGTCGGACTCTTTGTCGTGGAAGCGACGGTGCTTTTCGTCAGACGCCTGCTGTTTGTCCATCGGACGCTCGCGCGGGTCCTGAATGGAGAGCGCCGAGGTAATGATCATCGCCTCGCGCACGCAGCCGTGCTTCTGCGCTTCCAGCACCATACGGGCCAGACGCGGATCCACCGGCAGCTGGCTTAGCTGGCGGCCCAGCGGCGTCAGCTTGTAGACCGTCGCCTGCTCGTCGGTGGTAATGGCGCCGAGTTCTTCCAGCAGACGCACGCCGTCCTGAATGTTGCGTTTGTCCGGCGCTTCGACGAACGGGAACGCCGCGATGTCGCCCAGCCCCAGCGCGGTCATCTGCAGGATAACGGACGCCAGGTTGGTGCGCAGAATTTCCGGGTCGGTAAACTCCGGACGCGACAGGAAATCATCTTCCGAATAGAGACGAATACAGATCCCTTCCGACACGCGGCCGCAGCGGCCCTTACGCTGGTTCGCGGACGCCTGGGAGACGGGCTCAATCGGCAGCCGCTGGACCTTCGTGCGGTAGCTGTAGCGGCTGATGCGCGCCGTGCCCGGGTCGATCACGTATTTGATCCCCGGCACGGTCAGCGAGGTTTCCGCCACGTTGGTCGCCAGCACGATGCGTCGCCCGCCGTGCGGCTGGAATACGCGGTTCTGCTCGCTGTTTGACAGGCGCGCGTAAAGCGGCAGGATCTCCGTATGGCGCAGGTCGCGCTTGCTGAGCGCATCGGCGGTATCGCGGATTTCGCGCTCGCCGCTCATGAAGATCAGGATGTCGCCCGCGCTTTCGTTGCCCAGCTCGTCAACGGCGTCGAAGATAGCCTGCAGCTGGTCGCGCTCGGTATCGTCCGCCTCTTCCACAATCGGGCGATAGCGCACTTCAACCGGATACGTGCGTCCTGACACCTCGATAATCGGCGCATTGTTGAAATGCTTCGAGAAGCGCTCAGGGTCGATGGTCGCGGAGGTGATGATGATTTTCAGATCCGGGCGACGCGGCAGCAGCTCTTTCAGATAGCCGAGCAGGAAGTCGATGTTCAGGCTGCGCTCGTGCGCTTCGTCAATGATGATGGTGTCGTACTGCATCAGCAGACGATCCTGCTGGATTTCCGCCAGCAGAATACCGTCGGTCATCAGCTTGACCATGGTGTTATCGCTAACGTGGTCGCTGAATCGCACCTTGTAACCGATGCAGCCGCCCGGCTCCGTCTGCAGCTCTTCGGCAATACGGTTCGCCACGGTGCGCGCCGCCAGTCGACGCGGCTGGGTGTGGCCAATAAGCCCTTTTAGCCCGCGCCCCAGCTCCATACAGATTTTCGGCAGCTGGGTGGTTTTCCCCGAGCCGGTTTCCCCCGCGACAATCACCACCTGGTGGTCGCGGACGGCCTCAAGGATGTCCTGTTTTTTCTGGCTGACGGGCAGGTTTTCCGGGTAGGTAATTGCCGGACGCGCGGCTTCGCGCAGCACAACTTTCCCTGCCGCCTGTTCAATCTCTTTCGCCATCTCCTGGTAAATGGCCTGTTGTGCATCAGGATTTTTAACCTTCTTCACACCGTGCAGACGGCGGGCAAAGCGCTGTTTATCGCGCAGCATCAGAGAATCAAGCTGTTGCAGGAGCATCGGGAAGGTTAATTTTTGTTGTTCTGTCATAGCGTTAAAGGGCAGTACACGCCCTGATAAACTCTCTTTTTAATGATTGCTATAGAGTACCACATTGACGTCTTTCGCGCCTTATTCAAAAAATTCGAACATAGGCTTCGATATATTGCGCTATCTCTGTGGCAGGATTGTGAATAGAGTGTCAACAAGCAACGGGGCAACCCCCTTCAATCAAATGCAACAACAGGAATCACCCATGAGCAAAGTATTAGTTTTGAAATCCAGTATTCTGGCAGGGTACTCTCAGTCTGGTCAGCTGTCTGATTACTTCGTTGAACAGTGGCGTGAACAGCATTCCGCTGACGAAATCACCGTGCGTGACCTGGCTGCAAACCCAATTCCTGTGCTGGACGGCGAGCTGGTTGGCGCGCTGCGCCCAAGCGATGCACCGCTGTCTCCACGTCAGCAGGAAGCCCTGGCCCTGTCCGACGAGCTGATTGCTGAGCTGCAGGCGCACGACGTTATCGTCATCAACGCCCCAATGTACAACTTCAACATCCCTACCCAGCTGAAGAACTACTTCGACCTGGTGGCGCGCGCTGGCGTAACCTTCCGTTACACCGAGAACGGCCCTGAAGGTCTGGTGAAAGGTAAACGTGCGATCGTCCTGACCAGCCGTGGCGGTATCCATAAAGACACCCCAACCGACCTGGTTGCGCCGTACCTGAGCCTGTTCCTGGGCTTCATCGGCATCACTGACGTGAACTTCGTGTTCGCTGAAGGTATCGCTTACGGTCCGGAAGTGGCAACCAAAGCGCAGACCGATGCGAAAGCCGCCATCGACAGCCTGGTAGCAGCCTAAGATTTTGCCCTCTCACCGCCTGGTGGGAGGGTTTTTCTTTTCCCCGCATTTCGTTATCATCCGCTCCCACTCTCAAGCCGGGCGGCCTGATGTCTGCGATTATTGATTCTTTTATTGCCCCACCGTGTCACGACGACATTCAGATCCTCTGGCAGGATGAACATCTGCTGCTGATCGATAAGCCTTCCGGTCTGCTCAGCCTCTCGGGCAAAAATCCGCAAAACCTTGATTCCGTCCATTATCGTCTGGTCCAGACGTACCCCGGCTGCACGCTGGTACACCGTCTGGATTTCGGCACGTCCGGGCTGATGGTGGTTGCGCGCAATAAGGCCATCAACGCGGCGCTGTGCCAGCAGTTCAGCCAGCGCAGCGTGGAGAAGATCTACAGCGCCCTGCTTTGCGGCCATGTGGAAAACGACGAGGGAATAATAGACGCGCCAATTGCCAAAGACCCGGCGCTGTTCCCGCTGATGTCGATTTGCGCCATCAACGGAAAACCCGCCCGCTCCCGCTATCGGGTGGTGGAACGGTTTTATCAGGGTACGGGACTGCCGTTAACGCGGGTGATACTTACGCCGGAGACCGGGCGAACCCATCAGCTGCGTATTCACTGTCAGCAGCTGGGGCACCCGATTCTGGGCTGCGATCTGTATGGCGGTCTTGAAGCGCCGGGGGCGGAGAAAACGCCCCGGCTGATGCTGCATGCAAGCGAACTGAATTTTATTCATCCCGTGAGCGGAGAGCCGGTTAACGCCCGTCACGCCGCCCCGTTCTGAATGCGGTTTACCACATCAAATCGTCAGGGATTTTGAAGTCCGCGTACGGATCGTCTTCGTCCTGCTCTTCCTGGCTGAGCGCGCTGTTTAACACGATGCTCTCGGCATCGCGCTGGGCAATTTTATCGGCCACCACCGCCGGAATAATCGCGTATTCACAGTCGCCGCTGGCGTTGATGACCAGACGGGCAATCGCCAGACGGCCGTTAATCAGCTGAGCCTGGGTTTGCTTGTCGACGTCGATTTTTTTGATCAGATTGCCGTCGGTGAAGTTAAAGGTGATGTTGCCTTTCGCCACGGTGATGCGGTTCATCTCAATCAGCTGCTTCACCTGCGCTTTAAACTCTTTCGCCAGCACGGCCTGCTTCTGCTGCTCGCTCAGCAGCTTGTCGCGCTCGATCTGCGCTTTCTTGTTCTCTTCTACCGCTTCCCGAGCCTCGCGCGCCTGAACGCGTGATTTCTTTGCCGTGCGCTGCACTTTTGCCGCTTTTTTGCTGCTGACCAGGCCCGCTTTCAGCATCTGCTCTTGTAAGGTGAGTTTTGTCATGATTGTTTCTAAACCGGTTGGAAATTTTGGGGATTATAGCGGGAATTACGGAGAGTGTGCCAGAGAAGTAGGCATGGCGCTTTGTTGCATGGGGCTTGTTTATTATTTATTCAGCGTTTACTAACGTTACAGCCGCAAGAGTGATTAAAAATTGTCAGGTCATTTTCTTAAAAAAAATCAGCAACTCATAAATATGATGTGAGTTGAATATCTGTACCGGCTTCAGGCGTAGGCTGCTTTTCTCTTATTAAAAGAGTAAGGAGAAAATATGGCCTTAAAAGGAACAATGCTGCTTAACGATGCTGACTATGCGCCTTTTAACCTGCACGGCGTTGGTGTGTTTATGGCCCATTCCGGGCAGGGAATTTACAGAAACAATGGATTATGTGGTGCTGTTAAAGGCTCAGGTCCAATTCCCCCTGGGAAATACTGGATTGTTGACAGAGGGACTGGAGGTTTCTTTTCAGGTTTAAAAGCGAAGGTTCAGGATCGGTGGAACAAGGTTAGATCCGGGGCAGAATTTGGCCGCGATGAGTGGTTTGCTTTATACAAGGATGACTGGGGTATCGATGATGGCACCTGGATTGATAACGTCTATCGGGGTTTGTTTCGGCTGCATCCGGGTACGCTATCTGAGGGATGTATCACGATTGCCCATGATTCTGATTACGCATTGATCCGCAATGCTCTGATGAGTACGGAACTTATTCAGGTTCCCTGTATGCGTTCACTGATGGCACGCGGCTGGGTTGAGGTGATTGAAAGTGGCTACACCAACACTTGTCCGTAAATGGGGCATCAGGCTATTCAAAACGGTTTGGTTTCTATGCATCAGCATTATAGTAGGCCGCATATTGGGACCCGCTGAACGCTATCTTGATCATGATGTGGCCTCATCTATATGTGATTTTATTTATGGCGACGTGAATGCTGAAACAATATATGACACATATACCAATATCGATATTTTAATCGTACTGACCCTCGCCACGGTTATTTATCGCTTAACAACACTGCTACTCAAGAAAATAAGGAAATAAAGAATGCCAATTCCTCCCTACATGTGGCTAAAAGACGATGGTGGAGCAGATATTAAAGGTTCCGTTGATGTTCAGGACCGTGAAGGTAGCATTGAAATCATAGGGCTGAGTCATGGCCTTAACCTACCGGTAGACAGCGCTAACGGCAAGATCACCGGCACGCGTCAACACTCATCCATGCGGATTGAAAAGGAAGTTGATAGCTCCACGCCGTATCTCTATAAAGCAGCCTCTACCGGTCAGGCGCTTAAAAGCGCTGAAATCAAGTTCTATCATATCAATGATGCCGGACAGGAAGTCTGTTATTACACCGTCTTGATGGAGAACGTAAAGGTTACGGGTGTTAACTGCAGCGTGCCGAACGTGAAGATCGCTGCCAACAATAAAATGAACCATGTTGAAAGCGTAAGTCTGCAGTACGAAAAAATCACCTGGCGCATTGTCGACGGCAACATCATGCACAGTGACGCCTGGAACGAACGTCCTACAGCATAACGCTACGGGGCGCGATGCCCCTTACTCTTCCTATCCCAGCATGTGCGCGCAACACTGTTCATGAACTTCGCTCATGTTGCATTGAAATTAAGTCACTTCCCCTGCGCCGCGGGCTCAGGCATAAATTATGCATCGGTAACTTCTTAGCAACATGAACTTAGGATGCATAACCACAATGAGCAAAGCTTTCACATATACCCTTAAGCGCAGTTGCTTCGATGAGAATTACAACCCGTCAGAAAATACGCGTACGACCACCAACTTTGCCAACCTGGCGCGCGGGGAAAAACGTCAGGAAAACTTGCGCAATACGCTGGTGATGATCAACAACCGCTTTAACGCCCTGGCGCGCTGGGATAACCCAAACGCCGATCGCTACGCGGTTGAGCTGGAAATCATCTCTGTCGACTTGAACATTGGCGCGGAAAAACCGTTCCCGGCCATTGAGATATTGCAAACCACGATTGTCGACAAAAAAAATAACCTGCGTATCCCTGGCATCGTCGGAAATAACTTCTCTTCTTACGTGCGGGATTATGATTTCAGCGTGCGCCTGCTGGAACACAACAAGAACCAGCAGCACTTCAGCATTCCGGAAAAGTTTGGCGAACTGCACGGCAATATTTTCCGCCACTTTGTGAGCTCGCCGGAATACAAAGAGAACTTCAGCAAGGGTCCGGTGATCTGCCTGAGCGTCTCCAGCAAAGACACCTATCGCCGCAACGGTAACCAGCACCCGGTACTGGGCATTGAATATCAGCCGGATGGCGAGTCGCTGACGGAACAGTACTTCGCGAAGATGGGCCTGCAGGTTCGCTATTTCATGCCGGAAAACAGCGTGGCGCCTTTCGCGTTCTTCTTTACAGGGGATTTGCTGAGTGACTACACCGATCTGGAGCTGATTGCCACCATCAGCACGATGGAGACGTTCCAGAAAATCTATCGCCCGGAAATTTATAACGCAAACTCGGCGGCGGGACTGTGCTACCGACCGGATCTGAACCAGCAGGATCACTCCTTAACCAAAATTGTTTATGACCGGGAAGAGCGAAGCCGACTGGCGATTGAACAGGGTCGCTTTACCGAAGCGTACTTTATTAAGCCTTACCAACACATTCTTGAGCAGTGGTCTGATAACTACACGCTTTAATTCATCAAAAAAGGTCTTTTATTATGAAAACATTGCTCCCGACTTCTACGGCTGGCAGCCTGCCTAAGCCGACCTGGCTTGCACAACCTGAAACGCTGTGGTCACCCTGGAAATTACAGGATCAGGAACTCCTGGCGGGTAAACAGGACGCGCTGCGCCTGTCTCTGGATGAGCAGATCCGCGCGGGTATCGATATCGTCAGCGACGGAGAACAGACCCGCCAGCACTTCGTCACCACCTTTATTGAACACCTGAGCGGCGTGGATTTTGAAAATCGCCAGACGGTGCGCATTCGTAACCGCTACGACGCCAGCGTGCCGACCGTGGTTTCAGCCGTTGCGCGTCAGAAACCGGTATTCGTGGACGATGCGAAATACCTGCGTCAGCTCACGGACAAGCCGATCAAATGGGCCCTGCCCGGGCCGATGACCATGATCGACACCCTTTACGACGCGCACTATAAAAGCCGCGAAAAGCTGGCCTGGGAATTCGCCAAAATCCTCAATCAGGAAGCGCGTGAGTTAGAGGCCGCGGGCGTGGATATTATCCAGTTTGATGAACCGGCATTTAACGTCTTTTTTGACGAGGTGAACGACTGGGGTATCGCCGCGCTGGAGCGCGCCATTGAAGGGCTGAAGTGCGAAACCGCGGTACACATCTGCTACGGCTACGGCATCAAAGCCAATACCGACTGGAAAAAGACGCTCGGCTCAGAGTGGCGCCAGTACGAAGAGGCCTTCCCTAAGCTGCAGACCTCTAATATCGACATTATCTCCCTGGAGTGCCACAACTCCCGCGTGCCGATGGATCTGCTGGAGCTGATCCGCGGTAAAAAGGTGATGGTCGGCGCGATTGATGTGGCAACCAACGCCGTTGAAACGCCGGAGGAAGTCGCCGATACGCTGCGTAAAGCGCTTCAGTTCGTCGATGCCGACAAGCTTTACCCGTCAACCAACTGCGGCATGGCTCCGCTTTCACGTCAGGTGGCTAACGGCAAGCTGAAAGCGCTCAGCGCCGGCGCAGAGATTATCCGCAAGGAGCTCGGCGCGTAATCCCTTACGTTTGCCAGTAGAGCGGCGTACCGAAAAACGCCACGTAATAATCAATCACCGCCCTGACGTTCAGGGGCGGATGACGTGCGTTAGGATAGATCGCCGCAATATTGAGTTGCTCCGTGTTGATGGCGCACGCCATTTCCGGCAAAAGGGCGACCAGCTCCCCCCGCTTCAGCCTGTCGCCAATCAGCCAGTCCGGAAACAGGACGATCCCCATCCCACCCAGCGCGGCAATAAGCAGCGACTCCGCATTATTGGACGTCATCAGCGGCGCGACGGGATAATGCACCCAATTCTCCCCTTTGCGCCGCACGAGCCAGCGGTTAGGCCCGGACGAACCGCGATAGACCAGACATTTGTGCTGGCTCAGTTCGGTCGGGTCGGCCGGGACGCCGTGCTGACGCAGATACGCGGGCGACGCGGCGAGGTGGTAGCGCTGCTGCCCAAAAACACGGGCGTGGAACGTCGAATCCGTCAGCGTGCCGATGCGGAAGATGAGATCGGCGGCATCCCGGTGCGGGTCGATAAAGTCATCGGTCAGCGTCAGCTCAATGGTTAACCGTGGATAACGCTCGGCCAGACCTGCCAGTCCGGGCGCAACGTGTCTCTGTCCAAAAAATACCGGCCCATTTATGCGGACCGTGCCGGAGGGTTCGGTCGAACGTTCATCCAGCTCACGACGCGCCTCTTCGAAGTTATCGACCATCGCCCGGGCATAGCGGATAAACAGATGCCCGCTTTCCGTGGGGATCACTGCCCGGGTATTGCGATAGAACAGCTGCTGGCCGAGCGCGTCCTCAAGCTGATGAACAATGCGCGACACCTGCGAGGCAGAGATTCCCTCTCGTCGCGCGACGACGGAAAAGTTCTGCGTTTCATAGACGGCAATAAACAGCAGCAGTGAGCGAAGGTTCATGCTTCCGGCATCTGACATTAATGCATTTCCTGCAAAGGTGTTTCCTGCATTATGGCATTTTTCTCACTGGTCTACCGACGTAATCTTCTTCGCCTGAAAACGGAGGAAGCGTAATGCAGTTTGTTTTGATTTTACTGGTGATTGCCGGCGGGATGGGCCTCTCCGTCGAGGCGGGGCTACTGGGGCCATTAGGGGGAGAAGTGGGCGATTTATGGGCGACGTTCAGCATTTTTGGCGTCGGCGCCGCGCTGACGTTTCTGCTGATGCTGTTTTTCAGCCCGCGTAACAGCCCGTCGTTTTTCGCCCAGCCCGGCTGGCAGCTGCTCGGCGGCGTGCTTGGCCCTGTTTACGTGGTCATTCTGACGATCGCCACGCCGACCATCGGCATCGCTCTGACGATGATTGGCATTCTGGCTGGTCAGGTTTTTAAAAGCCTGATCATTGACCACTTTGGCCTGCTGGGTACGCCGCACAGGAAGATAAACGCAAAACGTATCGTGGCGCTGGTTTTTATTATTGCGGCACTGGTACTGGTCGCGCAGAGGTGATGATATGACGCTGATAATGATTCTTCTGGCCGTCTGCGGCGGCGCAACGCTGAGCATTCAGGCCGCGATTAACGGGCAGCTCGGCAGCAATGTCGGGGTATTTAAAAGCGCGTTTCTGACGTTTTCCGTCGGCGCGCTGATAACCGCCCTGCTCATTTTCTTCTTTGAACCGAAGCAGGCGGTCACGCTGCTGGACGTGCCGAAATGGCAGCTCCTCGGGGCGATGTTCGGCGTGCCTTACATTGTGATCATGGTCGTGGCGGTGCAGCGCATCGGCACCGCCGTCGCCACGGTGGCGGTGATATTCGGCCAGCTCGCCATGAGTATGTTGATTGATAACTTTGGCTGGCTGGGCAATCCCGCCATTCCGTTTTCACCGAGCCGTCTGAGCGCGGTGGTGTGCCTGGGGATTGCCCTGGCCTTTATATACTCGGGAAGCAAATCCCGCGCCGAAAGCTAAAAAATATTGAGGAACATAGAGTGTACCGAATGACCACAGCCGCCCTATGTTCCCCTCACCCTAACCCTCTCCCCATAGGGGCGAGGGGATAGTTCACTGCTCGCATCATCACTCTTTACGGGTAAAGAACAGCGTCACCGTGGCGACGGTGACGCCAAATTTCTTCATCTCAGTTTTGTTAAACAGATGCGTCTCATCCTGCAAATACATCCAGTCGTCGAAGTTCAGTAGCCAGGTGCTGCCGTTGGCCTTCACGTTCATGCTGTAATGCCAGTTAAAGGCGTTGCCTGCAGCCTGCCCCGTGGCAACCCCTTCAATGTCCCCTGCCGTTCCCTCGTAGCGATCGTGCCCCACGCGGCGTATATGCCAGACCCGCTGCTGTTTCTCGCCATCGTCGTAGACGAAGTGCTCGTTGAGCGTCAGCGTATCGCCGATAACATCCCCGGCAATCTCAACGTGGAAACGGCGGATCTGCTTGCCGCTGCGATCCTGCACCATCCCCCACGCTTCGGTTTTGCCCTGGAAGTAGTGAAAGATATCAAGCCGCGGCTGCTGCTGGCGATACTCGGCCACCTCAGTGCTACAGCCCGCCAGCAGCATCGTGAATGCCAGCGCCATCATCAGGATACGTTTCATTTTTGGCCTCCGATTAACTGCTGACGCAGCTCAGGATATTGCGTGCGGGGATCGAGCCAGATGGCCAGAAAACGGGTGCTGAACGCTTCCGACTGGCGCGCTCCGAGTGGAATAAAGGATGTTTGCGCCGCTGACGCGCGATACCAGAACTGCCCCTGCTTATCGTTGAGAACAAACGCCAGCTGTGAGCCCGGGCGGACATCCGGCCAAAGGGACTGGAGCATCCGCAGCCAGGCTTCGCTTTGCGGCTCCTGGGCCAGGATCCCCTGCGCCTGCCACTGGTCGCGGGTCGCCTCAACCAGTTCATCGCGATCGATGTCGCGCGCATAGGTAATAATGAGCGCCTGATCCTGATCCCGGCTGTAACGGCCGTCCGGGGTGCGCAGCTGGGAGGTGTAGACGGTGAAAGGTCCCCAGGTGAGCGTGGCGTCACCCACCTTCCGCCAGGCAAGCCAGTCGGCGGCCTGGGCAACCGGAACAACCAGCGTCAGCCAAAGCAGCAAAACCACAGATCTCATTTTTGTCTCCCCATCAGCAGGTGGAAAAACAGCATCAGTACCAGCCAGCCCGGCGCCATCCAGCTCACGACGATAAAGGTCGGCTCCAGAAACGTGATGCCCCCCAGCCGCTCGCCGAACAGGTAGGCCACCGGCCCGCCCACGGCGGCCAGCAGGGTCAGCAGCCAGCCGGGTAGCGTGGTGGTGCGCGTCAGCTGCGTCCAGACCGTGGCGAACATCAGCCACAGTGCCACCATCCATAACGGCATCAGGGACTCGCCCGTAAAGGCAATCAGCCCGGTCAGGGCCCAGAGTGCATCCAGCAAACTGCCCGCCGCGGCCAGCCCAATGGCGTAAAAACGGTAAGCAGGCGGCAAGAGCAGGCACGCCAGGATCGCCAGCGCAAGCCAGATAATCAGGCCCTGTTCGCGAAAGAGCACCACCAGCGCCCAGTAGAGATCGAACGCGACGGCGAGCAGGAAGACCTGAAGGTAACGTCTCATACGCGCTCGGCGGTCAGCTGCACCACGCTGATGGTGCGAGCGTTAAACCCGGCCTCACAGTAGCCAAAGTAGTACAGCCACATGCGGCGGAACCGCTCATCGAAGCCGAGCTTTTCAATCTCCTGCCAGGCGTGGACAAAGCGCTGCCGCCAGTGGGCCAGCGTGCGGGCGTAGTCGGGGCCCATGTCGAAAAGATTGCGCACCACGAAATCGGTGTGGCGCGTCATCAGCTCGTTCATCGCGGTGATGCTCGGCAGGAAGCCGCCGGGAAAAATGTAGCGCTGGATAAAATCGACGCTTTTGCTGTAGTCGCGATAGCGCTGGTCCTGAATGGTAATGGCCTGAATCGCCATCCGTCCTCCCGGGCGCAGCCGCGCCTGGCAGGTGCGGAAGAACGTGGGCAGATAGCGTTGCCCGACGGCTTCAATCATCTCGATTGAGACCAGCTTGTCGTACTGTCCGGTGAGGTCGCGATAGTCGCAGAGCAGTACCTCAACGCGATCCTGCAACCCCGCGCGGGCGATCCGCTCTGTCGCCCAGCTATATTGCTCCTGCGACAGCGTGGTGGTCGTCACCCGACAGCCGTAATGACGCGCCGCGTATTCCGCCATCGCGCCCCAGCCGGTGCCAATTTCCAGCAGGTGGTCACCCGGGCTTAGCGCCAGCTGGTCACACAGGCGCGCCATTTTGGCCTGCTGGGCCGCCGTCAGATCCTGCTCGTCAGCGGTAAATAGCGCGCTGGAATAGAGCAGCTCTTGATCCAGAAAATGGGCGTAAAAGGTATTGCCCAGATCGTAATGGGCGGCAATATTTTCGCGCGCCTGCATGCGGGAGTTACGCCGCGTCCAGTGGCGTATCCGCTCCAGCGGCCTGCCGAGCAGACGGAACCCGTTTTCCAGACGGCCAAGCACCTCGCCGTTTATCGCGAGCAGCTCCAGAAGCGGCGTAAGGTGCGCAGTTTCCCATTCGCCGTCCATCCAGGCTTCTGCTGCAGCAAGGCTCCCGCCTGTTAACACGCGCCAGTAGACGCCGGGCGTGAGGATCTGCACGTCGGCGTGCAGCGCGGAGGATGTCTCGCCAAAATGAAAGGTCTGCGCCCCTTCACGCAGCGTGAGCGAGCCGCCGCGGATACCGCTTAACAGACGAAACAGCAGCCATCGCGCGATGCGGACGTTGCGCGGAATATCGGGTTCTAACGCAAAGACGGGATCGGTCATGAGCGTTCACTCCTGCTGACGGGATGGTTATACAGCGGCACGCGCTTGAGCCACAGGCGCAGCGCCTGCCAGTAAATGGCAAAAACGGTTTTCAGGGTCATGAGCGGAATGCGCAGCAACAGCGAGCGCAGCGCGGAGCGCGTCAAAGGCTCCCGGCGCAGCGCCAGCGTGGCGTCAAAAACCTTCGCTTCCTGATGATTTTCAATGTGCATATGCAGCGTGTTATCCGGGTCGTTAAAGCGCCAGTGGTAGATCATGTCCATCGGGTTGAAGGGGGAAACGTGAAACGCTTTTTCCGTCGGCTGCGCATCCTGTCCGTTGACGGCATAGTAATGACGTTCATTCCACGGCGTGTTGCGGACCTCCGCCAGAACCCAGCGCAGCGTTCCCTTCCCGTCGTAGCAGTAGTAAAAGTTGACCGGATTGAAATGAAAGCCGAAATAGCGCAGCTGCGTCAGGAGCATCACCCGCCCGTCCGGACGTTCCCCGGTCAGGCTCTCCAGCCTGCTGAGCACGTTCTCTTTAAGCGGCGTGCCGAGCGGATAGTCAGCGTCGTGGAACGATGCGCCGGCAAAGCGATTGCGCCGCACGCCGACTGACGGCAGCAGCGGCAGTTCATCGAGATCCAGCCAGGCCATAAAGACGCTGTAGCTGAATTCATGGGTTTTCGGCTGAAGGCGGCGGTGGCGTAATACGCCGTGGTAGAGGCAGCTGTTCATCTCAGTTCCCCTCTCCGGCCGCTATCGCGTTGACCACGTCCAGCGCGCTGCGCACGCCATCTTCATGAAAGCCGTTGTACCACCAGGCACCGCAGTACCAGCTCCGGTTATGACCGTTGATCTCGCCGCGCCGCGCCTGCGCCCGCCAGCTTTGCGGGTTAAACAGCGGATGTTCATAGACAAAGCGTTGCAGAACGAAGCGTTCATCCACCGGCGCGTCCGGGTTGAGGGTAACGCAGAATAGCGGACTGCCCGCAGGGAGCCCCTGCAGGATGTTCATGTTGTAGGTGACGCAGGCGCTGGCCTGCTCGTGAGCGCTCAGGCGGTAGTTCCAGCTGGCCCACGCGCGCCGCCGCTCCGGCAGCCAGCGCGGATCGCTGTGTAAAACGACCTCGTTGCGCTGCCAGCCGATATCGCCGAGCACCTCGCGCTCTGCGGGCGTCGGGTCATCAAGCATCGCCAGAGCGCTGGCGGAGTGGCAGGCAAAAATCACCCGATCGAAGGTATGGCTGCCGTTTTCAAGCTGAAGCGTAACCCCGTGCTCGTGGCGGCTCACCCGCTGCACCGGAGAATTGAGATGCAGATTCAGACGGTCGCCCAGCTTGTCGAGCATGGCGCGGATATACTCCCGCGAGCCGCCCGGCACCACGTACCACTGCGGGCGCTGGGTGATATCCAGCAGCCCGTGGTTCTGGAAGAAACGTAAGAAAAGCGGCAGCGGGAAACGCTTCATCTCCTGCAGCGACGAGGACCAGATGGCGGCCCCCATCGGCAGAATGTAGTGGCGCGCAAAAAACGGCGTGAAGCCGTGCTGTTCCAGAAACGTTTGCAGCGTGGCGTTCGGGTCCACCTCCCCGTCCAGCGCCTGTTTCGCCAGACGATTGAAGCGGACGATCTCCCCGAGCAGCCGCCAGAATGCCGGATTCACCAGGTTTCGGCGCTGGGCAAACAGCGACGTCAGGGTGTGTCCGTTGTACTCCAGCCCCGTCGCCGGGTTGTGCACCGAAAAGCTCATCTGCGTTTTTTGTCCGCTGATGCCCAGCTCGCTGAGGAGGCCCATAAAGCGCGGATAGGTGCGATCGTTGTAAACGATAAACCCGGTATCGATCGCGTAGGTACCCTGTGGCGTCGGGACGTCAACCGTTGCGGTATGGCCGCCGGGCGTGGCGCCCGCTTCAAACAGGGTCACCTGATGGTGCCCGGCCAGGCGCCAGGCGCAGGTCAGCCCGGCGATGCCGCTGCCGATAATCGCAATGTTCATGAACGCACCATCCTGCGCAGCAGCGCGCGCTGAAGAAACGCAGGCAGCCCGGAGAGCAACCGCAAAATAAAGCCAAACCCGTCAGGAAACGCGATATGCATTTTCCCTGCCGCCAGCCCGGTACGGATCGCCTTGACCGCCTCGTCGACGCTCACCCTGCCCGGCATGGCAAAGTCGTTTTTGCGCGTCAGCGGCGTATCAACAAAGCCCGGGGAGACCACCGTGACGGCAATTCCTTTTGGCTCCCAGTCCAGGCGCAAACTCTCGGCAAACCAGCTCAGGGCCGCTTTGGACGCGCCGTAGGCCTCTGCCCGTGGGAAAGGCAGCCAGTGGGCCATGGAACTCACCAGCACCACGCGGTTGCCAGCCGTCAGCTGGGGCTGCAGCGCGTCAAGACAGTTCACCGGGCCGAGGAAATTTGTCGCCATAACCCGCTCCACCAGCGCCGCATCCACCACGCCTCCATCGAGATATTCGCAGGTACCGGCGCAGAGAATAATCAGATCGGCGTAGCTGCCGGTCAGCGCCTGGCGACAGGCATCCCTGTCTGTCATATCGAACAGGCGAACGGTGAGATTGGGGCAGGTCTGATGCAGCGCTTCGAGGCGCGCCGGATCGCGTCCGCAGGCAATCACGTGGTAGCCGTCTGCGGCAAAGGATTTCGCCAGCCCGGCGCCAATGCCTGAGCTTGCACCGGTGATCAGCACCGTTTTCATGATTTGACCCTCCGCTTCACGCCGCGTACCGCCCAGCCCAGCAGAGGAAGATGTTCGTAGATCATCTCTCCCGCATCGTAGTAGTCGCGCTGGTGCGTGATGAGATCGTTTTCCGTGTTCACCACCGAACACCCCGGCAGTTCGAGCGGCTCTCCACCGGCAATGC
This sequence comes from Enterobacter sp. Crenshaw, assembly GCF_024734705.1. NCBI lineage: Bacteria > Pseudomonadati > Pseudomonadota > Gammaproteobacteria > Enterobacterales > Enterobacteriaceae > Enterobacter > Enterobacter sp. Crenshaw. The sequence goes on along the minus strand of NZ_CP102932.1, from coordinate 2,188,109 downwards.
GCGGATGCGACCAGTGCATTACCCAGGTCACAGCAAACCGGTTTCCGCTGCACAGCGGCGTATCGATGGTAAAACGGCAATGCTCGACGTTGGCCAGCAGATGGGTGAAATAGCGCTGAAGCGCGAAAATCCCGTCATGCTCGCCAAACGGATCGATAAGCGTGGCATTCGAATGGTAAAGCCCCACCAGCGCGGACGGCGGCTGGCTATCCAGTGCGGCGTAGTACTCAACAAACCGACTCACGACAGAGGGCAAAGTGCTCATGGGTCACATCCTGGCTGTAAACAACGTGGCGTAATCGCATACTTAAAACTTACACAATTAACGTTATTTGTCCAAGTTTGTGAGGATTTATTTTTTATTTTAACTATATATCAATAACTTAATAACATTAAAAAAGTGAGTTTTGTAGACCGGGTAAGGAGTGGCCGCCACCCGACTTTAACTTTCAGGATTTCCTTAAGGCAAACTCGCCGGTCTTCTTCCAGGCTTATCCTTTTTATTCATAAGGATGCCTGACATGAAACGTTTCTTTCTCTCCCTTTTCTCCAGCCCGGAATCCTTACTGCAGGTGATGAGCCAGCAGGAAATCATAGAAGCCGTCGAAGATGGCGATCGCATCATTATCGACCAGGACGGGAACGCCTCGGTGAACTACAAAAGCAACGAGGTGCGGCAGGATTTTCTGCGTCACGTCAACATGCTAAAGAGGGCCTGATATGGGAACGGCGATATTTATGGTGCTGATGGTATGCGGGTACTGGTACACCAGCCGCGATCTGTCGACCCGCTTTAAAATCAAGCGCTCCTTTGGCTGGGACGTCTATTTTCTTGTGGCGCTGTACGGCTGTATTTTCGTTCTGCAGGGCGTGATTGCCACCGGTCTGCTCTGGCTGCTCCTGCTCGCTCTTTCTGCAGCCAACAACGCTTTTCACTTTGCCTCGCCGAAATATACCGACTGGCAAATCGACTTTATGAACTGGAGCTTTTTAGGCATTCAGGCGCCGGTGGTCGTGATGCTGGGGTTTGCCATCCTGTTTTGCCTCTACCGCTCTAACTGGGCAGGCAGCGCCAGGCTGGACGGCGAAAGCCGGAAAAAGCTCTATAAACGTCTGGCGCAGTCGAGCGGTATTGAACAGCTGCTGTATCAGTGTATGGAGCAAGGGGAACTGGCGCAGGTCACGCTGCGGTCGAGGCGGATTTACGTCGGCATGATCCACACCGCGACGCTGGAATATGAAAAAACGGCCAATATCGTGCTGATCCCGATGTTAAGCGGGTACAGAGATGCGAAGACGATGAACTTTCGCATCGAGAATAACTACAGCAAGTGGTATGCGGAGCATGACATCACGCTCGACTCCGAGCCCCGCAGCGCCATGTCATTCCGGAAGGTGATTTTACTCAATCAGATTGAGAGCCTCTCGCTGTTCGATCCCGCCAGCGCCAGCGCGCTATCGCTGGCACAGCGCGACGAGAGCTCTCGCTCTAAAGAGACATCCCCATAATTCTGAGAATGCTCTGCTGTGAAGCGGTTTCGAAAAGGACGTTCTTAACGCAGAGCATGCCCTGCTTCTGGTAGAACCGGTACGCTCCCGCGTTCTGCTCAAGCACTTCCAGCCAGAGATAGTCTTTTCCCCTGCTCCGGGCCATGTCGGTGATGCTGTTGAACATCACCTGGCCATAGTTCTTGCCGGTCTCGGCGGGATCGAGGTAGAGCTTGTTGAGGAGAACGCCCTTCTTGTCCGTTTCCGGGAGCAGGGCTTCCCAGGTCACTTTCATGAACCCCACGGGCCGATCGGTCTCGGCAACATGCCAGGAAATAGCGTTCTCTTTCAGGCTCTGTTCCAGTACGGAAAGCGCGTACTCGCCGTCAAGAAAATCCTTCATCTCTGCGTCTGACACCCACAGATGCTGAAAATGGGCGGGATAGATTCGGTATCCCAGCTCGCTTAAGAGCGCGGCATCGGCACGGGTGGCCTGTCGAATTCGAAGCGTCATGGAAAATCTCCCTGGTAATCACCCGCGTTGGGCATTTTGGTAGAGATCCCAGCGGTTGCCGTAAATATCTTCAAACACCACTACCGTACCGTAATCTTCCTCACGAGGTTCTTCGCAGAAATGGACGCCCTTGTCTTTCATGGCACGGTAATCGCGCCAAAAATCGTCCGTCTGAAGGAAGAGGAAAACTCTGCCGCCGCATTGATTGCCGATAAAGCTTTCCTGCCGCTCGTTAGAAGCGCGAGCCAGCAAAATGTTGCAGTCACTTTCCGGGTTGGGTGAGACGACCACCCAGCGTTTACCCGGTTGAGGCGTATCCTCTACGAGGGTAAACCCCAGCTTTTCGGTGTAGTATTCAATGGCGCGATCGTAGTCATCAACCACAATAGCCACGCAGCCAAGGCATCGCTTCTGTGTTCTCATTTTTCGTTTCCTTTGCATAAATGGGTTACGGGCAACGCTATCCCATTGCAGCGTGCTGGCCGCCGGGTTTACTGGCTTGCGTAAGCCTCGCGCTTTTCTGCCCATTTCAGCATGGCATCAAGCGCCGGACATAATGCCTGCCCCCAATCGGTGAGGCGATACTCCACTTTCGGTGGCACTTGCGGGTAGACCATCCGCGAAACGATACCATCGGATTCAAGTTGCCTGAGCTGCTGCGCCAGCATCTTCTGGGAAATACCGGGGATCAGTTTTTCGAAATCTGAGTAGCGCTGCACTTTTCCGTCGAAAAGATGAAAAAGAATAATTAATTTCCAGCGGCCTTCCAGCAGCCGTAACACTTGCTCCACGCCGCTCGCGGCAGATTCCGGACTATATAACTTACTCATAATTCAGTAGCTCACTTTTTCGTGCGTACTTGTCAATTTCTCAGTCTATGTTGAATATACCTGTACTGTAAATAACGGGAGTGCAAGGTCATGTCATTAGATATTGATTTTAAAGGCAAACGCGTGCTTGTTACCGCGGGCACGAAAGGGCTCGGAAAAGCGGTCGTCGGGCTTTTAAAACAGCTCGGTGCAACGGTATTCACCACTGCGCGCCACGAGCCGGACGTAGATGTCGCAGATACTTTCGTCGCCGCTGACCTTACGACGGTCGCTGGATGTGCCGCTGTCGCATCTGCAGTTCAGGAGCAGATGGGAGGCGTCGACGTGATTATCCATGTTGCGGGCGGTTCAACCTCACCCGGTGGCGGTTTTGCTGCGCTTGGCGAAGAAGAGTGGCAGCAGGAGCTCAATCTTAATTTGCTGCCTGCAGTACGCTTAGATCGCGCCCTGCTTCCCGGAATGCTCGCGCAGGGAAATGGGGTGATTATTCACGTGACGTCTATTCAGCGCGAGCTGCCGTTACCGGAATCAACAACGGGTTATGCGGCGGCTAAAGCAGCCCTCTCAACCTACAGTAAAAGCCTTTCAAAGGAAGTCTCACCGAAGGGCGTTCGGGTGGTGCGCGTTGCGCCCGGCTGGATCGAAACTGAAGCGGCGGTTGCACTGGCGGAGAGGCTGGCAAAGCAGGCAGGTACAGACTACGAAGGCGGCAAGCAGATTATTATGAAGGCGTTAGGTGGAATACCGCTCGGACGCCCTGCCAGACCGATTGAGGTGGCCAACCTCATCGTCTTTCTTGCTTCATCGCATGCTGCGAGTATCACCGGTACTGAATTTGTGATTGATGGCGGCACCATTCCGACAGCGTAACGCGGGTGCTTAATCGGCTCGGTGCGAGAGTTGATTAAGCACCGGGGAATATCACCGATCGGACAGTTTCTCCAGGCCCTTTTTTAACACATGTCTTACCGTTTCTGAATCCATACCCATCTGTGCATGAATAATTGCGCCGTCAATGAGCAGCATGATTTCATTGACGACGCGCTCATCAGCACTCTTCGTCAGCAAGGCAATAATTTTCTTTGTTTCTGATTTATGACTGCGGCATATCTCTTTTATTTCGTTTTCAATATCTTCCGATTTCGCCTCTGCGCTGGCGTTAATAAACGCGCAGCCGTGGAACTCGGGCGAAATAAACCATTCGTAAAGCGTTGCGGATATCGCATCAGCAGGTATTTCGCCTTGATCGAGATGTCGACGCAGCGTGGTCTCAAACCAGTTAATCCATATTTCATGCCGGTAGTTCAAATAGGCAAGAATAAGCAAGCTCTTACTCGGGAAATGGCGATAGAAAGTCACCTTGGTCACTTTAGACGCTTTAATCAGCGTATCCACCCCCGTCGCCCTGAAGCCCGTGGAATAAAACAGATCGTGCGCCGTGAGTAATATCTTATCTCTGACGCTAATTTTAGTATCGTTGTCTGCGGGTTCTGTTTTCACTTTTTGGTAGCCTCTAAAATAATGTTGACAGCGTTATTTTACAGGCATAGATTACCGCAAGTAGACAGACCTGTCTACATAATATAACACTGAGGTAATCGCCATGAACACACGTCCTCCTTTACCGCCCTTCACTCGTGAAAGCGCCATCGAAAAAGTCAGACTGGCAGAAGATGGCTGGAACAGCCGCGACCCGGCGAAAGTCGCGCTTGCCTATACGCTGGATACCCAATGGCGTAACCGCGCAGAGTTCGCCACCAACCGTGAAGAAGCCCAGGCGTTTCTGGAGCGGAAATGGAAAAAAGAGCTGGACTATCGTCTGATTAAAGAGCTCTGGGCATTTACGGAGAACCGGATCGCGGTGCGCTATGCCTATGAATGGCATGATGATTCCGGCAACTGGTTCCGCTCTTACGGCAATGAAAACTGGGAGTTTGAGCCGGACGGACTGATGAAGCGCCGCTTTGCCTGCGTAAACGATATGCCAATCAAAGCCTCTGAGCGTCTGTTCCACTGGCCGCTGGGCAGACGCCCGGACGATCACCCTTCGCTGAGCGATCTTGGCTTATAGGATTTTTGCATCACTCCGGGCCGCCCCGGAGTGATGAACTTACAGCGCGCCCAGCTGTTTCATCAGCGTCAGGTTGTCCTCAATATGCCAGTTAGCCACGATCTTACCGTCACCAATCTCATAAATATCCGTGGCGATAAAATCTATTTTCTGCCCCTTTCCTTTCAGCTTGCCAAATGTTCCGGTGAACGTGCCGTGAAAATGTAAATGCGAAACCACGCGATCGCCTGAAATAATCATTTGCTCAACGTCACAGCGCAAATCAGGCACGGCTGCACGAAACGCGCGGGACGCTAAAATAGCGCCTTCCGGCCCCTGCCTACGCCCTTCCGGAGGCGTTTTATCAATAAAACCTGCCGCCAGGGCATCACGCGCCAGGTTTTCATTACCCGTGTTCCAGAATGAAGCATATTCTCTGGCGACGGCTTCATTCGCCTTTAATTTCGCCTGCGGCAGGCTGTTGTCTGCAATAAGCTGTTTTGGCTTTACCCATTCTGCCTGTGCCGAATACGCGGTGCCCGTCAGACCAATAAAAACAAGCGCCGCTAGAGCGGGGCGTAAATATGTCGACCCGATGCCGGAAGCGCCGCCGATGATTAAGGTTTTACGGGTCATAGCGTTTTCTCCTGCAGGGTGTAAATGGGGTAATCGGTATATCCCGTCGCGGTGCCGCCAAACAGCGTGGCGGGATCGCGCACCTGGGCCAGAGGCAGCTGGTGCGCCAGACGGTGGGGTAAATCCGGGTTGGCAATAAACGGCCGTCCGAAGGCAATCAAATCGGCATAGCCGGCAGCAAGGATCTTTTCCGCTTTTTGAAGGTCATAGTTCCCCGCGACGATAAGGGTTCCGCTAAACGTCTCGCGAAGCGATTGTCGGAACTGCTCAGGCACCTGCGGCGCATCGTCCCAGTCGGCTTCCGCCAGGTGAATGAACGCAATCCCTTCTTGTTCACACCAGGCCGCGAGAGCGAGTATGGCTTCCGTCACCTGCGGATCGTTCATCCCGCGCTGGGTAATAAACGGGGAAAGGCGAATGCCCGTACGCTCGCGGCCAATGGCCTCGGCAATGGCGCTTAGCACCTCCTGAGCAAAGCGGATCCGGTTCGCCAGCGTGCCGCCGTACTCGTCCGTGCGTTTGTTGGAGGTTTGACGAAGAAACTGGTCGATCAGATAGCCGTTTCCGCCGTGAACCTCCACGCCGTCAAACCCGGCCTGAACGGCATTCAGTGCCGCCTGACGATAGTCCGCGATGATGCTGTGGATGTCCTTGCGCGAGAGGGTTCTAGGCTGCGGGCAGTCAACCATTTGGCCTTCCCCCTTTTCATTCACCACCCACACCTGTGCGTCCGGCGCCAGTGCTGACGGGGCGACGGGCTGACCATCCTGATGAAAGCTGGCGTGCGACATCCGCCCGACGTGCCAGAGCTGCGAAAAAATCACCCCTCCCGCCTGATGCACGGCGCCCGTGGTGAGCTGCCATCCTGAAACCTGCTCAGGCGAATGGATGCCGGGCGTCCAGGAGTATCCCTGGCCCTGAGGCGAAATCTGGGTGGCTTCCGTGATGATTAATCCGGCGCTGGCCCGCTGCCGGTAATACTCCGCCATCAGCGCCGAGGGAATATTTCCCGGCTGAAGGGAGCGCGCGCGGGTCATCGGCGCCATGACGATACGGTTCTTCAGGTCTTGCTGACCCAGCCTGTAACGTTGAAAAAGTGAGGTACGTTGCATGTTTTCATCCCTTATGGTTTGGATGAAATCACTTTACAGTCGGCATCTGATTTTGATAATTACGCTAAAATCAGATTCACTTTTCGGAATATATGAATAATGGGTAAACTCGAAGACATGGCGTTACTGGTGGAAGTTGCCGAGGCTGGCGGTCTTTCTGCCGCCGGGCGGCGCCTGTCGCTTTCCCCTGCCACCATGACGGCCAGGCTGAAGGCGATTGAGGAGCGTTACCAGACGCGCCTGTTTCACCGCTCAACGCGATCCATCACGCTGACACGCGCCGGGGAAGAGTTTTACCATGCCGCGCTGCGCGTGCTGGAAGAGGTGCATCACGCCGAGTCGTTACTGACGCAAAAGGAAGGCGTGCTCAGCGGCAACATTCGCCTTTCTGCGCCCTCGGACTTTGGCAGACAGTATCTTAGCCCCGCCGTCGTGGAATTCTCCCGACGCCATCCCGACGTTAAATTTTTCATCTCGTTAAGAGAACACGTTGAGGACCTGGTCGCTAACCGGCTGGATATGAGCGTGCGTTTTGGCAACCTGCCGGACAGCAGCCTTGTCGTCAGAAACATCCGCCCGAACCATCGGGTGCTGGTCGCCTCCGGGGAGTATCTTAACGAACGCGGCATCCCCGCCACGTTTGCCGATTTAGCTCAGCACCGGTGCCTGGCGCTTGAGTCTCAGGGCGTGGTGATGAACGAATGGCGCTTTGAAAAAGATGGCGATGAAAGCGTCGTTCGCGTAGAGCCAGCCATGGTGTGCGACGACGGGGCTTTGCTTCGTCAGTGGGCACTCAGCGGGGCTGGCATTGCGGGGAAATCGTGGTGGGACGTCAAAGACGATGTTGAAACCGGAAGGCTCACGGTACTGTTTGCCGACAGCTTCACCGGCTTTAGCCGATACGATCGCAAAGATGTCGGCCTGCAGCTTGTTTACCCCCAGCGCAAACTGCAGCCGCTTCAGGTCACGGCGTTTAGCCAGTTTTTTCTCGACTGGCTAAAAAAGCAGTAAAATTAAATCGCGTCAGGCATCTGCGGTTAATTTCTCGCCAAAATAAGAGATGGCGCGCATTTCGGTGACAACCTCAGGACTACTCTGTGTGCGGTTTTCAGGAGGTACAAAATATGAAAAAGCTTCTGATCTGTTGTTTGTTTGGTAATACCGCAAACTCTCTCGCCAAAAAAATGCAGTCTCTGGCAGAACGCGAAGGCTATCCGCTGATGATTAGCGCTGTTGGGCTGGATAACTTCGCCAGCGTCGCTCCCGCTTTCGATGGTTTCCTCATCGCGCCGCACATTCAGTACAAACTCGATGAGATAAAAGAAACGGTGGGCAATACGCGTTCAATCGCCATTATTGAGAGCCTGCCCTATGCCTCTCTCGACGCGAGGAACGTATTGAATTTCGTGAAGGAACAGATGCCTGAACTGGCTGCCTGACAGATAAGGCCGCATCGGTTTTGCGGCCTCCTCTCACCCGGCGATCAAAACGTGTCGACACAAGGCTGACCGACCTTATTAAGGGCGTTTTTCAACCTGGCTCTGAGTTCAATTAACGCCGCTTCTTTCTCTTCAAGCTGCTGCAGCTTGCGGCGCAGAGACGCCTGTTTTTGCTCAGCGGTAAATTTGTCGTCAACCCAGACAGCCAAAACCTCTGAAATTTCAGCTAAGGTAAAACCCAGCATTTTGGCATGCTTGATCATGTTTAAACGCTGTAAATCGACGGCGGAATAGACTTTGTAGTTATTGCTGCGATTGGGTTGCGGGATATTCTCTAATAGCCCCTGTCGCTCATAGTAACGCACCGTCTCTTTCGACAATCCCGTTTTCGCACACAGTTCACCAATTCGCATCGCGTCGCCCTCACCTTGTAAAAATCACGCTTGACCGTGTACCTAAGTGCACGGTTTATGCTGTGCAGCATACATTAGGGAAACGGGATTAAAGATATGAATTCTTTTGATTATACCGGAAAAACAGCGCTGATTACCGGAGCGTCGTCGGGCATAGGCCGTGATTTTGCCCGGCAGCTCGCCGCCCGCGGCGTGGCCTTGATCCTGGTCGCCCGCTCCGAGCCAAGGCTGCAGGCGCTTGCCGTAGAGTTAGTCAGAAAGCACGGCGTCTCCATCACGATTATCGTGCAGGATTTAGTGAAGCTGGAAGCCATTCCCCACATTGTGGAACGGCTTGAAACCTTAAGACGCGTCCCCGACATTCTGATCAATTGCGCCGGCTTCGCCACCTACGGGCCATTCGAAAAGCTGTCGATCGACAGGCAGCGTGATGAGGTAAACGTAAACTGCATGGCCCCCGTAGAGCTGACTCACGCCTTGCTGCCGGGAATGCTGCAGCAGGGCTCCGGGGTAATTATTAACGTTGCCTCAACCGCCGCGATGCAGCCGGATCCCTATATGGCGATTTATGGCGCAACCAAAGCATTTCTGCTCTCGTTTTCGAACGCGCTGTGGGGAGAGTATCGCTCCAGGGGCATCCGCGTCCTGGCGCTTTGCCCCGGCGCAACGGATACGGCCTTTTTTGATGTGGTGAATGCAGAGGAGGCCTCGGTAGGGAAAAGAATGCCCGCGCACAAGGTGGTCACCCTGGCGTTGAAGGCCGTGGAGAGTAACCGTAACTACCTGATTACCGGATGCGGTAACTGGCTTCTGGGGCAGCTACACCGGTTCGTGACGCGCAGGCGTCTGGTGCTTATTGTTGAAAAAATATTGCGCCCGCGCTCGGCTTAAGCAAAAACAGCTCTGTTCAGCGCAAGGGAGTTGCGCTGAAACCCATGCTTATCGCAGACAGATAGATGCCATAGTGCACGAAAAACAGTGATACACTTACCGCATCTGGTTGATCGTCCCGTCTGAACGGCTCATGATGAATGACGGTAACCAAATCTCAAAATGGTCACTCGTTGTTAATCGTAGCCCGTCACGCTAAGCTTAAATAATGACTAAAAATATGAATCCCCCATCATCACGTGGTCCCCTTGATCACGCTGTCAGAGAGCAAATCGTCGAAGCGGCTTTTGAGCACTTCGGCCACTACGGCTATGAAAAAACCACCGTCGCCGAACTGGCTAAATCCATTGGTTTTTCAAAGTCCTACATTTATAAATTTTTCGATTCCAAACAGGCTATCGGCGAGGTGATCTGCGCTAACCGCCTGGAGCTGATCATGGCGGCAGTGCTTTCCGCCATCGAGGATGCGCCGTCGGCAAGCGAAAAATTACGCCGCCTTTTCAAAGCGCTCACCGAGGCGGGAAGCGAGCTGTTTTTCCACGACCGTAAGCTATACGACATCGCCGCCGTCGCCGCGCAGGAGCAGTGGCCTTCCACGCAAAAGTACAGTGAAAGTCTGATGAAGCTGATCGAGAGCATCATTATCGAAGGCAGGCAGGCCGGCGAGTTTGAAAGAAAAACGCCGCTGGATGAGGTCACATTTGCCGTCTACATGGTGATGTGCCCTTACATTAACCCCGTTCAGCTGCAGTACAACCTCGAAATGGCCCCCACCGCGGCGGTGCTACTCTCTTCACTGATTTTAAGAAGCCTGGCCCCCTAATTTGTGACCATTGACAATTTTGGTCACTAGTCAGAGAATGCGGATACCGTCCTGTTACGTCAAAAAGGTTTCCCATGCTCAGGCTCACTTCAGCCCGCGTTGCCGTTTGTCTCCTGCCGTTTGCCCTGGTGGCGTGCGGCGATATTTCCGCGAGTGACGATCCGCGCACAAAGCCACCGCTCGTCAGATCCGCCTCCGTCGAGCTAGCGAACAATAGCGCCCGCGCCTTCACGGGCGTGGTGGTCGCAAGAACGCAAAGCGATTTAGGTTTCAGGGTTCAGGGAAAAATCCTTGAGCGGCTGGTCGATACGGGGCAGACCGTCAAACAGGGCCAGCCCCTGCTGCGCCTGGATCCGCTTGACCTGAAGTTACAGGCTCAGGCGCAGCAGCGCGCGGTGGATGCGGCCCAGGCGCGCGCGCGCAAAGCCACCAGCGATGAGGCGCGCTATCGCGGTCTTGTGGCGTCCGGCGCGGTGTCTGCCTCGGAGTATGACCAGATCAAAGCGGCGGCCGATACGGCCAGGGCCGATCTCAGCGCCGCCCGGGCGCAGGCCAGCGTGGCGCAAAACGCCACGGGCTATGCCGTGCTGCTGGCGGATTCAGACGGCGTGGTCATGGAGACGCTCGCCGAGCCGGGTCAGGTCGTCAGTGCCGGACAGGTGGCGATCAGGCTCGCCAGAGCGGGACAGCGTGAAGCGCTCGTCCAGCTTCCGGAAACGCTGCGCCCTGCCGTCGGCAGCGAAGCGCAGGCCACGCTGTATGGCAATGAAAAACATCCGGTCACCGCAACGCTGCGCCTGCTGTCTGATTCGGCCGATGCCGCGACCCGCACGTATGAAGCCCGCTACGTGCTGGATGGCCTGCTGGCGAACGCGCCGCTGGGGGCGACCGTCACGCTGAACGTTCAGGACAACAAAGCGGAAGGTCAGGTCATGCAGGTCCCGCTGGCTTCACTCTATGATGCAGGAAAAGGTCCCGGCGTCTGGCGTATTTCCGCCCAGCCGGCAAAGGTCGCATGGACGCCCGTCAGGGTGCTGAGTGTGGGTGAAGATGCGGCGCAGGTCACGGGCGGCGTGAAGCCCGGTGAGAAGATTGTTGCGTTAGGCGCCCATCTTCTGCACGAAGGTGAGGTCATCAGGCTTGCTAAGCAGCGCAATGCCGCCCTGGCGGAGAACACGCCATGAGCGGAAGCCGCTTCAACCTGTCGGCGCTGGCCGTCCGCGAACGTTCCATCACGCTGTTTCTGATCGTTCTGGTCACGATTGCCGGAATTTACGCCTTCTTTGGGCTCGGGCGCGCGGAAGATCCGCCCTTCACGGTAAAGCAAATGACGGTGATAACCGTCTGGCCGGGCGCGACCGCGCAGGAAATTCAGGATCAGGTCGCCGAGCCGCTGGAAAAGCGCCTGCAGGAACTCAAATGGTATGACCGTACCGAAACCTATACCCGTCCCGGCATGGCGTTTATCACGTTGTCATTGCAGGACAAGACCCCGCCAGCCGAAGTGCAGGAGGAGTTCTATCAGGCGCGTAAGAAGCTTGGAGATGAATCTCAGCGTCTTCCGGCGGGCGTCATCGGCCCGATGATCAATGACGAATTCTCGGATGTCACCTTTGCCCTCTTTGCCCTGAAAGCGAAAGGCGAACCGCAGCGGCTGCTGGTACGCGATGCCGAAGGCCTGCGCCAGCAGCTTCTGCACGTTCCCGGCGTGAAGAAAGTGAACATTATCGGCGAACAGGCCGAGCGGATATACATCTCCTTCTCCCACGACCGTCTGGCGACGATAGGACTCTCACCCCAGGATATTTTCAACGCCCTCAACAGCCAGAACGCGTTAGCCGCGGCGGGCTCCATTGAGACCCGAGGCGCGCAGATTTTTATCCGCCTGGACGGCGCGTTCGATGAACTGCAGAAAATCCGCGATACGCCTTTTGTGGCTCAGGGCAAAACGCTCAAGCTGTCCGATGTGGCAACGGTTGAGCGAGGCTACGAAGATCCCCCGACGATGCTGATACGCAATCAGCATGAGCCCGCCCTTCTGCTGGGCATTGTGATGCGTGAAGGCTGGAACGGTCTGGCGCTGGGGAAAGCGCTGGATGCGGAAACGGCGAAAATAAATGATAGCCTGCCGCTGGGCATGTCCCTGACCAAAGTCACCGACCAGTCCGTGAATATTCGCTCGTCGGTCGATGAGTTCATGATCAAATTCTTCGTCGCCCTGCTTGTGGTCATGGTGGTGTGTTTTGTCAGCATGGGCTGGCGCGTGGGTGTTGTCGTTGCGGCGGCGGTACCGCTTACGCTGGCGGTCGTTTTCGTGGTGATGGAAGCCGCGGGGATAAACTTTGACCGCGTTACGCTGGGCTCCCTGATCCTCGCCCTCGGCCTGCTGGTTGATGATGCCATCATCGCCATCGAAATGATGGTGGTCAAAATGGAGGAAGGTTACGACAGAATCAAAGCCTCGGCCTTCGCCTGGAGCCATACCGCCGCGCCCATGCTGGCCGGTACCCTGGTGACGGCCATTGGATTTATGCCGAATGGTTTTGCCCAGTCGACCGCAGGGGAATACACCAGCAATATGTTCTGGATCGTCGGCCTCGCCCTGATTGCCTCGTGGTTTGTCGCGGTGGTGTTCACGCCCTATCTTGGGGTGAAGATCCTGCCGGCGATCCCGAAAGTAGAAGGGGGTCATGCCGCCATCTATAACACGCCTCGCTATAACCGTTTTCGCCAGCTGCTTGCCCGCGTTATCGCCAGAAAATGGCGGGTGGCCGGCTCGGTGGTCGCCATTTTCATCGTGGCCGTGCTCGGCATGGGCCTGGTAAAAAAACAATTTTTCCCAACCTCCGACCGCCCGGAAGTACTGGTTGAGGTGCAGATGCCCTACGGTACCTCGATTGAGCAAACCAGCGCCGCCACCGCAAAAATCGAAGCGTGGCTGGGCCAGCAGCCCGAAGCCAAAATTGTCACGGCCTATATTGGTCAGGGTTCGCCCCGCTTTTATCTGGCGATGGCGCCTGAACTGCCCGATCCGTCTTTTGCGAAAATCGTGATCCTGACGGACAGCGAGACGTCACGCGAGGCGCTCAAGCTCCGGCTGAGAGAAGCTGTCGCCAACGGCCTTGCCCCCGAAGCGCGCGTCCGGGTAACGCAGCTGGTGTTTGGCCCGTACTCGCCCTTCCCGGTTGCCTGGCGCGTGTCGGGGCCGGATGTCGAACAGGTGCATGACATCGCTGACAGGGTGAAAGCCGTGCTCCAGGCGAGCCCGATGATGAGAACTGTCAACACCGACTGGGGGTCGCGCGTTCCCGTATTGCATTTCACCCTCGATCAAAACCGCCTGCAGGCGACCGGCTTAACCTCCAGTGCCGTTGCCGATCAGCTTCAGTTTCTGCTCTCAGGCGTGCCTGTCACCTCCGTGCGGGAAGATATTCGCTCGGTTGAGGTCATTGGCCGCGCGGCGGGAGATATCCGTCTTGACCCGGCCAAAATCGAGGGCTTCACCCTTGTCGGCAATGCGGGACAGCGCGTTCCGCTGTCTCAAATCGGCAAGATTGAGATCGGTATGGAAGATCCGATCCTGCGCCGTCGCGATCGCACCCCGACGATTACCGTGCGGGGCGATATCGCTAACCATCTTCAGCCACCGGATGTGTCGGTCGCCGTCATGAAGCAGCTCCAGCCGATTGTTGACGCGCTGCCGGCCGGATACCGTATCGACATGGCGGGTTCGATTGAGGAATCGGGCAAAGCCACGCAGGCAATGATCCCGCTGTTCCCGATCATGATTGCCCTGACGCTGCTGATCATCATTTTGCAGGTGCGCTCAATCTCGGCGATGGTGATGGTGTTCTTAACCGCGCCGCTGGGGCTGATTGGCGTGGTGCCCGTGCTGTTGATTTTCAATCAGCCGTTTGGCATCAACGCGCTGGTCGGCTTGATCGCCCTTTCCGGCATTCTGATGCGCAATACGCTGATCCTGATCGGTCAAATCGATCATAACCAGAAGCAGGGCCTCGAGCCGTTCCAGGCGGTGGTTGAAGCGACGGTCCAGCGCGCACGCCCGGTCCTTCTGACCGCCATGGCCGCCGTGCTGGCGTTTATTCCCCTGACGCATTCGGTGTTCTGGGGCACGCTGGCCTACACGCTGATAGGCGGAACGCTGGGCGGGACGATCGTCACGCTCGTCTTCCTGCCCGCGATGTATGCGATCTGGTTCCGGATCCGACCATCGGAACAACGCGTGCAGCACCGAACAGAAAACGTGTAAACTACCATGAGTAGATAACACTTCAGAGGAAAGCATGGTTGTTAAGCGCTTAAGAAAAGAGGACCGCCGCGTGCAGCTGCTGGAGGTTGCGCGCGGAATCGTTCGTCAACAAGGCACGGAGGCCCTAACTCTTGGCTACCTGGCCGAACGAGCCAACGTGACCAAGCCTATCCCCTACGATCACTTTGGCGATCGTGAAGGGCTGCTGATGGCGCTGTACCGGGACTATAGCGATCGGCAGCTGGCGAAATTCCGCGAGACGCTGGCGGTCGACAGCAAAACGCTGGAGAAGACGATCCGCTTTTTCAGCGCCGCCTATATCGACTGCGCCATTAGTGCCGGACCTGAAACCGGGCCAATTGCCGCAGCGCTGTCCGGATCCCACGCGCTGCAGACGTTTCGTGAGGCATGCGTGGCCGACTGCGCCGACTGCCTGCGTACCGCGCTTTCCCCGTTCGTCGCGCTGAAAGGCGTTCAGGGAGAAGCGGTACTGACGGCCATCATTGGCGCGGCGGACGCGCTCAGCACCGCCGCGGGCAACGGCGTGCTCGCCCGGAACGTGGCGGAAGATACGCTCAGCGGCGCCATGACCGGCGTGCTGGAGACCTACGTGAATAGCACAAAATGATCGCTGGGGGCGGATTGACACCTAAGTTACCAATAGTAATATAGGCGTCAGTTCTCACCCATTCGAGGTCGCTATGTCTGCTACAAATGCCATTAATAACGCACTGATCGTGACGGCTCATCCTGTCGACAATTCGTTATCCCATTCGCTGGCAGCCCGTATTGCCGGAAAATTACGCGAGCAAGGTACGCAGGTTGAGATTGCCGATCTGCATGCTGAAGGGTTTAATCCGGCGATGACCCGCGCCGATCTCGATTTGTATCACGGCGATCCGAGCGCCCTTCCCGACGATATTCTGCGCGAGCAGCAGCGCGTCGAGCGAGCGGATATGCTGGTGTTTGTCTTCCCCGTGTACTGGTGGTCGGTCCCCGCGCTGTTGAAAGGCTGGTTCGATCGCGTATTAACCCTGAACTGGGCGTATAAGGTGGCCGACGATGGCCGGATTGTGGGCAGCTTACGCGACGTTCCCGTCCGCCTGATTGCCACAGGCGGCAGCGATCTCACCGGATTCGACAAACACGGCTATTCGACGGCGATTCAGACGCAGATAATCGAAGGCGTGTTTGGCTTCTGCGGGTTGAAGAACGTTAAGCTCGATATCCTTTACCAGGCAGACACGGCGACGCCTGAGCAGGTTGAGGAGTTCCTGAAGGGGCTCGAGGGCCTTAAATAATCCCGGCTATCCAGTCACAGCAAAGGCGCGCCTCCTTCGCCAGAAGGAAGCGCGTGTCTCGTTATCACCTACCACCGTCAGGGGCGATCTTTTAATCCTGCTGGCTAACCGGAACTCTCTTTCCAGCGATTATTCAAAAAATAACGAGAAAAGGCCAATCGCCATCACTACGCTCATAATCACCTGAATCAGAATAATAAAAAAAGCGACCCCACCCAAGACTGTGATTTTTCGACGCAGAATGAAAGTAATGCCGGAAAGTACAGCACAGAACAGAATGGCTTTAAGGATATAGGAAAGCGGAACCATTGCCGGGTGACCGGTATGCACTCCAGCAAGCCCAATGAGACCCAGCAGAAAACCTCCGCAGAATCCCCATCCCCAGAAAGTCATCGGTAAGCTCATCTGCCCCGCGACTAATCTTTTCAACATACGCACATCCTTTTTGTGATTATTTTTATCAAAATTCACCGGTTTACAGGGTAAAACCCCCGTCACCCACCTGCGCCTGGGCGTACCATTTCATCAGCTCCGCGCAACCGGGCGCGTTCTCAGCCGGTGACCATTGGGCGGTATCGTGCTCCGGAACAGGCTGATAGCCGCCGTGTTTTACCTCGAAAATGACGCCGCCTTTATCCAGCGACAGCACGGCATGCCAGGTACCGGCATCCATCTCCAGCACTTTGCAGTCTTCACCTAACACCACGCGCTGGGTCACGTTACCGCCGTCATCAAAATTCAACACCAGAAAGCGACCGCTCAAAGCCGTCAGCAGTTCAAACGTGTGCGGGTGGCGATGAGGGCGAACATAGGTACCAGGCTCCATCGCGATAGCCAGGCGCTGTACCGGGTCGCTCAGCTCGGGATGTAAATTGCGGTGCGCGCGTAAGCGAGGAGAATTGGCAGCCTGCTCGCTTTGTTGCTGCAGGTCACTGAACGTAATTTGTTTCATATACACCTTTGTGAATGGAGTCAGCGGACGGCAACCCTTTAGCCGCACGACGTTATACCATTCTGGACGGTCGATGAGCGATGGCATTTGTGAAACAAATCGCTGCAGCGTGAGGATGCGCGCGATCGCCCCCAAAGCGCAACGTTGAGTAAAACTCACATTGATTCCCACTATTTATCGTTTTTAAAAAGTGACGCACCTGAAATACCATCCATTCACCCCTGGGATAGAAAAATAAATAATACTAAGCCTGTATGGAGCACCTATGACACTCGATGTTTTATTCCCTGTATTGAATATTATCTCGCCTCATAAATATAGACCTGATGCAAATGTGCATGAGCTGATAACGTTACTTTCAGCAGAAAAGGAAAGCTCAGAAGCGCTATCGCCTTTCATACATCGACTGCATCTTTTGGCTTTCGCCCAAAGCAATCCGGGTAACGCCGAAGAGTTGCTCTCAGCGCATTTACCAAAAGAGGATGGGATCCTTCCGCTGCTGGACTTTGCGGACTGGCCAAAGGTGCGTTACGCCGCGTCAGGCGAAGCTCAGACGCGTGAATCGCAGGAGTATTTCCGTGATATGACCTCGGCTGCCAATCTGTTACGCACTGCGCTGATCGACGCCGAGCGAGCAAAGGGAACGCCTGCGCTTTATATTCTGGATAAATTACTCAACCTGAACAGCGCCCTGCCGGAGCGATATAAACAGATGGCGAATATTCCCTACGCATAAATATGTTCTATATGCGGAATATCCTTCACTAAATATTCCGCTATTTATTAAACCCGATTTTCATTGTAATCAAGACAGACGATATCCAACGAAGGCAGCACCGGCGCATTAAGGTTAAGCCACGCCAGCAACCGTTCAATACTCTGTCTTCTGAGCGAATTTTTCGGCCAGACGAGGTAGTAGCCATCGCCGGTTGCGATAGCTTCCCTGAAGGGCAGCGCGAGCAGGCCGCTTTTCAGCGCGTCGAGCGTGAGGCGGAGGTCGGCCATCGCCACACCGTGACCGTGCATGGCGGCCAGGCTTCCCTGCTCCAGGGTGTCGAACACGATTCCACGACTCACGTCGAGCCCTGGGAATGACCCGGTTCTTTTCAGCCATCGCTTCCAGTCCCGTCTGTCCGGAGAGGGATGGATAATATCGCACTGCGCAAGCTGATGCCGGGCTGAATCAAGCAAAGACGGGGTACAAACCGGAATGAGCCATTCACTGAAGAGCAGCCTGCTTTCCGTAGACTCGCCGAAATAGCCATTACCGAGCAGGATCGCACAATCGTAGGGCTCACGGCTGAAGTCAACGGTGTCGAAGTCCATCCAGACGCTGGCAATTTCAATTTTTGGCTTAGCGTGGTTCTCGCGAAAGGATTTAAGCACATTCAGCAGCCACCGCATCGTCAGGGTGCTGGGGGCTTTGAGGCGCAGAAGGTGGTTTTCGCTTCTGAATGCGCGACAGGCCCACTCAATATTCGAGAAACTTTCGCTGAGCTGTCCGGCCAGAATACGTCCGGCATCACTGACCTCCACTCTCGGCCCCTGGCGTTTAAAGAGCTCACAGTCGAACCACTGCTCGAGCGTCCGGACATGCCTGCTGACCGCGCCCGGCGTGATATTCAGTGCTTCAGCCGCTTTGCTGAAGGAGTTCAGCCGCGCGGCAACTTCAAAAGCGCGCAGCGCATACAGTGGTGGTAAAGACATACATTCCCTTTCTGTGAGGTTTAGCTATGCAGTTTTTGTATTATCGGCACTCATTGACTTGTCGCTCAGGTCCTCAGACGGGAACGTCATAAGCAGCTCCCTGAGCAGGGACTCAAGCTGCGCGCGCTGCGCGTCAGACAAGTTGCTCAGCAGCGCATTTTGCGTTTGTGTATGCACGATCAGCGCCTGTTCGATGCGCTCCTGCCCGTGCGGCGTCAGGCTTACGAGGGTGCTGCGCTTGTCATCCGGATCGGCAATTCGCCTGATAAGCCCAAGCTGTTCGAGATGGCTGAGCCGGTTCGTCATCGCCCCTGAGGTTACCAACAGCGATTTATAGAGCTGCGTGGGGGAAAGGCAGTACGGCTCACCGGCGCGACGCAGCGTGGCGAGCACGTCAAACTCGCCCTCGCGAAAACCAAACTGCGCCATCGCCTGCGCCCATTCTTTTCCCAGATGCTTCATCAGCCGGAGCATTCGGCCAAAAATTTTCATCGACGAGGCGTCCAGCTCCGGCATGGCGCGGCTCCACTGGCCGACAACGAAGTCTACGTGGTCTTGCATTTTCACCCCTGAGGCATACGAATTTATCCTGTTGTGCGGTACATCTTACGCAAAAATGCATTTTATCTTAACGTTAAGATAAATGCTCGTGCGATTTGCCCGGGCCATTCACAACCGAAAAGGACTCCATGTTGAAACGCACGTCGCCTTTACTCTTCGCCGTTATCGCTTTTATCGTCGGGCTGAACCTGCGCCCCATTCTGGCTTCTGTCGGACCGCTGTTTTCCGTGCTGCAGCGCGAAGCGGGGCTGACCGCTACGCAATTCAGCCTGCTGACCACCCTGCCGGTCGCGATGATGGGGCTTGCCGCCCTGTGTGGCCCCTGGCTTTTAGCCCGAGTCGGCGCCGTACGGGGAATTATGTTTGGGCTCTTTATCCTGCTTGCGGCCTGTTTGCTGCGCGGTTTTAGCGCCTCACCGGAGAGTCTTATGGGCACCGCGCTACTGGGCGGGGCCAGCATAGGCACGATCCAGGCGTTAATGCCTGCCCTGATTAAAAAGGAATATACGCAAACGTCCAGCACGGTAATGTCGCTTTTCAGCACGGGCATTATGGCCGGTGCGGCAGTCGCCGCCGCCAGCGCCGAGCCGTTATTTTCATGGCTGACGCTGAAGCCCGCGCTGGCAATGGCCGGGCTGTTAGCGCTGCTGGCGCTGATACTGTGGTTAACCCTGGTTAAGCATCCTCAAGGGGAAAAAACAGCACGCGAAACCGTTACGCTCTCGTCCTCCCGGACAGCGTTACTGCTGCTCTTTTTCGGCGTGGGAACGGGCGCCTACACGCTGGTATTGGCCTGGCTTCCCCCGCTCTATATTCAGGCGGGATGGTCCGCACGCAGCAGCGGCTACATGCTGGCCTGGCTGACGTTAACCGAGGTTGTCGCCGGGTTTGCCGTCTCCGCGCTGATCGGTAAATTCCCCGACCGCCGCGTGCCGCTGATCGCCGTATTGCTGTTGCTGCTGGCAGGATTACTGTGTCTGGTCTTTGCGCCGGGTACGACGCCTGTATTATCCACGTTGCTGCTTGGCACCGGGATCGGCGCCCTCTTCCCGCTGTCGCTCATCGTCACGTTCGATCATGCGCGAACGCCCGCGCAGGCCGGGAAGTTGCTGTCTAAAGTTCAGGGTGGCGGATACACGATCGCCGCGCTTATGCCGTTAATTGCGGGGATCGTTCGCGACAGTTCGGTCTCGCTGACCAGCGCATGGCTGATCATGAGTGCGGGAGTCGTGCTGCTGATCGTTATCGCGCTGAATTTTAAACCCGTCGTGGACGTGCAGGCACGGTGAACGCGATACCAGTTTTGAGAGTCGTATTTCCGCCGATCGTAAGATAAATTCAGGGTGAATTTCACCTCATTCAGGAGTGGATATGCCGCAGACGTTACCGGAAATTGATGTCTTGTTCGTCGCCGGGTTCGGGCCCATTTCGCGGGATACGGAGTCCAGCACCGCGTTTTATGTTCAGACACTCGGCCTTCCGCTGAAGCCGATGGAGGGAAACATCGATTATCTGCTCACTGAGGAGGATCAGCTGGAAGGCGTGAAGCATTTCGCCGTCTGGCCGCTCGCACAGGCGGCAGCATCCTGTTTTGGAGAGGAACAGTGGCCAGTTGAGCACCCGATACCGCAGGGATGGGTTGAGTATGAGGTTCAGGATCTGGACTCGGCTACCCGCGTTCTAAGTGAAAAAGGCTATCGGCTGCTGGTAGCTAACCGTTTGGAACCGTGGGGGCAAACCGTCACTCGCCTGCTCAGCCCGGAAGGCTTGCTTACCGGGCTGACCATTACGCCGTGGCTGCGGGGGTAATGGGGTTATGGAAAGCAGCCTGGTAGTGGGAAGCGCCTGCTTTGAGCGAACAGTGGGCGTACCCTTATGCTATTTACACCAACGGTGTGAGTCTTTTTCTGTTAAGTTGAATGACGATGAAAACACACTCAGTCCTAACCTATTCAATGATTATTATCACCTGTCTGACTCAGGTGGGATAACGTTTGCCATTTTCCCGCCGGTAAGGCGGGCCTTACCGGTAACAATCCAGTGAGGTAAGAATGGACACAAATGCAGTAACGACGCCTGAAAAACCTGTCTTGCACTTGTTATGTGGAAAAATTGCATCAGGAAAATCCACATTGTCAGCAAAATTAGGATCATCACCTGGGACTGTAATTGTCAGCGAGGATCGCTGGCTGGCTGCCCTCTTTACCAATGAAATGCAATCCATATCTGATTATGTGCAGTATTCATTAAGACTAAGAAATGCCATGAAGCCTCATCTGGTTTCACTACTCAAAGCTGGTTTATCAGTGGTTCTTGATTTCCCGGCAAACACACAAACAAATCGTGAATGGATGATGAGCATTATTAAGGAGTCAGGTGCCAGTAATCAGCTGCACTATCTGAAAGTTTCTGATGAAGTATGTAAATCCCGCTTGCGCGCCCGTAATGCAGAAGGCGTGCATGAATTTTCTGCCTCAGACCAACAATTTGACATCATAACGCGCTATTTCGAAGAGCCAACGGCTGATGAAGGGTTTGATATTACCGAATACAGCTAAATTTACCTTCCTGCACAAAAGCCGCCAGTTGGCGGCTTCATTATTTTCCATCTCATACGGTTATAAACGGTACTACAGCGAACTAAAAGTCCGCTCCTGGCACAAAGCGGACATCGGGTATTCCGGAAGTGCCCGACTCATGGTTAATTCCATTCACCAAAACTCTCACCTCCCCAAAGCCTCCACAATCGCCCTCTCCATTTTCTCTGGCGTGGTCATCGGTGCAAAACGCTTGAGTGGTTTACCGTCGCGGCCGATCAGAAACTTAGTAAAGTTCCACTTGATCCGCCCTCCCAGCACGCCGGGCAATTCGTTTTTCAGATAACGAAACAGCGGGTGCGCTGCGTTACCGTTAACTTCTACCTTCTCAAACATCGGGAAGCTCACGCCGTAGTTGATGTAACAGGTTTTCGAGATTTCGTCGGCGCCGCCGGGTTCCTGTTTACCGAACTGGTTGCAGGGGAAGCCCAGCACCACTAGTCCTCGATCGGCGTATTTCTTGTATAGCGCTTCAAGGCCCACATATTGCGGCGTAAAGCCACACTGGCTGGCGGTATTGACGACCAAAACCACCTTTCCCGCATAGTCGGCCATTGAGATAAGGCGGCCATCCAGGCGGGTGGCGGTAAGTTGATAAAAGCGAGTCATACTGAAATCCCTCAAGGCTGGCCGAAAAGTCACGGTGACCTTCAACAGGGCCGCCGCCGTTTAGAAAGTTTACATTCAGGCAGGCTATTTGTGATACATTCCTGGCGCGCCAATGACCACCACACTCGCTATCAGGTATGCAGAACATAACAAAAAAAATTCGCTGGCTTCTGCTTACTCTCCCACTCCTCAGCGGCTGTGGCACGCTTTCACAGATGTCCTCCCCGGAAGGTACTCAGGAACTTCTCACCCATGATTCGCTGGATGGCGACGTTGACAGCGTGGTGCGTCACTATATGGCGCAAAAATCCGTTCCCGGGATGACGGTCGCGGTGATCCATAATCACGGCTCGCCGCAGTTTTACACCTGGGGCGTAACCGATGCGGTCAATCGCTATCCGGTCAGGCCCGACACCCTGTTTGCGCTCGGCTCGCTCAGTAAAGGGATCACGGCGGAAGTGGTGGCTTGTCTGGTGAATGAAGGGCAACTGAACTGGAACGATAACCTGGCGACATTGCTACCGCCGGGGACGCCGCTTAGCGCGGATGCACAAAAAATCACCCTGCTTGAACTGGTAACCCACACCTCCGGCCTGCCGCGTCAGAATATGGATGTTCCGATGCTTGGGAAATTCATCGGCTATTTAAGCACGGGCGAAAATTTCTATAGCGAGCTGGACAGCGATAACGTGCTGCGCTACCTCGCCGACTGGCGGGCGCCAAAGAATAAAGTGCCGCAATATTCCAATACCGGCTACGCCCTGATCGGCTATATCCTGAAGCACAAGACCGGCGAAGATATCCAGAGTTTAGCCTCGCGCTATATTTTCCGTCCGCTGCAAATGGCTAACAGCAGCTTTATACCCCAGCAGCTCAAAGGCTACCCGCAGCGGGCGCTCGGCCACGCGGGCGATCAGCCGAAATTTATCCCGCGCGGGCAGCTCACCCCGGACTGGCATTTTTCCAACAACATGGTGGCGGCAGCGAGCTTGTACAGCAACGCCGAAGATCTGGCGGCCTATGCCCGCTATCACGTATCGACGACCCACAGTCCCCTGCTGGACAATGTCTTTGCCGAAGTGAGAAATACCGATATTCAACGCCCTGACGGAGTGCAGGGTATTGCCTGGACCACCGACTTTATCGGTCTGGAAAAAATCACCTATCAGGTCGGCTATATCGGCGGCTACTCCAGCTTTATCGGCTATGACAAAGAAAAAGGCAATGCGGTGGTGGTGCTGCAAAATACCTTTAACTGGAGTAATTACATCGGCATCGCGCTGTTGATGGATATGGCGAAAAAAGACGGTCTGAGCCCTACACCGCCGACTTCGGCCTTAAGTTCTCATCAAACGCCAGTCGTTTCCGGTCAGGCTCAACGTCTCGCAGCGGCTCCACCTGGTGCATAGTTAGCTTGCAGCGCTCCACCAGCACCTGATACTCCCGCGTGCCCTGCTGCTTCCACGCCAGCTCCTGCTCGCTCAGCTCGCGAATCGCTTTGGCCGGGCTGCCGATGATCAAATGGTTAGCGGGCATCTCCGCTTTCGCCTTCACGAACGCCGCCGCGCCGACGATGCTGTTTTCACCGATGACCGCGCCGTCCATCACCACCGCGTTCATGCCCACCAGCGCATTGCGGCGGATCACGCAGCCGTGGAGAATGGCGCTGTGGCCGATATGCCCGTCCTCTTCCACCACCGTGTCCTGCTCCGGGAAGCCGTGCATCACGCAGTTATCCTGAATGTTGGCACCGTCTTTCACCACGATACGGCCAAAATCACCGCGCAGGCTGGCGTTAGGACCGACGTAAACGCCTTTGCCCAGAATCACGTCGCCAATCAGCACCGCCGTCGGGTGAACATAGCTCTCGTCCGGTACGACCGGCGTCAGACCGTCAATTTGATAAACTGGCATCTTCGCTCCTTATGCGCTTGTAAGACCACCAAAGCGTTGATAGTAGAGCGTGCCGGGCACGGGCAGTTCGCCCACGGAGGTTTCGCCCTTCTCGCTGACAAACGCCAGCGCCCCCGGCGCGACACGCTGATAGATGTTAATGCAGAGCTGTCGGGCGCTTTGCCCCGCCCAGTGCGCGGGCAGCAACTCTTCCGGCAGCAGCGGATCTTTCAGCACCACGCGACGATAAAAGTGAATCAGCAGCAGCTGGATCTGGAAACAGCGTTCCGGCGTCAGCTCCTCCGGCGCGGCCTCTTTCAACAGCGGCAGCAGCGGACGGAATGAATCGATGAACGTCTCGTACATCGCGTTTTGCTCGGTTAACTGCCAGCACTCCTCCACCCGCGAACGCAGCGCGGCACGGGAGAGCGCCAGCGGCGAGTGGGCTTCAAAGAAAATTACGTTTTCCGCCACGCCGGCATCGTGAAGCAGAGACTGCACGTCCGCCAGATGCTGCGACGGCGAGGCCATCAGGCTCGGCGCCAGCGTGCCAAACCCCTGCCAGATCAGCTGTTTTTTGACGTCGGCAAGGGTGGTTTTATCCAGACCTTCGGAGAGCAGCAACAGCCATTTGCCGTCCCATGCGGGCAATTCCGCACGGTAAATCTTATTCTCCGCGCGACGCGTCAGGCGAAGCCCCTTATCGCTCAGGCGGTAAAAGCTGCGACGTCCGATGCGGGAAACGTCCAGCCAGCCCTCTTTGTTGAGGCGAAACAGCGCGGTGCGCACGAAGCGCTCGCCAAACCCCATGCCTTCCAGCAGGGCGGCCAGGCTACCGAGCCAAATCTCACCGCCGCGATGGGAAAGCGCGTCACCGTATAACGAGGAGATAAGCGAGGTCCCGCTGACGGGAACGGAGCTGACCGCGTGCTGGATAAAGGCGTCGAGTTTATTCATGTGATTCATTCTGTTGTTATTTTTGTCCTGGATGAATCATAGCATAGGATTTTGGGGTTTCCCCCTCACCCTAACCCTCTCCCAAAGGGAGAGGGAACTGTTTACACCCTCTCCCTTTGGGAGAGGGCCGGGGTGAGGGAAAACTTAGCCGTTGGCCGCAGCTTTACGCAAGTCAAACACCCGGCAGGCTTTGCCCTCCGAGCGCGGGATGCTGCCGCAGTTAACAATCATTACGTCGGTGGAAATCCCCACCATCGACTTAATGCGGTGGCGAAGCTGGTGGCACACCTGGCAACGCTGCTCATGGGTCAGCGTGAGGCTACTCTCTTTCAGCTCGACCTTCACGGAAAGTGAATCAAGATGCCCGCGACGGTTCACCTCCAGCTGATAGTGCGGAGAAAGGTGTTCGAACTTGACGATCTCCTCTTCCAGCTGCGACGGGAAGACGTTGACGCCGCGGATGATCAGCATATCGTCACTGCGCCCGCTGATGCGGTCCATGCGGCGCATGCTGCGCGCGGTTGCCGGGAGCAGACGCGTTAGATCGCGGGTGCGGTAGCGGATTACCGGCAGCGCCTCTTTGGTCAGCGTGGTGAACAGCAGTTCGCCATGCTGTCCGTCATCCAGCGGCGTGCCGTCGTTCGGGTTGACGATCTCCGGGTAGAAGTGATCTTCCCAGATGGTCGGGCCGTCGACGGTTTCGATACACTCCATCGCCACGCCCGGCCCCATCACCTCGGAGAGGCCATAAATGTCCAGCGCCGTAATGCCCAAGCGTTTTTCAATTTCGCGCCGCATGGCCTGCGTCCACGGCTCGGCGCCGAAGACGCCCACGCGCAGGGAACAGCCGCTGGCATCGCCGCCCATCTGGCGCTCCAGCTCCTCAATCAGGTTGAGGCAGTAGGACGGCGTCACCATGATCATATCCGGCTGGAAATCACGGATCAGCTGCGCCTGTTTCTCCGTCTGGCCGCCGGACATCGGGATCACCGTCGCGCCTAAACGCTCGGCGCCATAGTGCGCCCCCAGCCCGCCGGTAAACAGGCCGTAGCCATACGCCACGTGAATTTTGTCCTTCGCGCTACCGCCCGCGGCGCGCAGGGAGCGGGCCACCAGATTGGCCCAGTTGTCGATGTCGCCCTGCGTATAGCCGACAACGGTCGGTTTGCCGGTGGTGCCGGATGAGGCGTGAATACGCACCACCTGCTCCATCGGCACGGCAAAGGTATCGAACGGATAGTTATCCCGCAGGTCCTGCTTGGTGGTGCACGGGAATTTACGGATATCCGCCAGCTCGTTGAAATCGTCAGGGTGAACGCCCGCCGCGTCAAACTTGCGTTTGTACATCGGCACGTTGTTGTAGGCGTGATGCAGCGTCCATTTCAGACGCTCGGTCTGCAGCGCCTGTAGCTCGTCAAGGGAGGCCGTTTCAATCGGATCAAGCTTTGTTG
This sequence comes from Enterobacter sp. Crenshaw, assembly GCF_024734705.1. NCBI lineage: Bacteria > Pseudomonadati > Pseudomonadota > Gammaproteobacteria > Enterobacterales > Enterobacteriaceae > Enterobacter > Enterobacter sp. Crenshaw. The sequence continues at coordinate 2,161,615 of NZ_CP102932.1, read as the reverse complement.
TATTTGTCATTGTAGGGTACTCACATTGTTTTTATGCTCAAACACGCTCAAGGATCATGGCAATGCCCTGACCCACACCGATGCACATCGTACACAGCGCGTAGCGCCCGCCGCGTCGGTGCAGTTCATTGCTCGCGGCCAGCGCCAGCCTGGCACCGCTCATCCCCAGCGGGTGGCCCAGCGCAATCGCGCCACCGTTCGGGTTAACGTGCGCGGCATCATCCGGCAGGCCCAGCTGACGCAGCACGCCCAGCGCCTGCGAGGCGAAAGCTTCGTTAAGCTCGACAATGTCCATATCGTTAATGCTGAGTCCTGCGCGTTCCAGCACCTTGCGGGTCGCCGGGACCGGGCCGAGCCCCATCAGACGTGGCTCCACGCCTGCCGTCGCCATCGCCACGATCCGCGTGCGCGGGACCAATCCCTGCGCCAGCGCCATCTTCTCGCTGGCGACGATCAGCGCCGCAGCGCCGTCGTTGACGCCGGAGGCATTCCCCGCAGTGACCACCCCGTTCTTACGGAACGGCGTTTTTAGCCCGGCGAGCTGTTCGAGCGTGGTGTCCGCGCGCGGATGTTCATCCACGCTGAACTCAGTGACCGTCCCTTTTTTTCCCGGCACCGGTACCGACACAATCTCCTGCGCCAGAATGCCGTTCTGCTGAGCCTGCGCGGTACGCTGCTGGCTGCGCAGCGCGAACGCGTCCTGATCGGCACGGCTGATATTTAACAATTCAGCTACATTCTCTGCCGTTTCCGGCATACTGTCAGTTCCGAATTGCTGATGCATGAGCGGATTCACAAATCGCCAGCCGATAGTGGTATCAAAGATTTCCGCCTGACGCTGAAACGCGGCGGTGGCTTTGCCCATCACAAACGGCGCGCGCGACATCGACTCCACGCCGCCCGCAATCAGCAGCTCGCCATCGCCCGCCTTAATGGCGCGGGCAGCAAAACCAATCGCGTCCAGCCCCGATCCGCACAGGCGGTTAATGGTGGTTCCGGACACCGTCTGCGGCAGCCCGGCCAGCAGGGACGACATGCGCGCTACGTTGCGGTTATCTTCCCCCGCCTGGTTAGCGCAGCCGAAAATCACATCGTCGATCCGCTCGAGGTCGAGTTGGGGATAGCGGGCCAGCAGCGCGCGCAGCGGCACGGCACCGAGATCGTCGGTCCGGACTGCGGCAAGCGCGCCGCCGTAGCGACCCACCGGGGTTCGAACGCCATCACAAATAAATGCGTCACGCATCAGGCCTCTCCTGTCACGCTGCCGCCGATGCGGTGAGATTTCCCGCGAAAAAGGGCGACGGTTTTCTGTTGTTGGTTCTGGATTTCAATGTCATACACGCCGGTCAGCTTGCCCTGATGCATCACCCGCGCGGTGGCGGTGAGCGTGTCCCCGGCAAAGCCCGGACGCAGAAAATCAATCGAGCAGCCTGAAGCTACCGCCGCCAGCCCCTGGCTGTTGCAGGCGTAGGCAAAGGCGGTGTCTGCCAGCGAAAAAAGCTGTCCGCCGTGGCAGGTTTCATGGCCGTTCAGCATCTGCGGGGTGATGGTCATGGTCACCACCGCGTAGCCCTCGTCCATGTCGACAATTTCCATTCCCATCGCCTGCGCGCAGGCGTCCCGTTCGTACATCGCGCGGGCGTTATGCCAGGCGTTATGACTCATAGCTACTCTCCAGAAGCGCACGCTGGCGCAGCAGTGAACAGGGGCGATAGCGCTCCTCGCCGTAATGACGCTGCAGGTTCTCCAGCAGCGTCAGCAGGCGCTGCCAGCCCAGCCGCTCGCCCCAGGCGATCGGCCCGCTAGGGTAGTTCACGCCCAGGCGCATGGCGGTATCGATGTCCTTCTCGCTGGCGACCCCTTTTTGCAAGGCATCCAGCGCTTCGTTGGCAATCATTGCCAGCGTGCGCCAGACCAGCAGGCCGGGATAATCGGCAATTTGCACCACCCGGTTACCCTGCTGCTGCAGGTAGCGGATGGCCTTTTGCGTCGCGGTGTACGGGTTGCTGGCGGCCGCCGCAATCACCGCCACGTCGCGCTCAATGCGGTCCACCACCACCACCGGGCCGTTGAGCCGCAGCGCCAGCGCCTGAGCGGTTTCGCCCTGCGTTTCAATCAGGTACACATCATCAATTTCGGTGACACCGTCACGTATTCTTTCCACGCGCATCGGGCTGTAGCTGTCGTTCACGGCCTGCACCCACTGCACGGCGGGTTTGTCACCCTGCCAGTCGTAGACGCCCTTCCCGCTCTTTTTGCCCAGCCTTCCCGCCAGCACCAGCTCCTGCTGCACCAGCGAAGGCAGAAAACGACGCTCCTGCCAGAAGGCGTTAAATACCGAGCAGGTCACCGCGAAATTCACGTCCTGACCAATCATGTCGGTCAGCTCCAGCGGCCCCATCGGGAAACCGCCGCCGTCGCGCAGGGCGGCATCAATCACCTCCGGCGGCGCGACCTGTTCTTCCAGCGCGCGCCAGGCTTCGGAATAAAACGGACGCGCGACGCGGTTGACGATGAACCCCGGCGTTGACTGGCAGCGAACGGGCTGTTTGCCCCAGTTCAGCGCCAGCTCGCACAGCGCGTCGGCCACTTCCGGAGAGGTCGCCAGCCCGCTGACCACCTCCACCAGCTTCATCACCGGCGCCGGGTTGAAGAAATGCAGTCCGGCGACCCGCTCCGGGTGGTGGACGTCCGCCGCAATCGCCGTAACGGAGATGGAAGAGGTATTGCTGGTCAGCACTGTCTGCGGCGGGCAGATCTCAGCCAGCTGTGCAAACAGCGCCTTTTTCACCTCCAGACGCTCGGAGGCCGCTTCTATGACCAGATCGGCCGCGGCGAGCGCCTCGATATCGGTGACCGGAAGCAGCCGGGCGAGGATCTGGCTCCCGGCATCGGCGGAGAGTTTTCCGCGCGTCACCCGGGAGGCCAGACGCTGGCGGATCCCGTCGATGGCGCGCGATATCGCATCGCTGGAGATGTCGTAGATCAGCACCTGATGCCCATGGCTGGCCGCGACTTCGGCAATCCCTGCGCCCATCGTGCCGCTGCCAATCACGGCGACAGTCCGTATGTTCAGCATCTTATTTCCCCGTAAAGTTCGGCGCGCGCTTCGCCAGGAAGGCGCTGACGCCCTCGCGGTAGTCGTCGCTGCGCCCGGCCAGGCGCTGGTAGTCGCGCTCCAGATCGAGCTGGGCGTCCAGGGTGTTGGTTTCCGCGGCATTGATCGCCTGCTTGATCAGCCCCAGCCCGAAGGTCGGTTGAGACGCAAAGTGCAGCGCCATCTGCTGCGCCGTAGCGGAGAGCTGTTCGTCATCCACCACCTGCCAGATCATTCCCCACGCCTGCGCCTGTTCGGCGCTGAGCTTGTCGCCGAGCAGCGCCAGCCCCATAGCGCGGGCGCGTCCGGCCACGCGCGGCAGCAGCCAGGTGCCGCCGCAGTCCGGCACCAGGCCGAGCTTGCTGAAAGCCATCACGAAGTTGGCGGAACGGGCGGCAATGACCATATCGCACCCCAGCGCCAGCGTGGCACCCGCGCCGGCCGCCACGCCGTTAACGGCACAAATGACCGGTTTCGGCAGCTTTGCCAGGCGGCGCACCAGCGGGTTATAGAAGGTTTCAACGGACATCCCCAGATCCGGCGCCGGACCGTTGGGGTCGACGTTGCGGTCGTTCAGATCCTGACCGGCGCAAAACCCGCGTCCCGCCCCGGTGATCAGCAGACAGCGAACGGTGTCATCACGCTCGGCCTGTTTCAGGCACTCGGCAAGCTGCTGGTGCATCACGTCGTTAAAGCTGTTCAGACGCTCCGGACGGTTCAGCGTAATGGTCATTACGCCCTGCTCAACATGACTGAGAATAAATTCCACAATTAGCGTCCTTTAAAGTCGGGGGTGCGTTTTTGTAAGAAGGCGTCGATGCCTTCCCGGCGGTCTTCGGTGGCAGAAAGCAGCGTAAACAGCTGGCGCTCCTGGGCCAGACCGGCCTGGAGCGGCACCTCCTGAGACTGGCGCAGCGCCTGTTTCGCCGCCTGCAGCGCCAGCGGAGAGTGGCGCGCCATCAGCGCCGCCTGCTTCAGGGCATACTCCAGCGTCAGCGCTGGTGGGAAGACGTCGCTCACCAGCCCGGCGCTCAGCGCCTGCTGCGCGGAGATACTCTCTCCGGTCAGCACCATTTTGCTGGCGAGCGATTTACCAACGCTGCGGATAAGACGCTGGGTGCCGCCCGCGCCGGGCATAATGCCCAGCGTAATTTCCGGCAGGCCGAAACGGGCGTTATCGCCAGCAACGATCGCGTCGCACAGCAGCGCCAGCTCGCAGCCTGCGCCCAGCGCGAAGCCGTTCACGGCAGCGATCAGCGGTTTAGGAAAAGCGTTAATCCGCGCCCACAGCTGCGGGCGGATATCGTTCAGCGTGGCGGGCAGGTCTTTCTCCGCCATTTCGTTGAGATCGGCCCCGGCGGCAAAGCAGCGCTCGCTGCCGTAAATCACGCAGACGGCGATGTCGGCATCTGCTGCGGCGTCCTCAAGCTGCTCGGCAATCTGGGTTAACAGCGCGTTATTGAGGGCGTTGCGCGCCGCCGGACGGTTTAGCGTCAGCTGCAGCACGCGGCCATGACGGGTAACAATCAGTTCGCTCATGCCATCCCCTTCGCGTCGAAGTCGACAATCACGTCGGCGGTTAACGGCAGCGACTGGCAGCTCAGCACGTATCCGGCGGCCAGCTCGTCCGGCTCCAGGCTGTAGTTGGTCGCCATGTCCACCTTCCCACGCAGCACTTTGCATTTACAGGTGGCGCACACGCCGCCCTTGCAGGCATACGGGAGATCCGCCCCCTGACGCAGGGCGGCATCCAGGATGCTTTCATCGTCCGCCGTCAGGGTGATTTCTCGGTCGCGCCCGTCCTGGCGCACGGTCACTTTCTGTCCTTCCGCCTGGACATGCACCGCGCGTTTAGCGGTGGTTCCCGGGGTGTTAAAGCGCTCGAGGTGAATGGATTTGTCCGGCATCCCCAGCGCCTTCAGCGTCGCTTCGGCGTCGTCCATCATCGCCGACGGGCCGCAGATAAACGCCTCGTCGTACTGGCGGAAGTTAATCAGGGTTTTCGCCAGCGCCTGCAGCTTTTCCCCGTCGATGCGGCCATAAAGCAGATCGCTGTCCAGCCGCTCCTGGCTGAAGATGGAGACCAGCTGCAGCCGCTGCGTGTACTTGTCCTTCAGGTCCGCCAGCGCCCGGCGGAACATCATGCTCTGGCTGCTGCGGTTGCCGTAGATCAGGGTGAAGTGGCTCTTGGGTTCGGTCGCAAGCGTCGCGGAGATAATCGCCAGCATCGGGGTGATCCCGGAGCCTGCCGCAATCGCCAGATAGTGGCCTTCGCGTTCAGCCCGCGGCTGGTAGCCAAACTGCCCCTGAGGCACCATCACCTCCAGCGCCATACCCGCTTTGATCTCATCCCGGGCATAGCGGGAAAAGCGCCCGCCGTCGATGGCTTTGACCGCCACGCTGATTTCGCCCGGGGCGGTACTCCGGCAGATGGAGTAGCAGCGGCGCAGCTCGTCCCCGCCAAGCTTCGTTTTTAACGTCAGGTGCTGGCCGGGGCGGAAGCGGTAGGCGTCCTGCAAATCGTTTGGCACGGCGAAGGTAATGGTCACCGCGTCGCGGGTTTCGGGTTCCACTTTTGCCACTGTTAATGAATGAAACGTTGTCATGGCAGCCTCAAATGCATTTGAAATAGTCGAAGGGCTCGCGGCAGGTGTTGCAGCGGTAGAGCGCTTTGCAGGCCGTCGAGCCAAATTCACTGATAAGCGAGGTGTCGGTGCTGGCGCAGCGCGGGCAGGTCACCTCCACAGGCGCGTGCGCGTGGCAGCTATGCCCCACGGGCGGGCTGATGCCGTACGCCCGCAGGCGCTCGCGCGCGTCGGCGGTCATCCAGTCGGTGGTCCAGGCGGGCTCAAGCTGGAGCACAATGTGTACCGGGGTAAAGCCGTTCGCGGTCATCGCGTCGCGGATCGCCCCCAGCAGGTGCTCCGTTGCCGGGCAGCCCGAGTAGGTTGGCGTGAAGCCAATGACCCAGCCTTCCCCCTGCGCCTTCACGCTGCGCACCATGCCTAAATCGGTGATGGTTAATACCGGCACTTCCGGATCGGGGATCTGGCTTAACAGCGACCAGATCTGCGGAATTTGCGCAGGCGCAATGTCGACGAGGCGTTGCATAGCGTTCTCCTTTACCACTGCTGACCGGGATACGCGCGCTGGAGGTACTGCATTTCCGCCAGCATCGGGCCCAGATGTTCGGTATGCAGCCCCCTCTTGCCCCCGGTGCGGTACGCCACCTCTGCGGGAACCTGCAGGCAGCCTTCATTGAGACCGGCAAAGACTTCGCTTTCCCACGGCTGGCGCAGGACGCGCGGGTCAACCGCCACGCCGGAGTCAATCAGGGCCAGCTCGACGTCATCGGCTTCAAACAGCTCCGCCGTAAAACGCCACAGGTTGTCGATAGCCTGCTGCATTTTTTGCGCGGACGTTTCGGTCCCGTCGCCCAGACGCACCAGCCAGCCGCGGCTGAAGCGCAGGTGGTAGCGCGCCTCTTTAATCGCTTTGGCGGCGATGGCCGCAAGCTGGCCGTCGCTGCTTTGAGTCAGCCGTTCGTACAGCGCCACGTTCCAGGCATCCATCAGGTACTGGCGGGCAATGGTGTCGGCGAAGCTGCCGTTCGGCTGCTCCACCAGCAGGACGTTGCGGAACTGGCGCTCGTCGCGGCCAAACGCCAGCGTGTCTTCATCGCCCCGGCCTTCCCGCTCCGCGGCATAGGTCAGGAAATTGCGCGCCTGGCCCAGCAGGTCGAGACCGATATTGGCGAGCGCGAGGTCGATTTCCAGCTCTGGCGCGTGGCCGCACCAGGCGCCGAGACGCTGGGAAAGCACCAGACCGTTGTCGCCCAGACGCAGGGCATAGGCAGTCACTGAATTCATTCTTTGCCTCACATATGCTCGATGCCGTCGGGGATGGTGTAGAACGTCGGATGACGGTAAACCTTGCTTTCCGCCGGGTCGAAGAACTCACCGCTCTCTTCCGGCTGGGAGGCGACAATCTCGCTCGCCTTAACCACCCAGACAGAACACCCTTCGCTGCGCCGGGTGTAGGCGTCGCGCGCATTTTCCAGCGCCATGCGATCGTCGGCGGCATGCAGACTGCCCACGTGACGGTGGGATAACCCTTGTTTGCTGCGTACGAACACTTCGTACAGCGGCCAGTAGACGTTGCTCATCGTGATTCCTCTTAAGCCACTTTGCGGGCATGTTGTTTTTCCGCGTGCGCCAGTGCGGCTTCGCGCACCCACGCCCCCTCTTCCCAGGCTTTACGTTTGGCGGCCAGGCGCTCGTAGTTGCAGATGCCGCGCCCGCTAATGACCTCGTCAAACTCATGCCAGTCGATCTCGCCGAAGCGATAATGACCGCTCTCTTCATCAAATCGCAGGTCGGGATCCGGCACCGTCATGCCCAGCATCTCCACCTGCGGCACCGTGTTGTCGACAAAGCGCTGGCGAAGTTCGTCATTGCCGAAGCGTTTGATTTTCCAGGCCAGGCTGCGGGCGCTGTTCGGCGAGTTGTCGTCGTTCGGCCCGAACATCATCAGCGCTGGCCACCAGAAGCGGTTGATGGCGTCCTGCAGCATCTGGCGCTGGGCCTCGCTGCCCTGCGCCAGCGCCATGCAGGCCTCAAAGCCCTGGCGCTGGTGGAAGCTCTCTTCTTTACAGATTTTCACCATCGCGCGGGCATACGGACCGTAGGAGGTCCGGCACAGCGCCACCTGGTTGACGATAGCGGCACCGTCCACCAGCCAGCCGATCACGCCGATATCGGCCCAGCTCAGGGTCGGATAGTTGAAGATGGAGGAGTATTTCATCCTGCCGTCGAGCATTTTCTGGTAGATGTCTTCCCGCGCGCAGCCCAGCGTTTCCGCCGCGCTGTAGAGATAGAGCCCGTGCCCGGCTTCGTCCTGAACTTTCGCCAGCAGGATCGCTTTTCGGCGCAGCGTCGGCGCGCGGGCGATCCAGTTCCCTTCCGGCAGCATGCCGACAATTTCGGAGTGCGCATGCTGACCAATCTGGCGGATCAACGTCTTACGGTAGGCGTCAGGCATCCAGTCCTGAGGCTCAATCGCCGTCTCCTGCGCTATGCGCTGCTCAAACCGTTGTTCTTGCGTCACGTCATCACCTTTATGATTCGTTAGTTTGCAAATTAAGGCGTAATGTTGAATCACTTTGTTTTTTAAAAGTTACACATAGGTTAAATATAACCCCAAGAATTGTTTCCTGGTTTTGTGATGCTGCTCGCAAGGCTTTTGCATCAGGCCTTTCAGAAAGCATCTCCAAGCGATGAGATTCATCCAGCCAGATCACAACGTTAACAATTCATTAAAAACTCAGCTTGATTTTTATGATTCACGATCAAACTATTAATGAGTAAATTACGTAACATTTGGAGATAAGCGATGCAGCAGTTAGCCAGCTTCTTATCCGGTACCTGGCAGTCTGGCCGGGGCCGCGAGCGCACTATTCATCACGCCATCAGTGGCGAAGCCCTGTGGAGCGTGACCAGCGAAGGGCTGGACATGGCGGCCGCCCGTCGCTATGCGATTGAGCGCGGCGGGGAAGCGCTTCACGAGATGACCTTTATCGAACGTGCTGCCATGCTGAAGGCGGTGGCAAAGCACCTGCTGAGCGAGAAAGAGACGTTTTATGCCCTGTCGGCCCAGACCGGGGCGACGAAGGCGGACAGCTGGGTGGATATTGAAGGCGGCATCGGCACCCTCTTCACTTACGCCAGCCTGGGCAGCCGCGAGCTGCCGGATGACACCCTGTGGCCGGAAGACGAGTTAATCCCCCTGTCGAAAGAAGGCGGCTTTGCGGCGCGCCACGTCCTCACCTCCAAATCCGGCGTGGCGGTGCACATCAACGCCTTTAACTTCCCCTGCTGGGGGATGCTGGAAAAGCTGGCGCCGACCTGGCTTGCCGGGATGCCCGCCATCATCAAACCCGCTACCGCTACCGCACAGGTGACGCAGGCGATGGTGAAATCCATCGTCGACAGCGGGCTGGTGCCGGACGGCGCCATCAGCCTGATCTGCGGCGGCGCGGGGGATCTGCTCGACCAGCTCGACAGCCAGGACGTCGTGACCTTTACCGGCTCCGCCAGCACCGGGCAAAGCCTGCGCGTGCACCCGAATATCGTGGCGAATTCGATTCCGTTCACCATGGAGGCCGACTCCCTGAACTGCTGCGTGCTGGGGGAAGACGTTACGCCAGACCAGCCGGAGTTTGCGCTGTTCGTCCGGGAAGTCGTCCGCGAGATGACCGCTAAGGCCGGGCAAAAATGTACGGCCATTCGCCGGATTATCGTCCCGCAAAACCAGATTGACGCGGTGAGCCAGGCGCTGATTGCCCGCCTGGAAAAAGTGGTGGTGGGCGACCCGGCGCAGGAAGGGGTGAAGATGGGGGCGCTGGTCAACGCCGAACAGCGCGCGGACGTGCAGGAGAAGGTGGAGCAACTGATCGCCGCAGGCTGCCAGATCCGTCTGGGCGGCAAAGCGGATTTGCAGGCCGCGGGCGCGTTCTTCCCGCCGACCCTGCTGTTCTGCCCGCAGCCGGATGAAACCCCGGCGGTGCACTCAACCGAAGCCTTCGGCCCGGTTGCGACGCTGATGCCGTATCGCAACGCCCGCCACGCGATGCAGCTTGCCCGCGCGGGCGGCGGCAGCCTGGCCGGTACGCTGGTTACCGCCGATTCGGCCATTGCCCGCCAGTTTATTGCCGGCGCGGCGCGCGCCCACGGGCGCATTCAGATCCTTAACGAGGAATCATCCAAAGAGTCTACCGGCCACGGCTCCCCGCTGCCTCAGCTGGTGCACGGCGGCCCGGGCCGCGCGGGCGGCGGCGAAGAGCTGGGCGGCCTGCGCGCGGTGAAGCACTACCTGCAGCGCACGGCGATTCAGGGCAGCCCGACGATGCTGGCGGCCATTGGCAAACAGTGGGTGCGTGGCGCAGCGGTGCAGGAAGATCGCGTGCATCCGTTCCGCAAATACTTCGAGGAGCTGCAGCCGGGCGACAGCCTGCTGACGCCGCGCCGCACCCTCACGGAAGCCGACATCGTGAACTTTGCCTGCCTGAGCGGGGACCACTTCTACGCCCATATGGACAAGATCGGCGCAGCGGAGTCGATCTTTGGCGAGCGCGTGGTGCACGGCTACTTCCTAATCTCCGCCGCTGCGGGACTGTTTGTTGATGCGGGCATCGGGCCGGTTATTGCCAACTACGGCATGGAAAATCTGCGCTTTATCGAGCCGGTTAAGCCTGGCGATACCATTCAGGTGCGTCTGACCTGCAAACGTAAAACGCTGAAGAAACAGCGTACCGCCGAGGAAAAACCAACCGGCGTGGTGGAGTGGGCGGTTGAGATCTTCAACCAGCACCAGCAGGCCGTGGCGCTCTACTCCATCCTGACGCTGGTGGCGCGCCAGCAGGGCGATTTCAGCTAACGTCCCTCACCCTGACCCTCTCCCCAAAGGGGAGAGGGGATTGTTCTGCACGCGCATGTGATGTATCCCTGCTCTTTTTTTAACCTGGCAAGGCTGACAAATAATCTGGCAGATGCAGGCAAACGCTTTTCTCAGGCGCCTGTCAGGATAAGGCTGTCACAACACAATATCCCCTAAATAATTCGAGTTGCAGGAAGGCGGCAAGGGAACGAATCCCCGAGAGCGTACATAAGTACGTGACTGGGGTGAGTGAGTGCAGCCAACGCACCTGCAACTTGAAGTATGACGGGTATAAACACAACAAGATGAGGTCTACGATGGGAAGCAATTCTTCTTTTTCTGCCCGTAGAACGGCGCTGGCCATGGCCGTTGCGCTGTGTTGCGCGTGGCAATCCCCTGTTTTCGCCCACGGCAGTGAGGCGCATATGGTCCCGATGGACAAAACGCTGCAGGACTTTGGCGCGGACGTTCAGTGGGATGATTACGCACAGATGTTCACCATTGCGAAAGACGGTGCCTTTGTGAAGGTCAAACCGGGCGCAAAAACCGCCATCGTCAACGGTAAAACCCTCAGGCTTGAAGTGCCGGTGGTGATGAAAGGCAAGAAAGCCTTTATTTCCGATACCTTCATCAACGACGTTTTCCAGTCCGGCCTTGACCAGACCTTCCAGGTTGAAAAACGCCCTCACCCGTTAAACGCGCTAACGGCGGACGAAATTAAGCAGGCCGTTGAGATTGTGAAAGCCTCGGCGGACTTTAAGCCGAATACCCGCTTTACCCAGATCGCCCTGGAAGAGCCTGAGAAAGCCAAAGTGTGGGACTTTGTGCTTAACGGTACGGCAGTGGATGCCCCGCGTCAGGCGAAGATCGTCATGCTTGATGGCAAGCACGTTATCGAAAGCGTAGTGGACCTGAAGGATAAAAAAATTCTGCGCTGGGAACCGGTAAAAGACGCGCACGGCATGGTGCTGCTGGATGATTTCACCGCGGTTCAGCAGATCATCAACGAAAGTACCGAGTTCGCCGAGGTGCTTAAAAAACACGGCATCACCGACCCGAAAAAAGTGATTACCACGCCGCTGACCGTCGGCTATTTCGACGGTAAAGACGGCCTGAAGCAGGAAGATCGCCTGCTGAAGGTGGTGAGCTATCTGGACGTGGGCGACGGCAATTATTGGGCGCACCCGATTGAAAACCTGGTCGCGGTTGTCGATCTTGAGCAGAAAAAGATCCAGAAGATTGAAGAAGGTGCCGTTGTTCCGGTTCCCATGACCCCGCGTCCCTATGATGGCCGCGACCGCGTTGAAACGCCGAAAAAACCGCTCAACATCACTGAGCCGGAAGGCAAGAACTACACCATCACCGGCGATATGGTGCACTGGCAGAACTGGGATTTCCATCTGAGCCTGGACTCCCGCGTCGGTCCGATGATTTCAACCGTCACCTATAACGACAACGGCAAAAAGCGCCAGGTGATGTATCAGGGGTCACTCGGCGGCATGATCGTCCCTTATGGCGATCCGGACGTGGGCTGGTACTTTAAAGCCTACCTCGACTCCGGCGACTACGGTATGGGCACCCTGACCTCACCGCTGGTGCGCGGTAAAGACGTGCCGTCCAACGCCGTGATGCTCAATGAAACTATCCCGGATTACACCGGCGCGCCGATGGAGATCCCGCGCGCGATCGCCATTTTCGAACGCTACGCCGGGCCGGAATACAAACATCAGGAGATGGGCCAGCCGAACGTCAGCACCGAGCGCCGCGAGCTGGTGGTGCGCTGGGTGAGTACCGTGGGCAACTACGATTACATCTTCGACTGGGTATTCCATGAAAATGGCACCATCGGCATTGATGCCGGCGCGACGGGTATCGAAGCGGTGAAAGGCGTTCAGGCGAAAACCATGCACGACGCCACCGCCAAAGACGACACCAAATACGGCACGCTGATCGACCATAACATCGTCGGCACCACGCACCAGCACATCTACAACTTCCGTCTTGATATGGACGTGGACGGCATCAACAACAAGCTGGTGGCGATGGATCCAGAAGTGAAGCCGAATACCGCCGGGGGCCCGCGGACCAGCACCATGCAGATCAATCAGTATGATATTGATACCGAGCAGCAGGCGGCGCAGAAGTTCGATCCGGGCACCATTCGACTGCTGAGCAACACCAGTAAAGAGAACCGCATGGGCAACCCGGTCTCGTACCAGATTATCCCTTACGCGGGCGGTACGCACCCGGTGGCGACCGGCGCGAAATTTGCCCCGGACGAGTGGATTTACCATCGCCTGAGCTTTATGGACAAACAGCTGTGGGTAACCCGTTACCATCCGGATGAGCTCTACCCGGAAGGGAAATTCCCGAACCGCTCCGTACACGACACGGGCCTGGGGCAGTACAGCAAGGATAACGAGTCGCTCAACGATCGGGATGACGTGGTCTGGATGACCACCGGCACCACCCACGTCGCCCGCGCGGAGGAGTGGCCGATTATGCCGACGGAATGGGTGCATACCCTGCTTAAACCGTGGAACTTCTTCGACGAGACGCCAACGCTCGGGAAAAAGAAAGACGAAAAGAAATAAATAACGTACCGGGCGCAATGCCCGGTTTTTCATCCATTTACTTGCTGAATACCACTCCCCGATTATAGTTATTTCTACCTCATATATTTCCATTGCATTTCTTGAATCACTTTTAGCCAGGACGCGAATTTTCCACAAGCGACGTAATACATCACTGAGAGGTTTAGGATGAAATTCAATTTGATCGTCAGGAGTCTTGCTCTGGCTGGACTTGTTATTTCCGCCAGTTCCGCGTATGCCGCAGACGCCCCGAAGGATGCCACGACTGCAACGCAACAAGCCAATAACGCCCTGTTTAATCAGCTTCCTTTCTCCGACAACACCGATTTTACGAACGCCCATAAAGGCTTTATTGCACCGATTCCTCAGGAAATTATCAAAGGGGAACAAGGGAATGTCATCTGGGATCCACAGCAATATTCATTTATTAAAGAAGGCGATAAAGCACCGGACTCCGTTAATCCCAGCTTATGGCGTCAATCTCAGCTGATTAATATCAGCGGCCTGTTTGAAGTGACCGATGGCGTATATCAGATCCGAAATCTTGACCTGTCAAATATGACCATCATTGAAGGGAAAGAGGGTGTTACCGTGGTTGACCCGCTGGTGTCGGCAGAAACGGCGAAGGTCGGGATGGATCTCTATTTTAAAAATCGCGGCAAGAAGCCTGTCGTCGCCGTTATTTATACCCACAGCCACGTTGACCACTATGGCGGCGTGCGCGGCGTGGTGGATGAAGCCGACGTGAAATCCGGCAAAGTGAAGGTCTACGCGCCAGCCGGGTTTATGGAAGCGGCCGTTGCCGAGAATATCATGGCGGGCAACGTGATGAGCCGCCGCGCCAGCTATATGTATGGCAACCTGCTGAAGCCCGATGCCAAAGGCCAGGTGGGCGCGGGCCTGGGTACGACCACCTCCGCCGGAACGGTGACGCTGATTGCCCCGACCAATATCATTGAGAAAGACGGGCAAAAAGAGGTTATCGACGGCCTGACCTATGATTTTATGCTCGCACCGGGATCCGAAGCGCCATCGGAAATGCTCTGGTATATCGAAGAGAAAAAACTGATTGAATCCGCTGAGGACGTGACCCATACCCTGCACAACACCTACTCGCTGCGCGGGGCCAAAATCCGCGAGCCGCTGCCGTGGTCGAAGTACATCAACCAGGCGATTGTGCGCTGGGGTGACAAAGCTGAAATCATCATGGCGCAGCACCACTGGCCGACCTGGGGCAACGAAAACGTCGTCAAGCTGCTGAAAAGCCAGCGCGATCTCTATCGTTACATCAACGACCAGACGCTGCGTATGGCGAACGAAGGGCTGACGCGCGACGAAATCGCAGCGAACTTCAAGCTCCCGGATTCACTGGCGCATACCTGGGCCAACCGCGGCTATTACGGTTCGGTGAGCCATGACGTAAAAGCCACCTATGTGCTGTATCTGGGCTGGTTTGACGGCAACCCGGCGACGCTGGATGAACTGCCGCCTGAAGAAGGCGCGAAGAAATTCGTGGAGTATATGGGCGGCGCGGATGCCATCCTGAGCAAGGCGAAAACCGACTTCGACCAGGGGAACTACCGCTGGGTGGCTCAGGTGGTGAGCAAAGTGGTCTTTGCCGATCCGAACAACCAGGCGGCACGCAACCTGGAAGCGGATGCGCTGGAACAGCTTGGCTACCAGGCTGAATCCGGTCCGTGGCGTAACTTCTACCTGACCGGTGCGCAGGAGCTGCGTAACGGCGTGGTGAAAGGGCCAACGCCGAATACCGCCAGCCCGGATACGGTGCGCGCAATGACGCCAGAGATGTTCTTTGACTATCTGGCTGTCCATATCAACGGACAAAAAGCGGGTGACGCCAAATCGGTGTTTAACATCGATCTGGGCAGCGATGGCGGGAAGTACAAACTCGAGCTGGAAAACGGCGTGCTGAACCACACGGCGAACGCGGAAGCAAAAGAGGCGGACGCGACGCTGACGCTTAACCGTGACACCCTGAATAAAATCATCCTCAAGGAGGTGACGCTGAAACAGGCCCAGGACAGCGGAAATATTAAAATTACTGGCGACAGCGCGAAACTTGATGCCATGCTTAGCTATATGGACAAGTTTGATTTCTGGTTTAACATTGTGACACCGTAACGGTGCACGCAAAAGGGCGGTTCGTCCGCCCTTTCCTGCTTCACGTGTTAGCCAGAAAGGGTAAAAAGCGTCAATGGAAAAAAGAAAAAAACCGACACTTGAACGGGCAACCTGGCCAACGCGCCATGCTATGGTTATGCACGGGCTGGCGATGAACCTGCCGTGGCTGGCCTTCGTGAATATCAGCTTCGCGGTGATGATTCTGCTGCGACACGTTTTGCTTAATACCAGTGATCCCCTGTATCCCCATTCGCCGCAGCTGACGAGAATAGTTGATGCCTCCATGCTCGGCATTATCATCCTCTCCGCTGCGCTGATCCTGATGGCCTGGCGGCGCATCGCCGGCATCAGCGTGGTATTGTTTATCTGCAGCTCCATCTGGTCGGTCTCCTGCTTCTGGTTTATCACCCAGCTGCTGCTCCCGCACGTCTGGCCGCTGTGCGTCATTTTATTACTCGCCGGCTTAACGGCGCTCTATTTTTATCCTGAAGGGCTACTCGCCTTTGTGCTCCCGCTCTGGATCACCCTGCCGGTAGCAAGCTGGATACGGAACGATGGCCTCAACCTTCACTTCATTGTTATCTGGAGCGTCTTTACGCTGATTCTGATTTGCGGACGTTTCATCCTGCTGAGCTGGTTTGACGAGGCCTGGCGACGTAACCAGCAAAATCAGCTATTGATCTCCAGGCTGGATGCGCTGGCGCATCAGGATCCGTTAACCAAAACCGCCAATCGCCGGAAAATGGAAGTGGTGCTGGAGAACGCGGTTGAGCAGAAAAAAACCTTCTCGGTGATTATGCTGGATATCGACTATTTCAAACGCTACAACGACACCTACGGGCACCAGGCGGGTGACGACTGCCTGACCCGCGTGGCGCGGGTGCTGAAGCAGTCGGTGCGCACGCCTGACGATGTGGTGTCACGGTACGGCGGCGAGGAGTTTGTGGTGATCCTGTTTAACTGTCCGGAAAACATTGCGGAAAAGGTGGCCTTACGCATTCAGGACGGCCTGCGTACAGAAGCTATACCGCACAGTGCGTCAACCGTTAGCGATCGTGTCACCGTGAGCATGGGGATTGCGAGCATGGCGGAGGGGTTAGCAGGCACCGAGATCATCGCCCGCGCCGATGCGGCGCTGTATCGGGCGAAGGAGGCCGGGCGGGATCGGTGGTCGCTGTAAACATGTCGGGTGGCGGCTACGCCTTACCCGGCCTACAAAATTCGCCCGGTGCAGCCTGATGCCCTCACCCTGACCCTCTCCCACGGGAGAGGGAATAAACACTAAAAAGGCAACCTCCAGGTTGCCTTTTGCTTTTACTAGTAGCGCACGCACACCGATTTGGTTTCACACCAGCCGTCCAGCCAGTCCGGACCAAAGTCACGTCCGGTGCCGGACTGCTTCATGCCGCCGAACGGCAGGTTGGCGTCAATCAGCGTATGGCTGTTCACCCAGACGGTGCCCGCCTGCAGCCGGTCGGTATATTCCAGCGCCTTGCTGATATTCTGCGTCCAGACGCTGGCCGTCAGGCCATACTCGCTGTCGTTTGCCAGCTGGAGCGCCTCTTCCCCGTCGGCGACGCGTACCAGATTGACCACCGGGCCAAACACCTCTTCGCGGGTCAGGCGCAGTGAGGCATCCGGGTTCACCACCAGCGTAGGCGAAACGTAATAGCCTTTGCCTTCCGGCCCCCGGTTACCGACGATCAGCTCCGCGTTGCGCGACTTCGCTTCATCAAGGAAGGTCTGCACCTTGTCGCAGTGCGCGCGCGACACCAGCGGGTTGATAAACGCTTCCGGCGACATGCCCGGCCCGACGCTGAGGGATTTCACCGCCTGCTCAAACCCGCTGACCAGCGTGTCAAACAGCGGCGCTTCAATATAGATGCGCGAGCTCGCCGCGCACACCTGCCCCTGGTTCAGGAAGCTGCCGGTCATCAGGCCTTCGATCACCCACGCCGGGTCCGCGTCTTTCAGTACGATAGCCGGGTTTTTCCCGCCCAGTTCCAGAGTCACCCCGGTTAGCGTATCCGCCGCCGCGCGGGCAATTTGCTTACCCGTCGCCGTTGAGCCGGTAAAGCTCACCTTTGCAATATGCGGATGCGAGGTCAGCGCTGCGCCGCACACCGCGCCGCTCCCGGTCACCACGTTGAACACCCCGTCCGGAATGCCCGCTTCACTGGCCAGTTCCGCCACGCGCAGCATGGTCAGCGGCGTGGTCTCTGACGGCTTGATGACAATAGAGCAGCCCGCGGCAAGCGCAGGCATCACTTTCCACATCCCGATCATCAGCGGGAAGTTCCAGGGCACAATCCCGGCCACCACGCCAACCGGCTCCTTACGCGTCCACGCCTGATAGCGGGCGCCCTGCGGCAGCGGGATGGAAAGGTCGAGAGTCTTACCCGAAATTTTGGTGGTCAGCCCGGCGGTATAGCGCATCCAGTTCAGGGTGCAGCCGACTTCAAACATGCGGGAAATGTTGATGGATTTGCCCTGCTCCAGCGTTTCAAGCTGGGCCAGCTCCTCGCTGTGCTGTTCGACCAGATCGGCGAAATGAAGCAGGATCCGCTCGCGCTCCGCCGGCAGTTTTCCGGCCCAGCTGCGGGCGACAAACGCGCGCCAGCCGGACATGACGGCACGATCAACGTCATCGACGCTGGCATCGGCAGTCGAGGCAATGACCTCGCCCGTGGCCGGGTTGAAGACGTTCAGCCGTTTTTCACTGTCCGACGCGGCCTGACGCCCTTCAATCCACAGGCCATGCTGTCGGTCTAAAAATTGTTGTACGGCAGGCTGAATGGCCACCTGTGATTCAGACATAGGATACTCCTTCGTTATTCTTCGCAGGGTGTCCATCCAGTCTAAGTGGGGTTTTGCGTTCTCGCTTTTGTCTCTGTGACATTCGCTTTGCCACCTGTGACAGGCTCCGCAAATCGCGATAATTGCCGCTTATATCGCTGTTACCGGTGAGTGTTCTTTCCTATAGTCAGCCTCATAGCTCTGACAAAATGCAACATAAATGCAACAATGCGAAAACGTTGACGGTGCAGTGAGAGAAACGATGGCGTGTGCAAGCGAGCAGGAACAGTATCAGCAGTGGCTGGCGCAAATTAACCAGGTTTGCGGGCGTTTTAACGCGCAGCCCACCGGGGGGAAATTCTTCGGCGAGCTGGAGACCAGCTATGCGCGCAGCCTGAAGCTCAGCACCGTGACCGCAGGCGGCGTCAACCTGTTCCGCTCCCGTCAGGAGATCGCTCAGAGTAATGATGCCTGGTTCTATACCGTGTTCCAGCTCGAAGGCAGCGCGGAAATTGAGCAGGATGACCGTCGCGCGCTGCTCAGAACCGGTGATATCACGCTGATTGACGCGTCGCGTCCCTGCTCGATCAACTGGCGGGAAAAATCCCGCCAGATTTCGCTGCTGGTTCCCCGTCAGATTATTGAGCAGCAGTGTCGCTTCCAGGAAATAAGCTGCGCGACCGCCCTTTCCCGCACCTTGCCCACGGTACAGCTGAGCCATCGCCTGCTGATGGAGAGCATGAGCAATGCAGACCTGAGTGACCGTGAAAGCGAAGCGGCGCTCGAGGCGATGATCTGCCTGCTGCGCCCCGCTTTCCAGCAGCGTGAAATCATTCAGCCGCGTAAGGAGCGCCAGTTCCAGCATGTGGTGGCGCTGATTGACGACCATATTCAGTCGGAATCGCTGCGCCCGGAATGGATTGCCGCCGAGAGCGGCATGTCCGTGCGCAGCCTTTACCGCATGTTTGCCGAGAAGGGGTTGGTGGTGGCGCAGTACATCAAAAACCGTCGTCTGGATCTCTGCGCGCAGGCACTGCAATCTACCGGTGATGATGAAAAGCTGGCGGGCATTGGCTACAGCTGGGGTTTTACCGACCATAGCCATTTTTCAACGGCGTTTAAGCAGCGTTTTGGCGTCTCGCCAGGTGAATACCGCAGGCGCTACCGCTAACTACTTTTTGAGCCATTTTCCGTTAATGCCCTTCACGTACTCGCCCGGCTGCGCGCGGGCAACCAGTTTCTGACCGGCCATTTTAGCCACTTCATCGACCGGCAAATTATTGCTGTCGGCCAGCTTCTGGTAGTTTTCCGCGCGCGCCGCATTGATACGATTGACCAGCGCCAGCGTTTCCGCGTCCTGTTGAATCGGGGCAAGATAGCCGCTGAGGGTTTCCCCCACGCGCCCCTGCGCCCGGGCATCGTTTAATGTCAGCGCAGCCGCCTGCACGTTCATCCCCAGCGCCAGTAAAATCAGAGCTAATCGTTTCATGGCATCCTCAGAACAGATCGCTGCGCGATTTCAGCAGGGTTTCAACGTCTTTATCGACCTTAATGTGGATCTCATGTTCGATTTTGACATTCATATTGATGGTAATCGGCTCCTTTGGCGCAGCGACTTCAATGCGCGGCGTACAGCCGGTCAGTAGCGCGGCAACGGCAACGGTGAGCACACCAGCCATCTTTTTCATTGTTGTTCCTCACTTTCCTTGCCAGTCAAACTGCGGGGAGCAGGTATCGCCGCATGTTGCTCAAACCAGGTTTGCAGGTTGTCCCCAAAGCGCAGGCTGCGCCAGAGGGTAAAGACATTCTCATCATGGGTATAGTTCAGGTTGACGGAGCTGCTTTTGCCATCTACCCGGCTGGTCCCCTTGATGGTCGCCTGCATGGTTAATTCACCCAGATTATCTAAATTGATTCTCGTCCACGAACGCGAAATTTCCATATAGCGGAGCCAGTTAATCGCGGCGCCCGCCACCATATTATCTTTCACGATGGCGTCTGCCGTATCTTTGTCGATGCGCAGCGTCATTGGCCCCGGGTTGGTCAGCCAGCCATCTTTAATGATCCATTTTTCATTGTCCAGCCAGAACGGCAGCGCCCCGCTCACCGGCCCTGACATGGCAAACTGTTTCGGATTAACGGCGCTAATCAGCTCGCTCGAAGAGATATTGTCCACGCGCAGCAGGGCCGGATCGTGCTGCGGCATCCGCAGCTGCTGCATGGTGATTTTCCCGCCGAGGGTTTCCACCTTCACGTTGGTGAGGAGCAGCGGATTGTCCTCCGTCCAGGGATAATCCCCCTGTAGATCGGCGGTAATGTTGCGCGCGGTCACCAGGTTTTCCACTTCGCCTATGCGCAACGTGACCGGACCGCGCGTGCCGAGAGACCAGGTACCCTCGCTGAAGCGGAACGGCAGCACAAAATCGACGCCATTAATCTGGTTATCCGGCATCCAGGCGCTGCCGGATTTCAGCACGCCGTGCCCACCGGCCTCAAAGCCCTGATCGGCCGCCGCCGAGAAGGCGACCTGCGCGTAAAGCTCCCCGTCGCGCAGCGTCATTTTCCAGTCCGGCGGGATCAGCGGCTGGAAGACGGTGAGCGACTGTTTTGGCCACCAGGCCTGCCCGCGAAGGCGCACGCCGTCCCAGCGTCCGTTCACCTGTACCGGACCGATTTTGTCCGCATGGAGGTCGCCCTTGAACTGAAAAATGGTCGGGTCGGTGCCGTCGACGCTGAAGGTCAGGACCGAGGGCGGCAACGAGCTGCCGCCGGAGAAACGGGTTTGCCCGGCGTTGAGCGACAGCGCGCCGCTGAAGGCCGGTTTTTCGGGGTCACGCAGCCAACGCACCGGTTGATCCAGCACCAGACGCGGCTTGCTGACCTCCATCGTGCCGTACTGGAGTTTGTCAAAACCGGTGGAGAGCGCCGTCAGCTCAATAAGATTGTCGCGCCACTCGCCTTTCCCGGCGACATCCCAGCGGGCATGCATCGGCGTGAAACCGCCTTTCCCCCAGTAGCGCCACTGCCACAGGCCGTTATCAGGTAAAAAGTCGTTGGCCTGACCGTCCAGATGGAGTTCAAAATCGCCCATCTCGTTTTCATGAGCGCGCAGAATCGCCTGTAAACGACCGTCCACGCCCTTCTGCGTCAGCTTCACGCCCGCCAGCGGCCAGCGGATTTCATCGATATCGAGTGAGTCAATGATGCGCCCGCGCGAGCGGAGCAGCGCGCCCGGCTCAAAGGCCAGCTGCGGTTCATACAGGCTGCCGGTCAGCGTGGCGGGCAATTTTGCGTAAAGAATGAGATCGTTTTGCTTCGCTTCACCGCTCAGATGCAGGGGCATGTCGCTGTTTTCCATGCTGAGCCTGCCGGGCCCAATGTTCAGTACCGCGTTGCCTTTCCCCGCGTCACCCTGGGTAAGCACATTCAGCCGTCCGGTCAGGGTGGTGTTATCCAGCCCCTGCTGCCAGTTGTCGGCGCGAAGGGATACCCGCCCGCTCAGCGGCATACCCGAGAGATCCCAGTTCCAGCGCCCGTCGCTGATGTTCAGCTGCTCCGCGGTGATCTGCCACGGCAGGTCAAGCAGCGGATCGGGGTTGTCCCGCGCCATCACCACCAGCTGTCCCTGATTGTCTTCCCAGTCCAGATCGGCATCGACCAGAGACGTCAACTGTGGCACGTTAAAGGTCGCGACCGCGTGGCCCTTCACCGGCACGCCATCCGGTACCAGCGGCAAGGTAAACTCGCCCACCAGCTTAATCGGCTGCGGCTGGTCCGGGAGCTGGACATCGAACTGGCTGACCGAGAGCGTCTGACCGCGAAGCGTGCCTTTAATGCTGACCTGCTCGCCTTTATAGGCGATCTCCTGAATGGACGGCGTCAGCGACGCATGCAGCTCGCCCTGCCACTGCTGCCAGGGCGACAGCGTCAGACGGTGAACCGTGATCCAGGTATTAGGTAATACCGCCTGCCACTGTGCCAGCGTTTTGGGGGCGACCGTTGAGGGCGCAGACTGGGGAATTTTGCTCAGACAGACGGAGTTAAGATCCAGCGCACCGATATCCAGCTTCCAGCGGCTCGGGTGTGACAGCGTCACGTTATCGATGCGGGCAATTTCGCAGTCTTCAACCAGATAGCGAAGATCGGGGATCACCAGCGCGTGGCGGGTAAGTTTCGGACTCTCTTCGAAAGCGATGCGCGTCCCGACGGGCAGCCAAATCCCGGCGAGCGTCGGTACCCACTGGGCGAGCGTCATCAGCAGCGTCAGCGGCAACAATATGAACAGCAGTAAAAGCGCAAGAGCGGCTTTGTATTTACCCTTCATGGGCAGTTAATATCCTGATTTAGCGAAAGATTTAAGCCGGCAGTGCCGATCATTGTCGCATGTTTAGCCAGTCAGTTGAAGGGAATGCCATTTTTAAGGATAGATGCTCTAGAATAATTGATAGAACTTATTGAATTCAATAATATTTTATAAATTGTAAGATAATTTTAATCATGCTAACGTGAATGCAAAATCACTGGAGAAAGTCTTATGAAACTCGCGGTATATAGCACAAAGCAGTACGACAAAAAGTATCTGCAACATGTTAACGAGGCTTACGGGTTTGAGCTTGAATTTTTCGACTTTCTGCTGTCCGAAAAAACCGCCAAAACGGCGCACGGCTGTGAAGGCGTCTGCATTTTTGTTAACGACGACGGCAGTCGTCCGGTGCTGGAAGAGTTGAAAAAACAGGGCGTGAAATATATCGCCCTGCGCTGCGCGGGCTTTAATAACGTGGACCTCGACGCGGCGAAAGAGCTGGGTCTGAGGGTGGTGCGCGTCCCGGCGTACTCCCCGGAAGCGGTCGCGGAACATGCAATTGGCATGATGATGTCGCTCAACCGTCGTATTCACCGCGCTTATCAGCGCACCCGTGATGCCAACTTCTCTCTGGAAGGGCTGACCGGCTTTACCATGTACGGCAAAACCGCGGGCGTGATCGGCACCGGTAAAATCGGCGTCGCAGCGCTGCGCATTCTGAAAGGCTTCGGCATGCGTCTGCTGGCGTTCGATCCGTACCCGAGCGCCGCTGCGCTGGAGCTGGGCGTGGAATACGTCGACCTGCAGACCCTGTTCTCCCAGTCTGACGTGATCTCCCTGCACTGCCCGCTGACGCCGGAGAACTACCACCTGCTTAACCAGGCGGCGTTTGACCAGATGAAAGATGGCGTGATGATCATCAACACCAGCCGCGGCGGGCTGGTTGACTCTCAGGCCGCTATCGAAGCGCTGAAAACCCAGAAAATTGGCGCGCTGGGAATGGACGTGTACGAGAACGAACGCGATCTGTTCTTTGAAGACAAGTCGAATGATGTGATTCAGGACGACGTGTTCCGCCGCCTGTCAGCCTGTCATAACGTGCTGTTTACCGGACACCAGGCGTTTCTGACTGCCGAAGCGCTGATCAGCATTTCAGAAACCACGCTGGGTAACCTGCAGCAGCTGGAAAAGGGCGAAGCGTGCCCTAACGAACTGGCGTAAGCGTGACGCCGGGTGGCGGCTATGCCCCATCCGGCGTACTGTCTGTTTCCCAGGTCCGGTGCGCAAAGCACCACCACAGCAGAACGGCCACCAGCGCAATCGCGCTCAGGACGCTGAATGCCGTGGCAAATGAGTAATGACCGGCAATCGTGCCGGTTAACGCCGGGCTCATGGATGCCCCTACCCCCTGCATCACCATCACCACACTCTGCCCCGCATTGACGTGCCCGCTCCCGCGCAACAGCACCACGATAAACGACGGTACCGCGACGCCCAGGATCCCTGCGGCGAGCCCGTCGAGAATTTGTACCGGGACCATCATGAGCGGCGCGTCCGTCGACGCCGCCAGCGCGGCGCGCACCGGCATCACCAGCAGCGCCAGCATAATTAAGCGCCAGTAGCCGTAGCGGTCTATTCGGTGGGCGACCCAGATGGCGACGGGGATCATCACGGCCTGAGAGATGATAACGGTGCCCGCCGCGTACAAACCGGGGTTGATCGAGGCAGGCGCGGCGGCCACCCTCATGCTCAGCATCGGCAACAGCGCGGCGTTCGCCAGGTGAAACAGCAGCAGCGTCAGTCCGGTCACAAACAGCGCCCGGTTTTTAATCAGCACGGCAAAGCCGGGAACCGGCAGGCTCGCTGAAGAAGAGAGCCCCCTCGCCGCGTCGTTATCGATATCCCCGTTGCGAATGGCAAGCAGCGCACAGAGCGTTAACAGCGTGGTACAGGTCATCAGCAGGAAAATCCCGCCGACGCCCCAGTACCACGCAATGCCCCCTGCAATCAGTGCGGTAACAAAGTTACCGCCGTGATTGAACGCCTCATTTTTGCCCATCTGCGCGCTGAACCCGCTCTGGCCGGTCAGCCCCAGGGTAATCCCGGCGATCAGCGGCCCGACAAACGCCGCGCAGATACCGGAGACAATTTGCGAAACGGCGACAACAGCGCTCTGCTGGCTAAACCAGAGCAGGAGCGTGCTAAGAGTGATGAGCAGGCACACTAGCGCCAGCACGGTCCGCTTGCTGCGGGAGGTGTCGGTGATGAATCCCGCCGGCAGCGTGGCCAGTAATCCCGCCAGCCCACCGGCCGTCATCAGGATGCCGATATCATCGGGAGCCCAGTGGCGTTCGGTCAGAAAAATACCGAGAAAAGGACCGAGGCCATCGCGGACATCCGCGATGAAAAAACTTGTCAGGCATAATGCCCGCAGCGAACGAAGAGACATACTTCCTGCCTTTGTCTGTTATCGCCTGTAAAAAAGGAAATGTAGTATAGCGGGTATTTTTTAAAATCAGATGACGTCTTAAAAAATATGCCTTGCGAACTTAAACAATTCATAACGGAGGCTGTTTTTTCGCTTTACTCATTATCGACCCTGACTATACTGGCAATAAATTTTCACAGGAGTCCTTCGTTGGAAAGTTATTTTATTGTTGATACGAAGGTAAGCTAGCGCGATTTCCTCGCTGCTTACCTGAAACGGTGGGCAGCAATCCTCTTTAAGCGATTGTATCCCGAAATAGTAAAACCACTCAATTTGTGGGGCATCGCATGTTCATGTTTACACATTCACTCTTTCCGCCACCGTCGTCCTGACACGTTTAGCATTTAAACGGCGTTATGATGTGCTTAGCAAAGCACTGACGCTTATTATTTAATAACGTTAACAGGCGACAGGCTGATGTTCCCTTATATCTCTCATCTGCTCGCAGCGATGCTGCTGGGCGCAATTATTGGCGCGGAAAGACAGTGGCGCCAGCGTATGGCCGGACTTCGTACTAATGCACTGGTTGCCACGGGTGCGGCAGTGTTCATTTTAAGTTCGGTATCGACTTCTCCTGATAGCCCGGGGCGTATCGCAGCGCAGATCGTCTCCGGAATCGGCTTTCTTGGCGCTGGCGTCATTATGCGTGAAGGAATGAATATTCGTGGTTTGAACACCGCCGCAACGCTGTGGTGCTCGGCCGGAATTGGCGTACTGTGCGGATTAGGCCAGTTCTGGAATGCCGCCATGGCCAGCCTAATTATTCTCTGCGCTAACATATTGCTTCGCGAAGCCGCGCAGCGAATTAATCAACTGCCCGTGCTCCATGAAGGCGAAAAATGCTATGTACTTAAAATCACCTGCAATGATGAGCATGAAGATGCGGTGCGGCAGAGCGTCGTAAATATGGCGAAAGAGTTGACGTTAAGTCTGAAAGCGATTTATTCCGCTACGGCGCAAGCAGAAGGTAAAACTGAAATTCGGGCGGAAGTGATGACCCGGGAGGAATACCGAAAATTACTCGATCTGATAATGGGGAATATGGGCGGGAATAAAATTATCGCGTCCGTCAGCTGTCACGCAATATGAACAAGGTACCGGGCCTTGCGCCCGGTTTAGGCTTTGGCGTTTTGCAGAAAACGGACCGTGACGCGGAGAGATTCATCCCCGAATGCCCCTGTTCGTTGTCACGCCACGTTGACGAGATCACGGGCAGGTTCGACTGTACGCCTATCACATAACCGAAATTTGTCCCCGTTATGACAGCTTGCTCTCTGTTTTCCTGAAATTAACGGTCTACCCTGAATTGTGTGAAAAACACTCAGGAGGGACAAATGTATAACTCAATTTTGGTTCCAATTGACATTTCAGAGGATAGCCTGACGCACATGGTTATCCCCTTCGTTCAGGCACATACAGCACTTAACACAGCTAAAGTTCACTTTCTTACCGTCATTCCATCGCTTCCGTATTATTCATCATTAGGCCTGGCCTATTCGGTAGAAATGCCGAAGCTGAAAGAGTTCCAGCACGCAGCCTTAGCGAAGCTGGATGAAATTGTTAAGCAATTCAAAATTCCTCCAGACAAGATACAGACTCACGCCGTGACGGGATCTCCAAAGGATCAAATCCTTAAGCTCGCTGACACGATCGATGCCGACCTGATTATCATCGCTTCCCACAAACCTGACATATCGACGTATCTGTTGGGTTCGAACGCTGCGGCAGTGGTTCGGCATGCGAAATGCCCTGTCCTGGTCGTAAGATAGAAAGCGGCGTTTACGATCGTGGATACGAACGGAGAGCGGATAACAAAAACCGGGCGAGAAGCCCGGTTTTTCATTTACGCTTTCCTGAGTGAAAGCGCGATTTAGAGATTTACTCTGTTGGCGTTTAAATTTAAGTCCGTAATGGCGGCCGGTTTTCCAAGCAGGTAGCCCTGAACTTCATCACATTTATTTTTTTTCAGAAAAGACAGCTGTTCGACGGTCTCCACCCCTTCTGCGGTTACCGCCATGGAATAGGCTTTCCCCAGGTCGATAATTTTCTCCACGACTGACTGGTTCTGCGGCGAGTCACCGAGGGTAAAAATAAAGCTCTTGTCGAGCTTAAGCCCGTCAAACTGAAACTTCCGCAGATAGCTCAGGGAGGCATAGCCGGTACCGAAATCGTCAATCAGAATGCGGACGCCCATTCTTTTGAGAGACTTCATGGTCTGCAAGGTTTTTTCCGGATCGGAAAGCGTAACGTTTTCAGTGACTTCAATTTCCAGCCGGTTGGGTTCAAGCCCCGTTTCGTGAAGGATCTCTTTTATTCTTTCGGCAAGATCGCTTGCCTGGAATTCGATAGCAGAAATATTGACGGAGACCGATAATCCCGGCAATTTGTCTTTCGTCTCCGTACAGGCTTTGCGTATGACCCAGTTGCTCAGGCTAATAATCAGCCCGGTTTCTTCTGCCAGCGGGATAAACTGATCGGGCATTATGGTCCCCCGAGCCGGGTGCTGCCAGCGTACCAGCGCTTCGACGGCCTCAATTTTAGAATACCGGAGGTTATAACGCGGCTGGTAAACCAGGTAGAGCTGTTCTTCGCGAATCGCGGTCTTGAGTTCTAATTCCAGTTTCCTGCGTTCGGTCAACTTTTCCGACATATCCGGGCGATAATAGACCCATCGGTTTCTGCCGGATTGTTTCGCCTGATACAGCGCAATATCCGCGTAGCGTAGAAGATCGTTTGCGCTGCTGCTATCCCGGGGAGCCAGCGCAATGCCCATGCTTACGCCTATCGCCACATCATTGCCCTCAATGGCGAAAGGACGGTTAAGTTCTTGCACGATACGACGACACACCTCCTCAATCTGGTCTTGCTGGCTGGTGTTGCCGAGGAGAAGCATAAATTCATCCCCTCCCTGCCGTGCGACAAAATCACCCCGACGAACGCAATTTTTAAGACGTGAAGCGACCTCGCCAAGCAGGGCATCGCCGGTGGAGTGCCCGAAAATATCATTGACGGGTTTAAACTTGTCTAAATCAAGGCAAATCATGGCAAACGGATAACGGTTAAGGTCTTCTTTCGCCAACTGGCCAGCCAGAAATTCCTTAATATGATACCGGTTCGGCAGACCGGTTAATTCATCATGGCGTGACAAGAACTCCACGCGTTTTGTTGCTTCTACTTCCTGAGAGACGTCGGTTGCCGCGCCTCGCAACACCACCGTTCCATCAGGCTGAGCAGAAAACTTTGCCAGAAGCGTGCAATATGACGTGGTTTTTTGCGCGTGAGTATAAGGACAGTTTTTAAATTCAAAGCGTTCGTTTAAATCCCGCTGCCCGGCGCAGTCATGTGATAATCCGCCTGTCGACGGAAAGAGTTCATCCAACCTGCGGCCTATCCATTTGCTATTTTCATATCCCGTTATTGTAGAAAAACGACCCGATAGCCACGTTATCCTTAACGATAAATCTGTTTCCCAGAACCAGTCGCTGGTTGTTTCACTGACGTCCCGGAATCTTTTTTCACTCGTAATAAGATTCAACCGCGCCTGCTCGAGGAGAAACGTATTTTCGTCAAGCATTCTCGCCTTGTGCATAATATGGCGCATCAATATAACCGTCATCGATACCGTCAGAACGACGGAAAGAATGAGCAATGGCAAAAAATAAATTATTAACGCCTGGCCGGGATTTTCACCGTCCCAGATAATTTTCACATCTCCATTCTGTGTGCTTAAGGTAAATTCCGTCTGATTATTTATTTGAGAAGTGGCTGTATCAGGTGAAGTACGAACGTTCTGGATGCCGTCATCCTGCCCAATCGTGAGGAGTTTTTTAGCCGTTAACTTGTCTATAAACACCATTGTCGACGGTTTTCCGGGCATGGTTTGCACGCTCGTATCATCGCCCGTCGTTATCCATTGCGCAGAAACAATGGCCGGCACGGAATCGATAAGCGCTAGCACAGAAACCGGCACTCCCTTTTTTATACTCAACTCATGGAGTAAACGGTCTTTGGTTGATTTGTCTAACCAGCGCTCCAGCTCCTGCAGCTTCAGTTTCCCGTCAACGACGCTGTATCGCGTACTCCCTTCCGGAGAGAGAACAAACACCCCTTCGTAGCCAAAGTTGTCATACAGGGACTTACCCAGGTTCTGCTTATCCCATGCCCAGTGAACGTCATTGTTCAGATGAAGATGTTTGTAGGCATCTCCCCACTCGGCATTGTCTTTCAAATGACTTCGCATGATCTCCTGGCGGGTCTCCAGGGCTTTCCTTAACAAAAATTCATCGTGCTTGTCGCTGATTTCATTCACATTATCTTTTATTATTAGCAGGGAAATTATTGCCGCAATAAAAATACTTATCAACAACGTTACAATATAAGTAAAGGTTTTATTTATCAGGCCTTTAGAAGGCTCGGTATCCGTGAAGCTCGGATTGTTCAGAGGTAGAGTCATCTTTCGCCTTCTTAACTGCTACTACGTCGATTTTTATGCCACTTTCATTTATCGGCACAAAATAACAAAAATTTATAGCTAAAAATCCGAAGCTAAAGGTTTTTATTTTTACAATCCAGAACAAACTATTAACCATTAATTCATTTAAATCCTAACCTCGGTTAATTAAATATACTGGTCAAAGTAAGTATTAATCTCACCTGTTTTATTTATAAAGAACGCATATTAAAACTTTTTTTTTGCAGAAGACGTTACAAGCACGTTGGAGCCTATAAAAAAACCGGGCGTAAAGCCCGGTTCTTTTTTCTGACGAGACTGGCTCTATTCGCTCAACCCGCGATTTTCCAGCATCGGTTCAATCTTGGGATCGTGCCCGCGCCAGTTGCGATACAGTTCAGCCAGATCCGTGCTGTTACCACGGGACAAAATCGCCTCGCGGAATTTTTGTCCGTTTTCACGAGTCAGACCGCCCTGTTCGACAAACCACTGATAGCCATCGTCCGCCAGCATTTGCGTCCACAGGTAGGCGTAATATCCCGCCGCGTAGCCGCCGCCGAAAATATGGGCAAAATAGCTGCTGCGATAGCGCGGCGGTACGGCGGGCAGATCCAGCCCCTCTTTTTTCAGTGCTGCCGCTTCAAACGCGTCTACGCTCGAAACGGCTTCGCTAATCCCGTGCCAGTTCATGTCCAGCAGCGCGGCAGCCAGCAGCTCCGTCATGTCATAACCCTTGTTGAAATGGGTCGCGTTGAGCATGCTTTCCCGCAGCGCGTCCGGCATCGGTTCACCGGTTTCGTAATGACGGGCGTAGTGGGTAAATACCTGTGGATGGCTGGCCCAGTGTTCGTTGATCTGCGACGGGAATTCAACGAAATCGCGCGGCGTATTGGTCCCGGAGAGCGTGGCGAAACGCTGGCTGGCAAACAGACCGTGCAGCGTATGGCCAAACTCGTGGAACAGGGTGATCACGTCATCCCAGGAGAGAAGCGCGACGCCGCCGTTAGCCGGTTTTTGGTAATTACAGACGTTGTAGATCACCGGACGGGCGGCAAGCTCGAAGGATTGCTCGACGAAATTCCCCATCCAGGCCCCGCCCTGCTTGGAATCGCGGGCAAAAAAGTCGCCGTAAAACAGCGCCATGCCCTCACCGGTGTGGTCGAAAATTTCCCAGACGCGGACGTCCGGGTGATACACCGGAATATCGAAGCGCTCCACAAAGCGGATGCCAAACAGCTGGCTTGCGGCCCAGAATACGCCATCGTGCAATACGGTATTGAGCGCAAAATAGGGTTTGATTTGCGATTCATCGAGGGCATATTTTGCCTGACGCACGCGCTCGGCATAAAAGGCCCAGTCCCAGGCCTGTACGGTGAAACCGCCCTGCTCGTCATCAATCACTTTCTGAATATCGGCCTGCTCGCGCTCTGCCCGGGCGCGGGCGGCGGGCACAATGCCGCGCATAAATTCCAGCGCGGCGTCCGGGCTTTTCGCCATCTGGTCGGCGATGCTCCAGCTGGCGTAATCGTCAAAGCCCAGCAGGCGGGCCTGCCGGGCGCGCAACGCCGTAAGGCGGAGGATCAGCTCGCGAGTGTCATTTTCATCCCCTTTCTGGGTGCGCGTCCAGCCTGCGTTGAACAGGTTTTCGCGGGTCTGGCGATTGCGCAGTACGGAAAGCGCGGGCTGCTGAGTCGTGTTTAGAAGCGGGATCAGCCAGCGATCGTTTAGCCCTCGCTCCGCGGCAGCCTGCGCCGCGTCGGCAATCTCGCTGGCGCTGAGCCCGTCAAGCTGGTATGCGTAATCTACCACCAGCCCACCCGTCTTATCGGCAGCCAGCAGACGCTGGTTGAACTGGCTGGTCAGGGTCGCCGCCTCGGTATTCAGCGCTTTCAGCTCGGCTTTTTCCGTTTCATTGAGACGCGCGCCGGCCAGGATAAACCGCTGATACGTCTCCTCGACAAGCCGACGGGATTCGGCGTCCAGCGCGGCACGGTCCTGCCAGACGCTCTCCACGCGGGCGAAAAGCACGTCATTCAGCCAGATGTCGTTTGCCAGCGCGGCAAGCTCGGTGGAGAACTGCTCCTCAAGCTCCTGCAGGTACGCATTGGTGTGTGCGGAGGTCATAGCGAAGAACACGCTGCTGACGCGCGAGAGCAAAGCGCCGCTTTTCTCCAGCGCCAGCACGGTGTTGGTGAAGTCCGGCGCAGCGGTTTGGGACACAATGGCGTCTAAGTCCGTCCGCTTCTGGCGAAGCGCTTCATCAAAGGCCGGGCGATAGTGATCGTCGGTGATTTCATCAAAATGGGGGGCCTGGTAAGGCAGCAGGCTGATGTCAAAAAAGGGATTCGTGGCCGTCATCTTTCGCTCCTGAGTACGGGTATCCTCCCAGAGTAGGCCAGGCCGCCATCCCCTGCAACGCCGTCATACAAATGTTGCCTTAACGCACCCTCTGCGGCCGTGCTATGTTAGTACAACACAAAAAGCGTTGAGGAACAGTGAGATGATTATTTTAGTTACCGGGGCAACGGCAGGTTTTGGCGAAAGCATCACGCGTCGCTTCGTCGCCAACGGGCACAAGGTTATTGCCACGGGCCGTCGTCAGGAGCGCCTGCAGGAGCTGAAGGACGAATTAGGCGACAGCATCCTGACCGCGCAGCTGGACGTGCGTAACCGCGCGTCCATTGAAGAGATGATTGCCAACCTGCCCGCCGAGTGGCGCGCCATCGACGTTCTGGTCAACAATGCCGGTCTGGCGCTGGGCATGGAGCCCGCCCACAAAGCCAGCGTTGAAGACTGGGAAAACATGATCGACACCAACAACAAAGGGCTGGTCTATATGACCCGCGCGGTGCTGCCGGGCATGGTCGAGCGCAACCGCGGCCACATTATCAACATCGGCTCCACCGCAGGAAGCTGGCCTTACGCGGGCGGCAACGTCTATGGCGCAACGAAGGCGTTTGTGCGCCAGTTCAGCCTTAACCTGCGTACCGACCTGCACGGCACCGCCATTCGCGTTACCGATATCGAGCCGGGCCTGGTGGGCGGCACCGAGTTTTCCAACGTGCGTTTCAAAGGCGATGACGCGAAAGCGGGCAAAACCTACGAAAATGCGAACGCGCTGACGCCGGAAGATGTGACCGAAACGGTCTGGTGGGTGGCAACGCTGCCAAAACACGTCAACATCAACACCGTGGAAATGATGCCCGTCAGCCAGAGTTTTGCCGGACTAAGCGTTCATCGTGGCTAAATCTGCCCTTCCCGGCCTGCGGGCCGGGTCTGTTTCGGGTTATAAAAGAATGGTAGTATGTTCAGGCTAACTCTCTGAGAAATGACAACTCATGGCCGCTGAATCGCAACTCAATCCCACCCAGCCCGTTAACCAGCAAATCTATCGCATTTTGCGACGTGATATTGTCCATTGCCTGATCCCACCGGGAACGCCGCTTTCTGAAAAAGAGGTCTCCGTGCGATTTGACGTTTCCCGTCAGCCGGTGCGCGAAGCGTTTATTAAGCTTGCTGAAAACGGACTGATTCAGATCCGCCCGCAGCGCGGCAGCTACGTGAACAAAATTTCACTCTCTCAGGTACGCAACGGCTGTTTCGTTCGCCAGGCCATTGAATGCGCGGTGGCGCGCCGCGCCGCAACGCTTATCAACGACAACCAGTGTTACCAGCTGGAGCAGAACCTGCACCAGCAGCGTATTGCGATTGACCGTAAGCAGCTCAATGATTTCTTCCAGCTTGACGATGAATTCCACCAGAAGCTGGCGCAAATCGCGGATTGTCAGCTGGCCTGGGACACCATCGAGAACATCAAGGCCACCATTGACCGCGTGCGCTATATGAGCCTCGATCACGTCTCCCCGCCGGAAATGCTGCTCCGACAGCATCATGATATTTTCAGCGCGCTGGAAAAACGCGACCCGGACGGTGTGGAAAAAGCGATGACGCTGCATCTGCAGGAAATTAGCGAATCCGTGCAGCTTATTCGTCAGGAAAATAGCGAGTGGTTTAGCGAAGAGTAATATTCGCCGCCCCTTTCGGGTGCGGCGAGGTGATTAGCGAACGACTAACACCGGGATCGTGGCGTAGCGCAGAATAGATTCCGCATTTGAACCCAGCAGATGAGTGGTGATGCTCGGGTTTTTCGACCTGATGACAATTGCATCATATTTCCCCTCCTTGCTCAGCTTGATAATTTCATCCCGGACGTTGCCAAAACGCACCATGCTGTGAATATTCTCAGGGGCAATATCGAACAGTCTTTTTAACTCGTTCATTTTCTTCCCGGATTCTGCGGTCATATACTCTTCAAACTTTTTAATATCGGCGTTGAAACCGCGAAGCAGAGACCGGCTGCTGGCAGGCAGAATATTGACCAGGGTAATCGACGCGCCCTCAGCCTTCGCAAGGCTTGCCGCGTGGCGAACCGCTTTGTCGCTCAAATCCATTTCAAACACGTCTACAGGCATCAAAATGTTCTTATACATAAGCCTGACTCCTTATTCCGATGAAAGGGTTATTTCCTGCACACAGGATGACATCAGGAATATAAACCAACCCTCAACGCTTCCCTGTCGAAACTATCAATTAATGAAAATAACGGTCCACTTTGTAAATTACCGTCCTGAACCGTCAGCGCCCGACGAAATAAAGAAAAAAGTGTGAGTTTGATCAAAAACAAAAACATGAAGCGCGGACAGGCGTATTTATATGCCCCGTGAACGGCATAACCCGAAATAGCGCCGTAACGAACAGGTTAGAGAGGAGAAAATACCATGATGACATACGACCGTAACCGCAATGCAATCACCACCGGCAGCCGCGTCATGATTAGCGGCACGGGCAAAACTGGCGTGATTAAAGCGATCCACAGCGACGGGCTGGATGCCGCGCAGGTGCGCCGCAGCAAAACGGTTGAAGTGGAAGGATGCGAAGGTAAGTTCGAACCGATTGAGCTGATTCGCCTGGGGATGCACTAAGCTGTGCGCAGCCATGCCGCCGCGCGCGGCGGCATGTGCTGAACTACCGTTGAGACGCGTACTGCGCGACGGTCGCTTTCGCGCCTTTTTGCAGCAACGACCGGTACGCGGCCATCACCGCAGCCACAAAGCGCGGCTCCTTCGGTAACTCGTTACCAAAGATGGCCTCAATGCCGAGCAGCGCGTTAACCCGACTTTCCCCTTCCGCACTTCCCTTCACCGCCGCCTGAATCACCGCCAGCTGCGGATCGCTCACGTCAATGGCGTTACCCTGCTCATCCACGCCGCCGACATAACGCATCCACCCAGCCACACCCAGCGCCAGCAGTGGGAAAGGTTTCTGGTGCACCAGGTGCCAGCGCACGGAGTCCAGCATACGCTGCGGGAGCTTCTGGCTGCCGTCCATCGCGATTTGCCATGTCCGATGGCGCAGGGCCGGGTTGCTGTAGCGGGCAATCAGGAGATCGGCATAGCGGCCTAAATCAACGCCCTTCACTTTCAGCGTGGGCGCCTGCTCGTTAAGCATCAGCGCGTGCGCGGCGAGGCGGTAGTTCTCATCTTCCATACAGTCGTTGATATGCGGGTATCCGGCCAGGTAGCCCAGGTACGCCAGGAACGAGTGGCTGCCGTTGAGCATGCGCAGCTTCATCTCTTCAAACGGGATCACGTCTGACACCAGCTCGGCTCCGGCCTTTTCCCACTCTGGACGTCCTGCCACAAAGTTATCCTCGATCACCCACTGGCGGAACGGTTCACAGGCGACTGCCGCCGGGTCACGCACGCCGGTCAGCTGCTCAATTTTATCCAGCGTATCGGGCGTGACCGCCGGCACGATACGATCCACCATGGTTGACGGGAAGGTGACGTTAGCCTCGATCCAGTCCGCCAGCTCGCCGTCTACGGCCCGGGCGTACGCGCAGGTCACATTGCGCATCACGTGTCCGTTCTCCGGCATGTTGTCGCAGGACATCACGCTAAACGCGGGCAGACCCGCCGCTTTGCGACGCGCCAGCGCTTCCACCACCACGCCCGACGCGGATTTCGGCTGGTGCGGGTTTTGCAGGTCGGCGACGATAAACGGGTGATCGAGCATCAGTTGTCCTGTCGCCGGTGAATGGCAGTACCCTTTCTCGGTGATGGTCAGCGAGACAATCGCCACCTGCGGTTCGCACATCGCCGCCAGCACGCTTTCCAGCCCGTCAACCTGCGCATGCAGCGCTTTTTTAACCACGCCAACCACGCGGGATGTCCATGCGTCGGCAGACATCTCCGCCACGGTATAAAGATTATCCTGCGCGTTCAGATCGGCAATCTGCTGCTCGCCGCCAATCAGGTTAACCTCACAGTAGCCCCAGTCGCTGCCGTGCTCAGCCGCGAGAATGTCGGCGTACACCGCCTGATGCGCCCGGTGAAAGGCGCCAAAACCCAGATGAACAATGCGTGGTTGAAGGCTGTCGCGATCGTACTGAGGCAGCGTCGCGTTGGCCTGTAATAAGGTGTTTTCCATGATTAAGACTCGTTAATTAGAAAGTCGTGGACCGCTGCCGCTCCTCTGAAGCGGCGGCGCCTGCTGACTACACCAACTAGAATGGCAGTTGGGGTAAAAAAATAACTGCCATCAACCATACTGATACTGCCGTTTGAGATTTTGATTTATATTAACTTTTGCTCATGTGGTGTGACATAAAGTCAGAGTTGTGTGACAGGTCACGTAAGTTATGAACCACTAGCGCCGCGAGGAGACCGCGCCGTAACCCACACTCTCTTCTGGTGCGGACTCCGCTGCGTCGTGCGCCGCGCTCAAATCACGGTCGCGCACTTCCGGCATCAGGATCGCCGAGACCAGCCCAATCACGGAATAGGCCACCAGCATGGCGACAATCGGCCACCAGGAGCCGGTCATGTTGCAGAAGATCCCCGCCAGCACCGGACCAAAGCCCACCGCCACCAGACCGCCCGCCTCTTTCGAGATAGCCATGCGGGTAAAGCGATTTCGCGAGCCAAACATCTCCGCCATGGTGATATTTTCCAGCGCAAACAGCCCCAGCACGGCGAAGTTATGGATAACGATGATAGAGAGCATGATTGTCCCCGGCGCATAGCTCTTATCGACGATGATCGACAGCATCGGGTAGGCGAGAAGAATGGCGGAGACATTGAGGATAATGTACGGCAGACGGCGCCCTACTTTATCGGAAAGCCAGCCCAGCAGCGGAATGGAGATAAACCCGAGAATGGAGCTGATCATCAGCGCATCGGTCGGGATGGCTTTATCGAACAGCAGCGTCTGGACCAGATATCCGGCGAGGAACGTCTGGATCAGGCCCGAGTTGCCCGCCTGACCGAAACGCAGGCCGGTCGCCAGCCAGAAGGATTTACTTTTCACCATTGAACCGAGCGAGGTGTCCGGCTGTACGGTTTGGGCATCGTTCACTTTCTCAAAGACCGGGCTCTCTTTCAGGTTCATTCGCAGCCAGATGGCGAAAATCATCACCACGACGCTGGCGAGGAACGGCACGCGCCAGCCCCAGGCAATTAGCTCTTCACGGTCGAGGGCAAAGAACATCACCGCCCAGATCGCCGTTGCGCTCAGCGTCCCGCAGTTAGTGCCCATCGCCACCAGCGAGGAGATAATGCCGCGTTTGCCTTTCGGCGCGTACTCCGCCAGCATGGTCCCGGCCCCGGAGATCTCAGCCCCGGCCCCCAGGCCCTGGATGATACGCAGCGTCACCAGCAGAACGGGAGCAAAAATCCCAATCTGCGCGTAGGTCGGCAGGACGCCAATCAGCGTGGTGCAGATCCCCATCATGGTGATGGTGATAAACAGCACCTTCTTACGACCAATGCTGTCGCCCATTCTGCCAAAGATAAAGGCGCCGACAATGCGTGCGATATAGCCTGCGCCGTAGGTTCCCATCGCGAGGATCAGCGCCATCGCGGCTGACTGTTCCGGGAAAAAAATCTCGTGAAAGACCAGGGCTGCCCCCAGCGAGTAAAGCTGAAAGTCCATAAACTCCAGGGCGGTGCCCAGCCAGCCGGAAACGGCGGCTTTCACCAGATCGGAGGTAGTTCTTTGAGGTTGTGCTTGCGTCATAATGGCTATCTCTGAAGGGTAAGATGCGTACCACATAGAGCCTGTCTGCGCAGGCTCTTAACCGCGTATAGGATTATTGCCCGAACGTGAGCAAGACTTTGCAGCACTGCCGCTGGTCTTTCTCAAACAGTTCAATGGCGTCTGTTACATGGTGATAGTCAAAGGCATGAGTGATCAGTTTTTCCGGGTCGATCAGCCCTTTTTTCAGCCAGTCGATGACGACCGGGAATTTGTTGGCATTGAGGCGCGAGGAGAAGATCGCCAGCTCTTTGCCGGTGATGCCCTGCTGGACAATCTGGCTCGGCTCGCTGGAGAACCCCATCAGCACGATACGCGCCGCCGGAGAGGCCAGGGTAATCGCCTCCTGCAATATCGACGGATGACAGGCGGCATCAATGATTAACGTTGGTTTGATGCCCCGTTCGTCCAGCGCGGCCTGCAGCGACTGCTCGCCGTTATTCAACACCCAGTCCGCGCCGCTGCGCTGGGCCATTTTCAGGCGTTCGTCTATGCGATCAACCACGATAACCTGCTTCACCTTATAGACGCCTTTCAGCGCCTGCACGGTGACCAGCCCCATCGGCCCAGCGCCGTAAATCAGTGCAACGTCCTGCTCGGTGGGGTTGGCCTGCCCCGTCACGTTGGCAGCGATGGTGAAAGGCTCCACCATGACGGCGTGTTTATCAGGAATGTCATCCGGAATAGGCCAGGCATTTTTAGCGGGTACCGCCGCGTATTCACTGAAGCCCCCGTCGCGGTGGACGCCCAGCACCACCAGAGAGGTGCAGACGTTCGGCTTTCCGACGGAACACGGGTAGCAGTGTCCGCAGCTGATCACCGGATCGACCGAGACTCGCTGGCCCAGACGGGCACTGTCGACACCCTCGCCTACGGCGTCAATCACGCCAAAGAACTCGTGGCCGATCGTGCGTGGATATTTCGCAAACGGGTTATGGCCGCGATAGATGTGGCTATCCGAACCGCAGATCCCCGCCAGCGTGATTTTGACGCGAACTTCACCTGCACCTGGCGCCGGAAGTGGCCGCTCTTCAATCACCAGTTCGTTCGGCTGTTGAATCACTACGCTTTTCATCGTTCGCTCCTCGTTTACCAGTTCCACAGCGTGCCGTCCTCAAGACGGGCCACCGGCAGATAGGCCGGATCGTAGGGGTATTTCGCCGCCAGCTTTTCATCAAACTCGATGCCCAGCCCCGGCCTGTCGCCCGGATGCATATAGCCGTTATCAAAGCGCCAGCTGTGCGGGAAGACTTCCAGCATCTGTTCGGAATAGCCCATATATTCCTGGACGCCAAAGTTCGGCACCCACAGGTCGAAATGCAGCGCGGCGGCGTGGCATACCGGCGAGAGATCCGACGGGCCGTGCGAGCCGGTGCGCACCTGGTAGAGCGAGGCGAAGTCCGCGATGCGACGCATCCCGGTGATCCCGCCCGCGTGGGTAATGGTGGTGCGGATATAGTCGATGAGCTGCTCTTCGATGAGCTGCTTGCAGTCCCAGATGCTGTTAAACACTTCCCCCACCGCAATTGGCGTGACGGTGTGCTGGCGGATCAGGCGGAAGCAGGCCTGGTTTTCCGCAGGCGTTGGATCTTCCATCCAGAACATGCGGAATTCCTCGATGCTCTTGCCGAATCGCGCCGCTTCGATTGGCGTCAGGCGGTGGTGCATGTCATGCAGAAGATGTTCATTGAAGCCGAATTTACTGCGCACCGCGTCGAACAGCTTCGGTGTGAAATCGAGGTATTTTTCGGTGGACCAGAGCTGCTCTTCCGGCCAGTCGCCTTTGGTCGCAGGCTCGTAGGCAAGCCCCTTCCCTTTGGCCATGCCGTAGGTGGTTTTCATACCCGGCACCCCGCACTGCACGCGGATCGCTTTAAAGCCCATCTCTTTATGGCGGGCGTAGTCTTCCAGCACGTCGTCAATCGTGTGGCCGGTCGTGTGGCAATACACCATCACCCCTTCGCGGGATGCGCCGCCCAGCAGCTGGTAGAGCGGCATGTTGGCCGCTTTGGCTTTGATGTCCCACAGCGCCATGTCCACGGCGGAGATAGCCGACATAGTGACCGGGCCGCGACGCCAGTAGGCGCCTTTATAGAAGAACTGCCAGATGTCTTCGATGCGGTGCGCATCGCGGCCAATCAGCTGGGGGCAGAGGTGGTCTTTCAGGTAGGAAGCCACGGAGAGTTCACGCCCGTTTAGCGTAGCGTCACCGAGGCCGACAATCCCCTCGTCGGTGGTGATTTTAAGGGTGACAAAGTTCCGCCCCGGGCAGGTAACAAACACGTCAGCCGCGACAATCTTCATAATTCCTTTCCTTACATCATTCGTTGTGATGCTGGAAACTTACCCACTAACCAGACTACCATACAAGTATAATGATCATAAAATCCGCTAA
Organism: Enterobacter sp. Crenshaw; assembly: GCF_024734705.1. Classification (NCBI taxonomy): domain Bacteria; kingdom Pseudomonadati; phylum Pseudomonadota; class Gammaproteobacteria; order Enterobacterales; family Enterobacteriaceae; genus Enterobacter; species Enterobacter sp. Crenshaw. Next base: position 2,121,822 of record NZ_CP102932.1, on the reverse strand, counting down.
CGATCACAAAACCGGGGGCTCAGGCCCGCCCCCATCCCGCCACAATAATCAGCATGCCGCACAGGGCAATCAGCGCGCCGGCCCAGTCGTACGCGCTGAGCCTGACGCCGTCCACCACGCGTAACCACATCAGCGCGGTACAGACATAGACACCACCGTAAGCGGCGTAGACGCGGCCGCTGGCGGCCGGATGCAGCGTTAACAGCCAGACAAACAGGGCCAGCGCGACGCTTGCCGGGATGAGAAGCAATACGGATCCCCCCTTCTTCAGCCAGAGCCAGGGCAGGAAGCAGCCGATGATTTCGCATAGCGCGGTGGCAAAAAAAAGCAGCGTCGTTTTGAGCATTTTTCACGTCAGGTGAGGATTTATTTAGACATCATACCTGATGATATCCTTTACTTTTCCATACTTGCACCGCGGGTATGACGTCTTTTCGCTTTGGTGTAGAATCTGTTCGGGGTAACTTGATTATCTGCACCCGTTTAAAAGGAAACGCTATGACCACATTAAGCAAACGCCTTTGTCTGACAGCCCTGCTGGCGCTGTCATCGTTCGCCTTTGCCGCCTCTGCGACAGCGGAAACCAGCAAGCTCATTATCGAGTCTGGTGACAGCGCGCAAAGCCGCCAGAACGCCGCCATGGACAAAGAACAATGGAATGACACCCGCAGCCTTCGCCACAAGGTCAACAAACGTGCTGAAAAAGAGTGGGATAAAGAAGATGTCGCTTTTGACGCGCGCGATAAGTGTCAGCAAAGTGCAAACGTCAACGCCTACTGGGAGCCAAACACCCTGCGCTGCCTGGATCGCCGCACTGGCCGCACGGTAGCCCCGTAATGTCGGCGCCCTGCGACGTTAAGCTTCGCCCGCTGGAGCGTGAAGACCTGCGCTTCGTCCACCAGCTCGACAATAACGCCAGCGTGATGCGCTACTGGTTCGAAGAGCCGTACGAGGCTTTTGTTGAGCTGTCCGATCTCTACGATAAGCACATTCACGATCAGAGTGAACGTCGTTTTGTGGTGGAGTGTGAAGGCGAAAAAGCCGGTCTTGTGGAGCTGGTTGAAATCAACCATGTTCACCGTCGGGCGGAGTTTCAGATCATTATTTCCCCTGAGCATCAGGGAAAAGGCCTTGCCTCACGGGCAGCGAAGCTGGCAATGGATTACGGATTCAACGTTCTGAATCTCTACAAGCTTTACCTGATTGTGGATAAAGAGAACGAGAAAGCGATCCATATCTACCGCAAGCTGGGCTTTATGGTGGAAGGCGAGCTGATTCACGAGTTCTTTATCAACGGCGAATACCGCAATACCATTCGCATGTGCATCTTCCAGCATCAGCATCTTGCCGGACACAAGCCGTCAGGCGCCAGCCTGCTGAAACCGACCGCGCAGTAACCTGCGCGGTTTTACTCTCAGTAGTATTCAATCGTGTTTTTGATGGTGTATTTGTGCTCAACGGCAGGTTTGACGCTATCGTCCGTGATCGTCAGGTCGCAGCTCACCGGATTGTTGTGTCGATCGTAGTCGCAGCTCTGCTTCACGTTGCCCAGCGGCTTATCATTCAACATGCTCACTGCCGAGTAATCCATTCTTTTGCGAACGTCTTTAGACGGCGTCGACTGCACGGACAGGTGCTGATCCCCCGAGACGGTGGTTTTGCCCAGCGGGTAGCCATCCGCATCGTAACGATACTTCACTTCCATCTCTTTGCCGTGCGCCGCCACCACAAAACCGTTGTCGTCGGTATCCCACGTTATCCCGGCTGACGGCAGTTCGGCCAGCTGGCATTTCCCCTGCAGCTTCACTTTTCGCTGCTGGGTTTCCGCATCAAGGTAGTAATTGGCATCCAGCACCAGCGCCACGCCGGTATTGGCCTCCAGGTCGTGCAGTTCCAGGGTATCGAAACACCCTTCCGCCGACACGGTGCCGGTCACCCGTTTGGACACTTCGCCCTTCTCGTTGAGCAGCGTCTGGGTGAAGTCTTTCACCGGGCCGCGCAGCGGATCAAAATCAAATTCGTTCGAGAAACTCGCCATCTCGGGCGTAAACGACAGCGGCGCGGAGCTGTTATCGCACCCCACCAGTGTTGCTGCCAGTAGCGTTATCGCTGCGTATTTCTTCACATTTATTACCGTACAGGGAGATTATTCCCAATCATATTAGCAAATACAGTTGTTTACACGAAGCCTGCTAAAATTAATCTCTACACAGAGAAAAGGAGCTAGAGATGAAACGGTTACCCTGGATTACCGCCCTGCTGTTAATGAGTGCCTCAACGGCCGCGCTGGCGGCACCGGATTCCTGCGAGCGCGTGAAAAGCGACATTCAGCAGAAAATTATCAACAACGGCGTGCCTGAATCAGGTTTTACGCTGAGCATTGTGCCGAACGATCAGGCTGACCAGGCGGGCACTCAGGTGGTAGGCCACTGCGCCAACGACACCTTTAAAATTTTGTATACCCGCACAGGCAACGGGGCTGCTGAAGCGCAGTAATTTACCCTCAATCCCCTTTGATTTGATGAGGATTAAGATTTAATACCCCCAAATCAGTAACACTCACCCCATCATTAGCCCGGTTATCATTTCGGGAAAAATAATACGTAATTATAATGATGGGGTGAGCCATGTCCGATACTGAACATCACGGCGGAATTAGCCGTCGAACTCTCGTGAAATCCACGGCAATAGGTTCTCTGGCGCTGGCCGCCGGCGGGATCTCGCTTCCTTTCGGCTTAAAAAGCGCCGCCGCGGCGGTGAAGAACGCCGTCCAGCCTGCTGAAGATAAAGTGGTGTGGGGCGCCTGCTCGGTCAACTGCGGCAGCCGCTGCGCGCTGCGTCTGCACGTCCGTGACAACGAAGTGTATTGGGTCGAAACGGATAACACCGGCGAGGATATTTACGGTAACCATCAGGTGCGCGCCTGCCTGCGCGGACGTTCTATTCGCCGTCGGATCAATCATCCTGACCGTCTCAACTACCCGATGAAACGCGTGGGCAAACGCGGTGAAGGCAAGTTCGAGCGCATCACATGGGATGAAGCGCTGGACGCCATCACCGCCAGCCTTAAAAACGTGGTCAGCAAATACGGCAACGAAGCAGTTTACATCAACTACTCTTCCGGCATCGTCGGCGGCAATATCACCCGCTCCTCCCCTTACGCTTCGCTGGTGGCGCGCCTGATGAACTGCTACGGCGGTTTCCTGAGCCACTACGGCACCTACAGCACGGCGCAAATCGCCTGCGCGATGCCCTACACCTACGGCAGCAACGATGGCAACAGCACCTCGGATATTGAAAACAGCAAACTGGTGGTGATGTTCGGCAATAACCCGGCGGAAACCCGCATGAGCGGCGGAGGGATTACCTATTATCTGGAGCAGGCCCGCGAGCGGTCCAACGCGCGAATGATCGTTATCGACCCGCGCTATACCGATACGGCAGCCGGACGCGAAGATGAATGGATCCCGATCCGTCCGGGTACCGATGCCGCGCTGGTGGCGGGAATCGCGTGGGTATTGATCGACGAAAACCTGGTCGACCAGCCGTTTCTGGATAAATACTGCGTGGGCTATGACGAAAAAACGCTGCCGGAAGGCGCGCCCGCTAACGGCCACTACAAAGCATACATTCTCGGCCAGGGCGATGACAACACGGCGAAAACGCCGGAGTGGGCCTCACGCATCACCGGCATTCCCGCGGATCGCATCATCAAACTTGCTCGTGAAATCGGCTCCGCGAAACCGGCCTATATCTGCCAGGGCTGGGGACCACAGCGCCAGGCGAACGGCGAGCTGACGTCTCGCGCCATCGCCATGCTGCCAATCCTCACCGGAAACGTCGGCATCAACGGCGGTAACAGCGGCGCGCGCGAGTCGACCTACACCATTACCATCGAGCGTATGCCGATACCGGATAACCCGGTCAAAACGCAAATCTCCTGCTTCAGCTGGACGGACGCCATCGCCCGCGGACCGGAGATGACCGCCCTGCGCGACGGCGTGCGCGGGAAAGATAAGCTGGACGTGCCGATTAAGTTCATCTGGAACTACGCGGGCAATACCATCATCAACCAGCACTCCGATATCAATAAAACCCACGAGATCCTGCAGGACGAAAGTAAATGCGAAATGATTGTCGTCATCGACAACTTCATGACCTCGTCAGCGAAGTACGCCGATATCGTGTTGCCGGACCTGATGACCGTCGAGCAGGAAGATATCATTCCTAACGATTACGCCGGTAATATGGGCTACCTGATTTTCCTCCAGCCCGTGACCGCGCCGAAGTTCGAGCGTAAGCCGATCTACTGGATCATGAGCGAAGTGGCGAAACGCCTCGGGCCGGATATCCATCAGAAATTCACCGAAGGACGCACGCAGGAACAGTGGTTGCAGTTCCTGTATGCCAAAATGCTCGAGAAAGACCCTAAGCTTCCGTCCTATGACGAGCTGAAAAAAATGGGCATTTATAAGCGTAAAGATCCGAACGGACACTTTGTGGCCTATAAAAATTTCCGCGAGAACCCGGAAGCCCATCCGCTGAAAACGCCATCGGGCAAGATTGAGATTTACTCCAGCAAGCTGGCGGAGATTGCGGCTACCTGGGAGCTGGAAAAAGATGAGACCATCAGCCCTCTGCCCGTCTACGCGTCGACCTTTGACGGCTGGGATGCGCCCGAGCGCGCGCAGTTCCCGCTGCAGCTGTTCGGCTTCCACTTCAAGGCCCGTACCCACTCGAGCTACGGTAACGTCGACGTGCTGAAAGCGGCCTGTCGCCAGGAGGTGTGGCTTAATCCTGTCGATGCAGCAAAACGCGGCATCAAGAACGGCGATACGGTGCGCGTATTTAACGATCGCGGCGAGGTGCGAATTGAAGCGAAGGTCACGCCACGGATCATGCCCGGCGTGAGCGCCATGGGCCAGGGAGCGTGGCATGATGCCAATATGAATGGCGATCGTATCGATCACGGCTCATGCATCAACACGCTGACGACCCATCGACCTTCTCCGCTGGCAAAAGGCAACCCGCAGCACACCAATCTGGTGCAGATTGAGAAGGTGTAGAGGGTGAAACGCGAGACCCTGGTTTATTCTGTGGTCAGTATTATCGGTTAACACAGTCGCGCGGGCGTCATCCGCGCGAGCAAGGAAAGTTTAATGAAAGACGTCTCACATCGTGAATCGTTCGCGTTCAGCGCCCGGGTGCTGGGCGCGCTGTTTTATTTCGCTCCCGACAGCGAGCAGGCCGCGCCGCTGGTGAAAGCGCTCACCGCTGGCGAATGGGTTCAGGACTGGCCCCTGCCTTCGGAAACGCTGCAGCCCGTTGCCGATACGTTTGCCTCATCTTCCGATGAACCGCTGGCGGACGCCTGGCAACGGCTGTTTATTGGTCCGTATGCCCTGCCCGCTCCGCCGTGGGGTTCCGTCTGGCTGGACCGTGAATCCGTATTGTTTGGCGACTCGACCCTCGCGCTGCGCCAGTGGATGCGGGAGAACAATATCGCGTTTGAGATGCAGCAGAATGAGCCGGAAGATCATTTCGGTACGTTGCTGCTGCTGGCGGCGTGGCTGGCCGAGAATGACCGCGAGCCGGAGTGCAATCAGCTTCTGGCGTGGCACCTGCTGCCGTGGAGCACCCGCTTCCTGTCGGTGTTTGTCGACAACGCCGGGCATCCGTTTTATGCCGCGCTGGGCAGGCTTGCGCAGCTGACGCTCGCGGACTGGCGATCCGGGCTGCTTATTCCGGTTGCGGAAAAAACGCTGTATCGCTAAGGGTGTGGCTTGCTCGCGGTTGGCGGGCAAGCCTTTAGCTTATACCTCGCCACCTGATTCACTCGCACTCTCTTTGCTTTGAATGAACCGAAGTGCCAGATAGAGGTCTGGCGCCAGAATCATGTCATCATCATTCATCGTTGGCCGGCTATCTTTAAACCAGCGCGTTAATTCCGTTTTTCTGCCCGCAAGGATTAACGTAATCTCTCGACCTTTCAGATCGCGCTTTAACTCATTTATGGTTGCCAGAACGCTGATATCTGAATAGGTGAAGCATGCAACGGCATCAATGACCACCCATTTAGGCTGTACTGCTGCACCATCAACCAGGTTCAATACACGACGTTTAAAATAAGCCACGTTAAAATAGGTCAACGGTGAGTTAAATCGATACATCAGCACGCCCGGGACCATTTTAATATCGGTTGTATTCCCTAACGAGTGAATCATTCCATCTTCGTCGGTTCCCAGTAAGTGCTCGGAGGGACGAAACACCGTACGCAGGAACTGTAACAGGCCAAGCAACACCGCAAGGCCGATCCCCTGGATGACGCCGATAATTAACACACAGCCAAACGTGAAGAAGGCCAGGCGAAATGCCTGTTTATTTCTTCGCCTCAGATTCCATAACCCGCGCAGATCAATTAATGACCAGGATGCGTACATCAAAACAATACCTAATGCAGATACCGGAATAAATTGTAATGGCTGAGTGAAAAACACCACCACGATACCGATGAGTAAGGCTGCGACGATGGAAACAAGCTGGCTTTTCCCACCCACTGAATCATTAACCGCTGTCCGGGAATCGGCTCCACTGATAGCAAACCCCTGACATAACCCAGACATAATGTTCGCAATACCCAGCGCTCTGAACTCTGCATCAGCATTAATTTCATAGCCATTTTTCGCGGCGAAACTGCGGGCGGTCAGCATCAGGCTGACAAAACTGACCAACGCCAGGTTCAGTGCCGGGATCACTAAATCACGCATCGGACCGGGCTGGAACGCGCCCCAGTCAACGACGGGTAAACCAGGCTGGAAGCCTTCACCCCCAATAGTGGCAATACCGTACTGTTGCGCAGATGTCGCCCATACCAGTAGCGTTGTCATCACAATGGCAATCAACGGTGCTGGCCAGTGGCTGCGATACGTTTTGATCGCCATTAAAATAATTAACGTTAAAAGCGATATGCCAACGGTTAATAAATGGCTTTCTGAAAGACGGCCTGGCAAGGCCATTATTTTCTCAATAACCTGCGCTTCGTCGAGTTTTATCCCCAACACCTTGCCTAATTGCCCGACAATAATCGTTACGGCAACGCCATTAAGCAAACCCGTAAGGATGGGATGAGAAAGTAAATCGGCAAGTGCGCCCAGACGAAATTTACTGGCAAGCAGGCACCACCCGCCCATCATCAACGTCATGATAATGGTCAGCTGCCAGTGCAGTTCGGAATTACCTGCAGAAAGCGGAAACACGACGGCCGCAATCACCGCGCAGGTCGTGGCATCAGGGCCCACAATAAGCTGACGTGAAGAACCAAAGAGTGCATACGCTATCATCGGTAAAACGCAGGAATAGAGCCCCACTATTGCCCCAACACCCGCCAATTCAGCATAAGCAATAGCCACGGGTAGTGCGACAGCCGCAACGGATAACCCGGCTTTAATATCATGTTTTAGCCAGCTTTTATCGTAGGCTAACAAAGTTTGTAAACCTGGCATGAAGTTTAGCAATTGTTTTCCGAACACATTGTTCTCCGGATAGGGATATTAGCCACGTCATACTGGCACACTTCTCAGTGAGGTTCTGGCTTTCAAATGCTCCGGATTAAGGCGCCACTGTTCAGAATCTAATAACAGTTCAACTATTTATTATTCTGACTGGTGTTAAACATAGTTCAAAAACGACCGCTTGTGACTATTCTTCGTCTGGGAACGTATCTGCTTCAGGAGAATAATGCTGACAAACGCATGCCAGCTTATGCCCGTCAGGATCGCGCAGATAGGCAACATAAAAATCAGGGCCGTACGCGGTTCGTGTCCCTGGCATGCCTTCACTCTTCCCTCCCGCAAGAAGGCCTGCTGCATGGAAACGTCTGACAAGCTCCGCGTTAGCTGCACGGAATGCGAACATTGTCCCGTTTCCCGCCGTTGCGGGTTGCCGGTCAAACGGAGGACAAATGCAGAAGCTAAACCCTTCATCTGGATTATTTTCATCTCCCCACATTGCCCAGTCCTCGGTCCAGGCAGGCAAACGTGAATAGCCAAGCACGTTAAAAATCGCGTCATAAAACGTCGCGGCGCGCTGAAGATCCTTTGTACCTATAGTGATATAAGTCAGCATCTTGTCATATCCTCTTTGCCGTTTTCTGAATAGCGATTATACCTCTGAGGTTATGATTTTAGCGGCGGTAAAAGGCTGATTTTCACTCCTGTAAGCGCGTGGGGTAAGGGTTCGCAGAACATGTCCTATCGTAATTTCAGCCCCCAATCCGTGACGTGAATATCTCGAGTTTTGGTATGTATGCTAAAATTTATCCAGCTGAAGACCGAAAACAGTCCTTATAATTTCAGTACGTTAGCCAAAGTGAGCGAATATGGATAATATTCCACATAAGCAGACAGATCGGAAAAGATGCCCCACATGGCTGTCGTGCGGAAGTTTTTATCTTTTCACGTTGCATTGCTCTGCAGATGAAATAAATCTGTATTCAATAAACACCGGCTCATACGTTTATCATCTGACGCATAATCGAGGACAATACACGGAGAACTTTGAAAATAAGTTCATATCCGTGGAGAGGAAATTCTCGGATACGTCGAAATACAGTCTTGTGCTAGGGACAATGAAAAACAGCTTTAATGACAGATGCCTCGCTGCCGGCGTAAGAAGAGACTGGGCTGGATGGGATAACGGTTGGGTTTTTAAAGGAATCTATGGATATGTAGGTGAATTTTTCTTTGATACTTTCGATGATTGTGGTGACCATGGTTCATACCATGATTTTAAAAAAGCAACAGGGATAGGATTTTCGCCCTATATATATCATGGGCTCCAGTATAATTTTACGTCTTATTTTGGAATGGATGTGGGCATTATCATACCTTCCGTGTTTGTCATTACGGCACAATGGAGCTTTAGATAAATCCGTCAACCTCGTGTGCAGTGCTGTAATTGTCTGCAAAGGGAACCGCCCCGCCATCTCAACCGGAGCGGCTTTAATTACCGCAAGTGCCTACTCAAAACGTTAAGCCACCGCAGCCAACATCAAAAACTGTACGTCACCTTCAAACTCCCCGTGGGCGATGTTTTGCGTTGCACAATGGGGCTATCACCCGCATCCCCCGTCAGCTGCGTAACGCCCGCTGAGGCAAGGACGCTCCAGCGCGAGGTGAGCCTGTGGGTCCAGTCAAGATTCATCGTCCAGGCATAAATACCGGCCCCGGCGTCATGTCGGGCAAAGCCCGATGCGCTCGACTGAGCGGCGCTGACCCCGTAGTAGGTCTGCATGTACTTGTCGGATCCCCAGCTGCCGATCAGCGCCAGCGTCACCTCATTTTTGGGTGAGGTATAGAACGGGCTGGAAATGCCGAAATGAACCGCTTCACCGTTGTCCCTCTCAGAAACCGGAACCTCTGCCTGCAGCTGCAGGTGAAGCCAGTCGGTCACCCTGTACTCAAGCCCTGGCACAACGATTGCCGAGCCTTTTATCTCGCCCATTCCTCGCAGCTCGTCGCTGCCGGAGCTGATCGAATCGCTGCTCACGTCTTTATCTTTACGCCCAACTCGATAGCTCAGCGCGGCGCTGTAATCCAGGTTGCCAACGTTGTTGCCGTAACCGATCCCTCTCGTGGTGCCGATAAAAAAGCCGTTTGCCATGGCGTACTCCACCACCTGAGCCGCACTGACGCGGGTTTTATCAGAACCCGAGTAGCGCGACGCGACGTCCACGCCGCCCCCCAGGGTTAAGACGTTACCCTGGCTCTGTTCTGCCGCCAGTACGGGCGTAGCCAGTAACGCCAGAACGACGCCCGGCACGATGTTTTTCAGGCTGCGGCCCGGAAGTAAATGGGGGAACGTATGACGCAGTTCGATGTTTCTCATTAAAGAAGCCCTTCTGGATTCAAATGATGACGATGCATGCGGTTAACCGCCAGAACGCCCATTTTGAATACCGACCCTAAGGTTCTTATGAGCCGAACATGAAGAAACACTGAAGCGCGAGCAGACGCTGTAAACCGGGCAGGTTTCCTGATACCGTTTTTTTCTTAAGAAGTTCTTCATTCACGGTTGATACAGTTACCAGTGTGAAAATTCTACTAATCGAAGACGACCTGGATCTCGGCAACGGCGTACGTATCGCCCTCTCCGATCAAGGGTTTGACGTCATATGGGTTCGCCGCAAAGAGGATGCGCTGCATCAGCTGGACGTCTGCGTGCCGGAACTTATTTTGCTCGACCTGGGGCTGCCCGACGGCGACGGCATGAGCCTGATGGCGCGTTTGCGTCAGCAGCTCAAGGGGATCCCGGTCATCATTCTGACGGCGCGAGGTACGCTGCAGGACCGGCTGTGCGGGCTGGATGCCGGTGCGGACGACTATCTCGTCAAGCCATTTATTCTCGCCGAGCTGCTGGCGCGGGTGAGAGCCCTGGCGCGGCGCAGCTACGGTTTCGAGAATGAGGCGATAGAAATTCGAGGCCTATCGCTTCATGTTCCGACGCGCCGCGTGACGGTGAGCGCGCGCCACGTAGACCTGACGGCGAGTGAATATGCGCTGCTGGAAACGCTGATGCTGCGCGCTGACCGCGTGATTACGCGACGGTTTCTGGAAGAACGGATATTCGGCAACAAAGAGAACCTCAGCAATGCGCTCGACGTGCATATGGGAAATTTGCGGCGAAAAATCGGCGATGGCTATGTGCGAACGGTGCGGGGCGTCGGGTATGTCATTGATACCGTTTCAGTCCAGAAGGTGACAGGGTAATGCAAAACGTCTGGTACCACCTGAGACGCCCAACGCTGGTACGGCGAATTATTATCGCCCAGTTGCTGCTGCTTACCCTGCTGTGGTGTCTATTTTTAACCTTTATTCTGTGGGAGGACCTGCGCAGCCCTCCCATCCTTACGGGCAGTCATACCTACGACACCCTTTTTACCCTGGTCGAGCGGATGGACGAACACCCGCAGGATCGCACCGCGGTGCTGGAAGCCTTTAGCAAGGCGCTCCGTGAGGGCTATGGCGGCGGCGAAGATCCCGCGCTGTCAATCAACTTCATCGTGCGCAAAAATAACGCGATTATTTTTTCATCGCCTGATGCGCCAACGGGGGTAACCAACACCCGGTTTGGGGAAATGCAGCGTGTTCAGAGCGATGGTCGTACCTGGACCAGCCGAACCCTTAAATCCGCTCATTCCGACGTGGAGGTTACCCTTTTCACCCCGGCCGGCGGCTGGAACTTCTTTATCTACCTGAACTCGCGCGGCTACTACATCATGCCGCTGCTGGTCTGCTTCCCTTTTCTTCTGTTTCCCGCGTGGCTGTCAATCCGCATTGCGATGCGCCCCTGGAACAAGGTGGTCAATGAAATTACGTTACGCACGCCTGACGATCTCTCCCCTTTAAAAGCCGTTCCCGGACACAGGGAGCTGCGCCAGATGGTGGATGCGATCAATGACTTCCTTGCCAGGGTGCGTGAAAGCGCGGAAAGGGAACGGGTTTTCATTGCGGATGCCGCGCACGAGCTGCGTACGCCCCTCGCGGCGATGCGCATCAACGTGGAAGCGCTGCAGTCCTGGGTCATCAGTGAGAGTCAGCAGGAGCTGCTTGCGGGGGTGATTCGCAGCAACAGCCGGGCAGCGCGTCTCGTCAACCAGCTGCTGCTGATGATGCACAGCGAAGCACGCATTGATACGGAAATGGAGACCGTGCCGCTGACGACGCTCATCCAGGAGCGAATGGCCGAACTGGAACCGCTGGCGTCTGCGCGCAGGATTGAGCTGGAGTTCTTCGCCGAGGATGACATCTGGATCCCCGGCGTCAGGGAACGCCTGGTGTCGCTTATTGATAACCTCATTGAGAACGCTGTGAAGTACAGTCCCGAGCGCGGGCGGATTCAGGTCGATGTCTGCATAGCAGATGGCTTCGCGCGGCTTCGCGTTTCAGATGCAGGGCCCGGTATTCCGGTTGAACTGCGCGAGCGCGTGTTCGACCGGTTTTTCCGTGACCCCAATCAGGTGCAAAGCGGGAGCGGGCTGGGGCTTGCCATCGTCAAAGCGGTGGCGCAGCAACATAACAGCAGCGTAAACCTGAGTACTTCCGCTGAAGGTGGCCTGATGGTGACGGTTGACTTCCCGAACCGCACGTTTTGCTAAATCAGAACAGGGAGTTCGATCGCAAATGCCGCAGATTGCTTCAAAATAATTACCGTATTTGTTATATTGTTGTTTATTGCTTATTCACCTCTGCGGTGCCAAAAAGAACAAGATTCACCGCAACCCAGGACAGAAAAATGTTAGATTACCGCTTCCCGACAGCTTTGCAGATGGTTCTCAGCGTAGCGATGGCGGAGCAATTGGGTGAACGTTCCACGAGTGCGATTCTGGCCTACGGCCTGGAAGCGAACCCGAGCTTCATCCGCAAATTGATGGTTCCGCTGACGCGTGACGGCATTATCGTCTCAACGCTTGGCCGTAACGGCTCAATTCATCTTGGTCGCCCGCCGGAAGAGATCACCCTGCGCGACATTTACCTTTCGGTCATCGAAGATAAAAAGCTGTGGGCCTCGCGCCCTGACGTGCCGGCCCGCTGCGTGGTCAGCGCTAACGCCTGCTGGTACTTCAAATCGATATCCGAAGAAGCCGAGGAGGCTTCGTTAGCGGTACTGGCCCGCCATACCGTGGCCAGCGCCCTGGAAGCGGTTAAAAATGCCGATAGCAGCGGATGGGATCCGCTCCCGGACCTTATTGCCCAGTATCAAAAAACGTCTTAGCGAACTTGCCGGGTGGCGCTGCGCTAACCCGGCCTACATTCAGATGTAAAAAAACCGCCTTCACAATGAAGGCGGTTTTTTATTATCTGCAACGTCCCTATGCGGGCAGAACGTCCCTTTCCTCTTTTTTCCCGCGCGTCACGAACTTACGCAGCGTCACGTAAAACACCGGCGTCAGGAATAGACCAAACAGCGTCACGCCCAGCATCCCGGAGAAGACCGTGATCCCGGTGACGCCGCGCACTTCTGCGCCCGCGCCGTGGCCGAGGATCAGCGGAATAGTCCCGGCAATAAAGGCGATGGAGGTCATCACAATCGGACGTAAACGCAGGCGGCACGCCTCCAGCGCGGCTTCCATAATGCCTTTGCCCTGAATTTCCAGCTCGCGGGCAAACTCCACGATAAGAATCGCGTTTTTACACGCCAGCCCCATCAACACCACCAGCCCCACCTGCACGAAGACGTTGTTATCGCCACCGGTCAGCCAGACGCCAAACAGCGCGGAGAGCATGGTCATCGGCACGATGAGGATCACCGCCAGCGGCAGCGTCCAGCTTTCATACAGCGCCGCCAGGACCAGGAAGGCCAGCAGCACCGCGACCGGGAAGACGATCAGCGCCGTGTTGCCCTGCGTCGCCTGCTGGAAGCTCAGGTCCGTCCATTCAATGTTCATCCCGTTTGGCAGGATCTGCTTAGACATGGCGTCCAGCTGCGTCATCGCCTGCGAGGACGAGAGCACGCGCGGGTCGGCATCGCCAATCAGATCCGCCGCCGGGTAGCCATTGTAGCGGATCACCGGATCCGGCCCGTAGGTGGTCTTGATTTTCACCATACTGCCAATCGGCACCATTTCGCCCTGACTATTACGGGTGCGCAGATTCGCAATATCTTCAACGCTGTCGCGGAACTGCCCGTCGGCCTGAGCCATCACGCGCCAGGTACGGCCGAACTGGTTGAAGTCATTCACGTACGACGAGCCCAGATAGGTTTGCAGCGTACCGAAAAGATCGGTCAGCGACACGCCCTGCGCTTTCGCCTTGTCACGGTCGACCTGCACGTCCAGCTGCGGAACGTTAGCCTGGTAGGTTGAGATCGGGAAGTGCATTCCCGGGGTCTGCATAATCGCGCCGGACATAGTGTTCACCGCGTTTTGCAGTGCGCCATACCCCAGACCGCCTCGGTCCTGAATGTACAGAGAATAGCCCGACCCCTGACCCAGCCCTAAAATCGGCGGAGGCAGGATGGAGAAGCCAAAGCCTTCCTGAATTTGCGCGATTTTCGCGTTAATCTCCGCGTTTATTTCCGCCGCAGTATGTTTGCGCTGGTCGAACGGCTTCAGGCCAAAGAAGACCGTCCCGGTATTCGGCGTATTGGTGAACTGCAGCGCGTTCAGCCCCGGGAACGCGACCGCGTAGTCCACGCCTTCGGTATTCATCCCGATTTCGCTCATTTTGCGGATCACCGCGTCGGTGCGCGCCAGCGAAGAACCTTCCGGCATTTTCACGCCGCCAATCAGGTACAGCTTATCCTGCGTCGGAATAAACCCGCCGGGCACCGCTTTAAACATCACGCCAGCGGCACAGAGCAGCAGCAGATACACCACAAATACCGAGCCGCGCCGTCCCAGCGTTTTGCCCACCAGCCCCTGATAGCCGTTCGAGCTGCGGTGGAAAAAGCGGTTAAACGGACGGAAAATCCAGCCGAACAGACGATCGATAAGCCGGGTCGGGAAATCTTTCGGCGCGCCGTGCGGTTTTAACAGCAGTGCCGCCAGCGCCGGAGAGAGCGTCAGCGAGTTAATGGCGGAGATGACCGTGGAAATCGCGATCGTCACCGCAAACTGCTTGTAGAACTGCCCGGTAACGCCCGAGAGAAACGCCATCGGCACAAACACCGCGCACAGCACCAGCGCAATCGCGATGATCGGCCCCGAGACTTCGCGCATCGCCTGATGCGCCGCCGCAAGCGGAGCAAGCCCCTCTTCAATATTTCGCTCGACGTTTTCCACCACCACGATGGCGTCGTCCACCACGATGCCGATGGCCAGCACCAGCCCGAACAAACTCAGGGTGTTCAGCGAGAAGCCGAGCAGGTAGAGAATGCTGAAGGTACCCACCACCGAAACCGGCACCGCGATCAGCGGAATGATCGACGCGCGCCAGGTTTGCAGGAACAGGATCACCACCAGCACCACCAGCACCACCGCTTCCAGCAGCGTTTGCACCACCGCACGGATCGAATCGCGCACGAAAACGGTCGGATCGTAAGGTGCCGCCCACTTCATGTCAGCCGGGAAGCGCGTGGACAGTTCGTCCATTTTCGCGCGCACCGCGTTAGACAAATCAATGGCGTTCGCCCCCGGCGACTGGAAGATACCAATCCCGACCGCGTCTTTATTGTTCAGCTGGGAACGCAGCGCATAGCTGCCGGACCCCATTTCGATACGCGCCACGTCGCGCAGGCGGACCACCGTACCGTCCTGCGTCGTTTTCAGGACAATATTGCCGAACTCTTCTTCGGTATGCAGACGGCCCTGGGCGTTAATGGAGATCAGGAAATCGCTCTCTTTCGGCAGCGGCTCGGCGCCAAGCTGCCCGGCGGACACCTGTACGTTCTGCTCCTGCATCGCCGTGACCACGTCCGACGCGGTCAGCCCGCGGGCCGCCACCTTGTTAGGATCCAGCCAGACGCGCATCGCGTATTCACCCGAGCCGAAAATCTGGATCTGGCCGACGCCGGGCAGGCGCGCCAGCTCGTCCTTCACCTTCAGCGTGGCGTAGTTACGCATATACAGGGAGTCGTACTTGCCGTTGGGCGAAAACAGATGCACCACCAGCGTCAGCGTCGGGGACTGTTTCTGGGTGGTAATGCCCAGGCGCCGGACGTCTTCCGGCAGACGCGCTTCGGCCTGCGCGACGCGGTTTTGCACCTGCACCTGCGCCTGATCCGGGTCGGTTCCCGGCCGGAAGGTGACGGTGGTGACCAGCACGCCGTCGGAGCCCGCAACGGACTTCATGTACATCATGTTCTCAACGCCGTTGATCGCCTCTTCCAGCGGCGTCGCCACCGTCTCGGCAATCACTTTAGGGTTGGCGCCCGGGTACTCCGCGCGCACCTGCACGCTTGGCGGCACGACGTCAGGATATTCGCTCACCGGCAGCAGCGGGATGGCGATTAACCCTGTGATAAAAATCAGAATCGACAGTACCGCGGCAAAGATCGGCCTGTCGATGAAAAAGCGGGAAAAGTCCATGGATGGATTCTCAGGTCAAGGGATCAGTTGAGGGCGCTGGTGGCGGTCATGGCAACGGTTTTCGCGTTAACCGGCATCCCCGGCATAAACACTTTCTGTAAACCCTCGACGATGACTTTATCGCCAGGATTCAGCCCCTGCCGCACGATGCGTAAACCGTCTGCCAGACGGCCCGGCGTAATGTCACGGCGCTGCGCTTTCCCCTCTTTATCGACGATATAAACGTACTTACGATCCTGATCGGTCAGCACCGCTTTGTCGTCGATAAGCGTGGCTTTGAACTCCGCGCTGCCCGGCAGGCGGACGCGGGCAAATAGTCCCGGCGTGAACTGACGCTGGGCGTTATCCAGCAGCGCGCGCATGCGGATGGTGCCGGTACTCGGCGTCAGCTGATTATCAAGGAAGTCCACTTTGCCCTGGTGGGGATAGCCCTCCTCGCCCGTCAGGCCAATCTCAACCGGAAGCGCCGTGTGATTGCTGGACGCCCCCTGCCCGCTGCGGGCCAGATTCTGGTAGTGAAGGTAGGTCGACTCGTCCACGTCAAAGTAGACGTAAACCGTCTTCTGCGAGACCAGCGTGGTAAGAACGCTGGCGGTGTCGCCCGCAGTCACCAGGTTGCCGCTGGTGATCAGCGCCCGGCTGGCGCGACCGTCGATAGGCGCGGTGACTTTGGTGAAGTCCAGGTTGAGCTGCGCGGCGTCAACTGCCGCCTGCGCGGCGCGAATATCGGCCTGCGCCTGAGTGGCGGCCGAACGACGCTGCTCCCACTCTTCACGGGAGACAACGTTGGTATTGACCAGCTTATCGGTACGGTTAGCCTCACTTTGCGCCAGGCTGGCCTGCGTTTTAGCTCTCGCCAGGTTCGCCTGCGCCTGTTCCAGCGCCGCGCGATAGGTTCGGTCATCAATCGTGAACAGCACCTCGCCCTTCTTCACTTCCTGGCCGTCGGTGTAATTCACTTTATCAATGTAGCCGGAAACGCGCGGACGGAGCTGAACGCTCTCCACCGCTTCAATCCGGCCATTAAAGCTATCCCACTGGCTAATGGATTTCACCACCACGTCAGCAGCGCTGACGGCGGGCGCAGGCGGCGCGGCGTTTTGCGCGACGCTGTTGTCGCATCCGACGAGCAGCACGGAGAGCAACATGACCCCCAGCGCGTTCAGATGAAAGTTACCCCAGGTTTTTTGCAGGCTCATTATTTTTATTCCGGTAATTGTCGCCGCCGGGCAAGACGCAGCAGGAGGCACTGCGCCACTTCCTTTGTCCGGTGGCTGTCTTAAGGCCATTTGTGTCGTTCATCGCCACAAAACTGTAACAGTTGCGAATACACTATCGCGGCGATTGTAGGAAGGCGCTTAACTAAGTGCAAGAATAATTGTTGCACTTTATGTGCTATTTGAGCGGATGTGAAAAGACCCGTTACGGTCAGGGATTTAAATGCAACAATAAAACTTGCAATTAATACAAAAACGCGCCACCTTTTAATGCAACAGACAAAGATACTTTTTAACAGGCAGCGTGGGAGTAACCCGATGAACACTGGCGCATTTATGCATGATTTACTCGACTGGATCGACAACAACCTGGATAGCCGTCTGGACATTGAGTCCGTTGCCAGGCGATCCGGCTACTCAAAATGGCACCTCCAGCGCCTGTTCAAAGAGCATACGGGCTATCCCCTCGCCGGGTATATTCGCGCGCAAAAGCTGCAAAAATCGGTTGAGCGCCTAACCCGCAGCGATGAACCGATTCTGAACGTGGCTATCGCGCTGGGCTTCGACTCCCAGCAGTCCTTCAACCGCAGCTTTAAGCGTCAGTATGGTCAGGCACCCGGGGCGTGGCGGCGGAGTGTGGGTGGCCCGGAATCGCAGCAGCTTTGCCAGTAATGCATATTTTGCTGCAACTTCTATCGGGAGCCGCTATACTGTATATAAATACAGTATAACGAGGTGCACGATGGCTGTTGAAACAAAATTTGTTGTCGTTAGAAAAGGTGAAGAGAAAATGACATTTGCCAGTAAGAAAGAGGCTGACGCTCACGACAAGCTGCTCGATATGGCAGACGCGTTCACCGACTGGCTGTTGCAAAGCGGAATGCAAATGGATGAAACGCAGGCTGAAAATCTTGGCCTGTATCTCGCCGAGCAGAAAGAGACCGTACAGCATATTCTGCGTACCAGCAAGATTCCCGATCTCAATGCTCAAGCAGCAACGGATAAAACAGAATCCGATGCGGCTGACACGAAAAAAATCAGGGCCGTGAAAGCGGCCTAATTGCCAGAAAAATCATTACAGATCCCGGCGCCGTAAGCAGATAACTGCTTACGGCTTTTTTGCTGTCTGTTGGGATCCACTGCCGGTTGATGGTAACGATGTCGTTGTTTCAGATTCAGAATATAAATAAGGAGATGACGTGCGCCAGGAAATGAAGGCGAAAATCATCAGGATCTGTGATTCAAAAATTGCCTCTAAGGGAAGCCACGTTGGGCTCTCGTTTTATGCTTTTTTTGCTAATAAAAATGACGATCCAGAACTGCTTATGGAAGTTGCGCACTGGTGGATTATGGAAATGAAACTCGATCATTTTGAAAAGGCAGAAAAGATCAGAAACCTCGTCTCAGCCCTGTAACACGCTAAAGCGGGATGGCGGGTGAGGACAAAACCGGAAGATGAATCCCCACCCGCTCGGTCAGGGCGGGAATACTCCTGCCACAGGCCATGACGACGCGCTCTGCATCCCGTTTCTCCCGAAAGGACAGGACGCCAGCTTACACGCCAACTTCTCGTTCAAAGCTGATTTTTTTCTGCTGATGTGCGCTTTGCACTGTGTGTTGAATAGCTTAATGAGATCGTCCGGCGTTTAGCACGTTCGGTGTCAAATCAGCTTTATCGCACCTTTCCGTGTTAATACTAAGTCCTGTAATGCGCTCCGTAATAATAGATGCCGCATTACTGCGGCGGCTGGAGCTTCTGTATCACTTTGCGCAGTTCCAGATCATTCTTGACCCCCAGCTTAAACATAATCTTTCGCTTATGGGTACTGATCGTTTTCTGACTTCGAAACATTTCGCGTGATAATTCAATCCCGGTTTTACCGCTTTTCAGGCCAATAAGTACTTTTTTTTCTGCATCGGTAAAAATCATTCCGTCGGTTATATTATTCTCCTGCTCCTGCAGTCGCAGGAAGTGAGCACTGATATAACGTTGTTTTTTCATACTGTGTTTTATTAGCTCACGCAGTTCAAGCAGACGTTCATCCACACAAAGCAGTGAACAACGGTATGACCTCATGAGCTGATGCGCCAGCTTCTCCTGACATGCAGAGAGCATAACCAGAGCAGTTCCTTCACCTGGCCGGCAGAGACTTTCGTACTCCGCGGCGGAGATATCAGTAAGCGTGTCATATGCAGAGAAATCAAGCAAAGTCAGATGTGCATTGTCATGCCGTATAACTTCATAATTCCATTCGGGATTTTGTTCGCAAAAAGCCTTCAGGCTGGATAGAAACCCATTCAGTAAAGTCGGATGAACCACACGGGAAAAAACAGTAAAAGTAAACATAGTTCTCCAGATGTTCAGACTGAATAGATCTGATCCAAACGATTAAGCAGATCCAGCCAACTGGCTGACTTTTGCAGCCCCAGACGCAACCGGATGTTATGTTTATGGGTGAAGACCGTTTTATATCCCATATGGCGCAGACTGGCGATTTCATAGGCACTCAGACCTCGGGCGAAGTCGATAAGAATATTAAGCTCAGAGGGTGAGAGCCTATTTTTTTTATTCATATTATTTATTAGCATGGGGCGTGAAGGCAAATATCCTGATCTGAAATTTTTGGATAACATGCGCTGAGAGAGTTCTTCTTCCAAATAATTCTCACAGAGTAGCGTCTGTACACCAAGCTCGTACATCAGTCTAATAAGAAGGACATCTCGTTTTGCAAGCCATACGATAATTTCTTTTCCCTGCATTATCAGATGATGAATTATCCGTAATAGAGAATATATTTCTTCACCGGCACCACTAACGCCTGCAGCGAATAAAGACGTTTGATCAGTAAAGAGGGTTACCTCCTCTATCAGCTCGTCTGGTTCAATCACCAGCAGGGAGCTATTGGCGACCTGGATGCTGTTTTTAGCCGCATTGCGAAACAGTGGCCGGGGTTCATAAAGTATAATTTCTGTTATTTTTGGCTGTAACATCGTATCATTTATAAATATAAGTCAATACTAATAATATTAGAGAAACATGTTGAAATATTGGAGTGGTTTTGTGTCCAATAAAGGATGTCAATTGCATATAATTATTTTCCAGGGGATTCCCGGGGCGGAATTTATTTTTTCGGCAGGAAAACGGTGGTCGC
Source organism: Enterobacter sp. Crenshaw (assembly GCF_024734705.1). NCBI lineage: Bacteria > Pseudomonadati > Pseudomonadota > Gammaproteobacteria > Enterobacterales > Enterobacteriaceae > Enterobacter > Enterobacter sp. Crenshaw. Next base: position 2,101,429 of record NZ_CP102932.1, on the reverse strand, counting down.
TGGCTTTGTACCATCGACAACTCCTGCGGTACGAGCGCGGGGCAGTTGTCAGCGACGGCAAAAAGATCGGCATCCGCCGGAAGTGGTCGATTGGGCAAGACAGTACATCCCACTAAATTTTGCCCCAACCTTCCCCGCGCAACTGGTGTATTGTTTTTAGACAATTCATTCCTCTAAAGGACACCTGCGCAATGATCACCATCCTCGGCAAAACCACCTCCATTAACGTTCGTAAAGTGCTCTGGACCTGCGAAGAAGCAGGCCTCGAATATCTACAGGAAGATTACGGCAGCGGTTTTGCATCAACGGAAACGGAGGCCTTCCGAGCGCTGAATCCCAACGCCATGGTGCCGGTGCTGATCGATGACGACTTCGTGCTGTGGGAATCCAACGCCATCTGCCGATACCTGGCGCGCAAGGCCGGACGTCACGATCTGCTGCCCGCAGAACCGCAGGCCTGCGCCAACGTTGAGCGCTGGATGGACTGGCAGGCAACCGAATTTAACAACGCCTGGCGCTATGTCTTCCCGGCGCTGGGGCGTAAAAACCCGGACTTTAACGACCCTGAACGGATTGCGGCGGGAATAAAAGAGTGGAACCACTGCATCACCATTCTGGAAAACCAGCTGCAGCGCACCGGGGCCTTTGCGGCGGGCGAGACGTTTACCCTTGCGGATGTCGTGCTTGGGCTGTCGGTGAATCGCTGGAAAATGACGCCGTTTGATAAGCCCGACGTGCCCGCGATCGAGGCCTGGTTTGAACGCCTTAACCAGCGACCGGCGTTTTTGCGTCACGGAAATAACGGCATGATTTAAAGTATTATCGACCCCATTTTGAGTAAGGAGATTTTAATTAATTACTAAACCCTGAAAGTCATCAGAGGGAATAATAATTAAGCCATATCCTGGACAGCCCGTTGCGCCGCTTTGCTAGCCTGAATATTCAGGCAAAGCTCAATCTGGAGGTATTCTTGCTGATTAGACTCAAGAAAGAACGAACGCATAAGGAGGATCGCCGGCTTGCTCTCTGGCTGGCGACCTCGGCAGGTTTGCTGAATGCCATCGCTCTCGGGGCATTTGGTTTTTTCCCCTCACACATGACCGGCAACACCTCACAGTTATCGAGCGAAGTCTCTTCCACCGATCTGAGCGATATGATTTTCTTCGGCTCGATTATTCTCTCTTTTGTCGCAGGCGCCATTATTGCGCGCATGATTGTGATATGGGGCATTACTCATAACGTCAGGCTGGTTTTTTGCCAGATCCTGTTTGTCGAAGGGTTATTACTGACCGGCGTCTCCTTCTACGAGATGTATTTTCATGCCCTCATCAGCAACCGCGTGATTATTCTTTTTCTGTGCGGACTAATGGGCATTCATAACTCCACCTCCACGCAGCTTTCCGGCGGGCGGGTGAGATCAACGCACATTACCGGCACGCTGACGGACGCGGGGATATCCCTGGCCTCGGTACTGGTGGCGATGCTGCGCAGGGATTACTCCAAAGATACGGCGGCGCAAAAAAGCCAGCTGACAACCCACTTAACCACCCTTTTCTCGTTTATTTCGGGCGGTATCGCGGGGCTGCTGCTGTTCAGATGGATCGGGTTTAACGCCATGCTGGCGCTCGGGTTGATGCTCGCGGTGGTCGCTATCGTTTCAATTATCACCGTCTCGACGCGGGTTCGACGGGTTCGTGCCTCTCTCTGAAGTTAATGACCGATATCCGGCGTATGAGCTCCTTATATGTGACACTGTCACATCTAAAAATTCGCTTTAGGACTATTCTGCCTGACCATCAATCAGCCCTTATGCCATAAGGCTTAACCCAAGGTTGTCACTGTTTTCATAGGGTTACTGATTATACCCCTTCGCTGGAACCCTTCCCAAACGCTTGCTATAGGTGAAATACCCCTGCCGAAACATGGCATAACAACAGGCAACCGGTGGTTGCTATAACGCATGCGCACAGGGAGACACACCGCAATGCACCCATTACTCAAACGTTCGCTGCTGTTTGTCGGCGCTATTATCGTGGTCCTCGCCCTCCTCGTCTGGGGCATCGGGCTGGAGACGATAAGGGCGCGCCAGGTTGACCTGGTTTATCTCGGGCAACAGCACATGATTCTGGTTTTCTCATCGATGTTTTTTGCCCTGCTGGTCGGTATTCCGGCCGGTATTCTGCTGAGCCGCCCGGCCGCGCGGGGTATCGCCGAATATGTGATGCAAATTTTTAACGTCGGCAACACGCTCCCGCCGCTGGCCGTACTGGCGCTGGCGATGGTGGTGATTGGCATCGGCGATACGCCCGCCATCATCGCCCTGTTCCTCGCCTCGCTGCTGCCGATCGTGCGCAATACCTACGCCGGGCTGTGCTCGGTACCGCCGTCGCTGCTGGAAGCGGCAAACGGCATCGGGATGACCAAATGGCAGCGTCTGCGTCAGGTTGAGCTGCCAGCCGCCTGGCCGGTCATGCTCTCGGGGATCCGCATCGCCACCGCCATTAACGTCGGTACCGCGCCGCTGGCGTTCCTGATTGGCGCCAGCAGCTACGGCGAGCTGATTTTCCCCGGTATCTACCTGAACGATTTCCCGACCCTGATCCTCGGCGCGACGGCCACCGCCCTGTTCGCCCTGATCCTCGATACCCTGCTGGCGGCGCTGGGTCGCGTAATGAGTCCCCATCTCGCTCGATAACTATAACAAGGAGCTTTTATGAGACTGTTTTCCGGCCTGACGGCGCTGTGTGCCGCGGCGCTGTTCACCAGCCAGGCGATGGCGGCCCCGCTGATTCTGGCGACCAAGAGCTTTACCGAGCAGCACATTCTCTCGGCGATGACCGTGCAGTACCTGCAAAAGAAAGGTTTTGAGGTGCAGCCGCAAACCAACATTGCCACGGTCATCTCCCGTAACGCGATGATAAACAAGCAGATTGACATGACCTGGGAGTACACCGGCACGTCGCTGATCATCTTTAACCACATCAACAAGCGCATGTCGCCGCAGGAGTCTTACGAGACGGTGAAACGCCTGGACGCGAAGCACGGTCTGGTCTGGCTCAATCCCGCCGACATGAACAACACCTACGCTTTCGCCATGCAGCGCAAGCGCGCCGAGGCGGAACACATCAACACCATGTCGGAGATGGTGGCGAAGATTGAGCAGATCCGTAAAACCAACCCGGACAAAAACTGGCTGCTGGGATTAGACCTGGAATTTGCCGGGCGCAGCGACGGCATGAAGCCGCTGCAGGCGGCCTACAAGATGGATCTGGACCGCCCGCAAATCCGTCAGATGGACCCCGGTCTGGTCTATAACGCGGTGCGCGACGGCTTCGTCGACGCCGGCCTGATTTACACCACCGACGGGCGCGTAAAAGGCTTCGACCTCAAGGTGCTGGAAGACGATAAAGGCTTCTTCCCGAGCTACGCGGTGACGCCGGTGGTGCGTAAGGACACGCTGGAGGCCAACCCCGGTCTGGAAGAGGCGCTCAACACCCTCTCGGCGCAGCTCAACAACGACGTTATCACCGAGCTGAACAAAAAGGTGGATATCGACCATCAGTCACCGCAGCAGGTCGCCCGCGATTTCCTGCGTAGCAAACAGCTGCTGTAGGAGGCGCTATGGAGACGATTCACTACATTCTGGACAACTGGGATTACCTCTTAACCCTCACCCTTCAGCACCTGTGGCTGGTGGCGCTGGCCGTAGGTTTAGCCATCATCATCGGCGTACCGCTGGGCATTCTGATTGTCCGCCATAAGTGGCTGGCAACGCCGGTGCTGGGGATTGCAACCATCGTGCTGACCATTCCGTCCATCGCCCTGTTTGGCCTGATGATCCCGCTGTTTTCGCTGATCGGTCAGGGTATTGGCGCCCTGCCCGCAATTACGGCGGTGTTTCTCTACTCGCTGCTGCCGATTGTGCGTAATACCCATACGGCGCTCGACAGCCTGCCGCCGGGCCTGCGCGAGGCCGGACGCGGCATCGGCATGACCTTCTGGCAGCGTCTGCGCTGGGTCGAGATCCCGATGGCGCTGCCGGTGATTTTCGGCGGGATCCGCACCGCCGTGGTGATGAATATCGGCGTGATGGCGATTGCCGCCGTGATCGGCGCGGGCGGTCTGGGCCTGCTGCTGCTCAACGGCATTGGCGGAAGCGATATTCGCATGTTGATTGCGGGCGCGCTGATGATTTGTCTTTTAGCGATTGTGCTCGACTGGCTGCTGCACCGTCTGCAGGTGGTTCTGACTCCAAAGGGGATTCGATAATGATAAAACTGGAAAACCTCACCAAACAATTTTCACAGAAGCACTGCCAGACCCTTAAGGCCGTCGACAACGTCAACCTGACCGTGCCCGAAGGGGAAATGTGCGTCCTGCTCGGCCCGTCCGGCTGCGGGAAGACCACCACCCTGAAGATGATTAACCGCCTCATTACCCCGAGCAGCGGGACGATCCTGATCAACGGTGAAGACACCAGCGGGATGGACACCGTCACCCTGCGCCGCAACATTGGCTACGTTATCCAGCAGATTGGCCTGTTCCCGAACATGACCATCGAAGAGAACATCACCGTCGTGCCGCGCATGCTGGGCTGGGATAAAGCGCGCTGCAAAACCCGCGCCGAAGAGCTGATGGAAATGGTGGCGATGGATCCGCATAAGTTCCTCAACCGCTACCCGCGCGAGATGTCCGGCGGCCAGCAGCAGCGTATCGGCGTCATCCGCGCCCTGGCGGCGGATCCTCCGGTACTGCTGATGGATGAACCCTTCGGCGCGGTGGACCCGATCAACCGCGAGGTGATCCAGAACCAGTTCCTGGAGATGCAGCGCAAGCTGAAAAAAACCGTCATGCTGGTCAGCCACGATATCGACGAAGCCCTGAAGCTCGGCGACCGTATTGCGGTGTTCCGTCAGGGAAAAATCGTGCAGTGCGCCAGCCCGGATGAACTGCTGGCGAAACCGGCGAACGAGTTTGTCGGCTCGTTTGTCGGTCAGGACCGCACCCTGAAGCGTCTGCTGCTGGTATCGGCGGGCGACGTCACCGACCAGCAGCCGACCATTACGGTGCGGGGCTCTACTCCGCTTCCCGACGCCTTTGCGACCATGGATGATAATGACATTCGGGCCGTTACGGTGGTTGACGAGCACGGCAAACCGCTGGGCTTTGTGAAGCGTCGCGAAGCGCGTAACGCCAGCGGTACCTGCGCCGACATCCTGCATCCGTTCCGCATGACCGGCAAGGCGGAAGACAACCTGCGCGTGGTGCTTTCACGTCTGTATGAGAGTAATACCAGCTGGATGCCGATCGTGGATGAGGACGGTCGTTACAACGGCGAGATTTCGCAGGACTATATTGCCGAGTACCTGAGCTCCGGGCGCACGCGTCGGGCGCTGAATATTCATAGCGACAGCTAACCTTTCTGGCCGGGCATCGCCCGGCCTTTTCGCACGCAGACCTTTTGCTAACCCCGCGATTTCCCGCCACAATATCGTATCGTCCCCGTTAAAACGCGACCCATGCAACGTCTTCATACCTACCCCGATATCCGCGCGATGTTTCGTCGCCTGCTGATTGCCACTGTCACCGGCGTGCTGGCCGCGCTCGCCGTTGCGGTATTCCGCCACAGCATGTACCTGCTGGAGTGGCTGCTTCTCAGCAACGACAGCGGCAGCCTGGTGAATGCGGCCGCGTCGCTCTCGCCCTGGCGACGCGCATTGACGCCAGCGCTGGGTGGGTTGGCTGCCGGACTGCTGCTCTGGGGATGGCAGCGTCTGACCGCGCAGCGGCCTCATGCCCCCACCGATTACATGGAAGCGCTGGAGACCGGAGACGGCCAGTTTGACTACGGCGCCAGCCTTGTGAAATCCCTTGCCTCGCTGCTGGTCGTGGCCAGCGGAAGCGCCATCGGGCGTGAAGGGGCGATGATCCTGCTCGCCGCCCTCGCCGCCTCCCTTTTCGCCCGGCGCTTTACGCCCAAATCCGAATGGAAATTATGGATAGCCTGCGGTGCCGCCGCCGGGATGGCCAGCGCCTATCACGCGCCCTTAGCAGGAAGCCTGTTCATCGCGGAAATTCTGTTTGGCACGCTGATGCTGGCCTCGCTCGGCCCCGTGGTGATTGCGGCGGTGGTGGCGCTTCTTACGACGCAGCTCCTGGCACCGGGCGCGGGTACGCTCTACGCGGTCCATCTGAGCGGCATCCTCACCGCGGCCGATTATGCTCTTCTCGTCGCGATGGGCCTGCTGGCGGGCCTCTGCGGACCGCTGCTGATGTGGCTGATGGACGTCAGCCACGGGCTTTTCCTGCGCCTCAACCTTTCGCCGCCGTGGCAGCTGGCGCTGGGCGGTGCGATCGTCGGGCTGCTGTCTCTTCTCACGCCGAAGGTGTGGGGGAATGGCTACAGCGTGGTTCAGGCTTTTCTGCTCGCCCCGCCGCTGCTGTCGGTGATTGCCGGGGTGTTCATCTGTAAACTGCTGGCGGTACTGGCGAGCAGCGGATCGGGCGCGCCCGGTGGGGTGTTTACACCTACGCTGTTTGTCGGTATGGCAACAGGAATGCTGTTCGCGCAGCTTTTCGCGCTGTGGCTGCCGGGCTCTGAGACGGCGATTTTGCTGGGGCTGGCGGGGATGGCAACGCTACTTGCCGCGACCACGCATGCGCCCATTATGTCAGCGCTGATGGTCTGTGAAATGACCGGGCAGTATTTTTTACTGCCCGGCTTGCTGGTCGCCTGCGTGGTGGCGTCCGTGCTGTCGCGGACGTTACGCCACGACTCGGTCTACGGTCAACACGCCACCGAGGGCAGAGAGATCGATGTACTGCGCTAGCTCGCGCTGCTCGGCGCGGGGCAGATAAGGCAGTTCACCCACCAGCGGCCCGGGCAGCTTTTTGCTCAGCACGTCGATGATCTCGGCGTAGTGCGCCAGGCCCGGGTTGATGCGGTTTGCCACCCAGCCAATCAGCGGCAGGCCGTCATTGGCAATCGCCTGAGCCGTCAGCAGCGCGTGGTTGATGCACCCTTCCTGGATACCCACCACCATTACCACCGGAAGCTGTTCCTGCACGACCCATTCAGACAGCGGGCGCAAATCATTCATCAGGCTGCGCCAGCCGCCCGTCCCTTCCACCACCACGTGGTCAACCTTCTCGCTCAGGTTCGCCAGGCCGTCGGACAACAGGGGATAATTAATCAGGCCGCTGTGCGCTACGCTGCTCTCCTCTTCGCTTAACGCAATGGGATTGACCGCGTGATAAGGCAGTTCCAGCGACGAGACGCTTTGCAGCACCAGGGCGTCTTTATTACGCAATCCCTCTGGCGTCTCTTTACTGCCTTTTGCGACCGGTTTGTACCCTGCCACGCGTTTACCGCTTGCTGCCAGCGCCTGCAGCAATGCGCGGGATACGACGGTCTTGCCGACAGAGGTATCTGTACCAGTAACAAAGAAACGCTTAAGCATGACTCACTCCACCTCTTGGGTATGCTTCGAAAATATAAACCAGGTAAATAATTCAGTGGAGGAAGTCTACGGGATGCGTGCGCTACCCGGCTTGAGATAGCGCAATTTTTCTTACATCTGCGGAAAAGAGTTAACCCTGCAGCAGGCGGATCAACAGCGAGCCGTTATACATGGCATCTTTGACCAGCGCCGCGCCGGCCATGGTTCCCTGGTTGGAAAACTGGGTGCTTTCTACCGCAATATTTTTGCTGTAGGCGGGAAGCGACTGCTGATGGATGCAGGCCGAAATCGCCGGGAAGAGGATCTCCGCCGCCTGGCTCAGCGGTGAGCCAATAAGGATTTTTTGCGGGTTGAAGAGGTTCACCATAATGGCCAGAATGCGGCCAACGTTATTCCCCACGCCGGTAATAATGTCCTTCGCCAGCAGATCGCCCTGGCGCGCGGCGGCGCAGAGGGAATCCACCGTCAGGGGTTGTCCGTGCAGCGAGGAGCTCATGGACTGGCTGAGCCGGACCTGCGCCAGCTCCAGCACGCTTTCCACGCTGGCAATGGTCTCCAGACAGCCGTGGTTTCCGCAGTAGCAGCGCTTGCCGTACGGATCGACCTGGGTGTGGCCAATTTCCACCAGGCTACTGCTTCCGGCGTGGAGAAGACGTCCGTCGGTAATCACGCCCGCCCCGACGTTATGGTCGATGACCACCTGAATCACATCCCGCGCACCGCGCGACGCGCCAAACAGCGCCTCCGCCATCGTCCAGGCGCTGATGTCATGCTGAATATAGACCGGCACGCCGGTATGATTTTTCAGCACCTCGCCAAGCGGCATCTCTTTGACATCGTCGTAAAAAGGCATGCGGTGAACAATACCGTTTTCGGTATCAATAATGCCCGGCATGGTGATGGCAATCGCCGTTAAGCGTTCAAGCCGCTGCTGATGGCGGATAAAGAAGTGATCGATATGCGAGACAATCGCGTCGAGGAGCGGTTCCTCAGCGTTGAGCGGCAGTTCAAGCCGGTCTTCCACCACCAGCTTGCTGCTCAGGTCGCGCAGCGCAAGGAAGATCTCCCCCCGGCTGATGCGCAGTGACAGGTAGTGCCACGCTTCCGTTTCAACCACCAGCCCGACTGCCGGACGACCGCGGCTGCCCGGCTCCTGAATTTCCGTCTCCTGAACCAGGTGCGCTTCCAGCATCTCGCGGACAATCTTGGTGATACTGGCAGGTGCCAGTTGTGCCAGGCGCGAAAGATCGATACGCGAAACCGGACCAAGCTGATCAATCAGGCGATACACCGCGCCAGCGTTGGTCTGCTTAATCTGATCGATATGCCCTGGCTGACTATCAGCAACCACCTCGTACTCCCTTATTTTCGAGCTTCGAAATAAACTGTTTGCTATGGTGAAGCACTTGCATGGCCGTCGTCAAATATTTACTTAGCCATGTGATTTACCGCACATTTTTACCCTCTTTTGCGTGAAAATGCCGCCCGGCAGAGGCGCTCATTAGCTGCTGTTTGAAGCGCTGTGCGGCATGGCTCTGTTCACGGTGTTTTGACCACACCAGCCACATTTCGGAAACGGCATCCTCTTCGGCGATGGTCACCCAGCGTATTTCGCGCAGCTGCACCCGCTTAAAGGAGGCCGGAAGAATAGATACGCCCAGACCGGCCGCGACCAGGCCGATAATGGTCATCGCTTCCCCTACCTCCTGAGTGATGACCGGGGCAAGATCGTAGCGGCGCATCAGCCCCAGGATATCGTCATACAGACCCGTCCCGACCTGCGGGTCAAAAAAGACAAAGGGCTCTTTTGCCAGCTCTGCCAGCGACACCTCCGGACGCGACGCCAGCGGGTGATCGTGCGGGATCATAGCCATCAGCGGTTCGCGCAGGATAACCTCCCACGCCAGCGTGTCCGGCAGCTGGGTGTTACGCATCAGCCCCAGATCCAGCGCTCCCTCATTCAGCGGTGCAATCTGCTCGCGGGTGTTGATTTCGCGCGTCTGAATGTGAACATCCGGAAAGTGGCGACGAAATGACGATAGGGTCTCCGAGACGGCGCTGATAAACGGCGCGGACGAGGTAAACCCGATCCGAAGCTCTCCGGCTTCCCCGAGATAGAGCCGCTCTGCACGGGCGGCGGCGTCATCAACCATGCTCAGAATTTGTCGGCTGTCGATCAGGAACTGTTTACCCGCCGCCGTCAGGCTCACGCTGCGGTTGGTGCGGGCCAGAAGGCGCGCCCCGACCTGCTGCTCCAGGATTTGAATCTGCTGGCTTAACGGTGGCTGAGAGATATTCAGGCGTGCCGCCGCGCGGCCAAAATGCAGCTCCTCGGCGACGGCGACAAAGTAGCGAAGATGACGCAGCTCGATATTCATATTTTTAAAGTATCATTTGAGATTATTAATATATTAGACAGAATATTTACATTTTCCTACCCTGAACAGGTGGTCATACCCGTCACCAGAAATCACGGGGATGTTTAAGCAAGGAAACAGTGTGAGCCGTACAACGACTATTGATATCGATCCGGCCAGCGATATCAATGATTTACCCGCAGCACCGCAGCCGGTCCAGTTCATTAAACGTGGTACCCCCCAATTTATGCGCGTCACGCTGGCGCTCTTTTCCGCCGGTCTGGCGACCTTCGCCCTGCTCTATTGCGTTCAGCCGATCCTGCCCGTTCTCTCTCATGAGTTTGGCGTATCGCCTGCCAGCAGCAGCGTTTCGCTCTCTGTTTCTACCGGCATGCTGGCGATTGGGCTGCTCTTTACCGGGCCGCTGTCCGACGCCATTGGCCGTAAACCGGTGATGGTAACCGCGCTGATGCTGGCGTCGGTCTGTACGTTACTCTCGACCATGATGACCAGCTGGCACGGTATTCTGGTGATGCGCGCGCTGATTGGGCTCTCGCTCAGCGGCGTGGCGGCGGTCGGGATGACCTACCTCAGCGAGGAGATCCACCCGAGCTTTGTTGCTTTCTCTATGGGGCTTTACATCAGCGGGAACTCGATTGGCGGAATGAGCGGACGCCTGCTGAGCGGGGTGTTTACGGACTTCTTTAACTGGCGTATTGCGCTGGCGGTAATCGGGTGTTTTGCGCTGGCATCAGCGCTGATGTTCTGGAAAATCCTACCGGAATCACGTCATTTCCGCCCGACATCGCTGCGCCCGAAAACCCTGTTTATCAACTTACGCCTGCACTGGCGCGATAAAGGTTTGCCGCGCCTGTTTCTGATGGGATTCCTGCTGATGGGCGCCTTCGTCACGCTGTTTAACTATATTGGCTACCGCCTGATGCTCTCGCCGTGGCATCTGAATCAGGCCGTTGTCGGTTTGCTTTCTGTGGCCTATCTCACCGGCACGTGGAGCTCGCCGAAAGCCGGGGCGATGACCGCACGCTATGGACGCGGGCCGGTACTGCTGGTCTTCACGGGCGTGATGTTACTCGGCCTGCTGCTGACGCTCTTTTCCTCGCTGTGGTTCATCTTTGCCGGGATGCTGCTCTTCTCCGCCGGGTTCTTCGCCGCCCACTCTGTCGCCAGCAGCTGGATTGGCCCGCGCGCGCGTCGCGCCAAAGGCCAGGCATCATCGCTGTATCTGTTCAGCTATTACCTGGGTTCCAGCATCGCCGGGACCCTCGGCGGCGTGTTCTGGCATAACTACGGCTGGAACGGCGTGGGCGGGTTTATCGCGCTGATGCTGTGCGCGGCGCTGCTGGTGGGCACCAGTTTGCATAAACGTCTGCATTAACATTCCAGCGCCTTCGTGTTTAAATCAAGCCGATGCTAATTTTTGTCATCGGCTGATTCAGACACGAGGACTTCATGAAAAACAATAACTACCAACAACTCACCCGCACCTTCCAGCGTCTCTCCCGCTTCTCCCACCTCTCCTCCATCGCCAGCTGGGACATGTTCACGATGATGCCGCCGGGGGGCAGCGCCGCGCGCGGTGAAGCACTCGCGGAGATGAGCGTCCTGCAACATCAGATCCTGACCGATAAAAAAGTCGGCGACCTGTTAGCGGCGGCGGCAGGTGAAGATCTGAATGATGTCGAACAAGCCAACCTGCGCGAAATGACGCGCCACTACCAGCAGGCCACTCTGCTGCCGGAATCGCTGGTGGAAGCCAAATCCCTGGCGGGCAGCAAATGTGAACACGCCTGGCGTACTCAGCGCCCCGCTAACGACTGGCAGGGTTTTTCCGCCAACCTAAAAGAGGTGGTCAAACTCAGCCGCGAAGAGGCTCGCCTGCGGGCCGAAGCCAAAGGCTGTACGCCGTACGACGCGCTGCTGGACATTTTTGAACCCGACATGACCAGCGCGCGTCTGGACGTTCTGTTCGGCGATATGAAATCCTGGCTCCCGGACCTGCTGGCAAACGTGGTGGAAAAGCAGGCTCAACGGTCGTTTATTCCGCCGCAAGGCCCCTTCCCGACGGCAACACAGCGTGAGCTGGGCCTTGAAGCCATGAAGATGCTTGGCTTCGATTTTAACGGCGGTCGCCTGGACGTGAGCGCGCACCCGTTCTGCGGCGGCGTTCCGGAAGACGTGCGCATCACCACGCGCTATGACGAAGATGAGCTGCTCAGCGCGCTGTTTGGCGTGATCCACGAAACCGGACACGCCCGCTACGAACAAAACCTGCCGCGCGCGTGGGCAGGGCAGCCGATTGCCCTGGCGCGCTCAACCGCGATCCATGAGTCACAGAGCCTGTTCTTTGAAATGCAGCTGGGGCGCAGTGAAGCCTTCCTCAGGCATCTTCTCCCTGCGGTACACGCCCGCTTTGGCAGCCAGGCGGCGTTCAGCGAAGAGAACTTTATTGCCTGGAACCAGCGCGTAAAACCAGGCTACATCCGCGTCGATGCGGACGAAGTGAGCTACCCGGCACACGTGGTGCTGCGCTATGAGATTGAGCGTGCGCTGATCAACGGCGAGATCGAGGTGGACGATATTCCCGCCCTGTGGGACGAGAAAATGCAGGCCTGGCTCGGATTATCCACCAAAGACAACTACCGCAACGGCTGTATGCAGGACATCCACTGGACCGATGGCGGTTTTGGTTACTTCCCGTCATACACGCTTGGCGCTATGTACGCCGCGCAGCTGTTCCATGCCGCCCGAACCGCACTGCCGGGTCTGCAGGCCTCCATCGCTGAGGGCGATTTTTCCGCACTCTTTGAGTGGCTGCGTCAGAACATCTGGCAGCACGGCAGCCGCTTCAGCACGTCGCAATTAATCACCCAGGCGACGGGTGAAGATCTGAATATCCGTTACTTCCGCGAACATCTGACCTCCCGTTATCTTTAATCCCTCTGCCGGAGCCTGCTCCGGCACTCTTCTCACCCTTTTCAATAAGAATATGATTTAGCACATGTTGTCATGATTGTGTCGGGTGTATGAATGCGTGTCCTTCCGACACAATTAGACTGCCATCTGGTCAGGATTAAAAAAATAAAGGGATGAATGATGAAAGGCATAATGAAAACGATGTTAGCCATTCTGTGTGCGACAAGTTTAAGTACTTTCGCAGCCACGGATAATACCCCGCTAGACGCGTTCAACGATGTTACCCGCTCTCTTGCAGACCTCCAGCCCATCACGTTTCAGGCTCCTGCTGAAAAATATAAGCTGCTGGTGTTTATTGATAACCAGTGCATTTACTGCAGCAACGTAGTGAAAAGCGTTAAGCAATATACGGATGCCGGTTTGACGATGTCGTTTCTGACCGTTGCGCCCAACGCCATTCGCGATTCGGTGATTGAAGATATGGGGCGCGTCTGGTGTTCAACCGATAAGGTCAAAAGCCTGCAACAAGCGATGGCGGGATTTTTACCGGATAACGACACCACCACAGCCTGCTCCGATCTGATCGCGCGGCAATCTGCCCTGGCAGAACGTTTGGGCATTAGCATCACCCCGGTAATGGTGGTGATCGAGCCTGAATCACGGACGATTATAGGCAGTCAGTCTCCGGCGGCTATTCTGGCCACACTGAACAAATAACAGAGGCCCGTACGAGCAGCGGCGTTTGGCCTGTTCGTACACTTTCCTCCCCTCTGTACATTCCGTTACACGCCGATACCAATCACTCACGGAAACCTCGAATTTACAGGGATATAGTTATTTCAACGGCCCCGCAGTGGGGTTAAATGAAAAACCAAATTCGAGGGTATGAGAATGAATAAAGTATTAGCTCTGGTTGTTGCCGCTGCTATGGGTCTGTCTTCTGCTGCATTTGCTGCTGACACTACCGCAACTGCTGCACCGGCTGCCGCGCCTGCTGCAACCACCACCGCTGCGCCAGCAAAAGCGGTTCACCATAAGAAACATCACAAAGCTGCAGCGAAAAAAGAAGCCGCTGCACCAGCAACCGCAGCACCAACCGAGCAGAAAGCTCAGGCTGCTAAAAAGCACCACAAGAAAGCCGCTAAACCGGCTGTAGAACAGAAAGCGCAGGCTGCCAAAAAGCACCACAAAAAAGCCGCTAAACCGGCTGTAGAGCAGAAAGCGCAGGCTGCTAAAAAGCACCACAAAAAAGCGACCAAACCGGCTGTAGAACAGAAAGCTCAGGCTGCTAAAAAGCATCACAAAAAAGCAGTAAAACACGAAGCTGCTAAACCAGCTGCACAGCCAGCTGCGTAAGAGTACAAGCTTAACCGTGCCCTTCGGGGCACGTTGGTAAACCGGCGCTGAACCGGAACAGGTTCCGCGCCGTTTTTTTATTTCCGGAGGGCGTATGCTGCGACGCTATCGGTTTGAGCTGATTCTTATCCTGCTTATTTTATGCGCGCTCATCGCCAGCCATTTTTATCTTTCCTGATTGTAGCACGCTGATTTTACTCCCACTTTAGCGCTGTCCCGTCTATAGTATTTTCATAGGGTTCACTTTTAATAATCATAATTACCCCCACCAGAGTGTGATATGCGTAAATCTGTTGTGTTGTTACTGGGAACGTTTGGTGTTTTTTCTGGATTCTCACATGCGGATGATGGCGGTGATGACACCATTAGCGCGAAAGAGCTAAAGACGCTTTTTTTCGGTCATGACGATCGTACGCGCGTCGCCGATCCCACCCAGGCCCCCTGGGATGCTATAGGTCAACTGGAAACCGCCAGCGGTAACTTATGCACCGCGACGCTGATCACCCCGCAGCTTGCCCTGACGGCAGGCCACTGCCTGTTAACGCCGCCAAACGGCAAGCCGGATAAAGCGGTTGCCTTGCGGTTTGTGTCGCAAAAAGGGACCTGGCGCTATGAAATCCACGGCATTGAAGGCCGGGTCGATCCGTCTCTCGGCAAACGCCTGAAGCCGGATGGCGACGGCTGGATAGTGCCACCGGCGGCCGCCTCATGGGACTTTGGCCTGATCGTTTTACGCTACCCGCCTTCGGGCATTACGCCGCTGCCGTTATTTGACGGCGACAAGGCCGCCCTCACCGCCGCGCTGAAAGCCGCCGACCGAAAGGTGACGCAGTCAGGCTATCCTGTCGATCATCTGGATACGCTTTATACGCACAGCGACTGTATTGTGACGGGCTGGGCGCAAACCAGCGTGCTTTCGCATCAGTGCGATACGTTGCCGGGTGACAGTGGTTCACCGCTGATGCTGAAAACCGACAATGGCTGGCAGTTGATTGGTGTCCAGAGCTCTGCGCCGGCGGCAAAAGACCGGTGGCGCGCCGATAACCGCGCCTTGTCCGTTACCGGTTTCCGTGACCAGCTGGAAGCGCTGGTGCAGCAGTAAATCAGCAGCGTCTGACCTTACGTAACGCTTTGATTGACTCAATTGGCATCGGCTGGCTGAACCAAAATCCCTGCAGTTGATCGCAGCCAGCCAGCCGCAGCAGTTTCATTTGCTTCTCGGTTTCCACCCCTTCTGCCACCACCGCCATGCCCAGCGCATTGGCGATCCGCACCGTACCGCTCACCAGCGCGGCCGCCTGTTCATCGTTATCCACCAGCCCGGCCAGGGATTTATCGATCTTGATGGTGTCGAAGTTAAAACGCCGCAAATAGCCAATGCTGGAATAGCCGGTGCCAAAGTCATCCAGCGCCACCGCCGTACCCAGCGCTTTAAGATTCGCTATCGCCATGCGGGCTCGCTCCGGATTTTCCAGTACATACGACTCCGTAACCTCAAGCTGCAGCCGGTTGGCCGGGAAACGGGTGCTCTCCAGCACGCTGGCCACTTTTTCTTCGAAGGCAGGATCGCGAAATTGCGCGGGGGAGATATTCACGGAGAGCTTTAATTCACCGTACGGCTGTAGATCCTCACAGGCCCGCTGCAACACAAACTGACCCAGCTTATATATCAGACCGCTGGTCTCCGCAATGGCGATAAAGGTATCCGGACCCAGCGGCCCCTCCGGGCGACGTGGCCAGCGGACCAGCGCTTCGACGCTGCTCATTGTCTGACTGCGGGCGTCAACGATCGGCTGATACCAGACCTCAAACTCATCGCGCTCCAGACCGCTGCGGATCTGATTTTCAATCGCCAGCTTGCGTTCCCGGACGCTGTTCAGCTCCGCGTCGTAGTGGGTAATACGCCCTTTCCCGCTCATTTTGGCGTGATACATGGCAATATCGGCACGGCGAAACAGTTCGGAACTGTTGCATTCCGTCAGAGTTCCGCTGGCAATGCCGATGCTGGCACCGATATGGATGGTGCGTTCCCCCAGCTGAACCGGGGTGGTGAGAAAATCCAGCACGGAAACGGCAAAGGCGGTAGCCTGCGCCTCTGCATCATCTCCACCGATGGTCATGGCAAACTCATCCCCGCCCATGCGCGCCAGCATCCCGCCCGGCGGCACGCGTTCATTCAGCGTTTTCGCTATCGCCACGATGAGGTCGTCCCCCACGCTGTGGCCGTAGATGTCATTCACATCTTTAAAACCGTCCAGATCGATAAACACCACGCTTTTGACGTCGGTATCGCCGCGTAAACGCACCCGATCAAGCGTCTCGATAAGCGCGCGCCGGTTCGGCAGATGGCTTAGCCAGTCCGTTCTTGCGACCAGACGCGCCTGGCTTTCGCCGCGCGCGAGTTTGTACAGCCCCACGCTGCTCACCAGAATGAAGAGCAGAATCAGCCCCGACACCAGCACCACAATCTGCCTGATATCAGACGATGCCGCCCGGGCGGCCTGTGCGCCCGGGAGCCGCGCCTGCCAGTTCAGATATCCGACTAACTCCCCTGCCGCACTGTGCAGCGGCATACTGCGATCGTTGATTTTGCCTGGGGTAAAATGGAGGTTATCGATCTGAAAGGTGCCGCCCAGGTCGGATAATATTCTGGCGTTCAGATGGCGGGTAATCACCAGATAGCGGCGCGTTCCGTCGTGGACCTGTAAGCTGCCGACCATCGGGCGAATCAGTCCAATGCCGACAAAGGCCACGCCGTTGCGCGTCTGGCTGATCCCCGCATAGATATTTTTTTCGCCCGCAAGCTCGCGCCCGTGCTGGTCGATAAGCGCTTTGAGGCCTTTACCAAAGAAGTCGAGGTTTTTTTCGTTAAAGGGCCGGCTTTGAAACGATCCCCAGAGGACGTTGAAATGCTCATCCAGCACGAAGGTGCCGTCATAGAGGTTGTTGATTTTAAAGCCAGTACCCCAGGTGTTGTACAGCCAGTCGGTATCGAGCGTGGGACGGTAGGCCTCCCGCACCGCATCGTCCCAGACGGCGTTATCAAGCACCAGAGAGGAGACGCGGTTAACCGATGTCTGAATAGACCCCTGCACGGAAAGCGCCGTGCGGTGTTCATCAATTTCGTTGGTTTTGGTGCTGATAAGATGCAGGGATAGATAGAGCAGTGCGACGATGGAGATGATTAAGCCGATGCCCGCCATGAAGACCAGGGCAAACAACGTTCTCGCATTGGGAATATTGCGCCAGCTTAATGTGCGATACATCAGCCATCCTCTTCATGTTTTGCTTTTCTAAGCGTAATACAGGCAGCGAATTTCGCTGCCTGTAAATCATGGCGAGAGGTCTGTCAGGCGAGTTTTATCATGATCATGCCGGCAAGCAGCAAGATGAGCCCCATCCAGCCCTTGTTGTTTAAGCGCTGGCCGAAGAGCACCCAGCCAGCGGCCAGGGTAGCGGCGATACCAAAACCGCCCCACAGCGCATAGGCCACCGAAAGATCGATCCCTTTTACCGCCTGAGACAGCGCGCTGAACGCCCCCAGAACCGCGGCAATCGACATCAGGCCGTAGAGTTTACGGCGAAAACCATCCGAGAATTTCAGCAGAACGTTCGCCAGGATTTCCAGCACGATGGCGAGCCCCAGCCAGGCAGCATGAACCCACTCAAACTGTTGCATGGTTCTGCTCCTTCTGCTGTTTGCCAGGCTTACGGGTACCTGATTTAATCAGCACAATACCCGCAACCAGCGTCGTTAATCCGGCGACCTTCATTGTTGTTAATGTTTCGTCAAATATCAGCACGCTGAACAGCGTAATCAACAAAATACCGATCCCTTCCCACAGTGCATACGCGACGCCCAGCGCAATTTTTTTCACCGCAAACGAGAGGAAAATATAGGAAAGCGAAATCATCACCAGCATCAAAATAAAACCGGTATTGCCATCGCTGACGCTTGCCCATTTCATAGACAGCGTGCCGGTAATTTCAGCGATGATAGCCAGCGCTAATAGGATCCAGTAAAACATGTTTTTCTCCTGCTTGAGAATATAATCCATCGTGGCTCGCTGCGTGCAGCAAACCAAAAAAATACGAATTGAAATCAGATAGCTAAGCGCTTAGCGCCAGCTCAGGCAGAAGACGTGACTATAGTGCGGTGCGCCAGTGTTGCTCACCAGAAAGCAGGCAGAAGGAGGTGGAGTATACAGCGGTATTGTTTGAAGAGTACGTCCTGAACATATTGTCCATAAAATTACAATTATCCGCGTTGTTGCTTCTCGTCTTTGCGGATGAAAATTGTCCTCGGTAGTTAAACACACCAGATTTGTACCATAAGCCAGGATTTTACTCAAAGTCTTTGCAATTCTTTACCCATACCGTTTGATTTTGGTTAGTTTATTGCAACGCCTTTCACCTTTATTATAAATATAAAGAAAAATTCGGAGTCACCATGGCTAAACCCATTATTACCCTGAACGGGTTAAAAATTGTCATCATGCTGGGCATGCTGGTGATCATACTGACGGGCGTTCGTTTTGCCGCCGACATTATTGTGCCTTTTATTCTGGCCCTGTTTGTTGCGGTGATCCTTAACCCGCTGGTGCAGCGCATGACGCGGCTACGCATCCCGCGCGTGCTGGCGATAACGCTGCTTATCAGCATCATCATTGTAGCGATGGTCTTGCTGGTGGCGTATCTGGGGACCTCGCTCAATGAACTGGCGCGAACGCTGCCGAAGTACCGCTCTTCGCTGGCGATACCGCTGCTGCAGCTGGAACCCTGGCTGCAGCGCGCGGGTATCGAAGTCTCGGTTGAGGAACTCCTGAAATATATCGACCCCAACGCAGCCATGACGATCGTCACCAGCCTGCTGGCGCAGCTTTCCAATGCCATGACCTCCATTTTCCTGCTGTTTTTAACGGTGGTGTTCATGCTGCTGGAGGTGCCGCAGCTGCCGGCAAAGCTGCAGCAGATGATGGTCCGTCCGGTTGAAGGAATGGGAGCGATCCAACGCGCGCTGGACAGCGTCTCCCGCTATCTGGTGCTGAAAACGGCGATTAGCATGGTCACGGGCGGTGTTGTCTGGGGAATGCTTCTTGCGCTGGACGTTCGCTTTGCGTTTGTCTGGGGGTTACTGGCGTTTGCGCTTAACTACATTCCCAACATCGGCTCCGTGCTGGCGGCGATCCCCCCTATCCTTCAGGTGCTGGTTTTCAGCGGGCTTTATGACGCGCTGATCCTGCTGGCCGGATACCTGGTCATCAACCTGGTATTCGGTAATATTCTTGAGCCACGCATGATGGGACGAGGGCTGGGACTCTCCACGCTGGTGGTCTTTTTGTCCCTGATATTCTGGGGCTGGCTGCTCGGGCCCGTTGGGATGCTGCTCTCCGTCCCGCTGACCATTATCGTCAAGATTGCCCTGGAACAGACGGCGGGCGGGCAGACTATCGCCGTGCTGCTGAGCGATATGAGCCATAAATAGCGCTGACAGGAGGGACGTATTGCCCCTCCTGTCTTCGCGATAAGCGCCCGGATAGTTACAGATTGAGAATCACGCCACGCGTTATCCCTGCGTGCCAACTACTCGCGCCAGCCCATTGCCGGTGCGACGTGTTTGAGAATGGATTCAATCACGTGCGCATTGTAATCCACACCGAGCTGGTTCGGCACGGTCAGTAATAACGTATCGGCTTCGGCAATCGCGTCGTCCTTTTTCAGCTGTTCAATCAGCTTGTCCGGCTCCGCCGCATAGCTGCGCCCGAAGATCGCGCGCGTTTTCTCATCAAGGTAGCCCACGCTATCGCTG
The DNA here is from genome assembly GCF_024734705.1 of Enterobacter sp. Crenshaw. NCBI lineage: Bacteria > Pseudomonadati > Pseudomonadota > Gammaproteobacteria > Enterobacterales > Enterobacteriaceae > Enterobacter > Enterobacter sp. Crenshaw. The sequence continues at coordinate 2,081,513 of NZ_CP102932.1, read as the reverse complement.
TCGTTGCGGCTGGCACCGAAATACATCCGGTCGCGGTCGTCCATTAGCGCAAAAATGCTGCGACTGACCGACACCCGCGGCTGGCGCGTATGCCCTGCCTCTTTCCAGGCCTGACGGTACGCGCGGATCTGTTTTGCCTGCTGAATATGGAACGGCTCGCCGGTCTCATCGTCCTTCAGGGTTGAACTTTGCAGGTTCATTCCCAGCTTTGCGGCCCATACGGCCGTCGCATTGGAACCGGCGCCCCACCAGATACGCTCGCGTAGCCCTTCAGAATACGGCTCCAGACGCAGCAGCCCCGGCGGATTCGGGAACATAGGCTGCGGATTGGGTTTGGCAAACCCTTCACCGCGCAGCACCTCAAGCAGCACCTCGGTATGACGGCGCGCCATGTCCGATTCGTTTTCCCCTTCCTGCGGGACATAGCCGAAATGACGCCAGCCATCAATGACCTGCTCCGGCGAACCGCGGCTGATGCCAAGCTGCAAACGACCGCCGGAAATCAGATCCGCCGCACCCGCGTCTTCGGCCATGTACATCGGATTTTCATAGCGCATGTCAATCACGCCGGTACCGATTTCGATGGTTTTCGTTTTTGCGCCAATGGCCGCCAGCAGAGGAAACGGCGAGCTCAGCTGTCGGGCAAAGTGGTGCACGCGGAAATAGGCGCCGTCTGCCCCCAGCTCTTCAGCCGCCACGGCTAAATCAATGGACTGCAGCAGCGTGTCTGCCGCCGAGCGCGTGCCGGACTGCGGTGAAGGCGTCCAGTGACCAAAGGATAAAAACCCGATCTTTTTCATAACCATGTGTCCTGATAATGCTTTGCGTTCTATACACTTTACGCATTACCCGGTAAGAATAAATGCCGTTTATTTAACGGAAAGCATCAAATAAATTGACTGAATAGCGGGGTTCGTCATTCCGCTCCATAATGCGATATAATCTTCCCCTCTCTTTTCATGGCAGGTAAAACCGGCAATGGCTTTGATCCCCAAAAACTACGCGCGGCTGGAAAGCGGCTATCGCGAAAAAGCATTAAAAATCTATCCATGGGTGTGTGGACGCTGCTCGCGCGAGTTTGTCTATTCCAATCTGCGCGAACTCACGGTGCACCATATCGATCACGACCATACCAACAACCCGGAAGATGGCAGCAACTGGGAGCTGTTGTGCCTGTTTTGCCACGATCACGAGCATTCTAAATACACCGAGGCGGATCAGTACGGCACCACCGTGGTTGCAGGGGAAGACGCGCAAAAAGACGTGGGCGTCGCCACGTTTAACCCGTTTGCCGATTTAAAAGCGATGATGGATAAGAAGAAATAATCCTCTCGTCCCCTCGTGCTTCTCGAATTTAAAATGTCCAGGTGATAGCGGCGGTTGCAGCCCCCTCATTGCGCCGCATCACGATCGGGCTGTTATTCGCACGATCGCCCAGCCAGGTATAGTCCGCGCTCAGCACCGTCCCCCAGTGGGCATCGAACTGATGGCTCCAGGTCAGGCTGGTGTCGACGCCATAGAATCCACCCGGCGCAGCATAGCGGCGATAGCCGGTGCGGCGGCTCTGCTGCTCGCTGACCCCATACCAGGTATTCAGATAACGGCCGTCGCCGAACAGGGCCGCAGACTGAAAGGCAACCGTATCCTGGTTATTTTGCACGGGGATCAGCGTCACGGAGGCCTGATAGCTTGCCCCCTGGCTGTCCGTTAACGGCAGCGTCGCTTTGCCTTCCATACTCAGCCATGGCGTGGCCTGCCAGCCGACGGCAAGGCCGGTATTCAGGGTGGCATCAATGTCCCCCATCCCTTTCAGATTGTTTGCGCCCTCACGCCAGCCAGAATTTTTATCAGCCCTTCCGAAGTCGTAGCCCAGCGTGTGTTCGAAATACCAGCCGCTGTCGTTTTGCAGGTCATATCCCACCCCTTTTTGCGCATCAATAAAGAAAGCGCCTTTACGACCCTGCAGCACCGGAACCACCTGCCACACCTGCTTGTCTGAGCCTGAGTAACGCGGCGCATACTGCCCCCCAAGCCCGACGGTTAAGGAATCGGACGCGGTGCCATCATCCGCCTGCGCGCCGGAAGCCACGGCCATCAGAAGCGGGACGGACATATACAGGACTTTTTTTATCGCTATCATACTGCTCTCCATACGGACGCTGGCGCCTCCTGATACGGGGGCGGCCACACAACGTTGGCGCAGTATGATTTGGCTGAATCAATGAATCGTCGGGATAGTGTTAAGAAATGGTCAAGGTGAACGGATGTTGTCCAGAAGAGTGCTGATTATTGAAGATGACGCCGATGCGGCCGGCGTGCTCGAGGCCTATTTACGGCGGGAAAATTACGACGTGACCATTACCGGAGACGGTCATTCCGGACTGGATATGGCGCAGCGGTGGAAGCCCGACCTCATTCTGCTGGACGTGATGCTGCCGGGGCTTAACGGCACCGAGGTGCTGGCTGGCCTGCGTCGTAAAAGCGATGTGCCGGTGATCATGGTCACGGCCATGGGGGATACCCCCGACCGTATTGGTGCCCTGCGGTACGGTGCCGATGATTACGTTGTGAAGCCTTATCATCCGGGCGAAGTGGTGGCTCGGGTGCAGGCGGTGCTGCGGCGCAGCAGTAAAAAAGAGACGGACGAAGCGATCCTTCGCTGGCAAACGCTGGAGGTGGACGTGGCCGCCATTGTGGCGAGCGTGGATAACGGCGGCGACGCGCCCGTGATGCTCGATCTTACGCCAACGGAATTCTCGCTTCTGGCAACGCTGCTGCGTTCTCCGGCGCACCCGTTCTCCCGCCAGTATTTACTGGAGCACTGTTTGCCGGAAAGCGAGGCGCTGGAGCGCGTGGTGGACACCCATATTTATAACCTGCGTAAAAAACTCGAAGCGGCGGGGATCTCCGGCGTGCTGATCAACGTTCGCGGCGTGGGTTACAGGTTCAGACAGCCATGATTAAAAATCAGCACTCCTCTCTGTGGCGCTGGATTTGCGCGCGCATCCTGGCGCTGGCTATCGGCAGCGTGATCGTCATTGCCACCTGCATGTGGCTGCGCTATGCGGTTCAGAACTACTGGATAATGGGCAAAATGCCAGCGGCGGTCCGCCAGGAGTTTCTGACGCTCAGCCAGAACCCGCAGGCCAATCCGGCCCGCTTCCACTCGATTGTGGACACCTGGTGGGGCCTGAGCTATTCCACGCCGTCTATCGCCTCAGCCGACTGGGCCACGGTGGCCCTGCTGGTGCTGGTGATGATCCCGTTTATCGTGGTGATGGGGCTCAAACACGCCCGGCCGCTGGCGCTGCAGTTCAGCCGCCTTCGCGATGCGGCAAAGGATGTCGCCGACGGGGAGTTTGGCCGCCAGGCGGAACTTATCAAGGATGCGCCGGCTGAAATGGTCAGCTTTGCGACCGACTTTAACTCCATGACGGGACAGCTCGCCCGCTATGAAAAAGAGCTCCGCGCCTCGCACGTCGCGATGGCGCACGAGCTGCGCTCGCCCCTGACGGCCGCCATCGGGCGTCTGCAGGGCATGTTAGACGGCGTGTTTGACGCCAGCCCGGCGCAGCTCGGCATGGTGATGAAACAGCTCCAGCACCTCAACCGCCTCACCGATGAGCTTCACCTTCTCTCGCTCGCCGACGCGGGTAACCTCGTGCTGGAGGACCAGCCGTTTTGTCTGGATGAGCTGATTCAGGAGCGGGCTGCCTGGATCATGCCCCAGGCTGACGCGCATCATTTCCGGATAACGCTTCGCAACCCGCGCACCAGCCCCTTCAGAGGCGATGCGTTCCGTCTTGGACAGGTCGTTACCATCCTCATGGAAAATGCGCTACGTTACGGGCGCGATGGCGGCCATCTCGAGGTGGCGCTGCACTACGCCAGCGGGCGCTACACCCTCGAATTCACCGATGACGGGCCGGGGGTCTCGCCCCAGTTTTTACCGGAAATGTTTAAACGCTTTAGCCGCGAGGAGCAGTCCCGCGCGCGGCATTCCGGCGGCAGCGGCCTCGGTTTATCCATCGCCCGGGCGATTTGCGAGGCGCATGGGGGTGAGATTAGCGCGTCATTACCGGAAACCGGCGGCCTCGCTGTGCGCATTTTATTGCCCTGGCATCCGTCCGGTAATGAAAATCTTCACTCTTGATAAAGCCTTGACAGAACATCGAATCTTTCTCGACGTAGCGCGCATTTAATAACGCCATTCCCTTTATGGAGCGGCGTTATGTCAGACGAATTTTTTCTCTCCCTCCGCCACTGCCTGCATCATTTGTACGGCGTGGCGCGCACCCTTTCCTGGCTGCATTTTCTTCCCCTGGCCCTGCTTGCGCTGGCGATTTTTCCGCTGACCGGCTGCGGTGATAAACACGAAAATAAGCCCGACCCTGCGCGAGCGGTACGCTACGTCGTCGTTGGCACCGCCCAAACCCTTCCCGCGCTGGAAAGAACCGGTGAGATCCGTGCCCGCGATGAAACGACCCTGAGCTTTCGGACCGGGGGCCGGATACTGACGCGCAGCGTTGATATTGGCGACCGGGTCACTGCCGGACAGCTGCTGGCCACGCTTGACAACACGACCGGGCAAAACCAGCTCGACAGCGCGGCGGCCGACTATGAAGGTGCTAAAGCCTCGGCGCAGGTCGCCGCGCTTAACGTCAGTCGAATGCAAAAGCTCATGCCAACGGGCGCGATAGCCCGCACGCAGCTCGACAGCGCCCGTGCGGACTGGCTTGTCGCCCGCGCGCGCTTAAAAAGCAGCGAGGCCGCGTGGCGAAATGCCCGCGAAAGCCTCGGCTGGACGCGCCTGATCGCGCCGCAGGCGGGCGTCATCACCGCCGTGAACGCTTCTGCGGGGCAGGTTGTCAGCGACGGTCAGTCCGTGCTGACGCTGGCAACGGGTGAAGCCCGCGACGTGGCGTTTGATATTGCCACTCCGGATGCGATCCCGCCTCTGGATAAGGCGGAATTGCGGGTTTCCCTCCTCAGCGACCCGTCGGTGCAGGCGTCTGCCGCGCTGCGGGATATCACCCCGCAGGCCGATCCTCAAACCCGCACCTGGCGCGTCAGGGCCACCCTGCAAAACCCGCCCGCGGCCATGGCGCTGGGCGCCAGCGTTACCGTCACGTTGCCATCGTCTGCCCCGCGCGGCTACACCCTCCCCGCGTCGGCACTGACCCGCATCGGCGACAAACCGGCCGTTTTTGTGATTACCCCGCAGTCGCGGGCGCAGCTGCGCGCGGTGGTGCCCGCGAGCTATACGGCCACCTCTGTCATGATTGCCTCCGGCCTTGAGCCGGGCGACCGGGTGATTACGGCGGGCGTGAGCACATTACGATCCGGCGAGCCGGTGATGGCCGGAGAGGTTCAGCCATGAACACAGTACCGGAAGCCAAATTTAACCTCTCAGCCTGGGCGCTGAAGAACCAGCAGATGGTCAGCTTTTTCATGCTGCTGGTGATTGCGATGGGCGTGTTCTGCTATGAGAAGCTGCCGCGTAACGAAGATCCGGCTTTTACCATTAAAACGGCCGTCGTCTCCGCGCAGTGGCCGGGAGCAACCGTGGCGGATACCACTCGCCTGCTGACCGATACGCTTGAAAAAAAGCTGGAGGAAACGCCCTGGCTGGACTATCTCGAAAGTGAAACCCGGGCCGGACGCACCGTTATCCACGTCAACCTCCGTGACGATACGCCCCCGCAACGCGTGCCGGATATCTGGTATCAGGTTCGCAAAAAAATGCAGGACATCGCGCCGTCCCTGCCCGAAGGGGTGCAGGGCCCTGCCGTGGACGACGAGTTTGACGACACGTTCGGCACAATTTACGCCTTTATTCCCGAAGGTTTCACCCTGCGCGAGGTGCGGGATCGCGCAGAGACAATACGGCGTGAACTGATGTCCCTGCCGGATATAGGCAAAACCACCCTGCTGGGCGAACAGCAGGAGCAGTGGGTTCTCGCTTTTTCTCCGGCGCGCCTGGCCGGGATGGGGCTCGATATTCAGGAGGTTGCCGACGCCCTCCGGTCGCAAAACGCCGTTGTCCCGGCAGGAACGATGCGTACCGAAAAAGAGAACATGGCGATCAAGGTCAGCGGGGCGCTCACGACCGAAGAGAGCTTACGCGCCGTCACGCTGCACGTGAACAATCGCTATATTCCGCTGACCGACATTGCCACCGTCACCCGGGAAATCGCCGAGCCACCGGCCCCGGCCTACCGGGTGAACGGCAAGCCGGCTATCGGGCTGGCGGTGTCGATGGCGCCAACGGGCAACATGCTGCGTTTCGGCGCTGCGCTGAATGCCAGAATGGCGGCCCTCAGCGCCGGGCTGCCGCACGGTATCGAGATGGTGAAAGTTGCCGATCAGTCAGCGGTGGTCAGTGACGCGGTAAGCGGGTTTCTCCGGGTGCTTATCGAAGCCGTTGTTATCGTGCTGGCGGTTTCATTTGTCTCGCTGGGGTTACGGGCCGGACTGGTGGTGGCGACGGCCATTCCGCTGGTGCTCGCCATGACGTTTGCCGGCATGATGCTCGCAGATATTGGCCTTCAGCGTATCTCGCTCGGGGCGCTGATCATTGCCCTGGGCCTGCTGGTGGATGACGCGATGATCGCCGTCGAAACGATGGTCTCCCGGCTGGAAGCGGGGGATTCCCGTCGGCACGCGGCCACCCATGCATTCAAAACGACGGCCTTCCCGATGCTCACCGGTACTCTGGTGATGGTTGCCGGCTTTATTCCCGTTGGCTTTGCGGCCTCCAGCGCCGGTGAATACTGTTTTTCCCTGTTTGCGGTGGTGCTCATTGCCCTGCTCTGCTCCTGGGCCGTCGCGATCCTGTTTTCGCCGCTGACGGGTACGTGGCTGCTGCCGGAAAAAGTCAGACATCACGCGGCGGGACCCGGCAGGATCGCGCGCGGGTACGGACGGCTTTTACGCCTGGCACTGCGCCACCGGCTCGCTACCGTGCTGATTGCGCTTGCCGCGCTGGGGCTGTCAGCGTACGGCACGACGTTTATGCAGGGCGAGTTTTTCCCCGCCTCGGACCGGCCAGAGCTGCTGGTCAGCCTGACGCTTCCGGCCAACGCGTCGCAGCCGGAAACGCTAAGAGAGGTGGAAAAGCTGGAAAAGGCGCTGGCCGGCAACGGCAACATCAAACGCTATTCGACGTACGTCGGGTCCGGCGCCATCCGTTTTTACCTGCCGATGGACGTGCTGCTGGAAAATGAGAATATCGCCCAGATGGTCGTGGTGGCTAAAGATCTTGAAGCGCGGGATCGTCTGCATGCTCAGCTGAACAGGATCCTGGCGACGCAGTTTAGCGACATCATCACGCGCGTGTCGCCCCTTGAGCTGGGGCCGCCCGTCGGCTGGCCCATCAAATACCGGGTGAGCGGGCCAGACTATCTGCAGGTCCGGGCGTTGGCGAACCGTCTCACGGACGCGATTGGCCGGTCTCCGTTCTCACGCGACGTCAACCAGACGGCCGGAGAGCCGGAGAGGGTCATCACCCTTAAGGTGAATCAGACGGCGGCCAGGGCGGCGGGAATATCGTCGGAAAGCCTCGCCCGCACGCTGAACACCGTCTGGTCCGGCAGCGTTGTTACCTCCATCAGGGATAACGACCGCCTTGTCGACGTGGTGCTGCGGGCCACGGACGATGCACGTCACAGCACCGCCACCCTCTCCTCGCTCACGATTCAGGGGAACGACGGTAAAAAAATTCCGCTCAGCGCCGTCGCGACGCCGGTCTGGGGCGTGGACGATCCGGTCATCTGGCGTCGCCAGCGCGTGCCCTTTATCACGGTGCAAACGGATCTTGCCCCGGGGCTGAAGGCTGAAGCGGTATCCGCGGCGCTGCGTCCGGCGGTCGACAAGCTGCGCGCGAGCCTGCCCGCAGGTTACAGCATTGAAGAAGGCGGCGCGGTTGCCGAATCGGACAAGGGGAACAGCTCCGTCTTTACCGTTCTTCCGGTAACGCTGGTCATCATGCTGTTGCTGCTGATGCTTCAGCTGCGGCGTTATTCCCGGATGCTGCTGGCCCTCCTGATGGCCCCGTTTGGCCTGCCGGGGATCGTGCTGGCTATGCTGCCCGGCGGCACGCCGATGGGGTTTGTCGCGCTGCTGGGCGTCATCGCTCTGGCGGGAATGATCGTGCGCAACGCGGTGATACTGATTAGCGAGGTTGACAGCAATCTTGCTCAGGGAATGGCAAACGATGCCGCGATTATGGCGGCCGCGGAGCACCGGGCCAGACCCATCTGTCTGACCGCCTGCGCCGCCATTCTGGGCATGATCCCGATCTCTCATCAGGTCTTCTGGGGGCCAATGGCCTATGCGATTATCGGCGGGCTGCTGGTCGCGACGCTGGTGACGCTGACCGTATTACCCGCGTCGTTTAGCCTGCTGTTACAGTGGGGAGCTCAGCGCAACGCCACAGAAGACGGACTGCGCTGAGGCTCCACCGTTTCCCGGCAGATTACGCGGCGGTCAGCGCAAAACGGTCTTTCAGGACATGGCGGATTTCATCCTCCGCCAGTTTCCGCGTTTCAGTGCCGTTCGCCGTGATGGTTTTCAGCATATCGCCCAGCAAAATCTGGCGTCCCTCCGGGCTGTGTTGCACCACCACCCGCTTCTGCACAAAGATGGCATCCGGGTGCGTGGAGTTAAGGTAGTTGGCCGGAACGAAGTCAATCCATTCCTGAGGGGTGAGATCAAAGCCGTACTGCCGGGCCCATTCACCCTCAACCTTCGCCTCAAGCAGATACTCACCCTCCGCGCCGCGGCTTAGCCGAAACGTGTCGAAATCCTGCGTGATATCCACATCAAGCGTGTCCAGCGCCATCGGCGCACGAATGCCGTAGCTGCCGAACCCGAGGTCGCAAAGCCACTGTCGGCTATCTACCTCAGCGACGATCGCCATGTGGGTTTTCGGCCGCCGCGCGGGGTAGAACATCGGGCGCGCCGCCACGAAGCGGTAAGGGATCCCTAACGCCGCCAGCGCCATGGCAAAAAGCCCGTTTACCTCATAGCAGTAGCCGCCGCGCCCCTGCGTTAACACCTTATCGGCGATATCGTCTGGCGCCAGCGAGACAACTTTGCCCGCCTGCACGTCCAGATTTTCAAAGGGAACGGAAAAGAGCTGATGACGCATCAGCGCATGCAGGGTGGCCGTATCGGCACCCGCCGGTCCGGTGTAGTTTATGCGTTTGAAATAGGTGGAAATGTTGAAGTTATCGCTGTGCATAATGCCTCCTTGTCCTGAACATGCCGGACACTATAGATGGCGCGCATCAATGGCTGTATAGTCAGTTTTATCGAAAATTAGCCTGAACAGTTACCCATGTCTGCCCCGTCCCAGTCCTCTCCTCACTATCGCCGTATTGCGGATATGCTGCGTCTTACCATTACGTCCGGCGCGCTGCGTGCCGGCGACAGGATGATCTCCGCGCGCAAACTGGCCGAACGCGAGCGCGTTAGCCTTCCGACGGCACTGGAGGCCCTTCGCTGCCTTGAGGCTGAAGGGCTGATCGTTGCGCGCCCGCGTTCAGGCTATTACATCCGCCAGACCAGCCAGCCTGCGCGCGCGGAGCCCGTGCGCTCCACGCCGGGCCCGGTCCCCGTCACCCTGTCCGCCGTGGCCCGGTCGCTGTTCAGCAGTGCAGAAGCCCGGCTGATCCCGCTGGGCGCCGCCCTGCCCGATCCCGCGTGGCTGCCGGGAGATGCCCTGCAGCGGGCGTTGCACTCTGCGGGCCGTCGTCTGGACGCGCATGGACAGAGCTACAGCCTGCCTCCGGGAAGGCGGGATTTGCGAAGCAAGATTGCCGCGCGCTCTGCCCAGTGGGGAGCCCGTTTCGGCGCGGACGATCTCATTATTACCGCAGGCGCGACGCAGGCGCTGCGCCTGGCCCTTCGGGCCGTGTGCCAGCCGGGCGATGTCGTGGCGATTGAGCAGCCCGCCTACTTTGGCACGCTCCTGCTGCTGGAGGATTTAGGCCTGAAGGCTTTAGCGATCCCCACCGACCCTGTGGAAGGCCTGCTGCTGGAACCGCTGGCGGACGCCATTCGCTGCCACCGCCCTGCGGCCGTTCTGGCCTCGCCCACCGTGCAAAACCCTTTGGGTGCCAGCATGCCCGTCCCGCGCAAGCAGGAACTGGTTGCCCTGCTTGAAGAGGCTGAAATTCCTTTAATTGAGGACGATGTTTACGGTGACCTGGTCGGCGAGGGGCAACGCCCTCCGGCCTGCAAGGCGTTCGACCAGAGCGGGAATGTGATTTACTGCAGTTCCCTATCTAAAACGCTTGCGCCCGGATGGCGAATCGGCTGGATCGCCGCCGGACGCTACTCCCCGCAGGTCTTACAGGCCCGCATGGCCGGAGAATGGGCTGGCGCCCCGCTGCTGGAAGCGGCGACGAGCGACGTTCTGGCGAGCGGCGACTACGATCGCCATCTGCGGCGGCTGAAGCGCCGGATCGCAGAGGGCGTTCACGCCGTCGTGGCGCAGGTCAAGGCGAGCTTTCCGCCCGGTACGCGCGTTAACGTACCCACTGCCGGTTTCCTGCTGTGGGTTGAACTGCCTCAGCGGGTCAACGCGCTGGAGGTGCACCGTCGCGCGCTGGCGCTGGGTATTGGCGTCAGCCCTGGCCCCCTGTTTTCACCTGCCGCAGAGTTAACGCACTTTCTGCGGCTGAACTGCGCAAACGAACCCACGCCCCGCCTGCTGAACGCCGTAGAACAGATTGGCGCGCTGTGTCACGAGCTGGCCGCTTTCACACCAGACTCTCCAGCCACTCGGTAAAGACCCGCACCTTGCGGGAGAGGTGGCGATGTGGATAGAGCAGTGACAGCTTGCGGTCCGGCGAGCGATAGTCCGGCAGGACTTCAACCAGAAGACCGCGGTCAATGTAAGGCTGGAGAAAGAGATTCATCCCCTGCATTAACCCCAGCCCGGCAAGGCCTGCCGCGATGTAGGCCTCTGAGTTATCCACGACAAGCTTACCGGGAAGGGTAATTTCCGCGATGCCTTCCGGGGTGGTAAACGTCCACGGATGAATTTGTCTGCTGCGGTTATTAATCCAGTTGATGGCCTGATGCTTGCGTAAATCATCCGGCGTTTCTGGCGTACCGTGTTTTGCCAGCCAGGCCGGGCTGGCACAGGTCGTGATTTTGATGTTCCCGATTTTACGTGCGATATACTCGCCGTCGTCCAGCTCCCCCACCCGCAGCACGCAGTCCAGGCCATCCCGCAGCATATCCCGACGGCGGTCAGAGCTGCTCAGAATGATGTCGATCTCAGGATGCTGACGATAAAAATCAGGCAGATTAGGTATCACCCGCAGCGTGGCAAAAGAGACCGGCATATCCACACGCAGCTGACCGCGTATTGCCCGGTCCGTACCAAACGACTCCAGCAATTCGTCCGCCTGCGCCAGCAGGGGTTTACTCCGGCGATAAAAGGCTTCCCCATCCGGGGTCAGGCTAATCCGACGCGTTGTGCGCTGCAGTAGCCGGGTGCCGCTGTGCTGCTCCAGAAGCTGTAACGCTTTGGTGACCGCCGGACGATGGATCTGCAGATTCTCAGCCGCCTGGCTAAGACTGCCTGACTCAACAATTTCAATAAAAATTCGAATAGATTCAAAGAGGTTTATTTGCATAAGGAATGCTTTTGCCGCGAGCAGAATAATATGATTGTTATTAATTTTATAACAGTGATGAATCTTTTTGGCTATTTTTCCTAACAATCCTGCGCCCTACACTCTTCCCCATTCAAACGTAAGGGAGAGTCTGCTATGAAAAATAACCGTATTTGTCAGATCCTGGGCATCGAAAAACCTGTTATTCAGGGCCCGTTATCCTGGCTCACGGATTCCCGTTTAGTTGCTGCGGTCAGCAATGCCGGAGGGCTCGGCGTGCTGGGGCCCAATGCCGGTTTAACCGCCGACACCGCGGTCTCCACGCCGGAAGAAACCGCCGAAAAAATGCGCGAAGAAATTCGTAAAACCAAACGGCTGACCGAGAAACCCTTTGGCGTGAACCTGATCCCCACGGCCGTTAATGACGTCTGGACTGGGCCTATTCTTCAGGTGGTGAAAGACGAAGGCGTCAGGGCCGTGGTGTATACGGGCTACGGGGAAGGCAGCATTATTCCCGCGCTGTTCCGCGAGTTAAAAGAGGCGGGTATCGCCATTATCTACCGCGATATCAACCCAACGCCTGAGAACACCCGCCTCGCAGAAGAAATGGGGGCTGACATTATCGTCGCCACCGGTTTTGATGAGGGCGGGACGTTACCCGCAACGGTGCTTGGCACCTTTTCCATCGTGCCGCTGATTGCCGATGCCGTGAAGCACATTCCGGTGATGGCCGCGGGCGGCATTACCGACAATCGCACCGCCAGAGCGGCCCATGCATTGGGCGCGGAAGGCGTGTTTGCCGGGTCGGTCTTTATCAGCACGGAAGAAAGCCGCGTGCCGCAGGGGGTCAAAGAGAAAATCGTTGCCGCCAACGGTCTCGATTTGCTGCTTTTCCGCACCGTGCCCCATTATTACCGCGCTCTTCCCGGCAAGCTGGCGGAAAAACTGGCGGCGATGGATAAAGCTGGCGCAAGCAACGACGCGCTGGGCAAGGCGATGGGAGGATTACGGGGCCTGCGCCTGGGCATGCTGGAAGATAATACCGATGAAGGCTATATCGCGCTCGGCACGGGGATTGGGAACATCCGCAGCGTGAAAAGCGTGTCCGAAGTTGTGAATGCGTTAACGGTTGAGTAAGCACCCGACGTCCTGGCCTGCACCAGGACGCCCAGGTTCATCAGGGAATAATCCGCGCGGCTCTCAGCTGCGCGAACAGGCTGAAAAACATCTCATCGGTCGCCTGCATTTGCGTAAAGCCCGCCCTGCGCAGCTTGCTCCCGTCACCAAACATGTCGTAATTCCAGCCAAAGACAAAATCGGCAAAATGCCCGTCGCTCAGCTGCAAAATATCCGCTTCCACCAGCCGTTCTTCGGCAAGCTCGCGCCATACGCCGCGATAGTCGTTAAACAGCTGATGAAATGACAGCCTCACCGGCGGCGCAGAGTCCAGTTCAAACCAGCGTGCGATGCGCGGCCACAGCTCGCTCCAGCGCCAGATATCGCCATTGTTCACGTTGAACGCCTGATTCTGTGCCGCAGGTGACGCAGCGGCCCACAGCGTTGCCTCTGCCAGCAGCCCGGCGTCGGTATGGTCAACGATGCTGTGCCAGGCCTGTTCCGAACCGGGGAAACGCAGCGGTAAACCCTGCGCCCTGCACAGGGAGGCGTACAGGGCGATGCTCAGCGCAAGGTTCATGGCATTGCCCGGTACCGGGCTCCCCACCACGCCCGGCCTGATGGCATTCCAGTGCCAGTCTTTCCCCCGCTGAAACTGGCTGAGCCACGCGAGCTGCGCGGCGTTAAATTCGGCACCCGGCACGCCGGGATCGCTTTCCCGCGCCGGGGTTTTAAACGGCCCCAGATGCGCACCATAGACTTTGTATCCCTGCATCAGGCTTACCGTCTGCAAAGGTGCCGTTTTTTCGAGGGTGCTGACCAGATTGCGCAGCATGGTGACGTTCGGCTCAACCATGTCCGTCCAGTTCGCCGCGTTCGCCCAGGCGCTGTAAAAGATGTGGGTAACACCGTTCAGGGCGTGCAGCGCCCTTGCGGTGTCCTGCGCATCCAGTAAATCGACGTTCACCATGGAAATGCCGTCCGGATGGGTTACCTCGCGGCGACTGAGGCCAATCACTTCCCACTGATGGTGCAGGAGCGTGTTGACCAGCTGTCTGCCGACAATGCCGCTGGCCCCCGCGACCAGGGCGACGTTGTGTTGCTGCATCTTATTCATGGTGTTTCTCCGCAAAGGGTGACAGACGCAGTGTGATCTATTATTTTTTCTGGAGATACCCCCTGAAACCGATGGCACTTATAAGCAGAATCATTAAATGAATAATAAGCTCACCGCCATTTCTACCTTTCTACGCGTCGCTGAAGCGGGCTCGTTTTCGGCGGCCGCCCGTCAGACCGGCATTAAGCAGTCAGCCGTCAGTCAACAGATCGCGGCACTTGAGGATGAGCTTGGCGTGGTGCTGCTGCACCGTACGACGCGTACGATGAAGCTGACCGAACAGGGTGAACGTTACCGGCGTGATATGCAGCTTGTGCTGGACGCCATGGGGGAAGCGGAGAGGCGTTTACATCCTGCCGACCATCGCGTTCAGGGACGCGTCCATGTCCAGTTGCCGAGCGGCCTGGGGCAGATCATTTTGCCGCATCTGCTGGCGCTGCAGCACCTGCATCCCGAACTGCAGCTGATGATTTCCCTGGATGACCGCCTTGCCGATCTGGTGACGGAGGGCGTGGATGTCGCGATACGGCTGGGCAGTGAGCCTCCGCAAGCGCACGCGGCTCGCGTGCTGGCGCGTATTGAAGCCGCGCTGTTTGCCGCTCCCGGTTTTCAGGCGGTACACGCCGTCAGCGAACTGACGTCGCTGCCACACGTACGGTTCAGCGGTGTTCCGCTGGATGCCCCTCTGCGCCTGATTTCCGACGAGGAAACGGTCGAGATCAACGTGAATACCGTTTTCCGTGCCAACACCAGCGACGCGCTGCTGCAGGCGCTGGAATCCGGCATGGGTATCGGCGGCATGCAGCGACCGCTCGTGGCCAGGGCGCTGCAGGCGGGCACGCTGGTACCGGTGCTGCCCGACTGGCGGTTACCCGATCGCTTCCTCTATGCCGTCTATCCTGACGCCCGCTTTATTCCGCAGCGCGTCAGAAAGGTCGTCAGCGTGATTGAGCAATTACTGCCTGAAATACTCAAGAAAAACTGATTGTTTCCGCCGTAAACCACGTGCATTTTTTAACCGCAAGGAATAGAGTGTTTTTACCGTATCCCTCTTTCTGGAGCACTTATGCCGGATTACTGTTTTTTCCAAAAAGGCCCGAACCTCATTGCGATCGAGAGCGCAAACACCGATGCGGCCGCTCAGCTCATCGCTCAGGGGTTTGAAAAACAGTTTGAGGAGATTGGCGCCGCGGATGAAAAAGAGGCGCTTACCCGCCTTGCCGATATCCGTAAAAATAACGAGATCGATCGCCATAACTTCCTGGCCGGTGCGGGCGAAATGCCGCTGATCGGCGCGCTGGCGGCTGCGGCAACCTGGTTAGTGCAAAAGAAATAACGCAACCATCCTCTACTTCGCCACCGGCAAATCGGCGTACCGCGTCGTATAGGCCGGTGACAGCATCTCACGCTTCATTGCCCAGGATTTCTCAATACCCTGCCCGGCGAACCATATCTTCCCTTTACCGGAATGATTTACGCTGTCCATCATCTCCATCAGCGCCGCGCTGTTGGCGCGCAGACGATTATCGTCAAACAAGTTAAGCTGGGCGACGCCGCTGCTGAAAAAGTCCGCCAGCATGACCCCGGCTTTCATATAGCGATAGCCGTCGAGCCATATACGCCCCAGCGCCTCCGTGGCGGCGCGGATGATATCGCGCGAGTCATTGGTGGGCGTCATCAGGGTGACGGAAGCCTGATTGCCGTAATAAATTTCGTTGTCCGCGTGCGGGCTGGTGCGCACAAATACGCTGATAAAACGACAGTACTGATGCTCGCCGCGCAGTTTTTCCGCAGCGCGTTCCGCGTAGGCGCAAATGGCCTGGTGCATCTCTTCATATTGGGTAATACGGTGTCCAAACGAACGGCTACAGATGATTTGCTGCTTGGTGGGGGTGAACTCCTCCAGATCAAGACAGGGCTCACCGCGCAGCTCGCGGGCCGTACGTTCCAGTACCACGTTGAAATGTTTGCGGATGACCCAGGATGACGCTTCCGCCAGCTCCAGCGCCGTGGTGATCCCCATAGCGTTGAGCTTTTTCGTGATGCGCCGCCCTACCCCCCACACCTCCTCTACCGGAACCTTTTCCAGCAGCTTACGCTGCCGCTCTCGGCCTGAGAGATCGACCACGCCGCCCGTGCTGGCCCAGCGTTTCGCCGCATAGTTGGCCAGCTTTGCCAGCGTTTTGGTCGGGGCAATACCGACGCCAACGGTTAGGCCCGTATTTTTAAAGACCTCTGTGCGCATCTGGTGACCGAACGCTTCCAGTGACAGGCAGTGGCTGACCCCTGAAACGTTCACGAACGCCTCATCGATGGAGTAAATCTCTATTTCCGGGGCGAGATCGGTCAGCGTCTGCATGACCCGACTGCTAAGATCGGCATACAGCGCATAGTTCGAGCTAAAGACGTAAACTTTTGACGGATATAGCTTTTCTTTGAATTTAAAATACGGCTCACCCATTTTTATGCCGAACTGCTTTGCCTCCCGCGACAGCGAAATAATGCAGCCGTCGTTATTGGACACCACCACGATGGGTTTCCCCTGCAGATCGGGGCGGAAGACCCGCTCGCAGGAGGCGTAAAAGCTATTCACATCAACCAGCGCGAACATGTTTATGCGTTTTGAGCGTGTGGGTGACGACGCCGAAGATCTGCAGCTCCTCTTCGGACTGAAAGGTAATCGGCTGATAGCGGGCATTATGCGGCAGAAGTCTCAGAACCGGACGGGTCTGTAGCTCTTTCACCGTAAACTCACCGGCGACCGACGCCACGACGATATCACCGTGTTCGGCATTTAACGAACGATCGACCACCAGCAGATCGCCATCGCCGATCCCCGCCCCAATCATGGAGTCTCCGCTCACCTTGATAAAATAGGTCGCACTGGGGTGTCTGACTGCCAGCCGGTTAAGATCGAGACGATCCTCCACATAATCCTGCGCCGGGCTGGGGAAACCACAGGCAACGCGTTCTAAAAACAAAGGTAATTCAATGTCTTGTTTTGGGTGATAAGAAAAGAGAGTGTCCATAATGCCTTTCTCGCCAGATACTGTATATAAATACAGTATTACGGATTATGGACAAGGATCAAGGTCATTTCCAAAGGCGAACCCAAACGCGTTGAAGTTTGAGCGGTTTTAATTTAGCAACGTTGCCCGCCGTTAACAGGCCTGACAGCACAAGTCATATAAAAGTCATCTGGTTTATGACTTATAAAAAATAACATCACTATGAAATAACTACACATTGACTTTTAAGTCAGATAAAAGCATATTTTACCGAACGAATTAACAAGACTTACTGGAGAATATTTTCCATGCCCGCCCGTGACTATCCAGACAAGCGTGTTGCACGCGGTCTGGCAAAGGAGGCCGATCTCAGGATGTTGAGCGCCCGCATCGATCCCGATCTGATGGAGTACATCAGAACCACCGCCTTTGAGACGCGTAAGAGCAAGCAGGAGATTGTGGCGGAAGCGTTAGCGCTTCACAGGCAGAAAAGTCAGACAGGAGCCTAAGCGCGCAAAGCCGGAAGCACCCTCCAGGCTTTGCGCGTGTCACTTTTAATCCCTCAGCGAATTCAGCGTTTCCAGTGCTTCAGGCGGCAAACGCAGCTCCCCCGCCGCGAGGTTTTGCCGCAGATGCGCTACGGAAGAGGTGCCTGGGATCAGCAGAATATTCGGGGAACGCTGCAGCAGCCATGCCAGCGCAACCTGCATTGGCGTTGCGCCCAGTGAATCCGCGACGGCCTTCAGCCCGGAAGATTGCAGTGGCGTAAAGCCTCCCAATGGGAAGAACGGCACATACGCGATCCCCTGCTGCGCCAGCAGATCCACCAGCGCGTCGTCACCCCGGTTCACAATGTTGTACATGTTCTGCACGCACACCACCGGAACCATTTTCTGGGCTTCCGCAACCTGGGTGGCCGTGACGTTGCTCAGGCCAATATGACGCACCAGCCCCTGCTGCTGTAATTCGGCCAGGGTGGAGAGCGGTTCAGCAATTGACCCTTCCGCCGGCCCGTGTGCGCTAAACATGATCCGCAGATTCACCACGTCCAGCACGTCCAGCTGCAGATTACGCAGGTTGTCATGCACCGCCTGGGTCAGTTCCTGCGCGGAAAAGGCCGGCAGCCAGGCACCTTTGTCGTTGCGACGGGCGCCAATCTTGGTGACGAGCGTTAGATCGTCCCGATAAGGGTGAAGCGCCTCGCGGATCAGCTGGTTAGTGACATGAGGACCATAAAAATCACTGGTATCAATGTGGTTCACCCCCGCCGCCACCGCTTCGCGCAGCACGTCCAGCGCGGCCTGCTTATCCTTCGGTGGACCAAAGACGCCCGGCCCGGCGAGCTGCATCGCACCGTAGCCCAGTCGTTTTACCGTCCGCGTCCCGAGCGCGTACGTCCCGCTTTTATCAATGCTGCTCATGTTAACCTTCCTCATAAAAATGATCCGGATTTACAACAGGTTCCCTCAAAGAACCTTTAGTTAAGCGCGAGTTAATTAAAGTTTAAATTCTCTACGACGATAGTAATGAAGTAACCCTGCATCTTCTCTAACGGACGACCGCTATGCTGAAAAACCTGCACGTGATTACCGGTATTATCTTTGCCCTCACCATATTCTGTCTGCTGCAAGTTGTCACGGGAGGGTTGTTCTACTCTGCCGTCAGCAACGATCGCCATAACTTCCAGAATTCCGGCGTGCTCAATGCCCAGCAGGAAAGCCTGAGCGACAGCGTGAACACGCTGGTGAAAACGCGCGTCACCGTCACCCGCGTGGCGATCCGCTACCTGAAAAACCAGCGCGACCCGGCTTCCCTTGCGGCGATCAATAAGCTGCTTGGCACCGCAGCCGACTCGCTGGCAAAAGCCGAAGCCTATAACAAAGAGTGGCAGAAGCTGCCGCAGGTTAACGGCCAGGAGGCAACATTAACCGACGAGATGCAGAAGTCCTGGAACCAGATGCACGAAGTGATGCGCTTATCGATTGAGTATCTGCGTGCCGACAACTACCAGGCCTATGGCGATCTGGATGCCCAGCAGGCGCAGGACGAGATGGAAGCGGTCTATAACCGCTGGCGCGCCGAAAACAACACCCTGCTGAAGGCCGCAACCGAAGAGAACCAGAGCAGCTTCACGCAGATGCAGTGGACGCTGGCAACGATTCTGCTGGCCGTTATCGCGGTTCTGGTGGTCATCTGGCAGGGTTTACAGCACCTGCTGTTAAAACCCCTCCACTCCATTATGAACCATATTCGCGCCATTGCAGGGGGCGACCTGACGCAGGAGATCGCTATCTCCGGTCGCAATGAGATGGGCCAGCTGGCCGCGGGCCTGCATGAGATGCAACAGTCGCTGGTGACCACCGTCAGCGCCGTACGGGGAAGTACGGATTCCATCTACACCGGCGCAGGCGAAATTGCCGCAGGGAGCAACGATCTTTCCGCCCGCACCGAGCAGCAGGCCGCCTCGCTCGAAGAGACCGCCGCCAGCATGGAAGAGCTGACCGCGACGGTTAAGCAGAACTCCGATAACGCCCGTCAGGCCACGCTGCTGGCGAAAAACGCCTCTGAAACGGCCGCGCGCGGCGGTCACGTCGTGGATAACGTGGTTCGCACCATGAACGAAATCGCCGACAGTTCGCAGCAAATTGCGCATATTACCGGCGTGATCGACAGCATCGCGTTCCAGACCAACATTCTGGCGCTTAACGCCGCGGTGGAAGCGGCACGCGCCGGGGAACAGGGCCGTGGTTTTGCGGTTGTTGCAGGTGAAGTCCGTACGCTGGCGAGCCGCAGCGCGCAGGCGGCGAAAGAGATCAAAGGGCTTATCGAGAACTCCGTCAGCCGGGTGAATACCGGTTCTGAGCAGGTTAGCGAGGCTGGCACCACCATGAAGGAAATTGTCGCCGCCGTCACCCGCGTGACTGATATCATGGGTGAGATTTCATCAGCCTCTGACGAGCAGAGCCGCGGTATTGAGCAGGTGAGCCTGGCCGTTTCGCAGATGGACAGCGTGACGCAGCAAAACGCCGCGCTGGTGCAGGAGTCCGCCACGGCGGCTGCGGCACTGGAAGATCAGTCCGAGCAGCTGCGCCAGGCGGTAGCGGCGTTTCGTCTGAACGGCAAAGAAAAAGCGGTCGCCCCACGCCCCGCCAGTCTGAAAACGCCACAGCTGCTGCGTCCGGCAACGACAACCGCCTCCACCGACAGCAACTGGGAAACGTTCTAAGTCTCAGGCGGGCGAGAAGATCGCCCGCTAGCGGCTGCGCTTGGCGTGCCGCTCCCAGTTATCCCGTTTTGCCTCATCTGATTTTCGCAGTGAAACATAACATGCCCCGCTGCCGCCGTGATGCGGCAGCGCCACGCAGAAGGCCTGCACTTCCTCGAACTCCGTTAACCAGCGCGCCAGATAGCTGCGCACCACGTTGGGATGCGAGTTCTGCTCGCGCCCTTTCCCGTGAATGATGATCAGATTGCGTAACCCGTCGCGTCCGGCCTGGCGAATAAAAGAATAGAGCATCTGACGGCAGCGTTCGGCGGGCTGACGCAGGAGGTTTAAGCTGGCCTGGCGGGCATATTTCCCCGAGCGCAGCTTATCGATAACGCCCTGCTGTACCCCTTCGCGCTGGAACGCCAGCGGTTCTTCCAGGGGAAGCATGTCAAGAAAATCCAGCGTCAGGAAGTTATCCAGCTGTTCGCTATCCACCTCCTCGCGCGTCCGCGTATTGCGGCTGGGCTGCCAGTGAATATCCGCGCAGCGCTTCAGGGGCTGGACATCTTCCATGGCGTCAAGAAAAAATGATTTGTCGTCAGGGTTCATGGACATCCTCCGGCTGCATCTGAGGACTGTACTATACCTGCGCCAGAGACCGGCCTCAATCACCGTTACGGGGCAATGCGCGGCAATAATATTAACCTGATGAATATATATAGTAATTATTAAATAGATTTAAATAAGACTTAACTAAAATTTCAGCAAAGGTAAAATACGTGATTTATGTTAAAATTTCGTGAAATCAATCACTCGCCAGCCTTTCATTTTTCGGGAAAGGTGTTATACCTAAATATACCTGCCTCATGGAAATAATACCCAGGATTGGCGAAAGGACGCACTGCTGTGTGTACTATAGGGTCTGTCTGATGTCGGGCAGATCCTGTTTTTTTAATCTGCATTTCACGCGACGATTATTTTTCTCGCTTCCCTTCTGAACTGCGTAATTAATGACTCAGCAAGGGGCGTCTGACGTGAATCACGGCGCTGAATTAAATAATATGTTGCTTTAGGAAGCGATTCTACAACCGGCAGCATGACCAGACGGTGCGCCAGCAGCGGGTCACAGCCCAGCTCCTGCGGCAATATGCTTAAAAAATCACTTTGCGCGACCAGGCTAATACAGGAAGAAAATGTTTCGCAAACCACACCAATTCGCGGTATTTGCGAACGATCGCTAAATACCTCTTCTAATTGCTTATAATAACTTCCCCGCGGCGTCGGCATTGTCCAGTTATAATGCAGGAGTTCATTAATTGACGTTGCCCCCATTGCCGGATGCCCCTCCCGACAAAATACCGCAAACGGTTTTTCGAAGAGCTTTTCAAACGTAAATTCCTGGTCGTAAGGCCCCTGATAATAGGTGTTGATGGTGAAGTCCAGTTCGCCCTGGCGTAATTCATTGATCATCGACACCAGCTGCCCTTCCATAATCCTCACCTTGACCTGCGGATGCTGCGCATGAAAGCGGGTAATAACGGCGGGCATCAACGTGCGTGAAACGCTGGCCCCCATTCCGATGTTGATCTGCCCGGCCAGTTCCCCCTGCCGCTGACGGATGTCATCCTGCGCCGCGCGCAGCTCTTCCAGAATCAACCTGGCGCGCTGGTAAAAACCCTCACCGCATTCGGTCAACGCGACGCCTTTACTCCTGCGCACGAAAAGCTGCGCCGCCATGCCCTCCTCCAGCTCTTTGATGGATTTGGTCAGCGCCGGCTGGGAAAGATTCAGCGTCCTGCTGGCACCGCGAATGCTGCCCTGACGCGCAACCTCAACAAACGCCCGGATTTGATGAAATTTAATCTGGAATGTCATAGCCCGACCGATAACCGTTGTTTATCAGAGTAAAGAAACTGTCATCTACTTTAATGGAAAGGGATGTGCGAGGGTAATTACTGAACGGTTAAAACTGTGAAAAATCGGTTAGTGATAAGTAAAAACTATCACAGCGTGAAGCAGTTCACATATTTTAATGATGACAGGAACAGATATGGACACACTGGCGCAGTACATCCAGACATTATCCCCGCAGCTGAGCGCATGGCGTCGCGATTTTCACCATTTTGCGGAATCCGGCTGGGTAGAGTTTCGAACGGCCGCGAAAGTCGCGGAAATCCTCGATTCGCTGGGTTACGAACTGGCAATGGGCCGCGACGTCGTCGATGCCGAAAGCCGGATGGGGCTGCCCGATGCCGCTACCCTGGCGCAGGAGTTTGCCCGCGCGCGGGCGCAGGGCGCGCCTGAGAAATGGCTGGCGCCGTTTGAAGGCGGGTTTACCGGCATTGTGGCGACCCTCAATACCGGCCGCCCTGGACCGACCCTGGCGTTTCGCGTCGACATGGATGCCCTTGATTTAAGCGAAGCGCTGGATGAAAGCCATCGCCCGTTCCGCGACGGGTTTGCCTCCTGCAACGCGGGCATGATGCACGCCTGCGCGCACGACGGCCACACCGCTATTGGTCTGGGGCTGGCGCAGGTGCTTAAGCAGAATGACGCACAGCTCAACGGCACCATCAAGCTGATCTTCCAGCCAGCCGAAGAAGGCACCCGCGGCGCGCGCGCCATGGTTGCCGCCGGGGCGCTGGACGACGTGGACTATTTTACGGCCATCCATATTGGTACCGGCGTCCCTGCCGGAACGGTGATTTGCGGCAGCGATAACTTTATGGCCACCACCAAGTTCGACGTGAACTTTACCGGCGTTGCCGCACACGCGGGCGGTAAGCCGGAGGACGGACGTAACGCCCTGCTCGCCGCCGCGCAGGCCGCCCTCGCCCTGCACAGCATCGCCCCGCACAGCGACGGCGCCTCCCGGGTAAACGTCGGGGTGATGCAGGCGGGCAGCGGACGCAACGTAGTGCCCGCCAATGCCCTGATAAAGGTTGAAACCCGCGGTGAAAGCGAAGCGATTAATCAGTACGTCTTTGAACGCGCGCAGGCGGTTATTACCGGCGCAGCGGCGCTCTACGGCGTGAGCGCCGAGATGCGCCTGATGGGTGCCGCGACGTCCAGCGCGCCGACACCGGCGTGGGTTGATTACCTGCGCGAACAGGCGAGCCAGGTTTCCGGGGTTATTCACGCCATCGACAAGGTGAAAGCGCCAGCGGGTTCCGAAGACGCCACGCTGATGATGGCCCGCGTGCAGGAGAACGGCGGCATGGCGTCCTATATGGTGTTCGGCACGGATTTGAGCGCCGGACATCACAACGAAAAATTCGACTTCGATGAGCAGGTCATGGCGATTGCCATTGAAACGCTGGCGCGAACTGCGCTCAATTTCCCGTGGACGCGAGGTGTGTAATGCAGGAGAACTACGCTTTTATTGCCGATGCGATCGACATGCGATGTCGGACGTTAACCGATATTGCCGACGCGATCTGGGATCGTCCTGAAACCCGCTTTGAAGAGTTCTGGTCCGCCGAGCGGCTCGCCAGCGAGCTTGAGGCCGAGGGCTTCACGCTGACGCGCGAGGCCGGCGGTATTCCAAATGCCTTTATCGCCAGCTTCGGCAGCGGGAAACCGGTCATCGCCCTGCTGGGCGAATACGACGCGCTGGCCGGGCTAAGCCAGCAGGCGCACTGCGCGACGGCGCAATCCGCCACGCCGGGAGCCAACGGCCACGGCTGCGGGCATAACCTCTTAGGCACCGCGGCGCTTGCGGGCGCGGTGGCGGTGAAAAGCTGGCTGGAGCAGCACGGCGGCAGCGGAACGGTGCGTTTTTATGGCTGTCCCGGCGAGGAAGGTGGCTCCGGGAAAACCTTTATGGTGCGCGAAGGCCTGTTTGATGACGTCGATGCCGCCGTCACCTGGCACCCGGAAGCCTACGCCGGGATGTTTAACGTCAGCACGCTGGCAAATATTCAGGCCGCCTGGCGTTTTCACGGCGTGGCGGCACACGCGGCCAACTCCCCCCATCTGGGACGCAGCGCGCTCGACGCCGTGACGCTGATGACCACCGGCACCAACTTCCTTAACGAACACATCATTGAGAAAGCGCGCGTCCATTATGCCATTACCGATACCGGCGGGATTTCGCCCAACGTGGTGCAGGCGCAGGCGGAGGTGCTGTACCTGATCCGCGCCCCGGAGATGGCCGATGCGCAGCAGATCTACGAACGCATCGAGAAAATCGCCCAGGGCGCAGCGATGATGACCGAAACCACCGTCGAGTGCCGCTTTGATAAAGCCTGCTCCAGCTACCTGCCGAACCGCACGCTTGAAGCAGCGATGTATCGCGCGTTGCAGCACTACGGCACGCCGCTCTGGACGGAGGAAGAATGCGCCTTCGCCCGCGAGATCCGCGCCACCCTGACGCCCAACGATCTGCAAAACAGCCTGAAAAATATTGCCGCAACGGGGGGAGACGCGGGTAAAGCCTTTGCCCGGCGCCATCAGGAGACGCTGCTGGTGGATGAAGTCGCGCCCTATGCCATCACCGACAATGTGCTGGCGGGTTCAACCGACGTGGGCGACGTCAGCTGGAAAATGCCGGTCGCCCAGTGCTTCAGCCCCTGCTTTACCGTCGGCACGCCGCTGCACACCTGGCAACTGGTGGCGCAGGGCCGTACCTCCATTGCCCACAAAGGCATGCTGCTGGCCGGAAAAGTGATGGGCGCAACCGCGCTCAATCTGCTGCAGGACGCGGCGCTGCTGAAAAAATGCCGTGAAGAGTTCGAACAACAAATACAAGAAAAACCGTACGTGTGTCCGATCCCACAGGGCGTGACACCGTCACCTTTAAAATAAAAAAACACAACACAACAACACAACACTCCCGAGGAACGCCCATGAGTATGTCATCCATACCTTCGCATTCCCCATCCGGTAAGCTCTATGGCTGGGTTGAAAGGATCGGCAATAAAGTACCGCACCCTTTCCTGCTGTTTATCTATCTGATTGTGATTTTAATGGTCGCCACCGCCGTGCTCTCCGCCTTTGACGTGAGCGTGCGCAGCCCGGCTGACGGCAGCCTGGTGGCGGTAAAAAACCTGCTCAGCGTTGACGGGCTGCACTGGTTTTTACCCAACGTCATCAAAAACTTCAGCGGCTTCGCCCCGCTGGGCGCCATTCTGGCGCTGGTGCTGGGCGCCGGGCTGGCTGAACGCGTGGGCTTGCTGCCCGCATTAATGGTGAAGATGGCTTCTCACGTCAGCGCGCGTTACGCCAGCTATATGGTGCTGTTTATCGCCTTCTTCAGCCATATCTCCTCAGACGCCGCGCTGGTGATCATGCCGCCGATGGGCGCGCTGATTTTCCTCGCCGTCGGGCGTCATCCCGTGGCGGGCCTGCTGTCGGCGATTGCGGGCGTGGGCTGCGGATTTACCGCTAACCTGCTGATCGTCACCACCGACGTGCTGCTCTCTGGCATCAGCACGGAGGCGGCGAAGACCATTGATACGGCAATGCACGTCAGCGTGATCGACAACTGGTACTTTATGGCGAGCTCAGTGATTGTCCTGACGATTGTCGGCGGGCTGATTACCGATAAAATCATCGAGCCGCGGCTGGGTAAATGGGAAGGCCGTAGCGATGAAAAGCTGGAAACCCTGAGCAAAGAGCAGCGCTTCGGCCTGCGCGTGGCGGGCGTTGTCTCGCTGGCCTTTATCGCGCTGGTGGCGCTGATGGTGGTGCCGGAAAACGGCATCTTGCGCGATCCGGTTAAACATACCGTCCTGCCGTCGCCGTTTATTCAGGGCATCGTGCCGCTGATTATCCTCTTCTTCTTTGTCGTTTCGCTCGCCTACGGTATCGCGACCGGTAAGATCCGCCGTCAGGGCGATCTGCCGCAGCTGATGATCGAGCCGATGAAAGAGATGGCGGGATTTATCGTGATGGTGTTCCCGCTGGCGCAGTTTGTGGCGATGTTTAACTGGAGCAACATGGGCAAGTTTATGGCCGTGGGCCTGACCGACGCGCTGGAGGCGGCCGGGCTAAGCGGCGTACCGGCGTTTGTCGGCCTGGCGCTGCTGTCATCCCTGCTGTGCATGTTTATCGCCAGCGGCTCCGCCATCTGGTCGATTCTGGCCCCGATCTTCGTACCGATGTTTATGATGCTGGGTTTTCATCCTGCGTTTGCCCAGATCCTGTTCCGCATCGCGGACTCCTCGGTGATTCCGCTGGCGCCGGTTTCGCCGTTTGTTCCGCTGTTTTTAGGCTTCCTGCAGCGCTATAAACCCGAGGCCAAACTGGGTACCTACTATTCGCTGGTTCTACCCTACCCGCTTATCTTTTTAGGGGTATGGCTGGTGATGCTGGTGGCATGGTATCTTGTCGGCCTGCCGATTGGGCCGGGGATTTACCCGAGGCTGAACTAAAGGAATGAGGATGCTGAGATTACTCGAAGATAAGATTGCGACGCCGCTCGGGCCGCTGTGGGTGATCGCGGACGAGCAGTTCTGCCTGCGCGCCGTCGAATGGGAAGAGCACAGCGACCGGATGGAAGAACTGCTCAATGTTCACTACCGCTCGCAGGGGTATGAACGTATCCGCGCCACCAACCCGGGCGGGCTGAGCGACAAGCTTGCCGCCTACTTCGAAGGCGATCTCAGCATCATTGATACTCTGCCAACCGCCACGGCAGGCACGCCTTTTCAGCGCGAAGTGTGGCAGGCGCTGCGGTCCATTCCCTGCGGACAGGTCATGCATTACGGCCAGCTCGCGGAACAGCTAGGCCGCGCAGGCGCCGCACGCGCGGTGGGTGCCGCCAACGGCTCTAACCCGGTCAGCATCGTGGTGCCGTGCCATCGCGTCATTGGCCGCAACGGCACCATGACAGGCTATGCCGGCGGCGTGCAGCGAAAAGAGTGGTTGCTGCGTCACGAAGGGTATCTCCTGCTCTAGCTCCCAGGCTTTTTGTGCTTAATTTTCTACCGGTTAGGCTAAAAATCCATAATCAAGCTGTGGAATTTCAAGAAGATGGCGACACGTTGCCGTCTCTTGTCCTTATTGAGGGTTTGTCAGGCTTACGTACTTACCAAAAAGATGTTAAAATTGACCAATATCAATTAAGGCTTGAGCAAACCTATGATCCCGGAAAAGCGAATTATACGACGCATTCAGTCTGGCGGTTGTGCTATCCATTGCCAGGATTGCAGCATCAGCCAGCTCTGTATCCCGTTTACCCTGAATGAGCATGAACTCGATCAGCTTGATAATATCATCGAGCGCAAAAAGCCTATTCAGAAAGGGCAGACGCTGTTTAAAGCGGGAGACGAACTGAAATCGCTCTATGCTATCCGTTCTGGCACCATCAAGAGCTACACCATCACCGAACAAGGTGATGAGCAGATCACCGGCTTCCATCTGGCGGGCGACCTGGTGGGCTTTGATGCCATCGGCACGGGCCATCACCCGAGCTTTGCTCAGGCACTCGAAACCTCAATGGTTTGCGAAATCCCGTTTGAAACCCTGGACGATCTGTCCGGTAAGATGCCTAACCTGCGTCAGCAGATGATGCGTCTGATGAGCGGTGAGATCAAAGGCGATCAGGACATGATTCTGCTGCTTTCTAAAAAGAACGCTGAAGAGCGCCTGGCCGCGTTTATCTACAACCTCTCCCGCCGCTTCGCCGAGCGTGGCTTCTCGCCGCGTGAATTCCGTCTGACGATGACGCGTGGCGATATCGGCAACTACCTGGGTCTGACCGTGGAAACCATCAGCCGTCTGCTGGGCCGTTTCCAGAAAAGCGGGATGCTGGCCGTTAAAGGTAAATACATCACTATCGAAAACGGTGAAGCGCTTGCCGTTCTTGCCGGGCACGCCCGCAACGTGGCGTAACTCTCCGCATGTTGATGACCAGACCATAAATTCTTGTGATTTATTGGTCTGGTATAATCACTTCTGTTTCAAGAAATTTTCACCGTAGCACGTCCCCACACAGCGCCCGAAAGGTTCTCGTTGAGGTTATGAATTGAGAGAAAGTTTGTTTTTCGTTTCAGTCGTGATTGCCTCTGTGACCTTTATCTTCATCTGGATCATGCTTGTCGGCCCGATGAAGGGGGAAGAAAAAACCTACGTCCAGGATTCCACGACCTTTGCGATAGCGGTGATGGTGCTGCTGTTTATTGCGTTTATCGCGGTGACGACGACGGTACTTTTCCTCTGATAAATTTTCATGAAATATTGATCTGGCAAAACCTCCCCTCTGTTTCATTCAGGATATATAGGTTACTCTTTTAATTACAGACTGTGGTGACAGTAGTAAGGAGACCTGTATGGCCAAGTATCAAAACATGCTGGTAGCTATCGATCCGAATCAGGACGATCAGCCGGCATTACGACGTGCTGTGTATTTACATCAACGGATTGGTGGCAAAATCAAAGCGTTTTTGCCGATCTATGACTTCTCGTATGAGATGACCACCCTTCTGTCGCCTGACGAGCGCACCGCTATGCGTCAGGGCGTCATCAGCCAGCGTACCGCGTGGATCCGTGAACAGGCGAAGTATTACCTGGAAGCGGGCGTGCCCATTGATATTAAAGTGGTCTGGCATAACCGACCTTTCGAAGCCATCATCCAGGAAATTGTCGCCGGTGGGCACGACCTGCTGCTGAAGATGGCGCACCAGCACGACAAGCTGGAATCCGTGATCTTCACTCCGACCGACTGGCACTTGCTGCGCAAATGCCCTTGCCCGGTCTGGATGGTGAAAGACCAGCCATGGCCTGAAGGCGGGAAAGCCGTTGTGGCGGTAAACCTCGCGAGCGAAGAGGATTACCACAATTCGCTGAACGAGAAGCTGGTGAAGGAGACCATCCAGCTTGCTGACCAGGTGAATCATACCGAAGTGCATCTGGTGGGCGCCTATCCGGTCACCCCGATTAACATTGCCATTGAGCTGCCTGAATTTGACCCGAGCGTGTACAACGACGCGATCCGCGGTCAGCATCTGCTGGCCATGAAAGCGCTGCGCCAGAAATTCAGCATCGATGAGAAAATGACCCACGTGGAAAAAGGCCTGCCTGAAGAGGTGATCCCGGACCTGGCGGAACACCTGCAGGCGGGGATTGTGGTGCTGGGCACCATTGGCCGAACCGGTATTTCTGCCGCCTTCCTCGGCAATACCGCAGAACAGGTGATCGACCATCTGCGCTGCGACCTGCTGGTCATTAAGCCGGATGAGTATCAGACGCCGGTTGAGCTGGACGATCCTGAAGACGATTAACGCCTGACGCCCGGCGGCGCAGGCTTGCCGGGCCTACAAAACCGTAGGCCGGGTAAGCGTCAGCGCCACCCGGCAATAAAAAAACCGCCGAATTCGGCGGTTTTTTCGTTTCAACGCAACTTACAGTGATTTCAGAATCGCATCCACGCTGGCTTTAGCATCGCCGAACAGCATGTGGGTGTTCTCTTTGAAGAACAGCGGGTTCTGAACCCCGGCATAGCCGGTATTCATGGAGCGTTTGAAGACGATCACGTTCTGCGCCTTCCACACTTCCAGAACAGGCATACCGGCGATTGGGCTACCCGGGTCGTCCTGTGCAGCAGGGTTAACGGTATCGTTGGCGCCAATGACCAGCACGGTGTCGGTGTCGGCGAAATCATCGTTGATCTCATCCATTTCCAGCACGATGTCGTATGGCACTTTCGCTTCCGCCAGCAGTACGTTCATGTGGCCTGGCAGACGCCCTGCCACAGGGTGAATACCAAAGCGAACCTTGATGCCCCGCGCGCGCAGCTTCTCGGTGATTTCCGCAACCGGATACTGCGCCTGCGCCACCGCCATGCCGTAGCCCGGAGTGATGATCACGGAGTGCGAGTTTTTCAGCATGTCTGCGGTATCTTCCGCTGAAATTTCACGGTGCTCCCCCACTTCTTCATCCGCACTGGAAGAAGACCCATCGGTCCCGAAACCACCGGCGATAACGCTGATGAACGAGCGGTTCATCGCCTTACACATGATGTAAGACAGGATCGCACCGGAAGAACCCACCAGCGCACCGGTGACGATCAGCAGGTCGTTGCTCAGCATAAAGCCTGCCGCCGCTGCCGCCCAACCCGAGTAGGAGTTCAGCATCGAGACAACCACCGGCATATCCGCACCGCCGATGGACGCCACAAGGTGCCAGCCGAACGCCAGCGCGATGATGGTCATCACCAGCAACGCCAGTACCTGCAGACCGACGCTTTCGGTACGCACGAAGACCACCAGCAGTACAAACGACACCACCAGCGCCGCCAGATTCAGCTTATGACGGTTTGGCAGCATCAGCGGTTTAGAGGAGATCTTCCCGCGCAGCTTGCCGAACGCCACAATAGAGCCGGTGAAGGTCACCGCACCGATGAAGATACCGAGGAACACTTCCGTCAGGTGGATGTTAACCAGAATCGGTTCCAGACCCGGTTCGTGATACAGGTAGCTGTTGAAGCCCACCAGCACTGCAGCCAGACCCACGAAGCTGTGCAGAATGGCAACCAGCTCCGGCATCTCGGTCATTTCAACGCGTTTTGCCAGGCGAATACCAATCGCGCCGCCGATGATCATCGCTACCAGGATCCACGCCACGTTGCCGGTATCCGGCCCGAAGATGGTGGCAATCAGCGCAATCGCCATCCCGGCGATACCAAAGTTATTACCCTGCTGAGACGTTTCGTGTTTGGAAAGCCCCGCCAGACTGAAAATAAACAGGATTGCAGCAACAATATATGCAGCTGTCACTAATCCTCCAGACATATGCTACCCCTTAGCCTTTACGAAACATTTTCAGCATGCGCTGAGTCACGGTGAAACCACCGAAAATATTGATACTGGCGATCAGCACCGCGATAAAGCTCAGGAGGCTGATCCAGCCGCCGTGACCAATCTGCAGTAACGCCCCGACCACGATGATCCCGGAGATGGCGTTAGTTACCGACATCAGCGGCGTATGCAGCGCATGGGAGACGTTCCACACCACGTAGTAGCCCACGACGCAGGAGAGCGCGAAGACGGTAAAGTGGCCGAGGAACTCTTTTGGTGCGACGTCAGCCAGCCAGCCGAACAGAATAATCACCAGCGCCATGATCGCGTATTTGCGCCACGGAGAAGCCGGTTTGGCGGGTTCTTTTGGCTCAGGCGCCGCTTTCGTTGCCGCCTGAGGCTGAGCAGAAACCTGAATAGGCGGCGCAGGCCAGGTAATTTCACCTTCACGGACCACCGTGACGCCGCGCACAACAACATCGTCGAAATCAACGGTGACGTTGCCGTCTTTCTCTTTGCAAAGCAGCTTCAGCAGGTTGACGAGGTTGGTGCCGTAGAGCTGAGAAGACTGCGTAGGCAGACGGCCCGGCAGATCGGTATAACCGATCACCTTCACGCCGTTAGCGGTTGTGGTTACCTGATTTGGAACGGTATATTCACAGTTACCGCCGTTTTGGGCGGCCAGGTCGACAATCACGCTGCCCGGCTTCATGGAGTCAACCATCTCACGGGTGATCAGCTTCGGCGCCGGTTTACCCGGGATAAGCGCAGTGGTGACAATAATGTCGACATCTTTCGCCTGAGCGGCGAAGAGTTCCATTTCGGCTTTGATAAAGGCTTCGGACATTACCTTCGCGTAACCATCGCCGCTGCCTGCTTCTTCCTTGAAGTCCAGTTCAAGGAATTCGGCGCCCATACTCTGGACCTGTTCTTTTACTTCAGGACGGGTGTCAAAGGCGCGTACGATAGCGCCCAGGCTGTTTGCCGCACCGATTGCGGCAAGGCCCGCCACGCCTGCGCCAATCACCATCACTTTCGCCGGAGGGACTTTACCCGCGGCGGTGATTTGACCGGTAAAGAAGCGACCAAACTCGTGGGCTGCTTCAACAATGGCGCGGTAGCCGGCAATGTTTGCCATGGAGCTTAAGGCATCCAGCGACTGCGCGCGCGAAATGCGCGGCACGGAGTCCATTGCCATCACGGTCACGCCGCGGGCCGCCAGCTTCTCCATCAGCTCCGGGTTTTGCGCAGGCCAGATGAAGCTCACCAGGGTCGTTCCCGGATTCAGCAGCGCAATCTCATTCTCTTCCGGTGCGTTGACCTTCAGAATCACCGGCGACTGCCAGACGTCAGCACCGTCGACCACTTCCGCGCCAGCCTGGATAAAGGCCTCGTCATCGAAACTCGCCAGTTTGCCCGCGCCGCTTTCAACCGCGACCGTAAAACCCAGTTTAAGCAGTTGCTCCACCGTTTTCGGTGTTGCCGCTACGCGGGTTTCATTGGCTAACCGTTCTTTTGGTACCCCAATACGCATAGTTTTCCCTTCCATCGGTTTTTGATGATGGTTTATCGATAAATGCCCGCGGTTTGTATCAATTTTCGCCATCGCGCGAGCGACGAGAGATGATTAACCCCGGAAAATAAAACAGTAACAAACTGTCTATAACCTACTGAAAATAGCGCCCGTGATCTACCGCCAGAAAACACTATTTCTTACTTTATCTGTGAAAAATAAGCGATCGGCGTCACTGACAGTGATATTTACCTTAAATTCACTGCCAGAACCGATAAATCGCGCAAGCGAAGCGGTAAAAACATGATATAGCGCCATAAGAGAACAACTTGTTAACATTAAATTAACTTGTAAAAGTCATATGCTTTATCAGTTTTACTTGTCAAACGCGTGTTTTTTCAACATATCACTAAATGTTATCGAATTCGGTGATTCAGTAAGCACAGGCAGTGAAAAATGGCGCAGACAGCGACGGGTTTTAAATGCAATAATCGGGACCGTCTCAAATTAACAACAATACCAGTACATGGTTTGCGCAAGGCGAAGGATCATTTTTATGAAGCTTAAGAACACACTCCTGGCGTCCGCACTTCTTTCCGCGACCGCCCTGTCTGCGAATGCCGCAACAGAGTTAACGCCGGAGCAAGCGGCAGCGTTAAAACCTTTTGACCATACGGTCATTGTGGGTCGTTATAATTCTATTGGCGACGCCGTCGCCGCTGCATCAAAAGCCGCTGACAAAAACGGGGCGGCCTCGTTTTATGTCGTTGACCAGTCCGATTACGGCAACAGCGGTAACCTGCGCGTAACTATCGCGCTGTTCAAAGACAATGCGCCAAAAGCTGACGCACCGAAAAACCGCGTGATCAACGGTGTTGTTGAACTGCCGAAAGATCAGGCGATTGAGCTGGAACCTTACGACACCGTCACCGTTCAGGGCTTCTATCGCAGCCAGCCTGAAGTGAACGATGCCATCACCAAAGCCGCGAAAGAGAAAGGGGCCTACTCTTTCTTCATCGTGCGTCAGGTCGATGCTAACCAGGGTGGCAACCAGCGTATTACCGCGTTCATCTATAAAAAAGATGCGAAAAAACGTGTTCTGCAGAGCCCGGATGCCATCCCGGCAAATTCAGAAGCAGGTCGCGCGGCGATAGCGAAAGGCGGCGAAGCAGCGAAGAAAGTTGAAATTCCAGGCGTAGCAACGACGGCTGCCCCAAGCGCTGAAGTGGGACGTTTCTTCGAAACGCAGTCCACGAAAGGTGGCCGTTACTCCGTTACGCTGCCTGACGGTACCAAAATTGAAGAGCTGAACAACGCCACTGCAGCGCAGATGGTGCCGTTCGACAGCATCAAGTTTACCGGCAACTACGGCAACATGACGGAAGTCTCTTACCAGGTCGCGAAGCGTGCGGCGAAGAAAGGGGCGAAGTACTACCACATCACCCGCCAGTGGCAGGAACGTGGTAACAACGTGACCATCAGCGCCGATCTGTACAAGTAACAAAATCGTTGACGAAAGGCGGCGCAATGCCGCCTTTTTTTGTTACTTTTTTTGAATTTCTGCCTCACGTCATTGCATGCATTCGTTACACTCCGTAAAATCCCGCGCCTTAGTGTGATCCACCATTTTTATGCGCCTGAGCGAAATAATTATTCTGGATTTTGACCTTTCATAACAGGAAGCCAATGGAAAAGAAACTTGGCCTGAGTGCTCTGACTGCACTCGTTTTAAGCTCAATGCTGGGTGCGGGTGTATTCAGTTTGCCGCAAAATATGGCGGCCGTTGCCAGCCCTTCCGCGCTCATCATTGGCTGGGGCATTACGGGTGTCGGCATACTGCTGCTGGCCTTCGCGATGCTGCTGCTCACCCGCATTCGCCCGGATCTGGACGGCGGCATTTTCACCTATGCGCGTGAAGGTTTCGGCGAGCTGATTGGCTTCTGTTCCGCGTGGGGATACTGGCTATGTGCCGTTATCGCCAACGTCTCCTACCTGGTGATCGTCTTCTCAGCGCTCAGTTTCTTTACCGATACGCCTGAGCTGCGCCTCTTTGGCGATGGAAATACCTGGCAGTCTATTGTGGGCGCCTCGGTGTTGCTGTGGTTCGTCCACTGGCTGGTGTTGCGTGGCGTACAAACGGCCGCCAGCATCAACCTGGTGGCGACGCTGGCGAAACTGGTTCCGCTCGGCCTGTTTATCGTTCTGGCCTTTATTGCGTTCCGTATGGACATCTTTAAGCTCGATTTCACCGGTATCGCGCTGGGCGTGCCCGTCTGGGAGCAGGTGAAAAACACGATGCTGATTACCCTGTGGGTGTTCATCGGCGTTGAAGGCGCGGTCGTGGTTTCTGCCCGGGCCAGGAATAAACGCGATGTGGGCCGCGCCACGCTGCTGGCAGTTCTGGCCGCGCTGGGGGTCTATCTGCTGGTCACGCTGCTGTCGCTGGGCGTGGTGGCGCGTCCTGAACTGGCTGAAATGCGTAACCCGTCAATGGCGGGCCTGATGGTGAAAATGCTCGGCCCCTGGGGCGACGTGGTGATTGCCGCAGGGCTGATCGTCTCCGTCTGCGGCGCTTACCTTAGCTGGACCATCATGGCGGCTGAAGTGCCGTTCCTGGCCGCAACGCACAAGGCGTTTCCACGACTGTTCGCCCGTCAAAACCAAAACAGCGCGCCGTCGGCATCGCTCTGGCTGACCAACATCAGCGTTCAGGTCTGTCTGGTGCTGATCTGGCTCACAGGTTCAGACTATAACACCCTGCTGACCATCGCCTCGGAGATGATTCTGGTACCCTATTTCCTAGTGGGTGCGTATCTGTTAAAAATTGCCACACGCCCGGCGCATTATGTCGTGGGTGTTGGAGCCTGTATTTACGGCCTGTGGTTGTTGTATGCTTCCGGGCCTATGCATCTGCTGCTGTCGGTAGTGCTGTACGCACCGGGTCTGCTGGTCTTTATCTACGCCCGCCGCACGCATCAGCTGGAGAACGCGCTGAAGCGCCGTGAGATGGCATTAATTGGACTGTTACTGGTTGCTGCCCTACCGGCAACCTGGATGTTAATGGGATAGCATCGCCTTTCCCATTGTTGAACTGTAAAGGAGAATACGATGGGAAATGCACCGCTTCGCCCAATACTGATTACCGGTGGAGGCCGCCGTATCGGCCTCGCCCTCGCCCATCACTTTCTCAACCTTCGCCATCCGGTCATTGTCAGCTACCGTACGGAATACCCGTCGATTGAAGGGTTACGCAAAGCCGGGGCGGTCTGCATTCAGGCTGATTTTTCGACCGATGAAGGCATTCTGGCTTTCGCGGAAAAGGTAAAAGCCACCACGACGGGACTGCGCGCCGTGATCCATAACGCCAGCGCATGGCGTGCCGAAAAACCCGGTACGTCACTCAGCGAAACGCTCTCCGCCATGCTGCAGATCCACGTCAATGCGCCTTATCTGCTTAACCACGCTCTGCAGGATCTGCTGCGCGGCCATGGGCACGCGGCGGGCGACATTATTCACTTCACCGATTATGTGGTGGAGCGCGGCAGCGACAAGCACATCGCCTACGCGGCCAGTAAAGCCGCACTGGATAATATGACGCGCTCGTTCGCTCGCAAGCTCGCGCCCGAGGTGAAGGTAAACGCCATCGCTCCGGCGATGATTTTGTTTAACGAAAACGATGATGCGGAGTATCGCCAGCAGGCGCTGAATAAGTCGCTCATGAAAATCGCGCCGGGCGAGAAAGAGGTGATCGACCTTGTGGATTACCTGCTCACCAGCTGCTACGTGACGGGCAGAACCTTTGCCGTGGACGGCGGACGCCCGCTGCGCTAGTGAAAGCGGCTCCAGAAGAAAATTAACACCCAGGCGCTGAGTCCCCAGCAGACCACCGCCCCGCTCAGCGCCAGGGGAAGACGCAGAAAACCGGTGAAATACCACAGCGAAAGCAGGTAGAGAAAATACGGAATGATAGACCACATGCCAAACACGATAGTCGTGCGTAACGCTTCCGTGCCCCGCTCAGAAGCCACGATATAGTGGGCAATTAGCGCAAAGGTCGGGAACAGCGGGATTAGCCCGGCAATATAGTAGTTTTTCGTTTTTGCCAGAATGCCAATCAGTAACACCACCAGCGCGCCCAGTGCGGCTTTGATCACCAGCCCCATACTTTTCCCTATAACAATCAAATAACAATAAGAGCCAGAATAACGGAACCGGCGTTAATTTTGAAAGATTAATGGAAGGTTAAGGTTCCGCGGTGTATGTTGGCTTTTTTTACGAAAACAGACGCTGTATGAATAAGATTGTTTATGTTGAAGACGAACCCGAGGTCGGGCAACTGATCGCCGCCTATCTGGGTAAACATGATATGGACGTCATTGTTGAACCTCGCGGCGATCGTGCCGAAGAGGTGGTCGTCCGTGAAAACCCGGATCTGGTACTGCTGGATATTATGTTGCCAGGCAAAGACGGCATGACGCTCTGCCGTGACCTGCGCGCCCGTTGGGAGGGCCCTATCGTCCTGCTCACCTCACTGGACAGCGATATGAACCACATTTTGTCGCTGGAGATGGGCGCCAATGACTACATTCTGAAAACCACACCGCCTGCCGTCCTGCTTGCCCGCCTGCGCCTGCATTTGCGCCAGCACGCCAGCATCGAACGCGAAGCGCCCGCGCCCTCTCTGACGCCGCACAAAGCGATGCGCTTCGGTACGCTGTCTATTGACCCCATTAACCGCCAGGTGCTGCTCTCCGGCGAGCTTATCGCCCTCTCCACCGCAGACTTTGACCTGCTGTGGGAGCTGGCAACGCACGCCGGGCAAATCATGGACCGCGACGCGCTGCTGAAAAACCTGCGTGGCGTGAGCTATGACGGAATGGACCGCAGCGTTGACGTGGCGATTTCGCGCCTGCGCAAAAAGCTGCAGGATAACGCTACCGAGCCCTACCGCATTAAAACCGTGCGTAACAAGGGTT
Source organism: Enterobacter sp. Crenshaw (assembly GCF_024734705.1). NCBI lineage: Bacteria > Pseudomonadati > Pseudomonadota > Gammaproteobacteria > Enterobacterales > Enterobacteriaceae > Enterobacter > Enterobacter sp. Crenshaw. The sequence continues at coordinate 2,044,206 of NZ_CP102932.1, read as the reverse complement.
ATCTGTTTGCTCCGCACGCCTGGGAAACCTGATTCCGTTACCTGGCTAGTATAACGTGCGCGAAATGAAGGTATTACGCAGCAATGCCCTCTCTTTCGCGCGTTTATTTTTACGTTTGCGCAACAATTAACTTGCTAAGCACGCGAACTATCCCATACTTAAATCTTCATCCATCCTTTCTACAGCCAGCACTGCCCCGGCGACATGCAGACTCTTTTTTCACCGTGAAGCTCTCACGATACCTCTCCCATAAAATCTTGAAATGAGGATTTAAGCCCATGAAATATGTATAGCTACAGTCAGGTAGAAGCCATCAAAACCAATCTGGAATGGATTGCTAATCAGGCCGCGCTTAACCATCCTTCTCCCTCGCGCCCCGATCAAAAAGCGCTCTTTGATATCCTTGAGCTCATCCAGACTTACGAAATACTTCTGGATTTAATTAACGAATTCGGTACCGATGTGATTGATATGCACATTGCGGAAGGACTGGCCGTAACGGAAACACTCATCGCCAAGTTAAAAAACAGCGCGATTGCCATGTAACACGTTTCACAGACATGAAAATATCGACGGGTTTTTATGTATATTCTGCATGTAGCGTTTTTTTGGTGAGATTCAATGAAAAGCTGTTTGTGCAGTTTTAGTGTGCAGAAAAACCCCAACTCATTGAAATGGACATACTTATTATGTTTTCAATAAGTTAGCCCGAAACGTTTAACGGACATCTACGGACATTCACGGTCTTTTTTGTGCCCCTTTTGGTGTCCCTCCTTCAAAATGCCCCCAAATTTGCCCCCAAAATCCCCCTATTTTGCATAGCTCCTTCCAGTTTCGTAACACACCGCTGTACGAACTCCATTCTCTTCAGGAGAATCGCCCCGAATACGTTTGTAAGACTTAACCAGCGCGCTACTTTTTCTCCCTGCCCTATTGACTAACTGGAGGTTTCTATGTGTGGACGTTTTGCACAAGCACAAACACGTGAAGAATATCTGGCTTACCTGGCCGACGAAGCCGATCGTGACATTGCCTATGACCCGGAACCTATTGGCCGGTACAACGTGGCGCCAGGTACTAAAGTCCTGCTGCTGAGCGAACGCGACGAGCAATTACACCTCGATCCGGTATTCTGGGGCTATGCGCCCGGGTGGTGGGATAAGCCCGCGCGCGTCGAAACTGCGGCCACAAGTCGAATGCTTAAACTTTTGTGGGAACATGGCCGAGCGATCTGCTTTGCCGATGGGTGGTTTGAATGGAAGAAAGAAGGCGACAAGAAACAGCCCTACTTCATTCACCGGGCAGACGGTCAGCCTATTTTCATGGCTGCAATCGGCAGCACGCCGTTCGAGCGCGGCGATGAATCGGAAGGTTTCCTGATAGTGACATCTGCAGCTGACAAAGACCTGGTGGATATTCATGACCGCCGGCCACTGGTTTTGTCAGCAGTAGCAGCAAGGGAATGGATGCGTCAGGACGCTGGAGGGAAAGAAGCTCAAGAGATAGCGGCCGACGGCGCTGTACCAACCGACAAGTTTATCTGGCATGCTGTGGCCCGTGATGTTGGAAATGGAAAAAATCAGGGGAGAAAATTGATAGAACAAACAGATATATAATCTGCAGTGCTTTTGATGCGCACTTTATATTTGGTTCAATATTATCTTACTTTAAGAAAGAAATATATTTGCAGCCATCGGACCACTAAGTCCATTTATACGATAAAATTCAACACGAACACCTGGCTTTAACGTTTGGCTTTCACTATTACTTAATGCAGAAACATGCAAAAAAACATCTTTTCTGCCATCTGATGGGATAATCAATCCCTTTCCGCTCTTGAAGTCAAAACTTTTGACAATTCCTGTCATTTTACGAGACAAATATTTTCCTAATGGTAATCCAGATTTCACTATACAGGATCAGTTAATAATAGCTAACACTATTTTAACGGCCTTCTAGAAGGCTAAGATAAAATTTGCTTAATCATTCAACACGTGCCTTAATGGTTTGGCTGATTCGGTGCGATGATGAATCTAACTTTTCCAAAAGCCGTTCTCATAACTAGGTGTTATCTCTGATATCCCTCCTCTTGAGTCCATACATATACCAGCATACGTTTCTTATCATGAGCTTGCTTGTCAGTTTGAAATGTTCAAACGGAGTTTGTATGTCATCTAAAATCATAGGTCTTGTTAAGTGGTTTAACGAAGATAAGGGGTTTGGCTTTATCTCCCCACTCGATGGAAGTAAAGATGTTCTTGTTCACACTTCTTCCCTGCTGGGAGAAACATTTAATACTCTTTTTGAAGGACAAAAAGTCAAATTCGCTATCATAGCTGGAACTAAAGGTCCAATCGCTGCCAATGTAACACTTTGCGATAGATAATTTTTAGATGGTTTGCTTAAGCCAGCATGACTTTATCAGTGAAAGGTGATGTTCGGTTACTCACATCATTACAACAGGCCAGCATATTTACTTACCATCAAGTTTGCTGACCGATGTGATGAAATGCAGGACTGCTGCATGAACAGTCTCAAAGCAGAAGCTAACTGCTTATAAAATACTAAAGTGCGTAAGAGGTTAGGCAGCCTCCAAAAGCATCACTTCTTATTTTTTTAATAATTTTTTTAGAAGCGCTGGGAAGATTTGAACAAAGCACAGCAGTATGGGCACACCAACTGAGCCCCCTTTTGTACACGATTGTAACTATGTTCGGAATCTTTTGAGCAGTTTGGACAAGGACATTTTACTAAATAATTTCGGCGGAATTGAGTGTTTTTACGTGCAGACATAGACTTCTCCAGTTCAAATGGACCGTTACAGTACACGTTAAGAAAGTATAATGCTTGTTTTAATTTCGAAAGAGGCAAAAAAAATGAACAAACAGAACCCTTTCGACCACCTGCAGGGGCTAGAAACCCGCAAAATACATGGTGATATATGAAAAAAGTAATCATTTTTTTTAATGGTAAGCCAAGTAAAGTTATCACTGTGCTTAAAGGTGTGACATCAATACGCGAAGAATATCCTAATGGAGAAGTGATAAACCTTCAGATAATGTCAGCAGGTTTTCCCTCTTTAACAGGTGACCATGAAGTGGTCCATGTGGCATCAGATCGAGAACTTACCTCTCAGGAAATATTAGATGCGGCGCAGAAGTATCTTTGACGCTAGGGATTCAACGCCGACATTCATGAAATCATTATTATAACTACGTTTAATTATTATAGCCTGCTTAACGCAGGTTTTTTTACCCCCACACAAAAATTTATAATTAAGACATGTACATCCAACACCATGGCAATATGACTTTATTGCTGAGGCAACCATAAGGCTTCCATGAAAATCCTGCATTACACAGTATTAATAGTTCTTGAAGCCCCATTCTCAGATAATAATATCAACCCTCTTATCTTGGGTCTCTTACATGACCGGAACTATTCAAGTAAGTCAAACCGAGGTGTCAAACTTCCATCCCATGCATTCATTGGTTCAGAGGGTCAGGCAGTTTTAGAGTGGGAGTCTGAAAAAGATGGAGCAGAAAAACTAAAAAAAAGACTCTACCAGATGCTGCATGGAATTACACGTTTAGAAAAATCTCCCACAGCAATTTTTCTAATGATTTGCCCAGAAGATAAAACCTTAACCTTTGTCTCAAGACTTAAAGTAAAAAAATGAACATCGATATTTTAACCTTCACCATCTGAAAATTCCGTGACCGTGAAAACCGCGAAAGAAAATCATGAGGCACATCAGTAAATATTGTATCATTTGCTAAGCATTGCTGTTACATTCGGTTTAATGATGAATCCTCCTCAGCGGCAGGGCTAATTAACCTGATGATTTGTATATCCAGCGGCTCATCGTGAATTTCTGAAGCAGCGAGTCACGAGTGGTTAGTTCAATGACTCACCGGGAGGCACCCTGCATCATACCCATAAGCCCCTGTATAATTGCAGGGGCTTATTTACATTACAAAAGCATAGTAGTAGGCATATTAATCTTAATACTCATAGCCGATAATTAGGTTCGAATGAATATACCGTTTAAAGGATCATCTAACTTTTATTAGGTCTGAATACCTCGTAGTATATCGTGGAGATAACATATCCCGTTTCATCTGCCACTGCTGCTGTATGCCCTGCCCGGCAAAATAAAGCGTTCCCTTTCCATCTTTCCCGTTCAGATAATCCAGAACTTCCATCAGCCTCTCGCTACCAGCACGCGGCGCGTTCTCATCGAACAGGTTGAGCTGGGCCACGCCTTGGCTGAAAAAATCCCCAAGCATGATCCCTGCCTTCTGGTACCGGTGGCCATCCTTCCAGATTTTGTCCAGGCACTTTACAGCGGCGTTGATGATGTCGCGTGAATCCTGAGTGGGGGTAAGAAGCTTCATGGACGCACTGTTACCGTAATACGGCTCGTTAAACGCAAAGGGAGAGGTTTTCACGAACGCAGAGATAAAGCGGCAGTACTGATGTTCACCCCGCAGTTTTTCAGCACCACGGGCAGCATAGCTGCAGATAGCCTGGCGCATCTGTTCATACTCAGTAACGCGTTCGCCGAATGACCAGCTGCAGACGATTTCCTGCTTAGCTGGTGCAAACTCCTCCAGATCCAGACATGGTTCGCCGCGCAGCTCCCGGACAGTTCGCTCCAGGACGACATTGAAGTGCTTTCGAATAATCCACGTACTCTGCTCTGAGAGGTCGAGAGCCGTTTTGATGCCCATGACGTTCAGCTTCTTACTGATGCGCCTGCCGACGCCCCAGACGTCCTCCACCGGAACCAGAGCAAGCAGTCGGCGCTGGCGATCGATATTGGACAGGTCCACTACCCCGCCCGTCTGGCGTTGCCATTTCTTGGCAGCGTGGTTTGCGAGCTTGGCCAGTGTCTTTGTCTGGGCAATGCCAACCCCGACAGTCAGGTGTGTACGCTTAAGAACTGTTGCGCGGATCTCTTTCCCGAAGTCAGTCAGGTCCCGGCAGTTGCGAACGCCAGTCAGGTCGCAAAAAGCTTCGTCGATGCTGTAAATTTCGACTCTGGGACTCATCTCCTCCAGCGTCGTCATTACCCGGTTCGACATGTCAGCGTAGAGCTCGTAGTTACTGCTGAAACAAACAACACCAGCGCGCCGGAATAGCTCTTTTTGCTTGAAGAATGGCTCACCCATGGTAATTCCAGCGACCTTAGCCTCGGCACTGCGCGCGATTACGCAGCCATCATTATTCGAGAGCACGACCACCGGCCGCCCCCTCAAATCAGGTCGAAACACCGTCTCGCATGATGCGTAGAACGAATTCACATCACAGAGAGCAAACATATTCAGCTCGCAGCTTTAACGATGAAAGTCACGACGCCGAATACATCGAGCGTGTCTTCGCTTCCGACTATGATCGGAGAGTAAGCGCTGTTCATCGGCATGAGCTGGACGGTCGGGCGCAGCTGCAATCGCTTAACAGTGAACTCCCCTTCCACCGCGGCAATGACAATATCACCGTGCTCAGCAGTGCGTGAGCTGTCCACCACCAGCAGATCACCGTCGCTGATCCCGGCTTCGATCATTGAATCACCCGCGGCTTTAACGAAGTATGTGGAGCTCGGGTGAGCGACAAGTAACTCATTGAGATCGATACGCTGTTCAACGTAATCAGCAGCGGGGCTTGGGAAACCACACTGTACTAAGTCACTGAAAAGCGGAAGAGCGATAATTTCTCGCAGTTCTGTTGGCCTGATGAGTTCCATTGCACACACCTCAAATACTGTTTTTATATACAGTAGTTTTATTTGTAAGTGTCCGCAAGATGGAGACCCTACCGTCTCTGCTTAAAGCTTCGCCGTTTCGTTTCTAAGTTTCTCACGCGCTTCGAATTATGCCGTTTGTAAATTTTTCAACTTAAGTCGGGGCTGTCTCAGCAACTTTATTTTTTTGGTTGAATAAACAATCAGTCGGCATTTCTACCCGAACGCAGACGAACTGATCAGCAGGGATATCAACAGGATCTCCATCGTTTATACCGTCCTGTTCGTTCCTGGCGAATGCTGGTGCATCAGAGTGTGTACGATGATAGGTTTTGACCAACACAGAACCATCGGCATTAACCTCATAATCCAGCCAAATCAGCGGTTGTTTATTCCGGTCTGTGGGAATCTCAAACCCTCCGTCGATACCGCCCCAGGCAGCGTCTGAATTGAGTGATTCACACCCATCAATGAGATATTGGCCTACATCCAGACGAGTGACCGTAACGCCTTCTGATTCATCGTTAGTTTCATATCGTCCGTCACCGTAAATCTTCACAATTGGTGACGCGATTTTGATAAACCCGTTGCTATCTACGGTTGTGTTGCTTGTATCACGCACTACGGCGAGATTGTACCAGGACTGAGAGTTGGGGTTATAAACCTTATAACCGAACCCACGTTTACCATTATTGTCGCCATAAAAACCTATTAGTTGCATTCGGGCGGCTTCATCGGCAGAAGTAATATCAATCCATGCCCCTACGGCTCCACCTTCAACCTGGCCAGTAATAAAACCGGTACTGTTTTTCCAGTAAATGTTCGTCGGTGTATCACCAGGCGCAAACCGTGCTGTCTTTTGTCTTATGGCTCCAATATTAGTACAGGCTCCCCAGTAATCTCCGGTGGTTGCACCCGTTCCACCATAACGGGTTCCGAGTGGTACCGGATTACCATTATCCGAAACAACGACGCCCCATTCGTCTTTTCGTACGACAAGCGCATGATCCTGCGACGGGCCATAGACGATGCTCTGATCTTCCTGGGTAACGAATGTGCCTAAACCGAGGTTCGTGCGAGCGCCTGATGCGGTTGTCGATCCGGTACCGCCCTGATTAACTGGTACAGCCCCGCCGCTCTTAGTCGCCATATTTTCTGACAGATACTTCCATGATGGGCCGGTGAAGATAGTACCGTCTGGCAGCTTCACTGTGATATTTCCAGCGGCGCTGTAAACCTGCTGCCAGTTCTGTTTGTCGTAATTCAGTCCACGCAGCGCTTCAGCACTTTGCGCCACCAGCGCAGCAGTTACCATGTTCAGCGCCACGCGCGGGACCGCTGACCAGGCAGCGCCGGATTGCGTTGGCCCGGTGAAGTTGCTGACAAGCGTGAGCTGCGTGCCACTGTCGACTGTTTTCACTGGCAGCGTATAGGGCACACCGCTCACAGTTGAGACAATGAAGTCACCTGCGGCAAGTTCGGTAGTAAAAGAGGTTCCGGAACCGCCAACAATAGCGGAACCATTTGTCAGAGTTATTGTTCCTTCCGACATATAGGACTCCTTAATTCAGAAAATAAAAAACCCGCCGAAGCGGGTTTTCGTGTTGTTCATTTTGAACAGGTCGACCTGGTGAAGTTGTTTTTGCTTACCCATCGCCAGTTGAAGGGGTAGCCTGCCCTATATTCTGTCTGATTAGCTACTTTACGCACGCCGTAAATCTGCACCGACTCTTCATTTCCCCCGATCAATGCGGTGGCTTCGCAAACGGGAGTTTGTTTCTCGATAAGGGGTGACGAGCAAGCGGAAAGGAGACAGAATAGAAGTGCACAGCCAATTAAAGGTTTCATCATTCATCCCTGAGAAAAATAAACGCTCTAAAACGTTAACTTAGAGGAAGAAACAATGAAAATAGATTTTATAGGTCAATATCTTTAGATTGATCGTTTTGAACGATCGTTTAATCGTAAGCGGTTGTATTGATGGCGGTTAAAGACATCCCCGTATTGGTACCACCGCCTGGTGAGCCTGTCCCGGTAGATGTCCCACCTGCGTTTATTCTTGTACTGCCTCCGTTAAATCTGCACGATGAATACGCGTTGATCGTATAAATGGTCGGAGGCTTGGTCGCGTTATTTGTGATAATTGTCTGACCAAGCTGTGCAGGAGCTACAGCCCAAGATCCAGACAATGTCTGGTCTATGTTTATGCCTCCGTTTGCACCTGCAGTGCCCACTGTTTGCAGATCAGAAAGAACCCTTGATTCGTTTGTCAGAACAAGTTTTCCCGTAGCATCCCAGATTGCAAATCCCCACGCTGGTAGTGTTTGCGGGAATATTGCGAAGACGTATGCAGTAAGCGTAAAGCTCTGGTTATACGGGTTCACACCACCAATATATACATTTCCTCCGAGTCGATATGACATGACTGGTGTCGGCTGCGCCGTATCAGTAGTTTTGATAAACACCATTACCGGATAATCTGCGGGTATAGAAAGATATTGCGTCACCTGCTGTGAACTGCCGTTAGGTGAGGAGCTAAAGGTGTATTTACCGTAGAGGCAGAATGGAGTTGATTGCGGCGTAACGAAGGGATTTCCATTATCCATCAATATCATCGCACCATAATCAGCCATTATGCTTTCTCCATAAAAATAATCAGCTCGCATTTAGATGCCGGATAATTGCCCAAGCCCGTTTCTGATGCGGGTGTCACAGCAATGGTGTTCCCGCTCGCTACAATTCTGCGTCCGACACTGTTTCCCCCCTCGTCAAGAGAAACAACAAACCCCACTTTAAACCCCTGAGGTAGGCTAAAGCTCCATGCCCCTGAGTTCTGCCCTGCCGCTAGTGGAATACGTCCAACAACCGAAACTGGCTTAATGCCATAGTTGTTTGGCCTTCCACTGGCATCCCATGTTTGTATACCCCATGACATCAGAACACTCCTGTCAGTTTGCCAATCTGTACGCGGAGGACACCGTTCGCATCCCTGATGCTGTCAGTAACGTTCGTGGTCTTTCTTGCACCCTGACCGTCACTACCGTAGTTTTCCCAGCTACCACCTTTATCCAGTTTCCATCCGGATTGTCCGGCAACGTAATTATTGGACTGGATGAAATTGCCAATTTTGGCATTGGTGATCGTGCCATCCTGAATAAACGCTGAACTCATAAATACCTGACCATTAACCACCGCGAACGGTGAATACTGGGCGTCACCACTGCCACTCATCAATACAAACTGATTAGCGTTGAACCCAATACGGGTAACTACCGGTTTCCCGTCCTCAGCAAGCACAGCAATCGACATCCCGGCGTTGTACATCACCCCGTTTATCCTCACGCCTGTTTTGAGGGTGTAGATTGCCGAAGCACCTGAGGCATCGACGACGGCTGTGAGCTTGTCTTCCAGGGAAGCGGTGACGTTGTCGATCTGCGCCTGCACCTGTGTCGACATTTCGGCCATTGCCCTATCCACCTCAGCAATAGTCGTTTTCACAACGAGGATATCGGCGCGTACCTCTCCGTATTGCGCCCATTGATGTTCAACTGTTCCATGGTTGGCCAGCGCGTTCTGCATTGCAGCTTCGAGATTGGTATCAATATCGCTGGTCAGACGGTCGCCGTCGGCCGAGGTAAGGTAATCGTCTGCGATTTCACCAAGATAATCATCAGCATTATCGTTAGACATTCCCCTGATCCAGTCGGTATAGCCGGACTCGTTACCCGTTCTGTCAACCAGCTGCGCGCGATACCAGAATTCCTGCCCGGCTTTCAGCCCGAGCTGGGTATATTCAGCAGATGGATAAGGTACGTCCGATAGCAGCAACGGATCGGAAAAGTCACTGTTAGCGGAGTACTGAATTTCCGTTTTAAGCGTATCGCCGGTGTTTGCCGGGAAGCCCCAGTTCAGACGAATACCCCAGTTGATGGCCGTAGCCATAAAGCCCACTGGCTTGGGCGGATTGCCCACTTTGCCGGTCAACGTCTTCTCTTCTGAATATCCCCACCCGGAAGAAATTTCCGCTGCGTTGATAGCACGCACGCGCACCAGGTACCGTCCGGCGTAAATCCCCGGGACGTCGAATGACGTGGTGGAGCTGCGCGGCACGTTAACCCAGTTCCCGTCATTGCGGCGCCATTGTGCCTCATAGGCGATGGCATTTTGTGCCTGGTCCCAGCTCACTCTCATGGTTTCGACGCTGATATTCTGCTGAACCACCGAAAACGAGCCGATCACGATATTGGCTGGCTGCAATTGGTTACCTGGAGGAATGACACTCACCGGCCGTTGATCAATGATGGCACCCGTATCGATTCGGGCATATTTATCCGGATCGTGATTTGCTCCAGTGATGGTATATGTCCCGTCATTGTTATCAGTGACACTAATTACCCTGTACTGCTGTGCATAGAGTTCATCAGATTCAATAACCCATACAGCCTCGGCCTGTGGAAGCTCGCTAAAGGCGGTTGTCACGGTAACCATTCCACCTGACAGGGACTGAATCGTACGGGATTGGGTAATACCCGACGGCAGGTTTACCATTATCCTGTCACCGGCCTTAGCACTTGGTACCCGGTCAAGTTTGAGTACACGACCATTAACCGCGGATAATCGACCGCCTAAATCTCTCCCTGAAAGATTTCGGTCAGAAACAGCAATTATGTAGCCCGGCTGAGGAATATTGCCGTCCAGACCAACGTCAAACGTTACAACCCTGTCTTTATTGTTGGTCAGGATCCCCCAGCGCCCTTTCCTGTTTGCCTCAGACTGTCGGGTGCACCCGATGGCGGTGATCTCAAGCTGGTTGAAACCATAGCGCGCCACCAGCGCCTGCTCGAAGACGGGCTCCATTGCATCAGCATAGCCATTTGCCGGATCAGACCAAGATACAAGAGCGTTTGTATAGCGACTTTTGGTTGTGCTGCTGGCATACACAAATTTGCCGTCGACGACATTAGCGTGCGTGTAGGTAAAATCGACATCTCTGGGCATGTCTGCAAGGGCAACAATCTGGTCGTCTCCCCAGTAGGTCATGCCTCGAAAAATGGCGGCAAAATCTCGCAGGACGGTGTAAGCGTCATTTCGATCCTGAATGTATACGTTGCAGGTGTAACGAGGTTCAGTTCCGCTGCCGCCCTTACCATCCGGTACCGGTTGATCACAATATTGAGCGACCTGATAAAGCGTCCATTTGTCGATATTAGCTGCCGTTAGCCGATTACCAAGGCCGAACCGGTCAGTGACCACCAGATCGTAAAATATCCACGCAGGGTTATCCGTCCATGCCCACTTAAATGCGCCCGTCCAAGTGCCGCTGTACGTTCGTGTCTCGGGTTCATAGCTATCGGGCACACGAATAACACGCCCGCGAGGCTCGCAGGATATTTGCGGTATTGAGCCATTGAACTGGCTCGAATCAAATTCGATGTACAATAGCGCAGTGTTCGGATATCGCAGTTTGGCGTCGATTACTTCTGTGAAGCTTTGCAGCGTCATCGTGTCGCCTATCTTCGCGCTATTGGCATCGGCTGTAATTTTGCGCAACCTGATGGTCCAGGTGCTGCCCGCCTGAGGTAAATCAATACGGTGGCTGCGTTCATAACCAGAGGTGGTTTTCCCGATCACGCTGGTATTTAGCACCGTCTGCCAGGTGCCGCCATCTGTCTGCAGGTCAATTGCGTAGTTGACCGAATAGCCAACCAGATCGCCATCATCCTCCTGTTTGAAGAGAGAAGGCCATTTTAGACGCAGGCGAACAGCTGATAGCTGCGTATTGGTGAACGTGCGCGTCCATGCTGTTGAGCTGGAAACTTCGGAACCTACATTGATTTCATTTTCGGTACCCGGGATCCCTTGAATGTATTTTTGCGCCTGAGTTCCAGAACGAAACTCCCACGCTACACCGCTGAAGTTCTGTGAACCATCTGGGTTCTCAAGTGCGGTGCCATCAAGATAAATATCGCGCGCAGTAAGGCCACCAGCAAACTCCCCCTCTCCCAGCGCGAGAAGGATTTTTGCCTTGGCTACTGACTGCAGATCGTCTGGCTGTTCTGTAGGAGTTCTTGAGCTTGAACTGCCGCCCTTGCGGCCTTTAATAGCGGTTGCTATAGCCATATTTCGCCCATAAAAAAAGCCACCCGGAGGTGGCTTATTGAAATGTGTTTAATCTAGTAGAATTCAACTTTCGTATTCGCTGTCATTAGTACTGGCTTCGGCACAGGATTCCCTGCGCTCTGCATTGTTACTTTACATATTTCAGGAACAAGCTTTTCGCTATAATGACAAGTATTCGTTGCTGTATAACCTTCCGAGTAAACTGATGTGTTTATAATTTTATAATCAAGAGGCTTCCTGTCTTTATCAACATAAGATATTTCGTTTTTAGAGAGGACCTTTCCAGAACCATAAAACTCAGAACGTATCAAATTAGAATTATCATCATAAAAATGCTCAGATATTTTCTTACCTAAATAATAGGTATTTTTAATTAAGCCATTCGAGTAAAGACTATATCGCAACTCGTCACCATTTTCATTTTTACTCAAAATATTACATTTTTCATCGAGCTGTATAGAGAAAGGCTTACCATCTCTCTGGCCAACAAGACTTCCATTGCTATTTTTTAGATTTGTTTCATGACCAGACGAAACGTTATCAAGATCTAAGCTTTCGACACAACCATTCTTAGCTAGTCTGATGGCGATTTTATAAGTGACCTTACCATTTTCTTCAACATCAGTATCTAATGATTTGACAGCTCCTTTAACTGGATTGAAATCAAACATAGTAGATAAATTATAGAGGAGAGGTATGTAATGGTTATCAGCTAAAGCCATGCCTGAAAATAAGGAAGTACAAAGGAAAAGAGTAGATATTTTTTTCATTTTTGAATCTAAGCTCAAGTTACCCCATATTAAGTAAGCCCATTACAGCATGCTTACTGCTGATCTTCAACATAGATACCGGCGGAGATGATCGCTCCACCGATGCGGCGTTTGCCGTAAAGGAGCGGCACAGGATTACCCTGGGCTGTCGTATTGGTTACTCCACCAAATGCGTAGCTGGCCTTATTGTCTGCCGATTGCTTGCTGGCTAGTCCTGTTGTCTGTGGAGAAAGCATTTGAACGACACCGCCAAGGGCCATCGCAGCGCCAAATTGCATTAGAGGAACGCCGACAGCACCACCGCCAAAGTATGACGCCACAGCACCAACTGCGACCAAAGCCACGCCTAAGATGGTCTGGAATACTCCACCACGTTTACTCCCGAGGATAACCGGCGCAATACGGATATCAGCACTACTCTGATCCATAGAGAGTTCGTCATCGTTCAGGTTACGCTTTCCACTGAATACAGCGTAAGTAAGCCCACGCTGCTTGCTGGTATTCAAAAACCGCTCGAAGCCTGGCACGATAACGCACAATGCGCGGATGGCTTCTTTTGGTGAGGCAACCGAAAGTTGGAATTCGCGGCCAAACGTAGTACCCAAAACACCATATAGGCGAACAGTACGGACGGATTCGCACATTATCCCTCCTGCATGATTAGGCTTTTATGCCTGACAATTTTCATGGTTCTCTCCATCCAGTAACCTCCATATGGCACACGTTGACTGAGGTGACCATAAAGATGATGGAGAAGCATGTTCCCCTCCAGTAAAATCCCTGAATGGTTCCACTTATTCGATTCCACCTGCATGATGATTAAATCGCCCGGCATTGGTGATCCACTGAATTCTCGGAACCCACATTCGTACCAGCAATCCTGATAGAAATTATCCGGATAGGAGTCCTCCCACCACGGATAATCAACACGGTAATCCTGAAGTTCGACATCATGCTCCTGCCGGAAATAGCTCATCACCAGCCCCCAACAGTCGTAGTGTCCGAGCACAAACGGGCGCCCGAGCAGCGGCAATTCTCCGCGGGGAGTAATGGTACGAAAGTCTCCTTCCGGCCAACTGACAATATGCCAGGGCAGCAACGTTGCATCGCATTGAGCCTTGTCCAGTTCGCTTGGTTGGGTCGTCGCGTCAGGGTGACTATGTACGATTCCCGTTATCGTCCCCCAGTCTTCAGCAGCGGCGTAATCCTCTGGTGAAAGGTGAAACTGTTCCGTTGGTTCAGCAGCCAGATTACGGCATGGGAAATAGCGTTCCACCCGGCTTTTCTGCGCTATCACGCCGCAGCATTCGTGGGGATAGTCTTTCGCAGCATGCGCCAGGATGTCCTGAATTGTTTTCTGACGCATGTTAACTCCTGATCAAAGATGTTCCTGGAAAACCACCGAAAGGAAGTTCATTGTGTTCACCAAACCGAAGCTTGCAGGCGGTGAGCGTGCCGCTGCATTCATCCAATGAGGGATCGCTTACCGGATTGTTGTTTCTGTCGAAGTAAAGCGTGCCGGCATAATCGCACCCATCGCCGGTGCGGTACCTATTCCGGATGCACCATGTGCAAAGGGAATGCAGCTGTCTGGTCGGAATCATCAATCCCTGCAGATCCATCGGGCTGGTAAGAACAAACTCGATACTTTCACCGGGAAGCTCGCTATTTTTACCGTCGATAAAGAAAACCCGCTTCCTCACCTGCAAGGGATCTGCTGTTGGATTTCCATCAGGAAAATTACGCGCATCCAGGTAATGCGCAAAAGTGTCATGAATCGTAACTTTGGCCTGCAGCATATCGTCATAGGCCAGACAGAGCGCAGTGATAGAGCTGTCAATGTTGGCAACAGTGAGCGTCGGCTGGGCGCTACTGCCATCGGTTGACGCTTCCAGTCCCTCGAGCTTATATGGCCAGGCACCATACTCTTCGCCCTGCCACCAGATACTCTTCGCCTTTAACTTTGATTCGTCGCCACCAGCAGCCGCAATCTCTTCTTCAGTATGCGGGAGGTTATAAGCGTGAAAGCGCAGAACGTCGTCCAGACCAAACACAGAACCGTCTACCTCAAGAAGACGTATTTTTTCACCAGGTTCGAGGCGTTGATAATCTTCAGTAATCATGGTGCGTATGCCTGTTTGAAGGTTGCTTTTATGGTCATCACTTTGCTGGATAGCGGCTGGGCTTTAATGGAATCAGCTTCAATCCGGTATAAACCGGTTTCGCCAACAGGAGACGTCCAGATAAAGGATTTTGTGATGTGCTTGCGGCAAAAACTCAGCGCATCGAGCATCTCTGCCTTTTTTCCCGTTAAGGTCATCGGCCATGACTGTTTTCCAGGATTGATGCCTTCACCGACGATCTGTTCAAAGCCGTCTCCGAAGGATGCAGAGCGTGTTGCGTAAGTGAACTCCCCTTCCATTCCCGCTTGAATCTGGGTTCGCCAGGTAAATGTTTCGATCGCCACCTTTCCTCCGGGCATAAAAAAACCCAGCGAAGGCTGGGTTAATCACGTGAGATCCTATTTATTATTAAAACGATTCCACAGTCGAAATTCGGTAGACATAAGGCCCACGTTGCGATCCGTTCTCGTCAATTTCGTTGTATGTAATGATGCCGTCAACATTTAGAGGGACATCCAATACATCAATTGTGGCTATGTTTTTGTGGATTGTTGACCCCCAATCAAGAAGGGCTAAACCTTTCCCAAATTCTTCCATTACAAATGGGTATCGTTCGACTCCCCATGCCTCGTAGTTTTCTACAACGCCAAAACCGAAGGAAGCATTGTCATAATTGAGTTTTTTGTCATTCAGAACTGGAGAAACGAATGAAATACTCGATTTTTCATCCCCGACCCATAGAGCCGTCACCTTAACTGAAGCCATTTCGTGTCCCTTAAGCCATTAATTTCAGTGACATAATCATACCAGTCAAAATGCCCGGATGGTGGTTATTTATGGCACGATTACCAAAAAGGGATATAACAAATAACGGTCACTATTCATCATCTCGATCTCGTCGCATTCCAGATTAGACCACCAGGCTGAAGCTGTTTGGCAATTCCAGTACGAACAGACTGATCGATGGTCTGTTTGTAAGCCCGAGAAATAGCATCGTTATTGCCGGAAGTCTGCTGGTGAGTGTTCTGGTTTTGAACGACCACGGAAGTTTGAACGGTTACGCCGCCAGCTGCATTCGATTGCAGCCCATACATTGGGGCTGTGCCAACATAACCACCGTTTGCATACCCCTGAGCTCCACGCATAAGCGCATAGAGATTGCCAACACCTAATGCACTTGTCGCTTCCTTCGTAAACACAAACTCACCGCCGTGTACAACGCCTTTCGGTTGGTATTTACCGCCATCTCCCGTGTAGCCGCCTCCATCAAAACCGGGGACCAAACCACCACCTGAGAAACCAAAGAACGCGCCGATACCGGTTCCACCAAACGCTGACTTCATTCCATTAACCAGAGCCAGTTGGGTCAGCATCTGGGCGATGCCCTTGAGGAAAGTGGAAAGGAAATCTGAGAAGTTAGATTTACCTGTTGTGAAGAAATCAGTCAGGGTGCTGGCCATGCCGGTGAATGCGTTGCTGGTAACCGTCTGCACCTGGGAGTAGACATTGGTCGCGCTGTCTTCGAAATCAGCCCAGCCCTTTTTCGCGCCGGTCAACCAGTCGCCACGCAACCTGTCCTCTGCATCATAGTAATCATTCGCCGCTTTAAGCTGCTTCTTATATCCGCCATCATCCAGCGAACCACCTGAATTTTTCCAGCCGGCGGCGAGCTGGCTCTTTGCCAGCTCTCGCTGCGCCTGGCGGTCACTCATCCCCGCGCCACCCAGTAATGCGGCCTGTTTCTCAGCCATCTGCGTGACGTATTTCTGCGAGGTATCCATGCGCTTGTTCAGCAGTTCCTGCGCGGAAATCTGATCACCCAACAGGGCTTTCTGCCGCGCTAACTGCAGCGCCTGGTCTTTACTCGCCAGCAGGGATTGTTCCTGCTTTGTCAGTGAACGTGAACGCAAGGCCTCCTCCAGCACCTGAAATTTCGCTTCAGTCGTCCACAGATCTTTGCGCTGCTGGCTGATGGTGTCGTTCAACCCTTTATGCTGCTGCAGCGCGCGTAACTGTGCCTGAAGCGCCAGTAACTCGGCCTGAACAGCATCCGTGCTGCGATCGCCAGCCGATATAGTGCCCTGCTTTCCGGTTTTCGACTTTTTGCCAAAAGCAGCGACTTCTTCTCGATCCTTCTGTGTGGTCGCGGTTTTTATCTTGCGGGTGGTATCAAGGTATTTACTTGCACTAATGTCTGCGGCATCCCAGTCTTTTTTCAGCTGAGAAACGCTGTCGCCATAAGCACCGGCCATTTGTTCGTTATAGTCCTGCCATCCCTGCAGAGTATCTGTTTTCGCCCAGTCAGGAACGAGATTAATCGCGGCAGCGATAGAGGAAGAAATGATCTGGTTCAGTTTCTGGAAAACTATCGCAACGCTGTAATAAATTGCGTTGAATTCCTTCAGTGTGTTTGATGCCAGCTCAGCTACCCACTGACCGATATTCTGCATGGCCTCAGACGCCCAGTCTTTGATATCCAGCCACAGGCGACCAAACGGTGTCAGCGAGTCGTAAGCCTGCTCTCCACGTTCTGCCATCGTATCGCCAAACAGGTCCATAGCCTGTGTAACGGCCGCGGTCTGGTCCTTCTGTTTCACCAGCTCATCAATGTGCTTAAGCTGCGAAACAGTCAGGAAATTGTATTGTTCGTTTAGACTCTGAAGGGCTTTAACCGGATCCTTTTCTATATCCTGATATGCCTTGGTGATGTCCTGCGCCGAAACAATACCGGTTTGAACTGCTAGTGCCGTAGAGCCTGCCACTTTTTCAAGCTGCTGCTGTGTAAGCGATCCCATGCTAATCAGTTCAGTCATCAGACTTTGAACGGTTTCTACAGTAGCGCCAGTAGAGGCAGCAATCGACTGGGAGGAAGCCATTATCTGGAGCGCTGACGTGCCTGCAATGTTGCCAGTCCTGATAATGGCCTTGTTAATTTCGTCGTAGGCTGTGAAGTAGTCCGCTCCCGCTTTTGCAGCAATCAGAACAGCACCGGCCAGGCCACCAATGGCCACTCGGGCAGGAGTCACCATCGATAACATCGCTTTCAGAGCATTGCCTACACCGCCAAACGAATCGCGCAGCTGGCCACCCTGCTGAATGGCTACCATATAAACCGGCATACCGGACGCCAATGAAGTTACGATGTCGGTCATTTGCATTGGTAGATAACGCATCGCGTTGCGGTATTGCCCCGCGCTGATCGCTCCTGACTTCCACGCTTCCTCCTGCTCTTTCAGTCGGGCGATCATCGGTGCAGCACGATCGGACACGCCAAGTTGGGCTGCTTTTAGCTCTAACAGTTCTGCGCGCGTTTTTCCGATTGCTGTGACCTGCTCTTCCAGCGAATCGATAAAGGTTTTGCCCGCCGCCGCTGCACGCTGCGCTGCCTGTGCCTGTTCAATGCGAGCCCGCCCCTCTGCGGTCTCAGACTCCATGACCTGCGCCAGTTTAGCTCGGGTCGTCTCAAGCACGCTGTTGTAGCGAGTAAAGTCCTCGTCTCCCACCAGCCCTTTACCGCGAAACTTCGCCAGGCTCTCCTGGATCGTGTCCAGTTCATCCAGCGCCTTGTTGACCGGGCTGATTTTATTCAACAGGTTCTGCAGCTCCTGGCGCTGTTGCTTCAGGCTTTCGCTGTTCTTCTTCTGGTTGTCGATACCGGTGCGGAACGTACTGTTCAGGTCATCCGCTTTACCTGCCGCGGCGGACGCGGTCTCCTGAAAGCGATCCAGTGCCTGATTACCGCGCTCCAGCTCACTGGTATTTACACGCAGGGAAATCGTGGCGATATCGTTACTCATTACGCCCTCTCTTTATGCATAATTTTTAGCGCAGCACTTTCCATCACCCGGATGTCCGAAAGCGCGGTTGCCTCGTCGTCGACGTTGTGCAGACGCATTACCCAAGGCAAAACGTTATAGTCGAGCCCGGACGCGCCGCCCATTCCCGTTCGCCATTGCGTGCTGACAGCCTGAAATACAAGGAATGAAGGCCAGATATCGGGCCAGACATCTACGAAATTATCGTCATAGTCATCCGGCGTAAGCCCGTAAGGCGCCAGGTCTGCCGCTGTGGGTTCAGGCGTATAAAACGCAGAGGCAACCGCTATCAGTTTTTTTCACGCTGCCCCATGAGCTCGCGGTAGTAGGTTTCCGGGATGGCCTTCATCGCCGCCGGATAGTTTTCCAGCAGCACCGACAGGTTTTCCGCGTTGAATGCATCAGGAAGTGCCCAGCCTGAAATGATTTCCATCAGAAAATCAGTGGCGGTTTTGCCTTCGAGTTTTTCCAGGTCAGCCAGTTCCTTAAGTGGCTTGTGATTAAACGTGAACGTCAGCACGCCATCCTCATCGCCGGCTCGGGGGATCGAGACATTGGCCTTGAATGTAGGTTTGGGCTGAAGGGTGAATTTGGTCGCCATCGATACCTCTTAACGAAAAAAAAAGCCTCCGTTATGGGAGGCATGGAATAGTGAGAGCGCTGACGGGTCAGGCTGCAGCGTCAGTCACCTTGTAGAACGTCATCGCCGGTGACTGCAGGTTCAGCACCACACTCACTGTCTCTACCTCGTTAACCGCAGTAGTCGGCGTATCGTCAAAGGACGCCGTGGCCGCCCAGTAACGGTTTTCCTTCGCCTTCGGCACGTACATGTAAGCCGCAACCGTTTCTTCGTCTTCATCCAACTGGCGAAGCAGCGGATATACGGGGAGAGTGGAGTCATGCGCGATCGAGTAGGTCTGGGAGACTGCAGACTTATAGGTGTTCAGGTTTCGCTGGCGGTCGTCGCTCAGGAACTGAATCTGTGTGGTGTTCTGATCGCCACCAGATTTCGACACCTCAGTAATTTGCGGCAGCTCGGTCCATTCAAGCACCTTGCGGATCGAACCGGTACCGCCACCAGCGGCATATTTGTTTTTGTTGGTGGTATTGATGTTGCGAAGAGTTACGGCGCTTTCGGCAATCGCATCAATTTTTGCAATGACGTTATCAACACCGGACCAGTTGCAGTTCACATGAACAATATCACCCACCTTGAGTGCATCAGCTTCACTCACGGTGATCACCATGTTTTCGGCGTTTGTCGCCCCGGTGAAAGGAATGGCTGGGCCATAACCCGATGCCAGATAGACGTGAGCGCCGTTAGGCAATGCAAAGCCCATATTGGTTACTCCTTTAGAAACGGGAAAACCGGCAAAGAGCCGGTCAGGTTTAGAAGGTTGTGAGGATTAGCTGGAGATATCGGCTCGATAATTGAGACTAACGGGAACGGTATAAGAGACAGATGTAGTGATACCGCGGAAAACACCAGGCGTTTGATCTATCCAGCATGTAAAACCCCTGCCTTCAATCTCCTGCCCCTCGGGGAACAATTCAGCCACGCAGTCAGCCAGAGCCACTACATCGGTACGGCCAGTGCCTGCTGGGGCCACAACATTAATCTGGTATACACCTGAATAAATGCGGCAGCGCAATCCAAGGTCTACCGTACGCGGCGTGGCGGGCATGTCATGGACAGCAAGATAGAGCCCATCAGATGGCGGTGTGAAAGGCACGTTTTCCCAGGCAACTGGGATCCCTTCAGCATCAGCCCACTCGCCGAGCCTGGCGGCCAGCGCCGCCGCGATATCGGGAATCATTTAGTCACCTCCCTTACTGCTTCCTCAAAAAAGCGCTGAAACTCAGCAGCAGTGATGCGTACCATCCCTCCCGGAGCCTGGGAAGAGTGCCCCATCTCCAGTCGATACGCGTAAGGGACGTTGTTGCAGAAATAAATAGCCTTCATCCCGACTTTGAACAGAGACAGCGTGTAATTCCCTGCGGCTTTTGTCAGATTTCCGGTTTTATCTATACGGCCCGTTTCATCTGTGGTCGGTGCATCAAAAGACAACTGCCAGTTGCCCCGAAACCGTCCACCGGTATATCCGGGTGGCGCTTTGATATCCATCCCATCCACCAGTCGAGCTTTCTTCTTAAGCCGTCCGGTTTTAGTCAGGTTGGCAGGGTCCGATTTTTGCGCTTCGTTATGGTCGTATACCGCCTGATTGTAAGATGCTGCCGTCTGGTTGATGCCCCAGAGTTCCGGGTTGCCGACAGGTGACATCATCACCAGTTGATTAAGGATCCGAATGCCGACAGCACGTACGACCGCTTCCTGATTCGATTTGGCTTTGTCCACGAACGTGGTGATGGCAGCCGTGAACGCCTTATTATCGCTCATGCTATGTCTTCAACTGAGATTTGTAGCAGAGCACCACAGCCCCCGGTTTCACGGGGTTAGGTTTAACTACGCGGTGGCTTACGCCGTCCACGACGATCAGATCGCCGGTTTTAATTTCCTTCTCAGCGGTAAAGACAATCCGAATATCGCCGTTTTCAATAACGGTTCCATCAATTTCGCCTGGCGCGTAATCCGTCTTAACTCCTGTGGCGGTGAATTGGATATCCTCGGAACGATGCTCCACACCACCGATGACGATTAACGTGCCCTTACGCGTGACGTTGTATTCAATGCCGTTCTGCTTGAGCATACGAGTCGTTGTCGCCTGCATTCGCTGATAGTTTATGGCCATTACGCGCGCTCCGCGAAAGCATTGATTGCATAACCACGCCCACCAGCCAGGTCGCCAAGAATAGCCATTACCGCCGGGTAAGTTGGCGTAAACACCTCACCGTCGGCAACCGCATAAGTCATGGTTACGGCGCCTTCGACACGTTCGGTTTTCACAGCGGCTTCGCGTACGCTGGAGAGTAAATCGCCGTCGATTGCCTCTACCGCCAGCATGCACTGCGCGGTTATAACCTGCCGTGGTACTTCATCCGGTGGGAAATCATGTTCATCCAGAACGACATTCACGCGTGGCCATGCCAGCGGCTGTCGAGGGTTTGCTTTGGAACCTACCCAATCAAGCCCTTCCAGGTAGTCCATCGCCTTAATCAGTAACGGTGCGAGCGTTTCAGGCAGCTCAATCCCTCTCAGCGCGGCAAATGACGCCAGTTCATCTTCGCTGGCGTAACTGTTAACGTCAGCGGCGGTGATATCAGTATTAATCATCTGAGCATCCGGTGAATGGGGCTTACGCCCCATCGGTTAGCCTGCAGCAGGTGCGGTGAAGGTGATTTGCTGACTCGAGTTAGCAATACCATCAACAGTACCAGTGACTGTGAAAGTACCTGCCGTATCAGAGGTAAGTTTGACCGTCGCCCCACCAGCAGAGCCGGTCTGAGAACTGGCCGTGCTAAGCGCGCCGCCCGTTGAACTCCAGACAACGGTTTTGCCGGAAACACCTGCGCCGTTTAGCATGTACTTCAGAGAAATGGTGACCGCATCGGTGCTGTCAGCGGTTGCGGAGGTTTTATCCGCTGACAGCGTTACTCCCCCGCTGCGGATCCCAGCTTAATCAGCACGCCAGCCGTGGATTTGTTACTGGTGAAGTGCTTCTTCCAGTTACCTGCAGTGCCGATTTTGGTCAGGTCCGGGTTATCACCTTTGGAGGTATCCCAGCTGTAGCCCAGCAGGTCGACATTCACCACGCCTTCAGCACGATACCCGATCGCCAGGTTTTCCTGATCGTTGATGTCGTAGGAACGGAACCCCGGAGCCTGAGACTCAGTAACAGTCACCGCCCCGGTCACCAGCCCGAGAATCGCATCAGCGTCCATGGTGTCGGTCACCAGAACAGGTTTACCCAACGTGCCCGGCTGCCCGCCGTAAACCACCACGCCCGCTTCTTCGTAGATTTTGTTGGCGATCGCCTCATCCACGATGTCGAAGTAAGTGGCGGAGTGCATAACGAAGAGCACAACACGGTTGAACTTGTCGCCATACTTACGCAGGCCGCGCGTCAGGGTCTTCTTGCCGTCTGTTTCGATATCGGCGGTGACCACCATATCCGCGTTGGCGCCAATAGCAGCCGTCAACGCCTTCAGGCCGTATTTCACGTAGCCTTCCAGCGTCGCGTCAGCCACATCAGTGCCGATCACTTCGGAGAACTCGTCAACCGAGCGGCCGCGGCGTTTGAACGCTTCTTCAGTAGTTTCGTATGGACCGTATTTCCACGGCGCTTTAACGGAGACGGCTTCACCAGCGCCAATCTTCTTACCAGTTACTTTTTCGGTGGAGTTAACATCACGCGATTCGATAGAGCCGCCCACCTTGTAGAACGCACGCTTGCGGAAATCGCCTTCAATCAGTTCGTTATCCAGCAGGATCGCTCCGTTGGAAGAGGCGTTGAAGATTGCGAGGTTATCCTGTCGTCGCTCAAGGAAAGCGGTTTGCGCCAGGTCGTCATAAATGATCAGGTCACTATTAACAGTGGTAGACATGGGTTAATCCCTTATTTTGGAAGTTTGAGGAAGGCCTGTTGGCCATGCTTGCGGATGTAGTCCGCTTTGTCGCTGGCGCTCATTTCGGAACGTTTCAGGCTGCCACCACCGTTTGACTTGTGCCCACCCGCGCCAGTGCCTTCTGCGCGTGGGAACAGATGCGGAGCCGTCTCCTTAAGAGACTCCACCCACTCAAGCGGGCTTAGTGGAGTTTTGCCGTCTTTACCGAACAGAACGTCGCCATTTGCATCAACTGCTACGGCCTCGCCTTCGTCGTTGAGCTGGAATGTGCCTTTGGCACGCAGAATCAGATCGTCGGATGCTTCAGGCAGCGCACCAGCTTTTGACGCTGCTGCACGGATTGCATCGCCCAGAACTCGATCCCGGAATTTATTGGAGAACGCTTCGGCTTTGTCCGCGCGCTCGTTTGCGGCTTTGATTTGCTTATCGACGTCAGCACGCAGACGCTCGGTGCGCTTATCGAGCACCTCATCGATTTTCCCTGCGGCAATCAGCTTTGCCTCTTCGTCGTCGGAAAAACGCTGGAGAATGCCGCGTACAGCGTCTGGATCGATACCTTCAAAGCGGGACAGGTTTTCTTTCTGCTGCTTTATGGTGCCCAGCAGTTCGCTATTTTTCGTTTTGAGGCCAGTGACTTCGCTGGTCACGCGCTCATCAATCAGCTTCTGGATTTCAGGAGTGATTTCGATACCCCCGCCACCGCTGCCCTCTCCGCCGCTTTCAGGTGCGTAAAATTTCAGAAGCATGTTTCGAATTAACATAAGTTCCCCTCGGGATTTTGCCGGGCCTCGCCCATAAAAAAGCCCCGGCGGATGCCGGGGCGTGAAGTAAGATGTGGTTGTTAGTTGTCTGTGCCTGAGAGCTTCTTCAGACGTTCCAGGCTGATCCATTCGCCTTTGTCAGTAAACATATCAGCCAGGTTGATTTCACCCGCGCGGAACAAACGGCCACGCTCGGCACCCAGAACCTGATCCTGGCGTTGTGCTGGCTGACGCGCGAGCCATTCCAGATACGTGGTTTTAGCTGGTACCTGTCCATCCATGCTGGCACGAGTGCCTTCGTCCATTTCGTCGATATCGATGTCAAGTTCTCGCCATGACTTGAGAATCAGGGTTTCAGTAGAACGGCAGCAGAAATGAATCTTCCCGGGTCCCTGTAGGTAAGGCACCTTATGCCCGACCGGTTTGTTATCCAGGGTGTAACGCAGCAGGTCACGAATAATGCAGTCGTGGCTGGTTTTATTGTCCAGCGTAGACAGCCACTGCTTACCTTTCACGATATCGCTGTTGGCGCTGGTGAAGCAGTTGCGTGCAGTGGCAGCCAGATGATTAACGGCTGTTTTAGCGATGCTGGCGGCGTTTGCCCTGCTCATCTGCAGCGCGCCGTCGCGATAGTCTTTGTTGGCGTGGCCACGAACATTGCGGGCTATAGTTTCAACCGTGTCGCCGGCAAGATAACCCCTGCGGACGGCGTTCACGATACGCGCCAGCCTGTCCGATTCCAGATTATCCGCCCACTCACTCAGCAGCCGCCCCTGAAAGGGCTGCGCCATCGCCGCGGCATACACCATATCGGCTGTAATGCCCTGCAGCGGATAGTGAGACAGGACCTGTGATGGCAGAAGGGAGTCGAACAGGCTCAGCTGATAACTGGCTTCGTTCTTTGCCAGTGCCACCAGCTCATTTTCGAGCCCTGCCTGCATGGACGCTACGGCTTGATGGTTAAGTTCGCGCACGCTGCCCAGTAAACTCTCCAGACGATTAACGGTGAAGCTCTCAGGAGGCAATCTGTCCAGCGCATCGAGCAGGCGGGCTGACAGATCCGCGTCCGTCTCGTTAAGCAACTTCACCATCCGGTTTGCCACACCAGTGGCGTAGCGACTTAACCAGACGGAATGTGCGATCGACTCATCGCGCAGGCTTTCGTTAATGGTGGCCATATCAGCCTCCGGTCAACGTGGGTGCCTGATTGCGAAGCGCATCAATAACCTCGTCCGGGCTGTCTGCCGGGTCAATGAGATCGAGCTTCTGCAGCGCGCGAATCATATCGCTATCGCGCAGCGCACCGGACTGCCAGGCGTTGACGATTGCCGTTACCATGCCAGACTCCGCGACCTTCGCTATGAACTCCTGGTTGATGGTGTAACTCGTCGATTCTCCCTTAATGCCTAGGTATTTCGCACACCAGCCAAGCGCCAGCGTATAGGCTTCAGAAACGTTTGAAACGCAGATACCGAGCACCGATGTTGAGGATGTTTGCTCACCGCTCGCTTGGGTTGCCGTCTTTGCCGTGGCGTTCTGCTCAATCAGCCGGGCGCCAAGCTGCACCATGTAATCGCGCTTGCTATCCATGGCCTCTTTAGCCAGCATGTTCGGCTGCGCCTGGGCATAACCAAACGAACCCTCCTTGGGAAGCAAAAGAGGTGATCGGGAACCAATTTTCACGCCCTTCTTCTCGAGGTGATCGCGCCAGTTGGTATCAAGCCCGGTCATATACGGCTGTACCTGGCCACAGAACCATACGCTGTCTTCATAGTCAGCACTGTTGCGGTAATGTCCGTGGTTTATTTCCACCAGCGCGGCCAGCGGCGAATCATCGATAGTAGGATCATTGTTTTGGGCACCGACAAAGGTGAACGGGATTTCATCCCAGTAGTCCTTTCCTTTCGGCTTAGGGTGGTACTCACTGTCAACGGTGTAGGTTCCGCTTACGGTGCCACCAGCCCGGCGCCATACACGGCATATGAACCGCCCTTCTTCTAGCGCCAGCTCGCGATACTGGATTTCATCCTTGTAAGCATAACCATCCGGCTCTTCTACGCATTCCCGCAGCACCACCAGCACCAGCTGATCGCGCCCGTTAATACGCTTTGTTCGCCAGTTAATGATGTTCTCTGCCGGATAGCGGAGGATGATTGCTTCGTCGGACTCTTCAGCGTAATCGACGTAAATGCCCTCTCGCGCAACCTCCAGCACGTTCTCTGCCACCAGTTGCGACTGCTGATAGATGCTGGTACCGGCTCCGTCCGCATTGTCCAACAGGTACTTCAGCTTCTCCGGACCGTTAAACGTGGGGTCCTTGCGATACGCCATCCCAAGCATGCCGATCTTCGTATTACCGGCAATCGCATAGAACACCGCGCGGCTCAGATAGTCCTCATTGCGCTTGCGATTGCGTGTGGATTTATCGGTTGGGTCGAGATACGGCAGATACTTATTACCCGCCGCTTTTACGGCCTCAGCTCCTTTGCAGAAGTCCCTGTATTTCCTCCAGGCAGCAGAAGCCGCCCGGTGTTCTGGTCGAACCCAGGTGATGTCGTCGTTTGCCATATCAGAAAGTGGTATCCATGGTGATTGAGTATGCCGGTTTCACGATGGGGTAATCCTTCACGATGAAGTACCCACCAGCATCATTGGGGTGATCGTTATCAGCTGATTTGTCTGGTTCGCCATTAGCCGCCCAGATTTGCTGCTCGAGGCTCTCGGTGTAAACCGGGCAGTTCTGAACGTTCACCAGATAGCGGCGTTCTCCGTTGGCGTTGCAGAACATGGCGTTCATTGAGTTGATGCGGTCTTTAACCGGCGGGTTGGCATCATCAACAATGACGCTGAACCCGGCATCATTAAGCTGGGCAATATCGGTCTTGCTGGCGTTCTGCGATTTGCGTGAGTCGCCAGAGGCATCTGGATAGATGTAAATCTCCCGGCTCTTCACGTAGCGTCCATCCTCGTAGCGCCAGAACTCTTCCTGAATGCGCTTAATCATCGCCGGCGTGTCGTAGACTTTCACCAGCTCACGAACCGCACGCGGCAGGCCATTACGCTTAACATGAACAATCGCGGCCATTTTTCCAACGTTGAAGTCCATGCCGATAAATAGCGGATCACCATCCTGAATCTCGTCAGAACAGTTATTCAGCTTACGGTTGAACGTGTGGTAAATGGTCCCGCTGTTGAGGTTGGTGAACTTCCCTCGCAGGTATGCCTGAATCAGTTCGTCAGGGTAAGAGCTCAGCAGCGACGTGATGTAATCCGCGGGCAGATTCTTCGCATTGTCGAACGTGCTGGCCTGAATCAGTCCGTATAGAGCCGCAAGCTCTGGCTTTTCACGTACCGCCTTCACGAACTGCTGGTAGACGAACTTGAACCCTTCCGGCGTTGTCGTTACGTCAATTCCATTCCTCAGGCCCGGGGTGTTGTAACGCATACGAGCGATGATTTTTCGCCAGGCTTGTTGCGCTTTGGCAGCCGCCATGACGTCAAGCTCATCCACCATCGCGTTACCGATTTTGAAACCAACTATCGAGCCGGGCTTCTCCATAGAGCGGCAGATTGTGGTCCCGCGGTACCTTCGCCCCTCGTAGAAGTGGACCTCTTTGTTCCCCTCGTTGATTTTGACGGTTAACCCCCAGTTGAAGGCCACCTCTTCAATCGTCGGGTAAAAGATGTCACGAATTTGCGGGTACGTCGGCGCGAAATAGCCCTGGTTAATCTTCGGGTGCTCCCACATCCCTTTGCAGATGCCGCCACAACCCACCCACGTTTTACCCGAACCGAACCCGGCAACGTAGGCCTTGAATTTGTGCTGCATCGCGAGGAAGCGCGCCTGAGGAATGTTAAGTGTCGGGCTGTTCCCCATCGTCCGCCCTCGCGTCCACTACGTTGATATTGATCTGCACTGGGGTTGGTTCATCGTCGTCACCATCACCCGCAAGCTCTTTACGGAGTTTCTCAACCTCCAGCTGCCGGCGTTCGATTTCTATCTGCTGCAGGCGCTGCGCGAACTCGCTATCGGCCAGGCCCAGGCGCTTCATTACCGCCTCGAACATGCGCTCACGGCTGATAGCAGTGATTTCAACGCCATTCTTGCCGACCTTCACACCTGAATAAGCGAGCCGAGAAGCTGCCGGGAGTTTGCGCGTATCGGGGAAATAAGGCTGACCGATGCCCTCACCATTGCAGCGTGGGCATTCAGGGTTTGGCTCTCGGGTGTGGTCGTAGCCATAGCCGCCTGTGTCATCTGGTTGCCTGGCTCCTTCCCTTCCCTCAGCCTTTGCTGTTTCCTCTTCAAACTCAACTGCATCGCGCCACTGGTAGTGATGACCGAAGCCCCAGCAGTAACGACACGCGCCGCGACGATACTGTGAAAGCTGGTTTGCATCGAAGGTGGCGAGCTGCCACATCTGAGCGAGGATTTCATCGGCACTCCCGATAGTGCGCACAATGGACGCTTTTTGCTGCTGCGCAATAGCCTGCGCAACTGAAGTTTTCTGAAGGAGTTGATAGCCGATTTGTTCAGCTGATTTTTTACTGTAGCCAGCCCGGATAGCAGCCCGAGTGGCGTTGTTGTCCTTCAGGTACTCCGCGACAAATAAGCGCTGCTGAGCAGTAAGTCCATCATCATCCACCAGTTCATTTGCGCTCTTATCTTTCTGCGCAGTGCGCACTATCTTTCGCGGGTAAATTTTTGTATTTTGCGCAGCAGTTTTCTTGATATAGCGGCGAGCAGTTACATAATTAAGGTTATGTGCCTCGCACCATTCCTTAGGGGATATGCCAGTAGCAGCGTGATCAGACAGGAACCGCTTCTGCAGCTCGCCCCAATCCGGCTTAGCCATTGTTACCTCTAAACTGAATGAACTTTAGACGTCACTCACAGCTTCAGTATTTGAAGCAATGGAGTATTTTTTCTCAAAGAAATCTTGAAATGAGGATTTAAGCTTATGAAATAAGTATAACTACGATGACGTACAGAAAATCAAGGCCAATCTCGAGTGGATAGTGCATCAAGCCTCTGCCCGGTCTCATTTGCGCACTGAGCATGATCAATTAGTGATTTCCGATCTAATGGAACTCATCCAGACATATGAAACGCTTCTGGACCTTGTAAGCCAATTTGGTGCTTCCGTCTTAAATTCGGAAATCATAGCGGGTCTATCAATCACAGAGGAATTCATTGCTAAAGTTAAGAGGAATGAGGGTGCGATGTGAGCGACAAACACACTGTGAGACGATTGATTTGTGTATTGAAGCTTCAAACTGGTGGATTACAGTTTGTAAGC
This sequence comes from Enterobacter sp. Crenshaw, assembly GCF_024734705.1. Lineage (NCBI taxonomy): Bacteria > Pseudomonadati > Pseudomonadota > Gammaproteobacteria > Enterobacterales > Enterobacteriaceae > Enterobacter > Enterobacter sp. Crenshaw. Next base: position 2,015,050 of record NZ_CP102932.1, on the reverse strand, counting down.
TTGGGTTATTTAATTGCCGTACAGTCGATTGAAAAGCGCATTTTTCATCGCATTAGAATCAATCGGATCCACGTTTAACCAGGTCAATGTCTCACGATTCTTTTCTGCATTGAAATCAGAAAACACACCATGAATATCACCGCTATCAGGTGAGTAGAGAACAGCAATATTCTGTTCTGGACAACTGTGTGGTTTACACCCTGACAGTGCAATATACTTTTTGCCCGCAACTGTTACTTCGGTTGATGGCGTGCTCGTGCCACCACTTTTTACCCATGCAGGTAGTTTGTTTTTACTAATCAGCTGGGAGTAGCTTTTAGACGTGCTTTTTGCACTGGCGAAATCAGAAAGATACTGCCCCTCGTCGGCAAGAGCACTGAAAGATACAAAAGCCATAGCAGCGATAAACACTTTACCTTTCATATTAATCCTCATTCCATAAAGACATCTCAACACTATACCTTAGCGGCTACTATGTCAGCCCTACAGTTAGCTAGAGGATTCCATATTACTGCCTATCCCAAGTGATTAACTCAGAATCATCCTAATAGCTACCGCTTATGCTTGTTGATTACGGACTGCTTGCCAGACTATTCAAGACTCTGATGAGGAGTTTGCCAACTCCAGGGAAACATCCATAAAAAGAGCAAGTGAAACTGAGACTCTGGTAGCCCTCCTTGTGAGGGCATTTTTTTACAATGCTGCGCTTCGCTTGTTAAATATTGAGTCTTTTCTACAATTTAATAGTGCTTTGCTATGTCAGGTAAAGCCGTCGTTCAGGAATACCCGTGTGCTCAAGGACGAGCCATCCCTAATTCTTTCTTTCCAACTCGATCTGCCTTATGCCAGCGAAATTATTGTTGCCCTTTTCAATTACAGCCAGTAGCGGCTTAATCCACAATACTACCTGGCAGTACGTCATGGAGTTGGTGGCAACGGCACGATCATCGGCTGTGTAAGGTCCGTTGGAATCGGTGTGCATGGCGCTGGCACGTAAACGGTGCGCGTATTTGAGCAGCCCACCAGCAATGTCAGCAGGAACAGGCAGATCACAGGTTTTTTCACGGCGGAGAATCTCCCGGTATTCGATTACGGTTTCTTCGGTGCTGGTGTCAATCAGGGAGTTGAGCCTATTGGCATGTTCTGCAACCTGATTGAATCGATTGAAGTTGAATGTCTGGGTAGCGATAACCTGCCCTTGCAGAGAATTGTCACTTCGCAGAACGTCGTTTTCACTTTGAAGATTACTGGCCTCCAAACAGCTCTTAACGAGGGCGACCGAAAGGCCAGCAATAATGACAACGCCGATAATACCCGGATTAATTTTCACTGGTCTATCCCCCAGCACGCCAGCGCACTTTCCTGGTCTCGCCGTTCTACCTGACCGTAGCAGCCGTTCTTCTGACCTTTAGTCATGCTGCAATCGCGACCACCGTCTTTAATCCACCAGCGGATTGCCTCGCATGCCCCGCGGCGGTCACCGGCATTAATGCGCTTATAGAACGTGGACGGGAAGCACTTACCTGGCCCGATGTTGTACGGGCAGAAAGAAGCTATCCCAGCTTTCTGAGGTTCGGTAAGCGGTACCGTAATATTGCGATCAACCCACGCCAGAGCCTTATTGCGTTCGATGGCGTTCACCTGATTGCATTTGGCCTGAGTCAATTTCATGCCCTGCACAACCGGTTTACCATCAACCATCGTTGCGCCGCGGCAAATAGTCCAGATACCGCCGCCATCCTTGTAGGCCGTGAGGCTGTTACCCTCTTTCTCATTTAGAAACTGATCGAGAATGACGGATGCAGGAGCACCAGCCAGTACCAGCCCCAGAACTGCAGTACTCAACTTTGCTCTGGATCCCATCACTCACCTTCCTTTTGTAATGCCTCAACGACCACGCTTGCAGCGGCAGGACGCTCTTGAAGGGGTTTATCACCAACGCCTTTCAGGTAGTCATTGACCATTTTTGTTCGCTTCTCATCCTCTCTACGCCTGCGGTTTGCATCTACCCGCCCGTTAATGTACGAGGCTAGCGAGATAAGCAGACCAGCAGCGCCAAAGAACATGAACACCAGATCCTGAGTGGTAAATCCAATGGCTGACGCCAGAGCTGCTACCCACGCGAAGAACTGCGTGAAGATGTTCCCTGAATCATTCATTTTCATGGTCTCTCACCTCGCTAAGTGCGGGTGCTGTTGATAAAAATAAAAAAGGCTGCCATACGGCAGCCTGATGATGATTGATACTCTTCGGCGCTTCTTTCTCCCTTAGGAAAGCAATAGATTAAACAATCCTTAAGGAGAGTCATTTAAACAAAAAAATAATTAACTGCTCACATAGTTTAAAGCTGTTATTATTTACATTAACTCATAACTTTAGCTTTTGTGGATAAAAGAAAGACAATCGGGCAGAAGATGGAATTATTATTGCGGAGAGGAGTGATGTCGTTCTCCGCGCTTTTTTGTCTCAGACGAGCTTGTAATGTTTCGAGGATCGTTTTGCTAAAACACGTACTGAGGTTTAGCACCCTTTCTTAGCTCTGAGGTCTCTTACAAAACACAAGGGAGAAATAAAAAAAAACCTGCTCGGACAAGCAGGCATAAATAGCTAAGTTGGCAATAACTGAGGGAGTGGTGCCGGGTGCCTCCCGGTGGAAATGATCACAGCATTCATTTCCGCGCGCTGGTTGGACACTCTGGAGAAATGTCCTGCTGAACCGCCCCTCCGCTTAGGGGGATCCACCACAAAAACGCTTTCAGAAACATCCATTCCGCAGGATGCTTAAGAAGCATATGTGCAGTATGAAGAATCTGCCGCATAATCAGATGAATATATTCATCTAAATGGTAGAGGGAGAGGGCCTTCAATCACCTCAGCTTCTCCGTTGTCGCAGATGTCGTCACCCTGTGTCAGATGCCAAATACCATTAAAAGTAAGTCCCGTCTCAAGGTCTTCAGTAACGCCATTGCTGAAGTAAGCAACCTGAATCCTACCGTTGTGCTGAATCCAGTAGAAACCTTCTTCCATATTCCCTCCTGCGTTGTTGGGGAAATTATAAGTCACCGCAGGGTTGAATGGTTTTAGATATTCTTAAGTCGCTATTAAGCAAAAAGCCCCACGGAGTTAACCGCAGGGCTTTAAACGAAGGCAATAACCCATCGTTAGAGGAAAATTACCACAGATTCGGGAAAAGTAAATAGCTCACGATAAAATAACGCCCTATTTTGTTATCTGCTTCAGCTGCGCATCAGCCCAGGCCTCTTCGATGTCAAACTTGGTGATTAGCTGATCGTAGAATGGCTTAACAGACTTCTTCCAGGTGTCGAGGCTGATTGCATCCGTTATCTGGCACACCGCGGCGTAAGCCTCAGTTGATGGAATTCGCTCAAACCCTCGCCCACTGCAGCGCTTGCAATCAGCCAGTACCGGAACGCCCTGCTGCTCTGTAAGAGTCTGATTAACAGCTTTCCCGCGGCCATGACAATCTTTACAGGCACAGCTTACTACCTTCTTCCCCTTACACCGAGGGCAAAGAACGCGCGCTACCTCCCTGACCTGTCTATGCACCTCATACTCAGAAGGACGAATATTCTCCGCGCCCATGTGCAAAGACATCTTCACGAACTTCTTCTCTTTTGCCGGAGTATGAGACTTCATGCTGAAAACCTCAGCGTCGATAAACCCTTCCCCATTGCAGCCATCGCACTGCTTCACGCTGGCGGCGCTGCGGGAATAGTCCTCGAACGCGAAGGTGGCCAGCTGATGCATCACCAGTGGCTTAACCCCGGCACCCAGTTTGCGCAGTGCAGCAACCCGATCGCACCTGGTCAGCGCATACTGGGCCAGCAATTCGATCGCCCTCTCCCGGTCATTCTTGCTGATACCCATCTTCCCGAGAAAAGCGCTGTAACCCAATGCTGCCCGTTCCTGCGTCATGCCCATCGCAGCCATGATATCCGTTCCGGTTAATAAGTCTGACGCCGAAGCGCGCGGAGAGTCGCTAATCATTGTCGATTTGGCAAAGTGATATTTGAGGGTGTTTTCAAGGTTCATGCGGTCTCCAGCTCAGTAATGGTGAGTTCTAATTTTCCGCCCTTAACGACAGGCATTTTCACAACGCGATAGTCAATAACCTGGCAGTCGTCCAGCCATAACCCCGCCTTGGTTAAAGCGTCGAATGCAGCCTTCTGCAGGTTATCCAGATCGCGGCGCCGGCGGTCAGGCATGTGACATTCAATACGTATTTTGAGTGGAGCGGCCGTGCGGATATTAAGCCGGGCGCTTCGAATGACACTTGCGACCGCATAACGGTACGCAACGCCATCAGCGCTAATGTGTGTACGCCCGCGGTTGTGCCGATAATACCGGTTGTTGCTCGGCGGCCAGGGCAAAGTGAGTTGATATGTCTTCACGTTCACTCCCACATCCGGTTTCGCCAGCGGCTATCCGGGCGCGCTGGAGTATTTGAGGTCGGAAGGAAAGCACTGACAGTCCAGGTCACATAATCCGGGTTAAGGCTGCGCTCAACCCGGACGCCACGAGCTTTGTAACGCTTAACCAGCTCGTCGGCCTGTTCGGTGCTGCAATCGGTATGATGGAACCAGGTCTTCTTCATCCCCATCCCCCCGCGAAGCCAAGCAGCCGCGCGGCGACATTTTCGGCCTCATCACGACTGCGGAATGAACGGGACAGGACCCAGCGCCAGAGGACATCGAGCGCAGCTTTATAGAGCTGCTGAAACTCGAGTTCATCCATGTTGGCAAACGAGATGCTTCGAGGATGTTTTTTGAGTGTTCCGTCTGGCAGCTGAATGGCATCAAAGTGCCCTGCTTCGACGATCACCCAGGAGCGGTAAGCGTCAAAGGATTTGCACAGGCTAATGCCATTTGTGACCCGGCGGTATGCAACCTGCTCAAGATAATGCTCAGCAGCATCGATCAGCGCGCCCTCATTGCCGGCATACGAAGCCAGGAACTTGGCGTAGCCAGTAATCAGCTTCCTCTCGTTACTCGAGATAGCCCCGCCGGTTGGTTCCCAGTATTCAAATCCGAGATTAAGAAGCGCGAAAAAGCGCCGGTGGAATGCCGGGTTTCGTACCCGCCTGAATTCGGCAACAAGAACATCGCCGAGCCGGGTTTTGGATTGCAGGATATCGCTGGTCTCGGGTGTGGCCGGGATCAGTATTCCTGAATGGTGTTTGATAAGTTGTAATTCTAGCGCCATGGTTCTCTCCGTGGCGCATCAGGTATAGGTTGTTCAGGCCTATGAAAGAATAATATCAGACGGTGATGTAACTCGGTACCCCAGTCGTTTTGCAAATTGCATGAACCCGTTAAGAGTGAAGATCTCTTCATCCTCAAGTAACGGTCGTAATGAAACTATTCCATTTACTCGATAAACCAGATATCTCCCTTCCGCCGGGAAGCTATAGATAACTGCTTTATCGGCCCTTCTGACCACGTCGTACCATTGATCATCTGCATTAAAGGCACCTGCACTACACACTATTTCCCCCAGAGCGACTTATTGACGCGGTAAACAGTAATCGGGAACAGCCAGGGGAACGCAAACAGCGATACTCTTTGAAACTGCTCCAGTGAGATTCACGCGATTAATAAAACCACTCGTCCGCGCTTTTCCAGGTCTCCTGCTGGATATGTTCGACCTCCTTCTTGTCGCCTCCGAAAACAGTCAACCCATCATTGCCGCCACGCTTAATCGTAAGCTGGTAATCATCAAACTGTTTACTGAGTTTTTTGACGAGTTCTGACTCTAGCGCAGGTATAGCTCCATCAGGAAGTTTCTTCATGCGATCAATGGTTAACTCGATTGTCATTTTTCCCTCCACAATGAATTACTGTATGCATATACAGTATATTTATAAACTTATCTTACGGATTTTGCAACGCTTTCAGAACATCGAATGTGAATCAACCGATTTTTCTTGTAGAAAAAAATCAAGCGTTCAATCCAGGCGGTAACCTAGATAAAACTCATCTTGCGTTGCAAAATAGCATAAGGATTTTAAAAGGTTGGAATTCATTCGCTTCAAAAACGGACATGAAAGCGATGAGTTAGAAAAGAGAAGAAAACCTCACTTATGTTAAAAAATTGGGGGATTATTAAATTGGTTTAATTTTAGCCAAATGTGATAGAGTGAAATACATTCATTGAGAGGCTAATAATCATGTCCGTTATCGATTACACAATGAAACTTTTTGGAAGCGTATTAACCACAACTGTCACCTGCCCTGTTTGCGGCTTAAAATCCGCTCAGCCTTCCTCTAAACTGCGTCTAAAAAGCCCCATGCTTTGTCCGGGGTGTAAAGCACTTTTTATCTCTCCGCGCTAGCTTCACAGCCGATGTTCTACACTTAATATAATATCAGCAGTTGTCAAATCCCCGATGCCTTACGCCCATCCTGAGAGAACGTTTCTGAACTGATTTCGCATCTGCTCCTGCGCGTTAACGTAGCAAAAGAGCAACCCAATGAAAATGAAACCTATTGCGTGGTTTAAGCGTTCTCGTATTCTGCCCGAAGGCAGCGCACACATATCAGCCCCAGCCAACGATTCGGGAGGAGAAAACTATTTACGTTCGGAACTGTTTTCTACCCCTCAGTTGGAACGCTTTGGAAGAAAACTGGCTCGTACGCACAAATTGTCTCCGGAAATACTCCCGTACTACCTTCTTAAACGACTAACTGACAATGAAACGATAATTACGCGATGTTGCTATCTACTCAATGCAGGAAAAAAAACGAGTATCATGCCCGCAGGTGAGTGGCTGCTGGACAACTATTACCTGATTGAAGAGCAGATTCGCATGGTACGCCAGCACTTACCGAAAAGCTTTGGTAAGGGTCTTCCGGTACTAGCCTATCCACATAGATGTCCCAGAATTTATGACTTAGCCTCAGAGGCCATAGCGCATGGCGACGGACGCTGGGACAGCAGCAGCCTTACCAGTTATATTTCCGCCTATCAAGAGGTGACACCTCTGACGTTGGGGGAGATATGGGCTTTGCCAGGAATGCTGCGTCTAGCGCTGATAGAAAACCTGCGTCGTGTGAGCGACGAAGTGACCCAGGCCCAGCAGGAGCGAAATCTTGCAGATATGTGGATAATGCGGATTTTTGATTGTGCAGAGAATGCTCCCGCCGACCTAATTTTGATTGTTGCCGATATGGCGCGTAATCATCCTCCACTGAGCAGTGCCTTTGTCGCTGAAATGGTTCGTCGTCTGCAGGGACATGGCAATGCTCTTGCACTCCCTCTGAATTGGATTGAACAACGTCTTGCAGAGCAAGGTGTTACAACTGAGATCCTGATTCATCGCTTCAATCAGCAGCTTGCCGCCAGCCAGCTTTCCGTCAGTAACAGTATTTCGGGTTTACGTCTGCTGAGTGAAACGAACTGGTCTGATTTTGCAGAGACCATCAGCGTAGTCGAGCAAACTTTACGCCTTGACCCAGCTGGTATATATCCTCGCATGCACTTCGACACCCGAGATCATTATCGCCATGTGATTGAAACGCTTGCCAGGGATGCGAGCTTGAGTGAACCGGAAGTTGCAAACCGCGTGTTGGCAATGTCTTGCGAACCGAGTCTAGATCCTGAGCACCGACATATCGGTTATTTTCTGCTTGGGGGTGGAAGGCCACAACTCGAACAACTGTTGTCAGTTGAAAGGTCTCTATTGAAATGGCTGCGGCAGAGTATGAATAAATCGCCCCTTCTGTCATGGCTTGGTAGCCTGAGTCTCTTGACCACGGCCGCTACGGCTACCATATTGTATGAAACTGCACTACAGGGTATATTCTGGTTGCTCATCCCCCTAGCACTCCCCCTTATTGTTGCCATTAGTCAACTCGCCAGCGATATGCTTAGCGAAGCAACGACACGCTTTCGTATTCCCAGACCTCTGCCGCGGATGGACTTTTCAAGTGGGATACCAGTTGAATATGCCACAATGGTTGCGATCCCTTGCATGCTGACAAGCTATGAAAGCCTCAGCAAACTTCTCTCTCGTTTGGAAGTCTGCAGCCTTGGCAATCAAGATGAAAATCTCTGCTTTGCACTTCTTACCGATTTTCCGGATTCATTAACTGAGGATACCGAGGAAAACACTGTCCTTTTAAGGCAAGCGATTGCTGAGACGCAGAGACTTAATCGGCGCAACCCTAGCGGCCGATCTCGATTTTATCTACTGCACCGCCAGCCGGTGTGGAACGATTCGCAGAGAATCTGGATGGGATATGAACGCAAGCGGGGCAAACTAGCTCTTCTTAACAGCTGGTTACGCCAACCGGGAACCCAGTTTTCGAGCGTTGCAGGCTTTCCCTCGCAGGCTTTGCCCGGACGGATTAAATACGTCATCACTCTTGACAGTGATACGCTCCTTCCTCGCGATACCGCCCATAAACTGGTGGCCACAATGGCGCATCCGCTGAATAAACCAGAATATGATCCAACGTTCCAACGAGTCGTTAAAGGGTACGGAATTTTACAGCCAGGCTTAGCAGAGGAAATGCCTTTTTACGGTCAGGGGCACTACGCCGCCATGCGCAGCAGCATCCCGGGTAATAATCCCTATTCGATGATGTCTTCAGATATATATCAGGATCTTTTTGGCGAGGGATCGTTCGTAGGCAAAGGTATCTATGATGTAGATATTTTTGTCCAGTCCACTGCCAACGTCTGTCCGGAAAATCTCGTACTCAGTCACGACCTGCTCGAAGGATGTTACGCCCGCTCTGGTCTGCTGAGCGACGTTTTACTTTACGAACAATATCCAACTAATTATATCTCAGACGTCGCACGTCGTACGCGCTGGATCCGCGGAGATTGGCAACTGCTCAATTGGTTAAGGGTTCGGGTCAGAAAAGCTGACGGAAGCAGGGAAAAAAATCCATTGTCCATTCTTTCTCGTTGGAAATTATTGGATAATCTCCGACGCAGCCTGGTAGCGCCGTCGATCATGCTGCTTGTATTGAGCACGCTGCTCTGGCTCCCCAACCCTTTATACTGGTTTAGCGTGCTTACGCTAATATGGTTTCTTCCTGCGGCGCTTAGCATAGCATGGGATCTCGTTCATAAACCGCACCGTCGTCCCCTTAAACAACATCTGCAACTGGTCTCAGCTGGAGCCTTGAAGCGCATTTCACGTATCGGTCTCACGATTATGATACTACCCCACGAGGCCGGTTACTCATTATACGCTATTGGAGTTACGCTTTGGCGACTTGGTGTAAGCCAGCGTAACCTCAACCAATGGGTAAGCTATAACCCAGATAACTACCAATCCAGTGTCTCTGTTTTAGGTTTTTATCGGGAAATGTGGCTGAATGTTGCCTGCGGTCTGAGTCTCACATCACTAGCATTGGTGTTTGATCCGCTGATGCTGTTCATCGCATTGCCCATTAGCTTCGGGTGGTGCATAGCTCCCATTATTATGGCTTGGCTGAGCCGCCAACCCGCTCGTAAGCCCTTTTTGCCAGATCATAAGCAGAAACTTCTGCTGAGACAGACAAGCCGAGAAATATGGTCTTTTTTTGAGACCTTCGCCACAGCGAAAGAAAATTGGCTCCCCCCCGATAATTATCAGGAAATACCGCAGCCGACGATCGCGCACCGTACATCCCCTACCAACATTGGGTTATCACTACTGGCTAACCTTACTGCCTGGGATTTTGGCTATTTGCCAGGCGGCAGCGTCTTACAACGCATAACGCTCACGCTCGACTCTCTTGATAATATGGAACATTTTCGTGGTCATTTATATAACTGGTATGACACTCGAACACTTGCGCCGCTCAGTCCGCGTTACGTATCAAGCGTGGATAGCGGTAATATGGCTGGACATCTATTGACTCTGCGTGAAGGGTTATTAGCCATGCGAAACCAGCCGATTTTGAATGGCGAAAGAATACTTGCAGGGTTAAACGATACATTATTACTTCTTGAAAAACACTGGGGGCCGGGGGCACCGGATACACTTAAAGAGCTTCAAAAGCAGTGTTTCAGCTCAGTGGAACTTCCTTCGGGAGCTCTTTATAGCGAACTTAAAAAAATGCGTACTCAGTGCAAATATCTTACCGCTGCGAGTCAGCAGGAAGGTGATCTTGTGGTGCGCTGGGCCGAGCATCTGGAGCATCAGTTGGTTGAATTATGCCACGAATGGTCACATCTGCTCGCGTGGTTACCCCCTACATACCCAAGCGAGACATTGCCAACACTAAGCTGGTTGGCGCAGAGTACCGATACCGGAGAAGGAACGCCTCCTGCATCAGTTATTACTCACGCCCGTTTGCGGCTGGATATCATCAGCGAACTTGAAAAGAGGTTAAATGACCATGCGCGAATGGATTTTGCCTTTCTCTACAGCGAAGCTACCAGCCTGCTCAGTGTCGGATATAACTGCGACACAAATACCGCCGATAAAAGCCACTATGACCTTCTGCCCTCTGAAATCAGGCTGACAAGTTATCTCGCTATCGCGACAAATCAGCTTCCGATGAAAAGCTGGTATGCGTTGGGAAGGTTGTTCACCAATATCGACAATGAGACCTCGTTAATGTCATGGAGCGGCTCGATGTTTGAATACCTGATGCCGAATCTTGTGATGCCAAACTGGCGCGGCAGTTTGCTTGATGAAATGGGCAAATCCGCGGTGACACGTCAGATTAACTGGGGCAAGGAACGTGGCGTACCATGGGGCGTTTCTGAGTCCGGCTATCATGCATTTGATGTCCAGCGTAATTATCAGTATCAGGCATTTGGGGTACCTGGACTCGGTCTTCGCCGAGGACTTGCGGACGATATGGTAGTCGCGCCGTATGCAACACTACTGGCTCTGCTCGTTTACCCCCAGAAGGCCTGCGAAAACTTACTTAGACTGGAGCAGAGCGGTGCACATGGCGAATACGGGTTTTATGAAGCGCTGGACTACACGCCATCACGGCTTGCTACCGGGCAACTGTACGCGGTTGTACAGTCCTGGATGGCACACCACCAAGGGATGGGATTCCAGGCGCTAGCGCATATCCTGCTTGATGCCCCGATGATCGAGCGATTTATGGCAAGCCCCACCTTTATGTCGGCGAATCTTCTATTGCAGGAACGCGTCCCGGATGCAGTCGATCTTTACAGCCCTCGCCGTCATTTTGAATCCCATGAAGGAAGGGTTAAACCGGTGCGATATGAACCGAGAGTTTTCAGTCATGTAGACAGCCCCACTCCAGAAATACAGCTGCTCTCAAATGGGCATTACCACTTGATGCTGACGCCAGGTGGTGGAGGATACAGCCGCTGGAATTCGATTTCAGTTACCCGCTGGCGCAGCGATACAACCCGTGATAACTGGGGATCGTTCTGTTATATCCGCGATCCGCATACGAATGAGGTATGGAGCAATACTTGGCAGCCCATGGGCGGAAATGCGAATAGCAGCGATGAGATAATCTTCACCGACGCAGGCGCAGAATTCAGGCGTACCTTCGGAGCCCTTAGCGTTAGGACACAGGTTGTGGTTTCCCCGGAGGATGATATAGAGCTGCGGCGTGTCACCCTGGTACACCATGGCCGTCTACCGCGAACGCTCGAGCTAACAACGTATGCTGAAGTGGTGATTGCTCCAGAAACCAGTGATTTAGCGCATCCGGCATTCAGTAATTTGTTCATCGAAACTGAGATTGATCACAGTCGGGAAGCTATTCTTTGCCATCGACGACCGCGTTCTCCAGATGAAACGAGCCCATTTCTGTTTCACATGATGGTGGTGCATAGCAATGATCATAATGAAGCCTCGTTTGAAACAGACCGAGCTAAGTTTATTGGAAGGGGCAGAAGTCCGGCTGATGCCGCTGCTATCTATGCTAACGGGCCGCTCAGCAATACTTCCGGTGCCGTGCTGGATCCTGTCCTAGCGATCCGACAAGTTGTGAGACTCATGCCAGGCATTCCGATAACGATTGATATCGTTTATGGCATCAGTGAGAGCCGTCAGCAAAGCAAGGCATTATTGGAAAAATACCGTGATTACCCAATCGCTGAGCGTGTTTTTGAGCTTGCTTGGTCGCACAGTCTGGTAGTGCTAAGGCAGATAAATGCCAGCGAAGATGACGCAACGCTGTTTAACCGACTCGCTAGTGCTGTGCTCTATCCCTGTCACGAATTACGCGCCGACGATCAAGTCATAAGCCGTAACCGCCGCGGTCAGTCCGGACTGTGGGGCTGGGGTATTTCAGGTGATTTACCGATTGTACTGCATAGCGTGACCAGCGATGAGAGTATGACCTCTATCACTACACTGATTCAGGCTCATCGTTACTGGCGACTAAAAGGGCTTGAAGTGGATCTTGTTATCCTCAATAACAGCGCAGGTGGCTATCAGCAGGCCCTTCAAACACTGATTATGGATTTAATCTATGCCGGTTCAGAAGCCAGCCTGCTGGATAAACCGGGCGGCATTTTTGTCCGTAACGGGGAGCATTTGTCTTCTGAAGATAAGCAATTGCTGATGAGCGTTGCATGTATGTATCTTGACGATCGCGCCGGCGGGCTAAACGAGCAACTTAATCAGCGGCTCCACTCGCCAATTAAACCGCAAAGGCCATTTGTATCTTTTGTCACTGAGGGAAGCAATCGACAGGAAGACTGGACGCCGCATATAGAACATCTGTTCAACTTCAATGGGCATGGAGGGTTTTCAGAGGATGGACGGGAGTATCAGATTATCCTGAAGGAAAATGTTCCAACGCCGGCCCCTTGGTCAAATGTGCTGGCAAACTCCTGTTTTGGTAGCGTCATTTCAGAAGCCGGACAGGCTTACAGTTGGTATGAGAACGCTCATGAATATCGTTTAACCCCCTGGGAAAACGATCCAGTAAGCGACCGTAGCGGTGAGGCTTTTTATATTCGTGATGAAGAGAGCGGAACGGTATGGTCACCCACGACGTTACCTGTTCGTGGCCGCGGGGATTATTTAACCCGTCATGGTTTTGGCTACAGCGTATTCGCGCACCGCGATAGTGGTATAGATAGCGAGTTGACAATACTGGTTGGCGAACACGATCCTGTTAAGTTGGCACTTCTGACGCTTAGTAACAATTCGGGCCGCACGCGCAAATTATCGGTCACAGGGTACGTAGAGTGGACGCTTGGGGAATCACGCTCGCGTTCTGCTCCCCATATCGTTACACATACGGTGGTCGTGCCGGGTGGTAGTGGAGTTACAGCAAATAACTTTTACGGAGCTAACGGCGAAGGACGCATTGCATTTTTCGCTGTCAACGATCCTAATTGTTCGTTGACAGGTGATCGCCGAGAGTTTATTGGCCGCAATGGCTCTTTGCAAAAACCGGCCGCATTGAAGCTTCGCAGTTTATCGGGAAATACAGGCGCTGGTTTGGATCCATGCGGTGCAGTTCAGTCTGTTACCACCCTAATTGACGGTGATCAGAAAACCTTCATTTTTGTACTCGGCAGCGAGGAAAACTCCGCCCGGGCTCAGACTATACTCGATCATTATTTGGATGAAAATATCGTTCGACAGGAGTTGGACAATGTCCATCGTCACTGGCACCGCATGCTGGATAAGATAGTGGTCAAAACACCAGACCATTCAGTTGATAAGCTAGTTAACGGTTGGCTTCTATATCAGACAATGGCCTGTCGTCTCATGGCGCGCAGTGGCTATTATCAATCGGGTGGCGCATTTGGTTTTCGCGATCAACTCCAGGATACATTAGCACTGACCCACGCTGCACCGGAACGCCTGCGCGACCAAATAGTACTATGTGCGTCAAGACAGTTTATTGAAGGCGATGTGCAGCACTGGTGGCATCCACCTCACGGTAGCGGCGTACGCACGCGATGTTCAGATGATTTTCTCTGGCTCCCGCTCGCCGTCTGTCACTACGTCGACACTTCTGGGGATATCGGAATACTAGAGCAGATGATTCCTTATCTGGAAGGGCGTCAGCTCCAGCCTGGAGAAGAGTCCGTTTACGATACACCACTAATCAGCCACACCGAAGAGACGCTATGGCAACACTGCGTTAAAGCCATTAAGCATGGGCTTCGTTTTGGACAACATGGTCTGCCGCTAATGGGTGCTGGCGACTGGAACGATGGGATGAACCGGGTCGGCATCGAAGGAAAAGGTGAAAGCGTTTGGCTCGGGTTCTTCCTGTTCGATATTTTAAAGCGTTTCGCGACGCACGCTGAGCGTCAGCAAGATAAGCTTGTAGCATCGCTGTGTCGCACGGAGGCGGAACACTTGCAAAAAAATCTGAATGCGACAGCCTGGGACGGGGAATGGTTTCGGCGTGGATATTTTGACGATGGAACGCCTTTAGGATCCAAAAGTTCTCAAGACTGCCGGATTGATGCAATAGCTCAAAGTTGGTCCGTTTTATCCGGTGCGACAGACTGTGGACGTGCCGGTAAATCAATGCAGGCTCTGGACAAGCATTTGGTAAACTCCGAATCCAGGTTGATAAAGCTACTTTCGCCTCCATTCGATGGACACGGACCAAATCCCGGTTACATTCAGGGTTATGTGCCTGGTGTGCGTGAAAATGGCGGGCAATATACTCATGGTGCTATCTGGGCCGTGATGGCATTTGCCCGAATGGGAAATGCAGAGCGTGCGTGGCAACTCTGGTCACTGATCAATCCAATAAACCACGCGTCTACTTACGAAGAAGTTGCGATTTACAGAGCAGAACCATACGTAATGAGTGCAGATGTTTACAGCATCGCGCCACATACTGGACGTGCAGGTTGGAGTTGGTACACCGGATCAGCGGGTTGGGCCTATCGTCTTCTTACAGAAGAATTGATGGGCATAAAACGTTCCGGTGATGTCTTGACCATACATGCCCTGTTACCAGCAGAGTGGGAGTCTTTTTCTCTGACATATCAACATGACGAAAGTTATTACGAGATTACCATTACACGTGGCAACGGGGAGTATCAGGTTATACTAGATGGTATCGAACTGTCTGATGACCGAATACCTTTAAAGCAGGATGGTCAAAGACACATAGTAGAGATCACTCAGAACTAAGGGATCTTAAGAGCGCATTAACGCCTACCGTTAATGCGCTGATTGTCTCTAAGCACTTCAATCGCAGTCTGCATAGCAACTTGATCATCACGTCTTTTTTGCTTACCTTGCATGACTTGAAGATACTCGAGCAAGGTCCGTGTATTAATCGGCCTTCCCTGTTTACCCACAGCAAGCACTGCTTCACCTAAAATAATTTTTACTGGCGGCAACTGCGCTGGGTACCAGTCAAGAGTGTCTTCTGATTTCATCATAAATTTCTCATGGAAGGATATTGTAACATAAATCAAACTGTTGTTTTCTAAAAGCTCATATTTTATTCAGCAATAAATATTCATAATTTAACCCGATAATTTATATTTTAAAGCGTATAATAAATATTATATTTTTCAGAGGTTATTTTATGTCATTTACAGAGGGACTTAGACATTTTAAAGAAAGACCGGTCCATGTTGCTTGCCCGGTATGCGCATACAGAGCCAATCAGAAAGCAGGTAAACTAAGAAAAAATGCTGTTCTGGAATGTCCTGCCTGCGGACTGTTGTTCAGGCCATCAGAATGCTGGTGCATCGGCGGCTGAACAGTTCCTGCAACTTAACTGATATCTGTAAATGCCAACATTCCTTTTATAGTATAGTGGTAGAGGGCATTATGATGAAAGATAAAAAATCTGTTTTTATTGAAGGAGATATACTTTCGAACAGCTGTCATGGACAGATCGGTCAACATTTCTATATCCACAGAGTGAAATTTAGCAATGGTAAATATGCAATTGTTCGGGAAGCATCAGGGATATGTTTCAAGCCAGGCGAAGTTATTCAACGAAATGATTGCTATTGGTTTTATAACTTAATCCCAATTCGTCTTCTATCTTTTGAGTATGTCGGGGAGGATGAATCCAGAAGGCAATTCCTCGAATATCGTTAATAACCCATTGAGTCTTATAGAAAAAGAATTTTTTCGCCTCACTAAACCATTTAGTGAGCATCCACTCCCACACGCAATCTGTCCCCCTGAATTCAGAAAAAAACTCAATTATCTAAATGAAACGTTCCGCTGAAAAACAAATTCTTCAAATTATCCATGTGCATTACAACCTTCATTAGCTTAGGGAAATTTATGTCACAGCTCTTTACATACAAATTACTTCATCCCCGCCACTGGTTTTCCTGGGCAGGCTTGGCACTTCTGTGGGTTATAGTCCAACTTCCTTATCCGGTTTTATATACTCTTGGTTCCGGTCTTGGAAAAATCTCCAGGCCCTTTTTAAAACGTAGAGAAAGTATAGCGGTTAGGAATATTGAACTCTGTTTTCCCGATATGACTCCGATTGCCCGAAGCCAGATGATAAATAATAACTTTGTTTCTCTCGGGCTGGGACTGATGGAAACTGGCATGGCCTGGTTCTGGAGCGATGCGAGAGTCAAAAAGTGGTTTGACGTAGAAGGGATTGAAAACTTGGCTAACGCAACCGGAGGGGTAATGGTTGTCGGGATTCATTTCATGTCGCTTGAACTATGCGGAAGAGTAATGGGGTTATGCCATCCAATGATGGCAACATATCGGCCGCACAACAATCCATTGATGGAATGGGTTCAGACAAAAGGACGTATGCGTTCAAATAAAGCTATGATTGATCGACGTAATCTATCTCGCTTAGTTCATGCACTCAAGGCCGGTGAAGCTGTGTGGTTTGCACCAGATCAGGATTACGGGCCTAAGGGGAGCGTTTTCGCACCCTTTTTCTCGGTAAAAAAAGCAGCCACAACGAACGGAACGTACGCACTTTCAAAACTCGCTGGAGCAAATTTGATCACACTTAGCATGATTCGACGGAGCGATAAAAAAGGTTATCATATGTATATCAGTAATCCATTGTTAGGATATCCGGAGGACGATAATATCGCTGCAGCTGCTTATATGAATAAAATCATCGAGCGTGAAATCCTCCGCGCCCCTGAGCAATACCTGTGGATGCATCGAAGGTTCAAAACGCGCCCAGAAGGAGAAGACTCTTTATACAAATGAATTTTTCACAGAATTATTCAAATGATTGTCCAGTGGACCTTTCTCAACACCACTCGCACCTCATGCTAGCTTTCATCCGTTCATATTCCGTCCTTAGCAGTTCAGAGGTGTAGGATCCAATAGAGCGGCCAAAGCTAGGATTTCGTACTGCCTAATCCTCAAGATAAAAAAGGTACCATGGGAAAAGTGATTAATATGATTGAGTTATTAGACAACTATTTCTCCGCGCATCACTCAGTCAGCATCAGTCACTTCAGCTACGCTTTATGTGTTCAGCAATGAGCATGTGGTATAAAAAATCTCTTTCGGCTCAATAGCAGTAGCGCTCACGCTTGCATCCCCTTTCCCCTTGCCAGGTTGATTCTGTCAACGCATTCCCTCAATGCTTTGACTTTCTCCGAAGAGAGTTCAGTTTCATCAATTGTGGCCAGAAGCGCGTTGAGGGAGCGCTCAATATCGTTTTTAGTGAACCGTAAACAGATAACCTTAACCCAACGTGGCGAGAACTTGCTGAGGCCGATTGCTCTTGTGATTCGTAATTTCATGCCATGCCTCTTTGTCGCCAGAGGAGGCGACTTGTAACTTGTTTATAACACGTTGTGGAAACAAAGCCTTCTACTCATTCGCTGTATGGTACGAATCTGAAGAATCTTTGCTCGCACAGTTAAACTCTCCCTTCATTTTTTAGGCGCGCGTATTTAGCCTTCAGAAGTTCAGCTGGCGTTGGCCCCCTCAGAGCCACTGGTGCTGCCAACGCACGACGAACAGGCGGGATTGGTTTCCCGGCTAGCACCCGCTTTTCCCACATACCCAGAAGATCACCGGCCTCGCGCTCGAGTTCTTTGTGACACAGCTGGCCATCGGTTCCGCGGCGACGCAGCTCCAGACAGATGTGATAATAAACCGGCTTAGGCCACGGATACTGCTCGCTGCTCGGGTACCGGAATACCAGCTTGCGCCACTTCCAATATTCAGCCATTACGTCAGCGGTGGTGATCCCCAGCACGCTGCGCCCTTCCCTGCACCACTTGATGAACTGGCCTGGCGAAGGCAGGAATGGACGCTCCTGACGACGCACCATGCGCATGCCCGCTTCAACCTGCTCCATTGTGGTGATCCCGTTTTCTTTGAAGGCCAGCACCCACTGACGGCGGATCTCGTTCACGTCTTCCTGGCTGCGATTAACCAGGCTTGCCGGGAACGCGGCCGCCAG
The DNA here is from genome assembly GCF_024734705.1 of Enterobacter sp. Crenshaw. Classification (NCBI taxonomy): domain Bacteria; kingdom Pseudomonadati; phylum Pseudomonadota; class Gammaproteobacteria; order Enterobacterales; family Enterobacteriaceae; genus Enterobacter; species Enterobacter sp. Crenshaw. The sequence continues at coordinate 1,996,736 of NZ_CP102932.1, read as the reverse complement.
CTGTACGAACAGCCCGTTGATAATCTGCGCCACCTGCTGCGTTTGTTCGCGCTCGGTGTACTGCTCTGGCATATTGTGCGCCACGCGGCGAGCCTGTTCCCGGTCAAAATTGCGAATGCTCTCGGCTAGGTTTTTCATTCCAGCACCCCATCAATCCAGTCGGTGTTATGCAGGTCAATGCCGCCCCGGTATGGCTTTGCCGTTCCGGTTACACGCAGCCGCTTCGTGGTGAGCAGATCCCACTGCTTGCGCAGACTTGAAGGGCTCAGGATGTTGTCTTTCCAGAATTCGTCCCGGTTGGCCCACTGGAACAGGTCACAGATTTCGTAGTGAGTACGCTTGTCCTGGACACGCATCAGCCTGATGGTGTTTGCCCATTCAGCCCAGTTGGGTTCAGATAGCGATGCGTTGACGGTGAGAAGCCTGTCGTAAATCCAGCGCGCGGCCTTGAGGTCGTCAGCGGATCCCCATGATTTACCTGCCGGGGTGTATATCCCGGCGGCAGCTTCTGGATGACGTGAGAGAAATTTTTGAGTTTTCTGGTTTCGGGATTCGTCAGAATTCCGAGACGAGGATATTTTAATATTGTTCTTGTTATAGTCTTGGGTGTCTACCGTTTCCGGGAAGGTTTTTCCCGTTTTCGGTAACACTTTTCCCGATTTCGGGAAGGTTTTTCCCGTTTTCGGTTTGTCTAAAATCCAGGCAGAAAGGTCAGTATTTATACCGACGATTTTCATCACGCCCTGCTTCTGACTGAAGATAATTTTGCGTTCTGCGAGCGATTTGAGCGCATCAGAGACATGCGAATCACTCAGCCCTGTAAGCTCAGCGATCACCGTGTTCGTAACGCGGTCTTGTTTCTTGTTCCAGCCGTAGGTAAGCCAGATCACCGCCTCAAAACACTGCCACTCCCGGCCTGACATTCTCAGACGAGGCTTGAGCTGTTGGATCTCGTTAGCAACCTTGGTATACCCGTTCGACAGGTCGGCCATACGACCTCCCGGTTGTTCGGTTCTGTGGGGGAAATTGATAATTTCAGCTGTGTTTGACATACTTAGCTCCGCAATTACACTCCGTTTTTGCACCTGAAAGTCGGTTCTGTTCGCGCAGACCGGCTTTCGCCTTTTCTGAAGTCTTCATATCGCCCCCAGCATGGTTGTGACCATCGCCAGCAGCGGCGCTGTAAGATCCGGATCGACTCTGAACATTTCGAAAATCCCCTCGCCTAACTCCTTAAGCTTTTCCTTCTTCGGTGCATCGAGCATCAGAGCTTGCTTCGCCTCACTTACCTCTTTTTCTAATCTGGCCATGCGATGTGCAAAGGAGTCGTTCTTTACGACACGGTCGCGGTATCGAAGCGGTAATACAGACATGATCGCGGGCACCAGCTGTTCGACGTTCTTTCGGTACGATGCGGAGTCTTCTTTGTTGTCGAGCCAGCGGAACAGCTTCACGTTCCAGACATCGGCCTGGCCTGAGAAATCCACTCCATCAAGTTGAAATTCTTCTGCCGCGTCTTGAATTTGAAGCGCAACAGCTACGCGCCCTTCTACCGCTGCCCACGCCCGGACTGCAGAACAAATATCTCGATGATCAACATCCTGCGCTGCCGATTCGCTTTGATGACACGGGAATATCATTGGATTAGAGGAAGCTCTGCTACTCTGTTGAAATGAAACAGTTTGCATTGTTAAGGCTCCTGTTTAGGTAAACCATCAGTTGGGTTTGGATAGAGGTCGGGGCGCAGCTCGTGGGGAGTTACGCCTGTCATTTTGAAAATCGGGAAGATATAACTTGGCGGGACGATCCCTTGGTCACGATTCTTCCAATGACTTACAGACATACTCGTCACACCAAGCGCGATGCTGAGCTTTCTGGCTGAGCCAGCGGCTTTAATTGCTTTATCGAGTGCGGACATGTGCTTCTCCTGCTTATTGATAGCAGAAGTAAACCACAGATTTACACATCATGCAAACTATGGATTTATTGTGTGTATAAACCAAATATTTACAATGACCCTATGAGAAAAGAAGAACCCAACCTCGTTCTGGTAGAGCGCTTAACTGAGATCACTGATCGCGGCGTTACAAAAGCAGACATGGCACGAATAGCTGGAGTCACTCCTCAGGCCGTAAACGGCTGGTTCAAAAAAGGCGTGATTAGTAAGAAATCGGCACTGGCCATAGCCGACGCTGTAGGCATTTCTGTCGCCTGGCTACTCGGTGAGGACGTTGGTGAAAAAGACGGGCTTAAGCCGGACGAACAGCGCCTGCTTGAGTTCTATCGCCAGTTGCCTGAAGAAGAGCAACAGAACATGCTCCGCATTTTTGCGCTTCGCCTGAAGGAGCTGGATGAACTGTATGAGAAGTACATGAAGGGCCGGATCCGGTCGCAGGAAGATTGAGTTGTTCTGAGTGGCTTATGGCTGATAACTAACGAATGATTCATGCATTTCGACCACCACTTTAATTACTTATTATTCAGAGGGATACGATGAAAAATGAACTAATGCCCCACCAAGAAGAAATGGCATTATTCCCAGTAAAAGAGGTCGAAGTGAATGGCGTTCAAATGGGTGTTCTTAATGATGGCACGCCATTTCTCAGTCTTCGCGGCTTAGCTCGTCTCTGTGGTGTAGACCACACCACCCTTCTCCCGTTAACCACTAATTGGCTAATCGAAAGGAATAAGCCAAGGGGTAAGAGAATTGCCGAACTTCTCCTTGAGAATGGATTTGAAGGTAACGAGCTTTACTCCGTTGTCAATGGTGGCGCATTCGGTGATAGCCATGCTTATCCTGATGCCGTCTGCATGTCTATCCTTGAATATTACGCATTCGACGCCTCTCAAGTTGATAGCTCAACTGCGAGAAAGAACTACCGTCTTCTGGCAAGGCAAACTCTCAAAGAATACATTTATCGCAGTGTAGGAATCGATCCAAGAAATCCAATAACGGGCGCATGGAAATGCTTTCAAGAAAGGATTTTGCTGAACGATAAAATTCCTGCTGGTTTCTTTAGCGTATTTCGGGAAATGGTGGATATTACCGTCCCATTAATTAATGCTGGTTTTGAGTTAGGTCCCAGAACCGTTCCAGATATTAGCGTTGGAAGTAGGTGGTCAAATCACTGGAAGCGTAACAATTTGAGCGAAAAATATGGGGATATACAGAAACATCCTCACGTTTATCCTGATTGGTTCCCACAGAGTAAAGCCGGCAATCTGCCAGCAAATATTTATCCCGAAGAAGCGTTAGGAGAGTTTCGCAGATGGCTTAGGGAGGAGTATGTTCCAAAAGGCTTTAAGGAATATCTCGCAGATAAGGTTCAACAGAAAGTTATCGAAAATGCTAAAGCGATTGAGGTCCTGGAAAATCTACAAAGGCCCGAACTGCCAAACACGAAACACTAACCAGCACCCGGCCGCCGAGCCGGGTTTTTTATCCTAACGCACCAGCTCTATAGCAAAACTACCAGTCAGGCCTCCCGATCCCGACCTTAGCGTCGGGATTTTTTTGCCTGCGATTCGGCAGGCATGTCACAAAAACCAGCAATATAAACCTCAGATTTACAATTAATATTAACCATGAGTTGACATGAATATAAACCAGTGATTTAATCTAACTCACCAAGACGCACTACGAACCACCAAGGCAGGATGCCCACGAAGTAGCCGCCGACGGCATATGAAGAGTCGGATGAGGTGGAGAGATTAACGCGCATCAGGTTTAAACGTTCCGCTGGCCGGCGTTACAGGCGCATATAGGGGGAAAAATTGTGGATGACACGGTCATAAGAAAGAGTGAGCTTTATGCACATTGCAACAGCTCACTCTGGAGAAATAGGTCTAGCTGGGGAAGCATATAACCCTATTTCCATTCGTCTTCTGAGAGTTTCTGGTCAAGAAAGACTTCGAATTTTGCATAGATTTTTTCTATCTCTTCCACCGGATCGTGGGGGTCAGAAAGATTCCGGCCAGAAGAGATTTGAGCAGAACGGTAAGAGTTATATGTATCAACCGCTAAGCGAGTTAAATACAAGACTTTCTCTTCTTTTTCCACAGTTAATTCCCTCATTAGGGTGCGGGAATAACCACAATAGCACTGAAGTTAGGACCGCGATACGACAGTCAGAATTAAAAGGAAAGATAAATGATCGACTTTGCACGAACACCTTCAAGACAACAAGCTATCCGCCTCAGTGCGGCGGAAGTATGGATTCGCAAGCTTTGCTACTTACTGGCGCAAAAAGGCAATCCAGAGCTAAAAGCATGAGCTCGTTCTTTGCCCTGATCGTTACCGTCTGCGCCCTCACCGGGGAATGCTCAGACATCATGCTCGGTGTTTATCAGACCGAATCTGGTTGTGATGCAGCTGCCAAAGAGCAGCACATTAAAGGAGAATGTTACCCATATAAACCGGCTGAAGACCAACAGCCTGCTTTCTAATTTTAATCGAGTTATGCCCAATGGCTGCTACCAGCCCTTAAAAGCACAAAACCCGCGCAAGGCGGGTTAAGTACCCGGTCAGCCGACCAAAGCTTTCCGGAATCGAGTTTTGACCAATGACCACTACCCAAGGCGGCAATCATTAGCTGCGGGTATCTTACAATCAAAATTAAGGACCCGATATGGAATTCTTTCATTTAATCAAGGCAACGCAGAAATCCGGCAAAGAAGATGCCGTTATCTGGTTCACGGCTAAATCAGAAGCACGAGCCAACTTGCAGCTGGATGTAGAGCTGGAAGATGCTGGCATCGAAACCGGCCGGGGGAAGGATTATAGCAAGCCTGTCCGTACCGATTTCCCTGTTTACAACGACCTGCCAGAAGAAAGCACAGTGGATTACACCTGGTGCAAACGCTACGAACTGGACGAAGACCAGCGTACGTGGAAAGTGAAGTTACAGCATGAAGTTTCATACCAGAACTCTTCTGAGCAGTCGACTTGCAGTAATACTGATACCAAAGACACAAAGATGCCTGAGCTGATCACGGTTGCTACGCTCCCACTGCGTCAGCGCATTCTGGCTCAGTTCATTTCTGACGAGTACGCCTATCACATCGACACTGAGCAGAAGAATGAAATTCAACAGCTCGAGATGGATGTCGATAACAGCTACGTTCAAAACATGCTGCTCGCTGCAGAGAACGTCGATGCGTTCAAAAAAGCGACTGAATTCGAAATTGCCAGGGTTGTTGAGGCTCTGAAGACTGTCTTCCCGTTAGACGGGAAGCGGACAGAGCTGTCTCTTGTCATTCATTTCTTTAAGACCTGGTTCAACACCGAGCATATCGATCGCGACATTCTCGTTCGCGAATGGACTGCCGGAAACCGAATTAGCAGCGTGCAGCGTACTGACGTCGGCACAAATGCAGGTGGCGGAAATGAGACAGATCGTAATTCAGGCTACACACATACGCTCGATACACTCGACAGTGAAATAGCTCTGGCCACCCTACCTGATGATTTCAATATCTACGATATCCCCGGATCTGTTTACCGTAGGGCGAAAGAAATCGTCGCAGCTAAAGAAAGCCCATTCAAGGAGTGGTCTGCCGCTCTTCGCAATACCCCTGGCATTCTCGACTATTCACGCGCATCAATCTTCGCGCTTATCAGAAGCGCACACCCGGAATATTACAAAAACCCGGGGCGCCTCAGCGGATACATCAGTGCCAATCTGACTGAAAGCGATCATGGAAAACCAACAGCCGAAACGCTGGCTGCAGCGCGGCACAATCCAGAGGTGAGCTGGGAAAGTGAAGTTAACGAGCAGATTGAAGCGGAAAAAGCATCGTTAGCAACGCAGCCGCAGGTCACGAACCTTGGCGATGGCATGTTCACTATCGATAACCTGATGAACGAAAAACAAACACAGAACGATGACCGTTCACCGGTTACAGCGGAGACCACCAGCGATGTGCAGATGGAAACGACTCAGCCAGAGAAAGTCGAAAATACTGATCCGGTACAACCAGGCGAAGGCGCTGATGCAGCTAATACGCAAGCAGTTACCGTAGCGCCGGAAGAGCAGCTGTCAGAGCCAGTAATCGAATACCCGGCTTACTTCGAGCCTGGCCGCTACGAAGGTCTGCCGAATGATGTTTATCACGCAGCAAACGGCATTAGCTCAACCCAGGTGAAAGATGCCCGCGTCAGCCTGATGTACTTTAACGCGCGCCATGTGGCTAAAACCATCCCGCGAACAGCATCCAAAGTGCTCGACATGGGAAACCTGGTGCATGCTTTAGCACTGCAGCCTGAAAATCTCGAAGCAGAGTTCAGCGTAGAACCTGAGATCCCGGAGGGAGCTTTCACCACCACCGCAACTCTGCGCGAGTTCATCTACGCGTACAACGCCAGCCTGCCGGCGCTGCTAAACGCTGACGAGATTAAAGCGTTGCTTGAAGAACATAACGCGTCCCTTCCCGCTCCAGTGCCGCTTGGCGCCAGCCTGGAAGAAACGGCTCAAAGCTATATGGCTCTCCCTGCTGAGTACCAGCGTATTGAAGAAGGCCAGAAGCAAACGGCAACGGCAATGAAGGCATGTATCAAAGAGTACAACGCCACTCTGCCGTCGCCGGTTAAAACCAGCGGCAGCCGTGATGCGCTACTCGAGCAATTAGCGATCATCAATCCTGATCTGGTGGCGCAAGAAGCGCAGAAACCGACACCGCTGAAAGTGTCCGGTACCAAAGCAGACATGATCCAGATAGTTAAATTAGTTAAGCCCGATGCCATATTCGCCGACGAACTGTTGGATGCCTGGCGCGACAACCCTGGCGAAAAGATTCTGGTTACCCGCCAGCAGCTGGCCACAGCGCGGGCAATTCAGTCCGCACTACTGGCGCACCCGACCGCGGGCATGCTGCTGACACATCCAAGCCGCGCCGTTGAAGTGAGCTATTTCGGTTTCGACGACGAAACCGGATTAGAAGTGCGTGTACGCCCTGACCTCGAGATTGAACTGGACGGCGTGCGCATCGGCGCTGACCTGAAAACCATCAGCATGTGGAATGTGAAGCAAGAAAGCCTACGCGCCAGGCTGCACCGGGAAATCATAGACCGAGACTATCACCTCAGCGCGGCTATGTATTGCGAGACCGCTGCGCTGGACCAGTTCTTCTGGGTTTTCGTCAACAAAGACGAGAACTACCACTGGATCGCCATAATCGAGGCGTCAACCGAACTGCTGGAACTGGGCATGCTCGAGTACCGCAAAACGATGCGTGCCATCGCAACCGGATTCGACACAGGCGAATGGCCAGCGCCGATCACTACCGATTACACAGATGAACTAAACGATTTCGACCTGCGCCGCCTCGAAGCGCTGCGCGCTCAGGCTTAAGGGGGATTTATGCATAACACAAACGTTACCGTTGCTGACCAGAACACCGTTATTAACTCCAACGTGGCTTTGTTCGATTCCCAGTATCTGAACGCCATCAGCACGTTCGCGCAGATTATGGCCCAGGGCACCGCTACTGTACCTAAGCACCTGCAGGGCAATCAGGCCGATTGCATGGCTGTAGCGATGCAAGCGGCACAGTGGCAGATGAATCCCTTTGCCGTGGCCCAAAAAACGCACCTGATTAATGGTGTACTCGGGTATGAAGCGCAGCTGGTTAATGCCGTGATTTCGCGCAGCGGCGTGCTGGCAAGTCGTTTTGAATATGAGTGGTACGGGCCATGGGAAAAGGTCGTTGGGAAATTCCATATCCGTAAAGGAGACAAAGGCGAGTACCGCGTCCCGGGCTGGACCCTGGCTGACGAAGCCGGGATCGGCATCATTATCCGCGCAACGCTTAAAGGCGAAGATCAGCCAAGAGAACTCGATTTGCTGCTGGCTCAGGCCCGTACCCGAAACTCTACCCTTTGGGCTGACGACCCTCGCCAGCAGCTGGCGTACCTGGCCGTCAAACGTTGGGCGAGACTGTTCTGCCCGGATGTGATTCTGGGCGTTTATACCCCTGATGAACTCGATGATCGTCGTGAAGAACGAGAGGTAAACCCGGCACCGGCGCAGCACGTTAGCCTTGCAGACATTTCAGGTGACAACGTAACTACTACTCAAACGGCTCAGGAATCAGCTCAAAACATCGATGCACTTGCTGATGATTTCCGTGACCGCATCGAGGCGGCTCAGGATGTGGATAGCGCTAAAGCTCTGCGAGCAGATATTGAAACCGTGAAAGCAACGCTGGGTTCTGCCCTATTCACTGAGCTGAAAAACAAGGCCGTGAAGCGTTATTACCTTGTTGATGCCCGGAACAAAGTCGAAGCAGCCATCAATTCCTTGCCACCTTCAGATGAGCCCGATGCAGCTGCGCGGTTCGCAGAAGTAGAGCGCGTTCTTGCATCGTCTAAACGCCATCTGGGCGACGAATTGCATGGTCAGTTCAGCATCACCCTGGCGGATATGAAACCGGAATACGTGGACTAACGAGATCGGGAGGGGAAACCCTCCCTCAAGGAGAAGAAATGCGACTGATTAATCGAGGCAGTAAGCAATCCCCTTTAGCTCGCCAGGCATGTGAAATCGCACTCGCAGCCCACCAGCAAAGATATGGTGACTATGGGCGCAGCAAGATGAAAGAGACCTATACGGTGAAAGTGGAAGGCGTGAAGGTCTGGGTTGAAGTGGTCAACTGCAAGGCAAGCTACGTGGCCACAGCAATGACCGGCATGCGCCGACTGCGTTCCCTGCCCGGCCAGGCAAACTGAAACTGAAATATCAACGACTAAAGACCGGCATATCTATACTCATGCCGGTTACCTGAGGTGAACCATGTCGCAGGTAATTTACGATTCAGAATGGGGCGTTGCTTCAAAACTAAAAGAGAAGACAGGCCTTACAGATCGTCAGATTAAAAGCTATCGCCAAACCTCATGGGTAGAAGGTGTTCATTTTAAGAGAATCCCATTGGATGGAAGCAGCTCCGAAGAGCGAGGACTTGTCTGGTACAACATCCCAAACATTAACAGGTTTGTGAAGGAGGCATAATGGCTGCAATGCCAACGGGTGTTGAGATCCACAACAATAAGATACGAATAAGTTTCAAGTTTCAGGGCGTTAGATGTCGAGAAACATTGAAAGGATGGATCGTGAATGCTTCGAATCTCAAAAAAGCCGGGAATCTAAGGGCCAAAATTGTAAGCGAGATTCAGCTGGGCACTTTTGACTACCGGGGCGTGTTTCCGGAGTCAAAGGTAGCAGCAAAGTTTTATGCATCTAAAAATATTACGACGTTCGCCGAACTTGCATCAACCTGGTATGAAAACCATAAAATCGATCTCTCCCCCAATGCCACAAGAAGCTATGGGATAGCTGTAAGAACGTTAACAAAACTAATCGGCCCTGAAACGCTGGTTGCATCCATCACCAACAGCGACATTCTGGGCTGGAGAAAGGAATTACTGACTGGCGAGACTAACTATGCTCCCGAAAAGAGGAGAAATAAAACCGGCCGCGCCGTTAGAACAGTAGATTATTATCTGGCCATCCTGCGACAAATCCTCGACTATGCGGTTAAAAATAAAGTCATTTCATATCAACCATATGTCGGGATAAAAAGGCTTCGCAAAGGGCAAACAAAACCAGATCCGCTTCTTAGACATGAGTTTGAGCAGTTGAAAGAGACGGCTCCGGCTCAGCAGAAAAACATGTGGCAATTTTTCGCTTATACCGGCGTTCGGCCCGGGGAGCTTTGCGCTCTTGCCTGGGAGGATATCGATCTTAATTCCGGCGAAGCTACGATTGCACGCAATCTAACTCAGGAAGGTTTGTTTGGACCACCCAAAACCGAAGCTGGATACCGGACGATAAAGTTACTGGAGCCGGCTCTGGAGGCTTTGCGAGCTCAAAAGGAGCTAACGGGAAGTGCCCCTAAGGTACCAATCACTTTTCACCACCGGGAGTTCGGTAAAACGGAAACGCAAAAGCTGCACTTTGTGTTTATGCCTCGACCTCAGAAAGGCAAGCAAGCTGCGTACTATTCAGTCAGCTCAATTGTGTCACTATGGAACATTACAGTAAGACGATCGGGCATTCGTCGCAGACGCCCCTATCAGTTGCGTCATACATATGCGTGCTGGATGTTGTCGGCAGGTGCTAATCCTGCTTTTATAGCGAATCAGATGGGTCATGAGAATGCAGAGATGGTCTTCCATGTATACTCTGCGTGGATAAATGCTCTCGATAGCGATCAGGTATCATTTTTGAATCAGCGCTTTGGCGGATATGCAAATGCCCCTATAGTGCCCCTGAAGGTAAAAACAAAGTAGTTAATTACTTGATTTCCCGGTGATATTTAATGAAAAAGCTGTTTGTGCAGTTTTATCTTTTGCTGTTTGTCTGCTTCCTGGTCATGACCATGCTGGTCGGGCTGGTCTATAAATTCACCGCCGAACGTGCGGGCAGGCAGTCGCTGGACGATCTGATGAAAAGCTCGCTCTATCTGATGCGCAGCGAGCTGAGAGAGATCCCGCCGCACGACTGGGCGAAAACCCTCAAAGAGCTCGATCTGAACCTGTCGTTCGATTTACGCATCGAGCCGTTAAAAGATTTTGAGCTGGACCCGCCCGCCATGCAGCGTCTGCGCGACGGGGACATCGTCGCGCTGGATGAGAAATACACCTTTATCCAGCGTATTCCGCGCAGCCATTACGTACTGGCCGTCGGGCCGGTGCCCTATCTCTACTATCTGCACCAGATGCGTCTGCTGGACATGGCGCTGATGGCCTTTATCGCCATTTCGCTCGCGTTTCCGGTCTTTATCTGGATGCGCCCGCACTGGCAGGACATGCTGAAGCTGGAATCCGCCGCGCAGCGTTTTGGCGAAGGGCATTTTACCGAACGCATTCACTTCGACAGCGGTTCCAGCTTTGAACGTCTGGGGGTGGCCTTTAACCAGATGGCCGATAACATCAATGCCCTGATCGCCAGTAAAAAGCAGCTGATCGACGGGATTGCCCACGAGCTGCGCACGCCGCTGGTTCGCCTGCGCTATCGCCTGGAGATGAGCGAGAATCTGACGGAAGCGGAGTCTCAGGCGCTTAACCGCGACATCGGCCAGCTTGAGGCGCTGATTGAGGAGCTGCTGACCTACGCGCGCCTCGATCGTCCGCAAAACGAACTGAACCTCAGCACGCCGGACCTGCCTGCCTGGCTGCAAACCCACATCGATGACGTTCAGAGCGTGAACCCGCAGCGCACGCTGTTAACGCGCGTCACGCCGGGTGATTACGGCGCGCTCGATATGCGCCTGATGGAGCGCGTGCTGGACAATCTGATGAACAACGCCATGCGCTACAGCGAAAGCACGCTACAGATTGGGCTGGATTTGCAGGGCAATCAGGCCAGTCTGACGGTGGAGGATGACGGTCCGGGGATTGCCCCGGAAGCGCGAGAAACCGTGTTTGAACCGTTTGTCCGACTCGACCCCAGTCGCGATCGCGCCACCGGCGGATGCGGCCTGGGGCTGGCGATTGTTTACTCTATCGCGCAGGCGATGGGCGGCACGGTGCATTGCGAAGAGAGCGAGCTCGGCGGCGCGCGCTTCTGCTTTAGCTGGCCGGTATACCATAACATCGCCCTTCCCGTCCCTGCCTGACTTCAACAGCACGCTGGCCTGACCCGGCGTGCTGTGCTATATGATAAGTATGTTGTAACTAACGAGAGTGCTTATGGCGACCTACGATCTCCTCGAACGGCTGAACAGCACGTTTCGGGAAATAGAACACGAGCTCCTGACCCTGACAGAACGTTTGCAGAGCTGCCGTCTGCTGGCCGCGCGCGTCTTTACCCTGCCCGAGGTTGCCAAAGGGGCCGAGCACGACCCGCTGGACACCATCGCGGTTGAACAGCACATCGGCAGCGCCGCCCTTGAGCTGACGCTGAAGCACTATCGCCGCCTGTTTATCCAGCAGCAGTCAGAAAACCGCAGCAGTAAGGCCGCCGTGCGTCTGCCTGGCGTGATCTGCCTGCAAACCGATGCGACAACGCGCGACGCGCTGGAAAGCCAGATTACCCACATCAACACCCTGAAAGCGGCCTTTGAAAAGATCGTTACCGAAGAGTCCGGCCTCGCCCCTGCCGCCCGGTTTGAATGGGTGCACCGTCAGCTTCCGGGGCTGATTACCCTGAACGCCTATCGCACGCTGACGGTACTGCGCCACCCCGCCACGCTGCGCTTCGGCTGGGCGAATAAGCACATCATTAAAAACTTCACCCGGGATGAGATTCTGGCGCAGCTGGAAAAAAGCCTGAGGACGCCGCGCACCGTCGCGCCGTGGTCGCGCGAGCAGTGGATTGAGCGCCTGGAGCAGGAGTACCACAGCATCGCCTCACTCCCGGCGGACGCGCGCCTCAAGATAAAGCGTCCGGTGAAGGTACAGCCTATCGCCCGCGTCTGGTATTCCGGCCAGCAAAAACAGGTTCAGTATGCCTGCCCTACGCCGCTGATTGCGCTCTATGATGCCGATCGGGGGGCCATCGTGCCGGATATTGGTGAGCTTTTGAATTACGATGCGGACAATGTCCAGCACCGTTACAGACCTCAGGCGCAGCCGCTGCAGCTGATTATTCCGCGGCTGCACCTGTACGTGGCGGGATGACTATTTCAGGCTGCCGACCATCGCTTCCGGGCGAACCCAGGCGTCGAACTCCGCCTCCGTCAGATAGCCCAGCGCCAGGGCGGAGGCTTTCAGCGTCAGCCCCTCTTTGTGCGCTTTTTTAGCGATCTCGGCGGCCTTGTCGTAGCCGATATGGGTATTCAGCGCCGTCACCAGCATCAGGGATTCATTGAGCAACTGGCTGATACGTTCGCGATTCGGCTCAATCCCTACCGCGCAGTGCTCGTTAAAGCTCTCCATTCCGTCCGCCAACAGACGAATCGATTGCAGAACGTTGTGGATCACCATCGGGCGATAGACGTTCAGCTCGAAGTTGCCGGACGCACCGCCCAGGTTGACGGCTACGTCGTTGCCCAACACCTGACAGCAGAGCATGGTCATGGCTTCGCACTGGGTCGGGTTCACTTTACCCGGCATGATGGAGCTGCCCGGCTCGTTTTCCGGAATACTGATTTCACCGATGCCGCAGCGCGGACCCGAGGCCAGCCAGCGCACGTCGTTGGCGATTTTCATCAGCGAGGCCGCCAGCCCTTTCAGCGCGCCGTGGGTGTGGACCAGCGCATCGCAGGTCGCCAGCGCTTCGAACTTGTTGGGCGCCGTGACGAACGGCTGCCCGGTGATGTTTGCCAGCTCCTCCGCCACGCGCACCGCGTATTCTGGATGGGTGTTTAACCCGGTCCCGACCGCCGTCCCGCCGAGCGCCAGCTCCGCCAGGTGCGGCAGGCTGTACTCAATATGCTTCAGGTTATGTTCCAGCATCGCCACCCAGCCGGAAATCTCCTGGCCGAGCGTCAGCGGCGTGGCGTCCTGCAGGTGCGTACGGCCAATTTTGACGATGTCGCGGAAGGCCTGCGCTTTCTCGTTGAGCGTGGATTTCAGCACGTTGAGCTGCGGGATAAGCTGCTCGCGGATAGCGATGACCGCCGCCACGTGCATCGCCGTCGGGAAGACGTCGTTAGAACTCTGGCTTTTGTTGACGTCATCGTTCGGATGGACCTTACGCTCCATGCCGCGCACGCCGCCCAGCAGTTCGCTGGCCCGGTTCGCCAGCACTTCATTCATGTTCATGTTGCTCTGGGTGCCGGAACCGGTCTGCCAGATGGCGAGGGGGAATTCGTCGGGATGCTTGCCCGCCAGCACTTCGTCGGCGGCGTTGATGATGGCGGTCGCTTTGTCTGCCGTCAGCAGGCCTAAATCCTGGTTCACTTTCGCGGCGGCGCGTTTGGTGAGCGCCAGCGCCTGAATCAGCGAGACGGGCATTTTTTCGGTCGAAATACGGAAGTGCTCCAGCGAACGCTGGGTTTGCGCGCCCCAAAGCTTGTCGGCCGGGACGTCGATGGCGCCCATCGAATCTTTCTCATGGCGTACCGTGGTCATTACTTTCTCCTTGATAACAAAAGAGGGATTGCTCACATGCTTAAGGGATAAGTATTGATGACTTCTGAGAAACGATATGGCGCTTTGTGCGCTCTTTTTGGTGTCGGGTTTCGGCTGCGCCTTACCCGAGCTACGAGAATATAGGCCGGGTAAGCGTCAGCGCCACCCGGCAATTTACAGAATTACTTCACGCACGCCGAACACTGGGACGACTGGATCTGCTTGAAGAAGTCGTTGCCTTTGTCATCCACGAGGATAAACGCCGGGAAATCTTCCACTTCAATTTTCCAGATCGCTTCCATACCCAGTTCCGGGTATTCCACGCACTCCAGGCTCTTGATGCTGCCCTGCGCCAGAACCGCAGCCGGGCCGCCGATGCTGCCGAGGTAGAAGCCGCCGTGCTTGTGGCAGGCGTCCGTCACCTGCTGGCTGCGGTTGCCTTTCGCCAGCATGATCATGCTGCCGCCGTTGGCCTGCAGCTGGTCAACGTACGAGTCCATACGCCCTGCCGTGGTTGGGCCTAACGAGCCGGACGCGTAGCCTTCAGGCGTTTTTGCCGGGCCTGCGTAGTAGATCGGATGATCTTTAATGTACTGCGGCAGACCTTCGCCGTTGTCCAGACGCTCTTTCAGCTTCGCGTGCGCGATGTCGCGGCCCACGATGATCGTGCCGTTCAGCGAGAGACGGGTCGAGACCGGATACTGCGAAAGCTGCGCCAGAATCTCTTTCATCGGACGGTTCAGGTCGACGCGAACCGCTTCCCCCTCGCCCGCTTTGCGCAGCTCTTCCGGGATGTATTTGCCCGGATTGTTTTCCAGTTTTTCGATCCACACGCCTTCGCGGTTGATCTTCGCCTTGATGTTGCGATCCGCGGAGCAGGACACGCCCATCCCGACCGGACAGGAGGCACCGTGACGCGGCAGACGGATCACGCGCACGTCGTGGGCAAAGTATTTGCCGCCAAACTGCGCGCCGAGGCCCAGGTTACGCGCTTCTTCCAGCAGTTCCTGCTCAAGCTGCACGTCGCGGAACGCCTGGCCGTGCTCGTTACCTTCGGTAGGCAGGCCGTCGTAGTATTTGGTTGAGGCCAGCTTGACGGTTTTCAGCGTGCTTTCAGCCGACGTACCGCCAATCACAAACGCGATATGGTACGGCGGGCACGCTGCGGTGCCGAGGGTGCGCATCTTCTCAACCAGGTAGTTCTTCAGCTTGCCCGGGGTGAGCAGCGCCTTGGTTTCCTGGTAGAGATAGGTTTTGTTGGCTGAACCGCCGCCCTTGGCGATACAGAGGAATTTGTACTCGTCACCGTCGACGCTGTAGAGATCGATCTGTGCCGGCAGGTTGGTGCCTGTGTTGACCTCTTTGTACATATCCAGCGCCGCGTTTTGCGAGTAGCGCAGGTTATCTTCGGTGTAGGTGTTGTAGACGCCGTGCGCCAGGGCCGCTTCGTCACCGCCGCCAGTCCAGACGCGCTGGCCTTTTTTACCGACGATGATCGCCGTGCCGGTGTCCTGACAGGTAGGCAGAACACCTTTCGCGGCGATGTCTGAGTTACGCAGGAACTGCAGGGCAACGTATTTATCGTTTTCGCTGGCCTGCGGGTCGCTGAGAATATCGGCAACCTGCTGCTGGTGCGCTGGGCGGAGCATAAACGAGGCGTCGTGGAAAGCGTGCTGCGCCAGCAGCGTCAGCGCCTGCGGATCCACCTTGAGGATCTCTTGTCCTTCAAACTCAGAGACGGAGACGTGATCGCGGGTTAACAGGTAATACTCGGTCCGATCCTTACTGAGGGGGAAAGGATCCTGATAATGGAAGGGTTTATTCGACATTGGTCTCTCACTTACTGCTTCGGTCTGTTTATTCAGGGCAGATGTTCCGCTGCCCGGCTTAAAAGCGAGTCAGCTTATCCTACACAATTTTTTAACAAAAACTGAGACTAGTACGACTTTTTACATCCACAGGTTACTTCCATGAGGTTTATTGCTTTAATACCTGGAGTTAATTCCACAATTGAATCAGGGCTTGATAATGCAAAAACTCATTAACTCAGTGCAAAACTACGCCTGGGGAAGTAAAACTGCGTTAACGGATCTCTACGGTATCGCGAACCCGAACAACCTGCCGATGGCAGAACTGTGGATGGGGGCGCACCCGAAGAGCAGCTCAAAAATTGAAGACGCCAGCGGCCAGGTTCGCAGCCTGCGTGACGTGATTGACGCCGATAAAGCCGCGCTGCTGGGCGACAAGGTGGCTCAGCGCTTCGGCGAACTGCCGTTCCTGTTCAAGGTGCTGTGCGCCGACCAGCCGCTCTCCATCCAGGTTCACCCGAACAAGAAAGCCTCTGAAATCGGCTTTGCCAAAGAGAACGCGGCGGGAATTCCTTTAGACGCCGCCGAGCGTAACTACAAAGATCCTAACCACAAGCCGGAGCTGGTCTTTGCGCTGACCCCGTTCCTCGCGATGAACGCGTTCCGCGAGTTTTCAGAGATCGTTTCCCTGCTGCAACCGGTCGCGGGTGCCCACAAGTCTATCGCCCACTTCCTTGAAAACCCGAACGCGGACGCGCTGAGCCAGCTGTTTGCCAGCCTGCTGAATATGCAGAGTGAAGAGAAATCTCACGCGCTGGCGGTGCTGAAAGCGGCTCTGGGCAGCCAGCAGGGTGAACCGTGGGAGACTATCCGCCTGATCTCCGAATTCTACCCGGACGACAGCGGCCTGTTCTCCCCTCTGCTGCTGAACGTGGTGAAGCTCAACCCGGGCGAAGCGATGTTCCTGTTCGCTGAAACCCCGCACGCCTACCTTCAGGGCGTGGCGCTGGAGGTGATGGCCAATTCCGATAACGTGCTGCGCGCGGGCCTGACGCCGAAATACATCGATATTCCTGAACTGGTTGCCAACGTGAAGTTTGTGGCGAAACCTGCCGCGGAGCTGCTGACTCAGCCGGTGAAAAACGGCGCAGAGCTGGACTTCCCAATTCCGGTTGAGGATTTTGCTTTTTCCCTGCACGACCTGAGCCAGGCCGAAACCGCCATCGCGCAGGAAAGCGCGGCGATTCTGTTCTGCGCCGAGGGCGAAGCGACGCTGCGCAAAGGCGAACAGCGTCTGGTGCTTAAGCCCGGTGAGTCAGCATTCGTTGCAGCCAATGAATCTCCGGTCAGCGTAAGCGGCGCCGGTCGCCTGGCGCGCGTTTTCAATAAGCTTTAAGCACTTACTGAATTTTTTAACAACTCTTGCTAAGCTAGTTGCAGGCTTAATATCTCCAGGCGGTTTTTACCGCCTGGTTTCATTTTAGGGATAGTCGCAATGAAAAAATCGGTCGTAGCGGTTGGAGTGATTGTAGCGTTAGGCGTGGTCTGGACGGGGGCCTCCTGGTTTACCGGGAAACAGCTGGAAGGCCGTCTGGCTGAGATGGTGGCGCAGGCTAACGGAGAGATTAAGCGCAGCGCGCCGGAGGCGGGCCTGGAGCTGAGCTACCAGAATTATCATCGCGGCGTGTTTACCAGCCGTATGCAGCTGGTGGTAAAGCCAGTGGCCGGTGCTGAAAACGGCTGGCTGAAACCGGGTCAGAGCGTGGTGCTGGACGAGGTGGTGAGCCACGGTCCGCTGCCGCTGGCGCAGCTGAAGTCCTTTAACCTGATCCCGTCGATGGCGTCCGTTCATACCGTGCTGGTGAATAACGACGTCACCAAACCGCTGTTTGACCTGGCAAAGAATGAATCGCCATTCGACATTAATACCCGCATCAGCTATGCCGGTGACACGAGCTCCGATATTGCTCTGAAAGCGCTGAACTACGAGAAAGAGAATGAGAAAGTCGCCTTCAGCGGCGGTCACTTCAAACTTGACGCTGACCGCGACGGAAACGTGTTCTCCCTGACGGGTGAAGCGGAAAGCGGCCTGGTCAATGCCGTGAACGAATATAACCAAAAGGTTCAGCTCACCTTCAGCAACCTGAAAGCCGACGGCAACAGCCGAATGACCGATTTCCAGGAGCGTATCGGCGATCAAAAACTGTCTCTCGACAAGGTTGCCATTGCGGTTGAAGGAAAAGAGATGGCCGTGCTGGAAGGTATGGACGTCAACGGCAAATCCGACGTTTCCAAAGACGGTAAAAGCATCAACACGCAGCTGGATTACACGCTGAAGAGCCTGAAAGTGCAGAATCAGGATCTGGGCACCGGCAAGCTGTCGCTGAAGATCGGCAATATCGACGGCCAGGCGTGGCACGAGTTTAGCCAGAAATACAGCAAAGAGAGCCAGGCGCTGCTGACCGATGCCGCACTCCAGCAGAACCCTGAAGTGTACCAGCAGCAGGCGATGGCGGTGCTGTTCAACAACCTGCCTGTCCTGCTGAAAGGCGAGCCGGTGATCACCGTTGCGCCACTGAGCTGGAAAAACAGCAAAGGCGAAACCAGCTTTAACCTGTCTCTGTTCCTGAAAGATCCGGCAACCGCAACGGGCGAGCCGCAGACGCTGGCCCAGGAAGTGGATCGCAGCGTGAAGTCGCTCGACAGCAAGCTGACCATCCCGATGGATATGGCGACCGAGTTTATGACCCAGATTGCGAAGCTGGAAGGCTACGGCGATGAAGACGCTGGCAAGCTGGCGAACCAGCAGGTGAAAGGTCTGGCGGCCATGGGCCAGATGTTCCGCATCACCAAAGTGGAAAACAACACGATTTCCACCAGCCTGCAGTATGCCAACGGCCAGGTAACGCTCAACGGCGACAAGATGCCGCTGGAAGACTTCGTCGGCATGTTTGGTATGCCGACGCTGGGGATGCCGGAACCGGCTGAACCGGCTGAACCCGCAGCGCCAGCCGAACCGGCGGCACCGCAGCAGTAAACGTCAAAACCCCTCGCATGAGGGGTTTTTTATTGCCGGGTGGCGCTGACGCTTACCCGGCCTACGATCCCGAGCCGTTGTTGGCCCGTGCAAGCGCAGCGCCGCCGGGCGATGTGCAGCGGAGATTATTTCACCGTCACCAGCCGCGCCGCCACAATCTGGTGTCCGGCCTGAACGTCCGTGTTGTCGATGCGCTGCATGATCCTGTCCGCCAGCGTGTAGCCCATCTCTCGCGCAGGGGTGGTAGCCCAGACGATCGGCAGATCGTCGAGCGCGTTTTCACCGACATCGGCGAACGCTCCCAGCGCCACCTGATGGCCGAAGAAGGTTTCCACCCCGCCCTCGCCGCTCTGACGCCCGGCGCGGATCAGGCCAAACCAGGCGCCCATAGCAATCACGTCGTTGTAGCAAATCACGGCGCTGATCGTCGGACTGCTGCGCAGCAGCGCGCCTATCGCTTCCGCCGCTTTCTTCTGGCTGGATTCACATTCCACGACCCATTCGCTGTGGAACGGCAGGCCGTATTTTATTAGCGTCGCGCAGTAGCCGCCGACCCGTTCGGCGCGCGTCAGGGACGAGCTTTTCCCACCCAGCCAGGCAATGCGCTGATGCCCGCGACGAATAAGATGCTCGGTCAACATTTGCGCGGCCTGCATGTTATCCGGTCGCAGCGTATCGGCCTCGTCCAGATAGCTGGCACGCGAAGCAAACACCAGCGGCACGCCTTTTTCGGCGGCGCGCTCGCACAGCTCGCTGCCCACGCCCGACGCTCCGGCGACGATTACCCCGTCAACACCCTGATTCAGCAGCATATCGAGCCGGGAGAGAAGCTGATCGGCCTCGCGACCGCCGTGCAGAAGAAAGACCATCCGCCCCTGCGCTTCAAGCGCTTCGGTTAACCCGGCGGTCAGCTCCGCATAGAAAGGTGACGTCAGGTCGCGGACAATCAGGCCAATCACCCCGCTTTGCCCGCCGCGCAGCGCCGACGCCTGACGGTTACGGACAAAACCCAGCTGCTCAACCGCCTCGTTCACCCGCTGACCGGTCGCAGGAGAGATGCGCCCTTTTCCGCTTAGCACCAGAGAAACGGTGCTGACGGAAACGCCCGCCGCCAGCGCGACATCGTTGATGGTGATTTTTTTCGCTACAGCCATGTGTTGGCGTGACTCCCTGAAATGAGATCGGTAAAACGTTTTATCAATACGTTATCTTTATACTACCAGTCAAAGCCTGAGAATGTGATTTAGCGCGCACTAAACTTTGATAAAACGTTTTATCTTCTCGCAGCATTGAAGCAGGCAAACTGATTTTAACAATAAAGGAGTCGTTTTATGACGGCGAAAGCAGCACAAAAAATATCGCTGTGGGAATTTTTCCAGCAACTGGGCAAAACCTTTATGCTGCCCGTGGCACTCCTCTCGTTCTGCGGGATTATGCTCGGGATCGGCAGCTCGCTGAGCAGTAAAGACGTCATCACGCTGATCCCGTTCCTCGGTGCCCCGGTGCTGCAGGCGATCTTCATCTGGATGAGTAAAGTCGGCTCCTTTGCGTTTAGCTTCCTGCCCGTCATGTTCTGTATCGCTATCCCGCTGGGCCTGGCGCGCGAGAACAAAGGCGTCGCGGCGTTTGCCGGGTTTGTGGGCTACGCCGTGATGAACCTGGCGGTTAACTTCTGGCTGACCGCGAAAGGCATTTTGCCGACCACCGACGCTGCCGTACTTAAAGCCAACAACATTCAGAGCGTGATCGGTATCCAGTCTATTGATACCGGGATCCTCGGGGCGGTGATCGCGGGTGTGATTATCTGGATGCTGCACGAGCGCTTCCACAATATCCGGCTGCCGGATGCCCTGGCCTTCTTCGGCGGTACCCGCTTTGTACCGATTGTTACCCTGGTAGTGATGGGTCTGTTCGGTTTAATCATTCCGCTGATCTGGCCGGTCTTTGCGATGGGCATCAACGGTATTGGCCGCATCATCAACGGCGCGGGAGATTTCGGTCCGATGATCTTCGGCACCGGCGAGCGTCTGCTCCTGCCGTTTGGCCTGCAGCATATCCTGGTGGCCCTGATTCGCTTCACCGAAGCGGGCGGTACGATGGAGGTGTGCGGTCACGACGTGAGCGGCGCGCTGACCATCTTCCAGGCGCAGCTGAGCTGCCCGACCACACACGGCTTCTCCGAAAGCGCCACCCGCTTCCTGTCTCAGGGTAAAATGCCTGCCTTCCTCGGCGGCCTGCCGGGTGCCGCGCTGGCGATGTACCACTGCGCGCGCCCGGAAAACCGTCATAAAATTAAAGGTCTGCTGATTTCCGGCGTGATCGCCTGCGTCGTGGGCGGTACCACCGAACCAATCGAATTCCTGTTCCTGTTCGTCGCACCGGTGCTGTACCTCATCCACGCGGTGCTGACCGGTCTGGGCTTTACCGTGATGGCGGTGCTGGGCGTGACCATCGGCAACACCGACGGCAACGTGATCGACTTCGTGGTGTTCGGGATCCTGCACGGCCTGTCCACCAAGTGGTACCTGGTGCCGGTCGTGGCGGCTATCTGGTTTGCGGTTTACTACGGCATCTTCCGCTTCGCCATCACCCGCTTTAACCTGAAAACGCCTGGACGCGATACCGATACGGCGAGCAGCGTTGAACAGGCGGTTGCCGGGACCGTGGGCAAATCCGGCTATAACACACCGGCCATTCTGGCGGCGCTGGGCGGCGCGGATAACATCACCTCGCTGGATAACTGCATCACCCGCCTGCGTCTGTCGGTGGCGGATATGTCAAAAGTGGATACCAACGCCCTGAAAGCCAACCGGGCCATCGGCGTGGTACAGTTAAATCAGCACAATTTGCAGGTGGTTATCGGCCCGCAGGTCCAGTCGGTGAAGGATGAGCTGGCAACCCTGATGCGAACAGTTGAAGCCTGATGCCTCAGCCCCCTCTCATGAGGGGGTTTTACTTTAAGGACTCACGTCATGTTTGATTTTTCTACCGTCGTGGATCGACACGGCACCTGGTGTACGCAGTGGGACTACGTCGCCGACCGCTTTGGCGCGGCCGATTTGCTGCCTTTCACCATCTCGGATATGGATTTCGCCACCGCGCCCTGCATTACCGACGCGCTGCATCAGCGCATCAATCACGGCGTGCTGGGCTACAGCCGCTGGAAGAACGATGAGTTTCTCGCCGCCGTCGCGCACTGGTTCCAGCAGCGCTTTAACAGCCAGATTGATACGGAAACCGTCGTTTATGGTCCTTCCGTTATCTACATGGTGTCAGAGCTGATTCGTCTCTGGTCACACCCCGGCGACGGCGTAGTGGTGCACACCCCGGCATACGACGCGTTTTACAAAGCTATTGAAGGGAATGCGCGTCATGTGGTGCCCGTGGAGATGGAAAAGCACGCAGCAGGCTGGCAGGGAAATATGGCGGCGCTGGAAGCGGCCCTGGCGAAACCTGAAAACAAAATTTTACTGCTTTGCAGCCCGCAAAACCCAACCGGCAAGGTCTGGACGCGGGACGAGCTGACGCACATGGCTGGACTGTGCGCACGCTATGACGTGGCGGTTATCAGCGATGAAATTCATATGGATATGTTGTGGGGAGAGCATCGTCACACGCCGTGGAGCGCGGTGGCGCGCGGCAAATGGGCGCTTCTCACCTCCGGCTCGAAAAGCTTTAATATTCCGGCGCTGACGGGCGCTTACGGACTGATTGGCGATGAACAGAGCCGTAACGGTTATCTCAGCGCGCTAAAAGGCCGGGACGGACTCTCTTCCCCTTCCGTGCTGGCGCTGACGGCGCATATCGCCGCCTATCAGCAGGGAGCGCCGTGGCTGGATGCCCTGCGGGGCTATCTGGAAGAGAATCTGATGTATATCGCGCAGGAAGTAAACCGCGCCTTTCCGAAGCTGAACTGGCAGCCGCCCGAAGCAACCTATCTGGCCTGGATTGACCTGCGTCCGCTGAATATTGACGATCGGGCGCTGCAAAAAGTACTGATCGAGCAGCAAAAAGTCGCCATCATGCCGGGATATACCTACGGCAAAGAGGGAAATGGCTTTGTTCGCCTGAACGCTGGCTGTCCGCGCAGCAAGCTTGAACAGGGGGTGCAACGCCTCATTGCCGGAATTAACGCACTCCTCTAATCAATTTGCGCAACGGAATATTCCCTTGCGCAAATAGCTTTTTACCCCGTTTTGTTTTTATAATATGGCGCACTTTAACCAGAAAAGAGTGCGACCATGATTGATACACGCCTGCCTTTAACTGATATTCATCGTCACCTTGACGGTAACATTCGTGCCCAAACCATCCTCGATCTTGGCCGCCAGTTCAATTTAACGCTTCCTGCTCAGACGCTTGAGTCGCTGATCCCTCACGTACAGGTAACTTCCAATGAACCGGACCTGGTCAGCTTCCTGAGCAAACTCGACTGGGGCGTGAAGATGCTGGCCTCGCTGGATGCCTGTCGCCGCGTGGCGTTTGAGAACATTGAAGATGCGGCCCGTAACGGCCTGCATTACGTCGAGCTGCGCTTCTCGCCGGGCTATATGGCGATGACCCACAGCCTGCCCGTTGCAGGCGTGGTGGAAGCCGTGATTGAAGGCGTGCGCGAAGGGTGTAAAACCTTCGACGTTCAGGCCCGTCTGATTGGCATTATGAGCCGTACGTTCGGCGAAGCCGCCTGCCTGCAGGAGCTTGAAGCATTGCTGGCCCATCGCGATGCCATCACCGCCGTCGATCTGGCCGGTGACGAGCTGGGCTTCCCGGGCAGTCTGTTCCTCTCCCACTTCAACCGCGCGCGCGATGCCGGCTGGCACATTACCGTACATGCGGGTGAAGCGGCTGGCCCGGAAAGCATCTGGCAGGCCATCCGCGAGCTGGGCGCCGAGCGTATCGGTCACGGCGTGAAGGCGGTAGAAGATCGCGCCCTGATGGATTTCCTGGCGGAGCAGCGTATCGGGATTGAGTCGTGCCTGACGTCTAACATTCAGACCAGCACCGTGGCAACGCTGGCGCATCATCCGCTGAAAACGTTCCTTGAGCACGGCGTGCTGGCCTCGCTGAACACTGACGACCCTGCGGTTCAGGGCGTGGATATCATCCACGAATACAACATCGCCGCACCGCAGGCGGGTCTGAGCCGTGAGCAGATCCGTCAGGCGCAGATCAACGGGCTGGAGATCGCCTTCCTGACGCCCGAAGAGAAGCAGGCACTTAAAGATAAAGTGGCTCGCGGTTGAGCATTTGCCGGGTAGCGGCTACGCCTTACCCGGCCTACAACAGCCCTTATTGCTTATGCCAGACAGAGCGTGGCGCGATGTTTGGCAGATTCAATACCCAGCTCAATCAGTTCCATAATCTGAATCGCCTGGCTGGCCGAAACCGGATTTTCGCCCGTGCCGTTCAGCGCATCGCGAA
This sequence comes from Enterobacter sp. Crenshaw, assembly GCF_024734705.1. Lineage (NCBI taxonomy): Bacteria > Pseudomonadati > Pseudomonadota > Gammaproteobacteria > Enterobacterales > Enterobacteriaceae > Enterobacter > Enterobacter sp. Crenshaw. The sequence continues at coordinate 1,972,459 of NZ_CP102932.1, read as the reverse complement.
TGCCCGCATAATAGGCCGGATAGTTGCCCGGGATCGTCAGCAAGGTCTCCTCTACTAGTTCCTCACCTTCCACCCGCGTGACCACGCCGTCGCGCATATCATAGCCCCAGTCTTCCTGCGGCAAACGTTCACCGCTTTTCAGCCGGTCCTCCTGCGGATCGAGGCCAAACTTCACGTAGCTCCCGCGCGTGCCGTGAATGATGTAGCGGGCAGATTCCGCGGCCGCGACCATCGTGCCGTTCAGCACAATCCGCCGCTGCGGGTAGCTGAGCACCGCGTGGAAGTAATCGGTCGTCTGCGCTCCGGGCCGGAGCTGGGCCAGATCGACCGTCATGCTCACCGGCAGACCAAAAAGATTGACGGCCTGATCCAGCAGATGCGGGGCTAAATCGTACCAGATGCCGCTGCCCGGACCGGCCTGCTCGCGCCAGCGGTTTCGTACCTGCGGACGGAAGCGGTCAAAGTGCGATTCAAAAAAGAGGATCTCCCCTAGCGAGCCTTCACTGAGAAGCCTTTTTACCGTCAGAAAGTCGCTGTCCCAGCGGCGGTTATGGAATACCGACAGCAGCCTGCCCAGACTTTTTGCCAGCGCATCCAGCTCGCGAGCCTGAGACAACGTGACGGTAAAGGGCTTATCGACTACCACGTGCTTACCGGCTTCAAGCGCGGCCTTTGCCAGCGGGAAGTGGGTGTCGTTCGGGGTGGGGATAACGATTAAATCAATATTTGGATCGTTGAAAAGGTGTTTTGGCTCAGAGACAACCGGCACGGAAGGCCAGTCGGCATGGACTTTAGCGGCATCGCTGCTGGATACCGCAGCCAGGGTCATCCCCGGCGTCCCGGCTATCAGAGGCGCATGAAACGTTTTGCTTGCATACCCGTAGCCGATAAGCCCAACGCGGATATTATCACTCATAGTGCCGTCCTCTTTTATGACGTTCTTATTTCACACTGGCTAGTCTGGCATTACCACAGATTAATAATGTGCCATATGACTTAAAATAGCAGGTCGTAGGGGTTGTTTTTGTTACATAGTATTAACCCACTGATTTTGTTTAAGGGAACCGTTCCCAAAGCACTTGCCGTCGGGGAAACGTCGCTGTAACATTTGCGACCTGTATTTATGGATAAAGTACAACTACGAATCATGACGTCAATTATTAATCGAATCATTGAATTAGCGGGATGGATTGTCCTTGGGGTTTCGGTCATTTTGCTGGGCGTTGCCAGCCATATCGATAACTACCAGCCGCCGGAGCCTGTCACAGTCGCCCAACCTAAGTAACCGGTTACTGCAATAAAGAGTGACATAATATGTCAGTTACTTATTGCCAGCCCTGGTGAACACGGTTAACCTTCTCTTCCAGGCATCGTCTGATGCCTGAATTTCAGCAAAGAAAACTCCTAATTTCGTCGCGTTACCTGAGTGGGCTGTTTACGTCTTTATTAATCCGTTTATTATTCGAACGAATTACCTTAACTGGTATTACTCACTTTTATATGGAAACTTATTAATATGACAGTTCAGGACTATTTATTAAAATTTCGCAAGATCAATTCGCTTGAGAGCCTGGAAAAACTGTTTGACCATCTGAACTACACCCTGTCGGATAATCAGGACATCATTAATATGTATCGCGCCGCTGACCATCGCCGTGCGGAGCTGGTTTCCGGAGGTCGTTTGTTCAACGTGGGTGAAGTGCCTAAGTCCGTATGGCGTTACGTTTTATAAGAAAGTAGCCATCCGCGCGAAATGTTATATACTCTCCGCCCTGCAAACTGGCTATACAACATTTCGCGCAGATTATGGGAGAGTTCATGACCGCAACGCCTGGAGATCGCATTGGAGGCTGGTTAATCGCCCCACTGGCATGGCTGCTGGTTGCCTTATTAAGCGCTTCACTTGCGCTGCTGCTGTATACCACCGCACTGATTACCCCTCACGCCATCCAGACCCTGATGTCGCAAAGCGTGCTGAATATTGCGATGTGGTTTGTGTCGTTCGTTTTCGCGATTGGTATGTGGTACTACACCCTGTGGTTGACCATCGCCTTCTTTAAGCGCCGCAAAAGTGTACCTAAACACTACATTATCTGGCTGCTGATTTCGGTTCTGCTGGCGGTGAAAGCCTTTGCTTTTTCGCCCGTATCAGACGCTCTGGCCGTTCGTCAGCTGCTTTTCCCATTGCTGGCGGCCGCGCTGCTGGTCCCCTATTTCAAGCGTTCGACGCGGGTAAAAAACACCTTCGTGAACCCGTAATAACCTTACAGATAACCTGTTGTCGCCTGCGTGAGTTTGTCCGATAATAGGCGGCTTTTTTATTTCAGGCTAAATAATGACCGATTACTTACTGCTCTTTGTCGGCACCGTGCTGGTTAACAACTTCGTTCTGGTGAAGTTCCTTGGCCTGTGCCCGTTTATGGGCGTGTCCAAAAAGCTGGAAACGGCGATGGGCATGGGGCTGGCGACAACCTTCGTCATGACGATGGCGTCCATCTGCGCGTGGTTGATTGATACCTGGATCCTCATCCCGCTGGGGTTAATCTATCTTCGTACGCTGGCTTTTATTCTGGTCATTGCGGTTGTTGTGCAATTTACTGAAATGGTGGTGCGTAAAACCAGCCCGGCCCTCTATCGCCTGCTGGGTATCTTCCTGCCGCTGATCACCACCAACTGCGCCGTTCTCGGCGTTGCGCTGCTGAACATCAACCTTGGCCATAACTTTATGCAGTCGGCGCTGTACGGTTTTTCCGCCGCCGTCGGTTTCTCATTTGTTATGGTCCTGTTCGCGTCGATTCGCGAGCGTCTGGCGGCAGCGGATATCCCTGCGCCCTTCCGCGGTAACGCGATTGCGCTGGTGACCGCGGGTTTAATGTCTCTGGCCTTTATGGGCTTTAGTGGTCTGGTGAAGTTGTAATGAATGCTATCTGGATTGCCATCGCCTCTATCAGCGTCCTGGGGTTGGTGTTTGGCCTTATCCTGGGTTACGCCTCCCGCCGTTTCGCGGTAGAGGACGATCCCGTTGTTGAAAAAATTGATGAGCTTTTGCCGCAAAGCCAGTGCGGGCAGTGCGGCTACCCGGGCTGCCGCCCCTATGCCGAAGCGGTAGGCATTCAGGGTGAAAAAATTAACCGCTGCGCCCCCGGCGGCGAAGCGGTGATGCTGAAAATCGCGGCCCTGCTTAACGTCGATCCGCAGCCCGTTGATGGCGATGCGGAGGTGCAGGAGCCGGTTCGCGCCCTCGCCGTGATCGACGAGGCAAACTGCATCGGCTGCACCAAATGTATTCAGGCCTGCCCGGTTGACGCCATTGTCGGCGCCACCCGCGCCATGCACACCGTCGTGGCGGATCTGTGCACCGGCTGTAACCTCTGCGTGGCCCCCTGCCCGACGCAATGTATCGAGCTGCGCCCGGTTGAAACGACTACCGAAAGCTGGAAGTGGGATCTTCAAACCATTCCGGTTCGCATCATTCCTGTGGAACAACATGCTTAAGTTATTTTCTGCTTTCAGAAAAGAGAAGATTTGGGACTTTGACGGCGGTATCCATCCGCCAGAGATGAAAACCCAGTCCAACGGCACGCCGCTGCGTCAAATTCCGCTGGCGACGCGTTACGTCATGCCGCTCAAACAGCATATTGGTGCTGAGGGCGAGCTGTGCGTGAAAGAAGGCGATACGGTTCTTCGCGGTCAGCCGCTGACCTTTGGCCGTGGACGTATGCTGCCGGTGCACGCCCCTACCTCCGGTAAAGTGGTGGCGATTGCCCCTCATACGGTGGCTCATCCGTCCGCGCTGTCGGAGCTGAGCGTGATCATTGAAGCCGACGGCGAAGACCGATGGATCGATCGTGACGGCTGGAGCGACTACCGCTCCCACAGCCGCGAAGCCCTTATCGAGCGAATTCATCAGTTCGGCGTCGCCGGGCTGGGCGGCGCGGGCTTCCCGACTGGCGTTAAGCTGCGCGGCGGTGGCGATAACATTCAGACGTTGATTATCAACGCCGCCGAGTGCGAGCCGTATATCACCGCCGACGATCGTCTGATGCAGGACTGTGCCGCTCAGGTAGTGGAAGGCATCCGCATCCTGGCGCACATTCTGAAGCCGCGGGAAGTGCTGATTGGTATCGAAGACAATAAACCACAGGCCATCTCGATGCTGCGCGCCGTGCTGGCGGGCAGTCATGATATTAGCCTGCGCGTTATCCCGACCAAGTACCCTTCTGGCGGCGCAAAACAGCTGACGCAAATTCTCACCGGCAAGCAGGTCCCGCACGGCGGACGCTCTTCGGATATCGGCGTGCTGATGCAAAACGTCGGCACCGCCTATGCGGTGAAGCGCGCGGTGATTGACGGCGAGCCGTTGACCGAGCGCGTGGTGACGCTGACCGGGGAATCGATTTCTCGTCCGGGCAACGTCTGGGCGCGTCTGGGTACGCCGGTGCGCCATCTGCTGGAACAGGCTGAATTTTGCCCGGCCAGCGACCAGATGGTGATCATGGGTGGCCCGCTGATGGGCTTTACGCTGCCGTGGCTGGACGTTCCGGTAGTGAAAATCACTAACTGTCTGCTCGCTCCTTCCCCCACCGAAATGGGTGAAGAGCAGGAAGAGAAAGGTTGCATCCGCTGCAGCGCCTGTGCCGATGCCTGTCCGGCGGATCTGCTCCCGCAGCAGCTGTACTGGTACAGCAAAGGCCAGCTGCACGACAAGGCAAAATCCCATAACCTGGCCGACTGCATTGAATGCGGCGCCTGCGCCTGGGTCTGCCCAAGCAACATTCCGCTGGTGCAATACTTCCGTCAGGAGAAGGCCGAGATTTATGCCATCTCCATGGAAGAAAAACGCGCCGCAGAAGCCAAGGCACGTTTCGAAGCGCGTCAGGCGCGACTGGAGCGCGAAAAAATCGCCCGTCAGGAACGCCATAAGCAGGCCGCCGTTCAGCCTGCCGGGAAAGATCAGGATGCGATCAACGCCGCACTGGCGCGCGTTCGCGAGAAAAAAGCCGATGCCGCCCAGACGGTGGTGATCCAGGCCGGGGAAAAACCGGATAACAGCGAAGCGATTGCCGCCCGCGAAGCGCGAAAGGCTGCGGCTCGCGCGCGTCAGGCGGAAAAAGCGCAAACGGTTCAGGCAGATACTGAGATCGACCCGCGTAAAGCGGCCGTTGAAGCGGCGCTAGCCCGGGCCAAGGCCCGCAAAGCTGGAGAGCAGCAGGTAGTCGTCGAGCAAGAAGCGGTCGACCCACGTAAAGCCGCCGTCGAAGCAGCGATTGCCCGCGCCAAAGCCCGCAAGGCTGCGCAGCAGGCGCCAGAGGCAGTATCAGAAGCACCACCGGTCGACCCGCGTAAAGCCGCCGTCGAAGCAGCGATTGCCCGCGCCAAAGCCCGTAAGGCTGCGCAGCAGGAAGAGCAGCCGCAGGCCGCCAACGATGACCCGCGCAAGGCCGCCGTCGCCGCCGCCATTGCGCGCGTTCAGGCGAAGAAAGCCGCACAGCAAGCCGTAAACGAGGATTAAATGGTTTTCAGAATCGCAAGTTCCCCTTACACCCACAACCAGCGTCAGACATCGCGCATTATGATGCTGGTCTGCCTGGCCGCGCTGCCGGGCATTGCCGTTCAGTGCTGGTTTTTCGGCTGGGGAACCCTGTTCCAGATAGCCCTGGGCTGCGCCAGCGCCGTCGCGGCGGAAGCACTCGTCCTGAAGCTGCGTAAGATGGCTGTGTCACGCATTCTGGCTGACAACTCCGCGCTGCTGACCGGCCTGCTGCTCGCCATCAGTATTCCGCCGTTTGCCCCGTGGTGGATGGTCGTGCTCGGTACCGTGTTTGCCGTGATCATTGCCAAACAGCTGTACGGCGGGCTCGGCCATAACCCGTTTAACCCGGCGATGATTGGCTACGTGGTGCTGCTAATCTCCTTCCCGGTGCAGATGACCAGCTGGCTGCCGCCGCACGAGATTGCGGCCACGGTTCCGGGCTTTATGGATGCCCTGCACGTTATCTTTACCGGCCATACGGCGCTCGGGGCTGATATGAACGCCCTGCGCATGGGCGTGGACGGCATCAGCCAGGCGACGCCTCTCGATACCTTTAAAACGTCCCTGCATGCCGGGCACAGCGTTGATCAGATCATGAAATCCGCGATTTACAGCGGCATGCTGGCAGGTGCAGGCTGGCAGTGGGTCAACCTGGCGTATCTGCTGGGCGGCCTGTTCCTGCTGCAGCAAAAAGCCATTCGCTGGCATATTCCGGTCAGCTTCCTCGTGACGCTGACGGTTTGCGCGACGCTGGGATGGGTCTTCTCTCCTGAATCACTCGCCAGCCCGCAGATGCATTTGCTCTCCGGTGCGACCATGCTAGGTGCCTTCTTTATCCTGACGGATCCGGTCACGGCGTCAACGACTAACCGCGGCCGCCTGATCTTCGGCGCGCTGGCGGGCCTGCTGGTATGGCTCATCCGCAGCTTTGGCGGTTACCCGGACGGCGTCGCGTTTGCCGTCCTGCTTGCCAACATTACCGTTCCGCTCATCGACTATTACACGCGTCCGCGCGTGTACGGCCATCGCTAAGGGTTTCGCCATGTTAAAAACGATGCAAAAGCACGGCGTCACGCTGGCTGTCTTCGCCGCGGTTCTCACCGGGCTGACGGCCCTGGTTAACACGTTAACCAAAACGACCATCGAAGAGCAGGCTTCAAAGCAGCAAAAGGCGCTGTTCGATCAGGTGATCCCGTCAGATTTCTACGATAATGACCTGCAAAAGAGCTGCTTTGTGGTAGACGCGCCGCAGCTTGGGAAAGGCCCACACCGCCTCTTTATTGCCCGCAAAGGGGATAAACCGGTAGGCGCGGTGATGGAAGCGACGGCGCCCGACGGCTATTCCGGCGCCATTCAGCTGCTTGTTGGCAGCGATTTCTCCGGCACTATTCTGGGTACTCGCGTGACGGAACATCATGAAACGCCGGGCCTGGGCGATAAAATTGAAACCCGTCTGAGCGACTGGATTTTGCACTTCGCCGGTAAAGTTATCCATGGCGAAGGGGATACCGCGTTTGCGGTGAAGAAAGATGGCGGCGAGTTCGACCAGTTCACCGGCGCGACCATCACGCCGCGCGCCGTGGTGAACGCCGTAAAACGAGCCGGGCTGTATGCTGAAACGCTGCCCGCGCAAATCAACAATCTTCCGGCCTGTGAGGAGTAATCATGAGCCAGGTTAAAGAGGTTATTGTACAGGGGTTGTGGAAAAACAACTCCGCGCTGGTCCAGCTTCTGGGGATGTGTCCCCTGCTGGCGGTAACGTCCACCGCCACCAACGCGCTCGGTCTGGGTCTGGCAACCACGCTGGTGCTGACCCTGACCAACCTCTCCATCTCCGCCCTGCGCCGCTGGACGCCGTCGGAAATTCGTATTCCGATTTATGTCATGATCATTGCGTCGGTGGTCAGTATCGTCCAGATGCTGATTAACGCCTACGCGTTCGGCCTGTACCAGTCGCTCGGGATCTTTATTCCCCTTATCGTCACCAACTGTATCGTCGTTGGCCGTGCGGAAGCGTTCGCGGTGAAAAACAGCCCCGCCATGTCGGCGCTGGATGGTTTTTCCATTGGAATGGGCGCCACCTGCGCCATGTTCGTGCTGGGCTCGCTGCGCGAGATCCTCGGTAACGGTACGCTGTTTGACGGCGCAGATGCGCTGCTGGGCGGCTGGGCCAAAGCGCTGCGCGTTGAAGTGTTCCACACCGATACGCCATTCCTGCTGGCAATGCTGCCCCCTGGCGCGTTTATTGGCCTTGGCATGATGCTGGCGATAAAATACCTGATTGATGAGAAACGTAAGCGCCGCGCGGCTGAGCGTAGCGTTCTGGAAGGGACACCCGAGAAGGCTTCATGAATAAAGAAAAGCGCATTGCGATCCTGACCCGTCTGCGGGACGAGAACCCGCACCCGACGACGGAGCTGAATTTTACCTCCCCGTTTGAGCTGCTGATCGCGGTGTTGCTCTCTGCACAGGCGACCGATGTGAGCGTCAATAAAGCCACTGCCCTGCTCTATCCGGTCGCCAATACGCCGAAAGCAGTGCTGGAGCTAGGCGTGGAAGGCGTGAAGTCCTATATCAAAACCATCGGCCTGTTTAACAGCAAAGCCGAAAATGTGATTAAGACCTGCCGGATCCTGCTGGAACAGCACGGAGGCGAAGTACCGGAAGATCGCGCCGCGCTGGAAGCCTTACCGGGCGTGGGGCGTAAGACTGCGAACGTGGTGCTCAACACCGCGTTTGGCTGGCCGACCATCGCCGTGGATACGCATATTTTCCGCGTGTCTAACCGGACTAACTTCGCGCCGGGGAAAAATGTTGAGCAGGTCGAAGAGAAGCTGTTAAAGGTGGTTCCGGCCGAATTTAAGGTTGATTGCCATCACTGGCTGATTCTGCACGGTCGCTATACCTGTATTGCCCGTAAGCCTCGCTGCGGCTCCTGCATTATTGAAGATCTCTGCGAATACAAAGAAAAAGTGTATCCCTGATCGTCACAATCCCTTACCAAAAGAAGGGCTACCAGGCACCCTTCTTTTGGCCGTTATTTGTCCGTCTTTCATTCCCCCTGACCTGTCACTTGTTCGGTTGTTTAACGCTCAAACAGGTTAATACTTTTTTCATAGCCAAAAATTTCTATATGTCTGTGATCGCGATCACCCTGATAACTTCATGTTGAATTTTTGTTGTCAAAATCCTCCTAAACCCTTTGTCTGACAAGATACTCTCCTTCCATCACCGAAGATAAGACCAGCTATTTTTCAGAATATGGCCCATATCACTGCATTAAGCGGCAAATAGCAGAACATATCGCCAAAAGCCGGTCGGGGTGGGTTATTGCCAGTCGAAAAAACTACCTTTACTCATCGTATGAAATTTAACGCTGAATAACATTTATATGAACCGACGATTATACCACTTCAGATATATGTAACAGATTATTACAAACGTATTGCCAGATGGGGCAGGATAGTGAACATTACCCGCCGTTTCTCCTCCCAATATAACTATAAGGCGTATGGACTACGGCCATCACGCTATGAACACCCCCGTTAATATGGGATGTAAAAAAAGAGGTATATGTGTCTACTGCAAACAATAAACCAACAGATGAAAGCGTGAGTCTTAACGCTTTTAAACAGCCTAAAGCGTTCTATCTCATCTTCTCTATCGAGTTATGGGAGCGTTTTGGTTATTACGGCCTGCAAGGGATCATGGCGGTTTACCTGGTAAAACAGCTGGGTATGTCCGAAGCCGATTCCATCACGCTGTTCTCTTCCTTTAGTGCTCTGGTGTACGGTCTGGTCGCTATTGGCGGCTGGCTGGGTGATAAAGTCCTCGGGACTAAACGCGTCATCATGCTGGGCGCCATTGTCCTGGCGATTGGCTATGGTCTGGTTGCATGGTCAGGGCATGATGCCGCTGTCGTGTATATGGGTATGGCGACGATTGCCGTCGGTAACGGTCTGTTCAAAGCGAACCCGTCCTCCCTGCTTTCTACCTGCTATAACAAAGACGATCCGCGCCTGGACGGTGCATTTACCATGTACTACATGTCCATCAACATCGGTTCGTTCTTCTCGATGCTGGCAACCCCATGGCTTGCGGCGAAGTTCGGCTGGAGCGTGGCGTTTGCGCTGAGCTTCGTGGGCATGCTGATCACCGTGGTCAACTTCCTGTTCTGCCGCAGCTGGGTTAAAGACTACGGTTCAAAACCTGACTTCGAGCCTGTGCATATGGGCAAACTGCTGGCCACCATCGTGGGCGTTGTTGTCCTCGCGGCAATCGCCACCTGGCTGCTGCACAACCAGGGTATCGCCCGTGCCGTTCTGGGCGTGGTCGCGCTGGGTATCGTGGTTATCTTTGCGAAAGAAGCGTTCGCCATGCAGGGTGCTGCCCGTCGCAAGATGATTGTGGCGTTCATTCTGATGCTGGAAGCGATTATCTTCTTCGTGCTGTACAGCCAGATGCCAACCTCACTGAACTTCTTCGCCATTCGTAACGTTGAGCACTCAATTCTGGGCATCGCGTTCGAGCCGGAACAGTATCAGGCGCTGAACCCGTTCTGGATCATGATTGGTAGCCCGATTCTGGCCGCTATCTATAACAAGATGGGCGACCGTCTGCCAATGCCGCACAAGTTTGCGATCGGTATGGTGCTGTGCTCCGGCGCGTTCCTGGTGCTGCCGCTGGGTACCAAATTTGCCACCGACGCGGGTATCGTGTCCGTTAACTGGCTGATCCTGAGCTACGCGCTGCAGTCTATCGGTGAACTGATGATCTCCGGTCTGGGTCTGGCGATGGTTGCACAGCTGGTGCCGCAGCGTCTGATGGGCTTCATTATGGGTAGCTGGTTCCTGACCACTGCCGGTGCGGCAATCATTGCGGGTAAAATTGCGAACCTGATGGCTGTGCCGGAAAACGTCACTGACCCACTGGTCTCCCTGAACGTCTACGGTACCGTGTTCATGCAGATTGGTATCGCTACTGCGGTTATTGCAGTTCTGATGCTGCTGACCGCGCCGAAACTGAATCGTATGACTCAGGACGACGACAAGACGGCTGAAGCGACCAAAACCGCTACCGCGTAAGATTATTGAGAAACGACAGAACAGAAGCCGCTAATGTATTAGCGGCTTTTTTTTTGTCCGTTGGCGCACTAACATAGCTGAAACCTCAGCAAAAAGGAGTTACCGATGAAACTGTTCTACAAACCGGGCGCGTGCTCTCTTGCTTCCCATATCACCCTGCGCGAGAGCGGCAAAGATTTCACGCTGGACGGCGTTGATCTGATGAAAAAGCGTCTGGAAAATGGCGATGATTTTCTTGCCATTAACCCCAAGGGACAAGTTCCGGCGCTCTTGCTGGATGACGGTACTCTGCTGACCGAAGGCGTCGCGATTATGCAGTTCCTGGCCGATAGCGTACCCGATCGCCAGCTGCTGGCTCCGGTCAGTACCATTTCTCGCTATAAGACGCTGGAATGGCTGAACTACATTGCAACCGAGCTGCACAAAGGTTTTACGCCGTTGTTCCGCCCGGATACGCCAGAGGAGTTCAAACCGACCCTGCGTGCGCTTCTTGAGAAAAAGCTGCAGTACGTTAACGAATCGCTGAGAGACGAACAGTGGATTTGTGGTTCGCGCTTCACGATTGCCGATGCGTATCTGTTTACCGTGCTGCGCTGGGCGCGCGCGGTTAAGCTGAACCTGGAAGGGTTAGACCATATCGCATCGTATATGAAACGCGTGGCGGAGCGTCCTGCAGTGGCTGCGGCGCTGAAAGCGGAAGGGTTGAACTAACCGAGCGGCCTGTGTTGCCGGGTGGCGCTAACGCTTACCCGGCCTACACGTTTTGGCTGGCTATAACCGGGTTGCGCTGAAATAGTGCTCCGGCTTCGCGATACGATCCTGTGCCGCAACCACCTGCAGTTCATATTCCTGCATCTCTTTCGTCGCAATCATGATTTCGTACACCGCCGCGGTAACGTGTTCCAGCGCGTCACGTATCGTCGCCCCCTGCAGTAATTTCACCAGCAGCAGACCACTCGTAACATCTCCGACCCCAACCGGCTGGCGCAGGCCGAAATCCACCAGCGGACGGCTAATATGCCAGGCGTCATCTTTCGTCACCAGAAGCATCTCAAAACGGTCCTGACTCAGCCCTGCGCGGGCGAGATGTTTTACCAGCACCACCTCAGGCCCCTGAGCGATCAGTTCGCGAGACGCGCTTACCGCCTCTTTTACGCTGTTAACCGGACGCTCGCAGAGAATTTCGAGCTCGACCAGGTTTGGCGCAATGATATCGCTGGCGGGCAGCGCGTGGCGGACGTGAAACTCTGCGACGCCTGGCGCCACGATACAGCCTTTCTCCGGATGGCCCATGACGGGGTCGCAGAAGTATTTTGCCGCCGGGTTTGCGGCTTTCACCTGACGTACGATGCCGAGGATATGCTCCCCCTGCTCCGCTGAGCCGAGGTAGCCGCTCAGCACGGCGTCACAGCGTCTGAGCTGGTCGATATCGGCAATCCCCTGCACAACCTCGGTGAGGTGCGAAGGCGGCATTACGCAGCCGGTCCATTTGCCGTATTGCGTGTGGTTAGAGAACTGCACGGTATTAAGGGGCCAGACGTTGACGCCGAGGCGACGCATCGGGAATTCCGCGGCGCTATTGCCAGCGTGTCCAAAAACAACGTGGGACTGAATGGCGAGGATGTTCTTCATTTTTTTCTTACCAAACCCTGAAAACACAAAAGGGGCGTGGTTTCCCACGCCCCTGGAGACTGTTAATTATTTCCAGCAGACAAGGCAGTAGTTTTTCTTACCGCGACGCAGCAGCGTGTAGCGACCATACAGACGGTCACCGTCAACGAAGGTGTATTCCGGATCAGCCTGTTTCTCGCCGTTGATGGTAATAGCGTTAGACGCGATGGTTTTACGCGCCTGACCGCGCGAAGGCTGGAGCTCAGAGTCCACCAGCGCCTGCATCAGGTCAGCCCCTTTTTCCATCTCAACCATTGGCACGCCGTCCTGCGCCAGCTGTTCGAAGTCCGCTTCGCTCAGATCGCTCAGGGTACCGTTGAACAGGCTTGCGGTAATACGTTTTGCCGCGGCCAGACCTTCTTCACCGTGAACCAGTTTGGTGACTTCGTCCGCCAGCACGTACTGGGCACGCGGTGCTTTACCGCTGTTTTTGTCTTCTTCTTCCAGCGCGTTGATGTCTTCGATGTCCATAAAGGTGAAGAACTTCAGGAAGCGGTAAACATCGGCATCCGCCGTGTTGATCCAGAACTGGTAGAATTTGTACGGGCTGGTTTTCTTCGGATCGAGCCATACCGCGCCGCCTTCGGTTTTCCCAAATTTGGTGCCGTCTGCCTTGGTGATCAGCGGAACGGTCAGACCGAAGACCTGGTTCTGGTGCAGACGACGGGTCAGGTCGATACCGGAGGTGATGTTACCCCACTGATCGGAACCGCCAATCTGCAGGGAAACGCCGTGCAGCTTGTTCAGGCAGGCAAAGTCATAACCCTGCAGCAGGTTGTAGGAGAACTCGGTAAAGGAGATACCCTGGTCGTCACGGTTCAGACGCTGCTTCACGGCCTCTTTGTTAATCATCTGGTTAACAGAGAAGTGCTTGCCGATGTCGCGCAGGAAGGTCAGCACGTTCATGCTGCCAAACCAGTCGTAGTTGTTCGCGGCAATGGCAGAGTTTTCACCACAGTTGAAGTCGAGGAATGGTGCAACCTGTTTGCGGATCTTATCCACCCACTCCTGCACGGTATCTTCGGTGTTCAGTTTACGCTCAGCGGCTTTAAAGCTTGGGTCACCAATCAGGCCGGTCGCGCCGCCCACCAGCGCAACAGGCTTATGGCCCGCCATCTGGAAGCGTTTCAGGCATAACAATGGAACAAGATGCCCCAAATGCAAGCTGTCAGCGGTGGGATCGAAGCCGCAATAGAGCGCGATCGGGCCTTGCGCCAGTCGCTCTGCTAACGCTTCCTCGTCCGTCACCTGGGCCACGAGGCCCCGCTCTTGCAATTGTTTAATCAAGTTACTGCTTGCCATCAAATTCTCCATGTATAAACGACTGCACCTTTGCCGGTACACGACTTTTCGCCTGATGCGAAAGGACAATAGAATAAAGCGCAAGCGCGGTGTGCGCTAGCGCTTAAATCAACAAATTTCGGGGATTACGGTGCCAGTCTGTCGATTTTCCAGCCGCCATTCTCGCGCTGGTATAAAAAGCGGTCGTGCAGGCGATGTTCGCCCCCCTGCCAGAACTCCATCTGCTCAATCGGGATGCGGAAACCGCCCCAGAAGCTTGGCAAAGGAATTTCACCCTGCTGGAACTTCTGTTTCAGCTCCAGGAATTTACTTTCCAGCACGCCGCGGGCGGAAATTCGGCTGGACTGTTTTGATACCCAGGCGCCAATCTGGCTGTCGCGCGGGCGGCTGTGGAAATACTTCACCACTTCCAGCGTCGAGAGACGTTCCGCCTTGCCGGTGACCATTACCTGACGTTCCAGCATGTGCCAGGGAAACAGCAGGCTGATACGCGGATTGTTTTCTAAATGGTGCGCCTTACGGCTACCGAGGTTGGTATAGAACACCAGCCCTTTCTCGTCATAATGCTTGAGCAATACGATGCGCTGATAAGGTTGGCCGTTTTCATCCACCGTCGCGACAACCATGGCGGTTGGGTCGGCGAGTTTCGCTTCGCAGGCCTGTTTCAGCCAGCGTTCAAAAAGCACGAGGGGCTCAGCGGGAAGATCCTGGCGACGCAGGCCGCCTTTAGTGTATTCACGGCGCAGATGCGCAATTTGCTGCAGTTCGTCGTTATCTGACATGGCGTTAGCTGACATTGAGAGTGGGTGGCGCTATTGTGCGCCGCCCCTGTAAAAATCTCAACGCTTCGGATTTTCGAGCTGGCAATTGTTCAGCACAATGCGGTCGCGTTTGTAGACCGTGGCGCTGTCGCCTTTCGACCAGAAGACGTAGATACCGTCGGAATAACGTGCGCCGGAGGCTGACATCCCCTGCTTCAGCGTCAGCAATTTATTGTCATAAACAAAACTGGCTTCCTGACGTGGGTTATTCAGCTTGACGGTCAGCGGTTTTTCATCGCAGCGATACTCCAGCGTATCAGTCTGCATGCGCTCAAGAAGCTGGTTATAGACGCTGCATCCTGACAGCAATAAAGGCGCGGCAATAAGAAGAAGTTTTTTCATGGGCGTATTCCGAAGACTTTCCTGGTCCTGGAGGGCATGGCTGCCCTCCTGTTTCGTTCCATTCTAACGATGACGCGCCGCGCTGAATTTCAGTTAACTCTGATTATGACGAGGATTTGCCGGGAAAATCGCCCCGAGGACGCTCGCCTCACGCGCGCCGGTCACCGACGGCAAGTTGCCCGGCAGTCCGGCAATGGTGCGCCAGGCGAGCCAGGCGAAGGCCAGCGCTTCCATATCATCCCCGCTGATGCCGGCCTCATCGGTCGTGGTCACTTCGGTACCCGACAGTAGCCCCGCAAGACGCGCCATCACCAGCGGGTTGCGGCTTCCTCCGCCGCACACCAGCAGGCGTTCACATCCGCCGCTGAGCAGAACCTGTTCGGAGATCGACACGGCCGTCAGCTCGGCAAGCGTCGCCTGGACATCCTGCGGCGCGAGCGCCGGGAATGGCGCCAGCTGACGCTCAAGCCAGCCCAGGTTGAAGTATTCACGCCCCGTGCTCTTAGGGGCCGGCAGGGCAAAATAAGGATCGCTCAGCATCGACTGCAGCAGCGGAATAATCACTTTTCCCCCGCTCGCCCACTCCGCGTTTTTATCATACGGTTTTCCGCACTGCCGCCAGATCCAGGCATCCATTAACATATTGCCCGGGCCGGTATCGTAGCCGCGGACGGGCTGTCCCGGGATGAGCATTGACAGGTTGGCAATCCCGCCAATATTGAGCACCATGCGACGTTCTGTAGGGTGCGCCAGTAACGCCTGATGGAACGCGGGTACCAGCGGCGCGCCCTGCCCGCCAAGGGCGATATCGCGACGACGGAAATCGCCTACCACAGTCACGCCCGTTTTCGCCACAATCTGGTTGTTATCGCCGATTTGCAGAGTATGCGGGGCATCTCCGCCGGGCTCATGCCAGACCGTTTGTCCGTGACAGCCGATGGCCACCACATCCTGCGGGCGAAGATGTTCTTTTTGCATCAAAGCCTGCACTGCATCCGCAAATAGCGCCCCCAGGCAAACATCAAGCTGTCCAAGCTGGGAGAGGGTCAGCTGCTGCCCCTGACAGATACTCAGAATATCCTCTTTCAGTGAAATGGGGATTGGCCAGGTCAGGCTCGCCTGCTGCGCCACCATGTTTTCGTCAATGGCGGCCAGAACGACATCTACCCCATCCAGACTGGTGCCTGACATCACACCAATGTAGCGACCCGATTTCATGCGCTTTCCTTACGTTGCGTGGGCTAAGGATATCCACTCAACCATAAACGGCGCAGCTTTGCCATCCGGCGATAATATTTTTTAACAATGTCAGACGGGTAACACGGGCGGATCCTGTTTATGTCTCGTTAAGTCAAATTCAAGTACAATTTTCTTATTGTTAGTGCAAAGATATGAACTATGGCCCCTTATGCCATATAATTTAGCCATAACGGATGCCCCCAATCGGGCGTTTTTGGTGAACAGGAGATTCAAATGATTTTACGTGTACTGGGCGTTTCGCTGATTGGTTTAACTCTGGCTGGCTGTGTGAATGACAGTTCACTTTCTGGCGACGTTTACAGCGCTTCTGAAGCGAAACAGGTTCAGAACGTGACTTACGGTACCGTTGTTAACGCACGCCCTGTACAGATCCAGGGTGGTGATGAAAGCAACGTGATGGGCGCAATCGGCGGTGCCGTGCTGGGTGGTTTCCTCGGTAATACCGTCGGCGGCGGCACTGGCCGTTCTCTGGCAACGGCCGCAGGCGCCGTTGCGGGTGGCGTAGCCGGCCAGGGCGTTCAGGGTGCGATGAACAAAACCCAGGGCGTAGAGCTGGAAATTCGTAAAGACGACGGCAGCACGATCATGGTTGTTCAGAAACAAGGCAGCACTCGCTTCTCTGCAGGCCAGCGCGTTGTTCTGGCAAGCAACGGAAGTCAGGTGACCGTTTCACCACGTTAATTAAAAATGGATGTGGCCATCAGGCCACATCCATTTACATTATTTATCACTCCCACAAATATATTTACAAAATACATTCACCCTACCCATTATTAACCACGCCATATATTGTTTCTGCGCAAAGTATTTAGCGTGCTAATTGATTACACTCTCCGCAATACCCTCCCCTTAATTCATTATAAAGTCATTAAAACCATATATGTTTGCGAATCGCCGTTCTTTAAAGGGCCGTTATATCTCGTTCTGTCTAGGTTGTATTGCTGTTATCGGCATATTACACGCCCTGTTTTCAAAAATTGCCGAATGGGTTCCTACCTTTTCGTCTCACTTGTTCCCTACGCTCACCATTTTTTTACTGGTGTTTGATCTGTTTATTGCCTGTTTTATGGCAATGAAATACTGGTGTGACCGAAAACGGTTGTATCTGGTATCGCTCGCTTTTGCCTTTGCCGGGTCGGCATCGCTGATGGTCGGAACGCTGTGCAGCTTTCCCGCCTGGCTGGACCTCTATCAGTTCAACGCGGTGAACTACAACGATGCGATGATTTTCTATATGTTCCGCCATCTCTTAATGGCGGTGCTAATAATCGTTTCGTCAATACTCTATACCACGCGCAATTGTCCCCTTTCGCGGCTGGCACATATCGCTATTGTGAGCGGCGAGTTTCTGTTTACCGTCTTTGCAGTAGGTTTGGCCTGGATGTATTCCAGTCATTCTTCCTTTTTATCCATTGATCTTGTTGATAATGAAACCCGTGAGTTTATGGTTCTCTGGAGCCACTTTATTAATATTGCATTGATTGCACTCTGGGTGGTCACATTAGCCACGCTGATGTTTATTACGCGTATACGCAACTTATTCTGGGTGGGCGGTAATTTTCTGTGCGTCTGCTATATCGTCACGCTCTCAATGCTGTTAGTGGGTGGACATGTTGAAGATGTCTCCTGGTATCGCGCTCGCTTATTTGAAACCGTCGCCACGCTGATGATCATTTTTGTTCTGCTCTACGATGTTTTCAGGCTGTATCGCGACTCGCACGTTAAGTATCAGCAGTCTTACCAGAACTCCATTCGCGACCCGCTGACGCGCCTGTATAACCGCAGTTATTTTTATGAAACATTAAAGCAGGCGCTGGATATCGCCAAACCCAGCCGTCCGGTTTCCGTCATCGTCAGCGATCTCGATCGCTTCAAGCGTATCAACGACACCTACGGGCATCTTCAGGGCGACAAGGTCCTGCAGTTTGTTGCTAATCTGCTGATGGATTCCGTGCGCCCCCAGGACATCGCGGCCCGTATCGGTGGTGAGGAGTTTGTTCTGATGCTGGCCAACACCTCATCAGACGCGGCGTATCAGGTGGCGGAACGCATACGGTTAAATCTGAGCAGCTTCGATAACGCCAGCAGCGGCGGTCAACTACCGGAGCCAATCACCATCAGCATGGGGGTATTTACGGCAACGTCACCCGCAATAGCCGCAGAAACGTGCGTGGAAAATGCCGACAAAGCGATGTATGAAGCGAAGGAGACGGGCCGTAACCGCGTGGTCGCCTTTAAGTAAAAAAAGGCCTTGCTGCTGCAAGGCCTTGTTGTTTGTCAGTCGCGCGACTGTAGCTCATGGATGTTTTGCTCAAGGCGCCCAATGAGGCTGATGAGCATTTCCAGCTCCGCCGGTGAAACGCCTGACAGGATTTCACCGCGCGTCTTAGTGATCACGGCTTCCATTTCCGTGATGATAGGCGCCGCTTTCTCGGTGAGTTTAATCCGCTTGGCGCGACGATCGCTGGCGCAGGTTTGCCGCGAGATCAACCCCTTCTCTTCTAGCTGGTCAAGCGTGCGCACCAGCGACGGTTGCTCAATCCCTATCGCTTTTGCCAGTTGAATTTGCGACTGTTCGGGCGGCAGCTGATGAATGTTGTGCAGCGTGACCCAATGCGTCTGTGTGAGTTCCAGAGGTTTCAGGCGATGGTCAATCAGAGCACGCCAGACGCGTACCAACCTTGCCAGATCAGAACCTAATGGCGATTCCAATTTCATCTCCTTATAATTAGCTTGCTAAGTTATTATACTGATTTTAGAATAGTGTGCAGCATTTGTATTGCCAAAACAAATGCAATACTGCATTCATCGAACTTAAAAGTATGACTTACACTGAATTGTGATGCTTCATCATACTAAGACAAGCCAACGCGGCATTCTGTTCACTGCAAAGGATTTCTGCCCGTGACGTTTTTTCATCGCTCAGAGGGTTTACCCCTTCAGGACCTGATCTTCGGTGCGTCAGTCTACTTTCCTCCCCTGTTTAAGGCCGTTCTGGTGGGCTTTATCCTCTGGCTCATCGCGCATCGTCTGCTTCGCGACTGGATGTACTCCGGCGAAATCTGGCATCCCATGCTGATGGATCTTTCCCTGTTTGCCCTTTCCGTATGCCTGGGCCTTGCCGTTTTGACTGTGTGGTGAATATGTCCCTTAAAACGCTAAAGTACTTTTCCACCCTGTTAGTCCTTGCCCTCGCGCTGGTTGCGGGCTGGTGGATGTGGAATTTTTATATGCAGTCGCCCTGGACGCGTGATGGCAAAGTCCGCGCCGAGCAGGTCAGCATTACCCCTCAGGTGTCGGGAAGTATTACGACGCTGTTGGTTAAGGATAACCAGTTCGTCAAAAAGGGAGACATTTTATTCCGCATCGACGACACCCCGTACCACATTGCGATCCTGAACGCCCAGGCGCAGCTGGCTAAAGCCCAGTCGGATCTGGCAAAGGCCAACAACGAGGCCAACCGCCGCCGCCACCTGTCGCAAAACTACATCTCAGCGGAAGATTTAGACACCGCCAATATCAACGTTAAGGCGATGCAGGCTAGCGTCAACGTGGCGGAGGCGACGCTGAAGCAAGCGCAGTGGCAACTGACCCAAACCGTGATTACGGCACCTGTTGATGGATGGGTGACCAACCTCTCGGCCCGCGTGGGGAATTATGCCACCACGGGACAACCGATATTCGCCCTCGTCGACAGCCACTCCTTCTACGTCGTGGGCTATTTCGAAGAGACCAAGCTTCGGCATATTCGCGAGGGTTCGCCAGCCGCAATAACGCTTTACAGCGGCCCTCAAAAGTTACAGGGTCACGTGTCCAGCATTGGCCGCGCTATTTACGATCAAAGTGTTGAAACGGATTCAGGCCTGGTGCCGGACATAAAGCCGAACGTTCCCTGGGTGCGTCTGGCCCAGCGCGTTCCGGTTCGCGTGGAGTTTGACCGCTTGCCGGAGGACATTACCCTGGTATCCGGCACCACCTGCACTGTCTCCATCGGAAACCGGTGATGAAGCTGCAGGGTATCTCCTGGCAAAACACGCCGTGGATGAAAGCAACGCGTCCCCAGTGGCGCTACGCGCTGCGTAACGGCATTGCCATGTGTCTTGCGTTGACTGTGGCTTATTACCTTAACCTGGATGAGCCCTACTGGGCGATGACGTCTGCGGCGGTGGTCAGTTTTCCGACGGTAGGCGGAGTGATCAGTAAAAGCCTTGGCCGCATCGCGGGCAGCCTGCTGGGCGCCACCGCGGCGTTAATTATCGCGGGCCATACGCTGAACGATCCGTGGCTGTTCATGCTGAGCATGGCGGCATGGCTGGGGTGCTGTACCTGGGCCTGCGCCCATTTTACCAATAACGTCGCCTACGCGTTTCAGCTGGCGGGCTATACCGCCGCCATCATCGCCTTTCCGGTGGTTAACGTGCTCGACACCACCGAGCTGTGGGATATTGCCCAGGCGCGCGTCTGTGAAGTGATTGTCGGGATCCTCAGCGGCGGCTTTATGATGATGATCCTCCCCAGCACATCCGACGGCACCGCGCTCATCACCGCGCTAAAAACCATGCATACCCGATTACTGGAACACGCGAGCCTGCTGTGGCAACCGGATTCCAGCGACGATATCCGCCTCGCGCATGAAAAGGTTATCGGACAGATCCTGACGATGAATCTGTTGCGCATTCAGGCGTTCTGGAGCCACTACCGCTTTCGCCGCCAGAACACACTTCTTAACTATCTGCTGCACCAGCAGCTGCGCATGACCAGCGCCATCTCCAGCCTGCGCCGGATGCTGCTCAACTGGCCGACGCCGCCTGAAAATACCCGGGCCGTGATTGAAACGCTGCTCGCGGCCCTTGCGCGCCCGGATGCGGACATTTACACCGTAGCGCGGATTATCGCCCCGCTCGCCCCGGTTGATGAGTACGACTACCGCCATCGCGCCTTCTGGCAGCGCCTGAATTACTTTTGTCGGCTGTACCTGCGCAGCAGCCGCTGGATTACGGCCGTCGAAAACGCGACCCCGTTGACGGAGTTCAACGTCCCCGGCAGCCCGGCACTTGCGCGCCATACCGACTATCTGGAAGCGCTGTGGAGCGGTTTTCGCACCTTCTGTGCGCTGATGCTGGTGGGGGCGTGGAGCATTACCACGCAGTGGGAGTCCGGTACGGCGGCCCTTACGCTTGCCGCGATCAGCTGCGTGCTTTACTCCGTGGCGGCCTCGCCGTTCAACTCGCTTACGCTGCTGCTGCGCACGCTGGTGCTGCTGTCGCTGTTCAGCTTCGTGGTGAAGTTTGGCCTGATGGTGCAGATAAGCGATCTGTGGCAGTTCCTGCTTTTCCTGTTTCCCCTGTTAACCACCATGCAGCTTCTGAAGCTGCAAATGCCTAAGCTGGCGGGCCTCTGGGGACAGCTGATTGTCTTTATGGGCTCGTTTATCTCCGTGACGAATCCACCGGTTTATGATTACGCCGATTTTCTCAATGACAACCTGGCGAAGATCCTTGGCGTGGGGCTGGCGTGGCTGGCTTTCGCGGTGTTACGTCCCGGCTCCGATGCACGCAAGAGCCGCAGGCATATCCGGGAGCTACGCAGAGGGTTTGTCGACCAGCTCAGCCGTAAACCGCATCTGAGCGAAAACGAATATGAATCGCTGGTCTATCATCACGTCAGCCAGCTGAATAACAGCCAGGACGCGCTGTCCCGGCGCTGGCTGCTGCGCTGGGGCGTGGTGCTGTTGAACTGCTCGCACGTGGTCTGGCAGCTGCGCGCGTGGGAAACGCGTTCCGATCCGCTGTCGCAGGTTCGTGATGTTTGCATCTCCCTGCTGCGCGATGTAATGAGCGAGCGCGGTGTCCAGCAGCGGCCGCTGGAAGCCACGCTGAATGAACTGCAGCGGATCTGCGATACGCTGGCACAGCATCATCTGCCCGCAGCCCGTGATTTGGCCTCAATAATCTGGCGCCTGCACTGCTCGCTGTCGCAGCTGGAACAGGCACCGCCACCGGGAACGATTGGGGATCAGATCACGCCGCACGCATAGCGTGCTCCGCCGCCGCCAAGCGGTTTAGGCCGATCGGACATATTGTCGCCGCCGACATGGATCATCAGCGCCTTGCCTTTCACCTCATCCAGCTTTTTCAGTCGCGGCGCGACAACAGGATCGGTGGCTTTACCGTCGTTATTCACCACCAGCACAGGCAGATCGCCTAAATGCCCCATTCCTTCAGGGCCTTCATGCTTGCCGGAATGCTGCGGATCGAGGTGCCCTCCTGCCGCTTCCGCCGCAGACGGTTTACCTTCTTTTAAAGCGGGCTGACAGCTGCCTTTGGCATGAACATGGAAACCATGTTCACCGGGAGGGAGGGCTTTGAGGTTGGGGGCGAACTCCAGCCCTTTATCGGTTTCAGTGATTTTCACCGTTCCGATGGACTGACCCACACCCTGTGGGGTGACGAGATTCATTTCCACTTCGTCACTGGCTGCCTGCGCCCCTGCGCAAACAACCAGCGTGACCAGTGCCAGAGCAAAACGCTTCATAGTGACCTCCGCGGGTTATTTTTTGCCCCTTAAGTGTATACCAGAGGCAAAGATTTCACCGGAAAGCCACTTTCAGGCGGTTTATGGTACGTCGTAACCCAGCGCGGCCTTACGGATGCGGAACCACTGCTGACGGGTCATCTGCAGCTCTTCAGCGGCCAGTGCAGAACGCACGCGTTCTATTTTGCCGGAGCCGATAATGGGCAGCGGTTTTGACGGCAGGCGCAGGATCCATGCGTAAACCACCTGTTCGATGCTCTCCGCGTTCAGTTCGCGGGCGATGGTTTCAAGCTCGTTGCGCAGCGGCTGGAATTCATCATCATTAAACAGACGACCGCCCCCCAGACACGACCAGGCCATTGGGCGAATGCGCAGCTGCTGCAGCTGATCGAGGGTACCATCCAGCAGCAGCGGCTGGTGTACCGGGGAGATCTCAACCTGGTTGGTGGCGAGGGTGAACGGCAGACGAGACTGAAGCAGCGCAAACTGTGCCGGGGTAAAGTTAGACACGCCGAAGTGACGCACTTTTCCACTCTGATGCAGGTTCAGGAAGGCTTCCGCTACCTCATCGGCATCCATCAGCGGGTCGGGGCGGTGGATTAACAGCAGGTCGATACGATCGGTCGCCAGATTGACCAGCGACTGCTCGGCGCTCTTGATGATATGCGCGCTGTCGGTGATGTAATGACCGAGGGCATGTTCAGGTTTTGCCGTGGTGGCAATCCCACACTTCGTGACGATCTCCATGCGGTCGCGCAGGGCCGGAACCAGCTTAAGCGCCTCGCCGAACGCGGCCTCGCACTGGTAGCCACCGTAAATATCCGCATGATCAACCGTGGTGATGCCTAAATCGAGGTGCTCTTCAATAAAGCTCGCCAGCTGGAGCGGGGACATATTCCAGTCCATCAGACGCCAGTAGCCCATCACAAAACGGGAGAATTCTGGCCCCTGGGGGGCAAGGGTAATTCGCTGAACCATAACATTTTCCTCAAGGACGTAATGTCATAAGTATACGCAATTACCGTGTTAAAAAAGTGAAGGTTGCTGGGGTTCTTCGGTCTCACCCGCTTTGTTTGCGCGTATTTTGCGCAGAAGACGCTGTCGGCAAAGGCGTAACACCTCCTGCTTTTGCGTGTCGCTAAAGTTTTGCCAGTTAAAACGCTCATCGCGGGTACGCATGCACCCGCGGCAATATCCGCGTTCATCGACCTGACAAATACCCCGGCACGGGCTCTGGATGGGGAAAAACTCCAGCTGCTCTGCCACACTCACCTCCCGATAGCTACTCTCACCTACAGTGAAGACGTTAATCGCGCCGCGTGCAAGGCCGTATCACAGATTTGTGGCATTAAGGTTTCACTAATCTTCCCTCTCTATACTCGGCCCATCATGACAATAACGGGTTTACCGATCGATGTGGTTAATCAGAAAGTTACAATGTAACGACATTAAATTTACTCTGGGCTGTGCACTCTTTTTTACTCTGCTGAACGGGCTGTTTATCCAGCGCAGCTGGGCCATTATCGGCCCAGTGCATCTGCACGACTTCCTCTTTGCCGCCTCCGTCCCGCTGGTGCTGTTTTGCGGCTGGGTGATTGTCTTTAGCCTGCTTAACATCCCGTATCTCCGCAAGCCGCTGCTGATTGTATTGACGATCGGATGCGCCGCGGCGACCTATTTCATGTATACCTACGGCGCGGTGATCGATCAGAACATGATTGTGAACGTGTTCGAAACCAACTCTCAGGAAGCGACTGCCCTGGTGACCCCGCAGATGATTCTGTGGATTGTCATAGCCGGCCTCGTTCCCTCCGTGGTGCTGGCATTGACCCGGATTCGTACCGGAAAATGGTGGTACGCGCTGCTGACGCGCGTTGCCGCGATGCTCGGCGCCCTGCTGGTGATTATCCTGATTGCCGCGCTGTTTTATAAAGACTACGCGTCGCTGTTCCGCAATAACAAAAGCATCGTCAAAATGGTCACCCCGGCGAACTATGTCAGCGCCGTGGTGAAGTACAGCAAGATGCGCTGGTTCGCCGGCGATCAAACGCTGGTGCGCATTGGTGAAGATGCCCACAAAGGGTCACTGATTACCGGCCAACAAAAGAAAACCGTTCTGGTGCTTGTCGTCGGCGAAGCCTCTCGCGCGGCAAACTACTCCCTGAACGGTTACGAACGCGAAACCAACCCGGAGCTGAAAAAGCAGGACGTGATTAACTTCCCGCAGGCCTCCTCGTGTGGTACCGAAACCGCGGTTTCCGTTCCGTGCATGTTCTCCGGCATGACGCGCAGCAAATACGATGCCGACCTGGCTCACCATCGCGAGGGACTGCTCGACGTGCTTAAGCATGCGGGTATCAACCTGCTGTGGCGCGACAACGACGGCGGCTGTAAAGGTGCCTGCGATCGCGTGCCCCATACCGACATGACGCAGTGGCAGCTGGATCAGTTCTGCAAAGACAAATCCTGTATTGACGATGTGAACTTCTATCGTCTGGACAACGTGCTGGATGGCGTGAAGCAAGATACGGTGCTGGTTATCCACCTGATGGGGAGCCACGGTCCGGCATACTATCGCCGTTACCCGGACAACTTCCGTAAATTCACCCCAATCTGCGATACCAATGAAATTCAGGATTGCGACCATCAGGCGCTGATCAATACCTATGATAACACTATCCTCTATACCGACAGCATGGTCAGCAAAACCATTGATGCGCTGAAAGCGCGCCAGTCGAGCATGAACACCGCACTGATTTATCTCTCAGATCACGGTGAATCGCTGGGCGAAAGCGGTATTTATCTGCACGGCACGCCGTACATGCTGGCGCCGGAGCAGCAAACGCATATTCCGTTTATGTTCTGGCTGTCACCGGATTACGCGAAAAACTTTGGCGTCAACGAACAGTGTTTGCGCGACAATGCAGCAAAAAATGCGGTTTCCCAGGACAATTTATTCTCAACCGTATTGGGTATGATGGACGTGAAATCAACGGTTTATCAACCGCAGCTGGATATACTGAGCGCATGTCGTCAGTAAACTCGCTTGCATTAGACCGAACGGTCTATTAGAGTGCGGCCATGAGCAGAAATACTGAACACGATACCCGCGAACATTTACTGGCAACCGGCGAGCGACTTTGCATGCATCGCGGGTTTACCGGTATGGGGTTGAGCGAGCTATTAAAAACCGCTGAGGTACCGAAGGGGTCGTTTTATCACTACTTCCGGTCCAAAGAGGCTTTTGGCGTAGCGATGCTGGAGCGTCATTATGCTGGCTACCACCAGCGTCTGGCGACCCACTTTGCGTCGGGTGAAGGTAACTACCGGGATCGTGTTCTGAACTACTATCAGGAAACGCTGAACCAGTTCTGTCAGCAGGGCATTATCAGCGGATGCCTGACCGTTAAGCTGTCTGCAGAAGTGTGCGATCTTTCTGAAGATATGCGCACGGCGATGGATAAAGGTGCCCGCGGCGTTATCGCCCTGCTGGCCCAGGCGCTGGAGAAAGGCCGCGATGAAAAAACGCTGGCCTTTTCCGGCGAGCCGTTAACCCAAGCGCAGGTGTTATATGCGCTCTGGCTAGGCGCTAACCTGCAGGCAAAAATTTCGCGCAGTGCCGTGCCGCTGGAAAGCGCGCTGGCACATGTGAAAAACAGCATTACTGCGCCTGGCGTATAGCAGGCGTTTTTATTTACCCAACTACTAGTCGACTGGTCTACTCAGGAGTCTTTATGTCAGCTGAAAAATTATTTACCCCCTTAAAAGTGGGTGCCGTTACTGCGCCAAACCGCGTGTTTATGGCTCCGCTTACCCGCCTGCGCAGCATTGAGCCGGGCGACATCCCAACCCCACTGATGGGTGAATACTATCGTCAGCGCGCAAGCTCTGGCCTGATCATCACGGAAGCCACGCAGATTTCCGCTCAGGCTAAAGGGTATGCGGGTGCGCCGGGTCTTCACAGCCCGGAGCAGATCGCCGCATGGCAGAAAATCACCGCGGGCGTTCACGCTGAAGAGGGTCGCATTGCGGTCCAGCTGTGGCATACCGGTCGTATCTCTCACAGCAGCATTCAGCCTGGCGGCCAGGCTCCGGTCTCCGCTTCGGCCCTGAGTGCAAATACCCGTACGTCCCTGCGTGATGAAAACGGCAATGCGATCCGCGTGGATACCTCTATGCCGCGCGCGCTTGAGCTGGATGAAATTCCGGGTATCGTGAACGACTTCCGCCAGGCCGTGGCCAACGCTCGTGAAGCCGGTTTTGACCTGATTGAGCTGCACTCCGCGCACGGCTACCTGCTGCACCAGTTCCTGTCACCGTCTTCTAACCACCGCACCGACCAGTACGGCGGCAGCGTCGAAAACCGCGCTCGCCTGGTGCTGGAAGTGGTTGACGCCGTATGCCAGGAGTGGAGCTCGGATCGTATAGGGATCCGCGTCTCCCCAATCGGTTCTTTCCAGAACGTCGACAACGGTCCGAACGAAGAAGCCGATGCCCTGTATCTGATCGAAGAACTGGCTAAGCGTGGCATCGCCTATCTGCACATGTCCGAACCGGACTGGGCTGGCGGTAAGCCTTACACGGACGCTTTCCGTCAGAAAGTGCGCGAGCGTTTCCACGGGGTGATCATCGGTGCGGGAGCTTATACCCCGGAGAAAGCCGAAGACCTGATCGGCAAAGGGCTGATCGATGCCGTCGCGTTTGGCCGCGACTACATCGCCAACCCGGATCTGGTTGCCCGCCTGCAGAAAAAAGCGGCCCTGAATCCGCAGCGCCCGGAAAGCTTCTACGGCGGCGGCGCGGAAGGCTACACCGACTACCCTTCTCTGTAATCTCGCCATTGTTCATTGATAGCGGCGATACTTCGCCGCTATACTAAAACATCGTTTCTGTTCAAAAAGACAGTCTATTCCATTGGTTAATGAGGAAATTATGCGCCTACTTCACACCATGCTGCGCGTTGGCGACCTGCAACGTTCCATTGATTTCTACACTAACGTCCTGGGCATGAAGCTGCTGCGCACCAGCGAAAACCCGGAATACAAATACTCGCTGGCGTTCGTGGGTTACGGCCCGGAAACGGATGAAGCGGTGATCGAGCTGACCTACAACTGGGGCGTAGACAGCTATGAGCTGGGTACCGCCTACGGCCACATCGCGCTGGAAGTGGACAACGCGGCCGAAGCGTGTGAACGCATTCGCAGCAACGGCGGTAACGTTACGCGCGAAGCGGGTCCGGTAAAAGGTGGCACCACCGTGATTGCGTTCGTGGAAGATCCCGACGGTTACAAAATCGAACTGATTGAAGCCAAAGACGCGGGTCGCGGTCTGGGCAACTGATCCCTCAGGGCGCAACATGCGCCCGTAGTTTTACTGCATCACCCTGCAAAATTTGCCATAATGCGCTCTGCTTTTTCCCCTTGTAAGAGACCCTGATGTCCGATAACGCTCAATTTAGCGGTCTGTGCGACCGTTTTCGTGGTTTTTATCCCGTTGTCATTGATGTAGAAACAGCCGGATTTAACGCTAAAACCGATGCGCTGCTCGAAATTGCCGCCATCACGCTGAAGATGGATGAACAGGGCTGGCTTACACCGGACACCACGCTGCATTTCCATGTTGAAGCTTTCGAAGGGGCAAACTTACAGCCGGAAGCGCTGGCGTTTAACGGTATCGACCCGCACAACCCGCTGCGTGGCGCAGTCAGTGAATATGATGCGCTGCACGCCATTTTTAAAATGGTGCGTAAAGGCATGAAAGAGAGTAACTGCAGCCGCGCCATCATGGTGGCCCATAACGCCACCTTCGATCACAGCTTTACCATGGCCGCCGCGGAGCGCGCCGCGCTCAAACGCAACCCCTTCCATCCTTTTGTGACCTTCGACACCGCCGCGCTGAGCGGCCTGGCTCTGGGACAAACGGTGTTATCAAAGGCCTGCATCACGGCGGGTATACCTTTTGACGGCACGCAGGCGCATTCCGCTTTATACGACACGGAGCGCACCGCAGAGCTGTTCTGTGAGATCGTCAACCGCTGGAAGCGTCTTGGCGGCTGGCCGCTGCCGATGGGCGACAGCGAAGAATAAAAAAAAGCGACCTTATCAGGTCGCTTTTTTATTTGCGCAGAAAATTACTCTGCGTCCGGCTCTTCAGTTTTGTACTTCGCCGCCGTCTCTTTGATCAGCTGCTGCAGTTCGCCGCGCTGATACATTTCAATCAGGATATCGCAGCCGCCAACCAGCTCACCGTCTACCCACAGCTGTGGGAAAGTCGGCCAGTTAGCGTACTTAGGCAGCTCAGCGCGGATGTCCGGGTTCTGCAGGATATCAACGTAAGCAAAACGCTCACCACAGGCTGACAGCGCCTGAACCGCTTGTGCGGAGAAGCCGCAGCTTGGCAGCTTCGGAGAACCTTTCATATACAGCAGAATCGGGTTTTCAGCGATCTGGCGCTGGATTTTTTCAATAGTGGTGCTCATGTCTTGCTTCCTTTAACTTCTGTTACGGCATTCGTCTGACATTGTAGCGGTTCAGACTGGCATCGGAAAATAACATTTTTGTCACGTTTATACATTCTACCCCGAGTCACGAAAAGTTGCATTGCAAATGGTGTTTACCCCTGCGGCGGTCAGGGTTTTGCTTAGGGAGTGGGCAAATGTGCGACAGAACGATGAATTTTTTTGCACTTGCTAACGAAACACGATTGTAGATTGAAAAATGCTATTAACTTTCTGGGTTTTTATAGATTAGAATCGACGGGCTTTGTAAATCACACGCGGGTATTATTGATGACCTGCATTTATCAGGGGACTGCCCAGTGGCGCGGATAAATAAAATCTCGATCACGCTCTGTGCTTTACTGTTTACTTCACTCACTTTCACGCCAGTGGCAAACGCCTCTCAGCAGGCGCGGCATTCTGCTGTACAAAAAAACCATCTGGTGAAAGCCACAGAACGTAAGAAAAAAACCACCGCTAAGAACGACAAGAAAAAAACACCGGCTCAGACGAAACAGACCGCTTCCAGCAAGACGAAAACAAAACCTTCCCGCACTGCCCGCTCCGCTAAAAGTAAAGCTTCGCAAACCGCCGCTAACCTCGTTACTGAAAAATGCATCACGCGTAAAGGCCACAAGGCGAAATGCACGAAGGTCACGAAAATAGCGGAAGTGCATAAAGTGCGCGTACAGAAAGCGCAAAAAACCGCGATGAACAAACTGATGGGGCAGATTGGCAAACCTTATCACTGGGGTGGCAGCTCGCCGCGTACCGGGTTTGACTGCAGCGGCCTCGTCTATTACGCCTATAAAGATCTGGTCAAATTCCGCATTCCTCGTACCGCCAATGAGATGTACCACCTGCGCGATGCCTCACCGGTTGACCGCGGTGAGCTGGAAAACGGCGACCTGGTGTTCTTCCGCACCCAGGGTCGCGGCACGGCTGACCACGTCGGCGTGTATGTCGGCAACGGGAAATTCATCCAGTCTCCACGTAGCGGACAGGATATTCAGATCACCTCTCTCAGTGAAGACTACTGGGTACGCCACTACGTCGGCGCGCGTCGCGTGATGACGCCAAAAACCATTCGCTAACCCCTGCCCTGCCGCATCAGTGGCAGGGTAAGTTCCTCTTTTGCATACCCTTTCAATTTGCTATCCTGTCCATGTTGTCTGTGTGGTTATTGGCAACACAAAATACAATAAGGAGAGAAGCAATGTCGTTCGAATTACCTGCACTACCGTATGCAAAAGACGCCCTGGCACCGCACATTTCTGCGGAAACCCTGGAATATCATTACGGCAAGCATCACCAGACGTACGTCACCAACCTGAACAATCTGATCAAGGGCACCGATTTTGAAGGCAAAACGCTGGAAGAGATCGTCCGCAGCTCAGAGGGTGGCGTATTTAACAACGCGGCTCAGGTGTGGAACCACACCTTCTACTGGCATTGCCTGGCGCCGAATGCCGGCGGTGAACCTGTCGGTGAACTGGCTACCGCTATCAACGCCGCATTTGGCAGCTTCGCGGATTTCAAAGCGAAATTTACCGATGCAGCCATCAAGAACTTCGGTTCTGGCTGGACGTGGCTGGTTAAAGAGGCGGATGGCAAACTGGCTATCGTGTCCACCTCTAACGCGGGCACCCCGCTGACCACCAGCGCTAAGCCGCTGATGACCGTGGACGTGTGGGAACACGCTTACTACATTGACTACCGCAACGCGCGTCCGAACTACCTGGAGCACTTCTGGGCACTGGTTAACTGGGACTTTGTCGCGAAGAACTTCGCCGCGTAAGAGACACGCAGAAGGGTTCGCCCTTCTGCGTTTTTGGTTTATTCCGCAGCGCAGGCTGCTTCAGGCTGTTTACGACCCGACATCATTACCAGCAGCAGGCCGAGCGCGGCAATAATCGCCCCCATCACCGGCACAAAGCCGTATCCCAGACCACCTGAAATCACGGCCCCACCGGCCGCGGCGCCCAGGGCATTACCCAGGTTAAACGCACCGATATTCACGGAAGATGAAAGTCCCGGCGCCTCGTGCGCGACACGCATCACGCGCATCTGCAGCGGCGGCACCACGGCGAAAGTGGCGGCTCCCCAGACGACCATCGCAATCGCGGCCCCGAACTCATTACGCGCCAGCCACGGAATGGCAACCATGATGACAATCAGCAGGGTTAAGAAGCCCTTAAGCGTCCCGCTCACGGAACGGTCGGCAAATTTCCCGCCGAGATAGTTGCCGATCGAGAAGCCCACGCCAATCAGCACCAGCATCGCGGTAACGAAGAGAGGCGTTGCGTGGGTGATATCATGCAGTACCGGTGAAATATAGGTGTAGAGGGTAAACATCGCCCCTGCCCCCAGCACGGTGGTGAGCAGCGCGGAGAGCACCTGCGGGCGCATCAGCACCGCCAGCTCTTTACGCACTTCCGGACGTTCTCCGGCATTGCCTTTCGGCAGGGAGAAGAACAGCGCCACCATCGCAACCACGCCCAGCCCAGCCGTTGCCAGGAAAGACATACGCCAGCCGATCGCTTCGCCCAGCCAGGTTGCCGCAGGCACCCCGCCGATGTTGGCAATCGTCAGCCCCATAAACATGGTTGCCACGGCGCTCGCCTGCTTGTGTTTTGGCACCACGCTGGCAGCCACAACCGATCCCAGCCCAAAGAACGCGCCGTGGTTAAGGCTGGTCAGAATGCGCGACAGCATCAATGTGGTGTAGTCCGGCGAAATGGCCGAAAGCACGTTGCCCAGGGTGAAAATCGCCATCAGGAAAATCAGCGCATTGCGGCGCGCGCGGTGCGAAAGCAGAAGCGTCATCAGCGGCGCCCCGACCATCACGCCGATAGCGTAGGCGCTGATTAACATCCCTGCCGCAGGGATAGAGACATCTACGCCCCGGGCAATAACAGGAAGTAACCCCATTGGGGAGAATTCAGTGGTGCCAATCCCAAAAGCGCCAATCGCCAGGGCCAGCAGGGGAAAATTGATTTTCATGCGTCAACTCCGGATGCCGTGTCATGTGGTGACACAGAACAAAGAAGCAGAAAGCATGACATCAATCACAAAAAATGAGAAGTTAACAAAAGGGCAAAAGATTTTTGCCAGAGAAGTAACAATCCGGGGAGTCGGGAGGGAGAAGGCTCTCCCTCCGCGTAAATCAGTGCAGCGCAGCCGTCAGACCGGCCGCAACAATCAGAGCCAGCACAACAATGGTGGTGAACAGCGAAAACTTAAGATCGGAACTCATCAATTTTTCTCCTTTTAATCCCCACACGAAAAGTGAGCTTGCTCATTTTTGCACAGATTACGTCAAAAATCTTCCTGGATTTATACTGATAACCACTTTACCTCTTCCCCTTTTCATCAAGATAGGACAAAATTCCACGCTAAATTTATTAGCGTACCGGCCATTGACCCCCTCCTGACGTCCCGTGTCGTTTTCCCGGCGTGCCGCAATTCAAGATTGCGAGATAAGGGTGAGAGAAGGCAAACGTTTACCTTCAAGTTTTTCAGGAGCTTAGGATATGGTCTGGAGTGACATTTAATGGCAACAATTAAAGACGTAGCAAAACGCGCAAACGTTTCCACTACAACCGTATCACATGTAATTAACAAAACCCGCTTTGTGGCGGAAGAGACGCGCAACGCCGTCTGGGCAGCGATCAAAGAGCTGCACTATTCGCCAAGTGCGGTTGCGCGTAGCCTCAAGGTTAATCACACCAAGTCCATTGGATTGCTGGCGACCAGCAGTGAAGCGGCCTATTTTGCCGAGATCATTGAAGCGGTCGAAAAGAACTGCTTCCAGAAAGGCTATACCCTGATTCTGGGCAACGCGTGGAACAGCATTGAAAAACAGCGCGCCTACCTGTCGATGATGGCGCAAAAGCGCGTTGATGGCCTGCTGGTGATGTGTTCCGAGTACCCGGAATCCGTGCTGTCGATGCTGGAAGAGTATCGCCATATTCCGATGGTGGTGATGGACTGGGGCGAAGCGCGCGCGGACTTTACCGATTCCGTTATCGATAACGCCTTTGAAGGCGGCTATATGGCCGGCCGTTATCTGATCGAACGCGGTCACCGCGAGATTGGCGTGATCCCCGGTCCGCTGGAGCGCAACACCGGCGCGGGCCGTCTGGCCGGTTTTATGAAAGCGATGGAAGAAGCGTTGATCAACGTGCCGGAAAACTGGATTGTGCAGGGCGACTTTGAGCCGGAATCGGGCTACCGCGCGATGCAGCAGATCGTCTCCCAGCCGCACCGTCCGACCGCCGTGTTCTGCGGGGGCGACATCATGGCCATGGGCGCGCTCTGCGCTGCCGACGAGCTGGGCCTGCGCGTACCGCAGGATATTTCCGTGATCGGCTATGACAACGTGCGTAACGCGCGTTTCTTCACTCCGGCGCTGACCACCATTCACCAGCCGAAAGATTCGCTGGGCGAAACGGCCTTCAATATGCTGATGGACAGGATCGTCAACAAGCGCGAAGAGTCGCAGTCTATTGAAGTTCACCCGCGTCTTATCGAACGCCGTTCCGTTGCGGATGGTCCGTTCCGCGACTACCGTCGTTAATCGCTTTACGGGGCCAGCTATGCTGGCTCCCGTAACCATTCCCGGTTCAGCGTTTCGCTGTCTCCCAGATAATCCAGCAGCCAGGCCATCGCAGGCGAGACGTCATTTTGCTGCCAGGTGAGGCAGCAGGCCGCATCCGGGAACGGATTCTCCAGCGTCAGCTCAACCCACTCTCCGGTATCGATGCGCGGACGCGCGAAATGAACGGGCACCATCGCGACGCACAGCCCGGCGCTGAGGCACGTCGCCGACGATTCCCAGTCAGGGGCCACCACCCGCCGCTGGTTGTCCAGAAGCCAGGTAATACGCTTGGGCAATGAACGGGACGTATCCTCCAGCACCAGCGACGGCCAGTTGCGCAGCGTGTCATCGCTGAGCGGCCCTTCCATCGCCGCCAGCGGATGATCGCTTGCCACCACGCATTTCCAGCTCAGCATCCCCATATCGCGAAAGGCGTAACGTCCCCCGACCGGGATCGCCTGCGTGGCCCCAATCGCCATCTCTGCCCTACCGTCCGCCAGCGCATCCCAGACGCCGTTAAACACCTCTTGCGAGACCCGCAGCTCGACGTCAGAGAAATGACGGTAGAAATCGACGATCATCTGCCGGGTGCGTTCCGGCTTAACGATGTTATCCACCGCGATGGAAAGGTGCCCCCGCCAGCCGTTAGCGATCTGCTGACACTGTTCGCGGGTGATCTGCATTTTTTTGATAACAGAACGCCCTTCCTTCAAAAACCACGCGCCTGCGGGCGTTAATTCCACATCACGATGCCGCCGTTCAAACAGCGGAACCGCCAGCCACTCCTCCAGCTGGCGCACCGTGTAGCTGATTGCCGAAGGGACGCGGTGCAGCTCCTGCGCCGCACCGCTGAAGCTGCCGTTACGTGCAACAGCATCGACCACTTCAAGAGAATAATCTGACCACATTTTCTGCCTGCAAATTTTTTGAATGCACCAGCCAAATATTAGCGTTTCACAAGCGGCTTTGCACTCCCTACACTCAGCGCCAATGTATACCTGCCTCCTCAGGAGAATAAAATAATGCAACCCAGGAACGGTTTTTTAGTCTGGCTCGGCGGCTTAAGCGTGCTGGGCTTTTTGGCCACCGATATGTACCTGCCGGCGTTTGCCGCCATGCAGGAAGATTTGCAAACGCCTGCTGCCGCCATCAGCGCCAGCCTGAGCTTATTCCTCGCCGGTTTTGCCTTCGCACAGCTGCTCTGGGGACCGCTCTCGGATCGCTTTGGTCGTAAACCGGTGCTGTTGCTGGGCCTGGCCATTTTTGCCGTGGGCTGCCTGGGAATGTTATGGGTTCGCGATGCCACCTGGCTGCTGGTGCTGCGTTTTATTCAGGCCGTGGGCGTCTGTGCCGCGGCCGTGACCTGGCAGGCGCTGGTCACCGACTATTACCCTGCTAACCGCACAAACCGTATCTTCGCCACCATTATGCCGCTGGTGGGCCTCTCACCTGCCCTCGCTCCCCTGCTGGGCAGCTGGATCCTCGCGCATTTCGACTGGCAGGCCATTTTCGCCACGCTGTTTGCCATTACCCTGGTCCTGATGCTGCCGGCGTTCGCCCTTAAGCCAGCGCATAAAAAAGAAGCGCATGCAGACGCGAAGCCGATTACCTTCACTTCCCTGCTCAGCGCCAAAGCGTATCGCGGGAATGTCCTGATCTATGCCGCCTGCTCGGCAAGCTTCTTCGCGTGGCTCACCGGCTCGCCGTTCATTCTGCACGATATGGGCTACAGCCCGGCAGCCATCGGCCTGAGCTATGTTCCGCAGACCATCGCGTTCCTGGTAGGCGGGTACGGCTGTCGCGCGGCGCTGCAAAAGTGGGAAGGTCAGCAGATGCTGCCGTGGCTGCTGGTGCTGTATGCGCTGAGCGTTATCGGGACCTGGGCCGTTGGCTTTATTCCGGGTGCCGGTCTGGCCGAAATTTTGATCCCATTCTGCGTGATGGCCGTTGCGAACGGGGCGATTTACCCTATCGTTGTAGCCCAGGCGCTGCGTCCCTTCCCGCAGGCAACAGGCCGCGCCGCCGCGCTGCAGAACACGCTGCAGCTGGGGCTGTGCTTCCTGGCAAGCCTGGTGGTCTCCGCGCTGATTGCCACGCCGCTCCTGACCACCACCAGCGTGATGCTGGTGACCGTTGCGCTGGCGGTGTTGGGCTATCGCATGCAGGCCTCCGCGCAGCGTGAGCAGGAAAAGAGTGCTCAGGTTGAAACGTCACATGCCTGATTGCGCCAGAAATCATGTTAATTTTCAGTGATTAGGTTGCTAAGAATTTTCTATTGAATCACCAAATTTTGAGGCCTATACTAAATTTGGTTCGATTAAATACGATAAATATTAAGTGTTAACGGGAGCCGGAGTGCTCCCGTTTTACCATGGAAGGCATTTCGGCAAGGGTTATCTCCCTTCCTCTGTTCTACGTCGGATATTAGCCTCGCGGTATTTACCGTGAGATTTCTCACAAACCAAAAAAAGCGTCTACGCTGTTTTAAGGTTCTGATCACAGTAGGGTGATGGAGAAGCTATGAGTTCATCGTGTATAGAAGAAGTCAGCGTTCCGGACGACAACTGGTCCCGGATCGTCAGTGAACTGTTAAGTCGAGCAGGCATCACTATCAATGGATCATCGCCATCCGATCCTCAGGTTAAACATCCCGACTTTTTTAAACGCGTGCTGCGAGAGGGATCGTTAGGCCTGGGAGAAAGCTACATGGACGGCTGGTGGGAGTGCGAACGTCTGGATACCTTTTTCGCCAGCGTGCTGCGTGCCGGTCTTGAAAATCAACTCCCTCGCAATCTGAAAGACACCCTGCGCGTCGCCTCTGCCCGACTGTTCAATCTGCAAAGTAAAAAACGCGCATGGATCGTAGGCAAAGAGCACTACGATCTTGGCAACGACCTGTTCAGCCGTATGCTGGACCCTTTCATGCAGTACTCCTGCGCCTACTGGAAAGAGGCGTCGACGCTTGAAGAGGCCCAGCAGGCCAAGCTGCGTCTGATTAGCGAGAAGCTGCAGCTCCAGCCGGGTATGC
Source organism: Enterobacter sp. Crenshaw (assembly GCF_024734705.1). Taxonomy (NCBI): domain Bacteria; kingdom Pseudomonadati; phylum Pseudomonadota; class Gammaproteobacteria; order Enterobacterales; family Enterobacteriaceae; genus Enterobacter; species Enterobacter sp. Crenshaw. The sequence goes on along the minus strand of NZ_CP102932.1, from coordinate 1,935,788 downwards.
GCGTGCTGGATATCGGCTGCGGCTGGGGCGGGCTGGCGTATTTTATGGCGAAACACTATGGCGTCAGCGTCGTCGGCGTCACGATTTCAGCGGAACAGCAAAAAATGGCGCGGGAACGCTGCCAGGGCCTCGATGTGGATATCCGGCTGCAGGATTACCGTGACTTGAACGAACAGTTTGACCGGATCGTTTCCGTCGGCATGTTCGAGCACGTCGGGCCGAAAAACTACGCTACCTATTTTGAGGTGGTGGATCGGAATCTGAAGCCGGACGGCATCTTCCTGCTGCACACCATCGGCTCTAAGCGAACCGACAATAACGTCGACCCGTGGATCAACAAATACATCTTTCCGAATGGCTGTTTACCGTCAGTCCGCCAGATTGCCAACGCCAGTGAACCCCATTTTGTAATGGAAGACTGGCATAACTTTGGCGCGGATTACGACACAACGTTGATGGCATGGCATGCGCGTTTTCAGGAGACCTGGCCAGAAATTGCGGACAACTATTCTGAACGATTCAGGCGGATGTTTAGCTATTATCTGAATGCCTGCGCGGGGGCGTTTCGCGCACGGGATATTCAGCTCTGGCAGGTGGTATTCAGCCGTGGGATTGAACACGGATTACGTGTCGCACGCTAAAAAAATAACCCCGGATGCCCGGGGTTATTTTTTATTCTTCTTCTGCGGTGGTCTTTATTATTGCCGCTTCTTTTGCTGCCAGCACACGCTCAACCGTATCCACCACCGCCTGGGTTTGCGGATCGATTTCAATATTCACGCGATGCCCCAGTTTTTTGGCGCCCAGCGTGGTGCGCTGCAGCGTTTCAGGAATTAAATGCACGCAAAAACGCGTTGGCGTTACTTCACCCACCGTCAGGCTAATCCCGTCAATGCCAATAAATCCTTTATAGAGGATGTATTTCATTAATGAAGGATCCTGCATTTTAAACCAGATTTGACGGTTATTTTCCGAGGTCACGATTTTTGCCACTTCAGCGGTGGTCATGATGTGACCGGACATCAGGTGGCCGCCAATCTCATCGCTGAACTTTGCCGCCCGCTCAACGTTGACGGTATCTCCCACCGCCAGCTCGCCAAGGTTGGTGATGCGCAGCGTCTCTTTCATCAAATCAAAGCTAATCTGGTTGCCGTTAATTTCGGTAACGGTCAGGCAGCAGCCGTTATGAGCAATCGACGCGCCTGTTTCAATGCCCTCAAGCATATATTCCGGCAGCTCAACAACATGAGTACGGAAATTAGGTTTTTCATCAATGGACACCACTTTGGCGGTGCCCTGCACAATACCAGTAAACATGCTTACAACTCCTGTTTTTTCCGGACGGTGGTGACACCGTTTAATCCCACCACAATAACAGTTGGAAAAAGAGGTTGCCAGCGGAGCGCATTTTCTGGCGATTTTTTCACTAGATAAATAGCTAAAGCCCGCTACAATAGCTGGCACCCCCCTGCATTTTCTTCTTGCTGCCCGTTTCGGCGGCTTTTTTAGTCTCTCAAATAACAACAAAATAAAGGTGTTCACGTGCAGAAGTACATGAATGAAGCGCGCCAGCTATTGGCACTGGCTATACCAGTGATCGTCGCGCAAGTGGCCCAGACCGCAATGGGATTTGTGGATACGGTAATGGCAGGTGGCTATAGCGCCACCGATATGGCGGCCGTTGCTATCGGCACGTCAATCTGGCTTCCGGCCATCCTGTTCGGCCACGGTCTGCTGCTCGCGCTCACGCCGGTTATCGCTCAGCTCAATGGCTCGGGTCGTCGCGAGCGCATTGCCCATCAGGTTCGTCAGGGTTTCTGGCTGGCAGGGTTTGTTTCCGTGCTGATCATGGTCGTGCTCTGGAACGCGGGCCACATCATTCGCGCTATGCATAACATTGACCCGGCACTGGCTGATAAAGCCGTGGGCTATCTGCGCGCCCTGCTCTGGGGTGCGCCCGGCTACCTCTTTTTCCAGGTGGCACGTAACCAGTGTGAAGGCCTGGCGAAAACCAAGCCCGGGATGGTGATGGGCTTTATCGGTTTGCTGGTCAACATTCCGGTGAACTATGTCTTTATTTATGGTCATTTCGGGATGCCGGAGCTCGGCGGCGTCGGCTGCGGCGTGGCGACGGCAGCCGTTTACTGGGTGATGTTCTTCTCCATGATCGCCTTTGTAAAACGCGCCCGTTCCATGCGCGATATTCGCAACGAGAAAAAATTTAGCACGCCGGACTGGAACATCATGACGCGTCTGGTGCAGTTAGGGTTGCCGATCGCCCTCGCACTGTTCTTTGAAGTGACCCTGTTTGCCGTGGTCGCCCTGCTGGTCTCCCCGCTGGGCATCGTGAACGTGGCCGGGCACCAGATTGCGCTGAACTTCAGCTCCCTGATGTTCGTCCTGCCGATGTCGCTGGCGGCGGCGGTGACGATTCGCGTCGGCTTCCGCCTGGGCCAGGGCTCAACGCTGGATGCGCAAACGGCCGCCCGGACCGGGCTGGGCGTCGGCGTCTGCATGGCTGTCTGTACGGCGCTCTTTACCGTTGCATTACGCGAGCAGATTGCCCTGCTCTATAACGACAACCCGGAAGTGGTCACGCTGGCATCGCACCTGATGCTGCTGGCCGCGATTTACCAGATCTCTGACTCCATCCAGGTGATTGGCAGCGGCGTGCTGCGCGGATATAAAGACACGCGCTCCATCTTCTTTATCACCTTCATCGCCTACTGGGTGCTGGGTCTGCCGTGTGGCTATATCCTGGCGCTTACCGATCTGGTGGTGGATCGCATGGGTCCGGCAGGGTTCTGGATGGGCTTTATCATCGGCCTGACGTCGGCTGCGATTATGATGATGATGCGAATGCGCTTCCTGCAGCGCCAGCCATCAACGATCATTTTGCAGCGCGCGGCACGTTAACGACGCGGTAGCCGCCGCCCGGCGGCTACTTTCTCTTCACTTTGCGCGGTAATGAAGCAATCGCGTGAAATCAGAGAGAAAAATGCATTTTCCCTCTTGCCACCTCGATGCTGTGCCGCTAATATTCGTCCCCGTTGTCAGCGACAACACGTTGCGTTCATAGCTCAGTTGGTTAGAGCACCACCTTGACATGGTGGGGGTCGTTGGTTCGAGTCCAATTGAACGCACCATTCTGCGTCCGTAGCTCAGTTGGTTAGAGCACCACCTTGACATGGTGGGGGTCGGTGGTTCGAGTCCACTCGGACGCACCATTTCAGTCCTGAGATGGTGCAAATCCTCTTCTGATATCCTGAATTTTCCTAATCCCTTATTTTCATCATTGTTCTCCTGCTACGCTTTTCTTATGGAAAAAAAACAGGAAGACCGTCGATGAAGAAAATCGCGATTATCGGCTCCGGCCCCACAGGGATTTATACTTTTTATCATCTCCTTAAAAACAGTAAGCCGTTCTCCGTTTCCGTTTTCGAACAGGCCGATGAAGCTGGCGTGGGTATGCCCTATAACGACGACGATAACTCCCGGCTGATGCTGGCGAACATTGCGAGCATTGAAATCCCTCCCATTTTTATGACCTACCTCGACTGGCTGAAGGATCAGAGCGAAGCTCATCTGGCGCGCTTTAAGGTCGATACAACCCGCCTGCATGACCGGCAGTTCCTGCCCCGGCTTCTGCTGGGCGAGTATTTTCGCGACAGCTTTCGTTCAATCGTGAAAGAGGCCAGAAAGCTGGGGGTTCAGGTTGATGTCCATGAATCCGCCCGGGTCACCGATATCGTGTCCACGAAAGAAGGGGTCACGCTTTCCGTCAACGACAGCGCCTTTCCTGAACGCTTCGACCTTGCGGTTATCGCCACCGGCCACGTCTGGCCAGACGAGGATGAAGCTACGCGCACGTTCTTCCCAAGCCCGTGGTCCGGTCTGATGGACGCCAGTATTCCTCCCTGCCGCGTCGGTATTATGGGGACATCGTTAAGCGGTCTCGACGCGGCCATGGCGGTAGTGATGCAGCACGGTGAATTTCGCGATGATAAATTCGTGCTGGATAAAGGCAGCGACGCGTTGAAGATTGTCCTGATGTCCCGAACGGGTATTCTGCCGGAAGCCGATTTTTACTGCCCTATTCCTTATGAACCGCTGTCGGTCTTAACCGAATTTGTGGTTGAAAACGAGATCGCCAAAGGATCGAATGGCCTGCTCGACCGTATATTTACCCTGATGGTGAAAGAGCTTCAGCTCGCTGACCCGACGTGGTGTGAGAAAATATCCCTGCATAAGCAGAATGCGGACAGCATTCGTGAGGCCTGGTTTGAGGATCGTAAACGGCATGGCCCGTTTACCTGGGCGGAAGAGAATCTCAACGAGGTGGAGCGGAACAAACGCGAGCGGCGCACCGTAGCCTGGCGCTATACCGTGCTTCGGCTACATGAAGTGGTTCAGGAGATTGTTCCCCACCTCAGCGAACGGGACAGAGAGCGCTTTAAGCAAGGCCTGGCCCGCGTATTTATCGACAACTATGCGGCCATTCCTCCGCAGTCTATCCGCAGGCTGCTCGCGCTTCGCGAAGCCGGCATCATAAGCGTGGCAGCGCTCGGTGACGATTACACGCTGGACGTTGGCAGCGATCGAACGGTAATCACCACACAAGAGACCGTTTACCGTTTCGACGTGTTTATTGATGCGCGCGGGCAAAAGCCGCTCAAAACGAAAGATCTGCCCTTTCCGACGCTGCGCAAACAGCTGGAAGCCACGGGTGAAGAGATACCGGACGTCGGTGAGGATTACACCTTAAATGCGCCTGACGCCGTTCGCGGGCGCATTGCCTTCGGCGCGATACCGTGGCTGATGCACGATCGTCCCTTCGTTCAGGGGCTGGCGGAGTGTGCAGAGATTGCAGAAGCAATGGCGAAGGCGGCGGAAAAACCCGCGTCGGGATCGCGGCGCAGATTACCGTATATCGAGAACTGACAGGGCTTCCATGCCCTGCTGTCGCGGTTTACTCGAAGAAGACTTCCGGGTTTTCAGACAGCGAAACGAAGGTTTTCGTCTCTTTATCCAGAGCAAGAATTTTGCCGCTTTCAATGTCGTACACCCAGCCGTGCAGTCGGATGGAGTTATTACGCAGGCCCACCGCGACGGACGGGTGGGTCTTAATGTTGCTCAGCTGCGCAAAGACGTTCTCCTGCACCATCGCATTGACTTTATCGATCGGCTTATCCCAGGTTTTCTTCTCAACCACGGCTTTCGCCGCATCAGAATAGCGCAGCCAGTGTGACACAGCAGGCATCGGCTCCAGGTTCGCGTTATCGGCAATCGCCTTCATCGCGCCACAGTTGGAGTGACCGCAAATCACGATATCCGTAACGCCCAGCGCCACCACGGCGTATTCGATAGTGGCGGACACGCCGCCAGGCTCCGGCCCGAAAGGCGGCACGATGTTGCCAGCATTACGAATGACAAAGAGTTGTCCTGGCTCTTGCTGGGTGACCAGTTCCGGGACCAGACGGCTGTCGGAGCATGAGATGAACAGCGCTTTGGGATTCTGGCTGGACGCTAAACTGCGGAAGAGTTCTTTACGTTGCGGGAAAATCTCTTTTTGAAAGCTGAGAAAACCTTCAATGATATGTTGCATAGCAATGTCTCTTTTATCTGTTTTAGTTTAGGCATGATCGAGATCACACTCGTAAAGTTTACCCATCGTGGTTTACTTCAGACAAGCAATATATTTCTGGCCCGACCGCTGCACAATCTCGTCCGCGAAGGCCTCGATGTTCTGCCCTTCGAACGCGCCGTAAAGACGTTCAAAGGTTTTGCCTTCGAGATGACTCACCACCGACGCCACGGTGCGGGCCGGTAGCGGAAGATAATTCGGATAGCTCCACATAAACGAGACGGCGTCTTTACCCGGCGTGACCTGCAGAATATCGCCCACCAGCAACACCCCATCCCCCTCCTGCCAGTGCAGCACCGTTCCACCGGCAAAATGCCCGCCCAGACGCAGCAAGGAGACCGACGGGAAAATCTCCAGCGCATCCCCCTCCCAGAAATGAATGGCCGGGCTGTCGCGCATGACCCACTCTCTGTCGCTGGCGTGCAGGTACACCGACGCATCAAACGCCGCAGCCCACTCCTGCACCGTGGTGTAATAGTGCGGATGTGAAATCGCTATCGCGCTGATGCCGCCGAGGGCGGTAATGAGCGCTTTGGTTGCGGGGTCGAGGTTGGCGATGCAGTCCCAGAGAATATTGCCGTGGGGCGTTTGCAGGAACAGCGCCCGCTGGTTGATCGCAAACGCGGGCACCGTTTTGATCCCAAACAGCCGCGGCTCCAGCAGCTGCCATTTGTTGCTGTGGGTAGCGGTGACGGTGTCGAAATCGGTCCATGCCTGGCCCGTGGCGGGCACGTACTGGCGTTCATCCTCGCAAATTGGGCATCTTTCCGGCTGCGTATCGTAGGCGGTTCCACAGGTTTTACAGAGTGTAATCATGTGCTCTCCTCAGCGATAAAGCACTGAGTATGGCAGGGATTATCCTTATGTGCTGCGAGGTACATTGCTGGCTTTTTTTGCCCTATACTGTGCCAGTATCAAAAACTGAACAGAGCAGGTGCCACATGGAAATTGATCTCGATAACTTAGTCTTTAACGGTCTGGATGAAGCCGAAGAGCGTAATGCCGAACGTCTGGACGATGCAGACAAAAAAGCGCAGGCGATTGTCGCCGACGACGACTGCGGCGACGCCTGCAAGATCTAATAAAAAAGCACCGGGAAACCGGTGCTTTTTTATTTCACTCGTTAAACGTCACGCACACCTCGTTCCAGTACGTTTCGCGCGTGCGGCGCAGTTCAGCGTGACGTTTTATCATGGAACCACTCCGGGTCAATGTTGGCAACGTCGACGCCATACAGGCTGGCGACAGGCAGGATTGACTCAAGAACACGTTGCGCGCTGTTCTCCGCATTCACTGGTCGGGTCGCAAAAAACCGCCGTAACGTGCTGATCCATTTTTTCATCGTCTTACCCTCTCTCGCCGTGTCTGAGCTCAGTTAAGCACTCAAATGCCGCGCGGGGGAAATACCAAAATCCACTGTCGATGTGCAGGATCTGCAAATAGCATCCCGTTCTTTTCACTCTTCATTAACACGTTGTTCACTAATGCTTTTTTGCTCATAGCAAAGAACGATTTCTTATTTGGCGATAGCTTTCGCTTATGGGAGCGTAGCGGGGTAAAACAAAAACAACGGGATGGCGAATGACTATGGCAGCAAATATGAAAGGGTATACCAAACGGACACTGGTTCTGGGATTACTGGCGGCGGGCAGCCTGCTTTCAGCGCAGGCACAGGCCGATCAGCTGGCGGATATTAAGGCCGCAGGGGTGGTGAAAGTGGCCACGTTTGACGCCAACCCGCCGTTTGGCTCTATTGATGCCAAAACGCACGAGATCGTGGGTTACGACGTGGACTTCGCCAAAGCGCTGGCAAAATCGCTCGGCGTGAAGCTTGAACTGGTTGCCACCAATCCGGCTAACCGTATTCCGCTGCTGCAGTCCGGAAAAGCCGATCTGATCGTGGCGGATATCACCATCACCCCGGAACGCGCGCAGGTGATTGATTTCTCGACGCCTTACTTTGTCACCGGCCAGCAGTTCCTGGTGCCGGCTAAATCACCGGACAAGCTTGATGGCTACAGCCGGGCGCGTATTGGCGCGGTCAAAGGAACGACGGGCGAGCAGGCGCTGCACCAGCGTTTCCCGCAGTCACGCGTGCTCTCGTATGACGATATTCCGCTGGCGCTGACGGCACTGCGCAACGGTAACGTACAGGCCATCACCCAGGACAGCACCATTCTGGCCGGTCTGCTGGCGCAGGCGCCGGATAAAGCGAACTTTAAAATTTTGCCCGACCTGCTCAGCAAAGAAGAGATTGGCGTTGGGGTGAAAAAAGGTGAAACGGCGCTGCTGAAGGCCGTTAACGACGAGCTGGTTAACCTCGAGAAGAACGGTCAGGCAGCAAAAATCTACGATGTCTGGTTTGGCCCAAACACGCCTTCCCCACAGCCTCGCGCCTTTAAAATAGAAGCCAGATAATTATGCTCTCAGGTTTATTTTCACACTCCGCGGCCGGTGCCGCGGATTTTTCGCATCTGGAACAGGCCAGCGTCGAGTTTCGTCATGTGGACAAACGCTACGGTGACCATCAGGTTTTAAACGACATTAACCTCACCATCACGCCCGGTGAAGTGGTCGCCATCCTCGGCCCTTCGGGTTCCGGTAAATCCACCCTGATCCGTCTTATCAATCAGCTTGAAACCCTGAGCGGCGGGGAGATTCTGGTCGATAACAAGCCTACCGGAAAGCTCTCCGGTAGCGGGCTGCGCCAGCTGCGCAGCCGCGTGGGGTTTGTGTTCCAGCAGTTCAATCTTTACGCCCACCTCACCGCCAGCCAGAACATCACCCTGGCGCTGGAGCACGTTCACGGCTGGAAGCCGCAGCCCGCACAGGAGCGCGCGCTGGCCCTGCTGGAGAAGGTCGGGATGCTGGAAAAAGCCCACCATTTACCGGCAGAGCTTTCCGGTGGACAGCAGCAGCGCGTCGCGATTGCCCGCGCCCTCGCCTCTTCACCGCAAATCATTCTGTTCGATGAACCCACCTCCGCGCTGGATCCGGAGATGATTGGTGAAGTGCTGTACGTGATGAAAGCCCTCGCCCACAGCGGGATCACGATGATCGTGGTGACCCACGAGATGCAGTTTGCCCGGGAAATTGCCGACCGGATTGTCTTTATCGACGGCGGGCAAATTCTGGAAACGGCGCCGCCGGCACAATTTTTCAGCCAGCCGTCGCATCCGCGCGCGCAGCGGTTCCTGCAAAAGGTGCTCAACCCGCTGCATCAGGAGCATCTGTAATGCCCGCTCTCGACTGGCAGGGGGTACTGACCGGACAGCCTCTGCAGTGGATACTCTCCGGATTCCTCACCACCCTGTGGGTCACGCTTGCCGGGATGCTGCTGGCCAGCCTGCTCGCACTGCTCTTTATGCTCCTGCGCCTTTCCGGCGGACGCCCCGGGAACGCGGTCGTCAGCAGCTGGGTGTCGCTGTTTCGCAATACGCCGCTGCTGGTGCAGCTGCTGTTCTGGTATTTTGCCGCCTGGAACGGGCTACCGCAGGCGTTCCGCGACGCGGTGAACGCGGATCACAGCTGGTCAATTCTGCCCGGCGACGTCTGGTGGTTTACGCCCGAATTTTTATGTTCTGCCTGGGGGTTGGGCGTCTTTACCTCGGCGTTTTTAATCGAAGAGGTGGAGTCGGGCTTACGTTCCGTACCTGCCGGACAGCGGGAGGCGGCGCTCGCGCAGGGATTCTCCGCGTGGCGTCTGTTTCGTTACATCCTTCTGCCGCAGGGCCTGGCCAACGCCTGGCAGCCGGTTGTGGGCCAGTACCTTAATCTGATGAAGCTCTCCTCGCTCGCGAGCGGGATTGGCTTTGCCGAGCTGACCTATCAGGTCAGGCAGATCGAGAGCTATAACGCGCACGCGCTGGAGGCGTTTACCCTCGGAACCGCACTCTATCTGCTGACCGGCCTGGTCATGGGGCTGGTGCTGGTTCGCATCGGGCCTGACGCGAAACGTAAACGCCCAGGCGTCGCCACCACAGGGAGTGAAAAACATGATTGCCGGACTTAACGTCATCACCGATAACCTCGACTATCTGCTGTGGGGACGCGCGGCGACGGGTGAACCGGGGGGCGTATTGCTGTCGTTGATGATGGCGGCCGGGGCCGCCGTCATCGCTCTGCCCGGTGGGATAGTGCTCGCGTGTCTGGCCTGGCGCTTTACCGGGCTCGTGCGAAAGGCCCTCTTTTTATGGGCAGAGCTGATCCGCGGCATCCCGCTCATCTTCGTGATTTTCTGGATGTGGTATCTGCTGCCGCTTATGACCGGGGGCGATCTGCCGGGAGCGCTGACCGTCACGCTGGCTCTGGCCTGGTTTACCGCGGCAACGGTGATGCACTCGGTGCTGGCCGGGCTTAACGCGCTACCGTCAGGACAATACGAGGCCGCACTGTCTCAGGGATTCAGAACGCAGCAAACCCTCCTGCGCGTGCTGCTGCCGCAGGCGCTGAGGAATATTCTGCCGTCGCTGGTGGGGATTTTTATCAGCCTGCTGAAGGATACGTCGCTGGCGTTTATCGTGAACGTACCGGAACTGACCACGGTGGCGGGACAGGTCAACAACCGGGTGCAAATCTACCCGGCGGCCATTTTTATCTTTACGGGCGTGGTCTACTACCTGCTCTGCTGCTCGCTCGAACAGCTTGCGAAACGCTGGCGCATTACCCGGCCAGCGCTTTAACCACCGTTTCCATAGCTTCGGTTGTCAGTTCACTGCGCTTAACGCGCTGGTTCGCCAGCGCGGTACGCAGGACTCCGGCAATGACAATATGCTTTGGCTCCTGCCCTAAATCACGCATCTCAAGCACCACCTTTCCGACCACCCGGCACATCTCCTGGTACAGCGCTTCATCTTTGGTCACGTTACCCATCGTCATCACTCCATTGCCTTTTAAACGTTGAGCTTAAATGATTCTCCTGCCGGATACAAAAAAGAAGCCCGGCGAGAGACTCGCCGGGCTTCATCTGTAAAATCAGTAAATTAGTTGTTTACTGGGATGACCGCGCCTTTGTACTTGGTGCGGATCCAGTCCTGAATCTCTTTCGAGTGCAGCACGTTCACCAGCGCAACGATATCTTTCTTCTTCTCGTCACCGCGATGCACGGTAATGATGTTGGCGTACGGGTTATTTTCACCGCTCTCTACCGCAATCGGGTCGTGAACCGGATCCAGACCGGCGTCAATCGCGTAGTTGGCATTAATCACCACCGCATCGCCTTCGTTGTTGTTGTACATCTGCGGCAGCAGAGAGGCTTCCACGTTCGGCGTGAACTTCAGCTTTTTCGGGTTCTCAACGATGTCGCTGATGCGCGCGGTCACTTTATCGATGCCCGGCTTCAGCTTGATCACGCCCTCTTTCTCGAAGATGGAAAGAATACGCCCCTCTTCAGAAACCGCGTCACGCATGATGATCTTGCCGCCTTCCGGCAGGTCTTTCAGCGACTTGTATTTTTTGGAGTAGATGCCGATTGGCTCAATGTGGATCGCGCCCGCACTGACGAAATCGTAGTCTTTATCGCCCGCATGATCCTTAAGCACGCTGTTCAGGTAAGGAATGTGCTGGAAATAGTTCGCGTCGATGTCATGACCCGCTAGCGCGGTGTTCGGCAGAATGTAGTCCTGGAACGGTTTAATCTCCAGGTCGATACCCTGCTTCGCCAGAATCGGCTTAGCCTGCTCCAGAATTTCGGCGTGCGGCGTGTTGGATGCGCCCACGGTCAGGGTGTCGGCCCAGGAGGCGAAGCTCAGGGCACTCAGGGTTGCGGCGGCGATCAGTGTCAGTGTTTTTTTCATGATGTGGTTCCTGTATGTATTTATTAGCGTTTATCTAACAGTGAAGTAATGACATCGCCGCAGAACTGGATAATGAAAACGATGATCAGAATGGTCACCGTTGCCACCAGCGTGACGTCACCATGGTTGCGCTGGAATCCTTCCAGATAAGCCAGATTTCCCAAACCGCCGGCGCCAATCACCCCCGCCATTGCGCTGTAGCTCACCAGCGCAATGAGCGTCACCGTAATACCCGATACCAGTGCGGGTGATGATTCCGGCAGTAAAACCCGAAACACTAACGTGCTCAGTCGTGCGCCCATCGAGCGCGTTGCTTCGATGACGCCTTTATCCACTTCACGCAGGGCGATCTCCACCAGGCGTGCGTAGAACGGTGCCGCGCCCACAATCAGCGCCGGCAGCGCCGCGTTGGCGCCGAGAATGGTGCCGACGACGGTCTTGGTGAACGGGATCAGCAGGACAATCAAAATGATGAACGGAATAGAGCGGAATACGTTCACCACAATCGAAATCACGCTGTAGACCGTGCGGTTGTGGAACAGCCCGCCGCGCGCGGTTAAAAACAGCGCCAGCCCCAGCACGATGCCCAGCACAAACGTCGCCACGCCGGACAGCGCGGTCATGTATAGCGTCTCCAGCGTCGCCGCCCAGAGCTGATCCCACTTGAGATGCGGAAAGAGATTCTCAGCCATGTTTAATCACCTCGCCTTCAATATCGCTGTGCTGCAGGTCGGCGAGGATATTGTTCAGTTGTTCATCGGATGCCACGACATGCACCCAGAGCTGACCAAACACACCGTGGGCGGTTTGCGTCATTTTCCCGTGCAGGATATTAAACGGCAGGCCGTAGCGCAGGGTCAGTTCACCCACGATCGGCTTATGAGTGCTGTGCCCGGTAAAGGTCAGCCTGATGACCGTGCCTTCCAGATCGTTTGCCAGTTCGGTATTGAAGGTTTCCTCCTCGGCATACTGGCTCACCTGGCGGACAAACTGCTGCGTAATCGGCTGCTGCGGATGGGTAAAGACGCTCAGCACGTCGCCCTCTTCCACCACTTTACCGTTCTCCATCACCGCCACGCGGTCGCAGATTTTGCGCACCACGTGCATCTCGTGGGTGATCAGCACGATGGTCAGCCTGAAGCGGCGGTTAATATCCAGCAGCAGATCGAGGATCTGATCGGTGGTCTGCGGGTCGAGCGCCGAGGTGGCTTCATCGCAGAGCAGCACGTCAGGGCTGTTAGCCAAAGCGCGCGCAATACCCACGCGCTGCTTTTGCCCGCCGCTCAGCTGGGACGGGTACGCATTCTCGCGCCCCTTCAGGCCGACCAGATCCACCAGCTCGGCGACGCGCGCCTTGATGCTGGCTTTTGGCACACCGGCGATTTGCATCGAGAAAGCGATATTCTCGCTCACCGTGCGCGACCACAGCAGGTTGAAGTGCTGGAACACCATGCTGATTTTCAGGCGCGTCTGGCGCAGCGCTTCACCCTTTGCCGCAGAGATATTCTGTCCGTTAATGGTCACGCTTCCGGCGCTGGGTTTTTCCAGGCCGTTCAGCAGACGAATCAGCGTGCTTTTCCCGGCTCCGCTGTAGCCGATAATTCCGTAAATCTGTCCCTGCTCTATCGTCAAATTGACGTTATCAACGGCAGTCAGCGCGACCTTTCCGTTGTCAAAAACCTTCGAAATATTCCTGAGTACAATCATTCTTATTCTTTATCCGTTTCGCGCATGGCTGTTTAGCAGTATGGATGTCCAAACGATAGTAAACAGGCGTTATCAGCTTTCAAATGAACAAAAAAGAATTTGTTATAACTTTCGGAAATAAACAGCGGATTTACAGGGTGGGAAGCATTTAGACCAATTTCAGCAATGATTATCTGCCGGATGCATATCTGCTGGCAGATGCCCGCGTAAAACGCTCATTTTTGCAGCATTTCATGCCGGTATAGCCATCCTCACATCCAGACAACTTTACGTCTTGCTGTCCTGACATCCAAAAATGGCATTTATATTCTTTTCTGTTCTAAAGAGCAGTGAATGGTTCTTTATTGCGAAAATTTCGCCGCTCTATCATCCCGTCATGACATCCAGAAAGGAAAACATCATGACGATTTATCACTCCGTCACTGAACTGATTGGTCGTACCCCGCTTATCCAACTGCACAAGCTTGATACCGGTCCCTGCTCGCTGTTCCTGAAGCTGGAAAACCAGAATCCGGGCGGCTCTATTAAGGATCGCGTTGCGCTGTCGATGATTAACGAAGCGGAGCGTACCGGCCAGCTGCAGCCGGGCGGCACGATTATTGAGGCGACGGCGGGGAATACCGGTCTCGGCCTGGCCCTGATCGCCGCCCAGAAAGGCTACTCGCTGATCCTGGTGGTGCCGGACAAAATGAGCCGCGAGAAGATTTTCCACCTGCGCGCGCTGGGTGCCCAGGTGGTGCTGACCCGCTCCGACGTTAACAAGGGCCACCCCGCCTATTACCAGGATTACGCCCAGCGCCTGGCCAACGAGCTGCCCGGCGCGTTTTACATCGACCAGTTCAATAACGAGGCCAACCCGCTGGCGCACCGCACCACCACGGCACCGGAACTGTACGAGCAGCTTGACGGGCGGATCGACGCCATCGTGGTGGGCGTCGGCTCAGGCGGTACGCTGGGCGGCCTGCAGGCGTGGTTCGCCGAGCACTCTCCGCACACGGAGTTTGTCCTGGCAGATCCGGCCGGATCGGTTCTCGCCGACCAGGTGGAAACCGGACGCTATCACGACGCGGGCTCCTGGCTGGTTGAAGGTATTGGCGAAGACTTTATTCCGCCGCTGGCCCACATTGAAGGGGTGAATCGCGCCTGGCGCATTACCGACCGCGAGGCCTTCACCACCGCGCGCGATCTGCTGAAAACGGAAGGCATTCTGGCGGGCTCCTCCAGCGGCACGCTGCTGGCGGCCGCGCTGAAATATTGCCAGGCGCAGACCGCGCCGAAGCGCGTGGTGACCTTCGCCTGCGACAGCGGCAATAAGTATCTCTCGAAGATGTTCAACGATGACTGGATGCGTCAGCAAGGGCTCATCACGCGCCCTCAGGCCGGCGATCTCTCCGACTATATCGCCCTGCGCCACGATGAAGGCGCCACCGTTACCGCCGCCCCGGACGACACGCTTTCCACCGTACTGGCACGCATGCGCCTGTATGACATCTCCCAGCTGCCGGTGCTGGAGAACGGCAAGGTGGTGGGCATTATCGACGAGTGGGATCTCCTGCGGCACATCGGCGGCGACGGCGACCGCTTCGCGCTTCCGGTGACGGCAGCCATGACGCGTCAGGTGGAGTTTCTTGATAAACACGCCCCGGAAAGCGCCCTGAACGCCATCTTCGACCGCGGTCTGGTGGCCGTGATTAATGACAACGACCGTTTTCTCGGTCTGATTACGCGCAGCGACGTTCTGACCGCCTGGCGCAACCGTCTTCAGCAATAAAGGAATCAATGATGAAAAATCTGGCCACCCTCAGCGTACACAGCGGCGAGTTCAACGACCAGCACGGCGCCGTCATGCCGCCGATATACGCCACCTCAACGTTTGCGCAACCGTCACCCGGCGAGCATACCGGCTATGAGTATTCCCGCAGCGGCAACCCTACCCGCCATGCGCTGGAAACCGCCATCGCCGAACTGGAAGGCGGCACGCGCGGCTACGCCTTCGCCTCCGGTCTGGCGGCCATCTCCACGGTGCTCGAACTGCTGGATAAAGACAGCCATATTGTCGCCATTGATGACGTTTATGGCGGGACGTATCGCCTGATTGAAAACGTGCGCAAGCGCAGCACCGGCCTGCAGGTCAGCTGGGTTAAACCGGACGACTTAGCCGGTCTCGAGGCCGCCATTCGCCCGGATACCCGCATGGTGTGGGTCGAAACGCCAACCAACCCGCTGCTGAAGCTGGCGGATCTGGCGGCCATTGCGGCGATCGCCCGCCGTCATAACGTCATCAGCGTGGCGGATAACACCTTCGCGTCACCGGTGATCCACCGTCCGCTGGAGTCAGGTTTCGATATCGTGGTGCACTCCGCCACCAAATACCTGAACGGCCACTCTGACGTGGTGGCCGGGCTGGCGATTGTCGGGGACAACAGGGAACTGGCGGATAAGCTGGGCTATCTGCAAAACGCGGTAGGCGGCGTATTGGATCCATTCAGCAGCTTCCTGACGCTGCGCGGTATTCGCACGCTTGCTTTGAGGGTAGAAAAGCACAGCACCAACGCGCTGGCGATTGCGCAATGGCTGGAGCAGCATCCTCTGGTCGAAAAGGTGTTCTATCCCGGCCTGGAATCGCATCCGCAATATCAGCTTGCCCGCACGCAGATGGCCCTGCCCGGCGGGATGATTTCCGTGGTGGTAAAAGGCGATGCGCAACGCGCCACCGAGGTGATTCGCAACCTGAAGCTGTTCACCCTCGCGGAAAGCCTCGGCGGTGTGGAAAGTCTCGTGAGCCAGCCTTACAGCATGACGCACGCCTCGATTCCGCTGGAGCAACGCCTGGCAAACGGCATTGTGCCGCAGCTGATCCGTCTCTCAGTCGGGATTGAAGATCCGAAAGACCTGATTGCCGACCTCAGCCAGGCGCTGCAAAAATAAGCAAAACGCGGCAGGTCAATCACCTGCCGCCATAAGTTG
This sequence comes from Enterobacter sp. Crenshaw, assembly GCF_024734705.1. NCBI lineage: Bacteria > Pseudomonadati > Pseudomonadota > Gammaproteobacteria > Enterobacterales > Enterobacteriaceae > Enterobacter > Enterobacter sp. Crenshaw. The sequence continues at coordinate 1,919,675 of NZ_CP102932.1, read as the reverse complement.
TCATCATGGCTTAACGCCTTGATAACAATATTATGTGAAACTGCACAGATTATTTCTGAAACACCGTTTCCATTTTCCTTTTATCTTAAAATCAGCGTATAATGCGCGCCTAATCCCTGGTGAATGGTTTCAGCGCTTGGAATACGAAAAACAACGTACAACTTCTCCTCTCCTTCGTTGGGCTGTCACTCAGGCACACTTTCTTCTGCACGCTCATTTGATGTCTCCTATCCTTAGTGCGTGTCATATACTCTTTTGCAACACAGGTTTGACTCCGCGGCGGTGCGCCCCCGGAGCGAGATTTCCATATCCTTCCCAACTTAAAGACTAAGACTGTCATGAAAAAGACGAAAATTGTTTGTACTATCGGCCCGAAAACCGAATCTGAAGAGATGCTGACCAAAATGCTGGACGCCGGCATGAACGTGATGCGTCTGAACTTCTCCCACGGTGATTACGCAGAACACGGTCAGCGTATCAAGAACTTGCGCAACGTAATGAGCAAGACCGGTAAAAAAGCTGCGATCCTGCTGGATACCAAAGGTCCAGAAATCCGCACCATCAAACTGGAAGGCGGTAACGACGTCTCTCTGAAAGCGGGCCAGACCTTCACCTTCACCACCGACAAATCCGTTGTCGGCAACAGCGAAATCGTTGCAGTGACCTACGAAGGATTCACCAACGACCTGTCCGTCGGTAACACCGTGCTCGTAGACGATGGTCTGATCGGTATGGAAGTGACCGCCATCGAAGGCAACAAGGTTATCTGTAAAGTGCTGAACAACGGCGACCTGGGCGAAAACAAAGGCGTTAACCTGCCGGGCGTCTCTATCGCACTGCCAGCACTGGCCGAAAAAGACAAACAGGACCTGATCTTCGGTTGCGAACAAGGCGTTGACTTTGTTGCGGCCTCCTTCATCCGTAAGCGTTCAGACGTGGTTGAAATTCGTGAGCACCTGAAAGCGCACGGCGGCGAGAAGATCCAGATCATCTCCAAAATTGAAAACCAGGAAGGCCTGAACAACTTCGACGAAATCCTCGAAGCGTCTGACGGCATCATGGTTGCACGTGGCGACCTGGGCGTAGAAATCCCGGTTGAAGAAGTGATCTTCGCGCAGAAGATGATGATCGAGAAATGTGTTCGCGCGCGCAAAGTGGTTATCACCGCAACGCAGATGCTGGACTCCATGATCAAAAACCCACGCCCAACCCGCGCAGAAGCAGGCGACGTGGCTAACGCCATCCTCGACGGTACTGATGCCGTTATGCTGTCAGGCGAATCCGCAAAAGGTAAATATCCGCTGGAAGCGGTGTCCATCATGGCCACCATCTGCGAACGTACCGACCGCGTAATGAAAAGCCGTCTGGACTACAACAACGACAGCCGCAAGCTGCGCATCACCGAAGCGGTATGCCGTGGTGCAGTAGAAACAGCTGAGAAACTGGAAGCACCGCTGATCGTGGTTGCGACCCAGGGCGGTAAATCTGCTCGCGCGGTGCGTAAATACTTCCCGGATGCGACTATCCTGGCGCTGACCACCAACGAAACCACGGCTCGTCAGCTGGTGCTGAGCAAAGGCGTGATCCCTCACCTGGTGAAAGAGATCGCGTCTACGGATGATTTCTACCGTCTGGGTAAAGAAGTGGCTCTGGAGCTGGTTGATCGTGGTCTGGCACAGAAAGGTGACGTTGTGGTCATGGTTTCTGGCGCGCTGGTGCCAAGCGGAACCACCAATACCGCATCTGTTCACGTGCTGTAATAATTCCCGAACGAATTAATTTTGATAAAAAGCGCCCTCCGGGCGCTTTTTTTATTCCTGGCATTAGCTAAAGTCATTCAAATTGCAAATCGGGTTTTTCTATTTAATTGCGAATTATCTAAGATGAATCCGATGATAAATGCCTTTTTTTACATAGATTTTTGCTCAAAAAGGGCCGATTCGATGCTTCTTTGAGCGAACGATCAAAAATAGGTGTATTCCCATCAAAAAAATATTCTCAACCCAAAAAACTTTGTGTAATACTTGTAACGCTACATGGAGATTAACTCAATCTAGAGGGTATTAATAATGAATCGTACTAAACTGGTACTGGGCGCGGTAATCCTGGGTTCTACTCTGCTGGCTGGTTGCTCCAGCAACGCTAAAATCGATCAGCTGTCTTCTGACGTTCAGACTCTGAACGCTAAAGTTGACCAGCTGAGCAACGACGTGAACGCAATCCGTTCCGACGTTCAGGCTGCTAAAGACGACGCAGCTCGCGCTAACCAGCGTCTGGACAACCAGGCTACTAAATACCGTAAGTAATAGTACCTGTTAATAAAATGGCGCACATTGTGCGCCATTTTTTTTGCCTGCGTCAAACGGCTACTGCGTCACCTTCTCCCCTTCATCTTCCGCTACCGCAGCGGACACCCGACTGTTCTGCACCGATAACACGCTATTGCTGGCCGACGGGCCGCTCTCTGACGACACGATAACCGGGATCCCGGCGCGGCGCGACAGGGCTTTCTCGATCAGCGCCTTATCGCTTCCCGCCTGAGAAACAAAGGTCGCAAAGTCGGCGGAGTGGGTAATGGGCGAGACCTGCGGGTTTTCTCCCTCAGCCTGCGCCAGCGGGCGGTGGACTTCAATATAGCGTTTACCATCCGGCTCCACGGAGAACTTCACGGGTTCATTGATAATCTGTACCCGCGTGCCAACCCGCACCTGTTCAAACAGGGCTTTAATGTCCGGGGCGTTCATCCGCATACAACCTGAGCTGACGCGCAGACCAACGCTGTCCGGCGCGCTGGTGCCGTGGATGAGATATTCCCCGTTGCCCACGCCTAAACGCAGTGCGAAGCGTCCCAGCGGGTTATTTGGCCCGGCAGGTACCACCGGCGGTAATTTGATTCCCTGCTCCAGAGAGCGGGCTCTGATGCCCGGCGTGGGCGTCCAGGTGGGATTCGGGATTTTCTGGCTTACGCGCGTGGTCGTGACCGGTGTTTCCAGCCCCAGCTGTCCGATGCCGAGCGGGAAGACCTGAACGATATTTTCTCCCGGCGGGAAGTAGTAGAGCCGCAGCTCAGCGAGGTTCACCACAATCCCCTCGCGCGGCGTGTCCGGCAGCAGCATCTGCGACGGGATGGTAATGACGGTTCCCGGCGCCGGGTTGACTGGCGCAATGGTATTGTTCGTTTCCAGAATCACCTGCGCCGCGGTATTAAACCGGCGGGCGATGGTCTGCAGCTTATTATCCCCTTCCTGTATCGTGTAGGTTTGATTTTGCCCAATCAGGCGACTGCCTGCGGGCGGCAACGGATAGTCCATCGCGCGGGCCGAATTAAGTGCGCCGAGCGAACTGAGGAGTAATAGAGTTATGAGAGACGCGCGCTTCATGCTGAGATTCCTTATTCACTGGCAGGACGCCAGAAAGCTGAAAAACCAGCGAGGCGGGAACCACCTCGCGAAACAGAATGAATGCTGTTCTGTAAGTCTAGCTAAGGATTGCAGCTTTGGCGCGAATCGCGCGAATCATCGCTTCGAGTCCCTGGGAACGAGACGGGGTGAGGTGTTGGGTCAGGGCCATTTTTTCAAACCACGGACGGACATCAAACGCGACAATATCCTGCGCCGACATCCGGTGGTAAAGAATAAAGACGACCGCAATAAGCCCTTTCACAATGGCCGCATCGCTGTCGCCGTGCAGTGCTATCGTGCCGTCGTCAGACTGTTCCATCACAATCCACACCTGGCTCTGACAGCCCTGAATAATATTTTCCGGGTTATGCGCCTCTTCACCGAGCGGCGGCAGACGCTGCCCCAGCTCGATGATATACAGGTACTTCTCTTCCCAGTTTGCGCAACGCCCAAAGTTGCGCAGCAATTTGTCTCTGTCCGGCAGTTCTGCCATCTTTTGCCTCTCCGTTAGCCCAGCAGCTGGTGAATACGCTTAAGCCCCGCCACCAGCCTGTCGACCTCTTCCGTTGTGTTGTACATCACCAGCGACGCGCGGCACATTGCCGGCACCTGGTAAAACGCCATCAGCGGCATGGCGCAGTGGTGCCCGGTACGGACCGCCACGCCGTAGTTATCGAGGAAACTGCCCACGTCATAGGCGTGATGTTTCCCGAGATTGAACGCAATCACCCCTTGCCGGTCGGCAGGCCCGTAGAGGGTCAGATCCGGCACGCTGGCAAGCTCGGCAAGCGCATAGTGCATCAGCAGCTGTTCGTACTCCTGAATGCTTTCAAGGCCGATTGCGGAGACGTAGGAGACCGCCGCCCCCAGCCCGATAATCCCGCCGGTATTGGGCGTGCCCGCCTCAAAACGCCACGGCGCGCGCGCATAGGTGGTGCCTTCCGTCAGGCTAACGGTGGCGATCATCGATCCGCCCCCTTCCCACGGCGGCATCGCCTGCAGGATATCTTCTTTCACGTACAGTACGCCAATCCCGGTCGGCCCATAGAGCTTGTGGCCTGAAAAGACGTAGAAATCACAGTCCAGCGCCTGAACGTCAACCGCGTGGTGCATCACCGCCTGAGCGCCGTCAATCAGCACCTTCGCGCTGGCCTGGTGGGCTTTTTCGATAATCTCTGCCACCGGGTTTTCCGTCCCGAGCACGTTAGAGACCTGGGTGACCGCCACCAGCCGCGTTTTATCATCCAGCAGTGCGTCGAGCTGCTCAAGCTGCAGCGTCCCGTCAAGGTTAAGCGGAATGACCCGCAGCTGCGCGCCAACGCGCTCACAGAGCATCTGCCACGGCACGATATTGGCGTGGTGCTCCATCTGGGTGATGATGATGTTATCCCCCGCGTGGACCTGCGCGTTGCCCCAGCTGTTAGCGACTAGGTTGATCCCTTCGGTGGTTCCGCGCACGAAGACCAGCTCCTCGGGCGATTTCGCATTGAGGAAGGCGGCAATTTGCGTGCGCACGTTTTCCATACGCTGGGTCGCCTCGGCGCTCAGGGTATGAATACCGCGATGCACGGCGGCGTAGCCGTGGCGATAAAACTCGGCTTCCGCATCCACTACCGGGTTAGGCTTCTGCGCGCTGGCCGCGCTGTCCAGATAGGCCAGAGGAAGACCGTTTACTTCACGGGTCAGAACCGGAAAATCTGCCCGTACTTTCTCGACGGGAAAACTCATGCTTCGCCTCCAGGCAGACGCTGACCGATACGCGCCAGCACCTGCTGTTTCAACTGACCATCGTTCAGCGCTTCCGTCAGTTCGGCGGCAAACGCATAGATAATCATTTTCTGCGCCGCCTGCTGGTCGATACCGCGGGAACGCAGGTAGAACATCTGCTCGTCGTCGATGCGCCCGACCGTCGCACCGTGGCTGCACTTCACGTCGTCGGCGTAGATCTCCAGCTGCGGTTTGGTGTCCACTTCCGCCAGGCGACCTAACAGCAGATTGTTGTTGGTCATCTGACCGTCGGTTTTAATGGCGTGCTGCGCCACGTTAATCAGTCCGTTAAACACCGCGCGCCCTTTATCACTCACGATAGTTTTGTGCAGCTGGCGGCTGTTGCAGTAGCCTTTGTTGTGCTCAAGCCAGGTGCGCGTGTCGCACACTTCAGATTTAACCGGCATCGCCAGGCTGTTGATGCGCAGCGTGGTGTTTTCACCGTTAAGCTGCGTGCTGGTGTTGTGGCGCAATACCGACCCGCCGAGCAGGAAGCTGTGGCTGTACGCCGCGGCATCCTGACCCAGCACAATGTCGTTATGGGCAAAGTGGTGGCTCTGCGCATTCTCAAACGCCAGCTTGACGTGGTGAAGCTGGGCATTGGCGGCAACGTTCATCGTCAGACGCGATCCGGTAAAGTGCCGGATATCGTTGAGGCTGACGTAATGTTCGATTACCCTGGCCTCCGCCCCCTCCGCCAGCTCAAGATGGTGGCGATAGTGCGCGGTGTTGATTTCGTCGCCGTCCAGACCCTGGGTGATGTGCATCAGCAGCAGCGGTTTTGCCGGACGCTGGTTACGCTTCACGCGGATATGCGTCACGCTGCGGGCCAGGCTCTCGGTTAGGTGCAGGAAAACCTCAGGCTGAACCGGGGCGCTCAGGGGCTGGCGATCGTCGTTTATCTCAATCTCAAATCCGCTCCCCTGAAGGGCGTCGCTCAGCTCCGGACGGAACTCACCGTCGACAAACACCAGGCGCACGGCGTCCACGGTTACGGCCAGCGCGTCACGCTGCGCCGGGGTGAGATCCGCCAGACGGGTCACGAACTCGGCGTTCAGCAGGCCGTCAAGCGGGGTGTATTTCCAGTTCTCATGCTTACGCGTCGGCAGGCCGAGACGCAGCATCTGCTGCAGATGCTGCTGCGCCTGCTCAGAGCGCGTGCCGCCCTGGGCTTCAAACAGCCGGTGCCACTGCTGGAGCGCATTACTGCTGTTCGGTAAGCCAGCCATAGCCCTGCTCCTCCAGTTGTTTAACCAGCGTGAAATCACCGGATTTCACAATACGCCCCTGGTAAAGCACGTGAACGTAATCCGGCTTAATGTAGTCCAGAATGCGCTGGTAGTGGGTGACGATAATGAACGAACGCTTGCCGTCGCGCAGGGAATTCACGCCGTCAGCGACAATCTTCAGGGCGTCGATATCCAGACCGGAGTCGGTCTCATCCAGAATGCACAGCTCGGGCTCCAGCACCGCCATCTGCAGAATGTCGTTACGCTTTTTCTCGCCGCCGGAAAAGCCAACGTTCACCGAACGGGTCAGCAGATCTTCCGGCATCTTCAGCAGCTTGATCTTCTCTTCCATCAGGTCCTGGAAGTCAAAGCGATCCAGCGCCTCCAGGCCGCGATACTTGCGCACCGCATTCAGCGCCGTCTGCAGGAAGAACTGGTTGCTGACGCCCGGAATTTCGACCGGGTACTGGAAGGCCATGAAGATGCCCTCTCCCGCGCGGTCTTCGGGCGACATCTCAAGCAGATCTTTGCCGTTAAACTCCACCGAGCCGTGGGTTACCTCATAATCTTCGCGCCCCGCCAGCGTCGCAGACAGCGTACTTTTTCCGGAGCCGTTCGGCCCCATGATGGCGTGAACTTCGCCCGGCCTGACGTCAAAATTGAGGCCACGCAGGATGGCTTTGTCTTCTACGCTAACCTGTAAATCTTTAATGCTTAACATGTGCTTTCCTTAACCGACGCTGTGTTCAAGACTAATGGCGAGGAGTTTCTGGGCTTCAACGGCAAATTCCAGCGGCAGTTCAGAGAACACGTCCTTACAGAAGCCGTTAACGATCATCGAGATGGCGTCTTCTTCACTGATCCCGCGCTGCAGGCAGTAGAAAAGCTGATCTTCCCCAATCCGCGACGTCGTCGCCTCGTGCTCAAGCTGGGCCGTGTTGTTACGGCACTCGACGTACGGGAAGGTATGCGCCCCGCAGTCTGCGCCAATCAGCATCGAGTCACACTGGGTAAAGTTTCGCGCATTGGTGGCCGTCGGCATGATTTTCACCAGCCCGCGATAGCTGTTCTGGCTATGCCCGGCAGAGATCCCTTTCGAGATGATGGTTGATTTGGTGTTTTTACCGATGTGGATCATCTTGGTGCCGGTATCGGCCTGCTGATGGCCGCTGGTCAGCGCCACTGAGTAAAACTCGCCGATGGAGTTATCCCCGCGCAGAATGCAGCTCGGGTATTTCCAGGTGATGGCAGAGCCGGTTTCTGACTGGGTCCACGACATCTTGCTGTTTTCGCCTTCGCACAGCGCGCGCTTGGTGACGAAGTTCAGGATACCGCCGGTATTGCCGTCGCCCGGGAACCAGTTTTGCACCGTGGAGTATTTCACCTCGGCATCTTTGTGGATGATGACCTCCACCACCGCCGCGTGCAGCTGGTAGCTGTCGCGGACCGGGGCGGAGCACCCTTCGATATAGCTGACGTAGCTGCCTTCATCCGCAACCAGAATCGTGCGTTCGAACTGGCCGGTTTTTTCGGCGTTGATACGGAAATACGTCGACAGCTCCATCGGGCAGCGCACGCCTTTCGGCACATAGATAAAGGTGCCGTCAGAGGCTACCGCCGCGTTGAGCGCCGCAAAGAAGTTGTCGTTAGAGGGCACCACGGTCCCAATGTATTTTTTCACCAGTTCCGGATGATCGTGAATCGCTTCGCCGAAGGAGCAGAAAATGATCCCCTGCTCTGCCAGCTTCTCGCGGTAGGTGGTTGCCACCGAGACGGAGTCGAAAATGGCGTCCACCGCCACCTCTTTCCCCTCACGCACGGGCACGCCAAGCTGGTTAAAGGCTTCTTCCACCTCTTTGCTGAGGAAACTGTTCTCCGCACCGGTTTGCTGCACCGCGCCGGGCTGCGAGGCGCAGGTATCGTCACAGCTGCCGCAGGAGGGCGCAGAATAGTAGCTGTAGTCCTGATAGTTCAGCTTGTCGTAGTGCGCTTTCAGCCAGTGCGGTTCTTCCATCTCCAGCCAGGCGCGGAAGGCGCTCAGGCGGAACTCCAGCATCCACTCGGGCTCGTTGCGTTTCGCCGAGATCGCCCGGACGACATCTTCGTTGATGCCTTTCGCCAGCTCATCGGTCTGCAGCTGGGTGAAGAACCCCTCTTTATAATTGAGGTGCCCACCGCCCCAGGTATTTACATCACTCGTTGCTTCAGTATTACGAGACATAGTACCGCCTATACCCCAAAGCTTTCGCCGCAGCCGCATTCGTTCTGGGCTTTCGGGTTATGAAATTTGAATAACTGGTTTAAGCCTTCGCGGACGTAGTCCACTTCGGTGCCGTCAATAAACGGCATGGCCTGCAGCGCGACGTACAGCTTCGCGCCGTCAGTCTCGAACACCAGGTCATCTTTCTCGGGTTCGGTGACGGTATCGAGCACGTAGCCGAAACCCGCGCAGCCGGTCTGTTTGACGCCTAAACGCACGCCAAGGATCTCGGGCTTTTTCGCCACCAGATCGTGAATATGTGCCGCCGCCGCTGGCGTGAGCGTTAAGCCGCGCCAGGCAAAATCGGCAGGATTAAAGGTTTCTGAATGCAGTTCCATAGGTCCACCTCATCTGATAAGCCATCAGGGCATAACACCATGTTAGTGATAACGATTATCACTTCAACCCTCTGTCAGCAGGGGCATTCGGCTAAACCGCCCTTTTTGCCTACTTTTATTAAGCATAGACCCTGTGAGAGGATGCAGTCAGGATGGATGTATTTGTTCAATGCATTGATTAATAATGCATTTCGTCGCGGCATTTATGACAGGGAAGAGAAAAGTAAAATATGCATCGGAAATGCCTATTTTTGAGATAGCTTTTGCTCAGAAAATGACAAAAACAAAAAAAGGCCCTCAAGGCCTCTGTTAATCAGTGATGAAATGAGACAGCAAACCCCTGTTCACGCCAGTGGTCGAGCTGTTCCTGCTGGCGAGGCGTTGGGGATTTCCCCGTCCAGACGAAGATTTTTTGCCCAGGGAACAGTTCAGGACGCGGCGAATCAATAGGTTCCGCCAGGACGTCAATGTGCCAGCCCTTCTGCGATAAGCGCGCGGCTTCCAGCCACAGGTGGGTGCGGTCATCGCATTCCCAGCCAATCAGGAGGGCGTCTTTACCAGCTTTTTTGCGGGATTCCGCCAGGCTTGCAATCGCGAATTCGATCAGGACGCCGTCAAACAGGCTCGCCATGTGGCGCACGGTGTTTTGATCCTGATTCATGCGCTGACGAACGGGAGAAATAATATTGTCAATCAGCGCATCTATCGCGTGATCGCGGCGGAATTCGCCCATTTTGGCGCGCAGCTTTGCCGGGCTGGCGTAACGCAGAACGGTCATCATCTCTTCCTGGAACGAGACCCAGTTGCCCTGAGTCAATACTTCTTTGTTTTCCAGCAAGGCTTTGACTTTTCCGACCGAGACGCCGCTTTTCATCAGGCGCTTGATCTCTTCTATGCGGAGGATATCTTCATCGTCAAACTGACGATGACCCCCTTCACTGCGCTGCGGCTTCAACAATCCATAACGGCGCTGCCAGGCACGCAGCGTAACGGGGTTGATACCGCATCGTTCGGCCACTTCGCCGATACTGTAATAGGCCATTAACTCCCTCACGCTCAGAACTTCCATACCTAACTGCACCAACCTTATCAGATTGTACACACCATTTGTATAACTAAGACCGCATTTTGCTCAGGTGAATGGGCTACTCCTCCCTTCACCTGTTAATACATTGTTGTATAAAAATTACCATTCGTACAGTTAACTCTGCCGTAATGTGTACAGCTTTATCAGAAGTCGAACTTTTTCTCCGGCCACGCAATCGCGGGAATACCGCCGTGTCGCGGGCTGGCAAAAAGATGTCCCTGGAACTGGGAAATCCCGGCGGATTCCAGCCACATCCACTCTTCAGCCTTCTCTACTCCTACCGCGCAGAACTGGATCTCAAGCGAGGAGCAGCATTTAATAATCGCCTGAATAATGGCCTGTCGGGGGCCACTTTTATGCACGTTCGCGACCAGATCGCGATTAATCTTAATTCTGTCCGGCTGGAACTGCGCCAGCAGCTGCAGCCCGGCAAAACCGGCGCCAAAGTGATCGATCGTCACGCTGATACCCGCGCTTTTTAACTGCCTGACCGAATCCGTGAATTCATCAAAACGGGAAATGGCTTCGCTCTCGGTGAACTCCACCACAATTTGCTCGGGTACAAACCCATTGGCTTCAATCGCGGTGAGCAGGAAATCCACGGCGTTGGGAATGTTGACCAGCGTCATGGGCCGCAGGTTGAGGGATAACGTCTGGTCCTGTAGCCCCAGCGCGCTGGCCATGGAGAGCGCCACCTGCTTGCTGTGTAAATCAGAGGCGTACACCTCGTCACGCGGCAGATTGGCAAAGTAATCTCCCGGTGCGCCGCCGTCAGGCGTGCGGAGAAGCGCCTCCCAGGAGACGACCTGCTGCATAAACGGATCGACTATCGGCTGGAACGCAAAGCTGCAATCCGCCCCTTTCGCGACCACTTCGGGCTGCGCGGACAGGCGCGTTTCTTCGCGAACGAACTCCCAGGAATCCGCAGGCGGCAGTTCAAAATAGTTCGCTTTTTCCGTGGCCTCGACAAAGGTGCGGAAAAACTGCAGCGGGCGGTCGTTATACGTCAGCTGATAGCGTGTGGTCCCCCTGTTGAGCACCTGCTGCAGCACTTCTTCCCTGTCGAAGTGGCGCAAATCAAAAAGCTCCATGCCCACGTTGCCAAAACGCCGGACAGGTCCGTGATCGCGCATCAGCTCCACCACGTTATGGTGGCGCGGGTCGTTGCAGATCTGCTCATAGATAGCAGAGACGTGTTCCACTGGCCCTTCAAGCAGCTGAAAAAAATGTGTGCCGTTAAACAGCAGGATCCCCGTGACATTGGATTGCCGGTTTTTACTATTTGCTGCAGCGACCATGGCTTCCAGCGCTTTCACTGGAACGTCCTCGCAGATATGGCTGCGGTAAATGATGGTTGTGAGCATGCGATTCCTGGGGTTAGGGTTTTGGCCACAAAAAGGTGGATAAGTATCATTTATAGCACATTCATTGCCTGACAAATAATTTACATCTCAATCATTTACGGCAGTTAATGAAACATTTTTCTGCGCTGTACAACTTACCAGTGCCAGACCTTTTTGTACAATATATCCTGTAACATTACCGGTTCATACCAACTAATTAACCATCTGAAAATAAAGCAATTTATAAAATATATCATAAAAATATTAAAAATCTGTACATTTTAAGTGTACAGATTTAAGAATTGTGTATACCTTAATTGTAACGTTAGTGATTACAAAATTTTACAGGAGCGAAACATGCAGCAGAAAGGTTACGCCACAGATTCCGCAGCAGCGATCGCACAGTACTTCGAAAAGGCGGCGCTTCCTACTCAGCAGGAGACGCTGGGCCAGGTGGTTGTCGAAATCCTCAGCGACGGGCGAAACCTGAATCGCAAATCGCTCTGTACCAAACTGCTCAGCCGCCTCGAAAGGGCCGATGGTCCGGAAGAGGAAGAGCACTACCACATGCTGCTTGGTCTGCTCTTCGAACGGTAACGTGATGAATAGCAGTGACGCAGACCGACTGATCGACACGCTTATCGGTGAAGCCGTTCTCTCTCTTCTGAAAGAGCGGGGGCCAGTGACAACCGAAGGATTGCTGCAGCGTCTGCGGGTAATGAAAGAACATGAAAAGGATCCCCGGCGGCGGGAGACACTTGCGGTGGTGATTGCCGAGATCGGCTCAAACAGCATCGCCTTTACACGTCGCAGAACCGCGCAAGGACGAACGAACAGAGAGGGACCTCTCAACGATAACAGAGACAATGTAGTGCCGTTATTTGGAAGTGGAAAACCGTCCGACCCCAAAAAAATACATTGACTGCAATTTAACAGCTACGGTGAGAACAAATGAGACAAAATATTCAGCTTCAACCCGAATACCACTCTGCTTTTTTAGACAGTGCGCTGGCGGAATATTTCCGTCATGCAGGCGATCGTTTTGCTGAAGAGTCCGCTATTTTTTCTACTGCAGTACGCTGTGTTCTGGCCTCCGAAGGCCATCTGTCCAACAAAGCGATCATCCTCTGGCTCATTCAGACGCTGGAAGCGACCCGTGACGTTGTCCAGGCGGATGTGATTCGCAAGACGCTGGAAATTGTCGTGGGCCACACCATGGACGACCTGTAATTTCACGGCTCCTCATCCTGCTTTCGTGTCATCGTCAAAACTGACGAACAGCCTGACGATGACACGCGCCTTCCCCGCTTAACACCCTGTAAAACCAGCAAAGCCAATCTGGCACGGTTCCTGCTTACCTCCGTGTACGGGACTGGATTTTCCAGTCAACTTTGCTTCATTTCTTAACAGGTCTGTTATTGATGAAAAAGATCGCCAGCGTCTGCCCCTACTGCGGTGCAGGCTGTAAATTAAACCTTGTCGTTGAAAATAACCGTATCATCCGTGCCGAAGCCGCAGAAGGCGTCACAAACCAGGGCACCCTGTGTCTGAAAGGCTTTTACGGCTGGGACTTCCTCAACGATACCCGTCTGCTCACCCCGCGCCTGACCCAGCCGATGATCCGCTACCATAAAGGCGAGGCATTCACTCCCGTTACCTGGGAAGAGGCTATCCGCTACACCGCGCACAAACTCAGCAGCATTAAAGCGCAGCACGGGCCGCGGTCGATCATGACCACCGGATCCTCTCGCGGAACCGGCAATGAAACAAACTATGTGATGCAAAAATTTGCCCGCGCGGTGCTGAACACCAACAACGTGGACTGCTGCGCGCGCGTCTGTCACGGCCCTTCCGTGGCCGGTTTACAGGAAACGCTCGGCAACGGCGCGATGAGCAACTCAATCAGCGATATTGAAAACTCAAAATGCCTGCTGGTGTTTGGCTATAACTGCGCGGACTCCCACCCTATCGTCGCCCGACGCGTGCTGAAAGCGCGGGAAAACGGCGCAAAAATCATCGTCTGCGATCCGCGACGCATTGAAACGGCGCGCATCGCCGACCAGCATCTGCAGCTGAAAAACGGCAGCAACATGGCGCTGGTAAACGCCTTTGGCTACGTGCTGCTGGAAGAGGAGCTCTACGACAAAAGCTACGTGGCGCGCTTTACCGAGGGGCTTGAGGCCTATCGCCAGACGGTGAAAGACTATGCGCCGGAGAAGGTTGAGCATCTTACCGGTATTCCCGCCCGCGACGTTCGCCAGGCGATGCGCACCTTCGCGGCGGCCCCTTCCGCCACCGTGATGTGGGGGATGGGCGTGACCCAGTTTGGTCAGGCCGTGGATGTGGTCAAAGGGCTTTCCAGCCTGGCGCTGCTGACCGGCAACCTCGGGCGCCCTGCCGTCGGCGTCGGTCCCGTGCGCGGGCAAAACAACGTTCAGGGCGCCTGCGATATGGGCGTTCTGCCGAATATGTTCCCGGGCTATCAGGATGTGACCGATCCGGCGGTCAGGCAGAAGTTTGCCGATGCCTGGGGAATTGACGCCACTAAAATGGACGATCGGGTCGGGACGCGCATTACCGAGGTGCCCCATCTGGCGCTGGAAGGCAAGGTCAAGGCCTACTACATCATGGGGGAAGATCCGCTTCAGACCGAAGCCGATCTCGGTCTCGTTCGCAGCGGTTTTGAGGCGCTCGACTTTGTGGTGGTTCAGGACATCTTTATGACCAAAACGGCAGAAGTGGCGGACGTTCTGCTTCCTGCCACCTCCTGGGGTGAACACGGCGGCGTCTTTACCTGTGCCGATCGCGGATTCCAGCGTTTTGGCAAAGCCATTGAGGCCAGCGGCAACGTGAAGCGCGACTGGGAGATTATCAGCCTGCTCGCCACCGAGATGGGCTACCCGATGCATTATGACTCCAACCAGCAGATCTGGGACGAGATGCGCGAGCTGTGCCCTCTCTTCTATGGCGTGACGTATGAAAAAATGGGCGAGATGGGCCACGTGCAGTGGCCGTGCCCGACGCTGGATCATCCGGGAACGCCGTACCTGTACAAAGACAATCAGTTCGACACCCCAACCGGTAAAGGGCAGCTCTTTGCCGCACCGTGGCGCGCGCCGGCGGAAACCCCGGACGCGGATTTCCCGCTGGTGCTGTGCACGGTGCGTGAAGTGGGGCACTACTCCTGCCGCTCGATGACCGGGAACTGCGCCGCGCTGCAAAGCCTGGCCGATGAGCCGGGCCGGGTGCAAATGAACCCAGCCGATGCGCAAAGGCTGGGCATCGCGGAGGGCCAGCTGGTCTGGGTGCGCTCGCGTCGCGGCAAAGTGATTACCCGCGCCAGCATCAGCGAGCGTATCAACGCCGGGGCGGTCTACATGACCTATCAGTGGTGGATTGGCGCCTGCAACGAGCTGACCCAGGATAATCTCGATCCCATCTCCAAAACGCCGGAAACGAAGTACTGCGCGGTGCAGCTGGAGGCGATTGAGGACCAGCGCTGGGCGGAGGATTTTGCGGCGTCGGCGTATCAGTCCATGAAGTCGCGGCTGATCAACGCCGTCAATGTCTGAGGAAAATATCGGGTGGCGTCACCGCCACCCGATACTGAATTGCAGACACAAAAAAGGCCGCACTCGCGGCCCTTTTATTCTCATGTACTCAATGGACGTGAACGCCCAACCGCCAGGCAAAATAGATCTCTTCTTTCAGTTCATTCGAAGAGAGCGCCAGCAAATCTGTAAATTCCAGCTCAAGCTGTTTCAGCTTTTTCAGGTACTGCGCCGGAGACAGGTTGCTCTTATCGCGACGTAAATATTCAATTGCCAGCTGTGTTGGGGTTATTTCAGTATCCATGATGTCCTCGCTTATGTACAAAACCTGACCAGTATATCACAACGGACTGGCTAGTTTTTGACCAAAGGCAAAACATCTGAAAACTTTACACAACCGCCGTGGTCAGCCGCGACGAGCAGCACAGGCGATCCTGCTCATCGAGAATATCTATCTGCCATACCTGATGGCGGCTTCCGGCGTGCAGCGCGCGGCAAACACCGCGCACGCGCCCGCTGCGCACCGAGCGAATGTGGTTAGCATTCACCTCGAGTCCGACAACCTTCTGCTCCCCGTCGGTGCAGAGATAGCCCGCCACCGAGCCCAGCGTTTCGGCCAGCACGACGGAGGCCCCGCCGTGCAATAAACCAAACGGCTGGTGGGTGCGACTATCGACGGGCATGGTGGCCTCAATCTCATCGTCGCCAATGCGGATAAACTGGATATCCAGCAGCCCCACCATATTCCCCTCGCCCATGGCGTTCAGCGCCTGCAGCGTCACGGCACGTTTCCAGATCATCCAATTATCTCCAGTAAAGCCTGCAATGGGTGACGCACACCGTTACCTTCTACCCGTTTTACCTGGCTGCGGCAGGAGTAGCCCGTCGCCAGACAGCGGTTTCGCGGCAAACGCTGCATCGCCTGATGCCAGGACAGCTCATAGATGCCGAGCGAGTTGGCGTGGTTTTTCACTTCGTGTCCGTAGGTTCCGGCCATCCCGCAGCAGCCTACGTTGACGCTCTCCAGCTTCGCACCGAAGCGGGCAAAAACGGACGCCCACTGCGCGGGGGCACCCGGCAGCGCGGTCACTTCCGTGCAGTGGCCGAAGAGATACCACGGTTCACCGCTGACGTCCTGAACGGCCTTATCTGCCAGCGCCACCGGAAGCCACTCATGCACCAGCATGACGTTGAAATCACCGCGCTTATCGCCCAGCGTCTGCTTGTATTCATCGCGATAGCAAAGCACCAGCGCCGGATCGACGCCAACCATCGGTATCCCGAGTTGCGCCACGCGGTTTAAGAAGTCAGACGTTTTCTGCGCGGTCTTCGCAAAACGGTTCAGGAAACCTTTAATGTGCTGCGCCTTGCCGTTGGGAGAGAACGGCAGCACAACCGGCTGGTAACCCACCTTCTCCGCCAGACGGACGAAATCGGCCACGACCTGCGCATCGTAGTAGCTGGTGAACGGATCCTGCACCACCAGCACCATATTGCCTTTTTGCTCCGGAGTGAGCGCCTCCAGCTGTTCCAGAGTCATGTTCGCCGAACGGTGACCGACGAGCTGGCGCTGCAGAGACGGGACCGACAGCAGCGGCAGATCGACCATGCCGATGTGTTTTTCGGAGAGCTTGCGCACCAGCGGCTGGTTGATAAAGAAGTTGAAGGTCTTTGGCGCACGCGCCATCAGCGGCGCGTAGCTTTCCACCGTCGCCACCAGATGGTCGCGCACCGGGCGGAGGTATCGGGTGTGGTAAAGCTGCAGGAAACGCGAGCGGAACTCCGGCACGTCGATTTTAATCGGGCACTGGGTGGAGCAGGCTTTACAGGCCAGACAGCCGGACATCGCCTCTTTCACCTCGTGGGAGAAATCATACTCGCCCTTGTTGGCATGCCAGCTGTTGCGGGTGCGCTCAATCAGCGAGCGCAGGCTGGCCCGTTTTTCCGGCAGCTCCTGCTCCAGCTTGAGCGGATCCACCCCGCGGTCGGCCAGCAAACGCAGCCACTCGCGCACCAGCGTCGCCCGCCCTTTCGGCGAGTGAATACGGTTGCTGGTGATTTTCATCGACGGGCACATCGGGCTTTTCACATCAAAGTTAAAGCACAGGCCATTGCCGTTGCACTCCATCGCGCCGCGCCAGGACGAGCGCACCGCAATAGGGATCTGCCTGTCGTAGGTGCCGCGCTTGACGGCATCCACCTGCAGCATCGGGGCATCAACACCCTCAGGCGGGCAGATTTTACCCGGGTTGAGGCGGTTATGCGGGTCGAACGCCGCTTTCACCTTACGCAATTCCGCGTAGAGCTGTTCGCCGAAGAATGCCGGGCTGTATTCCGCGCGGAACCCTTTCCCGTGCTCCCCCCACAGCAGACCGCCGTATTTGGCGGTTAAGGCCACCACGTCGTCGGAGATCTGCTTCATCAGGATCTCCTGCTGCGGGTCGCACATGTCCAGCGCCGGACGCACGTGCAGTACCCCGGCGTCGACGTGGCCGAACATGCCATAGCTCAGGCCGTGGCTGTCCAGCAGGGCGCGAAACTCCACGATGTAATCCGCCAGATGCTCGGGCGGCACGCAGGTATCTTCGGCAAAGGGAATGGGCTTCGCCGCCCCTTTCGCATTGCCGAGCAGGCCCACGGCTTTTTTACGCATCGCATAGATACGCTCAATCCCGGCCAGATCGTTACAGAGCTGCCAGCCGATCACGCCGCCTTCACTCTGCGCTATCAGCTCGTCCAGCCGCTGGCAGAGCGTGGTGACCTGACGCTCAATCAGCTCCGCATCATCGCCGGCAAATTCCACGATATTAAGACCGAGCATCTCTTTATCCGGCACGTCGGTAATGAGGTCGCTTACGGAGTGCCAGACAATATCTTCCCGGGCCAGATTGAGCACCTTAGAGTCGACGGTCTCCACCGACAGCGCCTGCGCTTGCACCATAAACGGCGCATTGCGCAGCGCGGAGTCGAAGGAGTCATATTTGACGTTCACCAGACGGCGCACTTTCGGCAACCGGGTGATATCCAGCCGCGCTTCGGTAATAAATGCCAGCGTTCCTTCGGAGCCGGTCAGCACGCGGGTTAAATCAAACTGGGTCAGGTCATCGTTGAAGACGTGACGCAGATCGTAACCGGTCAGGAAGCGGTTCAGCTTGGGGAATTTATCGAGAATAAGCTGGCGGTTGTCGCGGCAGCGTTCCAGCACGGTACGATAGATGCGCCCGCTGGCGGTGTTGTCTTTGCCCAGCGTTTCCGCCAGTTCAACCGGCATCGGCTGGGTATCGAGGATATCGCCGCCCAGCAGCACCGCACGCACGCCCAGCACGTGATCGGAGGTTTTACCGTAGACCAGCGAGCCCTGTCCGGAGGCATCCGTGTTAATCATCCCGCCAAGGGTCGCGCGGTTGCTGGTGGAGAGCTCAGGGGCAAAAAAGTAGCCGTACGGCTTGAGATACTGATTAAGCTGATCTTTGATGACGCCCGCTTCGACCCGCACCCACCCCTCTTCCGGGTTGATCTCAATGATGCGGTTCATATAGCGCGACATATCAACAATGATGCCCTGGTTTAGCGCCTGACCGTTGGTCCCGGTGCCGCCACCGCGCGGCGTAAAGACCAGCGAGGCAAACCGCTCCTGCGTGGCCAGCCGGGCGATAAGCGCGACGTCGGCCGTTGAACGAGGGAAAACCACGGCATCGGGAAGAAGCTGGTAGATACTGTTATCGGTCGCCATCGTCAGCCTGTCGGCATAGTTCGTGGCGGTATCACCTGTAAAACCCTGTTGCTCCAGTGCTTGCAAAAAATTAAGCACCAGCTGAACGACGCCAGGTGCCTGAGAAATCTGTGGGATCATGACTGTCGACCCTAATTAGAGTTGTATGAAATCGTTTGCGTGTATCTTAAAAGTTTTATCACATTTTTTTCTTATAATCTCTGCTGAATTACAGGCAGAATTCGCCTGTTAAAAACCGCTGAGATCATTAATGATTAAAGAGACGCGGTTTTCCGTTCCCGCCAGTTGTACTGGCGTTCTTTTAAGGAAAGTTTCATTTATGGTCAATCTTCGCCAGCCCAGGGATGTTGCGCAAATTTTGCTGTCGGTGCTGTTTCTGGCCCTCATGATTATTGCGTGTCTGTGGATTGTTCAACCCTTTATTCTCGGCTTTGCGTGGGCTGCGACCGTTGTCGTGGCCACGTGGCCTTTGCTGCTGCGCTTGCAGAAGCTGCTGTTCGGCCGTCGCGGGCTCGCCGTGCTGGTCATGACGCTCCTGCTGTTCCTGCTGTTTATCATTCCGATTGCCCTGCTGGTAAATAGCCTGGTGGATTCCAGTGGCCCGGTTATTCGCGCCATTAGCAGCGGCGACCTGACGCTGCCGGATCTCGCCTGGCTGAACAGCATTCCGCTGGTGGGCGCCAAACTCTACAGCGGCTGGCATAGCCTGCTGGAGATGGGCGGCAGCGCGCTGATGGCAAAAGTCCGCCCGTATATTGGCACCACCACCACCTGGTTTGTCGGGCAGGCGGCGCATATCGGCCGCTTTATGATGCACTGTACCCTGATGCTGCTCTTCAGCGCCCTGCTCTACTGGCGCGGCGAGCAGGTGGCTTTAGGCGTTCGTCACTTTGCCACCCGCCTGGCGGGCAAACGCGGTGACGCCGCGGTGCTGCTGGCCGCGCAGGCCGTGCGCGCGGTTGCGCTGGGCGTGGTGGTCACCGCGCTGGTGCAGGCGGTGCTGGGCGGGATCGGTCTGGCGATTTCCGGCGTACCGTACGCCACCGTGTTCACCGTGGTCATGCTGATGACCTGTCTTGCACAGCTGGGACCGCTGCTGGTGCTGGTTCCCAGCATTATCTGGCTCTACTGGACGGGCGATACCACGTGGGGAACGGTGCTGCTGGTCTGGAGCTGCGTGGTCGGCACCATGGATAACGTGATTCGTCCGATCCTCATTCGCATGGGTGCAGACCTGCCGCTGATCCTGATCCTCTCCGGGGTCATTGGCGGATTGATTGCCTTTGGCATGATTGGCCTGTTTATTGGCCCGGTGCTGCTCGCCGTCACCTGGCGTCTGTTCTCTGCCTGGGTGCATGAAATTCCGCCGCCGGGAACTGACCCGGACGTGATTTTGAGCGAACTGGAAGAGCTGGAAGAGAAGAACACGCATTAAGGTATGCTGCCGGGTGGCGTTAACGCTCACCCGGCCTACACTCTCTCGCATGATACTTAAACACTGCTAAAGTATTTATTCATTGCTCACTGGTCAGACCCGCCTTTTCTGCAGTAAGTCTGCTAATAACCTCAAGAATTCTTTACGTCTCTTTAACTATTGAGACGAATCCGATCGACGCTAAATAACACAATGCCTACTATTAGCACACGGTTATAAATCAACACCTTGATTTATAAGCATGGAAATCCCCTGAGTGAAACAACGAATTGCTGTGTGTAGTCTTTGCCCATCTCCCACGATGGGCTTTTTTTTATCCTGACTACGCGCGTCTGACCTCACAGGTACTGAGCATCCGCCACTCAGCAGGCAGCACCCGCGTTTCCCCTGTCGCATTGACCGTCACCGCCTCGCGAATATCCGCCGACGATGCGCCAACCTGCAGCTCAAACTCGCCCGGCTCAACGATGCGTTTTCCGTCGCGACGGGTGAAGTTGAACATCTCAACCGGCAGCGTAAAGGTGAGCGTGGCGGTTTCTCCCGGCGAGAGCGTGACGCGCTGGAAGGCCTTCAGCTCCTGAAGCGGCCGCACCTGCGTGGCGACCTTATCCCTGACGTAAACCTGCACCACCTCGCTGCCGCTGCGCTCTCCGGTATTGGTGATATCCACGCTCAGCCTCACCTCGCCGTCAACCGGCACGCTGCTTTTGGCGACGCGGACAGCGCCCCAGCTAAACGTCGTCCAGCCGAGGCCGAAGCCAAACGGGTAACGTGAGCCGAAATGGAACGCAAACGGTGTACCGCCGCTTTTGAGCTTGTGATTGTAGTAATACGGCATCGCACCGGCGCTTTTCGGTACGCTCACCACCAGACGACCCTGCGGCTCCGCACGCCCGGTTAACACGTCCGCAATTGCCCAGCCCCCTTCCTGCCCCGGCGCCCAGGCCATCATCAGCGCCGCGACCTTATCTTCCAGACCCTGCAGGTTATATGGACGCCCCCCGGTCATGACCACAATCACCGGTTTACCGGTGGCGACCAGGGCTTCCAGCAGCTGTTGCTGCACGCCCGGCAGGTTCAGGGAATCGGTATCGGAACCTTCCCCCACGGTACCGCTCTGGAACAGCCCGGCGAGATCGCCCACGCAGGCCACCACCACGTCACTCTCCTGCGCGGCGTTCACGGCCTCGGGGATCGGGGCGGTACTTAGTGAAACCGGCGACTGCTGCATCGGTTTGCCGCCGCTGTCGCCAGGGAAGACCGGCGCGCCCGCCATCCGTTTTTCGATGATGTGGCACCCTTTGGCATAGCGGACGTTCGATGCACCGAGATACTGCTCCAGCGCCGCGCGCGGGGTCGTGACCTGCGAGGTCTCTTCCACCATATCGCTGATGATCAAATGCACCGGGAAGCTGTAGCCGCTGAGTAACGCCAGCGGATCGTCTGCCGTCGGCCCCACTACCGCCACGCGGGGTTTGCCCCCGAGCGGTAAAATACCGTTGTTTTCCAGCAGCGTGATCGATTTCGTCGCCACCTCCCGCGCGGCCTGTCGGGTGATAGTATTTTGCAGGTCGATACCGTTTTCATCCGCGTACGGCTTTTCAAACAGGCCAAGGCGGAATTTTTCCGTCAGCGTACGCGCCACAATCTCGTCGACCTTCGCCATAGAGATCAGCCCGCGCTCTATCGCTTCCGCCAGATGCCGCGCGCAGTCGTCTTTCGGCAGCTCGACGTCAAGCCCGGCGTTGAACGCCAGCGCGGCAGATTCGGCCGCGTCGTGGGAAATCCCGTGGTGCTGGTGCAGCAGGCTTACACCGCCGTAGTCCGCGACAATAATCCCGTCGAACCCCCACTGCTCGCGCAGGACGGTGGTCAGCAGGAAGCTGTCGCTGTGCCCCGGCTGGTTATCAATATCGTGGTACGCGGGCATCACCGAACCGGCGTTTGCCAGCTTGACCGCCATTTCGAACGGCAGCAGGAAGGTGTCGTTCAGCTCGCTGAACCCCAGGTGGACCGGCGCATGGTTGCGCGCTCCCTCGCTGAACGAATGACCCACGTAATGTTTCAGGGTTGCCAGCAGGTCGCGCTGATCGCCCTGTAAGCCCTTCACGTAGGCGGTCGCCATTACGCCCACCAGCCAGGGATCCTCCCCGAAGGTCTCTTCCGTTCGCCCCCAGCGCACGTCGCGGGATACGTCCAGCACCGGTGCCAGCCCCTGCTGGCAGCCGACGGAGCGCGCCTCTTTGCCAATCTGCTCTGCCGCCCGCTGCACCAGCTCCGGATCCCAGGTCGAACCGTAGTTCAATGACGACGGGAACAGGGTGGCGTCTTTGCACAGCAGCCCCACCAGACACTCCTCGTGGAATAGCGCCGGAATGCCGAGCCGCGTCTCTTCCATCATCATGCGCTGCAGGCGGTTCGCGGCGCGCACGCCGGTCTTCGCGTCAACGATGTGGGTGCCCAGCGGCCGCGTGATCTGCCCGACGCCGAGCTTCAGCCGCTCGCTGAGCGCAGCCTGCTCGCTCACGCCGGCGAATTCGTCACTCAGATCGCTGCGCTCGCGATGGTTACCGTTTTCATCGAGAATCAGCCAGTACGCGTGCATCTGGGCGAACTTCTCTTCCGGGGTCATGCGCGCCAGTAAATCGGCGACGCGCTCGTGCACGGGACGTCCCGCGTCCTTATAGATAGTCGTCATGTTTTACTCCTGTAGTGCGGAAGGGGTTGCCGGGCTGAGCTGCCCCGCTTCGGGTCTGACTTCACGCTTGCTGGCCAGCTCCAGGGCGATGGAATCCACCAGCCGGCTGTTGAGCTTGTAGATGGCAAGCAGCGCGACCATGCAGAGGAACAGCGCGCAAGGGATAAGGGTGAACAGCGCGCTAATGGTCGAGAGAACGCCTGGCGCCTGGGTTGCCTGGCCCGGGGCGTAATCCACCATGCCAAGCACCCAGCCGACGACCGCCCCGCCCAGCGCCAGGCCAAACTTGATGGCAAACAGCGCGGTGGAGAAGACCAGCCCGTCCAGACGACGGCCGCTGCGGTGCTCTTCGTAGTCGACCACATCGGAGAACATGGTCCACTGGAGCGGCGTGGTGAGGTTTTGAATAAAGCTAAAGACGATGTTAAGGCCAAAGATTAGCCACACCTGTGAAGGAGGCAGGAAGAAAATCAGCGCGCCGAAGATAACGAAGGAGATAATCGTCCACTGGTAGGCGCGCACGCGGTCAAATTTCCCCAGCAGCCGTTCAGATAATAATGCGCCGCTTAAGGAGGCCACCATGCCGGAAACAATAAAGGCAAAAACCAGATCCGGGCGCAGCAGCACATAGTTCACGTAATACATGGTGGCGGAACCGCGCGTCACCACCGCCGTTAACAGCAAAATATTAAACAGAAACACAATCCGCCACTGGCTGTTCCCGGCCAGCAGTTTTAAATCGGTGAGCATGGAGCCGGAGGTATCATTGCGCGGAGAATAACGCTCGCGGGTCATCAGGAAACAGCAGAAGAACAGCACAATTCCCAGCAGACCCATCAGGCTCATGGCATAGAAATAGCCTTTCTGCACGTTGCCCTGGCCTAACAGTGAGACCAGCGGCAGGGCAATAACCGTCACGATCAGCCCGCCGATAAACGACAGGCCAAAGCGCCACGACTGCAGAGAATGACGCTCGCGCGGGTCCAGCGTCAGCGCGCCGGGCATAGCGCAGTAAGGCACGTTAATCGCGGAGTAAATCAGGCTTAAAATCGCGTAGGTCACGCAGGCGTAAACGATTTTCGCCGTCGGCCCAACGTCCGGCACATAGAAGGTAATGAGGCAGCTCACGCCAAACGGGATAGCAAACCACAGCAGCCAGGGACGGAAACGTCCGTGACGCGTCCGGGTGCGGTCAACCAGTGCGCCAATGCACGGATCGACAAACGCATCGACCACGCGCACCACTAAAAACATGGTGCCCATAATCGCGGCGGGCAGCCCAAATACGTCTGTATAAAAATAAGCGAGAAATAAGGTTGCCGTTTGCCAGACCAGCGCGCTGGCCATATCGCCTAAGCCATAACCTATTTTATCTTTGGTACGCAATACAGAGGAGAGTGTCATTGTTATTTGCCTTTTTATCAGGTTAAAACGTATTTCAACCAGTTGCGCATCTTCTTAAGGGAAATGCGCAGTAAGGCTCAAGTATTAGCAACGGTTTGCGCGCTAACAATTGTCTAAATTGACAGACAAATTATGATATTTGGTTTTTTACTTTATTTGTGATGGGGAGCAAATAAGAAATGAAATAAAAAAGGCGAGGAATAATATCCTCGCCTTTTCGGGTCAGCGTGGCGTTACTTGTTCAGTTCCGCCAGGCTCAGCCAGGTTTGCACCACGGTGTCCGGGTTCAGGGACAGGCTATCGATCCCCTCTTCCATCAGCCATGCGGCAAAGTCTTCATGGTCGGATGGGCCCTGACCGCAGATCCCGACGTATTTACCCTGCTTCTTCGCCGCGCGGATGGACATGGAGAGCAGCGCTTTCACCGCCTCGTTGCGCTCGTCGAACAGCTCGGAGACCACGCCGGAGTCGCGGTCCAGACCCAGCGTCAGCTGCGTCATGTCGTTCGAGCCGATAGAGAAGCCGTCGAAGTGCTCCAGGAACTGCTCGGCCAGCAGGGCGTTGGACGGGATTTCGCACATCATGATGATCTTCAGCCCGTTCTCGCCGCGCTTCAGACCCTGACGCGCCAGCTCGTCCACCACCGCTTTCGCCTGATCCACGGTACGCACGAACGGGATCATGATTTCGACGTTGGTCAGCCCCATGTCGTTGCGCACGCGTTTCACCGCCTCACACTCCAGCGCGAAGCAGTCGCGGAAGCTGTCGGACACGTAGCGTCCGGCCCCGCGGAAGCCCAGCATCGGGTTCTCTTCTTCCGGCTCGTAGCGCTCGCCGCCTACCAGGTTGGCGTATTCGTTAGACTTAAAGTCAGACAGACGCACGATCACGCGTTTCGGATAGAAGGCGGCGCCCAGCGTCGCGATCCCTTCGGTCAGACGGCCGACGTAGAACTCTTTTGGTGAGTCGTAGCCTTTCATCATCTCGCGGATTTCGTTCTGCAGCTTCGGATCCTGGTCGTCAAACTCCAGCAGCGCGCGCGGGTGAACGCCGATCATACGGTTGATGATAAATTCCAGACGCGCCAGGCCAACGCCTTCGTTCGGCAGGCAGGCGAAGTCAAACGCGCGGTCCGGGTTGCCGACGTTCATCATGATCTTCAGCGGCAGGTCCGGCATGGTATCCACGCTGGAGCTCTTCACGCTGAAGTCGAGGATATCGGCGTAGACGTAGCCGGTATCGCCTTCGGCACAGGAGACGGTCACGTTCTGCCCGTCCTTCATGCGTTCGGTGGCGTCACCGCAGCCGACAACCGCGGGAATGCCCAGCTCGCGGGCAATGATCGCCGCGTGGCAGGTACGACCGCCGCGGTTGGTGACGATAGCCGCCGCTTTCTTCATGATCGGTTCCCAGTCCGGGTCGGTCATGTCGGTCACCAGCACGTCGCCTGGCTCAATACGGTTCATCTCGCTGATGTCGTGGATCACTTTGACCGGACCGGCACCGATGCGGTGACCGATGGCGCGGCCTTCCGCCACGATTTTACCCTGCGCGTGCAGCGTATAACGCTCCATCACCTGACCGCGCGAGCGGACGGTTTCCGGACGCGCCTGCACGATAAACAGCTTGCCGGTGTTACCGTCTTTTGCCCATTCGATGTCCATCGGACGGCCGTAGTGTTTTTCGATCTGCACCGCCTGCTTCGCCAGTTCCTGCACTTCGGCGTCGGTCAGGGAGAAGCGGTCGCGCTGCTCCTGCGGTACATCTTCAATTTTAACCTGCTTGCCATGCTCCTGGGTCGGGGCATAGATCATGCGGATTTTTTTCGAGCCCATGGTGCGGCGCACCACCGCCGGACGGCCAGCGGCCAGCGTTGGCTTGTGGACGTAAAATTCGTCAGGGTTTACCGCGCCCTGCACCACCATCTCACCCAGACCCCACGCGGAGGTGATAAACACCACCTGGTCGAAGCCGGATTCGGTATCAATGGAGAACATCACGCCGGATGAGCCCACGTCCGAGCGCACCATGCGCTGCACGCCAGCGGAGAGCGCCACACCGCGATGGTCGTAGCCCTGGTGCACGCGATAGGAGATGGCGCGATCGTTGAACAGGGAAGCAAACACGTGCTTCACCGCCACCAGCACCGCATCGTAACCCTGGACGTTCAGGAAGGTTTCCTGCTGCCCGGCAAACGAGGCGTCCGGCATATCTTCTGCGGTCGCAGAGGAACGTACGGCAAAGGAGGCCTGCGCATCGTCAGCTGAGAGCTGGTTGTACGCGTCGTGAATGGCTTTTTCCAGTTCCGGCTGGAAAGGTGTGTCGATGATCCACTGGCGGATCTGCGCCCCGGCTTTGGCAAGCTCGGTAACGTCATCAATATCCGTTTTATCCAGCAGGTCGTAAATGCGCTGGTTAACACCGCTCTGGTCTAAAAACAGGTTAAAGGCATCGGCGGTGGTGGCAAACCCGTTCGGTACGGAGACACCCATACCCGACAGATTTGTAATCATTTCACCCAGGGAGGCATTTTTGCCCCCAACTCTGTCTACATCATTCATGCCGAGTTGGTTATACCAAAGCACCAGCGGTGACGAGCCATTGTTGGACATCGAAACAATCCTTTTGTGATATTTGATCGGAGTAAGTAACACCTGACTACGTATTTATACTGGCATATTTATTTCCGCTAAAAAAACGGTGAATCGTGTAAGCAATTTAAAATTTCAACTTTTCGGATACTTTCCCATCAACGATTAACCCGATGATTCCTCTATATTCAGCCAGAAACCCCAAAAATAAAGTCGCTATTTGAAAAATGAAATCCACTTTTCAGGAAAATCAAAAACAGCGTTTCATTCATAATTAGGATAAGTTCTTTGCTGTGTAATTTACTTTTTTAATTTATGCTTTCAGACAATTAGGTCTGATATTCAGGGTGAGTAAAATGGATAGTGCTGTCGATCGCCACGTTTTTTATATTTCTGATGGTACGGCGATCACCGCCGAGGTCCTGGGCCACGCGGTGATGTCGCAGTTTCCCGTTTCGATTAACAGCATCACGCTGCCGTTTGTTGAAAACGAGAGCCGCGCTAAAGCGGTGAAGGACCAGATTGACGCCATCTACCAGCAGACCGGCGTCCGCCCGCTGGTGTTCTACTCTATCGTGATCCCGGAGATTCGCTCCATCATTCTGCAAAGTGAAGGCTTCTGTCAGGATATCGTGCAGGCGCTGGTGGCTCCGCTGCAGAGCGAGCTGAAGCTCGACCCGACCCCCATTGCCCACCGTACCCACGGGCTGAACCCCGGCAACCTGACCAAGTACGACGCGCGTATCGCCGCTATCGACTACACCCTGGCCCACGACGACGGTATTTCGCTGCGAAATCTCGACCAGGCGCAGGTGATCCTGCTTGGCGTGTCGCGCTGCGGCAAAACCCCAACCAGCCTTTATCTGGCGATGCAGTTTGGCATTCGCGCCGCAAACTACCCGTTTATCGCCGACGACATGGATAACCTGGTGCTGCCCGCCGCCCTTAAGCCGCTGCAGCACAAGCTGTTCGGCCTGACGATCAACCCTGAACGCCTTGCGGCCATCCGCGAAGAGCGCCGCGAGAACAGCCGCTACGCCTCCATGCGCCAGTGCCGGATGGAGGTCTCGGAAGTGGAAGCGCTGTACCGCAAAAACCAGATCCCGTGGCTGAACAGCACCAACTATTCGGTTGAAGAAATTGCCACCAAAATTCTCGACATCATGGGGCTTAATCGCCGCATGTACTAATATGCTAGTACATTGGCTCGGATTCAGGTATCATCATCTGCAACCACGGGGCGGTGTCGCCCCGAACTTGAAATCAGCAGGGATTGGTTTAAGGTGATGCCCATCACTTCCCGGTAGTCTGCCGATGAAGCAAAAATTTTCTGAGACATTCCATGAATAAAACCGATGAACTCCGCACTGCGCGCATTGACAGCCTGGTCACGCCGGCTGAACTGGCACAGCGGCATCCCGTTTCCGCCGCCGTCGCGGAACATGTGACGGCCTCCCGCCGCCGCATTGAAAAAATCCTGAACGGTGAAGACAAACGTCTTCTGGTGGTGATTGGGCCTTGCTCCATCCACGATCTGGATGCCGCGATGGATTATGCAAAACGACTTCAGGGACTGCGGGATAAGTACCAGCATCGCCTTGAGATCGTGATGCGCACCTACTTTGAAAAACCGCGCACCGTAGTGGGCTGGAAAGGCCTGATTTCCGACCCTGACCTCAACGGCAGCTATCGCGTTAACCACGGTATCGAGCTGGCGCGGAAGCTGCTTTTACAGGTCAACGAGCTGGGCGTTCCGACGGCGACCGAGTTTCTCGATATGGTGACCGGGCAGTTTATCGCCGATCTGATCAGCTGGGGCGCGATTGGCGCGCGCACCACCGAAAGCCAGATCCACCGTGAGATGGCCTCTGCCCTCTCCTGCCCGGTCGGCTTCAAAAACGGGACCGATGGCAACACCCGTATCGCGGTTGATGCCATCCGCGCTGCCCGTGCCAGCCACATGTTCCTTTCGCCGGACAAGAGCGGTCATATGACCATCTACCAGACCAGCGGTAACCCTTACGGGCATATCATTATGCGCGGC
The DNA here is from genome assembly GCF_024734705.1 of Enterobacter sp. Crenshaw. Lineage (NCBI taxonomy): Bacteria > Pseudomonadati > Pseudomonadota > Gammaproteobacteria > Enterobacterales > Enterobacteriaceae > Enterobacter > Enterobacter sp. Crenshaw. Next base: position 1,890,794 of record NZ_CP102932.1, on the reverse strand, counting down.
GGGAAGAAACCCAATTACCATGCTCAAGATATTGCGGCGGCCTGTGAAACGCTGGCCGAATTTGACCTGCCGGAACATCTGGTGGTGGATTTCAGCCACGGCAACTGCCAGAAGCAGCATCGCCGCCAGCTGGACGTCTGCGATGAGATCTGCCAGCAGATCCGCAGCGGCTCGACCGCCGTTGCAGGGATTATGGCTGAGAGCTTTATCAAAGAAGGCACGCAGAAAATCGTTGCCGGACAGCAGATGGTTTACGGCCAGTCGATCACCGACCCGTGCCTGAGCTGGGAAGACAGCGAACTGCTGCTGGAAAAGCTGGCAGCTGCGGTTGATTCTCGCTTCTGATGTTATTGTCGGGTGGCGCTGCGCTTACCCGACCTACGATTGTGCCCTTCTCCCTCTCCCTGTGGGAGAGGGTCGGGGTGAGGGCATCAGACCGCACCTCCCCCCCAAATTTGATCCCCTCATCCTTTTTTCACAAAAACGCTTGCCGTCAATTTGCACTTTATTGATAATGATTATCATTGTTACATTGATTGCCATTTATAAACATTATGTCACTTACGGATAACAGCGCGGCAACGCAAGAAAAAACACACACAGCGCCAGCCCCCGCCGAGCGTCGCATTGACAGCAAAACCCTCCTCGGCGATGAGGGACGGGTCATTATCGAGCATGACGGACAGCGCTATCTTCTGCGCCAGACCCATGCCGGAAAACTGATCCTCACAAAATAAACAACACCTAAAAATACGCCAGCCACCCAGGTTATCCCCAGGCAGCCAGCGCTTTTCACTTCTTATGGAGAGTTGCTATGCCACACCTGCCTTCCGCATCTTTACGTCCGTCACTTCTGGCGCTGGCGATTGCCAGTACCCTACCGGGCGTCGCGTTCGCCGCCACAGACGACATTACCGTCACCGCCACGGGCAACGCCCGCAGCACCTTTGAAGCGCCCATGATGGTAAGCGTAATTGACGCCAGCGCGCCGGAGAAACAAACCGCAAGCTCGGCGGCCGACCTGCTGCGTAACGTCCCCGGTCTGACGCTGGACGGCACTGGGCGCACTAACGGGCAGGACGTCAACCTGCGCGGCTATGACCGTCGCGGCGTGCTGGTGCTGGTTGACGGCGTGCGTCAGGGCACCGACACCGGTCACCTGAACAGCACCTTTCTCGATCCCGCGCTAATCAAACGTATCGAGGTGGTCCGCGGCCCGTCGGCCCTGCTGTACGGCAGCGGCGCGCTGGGCGGCGTGATCTCCTATGACACCGCCGATGCCAACGATCTGCTCGAACCGGGTAAAAACAGCGGCTACCGCGTGTTTGGAACGGGCGCAACGGGCGATCATAGCCTCGGGATGGGGGCCAGCGCCTACGGCCGCACCGATACGCTTGACGGTCTGGTCTCCTGGTCCAGCCGGGATCGCGGTGATGTCCGCCAGAGCGACGGTGCAACCGCGCCTAACGACGAATCCATCAACAACATGCTGGCGAAAGGCAGCTGGAAAATCGACCCCGCCCAGACCCTGAGCGGCTCCCTGCGCTACTACAACAACGCCGCTCAGGAGCCGAAAAACCCGCAAACCACCGGGGCGGACAGCAGTAACCCGATGACCGACCGCTCCACCATCCAGCGCGATGCGCAGGTTGGCTACCACATTTCACCGGAAGGGTACGACTGGCTGGACGCCGACGCGAAGGTCTACTGGTCCGAAGCGCGCATTAATGCCCAGAACATCGACGGTAGCGGTGAGTTCCGCAAGCAGACCACCAAAGGCGGCAAGGTGGAAAACCGCACCCGTCTGTTCAGAGACACCTTTGCAGCACACCTTCTGACCTACGGCGGGGAATACTATCGTCAGGAGCAGCATCCGGGCGGGGCAACCACCGGCTTCCCGGACGCGAAAATCGACTTCAGCTCCGGCTGGCTGCAGGATGAGATCACCCTGCGCGATCTGCCTGTTACCCTTCTGGGCGGCACGCGCTATGACAGCTACCGCGGCAGCAGCGACGGCTACAAAGATGTGGATGCAGACAAGTGGTCATCCCGCGCCGGGTTAACCATCAGCCCAACCGACTGGCTGATGCTGTTTGGCTCTTACGCGCAGGCCTTCCGCGCGCCGACCATGGGCGAAATGTATAACGACGCCAAACACTTCTCCATTGGCCGCTTCTATACCAACTACTGGGTGCCAAACCCGAACCTGCGCCCGGAAACCAACGAAACGCAGGAGTTTGGTTTTGGCCTGCGCTTTGACGATCTGATGCTTGCCAACGATGCGCTGGAGTTTAAAGCCAGCTATTTCGACACCAAAGCCAAAGACTATATCTCCACCACCGTCGATTTTGCCGCCGCGACCACCATGTCGTACAACGTTCCGAACGCCAAAATCTGGGGTTGGGATATGATGGCAAAATACTCGGCCGATCTCTTCAGCCTCGATCTGGCCTACAACCGCACGCGCGGGAAAGACACCGATACGGGCGAGTACATCTCCAGCATTAACCCGGACACCGTCACCAGCAAGCTGGATATCCCGGTGGCGCAAAGCGGGTTCTCCGTCGGCTGGATCGGTACTTTTGTCGATCGCTCAACGCATATCAGCGGCAGCTACAGCAAGCAGCCGGGCTATGCGGTCAACGATTTCTACGTGAGCTACAAAGGCCAGGAGCGGCTCAAAGGCGTGACCACTACGCTGGTGCTGGGCAACGCCTTTGACAAAGCGTACTGGTCACCTCAGGGCATTCCGCAGGACGGTCGTAACGGCAAGATTTTCGTAAGCTATCAGTGGTAATTCCCTTCGGGGCAACTATTCAGAAGGAAGAGACAATGAATCACTACACGCGCTGGCTTGAGCTAAAAGAAGCCAATCCGGGTATGTACGCGCGCGACGTCGCGGGGTTAATGAACATCAGTGAAGCAGAGCTGACCTTTGCCCGCGTAGGTCACGACGCCTGGCGACTGCGCGGTGAAATCCGCGAGATCCTGGGCGCGCTGGAGGCGGTGGGCGAAACCAAATGTATCTGCCGCAACGAATACGCCGTACACGAGCAGGTCGGGAGATTTACCAACCAGCACCTGAACGGCCACGCCGGGCTGGTGCTGAACCCGCGCGCGCTGGATCTGCGCCTGTTCCTCAACCAGTGGTCGAGCGTGTTTCACATCAGTGAAGCCACCGCACGCGGCGAGCGGCAGAGCATTCAGTTCTTCGATCACCAGGGCGATGCCCTGCTGAAGGTCTACGCCACGGACAACACCGACGTTTCCGCCTGGGGCGACGTGCTGACCCGCTTTATCTTTGCCGACAACCCGCCGCTGGCGTTGAGGATAGCCGATGCTCCGGCTCATGCAGAAAACGCAAATGCTGCTCTCGTGGATAACGAGTGGCGCGCCATGACCGACGTTCATCAGTTCTTCAGCCTGCTCAAGCGCCATAACCTCAGCCGCCAGCAGGCGTTTCGCCTGGTGGGTGACGATCTGGCCTGCCGGGTAGAAAACAGCGCGCTGGCGCAGCTCCTGGGAACGGCGCGCCGGGACGGTAACGAAATCATGGTCTTCGTGGGCAACCGCGGCTGCGTGCAGATCTTCACCGGCGCGGTGGAAAAGCTGGTGCCAATGAAAGGCTGGCTGAACGTCTTTAACCCAACCTTTACCCTGCATCTGCTTGAAGGATCCATTGCGGAAACGTGGGTCACGCGCAAGCCGACGGCTGACGGGCATGTCACCAGCCTGGAGCTGTTTGCCGCCGACGGAACGCAAATCGCCCAGCTGTACGGCCAACGTACGGAAGGCGAACCGGAGCAGAGCCAGTGGCGCAGCCAGATTGACGCCTTAACGGCGAAAGGGCTGGCCGCATGAAACGGTGGCTTGCCCTGCTTAGCGCCCTGCCCCTGCTGGCGTCTGCGGCGCCGCAGGAGAAAATCGTTACCCTCGGCGGCGACGTCACCGAGATTGTCTACGCTCTCGGCGCGGCGCCCTCGCTGGTGGCCCGCGACAGCACCAGCCAGTGGCCGCAGGCGGCGAATTCGCTGCCTGACGTGGGCTATCTGCGCCAGCTCAATGCGGAAGGGATCTTATCCATGCGCCCCACGCTGGTGCTGGCCAGCGCTCAGGCGCAGCCGTCTCTGGCGCTAAAGCAGGTTGAGCAAAGCCACGTCAGGGTGATCGCTGTTCCTGCCAGTAACGACCTGAACGTCATTGACGAAAAGGTGCGGATCGTCGCTGAAGCGACGCACCGCGAGGTCGAGGGGGAGGTCCTGCGCAGCACGCTGCGCCAGGCACTGTCGGCGCTTCCCGCGTCGCCGCTCAATAAGCGGGTACTGTTTATTCTCAACCACGGCGGGATGACCGCCATGGCCGCCGGACAACAGACCGGCGCGGATGCTGCCATTCGTGCGGCGGGGCTGCAGAACGCGATGCAGGGGTTTACCCGCTATCAGCCGCTGTCTCAGGAAGGCACGATAGCCAGCCAACCCGATCTGGTGGTGATTTCTCAGGACGGTCTCAACGCCCTGGGCGGTGAAGCGAATCTGTGGACGCTGCCCGGCCTGGCGCAAACCCCGGCGGGACGGAACAAGCAGGTACTGGCGATTGACGATATGGCGCTGCTGGGCTTCAGCGTGCGAACGCCGGAAGCCATCCAGCAGCTGCGTGCCAAAGCGGAGCTGCTGCCCTGATGTCCCGGCGGATCGCCTTATCGTTATGGATGCTGACCGCGATCCTGACCATCATGACGCTCGCAGCGACCGGGGTTGGGGCATTACACCTGCCGATCAGCCTGATGTGGAACGGGACCGACGAGGCGCTGCGTCAAATCTGGCTGACAATCCGCCTGCCTCGCGTGCTGCTGGCGCTGGCGATCGGCGGTTCACTGGCGCTGGCGGGTTGCGTGATGCAGGGGCTGTTTCGAAATCCGCTGGCGGACCCGGGACTGCTCGGCATCAGCAGCGGCGCGGCGCTCGCCGTTGCGCTGTGGGTGGTTCTTCCGCTCTCGCTGCCTGCACTGGTGATGCTGTATGCCCCGATGCTGGCGGCGTTTCTCGGCGCGCTGGCCGCCACCTTCGTGATTTTCCTGCTCAGCCGTCAGCGTGACGCTTCCCTGTCGCGCCTGCTGCTGGTGGGAATTGCTATCAACGCCCTGTGCGGCGCGGCCGTCGGGGTGCTGTCATGGCTCAGCAATGATTCCCAGCTTCGCCAGCTTTCGCTCTGGGGAATGGGCAGCCTCGGCCAGGCGCAGTGGTCAACGCTGCTGGTCGTCGCGTCGCTGATGGTTCCCACCGTGCTCGCGATCTGGCGTCTGGCAGGCGCCCTCAACCTGCTGCAGCTGGGCGACGAAGAGGCACATTACCTCGGCGTGGAGGTTGCCGCCGTGCAGCGGATCCTGCTGTTGTGCAGCGCCCTGCTGGTGGCCGCCGCCGTTGCGGTCAGCGGCGTGATCGGCTTTGTCGGCCTGGTGGTGCCGCATCTGGTGCGCATGTGGCTGGGAGCCGACCACCGGGCCGTGCTCCCCGGCTCGGTGCTGGCCGGCGCGTTGCTTCTGCTGGTTGCCGATACGCTGGCGCGCAGCCTGGTCGCACCGGCGGAAATGCCGGTCGGCTTACTGACCAGCCTTCTCGGCGCGCCGTGGTTTCTGTGGCTTATCTTTCGTCGCGGAGGTGCGCATGGCTGAACACTATTGTGCTGAAAACCTTGTTTTTCGCGCCGGACAACGCACGCTGATTGACGACGTGTCGCTGACCTTATCTCAGGGCGAGCTGGTGGCGCTGATTGGCCCCAACGGCGCCGGGAAATCAACGCTGTTGCGGCTGCTGACCGGATACCTTAAACCTGCGGGCGGACGGTGCAGCCTGGCGGGCACACCGCTTGCGGCCTGGCAGCCGAACAGGCTTTCCCGCTACCGGGCGGTAATGCGCCAGAACACGCAGCTCGGATTTGACTGGCCGGTTGAGGCGGTCGTCGGTATGGGGCGAGCGCCCTGGACCCGCACGCCTGAAGCGACGGTTATTGAGGAGGTCATGGCCGTCACCGGCTGTTTACCGCTGGCGGGCAGGCAGTTTGCCGCACTCTCCGGCGGCGAGCAGCAGCGCATCCAGCTCGCCCGCGCGCTGGCTCAGCTTTGGTGCGACGGCGCGCCGCGCGGCTGGCTGTTCCTTGATGAACCCACGTCTGCGATGGATCTCTATCACCAGCAGCATCTGCTGCGCCTGCTGAAATCCCTGACCCGTCGGGGTCATCTGCACGTTTGCGCGGTGCTGCACGACCTTAATCTGGCGGCGCTGTGGGCGGACCGCATCCTGCTGCTGCATGACGGCAGAATCGTGTCCCAGGGAGCACCGGAAACCGTTTTGCAGGCCGACGCGCTGGCGCGCTGGTACGGCGCGCAGGTTATCGTCGGCAGGCATCCGGCTCACGCCGCGCCGCAGGTGTTTCTCGCCCCCTGATTGGGCTGGTAAAAATCTTTCAGCGTTTCCAGCAGGGCATGCGCCGCCTTAGAGAGCTGCGTGTGTCCTGGATGGATCGCTCCAATACACTTTTCAATGGGCGGGTTATCCAGCGGAATACAGACCGCGCCCAGCGCCGTCATCTGCGCCTCGCAGAGCGCCGGAACGGCACTGCCGCCCAGCCCGCTCGCGACCATTCGCCCGACCGTCACCAGCTGATGACTCTCCAGCGCCACGTCCAGCTTTCTGCCGCTTCGCGCCAGCTCCTCCTCCATCATCAGACGTACCGCCGACGGGCGCTGCAGGGTGATGAAATCCAGCGTCAGCAGATCTTCCCATGACAGGCGCTTCTTGCCTGCCAGCGAGGAATCTTTCGGTACAATGGCAACAAACCTGTCGAGGCCCAGCGGAGTAAACAGCAGGTTGTGCGTTGGCGCCGGCTCAAAGGCGATGCCCATCTCGACCCGCCCTTCCCGCACCATCTCTATCACCTGCTCGTTAATAACATCATGCACGGTGACGTTGATCCCGGCATGGCGATCGCGAAACGCTTTTAGCACCTCGGGCAGGACATTCGCGGCAAACGACGGCATGGCCGCAACCGAAATTTTACCGCGCTGCAGGGTAAAGCACTGGTGCATCGCCTCTTCGACGTTATCCCAGTCGGCAAGCAGCTGACGCGCCATCGGCAAAAACGTCTCTCCCTCCTGCGTCAGCGCGACCTTGCGCGTGCTCCGCTGCAGCAGCGGTCCGCCGAGCGCATCCTCCAGCGCTTTAATCGTCAGGCTCAGGGCCGGCTGGGAAAGATTCAGCCGTTCGCTGGCGTGCGCGAAATTGAGAGTGTGAGCTACCGCTAAAAACGCGCGTAACTGTTTGACACTCATTCTCATTTTTCATCCTGTTAACTAATTGAAAAAATTTAGTTAACAGGAAATTAATAAAAAAACCAAATGAGTGGGTCACAAATTCAAAATTAACAAATGAGTCGCCGCCCCTAATGATACCGGCACGGATAACGGGAGGGATGACTATGGCGGGACTGGATAAGCGCGTCGGCAGCTATGCGCAGGCGCTGGATGGGCTGACGGACGGAATGACCTTGCTGGCGGGCGGCTTCGGCCTGTGCGGTATTCCGGAGAACCTGATTGCAGAGGTCAGACGCCGTCGGGTGAAAGATCTGACGGTGGTATCAAACAACTGCGGCGTGGACGGTTTCGGTCTCGGGATACTGCTCGAAACGCGGCAGGTTCGCAAAGTGGTGGCCTCTTACGTCGGCGAGAACGCCCTGTTCGAACAGCAGGTGCTGAGCGGCGAACTGGAGATTGAACTCACGCCCCAGGGCACGCTGGCGGAAAAAGTGCGCGCGGGCGGCGCGGGCATTCCGGCATTTTACACGGCCACCGGCTACGGCACGCCCGTGGCTACCGGCAAAGACGTGCGCCAGTTTGCGGGGAAGCACTACATCCTCGAGGAGGCGATTACTGGTGATTTCGCGCTCATTAAGGGCTGGAAAGCGGACTGGTACGGCAACGTTGTCTATCGGCATACCGCGCAAAATTTTAACCCTCTGATGGCAACGGCGGGCCGGATAACGGTCGTCGAGGTGGAAGAGATAGTTCCCCCGGGCGAGCTGCCCCCGTCGGCCATTCATACCCCGGGCATTTACGTCGACAGGCTGATTGTCGGCCAGTTTGAAAAACGCATTGAACAGCGCACCCTGCGCGCGGAAGGAGTGTGACGATGTTAACCCGTGAACAGATGGCCATGCGCGTCGCCCGCGAGCTGCGCGACGGGTATTACGTCAACCTGGGGATCGGTATTCCTACCCTGGTGGCGAACTACATTCCGGACGGAATGGACGTGATGCTCCAGTCGGAAAACGGGCTGCTGGGGATGGGGGCTTTTCCTGACGAGCAGAGCCTTGACGCTGACATGATCAACGCCGGTAAACAGACCGTGACCGCGCGCACCGGCGCGGCCATTTTCGACTCGGCCCAGTCGTTTGCCATGATCCGCGGCGGTCATGTCGACCTGACCGTGCTGGGCGCGTTTGAAGTGGACGTCGAGGGCAATATCGCCTCGTGGATGATCCCCGGAAAGATGGTGAAGGGCATGGGCGGCGCAATGGATCTCGTCGCAGGGGCGCAGAACATCATTGTGGTGATGACCCACGCCTCGAAAAGCGGTGAGTCAAAGCTGCTGCCGCGCTGCACGCTGCCGCTCACGGGCGCGGGCTGTATCCGTCGGGTCTTGACCGACCTCGCGTTGCTGGAGATCGAGGACGGCGCGTTCATCCTGCGGGAATACGCCCCCGGCGTCAGCATCGACGAAATTGCGGCTAAGACAGCCGGGAAAATGATTGTGGCGGACAACGTTCGCGAGATGCGCTTCAACTGAGGACTCACGATGAAAGAGGTCATGATTGTCGGGGCAACGCGAACCCCCATTGGCAGTTTTCGCGGATCGCTATCGTCCCTTTCAGCGGTTGAGCTGGGGGCCGTCGCGGTGCGGCAACTGCTGGAGAACAGCGGTCTTCGCGAAGAACAGGTAGATGAACTGATTTTCGGACAGGTGCTGACGGCGGGATGCGGGCAAAACCCGGCGCGTCAGACGGCCATCAACGCCGGATTACCCGTCAGCACGCCGGCGACAACGGTCAACCTGGTGTGCGGCGCGGGCCTAAAAGCGGTGCAGCTCGCCGCGCAGGCGATCCGCTGCGGCGACGCGGACGTGGCTATCGCTGGCGGTCAGGAGAGCATGAGCAACGCCCCCTATCTGCTGGACGGCGCGCGTGCAGGGCTCCGTTTTGGCCATACGGGCCTGCAGGACAGCATGATTACCGACGGCCTGTGGGACGCGTTCAACGATTACCACATGGGGATTACCGCTGAAAACGTCGCCCGGGAGAATGCCATTTCCCGCGAGCAGCAGGACGCCTTCGCTGCCCGGTCGCAGCACAAAGCGGCCTCCGCCATCGAAGCGGGTCGCTTTGACGCCGAGATAGCGCCGGTGACGGTGAAACAGGGCAAAAAACCGCCGCTTATCGTCAGCCGTGACGAACAGCCCCGGCCTGGCACTACCGCTGAGCAGCTGGCGCAGCTGCGCCCCGCCTTTTTGCAGGCGGAAGGCACGGTGACGGCCGGAAATGCGTCAACGCTCAACGACGGTGCCGCCGCGGTGCTGCTGATGAGCGGCGAAAAGGCGCGGGAGAGCGGTTTGCCGATCCTCGGTCGCATCGTGAGCTACGCCGTGACGGGCGTTGACCCGTCGGTAATGGGCATCGGTCCGGTCAGCGCCTGCCGGACGGCGCTGGCGAGGGCGGGCTGGACGCTCGATGACGTGGACCTCATTGAAGCCAATGAAGCCTTTGCCGCCCAGGCGCTGGCGGTAGGCAAGCAGCTCGGCTGGGATGAGCGCAGGGTGAACGTTAACGGCGGCGCTATCGCCCTGGGTCATCCGATTGGTGCCTCCGGCTGCCGCATCCTCGTGACGCTGCTGTACGAAATGCAGCGCCGTGACGTCAAAAAAGGGCTCGTCACCCTGTGCGTGGGCGGCGGGCAAGGCATTGCTCTGACCGTCGAGCGTTAAGCATCTCGTTGATACCCGAATAATAATTAAAGTGAGGAGTCGTAATGAGCGTGTTAATTGCCCTGGCGGCGCTGGCGCTGCTGATGCTGGCGGCCTATCGCGGATACAGCGTTATTTTGTTTGCGCCGATTGCGGCGCTCGGCGCCGTGCTGCTGACCGATCCGGGTGCCGTCGGCCCGACGTTTACCGGTCTGTTTATGGAAAAAATGGTGGGCTTCGTCAAGCTCTACTTCCCGGTGTTCCTGCTGGGGGCCGTTTTCGGCAAGCTGATTGAGCTTTCCGGTTTCTCACGATCCATCGTCGCGGCCGCGATTCAGATCCTCGGTCGTCGCCACGCTATTCCGGTGATCGTCCTGGTGTGCGCGCTGTTAACCTACGGCGGCGTGTCGCTGTTCGTGGTGGCGTTTGCGGTGTATCCGTTTGCCGCGGAACTGTTCCGCCAGAGCGGCATCCCCAAGCGGCTGATCCCGGCCACCGTGGCGCTGGGGGCATTTTCGTTTACCATGGACGCCCTGCCCGGCACGCCGCAGATCCAGAATATCATCCCCACCAGCTTCTTTGGCACGAACGCCTGGGCCGCGCCGTGGCTGGGGCTTATCGGCTCTCTGTTTATTATCGTCTTTGGCCTGCTCTGGCTGGAGCGCCAGCGTCGTAAGGCGTTCAATAACAACGAGGGCTACGGCACGGATCTGAAAAATGAACCCGAAACGCCGGATAACATTAACCTCCCGCATCCGCTGATTGCCATCTCCCCGCTGCTGGTGGTGGGCATACTGAACCTGCTGTTTACCCGCTGGATCCCCGGCTGGTACGGCACGACCCACGAGCTTACTCTGCCCGGCCTGGCGAAACCGATTGTGACCGAGGTGGGCAAGATCACCGCCATCTGGGCCGTCGAGGCGGCGCTGATCTCCGGTATCGTGCTGGTGCTGATTTTTGGCTTTCGCAATATCCGGGGGCGTCTGGCTGAAGGCAGCCGGACCGCGGTGAGCGGTGCCATTCTGGCGGCGATGAATACCGCCTCGGAATACGGTTTCGGCGCGGTGATCGCCGCCCTGCCCGGGTTCCTGGTGTTATCCAAAGCGCTGGCGGCCATCCCCAATCCGCTGCTGAATGAGGCCATCAGCGTGACCGTCCTCGCGGGGATCACCGGCTCGGCGTCCGGCGGGATGAGCATTGCGCTCGCCGCCATGTCAGACTCGTTTATCGCCGCCGCCCACGCCGCCAATATCCCGCTTGAGGTGCTGCACCGCGTGGCCTCGATGGCGAGCGGGGGAATGGATACGCTGCCCCATAACGGCGCGGTGATTACCCTGCTGGCGATTACCGGCCTGAGCCATCGTCAGGCCTACGGCGGCATTTTTGCTATCACCCTCATTAAAAGTCTGGCAGTGCTTTTTGTCATTGCCGTGTTCTATCTGACCGGCATTGTGTAAGGAGAGAAAGATGAATCTGAACGGTAAGACCGCGCTGGTGACGGGCTCGACCAGCGGCATTGGACTTGGGATCGCCCGCGTACTGGCGAAGGCCGGGGCGCAGCTGATCCTCAACGGTTTCGGCGACAGCGAATCAGCAAGAGAAGAGATTGCGCAGCTGGGCAAAAAGCCGGGCTATCACGATGCGGACCTGCGTGACGTGCTGCAAATTGAAGCCATGATGCGCTACGCCGAATCGCAGTTTGGCGGCGTGGACATTCTTGTCAACAACGCCGGGATACAGCATGTCGCCCCGGTTGACGCGTTTCCGGTGGAGAAATGGAACGACATTATCGCCATCAACCTCTCCTCGGTATTTCACACCAGCAGGCTGGCGCTGCCCGCCATGCGCGAGAAAAACTGGGGGCGCATCATTAATATCGCCTCCGTTCACGGGCTGGTCGCGTCAAAAGAGAAGTCAGCCTACGTTGCCGCCAAGCATGGCGTAGTGGGCTTTACGAAATCGCTGGCGCTGGAAACCGCCCGCACCGGTATTACCGCCAATACCATCTGCCCCGGCTGGGTACTGACGCCGCTGGTGCAACAGCAAATCGACCAGCGCATCGCTGAAGGCGTCCCGCCGGAGCAGGCTCGCGATCGGCTTCTCGCGGAGAAACAGCCTTCGGGCGAGTTTGTTACCCCGGAGCAGCTGGGTGAACTGGCGCTGTTTTTGTGCAGCGAGGGCGCCGTGAACGTTCGCGGCGCCGCGTGGAATATGGATGGCGGCTGGGTTGCGCAGTAATTTTTGCCGGGTAAGGCGACGCCGCCACCCGGCAAAATCGCTAGCTTGAACAGCTGACCTCCAGCCGCTTGCCCCAGTCAGGCGGGCGGCTGACGTAGTCATCATCCCGCTCGGCAAACGGCGTGCGCAACGCCAGATGCAGGCGGTGTAGCTCGTCATACTCCCCCTGCTCTGCCTGCTCAATCGCCCGCTGCGCCAGCCAGTTGCGCAACACCATCGCGGGATTTGTCGCGTTCATCTGCGTCTGGCGGGTAGCGTCATCCACCCGCTCCTGCTGCAGCCGCGCGCGGTAAGTGGCAAACCAGTCGTCAAACACCTGTCTGTCAATAAACTCGTCGCGCAGCGGTGAGGCCGCACTGTGCTGCTCCGTCTGGCCCAGCATCCGGAAGGTACGGGTATAATCGCTGCCCTCGCGCGCCATCAGGGCAAACAGACCGTTGAGAATGTCGTTATCGCCCCTCTCCTGCGTCATCAGCCCCAGCTTGTTGCGCATCAGCGTGCCGTATTCTCGCAGCAATATATCCTGATAGCTGTCGAGCGCATCATTGAGGGCATCTACGTCGATGAACGGCGACAGGGTTTGCGCAAGCCGCTGCAGGTTCCACAGGCCAACCGCTGGCTGATTATCAAAGCTGTAACGTCCCTGATAGTCGGAGTGGTTGCAGATATAGCCAGGCTGATAATCGTCCAGGAAACCAAACGGACCGTAATCAAAGGTCAGCCCCAGGATCGACATGTTGTCCGTATTCATGACGCCATGCGCAAAGCCCACCGTTTGCCAGCGGGCAATCAGGCTTGCGGTACGGGCAACCACATCCCTGAACCAGAGAACGTATTTATCCGCCTCGTCCTGCAAATGCGCCCAGTGGTGACGAATGGCAAAGTCAGCCAGCTGGCGAACCTTGTCAGGCTCGCGGCGATAGTAAAAGTGCTCGAAATGACCAAAGCGCAAATGGCTTTGCGCAATACGCATCAGCATCGCCCCTTTTTCCACCGTTTCGCGCGCTACCGGCGTATCGCTGGTGACAATCGACAGCGCGCGCGTAGTGGGAATACCCAGGGCGTGCATCGCTTCTGACGCCAGGCTTTCGCGGATCGTTGAACGCAGCACCGCGCGCCCGTCGCCCATTCGCGAATAGGGAGTAAGACCCGCCCCTTTCAGGTGCCAGTCAACCGTCTCCCCGTTGGGAAGCCGTTGTTCGCCGAGCAGGATCCCCCTGCCGTCGCCCAGCTGCCCCGCCCAGACGCCAAACTGATGTCCGCTATAGACCTGAGCCAGAGGTTGCATACCGGCGAGAAGCGTTTCACCGCCCCAGACGCCTGCGCCCTCTGAAAGCTGAAACAGCTCAGGCGGAATGGCCAGTTCTTCTGCCAGCAAATCGTTATGCCAGATAAGGCGTGAATTTTGTAACGGTGTTGGTTTGAGTGCGGTGTAAAAGCCAGGCAACTCGTCATGCCAGTGAGCAGTAAAAGACAGGGTCATAAGTCCTCCTGCTTTTAGTGTAGAGGGTTTACCCGGACTTAAACACGGGCGAAAGCAAGGGTTATCGCTGCTGAACCAGCGATGTAACGTGCTCCGCAGAGACGGCTGGCCAGAGTGCGCCCTGCATGGCGCCAAAATTGAAGGACAAAACGCGTTGCAACAGGCCGTGGTCGTCAATGCCCGAGACGATCACTGACTGGCAGTGCGGTGTGATTTGCCAAAGGATGGCGCGCATAAAGGGCTCAAAAGAGAGCTCCGGGGCACGCTGCTGAATGAAGCCTTTGTCGAGAATAACCCGTTTAAATAATCCATCATAGACCGCCTTGAGCGATGCGGCACCTGCGCCAAAGTTTGCCAGGACCAACGGGAAATGGATTGCCATTCTCGCCAGCTGCAGATCGTCCTTTCCGTTATTTAAACCTGGATAATTCTCATTAACAGTAAACTCAAGAAACGGGTAACGCTCAAGGATTGAAACAGCGTTTCCATTACTTAATAAAAATTCAACTATTGCAGGTGTAATATTGATCCATGCAATTAACTGATGCTGAATAAAAAACAGTTTACAGGTATCAAGTAATTGCAATTTTTCGTTAAACAGCACTAACTCTTCAGCTGCTGAAAGCCGAGGGATAACGAGCTCAGTGGGGATCCGCACATCGCTGCCGACGCCAGTAAAGTTAACCAGAACCTCTAAACCTTTAAGCTCCCCTGCGCTATTACGAGCAGGCAGAAGCAGCAGTTCAGACTGGTAAGCATTATCTAGCGTAATAATCATTGCACTCGCTCCGCATTAAAGATGAGAGAGGACATCCTGGAGCAATTGCCGACACAATTCCACTGTCTTGATTTTAATAAGATTAATTTCATTAGTTCCGTTTTTATTTTCAGATTTATCCCTGAATCTAAAATAATTTTATCCTGGTTGCCGAATAATAGCCAGTTTTAGATAAAACAGACACATGCAGGATTCGCTAATTTTAGATAAATTTAACTTTAAGCATCTTATTTGAGAAAAAACGGCATGATTTATTAGATACCATGCTGTCATAAGAGAAGTGTCTGACAAAGACTATATACGTCGTGCCTGCCAGAAATTTTTACGCCAGTAAACATTATCAAGAGAAGAGCGCATCACCCCGCGGCTTGTCGAAGCGTGAATGAACTGATTGTCTGTATCATATATCCCCACATGAAGACCGCTTTCACCCGATCCGGTTTTGAAGAAAACCAGGTCCCCGGGGAGAAGATCGTCTTTATCAATTTCAGTGCCAATTTCGGCCTGCTTGCGCGTTTCGCGCGGAAGCTGTAAATCAAACTTATCGCGGAACGTCATCAGAACGAAGCCGGAACAATCTACGCCGCCGCGGCTCATTCCGCCGTAGCGATAAGGCGTACCGCGCCAGTTGCTCAGCTGATCGTTAAGGCTGGCAATGACGGTGATCGAATCTGAAAGCCGTGGGTTAGGCGGCGGCGCACGATGGCTACTGCATCCCGCAAGAAAAAGTGCGGCCATCAGGAGAAACCAGAATCGCATTTTCAGACGAATCCTCTGCTTTTTTTGTTCTTTTCGTAATTTAGCGTGCAATTGTGCTAAGAGGCAAGAAACGGTTACGTCTGCCCGGTAGAAATCAGCATCTTATGTCCCTCAATATCCAGCCTGCGGAACGACATGTTGTACGCGCGGGCAAGATGGGGCGGCGTAAGAACCCGATCCCGCGCGCCGCTGGCGATCATCTTTCCCTGCGACAGCAGCCACACCCGGTGGGCATGACGCAGGGTGTGGTTGAGGTCATGACTGCTCATCACCACGGCGATACCTTTTCGGCTCAGGGTGCTTAACAGCGTATCCAGTGCCGCCTGCTGCGCCACGTCCAGACCGCTCATGGGTTCATCGAGGAGCAGCATTCGCCCGTGAGGATTACCTGCCGGGTGGATCTGAAGAATGACGGCCGCCAGGCGCACCCGCTGCCACTCTCCGCCGGAAAGCTGGCTGGCATGCCGGGACAGTTTATCTTCCAGTCCCAGGGCCGATGCAACGTCCGTCAGCAGTGCCGTTTGTTGTTTGTCGTGCAAATGCAGCATCAGATAGTGCCAGACCGGCATCGCAAAGGGCGGCATCTGCTGCTGTACGAGATAGCTGCGCCGATGCGCCAGCGAGACCGGCGTCCAGTCCGCGAGCGTATGCTCCAGCAGCGTTATCTGCCCTTCTCCGTCGGTCATGCCTGCCATCCGTGCCAGCAGCGTGCTCTTCCCTGCACCGTTTGGCCCGACAAGATGCAGGATTTCTCCCGCATTGATGATTTCGGTTATCGGCTCCAGACGTCCCCGCTCGGCAACGTCCGTGAGCTGCATCAGCAACGACATTATTTCGCCAGCGCCAGCTTGATCGATTCCATGACGATCGGATCTTCAGGGGTCATATCCGGCGAAAAACGCTGAACGACCTGGCCGTCGCGGCCAATCAGGAATTTTTCAAAATTCCACAGGATATCGTCCGGGTAAAGCGGCGCGCGGCCTTTGCTGGCCATGCGTTCATAAAAACCGCTTCCTTCCGGCGCAACGGCCTTCGGCGCGGCCGCGATCAGCTTCGCATACAGCGGATGGCGGTCTTCACCGTTGACATCGATTTTGCTGAACATCGGGAACGTCACGCCATAGGTGGTGCTGCAGAAGGTTTTAATCTCCTCTTCGCTGCCCGGCTCCTGGCCCAGGAACTGGTTGCACGGGAAGCCCAGCACGGTGAAACCGTCTTTCTCCCAGGCCTTCTGAATGTTCTCCAGCTGTTCGTACTGCGGCGTCAGGCCACATTTGGATGCCACGTTGACGATAAGCAGCACGTTGCCTTTGTAGCCTTCCAGCGTGGTGTTATCGCCATCAATGGTGGTCACTTCAGTATTCAGGATGTCTGACTGCATAGCATTCCCTCAGGTTGTCTTACGGCTTGTTGATTTAACGTCCAGCTTTTAATAGTAGCCAGATAAATACCGGCGCGCCCAGCGTGGCGGTCACCACGCCAATCGGCAGCTCGGCGGCCGTCAGGGCAAGCCGGGCGATGATATCGGCCACCAGCAGCGTGACGGCCCCGGCAACCGCCGAGGCCGGAAGCAGGGTCCGATGGTCCGTGAGGCCACACAGGCGCAGCATGTGCGGAATCACCAGCCCGATGAAGCCGATCGCGCCCGCCAGAGCCACGCTGACGCCGACCAGCCAGCCAATAACGATCACCAGCACATTACGCCAGAACCCAATCGGCATGCCGAGCTGGCGGGCAGAGGTTTCACCCAGCGCGAGCATATTCAGCGGCTGCGCCTGCAGGGCAGCCCAGACGATGACCGGTACCAGCAGCGCCATCAGCCAGCCCTGGTGCCAGTCAACGCCGCCAAAGCCGCCCATCATCCAGTACATCAGCTGACGCAAGTCAAAGGATGTTGAGAAGTAGACCGCCCAGGTCATCAGCGCGCTGCAGATTATCCCCAGCGCCACGCCGGCAAGCAGCAGACGGCTGGTCGATAAGTGCCGTCTGGCGAAACGAAGAAGGATCGCGGTGATTAGCAGCGCGCCGAGGATAGCGCTCAGGCTAATACTCCATCCGGAGAGTTCTCCTCCGCCGAGCATTACCGCCGCAATCAGGCCTACGCCTGCGCCGTTTGACACGCCGAGCAGCCCGGGCTCCGCCAGAGGGTTATCAAACAACGCCTGCATTATGGTGCCGCACAGCGCCAGCGCGGCGCCGACCAGAACCACCGCGACGGTGCGCGGCAGGCGAATTTGCCAGACGAAGAGCTGCCCGTCCGGCCCCCACCAGCTTTCAGGCCCGATCCATCTGTCGCCCGCGCAGAGGCTCACGCCCGCGGCGACAATGAGCATCAGCACCAGCAAAAGCAGGCGACGCTTATCGGAACGGTGCTGGCGATGGGCATAATCAAGCATGTGTACGGTTTTAGTAGCGTGAGATGTAATTGATTTTACGGCGGGTTTGCCGGAGAGCGCAAAGAAAAAAGGCCGCGTGGGCGGCCTTTTTAGTTAGTTCATATTACTCTGCTTTGGGCGTTGCGTTTTCGACACGGCTTTTCAACTTCTGGCCGGGTCTGAAGGTCACCACGCGGCGGGCTGTAATGGGAATATCTTCCCCCGTCTTCGGGTTGCGGCCCGGACGTTGGTTTTTGTCTCGCAAATCAAAATTGCCAAAACCGGAGAGTTTTACCTGCTCACCATTTTCCAGAGCACGACGGATCTCTTCGAAAAACAGCTCTACCAGCTCTTTGGCATCCCGTTTGCTAAGCCCAAGCTTATCAAACAGATATTCTGACATTTCAGCTTTTGTAAGCGCCATAGGTTCAATCCCTCAATGATGCCTGGAATCGCTCTTTTAATGCCTCTACACATTTGGCGACGGTAGCGGCAATCTCCTCTTCTTCGAGTGTACGGCTGGTATCCTGAAGGATAAGGCTAATAGCGAGGCTCTTGAAACCTTCTGCTACGCCCTTGCCGCGGTACACGTCAAATAAGTTTACGCCAACTACCTGATTTACGCCAACTTTCTTACATTCGGCCAAAATATCTGCTGCAGGCACATTTTCCGCGACCACAACCGCGATATCACGGCGGTTTGCCGGGAAGCGGGAGACGTCCTGAGCCTGAGGAATAACACGGTCAGCCACCGGGTTCCATTCCAGCTCGAACACGATGGTACGGCCGTTCAGATCCAGCTTACGCTCCAGCTCAGGGTGAACAACCCCAATAAAACCAACGCGTTTGCCGTCTAAATAGATAGCTGCGCTCTGGCCCGGATGCAGAGCCGGGATCGCTTCTGCGCGGAATTCAATTTCAGATAATTTACCGGTCAGATCCAGAATCGCTTCCAGATCGCCCTTCATATCGTAGAAATCAACCGTGCCTTTTGCCAGGTCCCAGTGCTCTTCATAGCGGTTGCCGCTGATGGCGCCAGCCAGCATGAGATCCTGACGGATGCCTAAATTTGCCTGATTATCCGGTACAAAGCGCAAACCGCTTTCGAAAATTCGCACGCGGTTTTGCTGGCGATTCTGGTTATAAACGACAGTGCCCAGCAGGCCCGTCCACAGAGACAGACGCATCGCGGACATTTCGCTGGAAATTGGGCTTGGCAGGATCAGCGCCTCCTGACCCGGGTGGATCAGCTGCTGCAGCTTTGGATCAACGAAGCTGTAGGTGATCACTTCCTGGTAGCCTTTGTCGTTCAGCATGGTTTTCACACGCTTCAGGGACAGGTCGGCTTCGCGGTGGGTGCCCATCACCAGACCTGCCTGGACAGGCTCGTCAGGGATGTTGTTGTAGCCGTAAACGCGGGCCACTTCTTCCACCAGATCTTCTTCAATTTCCATGTCGAAACGCCATGATGGCGCAACGGCTTTCCATTCGTCCTGGCCTTCGGTTACTTCACAGCCCAGACGTTTCAGGATGTCGGTTACCTGCGCATCGGCAACGTGGTGGCCAATCAGGCGATCCAGCTTGCTGCGGCGCAGGGTGATGGTCGCACGCTTCGGCAGGGTCGCTTCGTTGGTGACGTCGATAACCGGGCCCGCTTCACCGCCGCAGATGTCGATCAGCAGGCGGGTCGCACGTTCCATCGCTTTGTACTGCAGCGCCGGGTCAACGCCGCGCTCGTAGCGGTGAGAGGCATCGGTATGCAGGCCGTGGCGGCGTGCGCGACCGGTGATGGAGAGCGGGCTGAAGAACGCGCATTCCAGCAGGACGTTTTGCGTCTCGTCGTTGACGCCCGAGTGCTCGCCACCGAAGATACCGCCCATTGCCAGCGCTTTGCCGTGGTCAGCAATCACCAGGGTGTCGGCGTTCAGTTTCGCTTCGCTGCCGTCCAGCAGAACCAGGGTTTCGCCCTCTTTCGCCATGCGCACAACGATGCCGCCGTCGATACGATCTTTATCGAATGCGTGCATTGGCTGGCCCAGCTCCAGCAGAACGTAGTTGGTCACGTCAACCACGGCGTCTATAGATCGGATACCGCAGCGGCGCAGCTTCTCTTTCATCCACAGCGGAGTTGGCGCTTTCACGTTGATGCCTTTCACCACGCGACCGAGGTAGCGCGGGCAAGCATCCGCAGCGTCAACCTGAATAGGCAGCACGTCACTGATGGTCGCTTCAACCGGCGCAATGTCCGGCGCGTTCAGCTCAGTCTGGTTCAGCACGGCCACGTCGCGCGCCACGCCGATGATACCTAAGCAGTCGGCACGGTTTGGCGTGACGCTGATTTCGATGGTGTTGTCATCAAGCTTCAGGTATTCACGGATATCGGTGCCGATTGGCGCATCCAGCGGCAGCTCAATAATGCCGTTGTGATCGTCGGAAATACCCAGCTCGGAGAAGGAGCACAGCATGCCTTCAGACGGCTCGCCGCGCAGCTTAGCCGCTTTAATTTTGAAATCGCCCGGCAGCACCGCACCGACGGTCGCCACGGCCACCTTCAGGCCCTGACGGCAGTTTGGCGCACCGCAGACGATATCCAGCAGACGGTCACCGCCCACGTTTACTTTTGTTACGCGCAGTTTGTCAGCGTTGGGGTGCTGGCCGCACTCGACCACTTCGCCGACAACCACGCCGTTGAAGGCACCGGAAACCGGCTCAACGCCGTCGACTTCCAGACCTGCCATGGTGATCTGGTTAGAAAGCGCGTCGCTGTCCAGCGTGGTGTTCACCCACTCGCGTAACCACAGTTCACTGAATTTCATTGTTCTGTCCTGCCCTTATTTAAACTGTTTGAGGAAACGCAGATCGTTTTCGAAGAATGCACGTAAGTCGGTCACGCCGTAGCGCAGCATAGTCAGACGCTCCATGCCCATGCCGAAAGCAAAGCCGGAGTAAACTTCCGGATCGATACCCACGTTGCGCAGCACGTTTGGATGCACCATGCCGCAGCCCAGCACTTCCAGCCATTTGCCGTTTTTACCCATCACGTCAACTTCCGCAGACGGTTCGGTGAACGGGAAGTAGGACGGACGGAAACGAACCTGCAGATCTTCCTCAAAGAAGTTGTTCAGGAAATCGTGCAGCGTGCCCTTCAGGTTGGTGAAGCTAATGTTTTTATCAACAATCAGACCTTCCATCTGGTGGAACATTGGAGTGTGGGTCTGATCGTAGTCGTTACGATAGACGCGGCCCGGCGCGATAATGCGGATTGGCGGCGCCTGATCCTTCATGGTACGGATCTGAACGCCGGAGGTCTGAGTACGCAGCAGACGCGTAGCGTCGAACCAGAAAGTGTCGTGGTCAGCGCGTGCCGGATGATGGCCAGGAATGTTCAGGGCGTCGAAGTTGTGGTAATCATCTTCGATTTCCGGGCCAGTCGCCACGGTAAAGCCGAGCTCACCGAAGAAACTTTCAATGCGATCGATGGTGCGGGTAACCGGGTGCAGACCACCGTTTTCGATGCGGCGCCCCGGCAGAGAAACGTCGATCGTCTCTGCGGCCAGACGCGCATTCAGCACCGCGCTTTCCAGCTCGGCTTTGCGCGCGTTCAGCGCCTGCTGTACCTGCTCTTTGGCTTCGTTAATCACCGCACCCGCTGCCGGGCGTTCTTCTGGCGGCAGCTCACGCAGGGTTGTCATCTGAAGGGTCAGGTGCCCTTTCTTCCCAAGATATTCGACGCGGACATTGTCTAACGCGGCAACATCTGAGGCCTGATTAATGGCGGCTGTTGCACTGGCAACCAGCTCTGCGAGATGTGACATGATTTTCCTCATTATGTCGGTGCAGACACCGATTTGGTGGAGTTATTCTCTCAAATTCAGGCACAAAAAAAGCCTCCATCGGGAGGCTTATCTGGCGCTGTTTTTCGTTTCATCTTTCACGCGCTAGCCTCCTGAAATCAGGTGCTAAAGTAAAAGAAGAAGCGGAAAATAGCAGCATTCATGCTTGCGTTACCTTGTCTGGTAAAAACCGTTAAGACCTTATTGAAAAGCCTGGACGGATAAATGTCAATCTTCTGATAGTGTTAAATGAAAAGAGGGAGCAAAGCCCCCTCTCTCAACTGGCTTATGCCAGTGCTGCTTTCGCTTTTTCGACCAGAGCGGTGAACGCTACTTTGTCGAATACTGCGATGTCAGCCAGGATCTTACGGTCGATTTCAACAGAGGCTTTTTTCAGGCCGTTGATGAATTTGCTGTAAGAAATACCGTTCTGACGTGCTGCTGCGTTGATACGCGCAATCCACAGTTGACGGAACTGACGCTTACGCTGACGACGGTCACGGTAAGCGTACTGACCTGCTTTGATAACAGCCTGGAAGGCAACGCGGTATACGCGTGAACGCGCACCGTAGTAGCCTTTAGCTTGTTTCAAAATTTTCTTGTGACGTGCACGTGCAATTACACCACGTTTTACGCGAGCCATATGTGCTCTCCTGTATCTATATTCTTAGTAAAAAATTAAACGTTAACGGCTTATGCGTACGGCAGGCACGCGATAACCAGACCCAGATCGCCTTTAGAAACGAGGCCTTTTGGACGCAGGTGACGTTTACGCTTAGTAGATTTTTTGGTCAGAATATGACGCAGGTTTGCGTGCTTACGCTTAAATCCACCACCACCGGTTTTTTTGAAGCGCTTAGCAGCACCGCGTACGGTCTTAATTTTTGGCATCTTAATAACTTCCACTTCGCATTGTTAAATAAACGAAACATAGGCGAACAAAACCTATGAAACCCGAAGGCTCCACAGATTTTGCTGCTTGAAGGCCTTACTGTTTCTTCTTAGGAGCGAGCACCATGATCATCTGGCGGCCTTCGATCTTCGTAGGGAAGGATTCGACTACTGCCAGTTCACTCAGATCGTCACGGACGCGGTTAAGCACTTCCATACCAATCTGTTGGTGGGCCATCTCACGACCGCGGAAACGCAGTGTGATCTTGGCCTTATCGCCATCTTCCAGAAAGCGAATCAGGCTGCGGAGTTTTACCTGATAATCGCCATCGTCGGTACCAGGACGGAATTTGATTTCCTTAACCTGGATAACTTTTTGCTTCTTCTTCTGTTCCTTAGAAGACTTACTCTTTTCATAAAGGAACTTGCCGTAGTCCATGATACGACAAACTGGCGGTTCGGCGTTAGGGCTGATTTCAACTAAATCTACTCCAGCTTCTTCAGCTTTTTCGATCGCTTCTCTCAGACTCACAATCCCCAGTGGTTCACCTTCAAGATCTGTTAAGCGAACTTCCTGGGCGCGAATCTCGCCATTGATACGATTCGGACGTGCCGTTTGAACTCGTTTTCCGCCTTTAATACCTTATTCCTCCAGTTGTTGAAGACTGCGGCTGCGAATCTCTTGTTGCAGCTTCTCAATCACTTCACTTACGTCCAGGCTGCCCAGGTCTTTACCACGGCGGGTGCGAACGGCAACTTTGCCTGCTTCCACCTCTTTATCACCACAGACCAACATATACGGGACACGACGTAAAGTGTGCTCGCGGATTTTAAAGCCAATCTTCTCATTTCTCAAGTCTGCTTTTACGCGAATGCCCGCATTTTGTAGTTTCTGCGTCAATTCTTTAACGTAATCCGCCTGAGAATCGGTAATGTTCATCACCACGACCTGCACTGGCGCAAGCCAGGTTGGGAAGAAGCCAGCGAACTCTTCGGTCAGGATGCCGATGAAGCGCTCCAGAGAACCGAGAATTGCACGGTGAATCATTACCGGTACCTGACGCTCGTTGTCTTCGCCAACATAAGAGGCGCTTAAACGCTGCGGCAGGGAGAAGTCCAGCTGTACAGTACCGCACTGCCATGCGCGATCGAGGCAGTCATACAGGGTAAATTCAATTTTCGGACCGTAGAATGCGCCCTCGCCCAGCTGGTATTCGAACGGAATGCCGTTCTCTTCCAGCGCCACGGCGAGATCCGCTTCTGCGCGATCCCATGTCTCATCGCTGCCGATACGTTTTTCCGGACGCGTTGAGAGTTTGACTACGATCTTCTCGAAGCCAAAGGTGCTGTACATATCGTAGACCATACGAATACAGGCGTTAACTTCGTCACGGACCTGATCTTCAGTACAGAAGATATGCGCATCATCCTGAGTAAAGCCACGAACGCGCATCAGACCGTGCAGCGCACCTGATGGCTCGTTACGGTGGCAGCTACCGAACTCCGCCATACGCAGCGGCAGGTCGCGGTAGGACTTCAGACCCTGGTTGAAGATCTGAACGTGGCCCGGGCAGTTCATTGGCTTGATGCAGTATTCACGGTTCTCAGACGAGGTGGTGAACATCGCATCTTTGTAGTTGTCCCAGTGGCCGGTTTTTTCCCACAGCACACGGTCCATCATGAACGGGCCTTTCACTTCCTGATACTGGTACTCTTTCAGCTTGGAGCGTACGAAAGTTTCCAGTTCACGGAAGATGGTCCAGCCGTCGTTATGCCAGAACACCATGCCCGGCGCTTCTTCCTGCATGTGGTACAGGTCAAGCTGCTTACCGATTTTACGGTGGTCACGCTTCGCCGCCTCTTCCAGGCGCAGCAGGTACGCGTTCAGGGCTTTTTTATCGGCCCACGCGGTACCATAGATACGCTGCAACATCTTGTTGTTGCTGTCGCCACGCCAGTAGGCGCCTGCGATCTTCATCAGCTTAAAGTGATGACAGAAGCGCATGTTCGGCACGTGCGGTCCACGGCACATGTCGACGTATTCTTCGTGATGGTACAAGCCAGGCTTGTCATCATGCGAAATGTTTTCGTCAAGAATAGAGACCTTGTAGCTCTCGCCGCGCTTCACGAAGGTTTCACGCGCTTCGTGCCAGCTGACTTTCTTCTTGATGACGTCATAGTTCGTTTCGGCGAGCTCGTGCATGCGTTTTTCGAGCGCGTCGATATCTTCCTGAGTCAGGGTGTGGTCAAGGTCAACGTCGTAGTAGAAACCATTGTCGATAACCGGACCGATCGCCATTTTGGTGTTTGGCCACAGCTGTTTGATGGCATGGCCTAACAGGTGCGCGCAGGAGTGACGAATGATCTCCAGACCTTCTTCGTCTTTCGCGGTGATGATTGCAAGCGTCGCATCGTTTTCGATCAGATCGGAAGCATCCACCAGCTCACCGTTAACGCGGCCAGCGATAGTCGCTTTCGCGAGACCAGGACCAATGTCCAGGGCAACATCCATTGGGCTAACAGCACGGTCGAAATGGCGTTGACTGCCATCAGGAAGAGTAATTACAGGCATTTTATATCCTTATTTGCAGTGATGCCCCACACATAAGAGCATATACAAAGAAAATAATCGTGATTTGACAATAGATTACGACACCATCTGACCAACAATCGTCAAATTGGTTCGTCATCATTCACCAGCCGAATTCAGATTAATGTGGATTTACGGCAAGCGACGTAATGTTAACACTAACGGCAAGGAGATTGCACCCTCTGCGGCCAGATTGATGGGCTGGCGCTTTCGCACGAATTTGCAGGTTGCTTCTCCCCTGCGCTCGCATTTAAAAGATGCTGGGCTACTCTTGAACAGGTCTTTAAACCCAAAGGTGCATACCATGAACGTATCCAGTAGAACGGTTGTGATATTGAACATCCTTTCCGCCACAGGTTTATTGTTGATTCTCGCCGAACGATTCCACTGGTTCTGAGCCGAACCCTACGCTGGCATAACCCAATCGTTCCTGAGAAGGGGCATATTTCGGCCCTGTTTGGTAGACTGGGGATATCAACCAACAAGGATTAGGTTATGCCAACTAAACGATTTGCCGTAAAACACTGGAAAATGGTGCTGGTGCTGATTGCCATCTGCGGCGCAATGCTGCTACTCCGTTGGGCGGCAATGATTTGGGGCTAGGGGCGAAGACAAGTCATGAGAAGGGACGTCAAAAGACCGCAGACAATAAACGGGCCGACATCATCATCGGCCCGCTTTTATTACATTCTATAACCCAGTGAAACCGTGGTTCTGCGGTCGGTATGATCCGGCGCAGATTCTGGTGGTGAAGAGTTCCAGGTCACGTTGTAGGCGACTTTCAGGCCAAAGTGTTCGTTGATAGCCACGTTCAGCGCCGTCTCAGAGTTCAGCGTCGTATCGTCGGCACCAAATACAGAAACACCCTGGGTAAATTTGGTGTTGTCAGTCATCTGCCAGGCATAGGTACCGGAAGCGTAACCGAGCGGTTGGGTTTTGGTATCGCCATTGGTGTACTCGTCGTAACGCACACCCGGACCGAATTCAAAACGGAAGCTGTGTACCGGACCGTTCAGGAACTGGCGACCATAACCGGCGGTGAATACATCGCGCTGGCGATAACCGTTGTAACGGTCGGTTAACCAGCTTGCCTGACCAAACAGGTAGTCATAGTCGGTCATGTTGTAACGGCTACGTCCGCCTACCGCATACTTCTCGGAAGAACGTTCGTCGTTAGCGGAAGTGTTGCTGGCATTACCCCATAGAGACCAGGCGGTGGTATTACCGTACCAGGTGAGCGTACTGTCCGCCGTCAGAGAAGAGCTTTTCGTGTTACCGGATTGTGCCAGGTATCCGGCGTTCAGGTTACCTTCAAACGGTTTTTTCGCGGTGGAAGGATCGTCCATGACAGTAAAAACGGTATCATCAGCGGTCGCGTTCATAGCCGCAAACACGCCACCCGCCAGCATCAGTGCAGCGGGCACTGTCTTTAAAAGCTTCATTTTATTAAGGAGTCCGTACAACAAAAAAAGAGACCACACGGTCCCGGAATCTTTCTTGAGGATCAATGACAAGGCGTCCAGAGAAAGGTAACAAATTATAAAAAGCCGCAAATAACATAGCAATGTTTTCTTATTTCATTTTTTGAATAAGAACGATCTCAAAAAGCGTTTTATTTTATATATCCCCCGCCTCACTTTTCGTCAGTATTCATATTTAAAATCATACTGTTATTTACATTGCCTTCCTGACAAATGGTGCCAGGCTAATAAGAACCCATGCTAAAAGGAGGTAATGATGGTTTCTATTTATACTCTGACGCTCTCCCCTTCCCTGGATTCCGCCACCCTGACGCCGCAGATTTACCCGGAAGGTAAATTGCGCTGCAGCGCCCCGGTCTTTGAGCCCGGCGGCGGCGGGATCAACGTGGCGCGCGCCATTACACACCTCGGCGGCAAAGCCACGGCAATTTTCCCCGCAGGCGGTGCCACCGGTGAACATCTGGTCTCTCTGCTGGCCGATGAACAGGTGGCCGTTGAAACCGTTGAGGCCAAAGACTGGACGCGGCAAAACCTGCATGTCCACGTAGAATCAAGCGGCGAGCAGTACCGTTTTGTCATGCCGGGCGCGAAACTCAGCGATGACGAGTTTCGTCAGCTTGAAGAGAAAGTGCTGACGATAGAAAGCGGCGCGCTGCTGGTGGTAAGCGGCAGCCTGCCGCCCGGCGTAAGCTCGGAAAAATTAACGGCGCTGATTCAGGCCGCGCAGCAGCGCGGCATCCGCTGCATTGTCGACAGCAGCGGCGAGGCCCTGCAGGCGGCCCTGGTGCCGGGCAATCTGGAGCTGGTCAAACCCAACCAGAAAGAGTTAAGCGCGCTGGTCAACCGCGAACTGACGCAGCCTGATGATGTGCGCACCGCCGCGCAGGAGCTGGTGCGAAGCGGCAAAGCGCGGCGCGTAGTCGTCTCCCTTGGCCCTCAGGGGGCGCTGGCAGTCGATGAATCGTCATTCGTTCAGGTTGTCCCACCGCCGATGAAGAGCCAGAGCACGGTTGGCGCGGGCGATAGCATGGTGGGTGCGATGACGCTAAAACTGGCGCAGGGCGCGTCTCTGCTCGAGATGACACGCTACGGCGTGGCGGCGGGTAGCGCCGCCACCATCAACCAGGGCACGCGTCTCTGTTCGCTTGCCGATACGCAAAAAATCGTCGATTACCTGTCCCGAAATTAACGCCTTTTCCCCTTCGTCTTTACGGAGGGGAATGTCCTCTCTGAGTCGCCAAACGCAAACTATCGACTATGCTAAGAAAACTTCCATGATAACAATGAGGTGAATTATGAGCAGTGGTGATATCACACGCTACGTCGTGACCATCAACCTTCATGAAGCATCGCTGACCGAGCTGAATGAGCTCAACAATGCTTTCACCCGGGCTAATTTTCTCCTCACCCTGACGGATGACGAGGGCAATATTCATGATTTAGGCACACTGACATTTGGTCTGATCGGCGCCCTGAGCCAGGAAGAGGTTCATGCGCTGGCCGCCAGTCTGGTGGAGAGCGTGACCGACAAGCCTGCCGAAATTGACGTGGATACCTGGGAAAGCTGGCGGAAAAAAGAACAATAAGTGCGCTGTATGAATTTAAACCGCTCAGGTGTGCGTTAGTTCGTATTTTTTTACCGCAGTTATGCGCTAACTTTATGATCTGGCAGACAACATGGGAGAGACAACATGTGGCAGGCTATCAGTCATCTTTTACGTGAGCAACTGGGTGAAGGTGAAATTGAACTGCGTAACGAACTGCCAGGCGGTGAGATCCACGCCGCGTGGCATTTACGCTACGCAGGGCGCGATCTCTTCGTTAAATGCGATGAACGAGAGCTGCTTCCAATATTTACCGCCGAAGCCGACCAGCTGGAACTGTTGTCCCGCAGTAAAACGGTCACGGTCCCGCAGGTTCTGGCCGTGGGGAGCGAC
Source organism: Enterobacter sp. Crenshaw (assembly GCF_024734705.1). NCBI lineage: Bacteria > Pseudomonadati > Pseudomonadota > Gammaproteobacteria > Enterobacterales > Enterobacteriaceae > Enterobacter > Enterobacter sp. Crenshaw. The sequence continues at coordinate 1,862,419 of NZ_CP102932.1, read as the reverse complement.
CGCGACTACAGCTTCCTGGTGATGGAATATCTCCCCGCCCGCCCGCTGGATGCCCATAATGCGTTCATCCTTGGCCAACAGTTGGCGCGCCTGCATCAATGGAGCGACCAGCCGCAGTTTGGTCTCGACTTTGACAACGATCTCTCCACCACGCCACAGCCCAATGCCTGGCAGCGTCGCTGGTCGACATTTTTTGCCGAGCAGCGCATTGGCTGGCAGCTAGAGCTAGCCGCCGAGAAAGGGCTGGAATTTGGCAATATCGACGCCATCGTCGAGCACGTTCAACAGCGTCTGGCATCCCACCAGCCTCAGGCGTCTCTGCTGCACGGCGATTTGTGGTCCAATAACTGCGCGCTGGGTCCCAACGGCCCGTACATCTTTGACCCGGCCTGCTACTGGGGTGACAGAGAGTGCGATCTTGCCATGCTGCCGCTTCATCCTGAGCAGCCGCCGCAAATATACGACGGATACCAGTCTGTTTCCCCTCTCCCGCCCGGTTTCCTCGACCGCCAGCCGGTGTATCAGCTTTATACGCTGATGAACCGTGCCATTCTTTTTGGCGGAGAACACCTTGTTAACGCGCAGCGGGCACTCGAGCGTATGCTTGCCGCCTGAGAAGATAACGGGTGGCCTTGCCGCCACCCTTATCGCTTACAGAAAACCGAGCAGTGAGAAGAAGAAGTATCCCGCCACAATGATAATCACGGGAAGGATGTAGAGCGGGAAAATTTGCAGGAAAATGGTGTGACGCGGCACAACGATGCGGGATTCAATCTGCTCCCGACTCATTCCTTCCGGGCCTTTGGCCTGCTCCAGAATCAACTGATCCTCAACGCCTTCGCGTAAAAAGCGCGTCTGGCGACTCATTCTCGCGCCAGAGGCCTGTAATGCCAGCGCGACAAAGATCAGGGCATATATCACCCAAAAGCCGATATTCAGCTGTTGATGAAAATCCGGGGTGGGTGAGTTAAACCAGAAGACATTCAAAAATGGCGTATTAAAACGCATCATCTCAATCATGACATGAGCGAAATCAAGCATTACCGCATTGATACCCGGCTGTTTTTCGCTGTGGTCGTACATAAATTTGAGTACAGAAATCAGCGTAGAAATGACGGCAGGAATAAAAATCACCCAGCCAGCAATACGTTTTAAGACCGCAATGCGTCCAGCTTGTTGATACGTCATCAGTTCCTCTTCATAAAGACGCGTTATTTGTGCCTAAGTCTACCTGCTGGTCATCAATTTCGCCCGCTCTTTAAAAGCAATATGCTAAATTGCAGAGTGTGCTTAGCACGTATCGTCTGTCGAACACCCTGGATAAGGAGACGTTGTGATGTCGACACCGCGCCAAATTCTTGCCGCAATTTTTGACATGGATGGATTACTGATCGATTCCGAACCGCTGTGGGATCGCGCCGAACTGGATGTGATGTCCAGCCTGGGCGTGGATATCAGCCGCCGTAATGAACTTCCCGATACGCTGGGCCTGCGCATCGATATGGTGGTTGACCTGTGGTTTGCCCAACAGCCTTGGGTAGGTCCCAATCGCGATGAGGTGACCACACGCATTATCAGCCGCGCCATTTCTCTGGTGGAAGAGAACCGGCCGCTGCTGCCCGGCGTACGTGAGGCCGTCGCGCTGTGTAAAGCCCAGGGGCTGAAGGTCGGACTGGCCTCGGCTTCGCCGCTGCATATGCTGGAAAAAGTGCTCACGATGTTTGAACTGCGCGACAGTTTTGACGCGCTGGCGTCCGCTGAAAAATTGCCTTACAGCAAGCCGCACCCGCAGGTCTATCTGGACTGCGCCGCAAAGCTGGGCCTGGATCCCCTCAACTGCGTTGCGCTGGAAGATTCCGTTAACGGTATGGTGGCGTCGAAGGCTGCACGGATGCGCTCCATTGTGGTGCCCGCTGAAGAAGGCCGTCACGACCCCCGGTTTGCCCTCGCCGACGTTAAGCTTAACTCGCTGGCAGAACTCACGGTGCATCATCTGCAGGGCGGTTAACGCCCTTCTCCGGTTTGTGACAAACAGTTACACCGTCACCTCTTCCGCCTACTGTATAAAAACCCTATACTGTATGAATTGACAGTTTTGTGGGTTTTATCATGACGGCGGAAGGCCACCTGCTTTTTTCTATTGCGTGCGCAGTATTTGCCAAAAACGCTGAACTCACCCCCGTGCTGGCACAGGGGGACTGGTGGCATATTGTCCCTTCCGCCGTATTGACCTGTCTGCTGCCCGACATTGACCACCCCAAGTCCTTCCTCGGACAACGCCTGAAGTGGGTGTCGAAACCCATCGCCCGCGCGTTCGGCCATCGGGGGTTTACGCACAGCCTGCTGGCCGTGTTTGGCCTGCTGACGCTTTTCTATTTGAAGGTGCCCGAAAGCTGGATAGTCCCCGCCGATGCCATCCAGGGGATGGTGCTGGGCTATTTAAGCCATATTCTCGCCGATATGCTGACGCCTGCGGGCGTGCCGCTGCTTTGGCCCTGCCGCTGGCGTTTCCGCTTTCCCATCCTCGCACCGCAGAAAGGGAACCAGCTTGAGCGCGTATTGTGCATGGCGCTATTTGCTTACGCCGTCTGGATGCCGCAAACATTGCCCGAAAACAGTGCAGTTCGCTGGTCATCCCAGATGATTAATTCGCTGCAATTTCAGTTCAATCGCTTTATTCATCACCAGATTGAACAGTAAACCAACAAAATTATCCTATTTGTCATAACCCATTCCATTTGGATATAAGCGCTACATCACACTTCTGCTAACCTTCCGCCAACAGGATCGGTAAAAACCGACCCAATAATAAATCAGGAGAACGGGGATGAATTTTCCACTCATCGCGAACGTCGTTGTGTTCGTTGTATTGCTATTGCTTCTCGCGCAGGCGCGCCACAAACAGTGGAGCCTGGCGAAAAAAGTGCTGGTTGGTCTGGCTATGGGTGTCGTATTTGGTCTGGCATTACAGGCAATTTATGGCTCCGATAATCCAGTTCTGAAAGATTCTATTCAGTGGTTCAACATCGTCGGTAACGGCTATGTCCAGCTGCTGCAGATGATCGTTATGCCGCTGGTGTTCGCCTCTATTCTGAGCGCCGTGGCCCGCCTGCATAATGCCACTCAGCTGGGAAAAATCAGCTTCCTGACCATTGGTACGCTGCTGTTCACCACGCTGATTGCCGCGCTGGTGGGTGTGCTGGTCACCAACCTGTTTGGCCTGACCGCAGAAGGTCTGGTTCAGGGTACCGCTGAAACGGCGCGTCTTACCGCGATTCAAACCAACTACGTTGGTAAAGTGGCTGACCTGACCGTGCCGCAGATGGTGCTCTCCTTCATTCCTAAGAACCCGTTTGCTGACCTGACCGGGGCGAGCCCAACCTCGATCATCAGCGTGGTTATTTTCGCCGCGTTCCTGGGCGTAGCGGCGCTGAAGCTGCTGAAAGACGACGCGCCTAAAGGCGAACGCGTGCTGACCGCGATTGATACCCTGCAAAGCTGGGTGATGAAGCTGGTGCGTCTGGTGATGCAGCTGACGCCTTACGGCGTGCTGGCGCTGATGACCAAAGTGGTTGCCGGCTCTAACCTGCAGGACATCATTAAGCTGGGCAGCTTCGTTGTCGCCTCTTATCTGGGCCTGGGCATTATGTTCGTGGTGCACGGCATCCTGCTGGGCGTAAACGGCGTCAGCCCGCTGAAATACTTCCGTAAAGTCTGGCCGGTACTGACCTTTGCCTTCACCAGCCGTTCCAGCGCCGCGTCTATTCCGCTGAACGTTGAAGCGCAAACCCGTCGTCTGGGCGTGCCTGAATCCATCGCCAGCTTCTCTGCCTCCTTTGGTGCCACCATTGGTCAGAACGGCTGTGCGGGTCTGTACCCGGCGATGCTGGCGGTGATGGTTGCCCCTACCGTTGGGATTAACCCGCTGGATCCGGTCTGGATCGCCACGCTGGTCGGGATTGTTACCGTCAGCTCCGCAGGCGTTGCGGGTGTTGGCGGTGGCGCAACCTTCGCCGCGCTGATTGTGCTGCCTGCGCTGGGTCTGCCCGTGACGCTGGTCGCGCTGCTGATCTCCGTTGAACCGCTGATCGACATGGGCCGTACCGCGCTGAACGTGAGCGGCTCCATGACCGCCGGTACGCTGACCAGCCAGTGGCTGAAGCAGACCGACAAAGCGATTCTGGAAAGTGAAGACGACGCCGAGCTGGCGCACCGTTAATCACTTTAGAAATAAAAAAAACCGCCTGATGGCGGTTTTTTTATGGCTGTTATTCCTCAACCTCTTCATCCTGGCGGATCTGCATCGCCCACCGCTGCGCTGACTCCGGCACGGTAAACGTGGGCGAGCGGCGGAAGTGTTCGCCGATCAGCACGAAGGCCACGTATTTTCCCCGCAGCTGCCAGACATCGCGAAAACCCTCCACTTTCAGGGCATGGTCAGGCGGCGCGGGCTCAACGCGGGGCACATAGCTAATAACCTGGCGGTTTTGTTGACGAAGAGGTTTCATAAGCGACTGGTTCACTAAAGCAAATTCTTGAAGCAGGAAAATTCTATGATAGCCGATCCTGCTGCCTTCCGTCGCGCCCCGAGTGGGTGAGAAGGCTCCTTTCGTCAATGACGGCATGTGAAAACTCTTAGTTCGCGAGCCATCTCGCGACATTGTTCTATCCTTAATAGGGTTTTTAGCAATGGATAAAGGAGAAGCGTGCAATGTCGAACAAAGATAAAACACATCAATCACCGATTCATGGCACTGAGGAATCTCAACCGGGTATGGACTCTCTCGCCCCTGCTGACGGCTCTCACCGCCCCTCCCCTGGCCCCTCTGCACCGGGCGAACAGCCTACCGCACCGGGAAGCATGAAATCACCGGAGACGGGAAACGAGAAGCTGAAATCGCTTGAGCCGCACCGCAAAGGCGGCGAAGGTTTTGCGCTGACCACCAATCAGGGCGTGCGCATTGCTGACGATCAGAACTCCCTTCGCGCAGGCGCGCGCGGGCCAACCCTGCTGGAAGATTTTATCCTGCGGGAAAAAATCACCCATTTCGACCACGAGCGGATACCGGAACGCATCGTCCACGCGCGCGGTTCCGCTGCGCACGGCTACTTCCAGCCCTATAAGAGCCTGAAAGCGATCACCAAAGCGGATTTCCTATCCGATCCGGACAAAATCACTCCGGTATTTGTGCGCTTCTCAACCGTACAGGGCGGCGCGGGTTCGGCAGATACCGTCCGGGATATCCGCGGCTTTGCCACCAAGTTTTATACCGAAGAGGGTATTTTCGATCTGGTGGGCAATAACACCCCGGTGTTCTTCATTCAGGACGCGCATAAATTTCCTGACTTTGTCCATGCGGTAAAACCGGAGCCCCACTGGGCCATACCGCAGGGACAAAGCGCGCACGACACCTTCTGGGACTATGTCTCCCTGCAGCCTGAAACCTTACACAACGTGATGTGGGCGATGTCAGACCGCGGCATTCCGCGCAGCTATCGCACCATGGAAGGCTTTGGCATCCACACCTTCCGTCTGATCAACGCCGAGGGTAAAGCCACGTTCGTCCGTTTCCACTGGAAGCCGGTGGCGGGTAAAGCCTCGCTGGTGTGGGACGAGGCGCAAAAGCTGACCGGGCGCGATCCGGACTTCCATCGCCGCGAGCTGTGGGAGTCCATCGAAGCGGGCGACTTCCCGGAGTACGAGCTGGGCCTGCAGCTCATTCCGGAAGAGGACGAATTTAAGTTCGATTTCGACCTGCTTGACCCGACGAAGCTGATCCCGGAAGAGCTGGTGCCGGTTCAGCTGGTGGGTAAAATGGTGCTCAACCGCAACCCGGATAACTTCTTTGCCGAAAACGAACAGGCCGCATTCCACCCGGGGCATATCGTGCCGGGGCTGGACTTCACCAACGATCCGCTCCTGCAGGGACGTTTGTTCTCGTATACCGATACGCAGATCAGCCGTCTGGGCGGGCCGAACTTCCACGAAATTCCGATTAACCGCCCAACCTGCCCATACCACAATTTCCAGCGCGACGGGATGCACCGTCAGGATATTGATACCAATCCGGCGAACTATGAGCCGAACTCCATCAACGATAACTGGCCGCGCGAAACGCCTCCGGCGCCGAAACGCGGTGGATTCGAATCGTACCAGGAGCGTGTCGACGGCAACAAAATTCGCGAGCGCAGCCCGTCGTTCGGCGAGTATTACGCCCATCCTCGCCTGTTCTGGAACAGCCAGACGCCGATTGAGCAACAGCACATTATCGGCGGCTTCAGCTTTGAGCTGAGCAAAGTGGTGCGTACCTACATCCGCGAGCGGGTGGTCGATCAGCTGGCGCGCATTGATATTCAGCTCGCCCAGAGCGTTGCGGATAACCTGGGCATTACGCTGACCGACGAGCAGCGCAACCTTGCCCCGCCTAAAGAGGTTAACGGCGTGAAGAAAGATCCGTCGCTGAGCCTGTATGCCGTGCCGGGTGGCTCGATTAAAGGCCGCGTGGTCGCCATCCTGCTGAACGACAAAACCCGCGCCAGCGACGTGCTGGGGATCATGCAGGCGCTGAAGACCCAGGGCGTGCATGCGAAACTGCTTTATTCCCGCATGGGGGAAGTGACCGCCGATGACGGCTCCGTGCTGCCGGTGGCGGCGACCTTTGCCGGGGCGCCATCGCTGACCGTCGATGCGGTGATTGTGCCGTGCGGAGACATTGACAGCCTGCTGAACAACGGTGACGCGGTGTATTATCTGCTGGAAGCCTACAAGCACCTGAAACCGATCGCGCTGTCCGGCGACGCGCGACGGTTTAAGGCGCAGCTGAAGGTGGCCGATCAGGGTGAGGACGGCATTGTCGAGGGAGACAAGGTTGACGATGCCTTTATGACGAAGCTGTTTGATTTGCTCGCCGCGCACCGCGTCTGGTCGCGCAGCAGTAAGATTGACCAGATCCCGGCGTAAAAAATACCCTCACCCCGGCCCTCTCCCTGAAAGGGAGAGGGTGAAATGCAGACCTGTGTTCGCATTACAGACCGCACGGCCCAGTCCCCTCTCCCTTTTGGGGAGAGGGTTAGGGTGAGGGGGAATTTCTCACAAATCCCCGAACGTTCCCAACCGATACCCACGCTCGGCAATCGCGTATTTCAGCGACGGCGACGTCAACACGTCCAGCTCCGCCAGGCGCGGCCAGCAGTAGGCGCTTTTCCGCACGGTGTTATCGACAAAAGCAGGATGCGCCATGACCTCCAGCGACTTTTCCCCCCGCGCGCTGGAATCATCCAGCACCTTCAGGAACAGCGCTTCGTCGATCTCGTCGCCGTAAAATGCGCTGCTGAACCCCTCTGTGGTGGTCACGTCGCAGTCGGGCACGCCGCGCGCCTCCCGATCCACGCGCATCGCCACGCCTTTGCGCTTTGCAAACTCAGCGACAATGGGGAAAATCGCCGGGATCATATGCACGTGGTGATGGCTGTCGATGTGCGTCGGTGCCTTACCAAAGGCGTCAACAAAGCGGTTGAACTGACACTCCAGCTCGCGGGCAACCTCTTCGAGAGGCAGAACGCCCTGTTCCGCCAGTTCCCAAATCCATTTGCCCAGCTGGCCGTCGCGCGTCAGGCCGGGCATGGGCGAAAGCGGCATCCCGAGCGTCAGCACAAAATGCATGCCAACGCCCAGCTCCGGCACCTCGCGGCTCAGCTGCGCCGCGTGTTCAACCGCCTCACCATTCACCAGTGCCGTGGTCGAGGTCACAACACCCCGGCGACAGGCTTCAATAATGCCGTAGTTCTGGCCTTTCGAGAGGCCAAAATCATCAGCATTAACGATCAGCAGGTTTTCCATTGTGCGTCCTCTTAGTGGTGTTTGAACTTCAGCTTCTCGATGGTGGCGGCAAAGTTCGGCAACCATTTTTCATGCGCCAGGATCATCTCGCTGGCCAGCTGCTCCGCATCGCGGTCGGAATGCACCAGCGGGCTCAGGTTCAGCGCCAGCAGCACGTCATTGAGCTCGCCGCTCAGCGCCGCGTTGCTTGCCGCCACTTCAAAGCCTTTGATGGTGTGGATCAGGCCCATGACCTTATCATCGAAGTGGGTGATGCGTGGATGCGGTTTAGCGCCATCGCGTCCCAGGATGCAGGTCATCTCGACCGCCCAGTCCGCCGGGATATTGTCGATATGGCCGTGGTGCGGCACGTTGACATAGTGTTCCGCCTGCTTGTCGTTGTAGATGGCGTTAATCACCTCGCACGCCGCATCGGAGTAGTAGGCCCCGCCGCGCTGCTCCAGCTCTTTCGGTTTAACGTTCAGGTTCGGATCTTTATACAAATCGAACAGCTGCTTCTCGACTTTCTGAACGATCTGCGCGCGCACGCCGCCCTTATAGTACTCGCCCATTTCGATGGCCAGCATCTCTTTCTGCTTGAAGTAGTAAAGCAGGTACGAGCACGGCAGCAGGTTCAGCGAGCGGATCAGCCCTTCGCTGAACGGCAGGTCAAAGATGTTTTTCACCGATGCCGCCGTCAGACGACCGGAAGCTACGCCGTCGAGCAGCTCGGCAAAGCGCGATTTTCCGTTCACGATCACGTCTTTAATGAATACCATGTGGTTCAGGCCGAACAGGTCGATGGAGAGATCGTCACTGTCGGTCAGCGCCAGCACGTCGCGGATAAACATCTTCATGCCGATCGGAATATTACAGACGCCGATAAAGCGTTTGAAATCGGTATGACGATAGACCGCCTCGGTCACCATCCCGGCCGGGTTGGTGAAGTTAATCACCCACGCGTTCGGGCAGATCTCCTGTACGTCTTTGACGATGTCGAAAATCACCGGGATGGTACGCAGGCCTTTAAACAGGCCGCCCGCGCCGTTGGTCTCCTGCCCGAGGTAGCCGTGGCTCAGCGGAATACGCTCGTCCAGCTCGCGCGCCTTCAGCTGGCCCACGCGCAGCTGGGTGGTGACGAAATCCGCATCTTTCAGCGCCAGACGACGGTCCAGAGTTTTATGCACGGTCAGAGGCACGCCCGCTTTCTCCACCATGCGCTTGCAAAGGTCGAAAATAATATTCAGCTTTTCCTGACCTTCCTCAACGTCCACCAGCCATAATTCGCTGACCGGTAATTCATGGTAACGTTTCAGAAAACCTTCAAGTAATTCCGGGGTATAGCTGCTGCCGCCACCAATGGTTACGACTTTTAATTTCTTCTGCATAATATCTCCCTTAGCGTATCAGGTTAATCGCCTGCAAGGTATAGCGTACTCTTCCCGCTATTTGGGCAAGCCATTAAAGCAATATTTGTGGCGGGTAATCCGCCGAAAGTTAATTAATTACCGTCAAATTCTTCCGGTAACTGTTCGGTGTGAATGAAGTCAATTTTTTAAAGGTCTTAATAAACAGGCTGGGACTGCTGTATCCTGACTCGTATGCAATATCGGTGACAGAGTAGTTGGTAATTTCCAGCTGTTTCTTCGCAAAATTAATGCGGATTTCATTAATAATTTGCACGGGTGTTTTACGATAATAGCGCTGCGTCGCGCGGGTCAGATATTCCTGGGATTTCCCCGACAGTGACACCATATTTTCCAGCGCATTTTCGCTAAACTGGCCTTTATCGTGCATCAGCTCAACGGTGCTGCGCAGCCACTGTGGAATATCATCCGTCACCTGCTGTTCTTCGCGATGATGGCGCAGCCGGTTCATCACGTAGAAGGTCACCGTCTCAATAAACTCATCAAATTCATTGTCGCGGAAGTTAAGCGAGGCGATAACCGTTTCAATCCAGGTCATGAACTCGTTTTTGACCCGATAGACCTGGGAGGCCACAAAGCAGAACGGCACCAGCGGCAGATAGTGCTTCTCAAAGAAGCGTCTGCTGACGCCCACATTCAGAATACGGGTGGCACCAAATTCGTAAAAGCTCTGGTGATAAGACCCCATCGGCAGGAAGACAAAATCCCCTCGCTCAAGCAGAACGCGCTTACCGTTGATCTCCTGGTAATAGCGGCCGGTCAGAACAATCGTGAACTCGTAGTAGTCATGCTGGTGCAGACCGCTGGCGCTCTCCGTCTTGTTGTAGATAACCACGTGAAAATTTTTGCCGTTAAACAGCTGCTGTTCAAGTGCGGTTTTAATTTCCATCGTGCTGACCTCCTGCTGCGAAATCCGACTCAGTGCATTTTCTCGTGAAGCTCAATGAGCTCCGCCACCAGCTCACGCGCCAGCATCGAGGTCATCAGGTGATCCTGCGCGTGGACCAGCACCAGGCTGACCTTCATCTTCCCTTCGCCCTGATCGCCTTCAATCAGCTTTGTCTGCACCAGGTGCGCTTCGTTGAGCGCCGTGCGGGACTGGTCCATCATGGTTTTCGCCGCGGCGAAATCCCCCTGCTTAGCCTGCTTCAGTGCGGCATAAGCCAGGCTGCGAGCCTGTCCGGAGTTGATGATAAGCCCCATCACCACTTCTTCAAGATCGTTCTCGACGGCTTCGTCTGCGACAATACTATCCAAATCTAACATTTTTAAGCTCCTTGTGGCTGGCGCGGGCTTCCCCGCGCCGGTCAATCTTAGAATTTCAGTGAGAGGGCAATATCCTCTTCGCTCTCTTCTTCATCAATAATGGTGGCGGCTTTGTTGGCAATCGCCACGAACGGCATATACAGCAAGGTGGCAATCCCGAGGTTGAATATCGCCAGCAGGAAGGCCGCGACGCTACCGTTGGTGTTGAAGAAGGCGCCCAGGCCCGCCGGCATGGTCCACGGTGCAATGTTGGTGACCGGTGGAATGATGCCCATGTAATACGCCGTCAGAGTGATCGCGGCCAGCAGCGGCTGAATCAGGATGAACGGAATGAACATTACCGGGTTCATGATGATTGGCAGACCGAACAGAATCGGTTCGTTAATCTGGAAGATGCCTGATGGCAGCGCCAGCTTCGCGACCTGACGGTAGTCAGCACGACGAGAGACAATAAAGACCGCGATGATCAGACCCAAGGTCGCTCCGGTACCGCCCAGGAAGATATAGGAGTCAAGCATCGGCTTCGCCCACACATGGAAGGTTTTACCCGCTGCCAGCGCCGCGTCAACGGAGCCGTACTGCTGGTAAAGCGCAACGTTTTCCAGTGCCCAGGGGGTCATAATCCCGCTGTCCAGCGCGGCCAGTGCCAGTGAACCATGCACGCCAAAGAACCACAGCAGAGAGGTGAAAATCACATACGCCCAACCGACCACGCCACCCATCGACGCCAGCGGCGTAGAGATAGAGTCCATGATGATCTGGTGGAAGTTTGTGCCCCAGTGGGAGAGCGCCCAGGCGATAATCCCCATGATGGAGAGAATAATGAAGCCTGGAATCAACGCGGAAAATGAACGAGAAACGGAAGCCGGTACGCTATCCGGCAGGCGGATAACCCAGTTGCGGCGGATAATAAAGGTGAACATTTCTGCCACCACCAGGCCGATAACAATACCGGAGATGATGTTGGCCCCGCCCAGCCAGTTGGCGCCAACGGCGTAGGCTTCACCCACGCTGTAAGGCGTTACGGTCATAAAGGCGGCAACGGATAATAATCCGGCAGCCAGCGGATCCACTTTACGCTCTTCTGCCAGTGCCATCCCAATAAAGAAAGGCGCCATCAGCGACATAATCCCTAACGTACCGTTATAGACGTTGCCGCCAATGGCTTTAAAACCATTAAGGGTTTCAATAGTGGAAGCGTCTAACCGAATTCCTAATGAATAAAAGAAGGAACCTTCACCAAAGCTCAGAAAAACGTTGTTAATTAAAACGAACATGGCCCCGGCCAGCGTCAACGGCATTAATTTAATAAAGCCGTTTTTGATGGCATTAACGTGAGGCTGCTTTCCTATTTTAACAGCAAAAGGAAGGAGTACCTTTTCAAGTGAAGCGATGACTTTACTCATAGGAAAATACCCTTAAATGCCGTAACGCATGTTACGGCGTATTGTGTGTGAAATAACTCTTTGACGGGAAAAATAAAAATTAATTAGCAGCTTTTTTAATGGCTGCCACAGCAGCTTTAAGAACACCTAAACCATCAATTTTGCCGTACAGCCCCGAGTCGATCACTTCGACCGGTTTATTGGGTAACAGTCGTTGAATTTCGGGCAACATATAGGCAATTTGTGGCCCCAGTAAAACAACATCGGCTGTCTGGCCTTTTTCGCCCGCCAGCGTCTCTGGAAACGCTTCAATCACCACAGGGACTTCATACTTTTCAGCCTGCGCACGCATCTTTGACACCAGAAGCGACGTTGACATGCCCGCTGAGCAGAACAGGTAGATATGTTTCTTTTCCATCGTGATTTCCCTCTTGTATGACTACCTGCCATCGCGCTATCACTCGACTCGCTGTCCCGGCAGACAGGTAGCTTGCGTACTGTTGTTTATCGTTGGAGTGAGTATACGCAATGGTACAGACAGGGGATAATTCTGGATAGGCTCAAATTGTCTCTCATTGACCTGGCTTGTTGACTCCCTTCACATTTCGGGCAAATAATTCGCGCAAAGAAATAAGATTTTCTGATGCATAAAAAAACCGGCCCATGGGCCGGTTTGTTAACATCCTCAGGCAAGCAGGGTTACTGCGCCTTAGGTGCCTGCGGATCGGTGTCGTATTCAGCACAGGTCTGATAGCCGGAGTTGATCACATGACCGGTATCATCCAGGGCGACGAAGTAGGTTTCTGCCTTACCATCACGTTGACCCAGGATATAGGTCTGGCAGGTCCCTTTCGCATGAATCATGGTCACTTCAGAAGAAGGTTTACCGGCAATCGCAGCCACCTGCGAACGGGTCATGCCTTTTTTAACGTCTTTTACTACGGGCTGCGTAAACTGATCCTTAGTGCGATCGTAAGCCGTACACCCTGCCAGCATAGTCAGTACCGCCGCTGCGCTAAGAATTCCTGCTACGTTCTTGTTCATATTCCGTCCTCTTGTTTATCAGCGTGTTATCTAAGCATGGGATAAAAAGTACTATTGTTCAACTTTGTGGATTACGCCAGACGAATTTCGGAAAATTCTAATAAAACAACGATAACCTGCTAAATCGGCGCAAATTAGCGCACTCGAAACTGTGATCCTTGTCGTTTCTCGCCCAAAGGGTTAGTTTTAACAGCTAACACATTCTGTTTATGTACTGCATATGGAGGGCGTGATGGCTCTGCAACAAGAGATTATTCAGGCACTGGGCGCGAAGCCTACGGTAGATGCACATGAAGAGATCCGCCGCAGCGTGGATTTTTTAAAATCGTACTTAAAAAAGAACGCTTTCCTGAAATCCCTGGTGCTGGGCATCAGCGGCGGCCAGGACTCTACCCTGACCGGTAAACTCTGCCAGATGGCGATTTCAGAGCTTCGCGAAGAGACGGGCGATGATAAACTGCAGTTTATCGCGGTGCGTCTACCTTATGGCGTACAGGCGGACGAGCAGGATTGCCAGGATGCCATTGCCTTCATTCAGCCTGACCGCGTGCTCACCGTGAATATTAAGGGCTCGGTGCTGGCAAGCGAGCAGGCGCTTCGCGAAGCGGGCATTGAGCTGAGCGATTTTGTTCGCGGCAACGAGAAAGCCCGCGAGCGCATGAAAGCGCAGTACAGCATCGCCGGGATGACCAAAGGCGTTGTGGTCGGCACCGACCATGCGGCAGAAGCGATCACCGGTTTCTTCACCAAATACGGCGACGGCGGCACCGACATTAACCCGATCTTCCGTCTCAACAAGCGTCAGGGTAAGCAGCTGCTGGCCGCGCTGGGCTGTCCTGAGCATCTGTATAAGAAAGCGCCGACAGCGGACCTTGAAGACGATCGCCCTTCCCTGCCGGATGAAGCGGCCCTTGGCGTCACCTATGACAACATCGATGATTATCTGGAAGGCAAAAAGCTGGATGAACGGACCGCGAAAATCATCGAAGGCTGGTATCTGAAAACCGAGCACAAGCGCCACACGCCAATTACGGTGTTTGACGACTTCTGGAAAAAATAAAGCAAAGCGGTAACCAGGTTACCGCTTTTAATGTTTGCGCCCTCTCCCATGGGAGAGGGTTGAGGTGAGGGCATCAAGCCGCACGTCCTGGCCGGGTAAGGCTTAGCCGCCACCCGGCTCTTTTTTAACCATCACACTCCTGCTACACTGTATGCCTGAACAGTATATGGAGCAGTATGTGAGCAGGCGTCAATCCGCCCCGCGTCTTGAATTTGAAGCGGCGGCTATCTACGAATATCCCGAGCACCTTCGCCCCTGGCTTGAGGCGCTGCCTAAACAGCCGGGCGTGTACATCTTTCACGGTGAAAGCGACACCCTGCCGCTCTATATCGGCAAGAGCGTGAACATTCGCAGTCGGGTGTTATCCCATCTCCGTACGCCGGACGAGGCCGCCATGCTGCGCCAGTCGCGACGCATTACCTGGTTCCAGACGGCGGGAGAAATGGGCGCGCTGTTGCTGGAGGCGCGGTTGATAAAAGAACAACAGCCGCTGTTCAATAAGCGCCTGCGCCGCAACCGTCAGCTCTGCTCTCTGCAGATAAACGATGGCAGGCCGCAGGTCGTCTACGCGCGCGACGTCGACTTTTCTCATGCCCCGAATCTCTATGGGCTATTCGCCAATAAACGCGCCGCGCTCCAGGCGCTGCAGACGCTGGCGGACGATTTACAGCTTTGCTATAGCCTTTTAGGTCTGGAGGCAACCACCCGGGGACGCGCCTGTTTTCGATCCGCGCTGAAGCGCTGCGCCGGTGCGTGCTGCGGGAAAGAGAGCGTTGAGGCGCATCACGCCCGGCTTCTCACCGGTCTGGCGGCCATCAGCGTGAACTGCTGGCCCTGGGAAAGCGCCGTTGCGCTAAAAGAAGTGGGCGAGGCCATGACCCAGTATCACATCGTCAACAACTGGCTCTGGCTGGGCGCCGTCGACGACATCAACGACGCGGCAACCCTGCTGCGCACGCCCGCCGGATTTGACCACGATGGCTACAAAATTCTCTGTAAACCGGTCCTGGCAGGAAAGTTTGAGATCATTGTGCTCAATGACCCGGCAGCCACGTGATTTCGCTGAACAATAAGGTGCCCTGAGCCTCCAGCAGACGCAGCGTATGGGTACCCTCCTCCCAGCTGGCACCCTGATCGGCCGTCAGCAATTTATCGCCCAGCTGCCACGCCCCGCTTAGCACGAACACCACGCCCCCGCGTGAGCCAAATGTGGTGAAGGTTCGGTCAGCAACGCGCACCTTCGCCCGGCAGCAGTCGCGCCGGGTCATGATGTTAAAGTCCATCGCCATCCGCCCATCTGAAAGCAGCGCTTTCACCGGCAGATCGCCGGCAAAACTGTAGGGCTGATGATGCTTGAGGGTATGGGAGAACGCCTGACCCGCGTCCAGCGTCACCTCTCCCCCTTCCAGCAAGGTAATCACCCGGTCAACACCGGGAAACGAGGAGAATTCGCCGTTGCTGGCAATCGTCGCGATACTGGCACGCCAGTGAAAATCGCGCGTCGCGGGAGGGAAGCAGCAAATCTCACGCGTTTCGCCAGCACCATTGCGCCAGAGGCTGACCGGCATCTTACGGATATCAAAGAACTCCATCACCACTCCTGAATGGCACAACCCGTGCCAGGGCAAGGATATCGCTATCGTTGCTGTCTTGTTTGTTATCGTTGGGTATTCACAGAAACAGTATCGGCAGCAGAGCGGGCAGGCCTTAGCTGAACGTTAATAAAAATTCTAACGCCATGGCTCTGCAAACATTCTCTGAAGCGACTACAGGAGGATACCGCGCTGGCGGCGGCAGGCAAGAGGGCAGGAAAGAAAAACCGCCGGTCCTGTCCACAGCGGTTGCGCTTTTGTGGACAGGATCCCGGCGGTCTTAAGAGAGTGAACCGATTATTCGGTTGGTGCTGGCATTTTACCTTCCATCGCCGGACGTTCTGTCAGACGCTTCTCAAAATTCGCATTAAATTGCTTTTTCTGTTCCGGGGTCAGAATGTTGTAGATCTTGTTCTGGGTTTCCATGTGAGCCAGCATGCGGGCTTTGTGCTGCTCGGCCATTTTGTCGATCTGCGCTTCGGCTTTCGCCTTATCGAAGCTATCGCTGGCGATGATGTCATGCATCGCACGGCGCTCTTCAAGCGGAGGACGTTTCATCTGGTCGCGTTCGCCTTTTCTGATGTCGCGGATCTGCTGCTTCTGCGCATCCGTCAGGTTGAGATCCTTAAACATCATCATCTCGTTGTGCATACCCGGACCTTTATGATGCATCATCATTTTGCCTTCAGCAGGCGCGGTAGGTGCAGTGGTCGCAGTATCTGCGGCGAACGCCATGCTGGTAGCGCCCAGAGCCAGGGTAGAAGCAACAAACAGTGCAGTAAACTTACGCATAATTTATTTCCTTTCTTTCAGTTATTCTTCGGCGCTATGCCGTGTTGACGAGATTAACTTTACGGGGTTTATCGTCAATTAGTCAGAGCAACGGTAAAACAATGAAAGTGTAAAAAACAAATTTTCGCCAAATGTGGAGGAAATAAGGATAAAGCGTGGAGAGTTGCAACAAAAAATATTTAACAGGATGATTTTAAAGAAATTAAGCAGAAGTATAGCGAAGAGAAGATCAATAATAAAGCAATTCACCAGGAATATTCTGCAAAACAAGCACAAGCGCTTTAATCGTTAAGAAAAGTTTTTTACTTCCCCCTCCCGGATGATGAGAGGGGAAAGGTTCAGGATATTTTTTCCAGCATCAGCCCGGCCCGCAGGCCAAACGCGACGGTGGGGTTAGGGAATAAGACATACTCGGTGGTGTTCTGCACCTCGTAACGTTCCTCGCCATCCTCAGCCAGCAGCGCCCCTTTGCGGAACGGCGTGAAGTTCAGGGTGTGTGCGGCCATATGGAGCTGGAAGGCATCGCTGCGGCGCGTGATCTGCTGTACGACCCGATACCGCTCAACGGGCTGACGCGCGTGCTCGGGAGCCGTTCCTCCCAGCAGCGCCCGAAGGGCGAGATGCGTAGGCGCAAAGCGGGTCAGATCGTTCTGGCCGAACGGCAGCGCTTTTCCCAGCTCCAGCGTGCAGGCCAGCGCAGCGAAACGTTCACAGGTGAAATGGGTAAAGGTTCCGCCCGGCGACTGATGAAATACCAGCGCCTCCAGCCCGGCGTCACCCAGCCAGCTCAGGAACGCTTCATCCCACGGCTGACTGCGCTGCGGCAGAACGCCGAAGCGAACGTGGTAAGACGCGCGGATTGCCGTATGCAGATCCAGATGCCAGCGCCCCGGCCCCGCGACGGCAAAAAACGCGGTCACGACGTTCTCCAGCCACTCAGCCCGCGCCGTTTCATCGCTCTGCGGAAACTGCGACCAGCGGCCGCCAAACATGCGGTTAATGTCGCTCACCAGATACCGTTTGTTTTGCGCCAGCGCAGGAGGATTGCCGAGCACCACCAGCACGCGGCACTTTAGTTCGATCTCATTGCGATACAGCGCACGCAGCAGCAGATCAACAATCTCGACGGGCGCGGTTTCATTCCCGTGGATACCCGTTGAAAGCAGCAGCGAGAGATCGCTTTTTACGGTCGGCGTCAGTTCAAGCACCCCGCGCCCCAGCCACCGCCAGCGAAATGAGGGGCCGTCCCCCTCTTTCTGTTCCGGCGTCTCGTCGGCCAGGGTCAGCGCCAGTAAATTTTCCATATCCACTCCTTTAGCGCTGGAACGGGTAAACCGATCCCAGCTGCAGGATTGTCGATAACGCGTCCAGCGCCTCGCGTCCTTCACGCAGAAGCTGCGGGTCAACCAGATCCGCCTGCGTCAGACGATCGCGATAGTAGCGATCGACCCAGTCATTCAGCCGCGTAAAGAGCGTATCGTTCATCATGACCGCCGGGTTCACCGCCTGCACTTCGTCCTGGGTCAGGACCACGCGCAGACGTAAACAGGCTGGACCACCGCCGTTGGCCATGCTTTCGCGCAGGTCAAACACGCGCAGTTCGTCAATCGGGTTATCGGCCTTGACCAGCTCCGTCAGGTAGCGCCACACGCCTTTGTGATCCCGGGACTCCTGCGGCAGGACCAGCATCATGCTGCCATCGTCACGGCTCAGCAGCTGGCTATTGAACAGATAGGTTTCTACCGCGTCCTGCACGCTCACCGCCTCCGTTGGCACCTGGATTGGCGTGAAGCCGCGCACGCGCTCATGCAGCGTGGCGAGCAGCTTATCCTGATGGGCAAACGCCTGCTCGTGGCAGAACAGCACCTGGCGGTTAGAAACAGCAATCACGTCGTTATGGAACACGCCCTGGTCAATCACATGCGGGTTTTGCTGGGCAAAAACCACCTGGGAAGGATTGACCTGGTTCAGGCGGGCTACCGCCTGGCTGGCCGCCAGCGTCTGACGAGCAGGATAACGGGTTGGCGCGGCGTGGCCCCCCTCTTCTCGCCCGTAGATAAACAGCTGCAGGCCCGGGTCGCCATAGTCGCCCCCCAGGCGGTTATGGTTGGCCGCGCCTTCGTCGCCAAACATCGCCACCTGCGGCAGGGCCTGATGCACCTCAAAATGGGCGTCATGGTTGAAAATGGCGCGCAGCACGCGCTCGGTGGTTTCCGCTTCGGTGGCGCGGTGGAATTTATTGTTCAGGTTCGCCACCGTCAGATGAACTTTGCCATCCAGCGTATCGGCTGACGGCGCGACGGTCGCGGCGTTTGCCACCCACATAGAGGAGGCGGAGCTTGCCGCCGAGAGCAGGTGCGGCGTCTGCGTACCCGCTTTTTCGACGACCTGCTCATCGGTACCGCTAAAGCCGAGCTGACGAAGGACCGCCACGTTCGGGCGTTCCTGCGGCGGGATCACCGCCTGTGGGAAACCGGCATCCGCCAGCGCCTTCATTTTTAGCAGCCCCTGCTTCGCCGCCAGCTTCGGGTTGGAGACCTGAAAACGGTGCTTCGTCGAGGCTTCATTACCAAAAGAGAGACCGGCATAGTGGTGCGTCAGCCCCACCAGCCCGTCAAAGTTAACCTCACGCGCTTTCATGACGATCCCCTCCGGTAAAATCCAGCCCCGGATTAAGCGTCTCCGGCAGCGTCAGCGCCGGGGTTTCCAGGCTCGCCATCGGCCACGCGCAGTAATCGGCGGCATACCACGCGCTGGCGCGATGGTTGCCCGACGCGCCCACGCCGCCGAACGGCGCGGTGCTCGCGGCCCCGGTCAGCGGTTTATTCCAGTTCACAATCCCGGCGCGCGCTTCCAGCAGCAGTTGGTCAAACTTCTCGCGATGCGGCGAAATCAGCCCGCTCGACAGGCCGTAGCGGGTGTTATTCGCCATCGCAATAGCCGCATCGAAATCGTCGTAACGCCAGACGCAGAGCAGCGGGCCAAAGACCTCTTCGTCCGGCACGCTGCTTGCGCCGCTCATCTCTACGATGCCCGGCATCAGCAGCGAGCTACCCGGCTGAACCTGCTTCGGCTCCAGCAGGGTTTTCGCGCCGCGCGCGACGTGGTCCTGCCAGGCCTTCAGCACGTTCAGCGCGGCCTGTTCGGAAATCAGCCCGCCGATAAACGGCTGCGGGTCAGCATCCCACGCGGCAGGCACCAGACGCGCGCTCACTTCTACCAGACGCTTCAGGAAGGCATCCCCCTGCGCGCCCCGCTTGACCAGCAGGCGGCGGGCACAGGTGCAGCGCTGTCCGGCGGTAATAAAGGCGGACTGAATCGTCAGGTGCACCGCTGCATCGATATCGTCAGGGTCTTCCACAATCAGCGGGTTGTTGCCGCCCATCTCCAGCGCCAGGATTTTCTCCGGCTGCCCTGCCAGCTGGCGGTGCAGCTGATAGCCCGTACCGGCGCTGCCGGTAAACAGCAGGCCGTCGATATCGCTCAGCGCGCTCAGCGCCTGACCGGTTTCCCGCCCGCCCTGCACCAGGTTCAGCACGCCCGGCGGCAGGCCGGCCTGTTCCCACAGCTTAACCACCGCCTCGCCGGTGAATGGCGTGAGCTCGCTCGGTTTGAAAATGACGGTATTGCCCGCCAGCAGCGCAGGCACAATATGGCCATTCGGCAGATGCCCCGGGAAGTTATACGGGCCAAACACCGCCAGGACGCCGTGGGGACGGTGGCGCAGCGTGGCCGCGCCGTCCGGCATGTCGGTGTGCTGTTCGCCGGTGCGGGTGTGGTACGCCTTCACCGAAATGGCGATTTTGTTGATCATCGCCGTCACTTCGGTTGTCGCTTCCCAGCGCGGCTTGCTGGTTTCAGACGCGATGATGCGCGTCAGTTCGGCCTTGTTTGCCTCCAGCAGCCCGGCAAACTTTTCAACAATTTCCTGGCGCACGGCGAAAGGCTGTTTTGCCCACGCCGGAAACGCGCGGCGCGCGGCACGGCAGGCTTGTTCCACCTGCGCGGCGCTGGCGTCATTCCCCTTCCAGAGCACCTCTTTTCCAACCGGATTGGTCTTTACGCGCTCTTCGCCTTCGCCCGTGACCCAGTCACCGTTAATCCATAATGTCATGCTGTTTTCTCCTCAGGGCAGAGACGCACCAGGCGAACCGTATCGCCGGCGTTACATTTCAGGGCATCCAGTTCTGCAGCCGTCAGCACCAGACGTTCACATTTCGGGTTGGTACGCACCAGCATGGCGCGGAAGTTGGCGTAATTTTCGTTCGACACCAGACAGGTGGGCCAGTCACCCGGCGCGGGCTGACCTTCAGAGACTTCAACCAGACGGCTTTTACGGATCGCGCGCACGCGGTCGATATCGCACTCAAGCGTTGGGCCGCCGTCAAAGATGTCGACATAGTTCCGGTAGCGGAACCCTTCTTTTTCCAGCACCGCGCGGGCAGGCGCGGTTTGCGGATGGACTTCGCCAATCACCGCCTGCGCCTCCGGGCTGAGGAAATGGGTATAGATAGGATGCTTCGGCATCAGTTCGGCAATAAAGGCTTTCTGGCCGGTGCCGCAGAGATAGTCCGCCCGGCTGAACTCCATCGAGAAGAAGCGCTCGCCCAGGCTCTCCCAGAACGGCGAGTAGCCGGTGTCGTCGATCACGCCGCGCATCTCTGCGACCACTTTTTCGTTAAAGCGATCGCGGAAGGCGGCCATAAACATAAAGCGCGATTTGGAGAGCAGATAGCCGTTGCCCTCTTTGCGCCACGCCGGGTCGAGGAACAGCGTGCACAGCTCGCTGGCGCCCGTGTGGTCATTACAGAGGAACAGCGTGGGCAGCGCGTTATAGACGTTCAGCTCTTTCGAGGCGTGAACCATGGTGCCGACGCGGTAGTTGTACCACGGGTCGTTAAGCCCGACGGCCACTTCGATGGCGCAGATCCCGGCCACGGTCCCCGTGTCGGTGTCTTCCAGCACGAACACATACCCCTGTTCGCTTTTTGGCAACGTCCCCTGCCAGGTTTGCAGGGCGCGCTCAATGCGCGCCGACAGCGTTTTTTCATCGGCAGGAAGCGAGGTCAGCCCGCCTCCCGTCTTACCGGCAAGCTGCATGAGCCCGGCGAGATCGCCGCGCTCAACGGGACGGATGACCATCATGATGACACCCCGGATTTCACTTTTTCACACGCCAGCGCAAAACGGTCCAGACCGGTTTGCACCTCTTCCTCGCTGACGATCAGCGCCGGCGCAAAACGCACCACGTTGGCACCGGCAATCAGCACCATCACGCCCACTTTTGCCGCTTCCTGTGAAATAAGTTTAGCTTTTCCGGCAAACTCGGCGGTGAGCTCGCAGCCGATTAACAGCCCCAGACCGCGAATTTCTTTAAACAGCCCCGTTTTGCCGTTGATGGCGTTCAGACGTTCAACAAACCAGTCGTGACGCTGCTTAACGCCTTTCAGCACCTCAGGCGTGTTAATGATGTCCAGAACCTGCCCGGCGACGGCGGTTGCCAGCGGGTTGCCGCCGTAGGTGGTGCCATGGGTACCTACGGTCATAACGCTGGCGAATTTATCGGTGGTCAGCGTCGCGCCAATCGGGAAGCCGCCGCCCAGCGCTTTGGCGGTCGACAGCACGTCCGGCGTTACGCCATAGTGCATATAGGCATACAGCTCGCCGGTGCGGCCCACGCCGGTCTGCACTTCGTCGAAAATCAGGACCGCGTTGTGACGATCGCACAGCTCGCGCAGCCCCTGCAGGAAGGCTTTTTGCGCCGGAAGCACGCCGCCCTCGCCCTGCATCGGCTCGACGATCACCGCGCAGGTGGTGTCGTTAATCAGCTCGCTGGCGGACTGCAGATCGTTATAAACACCGTGACGGATATCCGGCGGCAGCGGTGCGAAATCCTGCGAGTAGGAAGGCTGGCCGCCCGCGCTGACGGTAAAGAGCGTGCGCCCGTGGAAGGCATTTTTAAACGCCACGATGCCGCTCTTGTGGCTACCAAATTTATCGTGCGCATATTTGCGCGCCAGCTTCAGCGCCGCTTCGTTGGCTTCCGCCCCCGAGTTACAGAAAAAGACCTTTTCGGCAAACGTCGCGTCGATCAGTTTTTTGGCCAGGCGCAGCGCGGGCTCGTTAGTAAAGCCGTTGCCGGTATGCCAGAACTTCGCCGCCTGGTCATTTAGCGCCTGACGCAGCGCAGGGTGCGCATGACCCAGCGCGTTGACCGCAATCCCACCTGCAAAGTCGATATACTCTTTACCCTGCTGATCCCACAGGCGCGAGCCTTCCCCACGAACCGGAATAAAAGCCGCCGGAGCGTAAACCGGCATCATCCATTCATCGAAATTTTCACGCGTAATTGACAGAGACATAGCGACCTCATCCGGTAAATAAAAAGTTATTTGAATGTTAAATAATTGGGTGTTTGCACTGTGAATGTAGATTGCAGCCTTCGTGCCAGCCAGCGATAAAATTGCATAAACGGGTTGAGGTAACAGAATATCAACAAGTTACAATATGGAGTTATTCACTGTTAGTGCATAAAAAGTGAATATTTTTACGGCAAGCGGCGCTTTGCCGCATGAAAATCAGAAAGAGTATGCAAGGGCCAAATATAATTCTGGAATTGTGATCGCTCGCGAAATTTATCGGTCATTTACGCCCTGTTTGAGGGCGATGCGCGTCAGAATGGTGCAAATATTGCACCACCGGCATTATCTGTCGCAGTTATTGGCCGAACCCGGTAACAGTTGACGCAAATTCTGCTACCATCCATGCACTATTCACCTTGCACTGGCAGCGACTATGAAATTTGTCTCTTTTAATATCAACGGCCTGCGCGCCCGCCCCCATCAGCTTGAAGCCATTGTTGAGCAACATCAGCCAGATGTGATCGGCCTGCAGGAGACCAAGGTTCACGACGACATGTTCCCCCTCGAAGAGGTGGCGAAGCTCGGCTACAACGTCTTCTATCATGGGCAGAAAGGCCATTACGGCGTTGCGCTGTTGACCAAAGAGACGCCAGTTTCAGTCCGCCGTGGGTTTCCCGGCGATGACGAAGAAGCACAGCGCCGCATCATCATGGCGGAACTGCCTTCCCCGCTGGGGAACATCACCGTGATTAATGGTTACTTTCCCCAGGGCGAGAGCCGCGACCATCCGACAAAATTCCCTGCTAAGGCCAAGTTTTATCAGGATCTGCAGAACTACCTGACAACCGAACTCAACAAAGACAATCCGGTGCTGATCATGGGTGATGTGAATATCAGCCCGACCGATCTGGATATTGGCATCGGTGAAGACAGCCGCAAACGCTGGCTGCGTACCGGCAAATGCTCCTTCCTGCCGGAAGAGCGCGAGTGGATGCAACGCCTGCTGGACTGGGGGCTGGTGGATACTTTCCGTACCGCCAACCCGGACACGCAGGATCGCTTCTCGTGGTTTGACTACCGCTCAAAAGGCTTTGACGACAACCGCGGCCTGCGTATCGACCTGCTGCTCGCCAGTTCGCCGCTGGCAGAGCGCTGCATCGAAACCGGGATCGACTACGAGATCCGCAGCATGGAAAAACCGTCTGACCACGCGCCGGTGTGGGCTAAATTCAAGCTGTAATGACGCGTGAACATTCGAAAACTCGCTTTCCTGTGCGCCCTTCTGGGCGCATTTATTCTGACGTTTGTCATGCTTCCCCCAGGCACGCTCTCCCTGGAAGGAATTAAAACTCACCAGCAGGCACTCCTCTCCCATGTTGACCACGCGCCGCTGCGAAGCGCGCTGATCTTTATTGCGCTCTACGTGGCGATCTCCGCCCTGTCGATCCCCGGCGCGGCGATCCTCACCCTGCTGGGCGGAGCGTTATTTCCCCTGTGGGAAGGCACCCTTCTGGTCTCGTTTGCCTCCACGCTCGGGGCGACGCTTGCGATGCTCGCCAGCCGTTATCTGCTGCGCGAATGGGTCCAGCGTCGGTTTGCTCAGCAGATGAAAACGGTGAACGCCGGTATGGCGCATGACGGCGCGGGCTATCTTTTTGCCCTGCGCCTGATGCCGCTGTTCCCGTTTTTCCTGGTGAATTTGCTGATGGGGCTGACCCGCATTGGAGTCTGCCGCTACTGGTGGGTCAGCCAGGTCGCGATGCTGCCCGCGACGGTTGTCTTTCTGAACGCCGGGCGCGAGCTGGGGAAAGTGGCGTCGCTGCGCGATATTTTGTCGCCGGGCATGCTAATCGCCTTTACACTACTGGGGTTATTGCCGCTGGCGACGCGCCGGCTGTTTTCCCGTTATCTCCCGTCTGTTAAAAAGTGAGGCATTATGCGCCGTGTGCGTTTTTGCGCGTTCCTGACCGGTCTGCTGCTGGCAGCCCCCCTCTGTGCCGCCGAAAGCTGGCACGCTATTCAACAGCAGGCCAAAGGCCAGACCGTCTGGTTTAACGCCTGGGGCGGCGATCCGGCGGTCAACCGCTACCTTGAGTGGGTCAGCGGTGAGATGCAAACGCACTACGCCATTACCCTAAAAATCGTCCCGCTGGCGGATGCCGCCGATGCGGTAAAACGGATCCAGACGGAAGCCGCCGCAGGGCGTAAGACCAACGGCTCGGTTGACCTGCTGTGGGTCAACGGCGAAAACTTCCGCACGTTAAAAGAGGCGAACCTGCTGCAAACCGGATGGGCGCAGACGTTGCCAGACTGGCGCTATGTCGATACCCGCAAACCCGTTACGGAAGATTTTGCGATTCCAACCGACGGGGCGGAATCCCCGTGGGGCGGCGCGCAGCTGACCTTTATCGCCCGCAAAGCCAGCATGCCGACGCCGCCTGCGGATCCCCAGGCGCTGCTGGCGTACGCGCAGCAGCATCCGGGCAAAGTCAGCTACCCTCGCCCGCCCGATTTTACCGGCACGGCCTTTCTGGAGCAGCTGCTGCTGACGTTCATCGATCGCCCTGAGGCGTTACAAAAAGCGCCCGATGCAACGTTTGCTGAGGTTACGGCGCCGCTCTGGGCCTACCTCGATAAGCTGCACCCGCTGCTGTGGCGCGAAGGAAAAGATTTCCCTCCCTCACCTGCCCGAATGGATGCCCTGCTTGCCAGCGGCAGTCTGAACCTGTCGCTGACCTTTAACCCGTCCCATGCGCAGCAGAAAGTGGCGAGCGGCGAACTGCCCGCCGACAGCTACAGCTTTGGTTTTGAGAGCGGGATGCTCGGCAACGTCCATTTTGTGGCTATCCCGGCCAATGCCAGCGCGAGCGCGGGTGCTAAGGTGGTCGCTAATTTCCTGCTGTCAGCGCAGGCGCAAATCCGCAAGGCCGACCCGGCCATCTGGGGAGACCCGAGCGTACTGGATGCGAAAACGCTGCCCGAAGGTGACGCGAAACAGCTGCTGGCCCATACGCCTCAGGGGCTGCCGCAGGTGCTTGCAGAGCCGCAGTCCGCCTGGGTGAACGCGCTGGAGCAGGAATGGCTGCGTCGTTACGGCACCCGCTGAGCGGGCTTGTCTGGCTGGCGATGGCGGTGATTTATCTGCCGATCCTGCCCGCTGGCGTGATGCTGTTCGCACCGGCGCTTTCTGCGACAAACTGGCAGCGGCTGCTGAACGATCCGCAGCTGCCGCAGGCGACCGTCGCCACGCTGGTCTCAACGCTCATCGCCACGCTGGGGGCGTTGCTGATTGCCCTTTTCTTCGTCTGCCTTTTGTGGCCCGGTCAACGCTGGCGACGCCTCACGACCCGCCTGCCGTGGCTACTGGCGATCCCCCATGTGGCTTTCGCCACCAGCGCGTTGCTGCTGTTTGCCGAGGGCGGTCTGTTTTATCAGCTCTGTACCATCTGTACGGCTCCGTTTGACCGCTACGGCGTCGGGCTGGGCCTGACGCTCGCGGTCAAAGAGAGCGCGTTCGTACTGTGGGCCATTTACGCCGTGCTGCCGGAAAAACGGCTCGCGCAGCAGAAGATCGTCCTGCAAACCTTTGGCTACGGGCGTTATCAGACGCTCAGCTGGCTGATCCTCCCGGCGATCGCGCCTGTCCTCGGCGCGGTGATGCTGGCGGTGCTGGCATGGTCGCTCTCGGTCGTGGACGTGGCGATCGTTCTCGGGCCCGGCAACCCGCCCACCCTGGCCGTGCTGGCCTGGCAGTGGCTAAGCCAGGGCGACGCGCAGCAGCAGGCAAAAGGAATGCTGCTGTGCCTGCTTCTCCTTGTGCTGTTGGCCGCGCTGGCCGCCCTCGGATACGGCCTCTGGAAGGCATGGCGTCGCACAATTCCGCAACTCGCGGGAACGCGCGGAAGGTCTCAGCGCGCCCTGCCTGAGCGGGCATTCAGCGGGTTACTACCCGCGTGCGGCGTCCTGTGCGCTGCGGTACTGCTGATGCTGGCGGAAGGGGGAGACGCGGGCCCCGTGGAGACCAGCCTTTCCTTCGGCCTGCTGTCGAGCCTGATCGCCCTCATCGTCATTTTTCTCTGGCTGGAATGGGGACCGCAGCGCGGCGCAGCGTGGGTGTGGTCACCGCTCGCCCTTCCGGCGCTGCCGCTCGTCACCGGGCAATACTTTATTGCATTGCGTCTGGGGCTCGACGGGCACTTTGCCGCCGTACTCTGGAGCCATCTGCTGTGGGTGTTACCCTGGATGCTGCTGGTTCTGCAGCCCGCCTGGCGGCGGATCGATCCCCGGCTTATCCTTACCGCCAGAACGCTCGGCTGGCGACGGGCAAAAATATTCTTACTGCTGAAATGCCCCCTGCTGGTGCGCCCGGCGCTGCTGGCCTTTGCCATTGGTTTTTCCGTCAGCATGGCGCAATACATGCCGACGCTCTGGCTTGGCGCGGGGCGTTTCGCCACGCTGACCACTGAAACCGTCGCGCTCAGCAGCGGGGGCAGCATCCCTGTTCTCGCTAACCGGGCGCTGGGATTACTGCTGGTCACGGGCACGGTGTTCGGTCTTGCCGCCCTGTTATCCCGGCTCGCGGGCCGCTACCGTCAAGGATTACGTTAATGCTGAAGGTAAAAGATCTCACCATCGAACCGCTTTTCCGCGAGGTCAATTTTTGCGTTCCTCGCGGGGAGATCGTGACCCTGATGGGGCCGTCCGGCAGCGGCAAATCGACCCTTTTTGCGTGGATGGTCGGCGCGCTGTCAGACGATTTCCAGGCGCGGGGCGAACTGTGGCTCGACGCGCGTCGCTGCGACGGCCTTCCCGTTGAATCACGCGGGCTGGGCATTCTCTTTCAGGACGCGCTGCTGTTTGAACCGTTCAGCGTCGGGCAAAATTTGCTGCTGGCCTTGCCTGAGCACATCGTCGGACGCGCGCGTCGGGAAGCGGTCGAGCAGGCGCTGGATTCCGCCGGGCTGAGCGGTCATTACGCCAGCGATCCGGCCACCCTTTCCGGCGGGGAGCGTGCCCGGGTCAGCCTGCTGCGCGCCCTGCTCGCAGAGCCGCAGGCGCTGCTGCTGGACGAACCGTTCAGTCGTCTCGATAAAACGCTGCGCACAACGTTTCGGACATGGGTTTTTGACGCCCTCCGCGCGCGCAATATCCCGGTGGTGCTGGTCACGCACGATGAGGACGATATTCCGCCCGGCGGCGAGCTGATTGAGATTTCTCGCTGGCAATAATGTGCTAACGCAATGTTTTCCGTTTCGGGAGAGACGACAATGCCCCCCTCTTTTACTGACGTCAGGTTATTCGATGAAACGTGTTTCTCAACTGACCGCGCTGGCCCTGCTCTGCGGCCTCGCGTCCTTTTCCTCTATGGCGGCTGATATGCCCAACGCGATGACGCTCTCCCAGCTTCAGGCGCAGCACGGCACGCCTGTCGACACCCGTCCCAGCGCGTTTTACAACGGCTGGCCGCAGACCCTCAGCGGCCCCTCCGGGCATGAACCCGCCGCACTCAACCTTGCTGCCGCCTGGCTGGGCGCAATGAGCGACGAGCAGATTGCGAGCTGGGCAAAACAGCATCAGCTTACGCCTGCAACCGCCATCGCCCTGTACGGCGACGAGAACGATAACCTGGCGGTGA
Organism: Enterobacter sp. Crenshaw; assembly: GCF_024734705.1. Classification (NCBI taxonomy): domain Bacteria; kingdom Pseudomonadati; phylum Pseudomonadota; class Gammaproteobacteria; order Enterobacterales; family Enterobacteriaceae; genus Enterobacter; species Enterobacter sp. Crenshaw. The sequence continues at coordinate 1,834,037 of NZ_CP102932.1, read as the reverse complement.
AGTCCCGCCTGGAGAAAGCCGGATACCGCCAGGTCTCGCTGCTCAGCGACGCGCTGCAGACGCCCGACCGCCTTCAGCGCCTGCCTCACTTTGAACAGCTGGTTTACCCGCAGTGGATCCACCGCCTCCAGCAGGGTAAACCCGTGACCGCCGCGCCGGCGGGTGACTGGAAAGTGATTGAAGCCGCCTGGGGCGCACCGAAGTTTTACCTGCTGAACCACATTCCCGGCGCGGGCTACATCGACACCAACGAGGTGGAAAGCGAGCCGCTGTGGAATAAAGTCTCCGACGACAAGCTGAAAGCGATGCTGGCGAAGCACGGTATCCGTCACGACACCACCGTTATTTTGTATGGCCGTGACGTTTACGCCGCCGCGCGCGTGGCGCAGATAATGCTGTATGCAGGCGTGAAGGATGTGCGCATTCTCGACGGCGGCTGGAAGGCGTGGTCGGATGCAGGCCTCCCGGTTGAACGCGGCACGCCCGGCAAAGTGACGCCAGCACCCGATTTCGGCGCGCCGATCCCCGGCCAGCCGCAGCTGATGGTTGATATGGAACAGGCGCGCGGGATGCTGCACCGTCAGGATGCCTCCCTGGTCAGCATTCGTTCGTGGCCGGAGTTCATCGGCGAAACCAGCGGCTACAGCTACATCAAGCCAAAAGGTGAAATAGCCGGTGCCCGCTGGGGTCATGCGGGCAGCGACGCGACCCATATGGAAGATTTCCATAACCCGGATGGCACCATGCGCAGCGCGGACGATATCGCCGCCCAGTGGAAGCGCTGGAATATTCTGCCGGAACAGCACGTCGCGTTTTACTGCGGCACCGGGTGGCGCGCGTCAGAAACCTTTATGTACGCCCGGGCGATGGGCTGGAAGAATGTCGCCGTCTATGACGGCGGCTGGTACGAATGGAGCAGTCACCCGCAGAACCCGGTCACCACCGGAGAGCGCGGGCCAGAGAGCGCTCTCTAACGGGTGAGTGACTTCAGCGTTACATAGCCGCTCCAGACGCGCGTTGTGGTGGTCAGCCAGCACAGCGCGCCGAATACCCACGCGAACAGCGTAAAGTGCGCCGGGAAGAGGCAGCACAGCACGAACAGCGCGATGGTCTCCGTCCCTTCCGTTAACCCACCGATGTAATAAAACGACTTGTGCGCATAGCCGGGGTTGTCGATGTCGTGCTTTGCGGCCAGCGCCGCAAACGCCAGAAAGCTGCTGCCGGTACCGATAAAGGCAAACAGCAGCCAGGCGGCCGCGAGCGCATTCTCTGCCGGAGCCGCGAGCGCAAAGCCAAACGGCACCAGGGCGTAGAACAGAAAATCGAGCGCGATGTCGAGAAATCCGCCCGCGTCGGTCAGCCCTCTCCGGCGCGCCAGCGCGCCGTCCAGACCATCCAGCAGGCGGTTAAGCATGATGGCGGCCAGCGCCGCCGGATACCAGCCGAGGGCCAGAAACGGCAGCGCCAGCACGCCGAAGACAAACCCGGTCAGGGTCAATCCGTCGGGCGTGATGCCCGGCTTATCCAGCACGGAAACCAGACGATTCAGAACGGGCTTTACCCGCGGATGAAGATGACGGTCAAGCATGAGGAGTCTCGTTAAACGTGGCGCACAGCCCCTGCGCCGGAATATCCAGCGCGGCATTAAAGCGGGCGGAGAGATTCTGAAACGCAATCAGCGCCGTCATCTCGGTGATGGCATCATCCGTGAAGTGGCGTTTCAGCGCCGTTCTGACTGACTCATCCGCCCGGGGCGGCGTGGCGGTCATCGCCTCGGCGTAGGCCAGGGCCGCGCGCTCTTGCTCGGTAAACAAGGCGGAATCCTGCCAGTCGCTCACGGCCTGAACCTTATCCAGCGCGCCGCAGCGCTCGGCCAGCCGCAGGCTGTTGGCATCAATACAGAAAGCGCAGTGACAGAGCTGGGATACCCGCGTCATGAGCAGCGAACGCAGCGCGGGCGTCAGGCGCGCGTGACGACGCTCCAGAAAGCCGACAAACAGCGCCACCAGCCATAACAGACGCGGCATTCGCCCCCACCAGCGGGTGGGATTCAGCACCGCGCCAAAGTGCTTTTTCTGCATGGCGGCAATCGGTTTAAGGCTGGCGGGAAGGGATTCGAGGGGGGCAACCCAGGCGGTGGACTCTTTCACCTGATTCTCCTGTTTACTGGACTCTGAGAAAGGGCACGATAATATGTCTTTTTTCGCTATCAATTATTGACGACCATGCTGAAAACACTCGATGTCGTTGCCGCCATCATCGAAAAAGACGGCAACATTTTACTGGCGCAGCGCCCTGTCCACGCCGACCAGCCGGGAATGTGGGAATTTGCAGGCGGTAAAGTCGAGGCCGGAGAAACCCAGCCAGAAGCGCTTATCCGCGAGCTGCGTGAAGAGTTGGGCATTGACGCCCTGCCGGGGCAATACGTGGCAAGCCACCAGCGGGAAGTCTCCCAGCGGTTGATTAACCTGCATGCCTGGCACGTTCCTGCTTTTCGCGGCGAGCTCACGGCGCACTACCACAGCGCGCTCGCGTGGTGTACGCCGGAAGAGGCGTTTGGCTACGCCTTAGCCCCGGCGGATATTCCGCTGCTGGAAGCCTTTATTGTTTTACGCGACGCCAGACCAGCGGGTTCGTGCTGATGGCGCGCTCGTCGCGCTGGCACTGCAGCAGAATGCCGTCCGCTTTCACAACGGCCCCTTCCGAGTAGTTCTGATTCTGATAGATACAGCACTGATTACAGGGCTGCACCGTTTGATTCTGGCCGCTGGAGCTAAACACTTCCGGCGGTACATTCACTTCCACGTCCGGGAGAATGGGGTTGGCCTGCACGCCTGCAGTAAAGATCAGACATAACGCGGTGAGTAGATAACGTTTCATAGACACATCTTCCAGTAGTTCCTTGATAATGACTATAACGGTAAACCAGAGCCGAACCTTTAATTTATCTCTTCATCGCTTTTAGTTATGACGCCCGCCCTCTCATTAATTTCCCTTTCGTCATAAATTTCTGCTTGCCTCACAAAGCGGTACGGGTGGTATAGTCAAAAAAACAACACAAATCGCATAAGTAATAAACATAAAATACGATAAGAGGTTCTTATATCTATGGATCAGACACGCTCTCTGGAAAGTTTCCTTGCCCATGTTCAGCAGCGCGACCCGCACCAAAGCGAGTTCGCGCAGGCCGTGCGTGAAGTTATGACCACCCTGTGGCCCTTCCTTGAACAAAACCCGCGTTATCGCCAGATGTCTCTGCTTGAACGCCTGGTCGAGCCAGAGCGCGTGATCCAGTTCCGCGTGACGTGGGTTGACGATCGCAACCAGGTACAGGTTAACCGCGCGTGGCGCGTTCAGTTTAACTCGGCGATTGGCCCGTTTAAGGGCGGCATGCGTTTTCATCCGTCCGTGAACCTGTCGATTCTGAAATTCCTCGGCTTCGAGCAGACCTTTAAAAACGCCCTCACCACGCTACCGATGGGCGGCGGGAAAGGCGGCAGCGATTTCGACCCGAAAGGCAAAAGCGAAGGCGAAGTGATGCGCTTCTGCCAGGCGCTGATGACCGAACTCTACCGTCACCTCGGCCCGGATACCGACGTTCCTGCAGGTGATATCGGCGTGGGCGGACGTGAAGTGGGCTTTATGGCCGGGATGATGAAAAAGCTCTCCAACAACAGCGCCTGCGTGTTTACCGGCAAGGGTCTGTCGTTTGGCGGCAGCCTGATCCGCCCGGAAGCGACAGGATACGGCCTGGTTTACTTCACCGAGGCGATGCTCAAGCGTCACGGTTTAGGCTTTGAAGGCATGCGCGTCGCGGTGTCCGGCTCCGGTAACGTGGCGCAGTATGCGATTGAGAAAGCGATGCAGTTTGGCGCTCGCGTGGTGACCGCCTCTGACTCCAGCGGCACGGTGGTGGATGAAGCAGGCTTCACGGCAGAGAAGCTGGCGCGCCTGTGTGAAATCAAAGCCAGCCGCGACGGTCGCGTGGCGGATTATGCCCGGGAGCTTGGCCTGACCTATCTGGAAGGGAAACAGCCGTGGGGCGTTCCGGTGGATATCGCCCTGCCGTGCGCCACGCAGAACGAGCTGGATGCAGACGCCGCGCGTACCCTGATTAGCAACGGCGTAAAAGCGGTGGCCGAAGGGGCGAATATGCCGACCACCATCGACGCGACGGATCTATTCCTGGAAGCGGGCGTGCTGTTTGCGCCGGGCAAGGCCGCTAACGCGGGCGGCGTGGCGACCTCCGGCCTCGAGATGGCGCAAAACGCCGCGCGTCTCGGCTGGAAGGCGGAGAAAGTGGATGCGCGCCTGCACCACATCATGCTGGATATTCACCATGCCTGCGTGGAGTACGGCGGCGAGGCGTCGCAAACCAACTACGTGCGCGGGGCGAATATCGCCGGGTTCGTGAAGGTGGCGGATGCGATGATTGGTCAGGGTGTGATTTAAGGTTTATCGCGTGCGGCCGGATGCCCTCACCCCGGCCCTCTCCCACAGGGAGAGGGAGAAAACCGGGCGTATCAGGCCGCAGAGCTGCTTTTCGCCGGGTAGCGGCTGCGCCTTACCCGACCTACGGTTTAAGAGGCTGCCGCGCTCTTTTTCTTCTTGAACGGTTTCTTCGCGCCGCTACCGGGCGCAACCATCCCTCTGAACGTTTTCACCGGCGTGCTGCGCGCCTGATCGATTAGCTGATAAAGCGTCCCGACCAGCGGCTGCATAAAGTCCTGATAGCGGCACTGCTTCTCGCTGATCTGCGTCAGCACCGATTCCCAGTGCGCGGTCATGTCCGGCCTCGCGGCCAGCTCCGGCAGAGAATGAATCAGCGCCCGGCCCGGTTCCGTTGAGTGGATGTAGCGTCCCTTTTTCTCCAGGAAGCCGCGCTTAAAGAGCAGCTCGATGATCCCCGCTCGCGTCGCTTCCGTCCCCAGACCGTCGGTGGCGCGCAGGATCTTCTTCAGATCTTTATCCTGAACGAACCGGGCGATCCCGGTCATCGCCGACAGCAGCGTCGCATCGGTGAAATGGCGCGGCGGCTGGGTCTGACGTTCAACCACTTCGCCCTTCTCGCACAGCAGTTCGTCATCTTTAGCGACCACCGGCAGCGGCGTGCCGTCGTTCTCTTCGTCGCGCTCTTTATTCCCCAGCAGCGTGCGCCAGCCCGCTTCCGCAAGGAAACGCGCTTTAGCGATAAACTTGCCTTTGGCAATCTCAAGCTCAATCACGCACTTACGGAATACCGCGTCCGGGCAGAACTGCATCAGGTACTGACGGGCGATCAGGTTATAGACCTTCGCTTCGTTCTCGGTCAGGTTGACGTTGCTGGCGCGCGCCGTCGGGATAATCGCGTGGTGGGCATCGACTTTTTTGTCGTCCCAGCAGCGGTTATGGGTGTCCGGATTCACCGCCGGCTGCGGGAGCAGATCCGGCGCGTGGACGCTGATGGCGTTCATCACCGAATGGCGTCCGGCAAAGTGCTCTTCCGGCAGATAGCGGCTGTCCGAACGCGGATAGGTGATGAGCTTATGGGTTTCGTAGAGCTTCTGGCAGATGTCCAGCACGTTCTGCGCGCTGAGGCCAAACTTTTTGGCCGCCTCAATCTGAAGTGCAGAAAGCGAGAACGGCAGCGGCGCGGGTTCTGATTCCCGTTTATCGTTATAGCTGGTGACGATAGCCGGCTGGCCGGTAATGCGGTTAACCACATGATCCGCCAGAGGACGATGGAGCAGACGCCCCTCTTCATCCTGATACGATTCACAGGCATCGCTAGGCTGCCAGACGGCGGTAAAGCGTTCGTCCTTAGGCGTGACGATATGCGCTTTCACCTCAAAGAAATCTTTGGCGACGAAGTTCTCAATCTCTTCGTCACGACGCACGACCAGCCCCAGCACCGGCGTCTGCACGCGCCCCACGGAAAGCACGCCTTGATAGCCCGCGTTGCGCCCAAGAATGGTGTAGGCGCGGGTCATGTTGATGCCGTACAGCCAGTCGGCACGCGCACGCGCCAGCGCGGAAACGCACAGCGGAATAAACTCGCTGTTGGCGCGCAGGCGCGAAATCGCCCGCTCGACGGCCTGCGGGTTGAGGTCGTTAATCAGGCAGCGCTGCACCTGCTGGCGCTTTTCCGGCGCCAGCTCCAGGTAGTCCAGCACCTCATCCACCAGCAGCTGTCCTTCCCTGTCCGGGTCACCCGCGTGCACGATTTCAGCGGCGTCATGCAGGAAGCGCTTAATCACGTTGAGCTGTTTGGTGACCGAAGGTCGGGGCTGCAGGCGCCATTTTTCCGGCACGATGGGCAGATCGTTTAAATTCCAGCGGGCGTAGCGGCTGTCGTAGACATCCGGCTGCGCCTGCTCAAGCAGGTGACCAATACACCAGGTGACCACCTGCCCGTTACCGCATTCGATAAAGCCGTCGCCTTTGCGATGCGGTTTAGGCAGCACATCGGCAATGGCACGGGCCAGGCTCGGCTTTTCGGCAATAAACAACCGCATCGAATTAACGGATCTCAATCATCGGTCGGCCACCGCGCGCGGTCACCAGCTCGCCGATCGCCGTCAGGGTGATGCCAAACTCGGCGGCAGTGGCCTGAACCTCGGCTTCAGATTCCGGCGTCACCGCCAGCAGCAGGCCGCCGGAGGTTTGCGGATCGCACAGCAGGTTGCGCCACTCCTCGGGCATTTCGCCCATCAGGTGACCGTAGCTGGCGAAGTTGCGCTGGGTACCGCCCGGGACCGCGCCCTGAGCAATATACTCCTCCACGCCCGGCAGCTTCGGCACGTCCTGATACCAGACCTGTGCCTGCACGCCCGCGCCCTGACACACTTCAGAGAGGTGCCCCAGCAGACCAAAACCGGTGACGTCGGTCATCGCCTTCACGCCGTCGATATTGGCAAACGCCGCACCGGCGAGGTTCATCTGGCACATGACTTCGGTTGCCAGGCCTTTGTGCTCCGGTTTCAGCAGGGATTTTTTCTCGGCTGTGGTCAGCACGCCAATGCCCAGCGGCTTGGTGAGGAACAGTTTGCAGCCCGCCTGCGCGGTGCTGTTGCGCTTCACGCGTGCGGTCGGCACTACGCCGGTAACGGCCAGGCCAAAGATAGGCTCCGGCGCATCAATAGAGTGACCACCGGCCAGCGCAATCCCCGCCTGCTGGCAGGCAAAACGTCCGCCATCAATCACCTCGCGGGCCACTTCCGGCGGGATGGTGTTGATCGGCCAGCCCAGAATGGCAATCGCCATGATCGGCTTACCGCCCATCGCGAAGATATCGCTGATGGCGTTGGTGGCCGCAATGCGCCCGAAGTCGAACGGGTTGTCGACAATCGGCATAAAGAAGTCGGTAGTACTGATAATGCTGGTGCCGTTACCTAAGTCATAAACTGCAGCATCGTCACGCGTTTCATTGCCGACAAGCAGGTTCGGGTCGACAAACTTCGCCTGTTCACTGTGCAGGATGGTCTCCAGCACTTTCGGGGAAATTTTACAACCGCAACCGGCTCCGTGGCTGTACTGCGTTAAACGAATGGTTTGCTCGCTCATGGACGTCTCCTGTCATCTCAATCGCGCTATGGTAGCGCTCATTCCATAAAGAGGTAAGTATGACTGTCTGAATTCTGCGGCAGATGCTCAGAATCCAGACAGTTTAGGTGCGTTATCAGAAATGGCTGACGAAAAGCGTGGTGTCCGGAATGCTGATGGTGCTGGAGGCTTTAAGCTGCGGGGTGCCGAGATAGAGGAAACCGACAATTTTGTCATGCTCACCGCAGCCAAAAACGTCACGGACCGCCGGGCTTTCGGTCAGCGCACCGGTACGCCAGATACCGTTAAAGCCCTGCGCGACGGCGGCCATTTGCATCGCCATGACCGCACAGCCTGCGGACATTTCCTGTTCCCAGACCGGCACCTTATGGTCAGCCTGGCATTTCGCCACGACGGCGATAATCATCGGGGCGCGGAACGGGGCATTGCGCGCCTTGTCGATACCTTTCTCATCCTGCCCGGCGGCAACCGCGCCCTGCTCCAGCAGCTGGCTGAAACGATCGCGGCCTTCGCCTTCAATCACAAAGAAGTGCCACGGCTGCAGCGTGCCGTGATCGGGGGCACGCATGCCGGCACGCAGAATGTTCTCCAGCTGCTCGCCTGCCGGGGCAGGTTCGGCCAGACGGGAAGCGCTACGGCGGTTAACAAGCAGTTCGAGTGCGTCCATTGGTTAACTCCTTTCTTGAAATTTACTCACAAAATTAACACGACGGCAGATTTTGTTACAGCCTGGCAGGCGATTCCTGCTGACAAGTGGCGGTTGGGTCATTACGATAACCCAACATTACCGTCCAGTGGCGACGGAAACAGTCATTTTCTGGTTAGGGAGAATACATGCGAACCCTTTGGCGAATCATTGCCGGTTTCTTTAAATGGACGTGGCGACTGCTCAACTTCGTCCGCAACCTGGTGATGAACATCTTCTTCATCCTGCTGGTTCTGGTTTGCGCGGGCATCTGGATGCATATCAGCAACGCGAATCAGGCGCAGCATTCGACTCGCGGGGCCCTGTTACTCGATATCACCGGCGTTATCGTTGATAAACCGTCCGCCAGCAACCGTCTGGGGGCAATCAGCCGCCAGCTGTTTGGCGCGACATCAGACCGTCTGCAGGAAAACTCCCTGTTCGATATCGTCGATACCATCCGCCAGGCCAAAGACGACCGTAACATCACCGGGATCGTGCTGGATCTGAAAGATTTCGCCGGAGGCGATCAGCCTTCAATGCAGTACATCGGTAAAGCGCTGCGCGAATTCCGCGACAGCGGCAAGCCGGTGATTGCCGTGGGCGACAGCTACAGCCAGGGGCAATATTATCTGGCGAGCTTCGCCAATAAAATCTGGCTCTCCCCGCAGGGGACGGTGGATCTGCACGGTTTTGCCACCAACGGCCTGTACTACAAATCCCTGCTCGACAAACTGAAGGTCACCACCCACGTATTCCGCGTCGGCACGTATAAATCAGCCGTCGAGCCGTTTATCCGCGACGACATGTCTCCGGCCGCCCGTGAAGCGGACAGCCGCTGGATTGGCGAGCTGTGGCAGAACTATCTGGGCACCGTTGCCGCTAACCGCCAGATTACGCCTGAGCAGGCGTTCCCCGGCGCGCAGGGCGTGCTGGATGGCCTGCGTAAGGTTGACGGTGATACCGCGAAATATGCGCTGGATAACAAACTGGTTGATGCCCTGGGCACCAGCGCCGAGATTGAAAAATCCCTGAGCAAGCAGTTTGGCTGGAGCAAAGAGGACAAAAATTACAGCGCCATCAGCATGTATGATTACTCGGCGAAAAAGCCGGATGACAGCGGTGACAGCGTCGCGGTGGTGTTTGCCAACGGCGCCATCATGGACGGCCAGGAGACGCCGGGGAACGTGGGCGGCGATACTACCGCGTCACAAATCCGCGATGCTCGTCTGGATCCGAAAGTTAAAGCGATTGTCCTGCGGGTGAACAGCCCTGGCGGCAGCGTCAGCGCCTCCGAGGTGATCCGCGCTGAACTTGCCGCGGCGCGTGCCGCCGGCAAGCCGGTGGTTGTATCAATGGGCGGAATGGCCGCCTCCGGGGGTTACTGGATCTCAACGCCAGCCAACTACATCGTGGCCAACCCAAGCACGCTGACCGGTTCGATTGGCATCTTCGGGGTGATCAACACCGTGGAAAACAGCCTGGATTCTCTGGGCGTGCATACCGATGGCGTGGCCACCTCTCCGCTGGCGGATGTGTCGGTGACCAAATCCCTGCCGCCGGAAGTCTCTGAGATGATGCAGCTCAGCATTGAGAACGGCTATAAGCGCTTTATCACCCTGGTGGCGGACTCGCGTAAAAAGACGCCAGAGCAGATCGACCAGATTGCGCAAGGCCACGTCTGGACCGGCCAGGATGCCAAGAGCAACGGTCTGGTGGACAGCCTGGGCGACTTCGATGACGCGGTGAAGAAAGCCGCCGAGCTGGCGAAGCTCAAGCAGTGGCATATCGAGTATTACCAGGACGAGCCGTCGTTCTTCGATATGGTCATGGACAGCATGTCCGGCTCTGTACGCGCCATGCTGCCGGAGGCGATGCAGGCTTACCTGCCTGCGCCGGTCGCCACGGCGGCGAAAGCGATGAAGGCGGAAAGCGATAAGCTCGCGGCCTTTAACGATCCACAGAGTCGTTACGCGTTTTGCCTGACCTGCGCTAACGTCCGTTAAAAACCGTCCCCTCTTCCCGCGAAGAGGGGATTTTTTTCTTTTGAAGAACAAGAACTCACTACCATGCAGAAGAAATCGATTTATGTAGCCTACACTGGCGGTACCATCGGTATGCAGCGCTCTGAAAACGGCTATATTCCTGTCTCCGGCCACCTTCAGCGTCAGCTTGCGCTGATGCCGGAATTCCACCGTCCGGAAATGCCTGACTTCACCATCCACGAATACGAGCCGCTGATGGACTCCTCCGACATGACGCCGGAAGACTGGCAGCATATCGCGGATGACATTAAAGCCCATTACGACCAGTACGACGGCTTCGTGATCCTGCACGGAACCGACACCATGGCGTTTACCGCCTCGGCGCTCTCCTTCATGCTGGAGAACCTGAGCAAGCCGGTTATCGTCACCGGGTCGCAAATCCCGCTGGCGGAGCTGCGCTCGGACGGGCAGATCAACCTGCTGAACTCCCTCTACGTGGCGGCGAATTACCCGATCAACGAAGTGTCGCTGTTCTTCAATAACCGTCTGTATCGCGGCAACCGTACCACCAAAGCCCATGCTGACGGTTTTGACGCCTTCGCCTCCCCTAACCTGCAGCCGCTGCTGGAGGCCGGGATTCATATCCGTCGTCTGGGCACTCCGCCTGCGCCGAACACCGCCGGCGAGCTGATCGTGCATCCGATCACTCCGCAGCCGATTGGCGTGGTCACTATCTACCCGGGTATTTCTGCCGACGTGGTGCGTAACTTCCTGCGCCAGCCGGTGAAAGCGCTGATTCTGCGCTCCTATGGCGTCGGCAACGCGCCGCAGAACGGCGAATTCCTGAAAGAGCTTCAGGAAGCCAGCGAGCGCGGAATTGTGGTCGTGAACCTGACCCAGTGTATGTCCGGAAAGGTCAACATGGGTGGCTATGCCACCGGCAACGCGCTGGCGCATGCGGGAGTTATCAGCGGCTTCGATATGACCGTTGAGGCAACGCTGACTAAACTTCACTATTTACTGAGTCAGGATCTGGACATTCAGTCCATTCGCAGCGCGATGATGCAAAACCTGCGCGGCGAGCTGACCCCGGACGAATAAGGAGTGCTCATGAAGCAACGCGCCCTGCTACTGGTCGATTTGCAAAATGATTTCTGCGCGGGCGGTGCGCTGGCCGTCGCCGAAGGTGACAGCACCGTTGACGTGGCAAACACGCTGATTGACTGGAGCAAAGCCCGCGGTGAAGCGGTTGTCGCAAGCCAGGACTGGCATCCGGCGAACCACGGCAGCTTTGCCAGCCAGCACGACGTCGAGCCTTTCACTCAGGGGGAACTCGACGGGCTGGCGCAAACCTTCTGGCCGGATCACTGCGTACAGCAGACGGAAGGCGCGGAACTGCATCCGCTTCTGAATCAGAAAGTCATCGACGCGGTGTTCCATAAAGGTGAAAACCCGGCTATCGACAGCTATAGCGCGTTTTTTGATAACGGGCATCGCCAGAAAACGGCGCTGGACGCGTGGTTACGCCACCATGAAATCACGGAGCTGATCGTGCTGGGCCTGGCGACGGATTACTGCGTGAAGTTTACCGTGCTGGACGCGCTCCAGTTGGGGTATACCGTCAGCGTCATCACCGACGGCTGCCGCGGGGTAAACATTCACCCGCAGGACAGCGCTCAGGCGTTTATGGATATGGCTGCGGAAGGCGCAACGCTGTATACGCTCGAAGACTGGCTGGAAACGCAGGCGTAGTCTTTTACGCCCTCTCCCTGTGGGAGAGGGTATCAACCTGCACCGTTATTGCATTTTCATCGTCGCAATCGGCTTCGGCGCGATGCCAAAGTCTTCTTTCAGCTCGCGCTTGCTCTTCATGACCATCTGGCCTTTGGTGTCGATCGTCATGTGCTGCGCGTCGGTGTTATTGCGCGCCTGCCACAGCATCACCAGCTGCAAACTGTTTTCTTTTTGCTCCGGCGTCAGCGCAACGCCGTCGGGCCATTTTCCCAGTTCTACGGCGGTCACCAGACGCTGATAAATCTCCGGCGTCATGCCGCTAATTATGTCATCAATATTCACTCTCGCGCCCTTTCAAAGGAATAATTTGCTGAATCGTTTTTTCAACCCTTAATCTGGTCACCGTTTTCATCATCGGTGAAGCTCATTGAGGCTGAATTTACGCAGAAACGCTCGCCCGTAGGCTGGGGGCCATCCGGGAAGACGTGCCCAAGGTGCGCATCGCAGTTGCCGCAGCGAATTTCCGTACGCACCATACCGTGCGACGAGTCGGTCAGGTAGCGGATGGCCTCATCGCTCACCGGCTCGTAGAAACTCGGCCAGCCGCAGCCAGAATCAAATTTCGTTTGTGAATTAAACAGGGGCGCATCACAGACCAGGCAGTGGTAGACGCCGTCTCGCTTGTTGTGCAGTAAACGCCCGGTGAACGGCGGTTCCGTTCCGTGATTCTGCGTCACGTAAAACTGCATTTCTGTGAGGTTTTTTTTCAAATCGTCAGGGTTACGTTGGTTCGACATATGCTTACATCTCGCTGTAGAAACAGACATCTTTAACCCGGATTCTAACAAAACATTAACACCCTTGCGTGCACTTTTGATCTAAACTTATGTGTCGCGAATAAGCGGTCAGGCAATTGTGATCACGTTCACATTTTTATCCTGAGAGGACTTTAAAATCCCGGCTCAGCCCCCATATGGGTGCAAGCTCAAAGGGAAAGTGAGGCGAGTCAGTCGCACAAACGTTAGTCACAGGATTGATTTGTCGCAATGATTGACACGATTCCGCTTGACGCTGCGTAAGGTTTTTGTAATTTTACAGGCAACCTTTTATTCACTAACAAATAGCTGGTGGAATATATGACTATCAAAGTAGGTATCAACGGTTTTGGCCGTATCGGCCGTATTGTTTTCCGTGCTGCTCAGAAACGTTCTGACATCGAAATCGTTGGTATCAACGATCTCCTGGACGCTGAATACATGGCGTACATGCTGAAGTACGACTCAACTCACGGTCGTTTCGACGGCACCGTTGAAGTGAAAGACGGCCACCTGGTTGTTAATGGCAAAACCATCCGCGTTACTGCTGAAAAAGACCCAGCTAACCTGAAATGGAACGAAATCGGTGTTGACGTTGTTGCTGAAGCAACCGGTATCTTCCTGACCGACGAAACTGCGCGTAAACACATCACTGCGGGTGCGAAGAAAGTTGTTCTGACTGGTCCTTCCAAAGACAACACCCCAATGTTCGTTCGTGGTGCAAACTTCGAAACTTACGCTGGCCAGGATATCGTGTCTAACGCATCCTGCACCACCAACTGCCTGGCACCACTGGCTAAAGTTATCAACGACAACTTCGGCATCATCGAAGGTCTGATGACTACCGTTCACGCGACTACCGCTACTCAGAAAACCGTTGATGGCCCGTCTCACAAAGACTGGCGCGGCGGCCGTGGCGCGGCTCAGAACATCATCCCATCCTCTACCGGTGCTGCTAAAGCTGTAGGTAAAGTACTGCCAGAACTGAATGGCAAACTGACTGGTATGGCGTTCCGCGTTCCAACTCCTAACGTATCCGTTGTTGACCTGACCGTTCGTCTGGAAAAAGCTGCTTCTTATGAAGAAATTAAGAAAGCAATCAAAGCTGCTTCCGAAGGCGCAATGAAAGGCGTTCTGGGCTACACCGAAGACGACGTTGTATCTACCGATTTCAACGGCGAAATCTGCACTTCAGTATTCGATGCTAAAGCAGGTATCGCACTGAACGACAACTTCGTGAAACTGGTTTCCTGGTACGACAACGAAACTGGCTACTCTAACAAAGTACTGGACCTGATCGCTCACATCTCCAAATAAGTTGAGATGAGTGTTTGATCCAAAAAGGCGACTTCGGTCGCCTTTTTTTATTTATAAGACAGAGGATTGCTTAATGACTAATAAAATTTTTGCACTTCCGGTAGTCGAACAACTTACCCCTGTGCTCTCCCGCCGTCAGATTGACGGTGCTGATGTCATCGTCGTTGACCACCCACGCGTAAAAGCCTCCGTAGCGCTCAACGGCGCCCACCTGCTCTCCTGGAAACCGGAAGGCGAAGCAGAAGGCTTATGGCTGAGCGATGCGACCTCCTTCAAAAAAGGGGCCGCAATCCGCGGTGGCGTACCGATCTGCTGGCCGTGGTTCGGCCCGTCCGCACAGCCGGGTTTGCCGTCTCACGGTTTTGCCCGCAGCCAGCAGTGGACGCTGAAAGCGCATAACGAAGATGACAACGGCGCAGTGCTGACCTTTGAGCTGCAGGCTAATGATGAAACCCGCACCCTCTGGCCGCACGATTTCACCCTGTATGCCCGCTTCAAGCTGGGTAAAACCTGTGAAATCGAACTGGAAGCTCACGGCGAGTTCGAAACCACCTCTGCCCTGCACACCTATTTCAACGTGGGTGATATCAGCGCCGTGAAGGTGAGCGGCCTCGGCGATACCTATATCGACAAAGTGGATAACGCGAAAGAAGGCAAACTGAGCGACGGCGTTCAGGCATTCCCTGACCGTACCGACCGCGTTTACCTGCACCCGGAAGCGTGCAGCGTGATCCACGACGGCGCCCTGAACCGCGGCATTGAAGTGGTCCATCATCATCACAGCGACGTGGTGGGCTGGAACCCGGGCCCTGCGCTGTCCGTCAGCATGGCCGACATGACGGATGATGGCTACAAAACGTTTGTCTGCGTGGAAACCGCTTGCGTGAGCAACCCGCAAAAAGCGAGTGAGGAAAAACCGTCTCGTTTAGGGCAGACGATTCGCATTGTTAAGCGATAAATTCACTGCACCACGCTAAAGCAAACGGGGCGCAAGCGCCCCGTTTTGATGCATAGATTGCACTAAATTAATGCACAATCAGAACTTGTAGCTCACACCCACAGAGAAGATGCCTGCCCAGGACTTATCGACCATCGGGCTATCCTTCACTTCGTCGCTCAGACGCTCATAGCGGCCGGTACCGTACACGCTCCAGTCGCCAAGGAAGTTGTAGCTCGCGGTCAGCTCCAGGTAAGGATCCCAGCCGTCATCTGCACTGTAGCTTTTCAGACCACTACGGCGGGACTCGCTTTTAGAGACGCCGTAGTAGTAGTCGTTGTAGTTCTCGCTGTTGTACTGCACACCGATACCCGGCGTCAGCGTGAGCCCACCGTTGGTATAGCGGTACAACCACGCCAGATCCCAGATAAAGCCGTTGCTGTTATCCAGCGTGTCACCCGCCAGTGCCGTACGCAGGAAGCCATACTCGGTGTTATGTACATAAGAAAGCCCGGCCATCATAGTGCTTTTACGCTTGTCGAGCTGGCGAAGCGCATGGCTGTCGCTGTCACCCGGCTTGAAGTGCGTTGGGTCGTAGTAGGCCATGATGGAGAGCTTATCGGCCTTATCGTTCCAGAGATAGTAGCCGCCGCCGAGCCCGCGGAACCAGACGTTGTCGCCTTCATAGGTGATAACGGGAACAGGATAAACATCACGGTCATACTGTTTATACGGGCTGTTAATGACGCCAACACCCGCGCCAACCGTCCACTGACTTTCCGCCTGCGCGGTGTTCACTGCGGTCGCGGCAAGGATGCCTAATGCCAGAAGTTTGAGTTTGGTCACAATCCATTCTTTCCTGTAGTCAAATAATCAGCGGATGAAGTGTAACCGCCATTCCCGTACATCCCAAAATTTTTTGCCTGCTAATCAGTCTGATTAACCCGTTATTTTTAACTTTTCAGATGACAACACGCTTTCATTTATATGACCACTGAATGAAAAACGTGCATTTGTCTTATAACGACAGTGGAAATTTTTGGATGAGTTATTGATATGTCATTGAAAGTAGATTTTCTGGGCATGCAAGTTTTGCAAATGCCATCTACGCTTTAATTTAAGAAGAGTTTTCCTGAACACCCTGCGGTTCTTAGCGTCTGACCTGGCACACAGGTTGCTGCTCTGGCAGTGAGGTGCGAGAGATTCTCTTCCGGGAGCCTCCACTACTCATACGAACGGCTCTTATCCTGTGCTAAAAAACGAAAGGACGGCATGCCATGAATATATTCGATCACTATCGCCAGCGCTATGAAGCTGCCAAGGACGAAGAGTTCACACTGCAGGAGTTTCTTACCATCTGTCGGCAAGATCGCAGTGCCTATGCCAATGCGGCAGAACGGCTATTGATGGCCATTGGTGAGCCAAACATGGTTGACACTGCCCTGGAGCCTCGGCTTTCCCGTCTCTTTTCGAATCGGGTGGTCGCCCGATATCCGGCGTTTGAAGAGTTCTATGGTATGGAAGATGCCATCGAACAGATTGTCTCCTATCTGAAGCATGCCGCTCAGGGTCTGGAAGAGAAGAAACAGATCCTCTATTTACTCGGCCCGGTGGGGGGCGGTAAATCCTCGCTGGCTGAACGCCTGAAGTCGCTGATGCAGCGCGTTCCTATTTATGTGCTGAGCGCCAACGGTGAACGCAGCCCGGTGAACGACCATCCGCTGTGCCTGTTCAATCCGCAGGAAGACGCGCAGATTCTGGATAAAGAGTATGGCATCCCGCGTCGCTACCTCGGCACCATCATGTCGCCGTGGGCGGCAAAACGCCTGCACGAGTTTGGTGGCGACATCACCAAATTCCGCGTGGTGAAGGTCTGGCCGTCTATCCTTGAGCAAATCGCCATCGCCAAAACAGAACCGGGTGATGAGAACAACCAGGATATCTCGGCGCTGGTGGGTAAAGTCGATATCCGTAAGCTGGAAAACTTCGCGCAAAACGATCCGGATGCCTACGGTTACTCAGGCGCGCTGTGCCGTGCGAACCAGGGGATTATGGAATTCGTCGAGATGTTTAAAGCACCGATTAAAGTGCTGCATCCTCTGCTGACGGCTACCCAGGAAGGCAACTACAACGGGACGGAAGGTATCTCCGCCCTGCCGTTTAACGGGATTATTCTCGCCCACTCGAACGAATCTGAATGGGTGACCTTCCGTAATAACAAAAACAATGAGGCCTTCCTTGACCGCGTGTACATCGTCAAGGTGCCTTATTGCCTGCGGATCTCCGAAGAGATCAAAATTTACGAGAAACTGCTTAACCACAGCGAGCTGGTGCACGCTCCTTGCGCACCGGGAACGCTGGAAACACTGTCGCGCTTCTCCATCCTTTCGCGTCTGAAAGAGCCGGAAAACTCCAGCATCTATTCGAAAATGCGCGTCTATGACGGTGAAAGCCTGAAAGATACCGACCCGAAAGCGAAGTCGTATCAGGAATACCGCGACTATGCCGGGGTTGATGAGGGGATGAACGGTCTGTCCACGCGCTTCGCGTTTAAGATCCTCTCCCGCGTCTTTAACTTCGACCATGCGGAAGTGGCGGCCAACCCGGTTCATCTGTTCTACGTGCTGGAGCAGCAAATCGAACGCGAGCAGTTCCCGCAGGAGCAGGCTGAACGCTACCTTGAGTTCCTCAAAGGTTACCTGATCCCGAAATACGCCGAGTTCATTGGCAAAGAGATCCAGACGGCCTACCTGGAATCCTATTCAGAATACGGGCAGAACATTTTCGACCGTTATGTCACCTATGCTGACTTCTGGATCCAGGATCAGGAGTACCGGGACCCGGATACCGGCCAGCTGTTTGACCGTGAATCCCTGAACGCGGAGCTGGAAAAAATCGAGAAGCCTGCCGGGATCAGCAACCCGAAAGACTTCCGTAACGAGATTGTGAACTTCGTCCTGCGCGCCAGAGCGCATAACAACGGGCGCAATCCGAACTGGACCAGCTACGAGAAACTGCGCACGGTCATTGAGAAGAAAATGTTCTCCAATACCGAAGAGCTGCTGCCGGTGATCTCGTTTAACGCCAAAACCTCAACCGATGAGCAGAAAAAGCACGATGACTTTGTCGACCGTATGATGGAAAAAGGCTACACCCGCAAGCAGGTCCGCCTGCTCTGCGAATGGTATCTGCGCGTGCGTAAATCGTCTTAAAAACAAGTGCCCGGTAGCGGTTAGCGCTGACCGGGCCTACAAAATGCAAGTTGGCAAATGCAGTACGGGGGGTATATGACCTGGTTTATTGACCGGCGTCTTAACGGCAAAAACAAGAGCACGGTGAACCGCCAGCGCTTCTTGCGTCGTTATAAAGCGCAAATTAAACAGTCTATCTCCGAGGCCATCAACAAACGCTCGGTGACCGACGTCGACAGCGGCGAGTCTGTCTCCATCCCCACCGATGACATCAGCGAACCGATGTTTCATCAGGGGCGAGGCGGCCTGCGCCATCGCGTACATCCAGGTAATGACCACTTCGTTCAGAACGACAGAATTGAGCGTCCTCAGGGCGGCGGCGGTGGTTCAGGAAGCGGTCAGGGACAGGCCAGCCAGGACGGTGAAGGTCAGGACGAATTTGTCTTCCAGATTTCGAAAGACGAATATCTCGACCTGCTGTTTGAAGACCTGGCGCTGCCGAATCTGAAAAAGAATCAGCATCGTCAGCTTAATGAATACAAAACCCATCGCGCGGGCTATACCGCCAACGGCGTGCCCGCCAATATCAGCGTCGTGCGTTCGTTGCAGAATTCGCTGGCGCGACGAACGGCCATGACGGCGGGCAAACGGCGCGAACTGCGCGAGCTGGAGAGCAGCCTGAAGGTCGTGGAAAACACGGAACCGGCGCAACTGCTGGAAGAGGAGCGTCTGCGTAAAGAGATTGCGGAACTAAGAGCGAAGATCGAACGGGTACCGTTTATCGACACCTTCGACCTGCGCTACAAGAATTACGAAAAACGCCCTGAGCCCTCCAGCCAGGCGGTGATGTTCTGTCTGATGGACGTTTCCGGCTCGATGGACCAGGCCACGAAGGATATGGCGAAGCGTTTTTATATTCTGCTCTACCTGTTCCTGAGCAGAACCTATAAGAACGTGGAGGTGGTCTATATTCGTCACCATACTCAGGCGAAAGAAGTAGATGAACATGAGTTTTTCTACTCGCAGGAGACCGGCGGGACCATCGTGTCAAGCGCTCTGAAGCTGATGGATGAAGTGGTCAAAGAGCGTTACGACCCGGCGCAGTGGAACATTTATGCCGCGCAGGCGTCCGATGGCGACAACTGGGCCGACGACTCACCGCTGTGTCACGAGATTCTGGCGAAGAAAATTCTGCCGGTGGTGCGTTACTACAGCTATATCGAAATTACCCGTCGCGCGCACCAGACCCTGTGGCGGGAGTATGAACATCTGCAAGCAATGTTCGATAATTTTGCCATGCAGCATATCCGTGACCAGGATGATATTTATCCGGTGTTCAGGGAGCTGTTCCACAAGCAAAGCACATCAACAGCAAATTAAATCATTAAAATCAGCCAGTTAACTATGTTTTCCTGGCTGATTTTCTTTAATGCTCGTTAGAAATTTTAATGCTATTTTTCATTAACTTATGTTTCGTTTTGGGGAATGACTTTTTAAGTTGCAATTGATATGAACACGACATATGCTCATTCGTGAGTGGACTTAGCCAGTGTTACCATAACGCTCAATTTTGCGGTGCTTTTCATCCTTGCCCTTTCACTGACATCACTACTTAGATACGTAGGTATTAAAGCCAGCGATTACAGTAATAAGGAGCCGCTTATGATGAATTTCCCCAGAAAGTCTTTACGATTTGCTTCATGTGTAATAGAAACCGTATGGGCGGGGATTATAAGTGCTATTGTTGGGTTATACGCTGGCGGTACTGCCGCTAAGTCTATTTAAATCAAGCGTCGCTGTAATGGGGTGTCGGGGGTCGGAGGTTCAAATCCTCTTGTGCCGACCAAAATTACATTTAAAACCAGCCTATTACGGCTGGTTTTTGTTTAAGCAAAATCATGATGGCGAAACGATGGTGAAATGATGGTTGAACCCTACTTTAAATTGCCGGGCAATCATCGTTACCCACCCTGTTAAGACTATGTGTTAGCACGCCAAAAACCTCTACGTCATCCAGCGCATCACCTTCTATCGCTTCACCATCTTCAGTTATCAATGCCGCCCCGTATAGCTTTGCAAACTCGTTCCTGTTATCCATTCTTACCAGTAGCGTATCTCCCTGCTCTGGCCTCATGGAAACGTTAATGACAGCCCAGCCGCATGATGTTTCTATTACCCTGCAGTTTCCATCAATTCCGCATAAAAGATCTATGGTTAACCGCTGTTCCTGGTAATCCATAGCAGGTGAAGGAAAGCCCATCAGAACACCCTCCCCATGTTACGCAGAATCCAGTATCGGTTCTCGCTGCCGTTTGTTGTCTTATCGGCGAAGTCGGGCTGGTACCGCTCAATCCATGAATTTGCATCTACCTGGCTGAAATGCCAGTGCCTCTCCTGTAGTTCAGCGATGAATTTGTCTGTATGCAGGCAGAGATAGCCCTTCTGGTTTTGCTGTATGGCTGCAATAAAAGCAGCACGAATATCCGGTTGACGAGGCATTAACGTACCCTCACTCGCTTATTTACTGTATATATATACAGTAGTATTTTTAGATTCACAGATCAAGTCAGCATGAGGATGGAGAGTGATGTTCGTTGAACTGGTTTATGACAAGCGTAATGTTGAGGGTCTCGAAGGGGCCAGAGAGATCATTCTGGCCGAGCTGACGAAGCGCGTGCACCAGATTTTCCCTGATGCCGAAGTGAAGGTGAAGTCGATGCAGGCAAACGGCCTAAATAGCGATGCAAGCAAAAGCGATCGGAAAAAACTGAACCGCATGCTGGAGGAAATGTTTGAAGAGTCAGATATGTGGTTGGTTTCAGAGTTCCCGACTGTTCGCCAGGTTGGCCTTTAAATCTTGTTCGAATAATATTCCCGGCGTTTGCTCGGGCATGAACACTGAGCAATCTACCGCCGCTCATTCTTACACAAAATGGACGGCGGTTTTTCTTAAGATCCCTGTTCCTGCTTTAAAGCCACTTCCGTTTGTTTCTGATTCCAGATGCTACTCGCTGGCATTTCTACACGAACGCTGACGAACTGATCATCCGGGATATCAACTGGCTCGCCATCTGCTAATCCAGCACGCTCATTCCTGGCAAATGCTGGCGCTGAAGGATGTTCGCGGTGATAGGTTTTTACCAGCACAGAACCGTCTGCGTTAACCTCATAGTCCAGCCATATAAGCGGTTGCTTATTCCTGTCAGTAGGAATCTCAAACCCTCCGTCAATACCGCCCCATGCAGCGTCAGAATTGAGCGCCTGACATCCCTCAATGTAGTATTGCCCCACATCCAGACGTGTGACTCTTACCCCTTCTGATTCATCGTTAGTTTCATATCGCCCATCACCATAAACGTTGACTACTGGAGATGCTGATTTAATGAAACCGTTCGAATCGACAGTTGTATTCGATGTGTCCCTTACAAATGCGATTGGGTACCAGGTATTGTTGTTTGGGTTATACGTTGCGTAGGCAAGTGCATTTTTACCCGGGAACATTTGTGAGTTATAGCACCCGTAGAGCTGCATCCTTGCAGCATTATCGAAAGATGTGATGTCCAGAAAAGCGCCGATAGGACCATAGCCCTGCTGTCCTGTTATAAATGCTGATGTGTTTTTAAATGATATTGACGTAGGGTCCATTCCTGAGCCAAATCTATATGGCAGGGATCTAATGGTTTGCAGATTTGTTGCTGCATCAAAAGATGTTGTTGCCCCTGTGCCACCCTGCGCTACAGATAACGCAGTAGTGAGTCCGCGGAGCGAAGTGATATCGTTGTTTGCACCTTTTGCCGCCTTGCCTGAGAGCGATGTGGTAATGCTATCTATCGATTCGTTAATGCTATTTAGCGATGATGTAATGCTATTCCAAGCTGGGCCCGTCCATGTCGTTCCATCCGGCAGAGTTACCGTTACATTTCCGGTTCCAGAAAAAATGCTTTGCCAGTTCTGTTTGTCGTAATTCAGTCCTCGCAGCGCTTCAGCACTTTGCGCCACCAGTGCAGCAGTGACCATGTTCAGCGCCACGCGGGGGACGGCTGACCAGGCCGCTCCGGATTGTGTCGGCCCGGTAAAGTTACTGACCAGCGTCAGTTGGGTATTACTCTCGACTGATTTCACTGGCAGCGTATAAGGCACTCCACCCACAGTTGAGACAATGAAGTCCCCCGCAGAAAGCTCAGTTGTGAAAACAGTTCCGGAACCGCCAACAATAGCGGACCCGTTTGTCAGGGTTATGGTTCCTGCTGACATAGTGGACTCCTGAATTCTGATAATAAAAAACCCGCCGGAGCGGGTTGTCAGTAAATTGCATCTATGATGGGAATGGATAGGCTTGTCAGCCTTCGCCCTACGACACTGTACTGCGATGTCCATGAAGCGGCATTTCTTCCCCTTCCGGCACGCACCAGATTGCCGCTGCGGATCAGTCCAGCCCATTTCAGGTAGTCCCAGCCAGTGTAAACTTCACTGTTATAGCCATAACGGCCGAGCAGTATCATGCGATCGCCGATGTCGGTATTCCCCCATGATGGCGCGTAGGTCTGGTTCCGGTAGACAAACGGCCGGCGCGTGGTGGAGAACACGCAGACACCACCCTTAATGATATTCAGGCCTCTCCCCGGAGTCGGGCTTACGCCACTGGCAAAAATAGCGATCTGCATGGTAACGGTCGCATCCTGATCGAGGCCTGCATGGTCGATTGTCGCAATAATATTCGAACCGTCGAATTCGATGGTGACGTTATCAGCACTCCATTTTGCAAACACCATATAGCGGTCGCGTGAGATATTTGTCGTCGGTGTAGCCCAGCTCCCGGTGAAAGTGACAGTGCCGCGCCAGACGCAGTAGCCAGACATCGTGGCATCGGTGATTGAGAGAAAATCCGTGCTGTCCTGAATCAGAAGCCCTCTTCCGGATGAGGCAGGGAGTATTTGCCAGATAGATGCGTCAAAGGTTTTTGCGCGCCCCCAGTTATCACTCCACCAGGTATTCATGGTGATGGTGTTACCTGATAAGGTAAATCCATCCAGCATGCCGATCGTGGGAATGAGGTTTGTACCCCTGTTAAGTTTGTAAACGGTATTACGCGGGATAACGACGATCTGGCTGCCATCAACCCGCTGATTTATCGTGTACTGGTTAACATCCCATGCTTCGCTGACGTTCTGGCAAAACGAAGGGCAGCGGAGCCCGGCAGTTATTTCCATTGCCGGGCCGCCATCGGCGTAGGTAATACGCAATCCTTTTGGCATAGTTACCACTCTCCAAGAACAATCAGGTTACCGCCGCCGAGATCAATTTTTACGCCCTTTCCGTCAATGGTGACGCCATTACCGTTCCCGGTGAACGCGAAATTACCGCTGGCGGCATACAGCGCGCCGTGTAGCTCGCAGTTACCTGATTTATCAATGTTCCAGCCTGCGCCGCCGGCACCAGCGACATAGTTTGTTGATCGGATGTAATTCCCAATCTTCGCGTTAGTAATGCTGCCATCCTGGATAAAGGCATCACGGATGAACACCTGACCGTTATAGACAAAAAATGCAGCCTGGTAATTTCCCGGATCGCTTCCCGAGTAGATACCAAACTGATCGGCAGCAAAGACCACTGTAGATTTATAGGTACCGCCGGATGGCTCAATCGACATACCAAAACCAGTGTTGTATTTAACGCCATTACGAACTATCCCAAGGTTCAGCGTATACGATGCCTTTGCGGTTCCATCACTGTTCACCTCTGCCGTCATTTTCTGGTTAACCGCTGCGGTTAAATCCCCGACCTGCGCCTGAACGTACTCTGACAAGTCAGCAAGAGCGTGATCTACTTCAGCCACTGTCGTTTTAACAACCAGAACATCAGCGCGCACTTCGCCTAATTGCTGGTACTGATGTTCAACCGTACCGTGATTAGCCAGGGCATTCTGCATGGCAGCTTCAAGATTGGTGTCCACACCTTCCGAGATATTTTTAAAAGCATCAGAATCCCGAACAGAATCATCAATGATGTCGATGAGTTCACCGGTATCGGTCTGGCAAAGCGCAGCCACCTCGACGAAAGCAGACGCACCGAACGCGTTGATGGTTCTGATATACCAGTAATAGGTATGCCCGTTTTTCAGGTTATGGCTGGTCCATGTCGTGCCCATTCCCGCGCGCGTGGCTCCGGCCTCCACGGTCGCCGTATCTGTGTTGGCAAGCGGCTGCTCCCCCGACGTCCAGAAATCGAACTGGGTGGAGACGTTCGTCACCGCTGCGAGGCGGGGAATGAGCATCACGGCAAAAAATGCCTGCTCAACCGTAACACCCGACGGCGGAGGTGGTGCCTCAATGCTGAATTCAAGATATGCCTCAGGAGACGCCGCGCCCATCTGATTAACGGCGGTGACGTGGGCTGTGTATGTATCCTGCAGCAGACCGGTTAATCGCGTGAACGAGCCGGGAACCTGGGCTGTGAGCACCGGCTGGCCATTCCTGCGAATGACAACCTGGTTATAGACAAACTGCCCGATGTTCTGCCAGGAGAGAACCCCCTGCACCACCTGACCAATTTCCTCTACGGTGTACTTCAGATTCTGAGGCTGAGCTACCCCACCAGGGGGAAGCTGGGTAAACGGTGGGCGATCGATGGGTTTACCGATGGCGTCCCCCCACACGTCAGCAGTTTCCTGCTTCAGTGTGATCTGCACGCCGTTCTGCACGCCAAATTTCCAGTCTGTCACGCGCATCTCAACGTTAACGATCCCAAGAGAGGGAAAATTAACTTTTACGTACATACCGGGGCGGTACCGGTACCCACTGAGGTTCAGCGTGAGATTCATTGTGCGGGAAATACGGGTCCGCTTGAGCTTGATGTCTGCCAGGCGCTGGGCCTGAAATTCAGACGTAACGAAACGCAGCTTGAGATCCTGCGATATCTCCACGCCATCTTCGGTTACCCACTCGCTCACAGATACTGAGGGGAAATCTGCTTCAGAATATGTCTGTTTAGGATCGACAAACGTACCGCTGATGGTGTTAACGCGCTCTGACTGCGACACCTCAGGCATGATCTCTATATCACCGGCCAGCTGACTCTCGGTAATAACTTCGGTTGCGGGGCCATAATACGCGCCAACGAGGATGCCATGTTTACCGGCGATGTAGGTTGGCTCTGCTGCGCCAGCTGTCAGCATCGCCTCAAGAATGCTCGCTTTATTTTCGCTGAGGTCAAATTCCCCGTTCAGCGTGTAACGCTTTTCCGCCGTGCCGTCGCCGTTAGTCACCAGCTCGTCGCAGATGTTGGCTGCCTCCTGAAACTGATCCCAGTTAATATCAGCATCAGCGACTTTCAGGTAACTCCGGTAATAGTCCAGCACACACAGCGCCAGATTGTTGCTGTACTCCGTGCGCCCGGTGCGCGGGTCGTATACTTTCCGGCCCGTCTTCTCAACCTTCACGTTCGGGATGCCGGACGGGAATTTCTCAGCATTGTATTTCAGAGACAGACGCAGCCAGGAAATCCCCTTGCCGATCATGTCATCTTTCCACGACGGGCAATTTGCCAGCATGAAAGGATCTGCTGTCTGGCGGTCGATATGCACTTCATACGTAGCGCTCTCACCATAGGAGCCGATATCGTCATCGCCCAGGTAAATGGTGCCCGTGCCTGATATTGGGTGTCCCGCCAGAGTAATGGCAAGGTGAACCCATTCACCATCAGTCTGCTCGCCAGACTGTTCTTCAGCGAAAAACAGAGTGCCTGCAGATACGGTCCTGCCATAAACAACCGTTTTAGGGCTGGCAGCCGCGCGCAGCACCTGCTTACGTTCTGCAGTGTCCCGGTAAGACCCCAGTGATGGCTTCTTCGTCATCATCTGTGTGGCGACCTGAGCGGCAATGGTGATTGCCATTGCGATAGCGTAGGCTCCATTGGCTGCCGCAGCGCCAGCGGCTACCGTCGCGATGATAGGGATTGCAGCAGGCATCAGCGAACCCTCCACGTACTCAGGGGCTTAATCCGAAGGCAAACCAGCCCCGTTTCTCCAGGCACCCACACTGCACCACCGTAAATTACCCCGGCGCATCGGGTACCCGCGTTTTCCACTACCGCGATATCTCCACGCTGAGCCATCTTCACTGGAACTTCATCGAGGTATTTAGCCAGCACCTTTTCAAGTGAGCCGCCGCCGCGCAGCAGCGCCTTTTTTGCGCCCGTTTCGCTGTCGTAGGTCCCGCGCCAGCCGTCGGCGAAATTATCCCCGGTCATCGCTTCCGCACAGTCTGCCGCAAACAGGCAGCAGTCATGTTCGCCCCATAAAAAAGGCCGCTTTTCAGCGGCCCTTATCACGGCGATTAATCTGTTATGCCAGTCTGGATGCTTCATGCTTCCTCACGAATAGGTAAACCCTGGCGCATCTTTTTTGCTGCCCCAGTAAATTGAACGTTCTGCCATCTGCGCGACGTAACGAAATATGCGGTCGCCTGGCTGGGTGGCCTGGTGTGACTCGTCGGTGTAGCGGTCCGGGAACGGTCGCTGCCAGTCCTCAAAAATATTACTGACGGTGTACTGCAGGGCATTCGTTTCACCCGCCGTTGCCCCGGTGCCGGAAACCTTCCCCTTAAAAATCAGGTCTGCAACCTGAACGACGCCGTTATCATCCATCGCCACCAGATACAGCTCCGCTGGCCTTCCCACACAGCGCTCATTTAGCGTTTTAGCAAACAGCGACATATCCAGCCCTGATAGCGTCATCCTGAGCTGCGTCGGGCTTGTTGTGTTGGTTTCACCTACATCGTCGATGGCGCCCATTGTTCCCATGCCGTAATAGACATAACCGCCCAGCACCAGCGTGCCAGTACCGGAATGCACGTAGGCAGTACCGGACTCAAACTGGACATTGGCCGCCAGCACGGCGGTAACCCTGTCGCGGGAAAGCCAGTCCACCATCGAATCAGAAAACGGGGAATACAGCATCAGAAAGCCTCCTCAAACTCCAGCGTATAGCTGGTAAAAACGCCCGGCACGCGATTACCCGCCCCCTGCTGGTTATCCTTCAGCTTGAAAATGCCGTATGGCTTAGCGACTTCGATTTTTCCGTTAGCCGGGGGAGAGGCGCGCAGCATAGGCGCAAAAGGAATAACGGCTGTTCCTGCAGCTGTGCTGGTCACATCAGCGGTGACCATCTTCAGCTCGTCATTAACGGTAAAATAATCACCGGTGCGTAGTACCAGTGTGCCGGGTGTCCAGCCCTTACTGCCGAGCTGCGTACCGGTCTGGTTTGCGTCAGAAACCACCGGATTTCCGGCTGGCATTCTGCCCCCCCGCCCCCAGTCTCTGATCTTCACCCTGCCATATTCACCATCCAGATCGGCCACCAGCGCATCGATGCGCCGGGATTTATCGTCTGTAAGGTTGCTAAACGTCAGGGAGCAGATCCAGCGGGTGCCGGGGAAGCGGACGGTCTGTGATGCACCATTAAACGGGGAACGAAATGTTTTTGTGTTACTTTCCGGCCGCCACGTCAGCGACGCCGGACATACATCTTCAGGCCATTCAAGCGCAGCCATAGTCACTCCTTAGTTAAACGCCAAGCATCCTCCTGGCCTGACCGTTGGTCTGAAAATCACTCAGCATGTCCTGACGCGCTTTTTTAGCACCATCTGCAGCTCCCTGACGCGCAGCCTCCTGCATGGCACGATTAAGCGCGGCGTCACCGTTACCAGAAACATTGATATGCTGGATGATATGGATTTCACCACCTCCACCACCAGCAGCTGTAGTGCCGACCATCCTGACGCCAAGAGTGCCATTCGGTGTCCTGGTTAGTGGCATCACAGCCTCGGGGCCAGCTTCACCCATCAATCCATCACCTTTGGCAAATTTGAACATCGTCGGGCTGGAAATGATCGAATTACTGAAATGGCTAAGATTTGGGGAATCAAAGACGCCGCCTTTGGCAAACTTCAGTCCGCTGGCCGCGCCGGAATATGCGCCTGATGGAGTACTTCCTGCAGAGGTTGCATCCCCCCCACCAAAAAGACCTCCAAGAGAGCCGAACAGTCCCCCGCCTCCTGCAGACTTCAACGAATTGACCAACATTGCGTTGAGGATAATTTTTTGCATAGAAGCCAGTACCGATTTCGACCAATCCTCCCAGTCAACTTTATTGCCTGATAAAGCATCGGAAATATTTCCGATAAGACCTGTCATTGAGTTGTTCACAAGGTCTGCTGTCTGAGAGGAATAATCAGAAGCGGTATCAAACCAGTTTTTAAATCCCTTCTCGGCGCCAGCAGTCCAGTCAGCCTCAGAAGCAGCGATTGCTTTATATTTTTTGTCCAGCGCATCGAGAGCCGCCGCACGCTGTGCGATTGCTTCGGTACCGCCGTCAGTTTTGGCGAAAACACGGTCAATCTGCTGCGTTTCATCGAACCGGCTGCGCTGGCGATCGCTCATTCCTCTGGTTTCACTTGTCAGCGTTGCCTCGTCCCTGAACTTCCTGGTCGCTTCAGTTAAATCCTTCAGGGCATCAGCCTGTTCGCGCTGCTTGCGCACGTTCTCATCAGCCTTTTGGGTCCACTTTGCAAGTTCTGTAGACGATGCCTGAATAGCCCTGCGCTGCTCATCCGTCCATTTAGTGCCTGCCTGATGGGAAGCTGCATAAAGATCTGAGGCCTTTTCTCCCTCCGTTGCCCGCACGCGCTGCACATCAATAGCCACGCTCAGATCGGCCATCTTACGGGAATACTGCTCGGCGGTGCTGGCCGCTTCGCGCTCGGCTTTACTCTGCGCATTCGAAGCAGCCGTGGAGGTCTTTTTGGCCTCTGCTGCTGCCGCATCCTTTTTGGCTGCCTGATCCTTGTTGTAGATGTACTGGGTGTAAAGAGCCCCCGTCAGCTTCAGATCTTCTGCTTCATAGACGTGCTGCTGATGGAGTTTTTCTAAGCCGCTGAGGCTGGCCAGCTCGTTATCGCGACGTGATCGCTCAAGCGCGGTTTGCTGCTGAGGTGTTGCGTTCGCCAGAGAGACAACTGGCCCGGCATACTGTGGTGGCTTGGCGCCAGCAGTCGCTGACATCGAGCGGTTTAACAGGTCATACGCACCTTTCAGGATTGAAACGGCACCAGCCTGCTCAATAGCCTTTTGCGTTGCCTTATCGCTGGCATCGTTAACCAGCTTCTGCGTTTGCTCAACCTTTGACGCTGCCTGTTCCCGCTGGTACTCCAGCTGGTTCAGCTTGTCGGTAAGTTCAACGTTTTTAGCCGTGATATCGGCCTGATCCATGAAGGTATTGATTTGAGTCAGCGTCGGGTGGCGGTTGTAGTCCTGCTGGATTTGGTCAACTGCCTTCAGGCTGTCTTTCACTTTCGCAATTTGTGAATCGAGAGCTGCCAGGTCCTGCATTTGTGCCTGTAAAGATGTGCGGGCATCCGCAGCAGTAGAACGCAGCCCCAGCACTGACATCTGCTGTAGCTTACCGTTTATTTCATCCAGATTATTGGCAAAGCCAACCGCCTCCTTGTGCACCTGCTGGGTGTGCTGATACAAACCATACATCGCCGCACCGGCGCCAATAATTACCCCCGGCCAACCACCAAGAAGACTCAGTACATTACCACCCAACCTAGACATCACTGAGGCTGTATTGGTGAGATTATTAAGGGCTGAAGTTCTTCCGGCTAATGCTTTATCGAGGGAGGCCTGGGTAGCTGCTAGTTTTCGTTCAGCTACAATCTGCTCTTCAATACTGGTCGCTGCCGCTCGTGCTTTCTGCGCACGGTAAACTGCCTCTCGGCCAATCGCCACGCTAACCTGAGCACCGCGAACCTGTGCCTGAGCCAACTCTATCTCTGCTGCAGTATTGGACAACACCGCCCGGGTGGATTGCGCTATGCTGCCAACCATATTCCCAAAATAACGAGTCAGGCCAACACCAACCAGAATACCGGCTGTATTTGCCACATCATCGATGTTATTCGCCAGGCCATCCAGCACGCCGGAAAGCGTTGATGAAGCGCCGACGGCATCGTTCGCCCCGCCTACCCAAGCGAGGAAGGCGTTTTGCACTTTCTGTGCAGATCCGCTGACGGAAGCCGGGAGAGTATCGAACTCTTTGCGCAGTATCTCAACGTTCGTCAGCAGTGGGACAATTTTGTCAGTCGTCAGTTCGCCGTTGTTGGCCATATTACGCAGGCCACCTACAGTGGTACCCAGCCCATCAGCCAGCAGTTTCGCCAGGCGGCCGCCGTTCTCCATAATGGAGTTAAATTCTTCTCCTCGCAGAACGCCGGAGCCCAGCGCCTGACTTAGCTGTGTGATAACAGAACTCGCCTCCTCCGTACTGGCGCCAGACAGCTTCAGCGAGGTTGCAACGGTTTCCGTCACTTTTGCGACGTCAGCAGAAGCGTAACCAGCATCACGCAGGGACTGTGCAATTCGGCTGTAAAGGTTGCTGTTCGCTTCGAGGGATGTTCCAGTGCGCTGGCTGATCTCCATCAGCACGCGCTGTGATTCCACGTAATCATCGCTGGAAGAAGAAGCCAGGCGAAGACGTCCATTCAGCTGGTTCCATGTGTCGGCAAACGCGATCAGCTGATGCGTGGCAAATGCACCAGCCCACGCACCGGCAAGCCCGGCAGCAGAAGATCGCACGGTTGCAAGCTGAGAATTCAGGTCAGCCAAAGAACGCTGAGTTTCACGCGTGGCCGCTGCAGCTTTTTTCCCGCCTTGTTCCATAGTGCGGTAGTAATCGGTTCCCATGCGGGACGCTCTGGCGATCTCAGACTGGAAAGAAGTTGAGTTCGCCGAAATTTTGATGATTAATTCACGCAGGGTCGCCATACGAAGCCTATAAAAAAAAGCCCCGAAGGGCTTTATTTATTTTACTGGCATATGCTATTGAAATTAACCTCACCTTTATCATCTTTCTCGTCAATTATTTTGACTGGACTATTATCAACAACTTTATCGTCTTTAACAGTCAGGTGAACGTAATAATTTCTATTTCCAACATAGCCGCCATATGAGTTTTTTGCATTAACAGTCCCACAGACATATCCAACACCATCGCCAAACTGGCGATAGAATGAATTAAATTTAGCGCTCTCTGGATCTTTTAGCGATTGCTTGACTAAAGACTCGCCAAATTTAATCATTTCTTCATCGCTGGGTTTGCATGCGGTTATAAATAAAGACAAACAAATAACAAAAAGATACTTAAACATTTTCTAAATTCCCTATGAGCTTAAAAAATCACTCATAGGGTAGCCCATGAAAATGAAAAATGGCAGATTAAGTTACAATCCAGACATCCATTCCTCCAGCTTGCTGATCTCCCTGTCTTCTTCCTGCTCACCCCATTTCAGCATCACGTCAGGGATAGTGAATTTCCCGCCCTGAGAGTTCAGCATTGCAACGGAGATCTGCGCCGCCTGTGCATCGGCACGCCAGTCTCCCACAGGACTGATACGGTCGAACTCGATCCACATTTTGAGCTCACTGGCGGTCATGGTCTGGCGCAGCTCGTGAAGAGTGCGCCCCATCCGGAGCGCCAGCGACATCATGAAGAAGGTCAGCGGCTGCTTTACGGCTTTCCCGCTTCTTCCTGACTCATCCCGAGGTTGAGGGCCTGAGCCAGCAGGCGCGCATGCACAGGACCATAAATTTTAGATACCTGCTCTTGATCTTCATCGCTGAATACGCGCTCGCCGTTTTCATCCAGCAGAACGTCAATAAACAGAACCACATCAGCCTCTTTGTTACGCAGAAACTTTTCCGCCTCCGTCAGCGTCGGTGCCTCTTCGCCCTCGGCGAGCTGGGGATTAACGATCTCCCGGAATTTCACCCAGGCATCGCCAGAGGGTTCACGCAGCGTTACCTTTGCGCCATCCCATTCAGGGACCGTGATACCTTCTTTGGTGCGATAGGCTTTTGATGCTGTAAGCGCCACGTTGCGTAATGAATTCTGTGATGTTTTTTGCGGCATTTCATTTTTCTCTTGTTACATGATCGGAGGGATAAAAAAAGCGGCCGAAGCCGCTCAGGAACCAGACGCGTAGATGCGTTTCGGTTTGCCGCGTACACGCAGAGAATAGGTAGCGCCAACAACGGAAGAGGTTGCGGCAGACCATGAGCTCTGGCGTACCTCCACCAGCACGTAGAAACCGTTGCCAGACGGGAATACCACGCGCAGCGCGCGCAGTTCGTCATTTTCGTAAGCGGTCTGCAGTGCCTCCTGTGCTGCTTCATCGCCAACCCAGTTACGGGTAATGCTCATTTCAGCAGGCGCGGCGAGGCCGTTGGTTTGCTCCTGTTCAGTTGAGCACAGCGTGGTTACGTCGATATCCCCTTTCTGCCCGCCGGTGAAGGTGATCTCCTTTGTTGCACAGGCTGCTTCCAGCCAGGTAACACCAGCCCCCGGGAAACCTGAGGCGTTAAAATCCTCGGCGGTTACGGGTGCGTCGGAGACGGCAAAGGTCATCCCCTTTGTGACTTCATACTTACTGGTCATGGTTTCTCCAGTTAAAAAAAGACCGCCGGAGCGGTCTGTTATGGTGGGTAAAGTTAAACGGTTACCTGAAATTCGAGCGTTGCCCGGTGATAGCGCAGATCAGGCTCATAGCCCGGCGTTTTCACAATGCTTTCCGGCTTCAGCGCCTGCAGAGCATCAAGCGCCATATTCCTGATCGTGCGCGCTTCAGCGATGGTGCTGGAATAGACATCAACCTGCACAGAAACGGCAGATTCAGCCTGACCGCAAAGAACGTCTGCGGCCACGTCGGTAATAATCGAGAAAATTACCCAGGGCGGAGAGACTGAAGGCTTCCCGTCACTGCCGAGCGGCGCAACGTAGGGATAAACCTGCCCTCCGGCCAGCGGCGCCAGCAGAGGATAGAGATCGTCTTCCGTCATTTGCTTAACGCCTCGTCAATGGCCTGGTTCATGCGCTTGATTGCGACCTCCGTCGCCTGCTCCTGGCGTACATCGAACGCGGGGCGAATGAAAGGGTGCGGCGGCATGTTAACGGTACCCATTTCGACGAATCGCCAGTAAAAGGCGTTTCTCGGGTTGTTCGCCTTCATCGTGTTATCGCTGTTCCCGGTGCGCTGGTTAACACCACGAATGTGGACACCGGAAGAAATTTCCCCACGGCGTCGGCTTTTTTGGGTCACCACCACCACGTTTTTTTTCAGTTTCCCGGTACGCACCGGAGCGCGGGCGATCACTTCTTCCTTAAGCACTTCGGCACCGGCGCGCGTGGCATCACGCAGAACCTTGTTGTTTTCAGCGCGGCTGAGCGACTCAAGGTCTTTTGCGATGTCATTTAAACCGGAAAAGTCGAGGCTCGTTTCAATCATTTTTCGGCCCCCTGCTTACATAAAATTTCGAAAAGAACACCACGAGAATCAGGTATTGGTGGACCAACAATATTTAAAACAGCCCCCTTAAACGGGCCAGTTTCAACCCTTATCCTGGAGGCAGCAGTGATATCACGGCGAAATCGTGTCCACACCCTGATAGTAGCGATGGCGGTTTCAGCCCCTGCCGCTACCAGTTCACGTCCACTAATTCCTTTTACTTCGGCCCATGTCTCCGAGCCGTCATGCCATGATTCAACGGGCTGCCCGGAGCTATCCCTTTCCGAAGAAAGGTTCTGTACGGTGATTCTGTCTCTGAGTCTCCCGGCCTGCATAACACCTCCTACAACCCATAGATTCGGTACGGCTGCAGTAGCGCTTCCACAGCAAATGGGATATCTGATGTTATGTTCCCGATATTTACCGCCTCTCGGTTTGCATACCAGTGACCGATAAGGAGTAACATCGCCGCCTTCACATCGTCTTTAAGGAGAATCGAATCAGGGTCCTCTGCGTATCCAGGGCTGCTTTCAGTGTCATAGAGCGTTCGCCTTGTCCATGTCTGTACATATTGCGCAGCCGCCCCTATGTATATCTTCAGCAGAGCATCATCGCCGGTAAAATCGGTATCAATGCGGCAGTGCTGTTTCACCACATCAAGGTCGACCATTATTTTTTCGCCTTCTTGTCCGCTTTTACTTCCGGCTGTTCCTGCTGCTGTTCCTGCTGCTGTTCCTGCTGCTGTTCCTGCTGCTGTTCCTGCTGCTGTTCCTGCTCTGCAGGATTATCTGATTCATCGAGCATCGCATAACCTTTTTTAATGAGTTCACGCCCGTGCTGTTCCAGAGTTTCCAGCGGAAGCCCTTCAGTAACGACGGTACCGCCGAAATAAATCGGTTTGAGTGCGATTAGTTTCATTTTCCCACCTGTAAAAGCGGCCCGAAGGCCGCAGTGTTTATCAGCTACCAGCGCCAGTGCTGAATGAACCGTACACGAACGCTTCAGGGCGTTTGACGGCCAGCGCCAGACGTTCCTCGCAACGGATGGTGATCATGTTTTTCTCGAAGTCGTCGGCGTTCTCCGTGGAGATAACAACGTTCGCATCTTCGCGGTCGAAGATTTGCGCGCCAGCGTTGAAAGCACCAGTCAGGAATTTACCCTGGAAGGCTGCCGCTTCGGTTGCAACAACTGGCAGGCCCCACAGAGTCGGTCCAGTCAGCGCCGCAGGGTTAGCCAGGATGTAGCGGCCCAGGCTGTCTTTGGTCAGCTCGATACGTGCCCAGTCAATGAAGTGAAGGACGTGGCCAGATGCAGGGAAGCGCGCCAGCTGCGCCTGCAGCATTGCCAGACGGAGATCGTCAATACCGCTCTGCTGTTCAACAGTAAACGCTGGGTTAAACGCTGACGCCTGAGGAACGATGCCATGCAGATGCACACCGGTACCGTCACCGAAGAGAATTTCCTGCTCTTCTGCGTACTTCAGACCGTAGCGCATTTCTGCATCAACTGTTGACTGCAACTGTGCGAAGTCATCCAGGATCTGCTTGGATGCTTTGAACAGGTGAGCGATAGTGCTTACACCAGTGATTTTCGGCGTAAACTCAATGTCGCTGTATGGTTTCTGCGTATTCTCAGGAACCACTTTCGCGTTGTTGGTAAAGCCTGTCTGCTGCACCCAGAAAATAGCCGGAGAGGAAGTGCGGCCAGGCGCTATCAGATCGCGAATGAACAGGCGCTGTTTTGGAGCCGTATCAATTCCAGGAATTCGCTGGGGTTCGACAACACCATCAGGCACATCCGCAGAAGTCAGTGCGGCCTTAACCGGGATACTGATACGCTTGCCACCTTCCACGCCGGAGGCAAAGGTTTTCAGCGCTTCAGCGGAGATCACCTGCTGGCCGATTGATTCCACAACATGTTTCGCGTTTGCCAGCGGCATCTGGGCGACATGTTGCTCCAGTTCGCCCATTGCTGCCTTCAGTGTTTTTTCTGCTTCGCGAAGGGCGTTGAACTCAGAAGCCATTTTATCAACGGCTGCCTTTGTTTCTTCTGACAGCCTGCCGGATTTCTGCGCCTCCTGGAGCGCGTCTTCTGCTTTCTTGTTGAACTTGCCGGTTGCCTCTTCAATGCTGGCAGTGACTTTTTTCAGAATATCGTTTACTTCAGACATAAAGGGTCCTTATTTGACTAACGCCGCCAGGGCGTTTTCAAGTGAATTGATGGTTTCAGGTTTGATGTCTTCGGCAGCGCCCGGCGTACCGTCGTGAGTGGTGACAGCGCCAGGCATGCCACCGGATAAGGCTTTAATGAGTTTTCTGCGCTCAGAGCGCGGGGTATTGGTCTTGGCCAGTAGGGCATCGAGTTTCCGAAGCGCTGCTGCTGGCGATTCGTCGCCGTCGCTGACCGCATCAGCAGAAAGCAAACTGTCTGCCAGTCCCTTCGCCACAGCATCACTGCCACCGATATAGCTTTCCGCGTCCATCAGCTTCTGTACAGCGGCCATATCAAGGCCGGAACGTGCCGCGTAGATATCAGCCATTGCGGTATCGAATGGCTCCAGTGACTGTGCCAGTTCAGCAAAGTCATGGCGGTTTCCCATCGCGTATACCCAGCAGTTGTGGATCATCAGGAAGGCACCGCGGCCAATCTGAATATCATCCCCGGCCATCGCAATTATCGAGGCGGCACTGGCGGCAATGCCCAGCACCTTTACAGTTACACGGCCTTCGTACTCGCGGAGAAGGTTATAAATAGCCAGACCTTCGAACATGTCCCCTCCAGGCGAGTTGATATTCACCGTAACGTCGGCACCGTTCATCGCCCGAAGCGCACCGGCAATTCGTTTAGCTGTTACCCCTTCGCCCCAGTAGTCCTGCCCGATAACATCAAAAACAGAAATGCTGTTATCGTCGGTGCCCGCCGCTTTGATCCCACCGTCCCAGCGGTCCAGTGCAGACGGTAATGTTTCACAGGTAACGCGCGCGCAGGGGCGACCCGCCGGTGCTACCGGAAGTTGTTTTTTGCTCATCAGGAAAGTGCTCCTAAGCGGCCTGTTTCAGCGGAGATTGTTCAAAGGAAATGTCGGGGAATACGTGGTTATGCAGCTCTCGCAGGGCAACGGCCTGAACTGCAGGGTTGCTGCTTTCGAGATTTTTCAGTTGCGTCAGGTTGAGCTGAACGGTGTAAATGTCGCCCCCTTCAATCGGCGGCATGTTCTCAAGACGACGAACGTCATTGCGGGACATCCAACCATTCTGAAGCGCGCTCGTATAGTAAGCGGCACGGCCCGCGCTGTCGGCGCGCAGCAAACCTTCAACGGAGAATTCTGCGAAAACCTCATCATCGCTGTCCAGCAAGCACCGGCCAATCTCCTGCTCGATATTCACCAGCAGCGGGCGAAGAGTGTGGGTCAGGAAAAGGAGGTTCATTCCTTCCAGGCTCGATGCCCAGCTGCTTTGTTTCGTGGTGTGACCAACCATGAAAGGCGGTACGCGAAACCAGCGGCAAATCTCTTCAATGCTGAAAGATCGGCTTTCAAGAAGCTGCGCCGCCTCAGGATTCATTGTGACGTTCTGGTACGTCAGTTTGTTTTCCAGCACCATCAGTTTTCCGGCGTTTTTTGAACCGATAAATGCCTGAAGATTCTGGCGCAGACGGTCACGCTGTTCTTTCGTCAACGCATTTTCTGAGGACAGAAAGCCAGTGCTCTGGAGACCATTCTCAAAGATTTTCGCAGCCGCTTCATCCACCGACATAGCCGCGCCAAAAACATCAACACCTGCCATCGTCGGCATCATGCCGCAGACACCATCCAGACCAAATCCGCGGATGTGCATCATATTTTTGACCGGGATAATGCGTTCCGTTCCGTCCTCGGTGTATTTGTATTGCAGCGTACCGCCAGAGAGTCTCTTCACTACCATGTTTTGTGGAAGCAAGGGCACCAGCGATACCAGGCGGTTTGCGATGAACTTCTTCTCTACGAAGGCGTTCCCGCGCAGACAGATACTGGCGACAACCATCAACATAAAACGTGATGGCGTCATTTCTGAATTAGGACGACGGCACAGCACCGAATATGCAGGATGGTCTGCAGCAGCCTTTCGCGAACCATCAGGCTGGCGCACGTATATTTTCAACGGGAGTGTCGAAATCGACTCGCTTAACAGCCTGACACACGCCCAGACGGCAGAGAGTTTTATCGCTTTATCAGCGGTGACTGTCTTGCCACTGCTGCTGGTGCCATACCATTCGCGCCAGAATTCACCTGTCGTAAGACTGATTGGCACGCCCAGCCAGTTTAACAGGGCGCTTTTCACACGCCCGGGTTGCTTGTTCTTAGCCATCAGATACCCACTATGATCGGTTCGTCAAAAAAGCCCTCAATATCTTTGTCATCCTCTTCATCCCCTTCAGCTGCGCCAACTGCCATAGCGCCAGAAACAACGCCATCAATACGGCCATTACTTCTGCGCTTGCTGAATACCCGGTTACCGTTTTTATCCTCTTCAATAACGGCGTTCGCCGCACACCAGCGCAGGCAGGGATTAAGAACAATGCTGATCCGCTTTTCCATAATCAGTTGCTCGAAAAGCTCAATGGAATGCGGCATCCACAAACCTGATTCAGACGATTTACCAAACCCCTGCCCGTGCGGTACGAGAGGAACCGTGACACCTTCGTCATCCAGCTCAGGGGTCAGGTAGTCAATGTGATAGCGGTCGAAAGCGACTTTTCGTATATCAAACATCGCAGCCAGTTCAGCCATACGCTTTGCGACAAAGCCGTAGTCAATGGCCGTACCGGGAGGCGCATGGATATGACCATCACGCTCCCACACATCGTAAGGAACCCGGTCAACGCGAGCGCGATCATATAAAGTATCTTTCGGGGCCCAGAACTCTGTCAGCATTACGCTGATGTCAGGAAAATAAAGAGAAAGTGATGTAAGGTCCCGCTTGCCAGATAAATCCAGCCCGCCATAGCAGGTTTTCCCCCGTAACTGCTCAATACTGATGTCCTTTTCACAGGCCATCCAAATATCGCCGCTGATCCACGGGTTCTCTGCATCCACCCACTGACAGAAGTTCAGTCGGCGAACCAGGCTTTCTTTCGCAGGCATGCCGCGGGCATCTTCTACCTGCTCGCGCAAATAGTCAGGCTGAAAGGTATGTCCCATGGAGGGATTTGCTTTACCCCAGCATGATTCATCTTTAAAGGGATCGTCGCCTTCATCCAGTGAACAGATAAAGGCAAAAAAAGCATCATTCTCGCGCTGACCTGCAGCAACCTTCTGTCCGTACTGGTGGTAGTCGTAACAGACGCTGGTTTTATCGTGCCCGCTGTTGGTAATCATAAAAATCAACGCCTGCCGCCGACCTTTAGTCCCGGCACGCATCATTTCTACCGCGCGGTTATCTTTATGCTCGTGAATCTCATCTATGAGGGCGCAGTGAGGACGAGGCCCAGACTGACCATCATCAGAGCTGATAGGCCTGAAGAAAGAACCGTTTTGAAGAAACGCCAGGTTCCACTCTTTTCCGGCACCTCCTGACTTCTGAATTCTGGACAGAAGCGCAGGTGACTGATCAACCATGGCCACCGCATCCCGAAAGAGGATCATGGCCTGGTCTTTTTTCGTCGCAGCAGCGTATACCTCTGCACGAGGTTCTTTGTCAGCTGTCATGCAGTAAAGGCCAACCCCTGCCGCCATCGGCGATTTACCAGAGCCCTTCCCGGATTCTACATACACCGTACGGAAACGACGCGTACCGTTTTCACGCTTCCAGCCGAAAACAGAGCCGACAATAAAACATTGCCAGGGCAAGAGGATAAATGGCTCACCTTCATGCTCACCACCATTCAGTTTCAATACCTGAGCAAAAAAGTTGATAGCCCGTGTAACCGATTCAACATCCCAGGTCAGTCCACGCTTTTTGCCCTCTTCTAAATCACGCAAATGGCGCTGGCAGGCATTACGAATATCAGGACCGGCTATTACCTTCCCCGAAGTAACATCCATTGCATACTGTGTTGCAGGATCAACCGAAGAACTGGTTGAGCGGGTCTTCTTCTTTTTCTCCACCATCAACTTTCACCTTCGTTCTGGCGGCCGGAGTGAGACCGAATTCAACCAGGTAGCTTTTAAATCTACGATCAGCATCGGCAAGCATGGCAACCGCTGGATTTGCTTTAATCAAAAATCCTCCTTCAGTCTGCACGGTGTATGTTCGCCCCTCATCGGTGATCGTGAGGCGCAGCTGCAGAATGTCGGCGTAAATATCACATAGACGTTCGAGCGCCAGCGTATCGGCAATGGTCAAAATCCCCATGCCGTCGAGTAGCACAGTTAGCTTTCCCCAGGCTACCTTTCCCCAGTCAGAGAGGTGCTCGGGTGGACTCGGGATTTCTCGCGCCGGTGTGGGCTCTTTGTCGTTGAGTTTGCGTTTGCCCGGGTTGCCGGTTACCACTTTCAGGTGGGTCGGTTTCGGGCGTCGTCCTGCCATCGGAACCTCCCGGAAAAAAACTTTTCATTTCGCGGTTGTGCACAAAAAGGATGGGCGGCGGTCATTCAGAGGCAAGGTGCTGAACTCTTTCCCCGCCCTCCCCCAACGCCTTCAAAATGAGAAACGTTATCGTTTGAACCAGTGCGACGTTGGGTCGAGTGGGATGCCGCTCTCGTCACAGCCGATGATGGTGCCTCTCTTCTCCATCCTCTGCTTAGTTGAGTCATGGTGCAGCTTGCACAGGCCCTGCCAGTTACTGCGGCTCCAGAAGAGCTTCTGAGCTTTGCTTATGGCGGTCGCATCGCGAGAACGAAGCGCCTCTTTCAGTTTGTGGGGGGTGATGTGGTCAACTACCGTTGCCGCAGCCACCCTTCCCTGCTCCTGACACATCACACAGAGTGGATGGGCGCGAAGGAAGACCAGGCGCTCTCTGTCCCATTTGCTGCCGTAGATACGTGGTTCTTTATTCACGCAAGCCTCCACGCCCGTCGGCGTTCTGTACGTGGCGCTGAGTCAGGGTGACGTTCAACAGGTTCACCATCTGCATGATCCACCAGCGAGTAACACGGATAAACCACAGCGCCGCCATAGGCATCACCAACGGCATAATCAGCTGGCTTGCTGCTATCCCATCGAGAAAGGACTCGTTCAATATGCTGAGGGGGTACGCTATAGCAAACGCCGTGTATCAGCCGCTGCTGCGTGATGTAATCAGCCTGAGTCTTATCAGCAACAATCAGCCGCTCGGCTATCTGCATTTGATACTGCGGCGGTCGGCCGGTGCCGAGATAAAAGCTCAGCATGTAATCAGGGAAGCGCACCAGCCATTCAGTTACCTTATCGGTGAAGCCCTGCACAGGAAGCGCGTCGTCTTCCAACACCACTACCCGGTAAGATTGCTCAGCAGCCCATTCGATAGCGCGACGATGATTCCAGTTCGCACCGTGATCCCCTTCATCGATAAGCAGGTGTGCGCCGAGTTCGCCTGCCAGAAATGCAGCTGAGGCAAAGCGGGAATGATGACCAACCACAACAAACTTCACTTGTGTTTCCACCATGCGGCCTCCTTACCGATACCATCAGTTTTGAAAACGGTATGTACCAGAGGGCCGGTGACCAGCCTGTCAGCGAATGCCTGCGCGACAATGCCAAAAGCGATCATGTCACCTACCGCAGCGCCATCCTGTTCTTTCTTCCAGAAGCGATAACTCTCTATCCGGTAGTAAAGGCGAATAATGCCGTGGGCGAACGCCATAACATCAGCGCGAGTACCTCCCAGCAGTCCAGCGTTAAGCATCACATCGCCGCGGTGAGCTTCAATGAACTCCTGATAGATACGCTCAGGATGATTCTGCTTCGCCCAGGTGTCGGCGTAGGTCTTCGGTTCAGAACCGACGTAAACACTACCGGGCTGCATTTCTTCCCACGGTGCGCGGAGCATTTCGACATCGGTACCATCGGTACACCAGACGAACCGGTATTCAGGATGGTCTCGCAGATGCTGCCAGATGTGCAGCCAGCGCCGGAAGTAGACATTCATCTTCACGTCAGGGACGCGATACAGCTCAACGTCTGCCGGTGCCGCCTGCAGTTCATCCACCAGCGCGATACGGCCACAATTTCGAAGCGAGGCAGCCCACTTGGTCAGCATGTCAGGTGCGGCCACCATTTTCGTGCCGCGCTGCGGGTCTGGCTGGCTGGTAAGCAGCGTTGTTATTACCACGTCGCGCTGAGATCTATATTCGGCATAGCCTGTATATCCTGAATCTCGGCGCTGCCCGTAAATCACAGCGTTTTTCTTATCGAGCGCCTCACGTTCAGGCCTCGGTATACTGCGTGCGCCTTCTTCGTACTCGTCCATTGAGTGAATCAGCTTTTCAGAGCCAACTACATCAGCAAACGCCCATGACGTTAAGCCAGCGTTATAAATCCGAAGCGCCAAATCAGGATGCTCATACATGCCCCGGCCATACACCGGATCGAACCCGCCCACCTTCTTGATGGCGCTGCGGTGGTAGTACAACATCACGCCACGCTGCCCGGTGTAAGCAATATGCTTATTATCCCGGTACAGAACGGTCATATCGTTAATTTTTCGCGGGCCAGCCAGATCGAGAAACTGATAAGCCAGGTGCAGTTCTGGTGATTCGATATACGGCAGGTGCCAGTTATCGGTGATGGGCCAGGCATCATCATCCCACAGGAATAGATGCTCGCACCCAGCATCCATCAGGGCTGACAGGCTGGCGTTCTTCGATGCAACAATGCCGAGCGATGTTTCATGACGAAGCAGCTGCACGCCGTCGGGAACTACCGCTGCAGGTTTAGAGCCATCATCTACAACCACCACCAGCGCACCGGCTGGCAGGTGCTTCATGTGCTGTTCAAGCGCTCGTTTCAAAACGTCGGCGCGCTGATGTGTCGTTATTGCAATCCCGATCCGCGATGAAATTGCGCTGGCAGGTGCATACGGGACACCATCAATAGTGACCTGCATAGTTAACGTCTCTCATGTATGATTAAACTCTTTTCAACTAGGGGGTGCTTATGGAAATATCAACCGTAAACCAACTGATAGCCGCTGGTGCTGGTCTAATTGGTGCTTTTATTGGTGCAGGAATTTCCGGGTGGATAAATCATCGAATAAGTAATGATAACCACAAAAGGGAATTAAAGTCCTACCAGGCTGGGTTCGTTGCAGAGGTCCAAGCCTTACAATCAATTATTGCTGAACGTGGCTATTTAAAATCATTTCAGGATTTCGCTCAACACCCTGACATTTTGGCAGGGGGTAAAGTTACTTATGAAATATTAATACCTGATAATTACGCCAGATTTTATAATGCAAACTTAAACAAAGTCGGCTTGATAGGGCCAGAGCTTTCGTCGAAACTTATTCAATATCATCAGCTATTGCAAGCTATAGTCCAAGATTTGCAACCAGATGCAGCCCCTATGAAATATGGCTTTGACAAGGATGTTCTAGACGAAACAATCCGCATATTCTCTAAAGCTTTGCGTATCGGAGATGAAATTCTAAAAGAAAATAAATACAAGTAACTTAATTGAACCCTATTAATCCATTTAGAAACTCATGGATGAGTTCCCATTAATTTCGGCTACAGTTTTTTTTCCATGCCTTGTTATGCGCCAGGATGTCTTTCTTCGTCTGGCGGTCCATAACGTCGAT
The DNA here is from genome assembly GCF_024734705.1 of Enterobacter sp. Crenshaw. Taxonomy (NCBI): domain Bacteria; kingdom Pseudomonadati; phylum Pseudomonadota; class Gammaproteobacteria; order Enterobacterales; family Enterobacteriaceae; genus Enterobacter; species Enterobacter sp. Crenshaw. The sequence goes on along the minus strand of NZ_CP102932.1, from coordinate 1,790,797 downwards.
GTCGTGATCAGTCAGGTAGATTGGCTTTACCCAGTCACAGGCGGTATCAACCACCACCGGGACGCTTCCACGTGTCACGCAGCTCGCGATCAACATCGTCATCAGGCATGCGGTTAACAGTCTGCTGTACATTGCTGGCCTCTTTCGTTGTCTCTACCCGGCGTTCGGCTACTGCTTCAGTGGCTGCGGCCTTTTCTTCGGTGCGCTGCAGGTCTGCTTTGGCTTCCGCTTTGCTGGTGCCGCGAATATGGCCCAGGCCGAAAGCGCAAGCAATGGCAGCTATCACCGCAGCCGCCAGTCCGATTATCGTTTCAATACCCATAGTTGCCTCACACCAGCACTGATTTCGCAAGGTTATAACGACGCCGACGGTCATCAAGACCATTACGCCCGCCATTGATAAGCAGTGTCACGCGCTCCACGTCGCCGGAATGGAGCAGGCATCCATGAGAGACGTAGAACCATGCAGCGGAGCGCGCAGCGTATTCATCTCGTTCCAGCAGTTCTGGATACGAAACCAGATCCAGCTTGAGCGCCATGCCGCAGCTTCGATAGTTGCTAAGGCCGGTGATTTGCTTCAGGCCCCGGCCGCGATATTTCCAGCCATCACCAGCAGTCTGGTTGCCAAGATTCTTTTTGCCCCACTCGCCGCCGTAAACCAGATTAGCTATCGCTTTCTGATTTGCCGGTTGCGTTGCCGTTCTGCCCAGGGCGGCGGCCTGCTGGGCGGTGATGCGGTGACTACCGAATGTTGGTACCAGTCTGTCTGCGGCATAGTTCAGGCTTTCCACCAGCGTTGTATACCCGCCGGACTCATGCCCAATCTGCGCGATAAACATGGCCTGATCTACCGGCTTGGTAATGCCGAACTCTTTCATCGCATCGCTTACTGGCTGAAACCAGCGCGCAGCTAACTCGGCGCTTTGCCCAGCCGCCTTTTGAAATTGTGATTGGTTCATTAGTGCCTCAGTGCATCAACCAGGCGCGCCACGTTACCCCGAGCCCAGAGAATGGCAGCACATATCAGGACGTTGACCAGCACCACAAACCAGTGGGATTCATGGTACAAGCCGAACAGGTAACGGAAAGGGACGCTGGCGTATACCAGCACCGTGAAATAAGCCATCAGCGATATCAGAGGGCGATGTCTCGCCCCGCCGCGCTGGTAGAACATCAGTGCAATAACGATAACAGCAGAGATAATTGCGTTTGCCATCGCACTCGGATCACTTGTTACCATTGCTGGCCCCTCCACCACGTAAACGCGAGAGAATTCCAAACAGGCTACCCAAATCCTGACTGTTGACGAACGTCAGCAGCTTAATAGCAATAGCGGCTACGATTACCGCGCCCAGCGCATCAAGTGGCCTGTCGCTATACCCCGTCCATTTGGAGAAGTAAGAGCCAAGCAGTGGAGCGCCAATAACGCCGAAGATGAATGAGGTGATGAAGTAGCCAACCAGCTTAAGGCGGCTGATATTAACCGCGGTAGCGACGTAGAACACCGCGCCAGCGAATGCACCAAACACCACACCGTAATCTATGCCAGTTGCCAGGCCGAACATGCTGGCCCCCATCAGACCACCAGCCGCTACCGTAGTGCCAGAAACAGGATCGGACATTTAGCCCCCTCTTATTGCCGTGAGTCCTCTCAGAACGAGGGGAAACAAAAAAGGCCGCCCGTAGGCAGCCTCTAAAATTGACAAAACCCCGACGAGGCGAGGCTTAGGAATCGTTTTAAGTCCGTGGCGTAGAAACCACTCTTAACACAGTAAATGATAAAATGCGGACCGCGTTAGTGATTTTTTCTTCATAGCAAGTTAATTTAATGCAATCAGATTGGGATTAAAAAAATACGAGGCAAAATTGGATAGCTCTACCACTTTTAAAGTCTATTACGATGCTTTGGATGAAGAATTGTCGAAGCATAAGATCGATGCCAAGACGCTTAGTTTATCTATTGGCTCAATGGCCGATCTTATCTCTAAAGCTGACCGAAATCTTAATGATGGCCAAGAAACAGTCAAACTAATGGTAACTGCGCCTGCCGCACCAGGTTCGATAGGCGTAGTGTATTCCATGCTTGAATTAGTACCGCATGCAGTTAACGTTGCAAAAGTGATTGGATTGACTATGGCTGGCGGAGCTATTGCCGGTGGTTCTGCGCTTTCCTTGATAAGACAGCTAGGAAGCAGAAAAGTAATCTCTATTACCCGAAGAGTGGATACAGATGAAGCTGTTCTAGAACTTGATGGAGAAGAGATTGTTTGTAACGAGGCTGTAGCAAAATTGGTTACCGATCCTGAAATTCGTCAAGCTTTAGTCAACGTGGTACGAGCACCTCTTGATGGTAAAGAGCGCCCGATTTTCAAAGTCACTGATGAAAACGGAGAAGAGGTCATTCGTTTAGAAGGTGAGGAAACTGAAGAAGTAAAACCATTACCTCGTGGAACTTTGCTCGAAAAAGAGGTTTCCGTTAATGAAGTTAACGTCAAATTTATCCAAGTCAATTTTGAAGGTAACAAAGGATGGAGAATCGAACATCTAGGAGAGGAACACTCTGTGAGCCTTGATGATGATGCATTCCTTGCTCAAGTCCAGGCAGCTAGAGTCCAATTCTCGAAAGAAGATCTTTATGTTGTTGATTTAGAAACAACAAAAACATTTACTGCACGAGCCGTCACAAACCGTTATGCTATCAAGAAGGTAAAAAACAAACGGCCAGCCTAGACAGATAAAAATGATAAACCAGCAGATTTTAGAACTTGCGATGTGGATAGGGGTGATAATGGCCTCCCCAATCCTTTTTCGCTTTTCATATGCTGCATCTGCACTAGTGTGGCGGAGGCTTTTCCCTGTCCGCAGATTTGAAATTGTTTACCTAGATAAAGTCACAAAGACTGAACGCTCGGTAACAATTACTATGCCAAAAGCAAAAGGCAAAACAATCGTTCAGTTGATAGAAGAAGCAACCAAGGATGGTGTTAAGTAAATGTCAGAAGACAAAAAATCCTCCGGCCCCGTTACTTCTACTCTATCTACCGGAGGGATTGGCATCATTTTATCCGGTTTAGTGGCCTATTTTGTACCTGATACAAAATCAGATACTGCAAAGTTACTCTACCTTTTCATTCCTTTGTTATCTGCAGTTTTAACATATCTAATGTGTTGGGTGATCGCACGTCACGGTTTAGAATCTCCAGAAGATGCTGCAAAAAGGAAGCAGTACCTTCGAGATCTTGCAACAATAGACTCTCAATTAGCTTCAGTTCATACAACCCCGGAGTTTAGGGAAAAGCTACTTCGTGCAAGGGAAATGACTGTAGAATTAATGATTAGCATTGGCAAAAACAGTACAGCAAATATACCAACTCTCCCGGCTCAAGAAGAGAAAGGCAACGCCTGATTGCCTTTCTCTGCTGTTTTTAATCCATCTCCAGCTTAACATCCAGCATACTAAGGCAGCCGTCTATAAATCCTTCTGCCATCTGGATCTCTATGCGTATTAGTTTCTCATCCTTTTTTCTTGCTTTAGCGATTTTCCGCTTTGAGATGCCATAGAGATAGTGTGCGACCAAGAGCGAATGTTCATAGGGCTTGCGTTTTTGAAGCCGAGCTAAACAGCCCTCGATAATTAGGGCATCGTCATCAGTACATGACAGGCGGGATTTGCTTGTTGGGGGAAGAAGCCCTTTGAAACCAGCGGCTATTGATGAGTAATCAACACCGGAACTATCACTCGCAGCCCAACCACCCCAGCGCTCTAAAACCATCTGAATGTCACGCATGTTTTCTCCACTATTCATGCTAATACGCCGATTTCCAGCGCACGATCTAAAAACCGAAACAGCAGCACCAACTGGTCTCCGTGCTTCGCTTCAAATGCCACAGGATCAGCGTGCAACTCATCGTGATGCGCTCTGCACAGCGGTATCACAAACAGGTCATGCGCTTTGGTACCCATTCCACCCTGCCCGTGGCCTATCAGGTGGTGGGGGTCGTCTGCCGGGTTATTGCAGCAACTGCACTTCTGCGACTTAACCCAGCGGGTGTACTTATCGTTCTCCCAGCGGCGGCGCTTTGGCTTCAGCATGAAAGATTCCGGTGATTCAGGATCGACCTTCACCGAGACTATCTTCTTAACTTTCTCCTGGAGGATTTCAGTCGCCGGTAATGAAGGAACAATGTCACTTTCCCGCATTACTGAGCTGTGCGATTCAGGCTTAATCCTGAGGGCTTTATTGGCCACTGATTCAGGAATAAGTTCGGCCAGATCGTTACGTACCATCCACCAGCAGAACTCCGGCAACGTCAGGGTATGGTCTGCAGTAAAGCCCAGCATAATATTCACCCTTTCGAGCAGCCATTTTACCAGGTTCTGCATGGCAATTCCTGCCAGTCTTTCAGTTGTTTGTTCACGTAACTGGTTATCACATCCCCAACAAAGGCGAATGCTTCCGGGTGTGTGCCGCATTACCGTAAAGTCCTTTGAATGCCAGTCATTGTGGGGCCACTGACATTCGAATTTACGCTCCAGCCAGGCATCAAGACTGCTAATCCCACCAGCACGATGAATAACCCGCTCGTTCAGGAAAAGCTCCTGCATGCTGACATCATCTGTCAGTGGCTGGTGAGCTTCAGGAATCAGCCCAGATGGCAGATGCTGGATAGCTTCAGATGGCGTTTCAATAACCACCCTGCCGCGACGAAACAACCACAGCAACTCATTTCCTGGCCGGAACAGCACCACCCCGGACATTGGCGCAACTTCAGGTGTCAGTATGGCTCTCACCCTATTCCCCCTACAGATGGTTGATGTTTAGTGATCGCTATTTCAACTCTGCCACCCGGAACTTTAGGGCCCCACTCCACCAGCATTCGCTGAACCTGACTATCATCCTCCCAGATACCAGCGTGAGTAAGTGCGTCAAACAGAGCCTTGTTGTAATTGTCGATGTCGCGGCGGCGTGCATCCGGCGGAAAGAGAAGGATCTCCACCGCAGCTGGTGATGATGATGGTTTTGGAAGGCAACGCAGCTGCTCAATAATCGCTGCGCATGCCGCACTCTGATATGCCCTGCCTTTCTCACTGATAAGATGGCGGCCTTTTAACGGCCCCTTGTTCGGGGCTCGCCAGTAGGTGTTTACGCTAGGCGGGAACGGGAGCACCAGTTTCATAAACTCACTCCCTGTTTTTTCAGCCATTCAACAGCGTTATCTCTTGCCTTGTCTCCACCGGATAAAAGGTCTCTAACGATCGATACCGGATCTGCAACCCATTCAGTTTTGACGACGGTAATGCCCCTGGCAACGCCAGGAGCAATGGAGAGGTATCCCTTTTTCTTAAGCGCCTTCACATGCTCAGCAGCAGCGTTCTGCGATGAGCAACCAATGAGTTCAGCAAGCTCTATCAAAGTTGGTGGGAAGCCAACCTTTTCAATGTGAACCTTAATAGCTTCATACACTTCACTTTGACGCGGCGTTAACTCGTTCATGAGTCCTCCCCAATACGGCCCTTGTAGCGGCCAAAGCGACCGTTAAGCCGCCCGATGATGCTGTAGAACATCATTAGGCTTACCCCCATAGGCTTAACCTTCTCGTGATATTCCTTAAGGATCGGCGTTGCTATTGAGTTCCAACCTGCTGATGGATTATCAGTGATGGCTTTCTTAAGCGCGGTGCTGCATTGACGAGCAACATCACGAACGGCGTTATCCTGCTCGGTTGATAGTTTTATCATGCTGCATGCTCCCGGTTATTTGTGACCGGAACAGCAACGCCGGGAATCAATTCAACCGCAGATGATTCGGCCTGATTACCCCAGTGGTCCCAGCCATGCGCGCCACAACGGCTGAAGAGTTCGATTCGCGGGACATCACCATAGAGCTTCTCCAGACGGAAACGCGCCTCTGCAGGTTTTTGGCTGTGCTCACCGAGTGGGCTGTAGATAACCTGCTTAATGCTGGCGCACTGGCGTTCAAGTCCATTTCCCCTGGTGGCTATCAGCAGGTCTTCCGTATTGGCTCGGGTGTAGTTTCCGCCGTTCATGCGGGTCTGCTCGTTAAGCAGGTCTAGGAAGTCGTAAAAGTCCTCTACTCCACCAGCCTGAAGCACTTTGTTGATGTGCTGCTCTGCCAGCTGGTTGAACTTCACCCACGTAAAGCCCTTCATCGTGCGGACCTTAAAGCCCCAGGCTTCAGCCAGTTCGATAGCCTCGCGGGTGTGCGTGCCGGTGAACCACATAGCCAGAACAGCATCATCAGCAGCAAGGTCCCAGACCGGAAGACGCTTCATGTCGATAAGCTTCATCGTGCCGTAGTGATTCGTGGCAGCGCCATTGCTGACGGTGTTGCCATATTCCCAGGCTGGGTCAGCGTAAATCAGTGAATATTTCATCAGACGTTCCTCGCTCGGCCAGCCAGACACCAGCCATCGCCGGTGGTTTTAACCCTCGGCACCATACTCAGGCAGCGCTTACGCTCCTTGAGAATTTTGGCGCGCATGGTTTCGTTCTTTGAGCGATTGAATGCCTCCATCAGAACGGTAGCTGCACGCAGATAAAGCCCCTTGTCAGATAGCTCTTTAGCCTTGTCCATCATCGCAATGACAGCTGGGTTCGGTGCGGCTTCCTGCTTTGGCTCAGGTATTACTTCTCCTTTCTCAACCGGCATCCGTGGGATGATCGGACCAATAGGACCTTCCGGCGCTTTTGCGTAGTAACGAAAGTTGTGACGTTCTCCTTTGCGCTCAGCGCGGTTAAGCATGACCAGGCGGCATACCGCACGCTGAACACTGTGCAATGCGTACTCCGGCAGTGCTGCGGCGATCTGCTTGTTCGTCAGTCCGGGGTTATTGGCCACGAACAGCTGGATTGTTTTGAGAAAGCTCATGAGTTCGCTCCTCTGAAACCGTTGGGGACTTTGCTGTAGTCTGTGTTCTGGAAGCTGGAACGGAAAACGCCATCTTCTCGGGCCCACTCACCGTTGATACGAGGTGGACGCCCAGCTTTGGCCCAGCTGTTAGCTGACTTCAGGTAGCCAGGGAACTTGGTTGGCTGGAAAAGAGTCTGGGGGCGAAGGTAAGCCGACATCGTGAGGTCTTCACTCCACTTTGCGTTGCAGTAATCCACCACCAGCGATAACTCTTCAACGGTGTAGCCCTCCCCGATTCGGGCACGAATGTTTTGCAGGGAGGTTGTTGAAACCTGATAACGCGAACTGGTCACCTGGTTCAGATGGTTTAAAACCTGTTTAGCCTGATCGGTGATCAACACATCACCGTCTGGTTGCGACGCAACCGGACAAATAGGTTTTTTAATATCTGTAGTATTCTCTGTTGTATTCTCTGTAAGAACATCAGTGCATTTTGACCTGATGAGAGCGGTTCGTTTTGACCCGTTGGAGCGTTCCACTTTGACCTCTTCCATCGGTTCATTTTGACCTGATGGAAGAGTGCATTTTGAACTCTTCGATTTTGTCACTTTGACCTCATCTAAAAGTTCGCTTTCGTAGTTGATCGTGTAGTAGTTCGTCATGTCGCGCTGAGACTTGTTCAGTTGCTCAACTTTGAGCACGCCGAGGTTCTTCAGGCGGGTAAACGTGCGCTTCAGCGTAGACTCAGACCAGAAAGGGAACTGCTCCAGCCACTGCTCGTTGGTGTTGTAAATCCAGCGCACGCCGTCACGCTCCAGTCCGGAGGTGGTTTCTTTAAGCCAGTAGTTAACCTGCTGCAACGCAATGGCCTCGTTCAGGCCAATGCTGTACGCAAGATCAGGGTTTATCACTATTGGCCGGGATGGCATCAACAGGCTCATGGTCGTCCTTTAACTCTGTAAATTTACGCTGGAATTGCTCAAGAGGGCTGAAGCACTCATGATCGTACCCTTCGCGAAGGTATATAACGCGTCGAGTCTGTGGCTCCCATCGGATGACACGGACCGGGACGCCGTAGTGATCTTTGAATCGCCGGTTAACTTCAGCCATTCCTCACGCCCCTTCTCGTTCATCTGAGCAAATGCCTCTACCATCGCGTTCTCAGGCTGGTAGTTGTTCACGCCAGCCTGGTCGTTTAATCTCTCCACATAGCCGAATGGGGAGTCTTTTCCAACCAGTGGAAGGCATCTGAATTGCTTCGCTGGTCTCAATCGGTTTAAACTGTTCATGCGTTAGTTTCTCCACTGAATACGACACGCCAAGACGCCCGGAGCTGCACACTCGCGGGCGTCACTTTTTTTGGCTTTGCTTACGGCTAAACAGCGCGACAATCGCGCGGATTTCTTCTTCACGAGCTGCCAGGTGACGGCGGTGATACTCGTTAATTTCGTCCGCTTCATGGGGTTCTATCACTCCGTCTTCCAGTGCTTTCTGAATAACGGTATCGACGCGTCCGCGAGCAGCTGATGTACGCATAGCACGATCAAACAAGTCGACACGGTCCAGGTCTTCCAGATGCGGTACGTCCACCAGCAGTGCACCGCGACGACGAGCGAAGTAATCAGCCAGGAGAGACGTATTTGAAATGTCTTCCATCGCTTCCAGCTCGTTCACTTCGAAGAACCGGCAGCCGTTCTTCTCGTAAAGGTTGTTATTGAACTGCGTCACTGACATGCCGAGAGCACCGGCCATAGCCTCACGGCCACCCGGGTACGCTTTGCACATCGTTTTCACTACTTCTTTCAGGCTTGGCTCTACCATGTTGTTTTTCCTTTGGTAGTTACGAAAAGCTGGTTGCTGGGTTACGGTGTTACTGCAACGTCAGGATCAACAGGTTTGTTTTTGTTAGGGAATGGTCGAACTTCCTCGGCTTCAATTTTCCCGTCTTCGTTTACCAGGATATTTACCCGGCGATTACGCTTGAGGGCTTTACTGATGGCGCTTTGGTATACCCCAAGAGCCTCAGCGGTTTTGGCCTGACCGTTTTCCAAAACATATTCAGAGAGCGGAATAATCTTCATTGGTTTTCCTCGTGGTTTGCACATAAGGAGTATCACTGTTAGTGATAAATATGTCAACACTAGCGGTGATTGGTGATTATGCCGTGCGGTGATAAATTATGAGAATGAAAAAGAAACCATTGACCGCCGAACAAATCGCCGATGCCAACAGGCTGAAAGCTATCTTTGAGTCCAAGAAAAAAGCGCTGGGGCTCTCACAGGAGACTTTGGCTGAACAAATGGGGATGGGGCAAAGTGGCGTTGCGCAGTTACTGAACGGCACAAACGCTATCAACGCTACTCATGCCGCACAGTTCGCTAAAATTCTCGGAGTAAAAGTCGATGATTTCAGCCCATCCCTTGCAGCTGAAATTTCAGCTATGTTTGAGGCGATTGCGAACGGAAGAAATCAATCCTCTGTGTATGAGTACCCGCTGTTAACCGAAGTGCAAGCGGGTTCATTTTGCCCAGTTAATTCATACACAGAACGTGACGCGAAGGAATGGGTTTCAACCACTGTTAAAGCCAGTGATTCTGCCTTTTGGCTTGAGGTATCAGGCCATTCAATGACTGCTCCTCCGGGAGTAAAGCCAAGCTTTCCTGAGGGTATGCTCATACTCATAGATCCAGAACAGGACGTTGAGCCTGGTGATTTTTGCGTAGCTGGTATATTCAACGATTCAGAGGTCACTTTTAAAAAATTTGTGCGTGAAGACGGGAAGCCCTGGCTCGAACCTCTAAACCCCAGCCCTCGCTATCAGGCCATTGAATGTAATGAGAATTGCAGGATAATAGGCAAAGTAGTTAAGGCCCAATGGCCTGAAACCATCTTCGAATAAGGAGCCAATCGGCTCCTTTTTTTTGCATCTTTTTTCATCTTACTAATCATAAAGTTAACACTAGACGTGATATTTTTATCACTACAGGTGTTGACCATTTAATTACTATTGGTGATACTCATTATGCGCCGGGGTGATGATGTTTAAGACCATCGGTAGGTTAACAGTACGGTATATGGCACATGTGCCGCAGCGGTCCGGGGATTCCTTAGACAGTATCCCGATCCAGCGGGTAGCCGGAATGTGCAAGCCAGTTGTGTACGACAGCCAGAGACGTTTCACCAGCGTGGCGATCAGGTGTGACACCTCGGAAGAGACGAGGCCATAACCAAAAGAGCGCTGGCATGCAAAAAACATCTCGCAGCCGTTGATGTACCAAAAGCCAGGATGGAACAGCAGAACGCGGTAGTGCTCTTTTTGATGTGGTAACCCGTAGTAGCTGTACCAGATGCTGTGTGTAGTCTTGGCGGTCGGCAGTTGTGAATGTCCTTAATGTCGACCGCCCATTTTCACAACTGAAAGCGCGTTCAGCGTTCAACTTGAGAGGCCGTAGTCGTTAAATCAACTCAGGAGAACGCGCTCCCAATTGTGGAGAAGCTAACTGGCGGTGGCAGCCGCCCGTTTCACTAAGTGCCCAGGTTGGGTGCTTACTAAAACGAACCCCCTTTATTTTTTGTCGCCGATTGGCGAGGGATTCGTGCAACCAAAATTCAGCGGATATTTCCACTGGAGGAACGATGAACCACCTCGAATTTATAGAGAAAAACGTGCGGGAACAGCTTATTAAGCAAGGCTTTTCCTCTTCGGTGGCTCAGGGGGGGGGCGTGGCAAGCGATTGATTTATATAAGCGCATGTCACAAGCCAGTAAGAAAGGCGCGATTTTCGATGATGTGATGAGGCATGCGAAAGCCTGGGCAGATAAACAGGTTTCAAAAGCTGAAGTTACCCGGAGAAAACGCACCTCACCCAAAGACCAAGGCGGCCTCTTCTAAGTTGTAAGGCCAAGAATTCAGCGCTGTGCAGAGCGCATATAACACGGAGAAACTATCCATGACGAACACACAGAACGTCACCGAGTTACAACCACGCATGACCAGAGAGCAGCTTATTGACGCAGCTCGTAAGGCCGCCCCTCTCCTCCCTGCCGCTTACGGCTGGATGGTTAACGAACTGGCTACACGCCTCGATGTTACCAGCGTTGCGCTGTGTGAAGCGTTAGCGCAGCGTAAGGAACTGGCTGAGCAGAACGCTACCCTGCGTGAGGAAGTTGCCAACTGGGCCAAAGAGTGCGACCGCATCGAAGAGCGCCACACCAAAACGTCTACCAACATGCACCTGCTGGAAGCTCAGCGAGAACTCCGTGAGCTGCCTCGTGTCGTCATTTCCCTGAATAACGAGGTTTCTCTCTGATGGCTAACTCATTCAAGCAAATGACCAAGGCCGGTGTAATTAAGCGCACCGATACCGGGATGTTTATCGCTCTTTCGGATATCCACGTTCGCGAAGGTTTCAACAAGCGTGAAGACGACGAGCGCACACGCCAGGCTGATGATGACCTCTTCAACTACCTGATGAACGGTGGATCAGTTCCACCGCTGGAAGTTATCGCCCGTGATGAAGGTGGCGTGTGGGTTGTTGAAGGTCACCGCCGTCGTCGCTGCTATGCACGCTGTGCTGAAGCTGGCAAGCCAGTAGACCGCATCCACATCATGCCGTTTAACGGTAACGATGTTCAGCGCCTGGCGCGCATCATGACAAGTAACAACCAGCTGCCGCTCTCAGATATGGAACAGGCAGCTGTTATTCAGGAGCTTTATAACGCTTTCAACCAGTCCACCAGCGAGATCGCAAAACTGGTCAACAAATCTGTGCCGACTGTTGAAAAACTTCTGCTACTAAGCACTGCTAACCACGACGTACAGCGGGAAGTCAAGTCCGGCACCGTGTCAGTAGATGTAGCTGTGGACCGCGTAAAAGAGTTCGGCGAAAAGGCCGGTGAGGTTCTTCAGAAGGATAGAGCTTCTGCTGCTGCCAAAGGTAAGAAGAAAGTCACCCGCAGCGTTATAGCTCCGGAAATTAGCGTTAAGAAAGCGCGTCGCCTTGTAGAGCTGATCAGCATGGCGGGTATAAGCGACACAGGAGTTATCTCTCTCGAAGGTTTGGTGCATGCAGAAGTCGTGGAAATTATCGACGAGCACAAAGCTATAGCCGCTCAGCGTCATGGAGCAACATCATGATTACCGAAAAAAATAATGTCTTTTATTGCGACTGCGGATTTTCGTTTGAGAGAGGTCGCAGTGGTGCGCACGATTGCGGGAGTGGTCTGCGCAAGAAGCTTGCTGAGTCTGAAGCCAGATGCGCGGCGCTGGCTGCGGAGAATGCGGGGCTCGCTGCGGAATTGCAGTCAGTTAAAGCCATGAATGATTGTCTGTCTGAAGAGCTTCGCGGATATGAGTCTGACGGCGCTTTTGAGGGCCCGAAAATGCACCTGCTGTGGTGGCAATGCGAAACGCCAAATCACGACGCTTTCCTGGCTGAAGTGCGGGCTAGTGAGCTTGATAGCCTGGCTGGCGTTGCTGAGACCATGCTAGTCAAGTTTGCAAACCAGGGAGCATCTGAAATCCCAGAGGCTAAAAGTTGGGAACTGGTTCGCAGGCAAGCCAGCCATCGCGCTACCCAGCTTCGCAAAGGAGTGCAGTCATGAGCAAGAAAGCTGATGTCACTGAACTCCCACCAAACATTAGTTGTGGCGTCCGTCGGCGCTGGCACGCTCAACGCGGGCAACGAAATGGTCGAGGTGGGAGATACCAGCGCCTTCCGTCACGACACAATTTAAGAAAATGGATTGCAAAGCGCTTGATTGCAGAAGTTTTAGCGGAGGCCGCCCAATGAGCAACATCGACAAACGCGCATTACGTGAAGCGGCGGAGAAGGCATTAAATGCGCGAGCACGACTGGCTTTGATGGAATCAGTATTTGACGATGATGGTGATGATGTCAAACCAGAAGCGCAGGAGGATATCAGTATATGCGTCTTATTCAATGAACTGACAAACCCCGCCACCGTGCTGGCGCTGCTGGATGAGCTGGAAGCCAAAGACCGCCGCATCGAAGAAGAGATAGGCAGAGCTAACCGCGAGCACCACCGTGGCTTCATGATGGCGTGCGGACACCTTAAAGAGCATTCAAATGTTCATTACGCCGATGCTGCCGAGATGGAGATAGCGGCCCTCCGCAATCGCATCAATGAGCTTGAATCCGCAGCCGGTAAAGGAGCGTGAAATGGCTGATACAACCGCAGAGTGGAGTTTATCGCTCGATACCGAATGCCCGCAGTGTAAACACGTTTTTGATTTGCGACCTGAGCTTTCCGAGTGCTGCTCGTCTATCCAGATTTGCGAAACAGACACCGTAGCAACCCGTGATTATGAAACAGCATGCCCGGAGTGCGGACATGAATTTACGTGCGACTTCGTGTACTGAGGGCTAACCATGAGCACTATTACCAGAGAATTCACCAAAGAGCAGTTAATTGCAAAGGCACGAGAGCAGATTGAATTTTGCCGCAACACGAAGATAACAGGCGAAGGCCGCGTCCACGTAAACCAATGTTCGGCGCTGTTTGAAATCGCACTGGCATCGCTCGAAGCGGAGGCTGTGGCGTACGTGGACCCGTTTGCCTTCAATAATTTCAGTGTTTACCGTGCTGGCGATACAGATAACAAGCGCATGGGCAGAGAGTGGATGTGGGCCAATCCGGACGAAGGGCTTATTCCTGTTTACACAGCCCCGCCTGCGCCGGTATCTGTGCATGAATCTGAGCCAGTAGCATACATCTTCAAACATCCGGCAGGTAGGCTGTTCTGGTCGCTGACTGACGAGAGCAACAAAGGGCAAAGCGACGTTATGCCGGTTTACTCCGCTCCAGTTCCGGCTTTTGTGCCTCCAGCCATTGAGCCGGATTACGAGGTCATCAAAGGCATTCTTCCGACCGCTAACCCTGATGAATATGCGTGCTGTATTGCAGCCGATATGTGGAACGCCTGCCGCGCCGCCATGCTTCAGGGTGCCGATGGCAACTCTCCGGTGGTGCCGGATGGTCTGCGCCTGGCGCTCAGCAATGCTGGGATAGCAGCTCCAGAGTCAGATGAAATGCTGGCTGCTACCTGTGAGAAGCATATTCAGGCACTGGTTACCTGGGTAAAAGAGAGAAAGCCTTTCAGCTCTCCGGTGATTCCGGATGGTTGGGTTATGGTGCCGGTTGAGCCTACGGAAGACATGATCGTTAATGGGTTCGAATCAGAGCCAGATGAGAGCTTTAGCGATGCGGAGGTCTGGGAAGCATACGACGCCATGAGCGGATGTCAGCAGGCAGCGCACCGGGCGAAGCTGTGCTGGGCAGCCATGATTGCAGCAGCGCCCAAACCGGAGGCCTAATGCCCAGCAAACTCAAACAGCGGCGCCTGCGCCGCCTTAAAGCAGACGTGAACTGGTGGCGAGAAGAGGCAGAGGATTGCCGCTACCGACTGCTGGAGCTGGCCGGGGAAATCGACAGGCTCAAGAAGTTGGTTATCCGCGTGCCGATGCCGGTTCTCATGCCGAAGGAGATGGTCCACCAGCTCTATTACACCGAAACAAAAAGATGTCGTACCTGCAATGATGGGCTTCGTGGTGGTTGCTCATCTTGCATTTTCTATAAGAGATAGCCGGGTGCAGCCGGTTAAGTGGAGAGCAACTTATGGGGCAGTTAGTAACACTACATGAGTGGGCGTCGGGTCCTAATGGGTTCAAATATCCATTAAGCAACTCAGCACTAAACAAGATAGCTAAGACCAAGCAAACTTTCCCACCAGCTTTAAAGCAAGGTCGCCGCTGGGTTATAGATGAGGACGCTCGTTTTATTGGCATGGTAAGCAATGTTGATATTTCATCATCATTATCAGACAAGGCTCGCCAGTTAGTGGAGAAAGCAATAAATGGCAGCTCGCCCCAGAAAGCATAACGTTAAAATACCTAACCTGTATTGCAAGTTGGATAAACGTACATCAAAAATCTACTGGCAATATCGCCACCCTGTCACTGGAACATTTGTTGGTTTTGGAACAGATGAAGAGGCAGCCAAAGCTGCTGCTACGGAGTTAAATCGGATAACATCTGAGCAGGAAACACGTCAATCCTTCGCTCTTATCGATATGGCCATTAAGAAGACAGATAAGAAAGAGAAAGGAATTCGAGTCGCAGACTGGATAAAAAGGTACGTAGATATTCAGATGGAAAGGATGCGTGACGGAGAAATAAAAAAACCGACCGTAAAATCCAGGAGGTTATGTGCTCAAGTTCTAGCCGACAGAGCTCCTAACGTTCGACTAAAAGATGTTGACACGAAGTTAATCGCAAAAATTATTGATGAATATAAGTCTGAAGGTAAACATCGAATGGGTCAGCTGATTAGGAGCGTGCTTAACGACGTATTTAAAGAGGCTCAACATGCTGGTGAGGTTGAACCCGGCTACAATCCTGCTTTAGCAGTTAAAAATCCGATAGCAAAGGTCAAGCGAAGCAGGCTCAGTATCGAACAATGGAAGCTAATCTATGAAAGCGCGGGAACATTGCCACCATGCGCTCAGAATTCCATGCTATTGGCTTTGGTGACGGGTCAACGGATTGGTGACATAGTGGCGATGAAGTTTAGTGATATATGGGATAATCATCTTCATATAACCCAAAGTAAAACAGGAATGAAGTTAGCTATTCCTTTAAATTTACGGTGTGATGCTATCGGCATGACGCTTGCAGAAGTAATAAGTAAGTGTCGAGACAGAGTTGTGAGCCCGTTTCTGATACACCACGTGAAACATCATGCTTACGGTAAAGCTGGTTCTCACGTTCCTGAAAAAACAATATCTAAGTATTTCAAAGAAGCGAGAGATAAAGCAAATATTGACTGGCCAAAGGATTGCATTGCCCTACCACCATTTCATGAGCAGCGTTCGCTTTCATCTAGAACCTATAAAGCACAGGGTATTGATGTCAAAACTTTGCTTGGACATAAAACTGAAGCGATGAGCACAATGTATGGAGATGATCGTGGCCTGGAATGGAACAAACTTGTGATTTAGCGAGACAGATAACTTTTAGAAAGTGCCAAATGATAAGCTGGCTTCATATGAGTTTTGGGGATTTGTTTTGGGGATAATTTGGGGAAGAAAAATTAACCTTATTAAACAATAAAATAAAAATCATCGAATTGTTCCACAAGCAATCTGCTACCAGCAACGCATAATCCAACAGCCAGCGAACCCGCTGGCTGTTTTCTTTCGACCTCGTTCATCCCGTGCTAATGTAGAACCCTGCAAAATGGATTATCACCGGGAAATCGTTATGACTGACGACGTTATTGGGGCAGGAACCCACCAGCAGCTGATTACCTTACTCACCGAGCAGGGCGCGCGGTTTCGCGTTATGGAGCATGCGGCGGTCGGGAAATGTGAAGCGGTAAGTGAAATTCGCGGGACCGATCTGCGGCAAGGCGCCAAAGCCCTGGTCTGCAAGGTGAAGGGCAACGGCGTAAAAAAACACGTTCTGGCGATCCTCGCCGCCGATCTGCAGGCCGACCTGGGCCAGCTTGCCAGCCATTTTGGCGGGCTGAAGGCCTCCCTCGCCAGCCCGGCCGAGGTCGATACCCTGACCGCCTGCGTTTTCGGCGCTATCCCGCCCTTTAGCTTCCATCCTGATTTGGCACTGGTTGCCGACCCGCTGCTGTTCGAGCGCTTTGACGAAATCGCCTTTAACGCCGGTTTACTGGAGAAATCCGTGATTATGGATACCCAGGATTACCTGCGCATCGCCCGTCCTGAGCTGGTGACCTTCCACAAAGCGTAACCGCGATGGCTGACGCCCCTGTCAGCCTTTTCTTTCCAGAAACAGCACGGAGGCGACGAGAATAATGGCAATAGCGAAAAACGATGAGGAGATGATCAGCGTTTCAACAAACATGTGATCGTTCATGATGGCGACCCCTTTTGCGATATCTGCCTTCGTTTTAATCCGCGTAAATGACAAGGTTATGACAGCAATATAATCTTTTTAAAACTGTCCTCCGCCGCGTTTGCGCGTACAGTAAGCAAGTTGATTATTTTGGCAAGGATTCCCTATGTTTGACCCTACTCTGCTCATTCTTCTGGCACTCGCCGCGCTCGGCTTTGTCAGCCATAACACCACCGTCGCCATCTCGATTCTGGTGCTGATTATTGTTCGCGTGACCCCGTTAAATACCTTCTTCCCGTGGATAGAAAAACAGGGCCTCACCATCGGGATCATCATTTTAACCATCGGGGTAATGGCGCCCATCGCCAGCGGCACGCTTCCCGCCTCAACCCTGCTGCACTCGTTTGTAAACTGGAAATCGCTGGTGGCGATCGCGGTGGGGATTTTTGTTTCGTGGCTGGGCGGGCGCGGCGTTACGCTGATGAGCAGCCAGCCCTCGCTGGTGGCGGGTCTACTGGTGGGCACCGTGCTGGGCGTGGCGCTCTTTCGCGGCGTTCCGGTGGGGCCGCTGATTGCGGCTGGCCTTGTCTCTCTGTTTATCGGGAAGTCGTAGTCAGGCTGGCCATATAACGCGCCGGCGTCTGGCCCAGTCCCTTTCTGAACATGGTGATAAACGCGGTGGTAGAGTCGTAGCCGAGTGTCTGTGCCACCTGCTGTACCGATTTCCCACCGATCAAATGCTGTAACGCCACGATCAGCTGCAGCTGGTGACGCCAGCGGCGAAAGCTTAAACCGGTCTCTTTCACTACCAGCCGCGCCAGGTTGCGTTCGCTCATGGCAAAGTGGCTCGCCCACTGCGTCAGCGTCTGCCAGGCGGCGGGCTCTTCCGCCATTTTCTCGCTCATCAGCCGAATTTTAGGATGGGGCGAGACGGGCAGCTGCAGATGCTCCTGACGCTGGAGCGGCAGCTCGTCAAACAGAACGTCTACCAGGCGCGACGTGGCCGCAAGAGAGAGTTGTTCACGCGATTTTTCCGCCAGGGATAAAATCAGCTCCCGCACCAGAGGGGAGATTTTCAGGGTGCAGCAGCGGTCGGGCAAGCTTGCCGCCCCCGGTTCAATGAACAAAAAGCAGAGCTGCGCGCCCGGGGTGGCCCTGTTGCTGTGCGGCATCTGGCCGGGGATCCAGACGGCGTACTGGGGCGGAACCATCAGCATGGCATTTTCCACTTCGCAGGTGATCGCGCCGCCGAGGGCCAGAATCAGCTGCCCCTTACGGTGATGATGCCGGGGAATATACTGTTCCTCCGCCACCACGCGGATGCGAAATGCGACGGCCGCGTCGTGCTGGCTATCGGGATCATAGCCGTCCAGTCCCAGACCAATCATCAGTTTGTCCGATTTTAGCGATAAACTGTCATTTTAGCCTGATTTAAACCGCCGGGAAAATCGGTATTGTGTGCGCTCGCTTGAACGTATGAGAACATAATGACTACTGCTATTCGCACCTCAGGAAAACACGGCGCGCTGTTGATTGCAGGCATCCTGATGATTGCCACTACGCTTCGCGTCACCTTTACCGGCGCAGCTCCGCTGCTCGACACTATTCGTCTTGATTATGGCTTAAGCACGGCGCAAACCGGTCTGCTGACTACCCTGCCCCTGCTGGCTTTCGCCCTTGTCTCGCCGCTCGCCGCAGGCGTTGCCCGACGTATCGGCATGGAGCGCAGCCTGTTTGTCGCCCTGCTGCTGATTTGCGCCGGAATTGCACTTCGCTCGCTGCCTTCCGCCGCGCTGCTTTTCATCGGAACCGCGGTCATCGGCTGCGGAATTGCGCTCGGGAACGTGCTGTTACCCGGATTAATTAAGCGTGACTTCCCGGGCCAGGTAGCCCGACTCACCGGGGCCTATTCCCTGACGATGGGCGTCTCGGCGGCGTTTGGCTCAGCGATGATTGTCCCCCTGGCGCAGGGTAGCGCAGGCTGGCATGGCGCGCTGCTGATGCTAATGACGTTTCCGCTGGTCGCGCTGCTGCTCTGGCTGCCGCAGTGGCGCCAGAAACACGTTGCGACGGTAACGGGCGCTGGCGCGCTGCATAATCGTGCCATCTGGCGCTCGGCTCTCGCCTGGCAGGTGACGCTCTTTTTGGGGATTAACTCGCTGATTTACTACGTCATCATCGGCTGGCTGCCGGCGATATTGCTCAGCCACGGCTACAGCGAAGCGCAGGCCGGCTCGGTGCACGGGCTGTTGCAGCTGGCCACGGCCGTGCCGGGGCTTGCCGTTCCGCTGATCCTCCACCGTCTGAAAGACCAGCGGGGGATCGCCGGCGCGGTGGCGCTGATGTGCGCGGTAAGCGCGGCAGGGCTATGGTTTATGCCTGACATGGCGGTGATGTGGACGCTGGTGTTTGGCTTTGGCTCCGGAGCAACGATGATCCTCGGCCTGACGTTCATCGGTCTGCGCGCCAGCTCCGCGCACCAGGCTGCAGCGCTGTCCGGCATGGCGCAGTCGATTGGCTATCTGCTCGCCGCCTGCGGCCCTCCGCTGATGGGGAAAATTCACGATAGCGCGGGAGACTGGCAAATCCCGCTTCTGGGCTGCGCTCTGGCCGCCGTGATAATGGCGCTCTGCGGCGTGCTTGCCGGGCGAGACCGGGAGATCGCGCCCCGTTAGAGACTGTGGCAGACCATCGGGTCTGCCTTTTCCTACCCGCGAGCCGCGCGCAGCATCGCCTGCACCAGCACGACCGGACGGCCTTCCAGCGCGGCACGCTCATGCTGGAATAAGGTGATCACGAAGAACGGGTGCGTGACCAGTTCTGCGGCGCGAATTTCCCCCTGTTCGTCCCAGCCCGTAACGTGCATGTCACCGCTTTCCAGCGCCTGTGCAAACGCCGGCGACACGCCATAGTTACAGTGATAGCCCTCTTCAATTTCCGGCTTGCCGTACGCTTTCGCGATCAGCGTATTTTTGCGCAGCTCAATGGCATCGGTTTTTTCCACCAGCGAGCAGGTCAGCGGCGCAATCACCATGGTGCCTTCTGTATCCGTCTCGGCATGTGCCGCATCGGCCCAGCCCAACACATTGCGGGCATACTCAATCAGCGCGTGCTGGAATCCACCGCAGGTGCCCAGGAACGGTACGCCGTTTTCACGCGCGTAGCGCGCGGCGATAAAGGCGGCCTCGGTGTTTTTATAGGGGCTGGCAGGCACCAGCCAGATGGCATCGTAGCCCACCAGATCTTCAGGGCTTGTCAGCTCCGTGGTGGCAAGCCAGTCGTAATCGGCGGTGAGGTCAAGGACTGCGGCGGCGTCGTCAATCGCCAGCGGGATCGCCTGATGCGCAATAACACTGGGATTGTAATCGCCAACCAGCGCAATGCGCAGCGTCGTTTTAACCGGGAGGTGTTCCATGAAAGGTTCCTTATGCCAGAGTATTATCAGATAACATAAGGAACCTCAGACTACCGATCTTCTGCAATTATCACAATACCTTAAATTGGGAGGGTGGAATTATGATTCAATGCAAACGCGTATACGAGCAGGCTGGTCCGGACGACGGCTATCGGGTGCTGGTAGACAAGCTGTGGCCGCGCGGGGTCAAGAAAACGGACCTCGCGTATGATGAATGGTGTAAAGCGCTCACGCCCTCGAATGAATTACGCAAGGCCTTTCATAGCGAAACCGTTGATTTCGCCGCCTTCAGCAAAGCCTATCGGGAAGAGCTGGCGCAGCATGCTGACGAGGGAATGCGTCTGGCGACGCTGGCGAACAGGCAGACCGTCACCCTGCTCTTTGCTGCCAAAGACACGAAGCAAAATCACGCCCTGGTATTAGCCGACTGGCTGCGCCATCTCTGATCAGCCGATCGCCAGCTCGTCATGCATTTGCGGCGCTTCATCGGGGGTGAGCGGCATCAGATGTTCGGCGCGGACAAAGGCAAAGCCGTGCTGATTGTCAAAGGCGTAAACATCACCTGTCACCAGCCAAAGCGCGCGATCGGCGGCAGAGGGTAATTGCGACATCACGCCGTTGACCGGGTTAACGAAACGCAGGCCGGGCTGACACAGGCCAAACAGCTCAACAGATTTACCAATATTTCGACGGCCTGACGCCGTGCGGGCACCGATGATCATCGCCATGCTGCCCGGTTTAAGCTGAAACATACTTCTCTCACGGTAACGATAGCCAGGGACTGGCTAAGAATAATCCTAAAGAGAAGTGTATCGCAGGCAATATACGTCTGTCACCTGGTGGGTTGCGGACGATCGCGACGGTAGAGCGTCCATTCATCAATCACTTCGCCCCCCGGTAGTTTGCACTCCGTGCGTACGCCCTGCGGGCTTTGAACCGGGATCTGTTCCCCGCCTTTCTCCAGGCAGTACACGGAGGCCGGGTTCGCCATACCAATAGCGTGCGGTGGTTTCGGCGCATCGGGTGGGGTTGTTTTCGCGGTGCAGGCAGCCATGGGAAGCGCCAGCGCCAGAAGCAGAAATCTCATCTCATTGATCCTTGTGACATCATGACAATCTAAGGTTAACGGGTCATCGCCCCTTTCTCCATGATTTCTCCATTTTAACTGCACTTTTCAACACTATAGTGTGGCATGTTCTCGATATGACCAGAGAACATCATTCCGTAATCAAGATGTCTTTGCCCCGGTCTCAACAACGGGGCCTTTTTTTCTCTGCTGCTGCCCTCTCCCTGCATATATTAAATTTTTTATATTCATGTTTTACTATGCCTGAAGTCTAAAAATTCAGCATAACATGCAGATGCAGACGTCTTCTGCCTGGGAGTCATTCTACGTCATGTCGGATATTATCCTTGCCCGTGTTTCAGAAACCCTCGCCACTGAACAATCCCTTGAAGGTCTCGTTCGCCAGCTGCTGGAGATGCTGGAGATTGTGACTGACATGGAGTCGACTTACCTCACCAAGGTAGATATCGAAGCCCGACTGCAGCATATCCTCTACGCCCGCAACAGCAAGCAGATGACAATTCCTGAGGGGCTGAGCGTCCCGTGGGATGAAACACTGTGCAAGCGCGCGCTGGATAGCGACACCGTATTCAGCAACGACGTTCCCGAACGCTGGCCGGAGTGCGAGGCGGCGAAAGCGCTCGGCATTACGACCTACATGAGTATTCCTGTCCATCTTGCGGATGGTTCACTCTACGGAACGCTTTGTGCCACCAGCACGGCCAGAAAGCCGCTTAGCGAGCGCGGTGAACAGGTTCTGAAGTTATTCGCCGGTCTGATTGCCCAGTCCATTCAGAAAGAGTCGCTGGTAACCCAGCTTCGCGAAGCCAACGCGGCCCTCATCGCGCACTCTTACACGGATGCCCTTACCGGTTTACCCAACCGTCGCGCCATTTTTGAAGATCTGACCACGCTGTTTTCCCTGGCGCGTCACCTTAAACGTAACACCGTCATCGCGTTCATCGATCTGGATGATTTCAAGCTGATTAACGATCGCTACGGCCACGAGGCTGGCGACCAGTTCCTGATTGAAGTGGGCAAGCGTCTGACGGAAGAAAAACAGCAGGACGATATCATTGGCCGGCTGGGCGGCGATGAGTTTCTGGTGGCGTCGTTGAGCACATCCCACAGCGAAGGAGATAACGCGCAGGTCACGCTGCTCAAAACGCGTCTCAGCGCCTGTATTGCCGGTGAATACTGGCTGGGTAGCGTCAACCTCATTTACCCCGGAGCCAGCGTCGGCGTTATCGAAGTGGACCCTCAGATAACCGATCCGGACAGCGCATTACGCGACGCAGATGTCGCGATGTATCAGGATAAGAAAGGAAAAAGCAAAACACGCTTTCTCACTATCGATTAACCCCGTACACTCTACGGCGTTACAAAAACCGAAACAGGTGATGATATGAGAATAGGGATCCTCTTCCCGGTCGTTATTTTTATAACGGCGGTGATTTTTTTAGCATGGTTTTTTGTCGGTGGTTACGCGGCGCCTGGGGCATAAATGAGAAAAACGACCCTCGTTATGCTGATCGTTGCCATCGCGGCATTTGCCGGCACGCAGCTTGGCTGGTGGTAAACGCCACTACGTAAAAAGGCCGCCATCTGGCAGCCTTTTTTAACGCTTGTAAGCCTTAGCTTTTGATTTTTCTGTAGATAAACAGAACAACCAGCGCACCAATCACCGCGACAGCGAAACTGCCGAAGTTAAAGCCATCGACTTTGCCAAAACCGAACAGCGTACTGATCCAGCCGCCGACTACCGCGCCGATAATACCCAGTATTACGGTGACGATAAACCCACCGCCATCTTTGCCCGGCATGATCCACTTCGCCAGAATACCCGCAATAAGCCCAAAGATAATCCAGGATAAAATTCCCATAACTTTCCTCTCTGTATGGTTTTTGTCATTAAATCAACGACACAAAAAAGAATAGCACAGGATTTCAGAAAGGAAATTTGTGATAGGCATCACAATGAGAGAGTGCGCAATTATTCATCAACAAAAAGGTCCAGCCGCATAAACTGTGGGGTTGCATCTTTTGTTGAGAAAGATTATCTTTCTCAACACTGAATAGTTGAGCGTAACACTCAGGTATTTAGTACGACATTGCTCACATTGCTTCCAGTATTTCTTGCCCACTCCTGAGTGGGCTTTTTTTTCTGTTCATACCCCAACAAACGCGTACCGGTTACGTCCCGCGCGTTTTGCCTGGTAGAGCGCCTGGTCAGCGGCAATAATAATATTCTGCTGGCTGCCCGCGATGTCGACCGCACGCGCGGTAGAAATCCCGACGCTTACCGTCACCCGCCCGAAGGGGCTAAAATCATGCGCGATTTGCAGGGAGAACACGTTGCGAATGATCGTCTGCGCCAGTCGAAGCGCCTCCTGAATATCCGTATCAGGCAATATCAGCGCAAACTCCTCTCCGCCGTAGCGCGCCACAATCTGATTATCACGGGTAAGGCTCTCCCTGAGACTGTTTCCCAGCAGCGTCAGACACCGGTCCCCTTCCGGATGGCCGTAGTTATCGTTGTATTTTTTGAAGTAGTCCACGTCCACAATCAGTATCGAAATTGCTGCGTCATGCGCGGCACAAGTCGCGATTTCCGAGAGGATTCTTTCATCAAAAATGCGACGGTTATACAGCCCGGTCAACGCATCCTCGGAAGCGATAATCTTCAGCGCCTTATTATCTCTGGTTTTTCTGGATAAGTCGGAATACAGGAAATATGACGCGACGATAAGTATCGCAGTGAAAACGAAAATGAGCAGCGCCAGCTGAATAGCCTGCTTGCGCCACGGTGCGAGGGCTTCATCAATGCTGACGGCCACGGTGGTCACCAGCCCGTAGCGTCGGTTTTTCTCATAGGCGTAAATGCGTTCGATTTTATCAAACCGCGAAACGGAACTGGCTATCCCGGTATTTTGTACCTTTAGGTATTTCCTGAAGAGGGGTGAATCAGAAAAAATCGTGCCGACGTAGGTATTTTTAAAGGGGTGACGGACCAGCAGCACGCCGGATTGTGTCGTTAAGCCAATGACGCCCAGATGACCAATATTAATCTGCCCGTAAAGCGCGAGAAAATTCTCAATACCCAGCGTCACCACCACGACACCGTTAAATGCCCCGGTGTGGGTTTCAAGGCGACGACTAATGGTAATGACCCATTTGCCATTGGTTCTGCTTACCACGGGCTCACCAATAAAAATCTGCTGATTTTTATTTTCCTTGTGATAGATAAAAAATGACCTGTCCGATCCTTTGCGTGGGCCTGTAAAAGTTTCATGCAGCGCGGTAAAGATATCGCCCTGAGCGTCGTAAACAACCACATTATTAATCTGGGTAAGAAGATTATCCTGATTATTTATCATCCGCTGAATATTGGTCGCCTGTTGCGGCGTCATGCCATAAATTTCGATTATGTCGGAAACGGTAGTAATTAACATTTCGCTTTGGCGCATGATCCCCTCGGTGTAGACATCAAGGGTATGGCTCAGGTTAGCAACGCTGGTATTAATTTGCTGAATTGACTGCTGTCTGGACGTGGCAATTTGGACGGCAAGCGACAGCGAGATGATCAATGAGACAATGATGACGGTAATGGTTGTTGTGTAAAAAGTATTTTTCACATGCACGAGCTTTTCCACCTTATCACGCCTGACATCCCTGGCTGACAACTCTTGTCACTGTAACAAAGCTGGGGATAAGAGGAAAATGAATTGCACTTAAGCATACAACAGAAGCTCGTCTTTATTTCGTTTTACAAACTAACGGTCTCCCTGGGTTTAGATAAAATGACCTTAATAAAATCGATATAGGAGACGGGCTTACCAAAATAATATCCCTGTAACAGGGTTATCTCATTACGGTTGAGATACTCCAGTTGCTCTTTTGTTTCTACGCCTTCAGCGACAATGCGCAATGAGAGTTTTTTCGCCAGGTCAATGACGCAGTCCAGCAAGATGGTTGAGTCCTTTTCCTCTGAAACCCGGTTCACAAAGCTTTTATCAATTTTAATATAATCAATGGCCAGCGCATTAAGGCATGACAGCCCGGAATAACCCGTACCAAAATCATCCAGGGCAATAACAAAGCCGGCGTTATGCAGCATGTTAAGGTTCTCCACGAGGTGAGGATTATCGATCAGCGGTTCACGCTCGGTCACCTCGAGAACCAGTTTGACCTCTTTACCCTGAAACCCGTTCCCGAAAACGCGACAGTCACCGATGAATGAAGGCGCATTAATATGCCTGGCGCTGATGTTCACCCCGATATGAAACCCGTCCGGTAGCTTAGGCAAAAGCGGCTTAAGCTGGGTCACCACTTTCGCCATCAATCCTTTGGTCAGCGGGATAATCAACCCGCTACGTTCGGCAATCGGAATAAAGACATCCGGCGGGATAAAGCCTGACTTTGGATGCTTCCATCTTGCCAGGACCTCAACGCCGTACAGCCCGCCAGTATCGCCGTTCACGATCGGCTGGTAATAAGGCTCGATCTCCCCCTGCAAAATCGCTTTACGCAAATCGTCTTCAAATGAGGTGCTTTTCCCTTTGTATCGACGGATCAAAATGCCTACCGCCACCGATAGCGCGAGAATAAGCAGTATCAGGCTCCATCCCTGTTGCAAAAGCCGCGTCAGGCTGAAAAAGGCAGGAGGTTGCCAGGCCAGGCTAAAGGGAAATTGCGTTGATGCCCTAAGTGACCCCGTCCAGGAGGCCGCTTTCCAGCCCCTCACATCGCCGTTGCGAACAAGCATGCTTTCGCCGACAACCAGCGCCAGATCCACGCTGTTCGATGCGCTTGCAATGACGTCCTGCAAATGCGCGTCACTGATGCTGACGATGACGCGCCCTCCCGCGATGGGCATCTGGAAGATAAGCACCGGAATGCCGTTCACCAGTCGATTGCCGGGTAACAGCATCAATTTTTCGGCAGGTAACGTCTCAGGATGAATAATCAACACGCCATTCCCGGGAAGGGAAGTACAGATGATTTTCCCCTGCAGCTCGATCATGATGGCGCGCAGATGCGGTTTTAGCGCTGCCTCTGTCCCCAGCGCCAGCTGTCCGCTACTGGTACACCCTTGAGCCGCAACGCGCTTTGCCGTGCTGGCCGCACTGACGGCTTCAGCCAGAATGTTTTCTATTTTTTGGGTGCTCGCCGTGGCGGTATGACTATTACTCAGCTTCGCCATCTGCCATAGCTGCCAGTTAATAATCAAAATGCCGCTCAGAAAAAGAAACAGAGCGCTAAGAATAGGGATCATCACGTTGCGCACGATGTTTTCCTTATTAGAAAAAACAAGCATGGATGTTCTGGTAGAAGAGCCTGTGCTAACCCGGTATTGCTTATAACAATGAAAATAGCTTAGCTGAGAATTGTCTTAAAAAACTGATACTTTCGTATGAGTTCACCTGCCGGCATTTACTCACATGACGTGACTATCAGGCTTGTTCCTTGCCCTGGCTGTGTTAAGATTTGTGAAATCAGGGAGCGGACTGGATAACTGGAAAATGAAAAAGCTCATTGCCGTTGCTATTGTTTCATCGCTTCTGGTCTTCCTGTCTCTTTATGCGGTCAATGCTGTAATCATTGGTCAGCAGAAGAGCAAACAGCGTGAAATATCCCGTACCCTTTTACATTATTCAGAAGACGTGTCCCAAAGCGTGGCGCTGGGTCTCAAAAGCATCACGACGCAGGGATGCGATAAAACCAGCCTCGATCGCTACAGACAAATTAAGCTTAATAATCTTTATTTTGCCGATATCGGCTTTATTGAGAAGGGAAAAATAGTCTGTACCGCTTTTTGGGGGAAACTCGCGACGCCCGTTGCACTTCCTGCAGAACTGCATAAAACGCCGAGGGGCTTTCTCCTGGCCCAGTTTTCGAGAAAAGACTTTTTCACGGGCAATGCGGCAATTTATAATAATATTATTATCTTCACCTCCCGCTATGCTTACGATAAATTCACCCCGGTTACCGCAAGCTATTCGCTCAGTGCTACCACCAAAGACTTCGGCAGAGTCTTTTTTTCGGCCGCCACGGAGCTAAATCAGCAGAGCTGGCTGCATTCGACGTTGTTTACCCTGACCCTGACACAGTGCAGCGCCTTCTGGGACCTGTGCGTCATCGTGAAGCATCACGACGCCGGGCTGGCCTCGTTACCTCCGTTTATCTTTGCGCTTCTCGCGGTCATTCTCTGTTTTATCTGGATTGCGATAACGTTATTTATCTTCCGTATCTATGAAGACCGTTTTTCTCTGGAACGTACGCTGATAAAAGCCGTCCTCACGAATACCATAAGCGTTAACTATCAGCCCATTATTCGTATTCACGATCAAAAAATCGTGGGTGTAGAAGTTCTGTCGAGATGGCGCGACCAAAAACACGGGGACGTCTCTCCGGAGCTGTTTATCCCATTAATTAAGAAGATCGGTCTGTATAAAAAATATTACAGTAATATTATCGAAAAATCCCTTTCCGAAATTGCCCCTCTGGCGATAAAACACCAGCTGATAGTCTCAATAAACGTTGGGCACAAGGAAATTGAAGATGGACAGTTCATTACCATTTTGCGTCGTGCGTGTTTTGCCAATCACCTTCCCCTTTCCCTGATGAAGGTCGAACTTTCTGAGAAAGCCGTTTCCACGGCAGATATCCTCGAGGGATTCTGTCAGGAGCTGAAATCGCTCGGCGTTAAAATATCAATAGATGATTTTGGCGTGCAAAACTCCAATCTCGCCCGCCTGTCGCTGCTTGAATATGATGAAATCAAAATTGATAAGTCGCTGGTGGACGGCATCAGCGAGCATTATAAGCAAAACATCTTTGCAATCTTCTGCGATGCCCTGGCAAGATTGAATAAAACGCTTGTTTTCGAGGGCGTGGAAAATGAAATTCAATATCGCTTTATTGCAAGCAGATATCCCGATGCGCTGATTCAGGGATGGTATTTTTCAAAAGCACTCACCCGGAGCGAGCTGGCGAAGCGACTCACCGGGGTCGCACCGTAACCCGAAGCCTTGCGCGTCCGTTTTTTTCCAGTCGGGCATTTCTATTTTTTACGCAAAAACATATAGTCGTCACATTCAGACGGTAGATTACCCTGAAGCACACTCATATTTTGGTTAAAAACGTGAAATTATCCTTACTATTCCCATTGGTACTCTTTTGTCTGACCGTTATTTTCGCGCTGTTTATCGACGCCCCCGCTTCGCATATTCTGCGGAAAAAATGCATGTGGTCCGATAGCGTGATGCTGAGCTGTATCGCAAAGCATCAGCATAACGGCTTTTGAAGCAGACTATTCATTTCCCCACTGATTGAGGAAGTTCGCAATATCATCAACGCGACCCGCACGGATCCCGGCCTCAGTGGCCATCTCCTGCTGGGCTTCCTCGCTAATCTCCTCATTATTCGATAAACGGGTGAGCAGCAGCTGGAAATAATGTGCCAGAGCGTCGCGCTCTGACTCAGCGACCTGTTCAGCGGCTTCCGTCGCGTACTCATCGGCAATGTCATAATATTTCAGTGGGATATCGTTGTTCATAACAGTCTCGTCGCTAACCTGTAAGGGTAAAGCCATCAGTATATCGGACGCCCTATCTCAACCAAAGCATTGCTTCAGATGAGTAACGCAAGCAGCGCTGCGAGAGCGGGCGCGGCCTGTACATACAAAATTTTTCGGCTGGCGGTGGCTGCGCCAAAGAGTCCGGCGATCAGCACGCAGGCCAGGAAGAAGATGGCCACCTGAATCCCCTTTTCCCCGAGCCAGAGGCTCCAGAGCAGACCAGCCGCCAGAAAACCGTTATACAGCCCCTGATTCGCGGCCAGCACGCGGGTCTCGCGCGCAAAATCAGGACGCAGATTAAAGGCCTTGTGTCCTGTTTTGGTATTCCACAGGAACATTTCCAGCACAAGAATATAAAGATGGATGAATGCAACGACAGCGATAAGGACGGTGGCTAACATCGTGTTGTCTCCCGCAGGCAGAGGCAAAAAAAACGGGAACCCTCAGGCCCCCGCTCTTGTTTAACCCAGAATCTGGATTACATATTCGCGATAATCGCGTCGCCAAACTCTGAGCATTTCAGCAGCTTAGCGCCTTCCATCAGACGTTCGAAGTCATAGGTTACGGTTTTCGCGTTGATCGCGCCTTCCATACCTTTAACGATCAGGTCTGCGGCTTCGAACCATTCCATATGACGCAGCATCATCTCTGCGGACAGGATGATAGAGCCTGGGTTCACTTTGTCCTGGCCTGCATATTTAGGTGCAGTACCGTGGGTCGCTTCGAACAGAGCGCACTCGTCACCGATGTTCGCGCCAGGGGCGATACCGATACCGCCAACCTGTGCTGCCAGGGCGTCAGAGATGTAGTCACCGTTCAGGTTCATACAGGCAATCACGTCGTATTCTGCAGGACGCAGCAGGATCTGCTGCAGGAACGCATCGGCGATCACATCTTTAATGATGATCTCTTTGCCGGTGTTCGGGTTCTTGATCTTCTGCCACGGGCCGCCGTCGATCAGCTCACCACCGAACTCCTCTTTCGCCAACTGGTAGCCCCAGTCTTTGAACGCGCCTTCGGTGAACTTCATGATGTTGCCTTTGTGAACCAGCGTCACAGAGTCACGGTCGTTGGTGATCGCGTATTCGATGGCCGCACGCACCAGACGTTTAGTACCGTCTTCAGAGCATGGCTTGATGCCGATACCGCAATGCTCAGGGAAGCGAATTTTCTTCACGCCCATCTCTTCGCGCAGGAATTTAATCACTTTTTCTGCGTCAGCTGAGTCCGCTTTCCATTCGATACCCGCGTAGATGTCTTCTGAGTTTTCGCGGAAGATAACCATATCGGTCAGTTCAGGGTGCTTAACCGGGCTTGGGGTGCCCTGATAGTAACGAACCGGACGCAGACACACGTACAGGTCCAGCTCCTGACGCAGTGCCACGTTCAGGGAACGGATACCGCCGCCAACTGGCGTCGTCAGTGGGCCTTTAATAGCAACGCGGTAGTCGCGGATCAGGTCCAGCGTTTCTGCTGGCAGCCAGACGTCCTGGCCATAAACTTGAGTAGATTTCTCACCGGTGTAAATTTCCATCCAGGAAATTTTACGCTCGCCTTTGTAGGCTTTCTCAACAGCGGCATCAACCACTTTCAGCATCGCCGGGGTAACGTCTACACCGATACCGTCACCTTCGATGAACGGGATAATCGGATTGTGAGGAACGTTAATCTTGCCGTTTTGCAGGGTGATCTTTTTACCTTCCGCCGGAACAACTACTTTGCTTTCCATTAACCTCTCCTTCGAGCGCTTCTGGTTGTTACTGATCTTATGTTAATAAATTGTAATGAGCCCTTCGATAGTACCTGATTGTCCTGCGCCATGAAAGGTCTTCGTTATTAGGCTATAATGCGGCAATTGATAACGCCTGAAAATACCATGAAGAAAACTTCTTTTACAAAACACCGGGTTGAGCGATTCAGCTCGCGACAAGCCGCCAGAAGACCGCAGGAAACCCAGCCGAAGCGGGTTATTTTGTTCAATAAACCCTACGATGTTTTGCCGCAGTTTACCGATGAAGCCGGGCGCAGCACGCTGAAGGACTACATTCCTGTTCAGGGTGTCTACGCGGCCGGGCGCCTGGACCGCGACAGCGAAGGCCTTCTGGTCTTAACCAACGACGGCGCGTTGCAGGCGAAGCTCACGCAGCCGGGCAAACGCACCGGCAAAATTTACTTCGTCCAGGTGGAAGGCGAGCCGGATGACGCGACGCTGGCAGCACTACGCAGCGGCGTGACGTTGAACGATGGCCCAACCCTGCCCGCAGGTATTGAACGCGTGAATGAGCCGGAGTGGCTGTGGCCGCGCAACCCGCCGATTCGCGAACGCAAATCCATCCCAACAAGCTGGCTCAAAATCACCCTTTATGAAGGCCGCAACCGCCAGGTTCGGCGCATGACCGCACACGTCGGCTTCCCTACCCTGCGTCTGATTCGCTACGCCATGGGCAGCTACACCCTGGAAACGCTGGCAAACGGCGAATGGCGCGACGTCACCCCTTAAGGAGTCACTATGTTTAAACCTCATGTCACGGTTGCCTGCGTGGTCCACGCCAGGGGTAAATTCCTTGTTGTCGAAGAGAGCATTAACGGCAAAGCGCTGTGGAACCAGCCTGCCGGACACCTTGAAGCCAATGAAACCCTGCTGCAGGCAGCGAAACGCGAGCTGTGGGAAGAGACCGGCATTCACGCTGAGCCGCAGCACTTCATCCGTATGCACCAGTGGATCGCGCCGGATCACACCCCGTTTCTGCGCTTTTTATTCGCCGTTGAGCTTAGCGAAACGTGCGCCACAGAGCCGCAGGATGACGATATCGATCGCTGTCTCTGGGTCACCGCCGACGAGATCCTGAACGCGCCAAACCTGCGCTCGCCGCTGGTTGCGGAAAGCATTCGCTGCTGGCAGTCTGCTGGCCGCTTACCGCTGGACGTCATCGGCGCATTTAACTGGCCGTTTACAGAGGGTGTCAATGGTGGGGGGGCGTGATAGAATACGCCGCCTTGAAGTTCAATGTCGTGAGTATTCCATGTCAGATAACAGCCAGAAAAAAGTGATCGTCGGCATGTCCGGCGGTGTCGATTCCTCCGTTTCCGCCTACCTGTTACAGCAACAGGGCTATAAGGTGGAGGGCCTGTTCATGAAGAACTGGGAGGAAGATGATGGCGAGGAATACTGCACCGCCGCTGCGGATCTCGCCGACGCGCAGGCCGTATGCGATAAGCTCGGTATTGAACTGCACACCGTTAACTTTGCCGCAGAATACTGGGACAACGTTTTTGAACTGTTCCTGGAAGAGTACAAAGCGGGCCGCACGCCGAACCCGGATATTCTGTGCAACAAAGAGATCAAATTTAAGGCCTTCCTGGAATTCGCCGCGGAAGATCTGGGCGCTGACTACATCGCGACCGGTCACTACGTGCGTCGCGCAGACGTCAATGGCAAAAGCCAGCTGCTGCGCGGTCTGGACGGCAACAAAGATCAAAGCTACTTCCTCTATACGCTGAGCCACGAGCAAATCGCCCAGAGCCTGTTCCCGGTCGGCGAGCTGGAAAAGCCGCAGGTGCGTAAAATCGCCGAAGAGCTGGACCTCATCACCGCGAAGAAAAAAGACTCTACCGGCATTTGCTTCATCGGCGAGCGCAAATTCCGCGATTTCCTGGGGCGTTACCTGCCTGCTCAGCCGGGTAAAATTGTCACCGTCGACGGGGAAGAGATTGGCCAGCATCAGGGGCTGATGTACCACACGCTCGGCCAGCGTAAAGGCCTGGGTATTGGCGGGACCAAAGAAGGTAGCGAAGATCCATGGTATGTTGTCGACAAAGACGTCGAAAACAATATTCTGGTTGTTGCCCAGGGCCACGATCATCCGCGTCTGATGTCCGTTGGCCTTATCGCGCAGCAGCTGCACTGGGTCGATCGTGAGCCACTGAAAGGCACCCTGCGCTGCACGGTGAAAACACGCTACCGTCAGACCGATATTCCTTGCACCATTACCGCGCTCGATGACGATCGCATTGACGTGCGTTTCGACGAGCCGGTCGCGGCCGTCACCCCGGGTCAGTCTGCTGTCTTCTACAGCGGCGAAATCTGTCTGGGCGGCGGGATCATCGAACAGCGCCTGCCGCTGCCTGCTGTTTAATACGATTCACACATAAAGGAGACCGTGTGGCGAAGAACTACTATGACATCACCCTGGCGCTGGCGGGAATTTGCCAGTCAGCCCGTCTGGTGCAACAGCTGGCGCATCAGGGTCATTGCGACGCAGATGCCCTGCACGTTTCACTGAACAGCGTTATCGATCTCAACCCCGGCTCGACCCTGGGCGTGTTCGGCGGCAGTGAAACCAATCTTCGTCTCGGTCTTGAAACCCTGCTCGGCGTGCTTAACGCCAGCAGCCGTCAGGGATTAAACGCGGAGCTGACCCGCTACACGCTGAGCCTGATGGTGCTGGAGCGTAAGCTGAGCGCCGCAAAAGGCGCGCTCAATACCCTGGGCGATCGTATTGCCGGGCTGCAGCGCCAGCTTGACCATTTTGACCTGCAGTCCGAAACGCTGCTGAGCGCTATGGCCGGTATTTATGTTGACGTCATCAGCCCGCTGGGCCCGCGTATTCAGGTCACCGGATCCCCTGCCGTGCTGCAAAGTCCGCAGGTACAGGCAAAAGTGCGCGCGTCCCTGCTGGCAGGTATCCGCGCCGCCGTGCTGTGGCACCAGGTGGGCGGTGGCCGCCTGCAGTTAATGTTTTCTCGTAATCGCCTGACCACTCAGGCAAAACAAATTCTTGCTCATTGTTAACCTCCCGGAGTTGCGAATTATGGAATTATCCTCACTGACCGCCGTATCCCCTGTCGATGGACGCTACGGCGATAAAGTCAGCGCGCTGCGCGGGATCTTCAGCGAATATGGTTTGCTGAAGTTCCGTGTTCAGGTTGAAGTACGCTGGCTGCAAAAGCTGGCCGCCCAGGCAGCAATCAAGGAAGTTCCTGCTTTTGACGAAAAGGCAAACGATTACCTTGATAAAATCGTTGCCGGGTTTAGCGAACAAGACGCCGCGCGCATTAAAACCATTGAACGCACCACCAACCACGACGTGAAAGCGGTTGAGTACTTCCTGAAAGAGAAAGTGGAAAGCGTCCCTGCGCTGCATGCCGTGTCTGAGTTCATTCACTTCGCCTGTACCTCTGAAGACATCAACAACCTGTCTCACGCGCTGATGCTCTCCACCGCGCGTAAAGAGGTGGTGCTGCCTTACTGGCGTAAAATCATCGACGCGGTAAAAGCGCTGTCCGTGGAATACCGCGACATTCCGCTGCTCTCCCGTACCCACGGCCAGCCGGCCACCCCATCCACGATGGGTAAAGAGATGGCGAACGTCGCGTACCGCATGGAGCGCCAGTACCGTCAGCTGGAGCAGGTTGAGATCCTCGGCAAAATCAACGGCGCGGTCGGTAACTATAACGCCCACATCGCCGCTTACCCGGAGGTGGACTGGCACCAGTTCAGCGAAGAGTTCGTGACCTCTCTGGGCATTCAGTGGAACCCGTACACCACGCAGATTGAGCCGCACGACTATATCGCCGAACTGTTTGACTGCATCGCGCGCTTCAACACCATCCTGATCGACTTCGATCGTGACGTGTGGGGCTACATCGCCCTGAACCACTTCAAGCAGAAAACCATCGCCGGTGAAATCGGCTCTTCCACCATGCCGCACAAAGTGAACCCAATCGACTTCGAAAACTCCGAAGGCAACCTGGGTCTGGCGAACGCCGTGCTGCAGCATATGGCAAGCAAACTGCCGGTATCCCGCTGGCAGCGCGACCTGACCGACTCCACCGTACTGCGTAACCTGGGCGTGGGCATTGGCTACGCGCTGATCGCGTACCAGTCCACCCTGAAAGGCGTGAGCAAACTGGAAGTGAACCGTGACCGTCTGCTGGACGAGCTGGATCACAACTGGGAAGTGCTGGCGGAGCCAATCCAGACCGTGATGCGCCGTTACGGTATCGAAAAACCGTACGAGAAGCTGAAAGAGCTGACCCGCGGCAAACGCGTTGACGCCGAAGGCATGAAGCAGTTTATCGACGGTCTGGCGCTGCCGGAAGACGAGAAAACGCGCCTGAAGGCGATGACCCCGGCGAACTACATTGGCCGCGCCATCACCATGGTCGACGAGCTGAAGTAACGCCCCTCTCCCCCTTTTCGCCCGAAAAGGGGGATGCTTTTCCCCGGTTTACTCAATGTTTATCCCCACAACAACATAATCAGCGTTAAACTATTCATACCAATTATTTAGGGAGAAGAGATGATGCGCGTACTGGTTGTTGAGGATAACGCATTGCTACGCCATCACCTGAAGGTTCAGCTTCAGGAGATGGGACATCAGGTGGACGATGCTGAAGATGCAAAAGAAGCCGATTATTATCTCAATGAACACCTGCCGGATATCGCCATTGTCGATTTAGGGTTGCCTGACGAAGACGGTCTGTCGTTAATTCGCCGCTGGCGCAGCCACGATGTCTCCCTGCCGGTTCTGGTTCTGACCGCCCGTGAAGGCTGGCAGGATAAGGTCGAAGTGCTCAGCGCGGGTGCAGACGATTACGTCACCAAGCCGTTTCATATTGAAGAGGTGGCGGCGCGCATGCAGGCGCTGTTACGCCGCAACAGCGGGCTGGCTTCACAGGTTATTTCCATCCCACCATTCCAGGTCGATCTCTCCCGCCGGGAATTAGCAATCAATGATGAAGTGATTAAGCTCACCGCCTTCGAATACACCATTATGGAAACGCTGATCCGTAACAATGGCAAAGTGGTGAGCAAAGATTCCTTAATGCTCCAGCTTTATCCTGATGCTGAACTGCGCGAGAGCCATACCATTGACGTGCTGATGGGCCGTTTGCGTAAGAAAATTCAGGCGCAGTATCCGCAGGATGTGATTACCACCGTCCGTGGCCAGGGCTACCTGTTCGAATTACGCTAAATGAGAGGGATTTTACGCCACATTCTGCCCCTCTCGCTGCGGGTTCGTTTCTTACTGGCAACAGCCGCCGTCGTGCTGGTGCTGTCGCTCTCCTACGGCATGGTCGCCCTGGTGGGCTACAGCGTCAGCTTTGATAAAACCACCTTTCGACTGTTACGCGGCGAAAGCAATCTGTTTTATACCCTGGCGAAATGGGAAAATAACCGAATCACCGTCGAAATGCCGGAAAACCTCAACCAGCAGAGCCCAACGCTGGCCCTGATTTATAACGAAAAAGGGAAATTACTGTGGGCGCAGCGTGATATCCCCTGGCTGGTTAAAAGCATTCGTCCGGACTGGCTCAAAACCAACGGGTTTCATGAAATTGAAGCCGATCTCAACACCACCAGCTCGCTGATCCGTGAAGATCGCTCCCTGCAGCAAAAGCTGAACGAGATCCGCGCCGACAACGCCGAAACGGAGATGACGCACTCCGTCGCGATTAACCTCTATCCGGCGACGCTGAACATGCCGCAGCTGACCATTGTGGTGATCGACACCATTCCGGTCGAGCTGAAGCGTTCTTATATGGTCTGGAGCTGGTTCATCTACGTTCTGGCTGCGAATCTCCTGCTGGTGATCCCGCTGCTGTGGGTGGCAGCGTGGTGGAGCTTGCGCCCCATTGAGTCACTGGCGAAAGAGGTTCGTGAGCTGGAAGAACATCATCGCGAGAAGCTGAACCCGGAAACCACCCGTGAGCTCACCAGCCTGGTGCGTAACCTCAACCGCCTGCTGAAAAGTGAACGCGAACGCTACGATAAATACCGTACCACCCTTACCGACCTGACCCACAGCCTGAAAACTCCGCTGGCCGTCATGCAAAGTACCCTGCGTTCAATGCGCAGTTCGAAGCTGAGCGTCGATGATGCCGAGCCGGTGATGCTGGAGCAAATCAGCCGTATTTCACAGCAAATTGGCTATTACCTGCACCGCGCCAGCATGCGTTCCGGCAGCGCGCTTCTGAGCCGCGAGCTGCACCCGGTAGCCCCGCTTCTGGATAACCTCACGTCCGCCCTCAACAAGGTGTATCAGCGTAAAGGGGTTAACATCAGCCTCGATATCTCGCCAGAGATAAGCTTTGTGGGTGAAAAAAATGACTTCATGGAAGTGATGGGTAACCTGCTGGATAACGCCTGCAAATACTGTCTGGAGTTCGTGGAAGTGTCAGCGCGTCAGACGGAAACCGAACTGCATATTATCGTTGAGGACGATGGCCCAGGGATCCCTCGAAATAAACGCGATGTGGTGTTCGATCGCGGTCAGCGCGCCGATACGCTACGTCCTGGCCAGGGCGTCGGGTTAGCCGTCGCCCGTGAGATTGTCGACCAGTACGACGGGAAAATCGAAACCAGCGAAAGCCTGCTGGGCGGCGCCAGAATGGAGGTTATTTTTGGCCGCCAGCAGCCCACATTGAACGATAGTTAACCCGTTATGTGAAAAATGCGAGGATCTCGCAGCCGGGGGGCTGAGCTTCCGTTATAATCCGAGTCAGTAAGAGCCTGCGGAATAAATAAATATGGATTATCACTTAACGCTTAACTGGCCCGAGTTTATTGAACGCTACTGGCAAAAACGCCCGGTGGTTCTGAAACGCGGATTCAGCAATTTTGTCGACCCTATCTCGCCTGACGAGCTGGCAGGTCTGGCCATGGAAAACGAAGTCGACAGCCGTCTGGTCAGCCACCAGGACGGGAAATGGCAGGTTAGCCACGGTCCTTTCGAAAGCTACGATCACCTCGGTGAAAACAACTGGTCGCTGCTGGTGCAGGCGGTCAACCACTGGCACGAGCCGACTGCCGCCTTAATGCGCCCGTTCCGCGCCCTGCCCGACTGGCGCATGGACGATCTGATGATCTCCTTCTCCGTGCCGGGCGGCGGCGTAGGTCCACATCTTGACCAGTACGACGTGTTCATCATTCAGGGTACGGGCCGCCGCCGCTGGCGCGTGGGCGAAAAAGTCCCGATGAAGCAGCACTGCCCGCATCCTGACCTGCTTCAGGTTGACCCGTTTGAAGGGATTATCGATGAAGAGCTGGAGCCGGGTGATATTCTCTACATTCCGCCGGGATTCCCTCACGAAGGCTACTCCCTGGAAAACTCACTCAACTACTCCGTGGGGTTCCGCGCGCCAAGCGGCCGCGAGATGATCAGCGGATTTGCCGACTATGTTCTGCAACGCGAGCTGGGCAGCTATCGTTACAGCGATCCTGATGTGCCTGCGCGCGAGCATCCGGCGGATATTCTGCCAGAAGAACTCGATAAGCTGCGCGGCATGATGCTGGATCTGATCAACGAGCCGGAGCACTTCAAACAGTGGTTTGGTGAGTTTATCAGCCAGTCTCGTCATGAGCTGGACGTTGCGCCGCCGGAGCCACCTTATCAGGCTGACGAGATTTATGATGCGCTTCAGCAGGGCGACAAGCTGACGCGTCTGGGCGGGTTGCGCGTGCTGCGCATTGGTGAAGAGGTGTTCGTTAACGGCGAGAAGCTGGACTCTCCGCACCGTCCGGCGCTGGAAGCCATTGCCAGCCATCTGGTGCTGACTGCCGACACCTTTGGCGATGCGCTGGAAGATCCTTCCTTCCTCGCGATGCTCGCCGCGCTGGTCAACAGCGGGTACTGGTTCTTTGAGGACTGAGTCGCCTTAATGCCCGGTGGCGCTTCGCCACCGGGCTTTTCTTACCGCTTCGCGGTCAACTCCGCTATCCGCACTATCACCTTCACCGCTTTTTCCATCCCTTCCAGCGTCACAAACTCATGCTTGCCATGGTAGTTGTAGCCACCGGTAAACAGGTTCGGGCACGGCAGCCCCATAAACGACAGCTGAGAACCGTCGGTGCCGCCGCGAATCGGCTTCAGCTGCGGTCCAATATCGCAGTCGCGCATCGCCTGCTGGGCGATATCGAGAATATGCGGATGCGCCATCACCTTCTCGCGCATGTTGTAATAGCTGTCTTCAATGATCAGCTCAATATAGCAATCAGGGTGTAACCCTTTACCGACCTTCTTGGCGATCTCCATCATCTTGCGCTTGCGCGCCTCAAAGGCTTTGCGGTCGAAATCGCGGATAATGTAGTGCATCTGCGCGCTGTCCACGGTGCCTTTAATGCTGGTCAGGTGATAGAAACCTTCATACCCTTCTGTCTGTTCAGGGCTCTCTTCCGCCGGGACTTCTGCATGAATTCTGGATGCCAGCGACAGCGCGTTCACCATGACGCCTTTCGCCGAGCCGGGGTGAACGTTGTTGCCGACAATTTTGATCGTGACGGACGCGGCATTGAAGTTTTCATACTCCAGTTCGCCGACGCCACCGCCGTCGACGGTATAAGCCCACTGCGCGTTAAAGGCTTCCACGTCGAAGTGCTTCGCGCCCTTGCCGACCTCTTCATCCGGCGTAAAGGCCACGCGGATATCCCCGTGCGGGATGTTTTTGCCCTTCAGCACCGCCAGCGCCGTCATGATCTCCGCGATACCCGCCTTGTCATCCGCCCCCAGCAGCGTTTTACCGTCGGTGGTGATCAGCGTCTGGCCCAGCAGCTGGTGCAGCACGGGGAACATCACCGGCGAGAGCACCTCGTCGCCAATGCCCAGCGCAATATCGCCGCCGCGGTAATTTTCCACAATCTGCGGGTTCACATGTTTACCGCTAAAATCCGGAGAGGTGTCGACATGGGAGATAAAGCCAATCGCCGGAATATCACCCTGGACATTCGCCGGCAGCGTTGCCATCACAGTGCCTTTTTCGCTTAACGTGACGTTGACCAACCCCATGGCGTCAAGCTGCTCTTTAAGCAGGTTTAATAACTTCCACTGGCCTTCAGTGCTCGGCACCTGGCGAACACCCGGTTTAGATTGGGTATCCAGCGAAACGTACTGTAAAAAACGCTCAAGTAATTTATCCATGCAGTCACCCTCACTTTTCGTGACAACATTATCAGTAAGCATCAAAACGCAAATATTGCGTCAGGTCACTTTTATCCCGCAAACGAGAATATTTTCCGTTTATATGGTTATGCGTTAGTAAATGTAGCTTATGAATCAGTGACAAGGTTTGGCGTTCGCAGGGGATTGCCGTAGAATGTCCGCCCTCATTACGAGTCACCAAGGTGGTTACACACAAACCCCGCTTCAGTCTGCTGCCTGAGGCGTCTATATGGGACAGCGCAAAAATTGAATACACAATCCCGTTCACGTTCACCGCTGGTGCAACTGGAACGAATTCGTAAAAGTTTTGATGGTAAAGACGTTATTTCCGACCTCACTCTGACCATCAATGACGGTGAGTTTCTGACGCTGCTTGGCCCCTCGGGCTGCGGCAAAACAACCGTACTGCGCCTTATCGCCGGGCTGGAAAGCGTCGATAACGGCCATATCCATCTTGAAAACCAGGACATCACCCAAGTTCCTGCCGAAGATCGCCACGTCAACACCGTCTTTCAGAGCTACGCCCTGTTCCCGCACATGACCGTGTTTGAAAACGTGGCGTTTGGCCTGCGGATGCAAAAAACGCCGGCGAATGAGATCGAACCGCGCGTCATCGACGCCCTGCGCATGGTGCAGCTTGAGACGTTTGCCCAGCGTAAACCCCATCAGCTTTCCGGCGGCCAGCAGCAGCGTGTAGCCATCGCACGCGCCGTGGTCAACAAGCCGCGCCTGCTCCTGCTGGATGAATCCCTCTCCGCGCTGGATTACAAGCTGCGCAAGCAGATGCAGAACGAGCTTAAAGCCCTGCAGCGCAAGCTCGGCATTACCTTTGTCTTCGTCACCCACGATCAGGAAGAGGCCCTGACCATGTCCGACCGCATCGTGGTAATGCGCGACGGCAAAATCGAGCAGGACGGCACGCCGCGCGAAATCTACGAAGAGCCGAAGAATCTGTTTGTCGCCAGCTTCATTGGCGAGATCAATATCTTCGACGCTACGGTGATTGAGCGTCTGGACGACCAGCGCGTGCGCGCCAGCGTCGAAGGACGCGAGTGTAATATCACGGTGAATTTCCCCGTCGAAAAGGGACAAAAACTCAACGTTCTGCTGCGCCCGGAAGATCTGCGCGTCGATGAAATTCACGGCAATACCGAGGCCGAAGGGTTAATCGGCTATATCCGCGAGCGCAACTACAAAGGGATGACGCTGGAGTCCGTCGTCGAGCTGGAGAACGGCAAGATGGTGATGGTCAGCGAGTTCTTTAACGAAGACGATCCTGACTTCGACCACTCTCTCGACCAGAAAATGGTTATCAACTGGGTAGAAAGCTGGGAGGTTGTGCTGGCTGATGAAGAACACAAGTAAATTCCAGAATGTGGTGATTGCCACGATCGTCGGTTGGCTTGTGCTGTTTGTCTTTTTGCCCAACCTGATGATCGTTGCCACCAGCTTTCTGACCCGCGACGACGCTAGCTTCGTTTCGCTGGTCTTTACGCTGGACAACTACGCGCGCCTGCTCGATCCGCTCTATTTTGACGTGCTGCTGCACTCGCTCAACATGGCGCTGATTGCCACCCTTGCCTGTCTGGTGCTGGGGTATCCTTTCGCATGGTTCCTCGCGGGCCTGCCGCAAAAGGTGCGACCCCTGCTGCTGTTTTTACTGATTGTTCCCTTCTGGACCAACTCGTTAATCCGCATCTACGGGCTGAAAATCTTCCTTAGCACTAAAGGCTATCTCAACGAGTTTCTGCTGTGGCTGGGGGTGATTGATACGCCGATCCGCATCATGTTTACCCCGAGCGCGGTGATTGTCGGCCTGGTCTACATCCTGCTGCCGTTTATGGTGATGCCGCTCTACTCCAGCATCGAGAAGCTGGATAAACCGCTGCTGGAGGCGGCAAAAGATCTGGGCGCTAACAAGCTGCAGACCTTCATCCGCATTATTATCCCGCTGACCATGCCGGGCATTATTGCGGGCTGTCTGCTGGTAATGCTCCCGGCGATGGGTTTGTTCTACGTGTCGGATCTGATGGGCGGCGCGAAAAACCTGCTGATCGGTAACGTGATCAAGAGCCAGTTCCTGAACATCCGCGACTGGCCGTTCGGCTCCGCGACCAGCATTACGCTGACGGTGATCATGGGCCTGATGCTGCTGGTCTACTGGCGCGCCTCACGCTTGCTGAATAAAAAGGTGGAACTCGAATGATCGGTCGACTGCTTCGCGGCGGTTTTATGACCGCCATTTATGCCTGGCTCTATATCCCGATCGTTATTTTGATCGTGAACTCGTTTAACAGCTCACGCTTCGGGATTAACTGGCAGGGCTTTACCACCAGCTGGTACAGCCTGCTGATGAACAACGACAGCCTCCTGCAGGCCGCGCAGCACTCGCTGACGATGGCGATCTTCTCCGCCACCTTCGCGACGCTGATTGGCTCGCTCACCGCCGTGGCGCTGTACCGCTATCGCTTTCGCGGCAAACCGTTCGTCAGCGGTATGCTGTTTGTGGTGATGATGTCGCCTGACATCGTGATGGCCATTTCGCTGCTGGTGCTGTTTATGCTGCTGGGCGTACAGCTTGGCTTCTGGTCGCTGCTGTTCTCGCATATCACCTTCTGCCTGCCGTTTGTGGTGGTGACCGTTTTCGCGCGCCTGAAAGGGTTCGACGTGCGCATGCTGGAGGCGGCGAAGGATCTGGGCGCCAGCGAGATGACCATCCTGCGCAAAATCATCCTGCCGCTGGCGATGCCCGCCGTGGCGGCCGGATGGCTACTTAGCTTCACCCTGTCGATGGATGACGTGGTCGTGTCCTCCTTCGTCACCGGTCCGAGCTATGAAATTCTGCCGTTGAAGATCTATTCAATGGTGAAAGTCGGCGTCTCACCGGAGGTGAACGCGCTGGCGACCATTCTGCTGGTGTTGTCGCTGGTTCTGGTGATCGCCAGCCAGGTTATTGCTCGTGATAAAACAAAATCTCAGGGGACAATGAAATGAAAAAAATGCTCGCCGCTGCGGCGCTGGTGCTTGGCATGGGTGCCGCGCACGCTGATGACAGCAAAACGCTCTACTTCTACAACTGGACCGAGTACGTGCCGCCGGGCCTGCTGGAACAGTTCACGAAGGAGACGGGCATCAAGGTTATCTACTCGACCTACGAGTCGAATGAAACCATGTACGCCAAGCTGAAAACCTACAAAGACGGCGCGTACGATCTGGTCGTGCCTTCCACCTACTTTGTCGACAAAATGCGCAAAGAGGGCATGATCCAGAAGATCGACAAAACGAAGCTAACCCATTTTTCAAACCTCGATCCAGAGATGCTCAACAAGCCGTTCGACCCCAATAACGACTACTCCATTCCGTACATCTGGGGAGCAACCGCGATTGGCGTGAATAGCGATGCCGTCGATCCGAAAACAGTGACAAGCTGGGCCGATCTGTGGAAACCAGAATACAAGGGTAGCCTGCTGTTAACCGACGACGCGCGTGAAGTGTTCCAGGTCGCGCTGCGCAAGCTGGGCTACTCGGGCAACACGACGGATCCCAAAGAGATCGAAGCGGCATATGCCGAGCTGAAGAAGCTGATGCCTAACGTGGCGGCGTTCAACTCTGATAATCCGGCAAACCCGTATATGGAAGGCGAAGTGAATCTGGGGATGGTGTGGAACGGCTCCGCGTATGTCGCCCGCCAGGCCGGGACGCCGCTTGAGGTGGTCTGGCCGAAAGAAGGGGGGATCTTCTGGATGGACAGCCTTGCGATCCCCGCCAACGCGAAAAACGCTGAAGGGGCGCACAAGCTGATTAACTTCCTGCTGCGCCCGGACGTGGCGAAACAGGTTGCCGAGACGATTGGCTACCCGACGCCAAACCTCGCCGCACGCAGGCTGCTAAAACCTGAAGTG
Source organism: Enterobacter sp. Crenshaw (assembly GCF_024734705.1). Classification (NCBI taxonomy): domain Bacteria; kingdom Pseudomonadati; phylum Pseudomonadota; class Gammaproteobacteria; order Enterobacterales; family Enterobacteriaceae; genus Enterobacter; species Enterobacter sp. Crenshaw. Next base: position 1,747,136 of record NZ_CP102932.1, on the reverse strand, counting down.
GCTAACGATAAATCGCTCTACCCGAATGCCGAAACCATCAGCAAAGGTGAATGGCAGAACGATGTCGGTGACGCCAGCCGCCTCTACGAAGAGTATTACCAGAAATTAAAAGCGGGCCGATAAACGGTATCGCGTTCTTCCTCACGCCGTACGTGCGGCGTGAGGAGGATTAACTGACCGCATTCTCCCCAGCCCAGATCGTCGCCTTTCTCATCGCCTCAACCACATCCTCATCCGACAGACCCAGCGCCTGACGAACCCGGGTCGCCTCGTCCCACTGCTGCTGTTCATAGTAACGGCACAGGCTCACCATATCGGCTAAACGTCCCTCCTGGTGGCACAGGGCATTGCTCACGCTCTGCGGGACCGCAATTTGCTTCATCAACTCGGCCATCGGCTGTTCGAGGAGGGTATCGAGCAGCGAAAACAGGCCGCACATGAAGGCATTTTCAGCCAGCGCCGGTTCGTTCATCGTCCCGGCTATCAGCTCGCAGAACTTGCCGCGCATCATGCTCAGCGGATAAAGCTCGCTGACGGTGTCATTGCCTGCGCTCGCCAGGACCACGACGGCAACAAACCGTCTCAGCTGATTTTCTCCAAGGTATCTGAGAACTTCGCTCAGGGTTAACTTGCTGAAATTACAGGCACCGATATGTTTAAAGGCGGTGTGCTTCATGTAGCGCATGATTTTCCAGGACAGCGTGAGATCGGTTTTAATCAACGACTCGACGATCCGAAAATCAGGCTTATTGCGCCCAACCTCCATTTGCAGCCGAAAAATTGCCAGCTGATTTTGCGATAGCCGTTTATATTTAATGATCTCCGGACGGCAGAAAAAATAGCCCTGAAACAGCGAGAATCCCTCTTCCCTGTATTGGCTGAATTCCTCTTTAGTCTCAATTTTTTCAGCGAGATATTTAATATGCCCGGTTAAATGTTTACGCTCTTTCAGATACTGTTTAATTTGCGCTAAGGTATAATTTCTGACGTCAAATTTCAGTATTGAAATATAGGGTAAAAAAGCATCCCATTCTGGAGCAAGGGTGAAATCATCAAGCGCAAACTGATAACCATCCGCACTCATCTCCCTGACGGCCTGCAACAGCTCCGCTCCCGGCACAGCATCTTCCAGGATCTCAATGACCACGCTCTCTTTATCCAGCGCTTCTCCACTGCGGTCTATGACCATCCGCGAAGGGAAATTAATAAACGACGTATGTGCCCCGGCGATGCGCTGGGACGGCACGCATAAAAACTGATCTGATATCATCCTGGAGGTGGCATATTCCGCCGACACGTCCGGAAAACGGTTTGTCATCCCATCTCTGAAGAGCAGCTCGTAGGCCACCGTCTTCATCTCAGGGTTAAAAATGGGTTGTCGCGCAATAAATCCGTACATATCCCATCCTCCTCTACAACTTTATATTTATTAGCATCCTCTTTCTACACGACGATAACGAGCTTTATCGAGCACTATTTTGATTGAATGCACAAAATAAAAGCATCCACACTAATTAACCGGATTTACAAATCAAAATTTAAATTAAATATCCCTGGCGCTCTACAGAAAGAGGAGAAAATATCCGATAAGGAATATGTGCCTGCCCGACATGCACGATATTACGGGAGATGAGAATGAAAGACGCCGTGGTCCAAAGAAAAAAAATAAGAGTCAAGACGTTGATGCTATTGTCCATTTTCCTCACTGTAACGGTGGGCTTTACGGCAACGATCGGGTTTATGATGTGGCAGTGGATGGCACAGCAGGAGGTTCTGGCCAAAAAACATATCCGCCAGATTGCTGAAGTGCAAGCGTTGCAGGTCAGCAAACAGCTGGATTCTGCCCTGACTGCCGCCCGGGATATGGGCAACAGCGCCCTGGCGCTGCGCGAGGCGGGCGTGACCGATCGTCAGAGCCTGAACCAGCTGCTCATCCACTACCTTTCGGCTCACCCGCAGTTTCTCTCCATGTCGATGGCCTTTGAGCCTAACGCGTTCGACGATAAAGATGCCGTCTGGGCCGGTCAAAGCGGTGAAGATCCTGCCGGGCGCTACGCCCGCTACGTTGACCGGGACGCCACCGGCAAACCGGCATTACACCTGCTGACGGACATCGAAACGCCCGGCAGCGGCGATTATTATCTGCTGCCGAAACAACGCCATAAAGATGTGATCATCGAACCCTATATCTATCCCTACAACGGCGTGGACGTGATGCTCACCTCGATTGCCGCCCCCATCATGCGTGACGGTCAGTTTCTGGGCTCGGTCACCTCTGACTTCTCTCTCGCCACGCTGCAATCGACGATCGGCGCGATTAAACCGTGGAACGGCACGGGCTATGCCCTGCTCCTCTCCGCAGGTCATAACGTGGTGTCCAGCCCGGACAAGCGCGCGGCGGGCAAGCCTTACGCCGGTCAGATTGCCGGTCATGACGTCACCCGCATTAACGATCCGCTGCTGAAGGAGGACGTGTTTATCACCTGGCAGGACATCGCCGTCGGTAATAGCCAGACGCCGTGGAAACTCGCCATTATCACGCCGGTCAGCGAAGTGATGGCCGAAGCGCGCGCATTTTTACTGAAAGCCATCATCATGATGGTGTTAAGCATCGTGGCGGTTAGCCTGGTCATGGCACAGATCTTCACCCGCAAAGTTGACCGTCCGGTTGGGGGCGAACCTTCGGAGGCCGCCGGAATCGCTCTGGCCGTTGCCCGGGGAGACCTGAACAACACCATCCCGGTGCGTTCCGGAGATACCCACAGCATTTTTTACGCCCTGCACACCATGCAGATGCAGCTCAAGCGCATCGTCGACAACATCAGCGAAGCCAGCCACTCCGTGCACGGCGGCACCAGCGAAATTTCGGCGGGCAACCTGGACCTCGCCTCGCGAACCGAGGAACAGGCGGCTGCGATTGTTGAAACGGCAGCCAGCATGGAAGAGATTTCGGTCACGGTGAAGAATAACGCCGACAACGCCCACAAGGCGACCACGCTGACCGATCGCGCCGCGAACCTCGCCGGGCATGGCGAAACGCTGGTGAACGACGTGGTCGTGGTGATTGGGGAGATTGATGAGAGCGCGCGTAAGATCGGCGAGATTAACAGCATTGTCGATGGCATCGCCTTCCAGACCAATATCCTGGCGCTGAATGCTGCCGTTGAAGCGGCACGGGCAGGCGAACAGGGGCGCGGCTTCGCGGTTGTCGCTGGGGAAGTGCGCAATCTTGCCCAGCGAAGCGCCAACGCGGCAAAAGAGATCTCTCAGCTGATTGCCGAGTCCTCAGGGCGCGTCAGCAAAGGCGTTGAGCTGGTCAATGAAACCGGCGTGATGATGAAACAGGTGATTGAAGCGGTATCGCATGTGCATCTGGTCATCAACGATATCGTTCAGGCGCTGGACGAGCAAAATCGCGGGATTAGCCAGGTCAGCACCGCCGTTAACCAGATGGACAGCACGACCCAGCAGAACGCCTCGCTGGTTCAGCAGATCTCTGCGGCGGCGCTCTCGCTGGATGAGCAGGCTAAATCGCTCGAGAAGACGCTGGCGTTCTTCCATTCATAAATAAAAAGGCACCCGCTGGACGGGTGCCTTTTCTGGCGATTGCCGTTACAGCCCTTTCAGCAGCTTGTCGACAAACTCCGGTACGACCGTGCTTGCCAGACCGTAGTGTTTCTCTTCAAACTCGCTGCCCACCTGGCTTGGCTCAAGATTGAGTTCTACCGTATGCGCACCGTGCAGCCGCGCTTCGTGGACAAACCCCGCCGCCGGATAAACATGACCGGATGTGCCGATGGCGATAAACACGTCGGCCATCGCCAGCGCGCTGTAGATATCATCCATTCCCAGCGGCATTTCGCCGAACCAGACCACGTGCGGACGCAGGCGCGACGGGAACTGGCAGCAGTGGCACTTATCCTCTGGCAGCACGTCCTCTTGCCAGTCCAGCACCTGACCGCTCCAGGCGCAGCGAACCTTGAGCAGCTCGCCGTGCATGTGGATGATGTTCTTGTTACCGGCCCGCTCGTGCAGGTTATCGATATTCTGCGTCACCAGCAGAAAACGATCGCCGAGCGCCTCTTCGAGCTTCGCCAGCGCCAGATGCGCCGCATTCGGCGCGACGTCAGGCTGCTGAAGCTGACGGCGGCGGGCGTTGTAAAACGCCTGGACGAGATCCGGATCGCGGGCAAAGCCTTCCGGCGTGGCTACATCCTCCACGCGGTGCTCTTCCCACAGCCCGTCCGCCGCGCGGAAGGTTCGAATTCCTGACTCGGCGGAGATCCCCGCCCCGGTCAGCACCACCACTCTGGGTTTATCCATCGCTTCTGGCATTATTCTGTCTCTGAAAAAAATCCGCTGGCGCAAGCGCTCACGCAAGCGGCGTTTGTTTTTGCGAAAACGGCTGAGTCGACCCTGGCGACGCGACAGCATAGAAACCTCGTAAACTAATCGGTGAGATGAAGGAATGCGGCTCCGCGCATGCCTCCTGCGTCCCCGTGTCGCGCGCGTTCAATACGCGGCACGCGGGCAACCGGCAATAAATGTCGGGGCAAACGCCCGGACAACCGTTCCGTAATCGCGGTAAAGTTTGACAGCCCTCCCCCAATCACCAGCAGATCCGGGTCGACGATGGTGAGAATATTTCCCAGACACACCGCCAGCAGATCCAGATAACGCTCGACGTGCTCACGCGCCTGCGCATCCCCTTGCTCCCACAGGGTAATGATTTGAGGGGCCTCAAGTTTCTGATGATAGAAGTGTTCGTAAAGCCATGCAAACCCGCGGCCGGAGAGGTAGTTCTCAATACAGCCGTGCTGGCCGCAGCCGCAGCGGGTCAGCGGGAAATCGCGCCCCACTACCTCCAGGGCATCCACCGGGAGACGGATATGACCAAACTCGCCGGTGATGTAGCTGCGCCCGGTGATTGGCTTCCCGTTGATCACAATTCCCCCGCCGACGCCGGTGCCGAGGATCAGACCCATCACCAGCGGATACTGACGGAACTCATCGTCCCAGGCTTCGGAGAGCGCAAAGCAGTTAGCATCATTGTCTAAACGCACGTCGCGTTCAAGGAGGGCAGAGAGATCGGCGCGGAGCGGTTTACCGCTGGCGGCAGGCACGTTGGCGGCATACAGCGTGCCGTCGTCGGTTTCGGGCATACCCGGAATGCCAATGCCGACGCTGCCTTTCACGCCAAAGCGTTCATCGGCCTGCGCCACCAGCGCGGCAATCGCGGTTAAAAATTCGTCGTAGCTTTCGCGCGGCGTGGGAACGCGGGTTTCCCACTGTAGTTTGAGGTCTTTATCAAACACGCCTAGCGCAATCTTGGTGCCGCCAATATCAAATCCGTAATACATAACGCATTCCTCTTTTAACCTGGCGGCCCGAAAGCCGCTAGATCATGACGTAATTACTGGCCACTTAATACCCTCGCCGGATCAATTCGGCTTGCGCGACGCGCCGGATACCAGCTTGCCAGCAGACTCAGTAAAAGTGCTGTAACCAGCACATAAAAAACGTCCAGCCAGTGCAGTTCAGACGGCAGGAAGTCAATAAAGTAGATATCACCCGACAGGAACTGGTGACCAATAAGCTTTTCGATCCCGTTGATAATCGGCGTCAGCTGCAGGGAAACCACCACGCCAATCACCACGCCGCAAAGGCTACCGAACAGCCCCGCCAGCAAACCGTACCAGACGAAGATGGCGCGAATAAGACCGTCTTTCGCCCCCAGCGTACGCAGCACGGCGATGTCGCCGCTCTTGTCCTTGACCGCCATCACCAGCGTCGAGACGATATTAAAGCACGCCACACCAATCACCAGCACCATCGCCAGATACATGATGGCGCGGATCATCTGGATATCACGGTACATATAGCCGTAAGTGCCGATCCAGCTTTTGATGTAGACATAGTTATTGGTCACGCTGCCCGCGTCGCGAACCAGTTTGTTGGCGTTAAAGACGTCGTTCACCTTAATGGCAATGCCCGTCACGCTGTCAGCCATGTCGAGATACTGGCGCGCATCCTCCATCGGCACCATCGCAAAGCTATGGTCAAGCTGACCGCTCAGCTGAAGAATACCGGTGACGTGCAGGCGCACGCGCTTAGGCTGCTGCAGCTTGTGGTCGGCGCTGGCGTTCGGGATCATGATCGACACCCAGTCGCCCTGCTTCACCTTCAGGGCATCGGCCACGCCTTTACCCATGATGATCTGCTGCTCGCCGGCCTTAAAGTTGGCCCACGCGCCGTTCTGCACATAGTTTGGCAGCGCGCTGAGACGCGCTTCCTGGGCGGGGTTAACCCCCTTTACCTGAATGGCGCGCAGGTTTACCCCGCTCTCCACCAGCCCGGTAAAGTTAATGAAGGGCGCGGCCGCGGCAATGCCCGGCACCTTTTCGACTTTGGCGAGCGCATCGCTCCAGTTCGTCCACGGCTGGTTAACCGGCTCGATCTCCCCGTGCGGCACTACCGCCAGAATGCGGTTATTCAGCTCGCGCTCAAAACCGTTCATGGCGCTCAAGCCGACAATCAGCACCGCCACACCGAGCGCAATACCGATGGTCGAGATGACGGAGATCAGCGACACCATGCCGCCGCGACGGCGGCCGCGGCTAAAACGTAAACCGATGAGTAACGATAACGGTGACGCCATTACTCTGCTCCCATCAGGGTCAGTTCCGCGTTCAGATGGCCGTCGCGCATCTCAAGCTGACGCCCCATGCGTTTTGCCAGCTGCAGATCGTGGGTTACGACCAGAAACGCGGTGCCCTGCGAGGCGTTCAGCTCGCCCAGAAGCTGGAAAATACTGTCCGCATTGCGGGCATCCAGGTTACCGGTAGGCTCATCCGCCAGCACCAGACGCGGGTTGTTGACTAGCGCACGGGCAATCGCCACGCGCTGGCGTTCGCCGCCGGAAAGCTCAGAGGGACGATGGTTACCGCGATGGCCCAGCCCTACCGCTTTCAGCATGTCGCTGGCGCGGGCGTTAATTTCTGCCGGTTTCTTTTTGCCAATCAGCAGCGGCATCGCCACGTTTTCCAGCGCCGTGAAATCAGGCAGCAGGTGGTGGAATTGGTAGATAAAGCCCAGCTCGCGGTTACGCAGCTCTGCCTTCGCCGCAGAGGACATTTTGCTCATCGGCTGGCCGGAGAAAATCACGTCGCCGTTAGTTGGCGTATCCAGCCCGCCCAGCAGATGCAGCAGCGTACTTTTACCCGAGCCGGAGCTGCCGACAATCGCCATCATCTCGCCTTCGCCCACGCTGAAGCTCACATTGTGCAGCACGTCGGTTTGCACAGTGCCTTCCTGATAGCGTTTGGACAGGTTGTCGCATTGCAACAGGATCTTATTCATAACGTAAAGCCTCAGCGGGTTGAGTGGCGGCAGCGCGCCAGGAAGGATAAAGCGTAGAAAGCAGCGCAATGGCCATCGCGGCCAGCGCAATACCGACCACCTGCAGCGGCTCGATAGCCACCGGCAGCGCCGCGCCGTCAAGCAGGGCGCCGATGATCGGCATTAAGTTATTAAGCTGGCTGGCAAGCAAGGCCCCCAGCACGGCGCCGAGCAGCGCGCCGATGATGCCTGCGCTGGCCCCCTGCACCATAAACACCGCCATAATCTGGCGCGGCGTGAGCCCCTGGGTTTGCAGAATGGCGACTTCGCCCTGCTTCTCCATCACCATCAGGCCCAGCGAGGTAATGATGTTAAATGCGGCCACGGCCACGATCAGGCTCAGCAGCAGCCCCATCATATTTTTTTCCATCCGCACGGCCTGGAACAGTTCGCCTTTACGCTCGCGCCAGTCCTGCCATTTGGTGCCGTCCGGCAGTTTTTGCTGGCTGAGGGTATCGACCTTCAGCGGCGCGTCGAGCCACAGGCGCCAGCCGGTGATATTCCCTGCCGGGTAGCGCATCAGGCGTGAAGCGTCCTGGATATTTACCAGCATCTGATAGCCATCGACTTCGCTGTTGGCGGCAAAGGTACCAATCACGTTGAACAGGCGCTGGCTTGGCAGGCGCCCCATCGGCGTAAACTGGCTGGCAGAAGGTACCATCACGCGCAGCTGGTCACCGCGGTTGACGCCAAGCTGTCCGGCAAGCTGTTCACCCAGAATCACGTTGTATTTCCCGGCATCCAGATCGGTCTGCTTCACGTTAACTAGATACGGCGTCAGCGGATCGTTTTGCGCCGGGTCGATACCCAGCATCACGCCGACCGCCACGCTGCGGGCGCTTTGCAGCACCACGTCGCCGGTCGTCAACGGCGCGACGCGCGTGACGCCCTGTAACTTCGCCGCGCTTTCCGGCAGCTGTTGCGGGTTAACCGAACCGTTGGATGATGAGAGAACGGCCTGCGGCATCAGCCCCAGGATGTTGTTTTGCAGCTCGCGTTCGAAGCCATTCATGACGGAAAGCACCGTCACCAGTGCCATCACGCCAAGCGTAATGCCAATAGTCGAAAGCCAGGAGACAAAGCGACCGAAGCGGTCCGCGGCGCGCCCACGCATGTAACGTAAGCCTATGAAGAGTGCGACAGGTTGATACATGAAATCCGTCTGTTTGCTGATAGCAGACCCACGAGTATATAAGCGAATCCGTTAAGCGTAAATGACTGAAACAGTAAGCTTTGGTAATCATTCTTCCGAAAAATTCAGATAAATCAGGGTGCTATTGTCTGAATACTCACCTCGCAACCTCCACCTTTTCCGAAAAACCGCCGGATACAGACTGTTACCCATTACATCCCGGCTTCGTTTTACAACAATTGCTCGTTCGTTTATGGCAATAAGGTAGTGGCGAATAATGAAGCAAAAAGCATTATGGATTAACCAGATAAAAGGGCTGTGTATCTGCCTGGTGGTTATCTATCATTCGGTTATCACGTTTTATCCGCATCTGATCGGGCTACAACACCCGCTCTCCGGCCTTCTCGCCAAATGCTGGGTCTATTTTAACCTCTATCTCGCACCGTTTCGTATGCCGGTCTTCTTCTTTATCTCCGGCTATCTGATCCGTCGTTATATTGACGAAGTGGACTGGCGAACCAGTCTCGACAAGCGGATCTGGAGCATTGTCTGGGTCCTGGCGCTGTGGGGCGTTCTGCAATGGCAGGCGTTGACCCACCTGAACGCCTGGCTGGCGCCCGAGCGTGAGCTTGCCACCGCGTCGAACGCGGCCTACGCCGAGTCTCTCTCAGGATTTGTACGGGGTATGCTCACCGCCAGCACCAGCCTGTGGTATCTGTATGCCCTGGTGGTCTACTTCACGCTGTGTAAACTGCTGAGCCGCTGGAAGCTGCCGGTTCTGGGACTGCTGGCGCTGGCGAGCATCGCGATTAACTTCATGCCGCTGCCGTGGTGGGGGATGAACAGCGTGGTCCGCAACATGATCTACTACAGCCTCGGGGCGTGGTATGGCGCAGCGCTGATGGCGTGGATGAAAAGCGTCAACCTGCGCCGCATCTGGCTGGCAACCGGGGCTTTCGCCGCCGTCTCCGTGGTGCTGTGGTTTGCTAACGTTCCGCTGCTGCTCTCATTGCTGTCGATTGTGTTGATCATGAAGCTGTTCTACAGCCTTGAGCAGCGCTACGCCGTTAACCCGAACAATCTGCTGAACGTGATTGGCTCCAATACCATTGCGATTTATACCACCCACCGCATCCTGATTGAGGCCTTTAGCCTGTTCCTGATTGGCGAAATGAATGCCGCCTCGTGGCCGGTCTGGGCAGAGCTCACCCTGGTGCTGGTCTACCCGTTTGCCAGCCTGCTTATCTGTACCCTTGCCGGGCTCGGAGTGCGTAAAATCTCCACCGCGCTGTTTGGGGACGTGTTCTTCTCTCCTCCGTCTACGCTAACCCTGTCACCTTCAACGCGTTAATGCCCTCTCCGCCCCCGTTTCGGGGGCGTTTAGCCCTGCCGTGCGGTTACGATTTGCTTATGTAAAACGATCGAGGATAATAAAGACATTGCGTATCAGTGATATGCCCCAATACTGTTGGTATATCCATAAGAGACTCTGACATAGCCATGCCTGAACACTATCGTTATTCCTTGCCTGTCAAAGCGGGCGACCAGCGCCAGCTGGGTGAACTCACGGGCGCGGCGTGCGCCACGCTGGTGGCGGAAATCGCCGAGCGTCACCCAGGCCCGGTGATTCTGGTTGCCCCGGATATGCAAAACGCCCTGCGCCTGCACGACGAAATTCGCCAGTTCACCGATAGCCTGGTATTCAGCCTGGCCGACTGGGAGACGCTGCCGTATGACAGCTTCTCTCCGCATCAGGAGATTATCTCCTCGCGCCTGTCGACGCTCTATCAGCTGCCGACCATGCAGCGCGGCGTGCTGATTGTGCCGGTGAACACCCTGATGCAGCGCGTCTGTCCGCACAGCTATCTGCACGGTCACGCGCTGGTGATGAAAAAGGGCCAGCGTCTGTCCCGTGATGCCCTGCGCGCGCAGCTTGACGGTGCCGGCTATCGCCACGTCGACCAGGTGATGGAGCACGGGGAATACGCGACCCGCGGCGCGCTGCTTGACCTTTACCCGATGGGCAGCGACCAGCCGTATCGTCTGGATTTCTTTGATGATGAAATCGACAGCCTGCGCGTATTCGACGCTGACACGCAGCGCACGCTGGAGGAAGTAGAGTCCATCAATTTACTACCCGCGCATGAGTTCCCAACGGACAAAACCGCTATCGAGCTGTTCCGCAGCCAGTGGCGCGATAAGTTCGAGGTGAAGCGCGACGCGGAACATATTTATCAGCAGGTCAGTAAAGGCACGCTTCCAGCCGGGATCGAATACTGGCAGCCGCTGTTCTTCAACGAGCCGCTGCCTGCCCTGTTCAGCTACTTCCCGGCGAATACGCTGATTGTCAACACCGGGGATATCGACGCCAGCGCCAGCCGCTTTGAGAGCGAAACCCGCGCGCGCTTTGAAAACCGTGGCGTTGATCCGATGCGTCCGCTGCTGCCGCCGGAAGCGCTGTGGCTGCGCACCGACGAGCTCAACGCCGAGCTGAAGCGCTGGCCGCGCATGCAGCTGAAAACCGATTCGCTTGCCGATAAGGCCGCCAATACCAACCTCGCCTTCCGGACGCTGCCGGACCTGGCCGTTCAGGCGCAGCAGAAATCTCCGCTGGATAATCTGCGCAAGTTCCTGGAGTCATTCACCGGCCCGGTGGTGTTCTCCGTTGAGAGTGAAGGCCGCCGCGAAGCGTTAGGTGAGCTGCTGGGACGCATCAAAGTGGCGCCGAAGCGCATCCTGCGTCTGAGCGAAGCGACCGGAAACGGTCGTTACCTGATGATTGGCGCCGCCGAGCACGGGTTCATCGACACGCTCAACAACCTGGCGCTGATTTGCGAAAGCGACCTGCTGGGCGAGCGCGTCGCGCGTCGCCGTCAGGACAGCCGTCGGACCATCAACCCGGACACGCTGATCCGTAACCTGGCCGAGCTGCATCCCGGCCAGCCGATTGTTCACCTGGAACACGGCGTTGGGCGCTATCAGGGGATGACCACGCTGGAAGCGGGTGGCATCAAAGGTGAATACCTGATGCTGACCTACGCTAACGACGCCAAACTGTATGTTCCAGTATCGTCCCTGCATCTGATCAGCCGCTACGCGGGCGGTGCCGAAGAGAATGCGCCGCTGCACAAGCTGGGCGGCGACGCCTGGGCGCGCGCGCGCCAGAAGGCGGCGGAAAAAGTACGCGACGTGGCCGCCGAGCTGCTGGATATCTACGCCCAGCGCGCGGCCAAACAGGGCTTCGCCTTTAAGCACGATAAAGAACAGTACCAGTTGTTCTGCGACAGCTTCCCGTTTGAAACCACGCCGGATCAGGCCCAGGCCATCAACGCCGTGCTGAGCGACATGTGCCAGCCGCTGGCCATGGACCGCTTAGTCTGCGGCGACGTCGGCTTCGGCAAAACCGAAGTGGCGATGCGCGCCGCCTTCCTTGCGGTGGAAAACAACAAGCAGGTGGCGGTGCTGGTGCCGACCACCCTGCTCGCTCAGCAGCACTTCGATAACTTCCGCGACCGTTTCGCCAACTGGCCGGTACGTATCGAGATGCTCTCGCGTTTTCGCAGCACCAAAGAACAGACGCAGATCCTCGAACAGGCCAGCGAAGGCAAAATCGATATTCTGATCGGCACCCACAAGCTGCTGCAAAGCGACGTGAAGTGGAAAGATCTGGGGCTGCTGATCGTCGACGAAGAGCACCGCTTCGGGGTGCGTCATAAAGAGCGAATCAAAGCGATGCGCGCCGACGTCGATATCCTGACTCTGACCGCAACGCCAATCCCGCGAACCCTCAACATGGCGATGAGCGGCATGCGCGATCTGTCAATTATCGCCACGCCGCCTGCGCGCCGTCTGGCGGTGAAAACCTTTGTCCGCGAGTACGATAATCTGGTGGTGCGTGAGGCCATTCTGCGTGAAGTGCTGCGCGGAGGTCAGGTCTACTACCTCTACAATGACGTGGAAAACATCCAGAAAGCGGCGGACAGGCTGGCGGAGCTGGTGCCGGAAGCGCGCATCGCTATCGGTCACGGGCAGATGCGCGAGCGCGAGCTGGAGCGGGTAATGAACGACTTCCATCACCAGCGTTTTAACGTGCTGGTGTGTACCACCATCATTGAGACCGGGATCGACATTCCGACGGCAAACACCATCATCATTGAGCGTGCGGATCACTTTGGTCTGGCGCAGCTTCACCAGCTGCGCGGCCGCGTCGGGCGTTCGCACCATCAGGCCTACGCCTGGCTACTGACGCCGCATCCGAAAGCGATGACCACCGACGCGCAAAAGCGTCTGGAAGCCATCGCCTCGCTGGAAGACCTGGGCGCTGGCTTTGCGCTGGCGACGCACGATCTCGAGATCCGCGGTGCCGGCGAGCTGCTGGGTGAAGACCAGAGCGGCTCCATGGAGACCATCGGCTTCTCGCTCTATATGGAGCTGCTGGAGAACGCGGTTGATGCCCTGAAGGCCGGACGCGAGCCGTCGCTGGAAGATCTTACCAGCCAGCAGACCGAGGTCGAGCTGCGTATGCCTTCCCTGCTGCCGGACGATTTTATTCCGGACGTGAATACCCGACTGTCGTTCTACAAGCGCATCGCCAGCGCGAAGAAGGAAAACGAGCTGGAAGAGATCAAGGTGGAGCTGATTGACCGCTTTGGTCTGCTGCCCGATCCGGCGAGAAATTTGCTGGATATCGCGAGGCTGCGCCAGCAGGCGCAAAAGTTGGGGATCCGCAAGCTTGAAGGCAATGAAAAAGGCGGCGTGATTGAATTCGCCGAGAAGAATCACGTCAACCCGATGTGGCTGATCGGCCTGCTGCAAAAACAGCCGCAGCATTTCCGTCTGGATGGTCCAACACGTCTCAAATTTACCCAGGAACTGACGGAGCGCAAAACCCGTATGGACTGGGTGCGTAACTTTATGCGCCAGCTGGAAGAGAACGCGATCGCATAACCTCCCTTCCCCCTGTTAGCTGAGGAGTTTCATGTAGTTTATTAACCGGAAGCGATGAAAGTTGCTTCCGGGAATGAACAGCTTACAGCGCCCCCCTGGTCCGGCTGTAAATCGCTGAGGCGTTTCCTTGCAGGCCGGGGCGAGGCGCAGGGATGCGCCGGGAGGGCGGGCTTTACATGGACGTTGCCTCCGCCCGTCCCCGATAAGCCGGAAGGAATAAGCCGAGGGCACCGCGAAGCGGCGATTTACTGCCGGGAGCCCGGGTCACCAGGGTGGTGGCGATTGAGCCACCCTGGCTCGTTCACCGGTTATGTCGTTAAAGAGTAGCAAGGAACATGAAGTGAACGGAATGACCACCAGAGCCGTATGTTCCCCCTCACCCCAACCCTCTCCCTCAAGGGAGAGAGGGTCGTCCGTTCAGGCATTATTTTATGGGGATCCCTTCCCCCTGTTAGCCCGGCGCTACGGAGGGACAATTTACAAACTCTTTGCACTTCACCCGATCTTCCCGACATACCCATTCGCCATAATTATGTTTAACGTCTTATAAAACAATAACCTTATCATTTGCATGGATTATGGTGATGATGACCTCTTCGCGTTTTACCCGCTGGATGACCCTGTTGGCGCTGGCAGCCACCGTCGCGGTGGCGCTTCCCGCCCGGGCAAACACCTGGCCCCTTCCCCCTCCCGGCAGCAAGGTCGTGGGTGAAAACCGCTTTCATGTGGTTGAAAATAATGGCGGTTCGCTGGAAGCGATTGCCAAAAAATATAACGTCGGTTTTCTGGCCCTGCTGCAGGCGAACCCCGGCGTCGACCCGTATGTCCCGCGCGCGGGCAGCGTACTGACCATCCCGTTACAGACCATCCTGCCAGACGCCCCGCGCGAGGGGATGGTGATAAACCTCGCCGAGCTGCGCCTGTACTATTACCCGCCGGGTAAAAACGAAGTGACGGTCTACCCTATCGGTATTGGTCAGCTGGGCGGCGACACGCTGACGCCGACGATGGTCACCACCGTCTCGGATAAACGCGCGAATCCAACCTGGACCCCGACGGCCAACATTCGTGCCCGCTATAAGGCCCAGGGGATCGATCTTCCTGCTGTGGTTCCGGCAGGCCCGGATAACCCGATGGGGCACCACGCGATACGCCTCGCGGCATACGGCGGCGTCTACCTGCTGCACGGAACGAATGCGGACTTTGGCATCGGCATGCGCGTCAGCTCCGGCTGTATTCGTCTGCGCGATGACGATATCAAAACGCTGTTTAACGTCGTTACGCCGGGAACCAAAGTGAATATTATCAATACGCCGATTAAAGTTTCAGAGGAGCCCGGCGGCGTGCGGCTGGTTGAGATCCATCAGCCGTTATCGAAAAACATTGGCGACGATCCGCAGACGCTGCCCATTAACCTGAATGCCGCGATGGTAAGTTTCAAAACGAATGCGAATACCAACAGCGTGGTGATGGAGCGTGCGATGGAAGCCCGGTCAGGCATGCCGACCGATGTCACCCGGCATCACGATGTCGTCCCGCAGTCGATGTAAATCAGAAATAAAAAAACGCCCTGCTGAGCAGGGCGTTTTTTATTGCAGTGGCATAAATGAGGGTTTATGCACGGCTTATTTGTAGATGACCGCCGTGCCGTGAAGGGTGTTAGGACCGGTCACTGAGGTGATGCGGTAAGATTTTGCACCCATCTCTTGCGCTTTTTGCGCCAGCTGATCTTCCAGGGAACCCAGGTTAGTACCTGCAGACGCAGAGATTGTCCCGACTTTATGCTGGTCAGCAGGGGTGGATTGTACCTGTACAGCAGCAAAGCTTGCGAAAGAGAGTGAACTCAGGACAGCGGCAGCGATGAGAGTTTTTACGTTTTTCATGATGTTTACCTTTAGCAGATGAATTTGGAGGTCGTTAATCATTTAGTTAACGATCGATAGGTAAATCATAAATGTGATCCAGGTCACGCGTCAACATAATTTTATAACGAGCGTTAACTTAATTTTAAAATTGTTATTTTTCATACATATATGATTAATTTATTTTTAAGCATTCTGCACTGGTGGTGGGTTGCGTTTATTTTTATAATGGTCATTCACCAAACCAACAGAGGACCAACGGCAAATGACAACCGATGTCACGAGTTGTGCGAAGAAAAGCCGTGGCCGACCAAAAGTGTTTGACAGGGATGCAGCGCTTGATAAGGCCATGACTCTCTTCTGGCAACATGGGTATGAAGCAACCTCGCTTTCCGATCTGGTAGAAGCTACCGGAGCCAAAGCGCCGACGCTGTATGCCGAATTTACCAATAAAGAGGGACTGTTCAGGGCGGTGCTGGACAGATACATTTCGCGCTTTGCGGCGAAACACGAAGCCCAGCTGTTCTGCGAAGAGAAAAGCGTTGAACAGGCGCTTCGGGACTATTTCACCGCCGTCGCGACCTGTTTCACCAGTAAAGAGACGCCTGCGGGCTGCTTTATGATTAACACCTCTGCCACCCTTGCGGCGTCCTCTAAAGAGATTGCCAATACGGTGAAATCACGGCATGCCATGCAGGAGGAGACGCTCAGCGCATTTCTGGCGCAGCGTCAGCAGCGCGGTGAAATCCCCGCGCAATGCAACCCTCAGCTGCTGGCGCAATACCTGAGCTGTATTTTGCAGGGGATGTCGATCAGCGCCCGCGAAGGGGCCACGCTGGAAAAACTGCAGCATATTAGCGAAACCACGCTGCGGCTGTGGCCTGAGCTACTGAAAATCTGAAGCAAAAAAAAGCTCCTCAGCCTGAGCGCATGAGGAGCTAAATTCAGAGAACATCTTTTTTACACTTTGTTATTCAGAACCAGCTGGCCGTTTCCATCCAGTGGAATTTGCGTGCCCGGGTCTTTATCCATGCGGATTTTGCCCTGCTGATCGCCAATTTTGTACGTCACGTCATAGCCCAGCATTTTTTCCGACTTGTCATAGACGGTTTTACAGCGTTGCTGAGTCGTGGTGTAGGTATCATTATCCTGCATCGCGCCCTGCACCTGGTTACCGGCATAGCCGCCACCCAGCGCGCCGACCACGGTCGCCACGTCTTTACCCCGGCCGCCGCCAAACTGGTGACCAATTACGCCACCCGCTACCGCACCCAGAACAGAACCGGCAATGCGGTTTTCATCCTGCACCGGACGACGGTGCGTCACGGAGACGTTACGGCACTCCTGACGAGGCGTTTTTACGGTTTCTTTAATCGGTGTAGCAGAAACCACCTGTGCATACTGCGGGCCGCGATCTAATACGTTGAGACTGGCAACGGCAGCCACACCTAACGCAGCCGCGACGCCAATCCCTATACCCGCCAACATTGATTTATTCACGGGACTTCCTCCTTTGTTGCTATTGGTAACAATTTTGCAATGGAGGCACGGCTTCGCCAATAAGATAAAGGATCAAAAAAGGGGCGTTGAGAGGAGATATATTGTATTTAGGAGAACTCTTAAGCAGCCAAGCTGTGATCTACAGCATGAAATGCTAAAAACTCCCTCCGGAGGGCCCGGAGGGAGTGAAAGATTAGTGCAGCTTCAGACGCGGACGGATCACGCGGTTGATTCTGCCCACCAGCATCATCAGCCCGGTTTTGAAATAGCCGTGCAGCGCAATCTGGTGCATGCGGTACAGGGAGATATACACGAAGCGGGCAATGCGCCCTTCTACCATCATTGAGCCGCGCATCAGGTTGCCCATCAGGCTGCCGACGGTAGAGAAGTTTGACAATGACACCAGTGAACCGTGGTCTTTGTAGACATAGGCTTTCATTGGCTTGCCTTTGTACTGCGCCAGAATGTTGTGCAGCACCAGGCTTGCCATCTGGTGAGCGGCCTGCGCGCGCGGCGGCACGAATCCACCTTCAGGACGCGCGCAGGAGGCACAGTCACCGATGGCAAAGATTTCAGGATCGCGCGTGGTTTGCAGCGTTGGCTCGGTTACCAGCTGGTTAATGCGGTTGGTTTCCAGACCGCCGATCTCTTTCATAAAGTCAGGCGCTTTGATACCAGCCGCCCAGACCATCAGATCCGCTTTGATATACTCGCCGTCTTTGGTGTGCAGGCCGCCTTCGTCGGCGCTGGTCACCATGGTCTGCGTCAGCACCCGCACGCCCAGTTTGGTGAGCTCATTGTGCGCCGCACCGGAAATACGCGGAGGCAGCGCAGGCAGGATACGTTCACCGGCTTCAACCAGCGTGACGTTCAGCGCTTCGTTAGTTAACCCTTTGTAACCGTAGCTGTGCAGCTGCTTCACCGCATTGTGCAGCTCCGCTGACAGCTCAACGCCCGTCGCGCCGCCGCCGACAATGGCGATATTCACCTTACCGTTCGCACCCATATTGCTTGTGTACTTCAGGAACAGGTTCAGCATTTCCTGATGGAAACGACGCGCCTGGTGCGGGTTATCGAGGAAGATGCAGTGCTCTTTCACGCCCGGCGTGTTGAAGTCGTTAGAGGTACTGCCCAGCGCCATGACCAGCGTGTCG
The DNA here is from genome assembly GCF_024734705.1 of Enterobacter sp. Crenshaw. Taxonomy (NCBI): domain Bacteria; kingdom Pseudomonadati; phylum Pseudomonadota; class Gammaproteobacteria; order Enterobacterales; family Enterobacteriaceae; genus Enterobacter; species Enterobacter sp. Crenshaw. Next base: position 1,729,143 of record NZ_CP102932.1, on the reverse strand, counting down.
TACGCCAGTTTACGCTCGGGAACCAGCAGCTCCCCTTTTTCATCGCGCAGCTCTGCCAGGGTAATGGTTTTGCTTTCACGGTTGATGTCCACCACCGAGCCCAGCTGGAACTGGAAATGATGGTTGCGCGCGTGCGCCAGATAGCTGAGCGCGTCCACGCCCTCATCCAGAGAACCGGTCGCCACTTCGTGCAGCAGCGGTTTCCACAGGTGGCTGTGGTTACGATCCACCAGCGTAATTTTGGCTTTTTTACCGCGACCCAGCTTCTTGCCCAGCTGTGTAGCCAGCTCCAGCCCGCCAGCACCACCGCCTACAATCACTATCTTTTTCAATGGCGTAGTCAACGTGACCCCCTCAAATTATTAACCAATTGTTAATTAAAAGTTATAAAAATAACCCTTAATTAACAACAGGTTACAGCACTGAAACCATTCAGGTGCATTGAGAATACCACGTCAGGCGCATTGGTCATACCAAAATTGATATGCATCAAGTTTTGATGGCTTAAAAGTAGACAATTCTGGTCAAAAAGAAAGCCCGGCACGCTTTCGCGGCCGTGCTTTGATGCATGCGGGAAATTGATTAACCCAGCGTTTTAAACGCTTTGATACGCTGCAGATGCGGGGAGATGTTTTTGAACTTGTGGGTCTGTTCTTCGTCCCAGACGATCTCATAGTAATGATGCAGGAGCTCTGCTGCCCGATGGCTGTTGAGCGCTTCATCATTACGGGAAAGGATCACCAGGCAGCGGTCGCGGTTTTTCTCACGGAAGTTGCTCACGCACTTGGTCGCAATATCGACATACTCTTCCGGACGGTCAATTTTGCCTTCCATGTTCTCGTTCGGGAACAGGTTAGGATTGAACACCACCTGGCGAATGTCGCACAGGAAGCCAATCCGCTCCGCCCAGTAGCCGCCCAGCCCTACGCCGCAAATCAACGGGCGATCGTCGACGTTGAGCTGCAACATCTTGTCCACCTCTTTGAGCAGATGCTGCATATCATGCTTCGGATGACGCGTGCTGTAGCTGATCAACCGTACATCCGGATCGATAAACTGCAGCTGCAGCACCTTCTCATGATTGCCAGGACTGTTTGAGTCAAAACCGTGTAAATAGATGATCATCGTCTTCTCACCACGCTACGCCTTCCGGGAGGGTTTACAGGCTGGCTTTATGTGCCTGCCAGCGCTCATTCAGGTCTTCAAGCCGGGCGTTGACCGTCTTCCAGCGCGCCGAATCCATCAGCTCCTGACGGCTAAATGAACCTTTATGATACAATTGTGTAACACGCTCTGCATTGATCGGCGACAGGTTATCCAGCACGCTAACGGCACCTTTACGATTATTGCAGACCAGGATCATATCGCAACCTGCATCCAGCGATGCCTGACCGCGTTCAGCGTAGCTGCCCATGATCGCGGCCCCTTCCATCGACAAATCGTCAGAGAAAATCACGCCGTTGAAGCCCAGTTCCTGACGCAGAACGGTTTTCAGCCAGTGCGGAGAACCGCTGGCAGGACGCGGGTCGACGTCGCTGTAAATCACGTGCGCGGGCATAATGGCATCAAGCTTGTTATCGGTGATAAGCGACTGGAAAACTGACATATCTTTGGCGCGAATTTCCGCTTCCGGGCGCGGATCGCGCGGGGTCTCTTTGTGAGAATCCGCCATCACCGCCCCGTGACCCGGGAAGTGTTTCCCGGTGGTTTTCATGCCTGCGTCGTGCATGCCGTCGATGAACCGGGTCGCCATTGCCAGCGCAATACGCGGGTCTTCATGGTATGAGCGCTCGCCAATGGCAGCGCTGATATGCCCTACATCCAGCACCGGTGCAAAGCTGATGTCGATATCCATAGCAATCATTTCGCTGGCCATCAGCCAGCCGGCCTCCTGCGCCAGTTTTCCACCCTCTTCCGCGCCGAGCAGCGCAGCGAATGACTGGGCTGCCGGGAGGCGGGTAAAACCGTCGCGAAAACGCTGCACGCGCCCGCCTTCCTGATCGACGGCCACCACCAGATGGTTACGCGACGCGGCGCGGATCTGACGCACCAGCTCGCGCAGCTGCGCCGGATCGTGATAGTTGCGAGTAAACAGGATCAGGCCACCCACCAGCGGATGCGCCAGAATTTCACGCTCCTCCGCATCCAGCTCAAACCCTTCAACATCCAACATGACTGGACCCACATCCACCTCTCTTATCCTTTAGTTTGTAACTGACGCCAGGCATCGTCTGCCAGCGCAATAAATTGTTTGTCTCTGGACTGCCGGTAGCGCATTTCAAACCAGCCAGCCATTAACATGACGACCCAGGGTCGCCAGCGTCTGACCTGACGCCTCAGCGCGTCGGGGTCAATATGTGCCACCCGGGCGTATTCCCTGATGAGCATCTGCCGCGCGGCTTCACTCTCCGTCCAGACGGCCGCCAGCTCCAGCGCCACATCGCCATCTCCGGCATACTCCCAGTCGATAAGCCTGATCCCCGCTGGCGTATGAACAATATTCCCGGCATGAACATCCATGTGCAGCGGCGCGAGCCGAATCGGCTGCGGCTCGCCCGTTTTACGCAGCCGCTTAAGACGTGCCAGCCACACTGGAGTACGTCTGTCTGGCAGGGCTTGCTGCCAGTAATGTTCCAGCAGCGGGAATAACGTAATTCGCCATCCCAGACGTGGCTGCCGGTGCAGATGATACAGCACCGCCGCAAGCTCCGGCGTGTCCGGCAGCGCGCTTTTAACTTCACCGTCCAGATAGTCGACGGCCATCCAGCCCTGTCTGAAAAAACGAGGGGCAGGCACGAGATCCGCCGGAAGACGTCTCAGGGCACGAAACTGACGACGGAAATGGGAGGCAGGCGCGTCGGGGTCGTGATTTTGCCGCAAGACCAGACGTCGTTCGCCCTGTTCTATAATGCAACTCGCGCCGCCAAGCCCGGAATGGGCCTGCGGCGCGATAAGGCGGTACTGAGGAAAATAGCGCGTCAGAATCTCTTCACGCGTGCCGTCATTGTTGCGTAACCGCACCTTTACCTGACCAGATAATTTCGCCTGTCTGAACCAGCATCAGCTGCATCTGCAGGGCTGGGGTATTCACGTTACCGGTGGCGTTAGAGTAAAGCACATACTGCGCGCCAACGTTACGTGCAATGCCGATCGCCTTGCTGCGGGTACCGAGGCTATCCTGCGGCGACAGGCCCAGCTGCTGTTTGGCGACGGCGAGCTGCTGAGCCGAGACCAGCGTAAACTTGCCGTTGTTAGCCAGAGCATTACGCAGGGTTTCCGTGGCTTCACCCGCGTTCAGCGAACCGTTGGTACGGTTGTTCACGCTGTCGACCAGCAATACGCTGCCCGCCGTCACGCCCTGCGCCTGCAGCATTTTGCCTACCATCGGCTGCATCGCCCCGTTCCAGTCGTAATGGCGCACGCGCGGCGTGGGCTGTGACGTCTGGTCCGGATGTTCAATCGGGCCTGGCTGCGCCGGAATAGACGGTACAGACGGCACGGTTGGCTGCTGCTGCGTTGGCGGTGTCGGCTGTTCAGTACCCGGTTTAGCCTCTTCCACAGGCGCAGGCTGTTCAGTTCGGGTCACACACCCTGCAAGAAACAGAGCGAAAGCTGTCACGAGCGCATAGCGGCTCAAATTTTTAATCAAGGTTCACCCCTCAGAGATAAAGATAAAGTCTCACCTTATGCGCACCCAGATAGTTGGCGCTGCCATAGAGCGTTACCGACGACCTGGCCGGAATGGTGACGCTGCGCGGCGCCTCCAGCGGATGCATTTCAAGACCTCTTACGTCATACCAGAAAAAACGGTAGTGGACCGTCACCGGTTCATGTCTTTCATTAAAGAGCGTAGAGGAGGCAGATGAGTTGATTTCACTGATGGTCAACGCGGGCTGTTGCGCCGTGATGCCCGCGGCAAGCACGGAGGACTCCATGACCAGCGTCTGTTCATCATTCACGGGGATCGCCGGACGCGAGCTGCACCCCACAATCATCATCGCCATTACCAGCGCTGCAATACGCCCTTTCAGCATGTCAAAGACCTTTATGTGCCAGCATCGGCCCCAGAGGACGTCCACCCAGCAGATGCATGTGAATATGATAAACTTCCTGGCCACCATGGCGGTTGCAGTTCATGATCAGACGGTAACCGTCTTCTGCAATCCCTTCCTGTTCAGCGATTCTGGCAGCCACAGTCAGCATACGACCTAACGCCACTTCATGCTCGGTTTTTACGTCGTTTACAGTCGGAATCAGAATATTGGGAATGATAAGGATGTGCGTCGGGGCCTGAGGGGAAATGTCCCGGAAAGCCGTCACCAGTTCATCCTGATAGACGATATCCGACGGGATTTCGCGGCGGATAATTTTACTGAAAATCGTTTCTTCAGCCATGACCTTTTCCTTTTTTGTTTAATCTGGCGCAATGCGTCCGCTGTAAACACACTCCCGGGATCGGTGTGTGACACAATCCAAGAGTATGAGCGAGTTTCTCCTGTCCTTTCAACCTCCTCCCTCGATTTCTTTCCTGAATGTTCATCAGCTGACTGAAGAGTGACCGCTCTCGCGTCTCAGTGGCGTTTTTTAAGACACAAATAAAAAAGGCAGCCATTCGGCTGCCTTAGTCTCCCCAGGTCACAACTTAGTTGCTGCGGATGTACTCATCCATTTCGGTTTTCAGGTTATCGGATTTGGTACCGAAGATTGCCTGTACACCAGAACCTGCAACAACTACGCCCGCTGCGCCCAGTTTTTTCAGACCCGGCTGGTCTACTTTCGCTACGTCGGCAACGCTCACACGCAGACGAGTGATGCACGCGTCCAGGTTAGTGATGTTCTCTTTACCGCCGAACGCTGCGACCAGTGCCGGAGCCATTTCGCTGGTAGCGCCAGCTTTGCTGTCTTCTGTCGCATCTTCACGACCCGGAGTTTTCAGGTCCAGTGCTTTAATCAGCACGCGGAAGATGGTGTAGTAAACAACGGCATAGCACGCACCCACGATTGGGAACAGCCACAGTTTGCTGCTGTTACCGGACAGAACGATGAAGTCGATCAGACCGTGAGAGAAGGACGTACCGTCACGCATACCCAGCAGGATACAGATTGGGAACGCCAGGCCCGCCAGAATCGCGTGGATAACGTACAGGATCGGCGCAACGAACATGAAGGAGAACTCGATCGGCTCGGTGATACCGGTCAGGAACGAGGTCAGCGCTGCGGAGATCATGATACCGCCCACTTTTGCACGGTTCTCTGGCTTAGCAGAGTGCCAGATAGCAATCGCAGCTGCTGGCAGACCGTACATTTTGAACAGGAAGCCACCAGACAGTTTACCTGCAGTTGGGTCGCCCGCCATGTAACGTGGGATATCGCCGTGGAATACCTGACCTGCTGCGTTGGTGAATTCACCAATCTGCATCTGGAATGGAACGTTCCAGATGTGGTGCAGACCGAATGGCACCAGGCAACGCTCGATGAAGCCGTAGATACCAAACGCCACAACCGGGTTCTGGTAAGCAGCCCACTGAGAGAAGGTCTGGATAGCAGAGCCGATTGGTGGCCAGATGAAGGACAGGATCACGCCAGTGAAAATCGCTGCCAGACCAGAGATGATCGGAACGAAACGCTTGCCCGCGAAGAAGCCCAGATACTCAGGCAGCTTGATGCGATAGAAGCGGTTAAACATATACGCTGCAATCGCACCGGAGATGATACCGCCCAGAACACCGGTGTCCGCCAGGTGTTTCGCGGCGATCTCTTCTGCCGGTAAATGCAGAACCAGCGGCGCAACCACAGCCATGGTTTTCACCATGATGCCGTAGGCAACCACTGCAGCCAGCGCAGAAACGCCGTCGTTATTGGTGAAGCCCAGAGCCACACCGATCGCGAAGATCAGTGGCATGTTAGCAAAGACAGAACCGCCTGCTTCGGCCATCACGTGGGACACTACGGCTGGCAGCCAGCTGAAGTTAGCAGAACCGACACCCAGCAGGATACCTGCGATAGGCAGTACGGATACTGGCAGCATCAGCGATTTACCGACCTTTTGCAGGTTAGCAAATGCATTCTTAAACATAATTGAGAGTGCTCCTGAGTATTTGTGCTTTTTTTACGCTTTCACGCATTGGCCCGGGGGGAGTACCGTGCCGTGGACAGGACATCTAAGCGCCCTTTATTTATTACACAGAGTAAAATAATTCCCTCTGAGTTTGTTTGACGGCTATCACGTTTCAGCTTAAGGCGGTCGAAAAACTTTCAGTTATTTACAAAAAGCATGTCCGGATGTGTCTAAATACACACTCACCGCCCCAAATGAGGCGGTGAACTTTACTCGCTTTACTTATTAATTACGAGCCTAAAAAAAACAGGTGTATCAAACAGATTGCAGGCGGGCGGGGTCGATATGGAACAGCGTGGAGAAGTTTTCCGTCGTCACGCGGGCCAGCTCATCAATGCTGACGCCCTTCAGTACGGCCATGTACTCAGCCACATCTCTCGTCATAGCGGGCTGGTTCTCTTTACCGCGATGCGGTACCGGTGCCAGGTACGGAGAATCCGTCTCCACCAGAATGCGATCGAGCGGAACATAACGTGCAGCATCACGCAGCTGCTCAGCGTTACGGAACGTCACGATCCCCGAAAACGAGATATAAAACCCCAAATCAAGCAGCTTCCCCGCCGTTTCTCTGTCTTCTGTGAAACAGTGTAGTACGCCACCGCAATCCGTCACGTTTTCTTCCTGTAGGATAGCCAGGGTATCCGCACGCGCATCGCGGGTGTGGACGATAACCGGCTTGTTCAGTTCCCGGCCAATGCGAATATGGTTGCGGAAGGACTCCTGCTGGCGCGGTTTGGTTTCCGGCGTGTAAAAATAGTCCAGCCCGGTCTCGCCCATCGCTACCACGCCCTCTTCGGCTGCCAGTCGGCGCAGTTCCTCAACGTCGTAGGCCTCGTCCTGATTCAGCGGGTGCACGCCGCAGGAGAACACCACGTTATCGCGAACGCCCACCAGCTCACGCATGGAGCGGTAGCCCGGCAGCGTCGTCGCCACCGCAAGACAGAATTTCACATCGCGGGCAGCGGCTTTTGCCAGCACGTCATCCACGTTTTTATGCAGGGATTGATAATCCAGGCCATCAAGATGGCAGTGTGAGTCGACTAAAAACATAATGTCTCTCTCAGAGATGGGAAACTGGCGGTGTGACGCCGGGTTGCAGGTAATGTTCGATACGCAGTAACTGGTCGGTCAGTAAAAGCTCGCGATTAAGACCCGTTACGGTTAAAAGCTGTTCACGGCTCTGGCAGATGTCATGGAGCATCGCGTGAAGAACCGTCCCTGAGAGCCGGTTCGCCAGCGTATTCACCAGCGTCAACGCGTCCGGGTTAGTCAGAAGCGTTGCACCTTGCTGGATTTTGAGCGCATCCAGCAGTAGGGAGGCCAGCCAGTGCAGACGATCAACGGCCCGATCGCTGTTAAGCGCAGGCAGTAAACTTAGCCAGTCCTGACTGTTCAGTGAGACATCCAGGGCCCGGCAGAGCGTTTCTCGCTCTGACCAGACGTCAGGCTGCAGTAGTGCCAGCGCCGCCGCGGGCGCGCCGCTGCTCAGGCGCAAGGCGGACAGCGCGCTTTCAGGTGACGTTGTCACCTCTCGTTCAAGCCAGCTCAGCGCCCACGATTCCTGAGGTACTGCAAGGTGATGAAGACGACAACGGCTGCGCAACGTCGCCAGTAATCGTCCCGGGTCACGACATGAGAGGAAAAACCACGTTTTAACCGGCGGCTCTTCCAGGGTTTTAAGCAGGGCGTTAGCCGCCGCCTCGGTAAGCAGCGTGGCGTCTTTAAGCCAGACCACTTTAGCGCCGCCCAGTCGCGCGTGTTCATACAATTTTTCACTGACTTCACGCACGGCATCGATACCGAGCGCGCTTTTACCCTTCTCAGGCTCAAGGGTGTAGTAGTCAGGATGCGTCCCCGCCTGCATGAGCTGGCAGCCACGGCATTTACCACAGCTCTTGTGCCCTTCCGGCTGCTGACACATCAGAAAACGGGTGATGGCATAAATCAGCGCATCATCACCCATCCCTGGCAATGCCTGAATCAGTAACGCATGATGCCCCCGACCTGCCTGATAGCTGCCGATCAGCTGTTCAAAGTGTGGGCGCAACCATGGATACCATTTCATGCCTGCTGCTCCTGCACCCACTGCGTAATGGTGTGCTGAATGTCGCGCGTGACGTCGTCCAGGGACTGCGTCGCATCGATGGTACAAATTGAGCTGTCCTGTGCGGCCAGCTCAAGATAGCGTGCACGAGTGCGGTTAAAGAAATCAAACGACTCTTGTTCAATGCGGTCCAGCTCGCCACGCGCGCGGGCACGTTTGAGACCCACTTCCGGGGTCACATCCAGATAAAGCGTCAGGTCGGGGCGAAAATCACCCAATACGGCATTACGCAGCGTTGCCAGCATTGTCTGGTCGATGCCGCGTCCTCCGCCCTGATACGCCTGAGTCGACAGATCGTGACGGTCGCCGATCACCCACTTGCCCTCGGCCAGGGCGGGTTTGATCACCGTCTCAACCAGCTGAACGCGCGCCGCGTAGAACATCAGCACTTCGGCTTTGTCAGTGATAACTTCGTCGCCGACGGATTTGATATCCAGTACCAGGCTGCGCAGCTTTTCAGCCAGCTGCGTGCCGCCCGGCTCGCGGGTAAATACCATGTCCGCCACGCCAAGCGCTTTGAGCGTATCCACCACCACGTTGCGGGCGGTGGTTTTACCCGCCCCTTCGAGTCCCTCAATGACAATGTATTTACTGCGCATTTTTTTCCTTAAGTGCCTTCAGATAGTCCTGAACAGAGCGATTGTGGCTGGCAAGGTTGGTGTTAAAGGTATGCCCCCCTTTTCCATCAGCCACAAAATAGAGATACGGTGTTTTAGCCGGATGCGCGGCGGCTTTAAGCGACGCCTCGCTCGGCGTGGCAATCGGGCCCGGCGGTAAACCGCTAATCACGTAGGTATTATACGCCGTTGGCGTCTCCAGATCTTTTCTTGAGATCTTGCCGGTATAGCTCTCACCCATGCCGTAGATTACGGTAGGGTCGGTTTGCAAACGCATGCCGATGCGCAGACGGTTGATAAATACTGACGCCACCCGATCGCGCTCAGCAGCGACGGCCGTCTCTTTCTCGATGATCGAGGCCATGGTGACGAACTGGTTCGGATCGCTGTAAGGCAATCCTTCCATCCGCCCTTCCCAGGCGGCATCTACGGCGGCAACCATTTTTTTGTGCGCCCGCTTCAGGATAGCCACATCGGTCGTGCCTGCCGTGTACATCCAGGTGTCTGGCCAGAACCAGCCTTCCACCCATTCCGGATGTTCAAACTTCAGCGCTTCTGCCACCGTCTGATAGCTATCGTCTTTTAAGGTATGTTTGATATACGGCGCGTCACGCAGCTGTTTAAGGTAATCGCTCAGGCGCATCCCTTCCACAAACCGCAGTGGGAACTGGGCTTCTTTACCGCTTTCCAGCAGCTGCAGCATCTCTCTGACGGTCATTCCCGGCGTAAAGCGATAGGTACCTGCTTTGAAATGTGACAGCTCAGGTTCCACGCGCAATAGCCACTGGAATACGCGTGGACGATTAATAATCTTGTCGCCATAGAGCTGTTCCCCAAGCGCCTGACGGCCGGTTCCCGCTTTCAGGGTAAAGATCGTTTCCTCTTTAACCAGGATCTTGCTGTTCGCCAGCTGGCGAACTTTCCATACGCCTGCTCCGCCGGCGACGCCCAGCGCAACGATGAGGATAAGGACAACGCGCAACATTTTTTTCATGACTATCTGGTTTGCTCACATATCGGGGCTAAAAACTGAAACAGCTCGCGTGAAGACCAGCGTTGTTGGCCATACGCACGGACGGGTACAACAGGCATAAGCGCATTGCAGATGATGACTTCATCGGCGTTCTGTAGCGCTGCTTCTCCTGCGCTAACTTCGACAACGCGAAAGCCAGAGCGTGCCAGCTGTTGCAGACAAAACTGACGCATTAACCCATTTACGCCAGCGTGTTCCAGCGACGGAGTGAACACCTCTTCCCCCTGCCGCCAGAGTAAATTAGCCGCACAGCATTCCGTAATAACCCCTTCGCTGTCAAGAACCAGCGCCTCATCGGCGTCCGTCTGTTCAAGATGAGTACGAATGAGCACCTGCTCGAGGCGATTGAGATGCTTAAGCCCGGCCAGCATCGGGTTTCGTCCCAGTCGTACTGGGCTCAGCGTCAGCGTGATGCCCTCTTCTCGCCAGCGAGTGTAATGCGCGGGATAAGCAGAAACGGAGAGAATACGCGTAGGGTTGATACACGATGCGGCGCTGTAACCCCGGCCACCACTGCCGCGGCTGATGATGACTTTGAGTACGCCGCTGTCCTTCCCATTTGCCAGCTGGCACATTTCCTGGCGCAACGTGTCCCAGTGCGTAAAGGGGATCATGAGCTTTTCGCAGCCATGCTGCAGGCGTCGAATGTGCGCCTCCAGCAGGCAGACATCGCCATCCAGAATGCGCGCCGTCGTAAAGCAACCATCACCGAACTGTATCGCCCTGTCGCTGGCAGGCAGCGTGTCCTGCTCAAGGCCATTGATTAAAAACATGGTGGCTCCTTATGCGTGGGCATTTAGTCTGGCAGGATGTCATGCAGCCGACAAGAAGATTAGGCTTAATAAAAAAGGCCCGGCAAGCGGACCTTTTTAAATGCTATCGGGACGTCAGGATCAGATCTTTTTGAAGATCAGAGAGCCGTTGGTGCCGCCGAAGCCGAAGGAGTTACACAGGGTGTACTCCATACCGCTAACCTGACGCGCTTCGTGAGGAACGAAGTCCAGATCGCAACCTTCATCCGGGTTATCCAGGTTGATGGTTGGCGGAACAGCCTGATCGCGCAGCGCAAGGATGGAGTAGATTGACTCTACTGCACCCGCCGCACCCAACAGGTGACCGGTCATGGACTTGGTGGAGCTCACCATTACGCGGCTGGCAGATTCGCCGAAGATAGACTTAACCGCCTGAGCTTCAGCTTTATCGCCTGCAGGTGTAGAAGTACCGTGCGCGTTCACGTAGCCAATTTGTGCTGGGGTAATACCCGCATCACGAATCGCGTTTTCCATCGCCAGCGCAGCACCCGCGCCGTTCTCAGGAGGAGACGTCATGTGGTAAGCATCGCTGCTCATGCCAAAACCAACGATTTCAGCATAAATTTTCGCGCCGCGTTTTTTCGCGTGTTCGTACTCTTCCAGTACGATCATGCCCGCCCCGTCGCCCAGCACGAAGCCGTCACGGTCTTTATCCCACGGACGGCTCGCCGCCTGCGGGTTATCATTGCGGGTAGACAGCGCACGCGCCGCACCAAAACCGCCGACACCCAGTGGGGTACTGGCTTTTTCAGCACCGCCCGCAACCATAGCATCTGCATCGCCGTACGCAATAATGCGCGCGGCCTGGCCGATGTTATGTACGCCAGACGTACAGGCAGTCGCGATTGAAATGCTTGGCCCACGCAGGCCGAACATGATGGTCAGGTGACCCGCCACCATGTTAACAATCGTGGACGGAACGAAGAACGGGCTGATCTTACGCGGGCCACCATTCATCAGAGATGTATGGTTTTCCTCGATCAGGCCAAGACCGCCAATCCCGGAGCCGATAGCGGCGCCAATACGGGTTGCGTTCTCTTCCGTAATCACAAGGCCAGAATCCTGCATGGCCTGAACGCCAGCGACAATTCCATATTGAATGAAGGCATCCATCTTGCGCTGTTCTTTGCGCGAGATGATCTCTTCACAGTTAAAATCCTTTACTAAGCCAGCAAATTTCGTTGCATAGGCGCTAGTATCGAAATGGTCGATTAGGCTGATGCCGCTCTGACCGGCAAGGAGAGCTTTCCAGGTGGACTCTACGGTATTGCCGACAGGAGACAACATGCCAAGTCCGGTCACAACTACACGACGCTTAGACACGTTTGTCCTCCAGGGAGGGATAAAAAAAGAGATTCGTGGGAATAAAAAAGATAAAACTCAGGCGGTCGAATGACCGCCTGGAGATGTTCACTTACGCCTGGTGACCGTTGATGTAATCAATGGCAGCCTGAACGGTGGTGATCTTCTCAGCTTCTTCGTCCGGAATCTCAGTATCAAACTCTTCTTCCAGAGCCATTACCAGCTCAACGGTGTCAAGAGAATCTGCGCCCAGGTCTTCAACGAAGGAAGCGGAGTTCACAACTTCTTCCTGCTTAACGCCCAGCTGTTCGCCGATAATTTTCTTAACGCGTTCTTCGATAGTGCTCATACTCTTAAATTTCCTATCAAAACTCGCTTTCGCGATGGTTTTCGTAGTGTATAAAATGTTGAAAAATTTGCAACTAAATCCCGGCAGTTCGTACCACGATTTTACGTTATTTTGAGGCCATTTGCCCTAATAACGCAAATATTTTTCTACACGTCATCATCCAGGCTGCCTCTGCGTTGGCTGCGCCCTCTAATCCCGGTCACATAGTAATCTATGCTCCCAGGCTTCTCGGTCTTGCCGCCTTGATCCAACCAGAATGATTTAGTGTATCTCGTGGTTAAACCATATACATCCCGCCGTTGACGTGGAGGGTCTCACCAGTGATGTAACCCGCTTCGTCAGAGGCTAAAAATGCAACCGCACTGGCGATTTCTTTAGGGTCGCCAAGACGACCCGCCGGAACTGCCGCCAGCGTACCCGCACGCTGCTCATCAGTCAGCGCACGCGTCATGTCCGTTTCAATAAAGCCCGGAGCAACAACGTTTACAGTAATACCGCGGGACGCGACTTCACGCGCCAGCGACTTACTGAAACCAATCAGACCTGCTTTCGCCGCAGCGTAGTTGGCCTGACCAGCATTTCCCATGGTACCAACCACAGAACCGACAGTGATAATACGTCCATGACGCTTTTTCATCATAGCGCGCATTACCGCTTTTGACAGACGGAATACAGATGACAGGTTGGTTTCGATGATATCGTTCCACTCGTCGTCTTTCATTCGCATTAACAGGTTATCGCGAGTGATCCCGGCATTGTTTACCAGAATATCCACTTCACCAAACTCTGCGCGAATATTTTCCAGAACAGATTCGATAGATGCAGGTTCGGTCACATTCAGTACCAGACCTTTACCATTTGCACCCAGATACTCGCTGATGGCCTGAGCGCCATTCTCGCTGGTTGCTGTACCAATCACCTTCGCGCCGCGCGCAACCAGTGTTTCAGCAATTGCACGCCCGATACCGCGGCTTGCGCCAGTGACCAGGGCGATTTTTCCTTCAAAACTCATGGTATTCCTCTTTTATTGCGAGAGTGCCGCTGACATCGCTTCCGGCTCGTTAATTGCCGAGGCTGTCAGGGTGTCAACAATACGTTTTGTCAGACCGGTGAGGACTTTACCTGGGCCGACTTCATACAGGTGCTCAACGCCCTGAGCGGCCATAAACTCAACGGTTTTAGTCCACTGTACCGGGCTGTAGAGCTGGCGAACCAGCGCGTCACGGATCGCTTCCGGCGTGGTTTCGCATTTCACATCGACGTTGTTCACAACGGAAATCGTCGGTGCGTTAAACGTAATTTTTTCCAGCTCAACCGCCAGTTTTTCGGCAGCAGGCTTCATCAGCGCACAGTGAGACGGCACGCTGACCGGCAGCGGCAGCGCACGCTTAGCACCCGCTGCTTTACAGGCCGCACCCGCACGTTCAACCGCTTCTTTATGACCGGCAATAACCACCTGGCCCGGCGAGTTGAAGTTTACCGGAGAGACAACCTGGCCTTCAGCAGATTCTTCACACGCTTTTGCAATTGCAGCATCATCCAGACCGATGATGGCAGACATGCCGCCCGTGCCTTCCGGCACCGCTTCCTGCATGAATTTACCGCGCAGTTCAACCAGACGTACCGCGTCAGCAAACGCGATCACGCCGGCACACACCAGCGCAGAGTATTCACCCAGGCTGTGACCCGCGAGCAGCGCTGGCGCTTTACCGCCCTGCTGCTGCCAGACACGCCACAGCGCAACGGACGCGGTCAGCAGCGCTGGCTGGGTCTGCCAGGTTTTGTTCAGTTCTTCGGCCGGACCCTGCTGGGTCAGCGCCCATAAATCATAACCCAGTGCATCAGAAGCTTCACGGAAAGTCTCTTCAATTACCGGATAGCGTGCTGCCATTTCAGACAACATCCCAACGGTTTGAGAGCCCTGTCCCGGGAACACAAAAGCAAATTGCGTCATTTTTTATTCCTTATACTAGAAACGAACCAGCGCGGAACCCCAGGTGAACCCGCCACCGAAGGCTTCAAGCAAGACCAGCTGGCCCCGTTTGATTCGTCCATCGCGTACCGCTTCATCAAATGCGCACGGTACCGACGCCGCAGAGGTGTTGCCGTGACGATCCAGCGTCACTACAACGTTATCCATCGACATGCCCAGCTTTTTCGCGGTCGCGCTGATGATACGCAGGTTCGCCTGATGCGGCACCAGCCAGTCGAGCGCGGTACGCTCAAGGTTATTCGCTTCCAGCGTTTCATCAACGATGTGTGCAAGCTCGGTTACCGCCACCTTGAACACCTCGTTCCCTGCCATAGTCAGGTAAATCGAGTTGTCCGGATTAACGCGATCGGCGTTAGGCAGGGTCAACAGTTCGCCATAGCTGCCATCAGCATGCAGATGCGTAGAGATGATACCTGGCTCTTCGGACTGCCCCAGCAGCACTGCACCCGCACCATCACCAAAAATAATGATCGTTCCACGATCGGTTGGATCGCAGGTACGCGCCAGCACGTCAGCACCGATCACCAGCGCGTATTTAACGGCACCGGATTTCACGTACTGATCGGCAACGCTCAGCGCATAGGTGAAGCCTGCGCACGCGGCAGCGACGTCAAACGCCGGACAGCCTTTAATGCCGAGCATGTTCTGCACCTGGCATGCCGCGCTTGGGAAAGCATGCGTGGCAGACGTCGTGGCGACCACGATCAAACCAATCTGTTCTTTATCAATGCCCGCCATTTCGATAGCACGCTGTGCGGCTTCGTAACCCATGGTCGACACGGTTTCGTCTGGCGCGGCAATACGACGTTCACGGATACCTGTGCGCGTGACAATCCACTCGTCAGAGGTATCTACCATTTTTTCCAGATCGGCGTTGGTACGCACTTGTTTTGGCAGGTAGCTGCCGGTACCTAAAATCTTCGTATACATGTACGCTCAGTCACTTTTAGCTAATACAGATTCCAGGCGAGCGGCAATCCGCTGAGGGACTTGTCGCTGCACCGCCTGCACTGCCTGTTCAATCGCGACAGCAAATGCTCGCTGATTGGCGGCGCCATGACTCTTAATCACGATGCCGCGCAATCCTAACAGACAGGCGCCATTATACTGGTCGGGGTTGAGGTGACTGAATCGCCGCGTCAGGCTCTTTTGTAACCAACGCTTCAATAAAATCAGCCACCAGGCGCTTTTTTTGCCTTCTCCCTGAGATTTCAGCAGAGAAAGAAACATGCGTACGACCCCTTCCATGGTCTTCAACGTGACGTTTCCGGTGAAGCCATCGCACACCAGAACATCCGTTTTACCCGTCAACAACTCATTGGCTTCGAGATAACCAATATAGTTGATGGAGGGAACCTGTTTGAGCAATTCAGCCGCTTCGCGAATGCTGTCCAGGCCTTTGGTCTCTTCTTCACCAATGTTCAGTAACGCAACACGGGGAGTGTTGATCCCGACAACTTCTTCTGCCAGCACCGATCCCATCACGGCAAACTGAGCCAGCATAGTACTATCACAGTCGACGTTAGCGCCCAAATCGAGCACCACCGTCTTGCCCTTCTGCTGATGCGGTAACACCGTTACCAGCGCAGGGCGCTCAATACCTTCAATAGGTTTGAGCAGCAATTTCGACAGCCCCATCAGCGCGCCGGTATTTCCCGCGCTGACGCAAGCCTGAGCTCGCCCTTCTTTCACCAGCTCCAGCGCTATCCGCATAGAGCTGCCACGACTATTGCGAATCGCCTGCGAGGGTCGGGCATCACTGGCAATAACTGACTGCGCAGGAATAATCTGCAGACGCGAACGTTGTTCAAAGTCAGCTTTTGCGAGTAATGGCGTGATTGCGTCGGGATTGCCGACTAAAAGAAGTGTGAGTTGCGAATTAGAATTCAGTGCCTGCAATGCTGCAGGCACTGTCACGGAAGGGCCAAAATCTCCCCCCATGACATCTAACGCCAGGGTTAGACGTGTCAAGGTATCGTCGCAGCCTGGTTCGGTAAATTCCCCGTTTGCACGGGGAAATCCTCACTAAGCCTAATCACGCTTGCGCGTGATTACTTAGTGATAACCTTGCGGCCGCGGTAGAAACCGTCAGCGGTGATGTGGTGACGCAGGTGTTTCTCACCAGAAGTCTTGTCTACAGACAGGCTGGTAACTGCGGTCAGCGCGTCATGGGAACGACGCATGCCACGTTTGGAACGGGTTGGTTTATTCTGTTGTACGGCCATGGACCTTACTCCTCAATTACTTACGCTTTAAGCTGGCTAATACGGCAAATGGGTTTGGTTTTTGCGCTTCATCAGGCAGTTCCCCAAAGACCATGTCCGCCTCGGACACTTCACAGTGTTCAGAATCATGCACCGGAACGACTGGCAAGGTGAGGATGATTTCATCTTCAACCAGAGCCAGAAGATCGATTTCACCGAATTCGTTAACCTCAATCGGCTCATACGCTTCCGGGAGTGCTTCAGCCTGTTCGTCAGAACGAACCGGACTGAAACAATACGTTGTGTGAACATGCTGTACAAACGGTTTCCCGCAACGCTGACACTCGAGCGTTACCGTCACCTTTGCATCACCGGTTAAAACGGCGAGACGCTGGTTGTCGATAGCGAACGACATGGAGCATTCTACATCACTGTCCACACTGACTACGGATTCGGCAATACGCTCAGCCTGATCGGAAGTATAGATACCTTCGTAATCGAGGCGTTTTTGAGCCGTACGAACCGGATCAAGAGTCAGGGGTAATTTTACCTTTTGCATAGGGCGCGCATATTAACTTTGTAACGTCATAGAGTCAAAGAAAAAGGCAACCAGAGCTGCCTTTTGCCAATTATTCGCACACATTGCGGCCTGTAGTTTAAAATGGCTGGCATCGATACGCTATATCTGGTGATAAAAATATGCCAAATCTCGTCCTTGCTTCCACGTCTCCCTACCGCCGAATGCTGCTGGAAAAGCTCGGGATCCCGTTTGAATGCGCCGCGCCAGAGGTTGATGAGACGCCACAGCCGGGCGAATCACCGCGTCATCTGGTGATGCGTCTTGCTAAAGAGAAAGCGCAGTCGCTGGCCGCACGTTACCCCACACATTTGATTATAGGCTCAGACCAGGTTTGCGTGCTGGACGGCGAAATCACCGGCAAGCCCCATACGGAGGAGAACGCCTGCCAGCAGCTTCTGCGCGCGCGAGGCACTATCGTGACCTTTTATACCGGCCTGGCGCTTTATAACTCTGCCACCGGTCATCTGCAAACCGAATGCGAGCCGTTCGACGTACACTTTCGCCATCTCAGCGAGCAAGAGATCGTGGATTATGTGCGCCGGGAACGTCCGCTGAACTGTGCGGGGAGCTTTAAAAGCGAAGGACTGGGGATTGCGCTGTTCGACAAGCTGGACGGACGAGATCCCAACACGCTGGTGGGGTTACCGCTGATTGCCCTGTGTCAGATGTTAAGGCGAGAAGAGTGTAATCCGTTGACCATGTAACTTTTACCCAGCGGCGCTTCGCTTGCATGGGCCTACTAAACTGCGGCCTGATGCCCTCACCCCGGCCCTCTCCCACAGGGAGAGGGAGCAAACATTAAAAACGACAACATTCGTTGCCGTTTTACGTTTACCTTAGCCGCGCAGAACCTTAAGACAGCGTTTCAGCTGCTCGTCCAGCGGCGCTTCAATACGGATGACTTCCCCCGTATTAGGATGGGTAAACTTCAGCGCTGCCGCATGCAGGAACAAACGCGACAGTCCCGTCCCCGCCAGCTGCTTATCAAACTCGCGGTCGCCATAGCGGTCATCAAAGGCGATAGGGTGCCCTGCGAACTGCGTATGCACGCGGATCTGGTGAGTACGACCGGTCACCGGACTGCAGCGCACCAGCGTGGCAAACTCATAGCGCTCTTCAACCTTAAAGCGCGTCTCAGACGGTTTCCCTTCCTGGCTCACGCGGACAATACGTTCGCCGCTTTGCAGAATGTTCTTCAGCAGCGGCGCCTGCACCACTTTTACATGGGACTGCCACTGACCGCGCACCAGCGCCAGGTAGTCTTTCTGCATCCCTTTTTCACGCAGCTGTTCATGCAGCGAACGCAGCGCAGAACGCTTTTTCGCCACCAGCAGTACGCCAGAGGTATCACGGTCAAGACGGTGCACCAGTTCAAGGAAGCGCGCTTCCGGGCGCAGGGCACGCAGCCCTTCAATCACGCCGAAGCTCAGACCGCTGCCGCCATGAACAGCCGTTCCTGACGGTTTATTGAGCACCAGAATGTGGTCATCTTCGTAAAGGATCACATCGCTCAGGGCCGCCACTTTCTGTAGCTTCGGTGAAACGCTCTCTTCTTCACGTTCCGCAACGCGCACCGGCGGAATACGTACTTCATCGCCCGCCTCGAGTTTGTACTCGGGCTTCACGCGTTTTTTGTTCACCCGCACCTCGCCCTTGCGCAGGATGCGGTAAATCATGCTCTTTGGCACACCTTTCAACTGGGTGCGCAAAAAGTTATCGATACGTTGCCCCGCGTCATCTTCGGCGATGGCAACCATTTTTACGGCTGGAGTCTCTGTTTTCATGGTTGGCGATTCTAAATATCGTCAGCCATTAGCGCCACTCATTTTTCTATGCTTATATTTACTTTTATCCGGCCAGCTCCCGGTTTCGCGCAACCGATTTGGTGGTTATTAAACCAATCGCCATGCTGAAGTGAAGAAACTGTGAGTAACCGGGTGATAATTGGTAAAAGTCATCTTGCTATAACCCGGCGAGCAGTGGAATAATGAGGCTGTTTTCCGTGTTAAATCCTGGTTAAGTAAGGATGTTGACGGAATGACCAATTTTGTCTGACCGATCATCCACGCAGCAATGGCGTAAGACGTATTGATCTTTCAGGCAGTTAGCGGGCTGCGGGTTGCAGTACTTCCCGGTATAAGGATTGTTCTCTGGAGAGTTCTACCCAGGCAATTCCCCTGATAATTGCGCTGTGTTTCCGTATGAAATACAGGCAACCGACACTCTGCGCCTCTTAAGCGAGCGACAACCGTGAGGTTGGCGACGTGAACAGACACGAGGCCATCGGTTCATACCCCGGAAAGCGTCACCTTGCCCGCAGCTTTGTCGTCAATGTAAGAATAACGAGTAAGTTACGATGAAAAGAATGTTAATCAACGCAACTCAGCAAGAAGAGTTGCGTGTCGCCCTTGTGGATGGGCAGCGCCTGTACGATCTGGATATCGAAAGTCCTGGACACGAACAGAAAAAAGCGAACATTTACAAAGGTAAAATCACCCGCATTGAACCAAGCCTTGAAGCTGCATTTGTCGATTACGGTGCTGAGCGTCATGGTTTCCTCCCTCTGAAAGAAATCGCCCGCGAATATTTCCCCGCAAACTACAACGCCCATGGCCGCCCAAACATCAAAGATGTTCTCCGTGAAGGTCAGGAAGTTATCGTTCAGATTGATAAAGAAGAGCGTGGCAACAAAGGTGCCGCACTGACCACCTTTATCAGCCTGGCAGGGAGCTATCTGGTTCTGATGCCTAACAACCCGCGTGCGGGTGGCATCTCTCGCCGTATCGAAGGTGATGACCGTACCGAGCTGAAAGAAGCGCTGGCAAGCCTCGAACTGCCTGATGGCATGGGGCTTATCGTGCGTACCGCAGGCGTTGGCAAATCAGCCGAAGCGCTGCAGTGGGACCTGAGCTTCCGTCTGAAGCACTGGGAAGCCATTCAGAAAGCAGCCGAAAGCCGCCCTGCTCCGTTCCTGATCCACCAGGAAAGCAACGTTATTGTGCGTGCCTTCCGTGATTATCTGCGTCAGGACATCGGTGAGATTCTGATCGATAACCCGAAAGTGCTTGAGCTGGCGCGCCAGCACATCGCCGCGCTGGGTCGTCCGGATTTCACCAGCAAAATTAAACTGTACACCGGTGAAATCCCGCTGTTCAGCCACTATCAGATCGAATCCCAGATTGAGTCCGCCTTCCAGCGTGAAGTGCGTCTGCCATCCGGCGGTTCTATCGTTATCGATACCACTGAAGCGCTGACCGCTATCGACATCAACTCCGCGCGTGCAACGCGCGGTGGCGATATCGAAGAGACTGCCTACAACACTAACCTCGAAGCCGCTGATGAAATCGCCCGCCAGCTCCGCCTGCGCGACCTGGGTGGTCTGATTGTTATCGACTTCATCGACATGACCCCGGTACGCCACCAGCGTGCGGTTGAAAACCGTCTGCGCGAAGCGGTGCGTCAGGACAGGGCGCGTATCCAGATTAGCCATATCTCACGCTTTGGCCTGCTGGAGATGTCCCGTCAGCGTCTGAGCCCGTCTCTCGGCGAGTCCAGCCATCACGTTTGTCCGCGCTGCTCCGGCACCGGTACCGTGCGTGATAACGAATCGCTGTCCCTCTCCATTCTGCGTCTGATTGAAGAAGAAGCGCTGAAAGAGAACACCAAAGAGGTTCACGCCATTGTGCCGGTGCCCGTTGCCTCTTACCTGCTTAACGAAAAACGTGCAGCGGTAAGTGCGATTGAAGCGCGTCAGGGTGGCGTTCGCTGCATCATCGTGCCAAACGACCAGATGCAGACCCCACACTATCACGTGCTGCGCGTGCGTAAGGGCGAAGAGACGACCACCCTCAGCTACCTGCTGCCGAAGCTGCATGAAGAAGAGATGTCTCTGCCTTCCGATGAAGAGCCAGCCGAGCGCAAACTGCCAGAGCAGCCTGCGTTAGCGACCTTCATCATGCCTGAAGCACCACCGGAAGCAGCCCTGGAAAAACCTGCGGCCAAACCTGCAGCGCAGAAACCAGAAGCCGCGGTAGCGAAAGCCCAGCCGGCACAGCCGGGTCTGCTGAGCCGCTTCTTTGGCGCGCTGAAGAAGATGTTTGCTGAAGAAGAAGTTCAGCCAGAGCAGCCGAAAGAAGAGCCAAAAGCAGCCAAGCCAGAGCGTCAGCAGGATCGCCGTAAGCGTCAGAACAACCGCCGCGATCGTAATGACCGCAGCGATCGCAATGACCGCAGCGAGCGTCGTGATAACCGTGACAACCGCTCTGAGAATGGCGAAGGCCGTGAGCAACGCGAAGACAACCGTCGCAACCGTCGCGAGAAACAACAGCCGAATGTTGAAGATCGCGAAATTCGCCAGCAGGCGGGCGATGAGTCTGAGAAGAGCAAACAGCGTGACGACCAGCAGCCGCGCCGTGAACGCAGCCGTCGCCGTAACGACGAGAAGCGTCAGGCACAGCAGGAAGTCAAAAACCTGAACCGCGAAGAGCCTGTTGAACAGCAGGACGGCGAGCAGGAAGAACGTACTCAGGTTATGCCGCGTCGTAAGCAGCGCCAGCTTTCTCAGAAAGTTCGCTTCGCCTCTGAAGCAACCGAAGAGTCAGGCGCTATCGCGGTTGAAACCAGCGAGAGCACAACCGGCACACAGCTGGCGAAAGTTGACCTGCCAGCGGTCGTTGAAAACAACGTTGAGCAGGATGATAACGGTGAAAACCGTGATAACGCCGGTATGCCGCGCCGTTCACGTCGTTCTCCACGTCATCTGCGCGTCAGCGGCCAGCGCCGTCGTCGCTATCGTGACGAGCGTTACCCGACTCAGTCGCCAATGCCGCTGACCATTGCCTGTGCTTCACCAGAAATGGCCTCCGGCAAAGTCTGGATCCGCTACCCGGTTGCTCGCCCGGAGCAGGTTGTTGAAGAACAGCCTGTAACCGAAGAGGTGATTGCACCAGCAGCCGCGGTAGAAGCTGTCGTGACTGAAGCGGCAACCGTGGTTGAACCTGAGGTTGTTGAAGCTGAAGCACCTCACGCAGTGGACGTTGAAACCACCCATCCAGAAGTGATTGCCGCGCCGGTTGATGCCGCACCGCAGCTTATCGCCGAAGAAGATGCCGTGGTGGCTGAGGAAGTCGCTGAAGAGGCTGAACCTGTAGCCGCAGTGGAAGACACCGCAGAAACCCTCGTTGAAACCACCACTGAAGAAGTCGTTCAGGACGTTGAGATTCAGGTTGAACCGGTTGTCGAAGAAGCGAAAGCGCCTGAGGTGAAACCTGAGCCGGTTGTTTCTGCACCAGCCGCAGCCCACGTGGCGACAGCACCAATGACGCGCGCCCCGGCACCGGATTACGTGCCTGAAGCCCCGCGTCACAGTGACTGGGTACGCCCGACCTTCAGCTTCGACGGTAAAGGCGCTGCAGGCGGCCACAGTGCAACGCATCAGGCGACTGCACCGGCGACGCGTCCGCAGTCTGTCGAATAACGACGCTGAAAGTAAAAAGCCGACCTTCGGGTCGGCTTTTTTTATGGCTGCTGCACGGGCTTTCTCATTCCGGTCACCTCAGGCATGACCTGCCGCATCAACTCCAGAAAACGCCGCAAGCGTGCCGGATAATAACGGGACCAGGGGTAAACCAGATGCACCGGTAACGCCGCTGGCTGCCAGTCTGGCAGCAAATGCACCAGCCGCCCTTCCCGAATATCATCCTGTACCGTCCAGCTGGATACCACCGCCACGCCAAGCCCGGTGAGCGCCGTATTGCGTGCGACATACAGGCTATCGGTGCTCAGCCGTGGCGTAATAGCAATCCGCGCGGTGGCGGGTGATGCATCGTGGAACAGCTCCACATGGCGCTGGTAGAATGAGCTGATCGCTATCCAGGGAAACTGCTGCAAATCCTCCGGCGTGGTAACCGTCGGGAAACGGGCCAGCAGTGCCGGTGAAGCCACTACCGAGCGCGGCACTTCGGCCAGCAGCACGGACACGGTCGCCGGATCGACTTCCACGCCCACCCGAATCGCACAGTCAAGGTTGTCGCCGAGGAAGTCCGCTGACCGATCGTTGAGCATCCACTCAATCGAAAGCTGGGGATAGCGTTGCAAAAACTCGGTTACGGGTTTCAGAAGCTGATCCTGACCAAACGCGTGCGGAGCGCGCACCCGCAGCACGCCTACCGGCTCATCTTCCGTCTGCCCCACCTCATCTTCCAGCGCCAGCCAGCTGTCAATCACCCGACGGGCGTGCTGATAGCAGCGCTCGCCGTCATCCGTCAGCCGCGTCGTGTGGGTGGTGCGCAATATCAGGCGCACGCCCAGCATGGTCTCAAGCGACTGTAACCGTCTGCTTACCGTGGCCTGGGTAGTAGCCAGCTGCCGTGCCGCCGCAGAGAGGGATCCCGCCTCCACAATACGAACAAACGTCCGCATTAGCTCCACCCTGTCTATACGCTCAGCTCTTTTCATCGCATTTGCACTTATACGTTCAACGTATAAGCGTTTTACCACCGGGCCCGCTACCGTCGCAAGGCGTACTGATAAAAAATAGCCTCACACGACGAATGAGGAACATCTTATGAACACAACAACCGCCGCCCATGCCGTGAGCCGCTGGGTAATCTTAATGCTGGCGATCGGTGCAGGTTTCAGCGTGGCATCTATCTATTATGCCCAGCCTCTGCTGCCATTGATGGGCGCAGACCTTCATCTGAGTATCGAAGGAATGGGGTTGGTCCCAACGCTCACCCAGGCGGGATATGCCCTGGGGATCCTGTTCCTGCTCCCGCTCGGCGATCGCCACGACCGCAGGACGTTAATCCTGATAAAAAGTGCGGCGCTGGCGCTGTTTCTTCTCGGCTGTAGCCTGACCGGGCAGATCCACTCTCTGCTGCTGGCCAGCCTGCTCATCGGCATGGCCGCCACCATGGCACAGGATATCGTCCCTGCCGCAGCCATCCTTGCGCCGGAAGGTAAACAGGGGAAAACCGTGGGTACGGTAATGACCGGGCTGCTGATGGGTATCTTATTATCAAGAACCGTGAGCGGCGTGGTGGGCGAAGCGTTTGGCTGGCGCGTCATGTACCAGCTGGCGGCGGCGAGCATTGCGTTCGTCGGGGTGATGATGTGGTTTGTGCTTCCCCGTTTTGCCATTCACTCCACGCTGAGCTACCCCGCGCTGATGCGCTCAATGGAGCATCTGTGGCGTCGCTATCCGGCGCTGCGCCGTGCGGCGCTGGCTCAGGGCTTCCTGTCGATTGCCTTTAGCGCCTTCTGGTCTACGCTTGCGGTCATGCTGCTGGAACGCTATCACCTGGGTAGCGCTGTAGCGGGAGGATTTGGTATTGCAGGTGCCGCCGGTGCGTTAGCTGCCCCGCTGGCAGGGGGTCTGGCAGACAAACTGGGCGCAGGAAAAGTCACGCAGATTGGTGCCGTTCTTGTGACCGTCTCATTCGCCCTGATGTTCCTGATGCCCGCGCTGGGCGTTCATGGACAGCTGATTCTGATCGCCATCTCCGCCGTCGGGTTCGACCTGGGTCTGCAGTCCAGCCTGGTCGCTCACCAGAACCTGGTATACAGTCTTGAACCGCAGGCGCGCGGTCGTCTCAACGCCCTGCTCTTTACGGTGGTCTTTATCGGGATGGCGCTGGGTTCCGCGTTAGGCAGCAATATCTACTCGCTGGCCGGCTGGACGGGCGTGGTCGCGCTGGCGACGGTCTGTGGCGTCATTGCGCTGGCAATCCGTCTGATAGAAAGCGCACGAGTCACCTCCGCATCAGCAGAAGTTGCATAAAAAAATGCCCAATCCAGACGGATTGGGCAGTAAAACATGCCCAGTTTCAAGACATGTTCCAAGAGGTCAAGATGTTATTTGTTCAGCTGGAACAGAGACATGCCCTGCATATCGCTAAACGCTTTATAAGACGCCTGCAAGGCCGCCTGCTGCATGGTGTAAGAGGAAATCGCTTCGTTCCAGTCAACATCCACCAGGTCACTCATCTGCTTGGTCTGACCCAGCGCGCGGTCATCACCCAGCGTGTCGAGTTTTTCCAGCTCGTTCATCTTGGTTCCCACATCCGCAACGACCGTCAGGATATTGTTCTGGGAGTTTTTGATGCCGATTTGCGCATTGGCAATCACCTGGCTTTGCGCCGTTGCGGCAGCCGGATCGTTCTCAATCGGTGTCTTCAACGAGGCAATAGCAGAATCCAGGATTTTGAACATGTTGGTCTGGCCATATCCACCGCCCGGCAGCTGTTCCGCATTACTGGTAATGCTTTCGAAAATTTGCTGTCCGGTATGGCTGATGGTCATATTTCGCGCCGTATCAACCTGCTGCGTGATGGCCTCAGCGCCGCCGTTGTAATCCCCGGTCGCGGCATCAAACGGTGCGCTCTCGGTTTTGTATCCCGCAAAGATAAAGCGACCATTACCATCCGTCGTGTTAGCCAGGTTCATCAGCTGATCGCGGATCCCCTGAATATCGGTTGCCAGAGAAAGACGGTCGTCATCGCTTAATGTACCGTTCGACGCATAAACGAGCTTCTCGCGCACGCTTGAGATCGCGGTGTTGACCTGGGTTAACACGTTATCTTCCAGCGAGACCTTCTGTGTTGCAAAGGTACGCGCGAGCGCAAACTGGCTGTTTTGCGACTGAGACTGTGACAGAACGATGGCCTGCGACGCGGCGATAGGGTCGTCCGAAGGACGATTGACGCGCTTGCCGGTGGACATCTGCTCACCGTAGCTCAGCCATCTGCTCTGGGAATCGGTGATCCCACGCATGTTCTGCTCGTACATCATCTGGGTGCTAATACGCATTGTTCACCTCAACCTTAACGAATGTTGATAATTGCATCGAAGAGCGTACTGGCAGTTTGTAGCACCTGGGCATTGGCCAGGTAATACTGCTGATAACGCTGCAAATTGCCATACTCTTCGTCGAGGTTTACCCCAGAGATGGTCTGCTGCTGCTTGATTAACTGCGTTTCCACGTTGGCTTTCGTCTGGCTGCTCACCTTCAGTGACGCCGTTGAGCTACCGACGGTACTGACGAGAGAGGCATACGCATCGTTGAAGGTTTTATTTCCACCCACCACTTTGCCGTTTTGCAGATCGAGCAGTTTCTGGCCGTTACGGTTGTCACTTTCGCCGCCGTTCTGCACAGATGCCATCGCCAGTTTGGACTCGTCGCTGATCGCGAGATCCATGTTCATGATGACGTTGGAAACAGGCTTCACGGTAAAGCTGTCTTTGGTATTTGCCGTACCGCTGACGTTGACGTTAAGGCCATCAAACGACAGATTGCCGCTGGCATCCGGGCTCATCGTAAAGCTGGTTTTGTCTGACGTACGGGTGACCGTCCAGTCAGTGCCGTTAAACTGCAGCTTATAGTCTGTCGCCTGGACCTGTTTGCTGTCCGCCACAGAAGCCGTAACCACGGCAGAGCCGCCGTTCTTGCTGTTGGACAGGACCGCCGGAGAACCGAAGTTGAACAGCTTACCGCCCGCATCACCGTTCGCATCAAAACCGGCTTCATGCTGCGTGTTCATCGCGTCGGCAAAGGCCAGCGCCATCTGGTTCAGGCTGTTACGGGCTTTATCCAGATCTTCAGCACGAAATGTCAGTAAACCGCCTAAAGAACCGGTGGTGATAAATTTCTCGGGGATCTCAATATTACCCGCCACGTCATCGACGTAGGCGATAGTCGTACGAGCCGGATCGGCGCTGGACTTCACAGCCGCCAGCTGGCTGGCTTTGCTGCCCTGCACCAGGCTGTAACCGTTGCCGAGAGAGATATTAAACGTGCCGCTATCCTGCACGGAGACTTCCACGCCCACGATTTTGTTCAGTTCAGTCACGAGCTGATCGCGCTGGTCGAGCAGATCGTTAGGCGATGCGCCCGCACCGACGCCGGTCAGACGGGAAATCTGATCGTTCAGGTTCGCAATCTGTTTGGCATAGTTGTTGATCTGAGACACGCTGGTCCCAATCGCGGTATTGACCTGCGTATCCTGGTCACGCAGATACTGATCGTTGGTTTTGAACTGATTGACCAGACCGCCCGCTTTACCCAGCACCGTCTGACGTGCTGCCGGGTCTTCCGCGTTACTCACCAGGGTTTGCAGGCTTTTGAAGAAGTCCTGCAGGGTGGTGGAGAGCGAGTTGGTGGTATCGGAGAGCACATCGTCAATTTTTGACATCTGCTGATAGCGCGTCGTCAGACCGCTGCTCTGCGTCTGCGCGGCGCGCAGCTGGTTGGTGATGAAGGCGTCATACTCACGCTGGACACCGGAGACATAAACCCCGTTACCCACCCAGCCACCGCCGGTCAGCGTGCTGTTAGATGCACCCAGCACCGTGGTCTGGCGGGTGTAACCTGCCACGTTATAGCTTGAAATATTATTACTGACGGTATTGAGTGCCGACTGCGCGGCACTGAGGCCACTCATGGCGCTGTTAATCAAACTGGACATGGGGGTTCCTTTTATACGTTCAGACACGAGTCCTGATGAAGGTTATCGGCAACCTCCACCGGGACTTGAGAACTTTCAGAACAGATTTTCAATATCTGTGCTATAGGCTTTGCTGACCTTCTCGCCCATGGATTTCAGCTGCTGGATCATGCTGGTGAGCTTGCGCGCATAGTTCGGGTCGGTCGCGTAGCCCGCGTTTTGTAAGGCCTGAGCGCCCTGCTCCGCCGTCGCCGCCTGCGTAACGGCGGTATAACGCGGATTGCGGCTCAGCAGGCCAACGTAATCGGACAATGCTTCCAGATAGGAGCTGTAGACGCGGAATTTTGCTTTGACCTTCACCGCCGCACCGTTCTCGTATTCGGTGGTCGTGATCTCCGTTGTTGGCCCCTTCCAGCTGGAGGTGGCCTTCACGCCGAAGATGTTGAAGCTCGGATCGCCGTTTTCCTTGCGGATCTGACGCTGGCCCCAGCCCGACTCCAGCGCGGCCTGAGCCAGAATCAGGTGATGCGGCACGCCGCTCTGTTCGCTGGCAAGGCGCGCGGGCAGAGAAAGCTGCGCCAGGAAGTCTTTGCTGTCACCGGAGAGCGGCTCATCGCCGCTGCCCGTGGCTTTTGGCATCGCTTTACGCACCATTTGCGTCAGAGCCTGGTTCTGATAACTGGTCACCGTTTCCAGGTCGAACTTCATCGGCACCTGCTGCGTCTGATCCTGAGGCTGAATGCCCTGCGCGGCTTCGGTCTGTTTCACAATCATGTCAGCCAGACCGAGGCCTTTACCGGCGATCATCTGCTGCGCAATCTGCTGGTCATACATGCTGGTGTAGAGACGCGTTGAATCACTGCTGAACATCCCGTCTTTCGGCAGGGTTTCGCGCATGCTTTTCAGCATCATCTGTACAAACATCCCTTCCACCTGGCGGGCGACCGGGCGGATGTTCGCCGCCGGGTCTTTGCCTGCTTTGGTTTTCAGTTCGTTGAGCGACTGGGCGTCCCAGGCTGCACTGGTCAACAGTTTGCTATCGGTCAGCATTAGATGATTTCCAGTTTGGCGCGCAGGCAGCCCGCGCTTTGCATGGATTGCAGAATGGACATCAGATCCATCGGCGTTGCGCCCAGGGCGTTCAGGGCGCGCACCACGCTGTTCAGGTTGGCGCTGGAGCGAACGCTCTGCAGCGACCCGCCGCTCTGACGCATATCAATCTGCGTTTGCGGCGTCACCACCGTCTGACCGCCACCAAATGGCGTATTCGGCTGGCTCACGTTCGCGGAACGGTTTACCGTCACGGAAAGGTTACCCTGCGCCACGGCACAGCTGTCCAGCGACACTTCCCGGTTCATCACCACCGAGCCGGTACGGGAGTTGATGATCACTTTCGCATCCTGGACCGGAACGTTCACTTCCATATTCTGGATATCCGCCAGCATGCGCACCTGGTTGCTGCTGCCGGTGGAGGTGCGGATCTGCACGGTGCGCGCGTCGAGTGCCGTTGCATTACCGTAGCCGCGGCTGCGGTTGATGGTATCGGCAATTTGCTGCGCCATGGTGAAGTCTTCATTATTAAGCTGCAGGTTGATGGTGTTGCCCGCGCCAAACTGGGTCGGCAGTTCACGCTCAATGATCGCACCGTTGGTGATACGTCCACCGTTCAGCTGGTTCACCTGCACGCTGCTTCCGCCTGCGGATGCCCCCGCACCGCCAACCAGAATGTTCCCCTGCGCCAGCGCATAGACCTGGCTGTCAACGCCTTTCAGCGGGGTCATCAGCAGCGTACCGCCACGCAGGCTTTTGGCGTTACCCATTGAGGAGACCACTACATCAATGGTCTGCCCCTGACGCGCAAACGCCGGGTAGGATGCGGTGACCATTACCGCGGCCACGTTTTTCAGCTGCATGTTGGTTCCCGCCGGCACGGTAATGCCGAGCTGGGAAAGCATGTTGTTCAGGCTTTGGGTGGTGAACGGCGTCTGGGTCGTCTGGTCACCGGTACCATCCAGACCCACCACCAGGCCATAGCCAATCAGGGAGTTTTCACGAACGCCCTGAACGCTGGTGAGGTCGCGAATACGGTCAGCCTGGGCAAATGTTGCCACCAGCGCGAGCGCCACGGCGAAGATCGATTTAAACATGGGTCACCTCGCTTACATCGGCGATAGATTAAGGAAGAAGCGCTGCAGCCAACCCATATTTTGCGCTTCATTGATATAGCCGTTACCGACGTACTCAATGCGCGCATCCGCCACCTGGGTGGACGGAACGGTGTTGGTGCCGCTGATGGTGCGAGGGTTAACCACGCCCGAGAAGCGAATGAATTCAGTGCCCTGGTTGATGGCGATCTGTTTTTCACCCACAACGTGCAAGTTGCCGTTAACCAGTACCTGGTCAACCGTGACCGTCAGCGTACCGCTGAAGGTGTTGCTGGCGTTCGCGCCGCCTTTGCCGTTAAAGGTATTGCCGCCGGACGCGTTCACATCAGCACGCGCGTTGCCGAACAGCCCTTCGAGATAGCGTGGCACGGTATCGAAGCCAAAATTGGTTTTGCCATCGCGGCTGGCGTTCGCCGACGAGCTCTTGCTCGCGCTGACGTTTTCCTGCAGCACAATGGTCAATGTATCGCCGACGTTACGCGGGCGGCGATCTTCAAACAGCGGCTGATAGCCGTAATTAATCGGCTGCGCGGTCTGGAAAATGGAGCCGTTTACCACTGGCGCGGGGCCAGGAACGGGTTGGGCAGTCGTCGCACCCTGGACCAATGGTTTAGACGGGATCAAAGCACACCCGCTGAGGGTGACAGCCAGAACAGTCAGTATCGGATAACGAAACGCCGCGTTTTTTTGCATTGCCTTCATCTTCGAAAACAGGGAGCCGGTGCGGCGTTTACCGCACCGGGCTACACCTTAGAGTTGCGTCAGTTTCTGCAGCATCTGGTCGGTCGTCGACACTGCTTTACTGTTAATTTCATACGCGCGCTGGACCTGGATCATATTCACCAGCTCTTCCGCCACGTTCACGTTGGACGTTTCAACATAACCCTGGTACAGCAGGCCCGCGCCGTTCAGGCCCGGGGTGCTCTCATTCGGCGTACCGGAGGATTGCGTTTCGGTGTAGAGGTTCTCACCAATGCTTTCCAGACCGGTATCGTTCATGAAGGTGGTCAGGTTGAGCTGCCCGACCTGAACCGGCGCGGCCTGTCCCTGCTGGGTCACGCTGACCACACCGTCGCGTCCGATGGTGATGCTCAGGGCGTTCGCCGGGATGGTAATCGCAGGCTGAACCTGGAAACCGCCCGCCGTCACCAGCTGGCCGTTCTGATCGACCTGGAACGAACCGTCGCGGGTATAGGCAGAGGTCCCGTCAGGCAGCTGCACCTGGAAGAAGCCCTGGCCTTTGATTGCCACGTCTTTACTGTTGTTGGTCTGAGACAGGTTGCCCTGGCTGTGCAGACGCTCGGTGGCCACCGGACGAACACCGGTACCGATCTGCAGACCCGACGGCAGCGTCGTCTGTTCAGAAGACTGCGCGCCCGGCTGACGGATGGTTTGATAAAGCAAATCTTCGAAAACGGCACGCTGACGCTTGAAACCATTGGTGCTCACGTTTGCCAGGTTGTTGGCAATCACGTCCATATTGGTCTGCTGGGCGTCCAGGCCAGTTTTCGCGATCCATAAAGAACTGATCATAAGGAGTCCTGTTAACTCATAGCCAGAAGTTGGTTAGCCTTGCCCGCGTTTTCATCCACGCTGCTGATGATCTTCATCTGCATTTCAAAACGACGGGCGCTGGCAATCATGTCGGTCATGGCTTCGACCGGCTTGACGTTGCTGCCTTCCAGAACGCCGGACATCACGCGGATGCTCGGATCGGCCTGTAACGTGGCACCACGCGTCGCCTGCGCCGCCTGGGTCAGACGGAACATGCCGTCGTCGCCGCGCTGCACGTCTTTGGCTTCCGCTTTCACCAGCTTCAGACGTCCGACGGGTGCAACGGTGTTGGCCGGGTCGCCCGGGTTCAGCGCCGAAATGGTACCGTCCGCGGCGATAGTCAGCTCAGAGCCTTCCGGCACGGTCAGCGGACCCGCTTCCCCCATCACCGGATGGCCCTGAATCGTCAGCTGGCCCGTCGCGCTCACCTGGATATTGCCGTTACGGGTATAGCCTTCGCTGCCGTCCGCAGTTTGCACCGCCAGCCAGCCGTCCTGCTGCAGGGCAACGTCCAGCGGGCGCGAGGTGTAGTCCATCTGCCCTGGCGTCATATCTGCGCCAGGGGTTGATGCCGTCACCAGCGTACGGGTCGGCAGGGACAGCCCTTCAACCGGCACCGCGCGCAGCGCATTAAGCTGCGCACGAAAGCCCGGCGTAGAGGCGTTTGCCAGGTTGCTGGCGGTAACGGCCTGCTGATTGAGCGTCTGACTTGCCGCGCCCATCGCGGTATATATTGCGTGATCCATTGCGCTTTCCTGTTAGCCGCTTAACGCAGGTTAACCAGCGTGTTGAGGATCTGGTCCTGGGTTTTGATGGTCTGCGCGTTCGACTGATAGTTACGCTGCGCGACGATCATGTTCACCAGTTCTTTACTCATATCCACGTTGGAGGCTTCCAGCGCGCCGTTGGTCAGCTTGCCGAAGTTACCGGTGCCTGCAGTACCCAGCAGCGCCACGCCGGAGGACTGAGTGGCAGACCAGACGTTGTCACCTTCCGATTTCAGGCCTTCGTTGTTGGCGAAGTTTGCCAGCACGATCTGGCCCAGAACCTGAGACTGTTCGTTAGAGTAGCTTCCCACCACGGTGCCATCGTCGTTGATCTGGTAGCTCACCAGGTCGCCAGGCTTGTAGCCGTTCTGATTGGTTGCCACAACGCTGTTTGCACCGGTGTTCTGCTGCATGGAGTTCTGGAAGCTCAGGGAGAAGGTCGCCGCCGTCGCACCGCTGACAGAACCCGTGGTGATGTTAATGGCCGGCGTGGCGTTTGGCGTTGCGCTCAGTACACCCGCAGCGTCGTAGTTGTAGACACCCGCCAGGTTACCGTTCGCATCAAAGTTCATCTGCGCCGCTTTCGCTGCTGTAGAACCCGCAACGCTGCCGTCCTGAGTGTAAAGATCCCATTTATTGTTGGCCGTCTTCACGTAGTAGACGTACATGTTGTGGGCGTTACCCTGGCTGTCGAATACGGTCACGGTCCCTTTTTTGTTATAGGTATCCGGGTTGGTCGCATCGAACGGGGCAGTTTGAACAGGATCGGTTGAGTTCAGGTTGATCTGCTGCGTCGCGGTGGTGGTTGATTTCGCCGCCATCAGGGTATTCGGGATAGTAATCGCCTGAGGGTTCGCACCGGTCTGAACGGTTGGAGGCGTTCCAGCTACCGGGTAGCCCGTCAGCTGCATGCCCTGCATGTTAACCAGCGTACGGTTTTCGTCCAGCTTGAACTGGCCGTTACGGCTGTAGAACACAGAACCGTTGGAATCGACCATACGGAAGAAACCGTTCTGGCTGATAGCAACGTCCAGACCACGACCAGTGTTGGTGGTGGTACCGTCGGTAAAGTCCTGAGTGATGCCCGCAACTTTCACGCCCAGGCCGACTTTGGAACCGGCAAACATGTCCGCAAATGAAGCAGAACCGGATTTAAAACCATAGGTCGCGGAGTTGGCGATGTTGTTGCCAATGACGTCCAGGTTGGTGGCCGCAGCATTCAGGCCGCTGACCGCTTGAGAAAAGGCCATGACTTACTCCTGATAAGTGTTAAGGCTTAGATAATCTGCCGAACTTCGTCGAGTGTGGTGGAACCAGAGGTTCCCAAATCCAGTTTGTTGCCGTCGCTTCCTTTAATCACGCCCTGGACCAGCGCGAACTGCAGCGGCTGCGCCACCAGCTGGGTCGTCCCGTTGCTGGCGCTGATCGCTACTTTGTAAGAACCGTTTGGTGCTTTAGTGCCGTCGGTCAGGCTGCCATCCCACGTAAAGGTGTGAACGCCCGCCTTCAGCTCACCGATATCAATGGTGCGAACTACCACGTTATTGGCATCCATGATCGTTGCAGTGACCTTCTCTGCCGCCTGCTGGAGCTCAACGCCAAACGGCGTGGTGGTCGTTGTGGTGTTGCCTTCAGTGGTGCTGGTGCCCGCCAGAATCGTGGTTCCCGGGATCATCACCCCGTGGCCAATCAGGCTTGCCGCCTGCAGAGACTGGGCGCTGTTAATCTGCCCGGAGACGGAGCCAAGGGTGGTGTTAAGTTTCTCAATGCCGCTCACGGTGCTGATCTGCGCAAGCTGCGTGGTCAGTTCGTTGTTCTGCATTGGGTTGGTGGGATCCTGGTTCTTAAGCTGCGCCACCAGCAGCGTCAGAAAGCTGCCCTGAAGATCGGAGGCATTGCTCCCGGTGAGGGAGTTAGAACCTGTCGTACTCTTCGTGTTATTAACACCCGAGTTCGTAGGATCATTCACATTTACGGCGATGGACATGCATGTCTCCTTTACTGGCCGAGAGTGAGCGTTTTGAGCATCATGCTCTTCACGGTATTCAGCACTTCAACGTTGGCCTGGTAGCTGCGGGAAGCCGACATGGAGTTCACCATCTCACCCACCACATCCACGTTTGGCATTTTCACGTATCCGCTGGCATCCGCGAGCGGGTTACCCGGCTCATACACCAGTCTGTCCGGCGCCTGGCTCTCTACCACATCAGACACCTTCACGCCGCCCGTCGCCGCGCCCGGCGCAGCATCGACCTGAAAGACAACCTGTTTGGCACGATAAGGCTGGCCGTCTGGTCCGGTTACGCTGTCGGCGTTCGCCAGGTTGCTGGCAGCCACGTTCAGGCGTTTGGACTGCGCGGTTAACGCCGAACCGGCAATATCAAAAATATTCAACAAGGCCATCTATCAGTTCCCCCCCTGCAGGACGTTCATCATGCCTTTGATTTGTCCGCCGAGTACGGTCAGGCCCGTCTGGTATTTCAGACTGTTATCGGCAAACTGGGTACGCTCCCGGTCCATATCCACGGTGTTACCGTCGAGTGAGGGCTGATCGGGAATGCGGTAAAGTAAATCGGTCGCTGGCGCGGTCATCGCCTGAGCAGGAATATGGCGAGAGGATGTCATGGCAAGTGCAACACCCGTTCCTTCGGCACGTCCACGCTCCATCACCTTTTTGAGTTCACTGGAAAAATCAATATCGCGCGCCTGAAACCCTGGGGTATCGGCGTTAGCGATGTTGGCGGCTAAAATCTCCTGCCGCTGGGCGCGTAAATTGAGCGCTTCCTGCTGAAAACGTAACGCGGCGTCGAGTTTATCGAGCATGTCTCCTCCGCTGATGGCAAAATTTCAGTTCACAGCTTAAATCTCACCCGGTCTCCCCTATCGACGGAATAAGCGCAAAATGCGTCGCTATTTATTGCGTTGATGCAAAACCACTGCAGGTAGAATTCATTCAACTCTGGAAACGGTGGAACTTGCGATGCAAACGTTAAAACGTGGCCTGGTGGCAACTTTCTTGCTGTTTAGCCCTCTGGTGCAGGCTGAAGGCTTACAGGATCGGCTTACGGCTTTTTTTGCTGAAAAGCTGGCGGGCTTTAGCGATGAGGTTAACGTTACCGTGCGCACCCCACCGAATCTGTACCCGACCTGTGACCAACCGTCATTCAGCGTGACGGGAACCACCCGGCTGTGGGGAAATGTGAACGTGCTGGCACGCTGCGCGAACGAAAAACGCTATTTACAGGTTGCAGTTCAGGCGACGGGCAATTATGTTGTCGCCGCCGTGCCCATTGCGCGCGGCAGCGTGCTGCAGACGAACAGCGTGACGTTAAAGCGCGGCCGTCTGGATCAGCTGCCTCCACGCACCATGCTGGAAATGAACCAGGCACAGGACGCCGTCAGCCTGCGCGATGTCGCACCCGGCCAGCCGATACAGCTCTCAATGCTGCGTCAGTCATGGCGGGTAAAAGCGGGTCAACAGGTGATGGTGGTGGCCAACGGAGATGGCTTTAGCATCAACAGTGAAGGGAAAGCGTTAAACAATGCCGCGGTGGCGCAAAACGCCCGCGTCAGAATGTCCTCAGGCCAGGTGGTGAGCGGAACCGTCGATTCTGATGGGAATATTCTGATTAACCTATAATCTTTTTAAAGATTTCGCGGCGCGTGCCGATAAATATTCCACTAATGATGATGTCAGGCGCAAACGCCGCGAACCCTCGATGAGGACAACACTATGAGCATTGATCGTACATCAGCCCTGAAGCCGGTAAGCGCTGTACAACCTCGCGAAACGAATGACGCTCCTGCGCAGAAAACGCGTCTGGAAAAACCGTCAACGTCCAACAGCACCAGCGTGACCCTGAGCGACGCACAGGCAAAACTGATGCAGCCAGGCAGCAACGATATCAATATGGAACGTGTTGAAGCGCTGAAAACGGCTATTCGTAACGGTGAGCTGAAAATGGACACCAGCAAAATCGCTGACGCCCTGATTCAGGAAGCACAGAGTTTCTTACAGAGTAACTAACCGTATGAGTCGACTGTCAGAAATACTGGATCAAATGACGGTTGTTCTTAACGACCTGAAAACGGTAATGGACGCTGAACAGCAGCATCTCTCTTCCGGTCACATCAACGGCAGCGCGCTGCAGCGTATTACTGAAGATAAGAGTTCGCTACTGGCGACGCTGGATTATCTGGAGCAGCAGCGCCGCGCTGAGCAGGATCCTAAGCGTAGCGCCAATGACGATATTATTGAGCGCTGGCAAACCATTACCGAAAAAACCCAGCACCTGCGCGACCTTAACCAGCACAACGGCTGGCTACTGGAAGGTCAGATTGAGCGTAATCAGCAGGCGCTTGAGGTATTGAAACCGCATAAAGAAACCGGACTGTACGGTGCGGATGGTCAAACAGCGACTGCGCGTATTGCGGGAGTTAAAAAGATTTCGATTTGACGCCTGAGCGACAAATCATGCAGCGGGGAGCACCATAAGGTGAACTCCCCTTTTGGCGTTTATGCCGTACGGCGGGCAAACTCTTTCACTTTGAACCCCAGCACCGCGAGCGTGGCAAAGTAAGCCACCACCCCGACGCCTACCACGGCCATCAGCCGCATCAGACGATAAGGCATGGTGCCGAGGGACCACTCCGGCATCACGTACATCATGCCGAGCAGCGCGGCTGACATCACCAGTACCGCAACGATCAGACGTGCCAGGAAACTTCCCCACCCCGGCTGCGGCGTGAAAATATCCTGCTTGCGCAGCTGCCAGTACAACAGCCCGGCATTCAGACAGGCCGCCAGACCAATAGACAGCGACAGGCCGGCATGCTTCAGCGGACCAATAAACGCCAGGTTCATCAGCTGGGTTATAATCAGCGTCACGATGGCAATTTTCACCGGCGTTTTGATGTCCTGACGCGAGTAGAACCCGGGCGCCAGCACCTTGACGACGATCAGCCCCATCAAACCGACCGAGTAGGCAATCAGCGCGCGCTGGGTCATAGCGGCATCAAAGGCGGTGAATTTCCCGTACTGGAAGAGCGACACCGTCAGTGGTTTGGCCAGAATGCCCAGCGCCACCGCGCTTGGCAGGGCCAGCAGGAAGCAGAGACGTAACCCCCAGTCCATCAGGCGGCAATATTCATCATGGTTGCCGCTGGCAAAACTTTTCGACAGCGACGGCAGCAGGATGGTCCCCAGCGCGACGCCCAGCACCCCGGACGGGAACTCCATCAGACGGTCGGCGTAGTACATCCAGGAAACCGAGCCGGACACGAGGAAAGAGGCAAAGATGGTGTTGATGATAAGCGAGATCTGGCTGACGGAGACGCCGAGAATGGCGGGCCCCATCTGCTTGATCACGCGCATCGCCCCGGCATCTTTGAGATTGATGCGCGGCAGCACCAGCATGCCGATTTTTTTCAGATGCGGCAGCTGGTACGCCAGCTGCAGCACGCCGCCGACGGTAACCGCCCAGGCCAGCGCCAGCACCGGCGGGTTGAAGTGCGGCGCGGCGAACAGGGCAAAACCGATCATGCTGACGTTGAGAAACGTCGGCGCAAACGCCGGAACAGAGAAGCGGTTCCAGGTGTTCAGGATCGCCCCCACCAGCGAGGCCAGCGAGATGAGCAGAATATAGGGGAAAGTAATGCGCAGCAGCTGCGAGGTCAGCGCAAATTTGTCAGCCGTATCGGCAAAACCGGGCGCGGTCACCATAATCACCCACGGCGCGGCCAGCATCCCGAGAACGGTCACCACCGCTAAAGCCAACGTCAGCAGCCCGGAGACATAAGAAACAAAGACGCGCGTCGCGTCTTCACCCTGCTTGCTTTTATATTCCGCCAGAATAGGCACGAATGCCTGGGAAAACGCCCCTTCAGCAAAAATACGACGCAGCAGGTTCGGCAATTTGAACGCGACGAAAAAGGCGTCCGTGGCCATCCCTGCACCAAATACCCTTGCCACAATGGCGTCGCGTGCAAAACCCAGCACGCGGGAAAACATGGTCATCGAGCTGACGGCCGCCAGCGATTTTAATAAGTTCATTAACGTGAATTTCCAGAACCATACGGATTTGTAGACCGGGTTAGCGTAAGCGCCACCCGGCAAAGCCAACAAGCGGCGCTTAGTCTAACCGGATTTCAACGAATTACTATCCGCAGATGTTACAGCGAGTTATTCGCTCATGGCATCGCGCCAGAGCCTTTCCACAATGCGCTGCGCCATAATGGCCTGCTCGCCGGAAGTTTCAGGAACCGTCTGATTTTGCACGCAGGTGATAAAGTGACGGGCGCATCCTGCGAAACCGCGCTGCTCTAGGGTGCTCTGCCAGCCTGGCGCCGGGAGCGTCACCACGCCGTTGCCCTTCTCTTCCCGCCACTCGCGCATGTCCGTAATGTCGTACAGCGCGCCCTCGGTCACCGCCTGCACGGATTCACGCTGACTTCCCGCACGACGGTGCATGCTGGTGGTAATCTGAAGATGCTCAACGGCGAAGTGGTGTTCCGCGTAGACCATCTGCCCCTGGTCATTCGTTAACAGGGTACCGCTCTTCAGCTGCGCAT
Organism: Enterobacter sp. Crenshaw; assembly: GCF_024734705.1. Classification (NCBI taxonomy): domain Bacteria; kingdom Pseudomonadati; phylum Pseudomonadota; class Gammaproteobacteria; order Enterobacterales; family Enterobacteriaceae; genus Enterobacter; species Enterobacter sp. Crenshaw. Next base: position 1,690,533 of record NZ_CP102932.1, on the reverse strand, counting down.
TACCGTTGCTCAGCCACAGCGCCGTATCCACAACGTGCAGATAATCATCCAGAAGGGTGAAGCGCAGATCGTTTGGCCCAATGCTGTCGGTGCGGTGCTTATCCATCCGCAGCGAGGCGAGCGTGTCCGACTGCGCCTTAAGCTGCTGGTAAAGCGGCGCGAAGCGGCGGTTGAAGCCCACCATCAGCGTCAGTTTTTTGCGCGCGGCCAGCTCAATCAGACGTTCGGCATCCTGAACATTTTCCGCCAGCGGCTTATCCACGCAGACGTGAACCCCTAAATTGAGCAGCTCGCTTACCACCTGATAGTGGGTTGCCGTTGAGGTATGCACAAAGACCGCATCACACTCGCGGGCCAGATCCTGCAGGGAGGCAGCATACGGAATGCGCCAGGTTTCGCAGATACGTTCTGCCTTTTCTCGAGTGGGTGACCATGCCCCTTGCAGGGTCCAGTCCGTTGCTGCACCTAAAACAGGCAGCCAGGCCTTTTGCGCGATGCCGCCGAGCCCCACCACGCCTACGCGTAATTTTTTCACCGTCAGTCTCCCAGATGTGCCAGCAACGCATCCAGGCGCTGTTTCAGCCCGGCGACCTCGTCTTCCAGCGCTTCTACGCGCGCGGCAAGAGTGTCATTGCTTGCTGAGGATCCCGCGTCGCTCTCCACGGTAGCGACATCAACGTCGCCGCTGAACAGATGCATATAGCGGCTTTCACGTTTGCCCGGCTCGCGCGCCAGACGCACCACGTACGGGCCGTCTTCACGTGAGGCCAGTCCTTCCAGGGTCTGCTCAACTTCCTGCATATCGCTGAACTCATGCATACGGGAAGCGCGCGTGCGCAACTCTCCCGGCGTCTGCGCCCCGCGCAGCAACAGCGTGGTGATGACCGCCACTTCCGCACTGCTCAGCTTCAGGTCGCCAAATTCGGAGTTACAGAAGCGCTGTTCGTATTTGGTCACGCGGTTGCCGAAGCCGCTGACGGTGCGCAGGTAGTGGCGTTTTACCAGCGCATCCAGCACGTCCTGAACCTCATGCTCGCTGAGGTTCATCACCGGCTCGCGGTTGGTCTTCTGGTTGCAGGCCATGGTTACGGCGTTGACGGAGAGCGGATACTGCTCCGGCGTGGTAACCTGTTTTTCGAGTAAGCACCCAATCACGCGCGCTTCTGTACCGTTTAGCTGATACTTCATCTTTTCTCCTTAACGACCTGCGGTCCAGTCCCGGGTGGTTAACGCCGTCAGAACGTGGTCGCGCCACTCTCCGTCTATCAGCAGATAGTCTTTGGCGTAACCCTCTTTCTCGAACCCTAAACGCGCCAGCAAATTGCCGCTGCGCTGATTATGCGGCATATAGTTCGCCATGATGCGATGGATATGCTGCGTGCGTTGCATATAGCGGATCGCCACCGTTAACGCCTCGTACATCAGCCCCTGCCCCTGCCATTTCTGGCCGATGGAGTAGCCAAGGTAGCAGGCGTGAAACGACCCGCGCACCACGTTTGAAAAATTAGCGATCCCGATAATCTCTTTCTCTTCGGGATCCAGCAGCGCAAAATAGAACGCGCTGCCCTGCTTGTGAAATTCCGTAATCATGCTGAGGCGCGCCTGCCAGCCGGAAGGGTAACAATGGCTCTCATCCCGAACGGGTTCCCAGGGTTTTAAAAACTGGCGATTCTCGGCGTAATAATCCGCCAGACGCCAGGCATCACGCTCATGCACCAGACGAACGACCATCCGGTCCGTTGTCAGACGCACTTTTGGCACATTGCTGCGATAGCCAAACATCGATACCACTCCTTCCCGTCACTTCTGCTGACCCATTAGCTTTACTATACCTGCGCCTGTGCCGTCTGTGAAAACAGTGACATACCATTTTCACCTCTTTTCACATTTTTCGATGAGAACTCTCTATCAAAGCACCCTTTTGATAAAAAAATATTGTCACCCGCGGGGGTGGGAAAAAACGCGGCGACACCGCAGAATGTTAGCGTGCTCACCTTCTTATTTTCCCTGGAGGGAAAATGTCCCGCGTATCACAGGCCAGGAGCCTGGGTAAATATTTCCTGCTCGTCGATAACATGCTGGTCGTGCTCGGCTTTTTTGTCGTTTTTCCGCTGATATCGATCCGCTTTGTCGATCAGATGGGCTGGGCGGCATTAATGGTTGGCATTGCCCTGGGGCTACGCCAGTTTGTCCAGCAGGGCCTGGGCGTCTTTGGCGGGGCCATTGCCGACCGCTTTGGCGCTAAACCGATGATCGTTACCGGTATGCTGCTGCGCGCGGCAGGTTTTGCCACGATGGCGGTCGCCCAGGAGCCCTGGCTGCTCTGGTTCTCCTGTTTCCTCTCCGGTATCGGCGGCACGCTGTTCGATCCGCCACGCACCGCGCTAGTGGTAAAGCTTATTCGCCCCCAGCACCGCGGCCGTTTCTTCTCGATTCTGATGATGCAGGACAGTGCCGGGGCGGTTATCGGCGCCCTGCTGGGAAGCTGGCTGCTGCAGTATGACTTCCGTCTGGTCTGCGCCGCTGGGGCGGTGCTCTTTATTCTGTGCGCGCTGTTCAATGGCCTGTTCCTGCCCGCCTGGAAACTGTCGACGGTCAAAGCGCCGGTCCGGGAAGGGCTTGGCCGCGTCCTGCGCGACAGGCGTTTTGTCACCTATGTGTTGACCCTGACGGGATACTACATGCTGGCTGTACAGGTCATGCTGATGCTGCCGATCATGGTTAACGACATCGCGGGGACCCCTGCAGCCGTTAAATGGATGTACGCCATCGAAGCCTGCCTGTCGTTAACGCTGCTTTATCCGATTGCCCGCTGGAGCGAACGGCGTTTTCGTCTGGAGCATCGCCTGATGGCCGGGCTGTTCCTGATGACGCTGAGCATGATGCCGATCGGCCTGGTGAACTCTCTCCAGCAGCTGTTTACGCTGATTTGCACGTTCTATATTGGCTCGATCATCGCCGAGCCTGCCCGTGAAACGCTGAGCGCCTCGCTTGCGGATGCGCGTGCGCGCGGCAGCTATATGGGTTTCAGCCGGCTGGGGCTGGCGCTTGGCGGCGCATTAGGTTACGCGGGTGGCGGCTGGTTGTTTGATGCCGGCAAAGCGTTAAGCCAGCCCGAACTCCCGTGGATGATGCTCGGCGCGGTGGGCTTTATGACGCTCCTTGCCCTGTGGTGGCAGTTCAGCCCGAAACGCAGCGCGAGCGGGATGCTCGAGCCTGGCGCGTAGCCTTTCCCTCGGGCGGGAGCCCCTCCCGCCCCACTTCTCAGTTTTTTCTGCTGGTTTCTGCCAATTCACACTGACATACTGGCGCAACAGGACAGAAGCGCCGATTTTTCGTTGAGGAACACTATGAAGAAAATTGTCTTTGCCGCGGCATTAGTAGTCAGCGGCCTGCTGGTTGGCTGTAACCAGCTCACGCAATATACCGTCAGTGAACAGGAAATTAATCAGGCGCTGGAAAAACATAACAATTTCTCTAAAGACATTGGCGTGCCGGGACTGGCGGACGCGCACATCGTCCTGACGAACCTGACCAGCCAGATCGGACGTGAAGAGCCAAACAAAGTCACCCTGGCCGGTGATGCGGATCTCGATATGTCATCCCTCTTTGGCAATCAGAAGGCCAACATCAAGCTCAAGCTGAAGGCCCTGCCCGTTTTCAACAAAGAGAAAGGGGCGATTTTCCTGCAGGAGATGGAAGTCGTCGATGCGCAGGTGTCGCCGGACAAGATGGCACCGGTTCTGCAAACCCTGATGCCCTATCTGAACCAGTCGCTGCGAAATTACTTTAACCAGGAGCCCGCGTACGTCTTAAGCGAAGACAAAAGCAAGGGTGAAGCTCTGGCGAAAAAATATGCAAAAGGTATAGAGGTGAAACCGGGAGAAATTATCATTCCTTTCACCGATTAACCTGAATGGCGCTGCGGCGCCCTTTTTTTTACGGAAAAGTGTGCAAACGAAAACGTTTCCGCTTATGATTTGTGTCCGGCAAAAACAGCCATCCTTATGACTGATTCCTGACAAGCCGGAGCTTCCATGACTGCACAACCCCAGGTTCTTAAAATCCGCCGCCCTGACGACTGGCATATCCATCTGCGTGATGGCGATATGCTGAAAACCGTCGTGCCTTATACCAGCGAAATTTATGGCCGCGCGATTGTCATGCCTAACCTGGTTCCACCAGTCACCACCGTCGATGCCGCGATGGCCTATCGCCAGCGCATCCTGGATGCCGTTCCTGCGGGACACGATTTTACCCCGTTGATGACCTGCTATCTTACCGACTCGCTGGATCCGAACGAAGTGGAGCGCGGGTTTAACGAAGGCGTATTTACGGCGGCGAAACTCTACCCGGCAAATGCCACCACCAACTCCAGCCACGGCGTCACCAGCATTGATGCCATCATGCCGGTTCTGGAACGCATGCAGAAACTGGGCATGCCGCTGCTGGTCCATGGTGAAGTCACGCATGCCGAGATTGACATCTTCGACCGTGAAGCCCGCTTTATCGAGACCGTGATGGAGCCTCTGCGCCAGCGCCTGCCCGCGCTTAAAGTGGTCTTTGAGCATATCACCACCAAAGACGCGGCAGAGTATGTACGCGACGGCAACGATCTTATCGCCGCGACCATTACGCCACAGCACCTGATGTTTAACCGTAACCACATGCTGGTGGGCGGGGTGCGTCCTCACCTGTACTGTCTGCCTATTCTCAAGCGCAACATCCACCAGCAGGCGCTGCGCGAGCTGGTTGCCAGCGGGTTCTCCCGCGCGTTCCTCGGCACCGATTCCGCACCTCACGCCCGCCACCGCAAAGAGGCGAGCTGCGGCTGTGCAGGCTGCTTCAACGCCCCAACGGCACTGGCCAGCTACGCGACCGTCTTTGAAGAGATGAACGCGCTCGAACATTTTGAAGCGTTCTGCTCCCTTAACGGCCCGCGCTTCTACGGCCTGCCGGTCAACGACACCTTTATCGAACTGGAGCGTAAAGCGAGCCACGTTGAGGAGTCCATTGCGCTGACGGATGACACGCTGATCCCATTCCTGGCGGGCGAAACAGTTAACTGGACGGTAAAACGTTAAAAAATCAATGCCCCTTGTTGTCAAATCGATAATATACCTGTATAAATAAACAGTATATTACACAGGGGGCATTTATGCGTATTGAAGTCACCATAGCCAAAACAACCGTTCTGCCTGCCGGCGCGCTTGATGCACTGGCAGGCGAATTATCCCGCCGTATTAACAACACCTTTCCCGACAACGCGGGTGCCGTAACGGTGCGTTACGCCGCGGCGAACAACCTCTCCGTCATTGGTGCTGCGAAAGAAGATAAAGATCGCATCAGCGAAATCCTGCAGGAAACGTGGGAAAGCGCAGACGACTGGTTTATCACAGATTAACACTGCTCCCTCATTGTGTTTTTTTGCCGGGTCGCCCCGGCTTTTTTTTGTCTAAAAATCCTGCAAGTTCAAATTAATTCGGCATCTTCTTTAAAAATCGTGAACGAGATGGTGTTTTATTGTTCGAACAATCCTAAAAAGCAGAAAAATGTGTTGCCACCTGTTTATTTTTCCCGTTGGAACCCTTATTACTTGGTATACTGAAGATGCTTTCAGAAAAACATGCATTGAACCTCAGAGCCGTTGTCTTCTAACACGCATTAAGGGGGTTATAATGGAAAAGAATAGTGAAGTGATCCAGACCCATCCACTGGTTGGCTGGGATATCAGTACCGTAGATAGCTACGATGCGCTGATGCTGCGTTTGCACTACCAGACCCCGAATCAACTCAACCGTGAAGAAGCGGAAGTTGGACAGACGCTGTGGCTAACAACAGACGTCGCCCGTCAGTTTATTTCTATTTTAGAGGCAGGTATTGCAAAAATAGAATCTGGCGACTATCAGGAAAATGAGTATAAACGGCACTAAGCTTATGCCCACTTTTCTCTCTACAGGCACCCTCGCGGTGCCTTATTTATTTCTCCCTTGTCTAACCCCGCGTTGTTAATTACTCTGCTAACAAAACATCAGTTTATGAGATGCATATGAGATACGACTTAATCATTATTGGTAGCGGCTCCGTGGGTTCCGCCGCCGGTTATTACGCAACACAGGCAGGTCTGAAGGTCCTGATGATCGATGCCCACCTTCCTCCTCATTCGGAGGGCAGCCATCATGGCGATACCCGTCTCATGCGCCATGCGTATGGAGAAGGCGAGCGCTATGTGCCGCTGGTGCTTCGCGCCCAGACGCTGTGGGATGAACTGGCGACACAGACCGAAGAGCGTATTTTCGAGCGTACCGGCGTCGTCAACCTTGGCCCTGCTCATTCTGATTTTCTCGCCGGCGTCGAGCGCAGCGCAAAAGCCTTTAATCTGGATGTCGAGAAGCTGGACGCAACGGGCATTACCGCGCGCTGGCCTGAAATTACCGTCCCGGACGATTACATCGGCCTCTTTGAAGCCCACTCCGGCGTGCTGCATTGTGAAACGGCAATCAAAACCTGGATCGATCTTGCCGCGAAGGCCGGCTGTGCGCAGCTGTTTAACTGTCCGGTGGAGGCCATCACCCATGGCGAGAATGGCGTCACGGTAACAACTCTTGACGGCGACTATTCAGCGTCCCACCTGCTCGTCAGCGCAGGAACCTGGGTCACTCGCCTGCTGCCGGAACTGCCAATCCAGCCGGTGCGCAAGGTCTTCTCCTGGTTCCAGTCGGATGGTCGCTACAGCGCGCAGAATAAATTCCCGGCCTTCACCGGCGAATTGCCGAATGGCGATCAGTTCTACGGTTTCCCTTCCGAGAAAGACGCGCTGAAAATCGGTAAACACAACGGTGGCCAGGCTATCGCCTCTCCTGACGAACGCAAGCCTTTTGGCGCTTTCCCACAGGATGGTTCGGAAGCCTTCTCGTTCCTGCGCACTATTCTTCCGGGCGTCGGTGGCTTGCTGTATGGCGCGGCCTGTACCTACGACAACACGCCGGATGAAGACTTCATCATTGATACCCTGCCAGGGCATGACAACGTCCTGCTGATTACCGGGCTGAGCGGCCACGGCTTTAAATTCGCTTCCGTGCTGGGCGAGATCGCCGCGCAGTTCGCCCAGGGTATCAAACCGCAGTTTGATCTGACGCCCTTCTCGCTCTCGCGTTTTAACGGATAATCCGCACGGGCTCTGGAGGTACCGGGGCCCGTTTTATTCACACTGCATTACGGGGCATTATGCGCAGGATCGTTAGCTTTCTGATGAGTAATATTCGCGAGCATTTCATGCTCTATATCTTATTGTGGGCGCTGCTGGCTATTATTGATTTTGTTTATATTGTATTTTATTGAAAACCCTGACTGACAATAATTGACATTAATTTAGCTTTATTGAAACTCTCAATTCCTCTTGCACGAAGACATTGAATTACCTTCGCCCTTTCCTTTCAAAATTGCTGAAATAAATAAAATACAAATCAATAGACAATTATTTCAGTTGCAATGTCACATCTTCCCGTTCATTTTTACTCTTCGGTTAATACGAAAATGGACATTCTGATGCAACTGCGTAACACCTCCCGGCGCTACGGAATAATATCCATAGGTTTGCACTGGATATTTGCTATTGCCGTCTACGGTATGTTTGGCCTTGGACTCTGGATGGTCACGCTCAGCTATTACGACGGCTGGTATCACCAGGCACCGGAGTTACATAAAAGCATTGGCGTTCTCCTGATGCTGGGTCTGGTTTTTCGCGTGATCTGGCGACATATTTCCCCGCCGCCCGCGGCGCCGAAGACCCACGGAAAAATGACCCGCCTGAGTGCCGTTGCCGCGCATATCGCGCTCTATGCGCTGCTCTTCGCCATTCTGATCAGCGGCTATCTTATCTCAACGGCGGACGGTAAGCCGATTAGCGTCTTTGGCCTTTTTGACGTCCCGGCAACGCTCAGCGATGCGGGCGCTCAGGCTGACACCGCCGGGGTCGTTCACCTCTGGCTTGCGTGGAGCGTCGTAATCCTGTCCGTGCTGCACGGGCTTGCCGCCCTCAAACACCATTTTATTGATAAAGACGATACGCTAAAGCGCATGCTTGGCCGCTCGTCAGTTGACTCTGGAGCATGAAATGAAAAAACACCTGCTGGGTATCGCCCTGGGTTCTCTGTTATTCACCGCCGGTTCCGCCGTGGCGGCTGATTATAAAATTGATAAGGAGGGCCAGCACGCTTTCGTCAATTTCCGTATTCAGCACCTGGGATACAGCTGGCTGTACGGTACCTTTAAAGATTTTGACGGCACATTCACCTTTGACGAGAAGAATCCTGCCGCCGATAAGGTCAACGTAACCATTAATACCAACAGCGTGGATACCAATCATGCTGAACGTGATAAACATCTGCGCAGTGGGGAATTCCTCAATGTCGGGAAATACCCACAGGCGACCTTCACCTCCACGGAAGTGAAAAAAGAGGGTGATAAGCTGAATATTACCGGCAACCTGACGCTTAACGGCGTAACAAAACCGGTCACGCTGGATGCTAAATTACTGGGTCAGGGTGACGATCCGTGGGGCGGTAAACGCGCAGGTTTTGAAGCGGCAGGTAAAATTCACCTGAAAGATTTTAATATCACAACGGATTTAGGCCCGGCGTCTCAGGACGTTGAGCTGATTATTTCCGTTGAAGGCGTACAGCAGAAATCATAATAGATGCGCCCGGCAGGCTTTCGCCGTGCCGGGCATTATTATCATTCCGGGTCAGGGATACCCAGTTTGGTATTCAGACGGCCGCGTGATTTATTAAAAATCTTGTTGCCGTTTTCACGTCCTGCGCGACGGCGACGCTGCTCTTCTTCCGGCAGGATGCTCTCTTCGCTGCACAGTTCGCTACAGCAGCCGTTAAACTTCTCGGCACAGGCCGGGCACTGAATGAACAGCAGATGACACCCGTCGTTTTTGCAGTTGGTGTGGGTATCGCACGGTGCGCCGCACTGATGGCACTGGGCAATAACGTCTTCAGAAATACGCTCACCCATACGCTCGTCAAAGACAAAGTTTTTCCCGATAAAGCGTACCGGTAAACCCTGCTCGCGGGCGCGGCGGGCGTACTCGATAATGCCGCCTTCAATATGCCAGACCTTATTAAAGCCGTTGTGCTTCATCCACGCGCTGGCTTTCTCACAGCGGATACCGCCGGTGCAGTACATAACGATCTTTTTATCTTTATGTTCCTGCATCATCTCAACCGCTTTGGGCAGCTGCTCGCGGAAGGTATCGGCCGGGATTTCCATCGCGTTCTCGAAATGCCCCACTTCGTATTCATAGTGGTTACGCATATCAATGAACACGGCATCCGGATCGTCAAGCATCGCATTCACTTCCGCAGCCTTAAGATATTCACCGACATCCGCCGCGTTAAACTCAGGATCGTCGATACCGTCCGCCACGATGCGTTCACGCACCTTCATGCGCAGCACCCAGAAGGATTTCCCGTCATCGTCCAGGGCAATGTTCAGGCGTAAGCCGTCGAGGGCCGGATCGAACTGATAAAGAAACTCGCGGAAGGCGCTGACTTTGCTTTCCGGTACGCTAATTTGCGCGTTGATGCCTTCACGGGCAAGGTAGACGCGGCCGAAGACGTTCAGGGCCGTGAACGCCTGATAAAGCGCATCGCGGGTCGCCTGCGGATCGTCGATCGTGAAGTATTTATAGAAAGAGATGGTTGTGCGCGGTTCGGTTTCAGCCAACATACGCGCTTTCAACATCTCATTCGACACGCGGTTGTGTAACACTGGCATGGTGTACAGTCCTGGAATCGTTAGAGAGAATGAAAAATCGGTCGGCATCATATAGCAAACAAAACCAATTTACATCCCCACAATTTACGCTACATTTCACACACCCTGATTAATCAGGCTTAACAATTGCTGTATTCGTGCACGCTTCGAAAGCAGATATTTTGGCTATGTCTCAAAAAATGAGACACTAGCAAAACAGGACGTTTGAACACAGGAAAGACATGACCCAGTTACCAAAATTTACTGCCGCCCTTTTGCATCCCCGCTATTGGTTGACCTGGCTTGGCATCGGCTTTTTATGGCTTCTGGTACAGCTTCCCTACCCTGTTATTTTTCGGTTGGGTAAATTTCTGGGCCGCTTCGCGCAACTTTTTATGAAGCGTCGCGCCAGAATCGCGTACCGCAATCTTGAGCTGTGTTTTCCCCAGATGAGCGAGCCAGAGCGTCACGATATGGTCGCGAAGAATTTCGAATCCGTCGGGATGGGGCTCATGGAAACCGGTATGGCGTGGTTCTGGCCGGACAAACGCATGGCCCGCTGGAGCGAGGTGACGGGAACCGGCATGGAGCCTGTGCATACGCTTCAGGCCAACCAGACGGGCGTTTTGCTGATCGGCGTTCATTTCCTGACGCTGGAAATCGGGGCGCGCATGTTCGGCATGCAGGCGCCGGGCATTGGCGTTTATCGTCCTAACGATAACCCGGTCATCGATTTAATCCAGACCAACGGCCGCATGCGCTCCAACAAAAGCATGATCGACCGTAAGGATCTGAAGGGGATGATCCGCGCGCTGAAATCCGGTGAAGTGGTCTGGTATGCCCCCGACCACGACTATGGCCCACAGGCCAGCGTATTTGTCCCCTTCTTCGCCGTTGAAGAGGCCGCCACAACGACCGGTACCTGGATGCTGGCGCGGATGTCTAAAGCTGCCATCGTGCCTTTCGTCCCTCGTCGTAAGCCGGATGGTTCAGGCTACGAGCTAATGATGCTGGAACCGGAGCTTGCGCCACCGCTTGACGATGCGGAAACCACCGCGCGCTGGATGAACAGCGTTGTGGAGAAGTGCATCATGCTGGCGCCCGAGCAGTATATGTGGCTGCACCGCCGTTTTAAAACGCGTCCACAAGGCACGCCTTCCCGCTATTAATCCTCATGCGGTCCTCAGGGCCGCATGCCGTTTTAGCTTTAAAAGCTCCTCGTCATTGCGGCAATCATAACCCAGGCGCATAATTAGCAGGCTTATTACTTTATGCTTCAGGTGCTCTGCACCTCATTATGCGGATAGTTATGTCACCCTCAGATGCCCCCATAAACTGGAAGCGTAACCTCGCGGTTGCGTGGCTTGGCTGTTTTCTTACCGGCGCGGCCTTTAGCCTGGTCATGCCCTTCCTGCCGCTCTACGTCGAACAGCTTGGCGTAACGGGCCACAGCGCGCTCAATATGTGGTCCGGTCTGGTATTCAGCATCACGTTTCTCTTTTCCGCGATGGCCTCGCCCTTCTGGGGCGGCCTTGCCGACCGCAAGGGACGTAAAATCATGCTGCTGCGTTCGGCGCTGGGGATGGCCATTATCATGGCGCTTATGGGCGTGGCGCAGAACGTCTGGCAGTTTCTGATCCTGCGCGCGCTGCTGGGCCTGCTGGGGGGATTTATTCCCAACGCGAATGCCCTGATAGCCACGCAAATCCCCCGCCATAAGAGCGGCTGGGCGCTAGGAACACTCTCCACCGGCGGCGTGAGCGGTGCTCTGCTGGGACCGCTGGCCGGCGGATTACTGGCGGATAACTACGGCCTGCGGCCGGTCTTCTTTATCACCGCCAGCGTGTTGTTCCTGTGCTTTATCGTCACCCTGCTCTGTATCCGGGAAAACTTCACGCCTGTCGCCAAAAAAGAGATGCTCCACGCCAGAGAGGTGCTGACCTCGCTCAAAAATCCCAGACTGGTGCTGAGCCTGTTCGTGACGACAATGATTATCCAGGTGGCTACCGGGTCGATTGCCCCTATTCTGACGCTGTACGTTCGCGACCTGGCGGGTAACGTTAGCAATATTGCGTTCATCAGCGGGCTGATTGCCTCCGTGCCCGGCGTGGCGGCGCTGCTGAGCGCCCCGAGGCTGGGTAAACTGGGAGACCGCGTTGGTCCCGAGAAAATCCTGATCTGCGCGCTGGTCATTTCCGTCCTGCTGCTTATCCCGATGTCGATGGTGCAAACGCCATGGCAGCTGGGCGTCCTGCGCTTTTTACTGGGTGCCGCTGACGGCGCGTTGCTGCCCGCCGTACAGACCCTGCTGGTCTACAACTCCACGAACCAGATCGCCGGGCGTATTTTCAGCTATAACCAGTCATTCCGCGATATCGGTAACGTCACCGGACCGCTGCTCGGAGCCGGGATCTCCGCCAGCTTCGGTTTTCGCGCCGTCTTTATCGTGACGGCGGGCGTCGTATTGTTCAATGCCATTTATTCATGGTTCAGTTTATCCCGCGCGCTGCGGCCCGTGACGGAATAAGACGAACGCCTGATAGCTTATTTTCGCATTCATACTTGCAGAATCTTATATTCAGCTATTCTTTCCCTGAAACCTTCTGGAAAACAGGGAGACACCAATGACCATGTACGCCACGCTGGAAGAAGCTATTGATGCCGCTCGTGAAGAGTTCCTCGCCGACAACCCCGGCGTTGAAGAAGAAGATGCTGACGTGCAACAGCTTAATATCCAAAAATACGTTCTGCAGGATGGGGATATTATGTGGCAGGCCGAATTCTTTGCCGATGAAGGTGAAGAAGGGGAATGTTTGCCGATATTAAGTGGTGAAGGTGCGCAGGCCGTCTTTGATGGCGACTATGACGAAATCGAACTTCGGCAGGAATGGCTGGAAGAGAATACCCTGCACGAGTGGGATGAGGGTGAGTTTCAGCTCGAGCCGCCGCTGGATACGGAAGAAGGTCAAACCGCAGCCGACGAGTGGGACGAGCGTTAATTTACGCTATTCGTAAGGGCCGTGGCTGGCATCGATCGGCAGCAACAGCGTGTCGAAAATCAGCGAGAACGGCAGATCGAGCACGGTCAGGTAACGCCACGCGGAATCACGAAGATCCCATTTCACGCCCGGGTAATACTGATTTCCGTGACCTTGCCCTGGAATGGTGCGACTGATGATACTGCCGCAGCCGCTGAGCAGGCATGCCACCATAACGACGATGATTATTCTCATCTTTAACCTCTAAAAAAATACCGGCGATTAAGCCGGTATTTTATCTGGCGGGTGGCGCTTCGCTAACCCGCCTTACTTAACTGCTTACTTCGCCTTCAGAGCGAGCGGATTCAGCTTCACGTCCTTATAGTAGTTCACCCACGAAGAGTATTTCTCCGGAGCGGACCACACGCGGTAGTGAAGACGCGCCATTGTCACCGGGTCGCTCAACAGCACCAGACGACGGTCGCGGTTGAGTTTTTCCGGGGTCTCGTTAAGCGCCTGCTCAACGTGACGATCGCGGGCAATCTCCAGCACCTGGCTGGCGCGGTGACGCGCGGTCGCCATTGCCGTCGCCAGGGCGTTGAATGACGGGTTAAACACGGCGTGCATGAAGCCGTCATCCAGCGAGCGACTGCGGTTCTGTTCCAGGTAACGATCGGTATCCACCAGCACCTGCGGCGGGGAATACTCTTCCGGGATCAGGAACAGCTTCCAGCGTTTGGTTCGCAACCCCACCGTTGAACGGCTGGAAATCACGGACACAAACGGCGACAGGATCAGCGAGAATACAATCGGCGCCAGCCAGAACAGGAAGCGCAGATCCAGCCACGCCATCCCGGCAGCCCACACCAGACCCAGCAGAAGCTGAGAACCGTGGCGCATAAAGGCTTCACCCCACGGCGTGGAGTCGTCGTCACGCTGCGGTGAGTTCCAGACCACTTCCCAGCCCAGGAACGCACTGACCACAAACACGGTGTGGAACAGCATACGTACCGGCGCCAACAGGACGGAGAACAGCACTTCCAGCAGCAGCGAAAGGGTCACGCGGAAGAAACCGCCGTACTCTTTCGAGCCTTTGCACCAGATCAGGATGATGCTGAGCAGCTTAGGCAGGAACAGCAGCACCATGGTGGAGGCAAACAGCGCAATCGCCAGCTCCGGACGCCACTGCGGCCACACCGGGAACAGCTGCCGCGGTTGCAGGAAGTATTGCGGCTCCGTCAGGGCATGGACAACCTGCAGCGCAGTGGAGAGCGCGAGGAACATAAACCACAGCGGTGCAGAGAGATAGGACATCACGCCCGTCAGGAACACCGCGCGGTGAACCGGGTGCATCCCTTTTACCAGGAACAGGCGGAAGTTCATCAGGTTACCGTGACACCAGCGGCGGTCACGCTTGAGCTCGTCCAGCAGGTTCGGCGGCAGCTCTTCGTACGATCCCGGCAGGTCGTAGGCAATCCAGACGCCCCAGCCAGCACGACGCATCAGCGCCGCTTCTACGAAGTCATGCGACAGAATAGAACCGGCAAACGAACCCTCACCCGGCAGCGGCGCCAGCGCACAGTGTTCAATGAACGGCTTCACGCGGATAATGGCGTTGTGACCCCAGTAGTGCGACTCACCCAGCTGCCAGAAGTGCAGACCGGCCGTAAACAGCGGCCCGTAAACACGGGTGGCGAACTGCTGGCAGCGCGCATAAAGGGTGTCCATTCCGGACGCTTTTGGCGAGGACTGAATGATACCGGCGTTAGGGTTGGCCTCCATCAGACGCACCAGACCGCTCAGGCAGTCTCCGCTCATGACGGAGTCAGCATCCAGCACCACCATGTAGCTGTACTGGTTACCCCAGCGACGGCAGAAGTCATCGATGTTGCCGCTTTTACGCTTCACGCGACGACGGCGGCGACGGTAGAAGATCTGGCCTTCGCCCTGCACTTCTGCAATCAGCTCCATCCACGCTTTTTGTTCCGCCACGCAGATATCCGGGTTGTAGCTGTCGCTCAGGATGTAAACGTCGAAATGCTCCGCGTTGCCTGTCGCCTTCACGGACTCCCAGGTCGCACGCAGGCCCGCAAATACGCGGTCAACGTCCTCGTTACAGATAGGCATAATCAGCGCGGTACGGTGCTCGGGATTAAGGGGTTCATCCCCGACCGTTGACGCCGAAATGCTGTATTTGTCACGCCCCATGAGCAATTGCAGGAAGCCCATCAGCGCGGTCCAGAAACCGGCCGAGACCCAGCAGAAGAGGACCGCGAACAGCAGGAGAATGCCGCTCTGCAGGATATACGGCAGCAGCTGCATGAAGGAGACCCAGAGATCCTGGCCCATCATGTCCGTTGGGTTGATAAACGCCCAGCCCTGGTAAGGCAGGATAGTTTTCATGTACCAGGTCGCGACGACCGTCTGCGCCAGCGTCAGAAGCAGCAGGATATAGCGACGGATTGTCCCGACGGTACGCCATTTCTGTTCGGACGCCTGCTCTTCTTTCGTCAGGCGCGACAGATAGCGCGGCGTCACATCACGCCCGCGCAGGCGATCCCAGAAGCGACCCACCGGGTTGGTGCGCCATGGATCGGGGAACATAGAGGAACGCGTAGCCTTCGGCATCGCCTGAAGCTGATCGCGTCCTTCATCGTCTTTAATCAACTGCCCTTCCGCCAGCGAGTCCGGCCAGGCCTGCTCCAGACGCGCCTTGACTGACCCGAGCGGCGTATCATCATCACGGGAAAACGTATGATGTTCACCATCCAGCGCGGTGTGAACCGCGCGGATGTCGCTCTTTGGCAGTGCCGCTTTTTCGATATCCGTCAGCGGCATGGCATCAATATATTCAGATGTATTATTCATTGGCAGGTAGCTGATAGCTCCAGGTTTCACTCAGCGGCTGATCGTTACTGACCAGCGCAGCACGCATTTCAGTGGTCTGTTTCGGATCTTTCACTTTCACGCGCAGGGTCAGACGCCAGCCTTTGGTTACCGGGTTGTAACGCACGGTATTCTCAACGATCTCACCGTTATCACCGATGCTGGCCTGAGCGGCAACGGCGGTGTCCGGCGACAGTTTCTTCATATCCTGGCCTGTGAAGTCCACGACAAACGCCACGGTACCGTCAGGCTGACGGATAAGATTAGACTGCTTCACATCACCCGTTGAGCGGCGAGTCTGCATTACATACGCGTTATCCGGCGCATGCAGCTTATCTTCGTCGCGGCTGAAGGTAATGGTGTACTTGAAGTTCATCTCTTTACCGGCTTCCGGCAGTTGATCCGGCGTCCAGTAAGCGACGATGTTATCGTTGGTTTCGTCGTTGGTTGGAATTTCTACCAGCTCGACCTTGCCTTTACCCCAGTCACCGTTTGGCGTGACCCAGGCGCTTGGACGCTGGTCATAGCGATCGTCCAAATCTTCAAAGCGGGAGAACTGACGACCACGCTGCAGCAGGCCAAAACCTTGCGGGTTTTCCATTGCGAAGCTGCTAACCGCGAGATGTTTCGGGTTATTCAGCGGACGCCAGATCCACTCGCCGTTGCCGGCATGAATAGACAGACCGTTGGAGTCGTGCAGTTCCGGACGGAAGTTGGTAGCCGGTGACGGCTGGTTCGGCCCAAACAGGAACATACTGGTCAGTGGCGCAACGCCCAGTTTGCCCACTTTATCACGCAGGTAAACCTTGGACTGCACGTCAACTACCGTGTCACGACCCGGCATAATTACAAAGCGATAGGCACCGGTTGCACGCGGGGAATCCAGCAGCGCATAAATGGTCAGACGCTTATCCGTTGGCTTTGGACGTTCAATCCAGAACTCACGGAAACGCGGGAACTCTTCACCTGATGGCAGCGCGGTATCAATAGCCAGACCACGCGCAGAAAGCCCGTAAACCTGCCCCGCGCCGATAACGCGGAAATAGCTGGCTCCAAGCATGCTGACGATTTCGTCGTTTTTATCTTTGCTGTTGATCGGGTAAAGCACCTTAAAGCCTGCGAAGCCCAGGTCTTTCACCGTATCTTTGTCGTGTTGCACATTGCCAAAATTGAAGTAATCCGGGCTGTACTTGATCTTACGTACCGCGGTTGCCGTCACTTCATTGATGGCAACAGGCGTGTCGAAGTACATACCCTGATGATAAAATTCAAGCTTGAACGGGGTTTTAATATTGCTCCAGTACGCTTTGTCGTGATTGAACTGGATCTGCTGATAGTCCGCATACTTCATGTCGCGGAAAACGGAGGGCAAGTTACTTTTCGGCGCTTCGTAGCTCTTGCCTGCCATCGATTTTGCCTGTTTTGCGACATCGTCGATGTTAAAGGCCAGTGCCGATGAGGTATACAGTGATAACACCACTGCAGCACCCAACCAACGCATTTTCATCATCTGTGGTTTATGTTTCATAATAAGTAAGCACTTCCCCCTTTGTGTGCTTATATCGATCCGATCCATTTTAATGGAAACTCAGGCAATCCGACAACATTATCACTGCTTTGTTCAGCTGCTGGCTCATGGAATAAGCAAATGAAAGAACCCGCTATTCACTTTGCGTGCTTATCCTGGAGACAGGGTGTCGGTCTTGGTGTAGGGTTGGCTTCGAATGTAACCATTATGAGTCTTAGGGATAAGACGAAAAGTCTGAGAATGCACAACGTTATATGAGCACAACACCAACAGAACGTGAATATTTCCTCGACTCGATCAGGGCCTGGCTGATGCTATTGGGGATCCCCTTTCACATTTCACTGATTTACTCCAGCCACACCTGGCATGTGAATAGCCAGATGCCCTCCTGGTGGCTGACGCTGTTTAATGACTTTATTCACGCCTTCCGTATGCAGGTGTTCTTCGTCATATCCGGCTATTTTTCTTACATGCTGTTTCTGCGATACCCGCTCAAGCGCTGGTGGAAAGTGCGCGTAGAGCGCGTGGGGATCCCCATGCTGACCGCAATACCACTGCTGACGCTGCCTCAGTTCATTATGTTGCAATATGTCAAAGGCAAAGCGGAGAACTGGCCGAACCTTACGCTGTATGAAAAGTACAATACGCTGGTCTGGGAGCTGGTGTCTCACCTGTGGTTCCTGCTGGTGCTGGTGGTGCTCACAACGGTGAGCCTGTTGATTTTCAGCCGCCTGCGCCACCGTCTGAGTACAAAAGCCGACACCTTCTTCGCCAACGTTACGATGGGCAAACTGTCTGTGCTCTTCTTGCTGTTGGGGATTGCCTATGCCGCCGTGCGACGGACGCTGCTTATCGTCTATCCGCCGATTTTGAGCGACGGGTTATTTAATTTTGTGGTGATGCAGTCCCTGTTCTACATTCCGTTCTTTTTAATCGGCGCGCTGGCCTTTATTCATCCGAAGCTTAAATCGCTGTTTGTCACCCCGTCACCGTGGTGCGCGCTGGGGGCAAGCCTCGCGTTCGCGGCCTATCTGCTGAATCAGCGCTACGGCAGCGGCGACGCCTGGATGTATGAAACGGAAAGCGTGATCACTATGCTGCTGGGGCTGTGGATGGTGAACGTCGTATTCGCGCTGGGCCACCGCTTGCTGAACTTTAAGTCCAGCCGCGTGACCTACTTCGTTAATGCGTCACTGTTTATCTATCTGGTGCATCACCCGTTGACGCTTTTCTTCGGGGCTTACATCACACCGCACATCGCCTCCAACACGCTGGGCTTCTTTACCGGGCTGGTGTTTGTTGTAGGGGTTGCAATCGTACTCTACGAAATCCATCTGCGGATCCCGCTCCTGCGCTTCCTCTTTTCAGGAAAACCACAGGCAAAAGCCTCATAAATCACGCGGCGCATCAGATGCGCCGCGTTTGCATCAGCTCTCCAGTTCTTGTCTGCGCTGAGTCAGAAGCCGCTGATAAAGATGCGTGGTGTCGTCGTCGAAACAGACAAAAATCACCTTCTCTGGCAGCGGTTTTAGCGACAAATAGCGGTAAACCGTTTCAACGGCGATCGTTGCGGCAGCGGCCTTAGGGTAACCATACACGCCGGTGCTGATAGCCGGAAATGCCATCGTTTTATAACCGTTGTCGGCGGCCAGTCGCAGACAGTTCCGGTAAGCCTCTTCCAGAATACTCGCTTCGTGCTGATCACCGCCATGCCAGACCGGCCCTACCGCGTGAATTACCGCTCTCGCAGGCAGATTGCCCGCCAGCGTAATCACCGCGTGACCGGGAGGACATTCGCCCTGCTGTTGCCGCACGGTTTTACAGGCTTCCAGCAGCTGCGGTCCGGCAGCCCGGTGGATAGCCCCGTCCACGCCGCCTCCCCCCATCAGGGAGGGATTGGCCGCATTGACGATAACGTCGACGTGCACTGTCGTAATATCGCCATGAATAATTTCAATTTGCGGTTTCATAAAGCCCCTCTGCAACCCGCCATTTTCTTAAGTGTATCGCAGAGGAGACCGGGAGAAAAAACTATCAGAAAAAATCCTCATCCACCGCAGGGCGGGAGAGCGCGCATTAGCGATACTGGATTTCAACAACCGCGAGCGTTTTTTCAGGATTAAGGTATTTCATATTGAGCGTTGCCACGTTTGAGTCGCTCACTTTCCCGTTAAGCGCCTCTTCATAGCTGACCATACGCGTTTGCATACGGTTATTATCTGGACATGACATGGCAAACTGTTGCTTCTGGGGAGTGACTTCACAGGGGTCGGCGACAATGGCACCGCGAAAATGAATGACACCGCCGTCAACAACCGTGGCCGAATAAGCCGGGATACTCAAAGCAGAAACGACCAGACCCAGACCTGCCACGAGTCGAGCAAAATAGTTGTTCATTATAGGTACTCCTCAATGAAAATCGTCCATGAGGGGTAAACGCGCTTCATTTATTATTGCAAACGAAGTTTCACGTTACGGAACATAACGACCTGGTCCCTGATATCAGCATAGCTCAACGGCACAGACCCGCCACATTCTCAACCTATTGATTTTATGAACGTTTAGAGCGAGCGCTCCGCTGGCGACCACTGTTGTGATAAATGCAGCGATTTACCGTCTGAAACGGTGACAACGATTTTTACCGTGTCTCCCGCATTAATATTTAAACTCAGGCGCATTAAATCAATCGTCTGATTAGCGGGTATAAAAAGTGTGTTTTGCTGCCGGGAAGAACTTTGTCCCCCCTGCCCTTCTCGCACAGAAACAATCTGAACCTGACAATCACACGACTGCGCCAGAGTGACCTGAGGAACAATGGTGGTCATATTTTCCTGCTGTGACGTTTTGAAGGTTATCTGGCTGGAAAGCGCGGCGAGTAGAATTAAGGTATTCATGATGAACTCCCGAAAAAAAACAGGGCTGATGCCCTGTTTTTTTGTAGCACAGAT
This sequence comes from Enterobacter sp. Crenshaw, assembly GCF_024734705.1. Taxonomy (NCBI): domain Bacteria; kingdom Pseudomonadati; phylum Pseudomonadota; class Gammaproteobacteria; order Enterobacterales; family Enterobacteriaceae; genus Enterobacter; species Enterobacter sp. Crenshaw. The sequence goes on along the minus strand of NZ_CP102932.1, from coordinate 1,670,428 downwards.
TTCAGTATCAGTACTGATGAGCTGACGCGTGGTTACCAAAACCGATCTGGGTAACGTTAACAGTCGAGTTGGACGCAGTCTGGTCTACGAGTGCACCGTTAAAGCCGCCGGACTGGCTAACGTTCATAACGGATTTTTTACTGTTCCACTGATCAAGTGTCGCACTGTTGCCAAAACCTTTCTGGGTCAGGTTGATTTTACTGTCATCAGAGCCCTGACCAACGTCAGCACCGTTAAAGCCGCCGGTCTGGCTAATATTCAGGACGGAATTTCTGGCGTCTGTCTGCAGGGCAACCGCGGAGTTACCGCCACCGTTCTGATAAATATTCAGAGTTGAATTTGGGCCACTGTTTCCACCATGACCATGTCCATGACCCCATCCGCCCTGATTAATAGAACCCGCCATAGCACTACCAGAAACTACGATTGCTGCAAGTGCTGCCACTTTGATAAATTTCATGGTAAACCCCCATCGGATTGATTAAAGTCGTCGCGAACGCGCTAATGTTGAATAACGTTAATCGCCATTTGCGACTGTTTCTGCACTACAACTGCGGTTTTCTGCGTACCGTACTGCGTAATATTTGCTCTATTACCCGACCCTTTCTGGATAATTTTCGCGCTATTACCGTATCCATCTTGCGTAATACCTGCATTATTCCCGTTACCGCTCTGATCGATCCAGGCTAAATTGTAACTCCCTGATTGATCAACTCTCGCTCTGTTACCCGCCCCATCCTGAGATACAATGGATAAGAGTCTTGAACCGTCCTGGCTAACCTCAGCGTTATTGAAAACGCCCCGTTGACCAATAATGGCTGCCTGATTGAGTGATGAAAGACTTAATTCGTTAACCGCAAAGTTATATTCAGCATTTGCCAAATCTGAATTCGCTGCGGTTACAAATCCAGGCGCACCCAGTAATGTAAACATCATAATTAACGATGTGTTTTTCATGTTGTCACCCTGGACCTGGCTATTTAATCATGCCATAACCCTATAACAATGCTACTTGTTAAAACGACTCGTATTGTGTTAACGCGTCGTTACGGTGAAGAGTATGTCCGCTGAAACATTTTAAATATCTCACCCGCGCGGCTTATTTTTATTTATCGGCTCACCACAAAGTCGTAATTTACATCAAAAATCACTTTAATCAGGTCAGCTTATATTTTTTATTAAGCAGGTCTTGCGATCGGGTTGTACAACGGGATGAAGGCTGTCCAGGCGTCATCCCGCGTTGTTTAAACGTAACGGCTGGAGATCATTTTTCTCAGTGCGTGACACGACGCCTGTTTTCTTAAGCCAGGCAGTAGCCCATTCATGGGCTTAGAAATAATCTGAAACTCATACTTAATTACTGCTGCGTAAAAATAAGAAATAACCTCAAAAATCAATCATATAAAAATATTTGTATGATTTTTAAAATCTGTGCACATCTATTTATATGTACAACTTTTTCATCAATTATTACCATTAACAACAAGCAGTTTTCACAAATTAATATTGATTTTTACATTCTGTTACACGTTTAACACTTGCTTTAAACTTCGTAAAAGCTAGATTGAAATTAGATGTACGAAATTGGTTTTATATTTACCTCCCTGTGGAGGTTATGGTCTGATTCTACACACAGCAGTGCAACATCTGTCAGTACTTCTGGTGTCCTCTAATAAACAGGAGGACAGCTGCCAGGTGCCAGGTGCCAAAAAAAAGTGGGGTTTCATCATGTATAATGAAGTCCATAGTTTACATGGTCATACATTACTGTTGATCACAAAACCTTCTTTGCAAGCGACAGCGTTATTACAACATTTAAAGCAATCTTTATCACTGAACGGGAAATTGCATAATATTCAACGTTCTTTTGATGATATTGCACCTGGCAGCATCATTCTTTTCGATATGATGGAAGCTGATAAAAAGCTTATCCATTACTGGCAAGATATTTTAAGCAGGAAAAACAATAATATCCGCGTGCTATTGTTGAATACGCCTGATGAATATCCTTTCAGAGATATTGAAAGCTGGCCGCATATCAATGGCGTATTCTACGTCACGGAAGAAGAAGACCGGGTGGTAGAGGGGCTGCAAGGTATATTGCGCGGAGAGTGTTATTTTTCGCAAAAGCTTGCCAGCTATCTCATCACGCACTCCGGAAATTATCGCTATAACAGTTCAGAGTCCGCGCTGCTCACGCACCGTGAGAAAGAGATCCTGAACAAGTTACGCATTGGTGCTTCAAATATTGAAATCGCCCGTTCGTTATTTATCAGCGAAAATACGGTAAAGACGCACCTTTATAATCTTTTCAAGAAGATAGCTGTTAAAAACCGAACTCAGGCTGTTTCGTGGGCAAACGATAACCTCAGGCGTTAATCACATGAAGCGCACGTTGAGTTGGATCGCCGCAGCGAGTTTCCTGCTCGCTGCCGGGAATCTGAAGGCCGTCGAGGTCGAAGTTCCCGGATTGTTAACAGACCACACTGTCTCATCGGTCGGGCACAGTTTTTACCGCGCCTTCAGTGACAAATGGGACAGTACCTACACCGGAAATATAACAATCAACGAGCGGCCCAGTGCACGATGGGGAAGTTGGATAACAATAACGGCTAATCAGTACGTTATTTATCAAACGTTTTTATTCCCGACCAAAATAGACTTCGATAAAAACGTAGCCTTAGCACTGGCACAATCAGAAGACGCTATTAATCGCCTGCAAATAGATAAAGCCCTATTAAGCACCAGCGATTTAGCAAAAGACGAGTTCTAGCGAACCGATATGCGGAGGCTGTCATGCGTATTGCATATGCAGTTGTTTCGATAATGCTGATAACACCCATAAGCTGGGCCGGAAACATGACGTTTCAGTTCCGTAACCCTAACTTTGGCGGTAACCCTAATAACGGCGCGTTCCTGTTGAACGAAGCCCAGGCGCAAAACTCCTATAAGGATCCCAGCTTAAAGGATTTTAGCGTTGATACCCCGTCCGCACTGGACAACTTCACTCAAGCTATTCAGTCGCAGATTTTAGGGGGGTTACTGACCAACATTAATACCGGTAAACCCGGCCGCATGGTGACCAACGACTTTATCGTTGATATCGCCAATACTGACGGACAGCTTCAGTTGAACGTGACCGATCGTAAAACCGGAAGAATCTCCACTATTCAGGTTTCCGGTCTACAAAGTAATTCAACTGACTTTTAAACAATAGCTAAATAAGGACAACGATCATGCAGCGCTTCCTGATATTTGTTGCAGTGTGCTTATTGAGCGGTTGTTTAACTGCTCCACCTAAAGAAGCTGCAAAACCGACATTAATGCCTCGGGCCCAGAGTTATCGCGATTTAACGCATTTACCTTCACCTACGGGGAAAATATTTGTCTCCGTATACAACATTCAGGATGAAACCGGGCAATTTAAACCTTACCCGGCAAGTAACTTCTCCACGGCTGTGCCGCAAAGCGCCACCGCCATGCTGGTTACCGCGCTCAAGGATTCGCACTGGTTTATTCCGCTGGAACGTCAGGGGCTCCAGAACCTGTTGAATGAACGCAAAATCATTCGTGCCGCTCAGGAAAATGGCACCGTCGCGGACAATAACCGCATGCCTCTGCAATCTCTGGCGGCAGCGAACGTGATGATCGAAGGATCGATTATTGGCTACGAAAGTAACGTTAAGTCGGGTGGTGCAGGAGCTCGTTACTTCGGTATCGGTGCGGATACCCAGTACCAGCTTGACCAAATCGCCGTCAACCTGCGTGTGGTTAACGTCAGTACAGGCGAAGTGCTCTCTTCGGTGAACACCAGCAAAACCATTCTGTCTTATGAAGTGCAGGCTGGGGTATTCCGCTTCATCGATTACCAGCGTTTGCTGGAAGGTGAAATTGGCTACACCTCTAACGAGCCGGTCATGATGTGCCTGATGTCAGCCATTGAAACCGGCGTGATCTTCTTAATCAACGACGGTATTGACCGCGGGCTGTGGGATCTGCAAAACAAAGCAGACGTGCAGAACCCGATACTGGTGAAATACCGCGATATGTCAGTCCCTCCGGAATCCTGACAGGAAGCGCATAAAAAAGGCGAGATGATTATCTCGCCTTTTTTTATTCGCTCACCGCAGTGATGTTTTGCGCTTTTCCCCGTCGCGACGCCAGCCAAAGACCGCTGTTTTTCATGGCATAGCCAAACAGCAACCCCAGCGCCAGGGAGGGAACCACCAGCTTCCAGTCACCCTGCCCTGCAAAGGTCGCGCACGCCCCCATAAAGGTCCCCGGCACAAATGAAAGCAGCAGATGCTTAGCCTGGATGCACATTAAAAAGGCAACGACACCCGTCATGACGTACCCCAGCATCTCCAGATGTGGCGCCAGCGCGCTGCCCTTCATGATCACCAGCGCCCAGATAACACCGCTCATCAGCGTGCAGCCAGAGATAAAGAGCCCTTTGACGCCCCCCTGCGGACAGGCGAAATAGGCGGTGCAGCCGAGGAACCCGGCCCAGCTGAGCAATCCGAGAGACACGGCTACCCATCCCCAGAGCCCGGAGAGAATACCTGTCGTTAGTGCGATACAAAGTAATATATTCATGGCGCGCATCTTAGCAGATGCGCACTATAGAAATGAGATCAGAAGCACATTACGTGCAAGTTGAAATGTTGAGTTGCAGAATTTATGTGATCTAAATCACTCCTCGTTCTCTTCTTCCAGCTCATCCCACATTGCCGCAATAGCGTCGCGGGTCAGCGGGGCCAGCGTTCTCCAGAACGGCGAGGTGGCATGCGCTTCGACTTTACCCAGGAATGTCCCGACCCACGGCAGCAGGTACGTTTCGAACAAGGTTTCGATGGCTTCATTCTCATCATCACCGGCGTTGTCTTCGATCCAGGACGCCGCCAGCAGCAGCGTACCGATATGATCGGCTGGCGTATCGCTCAGCGGCATACCGCGCGTGGAGAGGAACGCGCGGACTTCCGCTTCCGTTGCCCCGTCCTGCCAGGCTGAACGGTATGGCGAAACGCGGCACTCATCGCCGACGAACAGCGCATTGTAGTCCGTCGCGATCTGCTGCATGTCGCAGCTTTTTTGCAGACGTTCCAGTAAATCATCCTGTTCCAGCGGCCAGTTCTGCGCCAGTTTGCCTTCACGAATTAACGTAAAGAGCGGAACCAACAGCGGGTCTTGCGGCTGGCGATAATAGAGCGTACCCAGCACGCGGCAGAGGATGGAAAACTCGTTCATTTTTATGATTCCATTACACAATTAAAGATCGGCAAATTCGGCTATCGGTTCCATTCCGCGCGACTCGAGGAAATCGAGCATGCGGCGTGGGGTCACGTTCAGGATTTGCGCTTCCGGGAAGTTAACATCATTCAGCACTTTCAGGCACTCGCTGAAATCGCCCAGCGTAAACGCGGTATGAGAGTCTGAGCCCAGCGCCACCATGCCACCTGCGTCACGCACGGCGGCAGCCACTTCGCGACAGTTGGCTTCACTGCCCTTACGCGAGTGCACAAAAGAGGAGTTGTTAATCTCCAGCGCCACGCGGTGCTTCGCTGCCGCCTGCGCGACAGCCTGAATATCAATCGGATACCTCGGGTTACCGGGGTGGCTGATAATGTGCACATTGCCGCTGGCAATGGTGGCAATCATCGCCGCGGTGTTGGTGTCTTTATCCTGAGGCGGGAAAACCGGCTCATGAAAACCGGCGAGGATAAGGTCAAGAGATGTCAGCATCGGGCCGGTGCAGTCGATCTCACCGTCGGTATTTTTGATGTTCGCCTCAATGCCGCGCAGTATCCCAATGCCGTCCACCAGGCGTGGCCAGATCCGCATATTCACAAAATGCCAGTAGTGCGGCGCATCCGCCATGTCCGGGCCATGATCGGTGATCGCGAACAGCTTGATGCCTTTAAGCTTCGCCTGGGCGATATAATCATGGAGGTTGCTATACGCGTGGGTGCTGGCGACGGTGTGCATATGCAGGTCAACGGGATACATCTCTCTCTCCTCTGCGGTTTTTCCAAAGGATAGCAGTTATCAGCGGCGAATATTAGCAAAAACCCGGCGAACGCCGGGTTTCTCTCAGTAGCCGCGCTGTCTGTCGACCTGTCCGGTGACCGCGTTACCCTTTTCCATTTCGCTGATGGTATGGGATATATACGCCACCGCTTCTGCCGGACGCGTCACGGCAGCCACGTGCGGGGTCATCGCCACGCGCGGGTGCGCCCACAGCGGGCTTTCCGCGGGCAGCGGCTCACGGCTATAGACATCCAGCATGGCGCCTTTTAGCTTTCCGCTGTCCAGCGCCTTCAGCAGATCGCCTTCCACGACATGGACCCCGCGCGCCAGGTTCATCAGGTAGCTCTGATCGACGAGCTGATTGAGCAGGGCTTCATTGATGATCCCTACCGTTTCCGCCGTGTTTGGCAGCAGGTTAATAAGCACGCGTGTCCCTTTCAGGAATGCAGGAAGCTCATCCGTTCCGGCAAAACTCTCAACGCCCGGATAATCCTTGCGGCTGCGGCTCCAGCAGCGCAACGGGAATCCCCACGGGGCAAGCGCTTCGGCCACTTTTGAGCCCAGCACGCCCGCACCGAGTATGCCGATCGTAAAGTCTTCGCGATGGTACTCCGGCAGCGGCTCCCAGTGGGCTCGCTGTTTAAAGGCCTGATAATCATCAAAGCGGCGGAACCAGTGCAGCACCTGGCTCACGGCATATTCCTGCATTTGCTGGCCCATTCCGGTATCTTCCAGGCGGAAAAGGGGGACATCTTCCGGCAGCATTTCAGGATGTGCCTTCAGTTTGCTCAGAATGGAATCCACGCCGGCTCCCAGGGCAAAAACGGCCTTCAGCTTGCGGCCCTGGAGCATTTCTACCGGAGGATGCCAGACCAGCGCATAGTCAGCATGTTCATTATCGCCACGCTTCCACTCGCGAACGCGTGCGCCGGGTAACGCCGCCGAAAGCGCCTTGATCCAGTATGCCGTATCAAACGTTGGGTGATAGAAAAGTATATCCATAGTCATTCCTGCCTTTTATTGCGCTGATTTATTTTGCTTTTTCACTGGACGGTCAGCATAACAAATTTATAGCGCGACTGTGTTGCTGATAAAAAAGACGCTTTCAGCACATTTAAGAATCATGTTGCCTGAAGTTTGTCTAAACGCGCTAAATTACTGAAAAAGTGAGTTGACGGCAGTTCGGCTTTTCCTTACATTAGCGCCCGTCCCGGCAACAACGGGATGACAATATGGTGAGGTGTCCGAGTGGCTGAAGGAGCACGCCTGGAAAGTGTGTATACGGCAACGTATCGGGGGTTCGAATCCCCCCCTCACCGCCATATTTAAGATAAGAGCTCGTACGAAAGTACGGGCTTTTTTCTTTTATATTCTCCGAAAAGGGGGGGAAGAGAACCCCCGACCGGGGTTCGACAACTGGCGACAGCCAGTTGGACAGACTGAGAGCGCAGCGAACAGGCTGCCCGCAGGGCGAGCGAAGCGAGTCAATCCCCCCCTCACCGCCATATTTAAGATGAGAGCTCGTACGAAAGTACGGGCTTTTTTCTTTTATATTCTCCGTAAAGGGGGGGATGAGAACCCCCGTTGCTATATGCAGCTCGGTGCGGCCTGAGCCCCTCACCCTGCCCCTCTCCCCAGGGGAGAGGGAAGTGTTATTCTTCCACCATCCGCGCATACTCTTCGGTCAGAAAATCCACCAGCGTCCTGACGGACGGCAGCAGGCCGCGCCGCGAAGGATAAACAGCATGAATCACTTCCCGTCTGGGTTCCCATGCGTCGAGCACCCGTACCAGTTCCCCCGTCGCCAGCTGGTCCTTAACCATCAAAATCGGCAGCTGCACCACGCCGATGCCTGCCATGGCAGCTCCACGTAGCGCCAGCATGTCGGTGGTGATCAATCGAGGATGGTAATGGATCTCCGCTTTGGCACCTCCGGGACCGGACAGCTCCCATTTATGAATATGTTTCCCCTCGTTCATGCTTAACCCGGGCCAGGCACTGAGTTCAGACGGCACGACGGGTTCTCCCATGCGTTGAATCAACGCCGGACCCGCGACCAGACAATGTCCCCTGTCAGCCAGCACCCTTAATACCAGATCGCTGTCATCAAACGGACGCGGGCGTACGCGGATCGCGATATCAACCCCCTCTCCCACCAGGTCTACCCGCCGGTTGGTCGCCTCAAGCTGAAGATTGATCCCGGGGTAGCGCGCCATAAATCTGGCCAGCATCGGACCCACGTGGACATGCAACAGAGTTATCGGGCACGTAATTCTGACAACACCGCGCGGTTCAGCCTGCAGTGCCGCAACGGCTTCCTCCGCGGCCTCGGCCTCCACCATCATCGCTTTACAGTGCTGGTAGAAGGTCTGCCCGACCTCGGTCACCGTAAACTGTCGGGTTGTTCGGTGGATAAGCCGCACGCCAAGGCGTTCTTCCAGCTGCGCTATCCGGCGGCTTAGCCTGGACTTTGGCAGATCAAGCGCCCTTCCCGCCGCCGCAAAGCCGCCGTAGTCCACCACCTTCACAAACCAGACGAAGTCATTGAGATCCTGCATAAATCCTCATCGTTCCATTTTCAGAACAGTGAATGCCATTTTCACTATCTACCGGAGTATTAACTCTGAATATAAGCTAATTACATCAACAGAACATCAGGAGTTAATCATGAAAAACGTAACAGGCGTTTATACCGCTCCCCGCCAGCACTGGGTTGGCGATGGTTTCCCGGTACGTTCGATGTTTTCTTACCAAACCCACGGCGAGCCGCTGAGCCCGTTCCTGCTGCTGGACTACGCGGGCCCGTACACCTTTCCGGCAGATGGGGCGAAACGCGGCGTAGGCCAACACCCTCACCGGGGTTTTGAAACGGTCACCATCGTCTATTCCGGTGAAGTAGAGCATCGCGACTCCACGGGCAAAGGCGGCGTCATTGGCCCCGGCGACGTGCAGTGGATGACGGCAGGTGCAGGCATTTTGCACGAGGAGTTCCACTCCAGCGCGTTCTCGCAGAAAGGCGGAGAACTGAAAATGATGCAGCTTTGGGTCAACCTGCCGGCCAAAGACAAGATGGCGGCACCGGGCTACCAGAGCATGACGAAGGATGCGATCCCGATCGTGACGCTACCGGATAACAGCGGTTCGCTGCGGGTTATTGCCGGTCGCTACGAGGCTGTAACCGGCCCGGCGCACACCTTCTCACCTCTCAACGTCTGGGACATCGCGCTGAACCTGGGAAGCCATCTGACGCTCAATCAGCCCGAAGGCTGGAGCACCGCGCTGGTCGTGCTTGAAGGCAACATTACGGTGAACGGTACAACGCAGGCGGGTGAAGCCCAGCTGGTCGTTTTGAGTCAGGAAGGCGACAAACTGCACCTGGAGGCGAACAGCGATGCCAAAGTGCTGCTGATGGCCGGCGAGCCGCTGAATGAACCCATCGTGGGCTATGGCCCGTTTGTGATGAACAGTAAAAGCGAAATCAACGAAGCCATTCGTGATTTTAATTCCGGCCGCTTCGGCCAGATCTGAAATTAATAAAGGAGAAGATAATGTCTACACCTGCGAATTTTAATGGCGCACGTCCGGTTATTGATGTGAACGATGCGGTGATGTTGCTTATCGATCACCAGAGCGGTCTGTTCCAGACCGTTGGGGATATGCCAATGCCGGAACTGCGCGCCCGTGCGGCTGCGCTGGCAAAAATCGCGACTCTGGCGAAGATCCCGGTGATCACCACCGCGTCCGTCCCGCAGGGACCGAACGGACCGCTTATCCCGGAGATCCACGCCAACGCGCCGCATGCGCAGTATGTTGCCCGTAAAGGCGAGATCAACGCCTGGGATAACCCGGAGTTTGTTGCGGCGGTCAAAGCGACCGGGCGCAAGACGCTGATTATTGCGGGTACAATCACCAGCGTCTGCATGGCCTTCCCATCAATCAGCGCGGTGGCGGACGGCTATAAGGTGTTTGCGGTGATTGATGCCTCCGGCACCTACAGCAAAATGGCGCAGGAGGTCACCCTGGCGCGCGTGATGCAGGCCGGTGTGGTTCCGATGGATACGGCGGCGGTGGCCTCTGAGATCCAGAGAACCTGGAACCGTGAGGACGCAGCCGAGTGGGCTGAGGTGTATACCCACATCTTCCCGGCTTACCAGCTGCTGATCGAAAGCTACGGCAAAGCACAGGAAGTAGTTAAAAACAGCGAAGTGCTCGATTCACAGCGTTAATAACCCGTGCTGCGACAAGAGCTGATTAAGGCTTAACCGAACGAGCACGAATACAGAAAATCTGCTTGACCGTGTTAGCGCAACTCCCTATAGTAGCGCCCCGTTGCCCCCCAAGCGGTCAGGCAGCAAAACAATATGGTGAGGTGTCCGAGTGGCTGAAGGAGCACGCCTGGAAAGTGTGTATACGGCAACGTATCGGGGGTTCGAATCCCCCCCTCACCGCCATATTTAAAGAAGAGCTCGCATGAAAATGCGGGCTTTTTTTTCGTATGTTGCACACCTCTGGGGGGATGAGAATCCCCCGACCGGGGTTCGACAACTGGCGACAGCCAGTTGGACAGACTGAGAGCGTAGCGAACAGTCTGCCCGCAGGGCGAGCGAAGCGAGTCAATCCCCCCCTCACCGCCATATTTAAAGAAGAGCTCGCATGAAAATGCGGGCTTTTTTTTCGCATGTTGCACGCCTGCGGGGGGGATGAGAATCCCCGACCGGGGTTCGACAACTGGCGACAGCCAGTTGGACAGACTGAGAGCGTTGCGAACAGTCTGCCCGCAGGGTGAGCGAAGCGAGTCAATCCCCCCCTCACCGCCATCTTTAAAGAAGAGCACGCATGAAAATGCGGGCTTTTTTTTCGCATGTTGCACACCTCTGGGGGGATGAGAATCCCCCGCTGCTATATGCAGCCCGGTGCGGCCTGAGCCCCTCCCCCTGCCCCTCTGGGATAAAAAGCACAAAAAACAAAGCCCGGTTTCCCGGGCCTTGAACACAACAGCAAACTCAATAATACGCTTGCAGCGTGCGCTGACAGAGCGCTGAACGCACGCAGTCCTCTTTAGTGAAGCGTACCACCCCAATCATCTCATCTTCCTCAAAACGTGACATGGCGTCGCTCAGCCCGGATTTCACGCCGGATGGCAGGTCACACTGGGTAATATCGCCGTTAACGATAACCGTCACGTTCTCCCCGAGGCGCGTTAAAAACATCTTCATTTGCGCAGCGGTCACGTTCTGAGCCTCGTCAAGAATGACGACCGCATTTTCAAATGTACGTCCGCGCATATAGGCGAACGGCGCGATTTCCACCTTGCCAATCTCTGGTCGCAGGCAGTACTGCATAAAGGATGCACCCAGTCGCTTCACCAGCACGTCATAGACGGGCCTGAAGTACGGAGCAAACTTCTCCGAAATATCTCCGGGCAGGAAGCCGAGATCTTCATCAGCCTGCAGTACAGGACGGGTAACAATAATGCGCTCCACATCCTTATGAATCAGCGCTTCCGCCGCTTTGGCTGCACTGATCCAGGTTTTCCCGCATCCGGCTTCACCGGTTGCAAAGATGAGCTGTTTACTCTCGATAGCATTCAGGTAGTGCGCCTGAGCCTCATTGCGCGCCACAATTGGAGAATTATCACGGCTGTCTCGGGCCATGCCAATTGCTTCTACGCCACTCATCTGCACAAGCGAGGTGACCGATTCTTCTTCACGCTGTTTATGGCTACGTGAATCCCGTCTCAGCACACGTTTTGCTTCGCGACGAGCTTTGATCACTGCTTTTTGTCTTCCCATGGATAGCACCTTGAGTTGTTGGTATTCATCACACGCGCCAGCTTCGGCACGATTATGCGCACGAACATCAGAGGGTTGGCTTCCTTGTAAGCCATTGCTTGCTTTATCGGATAACGATACGGAACAGCTACGCGCACCGTTCTGCACGTCGGTCGAATCAGATTCTTGAGGAAGGGGGGAGAATTTAGTGGTGAGGAAATCGCTGCCGGAGTCTGAGCCTCCGCGCCGGGTGCTGCGGTTGTTATGTTTACCTTGTCCAGTACAGGACGCAACCATTCGCGATCTCCATAGTGATTCAGCATCACTGCCGGGAACTACCGCTGTCTTATCTTAAGTACATCAGGAGTTATCATAAATGCAACATTTATTTTACCTGAATGCAACTTTTAAGACTGTCCCTACAGGTGAAATCAGTCTCATATAGAAATATTACAGAAATATAACAGGAGGATAGTCATATGAAAAAATAATGTCCCCGCGAACGGTTGCGGGGACAATTATCAGGCTTCAATAAGACCTTGAGCGAGGTACGCGTTCCGATCGCGCACGCCCGGCAGGGCAAAGAAATAGCCGCCGCCGATGGGCTTAATGTACTCTTCCAGCGCTTCGCCGTTGAGCCGCTTCTGCACGGTCAGGAAGCCTTTTTCCAGATCGTGCTGATAGCAGACGAACAGCAGGCCCATATCAAGCTGACCGGCGTTGGTCACGCCGAGCGAATAGCTGTAGCCACGACGCATCATCAGGCTGGACTGCGTCTCTTTGGTGCGCGGATTAGCCAGACGAATGTGGCTGTCCAGCGCGATGGTATCGCCATTGGGATCGCTGGCGTAGTCGGGCACGTCATGCTCGTTCTTCATGCCGAGCGGCGCGCCGCTTTGCTTATCGCGACCAAAGATCGTCTGCTGTTCTTTGAGCGGCGTGCGGTCCCAGAACTCCACGTGGAACTGGATAATCCGCACCGCCTGATAGCTGCCGCCCACCGCCCACGCCGGTTCGCCCTGATCCGCCGTCACCCATACCACGTCTTTCATCAACGCCGCATCGCTGCTGTCCGGGTTGGCCGTACCGTCCTTAAAGCCCAGCAGGTTCACCGGCGTCTCTTTCCCTTTACTGCGGGCGGCGTGGTCCGAGATAAAACCTTCCCGCTTCCAGCGCACGCTCAGCAGATCCGGCGTGTGCTTGATGATATCGCGCAGGGCGTGGATCACCGTGTCCTGAGTATTGGCGCAAATCTGCAGGAGCAGGTCGCCATGACACAGCGCCGCGTCCAGGGAGTCATTCGGGAAACGCGTCATTTTCTGCAGCGCTTTCGGCTTCTGTTTTGCCAGCCCATAGCGCGCGTCAAACAGCGATTCACCCAGCGAAACGGTAATGGTCAGGTTATCCGGGGCGATAAACGGCCCCAGAATACCGGAGTCCATTGGCGGAAGACGCGGGTTCGGCGTATCGGGCGCCGGTCCACCGGCGGTGAGAAACGCGATGCGCGTCGTCAGCAGGCGGAACAGGCGCTCCAGATCGGCTTTATCGCTGGCCAGCGAATCAAAGGCCACCAGCATCATGGACGCCTGCTGCGGCGTCAGGATGCCCGACTGATGCTCGCCATAAAACGGCTGCGTCTCCATGCGGGCATTGGGTGACAGCGTGCCGGGCGCGCTCTGCGGTTTCGCCGCATGCGCTACCGGACAGCCACCGGCCAGAGCAAGAGCGCCCCCCAGCGCCCCTACTCCTTTTAACAATCGACGACGTGAAGGCTCAACCACATCGTTCTCGTTATGCTTATTCATCGTGCTTAGTCCAGACCCAGTACGCCGCGCAGCAGAGAGAGATCTTCCGCCAGGGCGGTAATCGGGCCTTTCAGCGCGTTACGGTCGGCATCGGTCAGCTTGTCGTAGGTTTCAAACCCGTCTTTGGTACGATACTTCGCCAGAATGGTGTCGACTTTTTTGAAGTTGGCATCCACTTTGGCCAGCAGTTCGCCGTTCTCTTTCTGCAGCTGAGGACGCAGCAGGTTAACAATTTTCTGCGCGCCGTCGACGTTGGCCTGGAAGTCCCACAGATCGGTATGGCTGTAGCGATCTTCTTCGCCGCTGATTTTGCTCGCGGCCACTTCTTCAATCAGACCAGCCGCGCCGCCCACCACTTTTGACGGCGGGAAGGCCAGCTCGCTGATGCGCTTTTGCAGCTCCAGCACGTCGCCGTTCAGCTGCTCGGCGTATTTCTCCATCCCTTTGGTGGAGTTGTCGCCAAACAGCGCTTTTTCCAGACGGTGGAAACCGGTGAATTTCGGATCGGCGGCTTTCTGCTCGTAATCGTCTTCGCGGGCATCAAGGCTGCCATCAAGGTCAGAGAACAGTTCGGCAATCGGCTCGATGCGCTCGTAGTGCTGACGGGTTGGTGCATACAGGGATTTCGCTTTTTCGATGTCACCGGCCTTCACCGCATCGGTAAAGGCTTTGGTTGCCGCCGCCAGGTCCGCCGTCTCTTTCGTGACATAGGCTTTATATGCCGTAATCGCGTCGCCCAGGCTCAGCACCGCAGCGCCTTTCGCCGCATCGGCCGTCGCTTCACCTTTGACGATCAGCTTCCCTTTAGGGTTGGTCAGCAGGCCGCAGGTCATCTCATACTCGCCCGGCTGCAGGTTGGCGGTCATCTTCTGTGTGAAGCCAGGGGCGATGTTTTCACGCTCCTCCACCACCAGAACCCCTTTCAGGATTTCCCATTCCAGCGCCTTCTGGCTGTGGTTCTGAATAATGAACTGGGTTTTGCCGCTGTTCACCGTGAGGGTCATCGGCTCACACTGCTTATCATTGACGGTGACTTTGACCTGAGGAACATCCGCGCCCCAGGCAGAGAATGCAGAAGCGAACAGCGCGGCAATGCCTGCGCATAACGCACTACGACGGAACTGAATTGCCATGACTCTTCCCTTTAAAAGTATGTTGTAACTAAAACAAAAATTATGGCGTAACGCGCGACGCCTGCGTGCCGGTACGCGGCGGCATTGCGAACAGCACCAGCGCCGGAACCAGATAGATAAAGTACATCGCCACTTCGCTGACGCTCGGCGTTTCCTGATAGCCGAAGATACCTTCGAGCAGGGTGCCGGTCAGAGAGTGCGTGGAGAGCACGTTGCTGAGGTCGAACGCGACGTCCTGGAAATGGTTCCACAGGCCCGCCTCGTGGAAGGCGCGAATCGCCCCTGCCGCCAGCCCTGCCGCCACCAGCAGAATAAACAGGCTGGTCCACTTGAAGAAGGCGCCCAGGTTCAGGCGAATACCGCCCCAGTAGAGCAGAAAGCCGAGCACAACGGCGGTTGCCAGCCCGAGCATCGCGCCAACCGGCGGCCAGATCCCCACGTCCTGCTGAAATGCCGCCAGCAGGAAGAAAACGGACTCCAGGCCTTCACGCGCGACGGCAAAAAAGACCATCATGATCAGCGCCCAGCCGTGGTTATTGCCCTTTTGCAGGGCGTTATCCACCGCCTGCTCCAGCTGCACCTTCACGTTACGGGAGACTTTACGCATCCAGAACACCATCCAGGTCAGGATCACCACCGCAATTACGGCGACGATCCCCTCAAACAGCTCCTGCTCTTTCTGCGGGAACTCCCCGGTGGTTTCGTTGATGAGGATACCGAGGCCCAGACAAAGTGCCGCGGCAAGGAATACCCCGACCCACATGACGCCAATCCAGCGTGCGCGCTGGGTTCGCTTCAGATAGCTGGCGATGAGACTCACGATAAGGGCAGCTTCAAGCCCTTCACGTAACATAATGAGAAATGGAACAAACATGCCGACACCTTAAATGTTTATCGCGGTCAACTGATGCAAAGAAAGGTAAATTCTTGTGATAGTGATTATCATTACGGCGAAAAGAAACACAAGCGAAATGTGTGGTGTTTTGATGACGAGTTGTAAACGCCGAGTCTGGTAATAGTTACATACGTTACGTTCAGGTTTATAAGTTATAACGAAAATGCCCATTTACGCTGGTACGGGGCTGTGGCTAAATATCCGCCTCAAACACCTGGTGAAAATTAATTATGTTTAAAATTGTCCATTTCCTGCTGGCGCTGGTCATTATTCTCGCGCTTGCCTGGCTGGTAAGTTTCGACCGCCGAAAAATTCGCATTCGTTATGTTTTACAGCTGATTGTTATTGAAATTGCGCTGGCGTTCTTTTTCCTGCACGCCGAAAGCGGGTTATTCCTGATTAAATATGTTTCCGGCTTCTTTGAGTCGCTGCTGAAATTTGCTTCGGAAGGGACCAATTTCGTCTTTGGCGGAATGGGGGAAAAAGGGCTGGCGTTCATTTTCCTCGGCGTGCTCTGCCCGATTATTTTTATTTCCGCGCTGATTGGTATTCTTCAGCACTGGCGGATCCTGCCGATTTTTATTCGGGTCATCGGCACGCTGCTGTCAAAACTGAACGGTATGGGCAAGCTGGAATCCTTTAACGCGGTGAGCTCGCTGATCCTCGGCCAGTCGGAAAACTTCATTGCCTACAAAGGCGTGCTGGGCGATCTCTCCTCTCGTCGTCTCTTCACCATGGCGGCCACGGCCATGTCGACGGTCTCCCTGTCGATTGTCGGCGCCTATATGACCATGCTCGACGCCAAATTTGTCGTCGCGGCGCTGATTCTGAACATGTTCAGCACCTTTATTATTCTCTCCGTCATCAACCCGGCGCGCCCGGAAGCGGAGCCGGATATCAAGCTGGAAAAACTGCATGAATCGCAGAGCTTCTTCGAAATGCTCGGCGAGTATATTCTGGCCGGTTTTAAGGTGGCGATGATTATTCTGGCTATGCTGATCGGCTTTATCGCACTTATTAGCGCCGTTAACGCCCTCTTCTCCAGCGTATTTGGCATGAGCTTCCAGCAGATCCTGGGCTATGTATTTTATCCCCTGGCATGGCTTATTGGTATTCCGCTGAGCGATGCCTTAAACGCGGGCAGTATTATGGCAACCAAGCTGGTGGCGAATGAATTTGTGGCGATGATTGAGCTGCAAAAAATCGCTCATCAGATGTCCCCGCGCGGGCTGGGCATTTTATCCGTCTTCCTGGTGTCCTTCGCGAACTTCGCGTCCATCGGCATTGTGGCCGGGGCGATTAAGGGCCTGAACGAGCAGCAGGGGAACGTGGTGTCGCGGTTTGGTCTGCGTCTGGTGTACGGCGCGACGCTGGTGAGCCTGCTGTCGGCGAGCTTTGCGGGGTTAGTGCTCTGATGCAATGCCGGGTGGCGCTTCGCTTACCCGGCCTACAAAACAACAACGGCGGGATTTCCCGCCGTTTTTATTAGAACTGCACGCACACCGGCTGGTCGACGCGCATCACCGACTCCTGCGCGAAGCGGGATTTATAAATCCCGCGTAACGCTTCGATGTTCTTCTCGCTCTGCGCATCCTTACCGTGGATCAGCATCAGCGCTTTGCTGGGTTCACGCGCCACTTTCCCGTCGTTCCCCAGCCACTGCCCGCGCGCGTCAAACACCGTTAAGCCATCGCGGAAAAGCGGCGTCACGTCCTGGTCAACAAACTGCTGCCACTCGTTGCTGGTGATTTGCGCCCCGGCAGGACGATTTAAGCCGAAATAGAGCGTGGTTTGCTGCATCTGGTTATCCGCCTTGCAGGTCTCCACCGCCGCATGTTGCGATGGCGCCGTGCAGCCAGCGAGCATCAATAGTGCCGCTGCCATTACCCCTGTTTTGATTGTCATGCTTCGCTATCCTCATTGTTATAAGCACAGGGATATCACAGGAAATTACGGATTTTGGCAAGAAAAAAGCCGGGTGCGCTTGCGCTCACCCGGCCTGCATTGTGCTGCGAGAAAAATTATTCTGCCTGGAGCTTAGACGGCGGCGCAGTGTGGTAATGCGCGTCGGCTTCAGCAAAGCGTTTCTGCATGGAGGCAGACGGGGCTTTACCCAGCAGGCTGAACACCACGATGCCGATGCTGCCGAAGATGAAGCCCGGAATGATTTCGTACAGGCCCAGCCACGCGAACTGTTTCCAGACGATAACGGTCAGCGCACCGATGATCATCCCCGCCAGCGCGCCGTTACGGGTCATACGTGACCACATGACGGAAAACAGCACGACCGGACCAAACGCCGCACCGAAGCCCGCCCACGCGTAGCTCACGAGGCCCAGCACGCGGTTTTCCGGGTTGGCCGCCAGCGCGATGGCAATCAGCGCCACCAGCAGCACCATAAAGCGCCCTACCCACACCAGCTCTTTCTGGCTCGCGTTTTTACGCAGGAAGGCTTTGTAGAGGTCTTCGGTGATCGCACTGGAGCAGACCAGCAGCTGGCAGCTCAGGGTAGACATCACCGCCGCCAGGATTGCGGAGAGCAGAATACCGGCAATCCACGGGTTAAACAGAATTTGTGCCAGCTCGATGAACACGCGCTCGGCGTTCTGGTTCACCGCGCCCGCCTGCGCCGGGTTGTTGTTGAAGTACGCGATGCCGAAGAAGCCGACCGCACACGCCCCTGCCAGACACAGGATCATCCACATCATGCTGATGCGACGGGCATGAACGATGGTGTGGTGAGAATCCGCCGCCATAAAGCGCGCCAGGATATGCGGCTGACCGAAGTAGCCCAGGCCCCAGCCCATCAGGGAGACGATGGCCACGAAGTTCAGCCCTTTCAGCATGTCGACGTTTTCGATGCTCTTCTGCTTGATCACTTCCAGCGATTCGCCAAAGCCGCCAACGGTGAAAATCACAATCACCGGAGTCAGGATCAGGGCGAAGATCATCAGGCTCGCCTGCACGGTATCGGTCCAGCTTACCGCCAGGAACCCGCCCACGAAGGTATAGAGGATGGTCGCCGCCGCACCGGCCCACAGGGCGGTTTCGTAGCTCATGCCGAAGGTGCTTTCGAACAGACGCGCGCCGGCCACGATGCCGGAGGCACAGTAAATGGTGAAGAACAGCAGGATAACTACCGCAGAGATAATGCGCAGGATGCGGCTGTTATCTTCAAAACGTCCGGTGAAGTAATCCGGCAGCGTCAGGGCGTTGTTGTTGGCCTCGGTATGCACGCGCAGACGGCCTGCCACCAGCTTCCAGTTGATCCACGCGCCGACGGTCAGGCCGATGGCGATCCAGCTTTCAGAGATACCGGAGATGAAAATCGCGCCGGGCAGCCCCATCAGCAGCCAGCCGCTCATGTCGGAGGCGCCCGCAGAGAGTGCGGTCACCATTGGGCCTAAACTGCGTCCGCCCAGAATGTAGTCGTCAAAGTTCTTTGTAGAACGCCACGCCAAAAACCCTATCAGGATCATGCCAAAAATATAAACGAGAAATGTCACCAGCATCGGTGTGCTAATAGCCATTCAAATTCTCCAAAATGTCGAGCGACAACCATCCGGGCTGCCTTGTTATATGATCACCGGAACGAGGTGAATGTATCTTGTGTTTCGGTTGGGCGCGCTATCCTGCCGTATGCGCCTTCCGCTGACAAACGATTTAACACTGCATTTACATCAATTTCATCCCCGGTTTGATACGAGTTTCCTATAGGTTGCACTCGCTCACGTTTTTACGGGTTGCACCTTTGAAAAGTGTTAACTACCGCATAAAACCAGGCTTCCCGCACAAAAGCCAGCGCGTTTTACCAGCTAACCATTCGTTAACAATCCATTCATTTTCCGGGTTGCAAACCAGGTCACATTTAACACGGTTGCACAAAGTTGCAACATGGTGGATATTTCACGCTATCAACAGAACGCTATTACAGAACAACAGGAGCTTTGGCATGGGTATGACCACCATGGGGGTTAAGCTGGATGACGCAACCCGCGAACGGATTAAGACCGCAGCAACCCGCATTGACCGCACGCCGCACTGGTTAATTAAGCAGGCGATTTTTAACTATCTCGAAAGACTTGAGAGCGATGAGGGTCTGCCGGAGCTGCCTGCCCTACTGGCCGGCGCGGCGAACGAAAGCGAGGAGGCTCCAGCCGCTGGCGACGAGAACCATCAGCCGTTCCTCGAATTCGCCGAGCAGATCCTGCCGCAGTCCGTCAGCCGTGCCGCCATTACCGGCGCCTACCGCCGTGCCGAAACCGACGCCGTGCCGATGCTGCTGGAGCAGGCCCGCCTGCCGGAAGCCATTGCCGCGCAGGCGCACAGCCTGGCGTATCAGTTAGCCGACAAGCTGCGCAACCAGAAAACCGCCACCGGCCGCGCCGGGATGGTTCAGGGCCTGCTGCAGGAGTTTTCCCTCTCCTCTCAGGAAGGCGTGGCGCTGATGTGCCTCGCGGAAGCGCTGCTGCGTATTCCGGATAAAGCCACCCGCGACGCGCTGATCCGCGACAAGATCAGCAACGGCAACTGGCATTCCCACATTGGCCGCAGCCCGTCGCTGTTCGTCAACGCGGCAACCTGGGGCCTGCTGTTTACCGGCAAACTGGTCTCCACTCATAACGAAGCCAACCTCTCCCGCTCCCTGAACCGCATCATCGGCAAGAGCGGCGAGCCGCTGATCCGCAAAGGCGTGGATATGGCGATGCGCCTGATGGGCGAGCAGTTTGTCACCGGGGAAACCATTGCCGAAGCGCTGGCGAACGCCCGCAAGCTGGAAGATAAAGGTTTCCGCTACTCGTACGACATGCTGGGCGAAGCGGCCCTGACCGCCGCCGACGCGCAGGCCTACATGGTTTCTTACCAGCAGGCGATCCACGCCATCGGTAAAGCGTCCAACGGTCGCGGTATTTATGAAGGCCCGGGCATCTCTATCAAGCTCTCTGCTCTGCACCCGCGCTACAGCCGCGCGCAGTACGACCGGGTGATGGAAGAACTCTACCCGCGCCTGAAGTCCCTGACCCTGCTGGCGCGCCAGTATGACATCGGCATTAACATCGACGCCGAAGAGGCCGACCGTCTGGAGATCTCCCTCGATCTGCTGGAAAAACTGTGCTTCGAGCCGGAGCTGGCAGGCTGGAACGGCATTGGCTTCGTTATCCAGGCCTACCAGAAGCGCTGCCCGTTCGTCATTGATTACCTGATTGACCTGGCAAGCCGCAGCCGCCGTCGCCTGATGATCCGTCTGGTAAAAGGCGCCTACTGGGACAGCGAAATCAAACGCGCCCAGATGGAAGGGCTGGAAGGCTATCCGGTCTATACCCGCAAGGTTTACACCGACGTCTCTTACCTCGCCTGTGCGAAAAAGCTGCTCGGCGTGCCGAACCTGATCTATCCACAGTTCGCTACCCACAACGCCCACACCCTGGCGGCGATCTACAGCCTGGCCGGGCAAAACTACTATCCGGGCCAGTACGAGTTCCAGTGCCTGCACGGCATGGGTGAACCGCTGTACGAGCAGGTCACCGGTAAAGTGGCGGACGGCAAGCTGAACCGCCCGTGCCGAATCTATGCTCCGGTGGGAACGCACGAAACCCTGCTGGCGTACCTGGTGCGTCGTCTGCTGGAAAACGGCGCGAACACCTCCTTCGTTAACCGCATCGCCGATACCACCCTGCCGCTGGACGAGCTGGTGGCCGATCCGGTGCAGGCCGTTGAGAAGATGGCGGCACAGGAAGGCCAGGTTGGCCTGCCGCATCCGAAGATTGCCCTGCCGCGCGAGCTGTACGGCAAAGGCCGCGTCAACTCGGCGGGTCTGGATCTCGCCAACGAACACCGTCTGGCGTCCCTCTCCTCTGCCCTGCTCAACAGCGCGCTGCAGAAGTGGCAGGCCAAACCGATGCTGGAGCAGCCCGCTGCTGACGGCGAAATGCAGCCGGTGATCAACCCGGCCGAGCCGAAGGATATCGTCGGCTACGCGCGTGAAGCGACCGAAGCGGAAGTGGATCAGGCGCTGGACAGCGCGGTGAACAACGCCCCTATCTGGTTTGCCACGCCGCCGCAGGAGCGCGCCGCGATTCTGGAGCGCGCGGCGGTGCTGATGGAAGATCAGATGCAGTCGCTCATCGGCATTCTGGTGCGCGAGGCGGGTAAAACCTTCAGCAACGCGATTGCCGAAGTGCGCGAGGCCGTCGACTTCCTGCACTACTACGCCGGTCAGGTGCGCGATGATTTCGATAACGAAACCCACCGTCCGCTGGGTCCAGTCGTCTGTATCAGCCCGTGGAACTTCCCGCTGGCGATCTTCACCGGCCAGATTGCCGCCGCGCTGGCCGCAGGCAACAGCGTGCTGGCAAAACCGGCAGAGCAGACCCCGCTGATTGCCGCGCAGGGCATCAACATTCTTCTCGAAGCCGGCGTGCCGGCGGGCGTGGTTCAGCTGCTGCCGGGCCGCGGTGAAACGGTCGGTGCCAAACTGACCTCCGATAACCGCGTGCGCGGCGTGATGTTCACCGGTTCGACCGAAGTGGCGTCTCTGCTGCAGCGCAATATTGCCACCCGTCTGGATGCGCAGGGCCGCCCTACTCCGCTCATCGCGGAAACCGGCGGGATGAACGCCATGATCGTTGACTCCTCTGCCCTTACCGAGCAGGTGGTGGTCGACGTGCTGGCCTCCGCGTTCGACAGCGCCGGTCAGCGCTGCTCCGCCCTGCGCGTGCTGTGCCTGCAGGACGACGTGGCGGACCACACGCTGAAGATGCTGCGCGGCGCGATGGCCGAATGCCGCATGGGCAACCCGGGCCGTCTCACCACCGATATCGGGCCGGTGATCGACGCGGAAGCCAAAGCCAACATCGAAAACCACATTCAGACCATGCGCGCGAAAGGCCGCCCGGTGTTCCAGGCGGTGCGCGAGAACAGCGAAGATGCGCGCGAATGGCGGACCGGCACCTTTGTGCCGCCAACGCTGATTGAGCTGGCAAGCTTCGACGAGCTGAAAAAAGAGGTCTTCGGCCCGGTGCTGCACGTGGTGCGCTACAACCGTAACAACCTGAACGAGCTGGTTGAGCAGATCAACGCCTCCGGCTATGGCCTGACGCTCGGCGTGCATACCCGTATCGACGAGACTATCGCGCAGGTCACCGGCAGCGCCAAAGTGGGCAACCTGTACGTTAACCGCAACATGGTTGGCGCGGTCGTGGGCGTGCAGCCGTTTGGCGGCGAAGGCCTCTCCGGCACCGGTCCGAAAGCGGGCGGTCCGCTCTACCTGTACCGCCTGCTGGCGAACCGTCCGGAGAACGCCCTGGGCGTCACCCTGGCACGCCAGGATGCGGACTATCCGGTGGATGCGCAGCTGAAAACCGTGCTGACCCAGCCGCTGGAGGCGCTCATTACATGGGCAGAAAAACGTCCTGAGCTGCGTGCCGTCGCGAAGCAGTACGGCGAGCTGGCGCAGGCGGGCACGCAGCGTCTGCTGCCGGGGCCAACCGGCGAGCGCAACACCTGGACGCTGATGCCGCGCGAGCGCGTGCTGTGCGTGGCCGATAACGAGCAGGACGCGCTGGTGCAGCTGGCCGCCGCGATGGCAACCGGCTGTGAAGTGCTGTGGCCGGAAGATGCCCTGCATCGCGATCTCGCCAAACAGCTGCCGAAAGCGGTCTCGGCCCGCATTCGCTTCGCGAAAGCCGATAGCCTGCTGACGCAGCCGTTTGATGCGGTGATCTACCACGGTGATTCCGATCAGCTGCGCGAACTGTGCGAGCAGGTTGCGGCCCGCAGCGGCGCCATCGTTTCCGTGCAGGGCTTTGCGCGCGGGGAAACCAACCTGCTGCTGGAGCGTCTGTACGTGGAGCGCTCGCTCAGCGTCAACACCGCGGCGGCAGGCGGTAACGCCAGCCTGATGACAATAGGCTAACGCTGTGTTAATAAGGCTCCGGAGACGGAGCCTTATTTTTTTGGGGAGTATATGAAACGATTTCTTATCGCCAGTGCGGCACTGCTAATGAGCGCCAGCGCGCTGGCCGACGAGTGCGACAACGCGACCACCCAGCTTGAACTGAATACCTGTAGCGCGCAGCAGTACCAGGCTGCCGATAAAAAACTCAACCAGACGTATCAGGCCGCCATCAAACGCGCGGCAGCTCCTCAGCGCGACCTGCTGAAAAAAGCGCAGCAGGCGTGGATTACCCTGCGCGATGCGGACTGCGCGTTTATCGGTTCGGGGACGGAAGGCGGGAGCGTCCAGCCAATGATTGTTAACCAGTGCCTGGCGGAAAAAACCGTGGAGCGCGAAGCGTTTCTGGCCTCGCTGATGCAGTGTGAAGAGGGCGACTTAAGCTGCCCTCTCCCGCCGGGCTGAGGGATCCCCACAAAATAATACCTGCGCGGACGGCCCCCTCTCCCTTGAGGGAGAGGGCTGGGGTGAGGAGAAACTAGCGCAGGCGGATCCCTTCGATAATCATCCGCTGCACGTTTTCCAGGGTGCTGTGGAAAAACGCCTCGTCCTGGAGCGTTTTACCGGTCACCGCCTCAACCTGGGCCGCAAAGTCAGCGTAATGCTGGGTGGAGGCCCAGATCATAAAGATCAGATGATGCGGGTCGACCGGGGCCAGTTTTCCGCTGGCGACCCATCCGGCAATAATGGCCGACTTATCGTCCACCAGCTGCTTTAAATCTCCGGTTAATTCCGCCTGCAGCAGCGGCGCGCCCTGCAGCATCTCAAGACAAAACAGTCGCGACGCCTGCGGGTAATCGCGCGACACCTCCAGCTTCAGGCGAATGTACTCTTTGATCGCCACCAGCGGGGCCAGCTCCGCGCGAAACGCTTTCAGCGGCGCCAGCCAGATATCGAGGATCTGCTGCATCACCGCCACATAGAGCGCCTCTTTCGACGGGTAATAGTAAAGCAGATTGGTTTTGGATACGCCGGACTGCTCCGCTACCTGCTCCAGGCGCGTGCCGTGAATACCAAACTGCGAAAAAGTCTCCAGCGCCGCGCTGAGGATCGCCTGCTTCTTGGCGCTCACCGCCTGCGAACGTTTACCTGGTGTTTTCACTGCGCCTTGTGTCATTCCCGCTCTCCTTATTCTGCGTTGCCCTCAGCATAGCAAAACCCCCGACTCGCCACGACATCCTGCACTCCGATCGCGCATGAATGCCTGTTTTCTGTGCAATGTTTTTGACCAGTTAGTCCACATTTAGCCGCATCAATCCACCAACTTCTGATTAACACATTAATAACACAGCCATTTTCAAAACTGGCACCGCCTTTGCAAAAACACCGATACACCTGCGACGTAATGAAGAGAGGTTCGTGATGAAAATTGGCGTATTTGTACCCATCGGCAACAACGGCTGGCTTATCTCGACCACTGCACCGCAATACAAGCCGACCTTTGAGCTCAATAAAGCCATCGTGCAGAAAGCAGAGCATTACCATTTCGACTTTGCGCTTTCGATGATCAAGCTGCGCGGCTTTGGCGGCAAAACCGAATTCTGGGACCACAACCTGGAGTCCTTTACCCTGATGGCCGGGCTGGCCGCGGTCACCTCGCGGATCCAAATCTACGCCACCGCCGCCACGCTCACCCTGCCCCCGGCGATCGTCGCGCGCATGGCCTCCACCATCGACTCCATCTCCGGCGGGCGTTTTGGCGTCAACCTGGTCACCGGCTGGCAAAAACCGGAGTACGAGCAGATGGGGCTCTGGCCGGGTGACGAGTACTTCTCGCGTCGCTACGACTACCTGACCGAATACGTGCAGGTGCTGCGCGACCTGTGGGGGACCGGCAAAAGCGATTTCAAGGGCGATTTCTTCACCATGAACGACTGCCGCGTCAGCCCGCAGCCGTCGGTGCCGATGAAGGTGATTTGCGCCGGACAAAGCGACGCGGGGATGGAGTTTTCCGCGAAATACGCCGACTTCAACTTCTGCTTCGGTAAAGGCGTGAACACGCCTGCCGCCTTCGCCCCGACCGCCGCGCGCATGAAAGAGGCCGCCGACAAAACCGGGCGCGACGTGGGCTCCTACGTGCTGTTTATGGTGATCGCCGACGAGACCGACGACGCCGCGCGCGCCAAATGGGAGCGCTATAAGGACGGCGCCGACGAGGAGGCCCTGAGCTGGCTCACCGAACAGAGCCAGAAGGATACCCGCTCCGGGGCGGATACCAACGTTCGCCAGATGGCCGACCCGACCTCCGCCGTCAATATCAACATGGGCACGCTGGTCGGCTCGTACGCCAGCGTCGCCAGAATGCTGGACGAAGTGGCGGCCGTGCCCGGGGCGGAAGGCGTTCTGCTGACCTTCGACGATTTCCTCACCGGCGTGGAGACCTTCGGCGAGCGCATCCAGCCGCTGATGCAGTGCCGCGCCCACATCCCTGCCGTCACGAAGGAGGTGGCGTAATGACGACCCTTAACGCACGCCCGGAAGCCATCACCTTCGCGCCGCAGCAGAGCGCGCTGATCGTGGTGGACATGCAAAACGCCTACGCCAGCCAGGGCGGCTATCTGGATCTGGCGGGGTTCGACGTCTCCGCCACCCGGCCGGTGATCGAGAACATTAAAACCGCCGTCGCCGCCGCGCGCGCCGCGGGCATGCTCATCATCTGGTTCCAGAACGGCTGGGATGACCAGTACGTCGAGGCAGGCGGCCCCGGCTCGCCCAACTTCCACAAGTCGAACGCCCTGAAAACCATGCGTAAACGGCCCGAACTGCAGGGCAAGCTGCTGGCGAAAGGCGGCTGGGACTATCAGCTGGTGGATGAGCTGGTACCGCAGGCGGGCGATATTGTCCTGCCCAAACCGCGCTACAGCGGCTTTTTCAACACCCCGCTCGACAGCCTGCTGCGCAGCCGGGGCATTCGCCATCTGGTGTTCACCGGCATCGCCACCAACGTCTGCGTGGAGTCGACCCTGCGCGACGGCTTTTTCCTCGAGTATTTTGGCGTGGTGCTGGAAGACGCGACCCACCAGGCCGGGCCGGAATTCGCCCAGAAAGCGGCCCTGTTCAACATCGAAACCTTTTTTGGCTGGGTCAGTAACGTCAATGATTTCTGCGACGCCCTGACTCCCCCGCTTGCCCGTATCGCCTGAGGAGACGCCTGATGCCAAAATCCGTGATTATTCCGCCGGGCACCAGCACGCCGATTGCCCCGTTTGTGCCCGGCACCCTCGCCGACGGCGTGGTGTATGTCTCCGGCACGCTGCCGTTTGATAAAGACAACAACGTGGTGTTTATCAACGACCCAAAGGCGCAAACCCGCCACGTGCTGGAGACGATCAAAACCGTGATCGAAACGGCGGGTGGCACGATGGAGGATGTGACCTTCAACAGCATCTTTATCACCGACTGGAAAAACTACGCCGCGATTAACGAGATTTACGCCGAGTTCTTCCCCGGCGATAAACCGGCGCGGTTCTGCATTCAGTGCGGGCTGGTGAAGCCAGAGGCGCTGGTTGAGATCGCCACCGTTGCGCACATCGCGAAGTGAGGCAGGTATGAAACTTTCCGTCTCGCCGCCCCCGTACGAGGGCGCGCCCGTGGTGGTCTTTATTTCCGGTCTCGGCGGCAGCGGCAGCTACTGGCTGCCCCAGCTGGCCGCGCTGGAGCCGGAGTATCAGGTGGTGTGCTATGACCAGCGGGGAACGGGCAATAACCCCGCCACCCTGCCGGAAGGGTACAGCCTTGCGCAGATGGCGGACGAGCTGGCCCAGGCGCTGGCTGAAGCCGGGATTGTCCGCTACAGCGTCGTGGGTCACGCGCTGGGGGCGCTGGTCGGCCTGCAGCTGGCCCTCGACAGGCCCGACGCCCTCACCGCGCTGGTGTGCGTCAACGGCTGGTTGACCCTCAACGCCCACACCCGCCGCTGCTTTCAGATCCGCGAGCGCCTGCTGCATTACGGCGGCGCACAGGCGTGGGTCGAGGCGCAGCCGCTGTTTCTCTACCCGGCGGACTGGATGGCCGCCCGCGCGCCCCGTCTGGAGGCCGAAGAAGCGCTGGCGCTGGCCCATTTCCAGGGTAAAACCAACCTGCTGCACAGGCTCAGCGCCCTGAAAAAGGCCGACTTCAGCCGCCATGCGGCGCGCATTCGCTGCCCGGTACAGATCGTCTGTTCTGCCGACGACATGCTGGTGCCCTCAGTCTGCTCATCCGAGCTGCAGGCGGCGATCCCGCACAGCCACAGCGCGGTGATGCGCCAGGGCGGGCACGCCTGCAACGTCACCGAGCCGGATACCTTTAACACCCTGCTGCTGAACGGGCTTGCCAGCCTGCTGCACAGCCCGGAACCCGCTTTATAAGGAGCTTTAATGAGCGAAGCCATTACCCCCGCCGCGCTGGAAACGCTGTTCACCGGCGCGCGCACCCATAACGGCTGGCAGGATATGCCCGTCAGCGACGAAACGCTGCGCGAAATCTACAACCTCATGAAATGGGGGCCCACGTCCGCCAACTGCTCCCCGGCGCGGATTGTGTTTGTGCGAAGCGCGGAGGGAAAAGAGAAGCTGCGCCCGGCGCTCTCCAGCGGCAACCTCGAGAAAACGCTCACCGCCCCGGTCACGGCGATTATTGCCTGGGACGGTGAATTCTACGAGCGCCTGCCCGAGCTGTTCCCGCACGGCGATGCAAAGAGCTGGTTCACCACCAGCCCCGCGCATGCGGAAGAGACCGCCTTTCGCAACAGCTCAATGCAGGCCGCCTACCTGATTTTCGCCTGTCGCGCCCTGGGGCTGGACACAGGCCCGATGTCGGGATTTGACCGCCAAAAGGTCGACGAAGCCTTTTTCACCGGCACGACGCTTAAAAGCAATCTGCTGATCAACATAGGCTATGGCGATACCCGCAAACTTTACGGGCGCCTGCCGCGCCTGGACTTCGACGACGCCTGCGG
Source organism: Enterobacter sp. Crenshaw (assembly GCF_024734705.1). Taxonomy (NCBI): domain Bacteria; kingdom Pseudomonadati; phylum Pseudomonadota; class Gammaproteobacteria; order Enterobacterales; family Enterobacteriaceae; genus Enterobacter; species Enterobacter sp. Crenshaw. Next base: position 1,641,904 of record NZ_CP102932.1, on the reverse strand, counting down.
GCTGGCGTAAGGAGCGATGATGACATCACCGGATAAACAAACCTTTCGCGACGCCATGGCCTGCGTTGGCGCGGCGGTCAACATCATCACCACCGACGGCCCGGCGGGGATGGCAGGCTTCACCGCCAGCGCGGTGTGCAGCGTCACGGATTCACCGCCCACCCTGCTGGTGTGCCTGAACCGCGGCGCGTCCGTCTGGTCAACCTTTAGCGAAAACCGCACCCTTTGCGTGAATACCCTGAGCGCCGGACAGGAGCCTTTATCTAACCTGTTTGGCGGGAAAACGCCGATGGCGGAACGCTTTGCCGCCGCCCGCTGGCAGACGGGCGACACGGGCTGTCCGCGCCTGGAAGATGCGCTGGCCTCGTTTGACTGCCGCATCAGCCAGGTGGTAAGCGTCGGCACCCACGACATTCTGTTTTGCGACATTATTTCGATTATTCGCCACCCCGCACCGCAAGGGCTGGTGTGGTTTGACCGCGGCTACCACGCGCTTATGCGCCCCGCCTGTTAACCCGCCTTAAGGAGACAGACCATGTTCGGATTTCCCCACTGGCAGTTGAAATCGACCTCCACAGAAGCAGGCGTGGTCGCGCCGGATGAACGTCTCCCGCTCGGGCAGACGATGGTGATGGGCGTTCAGCACGCGGTCGCCATGTTTGGCGCCACGGTATTGATGCCGATGCTGATGGGACTCGATCCCAACCTCTCTATTCTGATGTCGGGTATCGGCACGCTGCTGTTCTTTTTCGTCACCGGCGGGCGCGTGCCCAGCTATCTCGGCTCCAGCGCCGCCTTTGTCGGCGTCGTCATCGCCACCACCGGGTTTAACGGCCAGGGGATCAACCCCAACCTGAGCGTGGCCCTCGGCGGCATCATCGCCTGCGGCCTGGTGTACACCCTGATTGGTCTGGTGGTAATGAAAATCGGCACGCGCTGGATCGAGCGAATGATGCCTCCGGTAGTGACGGGCGCCGTGGTGATGGCGATAGGCCTCAACCTCGCGCCGATTGCGGTCAGGAGCGTCTCCGCCTCGCCGTTTGAAAGCTGGATGGCGGTGATCACGGTGCTGTGCATCGGCCTGGTGGCGGTGTTCACGCGCGGCATGATCCAGCGCCTGCTGATTCTGGTCGGACTCATCGTGGCTTGTCTGGTCTACGCCCTGCTGGCCAACGTTTTCGGTCTGGGCAAGCCGGTTGACTTTACGCTGCTCCATCAGGCCGCCTGGTTCGGCCTGCCGAAAATGACCTCGCCCACCTTTAACACCCAGGCGATGATGCTTATCGCACCGGTGGCGGTGATCCTGGTGGCGGAGAACTTAGGCCACCTGAAGGCGGTTGCGGGAATGACCGGGCGCAGCATGGATCCGTACATGGGCCGCGCGTTCGTCGGTGACGGTCTGGCGACCATGCTCTCCGGTTCCGTAGGCGGCAGCGGCGTCACCACCTATGCTGAAAACATCGGCGTGATGGCGGTGACCAAGGTCTACTCGACGCTGGTCTTCGTGGCGGCGGCGGTGATGGCGATGCTGCTCGGCTTCTCACCGAAGTTCGGCGCGCTGATCCACACCATTCCGTCACCGGTTATCGGCGGTGCATCGATTGTGGTGTTTGGGCTGATCGCCGTGGCCGGCGCGCGCATCTGGGTGCAGCATCGCGTCGATCTCAGCCAGAACGGCAACCTGATTATGGTGGCGGTCACGCTGGTGCTGGGCGCGGGTGATTTTGCCCTGACGCTGGGCGGCTTTACGATTGGCGGGATTGGCACGGCGACCTTCGGTGCGATCCTGCTTAACGCCCTGCTGAGCCGCCGGATGGCCGCCGCGCCGCAGGGCGCCGTGGTGCATCAGGATTCGTGAAATCACCATGTCGGGTGACGGCCAGGCATCACCCGACGTGTACATTCCTTCAGAACAACAGGTAGTAAAGCAATCACTCTTGCTCAAACAGCCGTTCGATAGATTTTGTAGGGAAGAACAAAGAATGGCTGTTTTCAGCTGTCAGCGGGATAAAGCCCTGCTTCAGATAAAATCGTTTTGCCCGCTCGTCAAGGGCATCAACAAATATTCCGTGTACCCCCACAGCCTGTGAAGCCAGGTAGACAACGCGCATAGCATGCGCAACGAGCGTTGTTCCCCACTCGTTTCCCTGTAGGGTTTTATCTACAGCCAGACGTCCCAGCGTCACGCTGGGTACGTTGATATAAGGGATCCGGCGCTGCTGAGTCTTAGAAGGAAGCATCGCTCTTTCAAAACAGCTTCCCGATAACGTGTAATAACCCAGGACACGCGGACGATCGCGCTCTTTAAGCAGGTAGGCTCGTAAAATACGCCCATTGTGCTGACGCACCAGATGTTCAGCAAGGAAGGCATTTAGCGAGGGTTCGCCACAATCAAAATACTCGAAGTCATAATCGGTTCCCTCTGATAACATTTCGATCGTGAGATTCTCCACGGCGCTTCACTCCATGTTTCGAAGCCGTTTTGCTGCTCGTTTCAGGCGTTCATTTGGCTCAGGCGGATTGTCGATGGCATCCATCACCGCAGTCCATGATGCTTCGTTTAATACGAGACGACGGTGCTGCTCGATGACCTCTGCAGCACGCTCTGACGCACTGTTCACCATAAACTGGGTGATCGTTTGGTTCGTCATCGCCGCCGCTTCTTCAATCATTGTTTTGTCTTCGTCCGTTAAGCGAAGATCGATACGCTGTTTTTTAAGTGCTGGCATGGTTTACATCACCGTGTACGGTATTTATCCGTACACATCGTAAATAAGCCTGTCCATTTTTTCAATCTAAACCTTCTTTTGCCGTCAAATCCCTGACCTCAGTCCGACGCTTTCTGAGCTTTAACTCGCTCACCAGCACCCCGGCGACAATAAATGCCGCTCCCACCAGCGCCAGAAGCGGCAAACGCTCACCTGCAATGCGTCCGAAAATCCCCGCCCAGACCGGTTCACCGGTATAAATCACCGTCGCGCGGGTTGGCGATACGCTGCGCTGCGCCCAGTTCATGGTGACCTGAATAATGGCGCTGAAAATACCCAGCCCCAGTGCGACCACCACCAGGCCGGTGGACATCGGCGGCACGGACTCCTCTGCCGGCACCATCGTCGCAAACGCCACCAGCGACGCTGTGGCGAGCTGCACCACCGTTACCCGCTTGACGTCGACCTTGCCCGCCCAGGCGCTAATCAGAATAATTTCCGCCGCAATGGCAATCGCCCCTATCAGGGTGATGATTTCGCCCGGCCCCAGCGCAAGCAGGTTGTTTTCCGGCCCGGCCAGTAAGATCAGGCCGATAAACGCCAGCACGATGCCAATACAGGACATCAGCCCCGGCAGCCGCCCCAGGCACAGCCACTGCAGTAGCGGCACCAGCGGCACATACATGGCGGTGATAAACGCGGATTTACTGCTGGAGATGGTCTGCAATCCCCACGTTTGCAGGCTGTAGCCCATCGCTATCGCCACCCCAATCGCCACGCCGGCCTTAAGTTCTTTCAGCGTCAGCCCCCGCAGCGTTTTAAGCGAAATTAGCCCCACGGCAAGCGCCGCCGTCGCAAAGCGCAGGCCAACAAAAAAGAACGGATCGCTGAGGGTCACCGCGTACTGAACGGCCAGAAACGTCCCGCCCCAGAACATGGTGATGAGAATGAGGATGGCTTCCTGCGGTTTAACGGAGAATTTGAAGCGTGAGACAGACATGCGGCACTCGCGGTTAAGATCAATTCTCTAGTGTGCGTTGCCTTTGGTTACAGTTCAATGTTGCAGAAATAAAAAAACCGCCGGGAGATCCCGGCGGCAGGGGTTCAACCCGGCGTGTTACTTACTGCTGCCGTGGCTGTTTTTCCCCCCTTTCTTGCCAGCTTCAGATGCGCGTTGCGGGTCATTCTTGAAATTGCCCCCGCTATGCTGGCCACCTTTACGGCCTGCTTCTGATGCTCTTTCACGGTCTTCTGCGAAATTACCTGAACCACCACGATGGTTTGCCATCTCTAACCTCCAGAATGTGAAACATTAGACATCATATTGCATTCAGTAAAAGAGGATTCTTTCACCTCGCAACACAAGGACAGTGCCTTTATCTATGCCGCGTGAAACTAAGCTTAGTGGAATGCCGCTATCCGGCAAGCCGCAGGTAATATTCTGCAACATGAACTCAGCCTTTCGGGTGAGATGACGCGGCGGCGATTCATAAACCTTTCTTATCATTTCAAAAATATGCTGCCAAAAAGTTGTTTCATTTTGCTACAAAGCCTTTTTGTAACCATATTGTTATAAATCAAAGAAATGCCGTTCATTTTTGCAGTCTGGCTGTGATGGCATATCTTTAAAAGAACGCAGCGATCCGCTGTCAGAAAAACCAACGAGGAGTGATGCAAAATGGCAAAAGTTCTGGTGCTCTATTATTCCATGTATGGACACATTGAAACCATGGCTCACGCGGTAGCAGAAGGTGCGAACAGGGTTGATGGCGTTGAGGTTGTGGTGAAACGCGTACCGGAAACCATGCAAGCGGAAGCCTTCCTGAAAGCCGGGGGGAAAACGCAAAACGCCCCGGTCGCCACCCCGCAGGAGCTGGCGGACTATGATGCCATCATCTTCGGCACCCCGACCCGCTTCGGCAATATGTCGGGCCAGATGCGCACCTTCCTCGATCAAACCGGCGGACTTTGGGCATCCGGGGCGCTTTACGGCAAACTCGCCAGCGTATTCAGCTCTACCGGCACCGGCGGCGGTCAGGAGCAGACGATTACCTCAACCTGGACTACCCTTGCTCATCACGGGATGGTGATTGTGCCGATTGGCTACGGCGCCCAGGAGCTGTTTGACATTTCCCAGGTGCGTGGCGGTACGCCTTACGGCGCAACCACCATTGCCGGTGGGGATGGCTCACGTCAGCCAAGCAATGAAGAACTGTCTATCGCCCGCTATCAGGGTGAATACGTCGCGGGTCTGGCCAAAAAACTGAACGGCTAACACCCAACAGGAGGACAAGCATGCCAACTCAAGAATCCAAAGCTCACCACGTGGGCGAATGGGCAAGTTTACGCAACACCTCTCCGGAGATTGCCGAAGCTATCTTTGAAGTCGCGAAGTACGATGAAAAGCTGGCCGAGCAGATTTGGGAGGAAGGTAACGATGAGGTGCTGGTGCGCGCCTTCGAAAAAACGGATAAAGACTCGCTCTTCTGGGGCGAGCAAACCATCGAACGTAAAAACGTCTAAGCGTTTCCCCCCGCCGCAGCGGGGGGTTCTCTTTTACTTCGCCGCGTTATTCATCACCGCATTGAATTTATCGACAGGACAGAAGCCGTTCGCATCCACCGGGCAGCCTTTCAGCTCCAGCGTCACGCGCTGCGCGGGCGACTGCAGCGACAGGACGCTGGCGTTACGCAGCTGCTCTGAGCTCTGGTAGACATACTCAATTTTCATCAGCTCCTGGTTGGCGTTTTTGTCATGCCAGCGCTGGAAGACAATCTTGCCGCCAATCGGGGTGCGCTCCTGCTGGTCGTGCAGCTGATACGGTTTGAAATCCAGGGCCGTCAGCAGGGAAGCAATGTTCGAGTCATGCCCCACCAGCAGGGTGATTTTCGGCGCTTTTGCCTGCTCGGTAACCAGCGTTTTATCAATGTACTTCACCAGCGGCTTCGCCACGTTTTGCGCCACTTCGGTGGAGGTAAACAGCGAGTCCTGATAGCCGTTCTTCAGCTTCGACAGCACGCGCCACTGCTGGTCGGTTTTGATTTCGCCCCAGGCCACCTGGTCGGCCGGGAAGCCTTCGTAATACTGCAGCGTGAACGCGTCCACCAGCGAGTTACCCACCTTCAGCGGCCCGGATACGCCAGGCTCTTTTTCATAGTCGGCGCTGAAGGTATCTTTCGCGTCAGCCAACGAGCAGACCTTTTTCTCTTTGCAGGACGGGGAATCCGCGTAGTTCGTCAGCTTCTCCAGCAGCTTATAGCTTTCGCCCAGCTGCATTTTCTGCCGCTCGGTCTCCATCGCCTTGAGCGCTTTTTCGCGAAATTCCGGCGAGTTATCGGTAATCACCGGATTAAAGGTCGGATCCATGGTGCCCATTTTTTCCTGATGGTGCACGGGAACGTCGCAGCCCGGGAACGCGCCGGTGATGAAGAACTGCGCGGTGGCAACGGTACGCTGCAGGCTGTTGGCGTAAGCATAAACGCTATCCGCCGCAGGACATTCTCCCGTCTTCACCATCCCCTGCTGCGCCAGCCACTCGCGCATGTAATGGCCCATATAGACTTCCAGCACGCCGCCCTTGGTGGTGAGCTGACCGCCCGGCACCTCCCACTCCGGCCACTGCTTCGGCGTGGACTGCTCCAGCACGCTGCCGTTATTGGCGAGCGGCGCGCGCAGGTTGTGACGGCTCATGATTAAAACTTGCTCCAGCTGATACCCTTCCGGCGTCTCTTGCGCCTGCACGCCAAACGTTGCTGAAATGGAACCGGCGACTGCCAGCGCGAGTAGTGCTTTTTTCATCCCTAATTCCTCACTCGTTTTAAAATGTCGCGTTCAGTGTGACAGATTGGTGACAATTTTCCGGGAAGCATTTCTCAAACTGATGATTAACGTGCTTACGGTGTGTGCCAATAAGTTTTATAATAAAACCACACCCCACCGGAGAATTGACCGTGAAACGTACCCGCCTCGAAGAGAGCACCTGCCCCGTCGCCCGTTCGCTGGATATCATCGGCGACTGGTGGTCGCTGCTGATTGTGCGCGACGCGCTGCGCGGGATTAAACGCTTCGGCGAGTTCCAGAAAAGCCTCGGCATCGCGAAAAACATGCTGACCACGCGGCTGAAACTGCTGGTCGACGAAGGCATCCTCCGGCTTCAGCCCGCGTCCGACGGCAGCGCCTGGCAGGAATACGTCCTGACCGACAAGGGGCGTGCCCTGCAAACGGTGCTGGTTGCCCTCTCCCAGTGGGGCAATGAATTTTTGTTTGCGGATAACGAATGCGGCACCGTGCTGGTCGATACCGAACAGCGCAAACCCCTGCGCAAACTGGCGCTTATCGCCGACGATGGCCGCGAACTGACGCCTGAAGAGATCGTGGCGAAACTCCCCTCCTGAACGTTCCCGACGGCAACAGCACAAAATGCTCGCAAATATGGTTGCATTATAAAACCAAATAGCGGAGAGTTTATTCAGTTTCATCTTGAAACCAAATAACCCACTTTGCCCTGAGGTAACACACGATGACTACGCAAATCACCACCGCCCTGATTACGGGCGCCTCTTCCGGGATTGGTGCCGTTTATGCCGACCGTCTTGCCGCGCGCGGCGCTAACCTGGTGCTGGTCGCACGTCGCGAAGATCGCCTGAACACCCTTGCCGCCGACCTTCGCGCACGCTACGGCGTGGCCGTCGATATTCTGGTGGCCGATCTTACCGATGAAGCCGGGATCCGCGCCGTGGAAGAGGCGCTGCGCAGCAATACCGCCATTGATACGCTCATTAACAACGCGGGCACCGCGCAGATGGCGCCGTTCCTCGCGGGCGATGTGGCGCAGCATCAGGCCATTAACACCCTGAACACCACGGCGCTGATGCGTCTGACCTACGCCATCCTGCCCCGCCTGGCGCAGAACAATCGCGGCACGCTGATCAATATCGCGTCCGTGCTGGCCCTGCACGTCCGGGCGGGCAGCGCGCTCTACAGCGCCACCAAGGCGTGGGTGTTGAGCTTTACCCGTGGGTTACAGGAAGAATTTGCCGACAGCAGCGTGCGCATTCAGGCCGTGCTGCCCGCCGCCACGGCGACAGAAATCTGGAGCCATTCGGGCGTCACGGTGAACGATCTGCCGGAAGGATCGGTGATGACCACCGACGATATGGTGGATGCATCGCTGGCGGGTCTGGATCAGGGTGAACCGATCACTATCCCGCCGATGCATGACGCCGGCCTGTGGGATCGCTACGAAGCGGCGCGTCTTGAGCTGTTCAACAGCGCGCGCACCGGCATTCCGGCACCGCGCTACGCAAAACAGTAGCCTAACGCTCAAGCTGGTCGCCGTACTCACTCATCCAGGCGGCCAGCGGGGAGAGTGCGTCCTGCAGGGTTAACCCCAGCGCGGTGATCTGATACTCCACGCGCGGCGGGATCTCCGGGTAGACCGTCCGCGTCACCAGCCCGCGCTGCTCAAACAGGCGCAGCTGCTTGGTCAATTCTTTCTGAGTGATGGGTGTGGCCGCCCGCAGCAGATCGCCAAAGCGTACGGGCGTGTTGAACACAATCAGACGGTACAAAATGGGGATCGCCCACTTACCGGATATCAGGTTCACAAACTGCGTCATCGGGCAGGTATACGCCTCAGATTTTTTTTCGCAGCACACCTCCAGCATTTCTGCCATAGCACACCTCTTGCCTCTTTAGTATCCATTTGGTACCTGGTTTCCTTTCGATACTAACGTTTCTATAGTGCTTTCTCCAGAGACATTTCAGGAGAAGAACATGGGTCGTTTAACAGATAAATATACGCTGATTACCGGCGGCACCAGCGGCATCGGTCTTGCCACCGCGCAGGCGTTTATCGCCGAAGGCGCGCGCGTCGCCGTGACCGGACGCAACCCGGACACCCTCGCCGAAGCAGAACGTATTCTTGGCGATAAGGCCTGGGTGATCCCGACCGATGCGGGAGATATCGCCTCGCAAAAAGCGCTGGCGGAAACCCTCGCCGCCCGCTGGCCACGCCTGGACGCGGTGTTTCTCAACGCCGGTGACGTGACGCACGCGCCGCTGGAAGCCTGGCAGGAGGAGGCGTGGGACCGCCTGATGGGCATCAACCTGAAGGGGCCGTTCTTTTTAATTCAGGCGCTGCTGCCGCTGCTGAATAACCCGTCGTCGGTGATCCTCTGCGGCTCGGTGAGCGCGCGTATCGGCCTGCCGACCAGCAGCGTGTATGCCGCGAGCAAGGCCGCCCTGCTGTCGCTGGCGCGCACGCTGTCGGCGGAGCTGCTGCAGCGCGGGATCCGCGTCAACGGCCTGAGCCCCGGTCCGGTGGAGACCCCGGCGTTTACCAAAACGGGCTTAAGCGACGAGGCGCTTAACGCGATGATGGCGGAGATCATCAAGCTGGTGCCGCTCGGCAGAATGGGCTCGACGACGGAGCTGGCAAAAGCCGCGCTCTATCTGGCCTCCGACGAGTCGAGCTACACGGTGGGAACGGAGCTGCTGGTCGACGGCGGAATGGGGAGTTTGTAACTCAAAAGGCGCTGATGCCGGTGACGATGCCGACATACAGCGCCGCCCATGCGCAGGCGGAAAGCAGGCTGACGGCGTAGACCTTGACTGCATTCAGCCTGAGCATTCCCGCCGCCAGCGGCACGATGTAGCGCAGCACCGCCAGAAAACGCGCGGTGAACAGGACCAGCACCCCGTTTTTCTGCAGCTGATGCTGCACCCGCAGCATTTTACCGGCCTGCTTTGCCGAGAAGCGGGTCATCCATCGCGTGTGCCCCATCAGCTGGCCGATATGGTAGTTCAGCACCGAACCCGCTGTTGCCCCCAACACCACGGCCAGCCACGCCTGCGCAGGATGCATGCTCGCCTGGCTGACGGTAATGCCCGCCAGCAGCATCACCGAGGCGGGCGGCAGCACGGAGGAGACTAGCACCGTCGATTTACTCAGCGCCATCACAAATAACAGCGCGAAAAGATGTGCCGGATACAGCGCAAAATGATTCAGCAGATTATCAAACCACGCCATTATCCTCCCCTCCGTTGATTATTTAATCCACCATTAGAAATGAATTAACTTAAATAAACCCTCAACATTTTATTAATAAAAATCGTCTAAACCGTTCTTAAACATTATTTAATTTTCTGAGCGGTAAATTTAAATAAGCGTATTATTCCTCACGTTTTACAACGATCTCGTTATGGCGAGGCTCCTGTACAAATACACGTTATCGCTCTGGTAGGTTCGAGAGAACCGACACAGGGTAAAACAGGCACTGTCGAATCAAGGCTTTGTCAGTATAACTTCCCTCGTGGGATACGGTGTACAGTGCTGAACCCAGGACGTGGGGATCTCCTCTTCGACATGCCCTGTCTTGCTCGCCCCTGAGAGATGTTATTATTCAAAGGGAATTCACTATGTCTTACGCTATTCACAACCAGAACCTGGCATTCAATGACAGCGCGATCGCGCAATATATGAATACCGATTTTATTGTCCTCGATATTTCATTATGCGTGGCGCTGGCGCGCGAGCAATTCTTCGAAAAATTAAAAGACGACGATATTCCGTCTCATATTTTTATTGAAGACAATGGCCGCCTGGCGGGCATGATTGCCGTGCGTAAATTGCTGCAGACCGCCGACACGGTACAGCCGGTGAAATCGCTGATGATTTCGCAGTTTTTGCAGGTCAAACCGGAGGATGAACGTGCCGACGTTGCCGGACTGCTGGCGCACGGCGGCGCGGATGTGGTGCCCGTGGTCACCCACGGCAAGCTCGTCGGCTGCCTGACCGAGCGCGAAATCGCCCATCTGCTGGAAGATGACGTCACCGAAGACGCCCAGCTTCAGGGGGCGACGCTGCCGCTGGAGAAGCCCTATCTGGACACCAGCCCGTATAGCCTGTGGAAGAAACGTTCCGTCTGGCTGCTGCTGCTGTTTGTCGCGGAGGCCTACACCAGCTCGGTGATCCAGCATTTTGAAGAGGCGCTGGAGTCCGCCATCGCGCTGGCGTTCTTTATTCCGCTGCTGATCGGCACGGGCGGCAACAGCGGGACGCAGATCACCTCCACGCTTGTGCGCGCCATGGCGCTGGGGGAAGTCCGCCTGCGCGACGTTGGCCGCGTGCTGCGTAAAGAGATGACCACCTCGCTGATGATTGCCGCCACGCTCGGTATCGCCGGGTGCATTCGCGCCTGGATGATGGGGATTGGGCTGGAAATTACGCTTATCGTCAGCCTGACGCTGGTGTGCATTACGCTCTGGAGTGCGATTGTGTCGTCCGTGATCCCGATGGTGCTCAAGCGCTGCGGCATTGACCCGGCGGTCGTCTCCGCGCCGTTTATCGCGACGCTTATCGACGGCACCGGGCTGATTATCTACTTTAAGATTGCGCAATATACGCTGGGGCTGGAGTAACGCGGTCCGCCAGCTGGATCACCGCTCGCGAAAACGCCTCAATCGCCAGGGCGACATCTTCAGCCATCACCGATTCCGCCGGATGGTGGCTGACGCCCCCTTTGCAGCGCACAAACAGCATGCCGACCGGCCAGCGTTCCGCGATGGCAATCGCATCGTGGCCCGCACCGCTGGGCAGCGATAGCGAGCGACCCTGTACCGAAGTGACGGCCTCCCCCAGCACGTTTTGCAGGTGGATATCGCACGGCGTGGCGGCAATGCGGTAAAACTCCTCGGCGCTGAAGTCCAGACCGCGGCGCGATGCGATCGCCTGCGCATGTTCCAGCAGGTCGTTAAGCAACCGATCCAGCGGCGCATCCTGCGGCCCGCGAATATCCAGCGAGAGCTGTACCTCGCCGGGGATCACGTTCACCGCCCCCGGCAGGCAGCGCAGTTCGCCAACCGTCGCCACCAGGTTGCCGCCCTGTTGTCGGGTAGCGTTTTCAATGATAACCATCCACTCGGCGGCGGCGGCCAGCGCGTCCCTGCGGTGGAGCATCGGCACGGTTCCCGCGTGCCCGGCCTCGCCGATGAAGCGGCAGTTCAGACGGCGCGCGCCGTTAATGGCTTCCACCACGCCAAGGGCGAGCGCCTCCTGCTCAAGGCACGGCCCCTGCTCAATATGCAGCTCCAGATAGGCGCTGAAATCCTCCTGACGGCGCGCGGCATGGAGCACGCGGGCAGGATCGAGCCCCATCAGGATCATCGCCTGCGCCACGCTGATCCCGCTGGCGTCGGCTTTTTCCAGCCAGCCCTGCGGCCAGGTGCCCGTCAGCCCCCGGCTGCCTAACAGCGTAATGCCGAAGCGGGTTCCCTCTTCGTCGCAAAAGCCGACAATCTCAATGGCCTGGGCCAGATGCACCCCCTGCTGGTGCAGGCTGTCCACCACCTCAATGGCGGCAAGCACGCCGAGCATGCCGTCGTAGCGCCCGGCATTGCGCACGGTATCGAGATGCGAGCCGAGCAGCACCGCCTGCGCCCCTTCCTGCGCGCCCTCATAGCGTCCACAGATGTTGCCCACGCTGTCCTGCCAGACGGTCATTCCCGCCTGGCTCATCCACTGCTCCACCAGCTGGTTGGCCTGCAGATGCTGGGTGGAGAGATAAACCCTCGTCAGCGCATCCGGGGTTTCGCTGATGGCGGCCAGCGCGTCGGCGCGAGCCATCACCCGTTCTGCCGCCGGGCTCATTGCGGCGTCTCGCGACGATAGTGGTCCCACGCGGCCTGCATGGCGGCCCCCTGCGTGGTGGTGAATTTCAGGTAGTTCAGCACCGACTCCAGCGCGCTCAGGGTGGTCATCACGCAATCCTTGCGCGCGTTGTAGCCCATGGTGCCAATGCGCCACACTTTGCCGTGCAGCGGGCCAAACGAGGTGCCGATTTCAATCCCGAAATCCTCCAGCATCAGCTTGCGCACCTGGTCGCCGTTGACGCCCTGCGGGATAACCACGCCCAGCACGTTGTTCATCTTGTGCTTCAGGTCGCCGAAGGTCTCCAACCCCATCGCCTGAATGCCCTTCAGCAGCGCATCGCCGTGCAGCTTATGGCGCGCGATGCCGTTATCCAGCCCTTCCTGCAGGATCAGACGCGCGCACTCGCGGGCGCCAAACAGCGCGGTGGTGGCTTCGGTATGGTGGTTAAGGCGCTCCGGCCCCCAGTAGTCCATCACCATGCCGAGATCGAAATAGTTGGAGTAGATCATCTCCTCGTCGCCATCGCGGTGGGCGTCGGTGCGGATGCCCTCCTCAACGCATTTACGGCGGCGGATCGCCTCCTCCATGCGCGCGCTCAGGGTGATCGGCGAGGTGCCCGACGGGCCGCCGAGGCACTTCTGCATCCCGGCCGATACCGCATCCAGTCCCCAGGCGTCGGTTTCCAGCGCGTTGCCGCCGAGCGACGCGGTGGCGTCGGTATAAAACAGCACGTCGTAGCGGCGGCAGATCGCGCCAAGCTCGGCGAGCGGCTGGAGCATGGTGGTGGAGGTATCGCCCTGCACGGTCAGCAGCAGGCGCGGACGAACACGCTTAATCGCATCCTCCACCTGGTCGGGGGTGAACACCTCGCCCCACGGCACCTCGATGGTATGCACCTCCGCGCGGCAGCGGCGGGCAATTTCGCACAGCAGATGACCAAAGCGGCCAAAGACCGGCACCAGCACCTTATCTCCCGGGCGGATGGCGGAGACCAGAATGGCTTCAATCCCCCCGCGGGAAGTGCCGTCCACCAGCATCGTCCAGCGGTTCTCGGTGCGGAACACCCCGCGATAGAGCGCCATCACCTCGTTCATGTAGTGGGTCATGGCCGGATCGTACTGGCCGATCAGCTGGCTCGACATGGCGCGCAGCACGCGCGGGTCGGCGTTGATCGGGCCCGGCCCCATCAGCAGGCGCTGGGGCGGGTTGATTTGCGGAAAGCGTGCGATATCCATTGTTAAGTCCTTATCAGTTGAGGCCGCGCACGGAGGAGATGAACTGCTTCAGTTCCGTGGTCTGCGGGTTGGCGAACAGCGTTTTGCTGTCGCCCTGCTCCCAGACTTTCCCCTGGTGCATAAACACCACGCGGTCGCCCACTTCGCGGGCAAAATTCATTTCATGGGTAACAAGTATGAGCGTCATCCCCTCGGCCGCCAGCTGCTCCAGCACCTTGAGCACTTCGCCCACCAGCTCCGGGTCGAGCGCGGAGGTGATCTCGTCGCAGAGTAAAACTTTCGGCGACATCGCCAGCGCGCGGGCAATCGCCACGCGCTGCTGCTGGCCGCCGGAGAGACTCGACGGGTAGTAATCCAGACGATCGCCTAAGCCCACTTTCTCCAGCATCTGCTGCGCCAGCTCGCGGCATTCGGCGGCGCTTTTCTTCAGCACCCGACGCGGGGCGAGCATCACGTTTTCCAGCGCCGTCATGTGCGGAAACAGGTTGAAGCTCTGGAACACCATCCCGACCGAGCGGCTGATTTCGCGCGCCTGAGAATCCCGGTCGGTAATGGTCATGCCGCCCAGCTTGATGCTGCCGTCCTGATAGCCTTCCAGTCCGTTGATGCAGCGCAGCAGCGTGCTTTTGCCCGATCCGCTGCGCCCGATAATGGAGATCACCTGGCCCATGTCGATATCCAGATCGACGCCCTTGAGCACGTGGTTATCGCCGTAGTACTTCTGCACCTGATTAATGGTGATGAGAGGCATTGAATTTCGTCTCCAGATAGCGGCTGTAGCGCGACAGCGGATAACACAGAATAAAGTAGCCGGGCGCCACCAGCGCAAAGACCTTAAACGGCTGATACGTCACGTTGGTCAGCATGGTCCCGGCCTTGGTCAGCTCGATAAAACCGATAATCGACGCCAGCGCGGTGCCCTTGATCACCTGCACGGCAAAGCCGACCGTCGGGGCGATACCGATGCGCAGCGCCTGCGGGGCGACCACGCGAAACAGGGTCTGGCCAAAGGTCAGCCCCAGACAGCGCGAGGCTTCCCACTGCCCCTTGGGCAGAGCGCGAATGCTGCCGAACCAGATATCGAGCAGAAACGCGCTGGTGTAGAAGGTGAGCGCCAGCGAGGCGGCGGTCCACGGCGAGACGTCGATGCCGAACAGCGCCACGCCGAAGAAGGCCAGGAACAGCTGCATCAGCAGCGGCGTGCCCTGAAACAGCTCAATATAGCCGCGGATGATGCGCCTGACCGTGCGCCCGCCCGTCAGGCGCAGCAGCAGGAGCGGCAGCGTCACCGCCGCCCCGCCGACAAACGCCACCAGCGACAGCAGCACCGTCCAGCGTCCGGCCAGCAGCAGGTTGCGAATAATGTCCCAGTCGGTAAAGGTGGTCATCATGCCTGCACCCCCAGCCATTTTCGTCCCGCCGCCATCATCAGCTGGCGCAGGGTAATCGACAGCGCTAAGTAAATCCCGGTTGTCACCAGATAAACCTCAAAGCTCAGAAACGTTCTGGACTGGATCAGGTTGGCGGCGAAGGTCAGCTCTTCATACGAGACCTGCGACACCACCGACGAGCCGAGCATCACGATGATGCACTGGCTCACCAGCGCCGGGTAAATGCGCTGCAGCGCGGGCGGCAGCACCACGCGGATAAAGGTCTGCAGGCGGGTCAGCCCCAGCACGCGTCCGGCCTCCCACTGCCCTTTCGGCGTGACCTGAATGCCCGCGCGGATAATCTCGGTGCTGTAGGCGCCCAGGTTCACCACCATGGCCAGCAGCGCCGCTTCCCCCGCCGTCATCTTCAGCCCAAGATTCGGCAGGCCGAAGACGATGAAAAACAGCTGCACCACAAACGGCGTGTTGCGGATGATCTCCACGTACGCGCCCCAGATCCGGCTGTACCAGGTGGTGCGTCCGCTGCGGATCGCCGCCCCGAAAATCCCTATCGCCAGGCCGCCGACGGTCGCCATCACCGTCAGCTGAATAGTGACCCACAGCCCCGCCAGCAGCTCCGGCCAGTGCGGCCAGAGCGCGGAGAAATGAAGTTGCTCAGTCATCGGCTCAGGCGCCAAGGTTGGCCGGCAGCGGGGCCTTCAGCCACTGCTCGGACAGGCCGTTCAGCGTGCCGTCCTTGATACCCTGCTCAATCAGCGCGTCCACTTTTGCCTTCAGGGCCGGTTCGTTTTTCTTCAGGCCAATAAAGCACGGCGAATCTTTCAGCATAAAGCTCGGCACCGGAGCTTTATCCGCGTTCTGGCGCGAAATGGCCGCCACCACCAGGTTGCCGGTCGCCACGTACTGCACCTGTCCGGAGAGGTAGGCGGAGAGCGTGGTGTTGTTATCTTCGTAGCGCTTCACGTCCGCGTCTTTCGGCGCCAGGCCGGTCAGCACCATGTCCTCCACCGCCCCGCGCGTCACGCCGATGGTTTTTCCGCTCAGCGCGGCGGCGTCTTTCAGCTCGGCCCCTTTCGGACCAAACACGCCGAGGAAGAACGGAGCGTAGGCGCGGCTAAAGTCGATCACCTTCTCGCGCTCCGGATTTTTACCGAGGCTGGAAATGACCAGATCCACCTTATCGGTTTGCAGGTACGGCACGCGGTTGGCGCTGGTCACCGGCACCAGCTGCAGCTTGAGCTTCATCTGTTTGGCCAGATAGCGCGCCATGTCGATGTCATAGCCCTGCGGCTGCAGATCGGTCCCCACCGAGCCAAACGGCGGGAAGTCCTGCGGAACGGCAATGCGAATGGTGCCGCGCTTCTCGATATCCTGAAGCTGGTCAGCCTTTGCCGGCAGCTGTGTGAAGAGACATGCGGCCCCGGCCAGTGCAATCAACAATTTTTTCATGGTGCTTCCCCGTAACGTTAACATGAAACAAAAGATTCTTTGAGAGTGATTTTGCAACTAATGTGCCAGATAGGGCGAAGCGGAAAATATTCTTGCGAAGCCTGATAAAACGCGGACGGGTCGAAAAAACGTCTATTTTCCCGACCCGTCAGATGCACCATTTTAATGCAAAGCACCAGCCTGATGCCCCATTATCGCTGTTCGAGTTCGTCCAGCTGCTGGTAAAGGGAGGCAATCTCGTGAATGCGCGGACGGCCTTTATCGAGAATTTCATGCAGGAAGGCGTTTGCCAGCAGGTTGATCAGGCTGTTGACCGAGGAGTAGCTGTCATAGGCCGAGACGCTGTCCAGCGGGGCGCAGAGCTGCCAGCTCGCCAGCGGAAACAGGCTGTGCGCCTGCGGCTCGCACATCAGCAGCACCGGAGTACCGCGGCTCTGAAGCTGCTGCATCAGCGGGCGGATGATGCGCGGGCGGCGGCGAAAGGCCATCATGACCACCAGATCGTCCGGCGTTAAATCCACCAGCTCCTCGCTCAGGCTCTGCCCCGGCTGCGGCAGGACCAGCACCTGACCGCGCGCCTGCAGCAGCTGCTGGCGCAGGTGCAGCGCCGCCGGATAGGCGTTACGCATGCCGATAATGACGATGCGCCGCGCCTTCACCATGCAGGCCATCGCGTCGGCAAACTGCTGCGCGTCGAGGGCATTGACCCACTGGGTCAGGTTCGCCATCTCCTGCTTATAGTGGCGCGCCAGCAGCGTGTTGCCCTGCACCGCGTCGCGGTTATCGGTGAGCGGCATCCCGCTCTGGCGCAGGGTGCGCAGCTCGTCGCGCATGTCCTTATATTTCTCATAGCCCAGACGCTTAAACAGGCGGCTAACCGTGGCTTTCGACACCCCGCTCAGCTGCGCCAGCTCGGCGCTGTTGTAGCTAATGAGATCGTCAAAATGATCGAAAATAAAGTCCGCCACCCGCTGCTCCTGCGGCGACAGCGACGGGTACTGTGCTTTCAGACGTTCATCCAGTTGTTCCATAGCGCCTCTGTAACTTTTGTTTCATCACATTATGCCTTTCATTCTACCTTTCATTATACGTGCCAGTTTACTGAAACTTTTCTTTCAGAACTGGAACAGCTTTTGCAGCGCCTTGTGACTTTCAGGGTTACGAGGACTCTATATGCAAAGTAATGTCTCCACGCACGGCATGGCCGTTGCGCCCCACCATCTTGCCAGCCAGAGCGCCCTGGCGGTGCTGCGCGAAGGCGGCAGCGCGATAGAGGCGATGGTCGCCGCGGCGGCCACCGTTGCCGTCGTTTACCCGCACATGAACGGGCTGGGTGGCGATGGCTTCTGGCTTATCGTGCCGCCGGACGGCGAACCTGTCGCCATTGACGCCAGCGGCGCGGCGGGATCGCGCGCAACGCTCGCCGCCTACGACGGGCTGGCGCACATCCCTCATCGCGGCCCCCGCGCGGCGCTGACCGTCGCCGGCACGGTGAGCGGCTGGGACGAGGCGCTGAAGGTCTCGCGCGAGATGACCGGCAAGGCGCTGCCGCTGGCTCGCCTGCTGGCCGACGCCATTGACTATGCGCAGAACGGCACGCCGGTCACGGCCTCTCAGGCCCACGCCACGGCCAGCAAATTCGACGAGCTGAAGGACGTCCCCGGCTTCGCGGAAACCTGGCTGGTGGACGGCAAGCCGCCAGAGGTCGGGAGCCGCTTTTACCAGCCCGCCATGGCCACGACGTTGACGCGCCTGGTGGAAGACGGTCTGGACAGCTTTTACCGCGGCCCGCTGGCGGACGTGCTGGCGCACGGCATGGAGACGCTGGGCCTGCCCGTGACGCTGGCCGATCTTAATGCGCACGCTGCCCGGCGCACCGCGCCGCTGAAGCTGCAGCATCAGCAGGGGGAGATCTTTAACCAGGCCCCGCCGACGCAGGGGCTGGTCTCGCTGGCGATACTCGGCATCACCGACCGCCTGAATATGGCGGAGGCCGACGACGCCGATACCATTCACCGCATCGTTGAAGCCACCAAGCTGGCCTTTGGCCTGCGCGATGCCCACATTACCGACCCGCGCGAGCTGAAAACCGATATTCAGGGTCTGCTGGATCCCGCCGCCCTGCAGGCGCTTGCCGACAGGGTTGACGACGGCCGCGCCGCGCCGTGGGGCACCGGAAAAGGCCCCGGCGATACGGTGTGGATGGGAGTGATGGATAACAGCGGGCTTGCCGTGTCGTTTATCCAGAGTATCTATCACGAGTTCGGCAGCGGCGTGGTGCTGCCCGACACCGGCATCGTCTGGCAGAACCGGGGGGCATCGTTCAGCCTCGATCCCAATCATCTTCTGGCCCTCGCGCCGGGCAAGCAGCCTTTCCATACCCTGAACCCGGCGGCGGCGCGTCTTAAGGACGGGCGGGTGATGGTCTACGGATCGATGGGCGGTGACGGACAGCCGCAAACCCAGGCCGCGCTCTTTACCCGCTACGCGATTCAGGGCGTGCCTTTACAGGAGAGCATTTCCCGCCCGCGCTGGCTGCTGGGGCGCACCTGGGGACAAACCTCGGACACGTTAAAGCTGGAAGGACGCTTTACCGCTGAGACGGTCTCACGGCTTCAGGCACTCGGACATGAAGTGGAGATATTCCCTGACTTCAGCGAAGCGATGGGCCACGCGGGCGCGATTGTCCGCCACCCCAACGGGCTGTTCGAAGGGGCATTTGACCCGCGCAGCAACGGCGCGGCCGCCGGATTCTGAGGAGAAAACAATGACGACACAACAACCCGACTGGCAGGCGTATCTGGCGCAAATGGAGTCCGTGCTCGGCGTAACGCTGGACGATGCCCGCCGCGCCGAGCTGCAGGTGCAGTTCAGCCGCATAGCAAACATGGCCGCCCCGCTGATGGCGCTGCCGCTCGACGACCGTCTGGAGATCGCAGGAGTATACAAAGCATGAGGCTACACGAGATGAGTATCAGCGCGATCCAGCATGCGCTGGGCGCGGGCGAGCTGAGCGCTCGCGAGATTGCCCGCCAGACGCTTGAGGCGATTGCGCGCGTTAACCCACAGATCGGCGCCTGGACCGCCGTGACGGAAGCTCGCATGCTCGCCGAGGCCGAGAGCATCGATACCCTGCGCCGCGAAAAGCGCCCCCTGCCCCCGCTGGCGGGCGTGCCCTACGCGGTAAAAAACCTGTTCGACGTTGCCGGCCACACCACCCTTGCCGGGGCAGAGCTGTTCAGCCAGCGCCCCGCCGCGGCCGCTGACAGCTTCGCGGTGCGCCAGCTGCGCAGCGCGGGCGGGCTGCTGACCGGGATGGTGAATATGGACGCCTACGCCTACGGCTTTACTACCGAAAACAGCCACTACGGAACGACGCGTAACCCGCACGATCTGGCGCGCATTGCGGGCGGGTCGTCCGGCGGCTCGGCCGCCGCCGTGGCCGCCGGGCTGGTGCACTTTTCGCTCGGCACCGACACCAACGGATCGATTCGCGTTCCGGCCTCCCTGTGCGGCATCTACGGTCTGAAGCCCACCTTTGGCCGCCTGTCGCGATCCGGCAGCCATCCGTTTGTCGCGAGCCTCGATCATATCGGCCCCTTTGCCCGCCGCGTGTGCGACCTGGCGTCCGTATACGATGCGCTGCAGGGGCGGGACAGCAGCGACGCTTTTCAGGCAGAGAGCTCGCGCGAGCAGACGCGCCCGCTGCTCGATCGCGGGCTTGACGGCCTGCGCTGCGCGGTGCTCGGCGGCTACTTCACCACCTGGTGCGACGCGGATGCCAGAGACGCCGTGGCGCGGGTGGCGAAGGCGCTCGCCGTGCGGGATGAGCTGCAGTTCCCGGACGCCGAGCTGGCGCGCTCCGCGGCGTTTATCATCAGCGCCTCCGAAGGGGGAAACCAGTACCTGCCCGCGCTTCGCCGCGAGCCCGAGCGTTTTGAGCCGCACTCCCGGGAGCGCCTGCTGGCAGGCGCGATGATCCCCTCCGCCTGGTACATTCAGGCCCAGCGGTTTCGCGCGCACGCCCGGCAGGCGTTTAAAACCCTGTTCGCGCAGGCCGACGTGCTGATCGCGCCGGCAACGCCGCGCAGCGCCACGCTCGCGGGTGAGCAGACCATGGAGATTAACGGTCAGCCGCTCCCCATTCGCGCCAGCATGGGGATGCTGACCCAGCCGATTTCATTTCTGGGCCTGCCCGTGACCACCGTTCCGCTGCGTACCGCGCAGGGTGCGCCGATTGGCCTGCAGCTGATTGCCGCGCCGTTTAACGAGCAGGCCTGCCTGCGCGCCGCGCGCGTGCTGGAAGAGAGCGGCATCGCCGACGCCCGTCCGGCGGAGGTGGCCGCATGATGAATCACGATGACATTAACCTGCCGTGGGTGGTTGCCGAGGTGACCGCCGCGTTTTACCGCTATGAAGACGCGCTGGTGAGCAACAACGTTGCGGTGCTGGACGAGCTGTTCTGGCACGACAAAAACACGGTGCGTCTGGGGGCGGGTGAAAACCTGTACGGGATTGATGAAATCCGCGCCTTCCGGGCGGCGCGCCCCGCCGCCGGGCTGCAGCGGACGCTGCGCCACACCGTGATTACCACCTTCGGGGAGGATTATGCCGTGTGCAGCACCGAGTTTACCCGGGAGGGCACGGAGCGCGTTGGCCGCCAGCAGCAGACGTGGGTGCGGTTTGCCTACGGGTGGCGCATCGTGGCGGCGCAGGTGAGTTTGATGGTATAACGCTGAAAAACCTGCCCGGTGGCGCTGCGCTTACCGGGCCTACGATGTCCCGTATGCCCTGTGGGTCCAGTAGGCCGGGTAAGGCGCAGCCGCCACCCGGCTAAACACGGCTCAGTTATTTCTGAAACGGATGCACATCCCGCCAGTGGTCGGCAATCTGCTGGCGGGTACAGACCCACACCCTCTCGTGCTGCTGCACGTAATCCAGGAACCGCTGCAGCGCGCGAAAACGCCCCGGCCGCCCCAGCAGGCGGCAGTGCATGCCGATGGACATCATCTTCGGCGCGCGTTCTCCCTCTTCGTACAGCACGTCAAAACTGTCCTTCAGATACGTATAAAACTGCTCGGCGGTGTTAAACCCCTGCACGGTGGCGAAGCGCATGTCGTTCGCATCCAGCGTATACGGCACGATCAGGTGCGGTTTACGGGTGCCGTCGCCGCAGGCCACTTCCGTCCAGAAGGGCAGATCGTCGCCGTAGTAGTCGCTGTCATAGTCGAAGCCGCCGTGCTCCACCACCAGCTGGCGGGTGTTGGGGCTGTCGCGCCCGGTGTACCAGCCCGTCGGCGGCTTGCCGAACAAGTCGGTCAACACGTGCACCGCCTTGTGCAGGTGTTCGCGCTCCTGGCTGATATCCATGCTCTGGTAGTGGATCCAGCGCCAGCCGTGACTGACCACGTCATAATCCGCACTCTTGATAGCCTCAACGATCTCCGGGTGACGCGCCAGCGCCATCGCCACGCCAAAGACCGTCAGCGGCAGGCCGCGCTTTTGAAATTCATTGTGGATCCGCCAGAATCCGGCGCGGCTGCCGTATTCGTAGAGGGAGTCCATCGACATGTGTTTATCCGGGTAGCTGGCCGCGCCGATAATGTCCGACAGGAACTGCTCGGATCCGGCATCGCCGTGCAGAACGTGGTTTTCCGCCCCTTCCTCATAATTGAGCACAAACTGCACGGCGATACGCGCCTGATTCGGCCACCGCGCGTGCGGCGGGTTTCCCGCGTAGCCGCGCAGATCCCGCGGGTAATCCTGTTCAAAAAGCCCCATTGCCACCCCCAAAAATTAAAATGGATTCAGTGCCTGAAACTGCCCGCTTAACGCTTTTTTCTCCGGGAAGGCCAGATCCCCGTGCTTGCTGGTCGACAGCCCCAGCGCCACCAGCGACTCCACCATCTTCACCGCCGCGCTGACGCCGTCGATGACCGGCACGCGCAGCTCGCGCGTCAGCTCCTGCGCCAGCGTCGCCATTCCACCGCAGCCCAGCACGATGGCGCCGCAGCCGTCCTCTTTCAGCGCCTGTATACAGCGCGCGCGCACCTTCTCCTGCGCCAGACCGCTGCCGTCTTCCAGCGCCAGCACCGGGAGATCGATAGCGTGCAGCGCCGCGCAGCGATCGTGAAAGCCATACTGGTGCAGCAGATGGCGGGCAATAATCAGCGTGCGCGGCAGCGTGGTGACCACCGAAAAGCGCGTCGCCACCAGCGTCGCCATATGCATGGCGGCTTCCGCAATGCCCACCACCGGCCCCTGCGCCAGCTCGCGCGCCGCCAGCAGGCCCGGATCGCCAAAGCAGGCGATGACGTGACCGTCCACGCCCTGCTCTCTGCCGAGCTTAACCTGTTCGAGAACCCCCACGGCGGCGACGGCCTCATCAAAGTGGCCTTCTATAGACGGCACGCCCGCGCTCGGGCAAACCGCGAGGATCTCCGTACCCGGCGCCGCCACCGCGCGGGCCGCCGCGCCGATGGTTTCCGTCATCGCGAGGCTGGTGTTGGGGTTGATCACTTGTATACGGACAGATGACATTACGACTCCTTGTGGCCGGCAAACAGCCGGGCAAAATCAGGCAGGCACTCGCCCGCCCGCTCGAAGCAGAGGCTGGCGACGATATGTTCAAAATGGTGCATGAGGGCATCGCTGAGCGGCTGTAGCGCCTTCTGACGCAGCAGATCCACAAGCTGTTCGTGATCGTTGCAGCGACAGCCCTGACGCCACGGCGCGCCCCAGGTGGCAATCACCAGCGACGAGCGCTGGCTCAGGCCGGTCACCATCTCCGTCAGCACCTGGTTGCCGGAGATGGCCTGCAGCTGAATGTGGAAATTGGCGGAGTGGCGAATTGCCGCCGGGCCGTCGTACGCCTCGTGCGCCTGCTGCTCCTGGCGAATAATGGCCTCCAGCGCGGCAAGGTGCGGCGGCTGACAGCGGGCCAGCACGTCCGGCAGGTTGGCGACCTCCAGCAGCGCGCGGGTGCGGAAGATATGCTGCGCCTCTTCCACCGTCGGGCTGGCAACGTGTGCACCACGCTTGGGCGTTAAGGTGACCATTTGCACAGCGGCGAGTCGTTGAAGCACCTTGCGGATGCCCGTGCGGCTTACGCCAAAGACCTCGGCCAGCGCCTCTTCCGGCAGTTTGCTCCCCGGCAGCAGCTGATGTTCGACAATCGCGGTCATCAGCGCCTGAAAGATCGATTCGTCTTTGTCATGCAGGTCTGGCGCGGTCTGCAGGGCGTTTATGTTGTTCATTCACCACTCCGTCTTTTACTCTTCGTTATCGAATCGTATACATAAAAATAAAATATTGCATACAAGATTTATTATTTTGGCCTGGATCCTGCAACACCGTCTGCACTCCCGCTTAACGGGTTTTCATTCACAGGAGCAGGTTTCATGCCAAACAGTCAAAACGCGCAGCAGGGTACGGCCGCTGATTCCGGTGCGGTTTACAGCCCACGTCTTTGCAATGAGGATCTGGCACCGACGCGTGACCAGAACTGGAGCTGGTACAACATCTTTTCGTTCTGGATGTCGGACGTTCACAGCATGGGGGGTTATGTTGTCGCCGCGAGCTTCTTTACGCTCGGTCTGGCAAGCTGGCAGGTGCTGCTGTGCCTGCTGGTGGGGATTTGCATCGTGCAGCTGTGCGCCAACCTGGTAGCCAAACCGAGCCAGATGGCGGGCGTGCCCTACGCGGTAATCAGCCGTCAGGCGTTTGGCGTGTTCGGGGCCAATATTCCGGCGGTGATCCGCGGGCTGATCGCCTTCGCGTGGTACGGCATTCAGACCTACCTGGCCGCCAACGCCCTGATGCTGGTGGCGCTCAAGTTCTGGCCGTCGCTCTCTTCGCTCACTACCGGCGCATTCCTGGGCCTGTCGCATCTCGGCTGGATCTGCTTTGCCATCATGTGGGTGCTGCAGGCGATGGTCTTCTGGCACGGCATGAGCGCTATCAAGCGCTTTATTGATATCGCCGGTCCGGCGGTCTACGTGGTGATGCTGGCCCTCGCAGGCTGGATTGTATACAAGACCGGTTTTGACGGCATTTCCTTCACTCTCGCCAGCAAATCCCTGAGCGCGGGAGAGCAGACCTGGCAGATGATCACCGCGACCGCGCTGGTGGTGTCTTACTTCTCCGGCCCGCTGCTCAACTTTGGCGACTTCTCCCGCTACGGCAAAAGCATGGGCGAGATCCGCCGCGGCAACCGTTGGGGCCTGCCGTTTAACTTCCTGCTGTTCTCCATCGTCACCGTGGTGATTGTCTCCGGCACCCAGTCGCTGTTTGGCCGCATGATCACCGACCCGATCGAGACCGTCAGCCGCGTGGGCAACGATCTGGCCGTGGCGATTGGCCTGCTGACGATGATAACCGCCACCATCGGGATCAACATCGTCGCGAACTTCGTCTCCCCGGCGTTTGATTTCTCTAACTGCTCGCCGCAGAAAATCAGCTTCCGCACCGGGGGAATGATTGCCGCCGTCGGCTCGATCCTGCTTACCCCGTGGAACCTGTTCAACTCGCCGGAGCTTATCCACTACACCCTGGACGTGCTCGGGGCGTTTATCGGCCCGCTGTTCGGCATTCTGATTGCCGACTTCTACCTGATTAAGCGCGGCAAGGTGTCGGTTGACGATCTGTTCGACGACACGCCGAAGGGCAAATACTGGTACCGCAACGGCTTTAACCCGAAAGCCATTGGCGCGCTGATCCCGTCCGTTGCCGTGGGCCTGGTGATCAGCTTTATTCCGGCCCTGCATGAGGTGGCGAACTTCAGCTGGTTTATCGGCGTCTTCCTCGGCGGCGTGACCTACCGCTGGCTGGCGCGGGAAGATCGCGAGACGGCGGGGGCGACGTCGTTCGGCTCCCGCGTGGCCACGCAAAAAGAGTAACCCCCTCCTCCGGCCGCAGCTTAGCTGCGGCCCGTTCATTCTGGCACCGTTCTTGCTGCGCCTTCTCACCCCGCTACGCAAACACTAAGGCAGGAATCATGATGGATTACCAGACAGCGATCCGCGGTGAATTTTTTGATATTGCCCAGGTCTGCGACAGCGCAGACGCGATTGCCCGGCACGCGCGCTACCTTGAGGACGGGGTGCTGTTTATACAGAACGGAAAAATTCTGGCGCACATGCCGTGGCAGGAGGGCGAGCAGTATCTTGACCCCCACAAGAGCTACACCGACCTGCGCGGTAAGCTACTGCTGCCCGGTTTTGTCGATACCCACGTCCATTATCCGCAAACGGAGATGATCGGCGCCTTTGGCGAGCAGCTGCTGGAGTGGCTGACCACCTACACCTTCCCGGTGGAGAGCCAGTTTGCCGATGAAGCCTACGCGAAAGAGATCGCCGAATTTTTCATTCACCAGCTGGTAAGCAACGGCACCACCACCGCACTGGTGTTTTGCACGCTGCATCCGGAATCGGTCGAGGCGTTGTTTACCGAAGCCCTGCGCCTCAACATGCGCCTAATCGCCGGAAAGGTGATGATGGACAGACACACCCCGGACTACCTGAGCGAAGACGCGAAGCAGAGCTACCGGCAGACGCGGGCGCTGATCCAGCGCTGGCACCACCGGGGACG
Organism: Enterobacter sp. Crenshaw; assembly: GCF_024734705.1. Classification (NCBI taxonomy): domain Bacteria; kingdom Pseudomonadati; phylum Pseudomonadota; class Gammaproteobacteria; order Enterobacterales; family Enterobacteriaceae; genus Enterobacter; species Enterobacter sp. Crenshaw. The sequence goes on along the minus strand of NZ_CP102932.1, from coordinate 1,615,881 downwards.
GCTGGGCTACGCCATTACCCCGCGCTTTGCTCCGACCTCATCTCCCGAGCTGCTCGCCGCGGTCAGCCTGCTCAGAGAGGAGTTCCCGGATACCTGGATGCAGACCCACCTGAGCGAAAACCCCAACGAAGTGGCCTGGGTGAGCGACCTCTGGCCGGAGCACGAGCGCTATCTGGACGTGTATCACCACTACGGCCTGACCGGCGAGCGCAGCGTGTTTGCCCACGCGATTCACCTTCACCACAGCGAGTGGCAGTGCCTGCATGACACCGGTTCGGCGGTGGCGTTTTGCCCCACCTCTAACCTGTTTCTCGGCAGCGGGCTGTTTCGCCTGCCCGCCTGCTGGCAGCACAAGGTGCGGATGGGCATCGGCACCGACGTCGGCGCGGGCACCACCTTCAGCATGCTGCGCACCCTAGGGGAGGCCTACAAGGTCGGCCAGCTTCAGAGCTACCGCCTGCGCGCCAGCGAGGCGTTTTATCACGCCACGCTGGGCGGCGCGCACGCCCTCAGGCTCGCCGATAAGATTGGCAACTTCGCACCCGGCAAAGAGGCGGATTTCGTGGTGATCGACCCTGACGTGACGCCGCTGCAGCGCCTGCGCAATCGCCGCTGTCAGGATATCTACGAGCAGCTTTTTGTGCTGATGACCCTCGGCGACGAGCGCAACATCAGCGAGACCTGGGTCAACGGCGAGCGGGTGTGGTCAACTTCCCCGGTAGGTTGACCATCCGCCGGGCGCAATCACAAACGGCAGATGGAAATGCTCGTCTGCCGCTTCTCCCGTCACAAAATCAATTTGCGCGCAGGGGTATAGCGTGTCGCGGCCGGTTTCGCTAAACCACGCGCCGATCTCCGCCACCAGCCGATAGCGGCCTGCGGGCAGAGAGGGAACGAACGCGGCGATGCGTCCCTGGACGTTGGTCACGCCCGAGGCCAGCGTGTTCCCGTCCTGTTGTAGATGAACCGTCACGCCCTCTGCGGGTTTGCCCGTCGAGATATCCAGAATATGGGTGCTGAGTGTGCTCATTCGCTAATGACTCCTTCCAGCCGTAGCAGCGTAATTTCCCGCAGCTGTTCCAGCGCGGCACGGACTTCCTGCGCGTCGCTGTTCTCCAGCCGCGCGTGCAGCGCCTGTAAAATCTCCTCGCCGCTGCGGCCCTTCGCGCGGATCAGAAACACGCGTCCGAAGCGGGCCTCGTAGCGGGCATTGCCCTCACGCAGCGCCCGGGCAAGGGCAGCATCGCCTTCATTCACCGCGCCCTGCTCCTGGCGCGACAGCGCCGCCTCCGCCTGTGAACCTGCGGGCTTTTCCCCGATGCGCGGATGGGCGCTCAGGGCCTGCGCCAGCGCCGCTTCGTCCCAGTTTTGCGTCAGCGCATTTGCCGTATCGAACAATTCGTCCCGGATGGCGTAGGGTCTCCCCAGAGCCAGCGCATCGGCCCATTCGGGGAGCGCCACGCAGGGATGAATCAGCGCTAACGCCTTTTCGTGGGGAAGATGATTGAAGTCGTGCAGTGCGATCATAGCGTCTCCTTTATTGTCTTCCTCCGGGTTATTGCACAAACCACGCCACTCTGAGCGCGGGCGTGAAACAGTCGATTCCGTATAGCTCAACTGGAAATTTTTGATTCAAAAAAAGGCACGCTCACCGCGTTTGCGCACCTTAGCAGTGCAAACTCACCTCTCACAACGCCGTTTTCACCACTCTGCAGCCTGGTACGCAAATTGCTGAATGTCTTTACACCCTGCAAAAGGAGAGAAGCATGAGAGCAATCGTCATTGGTGCGGGTATTGGCGGCCTGAGCGCCGCCGTCGCGCTGAAGAAAGCGGGCATCGACTGTACCGTGTTTGAAGCCGTCAAAGAGATCAGGCCCGTCGGGGCGGCCATCTCCATCTGGCCTAACGGCGTGAAATGCATGCAGCACCTCGGCATGGGCGACATCATCGAGACCTACGGCGGGCCGATGCGTTTTATGGCCTATAAGGATTACCGGCGCGGCGAGACCCTGACCCGCTTCAGCCTTGCCCCGCTGGTTGAGCGTACCGGCGGGCGCCCCTGCCCCGTCTCGCGCGCTGAACTTCAGCGCGAAATGCTGGATTTCTGGGGGCGCGACAGGGTGCAGTTCGGCAAGCGCGTCGAACGCGTCCATGAAGACGACGCGGGCGTGAACGTCACCTTCACAGACGGCACCACGGCAGCCGGCGATTTTCTGATTGCCGCCGACGGCAGCCACTCGGCGGTTCGCCCGTACGTGCTGGGGTATACCCCGGAGCGCCGCTACGCCGGGTACGTGAACTGGAACGGGTTGGTGAAGATTGACGAAGAAATCGCCCCGGCGCACCAGTGGACCACCTTCGTTGGCGAAGGCAAACGCGTGTCGCTGATGCCCGTTTCCGGCGGACGCTTCTACTTCTTTTTTGACGTGCCGCTGCCTGCGGGTCTGGCGGAGGATCGCACCACCCTGCGCGCCGACCTCACGGGCTACTTCCGCGGCTGGGCGCCGCCGGTGCAGAAGCTTATCGCGGCGCTGGATCCTGAAACGACCAACCGCATTGAAATCCACGACATTGAGCCGTTCGACAGCCTGGTGCGCGGCAACGTCGCGCTGCTCGGCGATGCCGCGCACAGCACCACGCCGGACATCGGCCAGGGCGGCTGTGCGGCGATGGAAGACGCCGTGGTGCTGGGGGAGTGCCTGCGCGAAAACCACAGCATCACGCTGGCGCTGCGGCAGTACGAAGCGCTGCGCTGCGACCGGGTGCGCGACCTGGTGCTGAAGGCGCGTAAACGCTGCGACGTCACCCACGGGAAAGACATGGCGTTGACGCAGGCCTGGTATCAGGAGCTCAAAGAAGAGACCGGAGAGCGCATCATCAACGGTCTGTGCGAGACCATTCAGGCCGGCCCGTTAGGCTGAACGCAAGAGGGACAACGATGAAAAGAGAACCGACTCCACCCGCCCACTGCACGTTTGAGCCAGAGGACTGGCTGCGCCTGGCGAAATGCTGGCATCCGGTCGCGCGCGCCTGCGACGTCGGCCCGGCACCGGTCAAGGCGACCCTGCTGGACGAACAGCTGGTGATTTACCGGATTAACGACCAGGTCGTGGTCGCCCGTGACGTCTGCCCGCACCGCGGCGTGCCGCTGACGCTCGGCTTTCATGACGGGCACGGGATTATCTGCCCCTACCACGGCCTCCGCTTTGGGGAGGACGGGCGCTGCAACCGTATTCCGTCCAGCCCCGACCAGCCCGTTCCGGCGAAGCTGAACCTGATTAACTACGCCGTTGAGGAACGTTTCGGCCTGATCTGGACCTGCCTGGCGTTTGACCCGGACAATCCTGTACCGCTGCCCACCATGCCGCACTGGGATGACGACGGATTTCAGCAGATCAACTGCCCGGCTTTTGAGGTGAACGGCTTCGCCGGGCGACAGGTGGAGGGGTTTCTGGACGTGGCGCACTTTGCCTGGATCCACACCGATACCTTTGCCGATCCCAGTAACCAGCTGGTCCCCACCTATCAGCCGCAGGAGACGCCGTTCGGTTTTGTTGCCGATTACTGGAGCTCCGTGAGCAACTATCCCGCCAGTTCACCCGTGCAGGCGCCGGAAGGGTTCCAGTGGCTGCGCCATTTTGAAATGCATCTGCCGTTTACCGCCACCCTGACGATTCATTTTCCGGGAGAATCGCGACTGGTCATCATGAACGCCGCGTCGCCCGTGTCATCGCGCGTCACCCGCATGTTCGCCCCTATCGCGCGTAACTTTGACCTGCATATTCCGGTGGAGGATGTGCATGCCTTCAATCTGCGCATTTTTGAAGAGGATCGCCTGATGGTGGAAACCCAGCGCCCGGAAAGTCTGCCGCTGGATCTGACGCTGGAAGCCCATATTCCCGCCGATAAAAGCTCAATTGCCTACCGTCGGGGACTGAAGAAGATGGGCTTTGGCGAATTTTTCCTCGTATGACGGAGGCCGATATGCTGAGCGTAATTGTTGACGGGCTGTGGCGAGAGGGCGACAAAAGCCTCGCCGTCAGGCTGGTGGCTGAAGACGGTAACGCGCTGCCGGCGTGGCAGCCCGGCGCGCACATTGATGTGCACTTGCCCTGCGGCGCGGTGCGCCAGTATTCCCTGACCGGTGCGTGTGGAGACGAGAGCTATCTTATCTGCGTGGGGCGGGAAACCGCCTCGCGCGGCGGATCGCGCTACGTTCACGAGACGCTGCGACCCGGGCAGAAATTAGCAATCTCTGCCCCGCGCAATCTGTTTCCGCTGCATCAGGCTGAGCGGGTGTTGCTGCTGGCGGCAGGCATTGGCATTACGCCGCTGTATGCGATGGCCCTGCAGCTGAAGGCGGCCGGAACGCCGTTTACGCTGCACTATTACGTCAAACGCCGCGAAAGCGCGGCGTTTGCGCGCGAACTCTCCCGGTTCGGTGAGTGCCAGATTCATACCGCCAGCCCGCGCACGGCGCTGGCAGAGCATATCCCCGCGCCTGAGGCGGGGCTTCACGCCTGGATCTGCGGCCCGGCAGGGTTTATGGAAAAAGTGCGAGACGTGGCGACGGCCAGGGAATGGGATGATGGCCATCTTCACAGCGAGGCGTTTCAGCCCGCGGCCCCTGCCGCACGCGGTGACGCGGGCGAGATCTTTACGGTCAAACTCGCCTCGACCGGGGAGCGCTGGCCGGTGCCCGCGGATAAGACCATCGCTCAGGTACTACAGGAAAACGGCGTGGACGTACCGCTGTCATGCGAAATGGGGATCTGCGGGGCGTGCCTGACGCCGGTGATTGACGGCGTGGTGGATCACCGGGATAGCGTGCAGTCGGAGGCGGAAAAAAGCGCGACGGACCAGCAGGTAGCGCTGTGCTGTTCGCGGAGCCATTCCGGGGAGCTGGTGATTGCCCTGTAAAACGAAAAAACCCTGCGATATTGCTATCGCAGGGTTTTCAAATTTGGCGGAAGCGTAGAGATTCGAACTCTAGAACCCTTTCGGGTCGCCGGTTTTCAAGACCGGTGCCTTCAACCGCTCGGCCACGCTTCCAAAGTGAGGCGCACTATAAACATCTATTAGCCCCTTGTAAAGCAGGAATTTTTCTATTTTCACCCGCCGGCGTTTGACTGCGCAAAAATCACCCAGGCGCTTGCCGCGCACCGGTCACAGCCACCTTGTACATACCGTTACACAGCAACGCTCATCCTTTTAAATCGCTCTGGTATAGAATGCCACAAAAATAAACGGTCATTTGTTGTGTAATTGTTATAAATCTGAGTACCCGCAGATTTAGAAATTACTGCCATGCAGTGTTACTGGTTGATGATGAAAATCAAAAATACGCTTTGCTTACATATCCTGATGGCGACCCTGGCCATATTGTTCCTCTGTGTTCACCCGCTGGTGACGAGCTTCAATCCGCCCCTCACCTTCCAGCCGCTGATTAAATCAATGGCGGGCACGCCGAAAGAACAAGCGGAAAAAATTGCGACTATTTCCCATGCCTTAGAAGGGAATGCTATTTTCTTCATTGGCGCGTCTGAGGTGGCCACCTCAGAAGATGAACATTACGCTGTATATAATTACTTTAATAAGCAATTGCACAAACCCGTCGTGGCGTATGGCGATGCGTTCGTCGATGATGAAACGCAATTTTTACTGTTCTCTCGTTTTAAAAATAGCCTTAACGCAAACAGTAAAGTTGTTTTGCTTCTGGCTCCTGACAGCTTTTATTCAAAAGGGCTGCCACCGGCTATCTATGCCGATAATTTCCCCGGCTCTATTTTTAATCCGCTGATGAAGGATCCGCAGGCGCGCCCGCTGCTGGTTAATTATTTAAAGCATATTGATAGTAAAGAAATAAGCCATTTAACCTTCGGCCAAATGCGGGTCTTTGGCTGGCACCCCGATCTGATGTGGGACGAGCTGAGCTTCCAGTTTGCCAACGTCTGCACCCTGATAAAAAACGACTGGCTGGCGCTGCTCAACATCACGCCCCAGACGGTACAGCCCTGGCCGCAGCAGCCAGCCGCCCACATTGCCCCCGACTGGGATAAAGAGCTGGCGAATGCGCGCGAGTTAAATAAAAAACGCCAGCAGAGCGCGGCCACCCTGTGGATGGACAAAACGATTTACGAGGAGGACAGTACGCGGCAGCAGTGGGATGACACGCCGGTCGTGCCTGCGCAAATCGCCGCCTTCAGTAAAACCGTCCAGCTGCTTAAAGAACACCACGTGCAGGTGATTGCTATCGTCGACCCGGTTAACCCCTGGGCGCTTTACAATACCGATACCTTCCGCCCGGTTGATAAACAAATAAAAACCATTCTGGAAAAGAACCAGATCCCTTATTTAGATATGTACGCCATGCCTTATCAGAATGGCTGGAACTGGGATCGTTTGCACCCTTCCGAACTGGCCTGGGTTCCTATGATTCGCTTTATTGCACAGAGTTTTAAATGATGAAAATCGCGATCCGTCTTTTTTTACTTTATCTCCTGCTGGCGATCACCATCGTCGCGTGGACCTCTGTCGATGACAGCATGAGTATGCAGCTGCATTTTGAATATCAAAAGTTCTGAGGCCGAATGATGTACAGCTCAGGAATGTTTTTTGTTTATTTGTTTTCATCCGCGCTGGCGTTTGCGCTGGTTAATCGCGTATTACGCCATCGTCTGACCTGGTTATCTGCGCTGTCGGTGCTGACGGCGCTGGGATGGGGATATATATTTCAGGGGGATTATATTGTCCCCGTCGCCGTTTTTTTCAGCTTTTATGTTTTTGCCACGCTTAAAGAGAAGGGATGGTTAAAAACGTGGCAGGCGGTCGTTCTGACATTATTGCCGCTGCTGCTGGTGAAATTACATTTAAATAACCACTGGGGCATGATCGGCCTCTCTTTTATGACGTTCCGCGCGCTGGACGTGCTGCTCTATCGCAGTAAAAAAGAAGGTCAGAATTTCCTGCACTATTTCTGTTATCTGTTTATGCCTTTTATTATCCTGGCCGGCCCAATGTACCGCTGGCGGACATGGATGAGTGACGTCAGCAAGCCCGTATTTGCCCTTAACCGCGAACAGTTTTTAGTCGCGTTAGAGCAAATCATTACCGGCATTGTCCAGAAGTTCCTGTTTGCCATGCTGATTGATTCGCTTGTCGTGCAGCCCTGGAGCCATAAGCCGTTTACGCTGACCGTGGGCGTGGTGATGTCGATTGCCTACAGCACCTACCTGTACTTTGATTTTGCGGGCTACAGCAATATGGCCATCGGCGCGGGCCGCCTGTTTGGGCTCAGCATTCCGGCAAACTTCAACATGCCGCTTCTGGCAAAGAACCCGCAGGATTTCTGGCGCCGCTTCCACATCAGCCTGTCTGAATGGCTGCGCGATGTGGTCTTTATGCCCGTTTATATGAACCTGATGAAATTCAACTTTTTCCGTCAGAACAAAACGCTGGCGCAAAATATCGGTATTTTTTGCACCTTATTCTGTATGGGGGCATGGAATGGCCTGGAACGCCATTACGTCATCAGCGGCGCGCTGTTTGGCGCGATTTCCGTCGCTCACAATATGCTGCTGTGGTCAGCCAAACGCAGCCCGGCATTGCACCGCGGCCTGCAGTATCCGGCCGTTGCGTTTTTAGGGCGAATTCTGACGCTGGGAAGCGCCGCAGGATCCCTTTACATCTTTAGTGGAATGTCACCTCTATGAAAAATCACTCCGATCTTCAGGAACTGCAGGATTTCTTACGTGCGGCATTATGCGATCCCGCCTCCCCGCAGCAGCTGGCCATCAGCGGCAGCGACGAAGCCTTAAGCTGGCTACAGCTTTCCGCTGCCGTGACGGACTGGGCGCAGCGCTATCAGCGCTGCCAGCCTGTTGCCGGTACGCCGGTCGTATTGTACGGACACCAGCAGGCCGAGTTCGCCGTGGCGATTTATAGCTGCCTGCTGCACAACATTCCGTACATCCCGGTGGACTGCATCTATCCGCAGGAGCGCCTCCGGGAGATCTGCCATCTGGCCAGCGCCCCTTACTATTACGACGTCGCGACCCGGCAGTTCATCGCCACCGGGGAACCGGGCAAGGTACTGGAGGAGCAGGATCTGGCCTACATCATGTTTACTTCAGGCAGCACCGGTAAACCTAAAGGCGTACAGATTGGGCGTGAAAGCGTATGGCACTTCATGAAATGGGTCAGCCAGGACTTTTCACTGCCGGAAAAACCGGTCCTGATGAACCACGCGGTATTCAGCTTTGATCTCTCCCTGATCCCTTTGCTGGCGAATCTGGCGATGGGCGGACACATCGTGCTGAACGCCAAAGAGGACATTCAGAAAGAGAACTGGCTGGAGCGACTGAAAAGCAACGCGGTCTCCGCCTGGGTTTCCACCCCTTCTTTTGCATACCAGCAGCTGCTTTCCCCGCAGTTCAACAGCGAGTATTTGCCCGCGCTCAACGTCTTTATCTTCATTGGCGAAGTGCTCAATAAAGCGCTGGTTAAACAGCTTCGCCGCCGCTTCCCGCAGGCCAAAATCATTAACTCGTATGGCCCAACGGAAGCGACCATCGCGACGACCGTGGTTGAAATCACGGATGCGATCCTGAACAGCGACAGCGCCGTGCTGCCGGTGGGGGTCATGATGCCTGAGAGCAAAATGGAAATTTCCGCCGACGGCGAGCTGATTATCTGGGGTAAAAACGTCATGCGCGGCTACCTTGGTCTGCCGCAGGAGAACGCGGCGAAATTACTCCGTCGGGAAGATGAAGCGTTTCGCGGCTACCGTACCGGCGATCTGGGCTATGAAGCGGGGCTGATCTACTGTCAGGGCCGCAACGACAGCCAGGTCAAACTGAACGGCTACCGTATTGAAATCAACGAGATCGAGAACCGCCTGCTGGCCATGTCCGGCATCAACGAAGCGGTGGTCCTGCCGCTGATGAAATCCTGCGGCAGCGTACTGCGCATTGCCGCGTTCTGCGTGACGGATATGGCACCGGACACCATCAAAACATCGCTGTCGAAGGTCGTTCCGCACTATATGGTGCCTTCACAAATTATCGTAAAAGACGCTTTGCCGCTGAATCCTAACGGCAAAATTGACCGCAAGCTGCTGGACGCTTACGCCCGCACAAATTAATGACTCCAGGAAAAATTATGGAACAAGAAATTCTCGCCCTGTTCGAAAAAGTGTTATCCCGCAAGGTGGGCTTTCACGATGAACTGATTGAATCCGACATTCTCGACTCCATCCTGGCGGTCGATATGGTGCTGGAAGTGCAGGACGTTTACGGCTGCATGATCCCGCCAACTGACGTGGCGACGGTGCTAAAAACCCCGGCGGATCTGGCCCGCTATATTGAAGAAAACCGCTAAACGCCCCTGCTGTTAATGCTGCCCTGAAGGCTCAGGAGGCTCTCTCCAGAGCCTTCATTCGTTCCCCCTCCCCCTGAACGCTGTTCTGCACCCTTTCACAGGAATGAAACCGACTGCTTTTACTATTTCTCCTACACTTTAGGAGTACTGTCGGTACGGGAAAGAGAAAAAAGCCAACTTAATTAAGGCATTAATGATTCGCTGTGCGCTCAGCCGGGGAACGTTTTGCCTTTAACAGAGGAGTCTGCGGTATGGCATTCGTAACAACGAAAGACGGCGTCAATATTTACTACAAAGACTGGGGCCCAAAAGAGGCTCAACCCATTGTTTTCCACCACGGCTGGCCGCTAAGTGCCGATGACTGGGATAACCAGATGCTCTTCTTCCTCGCAGAAGGCTATCGCGTTATCGCTATCGATCGTCGTGGTCACGGGCGTTCGGACCAGGTGAGTGAAGGCCACGATATGGATCACTATGCGGCCGACGCGTCGGCCGTGGTTGAAAGCCTGGACCTGCGCAATGCCGTGCACGTCGGTCACTCCACCGGCGGCGGACAGGTCGCCCGCTATGTTGCGCAGTACGGGCAACCGCAGGGGCGCGTCGCCAAAGCGGTGCTCGTCAGCGCCGTCCCGCCGCTGATGGTCAAAACGGACAGTAACCCCGGCGGAACGCCCATCGAGGTTTTCGACGGCTTCCGCAAAGCGCTGGCGGCTAATCGCGCCCAGTTTTACCTCGACGTCGCCAGCGGCCCTTTCTACGGCTTTAATCGGGATGGCGCGGACGTTTCACAGGGCACGATTCAAAACTGGTGGCGTCAGGGAATGATCGGCAGCGCCAAGGCCCACTACGAGGGGATTAAGGCATTTTCAGAGACCGACCAGACGGAGGATCTAAAAACCATCACAGTTCCCGTTCTGGTGTTGCAGGGCGATGACGATCAGGTCGTGCCGTATAAGAATGCAGCCCTGCTGCAGGACAAGCTGCTAGCGAACAGCGTACTGAAAATTTATCCGGGCTTCCCGCACGGGATGCATACCACGCACGCGGATACCATCAACGCGGACATTCTGGCCTTTATCCGCTCTTAAACGTCGCCTTTATTGCCGGGTGGCGCTGCGCTTACCCGGCCAACATTCCTGCATCCGCAACGATATCTCTGAATTGCTCAGTTCAATGCATGAACGCCACCCGCGGGTGGCGTTGTTTATTCCGCTTAGCGATTATCCAGCTGGGCGCGAACGTTGTTCAGCCCGGTAGTGTTGATGCGGTAAGGCTGCCCGTTCACGGAACGGATCAGCTTTTTGGTGCGGAGTTTTTTAAAGACGCTAAGCGTGCAGTCGCTCAGCACCAGCCCTTCACGGGTGTAGCACTCTACGGAAGTGACGCGGCCAGAGCTGTCGCGGACGTGCACAATACGTCCACCTTTGGCGAGAACGTGTAAGGTGCGTTGTTCCTGACGGGATAAATTCATACTGGAAAACCTGTGTAATCATCATGCGTAAAAACGAGCCCACACCCGCAGGTGCGCGCGTAAGGTTTAAGCGCAGCGATAACCAGTCCGTCCTGAAAAGGGCGGGAAACTGATTATCTGATGAAAACATTCTCCAGCATCAAAGCCTCGGTAAGAGATAGCAATATATTTACGGGATGAATGATAACGCCTGTTTTTTACAGGGAAATAGCAGAGTCTTAAAAGTGTGAGGCGGATCGATCCTAAAAATCGTGTTTAGTCAGTTTTACTGCCAGACTGGGATCCCCTGATGGACACTGACTGGAGCTTTTTTATGCCTGATAACTATACCGTTGTTGAGACCGTCCCCACTGCAGAAGCGTTTTGTCGGCTGCGCGAAATCTCGGGCCTCAGCCCTCGTCCTCTGGAGGCAGCCCGGAAAGCACTGCCTGGCAGCTGTTACGGCATGCATATTCTTTATGAGGGTAAACCAGTGGGTATGGGGCGAATCGTGGGGGACGGTGCGTTGAATTTCGATATTGTCGATGTCGCCGTTGATCCCCTTTATCAGGGGAAAGGGCTTGGCAGAGTCATTATGGAAACGCTTGTAGCCTGGCTGGATACCCATGCCTGTAAAGGGGCCTACGTTTGTTTAATGGCGGATGTGCCTGAGCTTTATGCAAAATTTGGTTTTACGCTCGTTCGCCCGGAAAGCGAAGGAATGGCCAGAATCTGGTGACAGACAAACGCGCGTTAAGACAAAAGAAAAACCCCAGGTTAACGAGTAACCTGGGGTTTATATCTGGCGGAAGCGCAGAGATTCGAACTCTGGAACCCTTTCGGGTCGCCGGTTTTCAAGACCGGTGCCTTCAACCGCTCGGCCACACTTCCTAAGTGAGGCGAACTATAAACACCTCACCGCGAGCTGTAAAGAGTGGCTGCACTCGTTCGCTGTAAAAATAGTCAAAACGTGTTTAATCGGTTGAACTGACGACACATCGACGATTTTATCAGCACAGGCCTAGTGTTTTTTGATGTACATGTCTTTCGTGAAATAGTACCCCAGCTTATCCGGCGTAAATCCGCCTACCCACGGTTTCACCAGGTGGGTGCGGACGTAGTGATAAACTGGAATAGCCGGAACATCACGCCCCAGCAGATCTTCCGCCTGCTGGTAGAACTTACCCCGCTCTTCCGCTGATTTGGCTTTTGCGGCACTGAGCAGCGCCCGATCGTAGTCCGGATTGCTGTACTGGCTGGTGTTTTCACTGTCGCCCGTGCGGAAGTTATTCAGGAAGGTCGCCGCATCGTCGTAATCGGCAATCCACGCATACCGCACCGCGTCAAAGTTGTGGGTGTGCATGGTATCCAGCATGGTTTTCCACTCCTGGTTTTGCAGCTTTGCCTCCACGCCAAGGTTTTTCTTCCACATGGAGCTGGCCGCAATCGCGATGCGCTGGTGCGATTCAGAGGTGTTGTAGAGCAGGTTGAAGCTCAGAGGATGACTGGCGTTATATCCGGCCTCGTTCAGCAGCTTTTTCGCCTCAGCGATGCGCTTGTCCAGCGGCCAGCTGGCGTAATCCGGGTTCTGTAACTTCACGCCGCCAATATCCGGCTGGCTGATGAGCCACGCCGGGCGCTGCCCCTGCCCTAATACTTTTCCGGCAATGATGTCTTTATCCAGCGCCATGTTGAGCGCCTTACGCACGCGCGCGTCGTTAAACGGCGGCCGGGTGGTATTGAATTCGTAATAATAGGTCGCAAGCTGAGGTGAAACGTCCAGCTCGCTGCCGAGGGTTTTCTTGAGCTGGGCAAACTGGTTAATCGGCACCGTGTACACGATGTCAATTTCGCCCGCCTTATAGCGGTTCACATCCGAGGCCTCGGACGTGATGGGCAGGTAGGTGACTTTGTTAATCACGGTATGCGCGTTATCCCAGTAGCGCGGGTTGCGCTCTGCCACGATGCGTTCGTTGACCACCCACTGCGACAGCTTATACGCCCCGCTGCTCACGAAATGCTCCGGCTTGGTCCACTTATCCCCGAAGCGGCCAATCAGCACTTTATCCACCGGCACCAGTGACGGGTGCGCCAGCATCGCGAGGAAGGCCGCGTTTGGCTGCGTGAGCGTCACTTCCAGCGTGGTGTCGTTAATCGCTTTTACGCCCAGCGTATCGGGCGCTTTTTTTCCCTGAGCAATATCGGCCGCGTTGACGATATACATGTTGCCCGGATAGCTGGCATACGGCGAAGCCGTTTTCGGATCGATCAGGCGCTGCCAGCTCCAGACCACATCCTCAGCGGTAATCGCCGTGCCGTCACTCCAGGTGATGCCCGGACGCAAATGGAACGTCCAGACGGTGTTGTCCTTGTTCTCCCATTTTTCCGCCAGTCGGGGTTGAACTTCTCCTGCCGGGGAAACGCCCACCAGCCCTTCGAATAAATCACTGATAATATTGAATTCGACATCGCTTTCGACTTTATGCGGGTCGAGCGAAGCCGGTTCACTGCCGTTGTTTCTGACCAGTTCCTGTTTGTCGGCCAGCGCGGTTCCTGCCGGCACGTTAGCCGCCCAGGCTGCCGTGCTGGCGCACAGGATCCCTGCGGTTAACAAAGAGAGCGTAAAGTGAGTGCGTGTTTGTGGTTTCATTTCCTTCGCCTTATAGTCTGTTTTATGACGATCCGGAAATAACTCTTAGCGTTCGAATGGTAATAACGCAATATTTTTCAGTAACCTATAAGAGCTTGATCTGGTAAATTGTCGCAAACCGTTGTTCATACTGGCGAAACGGATTTCTGCAGAAGAAATAACCGCCTACAGCGCTAACGTGCTGAGTAAAGATGGGTAAAACCACTTTGAGACTGGCGTGCCGTTTCCTATTCTTTCCACTAATTACATCTGTCATAAGAGAGTGACTCATGGATCGTATAATTACTTCTTCACGCGACCGCACATCGCTACTCAGCACCCACAAGGTGCTGCGCAATACCTATTTCATGCTCAGCCTGACGCTGGCTTTCTCAGCGATCACCGCCACCGCCAGCACCGTGCTGATGCTGCCGTCTCCGGGGCTGATCCTGACGCTGGTGGGTATGTATGGTCTGATGTTCCTGACCTACAAAACCGCTGACAAGCCCGTCGGCATCCTGTCCGCGTTTGCTTTCACCGGCTTCCTGGGCTACATCCTGGGGCCGATGCTGAATGCGTATCTGTCTGCCGGTATGGGTGACCTTATCGGCATGGCGCTGGGCGGCACCGCGCTGGTGTTCTTCTGCTGCTCGGCCTACGTGCTGACCACGCGTAAGGACATGTCCTTCCTCGGCGGTATGCTGATGGCGGGTGTTGTGGTAGTGCTGGTGGGCATGGTGGCAAACATCTTCCTGCAGCTGCCTGCCCTGCATCTGGCAATCAGCGCCGTGTTTATTCTGATTTCTTCAGGCGCGATCCTGTTCGAAACCAGCAACATCATTCGCGGCGGCGAAACGAACTATATCCGCGCCACCGTGAGCCTGTATGTGTCGCTGTACAACATCTTCGTCAGCCTGCTGAGCATCCTGGGCTTCGCCAGCCGGGATTAAGCACAACAGATACGAAAAAGGAGAATGCCTGTGGCATTCTCCTTTTTTTATGCCCTACTCACCCCGGCAAATATAGGTGGGATAGCGCCGGTCCTGAATCAGCCACACGGAAGGCGAGAGTTCAGAGATCGTCAGGTAGTAGCGTGCGGTCGGATTGGCGAAGCTACCCCACTGAGCATCAGGCGTATTGTCATTGTGCCGACGCCAGGTTTTGGTGTAGCTCAATACGATGACGTTATCATCGTCCCGCTGCTGCCAGGTAAAATCCACATCCCTGTCAACGATCAAACATTGCCCGCCAGCCCTTGCCGCGCCTTTATAGGTGGTCAACCCGGTACCGTCCCGATGAAAATAGAACTGGGCAACGGTATTGACCTTCACTTCACTGGCTTTTCCCTCATTGCGCGTGAAATTAAATTCAGTGCTGCAGGCCAGCACATCCTTTTTACCCACGCTGCCGGAATAGTAAAAAAATGCCAGCGAACAACCAACCAGTACACCGCCCACGCCAAAAAGAAGTTTTATTTTCATTTTTGTGCCCCGCTTTTATAACGTATGGTTTTACACAGGCTAGTTTTGCTGACCGGACAGGCACCAATAAACACCTCATCTGCAGCGGAAATAGTAAAACGGGCGCTGAAATAATAAATGTCGTACGCCTCCCGTCCGCACGCTATGTTATTAGCCTCCAGCCGCTCCGCTAATTTCGATAGCACCAGCGGTCGTCCGTGATCGTTGATAATCCAGATGCTGCAACTGGCGATTTTTTCCTTAACCGGCTTGAGTTTCGCCGGAATGAAAATCCCCTGCTGTCGGCTAAAGTAGAGACTCGTCCCCAGCGCAGCGACGATCAATACGGCCACAATCGCCCATTTTTTCATGGAGGCGCGTTGAGGCTTTACTTCCTGCGTTGCGACCGAGGGCTGCGGATCGACGGATGGAATATTCTCTCCAGGCTGAAAAATCACCTCAGCATCGAAGCGAAATCCGTAACGGGGTACGGTCACAATAAATTCGTGCCCCTCTCCCAGAGACTGGAAGCTTTTACGTAATTCGCTTACCGCTTTATTGAGATTATTTCCCGATGGCGTAAAGCCAAATTCCTCCCACACGCGAGTGATCAATTCCTCCCGGCTCAGGTCGTGCCCTTTGTGTTTTATAAATTCCTGCAAAAGCCGCACGGCTGGCGCCGAAAGCGTTAATACAGATTCTGGTTGTCCAACAAGACTTATTGCATGTGCTTCAGGATCGAATAACAACGAATTATTGCATATAAAAAACATCTTTTATTCTCGGCTGTTACCGCATGCTTTTTTAATCCCTGGTACATCGACATGAAAACCGCCTCCTGACCTGCTTATTTTTTCATCAGAAGGAATTTTCTTCCTATCCCTGGTCGCGGTATTTTCGCTTAACTATACAACCTTAAAGACAGAAAAGCAGGATAAAAACCTGTATTTAACGAGTTAATTAATACAAATTTTCACAAACCGCTGTTCTGGTTAAAGTTTCCCTGCCCTGAAGCAATACGAAAGCAGACGGTGTCCTGGTGTTAACGCGCCGCCGATGAACTCAGAGCAGGCAGACTGAATGTGAAACAGAAAAATAGAGTGAACATGACAACCGCCTTTTATGTCGCCGCGCTGTCATTGCCATTTTTCTCAGAAATGGCAATGGCCAATATGAGCGTGTACCCCATGGAACTGAATGTGGACAGGTCCGGTGCGGCACAAATTAAGGTAGCGTCGAAAACGGATGATATTCAGTTCATTCGGGTGAGGCAAAAGAAAATTCTTAATCCCGGCACGGCCCAGGAAAAAGAGATTGATGTGGCCTCGTGGAAAGAAGGTGGCGTTGTTGTCACGCCCGAAAAATTTGCTCTTGCGGCAGGCGCAATGCGCGTCGTTCGTCTGGTATCGCTTACGCCACCGGAAAAAGAGACCACCTGGCGCGTCTATTTTGAAGGGGTAAAGCAGCCTGACAGCATTATTCCCGGCAAGGCAGAAAGCCCGGCTGCGACGGCGACATTGGGCGTCAATGTGATCTGGGGCGCCCTGATCCACCTCGCCCCGGAAAAAAGTGTGGTTTCACTCTCGATAGACCCTCGCAGGGGCACGTTAAAAAACAACGGTACGCTGCGCGTGCCGCTGAGAGAGATCGGTATTTGTGACGCAGATTCGTCGTGTAAATGGGTTAAAGAAGACGCGACGATTTATCCGGATACCGAACGGAAATTAAAAACGCTCACAAATACACAAGGCCAGAAATATAAATTCCGCTACTTCAACTGGGTGAATAAAACCGCTGAAGAAGCTGATTTACCCGTCGTGCAATAACACGACGTTACCGTAAAGACCCCAAAGGGTTTGTTTAAAGAGCCAGGGTGCTCATTTGTAAATATGGAGATATCAATGCGTAAGTACTTTAAACCTCTGATGATTGTTGCCGCGATGACCACGTCCGTTAGCGCGCTGGCGATCCAAAAAGATATTACCGTCAACGCCAGCGTTGATTCACAGCTGGACATGACCCAGGCCGATAACACGCCGCTGCCGGCAAGCATCGATATGCAGTATCTGCCTGGCCGCGGTCTGGAAAGCTATCGCCTGAATACCAAGGTGTGGTCTAACTCCGCCACCAGCAACGTGAAAGTCCGTCTGGTAAGCGCCGCGAAGCTGGCAAATGCCGACGGTGCTGAGACCATCCCAATGACGGTGAAGCTGGGCGACAAAACCCTCTCTACCGCCGATGTGGAATATACCGGTACCGAACTGTTCCCGGGAAGCATTGAAAACGGTTCAGCGGTACTGCCGCTGACCATTTCTCAGACCACCAAAGGCATTCTGAAAACCGGTCAGTACAGCGGCGTTGTCAGCCTGATGCTGACGCAGGCGACTACCACGGAAGGCGGTGCGTAACACCACAGCACCTAAGGAATAACGTCAGAGGGTGCCCACCCTCTGACGTCAGGATGATGTCGAGGCTCGTTCATGGCGTTTCACAGAAATACTCTCCTCTTTGTTGCTTTGTTACCCGCATCCATCCAACTCGCCTGCGCCGGGATGGCCGTCCCGGCAGGTTTTGAAGATCTGGCTAAAACGCAGCGCCTGTGGACAGAGGTCAACCTCTACGGCGAGTCGCTTGGACTTTTTGAAACGGATATCACGCTTGAAACGGTCAGTTTTGTCGCACCTGAAACCGTGGTTGCGGCCATCAAACGTCGGTTTAACGACGACCCTGCTCTCGTTGGCACCGTGTCTGCCGCGCTGGCCGTTCCGCTTGCCCGTAACGGCAACCTGGCCTGCAGCAGCAACGGCTCCGCAGCGGGCTGCGATTACATTGATACCGACCGCGCGGCCATTATCTATGATGAGAATAACGCCCGTATTAGCCTGTTTTTGGACAAGAAATTTCTGCCTAAAGCCACCGCGGAAAATCAGTGGTATCAGCCCACGCAGGACACCGAAAATGCGCTGATCCATCAGCAGAATATTAACTTCGTTGCCGACAGGGATTATCAGTCGGCTACCGTGCAGGGCAACGGCGCGCTGGCGCTCACGCAGGACGGCTATGTTAACCTCGACTGGACCTGGCTGGGACAGCGTTCACGGCGTCAGCAGCAGCAGGAAATCACCGTCAACAACGCCTGGTTCCGCCAGGATATCCTGCGTCAGTACTATGTCCAGCTGGGCGAGATGGATACCCGCGATCTGTTCAGTAATGCCGGCGGGAATATCAACCTCAGCCAGCTGCCGCTGGGCAAAATTCGCGGTCTGCGCACGGGTTCAACACGGGCGTGGATTAATCCGGTTCAGCAGTCAAAGGGAACGCCTGTCACCGTACTGCTTTCCCATGACGCGCGTATCGACGCCCGCCGTGGCAATCAGCTGCTGGCCAGCTTTTATCTGAATGCCGGGGCGCAAACCCTCGACACGCGATCGTTTCCGGACGGGAGCTACACCGTCACGCTGTCGGTCTATGAAAATAACCGGCTGACGCGTACCGAGCAGGTGCCGTTTACCCGAACCGGCATTACGCCATTTGACCGCGTCGAGTGGTTCCTGCAGGCGGGTGAAACCGACAATAGCGATCGGAACAAAGAACGCAGCGCGGTTGCGCAGGCGGGTGTGCGCCTGCCCGTCACCCCGACCCTGGCGCTGACCAGCGGAGCAACGATAAAGAAAAACCAGCGTTTCCTGGAAAATGCGCTCGACTGGAGCCGGGGCTTCAACGCGGGCCCGATCGACGGCGTGCTGAGTACCCGGTTTAGCTACCTTTACGGCAGCGAAGGCCAGCGCGGCAATATTCAGCAAATCAGCTACAACGACGGTTTTTCGCTGAGCCTCTATCGCAACGCGCTATCAGCGGAAAACTGCAACACCCGAAGCGCGGGGTTTGACGCCGTGAACGGCTGCTATCGCACCCTCTCGGTGATGTTTTCCGTCCCTGTCGGCGCCTGGTATGCGAGCCTCGGATATTCGGATAACCGCAACGAAGGACGGTACGTTTCACGTCGGGAGCTCCCGGACAGCGACGATCGCCACGATGCGGGTTTGCCGTGGGAATCGGTCTATATGACCCGCTCGCGCTCGCGCGCCTGGCAGGGAGGGCTGAGCAATGCCTTTAGCACCCGAGGCCTCAACATTAACAGCAGCATTAACCTGTTCATGCGTCACGATGACGCCCGCGACGGCAGGGACAAAGGCGGCTACCTGAGCGTGAGCCTGTCCATGGCGCATAACCGTCAGGGTGATGCGTCGAGCTATACCTCTTTGGGCGCGACCTGGCAGCACCAGCAGCGTGAAAAAAATCAGCTGAGCTACAACGTGGCGCATAACTGGTACGCCGATGCACGCGGCGAAAATGAGTACGGTCTGAGCGCGTCGGGCATTAACAGCGACTCGCTGAATACCTCAGCCTATACGCGCCAGGGCGGGCGATACGGCAACGGCAGCCTGACCGTCAGCGACGCCTGGGATCGTCAGGACAGGCGCCATACGCTGAGCAGCAGCGGCAACTACAGCTCGACCCTTGCGCTGTCGCGTTCTGGCCTGTGGCTGGGACGCTGGAGCGACGGTCGTCCTGCTTCCGCCGTCGCGGTTAACGTTGCCACACCGGAGGATACCCAGGTTCCTAGCGTTGCCGTGTCGCTGGATAACAGCGGGAGCGCAGACATTCCGGGCAATAGCCGCGCCCTCTTCGCAGTGCCGGGCTACCAGCAGACAACGTTGACGATTAACGAATCGCTGGACGTGTCCCGGGGAGCCAGCAGTGAGATCACGCAAGGTTCAGGCAGCAGAACGCTGTTTATGGTGCCTGGCAAACTGCTGCGTCGGGATGTGCAAACCACCGCAAGCTACACCTGGCTCGGCCAGTTAACCGACGAGCGTCATTCGCCGTTTATCGGTGGCGTGCCGCTGAACGTTAACGGCTGGAGCGATCTTGGCAACGGCGGATTCAGCGCCCAGAGCGATGCCCTGCTGCATAACCTCTACCTGGTGCGCCAGCAGCAGTTTTATCAGTGCGAACTCAACGTGAAAAGTATGCGCGACGTGGTGCGCTATGTCGGCTCAATTCCTTGCCGGGAGTTAACCTTCTCCGCCCTGCCGGATGCCGTCCAGCAGCAGGCGCAGCTGATGCTCGCCGGACGATCGGTACCTGCCGGTCCAACTGCCATGAACGCCGACAACCTCACTAAAGGGAAATGATGTGATTAAGTGCTTCTTTATATTACTGTTCTTAAGCCTGTGGACAGGCCAGGCGCTGGCGGGCGCCCCTGCGGGACGAAACACCAGCGTTGGGATCAGCTTCGATCGTACGGCACCGCCTGCGCGTTTCGATATCTGGTTTCATGAATCGGGCGGCTATGACCTCGCCGACCCGCAAAAGTGGGGACGTAATACCCTGACCTGTGAGTCCCGGACTGATACCACGAACGGGGCCTGCATGAACTCACCGGTCTGGTTCTCAGCTAACCCGGCCGCGCCCTATGCCATCAATTTACGTTTCACGCATGCCCTCACCAGCAAGACGGTGGATATCAAGGTGTATGGCGATCACTATATGTTTATCAACAATAAAGTCTTTACCTTTGCCAGCTTTGTCACGGGGGGAACGGGCGATCTCAGCGCCTGGAACAGAGAGCCCTATTTCGATTTCTATATTGTGAAAAGCGAACTGGATAAGCTCGCCCTGCCGGGGATCTGGACCGCAACGCTGAAGCAGAACCTGCGTCAATGGGGGAGCGCCGACTGTGGCGGGAACTTCAATGACGTAAACGTCGGATGCCCTGGCTACCTCACCATCGCCAGGTGGCAGGCAAACATTCGCATTGAGGTGGTCGATCCGGGTAATCAGCAGATTTATCTGCCGGCATTTCCGCACTCAACGCCCATCGTTAACCTCAACCTGACCAACTTCCCGGGGCGGCCGGGAGGTAGTGAGATCCAGGGTGAAAACTCGCTGGATATGTGCCTGTACGACGGCAAAAACAGTACCAGCACCCGCGCCTATCTTCGCTTTGAGGATGACGGACTCCCCTCAGCGGATCGTGCCGAAGGCGCGTTTTCAATCAGGCGACGCGGCGGTAGCCAGACCGATGCGCGGGATCGTCTCGATTATCGGGTCTCCGTCACCAATCCAATAACAGGCGCAACCGAAGCCGTCGCGAACGGTAAAACCCTGGTCTGGCAAGGCACGAACAATCCGCAGCATCTGCGTCAGGTCGTGCTGCCCGGCGGACGCGAGAGCGTATTGTGCATTCCTGCCCCTATTATCCTGAAAACCCCAGCGTTTGCCGCCAGCAGCAAAAACGCGGGCGACTATACCGGCACGCTGCGCGTTATCTATACGCCCAGCACGTTATAACGAGGTCACCGTGAGTTACGCTATTCTCGACAATAATCGATTTTACGCCGAAGGGTTGCGCTACGCGCTGCTGCGTCGGGGCGTTCAGCCAGAGGTCCAAAGCGACACCGTGCAATGGCAGCCAGCGCTGCTTACCCGCCGCGTGGTTGTCGTACGCTGCCGTTTTTCCGTGGCGGGTACGCATCAGGCATTGATAAACATTTTGCTCAGACTGGAAGCCGCCCGCTGGCAAGGCAGCCTGTATCTGGTCTGCAATGAAAAGGGGTGGGCGCTGGCGACGCATTTACGCAAGCGTTTCAGTACGTTGACCCTTTATATCATCGATGACCGGATCGCCGTCGCTGATGCGGCATATTTGCTGGCAAAAGAGCCTCGCCGCGTCCGAAGTCTTGACTGCTGTCTTACCGGCCTTGAATTCAACGTGCTCGATCTGATGCTTACCGGCTTGCCGGTACGCCACATTGCCATCGTGACGCGTATGTCTGAGAAACAGGTTTCAACCCATAAATGCAACGCGCTGAAAAAGCTTAATGCCAACAATCTGCTGCAACTGCTCCTGTAGGGCACGACTTATCCTGCGGCGGCTTTTTTGCTACACTGTCGCCGTTTTTTTCACAGATGACAGAAGATTATGTTCATTTTTGCAGGCCAGGAAATTGAGACCGATAGCGAAGGCTATCTAAAAGATACGACGCTCTGGAGCGAGCCGCTGGCGGAGAAAATTGCGGAAAACGAAGGGATTACCCTCTCCCCCGAACACTGGGAAGTGGTGCGTTTTGTTCGCGAGTTCTATCTTGAATTCAACACCTCTCCGGCGATCCGCATGCTGGTCAAAGCCATGGCCAATAAGTTCGGCGAAGAGAAAGGCAACAGCCGCTATCTGTATCGTCTGTTCCCGAAAGGCCCGGCAAAACAGGCCACCAAAATTGCCGGCCTGCCTAAGCCGGTGAAGTGTATTTAATACCGAATCCCGAAGTTTACGTATTCGCGCCCGGGTTGATGCGGTTCCGTTAACACCTTATCAACCCGTGCGCTGCGCGGCCCGCCCGCTTTCAGCCACGCCACCAGCTTGTCGACCTGCTCCGCTTCGCCGCAGGCGACCACCTCAACGCTGCCGTCGTCCCTATTTCGCGCGTATCCCGTTAGCCCAAGCTCAACCGCTTCGCGCTGGGTGCTGTAGCGGAACCCCACGCCCTGAACAACGCCGTGAACCCAGGCAATGGTGCAGACTTTTGACATTTTTCTTCTCCTTAACGTAGCGTTTTCGGCAAACAGCCATAGTGCTGCCGGAAACGGGCGGTGAAACGAGAGCTGGAAAGATACCCACATTGTAATGCGATTTCGCCAATTGGTAATCGGGTTGACTGGAGCTGTGACAAAGCAACGGCCATCCTCACCTCCTCCACGATCTGGCGAAAACTCTGCGACTCTTCACGTAAGCGTCTGCGCAGCGTCGGCACGCTTAAGGCCAGACGGCTGGCAACGTCCTGCGCGGTCCAGTCTCTGGCGGGCGACAGCATAATGAACTGCCGCACCTGCTCGGTCAGGTTACTGTTGCGCTCAACAAGCAGCGGACCCGCCACGCCATCGTGCAGCAGGGCCAGCAAAAGGCCGAAAGCCTGATGCTTTTGTAGCGCCTCCGGTAAATCCTGACGCACGGCGTGCAGCAGATTGTCCCACATAAACGCCAATCCCTCGCTCAGCGGGGCGCAGAGCGAATGCAGCGTCGTGCGCGGCCAGGATTTCAGGTAATGCGCCTTAAACTCGGCGACGATCTCCGGGGATAACATCAGCAAATCCGAGTGAAACAGACCGTTTACAGGCTGATTGATAATCTCCATCGCCGTATTGGCCGGGATAATAATGAGCTCATCCCGTGTCGCCTCCAGGCGGTTATCATCCTGAACTATCACCTTAGTGCCGTGAGTGATATGACAAATAGCCGGAAAAAACAGTTTAACCTGGTGCAGGCGATGCATTTTGCTGGCAGTCACTTCACCCGCGGTAAGATGGTTATGTCGAAAATGAAACTCCTGCACCCTGCCATCCTTATCTGCTGTAGGTTGCTGTTAACTGAGCCTTTGCCAGAACGTGACTATTGAGCATAAAACCGACCAGCGCGCCGCTGGCATTGTTGTCGACGGGCAGTTTATCCACGTCCAGGGCCCAGACGGTAATCTGATAGCGGTGAGGCTTGTCCCCTTCGGGTGGACATGCGCCGCCGAATCCAGAATAGCCGAAATCATTACGCCCCTGCACAACGCCGGCAGGTAATTTCTCGCCGTTCGGGTTACCGGCATCAGCGGGCAGCATCATTGTCTTCGCCGGAATATTGGCTACGGTCCAGTGCCACCAGCCGCTGCCGGTGGGCGCATCCGGGTCATATACCGTGACGGCAAAACTTTTCGTACCGGCAGGCGGATTTTTCCATGCCAGCTGCGGTGAGATATTCCCACCGTGGCAGCCAAACCCCTCAAATACCTGCTGTTGCGCCAGTCGCCTTTCGCCGGAAATATCCCGGCTGGTGACGTCGAAAGGCGTTGTTGCTAAAACCTGAAAACTCATCGCCGCCAGAGCGGCTATTGCTATCACACTGCGCTTTTTCATGGGTGCTCCCTCTGCTGTACCGGAAGCCCTACTGTAAAGCCTGCTGCTATACCGGAATGTGCCTAAGCGATTTGATTTTGTGCCGAAACGCTCAACGGTATCCGCAGATGATTGCGCCTTGCTGAATGTGGTAATCTACGCGCCATTTCCTGAAATCGACAGAACAGCAAATTATGAGTGTACGTTTAGTGTTAGCCAAAGGGCGCGAGAAATCATTACTGCGCCGTCATCCCTGGGTCTTTTCCGGCGCGGTTGCCCGTATGGAAGGCAAAGCCAGCCTCGGTGAAACCATTGATATCGTTGACCATCAGGGGAAATGGTTAGCGCGAGGCGCCTACTCGCCAGCGTCCCAGATCCGCGCTCGCGTCTGGACGTTTGATAAAGATGAAACCATCGACATCGACTTCTTCGTTCGCCGTCTGCAGCAGGCGCAGCAGTGGCGCGACTGGCTGGCAAAACGCGACGGGCTGGACAGCTACCGCCTGATTGCCGGTGAGTCCGACGGCCTGCCGGGCGTGACCATAGATCGCTTCGGTAACTTCCTGGTGCTGCAACTCCTGAGCGCCGGAGCGGAATACCAGCGTGCCGCGCTGATCAGCGCGCTGCAAACGCTGTTCCCGGAATGCGCCATTTACGACCGCAGCGATGTGGCGGTGCGCAAAAAAGAAGGCATGGAGCTGACTCAGGGGCCCGTAACGGGCGAACTGCCACCGGCCCTGCTGCCGATTGAAGAGCACGGCATGAAGCTGCTGGTGGATATTCAGGGCGGGCACAAAACGGGTTACTACCTCGACCAGCGCGACAGCCGTCTGGCTACGCGTCAGTACGTTGCCGACAAACGCGTGCTGAACTGCTTCTCCTATACCGGCGGTTTTGCCGTTTCGGCGCTGATGGGCGGCTGTGCCCAGGTGGTAAGCGTGGACACGTCGCAGGAAGCGCTGGACGTGGCAAAACAGAACGTCGAGCTAAACAAGCTGGACTTGAGCAAAGCGGAGTTTGTCCGCGATGACGTGTTCAAGCTGCTGCGTAAATATCGCGATCAGGGCGAGAAGTTCGACGTCATCGTGATGGATCCGCCGAAGTTTGTGGAAAACAAAAGCCAGCTGATGGGCGCGTGCCGCGGGTATAAAGATATCAACATGCTGGCTATCCAGCTGCTGAACCCGGGCGGGGTTCTGCTCACCTTCTCCTGCTCCGGCCTGATGACCACAGATTTATTTCAGAAAATCATCGCCGATGCCGCAATAGATGCTGGTCGTGATGTACAATTTATAGAGCAGTTCCGTCAGGCAGCCGATCACCCCGTGATTGCTACCTACCCGGAAGGACTGTATCTGAAAGGGTTTGCCTGTCGCGTCATGTAACTTGAAAAGAGAAATATTGCCCGCACATAACGTGTAAGTCGTATTTCCCGGGAGGTGACTATGATTGCCAGCAAATTCGGTATCGGCCAGCAGGTCCGCCACACTTTGCTAGGGTATTTGGGTGTGGTCGTGGATATCGACCCGGAGTATTCCCTTGATGAACCGTCAGCAGACGAGCTGGCGGTGAACGCAGAGCTTCGCGCCGCGCCCTGGTACCACGTGGTAATGGAAGGTGATGATGGACAACCCGTTCACACCTATCTGGCCGAAGCGCAGCTGAGTAGCGAGCTGCAGGAAGAGCATCCGGAGCAACCCACAATGGATGAACTTGCTCAGACTATCCGCAAACAGTTACAGGCTCCGCGCCTGCGGAACTAAGCGTGTAAAAAAAGCCCGATAACGGGCTTTTTTTTATTACTTCGCCAGCCCCAGACGGGGGATGTCGATCGCCGGACAGCGATCCATGACGACCTTCAACCCCGCATCCCGCGCCAGCACGGCGGCCTGCTCGTTAATCACGCCCAGCTGCATCCACAGCGTTTTCGCCCCTACGGCGATAGCGTCCTGCGCCACTTCCCACGCTGCCTCGGAATTACGGAAGACATCGACCATATCAATTTTTTCCGGCACGTCCGCGAGTGTGGCGTAACCCTGCTGACCCAGCAATGTTTTCCCCGCCACTTTTGGCGAGACCGGGATAACGTGATAGCCCTGATCGAGAAGGTATTTCATCACCCGATAGCTGGGACGATCGGGTTTATCGCTCGCGCCCACCAGCGCAATGGTACGCGTGGATGTCAGAATCTCGGCAATATCGTTCTCTTTCATGGTTTTTCTCCTGGCTTTTTTAAAAGTGTACGCCAAACCGCACATCTCAACCATCCATCCCATACAGATGCATGAGGGCAAAACGGCGAAATATGTCTATATGTTAGTAAACGTGATTATCGAAAAATTTAGATACATTAATGCGGCGACAGGATTTCTGACGGGAGCCTTCTATGAAAACCGGTATTGCCACTGCCCTGATTGCGTTAGTGATGCCGGTCTGCGTTTTTGCTACCACGCTCCGGCTCTCTACCGACATTGATCTTCTTGTACTGGACGGAAAAAAGGTCTCCAGCTCGTTATTGCGCGGTGCAGACAGCATCGAGTTAGATAACGGGCCGCATCAGCTGGTCTTTCGGGTAGAAAAGTCGATCGGTCTGGCTAATCACGAGCAACGGATGTACATCTCCCCGCCGCTGATCGTCAGCTTTAATACCCGGCAAATCAGTCAGGTGAACATCACCCTGCCTCGCCTTGAAACGGAGAAGGAATCTGCGGCCTTCGACGCTTCACCCCGCGTTGAACTGCTGGACGGGAATGCGATGCCGATTCCGGTGAAGCTGGATATTCTGGCGTTAACGACCTCGCCGAAAGGCCCGGATTACGAGGCCGCGACCCAGACCTATAACAAAGCGGGAAAACGCGCATCGCTTCCGCAGTTTGCCACCATGATGGCGGACGACAGTACGCTTCTATCCGGCGTCTCTGAACTGGACGTTATTCCTCCCCAGTCCCAGACCCTGACGGAACAGCGCCTTAAATTCTGGTTCCAGCAGGCCGATCCCGACACGCGGGCCCGTTTTTTACAGTGGGCAAAACAACAACCTTCATCATAAGCCACATTTTTTACGCCTTTCTCTTGCAGCGTCAGACGGTTCCCGTCATCGTGTAGTCAGTTAACCTGATGGATATGATTATGGAACTGACAACACGCACGCTGCCTGAGCGCAAACACATTGCTCTTGTGGCGCACGATCACTGTAAACAAATGCTGCTTAACTGGGTTCGCCGCCATCAGCCTTCGCTGGAAAAGCACGCCCTGTCGGCGACCGGCACAACCGGTAACCTGATCCAGCGCGAAACGGGTCTGCAGGTGAATGCCATGCTGAGCGGTCCGATGGGCGGCGATCAGCAGGTCGGCGCGCAGATTTCCGAAGGGAAAATTGATGTGCTGATCTTCTTCTGGGACCCGCTGAACGCGGTTCCGCACGATCCGGATGTTAAAGCGCTGCTGCGCCTGGCGACGGTGTGGAATATTCCGGTGGCGACAAACCTGTCGACGGCGGATTTCATCATCGAATCGCCGCAGTTTAACTCGCCGGTTGATATCCTTATTCCGGACTATCAGCGTTATCTTTCCGACAGACTGAAGTAGCTTTTTTGCCGGGTGGCGGCTACGCCTTACCCGGCCTGGAAAATCTTTCCTGACATCGTTATGGCTTACGCGCCACCGGCACATCAATACTCTTCAGGATATCGACAAACACGGATGGCTCCTCTTTATTGAACAGCAGCCACACGCGATGCCGCGCGCGGGTGATGGCCACATACAGCAAACGCCGCTCTTCGGCATCCGGGAAATCTTCCGGCACCGGCAGCAGGGCCTCTTCCATCACCGACTCGCGGGCCGGGGCCGGGAAACCGTCGCTGCCCTCTTTCAGCCCCAGCACAATCACATAGTAAGCCTGCTGCCCTTTGCTGGCGTGAATTGTCATAAATTCAAGCTGCAGTTTCGGCCAGCGGGTGGCGGCTTTTTCCAGCGCCGCGGGCTTAAGGTGATGGTAGCGGGCCAGCACCAGAATACGTTCATCGGGCTTCGCGTAGCCGCTGAGTTTGTCCAGCAGCGGCTCCAGCTGGTCATCTGCCAGCAGGGTGACCGCTTTTTTATCCCCTGGGCGCAGGCTATTGAGCGGCTTGGCCAGCTGATGCGGGTTTTGCTGGATAAAGCGGTTGGCGATCTCACCAATGCGTGAATTGAAGCGGTAGGTGGTGTCCAGATCGCTGCGATCCCCTTCGCCAAAATAGTGGTGGAACGCGGTTGTCAGGGAGAGCTGCGCCCCGCTGAAGCGATAGATGGCCTGCCAGTCGTCCCCCACCGCAAACAGCGACGTATGTTTATTTTGCGCCCGTAGCGCCGAGAGCAGTGCAGCACGCTGCGGAGAGATATCCTGGAACTCATCCACCAGAATGTGTTTCCACGGGCTGACAAAACGTCCCTTTTCAAGAATGATGATGGCCTGATGGATCAAACCGGAGAAATCGACGGCATTTTCCTCTTTCAGCGCGGTTTTCCAGGCTTTCAGCAGCGGAGCCATCAGCTTGACCCGCTTCGAAAACAGATCGCGGATCGCCTCCGGCGCGCTTTCAATCATCTCTGCCTGCGTTCCACCGTGCATTCGCATCAGGCTGACCCAGCGGTCAAGTCGCGAACCCAGCCGACGCGCCAGTTTGTCATCCTGCCAGAAGCTGCCCTCTGGCACCTCCCAGCTGAGCTCCTCTTCCAGCCACTGCCGCCACCCTTTCGCCTGCGCCTTTTTCTCACTGCACTGCTGGCGCCACGTTGTGATGAACAGCGCCTGACGCGCCTGCGCGTCGTTTTCCAGCTTACTGATGGAAGGCACTTTTTTACTGCCCTGCTGAATAATATGCAGCGCAAGGGCATGGAAGGTTCTGGCCGTGATATCCCGCGTGTGCAGACGTTCCTGGATACGTTCGTCCATCTCCTGAGCAGCCTTGCGGCCAAAGGCCAGAAGTAGTATTTGATCGGCTACCGCTTCTCCGGTCGTCAGCAGCCAGCCGGCACGCGCCACCAGCACCGACGTTTTACCGCTACCGGCCCCCGCCAGCACCAGCAGCGACTGCTCGCCGTTGACCACCGCGCGCGCCTGGGCCGGATTGAGCGGTGAAGATTCCACCGTACTGAAAAAGTCGGCGTATTGGGTGAGCATGGCGTCCGTCCAGGCCTGGTTATGGGCGAGACGGCTTTTATCCTTATCATTCAGCCAGGCCTGACACTGGCGCCAGGCGTCGCGACAGTTGTCAAACTCGTCGAGACGCGTCACGGAGAGCGGCAGCGCCGAGAGTGCCTGTCGGATCTTTTGCTGCAGCCCGGCGGTCTGCTGACGGGTCAGCCACGCGTGCTGTGCGTTGCTCTGCGCGATATCGTCCAGCACCTGCTGCAGCACCTGGGCGGCAATTACGCTCATATCCTGGCTCCACTGCTGCCACAGTGCGTTCAGGTGATGATGAAAACGCTGGGTTTCCGCCCACTCGGTGCCGTGAAGACGCACGACTTTATCGTCAGGCAGAACGAACTCCAGCTCGCCCCACACCAGCCCGCGCTTACAGTGGATAGCCAGAAGCTGATTAAACGGAATAAGGTATTCGTGGCGTTCCCCGGAGACTTTCACCCCGGCATTAAGGAGAACCACCCTGTCGTAAGGGTGTTGCGCCAGGCGTTTGCCTAACGACGTTGCTTTCAGTTCCATGTTCCGCCAAATCCACGAAGAGATAATTTACCTGACAGTTTAACTGCCAGTTTTAAGGTGCTCCAGCCTAAAAAAACGTTACAATCATTGGGCGTTAATTTTATCGAAAGGAAGTGAGGGTTTATGCGTACCGTTCTGAATGTGTTGAATTTTGTGCTGGGCGGTTTTGCCACCACCCTTTCCTGGCTTTTTGCCACGCTGGTGAGCATCGTCCTGATTTTCACGCTTCCCCTGACTCGTTCCTGCTGGGAGATCACAAAACTCTCCTTAATCCCCTACGGGAATGAAGCTATCCACGTTGACGAACTCAATCCGGAGAGCAAAAACGCCCTGATGAATACGGGCGGAACCCTGCTGAACATACTGTGGCTGATTTTCTTCGGCTGGTGGCTGTGCATCATGCATATTTTTGCCGGTATTGCACAGTGCATCACGATTATTGGTATTCCTGTGGGGATCGCAAACTTTAAGATCGCCGCTATCGCCCTTTGGCCCGTCGGTCGCAGGGTTGTTCCGGTAGAAGTGGCCCAGGCGGCGCGTGAAGCAAACGCGCGTCGTCGTTTTCAGTAAATAAGGACCGGCCGCGTTTATGCTAAGCCCATTGCTTCGCCGTTATACCTGGAACAGCACCTGGCTATACAACGTCAGGATATTTATCGCGCTTTGCGGCACGGTTGCCCTGCCCTGGTGGCTGAATGATGTCAAGCTCACCATTCCGCTTACGCTGGGGGTGGTGGCCGGGGCGCTGGCGGACCTGGACGATCGTCTGGCCGGACGTTTACGTAACCTGGTCATTACGCTCGTCTGCTTTTTCATTGCGTCAGCGTCCGTTGAGCTGCTTTTCCCGTGGCCCTGGCTGTTTGCCCTGGGCCTTACGCTCTCAACCAGCGGGTTTATTTTGCTGGGCGGCCTCGGGCAGCGCTATGCCACCATCGCGTTTGGTGCATTGCTGATCGCCATCTACACCATGCTGGGCGTTTCCCTGTACGACCAGTGGTACCAGCAGCCGGTTCTCCTGCTGCTGGGCGCCATCTGGTATAACCTGCTGACGCTAACCGGTCATCTGATCTTCCCGGTTCGCCCGCTGCAGGATAACCTTGCCCGCAGCTTTGAGCAGTTAGCCCACTATCTGGAACTGAAATCCCGGCTGTTCGACCCGGATATCGAGGAAGAAAGCCAGGCTCCGCTCTACGATCTGGCGCTGGCAAATGGCCAGCTGGTCGCCACCCTTAACCAGACAAAAGCCTCTCTGCTTACCCGTCTGCGCGGCGATCGCGGTCAGCGCGGAACGCGAAGGACCTTACACTACTATTTTGCCGCCCAGGACATTCACGAACGTGCCAGCTCCTCGCACGTTCAATACGCGGCCCTGCGCGAGAAGTTCCGCTACAGCGACGTGATGTTCCGCTTCCAGCGCCTGCTATCCATGCAGTCTCAGGCGTGTCAGCAGCTCTCGCGGTCTATTCTGCTGCGCACGCCCTATCAGCATGACCCCCGCTTTGAACGCGTATTCAGCCATCTTGATGCGGCGCTCGACCGCGTTCAGGCCAGCGGAACGTCACCGGAGCACATCAAAGCGCTGGGCTTTCTGCTGAACAACCTGCGGGCGATTGATGCTCAGCTGGCGACCATTGAGTCCGAACAGGCGATGGCGCTGCCGGGCAGTGAGGTGGAAAATCAGCTTGCTGATGACAGCGTGCACAGCGTTAGCGATATGTGGCTGCGTCTGAGCCGTAACTTTACGCCGGAGTCGGCACTCTTTCGCCACGCGGTGAGAATGTCGCTGGTGCTGTGCGTGGGGTATGCCTTTATCCAGATAACCGGGCTGCACCACGGCTACTGGATCCTGCTGACCAGCCTGTTCGTCTGCCAGCCGAACTATAACGCCACCCGACACCGTCTTGCGCTGCGTATTATCGGCACGCTGGTCGGCGTCGCGATCGGCCTTCCGGTGCTCTATTTCGTGCCCTCCGTTGAAGGTCAACTGATTCTGATTGTGATCACCGGCGTGCTGTTCTTCGCGTTTCGCAACGTGCAGTACGCCCACGCCACCATGTTCATCACGCTGCTGGTGCTGCTCTGCTTTAACCTGCTGGGTGAAGGGTTTGAAGTTGCCCTGCCCCGCGTGATCGATACCCTGATTGGCTGTGCGATTGCCTGGGCTGCGGTCAGCTTTATCTGGCCGGACTGGCGTTTCCGCAATTTGCCGCGCGTGGTAGACAGGGCAATGAACGCCAACTGTCGATACCTTGACGCAATCCTGGAGCAGTACCACCAGGGGCGCGATAACCGCCTGGCTTACCGGATAGCCCGTCGCGACGCGCACAACAGTGATGCAGAACTGGCCTCCGTTGTCTCTAATATGTCAACGGAGCCTCGCGCCACGGTGGAGATTCGTGAGACTGCGTTCCGCCTGCTCTGTCTGAACCATACGTTCACCAGCTATATTTCGACGCTGGGTGCCCACCGTGAGAAACTCACCAACCCGGGCATTCTCAACCTGCTCGATGACGCCGTCTGCTACGTTGATGACGCACTTCATCACCGACCGGCCGATGAGCCGCGCGTTCAACAGGCCCTGGATGAACTGGCTCAACGCATTGCGCATCTTGACCCAGGAAACGACAGCAAAGCGCCGCTGGTTCTTCAGCAAATAGGCCTGCTTATCGCTCTGCTGCCTGAAATTTGCCGGCTGCAACAGCAAATCGCTACCTGGAGAAGTGATTCTCCTGTGGCTCAGGCAGCGCATTAAACCACTCCGTCAGCTCCCGGCGAATGCCTGCCGGGAGTGCCGCCTCATGCAGCCCCTCGATAGCCCCTTCCAGTGCGAAGAGAACCTTAATACCGAGCGCTTTGTTTTTTGCCCGCATCTTCAGCCAGCTCGCTCTGGCACCCAGCGCCCGCAGCGTTTCCTCATTGGTAATGCCAGCTTCAAAGAGCAAGACTTCAAGCTGAAACGTCAGGTTTGGCAGATCCTTAAGTCGGTTTCGTTGATGGCGCTGATAGCGCTCTTTTCTTGCCGCACTGAGCGCAAACGAGGAGAGCTGAAGCAGCCGCTCTCTGTCCTGCCATAATCCGTCATCCACACGATAATAGTTGAGCAGCACCGGGCGGCCTCGCTTCATCAACGTCAAAAAAGAGGAGGCATTTTTTACACAGTATTTCGCACTCTCCTCACAGGCGCGGAGATAAAGCTCTCCGTCTGACACCATGGCAAAAACCGCATCATCCACCGCCAGGGTATAGCCTCCAAACAGCGCGCGATGATGAATCTCGCCCAACGGGGAGAGGTATTCCTGGGATTTATAAATCCGTTCATAAGATATCTTTTTCATGATATTTCCCTTCAAAATCATAAAGTAACAACGAAATTTCTTACTAGCGGATCCGTTAGCAGGAAAATAGGCAACTTATTGCCGATGAGCAAGATGATTTTTCGAGGGACATCAACATTGAATGAATTTTGCGAGTCGCTTTCCGAAAATGAGGTTGATCTTTATGCATACAGGGGTTACTGTATATCCATACAGTAACTACAGGGCTGGAATGAATATGCACACTTCAGGCTATGCAAATCGCTCAACCTCTCTCTCTTCTACCGCAGGCAATGTCGCGCAGAATTCCGTCGAGCGTGTTTCCACGGGGCTTATCAGTGAAGTGGTTTATCGTGAAGACCAGCCCCTGTTGACGCAACTTCTTTTGTTGCCGTTATTACAACAGCTTGGTCAGCAATCGCGCTGGCAGCTTTGGCTCACGCCTCAGCAAAAACTGAGCCGTGAGTGGGTTCAGTCCGCAGGCCTTCCGCTTACTAAGGTCATGCAAATTAATCAGCTCCCGCCGTGCGATACCGTTGAGTCGATGATCCGCGCGTTACGCACCGGAAATTACAGCGTGGTGATTGGATGGTTACCGGAAGAATTGACGGAAGAGGAACATTTCCGTCTGACTGAAGCAGCCGAAGAAGGGAATGCGATCGGGTTCATTATGCGTCCGGTTCGATCGGATTCTTACCGCAGAGGACAACTTTCTGGGCTAAAAATTCACTCCAATTTGTATCATTGAGTGAAATTAAGATTTTTCCTGGAATTTTTTTTGACCACAAGATGGCATTAAAGTTCCCGGACTGAAAATTGCGGCAAGGCTTGTCTGGTGCGGTTCTCCTTAATTTTATTGCACAAAATTCGTTCGAAAAATGTTAAATAATCGGTATACGGAACTTTTTTTTTCATATGCCTGACGGACTTCACACTTGTAAGTTTTCAGCTACGTTGTAGACTTTACATCGCCAGGGGTGCTCGGCCTAAGCCGAAGATATCGGTAGATTTATATTTGACCACGCCCCCCGGTGAAGGATTTAACCGTGATTCTCTCCTGAGACTTTCATGGCGAATTTTGGATGATAACGAGGCGCAAAAAATGAAAAAGACAGCTATCGCGATTGCAGTGGCACTGGCTGGCTTCGCTACCGTAGCGCAGGCCGCTCCGAAAGATAATACCTGGTATGCAGGTGGTAAACTGGGCTGGTCTCAGTTCCACGACACCGGCTGGTACAACAGCAGCCTGAACAATGATGGCCCAACTCACGAGAGCCAGCTTGGTGCAGGTGCGTTCGGTGGCTATCAGGTTAACCCGTATGTTGGTTTTGAAATGGGTTACGACTGGTTAGGTCGTATGCCATACAAAGGCGACACCATCAACGGCGCTTTCAAAGCACAGGGCGTTCAGCTGACCGCTAAACTGGGCTACCCAATCACTGACGATCTGGACGTGTACACCCGTCTGGGCGGCATGGTATGGCGCGCAGATTCCAGCAACAACATCTCTGGTGACAACCATGACACCGGTGTTTCCCCAGTATTCGCTGGTGGCGTTGAGTGGGCTATGACCCGTGACATCGCTACCCGTCTGGAATACCAGTGGGTTAACAACATCGGCGACGGCAACACCGTTGGTGTTCGTCCAGACAACGGCATGCTGAGCGTAGGTGTTTCCTACCGTTTCGGCCAGCAGGAAGAAGCAGCTCCAGTTGTTGCTCCAGCGCCGGCTCCAGCTCCAGAAGTACAGACCAAGCACTTCACTCTGAAGTCTGACGTTCTGTTCAACTTCAACAAAGCGACTCTGAAACCAGAAGGC
Source organism: Enterobacter sp. Crenshaw (assembly GCF_024734705.1). Classification (NCBI taxonomy): domain Bacteria; kingdom Pseudomonadati; phylum Pseudomonadota; class Gammaproteobacteria; order Enterobacterales; family Enterobacteriaceae; genus Enterobacter; species Enterobacter sp. Crenshaw. The sequence continues at coordinate 1,581,187 of NZ_CP102932.1, read as the reverse complement.
CAGCAGGCACTGGATCAGCTGTACTCTCAGCTGAGCAACCTGGATCCTAAAGACGGTTCCGTAGTGGTTCTGGGCTTCACCGACCGTATCGGTTCTGACGCTTACAACCAGAAACTGTCTGAGAAACGTGCTCAGTCTGTTGTTGATTACCTGATCTCTAAAGGTATCCCAGCTAACAAGATCTCCCCACGTGGTATGGGCGAATCTAACCCAGTTACTGGCAACACCTGTGACAACGTGAAAGCTCGCGCTGCACTGATCGACTGCCTGGCTCCAGATCGTCGCGTAGAGATCGAAGTTAAAGGCATCAAAGACGTTGTAACTCAGCCAGCGGCATAAGTTATCGTCTTATAAAAAAACCCCGCCATGCGGGGTTTTTTATTGTCTGAAGAAAAGAAAAATCTATTTTTTACCCAACAGAGCCTGAAGGTCGTTCTTCAGCGTCGACATCTGGTTGGCGTACTTCTCTTTATGCTCGGCATCCTCAATCAGCTGCACGATGGTTTCCGAAAGCGTTTTGCCCCGTCGTTGTGCCAGCCCAGCCAGGCGTTGCCAGACCACGAACTCCAGGTCGATTGATTTTTTGCGAGTGTGCTGATGCTCAGCATTAAAATGCCGTTTGCGTCGCGCGCGGATAGTTTGCTTCATCCGGTTTAACAGCGCTGGATTGATGTGTTTCTCAATCCAGCCGTTAACCTGTACCGGTTCATTTTCGAGGGTCAGCAAAATATCCACGGCTTCTTGCGCAGCGCTGGCTTCGACGTAGCAGGTGATCAGCTCCCCTTCACGGTGCTTTTTGACCAGGTACTTCCATTTCCAGCCGCTTTCGAGATTTTCCAGTTGTTGATATTTCATTGCGATCTCAGTGTTACCACGTAACTCTGTTCAGAATATCAGTTTTTTAGCAATCTGCTGAAAAGAAATCATATCCTGTGAGTGAATGCAGCCAATCGCCCTGTCGAAATCCCCAATCCTGCTTGGGTAGAGCCCCCCGCTTACGGTATACTCCACGCTTTTACATCTGACTAAAAAACATCAACTTTGACCATTACGAAACTTGCATGGCGTGACCTTGTTCCGGATACCGAAAGTTACCAGGAACTGTTTGCACAGCCCGAACTCGCAAAAGAACACGAATTCATCCTTAGCGATACGCAGCCTCGTTTGCATTATGCGCTGGAGCAGGTGTTAAGCCCATGGGCAACAGCGCCCTTCATGCTGCTCAAGGCCCCGGAAGAAGCAGAATACCTGACGCTGCTCGGTGATGCCGTGCGCCAGCTGAAGCCGGAAGCGAACGCAGTTTTTGGCGGCCAGTATCGTATTGCGGGACATGATGTCACTTTCGAACCAACGGCGCAGGCCGATGGCCGTTTTGCCGTTAAAGGCGAAGTGATTACCGCTAACTGGGTCGAGGCGGAACAACTCTTTGGTTGTCTGCGCCATTTTAACGGCGAACTTTCGCTGCAGCCGGGGCTGGTTCATCGCGCAAATGGCGGTGTTCTCATCATCTCACTGCGTACCCTGCTCTCGCAGCCGCTGCTGTGGATGCGTCTGAAAACTATCGTCAACCAGAAGCGTTTCGACTGGGTCGGCTACGATGAGTCTCGTCCTCTGCCTGTCTCTGTTCCGTCTATGCCGCTGTCGCTGACCGTCGTGCTGACGGGCGACCGCGAATCGCTGGCGGACTTCCAGGAAATGGAGCCGGAACTGGCTGAGCAGGCGGTGTATAGCGAATACGAAGACAACATCCAGATTGCTGATGCCGACGATATGGCGCAGTGGTGCCAGTGGGTGATGGCCGTTGCTGAGCGTTTTGCGCTGCCAACCCCTGCGGCTGACGCGTGGCCGGGCTTAATCCGCGAAGCGGTACGCTACACCGGCGACCAGGAAACGCTGCCGCTTTGCCCACTCTGGATCGGCAAACAGCTGCGTGAAGTGGGTGTGATCAGCGGTAACGGGGCGTTTACCGGAGAACAGCTCACTCAGATGCTGGCTCAGCGTGAGTGGCGAGAAGGCTATCTTGCCGACCGTATGCAGGATGAAATTCTGCTGGAACAAATTCTGGTGGAAACCGAAGGCGAACGCGTCGGGCAGATCAACGCCCTGTCGGTGATTGAATTTCCTGGCCATCCGCGCGCATTCGGGGAGCCGTCCCGTATCAGCTGCGTTGTGCACATTGGCGATGGCGAGTTCACCGATATTGAACGAAAAGCCGAGCTGGGCGGCAACATTCACGCGAAAGGCATGATGATCATGCAGGCGTTTTTGATGTCAGAGCTGCAGCTTGAGCAACAGATCCCCTTCTCCGCCTCGCTGACGTTTGAGCAGTCCTACAGCGAAGTGGATGGCGATAGCGCCTCTATGGCCGAGCTTTGCGCCTTAATCAGCGCCCTGGCGGAAGTGCCCATCAATCAGAACATCGCGATCACCGGTTCGGTGGACCAGTTCGGTCGTGCACAGCCAGTGGGAGGCCTCAACGAAAAAATTGAAGGCTTCTTCTCTATCTGTCAGCAGCGCGGTTTAAACGGCAAACAGGGTGTGATTATTCCTGCTCCCAACGCACGCCATTTGAGCCTCAGCCAGGATATTCTGGATGCGGTTGAGCAAGAGCAATTCACCATCTGGGCCATCGAAGGGATTGAGGATGCGCTACCCTTACTGACAAATCTGGTTTGGGATGGCGAAGGGCAAACTACCCTGATGCAGACTATCCAGGAGCGCATAGCTCAGGCGACACAGCAGGATGCTCGTCATCGTTATCCATGGCCGTTACGCTGGCTGGGCTGGTTTAGTTCGAACTGATCGGACTTGTTCAGCGTACACGTGTTAGCTATCCTGCGTCCTTCACTAAAATAAGGCTTACTGAGAACATGGTAGATAAACGCGAATCCTATACAAAAGAAGATCTTCTTGCCTCTGGTCGCGGTGAACTGTTTGGCGCTAAAGGCCCACAGTTACCGGCCCCGAACATGCTGATGATGGACCGTGTCGTGAAAATGACCGAAACCGGCGGCAACTTCGATAAGGGTTACGTAGAAGCAGAACTCGATATCAACCCGGACTTGTGGTTCTTCGGTTGCCACTTTATTGGCGATCCGGTAATGCCTGGCTGTCTGGGCCTGGATGCCATGTGGCAGCTGGTTGGCTTCTATCTGGGCTGGCTGGGCGGCGAAGGTAAAGGTCGCGCGCTGGGCGTGGGCGAAGTAAAATTCACTGGCCAGGTTCTGCCTACAGCGAAGAAAGTGACCTATCGTATTCACTTCAAGCGCATCGTTAACCGCCGCCTGATTATGGGCCTGGCAGATGGCGAAGTGCTGGTCGACGGTCGTCTGATCTATAGCGCAAGCGACCTGAAAGTTGGCCTGTTCCAGGATACTTCAGCTTTCTGATTGTGCTTTTGGCCCCCCCAGAAAGGCGAAACCTCCGCATTGCGGAGGTTTCTTTTTTGAAAGAGACGTTATCAGGCTATGAGTGCCCTGTCGCCGATGGCTTCTCGCCAGCCTCCAAGCCATTGTGACCTTTGATTTATCGTCTGATAAGGACACATTTCTTTAGAACGTCCAGCGATGCCGGCCTGATAACCACGTTGATGAGCCCGTTCCAGGCGATCTCGTTTCTGTCTCTTCATGCCTCGTTTCCCTCATTCTTTTGTCTGGTGGAAAGAAAACAGTGTCTGCACTCAATGCACAGGCACAGATAACGAATACCCCGAATTAGTCGCATCGTCAATGTTCAAAATTCATACGGGTGTCATATTTGTGAGCTAGCCGGAAGTTCATTTGTACAAAAATTGTGACGTGGCACAAGTAACAAACTGAACTGAAAACGAAAAAAAACCGCAATCAGCAACAGGCCAACTGCGGTTTTTAATGATGAATTTTACTTATGGCAGCCGGGAAATTTCCCTTGCGATGCTGGCCGACTCCTGTGCCCAACCCTGAGCCAGGACTTTCACCATTTCATCATAGCCATCTTTCTGCTGCTTCAGCTCCAGATGGAAAGGACGCTTAATCAGCTGCCCCTGATGGTTCAGCAACCACTCCCCGCTGATCACCACCGCACCGTCATAACGGCCGTGGAAGCCTGTTACCGTGACGTTAAGCGTATCCTGGTCGTTACCCAGCGGCTGCGACGCGACAACCCAGCCCGGAAGCTGGCTGCCCAGATTGGCCACCAGCGTGTTGCGCAGCTGCTGATCCAGCGGGCTGGCCCACAGGTTGTTCGTCGCAATCACGTATTTAACGTCGCTGGTCTGATAGACCACGCCGTTTCCTGCCAGATAATCCGGCACGGCAACCTGCTCAACCCACAGCTGGCGGTTTCCCTGGCTGGCCGTGCTTTGCCCACCACTGTGGGTAGCCACAGGCAGCTGATAGTAGCTTTTATTATCTACCCCTGAACTGCACGCCGTTAACAGCAGAGCGCCAACCATCAATAGCCACTTTTTCATTCTTTTGCCCTCTTCGGCTCAGGATCCTTTTTATCTTTCGCTTCGAACACCAGCGCATTGCTCTTCTCGTTGAGCGTTTTCAGCACCGGCTGCAGTTCACGCAAGACCTGATCAAGACGCTGCATATCTGCCACCATCTTATTGTACGCCGCTGAACCCGGCTGGAAGCCCTGCATGCTGCGGTTCAGCTCACGCAGCGTTTTCTGCATATCCTGCGGCAGCTGCTGCATGCTCTGGCTCGCAGTGATCTTGTTGATGTTATCCAGCGTGGTTTGCAGACGACGCATCGTTGCCTGGCTTTCGCTCAGCGAGTTCGTCGCCGCTTCAATCATCGGATTCAGTGGCAGATTGTTGATCTTATCCAGCGTCTCCATCAGACGCTGCTGGATCTGAGCCAGACCGCTGCTCACCGTTGGGATGATCTTGTAGCCACCAAATTCACGAATACCGGTAATCGGCGGTGCTTTCGGGTAGAAGTCCATATCCACATACAGCGCGCCGGTCACCAGGTTACCCGTTTTCAGCGACCCGCGCAGACCACGGTTCATCAGTTCGTTAATATGCGCCGCGATATCCTGGTTCTCGCCAATCTGGTTAAGCAGACGCTCCGGCTCAATGCGGATCAGCACCGGAATACGATAATCATCGTCCAGCATCTGGCTCAGGCCCGGTACAAAGAACGGAACTTGCCCAACCGTACCAAGACGAATACCACGGAACTCAACGGGTGCGCCCGGCTGCAGACCGCGGACGGAATCCTTGAAGAACATCAGGAAGTCGATGTGGTCGGTATAGAGCGCGTCCTGAATGCTTCGCTGATCGTCAAAGAGTCTGAACGCCGTTTTCTCGGCAACCGGCTGCCCCAGATCCTGCCCTTCCGGCACATCAAAGCTCACCCCGCCGCCAAACAGCGTGGTTAAGGAACCCATTTCTACGCGCATCCCCGCCGACGTAAGATCGACCGCGATCCCGCTGTCCTTCCAGAAGCGAACGTTGCTGGTCACCAGACGATCGTTTGGCGCATTGATGAAAAGCTGATAGCTGATGGTACGCTTTTGCGCATCGAAGGTGCTGGTTTCAACGGAACCGACGCGGTAGCCGCGGAACAGTACCGGGTCACCCGCCGTAAGCTGGCCCGCTTTTTTGCTGTCGAGGATCACGCGGATACCCTTGGCATCAGGCGGCGCAAGCGGCGGTGAGTCGAGAAGCTGATATTGCCCAGGCTGGCTGCCCTTCGTGCCGGGCTGCAGTTCAATGTAGGCTCCAGAGAGCAGCGTCCCTAAGCCGCTGATCCCTTCGCGCCCCACCTGCGGTTTAACCACCCAGAAAACGGAATCGCCATGCAGCAGTTTTTCCATGCCGGCATTAAGGCGCGCCTTAATCTCCACATGGGTTAAATCGTCGGTCAGGGTTGCGCTTTCGACCACGCCCACATCCACGCTACGGCTTTTGATGGTCGTTTTACCGCCCTCAATCCCCTCGGCATTGGTGGTTATCAGCGTGACTTCCGGTCCCTGATGGCTGTAATGATAAAACAGGATCCATGCACCGATCAGCGCGGTCACGATGGGGAAAATCCACACCGGCGACCAGTTTTTGACCTTCTGCACTTTCGCCTCTCCACTCTTATTTTCCATGCTCTTACTCTTCCTCATGGCTTGATTCAGGCTCACGATCCCACGATAAACGAGGGTCGAAGGTCATGGCCGCAAACATGGTCATAATCACGACCAGTGCAAACATTAAAGCCCCCATCGCGGGATAAATACTCATCAAACCGCCCATCCGCACCAGTGCAGAGAGAACGGCGATGACAAACACGTCAATCATTGACCAGCGTCCGACAAACTCGACCACTTCATAAATCAGGTGCATGCGCTCGCTGTCGCGTTTTCCATGCCCCTTCGCATCCCAACAGAGCCAGGCGATGGCGATCATTTTTAAGGTTGGCACCATAATACTGGCGATAAAGATCACGCCGGCGACAGGATAGGAACCTTCGCCCCACAGCAGGATCACCCCGGCGAGGATCGTCGAGGGCATTTTATCGCCGAGCAAATCGGTGATCATGATCGGTAGAATATTGGCTGGCAGATACAGCATGATGGAGGTGACCAGCAGGGCCATCGTCCACTGAAGGCTATTTTTACGGCGTACGTGACCCTTCGTTTCGCAGCGCGGACAAACGTCGAGATCGGCGGGCAGCACGGCGGTACAGCACGGGCAGGAACGCAGCCCCTGACGAATGCCGGGCACGCCGACTTTTACCGTTTGCGCAAGCGTCGGTGCCGGGGCGATATCATCCCACGCCCAGCGTCTGTCCACGCACTGGAAGGCACGCAGCTGCAGGACACAGTACAGGCACCACGGAACAAAGCTGCTGCCGATCCCCACGTCGCCGTACGCCATGAGCTTCACGAAACTGACCAGAATGCCCGCCAGAAAGATCTCGGCCATGCCCCAGCTTTTGAGCTGAAAAAGGATACGCGCAAGCCGGATTTTCAGTGATGAGGGCATCCTGACGCGGTTGACCAGCAAAAGGATAACGACCAGGCAAAAAGCCGGGACTATCTGAACAAACAGGAGAAAAAAGGTGCCGAGGCTGGCGTAATCTTCCGAGAACATCACGCCCGGGATTTCAAGCAGATCCACCTGGCTGGTTATCCCTCCCACCTTCATATAGATGAAAGGGAAGAGATTGGAGAGCAGCAGCATGAACAATGCTGCCAGAGCGTAAGCAGTGGGACGCTGCCGCGGCGCGTCCCACTCGGTTGTCAACGTTGCGCCGCAACGTGGACACAGGGCTTTATGTCCGTGACCAAGCTCTGGCAACGCCACGAGCATATCGCATTGCGAGCATAAAATATGCCTGTCGGCATGGTGCTGGTCACACATATGTTATCCCTGTCTATGCGCCGTTTTTCAGAGACTCAAGGTACTCCCAGCGCTCAAATGCTTCTTCCAGGGCTTTTTCAGCCGCGGACAGTTCAGCCAGTACTTTCTGAGTATAGTCATGCGATTGGGTAAAGAATGACGCATCAGCAACCTGTTTTTGCAGATCCTCAAGCGCGGCCTCCAGCTCTTCAAGACGCTGCGGTAGCCCCTCCAGTTCACGCTGCAGGTTATAGCTTAGTTTAGCCGAGGTTTTCTTGACAGTTTCTGCTTTTGTTACAGCAGGTTCTGAACTTATTTTGGACTTTGACTGTTTCTGCGCCAGAGACTGCGATTGCTGCCCTTTTGCATCGTGATAACCACCTACGTATTGTCCAATTCGCCCTTCACCTTCGAAGATCCAGCACTCGGTTACGGTGTTATCCACGAACTGACGATCGTGGCTGACCAGCATTACGGTCCCCTGATAACCGTCAATCAATTCTTCGAGCAATTCCAGCGTTTCGACATCCAGGTCGTTCGTTGGTTCATCGAGAATCAACAGGTTACTTGGTTTCAGGAACAGACGCGCCAGCAGCAGACGATTACGCTCTCCGCCAGATAACGCACGCACTGGGGTCATCGCACGTTTCGGATGGAACAGGAAGTCCTGCAGATAGCCCAGCACGTGGCGCGGCTTGCCGTTTACCATTACCTCTTGCTTGCCTTCGGCGAGGTTATCCATCACCGTGCGGTCCGGATCCAGCTCTGCGCGGTGCTGGTCGAAGTACGCCACTTCCAACTTAGTCCCACAGTGAATGCGGCCGCTGTCGGCCTGCAGCTGGCCCAGCATCAGCTTCAGCAGCGTGGTTTTACCGCAGCCGTTCGGGCCGATAAGCGCAATTTTGTCGCCGCGCTGCACCTGGGCGGAGAAATCTTTCACCAGCACTTTGCCATCAACCTGATAGTTGACGTTTTCCATTTCGAAGACAATCTTGCCGGAACGGGACGCTTCTTCCACCTGCATTTTGGCGCTGCCCATCACTTCACGGCGTTCGCTGCGCTCACGGCGCATTGCCTTCAGAGCGCGCACGCGGCCTTCGTTACGGGTACGGCGGGCCTTGATGCCCTGGCGGATCCACACCTCTTCCTGCGCCAGCTTGCGGTCGAACTCCGCATTCTGCAGCTCTTCCACGCGCAGGTTTTCTTCTTTCTCAAGCAGATAGGTGTCGTAATCGCCAGGATAGGTGACCAGCTTGCCGCGGTCGAGATCGACAATACGCGTCGCCATGTTGCGAATAAACGAACGGTCGTGCGAGATAAAGATGATGGTGCCGCTGAAGGTTTTCAGGAAGCCTTCCAGCCAGTCAATCGCTTCGATATCCAGGTGGTTCGTCGGTTCGTCCAGCAGCAGCACCTTCGGCCCGCTGACCAGCGCGCGGCCCAGCGCCGCTTTACGCAACCAGCCGCCGGAGAGCGCCGACAGCTCCATGTCCGGTTCCAGACCAAGCTGGGCCAGAACCTCGTTAATGCGGTTTTCGAGCTGCCACAGACCGTGGTGATCGAGCATCTCCTGCACTTTCGCCAGTTCGTTGAGGTTCTTGTCGCTCGGGTCGGTCATCACCAGATGCGAAATCTCGTGATAGCGCTTCAGGTATTCGGCCTGCTCAGAAATGCCTTCCGCTACGAAATCGTAAACGCTGCCTGTCACGTGACGCGGCGGGTCCTGCTGGAGGCGGGAGACGATCAGATCCTGCTCGTACACGATGCGGCCGTCATCCAGCCCCTGTTCACGGTTGAGGATTTTCATCAGCGTGGATTTACCCGCGCCGTTACGGCCCACCAGACAGACGCGCTCGTTATCTTCGATATGCAGCTCTGCATTATCGAGAAGCGGCGAGTCGCTGAAAGAGAGCCACGCGCCGTGCATACTAATTAAAGACATTTATTTTTCCTTTCAGGCCGCGGTAATCAACCAGCAGTTATGAATTTGACGGTTACGGGCAAAGTCCTGAGACAGCGTTTTTTGGCTGATTTCTTGTGCTTTCAGTCCCAGGGCTGCTAAGCCGTCATGATCCATACGGAAGCCGCGTTTGTTGTTCGAGAACATAATGGTGCCGCCCTTGCGCAGCAGGCGCTTCAGGTCGGTCATCAGGCGCAGGTGATCGCGTTGAACGTCAAAGCTATCCTCCATACGCTTGGAGTTGGAGAAGGTCGGTGGATCGATAAAGATCAGATCGAACTGCTCGTCAGTATCACGCAGCCAGCCCAGCACGTCGGCCTGCATCAGTCGGTGCTGACGTCCGGTCAGCCCGTTAAGACGCAGGTTGCGCTCCGCCCACTCCAGATAGGTGCGGGACATATCCACCGTGGTGGTGCTTAGCGCACCGCCCAGACCCGCATGCACGCTCGCGCTGCCGGTATAGGAGAACAGGTTGAGGAAATCTTTGCCCTTGCTCATCTGACCCAGCATGCGACGGGCGATACGGTGGTCGAGGAACAGGCCGGTATCCAGATAGTCGGTCAGGTTCACCCACAGGCGAGCGTTGTATTCGCCCACTTCGATAAAGTCACCCTTCTCGCCCATCTTCTGGTACTGATTTTTCCCTTTCTGACGCTCGCGGGTTTTCAGCACCAGCTTGTTTGGCGCAATGCCGAGCACGGCGATGGTGGCCGCGATAACGTCCAGCATGCGCTGACGCGCTTTTTGCGCATCAATGGTTTTCGGTGGCGCATATTCCTGAATCACCACCCAGTCCGCGTAGCGGTCAACCGCCACGTTGTACTCCGGCAGGTCGGCGTCGTACAGGCGGTAGCATTCAATCCCTTCCTGCTTCGCCCACTTTTCATATTTTTTCAGGTTCTTGCGCAGGCGGTTGGCGTAATCTTCCGCCACGCCGGATGGCTTGCTGTCCGCCGCTTTCTCCGCCAGATGGTAGTTTTTCTGCACGCAGTCCAGCGGGCCGTTTTTCGCCTTAAACTGGCGATCGGCACGCAGCTGCAGGCAGCTCAGCAGCTCCGGCGAGGCGCTAAATAGCGACAGATTCCAGCCGCCGAAGTAGTCCTTCATATTGCGGCCCAGCAGGCTGTGCAGGGCAATCAGCGCCGGCTCGCTGTCCAGACGCTCGCCGTATGGCGGGTTGCTGATCACGGTACCGTACGGGCCTTTTGGCAGCGGGTTGGTCAGATTCGCCACGTCTTTCACCTCGAAGGTGACCAGCTCGCCGATACCGGCGCGACGGGCGTTGCTGCGCGCGCGTTCGATTACGCGCGGGTCGCTGTCCGAACCGTAGAAGTGGGAGGTGTACTCCGCCAGACCTTTACGCGCGCGGGTCTGCGCGTCGTCTTTGACCTCTTTCCAGAGCGCTTCGTCGTGCTGGGCCCAGCCTTTAAAGCCCCAGTGACCGCGATGCAGGCCCGGCGCGCGATCGGTTGCCAGCATGGCCGCTTCAATCAGCAACGTACCGGAACCACACATCGGATCGAGCAGCGGCGTGCCCGGCTGCCAGCCGGAGCGCATCACAATAGCGGCAGCCAGGGTTTCTTTAATTGGCGCCATACCGGTACGATCGCGGTAGCCGCGCAGGTGCAGGCCCGCGCCGCTCAGATCGAGAGAAATACTCGCCGTGTCACCGTTGAGCCAGACGTTAATACGCAGATCCGGATTTTCGCGATCGACGTTCGGACGTTCCTTATTTTTACGCGTGAAGCAGTCCACAATGGCGTCTTTGACGCGCAGGGCACCGTACTGGCTGTTGCGGATCTCGTCGTTCACGCCGTTGAAATGCACCGCAAAGGTGGCATTAGGCGTGAAGATCTCTGTCCAGTCGATCATCTGTACGCCGGTATAGAGGTCCAGGTCGCTATAGACCTTGCACTCCTTCATCGGCAGCATGATGCGCGACGCCAGACGGCTCCACATCAGGCTCTGGTAAATAAGCCGCGTGTCGCCCTCAAAATGGACACCACCCTGAACCACCTGGCACTCTTGCGCGCCCAGGCTTTCCAGTTCAGTTTTTAACAGCTCTTCCAGCCCACGGGCCGTACTGGCAAACAGAGAATTCATATCGTCACTTTTACTCTTAGAAAATTGTCGCGCATTATAGCTAATATGGCGTGTATGTCATAAAGTTGAAGGCTTATTTTCATTTGTGGGAGTGTGCAGTGGCGACGTTATCCAGGCTTTTTATTCATCCGGTGAAATCCATGCGCGGCATCGGCGTCTCTCACGCGCTGGCCGACATGAGCGGATTCGCCTTCGATCGTATTTTTATGGTCACCGAGCCTGACGGCACGTTCATCACCGCACGCCAGTTCCCGCAGATGGTTCGCTTTACCCCTTCCCCGCTTCATGACGGTTTGCACCTTACCGCGCCGGACGGTTCCAGCGCGGTCATTCGCTTTGCTGATTTTGCGCCTGTCGATGCGCCAACGGAAGTGTGGGGCAATCATTTTACCGCGCGCATCGCCCCGGATGAGATTAACCGCTGGCTGAGCGGTTTCTTCTCCCGCGACGTGCAGCTGCGCTGGGTAGGTCCTGAACCGACGCGTCGCGTGAAGCGCCACGACGCCGTTCCCCTCTCCTTCGCCGATGGTTTCCCATTCCTGCTGACTAACGAAGCCTCGCTGCGTGATTTACAAGGCCGCTGCAAGGCCAGCGTTCAGATGGAACAGTTCCGTCCGAACCTGGTGGTTACGGGTGCCGACGCCTGGGAAGAAGACACCTGGAAAGTGATCCGCATCGGCAGCGTCATCTTTGATGTCGTAAAACCCTGCAGCCGCTGCATTTTCACCACGGTGAGCCCTGAGAAAGGCCAGAAGCACCCTTCCGGCGAACCGCTGAAGACGCTGCAGTCGTTCCGAACCGCACAGGATAACGGCGATGTGGATTTCGGCCAGAACCTGATCCCGCGCTCCAGCGGCGCAATCCGCGTCGGTGATGAGGTAGAAATTCTTGCCCGAGGGCCTGCAAAAGCGTACGGCTCAGGTCAGGAAGAAGAAATGGTCGACGTTGTGACAAATGTCGCCTCTGCGGTAGATATTCACTGGCAGGGCAACGTCATCCGTGGCAACAACCAGCAGGTATTGCTTGAGCAACTGGAGCAGGCAGGCATTCGCGTACCCTATTCCTGTCGCGCAGGCATTTGCGGATGCTGCCGCATCAGGCTGGTGGATGGAGAGGTCAGTGCGCTGAAAAAATCGGCAATTGGAAATGACGGCACAATTCTGTGCTGTAGCTGCATACCGAAAACGTCCGTACAGCTGGAAGCTTAAACCGCCTGTTCAAGGCTGAAGGAATCTACGCGCAGCTGCGGCTTCAGCCTGTCGTTCATCACTTTAATGGCATCGCCAAGCTGCATCGTCCGCCCGGCAATCGTTACGCCGGGCTGCGCCAGCAGGCAGAGCGCAGCATTTTCGCCTGGCTCAACCACCAGCAGGCTCACCTCTTCTGCGGTATCGCTCAGATTGACGCTGGCCGCGTCACCCGTTGCCGGGGTCCAGCTCATACCATGCGCAAGAAAATGCCAGCTTTTTGGCATTTGCGGTTTCAGGAAGCGGATAGCCACCAGCGCATTTAATACCAGCTCTGCACGCTGCTCTTTAGAGAGCACCAGATCGCGGCATTTTTCTTCAAAGGAGAAATAAAGCGCCGCATCGTCAACGCAAAAGCCCGACGGGGAAAATGCATCCGGGGTTAACATTCGGCGGGCAAAACGAGAACGAAACAACATGCCATTGGCTAAATCGAGCATCATTCGGTCATGCTCGTCGCAAAAATACCAGCGCCAGTTATCGTCAGGTTTAATTCGCATGTGTCTCTCCCGTCCCCAAACGTCCTGTACTAAAAATGTCCTGTTTGCCGCCTCGTTTATAACACCATTAATAAAAGACTATAATGACTAAATAAGCAACAGTGACGGAATATAAAACAACCAGGGCTGGAAATAAAGCCCTGGTTGTCTGATTAAGAGAAAAGATTAGATATGAGTAACGATTTCTTTAATCAGCGGCGGTCCTTTAAAAATAAAGCCGGAATAGATTTGCACCAGTGACGCACCTGCCGCCATCTTCTCGCGCGCAGCAATCACTGAGTCAATGCCGCCGACGCCAATAATCGGCAGACGTCCTTTTAATTCTGCAGACAGGGCGCGAATAATTTCGGTGCTTTTTAATTGCACCGGACGTCCACTTAACCCACCCGCTTCGTCACAGTTTTTCATTCCCTGCACGAGGGAACGATCGAGGGTGGTATTGGTCGCAATAACACCATCAATATTATGGCGAACCAAACTGTCGGCAACCTGGATCAATTCTTCAGGAGAAAGATCCGGGGCGATCTTAACCGCGACCGGAACATATTTATGGTGGATCGTCTGGAGTTCATTTTGTTTATTTTTAATGGCACTCAGAAGATCGTCCAGCGCTTCGCCATATTGTAAGGAACGCAGACCCGGAGTATTGGGTGAAGAAATATTCACCGCGATATAACCGGCATAGGCGTAGACTTTTTCCATACAAATCAGATAGTCATCTTTACCCTGCTCTACCGGCGTGTCTTTATTTTTACCGATATTGATGCCTAATATTCCGTCAAAATGGGCTTTTTTTACGTTCTCAACCAGGTGATCAACACCGAGGTTATTAAAGCCCATGCGGTTGATCAGCCCTTCGGCTTCAACCAGGCGGAACAGGCGCGGCTTGTCATTTCCCGGCTGCGGGCGCGGCGTGACGGTACCGATTTCAATGGAGCCAAAGCCCATCGCGCCCAGGGCATCAATGCACTCGCCATTTTTGTCCAGACCGGCCGCCAGACCCAGCGGATTCTTAAAGGTCAGACCCATGCACTGCACAGGTTTTTCCGGCACATTCTGACGCACCAGAGCGGCCAGCGGCGTTCCGGTAATACGACGTAATTGCTGGAATGTAAATTCATGAGCGCGCTCAGGGTCGAGCTGGAAAAGGGCTTTACGAACGAAGGGGTAGTACATGAACTCTCCTGGATTCCCGGTGTGCAAACCGGGAGGGGATTATGGGCGATCCACGCGCGAAAGGGAATTGACCTGCGGCAAAAAATCAGCGTAAAACGCAATCGTTTACCTCCCAGTCTATTTCTTATGCACTTTTTCGCATTTTAATTGCAGATAAATCATTTAGTGGAATAACCGCACGGTGTCACACTCCTGAAAATTGTTATGAATGTTAGATAAAAGCAAACAATTGGTTATAAGGAGGAAGTATGCGCGTCATTACCCTGGCCGGAAGTCCACGATTCCCTTCGCGCTCCAGCGCCCTGCTGGAATATGCCCGCGAAAAACTCAATGCCCTGGATGTGGAAGTGTGCCACTGGAACCTGCATAACTTCGAACCTGAAGATCTGCTCTACGCCCGCTTCGACAGCCCAGCGCTAAAAACGCTCATCGAGCAGCTTAACGGCGCTGACGGCTTAATTGTGGCAACACCTATTTATAAAGCCTCTTTTTCCGGGGCGCTGAAAACCCTGCTCGATCTGCTTCCGGAGCGCGCCCTGGACGGCAAAGTCGTGCTGCCGCTGGCAACGGGCGGTACGGTTGCCCATTTACTGGCCGTGGATTATGCCCTGAAGCCGGTGCTGAACGCGCTGAAAGCGCAGGAGATCCTCCACGGCGTTTTCGCAGATGACTCCCAGGTTATCGATTATCAACATAAACCTCATTTTACGCCGAACCTGCAAACCCGCCTCGATACTGCCCTGGAAACCTTCTGGCATGCTCTGCACCGCCGGGATATCCAGGCGCCGGCGTTTGGTCAGCCTCAAGGAGTCGCACATGTTTAAAACGTTAACCCGCATCGGCCTGGCAGGTCTGATGGCGCTTACCTCGCTGGCCCATGCAGCAGAAACGGCTCCGGAAAGTTTACGCATTGGCTATCAGAAAGGTAGCGTCAGCATGGTGCTGGCGAAAAGCCATCAGCTTCTGGAAAAACGCTTCCCGGACACCAAATTCTCCTGGGTGGAGTTCCCGGCTGGCCCGCAGATGCTGGAGGCCCTGAACGTCGGCAGTATCGATCTCGGCAGCACGGGTGATATTCCGCCGATATTCGCCCAGGCGGCGGGAGCGGACCTCGTCTATGTTGGCGTTGAGCCGCCCAAACCGAAGGCCGAAGTGATCCTGGTGCCTGAAAACAGCGACATTAAAAGCGTCGCCGACCTCAAAGGGCATAAAGTGGCTTTCCAGAAAGGTTCCAGCTCGCACAACCTGCTGCTGCGTGCCCTGCAGGAAGCCGGGCTGAAGTTCACTGACATTCAGCCCGTTTACCTGACGCCTGCCGACGCGCGCGCCGCGTTCCAGCAGAAGAACGTTGATGCCTGGGCCATCTGGGATCCGTACTACTCCGCCGCATTGCTGCAGGGCGGCGTTCGCGTGCTGAAAGACGGTACCACGCTGAAGCAGACCGGCTCGTTCTATCTGGCCGCGCGTCCTTATGCGGAAAAGAACGGCGCATTTATCCAGGGCGTACTGGATACCTTTACTCAGGCCGACGCGCTGACCCAGACCCAGCGTCAGCAGAGCATTGCCCTGCTGGCGAAAACCATGGGCTTACCTGAGCCGGTGATCGCGAGCTATCTCAACCACCGTCCGCCGACCACCATTACGCCCGTGGACGCGCACGTCGCCGCGCTTCAGCAACAAACGGCTGACCTTTTCTATCAAAACCACCTGGTGCCAAAACAGGTCACTATTCGCGAACGCATCTGGCAGCCCGCAGGCAAAGAAGGAGCTAAATCATGAGTCTGAATCTTTTCTGGTTTTTACCCACCCACGGTGATGGACACTATCTTGGTACAGAAGAGGGCTCGCGCCCGGTTGACCACGGCTACCTGCAGCAGATTGCGCAGGCGGCGGACCGAATCGGTTTCACCGGGGTGCTGATCCCGACCGGACGTTCATGTGAAGATGCCTGGCTGGTCGCCGCGTCGATGATCCCGGTCACCCAGCGTCTGAAGTTCCTGGTTGCCTTACGCCCGAGCGTGGTCTCCCCCACCGTGGCGGCGCGTCAGGCGGCAACGCTGGACAGGCTGTCCAACGGTCGCGCCCTGTTTAACCTGGTGACGGGCAGCGATCCGCAGGAGCTGGCGGGCGATGGGGTGTTCCTCGACCATACCGAGCGCTACGAAGCCTCCGCCGAGTTCACCCGCGTCTGGCGACGTCTGCTGGAAGGTGAAACCGTCACCTTTGAAGGCAAGCATATTCACGTTCGTGACGCGAAGCTCTACTTCCCGCCGGTGCAGCAGCCGCGACCGCCGCTCTATTTTGGCGGATCGTCGGATGTAGCCCAGGATCTGGCGGCAGAGCAGGTCGATCTCTATCTGACCTGGGGCGAACCGCCTGAGCTGGTGAAAGAAAAAATTGCCCAGGTACGCGCTAAGGCGGCCGCCCATGGCCGCAAGGTGCGCTTCGGTATTCGCCTGCACGTGATCGTGCGTGAAACCAATGAAGAAGCCTGGCAGGCCGCTGACCGCCTGATCTCCCACCTGGACGATGAGACCATCGCCAGGGCGCAGGCCGCGTTTGCGAAAACCGACTCCGTCGGACAGCACCGAATGGCGTCCCTGCACAACGGCAAGCGCGAGAACCTGGAGATCAGCCCGAACCTGTGGGCGGGCGTTGGCCTGGTGCGCGGCGGTGCGGGCACGGCGCTGGTCGGCGACGGACCGACCGTAGCCGCCCGGATTAATGAATACGCAGACCTGGGTATCGACAGCTTTATTCTCTCCGGTTATCCGCATCTGGAAGAGGCGTACAAGGTGGGCGAGCTGTTATTCCCGCATCTGGATGTCGCCATCCCGGAGATCCCGCAGCCGCAGCAGCTTCAGCTTCAGGGCGAAGCCGTGGCGAACGAGTTTATTCCACGCAAAGCCGCACAGAGCTAAGGAGTGACTATGTCTGCCACCTCCCAAAAATGGCTGCTGCGCGCCGCGCCGTGGTTTTTACCCGTCGGCATTGTGGCTCTCTGGCAGCTCGCGTCGTCCACCGGCTGGCTGTCGAGCCGCATTCTGCCCTCTCCGGAGGGCGTCGTAGAAGCGTTCTGGTCGCTGAGCGTGAGCGGCGAGCTGTGGCAGCATCTGGCGATCAGCTCCTGGCGCGCCGTGATTGGGTTTTCCATCGGCGCCAGCATCGGTCTGGTTCTGGGCTTGATCAGCGGCCTTTCCCGCTGGGGCGAGCGGCTGCTGGATACCTCCATTCAGATGCTGCGCAACGTGCCGCATCTGGCGCTGATCCCGCTGGTTATCCTGTGGTTTGGGATTGATGAGAGCGCCAAGATCTTCCTCGTAGCGCTGGGCACACTGTTCCCGATCTACATCAACACCTGGCACGGCATCCGCAATATCGATCGCGGTCTGGTGGAGATGGCGCGCAGCTACGGCTTATCGGGTTTTTCCCTCTTTATTCACGTGATTCTGCCGGGCGCCCTGCCCTCCATTATGGTCGGGGTGCGTTTTGCGCTCGGCCTGATGTGGCTGACGCTGATTGTGGCGGAGACCATCTCGGCCAACTCAGGCATAGGCTACCTGGCAATGAACGCCCGCGAATTCCTGCAAACGGACGTGGTGGTGGTTGCCATCATTCTGTATGCCCTGCTCGGCAAGCTCGCCGACGTCAGCGCCCAGTGGCTGGAGCGCAGCTGGCTGCGCTGGAACCCGGCCTATACCCTTCAGGAGGCGAAAGCATGAACACTGCACGACTGAACCAGGGAACGCCGTTACTGCTGAACGGCGTGACCAAACGCTACGGCGAAAACACCATTCTTAACGGGCTGGATCTGCATATTCCCGCCGGACAATTTGTGGCCGTTGTCGGGCGCAGCGGCGGCGGCAAGAGTACCCTGCTACGGCTTCTGGCCGGACTGGAATCCCCCAACGGCGGTGACATTCTGGCAGGAACGACGCCACTTTCGAATATTCAGGACGATACCCGCATGATGTTTCAGGATGCACGCCTGCTGCCGTGGAAAACGGTTATCGACAATGTGGGGCTCGGTCTGAAGGGCAGCTGGCGGGATGAAGCCCGCCAGGCGCTGGCCGCCGTTGGGCTGGAAAATCGTGCGGGTGAATGGCCTGCCGCCCTCTCGGGTGGGCAGAAGCAGCGCGTGGCGCTGGCGCGGGCGTTGATTCACCGTCCGGGCCTGCTGTTGCTTGATGAACCGCTCGGCGCGCTCGACGCCCTGACGCGGATCGAAATGCAGGATTTGATTGGCTCACTGTGGCAGGCGCACGGCTTTACGGTACTGCTGGTGACGCATGACGTGAGCGAGGCCGTCGCGATGGCTGACCGGGTGCTGCTAATTGAGGACGGGAAAATAGGTCTGGATCTGACGGTGGATCTTCCGCGCCCTCGCCGCGTGGGCTCGGCAAGGCTGGCGGAGCTGGAAGCTGAGGTATTGGATCGGGTGATGAAGCGCGGGGGGACGGAGTTACAGCGAGCCAAGGCTAATGCCTGATGCCCTCACCCCGGCCCTCTCCCACGGGGAGAAAACACTAAAAACGGCAACCGAGGTTGCCGTTTTGCTTTTACCTGCCCACCGGGCAATTTTTTATTACGCTAAGGCTTTAGCAATCTTCTCGTACAGATCGCCAGACAGGTTCTCCAGCCCTTTCAGCTGCTCAAGCGCGGCACGCATCTTCGCCTGACGCTTCGCATCGTAGCGTTTCAAACGGATCAGCGGCTCAATCAGGCGCGACGCCACCTGCGGGTTACGGCTGTTCAGCTCGGTCAGCATTTCCACCATGAACTGATACCCGCTGCCGTCTTCGGCGTGGAACGCGGCCGGGTTGCTGCTGGCAAACGCGCCAATCAGAGAACGCACGCGGTTTGGGTTGCTCAGGGTAAAGGAGCGATGCTTCAGCAGGCTGCGCACGTTGCTGAGCGCATCGGCCGCCGGGCTGGTCGCCTGCAGGATGAACCATTTGTCCATCACCAGGCCATCCTGATGCCACTTGTCGTCGTACTCCTGCATTAACGCATCACGGCACGGCAGTTCGGCGGCAACGCTTGCGCCCAGCGCGGCCAGGGCGTCGGTCATGTTATCCGCTTCGTGGTACTGCTTGCTCACCAGAGTGTTCGCCAGCTCGGTTTCACCAAACGCCAGATAGCGCAGGCAGGTATTGCGCAGAGAACGTTTGCCAATGTCCGCGTGCTCAACGCGATAAGCATCAAGCTTATTGGCGTTATATATAGCCAGGAACTCATCGGCTAGCTCTGCAGCCAGCGTACGGCTCAACGCTTCACGCACCGCCACGATGGCAATCGGGTCGATGATGTCAAACAGCTCGGCGATTTCAGTCGCTGACGGCAGGGTCAGAATTTCAGCGGCCAGGGCCGGGTCAATCTTCTCATCCAGCAGGATCGCGCGGAACGCGTCAGCCACATGGACAGGCAGCGACAGCGGCTGGCCCTGCTGATGGCGGTTTACGTTGAGCTTGATGTAGGTCGCCAGCAGGCTTTGCGCCGCGTCCCAGCGGGAGAAGTCGTTACGCGCGTGACGCATCAGGAACGTCAGCTGCTGATCGCTCCACTTGTATTCCAGCTTCACCGGCGCGGAGAATTCACACAGCAGCGCAGGCACCGGCTGGAAGTAGACGTTATCGAAGATAAAGGTCTGCTCGGCCTGAGTCACGTTCAGCACGTGGTGTACCGGGTGGCCGCCCTTCTGGAGCGGGATGACTTTGCCTTCGTTATCGTACAGCTCAATGCTGAACGGAATATGCAGCGGATATTTCTCTTCCTGCTCCGCCGTCGGCGGCGTGCGCTGGCTGATGGTCAGGGTGTACTGCTCGGTTTCCGGATTGTAATCGTCTTTGACGGTGACAACCGGCGTCCCGGCCTGGCTGTACCAGCGGCGGAAGTGAGAGAGATCGACATTAGAGGCATCCTCCATCGCCTGCACAAAATCGTCGCAGGTGGCCGCGCTGCCGTCATGACGCTCGAAGTATAGCTGCATCCCTTTCTGGAAGTTCTCCTCGCCCAGCAGGGTGTGGATCATGCGGATAATTTCAGCGCCCTTCTCGTACACCGTCAGGGTGTAGAAGTTGTTCATCTCGATGACTTTATCCGGGCGGATCGGGTGCGCCATTGGGCTGGCATCTTCCGCAAACTGCAGGCCACGCATGGTACGCACGTTGTTGATGCGGTTCACCGCGCGTGAACCCAGATCGGAGCTGAACTCCTGATCGCGGAAGACGGTCAGGCCCTCTTTCAGGCTCAGCTGGAACCAGTCGCGGCAGGTGACGCGGTTACCGGTCCAGTTGTGGAAATATTCGTGGCCGATAACGCGTTCGATATCAAGGTAGTCTTTGTCCGTTGCGGTATCGGTACGCGCCAGCACGTATTTGGAGTTAAAGACGTTAAGGCCTTTGTTCTCCATTGCGCCCATGTTGAAGAAATCGACGGCGACGATCATATAGATGTCGAGGTCATATTCGAGGCCGAAGCGCTCTTCGTCCCACTTCATGGAGTTGATGAGGGAGGTCATCGCCCACGGCGCGCGGTCAAGGTTGCCGCGGTCAACAAACAGCTCCAGCGCCACCTCGCGGCCTGAGCGCGTTTTGAAGGTGTCGCGCAGCACGTCGAAGTCCCCCGCCACCAGCGCAAACAGGTAGCACGGTTTCGGGAAGGGATCCTGCCACTGCACCCAGTGACGGCCATTCTCCAGCTCGCCTTCGCCTACGCGGTTACCGTTGGAGAGCAGGAAAGGATACAGGGTTTTATCGGCGATGATTTTGGTGGTGAAGCGCGCCAGGACGTCCGGACGGTCGAGATACCAGGTTATGTGGCGGAACCCTTCCGCTTCACACTGGGTACACAGCGCCACGCCCGACTGGTAAAGCCCTTCCAGCGCGGTGTTGGCGGCCGGGCTGATTTCATTCACGATGCGCAGCGTAAACTGTTCCGGCAGGTTGTCGATGACCAGCTGGTTGTTTTCTTCTTTATAGTCTGACCAGGCTTCATCATTAATATGCAGGGAGACCAGCGTCAGGTCTTCACCATCCAGACGCAGCGGCACCGCAGTTGCGCTATGGCGCGTCACCTGGCTTACCGCCGTGACAACGGTTTTAGTGGCATCCAGGTCAAAAGTCAGATCGATTTCGCTAATCAGGTAATCCGGCGCACGGTAGTCGTGGCGGTATTTGGCTTGTGGCTGTTGTGTCATAGAAAACCTTATGCATCGTTTGTCGAGTAACGTTTCAATATATTCCTGTTGCGCAAATCGCGCTATGCAGAATGTTCATCTTTTCAGGGTCAAAACCTTTTTTTGCTACATTTGTATAACACGGGGCACAAAATGCCCTCGACCATAAAACGCGCTTATGTTGTGATCGGGGTTCAATAAATCACTAAACAAGGTATACTCCGGAGTTGTTTATTGTACTAAACGCTCCTGTGAGAGGATGCTACTGCGCACCTATGACTCAATTCGCTTCTCCAGTTCTGCATACGTTGCTGGATACCGACGCGTATAAACTGCATATGCAGCAAGCCGTTTTCCACCATTACTATGACGTTCACGTCGCGGCGGAATTCCGCTGTCGTGGCGACGACTTGCTCGGTATCTACGCAGACGCCATTCGTGAACAGGTCGATGCTATGCAGCATCTAACGCTGCAGGACGAGGAATATCAGTGGCTTTCTGGCCTGCCTTTCTTCAAAGCCGACTACCTGAACTGGCTGCGCGATTTCCGCTATAAGCCGGAGCAGGTCAGCGTGGTTAACGATAACGGCAAGCTGGATATTCGCCTTGAAGGTCCGTGGCGGGAAGTGATCATGTGGGAAGTGCCGCTTCTGGCGGTGATCAGTGAACTGGCTCACCGCTACCGTTCGCCGGAAAAAGGCGTCGAGCAGGCGGTTGCCGCGCTGGAAAATAAACTCGCAGCCTTCTCCACGCTGACCGAAGGGCTGGACATGTCCCGCTTCCGCCTGATGGACTTTGGCACGCGTCGCCGTTTCTCGCGTGACGTTCAGGAGGCCATCGTTAAACGTCTGCAGCAGGAGCCGTGGTTCGTGGGCACCAGCAACTACGATCTGGCACGACGCCTCAGCCTGACGCCAATGGGCACCCAGGCGCACGAGTGGTTCCAGGCGCATCAGCAGATCAGCCCCGATCTGGCTAACAGCCAGCGCGCGGCACTGGCCGCATGGCTTGAGGAGTACCCGAATCAGCTCGGGATCGCCCTCACCGACTGTATTACGATGGATGCTTTCCTGCGCGACTTTGGTCCCGAGTTCGCTGAACGTTACCAGGGATTACGGCACGACTCCGGGGATCCGGTTGAATGGGGCGAGAAAGCCATTGCCCATTACGAAAAACTCGGCATTGACCCGATGAGCAAAGTGCTGGTCTTCTCGGATAATCTCGACCTGGCGAAAGCGGTCGACCTCTATCGCCATTTCAATACCCGTGTGAACCTGAGCTTCGGGATTGGTACCCGTCTGACCTGCGATATTCCTCAGGTAAAACCTCTGAATATCGTCATCAAACTGGTGGAATGTAACGGCAAGCCGGTGGCGAAACTCTCCGACAGCCCGGGTAAAACCATCTGCCATGACAAAGCGTTTGTCCGCGCATTGCGTAAAGCGTTCGACCTCCCCTTGATCAAAAAAGCCAGTTAAGCGCTTACGGGAGCCTTTATGGCTCCCTTCTTCTTATTTATTTCTCAATTCTTCTCTTTTGACTGCGAAATTTACTTGTCTGATAGCGGATGGCAGGTAACATAGATATCCCCCCATAAGGGTGGACAAGTGTTTATTTTTTCCGACTATTAACAGAGAGAATATTATGAGCGTTGTGCCTGTAGCCGACGTACTCCAGGGCCGTGTCGCCGTTGACCAGGAAGTCACCGTGCGCGGATGGGTGCGTACCCGCCGAGATTCTAAAGCTGGCATCTCCTTCCTCGCCGTCTATGACGGTTCCTGCTTTGATCCTGTACAGGCCGTCATTAATAATTCTCTGCCCAATTACAATGATGACGTTCTGCGACTGACAACGGGTTGCTCCGTCATTGTTACCGGCGTGGTTGTGGCTTCACCAGGTCAGGGCCAGAGCTTCGAAATTCAGGCCTCTGCCATTGAAGTCACCGGCTGGGTTGAAGATCCGGACACCTATCCGATGGCGGCAAAACGCCACAGCATCGAATATCTGCGTGAAGTCGCCCACCTGCGTCCGCGTACCAACCTGATTGGTGCAGTGGCGCGCGTGCGTCATACGCTGGCGCAGGCGCTGCATCGTTTCTTCGATGAGCAGGGTTACTTCTGGGTGTCTACCCCGCTGATCACCGCGTCCGATACGGAAGGTGCCGGTGAGATGTTCCGCGTTTCGACGCTGGACATGGAAAACCTGCCGCGCACGCCTGAAGGTAAAGTGGACTATGACAAAGACTTCTTTGGTAAAGAAGCCTTCCTGACGGTATCTGGTCAGCTCAACGGCGAAACGTACGCCTGCGCGCTGTCTAAGATCTACACCTTTGGCCCAACCTTCCGCGCCGAAAACTCCAACACCAGCCGTCACCTGGCGGAATTCTGGATGCTGGAGCCTGAAGTGGCGTTCGCCAACCTCGACGATGTCGCTGGCCTGGCAGAAGCCATGCTGAAGTATGTGTTCAAAGCGGTGCTGGAAGAGCGCCCTGACGACATGAAATTCTTCGCAGAACGCGTAGACAGCGATGCTGTAGCGCGTCTGGAGCGTTTCGTCTCTGCCGACTTTGCGCAGGTGGACTATACCGACGCGGTGGCGATCCTCGAGAAATGCGGTGAGACGTTCGAGAACCCGGTTTACTGGGGCGTTGACCTGGCGTCTGAGCACGAACGCTATCTGGCCGAGAAGCATTTCAAAGCGCCGGTTGTCGTTAAAAACTACCCGAAAGACATTAAGGCCTTCTATATGCGCCTTAACGAAGACGGTAAAACCGTGGCAGCGATGGACGTACTGGCGCCGGGCATTGGTGAAATCATCGGTGGCTCTCAGCGTGAAGAACGTCTTGACGTGCTGGACGCGCGTATGGAAGAGATGGGGCTCAACCCCGCTGACTACAGCTGGTACCGCGATCTGCGCCGTTACGGTACCGTACCGCACGCCGGTTTTGGTCTGGGCTTCGAGCGTCTGATTGCCTACGTTACCGGTGTTCAGAACGTACGCGACGTGATCCCGTTCCCACGTACTCCACGTAACGCCAGTTTCTAATCGGTATAAGACTGAAATGGCCAGCAGATGCTGGCCATTATTTTATTCTGTATTGTCAGTTTTCGTCAGCGCAAAGTCAGCGTCTTTAAACCTTCCCCCCGTCACAACCACTACCTGTTACGTTTTGTTTCCGCGAAATATCCAGCCACAAAAAATAAACCCCATTCTTATTGCGATTATTACACCCTCAAGCGATAGCACAAATTTCGACCAATCTTACAGCCATCCGGAAGGCCTTTTGCAGTCATAAGAAAAAACGAGCCGTTTAAGGTCTGTTTATACGAATCGCCTTTATCTCAATTAATCATAAGGAATTCATATATATAGGATAGCCATTGCTGTTTAATTCGCCAGGGAGTTCTGAAGTTTGAGATGGTTCACAAAGTTCCCAAAAATACATATTTAGTTACACATATTTTCTTTCGGTTACTTAATCTTGAGAATTGTAGCACTTTCAGGCTAGCGAAACGCTTCGCCGAATGGAAAGATGCCTGTCAGATACATAAAGACACCAAACTCTCATCAATAGTTCCGGAAATATTTATTGACAGAATTTATTGACGGCAGTGGCGAGTGTCATAAAAAAACCAATGAGGGTAATAAATAATGATGAAGCGCAATATTCTGGCAGTGGTAATCCCTGCCCTGCTGGTAGCCGGTGCAGCTAACGCTGCAGAAATCTATAACAAGAACGGCAACAAACTGGACTTCTACGGTAAAGTTGTGGGCGAACACGGCTTCACCACTTCTGGCGTACACAAAAACGCTGACTCCTCTTACGGCCAGATCGGCTTCAAAGGCGAAACTCAGATCAATGACCAGCTGACCGGTTACGGTCAGTGGGAATACCGTGCACGCGCCGGTGCAGCTGAAGGCGATCAGACTAACGTAACTCGTCTGGCTTTCGCTGGCCTGAAAATCGCTGACGCGGGTTCTCTGGACTACGGTCGTAACTACGGTATCGTGTATGACGTAGAATCCTACACCGATATGGCTCCGTCCTTCTCTGGCGAAACCTGGGGTGGCGGCTATGTTGATAACTACATGACCAGCCGTTCTACTGGCCTGCTGACCTACCGTAACAATAACTTCTTCGGTCTGGTTGATGGTCTGAACTTTGGCGTTCAATACCAGGGTAAAAACGATCGTAAAAACCTGAATGAAGCAAACGGCGACGGTGTTGGCCTGTCCCTGGGTTACGAGTTCGGTGAAGGCTTCGGTCTGATCGGTGCCTACAGCACCGCTAACCGTACGCTTGAGCAGAAAAAAGATGGTAAAGGCGATAAAGCTGAATCCTGGGCTGTTGGCGCGAAATACGACGCGAACAACATCTACCTGGCGACCGTTTATGCAGAGACTCGCAACATGAGCCGCCTGGGTAACAGCGGCGAAAACTATGTTCCGAATGATGATGGTAATGTTTATAACATTGCTAACAAGACCCAGAACTTTGAAGTTATCGCTCAGTACCAGTTCGACTTCGGCCTGCGTCCTTCCGTTTCTTACGTTCAGTCCAAAGGTAAAGACCTGAACGGCATCGGCGACCGTGACCTGGCGAAATACATCACCACTGGTGCGACTTACTACTTCAACAAGAACTTCAACGTGTACGGTGACTACCGCTTCAACCTGCTGGACGACAAAGATGCGTCCACCAGCTGGGTTGGCTCTGACAACCAGGCTACCGTTGGCGTAACCTACCAGTTCTAATCAGTACACCACTTTGTTATATGCTTAATGAACAGGGCTTCGGCCCTGTTTTTTTATGCGTGACAGAAAATAATGGCGACTTTTGAAAAGCCGCACGCTTTTCGTCGCAAACGGTTGGCATTTTGTAAATCTACCGTTAACCTGATAGCGGATTTCACTTCTGTAATCACAATGGAACTTCGTCATGTTTGAGAACATTACCGCCGCTCCTGCCGACCCTATTCTGGGCCTGGCCGATCTGTTTCGTGCCGACGACCGCCCTGGCAAAATCAACCTGGGTATTGGTGTATATAAAGATGAAACCGGCAAAACTCCGGTACTGACCAGCGTTAAGAAAGCTGAGCAGTATCTGCTGGAAAACGAAACCACCAAAAACTACCTCGGTATTGATGGTATCCCTGAGTTTGGTCGCTGCACCCAGGAGCTGCTGTTCGGTAAAGGCAGCGCAATTGTGAGTGACAAACGTGCCCGTACAGCACAGACCCCAGGCGGTACCGGTGCGCTGCGCGTAGCGGCGGATTTCCTTGCGAAAAACACCTCTGTTAAGCGCGTATGGGTGAGCAACCCAAGCTGGCCGAACCACAAGAGCGTGTTTAACTCTGCGGGTCTGGAAGTGCGTGAATATGCATACTACGACGCGGCAAACCACTCTCTCGACTTTGACGGCCTGCTGGCGAGCCTGAGCGAAGCGCAGGCAGGTGACGTGGTTCTGTTCCACGGCTGCTGCCACAACCCAACCGGTATCGATCCGACGCTTGAGCAGTGGCAACACCTGGCGAAGCTGTCCGTTGAAAAAGGCTGGCTGCCGCTGTTTGACTTTGCCTACCAGGGCTTTGCCCGTGGTCTGGAAGAAGATGCCGAAGGCCTGCGCGCGTTCGCAGCCGTTCACCAGGAGCTGATTGTCGCAAGCTCGTATTCCAAGAACTTCGGTCTGTACAATGAGCGCGTGGGTGCCTGTACGCTGGTTGCCGCTAACGAAGAGACCGTCGATCGTGCGTTCAGCCAGATGAAATCGGTTATCCGCGCGAACTACTCTAACCCACCGGCACACGGTGCGTCTGTTGTTGCCACTATCCTGAGCAACGATGCGCTGCGCGCTATCTGGGAACAAGAGCTGAACGATATGCGTCAACGTATTCAGCGCATGCGCCTGCTGTTTGTGAACACACTGGCTGAGAAAGGCGCGGACCGCGACTTCAGCTTTATTATCAAACAGAACGGCATGTTCTCGTTCAGCGGCCTGACCAAAGAGCAGGTTCTGCGTCTGCGTGAAGAGTTTGGCGTGTACGCCGTGGCCTCAGGCCGCGTGAACGTTGCTGGCATGACGCCTGACAACATGGCGCCACTGTGCGAAGCGATTGTCGCCGTACTGTAATTTGTGCCCATAAAAAAGCCTGCATTATGCAGGCTTTTTTTATTCTGGTTACCAGACAGGCATCTCATCCTGAAGGAACGGATTATGGAGCCGTTCGTAGCCCAGCGTCGACATCGGACCGTGTCCAGGGATAAACGTAACGTCATCACCCAGCGGCAATAACTTTTGTTTAATCGACTGAATCAGCTGCCCGTGATCGCCGCGCGGAAAATCGCTGCGTCCTACGCCACCTTTGAAGATCACATCGCCGGAAATCAGCAGACGGGACTGGTCATCAAAGAAGACGATATGGCCTGGCGTATGCCCAGGACAATGCAACACCTGTAAAGTCACATTCCCTACGTTAACGCGCTCTCCTTCGTTCAGCCAGCGATCGGGCGTCAGGGGCTGACACTCATCAAGGCCAAACATGCGGCTTTGGGCGGGTAACCCCTGCAGCCAGAACTCATCTTCTTTTTCCGGACCGACGATCGGCACACCGTAGTGTTTAGCGAGTTCAGCCGCTGCACCCACATGGTCGAGGTGACCGTGCGTCAGTAAAATCTGCATGAGCGTCACGCCGCTGTCGGCGACTTCCTGCTTGATTTTCTCAGCGTCACCGCCGGGATCGACAAGCGCGGCCAGTTTAGTCTGTTCGCACCAGATCAATGAACAATTCTGGGAGAACGCGGTAACCGGAATAATACGATAGTTCATACTGCTCCTGTGTTTCGTTATTACCAGTGCCGAACCGGACCGGTATCAATATGCACAAAGTTGCTGCTGGGGTAATATCCTACACCACCTGCGCGCATAGATAACGCGGCTTTGCGAATATTGGCTAACGAAACGCCTTCAATATGGAAATCCATTGCCTGTCCCTTCGTGTGATAGCTTTTTTTGGCTACCCCGCGACTGTGGGCGCGCAGTTCATTATTGGTATCAATCGAACGATAGCCAGAAATGAGCTGCACCGGCCTGCTGGTGCCCAGCAGGCCCTGAAGGCGGAAAATCTGATCAAACAGTCCTGGATCGATGGCTTTTATTTTATTCGCGCGGAAATCACGGAAAAAATGGTTAAGTCTTGCTAATTCATCCTGAATATAGCCTCTGCCATCGAAAAACTCCGCTTTTAGCGACTCACCGGTATGCAGGTTATTGAGCGTTAAAACTCGCGGACGAGGTGTCGAGAGGGTGGCAAATGCTGGCGTCGGCAAGATGGCCGCTGCGCCAAGCGCAACACCACCTAACGCCAGCAGTTTGCGGCGATTAGCGTCAAATTTGTCCATGATAATCAGGTCTACAGGTAAAAGAAATCGTAATATGCTTAGCGCACGAAGGGCACCTTAACTGGCAAAACCAGGTACGTCAAGGCGCCCAACCCCAGTGAATACGCGGCTTACAGCGATATTGCCCCCTATTCACCCTAACTTACGACAATCATTTTTCCCGAACTGCTTCATTTACCTGATTAATTGTTCCGCTTTTGGCAAAATTTGTGCGCCGGATCGCGCGGTGAGATCATAATTGTAAATATCTGTACGATACTGGGTACGCCCGTCCTCACCCACAAATGCCGTCAGATAGTAAAGATTGACCGGAATATTGTGGCGAATATTCACGTAACGCGTATCCCCCTGCTTCAGGGCATCCGAGATACGCGTATCGTTCCAGCCCGCATCCTGCAACAGCATATTGGCCAGCTCTGAAGCTTTGTTCACGCGCACACAGCCAGAACTCAGCGCGCGCGTATCTTTCTGGAACAGATTGTGGTTCGGCGTATCGTGCAGATAGATCGCTTCTGAACTCGGCATGTTGAATTTGTAGCGCCCTAAAGAGTTATGCGCTCCGGGAGCCTGCTGGAAGCGGAACGGCAGATTCGACGCTGTGATGGTCGACCAGTCGACCATATAAGGATCGATGGCCTCTTTACTGTTCCATCCACGCATCACCGTGTAGCCATGACGTTCCAGATAACCCGGATCGTTCCAGACTTTCGGCAGAATGTCTTTACGCGCCAGCGTCGGCGGTACGTTCCACGGCGGGTTAACCACCACGTTATTCAGCGCGCTGCTCATCATCGGTGTTTTACGATCCGGACGCCCGACAATCACGCGCGACGCCAGCACTTCGCTGCCGTTCTGGTAATAGACCAGGGAATACGCCGGGATGTTAACCATAATTCCGGTAGAGAGCGTTCCCGGCAGCAAGCGCAAACGCTGGATATTGAGCGCCAGCACCCCTGCCCGCTGCGCAGGCGATACGTTCAGCCAGTCGCGCGTCGTCTGGCCTATGACGCCATCGGCCCCCAGCCCCTGAGCGGCCTGGAACTGTTTAACGGCCGCAACCAGCTCGCGATCGTAAGCCGCGGGTTTGTTGCTCAGGGCAACGGCTTTCTTCTCTTTAACTGGCGCTGACGGGCTGACGGCGACGTTTTGTGGATCGTCACCCGGGAGAACAATCTTTGGCCCGCCGTCAAGAAGACCGGAACGCGTCAGGATCTCGCGCAGGGCAGGAACATCGCTGCTCCACTGTCCCGGACGCAGCGTCGCGGTGCCGCGCATCTGCGGCCATGGACGCGTGTCCCCCACCAGCGTGAGGAGCGACTGGTGCAGAGTGGCATAGTGCGGATGCGCCGGTGCCAGGCTGGCAATAAAGCGCGGCAGTTCGCCGTTATCCAGCGCGAGCTGCCACTGGTTAATCACCGACAGCGCCGGCGTCGCCAGCTTGTACGGCTTATCGCTGTACAGCCAGCGGTTGCCGTTGACCGGAATACCCGCCACGAACTGCAGGTAGCCCATCATGGCATCGGAAAGCACCACGTCCCGCGCCTGCCCGGTGACGGCAGGATCGGTTAACAGCTCAACCCACTTTGTAAACTGCGGCTGAAACCCTGCAATCGCAACCTCTGCCAGCTGCTGCTGGAAGGCGCGCACGGCATCGCGATTTTCCCACATCGGTTTCATATCGCGGGCAGCATAGAGGAGCGTGAGCTGGTTGATATAGACAGGCGTGTAGCCTGACGGCAGCTCC
Organism: Enterobacter sp. Crenshaw; assembly: GCF_024734705.1. Lineage (NCBI taxonomy): Bacteria > Pseudomonadati > Pseudomonadota > Gammaproteobacteria > Enterobacterales > Enterobacteriaceae > Enterobacter > Enterobacter sp. Crenshaw. The sequence goes on along the minus strand of NZ_CP102932.1, from coordinate 1,550,558 downwards.
GACTGCAGCTGCTGACTGAGCGATTCCGCGTCGATGCCTTCCGGCAGCGGTTTAATACCGGCCATGATAGCCGTCGCCGGAGACTGCTCCAGCGGCTGGGACAACGACGTTGGCTGAGCGCCTGTCGTTGCCGAGCTGTCAGTCGGCACAATTTCAGGCTCGTCGGCCTGGGCGGTTAACAGCGGAGCAAACATCACTGCCAGGCATAAACTCAGCGCAGACAGCTGACGACCACATTCTTTCTTTAGCAACATCCCTTGCCCCCTGTTTTCACGACATGCCCATCACGCTGGGGCTTTCTTTCATTATAGGTAGACGGCTAAGCTGTTGCCTTACCTTATGTAAAGAAGTTTAAAGATAACGCAGCCCCAAGCACAAGTTAAGTTTAAAAAAAAAGCGGCGCCAGTGCGCCGCTTCGGGTCAGAAGACGCTTCAGGAAGCGTCCGCCGTGGTTTCCGTCAACGACTCCGGCGGCTGCGGCGCAAAGCCACGCAGCCCCACAACGTGAACGTGTTCGCTGTTCTGGAACACCTTACGCACCAGTTTGTAGGTGGTGCCCTTCTCGGGGCTGATGTTCTCCGGCGCCGCGATAATGAGCTGCATATCGAGACGTTCGCAAAGCTCGAACAGCGTGGCAATCGAGCGGGCATCAAGTCGCGCCGCCTCATCCAGGAACAGCAGTCGGCATGGCGAGATATCTTTGCCGCGCAGGCGGCGCGCTTCATCTTCCCAGCTCTGTACGACCATCACGAGAATTGACATGCCGGTACCGATCGCTTCACCGGTAGAGAGCGCCCCGGATTCCGCACGCAGCCAGCCGTCTGAGCCACGGTTTACCTCGACTTCCATTTCCAGATAGTTACGGTAGTCCAGCAGCTCTTCACCGATGGTTTGTGGCGTACGCTGGCCCATATCAATCTGCGGGTTCAGGCGCTGATACAGCTTCGCCAGCGCTTCGGAGAAGGTCAGACGGTTGCTGTTGAACAGATCCTGATGCTGCTCGTGCTGCTCTGAGAGCACTTCCAGCAGCGTCGCGTGGGCCTCACGCACGTTGACGTTGAGGCGCACGCTGTTCACCTGGCCAAACGACACGCTCTGCAGGCCCTGGTTCAGCTGGCGGATACGGTTCTGCTCGCGCTGAATGGTTTTACGAATAATGTTCGCCACGCTGCGGGAGCTGATCGCCAGCTTCTGCTCGCGGGAGGTCAGTTCTTCCGTCAGACGGCCCAGCTCGATTTCCATCTGTTCGATGGCTTCGACCGGATCGTCGGTACGGATGATGTCCTGACGAATACGCTCGCGCAGGTGCTGGTAAACTGCCACGAAGAACTGGATTTTACGTTCCGGACGTTTCGGATCCTCCGACATGCGCAGCACGTCGCGCAGGTGTTCGTTATCCGCCACCGCCAGACGCAGCGCACCCAGCGCCTTATCCGACATGGAGCGCAGCTCATCGGCAGAGAGATACGCCAGCTCGCGGCGGTGCAGACGACGCTCAACGTTATTGTCTTTCACCATGCGCATCACCGCGCACCAGCCCGCCTTGGCGGTCACGACCTGCTCGCGCATTTCGTGATAGTCGCGTTCCAGCTTGCGCAGGCGACGGGTCAGGTTATCCATTTCGGCTTCGCAGAAGGTCAGCGCTTTTTCCAGCTGATTACGACGCGCGCGGTTATTGCTGAGCTGCGAATGCAGCTCGTCACGACGAATACGCGCGCGCTCTTCTGCCCCGCTGTCGGCACGAACGCCGATGTCCTGAAGCTCTTTCTGCAGATCGTTTAACAGCTCTTTCTTGGTGTCGAAGGAGCTTTTCAGCGAGGCTAGCACCTGGTTGTACTGGTTCAGCTGAGCGGAATGGCTGCGCATTGCTTCGCGGGCGCGAGTACGTTCCGCCTCCGCCTGCTCAAGGCGCTGACGCAGTTTTTCGTTCAGATCGCTGTTACCGCTCAGCATTTCAGCCGAATCGGAGTAGCCAAAGTGGGCCCGACGCTGCACCACTTCCGTCAGGGCAAACGCCTGCTGACGCGCTTCGCGCTGCACCTGCTGCGACCAGGCATAATCTTCTTTTAACTGCTCGAACTGTTCCGGGTCGCTCTGCAGGACAGACACGACGGGCTCCAGCTTCGCCAGCTGATTGCCATGCTGCTGAACGAAACGCGCGGCTTCCTGCGCTTCATCCAGACGCTCCTGGATCTCATCCACACGGTCAGCCAGCGTGTCATCCGCCAGCAGATTCAGGCGCGGCAGAATGCGGTTAAGGGCAGCGACGCCCTCTTTCGCCTGTTCAAACTGAACGCGACTCTGCTGGTTATCACTTTCATGGCTTGCAATCGCACGTTCCAGCTCGCCACGGCGGGTATTGAGCTTGCGGATTTCGGCTTCCGGATCCGCGTCAAACGCTACGGCGAGATGGCTGCCGATAAAGCGGCTGAACGACTGGTGCAAACGCTGGGTTTTCTGCACGTCAAACGACAGGGTCGCAAAACGTTCAGACAGCGTTTCACGCTCGGCGTGCAGGCTCTCGATGCGGCTTTCGCGCGCGGCGCGGCCAAACAGCGGCAGCTCCGGGAAGCGGGAATAACGCCACTGACGGTCGGCAATTTTCACCACCACCGCTTTTTCCAGCTCGTCGACGCTGAATACGCTGTCATCGAACGACTGCGGATCCCCTTCGATCAGATAGAGATCTTCCGGGCAATCTTCCAGGCCGGCAAGCTGCTCAGAAATCAGCGACAGATCCGGGACCACAATCGCGTTGCGGGATGGACCGTACAGCGCGGAGAAGTACGGGGCATCATCGAGGCCAACGTCGTCATAAATCTCGGACAGCAGCACGCCGCCAAAACGCTCCGCTAGCGCATTCAGGCGTGGATCTTCTGACCCGCCCGGCTGGCTTAAGCGCTCAATTTCTTCATCGACGTCGCGCTTGCGGGCGCCCACTTCATCACGCTCAACGATGGCTTCACGTTCGCGCTCCAGCAGCTGCTGCAGGTATTCGGTCACTTCCTGACTGGATTCGAACTGCTCGCCGCACTGCTCGCTGAGCTGGTTCAGGCTGCTTTGAGCCGCCAGCCAGACCGGCGCACGCTCCAGGAGCGTCTTCGAACGGGACTGAATCCGCTCCAGCTCCTGACGCAGGGCCATACGCTGTTCGCTGGCGTTTGATACAGTATCGGACAGGGCCGCAATACGCGCTTCCAGCTCCTGATGCAGGGCCTCAAGCTCGTCGAAATCGTAATTTTTCCCCTGACGCTTGCAGAATTCCGCCAGCAGACGCTCGGCTTCCTGCTGCTCACGCAGGCGCTGCTCCAGCTCGTTCAGACGCATACGCAGCGGCTGAACCTGCTCGGCCAGATGGCGCTGGTTCACACCGTCGCGCAGCAGTTCACGGGCAACGTCCCAGGCTTCGTTACGCGCCAGCGGGCCGTTAATCGCGACTACCAGCTGATAAGCCTGCTCAAACTGGCTGTGCGCCGTTTGCGCGACGCTCATTTTCTGTTCGAGGGAGAGCAGTTTCTCGGTGGCGTCCTGCTCTTTGGCCTGGAAGGTATCCAGCCACTCGTCGGCGCTGTCCGGCGTCAGGTCAGGCAGATGGCACAGCTCTTTTGCACGCTGTAATGCCTGCAGTGCCTGGGTGTACTGAATCGCTCGCGTCTGCTGCACGTCGAGTGCCTGCTGGTAATCGGCAAGCTGGCTTTTCAGCTCATCCACTTCCAGCTCGGCCGCTTCGGCGCGGGCTTCGTTCTCTTCCTGCATGTCGGCGGCTTCAGCCACCACTTCATTTTGCTCTTCGAGACGAATCTGCAGCTCATCGAGGTCCGCTTCATAGCGCTCGATTTTTTCTTGCTGACGCAACGCGGTCTGCACCAGGTTCAGGTGATCGCTGGCGGCCTGGTAATCGGCTTCCAGGTCGCCTTCAGCACCGTTGTGCTCACCCAGCTCGCGCGCCATTTCGACGTGCTTGTACTGCTCGGCCACAAGCTGTTTACGGGAGGTAAACAGCTCGCGACGGTATTCTAATGCCTGATCGAGATGCACGCGGCGCTCGTTGGCGTGGCGCATGTAGTCTGCCGCCACGTAGTTGGTGGCTTCGCTGATCAGGTGTTTAAACAGGTCGCGGTCAGACTGGGTAACGCGAATCGCTTCCAGCGTCATGCGGTTTTCGCGCAGCGCCGCTTCCATATCCTGGAAGGCCTTACGTACGCCGCTGTTTTCCGGCAGCAGGTAGTCGCGCAGGGAGCGGGTAATCGCGCTGGAGATACCGCCGTAAAGAGACGCTTCGATCAGGCGGTAGTATTTGCTACGGTCTGATGCCGTGCGCAGACGACGCGCCACCACGCCCAGATCGAACATCAGCGAGTGGTAGTCGGTAATGGAGTTAAACTGCTTGAACTGTACGCCTTCGATGGCTTCAAGCTTGTCTTTCAGCTCCTGCAGCGTCAGCACGCGCGCCTGGCGTTCGTTCAGGGTTTCCGTCAGCAGCGCCGTCGGCTGCACGGAGGTCGGCAGTCCCTGGATCGCAAACGGCTTGATATCCACTTTACGGTCGCGACCGGCGACCTGCTGCAGGCGCACGCCCACTACCACACGCTGATGACGGGAGTTAATGACGTCCAGAACCGAATAACAGACGCCGGCCTTCAGCTTACCGTGCAGACCTTTATCACGTGAGCCGCTTGTGGCTCCCGCTTCGGTGGTGTTACGGAAGTGAAGCAGCGTCAGATCGGGGATCAGCGCCGTAACAAAGGCCGCCATGGTGGTGGATTTACCCGCACCGTTACCGCCGGAGAGCGTCGTGACCAGCTCATCCAGATCGAAAGTTCGGGCAAAGAAGCCGTTCCAGTTAATCAGCGTCAGTGAGCGAAATTTACCGCGTTCAATCATTACTCTTCCTCCCCGCTATCCGGCAGATTCTCTTCATGCTCGTCATTGAGCTGCAAATGGTTTTCCACCGGCATCGCTTCACCGTCGCGGATCATGCGGAGCTGCGCTTCACGCGCGTCATCGCCCGCGCGCACGTCGGCGCCGAAGCGGAAGACAGATTCCGTAATGCGGAATTTGCTGCTGTCGTGGCCCATAAACCAGACCATCCCCAGACGGCGCAGACGGTTCAGGGAAGAGCGAACTTTTTCCTGTAATTTCTGACGGTCAAGATCCGACCCCGTGGAGCGGTTGTTCACCAGCTTCAGCAGCTTGCTTTCATCTGCCAGCGTCAACAGCTCGTCGTAAAGTTCCTGCTGGGTGAAGATCCCTTCATTCGCCAGACGTTCCGGGCTGAGGTAGAGGTAGCAAAGAATTTTGCCTACCATCATATCCAGCTCGGAGAGCACGGAACGCGGGATCAGCGTCGTGGAGCGCGGACGCAGGTAGAAAAACCCTTCCGGCGCGCGGATAAGCTCCACGTTGTAGCGCGCGTAAAACTCTTCCAGGTACTCCTGGAAGTCCATCAAAAAGGCGTGATTATCCAGCTCGTCTAAGCCAATGTGACGACCGGCACGCAGCTGGCTGTCCAGCGCCGGAAATAACGGATTCGCCAGCGCCTGTGCCAGCTTAACTGGCATCACTTGTTCAATATTTGTCAATGACATGCGCCTGTACCTTGGCTCCGTAATCGTTGATTGGCTGCCACTTCGGCGGCAGTCCGGTGAAATCTGCTTGCGCAACGCCCAGGCGCACCGCCTGGTCTACCACAATGCGGGCAATGTCGAAGTGGCGCGCGCGTGGATATTGCGCCAGATAGTCGCGCACCACGAGCCCAAGATCCAGCGGCACTTGTCTGGTTTTGTAGACAGCGAGCTGTTCTTCAATCATCGCCGCAAGCTGCTCGCGAATTTCGTTAAATTCTTCGTATTCCAGATCCGGCGGCAGTTCACCGGTCACCTCTTCATCGCGCAGCGCCATCTCTTCGTCGCGCATATCCAGCAGACGCTCGGCATTGGCGTAGGTCAGCGCCCACGGCGCATCGAAATAGGTCTGCACCGACTGACGCAGACGCTGAGCAAAGACGCGGTTTTTATCCATATCAATCGCGGTACGGATAAATTTATGCACGTGTCGGTCGTAGCCGATCCACAGGTCGATCGACTGCTGGCCCCAGCTGATAATGCGATCGAGTTTGCTTTGCAGGTCGAAGACCAGACGATCGACAAAATGCAGATCGTCGTGCGCCAGCGTCGCATCCTGGATGCGTAGCAGGTTAGCCTGCAGCTTGTCCCCTGCGGCTTCCAGCGTATCCTGGAGCTCACGCAGCGTGCCGGAGGTTTCTGACAGCAGAAGTTCACAGCTGGAGATGGCCGCTCGCCAGTCTTTATTCAGCAGCTGGGCAATATCATCTTTCACCTGCTGCTGCTGTTCGTCCATCAGGCGCTGGGTGAGATCGATACTGTCGAAAATCTCTGCCACCGAATATTTCAGCGGCGCGTAGACGTTACGGTGCCAGTGGAATTCGTCACCGTTTTCATCCGCCGCGTCGGCGGCGCGCTTAAGCTCACCCGCCACGATCGAGAGCTGCATGGAAAGACGCAGCGTAGAAAATTCACGCTGGCGAATATAGTAATCGGTGATGCCGATGCCCAGCGGCGTCAGGCGATAGATGGCGTTTCCTTCCGCCTGCTCGCTGGTAAAGCGGTTCAGCAGACGTTGACGCACCATATCGTTGATTGCGTTGTTGGCACGCACGCTAATGGTTTCGCTGGTTTGCTCAAACGCATCACTGACATGGCGGAACGCATCCACCAGTTCACCCTCGCTCATTTCACCGTCCAGCCGCTCGCCGTTCAGCGTGGCAACCGCCAGCAGGAAAGAGAGTCTGTCTACCGGCAGCGAGATGGAGAAATCGTTTTTCCTGGCCCAGGCAACCAGTTCGGGGACTGTCTGGGAAAATTCACTCATAGGTTATCCTTGCATCTGCGGCTTGTGCGCGGTGACGTGAATATAGCGGCCAAGGCTGATAAAAGGCTCCTGACGGCAATACCGCGTTTCTAATTCTGTTAAGGTGTCAAAACAGTCACGCTGTTTGTGTTTTTCACGCAGATAATCATGAAACACCCTGACGCCCGTCTTCCCGACGATCTGCCAGCCAATCGCTTCCAGCCAGCCATAAACCTGCTGTGGATCGCGCGGATAGTCCGGGGAAAGCGTGCGCTTTTTCTTTTTGGGCATCCCGACCTGCACATAGTCGAAGTTTCCTGCAACCATGTTGTGCATCAGGAAGCCGTTAGCATTGTAGAACATCAGCGACAGCGTGCCGCCCGGGCGCAACATAGACCACAGGGTTTGTAACACGCTTTGCGGATCGGCAACCCACTCCAGCACCGCATGAAACAATATCAGATCAACCTGTGTTTCCAAATGCTGTGCGATGTCCTGAGCGGCGCATTGTATAAAATGCATGTTGTCGCTCACACCTTTCTCTTCTGCAGCACGCGTCGCGCGGGCGACCATTTCAGCAGAAAGATCGCAAAGCGTGACGTGATGACCGCGCTCGGCCATTTTTATCGCCGTCTGCCCTTCACCGCCACCGGCGTCCAGCACGCGCAACGTTTGACCACCAAAGGTAGCCAGAATGGTGTCCAGATCCTGCCAGAGGATCGTCTGACGGAGCTGACCTTTCGTGGTGCCATAAATGTTGCGCGAAAACTTTTCCGCGATGTCATCAAAATTGCGATCCCGCATTGGGAAGTTCCACTCGCTAACTGCAAAACCGCTATTTTGTCACACCCGCGCGGAGAATGAACCTCTCTGGTGTAATATCACGGGTAATCACCTGCTATATGGTCAAAAAAGGAACCAAAAAGGATGCTTTTTACCCTTAAGAAATACATTGGAGGGATGATGCTTCCCCTTCCGCTGCTGCTCATCACCATCGCGCTGGGGCTGGCGCTGGTGTGGTTCAGTCGCTTTCAGAAGAGTGGCAAAACGCTTATCTCGCTCGGCTGGTTTGTCCTGCTGCTGTTGAGCCTGCAGCCGGTCGCGGATGGTCTGTTACGCCCCATCGAAAACACGTACCCAACATGGCAGGGAAATCAGAAAGTGGCGTACATCGTGGTGCTGGGCGGCGGATATACCTGGGATCCTGACTGGGCCCCCAGTTCAAACCTGATCAACAACAGCCTGCCGCGGCTAAACGAAGGCATTCGCCTCTGGCTGGCGAACCCGGGTTCAAAAATGATCTTCACCGGCGCGGCGGCCAAAACGAACCCGGTAAGTACGGCTGAAGCGGGTGCCAGGGTCGCAGAATCACTCGGCGTGCCGCGTTCCTCGATTATCACTCTGGACAGTCCAAAAGATACCGAAGAAGAGGCTGCCGCAGTGAAGCAGGCAATTGGCGATGTCCCGTTCTTACTGGTGACCTCCGCCTCACACCTGCCCCGCGCGATGATTTTCTTCCAGAAGCAAGGCCTGCACCCGCTGCCCGCACCGGCAAACCAGATGGCCATCGACGCGCCGCTCAACCCGTGGGAACGGGCGATCCCATCCCCGGCCTGGCTGATGCATAGCGATCGCGTCGGTTATGAGACGCTCGGGCGCCTCTGGCAGTGGCTGAAAGGATCGTCAGGCGAGCCAGGGCAAGAGTGATTTTGTTGCCAGATCGAAATTTGCGCGATTAAAACGTCCGGTGTTGACCAACTGCGCGACTTCGTCCCAGAGCAGGTAAAGCCAGCGCCGCCAGAGAAACGCTTCTGCAACGGGCGCGCGTTGAAGGTAGTGCCACAGTAAACCTTCCGCCGCCCCGCTGTCGCTGAGCCTGAACAGCTCGTATTCGCGCGGAGCCCAGAGCATGATCCCCGGCCCAAGCATCGCCAGAAGCTGATCGCTGCGGGAGTCCTTGAGCATGCTGCGCAGGGTGAAATTACCGTGAATCAGCACGCAGTTGTCATTAAAACCGTCGAATAGCGCCGGTAAGCACTCGCGGGTGCGAAACAGAATACGTTTGTCCTGCATGGTTAAACCGGTATTGCTGAACTGGTTGAGCGTTCCCCACAGCACTTCCACCCGCTGGCGATACCACAGCGGCCACAGGTTTTCCTGAGTGCTGTCGACCGGACCGACAAGCCCGCGGCTATCCTGACGGTGCCAGGCCAGCAGCGCCTCGACAATCTGGTCTTTTAACTGCTCCCAGCGTTCCGGCGTGCGCGCGGGCGCTTCAACGGGCACGCCGCGTAAACGCTCAATCAGCAGCACGTCCGGGCCGGGGTGTTCCTCGTGGGTCATCACGCCGTACACCGTCGGCATACGGACGGTTCCCTCCCGTGCCAGCATCGACATTTTCCATGCCAGCTGCCTGGCAACGCCCGGCGAGGTGAAACTTCTGGCCATCAGCGGCATTGGGTTGCCCTGACTGTCATACAACGACCAAAGCGCGGTATCGGCCTTTTCACTCACGCATTCGACCCGGCTTAATTTCTCACCCAGCAGATGGCTAAGTTCGGCACGCAGCTGTTCCATATGAGATTACCCCCATTAAGACTACTGCTTTTATAATGAGCGTCCTGAAGGGAGATGTCACCCGGAAGAGAACAATTAGGAAAAAGAAAGGGGAATTAGCGAGGGAGAGAACATCCCTCCGACAGGAGGGATGCAGGCGGGATTAGCGCAACTCGGCGCGAACGCGCTCAAGATCTTCCGGCGTATCAACGCCCGTTCCAGGCACTTCGCTGGCAACGGCAACGTGAATTTTTTCGCCGTACCAGAGCACGCGAAGCTGCTCCAGCATTTCGATCTGCTCCAGCGGACTCGGCGCCCAGGTAACATATCGACGAATAAAACCGGCCCGATAGCCGTAGATCCCGATATGACGCAGGAAAGTATCACCGATTGTCTCTTTAGAGAGCGCAAAGCGATCGCGATCCCACGGGATCGTGGCGCGGGAGAAATAGAGCGCATAGCCTTCGGCATCCATGACCACCTTCACCGCATTGGGATTGAATGCCTCTTCAGCGTGGTGAATGGGCACCGCGAGCGTCGCCATACCGACCTGACGCTGAGCCAGGTTTTCTGCCACCTGACGGATAATCACCGCCGGGATCATCGGCTCGTCACCCTGCACGTTCACGATGACCGTATCATCACTGAAGCCACATTTCTCAACCACTTCCGCCAGACGCTCGGTGCCGGACTGGTGATCGGCGCGGGTCATGCATACCTCACCGCCTGCCGCCTCAACCGCACGGGCGACGTCAGGATGATCGGTAGCAACAATCACGCGATCGGCACCGGATTCACGCGCACGCTCAAGGACATGCACAATCATCGGCTTGCCGTTGATATCCACCAGAGGTTTACCCGGCAGACGCGTTGAGGCATAACGCGCAGGAATAATGACAACAAAACTCATGGTTTGCTCTCTTCTGCCACCAGGGAACGAGCTTCATTTTCCAGCAGTACCGGAATGCCGTCACGCAGCGGGAAAGCCAGGCTGTCCAGCTTGCAGATCAGCTCCTGTTTGTCCTGGCTGTAGTAGAGTTTGCCGTTGCATACCGGGCAGGCAATAATTTCAAGTAAACGGTGATCCATAGTTCCTCCGTATGGGTAATCGCTAAAGCTTAACACATTCCCTTTTCAGGGAGTGCCTGTTTCCCAGCCACTTCGACAGGATGTAAACAGTCCGTCGGGCATCCGGCCCAGCGTCACGTCGCAGGCACCCTGCCAGCGCGCGAATTCGCTAATGGCGAACGTTAACCCTTTTTCCAGGCTCGCCGTCACCCTGACACCCTCTTCCAGATAAAGCGCAATAATTTCAAGCGTGCCTGTCTTGCGGTGCATTTTGGCGTCCATACGCCCGACCAGTTGCCCCTTATGCAGCAGCGGGAGAACAAAGTAACCATACTGGCGCTTTGGCGCTGGGGTATAACATTCCAGCCGGTAGCTAAAATCGAACAGCTGCTCGGCACGTTTTCTGTCCCAGACGACCGGGTCGAAAGGCGACAACACCGCACTGTGGGTTGCCTGAAGTTTCCCCTCCTGGGCCAGAGGCAGTAGCGGGAGGAGATCCGCATGCAGCCACATTTCGCCCAGCGTTTCCACCGTGACGGGGATGATGCGCTGTTCGCGTTGCCAGATATCCAGCAGCGGTTTCAGCGCGGGCTGGCGAAGGCGATAATAATCAGCCAGCCATTGCGGGCGGAAAATTCCCAGGCTGCGGGCGCTGTTTTCGAGCATGATAGCCTCGGCCGCCTCCTGGGTAAGCAGGTCACGCTCGTCGTCCCAGTGCGGCATCACGCGATGCGTCAGGTCGTAGACGCGCTGAAAATTACGCCGCTCAATCACCATGACTTTGCCAGAGGTAAACAGCCCTTCGAGATGACGTTTATGCGGCTTCCACTCCCACCAGCCGCTGGTGCCTTTGCGCGGGTGTTCAAAATCGGCGGAGCGTACGGGACCGTTTTCCTGAATATGCGCGATAAGCTGCTCAATTTCGGCAGCATGTTCCAGCATCCACGCCTGACGGTATTTCCAGCCCATCTTTTGAGGGGCAAGCATACGGTGGCGAACCAGGGCAAAATCGCTGCGGGGCAGGAAGCAGGCTTCGTGCGCCCAGTACTCCATTAACTCCCCCTTGCTGAGCGCCTCATCCAGCCACTGCGAAGGATAATTTCCCAGTCGGCTAAACAGCACCAGGTAAGGGCTACGGGCCACAATGTTAATGGTGTCAATTTGAAGCAGCGACATGCGCTGGACGGTAGAGAGAATATCGGCAGGCTGCGCGCGGCGGCGGGGCTTTTTAAGCAGTCCCTGGGCGGCAAGATGTAAATGACGTGCGGCTGAAAGCGAGAGTTGCGGTAAAGACATGCGTTATCCTGTCAGTCAAAGCGCCACCAGAACCGCGTAAGCGTTTATTTCACCAACGCAATCAGTTCCTTGAGCAAACGTTCCGGCTGCTCGCCGCTGAGTTCAGCGTCAACCGGCAGATACCACCAGTTATCTTTCGCAAAGGCACGGCATTTTACCGCATCTTTTTCGGTCATGATCAGCGACTGCCCGGGTACGGTCAGGGCGTCTACCTCCCCTTCCACCAGCGCCTGGTGGTCGGCCAGCGGAACGCGTTTTTCCAGCCGGGCCCCACACTGTTCCAGCGTCGCGAAGAAGCGCGGGGGATGACCAATCCCCGCCATCGCCACCGGTGAAGGCAGCTCAGCAACTGACCGGCGTTCCCCCGTCACCAGGTTGATCGCCAGGCCTGGCTGCAGGTACATCGGGATTTCACCCGCGTTTGCCTCACCGCCGTTCACAATCACCGCATCAACGGACTTAAGACGCGAAGCTCGTTCGCGCATAGGCCCGGCCGGCAGCCACCAGCCGTTACCGAAGCGGCGAACCCCGTCGATGACCACAATTTCTTTATCACGCGCAAGGGCGTAATGCTGCAGGCCATCGTCAGTGATAATGATTTGTACCGCGTGTTCGGCAAGCAGTGCCTGAACGGCGTCGCTGCGCACCGGGGAGACCGCAACCGGCGCGCCGGTACGCTGGAAAATCAATACCGGCTCATCACCCGCTTCGGCAGTCGTGGTTTCCGCCGTCAGCAGCAGCGGATAACGCGCCGCTTTACCACCATATCCGCGCGATACCACCCCCGGGCGGATACCGCGTTTTTGCAATTGCTCCACCAGCCAGATCACCACCGGCGTTTTACCGTTGCCGCCCGCCGTAAGATTCCCGACCACCACCACCGGAACCGGCGCGCGCCAGGCACGTTTCAGCCCCAGACGGTAAAGCAGACGGATAATGCCGCTCACCAGGCCGTATAGCCAGGAGAGCGGCAAAAGCAGGAGCCACAGCGGGGATTCACCGGACCAGATGCGTGCAATCATTCGCCAAACTGCATCTTATGAAGCTGGGCGTAAACGCCGCGGTGTTCCAGCAAATCAGCATGGCTTCCGCGTTCAACAATGATACCGTCCTCAACCACGACGATTTCGTCAGCCTGCTCGATAGTCGACAGACGGTGCGCAATCACCAGCGAGGTACGGTTCTTTTGCAGCTCATCCAGGGCAGACTGAATAGCGCGTTCAGATTCCGTATCCAGCGCGGAGGTAGCTTCGTCCAGGATCAGAATCGGGCTATCGCGCAGCAGCGCACGCGCAATGGCGATACGCTGACGCTGACCGCCGGAGAGCAGTACACCGTTCTCACCGATTATCGTATCCAGACCGTTATCCATCTTGTTGATAAAGTCCATTGCGTAGGCCATACGCGCGGCATTCTCAATCTGCTCACGGCTGTATTCATCCGTGCGCGCATACGCAATGTTGTTTGCCACAGTATCGTTGAACAGGTGCACGTTCTGGGAAACCAGCGCCACCTGGTTACGCAGCGACTGCAGGGTATACTCCCGCAGGTCATGACCGTCCAGGAGGATCTCACCTTCGTTAATATCGTAGAAACGGGTGATCAGGCTGGCAATCGTCGATTTACCCGAGCCGGAACGGCCCACCAACGCCACGGTTTTACCCGCCGGAATGGACAGGTTGATATTACGCAGCGCCGGCGTTTCACGTCCAGGATAGGCGAAAGTGACATTGCGGAATTCAACATCGCCACGGGCGCGCTCAATCTCGCGAGTACCTTCATCTTTTTCCTGTTCGGAATCCAGAATGCTGAACAGCGTCTGACAGGCGGCCATCCCGCGCTGGAACTGGGCGTTCACGTTCGTCAGGGATTTCAGCGGACGCATCAGGGCGATCATTGAGGAGAAGACCACGGTGATAGTACCCGCCGTCAGCGTCTCCATCACGCTAGGGAAACTTGCCGCATAGAGGACGAATGCCAGCGCCAGTGACGCAATCAGCTGAATAATCGGGTCAGAGATGGAAGAGGCCGAGACCATTTTCATCCCCTGCAGACGCATTTTATTGCTGACTTTATCAAAGCGTTTGGTTTCGACGTCCTGACCGCCAAAAATCAGAACTTCTTTATGCCCTTTCAGCATCTGTTCCGCGCTGGTCGTCACCTGCCCCATCGTGTTCTGCATATTCTTACTGATATTGCGGAAGCGCTTTGAGACGACGCGGATAGCAATAGAAACTATCGGCGCCAGAACGATAAGGATGATCGACAGCTGCCAGCTGTAATAGAACATCATCGCGAACAGGCCGATGATTGACGCGCCCTCACGCACAACGGTAATCAGCGCGCTTGAGGACGAGGAGGCTACCTGCTCTGAGTCGTAGGTGATACGGGACAGCAGCGTCCCGGTAGACTGCTTGTCAAAGAACGAGACCGGCATGCCCATCATGTGGCTGAACAGGCGACGGCGCATGGTCATCACCACTTTCCCTGATACCCAGGAAATACAGTAGCTGGAGATATAGCTGGTGATGCCGCGTAAGATCATCAGTCCGATAACCACCAGAGGCATCCATAGCAACACTGAGCGATCCGTTTTACCAAAACCGTCGTCCAGTAACGGTTTGAGAAGCGATAGCATAAAAGTATCGCTGGCTGCGTTGAGGATTAACGCTACTCCCGCCACGATCAGGCCTGTTTTAAAGGGCGCAATCATCGGCCAGAGTCGGCGGAAGGTTTGCCACGTGGAGAGATCTTTGTCGTTATGCATTCAAAAAACCAGCATTCGTTGAAATAGCCGCATATTCTACCCGTTATCGACGGGCTCGCCAAACCACTGATGATACCAAACGGGTAAAAATTGCTCTCGCAAGCGCCGGATTTGCCAGTGATGTTGCGAGAATGTCACCGATATTTGTCCAGAATGAGGGGTATCGTGCCAGATATACCCCTCTTTTCGATAACGTCGAACAACTTTTGCCGACGGGAATCGCCATGCGTTATAGCGGGCCGCTGAATCCAGGGCGATCTGACCTTCCACCCGCTGCACCAGCGGCAATGACGACGAAGTATTGCTGCCATGATGGGGCACCTGTATAAGCGTGGACGTCAGATAACGCCAGTAATGGCTAAGCATAGCCTGTTCCGCTTGCGCTTCAATATCCCCCGTAAGCAGAACACTCTGCTCACCGTCGTCCACCTTGACCACGCAGGAATGGTTATTTCCCTGAGCCGGGTAATTTTCGGGGGGCCAGTGGACGGTGAAGGAGAGTCCCTGCCATTTCCATCTCTGCCCGCGAAAACAGGGGCGATGTCCCGCCTGGCGCAATGGGCTTCTTACCCACGCGTCAGGCCACGCTTTTTGCAACGATGCGAGTCCTCCCGCATGGTCAAGATGCTCATGACTGAGAATAACGCCTTCAGGCCGCAGGTGATGCCAGCGAAGCCACGGGATGATCAACCGCTGCGCGCTATCCCCGCCCGGCCAGGCGAGCCCGGTATCATAGAGAATGGCTTTTCCCTGCCGTTCAATGACCATCGCCAGCCCCTGCCCCACATCCAGCATATGCAGCGTCCAGCTCTCGCTTTTTTCCGTTCGCCACAGAGGAAATGTCAGTAAGGCACTTCCTGCAAGACAAACGGCAGGAAGGGTTTTCCAGGCACGAAAGCGCCAGCCGATGATGATAAGCCAGGGCAGTAATGTCATGTACTGCCAGCGTTGGTCGACATTTTGCCAGCCGTCAGGCAGGCGCATGAGGAGCCAGAACAGCCCCGCAAGTGATTTATCGGCTGCGAACCAGACAACGCTTTCAGGTGCCGCCAACGGCAACAGATGAAGCAGCATACCGAGCAGAATCAGCGGCACGGAGACAAACGTCACCAGGGGAACGGCAAAGAGATTCGCGACCAGAGAAGAAATGCTGAAGCCGTGGAAAATCAAAACCTGTAGCGGCATCAGCAGCATCAGCATGCCGACCTGCAGATAGAGCAGGTTCAGCAACGGCCGTATACGTCGTGCCCTGTGCCAGCCAGGAAGAGGCAGCCACTGAAACCAGAAAATCAGCGCGCCGACGGCAAATGCAGACAAGAGCAGACTCTGTGAAAGTACAGCTAAGGGATCGCTTATCAGGATCGCCGCGATACAGCAGACCCATACCTGCCAGGGAGACCATTGCCGGGCAGCGATCCGCAACATTGCAAGCACAGCAAGCGCGATGACCGTTCGTAGCGCAGGAGGTTGCAGACCGGTAAGCCAGGCGTAGAAAGCGGCAAAGCATAACCCGGCCAGGAGAGGCATTTGCCAGTGGATCCAGTGGCTGGGTAATAAAAACTGTAGCCCACGTGCGAGTAACCAGGCGAGGGATGCCGCCAGCGCGATATGCAGTCCCGAAATCGCCATCAGATGCAGCGTCCCGGTTTCGCGCATCAGGTCTTGTATTTCCCGGGGCACATCCAGACGTTCACCCATTCCCAGTCCGAGTATAACCGCCCCCCATCGGTAAGCAGAAAGGCGGTTTTGCAGTGACATGAGATATTGCGCTCGCAGGCTGCAGCGTCCATCGACGAGTTCCGCACGTGTGAAGCGTCCGCTCAGCGTTTGATGGCGTGCAAAGGCGCTGCGCTGGGAATCATAACCGCCGTCGTTCAGTTCGCCATGGACAGGTCTGAGCCTGAGCGTCATGGTCCAGCGCTGACCGGCACACGCTTTCTGTGGCAGATAATTGCCATACAACGTTACGCCGGTAGAGGCCCACCAGCGCTTACCATCAACGCTAAGAATGTTTCCCTGATGCTGCGTTGCGCCATCTGTGGCGGTGATCGCTACCTCAGCCTGCACGGCCCCCGTGGTTAAATGCTGCATCGGCCAGACGCTCTCCTTCGCAGCCAGAATACCCCACACGCAACATAACAGCGTGATCCCCGCATACTTCAGTCGTACGTTTCGCCGTGCGACCAGCACGATCCCGCCAACAATCATTATCCACACGGTATGACGTGATGGCAGTTCAGGTAACCAGAGTAACGGGGCTATCGCCAGAATGACGCAGATGCTAAGCGCGGGAATTCCCATTGCTACCTCCCTGTTTCAGAGGGGCAGTATGTAATCAGGTAGAAGGAATTGTCAGATGGGAAAAGTGCGTTTTACAGCGTGCGCTGTGCTGTTTTTATCGGTTTGCAGAAAACGAAACGGAAAATGCGGGGTATCTTCAGAATGAAAGCGACAGACACAAAAAAAGCACCCGCAGGTGCTTTCTTTCGAACCCAGTTTAACCTGCTGGCTAAACTCAGTTGCCGTAAATATTGGCGCGATCGCGCAGTTCTTTACCCGGTTTAAAGTGTGGAACGTACTTACCTTCCAGCTCGACTTTATCGCCAGTTTTCGGGTTACGCCCGGTACGTGGAGCACGATAGTGCAGAGAAAAACTACCGAAACCGCGGATTTCAATGCGCTCGCCCTGGGCAAGAGTGGAGGCCATATGCTCCAGCATCTCTTTTACGGCATCTTCCACTGCCTTGGCAGGGATATGCGGTTGCTGACTGGCAAGTCTTTCAATCAATTCTGACTTGGTCATGATTCCTCCGGTTCCTTTCAAACCAATTAGCTGAACAGCTCATTAAACAAGGGCGGCCGTAGCCGCCCTTTGTTATTGATTACAGGACGAATCCTGCAATCTGTCAAGTTTGCTCCTCATCCTTCACGCTGTAAATGCGTTACAGCGCAAATGATGCTGAGAACCTGATATTACTCGCCTTTAGCTGCTTTGAAAGCTTCAGCCATTGCGTTGTTAGAGAAGTTTGCATCTTCCTGTTTGTTAACAGTTGCGATTGCATCTTTCTCATCAGCTTCGTCTTTAGCACGAACAGACAGGCTGATTGCACGGTTCTTACGGTCAACACCGGTGAACTTAGCTTCAACGTCGTCGCCTACGTTCAGAACCAGAGTGGCATCTTCAACGCGGTCACGTGAAGCTTCAGAAGCGCGCAGGTAACCTTCAACGCCGTCAGCCAGTTCTACGGTTGCGCCTTTAGCGTCAACTGCAGTCACTTTACCGTTTACGATTGCGCCTTTCTTGTTCAGTGCAACCCAGTTGTTGAACGGATCTTCTGCGAGCTGTTTAACGCCCAGGGAGATACGCTCACGCTCTGCGTCAACCTGCAGAACAACTGCAGCGATTTCGTCGCCTTTTTTGTATTCACGAACTGCTTCTTCGCCTGCAACGTTCCAGGAGATGTCAGACAGGTGAACCAGGCCATCGATGCCGCCGTCCAGGCCGATGAAGATACCGAAGTCAGTGATAGACTTGATTTTACCTTCAACACGGTCGCCCTTGTTGTGGGTTTCCGCGAACTGCTGCCATGGGTTGTTTTTGCACTGTTTCAGGCCCAGGGAGATACGACGACGTTCTTCGTCGATATCCAGAACCATTACTTCCACTACATCACCAACGTTAACAACTTTGGATGGGTGGATGTTTTTGTTGGTCCAGTCCATTTCGGAAACGTGCACCAGACCTTCAACGCCTTCTTCGATTTCAACGAAGCAGCCGTAGTCAGTCAGGTTGGTTACGCGACCAGTCAGTTTAGTACCTTCTGGGTAACGCTTAGCGATAGCTACCCATGGATCTTCGCCCAGCTGTTTCAGGCCGAGGGATACACGAGTACGCTCGCGGTCGAACTTCAGCACTTTAACAGTGATTTCGTCGCCCACGTTCACGATTTCGCTTGGGTGCTTAACGCGTTTCCACGCCATGTCGGTGATGTGCAGCAGGCCATCAACGCCGCCCAGGTCAACGAATGCGCCGTAGTCAGTGAGGTTCTTAACGATACCTTTGACTTCCATGCCTTCCTGCAGGTTTTCCAGCAGCTGATCGCGTTCTGCGCTGTTTTCGGATTCGATAACGGCACGACGGGAAACAACAACGTTGTTACGCTTCTGGTCCAGCTTGATTACTTTGAATTCAAGCTCTTTGCCTTCCAGGTGCAGAGTGTCACGAACTGGACGAACGTCTACCAGAGAACCTGGCAGGAACGCACGAATACCATTCAGCTCAACAGTGAAGCCACCTTTAACTTTGCCGTTGATAACACCGACCACAGTTTCAGCTTCTTCGTAAGCTTTTTCCAGCGTGATCCATGCTTCGTGACGTTTAGCTTTCTCACGAGAAAGCAGGGTTTCACCGAAGCCGTCTTCTACTGCGTCCAGAGCAACGTCAACTTCGTCACCTACCTGGATTTCCAGCTCGCCCTGGGCGTTTTTGAACTGCTCTGCCGGAATGGCGGACTCAGATTTCAGACCGGCGTCAACCAGTACTACGTCTTTGTCGATAGCAACAACAACACCGCGAACGATGGAACCCGGGCGGGTTTCGATTGTTTTTAAGGATTCTTCAAACAGTTGAGCAAAAGATTCAGTCATGTTTAATCTTCAGGTTAATATTAACGTCCACCTGGCTCCGTGCCGGATGGGGTTGTTTCACATACCCGCCGTCAATCCATTGCAGCGGGGGTACTACTAAATCGGTCGCGATTACGCGAGTGCCAGTTTTTGGCGCGCATATTGTAGCGCTTTTTCAATCACTTGCTCAATAGTTAAACTGGTTGAATCCAGAACTAATGCATCTTCTGCAGGAACAAGTGGGGCGACGGCGCGGTTACGATCGCGGTCATCGCGCTCTTTTATCTCGGATAAAAGGCGATCAAAGTTAACACTAAACCCCTTTTCCTGCAACTGAAGCATGCGGCGTTGAGCACGTTCTTCCGAAGAGGCGTCAAGAAAAATTTTCACTGGCGCATCAGGGAATACCACCGTTCCCATATCGCGTCCGTCAGCGATCAGCCCCGGGGCTTCACGGAACGCGCGCTGACGACGTAACAGCGCCTCGCGAACGCGCGGGAACGCCGCGACCTGAGAGGCCGCATTAGCCACTTCCTGCGTACGGATTTCGCCGCTCACGTCTTCCCCTTCAAGGATGACTTCCAGGTTGCCATCGGTCGATACGAAACGCACATCCAGATGCGCAGCCAGCGGAACCAGCGCTTCTTCAGACGCTACATCCACATGGTGATGTAGCGCGGCCAGCGCCAGCACGCGATAGATTGCTCCCGAATCTAAAAGATGCCATTGCAATGCTTCCGCCATCGCTTTGCACAGAGTACCTTTCCCTGCGCCACTCGGCCCATCAATGGTGATTACCGGGGCAACTGCCGTCATCTTTTTCTCCTTAAATAAGGCATACCGTTTACATGAACGCCGCGCATTATACGCGCCAACGTGCGCAACTGTTACCTTTGCGTGCAAATTACGGAATGATTGAAGCAGAGTGTAGAAGAAATGAGCGGAGGTGTTCGTAATGAAGCGTAAGCAAATGCCGCATCGGGCGATGCGGCAAGGCGTTATCAGGCCAGCGTGCTAATGCGTGCCAGCTGTTCGAAGTAGTCCGGGAAGGTTTTCGCGGTACATTTCGGATCAAGAATGGTGACAGGCGTGTCTGACAGCGCCACCAGCGAGAAGCACATCGCCATGCGGTGATCGTTGTAGGTGCCGATTTCCGCAAACTGCAGTTTTGCCGGAGGGGTCACGCGAATGTAGTCTTCGCCCTCTTCCACCTCGGCACCGACTTTTCGCAGCTCTGTCGCCATCGCGAACAGGCGGTCCGTCTCTTTTACGCGCCAGTTGTAGATATTACGCAGCGTGGTCGTGCCTTTGGCAAACAGCGCCGCCGTGGCAATGGTCATCGCCGCATCCGGAATATGGTTCATGTCCATGTCGATGGCGTTCAGCTCGCCGTGGGTACAGGAGATGAAGTCATCGCCCCAGGTGACAATGGCGCCCATTTTTTCCAGCACGTCCGCAAAACGGATGTCGCCCTGCACGCTGTTACGGCCAATACCGGTCACTTTTACCGTGCCGCCTTTAATCGCACCCGCGGCCAGGAAGTAGGACGCGGATGACGCATCCCCCTCAACAAGGTAGTTGCCCGGAGACTGGTACTGCTGCGCCCCGCGCACCACGAAGCGCTGATAAGACTGGTTTTCCACCTCAACGCCGAAGGTTTTCATCAGGTGCAGGGTGATATCAATGTACGGTTTGGAGACCAGCTCGCCTTTAATCGTAATAACCGTATCCTGCGGTGCCAGCGGCGCGGTCATCAGCAGTGCCGTCAGGAACTGGCTGGAGACGCTGCCGTCAACCTCGACGTGACCGCCGTTAAAACCGCCGCGCAGACGCAGTGGCGGATAGTTTTCCTGCTCAAGATACTCAACCTGCGCGCCGCCCTGACGCAGGGCATCCACCAGATGGCCAATCGGACGCTCTTTCATGCGAGGTTCGCCGGTCAGCACGATGTTGTTGCTACCCAGACACAGGGCCGCCGCCAGCGGGCGCATCGCGGTACCGGCGTTGCCCAGAAACAGCTCAAGCTCTTCGTCCGAGCGCAGCGCGCCGCCGTTGCCGGTCACTTCGCAGCGGGTACGATCGTCGGAGAGAGTGTAATGAACGCCCAACGCTTTCAGCGCATTGAGCATATGGCGCACGTCATCGCTGTCCAGCAGGTTTGTGAGGACGGTGGTGCCGTTTGCCAGAGCTGCCAGCAGCAGAGCGCGGTTCGAGACACTTTTTGAACCAGGCAGATTGATGGTGCCATCTACCCGCGCGATAGGTTGTAACGTCAGGGATTCCATGAAAACTAAACTCTCAACTCAACATAATAAAAACCCCGCAGGGACGCTGCGGGGGTGAAAAACAGCAAATTAACCGTGACGACGTTCGAAGTCGATCATGAAATCCGTCAGGGCCTTAACGCCCTCCAGCGGCATCGCGTTATAGATGGAGGCACGCATGCCGCCAACGACACGGTGACCTTTGAGCGCATGCAGACCTGCCGCGAAGGACTCTTCCAGGAACACTTTGTCCAGGCTGCTGTCCGCCAGCTGGAACGGCACGTTCATACGGGAACGGTTCGCTTTCGCCACATCGTTGCGGTAGAAATCGCTCTTGTCGATCACGCCATACAGCAGTTCAGCTTTCTGCTGATTGACCTTGTCCATCTGCGCCACGCCGCCGTTTTGCTTCAGCCATTTGAAGACCAGGCCGGAGAGATACCAGGCAAACGTTGGTGGGGTGTTGAACATCGAATCGTTATCGTTCAGCACGGTGTAATCGAGAATCGACGGACAGGATTTATGTGCTTTACCCAGCAGGTCTTCACGCACGACGACGATAGTCAAACCGGCCGGGCCGATATTTTTCTGCGCGCCCGCATAGATAACGCCGTAGCGGCTGACATCAATTGGCGCAGACAGAATGGTGGAGGAGAAGTCGGCGGCAACCACGACATCGCTGCCGAAGTTTGGCGTCTCGTCGATGGCAATCCCGTCAATGGTTTCGTTCGGGCAGTAGTGCAGATACGCTGCGTTATCGGAAAGCTGCCACTCGCTCATGGGCTTCACGGCGCGCAGACCGTCAACGGTCACTTTGGCGTCGATAACATTCGGCGTGCAGTATTTATGCGCTTCTTTAACGGCGCTTGCCGCCCAGTAACCTGCGTCAACGTAGTCAGCCGTCGTTTTGTCGCCGAGGATATTCAGCGGAACGCCTGCAAACTGGCCGCGTCCACCGCCGTGACAGAACAATACTTTGTAGTTCGAGGGAATATTCAGCAGATCGCGAAAATCCTTTTCTGCCTCTTCCGCCACCTGAATAAACTCTTTACCACGGTGGCTGATTTCCATCACCGACGTACCGAGACCGTTCCAGTCACAGAGTTCCTGTTGAGCCTGTTTAAGCACGTCTGCCGGTAACATTGCCGGACCTGAACTGAAATTAAAGACTTGAGCCATTTCCCCTCACCACGCTAAAAGCCATAAGTTATAACTGTGGATATCGGTTTTATCATTCAGTGACACGCGCCGCAATGTCTAAAACTTATGACCCGCGAAATGTGCCCCGCGTCACACAAAACAATCTGCCGCCTCGCCAGGACAAAACCGACAAAATGGCTGTCAGGTGATGCGTTTGGCCCGGCTAACCTTCGTCCATTCCGGATTTGCACAGCGGGGGCATAATTGACGATCCCCCGGCTGCATCGCGACTACATGGCTACATCTTACGCAAGCATACTCGCCTGACTCAGGTACGGTTCTGAAACGCTCGATCAGCATATCCGGCAGGATACACAGTCCCGGCTTCACCTCGTCGTCAGAATAGTAATAGACGCTGATCTGCCCGTTGGTTTCCATGATCGCCAGACGCACCTGCCCGAGCTGTTCAACGCTGTTCAGGCGAAGCTCCATAAAGAACTCAAACTCGGTCATATTGGCGCTTTGTACATTTTCCCAGGCCAGCTGTCCGTCCTCGACGATAACGACCGGCTTCCCTTCAAGCAGATCTTCCAGCTTTTCGCTTTTCGACATCAGCCACATGACAAGGCGATAAAGTAGCGCCAGTGAGACAAAAACGATAAACACCGGCACCATCGGCACGTCGTCATAAAAAGCGACGTCACCCGCCGCCGAGCCCAGCGTCAGGATGATCAACACCTCAAAGAGCGACATCTGCCGCACGCCTCGCCGGCCGGTGATTTTAAGAAACAGGAAGACGAGGACGAAGGTATACAGGCTGCGCAGCGCCACTTCACCCAGAAATTCAGGAGGAACTTTATCAAACGCCATCCGCTGGAGATCAAATGCTTTCATTTTTCTATGCCTTAACAGTCAGTTACTGCCACTAAGCATAGCCCAGCCTTTTATTTTCGCCGAAGATAGCACCCGTCACGCAAAACCCGTATCATTGCGCGCTTTACGTACGATAAAAGTGAACGCCATGACTCAAACGTTTATCCCCGGCAAAGACGCCGCTCTGGAAGATTCCATCGCTCGCTTCCAGCAGAAACTGACCGACCTGGGTTTTAACATCGAAGAAGCCTCCTGGCTCAATCCGGTACCTCACGTCTGGTCCGTGCATATTCGCGATAAAGACTGTGCCCTGTGCTTTACCAACGGTAAAGGCGCGACAAAAAAAGCGGCACTGGCCTCTGCGCTGGGTGAGTATTTTGAGCGTCTGTCCACCAACTATTTCTTCGCTGACTTCTGGCTGGGCGAAACCATCGCTAACGGCCCGTTCGTTCACTATCCAAATGAAAAATGGTTCCCGCTGACCGAAGATGACGAGCTGCCGGAAGGTATTCTCGACGCGCGCCTGCGTGCCTTCTACGATCCAGACAGCGAACTGACCGCCAGCATGCTGATCGATCTGCAGTCTGGCAATGAAGACCGTGGGATCTGCGCCCTGCCGTTCACCCGTCAGTCTGACGAGCAGACCGTATATATTCCGATGAACATCGTCGGCAACCTGTATGTGTCCAACGGTATGTCCGCCGGTAACACCCGCAATGAAGCACGCGTGCAGGGTCTGTCTGAAGTTTTCGAACGCCACATTAAAAACCGCATCATCGCTGAATCCATCAGCCTGCCAGAAATTCCGGCAGACGTGCTGGCGCGCTACCCGGGCGTAGTGGAGTCCATCGCTAAGCTGGAAGCAGAAGGTTTCCCAATCTTTGCCTATGACGGCTCGCTGGGCGGTAAGTATCCGGTTATCTGCGTAGTGCTGTTTAACCCGGCCAACGGTACCTGCTTCGCCTCATTCGGCGCGCACCCTGACTTCGGCGTGGCGCTGGAGCGTACCGTTACCGAGCTGCTGCAGGGCCGTAGCCTGAAAGATCTCGACGTCTTCACCCCGCCAACGTTTGACGATGAAGAAGTGGCCGAGCATACCAACCTTGAAACCCACTTCATCGACTCCAGCGGTTTAATTTCCTGGGATATGTTCAAGCAGGACGCCGACTATCCGTTCGTGGACTGGAGCTTTGCCGGTACCACGGAAGAAGAGTTCGCCACGCTGATGGCGATCTTCAACGCGGAAGATCGGGAAGTTTATATTGCCGACTACGAACACCTTGGCGTCTACGCGTGCCGCATTATTGTTCCAGGCATGTCCGACATCTACCCGGCTGAAGATCTGTGGCTGGCGAATAACAGCATGGGCGCGCACCTGCGCGAAACGCTGCTGGCTCTGCCGGGCAGCGAGTGGGAGAAAGAAGATTATCTGAACCTGATCGCCCAACTGGACGAAGAAGGCCACGATGACTTTACCCGCGTACGCGAACTGCTGGGCCTGGCGACCGGTAAAGACAACGGCTGGTATACCCTGCGCATCGGTGAGCTGAAAGCGATGCTGGCCCTGGCAGGTGGCGATTTGGATCAGGCCCTGGCCTGGACCGAGTGGACCATGGAATTCAACCAGTCGGTCTTCTCTGCCGAGCGCACCAATTATTACCGCTGCCTGCAAACCCTGCTGCTGCTGGCCCAGGAAGAGGATCGCGAGCCGCTGCAATACCTGAATGCTTTCGTGCGGATGTACGGAGCTGAGGCCGTAGAAGCAGCCAGTGCAGCCCTGAGCGGCGAAGAGCCCTTCTATGGCCTGCAGGCTGTTGATAGCGATCTGAAAGCCTTCCCGGCGCATCAGTCGCTGCTGAAGGCCTACGAAAAACTGCAGAAAGCAAAAGCCGCTTACTGGTCAAAATAAGCGCACATAACATTACCAGCTGTAGGCGTATTCAATCGTCTGGGCTATATTACGGGGCAATTTCATTGCCCCGTTTTTTATTTTCTTCGGCAATGACTGTTGATTGTAATAATAAAGTTAAACATGGGTAAATATAATAATATTTACCTGGGCTTTACTGTTACTTTTTATGGTAAATACTCCATATTAATTAACTGTGTCAGAGGTGGCTGAACGAAAAAATTCAACTCTTTTCATAACTTTTAAAATTTATTTTTATACGGATAATCAATTACTTACTCCGCATTTGCTGTAAAACCATACACACTGCGGGCCTATAAGCCAGGCGAGATATGATCTATATCAATTTCTCTTCTATAATGCTTTGTTAGTATCTCGTCGCCGACTTAATAAAGAGAGAGTTAGTGTGAAAGCTGACAACCCTTTTGATCTTTTACTCCCTGCTGCGATGGCCAAAGTTGCCGAAGAAGCGGGTGTCTATAAAGCAACGAAACACCCGATGAAGACGTTCTATCTGGCGATCACGGCTGGTGTGTTCATCTCTATCGCTTTCGTCTTCTACATCACCGCCACCACCGGTACTGCCGGAATGCCTTTCGGCATGGCCAAACTGATTGGCGGCATTTGCTTCTCACTGGGTCTGATTCTCTGCGTCATCTGCGGCGCCGACCTCTTCACCTCAACGGTGCTGATTGTCGTGGCAAAGGCCAGCGGAAGAATTACCTGGGGTCAGCTGGCACGTAACTGGCTTAACGTCTACGTGGGTAACCTGGTTGGCTGTCTGCTCTTTGTTTTGTTGATGTGGCTTTCTGGCGAGTACATGACCGCCAACGGTGGCTGGGGCCTTAACGTCCTGCAAACCGCCGACCACAAAATGCACCACACATTTATCGAAGCCGTTGCTCTCGGCATCCTCGCTAACCTGATGGTCTGCCTGGCTGTATGGATGAGCTACTCGGGTCGTAGCCTGATGGACAAAGCCTTAATTATGGTTCTGCCGGTTGCGATGTTTGTTGCCAGCGGCTTTGAGCACAGTATCGCGAATATGTTCATGATCCCAATGGGCATTGTCATCCGCGACTTTGCAAGCCCGGAGTTCTGGACCGCAGTTGGTTCATCCCCGGAAAGTTTCTCTCACCTGACTATTATGAATTTCATTACTGATAACCTGATCCCTGTCACTATCGGGAACATTATCGGTGGGGGTCTGTTAGTTGGGTTGACATACTGGGTCATTTACCTGCGTGGCGACGATCATCATTGATGGTTTTCTCAGGCAGTAAATAAAAAATCCACTTAAGAAGGTAGGTGTTACATGTCCGAGCTTAATGAAAAGTTAGCCACAGCCTGGGAAGGTTTTGCGAAAGGTGACTGGCAGAATGAAGTAAACGTACGTGACTTCATTCAGAAAAACTATACCCCGTATGAAGGTGACGAATCCTTCCTGGCTGGCGCAACTGACGCGACCACCAAGCTGTGGGACAGCGTAATGGAAGGCGTTAAACTGGAAAACCGCACTCACGCGCCAGTTGATTTTGACACCTCCGTTGCTTCCACCATCACTTCTCACGATGCTGGCTATATCAACAAAGCCCTTGAGAAAATCGTTGGTCTGCAGACTGAAGCACCACTGAAACGCGCAATCATCCCGTTCGGTGGTATCAAAATGGTTGAAGGTTCCTGCAAAGCGTATAACCGCGAGCTGGACCCAATGCTGAAAAAAATCTTCACCGAATACCGCAAAACCCACAACCAGGGCGTATTCGATGTTTACACCAAAGACATTCTGAACTGCCGTAAATCTGGCGTTCTGACTGGTCTGCCAGATGCGTATGGCCGTGGCCGTATCATCGGTGACTACCGTCGCGTTGCGCTGTACGGTATCGACTTCCTGCTGAAAGACAAATACGCACAGTTCGTCTCCCTGCAGTCTGACCTGGAAAACGGCGTAAACCTGGAAGCGACTATCCGTCTGCGTGAAGAAATCGCTGAACAGCACCGCGCGCTGGGTCAGATCAAAGAGATGGCAGCAAAATATGGCTGCGATATCTCTGGTCCGGCTACCAACGCTCAGGAAGCTATCCAGTGGACCTACTTCGGCTACCTGGCCGCTGTTAAGTCTCAGAACGGTGCAGCAATGTCCTTTGGTCGCGTATCCACCTTCCTGGATGCGTACATCGAACGCGACATCAAAGCAGGCAAAATCACCGAGCAAGACGCTCAGGAAATGATTGACCACCTGGTCATGAAACTGCGTATGGTTCGCTTCCTGCGTACTCCTGAATACGATGAGCTGTTCTCTGGTGACCCAATCTGGGCAACAGAATCAATCGGTGGTATGGGCGTAGACGGCCGTACTCTGGTAACCAAAAACAGCTTCCGCTTCCTGAACACCCTGTACACCATGGGTCCTTCTCCGGAGCCGAACATCACCGTTCTGTGGTCTGAAAAGCTGCCTCTTAACTTCAAGAAATTCGCCGCTAAAGTGTCCATCGATACCTCTTCTCTGCAGTACGAGAACGATGACCTGATGCGTCCGGACTTCAACAACGACGATTACGCTATCGCTTGCTGCGTAAGCCCAATGGTTGTTGGTAAACAAATGCAGTTCTTCGGTGCGCGTGCAAACCTGGCGAAAACCATGCTGTACGCAATCAACGGCGGCGTTGATGAAAAACTGAAAATGCAGGTTGGTCCTAAGTCTGAGCCGATCAAAGGCGACGTTCTGAACTTCGACGAAGTGATGGAACGTATGGATCACTTCATGGACTGGCTGGCTAAACAGTATGTCACTGCGCTGAACGTAATCCACTACATGCACGACAAGTACAGCTACGAAGCCTCTCTGATGGCGCTGCACGACCGTGACGTTATCCGCACCATGGCGTGTGGTATCGCTGGTCTGTCCGTTGCTGCTGACTCCCTGTCTGCAATCAAATATGCGAAAGTTAAACCAATTCGTGACGAAGACGGCCTGGCTGTAGACTTCGAAATCGAAGGTGAATATCCGCAGTTTGGTAACAACGACTCTCGCGTTGATGACATGGCGGTTGACCTGGTAGAACGTTTCATGAAGAAAATTCAGAAACTGACTACTTACCGTAACGCTATCCCGACTCAGTCTGTTCTGACCATCACCTCTAACGTTGTGTATGGTAAGAAAACCGGTAACACCCCAGACGGTCGTCGTGCTGGCGCGCCATTCGGCCCAGGTGCTAACCCAATGCACGGTCGTGACCAGAAAGGTGCGGTTGCCTCTCTGACTTCCGTTGCTAAACTGCCGTTTGCTTACGCGAAAGATGGTATTTCTTACACCTTCTCTATCGTGCCAAACGCGCTGGGTAAAGACGACGAAGTGCGTAAAACTAACCTCGCGGGTCTGATGGATGGTTACTTCCACCACGAAGCGTCCATCGAAGGTGGTCAGCACCTGAACGTGAACGTCATGAACCGTGAAATGCTGCTCGACGCGATGGAACACCCTGAGAAATATCCTCAGCTGACCATCCGCGTATCTGGCTACGCAGTACGTTTTAACTCCCTGACTAAAGAACAGCAGCAGGACGTTATCACCCGTACTTTCACTCAGTCCATGTAAGTGGAATTGACTGAAATCACGCGTTAAAAAGCGTACAATAAAGGCTCCACGTCAGTGGGGCCTTTTTAGCACCCTCTCCACCTCAGTCTCTTTTGTCCGCTATCTATACTCTATGGATATCAGCCAAAACAGACTTCAACACAGCCGGCTTTGAGCTGTGCATACTCAGGCCCCGGACGGGCCGATGCTGGAGATATCACCGCAATGTCAATTATTGGTCGCATTCACTCCTTTGAATCCTGTGGCACCGTCGATGGCCCGGGCATCCGCTTCATCACTTTTTTCCAGGGCTGCCTGATGCGCTGCCTGTACTGCCATAACCGTGACACCTGGGATACGCACGGCGGTAAAGAAGTGACCGTTGAAGACTTGATGAAAGAGGTGGTGACCTACCGCCACTTTATGAACGCGTCCGGCGGCGGCGTCACCGCATCCGGGGGTGAAGCCATTCTGCAGGCTGAATTTGTCCGCGACTGGTTCCGCGCCTGCCATAAAGAAGGCATTCATACCTGCCTCGACACCAACGGCTTCGTACGCCGTTACGATCCGGTTATCGACGAGCTGCTTGAAGTGACCGATCTGGTCATGCTCGATCTCAAACAGATGAACGATGAGATCCACCAGAACCTCGTTGGCGTCTCAAACCACCGCACGCTGGAATTCGCCAAATACATTGCCGATAAAGGCATCAAAACCTGGATCCGCTACGTGGTGGTTCCCGGCTGGTCAGATGATGACGACTCCGCGCACAGCCTGGGGGAATTTACCCGCGACATGGGCAACGTCGAGAAAATCGAGCTTCTGCCCTATCACGAGCTGGGTAAACATAAATGGGTGGCAATGGGCGAAGAGTACAAACTCGATGGCGTGAAGCCGCCGAAGAAAGAGACGATGGAACGCGTCAAAGGTATTCTTGAGCAATACGGCCACAAGGTGATGTATTAAAGAAAAGCCCGGTGAAAACCGGGCCTTTTTATATTCTATTTAAAGACGCCGTTAATAACGGACGTCACAATGGCTGTACTCAGCGCAATTAAAACCAGGTCGTCTCCGACCACGCGCCATTCATAGCCAGGGTAGGAAGGAAGCTGGCCCAGCATTGAGGCCGGCACGGTTTTCTTCGCAATGCCCGGAGGCAACGGCTTACCGCGCGCCAGGTTTTTCGCGATCCCCGGAGGCAGAGAGTCATAGCCCGTTAAGCCATAGTTCAGCGCCAGATGGCGGGCATGATCGAAGCTCACGCGAGCGTCGACATCGTTACCGACATCTTTACTGCTTTTAAAGCTTTTATCCGATTTTCCAGGGTTATCCTGACCGTTATTTTGCTTATTGCCATGGTTACCAGAATTCCCGTTACCATGATTGCCGCCATTACCTTGCCCGCCACCGTTTCCGTGACCACCGCCATTCCCGTTTCCAAGATTAGCCATGACCGGAGCCGTTGCAAACGTTAAAGACAACACTACGGCAAGTGCGGTAGTGGAAAAACGACGAATAGACATGATTGCTGCCTTATAGTGGTAGGACTCACATGAATTATCGCCTGGCGCAATAAACAAACAATAAGTAAAACTCTTAGTTGTGACAGGGACAAAAAAGCCTGTCATCGACAGGCTTTTATTTAATCAGGCATGTGCCACAGGCGTTGGGTGTTCGCCCACTTTGCGCAGCAGCATTAAGAGATAAATAAACGATACGCTGGCGATCATGATAAACAATAAATTATCAGAGTAATTCTGCATCAGCATCGCGGTAAATGTCGGCCCTAATAAGCTGCCGATGGTATAGCTCAGTAACAGCGCCTGGTTCATTGCCACCAGTTGGTGATGTTCAACTTTCTCACAGGCCCAGGCCATCGCGACCGGATAGAGCGTAAAGCCGGCGGCCCCGAGAATAAACAGCGCAGGCGCCATCGCGGCGTTGCTGAGCATGGCAAGGCATCCCATGATGACCACAAAGACCTGAACGCGCAGCACCAGCAGACGACCGAAGCGGTCCGCCAGACGGCCAATCGGCCACTGCCCGACGATCCCCGCACTCACCATCACCGCCATCCAGAAACCAATTCCGGAATCGCTGACGCCCTGATGATTCAGATAGAGCGGCATCAGGCCGTAGAGCGAGCCCAGTACAATCCCCGAGATAATGCAGCCGTTAACGCCCAGACGCGCCTGACGGAGTCTGAGCATCGGCCAGACGTGGGTCGATTCCTGATGCTCGCTGTTCTGGTTCACAATGCGCGTGAAGAGCAGCGGCAGGATCGCGGCGAGCACCATGCCTGTTACCCACGGCAGAACGCTCATCAGGTCGGTTGGCAGCTTGCTGACCATCAGTTGACCCAGCACGGTGCCGACGTAATAAACCATCATATAGGCCGCCAGCAGGCGTCCGCGGTTGCGGGAGGTGCCGCTGCACATCAGCGCGCTTTCAACCACCACCCAAATCATCGCGCAGCCTACGCCTGCGATAAAGCGCCATGCCATCCAGCTCCAGAAGCCGACCATCAGGCCCAGCCCGGCACACCCGGCGGCGAAAATCAGCGAAGCCAGATAATAGCTGCGATTAAAGCCAAAGCGCTTAATCAGGCTCCCGGTCATTAGCGTACCCAGCAGGTTCCCGGTAAAAAAGGACGAGCTGACCATACCCACCTGCCAGGTCGGTAAGTTTTCATGGGCGAGCCATAGCGGGACGAGCGTATTTAACACTGCGATCGCCAGGGTCAACAGAAGCAGGCCACAAAGCAACAGAAGCACTGGCCGGGTATAGGTGGTCATGGATTAAAAACCGTGAGGAAGTTCAGATTTCGTGCGCATCATGCCACTGGCAAAACCAAAGTCAATCCACTGACTTAGCCGCCTCGCACAATATGTTCCCTGTCGATTTAAAAAACTTATCCTGCTAATGCCACGCCTGCTATAGATATTAATTATGTGTCTGTTTTTATTTATTAATGGGCGAAATTAAAACAAAACGACAGTCGAAAAATTTCATGATCGAAAAAAGAAAAAGCCGGGCACTCAGGCCCGGCTTGATATAACTCAATGCAACGTTAACTGGCGATAGCCATACCAACGGTCATATGCAACCCGTAGAACACACCGCGGCCAATCAGTTCACCCGCCAGGACCAGCACAAAGGCCAGTGACAGCAGCGGCAGCGCGGGCTGATAACCTTTAAGCTGAGGAGCGATCCAGAATACCAACGCCGCGACCAGCAGAACGATGCGCCAGGCCATCAGAGAACCGTAGTCCGGCACCAGGGCAGAAGCCTGCTGGATAGAGCTGTGAATGGTTGCCAGTTCTGCCCCCTGCATCAGGGCGACCATCGCACTCACCACCAGCGCCAGCAGCGAAACAGCCGGCAGAAAACGCATTGCCCACCCGTCTACGCCCGCCACGCGCAGCAGCAGGTAGCCCAGCAGCGGCCCGCCGATAAACATCGTCAGGAAGAAGCTCATCGGCGTCCAGACGCTGTACCAGGTTGGAACGGTATCGATGGTGTTATAGACGCGCACCATCATCCACACGAACACCACGCCCAGCACCATGGTCACGATCAGCCACAGGCTGCGCAAACCCGCAGGCAACTTCTTCATAGCGGCCAGCAGCCAGCCCAGCCCACCGACGGCAAAGAAAATTGCCCCGCTGGCAATCTCGTTACTGAGGGATGAGGCCCCCACGCGGTTCAAAGAGTTAAACGCGCGCATCGGCGAACCCAGGTGCAGCGTAGAGGCTATAAAGCCAATCCCCATCAGCACCCACAGGCCAAACATGCTCAACACTAAACGCTGCTGCTGTTCGGCATTGAGGTTCCCTTTTAACAGCGCCAGCGCGAGCACAATGAAACCGCCCGCCACGCACTGGCCAAAGACCGTGAAGATCATCAGCGGCCATTCATGCCATCCACTTCCCATCTCACACCTCCTTCGGATTTGCCAGGTAGCCGGTGGTGTCACCTGTAGGACGGCTGTTGGCGTTAGGTTTAATCACAATGCTCGGCTTCGTGAAGTGCGCAGACGGCAGCGGTGCCACTGCGGCAAGCTGACCGTGTTTTTGACGCAGTTCTTCAATCGGGCCGAAGTCCAGCGCGCGCAGCGGACAGGACTCGACGCAAATCGGCTTTTTGCCGTCCGCCACGCGGGTGTGGCAACCGTCGCATTTGGTCATATGACCTTTAGCGGCGTTGTACTGCGGCGCGCCGTACGGGCACGCCATGTGGCAGTACCGACAGCCGATGCAGACATCTTCGTCCACCACCACAAAACCGTCTTCACGCTTGTGCATCGCCCCACTCGGGCAGACCTTGGTGCAGGCCGGATCTTCACAGTGGTTACAGGCAATCGACAGGTAATAGGCAAAGACGTTCTGATGCCAGACGCCGTTATCTTCCTGCCAGTCGCCCCCGGCGTATTCGTAGATGCGGCGGAAGCTGACGTCAGGAGTCAGGTCTTTGTAATCTTTACAGGCCAGCTCGCAGGTTTTGCACCCGGTGCAACGGCTGGAATCGATAAAAAATCCATACTGGGTTGTCATCGGCTACTCCTTAAACCTTTTCAACCTGGACAAGGTTTGTGTGGGATGGGTTGCCCTTCGCCAGCGGCGACGGACGCTGCGTGGTCAGCACGTTAATACTGCCCGCCTGGTCTATGCGGTTGGCATCAGGGCTGTACCAGGCCCCTTCCCCCAGCGCCACCACGCCTGGCATCATGCGCGGCGTCACCTTAGCTTCAATGTGCACCTCGCCGCGGCCGTTGAAGATGCGCACGCGATCGCCATTGCTGATGCCGCGTGCTTTAGCATCCATCGGGTTGATCCACATCTCCTGACGGCAGGCGGCTTTCAGTACGTCGACGTTGCCGTAGGTGGAGTGAACGCGCGCTTTGTAGTGGAAACCGGTCAGCTGCAGCGGGAATTTCGCCGTCAGCGGATCGTTGTAGTTCTCAAAACCCGGCGTGTAGATCGGCAGCGGATCGATAACGTCCCCTTCCGGCAGCTCCCAGGTCGACGCGATTTTTGCCAGCTCTTCGGAGTAGATTTCGATTTTGCCCGACGGCGTGGTCAGCGGGTTCGCCTGCGGATCTTCACGGAACGCTTTGTACGCCACGTGGTGCCCTTCCGGATCGCGCTGTTTGTACATACCCTGCTTGCGGAAGGTATCGAAATCAGGCAGGTCAGGGACCGCCTTACGGGAGAGTTCATGCAGATGGCGCATCCACCCTTCCTGTGTACGCCCCTCGGTAAACTGCTGCTCAACGCCAAGACGTTTCGCCAGCTCAGAGGTCATCTCATAAATGGTTTTGCACTCGAAGCGCGGTTTGATGGCCTGATCCGTAAAAATCACGTAGGACATGTTGCCGCAGGAGGCATCCAGCGCGAAATCCATCTGCTCAGAGGCGGTGCAGTCCGGCAGCAGGATATCGGCGTATTTCGCCGAGGAGGTCATGTGGCAGTCGATGACCACAATCATCTCGCACTTCTTGTCATCCTGCAGGATTTCATGGGTGCGGTTGATTTCGGAGTGCTGGTTGATGAGACAGTTACCGGCATAGTTCCAGATCATCTTGATCGGCACGTCCAGCTTGTCCTTGCCGCGCACGCCGTCGCGCAGGGCGGTCATTTCAGGACCACGTTCAATCGCATCGGTCCACATAAACATGGAGATGCTGGTCTGAACAGGGTTATCCAGCGTCGGCATACGTTCAAACGGCACTTCATACGAGCCTTCACGCGCGCCGGTGTTCCCGCCGTGAATACCGACGTTGCCGGTCAGAATGGAGAGCATGGAGATCGCACGGGTCGCGATTTCGCCATTCGCATGGCGCTGCGGTCCCCAGCCCTGGCTGATGTAGGCCGGTTTGGCCGAGCCAATCTCACGCGCCAGCTGAACGATACGCTCGGGCGGAATACCGGTGATGGTGGACGCCCACTCGGGCGTTTTCGCCACGCCGTCGCTGCCCTGCCCGAGAATATAGGCTTTATAATGACCGTTAGCAGGCGCGCTGGCTGGCAGGGTTTTCTCGTCATAGCCGACGCAGTATTTATCCAGGAAAGGCTGATCGACGAGATTTTCTGTGATCATTACCCACGCAAGCGCCGAGACCAGCGCTGCATCGGTACCCGGACGGATTGGGATCCACTCGTCTTCACGTCCGGCGCCGGTGTCGGTATAGCGCGGATCGATAATGATCATGCGGGCATTGGATTTGGCGCGGGCCTGTTCGAGGTAATAGGTTACCCCGCCGCCGCTCATGCGGGTTTCGCCCGGGTTGTTACCGAACAGGACGACCAACTTACTGTTTTCGATATCGGACGGGCTGTTGCCGTCCGCCCAGCCGCCGTAGGTGTAGTTCAGGCCCGCAGCAATCTGCGCCGATGAGTAGTCACCATAGTGATTGAGATAACCGCCGCAGCAGTTCATCAGGCGTGCCACCAGCGTTTTACCCGGTGGCCAGGAGCGGGTCAGCGTACCGCCGAGCGTCCCGGTGCCGTAGTTCAGGTAGATGGATTCGTTGCCGTACTCTTTGATAAGGCGCTGCATATTGGTGGCGATAATGTCGTAGGCTTCATCCCAGCTAATCCGCTCGAACTTCCCTTCCCCACGCTTACCGACGCGCTTCATCGGATATTTCAGGCGGTCCGGATTATACACGCGACGACGCATGGAGCGGCCGCGCAAGCAGGCACGAACCTGATGTAACCCTTCATAGTTATCGTCCCCGGTATTGTCGGTTTCGACATAATTAATTTCGCCATCCACCACATGCATACGCAGCGGACAACGGCTACCGCAGTTAACGGTACAAGCACTCCACACCACTTTTTCCGGAGCTGAAGCTGGGGATAGTGCATCCGCCGCTGAGGCCAGTCGGGTAAAAGGAAGCGTGAAGGCGCTGCTGGCTACGGCCAGGCCGCCTATCGCCGTGGTTTTCATCAACCCACGGCGAGTGACCTCGGCAGCCATTAATGCTTCAGGCGCGTTGATTTTCATAGAGACTCACTTTGGTTGCTCACAAAGAAAAGAGTGGCGGCGCAAACCGCTATGTAGTTTTATATACAACGAATTTTTACGTAATCAGCTTTTTATGCTGACTTTCATTCGGAGGAGTATTACTACTTTAGAGGGAGGGGGTATTGCGTCGTGTCAATTCAGCGGCATAAAAAAAGCGCCTTAAGGCGCTTTTTTGTTGTGAGGCAAAGAATTAGCCGATGTACTGCTGGCCTTTCATGTATGGACGCAGCACTTCAGGGATCTCAATACGACCGTCTGCCTGCTGATAGTTTTCCAGCACGGCAACCAGCGTACGGCCTACAGCCAGACCAGAACCGTTCAGGGTATGCACCAGACGGGTTTTCTTGTCAGATTTGCTGCGGCAGCGTGCCTGCATACGACGCGCCTGGAAATCCCAGACGTTAGAGCAGGAGGAGATCTCACGGTAGGTGTTCTGCGCAGGAACCCACACTTCCAGATCGAAGGTTTTGCAGGCGCCAAAGCCCATATCACCTGTGCACAGGGCCATACGACGGTACGGCAGACCCAGCAGCTCCAGCACTTTCTCAGCGTGACCGGTCATCTCTTCCAGCGCGTCCATGGACTCTTCAGGACGGACGATCTGCACCATCTCAACTTTGTCGAACTGGTGCATACGGATCAGACCGCGCGTGTCGCGACCGTAAGAACCTGCTTCAGAACGGAAGCACGGTGAATGTGCCGTCAGCTTAATTGGCAGGTCGTCTTCATCGATGATCTCATCACGCACGAGGTTAGTCAGCGGCACTTCAGCGGTTGGGATCAGCGCGTAGTTGCTGCTGTCTGCTTCCTCGTCCAGCGGACGGGTATGGAACAGATCGCCGGCAAATTTCGGCAGCTGGCCCGTACCGTACAGCGTATCGTGGTTGACCAGATACGGCACGTAGGTTTCGCTGTAGCCATGCTGCTCGGTGTGCAGATCCAGCATGAACTGCGCCAGCGCGCGGTGCAGATGGGCAATCTGGCCTTTCATCACCACAAAACGAGAGCCGGTCAGCTTAACCGCTGCCGCAAAGTCCAGGCCCGCGTGCATTTCGCCCAGCGTCACGTGATCGCGCACTTCGAAGTCAAACTCACGAGGCGTACCCCAGCGTTTCACTTCAACGTTGTCGTTTTCATCTTTGCCGACAGGCACGCTGTCGTCAGGAATATTCGGGATAGCCAGGGCAATATCACGAATCTCGGCCTGAAGAACGTCCAGCTCAGCTTTTGCCTGATCCAGTTCTTCACCCAGTTTGTTCACTTCCAGGCGTAATGGCTCAATATCTTCCCCGCGCGCTTTCGCCTGGCCGATGGATTTCGATCGAGAGTTACGCTCTGCCTGCAGATTTTCAGTTTGTACCTGCAGAACTTTACGACGCTCTTCGAGAGCGCGCAGCTTATCTACATCCAGCTTAAAGCCCCGGCGTGCCAGTTTTTCAGCGACTGCGTCTGGCTCATTACGCAGCAGATTGGGATCGAGCATGCTTATCCTGTGCTTATCGAATTAAAATAGGAAAATGTGACCACAGCCTGCGGCCACAAGGATACATTGCCAACATTACCGCAACGATTGAACTAACGGTAGCGTTTTATAGGGCTATTTTGATCCTGTCCGGCGAGCCAGGTGAGCTTTTCACCAATCTTGCCTTCAAGACCTCTGTTTGTGGGGTGATAATAGCGCGTTTGTGCCATCTCCTGCGGGAAATATTCCTCCCCGGCAGCGTAGGCATTGGGTTCATCATGAGCGTAACGATACTCCTGCCCATACCCCATCTCTTTCATCAGTTTGGTCGGCGCGTTACGCAGGTGAACCGGCACATCGTAGTCCGGACGTTCACGCGCATCGGACATCGCCGCTTTAAAGGCGGTATAAACCGCATTGCTTTTCGGCGCGCAGGCCAGATAAACAATCGCCTGCGCAATGGCACGTTCGCCTTCCGCAGGTCCAACGCGGGTGAAGCAGTCCCAGGCCGACAGCGCAACCTGCATGGCGCGAGGATCGGCATTGCCGACATCTTCTGACGCAATCGCCAGACAGCGACGCGCGACATACAAAGGATCGCCGCCCGCAGTGATAATGCGCGCGTACCAGTAAAGCGCCGCATCCGGTGCGCTGCCGCGCACGGACTTATGCAGCGCCGAGATCAGGTCATAAAAACGGTCGCCTTTGTTATCGAAACGCGCGCTGCGTTCACCCGCAATTTCAGTGAGCAGTTCCGGTTTCAGAACCCGCTTCCCGGCATCGTCGATTTCGGCCATATCGGCCATCATTTCCAGCGTGTTCAGCGCACGCCGCGCATCACCGTTGACCAACTCGGCAATCGCACGACGCGTGTCGTCAGGCAGAACGATATCCTGCCCGCCGTAGCCGCGCGCTTTGTCGTCCATCGCCTGGGTGAGAACCTTTTCGATATCCTCGGTGGTGAGCGATTTGAGCAGGTAAACGCGCGCGCGGGAAAGCAGCGCCGAGTTCAGTTCAAACGATGGGTTTTCGGTGGTCGCACCAATGAAGAAGATCGTGCCGTCTTCAATATGCGGCAGGAAGGCATCCTGCTGGCTCTTGTTGAAGCGGTGGACTTCGTCCACGAAGAGGATGGTACGCCGCCCGGCGTTGCGGTTCTGCCGCGCACGCTCGATCGCCTCACGGATCTCTTTCACGCCGGAGGTGACCGCCGAGATACGTTCAACGTCCGCGTTGGCATAGCGGGCGATAACTTCTGCAAGCGTAGTCTTGCCGGTGCCAGGGGGGCCCCAGAGGATCATGGAGTGAAGATGCCCGGCCTCAATGGCGCGCGGCAATGGCTTACCGGCAGCCAGCAGATGTTGCTGGCCGATGTACTGCGCTAAATTTTCTGGCCGCATACGGGCGGCCAGAGGTTGAAACGCGTTATCTGAAAAATCGAGCGACAGATTGCCCACTCACGCCTCTTACTTATTGCGTTGGTCGTCCACCGTTACGCCCTGCGGCGGGGTAAAGGTGAATTTCGATGCATCAACGGCGCCGTTTTGCTGAGACTTGAGCTGGTAGCTGCTGCGCTGATCGTCCTGCTCAACCGCGCCAAACTGATTAATCGTACCGTTGGTGCTTACGTTAATGGTGAACTGCTTCAGGTTGCCGTTACTGCCTTTCGGCGTCAGGACAAACTCGTCACCCGTCTGTTTAATATTGTACTGCTGCCAGTCGCTGGACTGGTTACGGGCAATCAGCATAAACGGCGTATTGCTGGTGGCATCTTTCAGCCAGGTCGCCGTTGCCTGCTCAACGAACGGGTTGAAGAACCATAAGGTTTTGCCGTCAGACACCAGGATGCTCTCATCCGGCTGGGTCATGTGCCAGTTGAACAGATTTGGGCGTTTTACCCACAAATCTCCCTGACCTTCCTGCACCGCGTTGCCGCTGCCGTCAGTCACTTTTTGCGTGAAGCTGGCGTGGAAGCTGCTTACTTTATCCAGTCGGCTTTTAAGGTCGCTGGCTGCATCAGCCCAGACGCTGCTGGCGACAAAACTGGTGAGTAATGCACAGGCGATGGCGATTTTTTTCATTGTTATTCCTTAAAATACGTCTTCCCGATATGGGGTTTCCGTCTTCTATTCTGGACCTGCCCGAAGGCAGGCGACAGAAGAAAATGCTTAATTTTGGCTGATTTACCCTTCTTTGCAATCGCTGAAGGTTAATCAAACGGCGGCGGTGCCAGCACCTCGCGGTTACCGTTATGCCCCTGCTCGCTCACAATGCCCTGCGCTTCCATCTGCTCAATGATGCGCGCCGCGCGGTTATAGCCGATGCGGAACTGACGCTGCACGCCAGAGATGGACGCTTTGCGTTTTTCGGTAACGAAGTTAACCGCCTGATC
This sequence comes from Enterobacter sp. Crenshaw, assembly GCF_024734705.1. Classification (NCBI taxonomy): domain Bacteria; kingdom Pseudomonadati; phylum Pseudomonadota; class Gammaproteobacteria; order Enterobacterales; family Enterobacteriaceae; genus Enterobacter; species Enterobacter sp. Crenshaw. The sequence goes on along the minus strand of NZ_CP102932.1, from coordinate 1,510,729 downwards.
GAATAACGGATCCAGCTCTTCGCCGCCGTCGAAGCCACCGCCGCCGCCTTCGCTTTCCGTGTCGCTGGTAATACCGTCAACGTATTGCGGACGACCGCGCGCTTTCCAGTCCTGCACGACGGCGTGAACTTCCTCATCGCGGACGAACGCACCGTGGACACGCACCGGAGAGGTGGAGTTCGGGCCTGAATAGAGCATGTCACCCATACCCAGCAGCGATTCTGCGCCGCCCTGGTCAAGAATGGTACGGGAGTCAATTTTACTGGATACGGTAAAGGCGATACGCGTCGGGATGTTCGCTTTGATAAGACCAGTGATCACGTCCACGGAAGGACGCTGGGTCGCCAGCACAAGGTGAATACCGGCCGCACGCGCTTTCTGCGCCAGACGGGCAATCAGCTCTTCTACTTTCTTACCGACGGTCATCATCAGGTCAGCGAATTCATCGACCAGCACGACGATATAAGGCAGTTTTTCCAGCACCGGATGCTGGGCATCCATGCTGTCACCCGGCTTCCAGTAAGGATCCGGGATCGGACGCCCCATGCGCACAGCCTGGGCAATTTTCTCGTTATAACCGGCCAGGTTACGCACGCCCAACGCAGACATCAGCTTGTAGCGGCGTTCCATCTCGTTGACGCTCCATCGCAGGGCGTTGGCGGCGTCCTTCATATCGGTGACCACTTCGGTCAGCAAATGTGGGATGCCTTCGTAGACCGACAGTTCGAGCATTTTCGGGTCGATCATAATGAAACGCACATCTTCCGGCTGCGCTTTATAGAGCATGCTGAGGATCATGGCGTTCACACCAACAGACTTACCGGAACCGGTGGTACCCGCGACCAGCAGGTGAGGCATTTTGGCGAGATCCGCGACTACCGGATCGCCAGCGATATCTTTACCCAACACCACGGTCAGCGGAGATGGGTTATCGCGGAATTTGGTGTTATCCAGCACTTCACGCAGGTAGACGGTCTGACGTTTCTTGTTCGGCAGCTCAAGGCCAACGTACGGTTTGCCCGGTATCACTTCCACCACTCGCACCGCAACGGTCGAGAGAGAACGCGCCAGGTCGCGGGACAGGTTAGAAATACGCGCGGCTTTAACGCCGGGCGCCAGGTTCAGTTCAAAACGGGTGATCACAGGACCCGGCGAGTAGTTCACCACGTCCGCTTTGATGCGGAAGTCAGCCAGACGCGCTTCAACCAGACGCGCCATCTGCTCCAGCGCGAAGGTATCGACCGGCTCCACTTCTGACGGCGGAGGCGTTAACAGATCCAGCGACGGCAGCGGCGTGCTTGGACGCTGTAGCGGACGGCTGTCACCGTTACGCATCAGCAGAGGGTGAATCAGACTTTCCTGCGGCTGAGGCGCAGGCTGCTGGAACTGCGGCGGCTGTGGTGGCTGCTGCGGTTGCTGAACAGGCTGCTGCGGCTGCGCATACGGCTGTTGAACAGGCTGCTGCGGCTGCGCGTAGGCCTGCGGCGCTGGCTGCTGGCGCACAGGCTCCGCTTCCGGCATCACGCTCGGGGTAAATAAAGGCTCGCTAGGGCCATCATCCACCAGATCCTTCATCGGCGAGAATTCAAAATCAGACAGCGAGAACGGATTTGCACCAGCCGGTTGTTCACCGGAATAGCGCTGCTGCTGGGTGGCGGCGAACTGGCGCGCCAGTTCTGCTTCAGCCGCGTCCTCTTCGTCTTCCAGCATAGGTTCATCGTGCTGGTATTCATCACCGTAGCGCTGATTCTGCTGCGCGGCGAACTGACGGGCCAGCTCGTCCTGCTGCATTTCATCGGCGTCATCTTCGTACTCAGGCTCGCGCGCTTTCTCTTCCGCCATACGCTGGGAAGGCAGCTTGATGCCATAAGAGGCAAGCTCACGGCGGGTTGGAACGCGAACGCGGTTAGGGCGAGGCAGTTGCGGACCAATTCCCTCCTTCACCTGAGGACGTGGTGTGCCACTGGTTGCCAGGCTAAAAACAGGTGCAGCCACGGCAGCGGCCGCGGTAGCCTGCTTCACGCTTTCCGCTACGGGTGCGACTGCAGGCGTCGGGTCGATCGGTGGAACGGAAACAGGAGGCGCTTTCGTCACCGGCTCCTGCACCGGTTCAGGCACAGGCTGGTACCAGGCCGCCAGCTGCTCGCGTTCACGCGCGCGACGCTCTTCAACTTCTTCAAAATAGTACATCGGCGGACGAGAGGGTTTTACCTCTTCCACGATTTCAGGTTCAGGCTGCGGCTCTACATAAGGCTGCACAGGTTCAACCGGTTCAGGCACATACTCCTGATAAGGTTGGGCCACAGGCTGTTCATAGTGCGGGTACTCTTGTGGTTCATACGCAGGCTGCGGCGGCTGATATGGCTGCTGCCACTGCTCCTGCTGCACAGGGATGTAGCTCTCTGGTTCAGGTGCGATAACCGGCTCCGGCGTGTGAACGCCTGGCGCAGTCTGCCAGTCAACCTGAGGCTGCTGAATAACGGATTCCGGCGGCGAAACCGGCGCCGTTGGCATCACGGCGTCGACAGGCGCGGCATACGCCTGGGCAGCGGTCGTCGCGGCGGCGGCGGCTGCAACCGGCTCGGTAACCGAATGACCATTTAACAGCGGATCGTATTCGTCGAAGTCACCCGGAGTGGCCCGGCTGCCGGAGAAGAGTACATCGTCAGGATCGACGGCGACACCTGCAGCGCGATACGCCACCTGCTCGTCTTCATCCATGCGTTTACCGGAGAAGAGCGCCGCATCGGTTTTACGACCCAGCGGGTTGGCAAATTTCTCAGCAACACGCTGACGACGCGCCAGCGCGCCGCGCAGAATACGCGCACGACGAGACTCTCGACGCTGCACAGGCGCGTCATCTTCCTCTTCATCTTCGTACTCGTCTTCATCAACCCACGTATCGTCACGGCGAGTACGGTTGCTGGCGAAAGTCAGAATGGTGAGGATAAAACTTCCGATCTTCTCGGCAATGCTTACCCAGGACCAGCCGGTAAACAGCGTCAGCCCGGCCGCCCAGATGCAGAGCAGCGCCAGCGTGCCGCCGCTGCTGTGCAGCATCGGCTGCAGCGCAGAACTGAGTAAACTGCCGATCACTCCGCCAGAGGCGAAGTACCAGATATCATCCGCATTGATTGCCGCCAGCCCGCACGAGGTGAGGATCAGCGCCAGCGCGCCAATCAGGCGCAGCGACACGGCAAAATAGTCGATGTAATCATCGTTCTGACGATGACGCCACGCAAACCAGCATCCGCCAATGATAATGACGGGAAGGGTGTAGGCCATCACACCGAAAATGAAGAACAGCGTGTCCGCAAGCCAGGCACCGGGGACACCGCCTAAATTATGGATAGGCTCATGCCATGCAGTTTGTGACCAGCTGGGATCTGAGGGGTTGAAACTGAGTAAGGCTGCCATCAGCCAGACGGCAAAAAGGGCAATAACAATCAGCAAAGCCTCGAGGAGACGACGTCCGCTGCTTAGCTTCGATAGTGTGACTTCTTTGTCTTCAGTGTATTCCTGGCTCAAAAAAGGCTCTCCAGGTATCAGGCATATCCTGCCTTTTTGCTAAAACGGACAACAGCGCCGGGACTCCCCGGCACTGTTGCTGTATGGATTAACAGGAGTGTAATCAAACTACGCTGATTTTGCACCTGTTCCGTGTTAGCGCGTCTTAATAACCAGACGATTGCTCTGTTTGACCTCTTCCATCACCACATACGTACGGGTGTCGTTCACGCCTGGCAGACGCAGCAGGGTTTCCCCCAGCAGCTTACGGTAGGCGGACATATCAGGCACACGGGTTTTCAACAGGTAGTCGAAATCACCGGACACCAGATGACACTCTTGAATTTCTTCAAGTTTTTGTACAGCGGCGTTAAATTGCTCAAACACATCCGGCGCACCACGATTCAGAGTAATCTCAACAAATACCAGAAGTGAGGCATCCAGATAATGCGGGTTCAGCAGAGCAGTATAGCCCTGAATGAAACCCTGTCTTTCCAGTCGGCGCACACGCTCAAGGCACGGCGTCGGGGAAAGTCCCACACGTTTTGAAAGCTCGACGTTGGAAATACGCCCATCCTTTTGCAATTCATTAAGAATGTTACGATCGATACGGTCGAGATCTTTGCCAGGGCGCTTCTTGCTATCTACCATTATTATTGTCTCTCTGTATTCCTTCCCTACTCCTGCCTGGACCCTGTGCACATCACTGTTCAGAGCCTGTACCCGTTAGTCATCACATCGCCTGGTTTTGTATTAGACGCGATGCGGATTCGGGTTCTGTTGGTAAGAAGACCGTTGCCCGAAGGCAGTCACCGACATCACGTATGGCGTCTGTCCACGCCATGCGTAGATTTCACTGACCCGGTAAAAATGGCATTTACGTGCATGCCTATGCGGCATACGGTTAACGCGGTTTTTTTTCTTCCTTGAATGTTTTCGCAAAAGCGCAGGGGATTGTCAAAGCAAAACATCGTTTTTTAGTACAACATGCCGGATATTCATTACGGCAGGGTATTAATCCTCATTTTATTGCCTTACAAACGACCGGTTTTCAGGCGAAAGCGTGATGTTATAGCGCCTCATTCATCGCCCGTGGCTATTACACAGATTGATATCAAAATTGCTGCGCTCTTTTTTTACGACAACAAATTCCCTACAATCCAGCCAAATGTCTGCCAACAACAATGGGGATCTCATGGGCACGGCCAAACACAGTAAGCTGCTAATCCTTGGTTCTGGACCTGCGGGATATACCGCAGCGGTCTATGCTGCACGCGCTAACCTGCACCCGGTACTCATCACCGGCATGGAAAAAGGCGGTCAGCTGACCACCACCACCGAAGTGGAAAACTGGCCAGGGGACCCGAACGACCTGACCGGGCCGCTGCTGATGGAACGTATGCACGAGCATGCCGCTAAATTCGAAACTGAAATTCTGTTCGACCACATCAATAAGGTCGATCTGCAGAACCGTCCGTTCCGCCTGACGGGCGACAGCGGCGAATACACCTGTGACGCGCTGATCATCGCCACCGGCGCCTCTGCCCGTTACCTCGGTCTGCCATCCGAAGAAGCGTTCAAAGGCCGCGGCGTCTCTGCCTGCGCAACCTGTGACGGTTTCTTCTACCGCAATCAGAAAGTCGCGGTCATCGGCGGCGGCAACACCGCAGTGGAAGAAGCGCTCTACCTGGCGAACATTGCCTCTGAAGTGCACCTGATCCACCGTCGCGAAACCTTCCGCGCGGAGAAGATCCTGATCAAACGTCTGATGGATAAAGTGGCAAGCGGCAACATCGTGCTGCACACCAACCGTACCCTGGAAGAGGTGACGGGCGACCAGATGGGCGTTGCCGGTCTGCGTATCCGTGATACCCAGAACACCGATAACGTCGAAACGCTTGAAGTGGCGGGTCTGTTCGTGGCGATCGGTCACAGCCCGAACACCGCGATCTTCGACGGTCAGCTGGAGCTGGAAAACGGCTACATCAAAGTGCAGTCCGGCATTCACGGTAATGCGACCCAGACCAGCATCCCGGGCGTGTTCGCGGCTGGCGACGTGATGGACCACATTTATCGTCAGGCGATTACCTCTGCGGGCACCGGCTGTATGGCCGCTCTGGACGCTGAACGCTACCTCGATGGACTGGCTGAACAAGGTAAATAATCTTTACAAGTCAGTAACAAACGTAAATAAAGGCGGCGATAAGTCGCCTTTATTGTCTCCCCGTTGTAACATTGCGCTGCCCAATTTCTAATAACGTCACCTGCAAAGTACGCAATGGAAAAAACCCGTCAACAAGAGTTAACACGCTGGCTGAAACAGCAAAGCGTTATTTCCCGCCGCTGGCTTACGATTTCCCGTCTCCTGGGGTTCGTTAGCGGTCTGTTGATTGTTGCCCAGGCATGGCTGCTGGCCCGCATTCTTAATCACATGATCATGGAGAACATCCCGCGCGAAGCGCTGTTGCTGCCTTTTATTGTCCTGATCCTGATTTTTATCCTGCGCGCCTGGGTGGTGTGGCTGCGTGAGCGCGTCGGTTTTCACGCCGGACAGCACATCCGCTACGAGATTCGCCGCCAGGTGCTCGATCGTCTTCAGGAAGCCGGGCCCGCGTGGATCCAGGGTAAACCTGCCGGTAGCTGGGCGACGCTGATCCTTGAGCAGATTGACGATATGCACGACTACTATGCGCGCTATCTGCCGCAAATGGCCCTTGCCGTCTTCGTTCCGCTGCTGATCGTGATCGCCATCTTCCCGGTGAACTGGATGGCTGCGCTGATTCTGATGGGCACCGCCCCGCTGATCCCGCTGTTTATGGCGCTGGTCGGCATGGGGGCAGCGGATGCCAACCGCCGTAACTTCCTGGCACTGGGTCGCCTGAGCGGCCATTTCCTCGATCGTCTTCGCGGCATGGAGACGTTACGCATTTTTGGCCGCGGTGAAGCGGAAACCGAAAATATTCGCCAGGCATCGCAGGACTTCCGTCAGCGCACCATGGAAGTGTTACGCCTCGCCTTCTTGTCTTCCGGCGTACTGGAATTCTTTACCTCGCTGTCGATTGCCCTCGTGGCGGTCTACTTTGGCTTCTCCTACCTTGGCGCGCTGGATTTCGGCCATTACGGCACGGCGGTGACCCTTTCTGCCGGGTTCCTGGCGCTGATCCTGGCCCCGGAGTTTTTCCAACCGCTTCGCGATCTGGGGACCTTCTATCACGCCAAAGCGCAGGCGGTTGGCGCAGCCGATAGCCTGAAAACATTCCTGGAAACGCCGCTGGCACACCCGGAGCGGGGTGACGTGACGCTGAATGCTAAAGATCCCGTGACCATTGAAGCGCAGGACTTTTCTATTCTGTCACCCGAAGGCAAAGTGCTCGCGGGTCCGCTGAATTTTACCTTACCTGCCGGACAACGGGTGGTGCTCGTCGGCACCAGCGGTTCCGGTAAAAGCTCGCTCCTGAATGCGCTATCCGGCTTTATGGCCTACACGGGTTCACTGCGGATCAACAAAACCGAACTGCGTAACCTCGATCCAGACGCCTGGCGTAAACAGCTCAGTTGGGTAGGACAAAACCCGCAGCTTCCAGCCTCTACGCTGCGTGAAAACGTTCTGCTGGCGCGCCCGGACGCGCGTGAAGATGAACTGCTATCGGTGCTCGACCGCGCCTGGGTCAGCGAGTTTCTGCCGCTGCTTCCGCAGGGGGTAGATACCGTGGTCGGCGATCAGTCCGCCGGGCTGTCGGTCGGACAGGCGCAGCGCGTAGCCGTTGCCCGCGCGTTGTTGAATCCTTGTCAGCTGATGCTGCTGGATGAGCCCGCCGCCAGCCTGGATGCCCACAGCGAGCAGCGCGTAATGGAGGCCCTGAACGCCGCCTCCCGGCAGCAAACCACCCTGATGGTTACCCATCAGCTGGAGGGAATTGCCGACTGGGATCAGATCTGGGTCATGGAGAACAGCCGTATTGTTGAGCAAGGCGATTACGCCTCTCTCGTTGCCGCGCAGGGACCGTTTGCCGCCCTGCTGGCGAACCGTCAGGAGGACATCTGATGCGTGCTCTGCTGCCTTATCTTGCGCTCTATAAACGCCACAAATGGATGCTGACGCTGGGGATTGTGCTGGCGATTGTCACGCTGCTCGCCAGCATTGGCCTGCTCACGCTTTCCGGCTGGTTCCTGTCGGCCTCGGCCGTCGCGGGCTTTGCCGGTTTATACAGCTTCAACTATATGCTCCCGGCTGCCGGCGTTCGCGGTACCGCCATCACGCGGACTGCCGGACGCTATTTCGAACGGCTGGTCAGCCACGACGCCACTTTCCGCGTGCTGCAGCACCTGCGCATCTACACCTTCAGCAAACTGCTGCCCCTCTCCCCTGCCGGGCTGGCGCGTTTTCGTCAGGGTGAGTTACTTAACCGTGTCGTTGCGGATGTCGACACGCTGGATCACCTTTACCTGCGCGTGATTTCCCCGATCGTGGGCGCGTTTGTGGTGATTGTGGTGGTCACGCTGGGGCTGTCTGTTCTGGATGTTTCCGTTGCGCTGACGCTGGGCGGGATCATGCTGCTGACGCTCATCATTCTGCCGCCGCTGTTTTACCGCGCCGGGAAATCCACCGGGGAAAACCTGACGCGCCTGCGCGGGGACTACCGCCAGCAGCTCACCTCCTGGCTTCAGGGGCAGGCAGAGCTGACGATTTTTGGCGCCAGCAAGCGCTATCGCGCCCGCATGGAAAGTACGGAGCTTAACTGGCATGAGGCCCAGCGCCGCCAGTCGGAGCTGACGGCCTTCTCTCAGGCGCTGATGATGTTAATCGGCGGCGTGGCGGTGATTGCCATGCTGTGGCTGGCTTCCGGCGATGTCGGGGGGAATTCACAGCCGGGTCCACTTATTGCCCTTTTCGTCTTCTGCGCGCTGGCGGCGTTTGAGGCGCTGGCCCCGGTAACGGGCGCCTTCCAGCATCTGGGCCAGGTGATCGCCTCTGCCCTGCGCATCACGCAGATTGCCGAGCAGGAGCCTGAAGTCACGTTCAGTGCCGGGCAGACCGCGGTACCAGAGCAGGTTGCGCTGACGCTTGAAGATGTCACCTTCGCCTATGACAAACAGGCGCAGAACGCGCTGGACGGTATTAACCTTTCTGTTAACGCAGGTCAGCGGATGGCGATCCTCGGCCGTACCGGCTGCGGTAAATCGACGCTGCTGCAGTTGCTGACCCGCGCCTGGGATCCGCAGCGCGGACAGATTCGTTTTAATAACACGTTGCTGACCGATTTCAGCGAGCAGGCCCTGCGCAAGACGGTGAGCGTCGTTCCGCAGCGCGTGCATCTGTTTAGCGCCACACTGCGCGATAACCTGCTGCTGGCCGCGCCAGAGGCCTCTGATGATGCGCTTCGCGCCGTGCTGGAGCAGGTCGGGCTGCAAAAACTGCTTGAGGACGACGGGCTTAACAGCTGGCTGGGCGAAGGCGGCCGTCAGCTGTCCGGCGGTGAACTGCGCCGTCTGGCAATTGCGCGCGCGCTGCTGCACGATGCGCCGCTGATGCTGCTCGACGAACCCACCGAGGGGCTGGATGCCACCACCGAGAGCCAAATCCTTGATTTGCTGGCGAATGTCATGACCGGCAAAACCGTGCTGATGGTCACACACCGCCTGCGCGGACTGGCGAGTTTTGATCGGATAATTGTGATGGACAACGGACACATTATTGAGCAAGGTAGTCACGCAGAGCTGTTGGCGAAACAGGGTCGCTACTACCAGTTTAAACAGCGTCTGTAGACTATATTTGTAGCGTCCTTACTCGCGTACTGGAGTTTTGCTGTCATGCGCCTGGTCCAGCTTTCTCGTCATAACATCGCGTTCCCTTCTCCGGAAGGGGCGCTGCGTGAGCCCAACGGGCTGCTGGCCCTTGGTGGTGACCTCAGTCCCGCACGGCTTTTAATGGCGTACCAGCGCGGTATATTTCCCTGGTTTTCCCCCGGCGATCCGATTTTATGGTGGTCCCCCGATCCGCGTGCCGTGCTGTGGCCAGCGCAGTTTCACGCGAGCCGCAGCATGAAGCGTTTCCATGCGAAATCACCCTACCGCGTCACCCTCAATCACGCCTTTGGTCAGGTCATTGAAGGCTGTGCCGAAGACCGCTATGAAGGGACATGGATAACCCGCGATATCATTACCGCCTACCACCAGCTCCATGAGCTTGGCTATGCCCACTCCATCGAGGTGTGGGAAGGCGGAGCACTCGTCGGCGGCATGTACGGCGTGGCGCAAGGCACGCTATTTTGCGGCGAGTCGATGTTCACTCGTGCGGTTAACGCCTCGAAAACCGCACTGCTGGTCTTCTGCGAGGCGTTTGCCCAGCGCGGCGGACGCCTGATCGATTGTCAGGTGCTCAACGAGCACACGGCCTCGCTGGGTGCTGTTGAAATCCCGCGACGCCAGTACATCGAACATCTCGATACCAGCCGTCAGGAGAAGCTTCCGCGCGACTTCTGGATACCGAGAACGCTCTTTATGCCCAATGCCTAAATGTTTTCCGCATATTTTTTGTGAGGGTGTTATAATTATGCCGCAGAGTAGCTTCTGCCTGTTGCCCCGCCGCCGTTTGGGACCCTCGCTTCAGATAACGTCCTGACGTTTATCCTGTTGTCTCCCCTTTACGAATGCGCTTCCTGTTCGGTTGTACCGTGACGCTTGGGCAATGCGCCGAAACTGTTTTGCTGCGTTTTAATCGCGCAATTCTTTACTTAATTGATGAATTTCGGCATTATCTTGCCGGTTCAAAACTTGGTAGTGATACCCCAGAGGATTAGATGGCCAAAGAAGACAATATTGAAATGCAGGGTACCGTACTTGATACGTTGCCTAATACCATGTTTCGCGTAGAGCTGGAAAACGGTCACGTGGTAACTGCGCACATCTCCGGTAAAATGCGCAAAAACTACATCCGCATTTTGACGGGCGACAAAGTGACTGTTGAACTGACCCCGTACGACCTGAGCAAAGGCCGCATTGTCTTCCGTAGTCGCTAATTGTTTTCGCCTGTAATGGCAGATGAATATTAATTAAGGCCGGGATTTTCCCGGCCTTACTTTTTTGTGCTGCAGGCTATTATTTGAACAATTATTTGTCCGTTCGATTCAGCGTCAGGGCTGTATGTTCGACAGCAATGCCCTTTTAATGGCTGTGTCTGGCTATGCTACCAGCCGTTTGCCACCTGATAACCTATATTTATCAAAGCATCAAGCTCGTCTTTTGCAAACAACCTTGCCCGGTAGCATTCACCAGGGAACTCTGGATAGCCATCCATCGAGCAAATCAGATCGTAGATTGTGGCAATAATATGGCCTGTTGCATCGCTGATAAAGAAAGAGCGTGCGTGGTTGGTGTAGATGCCATAGTAGTCACCATAATCTATTGCTGCCCCCATAAAATCAGTGACCTGAGGAACACGATCGGAGGGTAACTGGATAATGCTACCTGTCTGGGTTGCTGTATTGGCGACGAGATCAACAGCATAGAACATGACTCTCGCAGGATCGGTTTTGTAAGCATCAGCCGTTGAATCACGTGTAATATCTCGAGTAACCGCATTGCCTTCATTATCAACGCAGGAGCGATTATCAAAGAGCGAAAGAACTAATTTTCCTTCAGTCTCATTGCTTAACCCAGCAAAAGCGCTATTTTTAGTGACGAATACGGTATGAGCACCATTTTCAAAACTCTCAATACCGGAAGTATCTATCTGCGTAACGCCCTGTCCTGCTGCGAAATTACCGTTAAATCCCCCGGTATTAATACTCCATAATATCTTGCCGTCGGCAGGAGAAATACCAAACGTCAGGCCTGCAGAGCGAGTATGAACAACAATCGCTTCAGCATTTGCCTCGCCCGCGGGGATCCAGGAAAGCGAGTTAAGGTGAGCATCGTTTGTGGGGCTGTTATTCAGGATCTGAGTATTATCAAATGCGCGGGTATAATTTTTTGCCCACAGCATCACGCCTGTCTTTTCATCAAATTTTAAAATTGATGCGTCCTGTCTCATCGTGTTGGTCGAACGGTCCGGGTTATCATTACCAATCATGAAAAGATTATCGGCGGAATCCCAGATCAGATCGTGGGTGTTAGCATAGCGGTTACCATCGTGGTCACGTAAATCAAACTCCAGAATCTCGTTGCCCAAAATATCGATTTTGAAAAAGCGTCGCCCATACCAGTGTTCATCTTCATCACTGCCGATATAGAAATAACCATTATGCGTTTTTAGCATCTGATTACGGTAGGGCTGAGCATAATAGCAGCGAAGATCGCCGTTCCGGTCGTAGCCATCACAATTGGTAGTCATTAACCAACTGTTTCCCCATACGGTCGTGAAGTTAGCGGGATCCGTTTGCTCAATATCGATATGGAAAATTGTCCCATCGCGGTAGAGTTGTTCCTGTGTGCTTACCTGGATGGTTTGATTAAAAACTTCCACTCCGCTAAGGTTTTTAAAGACAACCTGCACATGGTTAAGGTAGTTTGCATACAGTCCAATAACCGGAATTTTTATCTCAGGTAAAGAGACAATGTCATTTGATGAATACGTAAAGTCTAAACTTGTCGTGCTAGTCGATCTTCCCAGTACCGTATAGGAATATGTTATCGCCTCATCAATTATAAACTTCAGATAGACCGCAAGCTGGTTGTTAGCAGGGGCGAGTTCCATTCCAAGATAGGTAATTGCCATATTATTCACCTGTTGTTAATTATTACTGTGTAACTTCTTTTACTCGCATCTCATTCACCTGTTGGGGAATGATCTTATTTCCTTTCACCAGGTAATCAATAACCGCATCGGAAAGGTTATATCCACCTTTTACCTGTTTGTTCTGACCATCAATGAATGCAGTAAAGCCATCGCCACCAGGAGCAAGGAAACTATTTGTCGCTACGCGATAGGTTTCAGAGTCTACAATTGGCTTGCCATTAAGCGTAAATAGTACAACGCGTTGCCCGACAGGTTTATGTTGGTCGTAGCGCATCTCCAGTCCTTTCGACATCTGCAAAACACCGTTAGTGAGTGACGCACTATGCTCCATAAGATTTCGTAAGGATTTCCCATTCAAATCCATTACGGTAAGCTCATTTGGAAACGGGAACGCGCTAATAACATCGCCGAGGGTTATCGGACCGGCATTCAAATCAGCCCGCAGACCACCTGAATTAGTGAGCGCCAGTTGCGCATCAGGCGCAGCAGCAAGCATTGCATCGGTAAATAAATTGCCCAGCGAAGATGATTCCCCGTAGGCGCGCGTAAGCGTAACAGGCGTCTCTCCAACTTTTTGGCGAACCGTTTCGGAGAGCTGTTTATTCCAGCTATCAATAACACTCTGAGTTGCCGGATCGGGTTTCCATTCATCAGCGTAAAGGGTTTTAAGTTCGAAGCTTTTTATTTTGTTGTGATGTTTTTTTAGATCCACATCCAGGACCAGCTTACCAATATCAACCCCACCGCTGTCAGTCGAAAGCACCAGCGTGTTACCTACTTTAAGCGGCTCCGGCGTTCCAACATGCGCATGTCCGGTAATCAGAATATCCAGTCCTTTCACCTGCTTCGCCGTCTGGATATCCTTATCAAGGGCGCGTTTGACATCAGTATTGCCGATACTTGACTGGCGTGCAGGGAAACCTTCATGCATGAGTGCAACGGTTATATCTACTTTTCCACGTAGTTCATCCAGATAACGCTGGAGATATTTCACCTCGTCACGCGCTTCAATACCCTGACGCATTGACGATGAAACGGTATCATCGAAAGCGAATACGCCATGCAACCCAATGACCCCAATTTTAACGCCATCCTTTTCGATGATGATATACGGCTTATTCCAGAAAAGGACATTACTATTTTTATAAAACACGTTCCCTAACAGTATCGGCAATTTAGCCTGACTGAGCTGTATCAGCGTATTATCCCATCCATGGTCGAACTCATGATTGCCGACAGACGCAGCATCAAATGACATTGTATTCATAATATCTATGATTGCCCGCCCTTTTGTCAGGCTGCTAATGTACGGACCGGTAAAGTAATCTCCAGCATCGAAATAAAATGTAGCCTTATTCTTTTGCTTTTCTTGCTTAACGTAAGTCGCAATATTTGCGAAGCCACCGACAGCTCTTTTACCTTCTGCAACATAAGGGAGTTTATAGGGCTCAACATGTGCATGCAGGTCATTGGTATAAATGACGGTAACGTCCTGCGCTGGACTTAGCGAAGCATATCCCGATAGTAATAAAACCGCGATTACTGTTTTTTTCATTTTTTAACTCTCGAATTAAAGAAAGAATTTCATTATCGATTAGCAAAAAACAGATTTTGTGAACCTTCTCACGACATATGGAAAAGGGAGACGCGAAAATTTGCGACTAACAGAATCAGTTGGTGAAGCACATGGAATCCGCTCCAAAAATAGATCTCAATGTTTGTAAAAGCTGGTCATGTCCAAATCTCGGAATACCAGATGCGAGTGATTATGTTTTTCCTGTTTATCGTCTGGGCTACGCTGCTCTTGAATGTCAAAAATGTGGCAGTCTTCCTCCACTGTTTAATACAAAAGAATGTGACGAGTGGTTCAGTCAATTCATGCAACGAAAATTAGGAAATACAGGACAAGGTTGTCCCCGCTGTTTTACAGCGCACATCATTCGCTATGGATACACAAAAGCCAGAACACCCCGCTTTCAATGTTGCACCTGCCGTTATGTATTTACTCCACACAATGACAATGCTGTAGGCCTGAATAAAAATATCACCCTTCTTTCCCAGCTCGAACAAGGGGTGCACTCTGGTGAAACGACAAACCAAAGGGTCCTTGCACACGCGGTTAACGGGTTCGAACACGATCTGCATGTTTCACTCCCTGCGCTAACAAGGGTGTCAACGACCACAATGGTTATACCGTTTCAGGGTCATTCTGCGAGGCAGAAACTGTATGTTGTGATCAGTGCCGATGCTGACTCCGGCAAAATTATTCAAGTAACAACCAACTATTGCGACTGGAAGGCAGGTGATTCATTGCTCTATCAGGGTTCTAAGTCTTTCCCTTCTTCGATACTACCGTCGAGCGATACCGACCTTATTCGGGAGCAAGAGATGCAATTTCTTAAACGGAGTCAATTTGATGAAATTCAGTACGGTAGTGCCGAGCTTAAGCGAAACGACCGGGGAAGCATGGTCCGTCCTGTCATTACCATACACAGTCATTTCCAGAGATTAAAACGACGCTTCCCGGGTGTAACCGATCATTATCTCGCCCATGAGTGCGTTTTGCGCGGCGGGGCTATAACTGCCTGGTCAACAGAAGTCCGACTTGGGAAAACCGATCTTTGGTTTGTGTCTGAAAATATTGAAAACGCCAACCTCTCTGACAAAGCATTTTGCCTTACTGGTAGCTGGAAAATGGGATGGTGGAAAAATGTGTGGCAGCGTTGGGATAATGGCGAGATATGCAAGATGATTGGCCTGCTGACCGGACAGCAAAGTACAGCGGAACCCGCGTTGATTTCACTTGCATCCTGCACTGCATTTGCTGTCTGGCTGAAATCCCATCCATGGTCATTACAGTGTCATAACTTTGGGGCGCGGGTAGTGAGCCAGCATTTAGTGGGTCTTGGCTGTATTTACAACCAACAGATGAAGGAAAATTCAGGCAGTTAAGGGCTACATAACGCGAGCTGTACGGCAGCGAACTGCACTATTTTATTGTCATCAAAAGTTATTAACGTCTTCCC
Source organism: Enterobacter sp. Crenshaw (assembly GCF_024734705.1). NCBI lineage: Bacteria > Pseudomonadati > Pseudomonadota > Gammaproteobacteria > Enterobacterales > Enterobacteriaceae > Enterobacter > Enterobacter sp. Crenshaw. The sequence continues at coordinate 1,495,459 of NZ_CP102932.1, read as the reverse complement.
GTAACACCCATTTTTACGAAGATTAATCCATTTGGCGTCAGAGGAACTCCCCCGACGCCTCGGATCGACGTCAGGAAATAATGTGAATTACCGTTTTTGCACTTTGAGGTGCAACGACATCTGCGGCCATCGAATGCGTTATGTCATGCAGCAGCCCCGTCAGGTGCGGCAACATATCGCGGTCAAAATGCGATACCAGCAGTATGTGGTTTAACGCCCGGCAGTAATCACACTTTGTTTCGGTATCTTCCAGCAGCCACTCTTTTTGTCTCGGTTGTTCCGCGTCGTCCTCAAATTCCACCACCTGAAAATCACGCATTGATTCTGTGAGGCCAGCTTTCATTTCTTCCAGATACGCACCCAGGCAGCGGCAGACGGGCTGCTTTTGTGGGAGTGATGTGCAGTCGAGGAGGATTTCAGTGAGCAGTTTGCAGCGCTCTGCAAGGGTTGGGAGATCGGGGTTGAGGGAGAGTTCGCTGTAAAGCAGTGAAAGATTGTTATGTTCCATTTGATTTTGACTCCGTGTGAAATGATGAGATCTCCACCCGAACGCCAACTCAGGTGGCAGACTGAACCGGTTTGGCGTACCGACCCACACGGGAAAATCGGCGCTTCAAAAGAAGCCCCGGTTCAGCCCACCATAATTGAGTCTGCGGATTATATCGCTAGCTTTCAAAAGTGTGAACGAACCTGATGATAGTTGACGTATCAACATCATTTCTCGTGTGTAATCAGGACGCCAATCCCGGCACCTGATTTTGCAGGTGCGCCGCCATTTTATTACTGTTGATTTATCCAGCAACTGACTTCGAAAGAAACTGGAAAGCGCCTCGCAAAATTCCTCTGCGGCCTGATGCCCTCACCCCAGCCCTCTCCCACAGGGAGAGGGAGAAAACACTAGAAACGACAACACTGTTGTCGTTTTGCTTTTACCTTGGCAGGCATAAAAAAACCGGGCAAATGCCCGGTTTTTAACATTAACGTTTAACTCAGTGAGCCGCTTCCGGCTTGTGCTTCGCCGCACTCTGGAAATCATACGTCAGTTCGTTCTTCGCCTGGTCCAGCGCCACGGTCACCTGACCGCCGTCCACCAGCGAGCCAAACAGCAGCTCGTTCGCCAGCGGTTTCTTCAGGTTGTCCTGAATCACGCGCGCCATCGGACGGGCACCCATCGCACGGTCGTAGCCTTTCTCGGCCAGCCAGTTGCGGGCCTCCTGGCTCACTTCCAGCGACACGCCTTTCTGATCCAGCTGAACCTGCAGCTCGACGATGAACTTGTCCACAACCTGATGGATCACCTCGGTAGACAGGTGATCGAACCAGATAATGTTGTCCAGACGGTTACGGAACTCCGGCGTGAAGATCTTCTTGATCTCCTCCATCGCATCGGTGCTGTTATCCTGGTGGATCAGGCCGATGGATTTACGCTCGGTTTCACGCACGCCGGCGTTGGTGGTCATCACCAGCACCACGTTGCGGAAGTCCGCCTTGCGCCCGTTGTTGTCGGTCAGCGTCCCGTTGTCCATCACCTGCAGCAGGATGTTGAACACGTCCGGGTGCGCTTTCTCGATTTCATCGAGCAGCAGGACCGCGTGCGGATGCTTGATCACCGCGTCGGTGAGCAGGCCGCCCTGGTCAAAGCCCACGTAGCCCGGAGGCGCACCAATCAAACGGCTGACGGTGTGACGCTCCATATACTCGGACATATCAAAGCGCAGCAGCTCAATGCCCAGCGCTTTGGAGAGCTGAACCGTCACCTCGGTTTTCCCCACGCCGGTCGGGCCAGCGAACAGGAAGGAACCGACAGGCTTGTGGTCATGCCCCAGCCCGGCGCGGGCCATCTTGATTGCTTCGGTTAAGGCCTCAATGGCTTTATCCTGACCAAAGACCAGCATTTTCAGGCGATTGCCGAGGGTGCGCAGCGTGTCGCGGTCGCTCTGAGAAACGCTCTTCTCAGGGATACGCGCGATGCGGGCCACCACGGACTCAATATCCGCCACGTTAACGGTTTTCTTACGCTTGCTGGCCGGCATCAGGCGCGCACGCGCCCCTGCCTCATCAATCACGTCAATCGCCTTATCCGGCAGATGACGGTCGTTGATATATTTCACCGCCAGCTCCACCGCCGCACGTACCGCTTTCGCGGTGTAACGCACGTCGTGGTGCGCTTCGTACTTCGGCTTCAGGCCGTTGATGATCTGCACCGTTTCCTCGACGGACGGTTCGGTCACGTCGATTTTCTGGAAGCGGCGCGCCAGCGCACGGTCTTTCTCAAAGATGTTGCTGAACTCCTGGTAGGTCGTGGAGCCAATCACGCGAATCTTGCCGCTGGAGAGCAGCGGTTTGATCAGGTTCGCGGCATCCACCTGGCCACCGGAGGCCGCACCTGCGCCGATGATGGTGTGGATCTCATCGATAAACAGGATGCTGTTGGTGTCCTGCTCCAGCTGTTTCAACAGCGCCTTGAAGCGTTTTTCAAAATCACCGCGGTATTTGGTGCCCGCCAGCAGCGAGCCGATATCCAGCGAGTAGATGGTGCAGTCGGCAATCACTTCCGGCACGTCGCCCTGCACAATGCGCCAGGCAAGCCCTTCGGCAATCGCGGTTTTACCCACGCCTGACTCACCCACCAGCAGCGGGTTGTTCTTGCGGCGACGGCACAGCACCTGGATCGCGCGCTCCAGCTCTTTATCTCGACCAATCAGCGGGTCGATACCGCCAACGCGAGCAAGCTGGTTAAGGTTGGTGGTGAAGTTTTCCATACGATCCTCCCCGCCTGCTTGCTCTTCATTGTTATTGACCTGATTGCTGGAATCCGATGCCTGGTTAGGCTCGTCTTTGCGCGTTCCGTGAGAAATAAAGTTAACCACGTCGAGGCGGCTGACTTCGTGTTTGCGCAGCAGGTAGGCAGCCTGTGACTCCTGCTCGCTGAAGATGGCGACTAAGACGTTTGCGCCAGTCACTTCGCTACGCCCGGAAGACTGGACGTGGAATACCGCGCGCTGCAGCACGCGCTGGAAGCTGAGCGTCGGCTGCGTGTCGCGCTCTTCTTCACTGGCTGGCAGCACCGGTGTGGTTTGTTCGATGAAGGCTTCGAGTTCCTGACGTAGCGCCACCAGATCCACGGAGCAGGCTTCCAGCGCTTCGCGGGCAGATGGGTTGCTAAGCAGTGCGAGCAGTAAATGCTCGACGGTCATAAACTCATGTCGGTGCTCACGCGCTCTGGCGAAAGCCATGTTTAAACTGAGTTCCAGTTCTTGATTGAGCATAGGCACCTCCCCCAATTTTATGCCTTATCAGGCCTTTTCCAGCGTACACAGCAACGGATGCTCGTTCTCCCTCGCATAGTCGTTCACCATCGCCACTTTGGTTTCCGCCACTTCGGCTGTGAAGATGCCGCAGATAGCTTTGCCACGATAATGAACGGTAAGCATCAGTTGCGTTGCACGTTCTACATCATAAGAAAAGAACTTTTGTAGCACGTCAATAACAAATTCCATCGGCGTGTAATCATCGTTCATTAACATAACTTTATACATAGATGGCGGTTTTAGCGCGTCGCGCACTTTGTCTTCCGCCAGCTGGTCGAAATCCAGCCAATCGTTGGTCTTACCCATTATGCATAACCACTTTGAATCTACCTCAGATGTTAGATAACAATCATCTATTACTGTCATCCGCGATGTCTGTCACAAACTGTTGCAATAGCGTTAACTGCTTCAAACTTTGGTTGATTATTGTCCCATCTCCAGCGCCAAACGCTTGACGACTTCTTTCGTTTCTCTAAATTGTACAAGCGTGAGATGGCGAGGTTTTGAACAGCCCCCACTCCACCACCGGTTCATTCCATCTTAACTTATAAGATTTACGAAGGATGTCGAAGCATGGAAATGGGTACTGTTAAGTGGTTCAACAACGCCAAAGGGTTTGGCTTCATCTGCCCCGAAGGCGGCGGCGAGGATATCTTCGCTCACTATTCCACCATTCAGATGGATGGTTACAGAACGCTCAAAGCCGGGCAGTCCGTCCGGTTCGATGTACATCAGGGACCAAAAGGCAATCATGCCAGCCTAATCGTACCCGTTGAAGCAGAGACGGTTGCATAGCTCTCTGTTTTATTGTGTACATCCCGCAGTCAAAATGCCAGCCCGATCGGCTGGCATTTTTATTTTCGGGTTATTCCCGAGCCAGCGCGTCCACCGGATCCAGCCGCGCCGCGTTGCGGGCGGGCAACCAGCCAAACAAAATGCCGGTAAAGGTCGAACACAAAAATGCGGTAATAATGGCAACCGGCGAGAAGCCAATCTCCCAGCCGGGTAAAAAGAGCTGAAGCGCAAACGCGATCATCATCGAGAGCGCAATACCCATCGCCCCGCCGACCAGACACACCAGCACCGCCTCAATCAAAAACTGCTGCAGCACGTCACTGGCCCGGGCGCCGACCGCCATGCGAATGCCGATCTCCCGGGTACGTTCGGTGACCGACACCAGCATGATATTCATCACCCCGATGCCGCCGACGACCAGCGAGATCACCGCCACCAGCGTGAGGAACAGCTGAAGAGTACGTGTGGTCTTTTCCGCCGTTTTCAAGAGGCCGTCCATATTCCAGGTGAAGAAATCTTTCTTCCCGTGGCGCAGGGTTAACAGCCGTTCAAGCTGCTGTTCGGCCAGCGCGCTGTCGTAGCCCTCCTTCACGCGTACGGTGATGGAGTTGAGCCATGACTGCCCCATAATCCGCCCGGAGATGGTGGTGTAGGGCAGCCAGACGCGCAGGATTTTGCTGCTGCCAAACATCGACTGCTTTTCTTCCGCCACGCCGATGACCGTGGCAGGCATGTTGCCGACCAGGATCACTTCGCCCACCACGTTGGCTTTGTTTGGGAAAAGCTGCCTCCGCGAGTTCGCGTCCAGCACCACCACCTGCGCCCTGCCCGCCAGCTGCTCTGCGTTGAAGGTAGCGCCTTCGCTGAAGGTCATGCCGTAGACGTTGAAATAGTCTCCGCTCACACCGTTAGCGCTGGCGGCCACGTCAACATTGCCCACGCGCAGACGCAGGTTCTGCGAAACCGCAGGCGTGGCGGAGTTCACCCACGGCTGCTTCTGAATCGCCGCCAGATCGTCGTATTTCAGCGCCTGCTGATACTGCGGCTCGTCGTCGCCAAAGTCTTTGCCGGGATAGACGTCAATGGTATTGGTGCCAATGGCGCGGATATCGGCCAGCACCAGCTGCTTCGCCGCGTCGCCCACCACCACGATCGACACCACCGAGGCGATACCGATAATGATGCCGAGCATCGTCAACAGGGTACGCATTTTATTGGCCGCCATCGCCAGCCAGGCCATGGTCAGCGCTTCGCGAAAGCCGCTGGAGAACTGCCCCCAGCCGGTTGATGCCGGCAGCGCTTCTTTCGGCGCCGCTGCCCTGGACTCACGCGGCGGCGGATTGCTGACCAGCTCGCCGTCGTGGATCTCGATAATGCGTTCCGCCTGCGCCGCCACCTGCGGATCGTGGGTAACAATGATGACCGTGTGGCCCTGATCGCGAAGCTGGTGAAGGATCGCCATCACCTCTTCGCCGGAATGGCTGTCAAGCGCCCCAGTCGGTTCATCCGCGAGGATCACCTGCCCGCCGTTCATCAGCGCACGGGCAATACTCACGCGCTGCTGCTGCCCGCCGGACAGCTGCGAGGGCTGGTACTCCACCCGCTCCGCCAGCCCCAGACGCGTCAGCAGCATCTGCGCGCGCTCAAGCCGCTTTTTCCGCTCGACGCCCGCATACACCGCAGGCACTTCCACGTTCTGCGCCGCATTCAGGTGAGAAAGCAAATGGTAACGCTGGAAGATAAAGCCGAAATGTTCCCGACGCAGCTTCGCCAGCGCGTCGCCGTCCAGCGTGGAGACATCCGTCCCGGCCACGCGATAGCTACCGCTGGTCGGTTTATCCAGACAGCCGAGAATGTTCATCAGCGTCGATTTACCGGAACCCGATGCCCCGACAATCGCCACCATCTCGCCCGCCTCCACGCGCAGGGAGATGCCCTTCAGCACCTCCACCGGACCGTCGCCTGACGGATAGCTGCGACGAATGTTATTCAGCTCAAGCAGCGCCGTCATTTAGCGGCTCCGGGCAGGCTTTCGCTGACAACAACCTCCTCGCCCTCTTCCAGACCTTTCACCACCACCACGTCGGTGTCGTTGCGCGCGCCGATCACGACCTCGCGCTCGCGCGTTTCGCCGTTGCGCAGCACTTTCACTTTATAACGGCTCTCCCCGGCGGACTCGCCGAGCGCTGAGAGCGGAATGGTCAGCACGTTCTTCACGCCAGTCAGCTGGATATGCACCTGTGCGGTCATGTCCAGACGCAGCACGCCCTGCGGATTTGGCACCTCAAAGCGGGCATAGTAGAAGATAGCGTCGTTAACTTTTTCCGGCGTCGGCAGAATGTCTTTCAGCACGCCTTCGTAGCGCGTCTGCGGGTCGCCAAGCACCGTAAACCAGGCGTTTTGTCCGGGCTTAAGATGGATAACATCCGCCTCTGAGACCTGGGCTTTGACCAGCATGGTGCTCATGTCAGCCAGCGTCAGAATGTTTGGCGCCTGCTGCGCGGCAATCACCGTCTGGCCCTGCAGCGTGGTGATCTGGGTGACTTCGCCCGCCATCGGCGCGACGATTTTGGTGTAGTCGAGGTTGGTTTTTGCCGTATCCAGCGAGGCCTGATTGCGTTTGATTTGCGCGTCAATCGTGCCAATTTGCGCCTGTTTCACCGCCAGTTCAGTGGTGGCAGTATCTAAATCTTGTTTCGAAATAGCCTGGGTTTTGGCCAGCGCCTGCTGACGGGTCAGCGTCACCTGAGCCAGGTTACGTTCTGCCAGCGCCTGCGCACGCTGCGCGCGCAGCTCCATCAGCGTGGCTTCCACCTCGCGGATCTGGTTCTCAGCCTGCTCAGGATCGATAACGCCGAGCAGCTGGCCTTTTTTCACCTTGTCGCCAATCTCAACCGACAGCGTTTTCAGCTGGCCGCTGACCTGAGCGCCGACGTCAACCTTGCGCAGCGCGTCAAGCTTGCCCGTCGCGAGGACGTTTTGCTGCAGTTCGCCCGGGCGAACAATCAGTGTCTGATACTGCGGCACCGGCGCATTCAGCACCTGCCATAGCCAGTACCCACCGGCTAAAACCGCGACCGCCAGCAGCAGAAACAGCGTTCTGCGTTTTCCCTTGAGGTTCATAAATATTCCAAATAAATGTTCTGGCAATTATAAATGTTGATTCTATCTAAACGACTCCTCAACGAAACCCCTGTTCTCCGAAATCGCCCTAATTTGTTTACGAGACGTTGACATTTCCCCTGTTGAAATAGCGATATTCCAAAAGGATCAGGATCTACCATGTCTTCTATCGTCGATACATCACTTTCAAACCTGCCGCAGCCAAAAACCGGCTGGCAACTCTTCAAAAACCTGGCTTTTGGTGAGATCGCACCCGGGCTGGCATGGGAAAAAACCGCCTACCGACGTAAGTTCATGCTGCGTTCACTGGCGACACCGCTCAGCACCGCTCGCCTGCTGTCTGATCTTGCGAAACATCCGCACCTGATGCAAATGCTCCAGGTTCAGCCGGGGCTGCCGTGTCGCCTTCATCGTCCGTGGCTGACGGTCAATATGGATCGACAGCGTGCGCTGGAATCGCTGTCCTGGCACTATCAGATGATGTGTCGCCAGCTGCCGGCGACGCTGACAAAGGGTTACCTTTCAAAGCAGGGCGTGACTCTGCTGACCTTAACCGGAAAAGATGAACAGCAATTTACCGTCCGCCTGTGTGCCGACGCGTTTATGGATAAAGAGGGAGAAGCTACCCTCGTTTTCTGTGACAGTCAAAATACGGCGCTGGCGGAGATGACCTTTACGCTATGCCAGTTTGAGGGAAAATCAACGCTGTTCATTGGCGGTTTGCAGGGCGCAAAAGCGCATGTTCCCCACGAGCTGATCCAGGGTGCGACGAAAGCCTGCCACGGTCTGTTCCCGAAACGTCTGCTGGTCGAGGCCGCAATGACGCTCGGCGCCGCGTTCCCGGTAGAGCAAATAGTCGCCGTCAGTAACGATACCCATATTTATCGCAGCTGGCGCTACCGCAAGAAAAAAGAGGGGAAACTGCTGGCCGATTACGACAGTTTCTGGATCTCCATCGGCGGTGAAAAGCAGGACAACGGTAACTTTATGCTGCCGCTCGTCATGCCGCGTAAACCGATGGAAGAGATTGCCAGCAAAAAACGTTCCGAATATCGCCGCCGCTACGAACTGCTGGATAGCCTGATTCAGCAGGTGAAACAGGCGACCCAGCGCTAATCCGCTTTCCCGCGTGCCAGCCACAGCACGCGGGAGAACATCTTCCGCAGCAGGGTCGGTACCGCCTCCACGCCCCGCCTCCCCGCTTCCGTCGCCACTTCAATGGCTAAATCCGGTTTTGACGAACGGTGAATGGCTTTGGCGATCACCCGCCGCATGTTCATCGGGACATCGACCGGCACCATGGCAATTCGGTGAAAGACGTCGTCGAACCCCTGGCGATACATAAAGTGTTCCATGTCCATCGCGGGCAGCATGGTTAAATGGTCGCGCTCTTCCTCGCGCTCGTTATTCAGCAGGCTCCGCACGGTCGAGGCATATTTTTTGCCCGCCTCATCACCGTCTACCAGCACGTGCCACTCGATCCCCATCCGGCGGGCAAATTTTATCAGCGGCTTTAATCCCGACTGGGCGAATTCGATCACCTTAATGCCTTCCGCATCAAAATGGTGGCCACACTGGCGCGCCAGTTCGTTGATGACCCAGGTTTCCGTCTCCCCCTCCACCAGCAGCCAGCAGCGGGCAAAGAGCGACGACGCCCGATTAAAGCGAATATGAAACGCGATGCGCCGCCCGTCTTCCGCATTCAAACCGCCCGGCCCAAGCCGGAAAGCGGAGACGCGGGAGGATTCACGCACCAGGCGACAGACGTGTTCTACCGGCGTCAGCGATAATAATTCCCCGGAATTAGTGGTCGTGATGCGCTGGAGCGGCAGCAGGTTCAGCAGATGCCATGCCACGGAGAGCATGATGGGATGCAGGCGCGTTTCCGGGTCTTCCACCAGCAGCAGCGGCCGGGCGTCCCGGTCCAGACGAACGGTGCCTTTGGCCTGCAGAAGCGTTGAAAACAGCCCCAGCAGAATCACCCGATGGGTGCGACCGCCGGGCCGGTCGATCATCCGGTTAATGATGTCGAGGTAACGCCAGCTTCGCTGCTCATCATGAGAGCGGCGGCGCATCAGACGATGGCGCGACTCAGAGGTTCCCTGCTCGGAAAAATAGTGCTCCAGGAGTTGCACCATTGCGGACAACCCCTGACGAATTTGGCCATCGGTCAGATTCTGCGGACGCGACACCAGCTCTCTGGCCAGAAAATCCAGCTCGCGGGCGGTGACTTCCACTTCCGGCATATTGGGTACGGTACCGTTACGAATACGCCGCATAAAGCGCGCATCGCGCAGGCGTAACACCGGCGTCAGGCGGATCAGGTGGCGGGCCAGATCGTCGATATTGTCCAGCGGGATCGGGTTGGCTTTCTCATCGAGAAAATCACGCAGGGTGAGTACCCCCTCGTTCTCCGCCATCTCGCCTTCCAGCCGATAGAAAATCCGGCGGAAACCGTCATCGCACGGCACCCAGCAGGGTGACAGCGGGCGGAAGCGACGCACGCGGTGACGTCCGGGTTCGGATTCGCGGAACGTCAGGATGATATGCAGGTGCTTCTCGCGCCCCGTCACGTCGCCGGGCGGGAACCAGAAATCGTCGCGGACGAAGTGATACAGATCGTCCTCGGGCGAAAGCAGTAGCGTCAACGCATCCAGCAGGCTGGACTTACCCCACGCGTTCTCGCCGATCAGGACGTTGTTTTGCTCCAGCTGCAGCGACAGGCGGTTAATACCGCGAAACCCGACAATTTCCACACGTTCGAGAAGCATAAATCCCCCGCGATATGATCACTTTTTCCTTCAAGTTATCAGCAGTATAGCGGGATGCAGACGGGCTTGACACTGCAATCCGCCTCCATAACCTGGCGGAAGCACGAAAAATTCAGAATTTATCCATCAGGTTTCATTTGAAATAACCCACATCTCGCAAGATACTACCGCCCGCAAATTGGACTATGCTCTATTTACCTCCAGTTTGAACAAGGATTGACATCACATTGCCTTAAATCAAATTAATCGAATTTATTTAAGTGGCGAAGGGGTGTTGTTGGTTTTTAAAATACGGGCTCTTTGAGTCGTCATCCCTTTATGGCGATATATCCCGCGCGCGGGAATGCGTGCGGATAATTATTTGAGGTGGTTATGTTTAGAAAATTGGCAGCAGAATGCTTTGGTACATTCTGGCTGGTATTTGGTGGCTGCGGTAGCGCCGTTCTGGCAGCAGCATTCCCGGAATTAGGTATCGGTTTTGTCGGCGTCGCGCTGGCGTTTGGTTTAACCGTATTAACCATGGCGTTTGCCGTGGGGCATATTTCCGGCGGTCATTTTAACCCGGCAGTGACGTTAGGTTTATGGGCGGGCGGCCGTTTCCCGGCGAAAGACGTGATTGGCTATATTGTGGCGCAGGTGGTTGGCGGTATTATCGCGGCGGGCGTTCTGTACGTGATTGCCAGCGGTAAAGCTGGGTTCGACGCGGCGGCCAGCGGCTTTGCCTCTAACGGCTTTGGCGAACACTCTCCGGGCGGCTACTCCATGCTGTCTGCCATCGTGATCGAAATCGTGCTTACCGCCGGCTTCCTGCTGGTGATCCACGGCGCAACGGACAAACACGCCCCAGCCGGTTTTGCCCCGATTGCCATTGGTCTGGCGCTGACGCTTATCCACCTGATTTCTATTCCGGTCACCAACACCTCCGTTAACCCGGCACGCAGTACCGCCGTCGCCATCTTCCAGGGCGGCTGGGCGCTTGAGCAGCTGTGGCTGTTCTGGGTGATGCCAGTTATCGGCGGTATTCTGGGTGGCGTGCTGTATCGCACCCTGCTGGAAAAACGCGATTAATCTTTCCTCCCTCTCCCCGTGGGAGAGGTCCGGGGTGAGGGCTTCAGGCCGCACACCCCACGTAGACACAAGCCGGGTAAAGCGTAGCCGCCGCCCGGCTTTCTTTTGCCGCTTTACTGAACAGCCTTTATTGGGTAGTGTCACTGGCGCTTAACCGATACTCAAAAAGGACCGGCTGTTCATGTTTTCAGGACTCCTCATCATTTTGCTGCCCTTGATCGTGGGCTATCTTATTCCGCTGCATCGTGAATCCGCATTAAGGCTCATTAATCGATTCCTGAGCTGGATTGTCTACGTTATTCTTTTCTTTATGGGGATTAGCCTGGCATTTCTGGACAACTTATCGGCGAATTTACTCTCCATCCTCCATTATTCTGTCGTCACAGTAGTGGTTATTTTGCTGTGCAATATTGCCGCGCTGCTGTGGCTGGAACGCACTATTCCATGGAAAAATCACCATCATCAGGAAAAACTCCCTTCACGAATTGCAATGGCGCTTGAATCATTAAAATTATGCGGCGTCGTGGTGCTCGGTTTTCTTCTTGGGCTGACCGGTTGGGCATTTTTACAGCACGCGACTGAGGCCAGTGAATATACGCTGATCTTCCTGCTGTTCCTGATCGGTATTCAGCTGCGAAATAATGGCATGACGCTGAAACAAATTGTCCTCAACCGTCGGGGAATGATGGTTGCGGTTATGGTTGTTGCCAGTTCAATGGTGGCGGGCGTCATCAACGCCTTTATTCTCGATCTGCCGCTGAAAACCGGCCTGGCGATGGCATCCGGTTTTGGCTGGTATTCGCTCTCCGGTATTCTGCTGACCGAATCATTCGGACCGGTGATCGGCAGCGCCGCCTTCTTTAACGATCTGGCGCGCGAGCTGATTGCCATCATGCTGATCCCGAGCCTGGTTCGCCGCAGTCGTTCTACCGCGCTGGGTCTGTGCGGCGCGACGTCGATGGACTTTACCCTGCCGGTACTACAACGCTCCGGCGGGCTGGAGATGGTGCCCGCGGCTATCGTGCACGGCTTTATTTTAAGCCTGCTGGTTCCGGTCCTGATGGCCTTCTTCTCTGCCTGATACTTCTTTGGCGGTAGGTTTCCTGCCGCCAAAATTGCGCTAAATCAATCTCCCTCTATTTTGTAGCAGAAAGCCCTTTTCTCCGTTCTGGCACAGGCATAACCTTAAACATGTATATCAAATATAACTTTAACAGGTGTGATTATGTTTTGTGTGCAATGTGAACAAACCATCCGTACCCCGGCAGGCAATGGCTGCTCTTACGCACAGGGTATGTGCGGCAAAACCGCAGAAACATCTGACCTGCAGGACCTGCTGATTGCGGCTCTGCAAGGCCTTTCCGCATGGGCGTTCAAAGCCCGCGAATACGGCATTGTCGACCACTACGTCGACAGCTTCGCCCCGCGCGCGTTTTTCTCCACGCTGACCAACGTTAACTTCGACTCTCCGCGCATTGTCGGCTACGCCCGCGAAGCGATTGCCCTGCGTGAGGCGCTGAAAGCCCAGTGCCTGAAGGCGGATGCCTCCGCTCGCGTGGAAAACCCGATGTCAGAACTTCAGCTGGTCAGCGACGATTTGGGCGACCTCCAGCGTCAGGCGGCAGAATTCACCCCGAATAAAGACAAAGCGGCGATTGGCGAGAACATTCTCGGCCTGCGCCTGCTGTGCCTGTACGGCCTGAAAGGCGCTGCGGCCTATATGGAGCACGCGCACGTTCTGGGTCAGTACGACAATGAGATTTATGCCCAGTACCACAAAATCATGGCGTGGCTGGGCACCTGGCCTGCCGATATGAACGCCCTGCTTGAGTGCTCAATGGAAATCGGCCAGATGAACTTCCGCGTGATGAGCATTCTGGATGCCGGTGAAACCAGCACCTACGGCCACCCGACGCCGACGCAGGTCAACGTCAAGGCAACCGAAGGCAAGTGCATTCTGATTTCCGGTCACGACCTGAAAGATCTCTACAACCTGCTGAAGCAAACCGAAGGCACCGGCGTTAACGTTTATACCCACGGCGAAATGCTGCCGGCGCACGGCTACCCGGAGCTGCGTAAATTTAAGCATCTCATCGGTAACTACGGCAGCGGCTGGCAGAACCAGCAGGTGGAGTTCGCCCGCTTCCCTGGCCCTATCGTGATGACCTCTAACTGCATCATCGACCCGACCGTCGGCGCGTACGATGACCGCATCTGGACCCGCAGCATCGTTGGCTGGCCGGGCGTGAGCCATCTTGAAGGTGACGATTTCGGTCCGGTTATCGCCCAGGCGCAGCAGATGGCAGGCTTCCCGTACAGCGAGATCCCGCACCTTATTACCGTCGGCTTCGGTCGTGAAACCCTGCTGGGTGCCGCTGATTCGCTGATCGATCTCGTCAGCCGTGAAAAGCTGCGCCACATTTTCCTCGTCGGCGGCTGCGACGGCGCGCGCGGCGAGCGTAACTACTTCACCGATTTCGCCACCAGCGTGCCGGAAGACTGCCTGATCCTGACCCTGGCATGCGGCAAATACCGTTTCAACAAGCTGGACTTTGGCGACATCGAAGGTCTGCCGCGCCTGATCGATGCGGGCCAGTGTAACGATGCTTACTCGGCCATCATTCTGGCGGTCACCCTGGCGGAGAAACTGGGCTGCGGCGTGAACGACCTGCCGCTGTCGCTGGTGCTGTCATGGTTCGAGCAGAAAGCGATTGTCATCCTGCTGACCCTGCTCTCGCTCGGCGTCACCAACATCGTGACCGGCCCGACCGCGCCTGGCTTCCTGACGCCGGACCTGCTGGCGGTGCTGAACGAGAAATTCGGCCTGCGTTCCGTGACCAACGTTGAAGATGATATGAAACAGCTGCTGAGCGCGTAAGGAGTAATTCATGACCATGCCAACCTCACAATGTCCGTGGCGGATGCAGGTTCATCACATCCATCAGGAGACGCCGGATGTGTGGACGCTGTCGCTGCTGTGCCATGACTACTATCCGTACCGTGCAGGCCAGTACGCGCTGGTCAGCGTTCGCAATTCGGCGGATACGCTGCGCGCCTACACGATCTCCTCCACGCCGGGCGTGAGCGAGTACATTACGCTCACCGTCCGCCGCATTGACGACGGCGCGGGCTCTCAGTGGCTGACGCGGGACGTCAAGCGCGGGGATTATATCTGGCTGTCCGACGCGCAGGGGGAATTCACCTGTGACGATAAGACGGACGATAAATTCCTGCTGCTGGCGGCGGGCTGTGGCGTAACGCCAATTATGTCGATGCGCCGCTGGCTGGCGAAGAACCGCCCGCAGGCCAACGTGCAGGCGATCTTCAGCGTCCGTTCCCCGGAAGATGTGATTTTTGCCGGGGAGTGGCGTGATTATCCGGTGACGCTGGTGGCGGAGCACAACGCGACCCACGGCTTTGTGCCCGGTCGCCTGAGCCGCGAGCTGCTGCAAAGCGTGCCGGATATCGCGAACCGCACCGTGATGACCTGCGGCCCGGCGCCGTACATGGATATCGTGGAGAAAGAAGTGAAAGCGCTTGGCGTGACCCGCTTCTTCAAAGAGCAGTTCTTCACGCCGGTGGCGGAAGCGGCAACCAGCGGCATTACCTTCACCAAACTGCAGCCTGCGCAGACCTTCTTTGGCCGCGTGGGGACCACGCTGCTGGAGGCGCTGGAAAGCAACAAGGTGCCGGTAGTGGCTGCCTGTCGTGCGGGCGTGTGCGGCTGCTGTAAGACGAAGGTGGTTTCCGGGGAGTACACCGTCACCAGCACCATGACGCTGTCCGACGCGGAAATTGCCGAGGGTTACGTGCTGGCATGCTCATGCCATCCACAGGGCGATCTGGTCCTCGCATAAACGGTAAGCGTTCGATCGTAGGCCCGGTAAGCGTCAGCGCCACCGGGCTTTTTGTCGGGTGACACTGCGTTTACCCGACCTACAACAACCTCACCGCCACGCGGGCGCTTTACCCAGCGCAAACCGCCCCGCCCCTAAAAACGCGACCGCCAGCGAGCCGATAAAGAAGTACACCAGGCTTTCAATCGCCCATGCGCCTACCTTATCGAGGGCGAGCGTTTCCCCCATTCCCACCATCAGCCACGCCACAATCATCGTAAAGGCCAGCACCAGCGCGGCCGGACGCGTAAAGAGCCCGACAATAATCAGGATCGGCGCCACCACTTCGCCAACTAACACCCCGTAGGCGATAAATCCCGGCAATCCTTTTTCCACCAGCATGCCGCTAATAAAGCCCACGCCGCCAAAAAGCTTGTGCAAACCGTGAAAAAGCATCAGCCCGCCGACGGCAAGTCGTAACAAGAGTTTGCCAAGATCGTCGCACGATAGCTTTTCATTAACAGCGATTAACAATGATTTAACCATTTGAAATAATTCCTGTTTTTACTGAGGTAGCACCAGATTATGCCGAATAATTGCGCATGAAAAGCACCTTTTAATTGGGGGCATGCGACGGGCAATACGGAGACTTTCTTCTAAGCTTGTAAGCGATATCACAAAAAGGAGACGGACAACCATGAAACAAACCGTGGCTGCATATATAGCGAAAACGCTCGAACAGGCTGGCGTGAAACGTATCTGGGGCGTAACCGGCGATTCCCTGAACGGACTTAGCGACAGCCTCAACAAGATGAAGACCATCGAATGGATGCCCACCCGCCATGAAGAGGTTGCCGCCTTCGCCGCAGGCGCTGAAGCGCAGATCACGGGGGAACTGGCCGTCTGCGCCGGATCGTGCGGGCCGGGTAACCTGCATCTGATCAACGGCCTCTTTGACTGTCACCGTAATCACGTGCCGGTGCTGGCGATTGCCGCCCATATCCCCTCTTCCGAAATCGGCAGCGGCTATTTTCAGGAGACGCATCCGCAGGAGCTGTTCCGTGAATGCAGCCACTATTGCGAGCTGGTTTCATCCCCGGAGCAGATCCCGCAGGTGCTGGCGATCGCCATGCGCAAAGCCGTGCTGAACCGCGGCGTTTCTGTGGTCGTTATCCCGGGCGATGTGGCCCTCAAGGCCGCGCCGGAAGGGGCCAGCACCCACTGGTATCACGCCCCGCAGCCGGTGGTGACGCCTGCGGAAGAGGAGCTGAAAAAGCTGGCACAGCTGCTGCGGTACTCCAGCAATATCGCCCTGATGTGCGGCAGCGGCTGCGCGGGCGCGCACAAGGAGCTGCTTGAATTTGCGGGTAAGCTTAAGGCCCCCATTGTTCACGCCCTGCGCGGCAAAGAGCACGTCGAGTACGACAACCCCTTTGATGTGGGGATGACCGGTCTGATCGGTTTTTCCAGCGGCTTCCACACCATGATGAACGCCGACACGCTGATCCTGCTCGGCACCCAGTTCCCGTATCGCGCGTTCTACCCGACGGATGCCAAAATCATTCAGATTGATATCAACCCGGCCAGCATCGGCGCGCACAGCAAGGTCGATATGGCGCTGGTGGGCGATATCAAATCCACGCTTGCCGCCCTGCTGCCGCTGCTGGAAGAAAAAACGGACCGCAAGTTCCTTGATAAAGCCCTGAGCGACTATCGCGACGCCCGCAAGGGGCTGGACGACCTCGCCAAACCGAGCGACAAAGCGATTCACCCGCAGTATCTGGCGCAGCAGATCAGCCATTTCGCTGACGACGACGCCATCTTTACCTGCGACGTGGGCACGCCAACCGTCTGGGCGGCACGCTATCTGAAGATGAACGGCAAGCGTCGCCTGCTCGGCTCGTTCAACCACGGCTCGATGGCCAACGCCATGCCGCAGGCGCTGGGCGCAAAAGCGACGGCCCCGGAGCGTCAGGTGGTGGCGATGTGCGGCGACGGCGGGTTCAGCATGCTGATGGGTGATTTCCTGTCGGTGGTGCAGATGAAGCTCCCGCTGAAAATCGTGGTCTTTAACAACAGCGTGCTGGGCTTCGTGGCGATGGAGATGAAGGCCGGAGGCTATCTCACGGACGGCACCGAGCTGCACGACACCAACTTCGCGCGCATCGCCGAGGCCTGCGGCATCACCGGTATTCGCGTGGAGAAAGCCTCAGAGGTGGACGAAGCCCTGCAGCGCGCATTTTCCATCGACGGTCCGGTGCTGGTGGATGTCGTCGTCGCCAAAGAAGAGCTGGCGATCCCGCCGCAGATCAAGCTTGAACAGGCCAAAGGCTTTAGCCTGTATATGCTGCGCGCCATCATCAGCGGACGCGGCGACGAGGTGATCGAACTGGCAAAAACCAACTGGCTCAGGTAAAACATTTCGCATGACCTCTTAAAATAAAGGGATGTGAAATGATTGATTTACGCAGCGATACCGTAACCCGCCCGAGCCGCGCCATGCTCGAAGAGATGATGGCCGCCCCGGTCGGGGATGACGTTTACGGCGATGACCCAACGGTCAACGAACTGCAGCGTTACGCGGCAGAGCTGAGCGGCAAGGAAGCGGCCCTGTTTCTGCCAACCGGCACGCAGGCTAACCTGGTGGCGCTGCTCAGCCACTGCGAGCGCGGGGAAGAGTATATCGTCGGCCAGGGCGCGCATAACTATCTCTACGAAGCCGGCGGCGCGGCGGTGCTCGGCAGCATTCAGCCGCAGCCGATTGACGCCGCGCCGGACGGCTCCCTGCCGCTCGATAAAGTCGCGGCGAAAATCAAAGCTGACGATATTCACTTCGCCCGCACCCGACTGCTCAGCCTCGAAAACACCCACAACGGCAAAGTGCTGCCGCGCGAATACCTGAAAGCAGCGTGGGAATTCACCCGCGAGCGCCGGCTCGGCCTGCACGTTGACGGCGCGCGTATCTTTAACGCCGTCGTGGAGTATGGCTGCGAGCTGAAAGAGATTGCGCAATACTGCGACTCGTTCACCATCTGCCTCTCTAAAGGGCTGGGCACGCCGGTGGGTTCTCTGCTGGTGGGCGACGCGGACTACATCAAGCGCGCCAACCGCTGGCGTAAAATGACCGGCGGCGGCATGCGTCAGGCAGGTATTCTGGCGGCTGCCGGGCTGTATGCCCTGAAAAATAACGTGGCGCGCCTGAAGGACGATCACGACAACGCCGCGTGGATGGCGGCGCAGCTGCGCGAGATTGGCGCCGACGTGATGCGCCACGACACCAACATGCTGTTCGTACGCGTGGGCGATGACCGCGCCGCCGCGTTGGGTGAGTTTATGAAATCACGTGGCGTGCTGATCAACGCCTCACCCGTCGTGCGCCTGGTCATGCATCTCGACGTGAGCCGCGAACAGCTGGCGGACGTGGTGAAACACTGGCAGGCGTTTTTACAGCGATAAGGAGCATCACGTGCCGCAACGAATTCTGGTGCTCGGCGCCAGCGGGTACATCGGTCAGCATCTTACCGCGGCGTTAAGCCAGCAGGGACACCAGGTGCTGGCAGCGGCACGCAACACCGAACGCCTGCAAAAGCTCAGTTTGCCTGGCGTCACCTGCCACAGCGTTGACCTCAACTGGCCGAAGGAACTTCCCGCCCTGCTGGAAGGGGTCGACACGCTTTACTACCTGGTGCATAGCATGGGCGAAGGCGGGGATTTCATCGCCCACGAGCGGCAGGTGGCGATGAACGTTCGCGACGCCCTGCTGCAAACCCCGGTGAAGCAGGTCATTTTTTTAAGCTCGCTCCAGGCGCCCGAACACGAGCAGTCCGATCACCTGCGCGCCCGCCAGCTGACGGCTGACACCCTGCGCGGGGCGAATATCCCCGTCACCGAACTGCGCGCCGGGATCATCGTCGGCGCAGGCTCCGCCGCCTTCGAAGTGATGCGCGATATGGTTTACAACCTGCCCGTACTCACGCCGCCGCGCTGGGTACGCTCGCGCACCACGCCGATTGCGCTGGAGAATTTACTGCATTATCTGGTGGCCCTGCTGGATCACCCGGCGGAGCAACACCGCGTGCTGGAGGCGGCAGGCCCCGAAGTGCTGAGCTATCAGGAGCAGTTCGAACATTTCATGCGCGTCAGCGGCCGCCGCCGCTGGCTGATCCCCATCCCCTTCCCGACCCGCTGGATTTCGGTGTGGTTTTTGAACGTGATCACCTCCGTGCCGCCGACGACCGCCAAAGCGCTGATCCAGGGGCTCAAACACGATTTACTGGCGGACGATCGCGAACTGCGGGCACTCATTCCCCAGGACCTGATCCGCTTTGACGATGCCGTGCGCAATACGCTGAAAGAGGAAGAGCAGCTGGTGAACTCCAGCGACTGGGGTTACGACGCTCAGGCGTTTGCCCGCTGGCGGCCGGAATACGGCTATTACCCGAAACAGGCGGGCTGCACGGTGAAAACCCACGCCAGCCTGGCCGCGCTGTGGGAGGTGGTGAACCAGATTGGCGGCAAAGACGGTTATTTCTTCGGTAATATCCTGTGGCAAACGCGCGGAGCAATGGATCTGCTGGTGGGGCACAGGCTGGCAAAAGGCCGTCCGGCACGCCCGTATCTTGAGGTGGGCGACGCGGTCGACAGCTGGAAGGTCATCATCGTCGAGCCGGAAAAACAGCTGGCGCTGCTGTTCGGTATGAAAGCCCCGGGGCTGGGCCGACTCTGCTTTACCCTGAAAGACAAAGGCGATTGTCGTGAACTGGACGTCCGCGCCTGGTGGCATCCGCACGGAATGCCGGGTCTGTTCTACTGGCTGTTGATGATCCCCGCCCACCTGTTTATCTTCCGCGGGATGGCAAAGCGGATTGCGCAACGGGCAGAACAAAAGACGGAAAAGATCTAAATAAAACTCTCTTTCTTTCACCTTTCCCATTGCATAGCGCCGTAATTCACGAAAGAATGCGCACGAAATTCTTTTCAACACAGTGGATTGATATGAAGGTACTGGTTACCGGGGCGACCAGCGGCTTAGGCCGAAATGCGGTCGAATTTCTGCGCAACAAGGGCATCAGCGTCAGGGCTACCGGTCGCAACGAAGCGATGGGAAAGCTGCTGCAAAAAATGGGCGCGGAGTTCGTCCATGCTGACCTGACGGAGCTGGTCTCCTCTCAGGCGAAAGTGATGCTCGCCGGTATCGACACGCTGTGGCACTGCTCCAGCTTCACCTCCCCGTGGGGTACCCAGGAAGCCTTTGATCTCGCCAACGTGCGGGCAACCCGCCGTCTGGGCGAATGGGCCGTTGCCTGGGGCGTGCGTAACTTTATTCATATCTCGTCACCTTCACTCTATTTCGACTATCACCACCATCGTGAGGTGCAGGAAGATTTCCGTCCCGCTCGCTTTGCCTGCGAGTTTGCCCGCAGCAAGGCGGCCAGCGAAGAGGTGATTGACCTGCTGGCACAGTCGAACCCGCACACCCGTTTTACGGTCTTACGTCCGCAGAGCCTGTTCGGGCCGCACGACAAAGTGTTTATTCCGCGCCTGGCGCAGATGATGCACCACTACGGCAGCGTACTGCTGCCGCGCGGCGGCGATGCGCTGGTGGATATGACCTATTACGAAAACGCCGTTCACGCCATGTGGCTGGCAAGCCAGCCGGACTGCGATAAGCTGATCTCCGGTCGCGCCTACAACATCACGAACGGCGAACCGTGCACGCTGCGCAGCATTGTGCAGCGTTTAATTGACGAGCTGCAGATCGACTGCCGCATCCGTTCAGTTCCTTACCCAATGCTGGATATGATTGCCCGCAGCATGGAGCGTTTTGGCAGTAAATCGGCCAAAGAGCCTGCGCTGACGCATTACGGCGTATCGAAGCTGAACTTTGATTTCACGCTGGATATTTCGCGGGCGGAGAACGAGCTTGGGTACAAACCGATCGTGACGCTGGATGAAGGGATTACGCGTACGGCGGCGTGGCTGCGGGATCACGGGAAGCTTCATCGGTAGATCGGGTCCTGCATTTTTACGATGAGAAAAAAAACGGCAACCCGAAGGTTGCCGTTTGTCATTTTGCTGTTTTGCTGTTTTGCTGTTTTGCTGTTTTGCTGATTACAGCGCAGTCCACGCGTCCTGCCATGCAATCCCTTTACCTGGCTCGTAGTAGGACGGCGCGTTATTGCACCAGCCGCTGTACGGATAAGGTTTGCACTGGAACAGCTGGCCGCGGTTGTTAACGATATCGCCTGCTTTCCATTTGGTTTTGGAGGTCCAGGTCGGGTAAGTCCCGGTCTGGCCGCCGTTGGTCTGCTTAGCCTGTACGTTCAGCGTATAGGTTGTGGTGCTGCTCAGCTCGCCGTCGCTGACGGTAAGGTTGATCGGGTACTGCGTCGCCGCCGCCACTTCCGGTGCGTTGAACGTAATAATCGCTTTATCATCGCCGCTTACGGTCTGGCCGTTCGGAGCCGTCCAGGTATAAGTCAGGTGGTTACCGTCTTCGTCGGTCGAGCCAGACGCGTTCAGAGAAACAGATTTACCCGCTTCAACCGCCCCCACCGGACCGGCGATTTTTGCTACCGGCGCATGGTTTACCGGCGCTGGCGTATTATCTTCCGGAGCCGGGGTGTTATCGTCCGGCACCGGCGTGGTGTTGCCTTCGTCCGTTGGGTCGACAGGGGTCGGCGTCGGAGCTGGCGTGACGCTACCGCCGTCGGAAGTCCCGTCTTCACCCACCACGTTGACGTTGAAGTAATGCTTCACGCATTTGGTGTAGTCACCCTCTTTAAAGGCGCTGAATGGCGTCTGGTAACCCACCAGCTGGCAAGAGTAGGTCTGGCCTGACGGGGTATCCGCGCTCCATCCCCAGTCCTGTTCCCAGTAGATCTTCAGCGCGCCGGCACCGCCTTCGTCGAACTGCTTCATGTTGGCGCAGCCCAGCACTTCGTTAGACGGAACAGGCACCTTCAGGTAGTTGGCGAACTCTTTGTAGTATTTGATACGGTTTTGAGACTGGGCGATCTCAGTCGGGCCACCGCACTCCACGCCGCCGTTGATGATCTGCGTGGTCACGCCGAAGCCCGGAACCAGACCATTCGCCTTATCGTGATCGTTCGGCTGCCAGGTGCCGTCGATAACCTGCAGCATGCTCGGTTTTGGCGGCTGCGGGTAGGCGAAGAAGAAGATCGCGGAAGCAAGGTTCAGCCAGGTGTCCGCCACCAGCTCAGGTTTGTCCAGCAGTACGCGGACGTCGCCGTACATCGCTTCAGAGAACGGGCCGTAGTTGTAGTTATAGGAGAGCTGTTTCGCACCGCGACCAAAGTAGCTAACGAAATCGCCATCTTTGTCTTTACCGCACGGCCAGGTCTGACCCTGCCAGACATCCGGGTTACATTCGCCGTTATAGCCGCCCTTCTGACCTTCGCTCCAGCCCATCTCACGCACGTAAACCAGCGCCTGACGCCACTCGGCTTCCGGACGCCAGGACTCGTGGCCGCCGGTTTCCTGCGCGAAGTGCGCGAACATGGTTGCCAGAGACTTACGGCAGATGGCATCGCTGTTACGACCATCGGTATAGGTCTGGCACAGTGCCGGGAATTTACCGACCGCTTTCAGGAAGTTGCTGTAGGTATATTCCGGCGCACGCAGTGGGAAGAGATATTCCCAGTCGCTGGCCTTGATAATCCCTTCCACGCGCTTGACGTTTTCCGGGTTTGTCGATTTACCCGGCTCAATTTGTTCCACCAGGCTGTTGTCCAGCGTGCGGATGGTTGACTTCACTGAAGCCATCAGCGGGAAGTTGGTCAACTCCTGCTCTTTCTTCTGCAGATCGCTGGCCTTAACGGTGTAAGGTTCGCTGCTGGCCTGCAGCTGGGTTGCCTGAGCCATAAACGGTGCAACACATGCGCCCGCAATAAGAACACTGAGTAATGTTCTTTTGTTCATGTCAATGGTCCTCTTAATTATATTAAGGGTTTATAAAAGTTAATTTGTTTCGCGGTTTATTTATTAATCATTTAATAAATAAACCCGGGAGCAGTTTTCGTTTTATGAAGAACACCAGTTGGTACTCTTCAAAAAACAAAAATCAATAATAATAACGGTTACGGGTGCTACGTTTTAATTTCTGATATTTATTCCAGACCTTACGGGCATAGACCATACGCTGCGGGTAATTCTCTTTTTTCAGACCCGCGTTATAGGCGCCGACCGCCTCCCAGTTATAGCCATAAACTTTAATCATTCCGGATAATATCGATGCGCCAACCATAATCGAGGTGCAGGGCTCGGTAATTAACCGGTACTCATTAATGCCTTTTCGCTCCAGCTCGGAAAAATGTGAACTGTTAATCTGCATCAGGCCGACATCACGCGTGCCATCATTATTCTGTCCAATCGCATTGGGATTCATTCCCGATTCAACATTAGCAATGGCATACAACAGATAAGGATCCACATGGTAATAACTGGCGGCTTTATCCCAGCAGTTGGCAAAGACGCTATGACTTATTATCAGCAACAATAAAAATAACGTTTTCATTTTCAGTCCGGCTCTTTTTCATTGTCTCCTTACGCGCTTATCACTCTGTTTCCTGATTTACGGTCCACGTCCGTCGCGGGACGTGGACCGTGATAGCGGGCAAGTTACTTACCCGCATCGTTATGGCTGTGACTTACTGGCAGTCAGCCGCAGGGCCTTTTTTCACCCAGACATCGCTACTACCGGGTTTATCACCCTTCGTCCACCATTTCGCGGTGTAGGAGTAACCGTTGTAGGTAGTGGTGTCGCCGCCGTTATAGACCACGTCGGAGCGCCAGTTGAATTTCACCTGACTTACCAGCTCCCATGCATCCACACCGAAGCCCGGCTGGTTGCCCTGAGTCCAGTATTTTGCTTTCCAGACCAGGTTGTCGAAGCTGACGGTATTGCCCGCGTTGTAAACCTTGCTGGCGCTCCAGGCAGCGTATTTGCTGGCGTTGGCGTCAACAGGCTTATCGCAGCTATTGGTGGCAGAACCTTCGTCAGACGGCGTATTGCCTTCATCGGATGGGGTGTTACCTTCGTCAGACGGCGTGTTGCCTTCATCGGAAGGAGTGTTACCTTCGTCAGACGGCGTGTTGCCTTCATCGGAAGGGGTATTGCCTTCGTCAGACGGCGTTTCAGCCGCTTTAGGCGTTACCGTTACCTGTACGTTAGTCTGTACGCTGGACTTGCCATCGCTTACCACCACGGTCAGCGTGTAAGTAGATTCCGCGTCTACATCCGGCGCGGTGATGTTCAGGTTCGCGGTGTCTGCGCCTGTCGCCTGCATATTCGCAGGAACGCTCCAGGAGTAGGTCAGCACGTCGCCATCAGGATCGTTAGCCTGAGCGTGCAGAGAGTAGCTCTGGCCCGCTTCCAGCGTCACGGCTTCCATCTGGTTCACGACCGGCGCCTGGTTTGCTTTCGGCGCTTTGTTCACGACCTGGACGTCAGCGGTGCTGCTCAACCCTTTCGCGTCAGTGACCGTCAGGCGGAACGCCAGAGTCTGGTTACTGGTGACAGCGGCAACGTTGAAGGTCGCTTTCGCTTTGGTACTGTTGGTGAGGGTCACCGACGGGCCAGAGATCTGCGTCCACTTGTAGGTAATGGCATCGCCATCCGGATCGGTAGAAGCCGAACCATCCAGGGTCACCGTCGCCGGACCGGTTACGCTCTGGTCAGCGGAAGTCGCTACCGGCGCATGGTTGGTCACCACCGGATCAACCGGCGCAGCGCCGCCGCCTGTCAGGCTTTCATTCATCGCGTTCAGAATGTCTCCGGTATCGGAGTCGATAGACCAGGCAAACAGACCGCCCAGGTTTTTCGCCAGCACATACTGACCTTTCGCCGTTGCGGAACGCGCATCCTCATAGGTGATCAGATCGCCGGTGGTTTTGTTAAACAGATACGGCGCTTCAGCGGTAGCATCATAGTTGTATTCCCAGCCCGCTTTGCCTTTGTACTCGTTAACGATCTGACGATAGTCAACCACGCCAGGTTCCCAGGTCCCTTTCACCATGCCCGTTGCCGTGCCGGTGAACGGGTTGTTATTGCTGTAACCGTGAACGCCGGTCCAGCCGCGACCATACATGGCCGTCCCCACGACAATTTTGCCGGGCTGTACACCCTGCGCCAGCAGCGCATTGACGCCGTTTTCGGTGGTGTAATTAGTATCCGGTTTGTTCGCCGGCGCACGCAGTGCCGCCTGGTGACCCAGATCGGTGTTGCTCCAGCCGCCGTAGAAGTCGTAGCTCATCAGGAAGATGTGATCCATGTACTGCTGGGCAGTGGTGTAATCAACGTCTTCAATTTTGTCGCTGCCTGAACCGATTGCTGAGGTCAGTTCAAAAGTACGGCCGGTTTCGGCTGACAGTTCATTCATCATGGCGCGCAGTTCGCGCATCAGTGCGGTATACGTCTCTTTATCCTGCTGCGGGTTGCCCAGCGTTTCGTTCTGACCGCCGCCGCCCGGGAATTCCCAGTCGATGTCCACGCCGTCGAAGAATTTCCAGGTTTTCAGGAAATCTTTCACGGAAGCCACGAAGCGATCGCGGATCGCTTTGTCATGCATTTTGAAGAACGGATCGGAGAGGGTCCAGCCACCGATAGACGGCAGCACTTTCAGCCCTGGATTGGCTTTCTTCATTGCCATCAGCTGGCCGAAGTTGCCTTTGTAGGGCTCGTCCCAGCTGTCGAGGCCAGTCCGGGATTCCTGCAGTGCGGCCCACGGGTCGTGAATCGCCACCTGGAAGTCCTGACGGCCCGCACAGGCGCGCTTCAGCGCTTCGAAGCTGTTACCCCCTTCGATGGTTTTCAGGCTGTCGTTGATGCCATCGCCGCCGCAGATTGGAATGAAGCCATACAGAATGTGGTTAAGGTTAGCTGCCGGGATTTTATCCACCGGGAATTTACGGTCATAAACGCCCCACTCAGGGAAATAGGCACCGACCACTTTATCGGTATGCTTAGAGAGGGTTTTATTATTTTCCTGCATGGTGGTATTAAGCGGCAGCAGATGGCTACCGTCGGTATCCGCGACGATAATCAGTTTGCTGGCGCTGGTGCTGCACCCGCTGGCGTTGCAGAGTTCAACCGTTTCCTGATAGCGACCGCCTTTGGTCACTTTAAATGCTGCCGTGCCGGACATGCTGCCTGCACCGGTCCAGACGGTTTTGCCGTCGAGCAACACTTTCGCTGAAGTCGGCGCCGCGCCGCTCCAGACATCCCACTGCACTTTAACATCGGCGCCATCATGGACTTTGACGAGGTTGTTGTATGCAGTAGCAGACTGATCAACTTCGACAATGGCAAATTTATCATTACCGCTGGCGATAGTTGCTTTACCTGGCACGGCTGCGAACACCGGGCTTGCAGCCGCTGCAACGAAGAGTGCCAGATATTTAGGCTTCAGAAATTTCATTATTTGATCCTGATAATACGATTTGTGAAATTAAATACCCATGCTTTTCCATTAAACATGGACAAACGTTATTTACTGATAAATTAATCGTGAACGTTTCTGGTTCGCGAAAGACCTGCTTATTATTGCGCTGTACCTTCCTCCACTTATAAACTTCGACAAATGTTTTATTGCGTAGAGAAGAATACAGCGGGGAATTTATTTTCGCCTTTCATTCCCCCGATGAAAAAATTTCAAAAAAAACTTGACTGCATTATTTAAAAGATGAGGTGTGGAATTTGCGCGATAAATACAACCAGCCCGGAAAATGCAATATATGGACCAAAGGAAATAAGGTTATTTTTATTCTCAAAGGGCTTTAACAGGCAATGCATGATAATGCCCCCCAGCGCCGCGATCAGCACGATAGAAGGTAACGCTTGCCAGCCGCACCAGGCGCCCAGCGCCGCAAGCAGCTTAAAATCACCATAGCCTAATCCTTCCCGGCCGGTCAGCAGGCGGAATGCCCAGTAAACCAGCCAGAGCGACAGATATCCCGCCACCGCGCCATAGATAGCATCGGTCAGCGGTAGCGTACGGAACAGGGCATGGAACATCAGCCCCGTCCACAGCAGCGGCTGGGTCAGACAGTCCGGCAGCAGCATATGGCGCGCGTCGATCACCACCAGCGGCAGCAGCAGACTCCACATCACCCACAGCGCGATCAGCGCCAAAAACGACGGCGCCAGCGCGGCGCTGGCGGCAAAGAAGAGAGCGCTACAGACTTCCACCAGCAGCAGTCGCAGCGGAATCGCGCTATGGCAGTGGCGGCAGCGGCCGCGCAGCGCACACCAGCTAATGATGGGAATATTTTCCCACGCGCTCAGGGCGTGGTTGCATTCCGGGCAGTGAGAGGCGGGAAACAGCAGATTGCCTGCCCCCTCTTCTTCCATTACCAGCGGCGGAATACGCTCCGCCACGACGCCGAGGAAACTGCCGAGGATCGCGCCCAGCGCTCCGCTCATGACGCACAGACCCTGCAGATTCGCCTGCTGCAACAGCATTAGTGGGTTCATGCGCTTTTCGCCCAGCTCAGCGTAATGTGCGCTTTCACGTCACTCTGACGATCCACCGGCGTCAACGCGAGTTTCTCCAGATGGATACCGGAAGAGACGTTCATCTCACGCAGCCAGTTTTGCAGGGCAGAAACGCTGACGCGCTCGACATCAAAGGTCAGCGACTGCTCTTCCTGACGCACGTTTGTCAACGCGACGTGCACGACTTTGGCACTTTCTTCCACCACGCTGCGCGGGTTCGGGGTATTGACGATTCTGGACTGGAGATGGTTTTTATCAATTTCCTGGCGCATCCAGTTCAGCGTCTGCTTCTGCTTAAATAACACGGCCTCGTTATTTTTGATGAGAGTATCGAGCGGCATCATCGCACCGTAATAAACCATCGCGCAGCAGAGTGCCCCGCCGCAGAGTTTAAATAAATTACGCTCGCGTGGACTGTAATGTTGCCAGCGGTTTTTTAGCTGGGCTATTTGCGTTTTCATTTATAGCTCCCGGTAATAATGGCGGTATAAGGCGCCTCGCCGGAAATCGGCTGCATCGTAAATTCAAAGGTATCGGCGCTGCGGGCGACAAAATCCTGCAGGGTCTGTTTATCCATGGATTTCACATTCAGCGTCAGCTGATTTTGCGTTTCGTCATATTCCGCGCTATTGATCTCCAGAGACGGCAATGACTGCCTGATTTGATTCAGCGCTTCGAGCTGCAGGAAGATCCCTTTCTTCGCCTTGCTGATATTTTGCCCGACGTAGTATTTCAGGTTGCTGGTCTGGCGCAGGGTCGGGAAATAGTGCTGCGCTACGGTGGTCATCTCCCGGTGGATCTCGTTTTGCTGATGAGTGAGCATCCACGCCATACCAACGCGGGGGCCGATCAGCAGTCCGACGCAAAGCAGCGCCGCCGCCGCGAGGGCCTTTTTCGCGTGGCGAAAACGCGGACCGCTGGCGCTGCGCCCGGAAAACTCCCCGTGCAGCATGTTGATACGACAGCCCTGCCACTGGGGCTGGATCAGCACCAGCGGATGCTGCCACGCCAGCCGTTCATCCACCTGTACCTCCTGCGGCGCATCGCCGTAGCAGCACACCTCACCCGCCCGGCATTTACTCAACAGCAGCGGCAGCAGGACCGTATCGGCTTCGCCAGCGCTGCCGGGGGAAAAACGCAGCCAGTAGCTCTCCTCCAGGCTCACCAGCGTCGTGCCCCCTTCGCTCACCGGCAGCAGCCAGGCATCCGGCAGCGCCTGGGCCACCGTGAGCCCCGCCTGAGCGAACAGCTCCAGCCAGTGGCGCAGACGTTTAGCGTCGATGGCCACGGCATCCACCTCCGGCCCCTTTTTGTTCAGCACCGTCCAGTGCAGCGTATCCACCTCGCCGAGCAGCGTCTCTTCCGCCATCCATGAGAACTGCGCCGTCTGGGCGGAAAGTCCTTTTTTCGGCAGGGTAAAATGACGAAAGATCGTCTCGCTCGCCGGCAGCAGCAGGCACACCTGCTGAGAAAGCGGGTGGCAGGAAAGTTCGCTCAGTGCGCTCCAGCCCGTCAGATATTCCACCCGATCGTTACCGGATTCACACCACCAGATTTTGCCGTCCTCACGGGTGTCGGGACGAATAAAAAGCACCTTTTTCATTATCATCTACTTATCTTATTCAACCATTCGGTAGCGGCGTTGCCAGGTCACGACCTTGCCAGCCTCACTGTCAACGTGAAGCTGGCTGACGACGCGCAGCGTTAAATCATCGGTATTGCCGGTGGTTTCCACCCGAAAATAGCGACTGTTGACCGCAACCCTGTCCTGAATCTGCGCCAGGATATCTTTGGTCTGCGGATAGTTGCTCTCCAGCACTTTGCTGAATGCCTCCAGCGACGCCCACCCCTCCTCCGGGCGTGAATCGATCAGGCGGGCAGCGTCGTCCGTGTTTAGCACGCCGGTAAAAACCGCCGCCAGCAGCGGCGCCTGTTCGCGTGTTAAGGTATTGACATTTATGTTGCCATCCGTATCCGGCAAGGCGCACAGCAGCTTGCCAGCCTTCGGCCACGCAGCCTGCGGAAAGGCGGGCAGCAGTCTGATTTCGTTGATGGTGCGCATCATTTGATTCGCCGGACCGCGGGCGGGCGTCACGCTCGCCCAGGCGTCGGCCTCCTGGCCCTGTTTCGCCGTCACGTCGTCGGCGTCAAGATAATCCACCAGCTGCTGGTAAATCTCTTCTGCCGCCAGCGTACCGACGCCACTTTCAGCCAGCAGCTGTTCGATAATCTGCTCTTTGACCGGTTTTTCCGGCAGCGCAGTTGGGTCGGCCGGGGCCGCTGGCGCCGCGTCACCGCCCAGCAGACTATTGACGTTAAAGCAGGTCCGGGCATCCTCCACCTGACTCACCACGGTGTAATTATCCCCGTGGGTTTTCAGCGGCTGTGCCCAGTCACCTTGCGGCGACAGCCCCGCCCCTTCTGAACTGGCCGCTTTCTGCAACACGTTTTCCAGTACCTTCTGTTGACGGGCAATGGCCCAGCGCAGCGTCTGCTGGCTGACCTGATAATGCGTTTTTTGCAGGTGGCGGCAGAACTGCTGACTGATTTTCGCCGCCAGGGCGGACATCATCACCAGCAAGATCAGCACCACCAGCAGCGCCACGCCACGCTCTTTTCGCGCTGTTTTGCCGCTCATGAACTCACTCCTGGATCGACTGCCGTATCGGGCTGCGGGGTTGTTACGGGCTGGGCCGCATTCTCCGCTGCCGGCTGCGCCGGGTCCGCATTCGTCTCTTTTGGCGCGGTCTGGATCTCAGGCATATCGCCGGGAGTGAGAAAAACCCAGCGCCAGGTTTCGCCGTTTTCCATGGTCAGATTCAGCTCAACGCCATCAGGCTGATGGGCGATGTCGGTCCATTTTTCCTTCCAGCCTTCGTGCCAGAAGCGCCATTTCATCTCTTTCACATCGCTCAGAATCGGCACTTCTTCCGGCTGCGCGCTGGCAGGACCGTCGATAGCAGCCCAGACGTTGCGCCACACGCGCTTGTCCTTTAACGTCCAGCGCACCCGCTCCAGCTGCACCTGGCCGCTAATGCCGTTCAGGGTTGTCATTTCCACCCCATTCTGCTGCTGGACGAACACCTCGCCGCTGTTGCGCGGCGCGCGCGCCTGTTGCTGATAAAAGTCACGCGAGAGGAGGTTGTACGTGCGCTGAAGCGCCGTCACTTTTGTCGCCGCCTCGTCGCTGGCCGTCGAGGTCCGCATCGCGCCGTCGAGCGTTTGCCAGGCGAGAATGCTGATCACCGCGAAGATGGCCAGCGCAATCATAATTTCCAGCAGGGTAAAGCCCTGCTGACGCTGCACCTTACTCACGATCTACCTCCGGTTCGGCGAGCTGAAGCGCCACCACCGGTTGCGCATCGCTTGCTTCGCTGTAAACCCGTACCTCATCGGCAAAGGTATTTTCGGCGGTTTTCACCCGCTGGATATGCCAGGTCCAGGTTTGTCCGCCCATGGTTTCGGTACCCACCTGCTCGGCGTCCGGGAAGTCGGTCTGAGCCAGCTGCGCTTGCGCCAGCTGATTTTCCGCCACCCAGCCGGCCTGCAGCGTTTCCGACAGGCTGTGGGTAAAGCGCACGTTCAGGGTGACGGAGTTCATCAGCGCCAGCGCCGCGGTGGAGAAAATCACCAGCGCCACCATCACTTCCAGCAGGGTCATCCCCTGCTCTTTGGTTTTGCGTTTAGTCATCGTTTTCCACCACCACGGGAACAGAGCCCTGTGACGTCACGTGAAAGCGCTGCTTTTTATCCAGGCTTTCGAGGCTGAGCGTGAAGCGGCTAAGCTCGCCGTCCGGCAAAAAAATGATTTGCGGTTCATCGTCCAGCGTGGCCGCCAGCGTTCGCGATGAGAGGGAGACATGCATCTCCTCAGGAAACTCGCCGCGTGTGGCGATCCGCCCCGACTTTAACGGTGCCCAGTGGCGCTCGCCGTTATTTACAACCTGCGTCACCAGTTCAAATTCTGACGAGGTCATCACCAGCCCGACAATATTTCCGTCCATTACCGCACGGTCAGAACCATATTCAACGAGGGATTTTAGCTGCTGACCAAATGTATCTGCGCCGCTGCGTGATGGAATGGTAGTGACCACCATCATGGCGCTCAGGGCGAATATCACCAGCGCCACGATAATTTCCAGCAGGGTAAATCCACGTTGCTTATTCATTACTTAGCTTTTTTATCAAAAGACCAGTTGCTGATATCGTCGGCAGTATTAGCTTCTGCATCCGGACCGGCTGAGAAAATATCAACAGCGCCATGTTCACCCGGGCTGACCAGAATATAGTCATTGCCCCATGGATCCTGCGGCAGGCGACGAATATAGCCATCGTCACGGTAGCCTTTCGGAATAGGCGCAATTTCAGGTTTGGTCACCAGCGCCTGCAACCCCTGCTCGGTGGTCGGATAGCGATGATTGTCGAGTTTGTACATATCCAGCGAACCTTCCAGCGCCACAATATCGCTGGTCGCTTTCTGAATATCGGCTTTTTCTTTATTGCCCATTAAATTAGGCACAACCATACTGGCCAGCACACCGAGAATAACGATAACTACCATTAATTCGAGCAGCGTGAACCCCGCCTGACGCTTCAGGCTATTTTTTTTCAAAGACATGATTAACCCACCATATTATTAAGTTGAAGAAGCGGTTGTAATATTGAAAGAACGATAAATAAAACAACGGTCGCCATAGTTACTACCAGTGCCGGTTCAAATACCGACAGCGTTAACGTAATTCGATGCTGTAATGCAGATTCCTGGTTTTCCGCCGCACGATCCATCAGCGAGCCCAGCTCGCCGCTCTCCTCCCCGGAGGCCACCATGTAGAGCATGGTGGGTGGAAAAATTTTCGCCTGTTCCAGCGCGTTGTAGAGGGAAGCCCCCTGGCGCACGGTGTCCGCCGCCTGCTCAAGCACCTGCCGGGCATAGAGGTTTTCAATCCCGTCCATCGCGATGTACATCCCCTCCAGCAGCGGAACGCTGCTGGCCTGCAAAATACTCAGCGTACGGATGTAGCGCGCGCTGTTGATGGCGCAGACCAGTTTTTTCAGCGGTGACTTTAGCAACAGCCACCGATGGTAAACAAACCGGTTCTTTTCTACTTTTATCCAAAATTTAAAGCTCGCCGACGCCCCGAACAGGCCGCTGGCAATAACGATGCCCCAGGCCTGTAAAAAGTCGCTCACCGCGATCAGCGTGCGGGTGGTCACCGGCAGCTCTTGTTTCATGTGGGTGAACTGGTCGATGACCTGCGGCACCACGGCGACCAGCAGAATGGAGATCACCGCGATCGCCACCACCGTCAGGGTGATGGGGTAGACCATCGCCTGAGTGAGCTTGCTTTTCATCTTCTGGCGCTGCTCGTTGTACTCGGCGAGCTTTTCCAGCACGCCACCGAGATGACCGGTCTTTTCACCGGCCATCACCAGGGTGCAGTAGAGCTTGTCGAAGCTGCGCGGAAACTGGCTGAAGGCGTCGAACAGCGTGTGACCTTCCACAATCTTGTCGCGGATTTCGGTCACCATCGCCGCCAGGGTTTTATCTTCCGTCTGCTTCGCAATCGCCTTCAGCGCACTCTCCAGCGGCAGCGCGGCATTGACCAGCGTCGCGAGCTGTCGGGTAAACATCGACAGCACCGGAATCGACAGTTTTGCCCCTTTACGGGCGTTTTTTCCCGCCGCCGGATCGCTGGTCGGCGCAATGTTCACTGGCATCAGCTTCTGTTCGCGCAGCATCTGGCGCACCTGCTTTGGCCCTTCGGCCTGCAGGGTGCCGCGCTGGGTTTTCCCCGCGGCGTCCGTCGCGGACCACGCATACCAGGCCATTACGCATCCCCCCCGCGCTCGGCGGTGACGCGCATCACCTCTTCCAGCGAGGTCACGCCGGTTATCACCTTCAGCAGACCGTTTTCACGCAGGCTGTACGCCTCTTTGAAAAGCTGCGTTTCGATGGACATCTCATCTTTATCTTCATGGATCGCACGGCGCATGGCGCTGTCGACCACCAGAAATTCATGGATGCCTGCGCGTCCCTGGTAGCCGCTCTGGCGACACTGTTCACAGCCCACGGCGCGATAAATCGCTTTCGGCGGCGTTTCCATAAAGGTGAACAGCGCTTTCTCATTGTCATCCAGCGGACTGGTCGTGCGACAGTGCGGACACAGCCGACGCACCAGACGCTGGGCAATGACGCCAAGCAGCGACGAACCAATTAAAAATGACTCCAGCCCCATATCACGCAGACGGGTAATAGCGCCCGCAGCGCTGTTGGTGTGCAGCGTGGACATCACCAGGTGTCCGGTGAGCGAGGCCTGTACCGCGATTTGCGCGGTTTCCCCGTCACGAATTTCCCCGATCATCACCACGTCCGGGTCCTGGCGCAGAATGGCGCGCAGTCCGCGCGCAAAGGTCATGTCCACGCGCGGGTTGACCTGGGTCTGCCCGACCCCTTCCAGTTCATACTCGATCGGGTCTTCCACGGTCAGAATGTTGCGTTCATGGCCGTTAAGCGCCGACAGCAGCGCGTACAGGGTGGTGCTTTTCCCCGAACCGGTCGGGCCGGTCACCAGGATGATGCCGTGCGGACGTTCAATCAGTCCTTTTAACTTCACCAGCTCTTCGTCAATCAGACCGAGCTTGTTGATGTCCGGCTTAAGGTTGCTTTTGTCCAGCAGACGCATCACCACGCGTTCGCCGTACTGAGACGGGATAGTGGAGACACGCACGTCAATGGCCTTACGACCAATGCGCAGCGAGATACGACCGTCCTGGGGAAGACGTTTTTCGGCGATGTCCAGTCTGGACATCACTTTGATACGCGACACCAGCAGCGGCGCGAGCTTGCGCGCTGGCTGCAGCACCGGACGCAGCACGCCGTCAACGCGAAAACGAATGCTCAGGGTGCGCTCGAAGGTCTCGATATGAATATCGGAGGCCCCCTCTTTCACCGCTTCGCCCATAATGGCGTTGATCAGGCGGATCACCGGCGAGTTCTCGTCGTTATCGAGCAGATCTTCGTTGTCAGGGATCTCCTCGGTTAACGCCATCAGGTCAATATCGGCGTCCATGTCGTCCACCAGCTGCTGCGAGACGCCGCTGTTCTGCTGCCAGATGTTGGTCAGCAGTTCGTCAAACGCTTCCGCCGTCAGGATCGTCGGGGCATAGGAGCGCCCCAGCACGCGGCGCATCTCCAGCAGGGCATACGCCTGCGCATCCTCGCGGATATAAACCTCATCGTTATAGAACAGGACCCCGTTCTCTTTCGCCCAGGTGCTGGTACAGAGCGCATTACTCATCTCGGTCATATCGCTTGCGCCTTACTCTTTAAACGGGTTGCGGGACGACACCGGCGCACTGGCGCTCACCGGCGCGGCGCGGCTCTGGGACGGATAGGCTGGCAGCATCGGTGAATCCGCATTCTCTACGATGCCCAGCTTGTGCTCTTCCATACGATGCTGCTGACGCGCCTGGATCTGCTCATATTTTTCTTTCGACGCCGCGCCGTAGTTGTCGTCGTCGCGCAGTACGGTGGTGTGGATAAACACCATCAGGTTACGTTTGGCGCTGTCCTGGGAGGTATAGCGGAACAGCTGACCCACCACCGGAATATCGCCCAACAACGGCACTTTCGAGACCGACTGTTTGGTGACGTTTTCCATCAAACCACCCAGCACCACCGTCTGCCCGCTGTGGACCATCACTTCGTTATTGATGGTGCGGGTGTTGAAGGTTGGGCCCAGGCTGGCATCGGCCGTCGAGGTGTTATCCACGCTGGAAACTTCCTGCTCGATCTTCAGATGGATCATGTCGCCATCGTTGATCTGCGGTACGATTTTCAGCTTCGTACCGACGGTTTTACGTTCCACCGAGTTAAAGACGTTATCGCCGCTGGTGGTCTGTGAACCGGAGAGGACCGGAACATCCTGACCGACGTTGAACGACGCCTCTTTGTTATCCAGCGTCACCACGCTCGGCGTCGACAGAATGTCGTTTTTGCCGTTAGTGGACAGCGCCGTCATCAGCGCGCCAAAGTCGCCGTTAAAGAAACCGGTCGCCAGGCCCGTATAGCTGCCAATGACTTTTGACTTCTTGATTTGGCTGATCGGCAGGCCGGTCGAACCAAACTGGACCCCGCCGTGCTTACTGGTCCACTGCACGCCCAGATCCAGACCGTTACCGTCCTGAACTTCGGCGATGATCGCCTCCACCAGCACCTGCGGACGGCGGATATCCAGCTTGTCGATCACTTTTTCCAGCGAATTCATAACGTTTGGCTGAGCGGTGATCACCAGCGAATTGGTCGACTCGTCGGCGGAAATATTCAGATCGCCTGCCATCGGCGCGGCTTTGCTCTTGCCACCGCCCGCTTTATCCTTCAATTGCTCGCCGATCCCCGTCAGCACCGGCACAACTTTGCTGGCGTTGGCGTATTTCAGGTAGAAGACGCGGGTGTTGCCCTCGTTGTTCTGCTCGCGATCGAGCTGGGAGATCAGCGTCCGGGTGCGCTGACGCGCCTCCGGGCTGCCGCTGATCACCAGGCTGTTAGTTTCATCGTCGGCGACCACTTTGGTCGCCAGCTGCGGGGCGTTTTGCCCTTTCTGCTCTTCGTTGTTGAGGTTGTTCAACATGTCAGAAAGCTCTTTGGCCGAGGCAAAACGCAGTGGCACGATTTCACGGCGCTGGACGCCGCTTTGATCCACACGCTGTACCAGATCCACCAGGCGGTTAACCACCGAGGCTTTGCCGGTTAACAGCAGCACGTTTGACGGTTCAAAATGGACCACGTTGCCGATGCCGGAGGCGTCGTTCAGCTGACGCAACAGGGGGGCCAGCTCACGTACCGGGACGTTCTCCATCCGCACCACGCGGGTGATGACTTCGTCGCCTTTGCCAGGGTTTTTGCTGTCGGCAATGGGTGCGCCCGACATGCGGGCCACCGAAGAGCGCACGACTTTCACCATCCCGTTATCCATCGGAATCACCGACAGACCATAGAGATCCAGCACGCTCAGGAAGAACTGGTAATATTCATCTTCCGTCAGTACGTTGTAGGTGCGAACCGACACCGTTCCCTGAACGGAAGGATCGACCAGAATGGTTTTATTGAGGTTACGCCCGACGGTATCGATAAATTCGCGGACATCGGTATTTTTAAAACTGGCGCTAAAGTTCGCCGCGAACAGCGAACCTGAATATAACGACAATGCGGTCAGCGCTACGCACGCCCATGGAAATTTCTTCATGTCTGTACACTTATTAATTGTTAAGAACATTGACCCGAATATTTTCAAGGTGAGCGTGACGCCGGATAACGACATCCGCTTCTTTCATTTTTGACCAGCGGGCAACGAGCTCTTTTGCCTGCGCCTCTTTAGTCATATCCACATCGTCAACTTTTACCACCACATCACCTTTTTCCAGGCCAGCATGGCTGTAGAAAGGCGACGCATTGCGTGGATTAATGTTGTAGCCTTCCAGCTGGCCTTTTTCGATTAATGGTTTTAACACCAGATAATCATCCAGATGCAGATTATCTAACCCTGCATCTTTCTTCGATTTGGTTACCGGGGCGCTGTCAACGCCGCCTTTGAAATAGTCTGGTTTTTTTAGTGAAATAACCTGCGGCGCGCCTTCATAATTCACCACCACATTATCAGGATGAATTTCGGCAATATAGGCATTGTCAAAACCGGCGAGCATTTCGCCCTCGCGATAGCTCTTTTGTCCTGCGGGAGTTTTTATCACCGCAAAGGACAGCCAGGCTTCATCGCTGCTGAGAATACCTTCGATTTCCGCACTGAGCGGCTTTTTCACCGCCGCTGGCTGTTTCGCTGGCATCACCGCCGGCGTAAAAAGCACAAACTGGGTTTCATCGTGACTTTTTTTTTGCATAGTCTTTTTTGAATCAGACAGCCTGTTCGTCACTTTTTTATAATCTTTATAAACCATATACCCTTGCTGGCCGCAGAATATAAGCAGCACAAACATGACGCAGGGCATAATCAATTGAGTAACAAATGACATCCGCATTTTTTAACGAGCCTTTCTGCCAGTCAGTAATTCACAGCACAGGGCTGTATGAGTAAGTGGCGTAAATACTAATGTGTATCCTCACTCCCGCCTATTCACACTTCCGCTAACAATAATTTAGAAAAAGATTGATCGTTAAATAAACCTATGATAGAGGCGCAGACAGAATATTTTTATCCTGCATTCAAATTGCCCCTTCCGCCTATATCCTTTACTTTTCCGGCTCCTTGCTATGAATCAAAGAGACGGTAATACGCTATGTATATGCGCCATTTTAATTTCACTACCCAGCCTTTCCGGGCTATCACCCGGATGTCAGGTGATTTTTTTGTTCCGTATCATCAGGATGTGTTCGGTTTGCTGAAAGAGAAGTGCCAGACAACAGGCGTCACTGCGCTCTTTAGCGACGACAGCTATCTCGCCTCGCAGTTTTGCGATGCGCTGAAAAAGCATGACGGCACGCTGCTTGCCATTAACGCCTTCCCAAAACTCAGCGCCAGCGGCCTGCTCTATAAACTCAACGCCACCACTAAAGAGAGCAAAACCCGGATCCAGGCTATTGATGCCGTGCTGCGTCAGTGGCAGGACGAGATGGTGTCCCGCAAAACCACGCGTAAAGTGCTGGTCATTTCGCATATTCAGTCGATGAAAGCGAATTGCCATGAGGCATTGTCCATGTTGTTAACCCGCGCGCAGGAGCTGGATGTGGCTCTGTCGGTTGTGTTGATGGGATCGGCCGACCAGGAAGCCGCCCTCCAGCAGTCCGGGTTGCGTGAATCTCTTCATACGCACCACACGCTCCGGCCCCTCACCTGCCGCGAGTCCCTGAGCTATGTTCAGGCCCAGTGTGAAGCGCATGGCAGCGACGCGACGCCGTTCACCCGGGCCCGCATGCGCAGGATGCATGTTCTGACCAAAGGACAGACAGGCAAACTCAACGAGCTGGCGCACCTTGCGATGCTAGCCGCCTGGACCGAGCGTTCAGCGCAGGTATCGCCGCGCCATCTGCGCCTCGCCGCAGGAGAAGTTCTGCCGGCGAAACCGAAGGGCAAACGCCTTGCCGTTATGGGCCTTTTTGCCTCCGTACTGTTTGCCGCCTGCGGCTGGACATTGATGCCCACCATTACCGCCAGACTGCCGGTACAGCTGCCCGTGATGG
The DNA here is from genome assembly GCF_024734705.1 of Enterobacter sp. Crenshaw. Classification (NCBI taxonomy): domain Bacteria; kingdom Pseudomonadati; phylum Pseudomonadota; class Gammaproteobacteria; order Enterobacterales; family Enterobacteriaceae; genus Enterobacter; species Enterobacter sp. Crenshaw. The sequence continues at coordinate 1,456,850 of NZ_CP102932.1, read as the reverse complement.
CCAGCTGGAAACCGCAGACGCCAAAAACCGACGCCCCAGCGGTGCCGGTTATTGATAATGAAGTGGTGAATAAGCCCGATGCGATGCATCAGCTCTATACCATGTGGGGTTATGACGCCACGATGGAAGAGGCGCTCTGCCAGAACGCCGGGCAGGTCAACCTGATGTGTAAGGAGGGCAGCGCTCCGGTCGAGGAGCTGGCAAAAGAGGGTTACCCGTGGATCGGCGAGATCAAAACAGGCGATCACCTGAACTATGCCGTGGTGGCCAGAGTAGATGATAACTCGCTGGATCTGCTGATGAATAATCGCACCTGGCAGGTGAGCCGTAGCTGGTTTAACCAGCATGCGACCGGCAATTACACCCAATTGCACCGCCTTACGCCGCAGGGGAAAGATGCCGTGAGCGCCGAAAGCAGCGCCAAAGATCTGGGCTGGATGGATCAGCAGCTTAGCCTGGCGCTGAATCTACCCGAAACCCATACAAAGGCGTGGACGGCCGAACTGATGCAACGTACCCGCGAGTTTCAGCAGAAAATGCATCTGCACGTGGACGGGATTGCGGGTGAAGATACATTGATGCAGTTAATGCGTGAAACCCGGACTACGCCAAGCGTACTTATTCAGTCCGCAAATGTATCTGCGACCCCCACCGCGCAGGAGAAACATTCATAATGTCGACAATTACTCTGGCTGCTCAGCGCAGCTATACCCTGAACGCACCGGTCTGGTTTTCTTACCGGCGCCCCTCGCTGAAAAAAGCAGTCTGCACCACCCTGCTCTGGGTGGTGGGAATAGTGATGACGATCGCTGCGGGACTCTACGCTCATCTCTACTGGGATCTGCGCCATCCGGCACCTGAGCCAATAAAAGCGAGCGCCGTTAAGCCAGAAACGACGCTATCGGATATGCATTATGTCTATGTCAGTAAGCCGTTCCCGCAGCCTGAACCAAAGCCAGAACCGGTAACAAAAGAGATGCCGCCGCTGCAGGAGATGCCCATTGATAGCGGCGATGCCGACTGGCAGCAGGCGCCCGACGGTGAAATGCCGAATAATCTTTCCCGGGATACACTGCCAGGGACAGAAGTGAGCCATTCTGCTATCCCCGAACGGGATAATACCGGTCAGACAGTTGATGACGGGGCGATCAAGGCATTATTGATGAAGGCGTTAAAAGAGCAGGAAAAAGATTATTCGCAAGGGAAAATGCCCGCGCCTCCTGTAGATGAATCCACGGCAGGAACGCAGGCAAATAATGTAATGAACCATAGCCCTCCTTTCAGTTAAAAAGGAGGCAAATAGCGATTAATATTTCTCCGGCAATGCTGATAAATACATAAGGCGGCCTTTCTCAACCTGAATATAATTACCTTTCTTCAGGTCGGCGAGAATTTTAATAATGGTACTGCGGGCCAGGCTGGTATATTCCTGAATATAGTCATAAATATTGATATCGCGCTGATGGTGCACAATCAGTTCGTTAATTTCCAGCAAGAACTCGCGAACAATCGAGTACGCGCTGCGGGCCACCAGCACTTCGTCACGCTTGCTGAGCAGGCAAACGTACCAGGAGAGGACTTTACTCAAGGCTTCCCACAGGTTTTTTTCGCTTATCAGACGGACAAAATCATCTTTTTTAATGGTGCGCACCACGGTATTGGCACGAACCAGGCCGTACATATGCGTTGAGTTGTAATAAATAGAGGAGAGACCAAAAATACATTTATTCTGTAAGGTGAACATACACAGTTCATCCGACTCGCGGCGGAATTCAACTTCACCGCTAACGATAAAATGAATATCTTCGTTGTTATCGGTACTGATACGCTGCCATTTGCGTAAGGTTCTTTCTTCAAAACCTTCAGTTGCCGCGATAAGGGCGTCAAGTTCTGCTTGTGGACGGCTATTTTTACTGTAGATACTTAACATTGTTATACCTATTAATATTAAATTGAAAAAGGTGAACGTGTGCAATCACAGCGCTTAAATGCGTAGTCCATTTAACAAATGTAAAGTAAAGCTAAGACTTTAGAACATCCGTATTTCTTATTTGTCGTGCTGATATATTGTCAACCACGTTTGCGAGTAATTTCGACTGAGGAAACTATAAAACATTTACGACGTGAATGTGATTAAAAAATCAGTCCAAAAGAAGACCCTATAAAGGTGAAGTCGGGTAACCCGAAGGATTACCCCTGCCCGTAGCGCTCCAGCAGCGCCTCCGCGATAGCCAGCGTTTCGCGATCGGCCACGCCGTCCCAGCGCGCCGGGCGAAAATGCATCTGAAACGCGACGATAACGCGCTTCTGCTGCGCGTTCGTCATGTTATCGGTCACCTCATAGCCGTAGCGCGCCAGCAGATCGAGCAACACCTTCGGCTCCACGAGCTCGTCGCGCGGCTTGCCGTTCAGGTAAAACGCCACCCGCGCCGGGTCGGGCCATGCACCAATCCCCTGCTGCGCCAGATCACGCCACGGGAACAGCGGGCCGGGATCGTCTTTGCGCTGCGGGGCGATGTCGGAATGGGCCACCACATTTTCAGGCCTGATGTTGTAGCGGGTAATAATGTCTTTGGCGAGCGGCACCAGCGCCGCAATTTGCGCCGGCTCAAACGGCGTAAAATGCTTAACGCCCGACGTTTTTTGCCAGCCGCGGTTCTCCAGCTCAATGCCGACAGACGTATCGTTAATCCGGTTGGTGCCGCGCCAGAAGCTGATGCCCGCATGCCAGGCCAGTTCGCTTTCGGGCACCAGCTGCCAGATGCGCGGCTTACCGTCCGGAGCAGGGGGTTTAGCCGGGATCAAATAGTGAGAGCTGACGTTCTTATCCGTCAGCGTGGCGAGCGAGCTGTCAAAGTCATCCGCGGTGTAGTGGATCACCAGCACCTTTATACGCGGGTAAGCCGCCTGCGCCTGATGACGCGTGTCCAGCTCGTAGGCGCCTTTGTCGATAATCCCTTTTTCCGTGACGCATCCTGCCAGCAGCAGCGCCAGCAGGAGCGTGGCAAACGAACGCGTCATCGAAGGGTTTTCACCGCCGTACCGCTTACGCTCACCATCAGCATGCTGGCATCTTTCCCGACCGTTTCGTAGTCGATATCAATCCCCACAACCGCATCAGCGCCGAGGGCTTCCGCCTGCTCGCCAAGCTCTTTAAAGGCGATTTCACGCGCTTTGCGCAGCTCTTTTTCGTATGCGCCCGAGCGGCCGCCAACGATATCGCGGATACCGGCGAAAAAGTCGCGGAAGATATTGGCGCCGAGAATCGCTTCGCCGGTAACCACACCGCAATACTCGGTTATTGTTTGCCCTTCCAGGGTTGGCGTTGTTGAAAACTGCATGGTTTCTCTCCTTCTTTAGCGTTCAATGCCTTAGGCACAGCATTATCGGTTCGTTACGCTATGATTGAAAGGATAGTTAATAAATAAGGAAATCAACATGCGCTATTCTGCTTTAACACTTTTGGTGCCCTGCGCGCTGGTGCTCAGCGCCTGTACCACCACGGTCACGCCAGCCTTTAAGGATATCGGTACCCGCAGCGGCCCCTGCATTGAGGGTGGCCCGGACGCCGTGGCGCAGCAGTTCTATGATTATCGCATTCAGCACCGCAGCAACGATCTCACCGGCCTGCGCCCGTATCTGAGCGACGGTCTGGCAAAACTGCTTAACGACGCTACCCGCGATCCTCAGCACAACACATTGCTGAAATCCGATCCGTTCTCCAGCCGCACCACGCTGCCGGACAGCGCCGAAGTAGCCAGCGCGTCAACCATCCCGAACACGGATGCCCGCAATATTCCGCTGCGCGTGAAGCTGAAGCAGGGAACCCAAACCTGGCAGGATGAAGTGCTGATGATCCGTGAAGGACAGTGCTGGGCGGTAGACGACGTGCGCTACGTTGGCGGCAGCGTTCATGCCCCGGCAGGCACGCTGCGCCAGTCGATTGAGAATCGCTAAACCCGCCGATACAACCCGGTAACCCCCGTAAAATGTGCGGCATTTCATGCGGAATGCCGACATTTATACTCGCCGACCTTACCGTTCGCTATTTTGTGCTATGTTTAAGAGGAAACGCGGGTTATATTTAACTTTTAACGCATAAATATTGCATAACTATTCTGTCAACGGTACTATCTGCGGCCTCAATTGCTATAGATTGCCTGGATGAGTAAAGACTGCCCCGATGAGTATTAAACTAAACGGCATTAACTGCTTCTACGGCGCACACCAGGCGCTGTTTGACATCACGCTGAACTGCCCGGAAGGCGAAACGCTGGTTTTGCTTGGCCCAAGCGGTGCAGGCAAAAGCTCCCTTCTGCGCGTCCTTAATCTGCTTGAAATGCCCCGTTCAGGTACGCTGGCAATTGCCGGTAACCATTTTGACTTCGCGAAAACGCCGTCTGATAAAGCGATTCGCGAACTGCGTCAAAACGTCGGCATGGTCTTCCAGCAATACAATCTCTGGCCGCATCTGACCGTCCTGCAAAACCTGATTGAAGCGCCGTGCCGCGTGCTGGGGTTAAGCAAGGATCAGGCGATCGCGCGCGCTGAAAAGCTGCTGGATCGTCTGCGTCTTAAGCCTTACAGCGACCGCTTTCCGCTGCACCTTTCCGGTGGTCAGCAGCAGCGCGTAGCCATTGCCCGCGCGCTGATGATGGAGCCTGCGGTACTGCTGTTTGATGAACCGACCGCGGCGCTGGACCCGGAAATCACCGCCCAGATCGTCAGCATCATTCGCGAGCTGGCGGAAACCAATATTACTCAGGTTATCGTCACCCACGAAGTGGAAGTGGCGCGTAAAACCGCCAGCCGTGTGGTCTACATGGAAAACGGGTATATCGTTGAGCAAGGTGATGCGAGCTGCTTCGCGAACCCGCAAACCGATGCCTTCAAAAACTATTTATCTCATTGATTGTGTCAGGGGAAATATAATGAAAAAAGTATTACTTGCCGTGCTGCTTGCTGGCGTTACCCTTTCCGCTACCGCAGCTCAGACCATTCGTTTCGCCACGGAAGCCTCTTACCCTCCGTTTGAGTCCATTGATGCGAACAACAAAATTGTTGGCTTCGACGTGGACCTGGCTAACGCCCTGTGTAAAGAGATCGACGCGACCTGTACCTTCAGCAACCAGGCGTTCGACAGCCTGATCCCAAGCCTGAAGTTCCGCCGTATCGACGCCGTGATGGCCGGTATGGACATCACCCCGGAACGTGAAAAGCAGGTGCTGTTCACCACCCCTTACTACGACAACTCCGCCCTGTTCATTGGTCAGAAAGGTAAATTCACCTCTGTCGATCAGCTGAAAGGCAAAAAAGTTGGCGTGCAGAACGGCACCACGCACCAGAAATTCATCATGGATAAACATCCGGAAATCACCACCGTTCCGTATGACAGCTACCAGAACGCGAAGCTGGATCTGCAAAATGGCCGTATCGACGGCGTATTTGGTGATACCGCGGTCGTGACCGAGTGGCTGAAAGCCAACGATAAACTGGCGCCAGTGGGCGACAAAGTGACCGATAAGGATTACTTCGGTACCGGTCTGGGGATTGCCGTTCGTCAGGGCAACACTGAGCTGCAGCAGAAATTCAACGCTGCGCTGGAAAAAGTGAAGAAAGACGGCACCTACGAAACCATCTACAAAAAATGGTTCCAGAAGTAATTCCTGATGAATGAAATTTTTCCTTTAGCAAGCGCCGCCGGGATGACCGTCGGCCTTGCCGTTTGCGCACTGATTATCGGCCTCGTGCTGGCGATGTTCTTTGCGGTGTGGGAATCCGCGAAATGGTTCCCCGTCGCCTGGACAGGCTCCGCGCTGGTCACCGTGCTGCGTGGGCTTCCGGAAATTCTGGTGGTCCTGTTTATCTATTTCGGCTCCTCACAGCTGCTGCTGACGCTGTCGGACGGCTTCACGATCAATCTTGGCTTTGCGCAGATCCCGGTGCAGATGCAGATTGAAAACTTCGACGTCAGCCCGTTCCTGTGCGGCGTGATTGCCCTCTCCCTGCTCTACTCCGCGTACGCGTCGCAAACCCTGCGCGGTGCGCTGAAAGCCGTGCCGCAGGGTCAATGGGAGTCGGGTCAGGCGTTAGGCCTGTCGAAATCAGCGATCTTCTTCCGTCTGGTCATGCCGCAGATGTGGCGCCATGCCCTGCCGGGCCTCGGCAACCAGTGGCTGGTGCTGCTGAAAGATACCGCGCTGGTGAGCCTGATCAGCGTTAACGATTTGATGCTGCAAACCAAAAGCATCGCCACCCGCACCCAGGAGCCTTTTACCTGGTACATTGTGGCGGCGGCTATCTACCTGGTGATCACGTTGCTCAGTCAGTACATCCTCAAGCGTATTGACCTGCGTGCGACGCGCTTTGAACGGAGACCAGGCTGATGCTTGAATATTTCCCCGAGCTGATGAAAGGGCTGCACACCAGCCTGACGCTGACCGTGGCGTCCATTATCGTGGCGCTGATCCTGGCCCTTATCTTCACCATCATCCTGACGCTGAAAACGCCGGTGCTGGTGTGGATTGTGCGCGGCTACATCACCCTGTTTACCGGTACGCCGCTGCTGGTGCAGATCTTCCTGATTTACTACGGCCCGGGCCAGTTCCCGTCGCTGCAGGAGTATCCGGTTATCTGGCATCTGCTTTCTGAACCGTGGCTGTGTGCCCTGATTGCCCTTTCGCTGAACAGTGCGGCCTATACCACCCAGCTGTTCTACGGCGCGATCCGCGCCATTCCGGAAGGACAATGGCAGTCCTGCGGAGCGCTGGGCATGAGCAAGAAGGACACGCTGGCGATCCTGCTGCCGTACGCCTTTAAGCGCGCGCTCTCCTCTTACTCCAACGAAGTGGTGCTGGTGTTCAAAAGTACCTCTCTGGCTTACACCATCACCCTGATGGAGGTGATGGGTCACGGACAGCTGCTGTACGGGCGCACCTATGACGTGATGGTGTTCGGTGCGGCAGGCGTGGTTTACCTGGTGGTTAACGGCCTGTTGACGCTGATGATGCGCCTGATCGAGCGTAAAGCGCTGGCGTTTGAGCGCAGATCGTAGGCCGGGCAAGCGCAGCGCCGCCCGGCAAGAAGTGCATAAATGTGATTAATCAATGCGGATAACTTTTTGGTTATCCGCTTTTTTTTATCCAAGTATAAATATTTACTCATATATATTGCATACAAATTCATTAAATGGCATTGTACATCCATGCCGCAGACACGGCGCATAAATAAGACAGACGGGAGCATTACAATGAAAAAGTTAGTTCTGGCCGCATTACTCGCCACCTTCGCCGCTGGCGCATCCGCAGCTGATAAAATCAATTTTGGCGTGTCCGCCACCTATCCGCCGTTTGAATCGCTGGATGCCAGCAACCAGATCGTGGGCTTCGACATTGACCTGGCGAAAGCGCTGTGCAAACAAATGCAGGCCGACTGCACCTTTACCAACCATGCCTTCGACAGCCTGATCCCGTCGCTGAAATTCAAAAAATACGACGCGGTGATCTCCGGGATGGACATCACGCCTGAGCGCAGCAAGCAGGTTGCGTTTACCGACCCGTACTACGCCAACTCGGCGGTCGTGATTGCGAAGAAAGGCGCCTATACCTCTTTCGATCAGCTGAAAGGCAAACGCATCGGGATGGAAAACGGCACCACGCACCAGAAATACCTCCAGGACAAACATCCTGAAGTGAAAACCGTGGCTTATGACAGCTACCAGAACGCGATTATCGACCTGAAAAATGGCCGTATCGACGGCGTGTTCGGCGATACCGCCGTGGTGAACGAATGGCTGAAAACCAATCCGCAGCTGGGCACCGCAACCGAGAAAGTGACCGATCCGCAGTACTTCGGCACGGGTCTGGGCATCGCGGTACGTCCGGATAACAAGGCCCTGCTGGAAAAACTGAACGGCGCGCTGAAAGCGATTAAAGCTGACGGTACGTACCAGAAAATCAGCGAGCAGTGGTTCCCGCAGTAAGATTTTTTTTGCCGGGTGGCCCGGCCTACGGGGGTGGTAGTCTGTAGGCCGGGTAAGGCGAAGCCGCCACCCGGCACTCTCTCACAACGGCACAAAGAACCTGAACCGCGCCCCGCTCACCGACTCCATCAGCCTGATCCCACCGCCGTGCAGCTCCAGCATACGTTTCACGATTAACAGCCCCAGTCCGCCGCGATTCTCCCGCGATGCCTGGGTGTTCAACGCCGATGGCCGCTGGAACAGATCGTCGCGCAGCGAGGCATCCACGCCCGTTCCGCTGTCAGCCACTTCGACCTGAAGCCGTTCATTCTCCTGCCAGACCGCCAGACGAATTTCCCCGCCAGATGGCGTATGGCGCATCGCGTTATCGAGCAGGTTGGTCACCACGCGTTCGATCATCGACACGTCGGCGTTAATCAGCGGCAGCGGTCCCGGCACGTCAATATGCAGATTCACTTCGCGCGTGCGGGCGGTGAGCTCAAACTTCTGCGCCACGTCGGAAATCAACTCCCCCATCGCGAAACGCTCGCGCTGCGGCTTAATGCCGCCGTGCTCAAGGCGCGCCAGCTCGAACAGCTGCTGCGATAGATGACGGACTTTTTGCCCCTGACGCAGCGCGGTGGCGAGATACTGCTGGTGCTCCTGCGGCGTCAGCGTGGCGGATTTTAGCGACAGGGTTTCCAGATAGCCCAGCAGCGAGGTCAGCGGCGTACGGAGATCGTGCGAAATGTTGGCGATAAACTCCCGGCGCTGGCGATCGCTGTCGGCCAGCTGGTCCCACTGGCGGGTGATTTTGCGTGCCAGCTCGATAAAGCTGTTGCGCAGGATCGCCACTTCATCCCTGGCCGCCGCGTCCAACGGCTGCGCCGCCAGCTGTCTGATAGCGCTGATGCTGTCCTGCTCCAGCCCGGCGACCTCCACCGTCAGCTGTTTTACCGGGCGCGTGACCCAGTACCAGACCAGTAAACCTGCCAGCAGGCCAAACAGCGCGACCCACAGCAATGACCACAGTACCGTGCTCCACAGCGCCTTATGCCAGGCCATTTCAGCCAGGGCGTTTGACTCTTCGCCCTGCAAAATAATGTACAGATAGCCTTTTAGCTCGCCGTCCTGCCGCAGCGGCGTGGCGCTAAAGACCTTTTTATTTTGACTGCGAGGATCGTCGCCCAGAACCGGTATGGCGGTACCGCTCAGGAAGGTCTGAACCGGGGCCAGATCGATTTTTTGCCGCTGAATGTGGCCCGGCGGTGCGGCATCGGCCAGGATATCGCCGTCCGGGGAGACAACGTACAGCTCAACGCTCGGATTAAAGGTCATCAGCCGATCGAACAGCGGCTTGAGCGCCGTTCGGTCGACCCTGCCCTGCGCGTCCAGAATCGGTTCACGCAGGACTATCTGCTGTGCCAGCCCGCCCGACAGCCGCTGCACCATCGCGTTGCCGTACTGCGTACTGGTGTAGAGTTGTACCGCACAGGCGACGGTGGCGCAGAGCATCATCAGCAGGATAAACAGCAGCGTCAGTCGCTGGCCCAGGCTAAAGCGGCGCATCATGATTTGGCTCCGCAAATTTATAGCCCTTGCCCCAGACGGTGCGAATAATCTCCGGCTCGGCGGCGTCCTTCTCAATCTTGATGCGCAGGCGGTTGATATGGGTGTTAACAGTGTGCTCATAGCCTTCGTGCTGATAGCCCCAGACCTGCTCCAGCAGCGCCAGACGCGAAAAGACCTCGCCAGGATGACGGGCAAAGAAGTACAGCAGCTCAAATTCGCGCGGGGTGAGATCCACCACCTGGCCGTGAAGCAGCACGCTGCGCGCCAGCGGATCGATGGTCAGACCGTGGGCCTGAATTTGACCGTCGGTTTGCGCCTGCCCCATCGCCTGCTGGCGGCGGAACAGCGCTTTGATGCGCGCAATGAGTTCCTGCACCGAGAATGGCTTCGCCAGATAATCATCGGCGCCGGTTTCCAGCCCGGTAATGCGGTCGGTTTCGCTGCTGCGGGCGCTGATGATGATCACTGGCAGGTAGCGCGTCATCTGACGGATGCGGCGGCAAATCTCCAGACCGTCAACGCTGGGCAGCATCAGGTCGAGGATCACCGCATCCCACGGCTGTTTTTCAAGACGCTGTAAGGCCTTGCCCCCGTCGGGCTCGTGGGTAATGGCGTAGCCTTCGTCTTCTAAATTGAGTCGCAGAAGCGCCGCGATATCGTGGTCGTCTTCCACCAGCAGGATCTGCTTCATGGGTAAGCCTTTATTCATCTCTTATGACGTAAGCTTACCTGATTTCGAGCGGGGGAAGAGTTCACATTTTGTTTAAGATTTCACGAGCAACGTCAGCACTTCGTAATGCGCGGTATGCGGGAACATATCGAAAAGCTGAACGCGTTCAATGCGGTAGCCCGGCAGGCTGGCGATGTCTTTCGCCATGGTCTGGGCGTTACAGCTGGAATAGACGATGTACTCGGGTGCCATCTGGCTCAGGTAGTCGCACAGCGCCTTGCCGATGCCGCGGCGCGGCGGGTTGACCAGCACCAGCTCCGGCACGTTGCCCTGGCCGGTCGCAAACTGCGTGGAGTCGAGCGCCTGGAAGTGCAGATTCGTTAACCCCAGCCCGGCGGCGGACTGCTTCGCGCAGGCAATCGCTTCGGCAGAGATCTCTATTCCGGTGAGCTGCATCTCTGGCGTGGCGCAGTGCAGGCCAAAGCCGCCCACGCCGCAGAAGAGATCCCACATATGATGGACGTTTAACGCACGTACCCAGTCGCGGGCGGTGGCGTACAGGCTGCTTGCCACGGTCGGGTTGGTCTGGAAGAAGCTTTGCGGGCGGATCCACAGCGGCACGCCGTTGAAGCTTTCGGCCAGCGCGTGCTGGTCGGTGAAGAAAATCTCTTTCTCCCCTTCCATGATCGCCATATGCACCGGCTGAACGTTTGCCGTAATGACCTTCAGCTGCGGCAGCTGTTCCTGCAGCCACGGCAGCGCCGCGCGCAGCTGCTCCAGCTTGGTTTCGGAGCGCAACACAAAGCGCAGCATCATGCCGCCGTCGAGTTGGCTTTCCGTCAGCAGAAGGTATTTCAGCTCGCCGCGCCTGCGGGCGACGCTGTAAGGCGTTAATCCTGCACGCGCGATAAATGGTTTCAGCGCGGCAAAGACGGGCTCAAAGGAGGCGGGATACAGCGGGCAGCCGGTCAGGTCTTCCGGCGTGCCGTCGCGGTGCAGCATTCCCAGCAGCGGTTTTTCAACGCTGCCGCTGACCACCATTTTGGCTTTATTACGAAAGCCCTGCTCCGGGCCGCTGACGGGTGCGCACCACTCGCCCACCGCGTGTGCTGCAAGCAGCTGTTGCAGGTCGGCCATTTTGGCGGTGAGTTGTTGAGAGACCGGCTGTTCTATCCACTGACAGGAGCGGCAGCGTCCGGCGTCATAGAGTGCGCACTGCATATGAAAACCTTAAGAATCACGAGGGCTGCGATTATACACATTATTGCAGGCGGAAGAACCGCCGGCTTGAGGCCGGAACGAAGAGTAGACAGAGCACCAGCATATCCGGCAGTTTTTGCATAAACAGCGCGCGCAGGATCTCGCGTTTGGATTCCCCGGCAATGCTGAACAGCTCCGGGTAGCCGTATCCCAGCGAGGCGGCCCACAGATAGCTGGCGGCGGTAATTTGCGTCAGCAGATAGACCCAGCGCGCCCAGTTGCGCCCTTTGACCAGCGAAAACGCGCAGTAGATCTCGATAAACACCAGCACCAGGCTGCTCAAAAAGACCAGCGTCAGATTCCACGTCTGCACGCTGCGGTGAATGAATTCACCGATGCCGCGCACGCCCAGGGTGTTCAGAATCATCAGCACGTCCAGGCAGCGGATCATAATAATGGCGAGCGCCGCCACCTGAACCAGAGCAGGTACGTTAGGACGCGCGTGCGTAGTACGTGATTTTTTTAATAATCCCAATGTTTTACTTCCCTGAAAAACAGTGCCGCGTCATGCGCGGCACTTCACTGGAAATTTTAAATCCTTCAGCCGCGTCTTGCACGCTGGATATCGCGCACGCGCTGTTTTTCCGCGCGCGCCATCAAATACCAGGCGATAAATCCGACAATTCCGACCACGCCGAGGATGATGGAAGCCAGGGCGTTGATCTCCGGGTTGACTCCCATGCGCACGCTGGAGAAGACCAGCATCGGCAGCGTCGTCGCGCCCGGTCCGGAGACAAAGCTGGCGATAACCAGATCGTCCAGCGACAGCGTAAACGCCAGCAGCCAGCCGGAGATCACCGCCGGCATAATCATCGGCAGGGTAATGATGAAAAAGACCTTCAGCGGCGTCGCGCCAAGATCCATCGCCGCCTCTTCAATGGAGCGATCCAGCTCGCGCATGCGCGAGGAGATCACAACCGCCACGTAGGCCGTACAGAAGGTGACGTGCGCCAGCCAGATGGTGAGCATGCCGCGATCCGCCGGCCAGCCGATGGCGTGCGCCAGGGCCACGAACAGCAGCAGCAGCGCGAGACCGGTGATCACGTCCGGCATGACCAGCGGCGCGGTGATCATAAAGGCGAACCCGTTTGAGCCGCGAAAACGCCCGAAGCGCACCATCACCAGCGCGGCGATCGTGCCCAGCACCGACGCCATTGTCGCCGCAAGGGCTGCAATGGTCAGGCTCAGCCCCACCGCGCTCATCATCGCATCGTCGTGAAACAGCTCGCTGTACCAGCGCGTCGACCAGCCCGCCCAGACCGTTACCAGCTTAGAGCTGTTGAACGAGTAGATCACCAGCATCAGCATCGGCGCATACAGGAAGGTAAAGCCGATAACGAGAATCGCAATTCGCCACGGGGAGCGCACTACCGGTAAGTTGTTCATCCGTGGTCTCCCATCTGTTTCTGCTGATGCTTGTGGAACCACATGATCGGCACGATCAGCAGCAGGAGCATAACAATCGCTACCGCCGAGGCCACCGGCCAGTCGCGGTTATTGAAGAACTCCTGCCACAGCACGCGGCCAATCATGATGCTGTCCGGGCCGCCGAGCAGTTCAGGGATCACAAACTCCCCTACCGCCGGGATAAAGACCAGCATTGACCCGGCGATAATGCCGCCTTTGGTCAGCGGGACAATCACGCTGAAGAAGGTTTTTAACGGACGGGCGCCAAGATCGAGCGACGCTTCCACCAGCGAGTAATCAATACGCGTCAGGGCCGTGTAGATCGGCAGAACCATAAACGGCAGATAGGCGTACACAATACCGATATAGACCGCGAGGTTGGTGTGCAGGATCGTCAGCGGCTGATCGATAACCCCGAGCCACATCAGGAAGTTATTCAGCACGCCGTTGTTTTTCAGGATCCCCATCCAGGCATAAACGCGGATCAGGAACGAGGTCCACGACGGCAGGATCACCAGCAGCAGCAGGATGTTACGCGTCGACGGCTTGCTGTGCGCCACCGCCCACGCCAGCGGGTAGCCCATCACCAGACAGCAGAGCGTCGAGATCGCCGCCACCTGCAGCGACTGCAGATAGGCTTCGAAATAGAGCGGATCGTCGGTGAGCTGCAGGAAGTTGCCGAGGTTAAGCGTCAGCGTCAGCTGCCCGTCGGCCCAGTCCAGCAGGTTGGTATAGGGCGGGATCGCCCGCGCCATTTCCGCCAGGCTTATCTTGAAAACAATCAGGAACGGCAGCAGGAACAGCAGGATCAGCCACACGTACGGCATGGCAATCACCAGCTTGCGGCCGTGGTTCATCTGCAAGCGCGTCAGCCACTGGGCAAAACCGCCCGGCTTTTCTGCGCGAGCTGGAGGTTCAAGTGCACTCATTTGCCGCTCCTTATACCGTCAGCACGACGCAACTGTCAGCATCCCAGCACAGGCGCACTTCGTCACCCCATGTTGGCTGCCCCTTGCGGTAGCGATGTTCGTTCTGTAGCTGCGCGCTGAGCATCTGCCCGCTTTTCAGCCGCACGTGGTAGATAGACAGATCGCCCAGATAGGCAATGTGCACCACTTCGCCCACGGCAAAGTTATAGCCATCGGCAGGCGGATCCTCACAGAGCATGATCTTCTCCGGACGCAGCGCGACGTAGACCGGCACGTTGTCCACCACGGAGTTATCCGGATCGACCTTAAGCGGATGCTGCAGCCCCGGCGATTCGATGACCAGGCCATCTTCCTGACGATCTTTCAGCAGCCCTTCGAAGACGTTGACCGAGCCGATGAACTCCGCGCTGTAGCGGGTAGTCGGATGTTCATAAATCTCTTCCGGCTCGCCAATCTGCACGAACTTCCCGCGGTTCATGATCGCGATGCGTCCGGCCATGGTCATCGCTTCTTCCTGGTCGTGGGTCACCATCACGCAGGTCACCCCCACGCGCTCGAGGATATCCACCACTTCGAGCTGCATACGGTCGCGCAGCTTTTTATCCAGCGCGCCCATCGGCTCATCGAGCAACAATAATTTCGGGCGTTTTGCCAGACTGCGGGCCAGAGCCACGCGCTGGCGCTGGCCGCCGGAGAGCTGGTGCGGCTTACGCTTCGCGAACTCCTGCATGTGCACCAGGCTCAGCATCTCGGCCACGCGCGCGGTAATTTCGGCCTTCGGCAGCTTGTCCTGCTTCAGGCCAAAGGCGATGTTCTGCTCCACCGTCATGTGCGGGAACAGCGCGTAAGACTGGAACATCATGTTAATCGGGCGCTGATACGGTGGCACGCTGGAGAGATCCACACCATCGAGCATGATTTGCCCGGCGGTGGGCTGTTCAAACCCGGCCAGCATACGCAGCAGGGTCGATTTTCCGCAGCCAGAAGCTCCCAGGAGGGCAAAAATTTCGCCTTTATAGATAGTCAGGCTGACGTCGTCCACGGCATGCTGGCCATCGAAAGATTTGGTGAGGTTACGAATTTCAAGAAGCGGGGTCAGCGCTTTACGGACTTTCGCCTGCGGGCGGGGGATCGCGTCATTCACGGGGTGTTCTCCGGCATAGATCAGTACTGGTGCAAACGCACCGTCAGGGTGCGCATCGCCGGGCGGCGCTAACGCTTGCCCGGCCTACGGGTTGTACAGGCCCGGTAGGCGACAGCGCCACCGGGCAACAATACCCAACGCCGTTATTTACCGCTTTTCACCTTGGTCCACGCGCGGGTACGCACGCGGTCAATTTTTGGATCCTGCACTTTCAGGGTGAAGAGCTTGGCGAACACATCCGCTGGCGGATAGATAGCCGGGTTGTTACGGATTTCTTCGCTTACCAGCGGCACGGAGGCCTTGTTACCGTTCGCGTAGTAAACGTGGTCGCTGATGTGGGCGATCACCTCAGGACGCATCAGGTAGTTGAGGAACTGATAGGCTTCGTCTTTGTTCTTCGCATCAGCCGGCATCGCGAAGACGTCGAAGAAGGCCAGCGCCCCCTCTTTCGGAATGAAGTAAGAGACGTTCACGCCGTTTTTCGCCTCTTTCGCGCGGTTAGCCGCCTGCCACACGTCCCCTGCCCAGCCGATCGCGACGCAGATGTCGCCGTTCGCCAGGTCGTTAATGTACTGAGACGAGTGGAAGTAACGAATATTTGGACGCAGCTTCAGCAGCAGTTCGGTCGCCGGGCCGGTGTAATCATCGGCTTTACTGCTGTTCGGGTCTTTGCCCAGGTAGTTCAGCACGGTGGCGAAAATCTCTTCCGGCGCATCGAGGAAGGAGACGCCGCAGCTTTTCAGCTTCTCAAGGTTTTCCGGCTTCAGCACCACGTCCCAGCTGTCCAGCTTGACGTCCGGGCCCAGCACTGCTTTGACTTTATCCACGTTGTAGCCAATACCGGTGGTCGCCCACAGGTAAGGCATCGCGTATTTGTTGTCCGGGTCATGCTTCGCCACCAGCTTAAGCACTTCCGGATCGAGGTTTTTCCAGTTCGGTAACTTGCTCTTGTCCAGAGGCTGGAAGACGCCTGCCGTCAGCTGGCGCTCGAGGAAGCTTGCAGAAGGCACCACGAGATCAAACCCGGTGCTGCCCGCCATCAGTTTTCCTTCCAGCACTTCGTTGGAATCGAAAACGTCGTAGACCACTTTAATGCCGGTCTCTTTTTCAAAATTCGCCACCGTGTCCGGCGCAATATAGTCAGACCAGTTGTAAACGTGCAGCGTTTTTTGTTCCGCAGCGAGCGTGCCGGCAGAGACGGCCATCAGAGCACCCGCAACCAGACCCGATAACCATTTTTTATTCAAGGCGATCATATCTTTATTCCTTCTGAAAGCTCGTTAACAAACGAACTAAAACTGTGCAATCTGAAGATATGCAATAATCATGCATAGTTTGTCGCTCTGCCCAAAATAAAAAGAAACCTCTTTACCCGGCAGCTTCCGCTCGCTTTTTTAAGCATCGCAAGAATAACTGTAGCCCGTGTCTCCGGCTATAGCCCAGACGAAAAAACGCCTTTTATCAATTTTTTATGCAGGTTATGTCTACGTGATAAGCCGAAACGGCCTTCAGGGAGGTGAAAAATTCTTTAAAGAAAGGTTAAAAGCAGCAGAAAAAATGGCCTTCTGCAGCCGCTATGGCAGCGACTGCGCAAAAGTCAGACAGGTTCAGTGAAGAAAATTGGGAGATGCATCATTATTCTCTGCATCATCTTCCGCGCTATACAGCAGATGGTGTGCATTGGCTTCCATCATGACCATGGAAATTTGCTCTTCGCTCAAGCGCATAAACCAGGAGAACTGCTTGAAAGACAGCCCGGCACCGGAGAATAAAGACTGGCAAACGACCAGTTTTGGCAGATTATCATCCTGTATGTCGAGAAATGCTTTCACCGTCAAAGAACTGGCGTTGATCGCCGACAGGTCGGAGGCCAGCGCCAGCAGCGCGGAGGGCTTCACTTCGGCCAGCGCGGAGAAAAGGATCACGTCGTTAATGAGATCGATTTTGGCATCGAAAATGCCGTCGAAATTCTGCATATGAGGCAGATGCAGCGCCTGGCAGGAATCGCATTCGAAGAACGTAATTCCGGCATCATCAAGCCATTGACGTAACGTATCCAGTGTAGGTACGACCTGTAAATCCATCGCTGTGCAGCCTCTTAATTAAAAACTTCGCATATACCCGTCATACTTCAAGTTGCATGTGCGTTGGCTGCGCTCGTTCACCCCAGTCACTTACTAATGTAAGCTCCAGGGGATTCACTCCCTTGCCGCCTTCCTGCAACTCGAATTATTTAGGGTATAGATTACGCAAAAAGTGCGTTCAATACCATTTAACCGCCCGTTTTCAGACAGTAGCCTGGCGTGGCATGACGCTCGATCCATGCGATCATTTTACCCGCAATATCGACACCTGTGGTTTTTTCTACGCCTTCCAGCCCCGGCGAGGCGTTCACCTCCATGACCAGCGGCCCGCGCGTCGCCCGCAGAAGGTCTACGCCCGCCACGTCCAGCCCCAGGGTTTGCGCCGCTTTGACGGCAATTTCCCGTTCGCGATCGCTAATATCAGCTACCCGCGCCACGCCGCCGCGGTGAAGGTTAGAGCGGAAATCGCCCTCTTTCGCCTGGCGCTCAATAGCTGCCACCACCTCATTGCCGACCACGAAGCAGCGAATATCGCGCCCTTTCGCCTCTTCGATGTACTCCTGCACCAGGATGTGGGCATTGAGGCCCCTAAAGGCGTCAATCACGCTCTCCGCCGCCTGACGCGTTTCCGCCAGCACCACGCCAATGCCCTGCGTGCCTTCCACCAGCTTGATGACCAAAGGCGCGCCGCCCACCATGTCGATGAGATCGCTGGTGTCGTCAGGTGAATGGGCAATCCCCGTGACGGGGAGATCGATCCCCTGACGGGCGAGGAGCTGCAGCGAGCGCAGCTTGTCGCGGGCGCGCGAAATGGCGACGGATTCGTTAAGCGGATAGCTGCCCAACATCTCGAACTGGCGCAGCGCGGCGGTGCCGTAATAGGTGATCTGGGAGCCGATGCGCGGGATCACGGCATCAAAGTGCGGCAGCTTGCGGCCTTTGTAGTGAATCGATGAGGCGGCCGGGTCAATGTTCATATAGCAGGACATCGGGTCGAGGATCTCAACCTGATGCCCGCGTTTCGCCGCCGCGTCTCGCAGGCGCTTACATGAATAGAGCGTTCCATCCCGGGACAATATGGCAATTTTCACCCTGCACCTCTCTGAAGACATGGAAAAAGCCTGCATATCATATACGCAGGCAGGCGCAGGCGGAATGGACTATCGCGTCGCCCAGCCCTGTTTGTGCAGGTAATCAAGAATAAACGGGCGGTTTTCTTTAATGATGGTGCGACGAATATGGTCAGTCCAGGTATCCCGACGGTTATTGCTGCCGCGCGTCAGGTAGTAGTTCGCCAGCTCTTCATCATATTGATTCAGGACGTCCTGATCGACCGGCTGGTAGTGGTTTTCGTGCACCAGCATGGCGGCAGGAATGCGCGGCTTCAGATCCGGGTTATCCGCCGGCCAGCCGAGGCACAGGCCGAACAGCGGCAGGACGTGTTTTGGCAGCTTCAGCAGCTCGGTCACGCTTTCGATGTTATTACGCAGGCCACCGATGTAGACACCGCCTAATCCCAGCGACTCCGCCGCCGTAAAGGCGTTTTGCGCCATCAGCGCGGTATCCACCACGCCCAGCAGCAGCTGTTCGGCCAGCCCCAGCTCGGCCTCAGGGCAGATCTGCAGGTGGCGGTTAAAGTCGGCGCAGAACACCCAGAACTCCGCGGCCTGGGCCACATGCTTCTGTCCGCCGGTCAGCGCGACCAGCTGTTCACGCATGGCCGGGTCGGTAATGCGGATAATCGAGCTGCACTGCAGGAAGCTGGAGCTGGAGGTCGCCCTGGCGCTGTTAATAATCGCTTCGCGCTGCGCCTCGGTAATCGGCTCGTCGGTGAAGTGGCGAATGGAACGGTGGGATGTGAGCAGGTCTATGGTTGGCGTCATCTTGTCTCTCTTTGTCTTGCTTAAACCTTATGGCAGCCAGTATAGGCAATGATTTGCGCGGTGTAATTGGCGAAACATAGCCTTACTGTATCAAAGCGACAGGCGAAACCTTCTTTAATGGCGACAGGTTATCGGGCACTATATGTCCTATTCGCCGTCAGGCTTGTTTTTTGAGGAGAGAGAAATGTTTGCAGTAATTTTTGGTCGTCCAGGGTGCCCTTACTGTGTGCGCGCGAAAGAGCTGGCTGAGAAACTGACCGAAGAGCGCGATGACTTCAACTTCCGCTACGTGGATATCCACGCGGAAGGCATCACCAAAGCGGATCTCGAAAAAACCGTCGGTAAGCCGGTTGAAACCGTACCGCAGATCTTCCTCGATCAGAAACACATCGGTGGTTGCACTGACTTTGAAGCTTACGCCAAAGAGCATCTGGGCCTGTTTGCCGCCCAGTAATGCGAAGACGCCCTCACCCGGAGGGCGTTTTTATTTGTGGTGCCGTCGATGCTTAATCAGGCTGCACACAAACAAATAGCACAGCGCGCCGAGGGCGCACCAGAAGACGCCGCTCAGCAACCACGCCATCTCCTGCCAGAAACTTCGCGTTGACACATACAGCATGCGCATCAGCAGCAGACACAGCGGTGCCGCCAGCATTGCGCCAATAAGCGGCTTGACCACCTCCCCTTTACGGGAAAGAAAACTGGCTGCCGCTCCCGGCAGGGTAAAAAAGAGCAGCCCCAGCTCCGGGTGTCCGGCAGCCCTGAATGCCCCCTTCACATTAAAAGCGAGCGACATGCACACGACGGTAAACAGCAAAAAGCAGCTGATCACCCCCGCCCAGTTTCGTTTAATGTTCAAACTATCCTCCTGACTTATCTCTATCAAATACACCTTCGTCGGGTAGACGCCCAGTCAGATAAAGCAATGCGGCAATCCTTGCCAAAGTACGCACAGGGTGATGCGATAATAGGTAGCTGTCAGTAGCTAATACGATTAAACTATCGGCCAGCTAATGTTTTAGGGAATAAATTACGTAACAGGGAGGGTTGAACGCGTTCCCTGGCTCAGAAAACAGTAGCCCAAATAGTCCTTTCATTCAACAACTTACTGGTAAACAAGAAGTTAGCCTCCGTGAATATAAACGTCGCAGACTTGTTAAATGGGAATTACATCCTGTTATTATTTGTGGTACTGGCGCTGGGCCTCTGCCTGGGTAAATTGCGCCTGGGTTCAGTTCAACTTGGTAATTCCATTGGCGTTTTAGTCGTCTCCTTATTATTAGGCCAGCAGCACTTCAGCATTAACACGGACGCGCTCAACTTAGGCTTTATGCTGTTTATTTTTTGTGTTGGCGTGGAAGCGGGACCGAACTTTTTTTCAATTTTCTTCCGCGACGGCAAAAATTATCTGATGCTGGCGCTGGTGATGGTCGGCAGCGCGCTGCTGATCGCGTTAGGACTGGGTAAACTGTTTGGCTGGGATATCGGGTTAACGGCCGGTATGCTGGCAGGCTCCATGACCTCCACCCCCGTGCTCGTGGGTGCCGGTGATACCCTGCGCCATTCCGGTATGGCCGGCGCGCAGCTCTCTACCGCCCTCGACCACCTGAGCCTGGGCTATGCCCTGACCTATCTGATTGGTCTGGTGAGCCTGATCGTCGGCGCGCGCTACCTGCCAAAACTTCAGCATCAGGATCTGCAGACCAGCGCCCAGCAAATCGCGCGCGAGCGCGGTCTCGATACCGATTCCAAACGTAAAGTCTATCTCCCGGTGATCCGCGCCTATCGCGTCGGGCCAGAGCTGGTGGCATGGGCTGACGGCAAAAACCTGCGCGAGCTGGGGATTTATCGCCAGACGGGCTGCTATATCGAACGTATCCGCCGCAACGGCATTCTGGCGAACCCGGACGGCGACGCGGTGCTGCAGATGGGCGACGACATCGCGCTGGTGGGTTACCCGGACGCCCACGCCCGTCTCGACCCGAGCTTCCGTAACGGCAAAGAGGTGTTCGATCGCGATCTGCTCGACATGCGTATCGTCACCGAAGAGATCGTGGTGAAAAACCATAACGCCGTGGGCCGCCGTCTGGCGCAGCTGAAGCTGACCGACCACGGCTGCTTCCTCAACCGCGTGATCCGCAGCCAGATTGAGATGCCGATCGACGATAACGTCGTGCTCAACAAAGGCGATGTTTTGCAGGTCAGCGGCGACGCGCGACGCGTGAAAACCGTTGCCGACCGCATCGGCTTTATCTCCATTCACAGCCAGGTCACCGACCTGCTGGCCTTCTGCGCCTTCTTTATCGTTGGCCTGATGATCGGGATGATCACCTTCCAGTTCAGCAACTTCAGTTTTGGCATCGGTAACGCCGCCGGGCTGCTGTTCGCCGGGATCATGCTGGGCTTCCTGCGAGCCAACCACCCAACCTTCGGCTACATTCCGCAGGGCGCGCTGAACATGGTGAAAGAGTTCGGTCTGATGGTGTTTATGGCGGGCGTCGGCTTAAGCGCGGGAAGCGGCATCGGCCACAGCCTGGGCGCCGTTGGCTGGCAGATGCTGGTTTCCGGACTTATCGTCAGCCTGGTGCCGGTGGTGATCTGCTTCCTGTTCGGCGCCTACGTGCTGCGCATGAACCGCGCCCTGCTGTTCGGGGCGATGATGGGCGCACGTACCTGTGCGCCGGCCATGGAAATCATCAGCGACACCGCGCGCAGCAACATCCCGGCGCTGGGGTATGCGGGCACGTACGCTATCGCTAACGTGCTGCTGACCCTGGCGGGTACGCTGATCATCATCATCTGGCCCGGACTCGGATAACTCCTAAGTTTGCGCGCGGGGAAAATTATTTTCGTCACGCGCAGAACTTTTTTATCAGGGGGCAGTCATAACTATTGCCACTGCTTTTCTTTGATGTCCCCAATTTGTGGAGCCCATCAACCCCGCCGTTTTGGTTCAAGGTTGATGGGTTTTTTGTTGCCTGAAATTTCCGTACCTCTCATCTCCGCTTCTATCCTGCAATCAAAACATATATGATTAAACATATATAAATCATTCCACCTGCAGGAACGCCCATGCTCCACCCACTCCAGCTCTTTAAAACCCTCTCCGACGAAACGCGGCTCGCCATCGTCATGCTGCTCCGCGAAGCGGGCGAGCTATGCGTATGCGATCTCTGCTCCGCAACCACCGAGTCTCAGCCTAAGGTCTCCCGCCACATGGCGTTGCTGCGCGAGTCCGGGCTGGTTATCGACCGTCGCGAGGGGAAGTGGGTCTATTACCGTTTGTCTCCCAACATGCCTGCATGGGCGGCAACCGTTATCGACAACAGCTGGAACTGCCTGCGGGACGAGACGCGCATGAAGCTTAAAAACCGACTCTCAGGCTCGTGCTAGGCAAAACACATTCACAAAAACAGATATAACGGAGTAGAAGATGTTTCTGGCAGGGGCTATTTTTCTGTTTACGCTGGTACTGGTCATCTGGCAGCCCAAAGGGCTCAGTATCGGCTGGAGCGCGACTATCGGCGCCGTACTGGCGCTGGCCAGCGGCGTGATTCACATTAACGATATTCCGGTCGTGTGGAATTTCGTCTGGAACGCCACGGCAACGTTCATTGCCGTCATCATCATCAGCCTGCTGCTGGATGAGTCCGGCTTTTTCGAGTGGGCGGCGCTGCACGTTGCCCGCTGGGGGAACGGTCGCGGGCGATTGCTGTTTACGTATATCGTGCTGCTGGGCGCAGCCGTGGCGGCGCTGTTTGCCAATGACGGTGCGGCGCTGATCCTGACCCCTATCGTGATCGCCATGCTTCTGGCGCTGGGGTTCAGCAAGCAGGCCACGCTGGCGTTTGTGATGGCGGCAGGCTTTATCGCCGATACCGCCAGCCTGCCGCTGATTGTGTCTAACCTGGTCAACATCGTGTCGGCAGACTTCTTTAAGCTGAGGTTCAGCGAATACGCCTCGGTGATGATCCCGGTAGATATCGCCGCGATTGCCGCAACGCTGGTGATGCTGCATCTGTTCTTCCGCAAGGAAATCCCCCCGGAATATGACCTGGCAAAACTCCGCGAGCCCGCGCGGGCCATTCACGACCTCCCGACGTTCAGAACGGGCTGGATCGTCCTGCTGCTGCTTCTCGTCGGTTTCTTTGTGCTTGAACCTCTCGGCATTCCGGTCAGCGCCATCGCGACCGTCGGCGCGCTGATTTTATTCGCTGTCGCAAAACGCGGACATGCGATAAACACCGGAAAAGTGCTGCGCGGCGCGCCGTGGCAGATCGTTATCTTTTCGCTGGGGATGTATCTGGTGGTGTATGGCCTGCGCAATGCCGGGCTGACGGACTCTCTCACAGGCGTACTGGATAGCCTGGCCGGACACGGGCTGTGGGCCACCACGCTGGGAACCGGGTTCATCACCGCGTTTCTGTCATCCATAATGAACAATATGCCCACCGTGCTGATTGGCGCGCTCTCCATCGAGGGCAGTACAGCGACAGGACTAATCAAGGAAGCGATGATTTACGCCAACGTGATTGGCTGCGATCTGGGGCCGAAAATCACGCCTATCGGCAGCCTCGCCACCCTGCTCTGGCTCCACGTGCTGGCGCAGAAAAACATGACGATCACCTGGGGCTACTATTTCCGGACGGGCATCGTTATGACGCTGCCCGTCCTGTTTGTGACGCTCGCCGCGCTGGCGCTACGTCTCTCCTTCACACTGTAATGAGCCACTGATATGAGCCACATCACCATTTATCACAACCCGGCCTGCGGAACCTCGCGCAACACGCTGGAGATGATCCGCAACAGCGGCACGGAGCCAGAGATTATCCTTTATCTGGAAACCCCGCCGTCGCGCGATAAGCTGACCACCCTGATTGCCGAGATGGGCATTTCAGTGCGGGATCTGCTGCGTAAAAACGTGGAGCCCTATGAACAGCTCGGCCTTGCCGACGATAAGTTCACCGACGACCAGCTTATTGATTTTATGCTGCAGCACCCGATCCTGATTAACCGTCCGATCGTGGTGACGCCGCTGGGCACCCGCCTGTGCCGACCGTCTGAAGTCGTCCTCGACATCCTGCCGGATGTGCAGAAAGGGGCGTTTACGAAAGAAGATGGTGAAGCCGTCGTGGACGCCAGCGGCAAAAAAATCTCGCCAAAGTAACCCGTTGATAATGGCGCAGTAAGGCCTTCCAGCCGCATACCCCACCCATCTGCCAGGTTGCATCAGCCGAAACCCGGCACATACTTCTGAGGGTTAATCCTGGTGAGGGTATGCAGCTATGGGCTTTAAGAACAAAACCGCCGTTATCTTCGGCGGAAGCGGCGCCATCGGCAGTTCAGTGGCGCACGCTCTGGCGCGTGAAGGGGCGGATGTGTACCTCGCCGCACGCGACCACGCCAGGCTGGAGCAGGTCGCCAGCAGCATTCGCGCCGCGGGCGGTTCTGCCAGCACGTTTGTTTTCGATGCGCTCGAGGAGTCCTCGCTGCTCCCCGACCTTGCCCGCATTGATATCGTCGTCAACGCCACGGGCTTTATGCACGATCAGGGCAAACGCCTTGAGGCGTTAACGCTCGATGAGTTCAGGCAGGGTTTTGATCCCTTCCTGGCTGCCTACTTTAACATTGCGAAAGCCGTGTCGCCCCGCATGGGCGGCGAGCATGGTGGAGTCATTATTACCGTCGTCGCGCCTGCCGCGAACATGACGATCGCGGGCCACCTCGGGCATATCGTCGGCTGCGCGGGAACGGAAGCCTTGACCCGGGCGCTGGCGGCGGAGCTGGGGACACAAAATATTCGCGTGCTGTGCGTGCGTTCGCACGCGATAGCAGACGCGGTGCAGGCGGGTTCGTATGTGGGAGCCATTTTCGCCGCCAGGGCGCAGACGATGGGGATTACGGTTGAGCAGTTTCTCAGCGGTGCCGCGCAAAGCACCCTGACGCGTCGCCTGCCGACGCTGGCACAGGTGGCAGACACGATTACGTTTCTGGCCTCAGATGCGGCAGGCGCTATGACGGGAACCACCGTCAATATGACCGCGGGCGCAACCTAGCGGCCGCCCTCGCCCGCAATTCTCCCCACCATCGCCCGGATCTCCTCCCGGGTTAACGGCGCCCGGTCGGTGACATAGTGCAGCGTCATCCCTTCGATAAACGCGTCCAGGGCGCGGGTGGTAACCGGGTCGAACCACTGCTCCAGCGTGGTCTGGCTCATCTTCATCCAGTCCTGCATCACCGTTTTCAGCGCCGCGCTGCGGTGCATAAAGGCGTAGAGCTGATACATCAGCGCCATGTTGTGCGGCGTGGTCACCTGCGAGCTGTGTATCAGGGTGGTGATGGATTCGCACGCCATTTCCGGCCCGGTGACGCCCGCAAAGAAATCCCGGTACTGCTGCGACATCTGCCGGGTAAACCACGTGAAGGCCTCCTCCAGCAGCGGCTCCATGCCGTCGAAATAGTAGGTCATCGACCCCAGCGGCACGCCCGCGCAGGTGGCGATTTTACGGTGCGTGACGGCGTGAATACCGTGCTCGGCGATAGTATCGAGCGTTGCCTGCAGGATCTTCTCCCGGCGATGCGGATCGTTCGGTGGTCTGCTCATATATTCCTCACGTGGTTTGTGTACAAATGTACACAAACTTGCTAGTGTTGTCGCTATTGTTGTACTTCTGGTGCTACCCCAATGACGCTGACTTCTCCCCGTAAAGCCCTGCAGCGACGCCTGTGGGCGCTGTTTATGTTCTTCTTTATTCCCGGCCTGCTGATGGCCTCCTGGGCCACGCGCACCCCCGCCATTCGCGATATTTTGTCCGTTTCTACCGCCGAGATGGGCATCGTGCTGTTCGGCCTGTCGATAGGCTCCATGAGCGGCATCCTCTGCTCCGCGTGGCTGGTAAAGCGCTTTGGTACGCGAGCGGTGATCCGCACCACCATGTGCTTTGCCGTGTTCGGGATGGGCATATTAAGCGTGGCGCTGTGGTGTGCCTCGCCGGTGCTGTTCGCCCTGGGCCTGACGGTATTTGGCGGCAGCTTCGGTTCGGCGGAAGTTGCCATCAACGTGGAAGGGGCGGCGGTCGAACGTGAGATGAATAAAACCGTGCTGCCGATGATGCACGGTTTTTACAGCCTCGGCACGCTGGCCGGTGCGGGCGTGGGGATGGCGCTGACGGCCACCGGCGTGAGTGCGAATCTGCATATCCTGCTGGCAGCGCTGGTGTGCATCATTCCGATCCTGACCGGCATCCGGGCCATCCCGGACGGCACCGGTAAGAATTCCGCTGACGAACAGCACTCGGCCGAAAAAGGGCTGCCCTTCTACCGCGACTTCCAGCTGATGCTGATCGGCGTGGTGGTGCTGGCGATGGCGTTCGCGGAAGGTTCCGCCAACGACTGGCTGCCGCTGCTGATGGTGGACGGTCACGGCTTTAGCCCGACCTCCGGCTCGCTGATTTACGCCGGGTTTACGCTGGGGATGACCGTCGGGCGCTTCACAGGCGGCTGGTTTATCGACCGCTACAGCCGCGTGGCGGTGGTGCGCGCCAGCGCCCTGCTGGGCGGCCTGGGTATCGCGATGATCATCTTTGTGGATGTGGACTGGATTGCGGGGGTTTCCGTGATCCTCTGGGGACTGGGGGCATCACTTGGCTTCCCGCTGACCATTTCCGCCGCCAGCGACACCGGCCCGGATGCCCCGACGCGCGTCAGCGTGGTGGCGACCACGGGCTATCTCGCCTTCCTGGTCGGGCCGCCGCTGCTCGGCTTCCTCGGCGAGCACTACGGGCTGCGCAGCGCCATGCTGGTGGTGTTAGGGTTGGTCATCATCGCGGCGCTGGTGGCGCGCGCGGTGGCAAAGCCGGAAACGAATCAAACGACACTGGAGAAGGGATATGAGCGTTAAACTGATCGCCGTCGACATGGATGGTACTTTTCTGAGCGATGCCAAGACCTATAATCGGCCGCGCTTTCTGGCGCAGTACGCCCGCATGAAGGCGCAAGGCATTCGCTTCGTGGTCGCCAGCGGCAACCAGTATTACCAGCTGATCTCCTTTTTCCCGGAGATAGCGCATGAGATCGCGTTCGTCGCCGAAAACGGCGGCTGGGTCGTGAGCGAAGGTGAAGACGTCTTTAACGGCGAACTGCCGAAAGCCCATTTCGAGACCGTCGCGAACGTGTTAAACGAGGTTCCGGGCATTGAGATTATCGCCTGCGGGAAAAGCAGCGCGTACACGCTGAAATGCTATGACGAGGGCTTTAAGGATATCGCGGCGAAGTATTACCACCGCCTCGAAATGGTCAGCGATTTCGATAACCTGAACGATATTTTCTTCAAGTTCGGGCTTAACGTGTCTGACGATGAAATTCCCCGTATTCAGGCGCTGCTGCATGAAAAGCTGAGCGACATCATGGTGCCCGTCACCACCGGTCACGGCAGTATCGACCTGATTATCCCCGGCGTGCACAAAGCTAACGGCCTGCGGATACTGCAAAAGCGCTGGGGCATAGACGATAGCGAAGTGGTGGCCTTCGGCGACAGCGGCAACGACGTGGAGATGCTGCGCCAGTCCGGGTTCAGCTTTGCGATGGCGAATGCCAGACCGCACATCAAAGAGGCGGCGCGTTTTGAAGCGCCGCACAATAACGATGAAGGCGTTTTAAACGTGATTGAGAAGGTGTTGAACGGGGAGGCACCGTTTAATTGATACCGTGCGGTCTGGTGCCCTCGCCCCTCACCCTGGCCCTCTCCCCAAAGGGGAGAGGGAAAAAAGATTATGGTTGCAGGGCGTTCCCGACGCGTTTATCTTTCAGGAACACCACCATCAGGCCAACCCACAGCGCGCCGTTGGCGAGGTTAAACAGGCTGAACAGCCCGTTGCCGCCCATCGCGTAGGCATGCTTGCTCACTTCAATACCGACGGTAAAAATCAACATCTGCAGCATTCCCATCGCCGCTGACACCGTGCCTTTACTCATCTCGCTGGCAAACAGCGTCAGGCGCACCAGCCCGGCGTTGGCCACGCCAATTCCGAAGGCATAGAGGCTGAGCCCCGCCGTCATCCACAGGTAGGCGTGGGATGACGCGACGGTCGCCACTGCAGCCAGAATCAGCCCTGCCGCAATCGGCCAGCCGCCCATGATAATCAGTGAACGCACGGTGCGGCGTGACGTCAGGCGTGCCAGCACCAGGTTCCCGATAATCAGCGCGCCAAAGATCGGCACCTGCAGCAGGCCATACTCGTAGCTGCTGAGCTTTTCACCGCTGATGATAATGACCGGCGACTGCGCGATCCACGCCAGCAGCGGCAGGCTAACGAACCCGGTCGCCAGCGCGCCCGCCACAAAGCGGCCGTTCTTCAGCACTTCTTTATAATCCCGACCCAGCTCTTTCAGCGAGAGTTTCTCGCCGATGCGGGTGGCCGTTTCCGGCATCGCCCGGTGCAGGCCAAAGAACGCGAAGGCGGCGAGAAGCGCAAAGAGCACAAACATCCCTTCCCACGGCGCAACGTGCACCCACGCGGCACCCACCAGCGGCCCGAGTAAGGGGGCGATCAGCGCCACGTTCGCCATCAGCGCGGTAATTTTGATACACACCGCCTCTTCAAACGACTCCTGAATGGCGGCATACCCCACGGCGCCGATAAAGCACAGGCTCACCCCCTGCAGGAAACGCAGCAGGGTAAATTGTTCAATGTTTTGCGCCAGCAGCGTGGCGAGACAGGTGACGATAAACCACACCACGCCCGTCAGCATTACCGGACGACGGCCAATACGATCCGACAGCGGGCCTAACAGCCACTGTAAAAACATGCCGCCGGCCAGATAGGCGGTCATGGAGGTCGGCACCCACTCAATACCCGCGTTGTACTGCGCCACAACGGCCAGCATACCGGGCTGGATCATATCGTTGCCGATATAGGTAGAGAATTCGTAGA
The DNA here is from genome assembly GCF_024734705.1 of Enterobacter sp. Crenshaw. NCBI lineage: Bacteria > Pseudomonadati > Pseudomonadota > Gammaproteobacteria > Enterobacterales > Enterobacteriaceae > Enterobacter > Enterobacter sp. Crenshaw. The sequence goes on along the minus strand of NZ_CP102932.1, from coordinate 1,428,009 downwards.
GCACCAGACACAGAGGGAAAAGCAACGCCTGACGACCCAGACGTGAACCAGAAGAAGAACGGTTTAACATGCAATCTCTTTATAATGACAAAATCGCGACGAGTTTAATGAAATGCCGCAGCCCGAGATAGTGATTTATTGAGGATAAACAGAAATAAAGCACATATCGTCTTCGTTTAAGGTTTCCTTAAGTTGACACTTTTATGATAGCGCGATTACTCGTCAACGATCCCAAATTATGGCACTCACCTCCAGCCGTTCAGAATTGTCTAACTTACAGACAAATAAGACAAAACGACTTTACCGCTTGCCGACCCGCTTTTATGGTTATCAGCTTTTCGTACTGATTGCCCTTGCCGTGGTGTTTACGTGGCTATCGCGCAGTGAAGCGCTCGACAGATGGATCACCGGCTTTTGGTATGACGCGGCAACGCAGAGCTTTCCGCTGCAGAAGGACCACCTGCTGGATTTGCTGAACCACCGCCTGGCGAAGTACATCGCCATCGGCTTAGGTGCCGTGGCGCTGTTTTACGGCGCCTACAAGCGCAACGCAAGGCTGGTGACGGCGGCGCTACTGATGGGCGTTGGCGCGCTGGTGGTAGGCGCGCTGAAAAGCGTGAGCCATCACAGCTGCCCGTGGGATCTGGTGGAATATGGCGGAAAGGCTATGTCTTATCCCCTGTTCAGCGCCGTCCCTGCTGACAGCGGTCCGGGGCGCTGTTTTCCCGGCGGTCATGCCTCCAGCGGCTTTATGGTGATGGGGCTGTTTTTTGCCTTCTGGCGCGAGCGTCCGCGTCTCGCCTGGTGCTTCGTCGCGCTGGGCGTGGTGTTAGGTCTGGCGATGGGCTACGGCCAGGTCATGCGCGGGGCGCATTTTTTCTCTCACAACCTGTGGGCCGGGTGGTGGGTCTGGTTTTCCCAGGTGGTGGTCTACGGACTTATTTCCATCCGGTTTGCTAAAGAGTGATAACGCTATGTTAGAGAATCTGAATTATCAGCTGTTTTATCTGATCAACGCCACGCCAGCCTCGCCTGAGTGGTCGATCGATTTTGCCACCTTTCTGGCAAAAGATCTGATCAGTATCGTGCCTGCACTGGCTGCGATTCTCTGGCTGTGGGGTCCCCGCAGCCAGGTGAAGGCGCAGCGCCAGCTGGTGATTAAAGTCGCGATGGCGCTCGGGGTAAGCGTCCTGGTCAGCTACATTCTGGGTCACGCCTTCCCGCACGATCGTCCTTTTGTCGATCGCGTCGGCTATACCTTCCTGCACCACGCGCCGGATGACTCGTTCCCGAGCGATCACGGAACGGTGATCTTTACCTTCGCGCTGGCTTTCCTGTTCTGGCATCGCCTGTGGTCCGGTGCGGTCCTGATGGTGGCGGCCCTGGCAATTGCCTGGTCTCGCGTTTACCTGGGCGTTCACTGGCCGCTGGATATGGTGGGCGGTTTCCTGGTGGGGCTGATTGGCTGCGTGAGCGCGGCTATCCTGTGGAGCCTCTTTGGCGAAGCGCTTTACCGCACGCTGTCTTCGCTTTATCGCGCCATTTTCGCTATCCCGATCCGCAAAGGCTGGATACGTGACTAACCCCAACCTGACAGGTTACACTTGAGCCCCCGCCCTGCGGGGGTTCACTTTTTTATCCCGAGGAACTATGGAAACACGTCGCGATGACCGCATTGCTCAGCTGCTACAGGCGCTGAAGCGCAGCGATAAGCTGCATCTTAAGGAAGCCGCCAACCTCCTCGGCGTCTCAGAGATGACCATTCGTCGGGATCTGAACAGCGAAAGCGCGCCCGTCGTGCTGCTCGGCGGGTATATTGTGCTTGAGCCGCGTAGCGCCAGCCATTATCTGATCAGCGACCAGAAGACGCGCCTGGTGGAAGAGAAGCGCAAAGCCGCCCGGCTTGCGGCCTCACTGGTACAGCCGCACCAGACGCTGTTTTTTGACTGCGGAACCACCACACCGTGGATTATCGAAGCCATCGACAACAGCATCCCTTTTACCGCCGTGTGCTACTCCCTGAACACCTTTCTGGCGCTTCAGGAGAAACCGGAGTGCCGGGTGATCCTCTGCGGCGGCGAGTTTCACGCCAGCAACGCCATCTTTAAGCCGCTCAACCTGCAGGACACGCTCAGCAATCTCTGCCCGGATATCGCGTTTTATTCCGCCGCAGGCATCAACGTGCGTCAGGGTGCGACCTGCTTTAACCTGGAAGAGCTGCCGGTGAAACACTGGGCGTTAAGCGCGGCCCAGTATCATGTGCTGGTGGTCGATCACAGCAAGTTTGGCAAGGTGCGTTCGGCAAGAATGGGTGAGCTGGCGCAGTTTGACGCCATCGTCAGCGACTGCCGCCCGGACGACGAGATCGTGGCCCACGCGAAGGCGCAGCAGGTGAAGTTAATGTATTAAGGGGGTGCGGTCTGATGCCCGCACCCCGCCCCTCTCCCACAGGAGAGGGAGAAAAAACGTAGGCCGGGTAAGCGCAGCGTCACCCGGCAAAAAACTTAGCTAAACCAGCTGCCAAACCACCCGTGGAATTTCATCATCACGAAATCCCACATCCGGCTGAAGAAGCCGCCCTCTTCCACCGCCTCCATTACAATCAGCGGACGCTGTTCAATCGACTTACCGTTTAGCTGGAAATCAATCGTCCCGACCACCTGACCTTTTTTCAGCGGAGCCGTAAGCTGCGGGTCGGTCAGGGTATAGCTGGCCTTCAGGTTTTTCAGCTGACCGCGCGGAATGGTCACCGAGCCGCCTTCACCCGCCCCGAGATTAACTTCACTCTTGTCGCCAAACCAGACGCGCTGGCTGACGAACGTGGCATCCGGTTTAATCGGCGTCACGGTTTCATAGAAGCGGAAGCCCCAGGTCAGCAGTTTTTCTGACTCATTAAAGCGAATACGGTCGGTTTTGGTGCCCAGCACCACCGAAATCAGACGCATGTCGCCCTGGGTCGCGGAGGCCACCAGGTTATAGCCCGCGCCCGCCGTAGTGCCGGTTTTCATTCCGTCCACGTTAACGTTACTGCTCCACAGCAGGCGGTTGCGGTTCGGCTGGCGGATTTTATTGAAGGTAAACTCTTTCTCTTTATGGATGGCGTATTCATCCGGCACGTCGTGGATCAGCGCTTTCCCCAGCAGCGCCATGTCGCGCGCGGTACTGAACTGTCCCGGCGAATCCAGACCGTGAACCGTTTTGAACGTGGTGTTGGTTAAGCCCAGTTTCTGCGCGTAGCCATTCATCAAGCCAATGAAAGAATCCTGGCTGCCGGCAACGTAATCGGCCAGCGCGATGCACGCATCATTTCCCGACTGAATAATTACCCCTTTGTTCAGATCGGAAACGGAGACCTGATCCCCAGGCTTCAGGAACATCACCGAAGAGCCCCGCAGCGCCGGGTTGCCGGTCGCCCAGGCATCTTTCCCGATGGTGACCATATCGTCCAGCTTGATCTTGCCCGCTTTCAACGCCTGGCCGACCACATAGCTGGTCATGATTTTGGTCAGGCTTGCCGGATCGAGTTTCTCATCCGCGTTGCCTTCCGCCAGCACTTTACCGCTGGAGTAGTCCATCAGGATCCAGGCGCGCGCATCCACAGGCGGCGCTTCGGGCGCAGCCTGTTCAGCTGCGTAGAGCGTTGGTGCAAACAGGAAAAGGAGCGCAGAGCCTGTCGCAAGGCTGCGCAGAGAAGTCATTTTACGCGTCATAAATGCCACCCGAGTGTCCATTCAAAAATTACGTCACATCACCGTGTCGCAAGAAGCGATGAGTAATAGCGCACTAAAACGGTTAAAGAAACCCAACGAGGGTAAAGTTATTAAAGTTTATGCAATAACATTCAGATACGCTTTGATTCAGACGATTTTTTTGTCTTCTGTTGCGTAATTGTTAGGTTTATCTCACCATGGCGAAAGCTGACCCGGATTCACATCTCATCAGGAGTAAATATGATTACGCTATGGGGCAGGAACAACTCGACCAACGTTAAGAAAGTGCTCTGGACGCTCGAAGAGCTGGATTTACCGTTCAATCAAATCATGGCCGGCATGTCGTTCGGCGTGAACAAAGAGGCCGACTATCTGGCCATGAACCCGAACGGCCTGGTGCCGCTGCTGCGCGATGATGAAACCGACGCGACGCTTTGGGAATCCAACACCATTGTCCGTTACCTCGCCGCTCAGTACGGTCAGGGCCGCCTGTGGGTGGAAAGCCCGGCCCGTCGCGCCCAGGGTGAAAAGTGGATGGACTGGGCGAACCAGACGCTATCGCCAACCCACCGCGTGATCCTGATGGGGTTAGTCAGAACCCCTGAAGCCGAGCGCGACTACCCTGCCATTCATGCCGCTCAGGATGCGTGTGAAAACCTGTTTGCGATGATGGATGACGAACTGGCGAAGCACGCCTGGTTCTCCGGTGAGGCGTTCGGCGTGGGCGATATTGCCGTGGCGCCGTTCGTCTGGAATCTGACCAACCTCGGCCTGAAGTGGACGCCGCGCCCTCACCTTGAGCGCTGGCTAAAACAGCTGAGCGATCGCCCGGCGTACCGCAACGTGGTAATGATCCCGGTCACCTGATTACGCACCGGACGGGCTGACTTTTAACAGCTGCCCGTCCGTCTCGTCGGTCAGAACGTATAAATAGCCGTCCGGCCCCACCCGCACATCACGAATACGTTTATCCCGATCGCCCAGAATTCGCCCATCCTCCGTGACCTTATTGCCGTCCACGCTCAGCACGATAACGTCCTTTTCCTTCAGCGCGCCGATAAACAGCTTGTTTTTCCACTGCGGGAAGACGTCGCTGTTGTAAAACGCCATACCGCTCACGGCGGGCGACACTTTCCAGACGAACAGCGGTTTTTCGGTTCCCTCAACGTGCTCGCCTTTGGCTTCCGGAATTTTCAGACCGCTATAGTTAATGCCGTGCGTCGCCAGCGGCCAGCCGTAGTTCTTTCCTTTCTCCGGGATGTTGATCTCATCCCCGCCGCGCGGACCGTGCTCGTTCAGCCACAGCGCGTCGCTCCAGGGATTCATCGCCATCCCCTGCGGGTTGCGAATGCCGTAAGACCAGATTTCGGGTCGCGCGCCGGGGGTATTCACAAACGGGTTATCCGGCGGCACTTTTCCGTCTTCGGTGAGGCGCACCACTTTACCCTGCAATTTATCCAGATCCTGCGCCGTCGGACGCTGGTTATTCTCGCCGAGTCCGATAAAGAGCGAGCCTTTGCCGTCGAATACCAGTCGCCCACCAAAATGGTTCCCGGTGGAGAGTTTCGGCATCTGGCGGAACACCACCTGGAAGGCTTCAATGCGCGTCAGATCGTCACTCAGTCGGCCATAGCCCACCGCCGTTCCGGCCTTGCCGTCACTCCCGGCTTCGGCGAAGCTCAGCCAGATGCGGCGTGATTTTTTAAAATCCGGGGCGAGGACCACGTCCAGCAATCCTCCCTGACCGTTTGCCCAGACCTTCGGCACGCCGACAATCGGATCGGACAGCCCTTTTCCGGCCTGCCAGCGTTTGAGCTGACCGCCCTTCAGGGTCACCAGCAGGCCTTTATTGTCCGGCAGAAACGCCAGAGACCAGGGATGATCGAGTTTGTTTTGCAGCACCTCAACCTTGACCGCCTCTGGGGCAGCAAGAAGCGAAAACGGAATGAACAGCGCAGGCAGGGAAATTAGCGAGGATCGAGGCATAACGCGCTCCTTTATAGGCATATGGCATAAAGGTTAGCCACTGCATCCGGGCGCGTTACCACTTTTACAAAAGCTTAATCAGAAGGGGGAGTTGCCTCCCCCTGGGTCAGTGCTGTTCAAGCTTCTCGTGCTCGTTCAGGCACATGATGCATAGAGAGAGCGTGGTCAGGCAGTTTTCAAGCTTCTCCGCGTTAACAGCGATAAAATTCGGGCAGTCGTGGCGTCCGTTCATCAAACATACCCCAGCGATGGAAAGTACCTCAGCGGCGCGGCGCAGGGCGATCAGCTCACTTTCGCCGTATTTCGCCTTCAGGGTCGGTGCTTTTTCACGCATGAAATTGCAAAGTTCAAACAGGTTATCACGCAGATGTTCGCTTTCGCTGACTGACATATACCCTTTTGCCTTCCTCAACTGCAGGTACGCGGCCAGGTCGATTCGGGCGTTGATCAGCTTGTTAAGCAGATCGCGTTTTAGTCTGTCAACGGTCATGCTCTTTCCTCCTCTGTCAGCCATTGTGCATAATCAGGATAAGTACATTTTTTGTACAGTTTAATGCCTGGGATCAATTTTTATTAACTGATTAACATTATTTACAATGTTACAACGTCTGCCCGGCGCATCCGCCTTGCAAAGAGTGTATAAATCCCCCGCGATACGCTGTAAAATCCCGCCCTGATAACTCCATAATTGATGAATTTTTAACCTATGAGCAATGTTACGCACCAGCCGAAAATCGGCTTCGTCTCCCTGGGCTGCCCGAAAAACCTCGTGGATTCCGAACGCATCCTGACCGAACTGCGCACCGAGGGCTATGACGTGGTGCCAAGCTACGACAACGCCGATATGGTGATCGTGAACACCTGCGGATTTATCGACAGCGCGGTTCAGGAATCACTGGAAGCCATCGGTGAGGCCCTGACGGAAAACGGCAAAGTGATTGTTACCGGCTGTCTGGGCGCGAAAGAAGACCAGATCCGCGAAGTGCACCCGAAGGTGCTGGAGATCACCGGCCCGCACAGCTACGAGCAGGTGCTGGAACATGTTCATCACTACGTGCCAAAACCAAAGCACAACCCGTTCCTGAGCCTGGTGCCAGAGCAGGGCGTGAAGCTGACGCCGCGCCACTACGCTTACTTAAAAATTTCCGAAGGCTGCAACCATCGCTGCACCTTCTGCATCATCCCGTCCATGCGCGGCGATCTGGTGAGCCGTCCGATTGGCGAAGTGCTGGCGGAAGCTAAACGTCTGGCCGACGCGGGCGTGAAGGAACTGCTGGTCATCTCCCAGGACACCTCGGCTTACGGCGTGGACGTTAAACACCGCTCCGGTTTCCACAACGGCGAGCCGGTGAAAACCAGCATGGTAGGCCTGTGCGAACAGCTGTCTAAACTCGGTATCTGGACGCGTCTGCACTACGTCTATCCGTATCCGCACGTTGACGACGTGATCCCGCTGATGGCGGAAGGCAAAATTCTGCCGTACCTGGATATCCCGTTGCAGCACGCCAGCCCGCGTATCCTGAAGCTGATGAAGCGTCCTGGATCCGTTGATCGCCAGCTGGCGCGCATCAAGCAGTGGCGCGAGATCTGCCCGGATCTGACCCTGCGCTCCACCTTCATCGTCGGCTTCCCGGGTGAAACCGAAGAAGACTTCCAGATGCTGCTCGACTTCCTGAAAGAAGCCCGTCTGGACCGCGTAGGCTGCTTCAAGTACAGCCCGGTTGAAGGCGCTACCGCCAACGAGCTGGCGGACCAGGTGCCGGAAGAGGTGAAAGAAGAGCGCTGGAACCGCTTCATGCAGCTGCAGCAGCAGATCTCTGCCGAGCGTCTGCAGGAAAAAGTGGGCCGCGAGATCATGGTCATCGTTGACGAAGTGGACGAAGAAGGCGCGATTGGCCGCAGCATGGCGGACGCCCCTGAGATCGACGGCGCGGTGTACCTGAACGGCGAAACCAACGTTAAGCCGGGTGATATTATTCGCGTGAAGGTTGAAAACGCGGACGAGTATGACCTGTGGGGTAGCCGGGTTTAATCTCCTTTCCCCCTCACCCTAACCCTCTCCCCACTGGGGAGAGGGGACTGCTGGGTGCGGTTTTTCACCCTCGCCCCTTTGGGGAGAGGGCCGGGGTGAGGGGCAAGCAAAAGCCTACCCCTTAATCCTCGGATCCAGCGCGTCGCGCAGCCCGTCCCCCAGCAGGTTAAACGCCAGCACGGTGAGGAAAATCGCCAGACTCGGGAAGATCGCCACGTGCGGCGCAATCACCATATCCGCCCTCGCCTCGTTCAGCATCGCGCCCCACTCCGGCGTCGGTGGCTGCGCGCCTAACCCCAGAAACGACAGGCTGGCCGCCGAAATAATCGACACGCCAATACGCATGGTGAAATAGACCACGATGGACGATACCGTACCCGGCAAAATATGGCTGAACAGGATGGTGGCATCGCTGGCCCCCATGCTGCGCGCGGATTCGATAAACGTCTGCTGTTTCAGCACCAGCGTATTGCCGCGCACCAGCCGCGCGAACGCCGGAATCGAAAAGACCGCGACCGCAATGATGACGTTCGCCATGCCGCTGCCCATGATCGCCACCACGGCAATCGCCAGCAGAATGCCGGGAAAAGCAAACAGCACGTCGCAGATGCGCATGATGATGCGGTCCCACCAGCCTTCGTAATACCCGGCAACGAGACCCAGCACGGTACCGATGGCCGCGCCAATCAGCACCGCGAACACCCCGGCGGCAAGCGAGATCTGCGCCCCGACCAGCACGCGGCTAAAGATATCGCGCCCGAGTGAGTCCACGCCGAACCAGTGAAGCATCGACGGTCCGTCGTTCAGACGGTCGTAGTCAAAATAGTTTTCCGCATCAAACGGCGCCACCCACGGCGCAATCACCGCCACCGCAATCAGCAGCAGCACAAACAGCCCCGCGGTCATCGCGACCGGCTGACGGCGAAAACGCCGCCAGAATTCAGACCACGGGGTGCGGACGTGGTCCGGTTTTAGCCCCGGCATCGCGTTTAAAACGGCCTGACGTCGCCAGTTCAACAATCGCATCTTACTTGTACCTGATGGCCGGGTTAATGGCGGCGTAGAGCACGTCCACCACTAAGTTGATAAGAATAAACTCCAGTGAGAAAAGCAGGACTTCCGCCTGAATCACCGGGTAGTCGCGCATCTCGACGGAATCAACAAGCAGGCGTCCCAGCCCCGGCCAGTTGAAGACCTTTTCCACGACGATCGAGCCGCCGAGCAGAAAGCCAAACTGCAGCCCCATCATCGTCACCACCGGGATCATCGCATTGCGAAACCCGTGCTTGAGAATGACCCACTTCTCGCTGACCCCTTTCGCCCGTGCGGTGCGAATATAATCTTCGCTCAGCACGTCAACGAACGAGGCGCGGGTAAAGCGCGCCATCACCGCCGAAACGGCAGCGCCCAGCGTCATGGAAGGCAGGATGTAGTGCTTCCAGGTATCAGCCCCGACGGTCGGCAGCCAGCCCAGTTCGACGGAGAAGATCTGCATCAGCAACATTCCCAGCGCGAACGCCGGGAAGGAGATGCCGGTCACCGCCAGCGCCATGCCGAGCTTGTCCGGCCAGCGGTTGCGCCAGACGGCCGCGATAATCCCGGCGCCAAGCCCGAACACGACCGCCCAGCTCATGCTGGCTATCGTTAACCAGAACGTCGGCATAAAGCGGCTGGCAATCTCCTCCGACACCGGACGGCGCGACACCATCGAGATACCAAAATCGCCCTGCAGAACGTTGCAAATGTAATGGATGAACTGCATATACAGCGGCTGGTCGAGGCCAAGCTGCTTACGCACCAGGTCAATAACGGTGGCATCCGCCTCAGGCCCGGCGACCAGACGCGCCGGATCGCCCGGCAGCATATGGACAAACAAAAACACCAGGACCGCCACAATCAGCAGCGTCGGAATAAGCCCCAGCAGGCGTTTACAAACATAATTCAGCATGAGGTTTATTTTAAATCCGCATCGTCAAAGCTAAAGCCCGTGTCCGGCATGATGTAGAACCCGGTCAACGCTTTGTTATGGGCTGACACCAGTTTCTCCACCACCAGCGGCACCCACGGTGACTCTTTCCAGATAATATCCTGCGCGTCTTTATAGAGACGCGCCTTCTCTTCCGGTTTGGTGGTTTTCAGGGCATCGGCCAGGTCTTTGTCCACCTGCGGGTTGCTGTAAAACGCGGTGTTGAACAGGGTTGGCGGCCAGTTTTGCGAGGCAAACAGCGGCGACAGCGCCCAGTCGGCTTCACCGGTCGAGGCCGTCCAGCCGGTGTAGAACATCCGCACGCCGCTCTCTTTCTGCCCTTTCCCTTCCACTTCTGCCGCACGCTGTCCCGCATCCATTGCGGTGACCTGTACCTTGATCCCCACCTGCGCCAGCTGCTGCTGGGTAAACTGCAGCACCTTCTGGGCGGTACTGTGATTATGCGAGGACCACAGCGTGGTGCTGAAACCGTTCGGGAAGCCCGCCTCTTTCAGCAGCTCGCGCGCTTTAGCCGGATCGTACGGCCACGGCTGATAGCTTTGCGCATAGGCGATCGCCGGCGGCAGCACGCCGGTGGCCGGAGTGGCATAGCCGGCAAAAGCGACCTTCACCAGCGCCTGACGGTTAATGGCGTAGTTGATGGCTTCACGCACCTTCGGGTTATCGAACGGCTTTTGCGTGACGTTCATGCTGATGTAGCGCTGCATGATCGACGGGCTGGCGACCAGCTCCAGCTTGCTGTTTTTCTGCAAAATGGCCGCCTGCTCGTAAGGGATCGGGAAGGCAAACTGCGCCTCGCCGGTTTGCAGCATCGCCGCGCGGGTGTTGTTGTCCACCACCGGGCGCCAGGTGATGGTGTCGAGCTTAGGCAGCCCCTGCTGCCAGTATCCCGCGAATTTCTTCACCTTCACAAAATCGGTCTGGTTCCAGGTGAGCAGTTCGTAAGGGCCGGTGCCAACAGGATGGAAACCAATCTCCTTGCCGTATTTCTTCAGCGCGGCAGGGGAAATCATCGCCGTTGCCGGATGCGCCAGAATATTGATAAACGCGGAGAACGGCTCTTTCAGGGTGATTTTGACCGTCGCCGGGTCGACCACCTCGGTGCTGGCGATATTTTTATACAGGTTATAGCGCTTGAGGCTATTTTCCGGATTGCTGGCGCGGTCCAGGTTAACCTTCACCGCCTCCGCATTGAAGTCTGTCCCGTCATGGAACTTCACGCCGGTCCTGAGCTTGATGGTATACACCAGCCCGTCGTCGGACACGGTGTACCCCTCCGCCAGCACGTTTTTGAGCTTCATCTCTTTATCGAGGCCAAACAGGCCCTGATAGAACGATTTCGCCACCGCCTGAGAGAGCGTGTCGTTGGCGTCATACGGATCGAGCGTGGTGAAATTGGAGCCGACGGCAACCACCACGTCTTTGGCAGCGAACGCGGGGGCAGCGGCCAGGGCTGCCGTCACGCTCGCGGCTAACAACCATCTACGCGCTACAAATGTAACCATTGTGTTCTCCTGCCTGTTGTAAGTTATAACCGCGAAAAAGCGTTGTCCTGACGCGGGGGAGCGACGAAATGACCCGGCCCGACCTCGCGCAGCGTCACGCGCTCCACGGCCTCGCCGCGTTTATGAATATTGCTCGGCATTTCATCCTGCAACAGCACGCGCTGGCCGTGACGATGCGCGGGATCGGCAACCGGGACCGCCGCAATAAGCTTGCGGGTGTACGGGTGCTGCGGGTTTTCAAACACCGCCCTTCGCGGCCCAATCTCCACGATCTGCCCCATAAACATCACCGCCACGCGATGGCTGATGCGCTCGACCACCGCCATATCGTGCGAGATAAACAGGAAGGCGATGCCCATATCCCGCTGTAAATCCAGCAGCAGGTTGATGATTTGCGCCCGGATAGAGACATCCAGCGCCGAGACGGACTCATCGGCAATCACCACTTTCGGGTTCAGCGCCAGCGCGCGGGCGATGCAGATACGCTGCCGCTGTCCGCCGGAAAACTCGTGCGGATAACGCCATGCGTGCTCCGGCTTCAGGCCGACGCGCTCCAGCAGCCAGGCCACGCGACGCTGGGCCGCTTCGCCGTCGAGCAGGTTATGTACCCGCAGCGGCTCCATGATCGAATACCCCACCGTGTGGCGCGGATCGAGGGAGGCATACGGATCCTGGAAAATAAACTGAATATCCCGCCGCACCGCCTGCAGCCTGCTGTCCGGAAGGGTATCAATGCGCTCGCCGTTAAAGGTAATGCTGCCTTCCTGTGATTCCACCAGACGGAGCAACGCGCGCCCGGTGGTGGATTTACCGCAACCGGACTCCCCCACCAGCGCCAGCGTTTCGCCCGGCCAGAGATCGAAACTGACGTTTTCCACCGCGTGCACTTCGCGCTTAACGCGGTTCAGTACGCCGCTGCGCAGCGGAAAACGGGTGACCAGATCGCGCACTTCCAGAATGGGCTTACCCGGCACCACGGTGTCCTGCTCTCGCTCCTCCTCCTGCAGCTCAGACGCCTCAAGAGAAATCAGCGGGAAGCGGCGCGGCAAATCGCTGCCGTTCATCGCCCCCAGGCGCGGAACCGCCGCCAGCAGCGCTTTGGTGTAAGGATGCTCGGGCACATGAAAAATCTGCTCAACCGGGCCGGTTTCCACCGCGCTGCCCTTGTGCATCACCAGCACCCGATCGGCGATATCGGCGACTACGCCCATATCGTGGGTGATGAATATCACCCCCATCTCCATCTCCTGCTGCAGCACTTTAATGAGCTGCAGGATCTGCGCCTGAATCGTCACGTCCAGCGCCGTCGTCGGTTCATCGGCGATCAGCACCGCCGGACGGCAGGAGAGCGCCATGGCAATCATCACCCGCTGGCGCATGCCGCCGGAAAGCTGATGCGGGTAGCGACCCAGAATGGCCTGCGCCTCCGGGATGCGCACCAGCTCCAGCATCCGTCGGGCCTCTTTGAGCGCTTCATCGCCGCTCAGCCCCTGATGCAGGCGGATGGACTCGGCGATTTGTTCCCCGACCGGGAAAACCGGGTTCAGGGAGGTCATCGGCTCCTGGAAGATCATAGCAATGTCCGCCCCGCGCACGCCCTGCATCTGCGAACCGCTCAGCTCATTTAAATCAATGACCTGACGGTTACGGCGGCGCAGGAGCATTTTCTCGCTGCTGATTTGCCCGCCCGTCTGTTCCAGCAGGCGCATCAGCGCCAGCGCCGTGACCGATTTACCGGATCCGGATTCACCAACAATCGCCAGCGTCTCGCCGCGCCTGAGCGTGAACGATAAATTCTGTACTGCGGGGATGAACTGCCGCTCTTCCTGAAACGCAATATTGAGCTGATGGACAGCCAGCACTTCGCGGTTGTCCAGTTCTTCACTGTGCGGCACGCGCTGCCCCCTTATTCACGATAGATGCCCGTGCTCGGTTCATCACCGGCATAGCCCCAGGCGCGGTACATACCTTCGCTGTTGAACGGCAGGGCCACGTTGCCCTCACGATCCACCGCAATGAGCCCGCCGACGCCGCCCAGGGCAGGCAGTTTCTCCATCACCACGCGCTCGCAGGCTTCGCTGAGGCTTAAACCGCCGTAATCCATCAGCGCGGTGATGTCGTAGGCCGCGAGGGCGCGAATAAACACTTCCCCGGTTCCGGTACACGACACCGCCGCCGTCGCGTTATTGGCGTAGCAGCCGGCGCCCGGCAGCGGGCTATCGCCGACGCGCCCGGGCAGCTTGTTGGTCATCCCGCCCGTTGAGGTTGCCGCCGCGAGGTTTCCGGCCTTATCCAGCGCCACCGCGCCGACCGTGCCCATTTTGGTGGTTTCATCAAGCGGCGCTGTATGGTCAAGCTGCGTCATGCCCGCCGAACGGGCTTCCAGCAGCTGCTGATAGCGCTCCTCGGTGGAAAACAGATCCGGCGATACCGGTTCCATTCCGTGCCCGAAGGCAAACGCCTCTGCCCCGGCCCCTGTGAGCAGGACGTGCGGACTCGCCTCCATCACCAGACGCGCCGCCAGCACCGGATTGCGCATATGACTCACGCCCGCCACGGCGCCCGCTTTCAGGGTGACGCCGTCCATCACGCAGGCATCCAGCTCGTGCGTTTCATCCCGGGTAAAGACCGAACCGATCCCCGCATTAAATAACGGGCACTCTTCCAGCAGGCGCACCGCCTCGGTGACCACGTCCAGCGCGCTTTCGCCCGCCTCCAGCATTTTCTGACCCGTTTCCACAATGGCGTACAGCGCGTCGATATAGCGCTTTTCCTGCTCGGGACTGAGCTGTGCTCGGGTGATTGCCCCGGCGCCACCATGAATTGCGATTACCGCATTAACCATTCGCATCACCCGTTAGCCTGATTTGCGGCTTTTTCTATAAATATCATTATCGTCGATGAAACTTCAGATGATTTTTGAATATAGAAAGACGTAACTGTGATGTAAAGCGTACACCCATCGGGTCATACAGTTAGCCGCACTTTTCTGCCATAATGAGCGCTTTCGTTGTTACTCCGCAGGAGCCCACCATGGATTTTACCGCCGGACTGATGCCGCTTGAGACGGCACTCACGCAGATGCTTGACCGTATTTCCCCGCTGCATGACGTTGAGACGCTGCCCCTCGTGCGCTGTTTTGGCCGTATTGCCGCGCGCGATATCGTCTCTCCGCTTAACGTGCCGGGGTTTGATAATTCCGCGATGGACGGTTACGCGGTGCGCCTGGCGGATCTCCAGACGGGTAACGCCCTGCCGGTGGCGGGTAAAGCCTTTGCGGGTCAGCCGTTTAGCTGTGAATGGCCTGCGGGCACCTGCGTACGCATCATGACCGGCGCGCCGGTTCCGGCCGGCTGCGACGCCGTGGTGATGCAGGAAGAGACCGAACAGGCCGACGGCGGCGTGCGTTTTACCGCGAACGTTAAAGCGGGCCAGAACATCCGCCGCACGGGTGAAGATATCACCCTTGGCGCAACGGTCTTTGCCGCCGGACAGAAGCTGACGGTAGGTGAACTGCCGGTGCTGGCCTCGCTCGGCGTTGCTGAAATCGACGTTATCCGTAAAGTGCGCGTCGCCGTTTTCTCCACCGGCGACGAGCTGCAGCTTCCGGGCCAGCCGCTGCAGGACGGCCAGATTTACGACACCAACCGCCTGGCGGTACACCTGATGCTGGAGCAGCTGGGCTGCGAGGTGATTAACCTCGGCATTATTCCTGACGATCCGGAAAAACTGCGCGCCGCGTTTATCGAGGCGGATAACGCCGCCGACGTGGTCATCAGCTCCGGCGGCGTCTCCGTGGGCGAAGCGGATTACACCAAAACCATCCTTGAAGAGCTGGGTGAAATCGCCTTCTGGAAGCTGGCCATCAAGCCGGGAAAACCGTTCGCGTTTGGCAAGCTCACGCGCGGCTGGTTCTGCGGCCTGCCGGGTAATCCGGTCTCGGCGGCACTCACCTTCTACCAGCTGGTGATCCCGCTGCTGGCGAAGCTTTCCGGCAACAGCGCCAGCCCGCTGCCGGAACGCCAGCGCGTGCGCGCTTCCACGCGCCTGAAAAAATCGCCGGGCCGCCTCGATTTCCAGCGCGGCATCCTGGCGCGCAACGCGGACGGCGAGCTGGAAGTGAGCACCACCGGGCACCAGGGCTCACACATTTTCAGCTCCTTCAGCCAGGGCAACTGCTTTATCGTCCTGGAGCGCGAGCGCGGCAATGTGGAAGCAGGCGAGTGGGTTGAGATCGAGCGTTTTAACCACCTGTTCGGAGGCTGACATGACGGTGGAGCTGAGCGACCAGGAGATGATGCGCTACAACCGCCAGATTGTGCTGCGCGGGTTTGATTTCGAAGGCCAGGAAGCGCTTAAGGCAGCAAGCGTGCTGGTTGTCGGTCTGGGCGGTCTGGGCTGCGCCGCCGCGCAGTATCTTGCCGCGGCGGGCGTGGGCAGAATGACGCTGCTGGATTTTGATACCGTGTCGGTGTCAAATCTCCAGCGCCAGACGCTGCACAGCGACGCGACGGTTGGCCAGCCGAAGGTGGACTCTGCCCGCACGGCGCTGGCGCGCATCAACCCCAACGTTCAGTTCACCCTGATTGACGCGATGCTGGATGACGAGGCGCTGTCCGCGCAGATTGCACAGCACGACCTGGTGCTGGACTGCACCGATAACGTCACCGTCCGTAACCAGCTGAACGCAGGCTGCTTTGCCCACAAAATCCCGCTGGTTTCCGGCGCGGCGATCCGCATGGAGGGGCAAATCAGCGTCTTCACGTACGGGGAAGGCGAACCCTGCTACCGCTGCCTGAGCCGTCTGTTCGCCGAGAACGCCCTGACCTGCGTTGAGGCGGGCGTGATGGCGCCGCTGGTCGGCGTGATTGGCTCCCTGCAGGCGATGGAAGCGATCAAAGTGCTGGCGCGCTACGGCACGCCTGCCGCGGGGAAAATCGTAATGTATGACGCGATGACCTGCCAGTTCCGCGAGATGAAGCTGATGCGTAACCCGGGGTGTGAGGTTTGCGGAGGTTAAAGCAAACGGCAACCTTCAGGTTGCCGCTTTAGTGTGTGCTCCCTCTCCCTGTGGGAGAGGGTTGGGGTGAGGGCATAAGGCCGCACCCGTCAGATCGACATCCGTCCAAACGCGCCCTGCCAGTCCTGCTCAAACTTCACAATCGCCGCATCCACGGCCGGAGAAGTAATAAACTGCTGCGCCACGTCCAGCGGCAGCGTGATGGACTCGCAGCCCGTCAGCAGGCAGTCCAGCGCCTGACGCGGCGTTTTGAAGCTCGCGGCCAGCACCTTTGACTGCGGGGCGTGCAATGTCAGCAGCTGTTGCAGTTCAACCACGGTCTGGATCCCGTCCCCGCCCTGCGCGTCCACGCGGTTAACGTAAGGCGCTACATACTCCGCCCCCGCCAGCGCGGAGAGCATCCCCTGCGCAGCACCGTAAACCGCCGTACCCAGCGTCGGGATCCCTTCCGCTTTCAGCATCTTGATTGCCGCCAGTCCTTCTGCGGTCACCGGCACTTTCACCACCAGATCGTTGATGATGGCGCGCAGCTTGCGCGCGTCCTCCACCATCCCTTCAGCGGTGGTCGCCATCACCTGGGCGAAAAGACGGCCTTTGCCGCCCAGCGCGTCGTGCAGCGCTGGCAGCAACACGTCCAGCGGCGTTTTACCTGCCGCCACAATGCTTGGGTTGGTGGTTACGCCCGCCAGCGGGAAAATGCGCGCCAGCTTTTTGACTGCCGCAACGTCAGATGTGTCGAGATAAAGTTCCATGGTGTCACCCTCAAATTTAGCCTGCACTTACCCTATCACGACAAAACCTGCTCAGTAGTTGACCTGCATCAAGATAACTTTCATTCGAAAGTAATTTAATCTTCATATGCAATTCGAGAGGCGAAATCATGATCTTCAATATTCAGCGTTACTCTACCCACGATGGCCCCGGTATTAGAACCGTGGTGTTCCTGAAAGGCTGCTCGCTGGGCTGTCGCTGGTGCCAGAACCCGGAAAGCCGCTCCCGCAGCCGGGACGTGCTGTTTGACGCGCGCCTGTGCCTTGACGGCTGCGACCTGTGCCAGCAGGCGGCACCGGGCTGTATCGAACGCGCGCTGAATGGCCTGGTTATCCACCGCGAGAAGCTTGATGAAGCGACGCTCAACGCCCTCACCGACTGCTGCCCGACGCAGGCGCTGACCGTCTGCGGTGAAGAACAGCAGGTCGAGGAGATCATGGCGACCGTACTGCGCGATAAACCCTTCTACGACCGCAGCGGCGGCGGGATCACCCTCTCCGGCGGCGAGCCGTTTATGACCCCTGAGCTGGCACATGCCCTGTTTAAAGCCAGCCACGAACAGGGGATCCATACCGCCGTGGAAACCTGCCTTCACGTGCCGTGGCACTATATCGAGCCGTCATTACCGTACGTCGATCTGTTCCTCGCCGACCTGAAGCACGTCGACGGTGAGGTGTTCAAACAGTGGACGGACGGCTCGGCTAAGCGAATCCTGGACAACCTGAAACGCCTTGCCGTCGCCGGAAAAAAAATCACCATCCGCGTGCCGCTGATCCAGGGCTTTAACGCTGACGAAGCGTCCATCACCGCCATTACCAACTTCGCCGCCGACGAGCTCGGCGTCGACGATATTCATTTTCTGCCGTATCACACGCTGGGCATGAACAAATACACCCTGCTCGGCCAAGCCTACTCTGCCCCTGACAAACCGCTGGATAACCCTGCCCTGCTGGATTTCGCGCAGCAATACGCCTGCCAGAAAGGGTTAACCGCGACCTTACGAGGATAAACCTATGACAACCCTGAATCTCAACACCCTCAGCGAGCGCATTAAAGCGCACAAAACGGCGCTGGTGCATATCGTTAAGCCGCCGGTCTGTACCGAGCGCGCCCAGCATTACACCGAAATGTACCAGCAGCACATGGACAAGCCGATCCCGGTGCGTCGCGCTCTGGCGCTGGCGCATCACCTGGCCGAGCGTACCATCTGGATCAAACACGACGAGCTGATTATCGGTAACCAGGCAAGCGAAGTGCGCGCCGCGCCGATTTTCCCGGAATACACCGTTTCCTGGATTGAGAAAGAGATTGACGATCTGGCGGACCGCCCGGGCGCGGGCTTTGCGGTGAGCGAAGAGAACAAGCGCGTGCTGCACGACATCTGCCCGTGGTGGCGCGGCCAGACGGTGCAGGACCGCTGCTACGGCATGTTCACCGACGAGCAAAAAGGCCTGCTGGAAACCGGCATTATCAAAGCCGAAGGCAACATGACCTCCGGCGACGCGCACCTGGCGGTCAACTTCCCGCTGGTGCTGGAAAAAGGCCTCGACGGCCTGCGCGCTAAGGTGGCCGAGCGCCGCACGCGCATCAACCTGACGGTGCTGGAAGACCTGCACGGCGACCAGTTCCTGAAGGCGATCGATATCGTGCTGGAAGCCGTAAGCCTGCACATCAAACGCTTTGCCGATCTGGCGCGTGAAATGGCGTCCACCGAAACCCGCGAAAGCCGCCGCGACGAGCTGCTGGCGATGGCGGAAAACTGCGACGTGATTGCCCACGAGCCGCCAAAAACCTTCTGGCAGGCGCTGCAGCTGTGCTACTTCATTCAGCTGATCCTGCAGATTGAGTCAAACGGCCACTCCGTCTCCTTCGCGCGTATGGACCAGTATCTCTATCCGTACTACCGCCGCGACGTCGAGTTGAACCAGAGCCTCGACCGCGAACACGCTATCGAGCTGCTGCACAGCTGCTGGCTGAAGCTGCTGGAAGTGAACAAAATCCGCTCCGGCTCGCACTCCAAGGCTTCCGCCGGTAGCCCGCTGTACCAGAACGTCACCATCGGCGGCCAGAAGCTGGTCAACGGTGAGCCGATGGACGCGGTGAACCCGCTCTCCTACGCGATTCTGGAATCCTGCGGCCGCCTGCGCTCCACCCAGCCGAACCTGAGCGTGCGCTACCACGCGGGCATGAGCAACGACTTCCTCGACGCCTGCGTGCAGGTGATCCGCTGCGGCTTCGGGATGCCCGCGTTCAACAACGATGAAATCGTCATTCCGGAATTCATCAAGCTCGGCGTTGAACGAGACGACGCCTACGACTACGCGGCCATCGGCTGTATCGAAACCGCGGTGGGCGGCAAGTGGGGCTACCGCTGCACCGGCATGAGCTTTATCAACTTCGCCCGCGTGATGCTGGCCGCGCTGGAAGGCGGGCGCGACGCCACCAGCGGCAAGGTGTTCCTGCCGCAGGAGAAAGCGCTCTCCGCCGGTAACTTCGACAACTTCGACGAAGTGATGGCGGCGTGGGACAGCCAGATCCGCTACTACACCCGCAAATCCATCGAGATTGAGTACGTGGTGGACACCATGCTGGAAGAGAACGTCCACGACATTCTCTGCTCGGCGCTGGTGGACGACTGCATCGAGCGCGCGAAAAGCATCAAGCAGGGCGGCGCGAAGTATGACTGGGTCTCCGGCCTGCAGGTGGGCATCGCCAACCTCGGCAACAGCCTGGCTGCGGTGAAGAAGCTGGTGTTCGAACAGGGCACTATTGGTCAGCAGCAGCTGGCGGCGGCGCTGGCGGATGACTTCGACGGGCTGACCCACGAGCAGCTGCGTCAGCGTCTGATCAACGGCGCGCCGAAGTACGGCAACGACGACGACAGCGTGGACATGCTGCTGACGCGCGCCTACCAGACCTACATCGAAGAGCTGAAGCAGTACCACAACCCGCGCTACGGCCGCGGCCCGATTGGCGGTAACTACTACGCGGGCACCTCTTCCATCTCCGCAAACGTGCCGTTTGGCGCAGCAACGATGGCCACGCCGGACGGACGTAAGGCGCACACCCCGCTGGCGGAAGGGGCAAGCCCGGCCTCCGGTACGGACCACCTCGGCCCGACGGCGGTAATTGGCTCGGTGGGTAAACTGCCGACGGAAGCTATTCTCGGCGGCGTGCTGCTTAACCAGAAGCTGAACCCGTCGACGCTGGAAAACGACAGCGATCGCCAGAAGCTGATGGTGCTGCTGCGCACCTTCTTCGAGGTGCATAAAGGCTGGCATATCCAGTACAACATCGTCTCGCGCGAAACGCTGCTGGAAGCGAAGAAACATCCTGACCAGTATCGTGACCTGGTGGTGCGCGTCGCGGGCTACTCGGCGTTCTTCACCGCCCTGTCGCCGGATGCGCAGGACGATATTATCGCCCGTACTGAGCATACGCTGTAACGGCATATCCCCTCATCCCGACCCTCTCCCACGGGGAGAGGGAGAAAACACTAACAACGGCAACCTCGGTTGCCGTTTTGCTTTTACTTTCGAATGAAATTAAATTTGTGCTCCCCGTCACCTTGTTATTAGAATGTTTCAAAACGCAGTGACCCAGGAGCACAGTATGACCGTTAAAGTTATCGTCACCGATATGGACGGAACTTTCCTTGATGATGCCAAGCAGTACGATCGTGACCGCTTCCAGGCACAGTTTGAACAGCTTAAAGCCCGCGATATTGAATTCGTTGTCGCCAGCGGCAACCAGTATTACCAGCTCATCTCCTTCTTTCCGGCGCTGAAAGACAGGATCTCCTTCGTGGCGGAAAACGGCGCGCTGGTGTTCGATCGCGGCGAACAGATTTTCCACGGCGAGCTGACGCGTCATGAATCGCAGATCGTGATTGGCGAACTGCTGAAGGACAAAGGGCTGAACTTCGTGGCCTGCGGGCTGGAGAGCGCCTGGGTCAGCGACCAGGCTCCTGAAGAATTCGTGGCGCTGATGTCAAAGCACTATCACCGCTTAAAGCGCATCAGCGATTACCGCGAAATTGACGACGTGCTGTTTAAGTTCTCCCTGAACCTGCCGGACAGCGATATCCCTAATCTGGTGGATAAACTGCACGTCTCCCTGGACGGCATCATGAAGCCGGTCACCAGCGGCTTTGGATTCGTGGATTTGATTATCCCCGGCCTGCACAAGGCCAACGGCATTAGCCGTCTGCTGAAACGCTGGAAAATCTCCCCGCAGGAGTGCGTGGCCATTGGCGACAGCGGCAACGATGCCGAGATGCTGAAGCTGGTGAAATATTCCTTTGCGATGGGCAACGCGGCAGAGAGCATCAAAGAAATCAGCCGCTACGGCACCGACGACAACAACCATCAGGGCGCGCTGAACGTCATTCAGACCGTGCTCGACAACCATTCCCCGTTCGACGTCTGATCCTTTCCTCGCCGGAGCGTCGCTCCGGCCTCTCACTCTTTTTCCGTCCTGTGGCTTGCGTCAAGTTTTTAAACTTGCATTAACTTATTTTTAACTTAAAGTATCACTTGTAGACATTTTTACTTTCGAATGAAAGATGCGAGGCAGTTATGACCTTTACCAGTGAAACCTTGCCAGCGGATCACAAAGCGGCAATCCGTCAGTTAAAACGTGAGCTGCGTGCGCAGATCGGCGACGTGCAGGCAGTGTTTAATAAGCTCAGCGACAAAATTGCCACCCGCGTGGCGGAAATCAACGCGCTTAAGAACAAGGGCAAATCCGTCTGGCCGGAGATCCCGTTTGCGGATGTGAAAAACGGCACCATTACCGACGCACAGCGCGAGGCCGTTAAACGCCGCGGCTGCGCGGTGATTAAAGGTCACTTCCCGCGCGAGCAGGCGCTGGCGTGGGATCGGTCGATGCTCGACTACCTCGATCTGAACAAGTTTGACGAGGTGTACAAAGGCCCGGGCGATAACTTCTTCGGCACCCTGACGGCCTCTCGTCCGGAGATTTACCCGATTTACTGGTCTCAGGCGCAGATGCAGGCGCGCCAGAGCGAAGAGATGGCGCAGGTGCAGTCGTTCCTGAACCGTTTGTGGACATTCGAGAGCAACGGCAAACAGTGGTTCGACCCGGACGTGAGCGTGATTTACCCGGACCGTATCCGCCGCCGCCCGCCGGGAACAACCTCGAAAGGGCTTGGGGCACATACCGACTCCGGCGCGCTGGAGCGCTGGCTGCTTCCGGCTTATCAACAGGTGTTCGCCCGCGTGTTTGACGGCAACGTTGAGAAATACGATCCGTGGAACGCCGCGCACCGTACCGAAGTGGAAGAGTACACCGTCGATAACACCACCAAATGCTCGGTGTTCCGCACCTTCCAGGGCTGGACGGCGCTGTCGGATATGATCCCAGGTCAGGGGCTGCTGCACGTGGTGCCAATCCCGGAAGCGATGGCCTACATTCTGCTGCGGCCGCTGCTGGACGACGTGCCGGAAGACGAGCTGTGCGGCGTGGCGCCGGGGCGCGTGCTGCCGGTTTCAGAGAAATGGCACCCGCTGCTGATCGAGGCGCTGACCAGCATTCCGGCACTCGAGGCGGGCGATTCCGTGTGGTGGCACTGCGATGTGATCCATTCCGTCGCGCCGGTGGAAAATCAGCAGGGCTGGGGCAACGTGATGTACATTCCTGCCGCGCCGATGTGCGAGAAAAACCTCGCCTACGCGAAAAAGGTCAAGGAAGCGCTTGAAACCGGCGCGTCGCCGGGAGACTTCCCGCGCGAGGATTATGAAAAAAGCTGGCAGGACCGCTTTACCGTGAACGATCTCAACATCCACGGCAAGCGCGCGCTGGGCATGGTTTAACTGTCGTACAGCCCTTCCCGCTCTACGGCGGTGCGTCGTTTCCCCTGACGTATCCGCCGTACCGATTCCCGCACGGCCAGCGTGCCGTTAAGCAGCAAGGTTCCCACCGGCGCGTCCGGGCGCATCAGCCGCTGCTGGAGCATATATACCGCTTCGGTTCCCAGCTCATCGCGCGGAACGTGCACCGCCGTTAATGGAACATCCTGAATCGCCGCCAGGTTAAAGCCGTCAATGCTCATCACCGACACGTCCTGCGGCACGCGCAGGCCGTGGTTTTGTAATGCGCTAATGGTGCCCGCCGCCATAAAATCGCCGCCGACCAGGAACGCGGTAGGTAAATCCTTCCCCTGCACTTCACTGAGCCAGCCGCTGACCATCTGTTCCGTTTCGCGCGCGCTGAAGCTGGGCACTACCAGCAGATCGCGTTTATCGTTGAATTGCAGGTTGTGAGACTGCCACGCGTCGCGGATCCCCGCCAGGCGCAGCTCCATGGTGTAGCGGCGCAGGCACAGCACGTTCATCACCTCACGGTGTCCCATCTCGAACAGATATTCCGCCGCCCGCTCGCCGATAGCGCGATGATCCGGCGCGACGGCAGGCAGACGCATGTGCCGGTCGCGGCAGTTAATCAGCATGCAGGGTTTACCCACATCCACCGCCAGATCTTGGATATGGGGATCGTCGATGCCAAGAAGGATTGCCGCCTGAGTGTCCGCTTCGTTCATGCGTGCCAGAAACAGCTGGGCGTCGCTGTCGTTCTCCTCCAGCGCGCAGTAGCGAAGACGCACATCGTGGGACGCCAGGCCTTTACTCACGCTCTGGATCACGCGGTAGTAAAAGATGTCGGACCGCTCGTCAAACGCCCGCTGCGGGGCAAAAACCACCAGGCTGTTAAGCAGCAGACGCCCTGCCGCCATGCCGTCCATCACCCCCAGCTCCCGCGCGCACGCCAGCACCTTTGCGCGCGCTTTTTCACTGGTATTCGCTTTTCCCGCCAGCACTCGCGACACGGTGCTGATCGAGAGCTGCGTCCGGGCCGCGATTTCGGTGATTTTTAGCCTTTTGTCCATTTTGTGATCTGGCTCCATTTGCGGAATGAAAAAATTTTCATAGCGTATTGGTCAGACAATAGCTGACATAAAGGCCATCATGCCAGAGGGTATACGTCAGTTATGAGAAATTTTGCACAAAATCCACTTTTGCCCACTCATTTTCTTCCTTAAGGTGAACTTGTCACACAACTTCCATACTAGTTGTATACCAACTTAAGCATTTTAAACGGATATAAATCAAAGGCATAAAAATCCGTGTGACACCTGAACCTCCGTCCCCTTACCGTCCGTCTTGTGGAGAGTGAAATGAGTCAGGACATCAATAACACCGTAGCGACAAGCAAAACCCGTCGCGTCATCAAGAACCTGCGCTGGTACGTGCTGGTGCTGTTCTTACTTGGCGTCACCGTTAACTACATCACCCGTAACTCACTCGGGATCCTCGCCCCGGAACTGAAAGAGAGCCTCGGGATCACCACCGAGCAATACTCCTGGATCGTCGGTGCGTTCCAGATCGCCTATACCATTTTCCAGCCCCTGTGCGGCTGGCTGATTGACGTCATCGGCCTGAAGATTGGCTTTATGGTCTGCGCCGGGATCTGGGCGCTGATGTGTATTTTCCACGCGGGCGCCGGAAGCTGGCTGCACCTCGCTATTCTGCGCTTCTTTATGGGTGCCTCTGAGGCCGCCGCTACCCCGGCAAACGCCAAAACCATCGGCGAATGGTTCCCGAAATCAGAGCGACCCGTTGCCGCCGGCTGGGCGGGCGTGGGCTTCTCCATCGGCGCGATGCTGGCCCCGCCCATCATCTATTTCGCTCACGCGTCGTTCGGCTGGCAGGGCGCATTTATGTTTACCGGCGTGCTGGCGCTGCTGTGGGTGATCCTGTGGTGGGCGTTCTACCACAACCCGGAGCAGCACCCGAACCTGAGCAAGGACGAGCTGGCGTTCATCAAGCAGGATAACGAACCGCCTGCGGTGAGACTGCCCTTCCTGACCGCGCTGAAAACCGTCTCGAAAAACAAACGCTTTTACGGTATCGCCATCCCGGCCTTTATGGCGGAACCGGCCTGGGCAGTGCTGAGCTTCTGGGTGCCGCTGTACCTCGCCAAAGAGCACGGCATGGATCTGAAGCAGATTGCGATGTTTGCCTGGCTTCCGTTCCTCGCCGCCGACCTCGGCAGCGTGGCGAGCGGCTACCTGACGCGTCTGTACACCCGTCTGTTCGGCTGCTCGCGCGTTAACTCGGTCGTTGCCAGCTCCGTGACGGGCGCGTTTCTGATGATCTCGCTGGGCATCGTGGCCATTACCCGCGACCCGTACATCACCATCGTGCTGATCTCCATCGGCGGTTTCGGGCACCAGATTATCTCCTGCATGCTGAGCGCCCTGGTCGTTGAGTCGTTCGACAAAGGCCAGATGGCGACCGTCAACGGCATGCGCGGCTCTGCGGCGTGGATCGCCAGCTTCCTGTTCTCGCTGTTAATCGGCGTGACCGCCGACAAAATCGGCTTTAACCCGCTCTTTATTGCCATGGGCTTCTTTGACCTGATTGGCGCTGTCTTCCTGGTAGCATTTATTGCTGAACGTCGCGCCAAGCGCGCCTGATAGTGGATGTATTGCATATGAAAACCCTGAAAAACTGGACCCTTGATACGCAGTCGGCAAACCATCTGGAACTGCTGGTCGATAACCAGCACCGCCTGTGCCTGTATGTGCTGGAAGAGAACCTGTTCCGCGTGCTGATTAAACGCAAAGGCGAGCTGGCGCTGGACCGCACCTGGAGCATCGCGCCGGAAAAAGACGTGCCGTGGGAAGGCCGCCGTCGTGAGAATATAAGCGGTTTTTCCTGCCCGGCCTGGACCCTGACGCAACAGGATGAGACGCTCACGGTGGCAACCGAACAGCTGCGCGTGACGGTCCACCAGCCGCTGTGGCTGGAGTGGCACTACCGCAATGAGGCGGGCGAGTGGCAGCCGCTGGTCAACGACCGTCCAACCAGCGCCTACCTGCTGAACGCCCACGGCGACGGCGTGGCGCACTACCTCAGCCGCCGCAAGGACGAGCGTTTCTACGGCCTGGGCGAAAAAGCGGGCGATCTGCAGCGCAACGGCAAGCGCTATGAGATGCGCAACCTCGACGCAATGGGGTACAACGCGGCCAGCACCGACCCGCTCTACAAGCATATTCCGTTCACTATCGCCCGCCGCGACGACGTCAGCTACGGCCTGTTCTACGACAACCTGAGCAGCTGCTGGCTGGATCTGGGTAACGAAATCGACAACTACCACACCGCCTACCGTCGCTGGCAGGCGGAAGCGGGCGATATCGATTACTACATTTTTACCGGCAAGCGCGTGCTGGACGTCACCAAAGCCTTCGTGCGCCTGACCGGGAAAACGCTGTTCGGACCGAAATGGAGCCTGGGCTACAGCGGCTCGACCATGCACTACACCGACGCGCCGGACGCGCAAAACCAGCTGATGAACTTCATCCGCCTGTGCGAAGAGCACGCCATTCCGTGCGACTCGTTCCAGCTCTCCTCCGGCTATACCTCTATCAACGGCAAGCGCTACGTCTTCAACTGGAACTATGACAAGGTGCCGCAGCCGAAGGTGATGAGCCAGGCCTTCCACGACGCGGGGCTGAAGCTGGCGGCAAACATCAAGCCGTGCCTGCTGCAGGACCATCCGCGCTATAACGAAGTGGCGGAGAGCGGCCTGTTCATTCGCGATTCAGAAACCGATGCACCGGAACGTTCCAGCTTCTGGGATGACGAAGGCTCGCACCTCGACTTTACCAACCCGCAGACGGTGCAGTGGTGGCAGAACGGCGTGACCACGCAGCTGCTGGAGATGGGCATCGACTCTACCTGGAACGACAACAACGAATATGAAGTGTGGGACGGGGAGGCGCGCTGCTTTGGCTTCGGCAAAGAGATCGCCATCAAGCACATTCGCCCGGTGATGCCGCTGCTGATGATGCGCGCCTCGCTGGAAGCGCAGCAGCGTTTCGCGCCGGAAAAACGTCCGTACCTGATCTCCCGCTCCGGCTGCGCCGGGATGCAGCGCTACGTTCAGACCTGGAGCGGCGACAACCGCACCAGCTGGGACACCCTGCGCTATAACATCCGCATGGGTCTGGGCATGAGCCTGTCCGGTCTGTTCAACGTCGGTCACGACGTCGGCGGTTTCTCCGGCGACAAGCCAGACGCCGAGCTGTTCGTGCGCTGGGTGCAGAACGGCGTGATGCACCCGCGCTTTACCATTCACTCGTGGAACGATGACCACACCGTGAACGAGCCGTGGATGTACCCGGGCGTCACGCCAGCCATTCGCGGTGCGGTTGAGCTGCGCTACCGCCTGCTGCCGTACCTCTATACCCTGCTCTGGCAGGCGCACGCCGACGACGAGCCGATGCTGCGCCCGACCTTCCTCGATCACGAGCATGATGCGCAGACGTTTGAGGAGTGCGATGACTTCCTGCTGGGCCGCGACCTGCTGGTCGCCAGCGTCGTCGAAGCCGGGCAGCGCGAGCGCCGCGTCTGGCTGCCGGATAACGCCACCGGCTGGTATGATTTTTACACCCACGCGTGGTATGCGGGCGGCCAGTCAATCGTCCTCGACGCGCCGCTGGAAAAACTGCCGCTGCTGGTGCGCGCCGGTGCCGCTCTGCCGCTGAGCGAACGCATTACGCATGTGAGTGCCGAAAACGATACGACCCGCGAGCTGAAGCTGTTCCCGGTGAAGGGCGTCGGCACGACCACCGGAATGCTGTTTGAAGACGACGGCGAAAGCTGGGGCTACCAGAACGGCAACGCGCTGTGGGTGGAGTGGGAAATGGTGTGCGACGGCGCAACCATCAACCTGAAGGTCAACGCGCGCGGGGATTATCGTCCGGCGTGGAAATCGCTTAAGGTGTCGCTGCCTGCAGGGGAAAAACGTTCGCTGCTGGTGAACGGGGTCGAAGGGGGCGAGTGGGTGGTCTAGTGCGGCCTGATGCCCTCACCCTAACCCTCTCCCACGGGGAGAGGGAATAGAACGTAGGCCCGGTAAGCGTAGCGCCACCGGGCTTTTTTTTAGCCGTCGATACCTTTACTGCGCAGGTAATCTTCGTAATTACCGGTGAAGTCCACCACGCGCTCTGGCGTAATTTCGATCACGCGGGTCGCCAGCGAGCTGACGAACTCACGGTCGTGAGAGACGAAGATCAGGGTACCCTGATACATCTCCAGCGCCATG
This sequence comes from Enterobacter sp. Crenshaw, assembly GCF_024734705.1. NCBI lineage: Bacteria > Pseudomonadati > Pseudomonadota > Gammaproteobacteria > Enterobacterales > Enterobacteriaceae > Enterobacter > Enterobacter sp. Crenshaw. The sequence goes on along the minus strand of NZ_CP102932.1, from coordinate 1,399,871 downwards.
TTCAGGGATTCGATAGATTCCATGTCCAGGTGGTTGGTCGGTTCGTCCATCACCAGGATGTTTGGTTTTTCCATCATCAGCTTGCCGAACAGCATGCGGCCCTTCTCACCACCGGAGAGCACCTTAGCCGGCTTTTTGATGTCGTCCTGGCTGAAAAGCAGACGACCCAGGATGCTGCGCACCGCCTGCTCGTCGTCGCCTTCCTGCTTCCACTGGCTCATCCAGTCGAAGACGGTGAGGTCGTTTTCGAACTCATATTCATGGTCCTGCGCGTAGTAGCCAATCTGCGCGTTTTCAGACCACTTCACGGTGCCGTTATCCGGCTGCAGTTCGCCGACCAGGGTTTTCAGCATGGTGGATTTACCCACGCCGTTGGCACCGAGGATGGCAATCTTCTCGCCCACTTCCAGCAGCAGGTTGAATTTTTTAAACAGCGGACCGTTCTCAAAGCCTTTTTCAAGGGCTTCCACTTCCAGCGCGTTACGGAACAGCTTCTTGTCTTGCTCGAAGCGGATGAACGGGTTCTGACGGCTGGAGGCTTTGACTTCGTCCAGCTTGATTTTGTCGATCTGACGCGCACGCGAGGTCGCCTGACGCGACTTAGAGGCGTTGGCGCTAAAGCGGCTGACGAAGGACTGCAGGTCAGCAATCTGCGCTTTCTTCTTGGCGTTATCCGCCAGCAGACGTTCACGCGCCTGGGTGGCCGCCGTCATGTACTCGTCATAGTTGCCCGGGTAAACGCGCAGCTCGCCGTAGTCCAGATCCGCCATGTGCGTACAGACCATGTTCAGGAAGTGACGGTCGTGCGAAATGATGATCATGGTGCTGTCGCGATCGTTCAGCGTCTGCTCCAGCCAGCGGATGGTGTCGATGTCCAGGTTGTTCGTCGGTTCGTCGAGCAGCAGGATGTCCGGGTTAGAGAACAGCGCCTGTGCCAGCAGCACGCGCAGCTTCCAGCCTGGCGCAACTTCGCTCATCGGGCCGTAATGTTGTTCAACAGGAATACCCACGCCGAGCAGCAGCTCGCCCGCGCGCGCTTCCGCAGAGTAGCCGTCCATCTCGCCGTACTGCGTTTCCAGATCGGCTACTTTATAGCCGTCTTCTTCGCTCATTTCGGCCAGCGCGTAGATGCGATCGCGCTCCTGCTTCACTTCCCACAGTTCCCCATGCCCCATGATCACGGTGTCGAGCACGGTGAACTCTTCGAAGGCGAACTGATCCTGACGCAGCTTACCGATACGCTCGTTAGGGTCGAGCGATACGTTACCGAGCGTCGGCTCCAGGTCACCGCCGAGGATCTTCATAAAGGTGGATTTTCCGCTACCGTTGGCACCAATCAGGCCGTAACGGTTGCCGCCGCCAAATTTGACGGAAATGTTTTCGAACAGCGGCTTACTGCCAAACTGCATAGTGACGTTGCTGGTAACTAACACGGGGAGATTCCTGCGAAAAGTGTGATAAACACGGCATTATGCCACAATTCCGAATTGAGATCCCGTGTTGCGGCAATCCACTAAACTTTAACAAAATCGAAAAAAATGTGATTTCGTACACATCTGAATTCCCTGTTAGCGGGAATGCACATATAATGCGCTCCCATCACAGATTCAGACTTATCAACTCATCGCCAGAATGGCTTAGATACCTCGCACAACATGAACATGAAATTAACAACGCTTTTAGCGGCGGCGTTAGCCGTAGTAGGTTTTTGTAAGACCGCGTCTGCGGTGACGTATCCCCTGCCAACAGACGGTAGCCGTCTGGTAGGCCAGAACCAGGTTGTGACGGTACCAGAAGGTAACTCTCAGCCACTGGAGTATTTCGCTGCGCAGTACCAGCTGGGCCTGTCTAACATGCTGGAAGCGAACCCGGGCGTTGACCCGTATCTGCCGAAAGCGGGCACCGTGCTGAATATTCCTCAGCAGCTGATCCTGCCGGATACCGTTCATGAAGGTATCGTGATTAACAGCGCCGAAATGCGTCTGTATTACTACCCGAAAGGCACCAACACCGTTATCGTGCTGCCAATCGGTATCGGCCAGCTGGGTAAAGACACCCCAATGAACTGGACCACCAAAGTTGAGCGTAAGAAAGCGGGCCCAACCTGGACGCCGACTGCCAAAATGCACGCGGAATACATCGCTGCGGGCGAACCGCTGCCAGCCGTTGTACCGGCAGGCCCGGATAACCCAATGGGTCTGTACGCGCTGTACATTGGCCGTCTGTACGCTATCCACGGTACCAACGCCAACTTCGGTATCGGCCTGCGCGTAAGCCACGGCTGCGTGCGCCTGCGTAACGACGACATCAAATTCCTGTTCGAAAACGTGCCGGTCGGTACGCGCGTGCAGTTCATCAACGAACCGGTGAAGGCGACCTCTGAGCCAGACGGCAGCCGTTACATCGAAGTGCACAACCCGCTGTCCACCAGCGAAGACCAGATCAACAACAACGAAATCGTCCCTGTTACGCTGAACAGCGCGGTGCAGGCGGTGACTTCTCAGCCAGACGTAGAAACGGCGATTGTTGACCAGGCCGTGCAGAACCGCTCCGGTATGCCGGTGCGTTTGAACTGATAGCGAAGCATTAAAAAAGCGGGCCTCGTTGCCCGCTTTTTTTTATCCGTTATTCACGATCACGATCCCGCCGTGGTCGTACCGATAGTGGCAGTGGGCATACTCCAGCGGCGTGCCGTCCTCCAGATAAATCACCTGCTCCACTTCCAGGACGGGATCGGTCTGCTCGCAGACCAGATGCTCCCTGTCCAGCGCGTTGGGCTTAAGCGCCCGCACAACCCGATACGACCCCATAATTTTCAGCCCCAGCGTCTCCTGCACGTACTGGAACACTGAACCTTCAAGATGGTTTTTCGTCAGGCCCGGCACCAGATTCATCGGCATCACCGTGGAATCCAGCGACATCGGTTCGCCGTTCAGCAAACGGAGGCGAATGAAGTCATAGATCGGCGCATCGGCGTTAATCATCAGCGACGCCTGCTCTTTTTCGTTCGGGAAGCGCAGCTCGAAATGCACTACCCGGCTGGTCACCGTGCCCAGATGCGCCCAGGTTTTGGTCGCGCCAAAGTAGTCGCTGCCGGAGAGGTCCCACTGCGAGAGCTGAAGGAAGTTTTTGCGGATGAACGTGCCCTGGCCCTGGCGGGTATAGACCAGACCTTCGACGATCAGCTGGCGCATCGCCTGCTGAATGGTCATCCGGCTGGAGTTGAACTCCGCCGCCAGCGCAAACTGGTCCGGCAGGGGTTCATTGGCGGCGTACTGCTGGCTGATAATGCGTTTCTTAATTTCCCGCGCTATGGTGATGTACTTCGCCGCCATCGTTCTTCCTTTCAGTTAGTTTTCTATCCCGCTGTTTTTCAACGCCACTCTCTCGGCAATCTTGAGGAAAGGCAGGTAGAAGAATACACCAAATACGATGATTGCCAACTGCACCACCACCGCCCGCCAGTCCCCCGCCGTGGCCAGCCAGGCGCTGAGAATGGGCGGCGTGGTCCACGGGATCATCACCACGCAGCGCGACATTAGCCCCAGCGTGGTACAGAGCCAGGCGAAGTAAATGCCGATGGCGGGCAGCAGCACAAACGGGATCATCAGCGGCAGGTTAAACACGATCGGCAGGCCGAAAATCACTGGCTCGTTGATGTTGAACAGACCGGGCGCCAGCGACAGACGCGCCACCTGCTTCGCCGACTTTTGTCGGGAGAAGATAAAGATGGCGATCAGCAGCGAGATCGTGCTGCCCGTGCCGCCCACCATGCCAAACGTCGGCACGAAGATGTTGTTGATGATATGCGGGATGGGCTGACCGTTGGCGAAGGCCAGCATGTTCTCGTTGGTGTTGATCAGCAGGAACGGCTCCAGCACCACGCTGTTAACGACTGACTGATGAATACCGAGCGTGAACAGGAAGTTACCGAAGCTGTAGATAAAAATCGTCCCCGGCAGGCTGGTGTTGATCAGCCGCAGCGGCTGCTGGATAAAGGTGGTAATAAGATGGATCAGGTCCGTGTGCAGCACGTTTGCCAGTATCGCCGCCAACACCGCGAACAGGGAGAGCGTGAGAATGGTCGGGATCAGCGCGGTAAAGGATTTGCTCACCGCCGGAGGCACGTTTTCCCCGAGGGAAATGTGCAGCGCCTTCAGGCGCGAAATGGCGATAAACAGTTCCGTTGAGAGCAGCCCGATCAGCACCCCGGCGAAAATCCCGGTTGAGCCAATATTGGTGAACGTCAGCACCTGGGTGACGTTCACCGCGGCATCGCTGCCGACGGGCGTAATCTGCAGGCGCATCGGCATCATGATGATGAAGCTGCTGACGGCGATAACCACTGCCGAGACCGGATTGTCGAAATCTTTGTTGCGCGCCAGCGACCAGGCAATCATCGGAGCCAGCAGCAGCGCGGCGATGTTCAGCGTGCCGTTGATAATCGCCTCGCCCCATACCTTAAACTGCGCGAGCGTGTCGCCGTGAAAAATCCACGGAAATACCACGTTGTTCACCAGCACCGCCAGACCGGCGAGGATGAAGATGGGCATCACCGTGGCGAAAGCGTCGCGCAGGGAGCGCAGGTGCACCTGATTAGCCAGGCGCGCCGAGAACTCTACAAATTTATCGACAAAAGACTGCATGTGCGGTGTTATTTTTGTTTCAGACATAGCGGATAGTTCCCATCAATCAGTCACAAAAACGGCCCGGCAGCGTACGGCTTACATCTCGCGTCCGTTGGTATGGATAACCTGTTTTAACCACGCGTAGCTCTTCTTCGGCACGCGCTTCAGGTCTTTCAGGTCATGGTTTTCACGGTTGACATAGACCACGCCGTAGCGCTTACGCATGTCGCCCTGGGAGCTGAGAATGTCGATTAACCCCCAGCCGAGGTAGCCGATCACCTCTGCCCCGTCCTCGAACATCGCCTCCTTCATGGCATTGATATGCGCCCGGTGGTAGTCGATGCGGTAGGTGTCCTCGATCGGATTGACGCCGTCCCAGGACTCAATCACCCCGATGCCGTTTTCGATCGGGAAGACCGGCATCCGCCAGTCGTTGGCGTAGCGGGTGATGATGGTGCGAAAGCCCAGCGGATCGATCTGCCAGTTCCACTCGGTGGCCTTCAGGTACGGATTGTTTTTCTCGCCGTGCAGCAGGTAATAGTTCACCGGCGTGCCTTCCGGGATCGCATCGCTGTCCAGCGTTTTGCTGGCGTAGTAGCTGAAGGCCATATAGTCGTTTTTAGTCCGCGCCAGCAGCGCTAAATCCTCGGCGCGGTAGATATCGCCAAAGCCCTCCTGCTCCACCACCGCCATCACCGCCGGGCTGTAGCCCTGCCCTGCGAAGACGCGCAGCAGGTTCTGGTTGAGGAACTCGTCGTACTGCTGGGCGCAGAAGATATCGCGCGGTTTGCAGGTGGCCGGGTAGATCAGCTGGTGCGCCAGCATGCCGCCCATCAGCTGGCCCGGTCTGGTCTGATGCAGATATTCGGTCAGCGCCATGTGCGCCACCATCGTATGGTGCTGCAGCTCGTACAGCTCGCGCAGGGTTTTCTCACCGTGCATATAGCCGGAAATGCGGAACGCTTCAGGCATATGGAAGATGTTCTGCTCGTTGAAGGTCAGCCAGTACTTCACGCGGTCGCCATAGCAGTCGATCATCTTTTTGCCGTAGCGGATAAAGGCCTCCATCACGCGGCGGTCGTTGAAGCCGTTGTACTCCTGCGCCAGCGCCAGCGGCATATCGAAGTGGTACAGGCAGACCATCGGCTCGATGCCGCGGGCGATGAGATCGTCAATAAAGCGGTCGTAAAACGCGATGCCCTCGTCGTTGAACGCGCCGTCGCCCTGCGGGCAGACGCGGCTCCATGAGATCTGAAAGCGATAGCAGTTCATGCCCAGATCTTGCATCAGGTCGAAATCTTCCCGGTAGCGGTGGTAGGAGTCGGTCGCGACTTTCCAGTCGGAGACGTTCTCCCCGGCTTCGCGAATGTCGTACACCGACATCCCTTTCCCGCCCTCGTTCCATGCCCCTTCCGTCTGCATGCTGGACACCGAGTTGCCCCATAAAAAATTGGCCGGCAGCGAATTGTTCATGCTCTCTCCCTATATGACTAGTCATTTAAAATTTCATGACTAGTCATATAGGCGAAGATGAAATGGGGATCAAAGAGGAGGATCGTTTTTTGTGAGCAATGCGGGAAAAAAAGCCCCGGTTAGCGATGCACTACCGGGGCAAGGAAGGTTATTGTTGCGCGAGCTGATTGCGGCGATATTCCCCCTGCCGCTCCAGCATCCAGCCCGGGTATTCGCGCGGCAGCGCGCTCACCGCATCAAGCTGCTTAAGCTCGTCTTCGCTCAGTCGGATCCCGGTCGCGGCGATATTGTCGTCCAGCTGTTCGACGCGTTTCGCGCCAATGATGACGCTGGTCACCGCTTTCTGATGCAGCAGCCAGGCCAGCGCGATTTGCGCGACGGAGACGCCCTTGCTTTCGGCGAGAGTGCGCATCACGTCCACGCAGTCGAAGGCGCGTTCTTTGTTCACAGGCGGGAAGTCAAACTCCAGACGACGACCGCCAGCTTCACTCTGCCCGTCGCGGCCATATTTTCCGCTCAGCAGACCGCCTGCCAGCGGGCTCCAGACCATCAGCCCGACGCCTTCGCTCTGCATCATCGGTACCAGCTCGCGCTCCAGATCGCGCCCGGCAATGGTGTAATACGCCTGCAGCGACGCGAAACGCGCCAGCCCAAGACGTTCAGAAATACCGAGCGCTTTGGCAATCTGCCACGCCGCCCAGTTAGAGACGCCGATGTAGCGCACGTGGCCGTGCTGCACCAGGTTATCCAGCGCGTAGAGCATCTCTTCAATCGGCGTTGCGGGGTCGAAGCCGTGAAGCTGGTAGAGATCGATATGATCGAGCTGCAGGCGGCGCAGGCTCTCCTTCACGCTGCTGATGATGTGATAGCGCGAGCTGCCGCGCGAGTTCACCCCTGCCGTTCCCGTTTCGCCGAACACTTTCGTCGCGACCACCACGTTCTCGCGAGGGATCTTCAGGTTTTTCAGCGCCTGACCGGTGATCTCCTCCGAGCGTCCTTCCGAGTAAACGTCCGCGGTGTCGATAAAGTTGATCCCGGCATCCAGCGCGCGGCCCACCAGCTGCTCGGCTTCACTTTGCTGGAGCTGGCCAATCTTGCCCCACATGCCGCCCTCACCGCCAAAGGTCATGGTGCCGAGGCACAGTTCAGAAACAAACAGACCGGTGTTGCCCAGTTTTTGATAACGCATAAGTTATTCCTCGCATGTCGATTGGGTACCCGATAGTTATACCCGCCCCTCAGCCATCGCGAATGTGGTGTTCCTGTCCGTTTCTTGCCCAATCCTCTGAATTTATCCGCGCGGGGCGTCGCCAAAGACGCTGTAGTCTGGTAACTGCACCTGCTGATACGGCTCCCAGCCGCCGCCGAGGGCCTTGTAGAGCGCCACCAGATCGAGCGCGCTCTGCACCTGCGCCTGTGCGCGCTGCTGCTGGGCCTGCGCCAGCTGACGCTGGGCGTCCAGCACGTCGATAAAGCTGGCGATCCCCTGCCGGTAGCTGTCGCTCGCTAAATCAAAGGCGTTTTGCAGGGCGTCGATCGTTTTTGCGAGACCCGCTTCACGCTGCTGGTCGGTGCGATAGCTCACCAGCGCGTTTTCGACATCGCCGAGCGCGGTCAGCACCGTCTGGCGATAGTCCAGCACCGCCGCCCCCTGCTGCGCGCGCGCCACCTTGACGCTGGAGACCAGTCGACCGCCCTGGAAGATGGGAATGGAGACCTGCGGGCCGAAGCTGTAGAAGTGGCTGCTCCAGTCGGTCAGCCAGTTGGTTTCGCTGTTGCGCAGGCCAAACTGCCCGGAGAGCGTAAAGCTCGGGAACAGCTCCGCCACCGAGACGCCGATTTGCGCCGTGGCGGCGTGGAGGTTCGCCTCCGCTTCGCGCACGTCCGGACGGCGTCGTGCCAGCGTGGACGGAATGCCGGTCTGCACAATATCCGGCAGGGCCGGCATCGGCTGCACGCTTTGCAATTCCGCATCCAGCGCCCCTGGCGGCTTGCCGAGCAGGATCGCCAGGCCGTTCATCGCCTGCCGCTCCTGCGCCTGATATTGCGGAAGCTGGGCCTCAAGATTGCCTAACTGCGCCCGGGCGTTTTCCACGTCCATCTGCGGCGACAGCCCGCCGCGCTGGCGGCTTTCGGTGAGATCCAGCGTCTGCTGCGCGCTTTTAATCTGGGTGTTCAGCGTGGCGATAATGCTCTGCGCCCCGCGCAGCTGGAGCCACGCGCGCGCCACTTCGGCCTCCAGCGATACCAGCGCGTCGTTACGCTGCTCGATAGCCGCTTTCTGCTGCGCTTCGGCGGCTTCCACCTGACGACGCACCTTGCCCCACAGGTCGATTTCCCACTGGGCGTCGAAGCTGCCCTGGTAGAGGTTAATCGGCTGCGTCAGCGGCCCTAGCGCGCCCTTCAGGTTGGGATCGATACTATCCACCTGGTCATACACGCCGTGGGATTTCAGCTCTCCTTCCAGGCCAAGCTGCTGGCGCGTCGCCTGCAGATTGCCGTTGACCGACGGATAAAACGCCCCGCCCGCCTGGTTAATCTGCTCTCGCGCCCCGGCGATGCGCAGCACCGTCTGCTGCAGCGTCAGGTTTCCGGCAATGGCGCGCTCAACCAGGCTGTCGAGCTGCGGCGAGCCGAAGGTCTTCCACCAGCGCGGATTGGTCGCAGCGGAAGTAGTTTGCGATTTCACCGCGCTGTCGCCCTTATCGTTCCAGTGCGTAACGGCGGGCGGCGCAGGCTGCTGGTAGTCAGGCCCGACGGCGCAGCCCGCCAGCAGCATCATTATCATCAGGGGGTGTAAACGTCTGTGTATCATCAATGTGCTCCTGCACTCCCCTCGCTCTTAACCGGCGAGAGCAACAAACAAAACGGAATCAGTAACAAGGCCACCGCGCTCAGGATGGTAAAGACGTCGATGTAGGCCAGGATGCGTGACTGCTCAATCATGGTCTGGTACATGCGTCCGGTGGCGATGCCGGTGGGGTCGCCCACCTGGGTGGTGAAGTTCTGGATCGCCTGGGCGCTTTCGCGTATCGCCTGCTGGAACTGCTCGTTAAGCGGCGAGGCGTGGTACGCAAGATGCGCGCTGTGCGCCTGGGCGCGTTCGGTGATGGCCGCCGTCGAAAGGGATATGCCAATCGAGCCCGCGACGTTGCGGAACATGGTAAACAGCGCCGCCGCATCGGCATTCAGCCGCCTCGGTATTGAGATAAACGCAATCGTCGTGAGCGGCACAAACAGGAACCCCAGCCCTATCGACTGGGCGCTGCGGAACAGCACCAGGGTTTCGAAGTCGATATCCGGCGTCAGCGTTCGCGACCAGAAGAACGACACCGCCAGACAGGTAAAGCCAAAGGCGATGATCCAGCGCGTCTGCACCACCGGCATCAGCTTCAGCACCAGCGGAATGGTTAAAACAATCAGCACCGCGCCGGGCGACAGCACCAGCCCGGACCAGGTAGCGGTGTAGCCCAGGTCCTGCTGCGCCAGCTGCGGGATCACCACCGAGCTGCCGTACAAAATCATCGCCATCCCCGCCATCAGCAGGCTGGAGATGGCAAAGTTGCGGTCCTTCATGCAGTGCAGATCCACCACCGGCTTTCTGGCATACACCAGCCAGTAGATGGCGCCGATAATGCCGACAAGCGTCAACACGCCGAAGGTGCGGATAAAGTTCGAGTAGAACCAGTCCTCATCTTCTCCCCGGTCGAGCATCACCTGCAGACAGCCCAGCCCCAGCGCGATCAGGCCGATCCCCGTCCAGTCGATAGTCAGCTTCTCTTTTGATTTGCTCTCCCACGGCGGATCTTCCAGCAGCTGGTAGATCGCCAGCACCGTGACAATCCCCACCGGAATGTTGATAAAGAACACCCAGCGCCAGGAATAGTTATCGGTGATCCAGCCGCCCAGCGTCGGGCCAAGCACCGGCGCAACGATAATCGCAATGGAGGACAGACCAAACGCTTTGCCCCTGTCTTCGGGTTTGAAGTAGTCGAGCAGCACCGACTGCTGCGTGGGCTGCAGCCCGCCGCCAAAAAAGCCCTGCATCACGCGGAACAGGATGATCTGCCACAGCTCGGTGGCAATCCCGCACAGGAACGAGCAGACGGTGAACATGACGATGCAAATCAGGAAGAACTGCTTGCGGCCAAACACCCGGCTCAGAAAAGCCGAGATGGGCAGCACGATGCCGTTCGCGACCAGATAGCTGGTTAACACCCAGGTGGATTCGTCATAGCTGGACGAGAGCGAGCCTGCCACGTGGGGGAGCGCCACGTTGACGATGGTGGTGTCCAGAATTTCCATGAATACCGCCAGGGTGACGACAATCGCCACCGCCCACGGATTGCTGGCGGGTTTCCAGCTGTCGTGGCTGTGATCCGTCATTCCACCGTCACCTTCGGTGCAACCGACAGCCCCAGCGGCAGCGGTTTGTTTGGATCCAGGCCCTTATCAATCACGATTTTGACCGGCACGCGCTGCACAATTTTGACAAAGTTACCGGTGGCATTTTCTGCCGGGAAGGCGGAGAAGCGCGAGCCGCTGCCCTGCTGGATACTGTCTACGTGCCCTTCAAGCTTCATATCCGGCCACGCGTCGACGGACACGTTGACCTTATCGCCCGGCGTCATGCGCTCAAGCTGCGACTCTTTAAAGTTCGCGACCACCCACACGTTCGGGGAAACCAGCGAGAACAGCGCCGTTCCCGCCTGCACCAGCGTACCGGGCTGTACGTTGCGTTTGGTGACGACGCCGTCGAACGGGGCGCGGACTTCGGTATAGGAGAGATTAAGGTTGGCCGTTTCCAGCTGCGCTTTAGCCTGATCGACCTGACGCTCGCGCGCTTCAACGTTGGTTTCCTGCTGGCGGATTTGCAGCTGGACCTGCTCTGCCACTTCCAGCTGCGCCTGAGCGCTGGCCAGCCCCGCCTGTGCGCTACGCAGCTGTGCGTTCGCGGAATCGATACTTTGCTGAGTGGTCGCACGCGGGTCGACGCCGCGCTGACGACGGTACTCTGCCTGCGCGTTCGCCAGATCGGCCTGCGCTTTCAGCACCTGCGCTTTGGCTTCGTCACGCTGGGCGGGATATTGCACCTTCGAGAGCGCCAGCTGTGCCTGCGCCTGATGCAGTTGCGCGATAGCCAGCCCAAGCTGGGCCTGAGCCTGATCGCGCTGCGCGGTGGTGTCCCGCGGATCGATAACCACCAGCAGATCGCCCTTTTTCACGCGCTGGTTATCGCGCACGCGCAGCTCGGTAACGTAGCCCGCCGTTTTGGGGGCAATCGTCACCACGTCGCCGTCGGTAAAGGCGTCGTCGGTCGTCTCTTCGTTACGGGTTAAAAACCACCAGACCAGCGCCACGACGACCATCACCACCACGACAATGCCGAGGATAATTAACGGTTTCTTGCCCGGGCGCTTACGCTCATTATTGTTTTTGTCCTGCTCGTCAGCAGGCGGGTTTTGATCTTCAGCCATAGTTCAGCAACGGTCCTGTCAGTGAGCGGCATCACACTATGCCGTTCACTAAAGCTAGGACGTTGCTATACGTTTGCCAGGAAAAACTGACAAATTGCGCACTATATGAGAAGGAATATTCCGAAACCGATCGCCGCGGCCCAAACCAGCATCGGAATCGACCAGACGTGGAAACGCCACCAGATACGACGGTCGTTGGCCATGCGCAGAGCGATCAGGTTTGCCAGCGAGCCGGGCAGCAGCCCAAACCCGCCGATGTTCACCGCCCAGGCCAGAAGCGTATCGGGCGGAACATAGTTGAGCAGCAGAATGGTGGACGGTACGTTGCTGATAAACTGCGACAGGCCAATCGCCGTCAGCCACAGTCCCGGCTGAGACAGCGTGCTGACGCTGTGCAGAACGTTCTGCAGTACCGGAAGCTGGATAAGGAGATGCACATCAATAAACATCGCCATAAAGACCAGCAGCAGCGTCCAGTCCACGCTCACCAGCACGCGACGCGCCAGGACGACAAACCCCGCGGCAACGAGCAGGACGCCCGCCAGCTCATACTTCAGCTCCAGCGCGAACAGAAAGACGATGTATAACCCGAGACAGCTCCACACCAGGCGCGGCTGCCACTGCGGGCCCGTTGTGCCGCTGTGGTACTGCAGCTTTTTATCCGGAAACGCAAACCAGCACACCGCCAGCAGCGACAGCATCATCACCAGCGCCAAAGGGGCCATCTGCCAGGTAAAGGCGGCGAACGACAGCCCGGACCGTCCCCACAGAAGGATATTTTGCGGGTTGCCGATTGGCGTCAGAAGCGAGCCAGCATTGACGGCCAGCGCTTCAAAGATGATCAGCCGGCTGACGGGGATCTCGCAAAGCTTACGCAGCGTAAGCGTCAGGGGCACGATGATAAACAGCGCCACATCGTTGGTCAGAAACGTCGACAGCACCGCGGCGGAGAACACCATAAACAGGGACAGCCTGCGCTCGGTGGCAAAGCGGCGCACCATCTTACGGCCCAGAACGTCAAAGTAGCCGCTCAGCTCGACCCCTTTGGTGAGCATCATTAAACCGCTCAGGGTAATGATGGTGCGCCAGTCAATTGCAGCGGGCCAGGCGTGTGGCGCAAACGGCACAAAGAGGCTTAACGCTGCGCCAATGATTAATAAGAGATGGAAGAAACGATCGCGTGCCAGGGCCTGCAGTCCGGGGATTTTCATTCAGCGGAGGGACCATATTTAAGGGTAAATTCGCGAAACTTCACCAGCGTCTCTTCGCTGACGTGGTGTTCCATACCTTCCGCATCCCGGCGGGCGATCTCCGGGCTGACGCCCAGCACCAGTAAAAAATTCTCGACAAGCTGATGGCGCTCGCGGCTCTCCTGCGCGAGTTTCTCCCCTTCCGGCGTCAGAAAAACACCGCGCCAGGGGATCATTTCAATTAAGCCCACGGAAGCCAGGCGTTTTAACATTTTAGCGACAGTTGGCTGTGAAACCCCCAGCCTGGCGGCCATATCGACCTGGCGCGCTTCACCGACCTCACGAATCAGATCGGAAATGAGTTCAACATAATCATCAATCAGTTCACGCCGGTGCGCTTCACGGACCTGGCGAAAACCTTCGACATGTTCTTCAACATTCACCAGTTGCGTCGTTTTCCTCATTGTCGGATGACCTGCGCGACGGTTCATTGTACTTCCTCAGTGGGGTGACGCTTCCAGCGCCCGGATTCGAGAGCGCACATTGTAAACCATAGCTCCGCAAGCACAAAAAATTAACGAAATAGCCATAGCTATACAATATAGCCTGTGCTATATCTGTATGTAATGCAGTCACCCTTCACGGATCGAAGGGATCAAAACTCAGGAGGTCTTATGAACGAATTCAAGAGGTGCATGACCGTGTTTACCCACTCTCCCTTTAAAGTGCGCTTAATGCTGTTGAACATGCTGTGCGATATGTTTAACACCAAACCGCATCAGGACGACAAACCTACCCACTAAGCGGCGTTGCGGTACGCCGCTTCATTTTCCCGTCACAATCTCGCTGTAAACTGGCTTCCAGCCGCCTTATTCCCGATCTTTTTTACGGATTTGCAGTCCCCTTCTCAAAACATCTGCTTAGCAACTGTTGATATTATTCAGCGCTCGCACTATCTTCTTGCAGCCCTGCACAATTTGCGGCTCGCTGAAGCGGACCCTCATTCCCTCTCCACGCACTGTCAGGCAGGTTATGACCCTTGACGCCAGGGTGAGCACATGGCGTTTTCATCCATGATAGTGACCTATGAATGTAACCCTGATAGATACCGTTGTGACCCGCAGCCGGGCCTTAAGCCCGTGGACGGGTTTTTACTTTTTGCAGTCATTACTGATTAACTTTGCGCTGGGTTATCCCTTTAGTCTGCTCTACGCGGTGGCTTTCACCTGCGTTCTGCATGTGCTGTGGCGAACCGCACCGCGCGTGCAAAAAGCGTTAATCGGGATCTGCTCGCTGGTCGCTGCACTCTATTTCCCGTTTGGTCAGGCTTACGGCTCGCCAAACTTTAATACCCTGCTGGCGCTGCACTCGACCAATATGGAAGAGTCAACGGAGATCCTGACGATCTTCCCGTGGTACAGCTACGTGGTCGGGCTCTTTATCTTCGCGCTGGGCGTCATCGCCATCCGCCGTCAGCCGGGCGAGAAAAAACCCTGGGGTAAGATCGAAATACTCTGTCTGGTGTTCAGCGTTGCCGTGGCGTTTGTCGCTCCCATCCAGAATATTCCCTGGGACGGTAAGCTAAGGCTCACCAATATCGGCTATCCGGTTTTCCGCTTCGTGAAGGACGTCGTTGTCAATAATAAAGAGGTTCTCGACGAGCAGGCGCGCATGGCTGAGCTTTCCAATATGAAAGACACCTGGAACGTGCTGGCCGTTAAGCCGAAATATCACACCTATGTGGTGGTGATTGGCGAAAGTGCCCGTCGCGATGCAATGGGAGCCTTCGGCGGACACTGGGATAACACACCGTTTGCCAGTTCGGTTAAAGGCACGCTGTTTACCGATTATGTCGCGGCCAGCGGCTCGACGCAGAAATCGCTCGGCCTGACCCTAAACCGTGTCGTCGACGGCAAACCCCAGTATCAGGATAATTTTGTCACCCTGGCAAACCGCGCGGGTTATCAGACCTGGTGGTTCTCCAATCAGGGGCAAATTGGCGAATACGATACGGCCATCGCCAGTATCGCCAAACGTGCCGACGAAGTGCAGTTCCTGAAGAACGGCGACTTTGAAGCCGACAAAAACACCAAAGACGAAGCGCTGTTGAAAATGACGGCACAGGTCTTCGCCACTCCGCGCACCCAGCCTCAGCTGATCGTCCTGCACCTGATGGGGTCGCACCCGCAGGCCTGCGATCGGACCGGCGGGAAGTACGCGGAGTTCGTGCAGTCCAAAGAGACCTCTTGCTATCTCTCCACCATGACGCAAACCGATGAGCTGCTGAGCAAGCTGTACGATCAGCTGCGCAATACGGGCGACAGCTTCTCCATGGTCTATTTCTCGGATCACGGGCTGGCGTTTAAAGAGCGTGGTAAAGAGGTGCAGTACCTGGCGCACGATGACAAGTTCCAGCAGAACTTCCAGGTGCCGTTTATGGTGCTGTCGAGTGATGATAAAACGCATCGCGTGATTAAAGCGCGCCGTTCGGCTAATGATTTCCTGCAGTTCTTCTCGCAGTGGACGGGGATTACAGCCGAGCAGATAAAAACGGCTTACCCGTTTGTCTCTAACAAGAAAGCTCCCCCAGTGTACGTTACCAACTTCAAGTTACAGAAAGTTGACTACAACCATCTGGGTACGGATATTTTTGATATTAAGAGTAAGTAATTGCCGTCTCGTGCGGACTGATGCCCTCACCCTGGCCCTCTCCCACGGGGAGAGGGAACAAACACTAAAAACGGCAACCTGGGGTTGCCGTTTTGCTTTTACCTTCAAAAAAAAATCCGCCACAGTGGGCGGATTTTTTATTTAATCACCGAAGTGATTAGAAGCGGTAACCTACGCCCGCGATCCAGGTGCCAACGTCAACGTTGCGGATACGGCTCTGCTCATAGGAGAAGTCCAGAGCAACGTCCTGGATTGGGTTGAACTGCAGGCCTGCGCCATAGGAGAAGCCATAGTCGCTGTTGCTTGCAGTGCGGCTTTCGCTCTGGTTTTCAGTCTGCTGGAATTTACCGTAGCCAACACCTACAACACCGTAGATGCTCGCCCAGTCATTCAGACGGTAAGCTGGACCAGCGGTGATACCGTAGTACTGGCCTTTGTTGTATGCGCCGTTTTCAGAACGATCTTTCTCGGTGTAGGTGAAAGAACCGATCACGCCCAGTGGGTTGTTATCCTGCTCGTAGCGATACTTCAGGTTGAAACCGTTAGCTTTGTTCATCACGCCCTGATAGTCGCTCTGAGCGTAACCACCAGTAACAGTAGAAGTAGCAGCTACAGCGGTACCTGCGGAAACAGCCAGTACAGCGGCCAGTGCTGAAAGACATGCAATTTTTTTCATAACCACCTCAAATGTGCTTCAAGTAAGTCCGTAAGTTTTAAATATATCAAAAAAATTTGCGAAACTCTTTGTGATTCGTGATGTCTAATGAAACCTTTCCTGTAACAGAACGTTTCCAGCATCAGCTATCTCTTTCAAATCACATGCAATTTTCACTACTAAATGCGCATATTGCGCGTACGCGCCGTTACATTCATCCAGATTATTCCTAATCTATCAGGCGATAAATCCACCAGCGCTTAACCATTTTACGGATTTGACACGGTTTTTTTTCAACAGCACCTCAACCGTTGCCGCTTATTTCCTTTACACTGCAACCTTTACCTCATTTGACATAAGCTGACAGGAGAAAGGATGCCTGGGTTATCCCGCACGTCGTCGGTCTGGTTGCCGGTGGCAGTCATACTCATTGCCATGTTGTCCATTCAAAGCGGTGCTTCGCTGGCAAAATCACTTTTCCCGCTGGTTGGTGCGCCAGGCGTGACTGCCCTGCGTATCGTGCTGGGCACGGCGATACTGGTGGTCATTTTCAAACCCTGGCGTCTGCGCTTCAAAAAGGAGCAGCGTTTACCCCTGCTGTTTTATGGACTTTCCCTCGGGGCAATGAACTATCTGTTCTACCTCTCTATTCAGACGATACCGCTGGGGATCGCCGTCGCGCTGGAGTTTACCGGCCCGCTGGCGGTGGCGCTTTTCTCCTCGCGACGTCCGGTCGATTTTATCTGGGTCGTGTTAGCCGTTCTGGGCTTATGGTTCCTGCTGCCGCTGGGCCAGAGCGTCGCTGAGATCGATCTGACGGGCGCAGCCCTGGCGCTGGGTGCTGGCGCCTGCTGGGCCGTCTATATACTTACGGGCCAGCGTGCAGGAGAAGAGCACGGTCCGGCGACCGTCGCGTTAGGTTCCCTGATCGCAGCCATCGTCTTCGTGCCTATCGGCATGGCGCAGGCGACCGAATCTATCTGGCAATGGTCCGTCATGCCCATCGGGCTGGCGGTCGCGATTCTCTCTACCGCACTCCCCTACTCTCTGGAGATGATTGCCCTTACGCGTCTGCCGACGCGTATATTTGGCACCCTGATGAGCATGGAGCCTGCGCTAGCCGCCATTTCCGGAATGGTGTTTCTCGGCGAAACCCTGACATTGACCCAGACGCTGGCGCTCTGCTCGATTATCGCGGCATCAATGGGCTCGACGCTCACCATGCGCCCGGAACCTAAAGTTGAGAAAGTGGATATCAGCTAAGGCCATATATTCTGCATGGCTTCCATGCCATGCAGAATAAAGGCCAGAAAGACAGTCGTTATAATTTCTTACACACTTTGTTCTATTTCCGAAATATCCCTCTGCGTTTACATCCCCATCCAGCAATTAAGATTGATCTGTATCAATTTTAAAATTACCCATTCATTTCAATGAATTAAATTCACAAGCCACTTCTCGCTATTAAACCGATAGGCACAGCCAAACCGCAGAGAAAAAATCCGGTGCTATACTTAATTCCGTAATTACCTGGGACATAAACATCAAGAGGATATGAGATTATGAGTACCGCTAAACTGGTGAAAACGAAAGCGTCTAATCTGCTTTATACCCGTAACGATGTATCGGATAGCGACAAAAAGGCGACCATTGAGTTGCTGAATCGCCAGGTGATCCAGTTCATCGATCTTTCGCTGATCACCAAACAGGCCCACTGGAATATGCGCGGTGCAAACTTTATTGCCGTTCATGAAATGCTGGATGGCTTCCGCACAGCACTGGTGACCCACCTCGATACGATGGCTGAACGCGCCGTTCAGCTGGGCGGCGTGGCGCTGGGCACCACGCAGGTGATCAACAGCAAAACGCCACTGAAGAGTTATCCGCTGGATATCCATACCGTTCAGGATCACCTGAAAGAGCTGGCGGACCGCTACGCGATTGTGGCCAATGACGTGCGCAAAGCGATCGGCGAAGCCAAAGACGAAGATACCGCAGATATTTTCACCGCCGCCTCCCGCGACCTGGACCAGTTCCTGTGGTTTATCGAATCTAACATCGAATAATTCATACGAATTTTCTATCAAACCCTCGCCCTCCGGTGAGGGTTTTGCACATCTATGGTGCACAGTTTTTGTCTGCACACCTGCAAAAGTGAACGAAATGTAATAATCACCTCACACAACCGTTAACGGAAGATTGTTTTTTCGTCAGAATTTACGCTAAATATCTCCCCGTCAGTTGAGCCAAACGAAGCGCACCAAAACGGTGCTCCACTTTGGTGCAATAAAGCCTCATTGCCCCATTTATTGTGCAATGCATGACATCATCCCCTTTGCAAAACAATAGCTTGTAAAGTTGGCACGATTTTTTCATTGTGCCACCTGTTCTCGCAGGGGATCGCCCCGTGGATATAAAAGGAAATGCTATGAAGTCTGTATTAAAAGTTTCACTGGCTGCACTTACCCTGGCTTTTGCAGTGTCCTCTCAGGCTGCCGACAAACTGGTTGTGGCGACCGACACGGCGTTCGTTCCGTTTGAATTCAAACAGGGTGATAAATACGTTGGTTTTGATGTGGATCTGTGGGCCGCTGTCGCAAAAGAACTCAAGCTGGATTACACCCTGAAGCCTATGGACTTCAGCGGCATCATCCCGGCACTGCAAACCAAAAACGTTGATCTGGCGCTGGCAGGCATCACCATTACCGATGAACGTAAAAAAGCGATCGACTTCTCTGACGGCTACTACAAAAGCGGCCTGCTGGTCATGGTCAAAGCCGATAATAACGACGTAAAAAGCGTGAAAGATCTCGACGGCAAAGTAGTGGCAGTGAAGAGCGGCACCGGTTCTGTTGATTACGCGAAAGCAAATATCAAAACCAAAGACCTGCGTCAGTTCCCGAACATCGACAACGCGTACATGGAACTCGGCACCAGCCGTGCTGACGCTGTTCTGCACGACACGCCTAACATCCTGTACTTCATCAAGACAGCCGGTAACGGCAAGTTCAAAGCCGTTGGCGAGTCTCTGGAAGCACAGCAGTACGGTATCGCCTTCCCGAAAGGCAGCGACGACCTGCGCACGAAAGTTAACGGCGCGCTGAAAACGCTGAAAGAGAACGGCACCTATAACGAAATCTACAAAAAATGGTTCGGTACCGAGCCTAAATAATAAGACGTAAAAATGACGTTCACTCGGGGGCGACCTTTCGCCCCTGCTATTTTTGAAACACGGTAACAGTAACAGGAAATTATCATGCAGTTTGACTGGAGCGCCATCTGGCCTGCCATTCCTATCTTGCTTGAAGGCGCTAAAATGACCCTGTGGATTTCGGTCCTGGGTCTGGTTGGTGGGTTGATTATCGGTCTTGTCGCCGGTTTCGCCCGCACCTACGGCGGCTGGATCGCAAACCACATCGCACTGGTTTTCATCGAAGTGATCCGCGGCACCCCAATTGTCGTGCAGGTCATGTTCATCTACTTCGCCCTGCCAATGGCGTTCACCGACCTGCGCATCGACCCGTTCAGCGCAGCCGTCGTCACCATTATGATCAACTCAGGCGCCTACATTGCGGAAATCACCCGCGGTGCGGTGCTGTCGATTCATAAAGGTTTCAGTGAAGCCGGTCTGGCGCTAGGTCTTTCTCGTCGCGAAACGATCCGCCACGTTATTCTGCCGCTGGCGCTGCGTCGCATGCTGCCGCCGCTCGGTAACCAGTGGATCATCAGCATTAAAGATACGTCGCTGTTCATTGTTATCGGCGTGGCCGAGCTGACCCGTCAGGGGCAGGAGATCATTGCTGGCAACTTCCGCGCGCTGGAAATCTGGAGTGCGGTAGCCGTTGTCTACCTGATCATTACTCTGGTTCTGAGCTTCGTTCTGCGTCGTCTTGAAAGAAGGATGAAAATCCTGTGATTGAATTTAAAAACGTTTCCAAGCACTTTGGCCCAACCCAGGTGCTGCACAATATCGATCTGAACATCAAACAGGGTGAAGTGGTGGTGATTATTGGGCCATCCGGCTCCGGTAAATCCACCCTGCTTCGCTGCATCAACAAGCTGGAAGAGATCACCAGCGGCGATCTGATCGTCGACGGCCTGAAGGTAAACGACCCAAAAGTGGACGACCGTCTGATTCGTCAGGAAGCGGGCATGGTGTTCCAGCAGTTCTACCTGTTCCCGCACCTGACGGCGCTGGAAAACGTGATGTTTGGCCCACTGCGCGTGCGCGGTGCCAGCAAAGCGGCGGCGGAAGCGCTGGCAAAAGATCTGCTGGCGAAAGTCGGCCTGGCAGAACGTGCGCACCACTTCCCTTCCGAGCTGTCCGGCGGTCAACAGCAGCGTGTGGCGATTGCCCGCGCCCTGGCGGTCAAACCGAAAATGATGCTGTTTGATGAGCCTACGTCCGCACTCGACCCGGAGCTGCGCCACGAGGTGCTGAAAGTCATGCAGGATCTGGCGGAAGAAGGGATGACGATGGTTATCGTAACCCACGAAATCGGCTTTGCCGAGAAAGTGGCGTCCCGCCTGATCTTTATTGATAAAGGCCGTATCGCGGAAGACGGTAACCCGCAGGAATTGATTGCGAACCCGCCGAGCCAGCGTTTGCAGGAGTTCCTGCAGCACGTCTCCTGATCCATCGCTTTACGCTAAGCCGGGCTTGCCCGGCTTTTTTACGCCAGATTGTTCCCAAAAATCCCCCTCCTCGTCTCGACTTCTATACTTATCATTTTGTTCGACATTTTCACCGGAGGACGCCGTGCCGTGGATCCTGCTGCTGTTGATTAGCCTGTTTAGTGCGCCTTCGTTCGCCGTCGCGATCCCCGGCGTCACCACCGGAACCCCTGCGACCCGGCAAAATACGCCGCCTCCGGAACCCGATGTTGAACAGAAAAAAGCCGCCTACGGTGCGCTTGCCGACGTCCTTGAAAACGACACCTCCCGGCAGGAGCTCATTGGCCAGCTGCGCAAAGCCGCCGCCACGCCGCCGCAGGAGTCGGTGCCAACCCTCACCCCGCCGCAGGTTGAGGAGCAAAAAACGGTGCTGGAAAACGTCACCGACGTGAGCCGCCACTATGGGGAAGCGCTCTCCTCACGCTTCGCTCAGCTGTACCGCAACCTGATTGGCTCACCGCACAAGCCGTTTAACCCGCAAACGTTTACCGCCGCCGCCACGCAGTTCCTGATGCTGGCGGGTGCGGTATTTCTTTTTTACTGGCTGGTGCGCCTGTGCGCGTGGCCGCTTTACCGCAAAATGGGGCAATGGGGACGCAGGAAGAATCAGCATAAAAGCAGCTGGCTGCACCTGCCGTTGATGATAGCCTCAGCGTTTATCATCGATTTACTGCTGCTGGCGTTGACGCTGTTTTTAGGCCAGATGCTGGCCGACAGGCTGAATGCAGGCAACAAAACCATCGCCTTCCAGCAGTCGCTTTTCCTGAATGCCTTTGCCCTGATTGAGTTCTTCAAGGCGCTGCTGCGGTTACTCTTTTGTCCGCACGTGCCGGAGCTGCGGCCTTTCTCCATTCGGGATGCGAGCGCGAAGTACTGGGCGCTGCGTCTGAGCGTGCTCAGCGGGCTGATTGGCTACGGCCTGCTGGTTGCCGTGCCGATCATCTCCAACCAGGTGAACGTCCAGTTTGGCGCGCTGGCAAACGTCCTAATCATGATCTGCATTACCGTCTGGTCGCTGTATCTGATCTTCCACAATAAAAAAACCATTACCCAAAGCCTGCTGAATCTGGCCGATCGCTCCCTCTCGTTCTTTAGCCTCTTTATTCGCGCGTTCGCCCTGGTGTGGCACTGGCTGGCAAGCGCTTACTTCATCGTGCTGTGCTTCTTCTCGCTGTTTGACCCGGGCAATAGCCTGAAATTTATGATGGGGGCGACGTTCAAAAGCCTGGCCATTATCGGCATCGCGGCGTTTGTGTCGGGGCTGCTGTCGCGATGGATCTCGAAAACCATCACCCTGTCGCCGCAGGTGCAGCGTAATTACCCGGAACTGCAAAAACGGGTAAACGGCTGGATGTCGGTATCGCTCAAAGTGGCGCGCATTCTCACCGTCTGCGTGGCGATTATGCTGCTTCTGAATGCGTGGAGCCTGTTTGATTTCTGGAACTGGCTGCACAACGGTGCGGGTGAAAAAACGGTCGACATCCTGATTCGCATCGCGCTGATCCTGTTCTTCTCCGCCGTCGGCTGGACGCTGCTGGCGAGCCTTATTGAGAACCGCCTGGTATCGGATATTCACGGCAGGCCCCTGCCCAGCGCGCGGGCAAGAACGTTGTTAACCCTGTTCCGCAACGCGCTGGCGGTGATTATCAGCACCATCACCATCATGATCGTGCTGTCGGAAATCGGCGTGAATATCGCCCCGCTGCTGGCGGGTGCCGGTGCCCTGGGGCTGGCCATCTCCTTCGGCTCACAAACGCTGGTGAAGGATATTATTACCGGCATCTTTATCCAGTTTGAGAACGGGATGAACACGGGCGACCTGGTGACCATCGGGCCGTTAACCGGCACCGTGGAGAGGATGTCCATCCGTTCGGTTGGCGTGCGTCAGGACACCGGGGCCTACCACATCATCCCCTGGTCTTCGATCACCACCTTCGCCAACTTTGTGCGCGGGATTGGTTCCGTTGTGGCGAACTATGATGTGGATCGCCACGAGGATGCGGACAAAGCGAAGCAGGCGCTGCGCGATGCGGTAGAAGAACTGATGGAGATGGAGGATATCCGCGGGCTGGTGATCGGAGAGCCGTCATTTGCCGGCATCGTCGGGCTGACGAACACGGCGTTTACCCTGCGCGTGTCGTTCACCACCCAGCCGCTGAAGCAGTGGACGGTGCGCTTTGCCCTCGACAGCATGGTGAAAAAACACTTCGATCTGGCGAACGTGCGGATGCCCGTGCAGACGTATCAGGTATTGCCGCCGCCCGCATCGCCGCTCCCGCCGCAGGAGCCGACGCTGTAACCGAGCCGGGTGGCGGCTTTCACCTTACCCGGCCTATGACAGGGTGCTATTTGCGACGTTTGTTATTGTCCATAAACGTCCAGGCGATAAACCGGCTCTGTTTCTGGCCCTGCGCCATCTCTTTTTTCACCACTTTTACGGCGCCCGCTTCGGTCAGCGCGCGGTAGAGCGGCGGCAGGTTATCCCCGCGGGAAACCAGCGTAGTGAACCATTTCACCTGGCGGCCAAACTGTTTGCTTTCCGCAATCATGCGCAGGATAAACGCCACTTCGCCCCCGTCACACCAAAGCTCCTGCTGCTGTCCGCCGAAGTTCAGCGCGGCGTCTTCAGCCTGACCCAGGTTACGGCGCTTGCGCTCGCTGCCCGCACGGGCCGATGCCGCCGAATCATGGAACGGCGGGTTGCACATCGTGGCGTCATAGCTTTCGTTTTTGTGAATAATGCCGTTGAAGATCGACGCCGCGTCTTTCTGACGACGCAGGCGAATGGCGCGGCTTAATCCCGGGTTAGCGCTGATAATCGCCTGGGCGCTGGCAAAGGCCTCGTCACCGATTTCGCTTCCGGTAAAGCGCCACTGATATTCATGCGCCCCGATCAGCGGGTAAATCAGGTTCGCCCCGGTGCCAATATCCAGAATGGTAGCCTGCTGTGGCACGACACCCTCATTGCCTTCGGCAAGAAGGTCGGCAAGGTGATGAACGTAATCCGCGCGGCCCGGCACGGGTGGACAGAGAAAGCCTTCCGGAATATCCCAGTGAGCCACACCGTAAAAATGCGCCAGCAGGGCTTTGTTCAGCATTTTAACCGCCTGCGGGTCGGCAAAGTTAACCGAGGGCTCACCCGCTGGGGTCTGAACAAGATAGTCCTGCAGCGGCGGGCAGCTCAGGCATAACGCGTTCATGTCGTAGCGGCTGCGGTGGCGATTTCGCGGGTGCAATCCCGGCTTTTGGGCAGTCATGGCATTCTCCTTTAAACAGCGGCGTAAGATACCCTTTGCTGGCCCAACGGTAAATCTTTCTCTGCGGCGTTCAAAAAATAGCCATAAATCAAACACCTTTATGTCTATGATCCGTCAGCGAATTGTCAATTTATATCGTTCAAAAAATAAGCAGATCATCATCAAATATTTGCGCTAAGTCACACTCGTCAGGCTTCTAAACTTAAAGGGAATCACCTGTTGTTTCCTCATGAGGATGTGATTATGAAAAAGTACCTGACCCTTGCTGTTATCGCAGCCGCCCTCGCGACCGCGTCCTTCTCTGCCATGGCCGTCCAGTCGCTGACCCAGAGTACTGACACCAGCCAGCTACGCCCTGCGGGCACCGTTTCGGTAAGCCGTGCCAGTAACCTTGACGATCTGCAGGCTAAGCTCGCCGAAAAAGCCCGTCAGGAAGGTGCAAAAGGATTCGTAGTGAACTCCGCTGGCGGAGATAACCATATGTACGGCACTGCGACCATCTATAAATAACCTGTCTCTTCCGCAAGACTGCATCTGTCCAACGGGTGCAGTTCTCTTCTCCCTTCGCCTTGATTGTTCATTTTTTAACCCCATAGTAACCATATGGCCTAAACCGATTTCAGGAGGACGCTATGGCTTCCGGCTGGGCAAATGACGACGCTGTTAACGAACAGATCAACAGTACCATTGAAGATGCGGTTGCGCGTGCCCGCGGTGAAATTCCGCGCGGCGAAAGCTTAACGGAATGCGAAGAATGCGGAGAACCCATTCCGGAGGCGCGTCGAAAAGCCATCCCCGGCGCGCGGCTTTGCATTACGTGCCAGCAGCATAAAGATTCGAAAAACTCATCTCACTCAGGATATAATCGCAGAGGTTCGAAAGACAGCCAGTTGCGTTGACTTTACTTTACCCAGGCTAACCGAGCCCGCACGTTCCTTTACGCTCACGGTTTTTAGCCAGACGCGTAGCAAAACGTGCCCTTCGTATTGCTTCTGTAAAGCGCATCCACAAGAAGTGTAAAGCGGCACTTTGAATTTATTAATATTCAATAAGTTATTTGTCATTCAATTTTTTTGAGCAACCAAGTCAATTCTCTTCGATTTTATCTCTCGTAAAAAACCGTGATACTCATCACATCGACGGAACATCGTCCCCTTAACAGAAACACCTGCGAGAGATTAATTATGAAAACCATCAAATATGCTGTAGCTGCTGTTGCCCTGTCCGCTCTGTCTTTCGGCGCTTTCGCCGTAGAGCCTGTCTCTTCTACTCAGGCACAGAACATGAACAAAGTTGGTGTGGTCAGTGCTGATGGCGCCACCACGCTGGACGGCCTGGAAGCCAAACTGGCTGAGAAAGCCGCTGCTGCCGGTGCAAGCGGATACACCATTACCTCCGCTAACGGCAATAACAAGCTGAGCGGTACCGCGGTTATCTACAAATAATCGACTGAATGAATGCTGTACCCTCGCCATACCCTCTGGTGAGCTGCTCCACCCTCATTGACCCTGTTGTTGTTACCCTTGCTTGCCCGTCCGCCACTGGACGGGCTTTTTTTTGTCTAAAACGCCTGCGCCACGCGTTCAAGCCCGGCCTGAACGGATTCCACTTCTCCGGTAGCCAGCAAACAGCAGGCCATCTGCAGCTTGATCGAATGCGGAACAGGAACATTTCCGGCAAGGCACTGCTCAATCCAGTGGGCTGTAGTATGCGGATCTTTTGCCTCAGGCAGTATCACACCGGTATTCTCTTCCCCGCGCTCAAGAATGGCGCGCGTGCCTGCAGAATCAATCAGCATCACCTGCGGGCAGCGCTGCGGGTTCGCATAAACCTCGCCCTCCGTGCCGTGCATCAGCAATGCCCTTGCGCCAATTGCCTCAAAGAACTGCCCCACGCGCGCCACGTATTCCGGGTGCGAAACGCTGGAGAGACGCAGGGCGGCATCTTCGCCAAACGGCGTGGCCAGTTTCGCCAGCGTGTGCGCGCTGTTGCGCACGCCCATGCGCCAGCGCATATCGAGCTGCTTTTCCAGCGGCGGGCAAAGCGTGCCGACCGGGATATAAACAGGCTGATGACCATCCAGCTTCGCCTGCGCCTGGCCGGCATGACGCGTTGGCTCGATGCCCAGCATCCCGAAAATGGTCTCCGTCAGCACGCGAGTGGGATCTTCGCTAACGCCATGCACCACCACCGGGAACCCCAGCTTGTGTAACAGGATAGCGAGCAGCGGGGTTAAGTTTGCCTGCTTGCGCGCGCCGTTATAGCTCGGGATCACAATCGGCATCGGTTTCGCCACCGGCGGCGTTAAGCGCAGCGTTTGCGCCTGCATGGCATCATAGAAGCCGCGCATCTCCGCTTCACCTTCGCCTTTAATACGCAGCGCAATCAGGATACCGCCCAGCTCCAGCTCCGGTACCTCGCCGTTAAGCATGCGGGTATAAAGCGCACGCGCGGTTTCATGGTCCAGATCGCGGGCGTGGTTTTTACCTCTGCCTACCTCTTTGATAATTTTACGATAATCCACGACATTTCTCCTTACAGCAGGTTATCAACAATATAGCCCTGATGATGACTCCGCTGTTAGTTTTTTTGCCCACCCTGCGTTTTTTTATAATCAGTTGTTTTAGTAAGAAAAATTATTTTTCAAGAATTAATTGAATTATTTGGAAGCCGCGCGGGACCTTTCCCGGCCTGAATTTTCTGATTAAATAGCCAGCGGTGAGTAGTTGAGACATAACTTCGAATAATGCGGGATGCAGATGTCGAAAGGAGAAACATACAGGTTTAAATATGAAAAAAGTCACTTTAGGTATATTCATTGCTGCCGCTTTGGGATGCTCTGCATCTTCTTTCGCAGCATCCACCGGTGAAGGGCAAATTAACTTCACAGGTGAAATTATCGATTCCGCCTGTCAGGTGGTTAACGGCTTAAGCAGTCCGCTAAATGTTGCGCTGGGCAAAGTCTCCAAAACAGCGTTTACCGGCGCAGGCTCTACCAGCACCTTAACGAAATTTGATATTCAGTTAAAAAACTGCCCGGAAACGGTCACATCAGCAGCCATCAACTTCGGCGGTACGCCAGATGCGGATAATAACACCACGCTGGCCTTGACCCCGGGTGCGACGACGGCAACTGGCGTGGCGATTCAGCTGGTGGATTCTTCCGAACAGCCCGTCAGTTTATATACGCCTTCGAAGCAGTATCCTTTAGCTGCTGGCACGACGGTAAATAATCTGGAGTTTGGCGCACGTTATATACAGACTCAGGCATCGATCACTGCCGGCCAGGCTAACTCAGCGTCTACTTTTACAGTTATTTATAACTGATACGATCAATAAGGAGATATTCGCCTTCACGCGAAGGTTAATATCTCCTCTTTCTTTGAGACAGATTTATGCGACACAGTTATTTATTAAGCGCACTTTTACTGACCGCAGTAACAGCCCATGCAGGTGTGATTATTAATGGCACCCGACTGGTTTATCAGGGAGAGAAAAAAGAGTCTTCGATTGGGATTTCCAATCCGGATGATATTAACTATCTGGTACAGTCCTGGGTGGATACCGGTTTGAAAAAAGGCGGTAAAGCGCCATTTCTGATTACCCCGCCGCTGTTCCGTCTGAACGCTAAAGAAGATAACGTGCTGCGCGTGGTGCGCACCGGCGGAAATATGCCAGAAGATCGCGAGTCGTTGTACTGGTTAAATATTAAAGCCATTCCTTCTTCAAGTCATGAAGAGGGCGTTAATACATTACAAATAGCCATTAATACCCGTATTAAATTGCTGTATCGCCCTGCATCGATTAAAGGCAAACCTGAAGCAGTGGCTGATAAACTGGAATGGCACCGCGAAGGTAATGATCTGGTGGTAAACAACCCCACGCCTTTCTATATGAATTTCCAGAGCGTAACGCTGAACGGCCAAAAAGTGGCAAAAGCTACCTGGGCTGTGCCAGATACCTCTACCCGCTTTGCCCTTCCGGCAAATATGAACGGTAACACCGTAAGCTGGTCGGTCATTAACGATTACGGAAGCATCAGTAAAACCTGGTCTGCATCCGTTCGTTAATACTCTATTCAACGCCTGGATAATCATGTACAGCACAACTAAGCCGCTATTACGTCGACTGCGTGAAATGCTGCCCACTTTTTGTGGGATAGCGGTGACATGCTGCGCGCTGCAGGCCCACGCTGATGATTATTTTAACCCTGCCCTGCTGGATATTGATAATCCAGAGCAGGCAAAGACCGATCTCTCTGTTTATGAAAACGGTCCCGGTCAGGCGCCAGGTAAATATCAGGTCACGATGTTCGTCAATAATAATAAAATCGACACTCGTGACGTCCTTTTTATATTACAAAAAGATGCGCAGGGAGATGATTCCCTGCAGCCATGCCTGAGTCTGGATGAATTAACGCATCTGGGCATCAAAACCAAAGATTATCCAAAGCTGGCGGCAAAAGGGGAATGCGCGGATCTCAGCGCCATCCCTTCGGCCTCGGCGACTTTCCGTATCAAAAACCAGCAACTACTGCTGAGTATTCCCCAGTCGGCGCTGGGCCAGGTGCCTCGCGGCTACATCGATCCGAAAGAGTATGACGAAGGGATCACCGCGGGCATCCTGAACTATAGCGTTAACGCCAGCCAAAGCCACGCCCGCCAGCATGGGAAAGCGGACAACAGCAGCCAGTTTATTAACCTGCGCCCCGGTTTTAACACCGGTGCCTGGCGCGTGCGAAATTACAGCACCTGGAACCACAATTCGGATGGCGGTCAGGGCGACGGCAAGCTGACCCCGGTCTATACCTATGCCCAGCGCGATATCGTGGGGCTGAAGAGCGAGCTGACCGTGGGACAGAGCAGCACCCAGGCCGACGTTTTCGACAGTGTCTCTTACACTGGCGCACAGCTGGCTACCGAAAGCGACATGCTGCCCGACAGCGAGCGCGGGTATGCCCCGGTGGTACGCGGTACGGCGCACAGTAACGCCCAGGTGGTGGTTCGCCAGAATGGCTACGTTATCTACCAAAACACCGTTGCCCCCGGCGCGTTTGAGATTAACGATCTCTACCCCACCGGCAGCAGCGGCGATCTGAACGTCACGGTAAAAGAGACCGACGGCAGCGAGAGTCACTTCGTGGTGCCGTTTGCCTCCGTGCCGGTGCTGCAGCGGGAAAAACACCTCAAGTACAGCATCGCTGCAGGGCGCTACCGTTCATATGATAAAGAGGTTGAGAAGACCCCTTTCGCCCAGGGCAGCGCCATCTATGGCCTGCCACACGGCGTCACCGTTTACGGCGGTACGCAGCAGAGTTCGCATTACCACTCCACCGCGCTCGGCGCAGGGAAAAACGTTGGTGACCTCGGCGCGTTCTCCGTAGACGTTACCCGCGCCAAAGCGTTACTGAAAAAGCGCAAAACCAGCAAAGGGCAATCCCTTCGTCTGCGCTACAGCAAAAATTTTATCGCGACCGGCACTCACTTTTCGCTGGCGGGTTATCGCTACAACAGCAAAGGCTTTTACACCCTGCAGGACACCATGGAGTCCTGGACCAGTGCAAACGACTGGTCCGCTCCACAGCAGCGCCGCGCACGGGCGGAGGCCACCGTCGACCAGACGCTGGGCGAAAAGTGGGGTTCGGTGACGCTAAGCCTGGTGAAAGAGAGTTACTGGAGCCAGCGTCAGGATATGACCTCCCTGAGCGTTAACTACAACAATAGCTGGCACGGCGTGAGCTATAGCCTGAGCTACAGCATCAATAAAAACAGCGACGACACGGACGAGGACGGTAAATCCATCAGCTATGACCGACAAATCGGCCTTAACGTGTCGGTTCCGCTCGACCGCTGGCTGCCTAACACCTGGGCAAACTACAGCCTGAACAACGGTAAAGACGGCACCACCCACAACCTGGGCCTGAATGGTACCGCGCTGGAGGGAGACAAGCTGAGCTGGAACGTTCAGCAGGGACTGGACAGCGCTAATAACAACACCTCCACCAGTATGAATGCGGATTACAAAGGCACCTACGGTGAAGTGCGCGGCGGCGTAAGCCAGGACAGCCATCAGTACACCGTGAACGCCGGGATCCAGGGCGGCATCGTCGCCCACTCTGACGGCGTCACCTTCGGTCAGACCCTGGGAGAAACCGTGGTGCTGATTAAAGCGCCGGGAACGCACGGCACGCACGTTGCCAACCAGACGGGCGTGGAAACGGACTATCGCGGCTATACGCTGGTGCCCTTTGTCACTCCGTGGCGTCACAACCCAATTTCGCTGGATACCGAGACGCTGCCAGACGATGCCGACGTGACACACGCCTCGCAGACGGTAACACCAACGCGCGGCGCGATAGTTCGCGCCAGCTTCGATACTCGCGTGGGCAACCGCGTCTTAATGACGCTGGCCTGGAAAGACAAACCGCTGCCCTTTGGCGCAACGGTCACCACGGAAGACAAGAGCAGCGAATTTATCGTCGGTAACGACGGCCTGGTGTATCTCACCGGACTGCCGCAGCAAGGACGCCTTTTCGTTTCGTGGGGCAAGGAGGCGAGCGAGCATTGCGTCGCCGATTACGCCCTGACGCAAGAGAAGGATGACACCAACATTATTAACGCTGCCGCGCAGTGTCACTGATTAACACCGGACCGATCATAATGCAGATAGCAAAATCGTTTTTCTTACTTTTAGTTCTGGCGACGGCAGCACTCTTCATGCCGCACGCAAAGGCCAACTGTGTCTCACCAAATTTACCAGCGCTGCTGTCGTTAGCGTCTATTTCAGTACCTACCAGCCTTCCCGTGGGAGAGACCATCCCGGGAACGGAACGTTCGGCTCACATTGCGGGGGGCTGCTATACAGCCGAAGACGCAGGCCGTCAGATCATTGCCTGTTACCACGGCCTGGGTAGAGAGACTCCCAATATCCCTGGTGTTTATGAGTCGGGTGTTGCCGGGATCGGCGTGTCGCTCCGAAACAGTAAAGGGGAGCGTGTGATGGGAGCAGCAGACCAAATCTGCACAACTAAGTCTTCCGTGGGTCAGGTGTCTGATTCGAGCGGTAGCGATGGTTCATTTGCGTTTAGCTTCGACGTCTCTCTGGAACTGGTGAAAACCAGCGAGGTGGTAACCGCCGGTACACTCACATCCAGTAATACACAATTTGGCTTTGGTGTTGAGCAAGTAGAAAGCTTGAGTTATCCAAACACCCTCTCCTACTCAGGTAACGTGGTGGTTAAAGCAGTCACCTGCACCGTATCACCCAAATCTCTGACCGTCACGCTGGGGGATTTTCCGGTGAGCCGTTTTACCGGTCCGGGAACCCTGGTCTCCCAGTCGGTATTCAATATCGACATGCTCTGCGATCAGGATGTACAGCCGGAAATGATGATCACCAGCGCCAATGGCTATGAAACGAATTTTCCTGGCGTGATCAAATTAACGCCGGAAAACGGCGTGGCGACCGGCGTGGGGGTGAGAATGCTCTTTAACGGTCAGATACCTGTTTTCGGGCAATATATGGATACCTTTACCGCCTATGCCAATATCCGCTCGCAATATCCCTTCAGCGTCTCTTACGAACAAACCAGTTCGGAGGTGACGCCCGGAACGGCGAATGCCGTCGCAACCATTACGGTGGCCTACAAATGAAAACCTTATTAGCCCTTTTACTCCTTGGAGTCGCCAGCCAGAGCCTGGCGGAAGAGATTCAGCTCGATATTCGCGGAAACATTTACGCCAACGCCTGCCAGGTAGACAGCGCCAGCCAGAACCTGACGGTCAATCTGGGCAAAGCGAATACCGGCGATTTTAAGGATGTGGGCGATACCGGACAATGGCATTCATTCGACTTAACCCTGTCGAAATGCCCAACCACTTC
Organism: Enterobacter sp. Crenshaw; assembly: GCF_024734705.1. Taxonomy (NCBI): domain Bacteria; kingdom Pseudomonadati; phylum Pseudomonadota; class Gammaproteobacteria; order Enterobacterales; family Enterobacteriaceae; genus Enterobacter; species Enterobacter sp. Crenshaw. The sequence goes on along the minus strand of NZ_CP102932.1, from coordinate 1,367,966 downwards.
CGTGCTGGCCACGGCCACCTTTCACGGTCAGCCAGACAGCATTCATCCGACTAAATTCGCCAGCACCGGAACCGCGAAAGGACTGGCGCTGGAGCTTGCCGACCCGCAGGATCAGATCTCGCTTGCCCCGGACGCCAGCTTCAGCGTGTTGATCAACCAGGACAATCACACGGCGGATTTCCCGCTGGCCGCCCGCTATTACGCCACCTCATTGCCGGTCACGGCAGGAACGTTCAGCAGCGTGGTGCAGGTGACCTTCATTTACCAGTAGGACCGCGCCCCTTAGCACGGAGGCTTTTCTTACGCCCGGAAGTCAGTGTTGCCGGGCGTTTTTTTACCTCAGGCACCTCTGGCCGTTCAATCGGGAAGATCGGCAGCGCGTTCAGGAGCCGTTGGCCGTAATTTTTGGTGAGCAGACGTTTGTCATAAATCACCACCTCGCCCCAGCAGCCGTGGCTACGAATCAAGCGCCCGACCTGCTGAATCAGGTTAAACGACGCCGCAGGCAAACTCTGTACCTCAAACGGATAGCGGTTGAGGCTTTTCAGCCACTCCCCCTCGGTGATCACCACCGGGCTATCGATAGGCGGGAAGGCGATTTTATGGATATGCACCTGCGTCAGGTAGTCGCCTTTCAAATCCAGGCCTTCAGCAAACGACTGCAACCCCACCAGCACGCTGCGCTCGCCGTTATCAATGCGCTTACGGTGGGTTTCCACCAGCCGGTAGCGCGGCTGATCCCCCTGCACCAGCAGGAGTAAACGCAGATCGGTGACGTGTTCGAGGAAACGCTGCATCGCCCGCCCGCTGGCAAACAGCACCAGCATACCGGGGTACTTTTTACTCTCGACCTGCTCGCGGAAGTAGGCCGCCATTTCCGCGATGTGCTGCTCTTCGTTGTCGATGAGCGGCTCGAATTTCATGCGCGGAATGACCAGCTTGCCCTGCTCGCAGTGGTTAAACGGCGAGTCCAGCGCCACGAAACGGTCGCCCGCTTTCTCTTTTAGCCCGCTCATCTCCTGCAGCCTTGAGAAGCTGTTCAGGGAACGCAGCGTGGCAGAGGTGACAACCACGTGCGGCACGCTGCGCCAGATCAGCTTTTCCAGCTGATCTGCCACGCGGATGCCCACACAGTGGAAAAAGAGGTGCACCTGCCCGTCCCGCACGTCGCGGGTGGCCCATTTGGTGACCGGCGCGCCGGACGCCTGCGCCATCGAGGCCAGCCGCCAGAGCTTGCTCTGCGCTTCGAACATCCCCAGCGCGCGGTTCATCTGCAGCAGAACGCGGTGCAGACGCACCGCGTCATGCGAGCCGGTTTTCTCGCTGAGATCGTTTAAGAACATCTCCGCCAGCCCGCGCAGCTTTTCCAGATGTTTCGCCAGCTGCTGGCAGATCTCCATCACCTCTTCCGGTAGCTCACCCATCGCAAAGCGGTGTTCGGCTTCCTGGGTTGCCGGAAGATAAAGATTCAGGATGTTGTTCAGGGATGAAATGAGGCTATAGACCTCTTCACAGTGGTCGCTCAGCCGCTCCGGCACCGCCAGCGGCGGCGTGGTTTTCGGGCGGAACTGCTCCATGCAGGTCGCCACCAGCTTACAGAAGAGATCCAGCTGCAGGCGGAACCACGGAGCGGTGATTTCGGCGCTCATCTCCAGCGCATCCCGCGCCACGTCCGGCAGATGGTGGCCTTCATCGAGCACCAGCAGCAGGTTTTTGGGCTCCGGCAGCACCGCTTCGCTCTCCAGCGCCGCCATCACCAGCGCGTGGTTTGCGACCACAACCTCCGCCTCCTGAATCTCGCGCCGGGCGACAAAGAACGGGCACTCGCGGTAGTAGTGACAGTTGCGGTTCAGGCAGCTGGCTTTGTCGGTGCTGAGCCTGCGCCACAGGTCGTCGCTGATGGCCTGGCTGGTGTGATCCCGCAGGCCGTCCCACTTATAGCCGTCGAGCTCGACTTTGAGTTTTGCACATTGCTCCTGCTCGGCCTTATTGTTTGGCGTTAGCTCGTCATCCAGAAACGCGAGCAGATCCTGCTGATTCGGCTCGCTGCTGGCCAGCGCCGCCAGGTTACGCGGGCACACGTAACGCCCGCGCCCAAAGGCTGCCGTAAACCGCAGGTCGGGGATGATTTTGCGCAGCAGGGGCAAATCTTTGCTGAAGATCTGGTCCTGCAGCGCCACGTTGGCGGTGCTGACCACCAGCGTTTTGTCCTCTTCCCGCGCAATCGCGATGCCGGGAATGAGATACGACAAGGTTTTCCCGACGCCGGTCGGGGCTTCAATCGCCAGATGTCGCCCGTCGTCCCCGGCGAGCGTTTTTGCCACGTCAGCAATCATCTGCCGCTGCGGCGCTCGGGGGATAAAGTCGGGGATCTGCTGCTGTAGCGCCTTATACCATGCGCCAATTTGCGCCTTGAGCGCAGCGGTTAAAGCCATTGGAAAACCTGAAATACTGTATAAACAGCCACTATTGTGGCACTTTCTCTTCGCTGCCGCAAAAAGAAAAGCCCGGCTTTACGACCGGGCTTCCAGATTACTGCGGGTTAGCAGGCTTGCGCGGGCGGCGTCGACGCTGCCCTTCTCCTGCCGGTTTCCCCTCGCCGCTGCGCCACGGGTTTTCACCCGCCGGTTTGCTGTCGTTGTTACGACGCGGCGGTTTGCCGGATGATTTCGGCGCACCGCCTTCGGCACGACGCGGCTGCTGACCGCGACCGCCGCCGCCCTGACCACGTCCACCGCCGCCCTGACGACCGTTCTGAATCGGCTCGGCTTTGATCGACGGATCCACTTCGTAACCCGGGGTTTCGATGCGCGGGATCTCTTTCTTCAGCAGGCGCTCGATGTCGCGCAGCAGCTTGTGCTCGTCCACGCAGACCAGAGAGAGCGCTTCACCGGTTGCCGCCGCGCGGCCGGTACGGCCGATACGGTGAACGTAATCTTCCGGCACGTTTGGCAGCTCGTAGTTCACCACGTGCGGCAGCTCTTCAATGTCGAGGCCACGGGCGGCGATGTCGGTCGCCACCAGCACGCGGATGTCGCCGGATTTGAACTCAGCCAGCGCACGGGTACGCGCGCCCTGGCTCTTGTTGCCGTGGATCGCCGCACTGCGAATGCCGTCTTTGTTCAGCTGTTCCGCCAGGTGGTTGGCGCCGTGCTTGGTGCGGGTAAAGACCAGCACCTGCTGCCAGTTGCCCTGGCCGATCATCTGGGAGAGCAGTTCCCGCTTGCGCTTTTTATCCACAAAGTGAACGTGCTGCGTCACCTGTTCGGAGGCGGTGTTGCGGCGCGCCACTTCCACTTCCAGCGGGTTATGCAGCAGCTTTTCCGCCAGCGCCTTGATCTCGTCGGAGAAGGTCGCGGAGAAGAGCAGGTTCTGACGACGCGCAGGCAGCTTGGCCAGCACGCGACGAATATCGTGGATAAAGCCCATGTCGAGCATGCGGTCGGCTTCGTCCAGCACCAGAATTTCAACCTGGTCCAGCTTCACCGCATTCTGGTGCTCCAGATCCAGCAGGCGACCTGGAGTCGCAACCAGAACGTCGACGCCGCTGCGCAGCTTCATCATCTGCGGGTTGATGCTTACCCCGCCGAAAACCACCAGCGAACGAATGTTGAGATAGCGGCTATAGTCACGCACGTTCTCACCAATTTGCGCCGCCAGCTCGCGGGTTGGGGTCAGGATCAGGGCACGAACCGGACGACGGCCTTTGGCGTGCGGCTGGTTTTTTACCAGCAGTTCCAGCAGCGGCAGGGTAAAACCGGCGGTTTTGCCGGTACCGGTCTGGGCGCTCGCCATCAGGTCACGGCCCTGAAGAACGGCGGGGATCGCCTGCTGCTGGATTGGGGTTGGCTCAACGTAGCCCTGCTCTGCGATCGCGCGCAGAATTTCCGGGTTCAGGCCAAGGGAATCAAAAGACATAAAAACTCCGAACCGCCCCGACCATCACAGGTGTAGTTTTCAGGGAGATATAACGAATAGGGGAGGACAAAAACCACAATGTCGCGAAGGAGCGGAGTGTAGCAGCTTTTGTGACGTGGCGCATAAAATATCCCTCAGCGTTCCCTCGACGTTAGCGTGAATCAGGCATAATCTTAATCAATCGATTGATTAATTCTTAATGCCGCCATGAATACGACACCCACAACAACCAAAGGTGAACAGGCCAAAAATCAGCTTATCGCCGCCGCGCTGGCGCAGTTTGGTGAGTACGGGCTGCATGCCACCACGCGCGATATTGCCGCGCTGGCCGGGCAGAACATTGCGGCGATTACCTACTATTTTGGCTCAAAAGAGGATTTATACCTCGCCTGCGCCGAGTGGATCGCCGATTTTATCGGCACGCAGTTTCACCCGCACGTTGAGGAAGCCACCGCGCTGCTCGGCCAGCCGTCGCCCGATCGCGCCGCCGTTCGCCAGCTTATTCTCAATGCCTGCCACGATATGATCCGCCTGCTGACGCACGACGATACGCTCAACCTGAGCAAGTTTATCTCCCGGGAGCAGCTCTCACCGACCGTCGCCTACCAGCGGGTACACGATCGGGTGATTGAGCCAATGCACTCGCACCTGACCCGGCTGATCGCCGCCTATACCGGTCGGGACGCCAGTGATACCGAGACAGTTTTGCATACCCACGCCCTGCTGGGTGAAATCCTTGCCTTCCGTCTGGGCAGGGAAACCATCCTGTTACGCACCGGCTGGACACAATTTGATGAGGATAAAGCCGCGCAGATTAGCAAGGTGATCGCCTGTCACGTCGATCTGATCCTGCAAGGCTTAACGCAAAGGAGCCTGAAGTCATGAAAAAACCTGTCGCCATCATTCTGGTGGTTGTTTTTTTGCTTGCCGCCGGAGTCGGTGGATGGCTGTGGTATCAGAGCCATCAGGATAAAGGCCTGACGCTGTACGGTAACGTGGATATTCGCACGGTGAACATGAGCTTCCGCGTGGGCGGTCGTCTCGCCTCGCTGAGCGTTGACGAAGGCGATGCCATTAAAAGCGGGCAGACGCTGGGGATGCTGGATAAAGCGCCCTATGAGAATGCGTTGCTGCAGGCCAAAGCGGGGGTGTCCGTCGCCCAGGCGCAGTATGATCTGATGCTGGCAGGCTATCGCGACGAAGAGATCGCTCAGGCCGCCGCCGCAGTTAAGCAGGCGCAAGCCGCCTATGACTACGCGCAGAACTTCTACGCGCGCCAGCAGGGATTGTGGAAAAGCCGCACTATTTCTGCCAACGATCTGGAAAATGCGCGCTCGTCCCGCGACCAGGCGCAGGCAACGCTGAAGTCCGCGCAGGATAAATTAAGCCAGTACCACACCGGTAACCGCCCGCAGGATATCGCCCAGGCGAAAGCCAGCCTTGAACAGGCGCAGGCGCAGCTGGCTCAGGCAGAGCTGGATCTGCACGACACCACCTTAATCGCGCCGTCTGACGGCATGCTGATGACCCGCGCCGTGGAGCCGGGCAGCATGCTCAGCGCGGGCAGCACCGTCTTAACGCTCTCCCTGACCCGCCCTGTCTGGGTACGCGCCTACGTTGATGAGCCGAACCTCGGCCAGATGCAGCCGGGCCGCGAGCTGCTGCTCTATACCGACGGTCGCCCGGACAAGCCGTATCACGGCAAAGTGGGCTTTGTCTCCCCTACCGCCGAATTCACGCCGAAAACCGTTGAAACACCGGACCTGCGTACCGACCTGGTGTATCGCCTGCGCATCATCGTGACCGATGCTGACGACGCGCTGCGTCAGGGCATGCCCGTCACCGTAAAAGTGAACAACGGGGAACGACATGAATGACGCGGTTATTCAGCTCAACAATCTGGTTAAACGCTTCGCGGGAATGGACAAACCGGCCGTCGCGCCGCTGAACTGCACCATCCGGAAAGGCTATGTGACCGGGCTGGTCGGTCCGGACGGCGCGGGGAAAACCACGCTGATGCGGATGCTGGCGGGGTTGCTCAAGCCGGATGAAGGAAGCGCCAGCGTGCTCGGCCTTGACCCGATCGAGGATGACGGAGCCCTTCACGCCATGCTCGGCTATATGCCGCAGAAGTTTGGCCTGTATGAAGACCTGACGGTGATGGAAAACCTGAACCTGTACGCCGACCTGCGCAGCGTCACCGGCGAAACGCGGCAAAAAACCTTCGCGCGCCTGCTGGAGTTTACCTCCCTCGGCCCGTTCACCGACCGGCTGGCGGGCAAGCTCTCCGGCGGGATGAAGCAGAAGCTGGGGCTGGCCTGCACGCTGGTTGGCGAGCCGAAAGTGCTGCTGCTGGACGAGCCCGGCGTCGGCGTAGACCCGATTTCGCGCCGTGAACTGTGGCAGATGGTGCACGAGCTGGCGGGCGACGGGATGCTGATCCTCTGGAGCACCTCCTACCTCGACGAAGCTGAACAGTGCCGGGACGTGCTGCTGATGAACGAAGGCGAACTGCTTTATCAGGGCGAGCCGACGACGCTGACGCAGAGCATGGCCGGGCGCAGCTTCCTGCTGCACAGCCCGCAGGAGTCCAACCGCAGGCTGCTGCAGCGGGTGCTCAGGCTGCCGCAGGTCAGCGACGGGATGATCCAGGGCCGCTCGGTGCGCATTATTCTCAAAAAAGAGGCCACCGCCGACGACGTTCGCCAGGCGTCCGGCATGCCTGAGATCGAGATGGAAGAGACCGCGCCGCGCTTTGAGGACGCGTTTATCGACCTGCTGGGCGGCGCGGGTACGTCAGAGTCGCCGCTTGCCGCCATTCTGCATACGGTGGAAGGCACGCCGGGCGAAACGGTGATTGAAGCGAAATCCCTCACCAAAAAGTTCGGGGATTTCGCCGCCACCGACAACGTCAACTTTGCGGTTAAACGCGGGGAGATTTTTGGCCTGCTCGGGCCGAACGGCGCGGGAAAATCGACCACCTTTAAGATGATGTGCGGCCTGCTGGTGCCGACGTCCGGCAAGGCGCTGGTGCTGGATATGGATCTGAAGGTCAGCTCCGGCAAGGCGCGCCAGCATCTGGGGTATATGGCGCAGAAGTTTTCCCTGTACGGCAACCTGACGGTCGAGCAGAATCTGCGCTTTTTCTCCGGCGTGTACGGCCTTCGCGGGCGTGCGCAGAACGAGAAAATCCGGCGCATGAGCGACGCCTTCGCCTTAACCAACATCGCCTCCCACGCCACCGACGAGCTGCCGCTCGGCTTTAAGCAGCGGCTGGCGCTGGCCTGCTCGCTGATGCACGAGCCGGATATTCTGTTTCTTGATGAACCCACTTCTGGCGTTGATCCCATTACCCGCCGCGAGTTCTGGCTGCACATCAACAGCATGGTGGAAAAAGGCGTGACCGTGATGGTGACCACCCACTTCATGGACGAGGCGGAGTACTGCGACCGCATCGGGCTGGTGTATCGCGGCAAGCTGATTGCCCACGGTACCCCGGACGACCTGAAAAACCAGGCCGCCGACGATGAGGTTCCGGATCCGACCATGGAGCAGGCGTTTATCACCCTCATCCATGACTGGGATAAGGAGAATGCCCATGCGCAGTAATGCCATTTCCTGGCGCAGGGTGCGCGCGTTATGCATTAAAGAGACGCGGCAGATCGTGCGTGACCCCAGCAGCTGGCTGATTGCGGTAGTCATCCCCCTGCTGCTGCTGTTTATTTTTGGCTACGGCATTAACCTGGACTCCAGCAAGCTGCGGGTCGGGATTTTGCTGGAGCAGCAGAGTGAGGATGCGCTGGACTTTACTCACGCCATGACCGGATCGCCCTACATTGACGCCACCATCAGCGATAACAGGCAGGAGTTGATCCAGAAAATGCAGGCCGGGAAAATTCGCGGCCTGATCGTCATTCCGGTGGATTTCGCCGCCAACATGGCGCGGGCGAATACCGATGCGCCGATCCAGGTGATTACCGACGGCAGCGAGCCAAACACCGCAAACTTTGTACAGGGCTACGCGGAGGGGATCTGGCAGCTGTGGCAGATGCAGCGCGCGGAGGACCGGGGTGAGGAATTTAAACCGCTGATCGACGTGCAGACGCGCTACTGGTTTAACCCCGCCGCCATCAGCCAGCACTTTATTATTCCGGGCGCGGTGACGATTATCATGACGGTGATTGGCGCGATCCTGACCTCGCTGGTGATCGCCCGCGAGTGGGAGCGCGGGACCATGGAGGCGCTGCTCTCTACCGAAGTGACGCGCGTCGAGCTGCTGCTGTGCAAGCTCATCCCCTACTATTTCCTCGGCATGCTGGCGATGCTGCTCTGTATGCTTGTCTCGGTCTTTATCCTCGGCGTGCCGTATCGCGGCTCGCTGGTGGTGCTGTTTTTTATCACCAGCCTGTTTTTACTCAGCACGCTGGGCATGGGGCTGCTCATCTCCACCATCACCCGCAACCAGTTCAACGCCGCGCAGGTGGCCCTCAACGCCGCCTTTTTACCGTCGATTATGCTGTCCGGGTTTATCTTCCAGATAGACAGTATGCCTGCGGTGATCCGCGCCGTGACCTATGTTATTCCGGCGCGCTACTTTGTGAGCACGTTGCAAAGCCTGTTCCTGGCGGGGAATATTCCGGTGGTGCTGATCGTCAACACGCTGTTTTTAATGGCGTCAGCGGCGATGTTTATCGGATTGACGTGGATGAAAACCAAACGGCGGTTAGATTAAGGAGCGAACATGTTTCACCGATTATGGACGTTGATACGCAAAGAGCTGCAATCCCTGCTGCGCGAGCCGCAAACCCGCGCCATTCTGGTCTTGCCGGTGCTGATCCAGGTTTTACTGTTCCCGTTTGCCGCCACCCTTGAGGTGACCAACGCCACCATTGCCATTTACAACGAAGACAACGGCAAGCATTCCGTCGAGCTAACGCAGCGTTTTGCCCGCGCGAAGGCCTTTACCCACATCCTGCTGCTGAAAAGCCCGCAGGAGATCCAGCCCACTATCGACACGCAAAAAGCGCTGCTGCTGGTGCGGTTCCCGGCGGATTTTTCCCGCAATATCGATACCTTCCAGACCGCGCCGATGCAGCTGATCCTCGACGGGCGTAACTCCAACAGCGCCCAGATAGCGGCCAACTACCTGCAGCAGGTGGTGAAGGATTACCAGCAGGAGCTGATGGAGGGCAAACCGAAGCCCAACAACAGCGAGCTGGTGGTGCGTAACTGGTACAACCCGAACCTGGACTACAAGTGGTTCGTGGTGCCGTCGCTGATCGCCATGATCACCACTATCGGGGTGATGATCGTGACTTCCCTTTCCGTCGCCCGCGAGCGCGAACAGGGCACGCTGGACCAGCTGCTGGTCTCCCCGCTCGCCACCTGGCAAATTTTCGTCGGCAAAGCGGTCCCGGCGCTGATCGTCGCGACGTTTCAGGCCACCATCGTGCTGGGGGTGGGAATTTGGGCCTATCAGATCCCGTTCGCCGGTTCGCTGGCGCTGTTTTACTTCACGATGGTCATTTACGGGCTGTCGCTGGTGGGATTTGGACTGCTGATCTCGGCGCTCTGCTCGACGCAGCAGCAGGCGTTTATCGGGGTCTTCGTCTTTATGATGCCCGCGATTTTGCTCTCGGGTTATGTTTCACCCGTCGAGAACATGCCGGTGTGGCTACAGGACCTGACGTGGGTAAACCCGATTCGGCACTTTACGGACATCACCAAGCAAATCTATCTGAAGGATGCGAGTCTGGATATTGTCTGGGGAAGTTTGTGGCCGCTACTGGTCATAGCGGCCACGACGGGCTCAGTGGCGTACGCGATGTTTAGACGCAACATTGCGTAGCTTTTTCTCTTTGGTCAGCAGCGAGACGACCGCAGGCCCTGCGAGGATAGCCAGACCCGCCAGGGCCAGCAGCAGGTTGTTTTGCAGCACGCGCGACAGCAGCCAAAGCACGATCATCGCCGCACCAAAATACCAGGTGGTGGTGAGCTCTTCGAGCACATCACCCACCTCGCGCCAGCGCGCTTCATGGTGGCGCTGTAAGAACAGCATCGACAGCACGGTGACGCCATAAAGGACGCATAGCCCCAGGCCAACACGCACCAGCGTGCCGCTCATCCAGCCCATCACCAGTACGGCCACGACCAGTAAATGCAACATTATCTGCCAGCAACTCAGGCCAGTTGCGACACGAACACGTTGTTGCCACTTCATGGCTTCTCTCCTGAAGGATTTTTCTCTGCTTAATCAGACTACCGCACTTTACGGAAAATTCCGTAACGCCGCATCTTTTTGTGACGACGACTACACTTTATTTTCATTGGGATAGTCACTCAGGAAGGAGCTTATGACTCAAAAAATGCAGCATTTCTCGCTTAAGGTGCTGACGATAAACATTCATAAGGGCTTCACAGCATTTAACCGCCGCTTCATTTTACCGGAGCTGCGCGACGCGGTACGCACCGTCAGCGCGGATATTGTCTGCCTGCAGGAGGTGATGGGCGCACACGAAGTGCACCCGCTCCACTTTGAGAACTGGCCAGATACGCCGCACTATGAATTTCTGGCCGACACCATGTGGAGTGACTACGCCTACGGCCGCAACGCGGTCTATCCGGAAGGGCATCACGGAAACGCGGTGCTGTCCCGCTACCCCATTGAACATTACGAAAACCGCGACGTCTCCGTCGGGGAAAGCGAAAAACGCGGCCTGCTTTACTGCCGCATTACGCCGCCAGACCTCGAGCGACCTGTCCATGTCGGCTGTGTTCACCTGGGCCTTCGCGAAGCCCATCGTCAGGCGCAGCTGAAAATGCTGGCCGAATGGGCCAACGCCCTTCCCGAAGGCGAACCTGTGGTGGTAGCGGGCGATTTCAACGACTGGCGACAGAGGGCAAACCATCCGTTGAAAGTGGATGCCGGGCTGGAGGAGATTTTTACTCGCGCCAACGGCAGGCCTGCGCGCACTTTCCCGGTCCGTTTCCCGCTGCTTCGGCTTGACCGCATCTACGTGAAAAATGCCCACGCCAGCAGCCCGACCGCCCTGGCGCTCCTTAACTGGCGACATCTTTCCGACCATGCCCCGCTCAGCGCGGAGATCCACCTATGAAATGTTCCTGGCAGGAAGGCAACCGAATCACGCTGCTGGTCAACGGGGACGAGTATTATCCGGCCGTGTTTAAAGCGATTGACCATGCACAGCAGAAGGTGATCCTCGAAACCTTTATCTGGTTCGAAGACGACGTCGGCAAACAGCTGCACGGCGTGCTGCTGCGCGCCGCCCGGCGCGGCGTCAAAATTGAAGTATTGCTTGATGGCTATGGCTCGCCGGATCTCAGCGATACGTTTGTGAATGAGTTGACCGCTGCGGGCGTAGTGTTCCGCTACTACGATCCCGGCCCTCGCCTGTTCGGCATGCGGACCAATCTTTTCCGCCGGATGCATCGCAAAATAGTGGTGGTGGACGAGACGGTGGCGTTTGTCGGCGGCATTAACTACTCCGCTGAGCATATGTCCGACTACGGCCCGGAGGCGAAGCAGGACTACGCTATTCGCATTGAAGGCCCCGTGGTTCAGGACATCTTACTGTTTGAGCTGGAGAACCTGCCGGGTAAAGAGGCCGTTCGCCGCTGGTGGAGACGTCGCCATCGCCCGGAAGAGAACCGGAAGCCCGGCGAAGCACAGGCCCTTTTCGTCTGGCGGGATAACGGCGAACACCGGGACGACATTGAACGTCATTATCTCAAGATGCTCGCCAACGCGAAGCGCGAAGTGATTATTGCTAACGCCTACTTTTTCCCCGGCTATCGTCTGCTGCACGCCATGCGCAATGCGGCCCGACGCGGGGTACGCGTGAAGCTGATTGTGCAGGGCGAGCCGGATATGCCCATCGTCAAAGTCGGCGCACGCCTGCTGTATAACTACCTGGTGAAGGGCGGCGTGCAGATCTACGAATATCGCCGCCGACCGCTGCACGGCAAAGTGGCGCTGATGGACGATCACTGGGCAACCGTGGGTTCGAGTAATCTCGATCCGCTGAGCTTATCGCTCAATCTCGAGGCTAACCTGATCATTCACGATCGCCAGTTTAACCAGACCCTGCGGGATAACCTGCAGGCGCTAATCGTTAACGACTGCGTGCGCGTGGACGAATCCATGGTCCCCAAACGCACCTGGTGGAATCTGGGCATCAGCGTGGTGGTGTTCCACTTTCTGCGTCATTTCCCGGCCATGGTCGGCTGGCTGCCGGCGCATACGCCTAAGCTTGCGCAGGTGGACCCGCCGGTACAACCGGAAATGGAAACCCAGGACCGTATTGAAGCGGAAGACGGAGGCAAACCCTGATGTCGAAATCGCATCCACGCTGGCGGCTGGCAAAAAAGATCCTGACCTGGCTGTTTTTTATTGCGGTCGCGGTTCTGCTGGTGGTCTACGCGCAGAAAGTTGACTGGGAAGAGGTGTGGAAAGTCATCCGCAACTATAACCGGATGGTGCTGCTGGGCGCTGTGGGGCTGGTTATCGTCAGCTACCTGATGTACGGCTGTTATGACCTGCTGGGCCGCGCTTACTGCGGCCACAAGCTGGCCAAACGTCAGGTTATGCTGGTGTCGTTTATCTGCTACGCCTTCAACCTGACGCTGAGCACCTGGGTCGGCGGCATTGGCATGCGCTATCGCCTCTACTCGCGGCTCGGCCTGCCGGGCGGGACCATCACGCGCATTTTCTCGTTAAGCATCACCACCAACTGGCTGGGCTATATTCTGCTCGGCGGGGTGATATTTACTATCGGCGTGGTACAGCTGCCCGCGCACTGGTATATCGATGAGGCCACGCTGCGCATTCTGGGCATCGTACTGCTGCTGATTATCGCCGTTTATCTGTGGGCCTGCGCCTTTGCCCGACGCCGCCATATGACCATTAAAGGGCAAAAGCTGGTGCTGCCCTCGTGGAAGTTTGCGGTGCTGCAAATGGCCGTCTCCAGCGCCAACTGGATGGCGATGGGGGCGATTATCTGGCTGCTGATTGGCGAGGACGTCAATTACTTCTTCGTGCTGGGCGTGCTGCTGGTGAGCAGTATTGCGGGCGTGATTGTACATATTCCGGCGGGGATCGGCGTGCTGGAGGCGGTGTTTATCGCGTTGCTGGCCGGGGAGCATGTCTCTCAGGGAACGATTATCGCCGCACTGCTGGCGTACCGGATGCTGTATTACTTCCTGCCGCTGGCGCTGGCAACGGTCTGTTATCTGGTGCTGGAGAGTCGGGCGAAAAAGCTGAGAGCGAAGAACGAGAAGGCGTTAGCGAAATGAATAGTGTCGTTTGAGGCTGCGGTCTGATGCCCTCACCCCGGCCCTCTCCCACAGGGAGAGGGAGAAATACCCGCACCGTACAATCCCCTCTCCCATAGGGAGAGGGTTAGGGTGAGGGAAAATAACTAGCGACGGTTGCCGAAAATACGCAGCAGCATCAGGAACAGGTTGATGAAGTCCAGATACAGCGTCAGCGCGCCCAGAATCGCGTATTTGCGCAGGTTCGAACTGTCGCGTACGTCGATCTGCTCGCCGATGTTTTTCAGCTTCTGGGTGTCATACGCCGTCAACCCAACGAAGATCACCACCCCGATGTAGGTCACGGCCCACATCAGCGCGTCGCTCTTCAGCCACAGGTTTACCAGCGACGCCAGCACAATCCCAATCAGCCCCATAAACAGCATGCTGCCAAAACCGCTCAGATCGCGCTTCGTGGTGTATCCGTACAGGCTCATCGCACCGAACATCCCGCCGGTGACCACAAAGGTGCTGGCGATGGAGGAGTAGGTGTAGACGATGAAAATACTGGAAAGCGTCAGCCCCGTTAGCGCCGAATAGAGCATAAACAGCGTGGTCGCCATTCCGGCACTCAGCTTTTGCACCAGACCCGAAAGCACAAACACCAGCGCCAGCTGCGCGATAATCAGCCCAAAGAAGGTAATTTTGCTGGAGAAGATAAACATCATCAGTTCAGGCGTGTTCGCCGCATACCACGCGATAAACGCGGTAAGCAGCAGGCCAACCGTCATCCAGCCGTACACCTGAGCCATATACGTCTGCAGGCCGCTACGGGTCTGCTGTACTATTGAATCGGAACGCGGAAATCGGTCCATGATTCACTCCTGATTAAGATTAAGTAGACACACACGTTAAGGTTAACACATCCACGTAAACCGACTACCAACGGCTGGCAGCTTGTTTATCGCTGTCGCGAGATTCTACCCAGCGGTCACCTTCCGGCGTGGCTTCGCGCTTCCAGAACGGCGCTTTGGTTTTGAGGTAATCCATAATGAACTCCCCTGCCGCAAACGCGCTGCTGCGGTGCGCGCTGGTCACCCCGACGAAGACAATCTCCTCGCCAGGCCACATCTCGCCGATGCGGTGAATAACCGTGACGCGGCCAAGCGGCCAGCGGCCTCGCGCCTCGTCGACAATCTCCGCCAGCGATTTCTCGGTCATCCCCGGATAGTGCTCCAGCGTCAGCGCCTTCACGCTGTCACCGAGGTTGTGGTTGCGCACCTTGCCGGTGAAAGTGACGACCGCGCCGTCTTCATCACGTTCCGCCAGCCAGCTGTATTCGGTCCCCACGTTAAAACGCTCGGGACTCACCAGAATTCGGGTTTCAGCCATCTTAGCCCCCCGTAACCGGAGGGAAGAAGGCCACTTCATCGCCCTCCTTCAGCGGATGGGTGAACTCCACCAGCGTTTGGTTAACGGCGGCCAGCAGCTTGCCTTCGTCCAGCGCCAGCGCCCAGCGGTCGCTTTGTGCCGCCAGATGCGCGCGCAGGGCGGCGACGTTTTCGAAGGACGCATCCAGCGTCAGGTTGTCGGTATTCACCAGCTCGCGCACCTGCGCAAAAAAGAGCACCTTAATCATGGCTGTCCACCTTAAAATCACCGGATTTGCCGCCGCTTTTTGCCAGCAGGCGAACCGGGCCAATCACCATATCTTTCTGCACCGCTTTGCACATGTCGTAGATGGTCAGCGCGGCGACTGAGGCCGCCGTCAGCGCCTCCATCTCCACGCCGGTTTTGCCGGTTAAGCGGCAGAGTGACTCAATGCGCACGCGATTATGCTCCGGCTGCGCCTGCAGGTTCACTTCCACCTTGCTCAGCATCAGCGGATGGCACAGCGGAATGAGATCCCAGGTCCGTTTGGCGGCCTGAATACCGGCGATGCGGGCGGTGGCAAAGACGTCGCCCTTGTGATGGCTGCCGTCGATAATCATAGCCAGGGTTTCCGGCAGCATGGTGACGAACGCTTCCGCGCGCGCCTCGCGCACCGTTTCCGCTTTGGCGGAGACGTCCACCATATGCGCTTCGCCGGCGGCGTTAATATGGGTCAGTTGTGACATAGCTTATTTCTTTAAATGGGGATGGAAATTACACGGACGGGTACGGGCGTCCAGCTGCGGGGCGATGATGTTTTCCCACGCGGTGCGGCAGGCTTTGGTCGAGCCCGGCATAGCGAAAATCAGGGTTTTGTTAGCCACCCCGGCAATGGCGCGCGACTGGAGCGTGGAGGTACCAATCTCTTCAAAGGAGAGCATGCGGAACACTTCGCCGAAGCCTTCTACCTCGCGATCGAACAGCGGGATCAGCGCTTCAGGGGCCTGATCGCCTGCGGTAAAGCCGGTGCCGCCGGTGATTAGCACCACCTGCACCTCATCACTCGCAATCCACTGCGAAACCTGAGCGCGAATGGCGTAGCGGTTCTCCTTCACGATCGCTTTATCGACGATGTGATGCCCCGCGTCATGGGCCGCCTCGCGCAGCCAGTGGCCAGAGGTATCATCCTCTTCGCCACGGCGGTCGGAAACGGTAAGGATAGCAATGCGTGTCGGGATAAATTCTGCGCTTACCTGACTCATCTTCTGGTTCCTTCTTAAGCCTGATTACCCGCCGATGTAGGACAGGTTCTGAGTAATACCGGTATTGCCCTGATGCAGGAAGTGGGTCTGTTTTTTATGCGTCAGCGCGTCAGAAATGCGTGCTTCAAGCGCGGCCTGCTGCGCATCGTCCTCCAGCAGATCCCGAAGGTCCACGCCGCCGTCGCCGAACAGGCAAAGATGGAGCTTGCCAACGGAGGAGACGCGCAGGCGGTTGCAGCTGGCGCAGAAGTCTTTCTCATAGGGCATGATAAGCCCAATCTCACCTTTGTAATCCGGGTGGCAGAAGACCTGCGCCGGGCCGTCGCTGCGCTGGCGGATCTGGTGGATCCAGCCGCGTCTCAGCAGCGCGTCGCGCAGCACCATGCCGGAGATGTGATGACGACGGAACAGCTCGCTGCCCTCACCGGTTTCCATCAGCTCGATAAAACGCAGCTGAATGGGGCGTGATTTGATCCACGCCAGGAAGGTATCGAGCTGGTGATGGTTCACATCACGCATCAGCACCGTGTTGACTTTGACTTTTTCGAAGCCCGCCGTGAACGCGGCGTCGATGCCGTGCATGACCTGCTGGAATTTATCCTGGCCGGTAATGGCATGGAACTGACGAGCGTCCAGGCTATCGACGCTGACGTTGATCGCCGTCAGCCCCGCATCGCGCCAGTTCGCCACGTCACGCGCCATACGGTAACCGTTGGTGGTCACCGCAATCTGGCGGATACGTTCGTTTTCACGCACGGCGGCAATGATGTCGGGGAAATCGCGGCGTAGGGAGGGTTCGCCGCCGGTCAGACGCACTTTTTCGGTGCCGAGCTCAGAGAAAGCGCGCGTGACGCGGCGCACTTCATCCACGGAGAGAAAGCCGTTATTGGTGACGCTGCCCGGTTTGTAGCCATCGGGCAGGCAGTAGGTGCAACGGAAATTGCACACATCGGTAATCGACAGACGTAAGTAATAAAACTTACGCGCGAAAGCATCAGTAAGTTGTGAAGCCATGTACACCTTTCCAGTTCGGGAGGCACAGTCATTTCTTTCTGTACCCTGGTGGCAAATTCGCCACGGCCAGAGCGCCATATCTTTCGACACAGGCACAAGGGCTAGAGTGTATGTTTTCAATTTTGAAAACGTGGTTAGGGCGATAGTAGCGCGGAAATTCTGACGACGCCATTATCGCTTCACGCTATATAATTATCTATATAGCGAATCGTTCCTGCATTTTCGCTACAGAATACCTAAAAACCGCATTTTCACATTGATATACGTCATTTTGCATTGGGTGAGGCATCGTCTTTTAGGGGTAGTTAGGTTACTGTTACGCGATCGAACGTGATAAGGAATACGTATGCGCAATCGCACTTTTGCGGATCTTGACCGAGTGGTCGCTCTTGGCGGAGGACACGGCTTAGGCCGGGTTATGTCCTCTTTGTCGTCACTCGGCTCAAGGCTGACAGGGATAGTAACCACCACCGACAACGGCGGCTCAACCGGGCGCATTCGACGTGCCGAAGGCGGCATTGCCTGGGGAGATATGCGCAACTGCCTGAACCAGTTAATTACCGAGCCGAGCGTCGCGTCGGCGATGTTTGAGTACCGTTTTGGCGGTAATGGCGAACTTTCCGGACATAACCTCGGAAATTTGATGTTAAAGGCGCTCGATCACCTGAGCGTAAGGCCTCTGGAAGCCATTAATTTAATCCGTAATCTGCTCAAAGTGGACGCATTCCTGATCCCCATGTCAGAACAACCGGTAGACTTGATGGCCATCGACGCCGAAGGGCATGAAGTTTACGGCGAGGTGAATATCGACCAGCTCATCCTGCCGCCCACGGAGTTAATGACCTATCCGAGCGTACCCGCCACGCGAGAAGCGGTGGAGGCCATCGGAGAAGCGGATCTTATCCTGATCGGTCCGGGCAGTTTTTATACCAGCCTGATGCCCATTCTGCTGGTGAAAGAGCTGGCGCAGGCGCTGCGCCGCACCCCTGCCCCGATGGTTTACATCGGTAACCTGGGACGTGAGCTGAGTCCGGCGGCGGCGAGCCTGTCGCTGGCTGACAAACTGGAATTAATGGAGCATTACGTCGGCAAGAAAATCATTGACGGCGTAGTCGTGGGCCCAAAAGTGGATGTGTCAGGGATTGGCAATCGTCTGGTGGTGCAGGAGCCGCTGGAAGCGAGTGATATTAAATATCGCCATGACCGTCACCTGCTGCGCGAGGCGCTGGAGAAGGCGATTCAGGCGCTAGGCTAGGTTCGTTTTGCGCGGCCTGATGCCCTCATAATAATGCCCGCACGGACGACCCCCTCTCCCTTGAGGGAGAGGGCTGGGGTGAGGGGGAACATACGACTCTGGTGGTCATTCCGTTCACTTTATGTTCCTTGCTACTCTGTAACGACATGGCCTGTGAACGTGCCAGGGTGGCTCAATCGCCACCACCCTGGCGACCCGGGCTCCCGGCGGTAAATCGCCGCTGCGCGGATTGTTCGCCCCATCCCTGGGGCTCACCCCTTCGGGGCCAGCGCAAGCGCTGTCCAAAATTGCTCCCGGCAATTTTGTCATCGGCTTATTCCTTTCGGCTTATCGGGTACGGGCGGAGGTAACGTCCCTGTAAAGCCCGCCCTCTCGGCGCATCCATGCGCCTCGCCCCGGCCTGCAGGAAACGCCTCAGCGATTTACAGCCGGACCAGAGCATCGCTGATAGCCTTCAATCGCTTTGAAATAACATTATTGCTTCTGTTCAAAAATTACTGGGGATCCCTCTCCCACCGGGAGAGGGAGAAAACCACGCTTTACTCAGGATGCCGCGATGAAAAGATCCCGCAGCTGATGAAGCTGGTCGCGGATCTGTGCCGCCTCTTCGAACTCCAGATTCTGCGCGTGCTGCATCATCTGCCCTTCCAGCTCGTGGATTTTCTGCTGCAGCGCTTTCGGCGTCAGCACGACGGTATCCTCTTCCACCACTGAACGCGCCTTGCCGCGGCCTTTCGCTTTGGTTTTGGCGATGTTCTGCCCCAGCGCCAGAATATCCACGACCTTCTTGTTCAGCCCCTGCGGGGTAATGCCGTGCTCTTCGTTGTAGCGCTGCTGTTTCTCGCGGCGGCGCTCCGTTTCGCCAATCGCTTTCGCCATCGACGGGGTGATTTTGTCACCGTACAGAATCGCTTTACCGTTGACGTTACGCGCCGCACGGCCGATGGTCTGGATCAGGGAGCGTTCAGAACGCAGGAAGCCCTCTTTGTCCGCATCCAGAATTGCCACCAGCGAGACTTCCGGCATGTCCAGACCTTCTCGCAGCAGGTTGATCCCCACCAGCACGTCAAACTCGCCCAGACGCAGGTCGCGGATAATCTCCATGCGCTCCACGGTGTCGATATCCGAGTGCAGATAACGTACCTTCTCGCCGTGCTCTTCGAGATATTCAGTGAGGTCTTCCGCCATACGCTTGGTGAGCGTGGTCACCAGCACGCGCTCGTTGATGGCGGAACGGGCGCGGATTTCCGAGAGCAGGTCGTCCACCTGCGTGGCCACCGGACGAACTTCAATAATTGGGTCGAGCAACCCGGTCGGACGCACAACCTGATCGACAACGTCTTCACCGGATTTCTCCAGCTCGTAGTTGCCCGGCGTGGCCGAGACGTAAATGGTTTGCGGCGCTAATGCCTCAAACTCTTCAAACTTCATCGGACGGTTATCCAGCGCCGACGGCAGGCGGAAGCCGTACTCCACCAGCGTCTCTTTACGCGCCCGGTCACCGCGGTACATCCCGCCGATCTGCGGGATCGTGACGTGGGATTCGTCGATTACCAGCAAACCGTCTGCCGGCAGGTAATCAAACAGCGTCGGCGGCGGCTCGCCCGGCCCGCGTCCGGAGAGGAAGCGCGAGTAGTTTTCAATGCCGGAGCAGTAGCCGAGCTCGTTCATCATCTCAAGGTCGAACTGGGTGCGCTGGCTGAGGCGCTGCTCTTCCAGCAGCTTATTGTTCGCCAGCAGCACCTTACGGCGCTCGGCCAGCTCCACTTTGATCTCTTCCATCGCCTGCACGATACGCTCGCGCGGCGTCACGTAGTGCGTTTTCGGGTAGATGGTGAAGCGCTGGATCACTGACTCAACGTGTCCGGTCAGCGGGTCGAAGAGCGACAGGCGTTCAACCTCTTCGTCAAACAGCTCGACGCGCAGCGCCATATCGTCCGATTCCGCCGGGAAGATGTCGATCACTTCGCCGCGTACGCGGAAGGTGCCGCGCTGGAACGCCTGATCGTTACGGGCGTACTGCAGCTCTGCCAGACGACGGACGATGGCGCGCTGGTCGATAATCATCCCCTGCGTCAGGTGCAGCATCATCTTGAGATAGAGATCCGGATCGCCCAGACCGTAGATCGCGGAAACCGATGCGACGACGACCACATCGCGACGCTCCAGAAGCGCCTTCGTGGCCGACAGACGCATCTGCTCGATGTGTTCGTTCACCGAGGCATCCTTCTCGATGAAGGTGTCAGAGCTCGGCACGTAGGCTTCTGGCTGGTAGTAATCGTAGTAGGAGACGAAATACTCCACCGCGTTTTCCGGGAAGAACTCTTTCATCTCGCCGTAAAGCTGTGCGGCCAGGGTTTTGTTGGGTGCCAACACCATCGTTGGACGCTGGAGATCCGCAATCACGTTGGCGATAGTGAACGTTTTACCCGAGCCGGTTACCCCCAGCAGCGTCTGGTGCGCCAGCCCGTCTTCCAGCCCCTCTTCCAGACGACGGATCGCCTCAGGCTGATCGCCAGATGGACGGAAAGCAGAATTCAATTTGAACGGTTTACTCATGGGCGACGACCTGATGACGTTATAAGCGGCAGGTGAGTAATTTTACTCGTTGTTGCCAGGAATGCCAGTAAAAAACACTGGATGAAAAACCAGTAGCATGTCAGGATATTTAGCATAGCGCCTGAATGATTAGCGCGATAGCGGCCAAAATTTGGACTGTGACAATATAAAACACCAGTCAGGTCAGGTTATCCCCAGAACTTTTTCTTTTTTAACATTTGTCAAGCCAGGTAATGATAGTTTTGTGGCAACGGGTGACACTTTCATGACGGGAATTGCTTTTATCTAAGCAATTAAATAATAAACGATATTTTCTAAAGCCGCGTTTCGCGCCAATTTGGGCGTAAGCCGCGTCTTCTCTCGCTTATCGCGTGTTTTCTAACTCTAATGCACATGGTTATCCACAGGAATAGTGGATAACTGCTTCCAGCCCATACAGACTGGCGCTCGGCAAATTCCCGGTTTTTCCCACGAGACGGTAGTAAAAAATTTTTATAGCTATTTTTTGATGATTAACAGTTGCGTCATTCATAACCAACCGATGGGATCTTGCTCACATTTTCATCATTTTGGGTTCTGCACCACAACTCACCACCTCCAGCACCGTCGCTGTGCAATCCGGTTTTTTATAAATCGCTTTCTGGTGATTCATTCCTAAAAAAGCCGTTTTTTTGAACACTTTTCGGTTTCTGGCAGGGGTTTTGCAGATTCAAACACGAGCCTCACCTACACTCATTTTTAAGGAGAAAAAGATGTTGAGTCTGCGTGCTGTGAATCAGTTTTACGGAAGCCAACATACGCTATGGAACGTGAATTTGGATTTTCCGCAAGGGATGTGTACAGGCGTCGTTGGCCTGCCGGGGATGGGGAAAACCACCCTCATGAATTGCATCGCCGGGAGAGTGCCCGTTGAAAGCGGCAGCATCATCTGGCACGAGGCGGGCGCGCCGCCGCGCGATTTGCTTAACCTGCCGCCAGAACAGCGCTCAGGACCGGGAATAGGCTATGTCCCGCAGGACAGGCGGATCTTCTCCCAGCTAACGATTGAGGAGAATCTGCATATCGCCATGCGGGCGATGGGGAAACCCAACCCGGAGGCGAAAAGTGACGTTTACGACCTGTTTCCGGCGCTCTACGCATTGCGGCAGGCCCGCGCCAATACGCTCTCTCCGGACGATCAGTATCAGCTGGCGCTGGCTAATGCGCTGGTGAACCGTCCGCACCTGCTGATCCTCGATGAGCCCCTGCACGGCGCAGGGCACAGCTTCGCCCAGAAGCTGGGGCAGCTGCTGGCGCGCTTAAACCGGGAGTTAGGTATGACGGTGCTATTAGCGGAGCAGCAGCTGTCGTTTATCCGCCGGGTTGCGGACCGTTTCTGCATGCTCTATCGCGGGCGTAACGTGGCGCAGGGCCACGTTAACGAACTGGATGACGAGCTTATCGCGCACTGGATGTCGCGGGAAGCAAGACGCTGAGATCGAGATAACGCCCGGTGTCGGCATTTTCCGCACCCTCAGCAAGCCAGGGAATTTCCCCGAGGCACGGGGCGGGAAGTACGCGCCTGAGCGTCGCCAGATACTCCTGGTGTCGTTTACCCGGCGCAACCACGTCGTTGGCTATCCAGCCCGCCAGCGTCAGCCCGGCCTGCTGGACGGCCTGCGCGGTCAACATGGCGTGATTGATGCAGCCCAGCCTGACGCCGACGACCAGAATGACCGGAAGCTGCTCGGCCTGCACCCAGTCAGCAAACGTCTGCGTCTCCGAAAGCGGCGTAAACCAGCCGCCTGCACCTTCCACCAGCACCCAGTCGGCATGGCTTTCCAGCGTCCGTAACCCGGCTGACAGCACGGTGAAATCAATCGGACGACCTTCGTCAGCGCTGATGATGTGCGGCGAGGTCGGTTCGGCAAAGGTGTACGGATTGACCGCTGAATAGGCGAGTTCAAGGGTGCTGTTACGCTGGAGCGCCAGCGCGTCGGTGTTGCGTAATCCTTCCGCCGTCACCTCGCTGCCGGAAGCAATGGGCTTATATCCGGCGGTGTTTTTTCCGAGCAGTCGTGCCGCCTGCAGCAGCGCCGAGCTGGCCACCGTTTTGCCCACTTCCGTATCCGTGCCGGTAACAAAATAACGTTCAGTCACGTTCGATAATCCCATGAAAAAGTTGATAAGAGAGCGGGAAATGTCCCCGCTGCTGCGGCCAGGCCAGCTCCAGACGCTGCAGCTGGCCCCGGGTCAGCGGTTTTTTCTCCCGTCCGGCGTGCAGGTGCGTGGCGCCGATGCCCTTCAGCGAACGCATAGCGCTGAACGCATCGCCAAAATTGAGGGTGATGGTCTGCACCGTGCTGCGGTAACGCCAGCCTGCCAGCGCCTGCATCACCTGCTCATGCGATAAAAAGCGGTTAGCGTGAGGCTGCTCATCCACCGCTTTCCACGCCTGATTCAGCTCCGGCAGCGAGCTTTCCAGCAGGGTGGTAAAGGCCACCTTCCCGCCCGGTCGCGCCACGCGATAAAGCTCGCGCAAGGCCTGCGGCAGGCTGCTGCACCACTGGACCGCCAGATGACTCCAGACCAGATCGAACTGCGCATCCGCCAGCGGGATCGCCTCGATATCCGCCAGCAGATAATGGTCCGCGGCCTGCCGCTGTCGCGCCTCGTCGAGCATCTGGTCCGAGAGGTCGATAGCCGTGACCTGGCTTCCCGCCCCGCGCCAGTAGCGGCTGTTGCTGCCGGGACCACAGCCCGCGTCCAGCACCTGCGGAAAACGGTTCTCGCCAAGCGCGACCAGAAGACCCTGCGCGCTCTGACGCTGCAGCTCATCGTGCTGCGAATAGCTCTGCGCGGCCCGGCCAAATGCCGCCGCGACGGCCTGCTTATTCACCGGCGTCATTGAGCGCCTCCAGCAGCGTCTGGATATCCCGTGCCTCATGTGCCGCCGTCAGGGTTAAACGCAGCCGCGCGGTACCCGGCGGGACCGTTGGCGGGCGGATGGCGGTCACCCACATCCCGCGCTCGCGCAGCGCCTGTGCCAGCGCCAGCGCGCGGCCGTTTTCGCCGACAATCACCGGCTGGATGGCGCTTTGCGAATCGGGACTGTGGAAGGGCAGCGCCGCTAACCCCTTGCGGAAGCGGGAGATATGCTCTGCCAGCCGCTGACGACGTTCATCCCCTTCTGCGCTGCGGATCACCGCCAGCGACGCAGACAGCGCCACGGCCTGCGCCGGGGGCATGCTGGTGCTGTAGATCAGGTGTCGGGCAAACTGCAGCAGATAGTCGGCGACGGACTCGCTGCACAGCACGGCGGCGCCGCTGGCGCCAAAGCCCTTGCCGAAGGTGACGATCAGCAGCTCCGGCTTCACGTTTTGCTGGTATGCGCTGCCGCGACCTTCGTCGCCCATTACGCCAATGCCGTGGGCATCGTCGACCAGCAGCCAGGCGTTTTGCCGCTTTGCTGCCTCGTGCAGCGCGGCAAGCGGCGCGCTGTCGCCGTCCATGCTGAACACCCCTTCCGTAACCGCCAGCTGTTGTCCGTCGCAGGGTTTATCCAGCAGCCCGGCGAGCTGCCCCGCATCGTTATGGGCAAAGCGGCGCAGCTGCGCCGGGCTTAAACTTGCCGCCTCCAGCAGCGAGGCGTGGCTCAGGCGGTCGGCGACAATACGGTCCTCTTTTCCCATCAGGGCGGTAATGACCGCCTGGTTGGCGGCAAAGCCGGAGATGAACAGCAGCGCGCGCGGGTAGCCGAGCCAGTCGGCAAGCGCCTCTTCCAGCGCCTGATGCGCGGTGGTATATCCGCTGACGTGTCCCGAGCCGCCGCTGCCCACGCCAAACCGCTCCGCACCCTGCTGCCAGGCGCGGATGATGGCCGGATGCTGGCTCAGCCCGAGATAGTCGTTGCTGGAGAAATTACAAAACTGCCGCCCCTCGCGGGTAAGAAAACGGCCCGCGCCGTTTTCCACCACCCTGCGAACGCGAAACGCCTCTGCCGCCCGGCGTTCGTCCAGCGCGGTATTTATTCGTGCCTGCCAGGTCATACGGCTGCCGCGTTGTAGAACTGGTCGGTGTCGGCGTTGAAAATCTGCTGCTCCAGCTGCTGCTGTTGCTCGTTATCGCCCGTCAGCACTTCGGTCTGATGCGGGTTAAGCCCCAGCTTGCGGAACAGCTGAACGTCTTTGTCTTCTTCCGGGTTCGGCGTGGTCAGCAGCTTGCAGCCGTAGAAGATGGAGTTGGCTCCGGCCATAAAGCACATCGCCTGGGTCTGCTCGTTCATCTGCTCGCGACCGGCAGAGAGGCGCACGAAAGAGGTCGGCATCATGATGCGCGCCACCGCGATGGTGCGAATAAAATCAAACGCATCCACGTCGTCGTTGTCCGCCAGCGGCGTGCCCTTGACCTTCACCAGCATGTTGATCGGCACGCTTTCCGGCGGGGTCGGCAGGTTCGCCAGCTGCAGCAGCAGGCCCGCGCGGTCTTTCACCGTTTCGCCTAAGCCCACGATACCGCCCGAGCAGACCTTGATCCCCGCGTCACGCACTTTATCCAGCGTGTCCAGACGCTCCTGATAGGTCCGCGTGGTGATGATGTTGCCGTAAAACTCCGGCGAGGTGTCGAGGTTATGGTTGTAGTAGTCCAGCCCCGCCGCAGAGAGGCGCTGCGCCTGCTCCTCGTTCAGCGTGCCGAGCGTCATACAGGCTTCGAGGCCCATCTCCTTCACGCCCTTCACCATCTGCTCCAGATACGGCATGTCGCGGTCGTGAGGGTTCTTCCACGCTGCGCCCATGCAGAAGCGGGTTGAACCGGCGTTTTTCGCCTTGCGAGCGGAGTCGAGCACCTGCTCCACCTCCATCAGCCGTTCGGATTCGAGACCGGTTTTGTAGCGCGCGCTCTGCGGGCAATATTTGCAGTCTTCAGGACAGGCACCGGTTTTGATCGACAGCAGCGTGCTGACCTGAACATGGCGCGGATCGAAGTGCTGACGATGCACCTGTTGGGCTTCGAACATCAGCTCAAGGAAAGGTTTGTTGAATAATTCAGTGACTTGCGACATCGTCCAGCGTGCGTGGTGAGCCATCGGGCTTCTCCAAAGGGTTTTGTTAATTTTCGGTTCGGTTTATACTCGTAAACCTAAAACTTTTCAAAATGGTTTACAAGTCGATTATGACCCAGGACGATCTCGCCTTCGACAAGCAGCATATCTGGCACCCTTACACCTCCACTACCCGCCCTCTTCCCGTCTATCCGGTGGCTTCGGCCCACGGCTGCGAGCTGCACCTCGCCAGCGGCGAGCGGCTCGTTGACGGGATGTCTTCGTGGTGGGCGGCCATTCACGGGTACAACCACCCGCGCCTGAATGCGGCGATGAAGGCCCAGATTGATCAGATGTCGCACGTGATGTTTGGCGGAATCACCCATCAGCCCGCGGTGGATTTATGCCGTCGCCTGGTGGCGATGACGCCTGAATCGCTGGAGTGCGTGTTCCTGGCCGATTCCGGCTCCGTGGCGGTGGAAGTGGCGATGAAAATGGCGCTGCAGTACTGGCACGCGAAGGGCGAAACGCGCCAGCGGTTCCTCACCTTCCGCAACGGCTATCACGGGGATACCTTCGGGGCGATGTCGGTGTGCGATCCGGACAACTCCATGCACAGCCTGTGGAAGGGCTATCTGCCGGAAAACCTGTTCGCCCCTGCCCCGCAGAGCCGCTTCGACGGCGAGTGGAACGAGATGGACATGGTCGGTTTCGCGCGGCTGATGGCGGCGCATCGCCATGAAATCGCCGCCGTGATCCTGGAGCCGATTGTGCAGGGCGCAGGCGGAATGCGGATGTACCACCCGGAATGGCTGAGGCGCATTCGCAGGATGTGCGACCGCGAGGGCATTCTGCTGATTGCCGATGAGATCGCCACCGGCTTTGGCCGCACCGGCAGGCTGTTTGCCTGCGAGCATGCGGGCATTGCGCCGGATATTCTGTGTCTGGGTAAAGCGCTGACCGGCGGCACCATGACGCTCTCCGCCACGCTCACGACCCGCCAGGTGGCCGACACCATCAGCGACGGCGAGGCGGGCTGCTTTATGCACGGCCCGACGTTTATGGGCAACCCGCTGGCCTGCGCCGTCGCAAGCGAAAGCCTTGCCATTCTGGAGAGCGGCGAGTGGCAGACGCAGGTTGCGGCGATTGAGGCGCAGCTGAAAGATGAACTGAATGCCGCCTCGGGCGCGAATTTTGTGGCAGACGTGCGCGTGCTGGGCGCCATCGGCGTGATTGAAACCACCCATCCGGTGAATATGGCGGCGCTGCAGCGCTTCTTCGTTGAGCAGGGCGTCTGGGTGCGGCCTTTCGGCAAGCTTATCTACCTGATGCCGCCGTACAGCATTACGCCGGAGCAGCTGCGTAAATTAACCGACGCGGTTGTAACAGCCGTTAACATTCCCGCGCATTTCACGATGTAACCCTATGCATTACACTTGCTGAACGAGCGATCAACGAGGGTAAACCGTATGAAAATCATCAGTAAAGATCTGCGCGACGGTGAAAAACTGCCGGAACGCCACGTATTCAACGGCATGGGGTATCAGGGAGACAATATCTCCCCGCACCTGGCGTGGGACGAGGTTCCGGCCGGAACCAAAAGCTTTGTCGTGACCTGCTACGACCCGGATGCGCCGACCGGCTCCGGCTGGTGGCACTGGATTGTGGCGAACCTGCCTGCCGACACGCGCGTCCTGCCGCAGGGTTCCGGTTCAGACCTGGTTGCCCTGCCTGAAGGCGCCATTCAGACGCGCACCGATTTTGGTAAAGCGGGCTACGGCGGCGCGGCGCCGCCAAAAGGGGAAACCCACCGCTATATCTTCACGGTGCACGCGCTGGATGTGGAGAAGATTGAGGTCGATGAAGGGGCGAGCGGCGCGATGGTCGGGTTTAACGTGCATTTCCATTCGCTGGGCAGCGCGTCGATTACGGCGATGTATTCATAATAGTGCGGGCTGATGCCCTCACCCCGGCCCTCTCCCACAGGGAGAGGGAGAAAACCTGGCAATTCCCTCTCCCTGTGGGAGAGGGTTAGGGCAAAAAATCACAGCACCGAAGGTAACAGCCCCACCAGCCGCCCTTCTTCCAGAAGCTGCATCGCCTTATCAATATCCGGCGCAAAGAAGCGGTCGTCATCGTAGTGCGATACGTGCTCGCGCAGCGCATG
This sequence comes from Enterobacter sp. Crenshaw, assembly GCF_024734705.1. Classification (NCBI taxonomy): domain Bacteria; kingdom Pseudomonadati; phylum Pseudomonadota; class Gammaproteobacteria; order Enterobacterales; family Enterobacteriaceae; genus Enterobacter; species Enterobacter sp. Crenshaw. Next base: position 1,340,130 of record NZ_CP102932.1, on the reverse strand, counting down.
ACGCGCCTGCTCCAGCAGCGGGCTGGATTTTAGCCCTTCACGCAGATCGACACCCTGACTTGCCGCCAGCCATTCCACCGCCAGCACGCCGCGAGTGTTGGAGGCCATTTCCCACAGACGACGTCCGGCAGCCGGTGCCATCGAAACGTGATCTTCCTGGTTCGCTGACGTTGGCAGGCTGTCCACGCTGTGCGGGTGCGACAGGGCTTTGTTCTCGCTCGCCAGCGCCGCTGCGGTCACCTGGGCAATCATAAAGCCCGAGTTGACCCCGCCGTTACGCACCAGGAACGGCGGCAGCTGGGACATATGTTTATCCATCATCAGCGCGATGCGGCGCTCGGACAACGCACCGACTTCGGCAATCGCCAGGGCGATATTATCCGCCGCCATTGCCACCGGCTCGGCGTGGAAGTTACCCCCGGAAACCACCTCGTTTTCCTGGGCGAACACCAGCGGGTTATCGGACACCGCGTTGGCCTCCACCAGCAGCACTTCTGCCGCCTGGCGCAGCTGCGTCAGGCACGCGCCCATCACCTGCGGCTGGCAGCGCAGGGAATACGGATCCTGCACCTTTTCACAGTTGTGGTGTGAATCCGCGATCTCGCTGGTGTCGGTAAGCACGTGACGGTACATCGCGGCGGCATCAATCTGCCCGCGCTGACCGCGCACCTCGTGGATGCGGGCATCGAACGGGCGACGCGAGCCCAGCACGGCTTCGGTGGTCAGCGCACCGCACACCACCGCCGAGGCAAACAGATCTTCCGCTTCAAACAGGCCGCGCAGCGCGAAGGCCGTCGATGCCTGCGTGCCGTTCAGCAGCGCCAGCCCCTCTTTCGCCGCCAGGGTGATCGGGTTTAACCCGGCTTTTTTCAGCGCCTCTTTCGCAGGAAGCCACTCGCCCTGCCAGCGCGCTTTGCCTTCGCCCAGCAGCAGCAACGACATGTGCGCCAGCGGCGCAAGATCGCCGGATGCGCCGACGGAACCTTTTGCCGGGATCCACGGATAGACTTCCGCATTGACCAGCGCCATCAGCGCCTGAATCACGCTCAGGCGAATGCCGGAGAAGCCGCGCGCCAGGCTGTTGATTTTGAGCACCATCATCAGACGGACAATCTCATCGTCCAGCGGCTGACCCACGCCCGCCGCATGTGACAGCACCAGCGAACGCTGTAAGTTTTCCAGATCGTGCGTGGCGATGCGGGTCTGCGCCAGCAGGCCAAATCCGGTGTTAATCCCGTAGGCGGTGCGCCCTTCTGCAACGATGGCTTCGACGCAGGCAACGCTGTCGTTAATGGCGGCGTGGGCGCTTTCATCAAGCGACAGGGTGACCGGCTTACGCCAGACGTTACGCAGCTGCTTGAGCGTCAGCGAGCCGGGAGTGAGTGTTAGTGCGTTCATTAATGCTTTCCTTGTGTGGCAGGGATCATCGGCAGGTTAAGGCCCTGCTCTTTGGCACAGTCAATGGCAATCTCATAGCCCGCATCCGCGTGACGCATCACGCCGGTGGCCGGGTCGTTGTGCAGCACGCGAGCGATACGCGCGGCGGCTTCATCGGTTCCGTCGCAGACGATGACCATCCCGGAATGCTGGGAGAAGCCCATCCCCACGCCGCCGCCGTGGTGCAGCGACACCCAGGTCGCGCCGCTGGCGGTATTCAGCAGAGCGTTCAGCAGCGGCCAGTCTGAGACCGCATCCGAGCCGTCGCGCATGGCTTCGGTTTCGCGGTTCGGGCTGGCGACGGAGCCGGAATCCAGGTGGTCGCGGCCGATGACGATCGGCGCGGAGACTTCACCGCTGCGCACCATTTCGTTGAAGGCGAGGCCGAGTTTTTGACGCCACTCCAGCCCTACCCAGCAGATACGCGCCGGCAGGCCCTGGAAGTTAATGCGCTCGCGGGCCATGTCCAGCCAGTGATGCAGGTGTTCGTCATCGGCGACGATCTCCTTCACTTTGGCGTCGGTTTTGTAGATGTCCTCCGGGTCGCCGGACAGGGCAACCCAGCGGAACGGACCGATGCCGCGGCAGAACAGCGGGCGAATATAGGCAGGAACGAAGCCCGGGAAGTCAAAGGCGTTATTCACGCCCATCTCTTTCGCCATCTGGCGGATGTTGTTGCCGTAGTCAAAGGTCGGAATGCCCATCTGGCTGAAGGCCAGCATGGCGGAGACGTGCTCAGCCATGGCGCGTTTCGCGGCAAGCACCGTGCCTTCCGGGTCGGTTTCCGCCTTTTGCTGATATTCTTCCCACGTCCAGCCTTTTGGCAGGTAACCGTGCAGCGGGTCATGGGCGCTGGTCTGGTCGGTGACCAGATCCGGACGCACGCCGCGGGCGACGAGCTGCGGGAGAATGTCCGCCGCGTTGCCGCACAGGGCAATCGACACCGCTTTGCCTTCGGAGGTGTATTTTTTGATGCGCGCCAGCGCATCGTCCAGATCGGTTGCCTGCTCATCGACGTAGCGGGTGCGCAGACGGAAATCAATGCGGCTCTGCTGGCACTCAATGTTGAGCGAGCACGCGCCAGCAAGCGTGGCGGCCAGCGGCTGCGCGCCGCCCATGCCGCCAAGACCTGCGGTCAATACCCAGCGGCCTTTGAGCAAGCCGTTATAGTGCTGGCGACCGGCTTCCACGAAGGTTTCGTAGGTGCCCTGCACGATCCCCTGGCTGCCGATGTAGATCCAGCTACCCGCGGTCATCTGGCCATACATCGCCAGCCCTTTCGCGTCCAGTTCGTTGAAGTGTTCCCAGGTGGCCCAGTGCGGCACAAGGTTAGAGTTAGCGATCAGCACGCGCGGCGCGTTTTTGTGCGTTTTGAACACGCCAACCGGCTTGCCGGACTGCACCAGCAGGGTTTCGTCGTGTTCGAGTTCGGTCAGGGATTTTACAATTGCGTCATAGCATTCCCAGTTGCGCGCGGCGCGGCCTATGCCGCCGTAGACCACCAGCTCGTGGGGGTTTTCCGCCACCTCAGGGTCGAGGTTGTTCATCAACATGCGCAGCGGGGCTTCGGTGAGCCAGCTTTTGGCGGTAAGCGTGGTGCCGCGCGCGGCGCGGACGTCCTGCTGGCGGTATTTACCTGACGACATTGTGTGCTCCTCATAGGGGACAGATGATGCATTTAGATATACTTGTATAGACAAGCACACACAAGGTCAGATTTAACAAAAAAGATACAATTTTGTTATATTGCGTTAGCGATCACGCTTATAAAACTTATGACATGAAGTGGCCCTGCAGCCGGTAGCGATTCCCCGGGAAAAGCAGCCGGGCATGCGACACAATGTGCGACGAGGACCAGGTTCGACGGCGGATCAGCAGGCACGGATCGTGCTCTTTAATGCGTAGCCTTTCGCACTCCTGCGGCGTGGCGCGCACGGCCTCCACAATGTGCTCCCCTTCCGTCAGCGGTGCGACGAGCGAGAGATAGGCATGCGGCGTGGTCTGGGTGTAATCCTGGTTCAGATAGTCCGGTATCCGCTCAGCGTTCACGCAGCGATCTTCAATCTGCACCGGAATGTCGTTTTCGAAATGCACCATCACGGAGTGGAAGATGCGGCTGCCTTCCTTGACGTTAAGCTCTGTGGCCTGCTCGGCGCTGGCCTGAGTCTCTTCGAGCACCAGCACCTCACAGTGGTGCTGATGATTACGCGCGGCAATCTCGTCCGCAATGCTGCGGATTTCAAACAGCGCCGACTGTCCTTTCGGTTCCGCCACAAACGTCCCCACGCCCTGCAGGCGCACCAGAAGCCCTTCGTCGGTCAGCTCGCGCAGCGCCCGGTTGACGGTCATCCGGCTAAAACCAAACTGCGCCACCAGCTCGGCCTCCGAAGGAATGCGATCGTGCGGGCGCCAGACGCCGGTAGCGATTTTTTCGCTAATTGCCTGCTTCACCTTTTCATAGAAAGGCGCGGGAGGGCTCGACTGCGGCAGAGGTGAGCGTGAAAACATCGTGACTCCTTGAATAGTGTTATGCCCACCAGTGAGCAATTTGCCAGGCCAGGCGGGCGGCGAGCTTAGCGCCCTGTCCGTCCCGATCGTACTGCGGGTTAAACTCTACCAGATCGGCGGCCTGTAGCTTACCGCTACGGCAGATTTGTTCGATAACCGGGAGAAGATCCAGCGCCGGTATGCCTAACGCAGCCGGTGCGGACACGGCAGGCATTTCGCTGGCGGAGAGGACGTCCAGATCGATCGTCAGATAGATACGATCGGCCTGCGCCAGCACCCTTTCCAGGGCGGATAGCGCATCGCGCCTGAAATGGAGATCTTCCACCAGCGTGACGTTCAGGCGTTCGGCCTCGTCCCACAGCGCCAGCGTGTTCGCCGCCCGGCTCACGCCAAGGCAGGCGTAGTGAAATTCCCGCCCGCGCTCATCGCAGTAGCGCGCCAGCTGGCGAAACGGGGTGCCGGATGTGGCCCGGTCGGCCTTGCGCAGATCGAGATGGGCATCAAGGTTGATAATGACAACCCGCTCGTTCGGGAAGGCGTCCAGCACGCCGCGACCGTGCGCCCACGCGGTTTCGTGCCCGCCGCCAAACACCAGCGTCCGCATCCCGGACTGCTGGCAGGCCGTGACGGCATCGCTTAACGCCTGCTGTGCCGCTTCCAGCTCGTGGCCTTCAACATACACCGAGCCCATATCCGCCAGCCGATCATGTCCCTCATGGCTTGCCATATTTGCCAGCGCCTTTCGCAGCATATCCGGTGCCTGCACGGCGCCGGGCCTGCCCTGATTGCGTTTTACCCCTTCATCACATTCAAAGCCTATCAGCGCGATGCCGGATGAAAGCGGCGTGAACTGGCCCTGCTGCTTTATCGTCTGGAAAATGCGCTTTGCACTGCTGGCCTCGGCGCTGTCATCGCGCCCCTGCCAGACGGTTTCGGCTACGGGCCGCCATAACCTCATACTGCCTCCCCACGGAAAATACGTTGATACAGCGGATTGCGTCCCGGCTCGTAGACCATCTCAACCGGATGATGAGCATCCCAGACGATAAAATCGGCGACAAACCCTGCCCGCAGCTGCCCGTGGGTTGCGCCACGGCCCAGCGCCTGCGCGGCATGGCGCGTGACGCCAGCCCAGGCTTCTTCCGGAGTCAGGCCAAACTGGACGCAGGCCATGTTCATCGCCAGGTGCAGGCTCGCAAACGGGCTGGTGCCGGGGTTATAGTCGGTGGCGACGGCCATCGGCACGCCCTGTTTTCTGAGCCGTTCAACCGGCGGACGCTGGCGCTCCTGCAGAAAATAGAACGCACCCGGCAACAGGACGGCAACCGTGCCGCTTTCCGCCATCGCCTGAACGCCTGCGTCGTCGAGATACTCAATATGATCGGCGGAAAGGCCCTTATACTGGCTGACCAGCGCCGCGCCGCCCTGATTCGACAGCTGCTCGACATGCCCTTTCACCGGGATACTCAGCTCGGCGGCGGCCTTGAAGAGGCGCTCGGTCTGCGACGGGGTAAAGCCGACGTTTTCACAAAACACGTCGACTGCTTCATATAACTCTTTTTGCCACAGCGTGGGCAGTATCTGCTCGCAGACCAGCGTGAGGTAGGCATCCGGATCCTGCCGGTATTCCGGCGGAACCGCATGGGCCGCCAGCAGCGTTGGGCTGATATCGATCGGATTATTGAGGCCCAGCTGGCGGGCAACCTGCAGCATCTTCTCTTCGGCCTCGGCGTTGAGCCCGTATCCCGATTTGATTTCAACGGTCGTCACGCCTTCATTCATGAGACGCTGGAGCCGCTGCTGCGCCAGTTTCAGCAAGGTTTCGGCTGAGCTGCTGCGCGTCGCCGTCACGGTCGCGTTAATCCCGCCCCCCTGGGCGCTGATGGTTTGATAAGAGACGCCGTTCAGACGCTGCTCCCACTCCGCCGCGCGGTCGCCGCCAAATACCAGGTGGGTATGGCAGTCAATCAGGCCAGGCGTGACCAGACGTCCCTGAAGATCGACACAGTGACGGTGTCCGGAAGGAATGTCAGATTCAGGGATCGCGGCCAGAATAGTGTGGCCGCGCACGACCAGGGCGTGTTGCTCTTTCAGTCCATAAGGCGCAGGTACGTCCGGCGCCATCGTAGCCAGTCGCGCATTTCGCCATATTACATCGTCGGGATGAATCTGCTGCATGGGGCATTCCACTTGTCTTAGGTTGTATAGACATTTATTTGCATCCACCGTCTACTGTCAACCGCCTTGACGGAAAATGTTATTTATTTGTGATCACCTACCTGCCGCTCCGGGGCTAAAAATGCAACTTTTACCCTTTTTATCTTCCCGTTTCGCTCAACTTAGTATAAAAAAGCAGGCTATTTCGTCTATCCCGTTTAAGACTTGCATACCCAGGAGCTCTACCTTGAACATTTCCAGGATTTCCCGTCTGGCGTTAGCACTCGCCTTTGGCGTGACCTTATCCGCATGCAGTTCAACACCACCGGATCAGCGCCCTTCTGAGCAGGTTGCGCCCGGTACCGCCTCCCGCCCGATTTTGTCCGCTGATGAAGCGAAGAACTTCGATCGTGCGCACTACTTCTCGGCGATGGATCCTAACGCTGCGCCGTGGACACCGTCTTCTATTAACCTGCCTAAACAGCCTGACTTCGTGGTTGGCCCGGCGGGTGCGCAGGGCGTAACGCATACCTCTATTCAGGCTGCGGTTGATGCTGCCATCACTAAACACAGCGCGTCTCGCCAGTACATCGCGATCCTGCCGGGTGAATATGAAGGCACCGTGTATGTTCCGGCGGCCCCTGGCAGCATTACGCTTTACGGTCTGGGCGAAAAAGCGATCGACGTAAAAATTGGCCTGGCGATTGATTCCGAAATCGACAGCAACACCTGGCGTCACCTGGTGAATCCGGCCGGTAAATATATGCCGGGCAAACCGGCGTGGTATATGTTTGATAACTGCCAGAGCAAGCGCTCCGCCACCATTGGCGTGATGTGCTCGGCGGTATTCTGGTCTCAGAATAACGGTCTGCAGCTGCAGAACCTGACCATTCAGAATACCCTGGGCGACAGCGTTGATGCCGGCAGCCACCAGGCCGTTGCGCTGCGTAGCGATGGCGATAAGGTGCAGATTAATAACGTCAACATTCTGGGCCGTCAGAACACCTTCTTCGTGACCAACAGCGGCGTGCAGAACACCCTGCAGAATAACCGCCTGACCCGTACTCTGGTGACCAACAGCTACGTTGAAGGTGACGTGGATCTGGTGTCCGGTCGCGGCGCGGTGGTGTTTGATAATACCGATTTCCGCGTGGTGAACTCACGCACTCAGCAGGAAGGTTACGTGTTTGCTCCGGCAACCCAGTCTAACCTCTTCTACGGCTTCCTGGCCGTGAACAGCCGCTTTAACGCTGCCGGCGACGGCGTGGCGCAGCTGGGACGCTCCCTGGACGTGGACTCTGCGACCAACGGTCAGGTCGTGATCCGCGACAGCGTGATCAATGAAGGCTTCAACATGGCGAAGCCGTGGGCTGATGCCGCGATCTCCAAACGTCCATTCTCCGGCAATACCGGTGCGGTGGATGATAAAGGGAACGTGCAGCGCAACCTGAACGACGCTAACTTCAACCGCATGTGGGAATACAACAACCGCGGTCTGGGTAGCAAAGTGGTTGCTGAGCCGAAGCAGTAAGCTGTTTTGCCCGGTGGCGCTGCGTTTACCGGGCATAAAAAAACCTCGCATTCGCGAGGTTTTTTGTTTTTAGCCGCTTAGTGAGCGTTGACCACCACCCACATTGGCCCCTGGCCTACGGCGTAACGCCCTTTCTCTTCCAGCAGCCCCTGCTCGCCTTTAATTTCATACAGCGCGATGTGGTGGGATTTCTGCCCCGCCGCAATCAGGTATTTACCGCTGTGATCGATATTAAAGCCGCGCGGCTGGGTTTCCGTTGGCTGGAACCCTTCAATCGCCAGCACGCTGCCGTCTTCAGAGATGCTAAAGACGGTAATCAGGCTGGAGGTACGGTCGCAGGCGTACAGATGGCGGCCATTTGGCGTAATGTGGATATCCGCCGCCCAGCGGGTATCGGAGAAATCAGACGGCATCATGTCCAGCGTCTGCACGCACTCAATCTGACCGTTTGGATCTTTCAGCTCCCATACGTCCACAGAGCTGTTCAGCTCATTGACCACGTAGGCGTACTGCTGGTTCGGATGGAAGACCATATGGCGCGGGCCGGCACCTTCAACGGTAGTCACTTCGGCAGGATTCTGCGCCACCAGATGACCGTCGTCGCTCAGGGTGAACAGGCAGATACGATCCTGCTTCAGCGCAGGCACCCACAGCGTGCGGTTATCCGGAGAGATATTCGCCGAGTGGCAGCCTTCAAGCCCTTCCACCACATCCACGGTTTCGACCGGAATACCATCTTCCAGACGCGTTACGCTGACGCAGCCCGCGTTATACGATCCGCTGAAGACAAAGTTGCCTTTACGATCGGTCGAGATATGGGTTGGGCTGCCCGGCAACGGGGCTTCGGCAGTGTACGTCAGCGCGCCATCGTCCGGAGAAATGCGATAGGCCAGCACGCGGAACTCCGGGCGCACACCCACGTACAAGAAACGTTTATCCGGGCTGATGACCATCGGTTGCACCTGGCCTGGAACATCAACAACCTGAACCAGCGTGAGTGTCCCTTCGGTATTTAAACGCCAGACGTGGATCTGCTGGCTTTCAGGACTGGCGGTATAAACGGTTTGTTTCATGAATATTCACTCCTCACTGCGCATGAAAGTAGTTAACTTTTGACGGTGAATGCTGAATTGTCGACAGGAGTTTTGAAGCGTTCGCCTCTCGGTGTACCATCCCATCAAAACGTAAATTCAATATTAACCCGGGAAAACAGATGACCTCGCGTGTGATTGCTCTGGATTTAGACGGTACCTTACTGACGCCGCAAAAAACCCTTCTCCCCTCCTCCCTTGAGGCGCTAAAACGCGCGCAGGAAGTGGGATATCAACTCCTTATCGTAACGGGTCGACATCACGTTGCCATTCACCCTTTTTATCAGGCACTGGCGTTAGATACACCTGCAATTTGTTGTAATGGCACTTATTTGTATGATTATCAGGCAAAAAAGGTTTTAGAATCCGACCCGCTGCCGGTTCCCCAGGCGCTGCAGCTGATCGATCTGCTGGATGAGCATGCCGTTCACGGCCTGATGTACGTGGATAACGCGATGGTGTACGAGCGCCCTACAGGCCACGTGGTGCGCACCAGCAACTGGGCGTTGTCCCTGCCTGAAGCGCAGCGTCCGGTCTTTACCCAGGTTTCCTCCCTGCGTCAGGCAGCCCAGGACGTTGAGGCTATCTGGAAATTCGCCCTGACCGATGAAGACACCACCAAACTGAATACCTTCGCAAAACACGTGGAACACACGCTGGGTCTGGAGTGCGAATGGTCCTGGCATGACCAGGTGGATATTGCCCGCAAAGGCAACAGCAAAGGCAAGCGCCTGACGCAGTATGTGGAATCGCAGGGCGGGTCGATGCGTGACGTGATCGCCTTCGGCGACAACTATAACGACATCAGCATGCTGGAAGCCGCCGGTACCGGCGTGGCGATGGGCAATGCCGACGACGCGGTAAAAGCCCGCGCCAACGTGGTGATTGGCGACAACACCACCGACAGCATCGCGCAGTACATTTATACCCACCTGCTGTAATCAGGCGGTAATCGAGACGCTCTTAATTTGCGCGTAAAGCCACAGGCCGGGTTTGATCCCTAACTCATCCCTCGCCCACGGGCTGATGCGCGCCCAGAGCGTCCTGCTGCCGACTTCAAGCTTCACTTCCACCTGCCCGTTATCATCAAAACACTCCGCGACTTTGGCGCGCAGAATATTTCGAATACTGGTTTGCAGCGGCGGCTGCAGCACCAGCGAGACGTCCGACGCCTGGATGCGAATTCGCAGCGCGGACTGTAGCGGTTTGTCGATCTTATTGACCCACAGATGCTGGTCGCCCAGCGCCAGGGCGGTCATCGCGTAGTGCGGATGATGTTCCAGAACGCTCACTTTAAGAATGCTGCTCTGCTGTTCCCGGGGTAACCAGGGGTGCATTACGCTGCTGCCCCACACCTCTTCCAGGTTGCCGAAGGCCTTCACGCTGCCCTCTTCCAGCACCAGCACCTTGTCGGCCAGATGGAGGATCTCATCCAGCGAATGGCTGACGTAGAGCATTGGAATATTAATTTCGCGCGTCAGTCGCTGTAGATAAGGCAGAAGTTCGCGTTTACGCGGAATATCGAGCGAGGCCAGCGGCTCGTCGAGCAGCAGCAGCTCGGGGGCGGTCAGCAACGCGCGTCCAATGGCCACACGCTGTTTTTCTCCGCCGGAGAGTGAGGATGGCAGCCTGTCGAGCAGAGGCTCAATGCCTAAAAGCGTCACCAGCTTGTCAAACTGCCCGGCCATGCTTTTCGCCATGCCGTAACGCAGGTTGCCGCGCACGCTGTAGTGCGGGAACAGGCGCGCGTCCTGGAAAACATAGCCGATGCGGCGTTTATCCGGCGAGAGGTAAATTTTGTTCTCCACGTCATTCAGGACGCGGTCATTCAGGACAATACGGCCTGACTGCGGGCGGGTCAGGCCGCTGATGGCATTAATCAGCGACGTTTTTCCCGCTCCCGACACGCCAAAGATGGCGGTGATTCCGCTTGCCGGCAGCGTCTCGTTAAGCGTCAGGGTATGGTTTCCCAGCGTCTGGGTGAAATGGAGTTCCAGCATGCTTATTTCCCCATCCGCTCGCGGCTGAGCCGCGCCAGCCATTCAGACACCATTAGCGATGCCAGCGCCAGCACAATTGAAATAATACACAGCCGCGCCGCCGCGCCTTCACCGCCCGGCGTTTGAATCAGAGTATACATTGCCGACGGGATGGTTCGCGTCTCGCCGGGGATGTTCGACACAAAGGTGATCGTGGCGCCAAACTCGCCCAGCGAGCGGGCGAAGGCCAGCACCGTGCCGACAATAATACCCGGCAGCGTCAGCGGAAGCGTGATGGTGAAAAAGACGCGCCAGCGCCCTGCGCCCAGCGTGCGGGCCGCCTGTTCGAGCTTCATGTCCACGCCTTCCAGCGCGAGGCGTATTGCCCTCACCATCAGCGGGAATGACATCACCGCTGCCGCCAGTACCGCACCGCGCCAGCTAAACGCAAACGTCAGCCCAAACCAGTCGTAGAGCTTCTCGCCGATAAAACCGCGTCGCCCCATCGAAATCAGCAGCAGATAACCGACCACCACGGGCGGCAAAACGAGCGGAAGATGCAGCACGCTGTCGAGCAGCGTTTTGCCGGGAAACTGACAGCGAACCAGTAGCCAGGCAAAGAAGATCCCAAAGGGCAAACTCAGCGCAACCGCCAGGGAAGAGACTTTTAGGCTCAGCAGAACAGCCTGCCATTCAGGATCGGTCAATATCATCAGTGAGTCGTAAATCCATAACGTTTAAAGATTGCGGACGCCTCCGGCCCTTTCAGGTAATCGCGGAAGGCCGTCACGGCCGCATTTTTATGTCCATCAACAATCGCAACAGGATATTCCACTTTCTTGTGGGAGTCTTCCGGGAACGTTGCGACCACTTTTACACCTTTACTGGCAACGGCATCAGAGCCGTACACAATGCCCAGCGGGGCTTCGTTGCGCTCAACCAGCGCCAGCGCGCCGCGCACGTCTTCCGCCGGGGCCAGCTTCGGTGACAATGTCTCCCATGCACCCAGCTTTTGCAGCGCTTCTTTGGCATAAATCCCGGCCGGAACGTGCTCCGGGTCGCCCACGGCCAGACGGCCACCGTTCAGCAGGCTCGTCCAGTGGGTCTCTTTGGTGATGGTGAAGTCCGCCTGCGCGCTGGCTTTTGGCGCCACGACAACCAGGCTATTCCCCAGCAGCGTTTCGCGGGTTGTGGCATCAATCGATTTCTTCTCCGCCGCGTAATCCATCCACTTCTGGTCAGCCGAGATGAACAGATCCGCCGGTGCGCCCGCTTCTATCTGGCGCGCCAGCGTCGAGGAAGAGGCAAAAGAGGAGACCACCTCGACGTTTTTCTCTTTTTTATACGCCGCCGCGATGTCCTGCAGCGCGTTGGTCAGCGACGCCGCGGCAAAGACGGTGATTTTACCCTCGTCCGCCAGCGCGTGTCCGGTAAGTGAAAGCGTCAGCGTTGCCCCTGCGAAAAGGCGTACCCATGAACGTGCCATCTGTAACTCCTGTGAGTAGCGTTATATACATCTTAATATAACGATAACGTCAGGGAGATCCCAGCGTTTAATCGTACCGCTGAAGGGGTAAACCGGTGTAATGCGTTAAATGATATCGGCGTAAACGGGAAAATCTTGAGAGCAAAACGCCCGGACCGGCCGGGCGTTTTGTGGGGAATCAATGCTGCTTTTTAGCCTGGTCTTTGTGACCAATGTTCGAAAAGACGTTGAACACTTCACCCAGGCCGTAGATGGCACCGAGGATGATGGCCATCACTACTGGTACCATGATCACGGCGAATACCAGACTTTTCAACAACTCTAACATGGTTTTCTCCAGATATTGTGAACGGCTCATTCTACCCTTTCAAATGAGAAAAACATCCCCTTTTGTGCGGTACCCTATGCGCCTTGCACCATTTAGGCCACAATACTCTTTTTGCCAGGATACTGTTATGCAGGCCGAAATTCTTCTCACTCTACGACTTCAGCAAAAGCTTTTCGCCGATCCGCGACGTATCGCCCTGCTTAAACAAATAGAACAAACGGGCTCAATTAGCCAGGGGGCGAAAAACGCGGGCATCAGCTACAAAAGTGCCTGGGACGCTATCAACGAAATGAACACCCTGAGCGAACACCCGCTGGTGGACAGAGCCACAGGCGGCAAAGGCGGCGGCGGTGCGATCGTGACGCGCTATGGCCAGCGCCTTATTCAGCTTTACGATCTGCTGGCCCAGATCCAGCAAAAGGCGTTCGATGCGTTGAGCGACGACGATAACGTTCCGCTGGACAGCTTGCTGGCCGCCATTTCCCGCTTCTCGTTACAAACCAGCGCCCGCAACCAGTGGTTTGGAACGGTGACGGCGCGCGACAATCTCCAGGTACAGCAGCATATTGAGATCCTGCTTGCCGATGGCACCACCCGTCTGAAAGCCGCAATAACGGCGCAGAGCGCAGAGCGCCTTGAGCTTCATGAAGGTAAAGAGGTGCTGGTGCTGCTGAAAGCGCCGTGGGTCAATATCACGCGCGATCCCGACGCCGCAAAGGGAGCAGATAACCAGCTGCAGGGCACCATCAGCCATATCGAACACGGTGAAGCGCAGTGCGAAGTGCTGATGACCCTCGCAGATGGGCAACCGCTTTGCGCGACGATACCGCTTAGCGAAGCGGACGGTTTAGAAGAAGGTACTGTCGTTACCGCCTGGTTCAACGCAGATCGGGTGATTATCGCCACATTGTGCTGAGCGCATTGACAATCGCGCCGACAGTGCGTATCCCTGATATCTATTGCTGCAAAAACAGGGATAAACCATGTCATCATTGCATATTTCGCAAGGCACGTTTCGTCTTAGCGATACCCGAACGCTGACGATTGCTGATTTAACGATACGCGCGGGTGAAAGCTGGGCGTTTGTCGGCACAAACGGCAGCGGTAAATCCGCGCTGGCCCGTGCGCTGGCCGGCGAGCTCCCCCTCCTCAAGGGCGAATGCCAGGGCGACTTTACGCGCCTGACGCGCCTGTCATTTGAACAACTGCAAAAGCTGGTGAGCGACGAGTGGCAGCGCAATAACACTGATTTACTCAGCCCTGGCGAAGAAGATACCGGCCGTACGACGGCGGAAATTATTCAGGATGAGGTGAAAGATCCCGCCCGCTGTCTACGCCTGGCAGAACGGTTCGGCATCACCGCCCTGCTCAACCGACGCTTTAAATACCTTTCTACCGGCGAGACGCGAAAAACGCTGCTTTGCCAGGCGCTGATGAGCGAGCCCGAACTGCTTATCCTCGACGAACCGTTTGACGGCCTTGACGTGCAGTCCCGTGCGCAGCTCGCTTCTCTGCTGGAGTCGCTTAATCAGCAGGGATATACCCTGGTTTTGGTGCTTAACCGCTTCGATGAAATTCCGGACTTTATTCAGCACGCGGGCGTACTGGCCGACTGTAACCTGACCGAGACCGGTGAAAAAACCGCGCTGCTTAAGCAGGCGCTCATTGCCCAGCTCGCACACAGTGAACAACTCGACGGTATTACGCTTCCGGAACCTGACGCCCCTTCGGCCCGCCATGCGCTCGATCCCCACCAGCCGCGCATCGTGCTGCGAGATGGGATTGTCTCTTATGACGATCGCCCGATCCTCAACCGTCTTAGCTGGACGGTCAATCCCGGCGAACACTGGCAGATTGTCGGCCCTAACGGCGCGGGAAAATCCACGCTGCTGAGCCTTATCACCGGCGATCACCCGCAGGGCTATAGCAACGATCTGACGCTGTTTGGTCGGCGTCGCGGCAGCGGCGAAACCATCTGGGATATTAAAAAACATATCGGCTACGTCAGCAGCAGCCTGCATCTGGATTACCGGGTCAGTACCACGGTACGCAACGCGATCCTTTCCGGGTATTTTGATTCCATCGGTATTTATCAGGCGGTGTCTGACAAACAGCACAAGCTCGCCCAGCAGTGGCTGGATATTCTGGGCATGGACAACCGGGTCGCTGACGCGCCGTTTCATAGTCTGTCGTGGGGGCAGCAGCGTCTGGCCCTGATCGTTCGCGCGCTGGTGAAACACCCTACGCTTCTGATCCTCGACGAACCGCTGCAGGGACTCGATCCGCTGAATCGCCAGCTTATCCGCCGCTTTGTGGACGTGCTGATTAGCGAAGGTGAAACGCAGCTGCTGTTCGTTTCACATCATGCCGAAGATGCCCCCGCCTGCATCACGCATCGTCTGGAGTTTGTGCCGGACGGTGAGGGTTATCGCTATCTTCTCAGCAACGTCGATTAACCGTGGAGGGCTCTGCCCTCCTCTTTTTCAGATAACTTGCATCAATACATCGCTATCTCTTTGATCTAGAATGCACTCAGTCATTAAAAAAGCGAGTGTGAAAACGAGTGTAAACGATTCCACTATTTTATCCCATGTCACACTTTTCGCGTCTCTGTTATGCTATGGTTATTACATACCATAAGCCCAATGGAGCGAAATATGCGAGTTCTGGTAACAGGTGGTAGCGGTTACATAGGTAGTCATACCTGCGTGCAACTGCTGCAAAACGGTCACGACGTCATCATCCTCGACAACCTGTGCAACAGTAAGCGCAGCGTGCTGCCGGTGATTGAACGCCTTGGCGGTAAACAACCGACTTTCGTGGAAGGCGACATCCGCAACGAAGCGCTGATGACCGAGATCCTTCACGACCACGCCATCGAAGCGGTGATCCACTTCGCGGGTCTGAAAGCGGTCGGTGAATCCGTTGCGAAGCCGCTCGAGTATTACGACAACAACGTCAACGGTACTCTGCGTCTCATCTCCGCCATGCGCGCGGCCAACGTCAAAAACTTCATCTTTAGCTCCTCCGCCACCGTCTACGGCGATCAGCCCAAAATCCCTTACGTTGAAAGCTTCCCGACCGGTACCCCGCAAAGCCCGTACGGCAAAAGCAAGCTGATGGTGGAGCAGATCCTGACCGACCTGCAAAAAGCGCAGCCGGAGTGGAGCATCGCGCTGCTGCGCTACTTCAACCCGGTCGGCGCGCATCCGTCAGGCGATATGGGTGAAGATCCGCAGGGCATCCCGAACAACCTGATGCCGTATATCGCCCAGGTTGCCGTGGGTCGCCGCGACTCGCTGGCGATTTTTGGCAATGACTACCCTACCGAAGACGGTACCGGCGTGCGCGACTACATCCACGTGATGGATCTGGCCGACGGTCACGTTGCGGCCATGCAGCAGCTGGCCAACAAACCGGGCGTGCATATTTACAACCTCGGCGCCGGGGTCGGCAGCAGCGTGCTGGACGTGGTTAACGCCTTCAGCAAAGCCTGCGGTAAGCCGGTGAACTACCACTTCGCTCCGCGTCGAGATGGCGACCTGCCTGCTTACTGGGCCGATGCCACCAAAGCCGACAAAGAGCTCAACTGGCGTGTGACGCGCACGCTTGATGAAATGGCACAGGATACCTGGCACTGGCAGTCACGCCACCCGCAAGGCTATCCGGACTAAGGATCCGTCATGACGCAATTTAATCCCGTCGATCATCCGCATCGTCGTTTTAACCCGTTAAGCGGGCAATGGATTTTGGTTTCTCCGCATCGCGCCAAGCGCCCCTGGCAGGGGGCGCAGGAGACGCCTGCAAAACAGACGCTGCCACAGCACGACCCGGACTGCTTCCTCTGTCCGGGCAACACGCGCGTCACCGGGGATAAAAACCCGGACTACAAAGGCACCTTCGTGTTCACCAACGATTTTGCCGCGCTGATGACCGACACGCCGGACGCGCCGGAAAGCCACGATCCGCTGATGCGCTGCGAAAGCGCGCGCGGAACCAGCCGCGTGATCTGCTTCTCGCCCGATCACAGCAAAACGCTGCCGGAGCTGAGCGTGGACGCGCTGAAAGAGGTCGTCAGCACCTGGCAGGCGCAAACCGCAGAGCTGGGGCAGAGCTATCCGTGGGTGCAGGTGTTCGAAAACAAAGGCGCGGCCATGGGCTGCTCTAACCCGCACCCGCACGGCCAGATCTGGGCGAACAGCTTCCTGCCTAACGAAGCCGAGCGTGAGGACCGTCTACAGAAAGCGTATTACGCGGAAAACGGTTCGCCGATGCTGGTGGATTACACCCAGCGCGAGCTGGCCGACGGCAGCCGCACCGTGGTGGAAACCGAACACTGGCTGGCCGTCGTCCCTTACTGGGCCGCCTGGCCGTTTGAAACGCTGCTGCTGCCGAAAGTGCACGTGCAGCGCATCACCGATCTTAGCGACGCGCAGCGCGACGACCTTGCCCTGGCGCTGAAAAAGCTGACCAGCCGTTACGACAACCTCTTCCAGTGCTCTTTCCCGTACTCCATGGGCTGGCACGGCGCCCCGTTTAACGACGAAGAGAATCAACACTGGCAGCTGCACGCCCATTTCTATCCGCCGCTGCTGCGCTCTGCGACGGTGCGTAAATTCATGGTGGGCTATGAAATGCTGGCGGAAACCCAGCGTGACCTGACGGCGGAACAGGCGGCAGAACGTCTGCGTGCCGTTAGCGACGTCCACTATCGCGAATCAGGAGTCTAAAAAATGAGTCTGAAAGATAAAACACAATCCCTGTTTGCTGAGAAATTTGGCTACCCTGCCACCCACGTTATTCAGGCGCCAGGCCGCGTTAACCTGATCGGTGAACACACCGACTATAACGACGGTTTCGTGCTGCCGTGCGCCATCGATTACCAGACCGTCATCAGCTGCGCGAAGCGCGACGACCGTAAAGTTCGCGTGATTGCGGCGGATTACGGTAATGAAACGGACGAGTTTTCCCTCGATGCCCCGATTGTGACGCACGACAGCCAGCAGTGGTCTAACTACGTGCGCGGCGTGGTGAAACACCTTCAGAAGCGTAACAAGAACTTTGGCGGTGCCGATTTAGTTATCAGCGGCAACGTGCCGCAGGGTGCGGGCTTAAGCTCCTCTGCGTCGCTGGAAGTCGCCGTGGGCACCGTGTTCCAGCAGCTTTATCATCTGCCGCTGGATGGCGCGCAAATCGCCCTGAACGGTCAGGAAGCAGAAAACCAGTTCGTGGGCTGCAACTGCGGCATTATGGACCAGCTGATCTCCGCGCTGGGCAAAAAAGAGCATGCCCTGTTAATTGATTGCCGCTCGCTGGGCACCAAAGCCGTTCCCCTGCCGAAAGGCGCGGCTGTGGTGATCGTCAACAGCAACTTTAAGCGCACGCTGGTGGGCAGCGAATACAACACCCGCCGCCAGCAGTGCGAAACCGGCGCCCGCTTCTTCCAGCAGCCTGCCCTGCGCGACGTGACGCTCAATGAATTTAACAAAGTGGCGCACGAGCTTGATCCGGTTGTCGCCAAACGCGTTCGTCACGTGCTGACGGAAAATGCCCGTACCGTTGAAGCCGCGTCCGCGCTGGCAAAAGGTGACCTGAAACGCATGGGTGAGCTGATGGCGGAATCTCACGCCTCCATGCGCGATGATTTTGAAATCACCGTTCCGCAGATCGACACCCTGGTGGACATCGTTAAAGCCACCATTGGCGACAAAGGCGGCGTGCGCATGACGGGCGGCGGTTTTGGCGGCTGCATCGTTGCGCTGGTGCCAGAAGAGCTGGTCCCTGCCGTACAGGATGCCGTGGCGAAGCAGTACGAAGCAAAAACGGGTATCAAAGAAACCTTCTATGTTTGTAAAGCATCACAAGGAGCCGGACAGTGCTAAACGAAACACCTACCCTTGCACCGGATGGTCTGCCGTATCGCCTGTTAACCCTGCGCAACAGCGCGGGGATGGTCGTTACGGTGATGGACTGGGGGGCAACCCTTCTTTCTGCCCGCGTACCGATGCCGGACGGCAGCGTGCGCGAGACACTGCTCGGCTGCGCCTCGCCTGAGCAGTACGTCAATCAGTCCGCCTATCTGGGCGCGTCCGTCGGGCGCTATGCTAACCGCATCGCGAAGAGCCGTTTTGAACTCGACGGCGTGCAGTACACCCTGCTTCCAAGCCAGGGTGAGAACCAGCTGCACGGCGGACCGGACGGGTTTGATAAACGCCGCTGGAAGATTGTTCGTCAAAACGATGGCGAAGTGCTGTTCTCGCTGGATTCGCCTGATGGCGATCAGGGCTTCCCGGGGAACCTTGTCGCGTCCGCGCGCTTTACGCTGACCGACGACAACCGTATCGCCATTGAATACCGTGCGACGGTCGACAAGCCGTGTCCGGTCAACCTGACCAACCACGCGTACTTTAATCTGGACGGTAACCAGTGCGACGTGCGTGAGCACAAGCTGCAGATCCTGGCGGATGCGTATCTGCCGGTTGACGAGATGGGCATTCCGTATCAGGGCCTTAAAGACGTGAGCGGCACCAGCTTTGACTTCCGCAGCGCGAAGTCCATCGCCCAGGATTTCATGAGTGATGACGATCAGCGCAAGGTGAAAGGCTACGACCACGCTTTCCTGCTGCAGGCCAAAGGCGATGTGAAACAGCCTGCCGCGCAGGTCTGGTCTGCGGATGAGAAACTGCAGATGACGGTTTATACCACTGCCCCTGCCCTGCAGTTTTACTCAGGCAACTACCTCGGCGGCACGACGGCGCGCGAACATGATGAGTACAGCGACTGGCAAGGCCTGGCGCTGGAGAGCGAGTTCCTGCCGGACAGCCCGAACCATCCGGAATGGCCGCAGCCGGACTGCGTGCTGCGCACGGGTAAAGAGTACGTGAGCATGACGGAATATCATTTTATTCCACATTAATATCCAGCCCTCCCTCCGGAGGGCTTTTTTCTGCGCGCCTTGCTGAAAATAGCGCCGATCGCAGACAAAATCATAACCCTGGATTCACAAGCATCTTACACTCAGAGACTATTTTCGCTATGGTTAGGGTTAAGCGTTGCTGGTGGCACGGCCACGGCAATATAATGAGAATTGTTATCATTCTAAAAATGCTTGAGGAGTAAGAGATGGCTATAACTAAGCTGGTCCTGGTGCGTCACGGCGAAAGCCAGTGGAACAACGAAAACCGCTTTACCGGTTGGTACGACGTTGATCTATCTGAGAAAGGCGTAAGCGAAGCAAAAGCAGCGGGTAAACTGCTGAAGGAAGAAGGCTTCAGCTTTGATTTTGCTTACACCTCTGTGCTGAAACGTGCCATCCACACCCTGTGGAACGTGCTGGACGAACTGGATCAGGCCTGGCTGCCGGTTGAGAAGTCCTGGAAACTGAACGAACGTCACTACGGTGCGCTGCAGGGCCTGAACAAAGCGGAAACCGCTGAGAAATATGGCGATGAGCAGGTTAAACAGTGGCGTCGCGGCTTCGCAATCACTCCACCAGAACTGACCAAAGATGACGAGCGTTACCCGGGCCACGACCCGCGCTACGCGAAGCTGACCGACGCTGAGCTGCCAACCACCGAAAGCCTGGCGCTGACCATCGACCGCGTTGTGCCTTACTGGAACGAAACCATTCTGCCACGCCTGAAAAGCGGCGAGCGCGTGATCATCGCTGCTCACGGTAACTCCCTGCGTGCGCTGGTGAAATACCTGGACAACATGGGTGAAGACGAAATCCTCGAACTGAACATCCCAACCGGCGTACCGCTGGTGTATGAGTTCGACGAAAACTTCAAGCCAATCAAACACTACTATCTGGGTAACGCAGAAGAGATCGCGGCGAAAGCAGCGGCTGTCGCGAACCAGGGTAAAGCGAAGTAACTTTCGCAAGGCATAAAAAAAGCGCGGAGCCTTCCGCGCTTTTTTATTTGTGCCTGAGAATTCAGCCGCGGCGCGCTTTTACCGCATTCGCCAGCTGACGCAGGATGGTATCGGTATCGTCCCAGCCAATGCAGGCATCGGTGACGCTTTTGCCATACACCAGCGGCTCGCTGCCTTCCAGGTTCTGGTTACCTTCAACCAGATGACTTTCGATCATTACCCCAATCACCGCCTTCTCACCGCCGGCAATCTGCTGGCAGACGTCTGCACCCACTTCCATCTGCTTTTTAAACTGCTTGCTGGAGTTGGCATGGCTGAAATCGATCATCACCTGCGGTGGCAGCCCGGCTTTTTCCAGCCCGACCTTCACTTCCGCCACGTGTTTCGCGCTGTAGTTCGGCTCTTTGCCGCCGCGCAGAATGATATGGCAGTCACCGTTACCGCTGGTGTTAACGATGGCGGAATGGCCCCATTTGGTCACGGACAGGAAGCAGTGCGGCGCACCCGCTGCGTTGATGGCGTCGATAGCCACCTTAATGGTGCCGTCAGTGCCGTTTTTGAAACCCACCGGGCAAGAAAGACCGGACGCCAGCTCACGGTGAACCTGAGATTCGGTTGTGCGGGCACCGATTGCGCCCCAGCTCATCAGGTCTGCCAGATATTGTGGCGTAATCATGTCGAGGAATTCACCGGCCGCAGGCAGGCCGCTGTCGTTGATCTCCAGCAGCAGCTTGCGCGCAATGCGCAGGCCGTCGTTGATCTGGAAGCTGTTATCCATATGCGGATCGTTAATCAGCCCTTTCCAGCCCACGGTGGTGCGCGGTTTTTCAAAATAAACGCGCATCACGATTTCCAGCTCATCCTTCAGCTCTTCACGGAGGGTGAGCAGACGGGCTGCGTACTCTTTCGCAGCTGCAGGATCGTGAATAGAGCACGGACCAATCACCACCAGAAGACGATCGTCATTACCTTTCAGGATCTTATGGATCGCTTTACGAGCATGAGAAACCGTATTTGCGGCATTTTCAGTGGCGGGGAATTTCTCAAGGAGCGCTACAGGAGGTAATAACTCATTGATCTCTTTAATACGTAAATCGTCGTTCTGATAATTCATTTTCTTTCCAGCTCTGCCATATCTTTAGTAATGAAAGCAATCCTTTCAATCTATCTTGTCGACCAGGAAGTGTAAACACGGTTTTACACTTCACGCAGATAATTCCTGGAATTCGCCTAAAAATCGCCACAAAATAGCGAAAAATGAGATCTAACCTAAGCTTTTTAACTGTAACAACCAATTTTACACGCTTAAACGCGATTCCCTACTGACGTAAGTCCGTAAGGCGGAATCTTTCGCCTCAGAAAAAGATGCACTGTTGGAGAATGTTATCCAGCGTAACGACAAGAACAGGAGCACCATGATGAAAATGACAAAACTGGCAACCCTCTTCCTGACCGCCACACTCACTCTGGCCAGCGGCAGCGTCCTGGCCGCGGAAACGGGCACATCAGACAGCAACGGTGATGCGAATGCCGCTGCGGCAGCAGGCCAGCCCGCACCTGATGCGAAACAGAATATCGCCCCGAATAATGTCGACAACAGCCAGATCAATACCGGCAACACTAACACCGGAGGTACCATGCTGCATCCCAACGGCAGCGGCTCCGGCACCATGAATCATGACAATATGAGTTCGGACGAGGTTCATAAGAACTCAATGTGCAAGGACGGCAAATGCCCTGACCCTAATGACAAAGTAGGAAACGACGCGAATACCAAAACCGATGGCACCACCCAGTAATGGGGATGTTCGGTAAGAAAAAGGAGAGCTCTGGCTCTCCTTTCTTTTTGGAGTAACCTATTAAAAACGCTACACTAAAAACAATAACACATCAGGAAAGCAGACATGGCGCACTCCCATTCCCACTCACCCTCTCCCGGCAACGACAACGCTAAACGACTGATGCTGGCCTTTGGCGTCACGGCAACGTTTATGGTTATCGAGGTCATTGGCGGCCTGATTTCCGGCTCTCTGGCGCTACTGGCTGATGCCGGGCATATGCTGACCGATGCCGCAGCGCTGCTCTTCGCCCTGCTAGCGGTGCAGTTTGCGCGTCGTCCTCCCAATGCGCGCCATACCTTCGGCTGGCTGAGGCTAACAACCCTCGCCGCGTTTGTTAACGCCATTGCGCTGGTGGTCATTACCGTTCTTATCGTCTGGGAGGCCGTACAGCGCTTCAGACACCCGCAGCCGATCGCCGGGGCGACAATGATGGTGATTGCCGTGGCGGGGCTGCTGGCGAATATCCTCGCCTTCTGGATTTTGCACCGCGGCAGCGGGGAAAAGAACCTCAACGTGCGCGCTGCGGCTCTGCATGTTCTGGGTGATTTACTCGGCTCAGTCGGGGCGATTGTCGCCGCGCTGGTGATCCTCTACACCGGCTGGACGCCTGTCGATCCGATTCTGTCCGTGCTGGTGTCATGTCTGGTCTTGCGCAGCGCCTGGCGACTGCTGAAGGAGAGCGTGAATGAACTGCTTGAAGGGGCACCGGCATCGATGGATATTGACGAGCTGAAGCGCAACCTGCGCCGTTCAGTCCCGGAAGTCCGCAATGTTCATCACGTGCACGTCTGGCTGGTGGGGGAAAAACCGGTCATGACGCTGCACGTCCAGGTGATCCCGCCTCACGACCACGATGCGCTGCTTGAACGCATCCAGCATTTTCTTGAACATCACTACGAAATTGGCCACGCCACCATCCAGATGGAGTATCAGCCCTGTAACGGGCCGGACTGCCACCTTAACGAGGCGCAGTCCGGATATTCACATCAGCATCACCACTAGCTGGAAAGCGCGTGAGAACCTCGCTCACGCGCGCTCTTAATCCACATCCGGCTGCCGTTCAGCGCGATGAAAGTCAGCAGCAGATATTCCAGCGACATCGCATAGACGCCCTGCAGGGCGAAGATCGCCACGCTGATCACGTTGATGATCACCCACAGCAGCCAGTTCTCAACGTATTTACGGGTCATCAGGATCATCGCCGCAATCGACAGCACCATCATGCAGGAATCCCAGAACGGGAAGGCATCCGGCTGGAGCTCGGGCATCGTCACGTTCAGGCCGAAACCGGACATGACCGAAACGGCAACGCGGGTCAGGAACGCAAACACCGGGTTGATATAGACGGTCATTAAACCAATGGCGACCACGCAGGCGACAAACCAGGCGATGGCTTTCGGCAATGGAAGCCAGCGGATCTGCAGTTCTGCCTCCTGCTGGCTGTTCTGACGCGACCACGCGTACCAGCCGTAAATATTGGCGGCGAAGAAGAACAGCTGCAAAAGCAGGCTGGCGTACAGCTGGATCTGGAAGAAGATAATCGCAAACAGCGTAACGTTAATCAGCCCGAACGCGTAGTTGCTAATCTTCTCCAGGCTTGCCAGCCAGATACAGAGTAATCCCGCCAGCGTGCCAACGGCCTCAATCCATGACAGGTCATAGCCACCTGCACCAATCGGTATATGAACCAGAATGTTCTGCGTGCTAAAAAAATCCATCTTTTCCCCGGTCGTTTTGAATTAAGTACGTAGTGTAGCCGCAAAATCCAGCATGCGGTTAAGCGGAATTAATGCACCTTCACGCAGGGCGGCATCCACATGGATTTCATGTGCTGCCCCGCCCGTCTCGAGCCCTTCGGCAATGGCCTTCAGGCCGTTCATAGCCATCCACGGACAATGCGCACAGCTGCGACACGTTGCGCCCTCGCCCGCCGTTGGCGCTTCAAGGAGCTCTTTCTCCGGCACGGCCTGCTGCATCTTGTAGAAGATACCGCGATCGGTTGCCACGATGAGCTGCCTGTTAGGCAGCGTTCTGGCCGCGTTGATAAGCTGGCTGGTTGAGCCCACGGCGTCCGCCATCTCGACAATAGACTGCGGTGATTCAGGGTGAACAAGAATCGCGGCGTCAGGATAAAGTGCCTTCATGCGCGCCAGCGCCTGGGTTTTGAATTCGTCGTGCACAATGCAGGCACCCTGCCAGCAGAGAACGTCAGCCCCTGTCTGCTTCTGGACATAATTTCCAAGATGGCGGTCAGGCGCCCAGATAATTTTCTCGCCCAGGCTATCCAGATGTTCAATCAGCTCAACGGCGATGCTGGAGGTGACAACCCAGTCTGCCCGCGCTTTTACCGCCGCAGAGGTGTTGGCGTAAACCACCACGGTCCGGTCGGGGTAGGCGTCACAGAAGGCCGTGAATTCGTCAATCGGGCAGCCGAGATCCAGTGAACACTCCGCATTAAGCGTCGGCATCAGAATGGTTTTTTCAGGGCTCAGGATCTTTGCCGTTTCGCCCATAAAACGCACGCCAGCAACCAGCAGCGTGGAAGCAGGATGTTTTGCACCGAAGCGTGCCATCTCCAGTGAGTCAGAAATACAGCCGCCGGTCTCTTCCGCCAGCTGCTGAATTTCCGGGTCGGTGTAGTAATGGGCCACCATCACCGCATCTCGTTCTTTGAGAAGACGTTTGATCTTCTCACGGTAGAATTGCTTTTCGTCCTGGCTCAGCGGGACAGGCTTTGGCGGAAACGGATAGATTGCGGCTTCAGGATCAAACATCACACTCATTATGGCTTCTCGTTTTACGGGCTTAACAATATTGCCTTTCTTTTGCATGACATAGCAAAACGCATGGCAATTGTGTTTTGTATACTAAACAAGATAGCGAATATGAGAGGAAAAGTCACCGGAAATAGGTGCGGATAGCATTTGTCGGCTGGCGGATTCGCCTTGCCCGACCTGCACAGACGGCAGATAGCAAAAAGGCGCCTTTAGGGCGCCTTTCTACACTGGTGGGTCGTGCAGGATTCGAACCTGCGACCAATTGATTAAAAGTCAACTGCTCTACCAACTGAGCTAACGACCCCTTGCGGGATGTACTTCAAATTTATTCAGGCTGGTGGGTCGTGCAGGATTCGAACCTGCGACCAATTGATTAAAAGTCAACTGCTCTACCAACTGAGCTAACGACCCTTTTGGGTGTTGCCTGAATTATCACTCGGAACCAATAAAATTGGTGGGTCGTGCAGGATTCGAACCTGCGACCAATTGATTAAAAGTCAACTGCTCTACCAACTGAGCTAACGACCCGAGTGGTGGGTGATGACGGGCTCGAACCGCCGACCCCCTCCGTGTAAAGGAGATGCTCTACCAACTGAGCTAATCACCCACTCTGTACTGCTGCTGTGCGTTAAGTGGTGGGTCGTGCAGGATGACTCGGCTTCGCCTCGCCCTATGGGCCGTTGCTGACGCAACGTTATCCTTCACGTTTTACTACTACTTCCACCTGACTTAGTGGTGGGTCGTGCAGGATTCGAACCTGCGACCAATTGATTAAAAGTCAACTGCTCTACCAACTGAGCTAACGACCCACTTTTACGCTGTTTTCACGTTGTTTGATATCCCGTGGCAACGGCGGCATATATTACTGATTTAAGAATTCAGCGCAACAAAAATTTCGATGAAGATCACTTAACTGCTTACGAATCATGCTGCACGACCAGAAATAACGCGATTTCTGGTCATGCGATAATCATCCCATCGAATTCAGACGTTTTTGCGCCTGCTTAGCACCTTCGGTACCCGGGAATTTGGAGACCACCTGCTGGTAAACCGCTTTGGCTTTCGCAGTGTCGCCTTTGTCCTGCATGATGACGCCCACTTTATACATCGCATCAGGCGCTTTTGGCGATTTCGGGTAATTTTTCACCACTGAGGCAAAATAAAACGCCGCATCGTCCTTTTTACCCTTGTTGTAATTCAGCTGACCGAGCCAGTAATTCGCATTTGGCTGATAAGTGGAATCAGGGTATTTCTTAACAAAGTTCTGAAACGCAGCAAGCGCGTCATCCTGACGAGATTGATCCTGCACCAGGGCAATGGCCGCGTTGTAGTCCGTATTCGCGTCACCGCTCTGTACAGGCGCACCTGTTGCAGCAGAAGCATCCGCAGCCGGAGCTGATGTCGCCGCACCGGTCTGATCGCCCGCGGCTGGCTGTGCTTGTGCTGCTGCACCACCGCTGCTCAGACTATCCATCTGCAGCAAAATCTGCTTCTGACGTTCCACAACCTGGTTCAACTGATACTGGCTTTCCTGAATCTGGCCGCGGAGAGAGTCAATATCGTTTTGGTTATCAGAAAGTTGTTGCTGGAGTTGGGTTAAAAGCTGGCTGTGAGCGTTAGAAATACGCTCGAGTTGAGTGACCCGGTCTTCTACCGAGCCTGAGCCGACACTACTGATTGGTGCCTGAGCAAAAGCGGCCCAGGGGGCCGCTATTCCAACCAGTAACGACAGACTCAACAGATGATGTCTGAAGTTACTGCTCATGCAATTCTCTTAGTAAACCAGTACGGCACGACGGTTTTTGGAGTAAGCCGCTTCGTCGTGACCCAGTACTGCAGGTTTTTCTTTACCGTAAGAAACGATGGAGATCTGGTCAGCAGAAACGCCTTTACCCTGCAGGTACATTTTAACAGCGTTAGCACGACGTTCACCCAGGGAGATGTTGTACTCTGGAGTACCACGTTCGTCCGCGTGACCTTCTACGGTGACTTTGTAAGATGGGTTGCTACGCAGGAAGTTAGCGTGAGCGTCCAGCATCGCAGCGAAGTCAGAACGGATGTCGTATTTATCCAGATCGAAGTAAACGATGTTGTTCTGCTGCAGCTGCTGCATCTGAAGACGCGCCTGCTCTTCAGAAGACATGTTGCCATTGCCGTTCGCGTCCATACCGGTGCCGGCACCCATCATGCCTTCGCCGCTCTGGTCATTGCTGGCGTTCTTGTTAGAAGAACACGCTGCGATTGCCATTACAGGCAGAGCGATCATCAGCCCCTTCAGCACTTTGTTCAGTTGCATTTCTATGATTCCTTTAGTAATCAATTAATTATTATTTACAGATACGGCGACCAGGCAGGTGATTTTACCTGTCCATCAGTTGCCGGAATACGCGCTTTGAAACGCCCATCTGTAGAAACCAGATTCAGCACAGATCCCATCCCCTGAGAAGAGCTGTAGATTACCATCGTGCCGTTAGGTGCCAGACTTGGCGTTTCATCCAGGAACGTTGACGACAGAACTTGAACGCCACCCGCTACCAGATCCTGTTTGGCAATGTGCTGCTGCCCACCGTTGGAGCTCACCATTACCATAAATTTACCGTCGCTGCTCACGTCTGAGTTCTGGTTCTGCGAACCTTCCCAGGTAATACGCTGCGGAGCACCGCCGTTGATGTTGACTTTATAGATTTGTGGACGGCCAGCCTGGTCAGAAGTAAACGCCAGGTTTTGACTATCCGGGAACCATGAAGGTTCAGTGTTGTTGCTGCGACCGTCGGTCACCTGACGGATCTGGCCAGAGCCAATGTCCATCACGTACAGGTTCAGGCTACCGGTTTTTGACAGCGCAAACGCCAGTTTAGACCCGTCCGGAGAGAAGGAAGGTGCACCGTTGTGACGTGGGAAAGACGCCACCTGACGAACAGCTCCGTTTGCCAGCGTCTGGATAACCAGCGCTGAACGGCCGCTTTCGAAGGTTACATAGGCCAGTTTAGAACCGTCCGGAGACCAGGCTGGAGACATCAGCGGCTGAGAAGAACGTTTCACCAGGAACTGGTTGTAGCCGTCGTAGTCAGATACGCGCAGCTCATACGGGAACTGACCACCGTTGGTCTGTACCACATAAGCAATACGGGTACGGAACGCCCCTTTAATGCCGGTCAGTTTTTCAAATACCGCATCGCTGGCAGCGTGTGCCGCGTAGCGCAGGTACTGCTTAGTGACCTTGTAAGAGTTCTGTGCCAGAACGGTACCCGGTGCACCGCCGGTATCCACCAGCTGCCAGGCCACGTTGTAAGAGCCGTCCGGGTTAGGCGTAACCTGACCCACAACCACGGCATCAATACCCAGTGCAGACCATGCTGCAGGCTGTACTTCCTGCGCGCTGCCCGGCTGCTGAGGCAGACGAGAACGATCTAACGGGTTGAATTTACCGCTGTTACGCAGGTCAGCCGCCACGATGCCACCGGCATCTTCAGGTGCAGCGCCAGGACCGGCCCACTGGAACGGAACAACACCGATTGGGCGTGCCGAGTCCACCCCCTGGGTGATCTCGATACGTACTTCTGCGTGCAGTACTGCTGCCCACAGCATTAAAAAACTAAATGCTACACGTAATGCCTGCTTCATCATATCTCCCTTATCCGGGTAACCTTACCCACGATAATTTAGCAGAATGTTAACAAACTCAAATAGACAAAACTACCAGAACCCTGTGACTAAACCTGGTCTATTTTTCCCCGTTTGCACGGGGAAAATGTAACTTAAGGTTTGAAGTCCAGCGGCGCATTTTTGAAGACTTCGTAAACTGCCTGAGACGGCGGTTTAGGCATCTTCGCCTGACGCGCTGCAGCCAGGGCCGCAGTACATAAAGCCGGGTCGCCACCTTCAGACTTGATATCCAGCAGCATGCCGTCCGGAGCCAGTTTTATACGCAACGTACACGTTTTACCGGTATAGGAAGACGCATCATAGAATCGGCTTTCAATAGCGGATTTAATCTGCGCGGCATAACCGTTGATTTCAGCCCCTGTCGCACCGTTACTCTTAGTGTTACCACTTCCCGTCGGCGCTGCGTTGTTTCCTTTCGCCCCACCGCCCGTTTTCGGTGCATTCTTACCGGAGCTTAAATCGCCCAGCAGATCGTCAACCCCTGCGGCAGCAGCGGCTTTTTCAGCAGCCGCGGCCTTTTTGGCCGCCGCTTTATCAGCAGCAGCTTTCTTATCGGCAGCGGCCTTCTCAGCTGAAGCTTTCTTATCGGCTGCAGCCTTCTCAGCTGCAGCTTTTTTATCGGCAGCGGCTTTTTCAGCGGCGGCAGCTTTTTCTGCAGCCGCTTTCTCAGCAGCAGCCGCTTTCTTCGCGGCCTCGGCAGCAGCTTTCTTCTCTGCTTCCTGAGCGGCTTTTTTCGCGGCTTCCGCTTCGGCTTTCTTCTGAGCATCGGCAGCGGCTTTCTTCGCGGCTTCCGCTTCAGCTTTCTTCTGAGCATCGGCTGCGGCTTTCTTCGCGGCTTCCGCTTCAGCTTTCTTCTGAGCATCGGCAGCGGCTTTCTTCGCCGCTTCTGCCGCTAATTTTGCCTGGGCATCAGCCTGTGCTTTCGCGTCCGCTGCGGCTTTTGCTGCCGCCTCTTCCGCCTGCTTTTGCTGTTCCTGTGCTTTCTTCGCGGCCTCTTCGGCTTGCTTCTGCTGTTCCGCCTGCTCTTTCGCAGCTTCCTGCGCCTGCAAACGCTCTTTCTCAAGCTGCTTCAGACGCTCCTGCTCTGCGGCCTGCTTTTCACGCAGTTCTTCCGCCTGCTGTTGCGACTGTTTTTCACGCTGCTCTTCAGCCCGTTTGGCACTCGCCTTCTGCTGCTGTTCGCGATTATAGTTCTGTACTACCGCACCGGGATCCACCATCACGGCGTCAATGGAAGACCCTCCACCGCCGCCGGCTGATGCATCAATATGCTCGTCGAACGAACTCCAGATCAGCGCTGCAAAGAGAATCACGTGCAGCACTGCGGAGACGATTATCGCTCGCTTAAGCTTGTCGTTCTGTTCGGTTGCCTTTGACACTATCGGTTCCCAAAAACTACGCGGATGATCAAATAGGTTGGGTCATTAAGCCAACTGACTTAACACCCGCACTATGTAGCAAGTTCAGCGCTTTAATAATTTCATCGTAGGGTACGTCTTTCGCGCCACCGATTAAGAAGACCGTTTTCGGATTTGACTCCAGACGACGCTGCGCTTCAGCAATAACCTGCTCAGGCGGCAGCTGATCCATACGATCTTTCTCTACCACGACGCTGTATTGCCCTACGCCGGAAACCTCAATGATAACCGGAGGATCGTCATTGGTGCTCACCGCCTGTGATTCTGTCGCATCCGGCAGATCCACTTCCACGCTCTGAGTAATGATTGGCGCTGTCGCCATGAAGATCAGCAGCAGTACCAGCAGGACGTCCAGCAGTGGAACGATATTGATTTCGGACTTGAGCTCGCGACGACCTCGTCCACGCGATCTGGCCATGGTTTACCCCTTGTTGCTCTCGGTGCTGGTAAACGCCTGACGGTGCAGAATCGCAGTGA
Organism: Enterobacter sp. Crenshaw; assembly: GCF_024734705.1. Taxonomy (NCBI): domain Bacteria; kingdom Pseudomonadati; phylum Pseudomonadota; class Gammaproteobacteria; order Enterobacterales; family Enterobacteriaceae; genus Enterobacter; species Enterobacter sp. Crenshaw. Next base: position 1,309,559 of record NZ_CP102932.1, on the reverse strand, counting down.
ACTCTTCCATAAAGTTGTCGTAGTTCAGTTCCAGTTTGTTCACGCGCTGGTTCAGACGGTTGTAAGCCATAACCGCAGGAATTGCCGCAAACAGACCGATAGCGGTCGCAATCAGTGCTTCAGCGATACCCGGTGCAACCATCTGCAACGTCGCCTGCTTCACCGCGCCCAGCGCGATAAAGGCGTGCATGATCCCCCACACGGTACCAAACAGGCCGATATACGGGCTGATGGAACCGACAGTGCCGAGGAATGGAATATGCGTTTCGAGATTTTCCAGCTCACGGTTCATAGAGATACGCATCGCACGCGAGGCACCTTCTACAACCGCTTCCGGCGCATGATTGTTTGCACGATGCAGACGAGCAAACTCTTTGAAACCGCTATAAAAAATTTGCTCGGAGCCTGTAAGGTTTTCACGGCGTCCCTGGCTTTCCTGATAAAGACGAGAAAGCTCAATACCCGACCAGAACTTATCTTCAAACGCTTCAGCTTCACGGCCAGCGGCATTGAGGATACGCGTTCTCTGGATGATGATGGCCCAGGATGCGATTGAAAAACCAATCAAAATCAACATGATAAGTTTAACCAGAAGGCTTGCCTTCAGGAACAAATCAAGGATATTCATGTCAGTCACTGCTTAAACTCCGCGACAATAGACTTAGGAAGCGCACGAGGCTTCATTATGGTTGGATCAACACAAACAATCAGCACTTCAGCTGAGTTCAGTACGGTATTCTCTGCGTTGACTATCCGCTGCGTGAAAACCAGTGAGGTCCCGCGCATTGATGTAATTTCAGTTTGGACTTCGAGCATATCGTCGAGTCTGGCAGGCGCAAAATACTCAAGCGTCATCTTGCGTACCACAAAGGCAACTCGCTCAGCCAACAGCACCTGTTGACTAAAGTGATGATGGCGCAGCATCTCTGTGCGTGCCCGTTCATAAAAAGCAACGTAGCTGGCGTGGTATACCACACCACCGGCATCGGTATCTTCGTAATAGACACGAACCGGCCATCGAAACAGCGTTGTATTCACTTTACATCCCGGTAATGCAACAAAAGTTAATGCTTTTAAACTTCGCTACTATACGCGCGGGAAAGAGGGTTGGGAATGGGAGAAAGTAAACGGAGAGTAAATTTTTATGGGCTCGGGTAAGCCCATAACGTTAACGGACATTTCTTATTCAGAAGAAGAAGAAAATCAAACCGGCGAGAAGCACCAGATCGGCAATCAGCGGGCAAAAAATTCCCTGCCAGTGAATGGCTTTCGGACGAAAGCCGACGCCGTGGATCACACCTGCACAGACCGCCCACATAATGAGAAAGCCGTGCCAGATTTCAAGCTCGCTGGTTTTCGCTGCAAAGCGCGAAGGGTCCCAGAAGATACAACCTGCCAGCAGTAATGCCATCACTAAAGAAAGCGCCCGTAACGGGCGCTTGTCCATTACCGCGTAAAGCGTCGCGATAATATTCATCAGTGTTTTTCTTCACCCGCTTTGGTCGCTTCGACGTGCTCAAGCGCCAGGGCAGTGATGACACCAAATGCACAGGCAAGAAGCGTCCCTAAAATCCATGCGAAATACCACATATTCAGCTCCTTACTTAGTACATAGAGTGGGTGTTGCTTTCGATATGTTCTTTAGTGATGCGACCGAACATTTTCCAGTAACACCAGGTGGTGTAGAGCAGGATAATCGGTACGAACACGCAAGCAACATACGTCATCAGGTTCAGCGTCAGCTGGCTGGACGTTGCGTCCCACATGGTCAGGCTAGCATTCAGCATGGTGCTGGATGGCATGACGAATGGGAACATCGCAATACCCGCCGTCAGGATGATGCACGCCAGGGTCAGCGAAGAGAACACGAACGCCAGCGCGCCTTTCTCCAGACGAGACGTCAACACGGTCAGCAGCGGCAGCAATACGCCCAGAGCCGGGATCGCCCACAGCGCAGGGGTGTTATTGAAGTTCACCAGCCATGCGCCAGCCTGACGCGCCACTTCTTTGGTCAGCGGGTTAGACGGTGCCGAGTGGTTAATTGCAGAGGTCACCACATAACCATCAATGCCGTACACCACCCACACACCGGCCAGTGCGAAGCAGACCAGCGTGACCAGCGCAGCGACCTGAGCCATCGCGCGAGAACGCAGGTGCAGTTCACCAACCGTACGCATCTGCAGATAGGTTGCGCCCTGAGTGATGATCATCGCCACGCTCACCACGCCGGCCAGCAGGCCAAACGGATTCAGCAGCTGGAAGAAGTTACCGGTGTAGTAAAGACGCATGTATTCGTCCAGGTGGAACGGTACGCCCTGAAGCAGGTTACCGAACGCCACGCCGATCACCAGCGGTGGAACGAAGCTACCGATAAAGATGCCCCAGTCCCACATGTTGCGCCAGCGGGTGTCTTCAATCTTGGAACGGTAGTCGAAACCAACCGGACGGAAGAATAAAGAGGCCAGCACCAGAATCATCGCCACGTAGAAGCCGGAGAACGCAGCCGCGTAGACCATCGGCCAGGCAGCGAACAGCGCGCCGCCAGCGGTGATCAGCCACACCTGGTTACCGTCCCAGTGAGGGGCGATGGAGTTGATCATGATTCGACGCTCGGTGTCATTACGACCGAGGAAACGGGTGAGCATCCCCACCCCCATGTCGAAACCATCCGTGACGGCAAAACCGATCAGCAGAACGCCAACCAGCAGCCACCAGATAAAACGCAATACTTCATAATCGATCATTTGATGACTCCTGTCTTAGCGTGCCGGCTGAGTAGTCGCAGTGGACTGCTCGTAGTGATAGCGACCGGTTTTCAGGCTGCTTGGGCCAAGGCGCGCGAACTTGAACATCAGGAACAGTTCAGCCACCAGGAACAGGGTGTACAGACCACAGATCAGCAGCATGGAGAAGATCAGGTCGCCCGCTGTCAGGGACGAGTTCGCTACCGCCGTTGGCAGTACCTCACCAATCGCCCATGGCTGACGGCCGTACTCTGCAACAAACCAGCCGGATTCGATCGCGATCCACGGCAGTGGAATACCGTACAGCGCGGTGCGCAGCAGCCATTTTTTCTCGCCGATGCGGTTACGAATCACGGACCAGAAGGACGCCGCAATGATCAGCAGCATGATGATGCCGCAGCCCACCATGATACGGAATGCGAAGTACAGTGGCGCAACGCGTGGAATCGAATCTTTGGTTGCCATCTGGATCTGCGCTTCTGTCGCATCAGAAACGTTCGGGGTATAACGCTTCAGCAGCAAACCGTAACCCAGATCTTTCTTCACGTTGTTGAACTGGTCGCGAACGGCCTGGTCGGTAGAACCGGCACGCAGCTGTTCCAGCAGCGAGTAGGCTTTCATACCGTTACGGATACGCTCTTCGTGCTGAACCATCAGCTCTTTCAGACCGGTCACCTGCTTATCAACAGAACGGGTGGCGATGATACCCAGCGCATAAGGGATCTGAATGGCGAAGCGGTTTTCCTGCGCGTCCTGATCCGGAATACCGAACAGCGTAAAGGCAGCAGGCGCCGGTTGGGTTTCCCATTCGGCTTCGATGGCGGCCAGTTTGGTTTTCTGCACGTCACCCATTTCGTAACCGGATTCATCACCCAGAACGATAACAGAGAGGATTGCAGCCATACCGAAGCTTGCAGCGATAGCAAAGGAGCGCTTAGCAAACGCGAAGTCACGACCGCGCAGCATGTAGTAAGAGCTGATGCCCAGTACAAACATCGCGCCGCACACGTAGCCAGAAGCCACGGTGTGAACGAATTTAACCTGCGCAACCGGGTTCAGGACCAGCTCGGCAAAGCTGACCATCTCCATACGCATGGTTTCGAAGTTGAAATCAGACGCGATAGGGTTCTGCATCCAGCCGTTCGCCACCAGAATCCACAGCGCGGACAGGTTCGAACCTAATGCCACCAGCCAGGTTACCGCCATATGCTGGACTTTACCCAGACGATCCCAGCCGAAGAAGAACAGACCTACAAAGGTGGATTCGAGGAAGAATGCCATCAGACCTTCAATGGCCAGCGGCGCACCGAAGATATCCCCTACATAGTGGGAATAGTAAGACCAGTTAGTCCCGAACTGGAACTCCATGGTCAAACCGGTTGCCACGCCCAGCGCGAAGTTGATACCAAACAACTTGCCCCAGAACTTGGTCATATCTTTATAAATCTGTTTGCCGGAGAGAACGTATACCGTTTCCATAATGGCCAGCAGGAACGCCATACCGAGCGTCAGTGGCACAAACAGGAAGTGGTACATCGCGGTCAAGGCAAACTGTAAGCGCGACAGTTCGACTATATCTAACATCATGACTCCTTGCTCATCGCATGAAGACTCCGAGAGTGAACCCCGTCAGAGAGAGATCCACACGCATGCCCCAATACAAATTATTCGCATCCTTGTCGTCGTTATTACCCTGAAGGAGGATAAAAACGATGACGTGAGGTTACAAATACGTTAATAAAAAACTCAAATTGATCCCGCAAATATAATACGCTGCAAAACCCTTACAATAAACAGGTTTTTATTGAATCACATTTACGTTTTTCGACGGCGATCAATTTATAGCAAAATTACCACTTTTCGGCCATTTTGATCGGGGACAATTTACCGCCTTTTGATGGGTTTTTCCAAGGATTAAACATTGATTTAAATCAAAAACAATCCGTTGTGTTAAATGTGTTTTGATGCGGTGAACATAGTAAAAACCATGTTAAAGATATGTATATAAAATACAATTAAGGTTATCAAGTCGATTGATGAATATAAACAGAAGTGATTTTTATTAACTCAGAAGCCCGAATGCCTAATTTATTCAGGACATAAATTTTAGTGCGTTTTTCGTTTTTTTCCATCCGCTCTCTTTAAGGTAAATAAATAACAATTATTTTACTTTTACCCCCCTCTCTAATTAACACCATTTAGTGACTATTGCATGACACCCGGCAGGCAATAAAAAAGGCCGCTTTACAGCGGCCAACCATGTCGAAACGGACATTTTTATACTTCAACGCCCCCCTTTCGGGGAGCAGAGAGGACTTACTTAATGATGGATTTCAGTGCTTCGCCGATATCCGCCAGGCTGCGAACGGTTTTCACGCCTGCGGCTTCCAGCGCTGCGAATTTCTCATCAGCCGTACCCTTACCACCGGCGATGATCGCGCCTGCGTGACCCATACGTTTGCCTTTCGGCGCGGTCACACCCGCGATGTAACCGACTACTGGCTTGGTCACGTGTTCTTTGATGTAAGCAGCGGCTTCTTCTTCCGCGCTACCACCGATCTCACCGATCATCACGATCGCTTCGGTCTGTGGATCTTCCTGGAACAGCTTCAGGATGTCGATGAAGTTAGAGCCCGGAATTGGGTCACCGCCGATGCCCACGCAGGTGGACTGGCCGAAGCCGTAATCGGTAGTCTGCTTAACGGCTTCATAGGTCAGCGTACCGGAACGGGACACGATGCCCACTTTACCCGGCTTGTGAATGTGGCCCGGCATGATGCCGATTTTGCATTCGCCCGGGGTGATAACGCCAGGGCAGTTCGGGCCGATCATGCGCACGCCTGCTTCATCCAGCTTCACCTTCACGGTCAGCATATCCAGCGTCGGGATGCCTTCAGTGATGGTGATGATCAGCTTGATGCCTGCGTCGATCGCTTCCAGAATGGAGTCTTTGCAGAACGGTGCCGGAACGTAGATCACGGTCGCGGTTGCGCCCGTCGCTTCAACGGCTTCACGCACGGTGTTGAATACCGGCAGGCCCAGATGCGTGGTGCCGCCTTTACCTGGCGTTACGCCGCCAACCATCTGCGTGCCGTAGGCAATCGCCTGTTCGGAGTGGAAAGTCCCCTGGCTACCGGTGAAGCCCTGGCAGATAACCTTGGTATCTTTATTAATTAAAACTGACATTATTTCCCCTCCACTGCGGCAACAACCTGCTGAGCTGCATCCGTCAGACTTTTCGCTGCAATAATATTCAGGCCGCTGTCAGCCAGTTTTTTCGCGCCGAGTTCAGCGTTGTTACCTTCCAGACGCACAACCACCGGAACGTTAACACCCACTTCTTCTACCGCACCGATGATACCGTCGGCGATCAGGTCGCAACGAACGATGCCGCCGAAGATGTTAACCAGAACGGCCTTCACGTTGTCGTCAGAGAGGATGATTTTGAACGCTTCGGTTACGCGCTCTTTGGTTGCGCCACCGCCTACGTCGAGGAAGTTTGCTGGCTCACCGCCGTGCAGCTTAACGATGTCCATGGTGCCCATTGCCAGGCCCGCACCGTTAACCATGCAGCCGATGTTGCCGTCCAGCGCCACGTAGTTCAGCTCCCACTGTGCAGCCTGCGCTTCACGCGGATCTTCCTGAGACTGGTCGCGCATTTCGCGCAGATCGGACTGGCGGAACAGCGCGTTGCCGTCAGCGCCCAGCTTGCCGTCGAGGCAGATCAGGTCGCCCTGGGTGGTGATCACCAGCGGGTTGATCTCGATCAGCGCCAGATCGCGCTCCAGGAAGATGTTCGCCAGACCCATGAAGATCTTGGTGAACTGCTGAACCAGCTTGCCTTCCAGGCCCAGTTTGAACGCCAGCTCGCGCCCCTGGTAAGGCATTGGGCCTGCCAGCGGATCGATTGCCACTTTGTGGATCAGGTGCGGTGTTTCTTCCGCCACTTTTTCGATTTCCACGCCGCCTTCGGTAGACGCCATGAACACCACGCGACGGGAGCTACGGTCAACAACCGCGCCCAGGTACAGTTCTTTCGCGATATCGGTCGCCGCTTCAACCAGGATCTGGTTAACCGGCTGGCCGTTCGCATCTGTCTGGTACGTTACCAGACGCTTGCCGAGCCAATGTTCAGCAAACGCACGAATCTCTTCTTTACTCTTAACAACCTTCACACCGCCCGCTTTACCACGGCCACCAGCGTGAACCTGACACTTAACTACCCAAGGGCCGGAACCGATTTTAGATGCGGCTTCTTCTGCTTCACGCGGGGTAGTACAGGCATAACCCACCGGAGCCGGTAAGCCATACCGGGCAAACAGCTGTTTGGCCTGATATTCATGTAAGTTCATGTGTTCTATCCATCCTTCAGGTAATCGTTAGGTCGTGCTTTTATTGGCCCGGCAGCCATACGCCGCCGGGCAAGACTGCAAAACTAGACGTCCAGCAGCAGACGGGTTGGATCTTCCAGCAGCTCTTTAATCGCGACCAGGAAGCCCACGGACTCGCGGCCGTCGATCAGGCGGTGATCGTAAGAGAGCGCCAGGTACATCATTGGCAGGATCTCAACTTTACCGTCTACCGCCATCGGGCGATCTTTAATGGCATGCATACCCAGGATCGCGCTCTGCGGCGGGTTAATGATCGGGGTGGACATCAGCGAGCCGAATACGCCGCCGTTGGTAATGGTGAAGTTACCGCCGGTCAGGTCGTCTACGGTCAGCTTGCCGTCGCGGCCTTTAACAGCCAGCTCTTTAATGTTTTTCTCGATGTCAGCCATACCCAGGGTATCCACATCACGCAGAACCGGGGTGACCAGGCCGCGTGGAGTAGAAACCGCCATGCTGACGTCGAAATAGTTGTGGTAAACCACGTCATCGCCGTCAATAGACGCGTTCACTTCCGGGTAGCGTTTCAGCGCTTCAACTACCGCTTTCACGTAGAAGGACATAAAGCCCAGACGGATACCGTGACGTTTTTCAAACGCGTCACCGTACTGCTTGCGCAGGTCCATGATTGGCTTCATGTTCACTTCGTTGAAGGTGGTCAGCATCGCGGTGGAGTTTTTCGCTTCCAGCAGACGCTCGGCCACGCGCTTGCGCAGGCGAGTCATTGGCACGCGTTTTTCGCTGCGGGCACCCAGAGCAGGCTGTGCTGCTGGTGCTGCCGCAGGGGCTTTCGCTTCCGCCTGAGCAGGCGCTTTCGCAAGGTGTTTGTCGATGTCTTCGCGGGTCAGACGACCGCCCACACCGGTGCCTTTGATGGCTGCCGGGTCAAGGCTGTGTTCAGCCAGCAGGCGACGGATCGCCGGGCTGAGGGCGTCGTTAGACTGTTCTTCCAGAGAAGCCTGCTGGCGCTGAGCCGGCGTAGAGGCTTTCTCTTCAGATTTCGCGCTGGACTCTTTGCCCGCGCTGTTGCCTTCACGCAGGCGACCCAGGATCTGACGAGAGGTTACGGTGGTACCTTCATCTTCCAGCACCGCGTCCAGAACGCCATCCGCCGAAGCCGGTACTTCCAGTACCACTTTGTCAGTTTCGATTTCTACCAGCACTTCATCGCGCTTAACGGCATCGCCTGGTTTTTTGTGCCAGGTAGCGACGGTCGCATCTGCTACGGATTCAGGCAGGTCGGGAACAAGAATATCTACGCTACTCATTTTGTATCCTTTAATTAATCGACGTTCAGCGCGTCATTGACCAGATCTTGTTGCTGCTTCTGGTGAACGGACATATACCCTACCGCCGGAGAGGCGGAGGCCGGGCGACCTGCATAACGCAGGGCTGACCCAAATGGAATCACTTCACGGAAATGATGCTGGCTGCAGTACCATGCGCCCTGGTTGAGCGGCTCTTCCTGGCACCAGACAAAATCATGTACGTGAGCATATTGTTTCAGCACTTCCTGCATCGCCTGATGCGGGAACGGATAAAGCTGTTCGATACGCACGATGGCGACATCTTTCTGATCGTTCTTGCGGCGCTGTTCCAGCAGGTCGTAATAAACCTTACCAGAACACATCACCACGCGCTTCACGCCCTGCGGATCCAGCTCGTCAATTTCACCGATGGCTGGCAGGAAGGTTCCGTTCGCCAGTTCTTCCAGGCTCGACACCGCCAGCGGGTGACGCAGCAGGGATTTCGGCGACATCACCACCAGCGGACGGCGCATACCGCGCAGCGCCTGACGACGCAGCATGTGGTATACCTGAGCCGGGGTGGACGGCACGCAGACCTGCATATTCTGCTCGGCGCAGAGCTGCAGATAACGTTCCAGACGCGCGGAGGAGTGCTCCGGACCCTGACCTTCATAACCGTGCGGCAGCAGCATTACCAGGCCACACATACGGCCCCACTTCTGCTCGCCGGAGGAGATGAACTGGTCGATAACCACCTGCGCACCGTTGGCGAAGTCACCGAACTGCGCTTCCCAGATGGTCAGGGTGCGTGGTTCAGCGGTGGCATAACCGTATTCGAAGGCCAGAACCGCTTCTTCAGACAGCACGGAGTCCCAGACCTTGAACTGGCCCTGACCGTTGTGCACGTGCTGCAGCGGGGTGTAGGTTGAACCGTTGGACTGGTTGTGAACAACCGCGTGACGGTGGAAGAAGGTCCCACGGCCCGCATCTTCACCGGACAGACGAACAGGAATGCCTTCGTCAACCAGCGTTGCGTAAGCCAGCGTTTCCGCGCCGCCCCAGTCGAACAGCTTCTCGCCTGCCGCCATGGACTGACGGTCAGCGTAAATTTTCGCCACGCGAGACTGCATCTCGATAGCGTCCGGTACGGTGCTGATGCGTTTAGCCAGCTCCTGCAGGCGCTTCATCTCAACCTTGTTCGGGTAGCTCTCATCCCACTCGTGGTTGAGGTACGGCGACCAGGTAAAGGAGTGCATGTTCATCGGGCGCAGTTCTTTCACCACGCATTCACCCGCATCCAGCGCGTCGCGGTAAAGGTTGACCATTTCGGTCGCATCTTCCAGCGTCGTCACTTTGTCGCTCTCCAGCTTGTCAGCATAGATTTTGCGCGGGGTCGGGTGTTTTTTGATTTTCTGATACATCAACGGCTGGGTTGCACTTGGCTCGTCCGCTTCGTTGTGGCCGTGACGGCGGTAGCAGAAGAGGTCAATGAACACATCGCGTTTAAAGGTATTACGGAAGTCCAGCGCCAGACGGGTAACGAAAGCAACGGCTTCCGGGTCATCCGCGTTAACGTGGAAGATTGGTGCCTGCACCATCTTACCGATGTCGGTGCAGTACGGGGTAGAACGCGCGTCCAGCGGGTTAGAGGTGGTGAAGCCCACCTGGTTGTTGATCACGATGCGAACGGTACCGCCCACTTCATAACCACGCGCTTTCGACATGTTCAGGGTTTCCTGAACCACGCCCTGCCCTGTTACCGCCGCATCGCCGTGGATGGTAATTGGCAGAACTTTATTGCTGCTCGGCTCGTCCAGACGATCCAGACGCGCACGCACGGAACCGATAACCACCGGGCTAACGATTTCCAGGTGTGACGGGTTAAACGCCAGCGCCAGGTGAACCAGACCGCCTTCGGTTTCGATATCCGACGAGAAGCCCATGTGGTACTTCACGTCGCCGGTGCCGAGGTGTTCTTTATGTTTGCCCGCGAATTCGTCGAACAGGTCCTGCGGTTTTTTACCCAGCACGTTGACCAGCACGTTCAGACGACCACGGTGCGCCATGCCCAGTACCACTTCACGGGTGCCGCTCTTGCCTGCGTGACGAATCAGCTCTTTGAGCATCGGCACCAGCGCGTCGCCGCCTTCCAGCGAGAAGCGTTTTGCGCCCGGGAATTTCGCGCCCAGATAGCGCTCAAGCCCTTCCGCTGCGGTCAGTTCGTTCAGGAAGCGTTTTTTCTCGTCAGCCGAGAAGGTCGCGTGGCCCGCTACGGATTCGATGCGCTGCTGGATCCAGCGTTTCTCTTCGGTAGAGGTAATGTGCATGTATTCCGCGCCGATGGAGCCGCAGTAGGTTTGCTTGAGCGCGTCAATCAGATCGCCCAGCTTCATCGTGTCTTTGCCGATGGCAAAGGAACCTACGTTAAAGCTTTCCTGGAAATCGGCCTCGGTCAGATCGTGATACGCCGGATCGAGATCGGCCACACGGTCTTGCTGCCACAGTCCCAGCGGATCGAGATTCGCATGCTGGTGACCACGGAAGCGATAAGCGTTGATAAGCTGCAGGACTTTAACCTGCTTCGCATTAGTGTCAGGGTCGGAAATCGCAGAAGAGTAACGTGAGGCATCCTTCGCCAGACGACGGAAATAATCACGTGTTTTGGAATGGAATTGATCCGGTTTGACCCCTGTGCCAGGCAACTGCTGGAACATGGAACGCCAGTTTGCGTCCACTGAGTCAGGATCGGTTAAGAAGTCTTCATAGAGCTGTTCAATCCAGCTCTGGTTTGCACCAGAAAGGAAAGAAGAGTCCAGCCAGGCTTTCATTGCGCCGTTCTGCATCGTGATCCCTTAAGCATTTTTATGCTTACTTTCGCCGTAGAAACTACCACGCACACCATGTGTACGTGCCGGGGTTCACCTGCGAGCTCTTTGTGGCCCGCGAAGGAACCTTTAGAAACTGTCTAGACTTCAGGGCAGTTTTTAAAGGTTTCTGCAAACTGTCCCCTCTCCCTTGGGGAGAGGGTTAGGGTGAGGGGAACAGCGCTCCCCTCTCACTACTTACGCACTGCGCTGCAACAGCATCGACTTAATATGGCCGATGGCGCGCGTCGGGTTCAGCCCCTTCGGACACACACTGACGCAGTTCATGATGCTATGGCAGCGGAATACGCTGAAAGCGTCACTCAGCCCTTCCAGACGGCTATCGGTTTCGGTGTCGCGGCTATCGATCAGGAAGCGATAGGCAGCCAGCAGACCGGCCGGGCCGATAAACTTGTCCGGGTTCCACCAGAACGACGGGCAGGACGTTGAACAGCATGCGCAGAGAATACACTCGTACAACCCATCGAGTTTTTCACGCTGCTCAGGAGACTGTAAGTGCTCGCGAGCGGGTGGATTTTGCCCATTATTCAATAAGTAAGGCTTAATCTTCTCATATTGTGCATAGAATTGCCCCATGTCTACCACCAAATCACGCACGACCGGCAGGCCTGGCAGAGGACGGATAACAATTTTCTGACCAGGACGCTGCAGCGCTGAAATTGGCGTGATGCAGGCCAGGCCATTTTTGCCGTTCATGTTCACACCGTCAGAGCCACAAACCCCTTCACGGCAGGAGCGGCGGAACGACAGCGTAGGATCTTTTTCTTTCAGCTGGATTAACGCATCCAGCAGCATCATGTCGCGACCTTCTTCCGCTTCCAGGGTGTAGTCCTGCATACGCGGAGCATCATCAACATCCGGGTTATAACGATAAACTGAGAATTCGAGTTTCATTATCCTGTCTCCGCATTAGTAAGTACGAATCTTCGGCGGGAACGCCGGACGCAGTTTCGGTTCCATATTGACGCTACGACGCGTCATGGATTCCGACTCTGGCAGATACAGGGAATGGCACAGCCAGTTTTCGTCATCACGATCCGGGAAGTCGAAGCGGCTATGCGCGCCACGGCTTTCGGTACGGAAGTTTGCCGACATCGCCGTCGCGAACGCGGTTTCCATCAGGTTATCCAGCTCCAGGCACTCAACGCGCTGGGTGTTGAATTCGCTGGAGGTGTCGTCCAGACGGGCATTTTTCAGACGCTCGCGGATCGCTTTCAGCTGCTCAAGACCTTTGGCCATCGCGTCGCCTTCGCGGAATACCGAGAAGTTGTGCTGCATGCATTCCTGCAGCGCTTTACGGATTTCCACCGGATCTTCGCCGTTACGGTTACCGTTCCAGCGGTTGAGGCGCTCAAGAGAGGCATCAATTTCGTCGTCGGTTGCGTCACGCAGCGCGCCCTGCTCGGCAATGGATTCCTGCAGATGCAGACCGACTGCACGACCAAACACCACCAGGTCCAGCAGGGAGTTGCCGCCCAGACGGTTTGCACCGTGTACGGATACGCAGGCAATTTCGCCTACCGCGAACAGGCCAGGAATGACCACGTCTTCGCCCTGCTCGTTTACGGTCAGCGCCTGACCGGTCACTTTGGTCGGAATACCGCCCATCATGTAGTGGCAGGTTGGGATAACCGGAATCGGCTCTTTCACCGGGTCGACGTGTGCGAAGGTGCGGGACAGTTCCAGGATGCCCGGCAGACGGGACTCCAGAACTTCTTTACCCAGATGGTCGAGCTTCAGCTTCGCGTGTGGACCCCACGGGCCGTCACAGCCGCGGCCTTCACGGATTTCGATCATGATGGAACGCGCCACCACGTCACGACCCGCCAGGTCTTTCGCATTCGGGGCATAACGCTCCATGAAGCGCTCGCCGTGCTTGTTCAGCAGGTAGCCACCTTCACCGCGGCAGCCTTCTGTTACCAGAACGCCCGCACCGGCGATACCGGTTGGGTGGAACTGCCACATCTCCATATCCTGCACCGGCACGCCCGCGCGGATAGCCATACCGACGCCGTCACCGGTATTGATGTGGGCGTTGGTGGTGGACTGATAGATACGGCCTGCGCCGCCGGTAGCCAGCACGGTAGCGCGGGCTTTGAAGTAAACCACTTCACCGGTTTCGATGCACAGCGCGGTACAGCCGACGATTGCGCCATCGGCGTTTTTCACCAGATCCAGCGCGTACCACTCGGAGAAGATGGTGGTGTGGTTTTTCAGGTTCTGCTGATACAGGGTGTGCAGCAGTGCGTGACCGGTACGGTCAGCCGCCGCCGCGGTACGTGCCGCCTGCTCGCCGCCGAAGTTTTTCGACTGGCCGCCAAACGGACGCTGATAGATGGTGCCATTTTCCAGACGGGAGAACGGCAGACCCATGTGGTCCAGCTCCAGAATCGCTTCCGGGCCGGTTTTACACATATATTCGATGGCATCCTGGTCGCCGATGTAGTCGGAACCTTTTACCGTGTCGTACATGTGCCATTCCCAGTTATCTTCATGGGAGTTGCCCAGCGCAACGGTGATACCGCCCTGCGCAGACACAGTGTGGGAACGGGTCGGGAAAACTTTAGAGAGCAGCGCACAGGTCTGGCCGCTCTGGGAAATTTGCAGTGCGGCACGCATACCTGCGCCACCGGCACCAATTACAACAGCATCAAATTCTCTGACTGGCAGTTTCATTACACACCCCACACCACAACGAATCCATAAATAACGTAAACCACCAGTGCAACAACAATGGCCAGCTGCAGTGGGAGGCGAATCGCCAGCGGTTTAACGTAATCGGTCAACACCTGCCACATGCCAATCCACGCATGAATAAGGATGGAGAACAGAGCCAGCAGGGTGAACACTTTGGTGAAGGCGGATCCGAAGAACCCACTCCAGATTTCCCACGTCAGCGTGCCGCTGGTCGCGAAGAAACCGATCATATAGATGATGTAAAGAGTGAGAACGATGGCGGTAGCACGGACCAGAATGAAGTCATGTACGCCGTTGCGTCCTAATGCGGAGGCGTTGCTTACCATACGAGAACTCCTGCGAGAAGTGAAAGCACGACAGTAATCACAAATGAAATGTTAGCGGAGCGTTTCCCGGCTTCGAAAGTCTCTTCCAGGTAGCCAAAGTCCATCAGCATATGGCGAACACCCACGACGACGTGGTACGCCAGCGCGGTCAGAATGCCCCACATGATAAATTTCACGAAGAAGCTGTTCATGATGGCGGAGGCCTGGAGGAATCCTTCAGGGGAAGAGAGGCTGGTGCCCAGTAACCACAGCAAAATACCGACCGCCACAAACGTAATCACACCAGAAACACGGTGCAGAATGGACGCTATTGCTGTTACAGGGAACCGGATCGTTTTGAGATCCAGATTGACAGGTCTTTGTTTTTTCACATTTCTTATCATGAATAACGCCCACATGCTGTTCTTATTGTTTCCTTCCTCCGGACTGCGATGCGGGTCAAGCAGCGTTCCTTTTCTATAACTGCGCGTCATGCAAAACACTGCTTCCAGATGCTTAAACGACACGTTACAACGCTGGGTGGCTCGGGATTGCAGGGTGTTCCGGAGACCTGGCGGCAGTATAGGCCGTTCACAAAATCATTACAATTAACCTACATACAGTTTGTCGGGTTTTCTCTGGAACAGTGATCAGGGTCACGATAACAACATCTTTTTAATTTTTAATCATCTGATTTGACAAATGTTAAACAATATTGTTACAAACGTCATCAGAAAAGGCATATAATGCGCAAAAGTTATGAGGTCTCTCTTTCACCTGACAAATAGTTATGTAACAGTGTGATGGTATTGACCGAAGTTATCAGGACAGTTATTAGTGATATACAGGTTTGAATAATTCGGACTGCAAAAACGCTGATTTGCTGTTGTTTCACTGATATTTCATTCGTTTACCTGCAAGGCGCCATAGCTCTGTACCCTGGTTTGTCCTCGTGAGCTGAGCGGTAAGCCAAATAACAATCTGGTAACGGTGATTAACAGCTGAAAGCAAATCCGGTAAAGCGCAGTCTTAAGCATAAGGCGCTAAGGAGACCGTAAATGGCTGATACAAAGGCAACGCTCACCCTAAATGGTGACACTGCTATTGAACTGGATGTGCTAAAAGGCACGCTCGGTCAGGATGTTATTGATATCCGTACGCTGGGCTCTAAAGGTGTATTCACCTTTGACCCTGGATTTACCTCTACCGCATCTTGCGAATCCAAAATCACCTACATTGACGGTGACGAAGGTATCCTGCTCCATCGCGGCTTCCCCATCGATCAGTTAGCCACCGAATCCAACTATCTGGAAGTGTGCTACATCCTGCTGAACGGCGAAAAACCGACGCAGGCACAGTACGATGAATTCAAAACCACCGTGACCCGTCACACCATGATCCATGAGCAGATTACCCGTCTGTTCCATGCGTTCCGTCGTGACTCTCACCCGATGGCGGTGATGTGCGGGATTACCGGTGCGCTGGCGGCGTTCTACCACGACTCCCTTGACGTGAATAACCCGCGTCACCGCGATATCGCGGCGTTCCGCCTGCTGTCCAAAATGCCTACCATGGCGGCGATGTGTTACAAATACTCCATCGGCCAGCCGTTTGTGTATCCGCGCAACGACCTCTCCTACGCGGGTAACTTCCTGCGCATGATGTTCTCCACGCCGTGCGAAGAGTACGAAGTGAACCCGGTGCTGGAACGCGCGATGGACCGTATTCTGATCCTGCACGCTGACCACGAACAAAACGCCTCTACCTCTACCGTCCGTACCGCGGGCTCTTCAGGCGCGAACCCGTTCGCCTGTATCGCTGCGGGCATCGCCTCCCTGTGGGGACCGGCGCACGGCGGCGCGAACGAAGCGGCACTGAAGATGCTGGAAGAGATCAGCACCGTTGAGCACATTCCTGAGTTCGTACGTCGTGCGAAAGACAAGAATGACTCCTTCCGCCTGATGGGCTTCGGTCACCGTGTTTACAAAAACTACGACCCGCGCGCTACCGTTATGCGTGAGACCTGCCACGAAGTGCTGAAAGAGCTGGGTACCAAAGATGACCTGCTGGAAGTGGCGATGGAGCTGGAACACATCGCGCTGAACGACCCGTACTTCATCGAGAAGAAACTCTACCCGAACGTCGATTTCTACTCTGGCATTATTCTGAAAGCGATGGGCATTCCGTCTTCCATGTTCACCGTGATCTTCGCCATGGCCCGTACCGTAGGCTGGATTGCGCACTGGAACGAAATGCACAGCGAAGGCATGAAAATCGCCCGTCCTCGTCAGCTGTACACCGGCTACGAGCAGCGTGATTTTAAGTCTGATATTAAGCGCTAACAGGAGTTGGGTGCGGCCTGATGCCCTCACCCCGGCCCTCTCCCACAGGGAGAGGGTGAACACCTTAAAAACGGTAACCCCTGAGTTACCGTTTTACTTTTATTTCTGGCAGTGCGGGCACCAGTAAAAGGGTCTCGAAGAGAGCATAATCCTGTCAATAATCCCGCCGCATCGCTCGCACTTTTTCCCCGCCCGATGAAACACCTTGAACCGGAACAGCGCCCCGTGATGCGTGTTCTCATCCACCACGCCGCGCGTGTTGTACGACAGCCGCGGAATATCCAGCAGCGCGTGGGATAACGCCTCCAGCTGTTCATCGCTCAGCTGAGACGCTTTATGCTGCGGCGCCAGCCCGACTTCCCATAAGATTTCAACCCGCAAATAGTTGCCTAAACCAGCCAGGAAAGCCTGATCGAGCAATAACCCGGAAAACTGCCGGTTGCGGAATTTAGGGGATAGCAGCCGGGCCTTCACGTCGCTTGCCGTCAGGCGCATGTCCAGCACGTCCGGCCCGACCCGCTGCAGGAACGGGTGCGTCAGCAGCTGCTCCGGCGTTAACATTTCGATATCCGACGCGCTATAGAGCAGGATCGCCTTATCCGCCGTTTGCAGCCTGACGCGCAGCACGCGGGTGGTTTGTGGCTGCTCGTCCGCCTCCACCACGCGCCAGACTCCGTAAAGCTGGTTATGGCTATATAACGTCAGGTTATGGGAAAAGTGCGTGAGCAAGGCCTTGCCGCGCGTTTCAATATGGGTCACCGTCTGGCCCACCAGCTGTGATTCAAACGGTTTCAGTTGAGGAAAAGCAAACCAGACATCCGTCAGGGGTTTGCCCTTTATCGCCGCCTCCAGGCTATCCGCCGCGCGGCGGATCTCCGGACCTTCTGGCATTTTTGTGTCCTTATCGTCATTATTCGGCGCTGACGAGGATGCCCTCTTCAGAGAACGCTGCCCGCAAGCGGCGCGCGAACTGGAGCGCATGCTCGCCGTCGCCGTGTAAACATACCGTATCGGCCTGAACGTTTGCCGGTGTTCCATCCACGGCGATCACCCGCCCGGCGCGCACCATCTCCAGCGTCTGCGCCAGCGCTTTGCCTTCATCGGTAATCAGCGCCCCGGCCTGCGTCCGCGGAACCAGGCTGCCGTCCGGCAGGTATCCCCGATCGGCAAACACTTCCTGACGCGTGGTCAGCCCCAGCCGTTGTCCGGCGCGAATCAGCTCGCTTCCCGCCAGACCCACAAGGATCAGCTGCGGGCTGCAGTCCCGCACCGCGCGGGCAATGGCGTCCGCCAGATCCGCATCTTTCGCCGCCTGGTTGTAAAGCATGCCGTGCGGCTTCACGTGGCGCATCACGCCGTTCTGGGCGCGCACCATCGCCTCCAGCGCGCCGATCTGGTAGAGCACCTGCGCGTAGACCGTCTCAGGGGGAAGATCCATCGCCGTGCGGCCAAAGTTTTCCCGATCGGGAAAGCTGGGGTGAGCCCCAATCGCGACGCCGTTTTTAATAGCATTACGCACGCTCTCCAGCATGGTTTGGGCATCCCCCGCGTGAAAGCCGCAGGCGATATTGACCGAGGTGACCAGGGTCATCAGTTCCGCATCAGCGCTGCTTCCCTCCCCCAGATCGGCGTTCAAATCAATCTTTACCATCAAGCCTCCACGCCAGCTGTTCGAGATAACGCTGCTGATCCTGCCGCGCTTTCAGCGCCTCCTCCAGCGAACACTGCACGAAGTGAATCGGCTGGCCGAGAGGAATTTGCGCCAGATGGTAGCGATCCGCTTCAATAATGCAGGCAATGCGCGGATAACCGCCGGTAGTTTGCGCATCGTTCATTAACACGATGGGCTGACCGTTCCCCGGCACCTGAATAACCCCAGGCAATAAACCGTGGGAGAGCAGTTCCCGGTCCGTCGTGCGGGTCAGCGGCTGACCCTGCAGGCGGTAGCCCATGCGGTTACTCTGCGGGCTGATCTTCCACGGCGCGCGCCAGAAGGACTCTTTAGAAGCCTCGTCAAACTCATGATATTCCGGCCCCGGTAAGGCACGGATCTGGTTTCCCCACAGCAGCTGTTTTACGCCCTGCGTGGTCGAGAAATGGCGCGCGGAGGGTTTGATTGCCAGCCGATCGCCGTCGCGCAACAAACGTCCTTCGTGACCGCCGATCCCGGCTTTTTGATCGGTACTGGATGAACCCAATACCTCCGGCACGTCGATGCCGCCAGCCACCGCGAGATAGCTACGCACGCCGTGCAGCGGACGTTTGAGCGTCAGGCGCTGCCCGGCTTTCGCCCGCAGCCGCCAGCCGGTCCACACCGCTTTGCCATCCAGCGTCGCATCACACCCTGCGCCGGTTAAGGCAAACCAGGTCTCCTGACCAAACTCAATCACACACTGACCCAGCGTAATTTCTAGCGCCGCCGTGCTGCCTGGGTTGCCCACAAGCAGGTTGGCAATCTCCAGCGAAGGACGGTCAAGCGCACCGCAGTAGCTCACGCCCGACTGGCGAAGACCAAAGCGCCCGGCATCCTGTACGGAGGTGTAAAGCCCGGCGCGAATAAGCGTTAACATACCCCCTCCTTCTGCGGGATAAAGCGAAGGGTATCGCCGGGACGCAGGAGTATTGGCGTCTCCAGCCCGGGTTCAAATAACGGTGTAGCGGTATGCCCAATAAGCTGCCAGCCGCCAGGCGATGTCAGCGGATAAACGCCGGTCTGCTCGCCGCCGATAGCCACCGTTCCCGCCGGGACGCTCAGGCGCGGCTCGGCACGGCGTGGCGTATGCAGCCGGGGAGATAATCCGCCCAGATACGGGAATCCGGGCTGAAACCCCAGGAACCAGACCACGTAGTCAACCGAGCTGTGCAGCTCAACAACCTGCTTTTCGGTTAATCCGCAGTGGTCTGCCACCACGCCAAGATCCGGCCCACCCGTACCGCCATAAACGACCGGGATCTCAATGGCGCGCGATTCCGGCTCCAGCGCCTCGCTCTCTTCCCACCAGCGCTGCAAACGCTCAATGGCATCCAGCGCCAGGGTATGCGGGCTACGCAGCACCACGGTGATGTTATTCATCCCCGGAATGGCTTCAACCACCTCCGGTAGTTCGGCCAGACGCTGGGTCAGCCGCCAGATACGCTTTTGCGTGGCAAGCGTCACCGGTGGTTCAAGCTCCAGAACCACGGCGGTTTCACCCAGAAGATAACAACGCGCTCGCTGCACTTAACTACCTCTCGTCAGGCTGGGTTAGGGATATCAATAAAGGTCACATCCAGATCGGTATTTTCCGTCAGCCACTCGCTGAGGGCGCGAATGCCGCCGCGCTCGGTGGCATGATGGCCAGCCGCATAAAAATGCAGCCCCTGTTCACGCGCCGAATGAATGGTCTGCTCGGAAACCTCGCCGGTGATAAAAGCATCGACGCCGAAACGCGCGGCGCTGTCGATAAAGCCCTGACCACCGCCGGTACACCATGCGACACGCTTCACCGTATCCGGACCGGTATCACCGCTCCACAGCGGACGACGGCCCAGGCGCGCTTCAATCCACGAGGCCAGCTCCAGCCCCGGAACCGGCATCGCCAGCTCGCCCCACGGCACCAGCGGTTCAATTTCCCCCATCACGGTAATCCCCAGTAGCTGCGCCAGCTGGACGTTGTTGCCGAGCTCCGGGTGCGCATCCAGCGGCAGATGATAGCCGTACAGGTTGATGTCATTAGCCAGCAGCGTTTTCAGACGATTGCGCTTCATCCCGCGAATAATCGGCGATTCGTTTTTCCAGAAGTAACCGTGATGAACAATCACCGCGTCGGCGTTCTGACGAACGGCCTCGTCCAGCAGCGCCTGGCTTGCCGTCACGCCGGTGATAATTTTTTGCACCGTCTCACGACCTTCAACCTGGAGCCCGTTCGGGCCGTAATCGCTGAAAGAGGTACTGTTCAGTTTTTCGTTAATCAGGCTTTCCAGTTCGCTGTTTTTCATCATCACTCTCTTATGCTTTGCGGGCAGCTTCGTACGCCGCCAGCGTGGCGACACGCGCCTGTTTATGGTCGACAATCGGACGAGGGTAATCCAGCTTTACACGCTGTTTATCCGCCCATGCCCACGGTTCGTGGATCGCTTTAGCAGGTATAGCGTTAAGTTCAGGAACCCAGCGGCGGATAAACTCGCCGTCCGCATCAAATTTTTGCCCCTGAGTGGTCGGATTGAAAATCCGGAAATAGGGCGCGGCATCGGTGCCGGTAGAGGCTGCCCACTGCCAGCCGCCGTTATTCGCCGCGAGATCGCCATCGATCAGCTGAGAGATAAAATAGCGCTCTCCGATACGCCAGTCGATAAGCAGATCCTTCACCAGAAAGCTGGCGGTAATCATCCGCAGGCGGTTATGCATCCACCCCGTCTCATTAAGCTGACGCATGGCGGCATCGACTATCGGGTAACCCGTCTGCCCTGTTTGCCAGGCTTTCAGCTGCTTATCATTCGATTGCCACTTTACGTTATCGGTCCAGCCAATGAAGGGCAGATGCTTACATAAACCTGGATGAAAGGTCATCAGATGGCGATAAAACTCGCGCCAGATAAGTTCATTCAGCCAGACGGACCCTGCGCCACCCTCCAGCGCCTGCGGCTGCTCCGCCAGCAGACGATGCAGACACTGGCGCGGTGAGATCGCGCCCAGCGCCAGACAGGCCGACAGGCGGCTGGTGCCCTCGATGGCGGGAAAATCCCGACGCGCGTCGTAATAGCCCGCGTCCTGCTTGCAGAACTGGCGCAGTTGGGCGATAGCCGCTTTCTCATCGGCGGGGAACAGCGTTTCATCAAACGGCTGCTGAGGGTAATCAAACGTCAGTTCAGGAAGATCCTTTATGGCTTCGCCTCGCACGGCAGGCGCGGCCACGCACTCCGGCAGCGCCTCTTTCAGACGTTTGATAAAGGCGTTTTTAAACGGCGTAAAAACTTTATACATCTCGTGGTTGCCGGTCATCACGCTGCCCGGTGCCAGCATCACGCTGTCATCAAACCCTTCGCAGACCACCCCTTCCAGCATCTTCTCCAGCTGGCGGTCGCGCTGCTGCTCGTTGAATTCGTACTGATAGTTGTAAAAAAGATGCGTGACGTTGTGCTGCTTACAGATCTCCTGCACCGTCTGAAGCTGTGCGGCAAAATCACCCACTTCTTTATAGAGAAGCGGTATGCCTTTTCCAGCGAGCGAGTGCTGCAGATCGTTCAGATACGCCCGGAGCAAGGCCGCCTGCCGGGGGGCCATATCGTGCTGCCGCCACTGCTCGGGCGTGGCCATAAACAGGGCCAGTACGTTAGCGTCTTTGGCGCGGCAGGCTGCCGCAAGGGCGATATTGTCATGTACGCGCAGGTCCGCGCGAAACCAAACCAGATGGGTGGGCATAAAACTCCAGGCAATTATCCATTATGTCCGTAAGGGCATGCCGTAAAAGGAAAAAGCATGCATTGAACTACTTTGCCATGAAGTGTAGACGGGATGAAATAAAAAAGGCCGCCCGAGGCGGCCTTAGCGCTACTTGTCCTGCGCTATCGTGGTTAACGCGACAAACCCATTAGGTTCATCGCTCTTTACAACGAGTACGCTGGCGACAATGAACGCGATGCAAAAATAGCGTTTCATTATGCGGTCCCTGCTGCTAACCGCTCCACCGTTCACCACCGGTGATAAGTCGGTGGACACAAGCCCGGGTAGGCGGGCTGCTTTACGGCTGTAAATACACCTTTCCCAGGACCGATGCCCATTTGCGAGATGGCGGAAAGGGACGCAGCATCATAATTAACATCCGCTGCGAAGGTAAGATACTCGAATAAAATTAGGAATGTATAAAGGCTTCGAGGGATTGCCATCTGCTTACAGGAGGGTATGATAAAAATCCCGGGTAGGGGCTGCAAGACCACCCAACGGACCGCGAATCCCGAGGGACAAAAAAACCGCCAACAGTTAATGTGGCGGTTTTTTTTATTGCTATGTGTAGTCTTAGTATCAGTAGAAATCGCAGGTCGCTTTCTCGGCCTGATCCATCCACACCGGCTTCTCGCTGGTTTTCGCCCAGACGCGGTGCAGATAGCTGTAAAAACGTGCACGATCTTTCCAGAACAGCATCACCGGCAGAGCCAGCACGCCAGCCACTACGGCGAAAGCGCGGCGCAAAAACACGATATGAGCCGGATACTCTTTATAAAGATCCATATTTTCTCCCCTATAGTTGGCCGGAAACGTCATCCGGAAAATTCAAAATCTGTGACCTGGCTAAAATAATATCGCTTTGTTTGTAATTTTACTACTCATCCGACCACTTATTTTTGCCCATTTAGTGAATATTTACATTCACGCCGTAATTAAGTTACAAAAAAGTTAACGGTTTACTTATCAATAGTTAAATTGTGGGCTTTGCCATTTTTATACTTTTTTTACACCCGCCCTCCCCATTTTTGCGAAATCTTTGCGCCGGAAATCCTACCGTTAGTACAACAACGAAAGTCACCTGGAGGTGGATTGTGAGTGCAGGTCTTATTGCCGGCATCGTGCTGGTGTTCCTGTTATTGGGTTATCTGGTCTATGCCCTGATAAATGCGGAGGCCTTCTGATGGCTGCTCAGGCGTTTCTGCTTATTGCCAGCTTCTTAGTGGTACTGTTCATTCTGGCAAGGCCACTGGGATCGGGACTGGCACGATTGATCAACAACGTTCCTTTGCCCGGCACGGGAAGCGTTGAAAAAGGGATCTGGCGCGTGCTGGGAATAGACGATCGGGAGATGAACTGGCGTCAGTATCTGATCGCCATTTTGCTGCTGAATATCGTTGGGCTCATTGCGCTTTTTGCCATGCTGATGCTGCAGGGCATCCTGCCGCTGAATCCGCAACAGTTACCGGGCCTGTCCTGGCATCTTGCGCTGAACACGGCGGTGAGCTTTGTCACTAACACCAACTGGCAGTCCTACGCCGGTGAAACCACGCTGAGCTATTTCAGCCAGATGGTCGGGTTAACCGTGCAAAACTTCCTCTCGGCCGCCAGCGGTATCGCCGTGATCTTCGCACTGACGCGTGCGTTTGCGCGTCAGAAAATCAATACCCTGGGTAACGCGTGGGTGGATTTGACGCGCATTACGCTATGGATCCTGCTGCCAATTGCGCTGCTGATCGCGCTGTTCTTTATCCAGCAGGGCACCCTGCAAAACCTGATGCCTTACGCGCCCTATACCTCGCTGGAAGGTGCAAAACAGCTCCTGCCGATGGGGCCAGTAGCGTCACAGGAAGCCATCAAAATGCTCGGGACGAACGGGGGTGGCTTCTTCAACGCCAACTCTTCGCATCCGTTTGAAAACCCTACCGCATTAACCAATTTTGTGCAGATGCTGGCGATTTTCCTGATCCCCGCCGCGCTCTGCTTCGCCTTTGGTGACGTGGTTAACGATCGACGTCAGGGCCGCACCCTGCTCTGGACGATGTCACTTATCTTTGTAGTCTGCGTGGCGCTGGTGATGTGGGCTGAATGGAGCGGCAACGGCCATTTCATGCAGCTGGGGGCCAACAGCAATATCAATATGGAAGGTAAAGAGAGCCGCTTTGGCATTCTTGCCAGCAGCCTGTATGCGGTAGTCACCACGGCGGCCTCGTGCGGGGCAGTCAACGCCATGCATGATTCCTTTACGGCGCTGGGTGGCATGATCCCGATGTGGCTGATGCAGATTGGCGAAGTCGTCTTTGGCGGCGTGGGCTCGGGTCTTTACGGCATGCTGCTGTTCGTGCTGCTGGCGGTATTTATTGCCGGTTTGATGATTGGCCGCACTCCGGAATACCTCGGTAAAAAAATCGACGTTCGCGAGATGAAATTAACCGCGCTGGCGATTCTGGTTACCCCGGCGCTTGTGCTGCTCGGTACCGCGCTGGCGCTGATGACCGAGGCCGGACGCAGCGGCATCTTTAACCCCGGCATTCACGGTTTTAGCGAAGTGCTGTATGCCGTCTCCTCTGCCGCCAACAACAACGGCAGCGCCTTTGCGGGCTTAAGCGCCAACTCACCGTTCTGGAACTGCCTGCTGGCATTCTGCATGTTTGTGGGTCGCTTTGGGATCATTGTGCCGGTGTTGGCGATTGCCGGATCGCTGGTGAATAAAAAAATCCAGCCGACCACCACCGGGACATTACCAACCCACGGCGCGCTGTTTATCGGCCTGCTGACGGGCACCGTGTTACTGGTCGGCGCCCTGACCTTTATCCCCGCCCTCGCGTTAGGCCCGGTCGCGGAATACCTCTCTTTACGCTGATTTTGCGGAGAAATTGTCATGAGTCGTAAACAACTGGCCCTGTTCGAACCGTCATTAGTTCGCCAGGCGCTCATGGATGCGGTGAAAAAGCTGAGCCCGCGCGTGCAGTGGCACAACCCGGTGATGTTTATTGTCTGGGCGGGAAGCGTCCTGACCACCGCCCTGGCGATTGCCATGGGAACGGGCCACATGCCGGGAAATGCAACGTTTACCGGCGCCATCAGCCTGTGGCTGTGGTTTACCGTGCTGTTCGCCAACTTTGCGGAAGCGCTGGCGGAAGGCCGGAGTAAAGCGCAGGCCAACAGCCTGAAAGGGGTGAAGAAAACCGCCTTCGCGCGCAAGCTGCGTGAACCGAAATACGGCGCGCAGATGGACCACGTTCCGGCGGATGAACTGCGTAAAGGCGATGTGGTGCTGGTGGAAGCCGGGGACATTATCCCTTGCGACGGTGAAGTCATCGAAGGGGGCGCCTCGGTGGACGAAAGCGCCATTACCGGGGAATCCGCGCCGGTTATCCGCGAATCCGGCGGCGATTTCGCCTCCGTGACGGGCGGGACGCGCATTCTCTCCGACTGGCTGGTGATCCAGTGTAGCGTTAACCCGGGGGAAACATTCCTCGACCGGATGATCGCCATGGTGGAAGGCGCGCAGCGCCGTAAAACGCCGAACGAGATCGCCCTGACCATCCTGCTGGTGGCCCTGACCATCGTCTTCCTGCTGGCAACCGCGACCCTGTGGCCGTTCTCCGCCTATGGCGGCACCGCGGTCACTATCACGGTGCTGGTGGCGCTGCTGGTCTGCCTGATCCCCACCACCATTGGTGGCCTGCTGTCAGCCATCGGCGTAGCCGGCATGAGCCGTATGCTCGGTGCCAACGTCATCGCCACCAGCGGGCGTGCGGTGGAAGCCGCCGGTGACGTGGACGTCTTACTGCTGGATAAAACCGGGACCATTACCCTCGGTAACCGCCAGGCGTCAGATTTCCTGCCCGCCCCAGGCGTGGATGAAAAAACGCTGGCAGATGCCGCACAGCTCTCTTCGCTTGCCGATGAAACCCCGGAAGGACGCAGTATCGTGATCCTCGCCAAGCAGCGCTTTAACCTGCGCCAGCGCGACGTTCAGAGCCTGCACGCCACTTTCGTGCCCTTCACGGCGCAAACCCGCATGAGCGGCATTAACATTCAGGATCGCATGATCCGTAAAGGCTCTGTTGACGCCATCCGTCGCCACATTGAGGCTAACAACGGCCACTTCCCACCGGAAGTGGACACCCTGGTCGAAAGCGTGGCCCGTCAGGGGGCGACGCCGCTGGTGGTGGCCGAAGGGGCACACGTGCTGGGGGTAATTGCCCTGAAGGATATCGTCAAAGGCGGCATCAAGGAGCGCTTTGCCCAGCTGCGTAAAATGGGGATCAAAACGGTGATGATCACCGGGGATAACCGTCTTACCGCCGCGGCGATTGCCGCCGAAGCGGGCGTGGATGATTTTCTTTCTGAAGCCACACCGGAAGCGAAACTGGCGCTGATTCGTCAGTATCAGGCGGAAGGCCGTCTGGTGGCGATGACGGGCGACGGCACCAACGACGCCCCTGCCCTGGCGCAGGCCGACGTGGCGGTGGCAATGAACTCCGGTACCCAGGCGGCAAAAGAGGCGGGCAACATGGTCGACCTCGACTCTAACCCGACCAAGCTGATTGAAGTGGTGCACATTGGCAAGCAGATGCTGATGACGCGCGGGTCGCTGACCACGTTCAGTATTGCCAACGACGTGGCGAAATATTTCGCCATCATTCCGGCGGCGTTTGCTGCGACCTACCCGCAATTAAACGCGTTGAACGTGATGCACCTGCACTCTCCGGCATCGGCCATTCTGAGCGCAGTGATCTTTAACGCCCTGATTATTGTCTTCCTGATCCCGCTGGCGCTAAAAGGCGTGAGTTATAAGCCGCTCACCGCCGCCGCCATGCTGCGCCGCAACCTGTGGATTTACGGCCTGGGCGGGCTGGTGGTGCCTTTCATCGGTATCAAGGTTATCGACCTGCTGTTGACGCTGTTCGGCCTGGTTTAAAAGGTGAATCAAATGACGATGTTACGCCCCGCTATACTTCTGTTTATTCTGCTGTCTCTCATTACCGGCGGGCTGTACCCGCTGGTGACCACCGCGCTGGGACAGTGGTGGTTTAAGGATCGGGCCAACGGCTCGCTGATTATGCAAAACGGTGAAAACCGCGGTTCGCGCCTGATTGGTCAGAACTTTACGGATGCCCGTTACTTCCAGGGACGCCCTTCCGCCACTGCCGAAAGCCCGTATAATCCGATGGCATCCGGCGGCAGTAACCTGGCGGGCAGCAACCCCGAGCTGGACAAAGCCGTTGCTGAGCGCGTGGCAGCCCTGCGCGCCGCTAATCCGCAGGCCAGCCGTGAGGTGCCCGTAGAGCTGGTGACCGCCTCGGCCAGCGGGCTGGACTACAGCCTGACGCCGGCAGCCGCGGCATGGCAAATCCCGCGCGTCGCCGCCGCCCGTCAGCTGACCGTCGAACAGGTTAGCCAGCTGGTTGCAGAGCACACGCAAAAGCCGCTGGTCAGCTTTATCGGCATGCCCGTGGTGAATATTGTTGAGCTGAATCTGGCGCTGGACGCGCTAAGGAAAAACTAAATGACCGACGAGCCCATGCGCCCGGATCCGGACAGGCTGCTTGAACAGACGGCCGAAGCCCATCGCGGCAAACTGAAAATTTTCTTTGGCGCCTGCGCAGGCGTCGGGAAAACCTTCGCCATGCTGACGGAAGCCCAGCGGCTTCGGGCGCAGGGGCTTGATATATTGATAGGCGTGGTAGAAACCCACGGACGCAAAGAGACCGCATCGCTGCTGAAGGGGCTGGCCACCCAGCCGCCCCGCCGCATCAGCCACCGCGGTCGGCTAGTCACCGAATTCGATCTCGATGCCGCCCTCGCCCGCCGTCCCGCCCTTATCCTGATGGACGAACTGGCGCACAGCAATGCGCCAGGCTCACGCCACCCAAAGCGCTGGCAGGATGTAGAAGAGCTGCTCGAAGCCGGCATCGATGTATTCACGACGGTTAACGTTCAGCATCTCGAAAGCCTGAACGACGTGGTCAGCGGCGTGACCGGCATTCAAGTGCGCGAGACGGTGCCCGACCCCTTCTTTGATTCCGCCGATGAAGTGGTGCTGGTTGACCTGCCCCCTGACGATTTGCGCCAGCGCCTGCACGAAGGCAAGGTTTATATTGCCGGCCAGGCCGAGCGCGCCATCGAACATTTCTTCCGTAAAGGTAACCTGATTGCCCTGCGCGAGCTGGCCCTGCGTCGTACTGCCGATCGCGTCGACGATCAGATGCGCGCCTGGCGCGACCTGCAGGGCCAGGAGCGCGTCTGGCATACGCGAGATGCCATCCTGCTGTGCGTAGGCCACGGCAGCGGCAATGAAAAGCTTGTCCGCACCGCCGCGCGCCTGGCGGCCAAATTTGGCAGCGTCTGGCATGCGGTGTATGTCGAAACGCCGCAGCTGCACGCGCTGCCCGAGAACCAGCGCCGCGCGATATTGAGTTCGCTTCGCCTGGCGCAGGAGCTGGGTGCCGAAACCGCCACCCTTTCCGACCCTCAGGAAGATAAAGCCATCCTGCGCTACGCCCGTGAGCACAATCTGGGGAAAATCGTGATTGGCCGTCGCCAGCATCGACGCTGGTTTAGCCGCGAATCGTTTGCCGACAAGCTGGCCCGCCGCGCACCGGATCTGGACCTGGTGATCGTGGCGCTGGATGATAAGCCCACGCCGTTACCCAGCCGCGCGCCGGACAGCCGTGCCTTCAGCGATAAATGGCGCATTCAGCTGCGCGGCTGTCTTGTCGCCGTCGTGCTCTGCGCCCTGATTACCGTGATTGCCAGCCAGTGGCTGATCGCATTTGATGCCGCCAACCTGGTGATGATCTACCTGCTTGGCGTAGTGGTGGTGGCGCTCTTTTACGGGCGCTGGCCGTCGGTACTGGCGACGGTGATCAACGTCATCAGCTTCGATCTGTTCTTTATTGCCCCCCGCGGGACGCTCGCCGTGTCGGATGTGCAGTACATCCTCACCTTCGCGGTAATGCTCACCGTCGGGCTGGTAATCGGGAATCTGACGGCGGGCGTGCGCTACCAGGCACGTATTGCCCGCTATCGCGAACAGCGCACGCGCCATCTCTATGAGATGTCGAAATCGCTGGCGGTGGGCCGCACGCCGCTGGATATCGTGCAGACCAGCGAGCAGTTCATTCGCTCGACCTTTCATGCCAGCAACCTGATTTTGCTCCCGGACGAACACGGCAAGCTGCGCCCGCTGACGTCGGCCTCAGGCATGACGCCCTGGGACGAAGCCATCGCGCGCTGGAGCTTTGATAAAGGGTTACCTGCGGGCGCAGGGACCGACACCCTGCCCGGCGTGCCCTACCAAATTCTGCCGCTGCGCAGCGCCGATAAAAATCAGGGGCTGGTGATTGTTGAGCCCTCAAACCTGCGCCAGCTGATGATCCCCGAACAGCAGCGGCTGCTGGAGACCTTTACGCTGCTGGTTGCCAGCGCGCTGGAGCGGCTGGCCCTCACCGCCAGCGAAGAGCAGGCCCGGCTGGCGAGCGAGCGTGAAAGCATTCGTAACTCGCTGCTGGCGGCGCTCTCTCACGATCTGCGAACCCCGCTCACCGTCCTGTTTGGTCAGTCAGAAATCCTGACGCTGGACCTGGCGGCCGAAGGCTCTAAACACGCCCTTCAGGCCAGCGAGATCCGCCAGCATGTGCTGAATACCACGCGTCTGGTGAATAACCTGCTCGATATGGCGCGTATCCAGTCAGGCGGTTTTAACCTCAAAAAAGAGTGGCTCACGCTTGAAGAGGTGGTGGGCAGCGCCCTGAAAATGCTCGAACCCGGCCTGGGCGGGCGGCATATTGCGCTGAACATGCCCGAGCCCCTGACCTTAATTCACGTTGATGGTCCGCTGTTTGAACGGGTGCTGATCAACCTGCTGGAAAATGCCGGTAAATATGCGGGCGCCAGCGCGCGAATTGGCGTGGATGCGACGGTAGACGACGGCACGCTTCGCCTTGACATCTGGGATACCGGACCCGGCATTCCCGCCGGGCAGGAGTTGGCTATTTTCGAAAAATTCGCGCGTGGCAATAAGGAGTCTGCCATTCCGGGCGTGGGCCTTGGGCTGGCGATTTGCCAGGCGATCATTGACGTCCATGGCGGGTCCATCTCCGCTGAGAATCGCCCCGAAGGCGGCGCGCGGTTTTGTGTTACACTTCCTCTGGAAACCCCGCCAGAACTTAATGAATTACCAGAGGATTTGTGATCAACGTTCTGATTGTTGAAGATGAGATCGCCATTAGCCGTTTTCTGCGCGCTGCGCTGGAAGGGGACGGTCTGCGCGTTCATGATGCGGGTACGCTTCAGCGGGGTTTAATTGAAGCCGCCACCCGCAAGCCGGACCTGGTGATCCTCGATCTTGGCCTGCCGGACGGCGACGGCATCGATTTTATCCGGGAAGTGCGTCAGTGGAGCCAGATGCCGATCCTCGTGCTCTCCGCGCGTACGGAAGAGACGGATAAAATCGCGGCGCTGGATGCCGGGGCGGATGACTATCTGATTAAACCTTTTGGTATCGGCGAGCTTCAGGCTCGCCTTCGCGTGGCGCTGCGTCGCCACAGCGCAACCACGCCCGCTGACCCAACCTACACGTTTGGGGATATCCGGGTTGACCTGGCCGCGCGACGCATTGTGCGCGGTGAAGAAGAAATCCATCTGACGCCAATAGAATTTCGCCTGCTCGCCGTTCTGCTCAACAACCACGGCAAGGTTCTCACCCAACGCCAGCTGTTAAGTCAGGTGTGGGGGCCCAACGCGGTGGAACATAGTCATTATTTACGCATATATATGGGACATCTTCGTCAGAAACTCGAAGTTGACCCCGCTCGCCCTCGCCATTTATTAACTGAAACCGGTATCGGTTATCGGTTTATGCTTTGAATAACTATTCATTTTATTTTTAAATAAAATAGAAATACCTCAGACAATATTTCATAAATAACCCATAAATTATTTTTACGGGCTATTTTCGCTCATTTAAAACATTGGCAACACAACCTGTTAACGCATCATCAACAAATCAGAATTTTGATCTGCGATATTCATCTAAAACGAATATTTATTTCTGATTTGATCGGTTAACGGTGATCTACCTCACGGTTAATCGCCTTTCCCTGGATAAAATGACCATGCTTTCAATTACTGAAAGGAAAATGAAACATGGAAAACAACAATCGCTTAATGCCCCATATAAGGCGGACAACACATATCATGATGTTTGCCCACCGAAACTGCTTTGACTTTCATCTCTTTAATGCCCGGTAGTCCTTCGACTTCTGGCGCACTCGCTTACAGGTTATCCTGAAATACCTTATTTTACAGGCCATTGCCTGTGAACTCGTGCGCTCATTCATTTTAATTCAGACTCATCCGCACCGGGCGGACTGAATTTCAATCATCAAAAAAGCAATTCACTGATTTTAATCAGCGGCCACCCTTTGCTTTTTTTCCGGAAAATTATCGATTTCTTTCTTGCAAGAAATCGAGGGACGCTTATTACCTAAAATAAAGAGAGAAAGATGAAAAGTTTAAAAATCGCAGCCAGCCGTGCATGTCCGGATTGCTTTACTACCCAGCGTGAACTGGTAGATGTCCGCGCCTCTGATTATATTGATGTTGCCGCCATTGTTCTGGCGGTCACGGATATTGCCAGCGGTATCCTGGACGAAATAGAAGCCACCGGTTTTGGCATTCCTGTTTTTGTCGCGACCCACAAAGAAGAGCTCATCCCGGCAGACTATTTATCGCGCATTCACGGCGTATTTGAGTATTCAGACACCAGCAACGACTTTTATGGACGCCAGCTGGAAGCGGCCGCCCAGAAGTATGAAACCCAGCTGCGCCCGCCGTTTTTCCGCGCCCTTGTCGACTATGTGAAGCAGGGCAATAGCGCGTTTGACTGCCCGGGGCATCAGGGTGGTCAGTTCTTCCGCCGCCATCCAGCCGGTAATCAGTTTGTCGATTTCTTTGGTGAGACGCTTTTCCGCTCCGACCTGTGTAACGCCGACGTGGCGATGGGCGATCTGCTGATCCACGAAGGCGCACCGTGCATCGCCCAGCAGCATGCTGCAAAAGTCTTTAATGCTGATAAGACCTACTTCGTGCTGAATGGCACCTCGTCATCCAACAAAGTGGTGCTTAACGCCCTGCTCACCCCGGGCGACCTGGTACTGTTCGACCGTAACAACCACAAATCCAACCATCACGGTGCCCTCCTCCAGGCTGGCGCAACGCCGGTCTATCTGGAAACCGCGCGCAACCCGTACGGCTTTATTGGCGGCATTGACGCCCACTGCTTTGAAGAAAGTTATCTGCGCGAGCTGGTGGCAGAGGTAGCGCCAGGCCGTGCACGCGATGCGCGTCCGTTCCGCCTGGCGGTGATCCAGCTGGGTACCTACGATGGCACCATCTATAACGCTCGTCAGGTAGTGGATAAGATTGGACACCTGTGTGATTACATCCTGTTTGACTCGGCCTGGGTGGGTTACGAGCAATTTATTCCGATGATGGCCGACTGCTCTCCGCTGCTGCTGGAGCTGAACGAAAACGATCCGGGGATCCTGGTCACCCAGTCCGTGCATAAACAGCAGGCCGGCTTCTCGCAGACCTCGCAAATCCATAAGAAAGACAGCCACATCAAAGGGCAACAGCGCTATGTCCCGCATAAGCGCCTGAATAATGCCTTTATGATGCACGCCTCCACCAGCCCGTTTTATCCGCTGTTCGCTGCGCTGGACATCAACGCCCGTATGCACGAAGGCCAGAGCGGCCGCAACATGTGGATGGACTGCGTGGTGAACGGTATCGAAGCGCGCAAGCTGATCCTGGAGAACTGCCGGTATCTGCGCCCCTTCGTGCCGGAAACGGTGGATGGCCGTCCGTGGGAAAGCTGGGACACGGCGGAAATTGCGACCGATCTGCGCTTCTTCCACTTCGTACCGGGTGAAAACTGGCACGCTTTTGAAGGCTACGCTGAGCATCAGTATTTTATCGACCCGTGCAAGCTCCTGCTGACCACGCCGGGTATTAACGCCCGCACCGGGGAGTATGACGACTTCGGCGTGCCCGCCACTATCCTCGCCAACTTCCTGCGTGAAAACGGCATCGTGCCGGAAAAATGCGATCTCAACTCGATCCTGTTCCTGCTCACGCCTGCGGAAGATATGGGCAAACTGCAGCAGCTGGTGGCGCAGCTGGTGCGCTTCGAAAAACTGCTCGAGAGCGATGTTCCGCTGAAAGACGTCCTGCCATCTCTCTACAAACAGCATCCGGAACGTTACGCGGATTACACCCTGCGCCAGATCTGCCAGGAAATGCATGACCTGTACGCCCGCCACAACGTGAAACAGCTGCAGAAAGAGATGTTCCGCAAGTCTCACTTCCCGCGCGTGATGATGAACCCGCAGGACGCAAACTACGCCTATCTGCGCGGTGAAGTTGAACTGGTCTCTCTGCGCGATGCGGAAGGCCGCATCGCCGCCGAAGGCGCCCTTCCTTATCCACCGGGGGTGCTGTGCGTGGTCCCAGGGGAAGTCTGGGGCGGTTCCGTGCTGCGCTACTTTGCCGCGCTGGAAGAAGGCATCAACCTGCTGCCGGGCTTCGCGCCGGAGCTGCAGGGTGTGTACGTTGAGGAGTGTGAGGGTCGCAAACAGGTTCGCTGTAACGTCATCAAACAACCCGTCGCTCAGCCCGCGCTGCTGAAAGGAGAGAAATTATGAGTAAGTCCAATAAGATGGGCGTGGTGCAGCTGACCATCCTCACCATGGTGAATATGATGGGCTCCGGGATTATCATGCTGCCAACCAAACTGGCAGAGGTGGGTACCATCTCTATCATCTCCTGGCTGGTGACGGCAGTCGGTTCAATGGCGCTGGCGTGGGCGTTTGCCAAGTGCGGGATGTTCAGCCGTAAGTCAGGCGGGATGGGCGGCTATGCCGAATACGCCTTTGGCAAGTCGGGCAACTTTATGGCCAACTATACCTACGGGGTATCGCTGCTGATCGCCAACGTGGCGATTGCCATCTCCGCCGTGGGTTACGGTACGGAGCTGTTTGGCGCGACGCTCAGCCCGGTGCAAATTGGGCTGGCGACCATCGGGGTGCTGTGGATCTGTACCGTGGCTAACTTTGGCGGCGCGCGTATCACCGGACAGCTCTCCAGCATCACCGTCTGGGGCGTGATTATCCCGGTTGTCGGCCTGTGCATCATCGGCTGGTTCTGGTTTAGCCCGACACTCTACGCCAACTCCTGGAACCCGCACCATGTGCCGTTCTTTACCGCGGTCGGCTCTTCAATCGCCATGACGCTCTGGGCCTTCCTGGGTCTGGAATCCGCCTGCGCGAACGCGGAAGTGGTAGAGAATCCGGAAAAGAACGTGCCGATTGCGGTCCTCGGCGGAACGCTGGGCGCGGCGGTGATCTATATCGTCTCGACTAACGTGATTGCCGGGATTGTGCCAAACATGGATCTGGCAAACTCTACGGCGCCGTTCGGTCTGGCCTTCGCGCAGATGTTCACGCCTGAGGTCGGGAAAGTGATCATGGGGCTGATGGTGATGTCCTGCTGCGGTTCACTCCTCGGCTGGCAGTTCACCATCGCACAGGTGTTTAAATCATCGGCTGATGAAGGTTACTTCCCAAAAATTTTCTCCCGCGTGACCAAAGCGGATGCGCCGGTGCAGGGCATGCTGGCGATTGTTATCTTCCAGAGCGGATTGTCGCTGATGACCATTAGCCCGTCGCTGAACAGCCAGTTCAACGTGCTGGTCAACCTGGCGGTGGTGACGAACATCATTCCGTATATTCTGTCGATGGCAGCGCTGGTGATCATTCAGAAGGTGGCGAAGGTGGATCCTCGCAAAGCGCGCGCGGCCAATATCGTGGCGCTGATCGGGGCAATCTACAGCTTCTATGCGCTCTACTCATCCGGCCAGGAAGCGATGCTCTACGGGGCAATGGTGACCTTTATGGGCTGGACGCTTTACGGTCTGGTGTCACCACGGTTTGAATTGAAGAATAAGCATAGTTAGGTAAAAGCAAAACGGCAACCCAGGGGTTGCCGTTTTTAGTGTTTTCTCCCTCTCCCTGTGGGAGAGGGCCGGGGTGAGGGCATCAGCCCGCCCCGAACATCACTTACGCGTTTTTCAGCACTTCGCTGACAATCTCTACCGCCTCTTTCTCAATCTGCTGACGGTGCTCAGCGCCGAGGAAGCTTTCGCAATAGATTTTGTACGCATCTTCCGTACCGGACGGACGCGCGGCGAACCAGCCGTTCTCGGTCATCACTTTCAGACCACCAATGGATGCGCCGTTGCCCGGTGCAGCCGTCAGACGGGCAGTGATCGGATCGCCCGCCAGGGTGCTTGCGCTGACCATCTCCGGAGAGAGTTTGGACAGGGCCGCTTTCTGGGCTGACGTCGCGCTAGCCTGAATACGGTTATAGCTTGGTGCACCAAAGCGTGCCGCCAGGTCGTTGTAGTGTTCCTGCGGGTTCTTACCGGTGACCGCGGTGATCTCCGCCGCCAGCAGGCACATGATGATGCCGTCTTTATCGGTTGACCATGGCGTGCCGTCGAAACGCAGGAAAGATGCGCCCGCGCTCTCTTCACCGCCGAAGCCGAAGCTGCCGTCGTGCAGACCGTCAACGAACCATTTGAAGCCCACCGGCACTTCCACCAGCTTGCGGCCCAGCGCCTCAACCACGCGGTCGATCATCGCGGAGGAAACCAGCGTTTTACCGACAGCCACCTCTTTGCCCCACTGCGGACGGTGCTGGAACAGATAGTTAATTGCAACTGCCAGATAGTGGTTCGGGTTCATCAGCCCGGCAGGAGTGACGATACCGTGACGGTCATAATCCGGGTCGTTAGCAAACGCCAGATCGAATTTATCACGCAGCGCCAGCAGGCCCGCCATCGCGCACTCGGAGGAGCAGTCCATACGGATCGCGCCGTCTTTGTCCAGGTGCATAAAGCGGAAGGTCTGATCGACGTGATCGTTCACGATGGTCAGATCCAGCTTGTAGTGCTCGGCGATACGTTTCCAGTATTCGATACCGGAGCCGCCCAGCGGATCCACGCCCAGCTTCAGGCCGGCTTTCTGGATGGCCGCCATATCGACGATATCCGCCAGCCCTTCCACGAACGGCTGAACCAGATCCTGCTCGTTCACGTGACCGGACGCCATGGCAGCATCCAGAGAAATACGCTTCACGCCTTTCAGACCGTCAGCCAGCAGCGCGTTCGCACGATCTTCCACTACTTTGGTGACGTTAGTGTCGGCCGGGCCACCGTTAGGCGGGTTGTATTTTATACCACCGTCTTCCGGCGGGTTGTGGGATGGCGTGATAACGATACCGTCCGCCAGCGCGCCACCTTTTTTGTTGTGCACCAGGATGGCGTTAGAGACCGCAGGCGTTGGGGTGAAGCCATTGTTCTCCTGAACAATCACATCGACGCCGTTTGCCGCCAGCACTTCCACAACAGAGATGAACGCCGGTTCAGACAGGGCATGGGTATCTTTCCCCACATAGCACGGACCGGTAACGCCGTTTTTAGCGCGCTCTTCCGCAATGGCCTGAGCAATGGCCAGAATGTGCGGTTCGTTAAAGCTATGGCGCGCCGCGCTGCCGCGGTGACCAGATGTACCAAACTTCACTGCGTGTTCTGCGTTGCCCACGACCGGTTTCAGCACGTAATACTGCGCGGTCAGCTGAGCGACGTTAATCAAATCGCTTTGTTGTGCAGGTTGGCCTGCACGGCTGTGATTTGCCATTACCGGGTCCTTCTGATGCAAGGGTTAAATTGTACCGCAAACCTTTTCAATCAATTCCGCCGGGAACTGCATAGACTGCATGATGTGTTCAATCATGCTGCACTTGCGGCCCGTATTGGTATTGGTGATCACCCAGTACGGGGTGCCAGGAACATGTTTGGGTTTGGTTTGATTGCCATTTTGCAGCAGCGTCTGCTCGTCGCCCGCGAAATAGACGCGAGTACGGCCGTGAA
Organism: Enterobacter sp. Crenshaw; assembly: GCF_024734705.1. NCBI lineage: Bacteria > Pseudomonadati > Pseudomonadota > Gammaproteobacteria > Enterobacterales > Enterobacteriaceae > Enterobacter > Enterobacter sp. Crenshaw. Next base: position 1,272,525 of record NZ_CP102932.1, on the reverse strand, counting down.
GCGACTCGGTCGCTTCAGCAAACGCTTTGTTATCCAGTGAGTAAAGTGTAGACAGCACCAGCATAAAGCGGTTAACCGCCTTTTTCTGCTCCGCGTATTCATCGGAGAGCAGCAGCTCGCGCATCGCGCGCACTTTATCTTTTGCCGGCGTCACGGCAGGTTTTGCTTGTGCAACAACGCTCGGCTGAGACACGACATCTTTGGTGACTGGGGTAGCAGGCTGTGAAGCGGCGGAAATTTTAAGCATGCGCCGTAAAATGTCGGACGCGCTCTCCCCGATATGCCGCGTCTGGCTGGCAATATACTGATAGAGTTCGTCATCAACTTCGATTGTTTTCATCTTAATCCAGTGCGATATCTTATCTGAATACAAGTCATTGGGATTATAAGGTCAAATCCCAACAGCGGATAGCGTCAAACCAGGTTGGCAGCAAAAGTCAGATTAAACTGGAACCTTGCAGCCGGGCGGCAGAATGGTCAACATGATACCCTAACCTGACATACGTAAAAAAAGAACTTTGCCATGAAATTGAATACCCGAGCGCAAACTGCACAATCGCCGAACAATAATTCTCCCATCGTACTGGTTCACGGGCTTTTTGGCAGTCTGGATAACCTGGGCGTGCTGGCGCGCGATCTGGTTACCGACCACGATATTTTACAGGTCGATATGCGCAATCATGGTCTTTCCGGGCGTTCCGACGAGATGACCTACGCGGCGATGGCACAGGATCTGCTGGATACGCTGGATGCCCACGACCTGCAAAAGGTGACCCTCATCGGGCATTCAATGGGTGGCAAAGCGGTGATGGCCCTGACGGCACTGGCCCCGGACCGTATTAGCGGCCTGGTGGTGATTGACGTCGCGCCCGTGGATTATGACGTCCGCCGTCACGACGAGATTTTTGCCGCCATCAATGCGGTCACAGAAGCGGGTGTCGCGACGCGCCAACAGGCGGCTGCCGTCATGCGTGAGCATCTTGATGAAGAAGGCGTCGTGCAGTTCCTGCTGAAGTCATTTGTTGACGGGCAATGGCGTTTTAACGTGCCGGTACTCTGGGATCAATACAATAACATCGTGGGCTGGGAAACCGTCCCCGCCTGGCCACACCCTACTCTCTTTATTCGCGGCGGAAACTCACCTTACGTTACCGACGCGTACCGCGACACGCTGCTGGCCCAATTCCCGCAGGCTCGCGCCCACGTGATTGCCGGTGCCGGGCACTGGGTGCATGCGGAAAAACCGGATGCTGTACTGCGCGCCATTCGCCGCTATCTCACTGATACTGCAAATTGATTAAAAAGAAAGCGACTGGAAGGCTGCGGGCTTCCAGTCGTTGGCGTGCCGTTTTTGGTGATGTATGATGGCGCGCTTATCGCCCGGGCATTAGCAGGGCGGCGTGTTTCCCCCGAAGTCTCAGAATCATGGCCAAAGAACAAACGGACCGTACGACACTAGATCTGTTCGCGAATGAGCGTCGCCCGGGACGACCCAAGACGAATCCGCTTTCGCGCGATGAACAGCTGCGTATCAATAAACGCAACCAGCTTAAACGCGATAAAAATCGTGGGCTTAAGCGTGTCGAACTGAAGCTTAACGCCGACGCCGTCGACGCGCTGAACGAGCTGGCTGACGCGCGAAATATCAGCCGCAGCGAGCTCATTGAAGAGATGCTGATCGCCCAGCTTGAGACGTTACGCAGCCAGGCATAAGTCTGAAAATCCCCTTTATCACCCTTTTCATGTAGCACAGAGTGCAGTCCTGCGCGATAGCTGTTTCCGCAGGGTTGCCAGTTCTGCTATTATTGCCCTTATCCGTGGCCGAATTGCGCCACCATACTATTAAGTTTCAAGAGGTTATTTTACTCATGGCAATCATCGGCATTTTCTTTGGCAGTGATACCGGCAATACCGAAAATATCGCAAAAAACATTCAAAAACAGCTCGGTAAAGACGTTGCTGATGTGCATGACATCGCCAAGAGCAGCAAAGAAGATCTGGAAGGCTATGACATTCTGCTGCTGGGTATCCCAACCTGGTACTACGGTGAAGCCCAGTGCGACTGGGATGATTTCTTCCCGACGCTGGAAGAAGTGGACTTCAACGGTAAGCTGGTCGCCCTGTTTGGCTGTGGCGATCAGGAAGACTACGCCGAATACTTCTGTGACGCGCTGGGCACCATCCGCGATATCATTGAGCCGAACGGCGCGGTTATCGTAGGCCACTGGCCGACCGCCGGTTACCACTTCGAAGCGTCTAAAGGCCTGGCCGATGACGATCATTTCGTAGGCCTGGCCATCGACGAAGACCGTCAGCCAGAACTGACCGCAGAGCGCGTTGAGAAGTGGGTGAAGCAGATCCGTGAAGAACTGCACCTGGATGATATTCTGAACGCCTGATTTTATCGCGGCGCAACTGCGGTTGCGCCCATGCTCCAGGTCAAACCGATTAAATTAATCGCTACAATCTTTTAACTTTTTCGCCCAGACCTGTACAATGTCTCCCTGATAAAACGTGGTTTTCCATTGAGCAAGTTTGTTGGTGATACCACGTTTTTATAAGCATATTTTGCCTGAGACTTGCAGTTTTCATTTAGCCATGGCAGTTCTATAATGAGACGCATTATCCCGGGTGCATTTTCTGTCACTTCCTACAGAAGTGAATCGTTTAGCAACAGGACAGATTCCGCATGACTGACAACAATACCGCATTAAAGAAGGCTGGCCTGAAAGTTACGCTTCCTCGGTTAAAAATCCTTGAAGTGCTTCAGGGTCCAGACAATCACCATGTCAGTGCGGAAGACCTTTATAAACGTCTTATCGACATGGGTGAAGAGATTGGGCTGGCTACCGTCTATCGCGTGCTGAACCAGTTTGATGACGCGGGCATTGTTACCCGTCATAATTTCGAAGGCGGTAAATCTGTTTTCGAACTGACCCAGCAGCAGCACCACGATCACCTGATCTGCCTCGATTGCGGCAAGGTCATTGAATTCAGCGATGATTCCATCGAAGCGCGCCAGCGTGAAATCGCGGCGCGTCATGGCATCCGCCTGACGAACCACAGCCTGTACCTTTACGGTCACTGCGCTGAAGGCGACTGCCGCGAAGACGATCACGCGCACGACGCGAAATAATAAGATTCATACTCTGAGCCAGCCGCAAGGTTGGCTTTTTTTTGCCTAAAAAAAGCCCGGTGGCGCAGAGCCACCGGGCATGATAACAGCGAATTAGTTACTGTTATTGCTTCGTATTTCTTTCCAAATCTGGTCGCAACGCTTCGCCACTTCCTGATCGTTACCGGTTTTACGCGCCTGGATGCAGGCCTGATAATCCATCACGCGGACGTTTTCCTGCGTCGCGAACTGCTCATGCGCTTTCTCTTTCTTCAGCACGTTCAGCACGCTCTGACAGGCTTGAATTTTCTCCGGCGATCCTTCCGCAGTATTTATGCAGGCGCTATACGCCTCCTTCAGACGGGAGTCCTCTTTCGGCGCCTGATTCTGAGCACACGCCACCAGCCCTGATGCCAGCAACGCGACGATTACGATTTTTTTCATCATGTGCAGTCTCCATGCCGGCGGGACTCAGCCCGCCGGTGCGTTCATCAGAAGATGGTGAATGGGGCAATAACCATGAATTTCACGTCACGCTCATCCTGGAAGATGTTGCCGTAACCGCCCGCATAGCTCGGGATATCGGAGTGGTTGTCATACTGGGTGAAGTGCAGTTTGAACATCGTGCCTTTCGCACGGCCATCCTGCAGGGTGTAGATAGCATCTAAGCTGTAGGAAGACTCTTTCAGGCGATAGTTGGGATCGTAGTATGCGTCCGGCGTGGCCATATCGGCAGGTTTTGCGTCCCAGGCGTAAGCGTAAGAAGCGCCCACCGCCCAGCCAGGCAGGTTCCAGTTTTTCAGGTCATACATTGCGCCGAAGAAGACCGCTTTCTCGCCGTCGGCGTTGAAGTCTGAGCGGTTATCCCACCAGATATCAAGACGACCGTTGGAGGAGGCGTAGGTCGGGGTCATACGCTGCAGGAAGTAGCCCTGCTGCCCTTCCGCCTTCACCCATGTGCCTTCCAGACGCAAATCAACCTGACCGACCTTGTAGCCGAAGGTTAACGCCTGCAGCCACGCGGTGCCGTCATAAATGTCGTTGACGCCACCGTTGCTGACTTTGTCGCGCGTACCGTAGAACTGATAGCTGGTGCTCAGCGGGCTACCCGCGACATCGAATTTATAGCTGGCCTTAGCAAAGTACTGATCGACATAGCCCTGTGCCTGACCAAATGCCGCTTCTAGCACCAGATCGTTTTTGAAGTCGTACTTCGCGCCCAGCGAGTGCAGGTAATCGACTTTGGTTTTTTTATCGTTCTGGTAGAACTTGTCCATTTCGATGTGCCACGGTGCTTTGTACTCATTGGTCCACATATAGGAGAAGCTCAACGCACCCGCATCACCGTAGTCAAAGTTCGCCCCGGCTTCGGCACCCTGATAGGTACCCGGCATAAAGCTCCAGTGCGGTGCTAACAGAGTCTGGCCGGTTGGCTGAATATAACCACCACGCGCCCAAACCGGACCGTATTTAAATTTTGCAGCGGCTTTGTAAAGGCTGATACCGCTCTTATCCCCGGACCAGTCTTCTTTATAGGCTTTGTTGCTGGAGGAGAAGGCAATTTCGTTCGGGTGGGCGCTGTCGCCGTTTTCCGCCATTTCAATCGCGGTAAACGCAGCAATATCCAGACCGAACATATCCGCGGCATAGCCTGACTGGAAGTCCAGGTTGGCGTTCCAGGTGGAGTGCGAAAGGTTGGTTTTGTATTTGTCTTCGGTGACGTCTTTACGGTCACGTTCACGCTGCCAGTAATAAATACCGCCCGTGAGGGTAGAATCTTCGATGAAGCCCGCCGCTTTCGCCTCTGGTGTCACCACCAGGCCCGACATTGCTGTCACACCGGCAATAGCCAGCGCCAGCGCACTACGTTTGCCACTGAACGTACGCATAGATTATTCCTCTTTGACGAATTAAAACGCCTGAAGCGGCGTAAATAAAAAAGACCAAATGGTCAGGGGTAGCTTTAAATACCCTCGAATTAACTACCGTCTTTAGGTTATTTTTCGCGACGCGAATTATCAATGCTTTTTAGCGGACAAAAGTCAGGATTATGACGAAGTGCACATAATTGGTAGCGCTTTGTAACATTTGTGAGGAGGCGAGGAATGGCGGGGAATTATTAAGTATTTCAGTAGATAGACGTGAGAATCCTTTCCTTTTTTATCACCTTTTTAATTTCCACAATGATACAAACTTTTTTTTGAAAAATAAGTAGCACCTCATTGACCTGATATTTTTATCACGCCTTTTTAGGCCCTGTCTTAATACCCTGATCGTTAAATAAAAAAACGCCGCATAGTGCGGCGTTTGTCTCTCATTGACCAGAGCAGCAATATTATTCGCCGATCTTCGTCCAGGTATCACGCAGGCCTACGGTACGGTTGAATACCGGTTTTTCCGCCGTGCTGTAACGGCTGTCCAGGCAGAAGTAACCTTCACGTTCGAACTGGAACGCTTTGCCCGCTTCAGCGGCTTTCAGAGAAGGCTCCGCATAACCCTGCTTGATCACCAGAGATTCCGGGTTGATGGTCGCCAGGAAGTCTTCCGCTGCACCTGGGTTAGGCACGCTAAAGAGACGATCGTACAGACGGATTTCTACCGGCAGCGCGTGGGAAGCGCTCACCCAGTGAATCACGCCTTTCACCTTGCGGCCATCCGCCGGATCTTTGCTCAGCGTTTCAGCGTCATATGAACAGAAGATGGTAGTGATATTCCCTTCCGCATCTTTCTCTACGCGCTCGGCTTTGATGACGTAGGCATTACGCAGACGCACTTCTTTACCCAGCACCAGACGCTTGTACTGCTTGTTGGCTTCTTCGCGGAAGTCAGCGCGGTCAATCCAGATGTCACCGCTGAACGGCACGTCACGGCTACCCATTTCCGGTTTGTTCGGATGGTTAGGCATGGAGACCAGCTCGCTTTCACCCTGCGGATAGTTTTCGATAACCAGTTTCACCGGGTCGATAACGGCCATCGCGCGCGGGGCGTTTTCGTTAAGATCTTCGCGAATGCAGGATTCAAGGGAGGCCATCTCGATGGTGTTGTCCTGCTTGGTCACGCCGATGCGTTTGCAGAACTCACGAATAGAGGCTGCAGTGTAACCACGACGACGCAGACCAGAGATGGTTGGCATACGTGGGTCATCCCAGCCCTCAACGTGCTTGTCGGTCACCAGCAGGTTCAGCTTACGCTTGGACATCACGGTGTATTCCAGATTCAGACGAGAGAACTCGTACTGGCGTGGATGCACAGGAATGGTGATGTTATCCAGCACCCAGTCGTACAGACGACGGTTGTCCTGGAACTCCAGCGTACACAGGGAGTGCGTAATGCCTTCCAGCGCATCGCTGATGCAGTGCGTAAAGTCGTACATCGGGTAGATGCACCACTTGTTGCCGGTCTGATGGTGTTCCGCGAACTTGATGCGGTACAGCACCGGATCGCGCATCACGATGAACGGAGACGCCATGTCGATTTTGGCACGCAGGCACGCTTTGCCTTCTTCGAAGCCGCCGGCACGCATTTTTTCAAACAGCGCAAGGTTCTCTTCCACGCTGCGATCGCGGAACGGGCTGTTTTTGCCCGGGGCGGTCAGCGTACCGCGATATTCACGGATTTCATCAGCAGACAGTTCGTCAACGTACGCCAGACCTTTGTTGATCAGTTCAACCGCGTAGGCGTACAGCTGATCAAAATAGTCAGAGGAGTAGCAGATATCGCCAGACCAGTTGAAGCCCAGCCATTGCACGTCATTCTTGATGGACTCAACGTATTCGATGTCTTCTTTTACTGGGTTGGTGTCATCGAAACGCAGGTTGCACTGTCCCTGGTAGTCTTGTGCAATGCCAAAGTTCAGGCAGATGGACTTTGCATGCCCGATATGCAGGTAGCCGTTCGGCTCCGGCGGGAAGCGGGTATGAACTGTGGTGTGCTTACCACTGGCCAGATCTTCATCGATGATCTGACGAATAAAGTTACTCGGGCGGGCTTCTGCCTCACTCATCGTGGATTCCTCAAAGCGTAAACAACGTATAACGGCATATGATCTTATAAGCCGGACGTAGTGACAACCCTTAAAACGTCTCTGAAGAAAATAATGGGGGCGTTTGCTGCAAAAAAAAGCGGCGGAGGATATCCCCCGCCGCTTAAGGCATGACTCTACTCAGGAGCGATTACTTGCCTTTAATCTCATACAGCGGTGTTTGCCCCGCAACAACCAGACCTTTCGCCTGAATGACCAGGCCACTGAAGTCATCGATGTTGCTGCAAACGACCGGGCTTATCATGGAGCGCGCGTTGGCGTTCAGGAAGTCCAGATCCATTTCCAGAATCGGCTGCCCGGCCACCACTTCAGCGCCCTCTTCCACCAGGCGAGTAAAGCCCTGACCGTTCAGCGCAACGGTATCGATACCCATATGGACAACGATCTCCGCGCCATTTTCGGTTTCGAGGCAGAACGCGTGGTTGGTGTTGAAGATTTTCACGATGGTACCGGCCGCCGGAGACACAACGGTTTTTTCCGTTGGTTTCACCGCCACACCGTCACCAACCGCTTTGCTGGCGAAGGCTTCGTCAGGCACCTGCTCAATCGCAACCACTTCACCTGTTACCGGTGAAACCAGCGCGGCTACCGTTTTGGCGTTCGGTACCGCCTGCGGTTTTGCAGCCGCTGGCGCGGCGGCAGGTGCGGCAGAAGCTTCTGCTGCGGCTACCGGACCAGTGGTTTTCATGGCATTAGCAATTTTCTCTGCCACGAAGCCAACGATAATCTGCACGCTGGTTTTGTTCAGGCGAATAACACCGGAAGCACCCAGACGTTTAGCCAGCGCTTCGTTCACCAGGGAAGAGTCTTTGACGTTCAGACGCAGACGAGTGATACAGGCGTCGATACCGGTCAGGTTGTCAGAACCGCCGACAGCGGCGATGTACTGACGCGCCAGGCCTGAAACGTCCTGATCCTGAGCACCGCTCACGTTCACATCCTGACCATCCGCTTCGCTACCGGCCACGGCCAGTTCACGACCCGGGGTCATCAGGTTGAATTTGGTAATAGTGAAACGGAACACCATGTAGTAGATCGCGAAGAACACCAGACCTTGCGGGATCAGCATCCACCAGTGGGTCGCCAGCGGGTTACGGGACGACAGCACCATATCCACCAGACCGGCGCTGAAGCCGAAACCGGCAATCCAGTGCATGCTGGCAGCGATGAACACGGAGATACCGGTCAGCACGGCGTGGATCACATACAGAACCGGCGCCACGAACATGAAGGAGAACTCCAGCGGCTCGGTGATACCGGTGAAGAAGGCCGCGAACGCCCCCGCCATCATGATACCCAGCACTTTTGCTTTGTTCTCTGGACGCGCGCAGTGGTAGATAGCCAGCGCAGCACCCGGCAGACCAAACATCATGATCGGGAAGAAGCCCGCCTGGTAACGACCGGTGATACCGACTACCGCTTTACCTGCTTCGATGGACTGTGCGCCACCCAGGAAGTTAGGGATATCGTTAATACCGGCAACGTCGAACCAGAATACGGAGTTCAGCGCGTGATGCAGACCGACCGGGATCAGCAGACGGTTGAAGAACGCGTACACGCCCGCACCGACAGAACCCAGCTTCTGGATGTGCTCACCGAAGTTCACCAGACCGTCGAAGATCATCGGCCAGACGTACATCATGATGAACGCGACAACGATCATCACAAACGAGGTCAGGATAGGAACCAGGCGGCGACCGCTAAAGAAGGAGAGCGCTTTTGGCAGCTCTACGCTGCTGAAGCGGTTATACAGTTCGGCGGAGATGATACCCACAAGGATACCGACAAACTGGTTGCTGATCTTACCGAACGCCGCCGGAACCTGGTCCGCCGGAATTTTTTGGATCATGGCCACCGCTGCAGGCGAGCAGAGGGTGGTTAACACGAGGAAACCAACAAAACCGGTTAGCGCAGCGGCACCGTCTTTGTCTTTGGACATACCGTAAGCCACACCAATCGCGAACAACACGGACATGTTGTCGATAATGGCGGAACCTGACTTGATAAAGAACGCCGCCAGCGCGCTGGTATTACCCCAGCCGTTGGGGTCGATCCAGTAGCCGACACCCATCAGGATGGCTGCGGCAGGCAGCGTGGCGACCGGCACCATAAGCGCGCGGCCAACCTTTTGTAAATAACCTAGAATACTCACTTTCTTCCCCCTATGAGACCCCGTTTAAGGCATGTTCTCAGCTCTGTTTTTTATTGTGTCACGAACTATAGATACAGTTGATGCTTCACTGGCATTGTGAGTGTGTGAAAAATTAATTCGTATCGCAAATTAAACGCGTACTTTTTGTGATTTTTGTCACCAAATATCGTTATTCACCCTCCCTTACACTGGCTAACAGCGAAAACTTATTTTATCATTCAAAAAATCAAGACGGATTGATCCGGCCTGAAAGTTTCCAGGTTACGCTTAAGTATCAGGTCCCGATAGCCATCCGCCCACTCTTCTACTTAAACTCTTGAGGTGAACAATGAGACTGATTCCCCTGGCAACTGCTGAACAAGTCGGTAAATGGGCCGCTCGCCATATCGTTAACCGTATTAACGCCTTTAAACCGACCGCCGATCGTCCTTTCGTTCTTGGACTTCCGACAGGCGGCACGCCGCTGACCGCCTATAAGGCGCTGGTTGAGATGCATAAAGCAGGCCAGGTTAGCTTTAAACATGTTGTGACCTTCAATATGGATGAATACGTTGGCTTACCGAAAGACCACCCGGAAAGCTACCATAGCTTTATGCACCGCAATTTCTTTGATCACGTTGATATTCCATCTGAAAATATTAACCTGCTGAATGGAAACGCGCCTGATATTGACGCAGAATGCCGTCAGTATGAAGAAAAAATCCGTTCTTACGGTAAGATCCACCTGTTCATGGGTGGTGTAGGTAATGATGGTCATATCGCGTTTAACGAACCGGCGTCATCTCTGGCTTCCCGCACCCGTATTAAAACGCTGACCCATGACACGCGCGTGGCAAACTCCCGCTTCTTTGACGGCGATGTTAACCAGGTTCCAAAATACGCCCTGACCGTAGGCGTAGGCACCCTGCTGGATGCCGAAGAAGTGATGATTCTGGTGCTGGGCGGCGTGAAAGCGCAAGCGCTCCAGGCAGCCGTTGAAGGCAACGTTAACCATATGTGGACCATCAGCTGTCTGCAGCTGCATCCGAAATCAGTCATCGTCTGCGACGAACCGTCCACGATGGAGCTGAAGGTTAAAACGCTGAAATACTTCAACGAGTTAGAAGCTGAGAACATCAAAGGTCTGTAATTGAATAACCGCCTCTTCATCAAGAGGCGGCCGCTTTTTTTAACCGGGGGTCGTTATGTACGCTTTAACCCACGGTCGGATTTATACCGGCCATGAAATTCTGGATGACCATGCGATTGTTATCGCTGATGGCCTGATTGAACGTGTTTGCCCGCTGGCAGAACTGCCGCCGGAGATTGAACAGCGCTCACTCAATGGAGCAGTAATCTCCCCCGGTTTCATCGACGTACAGCTCAACGGCTGCGGCGGTGTGCAATTCAATGACACCGCGGATGCGGTGACGGTCGAAACGCTGGAGATCATGCAGAAAGCCAACGAGAAATCGGGCTGCACGAGCTATCTGCCAACGCTCATCACCAGCAGTGATGACCTCATGAAGCAGGGTATCCGCGTGATGCGCGAATACCTGGCCAAACACCCTAACCAGGCGCTGGGTCTGCACCTTGAAGGGCCATGGCTGAATATGGTCAAGAAAGGAACGCATAACCCGAATTACGTGCGTAAACCTGATGCGGAGCTGGTTGACTACATGTGTGCGAACGCCGATGTGATCACCAAAGTGACGCTGGCACCTGAAATGACGGGTACGGATGTCATCAGCAAACTGGCTGGTGCCGGGATTATCGTTTCAGCAGGCCACTCAAACGCGACGCTGAAAGAAGCGAAAGCCGGTTTCCGCGCGGGCATTACTTTCGCAACGCACCTTTACAACGCTATGCCGTATATCACAGGCCGTGAACCGGGTCTGGTCGGGGCGATTCTGGATGAGCCAGACGTCTACTGCGGCATTATTGCCGACGGCTTACATGTCGATTACACCAACATCCGCAACGCTAAGCGGCTGAAAGGTGACAAGCTTTGTCTGGTGACAGATGCCACCGCACCGGCAGGTGCAAATATTGAGCAGTTCATTTTTGCCGGTAAAACAATATACTACCGCAATGGACTGTGTGTGGATGAAAACGGTACGCTGAGCGGTTCCTCTTTAACCATGATTGAAGGGGTGCGTAACCTGGTTGAACATTGCGGGATTGCGCTTGATGAAGTCCTGCGTATGGCCACCCTTTATCCGGCGCGCGCAATGGGCGTGGATAAACAGCTCGGCGAAATTGCACCAGGTATGGTTGCAAACCTGACGGCATTCACACACGATTATAAAATTATTAAGACCATCGTTAATGGTAACGAGGTCGTCACTGAGTAAGTAAAAGTATGACACCTGGCGGACAAGCTCAAATCGGTAATGTCGATCTCGTTAAACAACTTAACAGTGCGGCGGTATACCGCCTGATTGACCAGCACGGACCAATCTCGCGAATTCAGATAGCCGAACAAAGCCAGCTTGCTCCCGCCAGCGTGACAAAAATTACCCGCCAGCTCATTGAGCGCGGTCTGATCAAAGAAGTCGATCAGCAGGCCTCCACCGGGGGCCGCCGCGCCATCTCCATTATTACCGAAACCCGCAATTTTCAGGCCATTGGCGTCCGTCTGGGCCGACATGACACCACGCTAACGCTGTACGATCTGAGCAGTAAAGCCATTGCGGAAGAGCACTACCCTCTTCCGGAGCGCACCCAGGAGACGCTTGAGCATGCGCTGCTGAATACCATCGCGCAGTTTATTGAAAGCTGTCAGCGCAAGATCCGTGAACTCATTGCCATCTCCGTGATTCTGCCCGGCCTGGTCGACCCGGAAAGCGGCGTGATCCGCTATATGCCGCACATTCAGGTTGAAAACTGGGGGCTGGTCGACGCGCTGGAAAAGCGTTTTAAGGTGACCTGCTTTGTGGGCCACGACATTCGCTCTCTGGCGCTGGCAGAGCACTACTTTGGTGCGAGCCAGGACTGTGAAGACTCTATTCTGGTGCGCGTTCACCGCGGAACGGGCGCCGGTATTATCTCTAACGGCCGTATTTTTATTGGTCGCAACGGTAACGTCGGCGAGATCGGCCACATTCAGGTTGAACCCCTCGGAGAGCGCTGCCACTGCGGCAACTTCGGCTGCCTTGAAACGATTGCCGCCAACACGGCCATCGAGCAGCGCGTTCGCCATCTCCTTGAACAGGGTTATCAAAGCCGCGTCACGCTGGACGATTGCAAGATAGGCACCATCTGCAAAGCCGCCAATAAAGGCGACGCCCTGGCCTGCGAAGTGATTGAGCAGGTAGGCCGTCATCTGGGGAAAACCATCGCCATCGCCATTAACCTGTTTAACCCCCAGAAAGTGGTTATCGCCGGTGAAATTGTGGAAGCGGAAAAGGTGCTGCTCCCCGCCATTGAAGGCTGTATTAACACCCAGGCGCTGAAAGCATTCCGCCAGAACCTCCCAGTGGTTCGTTCAAAGCTTGATCATCGCTCGGCGATTGGCGCGTTCGCGCTGGTCAAACGCGCCATGCTCAACGGAATTCTGCTGCAGCATTTGCTGGAAAGTTGATCGGACCTTATAGTAACGCCTTCTTTTTTTGATGTCGGACTGTCCATGACCATTAAGAATGTAATTTGTGATATCGACGGCGTGCTGATGCACGACAACGTTGCCGTGCCGGGTGCTGCGGAGTTTCTTCACCGCATCATCGACAAAGGAATGCCTCTGGTTCTGCTCACGAACTACCCTTCCCAAACCGGTCAGGATCTGGCTAACCGCTTTGCCACGGCGGGCGTCGACGTTCCGGACAGCGTGTTTTATACCTCGGCAATGGCCACGGCGGATTTTCTGAAGCGTCAGGAAGGTAAAAAAGCCTACGTGGTGGGTGAAGGTGCGCTGATACACGAGCTGTACAAAGCTGGCTTTACCATCACTGACGTGAACCCGGACTTCGTGATTGTCGGCGAAACGCGTTCCTTTAACTGGGAGATGATGCATAAGGCAGCATACTTTGTCGCCAGCGGCGCACGCTTTATCGCGACCAACCCGGATACGCACGGCCGTGGTTTTTATCCGGCCTGCGGCGCGCTGTGCGCCGGTATCGAAAAAATCTCAGGTCGTCAGCCGTTTGTGGTCGGTAAACCGAGCCCGTGGATCATTCGTGCCGCGCTCAACAAGATGCAGGCCCACTCTGAAGAAACCGTTATTGTCGGCGACAACCTGCGCACCGATATTCTGGCCGGATTCCAGGCGGGTCTGGAGACGATTCTGGTCCTCTCCGGCGTCTCTCAACTTGATGACATTGATTCGATGCCGTTCCGGCCAAGCTGGATCTACCCCTCCGTCGATGAAATCGACATCATCTGATAACGAACCACGCCTCAGGGCGTGGTTTTTCATTTATGGCCTGCACAAATAAAACCCCATCTAACAAAAAGCACTTTTTATTGCATAATCATCAATAAAAGAATTCATGGCGTACTCTTTTTTCACTATTCCGCAATCACCATTGCACTATTTCCGTTTTCACCCGTAAAACGCTTGCGCGCCCTGCCCCTTTGCGGCATTTTCATAAGCAAGCAACATTACAAAGCAACAGGATTAACGGAGAAGGTTATGTGTTCAATTTTTGGCGTACTGGATATTAAAACTGACGCGGGCGAACTGCGTAAAAAGGCACTCGAACTGTCCCGCCTGATGCGCCACCGCGGTCCGGACTGGTCAGGCGTTTACGCCAGTGATAAAGCGATTCTGGCTCACGAACGTCTGTCCATTGTTGACGTCAACGCCGGTGCACAGCCGCTGTATAACGAGAAAAAAACGCACGCGCTGGCTGTCAACGGTGAAATCTACAACCACCAGGCGCTGCGCGCCGAATACGGCGACCGCTACGCTTTCCAGACCGGTTCTGACTGTGAAGTGATCCTGGCGCTGTATCAGGAGAAAGGGCCCGAGTTCCTGGACGACCTGCAGGGCATGTTTGCCTTCGCCCTGTACGACAGCGAAAAAGACGCTTACCTAATTGGCCGTGACCACATCGGCATTATCCCGCTGTACATGGGCCACGATGAGCACGGCAACTTCTACGTCGCCTCTGAAATGAAAGCCCTGGTGCCGGTATGCCGCACCATTAAAGAGTTCCCGGCGGGTAGCTATCTGTGGAGCAAAGACGGCGAGATCCGTTCCTATTACCAGCGTGACTGGTTCGACTATGATGCGGTAAAAGACAACGTCACGGACAAAGCCGAGCTGCGCCAGGCCCTGGAAGATTCCGTGAAAAGCCACCTGATGTCTGATGTGCCCTACGGCGTGCTGCTCTCCGGCGGTCTGGACTCCTCCGTGATCTCCGCGATCACCAAGAAATTCGCGGCCCGTCGCGTGGAAGATCAGGAGCGCTCAGAAGCCTGGTGGCCACAGCTGCACTCTTTTGCCGTTGGCCTGGAAGGGGCTCCTGACCTGAAAGCCGCGCAGGAAGTGGCGAACCACCTCGGCACCGTGCACCATGAGATTCACTTCACCGTGCAGGAAGGTCTGGATGCGATCCGCGATGTGATCTATCACATTGAAACCTATGACGTGACCACCATCCGCGCCTCAACGCCGATGTACCTGATGTCGCGTAAGATCAAAGCGATGGGCATCAAGATGGTGCTCTCCGGTGAAGGTTCTGACGAAGTGTTTGGCGGCTACCTGTACTTCCACAAAGCGCCGAACGCCAAAGAGCTGCACGAAGAGACCGTGCGTAAGCTGCAGGCGCTGCACATGTTCGACTGTGCGCGTGCCAACAAAGCGATGTCGGCCTGGGGCGTGGAAGCGCGCGTGCCGTTCCTGGATAAGAAATTCCTCGACGTGGCGATGCGCATCAACCCGCAGGACAAGATGTGCGGCAACGGCAAAATGGAAAAACATATCCTGCGTGAGTGTTTTGAATCCTACCTGCCGGCGAGCGTGGCATGGCGTCAGAAAGAGCAGTTCTCTGATGGCGTTGGTTATAGCTGGATCGACACCCTGAAAGAGGTCGCGGCAAAACAGGTTTCTGACCAACAGCTGGAAACCGCGAGCTTCCGCTTCCCGTACAACACGCCGGGCTCGAAAGAAGCCTATCTGTATCGTGAAATTTTTGAAGAGCTGTTCCCGGTACCGAGTGCCGCGGAGTGCGTACCGGGTGGCCCGTCCGTCGCCTGCTCTTCTGCCAAAGCGATTGAATGGGATGAATCTTTCAAATCCATGAACGATCCGTCAGGACGCGCGGTAGGCGTTCACCAGTCAGCCTACAAATAATCACTCCGATCGCAATCAGGCCCCTCAGGGGCCTGATTTTTTTGCCTCACATTTCACCGTCTAAATCTGATTAATAACCAATAATTGCCGAATATTCGGCCACGCTGTTCGCAACCTAACCAAACAGTCACATTCCGGCTATTTTCGTTGAAAAAGGTGTTGACGCTGCAAGGGTCTATACGCATAATGCGCCCCGCAACGCCGATAAGGTAACGCGAAAAAAGATGGCTACGTAGCTCAGTTGGTTAGAGCACATCACTCATAATGATGGGGTCACAGGTTCGAATCCCGTCGTAGCCACCATCTTTTTTGCGGGAGTGGCGAAATTGGTAGACGCACCAGATTTAGGTTCTGGCGCCGCAAGGTGTGCGAGTTCAAGTCTCGCCTCCCGCACCATTCCCGGGTAAGCGTTGCACGGATGGGGTATCGCCAAGCGGTAAGGCACCGGTTTTTGATACCGGCATTCCCTGGTTCGAATCCAGGTACCCCAGCCATATTTCTTCGATTTTGCGGTTCTCCGCGGTATTGGGGTATCGCCAAGCGGTAAGGCACCGGTTTTTGATACCGGCATTCCCTGGTTCGAATCCAGGTACCCCAGCCATCGAAGATTGCAGTACTGGCTACGTAGCTCAGTTGGTTAGAGCACATCACTCATAATGATGGGGTCACAGGTTCGAATCCCGTCGTAGCCACCAAATTAAGATTGTCGATTTTTCGGTAATCAAGACAAATTGTTGGGGTATCGCCAAGCGGTAAGGCACCGGATTCTGATTCCGGCATTCCGAGGTTCGAATCCTCGTACCCCAGCCAATTTAAAAAGTCGTTAAGCAGTTTGTTTAACGCAATTGGGGTGTCGCCAAGCGGTAAGGCTCTGGTTTCTGATACCAGCATTCCGGGGTTCGAATCCCTGCACCCCAGCCACTTAAGTAACAAAAAAGCCCGCTCTGCGGGCTTTTTTGTTTTTGTTGTTCAGGATGGTGCGGCCTGATGCCCTCACCCTGCCCCTCTCCCACTGGGAGAGGGGAAAAGATTAGAGTCCCAGCGCGTATTTCAGCGCCTGACGCTTCAGACCACCGGCACGTTCCGCTGCCATCAATCCAATATTACGCAGAATGCGCACCGGGGCTAAGTCATTGCTGAACCCGGCATAAAACAGATCCATCCCCGACTGCATAATAAAGTTATCCGCCATGCGTCGCGTCTGGTAACGCTTCAGGATCTGATGGCTGGCCCAGTTTTCCGCGTGCCCGCGGGCGCTGCTCAGCACATCCAGTAACGCATCGACATCACGGTACCCCAGGTTCACGCCCTGCCCGGCCAGCGGATGAATGGTGTGTGCCGCATCGCCCACCAGCGCCAGCCCTTCACGGGCATACTGCAAAGCATGGCGGCGCGTGAGCGGAAATGCACCTGCAGCCACCGGCGTAACGTTGCCCAGACGGCCCGGGAAATGCAGGCGGATTTCCCGCTGCAATTGTTCCATTGAAAGCCCCTGCAGCTGACGAATGCGTGCTGGTTTGTCGTACCAGACCAGCGATGCCCAGTTATCAAACAGCGGTAAAAACGCATGCGGGCCATTCGGCGTAAAGTGCTGCCACGTGCTTTCTCCCGGCGCATGCTCGCACTCGACGGTAATCAGCATGCAGGACTGCTCATACTGCCAGGCATGAACGCCAATTCCCGCCATCTGTCTGACCTGCGAGTTAGCGCCGTCCGCTCCGACGACGAGCTTAACGGCCAGTTCATCGCCGCTGTCGAGCGTCAGCGAATACCCGCTCTCCTGGGGATGCAGTGCCTTAATCGACGCCGGAACACGCAGCGTCACCTTCGGATGCGCCTCCAGCGCCTGCCAGAGCGCCTGCTGGAGCACGTTGTTTTCCACCATATAACCCAGGCGCGGCAGCTTCAGCTCAGCGGCATCAAACGCGACGTGGGCATTTTCCCACTCCCAGGTTTCAAGACGGCTGTAAGGATGGGCGCGCATCGCCAGCACCGCCTCCCAGACGCCCAGCCCGCGCAGCAGATCGACGGACGCCGCGCTGATCGCGGAAATGCGCACATCCGGTTTGCTGGCGGGATCGAAGGCCGGCGGAGCAGCCTGTTCAATTACCGTTACCTCAAATCCCTGCTGCGCCAGCCCCAGCGCCAGCGCGCCGCCGACCATACCGCCGCCGACAACGGCAACTTCGGTGTGTAGGAGTGTCATGGTCAATTTTCCTTATTGGAGAATCCCTTAAGTTTACCGGATTTTTGCGGTCCTGAGACACATAACCTTCATACTGGTCACAACCCCACCAAAGCATTACAATACGCGGCTTGCAATCCTGAGCTGAGCAAGTCGATGACTAAAAAACTCCATATAAAAACCTGGGGCTGTCAGATGAACGAATACGATTCATCCAAGATGGCCGATCTGCTGGATTCAACCCACGGATACCAGCTGACAGAAAATGCGAAAGATGCGGACGTGCTGCTGCTGAACACCTGTTCGATTCGTGAAAAAGCGCAGGAAAAAGTCTTTCACGTGTTAGGCCGCTGGAAGCTTCTCAAACGAAAAAATCCGGACCTGATCATCGGGGTGGGTGGCTGCGTCGCGTCGCAGGAAGGTAAGCTGATCCGCCAGAGAGCGCCGTATGTGGATATTGTCTTTGGCCCTCAGACCCTGCACCGCCTGCCGGAGATGATCAATCAGGTTCGCGGCAACCGTAGCCCGGTCGTTGACGTCAGCTTCCCGGAAATCGAAAAGTTTGACCGTCTGCCGGAGCCGCGCGCCGATGGCCCGACCGCCTTCGTCTCCATCATGGAAGGCTGCAACAAATATTGCACTTACTGCGTGGTGCCTTACACCCGTGGTGAAGAAGTCAGCCGTCCGGCAGACGATATTCTGTTTGAAATTGCGCAGCTTGCCGCACAGGGCGTTCGCGAAGTGAACCTGCTGGGCCAGAACGTGAACGCCTGGCGCGGGGAAAACTACGACGGCACCACCGGCAGCTTTGCCGAACTGCTGCGTCTGGTGGCCGCGATTGACGGTATCGACCGCATTCGCTTTACCACCAGCCATCCGATGGAGTTTACCGACGACATCATTGACGTGTATCGCGATACGCCAGAGCTGGTGAGCTTCCTGCACCTTCCGATTCAGTGTGGATCTGACCGCGTGTTGAACCTGATGGGCCGCCCGCATACGGTGCTGGAGTACAAGTCCACCATTCGCAAGCTGCGTGAAGCGCGTCCGGATATCCAGATCAGCTCCGACTTTATCGTCGGCTTCCCTGGCGAAACCGCTGATGACTTCGAGCGCACCATGAAGCTCATCGGTGAAGTGAATTTTGACGTCAGCTACAGCTTCATCTTCTCTGCGCGTCCTGGAACACCTGCGGCCGATATGGTTGACGATGTGCCGGAAGAAGAGAAAAAGCAGCGTCTGTATATTCTGCAGGAGCGTATTAACCAGCAGGCCAACGCGTGGAGTCGCCGTATGCTCGGCACCGTTCAGCGCATTCTGGTGGAAGGCACCTCCCGCAAGAGCATTATGGAACTCTCCGGTCGTACCGAAAACAACCGCGTGGTGAACTTTGAAGGCACCCCGGATATGATCGGTAAATTCGTGGACGTCGAGATTGTCGAAGTGCTGACCAACTCGCTGCGCGCGAAGCTGGTACGCACCGAGGACGAAATGGGCCTGCGTATTGCCGAGTCACCGGAATCCGTGATCTCTCGAACCCGTAAAGAAAACGATTCTGGCGTGGGGATTTACCAGCCTTAATCCTCCTGGCCTGCCTTTCCGGCAGGCCTTGTATTTCCTCTCATCGTCCCCAATATCTTCCGCAACGCTTGCGCCTTTATTCTGTGGCGTGAATAATTTCGGTAATGACCGTTTTATTACGTCCTATAGCAATGGGTCAGTTAACCAATTAAAGAGGAACAGTTTGAATATAGATACGCGTGAAATTAGCCTTGAGCCAGCAGACAACGCTCGCCTGCTGAGCCTGTGCGGGCCGTTTGATGACAACATCAAACAACTGGAGCGACGTCTGGGTATCGAAATCAATCGTCGCGATAATCATTTCAAACTTACCGGACGCCCTATCTGCGTCAACGCCGCTGCGGACATTCTGCGTAGCCTGTATGTGGATACATCACCCATGCGCGGCGAAATTCAGGATATCGAACCGGAACAAATTCACCTCGCCATTAAAGAGGCGCGCGTGCTTGAGCAAAGCGCGGAAAGCGTGCCGGACTACGGCAAGGCCATTAACATCAAGACCAAACGTGGCGTTATTAAGCCGCGTACGCCAAACCAGGCGCAGTACATCGCCAATATCCTCGACCACGACATCACCTTCGGGGTGGGCCCTGCGGGTACGGGTAAAACCTATCTGGCCGTTGCCGCTGCGGTAGATGCGCTGGAACGCCAGGAGATCCGTCGTATTCTGCTGACCCGTCCGGCCGTTGAAGCGGGCGAAAAGCTGGGCTTCCTGCCAGGCGATCTGAGTCAAAAGGTCGACCCGTATCTGCGCCCTTTATACGATGCACTGTTCGAGATGCTCGGCTTTGAGAAGGTTGAGAAGCTCATTGAGCGTAACGTTATCGAAGTTGCCCCGCTCGCCTACATGCGCGGTCGTACGCTGAACGATGCGTTCATCATTCTCGATGAGAGCCAGAACACCACCATCGAACAGATGAAGATGTTCCTGACGCGTATCGGCTTTAACTCGAAAGCGGTCATTACCGGTGACGTCACCCAGATCGACCTGCCGCGCAGCACCAAATCCGGCCTGCGCCACGCCATTGAGGTGCTGGCCGAGGTCGACGAAATCAGCTTTAACTTCTTCCACAGTGAAGACGTGGTACGCCACCCGGTGGTCGCGCGTATCGTTAACGCCTATGAAGCCTGGGAAGAGGCGGATCAGAAGCGTAAGGCCGAACTGGCCGCAGAACGTAAGCGCGAAGCGCAGGAGCAAGAACAGAAATGAGTCAGGTGATCCTCGATTTACAGCTGGCCTGTGAAGACAATTCCGGCATGCCAGATGAGGCACAGTTTCAGAAATGGCTGGATGGCGTTATTCCTCAGTTTCAGGAAGAATCAGAAGTCACGATTCGCCTGGTGGATGAAGCAGAAAGCCATGAGCTTAACCTGACCTATCGCGGGAAAGATAAGCCGACCAACGTGCTCTCTTTCCCGTTCGAAGCGCCGCCGGGTATTGAGATGCCGCTGTTGGGCGATCTGATCATCTGCCGTCAGGTGGTTGAACAGGAAGCCAAAGAGCAGCAAAAGCCGCTTGAGGCCCACTGGGCGCATATGGTGGTACACGGCAGCCTGCACCTGCTCGGCTACGATCACATTGAAGATGACGAAGCGGAAGAGATGGAGTCCCTCGAGACAGAGATAATGCTTGCTCTGGGCTATGAGGATCCGTACATTGCCGAGAAAGAATAGTCCGTCACCTGACGGACTCACATGCCGCCACGAAAGGACATCGCGTGGCGGTAAACGTTGAACTAACAAGAGAACCCTTAACAAACGCCATGAGCGACGACAATTCACACAGTAGCGACACGACAACCAGTAAAAAGGGATTTTTCTCCCTCATTCTGAACCAGCTTTTCCACGGCGAACCCAAAAACCGTGATGAACTGCTGGAGCTGATTCGTGATTCCGGGCAGAACGACCTTATCGACGAAGATACGCGCGAAATGCTCGAAGGGGTTATGGACATCGCCGACCAGCGCGTTCGCGATATCATGATCCCCCGCTCGCAGATGATCACCCTGAAACGTAACCAGACCCTGGACGAGTGCCTCGATGTGATCATCGAATCCGCCCACTCGCGTTTCCCGGTCATCAGCGAAGACAAAGATCACATCGAAGGGATTTTGATGGCCAAAGATCTGCTGCCGTTTATGCGCAGCGATGCCGAAGCCTTCAGCATGGAAAAAGTGTTACGCCAGGCCGTGGTTGTGCCGGAAAGTAAACGTGTGGATCGGATGCTGAAAGAGTTTCGCTCTCAGCGTTACCACATGGCGATTGTTATTGATGAGTTTGGTGGCGTTTCCGGTCTGGTCACGATCGAGGATATTCTTGAGCTGATCGTGGGCGAAATCGAAGACGAGTACGACGAAGAAGAAGATATCGACTTCCGGCAGCTTAGCCGCCACACCTGGACCGTGCGCGCGCTGGCCTCTATTGAGGACTTTAACGACGCCTTCGGTACCCACTTCAGCGATGAAGAGGTCGATACCATTGGCGGGCTGGTGATGCAGGCCTTTGGCCACCTCCCGGCGCGCGGTGAGACCGTTGACATCGACGGTTACCAGTTCAAAGTGGCAATGGCCGACAGCCGACGTATTATACAGGTTCACGTCAGAACGCCGGACGACTCACCGGTGCCAAAACTGGAAGATTAATGTAAATGGCATTTGCCCCACTGCTTGAACGCCAGCGCATCCGTTTGCTGCTGGCGCTGTTACTTGGAGCCAGCGGTACGCTGGCTTTTTCTCCTTACGATATCTGGCCCGCCGCCATTCTCTCCCTGATGGGGCTTCAGGGCCTGACCCTGAATCGTCGTCCGGTACAGGCTGCGGCTATCGGTTACTTCTGGGGACTGGGGCTGTTTGGCTCAGGCATCAACTGGGTTTATGTCAGCATCGCCCAGTTTGGCGGTATGCCTGGCCCGGTTAACGTCTTCCTGGTGGTATTGCTCGCCGCGTATCTCTCGCTCTATACCGGTCTGTTCGCCGGTATCCTTTCTCGCCTGTGGCCAAAAACCACCTGGCTGCGCGTCGCCATTGCCGCGCCGGTGGTCTGGCAGATAACCGAGTTCCTGCGCGGCTGGGTGCTGACGGGCTTCCCGTGGCTGCAGTTCGGCTACAGCCAGATTGACGGCCCCCTGAAGGGTCTGGCGCCGGTAATGGGCGTTGAGGCCATCAACTTCCTGCTGATGGTGGTCTGCGGCCTGCTGGTCCTGGCGCTGGTCCAGCGCTGCTGGAAGCCGCTGGCTGTGGCGCTGGTGCTGTTTGCCCTGCCCTTCCCGCTGCGCTATATCCAGTGGTTCACGCCTGAGCCAGAGCGCACCCTGCAGGTGTCCATGGTGCAGGGGAATATTCCGCAGTCTATGAAGTGGGATGAGAAAGAGCTGCTGAATACGCTGAAGATCTACGCCAACGCCACCGAAGAGGTGATGGGTAAATCCCAGCTGATTATCTGGCCGGAATCTGCGATCCCCGATCTGGAAATTAACCAGCAGCCGTTCCTCAACATGATGAACGACCTGCTGCTGGCGCACGGCAGCACGCTGATCACCGGGATTGTCGATGCGCGTCTGAATCAGCAGAACCGCTACGACACCTACAACAGCATCATTACGCTCGGGAAAGATAGCGAGTACAGCTACCACTCCACTGACCGGTACAACAAGAACCACCTGGTGCCGTTTGGTGAATTTGTCCCGCTGGAGTCGATTCTGCGCCCGCTGGCCCCGTTCTTTGACCTGCCGATGTCCTCTTTCAGCCGCGGCCCGTACGTACAGCCTCAGCTGCACGCGCACGGCCTGGCCCTGACGGCGGCCATCTGCTACGAAATCATTCTCGGCGAGCAGGTACGCGATAACTTCCGCCCGGATACTGACTATCTGCTGACCATCTCCAACGACGCCTGGTTTGGTAAGTCAATCGGCCCGTGGCAGCACTTCCAGATGGCACGTATGCGCTCTCTGGAGCTGGCGCGTCCGCTGCTGCGCAGCACCAACAACGGCATCACCGCCGTGATTGGTCCGCAGGGCGAGATTCAGGCGATGATCCCGCAGTTTACCCGTGAGGTACTGACCACTAAAGTCACGCCAACCACCGGGCTGACGCCATACGCGCGCACCGGCAACTGGCCGCTGTGGATACTGACCGTGCTGTTCGGCTTTGGCGCGGTGCTGATGAGCCTGCGTCAGCGTCGGAAGTAACCTTCCCTTCTGTTGTCGGGTGGCGTAGCCGCCACCCGGCAATTTTCTCCAGACTCCCATTCTGGCACGCCTATTGCTTTGTTTATTCAGGTAAACGCAGTTTGGCTTAACGTGCAACTTTGTCGCACCAGCGTAGATCATCGGTAGCACCGAAACGGTGCAACGGGAGATATTTGCCTCTGAATGGTGCGGCGCGCTTCGCAAAAATAAACAATAACGCAGCAAAATCTTTACATTAAGCCAGACTAAATGTTAACAAGCTTGCATAACACTGCACTCGCATTGCGCGAGATATAACAACATCACAATGGGTATCAATGCGTCGCTGGCGCTGATAAAAAAGGAGTTGGGTATGCAATTACGTAAACTGGCCACAGCAATGCTGGTTATGGGAATGTCTGCAGGCGTGGTTCACGCTGAAGATGCTCCGGCAGCAGGCAGCACTCTCGACAAGATTGCCAAAAACGGCGTCATCGTGGTCGGCCACCGTGAATCTTCAGTCCCGTTCTCTTACTACGACAACACGCAAAAAGTCGTGGGCTATTCACAGGATTACTCCAACGCCATCGTTGAAGCTGTGAAGAAAAAGCTGAACAAACCTGACCTGCAGGTGAAGCTGATCCCAATCACTTCACAGAACCGTATTCCACTGCTGCAAAACGGCACCTTTGACTTCGAGTGTGGCTCCACCACCAACAACCTCGAGCGTCAGAAACAGGCTGCCTTCTCTGACACCATCTTTGTCGTGGGCACCCGTCTGCTGACGAAGAAAGGCGGTGAGATCAAAGACTTCGCTGATCTGAAAGGCAAAGCGGTTGTTGTGACCTCCGGTACCACGTCAGAAGTGCTGCTGCACAAGCTGAACGACGAGAAGAAAATGGATATGCGCATCATCAGCGCGAAAGACCATGGCGACTCCTTCCGTACCCTGGAAAGCGGTCGTGCCGTCGCGTTTATGATGGATGACGCCCTGCTGGCGGGCGAACGTGCGAAAGCGAAGAAACCAGACAACTGGGATATCGTCGGTACCGCGCAGTCCAAAGAAGCCTACGGCTGTATGCTGCGTAAAGACGATCCGCAGTTCAAAAAGCTGATCGATGACACCATCGCTCAGGTGCAGACCTCCGGCGAAGCGGAAAAATGGTTCGACAAATGGTTCAAGAACCCGATTCCACCAAAAAACCTGAACATGAATTTTGAACTGTCTGACGACATGAAGGCGCTGTTCAAATCTCCAAATGACAAGGCTCTTAACTAATTAGAACTACAGGGGCGGGATCTCCTGCCCTCTCGATTGTCGGGAAGCATGGACAGACTATACGTTGAGTGGTCGTTCCCCACTCAGCGCGAAAAATGAGCTTCTCACCAATCTTCGAGGGTAGCGCTGCTACCCTTTTTTTTCTGGAGTTTATTATGTCAATAGACTGGAACTGGGGCATATTCCTGCAACAAGCCCCGTTCGGCAACACCACCTATCTTGGCTGGCTGTGGAGCGGCTTTCAGGTCACCGTGGCACTATCGATAACGGCGTGGATTATCGCGTTTCTTGTCGGTTCTCTGTTCGGTATTCTGCGCACCGTCCCTAACCGTTTTCTTTCAACGCTTGGCACCCTGTATGTGGAACTGTTCCGTAACGTTCCGCTGATCGTGCAATTCTTTACCTGGTATCTGGTCATCCCGGAACTGCTGCCGGAAAATATTGGCATGTGGTTCAAGTCGGAACTGGATCCGAACGTGCAGTTCTTTGTCTCCTCCATGATGTGTCTGGGGCTGTTTACCGCTGCGCGCGTTTGCGAGCAGGTGCGTGCCGCCATTCAGTCATTGCCGCGCGGACAAAAAAACGCGGGCCTGGCAATGGGCCTGACGCTGCCCCAAACCTACCGCTACGTGCTGCTGCCTAACGCCTACCGCGTTATCGTTCCACCGATGACCTCCGAGATGATGAACCTGGTGAAAAACTCGGCCATCGCCTCGACTATCGGCCTGGTCGACATGGCCGCGCAGGCGGGCAAGCTGCTGGATTATTCCGCTCACGCGTGGGAATCCTTCACCGCGATCACGCTCGCGTATGTTCTGATTAACGCTTTCATCATGCTGGTGATGAACCTGGTTGAACGCAAAATCCGCCTGCCGGGTAATCTGGGGGGCAAATAATGTACGAATTTGACTGGAGTTCTATCGTTCCATCCATGCCTTACCTGCTTGATGGCCTGGTGATTACCTTAAAAATCACCGTTATTGCCATCATCATTGGTATCGTCTGGGGCACCCTGCTGGCCGTTATGCGCCTGTCGAGCTTTAAGCCGCTCGCCTGGTTTGCGACCGCCTACGTTAACGTGTTCCGCTCCATCCCGCTGGTGATGGTGCTGCTGTGGTTTTACCTGATTGTGCCCGGCTTTCTGCAGAAAGTGCTGGGGCTGTCGCCGAAAACCGATATCCGTCTGATCTCCGCCATGGTGGCGTTCTCAATGTTCGAGGCCGCTTACTACTCGGAGATTATCCGAGCGGGCATTCAGAGTATCTCCCGCGGGCAATCCAGCGCCGCGCTGGCACTGGGAATGACGCACTGGCAGTCCATGCAGCTTATTATTCTGCCGCAGGCGTTTCGCGCCATGGTTCCGCTCCTGCTGACCCAGGGTATCGTGCTGTTCCAGGATACCTCGCTGGTCTACGTTCTGAGTCTGGCAGACTTCTTCCGTACCGCGTCAACCATCGGTGAACGTGATGGTACGCAGGTCGAGATGGTGCTCTTTGCGGGTGCGGTCTATTTTGTGATTAGTTTAAGCGCGTCGCTGTTGGTCAGCTGGCTGAAGAAAAGGACGGTATAATGATTTCCCTGAAAAATGTTTCTAAATGGTATGGGCACTTTCAGGTGCTGACCGACTGCTCCACCGAAGTCAAAAAAGGCGACGTGGTGGTGGTATGCGGGCCGTCCGGCTCCGGTAAATCGACGCTGATTAAAACCGTCAACGGACTGGAGCCGGTGCAGCAGGGTGAGATCGTTGTCAACGGCACCAAAGTCAACGATAAGAAAACCAACCTCGCCCAGCTTCGCTCTCACGTTGGCATGGTGTTCCAGCATTTTGAGCTGTTCCCTCACCTCTCCATTATTGAGAACCTGACGCTGGCGCAGGTAAAAGTGCTTAAGCGTGATAAAAAAGCGTCGCGCGAGAAAGGTCTGAAGCTCCTGGAACGCGTTGGGCTTTCGGCGCATGCCGATAAGTTCCCGGCACAGCTTTCTGGCGGCCAACAGCAGCGCGTGGCGATCGCCCGCGCGCTGTGTATGGATCCGGTGGCAATGCTGTTTGATGAGCCAACGTCGGCGCTCGATCCAGAGATGATCAACGAAGTGCTGGACGTAATGGTCGAGCTTGCGCACGAAGGGATGACCATGATGGTGGTGACCCACGAAATGGGCTTTGCCCGTAAAGTGGCTAACCGCGTGATCTTTATGGACGAAGGGAAAATTGTCGAAGACTCACCGAAAGAAGAGTTCTTCGCTAACCCGAAATCAGAGCGTGCGAAAGATTTCCTCGCGAAAATCCTGCACTAATCTTCCCGGTGCGCAATCTGCGGATTGCGCACTGCTTCACGCTTTCACTCAGTTCCTCTCGTCGGCGTCACATTGCAGCGTTAACCTTGTCACAAAATAACGCTACGTATGGAGAACGCTATGGCACAGCCTATTATTCTCGATTGCGATCCGGGTCATGACGACGCGATCGCGCTCGTCCTCGCTCTTGCCTCCCCTGAACTCGAGGTAAAAGCCGTCACCTCGTCCGCTGGAAACCAGACGCCGGACAAAACCCTGCGCAACGTGCTGCGCATGCTCACGCTGCTCAAACGCACCGACATTCCTGTCGCCGGCGGGGCCGTGAAGCCGCTGATGCGCGAGCTGATTATTGCCGACAACGTTCATGGTGAAAGCGGGCTGGACGGTCCGGCACTGCCGGAGCCGGGTTTCACGCCGCAAAACTGTACCGCAGTGGAGCTGATGGCGAAGGTGCTGCGTGAGAGCGCAGAACCGGTAACGCTGGTGGCTACCGGACCGCAAACCAACGTTGCGCTGCTGCTGAACAGCCATCCTGAGCTGCATAATAAAATTGCCCGTATTGTGATTATGGGTGGCGCCATGGGGCTCGGTAACTGGACGCCAGCGGCGGAGTTCAACATCTTTGTCGACCCGGAAGCGGCGGAAATCGTCTTCCAGTCCGGCTTACCAATTGTAATGGCGGGACTGGACGTTACCCACCGCGCGCAGATTATGGCGGACGATATTGAGCGATTCCGCTCCGTGGGTAATACTGTCGCGACAACCGTGGCAGAGCTGCTCGACTTCTTTATGGAGTATCACAAAGCCGAGAAGTGGGGATTCCACGGCGCGCCGCTGCATGACCCGTGCACCATTGCCTGGCTACTGAAGCCGGAGATGTTCACTACGGTGGACAGATGGGTTGGTGTTGAGACGCAGGGAAAATACACCCAGGGAATGACGGTGGTGGATTACTACTCGCTGACGGGGAATAAACCTAATACCACGGTGATGGTGGACATCGACCGCGAGGCGTTTGTGGATTTGCTGGCGGAGAGACTGGCTTACTATAGTGCGGCCTGATGCCCTCACCCCACCCCTCTCCCACGGGGAGAGGGGGCAAACACTAAAAACGGCAACGTGGTTGCCGTTTTGCTTTTACCATGTGCAGCCTGATGCCCTCACCCCAACCCTCTCCCACGGGAGAGGGAGCAAACAGTTTTGCTTTTACCTAGGGCTCAAACGGCCGACGCTGGAACTGATCGTGGCCGCATTTCGGACACAGCGGCAGGACATCCGGCGTATATACCGCAAAATGATGGTGGCAATTCTCACATACCAGATTTCCCAAGCCGACCACCTCACCACTGTGATACACACCGTGATGGTTCAAATCCTGAAAGACCTCGCGCCACTCCAGCTGCGTTTTATCCGTGATGTCGGCCAGCTCTTGCCACAGGCTCTCTTTAATCACCCGCATAAAAACGCTGTCCGTGACCTCCTCCTGGCTCTCCTGGTAGCTGCGCGCGAACTCTTCCAGATCGCGACGCACGGCGCGCGTCACCTCTTCCACTTCGGTTCGCGTTAACTCACCCGTTTGCGTCACGCGGGCACGCGCCTGCTCCACCAGCGCGTCGATATCTCGCTCGCCGTTACGCAGCCGTTCCGTCAGTGTCGCCACCAGTTCGCGGTAAAATTGAGCAACCTTGTTCATCATTTTGCCTCCCGGGTAAGTAACTATTTCTAATAATAGACCTTATTTCATCGCCGCTTTGTCAGGTGAAGCACAGACCCGGTAAATTCCTGCAAAGCGCATTTGTGCGAAAGGCTGTTTTGACGCGGGCGTTTGGGCTATGCTATGCGGATCTGAATTACCACATCCATTGGCTACATTTGTAGCTGTATTGAAAACAGGACCACTGGCTGCCATGCAAGAGCAATACCGCCCGGAAGAGATAGAATCAAAAGTCCAGCAACACTGGGACGAGAAGCGCACCTTTGAAGTAACCGAAGACGAGAGCAAAGAGAAGTATTACTGCCTGTCGATGCTTCCCTATCCTTCTGGTCGACTACACATGGGCCATGTGCGTAACTACACCATCGGCGATGTGATTGCACGCTACCAGCGCATGCTGGGCAAAAACGTTCTGCAGCCTATCGGCTGGGATGCGTTCGGTCTGCCTGCGGAAGGCGCGGCGGTCAAAAACAACACCGCACCGGCACCGTGGACGTACGACAACATCGCGTACATGAAAAACCAGCTCAAAATGCTGGGCTTTGGCTATGACTGGAGCCGCGAGCTGGCAACCTGTACTCCGGAATACTATCGCTGGGAGCAGAAGTTCTTCACCGAGCTGTACAAAAAAG
Source organism: Enterobacter sp. Crenshaw (assembly GCF_024734705.1). Taxonomy (NCBI): domain Bacteria; kingdom Pseudomonadati; phylum Pseudomonadota; class Gammaproteobacteria; order Enterobacterales; family Enterobacteriaceae; genus Enterobacter; species Enterobacter sp. Crenshaw. The sequence continues at coordinate 1,243,091 of NZ_CP102932.1, read as the reverse complement.
GCCTGGTATATAAGAAGACCTCTGCCGTTAACTGGTGTCCGAACGACCAGACCGTTCTCGCGAACGAACAGGTTATCGACGGCTGCTGCTGGCGCTGTGACACCAAAGTTGAGCGTAAAGAGATCCCACAGTGGTTTATCAAAATCACCGCTTACGCTGATGAGCTGCTGAACGATCTGGATAACCTCGACCACTGGCCAGATACCGTTAAGACCATGCAGCGCAACTGGATCGGCCGTTCTGAAGGCGTGGAGATTACCTTCAACGTTGAGAACTATGACCAGACCCTGACTGTCTACACCACCCGCCCGGACACCTTCATGGGCGCGACCTACCTGGCCGTAGCCGCAGGTCACCCGCTGGCGCAGAAAGCGGCAGAGAATAACCCGGAGCTGGCCGCCTTCATTGACGAGTGCCGCAACACCAAAGTGGCCGAAGCCGACATGGCGACGATGGAGAAAAAAGGCGTCGCGACAGGCTTCTATGCGAAGCATCCGCTGACTGGCGAAGCGATCCCTGTCTGGGCAGCGAACTTCGTGCTGATGGAGTACGGTACAGGCGCGGTAATGGCCGTTCCGGGCCACGATCAGCGCGACTACGAGTTTGCCACCAAATACAGCCTGCCGATTAAAGCCGTTATTCTGGCCGCCGATGGTTCTGAACCCGACCTGTCCGAACAAGCGCTGACCGAAAAAGGCACCCTGTTCAACTCCGGTGAATTCAGCGGCCTGAGCTTCGAAGAGGGCTTCAACGCCATCGCCGATAAGCTGGCCTCTCTGGGCGTGGGCGAGCGTAAAGTTAACTTCCGTCTGCGCGACTGGGGCGTGTCCCGTCAGCGTTACTGGGGCGCGCCAATCCCAATGGTGACGCTGGAAGATGGCACCGTGATGCCAACGCCGGAAGATCAGCTCCCGGTGATCCTGCCGGAAGACGTGGTCATGGACGGTATCACCAGCCCGATCAAAGCCGATCCTGAGTGGGCAAAAACCACCGTCAACGGTCAGCCTGCGCTGCGTGAAACCGACACCTTTGACACCTTTATGGAGTCATCCTGGTACTATGCGCGCTACACCTGCCCGCAGTATCAGGACGGTATGCTCGATTCCGATGCGGCAAACTACTGGCTGCCGGTTGATATCTATATCGGCGGCATCGAACACGCCATCATGCACCTGCTCTACTTCCGCTTCTTCCACAAACTGATGCGCGATGCAGGCATGGTGAACTCTGACGAACCAGCAAAACAGCTGCTGTGTCAGGGCATGGTACTGGCAGATGCGTTCTATTACGTCGGTGCTAATGGCGAACGTAACTGGGTTTCTCCGGTTGATGCGATCGTCGAGCGCGACGAGAAAGGCCGTATCGTTAAGGCGAAAGACGCCGAAGGTCATGAACTGGTCTATACCGGCATGAGCAAGATGTCCAAGTCGAAAAACAACGGCATCGATCCGCAGGTGATGGTTGAGCGTTACGGTGCGGACACCGTGCGTCTGTTCATGATGTTTGCCTCTCCGGCCGACATGACCCTGGAATGGCAGGAGTCTGGCGTGGAAGGCGCGAACCGCTTCCTGAAACGCGTCTGGAAACTGGTTTACGAACACACTGCACTGGGCAATGCCCCGGCGCTGAACGCCGCCGCACTGACTGAAGATCAGCAGGCGCTGCGTCGCGATGTTCATAAAACGATTGCGAAAGTGACCGATGATATTGGTCGTCGTCAGACCTTCAATACCGCAATTGCGGCTATTATGGAACTGATGAACAAGCTGGCGAAAGCCCCGCAGGACGGTGAGCAGGATCGTGCCTTAATGCGTGAAGCGCTGCTGGCCGTCGTTCGCATGCTGAACCCGTTCACTCCACACGTCAGCTTCACCCTGTGGCAGGAGCTGAAAGGCGAAGGCGATATTGACAACGCGCCGTGGCCGCAGGCTGACGAAGCCGCGATGGTGGAAAACACGACGCTGGTTGTGGTCCAGGTAAACGGCAAAGTCCGCGGTAAAATTACCGTGGCGGTCGATGCAACCGAAGAACAGGTTCGCGAGCGCGCGGGCCAGGAACCTCTGGTCGCAAAATATCTTGAGGGCGTTACCGTACGTAAAGTGATCTACGTACCGGGTAAACTGCTCAATCTGGTCGTTGGCTAAGCGCGGGAGGAAACGTGCGACAACTGGCAACAATACTCTTATCACTGGCGGTGCTTGTCACCGCTGGCTGTGGCTGGCACCTGCGCAATACCACGGCAGTGCCTGCTGAGATGAAAACGATGATTTTCGACTCATCGGATCCGAATGGTCCACTCAGCCGGGCAGTTCGTAATCAGCTGCGTCTGAACGGCGTTGAGCTTGTTGAGAAACAAACGCTGCGCCAGGATGTACCGTCTCTGCGTATCATCGGAGGAGGTCTGTCGAGAGATACGGCCTCAATCTTCCAGGACGGTCGTACAGCTGAATATCAGATGGTGCTGACGGTCAACGCAGCGGTCCTGATCCCGGGTAAAGACATCTATCCGATCAGCACGAAAGTGTTCCGTTCGTTCTTCGATAACCCGCAGACGGCATTGGCAAAAGATGCCGAACAGCAGATTATCATCAACGAAATGTACGACAAGGCGGCGGAACAGCTGATCCGTAAACTGCCAGGTATTGCAGCGTCTACCCGACAAGGCTCTGACATTGTTGAAAAACCGGTTGCTGGCACGCTTCCTGCTGCTAACTCTCTGGGTAAATGATGATCAGGCTGTATCCTGAACAACTCCGCGCGCAGCTCAAAGAAGGGCTGCGCGCGGCGTATCTGCTTCTTGGAAACGATCCGTTATTGCTTCAGGAAAGTCTGGATGCCGTGCGGCATGAAGCCGCCTCTCAGGGCTTCGATGAACACCACACCGTCCAGCTGGATAACAACACCGACTGGAATGCCCTCTTCTCACTCTGTCAGGCGATGAGCCTTTTTGCGTCGCGCCAGACTATTCAGATCCTGCTGCCGGAGAACGGCCCTAACGCGGCCATCAATGAACAGCTGGCCACGCTGGTCAGCCTGCTTCACAGCGATCTGCTACTGATTGTGCGCGGCAACAAGCTCACCAAAGCGCAGGAAAATGCGGCGTGGTTCACCCAACTCGCAGCCCACGCGGTGCAGGTCACCTGTCAGACGCCTGAACAGGCGCATCTGCCCAAATGGGTGGCAGCGAGAGCGAAGCAGAACAACCTTCAGCTGGATGATGCGGCGAACCAACTGCTCTGCTACTGCTATGAAGGTAACCTGCTGGCCCTGGCGCAGGCGCTGGACAGACTCTCCCTGCTCTGGCCGGATGGCAAGCTGACCTTGCCGCGCGTCGAGCAGGCCGTTAACGACGCGGCGCACTTCACGCCGTTCCACTGGGTGGACGCGCTGCTGTCGGCGAAAAGCAAACGCGCCATGCATATTCTGCAACAGCTGCGTCTCGAAGGGAGCGAACCGGTTATTCTGCTGCGTACGCTGCAGCGCGAGTTGCTGCTGCTGATTACGCTCAAGCGTCAGTCTGCCCATACGCCGCTGCGTTCGCTGTTTGATAAACACCGCGTGTGGCAAAATCGCCGGGCTTTGATCACCGAGGCCGTCAACCGCCTGGGTCATGAACAGCTTCGTCAGGCAGTGCAGCTTCTGATGCGCGCTGAGCTCACGTTAAAACAAGATTATGGCCAGTCGGTCTGGGCGGAGCTGGAAAGTCTTTCTCTCCTGCTCTGCCACAAGGCGCTGGCAGACGTTTTTATTGATGGATAGCATGCATTCTTTACAGGCCTTATATGGCGGCACCTTCGACCCGGTACATTACGGGCATCTGAAGCCGGTTGAAATTCTGGCAAATCTGATCGGCCTTCAGCGCGTCACCATCATGCCCAACAATGTCCCGCCCCATCGTCCACAACCCGAGGCGACCAGCGAGCAGCGAAAAGAGATGCTTGCCCTTGCCATCGCAGATAAACCGCTATTCCGACTTGACGAGCGTGAGCTGCGTCGCGACACGCCCTCCTGGACGTCTCAGACGCTTCAGGAGTGGCGCGCCGAACAAGGGCCAGACCAGCCGCTTGCCTTTATCATCGGCCAGGATTCTCTGCTGAATTTCCCTACGTGGCATCAGTATGAAACCATCCTGGAGAACAGCCATCTGCTCGTCTGCCGCCGTCCCGGCTATCCGCTGACCATGCGCGAAGAGCAGTACCAGCAGTGGCTGGAAGACCACCTCACCGATAATGTTGAAGATCTTCACAACCAGCCTGCCGGGAAGATCTATCTGGCGGAAACGCCGTGGTTTGATATCTCTGCAACCCTCATTCGCGAGCGTTTACAGCAGGGTTTAGCGTGTGACGATCTGCTGCCAACCCCGGTGCTGGCCTATATCCATGCGCACGGTTTGTATCAGAAAAGCGCAGATGAATAGCCGGAGAGCATAAAAAGCGGCTTATTGTTTATCCTGCCTTGACAGGGTAAGCCATACTGTTATTCTCCGCTGCCAGACTTTCCCGCCGATCATTGCTTTACAGAAATTGTTTTACAAAAATGGCAATGCAATCTCAGGCGGAGGGTGGGATGATACCCGCCTTCAAAAGCCCGGCCGGAGACATTTGTCCCGACGCAGGCGTGAGTTCAGGTATACTGTCTGGCTACGAATTCAAAGTTTTACAATCTCATTCACCCCAGGGGGAAAACTTGCAGGGTAAAGCACTCCAGGATTTTGTTATTGACAAAATTGATGACCTGAAAGGTCAGGACATCATCGCTATCGACGTTAAGGGTAAATCCAGTATTACCGACTGCATGATCATCTGCACCGGTACATCGACGCGTCATGTTGTTTCAATTGCCGATCACGTGGTTCAGGAATCGCGTGCAGCAGGGCTGTTGCCGCTGGGTGTTGAAGGTGAAGCGACGGCTGACTGGGTGGTAGTCGACCTCGGCGATGTGATTGTCCACGTCATGCAGGACGAGAGCCGTCGCCTGTATGAGCTGGAAAAACTCTGGGGTTAATGCGTGAAGTTACAGCTGGTCGCCGTCGGCACCAAAATGCCGGACTGGGTACAAACCGGTTTTACTGAATATCTGCGTCGTTTTCCAAAAGACATGCCGTTCGAGCTGGTGGAAATTCCCGCCGGGAAGCGCGGCAAGAACGCTGATATCAAACGTATTCTCGATAAAGAGGGCGAACTGATGCTGGCTGCCGCTGGCAAAAACCGCATCGTCACCCTCGATATTCCAGGTAAACCCTGGGATACGCCGCAGCTGGCACAAGAACTGGAGCGCTGGAAGCAGGATGGCCGTGACGTCAGTCTGTTGATTGGCGGACCAGAAGGGTTATCCCCTGCCTGCAAAGCAGCGGCTGAACAAAGTTGGTCCCTCTCCGCGCTGACGCTTCCCCACCCGCTCGTTCGGGTACTGGTGGCAGAAAGCCTGTATCGCGCGTGGAGCATTACTACCAACCACCCCTATCACCGCGAGTAATGACTGACCAGGGTAGATTAAGCAGCGGATGAAACTACAGAATTCTTTTCGCGACTATACGGCTGAGTCCGCGCTGTTTGTGCGCCGGGCGCTGGTCGCCTTTACCGGGATTTTGCTGCTTACCGGCGTGCTGATCGCCAACCTCTATAATCTGCAAATTGTCCGCTTTACCGACTACCAGACGCGTTCAAACGAAAACCGCATTAAGCTGGTGCCTATCGCACCCAGCCGCGGCATTATTTACGATCGTAACGGCACCCCGCTGGCGTTGAACCGCACCATCTATCAAATCGAGATGATGCCGGAAAAAGTCGATAATGTTCAGGATACGCTGGAAGCGCTGAAAAGCGTTGTAGACCTTAACGATGACGATATCGCGGCGTTTAAAAAAGAGCGCGCCCGCTCTCACCGCTTCACCTCGATTCCGGTTAAAACCAATCTTACGGAAGTCCAGGTGGCCCGCTTTGCGGTGAATCAGTACCGTTTCCCCGGCGTGGAAGTGAAGGGATATAAGCGTCGCTACTATCCCTACGGCTCCGCGCTGACGCATGTGATTGGCTACGTTTCCAAGATTAATGACAAAGACGTCGACCGCCTTGATAAAGACGGCAAGCTGGCCAACTACGCTGCTACTCACGATATCGGTAAGCTGGGGATCGAACGTTACTACGAAGACGTTCTGCACGGGCAAACCGGCTATGAAGAGGTTGAGGTTAACAACCGCGGCCGCGTGATCCGTCAGCTAAAAGAAGTGCCGCCTCAGGCGGGGCATGACGTCTATCTGACGCTCGACCTCAAACTTCAGCAGTATATCGAAACCCTGCTGGCGGGTAGCCGTGCAGCCGTTGTGGTCACCGATCCTCGTACCGGCGGCATCCTGGCAATGGTCTCCATGCCTAGCTATGACCCGAACCTCTTTGTTGACGGCATTTCCAGTAAAGACTATTCCGGTCTGCTGAATGACCCTAACACGCCGCTGGTCAACCGCGCGACGCAAGGGGTTTACCCGCCGGCATCCACGGTTAAACCGTACGTGGCGGTCTCTGCGCTGAGTGCCGGCGTCATCAACCGTAATACCAGCCTGTTTGACCCGGGGTGGTGGCAGCTGCCGGGTTCAGATAAGCGCTATCGTGACTGGAAAAAATGGGGCCACGGTCATCTCAACGTCACCAAATCGCTGGAAGAATCTGCGGATACCTTCTTCTATCAGGTGGCGTATGACATGGGTATCGACCGCCTGTCAGAGTGGATGAGCAAATTCGGCTACGGGCATTACACCGGCGTGGACCTTTCAGAAGAACGTTCTGGCAACATGCCAACGCGTGAATGGAAGCTGAAGCGCTTTAAAAAACCGTGGTATCAGGGTGACACCATTCCGGTAGGTATCGGTCAGGGCTACTGGACGGCAACGCCGCTTCAGATGAACAAGGCCATGATGATCCTCATCAATGACGGCGTGGTAAAAGTGCCGCATCTGCTACAGAGCACGGTTGAAGACGGCAAAAAAGTACCGTGGAACCAGCCGCACGAGGCCCCGGTGGGTGACATCCATTCCGGCTTCTGGGAAATTGCGAAAGACGGTATGTACGGCGTGGCAAACCGCCCGAACGGTACCGCGCATAAATACTTCGCCGGTACGCCGTACAAAGTGGCCGCGAAATCCGGTACTGCGCAGGTGTTTGGTCTGAAAGCCAACGAAACCTATAACGCGCACCGCATTGCTGAACGTCTGCGTGACCATAAGCTGATGACGGCGTTTGCCCCTTATGATAACCCGCAGGTCGCGGTGGCGATGATTCTGGAGAACGGCGGTGCCGGGCCAGCAGTAGGTACCATCATGCGCCAGATCCTTGACCACATTATGCTGGGTGATAACAACACCGAACTGCCGGCTGAAAACCCGGCCGCCGCTGCGGCGGAGGACCAATAATCATGACGGATAATCCAAATAAAAAATCGCTGTGGGATAAAATCCACATCGACCCAGCCATGCTGCTGATCCTGCTGGCTCTGCTGGTTTACAGCGCCCTGGTTATCTGGAGCGCCAGCGGCCAGGACATCGGCATGATGGAGCGCAAAATCGGCCAGATCGCCATGGGTCTGATCATCATGGTGGTGATGGCGCAAATCCCGCCGCGCGTCTACGAAGGCTGGGCGCCCTATCTTTACATCTTCTGTATTATTTTGCTGGTTGCGGTAGATGCGTTTGGCGCCATTTCAAAAGGGGCGCAGCGCTGGCTGGATCTGGGCGTTGTCCGCTTCCAGCCCTCGGAAATTGCCAAAATCGCCGTTCCATTGATGGTGGCACGCTTTATCAACCGCGACGTCTGTCCGCCGTCTCTGAAAAACACGGCCATCGCGCTGGTGCTGATTTTTCTGCCGACGCTGCTGGTTGCGGCGCAGCCTGACCTTGGCACCTCAATTCTTATCGCCCTTTCCGGCCTGTTTGTCCTTTTCCTGTCGGGACTGAGCTGGCGCCTGATTGGTATCGCGGTGGTGCTGATTGCAGCGTTCATTCCTATCCTCTGGTTCTTCCTGATGCATGATTACCAGCGCCAGCGCGTCATGATGCTTCTCGATCCGGAAACCGATCCGCTGGGCGCGGGCTATCATATTATTCAGTCCAAGATTGCGATTGGCTCCGGCGGCCTGCGCGGTAAAGGCTGGCTGCACGGCACGCAGTCGCAGCTGGAATTTTTACCGGAACGCCACACCGACTTTATCTTCGCCGTACTGGCGGAAGAGCTGGGGCTGGTTGGCATCTTAATATTGCTGGCGCTGTACGTACTGCTGATCATGCGGGGATTGTGGATTGCAGCACGCGCGCAAACCACCTTTGGTCGCGTCATGGCCGGCGGGTTGATGCTGATTTTATTCGTTTATGTCTTCGTAAATATTGGTATGGTGAGTGGTATTCTGCCGGTGGTAGGCGTACCGCTGCCGCTGGTGAGTTACGGAGGCTCGGCACTGATCGTGTTGATGGCCGGGTTTGGTATCGTGATGTCGATCCATACCCACAGAAAAATGTTGTCAAAAAGCGTATAAAAATAAGGGGATCGGAATGCGTAAGCAGTGGCTGGGGATCTGCATCGCGGCAAGTTTACTTGCGGCCTGCACAAGTGATGATGGTCAGCAACAGGCAACCGTCGCGCCGCCGCAGCCTGCGGTGTGTAATGGCCCGATCGTTGAAATCAGCGGTGCCGATCCCGTTTATGAACCGCTGAATGCCAGTGCCAATCAGGATTACCAGCGCGACGGCAAAAGCTATAAAATTGTTCAGGATCCTTCCCGTTTCAGCCAGGCGGGCTTTGCCGCCATTTATGATGCCGAGCCGGGCAGTAACCTGACGGCTTCCGGGGAAGCGTTCGACCCAATGCAGCTGACGGCAGCACACCCGACGCTGCCGATCCCGAGCTACGCTCGTATCACCAACCTGGCGAATGGCCGTATGATCGTCGTGCGTATCAACGACCGTGGTCCTTACGGGAATGACCGGGTGATTTCCCTCTCACGCGCGTCTGCCGATCGCCTGAACACCTCAAACAACACCAAAGTCCGTATTGACCCGATTATCGTCGCACAGGATGGTTCGCTCTCCGGGCCGGGTACCGCGTGTACGACGGTGGCAAAACAGACCTATGCCCTTCCTGACCGCCCAAATCTTGACGGCGGAATGGGAAGCGTCTCGTCTCCGGCAGAGCCTGCTCAGCCGGGGGGAGAAATACGCCCGATCAGCAATGACACGCTGCAAAGCGAGGATTCTACCGGCGCGCCGGTAAAGAGTAGCGGCTTTCTTGGCGCACCGACGACCTTAGCCTCGGGCGTTCTGGAAGGCAGTGAGCCGACCCCAGCCCCTGCTCCCGTTGCGGCACCAGCAACCCAGCCGGCTCCCGTAACGGCGCCAGCGGCCACGCAAAGTGCGGCGGTGACGGCTCCAGCAGCGGCAAGCGGCAGCTATGTGGTTCAGGTAGGCGCAGTAAGCGATCAGGCCCGGGCCAGGCAGTATCAACAGCGTCTGAGCCAGCAGTTTGGCGTACCGGGACGCGTTGAGCAGAACGGCGCGGTCTGGCGCATTCAGATGGGGCCGTTTGCCAGCAAATCGCAGGCCGCATCCCTGCAGCAGCGTCTGCAGAATGAAGCTCAACTTCAGTCATTTATCGCTGTTGCGAAATAATTAACCGGCGGTATCCGAATTGTCAGTTAGTGTAAAACACATTCACAAACTCATGCTTAAAGTCGGATGCCTGCCTGAATAGCATTTGCTATAGTAAGGCACTTTTTTTAATTCCATCACGGATGTCGTAGTTCTGACCATGAAGACCACTTTTTCTGCTCGTTTTGTGCAGCGCATGGCGCTGACCACGGCCCTTTGCGCTGCTGCGCTCTCTGCAGCTCACGCCGATGACCTGAATATCAAGACCATGATCCCTGGCGTTCCGCAAATCGACGCGGAATCCTACATCCTGATCGATTACAACTCTGGCAAAGTGCTGGCAGAACAGAATGCCGATGCCCGCCGTGACCCGGCCAGTCTGACCAAAATGATGACCAGCTACGTTATCGGCCAGGCGATGAAAGCAGGTAAATTCAAAGAATCGGATCTGGTCACCATCGGTAACGATGCGTGGGCAACCGGGAACCCTGTTTTCAAAGGTTCCTCTCTGATGTTCCTGAAGCCGGGTATGCAGGTTCCTGTTTCCCAGCTGATTCGCGGTATCAACCTGCAGTCTGGTAACGATGCCTGCGTGGCGATGGCCGACTTCGCCGCCGGTAGCCAGGATGCCTTCGTGGGCCTGATGAACAGCTACGTTAACGCGCTGGGTCTGAAAAACAGCCATTTCCAGACCGTACACGGACTGGACGCAGACGGTCAGTACAGCTCCGCACGTGACATGGCCCTGATTGGTCAGGCGCTGATCCGCGATGTACCGAATGAATACTCTATCTATAAAGAGAAAGAGTTCACCTTCAACGGTATTCGTCAGACCAACCGTAACGGCCTGCTGTGGGATAACAGCCTGAACGTTGACGGCATCAAAACTGGCCACACCGATAAAGCGGGCTACAACCTGGTGGCCTCTGCCACTGAAGGTCAGATGCGTCTGATCTCTGCCGTGATGGGCGGCCGTACCTTTAAAGGTCGTGAAACAGAAAGCAAGAAACTGCTGACCTGGGGCTTCCGCTTCTTCGAAACCGTGAACCCACTGAAAGCAGGCAAAGAGTTTGCGTCTGAACCCGTCTGGTTCGGCGACAATGACCGTGCTTCACTCGGCGTTGATAAAGATCTCTATCTGACCATTCCACGCGGTCGCATGAAGGATCTGAAAGCCAGCTACGTGCTGAACAGCACCGAGCTGCATGCCCCGCTGCAGAAAAACCAGGTTGTGGGTACGATCAACTTCCAGCTGGATGGAAAAACGATCGATCAGCGTCCGCTGGTTGTTCTGCAAGAAATTCCTGAAGGCAATTTCTTCGGCAAAATCATTGATTACATTAAATTGATGTTCCACCACTGGTTTGGTTAAAAATTGAACACTTGAAAGTGTGATTTTGATCCCCATATACTAAGTATCCTGATAACTCCCACCTGACGTGGGAGTTATTATTTTTTGACGTTACGCCGGAGCTGACATGAAAACCAAACTTAACGAACTGCTTGAATTCCCAACCTCATTTACCTACAAAGTAATGGGTCTGGCGAAACCTGAGCTGGTTGATCAGGTGGTTGAAGTGGTACAGCGCCATGCGCCGGGTGACTACTCTCCGTCAGTAAAACCAAGCAGCAAGGGCAACTACCACTCGGTTTCTATTACCATCACTGCGACACACATTGAGCAGGTGGAAACGCTGTACGAAGAGCTCGGCAATATCGAAATTGTTCGTATGGTGCTGTAGTCCCTTTGCGGTTACCCGGTTTGCCGGGTAACCCCTCTCCCCCGCTGTGATATACTCCCCCACACCTTTTGTCCCTCGTCTTCGGAGACGCAGTTTTGTATCAGGATAAAATTCTGGTCCGTCACCTCGGCCTGCAACCTTATGAGCCTGTCTCCCAGGCTATGCATGACTTCACCGATTCACGCGATGACAGCACCCCGGATGAAATCTGGCTGGTCGAGCACCTGCCGGTATTTACGCAGGGCCAGGCGGGTAAAGCAGAGCATTTGTTAATGACGGGAGATATCCCGGTTATTCAGAGCGATCGCGGCGGTCAGGTCACTTATCATGGGCCCGGACAGCAGGTGATGTACGTCCTGCTCAATCTGAAGCGCAGAAAGCTGGGCGTGCGTGAACTGGTTACCTTACTGGAACAAACTGTCGTCAACACGCTGGCGGAATATGGTATTGACGCGCATCCACGCGCCGATGCGCCTGGCGTCTACGTTGGGGAAATGAAGATCTGCTCACTGGGGCTGCGTATTCGTAAAGGCTGCTCTTTCCATGGCCTGGCCTTGAATATTAATATGGACCTCGCGCCTTTCCAGCGCATTAACCCCTGCGGCTACGCCGGCATGGAAATGACGCAAATGTGCCAGTGGGTAGAAACCGCTAAGCCAGAACATATTCGTCCCGTGCTTTTAAAGCAGATGTTAGCGCTACTTAACAATCCCCCGTACGAATATATCCCTGCTTAATACATCATACAACATGGCTCGATAATTTGGCGGGCCACTGTTTATTTACAGCTTTTGCACTTTACAATAATCCACAGATTCTATATTTTCGAAGCGCCCGAATATTACCGCCACATATTATTTAGCCTCCAGCAAGCATGGCAAACACGGCATAAGTAAGGTGAGCAATTATCACACAACCGTTTGCCCTTGATAAACAAGTGAAACAAAACCAACACTTTACGAATCTCTACAAGCATAATAAATAAATTCAACTATCATTCATATTGTGAATGTATACGGAGTGAAAGCGTGGAGTATAATAATTTACCAGCCAAACGACTGAATGAACCCGGTGGCGAAGACAAGCCGCAAATTTTTCGGACTTTACGTAATATTGATCTCAATTTACTGACTATTTTTGAGGCGGTATATGTCCATAAGGGTATCGTTAACGCTGCGAAAATTCTTAATCTCACGCCATCAGCAATAAGCCAGTCAATCCAAAAGCTTCGCGCTATATTTCCTGACCCATTATTTATCCGCAAGGGCCAGGGGGTAACGCCGACGGCTTATGCCACGCATCTCCACGAGTACATCAGCCAGGGGCTGGAGTCGATTCTGGGCGCACTGGATTTAACCGGGAGCTATGATAAGCAGCGAACCATCACCATCGGCTGTTCCCCTTCTGTCGGGGTGCTGGTGATGCCAGCGATCTTCCAGGCCGTAAAAGAGCATGCTCCGCAGCTCCTGCTTCGCAATGTGCCTCTCAATGAACCTGACATTCAGCTTGCCCAGTTCCAGACGGACCTGATTATTGAAAGCGGCAGCTTCAGTGCCAGAGCGCTGGGGCAAAATGTGCTTTATGCGGATAATCTGGTGCTGGTTTGCCGCCAGCAGCACCCTGCTCTTAGCGAGCCGTTAACCATCGAAAACCTGCGCAACTACGACCACTCGTCTTTCATGACCGAAGGGCAATCTAATCATGCACTTCGTCAGCGTATTGATGAAATTTTCCCGGAACGTCAGATCAGCTTCAGCAGTTACAATATGTTTACCACCGCATCCCTGATCGGCAGCAGCGATATGCTGTGCGTTATGCCATCACGCCTGTACAGCCTGCTACAAAAATGCTGGCCGCTGGAAAGCATCCCGCTCAGCCAGCTTAATGCGGAATCTATCGAGATTTCACTGCATTACAACAAGCTGAGTTTGCGCGATCCGGTCCTGGAAAACGTCATCCGCATCATCCGTCAGGCCTTCTGACAGGTTTAGCCAGCACAAGCCCCTGCAACCCGCAGGGCAAAAGGCACAAAACAACAACTATTTTACAAATTGGCGATCTGGCAGGCTGCTTTAACGACCGTTTCAATGATATACTGCCTGTCGTTCGTTCAAAAATAGTTGATAAATACAACATTCCCTTGAATTGAAACGCTTTCCTTCGATATTCGCAACTGGAACACGCACGCTATGAGTAAACCCATTGTGATGGAACGCGGTGTTAAATACCGCGATGCCGATAAAATGGCCCTTATCCCGGTTAAAAACGTGGCTACAGAGCGCGAGGCGCTGTTAAGAAAACCGGAATGGATGAAAATCAAACTTCCGGCCGACTCTTCGCGTATCCAGGGGATCAAAGCGGCGATGCGCAAGAATGGTCTTCACTCCGTCTGTGAAGAAGCTTCTTGTCCGAACCTTGCTGAATGTTTCAATCACGGTACCGCGACGTTTATGATTCTGGGTGCTATCTGTACCCGCCGCTGCCCGTTCTGCGATGTTGCTCATGGCCGTCCAGTCGCGCCTGATGCTAACGAACCCCAGAAACTGGCGCAGACCATCGCTGACATGGCGCTGCGTTATGTGGTTATCACATCCGTTGACCGTGACGACCTGCGTGATGGTGGTGCTCAGCACTTCGCCGACTGTATTACGGCCATTCGCGAGAAAAGCCCTAACATCAAAATCGAGACGCTGGTGCCTGACTTCCGCGGCCGTATGGACCGCGCGCTGGATATCCTGACCGCGACGCCGCCAGATGTGTTTAACCACAACCTGGAGAACGTGCCGCGTCTTTACCGTCAGGTGCGTCCGGGCGCTGACTATAACTGGTCCCTGAAACTGCTTGAGCGTTTCAAAGAAGCGCATCCGCATATTCCGACCAAGTCTGGTCTGATGGTGGGTCTGGGTGAAACCAATGATGAAATCATCGAGGTGATGCGCGATCTTCGCCGCCACGGTGTGACCATGCTGACCCTGGGACAGTATCTGCAGCCAAGCCGTCACCACCTGCCGGTTCAGCGCTACGTGAGCCCGGACGAGTTCGATGAAATGAAAGCCGAAGCGATGGCGATGGGCTTCACCCACGCTGCCTGCGGCCCATTCGTTCGCTCCTCATACCATGCCGATATGCAGGCTAAAGGCGAAGAAGTTAAATAATGCTGTAATATTCATTTACAGTAATACAAAAAAACCGGCCTCATGAGCCGGTTTTTTTTCGCAAGCCCTGAGGCGTTGCTGTCACTCTTTGTGAGAAAGCTTGTCTGCCGGGACGTCATCCTCGGCGCTTTTCTTCGCCGCTGCATCATCATCGTTCATCGCTTTCTTAAAGCCTTTGATGGCAGCCCCCAGGTCACCACCCAGCGTGCGTAACTTCTTGGTACCAAACAGCAGGACGACCAGTGCGGCAACCACCAGCAGTTTGGTAATACTAATCTCACCCATAGATACCTTCTTTACTTAAAACAGGCTGCATTCAGCGCCAAAACCTGACTGTATTAACGGTCATTTAGCGCGTGCACACAATAGCAATCTGTAACAAGGTGAATCAAGCATTGTTGAAAAAAACATCACAATAATTGCGGTGGCGCAAATCGACGATTACGAAGAACGGGTAATTGCTGACGCGCAAGCGCGATTCTTTCTGAGTTTATCTCCGCCACCAGCACATGCGGGGCTTCAGCGGCGGCGGCGATCGTCACCCCCAGCGGATCAACCACCCTGCTTTGCCCTATGTTTTTCGTGCCACATTCCCCTGCGGCAACGACATAGCAGGTTGTATCCAGCGCGCGTGCCGCAAGCAGCGTTGCCCAGTGATGCTCTTTTAACGGCCCTTTGACCCACGCGGCAGGCAGTACCAGTACGTCCGCCCCCTGCAGCGCCAGATGGAGCGCCAGCTCGGGAAAACGCAGGTCATAGCAGGTCATCAGTCCAATCTTAAATCCGTCAATCTCCAGCAGCGGTGGGATATTGTCTCCGGGGTCAACGCGTCGCGACTCCTGGATGCTGAACGCATCATAGAGGTGAAGCTTGGCGTAACGTGCCACGATAGCCCCGTCACGAATCGCCACGAGCGTATTCACCGCGCGACCCGGCGTGGAGGGAACATGGATCGTTAAGATCGTCGTCATCGTATTGCCCGCGCTCTGGGCAAGCAGCTGCTGCACAAATTCGCCGTCCAGCGGCTGCGCGGACTTCACGGATAAATCCGGGTCGTTATCATCTCTGGCCAGCAGCGCCTCAGGGAGAACCAACAGCGACGCGCCTTTCTGCCGGGCCTGCATCATCAGGTTGACGCATGTTCTCGCATTTTCACGCCAGTCAGGCGTGACCACAAATTGCCCTACCGCTACATACATATTTGTCCCCTCATCATAAACGGCGTTAAACTCGCTACTCTTACACATCAAATAGCAGGTATTTAGCGTGTTACAACTACTTTTAGCCGTTTTTATTGGTGGGGGAACGGGTAGCGTTGCGCGATGGTTTCTGAGTATGCGGTTTAACCCCCTGCATCAGGCGATTCCTATGGGGACACTTGCCGCAAACCTGATTGGTGCCTTTATCATTGGTATGGGGCTGGCCTGGTTTAACCGAATGACGCACATTGACCCAATGTGGAAGGTGTTGATTACCACCGGATTCTGCGGCGGTTTGACCACCTTCTCAACCTTTTCTGCGGAGACGGTTTTTCTCTTTCAGGAAGGCCGTATCGGCTGGGCGCTGATGAATGTGGCGATCAATATGCTCGGCTCCTTTGCGATGACGGGGATCGCATTTTGGCTATTTTCTTCCGCAAGCGCGCATTAACAGCCGAACCGTTAATGTTGGCTTAATTTTTCTCTGTCACTCTGAATGTAATACTGAACGAGGGTGACAGAATGAAACAGAGTCTGATGAGCGCAGGAATGGTGTTGTTGAGCGTGCTGATCGTTGCCAGCTTCCTGAAAATGTATCTGCTTGGCTGATTCAAAACGAAAAAAACCCGCTCAGTGAGCGGGTTTTGAAATTCTTGCTGACGCGTCTGAATTACAGAGCGATTACGTTAGCAGCAGAAGGGCCTTTGGCACCGTTAGTGATTTCGAACTCTACACGCTGACCTTCAGCCAGAGTTTTGAAACCATTAGACTGGATTGCAGAGAAGTGTACGAACACGTCTTTGCTGCCATCTTCAGGAGTAATGAAACCGAATCCTTTGGACTCATTAAACCACTTAACGTTACCTTTAATCTTAGACATCAAAATTACCTTTACATTAAAAAACGACACAAATGCTGTGTCGGTTATCAGTACATCAATTGTGGGACCTTTTGTCCAGCGGATCTTTGATAAAAAGTGACTAAAGTCGCGTTAATTTTCACTGACAGATTTTTATCGCTTATGAATCAACGCCTGCGCGTTTTTTCACCAGCATGTAACGTTTTGTCAGTTAAAACTGAAAACGCATCCAGGCGAAGTAAACGTTACCGTTGTTGTACGTACCCGGAATGTAGGTCATCTGGAACGTTGCGGGGCCATAGCCAATAGAGGCCAAAGGCAGCAGCACCGGGATTGGAATGTATTTCCAGTTGTCACGTGCAGTAACCCCGGCGGTATAGCCCAAACCGACGTGGAAGTTCTCGTCCGCTAGCGGGCGCCAGGTTTTTTCCCAACCATACCCCCCAATCGGCTCCCATTTATTAAACGAGTCTTTGAAGGCCATCAGATAGATGCCATGCCAGTTTCCCTTTTCATCCCAGCGCGACTGGCCAAAACCCGCGCCCCACGGACGCTCGTTGTATTTATCGGTTTTCTCTTTGTCATAAGCAAAACGCGCATGCCACGTTATTGCCGGGACATAGAGATCATAATGTTCAGGTGCCGTCCATGTCTGGGAAACATTATCCGTAAAGGTTGAGAACCAGCCTTTATCCGTCGCGTTGCCTTCTGCCTGAGCAACAGAACAAAACGTTAACTGCCCAAAAATAAACAACAAAATAGAGAAAAATGTATTACGTACAATCACAATGCAATTACCATTCTTAGTATTCGAGGCAAAGTTTACCATAAAGTAGTTGAATCAAAGCTTAACGACATCGGCGTTATTCCTAATTATTCAGCTTCTTTTCGGGAATATTCTTAAGGAAAGGCGGCGATGCGTTCAAAATAAACCCACAAGGGGTGTGACTTTACCCATTTAATGTTCTGAATCAGTGACATGTAAAACCACACAAAACATTAACAATTTGTTATCATTATTAGGACATGTTGCGCTATTTCTGACGGTCAAGACCCTCATGACATAAATGTATGGGCCATGGCAAAAAGACGGTTGTTCTGTTCTTTAGTCGTCTGTTTATTGATTTTAATCAGCAAGAACAGGCCAATTATTCGGCACATTTTCATCCTTCTTTTTTTTGATTTTTTGTGCTCCATTGCAGCAGAGATACAGGGGAAATCATGCTTACGTTATTCGAACTCCTTATTGGAGTCGTCGTCATTGTCGGCGTCGCACGCTACATCATTAAAGGCTACTCGGCCACGGGCGTATTATTTGTCGGCGGTCTAACGCTGCTGATTATCAGCGCAATAATGGGGCACCAGGTGTTACCTGCCAGCGCGACCAGCACCGGTTACACGGCTACAGATATTGTTGAATACATTAAAATATTGCTCATGAGCCGCGGCGGTGACCTGGGTATGATGATCATGATGCTGTGCGGTTTTGCAGCCTACATGACCCATATCGGCGCCAACGACATGGTCGTTAAGCTTGCCTCTAAACCCCTGCAATACATCAACTCGCCGTATCTGCTGATGGTCGCCGCCTATTTCCTCGCCTGCCTGATGTCACTGGCCGTTTCGTCGGCTACCGGGCTTGGCGTACTGCTCATGGCGACGCTGTTCCCGGTCATGGTGAACGTCGGTATCAGCCGTGGCGCGGCCGCGGCAATTTGCGCGTCTCCGGCAGCGATTATTCTCTCCCCGACCTCCGGCGACGTTGTGCTGGCGGCAAAGGCGGCGGAGATGTCACTCATCGACTTCGCCTTTAAAACCACGTTACCGATCTCAATTGTTGCCATCATGGGCATGGGGATCGCGCATTTCTTCTGGCAGCGCTATCTCGATAAGAAAGAAAACATCAACCATGAAATGATGGACGTGAGTGAAATCACCACGACCGCTCCCGCGTTCTATGCCATTCTGCCGTTCACCCCGATCGTCGGAGTGCTGATTTTTGACGGAAAATGGGGTCCACAGCTGCACATCATCACCATTCTGGTCATCTGTATGCTGCTGGCCGCCGTGCTGGAGTTTGTGCGCGGTTTTAACACGCAAAAAGTTTTCTCGGGTCTGGAAGTTGCGTATCGCGGTATGGCGGATGCCTTCGCTGGCGTGGTGATCCTGCTGGTTGCAGCGGGCGTTTTTGCCCAGGGTCTGAGCACGATCGGCTTTATCCAGAGCCTGATTTCTATCGCCACCTCGTTCGGCTCCGCCAGTATTATCCTGATGCTGGTTCTGGTGGTGCTCACCATGCTGGCGGCGATGACCACCGGTTCCGGTAATGCGCCTTTCTACGCTTTCGTTGAGATGATCCCGAAACTGGCTCACTCCTCCGGTATTAACCCGGCCTACCTTTCCATTCCCATGCTGCAGGCGTCAAACCTGGGCCGTACCATTTCGCCGGTGTCGGGTGTGGTCGTCGCCGTTGCCGGGATGGCGAAAATCTCGCCATTCGAAGTCGTCAAACGCACCTCAGTGCCCGTTATAGTTGGTCTGATTATCGTGATTATCGCCACGGAAGTGCTGGTACCCGGCGCGGCCTAAGCTAAATTAGGGATATCCAAAAAGCGCCTGTAGGCGCTTTTTGTGCTTTAATAACTTCCAGAAATTAATCGTGCTCATTCGATCAGGAAATCATATGTTCAGGAAGGATATCGTCATCCCGTCTGGCGCAATCGCGCTTGCTCTCTGTCTCTTCTCCGCACAGGCGGAACCGCTGAAGGCAACACAGTATGGCGATTTCGATCGCTATGTGCTGGCTCTGTCCTGGCAAACCGGTTTTTGCCAGAGCATGGTCGAACGCAACCGCAATGAACCTGACGAATGTCGCCTGCAAAAAGAGCGCGATAATAAAGCCGATTTTCTGACCGTTCACGGTCTATGGCCTGGCCTGCCGAAATCTATTGCCGCACGCGGCGTGGATGAACGTCGGTGGATGCGTTTTGGCTGCGCCACGCGCCCCATTCCGAACATGCCGGAAGTAAAGGCTAGCCGCAAATGCGATGCCGCCGAAACCGGACTGTCGCTTTCCGCAGCCGCAAAGCTCAACGACGTGATGCCGGGCGCGGGCGGTAATTCCTGCCTGGAACGTTATGAATATGCCAAACATGGCGTCTGCTTTGGTTTCGATCCGGATGCCTATTTCGGCACGATGGTGCGGATGAATCAGGAAGTTAAAAACAGCGCGGTCGGTAAATTCCTCGCCGATAATTACGGGAAAACCGTCAATCGCAGCGACTTTGACGGTGCCGTTGCCAAAAGCTGGGGCAAAGAAAACATCAAAGCGATCAAGCTGACCTGCAACGGCAATCCGGCGTATCTGACCGAGATGCAGGTTTCGCTGAAGGCGGACACCATTAACAACCCGCTTTCTGCTGCGTCATTTGCCCCGCAGCCACATCCGGGTAACTGCGGAAAACAGTTCGTGATTGATAAAGCCGGCTACTGATCCGCGCCCGGGCGCACCATATCAAACCGGTTTTCATCACTGATGCCATAATACGCCGTCGGCCCTCCCGCACGCAGGATGGGCTGCGCTTTCGCCGTCTGGTAAATCCCCTCTTCCAGCAGCGTTTCGGCAATATGGATACCGACCACCTCCCCCAGCACCAGCCAGGTATCGACCGGTGTGCCGTCAGCACCGGTAAGCTGAATGCACTGCGACAGGCGGCACTCAAAGTTCACCGGGCTTTCTGCGACGCGGGGCGCGTTAACCAGCTGGCTCGCCGCTGGCGTAAGTCCGGCAAAGCTGAATTCATCCCGATCGTGCGGAAGCATCGCAGAGGTTTGGTTCATCGCTTGCGCGAGATCGCGCGTCGCAAGGTTCCAGACAAATTCCTTTGTTTCGGTAATATTACGCACGCTGTCCTTCCAGCCGTTGCTGGAAAAGCCGATGATCGGCGGGCGATAGTTAAAGCAGTTAAAGAAGCTATACGGTGCGAGGTTGAGCTGACCGGCCTTGTCGCATGAGGAGATCCAGCCGATCGGACGTGGACCAATAATGGCGTTCAGCGGATCGTGCGGCAGGCCGTGCCCCTGAGACGGTTGGTAGAAGTACATAGTTCTCTCTCGTTGGTGGGCTGACGCGAATAGCGCTTCGCGCAACGCCCGGGTTCAGGACACTCAGCGTAACGTATTCCGCCCGGAATGAAGACTGAATAAATTTCAGCGAAAATTCATATGGACCATGAATGTGACCTTCATCACTTCAAACTTGCGCGCTCAGCCAGTATCATCGGGAGAGTTAAACCCTCGCTGCCAGACGGCGAGGGTTTTCTTTTGGATTGGTTTCTGCGTTACGCGCAGCATTAACGACATGGAGTAAAAATGTCCAGACCTACAATTATCATCAACGAGCTCGACGCAGAACGTATCGACAGGCTGCTGGAAAAAGCGGAGTTTGCCTCACTTCCCGTGGCCGACGCCCTGAATGAGGAGCTCGACCGGGCGCAGATGTGCACGCCTGAGACGATGCCGCATGACGTGGTCACCATGAACAGCCAGGTAAAATTCCGCAACCTGACCACCGGTGAAGAGCTGACCCGCACGCTGGTTTACCCGGCTCAGATGACCGACAGCAGCACACAGCTTTCTGTTCTTGCGCCTGTGGGTGCCGCACTGCTGGGCCTGCGCACGGGCGATACCATCCACTGGGAGTTGCCGGGCGGCGCCTCTGCCCATCTTGAAGTGCTGGCGCTGCTCTACCAGCCAGAAGCCGCGGGCGATTACCTGCGTTAACCACTTCTGAACAAGCGCCCACCCGCTTTGCACAGAGGATGCAGCCGCATCCTCTTTCCGTAAATTCACCCCATTTTCTTATATCGCGCAAAAAGCCCTTAATCCACGCTTAATCTGTTTTGGTGCCGTGGGGACGGTCATGAGTGAGATACTGGCTATCACACTTATTTTTCTGATTATTGCGGCGATTATCGTCTTGGGCGTGCTTTATCTTGAACGCCACAGCTAGGCGAGTATTCATGCAACCCCACCGGGGAAAGCATTCACCAGGCCCTTAACTTTCTGCTCTGCGGCCTCAGGCGTTTCTGCGCCAGGGACCAGAATCACCTTCCGGCACTCCTCCTCCCGTTTTTCGAATACCTTATAGGCGCGTTCCGCATCGGCAAGGGGGAGATAATGGGTCACGATCTCTTCCGGGGTAAGCAACCCTTTTTCGATCAGCGGCAGCAGTTCACCCAGCCAGGCATGGACGTGGGTCTGGCCCATCTTGAACGTCAGCCCCTTATCAAAGGCATCGCCAAACAGGAAACCATGAATAAACCCAGCGTACACGCCGGGTACGCTAACCACGCCACCGCGTCGAACGGCAGCAATGCACTGCCGCAGCGCTTTGCCGCTGCTGCCTTCAATTTTAAGATTGCTGAGGATCGTTTCCGTGGTGCTGCCTTTCGCTTCGAACCCAACCGCATCAATCACGGCGTCAACGCCGCGCTGGCCAGCGGTCTGCTCGATGATTTTTTCCGCCGCGTCGTTATCATCATCAAAGTTGATGGGGATTGCGCCGTAACGCGCCTCGGCAAATCGCAAACGGTACGGGTGGTGATCGATAACAAAGATCTGCTCAGCGCCTAGCAACCGCGCGCAGGCAATAGTCAGGAGTCCCACCGGCCCGGCGCCGAAAACCGCAACGCTTGAGCCTTTTTCAATCTGCGCATTTTTTGCCGCCTGCCAGGCCGTGGGCAAAATATCGGACAGGAACAGTGCCTTATCATCAGAGAGGAGTTGCGGGACCTTAAACGGCCCGACGTTGCCTTTTGGCACGCGGACATATTCCGCCTGTCCCCCCGGCACGCCGCCGTAGAGATGGCTGTAGCCAAACAGCGCGGCCGGCGCGGGGATTTGCTTTTTGTTCAGCGCGGCGCCCTGCCCGGCATTGGTATTCTCACAGGCCGCGTATTGCTGCAACCGACAGAAGAAACAGTCCCCACAGGCAATGACAAAGGGGATCACCACGCGATCGCCTTTTTGCAAATTCTTCACCTCTGTGCCGCACTCGACGATTTCCCCCATAAACTCATGGCCAAAAATGTCGCCGTGCTGCACCTTCGGGATCTTTCCGCGATAGAGATGCAAATCGGAGCCGCAGATAGCCGTGGCCGTGACGCGCAGAATGATATCGTCGGGCTGTTCGATAATGGGATCGGGGACATTCTCGACGCGTACATGGTGCGGACCGTGATACGTAAGTGCTTTCATGCGACCTCCGAAAGGTTCCAGGTAAGTGTATAAGGGTAGCTACCCTTGAAGGTCTGCCCCGGAATACGGGCATTTTGAGATTTATCCTGGCAACTTAAGAAAACTGACGGGGCGCTTACAGAAACCATATCTATTTTATGGTTGAATGAGTTCAGCGTTTATAAACAAGGAGAAACGGGTATGTATCAGAGAATCATTATGCCGGTTGATGTTTTTGAGATGGAGCTGAGCGACAAGGCCGTACGCCATGCGGAGTTCCTGGCGCAGCAGGACGGTGTTATCCATCTTTTACACGTACTGCCGGGCTCCGCCAGCCTGAGCCTGCACCGCTTTGCCGCCGACGTGCGTCGCTTCGAGGAGCATTTGCAGCATGAAGCGGAAACTCGCCTGCAAACCATGGTCAGCCACTTCAGCATCGACCCTTCGCGCATCAAAACGCACGTCAGATTCGGCAGCGTTCGCGATGCGGTAAACGAACTGGCGAACGAGCTGAAAGCAGACGTGGTGGTCATCGGTTCGCGCAACCCTTCCATTACCACGCATCTGCTGGGCTCTAACGCCTCCAGCGTGATCCGCCACACCCATATACCGGTGATGGTCGTAAGATAAAAAAAGAGGCCACCTTTCGGTGGCCTCTCGCTATTGCAGGTGTAGCCTTACTTTCTTCTGTTATGCGGTTTTGGTGCGAATCAGGTAGTCAAAGGAACTCAGAGACGCCTTCGCCCCTTCGCCCGTGGCGATAATGATCTGTTTGTACGGCACGGTGGTGCAGTCGCCCGCCGCAAACACGCCTTTCACGCTGGTTTCACATTTCGCATCAATGATGATTTCGCCCATGCGGTTGCGCTCAATCGCGCCTTCCAGCCAGGTGGTATTTGGCAGCAGACCAATCTGCACGAAGATCCCTGACAGCTGAACGCTGTGCACGTCGCCGCTCATGCGGTCGCGGTATTCCAGGCCGGTCACTTTGCTGCCGTCGCCCTTCACTTCCGTGGTCTGCGCGTTCAGTACGATGTCGACGTTTTTCAGGCTGCGAACTTTATCCTGCAGAACCTGGTCGGCCTTCATCTCTGGAGCGAACTCCAGAAGGGTAACGTGCTCAACAATCCCCGCCAGGTCGATAGCCGCTTCAACGCCGGAGTTACCGCCGCCGATCACCGCCACGCGTTTACCTTTAAACAGCGGGCCGTCGCAGTGCGGACAGTAGGTCACGCCTTTGGTACGGTACTGATCTTCGCCCGGAACGTTCATGTTGCGCCATTTCGCGCCGGTGGCAATGATAATGCTGCGCGCTTTCAGCACCGCGCCGGACGCGGTTTCAATCTGGTGTAAACCACCCTCGACCGCTGCCGGAACCAGCTTGCTGGCGCTCTGACTGTCGATCACGTCTACGTCATAGTCGCTGACGTGCGCCTTCAGCGCCCCCGCCAGCTTCTGGCCTTCGGTCTTCGGCACGGAAATGTAGTTTTCGATGTCCACGGTATCGAGCACCTGGCCGCCAAAGCGTTCACCCATCAGGCCGGTACGAATACCTTTACGCGCGGAGTACACCGCTGCCGCCGCGCCCGCAGGGCCGGAACCGACGATAAGCACGTCGTAAGCATCGCGTTTGTTCAGCTCTTCCGCCGCACGTTTTTCAGCACCGGTATCCACTTTGGCAACGATCTCAGTCAGCGTCATGCGGCCCTGGCCGAACTCTTTGCCGTTCATGTAGACCGCCGGAACGCCCATCACGTTGCGATCGGTGATTTCATTCTGGAAGGTACCGCCGTCAATCGCCGTGTGCTTGATGCGCGGGTTCAGAACCGACATCAGGTTCAGCGCCTGCACCACGTCCGGGCAGTTGTGGCAGGAGAGCGAGTAATAGGTTTCAAATTCGAAATCACCGTCGATATCGCGGATCTGCTCCAGCAGCGCCTGCGCTTCTTTTGACGGATGACCACCGGTCCACAGCAGCGCCAGCACCAGTGAGGTAAATTCGTGACCCAGCGGCGAGCCGGCAAAGCGCGGTCCCTGGTCGGAGCCTGGGTTGGTAATCAGGAAAGAGGGCTTACGGACCGGCAGCGCGTTGTCTTCTTTAAAGGTCACTTTCGGCGACAGCTCGGCGATCTCCGCCAGCAGTTCCTTGATCTCTGCCGATTTGGCGCTGTCGTCCAGCGTGGCAATCAGCTCAACGGGTTTGGTCAGTTTCTCAAGGTAGGCCTTGAGCTGGGTTTTCATGTTAGTGTCGAGCATTGTTCTTCCCTCTCTTAAGACGTCATCATGCAAGCTGCCTTATACGGGCGGCCTGAATGCAACTTGCATCATGGTGCTGGAATGAAATGGGCGCGGGTGCGCCCATTGATTGCCGGGTGGCACTTCGTTTACCCGGCCTACGATACTGTAGGCCTGTGCAAGCGCAGCGCCGCCAGGCTTTACAGACTTAGATCTTGCCGACCAGGTCCAGAGATGGAGCCAGCGTCGCTTCGCCTTCTTTCCATTTCGCCGGGCATACTTCGCCTGGGTGAGAAGCCACGTACTGAGCAGCTTTCACTTTACGCAGCAGGTCAGAAGCATCACGGCCGATACCTTCAGCGGTAACTTCGATAGCCTGGATAATGCCCTGCGGGTCAACAACGAAGGTGGCGCGGTCAGCCAGGCCTTCATCTTCACGCATATTGTCGAAGTTACGGGTCAGGGCGCCAGTCGGGTCGCCGATCATCGCGTATTTGATTTTCGCGATGGTTTCGGAGCTGCTGTGCCATGCTTTGTGGGTGAAGTGGGTATCGGTAGAGACGGAGTAAACGTCTACGCCCAGCTTCTGCAGTTCATCGTAATGGTCTGCAACGTCACCCAGTTCAGTCGGGCAAACGAAGGTAAAGTCAGCCGGATAGAAGAAGAAGACGCTCCAGCGGCCTTCGGTATCTTTCTCGGTAACTTCGATGAACTCACCGTTTTTGAACGCCTGGTTTTTGAAAGGTTTAATTTTGGTGTTAATCAAAGACATCTGTACTTCCTCCGTGTTTTCGTTGAGGTGTAAGGTAACCAACTTTATTCATCGGGGCTAATGCGTATGCTTTATCAAATCAATCAGCCAAACCTTACAACGTCGACAAGACAACAAGGTGAACCTTTTACAGGAAAGCCTGAAAGTAAAAAGGCCGCCTCAACGGGCGGCCCTGATACCTGAATTCCCCGCAGGTACATTCAGTGCCAGCCGAAACTGGCGTTGCGTTGCGCTCTACAACCCTTTATATCAAGGCGGTAACAGCCGTTTGATTACATCACCCGCGCAGGGATTGAGCAATCCATAAGAGATACATTCCTGCCTATGGCTGTGATAGGTTGTGCCGAACATCATTACGGTGCGTTATAAATTTATTTTTATTATAAAACTATCGCAATATATAAATGACAGTTGTCATTTAAAATGATTACTCCCTTTCTTAAGATAAAATTGTCTTAATCGCTTTTGAAGCGCTATTTCAATAATCTGCCACCGTGATATATTAAGATGATTTTAATTTAAAACTAAGAGAGCTAACCTATAGAGTTATAAATGGTTAGCCTTAAACTATTGTTATCAGTTATATGATAACCACAGCAAACGCAGTACCCTCAGGACGAAACATGGCAAACCTGTATGACCTTAAAAAATTCGATCTTAATCTGTTAGTCATTTTCGAGTGCATTTACCAGCACCTTAGTATCAGTAAAGCCGCCGAGACGCTGTATATCACTCCCTCTGCCGTGAGCCAGTCACTGCAGCGTCTGAGAGGACAACTCAACGATCCTCTGTTTATCCGTTCCGGTAAAGGGATCACGCCCACGACCGTCGGCGTCAATCTGCATCATCATCTGGAACAGAACCTGAACCAGCTGGAGCAGACTATCAATATCATGCACAGCAGCGGGTTGAAGAAGAACTTTGTCATTTATTGCCCGCATTTTATGAGTACGAAAGCAACGCTTGACCCTATAAAACTGCTGATGGAAAACCATAACTATTCAATTGAATTACATGATGTTTTTCTTTCGTCTGATTCAGCAGAAGATCTCTTAGCCTACAGAAGAGCCGACCTGATATTTTCGTTTTCTTCTTCTAACAATCATTCTGTCGCCTGTAGCCTCTACCATAAACTTCCTTTCGTACTCGTTTGTCGGGAGGGCCATCCCCGTCTCAGTGAAAATCCCACGCGTGAAGAGATTCTGAATGAAAACTTCACCGCCTACCTGAACGATGAAAACAGCTTCAAAGACTATCAGGAAAAGGCCGAAAACCTGTTAACCGAAAGAAATATTGTATATCGCAGCGACTCTTTTATATCCCTTCTGTCGGTGATTGGTTCGTCCGACCTCATAGGATTAGTGCCCGCGCCGGCCTTCGAACAATATGGGCCAGCCCTCAACCTGCGAAAAGTGGAAACTGACATTCAATTCCCCAGCATTGATATTTACATGATGTACAATCGTTCCGCGCTCAATAGCTCGGCATTCGCGAGTTTTATTGAAGAAATATCCTTACCGTGAGATATTGCTGTGGTTCTCGCACAAAATGGGAACCACACCGTTAAAACATACACCACCGTTATAGAATTACGCGGCATAACCGTTACATATCCAATTAATTATTGACTGATATAATCCTCTTATTAGTATTGACGCTACAGTCAGGTATTTATTCCTCAGGATGAGAATAAGCATGTCAATTTATAAATACCCTTTAAATCAGGATGTTCTTACCGCTGCTCGGGAGCGAATAAAATGGACGCTCGAAAACTTACCCAGAATCTGTGTTTCTTTTTCAGGAGGTAAAGACTCCACCGTCATGCTGCATCTGGTTGCCCAGCAGGCGCGACTGATGAACATCAAAATAGATGTGCTCTTTATCGACTGGGAAGCGCAGTTTTCCCATACCATTATCCATGTGGAACATATGCGCGAGTTGTACAGCGATGTCATCGACCATTTCTGGTGGGTCGCGCTCCCCCTGACAACGCAAAATTCACTGTCGCAATTCCAGCCGGAATGGCAATGCTGGGAACCCGGCACACAATGGGTCCGCCAGCCTCCTGACGATGCGATAACCGATCTCACTTTTTTTCCCTTCTACCAGCCAGGCATGACGTTTGAAACCTTTGTCCGCGGTTTCTCCGACTGGTTCTCTTGCAATCGCCCGGCGGCGGTACTGATTGGCATCCGCGCCGATGAGTCATACAACCGTTTTCTGGCTGTCGCGTCGGCGCGTAAACAGCGGTTTGCCGACGATAAACCCTGGACAACCGTCGCACCGGGAGGACATGCCTGGTATATCTACCCTCTCTACGACTGGAAAACCGCCGATATATGGACCTGGTTCGCCAAATCAGGGTGTTGCTATAACCCACTCTATGACCTGATGTTTCAGGCCGGCGTGCCGCTACGCTACATGCGGATTTGTGAACCCTTTGGTCCGGAGCAGCGCCAGGGATTATGGCTCTACCACGTTGTTGAGCCCGATCGCTGGGCGGCCATGTGTGAGCGCGTGAGCGGTGCGCGCAGCGGGGGGATGTACGCCGGACACGATAACCATTTTTATGGTCACCGAAAAATTCTGAAACCCGAACACCTGTGCTGGCGCGAATATGCCATGCTGCTCCTCGACAGCATGCCGCAAAATACGGCTGAGCATTACCGCAATAAAATCGCCATTTATCTGCACTGGTATCAGAAGAGAGGCACAGAGGAGATTCCCGATACGCAGGACGGTGATATCGGTGCCAAAGATGTTCCCTCATGGCGCCGTATTTGTAAGGTTCTCCTGAATAACGACTACTGGTGCAGGGCGCTATCGTTCAGCCCAAATAAACCCAAACATTATCAGCGCTACAGCGACAGAGTGAAGGCGAAACGCAAGGAGTGGGGCATATTATGCGACAAAAACTAATCAACGAGATGGAAACGTACCTTCAGTCACTTCCCGAAGAGGAACGCATTAACGCCATAAATGCCTTTCGTGAAGCGATCCATAAACACAGTCCGTTTCGTGCGCAACCGATAGACTGCGTCCTCTGGATCAGACAGGACGCTATTACCGCTAACGACTACAACCCCAATAATGTTGCCCCGCCAGAAAAAAGGCTGCTCAGTAAGTCGCTGGAACTCGATGGATTCACCCAACCTATCGTTGTGACAGAAAGTGAACCGCAACACTATGAAATTGTGGATGGTTTTCATCGCCATGAAATCGGTACAAATCGGGCGGCACTGAAGCACCAGCTCAAGGGTTATCTCCCTGTGACCTTCCTGCGCCAGGACCGACAAGATAAACATGACCGTATGGCTGCCACTATTCGTCACAACCGGGCGCGGGGTCGACACCAGATTAACGCTATGTCGGAGATCGTTCGCGAGCTGGTGCAGCTTGGCTGGAATGACGAGAGAATAAGCAAGGAGCTGGGAATGGACAGCGATGAAGTCTTGCGCCTCAAGCAAATCAACGGTCTGCTGGAGCTGTTTGCAGACCGTCGTTACTCAGAAGCCTGGACGGTGAAATAATCAGAGCGTGATCAGGCGCTCTGCCGCCGCCAGCAGCGTCGATTCCTGCTTCGCAAAGCAAAGACGAATCAGCTTATGCGGGAAGGGATCGGCGCAGAATACAGACAGCGGAATGGCGGCCACGCCCACCTCTTTCGTCAGCCACTGGCAGAAACTCACGTCGTCCAGTTCCGATATCGCGCTGTAGTCGGCGAGCAGGAAATAGGTCCCTTCTGAGGGCAAAATCTCCAGACGGCTTTTGCTGAGCGCCGTCACAAACAGATCCCGACGTTCACGATAGAAGTGCGGCAGCTCGCGATAGTGCTCCGGCTCGGCGCGCAGCATATCCGCCAGCGCCAGCTGAGCCGGCGTGTTCACGGCAAAGGTCAGGTACTGGTGCACCTTGCGCAGCTCGGCGCTGATAGCCGCCGGTGCGACGCAGTAGCCCACTTTCCAGCCGGTCATATGGTAAGTCTTACCGAATGACGAGACGGCGATAGCACGCTCGCGAAGCTGCGGATGGGCCAGCACGCTGGCGTGTCCTTCTTCTGCAAAGCAGATGTGCTCGTAGACTTCATCGCTGAGCACGTAAATTTCACGTTCCGCAATCGCCTGCCACAGCGCGGCGAAATCGGCCTTTTGCCACACCGTCGCCGACGGGTTGTGCGGGGTATTCAGGATCACCAGGCGGGTTTTGTCGCTCAGCAGCGCAGCAAACGCCTGCCAGTCAGGGCGAAAATGCGGCGGCTGGAGCGCCACGCGTTTCACCACGCCGCCGGAGAGTTCAACCGCAGGCGCATAGCTGTCGTAGCTCGGATCAAAGCAGATAACTTCATCGCCCGTACGCACCAGCGCGGTGATTGCCGCATACAGCGCTTCGGTCGCCCCTGCCATCACCGTAATGTCGCTGTTCGCATCGGGCTTATGGCCGTACAGCTCCGCCGTTTTATCCGCAATGGCTTCCCGCAGCGCCTGCACGCCCGTCATCGGGGCATACTGATTCGCCCCCTGCGCCACGTGGTACGCCAGGCGCTCCTGCAGATAGGTCGGGCCGTCGAAATCCGGGAATCCCTGCGAAAGGTTAATGGCGTTGTGCTGCTGCGCCAGAGCGCTCATCTGCGTAAAGATGGTAGTACCGAGATTGGGAAGTTTACTCTGAGGAATCAATGCGTTATTGCTCATTGTGTCATGCCTGCTTGTAATACTTATGTTGCTGCCACTATAACACGATGTTAGTCTTTGGCAATCAAGACGCTTAGACGTCTAAACCATATGAATATTCCTGGCCGCGAGGGTAAAAGGAAATGACAGACAACCTGCAACTCACACATCTTGTCGACGCCTGCCGCTGGATTGGCGCCAAAGGCTGGGCAACCGCCACCGGCGGCAACATGTCGGTGCGTCAGGACGAGCGCCTCTGCTGGCTCAGCGAATCCGGCAAAGACAAAGGCAGCCTGACAACGGCGGATTTTCTGCAGGTTGAAATTGCCACCAACCGCGCGCCGTCTGGCCGCAGGCCGTCGGCGGAAACCGGTCTTCACACGCTGATTTATCGCCTGTTCCCGGAAGCCAACGCCGTCCTGCACGTTCATACCGTCAACGCCACGGTGCTGTCGCGTCTGGTCAAAGAAGCCGAGCTCTACATCAGCGGCTTTGAGATGCAAAAATCCCTCACCGGGCAGACCACGCATCTGGATACGGTGGCTATCCCGGTCTTCGATAACGACCAGGATATTGACGCCCTCGCCTCCCGAATCGCCCATTACGCACAGGAACGCCCGCTTAATTATGGTTTTCTTCTGCGCGGTCATGGCTTAACCTGCTGGGGACGCGACGTGGCCGAGGCCCGCCGTCATCTGGAAGGACTAGAATTCTTATTTGAATGCGAAATGCGTTTACGACAACTGGAGAGAGTATGATTCGCGCGATTGTGACGGATATTGAAGGGACCACCAGCGATATCCGTTTTGTCCATGACGTTTTGTTCCCCTACGCGCGTGAGCGGCTGGCGGCCTTCGTGACCGCGCAGCAGTACGCCGAGCCGGTCAAATCCATTCTGGACAACCTGCGTGATGAAATCGGTAACCCGCACGCCAGCGTCAGCGAGCTTATCGACGCCCTGTTTGCCTTTATGGATGAAGACCGCAAATCCACGGCGCTCAAAGCCCTGCAGGGGATCATCTGGCATGACGGCTACGTGAACGGCGACTTTACCGGCCACCTCTACCCGGACGTACTGCCTGCGCTGGAAAAGTGGAAAGCGCAAGGGATTGATCTCTATGTTTATTCCTCTGGCTCCGTCGCCGCGCAGAAACTGTTATTTGGCTACAGCGACGAAGGTGATATTACTCATCTGTTCAGCGGCTATTTTGATACCCACATCGGCGCCAAGCGCGAGGTGCAGTCCTATCAGAACATTGCGGCACAAACGGGCATCGCCCCGTCGCAGATCCTGTTCCTGTCCGATATTCATCAGGAGCTGGACGCGGCTGAACAGGCAGGTTTTCGCACACTGCAGCTGATTCGCGGTGATGATGACGGCGCAAGCCATCACCATCAGGTCCACCAGTTTGACGAGATTAATCCGGAGCAGATCCCTTCATGAGCGCATTGACCATTTATTCCGATAAAGACGCCAGTCAACACCAGTGGCACAGCACCGACGCCGCCGAGATCGCCCAGCAGCTCAACGCCAAAGGCGTGCGGTTTGAACGCTGGGCGGCGGATCGCGATTTAGGACACGATCCCGCACCTGAAGCCGTGATCGAGGCGTATCAGCATGCGATCGACAAGCTGGTGGCGGAAAAAGGCTACCAAAGCTGGGACGTGATCAGCCTGCGCGCCGACAACCCGCAGAAAGAGGCGCTGCGCGCGAAGTTCCTGAACGAACACACCCACGGCGAAGACGAAGTGCGCTTCTTCGTAGAAGGCGCGGGGCTGTTCTGCCTGCACATTGGCGATGAGGTGTATCAGGTGCTGTGCGAGAAAAACGACCTGATTTCCGTTCCCGCGGGCACGCCGCACTGGTTTGATATGGGCTCAGAGCCGAACTTTACGGCGATCCGCATTTTCGATAACCCGGAAGGCTGGGTGGCGCAGTTTACGGGCGATGCCATCGCGGATGCGTATCCACGGTTGGCATAGGTAAAAGCAAAACGGCAGCTAGAGCTGCCGTTTTTAGTGTTTGCTCCCTCTCCCTGTGGGAGAGGGTCGGGGTGAGGGCATCAGGCCGCTCGAGCTTCAACGCTCCAGTCCTTTCACATACCCCACCAGCTGATCCAGCACAATCCCCCACCCTTCGTGGAAGCCCATCTGCTCATGCTGTTCGCGGATTTCCTTCGTCGGATGACGCGCAATCGCCGTGTAGCGGGTCTTGCCCTCGCCCACATCCTCCAGCAGCAGGATCGCCGTCATAAACGGCTTCTCGGCCGGCTTCCAGCCTTCGGTATAGCCATCGGTAAAGACCAGCTTTTTCCCCGGGTCGATTTCAAGAAACACGCCCCGGTTATCCATCCGCTGCCCGTCCACCTCAAACACGGTGTTGAACCGCCCGCCCACGCGCAGGTCGAGGTCGCATTCGGTCACCTTATGGGGAGCAGGAATGAAGAAGTTTTTGATGTGCTCCGGCGTGGTCCAGCACAGCCACAGCAGGTCGCGCGGTGCATCCACCACGCGCTCCAGTTTTAAGTCAGTTTCAGGATCGAGCGTCACGATATTGTCCTCTCAGGGGAACCCCTTAAAGGATAGCCGGACTCAGGCGAATTTCCCGTTTGCCACCGCTTCCGGCGTGACTACGCCCGTATCCAGCACCCAGCCGCTGATCAGCGAGGCAGGCGTAACGTCAAACGCCGGGTTATAGACCTGCGCGTTTTCCGGCGCCCACTGCACCGCGCCAAAGCTTCCGGCCACGCCCGTCACCTCGCTGGCGGCGCGCTGCTCAATGGGGATCGCGTCCCCGTTCGGGCAGTCCGGATCGAGGGTCGTTTGCGGGGCGGCCACGTAGAACGGAATGCCGTGGAATTTCGCCAGCACCGCCAGAGAATAGGTGCCGATCTTGTTCGCCACGTCGCCGTTGGCGGCAATGCGGTCTGCGCCCACCCACACGGCGTCCACCAGCCCTTTTGCCATCAGGCTGGCGGCCATGGAATCGGTAATCAGCTGATACGGCACGCCCAGCTCGCCAAGCTCCCACGCGGTCAATCTGCCGCCCTGCAGCAGCGGACGGGTTTCATCCACCCAGACGTTGCTGACGTTACCCTCCTGATGCGCGCGGGCAATCACGCCCAATGCGGTGCCAACGCCCGCCGTTGCCAGCCCGCCGGTGTTGCAGTGGGTCAGCAGACGGCTGCCGGGCTT
The DNA here is from genome assembly GCF_024734705.1 of Enterobacter sp. Crenshaw. Classification (NCBI taxonomy): domain Bacteria; kingdom Pseudomonadati; phylum Pseudomonadota; class Gammaproteobacteria; order Enterobacterales; family Enterobacteriaceae; genus Enterobacter; species Enterobacter sp. Crenshaw. The sequence continues at coordinate 1,209,399 of NZ_CP102932.1, read as the reverse complement.
CACCAGCGCGCTGCCGGCTTTGGCAATCGCGTCGCAAAGCCGTTTGTCTTCGTCAATCAGGCGCAGCGCTTCGGCCACCAGCGCCGGAACATACTCTTCCTGCCACAGCGCAATCTTCATGCGGTCGAGATTGTTCATCAGGTTCACCGCCGTCGGGCGGGAGGCGCGCAGGGTTTCCAGCGCCGCCGCCAGCTCGTCGCGGCTTTTGCCGTTTTCCGCCAGCAGCGCCAGCAGCAGGCTTGCAGAGAGACCAATTAGCGGCGCGCCGCGCACGCGCAGGGCGTGGATATGTCCGACCAGCGCCTCTACCGTCGAGGCATCCAGCCAGCGTTTCTCCTGCGGAAGCGCCTGCTGATCGAGAATAAAGAGCTGATTATCCGCCACCCGCAGGCTGGTCGTCTGTAATGTCTGCATGTCGTTAATTCCCTGTTGCGTTGTTGTAGCACATTGTGTCAGGATGAAATCCAGATGTATAGACGTCTACATGTCTTAATTAGAAAACTCGTGAGGAGCAGGCCATGTCGCAATACCGTACCTTTACCGCTCAGGACGCCGTGGAGTATGCCAGGCAGTTTGGCGGACTTGACGATCCTTCATCGCTGGTAGAGGCGCAGGAAGTAGGCGACGGCAACCTCAATCTGGTATTCAAAATTTTCGACGGCGCGGGCGTGAGCCGAATCGTCGTTAAGCAGGCGCTGCCCTACGTGCGCTGCGTCGGCGAATCCTGGCCGCTGACGCTGGACCGCGCCCGCCTTGAAGCGCAAACGCTGGTCGAGCACTACCAGCACAGCCCGCAGCACACCGTGAAAATCCACCACTTTGACCCGGAGCTGGCGGTGATGGTGATGGAAGACCTCTCCAGCCATCGCATCTGGCGCGGCGAGCTGATTAAAAACATTTACTACCCGCAGGCGGCCCGTCAGCTGGGCGAATACCTCGCCCACGCGCTGTTCCACACCAGCGATTTCTACCTGCACCCGCACGCGAAAAAAGCGCAGGTGGCGAAATTCATCAACCCGGAGATGTGCGAGATCACCGAAGATCTGTTCTTCAACGATCCGTACCAGATCCACGAACGCAACAGCTACCCGGCCGAGCTGGAAAATGACGTCGCGGCCCTGCGCGACGACGCTCAGCTTAAAATTGCCGTAGCTTCCCTGAAGCACCGCTTCTTCTCGCACGCCGAAGCGCTCCTGCACGGCGATATTCACAGCGGCTCGATTTTTGTGGCCGACGGTAGCCTGAAGGCCATCGACGCCGAATTCGGCTACTTTGGCCCGATTGGCTTTGACGTCGGTACCGCCATCGGCAACCTGCTGCTGAATTTCTGCGGCCTGCCGGGGCATCTGGGCATTCGCGATGCCGCCGCCGCGCGCGAGCAGCGCCTGACCGATATTCAGGAGCTGTGGAACACCTTCGCGGAACGCTTCCAGGCGCTGGCAAACGAGAAAACGCGCGACGCCGCGCTCGGCGCGCCGGGCTATGCCTCCGCGTTCCTGAAAAAGGTCTGGCATGACGCCATCGGCTTCTGCGGCACCGAGCTCATTCGCCGCAGCGTCGGGCTTTCCCACGTCGCGGATATCGACACCATCCAGGACGAGTCGATGCGCCACGAGTGTCTGCGCCACGCGATAACGCTCGGTAAAGCGCTGATTGTCATTGCCGACCGCATCGACAGCGCGGAAGATCTGGTGGCACGAGTGCGGCAGTACAGCTGAGTGCCGGCTTTGTGCCCGGTGGCGCTGCGCTTACCGGGCCTACGATTCTGATTTTCTCCCTCTCCCTGTGGGAGAGGGCCGGGGTGAGGGCATCAAACCGCACTCATCCCAGATACTCAATCACCGACAGCCCGCCGTTATAATCCGTGCTGTAAATTATCCCCTGCGCATCCACAAACACGTCGCACGACTGGATCACCTGCGGGCGATTCGGCCGCGTGTCCATCATTCTCTCCGGCGCGGCGGGCACCAGCGCACCGGTTTCCACCGGTCGATACGGATTGGAAATGTCATAAGCCCGCACGCCCGCATTCTGATACGTCGCAAAAATCAGCGTCGAGCTGACGAAGCTCCCCGGCCGATTCTCGTGCAGGTTATGCGGGCCAAAATGCGCCCCTTTCGCCACGTAGTCGGTTTCATCCGGCTGCGGGAAGGTCGAGATGCTGACCGGGTTCGACGGCTCGCGGATATCAAACAGCCAGATCAGCTTTTCGCCGTCCTCCTGGTTATCGAGCACCGCTTCGTCCAGCACCACCAGCAAATCGCGGTCCGGCAGCGGCAGCGCGGTGTGCGTCCCGCCGCCAAACGGCGGACTCCAGTTGCGGTGGCTAATCAGCTTCGGCCGGGTGCGGTCCTTCACGTCCAGCAGCGTCAGGCCGCCGTCGCGCCAGCTGCCGTAGGCGGTATCGCCCGCGATAATCGCGTGATGCAGCGCGTAGCGTTTCCCTTCCGGCCAGTTCGGCTTCTCCCCTTCGGCCTGGTTCATCCCCGGCAGCCACCAGCGCCCCGCCACTTCAGGCTTACGCGGGTCCGCCAGGTCGATGGTCAGAAAGATGTAGTCGGTAAAGCCGTCGATCAGCGCTGACACATACGCCCAGCGGCCGCCGACGTACCAGATGCGGTGGATGCCGATGCCGCTCAGCGACAGAAAGCCGATTTCGCGCGGCCTGTCGGGCGTGGAGATATCAAACACCCGCAGCCCGGCGCTCCAGCCTTTGTCCTGCACATCGCTGACGGTCTCCCCCACCTGGCGTGTGTAGTAGACCTTCTCGTCGGCAAAGCGGGCATCGGCAAACAGATCCCGGGCGTTAATCACCAGCAGCAGGTCGTCATGCGCCTGCAGGTGCACGTTCCAGGTGCCGGGCGGCGCGGGCACGTAGCCCGCCGCTTTCGGGTTTTTCGGGTCGCGCACGTCGACAATCGAAAATCCCTGCGACACCATATGGCCGATATAGGCGAAACCGCGATGGACCATCAGCTGCACGCCGTCCGGGCGACCGCCCTGATCGCTATGGCCAATCAGCCGCATATTGCGGCTGTATTCTGGAAGGGGTACTTGCGTCACCGTTAGCTCCTTTGGGTTTTCCCCCTCTCCCTGCGGGAGAGGGCCGGGGTGAGGGCATCAGGCCGCACCTGACGCCACCCGGCCTGGTTTTATTTATTTTTCGCTTCCAGCGTCGCAAACCACGGCGCGATAAAATCTTCCGTCTGGCCCCAGCCCGGAATGATTTTCCCCAGCGACGCCACGTTCACCGGGCCCGGCTGGGCGGTCAGCAGCGCCTGAGGAATGGCCGCCGCTTTGAAATCGTAGGTCGCGGGCGTCGCTTCCCCGGCAATCTTGTTCGCCACCAGTCGCACGTTAGTCGCGCCAATCAGCTTCGGATCCACCGCCACGCTCACCTTCCACGCGCTGCCCGGCTCGCGCATCAGCTGCAGATCCTGGTTGGAGATGTCGATGCTGTAGAGCTTAATCTCGGTGCGGCCATTCTCCTTGAGCGCCTTGTACGCGCCCTGGCTGAAGGCGTCCCAGGTTCCCCAGATGGCGTCGATTTTGCCTTTCGGGTATTTCGCCAGGATCGCACCCACCTTGTTGGCGGTATCGCCCTGCACGTCAGAGGACACGGCGCCGATAGACTCCAGCTCTTTGATGTCCGGATACTGCTTTTGCAGCTCTTTATAGGCCGCCTGACGACGCTCCATCGGCGGGAAGCCCGCCACCCACAGCTTGACGATATTGGCCTTGCCGTTAAAATCTTTCGCCAGCTGGCCGAAGGAGAGGTTCGTCAGGGAGGCATCGTCCTGCTGGGTGACGGTCACGCCCGGGATCTCACCGTTAACGGCGGTATCAAAGACGGCGACTTTGATCCCGGAATCCACCGCTTTCTTCACCAGCGCGGTGGAGTACGGATCGCGCCCCTGAGAGAGAATAATCCCGTCATACTTCTGGCTGATGGCCTGGTTCACGAAGTCCTGGAATTTGGCGTCGTCCCCGTTGCTTAAAAAGGTGCTGACCTTAAAGCCGAGCTTCTTCCCTTCCTGAATTGCGCCAGCAATAAACTGCGTGGTGTTGTCATCTGAGCCGAGGTTACGGATCACCGCGATGCGGATCGGGCCGTCATGGTTCGCAATGGCTGCCGGAAGCGGCGCGGGCGTGGCCGCGAAGCCTGGCAGAGCCGTGAGCAACCCAAGTGCCACCAAAGAGAGTGCAATCTTTTTCATTTTTTTATCCCGTTGTGTTGTCAGCGTTTTTGTATGTAGGTAATCGCCAGCGCTACCGCGAGCACCAGCCCTTTTATAATGTCCATGGCGTAATACGGCACGGAGAGCATCACCAGCCCGTTCGACAGCACGCCGAGAATGACCGCCCCAACCAGGGTTCCCAGCGCGTTCGGCTTGCCGGATCCGGCCAGCGAGAAGCCAATCCACGCCGCCGCCACCGCATCCATCAGGTATCCGCCGCCCGCATTCACCTGCGACGAGCCGATGCGTGAAGCCAGCAAAATCCCTCCCAGACCCGCCAGCAGCGAGGCAATCACGTAGGCCGCCACCTTGTAGCGCGTGGTGCGAATGCCGGAGAGGCGCGCGGCTTCGGGGTTACCGCCGATGGCGTACATGCGTCGGCCATGCGTAGTGAGCGACAGGCCCAGCTGCGCCAGCACGGTCACCACCAGCATGACGATCACGATGGTCGGCACCTGCCCCAGCAGGCTGAACGCCGCCGGAATGGTCCCTTCCGCCATGTCGCCGCTCGGCAGCACCATGTTCTCGGTAATCGACCCGCCGTAGCTGTAGGTCATCGCCACGCCCTGGATCACAAACAGGCTGGCAAGCGTCGCCAGCATGTCCGGAATGCGCAGGATGACGATCAGGAAGGCGTTAAACAGACCCACCAGCGTGCAGAGCGCGAGGGTGATCAGAATCGACTCGGTGGTGCCAAAGCCGTGCCAGACGAAAAGGGAAATCACCAGCGCGTTCGCCAGCGAGGCGGTGGATCCCACGGAGAGATCGAACCCGCCGATGGTCAACGAGATCGACACGCCAATGGCAATCACCGTCACGATGGCAATCGAGCGCAGAATATTGATGATGTTGTTCGGATCGAGGAAGCTGTCCGACGCCAGGCCAAAGACGGCCACCAGCGCGACGACGGTTAACAGCATGCCCCACCTGTAGAGAAAATCGAAAATCTGCTGGCGGCCAGACGCCGCCGCGTTCACTGAAAGGGCCTTGCTCACGACGCCGTTCCTCCGGTTGAATAATAAAGTAGTGTCTCTTCGCGGGCCTCGGCCCCGGCGATTTCCGCCACGATGCGCCCGTCCCACAGTACGCAGATGCGGTCGCACAGCCCGACCAGTTCGGCAAATTCGCCCGAGGCGTAAATCACCCCTTTGCCCTCGCGCGCCAGGCCGTCAATCAGCTGGAACAGGTCGGTTTTGGCCTTCACGTCCACGCCTTTGGTCGGCTCGTCGAATATCAGCACGCTGGCGTCATTGCGCAGCCATTTACCGATGGCGACCTTCTGCTGGTTGCCGCCGGAGAGACGGCGCAGCACCTGCCCCGGCCCACGCGCGCGCACGCCGACGCGGGCGATGACCTCTTCCGCCCAGCGCCACGCCTGACGATGGCCAAACAGGCTCCAGCGCGAAAAGCTGTTATCGGCGCACACGGCGAGGTTCATGCTCACCGGCTCGTCGATAAAAATGCCCTCTTTCCGCCGCTCCTCCGGCACCAGCGCCAGACCGCGCAGCACGGAGTCGGCCGGGTCGCGCGGCTGCCAGGATTGATGATTCAGCTCACCGCGCGCCACGCGGCTTTTGCTGGCGCCAAACAGCGCCTTGCAGAGTTCGGTTTTCCCCGCCCCCGCCAGCCCGGCAATCCCGAGAATTTCGCCTTTGCGCAGGTGCAGGGAGATATCTTTCAGCAGCGCGTCGTCGTGAAGCCCCTCAACGCGTAACAGCGTTTCGTCGCCGTGCGGCGGCCGCGCGGGCGGATAGATATCGCTCAGCACGTGGCCGAGCATCTTCTCGACGATCGCTTCGCCGCTAAGATCGGCCATCGGGCCGGACTCGATCAGCTTGCCGTCGCGCAGCACCGTCAGGGTGTCGCAGATGGCCTTCAGCTCGTGAATGCGGTGAGAGATAAACACCACGCCGATGCCCTGCTGCTTTAAACGTCTCACTACCTCAAACAGGCGCTCGCTCTCGTGCGCGTCCAGCGGCGCGGTGGGTTCATCAAGAATCAAAAAACGGCAGTGATGGGACAGCGCCCGCGCCAGCAAAATCTGCTGCTTTTCGGCCAGCGAACAGCCATCGATGGAACGGCGAACGTCCAGCGTCACGTCGAGCTGCGCCAGCGCCTGTCTCGCCTGCTGGCGGATAGCGCGCCAGCTGAAGCGATGCCCCGGCTGCGCCAGCTGGTCGAGCATGATGTTCTCGGCAATGCTTAACCCCGGGATCAGCGCTACGTCCACTTCCTGCTGCACAAGGTGGATCCCCAGCCGTTTGGCATCGAGCGGTTCGCGGATGCTCACCGGCTGGTTGTTGATGCTGATCTCACCCTCATAGTGGTCGTGCGTCCCGCACAGCACCGCCATCAGGGTCGATTTTCCCGCGCCGTTGGCACCGGTCAGCGCGTGTACGGATCCGCCGGTTAAGGTGAAATTCACGCGCGACAGCGCCTGAAAGCCGGAAAAGGCCAGGCTGATACCGCGCATCTCAAGGCGACTGGAAACCATCCGCGTAAATCCTTCATTACTCTTCTGATTTATCGAATTTTTCACAGCTCTGGTTGACTGACAACGACGGAAAAGGCATAAGTTAAAGCGAAATATTATTAGCCATCCGGATGTCCAGACATAACATCGGGTTAGCGCTTCGGCAAAAAAGGACACCATCATGAGCAACACCGATATCCGCGTCGTGCCTGGCCCGGCGAACTACTTCTCTCATCCCGGAAGCCTTGCGCAGCTGGATAACTTCTTTACCCCGGAACAGCTTTCCCGCGCGGTGTGGATTTACGGCGAGCGCGCTATCGAAGGCGCGCGCCCTTTCCTGCCGGCGAGCTTTAACGCGCCGGGAGCGAAACGTCTACTGTTTAAAGGCCACTGCAGCGAGCGCGACGTCACCCATCTGGTGAATGAATCCGGCAGCGACGCCAGCGTGGTGATTGGCGTCGGCGGCGGCGCGGTGATGGATACCGTCAAGGCCGTGGCGCGCCGCTTAGGGGTGCCGTTTGTGGGCATCCCCACCATTGCCGCCACCTGTGCGGCGTGGACCCCGCTCTCCGTCTGGTATAACGATGCCGGTCAGGCGCTGCATTTTGAGATCTTCGACGACGCCAACTTCCTGGTGCTGGTGGATCCGCAGATCGTCCTTAACGCCCCGGCGGATTACCTGCTGGCGGGCATCGGCGATACGCTGGCGAAGTGGTACGAAGCGGTGGTATTGGCACCTGAGCCTGAGAACCTGCCACTGACGGTGCGGCTGGGCATCAACGGCGCGCTGGCGATCCGCGACGTGCTGCTGGCGCGCAGCGAAGAGGCGCTGGCCGACCAGCAGCGCGGCGAACAGACGCAGGCGTTCCGGGACGTGGTGGATGCAATCATCGCCGGCGGCGGGATGGTCGGCGGCCTGGGCGAACGCTATACGCGCGTGGCGGCGGCGCATGCGGTACACAACGGCTTAACCGTGCTGCCACAGACGGAGAAATACCTGCACGGCACCAAGGTGGCCTACGGCATTCTGGTGCAGAGCGCCCTGCTCGGCCAGGACGACGTGCTGGCGCAGCTGGTGACGGCTTACCAGCGTCTTAACCTGCCGACCACGCTTCGCGAGCTGGACGTCGACATCACTAACCGCGACGAGCTGGATAAGGTCATTGCCCACACCCTGCGCCCGGTGGAGTCGATTCACTATTTACCTGTTACGTTAACGCCTGACGTTCTGCGCGCCGCGTTTGAGAAAGTGGAATCCTTCAGCCGTTAATCGCGCCGACAGGCTATACCTAATGATGATTCTTACCACTCTCGTAACGAGGTCATCATGCAGATCGATTTAACAGGTAAAAAGGCGCTGGTTACCGGTGCCAGCCGCGGATTGGGTCGTGCGATTGCCCTGTCGCTGGCGCGCGCCGGTGCGGATGTGATTATTACGTATGAAAAATCTGCCGATAAGGCCCAGGCGGTCGCCGATGAGATTAAGGCGCTGGGGCGCCACAGCGAAGCCGTGCAGGCCGACAGCGCCAGCGCGCAGGCGATTCAGGATGCCGTCACCCATGCGGCGCGTTCTCTTGGCGGGCTGGACATTCTGGTCAACAACGCCGGGATCGCGCGCGGCGGTCCGCTGGAGTCCATGACGCTGGCGGACATTGACGCCCTTATCAACGTCAACATCCGCGGCGTGGTGATCGCCATTCAGGAAGCGCTGGTGCACATGTCCGACGGCGGGCGCATTATCAACATCGGCAGCTGTCTGGCAAACCGCGTGGCGCAGCCGGGCATTGCCGTTTACTCGATGACCAAATCGGCGCTGAATTCCCTCACCCGCGGGCTGGCCCGTGATTTAGGGCCGCGCGGCATTACCGTTAACCTGGTACATCCCGGGCCCACCAACAGCGATATGAACCCGGAAGACGGGGAACAGGCTGACTCTCAGCGTCAGCTTATTGCTTTGGGTCATTACGGTCAGCCGGAAGACGTCGCGGCGGCGGTCACGTTTCTTGCCAGTCCGGCGGCCGGGCAGATCTCCGGTACCGGCCTGGACGTGGACGGCGGTTTGAACGCCTGATCGCAATCTCACTGCAAGCCTCTGTCGTCCGACAGAGGCGTTTCCGAGCGCCCTCGACGGTTTGCGTTTTGCCGCTTTCTCCGGTTATTTCCCCGCTCTACAGTACCCCATTAGAAATTCGGAATTTATCTAATAGCCTTATTATTTCCTTATACTTTGTGTGGGCGTACAGTGGAGGTACGGATGAAGATTGTCTGGTCCAATGGTGCAAAAAAGGCATTTTCCAGAATTGACGAGCGGTATCAGCGTCGAATTGAGGTAAAGCTCTCCGAGCTGGATGACCGCTCGGCTCCCCGGCCCGATATCAAAAAAATATCGGCAACAGAAAATCATTTCCGGCTTCGCGTAGGCGATTACCGCATCGTCTATACGCTTCGGAACGATCCCGATGACCATTGTTATGTTTTGGCCGTCAAGCGCAGAACTTCAAAGACTTACCTGCATGAGGAGAGTGCCAACTATGGCTGTACAGCTAATCAAGGACGATAACGGGAAAACGCAGTACGTCGTTATTCCCTATCACGAATATTTTCGTATGCTCTTACAGATGGCAGAAATTGACGACGAAACCGACGACGATCTGGAGGATATTGAAGTCGAACACGATAGTCTGGATGACGTGGAATTGCCGGGAGAAGTATGCAGCATCATGACCTGGCAGAACGTCAGCCTGCAGGCCGCGTGGCGTATCCTGCGCGGCATGTCCCAGCAGGAGGTGGCTGAGAAACTCGGCATCACCCAGTCCGCCGTGTCACAGCTGGAAGCGCTGGACTCCCGTCCGCAAAAGCGCACCCGCGAAAAGCTGGCTGCTATCTACGGCTGCAAGCAGGAACAGATAAGCCTCTATCTACCGAAAGAGGGTTAACAGCACTTCGCCCCGCCCTTGCCGCCGTAGCGGGCATCCTGGCGGTCGCGGAAAAATTCTTCGTAGGTCATGGGCGTCTGGTCCGGATGGTTGACGCGCATATGCTCGACGTAGTTGTCGTAGTCCGGCACGCCAATCATCATTTTGGCGGCCTGGCCCAGGTATTTACCTGCTTTGGAAAGGGTGTCGAACATAATCAGTTTCTCGTTTGTTTCCTGCCCTCTCCCGGAGGGAGAGGGCGGAGAAGAAATGTAGGCCGGGTAAGGCGAAGCCGCCACCCGGCACACAGGTTAGTGCGCCCCTTTCGCCTGGGTCACAATCTCTTCCAGGTTTTCAGGCATCGGCTCGTACGGCGTCTCTTTCGCCGTTGGCTGATCGTTTTTCAACGCCGCCAGCGCGGTCTTGAGAGAATACAACGCCAGCACCACGACCACCACCATAAAGAAGATAGTCAGCCCGGCATCCAGACGGTTGTTAAACACCAGCTGGGACAGCTGCGACTCGGTGTACTGCGCCGGGATCTTGCCGCTGTCGATCATCGCCTGGAACTTGTTGGCGATCGCCAGGAAGCCCACCTTGTTGTCCGGGCTGAAGGCCTTCTGCCAGCCCGCCGTCAGGGTACAGATCAGCAGCCACGCGGTTGGCACCAGTGCCACCCAGGCGTAACGCTGGCGCTTCATCTTGAACAGCACCACCGCGCAGAGCATCAGCGCCATGCCTGCCAGCATCTGGTTGGCGATACCAAACAGCGGCCACAGGGTGTTAATCCCGCCGAGCGGATCGACCACGCCCTGGTGCAGGAAGTAGCCCCACGCCAGCACGCACAGCGCCGTCGCCAGCAGGTTAGCCGGGAGCGAATCGGTACGCTTCAGGTTCGGGGAGATCACCCCCAGCAGGTCCTGCAGCATAAAGCGCGCCGCACGAGTTCCCGCATCCACCGCCGTCAGGATAAACAGCGCCTCGAACAGGATGGCGAAGTGATACCAGAACGACACGTCCATCAGCCCGCCCAGCGCGCCGTGAAGAATATACGCCATGCCGACCGCCAGCGTCGGCGCTCCGCCCGCACGGGAGATAATCGACTGCTCGCCCACTTCACTGGCGATGCTCGTCAACGTATCAGGGGTAATCGCAAAGCCCCAGCCGCTCACCACCTGCGCGGCGGACGCCACCACGTCAACGGTGCCAGCCGGTGCCAGTACCGCCATCGGGCTGTTCATCGCGAAGTACACGCCCGGGTCGATGATACAGGCCGAGACCAGCGCCATGATGGCGACAAAGGATTCCATCAGCATGCCGCCGTAGCCGATCAGGCAGGCCTGATTTTCATTCGCCAGCATCTTCGGCGTGGTTCCGGATGCGATCAGCGCGTGGAAGCCCGACACCGCGCCGCAGGCGATGGTGATAAACAGGAACGGGAACAGGTTACCGGTCCAGACCGGGCCGGTACCGTCGATGAATTTGGTTAACGCAGGCATGGTCAAGGTCGGACGCATAATCAGAATGCCAATCGCCAGCCCGACGATGGTGCCGATTTTCAGGAACGTAGAGAGATAGTCACGCGGAGCCAGCAGCAGCCATACCGGCAGCACCGCCGCCACAAAGCCGTAGCCCACCAGCATCCAGGTCAGCTGGACGCCGGTAAAGTCGAAGAACGGCGCCCAGGTAGGGCTTTCCGCCACCCAGCCGCCGGAGATAATGGCGAACACCAGGAATACCAGGCCAATTACCGACACCTCACCAATGCGGCCCGGGCGCAGGTAGCGAATATAAATCCCCATAAACAGCGCCAGCGGAATGGTGAAGGCAACGGTATAGGTCCCCCACGGGCTGTGGGTCAGCGCTTTCACCACGATCATCGCCAGCACCGCGAGGATGATCACCATGATCATAAAGGTCGCCACCAGCGCAATCACCCCGGCGGTTGCCCCCATCTCCTCTTTCACCAGCTCACCCAGCGAACGCCCGTCGCGGCGGGTCGAGACGAACAGCACCATAAAGTCCTGCACCGCGCCCGCCAGCACCACGCCCGCGAGGATCCAGATCATCCCCGGCAGGTAGCCCATCTGCGCCGCCAGCACCGGCCCCACCAGCGGACCCGCCCCGGCAATCGCCGCAAAATGGTGACCGAACAGCACTTTTTTGTCGGTCGGCACGTAGTCCAGCCCGTCGTTATGGCGGACGGCAGGCGTCATGCGCGTCGCATCAACGCCCAGAACGTTCTTCGCAATATAGCGGCCATAAAAACGGTACGCGATCAGATAAATGCAGACGGAGGCGACGACGATCCAGAGCGCATTGATCTGTTCCCCCCGGTTGAGGGCGATATAGCCCAGGGCAAAGGCTCCCACAACGGAGAGCCCTGCCCATATAAGGTATTTCCCTGAGTTGTTCATAGTTGTTGTCCGTTGTTGTGAAACAGTGAGATGTTACATTTTGTTTCTAGAACAACCGGAAAAATTTAACAACTTTGAAACGCAATAATGCGTGGTCAAACCAGAGATTTACACCACAGTGTTAAGCCGATCACTTTGATCTGCCTGGCTTAGCCCAACACCATCGTACTCAACCGACAGGTACAGCACCGCCGCCCCTGCTCGTCGAATACCACAATCTCCCAGCTCTGGCTCGACCGCCCCAGATGCAGCGGCTGGCAAACGCCGCGCACTTTGCCGTGAGAGACCGCACGATGGTGCGTGGCGTTAAGCTCCGTCCCCACCACGCTCTGACCGTCGCGGGTCATCAGAAAGCCGGCCATCGACCCCAGGGTTTCCGCCAGCGCCGCCGACGCGCCGCCGTGCAGCAGGCCAAACGGCTGATGGGTACGCGCATCCACCGGCATCTCCGCTTCCAGCGTGTCGTCGCCGAGGCGGGTATAGACGATACCGAGATGCGCCACCAGCGTATTCAGGCTGGTCGCGTTCAGCTCCTCGAGCGGTAAATGACGTTTCCAGATCATCTTACGCCCCCAGCGTGGAGCCGCCGTCCACCACGATATCCTGCAGGGTGATATGGCTGGCGGCATCGGAAGCAAGGAACAGCACCGTGCTGGCTATCTCCTGCGGACGAGCGATTTTGCCCAGCGGAATGCCGAGCTTGAACTGCTCGCCAAAGCCGCGAATACGCTGCTGCTCCGCGTCGTCGCTTTTCCACAGGGTGCGCTGCATATCGGTGTCCGTTGAGCCCGGCGACACCAGGTTACAGCGCACGCCGCTGCCCGCCAGCTCCAGCCCGACGGTCAGGGCCAGGCTTTTCAGCGCCGCCTTCGACGCGCCGTAGGCGCTCATGTCGATGCGCGGCGCGTGCGCCGCGTCGGACGCCACGGTGACTATCGCCCCGCCCTGCTGACGGCGGAACTGGCCCATCGTCTGCTGGAACAGGTTGAACGCGCCGCCGACGTTGACCGCGAAGGTCTGCTGCCAGTCCTCCTGCGAAAGCTGGTCCGTCGCCCCCATGCGCAGAATGCCCGCCGCGTTGACCAGCACGTCCAGCCGTTCAAGCGACGCCAGCGCCCGCCCGCACACTTCATGCACCTGCGCGGCATCCGCCACGTCCAGGGTTTCAGTGGCGAACGGATAATCCCCCAGCGGAAAAGCCAGATCGAAGCCGGTCACCCGTGCGCCCGCCTCCACAAACGCCAGCGCCGTCGCGTAGCCAATCCCCTTACCCGCGCCCGTCACCCAGACGGTTTTACCGGTGAAATCCAGCCCCATCACTTCACCTCGCGGGACAGCAGCGCCCACCAGGCGTCGATGGTTGGATTTTTGGCCAGCATCACGAAGTCAATATCGCCGTGCACTTTGCGCCAGCGGGCGGCCAGCGCCATCATGCGCACCGAGTCCAGGCCGTAGTCGATCAGGTTTTCGTCATCCATCGGCTCGTCGGACTCGTCCAGCAGCGGCAGGATCAGCTCACGCAGCGCGGCTTTGGTCGCCGGAACGGACGGCAGCAGCTCGTCGGTCATCACCACGCGGCCCGAGCGTCCGGCCACATAGTTCAGCGACATCAGGTGCTCGTCACGGGTGAAATCCGCCAGCGCGTCGGCGATAAAGAACGGTTTGATGTCGCGCATAAAGGCATCGGTGGCGGTGGTCATACAGCCGATGTGGGCGTAAACGCCGGTAATCAGCAGCTGGTTGCGTCCGGTTTCTTTCAGCATCTGCTCCAGCGGCGAGCGGTGAAACGCGCTGTAGCGCCACTTCACCAGCACCGTGTCCGCTTCGTCCGGGGTCAGTTCGCGGACAATGCGCTGCTGCTCCGGCGAGCGGGTCAGGCCCGGCCCCCACATGTCGTTCAGCAGGGCGCGGTCTTCGTCGCTCTGCTCTTTCGGCTGAGCGGTGTAGTACACGGGAATATTGTGCGCTTTGCAGTAAGCGCGCAGTCTGGCGATATTCGCCACCACCTGCTGCATCATTGCGCTGTTTTCGCCCCAGAAGTTCAGGAAATACTCCTGCATATCGTGGATCAACAGCGCGGCACGTTCAGGCTCAAACGCCCAGTTTACTTTACTGGTCGGCAGCTCTGCGGCAGTCGGCAGCGCGTAAGCGGTTAATTTTGGAATGGCCATACTCTGTTCCTCAGCCCCGGGCGCGTTCAGCAAGCCACAGGCGCAACTGTTTCTTATCGACTTTGCCGACCGGCGTCAGCGGGAGCGCATCCACGCTCTCCACGCGGTCCGGCAGCTTGAATTCGGCAACGCCCTGCTCGCGCAGGAAGCGGCGCACTTCAACCGCGCGCAGGGGCTGTTTCACCACCAGATACGCGCAGCTTTTTTCGCCCAGCAGGCTGTCCTCCATGCTCACCAGCGCGGCGTGGATCACCGCCTCGTGGCGCAGCAGCAGGTTTTCAATCTCTTCGGCGGCGATCTTCTCGCCGCCGCGGTTGATCTGATCCTTCTCGCGCCCCTGCACGGTGATGTAGCCCTGCTCGTCGATGGCGATCAGATCGCCAGAGCAGTAAAAGCCGTCGGCGTCAAAGGCGCTGGCGTTGTGTTCCGGGCTGTTGAAATAGCCGCGGAAGGTGTACGGCCCGCGCGTCATCAGACGCCCGACCTCACCGCGCGGCAGCGGGTTGCCATGTTCGTCCGCCACCCACACTTCGTCGTCCGGGCACATCGGGCGACCCTGGGTGTTGATGATGCGCTCCGGCAAGTCGTCGAGCGCGGTGTAGTTCACCAGCCCTTCCGCCATGCCGAACACCTGCTGAAGCTGGCAGCCGATTTCCGCCGGAATGCGCGCCGCGAGCGTGGCGGAGAGGCGTGCGCCCCCCACCTGCAGCAGCCTGAGGGATTTGAGCTGCGCGTTGCCCGCGCCGTCGGCAATCGCCTGCAGCCAGAGGCTTACCGCCGGAGGAACCAGCGAGGTGACGTTAATCTGATGCCGTTCAATCAGCGGGAAGCAGAGCGTGGCGCTCGGATCGTTCGCCAGCACCACGCAGCCGCCGGCGGTGAAGACGCCTAACGATCCCGGCGAGCTCATGGCGTAGTTATGCGCCGCGGGCAGCGCGTTCAGATAACGGGTGTGTGTATTGATTCCGCAGATCTCGTTGCTGCGGCGGATGCTGTAGTCGTAGTCGTTATGCGTGCGCGGGATCAGCTTCGGCGTGCCGGTGCTGCCGCCGGAAAGCTGGAAAAACGCCACTTCGTCAGCGGGCGTCGGGTTCGGGATGAAGTTGTCCGCCGGACGCGCAATCGCCGCTTCCAGGGCGTGTTCGCCCTTATCGCCGCGCAGCAGTACAAGGCGTACCGAGCGATGCGCATCCACAAAGGCGTTGAGGAAATCATCGCCCGCAAACAGCGCGTGGTCGCGATCGGCAATCAGCACGGCGGGTTTGATCTGCTCCGCGTAGGCGTTCAGCTCGCTGCGCTGATGGCTAAAGAGCGCGTTAACCGGCGCGACGCCAATTTGCAGCAGCGCAAAGAAAGTGACGTAGAACTCGGCCACGTTACCGAGCTGCACCAGCGCGGTCTCGCCGCGCTGCAGCCCGCGCGCCTGAAGAGCGGACGCCAGATTGTTCACCGCCTGATTAAACGCGCGGTAGGTGATGTGCCGCTCGCCGTCGACAATCGCCACGGCATCGCTTTCAGCGCGATCCGTCAGGATGTGGGTCAGCGGCAGATCCTGCCAGTAGCCTTTTTCGCGGTAGCGGCGGGCGAATTCCTCAGGCCAGCGGGTAAAAGGAATGGTCATGAGCGATCCTTAGTGCAAGCCAAACACGTTGAGCATGGTGGAGAGCTTCACGCCCGTTTCGCGCCATTCGCCCACCGGCGAAGAGGCAGGCACAATGCCCGCGCCGGCAAACAGGCGAACGCTATTTTCGCGAAGACGCGCGCAGCGGATGGTCACCACCCACTCGCCGTTGCCTTCGCTGTCGCACCAGCCGACGATGCCGCCGAACAGCTCGCGGTCGAACGGCTCCAGCTCGGCGATCAGCTCTTTTGCCGCCTCATGCGGGAAGCCGCTCAGCGCCGGGGTCGGGTGCAGCAGGCAGGCCAGAGTCAGGGCGTTTTCGTTTTCACGCGCGTCACCTTCAACCGGCGTCGCCAGATGCCACAGCGTCGGCGTGGTGATGAGCTGCGGGGAAGACGGCATGCTCAGGTGGTGGCTGCGCGGTGCCAGAATGGCCTTCATCGCCTGAGTCACCAGGTCGTGCTCGTGACGGTCTTTTTCGGAGGCCAGCAGCTTATTGCCCGCTTCGCGATCCAGCACGTCGTCCGGCTGACGGCGCGCGGAGCCTGCCAGCGGCAGCGAGCTAAAGTGCGCGCCCTCTTTACGCAGCAGCAGTTCGGGGCTGGCGCCGAGCAGCACGCCGCCGTCTTCCAGCGGCACGTGGAAGTTAAAGCTCGCCGGGTTCTGGGCGATCAGCCTCTCCATCAGCGCGCCGCTGTCCATGTGTTTGTCGGTCGCGATATCAATCAGGCGCGACAGCACCACCTTGTTCACCTGCGGCGTGGCGGTGAGCGACGCGGCGCGAGCGACCATCTCTTCAAACACGGGCTGCGGCGGGATCTCGGTGCGTTGTTCCACCTTCAGCGCCTGCGAGCCGGAAAAATAGCGTGCGGACTGCTGACGTGCCGGACGGGAAAAGGTCTGCCAGCGCTGCGGAATAAACAGAGAAGATGGCTTGCGGGTATCGAACGGAATAGCCCCTGCCATCACCGGATGAGCGATACCGTTAGCTTTCGCATTCCGGAAGGCCTGGGCTAATTTTTGCTGGAATTGCCCGGCCGGATCGTCACCGCCGACGGCGGGTTCAGAGAAGCGGGCAAAACAGCCTGAGGTAGTAAAACTGCGGTAAGGCGACATAAAGAAAAAGCTGTCTGATTGCAGCGTGGTCGCGGTGTGCTGAACTTCCTCAGCCAGGGACGTGTCCATATCATCCTCCTCAAAATGATAAAAGAAGCAATAATGATTATCATTTATATTTTCGTCGGCTAACCTAATCCCACATCGCTGCGCTGTCAACCGTCGGACAAATAACTTATGCGACAAAAGCTTGCATCCCTTCGCATCAACCATGAAAATGAGAAGCATTATCTTCAACAAAAACAGGATGTCGCGCTGTGAAATTCCCTGCCCTATTCCGTAATACCCTGCTTTTATCTGGACTTTTAGTTTTAGGACTTGCCTCAGCCGTTGCCGCCGACTGGCCGCGTCAGGTGACCGACAGCCGAGGCGTTCACACGCTTGAGAGCAAACCGACGCGCATTGTCTCCACCAGCGTGACCTTAACCGGCTCCCTGCTGGCGATTGACGCGCCGGTCGTTGCCAGCGGCGCGACCACGCCGAACAACCGCGTGGCGGATGCGCAGGGCTTTTTGCGTCAGTGGGGTGATATTGCGAAACAGCGCAAGGTTGCGCGGCTGTACATTGGCGAGCCGAGCGCCGAAGCGGTCGCCGCGCAAATGCCGGATCTGATTTTGATCAGCGCCACCGGCGGGGATTCCGCGCTGGCGCTGTACGATCAGCTCTCCGCCATCGCCCCAACGCTTATCATCAACTACGACGACAAGAGCTGGCAGGAACTGCTGACGCAGCTGGGCACCCTCACCGGGCAGGAAAAACAGGCCGCAGAGCGCATTGCCGCGTTTGATAAACAGCTCGCGCAGGTAAAACAGCAGATGAAGCTGCCGCCGCAGCCGGTGAACGCCATCGTCTACACCGCCGCTGCGCACAGCGCCAACCTGTGGACTGCGGAATCCGCTCAGGGCAAGCTGCTGCACCAGCTGGGCTTTACGCTGGCGGATCTACCCGCCGGGCTGCACACCTCAAAAAGCCAGGGCAAACGCCACGACATCATCCAGCTGGGCGGTGAAAATCTGGCGACGGGGCTGAACGGCGAAGGGCTGTTTGTGTTTGCCGGCGATCGGAAAGACGTGGATGCGATTTACGCCAACCCGCTACTGGCGCATTTGCCGTCGGTGAAAAACAAACGGGTCTGGGCATTGGGAACGGAGACGTTCCGCCTGGATTATTACAGTGCGATGTTGGTGTTAGACAGATTGAATACGTTGTTTAAGTAGGCATTTTCCTCCCTCTCCCTGCGGGAGAGGGCCGGGATGAGGGCATCAGGCCGCACCGTCGTTCAACACACTCTCCTGCCTGAATCGGCGCAATTCTGCCAACGACATGAATAAAACCACGCCAATAATTGCCAGTACAAACCCGCCGCAGCTCGCTGAGGCCACCGGAGTCATCATCGCCCCCAGCCCGCCGAGGATCGCCGCACCAATCGCATCCCCCGTGACGTTCTGCGCCGTCCACAGGCCGTTAATGCGCCCGAGCATCCCTTCCGGCGTTTGGGTCTGGATCAGGGTGTACTGCAGCAGCGAACTGATGGCGCTCAGCCAGCCGAAAATCACGAGGCACAACGCGCCCAGCGCCCACACCGGCATCAGGCTGAAGAAGCCGATGGCGATAAACGAGGCCAGCGTGGCAAGCAGCATAATCAGCCCCGGACGCGCGTTCTGCGCCAGGTTGCCGCTGGTCAGCGCCCCGCACGCCGCGCCGAGCGGAATGGCAGCGTAGAGAATGCCAATCTCCGAGGCGCTCATCTGCCACTCTCCCGCCAGCGCCGGGTAGAGCACGCGCACGGCGCTCGCCATGGTCAGCAGGCCGCCGAGCAGCGCAATCCCGCCAATCAGCGGGTTGCTGAACAGGAAACGAATCGCGGCCATCAGCGATTTCAGCGGATGCTCGCGCGGCTGCGGCGGAGGCGGCAGCAGCGGCAGGCGCAGCAGCGTCAGCGTGGTGATGAAGGTTCCCGCCGCCGCCAGCCCGTAGTTCCACGCCACGTTGCCGGTCGCCAGCAGCAGGCCGCCCACCATCGGCGAAATCACCGAGCCCAGACGCACGGTGAGCATGGTAATCGCCCCCGCCTGCATCAGATTCTCACGCCCGACCAGCGCGGGCGTCGCCGCCAGCAGCGCCGTCACGCCCAGCGAGGCAAAAAAGCCGTCCCACAGCCCCAGCGCGTAAATGGCGATCAGCGACGGCTCCGGCAGCATCGCGTTCAGACACAGCCCGATAAAGCCCACGCCGCAGGTGCCGCGCGCCAGCAGGATCAGCTTTTTACGCTCGTAGCGGTCCGCCAGCACGCCGCCGACCATCAGGCCGATGAACATCGCCCCGCCGGTTAAGGTGACGGATAACCCCACCAGCCAGCTGGAGTGCGTCATGGTCTGGATCTGGACCGGCACGGCGACGCCAAGCAGCCCGAGGGACAAAATGGAGATAAAGCGAGCGATAAAAACGGCGCGATACGCCGGGTGCGTTTTCAGCAGGCTGAGGTTGAGCAGCCAGGATTTTTGATTCATGACAAAGCCTTGAGTCTATTTCTACCCATTCCATGGGCGCACATGCTAACATAGCCAAATAAGATAGATAACGATAATCACTATCATTATCAAATCATGGATGTTGCTATGTCGTTTTCCTCTTCTTCGGTGCGCGCCGTTGCCGTGCCCGTTTTATTGCTGCTGTTGATCCTTGCGGCTGCACTCAGCCTGCTGGTCGGCGCGAAGCCGCTGCCCGCGTCCGTTATCGTTGATGCGCTCTCCGGCACCTGCCAGAGCGCCGACTGCGTCATCGTGCTCGACGCCCGACTGCCCCGCATGCTTGCCGGACTGCTGGCCGGTGGCGCGCTCGGCCTTGCCGGCGCCCTGATGCAAACCCTCACCCGTAACCCGCTGGCGGACCCCGGCATCCTCGGCGTTAACTCCGGCGCCAGCTTTGCCATCGTGCTCGGCGCGGCGCTGTTCGGGTTGACATCTCCTTCCGAGCAGCTGGTGATGGCCTTCTGCGGCGCGCTGGCCGCCTCGCTGGTGGTCGCCTTTACCGGCAGCCAGGGCGGCGGGCAGCTGAGCCCGGTACGCCTGACGCTTGCGGGCGTGGCGCTCGCGGCGGTGCTGGAGGGCTTGTCCAACGGCATCGCCCTGCTCAACCCGGACGTCTACGACCAGCTGCGCTTCTGGCAGGCCGGCTCGCTGGATATCCGCACCCTCGAAACCTTAAAAGTTGTGGCGATCCCGGTCATTATCGCCGCCGCCGTGGCGCTGTTTTTAAGCCGGTCGCTCAACAGCCTGAGCCTCGGCAGCGACACCGCGACCGCCCTCGGCAACCGGGTGGCGCGCACGCAGCTGATTGGTCTGTTCGCCATCACCGTGCTGTGCGGCAGCGCGACCGCCGTGGTCGGTCCGATCGCCTTTATCGGTCTGATGATGCCGCACATGGCGCGCTGGCTGGTGGGAGCGGATCACCGCTGGTCGCTGCCGGTCACGCTGCTGGCAACCCCTGCCCTGCTGCTGTTTGCCGACGTGCTGGGTCGCCTGCTGGTGCCCGGCGAGCTGCGCGTCTCGGTGGTCAGCGCCTTTATCGGCGCGCCGGTGCTGATCTTCCTGGTACGCCGTAAACGCGGAGGTGACGCATGATGGCCCCGTCCCGTCGTTTACTCACCAGCGTATGCCTGCTTTGTATTGCCATTCTGCTGCTGGCGGTCTGGAGCCTGCGCAGCGGCGCGGTGACGCTCGATTTTGCGCAGTTGCTTAACGCCCTGCTCGGCAGCGCGCCGCGCAACATCACCATGGTGGTGACGGAGTGGCGTCTCCCGCGCGTGGCGATGGCGATTCTGGTTGGCGCGGCGCTCGGCGTGAGCGGTGCGATTTTCCAGTCGCTGATGCGCAACCCGCTCGGCAGCCCGGACGTGATGGGCCTCAACACCGGGGCCTGGAGCGGCGTGCTGGTGGCGATGGTGCTGTTTGGTCAGCACCTGACGGCCATTACCTTTACGGCGATGGCGGGCGGCATTCTGACGTCATTACTGATCTGGGCGCTGGCCTGGCGCAACGGTATCGACACCTTTCGCCTGATCATCATCGGGATCGGCATCCGCGCCATGCTGATGGCCTTTAACACTTGGCTTTTACTGCAGGCCTCGCTGGAAACCGCGCTCTCCGCCGGGCTGTGGTACGCCGGATCGCTCAACGGCCTGACATGGGGCAAAACCTGGCCCGCCGCGCCGCTGATTTTGCTGATGTTTATCGGCGCGCTGCTGCTGGTGCGGCGCATGCGTCTGCTGGAGATGGGCGACGACAGCGCCTGCGCGCTGGGCGTGGGCGTCGAGCGCTCGCGCCTGATGCTGATGCTGGTCGCCGTACTGCTGACCGCCGCCTCCACCGCGATTGCCGGGCCAATCTCGTTTATCGCCCTCGTGGCACCGCACATCGCCCGGCGACTTAGCGGCACGGCGCGCTGGGGATTAACCCAGGCGGCGCTGTGCGGCGCGCTGCTGCTATTGGCCGCCGATCTCTGCGCCCAGCGGCTGTTTATGCCTTATCAACTGCCGGTGGGCGTGGTGACCGTCAGCCTCGGCGGGATTTACCTCATCGTCTTGCTCGTTCAGGAGTCACGCAGGAAATGACTGATTCAACCACCCGCTTGCGCGGCGAAAACTTAACCCTCGGCTACGGCAAAAAAATCATTGCCCGTGACTTATCCGTCGCCATTCCGGACGGCCACTTTACGGCAATTATCGGCCCGAACGGCTGCGGCAAATCGACCCTGCTGCGCACCCTGAGCCGCCTGATGACGCCGGCTGAGGGCAGGGTGTTCCTCGACGGGGAGCAGATCCAGCGCTTCGCCAGCAAAGAGGTAGCACGGCGCATCGGTCTACTGGCGCAAAACGCCACCACGCCGGGCGACATCACGGTGCAGGAGCTGGTCTCGCGCGGACGCTATCCGCATCAGCCGCTGTTTACCCGCTGGCGCAAAGAGGATGACGAGGCGGTGAACCGCGCGATGCAGGCGACGGGCATCACCGATCTTGCTCAGCAGAGCGTGGACACCCTCTCCGGCGGGCAGCGTCAGCGGGCGTGGATCGCGATGGTGCTGGCACAGGAAACGTCGATCATGCTGCTGGACGAGCCGACGACCTGGCTCGACATCAGCCATCAGATTGACCTGCTGGAGCTGCTGAGCGAGCTGAACCGCACGCAGGGGTATACCCTGGCGGCGGTGCTGCACGACTTAAACCAGGCGTGTCGCTACGCCACGCATCTGATTGCGCTTCGCGACGGTGAGATTGTGGCGCAGGGCGCGCCGAAAGAGATTGTGACGCCGGATCTGATCGAGCGGATCTACGGCATGCGCTGCATGATTATTGACGATCCGGTGGCGGGTACGCCGCTGGTGGTGCCGCTGGGCAAGCGTGCGGTCTGATGCCCTCACCCCGGCCCTCTCCCACAGGGAGAGGGAGCAAAGCATCCCCTCGCCCCGTTGGGGAGAGGGTTAGGGTGAGGGGAAATCACTACCCCAAAATCTCCCTCAACACCGGCCCTATCTTCTCAAACGCCTGCGGTGAAATGATATCCACGTGGGCGCAGTCCTGGCTGTACACCTCAAGCTCCGCCACCCACGGCGCCCAGGCGACCTGCGGATCCATCGTTCGCGTGCGCTCGGCGACAAACAGCGTCGCTTTGCCGTCAAAGCGTGCGCTGCGCGCCGTGGTGAGCAGCCGCACCGCGTCGGCGTAGTTGCCCTCGATAGCGTTAAACAGCTCGCTGGAGCCCTGACCCTGCTGGGCGGCGATAAACGCCTGACGCTCGCGCTCGATTTCCGCCAGCACCTCGGGGTCGAGGCCGTTGGCCTCTTTCTCCGACCAGTTCTGGGTTTCCGGCGGCCAGGTGTCCAGCAGGCCGAGGAAGGCCACCGCTTCACCCTGCTCGCGCAGACGGGCGGCAATACCCTGCGCCAGCGTGCCGCCGAGGGAATAGCCGAACAGGTAATACGGCCCCTGCGGCTGCTGCTTACGCAGCGTAGCCAGGTGATGCTCAATCACCCCATCCAGATCCGCACGCTGCTGCATTGGACCGTCCGGACGCGGCGACTGAATGCCGACGATGGACCAGCGCGGGCTGAGGTAGCGTGCCAGGACGCTAAACTGCCAGGCAAAGCCGGACGCCGGATGGAAACAGAACAGCGTCGGACCGTCGCTTTCCCTCAGCGGAAGAAGTGTTTCATACCCCAGACGCTGCGCCTGCTCGTCGCTCATCTGCGAGTCCAGCAGCGCGCTGAGCTTGCTCACCGTCGAGGCGACCATTATCTGCCCCGGCGTGACCCTGCGGCCAAACGCGCGGCTGAGCTGTGCCGCCAGGCGCATCGCCAGCAGCGAGTGTCCGCCGAGGGCAAAGAAGTCGGCGTCGATGTCGTTGACCTCGCAGCCCAGCAGGGCAGAAAACGCCTGCGCGACGGCGATTTCGGTTTCCGTCTCCGGCGCACGGCCGGAGGATTTACTCGTCAGCTCCGGCAGCGGCAGCGCCTTGCGGTCAAGCTTGCCGTTCGCGCTGAGCGGCAGCGCGCTGATTTGCAGCAGCACCACCGGGACCATATGCGGCGGCAGCTGTGCTTTTAGTGCTTCAAGCAGCGCGTCGCGATCCAGCGGTAAGCCGGATTCGGAAACCACATACCCCACCAGCTGGCGGGCATCGCCGCCGGTGGCTGCCGCCTGGTTGAACACGCAGGCATGCGCCACGGCCTGGGCCACGTCCGGCAGCGACAGCATCGCCCGGTCGATTTCGCCCAGCTCGATGCGCTGTCCGCGGATTTTTAACTGGTCATCGCTGCGGCCGAGATATTCCACCGCCCCGTTGTCCAGCCAGCGGGCAACGTCGCCGGTGCGGTACATCCGCTCGCCGGGGGCAAACGGGTCGGCAATAAAGCGGCTGGCGGTGAGGTCAGGACGGCCCAGATACCCCTGCGCCAGCTGAATCCCGGTGAGATAAAGGTCCCCCGCCACGCCGAACGGCACCGGGCGCATCATCGCATCCAGAATGCGCAGCCCCGTGTTCCACACCGGGAAGCCGATCGGCACGCTGTTGCCTTGCACCGCCGCCAGCTCGGGGCCAAACGCCGGATACCAGCTGACGTCCACCGCCGCTTCGGTTGGGCCATAGAGGTTGTGCAGCGGCGCACGGGTGAGCTGCTCCCACTCGCGGCACAGCTCGGTCGGCAGCGCTTCGCCGCTGCAGAACACCTGCTTAAGCGTTCTGCAGCAGTCGACGTTTTCCGGCGTCAGCGAGGCGACAAACGCCGCCAGCATCGACGGCACGAAGTGGGTAGTAGTCACGCCGTACTGCGCGAAGAAGCTCTGCATCGCCTGCGGATCGCGGTGCGCGTCCGGCTCGGCCATCACCAGCTTCGCCCCTGCGATAAAGGGCCACCAGAACTCCCACACCGACACGTCAAAGCTGCACGGCGTTTTCTGCGCCACCACGTCCGTCGCGTCCAGCGGGTAATGATCCTGCATCCACTTCAGGCGGTTAACGATGGCGGTATGGCCGACCATCACCCCTTTTGGACGCCCCGTCGAACCGGAGGTAAAGATGATGTACGCCGTCTGCTCCGGCTTCGCCAGGCGCAGCGGTTTTGCATCCGCAGCCGGTAAAAGGGTGTTGTAACTAAATGCACTAATCGGCAGATCGCTAAAGCGCGGAAGCTGCTCGTCGGTGGTAATGAGCAGGGACGGCTTAGCGTCTTCGAGCATCATCCGCAGGCGGTCGTCCGGGTAGCCGGTATCCAGCGGCAGCCACGCGGCACCGGCCTCGACGATGCCGTGCAGCGCCAGCGTCAGGAACACCGAGCGCGGCAGGGCCACCGCCACGCTGTCGCCCGGCTTCACGCCGCGCGCGCGCAGCAGGTTTGCCAGCGCCACCACCTGCTCGCGCATCTGACGGTAGCTGAGCTCAATATGCGCGTCCGCCAGCGCGGGGGCGTCCGGCGTTTTGCTCGCCTGCTCCGCCACCAGATCCGCCAGCGTGGTGGCCGGCAGCGCCAGTCCGGTATCGTTGATGCGCGCAAGCCTCTGGTATTCCTGCTCTGAAACGGTTTCCACTTCGCCGCAGCGCAGGTCCGGGTTGGCCGCAAACTGCATCAGCATCGCGTTCAGGCGCGCGACGTGACGGGAAAGCGTCGCCTCATCGTAACGCTGCTTACTGGCGAGGATCTCAATGCTCAATCCGCCCTGTTCGTCCGGGAACAGCGCCAGCTCAAGGTCGTTCACCGGGCCGGTGGCCAGCGTGTGGGTGATGGCCTCCACGCCGTCGATATCCAGCTGATAATCAAACACCTTCACGTTCAGCACCGGGCCAAACAGGGCTTCTTCGCCTGCGGCACGCCCGCTGTCGCGCACGATCTGCTCGGCGTCGTAGCGCTGGTGGCGGCGCATTTTTTTCAGCTGGTTGGCCAGGCGCAGCGCCAGCTCCGGCAGGCTCTCCTGCGGATTGATATTCACCGCCAGCGGCAGGACGTTGAGCACCGGCCCGGTCGCGGTCAGCGCGGCGGAGCCCATGCGTCGCATAAAGATAAACCCGGCGGCGTAGTCCAGCCTTCCGGTCAGGCGGCCCAGCCACAGCGCCACCAGCGCAAGGGCCAGATCGGTACGCTGCGCCTGCCCTGCCGCCTGTGCAAGCTGGCTAAAGGCGCGACCGTCGGCGGCGATTTTGAGGCGCAGAATATCGGTAGTAGCGGCGCGTCCCGGCAGCGGCGCGGAAGAGAGCGAGACCGGAGAAGGAAGCTGCCTGCGCTGCTCCGCCCAGAAGGCGCCGTCGCGCTGATACGCCTCGCTGTCGCGATAGCGCTGATACTCCTCCACCACTTCAGCAAATGGCGTAAACGGGGAGTCAGGAGTCGGTTCATCCTTTTTCCACGCGGCGTAAAGCGCGGCGATCTGGCGGGTAATGGCCGGGAAGCTGAAGCCATCCACCACCAGATGGTGATAGCGCTGATACCAGTACCAGTGGCTTTCACCCACCTGAATCAGCTGGTGAAACGCCAGCGGCTGACCGCTGTCGACGCGCAGGTTCTGGTGGAGATCGGCCTCCATCAGCGCCACGGCGGCCGCGTGGTCGTCAACGCGAACGATGGACGGATCCGGCAGAACGTAGGTGTTATCCACCCACTGCCACACCTCGCCGTTCTCCTCGGCAAAACGCATCCGCAGGGTATCGGCCTGCATCATGCCTTCAGCGATGGCTTTTGCCAGCAGCGGCGCGTCGATATCGCCTTTCAGCTCGGTGTAGTGCGCCACGCTCCAGGCGTTTGGCAGGGAAGAAAGCTGTTCCGCCATCCAGATACCCGGCTGGGCGGCGACGAGAGGAAGACGGTTCATGCGCTCCCCTCCGCAAAATGGGACGGTTCAAGCGTTCGCCAGTGCCCGGCCAGCCATTGCTGGCACGCCTCCTGAGACTGCGCCTCGCACACCACGCGCCACCCCGCCGGCAGTTCGCACTGCTGCGGCCACAGGCTGTACTGCCCACGGTCGTTTTGCAAAATGGCAAACTGTCCCTGCGGATTATCGAAAGGATTGCTGAATTCCATACAGACTCCGTTATTGAATGAGCGGCTGCCAGAGGGTCATCAGCCCCTGCGTCAGCCCACCGCGCCAGCAAAGCGCATCGTGTCCGCCGTCAACCTGACGCCAGGTAACCTGCTGCTGCGCGTGTAGTTCGGCGTAAATCGCCTGATTGGCATTGAAAATCAGCGGCTCGTTGCGCCCGGCTTCGAGGACGATACGCAGCCCGCTCGCGGTCAGCTCACCGGCTCTGAGCTGTTCGTTGAGGCGCCCTTCCTGCTGCCCACCGCGGTGCGGCCACCAGTACGAGCCGGACTGGCTCAGCACGCAGCCAAACCGCTGCGGCCAGCTGAGGCCAGCATAAAGCGAAGAGAGTCCGCCAAAGCTCTGGCCCGCCACCACGGTACGGTCGGCGCGGTCGCTGAAGGGGGCGAGATGTTTTACAAGAGGGAGAAGTTCTTCCTGTACCGCCAGCCAGAAATCGGGGTTACAGGGCAATTCGCGGTTGCGGTGTTCCATGTCGATCGCATCGATTAATACGTAGACCGCAGGGGGCAGTTGGCGCCCGGTGGTGAGCGACGTCAGCGCAGGCCAGACGGGCATGCTTTCGGCCCAGAACTGCCCGTCGAGCAGTACCGCCAGCGGGCGCTCGGGGCCGTCGTCCCCGGTGGTAAAAATCCACACGCGCCGACGGTTGTTGAGACGCTCGCTGTTCCACTCAATGCAGACCGGCGGCTGATACGGCGTATCGGGACGGTCCCAGCCGGGCTGAACGGGCGCGTCCGGCATCTCCAGCGCAGAAACGGCATGACCGCGCCCGCCGCGCCAGCTCTGCCGATTCAGCGGGTCGGAAACCGCGTGCGGCAGCAGCCTGCGCCAGCCTTCGCGCAGCGCCATGCGGTCCGGCAGTTCGCCTTCAAACACGGTATCGGCAAAATCGTTTTCATTTTCAGAAGGGATAAAACAGTAGCTCCCGCGCCACTCGGGGCTGAATTCGCCCTGCCACTGCCAGACGTCGGTATCAGGAATGCGTTCGAGGGACTGCGGGCGGGCATTTTGATGGTGATCGGTCACGCCGGTAACGTAGAGCCAGACGCGTTTGACCGATGAGGTTTTCTGCGTGCCTGCCGGATCCCGCCACCAGAAGGTGACGCGACAGTTATCCTTCAGACGTTCCCATTCAGGTCCGTTTTTCGACTGCCACCACGCTTCACTTCCGGTTGTTAACGTCGTCACCCTTATAACCCCATGTTTCACAGTCTTTTTTGTTTCAGAGCAAATTTTATTGATAATATTATTGATAACTATTTGCATTTGCAATAGCGTAATGCCCGCGCTGTGGGAAGCGCGCTCATTAAATAACCATAAAAGCGGGACGTACAATGAATAAGAAGATTCACTCTCTGGCCTTGCTGGTCAATTTAGGGATTTATGGTGTCGCGCTGCCCGCTATGGCAGACGACAAGTCCGCCTCTGCGCAGCATGAAGATACGATGGTGATCACCGCCGCCGAACAGAATTTACAGGCGCCGGGCGTGTCAACCATCACCGCCGACGAGATCCGCAAAAACCCGCCCGCGCGGGACGTGGCGGAAATCATCCGTACCATGCCGGGCGTTAACCTGACCGGGAACTCCACCAGCGGCCAGCGCGGCAACAACCGTCAGATTGACATTCGCGGCATGGGCCCGGAAAACACGCTGATCCTGATCGACGGCAAGCCGGTGACCAGCCGTAACTCCATCCGTCTGGGCTGGCGCGGCGAGCGCGACACCCGTGGCGATACCGGCTGGGTGCCGCCAGAGATGATCGAACGTATTGAAGTGATCCGCGGTCCGGCCGCCGCGCGCTACGGCAACGGCGCGGCAGGCGGCGTGGTGAACATCATCACCAAAAAATTCGACGACCAGTGGCACGGCTCATGGAACACCTACCTGAACGCGCCTGAACATAAAGATGAAGGTTCCACAAAGCGCACCAACTTCAGCCTGAGCGGCCCGCTGGGCGGCGACTTCAGCTTCCGCATGTTCGGTAACCTCGATAAAACCCAGGCCGACGCGTGGGACATCAACCAGGGCCACCAGTCCGATCGTACCGGTGCCTACGCCAACACCCTGCCGGCTGGCCGCGAGGGCGTGGAAAACAAAGACATCAACGGCGTGGTGCGCTGGGACTTCGCGCCTATGCAGTCCCTGGAGTTCGAAGCGGGCTACAGCCGCCAGAACAACCTCTACGCGGGCGACACGCAGAACACCAACAACGACAGCGCGCTGGTGAAGAAGAACTACGGCAAAGAGACTAACCGTATCTACCGCCAGAACTTCGCGGTGACCTGGAACGGCGGCTGGGATAACGGCATCACCACCAGCAGCTGGGCGCAGTACGAACACACCCGCAACTCCCGCCTGGGCGAAGGGCTTGCGGGCGGTACGGAAGGCTTGTTCAACAGCAATAAATTCACCGACACCGACCTGGCCGACGTGATGCTGCACAGCGAAATCAACCTGCCGATTGATTTCCTCGTCAACCAGAACCTGACGCTGGGCACCGAGTGGAACCAGCAGCGCATGAAGGACTCCACCTCCTTCACGCAAACCCTGCAGGGCGGCACCATTCCGGGCATGAGCAACGACCGCAGCCCGTACACTTCGGCGGAGATTTTCTCCCTGTTCGCCGAAAACAACATGGAGCTGACCGACAGCACTATGCTGACCCCTGCCCTGCGCTTCGATCACCACACCATCGTCGGCAACAACTGGAGCCCGTCCCTGAACCTGTCGCAAGGTCTGGGCGATGACTTCACGCTGAAGATGGGGATCGCGCGCGCCTATAAAGCGCCGAGCCTGTACCAGACCAACCCGAACTACCTGCTCTACAGCAAAGGCCAGGGCTGCTACGCCAGCTCGGACGGCGTGGGCTGCTACATGATGGGCAACGACGACCTGAAAGCGGAAACCAGCATCAACAAAGAGATTGGTCTGGAGTGGAAACGCGACGGCTGGCTGGCTGGCGTGACCTGGTTCCGCAACGACTATCGCGACAAGATTGAAGCGGGCTACGCGCCGATCGGTCACACCTCTTCCGGTAAAGTGCAGACGGATATCTACCAGTGGGAAAACGTTCCGAAAGCGGTCGTCGAAGGGCTGGAAGGCTCCCTGAACGTGCCGGTCAGCGACACAATCAACTGGACCAACAACATCACCTGGATGCTGCAGAGCAAGAACAAGGAGACCGGCGACCGTCTGTCGATCATTCCGGAGTACACGCTGAACTCGACCCTGAGCTGGCAGGTCCATCAGGACGTGTCGCTCCAGTCGACCTTTACCTGGTACGGCAAGCAGCAGCCGAAGAAGTACAACTACAAAGGTCAGCCGGTGACCGGGTCTGAGAAAGACGAAATCAGTCCGTACAGCATCGTTGGCCTGAGCGCGACCTGGGACATGACCAAAAACGTCAGCCTGACCGGCGGCGTGGATAACGTCTTCGACAAGCGTCAGTGGCGCGCGGGTAATGCCCAGACGACCGGAAATTCCACCACCGGTGCGTATATGTACGGTGCGGGAGCGTATACGTATAATGAGCCGGGCCGTACCTGGTACATGAGCGTGAATACGCGTTTCTGATTCAGGCAGTAACTCCCCCCTCTCCCCGTGGGAGAGGGCCGGGGTGAGGGCATCAGGCCGCACAATTCTGAAGGGAAAAACATGCACACAACCCACACCACGTTCATTATTGCCGGCCACACCGTCCACAACGTCACCTTCGACCCCACCACCTTCACCGACGCCGACCTTCTCTGGCTCCCCCACTACGCTGAGCTTTTAAACGCCGGACGCAAACGCAAAGCCGAGCATCTTGCAGGCCGCATCGCCGCCGCGCATGCGCTCGGCGCGATAAATGAACGCGCGACCCCCGGCATCGGCCCCAGCGGCGAACCGCTCTGGCCGGAAGGAGTTTCGGGGAGCATTACCCACAGCGGCGCGCAGGCGATGGCGGTTGTCGTCTGTCATCAAGATGCGCTCGTAGGTATTGATTGCGAAGCCATTCTTCCAGACCACGAAGCCCGCGAAATCCAGGACGGCATCGTTGATGCGCAGGAAGCGATGTACCTGACGCACTCGGGCTACCCTTTTGCGCTGGCGCTGACGCTGGCATTTAGCGCAAAAGAGAGTTTGTTTAAGGCGCTCTTTCCAAAGGCAAATACTTACATGGGGTTTGAGTGGGCCAGAGTCACAGAGTTAACGGAAAAAACAATCACGCTGGCGCTTTCGAACCCGGCTGGAGGCTATCCTGAGGGTAAACGCTTCATCCTCATCTGGCAGAATAATGATACGAGCGTGTTTACGCTGCTAAAAGCCTGATGGCGCTACGCTTATCAGGTCTTCGGTAAAGCGGTGTTGTAGGCCAGGTAAGGCATCGCCGCCACCCGGCATAAATTGTACAGATAGATATCAGCTCACTGCCCCGCAAGCGCTCTGAAAAACGCGGGATTATCTCTAATCACATTTAGCACTTTCGCCGCTAATCCCGTTGGGTTTCGCCGTTTCGACTCCCAGCTTTTAATCGTATCAACACTTGTACCCAGAGCCTTCGCCATTTCGCTTTGAGTGACATTTAACTGCTCTCTTATCGCCCGAACGTCCGCGACCTCATAGCGAGTGACTCGTGATGGAGTTTTCTTACCACGTTGGATCTCGGCAGCCTCTTCAAGCGAAGCCTTAAGTTCATCAAAGATACTCATTGTCTGCCCCTTCTTGCCTGGTGGAGTACATAGTACACCTTTAATTGACGGAACTGGAAGCGCTATTGGTGAGAACAGACGTGAGTTTTCTGAGTTCGGCTTTCTCTACATCGGTCAGGCTGTCCTTCATGCTTTTTGGATAGGCCATGAGGAAAAAAATCACCTCTTCAGTAGCCAGAAAGTAGATGACTCTGGCCCCGCCGCTTTTTCCCTTTGAGCCAACAGCCATTCTTATTTTACGTAGCCCGCCTGTATGCTGGATCAAATCGCCTTTATGAGGCCAGGCAATGAGTTCCTTTTGGAGATCCCTTAATTCATCATCCGTAGCAATACTTTTGAACTGCCGGGTAAAAAGTGATGTTTCGATAAATTCTATCGCGTGGCTCATGCATGATTCCTTCCCTGATGCAGCAAAAGCCTGAATGCTTCAGCATCAGGCTTTTGCTGCAATATGACTCTTCCATGAGTAATATCGCATTGAATAACTGTATTTATATACAGATATATTGTTATTTAAGAATCCGTTTAGACATCCGGGAACATCACGCTATTACCCGGCGCTTCCCTGTGCAGATGGATAAAGTTCAGGTGCCGTTCATACTGGTCCAGAATGTCCGTAATTACCTGCTCCTTGCTGTAGTCCATCAAATCATTCCCCTGGCTCCCTTCCAGCAGGAAGGTCTCAAGCCGGTAGTAGGTCGATTTCCCGCTGCGCGCCCGGTAGGTAAACCCGGGTACTGAATACTGCTGCGGCCAGATCTGATAAACAAAGTTCTGCTCGTCGCCCATGTGCACCAGCAGATCCAGGTGCCCCAGGGTCTCGCCCTCCTCCGGCGGCAGGTTTTTCAGCTCCACGTACGCGCCGCGCAGCTTCAGCTCCTGCGCGACCTCTTCCATCGCCGGGAAGCAGACCGTCTCCATCATCTGTTTGGTGTAGCGCGTGCCCGGGTAATTCATCAGGCGCGAGAGACGTTTTTTCCAGCTCAGCCGGTCCTGCGCGCCCATCGGACGCGGCGCGGTGTCGCGGCTGGCGCTGACGCGGCGATAGTCTTCCACCTTGAGCGATTTATACAGCCCGGCCATCACGAAGAAGATGACGAAGCTGAACGGCAGGCCCATGATCACCGTGGTGTTCTGCAGCGCCGAGATACCGTTGGTCATCAGCATGCCGAGCGTCAGCAGGCCGATGGCGACGGACCAGAAGATGCGCAGCCAGTTCGGCGCGTCGCTGTTGATATCCTTGAGCTTCGAGGTGAAGTTGCCCAGCACCAGCGCGCCGGAATCCGCCGAGGTGACGTAAAACAGCAGGCCGGTGATGGTCGCCACGGAGGCGCTAAAGGTAAACGCCGGGTACTGCGCCAGCAGGCTGTAGAAGCCGCGCTCCGGGTGCGCCATCGCTTCCTGCGCGAAGGTGGCATTGCCGTGGATGATCTCATGCAGCGCGCTGTTGCCGAAAATCGACAGCCACAGCAGGGTAAAGGTGAACGGGATAATCAGCGTGCCCATCACAAACTGGCGGATGGTGCGGCCACGCGAAATACGCGCCAGGAACAGGCCGACAAACGGCGACCACGCGACCCACCACGCCCAGAAGAACAGCGTCCAGTTGTTCATCCACTCCACCGGACGGTCAAAGGCGAAGCTGTTCAGCGTCATGCCCATAAAGCGGTTTACGTAGTCGCCCACGTTGAGCACTAGGGCATTGAGCAGGAACGAGGTATCGCCCATAAACAGCACGAACAGGATCAGACCCAGCGCCAGCGCCACGTTCAGCTCGGAGAGCACGCGGATGCCTTTATCGACGCCCGACGTCACCGAGATGGTGGCGATAATGACGGAGAGCGCAATCAGCGCCGCTTTGGCCGCCATCGAATCCGGGATATCAAACAGCACACTCAGCCCGTAGTTGAGCTGCACCACGCCAATCCCGAGCGTTGTCGCAATACCGAAGATGGTGCCGATCACCGCCGCGATATCAACGCTGTGGCCAATCGGGCCGTTAATCTTTTTACCGAAGATCGGGTACAGCGCGGAGCGGATGGTGAGAGGCAAATTATAACGATAGCTAAAGTATCCGAGCGCCATGCCCATCAGGGCGTACATCGACCAGCCCGTCAGGCCGTAGTGGAACAGCGTCCAGACCATCGCCTGGCGCGCGGCCTCCATCGTCTGCCCTGCCCCTTCCGGCGGCTGCATATACTGCGTGACCGGTTCCGCCACGGAGAAGAACATCAGGTCAATGCCGATGCCCGCGGCAAACAGCATCGCGGCCCAGCTCAGCAGGCTGAATTCGGGCTTGGACTGCTCAGGCCCGAGCTTCACGGAACCAAAGCGCGAGCAGGCAATGCAGACCACGAAGACGATATAGAGCGTCGCGGCCAGCAGATAGTACCAGCCGAAGGTCTTCGACACCCAGTTCAGGGTGCGCCCAATCCACTCGGCAGAAAAATCACGAAAGAAGATGGTCGTCAGGGAAAACAACAAAATCAGCCCGGCGGACGTATAAAAAACGACCGGGTTGATTTTGTCTTTTTCTCTGTCTTGTGAAAGGTCTGTCATCCAGTATCCCCACTGTTTTTGTAACTATTGAAATCCAAATCCGCAACAATTAAGACACATTTTATATTGAACGTCCAATCAAAAACCGCTTTAATGTATTACCAACGCTGATGAATGGAGTGGCAAAAATGCCCAAAGTGGGGATGCAGCCGATCCGGCGCAGGCAGCTTATCGACGCCACGCTGGAAGCAATAAATGAAGTGGGAATGCACGACGCGACGATCGCGCAGATCGCCCGTCGGGCGGGCGTTTCCACGGGGATCATCAGTCACTACTTCAAAGACAAAAACGGTCTGCTGGAAGCGACCATGCGCGACATTACCGCCCAGCTGCGCGACGCGGTTTTGAGCCGCTTACGCGCCCTGCCGGACGGCAGCGCGGAGCAACGCCTGCAGGCCATTGTCGGCGGCAATTTTGATGAAACCCAGACCAGCGGCGCGGCAATGAAGGCCTGGCTGGCCTTCTGGGCGAGCAGCATGCACCAGCCAATGCTCTACCGCCTGCAGCAGGTGAGCAGCCGTCGTTTATTGTCAAACCTGGTGTACGAGTTCCGCCGTGAGCTGCCGCGCGAACAGGCCGAAGAGGCGGGCTACGGCCTGGCAGCGCTGATCGACGGGCTGTGGCTGCGCGCCGCGCTGAGCGGCAAGCCGCTGGATAAGCCCCTGGCGCAGTCGCTCACCAGCCACTTTATCAGCCAGCATTTACCGACCGAATAACCGAGGAGAATTTATGTCCCGAATGGCAGAACAGCAGCTTTATATTAATGGTGGTTATACCTCCGCCACCAGCGGTCGCACCTTCGAGACCATCAACCCGGCCAACGGTGAAGTTCTGGCGAGCGTACAGGCCGCCGGGAGAGAAGACGTCGACCGCGCAGTCGAAAGCGCAAAACGCGGGCAAAAAATCTGGGCGGCGATGACCGCCATGGAGCGCTCGCGCGTTCTGCGTCGCGCCGTTGATATCCTGCGCGAGCGCAACGACGAGCTGGCGAAGCTGGAAACCCTCGACACCGGTAAAGCGTACTCCGAAACCTCCACCGTCGACATCGTCACCGGCGCGGACGTGCTGGAGTACTACGCGGGGCTGATCCCGGCGCTGGAAGGCAGCCAGATCCCGCTGCGTGAGACCTCATTCGTCTACACCCGCCGCGAGCCGCTGGGCGTGGTGGCGGGTATCGGCGCGTGGAACTACCCGATCCAGATCGCCCTCTGGAAATCCGCTCCGGCGCTGGCGGCGGGCAACGCGATGATCTTCAAGCCGAGCGAAGTGACGCCGCTCACCGCCCTGAAGCTTGCGGAGATCTACACCGAAGCGGGCGTTCCGGACGGCGTGTTTAACGTCCTGCCTGGCGTGGGCGCGGAGACCGGCCAGTACCTCACCGAGCATCCGGGCATCGCCAAAGTCTCCTTCACCGGCGGCGTCGCCAGCGGCAAGAAGGTGATGGCCAACTCGGCGGCCTCGTCCCTGAAAGAGGTAACGATGGAGCTGGGCGGTAAATCCCCGCTGATTATTTTCGACGACGCCGATCTGGATCTCGCGGCAGACATCGCCATGATGGCGAACTTCTTCAGCTCCGGCCAGGTGTGCACCAACGGCACCCGCGTGTTTGTACCCGAGAAATTCAAGGCCGCGTTTGAGCAGAAAATCGTTGAGCGCGTGGGCCGCATCCGCGCGGGCGATCTGTTCGATGAACGCACCAACTTTGGGCCGATGGTCAGCTTCCCGCACCGCGACAGCGTGCTGCGCTACATCGCCAAAGGCAAAGAGGAAGGTGCGCGCGTGCTGTGCGGCGGCGACGCGCTGAAGGGCGAAGGTTTTGACAACGGCGCGTGGGTCGCCCCGACCGTGTTCACCGACTGCACCGACGAGATGACCATCGTGCGCGAAGAGATCTTCGGCCCGGTGATGTCCATCCTCACCTATGAAAGTGAAGAAGAAGCGATCCGCCGCGCCAACGACACCGACTACGGCCTGGCGGCGGGCATCGTCACTGCCGACCTGAACCGTGCGCACGGCGCCATTCATCAGCTCGAAGCGGGCATCTGCTGGATCAACACCTGGGGTGAATCCGCCGCAGAGATGCCGGTCGGCGGCTACAAACACTCCGGCATTGGCCGCGAGAACGGCGTGATGACGCTGCAGAGCTACACCCAGGTGAAGTCCATCCAGGTTGAGATGGGTAAATTCCAGTCCATATTTTAACCGGGAGGTTTATTTGCAATTTGACTACATCATTATCGGGGCCGGCTCTGCCGGCAACGTACTGGCAACGCGACTGACTGAAGATCCGAATACCACCGTTCTGCTGCTTGAGGCAGGCGGGCCGGACTACCGCTTTGACTTCCGCACCCAAATGCCCGCCGCGCTGGCGTTCCCGCTGCAGGGCAAGCGCTACAACTGGGCGTATGAAACCGAGCCAGAGCCGTACATGAACAACCGCCGCATGGAGTGCGGACGCGGCAAAGGTCTGGGCGGCTCGTCGCTGATCAACGGCATGTGCTACATCCGCGGTAACGCGATGGACCTCGACAACTGGGCGAAAGAATCTGGCCTTGAGCACTGGAGCTACCTCAACTGCCTGCCCTACTACCGCAAGGCGGAGACGCGCGACGTGGGGCCGAACGACTACCACGGCGGCGACGGTCCGGTGAGCGTCACCACCTCTAAGCCGGGCGTGAACCCGCTGTTTGAGGCGATGGTGGAGGCGGGCGTACAGGCGGGCTACCCGCGCACCGACGATCTCAACGGCTATCAGCAGGAAGGCTTCGGCCCGATGGACCGCACGGTCACGCCGCAGGGCCGACGCGCCAGCACCGCGCGCGGCTATCTGGACCAGGCCAAAAAGCGCCCGAACCTGACCATCCGCACCCAC
This sequence comes from Enterobacter sp. Crenshaw, assembly GCF_024734705.1. Taxonomy (NCBI): domain Bacteria; kingdom Pseudomonadati; phylum Pseudomonadota; class Gammaproteobacteria; order Enterobacterales; family Enterobacteriaceae; genus Enterobacter; species Enterobacter sp. Crenshaw. The sequence goes on along the minus strand of NZ_CP102932.1, from coordinate 1,172,738 downwards.
GCCATGACCGATCATATTATTTTTGACGGCAAGCGCGCGGTGGGCGTCGAGTGGCTGGAGGGCGAAAGCACTATCCCGTCCAGAGCGACGGCGAATAAAGAGGTGCTGCTGTGCGCGGGCGCGATTGCCTCCCCGCAGATCCTCCAGCGCTCCGGCGTGGGCAGCGCGGAGCTGCTGAAGCAGTTCGATATCCCGCTGGTGCACGACCTGCCCGGCGTGGGCGAAAACCTGCAGGATCACCTGGAGATGTACCTCCAGTACGAATGCAAAGAGCCGGTCTCCCTCTACCCTGCCCTGCAGTGGTGGAACCAGCCGAAGATTGGCGCCGAGTGGCTGTTTGGCGGCACCGGCGTGGGCGCGAGCAACCACTTCGAAGCGGGCGGGTTTATCCGCAGCCGCGAAGAGTTTGAATGGCCGAACATTCAGTACCACTTCCTGCCGGTGGCGATTAACTACAATGGCTCGAACGCGGTAAAAGAGCACGGCTTCCAGTGCCACGTTGGCTCCATGCGCTCCCCAAGCCGCGGGCACGTGCGCATCAAGTCGCGCGATCCGCACCAGCATCCGGCGATCCTGTTCAACTATATGTCTCACGAGCAGGACTGGCAGGAGTTCCGCGACGCTATCCGCATCACCCGCGAGATCATGCACCAGCCCGCGCTGGACAAATATCGCGGTCGCGAAATCAGCCCGGGCGTCGAATGCCAGACCGACGAGCAGCTCGACGAGTTCGTGCGTAACCACGCCGAAACCGCCTTCCACCCGTGCGGCACCTGCAAGATGGGTTACGACGAGATGGCGGTGGTCGACGGCGAAGGCCGCGTTCACGGGCTGGAAGGGCTGCGCGTGGTGGATGCGTCGATCATGCCGCAGATCATCACCGGCAACCTGAACGCCACCACTATTATGATTGGCGAGAAGATTGCCGACGCCATTCGCGGGCTCGAGCCGCTGGCGAAGAGCACGGCGGCGTATTATATGGCGAACGGGGCACCGGTTCGACGCTGAGGGTATTTCCCCTTACCCTGGCCCTCTCCCCATAGGCTGAGGGATCCCCAGTAATTTTTAAGCAGCAATAACGTTGTTTAAGAACGACTGAAGCCTTTCAGCGATGCCCTGGTCCGGCTGTAAATCGCTGAGGCGTTTGCCTTCCGGCCGGGGCGAGGCGCATGGATGCGCCGAGAGGGCGGGCTTTACAGGGACGTTACCTCCGCCCGTCCCCGATAAGCCGGAGGGAATAAGCCGATGACAAAATTGCCGGGAGCAATTTTGGACAGCGCTTGCGCTGGCCCCGAAGGGGTGAGCCCCAGGGATGGGGCGAACAATCCGCGAAGCGGCGATTTACCGCCGGGAGCCCGGGTCGCCAGGGTGGTGGCGACTGAGCCACCCTGGCACGTTCACCGGTTACGGGGTTACAGAGTAGCAAGGAACATAAAGTGAACGGAATGACCACTACAGCTGTATGTTCCCCTCACCCTAACCCTCTCCCCGGAGGGGCGAGGGGACTGTTCCGTGCTGGCATTACTTTGTGGGGCCCCCTCAGCCCCATAGGGGAGAGGGGATTAACCTACCCCGCCAAAAATTTATTTTCATTTGCCTGCATCCAGTTTCCCCCCTGCCCTCGTATGTGAGTATGTGAGCAACGCCTTTGCTCCTTAATCCGAGGATAAATGATGAAAAAGCTACTCAGTGTTGCATTCGTATCCAGCGCTTTACTCTTCTGTGCAGGCGCATCAGCAGCCATGACGTCAGGCTCCGTGATGGTGGGCGGAGCGGAAATGTTCCCGAGCAAAAACATTGTTGAAAACGCCGTGAACTCTAAAGATCACACGACGCTGGTGGCGGCGGTTAAAGCGGCCGGGCTGGTGGATACGCTGCAGAGCAAAGGGCCATTCACCGTTTTTGCGCCCACCGATGCGGCGTTTGCGAAATTGCCTGCGGGTACGGTCGACAATCTGGTGAAGCCGGAAAATAAAGCGCTGCTCACCAGTATTCTGACCTATCACGTGGTCGCCGGTAATTACGATATGAAAGCGCTGGAGCAGAAAATTAAACAGGGCGGCGGCCACGCGGAGCTGAAAACCGTTAACGGTCAACCGCTGTGGATCATGAGTAACGGCCCGCACAATATTCAGCTCAAGGATGGTAAAGGCAACGTGGCGAATATCAGCACCTATGACGTCCATCAGAAAAATGGCGTGATCGATGTGATTGATACCGTCCTGATGCCTAAGTAGTTGTCTATACTTCGGAAGTGTGACGTTGCCTTCCGGGAAAAACATGGATAACGCGCTGGCTGAACAGCAGTTGAAATTAATGCAGGCGGTCGCAAACGGCGATCGCCGCGCATTTGAACAGCTTTACCGACTCACTTCACCGCATCTGTTTGCCGTCGCGCTGCGCATGCTACGCCATCGCGCCTGGGCAGAAGAGATCCTTCACGACTGTTTTGTCACCGTCTGGAGTAAAGCCGACACCTATAACGCCGCCCTGAGCTCTCCGATGACCTGGCTTACGCATATTGTTCGCAACCGCTGTATTGACTGGCTGCGCAGCGGGCAAACCCGCGCTGCCGCCCGCGAGGAGTCGTATTCCGAAGAGAGTCTGCTTAGCGAAAACGATGAGCAAAACAACTGGTACGACGACGCGCAGGCAGCACGACTCAGGCATTGTCTGGATCATCTAAGTCAGGAACAGCGCCAGAGCATTACGCTCGCCTACTATCAGGGCATGTCCCACAGCGACATTGCCGACTGGCTCCAGCAGCCCGTGGGCTCGGTAAAAAGCTGGATCCGCCGCGCGATGGATCATCTTCGGGAGTGCGTGGGCCTATGAATGACAGCGAAAAACGCGATGACATGCTGGCTGCGGAATATGCCCTCGGCACTCTGCGCGGAGGGGCGCGGCTTCAGTTCCAGAAAAGGCTTGCCGCTGAGCCCGGCCTGACAGCGCGCGTGGCGTACTGGCAGGAAATGTTCAGCACGCTCGACAGTCACCTTACGCCCGTTCACCCACCCGAGACGGTGTGGAAGAGGATCGCCCTCGATCTGCCACCGAAAAAGCCTTTGCGCCAAAGCCGGCCCTATCTCGGCTGGATGGTCGCGGCCGGCCTCGCCGCCGTTACCGTAGTGACCTGGTATTCCACCCGCACGCCGGAACTCGCACCGCTGATGGTGCTCAACGATGCCCACCAGCACGGGCAATGGATCGTCAGTGCGGACAGCCGCCGCCAGTATCTGAGCATCACCCCTCTCAGACCGAACGCTGTCGCGGCGCAAAAAAGCCTGCAGCTTTGGCTTATTCCTGCCGGTAAGGCCCCGATATCCCTTGGGCTTCTGCTAAGTGATATACCGACTCATGTTGCCCTCAGGAACAACACCCTTACCCCTGACGCGATGATAGCCATAAGCCTTGAACCTAAAGGGGGATCACCCACCGGTCAACCCACCGGCCCCGTGCTGTACAGCGGCAAGATTTAATCCTCCGGCCCCTTTCGCAGGGCCGCGGGGGTCACCAAATTTTATTCTGTTCATATGATTGTTACATATAAGAATTAAATATTAAGCTTGCAATTAATTTAATTATTTAAAACGTCATTGACATTTTCTTCCGCACTCCATTAAGTTTTAAGCGAGAATTATTTCATTCCAGATACAGAATATATCAAAAACGAGCGTTTAAGAATTTTTCATAATTCTTAAACCGCTCCCTTATTTTTATTTATTTTGAATCACACAACAGTGAGATAAGATCATGAATAATAGTGCAAACAAAGTTGTTGTTATCACCGGTGCCAGCAGCGGTATTGGTGAGGCCATCGCCCTTCATCTGGCAAATAAACCTTTCTCTCTGGTGCTGGTTGCCCGTCGTCTGGAGAGAATTAACGCCCTGGTGGATCGCATTATTCAGCAGGGCGGCCAGGCGATTGCCGTGAAGGCGGACGTGACCCGACAGGAGGAGGTTCAGCGCGCGATTGACGCTGCCGTTGCCGCATACCAGCGCGTCGACGTGCTGATCAACAACGCGGGCTTTATGGCGATAGCCCCCCTCAGCGAGCTGAAAACCGACGAGTGGGACCGGATGATCGATACCAATATCAAAGGCGTGCTGTACGGTATCGCAGCGGCATTTCCGGTATTCCAGCGTCAGGGGAGCGGACACTTTATTAACGTGGCCTCCGTGGCGGGTATCAAGGTCCTTGCCCCCGGCGGCGTGGTGTACAGCGCCACGAAATTCGCCGTCCGCGCCCTGAGTGAAGGCTTACGTCAGGAAGCGGGGAAAACCGTTCGGACGACCCTTATTTCCCCCGGCGCCGTTGAAAGCGAGCTGCAGTTTGGCAGCTCTGATGCCCCGAGCAAACAGTTCCTGCATGAATTTTATAAGCAGGCTATTCCGGCAGAGTCGATTGTCAGAGCCGTATTATTTGCTATCGAACAGCCTGGCGACGTTGATGTAAATGAAATAATTGTCCGTCCTACGCAGGAAGAATTTTAGCATGAGTTAAATAACGCTGAACGAGGTGTCATTATGATTAAATCATTAACGTCCCTGTCAGATTTAAATATGCGATCGGGTGCCGATATTCTCCTTGAAGTGCTGGAGAGTGAAGGTGTGGAATATATTTTTGGCAACCCCGGCACCACCGAACTTCCGCTCATTGATGCCCTTCTTCGCCATGAAAATATTCACTATATTCTGGCACTCCAGGAGAGCAGCGTGGTCGCCATTGCCGACGGCTACGCGAAAGCCTCCGGCAAGACCGGTTTTATCAATTTGCATACCGCCAGCGGTCTTGGGCACGGCATGGGGAATCTCATTAATTCGCGGATCATGAAAACGCCACTGGTTGTCACCGTCGGGCAACAGGATACCCGTCACTACGTACGCGACCCGCTCCTGTACGATGACATTGTCTCCATTGGATCGCCCGTGGTGAAATGGGCGCAGGAGGTCACCAGCGCCGACCAGCTTCCGGTGCTGGTGCGTCGGGCGTTTCATGCCGCCAGCTACCCTCCCGCGGGTCCGGTGCTGCTATCCCTGCCAATGAACGTGATGGAAGAGCTCAGCGACGCCGGGATACAAACGGCCTCTAAAGTGAACTATCACACCGTGGCGGGCTCGCTGGACGAACTGGCCGAAGAGTTGAGCCAGGTTACACCCGGCAGGATCATGATTGTGGCGGGGGATGAAGTTCACTCCAGCGGCTCGACGCAGGAGATCGTCCAGCTTGCTGAAGCGCTAGGCGCCCACGTCTACGGCTCCTCCTGGCCGTTGAATTTACCCTTCCCCACGCAGCACGCGCTCTGGCGAGGCAATATGCCCACCACCGCAAAGGAAATCGCCAGCGTCGTTAACGCCTACGATGCGGTGTTTATCATCGGCGGCAGAAGCCTGATTACCATTTTGTATAGCGAGGGCGAGGCGATTCCGGAAACCTGCGCGGTGTATCAGCTCTCGGCGGATATGAACGAGCTGGGACGCACCTACGCCACTCGCCTCTCGGTGATGGGGGATATCACACTCTCCCTGAAGGAACTGTTGCCGAAGCTTGAGCAGCGCCGGGTGGCAAGCAAATTGACGCATCAGCGGCTGCTCAAAGCGGCACGCGCTGAACGTGAAAAAGAGTGGCAACTGCAGGAAGAGCGTCTGGCAGCCGAGCGGCTGCGCCCGGCGATTTCGCCGATGGTCGCGGCCTACGAGGTGATAAAGTCTGTTCCACCGGGCATAACGATTGTCGACGAAGCGATTGCAACGGCCAGACACGTTCGCCGGTTTATCTCCGACCAGCAGCACCCGCGCTACTACTTTATGCGCGGCGGCGGTCTGGGCTGGGGAATGCCTGCAGCAGTAGGTCACTCGCTGGGGCTGGGGCGCGAGCCGGTTGTGTGTCTGGTTGGCGACGGCGCCTCCCTGTACTCGCCGCAGGCGCTCTGGACGGCGGCGCACGAAAATCTGCCCGTCACCTTTATCGTGATGAATAACCTGGAGTACAACATCCTGAAAAACTTCATGAAAGGACAGCCGGGCTACAGTTCGACGAAACTGGGGCGTTTTATCGGGATGGATCTGATTAACCCGCAAATTGATTTCCAGTCACTGGGCGCCGCGATGGGTATCCGCTGCTGCCAGGTGACCCAGGCCGCGGATATCGCCACGGCGGTGACGCAGGGGCTACGGTCCGGAAAAACCAATTTGATTGAAATTGCCATTTCCGCAGATTGATCGCCCGTTTCAGATGTACCCTACATAAAAAACTTATAACCGAAACGCCTCAAGCCGCTTAATCTGCCGCCCTTCTCCGTCAAAATTCTCCGCCGCCAGCCAGGCGCGCAGCTCGGCGTCTCTTTGCGGCCACTCGACGTCAATAATAGAAAGCATATCGCTGTCGCGGTTGCGCCCTTTGCGCACCAGCTTCTGGCGCAGGCGTCCTTCCCAGATAAACCCCAGCCGCTCCGCCGCATTGCGTGACGCAACGTTCATGGAATCGCACTTCCACTCGACGCGCCGGTAGCCGTGCTCAAACGCATTTTTCAGCAGTAGCCACACCGTTTCGGTGCCCATCCGGGTTCCTTTCATCCTGCGCGACCAGGTCACGTGCCCGATCTCCACCGACCCCAGCAGCCGCTCGTTAGCCATATAGCTCACCAGCCCCACCGCGCGTTCGGTGCGTAAATCAATGACGGCAAACGGCACCAGCTCATCGTCCATCACCTTACCCACGATCCAGTGCGCGGTGGCTTCCACGCTCGCTGGCTGCGTGCTGGCAAGCCACGTCCAGTCGCTGTCGTCGCCCAGCGCGTAGGCCTCATAGAGATCGGCCGCGTGGCGATCGGCGTCCAGCGGCTCCAGGCGGCAATACTGGCCGAATAGCGGCGTGCGGGTTAATACGCGCGCGCCTCGCCAGTCGGGAACGATATCGTTAACGGTTTGACCATGTTGATTGATTTCGGGCACGGCGGTGACTCCCTGAAAGGTAAGGAGTTTGTTATAGCAGGTTAAAAAGCGGGCGAAAAGCAGCGTATTTTAATAGCCCGAACGCATGCGATATTCCCGAAAGGCATAAGCAAAGCTGAATTTCGACTTTGCGGAATGTCAGAGTCGCCCTAACGTAGCGGAGCATAAAACAATCACAATATATTCTTCTCAGGGATCGCTATGACGAAAAAACTGTTGCCGTTACTGGTGCTGGCTGCGCTCTCAGGTGCCGTCCACGCCGCTACTCCGCCCAACACGCTGGTTGTTGCCCAGGGGCTGGATGACATCGTGAGCCTCGACCCGGCCGAAGCCAACGAGCTTTCCAGCATCCAGACCGTGCCGAGCCTGTATCAGCGTCTGGTACAGCCGGACCGCGATAACCCGGAAAAAATCACCCCGATTCTGGCAGAAAGCTGGGAAGCGGACGCGGCAGCAAAAACCCTGACGATTAAGCTTAAGCCCGATGCCAAATTCGCCTCCGGCAACCCGCTGCGCCCGGAAGACGTGATTTTCTCGTACACCCGCGCCGTGACGCTGAACAAATCCCCGGCCTTTATCCTCAACGTGCTGGGCTGGGACGCGAGCAACATCGCCAGCCAGCTGAAAAAGGTGGACGACCATACCCTCCAGCTTCACTGGACGGCGGACGTTAGCCCGTCGGTGGCGCTGAATATTCTCTCAACGCCGATTGCCTCCATCGTCGATGAAAAGCAGGTTGCGGCGAACGTGAAGGATAACGACTTCGGTAACGCCTGGCTGAAAATGCACTCGGCGGGCAGCGGCGCGTTCAAAATGCGCGTCTATCAGCCGCATCAGGCTATCGTGCTGGAAGCTAACGAATCGGCGCCCGGCGGCGCGCCGAAGCTCAAAAGCATCATCATTAAAAACGTCCCCGATCCGGCCTCACGCCGCCTGCTGATCCAGCAGGGTGATGCGGACGTGGCGCGCGATCTCGGTGCAGATCAGATAAGCGCCCTGGACGGCAAGCCGGGCGTGAAGGTACTGAGCATTCCGTCCGCCGAGCAAAATTACCTGGTGTTTAACACCGGCAACAGCGCCAACCCGCTGCTGAACAACCCGGCGTTCTGGGAAGCCTCGCGCTGGCTGGTCGATTATGAAGGCATCACCAAAAATCTGCTGAAAGGCCAGTACTTTGTTCATCAGAGCTTCCTGCCGGTCGGCCTGCCGGGCGCGCTGGAAGACAACCCGTTTAAATTTGACCCGGCAAAAGCGAAAGCCATTCTCGCCAAAGCGGGCATTAAAGACGCGCACTTCACGCTGGACGTTGAGAACAAGCCGCCGTTTATCACCATCGCCCAGTCGATACAGGCGAGCTTTGCTCAGGGCGGCGTGAAGGTCGATCTGCTGCCTGCCGCCGGGAGCCAGGTCTATGCCCGCGTGCGCGCAAAGCAGCATCAGGCGGCGATCCGTCTGTGGATCCCGGACTACTTCGACGCGCACTCAAACGCCAGCGCCTTTGCGTGGAACGACGGCAAATCCAGCACCGTGGCCGGGCTTAACGGCTGGAAAATTCCCGAGCTGAACAAAGCCACGCTGGCGGCGGTAGCCGAGCCGGATCCGGCGAAGCGTCTGGATCTCTACAAAAAGATGCAGGAACAGCTGCAGCAGAATTCGCCGTACGTGTTCGTCGATCAGGGGAAAACCCAGATCGTGGTGCGCGATAACGTGAAGGGGTATCAGCAGGGGCTGAACGCGGATATGGTCTGGTACGATCGCGTCACGAAGTAGCCCTTCTCCCTCTCCTTCTCCCTCTCCCGTGGGAGAGGGTTGGGGTGAGGGCAACATCGCGCAACAGAGCCGCCTGTTCCCCCTCACCCCGCCCTCTCCCAGAGGGAGAGGGGGTCGTCCGTGCATATTTTCAGTTTTTGTAGGCCGGGTAAGGCGGAGCCGCCAGCCGGCATGAAGAGATTACCCATGCCACATCTTTCCACCCGCGTTCTCCAGGGGCTGCTGACCCTGCTGCTCACTCTCCTCGGGCTGCTGCTCGTCACGTTTGCGCTCTCGGCGTTTTCACCGGTCGATCGCGTGCTGCAGATCGTGGGCGATCACGCCAGCCAGTCAACCTACGATCAGGTTCGCCACCAGCTTGGGCTGGATCGCCCTCTGCCCGTGCAGTTCTGGCACTACCTGCAAAACCTTGCCCACGGTGATTTAGGCACTGCCAGCGCCACCGGGCAGCCGGTGCTGCAGGATCTGCTGCACGCGTTTCCCGCCACGCTGGAGCTGGCGACTTTGGCGTTAATCATCGGCGCCGTGCTCGGCGTGATTGCCGGGGTGCTGTGCGCCCGCTACGCCGGTTCGCCGCTCGATTTAGCCATCAGAACGCTCACCCTGCTCGGCAACTCGGTACCGATTTTCTGGCTCGGCCTGCTGATGCTGGCCCTGTTCTACGCGAAGCTGCAGTGGAGCGCGGGTCCCGGCAGGCTGGATGATATCTGGCAGTTCACCGTCGAGCCGCGTACCGGCTTTGCGCTGGTGGATACCTGGCTTTCCGGCGATCGCGAGGCGTTCCGCAACGCCCTCAGCCACCTGGTGCTGCCGGTGCTGGTGCTGGCCTATTATTCGCTGGCGAGCATCACGCGCCTGACGCGTTCCGCCTGCCTGAGCGAAATGAACAAAGAGTACATCCTGCTTGCCCGCGCCAAGGGCGCCGGGGAGATGACCATTCTGCTGCGCCACGTGCTGCCAAACATTCGCGGTACCCTGCTGACGGTAATCGCCCTCGCCTACACCAGCATGCTGGAAGGCGCGGTACTGACTGAAACCGTCTTCTCCTGGCCGGGGATCGGGCGCTACCTCACCACCGCCCTGTTCGCCGGAGACACCACCGCCGTCATGGGCGGCACGCTGCTGATTGGCGTCTGCTTTGTGCTGATCAATAACCTTACCGACCTGCTTGTGCGGGCGACCGATCCCAGGGTGCGCTGATGCCGTTTTATCTTTTCTTACGCCGCCTGCGCCGCTCCCCCGCCGCGTTTTGCGGGCTGGCTGCCATCGCGCTGCTGGTGGTTATCGCCCTGTTCGCGCCGTGGCTCGCGCCGCTTGACCCGAACTGGCAGGACGCCGCCGCGCGCCTGCAGGCACCGAATACTCAACACTGGCTGGGCACCGACAGCTACGGGCGGGACCTGCTTTCGCGCCTGATTTACGGCACCCGTCCGGCGCTCGGGCTGGTGGCATTAGTTACCGTAATCACCCTGCCCGCCGGGCTGCTGGTGGGGATTTTGTCCGGCTACTACGGCGGCTGGCTGGAGCGCATCCTGATGCGTTTTACCGACGTGGTAATGTCGATGCCGCGCCTGGTCCTCGCCTTCGCGTTTGTGGCGATGCTTGGCCCGGGGCTGGTCAACGGCGCGCTGGCGCTGGCCTTAACCACCTGGCCCGCCTACGCGCGTCAGGCGCGGAGCGAGATCCAGCGGCTGCGCCACAGCGATTATCTGGCCGCCGCCGAGATGATGGGCATTCGCGGCCCGCGCCTGCTGGTCGGCCATATCCTGCCCCTGTGCCTGCCGTCCGCGATTGTGCGGCTGGCGCTGGATCTGGCGGGGATTATTCTGGCGGCTGCCGGTCTGGGCTTCCTCGGCCTTGGCGCGCGTCCGCCGATGGCCGAATGGGGCGCGATGATCGCTGACGGCATGCAGGTGATTTTCGACCAGTGGTGGATTGCCGCCATTCCGGGCGGCGCGATTCTGTTTGCCAGCCTGGCCTTTAACCTGCTGGGCGATGGCCTGCGCGACGTACTGGAGCCACAGCATGACTGAACACCGCGTCATCGTCGATGCGCTGAATATCGACTACCCCGCCGAGCGCGTGGTCAACAACCTCAGCTTCACGCTGGGCAACGAGCGGCTGGCGCTGGTGGGGGAATCCGGCTCGGGCAAATCAATGTCCGCCCGCGCCCTGATGGGGCTGGTGCGTAAGCCCGGCATCGTGAGCGCGAACCGGCTTAACGTGCTCGGCAACGACCTACTGAGCATGAATAACCGCCGCTGGCAGGCGCTGCGCGGCAACGGGATTGCGATGGTCCTGCAGGACCCGCGCTACGCGCTGAATCCGGCGAAAAACGTCGCCGCTCAGCTCGATGAAGCGCTGACCCTGCACCAGCGCCTGCCCCGCGCCGAGCGCCTGGGGCGCATTCACGACATCATCCGCGCCGTCGGGCTCAACGAACACGTCCTCCAGCGCTACCCCGGCGAGCTCTCCGGGGGCATGGGCCAGCGGGTGATGATCGCCATTGCGCTGATCAACAACCCGCAGGTGCTGATTGCCGACGAACCCACCTCCGCGCTGGACGCCCGCCTGCGCAACCAGATCCTCGAACTGCTGGTGCAGCAGAGCGAAGAACGCCAGATGGCGATGCTGTTAATCAGCCACGATCTGCCGCTGGTGGCGGAGCACTGTGACCGCGTGCTGGTGATGTATCAGGGCGAGAAGGTCGATGAGATGGCGGCAAGCCGACTTCCGCAGGCGACGCATCCGTACACCCGCACCCTGTGGACCTGCCGACCCAATGCGCAAACGTTCGGCCAGATGCTGCCGACGCTGGACCGCACGCAGTCGTGGAAGGAGGCCGATAATGGCGCTCGTTGAGGTTAAGGATCTCCAGGTGAGATTCGGGGAGAAAACGGCGGTGTCCGCCGCCAGCTTTGGCATCGAGAAAGGTGAAACCTTCAGCCTGATCGGCGAATCCGGCTGCGGGAAATCGACTATTCTGCGCGTGCTGGCGGGATTGCAGCGCGAGTGGAACGGCCATATTTCGATCCTGGGAGACGCGCTACGGCCAGGACGGCGTTTTGAAGACGAGCTTCGCCGCAACGTGCAGATGGTGTTTCAGGATCCGTGGGCGTCGCTGCACCCGAACCACACCGTTGCGCGCACCCTGTCGGAGCCGTTAAACATCCACGGCGAAACGCAGATTGCCGAAAAGGTAGCGGATGCGCTGCAGCAGGTGGGGCTTTCCGCCGACGCGGGTAAACGTTATCCGCACCAGCTTTCCGGCGGCCAGCGTCAGCGCGTGGCCATTGCCCGCGCGCTGCTGCTGCGCCCGCAGCTTCTGCTGCTGGACGAGCCGACTTCGGCGCTGGATATGTCCGTGCAGGCGGAAATTTTGAACCTGCTCAACCGCCTGAAGGCCGAGCACGGCATGACCTACCTGCTGGTGAGCCACGACGCGGACGTGATTGCCCATATGTCCGACCGGGCGGCGTTTATGGCGCACGGGGAGATCCAGAAGGTGTTTGACCGTGAGGCGATGTTGCGGGGCGAGCACAGGATGGGGTAAACCGCGTGGCGGCGAGCGCCGCGCGGGTTTTCCAGGCCGGGTAAGGCGTCGCCGCCACCCGGCAAAAAAATCACTTCAGCAGCTTCACCGTGGCGTCGATGTCGATCTCATCTTCGGTGAAGATCAGCGTCGTGTTCTGGAAGGTAGTGATCGCCAGCTTCTTCACCGTGCGCATTTCGCCCGGCTTTTTCTCGGATTTCGGCTTGATGCTGTTCATCAGCAGCCCCACCGACAGCACCGCGTTCTCTTTGTCGATTTTGGTATCAGCCGGCTCTTCTTCGTTAAACACCACGAAGGATTTGATGGAGGAGAGCTTCACGCGCTCGCCGGCAATAAAGAGATGTTTGCTTTCGGGGATCACCTTCACCGCGTAGGCGGAAAGGCCTTTGTTGTTGGTGGTTGGCTCAAAGGTCACCGCGGCATCTTTCTTAATCAGATCGGGGTTCGCGACCTTAATCACATGAAAATAGCGGTTGTCGCCGTTTTCATCTTTGATAAATCCAAAGCCTTTATCTTTAAACCACGTTGTGATTGTACCGTTCATCGCTGTTACCGCCTGTCAGATCGTAATGACTAAAGTTTTGCAGCGCGCAGTGTAATGCACAATGACGGAGGAGACAAAAAAAAGCCCCTGCACGGGTGCAGGGGAAAACTCATGTCAGAGCTTTTACCCTAAATAATTCGAGTTGCATGAAGGCGGCGACGCAGCGAATCCCCGGGAGCGTACATCAGTACGTGACTGGGGTGAGCGAGGAAAGCCAACGCACAGGCAACTTGAAGTATGACGGGTATATTAGTATTTAGTTGAACACCATCCCTCCATCGATTAAGAGCGACTGGCCGGTCATGTAGTCGGAATCCGGGCCTGCCAGGTATGAGACGCAGGCGGCGACATCTTCCGGCTCGGACAGGCGGCCAAGCGTAATGCGTTTGGCAAAGGTTTCGGTCCCGTAGCCGAGCGGTTTACCCGCCGCCTCGGAGACCTGACGGTCGATTTCCGCCCACATCGGCGTTTTGACGATGCCCGGGCAGTAGGCGTTAACGGTGATCCCCAGCGGCGCGAGATCCCGTGCCGCGGTCTGGGTTAAGCCGCGCACCGCGAACTTGCTGGAACTGTAGACCGCCAGTTCCGGGTTGCCGGTGTGTCCCGCCTGGGAGCAGGCGTTGATGATCTTGCCGCCGTGTCCCTCTTTGCGGAAGGCGTCAATCGCGGCCTGGATCCCCCAGATCACCCCTTTCACGTTGATGTTGTAGACCTTGTCGACAATGTCCGGCGTGATGGATTCGATAGGGGTAGACGGCGCAATCCCGGCGTTATTCACGATCACGTTAAAGCCGCCCAGCGCGGTGCGCGCTTTCTCCACCGCCGCAAATACCTGTTCGCGGTCAGAGACATCGACCTTCACGGCGACGGCGTTGCCGCCGTTACGGATGATTTCATCGGCGACGGCTCTTGCCGTCTCAACGTTATAGTCGGCGATGGCGACGGCAAAGCCATCTTTCACCAGGCGAAGCGCGATCGCTTTACCAATCCCCTGGCCTGAGCCTGTTACGAGAGCAACTTTTTGCATTTCTCTGTCCTTATATTGAGTCACAAAATCTGGCTGAGATGGAGCTGGCCCATCAGCAGCGGGTTATCGCTGTAGTCGACGGGAATGGCCACCACGGCCGGGCCATCCACATCCATCGCCGCACGCAGCGTCGGCTCAAGCGCCTCGGCGCTCTCCACGGCAAAGCCTTTCGCGCCGAAGGCGTCGGCATACGCTTTGAAATCGACCGGACCAAACTCGACGCCGGAAAGGCGCTGGTATTTTTTCTCTTCCTGAATCGCCACCATGTTGTAGGCGTTATCCACCCAGATGATGTGCAGCACGTTGGCGTTGAGGCGCACCGCGGTTTCCAGCTCCATGCTCGACTGCAGGAAGCCGCCGTCACCGGAGACTGAAACCACCTTGCGGCCCGGGTTCACCAGCCACGCGCCAATCGCCCACGGCAGCGCGACGCCCATGGTCTGCTGACCGTTGGAAATCATCACCTGACGCGCCCGGAAGCTGTAGAGGTAGCGGGCGATCCAGATGTGGAAGCTGCCCATGTCGACGGTGAGCGTCACGTCGTTATTCACAATGTCCTGCATGGCGCGCACGATGCGCAGCGGATGCAGGGCAAACTGGTTGAGCGAGGCGCCGCGGCGGTCGAGCAGATCGCGCTGATGCTGGCGATCGACCAGAATTTCGGAGGCCCGCTGGCTCAGCTCGAGCTTACGATCGATCCGGTTAGCGAGCAGGTTCAGCGTCTCGGCGATATCCCCCACCAGCTCCAGATCCGGGACGTAGTTTCGCTCTTCATAAGCGGGCAGCACATCGATATGCACCAGCGTCGCGTCGCCGCTGTTCCACATGGACGGCTCGTACTCCACCGGGCTGTAGCCGATGCAGATAATCAGGTCCGCCAGATGCAGCAGCCGGTCGCCCGCCTGGTTATTGAACAGGCCGACGCGTCCGGCGAAGCGGGTGAAGTGTTCCTGGTTTACCGCCCCGGCGGCCTGATAGGTGCTGGTCACCGGAATGCGGCTTTTCTCCAGCAGCTTGCGCAGCGCGGCGCTGTTCGCGGGCTGGCTGGCCATCAGGCCGAGTAAGATAACCGGGTTTTTGGCGTTTTCGATAAGCTTCGCCACGTCGTTAATCGCCGACTCCGGTGCCGGGCCCATCAGCGCCGGGCCGCTGGCGGGTAAAATCGCCCCCGTCGCGGGCTGGTCGACAATATCCTGCGGCAGGCTGACGAACGCGCCCCCCGGTCTGCCGTGCTCGGCGGCGCGAAACGCGTTCGATACCACCTCGGCAATCGCGTCTGGCGAACTGACCTCCACGGCGTATTTAGTGACAGGGCTGAACATGGCGACGGTGTCCATGCTCTGGTGCACCAGCTTGGCTTTATCCGCCCGCTTCACCGCCCCGCCCAACGCTACTACCGGGTCGCCCTCGCTGTTGGCGGTGGCGATGCCGGTGATCAGGTTGGAACAGCCCGGCCCAGAGGTGACCAGCGCCACCCCGGCCTTGCCGGTCAGCCGCCCGACCGCCGCCGCCATAAACGCCGCGTTGGCCTCGTGGCGTACCGGGATGATCTCGATGGAGGAGTCCAGCAGGGAGTCAAAGACCTTGTCGATTTTCGCACCCGGGATCCCGAACACCTGCTTCACGCCCTGCGCTTCCAGCTGGCCGACAACCATATCGGCGCCGTGCGCCCACTGACGTGACTGTTTCTCACTGTTCACGGTAGTTCTCCTGTTAGTTTTCGACGGAACGGATCGCTGCATCAAGATTGCTGGGGTGAAGGTTGGCCTGTAAGAACGCGCTGTCGGCGGGCAGGTCAATCATCAGCTTGTGAATTTCACCGAAGGTGAGCACGCCGTTCTCCAGCTGGTAGTCGAGCAGATGGCCCCCGCCCTGACGGTCGTCGGTGATGAAATGCTCGTGATAACCCGCCACGTTGATGCCCTGCATGTGCTGCGGCGTGCGGAACCCGACCAGCACCCCTTCGCGCTGGTTAAAGCGGAACACCGGCTGGTCGTCCAGCACGTCGGTCATCGCGCGGTACGGCGGCTTCTGGCGCGGTACCGTGCGGGTGTGGGCGTGGCGGAAGTTGCCGTCAATGCGCAGCGCGCAGAACAGGTTGTCGGAGGGGATCTGCTGGTCGATGACGTCGTGGATCTGCTGACGGCTGACCGGCGCATCGAAGGTTTTGCGGTACTGCGGCTGGAACCAGGTCATCACCGCAAACGGCGTTTTCTGCTCCGGCTTCGCGGCCCGGGCGCTGCCGTCGGCGCGCAGCTGGTACACCTGGCTGCTGAAGGCAATCATTTCACCGTCCAGCTCGTTGAAGGTGCCCAGACCAAAATCACCGTGTGCCAGCAGATCGGCGATGGTGGTCTCTCCTTCGTACACGCCGCTTAGCAGGGCGCTCATTAGCGATGTCTGATAGATCACGCTGTCAGGATGCTGGGCGGAGAACCCCCGCAGGGTCTCGCACAGGCTGGCCTCACAGTCGCAGGCAGATGAATGCATCATCGTGCTCGTCCTCTTCAACTTTATTTAGAAAGGTTAAATAAATGTTGACCCGATTCAGCAGAGAGTTCCAATATAGAAACCATGCTGGTTTGAGACGTTTTAGATATGGAACTTCGTTATCTGCGGTATTTTGTCGCGGTTGCACGCGAGCGACACTTCACCAGGGCGGCCGAAGCGCTGGGTATTTCACAGCCTCCTCTGAGTCAGCAGATCAAACGGCTCGAAGAGGAAGTGGGCACGCCGCTGTTCAGACGCCTGACGCGGGGCGTGGAGCTGACCGAGGCGGGAGAAGCCTTCTACGAGGATGCCTGCAAAATTCTGGCGCTGAGCGATGCCGCGCTGGAAAAAGCCCGCGGCATCGCGCGCGGGCTGAACGGCAACCTGTCGATTGGCATCACCAGCTCCGACGCTTTTCATCCCAAAATTTTCGCGCTGATCCGCCAGTTTCAGGTGCAGAACATGGCGGTGCAGGTTCACCAGGTGGAAGCCAATATGTCGTCGCTGACGACGATGCTGGCGGAGGGTGAACTGGATATCGCCTTCGTGCGCCTGCCGTGCGAGAGCAGCAAGGCGTTCGAGTTAAAAATCCTCGACCGGGAGCCGATGGTGGTGGCGCTGCATCGCGATCATCCGCTGGCGGCGTGCGATTCGCTGGCGTTAGAACAGCTTCGGGATACGCCGGTGGTGCTGTTCCCGCAGGAGGTCGCGCCGGGGCTGTACGAACGGGTTCACGGCTGCTGCGAGCGGGCCGGAATTGACGTGCAGCACGCGCTGCAGTCGTCGCAGCTTTCCTCCTCCCTGAGCATGGTTTCCGCAGGCGGCGGGTTCGCGCTGGTGCCGAAATCCATGGCGGCCATTTCACCGCCGAATGTCACCTATCACGCGCTGAGCTCGCCGGAGCTTTATACCGATATCGCGCTCTGCTGGCGGCGCTTTGAACGCTCGCGGACGGTGAAGCGGTTTTTGATGATGATGAGCGAGGGGTGACGGCAATAGAGGGGTTTTGGTTTTTTGTAGACCGGGTAAAGCGCAGCCGCCCCCCGGCAATGTCAGCCTCTGTCGGTTCTTAGAACGGTAAAGGTCATGTTGATGCACGCTTAGGTACTACGTTTTCCTGGTAATTGTCTGCCGCAAACCATCTGTTACTCTGGCTGCACTCAAGGGATGACAAGGAAGAGAGATGCTGAATCCAGGCTGGCAAGATGCCTTGAAATACCCTGAACAATGGAGGTTTTGATGACTACACGAGTTATTGCATTTTTGCTTATACTCGGCGCATTCGCTGTAAATGCTGCCGATGGCGGCAATGGTGGGGATGGCGGAAACGGTTCTGATGGAGGAAACGGTTCGGATGGCACCGTCTCAGCTCCGGGCCGTGCGGGTTGTCCGGGCGGAACAGATCCGGACGCGTCGGGAAAATTTTATCTTCCAGGAACAAAACAGCAATGCAATCCCGGGAAGCAGGATGCCGTGAAAAGCGCCAGGCAATCAGATGCAGAGTGACAGTATGCTAACGCATCCTGGCTCCACATCCTCACTTGCCTCCTGCTTCAGGCATTAATATATGCGCCGGAATACGCAGAACTAGACTTTCGCCTCCGCACGTAATGCGGCCTGCACCGCGGGTCGGGTACTGATTTTTTCCCTGTACGCCAGTAGCGCTGGCCAGTCGTTGAGTTCAATTGAGAAGAACGTGCACCATCCCAGCACGGTGAAAAGATAGGCATCCGCCACGCTGAAAGATGCTCCCGTCAGATAAGCGCTAGTGGAGAGCGTTTCCTGAAGAAAATCGAACCGCCTGAACAGCTTCTCACGAAAAATCGATTTGGCCTCTTCGGGCAGCACGCGGTTGAAAAGAGGTGCCGATCCCGCGTGTATTTCGCTGGTGATAAAGTTTAGCCATTCCTGAAGCCGCACCCGCTCCCAGCCGTCTGCTCGCGGTGCCAGCCCACTTTCTGGCTTGAGGTCTGCCAGGTACTGCAAAATGGCTGGCCCCTCGGTCAGGATTTTCCCGTCATCCAGTTCAAGCGCAGCGACATAACCTTTAGGGTTGATGGTCAGGAAGTCGCGCCCGTCAGCGGTAAGCTTGCTCCTGTTGTCCACTTTAACCAGTTCAAACTCAATCGCCAGTTCGCGAAGCACGATATGGGGTGAGAGTGAACAGGTGTCCGGGGCGTAATAGAGTTTCATGATCTCTCCGTTAAAGCGGCTGTGTGATTTACATACACTGTGCTTAAAGCCATTCTCACTGTAAAATTAATGATTCATAAAATAGCTATTAGCTGAGCTACTGATATCCATGATGAATCTTTTACACTGGCGCTTGCTGGTTGCAGTGGCCGATGCCAGTAATATTTCCCGTGCCGCTGAAGAGGTCGGTATGACGCAGTCGGGCGCCAGCCAGGCGATCGCTCAGTTAGAGGCCTCATTAGGATTTGCGGTATTCACGCGAGAGCGACGCCACATCGGCGTGACTGCCCTGGGCGAGCGGGTTGTCAAAGAAGCAAGGAGTATGCTGGCACGGCTGGATGCCATCCGTGCACTGGCGGATGAGAGCCGGGGGCTGAGCGGCGGACGCATTCGTCTTGCCAGTTTTCCTTCGGTGACATCCACGTTTTTGCCCGGGCTGCTGCGCGACTTTAAGCGCCTGCATCCTGAAATCGAGGTGGTCGTACTGGAAGGGACGGACCAGGAGGTCGAAGAGTGGCTGGCAGCAGATACGGCTGATGTGGGCGTGGTCATGAACCCTGTTCCCGGGCGTGCTGAAGCGATCTTAGGGCAGGATGCATGGGTCGCGGTGCTGCCAGCCAGCCACCGTCAGGCTCTTTATGCACGTACGCGCGGCATCACCCTTGAGGAACTGGCAGACCAGCCCTTCGTGCTCGCAACGGGCGGTTGTGCCGTCAATGGAAAAAGTCTGATGGAACAGGCTGGCTTGCAGCTGTCTGACGTGCGGGTGACCGTCCGCGACTGGATCAGCGCCTGCCTGCTGGTACGCGAAGGCATGGGCGTCGCGCTGATACCTGAATCCGCCCTGCCGGGTGAATTACGCGGCTTGTGCGTCGTGCCCGTGACGCCTTCGCTGTGCCGGGAGTTTGGGCTGGTTTGTTCGCAGGCTGGCAAATCCTCCCGCGCGACGCAGGCGTTATTAGAAGGATTGCTCAAAATGAAAAGGTCTGCGTGAAGGAGTAACCGTGGTTCAAACTGTGCCCGGCGGCGCTGCGCTTGCGCGGGCCTACGGTTCGTGTCGCGGGTTGGTTGGCGGTTTTGCAGACCGGGTAAGCCGTAGCCGCCATCCGGCAGTGCCCTTCTGGAAGCCGCCTCGCAAACTTTCAAGAAATCCTATGTAATTCAGGGTGATCCCTTTCCTTCCCTTTTGCGCCGCCGTAAAGTGCCTGCGTTGCGGCACATCCGTAACCGGGCGTAGGAACCCGTTAGCATAACATGACGTTTTTTTGGACAAAGAGGATGCTAAATGGCGACTACCCCTGGATTTTCTTACGCGCTCTCTGAGGAAAGCGCAGTTCATCACCTCATCAACACTTCAATTTCCGATTCTGCGGATCTCTTCGAACTGGCCGATGCCTGCACTGCGTATGTCAGCGTGCTGGTGGAAACTGACGACGCGGTGACGTTTGCCACGCTCTGTAAGAGATTGCTGGCTGCGCTTAAGCGGCTGCGGGAGTGCTGTGACTCGGAACTTCCGCCGTACCTGGTTGAACAGTTGATTGCGGGTGAAAAGATAACCTCGTGTGTACCGGACTGCTGGCAAGAGACAACGCTACAGGTGGATTATGCCGTAGCGTTAACGCTGGCGGTGATGGGCGGGACGTTGCCTGTGAGCGTGGCGAAAGAACTCACCGGGCTTCTGCATGATATGGTCTGGTTGCTGGCGGAATTTGTAAAGGAGCCTTATATTTCGGCACATTGAGGTGGGTGATAGGTGGCCGGAATCCTGCTGGTTAGAAGCAGGATTTCGGACTTATGCAAAGAACATTTTTTGTTGAATATTCGTTAAGAACCTGAAGCGGCCCTCTATTGCTCTAATTCTAGCAATAGCCGGTTCATCGATTATTACTCTCCATATTACAAACCTTCAACATATCACTAGCCAAAAATTACTTAATAATGCTAACATTTAGTTACAACCCAATAAAAACCACATAAAAGGAAAAGCATGAAGATCAAAGATATTGAAATCATAAATATTGGCGGAATCTCTAATATTTTACTAACTGAAATCAACTCTCAAATTAATATTATATGCGGCGAAAATGGAGTTGGCAAAACAAATATCCTAGATTCAATTGCCTCTTGCTTTAGCGAATATGACAGGAACACAATCAGTAAAAAATCTGGAAGTATTAGTGGAACAATAAAAATCAATGCCATTCAGGATTCAGAACCCTCACCAGTCCATTTCCATGTTAAGATTGACAGCTTTGAACCTAGTGAATATGAAAAATATATACATAACCAAGCCTACCACGAAAACAAACACCTTCTACTTTATTTAAAAACGAACAGAGGAATAAACTATAGAAAAATCGCATCAATCAGTTCTGATCCAGATATTACAAATCGCGCAAGAAATAACGCTTCAGGCATTAGCAATGAAGATATTAAAGAATGGCTACTCAACAGAATTTTACACAGCAAACATAAAAACCACCTATCTAAAACACAACTAAAAAACCTCGAGCTATCAAAAATTTGCTTTAGCATATTAAATCCTTTGTATAAATACAGTCGATTGGATACGAAAAACGAATTATTCGTAGAAACACCGACAGGAGAAATATATTTCGAGTATCTATCATCAGGTTTTAAATCAACCATTTTTATTTTACTTGGTATAATCAAAGAGATCGATTATAGATTTGAGAGCAACAGAATAGCAGCTGTAGATTATGATGGGCTTATTCTAATTGATGAAATTGAACTGCACTTGCATCCAGAATGGCAGGGGCGGATATGTAATATTTTAAAAATTATTTTTCCAAAGGCACAATTTTTCATTACAACTCACAGTCCGCATGTCGTCCAGACAGCCGCCTACGGCGAAGTCATAGCACTTGAAAGAAATAGTGATGGCCTAATTTCTCAAAGACCTCTCCCATCCTCAGAATATGGGTACCAAGGTTGGACAATTGAAGAAATTCTAGACGACATTATGGGAATGCCAGATTTAAGAACGATGAAATATAATGAAACCAAACGTTCATTTGATGATGCCCTTAATCGTGAGGATAAGTTAAAAGCTCAGGAAGCTTATGAAAAATTAGATAAAATGCTACATCCTCAATATCCACTGCGACCAGTTTTTAAAATGCAATTGGATAAAATCCTAGGTGGTGAAAAATGATAAAACTACAAAGGGGTGAAAAACCAGTTTATTTGACAAACGAAAAACAAAAAGAATTAACAGAAGCTTTTAAAAATGATAATAAAAAGCAAGTTTGGAAGCACGAAGAAATCGGAAAGTCGCTATTAGAGAGCAGTTCATATAAATGTGCATATTGTGAATGCAAACTGCAAACTCAAGATTCATATATGCAAGTTGAACATTTTAAAGATAAAGATAGTTACCCTGACGACGTTGTAAATTGGGATAATTTACTTCCTTCATGTTCACGCTGCAATCGTAAAAAATGGACTTTAGATGTTGTTGCCAAGCCAATAATAAATCCATATATTGATAACCCAAAATCACATTTATGTCAACAAGCTTTCAGATTATATAGCAAAGATATAAAAGGGGAAACAACTATAACCGAACTATTTCTTAATGATGATGATCGTGTGGTTTACCCTAGATTTTTAGCTTCAAATGAAATAGGGAAACAGTTGACGGAACTTATTAGTGATACAAACGAGTTAAAAAAAATAAGAAATGGTTTAAACAGATTACTGTTAGCTTGCCAAGCTAATAAAGCTTATTCAGCTTTCATTGCTTATTCTTTACATTCAAATAATGATTATACAATATTAAAACAGTTGTTAATCGATAATAATTTTTGGGATGAGGACCTAATTGAGCTAGATCAAAACTCAGCTAATATAGCACTGGATCCGAGATAAAAATCATTCTACAGAAACTTAATATTCGTTTATACAAACCGGTCTAAATTAAAGTAATTAGCCCGGTTTTTTTTACTCTTCAATATCAATTTCAATAAGCCATATATTTCATCCAAACTTTTTACTTTACTAATAATTAATGCTGTAACTTTCTAAAATCTTCCCTTGCACAAACCGGAGTTAAAATCTAGATACTTGTATATAATTTGGTAAGCATAACTATGACCCTCCCCTCGCTCTGATCAAAAACATCCTGAATATGCTAAGTAAATTAAACAAATATTCCAAACCGGGCCTTACCAACCACTTTAATCTCTCCCGATCACCCAAACTATCCATACTCATTAAACGAGTTCCAATCCCACAGTCATACAGGACCAGCACTTTTCTCGCAGTTTCCACATTGTCAACTCACCACTCACCACTCATCACTCATCACTCATCACTCATCACTCATCACTCATCACTCATCACTCATCACTCATCACTCATCACTCATCACTCATCACTCATCACTCATCACTCATCACTCATCACTCATCATCAATGATGTTTCCAGCCTGGAAACAAAGTGCAAGGACGAACGTAGTCTCAAGAGCACCTTTCGACGCAGCCACCAGCCAATTTCCGAATTAAGCACTCGCGATGGACGATCTTTACCAGGTACTAAAAAGGAGCATTACCCGTCACCAGACGACATGCGAAAACGCTTCCCCAGCCTGGACAGGATCGTCAGTGAAAGAGGCCTTGAAATACAGCGGAAAGTAACGCTCAGTGACGATGAAATTCTGTATTGGTTTGTGGAAAGTGCCGTGGCGGGGATGGCCTCAACCTATGCAGCAAGCCATTCATCTGAACGAGAATTTAGAGAGGTTTATTTCAGAAGGCAATATAGTTTAATGCTCTCTATCAAACCTGAATGGGCAACAAGAAAGCGCAAAGAAATCACTGAGCTCCTCCATTCGCAAAGAAGCGAACGTGGTTAACCCAACCGGCTCGTTACATTTACTTCCCTGTTGCCCTCTCTTTTCCTGGTAATTGCCTGCAACACACCATCTGTTACTCTGGCAGGACGCAAGGGATGACAAGGAAGAGAGATGCTTAACCCAGGATTCGTTACCCGCAAAGCGCTTGCTCAGTGGAAGGATGTTCCCGCTTTTCTCCCCCAGTTCCAGTTTCATGAAAAACACCTGACGGTCATTCACACTAGCCGCCCTGAAAATATTCTGCCAATGATTGCCAGCTTTGACATCCGGCAAGATGCCGTGATTCGGCGGTTAATGTCATTGCGTCAAATACCGCAAAAATTTCTGCGCAACCAGAAGCCACAGTCGATCGGCAACTTTGGTTTGCACAGTTTTACCCTTTTGAAGAACTCTGCATCTGAGCTCTGCTATGGCTTAAGAGGGCAATACTGGCGTACCGATTTCGGTCTGGAAAACGTGCCGGATGCCAGTGCTTTTCAGACCCCAGCCGAGCCGGGCAGCGCGAAACTGTTGCTGCGCTACAAGGTAACGGAGCTGGCGCCCGGCAAACATGAGCTCTCTACGGAAACATTCATCTATTGTCCGGACAGACGCACTCGACTAAAAATGTCGGCTTACTGGCTGATAATACGTGCGGGAAGCGGCTGGATCCGTAAAAGGACGCTGAAGGCTGTTAAATCGAATATTGAAGGACGGGAGTCATAAGATGCTGGCTTATATCACAATAGGTACAAACAACTTTCAGCGCTCCGTGAATTTTTATGACGCAGTTTTTAACGTTCTGGGCTATTCACGTCTGCCGGCATGGACTGAAAGCTGGGCAATGTGGGGAGATGAAAATAATCCCGGCGAGGGGTTCAGCTTCTGTCTTTGTCCTCCTTTTGACCAGCAGCCCGCGACGGCGGGAAACGGGACAATGTTCGCATTCAGTGCAGATAACGCGGATCTTGTCAGACGGTTCCATGCAGCTGGCCTCCTTGCGGGAGGAACGGATGAAGGCGAGCCTGGTACGCGAAGCGCGTACGGCCCCGACTTTTATGTTGCCTATCTGCGCGATCCTGACGGGCATAAGCTCGCATGCGTTTATCAGCATTACTCTTCTGAAGCCAACAAGTTTGTAGACAAGGAATAGTCGCTTCAATCCTTATCTACCGCCCCACTGCCACGCTCGCCGACAGCCCCGCCACCAGCTCAACCCCCTGCGGTAACCTGTCGATATGAATGCGCACCGGCACGCGCTGCGCCAGGCGCACCCAGCTAAAGGTGGGCTCGACGTCGGGCAGGCCCAGCCCGCCCGCCTCATCGTTGCTGTCCCCGATCCCATGCCCGATGCTCTCCACATGGCCCGTGATGACCGGCTCGTAACCCATCAGCACCACCTGCGCGGCATCCCCGACGCGAATATGGCGTAGCTTGGTCTCCTCAAAGTACCCCACCACCCAGAAGCTATGGGCATCAACGATGGCGACCTTCGTCTCCCCCGCCGTCGCGTAGTCTCCGGGGCGAAGCCGCAGGTGCGTGACGTACCCCGAGACCGGCGCGCGCACGGTGGCGTGCGCCAGATTCAGCTCTGCCAGATCCAGCGCGGCCAGCGCGCCGTGATAATTGGCCGCCGCGACGTTTGCCGCGCTGCCGGTTTGCTGTAAATCCTCGCTCGAGATGGCGTTTTTAATCAGCGTGCGTCGGTGGGCCGCGTCCTGGCGCATCAGCATCTCATGGCGTTTCGACTCGACGTCCGCCTGCGCGCTGACCACCGCCAGCTTAAGCCAGCGCGGATCGATGGTGTAAAGCACATCGCCCCGGTTCACCCACTGATTGTCCCGCACGGCCACGCTTATGACCGGCCCGGATACGTCCGGCGCAATCTGCACCACGTCCGCCCGCACGCGGCCGTCGCGGGTCCACGGCGTTTGCGCGTAGTGTTTCCACATCATAAAGGCCAGAAGCGAGGCCGCCGCGGCCGCGCTTAAGGTCAGCGCATAGCGAGCCAGTAAAGAGAGCAGTGATTTCATGACAATAACCCCAACGCGATCAGACCCTGCATCAGCAGGAAAAAGGTGACGATCCAGGTTGAAACATCCATCAGCGGGCGAAACGGCAAGCGCCGGTAGAGCCTGCTGAGCGAGAAAAGCGCGACGAGGCCCAGCGTGCAGACCAGCGCCGCGAGGGCGACCATCAGCAGCCCCGGAATAAAAACGCCGCCGATATTGAGATCGTTAACCATTGTCTGGCCCCCGTAATGCACAGTGCAGATCCACCAGCCTGAAGACCAACTGGCGCGCGTGTTCATCTGCCGCAGGCAGATGGCGCGCGATAAGGGCAGCGATGCGTTCGCGCAAGGCGTGACGGTCCGCGGCGTTTAACCGATGAAAAAGCGCGTCAACCTCCCTGCCGGGCGGTGCGTCACTGCGGCGTAAATGCATGACCGCCAGCCCCAGACGCAGCGCGTGTAACAGTCGATCCAGCGCCTGCTCCGGCGCGCGCTCGCTGCGCGGCAGGCGCGGCAGCAACAGGGCGGTTCGGTCCATCATCAGGTTGATCCAGTGCGTTTCATTAACCCGCAGCGTGCCCTTCACGCTGCGGCGAATGTCGCGCCGGCAGAGGTTCAGCAGACGCGCGATGGCGCCGTCCGCCTGCACGGTTTGCAGCAGGCTCATGCTGACGACGGCAAAGCCGGTCGCGGCAAAGAGCGCAATGGCGGTGTTGGCCGCAACGGCGAAGTCTCCGCTGTAGTGCGCCCCCAGCTCGCACAGAATGGGCAGCGTCAGGGTGATGCCCATCGCCATAAACGTGGTGGGCGGGCGCGCCTGAAGCGACCCGGCCAGCAGATACGCCGGGGCAAGCACCGCCACCAGCACCGGGAAATCGCTTACCTGCGGCAGCAGCGCAAAGCTGTAGAACAGGCTAATGACCACGCCCCAGAATGAGCCAATGATGTATTTCAAGATATGCGGCGCCGGGGTGTCGAAGCTGCCAAACAGCGTGCAGCAGACGCCGAGTATCGAAACCGCCGTACCGCCATCCGGCCACGCCGAGAAGATCCAGACCAGACAGCCGCTCAGGATGATGCCGAAAGCCCCCAGCGCCGTGCGGGCGGCAGTAAGAGGATCGCGATGGAAAACGTAGCCTTTCGCCGCGCGGGTTTGCACCTCCCCTAACACGGGTTTGGCACGGTGGATGGCCCCGGAAAGACGTTCGCACTGCTGCAGAAGCGCGATCGCCTCCGAGAGGTAGCGGATAAAACTGACCTGCAGCGCGTCGTCAAACGTCTGCGCCTGCGCGGCATACCGATCCATGAGAAGCGCACAGCGGAGCCGCAGCGACTCTGCCGTACTGCCGGCATCAGTGCCTTCAGCGGCAAGCCAGGCCTGAACGTCGCCCATCAACGCCTGCACGTCGGCGGGCAGGGTTCCGCTCGCTGGCAGGCGATCGTGTAGTTCACAGTTGACGATAACCAGCCGCGCCAGCCGGTCGTGGATCGCTTTTCTGGCCTGCCGCACCGGGGCTGAAAGAGCAAAATCGTACGGAATATGATGGCTGATGCCCTGCAGGAACTGCAGCGCCAGGGCCAGATGCAGGGGGCCGGAAGCCGCGTCGGGTTTGCCCGCTAAGGTGTCAGCCACCCGCCCGCGCGCGGCCTGTAGCGTCTGGGATAATTTAGCGTTGAACTGGCCCGATACGCGCGCGGGCAGCACGTAGCGGTGGATCAGCGCCGCGCAGAAAATCCCAATCGCGATCTCCTGCACGCGGACAATGGCGACGTTAAAGATACCGCCGGGATCGGACACCGCAGGAAAACCAATCAGGCTCGCGGTGTAGCCCGCCAGCACAAACGCGTAAGCCCGGGGCGTGCGTTCCAGCAGGGAGAGCCACAGGCAGAAAGCGATCCAGCCCGTCAGCACCGCGCTGCACAGGACTGGCGTATTTGCGAAGGCAGGCACAATCAGAACGGTCGCGCTGGCACCTACCGCGGTGCCGGCCAGCCGGTAGAGGCTTCTGCTCAGCGATGCGCCGACTGACGTCTGCGACACGATGTAAACCGTAATAATGGCCCACGAGGGGC
Source organism: Enterobacter sp. Crenshaw (assembly GCF_024734705.1). NCBI lineage: Bacteria > Pseudomonadati > Pseudomonadota > Gammaproteobacteria > Enterobacterales > Enterobacteriaceae > Enterobacter > Enterobacter sp. Crenshaw. Next base: position 1,145,267 of record NZ_CP102932.1, on the reverse strand, counting down.
GCTCGAGGCCGATCGACAGCGCAAGGTAATAAGCCAGCATCGCCGCGGCAAAACTCTTCGCAGAGTAGATCAGCGCGCCCGCATCGCTTCGCAGCGCGGCGGGGAGACGCACGGGATGTGAGAAGATTTTATTCATGCCGGGATTATTACCGGCTTGCAGACCCGCTTAAATACTCTATTCTGTCAAAAAATACCTAAATGTTGCCAGAATCATGAAGCCTCAACCTGCTACTACGCTGTATGATCCTGACTCTACCGCCTCTCCTGCCGTGGCGCGTCATCTGGACTTTGTGGATTACGCTGCGGAAGTGCCGGTGCATACCCACCGCAAGGGCCAGCTGATTATTGCCCGATACGGTGCGGTCAGCTGTTACGCGGAGAATGACATCTGGATCGTGCCGCCGGACTGCGCCGTCTGGATCCCCGGCGGGATCCCGCACAGCGCCAAAGCGACCTGGAACGCGCATCTTAATTATCTGTTTATTGAGCCCGACGCGGCGGCGCTGCCGGAAAGATGCTGCACGCTGGCGATCTCGCCGCTGATTAAGGAGCTGGTAGATCGTCTGACGCGCGAAGGCGTGGATTATCCCCCCGACGGCCACGTCGCCAGATTGACCCGGGTCACGCTTGACGAACTCGCCAGCATGCCGCAGCAGAAGCTAAGCCTGCCGGTCTCAACCGATCCGAAAATTCGCGCCATGGCGGACGCGCTGGTCAGCCGCCCTGAGGACAGAAGCACCCTGAAGGACTGGGCGAAACGGCTCGCCCTCAGCGAGCGCTCGTTTGCCCGCCTGATGCAGCGTGAAACCGGGCTGAGCTTCGGGCGCTGGCGCCAGCAGCTGCATTTGATTATTGCCCTGCGGGAGCTGGCCAGCGGCGCGCCCGTCCAGAACGTGGCGGCAACGCTCGGGTATGAATCGGTGAATGCGTTTATCACCATGTTCCGAAAAGCGATGGGCAGTACGCCCGCCCACTACTTTGCCGAACGGAAAAACAGCGGCCGTTAGCCCGGCCCCTCGCTCCCCGCCGCCAGCAGCGGCACCACCACGTCGCTGATGGGCACCGCAATACCGTGTTTGCGGCCGCAGCGCTGGATAACCCCGTTGCGGATATCCCACTCCATCGGGCGATCGGCCTGACGGTCGGCCAGGATCGAGGTTCCCAGGTCCTCAGGCGCACGCTGGAAGTTCGCCAGGATCTCCTGGGCCACGCCATCGTCCAGCTTCGCCCCTTCGGCGCGGGCAACGGCAAGCCCCTCGCGCAGGTAGGCCAGCGCAAGATCGCTGATATCCTCGCGCCTGAACATCCCGGCGCGGCGGTTGGAAAGCACCATCAGCCCGGCGACCGCGTTTTGCAGCAGCTTGCGCCAGGCGACGGTGGCGAAATCTGCCGAGATCTCAACCGCGCAGCGCGTATCGCGAAGCGCCTCCACCACCCGCTGCGCCTGCGGCACGTCCGGCAGCGTCAGGCGTGGTTTGGCGCGCAGCCACACGGAGGCATCCGGCTCGCGCTGGGCCGGGAACCAGACCACCGACGGCAGTACCGTCGCGCCGTTGACCCACGGCTCCAGCTGGGCTTTTTGCTCCACGCCGTTTTGCAGCGCGCAGACCACGGTGTTTTCATCGCACAGGGCCCTCAGCCATCCGGCGCTGTCGGCATTTTGCGTCGTTTTTACCGCCACGAAAACGAGATGGACGGGGCGCGTGATGACGGCCGGATCGGTCAATACCGGACCGGGCACCACGGTTTCACCCTCGTCGTGGCGCAGGCGCAATTCCGGGTGCGCGGTGCGCCCGCACAATAGCGGCGTACGGCCCGCGTCATGCAGCACCGCGGCAATGGTGGTCCCAATTGCACCCGGTCCAATCAGCGCAATGGTTGGATAGTCAGACATGAATCACTCCCCTTTTGCTAAGCCTGCTATCAGTTATACCACCCTGAGACGAGCGCGCCACACCCGTTGTCTATACTCAACACACAACAGACAACGGAGTGCGCCATGCCTTTACCCGATTTTAAGTCCTCTGAACCTTTCACCCTCGGCATCGAACTCGAACTGCAGGTGGTTAACCCGCCGGGCTACGATCTGAGCCAGGACTCCTCCGCGCTTATCGCCGCCGTCAAAGACGACATCAAAGGCGGCGAGGTCAAACACGACATCACCGAAAGCATGCTCGAAATCGCCACCGGCGTGTGCCAGAACATCGACCAGGCGGCGGCGCAGTTCTCGGTGATGCAGCAGAGCATCCTGCGCGCGGCGGCGGAGCAGCATATCCAGATCTGCGGCGGCGGGACGCACCCGTTCCAGAAGTGGCAGCGGCAGGAGGTATGCGACGACGAGCGCTATAACGTTACGCTGGAGCGCTTTGGCTACCTGATTTTGCAGGCGACGGTGTTCGGCCAGCACGTGCACGTCGGCTGCAGGACCGGGGACGACGCGATTTACCTGCTGCACGGCCTGTCGCGCTTCGTGCCGCACTTTATCGCCCTGGCGGCCGCCTCGCCGTATATGCAGGGCACGGACACGAAGTTCTCCTCGTCGCGTCTCAACATCTTCTCGGGGTTCCCGGATAACGGCCAGATGCCGTGGGTCAACAGCTGGCAGGAGTTCGAGGGACTGTTCCGACGCCTGAGTTCGACCAGCATGATCGACAGCATTAAGGATCTGCACTGGGACATCCGCCCCAGCCCGCACTTCGGCACCGTTGAGGTGCGGGTGATGGATACGCCGCTGACGCTCGGCCACGCGATTAACATCGCCGGGCTTATTCAGGCGACGTCGCACTGGCTGCTGACCGCGCGGCCCTATAAGCATCAGGAAAAAGATTTTCTGCTGTACCGCTTTAACCGCTTTCAGGCCTGTCGCTACGGGCTGGAGGGAATATTGACGGACGTGCACACCGGCGAGCACAAAACCGTGGCGGAAGACATTGCCTGGCTTCTCGAGCAGGTTGCGCCGTCGGCCGAGAAGCTCGGCGCGACGAGCGCAATCAATGAAATTGCCCTGCTGTTAAAGCAGGGCAAGAGCGAGGCGCAGCGCATGCGGGACTTTATCGCCGACGGCGGCTCGCTGATTTCTCTGGTTCAGAAGCACTGCGAGCTGTGGGCGACGAGTCCGTAAGTCCGTGACTCCACTCGCGCAGGCGCTGGAACAGCACGAACAGCGCGGGGATAAACACAATCCCCACCACGGTCGCTACCAGCATGCCGCTGAACACCGTGGTGCCGATGATGCGGCGGCTCTGGGCACCCGCCCCGGTCGCCAGCATCATCGGCAATACGCCGATAATGAACGACACGGCGGTCATCATCACCGCGCGGAAGCGGCGCGATGCCCCTTCCCGCGCGGCATCGACAATCGCCATTCCGTCCATGCGCCGCGCGCGGGCGAACTCCACGATAAGAATTGCGTTCTTGGCGGCGAGGGCTATCAATAGCACCAGACCTATCTGCACGTACACGTCGTTGGCATAGCCCGCCAGCCACAGCCAGACCAGCGCCCCGCCGATGGCGAACAGCACCGAGAGCATCACGCTCGCCGGGAGCGTCCAGCTCTCGTACTGGGCAACGAGGAACAGCCACGCCATCACCACCGCCGCCAGCACGATCCACATCGCCTGGTTACCGGTCTGCTGCTCCTGATAAGACATACCGCTCCAGGCGTAGTCGTACCCTGCTGGCAGATTCTGCGCCAGAAGCTCGCCCATCGCCGCCATCGCGGTGCTGCTGCTCACCCCAGCCGCCGCCGAGCCGCTCACCGACACGGACGGGAACTGGTTGTACTGCTGCAGGAACGGCGCGCCGACGGTCGGCGTGATGGTGACGAGGTTGCTCAGGCGCACCCGCTCGCCGCTGTTGCTGCGCACGAACAGCTCGCTGATTTGCCCGGCGCGCTCGCGCCACTGCATCTCGTTCTGCATCACCACGTGGTAGACGCGGTTGTTGACGCTGAAATCCCCGGCGCGCGTGCCGCCAAAGGCGGTTTGCAGGCTGCTGAAGATGCGCGACACCGGCACGTCGAGGCGCGCGGCGCGCTCGCGGTCAACGGTCAGCGTCAGCTGCGGCACGTTGCTGCTCCAGGTGGTGAACACGCGGCTCAGCTGCGGGTGCTGGTTAGCTTTCGCCAGCACCTCGCGGGTCACGCGCTCCAGCTCCGCCGGGCTCTGCCCCGCCTGCGCCTGGATGCGCAGGTCGAAGCCGGAGGCGTTGCCCAGCCCCGGCAGCGTCGGCGGGGCGAAGGTCATGATGGTCGCTTCCGGCAGGGCCAGCAGCTGGCGCTGCAGGGTACCCATCACCTCGTCCAGCGGCGGGCGCTCGCTCCAGTCCTTGAGCATGATGGAGATAAACCCGCCGTTGGAGGCGCTGGTGCCGTTGAGAATGTTAAATCCGGAGACCTGAATCACGTCCTCCACCGCCGGATTTTTTGCGATGAGTTCGCGTGCCGTGGTCATCACCGCTTCGGTGCGCTCCAGCGAGGCCGCCTCCGGCAGCTGGACGCTGGCAAAGAAGTAGCCCTGATCCTCCTGCGGCAGGAAGCCTTTAGGCATCGACGTAAAGCTGAACGCCACCACGGCCGCCGCGCCTGCGGTGGCCAGCAGCGCCAGCCACGGGCGAAGGTTGAAGACAGTCACGATGCGGGTGTAGACGCCACGCGTGGCCTCCAGCCCCCGGTTGAACCCACGGAAAATCGCTGCGGGCTGCGCCGGGCGCGGGCGCAGCAGCATCGCGCACAGGGCGGGCGTCAGGGTCAGCGCCACGAGGCTTGAGAGCGTGACGGCCGTCGAGAGCGTCACCGCAAACTGGCGGTACAGCTCGCCGACAATCCCCGGCAGGAGCGCTACCGGCACAAACACCGCCAGCAGCACCAGCGTCGTGGCGATGACCGGCCCGGCGATCTGGCGCAGCGCCAGCGCGGTCGCCGCCGTGCGGCTCTGCCCTTCCGCCATCAGCGTTTCGACGCTCTCCACCACCACGATGGCGTCATCCACCACCATGGTCAGCGCCAGAATAATGGCGAACAGGCTGAGCGTGTTGGCGGAGTAGCCGAGCGCGTAGAGCACCGCGAAGGTGCCCACCAGCGATACCGGAATGGCGAGCGCGACAATCAGCGTCGCACGCCAGCTTTGCAGGAACAGGGACACCACGACCACCACCGCCAGCATCGTCAGCGCCAGCGAGACGCCGATCTCTTTAATGGTGGCGGCAACAAAGGAGGTGGTGTCGAATTTCACCTCGTAGACCAGGTCGTCCGGGAAGCGCGTCGAGAGGCGATCCAGCTCCGCGCGCACCGCGTCGGCCACGCGCAGGGCGTTGGCGGACGGCGTCGGGTAGATGCCGAGGTAGGCGGAATCGTGCCCGTTCAGCTGCGCGCCGGAGCTGTAGCTGCGCGAGCCGAGCTCGATGGTGGCGACGTCCTTCAGGCGCACCAGCTGGCCCATCTCGCCCGCGCGGATGATGATGTCGGCAAAGTCTTCGGCCTGGCTTAAGCGCCCCAGGCCGTTGATGGTCAGGGTCTGCTGCTGGCCGTTAAACACCGGCGGCGTGCCGACCTGGCCTGCCGCCCCCTGCACGTTCTGCTCGCGCAGCGCCTGCGCCACGTCGTCGGTGGTGACGTTCAGGGCGTTCATGCGGTCCGGACGCAGCCAGATGCGCATGCTGTAGTCGCGCGCGCCAAACATCTGCACCTGCCCGACGCCCGGCAGGCGTGACAGCGCCTCGCGCGCCTGGGTGCTGGCGTAGTTACTCACAAACAGCGGCGTGTGGGTGTTGTCCGGTGAGTAAAGACTTACCCCCATCATCAGGTTGGTGGCGCGCTTGCGCACCTGCACGCCGTTTTGCTGCGCTTCGGTCGGGAGCTGCGCCACGGCCTGCGAGACGCGGTTTTGCACGTCGATGGCGGCGAGATCCGGATCGGTGCCCGCCGCGAAGGTGATGTTCAGACTGTACGAGCCTTCGTCCGAGCTGGTGGACTCCATGTAGAGCATATGATCCACGCCGTTCAGCTGCGTCTCCAGCGGCGTGGCGATAGCCTCCGCCACGTCAGCCGAGCTGGCGCCCGGCCAGCTGGCAGACACATTCACCACCGGCGGCGCGATCTGCGGGTACTGCTCCACCGGGATAATCCTCAGCGCAATGGCCCCCAGCAGGGTGATGACCAGCGCAATCACCATCGCGAAGCGCGGGCGTTTGATGAAAAACGTCAGCATGATGGCTCCTTAATTCAGTATCTGGACGGCCGCGCCGGGCTGCACGCGCTGCGCGCCGTCAGTAATCGCTCGCTCACCGGACTTCACGCCGGATGAAATCCGGAACTGCTGGCCGATCTGTCCGGCGACCTTCAGCGGGCGCATTTCGGCTTTGCCGTCGGCGTTAACCACCCAGGCAAAGAACCCGTCGCCGTTCTGCTGGACCGCCGCGGCGGGCAGGGTCAGAACCGGCTGCTCGCTGGCCGGGCGCAGCGTCACGTTCACGCTGCCGCCGGGCAGCAGCTGATGGCGCGGGTTGGCAAACTCGGCGCGCAGCATCACGCTGGCGGTGCGCGGATCGATGCGGTTGTCCACGGACGTCAGCTCGCCGCTGACGCGCTGGCCGTTGCTGTCTATGAACGCCTGCCAGGCCTGCTTCATGGCGCTGATATCCGCATGCTGTCCGGCTTTGGTGGCAAACGCGCCCTCTTCCAGCGCAAAGGCGATGCGGATGGGATCGAGCTGCACCACCTCCACCAGCACGCCGCTGGCAGGGTTGACCAGGCTGCCGACGTGGAACTGGCTGTGCCCCACGCGACCGTCGATCGGCGAGGTAATGCGGGTGTAGTTCAGGGTGACATTACGGGTTTCGAGCCGGGCTTTGGCCTGCTCCAGCGCGGCGCTGGCGACGTCCCTTTGCATGCGGGCGTTGTCCACGTCGTGACGGCTGATGGCGTTGCTGCTGCCCAGGCTTTCAAAGCGGGACAGCTGCTGCTGCGCCTGGCGCAGCGTGGCTTCAGCGCTTCTCACCTCAGCCTGCGCCAGACGCAGGGCGGCGCGCGGCTCGGCGTCGTCCAGCTCGAACAGCAGGTCGCCTTTTTTCACGTACTGCCCGTCGCGGAAGTGGATTTTGGCGATCGCGCCTTCGGTACGCGCGCGCAGCTCAACGGTGTGGACGGCTTCGATGCGGCCCGGGATCTGGCGCTCGGCGGCGTGGGCGGTCTGCTCCACGGTGGCGACGCGGACGGGGATGGCGGCAGCGAATACGGGTTGCAGGGTGCAGGCGAGGAGCGCGAACAGGAGTGGGAGTTTCATTAAGAGGTACCTCAGATGTGTTCCCCTCACCCCGGCCCTCTCCCACAGGGAGAGGGAGGTCAGAGTCCCCTCTCCCCGTGGGAGAGGGTTAGGGTGAGGGCAAAAGGTTATGCAGCCTTACGGAACCTGCGGGTCAGTCGCTTCTCAATTTCGACGACGAAGAACATCACGCCCGCTACCGCCAGGGTCACAAACCAGTAGCGCAGCGGCAGGGCTTCGGTGCCGAACAGCATCTGCATCAACGGCAGGTAGATAATCGCCGCCTGGAGCAGGAACAGCACGCCCGTCACCAGCCAGATCCCTTTGTTCGCCAGCAGGCCGCGGTTCAGGGAGAACCCTTCGGTGTTGCGGCAGTTAATCATGTACACCCACTGGGCGCAGACCAGCATCTGCAGCAGCACGGTGCGGATGAACTCCGCGCTGTGGCCGCGCGGGGCCAGCCAGGCTTCCAGCGCAAAGGCGGCGATGGCAATCATGGTGCCGACGAAGGCCACGCGCCAGACGGCGTAGGCATCCATCACGTGCTGCCCGGTCTGACGCGGCGGACGACGCATGATGTTGCGCTCGGCGGCTTCGAAGGCCAGGCCGAAGGAGAGCGTGGCGGAAGTGGCCATGTTCATCCACAGGATCAGCACCGGCGTCAGCGGAATGATGTTCCCCGCCAGCAGCGCAATCACAATCAGCAGCCCCTGCGCGAGGTTGGTCGGCATGATGAACAGAATCGTCTTCTTCAGGTTGTCGTAAACGCGACGCCCCTCTTTCACCGCGCTGGCGATGGTGGCGAAGTTGTCGTCCGTCAGGACCATGTCCGCCGCCTCTTTGGTCACTTCCGTGCCCTTGATGCCCATCGCGATGCCGACGTCAGCCTGACGCAGCGCCGGGGCGTCGTTCACGCCGTCGCCGGTCATGCCGACGATTTCACCCTTGTCCTGCAGCGCTTTCACCAGGCGCAGCTTATGCTCCGGGCTGGTACGGGCGAAGATGTCATACTTCACCGCCGCTTCCGCCAGCGTGGCGTCGTCCATCTTCTCCAGCTCGTAGCCGGTGACCGCCTGCTCGCTGTTGGCGATCCCCAGCATCTGGCCAATGCTCATCGCCGTCTGCGGGTGATCCCCGGTGATCATCTTCACGCGGATCCCCGCCTGCTGGCAGGCGTTAATCGCATCAATGGCTTCCGGACGCGGCGGATCCATCATCCCGGCGATGCCGAGGAAGATCAGGCCATGGCTCAGGTCATCATGCGTCAGTTCCTGCTCGCCGTTCGCCGGCTTGAACGCCGCGGCCACCATGCGCAGCCCCTGACGCGCATAGCGCTCCATCTCGCTTTCCCAGTACGCGCGGTTGAAGGCTTCCGCACCGTTGCGGGTCTGCTGCTGCGCGCACAGGGCGAAAATGACGTCCGGCGCGCCGGTGATCAGGATCTGCTCCTCACCGCCAATCTGGTAGTGGGTGCTCATGTACTTGTACTGCGAGTCGAACGGGATTTTGTTAACCAGCGTGGTCATGACCGGCTCAAGGCTGGCCTTCGCCGCCAGCACCTTCAGCGCGCCCTCGGTCGGCCCACCGGTGATGCCCCACAGGCCGCGCTCGTCCTGAATCAGCTGGCTGTCGTTACACAGGTCGATGGTGCGCAGGTAGTGCTCCAGCACGGTGCCCGGCTGGATGTGGACCGGCTCATCGCTGCCTTCCAGGTAGATGTTGCCCACCGGCTCGTAGCTGTTGCCGTCCACGCGGTAGCAGGCGTCAGCGGTGATAATGGCTTTAACCGTCATCTCGTTCATGGTCAGGGTGCCGGTTTTATCCGAACAGACCACGGTCATCGCGCCGAGCGTTTCCACCGTCGGCAGCTTGCGGATAATCGCCCGCTTGCGCGCCATCGCCTGCACGCCCAGCGAGAGGATGATGGAGATAATCGCCGGCAGACCTTCCGGCACGGAGGCCACCGCCAGGCTAATCAGGGAGAGCAGCAGCTCGCCCATCGGGATCTCGCGGAACACCAGGCTGAAGACAAACAGCGCGGCCATCATCGCCAGAATAATCGCGAAGATCGCTTTACCCAGCTTGTCCATCTGCACCAGCAGCGGCGTGCGGTGCTTTTCGATACCCGCCATCATCTGGTTGATGTGGCCAAGCTCCGTATCCTTACCGGTCGCGGTGACCACGCCGACGCCGCCGCCCGCGCTTACGGTCGTTCCGGAGAAGACCATATTGGTGCGATCGCCCAGCGGCAATTCACCGCTCAGCGGATTAACGTGTTTATCCACCACGGTGGATTCACCGGTCAGAATCGCCTCTTCCACGCGTAAATTATGCGCTTCGATTAAACGCATATCCGCCGGAATACGATCTCCCGCGCGTAATACAATAATATCGCCCGGGACTATTTCAGTTGTGGGTAGAGTTTCGTGATTGCCGTTACGAATAACGCGCGCCTCGCTGGAGAGCATATTGCGAATACTCTTCAGGGATTTTTCCGCGTTGCTTTCCTGAATATGGCCAATTAAGGCATTGATTACCGCCACGCCCAGAATAACCAGCGTATCAACCCAGTGGCCCATTATTGCCGTTAATACGGCAGCGGCCAGCAGGACATAAATCAGCACATCATTAAAATGGGCCAAAAAACGCAGCCAGGCGGGTTTGCCTTTTTTCTCCGGCAGCGCGTTCGGACCTGATTTTTGCAGACGCGCCTGCGCCTCTGCACGATCCAGACCGCAGGCCTGGCTCTGCGTGTGGGTAAGCACCTGCTCTACGGTCTGCTGGTATGCCAGCCCGCCGGAAGGCGGCATGTTTGGGGACAATTTTTTTTCGGTCATCGTATTTTTCCTTCAATATCCGGTGAACAGAAGCCTGAATTCCTTTCTGGCTAAATAAATTCATTTTAAAGTCTTGCGGGTAAAATTGATCTACCGCAATATAATGACTTCTCGGTTATTCAAAACTGATTAAAACTATTTCGATGGCCTGATTTTTACAAAATATTTCTAAACCAACATTAAACGAGGGGGAACCATGTGGGGTATTTATCGCGGACGCCGACTGGTGTTATACGTTATCGCGGCCATTGTTATTGCCACGTTAATTGGTTATAGCACCTATACATTTGTAAAATTATTTTCCTGATAAAGACGTTTATTTACATAACGCGATATTAATATAAATGCCGGGCCATATTTTGTTATTTATTCGAAAAATAATATCTTCGTTTTGTTCAATAACGTCTTAGTCGCTGATATTGCTTTACGTTACAGGATGCCGGACAATGACATTTTTAACTGACGATTAACATTACGATGAAACACCCGTTAGAATCGCTGCTTACGGCAGGCGGCATTTTATTGCTGGCCCTGCTCTCCTGCCTGCTGTTGCCCGCGCCGTCGCTGGGTCTGGTGCTGGCGCAGAAGCTGGTTCAGACCTTTCACATGGTCGATCTAAACCAGCTTTACACCATTCTGTTCTGCGTGTGGTTTTTACTGCTGGGTGCCATCGAATTCTTCGTGCTGCGTTTCGTCTGGCGCCGCTGGTTTTCACTGGCGTCGTAAGCCAATAAAAAAGCCGGGTGGCGACTTCGCCTTACCCGGCCTGTGATGGCAATTTTTGTGACCCGCCAGGGCGGAAAACAGCTCAGTGCGTCTGACTGTGGTTCTCCTTGCGGTACGCACCAGGCGGCTGGTTGAACGTCCGGGTGAAGATACGGGTAAACGTCTGCTGCGAGTCAAACCCGTAACGCAGGCAGATGTCGTAGACCCGAGCGTCGGACTCACGCAGATCGCGCGCCGCCAGCAGCAGCTTGCGCTCACGGATATAACGCCCCAGGCTCTCCCCTTTGTACTGCATAAACAACCGCTGCAGGTGCCACTTCGAGTAGCCCGCGTGGCGGGCAATCTCTTCTATACGTAATGGCTGGTGCAGATTGTCGTCGATCCATTCGACGATAGTGTCGATGACTTGAGCGGAAATGGTCATGCTGCTGTCCCCCTCTGCTTCTCGCTTAAACATTATTCCCACCACGCGCGAAAGGTTTGCGCGGCGTCATTCACCCGGACGGGCTCGCCCAGCGCCGGTGTCAGTAGCCGATAGTTTTTATCCTTGCTGGCTTTAGCCAGCTGGATCAGCGGATCGTTCCACGTATGTTTCGCCAGCACGAAGCGTCCGTTATGCCCGGGTACCACGGCTTTCGCGTTCAGATCCACCGAGGCCTGCGCCGTTTCCTCCGGCAGCATGTGGATGTACTTCCAGTCCTGGTCGTACTGGCCGTTTTCCATGATGGCAACATCCACGCCATCAAACTGCTCGCCGATGGCCTTAAAGTGCGGGCCGTAGCCGGAGTCCCCGCTGTAATAAACCTTCCGCTCTGGCGTGACGAACATAAAGCTGCCCCACAGGGTTCGATCGCGCTTGATGCCGCGCCCGGAGAAGTGACGCGCCGGCAGAACATGCACCGTCAGTTCATCGCTGATGCGTACCGACTGGTTCCAGTCGCGTTCGTCAATAATCTCAGGCTTCATCCCCCAGTAGCGCAGATGGGATCCCACGCCCAGCGGCGTCACCACGCGCTTCACCTTCGGCAGTAGCGCCCTGATGGTGGCGTAATCCAGATGATCGTAGTGATCGTGCGAGATAATCAGCAGGTCGATTTCCGGCATGCTTTCAGCGCGCCACGGATACTCCCCGGCAAAGGCTTTATTCAGGAACGAGAACGGCGCGGCGTAGTTGCCGAGCACCGGGTCAATCAGGATGCGTTTGCCCGCGAGCTGCAGGTACCACGAGGAGTGGCCGAGCCACACCAGGGTGTCCTGCTCCAGCGGCAGGCTCGCAAGATCGGTTTTCACCAGCGGCAGCGGCTGGGCCGGGCGCGCGTTTTCGGTTTTTTTGGTCAGAAAATCCCACGTCGCGACCAGCATGTTTTTGTCGCCGTTATAGCCCGGCGTCGGCAGCGTATTGTGGAATTTCCCGTCGCGATACTGGGGAGAGGCCTCCACTTCAGTGAGCTGCTCACCCTGCGGCGGCTGGCCGAATCCGGCATTCAGAACAAACGGTAAACTCGCAGCTGAAGCAATAATCATGATTAACACCACGCAGATGAAGAGAGGTTTTTTCATATCCAGACCCGAAAACGCGCCCCATCCGATAGTTTGCGCGGGGTAAACTTGATTATGAGTGAGTAAGCACTCATTATAGATATGATGATAAAGTCGTCAAGACGTTTTCGATCTTTGACATTCCGCGTTGCAGCGTGTCAAAGCACGTGTTTCAATCAGGGTTTTTATAATTGACAGGGGGAAAAATTTAGTGGCACGTCCGAAGAGTGAAGATAAAAAACAGGCCTTACTGGAAGCCGCAACGGTGGCGTTTGCACAGTCAGGTATTGCCGCCTCAACGTCGTTAATCGCCCGTAACGCGGGCGTCGCCGAAGGGACCCTGTTTCGCTACTTTCCCACTAAAGACGATCTGCTGAATGCCCTCTATCTGCACCTGAAGCAGGATCTCTGCCAGGCCATGCTGGCAAACCTCGATCGCACCATCACGCTGCCCAAAGAACATACCCGCAATATCTGGAACAGCTACGTGGACTGGGGTATTCGTAACCCCGTTTCTCATGCGGCTATCCGCCAGATTGGCGTCAGTGAAAAGCTGAGCGCCGAAACGGAACAGGCGGTGAAAGAGATGTTCCCGGAACTCCATGAACTGTGCCGCCGCTCGGTGCGTCAGGTGTTTATGTCAGATGAATTTAAAACCTTTGGCGATGCGCTTTTCTTATCGCTGGCCGAATCCACGATGGAATTTGCCACTCGCGACCCTTCCCGCGCCGTTGATTTTAAAGCGCTCGGTTTTGAAGTGATGTGGCGCGGGCTGGCCCAGGAAGAGAGCGATGGACAGTAAATCCTTGCAGGAGCACGCAATGCGCGTGGCCCTTGAGTTGCCCTTCACCGAACACTGCTGGCCGTTTGGGCCGGAGTTTGACGTGTTTAAAGTGGGCGGAAAGATTTTCATGATCGCCGCGGTCGCGCACGGGCGACCGCACGTCAGCCTGAAGTCAGACCCGGAGAAATCGCTGTTAAATCAGCAGATCTATCGCGGGATAGAGCCGGGCTACCATCTGAGTAAGAAGCACTGGATCTCCCTTTACGGCACCGACGACGTGACGCCGGAACTGGTTACCGACCTCATTCATGATTCCTGGAATCTGGTGGTGGATAAGCTGCCGAAAAAAGACCAGAAGTGGATCCGTCCGGTCTGATTGTTCGTCTGAGACGAACAGATTAAGCGCTCGAATTGCACTTATCTTTTTCCGCATCCCGCTGTAATCTGCTTTCCTTTCGCGCCCGCGAGCGGGCGAATTTCATCACCAGGAGTTGTTATGGATATCATTTCTGTCGCCCTGAAACGCCACTCGACCAAGGCGTTCGACCCAAGCAAAAAACTGACCGCGGAAGAAGCGGAAAAAATCAAAACCCTGCTGCAGTACAGCCCGTCCAGCACCAACTCCCAGCCGTGGCACTTCATTGTGGCCAGCACCGAGGAAGGAAAAGCGCGCGTGGCAAAATCCGCCGCGGGCACCTATGTGTTCAACGAACGCAAAATGCTGGATGCTTCTCACGTGGTGGTGTTCTGCGCGAAAACCGCGCTGGATGACGCATGGCTGGAGCGCGTCGTGGATCAGGAAGAGGCCGATGGCCGTTTCAACACGCCGGAAGCCAAAGCAGCAAACCACAAGGGCCGCACCTACTTCGCCGACATGCACCGCGTGGACCTGAAAGATGACGACCAGTGGATGGCGAAGCAGGTTTACCTGAACGTCGGTAACTTCCTGCTGGGCGTAGGCGCGATGGGCCTGGACGCGGTACCGATTGAAGGTTTCGACGCCGCTATTCTCGACGAAGAGTTTGGCCTGAAAGAAAAAGGCTTTACCAGCCTGGTGGTAGTACCGGTTGGGCACCACAGCGTGGAAGATTTCAACGCCACGCTGCCGAAGTCTCGCCTGCCGCTGAGCACGATTGTCACTGAGTGCTGATCTCCTCTGGCACGCTGGGATCCGGCGTGCCTGTTTTCAATACCGCGTACTCCCGTTGTGTATAGATGCATCCGTTAGCAGGCAAATTATTTGTAACAGCACAGAAATACTTAAATCGGAAATTTCGCATACAATTTTATAATTAATAATTACGTTCTTTTATGTGATATCAACCAGTTATAGCCGCTCAGCACTCCAATCAATAACCCTCAAAAATATATCCATTTATTTTTTGTCACGCTCACGTTAATTATTCCATTCTGGTGCAGCATTAATTAATGCGCATTTTGTATGAATTGTTACATGTCTATTTTTGTAATCGAGGTTGTGCATGTTTTTATGTGCGTCCATTTCGCATAAAGAGAAATGGGAATACTTTTTCAAGGAATTACAAGGATAGATATATGAAAAATAAAAGTGCAGTGAGCACACAGGCTAATTCAAAGGTATTGCACGCCAAACTGGCGCCGACCTGCTTTGCGACCATGCTTGCGCTGGGCATGATTATGCCAGCTCAGGCTGCCATCGTGGCAGGTAATACCGATAAACCGGCCATTCATACGGATGCAAGTGGCGCTACCATTGTTGATATCAACAAGGCGAGCGCAGGTGGAGTTTCCCATAACATTTATTCCGAATTTAACGTCGACAGCAACGGCGTGATCCTGAATAACAGCGGCACAGCAACCAACACCCAATTAGCAGGCCAGATCAATGGCAACGCTAATATGGCCGGCGGCAGCGCTAAAGTGATCCTGAACGAAGTGCGTTCATCCGATCCGAGCCAGCTGAACGGCATGGTCGAAGTGGCAGGCCAGTCCGCGCAGGTGATTATCGCCAACCCATCAGGCATCACCTGTGACGGTTGCGGCTTTATCAATACCAACCACGCTACGCTGACCACCGGTACTGCCACCTACGACAACAAGGGTGATGTTAGCGGTCTGGATGTGAGCAAAGGTCAGGTGACCATCACCGGTAAAGGGATGGATACTCGTTCTACGCAGTACACCGACATTATTGCCCGTTCAGTGAAGGTCAATGCGAAACTTCAGGCTAACGAACTGAATATCGTCACGGGTAACAACCACATTGATAAATATGGCCGTGTGCAGAAGAAGTATGACAGCAGCAATGCCCCTGACGTAGCGCTGGATGTGTCTGCGCTGGGCTCCATGTACGCGAATAAAATCTATATGGAAGGCACTGACGCCGGCGTTGGCGTGCATATCGATCGTGCTGACCTGACGGCATCCGACACGCTGTCAATCAACGTTGATGGTGTGGTCGAAAACAACGGTGGACATATCAGCGGTAAAAATTCAGCTACCGTGATGGGAAGTGATGTCCTGAACCATAACGGTCAGATTACCTCTGAAGGTATGGTGTCCGTAGCCGCAGACAACACGCTGGACAACACTAACGGCGTCATTAAAGCTGCGATGGTGAATGTTTCCGGCAAAAATACCGTTAACAGCCATGGTTCCATTCAGGGCAGCCAGAATACCTTTATTACCGCTGACTCGCTGGACAACCGCGACGGTGAAATTCTCAGCAATGGCGATTTGACGATCGAACGCGCCTCATGGAATTACAACGCGCAGGGCGTGAATAATACCCATGGCCGCATTGTTGCTAAGGGTGCCCTCAACGTTGACGCTGCCAGCCTGAACAACTCCGCTGGCCGCGTAGAAACCAACGGTGCGATGAGCGTCAATGTCGACACGCTGACGAACGACAACGGTCTCATTTCCGCCGGGAACGGCTGGAACATGATTAGCGCCTCCATGCTGAATAACGATAACGGTGTGATTCAGTCTCTGGGATCTGACAGCCAGCTTCAGGTGAGCGGCAACAACATGCTCTCTAACCGCAATGGATCAATCCACAGCGACGGCTCTGTTTCAATCAATGGCGCGCTGGATAATATGTCCGGCACCATCGCAGCCGAAAAAGACCTCTTTATGTACGGCACGTCCTACTATTCTGACCTTGCCAGTAAGATGGAAGCAGGCGGCAATATCGACATGACCGTGACCGGTACGTTCCAGAACGCCGGAACCCTTAAAGCGGGTCAGGATATGATGTTAACCATCGGTTCTAATGGCTGGAATAACTATGGCGGCCCGGTGCAGAACAGCGGTTCCATCGCGGCTGGCGGTCGCCTGGCGCTGCAGATGAACAGCAGTCAGTTCGACAACAGCGGCGACATTACCGCTAATCAGATGGATCTTCAGCTGGCAGACCTGTCCAACAGCGGCTCGATCGTCAGCAAGAATGATATCAACCTGAACACCACTAGCCTGGAAAACCGGGGTAACGGTACGCTCGTCGCAGACCATAACATCAACATTACCGCCTCTTATCTGATGACCGATGCAGGCAGCCAGATCAACGCGGGTTCTGATGCCATGCTGTTTGTCATGAACAATCTGGACAACAGCGGTGACATCCGCGCGGCGCATGACATTAATCTCGACGTAATGGGCAGCTACGGCTGGTCTCAAAGCACCGCGTATAACTACGGCACGATTGTGGCGGGTAATACCCTGAACGCACAGATGGACCGCGTAACCCTCATCAACGGCGGTACGCTGTCTGCTGATAACGGTATTACCCTGGTCAGCAACTACCTGACCAACAGCGGTAACATCACCAGTGCAAGCGGTATTACGCTGAACACGGCAAACGGCATTAACAACGAAGCCAGCGGTAAAATTACCGGCGATCGCGTGTACACCATGGGTTACGTCAATAACATGGGTGTGATTAACGAGACCGGTACAGCAAATCAAGATAACGGTAGTAACACTGCTGATAACAATAATACCAACCCAGATTCAGATACCACGGCGAATAATAGTGGAAATACCACCGTTAAGCCAAACGGTACACCTGAAGGTAATGGCGTTTGGGAAAACGGCGTTGTCTATTATCCGGGCGATCTGTATTACGGGTATCCCATTCAGGATATCGTTTATTACCCAGGCGGCTACTCCATTTATACCGCGTAATCGTTTGACATAAACCAAAGCCCCATTCCTGGAATGGGGCTATCTATTTTTTCGTTATATTCAGGATCCTTCGCGGTCCATAAAGTTATTTACATGACTAATTATCGATCTGGCCTCGTTCTGCTATCACTGCTCGCGTCACTTCCCGACACTGTACATGCTGAACCGGCCACCACTCAGCAGCAGGATCAGGCGAGGCACGAACAGCTTGCACCGCCTGGGAAGTCAGTCCTTTCATCAGAAGGCATGCTCGCAACTGATGCGCTTGCACTGCCACATGAGACAGTGTGCTACGACATTCAGCATCTGAACATCGACAATACGCAGTCGCTTCCTCACTGGCTCACTTTTCGCGATATCATTCGTCAGGCTGAGAATAACTGTATCGGCGTGAAGGGAATTAAAGCCATACATACGGCCGTGCAGAATCGATTAATATCCCACGGATTTATTACTACCCGCGTATTAATACCGGAGCAAAATTTGCACAAGGGAACGTTAACCCTGCGAATTCTGCCTGGACGCGTCAGTGATGTCATTATTCAGGATGAAAGCGGCCTCCCCGTTCATCGCTGGAATAACGTCCCACAAGGGCCGGACGATCTCCTCGATTTACGCGGTCTGGAACAGGGGCTGGAAAACCTGCAGCGTATTCCCGGTTCGCAGGCCAGTATTCGTCTGGTGCCGGGGGAAAATCCTGGCGATACCCGCGTTGAGATCAAGCGCGACCAGCGTAAAGCCTGGCGACTGGGCAGCTGGTTTGATGATTCCGGTAGTAAATACACCGGACGGTACCAGGGGGGCCTGGCGCTGTATCTGGATAACCCCACCTCGCTCAACGATATGTTTTATGCCGCGTATGGCGGTGGTTTCAAGAATGAAAACGGCAAGCGTAACGATAATACCTCGGCGTTTTACTCCGTTCCCTGGGGATACTGGGCGCTGGAACTTTATGCCAGCCAGTACAGAACGACGCAGACTCTCCATAGCGGTGATTTTAACTACCGGTACAGTAGCGATGAAAAGTTAATGACCGCCGCGCTTAACCGCGTGGTTTACCGCAGCGCGAGCCAGAAAACCACGCTGGGCTTTAAAGGGATCAAGCGGGATTCCCGCTACGATCTTAACGACGTGGAAGTGGAGGTTCAGCACCGGGACACCAGCAGCTGGCAGCTCAGCCTGGAACATTTAGCCTATCTTCCCTTCGGTCAGCTTACGGCAAGCCTCGGTTATCAACATGCCGCACCGTGGTTTGGTGAAGAACCCGATGCTGAAGAGATAGTGGGCAGTGCCGACGCGCAGGCGCGCATCATTACGCTGAGTGCAGACGGTACTTTCCCATTCAAACTGGGCAAGTTTTCCCTCAGCTATGAACCGCATTTCAAGCAACAGACCACTCCGGACAGGCTGACCCAGCCCGATAAGTTCACCATCGGCAACCGCTGGACGGTGCGCGGCTTTGACGGAGAGTCCTCATTGTATGCCGACAAAGGCTGGTATCTGCGCAACGATATCAACCTGAATCTGCCGGTATGGGGAATGCAGCCGTACATTGGCGCAGACTATGGCGAAGTCAGCGGCTCAGAAAATGATTACTGGAGCGGGGCGCACATTGCCGGTGCGGTCGCAGGCGTGCGCGGGATAAAAGGCCATCTGGGGTATGACCTTTTTGCGGGTGTGCCTTTGGCAAAACCGGATGAGATGCATACCAGTCCCGTCACGCTTGGGTTTTCGGTGCAATGGCAGTACTGACACTGAAAGCCTCAGATTGGACGCAGGAGCGTTAGCCCCTGTCGGAGGGGGTAAATACAATCATGATTTACCCTCTTCAGGCGCAAATGAACATGCAGATGTCTTCTTTGATCACTCCAGCAAACACGCTGCCGCAGACCCGCACGATACGCATGCTAAATACTGTCTATTATTAGTCTTTACTGGCTGGTACTGATGCATCTTCCCTGGCCAAACAGCGGCGATTACGGCTTGAACCTGCTGAGTTTGGGAATTATCGCGCTCCTGGGCCCCATCGTGTGGCTGTGCCTGAGGGCAAAAACGGTGAGTATCACCCCCACTTGTTTACTATTATTTGCAAGCGCAGTGCTGTTTACTCTTCCGGCATTTTGGAGGGAGTTTTCGCTTATCTTACGCTCCTGCAGCAACCCATCAGGGAAAAGGAAACGGTTGCCCTTTTTTTATCTACTTGCCGCCGCAGCTGTTATTGAGTGCGCACTCTCTTTGGCCGGGTTTTACTGTCCGCAATATCTACCCAATTCACTGGCCGAAAAATACTCCGGCTACGCGCCCGGCATCTTTCAACAGGTAAACGTGACCGCCTCGTTTCTTGCGACCGGGCTTGCCGCCCTGCTCGGCACGGTGATACTTCAGCCGTCGGTTGTGGCATCGCTCCAGCATAAAGGCTCTAACCAACAGCGCTGACTGACCCTGGCGTACACGCTGCGCATGATCGGCGTTCACCCCTGGCAGGGCTGGGGCTGGGTGGTACTGTGCCGCCGACGCAAAAACCTCTGGCAGTGGGCGGCGTTGCTAACCACGCTGCCGATCCTGCTGCTTACGCAGGTGGAGTTTCCGCTTTACTATTCTGTGCGCATTTCTTCGCCGTGCTGCTGTTGCTGGCCGCCTCAGAAGGGAATGCTCCTGTCGTCACCCTGCGCCTTGCTCTGTTCCGCTTGCCGTTGGTGGCGATTGCTTTATACGGCATCATGCTCTCATTCCAGCTCTTTTGCGCCAGCATCACGCTGGGCAATTTTGAAACTGCCCGGCTTGCGGATCGGCAGAGCATTACTCGTCTGCATGTTCCCTGGCTGATGCAGATGCGCTATCAGCGCGATATTACACTGTTGCATCTGGCGAATTTCAATGAACACGGGGATTTGGGAAGCTGGAAATATTCATGCGTAGTAACGCCCAGTGGATAAAGCTGCATATGGAAGAAGATGCGTATAACGTTCAGATCAATATTCTTTATTTTTTAAAACGGCATACAGAAGCGGAAAAATTAAAAATGGAGGCCCATCGGTTAATGCCGTGGAACGACAGATTTAAACCGTGAGAGAAAGCCCATGAATATTAAGCTATAATTTAAATAAAAATTTTAGTATTTCTAAACGGACTCTACCCCGCCAGCTGGATCTGTAGTATTCATCTGTATTTAGGTCGTAGTGGAAAACGGACAGAGGTGATAACGGCGCAGCTTAAGCCAGAGACGTTCGTGGTAAAAGAAGTGATATTAGCTCTGGCGGTGCGAGAGACGAGGGAATTGAAAAGAAGCGCGGGTGAAGAATGCGAGGCCGGGCATCCTGCCCGGTTTATCTCAAATGAATTTACTGATAGGTTAGGTTCAGCGTTGCAATCCCGTTAGCGGTGCCAGGTTTTACTTGGCTCTTCGTTTAATAATAATGGGCGGTTATTGGGAGGATTTACTGTCCTCCATTAGATCGCATAAGGTTTATGCAGTTTATTTAATTCCAGAGGCTGACCATCATACACTATTTCAATATCCACACCATCCGCCACTCCGGGCTGACCTTGATTACTTAAAGACAACACTGAATCTTTAGATGAGTCAGGATTTTTAACCCCAGTCAACACAATATTAATATTTGAATTTGCATCACAGTTAAGTACCCTATTTTGAATGGCACTCTTGTACGGTGAAAAACCTGTTTGTGATGAAAATTTATCAATATCAATATTTTGCAAATCAAACAACAACTTATCATTCATCAACGTACATTTATTTTATGTCCTGGCAAGCGATCCGGTAACGCTGAACATTACAGGTAATGTGATTGCCTCTCCATGTGAAGTGAGCGCTGCCAGCGCAAATATGACAATTGGCCTGGGGGGCGGTAAAGACCTGCAAACTGCGGATCTGAATGCTGCAGGCAGCAGTTCGCCTTGGGTGCCAATTACCGTCTCACTGGGAAATTGCCCGGCAGGAACATCCGCATGACAGCTACTTTCCACGGCACCGCTGATGCTGTTGTTGCATACCCCTGGTACGGCAACCAACGTAGCTGTTCAACTGGAAGGGAAGTCCGAAGAGCCGTACGGTAACGGTAAGACGTCAACCATTAATATTGCTGATGCCACCGACGGCAAACCAACCTGGGATCTACAGACGCGAGCATTCAGCAAATCAGGTGGTGTGACTCCGGTAACAATCAGCTCAGTGATTACGATGTCCTTTGCCTACAACTCATCCTGTTTTGTTTCACCCGTTTACAGCCAGAACATGATATTGTTTTACTTCTGATATACTTTTGATACCTCTCATTGGGATCGTTAGACATCATGAAACCAATACATGACATAAATAAAATTATTTCCGTTGTCTCAGAACCGTCTCTTATCCGCACGGCGAAAATGCGCCAGATTATCTCATTGGCTTCCTTTCCGGAGCCTATGGTTATCGTGATTCATGAAGGTCTTGTAGCGGCATACAGAAACTCCGATCAGTTGTTATTAAGCTATTTTCAGGGGCCATTGATTGTTGGCATCAATGAATTTAGCGAGTTAAATAATTTTTTCCTTTACAAAGCGTATAGCGAAGTGCGGTATGAAATACAGCCGCGAAAAGAAGTGCTCGAAAAAATCGATAATGCTTCCATCTGGCGTGAAACTGCTTATCTCTATATGTATGCCCTGAAGCGTTTTTCTGAGGTGTACCAAAACTCTGCGGGTCTGTCGACGTACGAACTGATTCGCATCAACCTTAACGCGCTCATGGAAGAGGAGGAAGAGCTCCGTCTTTCAATTAACGTCAGTGATTATATTCAGGATAAAACAAGGCTCTCGCGCAGTCGGGTAATGAAAATTCTTAGCGATCTGCGCGAAGGCGATTTTATTGAGGTCAAAAGAGGCATTTTATTGAAGGTGAACAAACTGCCGGCAAATTACTGATCGGCGATCGTTACCCGGCGGCGCTTCGCTCGCCGGGACGACAAATCTCACACAGCCCCGCGCTCCGCCAGCCATTCCATCGCCCGCTCCCCCGCCTCATCCACCGGTAAATACACCAGCAGCCGCGACCCGTTTCGCGGCGCTGAGTACCAGTACATCTGCTGCAGCGTAAAATCCCCCAGCTCGGGATGGGTGAACAGCTTGAGCTGGTTCTCCACGCCGCGCACGTCGTTGCGCTGGTGCCACAGGGTTTTAAACTCTTCCGACACCGCAAAGAAGCGCGCCAGTTTGGCCTCCCACAGCGGATCGCCCCGGTGCTCGGCCATCGCTGCCCGGAAATAGGAGACAAATATCGGCAGCACATCGTCACGTCTGCCGAGACGCGCGCGCCACGCCGGATGGGTGAGGAACAGGTAAATACAGTTGCGGTCTTCCGGCGGGATTTCATTGAAATCGACGCCCATCAGGTGCCCGAAGCTGTCGTTCCACGCCACGATGTCGAAATTCGGTTTCTGAATGCTGGCGGGTTTAGGCATCAGCGTATCCAGCAGGCGGCGCGTGCCCTCGCTGATACCCTCGCAGCAAACCGCCTGCGGCGCTTCACCCGGCGGCAGCCCGGCTAACACAAACAGGTGTCGGGCCTCGGTCGGGGTGCATTGCAGCGCTCTTGCCACAGCAGCCATCACCGCGCTGGACGGATTGACGTCCCTGCCCTGCTCAAGCCAGGTGTACCAGGTCACTCCCACGTCCGCGAGCATCGCCACCTCTTCCCGGCGCAGGCCCGGCGTGCGGCGACGACCGCTGCGCGGCAGGCCAAGACGCTGCGGATCGAGGCTTTCGCGTCGCGCGCGTAAAAATGCCCCCAGCTGTTTTCGGGTGTCATCCTGAAGTGAGACGACGGGTTCAGACATCAAGGCCATAAATCCCCCTGCATGGTAGTGCCAGTACCAGTATAAGCAAGAACTGGTACCCGTTTATCAGATGGTTGATGCTACGACCATCTGTTGAATGACGCAATGGAGTTACCATGAATACGTCAGTTGTTTCACCCGGCCGCGCTGGCCTGATATTGCTGCTAACCGGCCAGATGCTGCCGATGATTGATACCTCAATCACCAACGTCGCGCTGGACGCCATCACCCATTCGCTGAACGCCACCGCCACAGAGCTGGAACTCATCGTCGCCCTCTACGGCGTGGCCTTCGCCGTCTGCCTCGCGCTCGGCAGCAAGCTGGGGGATAACTTTGGCCGTCGGCGTCTGTTCATGTGGGGCGTCGCGAGCTTTGGCCTGGCCTCGCTGCTGTGCGGGATGGCGGGGAACATTGAACAGCTGCTGGCCGCGCGCATCGTTCAGGGGGCGGGAGCCGCGCTGATCGTGCCGCAAATTCTTGCTACCCTGCACGTGACGCTGAAAGGTACGGCGCACGCTAAGGCCATCAGCCTGTTTGGCGGCATCGGTGGGATTGCGTTTATCGTCGGCCAGATGGGCGGCGGCTGGCTGGTGTCGGCGGATATCGCCGGGCTGGGCTGGCGTAACGCCTTCTTCATCAACGTGCCGATTTGTCTGGTGGTGCTGGGGCTGAGCCGCCATTTCGTACCCGAAACCCGTCGCGAGACGCCGTCACGCATCGACTGGACCGGAACCGTGCTGCTGGCGATCATTCTTTGCTGCCTGCTGTTCCCGATGGCGCTCGGCCCACAGTGGCACTGGTCGTGGCCGCTGAAGGTTATGCTTCTCGCCATTATTCCTTTGGGCTGGCTGACGGCGCTGAATGCGCGCAAAAAAGAGCGAGAGAATGCCCACCCGCTGATCCCGCCGCGCCTGCTGCAGCTTCGCAGCGTTCGCTTTGGCATTCTGATTGCGATGCTCTTTTTCAGCGTCTGGTCCGGGTTTATGTTCTGTATGGCGCTGACCATGCAAACCGGTCTGGGGATGGCACCGTGGCAGTCCGGAAACAGTTTTATCGCGCTGGGCGTAACTTACTTTATTTCGGCGTGGTTCGCGCCGCGGCTGATTGCTCGCTACAGCACCAGTACCATTCTGCTGACGGGTCTGGCGATCCAGATTGCCGGCCTGCTGGCGCTGATCGCTACGTTCCGCGTCTGGGGAATGGAGAATACCGCCCTGACGCTGGCGCCCGCGACCGGGCTGGTCGGCTACGGGCAGGCGCTGATCGTGAACAGCTTCTACCGCATCGGGATGCGCGATATTCAGCCTGACGACGCGGGGGCCGCGAGCGCTATTCTCAGCACGCTACAGCAGGCCGCGCTGGGGCTTGGCCCGGCCATTTTTGGCGCGATTTTGCTGCACGCGCTGCATAACCATCACGGGGATTACACCCAGTCGGTGAACATCTTCCTGATGGTGGAAACGGTCATGATGGTGGTGCTTGCCCTGGCGACGCTGCGCATCCGCCATCGCCTGTGCCTGCCGGTGGTGAAGGTCTGCCAGGCCACCAAATAAGCCCGTGAATTTGCATAATAGATCCGCAGCCGCCATTATGGGGCTGCATCAATACAGGAGACGTTATGCAGGAATTAATTGCTCAGGTTGAAGAGTTAGGCATTGAAATTAATCACACCACCTCTTTAGTGATTATCTTTGGTATTATTTTTCTTACCGCCATCATCGTTCATTTTATTCTGCACAAAGTGGTGCTTCGCGCGTTCGAAAAACGCGCGCAGGCCAGCAGCCATTTATGGCTGCAGATCATTACCCAGAATAAATTATTTCACCGTCTGGCCTTCACCCTTCAGGGGATAATCGTCAACGTTCAGGCGGTACTGTGGCTGCAAAAAGGCAGCGAAGCGGCGGAAATTCTCACTACCTGCGCAAAGCTGTGGGTCATGGTGTATGCCCTGCTCTCCTTCTTCTCGCTGCTGGACGTGATTTTTAATCTGTCGCAGAAAATGGCCACCGCATCACAGCTGCCGCTGAAGGGGATCTTCCAGGGCATCAAGCTGGTGAGCGCCATCCTGGTGGGGATATTGATTATCTCCCTGCTGATCGGCCAGTCCCCGGCGATTCTGATAAGCGGTCTCGGCGCCATGGCCGCCGTGCTGATGCTGGTGTTTAAAGACCCGATACTGGGACTGGTGGCAGGGATTCAGCTTTCCGCCAACGACATGCTCAAGCTCGGCGACTGGCTGGAGATGCCAAAATACGGTGCCAACGGCACGGTAACGGACATCGGTCTGACCACCGTTAAAGTGCGCAATTTTGATAACACCATCACCACCATTCCGACGTGGGCCCTGGTGTCCGACGCCTTTATCAACTGGAGCGGCATGTCCGCCTCCGGCGGGCGACGCATTAAGCGCAGCCTGAATATTGATACCACCAGCATTCATTTTCTCGACGAGCAGGAGCAGCAGAAACTCATTCAGGCGAAGCTGCTGAAGCCCTATCTGGCCGCGCGACATGAGGAAATTAGCCTGTGGAATCAGAAGAACGGTGAAGGGGAATCGGTATTAAATCTGCGTAAGATGACCAATATTGGTACCTTCCGCGCCTACCTGAATGAATATCTGCGCAACCATCCGCGTATTCGCAAAGATATGACGCTGATGGTGCGCCAGCTAGCGCCTGACGCGAATGGTTTGCCGATTGAAATATATGCCTTCACCAACACGGTGGTCTGGGCAGAATATGAGGAGATTCAGGCCGACATCTTCGACCATATATTCGCGGTGGTGGATGAATTTGGGCTGCGTATTCATCAGTCCCCGACCGGGAACGATATTCGATCCCTGGCGGGCGTTATCGCCAGATAATCCGTTTGTAGGCCCGGTAAGCGAAGCGCCACCGGGCGTGAAGGCAGGTGCGGTTTGGTGTGGTGCCCTCACCCCGGCCCTCTCCCACGGGGAGAGGGAGAAAAGCGGATCACTTTTTGCGGGAAAGCTTAAACGCCACAAACAGGAAGATAACCCACACCGGCAGCAGCATCGCCGAAAGACGCATCTCATCCATAGTGCACATCAGCACCAGAATCAGCCCGAGGAAAGCGATACAGATGTAGTTCCCCGCCGGGTAAAGCAGCGCTTTGAACTGCGTCTCGCGTCCCTTGCGGCGCATCGCGGCGCGAAAGCGCAGGTGCGCCAGGCAGATCATGATCCAGTTCAGCAGCAGCGTAGCGACAACCAGCGCCATCAGCAGGCCAAAAGCCTCTTTCGGCAGCAGATAGTTAATCAACACCACCAGCGAGGTGATAGCGCCGGAAAGGAACAAGGAATTCACCGGCACGCCGCGACGGCTGACGCGGGTGAGGAACTTCGGCGCGTTGCCCTGCACGGAGAGGCCGAACAGCATGCGGCTGTTGGAGTAAACGCCGCTGTTATAGACCGACAGAGACGCCACCAGAATGACGAAGTTCAGCGCCGATGCCACCAGGTTGCTGTTCATATCGTGGAAAATCATCACGAACGGACTGCTGTCGGACTTCACTTCCACCCACGGATAGAGCGCCAGCAGCACCACCAGCGAGCCGATGTAGAACAGCAGAATACGGTACACCACCTGGTTGACCGCTTTGGGAATGCTTTTATGCGGGTCGCGCGCTTCCGCGGCGGTAATGCCGATCAGCTCTAGTCCACCGAAGGAGAACATGATCACTGCCAGGGAGAGGATCAGCCCTTTCCAGCCGGTGGCGAGGAAGCCGCCGTGCTGCCAAAGGTTGTCGATCGTGGCGCGCTCGCCGCCGTGGCCGGAGAACAGCAGCCACAGGCCAAAGCCGATCATCCCGATAATCGCCAGCACCTTGATCAGCGCAAACCAGAACTCGGTTTCACCGTACAGGCGCACGTTCACAAGGTTAACGGCGTTAATAATGATGAAGAAGGCCGCCGCCCAGATCCACGTCGGGACGTCCGGCAGCCAGTACTGCATATAAATGCCTGCGGCGGTCAGCTCCGCCATCCCCACCAGCACGAACATCACCCAGTAGTTCCAGCCGGACAAGAAGCCTGCAAACGGGCCCCAGTATTTATAAGCAAAGTGCGCGAAGGAGCCTGAAACCGGCTCTTCAACGACCATTTCGCCAAGCTGGCGCATGATCAGGAAGGCGATAATCCCGGCGATACCGTAACCCAGCAGCACCGCCGGGCCAGCCATCTGAATAGCGGGGCCGATGCCGAGAAACAGCCCGGTACCGATCGCGCCGCCAAGGGCAATGAGCTGAATATGTCGATTTTGCAAACCACGTTGCAGCGTCGGATTCTGATCCGACGAGGCTTCAGCGCTACCATGGCCTGAAGCGGATGACGCGTCTTTCACGTCCTACCCCTGTCTCTTTTTTAGAAGGGGCACGTTTTAACACTTCATGCTGGAGGTAGCAAGGGATTGGGGCATCCCTGCCCCGGATAACGAGGTGGAACGCTTAAAACGCGTAGCCAACCGAGACCTTAAAGGTGCGCGGTTCGCCCTGCGTAATATAGGTACCGGAATCGTCCACGCTGGCCCAGTAGTTTTCATTGGTCACGTTGTCGATGCCCGCGCGAACCGTCATCTGGTTTTCATTGTGGTTCACCGCGAAGCGATAACGCATCCCCAGATCCAGCGTGGTGTAGCTGTCCAGCTTTTTGGTGTTTGCCAGGTCAGCGTACTGCGCGCCGGAGTGGTTCACGCGGGCGGTGGCGGTCAGGCCGTCAACCGGCTTGATGTCGTACTCTGCGCCCACTACGGCGTAAAAGTTCGGAATACCGATCGCATCGTTACCCTGATTCACGCCATTTTTGGTTTTGGTCAGCTCGGCCTGCAGCCAGGTGGCGCTGGCGTTCAGGCGCATCCCCAGCATTGGCTCGCCGAAGACGTTCAGCTCCACGCCACGGTTACGCTGCTCGGCGTCCAGGCCGTAGTGGCCGCTGTCGTCAAGGATCGCCGACGGCATTTTGATTTCAAACAGCGCAAGCGACCCGCCCACGCGGCCGAAGTCTGCCTTCACGCCCACTTCGTTCTGCTTAGAGTGAACGATACCGGTGCTCTGACCATAGTTGGTGGCGGTGTTAGGTGCGGTTTTGCCCGGCTGCAGCGCTTCGGTGTGGTTTGCATAGAGGGAAATTACCTCCCACGGCTTGTAGACCACGCCGTAGGTGGGCATCCAGCGGCTGCCGTCGAAGCCGTCCGCCGCGTTTTCCGCACCGGTGACTTTGTTATACCCGCGAATGACGACTTTCTGATGGCGGGCACCTGCGGTGAACAGCAGCTTGTCGTCCAGCACGCCCAGCGTATCGCTCAGCAGCCAGCCCTGGGTACGGGTGCGCCCGCTGGTCAGCGGATCGCTGTACTTTCCGCCGGAGCCGCTGAAGTTGGTGCTGTCCGGCATGTCGACGCCGGTGTTGTGGTAGATGTTGGTGGTCGGGTTATCCTTCGCCGCCGACATTTTCCACGCGATTTTTTCATTTTTGGTCATCGCCGAATAGCCAACGTTGACCTTGTGCGAGACGAAGCCGGTATTGAAATTACCGCGAACGCCCGCCATGCCGCTGACGGAATCGCTGATGCGGTTGGTATCAAGACGGCTGACCGTTGCCTTGCCGCTTTTATCCACCAGCTTCGGCGCGCTGTAGATGCCTTCCTCGTGCGCGTGCTGCGCGCCAAGACCGGTATAGGCGGTCCAGCCGTCGGTGATGTCGTACTCGCTGCGCCACATCCCGAATTCGTTTTCGATGTTGCTATAGGCCCACTTCTGCGAGAAGTTGCGATCGTTTTTCGGCGGCTCGGGAACGAAATCCACCGCGGAAATATTGACGCTGGTCGGGCTGCCGTGGAAGGTTTTCTTCTGATAGCCCAGATCCAGCGAGGTGCGGAAGCGGTCGCCGGTGTAATCCAGGCCGGTAGAGAGCAGCGTGGTGCGGCGGCGGTCATTCGGTATGCCGGTTTCCCCTTCGCGATGAACCAGGTTCACCCGCGCGCCAAGCTGGTCGCTGTCACCGTAGCGACGGCCCGCATCCAGCGTGGTGCCAATCTGGGAATCCGAGGTGTAGTCCACGCCGACTTTCGCCTGCGGGAGTTCGCCCGCGTGTTTTGGCTCAAGGTTGATCATCCCGCCCACGCCGGAACTTGCCGCGCCGTTCATCAGCGAGTTGGCCCCTTTGAAGATCTCGATGCGGTCGACCATCTGGGTATCCACCACCTGGCGCGGCAGCACGCCGGACAGGCCGCCAAAGGTCATGTCGTCGCCGTCGAACTTCAGGCCACGGATGCGGTAGGTCTCCGCGCTGTTGCCGTACCCCTGAACGAACTGCACGCCCGCGTCGTTCGCGACGACATCGGCAATGGTTTTCGCCTGCTGATCTTCCACCAGCTTCGAGGTGTAGCTGATGATGTTGAACGGCACGTCCATGGCGTTTTGCTGGCCCAGCATACCCATGCGCCCGCCGTTCGCCACCTGTCCGTCAAGGAAGGCCGGTACCAATTGATCGCCGCCGGGTTTGAAATC
The DNA here is from genome assembly GCF_024734705.1 of Enterobacter sp. Crenshaw. NCBI lineage: Bacteria > Pseudomonadati > Pseudomonadota > Gammaproteobacteria > Enterobacterales > Enterobacteriaceae > Enterobacter > Enterobacter sp. Crenshaw. The sequence goes on along the minus strand of NZ_CP102932.1, from coordinate 1,115,599 downwards.
GCTGGCTGGTGCAGCCTGGACAACGAGGGTGTCCTCTTTTTGATTGTCCGCCGCAAAGGCGGAATGTGTCGCCGCGCCAACGGCGAGCGCCAGCAGCGTCTTGTGTATTTTGGTGTTGTTCATCGTTAACTCATTTTAAAGTGCGCGCAAAAATGACCCGTTGTCGGGCCTTAGAATGTATTGAATGCAATGCAAATGAGAACTATACGCATTATCCATGCGTTAGCAAGTGTAACCGCGTTCATAAGGAGATTTGGCGAGAAAAGAGGGGGAACAGCCACCCCGTTTCGGGGATGGCTGGAATAACATTATTTTTTCTTGTAGATATTGGCCGTACCGTGAATTTTATTGTTGGTGTTCCCTGAAGTGAGCACCAGGACATCCGCGCCTTGCTTATCGGCTTTCTCAATCAGTTCTTTTTTCGCATCATCCACCGATACTTCATTCGAGGTGTTTACCGTACCGATTTTTTTATATTGAGATGCAACTTTCTTGAACTCGCTTTTAGTGAGTAGCTGGGCAGCAAAAGCATTGGTCGTAAACAGTAACGCCGTTCCCAACAAAATAGCAGTCGTCTTTTTCATAACCTTTTTCCTTGAGATTAATCAGCAACTACGAAAAACCTCACGCATTGTGGTGAGGTTTTATGAGCATGGTAGAGAATCTCAGGAATTGCCATGCGTTCGGGAAAAATCTTTTATAACAACCCGTTGCATGAAATTACTAACGAATATTAAGAATATTCGAATACCCGCGCGGTGCCAGCAATATCAATGCGTACAGCCGTGCCCGGGTTCCATCCTGGCTGGCTTACGGTCTTCAGAATTACGGGCTGCTGCTGCCCGGCTAATCCCAGGGTGAGCGTTGACAGCTGGCCGGTGAAGTCCACGTCGAGAATCGAGATCGGGCTTTCATGCGCTGCACATGCCGTCACGCGTAATTGTTCAGGGCGCATCATTACCCTGCCCTGCCCTGTTGCATGCGCGTTGTCCGTCGGCACTTCACCCAGCGCGCACACGGCATACCCGGCAGCGAGCTGAGCAGGGAGGATCACGGCATCGCCAAGAAACAGCGCCGTCTCTTCGTCAACCGGACGGGTGTAGACGTCATAAGGCGTACCGACCTGCGTGAAGCGTCCGGAGCGCATGACGGCGACCTGCGTAGCAAAGGACAACGCTTCGTTCTGGTCGTGGGTGACCAGAATCGAGGCCACGCCCGCTTCGGCCAGCAGATCGGCCGTTGCCTTACGCGTCATCGCGCGCAGGCCGGTATCCAGAGCCGAGAACGGTTCATCCAGCAGCATCAGTGAAGGTCGCTGGGCCAGCGCACGGGCAAGCGCCACGCGCTGCTGCTGTCCGCCGGAAATCTCGTGGGGCCAGTGCGTTGCGAGCTGCCTGTCCAGAGAAACCATCTCCATCAGCGCCTCAACGCGCTGGCGCTTCTCGTGGCGAGTGCCGTCCAGCCCCCAGGCGATGTTGTCTGCCACATTGAGGTGCGGGAACAGCGCCCCCTCCTGAGGCACAAAACCGATCCGGCGCAGGTGGGCGGGAACAAAACTATTTTCATCGAACAGCGTTCTCCCCTGCATGACAATGCGCCCGGTGTCAGGCGTTTCGAACCCGGCCAGAATACGCAGCAGCGTGGTTTTCCCCGACCCGGACGGCCCGACAATCGCCGTCCTGCTCCCCGGCGCCACGCTCAGGTTTAAGCTGTCGAGCACCTGCACATCAGAAAACGATTTAGAAATGGCGGTTAATTCAAGCATGTCATAGCCCTGCAATTTTTTTCGACTGCATATAGAGAATGGCGGTCAGCGGGAGTGAAATCAGGATCATCAGCATCGCGTAAGGCGCGGCGGCAACATAGTCAATTTCACTGGTCAGCGCCCAGAATCCGGTGGAGAGCGTGCGCGTGCCCAGCGGAGAGAGCAGCAGCGTGGCGGTCAACTCGTTGCTGACGCCGAGGAAAACCAGCGCGGCCCCCGCCGCCGCACCCGGCGCGGCCAGCCGCATCGTGACGCTCCAGAGCGCCTTCGCGGGCGTGCTGCCCAGGCTGCGCGCCACGTTCTCCAGTTCGACCGGCGCCTGCGCAATCCCCGCCCGCAGGTTGATGAGCGCACGGGGCATAAACATCAGCAGGTAGGCAAGGAACAGGGTAATTTCCGTCTGGTAAATGGGACGGGCGTAGTGAATGGTGACGGTGACCAGCGCCAGCGCCGTGACGATGCCCGGCAGCGAGCTGGTGATATAGATACACCCTTCCAGCGTCCGGAAGATGCGGTGCGGATAGCGGATACCGAGCCACGCGATGGGGATCACGCACGCCGTCGTCAGAAGCGCGCCGCCCACGCCGAGCATCAGCGTCTGGCGCAGGGAGTGCCAGAGATCGGCACTCATCCAGTTTTGCACGCCGCCGAGCCAAATCCAGCGACACAGGACAATTAACGGCACGCCCAGCGCCAGCACGATCAGCACGATGAAAAACAGCTGGCCCAGCGCGGCGGCCGCAGGCTTCAGCGGCCAGCGTTTCTGCTCGCGCGCGGCCCCGGCGCCAATGCGCGCGTAGCGTGCTTTTCCGCGCGTCACGCCTTCCAGCATTAATATAGCCAGACAGCACAAGGCCAGCACGCCCGCCAGCATGTTCGCCGCCGGGCCGCTGAAGGTAGACTGGAACTGGTCATAAATTGCCGTGGTGAAGGTATCAAAGCGGATCATCACGTACAGGCCATATTCCGCCAGCAGGTGCAGCGCCACCAGCAGCGCGCCGCCGCAGATAGCGAGCTTAAGCTGGGGAAGCACCACGCGGAAAAAGACCCGCCACGGCGGCGTACCCAGCGAAGCGGCGACATCTTCCAGCGTCGGGTCAAGGCGACGCAGCACCGCCGCAACCGGCATATAGATAAACGGATAGTAGGCAAGAACCGAGAGAAACACGCCCGCGGAGAGCCCGTGCATGGAAGGGACAGCGCTCACCCAGGCATAGCTTTGCACAAACGCGGGGATCGCCAGCGGGGCGACCGCCAGTGCGGACCAGATCCCTCGCCCGGCAAGCTGCGTGCGCTCCGTGAGCCAGGCGATTGCCACGCCCGTCACGATACACAGCGGAACCGCTAAAGCCGTCAGCCACAGCGTGTTGCTGAGCAGCTCAGCAACACGCGGGCGAAACACCAGCGCCTTAATGGTTTCCCAGCCGGTCTCAATGCCAATGGCAATGATAAAACCCAAAGGCAGAAGCGCCATTAATGAAAACAACACAGCTAACGCAACCATCGGCAGTGCAGGACGCCTGCGGGCAGGCTCCTGCACTCTGTTTTTTCCGATGTCGAGACTCAGACCAGACATAAGACGTTCACTTCACTCTCAGGATCACAGCAGGCCGGCTTGCGTCATCAGCTCGATAACTTTTTTACTGTTGAGCGTTGAAGGTTCAACTTTCGGCGCATCAAGATCTTTCAGCGGGACCAGTTTCGGGTTTGAGGCCGCGTTCACGCCCACGGCATATTCAAAGGCGTTGTTGGTCCGCAGGCTTTCCTGGCCTTCTTTACCGGTAATGTATTTGATGAAGGCCTGCGCCTGCGCTTTGTGTTTGCTGGACACCAGCACGCCGCCGCCAGAGAGGCTCACGAACGCGCCCGGATCCTGGTGTTTGAAGTAGTAAAGCTGGGTATTTTTGCTGTTTTCACCGGTTTTGGACTGATCGACAAAACGGTAGTAGTGATAAATCACGCCGCCATCAATCTGACCGGCATTGACCGCTTTCATCACGGTGCTATTGCCTTTATAGGCAACGAAATTGGCTTTCATCGCCTTGAGCCATTCCAGCGTGGCCTTTTCGCCTTTCAGCGCCAGCATCGCGCTCACGATGGCCTGGAAATCCGCGCCTGACGGTGATGCCGCCCAGCGGCCTTTCCACTCGGGTTTTGCCAGATCCATCAGCGATTCAGGCAGCTGCTTTTCGTTCAGCTTTTCCGGGTTATACACAAACACCGTGCTGCGGGCCGCGATGCCAATCCAGCGGCCGTGCGCCGGACGATATTCTGCCGGTACCTGCTTCAGGGTGTCTGCATCCAATGGCGCAAACAGGTTGGCATTATCCACCAGCACCATAGAAGGAGAGTTCTCCGTCAGGAACACGTCTGCCGGTGACGCGCTGCCTTCCTGAACCAGCTGGTTACCCAGCTCGCTGTCATCGCCATTACGCAGAGTGACTTTAATGCCGGTTTCTTTGGTAAAACCGTCAACCCACGACTTCACCAGGTTTTCGTGCTGCGCGTTATAAACAACGATACCTTCGTTGTTATCAGCGGCAACCGCTTGTGTGGAAAGGAAAAGGGATGAAGACAACAAGGCAAGCGAGAAGCAGGACAGCAGGCGAGAATTCATGAACATATCCTTTATAGACCAACGGGATTAACGACTCATAGCTTTGTGGGACAGGATTAAAGCATACAACAACGCTAATGATAATTAGTATCAATCGAGTTTAGTCGTAAAAGTGTAAAATTTCTTTTTAGCAGGTTTTAGAATGATAAAAATCCAAATTTTAATGAGAGATAATTTTTAAATTAAGAAAACCTTAAGCCTGCCTACAGTGAAATTCATTAGCCTTCTATTCATTATGACGCGAAGGTAAATCTGTTATTCATGCGCCCGGCAGATATAAAAGCCCCGATCTTGCGGGGCTTTTTATGCTTATCCGGAGGTCGCTAAATTTATAAGGCGACTAATTTTAAAAGCATCACATAACCGCATGAGGGGCATACATAGGATAGGTGAAGAACAATAAATGCACGCAGTTAAGCCCAAAATGGAATAACGTTGCAACCCAGAGCCTGCCGCTCCACATCCACGCCAGGCCGTAAATAATGCCGGAGAGGCTGGCAAAAATAATCAGAAGTAAACCGCCGCTATAATGCATCAGTCCAAAGATGACTGAGGCAATCAACAGCGCGACAACAGGATGAATAATCCGGGACAAGCGTTGCTGCAGGTAGCCTCTGAACAAGGCTTCCTCAGCCAAAGAGACGAAAAAAATATTCGCAAGGGCAAATTGAGCGAACCATTCTGGCGCATGCGGCTCAATTCTAAGTCCACCCAACGCAACAGCCAGAAGTAACAGCACGGGTATCGCAAGAACCAATATTCCCCAGCCGACCTTGCCCGCTTTATAGAGGGGTTTTGCGACGAATAACGTTGGCATGCACGTAATTAAAAAGAACGGCACCACTGCCTTGTCCATATTAAAGTACATACTGAACGGTATGCTTTGCGGACCAACGACGACAGCATCCAGCACTTTGGGGTTATGAAAACCCGGGATCACATGCAAAACCAGGGCAACGGCGATGGCCACGCACAGGCCTTCGACCAGATATGTATATTTATTATTTTTATTCCGTAGCCATTCAACAACAGACCAGCCAACGACGATTGATGCAATAACCAGCAGCGCCGGGGCGTCAAGAATGCCCTGTTTCCAGCCGAGAAATGCCGTTAATCCCAGCATTAGATAAGCCAGGCTTTTATTAAGGGAGAGTGCGGCAAGCGAAGTTGCGAGTAGATACCACATAAATGTCCTTCTTGACCGGTAAATTTTAGGGGCGATGTCCCAAATATGTCCCACAGCGGAAATCAGGAGGATGTGAAAGAGGCGTAACTCTATGAAATGAAATGGCACGCCCTGTAGGATTCGAACCTACGACCTACGGCTTAGAAGGCCGTTGCTCTATCCAACTGAGCTAAGGGCGCACTGATATGCGTGTACTTCGCGGTGGTGAAACGCGAAGAATTATACGGTCAATGGCAGGTGAGTCAATGCCTTTTCCGTTTTCAGGGCCAATTACCGCTAGCCGATTGTAAATACGGCTATTTTCTCAACATTTCGCCCTGTTTCACCGTAAAATTTAGCGCTGCGAAAAGGCTTAGTTGCATTTAAGTAACGCCTGCTGTTTTCCTGACCGTCAGCTCGTCACACTAGAGTCAGGTATCCCGGCCGCCTGGAGGCTGACAGACAACAGGACAATGGAGTGACAGCGCAAAACCTGATCGATACGCCCCCCCGGTTACAGTACATTTCTCAGGACATCGTCGGCATTAAGCTTGAGCCCATCGTCGCCCTTTCCTCCTTGCGCCAGGTTGGCGTGGAGGTCCTTAGCGTTCTTTCCGACACGCGGGACAGCGAGAACTTTTTTTGCGATCGCTCCGCAGAGTGGTCGATAACGCTGCTTGAAGCGCAGCTTGCCGCGTTAAAAAATACGCCGCACGGTCATAATCTTTTTATTAATCTGCCGATAACCGTCCTGACAGAGCCCGCGTCTTTTCAGCGACTTATCCGGTTAACAGGCGTGCCGCTCAATATTGAGATTGTCGACCTCGCGTCCTTTTTGGCGCTTTCCCTCGTAGAGAAGCAGCATGTCGTTCAAAATTTGCGGCAACTTTGCAGACAGGGACACGCAATCTGGCTTGATGACGTGGATGACGTCACAGTGCAGTCGTTTTTATCCTGCCGACTCCCGTTAAGCGGCATCAAAATAGATAAGGAAGCATTCTGGCGTTTACGCGACACCCCTGCGCTGAGGCAACTGGTTTCCCTTTGCTTTCAGCTTGCCGGGAAAGTGCTTATTGAAGGTATTGAGACTGAACGCGATCGTACCTGGGCACTGCAGGCAGGCGCAGACCTCGGCCAGGGATATTACTGGCCGTCCTGGACATGGCCGGAGGATTAAAACGCCATTTCCAGGAGGGAGACCATGCGAATGACAGTGCGCCGTTACCGGCGGCGGCGTACAGGAAGTGATGCACTGGGATTTACGCGCTCACCTTTTGCTCCCCCCTTTTTCGACCGGCTCGAATTTTTGAGCCAGTCCATCAGCCAGCCCCGCAAAACAGACGCCCCGTTTATCCTTCTGGTGACGGAGGATCACTACCTGCGCACCGGTTTTCTCCACGGGCAGTTTCCCCTGAGCAGCTGCTGCGACTACGCCACGCTGGACGACGCCCTTATCGCTCAGACGCAGTGGCCCTCAGCCCGTCTGGTCGTGGATATTGAAAGCCGATCCACGGGGCTTCTGGAGAAACTGGATCAGTTGAGACGGCATAGCCTGTTTCCTCCGTTCCTGACGCCCTGGCTGTTGGTCCGGGCCGATAATTACGACACCCGCCTCTTCTGTAAAGCGGCAGGTCCCTTTCATGTACTCGAACGTCAGCTGAACGCCGCCGCGCTCCAGCACAGCCTGCAGGATCCCCTCCCTCCGCCGGGAACCGAGAAAGACTGGTTCTCACGCAACGAATGGCCGATCCTGCAGGAACTTTCCCGGGGCAAGACGTTACGTCAGATTGCCCTTATGCAGAATCGCCCCTATAGCCGCATTATCTATCGTCTCAGCTGCATCCTCCTAAAGCTGGGGCTAAGCCATCGCCAGGAATTGCTGCATCTTCTTAATAACCTCTCAGACTGCACGTTTTCACTCACCTCCTAACCCCTTATTTCCTAAAGCGGTTTAAGAATTTACTTACCACTTGCGTTGCGAAAATGTTAATTTTTAACAATATAATCGAATTTATAACTATTCCTAATTTATGGGCGCGAACCTTGTGAAATGCCACAGATTAGCGGAACGGCAGCACTTTCCTCCATCCGTTAAGCGAATGCAGAAGGCGTTAACAAGATGATAATGATGTAAAAACAAGCAGCTTAGCGACAACTGCCAGGAGTAAAAAGCAAAGCGGGCAGCACGTTCTCCTGTGCACCAGACGCCGTTATCCGGATCGGCGTAAGCACTTTCAGATGAAGGTCAGACGGCCTGCGAGAGCAATTTTTAACCTCACTTTTGCGGGTTCGTCCCTTTCAAAGAGGCGTATTATTGTTAACAATTAATCAACATACAGAGATATCTGTTATTTTTTGTTATTACATAAAGATGAAAATATGCGGTAAATGAGATAACAGGATATTTCCGCTAAATTTAAAAAAATAGCGATTCAGATCCAGAAGATAATACAAACCAATACCCTCATATTAATTTACAGGGTTTTCGGAAAAAACTTACCCTGTATAATAAGATGCGTATCAAATATGAATAAGAAAAACCTTTTTGCCAACACCAGCCTAATGAGATGACCGCGCTGAGGCATAGTTCTTTTCATTACGTAAACAAGGATGCGTTCGCTCTTTCCAGGGAAATACTACGGTATAGGGATCTGCACATTATATCCTTCCGGCATTTCGAGAGTTTTACCAAACTCTGCATAACGCTTTTAACAATCTGAGGCATTAAAAATGAAACCGGCATCCGTTATCATTATGGACGAACATCCTATCGTCAGAATGTCGATAGAAGTCCTGCTACAGAAAAATAAGAATATCACAGTCAAGCTCAAGTCTGGCGATAGCCATGAAGTCCTTGACTGTATCCGCAATCACCCTATCGATCTGGTGATCCTTGACATTGAACTCACGGGCACGGATGCCTTCTCTTTACTAAAGAGAATCAGGAACTTAAACAAAAATATTAAGGTTCTGTTCCTCTCGTCTAAATCAGAGTTGTTTTACGCAGGTCGCGCCATTCGCGCCGGGGCAAATGGCTTCGTCAGTAAACGAAAAGATTTGGGTGAGATCTACAACGCCGTAGAAATGATTCTGATGGGCTATTCCTTTTTCCCGTCAGAGACGTTGAACTTTATAAACCATTTGGGTTCCGGGAAAGGGATGGCAGTAGATATGCCATTATCGAATCGCGAGGTCACGGTATTACGGTATCTGGCGAATGGATTATCCAACAAGGAAATAGCTGAACAGCTACTATTAAGCAACAAGACCATTAGCGCGCATAAATCCAATATTTATTCCAAGCTGGGTGTGCAAAGCATCGTGGAATTAATTGATTACGCCAAAGCCCACGAGCTGCTATAACCTGAATTCACTCCCTGCAGCTTATCTGAGCTGCAGGGAGTGCGGTCAGTGCTAATTATAATTAATCATGAAGGTGGCATCCGCATCAGCCCGTCCGGGCTGAGGGTTATCGGCAGTGGCAATATAATTGGCATAAAATGACAGAATCGCATTTCCCTGCGCATCAACCGAGACCGGCTGGCTGGCCTGCTGAAGCGCCAGCCGCGTTTTATCCGCATCCCTGATCTCAACGGCGACATGGCTTGCAGTACTGGCGTCATTCAGCGCCAGCAGGCCGCTATTGCTTCCGTCGGCTTTACCCGAAAACGTAATGGACGCCGCGCCCGGCGGGCAGCCGGTCAGCTTCAGCGTAAACGGCATCGGCTGCGTGCGGCTCCCGGTGGTACTGAGCTGTTTCGTGGGCCAGGTGCCCAGCGGGACGGCCTTGTCGCTGTCGCTGCCCTCGGCAACGCAGGTAAAATCGACGATATTGCCGTAGAGCCGAATGTTAATCTCGCCCAACGCGGTGTCCGCCTGAGCCTGCGTGCAAAGCGCAAAGAGCGCTACGGTGAGAAAACGGATCCTGTTTCGCATATCGGCTCCTTAGTCGTAATCCACGCGCAAATACCCGCGCGAGGTGAAGCGCCCTTCCGCTGGCTTATTGCCCGTCACGCTCACCGGCCAGACCCGGATCCCCACCTGCGCCTGCGCGCTGTCGTCGAGGCGGAACGGAATTTTGCTCGTCAGGTTGTTGGGCGTCAGCGGCGCCCCGCTCTCGTTGGCGATGATGAACCCCACATCCGGGTTATCCGACACCAGCACATTATCAGAGACTTTTTCCGCCTCGACCCGCATCGTCAGCATGGCGTTCGCCTCCACGTTGGTGCATTTGATGGCGATGGTTTTGCTTTGCGATGAGACCCCCTCCGGCTTGTTACCCACGCCCGCCTTGCTGAACAAGGAGGCGCCAATGTCGCCGAAATCAAACTCCACCACGTTACCGGCATTGATGGCGCAGCTTTGCGGCACCTGAATGGTTCCGCTGTAGCTGATGGTATAGACCGGCGTGGTTAACGGATCGGAAGAGGTAGTGGTGACGTAAACGCGGAACATGGTGGCACGCGGGATCACCACCATGTTGATAAAACGCCGGGTCACCTTAAGACGGAAGACCAGGCTGGAGTCCTGAACGCCAAACGGTTTGTTTTTGGAGACGTTAGGATGGCTCCCCATCTGGATATAGCTTTTTGGCGGGTAAAACACGCCAGCATAGCTGTCCGTGATTTTCATCGCCCCGTCCAGATAGTCGTTAAGCTTCAGATACTGATAGCCATCGCTCGTTCCCGTTACCGGGTAGTCGGTCACATAGCTGCGCTTGGTGGTATTCCCGGTCGTGCCCTTCGGGCAGACGGCATTCACCCCTACCCACTGCGATTTCTCGCTGAGCGTCACGACCTGCCCAATCTGGTTATTCGAGCTGTTGAATTTATCCGTCAGGTCGTAATGCACTTCCGTCGGCACGCCTTTTTCATTGACGCACACGGTCGCTAATGCGTTTGTCGCGGGCAGTAACGCCAGCAGCGACAAGGCAAAGAGTTGAGTTTTAATCACAGCCGATCCCCTTAAGTGTGATTGCCTGTTGCAGGCTCTGTTCAGACAAGCTGTAAGGTGCGCGACACTGGGACTGCGCCCCGTCGCCCCACTGGATCAGCAGTTCGCCCTCCAGCGGCAGCCCACTCAGGTAAATTTGCCCGTCATCCCCCACCATGCTGGTGACGCCGCTTTTGGTCTCGCGCACCACCGCGCCGAACGGCACCGGCTGGTTGCCGCGCGTTACCGTCAGCAGGGCGCGCACGCCAATGCGGGTATCAAAGCTGGCGCGCACCAGCGCGCCTTTGGTCGGCACCACGCTGCTCACGTTGTTTTCGATATCGGTGTTGTTGCTCATGGTGTTGGTATCCAGCGCCACGCGGTTGTAGCGATAGACGGTGGCATACGGCATCACCGCGTAGCCTCGCCAGTCGGTTTTCACGCCGGTCTGGTTTTCAATACTGACGCCCGATGCCCCCGGCGCTTTGATCAGCACGTTGGTGTCGCCCAGCGGCTGGCTGAAGGTCACGCCGTCGGCGTGGCCGACCACCCCGCCGGAGAGCTGCCAGTTGAGATCGTGCTGGTCGCGGGAATAGTTGTAGCCCACGCCCAGCGTGCCGTAGGTCGCCTGCCAGTTGGCGCTGGCGCTTCCGCTTCCGCCGTTGGTGCTGGCGTGTCCCTGGGTCACGCTGTAGTTCAGGTTGCGATCCTCCAGCAGCGTTCCGCTGACGCCGGTTTGCCAGCTAGTGTCGCCGTCGCTGTTTCGACTGGCGGATGCCGTAGCGTAGGCGCGGTCAATCGCGCTGTCCCGGCGATAGCCCTGACGGGTAAAGAGGCTGAACGGTACGGAGACGTTAAACGACGCGATCCGATCGGTGCCGTCTATCCCAACGGATTTGTTCCACGACCACGAGACAGAGTAGTTGATCCCCTTCACGCCGCCCGCGTAGCCCAGCTGGTACCAGAGGTTCGTCTCGTCTGTTCCCCAGTAGGTCTGCTCGCTACCGGAGATATAGACCGAGCCGTAGTCCCCCAGCGACTGAGAGACGTTGAGCTGAAAGCGGCCTTTTTTATTCCACGTCAGGTTGTGATAGCTCTGCACGTCCGGCACATCGTTATCGTTCTGGCTATCGGCATACTGATAGCCCTCCATTGAACGCCAGGCGACGTCGTCGAGGGTGTAAAACCCTTTTGTGGAGTAGCGGTAGCCCAGCAGCTGGAAGTTGGTGCCAAAGCCGTTAAGGGATTTCGCGTAGAGGAAGCGCAGAGACTGCCCTTCGTGCCTGCTGTCGTCCGCGAGCTGGCTGCGGGCGTGGGTGATATCGAGCGAGACCGCGCCCCAGTCGCCCAGGTTTTTCCCGGCCCCAACGGCCACCGCGGTATAGCGTGACGCCAGCTGCGTCCCGCCGTAGAGCGTGTAACCGTTGGCAAGACCGGTAATCAGGGTGCCCTGAGTGAAGAACGGCGTATCCTGATCGCTGTTCCCGCTGCGGTAATCCCCCGCGACGAGGTCGTACTTCCAGCGCCCTTCACGCTGCAGGAGCGGCACGGTGGAGTACGGCACGGTATAGCGCTGCTGGGTGCCGTCTTTCTCTTCGACCGTGACTTCCAGGTCACCGCTTGAGGAGGTCGGGTTAAGATCGGTAATGGCAAATGCGCCCGGCTGGACGTAGCTTTGATAGATAACGTAGCCGTTCTGGCGAACCACCACTTTGGCGGGCGTACGGGCGATCCCGCGCACGGTCGGCGCGTAGCCCTGCAGGCTGTCCGGGTACATGCTGTCAGACGAGAAAAGCCGCCCACCGCGAAAACCCATGCTGTCGAAGACGTCATTCCCGGTATTGCTGTCGCCCAGCACCAGTTCGCTTTTGAGCGGGATGACGGTGCGCTGCGCCCAGGTGCCAATATTCTGCCACTCGCTGTGCCGCTGCCCGTTATTCTGCGTGTACCGCCATGCGCCGTTGTTACGTAAACGCCAGGCGCCATAGTTCAACCCGCTCTGCAGGTTCAGATAATAGCTGTCGTCTTCGCTTCCCCGGTTACCGGTGAAGCTGTAGTTCACCAGCGCGGCGGGAATGCCTTCATCCCACTGTTCAGGCGGAATGTAGCCCCGGGCGCTGTTTTGCAACGCCACCTGCGGCAGGCTGACGTCCAGACGCTGAGAGGCAAAATTGAATACCGTTTCGCTGCCGGGTATGGCCGTGGCCAACGGAACGCAGGTGTCGCCCTGCACCTTAGCCAGCTCGGGAAACGCCGCGACGTTGACGCCAAAGCGATCGAGCATCGCGCGCGTAATGCACGCGGACAAACCGCCCGCCACCGGCGGCGTGTTCTCGGCCTGCTCGAAACGCACGTCCTGGGTACCGATAAACTCATCGTTACGCCAGATATCCACGCGATAAACGCCGGGTGCCTGCTGGTGTCCTTGTTCAAAACGCGACAAATCCGCCACGCTGGCGGTGTCGTCCGACAAGAAGGCCGGGTTGAAATAACTTTCGCTCCAGCCAGCCTGCGGCCAGAGCGCAGCCATCAGCGCCAGTGCAACCGGGCAGTAACGTCCCTGGTGGTTTTTCATCGACCTGACTCTGCTCACAGGTTGACGCTACGCGCCGGGGTGATGGCACCGTAGTCATTCACGCTCTGCCAGGAAAGCGTACCGCCAGCACCGGCTGGCAGCACCTGCTGAGCCGAGCTTTTCGGCGCAACCATCAGGTTATCCAGCTGCTGCCCGCCCAGCTTCAGGTTGACGAGGGTGATGTAATACGGGGAAGCGTTGCTGACTTTGAGATGGCTGCCCGCGCGCTCAAACCGCAGCTGGGAAAGCGCCTCTTCCGGCTGCATCGCCAGGTTGTTCGGGCGCACAAACAGCTTGATGCGTGAGAGGATCGCCAGCTGCAGCACGTTATTGTTTTCCGTTTTCGCTTTATTCACCGACGGGATCGCCTTCACGTTCATGTAAAAGAGCGATTCGCGATCGGCAGGCAGCGCTGGCCCGGCGTAAATAATACGCAGCGTGTTTTCACTGTTCGGCTCGCTGACAAACAGGGGCGGAGTGACGGCAAAGGTTTTTTCTTTTTGCCCGCTCGCATTTTCGATCCACGCGTTAATTAAATAGCGTTCCTGTTTGTTGCTGTTAGTGATCGCCAGCGACGTTTGCTTCGCCTCTGCGGGATAAATAACGCGCGTGGCCCCCAGCGCAATACCGCCGGAAGCATTTGCGCAGGCAGAAACCATCATCAAAATAAACGATAAAAAAAGTCCTGGTTTAATTAGGGTATTCATCACAACCGTACCTTTAATAATGTGTTCGCAGGTGTTATGGATAAATCAACGTAAACCAGACATCCGACTGAATTTTGCCTGGCTCGAGGTGTTCGGAAATAGCCCGATAGCGGGCGCTAAAATGGAACGCGAGCTCGCGGGTATCGATCGGCAGCCAGCTGACGGCCGTGGCATTTGGGATAATCTGACGCTGCTGTTCGTCAAAAAGCGCCAGCCCCACGCCGCTGCTGACGGGCGTTTCACCCGGCCGCGAGGTCGCCAGAAAGACCTGCGGATCTTCTGCGGGCGTCACGCCCTGAAACTGGATCCCCACGGTGCGCGAAACATCAACGCTGCAGTCCAGCAGCCGCACGGTAAAAGGCACGTTAACCGTGGAAAAACTGCCCACACCGGAAAATGAATTGGTTCGGTACTGCCCCATGTCGATGCGCATATTCTGGCTGTCTGGCGCCACGGCGCAGCCGCCGTTCACCAGTTCACCTCTGAGATGAACCTTGCCACCTTCGATCACCACGGTATGCGCCGATGCCGGGCAAGCCATCGCAAGGGTTAACAGCAGTAGTGTTCCAGTCCTTGTCATCCTTCGTTCCTGGCATTAGCGTATGACGGGCCTCGTCCGTGAGGCCTGAACATCCCTGTGCGGAGGAATTACTCGTATTTCATTACGAAGGTGGCGTCAGCGTTTGCCTGGCCTGGCTCAGTGGTGGCAGCCGTTGATTTGTAACGTGCGGTGAACTTCAGGGTGTTGGTCCCTTCGATCAGCGTCTGCGCAGCAGAGAAGGTCGCGCCGTCTGGGGTCAGAACGCTGGATTTGCTGTCGAGGATCTCGATACCTACGCCTTTCGCGGTGTTGTCGTTGTTACCGGAGGTCACGGCCAGCAGGGTTTTGTCGGTTGGGTCGATCTGACCGGTGAACGCAACAGCGGCAGTTTTGGCAACCAGCGGATCGCAATCATTCAGTTCAATGTTGAATGGAATATTAGAGGTGGTGTCGCCCACTTTGGTAAATTTCGCGGTGCGATACTGACCCAGATTAACGGTCTGCTCGGAAGAATCAGTATTTACTGAACAAGCCGCATTAACCAGCTCACCTTTAAAATGTACGGTACCGCCATTTACGGAAACCGGCGCAGCAGGATCTGCTGCATTTGCGGCACCTGCAACCAGGGCCAAAGTAGCAATAACAGTAGAAGCAATGTTGCTGAGTTTCATGTCTATTCCTTTAAAATGTAAATAATCCTTCCCGCGAATAATCGGGAATAAGAAATACGTTCAATTGATTAATTGAAAGCTTATTTCGGAGGAGACAAAGTAGCTCAGGACGCGTTTTTTAAATATGTCAAAACGCTGCCATTTCGCCAGGTCACATCCTAATCCCGCCTAAGAAATTGACCATCCCTTAAGAAGGGTTTTTGCGTCTCACTGATAAAAACGCGTAAAGGGTGACTGACAGCGACGCTCGCTTCTGCCAAAATACACGCCATCCCCCCTTTCAAACGTTACAGACGGAATCTTCTCTCTGATGGCAGCAAAGATTATTGACGGTAAAACGATTGCGCAGCAGGTGCGCTCTGAGGTCGCGGAAAAAGTGAAGGCGCGTAAAGCTGCCGGAAAACGCGCCCCCGGGCTGGCCGTTGTGCTGGTTGGCAGCAACCCGGCATCGCAGATTTATGTCGGCAGCAAGCGCAAAGCGTGTGAAGAGGTGGGCTTCGTCTCCCGCTCTTACGATTTGCCGGAAACCACCAGCGAAGCAGAGCTGCTGGAACTTATTGACACCCTGAATGCTGACAAAGAGATCGACGGTATTCTGGTTCAGCTGCCGCTGCCGGCGGGTATCGACAACGTGAAGGTGCTGGAACGTATCGCGCCGGATAAAGACGTGGACGGTTTCCATCCGTACAACGTTGGCCGCCTGTGCCAGCGCGCGCCGCGTCTGCGCCCGTGCACGCCGCGCGGCATTGTGACGCTGCTGGAGCGCTATAACATCGACACCTACGGTCTGAACGCCGTGGTTATCGGTGCGTCCAACATCGTGGGCCGCCCGATGAGCATGGAGCTGCTGCTGGCGGGCTGCACCACCACCGTGACCCACCGCTTCACCAAAAACCTGCGTCACCACGTCGAAAACGCCGATCTGCTGATCGTCGCGGTCGGCAAGCCGGGCTTTATTCCGGGCGAGTGGATCAAAGAGGGCGCGATTGTCGTGGACGTCGGGATTAACCGTCTGGAAAACGGCAAAGTGGTCGGCGACGTGGTGTACGAAGATGCCGCCGCGCGCGCGTCTTACATCACCCCCGTACCGGGCGGCGTAGGCCCGATGACCGTAGCAACGCTGATTCAGAACACGCTGCAGGCGTGCGAAGAATATCATGACGTAGAGGACGCGTAAGATGGCGACTTTTTCATTAGGTAAACACCCGCACGTTGAGCTGTGCGATCTGCTGAAGCTGGAAGGCTGGAGCGAAAGCGGCGCGCAGGCGAAAATCGTTATCGCCGACGGGCTGGTAAAAGTCGACGGCGTGGTAGAAACGCGCAAGCGCTGCAAGATTGTCGCGGGTCAGACCGTGAGCTTTGAAGGGCAGAGCGTAACCGTTACGGCCTGAGCCGTTATATGCCCTTACCCTAACCCTCTCCCACAGGGAGAGGGGATATAAAATCCCCTCACACCCATCGCGGTTATTTATCGATCAACTTCAAATAATCACTATTTCATCTGTTGAAACATGAAAATTCTGTTGCGCGTTTTTCACTCTTTGCCCACGATAAGTAGAACGTTCTACTAAAACGTTATACTTACAATAACAGCGCCAGAAAAGCGCTACTCGGGGGAAATCAGCATGAGTCTGATATCAGGGTTTGTTAAATCGCTGTCTAAGTTATCGATGATTGGTCGCGCCTTAATGCTGCCAATTTCACTGCTTCCCGCTGCGGGCCTGCTGCTGGCCTTCGGCGATAAGTTCCATCTGCCGCTGATGATGAACGCGGGCGGGGTTATTTTTGATAACCTGCCGATGCTGTTTGCCATTGGCTCCGCCGTGGGTCTGGCGTCAGAATCCGGCATCGCGGCGCTGTCTGCGGCGGTGTCGGTGTTTGTCACGAATATCACCATCAGCACCGTGCTGAGCATCACGCCGGAAATGGCCTCCCAGGGTGGGAAATACGCCATGGTGGTCGGCATCCCGACGCTGCAGATGGGCGTCTTCGGCGGCCTGATCTGCGGTATTCTCGCGGCCTGGTGCTATAACCGCTTCCACACCATGCAGCTGCCGGAGTTCCTGGGCTTCTTCTCCGGCAAGCGCTTCGTGGCCATTGCAACGGCGTTTCTGTCGTTCCTGATGGGGCTGCTGCTGCCGTACGTATGGCAGCATATCCAGGCCGGTATCGACGCGCTCTCCGTGGTGGTTAACGGCGATAATCAGGCGGCGTCGACCTTTATCTTCGGTCTGGTAGAGCGCGCGCTGATCCCGCTCGGCCTGCACCACATCTGGTATCCGTCCTTCTGGTATTCGTTCGGGGATTACACCACCCAGGCTGGACAGGTGATCCACGGCGACCAGACCATCTGGTTTAAGATGCTGGAAGAAGGAGTGAAGTCCTTCAGCAGCGACACCTACCAGAATGCCGGTAAATTCATGCAGGGCGAATTCCCGCTGATGCTGTTCGCGCTGCCCGCCGCGTGCCTGGCGATGTATCACGAAGCCCATACGAAGAATAAGAAAATCGCGGCCGGTATTCTGTTCTCTGCGGCGCTGACCTGCTTCCTGACGGGGATCACTGAACCGGTAGAGTTTACCTTTATCTTCGTGGCGCCGATCCTGTACGTCTTTAACGCCATCATGGCGGGCCTGGCCTACATGACCATGTATTTACTGCATGCGCATATCGCCAAGTCGTTCTCCGCAGGCTTTATCGACTATCTGTCATTCGGGATCCTGCCGTCCTTTAACGGCTACAAGACCAACTTCCTGAATGCGATTATCATCGGCATTCCAATGGGTCTGATTTATTACTTCACGTTCCGCTTTGTGATCCGTCGTTTCGACGTGAAAACGCCGGGCCGCACTGAAGTGACCGCCAACGCGGATGATAAGTCTGATTCAGAACTCGCGACCGAGATCATCACCCTGCTGGGCGGGGCGCACAACATCGACTCCGTCGGCGCCTGTATCACCCGCCTTCGCCTGGAAGTGGCAAAAAGCGAGGTGGTCGATAAGGACGGCCTGAACGGACTCGGCGCGCGCGGCGTGGTCTTCGTCGGCGACAACGGTATTCAGGTGATTTTCGGTGCCAGAGCACAGTTTATCGCCCAGACCATGTCCACCATGATCGGCAAATAATAAGATGCCTGAACGACGCGTCTCCTGTAGTCTGGGAGACGCATTGTCGTATCTGACTGATAATCGGTGAATTTCAGGGAGCGGTTTTGAAGAAAGTCAGCATTATTGATGTCGCAAAGCACGCGGGCGTATCGGTCTCAACCGTCTCGCTGGTTTTGCGCCAGAAAGGGAAAATCTCAGAGGCAACGATCGAGAAGGTCAACGCTGCCATCAATACGCTGGGCTATGTTCATAACGTTGCCGCTGCCAACCTCCGCGCCAATACGTCCAATCTGATTGGCCTGATCCTCCGCGACTTTAGCGACAGTTTCTCCATCAAGGTGATGGCGAGCATCGTCCAGGATCTTGAAAAACAGGGGTATATGGTTTTTCTCGGCCAGCCCCAGAACGACCATGACCATCTTGAGCGCTGCCTGCTGTCGTTTAAGCAGCAGGGCGTCGCCGGGGTTATCTATCTGGCCTCGGATACCCGCACCTCCACCCTGCCGGAGCAGATTCGCCGCTGCCCGCTGCCGCTGGTGGTGGTTTCTCAGTCGCTGCTGGATGAAAAATGCAATCTGGTGATGCGCGATAACCGTCAGGCGGCAAACCTGGCGGTGCGTTATCTTATCGAGCGCGGCCATCGCAATATCGCCTACATTGGCGGACGTGAAGGCTGCCTTATCCGCGAGCAGCGCCTGCTCGGTTTTCGCAGCGCGATGACGCAGAACGGGCTGGTCTGGCGCGATGAATACTCTCCGGCCTGCAGCGATGACACGCTGGCGGCGGGTTTCGCCACCCGCCAGCTGCTGGAAAAAAACAACACCATCACCGCCCTGCTCTGCCACTCGCCGGATGCCATGATCGGCTCCATCTCCGGTATTCATCAGGTTGGACGAACGGTGGGTAAAGATGTGTTTTTGACGCAGCAGGTCGCGCTGGTCGGTTTCGAAGATATGCTCCACGTTAACCTCACCTCGCCGTCCTTTACCTACGTCTCGTCAGCCAGCGAAGAGACCGGGCGTCAGGCTGCCGGGCTGATTATTCGTACGCTGAAGGAGCCGACGCTGCAAACCCAGCGCATTACGCTTTCCGGACAGCTTATCGCGCGCGAGTCGGCGTAAAAATAAGAATTTGACGCGGGTCTGCCGGCGCGGGATTGCTGCTATATTTCCATGATTTGCCATGGATAATCGCAATGCCTACCGTTATTACACACGCTGCTGTTCCGCTTTGTCTGGGCTTAGGCCTGGGAACCAAAGTGATTCCTCCCCGCCTGCTGTTTGCCGGGATTGTCCTCGCCATGCTGCCGGATGCCGACGTGCTGGCGTTCAAGTTCGGCGTCGCGTACGGCAATGTTTTCGGCCATCGCGGCTTTACCCACTCCCTGCTGTTCGCCTTTGTGGTGCCGATACTCTGCGTGCTGACTGGACGACGGTGGTTCCGGGCCAGCCTGACGCGGTGCTGGCTGTTTTTAACCGTGTCATTGCTTTCGCACAGCCTGCTGGATTCGATTACCACGGGCGGGAAAGGCGTCGGCTGGCTGTGGCCGTGGTCAGATGAACGCTTCTTTGCGCCGTGGCAGGTGATTAAGGTCGCGCCGTTTGCGCTGTCGCGCTACACCACGCCGTACGGGCATCAGGTGATCGTGTCGGAGCTGCTGTGGGTGTGGCTGCCGGGAGTCGTGCTGGTGGGGTTGCTGTGGTGGAGAAAACGTGGGCGCTGATGCCCTCACCCCGGCCCTCTCCCACGGGGAGAGGGAGAATACCTAATAATTCCCTCTCCCTTTGGGAGAGGGTTAGGGTGAGGGGAAAATTACTTACGGCGCCAGGTAGTCCCCTGCGGGCCATCTTCCAGAATGATTCCCATCTCGGTCAGACGGTTGCGCGCCGCATCTGCCGCCGCCCAGTCTTTTGCCTGACGCGCTTCCAGACGCGCTTTGATCAACGCTTCAATTTCCGCCACTTCACCGTCGTCCGCCTGCGCACCGCTCTGCAGGAACGCGTCCGGATCCTGCTCCAGCAGGCCGAGCACGGAGGAGAGCTTACGCAGATGGGACGCCAGCGCATTCGCCGCGGCCATATCTTCTGACTTCATGCGGTTCACTTCGCGCGCCATGTCGAACAGCACGGAGTACGCTTCCGGGGTGTTGAAGTCATCGTTCATCACCTCAACAAAGCGGGCTTCGAACGCTTCGCCGCCTGCAGCAGGAACAGACCTGTCGGTACCGCGCAGCGCGGTATACAGACGCTCCAGCGCAGAGCGCGCCTGTTTCAGGTTCTCTTCGCTGTAGTTCAGCTGGCTGCGATAGTGGCCGGACATCAGGAAGTAGCGCACGGTTTCCGCGTCGTAATACTTCAGCACGTCGCGCACGGTGAAGAAGTTACCCAGCGATTTAGACATCTTCTCGCGGTCAACCATTACCATGCCGGAGTGCATCCAGTAGTTCACGTACTCGCCGCCGTGGGCGCAGGTGGACTGCGCGATTTCGTTTTCGTGGTGCGGGAACATCAGGTCTGAACCGCCGCCGTGGATATCGAAGTGCTTGCCCAGCTGCTTGCAGTTCATCGCGGAACATTCAATGTGCCAGCCCGGACGGCCTTCGCCCCACGGTGATGGCCAGCTTGGCTCGCCCTCTTTGGACATTTTCCACAGCACGAAGTCCATCGGGTTACGCTTCACGTCAACCACGTCAACGCGCGCGCCGGCCTGGAGCTGGTCCAGATCCTGACGGGAAAGCGAACCGTAGGTTGGGTCCGTCGGCACCGAGAACATCACGTCACCGTTGTCCGCAACGTAGGCATGACCGCGAGCGATCAGCTTTTCGGTGATCTCGATGATTTCGTGAATATGGTGGGTCGCGCGCGGCTCGCTGTCCGGGCGCTGAATATTCAGGGCGTCGAAATCTTTGTGCATTTCGACAATCATGCGATCGACCAGCGCAACGAAGCTTTCGCCGTTTTCATTAGCGCGCTTGATGATTTTGTCGTCGATGTCGGTGATATTACGCACGTATTTCAGGGTGTAGCCCAGAAAACGCAGGTAGCGTGACACCACGTCAAAAGCGACAAAGGTACGGCCATGGCCAATGTGACAGAGATCGTAAACCGTAATACCACACACGTACATGCCGACTTCCCCGGCATGGATAGGTTTAAATTCCTCTTTCTGGCGCGTCATTGTATTAAAGATTTTTAACATCGAAGATTCCATGTAAACACGTGTGTGGTTGAAAACCGGCTATTCTACCCGTAATTCAAACCCGAAGCAGCACACAATGCAAGGTGATCGCATCCTGTGGTTATGCTATAACAAGCCCCTATAGATGACCCGAACGCGGGTCGACGTACCACAATAACGGAACAGGATGCAAAAATGGTTACTTTCCACACTAATCATGGCGATATCGTAATCAAAACCTTTGATGACAAAGCGCCTGAAACAGTTAAAAACTTCCTGGACTACTGCCGCGAAGGTTTCTACAACAACACCATTTTCCACCGCGTGATCAACGGCTTTATGATCCAGGGCGGCGGTTTCGAACCTGGCATGAACCAGAAAGAGACCAAAGAAGCGATCAAAAACGAAGCGAACAACGGTCTGAAAAACACCCGCGGTACGCTGGCAATGGCCCGTACTCAGGCGCCACACTCTGCCACCGCGCAGTTCTTCATCAACGTGGCGGACAACGACTTCCTGAACTTCTCCGGCGAAAGCCTGCAGGGTTGGGGCTACTGCGTATTCGCAGAAGTGGTTGAAGGTATGGACGTGGTTGACAAGATCAAAGCCGTCGCTACTGGCCGCAGCGGTATGCACCAGGACGTTCCTAAAGAAGACGTTGTGATTACAAGCGTGACCGTCAGCGAGTAATTCGTGGCGACACTCTTTATTGCGGATCTGCATCTGCAAACAGAAGAACCGGCGATAACCGCCGGTTTTCTGCGTTTTTTACGCGGTGAAGCGAAAAACGCCGATGCGCTGTACATCCTGGGCGACCTCTTTGAAGCCTGGATTGGCGACGACGACCCTAACCCGCTGCACCGTGAAATGGCCGCCGCCATTCACGCGCTCGTGGATTCCGGCGTCCCCTGCTACTTCATTCACGGCAACCGTGATTTCCTGATCGGCAAGCGCTACGCCCGCGAAAGCGGCATGACGCTGCTGCCGGAAGAGCAGGTGCTCGACCTCTATGGCCGCAGGGTTCTGATCATGCACGGCGACACGCTCTGCACCGACGATACCGGCTACCTGGCGTTTCGCGCCAAAGTCCACACCCCGTGGATCCAAAAGGTGTTCCTTGCGCTGCCGCTGTTTATCCGTAACCGCATAGCTGCCAGAATGCGCGCGGGCAGTAAAGCCGCCAACAGCAGCAAATCCATGACCATCATGGACGTGAACCCGCAGGCCGTGGTGAGCGTGATGGAAAAGCATGGCGTTCAGTGGTTGATCCACGGTCATACCCATCGTCCTGACGTCCATTCCCTTATCGCCAACGGCGAACCGGCCCATCGCGTGGTATTAGGTGCCTGGCACACCGAAGGCTCCATGGTCAAAGTCACGCCAGAGGGCGTGGAGCTGATCGCCTTTCCGTTTTAACCCCTCGCACCATCATTCTATTTTTTTGAACAATATCGGCAAATTGTTTCGATTTTAATCAGCCCGTGGTCGGCCTATTATTTATCACATCAGGGCAATACGCCCTATCCCAGATAAAATACTTAAGGAATACGACCATGAAATCTATCAAAACTTTCGTTGCAGTTGCCGCTCTTTCCCTGGTTTCTTTCGGTTCTTTCGCTCAAAGCGTGAGCGCAACCGCCTCTACCCTTGACCGCGCAGAAGCGAAAATTGCCGCGCAGGCCGCCGAGCAGAATGCCTCTTATAAAATCACGAGCGCGAAGGTCAACAACCGCGTGTACATGACCGCAGAACTGACTAAATAAAAACCCTGATTGCCGTGCCGCCAGCGAAG
The DNA here is from genome assembly GCF_024734705.1 of Enterobacter sp. Crenshaw. Lineage (NCBI taxonomy): Bacteria > Pseudomonadati > Pseudomonadota > Gammaproteobacteria > Enterobacterales > Enterobacteriaceae > Enterobacter > Enterobacter sp. Crenshaw. Next base: position 1,092,550 of record NZ_CP102932.1, on the reverse strand, counting down.
ACGTGCGACAGCGACAATACGATGAGGAAGGAACAGAGAATGAAAAACATCAGCATCGTAAGTACCCTGCTGCTGGCAGTCGTGGTGTCCACTGGCGCACAGGCCGCGGAGAATCGCTTCTCCGTGCCAAAATCGGGCTCGAATGCCGACACCGGCATGGTGAATCATATCGATGTCAGCCGCGCGTTCGACAACGAGAACCTGTCCGCAGGGGATCTTCAGTAACATCACATAAAAGACCGCTATCGTGCGGTCTTTTTTGTTATCGCTTTCTCGCCATAACTGCTCGCCTTTTAACCGCGCAACCGTTTTCCTTGCCCGTATAACATGCTATTCTCTGTGCCCTCGAAAGCAGTGTGTTTCGCACCACAGGAGTTTTAAGACGCATGTCTTCCCGCAATAATCCGGCGCGTGTCGCCATCGTGATGGGGTCCAAAAGCGACTGGGCTACCATGCAGTTCGCCGCCGAAATCTTTGAAATCCTGAATGTTCCGCACCACGTTGAAGTGGTCTCCGCGCACCGTACACCGGACAAACTGTTCAGCTTCGCCGAAAGCGCCGAAGAGAACGGTTATGAGGTGATCGTTGCCGGCGCGGGCGGCGCAGCACATCTGCCAGGCATGATTGCCGCTAAAACCCTGGTGCCGGTACTGGGCGTTCCGGTCCAAAGCGCCGCGTTAAGCGGTGTGGATAGCCTCTACTCCATCGTCCAGATGCCGCGCGGTATTCCTGTCGGCACGCTGGCGATTGGTAAAGCGGGTGCGGCGAACGCAGCCCTGCTGGCGGCGCAAATTCTTGCGACGCACGATAAAGCATTACACCAGCGTCTGGCGGAGTGGCGTAAAGCCCAGACCGACGAGGTGCTGGACAATCCGGACCCGCGGGGTGCGGCATGAAGCAGGTTTGCGTCCTCGGTAACGGCCAGCTAGGCCGCATGCTGCGTCAGGCCGGTGAGCCGCTGGGTATTGCCGTCTGGCCCGTCGGGCTGGACGCCGAACCGGAAGCCGTACCGTTCCACCAGAGCGTGATCACCGCCGAGATCGAACGCTGGCCGGAAACGGCTCTGACCCGCGAGCTGGCGCGTCATAACGCCTTCGTTAACCGCGACGTGTTCCCGATCATCGCCGACCGTCTGACGCAAAAGCAGCTGTTCGACAAGCTTGGTCTGCCGACCGCGCCGTGGCAGCTCCTGTCCGATAAAAGCGAGTGGAATGACGTTTTCGCGATGCTGGGCGAGCTGGCAATCGTGAAGCGCCGCGTGGGCGGTTACGACGGCCGCGGCCAGTGGCGCCTGCGTGCAGATGAAACGGCAGAACTGCCGGACGACTGCTACGGCGAGTGCATCGTTGAGCAGGGCATTAACTTCAGCGGTGAAGTGTCGCTGGTTGGCGCGCGCGGGCACGACGGGCATACCGTCTTTTATCCGCTGACGCATAACCTGCATCAGGACGGCATTCTGCGCACCAGCGTCGCCTTCCCGCACGCCAATGCTGACCAGCAGGCGCAGGCGGAAGATATGCTCTCTGCCATCATGCACGAACTCGGGTATGTGGGCGTCATGGCGATGGAGTGCTTTATCACCCCGTCCGGTCTGCTGATCAACGAACTTGCGCCGCGCGTGCACAACAGCGGCCACTGGACGCAAAACGGCGCGTCCATCAGCCAGTTCGAGCTGCACCTGCGTGCAATCACCGACCTGCCGCTGCCGCAGCCGGTGGTGAACAGCCCGTCGGTGATGATCAACCTGATCGGCACCGATCTGAACTACGACTGGCTGAAGCTGCCGCTCGTGCATCTGCACTGGTATGACAAAGAGGTACGCGCGGGTCGTAAGGTCGGTCACCTGAACCTGAACGACAGCGACACGGGCCGCCTGAGCGCCACCCTGGAAGCGATGATCCCGCTCCTGCCGCCGGAATATGCGAGCGGTATTGTCTGGGCACAGTCTAAGCTCAAGTAAGACATCTGCGCCGGGGAGTTGATCTTCCCCTTCCCCGGCGTACAATCCCCGCCCATTGCTGCTGAGTTTTCTTCTGGAACAACCATGAACGATGGAACGGACTATCGCGCGATCCTCGCGTCTGATACCCCTTTAATCGACGTTCGCGCGCCGATCGAATTTGCCCAGGGCGCGATGCCTGCGGCGGTCAACCTGCCCTTAATGAACGACGACGAGCGCGCCGCCGTCGGTACCTGCTATAAACGCCAGGGGCCCGACGCCGCGCTGGCGCTCGGCCATCAGCTGGTGAGCGGCGAGACGCGAGAGGCACGCATCAACGCCTGGCGGGAAGCCAGCCTTGCCCATCCTGAGGGCTATCTCTGCTGCGCGCGCGGCGGCCAGCGCTCGCATATCTCGCAGGCCTGGCTGAAAGAGGCGGGCGTCGACTACCCGCTGATCCGCGGCGGCTATAAGGCCCTGCGTCAGACGGCGATTCAGGTGACCATCGAGCAGTCGCAAAAGCCGATGGTGCTTATTGGCGGCTGTACCGGAAACGGTAAAACCCTGCTGGTGAAACAGCACGCGCAGGGGATCGATCTGGAAGGGCTGGCGCACCATCGCGGTTCGTCGTTTGGCCGCACGCTCACGCCGCAGCTTTCCCAGGCCAGCTTTGAAAATCACCTTGCGGCTGAGCTCCTGAAAAAAGACGCCGCGCGCTGGGTGCTGGAAGATGAAGGCCGGATGATTGGCTCCAACCATCTGCCGGAGTGCCTGCGCGACCGCATGGTTGAAGCCCCTATCGTTGTCGTCGAAGACCCGTTTGACGTCCGTCTTGAGCGCCTGCGCGAAGAGTATTTCGACCACATGTGGGCGGATTTTTCTGCCGCCTACGGCGAAGACGCGGGCTGGAAGGAGTACAGCGAGTATCTGCACCATGGCCTGTTCGCCATTCGCCGCCGTCTGGGGCTGCAGCGGTATGCAGAATTCACCGCGCTGTTAGATTCCGCGCTGCTGGAACAGCAACGCTCCGGCAGCACAGAGGCGCACTTCAGCTGGCTTGCGCCGCTGCTGAAGGACTATTACGACCCGATGTACGGCTATCAGCTGGAGAAAAAAGCGGAGAAGATTGTGTATCGCGGGACGTACGAAGAGGTTGCTGACTGGCTTGATCGCTAAAACAAAGCCAGGTAGCGAGGTAAAAGCAAAACGGCAACCAGGGTTGCCGCTTTTAATGTTTGTTCCCTCTCCCCGTGGGAGAGGGTCAGGGTGAGGGCATCAGGCCGCACCCTACAAGACGACTTAGAAGTCGTAACGCAGACGCACCAGGTTCATGTCGCCCAGGTTGTCGGTGCTGGAGGTGAACACGTGTTCGTAATCCACGCGGAAACCGTAATCCAGCTGGAAGCTGATACCCACGCCGTTGTCGATGCGCTGGTAGTTACGGCCGTTCACGTACTCAATACGGTCACCCATGAAGTAAGGCTGGATGGATTTAACCGCGTACTGGCCGACTGGGAACTTGTAGCCCGCAAAGTATTCAATACCCCATGCATCACCGGCGAAGTAGTCGTTAACCGACACTTTTTTGGTGGTCAGGAAGTTCTGGTACCAGCCGCCGCCTGCGGAGAAGGTCCAGTTGTCCGGGATCCAGCTCAGCGCGGTACCGAGAATGTTCTGGTCGTAGGTTTTGCTGTCGCCGTTGTCCGGGTTACGCATGTCCGCGCGGGTGTAGTTCCACGCGGCGCCCCAGGTCAGATCGGTAGTCAGGTGGTAATCCAGACCCAGCGAGCCGCCGCCTTTACGCTTGTAGCGCAGGCCGTTGCCCGGCAGGTATTCGCTGTCTTCAAACAGGTAAGATGCGTAGATGTCGGCATCGCCCACGGTTTTCTTATATTTCAGCATCTGGCGTGAACGGTAAGATCCGTCGTAATCGCCGTTGATCCCGTTACCTGGCGCCTGACCGATCATGTCGTAGTCCCAGATATCGGTTTTCGCGCCCACCACATCATAGTAAACGCTGTTCTGTTGACCGAAGGTCAGCGTACCCCAGGTGTCGCTCTTCAGACCGGTGTAGAGCATACGACGCGTGGTGTCATGTGCGCCGTCGGCGTAGTGGTGATCCCAGTTAAACTGCGCAGGAATATTGACACCAAGCTCGTAGTAGCTGATCCAGCTGATGTCATCAAACAGGTAGTAATCAGCCGCGAAACGGAAACGGGTGCCGCCGTCAAAGCCGTTACGCTTGTAGCTGTTTTTACCGTCGTCGCCGGTCATGTTCTGGAACTGAGGACGAATACTGCCGCCAACGGTAAAGTTCAGGCGGCTCAGCGGGTTACCCGCCTGAGGATCCTGCTTAAGAACGGTGATTTCCGCCTGAGAAGCGAAGGTAGTCAATGCCACTGCCGCGCCGATCGTTGCCGCCAGCGCTGATTTTTTTATAGTCATTATTTTTCCTTAATAGACACGCTGCTAAATATTTAGCGGGTGAATATTAACTGGAAATAATCGGGCCGTGTGGTCGGGTTTTTAATGTTTTGTGCTACTAAATGAGTGGGTATTATCACTTTGTGCTATTTAAACGCTGCGCACCGGCATTAAAACCCGGCGTGCAACTATCACCGTACTAAATCAACTCGCAAACTGACGGAACAGGGCTTTCCCCTTTAACAGCCGCGTGCCGAGCCAGCCTCCGCAAAGAGAAAGCAGCACCGCGCCGCTGAGAGGCAGGATCAGCCAGAGACGCCAGTCAGGCTCCCACGGGAAGTCGAAAACCTTTGTCTGCAGCACCGCCAGCGCCGTTTCCGCGCCAATGGCCGCTACCAGACCCGCCACCAGCCCCAGCAGCGCAAACTCGCTCCAGAGCGTCATCCGCAGCAGCCGCTTTCCAGCCCCCAGCGTGCGGTAGACCACCAACTCCTGATGGCGCTGGCGCATGCCCACCTGCACCTGGGCCAGCAGCAACAGCACGCCGCAGATCGTCACCAGCACCACCATCACCTCCAGCGCGCGGCTCACCTGCTCCAGCACCTGCCCCACCTGCTTCAGGATCGCCCCAATATCCAGCAGGCTGACCGTCGGAAATTCCCGGTTGAGCTGGGTCAGCATGCCGTTGCCGTTTTCCCAGCGGAAGCTGGTCAGCCAGCTCTGCGGCTGACCGTCCAGCGCGCCCGGCGGGAAGATAAAGAAGAAGTTTGGCCGCAGGCTTTCCCAGTCCACCTTGCGCAGGCTGGTGACTTTCGCCGTGAAATCCTGGGTATCGCCGGTAAAGGTCACGCTGTCCCCGAGCTTCACGTTCAGCCGCGTCGCCAGCCCCTCTTCCATCGACACCTCACCCGCTTTCGGCGGCCAGGTGCCGGCGGTTATCGGGTTGTGGTCAGGGCGTTTCTCCTGCCAGGTCAGGTTCAGCTCGCGGTTCAGCGACTCGTCCTTGTTCCCCTCCGCTGGCTGGCCGTTGATCTGCGTCAGACGCGCGCGAACGATGGGATAGAACGACTCAGGGATAATGTGATGCTCCGCCAGGAAGCCCTTCAGCGGCGTGACCTGCTCAGGGGCGATATTGATCAGGAAATAGTTCGGGCTTTCCGGGGGAAGCTGCTGCTGCCAGCGATCCAGCAGATCGCCGCGCAGCACTAACAGCAGCGCCAGCAGCATAAACGACAGCGAAAACGCCGACAGCTGGCTGAGCGTTGACCACGGCTGATGCAGCAGGCGGTTGACCGCCAGGCGCACGGGCAGGGATTTCACCGTGAGCCGCTTCAGGACGTTGAGCAGTATCCAGCCCAGCACGCCGCACAGCAGCGCCAGCACAACCGCCCCGGCCAGAACCGCCCAAAGCAGCGTGCTGCCTCCCATCAGCCACGCCAGCAGCCCCACCGCCACGGCAATAATCACCGGAAGGTAGAACTTCAGCGGCCAGACGTTCGCCACCACATCGTTGCGAAGCACGCGCAGGGGCTGCGTTGCGAGCAGCAGGCGGTACGGGCGTAGCCCCACCAGCAGCGAAATCACCGTCATTGCGCCCATCGCCCACAGCCACGGCCAGAGGCTGGCCGGCGGCAGGGCGGCCGGAAGCACCGGTTTCAGCATCACCATCAGCAGTTTTTCAAACAGCAGCCCCATTATTCCGCCAGTAATCGCGGAAAGGACCAGCAGCATCAGCCACTGGCCGACAATCAGCTTGCGCAGCTGCGCCCTGCCAGCCCCCAGGGTTTTGAGGATCGCCACCAGGTCGTAGCGGCTGCGGCAGTAGTGCCCCATCGCCACGGCAACCGCCGCAATGGCCAGCAGCAGAGTCAACAGTGCCGAAAGCAGCAGGAACTGCTGAGAACGCTCAAGTGATTTACCGAGCGCCCCTTCGTCCTGCTCCAGCCCGTACCAGCGGTGCTCCGGCTTGAGCTGCGGCAGAAGCCATTTTTCATACGCGTCAAGCTGCGCAGGCGTGCCGCCAAACTTGTAGCGCCAGGTGACGCGGCTGCCCGGCTGAACGGCATGGGTTGCCGCAACATCCGCGGTGTTTATCATCAGGCGCGGCGCGAGCTGGAAGGGGTTAAAGCCGGAATCAGGTTCCTGCACCACTTCCCCGGCAATGTTGAGGGTGGCGTCGCCGACGTCGATGCTATCGCCGGGTTTTAGGTTCAGAAGCGCCATCAGTCGCGATGCCAGAAGCACCGTACCGGGCTTCGGCTTCAGCCCGGGCGGGCTGGTCTGCAATTCGCCGTACATCGGGTAGATATCATCGACGGCCTTCACGCTGGCGAGCTGCGGCGTGTCGCCCGCAAAGGTCATGGTCTGGAAGGTTATCTGCTCCCCCACCTTCAGCCCTTCTTTTCGCGCTTCGTCAATCCAGCCCGACGGCACCGGGCGGGAGCTTTGCAGCGTCCTGTCCCCCGCCATAAACTCCCGGCTCTGCTGGCTGAGCCCTTTTTCCATGCGGTCGCTGACGCTGCCGAGCGCCAGCACGCAGGCCACCGCCAGGCTTAGCGCCAGCCAGACGATAAGCAGCGAGGGCGAGCGCCACTCGCGCCAGAACCAGCGGGTAATCATGCCTCCTCCTGAAGAATACCGTTGACCAGCCGCAGGCGGCGGTCGCAGCGGGCGGCGAGCTGCGGATCGTGGGTGACGAGGATCAGCGTGGTGCCGTGCTCGCGGTTGAGCGAAAACAGCAGGTCGGCAATTTTGTCGCCGGTTTTACGGTCAAGGTTACCGGTGGGCTCATCGGCAAACAGGACTTCGGGACGGCCGCTAAACGCCCGCGCCAGCGCCACGCGCTGCTGCTCACCGCCGGAAAGCTGTGCGGGAAGGTGGTCGAGACGCTTGCCCAGACCGAGCTGCTCCAGCAGCGCCTTCGCGTGCGCCCGGCTTTCACGGCTGTTTTCACCGCGCAACAGCGCCGGGAGTTCGACGTTTTCCAGCGCGTTCAGGGTGGGGATCAGCATGAAGGACTGGAAGACAAAACCAACGTGACGCGCGCGCAGCGCGGCCCGCGCCTCTTCATCAAGCTGATGCAGCGGTTGCCCGACAAGATGGACCTCGCCGCTGCTGCCGTCGTCCAGACCGGCCAAAATCGCCAGCAGCGTGGACTTGCCGGAGCCGGATTCGCCAATCAGCGCGATGGTTTCAGCGCGTTTGACAACGAGTTCAACTCCAGTAAGGATGGAAAGCTCGTGTTCCCCCTGACCGACGGACTTCTTAAGATGATGAACTTCAACACTGTTTTCCGCTGGCATTTGCCCTTCCTGTTTTTGATTCTGATGACCTTCCGCGCGGCGGCAGCGGACACGTTACTGGTTCTCGGCGACAGCCTGAGCGCAGGCTATCGCATGGCGGCCAGCGCGGCCTGGCCTGCTCTGCTCAACGACAAATGGCAGAGCAAGACGTCGGTAATTAACGCCAGCATCAGCGGCGATACCTCGCAGCAGGGCCTGTCGCGCCTGCCTGCACTGCTCAAACAGCATCAGCCGCGCTGGGTGCTGGTGGAGCTTGGCGGTAACGATGGATTGCGCGGTTTTCAGCCTCAGCAAACCGAGCAAACGCTGCGCACCATTTTGCAGGATATCAAAGCGGCAAACGCCCAGCCGCTGCTGATGCAAATTCGCCTGCCCGCCAACTACGGTCGTCGGTATAATGAAGCCTTTAGCGCGATCTACCCTAAGCTTGCCAAAGAGTTTGATATTCCGCTGCTGCCATTTTTCATGGAAGAGGTCTATCTCAAACCCCAGTGGATGCAAGACGACGGGATCCACCCCAATCGCGATGCTCAGCCGTTTATTGCCGACTGGATGGCAACGCGGCTGGCTCCTTTAGTTAAACATGACTCCTGATTAAGCGGAGATCCTGACAGGTAAAGTTATGCAAAAATCGGTCTTAATTACAGGATGTTCCAGTGGAATCGGCCTGGAAAGCGCGCTCGAACTGAAGCGCCAGGGGTTTCGGGTGCTGGCGGCGTGTCGCAAACCCGACGATGTCGAACGCATGAACGGGCTGGGCTTTACCGGCGTGCTGCTGGATATGGACTCGCCGGAGAGCGTTGAACGCGCCGCCGATGAGGTGATCGCGCTGACCGACAATCGTCTCTACGGGCTCTTTAACAATGCCGGCTACGGCGTGTATGGCCCGCTGGATACGCTCTCCCGCGAAACGCTGGAGAAACAGTTTTCGACCAACTTCTTCGGCGTGCATCAGCTCACCATGCGCCTGCTCCCCGCGATGCTGCCGCACGGTGAAGGGCGCATCGTGATGACATCGTCAGTGATGGGGCTGATTTCCACCCCGGGCCGCGGCGCCTACGCCGCCAGCAAATATGCGCTGGAGGCCTGGTCCGACGCCCTGCGCATGGAGCTGCGCCACAGCGGCATCAAGGTCAGCCTGATTGAGCCCGGCCCGATCCGCACCCGCTTTACCGAAAACGTGAACCAGACCCAGGCGGATAAGCCGGTCGAGAACCCCGGCATTGCCGCACGTTTTACCCTCGGGCCAGAGGCGGTGGTGGCCAAAGTGCGCCATGCTTTTGAGAGCGAACATCCTAAAATGCGCTATCCGGTGACGCTGGTCACCCATGCCGTAGGCTGGTTAAAACGCCTGCTGCCGGGCCGGATGATGGACAAAATTTTGCACGGTTGAGTTGAAGCGACGACGCTCATCCCCATGTAAAGAACAAACCGACAAAAGAGAAAGCCGCATGTCCGTACAGAATATCGTCAATATTACAGAAGCTAACCTGCAACAGACCCTTGAACAGTCGATGACCAAACCGGTCCTGTTCTACTTCTGGTCTGAACGCAGCCAACACTGCCTGCAGCTGACGCCGGTGCTGGAAAGCCTTGCCGCCCAGTACAACGGTCAGTTCATTCTCGCTAAGCTGGACTGCGACGCCGAGCCGATGGTGGCGTCTCAGTTTGGTCTGCGCGCCATCCCAACCGTCTATCTGTTCCAGAACGGCCAGCCCGTTGACGGTTTCCAGGGGCCGCAGCCGGAAGAGGCTATCCGCGCCCTGCTGGATAAAGTGCTGCCGCGTGAAGAAGAGCTGAAAGCGCAGGAAGGCATGGCGCTGATGCAGGAAGGTAAATACGACGAGGCGCTGCCGCTGCTCAAAGAGGCGTGGCAGCTGTCGAATCAGAACAGCCAGATTGGCCTGCTGCTGGCGGAAACGCAGATCGCCCTGCACCGTTCAGAAGACGCGGAAGCCGTACTCAAGACGGTTCCGCTGCAGGATCAGGACACCCGCTATCAGGGTCTGGTCGCGCAGATTGAGCTGCTGAAACAGGCCGCGGACACCCCGGAAATTCAGCAGCTGCAGCAGCAGGTTGCCGACAACCCGGCCGATGCCGCGCTGGCAAGCCAGCTGGCGCTGCAGCTGCACCAGGTGGGGCGTAACGAAGAGGCGCTGGAGCTGCTGTTCAGCCACCTGCAAAAAGACCTGGCAGCAGCAGACGGTCAGGCGCGCAAGATGTTCCAGGAAATTCTGGCCGCGCTGGGCACCGGAGACGCGCTGGCGTCGAAGTATCGTCGTCAGCTGTACGCGTTGCTCTACTAACAAAAAAATGCCCGGTGGCGCTAACGCTTACCGGGCCTACAAAACAGGCTTAACCCGTTTTCTTTAATTGCGTTACCACCAGCTGGTGGCGCGTGTTGTAGAACTTCCGATAGGTCAGGTAGCAGGCAATGATGGTTGACAGGCTTGCCGTGGAGAGCAGCATAAACGTCACCATGATCTGATACTTAATCGCTTTGACCGGATCGATACCGGCAAAAATCAGCCCCGACATCATGCCCGGCAGGCTCACCAGCCCCACCGTTTTGGCTGAATCTACCGTTGGGATCAGCGATGAGCGAATGCTCTCACGGATCAGCCGCGCCGAGGCCACTTTAGGCGTCGCTCCCAGGCTTAATTTCTCCTGCAGCTGCTGCTGTTCACTGCTGAAGCGCTGGCCGAGATTGTTATAACAGAGCCCAACGGCCACCATGGCGTTCCCCGCAATCATCCCGGAGATAGGGATAACCTGCATCGGCGTAAAGGCAATCGAGCCGGAGAGCACCAGCACCGCCAGCGTGAGCGCCGTCCCGGTGGTAATGGCGATAAACGACGAGATAAAGGCCTTATCTATGTATTTACTGCGCTTTTTCGCATTCCACGCCGCGTTGAAACAGATAAAGAGCACCATCAGCAGCGTCAGCACCGCGTGGTTGACGTTGAAAATATACTTCAGCACATAGCCGACGATGATGAGCTGAACCACCGCGCGGCAGATACTCCACACAATATCTTTTTCCAGCCCCAGCTTTTCCCGATAGCTGACTACAATCGCAATCAGCACCAGCACCATCGAAAACGCCAGGGATTCATTGGTAATGTTATGCTCACCCACAGTTAGCCTCCTGCATTTTCCCACCGTGCGGCTGAAGCGTAATCACGTCATCCGCATGGGTTATTTCGCTAGCGTCGTGCGTCACCCATAGCACGGCAATATTCTGCTCCCGGGCGTAGCGATGAATAATCTCGTTAACGTTGCGCTTGTTGACGTCATCGAGCGCGCTGGTGATTTCGTCCAGCAAAAGCACCTTCGGTAAAAACTGCAGGTTGCGGATCAGCGAGACGCGCTGCTTTTCTCCGCCTGACAGCGCAGTGATGGATTTGGTTAACGTCTCCTGCGCCAGGCCAAAGCGGGCCAGATCGCTGATAAACTTTTCCGGCTCCGGCGTTTTATTGCGGATTTGCCACGGGAAAATCAGGTTGTCATAAACCGTATCGCCAAACAGCGCGGGGGTTTGCACGCAGTAGGAGACCTGCTGGCGGTAGTTTTCCGGGGACAGGGTTGAGATATCCTGTCCTTCAAACAGAATGGTGCCCTCCGTCGGGCTGAGGAGTGAGGCCACAATTTTCAGCAGCGTGCTTTTACCGCAGCCCGAAGGGCCCGTGATTAATTTAAACTCGCCCGGCGACAGGCTAAACCCGACGTGCTGAAGAATAATGTTTTCTCCAACACGAAATCCAATATCCCTGAGATGTAATAGTTCTTTTTTATCGTTCATTACGCTTCCGTTAACCGCTTCGTGTAATAACCGCCTGTAGCATAATCCTTTCGTGCGCACAGAGCGAATAGCCTCACGCTAAAGCAAGTGTTAAACTTTTTGTTTGTTATTTGTCTCCACCATCACTACAGGAAGTAAGCAGCATGGCACATATCTTTTATGAGTTTCCTTCCCTGAAGCCTGGTGTTCCTGATGTCGAAACATTAATGGAAGTCATCAAATCGTCGGAACTCACGCGTTTTGTCATCGGTGCAGAGGTGGTGGATTTTGTTAAGAAGGCGCTTATCGTGAACACCACGATCGGCAGTTTCAAAAATTGCTATTTCGCCTTCGACAACGGGACACACTTCCTGGAATTTGACGGCAAGGGAAAATCCAAACGTTTCAATGAGGTACCCGACTGGTTCGTCTCTCCGGCTGAATTTTCTCGTACCCAGTGGCTTATCAACCACGATCTTGCGGATGTAAAGGCCACCCAATTCATTGACGTGCTGATGTCCTATCCGCTGAAAGAGCGCCGTGCGCACTGTAATTTGTTATTCGGGCTGGAGCTGGAAAAGGTGAATGCGGTTCCGGCCCCAGCGTCAGCCGCAGGGAAAATCGGCAATAAAAACGGCAAAACGACCAAACCACGCGTGACCGATCTGGGATCGTTTGAATTGTTCAGCCAGTTCTTTGTGCGCATGAAAACCGCCGTGCTGGCCGATGAGTTTCCCACCCTGCAGGTTCTGACGGGCATGGATAACCTGACTAAAGCGCCGCATAATTTAAAGCAGGGTATCAGAACGTGGTTCAAGGCCATCGCGGGCGACCTTCCCCCTAATAACAAGCGCGTTGAAGCGGGGAATGCCGTTCTGTTCTGCGCCCCCATTCGCGAACAGATCCAGCGTATCGAAGCGCTGGGGCTGGAGAAGTACTACCAGGGATTATCCAAAGCCATTGCCGAAGCGGGTGATGGATTCATCTCTGACTTTACCTATACTTACGAGCAATAAACACACACTTTCACTCATCACAGCATGCAAAACAGGAGGTTTTTATGCTTATCGTTGTTCCTGTCCTTATTTTCGTTGCGCTGGTTATTGTGGGCGCAGGCGTCAAAATTGTCCCTCAGGGCTATCAGTGGACCGTCGAGCGTTTCGGTCGATATACCAATACCCTCCAGCCAGGCTTAAGCCTGATTGTTCCGTTCATGGACCGGATTGGTCGCAAGATCAACATGATGGAGCAGGTACTGGACATTCCTTCTCAGGAGATCATCTCCAAGGATAACGCCAACGTCACCATTGACGCCGTCTGCTTTATTCAGGTGATTGATGCGCCGAAAGCGGCCTATGAGGTCAGCAACCTGGAGCTGGCGATCGTCAACCTGACGATGACCAACATCCGTACCGTGCTCGGCTCGATGGAGCTGGACGAAATGCTTTCCCAGCGCGACAGCATCAACACCCGCCTGCTGCACATTGTCGATGAGGCAACGAACCCGTGGGGGATCAAAGTCACCCGTATTGAGATCCGCGACGTGCGTCCGCCGGCGGAGCTGATCGCCTCCATGAACGCCCAGATGAAGGCCGAGCGAACCAAGCGTGCCTACATTCTGGAAGCCGAAGGGGTACGCCAGGCGGAGATCCTCAAAGCGGAAGGGGAAAAACAGTCGCAGATCCTGAAAGCGGAAGGCGATCGTCAGTCCGCATTCTTACAGGCGGAAGCGCGTGAACGTTCAGCCGAGGCGGAAGCCCGCGCCACCCAGATGGTGTCCGAGGCAATCGCCGCCGGTGATATCCAGGCCGTGAACTACTTTGTCGCGCAAAAATATACCGACGCGCTAAAACAGATCGGATCGGCGAACAACAGCAAAGTGGTGATGATGCCGCTGGAGGCCAGCAGCCTGATGGGCTCTATCGCCGGTATTGCCGAACTGATTAAAGACAGCGGAAACGAGCGTAAAAAATGATTGAGCTGATCGCTGCACATCCTCATGCCTTCTGGCTAAGCCTCGGCGGCTTATTGCTGGCGGCGGAGATGCTGGGCGGCAACGGCTACCTGCTCTGGAGCGGTGTTGCCGCCGTCATTACGGGCCTTCTGGTCTGGATCCTTCCCCTGGACTGGGCGTGGCAGGGTGCGCTATTTGCCGTGCTCACGCTGGTGGCCGCGTGGCTGTGGTGGCGCTGGCTAAACCGGCGGGTTACCGAGCAAAAGCCGCTGGACGCGCACCTCAACCAGCGCGGACAGCAGATTGTCGGCAAGCGTTTTACGCTCGACACCGCGCTGGTAAACGGACGCGGGCACATGCGCGTGGGCGACAGCTCGTGGCCGGTAGTCGCCGACGACGACCTCAGCGCCGGCACGCGGGTTGAGGTCATTGCGGTGGAAGGCATTACCCTGCGGGTGAAGGCCTGTTAGACAGAGGCCTTACGATGACAGCAGCCGGCAAGATTATCGATAATCGGGCAGTCGGCGCTGTCATCCCCCGGACAGGATTCCGCGAGCTGCAGCAGCTGTTCGCGCATCGCCTGCAGCTCGATGATGTGGCGTTCGATCTCGGCCACTTTTTCCAGCGTGCGTTTTTTCACGTCGGCGCTGTGACGCTTCGGATCGTTAAACAGGTTCACCAGCTCGCCGCACTCTTCCAGATTAAACCCCACCTGTCTTGCCTGGCGCAGCAGCGTCAGTTCATCCAGATGCAGCTGCGTGTAGCTGCGGTAGCCGTTTTCGCTGCGCAGCGGTGGCGTTACCAGCCCCTTCTCTTCATAAAAGCGGATTGCCTTGCTGGTTAAGCCGGTTTTTTTTGCCACGTCACTGATATTCACAATTCCCCCTTGACCTTCCCCTTGATGGAAGGTTTAACCTTCATAACAGTTAGCGAAAAGCGTTACTCCGGTCAACTACTGACCAGTTCATTATACGGGAGTTTTGTTATGTCTCACACTATCGACCTGACGCTGGACGGCCTCTCCTGCGGCCACTGCGTCAAACGCGTTAAAGAAAGCCTGGAACAGCGCCCTGACGTTGAAAGCGCTGACGTGACTATCGATCATGCCGCCGTCACCGGCAGCGCCAGCGCGGATGCGCTGATTGATACCATCAAGCAGGCCGGTTACGGGGCGGAGTTAAGCCACCCAAAGGCTAAACCGCTGGCAGAGTCATCATCCCCGTCGGAAGCACTGACAGCGGCCACTCCTGAGCTTCCGGCAGCTGATGATATTGACGACAGCCAACAGCTGCTGATCAACGGCATGAGCTGCGCCAGCTGCGTCTCCCGGGTACAAAACGCCTTGCAGGCCGTACCGGGCGTCGCGCAGGCACGGGTAAACCTCGCGGAGCGCACTGCGCTGGTGATGGGCAGCGCCTCCGCCGCAGATTTAGTGCAGGCCGTTGAGAAAGCGGGCTACGGGGCGGAGGCCATCGAAGATGATGCCGAGCGCCGCGAGCGCCAGCAGGAAACGGCTATCGCCACCATGAAGAGCTTCCGCTGGCAGGCGATTGTCGCCCTGCTGGTGGGTATTCCGGTGATGGTGTGGGGCATGATGGGTGACAACATGATGGTCACCGACGACAACCGCACGCTGTGGCTGGTGATTGGTCTGATTACTCTTGCGGTGATGGTGTTTGCAGGCGGGCATTTCTATACCAGCGCCTGGAAGAGCCTGAAAAACCGCACCGCGACGATGGATACGCTGGTGGCGCTCGGAACCGGCGCGGCGTGGCTCTATTCGATGAGCGTGAACGTCTGGCCGCAGTGGTTCCCGATGGAGGCGCGCCATCTCTATTATGAAGCCAGCGCGATGATTATCGGCCTGATTAACCTGGGCCACATGCTGGAAGCCCGCGCCCGCCAGCGCTCCTCGAAAGCGCTGGAAAGGTTGCTTGATTTAACCCCGCCGACGGCGCGCGTGGTCACGGATGAGGGGGAGAAAAGCGTCCCGCTGGCGGAAGTTCAGCCCGGCATGACGCTGCGCCTGACGACGGGCGATCGCGTTCCCGTTGACGGCAAGATAACCCAGGGCGAAGCCTGGCTGGATGAAGCTATGCTGACCGGCGAGCCCATTCCCCAACAGAAATCAGACGGCGACGCCGTTCATGCGGGTACGGTGGTGCAGGACGGCAGCGTGCTGTTTACCGCCAGCGCCGTCGGCAGCCACACGACGCTGTCGCGTATTATCCGCATGGTGCGTCAGGCCCAGAGCAGCAAGCCGGAAATTGGCCAGCTTGCAGACAAAATCTCGGCCATTTTTGTGCCGGTGGTGGTCGGCATTGCCCTGTTGAGCGCAGCTATTTGGTATTTCTTCGGCCCGGCACCGCAGATTGTTTACACCCTGGTGATCGCCACCACGGTGCTGATCATCGCCTGTCCTTGCGCCCTTGGCCTGGCGACGCCGATGTCGATTATCTCCGGCGTAGGCCGCGCGGCCGAATTTGGCGTACTGGTGCGGGATGCGGACGCGCTGCAGCGGGCCAGCACCCTCGACACGCTGGTGTTTGATAAAACCGGCACGCTGACCGAAGGCAAACCGCAGGTGGTGGCCGTCACTACCGCAGGCATTACGGAAGAGGAGGCGCTGCGCCTCGCCGCCGCGCTGGAGCAAGGCTCAAGCCATCCGCTGGCGCGCGCCATTCTCGATAAAGCGAATGCTTCTGCCCTGCCGCAGGTCAGCAATTTCCGCACCCTGCGCGGGCTCGGCGTCAGCGGTGAAGCAGAAGGCCACGCGCTGCTGCTGGGCAACCAGGCATTGCTTAATGAAAACGGTATTGATACCGCCGCGCTGGAAAGCGAGCTGAAGGCGCAGGCGTCCCAGGGCGCCACGCCGGTTCTGCTGGCGGTGGATGGCAAAGCCGCCGCGCTGCTGGCCGTGCGCGATCCGCTTCGCCAGGACAGCGTGGACGCCCTGCAGCGCCTGCACCGCGCCGGCTACCGTCTGGTGATGCTGACCGGGGACAATCCGACAACGGCCAACGCCATCGCGAAAGAAGCCGGAATTGATGAGGTCATTGCAGGCGTACTGCCGGACGGTAAAGCGGACGCCATCAAGAAGCTGCAAAGTCAGGGTCGTCAGGTGGCGATGGTCGGCGACGGCATCAACGATGCCCCGGCGCTGGCCCAGGCGGACGTGGGGATTGCCATGGGGGGCGGGAGCGATGTCGCCATCGAAACCGCTGCGATTACGCTGATGCGCCACAGCCTGATGGGCGTTGCCGACGCGCTGGCCATTTCAAAAGCCACGCTGCGCAACATGAAGCAGAACCTGCTGGGAGCGTTCGTCTATAACACCCTCGGTATCCCAATCGCGGCCGGGATTTTATGGCCGCTGACCGGCACGCTGCTTAACCCGGTGGTCGCGGGCGCGGCGATGGCGCTCTCCTCCATAACCGTGGTGAGCAACGCCAACCGCCTGCTGCGCTTTAAACCGAAGGATTGAACCTTGTACCCGTACGCGCTAGCATGAACCTTTCCATCCATGGAGCGCGTATGGGTCTGTTTAATCGTATAAAAGCATCGTTTCGCGCCCTCTTTCCCCGCCGTTATGCCTGGCCCGGTCTGGATATCTCTCTCCCCGGCGGGCAGCACCTGCACCTGGTCGGCAGCATTCATATGGGTACGCAGGATATGTCTCCCCTGCCACCCGGGCTGATTAAACTGCTGAAACACGCCGACGCGCTGGTCGTTGAGGCGGACATTTCGGGTCAGGAGTCGCCGTTTGCCGGGCTGGAAAGCGATCTCAGCCTGGCGGAACGTCTGGATGATCCCCGGCTTGCGGAACTGACGCGCGTCGCGGATGAAACCGGCGTGTCGCTCTCCATGATTGACACCCTGCCGCTCTGGCAAATTGCGATGGTGCTGCAGGCTACGCAGGCGCAGCGTCTGGGACTGCGCGGTGACTACGGCATTGATTACCAGCTGCTGAACGCGGCAAGGGCGCGCAGCCTGCCCGTCATCGAGCTGGAAGGGACGGACAGCCAGATTGCGCTTCTGCGCCAGCTTCCCGACGACGGCCTGATGCTGCTGGATGATACGTTGACCCACTGGCACACCAACGCGCGCCTGCTGCAGACCATGATTGGCTGGTGGCTGGACGCGCCGCCTGAGGACGGTAAGCTGGCGTTACCGTCGACGTTCAGCGAATCGCTGTATGATGTGCTGATGAATGCGCGCAACAAAGCCTGGCGGCAGACGCTGCATGCTTTGCCCGCGGGGCATTACGTGGTGGCGGTTGGGGCGTTACATTTGTACGGAGAAGGGAATTTGCCGTCACTGTTGAAATAAAAAAATGGCCAATATTTCTATTGGCCCGTCAAAGAGGAATTTCATCGTTTTTATTATGCCGAAGGAGACCTTCGGTTGAGCCGATTGTCGCTCAAAGTGACCATCACTGCCAATACTATTGCGCAAGATGGTGCTATTTTTTAGACAAACGTCAGGCGTATGCTGATGGCATGATTTGTCTGTCGTAAGAAGGATAGCTATGACTCCCGCCGTTAAATTACTCGAAAAAAACAACATTTCTTTCCGGATCCACACTTACGATCACGATCCGAATGAAACTAACTTTGGTGATGAAGTGGTGCGCAAGCTGGGGCTGAATGCTGACCAGGTTTATAAAACGCTGCTGGTGGCGGTGAATGGCGATATGAAACACCTCGCCGTCGCGGTTACTCCGGTGGCGGGACAGCTGGATCTGAAGAAAGTCGCCAAAGCCCTGGGGGCGAAGAAGGTGGATATGGCGGATCCGATGGTGGCGCAACGCACCACGGGCTATCTGGTGGGCGGGATCAGTCCGCTCGGGCAGAAAAAACGCCTGCCGACGCTGATTGATGCCCCTTCGCAGGAGTTTGAAACCATCTTTATATCCGGCGGCAAACGCGGGCTGGATATCGAGCTGGCGGCGGGCGACCTGGCGAAAATGCTGGACGCGAAGTTTGCGGATATTGCGCGCCGGGATTGAGAAAATTGCCCGGTGGCGGCTGCGAGGTAAAAGCAAAACGGTAACAGGCGTTACCGTTTTTTGTGTTAGCGCCCTCTCCCGGTGGGAGAGGGTTGGGGTGAGGGCATCAGGCCGCACACCACTACTGCCAGCTCACCTCACCTTTCGGCTCGTAGGCATTCACGTCAATCGGCGAATTCTGCTCGATAAACTGCTTCAGCACTTCCGCATCGATAAAGCCGGTATTCACGTATCCCGGTTTGTTATCAATATGCGGATAGCCGTCGCCGCCGGTGGCGTTAAAGCTTAACGTCGCCAGACGGTAGGTCTTAGCCGGATCAACCGGTTCGCCTTTGATCTTCAGGTCGTTAAGCTTGCCGTCTTTCGCCACAAAGCTGACGTTGGCAAACTGCGGATAGGCCCCGGAATCCGGCTTCATCTGCGCCACGGCGGTCAGGTAGTCAATCACCTCTTTCCCGCTCATGTCCGCATAGACCACCACGTTGCCGAACGGCTGCACCTTCAGGACGTCCTTATAGGTAATGTTTCCGCCCTCGATGGAATCACGAATACCGCCGCCGCTCATCACGCCGAAGTCAGCGCCGGTGCGCGCCATTTGCGCCGCCAGCACCAGGTGGCCCATGTTGGTCTGCACGAAGCGAACTTTGCTGCGGTCCCCCTCCAGACGACCGTTCAGCGTGCCGATTTTCACGTCCAGCTGCGCCTTGCCCTTGTTCTGGAACGGCGTCAGCAGGGAGAGCATCTGCTGGTTTTCAGCGATCTCCGGCGTGTAGAGTACGCGCTCGCTTTTCCCGTCCGGGTAGGTGACTTTCTTCTTCAGGTTGACCGGGATGAGCTGATAATGAACCAGCTTCATCTCGCCGTTACGGAACTCAAAATCCGCCCGGCCGACGTATTTGCCCCACTCGTGCGCCTGAACAATCCAGATACCGTTCTGACGGTCCGGCGCGCACGGCGTGCCCGGCACGTAGTCCACCTGCTTTTTGTTCTCCGGGGCCATACACACCGGATCCTGTGAGTGACCGCCCACAATCATTGCCAGAGAGCCCGCGGGCAGGCTGCGCGCCATCTCCACGTCGCCGGGCGCGTTAGAGCCGTGCTCGCCGTTGTCGTAGTGCCCCATGTGCGTGGTGGCGATAATCACGTCCGGCTTTTCGTTTTGCTGCAGCTCCTGAATCACCAGCTTCGCTTCGTCTGCCGGTTTGCGGAATTCAATATCGGTAAAGAACTCGGGGTTACCAATTTTCGCCGTATCGTCAGTGGTTAAGCCGATGACCGCGATCTTCAGATCCTGACGCTTAAACAGCGCCCACGGCTTAAACAGGCGTTCGCCGGTGCTTTTCTGGTAAATATTGGCGGAGAGGAAGGGAAATTTGGCCCATTTTTCCTGCTGACGCAGCACGGTCAGCGGATTATCGAACTCGTGGTTACCCACGGCCATCGCGTCGTAGCCAATCAGGTTCATGCCGCGAAAATCAGGTTCCGCGTCCTGTAAATCGGATTCCGGCACGCCGGTATTGATATCGCCCCCCGACAGCAGCAGCACGCTGCCGCCCTGGGCAGCCACCTCTTTACGAATGCCGTCCACCAGCGTTTTTTGTGCCGACAGGCCATATTCGCCGTATTCGCTGCGCCAGAAATGACCGTGGTGATCGTTGGTATGCAGAATGGTGATTTTATAGGTTTTGTCTTTTTCATACGCCTGCGCGGGCAGGCTTACCAGGCCCCATGCGGCGATGAGCGCCAGCGCGACGCCCCGCTTCATTAACTTCATCTTCTCTCTCCCTGACCAATAGACAAAGGCAAAAATTACAGTGACTAATAAGAATAGACAAATAAGTTTTCAGAATTGCGACTTTCTTCAAATGTCCCGGGCGGGTATGTTAGTCGGATAATAATTACACCCTGCATCTCTAATAACGAAAAACGTGGTACTTCTCTCTATGGCAATCAGTGAATCAACCCAGCCCGTTCCGGGCGCGCCGGCGTCGCGCACCTCCTTTAAAGTCTTAGGCGCAATCAGTCTCTCGCACCTGCTCAACGACATGATCCAGTCGTTGATTCTGGCCATTTATCCGCTGCTGCAGTCCGAGTTTTCGTTAACGTTCGTGCAGATCGGGATGATCACCCTGACCTTCCAGCTGGCTTCCTCACTGCTGCAACCGGTGGTGGGCTACTGGACGGATAAATACCCGATGCCGTGGTCGCTGCCGATTGGCATGTGCTTCACCCTAAGCGGGCTGGTGCTGCTGGCCATGGCGGGGAGCTTTGAAGCGGTGCTGATTGCCGCCGCGCTGGTGGGCACCGGCTCGTCCGTTTTCCATCCGGAGTCCTCCCGCGTGGCGCGTATGGCCTCCGGGGGACGTCACGGTCTGGCGCAGTCTCTCTTCCAGGTGGGCGGTAACTTTGGTAGCTCTCTCGGCCCGCTGCTGGCCGCGGTGATTATTGCCCCTTACGGTAAAGGCAACGTGGCATGGTTTGTACTGGCCGCGCTGCTGGCGATCATCGTGCTGGCGCAGATCAGTCGCTGGTATGCCGCTCAGCATCGCGTGAATAAAGGTAAACCTAAAGCGAAGGTTATCAATCCCCTTCCGCGCAACAAGGTTATCCTGGCGGTTTCCGTGCTGCTGGTACTGATTTTCTCGAAATACTTCTATATGGCGAGCATCAGCAGCTATTACACCTTTTATCTGATGCAAAAATTCGGATTATCGGTGCAGAATGCGCAGATCCACCTGTTTGCCTTCCTGTTCGCCGTTGCAGCCGGTACGGTCATTGGCGGGCCTGTAGGTGATAAGATTGGGCGTAAATACGTCATTTGGGGCTCTATCCTCGGCGTGGCGCCGTTTACCCTTATTTTGCCGTACGCGAGCCTTGAATGGACGGGGATTTTAACCGTGATCATTGGTTTTATTCTCGCATCCGCGTTTTCCGCCATTCTGGTCTATGCCCAGGAGCTGCTGCCTGGCCGTATCGGTATGGTTTCCGGGCTCTTTTTCGGTTTCGCCTTCGGCATGGGCGGACTTGGCGCGGCGGTGTTGGGGATGGTGGCGGATCACACCAGCATCTTCCTGGTTTATAAAATCTGCGCTTTCCTGCCACTTCTTGGGATGTTGACCATATTCCTGCCTGATAACCGTCATAAAGCGTAAATTACGGGTAGCCAAAGTTTAACTTTGGCTACCTGATACCCTGATGCCATAAGGGTTTCTTCTTCTTCCCCTCGCTGAATTTATCAAAACGCGCTTTTTTACGTGCATATTGCTGTTTTATTCAAACTTCAACAATAATTCATAAACATAAGGGTAAAAATTGTCATAAACTATTACTCGGTTTTTTGGTTTTCGCCAAAAAGGAACACCCACAACGAAAGGAGACGGAATGCACCACGCCACACCGCTTATCACCACCATTGTTGGTGGACTTGTGCTCGCTTTTATCCTCGGCATGATTGCCAATAAGCTGCGTATTTCTCCTCTTGTCGGCTATCTGTTAGCGGGTGTACTGGCGGGACCCTTTACGCCAGGCTTCGTGGCGGATACCAAGCTGGCCCCTGAGCTGGCGGAATTGGGCGTGATTCTGCTGATGTTTGGCGTCGGCCTGCACTTCTCCCTGAAGGATTTGATGGCGGTAAAGTCGATCGCCATACCGGGAGCGATCGCCCAGATTGGGGTGGCGACGCTGCTGGGGATGGCGCTTTCGGCGGTGCTGGGCTGGTCGTTAATGACCGGTATCGTATTTGGGCTGTGTCTCTCAACCGCCAGTACCGTGGTGCTGCTGCGCGCGCTTGAAGAGAGACAGCTGATAGACAGCCAGCGCGGGCAAATCGCGATAGGCTGGCTGATTGTTGAAGACCTGGTGATGGTCCTGACGCTGGTGCTGCTGCCTGCCGTCGCCGGGATGATGGAAAAAGACAACGTCGGCTTTGCCTCGCTGGCGCTGGATATGAGTATAACCATCGGTAAGGTGGTGGCGTTTATCGCCATCATGATGCTGGTGGGACGCCGTCTGGTGCCGTGGATCATGTCCCGCAGCGCGGCAACCGGCTCGCGCGAGCTGTTTACCCTCTCCGTGCTGGCGCTGGCGCTGGGTATCGCTTTTGGTGCCGTAGAGCTGTTTGATGTCTCCTTTGCCCTGGGCGCGTTCTTCGCCGGGATGGTGCTGAACGAGTCCGAGCTGAGCCACCGCGCGGCGCATGACACTCTGCCGCTGCGCGATGCCTTCGCCGTGCTGTTCTTCGTCTCCGTCGGGATGCTGTTTGATCCGATGGTTCTGATTCACCAGCCGCTGGCCGTGCTGGGCACGCTGGCGATCATCATCTTTGGTAAGTCGCTTGCCGCCTTCTTCCTGGTGAGAATGTTCGGCCACTCCCCGCGCACGGCGTTGACCATCGCCGCCAGCCTGGCGCAGATCGGTGAGTTTGCCTTTATTCTGGCCGGTCTGGGCATGGCCCTGAACCTGCTGCCGCAGGCGGGGCAAAACCTGGTGCTGGCGGGAGCGATCCTGTCGATTATGCTGAACCCGGTGCTGTTTGCCCTGCTGGAAAAATACCTCGATAAAACCGAAACGCTGGAAGAACAGACGCTGGAAGAGGCCATCGAAGAAGAGAAGCAGATCCCGGTGGATATTTGCAATCACGCCCTGCTGGTCGGCTTTGGCCGCGTGGGCAGCCTGCTCGGTGAGAAGCTGATGGCGCAGGGCATTCCGCTGGTGGTGATTGAGACCTCACGCACCCGCGTCGACGAGCTGCGCGAGCGCGGTATTCGTGCGGTGCTGGGCAATGCGGCAAACGAAGAGATCATGAATCTGGCGCATCTGGACTGCGCCCGCTGGCTGCTGCTGACCATCCCTAACGGCTATGAAGCGGGCGAGATTGTGGCTTCCGCGCGCGAGAAGTGCCCAACGATTGAGATTATCGCCCGGGCGCACTATGACGACGAGGTCGAGTACATTACCGAGCGCGGGGCGAATAAGGTGGTGATGGGCGAGCGCGAGATTGCGAATACGATGCTGACGCTGCTGGAGAAACCGCCGGTTGAAGAGGCTGTGACGGGGTAAGTTTGGTGCGGCCTGATGCCCTCACCCCGGCCTCTCCCCATAGGGGCGAGGGAGAAAAGACGGCTTCGTGCTATCCCCTCTCCCCTAAGGGGAGAGGGTTAGGGTGAGGGGTTTTCTTTTACCTGTCCCAGTAAGCCTCTTCGAGGCTGTCTTCTCTTTCAGGCAGACCGCGCGTTAAGCGCGGAGAATGCTGGTTCAGTACCTGATAGCTCACGCGGTTGGCATATTTACACACCTGCGCCAGCGAGGAATAGGTCAGCCAGCTGAACTTATGCTTGCTGGAGTTCGGCACGTTGGTTTTATGGTAGGCGTTAGCGGTGATGTCGTGCAGCAGTGCGGCCAGCGCGCCGTCGCCCGCACCGTTGGTGTTCATGATCTTCTCCGGCCCGCCCATGTATGGCGCGATATGAGAGTAGATTCGCAGCGGATTCACGCAATCTTTGTAGCGCATGCCGCGGCTGAACTCGTACTGGTTGAACTCGGCAATCGCACCGGGCAGCAGCGGGTGCTGGGTTTTGCGCTTGCTCTCTTCTTCCGTGAAGCCCGCCATGTACAGCCCAACCGGGCCGGCGGTACAGAGCACCAGATCCACCCAGTCCAGCGCTTTGTCAGACGCCAGCAGCGGATCGCTTTCGCCGGTCAGCGCTTCGGCCTCTTCTTCGTTCATCGCCAGAATCGAGACGTGCTCTTTCAGGAACGCCTGCCACCACTCCGGGTTATCGGCGATAACGAATTTTGTGCCCAGCGTCAGAACGACCGGCACGTTGTATTTCTTCGCGTACTCGATCGCTTTCATGGTCGCTTCCGGCATCGGCTCGCCCGGCTTACAGCGCACCAGGTAGGAGGTCAGCACCAGCGCCGAGGCGCCCGCGATCACCTCTTCCGGAATACTCTCGGCGCGCAGCTTGTTCATATGACCCGGGCTGATGGCAAAAGTACGCTCGCCGGAATCGCTAATCAGCGTAAAGCAGCGGCCAATAGGCCCGTCGACGCCCTGAAGGTAGTTCAGATCGGTACGGCTGGAGGTGTTGCAGAGATAGCGGTAGGCATAGCCACCGATTTCGATATTGCTGCACATCACGCCGAGCAGCACCGAGCGGTCGTCGGCCAGCACGGAGTAGTTGTGCATGGTATTGCCGATGGTGCCACCGGCGAACTGATGGGTAATCAGGTTTTCGCGCACCAGCTCCTGATACAGCGCTTCGGCAACGTCGTCCTCAATCACCAGCGAGTGACCGGCGCTCAGACCGTAACGGGCGACAAACGCATCATCCACTTTCGCTTCAATGTCCACCAGCGTCTGATCGATACCGACGACCCATGCCGCGCTGGTTTCGTTTTCTGGCTGGATTTGCTGCAGGAGCGGGTCGCGGGCATCGACGGGGAAGTAGTGTTTGGATTTGCGTTTACCGGGAAATTTCATGGTCTGAACTGTACGAAGAATATGGGCCGGGAATGGTAGCACAAACCCGGCCCGGAGTGCGATCAGCGGCTGTTCGTTACCAGCGAGACCATCATGTCGATATGCTCAGGCGAGTCGTTAAGCGCCGGAATGTACTCATACTTTTCGCCGCCAGCCTCAAGGAAAAATTCCCGGTTTTGCACCGCGATCTCCTCCAGCGTTTCCAGACAGTCTGCCGAGAAGCCCGGCGACATCACCTGAATGTGCTTCACGCCCTTCTCACCCAGCATTTTGAGGGTTTCATCGGTATAAGGCGTCAGCCACGGCTCGCGACCGAAGCGCGACTGGAAGGTCATCATCACCTTCTCCGGCGGCAGGCCAAGGGCGGAAACCAGCTCGCGCGTGGTATCGCGGCAGCGCTGCGGATAATCATCCCCTTCATTGGCGAAACGCTGCGGGATCCCGTGATAGGAGAGCAGCAGCAGATCCGGCTCGCCGTGCTTTTCAAACGACGCGCGCGCGCTGTTGGCAAGCGCCTGGATGTAGAGATCGTTATCCGCGTAGTCGCGAATAAAGGTCACGCCCGGAATGCGGCGGCGGGTCGCCAGAATGCGGGCCAGCTCGTCCCAGACGGCGGCCACCGTCGAGCAGGAGTACTGCGGGTAGAGCGCCAGCACGACGATATGGTCCACGCCCTGCGCCAGCAGTGATTCCACCGCGCTTTGCAGGGACGGTTTTCCGTAGCTCATGCCGAGCGCGACGGGCATATCCGGCAGTCGGGCGGCCAGCGCTTTTTCCTGGCGACGGCTGTAAACCATCAGCGGCGAGCCCTCTTCCATCCAGACGGACTGATAGAGTTTGGCGACGCGCGGAGAACGAATCGGCAGAATGACGCCACGCAGCAGCGGCCACCACAGCAGTCTCGGGAAATCCACGACGCGCGTGTCGCTTAAAAATTGTCGCAGGTAGCGTTTTACCGCGTCTGATGTAGGTGCTTCTGGAGTGCCCAGATTGGCAAGCAGGATGCCGGTTTTCGCCTGACTCATTCACGCCTCTTAACCATTTGATAGGTTGTCAATTGTAGCGGAAATGCGTTTAAACGAAACCCATTGCTGTAATAGGTAAGATGAGAATATTTCTCACCCGGGAGCCCGGGTGAGAGGCGCGCGATTAGCCGAGGATTTTTTCCAGCTCTGCACGTACGTCAGCCACGGCTTTGGTGCCGTCAACTTTGGCGTATTTGGTGTTACCCGCCTGCGCTTCTTTGGTGTAGTAGCCGATCAGCGGCGCGGTCATCTGATGGTATTCCACCAGGCGTTTACGCACGGTCTCTTCCTGATCGTCTTTACGGGTAGTCAGCTCTTCGCCGGTCACGTCGTCTTTGCCTTCAACCTTAGGCGGGTTGAATTTGATGTGGTAAACGCGGCCAGAAGCAGCGTGTACGCGACGGCCAACGATACGGTCAACGATCAGCTCGTCCGGTACGTCGAACTCCAGAACGTAATCCACGTTGATGCCCGCTTCTTTCATGGCGTCAGCCTGAGGAATGGTGCGTGGGAAGCCGTCCAGCAGGAAACCGTTACGGCAGTCTTCCTGCGCAATGCGCTCTTTGACCAGAGCAATAACCAGCTCGTCGGTCACCAGCTTGCCTGCGTCCATGATGTCTTTCGCTTGTTTACCCAGCTCGGAGCCAGATTTAACAGCGGCGCGCAGCATGTCACCGGTGGAGATTTGCGGAATACCGTATTTCTCCATGATGAACTGAGCCTGAGTTCCTTTACCCGCGCCCGGAGCGCCAAGCAGAATAATACGCATTGCGAAAATCCCCTCAAAAGTCGTTTCAATTTTTCAAAAGCGCTAAACAATACCACCAGAACGGGCATCGCTCAAGGAAGGCGGGAAGGCTGAAACGGTTAACGGGGGGAGATTATTTGGGTTAGTGCGGTCTGGTGCCCTCACCCCGGCCCTCTCCCACGGGAGAGGGAGAAGACCAGGGGAGGCGTGCTCAATTACGCCAGCAGCAGCGCATTCACACGTTTAATGAACAGGTTAGGATCTTCCAGCGTGCCGCGCTCGGCCAGCAGGGACTGATCCAGCAGCAGTTCAACCCACTCGGCAAAGCGGGCGTCGTCCTGGGTATCCGCCGCGCGTTTCACCAGCGGATGATCCGGATTAAGCTCAAAGATATATTTCACTTCCGGCATCGCCTGGCCCGCCGCCGCGAACAGTTTCGCCATCTGGGTGCTCATTTCGTCCGCATCGGTGGTGACAATCGCCGGGGTGTCGGTCAGACGGTGCGTGAAGCGTACCTCTTTCACGCGCTCGCCCAGCAGGGTTTTCACGCGCTCAACGAACGGCTCCAGCGCCTTCTCGGCTTCTTTCGCGCTTTCGTCCACTTCATCCGCCAGCTTGTCGATGGACTCGTCGGCTTTGGCTACGGACTGGAAGGATTTACCGTCGAACTCGGTCAGGTAGTTCATCATCCACTCGTCGATGCGGTCAGAAAGCAGCAGCACTTCGATGCCTTTCTTGCGCAGCAGCTCCAGGTGCGGACTGCTCTTCGCCGCCGCGTAGCTGTCGGCAGTGATGTAGTAGATCTTCTCCTGCCCTTCTTTCATGCGGGAGACGTACTCTTCCAGCGACACGGTCTGCGCGGAGGAGTCGGTGTGCGTAGAGGCGAAGCGCAGCAGTTTGGCGATCGTTTCAACGTTCGCGGTGTCTTCTGCCGGGCCTTCTTTCAGCACCAGGCCAAACTGTTTCCAGAAGGTCTGATATTTTTCCGCATCGTCTTTCGCCAGTTTTTCCAGCATCTGCAGCGCACGTTTGGTCAGGGCGTTGCGCAGGTTACGGGTGACGGTGCTGTCCTGAAGGATCTCACGGGAGACGTTCAGCGGCAGATCGTTGGAATCGATCAGACCGCGCACAAAGCGCAGGTAGTTCGGCATGAACTGCTCGGCGTCGTCCATGATGAATACGCGCTGCACGTACAGCTTCAGGCCGTGCTTGTGATCGCGGTTCCACATGTCCCACGGCGCCTGTGCCGGGATGTACAGCAGGCTGGTGTACTCCTGCTTACCTTCCACGCGGTTGTGGCTCCAGGTCAGCGGGTCGGTAAAGTCGTGGGCGATGTGCTTGTAGAACTCGTTGTATTCGTCGTCTTTAATTTCAGACTTGTTGCGCGTCCACAGCGCCTGCGCCTTGTTGATCTTCTCCCAGGAAACCACGGTTTCACCGTCTTTCTCTTCCTGTTTTTCAATCTCTACCGGCAGGGCGATGTGATCGGAATATTTGCTGATGATGGAGCGCACGCGCCAGTCGTTCAGGAAATCGTCTTCCCCTTCACGCAGGTGCAGGGTGATTTCGGTACCGCGATCCGCTTTGGTGATGTCATCAACGGTGTATTCGCCTTCCCCTTTGGATTCCCACAGGACGCCGTTCTCGGCGCTGTCGCCTGCCGCACGGGTACGGACGGTAACTTTGTCGGCCACGATAAACGCCGAGTAAAAACCGACGCCGAACTGGCCGATCAGCTGGCTGTCTTTCGCCTGGTCAGAGCCCATGGACTCAAGGAACGCTTTGGTGCCGGATTTGGCGATGGTGCCGAGGTGGTCGATCACCTCGTCGCGGTTCATCCCGATGCCGTTATCGGCGATGGTCAGGGTGCGGTTCTCTTTATTGAACGAGACGCGCACGCGCAGCTCGCCGTCACCTTCGTACAGGTCCGGGTTGGACAGCGCGCGGAAGCGCAGCTTGTCCGCCGCGTCCGAGGCGTTGGAAATCAGCTCACGCAGGAAAATTTCTTTGTTGGAATACAGGGAATGGATCATCAGGTGCAGAAGCTGTTTTACTTCTGACTGGAAACCACGGGTTTCTTGTCCTTTCATCTATGTCGACCTCAACAATGCCATTTAATGGGGTTTTAAAACGTTGAGTGAGAGATGGGGATAAGGGGGGAAATTTTCAAGCGGAGGCCGCGCGCGCAGCCTCCGTTTGGTCAGAAAATAATCTTGTGACGCCCTGCCAGAGAGTGCGACAGCGTGGTGCCGTCGACCATTTCCAGCTCGCCGCCCACCGGCACGCCGTGGGCGATGCGGCTGGCGTCAACGCCGTACTGCGAGCACAGTTCGGCGATGTAGTTGGCGGTTGCCTCCCCTTCCACCGTTGGGTTGGTGGCGAGGATCACCTCTTTGATGGTTTCGGACTCAAGACGCTGTTCAAGGCGGTCAAGACCGATATCATCCGGGCCAATACCGTCCAGCGGGGAAAGATGCCCCATCAGCACGAAGTAGCGGCCGGAAAACTGCCCGGTTTGTTCGATGGCGTAGATGTCCGCCGGACTCTCCACCACGCAAATCTGACCGTTTTCCTGACGACGCGGGTTCGTACAGATGTTACACACGTCCTGCTCGGTAAAGGTGCGGCAATCCGCACAGTGACCAATTTCTGACATGGCGCGGGTTAAAGCCTGCGCCAGGCGCATCCCGCCGCTGCGGTCGCGCTGCAATAGCGTAAACGCCATGCGCTGCGCCGACTTCGGGCCAACGCCCGGCAGGCAGCGCAGTGCTTCCATTAACTGCGTGAGCAGCGGACTGGTTTGCATCAGAATGGCATCTTGAAGCCAGGCGGCAGCTGCATACCGCTGGAAACAGAGGCCATTTTCTCTTTCTGAGTTTCGTCGATACGGCGAGCGGCATCGTTAAACGCGGCTGCAACCAGATCTTCCAGCATCTCTTTGTCGTCTTCGAGCAGGCTCGGGTCGATTTCCACGCGACGGCAGTTGTGCGCACCGTTGATGGTCACTTTGACCAGACCGGCACCGGACTCACCCGTGACTTCCAGCTGAGCGATCTCTTCCTGCATCTTCTGCATTTTTTCCTGCATCTGCTGAGCCTGCTTCATCAGGCCACCCAGACCGCCTTTTCCACCAAACATAGGCTTCTCTCTTCTTTCACGTTTAAGGATTACAACCGTAAGTCAGACTCACGATCAAATGGGGCGAATACTCTCTTCATCCAGATCGGCGTCGAAGAACCGGCGCAGGGTCTGAATGTTGTTATCCGCAATAATCGCCTCGCGCGCCTGCGCGAGCTTTTCTTCATAAATGGCCTGGCGCCACTCGAGCGGCGTTTTCACTGCCGGATTATCATCTTCAATGATAGTCAATTCAACCGGCGCACCCTGTAATGCGGTGAGCGCCTCGGCCAGCGCCTTTTGCGCGCCAGGGGAATTGAGGTGCCGCTGGCCCGGACGCAGGTGTAAACGCACCTGATTACCGTCCTGCTCTTTCCAGGCATTCAGCGCGACCTGCTCTACCAGCTTCGGCAGCTGGAGTTTGCTGACCTCGGCGGCCCAGGGGTCGCGCGCAATGGACTCTTCAGCAAGCTTCGCGGAAAGCTCCGGCGTTTTCTCATGCTCCAGCGCCTTTTTCAGCGCTTTCGGCGTGGCGACCTCTTCCTTCACCTCTTCGGTGACGGTGGTTGCCTTCCAGCGGTAAGCCTCTTCTTTCACCGGGGCTTTCTGCTCGAGCGCGGACGGTGCCGGACGCGACTGTACGCGCTCCGTTACCGAGGCCAGTCGTTCAAGCGCGGCGTTGTTCACCGGCCGCGCTCTTCCTGGCGCTGCCGGTTCACTCTTTTTTGGTTTGGTTACTCCCTGCGCACGCTGCAGCTGGCTGCGTGCGGCAAGCACCGAACTGGTGGCATCCGACAGCGGCACGTTTTGCGGCGGCGGCGGTGTCGGCTGCGCTGGCACCTGCTGCGGCGACATCACCGCCGTAGGGGCGACCGGCGCGAAAGACTGCCGCGGTACCTCAGGCTCGGGCAACGGCATACGCGGATGGAACGCCAGCGCGCGCAGCAGCGTCATTTCAACGCCCATCCGTGGATCCGGTGCGAAAGGTAGTTCTTTGCGGCCAATCAGCAGCGTCTGGTAGTACAGCTGCACGTCGGCAGGCGGCACGGTGCGGGCAAGCTCACGCATCCGCTGTTCAATAGCGGCCATATCCGCACCGATGGCGGACGGAGAAAGCTGCAGCATCGCCACGCGGTGCAGCAGGCTGAGCATCTCAACCAGCAGTCCTTCCCATTCGATACCCCGGGCAGCGGCGGCATTCACCTGAGACATCACGCGTTCGCCGTTGGCGGCAATCATCGCCTCGATAAGCGACAGCGCCTGATCGTCATCCAGCGTGCCGAGCATGGTGCTGACCGCCTCGGTGGAGAGCTTGCCGTCACCGCTGGCAATCGCCTGGTCGGTCAGGCTGAGCGCATCACGCAGGCTGCCGTCCGCCGCGCGGGCCAGCAGCTGCAGAGCGCGCGGTTCGTGGACAATTTTCTCTTCATCAAGAATGTGCTCAAGCTGCGCGCGGATCTGCTCAACGTCCAGCGCCTTCAGATGGAACTGCAGGCAGCGCGACAAAATCGTGACCGGCAGCTTTTGCGGATCGGTGGTCGCCAGCAGGAACTTCACGTGCGCGGGCGGCTCTTCCAGCGTTTTCAGCAGGGCGTTGAAACTGTGGCGCGACAGCATGTGCACTTCATCGATCAGGTAGACCTTGAAGCGGCCACGCGCCGGGGCGTACTGCACGTTATCGAGCAGATCGCGGGTATCTTCCACTTTGGTACGCGAGGCGGCGTCGATCTCGATCAGATCGACAAAACGCCCCTGCTCGATCTCCCGGCAGTTATCACATACGCCGCACGGCGTGGCGGTGATCCCGGTTTCGCAGTTGAGACCTTTTGCCAGCAAACGGGCAATAGAGGTCTTACCGACGCCGCGGGTGCCGGAGAAAAGATAGGCGTGATGGATGCGACCTAGCGACAAGCCGTTCGCCAGGGCCGTCAGCACATGTTCCTGACCGACAACGTCAGCAAAGGTTTGTGGTCGCCATTTACGGGCTAACACCTGATAACTCATGGGCAGGCTCTGCAACGCTGGAAGGTGAATTTATGGAGGGGAATGCTATCACAACCTCACCCATTGAGCGAGGTTGTGAAAACCGGGATTAATGACCCGGGAAAGGCACCAGGCTGTAGCTGGTGATGCCCTGTTTTTCCAGGCGCTGTTCACCGCCGAGATCGAACAGGTTGATGATGAATGCCGCGTCGGTCACTTCACCACCCAGACGACGGATCAATTTCACGGTCGCTTCAATGGTACCGCCGGTTGCCAGCAGATCGTCCACCACCAGCACTTTGTCGCCAGGCTTGATCGCATCAACGTGGATCTCCAGCTGATCGGTGCCGTACTCCAGCTCATAGCTCTCAGCAATGGTTTCACGCGGCAGTTTGCGCGGCTTACGCACCGGCACAAAACCCACGCCCATTGCCAGCGCAACCGGTGCGCCAAACAGGAAGCCACGGGCTTCGGTACCTACTACTTTGGTGATCCCGGCGTTTTTATAACGCTCGACCAGCAGTTCAATGCTGAGCGCGTACGCTTTCGGGTCTTCCAGCAAGCTGGTGACATCACGGAAAAGAATGCCAGGCTTTGGATAGTCCTGGATGCTTTTGATGCTGTTTTTCAGATATTCAAGCTGCTGTGCAGTTGCGGTCATCGGTTTTGCCTAAATGAAACAGTGTTACTCACAGCGCGCAACGAGTCGGCCAAGGCAACAATTGTTTAACCTTTGACCAGGCGCACCTGTGCTCGAAAACGGTCGAATTTACTGGCTGCGCGTGATAATTGCAACAGCCATGATTAGGCTTCAGTGCTTTTGTTGCTTTTCATCAACCACGGGGATCCGCCACATGAAGAAAAGCAGGCAGGAGAGGATCGCCAGCAGCAGAATACGTACCCACATCATTTTCACCAGCCATAATGAAATAGCGAAGGTGATGAGGATCACCGCGATCGCGCGCGGCTTCGCGCCTGGCGGCATGGCCCGGTGTTTTTGCCAGTGCCGCAGATAGCCGCCAAACCATGAGCGATAGAGCAGCCAGTGGTGAAAACGCGGCGATGAGCGGGCGAAGCACCAGGCCGCCAGCAGGATAAACGGGGTGGTCGGCAGCAAGGGTAAAAACACACCCAGCGTGCCAAGCACTACCGCGAGCCAGCCAATGATGATTAAAATAGTACGCTTCATAATGCGAATCGTTATCAAACTGAACGGCTACTTTACCACTGGAGAGCGCCTTGAAAACAGCACTGCTTCTTGAGAGGCTGCAAAATCAGCTTATTGCTCTGCGGGAACAGGCTACACCGCTGATGGGCCACGCCACGCTGAAACCGCGCTTTGATCGGCAGCTTTTTCGTACCCGCAGCACCGTCATTCAGGATTACCTGGCGGAAGCGCAGACCAACCTCGACGAGCTTCGCCATGCGGTTGAGAGTGAACAGCAGGAACAGGTGGCGTGGCTCGCAGAGCATCTCACAGAGCAGATCACCGCTCTGCATCGCGAAATCGCCGCCTGGCCGCTGCGCGCCTGGGACAGCGCCTCGCCGGGGCTCGGTAAATGGCAGCGCAAGCGGCTGGAGAACCAGGAGTTTGAGCGCCGGCTGTTTGAGATGAAGCGCGAGCGCGAGACGCGGCTGAACAACAGCGAGACGCTGGAAGAGCAGCAGCTATTGATGCGCGAGATTAGCGCGCTGGAAGGACGTATCGTCCGCTGCCGACAGGCGCGGGATGAGATTGAGCGCGTCATAGAACGTTTGACCCGTTAACAGGAGCCACACCCATGTCACTGGAAAATGCACCCGATGAGGTCAAGCTGGCCGTCGATTTGATTATGCTGCTGGAGAATCATGAGATCCCGGCGGAGACGGTGCTTAAGGCGCTGGAGATTGTGCGGCGGGATTTTGAAGGTAAATTACCCTCACCCCAGCCCTCTCCCTGAGGGAGAGGGGGAAAATCGTTCCCTCGCCCCTGAGGGCTGAGAGAAAATAGATTAAGCAGGTGTAGGATCGTCACCCTTAATGTCGCGCTTCACTTCCGTATGCTCATCACCTTTCTCGTTGCGCAGGTGAACCTCGAGCTGGTTGAAGGCGATATTAATATCGTTTTCACGGCACAGACGATCGATAGAGCGGTTAAGCTCATCCACCGTGTAGCTGCGGTCACGCAGCTCGCGCACGTATAAACGCAGCTCGTGATCCAGCGTGCTCGGCCCAAAGGTGGTGAAGAAGACCGCCGGAGCCGGATCGTGCATCACTTTCGGGTGTTCTGACGCCGCCTTGAGCAGCACCTCTTTCACCTTCTCCAGATCCGATCCATAGGCTACGCCCAGGCGGATCACCACGCGCGTCACCGTATCGGAGAGCGACCAGTTGATCAGACGCTCGGTCACGAACGCTTTGTTCGGGATGATCACCTCTTTGCGATCGAAGTCGGTGATGGTGGTGGCACGAATACGGATCTTGCTGACCGTACCGGAGAAGGTGCCGATGGTAACGGTATCGCCGATTCGTACCGGACGTTCGAACAGGATGATCAGGCCGGACACGAAGTTACCGAAGATCTCCTGCAGGCCAAAACCAAGACCGACCGAGAGGGCGGCCGCCAGCCACTGCAGTTTATCCCACGAGACGCCAAGCGAGCCGAAGACCGTCATCGCCCCAACAATAATGATCACGTAGTTGAGGATCGTGGTAATGGCGTAGGACGCCCCCTGGCGGAGATTCAGACGTGACAGGAGCAGCACTTCGAGCAGGCCTGGCAGGTTGCGAATTAGCGCCCAGGCCACCACCGACGACACCAGCGCAAACAGCAGACTGCCCATGGTCACGCTTTTCATGACCGCCGCGCCCGCTTCGGTACCGTTGTATTGCCAGAGGGTAATACTGTCGAGATAGGCGAAAACGGTAATAAGATCGGACCAGATGGCCCAGAACATCACCGCAAACAGGGCGATCATCACCAGCATGGTGATGCGCAGCGTCTGCTGGTTAACCTGCTCCAGGGCGATGGTCGGCTCTTCCTGCGGCTCCGCGCCTTCGGCCCCCTCTTTCACCTGATGCTGACGACGCGCGATAGCACGGCGATAGGCAATGCGGCGAGCCGCCACGCTCAGGCCGCGCAGCACGGTCTGATAGAGCAGGTTCCAGACGATCACCAGATAGACCGTTTCAATCCAGCGCCCGGACAGGCGCAGCGTGGTATAGAAGTAGCCCGTTGCCGTCAGCACCATTAGCGCCAGCGGAATGATCGCCAGCACCGTCACGGTGGCCAGGCGAATATTGTGGGACTCTTTATCACGCCAGCTGTCGCGGCACATCGGCCACATCAGGATCGCGATCAGCAGCAGGTTCAGCAGGATAACCAGCTGGCCCAGCACGTCATCCATCAGGTGCAGCGGAGAAAGCTCAGAGACAACCGACCAGAAGTGCAGCGGCAGGAGCGCCAGGCTGATGCGCACAATCTGACGACGCCAGTGGCTGGTCAGCTGCGCAGGCATGTTGAAATGACGCACCGCCACGCCGTCTTTTTCCAGCACCTTCCAGCACACGCCAAACACCAGCCAGAACAGCGCCAGTTTTTTACTGAACGCCCACAGCAGATCGCTGACGTTGAGCTGCATGGTGAGCAGAATCAGGCCCACGGCCAGAATAATCAGACATACCGGCAGGGCGCGGATGAGATCGATCAGAATCGCTTTTGGCGTATGGAGCTGGCTATCGTTGCGCAGCTGACCCACTTCGGAGGCCAGCTTCGCCTGGTATTTTTTCAGCCAGCCCAGACGCCAGCGGATCAGGCCGGCAATCAGCAGCAGCGGTAATCCAGCCAGCAGGGCAATCGTCACCGCGGGCCAGGCTTTCTCCCAGTTCACGGTGATCTTCATGCTCTTAATCTGCGTTTTCAGCGTCTCCGGGAAGGATTTAATCCAGTCCCAGTCCATCGGTTTGTTGCTGTTCACCCAGAAAATCTGCTGGGTCAGGATCTCCTGCAGACTTTTCGAGACGCTCACCAGCTGCTGCTGGTTGATTTGCAGGTTAATGGCCATCATCAGCTGGTTGCCCAGCTGTTTGTTGAGCTGGTCCAGCAGCTCGCGACGCATATCGACGACCTGGAGCAGCGCGTCGTGCACTTCCGGGTTCACGTCGCTGGAATGCCCCTCTTCAATTTTGGCGACAAAGGCATCGCTCTGGAAAAGGGCATCGCGCTGCTGGTTGACGTCAAACTGTTCCAGACGTAAATCCGCAATGCGGTTGGTCATGTCCTCCAGCTCATCGGCGGACGGGAGCGTCTGCTGCTGCTGGTAGAGAATACGCGACAGCAGGAGGCTGCCCTTCAGGACCGCAATCTGCTCTTTGATGTTGCGCTCAGCCTGCAGCGCGCGATCCAGCCAGTTCTTCACTTTGATATTTTGCTGAACCAGCGAGTTGCCGTTTTCCGTCGCCAGTATCAGGCGCTGGCTAAGCTGGTGGTTGGCCTCGAGCTCCTGTTTCACCAGCGGATTCGCCTGAATGCGGGCGGTTTCGTCAGGCGATACGGCCTCCTGGGCGGTTTTTTCCGTCAGGGTCAGGCGTTTGCTGTTTACCGCCTCCTGCAACAGCTGAAGCTGGTGTTCCAGGCGGTTAATATTCGCGGTGACGTAATCACGCTGTTTCTGAAGCGTGTCCTGCAGCACCGTATTCCCTTCCAGGCTTTTACGCTGCTGTTCAATCTGTGCATTGAGCAAGGTCTGCTGAACCAGCAGCAGGGTTTGCTGCGTCGGGCGCAGCGTGCCTTCGCCGACCGTCGTGCCGTTCAGACGGTTGCGGATCTGCTGCAGCTGCTGAGACGCGGCGTACATCGCGTTTTGCACGCGCTCGGGCTGGGTCTGCAGCGAGACAAGCTGGCTGTTATAGGTTGCGAGATCCGACTGCGCGGTTTGCAGGTCGTCGAGCAGTTGCGCGACGCGGGACTCCAGCTGGCGTAAAGAGAGCGTCGAGAGCGTCTTGCGCGTCTCGTCGTCGTTATCCACATCGCTGAGGGCATTCAGCGCGTCGGTGGCCTTACGCATGTTTTCAGGCGCCTGCGCCACCTTCTGACGAAGCTGGACGGTTTCCGCTTTGATGCGTTCAATTTTATCCAGCGTTTCCAGCGTTTCAGTCAGATCCTGCTGGACGAGTTTATCCTGAGGGGAGAGATCTTTTTGTTTATTCAGCGTGTCGAGCTGCGACTGAACATCGCTGCGCGAGGGAATATCGTTGCTGTTATCGGCGCGGGCCCAGGTCAGCGGCGCCGTGGCGAAGAAAAACAGCATCGCAAAGAGCAATGCAAAAACAGGATGTTGCGAGCGATTGATGGGCAGCATAGTTGTGAATGATGTCAGAAGATGACCGAAAATAGTCCGGCGTGAAGAATATCACGCTCGCTGAAAGCAGAATAGCGCGAACGTTATCCTCTGAGATAAATCCTGGAAAGGGATCAGGCCGTTAGCGAAGGCGCGTCGCTGCGCAGCGTGGGGCAGAGCTGTAGCATTTCCAGTAAAATCGCCACGTAGCTGCGGGCTTCCTCTTTGAGGTCAAAGGATTGCGGCGAGAAAAGCCAGTTTTCCATCAGACCTGAAATGTAGCTGCGCATCAGGATTGCCGCCCGTCGGGTCAAGAGATTGGCCGGTAAGAGTTTTGCCTGCATACACAGGTTCAGATTCTGTTCAATACGATCATAGCTCTCCAGGCTAAGGCTGCGTTGCGCCTGCTGCACCACCGCCATCTCGCCCACGAACTCGCATTTATGAAAAATAATCTCCATCATTAATCTGCGACGTTCTTCAACTACCGTTGCTTCAAGGATATATACTAATATTTCTCTCAATACTGAGAGTGGATCGTCAGGGAATTTTGCCCGATACTCACTCTCGAGATCGCTAATGCTGGACTCTGAAAGCTCCCAGATTTCACTGAACAGATCTGACTTATCTTTAAAATGCCAGTAAATCGCTCCTCGCGTCACACCGGCAGCCTGAGCAATCTGCGCCAGCGAGGTGGATGAAACACCCTGCTGCGAGAACAAACGTATTGCCACATCCAGAATGTGTTGTCGGGTTTCCAGCGCTTGTTGTTTAGTTTTTCGTGCCATAGGTGGGTGAATTTACAGGAGTCAGATTTACATACATTTGTGAATGTATGTACCATAGCATGACGATAATATAAACGCAGCAATGGGTTTTTAGACTCAGGACCCTTGATCAATTTGAAATCGGACACTCGAGGTTTACATATGAACAAAAACAGAGGGTTAACGCCTCTGGCGGTCGTTCTGATGCTCTCAGGCAGCTTAGCGCTAACAGGATGTGACGACAAACCAGCTCAACAAGGAGCTCAGCAGGCGCCAGAAGTAGGCGTCGTGACGCTCAAATCTGAACCTCTACAAATCACCACCGAATTACCAGGCCGTACCAATGCTTACCGCATTGCGGAAGTGCGTCCTCAGGTTAGCGGCATTATCCTGAAGCGTAACTTCACCGAAGGTGGTGATGTGAAAGCCGGTGAGTCTCTGTATCAGATTGATCCAGCAACCTATCAGGCCTCTTATGAAAGTGCGAAAGGCGACCTGGCGAAAGCACAAGCCGCGGCCAAAATTGCTCAGCTGACGTTGAACCGCTACCAAAAGCTGCTCGGTACCAAGTACATCAGCCAACAGGATTACGATACCGCTCTGGCCGATGCACAGCAGGCTAACGCGGCCGTGGTGGCAGCCAAAGCGGCCGTCGAAACCGCGCGCATTAACCTGGCCTATACCAAAGTGACCTCCCCTATCAGCGGTCGTATTGGTAAATCTTCCGTCACGGAAGGGGCGCTGGTGCAGAACGGTCAGACCAATGCGCTGGCAACCGTGCAGCAGCTTGATCCGATCTACGTTGACGTGACGCAGTCCAGCAACGATTTCCTGCGCCTGAAACAGGAGCTGGCTAACGGCACCCTGAAACAGGAAAACGGCAAAGCCAAAGTGGAGCTGATTACCAATGACGGTATCAAGTTCCCGCAGGAAGGTACCCTGGAATTCTCTGACGTGACGGTCGACCAGACCACCGGTTCCATCACCTTACGTGCGATTTTCCCGAACCCTGACAAAAATCTGCTGCCAGGTATGTTCGTTCGCGCGCGTCTGGAAGAAGGAACGAATCCAACCGCACTTCTGGTTCCACAGCAGGGTGTGACCCGTACGCCACGCGGCGATGCGAGCGCGCTGGTTGTTGGGGCTGATGACAAAGTCGAAACGCGCAATATCACCGCCACTCAGGCGATTGGCGATAAATGGCTGGTGACGGAAGGTCTGAAAGATGGCGATCGCGTGATTGTTACTGGTTTGCAAAAAGTTCGTCCTGGCGCGCAGGTTAAAGCACAGGAAGTGAAATCTGACGATAAACAACAAGCTTCGGCCGCTGGCCAGTCAGAACAAACCAAGTCTTAACTTAAACAGGAGCCGTTAAGACATGCCTAATTTCTTTATCGATCGCCCCATATTTGCGTGGGTGATCGCCATAATCATCATGCTGGCCGGGGGACTTGCGATCCTGAAGCTGCCTGTCGCGCAATATCCAACGATTGCGCCACCGGCGGTGACAATTTCCGCAACCTACCCGGGGGCTGATGCGAAAACGGTGCAGGACACCGTCACCCAGGTTATCGAACAGAACATGAACGGTATCGATAACCTGATGTACATGTCCTCAAACAGTGACTCCACCGGTACGGTGCAGATCACCCTGACCTTCCAGTCAGGTACGGATGCTGACATTGCGCAGGTTCAGGTGCAGAACAAACTGCAGCTGGCAATGCCTTTGCTGCCGCAGGAAGTACAACAGCAGGGTGTGAGCGTCGAGAAATCGTCCAGTAGCTTCCTGATGGTTGTCGGCGTTATCAACACCAACGGCACCATGACGCAGGAGGATATTTCCGACTACGTGGGCGCCAACATGAAGGACGCCATCAGCCGTACTTCCGGTGTGGGTGACGTGCAGCTGTTCGGTTCCCAGTACGCGATGCGTATCTGGATGGATCCGAACAAGCTGAACAACTTCCAGCTGACGCCGGTTGACGTGATCAGCGCGATTAAAGCGCAGAACGCCCAGGTAGCGGCCGGTCAGTTAGGCGGTACGCCGCCGGTGAAAGGCCAGCAGCTTAACGCCTCGATCATCGCGCAGACCCGTCTGACCTCTGCCGATGAATTCAGCAAAATTCTGCTGAAGGTGAATCAGGACGGTTCGCAGGTTCGCCTGCGCGACGTGGCGAAAGTTGAGCTGGGCGGTGAGAACTACGACATCATCGCGAAGTTCAACGGTAAACCGGCTTCCGGTCTGGGTATCAAACTGGCGACAGGCGCTAACGCCCTGGACACCGCCACGGCGATCCGCGCAGAGCTGAAGAAGATGGAACCGTTCTTCCCGTCAGGTCTGAAAATCGTTTACCCGTACGACACCACGCCGTTCGTCAAAATCTCGATTCATGAAGTGGTTAAGACGCTGGTTGAGGCGATCATCCTGGTATTCCTGGTGATG
This sequence comes from Enterobacter sp. Crenshaw, assembly GCF_024734705.1. Taxonomy (NCBI): domain Bacteria; kingdom Pseudomonadati; phylum Pseudomonadota; class Gammaproteobacteria; order Enterobacterales; family Enterobacteriaceae; genus Enterobacter; species Enterobacter sp. Crenshaw. Next base: position 1,052,260 of record NZ_CP102932.1, on the reverse strand, counting down.
TACCTGTTCCTGCAAAACTTCCGCGCGACGCTTATCCCAACGATTGCCGTGCCGGTGGTATTGCTCGGGACCTTTGCGATCCTGTCGATATTTGGCTACTCGATAAACACCCTGACGATGTTCGGGATGGTGCTCGCCATCGGCCTGCTGGTGGATGACGCCATCGTCGTGGTCGAGAACGTCGAGCGTGTGATGGCGGAGGAAGGTCTGCCGCCGAAGGAAGCGACCCGTAAATCAATGGGCCAGATCCAGGGCGCGCTGGTCGGTATCGCGATGGTGCTGTCTGCGGTATTTATCCCGATGGCCTTCTTCGGGGGCTCTACCGGTGCGATTTACCGCCAGTTCTCCATTACCATCGTTTCCGCGATGGCGCTGTCGGTGCTGGTGGCGTTGATCCTGACCCCTGCCCTGTGTGCCACCATGCTGAAGCCGATTCAGAAAGGCGGTCACGGCGAGCACAAAGGGTTCTTCGGCTGGTTTAACCGCATGTTCGATAAGAGCACGCATCACTACACCGACAGCGTGGGTAACATCCTGCGCAGCACCGGTCGTTACCTGCTGCTCTATATCATCATCGTGGTGGGCATGGCCTTCCTGTTCGTTCGTCTGCCAAGCTCGTTCCTTCCAGATGAAGACCAGGGCGTGTTCCTGACGATGGCACAGCTTCCGGCGGGTGCCTCGCAAGAGCGTACCCAGAAAGTGCTGGATGAAGTGACGGACTACTATCTCACCAAAGAGAAAGACAACGTTGAGTCCGTGTTTGCGGTTAACGGCTTTGGCTTTGCGGGTCGTGGTCAGAACACCGGTATTGCCTTCGTTTCTCTGAAAGACTGGTCTGAACGTCCGGGCGAAAAGAACAAGGTTGAAGCCATCACCGGTCGTGCAATGGGCACCTTCTCGCAGATTAAAGATGCGATGGTCTTTGCCTTTAACCTGCCAGCGATTGTTGAACTGGGTACCGCGACCGGCTTCGACTTCCAGCTGATTGACCAGGGCGGTCTGGGCCACGAGAAACTGACGCAGGCGCGTAACCAGCTGTTTGGTGAAGTCGCTAAACACCCTGACCTGCTGGTCGGCGTGCGTCCAAACGGCCTGGAAGATACGCCACAGTACAAGATCGATATCGACCAGGAGAAAGCTCAGGCGCTGGGCGTATCCATCAGTGACATCAACACCACGCTGGGCGCTGCCTGGGGCGGTAGCTACGTTAACGACTTCATCGACCGCGGTCGTGTGAAGAAAGTGTACGTGATGTCCGAGGCGCAGTACCGTATGTTGCCTAACGATATCAACAGCTGGTTCGTGCGCGGCAGCAATGGTCAGATGGTACCGTTCTCGGCGTTCTCAACCTCACGCTGGGAATACGGTTCGCCGCGTCTGGAACGCTATAACGGTCTGCCATCGATGGAGATCCTGGGTCAGGCTGCTCCGGGCCGAAGCACCGGTGAAGCCATGAACCTGATGGAAGAACTGGCAAGCAAACTGCCTGCGGGTATCGGCTATGACTGGACCGGTATGTCCTATCAGGAACGTCTGTCCGGTAACCAGGCTCCAGCCCTGTACGCCATTTCACTGATTGTGGTCTTCCTGTGTCTGGCGGCACTGTACGAGAGCTGGTCGATTCCGTTCTCCGTTATGCTGGTGGTTCCGCTCGGGGTTATCGGTGCGCTGCTTGCGGCAACGTTCCGTGGACTGACCAACGACGTTTACTTCCAGGTAGGCCTGCTGACAACCATTGGCTTGTCGGCGAAGAACGCGATACTTATCGTTGAATTCGCCAAAGATCTGATGGAGAAAGAAGGCAAAGGTCTTATTGAGGCGACGCTTGAAGCGGTTCGTATGCGTCTGCGCCCAATCCTGATGACGTCGCTGGCGTTTATCCTCGGCGTACTGCCGCTGGTTATCAGCTCCGGCGCAGGCTCCGGCGCGCAGAACGCGGTAGGTACAGGCGTGATGGGCGGTATGGTTACCGCGACCGTACTGGCTATCTTCTTCGTACCGGTGTTCTTCGTGGTGGTTCGCCGCCGCTTTAGCCGCAAGAATGAAGATGTTGAACACAGTCATTCGGTAGAACCTCACTGATACCGGTTCCACATGATAAAAAGGCCGCATTAGCGGCCTTTTTCATTTTCAGAAAAAATCATAAATTACGCTTATTGTGGCTCTATTTATTTTCTGCCATCTTAAATAGACATATCATAATTAACTGATACCTTAATCGGTGAATTCAGGATTTTTTTAATTTCATTTCCCCGCTTAAGCTATTAGGAATATTCCTAATAAGAAGTTCTTACAAAGATAAGTCTGAATCTGAACTTTTCTCATCATTTTTGCTAAGCCGATGAAACGTAAGGAAGGGATAAAACCCCGTCGTTAATTTGGATAAAAACGTTGAGTCCAGGGTGACCATTTGCGTACACGCTCCCAGCCTGCGGTTTTTATTTGTAATTTTTCGTAATAGCGCGGTGAAATCCAGGAAGGAGTGGCTTATAGTTAGGTTATCAGGAACACAGCACTCATGTAGCTAAGTCAGTTGTATCCATCCCGACAATGATGTTCGGTGAGTAAGAAATCACTCAGAAGGGGATGCGCTATGGACGAGTACTCGCCAAAAAGGCATGATATCGCGCAGTTGAAATTTCTCTGCGAATCCTTGTACCATGACTGCCTTGCCAATCTTGATGAAAGTAACCATGGCTGGGTAAACGACCCAACGTCTGCCATCAATTTACAGTTGAATGAGCTGATAGAGCATATCGCAACCTTCGCACTTAATTATAAAATTAAGTACAATGAAGATAATAAGCTCATTGAGCAAATTGATGAATACCTGGACGACACCTTTATGTTGTTCAGCAGTTACGGCATTAACGCTCAGGATTTGCAAAAATGGCGTAAATCGGGAAATCGGCTATTCCGCTGTTTCGTCAACGTGAGCAGAGCTAACCCGGTGAGTCTTTCCTGTTAAAATTATTACAATTACTAAGGTGAATTTATGTCTGATAAACCACTCACAAAAATCGATTATTTGATGCGCTTACGACGTTGTCAGTCAATTGACACGCTTGAGCGCGTCATTGAAAAGAATAAATACGAGCTTTCTGATAATGAGCTGGCGGTATTTTATTCAGCCGCTGACCATCGTCTTGCTGAACTGACAATGAATAAGCTGTATGACAAAATCCCTACTTCTGTGTGGAAATTTGTCCGTTAATCTTTGAAGGGTGTCTGTAGAGTTCTACGCCTCGTTCTGAGTATTTACCTGTCCCGTTATGCTCCCTGTGCCCAGGCCAGGCCTCCGTGTAAAACGTGTTCATCAGCAGCAATGTTGTGACGTCAGTCACATCGGCTTTTCGGGAACGTTCCCCTTCTGGCCTGTTCCGATTACCCTTCGGTAATAACATCCAGAGAGGTTTCCAATGAGCTTAGAAAAACAGAAAATGATTGCCGGTGAACATTACCGCCCCGGCGATGAGACGTTACGGGCTGACCGACTGCGGGCCCGCCATCTGGTTTACCGCTATAACCACACCGCGCCTGATGAAAAAACAGAACGCCAGAACATTCTGGCGGAACTTCTGGGACAAAGCGCAGGTGCTTATATTGAGCCGAGCTTCCGCTGCGACTATGGATATAACATTTATCTGGGCAAAAACTTTTACGCTAACTTCGACTGCGTGATGCTGGATGTCTGCCCTGTGCATATTGGCGATAACTGCATGCTCGCGCCGGGTGTTCATATTTATACGGCTACCCATCCCCTGGACGCGGAAGAACGAAACAGCGGCGTGGAGTTTGGAAAACCCGTCAATATTGGCAATAACGTCTGGATTGGCGGCAGGGCAGTCATTAACCCTGGCGTCACCATTGGTGATAATGTGGTCGTGGCCTCCGGCGCCGTCGTGACGAAAGACGTCCCGGCTAACGTCGTCGTTGGCGGCAATCCGGCAAAAATCATCAAAACGCTGTGAGGTTGCGGAGGAGTCAACTGTTATAGTCTTTTAGCGCCAGACTGTTACTTTTTTCAGCCTGATGGCTCCCCTAAAATTGGCAGACCCCCTGTATTGTCAACTCTTATGAAGGCAAAAAATGACCGAGATACAGCGCCTGCTTACCGCCACCATCGACGATCTTAACCTCCGCGAAAAGCGCGACAATCGCCCGCGCTTTAGCATTAGCTTTATTCGCAAACATCCTGGACTGTTTGTCGCCATGTATGCCGCCTGGCTGGCGACGCTTATTGTGATGCTGAAGTCCGAAACGCTGGTGGACTCCGTCTGGCTGCTGGTTGTACTGTTTGTCGTCTTTAACGCCTTTTTCTTTTTCGACGTGAATCCGCGCTACCGTTACGAAGATATCGACGTGCTCGATTTCCGGGTCTGCTATAACGGCGAATGGTACAACACGCGTTACGTGCCAGAGGAGCTGATCGAAAACATCATGCACTCTCCGGCGGTTGAAGCCGGGCAAAAAGAGAAGCTGCAGAAAATGGTCTCCACCAAAGGTCAGCTCTCATTCTATGATGTTTTTACCCTTTCCCGCCCTGCTGCTGCGTAATTAACGCCTGCAGGCGTCGGATCCCCGGCGCAAACTGAGAAGCAGAGGTATTGCCGTAACCTAAAACCAGACCGGTTTGCCCCTGCTTCGCCTCCAGGTAGTACCCGCTCAGCGCAGCGGGTGCCAGCTGAAACGCCCTCGCCTGCTCCACCAGCTTCTGGTCGTCAATACCGTCTATCGCCAGCGTCAGATGCATTCCCCCTTCGCCTGCCAGAATGCGATGCGGAGAATGAAGCTCTGCGCTCAGCACCTCCCGCAGCTGGCGGTAGCGTTTACGGTAGAGCCGACGCATGGCGGCAAGATGACGGGCATAGTGACCTTCTTCAATGAACAGCGCCAGGGTACGCTGCTCCGCACGATGCCCTCCGCGCAACAGCGAGCCGATGGCCGGGCGAGCCGCTTTCGCCAGCGCTGGCGGTAGCACCATGAACCCCATTCTGAGCGAGGGAAACAGCGTTTTACTGAACGTCCCCAGATACACAACGGGCGCATTGTTGACCATTCCCAGCATCGCCGGTACGGGCTCACCGGCATAGCGGAACTCGCTGTCGTAATCGTCTTCAATGATCCACGCGTTATGCTGCCGGGCCAGCTCCAGCAGCGCCAGCCGCCGCCGCGCGCTGAGCACGCTCCCGTAAGGGAACTGATGCGAAGGTGAGGTAAAAATCATTGAGGGCGCAGGCGCATCCAGCCCTTCCCAGCACATTCCCTCGTCATCTACCGGTATTCCCGTCATTGCCAGGCCAGTTTTAACAAACGCACTCTTTGCCCCGCTATAGCCGGGGTTTTCTACCCAGGCGACATCGGCAGGCTCGCTTAACAGCATCGTGCAGAGGTTGACGCCTTCAAGCGCCCCTTCGGTTATCACAATCTGGCTGGCGTCGCAGTCGATACCGCGGGACAGGGCGAGATGCCGGGCAATCGCGGCGCGCAGCGACGGCTCGCCGGCCGGGTCGCCATAGCCTAACAGGGCGCTTCCCTCCTCGCGCAGGACACGATCGTACAATCGCCGCCACAGCGGCAAGGGGAAATAGTTAATGGCAGGCGTTCCCGGCGTAAACGCCATCACCGGGGTGTCGCGCGGCACGGGCGCGGGCAGCAGGGCGACCCGTTTTGTCAGACTGACGTCAGGATCCGGCAATGTCCGGGCAATCGTACGATGAGCGAATTGCCCCACCCGCGTCCCCTGACGGTTACGCAGTAAATAACCTTCGAGCGTGAGCTGGTCCAGCGCCGCATTGACCGTGTTTCGGGAAACCGAGATCTGCTGCGCCAGCGTTCGCGAACCGGGCAGCTGGCTGCCGGACCGAAGCCTTCCGCTCAGTATGGCCTCCCGCAAAGCGAGATAGAGCGCGCGCTGAAGCGTCTCCTGCCCACGCTTTTTCAGCGCAGCATGGAGCAAAGTGTAAAGCTCATCACCCGGTATATTCATCTTCCCTCCTTGTGGTACCAGAAAAACATACCCTGGTGGTTCTTTTTAAGGAACCAGCAATTCACTAATCTGGAGATCTTTTCAACGTCATGGAAATAAAGATGAATACTTTCAACGAGTTTGGACAACCTGTAGGCGAAGCCCTTATCGACTGGCAGCCTCGTCAGCACCCGTCCCGGGTGGTCCTTCAGGGTCACTATTGTCGGCTTGAGCCGCTGCGCGTGGAGCATGCCCACGCGTTGTTCTCCGCCTATTCACTGGCCGAAGATACCCGCAGCTGGACGTGGCTGCTGCGTGAACCCGATGCCACCGCAGAGGAGTTTGCCGACTGGGTGGCGAGCGTAAGTGAGTTATCCGATCCCATCCACTTTACCGTTATGGACAACCGGACCCAGTCTCCTGTCGGGACGCTGTCCCTGATGCGGATCGATCCTAAAAACGGGGTCGTGGAAGTGGGGCACGTTCACTTCTCTCCTCTGTTAAGCCGCACGCCAGGGTCGACAGAAGCGCAGTATCTGCTGATGCGATACGTATTCGATACCCTGGGGTACCGGCGTTATGAATGGAAGTGCAATAGCCTGAACGAACCTTCCCGTAAAGCGGCGCTGCGTCTGGGCTTTCAGTTTGAAGGACGCTTTCGCCAGGCGCTGGTCATAAAAGGCCGTAACCGGGATACCGACTGGTTTTCGATTCTCGACAAAGAATGGCCGGCGCTGGCTAACGCCTTTGAAAGCTGGCTTGCCACCGACAATTTTACTGCCGATGGCAAACAGAAAAGATCCCTGGAAAGCTGGCGAGAAACGCGCGTTTAGCGTCTTTTTTTACGTCCCTGAACCGCCTTAAAGCGCGGATTGGATTTACAAATCACGTATAAGCGTCCCTTGCGTTTGACTATCTGGCAATCCGGGTGACGCTGCTTTGCACTGCGTAATGAGTTAAGTACCTGCATGGTTAGCCCCGCTTCGCATTGAGAAAACCGCCAAAACGCTTACGGAAGCGCGCTGCGCTGCCGTCCGTGGAGAACGTTTTCTGCTTACCGGTATAAAACGGGTGCGATTTTGAAGAAACCTCGATGGTGATGTACGGATACGTTTCACCGTCGAGTTCAATTTCGCGGTCGGTTTTAATGGTTGAGCCGACTTTGAAGTATTCATTAGCGCTGGTGTCGTGGAATACCACGGTGCGATAGGCTGGGTGGATATCGGGTTTCATCGTAAATCCTTTATGTTTTGTTATAACATAACAAAATAATATCCAGGCGAGGTTGAAAAAACAACCCCTCTCTTCTGACGATAATTTCTCGTATGCCTGAGATAAAATGAAAACCATGCCAACCACGTGCTATAACTATATCATTTCGCGGTAAAATCTTTCTTTTCAGGCAGGGAACTCAATGCCCAGGAACGGGCATACGAGGAAGGACACGACAGCATGAAAACCCGACATCTGGTCAGTCTGGTGACTGGCGTACTTATCTTTTCTGTGCTGGTCCCCATTTGCCTGAGCATCTGGCTGGCCCATCGCCAGGCGGAAGATAAATTCGCCGATGCGCTGGATAACTATGCCTCCCGCGTGCTGGTACGCACCGACAGGGTTGTGGATCAGGCAAAAGAAGCGCTCGATCACCTGCAGGCCTTTGAGGGCGTGCCGTGTAGCCCCTTGCAATTGCGGGAAATGCGCCGGGTCGCTTTCTCGTGGCGATATGTCCAGGAAGTGATTTATATCGACAACCTTCGACCGCTCTGCTCCTCCCTGGAGCAAACCAGCCATGCGTCCCCTTTCCCTCCTCCAATGCGCATTACCGAAGATGGTTACAGCGCGTGGCTGACCACGCAAAACGATCTTGGGTTTAACCGCTACATGACGGTGCTGGGAAAAGGCCACTACCTTGTCATGATCGATCCTGCCTCGCTGGTGGACGTGATCCCTTTCGGCGAGATAGCGATTGATGCCGCCCTGGTAGGAAGCGCAACGCACCGCATATTTGCCAGCAGCAGCAAGCTCGACTCTCACATCCGCGACATGGTTCAGGAGCGGGGTGTGAAAAGCGTGCAGTACAACGGTTCAATGTACGTTATGAAGTCTGTACCTGAGCTTGGATTTACCGTCGTTGCATGGGCAACGCTCAAACCGCTGGCTGAAACCTGGCACCGGCAGCTTCTTTTCTGGTTACCGTTCGGCATGTTGATAAGCCTGCTCGCCGCACTGTTTGTCCTGCGGATCCTGCGGCGTATCCAGTCGCCGCGCAATCGCCTGCTTGACGCCATTAACAGCCGGGATTTTGTGGTGCACTATCAGCCCATCGTGGCGCTCTGTAGCGGAAAAATTGTGGGCGCTGAGGCGCTGACGCGCTGGCCACAGCCGGACGGAAGCTGCCTCTCGCCGGATATTTTTGTCCCCCTTGCCGAGCAAACGGGGCTCATCTCGAAGCTGACACAGTTAGTCATCGAAAAGGTGTTTGAAGATATGGGCCACTGGCTGCAACGCTATCCGGATCAGCATATCTCCATTAACCTCGCCCCTGCCGATTTAACCTCCGGCATCCTGCCGCCTCTGCTGAGCCAGCTCCTGAACAAGTGGCAGATCCACCCCCGGCAAATCGCCCTGGAGCTCACCGAGCGCGGCTTTGCCGATCCCAAAATTAGCGCACCGGCTATCGCCGCATTTCGCCGTTCAGGCCACCCTGTCTATATTGATGATTTTGGCACGGGCTATTCCAGCCTGAGCTATCTGCAGGATCTGGACGTCGACACGCTAAAAATTGATAAATCGTTCGTGGATGCGCTGGAGTATAAAAACGTGACGCCGCACATCATTGAAATAGCGAAGTCGCTGAAGCTGGCGATGGTGGCGGAGGGCGTCGAAACCGCAGGGCAACTCGCCTGGCTACACCAACACGGCGTGCAGTACGGGCAGGGGTGGTACTACAGCAAAGCGCTGCCAAAAACGGAATTTATTCTCTGGGCAGAAAATAACCTCGGCACGCACGCTACTTGAGATAGGATTTCATCACCCGCAACACCACGCCAAGATCGGCTTCACGCTGCGCTTCTTCAGGCTCTTTCACCACATGATCGGTTAAATGCCCTTCGATCACCTGCATCATCATGCCATTGACCGCCCCGCGGATCGCCGCCAGCTGCTGTAACACCTCGGCGCATTCGTGATCGCTGTTGAGCATTTTCTCCAGCGCGGTGCTCTGCCCCTGAATTTTCTTCAGGCGAGTCAGTAACATCTTCTTGTCTCGAACGGTATGTGACATCTCTGTATCCCTTATTTTTTGGCTTTTAAAGCATATCACGCTCTACTCCCCCTGAGTATTTTTCTACTGGGGGGTAGTATTGAACTACTGGGGGGGAGTAGTATCTCCGCACGCTTTCCACTCCGGAATTTCCCATGACCGATTTTGCTTCACTCCTTCAGCAGGGCAACGCCTGGCTGTTTGTTCCCAGCGCTATCCTGCTCGGTGCGCTACATGGCCTGGAACCGGGCCATTCAAAAACAATGATGGCCGCCTTTATCGTGGCCATCCGCGGCACGCTGAAACAGGCGGTGCTGCTCGGCCTGGCGGCCACGCTCTCCCATACGGCGGTGGTCTGGCTCGTTGCGATGGCGGGATTATGGTTTGGTCGGGGCTGGGATGCACACACGTCCGAACCCTGGTTCCAGCTGATTTCCGGGGGGCTGATCGTTGCGATCGCCCTGTGGATGGCGTGGCGAACCTGGAAAGAGAGCCAGCCGCACGATCATCATCATCACGACCATGATCACCACCACAATGACCATGACCACCATCATGATCATCACCACCACCACCACGAACACTCGCTGGTTGAAGAAGAGTGGCAGGACGCCCACCAGCGCGCTCACGCGCAGGATATTAACCGGCGCTTCAGCGGTCAAAACGTCACCACCGGCCAGATCGTGATGTTTGGCCTGACCGGCGGGCTTATCCCCTGTCCGGCGTCCATCACCGTGCTGCTGATCTGCCTGCAGCTGAAGCATTTCGCCCTCGGCGCGACGCTGGTGTTCAGCTTCAGCATTGGTCTGGCGTTAACGCTGGTCGCTTCCGGCGCGATTGCGGCCTTAAGCCTCAAGCACGCGACCAAACGCTGGCCCGGGTTTAGCGAATTATCCCGTAAAGCGCCGTGGATCTCCGCTGCGCTGATTACCGTAGTAGGGATTTACATGAGCCTGCATGGCCTGAGCGGCATTCTGGCGTAAGACTGCGGCCACGCTCTGTGGCCGCATCTTCATGGTCAGCTAAGGGTTCTGCTGCCAGCTGAAGGTATAGCGAAGCTGGCGTGTCTGCAGGATGAACTCCGGAGAGACGCTGGGGCTCCAGGAGTCGTCGCCGCCCACGCCCATATGGAACGCATCGAGATTGAGCCAGCATCCCGGCTCTTCGCGCAGCAGATGATGATGGGTTGTCTCACGCAGCTGCTGCTGGCCGTAGCGGCTCACCGAGAAATGGAACCGGCCGTTCAGCTGATGCGTTCCCACCACAAGTTCCCGGGTATCGCAGCGCAAACCATTTTCCGTCGGGAAGATATACGGCGTGTGCATGGCCTCGAGAGGTAATGTCCAGCGACCCTGCTGCGCCGCCAGCTTTCTGTCCGGGTAGTTTTCATGCGGCCCCAGCCCCAGCCAGTGAACGTTTTCCGGCGTTTCGGCAAGATGAACGCTCAGGCCAACGCGCGCGGGTTCAGGGATATCAGACGCAACGTCAATCTGAATATCGCCATGCAGAACGCCACGATCGTCCACCCGCCAGACTTTACGGCTCATGAACAGGGCTTTGCCGCGATACTCAAGCACGTGCTGGGTTGTGACCACCACGTCGCCTGCGTGCTGCCGTGCCTCACAGTGCAGAACGCGCGAGGTGAGTTCATACATGCCCGCCGCTTTCCAGCGTTCAACCCAGGCGTTCGGATCGATCTGCGTCGCTTCACTCACGCCAATGTCGTTGTCCAGCGGCGCGCGGCTGACGTTGTCCGTCAGAGGTGAAAGGAGCGTTTCAACACCATTTCGCCACCATTGGGACAGGTTTCCGGTTACGCGATCGAACTGCCAGCGCTGTTGACGATGGGCGATCTCCAGAATGCGATCGCTTTGCGTTAACACCGGCGGCTCGCCCGCCGGGACTGGCGGAGCAATAAAGAGGGGAGCCGGAAGCGGCCACTGCTCCCACGCGCAGCGATGGTCAGCCGGAGACCACGGCGTTGCCCGCGGCTGACGTACTTCAACGTTCAGCCAGACCTCACCCGGCACGGCTTTCAGCGCCGGCAGGTCAATCTCCAGACGCTGGGTGCCTTCAGGCGCCATCGAGAGCGTCACCTCGCCCGCGGCCAGCACGTCCCCGTCCCGGGCAACCGTCCAGTTCAGCACTTCGTTATCGGTGTGGCGGAACAGGTAGCCGCTTTGCACCTCAATCACCAGCGGAGAAGTGCTGACCTGCGTAAAGGTAAAGAACTGCTGGGCGCGCTGCGCCTCGAACAGCGCCGGGTGCGGCGAGCGATCGGGGAACACCAGCCCGTTAAGACAGAACTGCCGATCGTTCGGCTTATCGCCGAAGTCTCCGCCGTAGGCCCAGAACAAGTTGCCCTTTTCGTCCCGTTTCGTCAGGGCCTGATCGACCCAGTCCCAGACAAACCCACCCTGCAGGCGAGGATGGCTGCGAAACGCTTCCCAGTATTTCGCAAACCCGCCAAAGCTATTTCCCATCGCGTGGGCGTATTCACAGAGGATCAGCGGGCGCGTTTCGTCCGGCATGCCGATCCATTTCTTGATTGACCATTTAGGCACTGCCGGGAAGGGCTGATCCCGATCGACCCGGGCGTACATCGGACAGACAATATCGGTCGCCGCCGTGTTCGCGCCGCCGCCTTCATACTGCACCGGACGCGTAGGATCGGTGGTTTTCAGCCAGCGGTACAGCGCATCGTGATTCGCGCCGTGGCCCGACTCATTGCCCAGAGACCAGATGATAACCGAGGGATGATTACGATCGCGCTGCACCATGCGGGTCACGCGTTCGCTCATGGCGGGCAGCCAGCGCGGATCGTCAGCAAGGCGGCTCATCGGCACCATGCCGTGCGTTTCGATATTGGCTTCGTCAACGACGTACAGCCCGTAGCGGTCGCAAAGCCGGTACCACATGGGATGGTTCGGATAGTGCGAGCAGCGCACGGCGTTGAAGTTGTGCTGCTTCATGATTTCGATATCGCGGCGCATGGTCGCTTCGTCCATCACCTGGCCGTTTTCCGGGTGATGCTCGTGCCGGTTAATCCCGCGGATCAGCAGCGGTTTACCGTTAAGCTTCAGTAGGCCATTGCCGATCTCAACGCGGCGGAAGCCCACGTCACACGCCTCAACCTCCAGCACCTCACCCTGCGGGTTAAGAAGCGCAATCGTCAGGCGATACAGTTCTGGCGTTTCAGCGCTCCAGAGCGCGGGCTGGTCAACAGGGATCGCCGCCGTTAGCCGCTCTGCCCAGCTGCCGCGCTCGTCGACGATGGCAGATCCTGGACGCCGGGAAACGCTGGCGCATTTTTCACCCGTGCGCCACAGGGTCATGACCACCTCGCAGTCTGCAAAGCCAGCGCCTGCCAGCGCGACATCCACCTTCAGCACCGCGCGGTCCAGCTCCGCATTCAGATCCGTCACCACGTGATAATCGGCAATCTGCGTCTCGGGTTTATGCAGCAGCGCCACATCGCGGAAGATGCCGCTCATGCGCCACATGTCCTGATCTTCCAGATAGCTGCCGTCGCACCAGCGCAATACCATGACCGCCAGCCGGTTCTGCCCGGGGCGCAAGGCCGCCGAGAGGTCAAATTCGGCGGGCAATCGGCTGTCCTGGGAATAGCCCATCCACTGCCCGTTGCACCAGAGATGGAACGCCGAGTTCACGCCGTCGAAGATGATGCGGGTCTGCCCGCTTCGAAGCCAGGCGTCATCCACCTCAAATGTGAGCGAGTAACAACCGGTCGGGTTTTCCTGCGGCACGAAAGGCGGGTTAACGGGAATAGGATAGGTGACATTGGTATAGATGGGCGTGTCGAACCCCTGCATCTGCCAGTTAGACGGCACGGGCATCGCAACGGCATCCGCGCAATCTTCGGTTACCCATGCCTGAGGAACCCGTTCCGGCGCGGTAAAGAAGCTAAACTGCCACACTCCGTTCAGATAGTGCCTGCTGGTCGATCCAGCGTCCTCTCTGGCAGAGGGCTCATTGCGCCAGCTGTGTAACGGCGCGTGTGCGGCCAGACGGTTCCACTGGGTGACGCCAGGATTTTCCCAGTCCCGACGGGCCAGAATGGCGCTGAGGGTCAGCGGTGAAGTGGTGGACATAGTAATCTCTTTGCGAAGCGCTCACAATTTTGGTTAACATGCCCTGGCACCCGACAACGGTAAAGCGTTCAATCGCGGGGTAGCGAGTCCGATCACAAAGTTTTATTTGCGGGCAATCTGCTCGGCAAGGAGTGCCAGGCTTCTGAGCTGCTGCGCCAGATCCTCGCGTTCGGCCTGCTTCGGATTGCGGCGCGCGCTGGAATGACGGGTAACCAGCGTCACCGGCAGCTGAACCTGCCGGCACGCTTCGCCCCCGGAAGGTGCCAGCAGCCACTCCACGCTGCGTTCGCCCGCCTCGCGAAACGCCTGACGAATGGTTGCCAGCGGCGGGGAAAACCAGGCGCTGTCAGCGGTATCGTCAAACCCAACCACCGAAAGCTGGCCAGGGATCGCGATCCCTTTTTCCGCGCAGGCGCGCATCACCCCGAGCGCCATCTGATCGTTCGCCACCAGAATCGCGTCCGGTAATGCCGCACCCGACAGCAGCACGTGTCCCTTCTCATAACCGCTGGCCGCGCTCCAGTCACCGTAGGCCACAGCCGTCGCGTTAAGACCCGCCAGCGCCAGCGTCGCTTTCCAGCCCGCCAGGCGCGCCCGCGCAGAGACCGAGCTTTCCGGCCCGCTCAGCAGGGCAATGCGCTGATGCCCCAGAGAAAGCAGATGCTCAACGCCCAGACGCGCCCCCTGCTCCGCGTTAAACACGAGGCTGTTTACCCGCGCTGAGGGCGCCACATCGAGGAACAGCACCGGGACGGGCGACGCCAGCGCCCCGAGCTCTTCGGCGAGCGGATCGTCAAGCGGCACATTCACCAGCAGCGCGTCCACCCGCTGTGCCAGCAGCGCCTGAAGCGCGGCCTGACACTGCTGGGGTTGCTCTACCATGGAGATAAGGACGCTCGCCCCCTGTTCCGCCGCACGCGATTTGACCGCCGACACAATTTGCGAAGGCGCGTGCAGGGCCAGATCGGTGGTGATGAGGCCCAGCGTACGGGTGCGTTTCCCCGCCAGCTGCTGCGCCCGAAGGTTAGGAACGTAGTGCAGCTCCGCCATCGCCTGCTGCACCTTTTCTCGCGTGCGGGCAGACACATGTTCCGCGTCGTTAATGACGCGGGAAACGGTCTGATAAGAAACCCCCGCAAGGAGGGCGACATCATAGAGAGTGATTGCTTTCATGCTTTCTGGCATCGCGATTTTCGAAGCGTCTATTCTGGCACAGCGACGCCGTTAAAACATGTGAGCGCTTCGCAAAATTAAACAACCCGCTCCGGCTGGGGAATTTCCGCAATGCGTGGCTTCTGGCGGAACCAGGGCAGACAGAGCTGGATAAGCGGGCCAATGGTCAGGGCATACAGTACGGTTCCCACCCCAAACGTGCCGCCAAGCACGCACCCAATCAGCAGAACGGACACCTCAATTGAGGTACGCACGCTGCGAATGGACCACCCCAGCCGGGCGTGAATGCCGGTCATCAGGCCGTCGCGCGGGCCTGGTCCGAAACCGGCCCCGATGTACATGCTGGTCGCAATCGCATTCATCACGATGCCCGACACCAGGAAAGCAATTCGAACGGGTAACGAATCCAGCTCCGGGATAAGCGCCATGCTGGCGTCCGCCGCCAGACCGATACAAATCACGTTGCTGATCGTGCCAAGCCCCGGCATCTGGCGCAGCGGGATCCACAGCAGCAGCACCGCAGCGCCGACTAAAATGATCACCGTCCCGATAGTCATCCCCAGCTGCATCCCCACCCCGAGGTGAAAAACATCCCAGGGATCGACCCCCAAATCGGAACGAATAAACATTGCGGTGGAAAGGCCATACAGTCCTAAACCGACATAGAGTTGTAGCAGACGACGTACCATTTTTATCTTCTCCAGTGAACCAGGCTTTCATCCTGACCTAAAATGGCACTATGATTAATGTCCAGTTTTCAAATAGTGGACTGCATATGTCATCACGTCGCTTCGGAAGCCAGTCTCTGGTACGCCTTTTAGGCCACTGGCAGCAAGCCTCATCCCGCACCCCGCTCTGGCGACAGCTGGCCGACGCGCTGCGTTTGTTAATTCTTGATGGGCGTCTGGCACTGAATACGCGGCTGCCGGGCGAGCGTGAGCTGGCCACGGCGCTGGACGTGAGCCGAACCACCATCAGCAGCGCGCTCGCCCACCTGCGTGAAGAGGGGTACCTTGAAAGCCGCCACGGCAGCGGGTCGCGGGTCATTCTCCCGGACACACGCGCCGTTCCCACCCTTTCCGCGGCGAGCGCCGCACTGGATCTCTCCACTGCCGCCCTGAATGCCGGGCCGGAGATCCATCAGGCTTATGCCCATGCGCTCACGGCCATTACCCCGCATCTCTCGCTGACGGGCTACGATCAGCTGGGGCTACCGACGCTGCGGGAGGCCATCGCTGCGCGCTATACCGCGCGGGGTCTTCCCACCCGCGCAGATGAAGTGATGGTGGTTAATGGCGCCGTCAGCGGCTTTGCGCTGATACTGCGGATGATGACCGGGCCGGGGGACCGCGTCGTGGTCGATCATCCCACCTATCCGCTGGCGATTGCCGCCATTCAGGGGGCGCAGTGTCGGCCAGTCGGGGTGTCGCTGCCGGAAACCGGCTGGGATACGGATGGCTTTGCCGCAACGCTTGCCCAGACGGCGCCGCGCCTGGCCTATCTGATGCCAGATTTTCATAATCCGACCGGGCGCTGTATGGATATCGCCACCCGTCAGGCCATCACGGATATTGCAGCCCAAACCCGCACGGCGCTGGTGGTGGATGAAACGATGGTGGATCTCTGGTTTGATGCGCCTCCCCCGCCACCGCTGGCCGCCTTTAACCCGCAGGCCACCGTCATCACCTTAGGCTCTGCCGGAAAAAGCTTCTGGGGCGGGCTGCGTCTCGGCTGGATCCGCGCCTCATCGCGCACCATCGCCACCCTTGCCCAGACGCGGGATACTCTGGATTTAGGCTCGCCGCTGCTCGAACAGCTGGCAATGCAGTGGCTCATTAACAACAGCGAGACGTTTCTGCCCGCACGCCGGAAGATGCTGGCGGAACGGCGCGATCGATGCGGTGACCTGCTGCGCGAACATTTCCCGGAGTGGAAATTCCACGAGGCGGAAGGCGGGCTCTCTTACTGGATAGAGCTTCCGGGCATGCTGGCGACACAGCTTGCCGCGCGGGCAGAAATAATCGGGATTAACCTGGGAACCGGGACGCGATTTGGTTTATCGGGGGCGTTTGATCGCTATTTACGGATGCCCTTCTCGCTCGAATCGACAGAGCTTGAGCAGGCGTTGCTGAGGATCAAACCGTTATGGCTCGCCCTGAATAAAAACGTGCCATCGTTAAAACGCAGCGTGATCTAATATTAAAATATTTGAAGCAGATCATAAAATAAAAACTGCTGACTGTAATATATGCAGTCAGCAGTTTTCACTGGTCAGGGTTTAATGTTGAGGAGGAATAGGAAAGCCTTTTAGTGAAATAACGAAGTTATCACCGTCTTTCTTTATTTTTGCACCGGTATCACACCAGTCAGACGCAATACGAAAGAACTCATCGCTTCCAACATTCCAGCCAAGACGTACATGCTTCACGTAGCCTGAACGCAACAAATCGCAGGCCTCGTTGTAGTCACTGGCGGTTGACAGTTGTTGTTTCATTTTCTCTTCTTCAGAAGTTTACGTAGAGCCTTGATTTCTTTAGGAGTAAAAGGAGAAACACTCTCTTCTTCCGTATGCTGATTATCAATATCCTCTTCCGATACTCCCGCCTCTTCTACTGCTTCGAACGCCAGCAGCAGCAGTTTCTCTGTCGTCACGCTTAAATTCTCGTTATTGACTTCCGCATAGTGGCGAAGCCTTTCTTTTAGCGCGTCATCAATCTTAACGTTTAATACCGCTGTAGCCATGTTTGTCACTTCCCTTCGGAATAAGTACTTTATTTAATACACGAACTTAACAATGTTATCCAGATATATATTTTTTTGAGTTATGGAACAAAATAACCGTCCGATTATAAAATGACAGTCTATTATTACAGGTTTATGACAATAATATTTCAGTGCAATGAAATATATATTACACGATACAGGCGTAGTTTTATTGTGGAGTAATGCTTTGAGGGAGAGGTGAAGCTGAAGAATCTTATGAGGCTACAAATGGGTGGGGGCCCTGCCAGCTACATCCCGGCACACACGTCGTCTGCCCTGGCTGCTTCCTTCCGGACCTGACCTGGTGAACAGAGTAGCGTTGCGGGAGAACCAACAGAGCCCCCATTGAGAGCGTTGATAACCAACGCGCTGGCGCATTATCCCTGTGCTAAAGCCCAATTGCAAGCGACCAGCAACCGGATGCTGGTTTCTTGCGCAAACAGGCGCAGCAATCATGAAGATCTTCGTTTACCATAGCTTTCCAGAAACTCCCCACAGGTAAAGGTATGGACGAACACGACTCCTTTCCACAGCGCGTATGGCAAATCGTGGCCTCAATCCCGGAAGGCTACGTCACCACCTATGGTGATGTCGCGCGTCTGGCCGGTTCCCCGCGCGCGGCGCGACAGGTTGGCGGCGTCCTGAAACGGCTGCCGGAAGGCAGTACGCTGCCCTGGCATCGGGTGGTGAACCGTCATGGCGCCATTTCACTCACCGGGCCGGATCTTCAGCGTCAGCGTCAGGCATTACTTTCAGAGGGTGTGCAGGTGTCAGGGTCGGGTCAGATCGATTTGCAGAAGTTTCGCTGGGTGTATTGACCCCTCTCCCGGAGGAGAGGGGAAATGCAGAAATTACATCTGAGTCGGTGGAGTTGGCAGAGACGGCTGATTGGTCTGCGGTGCGACCGGCACTTCGGTCTGCTGCACCGGCACCAGGTTCAGATCGATTTTTGTCCCACCGTTGTTGATCGCTTCCTGGACCGTATCGGTGATAAAGACCAGCTTGCCGTTGATGGTTACCGCTGCGCTCAGCAGGATACGGGCGTTAGGCTGCACGTCCGACGGGTTATACGGCAATACGAAGCTAAACGGCGCCTGCTTGCCTTCAGTACGAACGGCACGCTGGGCAACGACTTTCGACGGCGCGTCGGCCAGAGAAGCATCAGACAGCGTTACGGTTAATACCGCATCCGGCGGCAACGCCACTTTCTGTTTAATCCAGATGGTACCGGAAACATTAGGCTGCTGAATGGATTGCTGTGAAAGGGTATTAATCCCGTTCGGGTCGGCTGCTGGTACTGGCACTTGGGCGCTTTTACCGGCACAGGCGGACAACGCCACCGCAATAGCTACACCACTTAGCATGGGCACGAGTTTCATTGAAGTCTCCTTATCAATGCACCAGCGGGATCGATCCCATCCGATGTCGTTTCAATCACATAACGTATTCAAGTGTGGCACAGATCACCGATTTATGCCTGAAAACGTGCCGATATTCAGATTATTCTACCCATCGGACCACTTTCATTTCTGCGTTATACTCTGCCTATCTTTCGCTACGGCGTTTATTGAGGACAACTATGAGTCAGGCACTGAACAATCTGCTGACATTACTGAATCTGGAAAAAATTGAGGAAGGACTCTTTCGCGGACAGAGCGAAGATCTCGGCTTACGCCAGGTCTTCGGGGGGCAAGTCGTTGGACAAGCTCTGTACGCAGCAAAGGAGACTGTCCCGGCAGACCGTCTGGTGCATTCATTCCACAGCTACTTCTTACGCCCTGGCGATAGCGCAAAACCGATTGTGTATGACGTTGAAGTCCTGCGAGACGGCAACAGCTTCAGCGCGCGCCGCGTAGCAGCCATTCAAAACGGCAAGCCGATCTTTTACATGACCGCCTCTTTCCAGGCGCCGGAACCCGGCTATGAGCATCAAAAAGTGATGCCCCCGGCTCCGTCGCCCGACTCTTTAAAATCAGAGACGGATATCGCCCGCGCGCTGGCGCATCTGCTTCCGCCGCAGGTCAAAGAGAAGTTTCTCTGCGATAAGCCGCTGGAGATCCGCCCGGTTGAGTTCCACAACCCGATGAAAGGCCATGCCGCCGAGCCGAAACGCCAGGTCTGGATCCGTGCCAACGGGACCGTGCCGGAAGATTTCCGCGTGCATCAGTATCTGCTCGGCTATGCGTCAGATTTCAACTTCCTGCCGGTGGCGCTGCAGCCGCACGGGGTTGGTTTCCTGGAAAAAGGGATGCAGGTCGCGACGATCGATCACTCCATGTGGTTCCACCGCCCGTTCAACATGAATGAGTGGCTGCTTTACAGCGTGGAGAGTACGTCAGCGTCGAGCGCGCGCGGGTTTGTGCGCGGGGAATTTTATACTCAGGACGGCGTGCTGGTCGCGTCTACGGTGCAGGAAGGGGTGATGCGTAATCGCGGGTGATTGTGTGCGGCCTGATGACCTCACCCTGACCCTCTCCCACGGGGAGAGGGGATACACATTAAAAACGGCAACCAAAGGTTGCCGTTTTGCTTTTGCCTTGTACGGCCTGATGCCCTCACCCTGACCCTCTCCCACGGGGAGAGGGAATACACATTAAAAACGGCAACCAAAGGTTGCCGTTTTGCTGTTTATTATGCGTTATACGCATTCTCGCCGTGGCTGTTGACGTCCAGACCTTCGCGCTCCTGCTCTTCCGGTACGCGCAGACCCACCGTCATATCCGCCAGCTTATAGCCAATGAAGGCCACAACGGCAGACCAGACAACGGTGATTGCAATACTTTCCAGCTGCACCAGCACCTGATGAACCATGGTCACGCCTTCTGCGTAGCCCACGCCACCGAGCGACTTCGCGGCAAAGATACCGGTCATGATACAACCTACGATGCCGCACACGCCGTGCACGCCAAACACATCGCATGGGTCATCAACGCGCAGCACACGTTTCAGTGCGGTCACGCCCCACAGACCCGCCAGACCGGACACCAGGCCGACCAGCAGCGCGCCACCCACGCCGACATAACCACACGCTGGCGTAATGCCAACCAGACCGGCAATGGCACCCGAACAGGCACCCAGCAGAGAAGGTTTGCCGCGTACCGCCCACTCGCCAAACACCCAGGAGAGGATTGCACCCGCCGTCGCCACAACGGTGTTCACGAAGGCCAGCGCGGCGATTTCGTTTGCAGCACTTGCCGAGCCGGCGTTGAAGCCAAACCAGCCAAAGTAGAGGATAGCCGTACCGGTAAACACCATCGGCAGGTTGTGCGGTTTGAACGCTTCTTTACCGAAGCCCACGCGTTTACCAATCAGGTAGGCACCCACCAGACCCGCTACCGCGGCGTTGATGTGTACAACGGTACCGCCCGCGAAGTCCAGCGCGCCGTGCGTTGCCAGCAGACCGCCACCCCAGACCATGTGCGCAATCGGCACATAGGAGAGCGTCATCCAGACCACCACGAAGATCAGCACGGCAGAGAAACGAATACGCTCGGCGAGCGCGCCCACAATCAGCCCGACGGTAATACAGGCGAAGGAGCCCTGGAACGCAACGTGGATGTACTGATAGAAACTGCCCATCAGCGCGGTCAGCTCAATATTTTTCAGCATCACCCAGTCGAAGTTACCAAAGAACGCGTTGCCCGTACCGAACGCCAGCGAGTAACCGTAAACCACCCACAGGACGCAGACCAGTGCGAACGTCACGGCAACCTGCGTCAGCATGGAGAGAACGTTTTTGCCACGGATCAGGCCGCCGTAGAACAGCGCAATGCCCGGAATTGACATGAACAGCACCAGCGCGGTGCTGATCATCATAAAGGCGTTATCGGCTTTGTCGACCACCGCAGGGGTAGCAGCCAGCGCCAGGCCCGGCAGCAGAGCCAGCGAACCCAGACCCGTTTTAAGTGTTGCTATCTTCATTTTCTCGATCCCTATCACTGTGTGCCAGGCGTTATTTACAATGCCGCTTCGTCAGATTCGCCGGTACGGATGCGAATGACGCGCTGCAGTTCGGCAACGAAAATTTTGCCGTCGCCAATTTTGCCGGTATAGGCCGCTTTGCTAATGACATCAATGACTTCATCAAGCTGATCGTCAGCAATCGCGACATCAATTTTTACTTTTGGCAGAAAGTTAACGCTGTATTCCGCCCCGCGATAAAGCTCGGCATGACCCTTCTGACGACCAAAGCCTTTCACTTCGGTGACAGTCAGTCCCTGAATACCCATGGAAGACAACGCTTCACGCACGTCTTCGAGTTTGAATGGTTTGATTACAACCGTAACCAGCTTCATAGATCCCCTCCAGTCAGAATTCGGTAATGGCCGCAGCTTACGCAGAAGGTATTGCAAGGGGTGTGCCAGAAATGAAAACGAGGGGGAACGGCGGCGCACAGAGCATTACGCGGCCGTAATAATCAAACAGGCGAAAAAAAACGCACCATGCCGGTGCAGGGTGCGTTTCAGTTTTGCACCAACAGGAATGACTGTTAGCGCGTCGCCTCATTTTGGTGCATCAGGCGCTAAGCGACTCTTCATCACGCACGCTGGCCGCCAGCTCCTCGCCCGCCAGCTGCAGCTGGTACATCTGCCAGTAGCGCCCTTTTGCTTCCAGCAGTTCACGGTGCGTACCGCGTTCAACGGCCTGTCCGCGATGTAGCACCAGAATAGTGTCTGCTTCGACGATGGTGGAAAGACGGTGGGCAATCACCACCAGCGTCGTATGGTCGCGTACGGCGGCCAGCGCCTGCTGGATGGCCTGCTCGGTACCGGAGTCAATACTGGCCGTCGCTTCATCCAGAATCAGTATCTGCGGCGTTTCAATCAGCACCCGCGCCAGCGCCAGGAGCTGCTTTTGCCCGACGGAGAGATTGTTCCCCTGCTCGCCCAGTTTGGTATTGATCCCATCGCTAAACCCGCGCGCCAGCTCTGCCAGCTGCACTTTCTCCAGCACGTCCCAGACCTGCTCCTGGGAGTAGTCTCGCCCCAGGGTCACGTTGGCATAGAAGGTATCGGCCAGCACGACCGGATCCTGCTGCACCATCGCGACGCCTTTACGCAACACGGTGTGGCTGAGAGACGCAAGCGGGCGCCCGTCGAGGCGGATTTCGCCGTGCGTGACCGGGTAATAGCCCATCAACAGGCTGGCAAGCGTGCTCTTACCGCTGCCGGTATGCCCCACCAGCGCCACGAAACCGCGCGACGGAACGTCAAGCGTGATGTCCTGCAGCACCAGCCTGTCTTCGCGATAGGCAAACGAGACGTTATCAAAGGCGATAGTCCCGCTTTGCAGAGGTCGCTCGTCATTGCCGTAGGCCTGGCGCGGCCTGTCCATCAGCTCAAACACGCGCTCACCGGCGACAACCGCCTGCTGCAGCATCGATTGCTGGGTGGTAAGCTCGATCAACGGTTCGTTAAGGCGCCCCAGATAGCTAATAAACGCGTACAGCACGCCCACTTCAATCGTACCGTTTGAGCTCAGCCCGAAGAGCATCAGCAGCCCGCAAAGCACCAGCGCCGAGAAAAGGCTCAGCAGCGGACGCAGCAGGAAACCATCAAGCCGCAGCGTCTGCATACGCGCCATGTAGTGCGAACGGCTGGCTTCCCCCATGCGTTCGCCAAAGCGCGCCTGCTGGCGGAACTGCTGGATGACGCTCATGCCGTTGATCACTTCGTTGAAGCCATCGTTAATGTCGGCCAGATACGCGCGCACCCGACGCACAATCGGCGTGCTGTAGCGCTGGTAAATGACCATGACAATCAGCACCGCCGGGAAGATGGTGATCGCCACCAGCGCCATGCGCCAGTCGAGGCTGAACATCGCCACCAGCATCGCGCCAATCAGCGCCGCGCTGCGTAACACCGTCGCGACCACGGTAACGTACAGATCGCGGATCACCTCGGTATCGTTGGTCACGCGCGAAATCACCTGCCCGACCGGCTGGATGTCAAACTCGCTGAGCGGCTGGCGAAGCGCCGCGTCCATCACATCCGTACGCAGCTGCTGAACAACGCCCACGGCTGCGCGGTTAAACAGCAGCGACTGCGCATAGTGCAGCCCTGCCGCCGCCAGCTGCAGGCCAACGTAGGCCACGCCTAAGCCCGCCACCAGCCCCAGCGGAAGGTAGCTTTTCGCGACCATGTTGTCGATAAAATAGCTGATGAGCAGCGGACCGCTCACTTCAGTAATCGCCGCTATCCAGAGTAGAAGCACGGCCACGGAGAGCGGTTTACGCCACGGCGAGCCGTAGGCCAGCAGACGTTTGAGCGTTGGCCACATCGTTCCGAGCTTACGCATTGGCGGCCTCCTCATCCTGCTCCGGCGCATCGTCCAGCGCCGCCTCAAGCTGTTGATAGCGGTACATATCGCGATACCAGCCCGGCTGCTCGGCAAGCGTTTCATGCTGCCCGCGCTGGGCAATGTGCCCGTGCTGTAAGACCACAATTTCGCTGGCTTCGGTGAGCGCAGACAAACGGTGGGCGCTGATTATCACCGTGCGCCCGTCGCCCCACTGGCGCAGGTTATGCAGAATTTGATGCTCGGTACGGCCGTCCACGGCGGAAAGCGCATCATCCAGGATCAGAATTTCAGCATTCAGCAGCAGCGCGCGGGCAATCGATATACGCTGCTTTTGCCCGCCGGACAGCATAACGCCGCGTTCCCCGACTTCCGTTTCGTACCCCTGCGGCAGACGCAAAATATCATCATGAACGCTGGCCAGACGCGCCACATGTTCAATCTCTTCCTGCGTCGCCCCGGGGCGTCCCAGGGCAATGTTGTTTGCCACGGTGTCCGAAAATAAAAACGGCGTCTGGCTGACGACCGCCAGTCGACCGCGCCACTCGTCCAGCAGCAGTCTGGTCAGGGGGATATCGTGAAAGCGGATATCGCCCTCGGTGACGTCAAAGTGGCGCTGAAGCAGAGAGAGCACGGTACTTTTGCCGGATCCCGTCGGGCCGCAGATCCCCAGCATCTGGCCCGGCTGAAGCGTAAAGCTGACGTTCTCCAGCACCGGATGCTCCGTATGCGGATAGACAAACTTGCGGACGTCGACGGTCATGACGCCGCGCCCTTCCGGTACGGCCTCGCTACCGTCGATGACCACCGGTGCTTCGGCCAGCATGGCGCGAATGCGGCTGTAGGCAGCGCTGCCGCGCTCCACGATGTTAAACATCCAGGCCAGCGCCAGCATCGGCCAGATCATGAGCCCCAGATACATCGCAAAGCTGGTCAATTGCCCCAGGGTAAGCGTGCCCTGCACCACCATCCAGCTTCCGCCGCCAATCGCCAGCATATTTGCCATGCCGATTGCGATATAAATCGTCGGGTCAAAACGGGCGTCGATACGCGCGACGCGCATGTTTTTCGCCCCCGTGTCTGCCGCATCGGCGGCAAACAGCGCAGACTGACGGTCTTCCAGGCCAAACGCTTTGATCATGCGGATGCTGGTCATGCTCTCCTGGGTGCGATCGTTCAGAGACGAAAACGCCGCCTGCGCCAGCTTGAAGCGCTCGTGCAGCTGTTCGCCATAGCGATTGATCGCCAGCGCCATGATCGGCATCGGCAGCAGGGCGAGCAGGGTCAGCTGCCAGCTGATCTGCGTGGACATCACGATCAGCACCGCACAGCCCATCACCAGCGAGTCCACCAGCGTCAGCACTCCTTCCCCGGCGGCAAAGACCACGCGATCGACGTCGTTCGTCGCGCGGGCGATGAGATCCCCGGTGCGATGACGAAGATAAAATTCGGGATGCTGTCGGCTCAGCTGGCGGTAAAAATCTTCACGTAGCTCAACGGCCAGCTGATAGGACGCACCAAACAGCAGCACGCGCCAGACGTAGCGCAGCAGATAAACAATGACCGCCGTCAGCACCAGCGTGCCGACCCACATCAACACCCGTGCGGTGGTGTAATGCTGCTCGGTGACGCCATCCACGACGTACCCCACCACTTTCGGCGGGATCAGCTGCAGGATGGCAATAATAATAAGCAGGGCGACTGCACCGAGGTAGCGTTGCCACTCCCGACGAAAGTACCAGCTTAGTTGGGCAAATAATCGCACGCGGTTTGTTCCTGAAGGTATTTTACGAAGTTATTCAATGGGTAATGCTGTGGTGTATTTAATCTGTTCCATGGCAAAGCTTGAGGTGACGTCCGACAAACCCGGAACGCTGTTCACCAGCCGCTTGTAGAAATCATCATAGCGCTTCATGTCGGCCACCTGGACGCGCATCAGGTAATCATACTCTCCGGCCATACGCCAGAAACCGAGCACCTCGGGCATCTCAGACACCTGAGTGACGAAGCGGCAATACCACTCGCTGCTGTGATGCTGGGTTTTTATCAGCACAAATGCCGTCAGCCCAAGCCCCAGTTTTTCGGGATCTAACAACGCGACGCGCCCCAGAAGAATGCCGTCATCTTCCAGCTTCTTAAGCCGCTTCCAGCACGGGGTGGTGGTCAGATTAACGGCATCTGCCAGCGCCTGCAAAGAGAGGGTACAGTCATTTTGCAGCAATGAAAGGAGCTTGCGGTCAATTTTATCTAGCATACCCACCTCAAAGAGAAAATTTTTCTCTCTTCATTCTATTTTAAAGGCCAGATAGCAACAATTTTTTCTGTGCTTTTCGCTATCCTAGGCACAAAATGACAAACGGATAACGATGATGAATAGCACCTGGGTTAAACATGCGATCAGCGAAATCAATGCCGACTATCAGCGCTCGGCGGATACGCACCTGATTCGCCTTTCCCTGCCGGGATTTGACGGCATTCAGCTCTATCTGAAAGATGAAAGCACCCATCCCACCGGTAGCCTGAAGCATCGCCTGGCGCGCTCGCTGTTTTTATACGGTTTATGTAACGGCTGGATTAAAGAAGGCACCACTATTATTGAATCTTCGTCCGGTTCAACGGCGGTGTCCGAAGCCTATTTCGCCCGCCTGCTGGGCCTGCCGTTTATCGCGGTAATGCCGTCCTGCACCGCAAAACGCAAAATCGAACAGATCGAATTTTACGGCGGACGCTGCCACTTTGTGGAAAGCGCCTGCGAAATCTACGCCGCCTCCGAAATGCTGGCCCGTGAGCTGAACGGTCACTATATGGACCAGTTCACCTTCGCCGAGCGCGCGACCGACTGGCGCGGCAATAACAACATTGCCGACAGTATTTTCCGCCAGATGACCCACGAACCGCATCCGGTTCCGTCCTGTATCGTCATGAGCGCCGGTACCGGCGGCACGTCAGCCACGATTGGACGCTACATCCGCTGTCAGGGATACGATACCCAACTGATGGTGGTTGACCCGCAGAACTCCGTGTTCCTCGACTACTGGCAAAACCGCAATGCGGAGCTGCGCAGCCCGGTGGGCAGTAAAATTGAAGGGGTTGGCCGCCCGCGCGTGGAGCCCTCTTTCATCCCCGACGTCGTGGATGAGATGATGCGCGTGCCGGATGCCGCAAGCGTGGCAACGGCGCACTGGCTGGAAACGCAGCTGGGCCGCAAAGTGGGCGCATCGACGGGCACAAATATGTGGGGCGCACTGCAGCTTGCCGCCCGTATGCGCGAAGAGGGCCGTACCGGTTCCATCGTCACGCTGCTGTGCGACAGCGGCGAACGCTACCTTGAAACTTACTACAACGCGGAGTGGGTGCAGGCCAACATCGGCGATATCGCTCCGTGGAAAGCGCAGATTGCAGAACTGGTGAAATAAAAAAAGCCAGACCGAAGTCTGGCTTGCTGGAAGGGTCTCACTATTCGGGGGAATACGGGAGATTGTTGTTGTCCAGCCAATGCGTCAAAAAATGGGACACTGCTTCATTGCGGCAGTGGCCAATAACCGGCAGATGGGGAAGTTCTGCTTTCAGCTGCGCCATCGCATTCCCCATGATCAGACCGCGACCTACGCTACCCAGCATTTCGCGGTCGTTCATGGCGTCACCAAACGCCATACACTCCTTCAGCGTTAAGCCCAGGTGGTCGCTCAGCACCGCCAGAGCGGAGCCTTTGTTACAACCCACCGGCAGCACTTCCAGACAATCCACCGCCGAGAAAGTAAGGTGCGCCCGGTCACCCAGCGCCTCATTCAGCTGAATCCGTAAGCGACACAGATCGTCATGATCGCCGCAGAAGCAGATCTTGGTTACCGCATGAGCGGGGATCCGACGCAGATCGATAAGCTGATATTTGAAACCGCTGTATACATGCGCGTGCAGCAGTTCAGGAATTTCACGTCCGGTAAACCAGCCCCGATCGTTAAAGACGTGGATACTGGCCTGCGTGTCCCAGGTGCTGTGCAGCACGATGTCCGCCACTTCCGGGTTGAGATCCTGCCGGTGCAGCACATCACCTTCTACGGAGTGAATTCGCGTCCCGTTGCCGGTAATTAGAAAGGCGTCGAGGGAAAACGCGCCCAGCAAATGGCGCATCTCCAGCACATGGCGGCCAGTGGCAAACGTCAGGGTGACATCACGCTCGCGCAGGCGCTTCAGCGTGTTCAGGGTTTTTTCCCCTAAACGGTGATCCGGCATTAACAGCGTACCGTCCATATCAAATGCAGCGAGCCGAGCCATGATTACTCCCGAAATGTGATGCGGTTAACTTGTGCAACAGTATCGTGTGAGATATACGGAAGTAATAGTGAATAGATGAAAATTATTGTTCCGGGTTTCTTATGCGCCAGCTCAATCGACTCAACCAGTATCACCGCCTCTGGCAGCCTTCTCAGGGTGCAACGCAACAGGTCACCATCAGCGAGCTGGCCGCCCGCTGTTTTTGTAGCGAGCGGCATGTCCGAACCCTACTGCGCCAGGCCCAGGAGGCGGGCTGGCTCAGCTGGCGAGCGCAGTCTGGCCGCGGTAAGCGCGGTGAGCTAACGTTCCATGTCGCCCCGGAGTCACTGCGCAATGCGATGATGGAAGAAGCGCTGAAAAGCGGGCAGCAGCATAACGCGCTGGAACTGGCGCAGCTTGCCCCTGAAGCGCTGCGGTCATTGCTGCATCCTTTTTTGGGCGGGCAGTGGCAAAACGACACGCCGACGCTGCGCATCCCCTACTATCGCTCGCTGGAGCCGCTTCAGCCGGGTTTTTTACCGGGCCGGGCAGAGCAGCATCTGGCGGGAGAGGTCTTCTCAGGCCTGACGCGTTTTAACGGTAATAGCAGTGAACCTACGGGCGATCTGGCGCATCACTGGGATGTCTCTGCTGACGGCCTGCGCTGGCATTTCTACATTCGCTCCACCCTGCACTGGCATAACGGCGATAAAATAGAAACGGCGCAACTCCAGCGAAGTCTGACAGCGCTGTTGACGCTTCCCGCCCTGCGCACTCTGTTTCAGAGCGTCTTATGTATTGAAACAACGCATCCACAGTGTCTGACGTTTAGGCTGCATCAACCGGACTACTGGCTGCCGCACAGGCTGGCAACCTACTGCAGCCGTCTGGCGCATCCCGACCATCCTGTGGTTGGCAGTGGCCCGTTTCGGCTGGCCGCCTTTGAGCCCGACCTGGTTCGTCTGGAAAGCCATGAGCAGTATCACCTGAGCCATCCGCTGCTCAAAGCCATCGAATACTGGATCACTCCCCAGCTTTTTGATTACAGCCTGGGCACCAGCTGTCGCCACCCGGTGCAAATCGCGATCGGCGAGGCCGACGAGCTGGAAAGTCTGCGGCTGGTAAGCAGCAGCACCAGCCTGGGGTTCTGTTACCTCACGCTAAAACAGAGCGCGCACCTGAGTGAGATCCAGGCAAAGCGGCTTATCAATATCATTCATCTCTCCAGGCTTCTTCACACACTTCCGCTAAACGAAGGGCTCATCACACCCACCCAGGAACTGCTTCCCGACTGGACAATCCCCGAATGGCCTGATTTATCGGACGTCACCCTCCCTGAAGCGTTGACGCTGGTTTACCATCTCCCTGTTGAGCTTCACACCATGGCCAGCCAGTTGAAGGCATACCTGGCGCTACAGGGGTGTGAACTGACCGTCATCTTTCACGACGCCAAGACGTGGGACGGATGCCTGGAGCTTGCCGATGCAGACATCATGATGGGGGACAGGCTGATTGGCGAAGCGCCGGAATATACGCTTGAACAGTGGCTGCGCTGCGATGCCCTCTGGCCGCACGTTCTTAGCGCACCGGCTTACGCCCATCTGCAAGCCACGCTGGATGCGGTACAGACTCAGGCCGAGGCTCGGGATAGACACGCGGGACTGCAAGCCATCTTTAACCGGCTAATGGAGAGTGCGGTGCTGACGCCACTCTTTAATTATCAATACCAAATCAGTGCTCCGCCTGGCGTGAATGGTATACGCCTCAACACCCGCGGCTGGTTTGACTTTACCGAAGCCTGGTTGCCCGCGCCCAAATCGTGAAGAAGCTGGTCGCCGTCGTGGTCAGACGGTAACATAACGTTTTTACCGTAACAGTCGAGATGATTTATGAAACGTGCCGTCGTCGTGTTCAGCGGAGGACAAGACTCTACTACCTGCCTGGTCCAGGCCCTTCATCAGTACGATGAAGTTCACTGTGTCACTTTCGATTATGGTCAGCGTCATCGCGCTGAAATCGACGTTGCCCGTGAACTTGCCCTGAAACTGGGCGCACGCGCGCACAAGGTGCTGGACGTTACGCTGTTAAATGAACTGGCCGTGAGCAGCCTCACCCGCGACAGTATTCCTGTGCCAGACTATGAACCCGATGCCAGCGGCATTCCAAATACCTTCGTGCCGGGCCGTAATATCCTGTTCCTGACTCTGACGGCGATCTACGCCTACCAGGTAAAAGCCGAAGCGGTGATCACGGGCGTGTGCGAGACCGACTTCTCCGGCTACCCGGACTGTCGTGATGAGTTCGTAAAAGCATTAAACCACGCCGTCAATCTGGGGATGGCGAAAGAGACGCGCTTTGAAACTCCGCTCATGTGGCTGGATAAAGCCGAAACCTGGGCGCTGGCGGACTACTGGGGCAAGCTGGACCTTGTTCGCAACGAAACGCTCACCTGCTATAACGGCATCAAAGGCGACGGTTGCGGCCAGTGTGCGGCCTGTAATCTGCGCGCTAACGGGCTGAACCACTATCTTGCCGATAAATCCGGCGTGATGGCCGCGATGCAGAAAAAGACCGGTCTTAAATAGGGTTATTTGACCGTGCTGTCGAATAATTTCACACCGGCAGCACGGGTGACTTTCATCAGCGTTGTCAGCGTTGGGTTGCCGTTGTCTGATAAGGTTCGGTATAGCTGCTGACGGGACAGACCTGCTTTGGCAGAAATTTCTCCAATACCGCCTCGCGCTTCAATGACCTGACGGAGTGCAATGAGATAGGCAGGGATTCCCTGCTCTTCATAGATCTCTTCCAAGGCTGTTTGCAGATAACGCTGAGCGTAGGAAGGATTCTCTCGCAGCATTTTCACAACAGCATCATGGTGGCTAACGGAGCTCGAATATTTTCGTTCAGTGGCGCTCATAGGAATGTCCTTTTGTTTGATGATCTTTCCAGTAATCTATTGCCAGTTTGATATCCGCTTTTTGGCTCTTTTTGTCACCACCGATCAGTAACAATAAAACCTGCCGATTCTCTACTGAAAAATAGATTCTGTAGCCGGGGCCACTGTCGACTCGCATCTCCCAAACACCTTCCCTGAGATACCTGTAATCGCCAAAATTACGTTTTATCGCGCGGTTAATCCGCATAAGGATCCGGAAAACCATATCCGGATCCCTTCGATTCATTCTGGCTACCCACTCCTCAAACGGTACTTTCCCGTCACGGGTCCGGTAGCGTTCAACGACATAGTCCCTATCCATTATTCTATCCCTGAAAAATCCTTTTGTCTTTTATAAAAGACAACCTTTCTAAGCGATCATCAACTCCAGCTTTTCCCGCAATTCCCCTTCCAGCGGCAGCGCTTTCTGCGTTTTCAGATCGATACAGACGAACGTGATCAACGCATCTGCGACCACCTGCCCTTCTGGATCGAGCGTCACCACCTGGCTTAAGACCCCGCTTTTGCCATTGATCTGTTGCACCTGGCTGGTGACCGTGAGCACATCACCCAGCACGGCTGGACGGCGGTAGTTGATGTTGATATTGACAACCACAAACGCGATGTTGTGCGCGGTCAGCCACTGAAAGCTTTCGCTGTTTTCCAGCCCGTCCCAGCGCGCTTCTTCAAGAAACTCAAGATAGCGAGCATTGTTCACATGCTGATAAACGTCGAGATGAAAACCGCGTACTTTGATTTTTGTCTGCATAGCGCAATAGCCTTTACTGTTATTGTAGGAAGAGAGGTCATAACTGGTATGACCTCTTTATCCTGGCAAAATTTTGCCGCAGTGCAAGAAATTGCGTAATTACAGCTTCAGGTGTGAGAGGTTGCGCTCAACCAGCGCGCTGCCCATGCCCGGCACCTGCTTGAGATCATCGACCGTTTTGAAAGGACCATACTCTTCGCGGTAGCTGACGATGGCCTGCGCTTTTTTCAGGCCCACGCCGTTCAACGCACGGGCGAGATCTTCCGCTGAGGCCGAATTGATACTGACCCGCGTACCGTCATCATCCGCATTTTTACCGGCATCTGTCGCTTTGGTTTGCCCTTGCACCGGCGCTGCCGCATCGGCCTTGCTCTGCGTAGCCTGTGCTTTGGCAGCAGGCGTCGCCGCCAGCGCGCCCGCGCTCATCCCGGTGGTGGCAATAGCCAGCGTAATTAACAGTGCTTTGATTCCACATTTCATGCTGTTATCTCCTTGTTTGTTGACAGCCACGTCACGATAGCCGCCAGTTAAAACCGGCACAAACAGCAGATTGCAGAAATGGAAAAGGCCGCGAAAGCGGCCTTTAGTTTTTGCAGAGCGTTACGAAAATCTGCGAGCAGACACGTAATTACTGCTGCTGAGTCATTACATCACCCAGCTTGATTTTGGCTTCTTTACGCAGGTTGCTCATCATGGCTTCGAAGGCAATCTGAGCATTGTTCTGGGTAATCCCCTGAACCATAGCTTTCTTCTGCGCTTCTGGCAGGGTACCGGCTTTCACTTCATCCAGCGCCAGCAGAACGACGTTACCCTGCGTATCGGTGGTGGTACCAAAGCTTGGCTTGTCCTTCGCAGGCAGAGTCAGACCAAACGCGGCCTGGCTGATTGGGTCCTGGCCGGTACGGCTCAGCGTTTTCGCTTCACCGAAGCTCAGGCCAGCTGCTTTCAGCGCGTCTTCTTTACCCGCTTTCAGATCGGACAGAATCTTCTCAGCATCCAGTTTCGCCTGCTGTTCCGCTTTGTTGTGCTTAACCTGAGCGACGACCTGATCCTTCACTTCCGCCAGCGGTTTGACCGCTTCTGGCTTGTGCTCGCTGACGCGCAACACAAACGCACGATCGCCGTCGACGGTAATGATGTCAGAGTTACTGCCCGGCGTACCGTTCTCGCCCACCAGACCACCGTTGAAGATGGCATCGGAAACCGGTTTGAAATTCAGCTCTTCCGGAAGGTTGTCACGACCAAACCAGCCTGTCTCAACCGCCTTCACGCCAGCCGCCTGCTCTGCGCCTGCCAGAGATTCGTTGTCGTTGCTGGCAGCATCGCTTACCTTCTGCTGCAGCGCGTAGTAGGCATCCAGCGCTTTTTCCTGTTTCACTTTCGCCGCGATATCATCACGAACGTCAGCCAGCGGCTTGGTTTTCGCCGCGGTGATGTCGTCCAGACGCACGACCAGGAAACCAACGGAAGACTTAATGACGCCAGAAAGCTGGCCTTTCTCTTTCAGACCGGCATTTTTCAGCTCGTCAGGCGTGGTCGCATCTTCCAGCCAGCCCATATCACCGCCGTTTTTCGCAGAGATAATGTCGGTGGATTTCGCTTTCGCAACGGTCGCGAAATCAGCGCCTTTGCTCAGCTCATCCAGCGCCGCTTTAGCATCAGCCTCGGTTTTCGTCTGAATTACGCTGTAGCGGTTACGCTGCGGCTGAGTGAACTGATCCTGATGCTGATCGTAGTAAGACTGGATTTCAGCATCAGACGCGGTTTCCTGCAGCGCGGCCGCATCCAGCTTGATGTAGCTCACGCGGAACTGCTCTGGAGAAACAAAGGAATTCTTGTTCTGCTCGTAGTAAGCGTTGACGTCAGCGTCGCTCATCTGCTGTTTCGCCGCCAGGGCGTTCACATCAATGGTCGCTTCGCGTACAACACGCTGCTGCGCCACCAGCGCGGCCAGTTCATCCGTTTCACCTTTGAGCATGAAATCGGTGCCCACGACGGCATTGATGAGCTGCTGGGTGGTCAGCTGGTTACGCAGCGCCTGAGCGTACTGGTCGGCCGTCATCCCCATTTGATTGACGATGCTGTTGTAACGCGCGTTGTCGAATTTACCGTTAGACTGGAAGGCTTGCGTGGAGAAGATGGCTTTTTTCACCTGCTCATCGCTGATGCCAAGGCCCAGTTTTTTGGCATACTGATCAAGCAGCGCTTCGTCGATAAGACGGTTCAGTGTCTGTTGGCGCAGGGTCTTCATGTACCCTTCGTTCGCCGCCAGTTCAGAGAATTGGTCGCCCAGCTGTTGCTGCATACGGTTACGTTCACCGGCAAAAGCATTCTCGAACTGACCACGGCTGATTTCCTGGCCATTCACTTTTGCGGCATAGTTTGCGCCACCGCCAATAAGGTAACTGCTCACGCCGGTCAATATGAACGACACGATAATGATACCGAAAATAATCTTGAGCACGAGACTGTTAGCAGCCGTGCGTAAGCTGTCCATCATGGTGTAACAACACTCCGCTGTAGGTGACTGGTTACCTGACGCTGACGGAAAATCCTGCCCGTCGCGCGTGAAGGCGTATTGTGACAAGAAAACGGGGCGATTGTCAGCCCACAACTCGCATAAACTCGCACAAATCAGGTCTGGACAAACAAAAAAGGCACATCAAATGATGCGCCCTTGTACTTTCCGGCTTCCCTGAAACGGGAAAGCAATCAGTTTACTGCGTCTTTCAGCGCTTTACCT
This sequence comes from Enterobacter sp. Crenshaw, assembly GCF_024734705.1. Classification (NCBI taxonomy): domain Bacteria; kingdom Pseudomonadati; phylum Pseudomonadota; class Gammaproteobacteria; order Enterobacterales; family Enterobacteriaceae; genus Enterobacter; species Enterobacter sp. Crenshaw. The sequence goes on along the minus strand of NZ_CP102932.1, from coordinate 1,017,984 downwards.
GCACGGAAACCCGGCACTTTAGCAGCAGCAATGGTGATCTCTTTACCGGTCTGAGGGTTGCGGCCAGTACGGGCAGCACGCTCTTTAACAGCAAAAGTACCGAAACCTACCAGTGCAACGTCGTCCCCAGCCTGCAGAGATTCAGTAACAGAAGCAATTAAGGCATCTAACGCACGTCCAGCTGCAGCTTTAGAAATATCAGCACCCGCAGCAATTTTGTCAATCAGTTGAGATTTATTCACTGTTCTCTTCCTCTCTTTATAATTTATATCGCGCCTGAATCCTTCACAACGCGACCGCGCAGCAGTTATATCAGGCCTGCCATGACCTTACAACACCCGTTGTTGATGACGGACCTAATCAGCAATCTAAATTAGCTATACAAAAAAAGGCTGGCAAGTGCGAAATGACTTACCAGCCTTGTTTTTATTGACGCTCTTTGCGCGAGGTCACTATTTTGCTGTTACAACCTGCATTCCGGAGGGTTCATTCTGCAGTGCGAGACTGAGAACTTCCTCAATTCGCTTCACAGGATGGATCTGCAGGTCGGCAATCACATTGTCCGGAATCTCTTCCAGATCGCGTTTGTTTTCGTAAGGGATCAATACGGTTTTGATCCCACCGCGGTGTGCCGCCAGCAGTTTTTCTTTTAAACCACCAATCGGCAGAACCTGACCACGCAACGTAATTTCACCGGTCATTGCCACATCGGCACGCACCGGATTTCCTGTCAGGCAGGAAACCAGAGCGGTACACATCGCAATACCCGCGCTTGGGCCATCTTTCGGCGTCGCCCCTTCCGGAACGTGCACGTGGATGTCGCGTTTTTCGTAGAAATCAGGGTTGATACCCAGTTTCTCCGCGCGCGCGCGCACCACGGTCAGCGCTGCCTGGATGGATTCCTGCATCACTTCACCCAGAGAGCCGGTGTAGGTCAGCTTGCCTTTGCCCGGGACACAGGCGGTTTCGATGGTCAGCAGATCGCCGCCCACTTCCGTCCATGCCAGGCCGGTCACTTGGCCAACGCGGTTTTCGTTGTCCGCTCGACCGTAGTCGAAGCGCTGAACGCCGAGATAGGCATGCAGATTGTCGCCGTTAATCACAATGTGCTTCAGGCTCTTATCCAGCAGCAGCTGTTTCACCGCTTTACGACACAGTTTCGAGATTTCACGCTCAAGGCTACGCACGCCCGCTTCACGGGTGTAGTAGCGAATGATGCCGATAATCGCGCTGTCCTCGACGGTCAGCTCGTTGGCTTTCAGCGCGTTACGCTCAATCTGTTTCGGCAGCAGGTGCTGCTTAGCGATGTTCAGCTTCTCATCTTCGGTATAACCGGAGAGACGGATCACTTCCATACGGTCCAGCAGCGGGGCCGGAATGTTCATGGAGTTGGAGGTCGCCACGAACATCACATCGCTCAGGTCGTAGTCCACTTCCAGGTAGTGATCGCTGAACGCTACGTTCTGTTCTGGATCAAGCACTTCCAGCAGCGCAGACGCAGGGTCGCCACGCATGTCCGACGACATCTTGTCGATCTCATCGAGCAGGAACAGCGGGTTTTTAACCCCCACTTTCGCCATCTTCTGGATCAGTTTACCCGGCATAGAACCGATGTAGGTACGGCGGTGACCGCGGATTTCCGCTTCATCACGTACGCCACCCAGCGCCATACGGATATACTTACGTCCGGTCGCTTTGGCGATGGACTGACCCAGAGAGGTTTTACCCACCCCCGGCGGCCCCACCAGGCACAGAATTGGGCCTTTAATTTTGTTTACACGGCTTTGTACCGCGAGGTACTCAAGAATGCGGTCTTTCACGCGTTCCAGACCGTAGTGGTCGGTATCCAGGATTTCCTGCGCCTGACGCAGGTCTTTTTTGACCTTGCTGCGGGCGTTCCACGGAACCTGCACCATCCACTCAATGTAGCCGCGTACAACGGTCGCTTCAGCCGACATTGGAGACATCATTTTCAGCTTCTGCAGTTCTGCTTCAGCCTTCTCTTTCGCCTCTTTCGGCATCTTCGCCGCGTCGATCTTACGCTTCAGCGCTTCGTTTTCGTCCGGCGCGTCGTCCATCTCGCCCAGTTCTTTCTGAATGGCCTTCATTTGCTCGTTCAGATAGTACTCACGCTGAGATTTCTCCATCTGCTTTTTGACGCGGTTGCGAATGCGCTTCTCAACCTGCAGCAGATCGATTTCAGACTCCATCATCGCCATCAGGTATTCCAGACGTTCGTTAACGTCGGACATTTCCAGCACGGACTGCTTGTCAGCCAGCTTCAGCGGCATATGCGCAGCGATGGTGTCCGCCAGACGCGCAGGATCGTCGATGCTGTTCAGCGACGTCAGCACTTCTGGTGGAATTTTCTTGTTCAGCTTGATATAGCCTTCAAACTGGCTAATCGCGGTGCGAACCAGGACTTCCTGTTCGCGCTCATCAAGCTCAGGCGAATCAAGGTACTCTGCCTTTGCAGAGAAGTGTTCGCCGTCATCTGACAGAGTGGTAATACGCGCACGCTGCAGGCCTTCTACCAGCACCTTCACGGTGCCGTCAGGCAGCTTCAGCATCTGCAAAATAGAGGCCACGGTCCCGACGGTGAAAAGATCGTTTACACCCGGCTCATCCGTTGATGCTTCTTTCTGCGCGACCAGCATGATTTTTTTATCATGATCCATGGCGGCTTCGAGGCAACGGATAGATTTTTCCCGCCCTACAAATAAGGGTATGACCATGTGCGGATAAACCACCACATCGCGCAACGGCAATACGGGGATTTCAATGCGTTCAGAACGCTCAGGATTCATAGAGCTCTCTCTTAGTTAGTGTCCGCCAGGTAAGCTGGTCATGTCACTGTGCTTCACATAACCATTAACATGTATCCAGTATATGGGGATGTTTCCCACACATTCAACGCTATGAATACGGAAAAAGTAAAGGGGAGATAAAATCCCCCCTTTTTGATTAACTGCTTGTATGATTTGGTTAATTATTCGCCAGATGCCTGCTGCGCTTCCGGTTTGCCGTAAATCAGCAGCGGCTTGGTTTGACCGCTAATGACGGATTCGTCAATCACCACTTTCTCAACGTCTTCCATCGACGGAAGATCGTACATGGTGTCGAGCAGTGCCGCTTCAACAATTGAACGCAGACCACGGGCACCGGTTTTACGGACCATCGCTTTCTTGGCAATAGCATCCAGCGCTTCGTCGCGGAATTCCAGATCAACGCCTTCCAGATTGAACAGCGCCTGATACTGCTTGGTCAGCGCATTTTTCGGCTCTTTCAGGATCTGGATCAGCGCGTCTTCGCTCAGTTCATTCAGCGTTGCCACAACCGGCAGACGGCCGATGAATTCAGGGATCAGACCGAATTTGATCAGATCTTCCGGTTCAACCTGAGACAGCAGTTCGCCTTCGTTTGGTTTTTCGGACGTTGCTTTCACCGTTGCGCCAAAACCAATGCCGGAGCCGGTTTCAACACGGTGGGAGATGACTTTGTCCAGACCAGCAAACGCGCCACCACAGATGAACAGGATCTTGGAGGTATCAACCTGCAGGAACTCCTGCTGCGGATGTTTACGACCACCCTGTGGCGGAACGGCAGCAACCGTACCTTCAATCAGCTTCAGCAGTGCCTGCTGTACGCCTTCACCCGATACGTCACGGGTAATGGACGGGTTGTCAGATTTACGGGAGATCTTGTCGATCTCATCGATGTACACAATCCCGCGCTGGGCTTTCTGTACGTCGTAATCGCACTTCTGCAGCAGTTTCTGAATGATGTTTTCGACGTCCTCACCCACATAACCGGCCTCGGTCAGGGTGGTGGCATCCGCCATCGTGAACGGAACATCAAGCAGACGCGCCAAGGTTTCAGCCAGCAGCGTTTTACCGGAACCGGTTGGGCCGATCAGCAGAATGTTACTTTTACCCAGTTCTACGCCATTGCTGGTGTCGCCGTTACGCAGACGTTTGTAGTGGTTATAGACCGCTACCGCCAGCACTTTCTTGGCCTGCTCCTGTCCGATGACGTAGTCGTCAAGGTGATGACGAATTTCATGCGGCGTTGGTAGCGCGCTGCGCTCACGGTGCGGTGCGACTTCTTTAATCTCTTCGCGAATGATGTCGTTACATAAATCGACACATTCGTCGCAGATATACACGGACGGCCCGGCAATCAGTTTACGCACTTCATGCTGGCTTTTGCCGCAAAAAGAGCAGTACAGCAGTTTGCCCGAACCATCTTTGCGTTTATCTGTCATGAGTCCAAACCTCTTTTTAAGTTCTTTGTGCCGCACATGACGACGCAAATGCCATTCTAAGACGCAAGCTGCAATCAGCAGCGTGCCGCCCTACCTTAGTATAGCGGCACACTCGCGTCGCGGGCATCAATTACGATGGGTCAACACGGAGTCGACTAAGCCGTACTCAACTGCCTCTGGAGCAGAGAGGAAGCGATCGCGCTCGGTATCGCGCTCGATCTGCTCGAGTGGTTGACCCGTATGCTGCGCCATAAGTTCATTCATGCGCGCTTTTACTTTCAGAATTTCGCGGGCGTGGATTTCGATATCCGTCGCCTGCCCCTGGTAACCGCCCAGCGGCTGGTGAATCATCACGCGGGAATTTGGCAAGCAGAAACGCTTACCTTTCGCCCCTGCTGTTAACAGGAATGCGCCCATAGATGCAGCCTGACCCATACAGATAGTGCTTACATCAGGCTTGATGAATTGCATGGTGTCATAAATCGACATTCCTGCTGTAATCACGCCACCCGGGGAGTTAATGTACAGGTAAATGTCTTTTTCCGGGTTTTCCGCTTCCAGAAACAGCATCTGCGCAACGATCAGGTTAGCCATGTGGTCTTCCACCTGGCCGGTCAGAAAGATAACGCGTTCCTTGAGCAGACGGGAATAGATATCAAAAGAACGCTCACCACGTGAGGTCTGTTCAATAACCATTGGCACCAGAGCCATATGGGGTGCAAAGTTATCTCGTTCGCCACTGTATGACATTTCCGTCTCCTGGATCAAAATTGAAAACACCTGCTGTACTGATTGTAACCTTACGGACGGATTATCAGCCAGTCTCATTCATCATGATTACGTACTTATGGGGTTCACAGTGCCCTATTTCAAGCATAACAACCTTTTGTTGTTACGCTAACACCGAAAGGGCGTTTTAGCACTCTTCCTGGGCTATCGCTGCGATAAAAAAAACCCGCTGCCGCAAGGCAACGGGTTTTCTGTTCAAACTTTAAACCGTTGGGGCGAAATTACGCCTGCTGGTTCATCAGTTCGTTGAAAGAGGTCGCTTTTTCGGTCACTTTCGCTTTCGCCAGTACCGCTTCAACAGCCTGCTCTTCCAGGGCAACGTTGCGCATGTTGTCCATCAGTTCTTTGTTCTTACCGTAGAACTCGATCACTTCTGATGGATCTTCGTATGCAGAAGCCATCTCTTCGATCAGGCCTTTCACACGCTCTTCGTCAGCTTTCAGCTCGTGGGTACGAATTACTTCGCCCAGCAGCAGGCCAACAACAACGCGGCGTTTCGCTTGCTCTTCGAACAGCTCGCGTGGCAGTTCCATCGCTTGCTGCTGGTTGCCACCGAAACGCTGTGCAGCCTGACGGCGCAGAACGTCGATTTCGCTGTCGATCAGGGCAGCTGGAACGTCGATTTCGTTGGCTTTCACCAGACCTTCGATCGCCTGAGATTTCACGCGGTTACGCACCGCGCCATTCAGTTCGCGTTCCATGTTCTTACGCACTTCGGTACGCAGGCCCGCTACGGAACCATCTTCCACGCCGAAACGCTTGATGAATTCTTCAGTCAGTTCTGGCAGTTCGCGCTCTTCAACTTTCTTCAGGTTGATAGCGAACTTCGCTGCTTTCCCTTTCAGGTTTTCAGCGTGGTATTCTTCCGGGAAGGTCACGTCGATGGTGAACTCTTCGCCAGCCTTGTGGCCTTTGATACCGTCTTCGAAGCCTGGGATCATACGACCCTGGCCCATCGCCAGTACGAAGTCAGACGCTTTACCGCCTTCGAACTCTTCGCCGTCTACAGAACCGGTGAAGTCGATGGTGACACGGTCTTCAGCGTCAACAGCGCCTTCTTTCTCTTTCCAGTTCGCCTGCTGCTTGCGCAGGGTATCCAGCATGCCGTCAACGTCTTCGTCAGTCACGGAAACAACTGGTTTTTCAACTTCGATAGATTCCAGACCTTTCAGCTCAACTTCCGGGTACACTTCGAACTCTACGGAGTAGGTGAAGTCTTCGCCCAGTTTGTATTCGCCTGGAACGTAGTTAGGCGCGCCGGCCGGATTGATTTTTTCTTTGATGATCGCATCAATAAAGTTACGGCTCATCAGTTCACCCAGCACATCCTGACGCACGGAAGCGCCATAACGCTGAGCAACAACATTCATTGGTACTTTGCCCTTGCGGAAGCCGTCAATACGTACTTTTTTTGCTACGTTGACCAGCTCGCTTTTCACAGCAGTTTCGATGCTGTCAGCAGCGATAGTAATCGTTACACGGCGGCCAAGGCCTTGAGTGGTTTCAACTGAAACTTGCATCTTGTTACCTCAAAAAAATCACAGTGCTCGGTCAACTCTGAATCTGTCTGTTATACCGGGATGCTCTCTTAGTGCAGATTCACATTCCCTGTCGCCAGAATCATCCCGAAGACATTCAATAAGACGCGGCATTATAGCGGCATCACTTAGGTGAGTCGAGAACGGTTGGGGCATGTTGCTGCGGCTTTTTTCACACTTTAAGGCTATTTTTAGTCTTAAAATCGCTCCATTCGCTCAAAACTCAGACAAAACAAAACGGCCCGGAGGCCGTTTTGAGGAAATCTGTAAGCAACATACTGGAAAAGCTCCAGCCGTTGCAAATCCGATTTATCAGGCGATAGTGCCTGCACCGCGACAGGGCGGCGATGCGAAAACCGTATCCTGCAGGCCTTCCCATTCCTTAATGGTGTAGGTATGCAGTGCCAGCGCATGCACGGTCGTGGAGAGCTCTTCCGTCAAGGTGCTGTAGATCAAGCGGTGTCGATTCAGGAAACGTTCTCCCGTGAAGCGATCGCTAACCAGAACCACTTTAAAGTGGCTTTCAGAACCTGCCGGCACGTTATGACGATAGCTTTCGTCGACGACTTCGAGGAACACAGGGTTGAACGCTGCCCTTAATTTATCTTCTATATGCTCACGTATCATCATGAAATTACTCCTCCGACAACGCCAGGATGTCACCCATCCCTTTAAATGTTAGCCGCTTTTACCGTTTCCATTACACCTTGACAACAAATATTTAGCTTTCGTCTGATTTTCTCATTCAAACGAATGAAGTTCACTGTGAGACTCATACGTTTTGTCATACACGGATTGGGAAAAACGGTGAACTGGTCAGTTTTCGGACAAGGCGATGAATTTACATGCGTTGACCACTTCCCCTCGCCGTTGGCGATGTTATGATGGCGGCAATTTTTCTCTTTATATGCTTACGATTCGTTGAGAACCCGAAAATGTTAAAAAAACTCTTCTTTCCGTTGATAGCCCTTTTTATGCTGGCAGGCTGTGCTACCCCGCCTACCACCATTGATGTCTCACCAAAAATCACCCTGCCTCAGCAGGACCCAAGCCTGATGGGCGTCACCGTGAGCATTAACGGTGCCGATCAGCGTCAGGATCAGGCGCTGGCTAAAGTGACCCGCGATAACCAGCAGGTTACTCTCACCGCCTCCCGCGACCTGCGCTTCCTGCTCCAGGAAGTGCTGGAGAAACAGATGACCGCTCGCGGCTATATGATTGGCCCAAGCGGCGCGGTTGATCTGCAGATCATCGTGAATAACCTGTACGCTGACGTGTCTCAGGGCAACGTGCGCTACAACATTGCGACCAAAGCGGATATCGCCATCATTGCCACCGCGAAGAATGGCAACAAGATGACCAAAAACTACCGCGCCAGCTACTCTGTTGAAGGTGCCTTCCAGGCTTCTAACCAGAACATTGCTAACGCCGTGAACAGCGTGCTGACCGATACCATCGCCGATATGGCGCAGGACACCAGCATTCACGACTTCATCAAGCAGAACGCGCGTTAATCCCGCTCTCTGACCCGGTGTATCACCGGGTCAGTTTTATAAGAACATGTCCAGCCATTACTTACGCATTTTCCAGCAACCGAAATCAGCGATCCTGCTGATCCTCGGCTTCGCCTCGGGTTTACCCCTCGCACTCACTTCCGGCACGCTTCAGGCGTGGATGACGGTTGAGAACATCGATCTTAAAACCATCGGTTTCTTCTCGCTTGTTGGCCAGGCCTATGTCTTTAAGTTCCTGTGGTCTCCGGTCATGGATCGTTACACGCCGCCTTTCCTCGGACGTCGACGCGGCTGGCTAGTGATGACGCAGATCCTGCTGCTGCTGGCTATTGCGGCGATGGGATTTCTTGAACCCACCACCCAGCTTCGCTGGATGGCAGCGCTTGCGGTGGTGATTGCCTTCTGTTCCGCCTCTCAGGATATTGTGTTCGACGCCTGGAAGACGGACGTGTTACCTGCTGAAGAGCGCGGCGCCGGTGCGGCAATCAGCGTGCTGGGCTATCGCCTCGGGATGCTGGTTTCAGGCGGGCTGGCGCTGTGGCTGGCCGACCGTTACCTCGGCTGGCAGGGCATGTACTGGCTGATGGCCGCCCTGCTGATCCCCTGCATTATCGCGACGCTGTTCGCGCCCGAACCGAGTGACGTCATCCCGGTTCCCCGCTCGCTGGAGCAGGCCGTCGCCGAACCGCTCCGTGACTTCTTTGGCCGCAACAACGCCTGGCTGATCCTGCTGCTCATCGTCCTTTATAAGCTGGGCGATGCCTTTGCCATGAGTTTGACCACCACCTTCCTGATCCGGGGCGTCGGTTTTGACGCCGGTGAAGTGGGTGTGGTGAATAAAACGCTGGGGCTGTTTGCGACGATTGTCGGCGCGCTTTATGGCGGCGTGCTGATGCAGCGCCTGACACTGTTTCGCGCGCTGCTGATTTTCGGCATCCTTCAGGGCGCCTCTAACGCAGGCTACTGGCTGCTGTCGATTACCGACAAACATACGATCAGCATGGCCGCGGCGGTGTTCTTCGAAAACCTCTGCGGCGGCATGGGAACCGCGGCGTTTGTTGCCCTGCTGATGACCCTGTGCAATAAGTCGTTTTCCGCTACCCAGTTCGCTCTGCTCTCGGCGCTTTCCGCCGTTGGCCGCGTGTACGTTGGCCCGATTGCCGGCTGGTTCGTGGAAGCACACGGCTGGCCAACATTTTATCTCTTCTCGGTCGTGGCTGCCGTGCCGGGGATTTTATTGCTGCTGGTCTGCCGTCAGACGCTGGAATATACCCAGCGGACAGAACATTTTATGCCGCGCACCGAATATCGCCGCGCCTACCGTTTTGCGCTACGTCTGTTAATGGCGGGCTGCATTGCTCTGGCGCTCTGGTTTGTGGTGCTTATTATCAATGCCAGCACCTCTCTGGAGCTCCCTTTCGAAGCCCTTCTGCTGGACGCAGGCGCCCTGCTGGCTATCGCCGGGATCCTGATCGGAGGTCTGCTTGATTTCATGGCGTTGCGTAAAACGCAGATGACCTGAAGAAAAATGCGAAAGGTTATTTCCCGTTGTAATCACTAACCGAAATTATAACGGCGAAATAGCCGCCAGGCGCAAAAAAAATATTTGTTGTTTTGTGCGGGATAGGATTTGGAAATTATTGGCTCCCATTCCAAAACGCTATTTTTCATTAAACGATTCAGCATACGAGAGTTTGATTTTTCGTTTTTCAGATGTCTTTTTATTGATAATTAATTGTTAATTTTTTGTTTATTTTCAACAATGGTTATACCAATTGCCCCTTTTAGAGTATGCTTGGGGGTCCTTTCGTTATAAAGCCCATGCCATGCGGCTTCGGTCATAAAAACCGACATAATTTGCAACACTTGTGACACGTGCGGCAGAACCCGGTAACACCTTCCTGACACAGGCCTAATGATGTTTACAGTAATGTAACCTTCCCGTAAAATGCCCGCACACTTTAAACGCCACCAGACTCCGTGGAATTGAGGTCGTTAAATGAGACTCGGGAAATACAATAAAAGTTTGGGATGGTTGTCATTATTCGCGGGCACTGTATTACTCAGTGGCTGCGATTCTGCACTACTAGACCCCAAAGGACAGATTGGACTGGAACAACGTTCACTGATATTGACGGCTTTTGGCCTGATGTTGATTGTGGTTATTCCTGCCATTTTGATGGCTGTTGGTTTCGCCTGGAAGTATCGTGCGAGCAATAAAGATGCGAAGTATAGCCCTAACTGGTCACACTCCAATAAAGTGGAAGCTGTGGTCTGGACGGTACCTATTCTGATCATCCTGTTCCTTGCCGTACTGACCTGGAAAACCACTCACGCACTTGAGCCAAGCAAACCGCTGGTTCACGATGAGAAACCTATTACCATTGAAGTGGTCTCCATGGACTGGAAATGGTTCTTCATCTATCCAGAGCAGGGTATTGCTACCGTGAATGAAATCGCCTTCCCGGCGAACACTCCGGTTCAGTTCAAAGTGACCTCCAACTCCGTAATGAACTCCTTCTTCATCCCACGTCTGGGTAGCCAGATTTACGCGATGGCCGGTATGCAGACCAACCTGCATCTGATCGCGAATGAAGCAGGCACCTATGATGGTATCTCCGCCAGCTATAGCGGCCCGGGCTTCTCAGGTATGAAGTTCAAAGCTATTGCGACGCCAGACCGTGCCGCTTTCGACCAGTGGGTTGAAAAAGCGAAGCAGTCTCCAAACACCATGTCTGACATGGCGGCGTTCGAAAAAGTGGCTGCACCAAGCGAATACAACAAGGTGGAGTACTTCTCTAATGTGAAACCAGATTTGTTCAAAGACGTTATTGGCAAATTTATGGATCACGGCAAGAGCATGGACATGACCCAGCCTGAAGGCGAGCACAGCGCGCACGAAGGTATGGAAGGCATGGACATGAGCCACGCGGAAACCGCTCACTAAGGGGCCGAGGAAGAAAATGTTCGGAAAATTGACACTGGATGCAGTGCCCTACCATGAACCGATTATCGTGGTTACGGTGGCTGCAATTATCATTGGTGGCGCGGCCTTACTGGCCCTGATCACTTACTTCGGTAAGTGGAGCTACCTGTGGAACGAGTGGCTGACTTCGGTTGACCACAAAAAACTCGGTATCATGTACTGCATCGTCGGTATCGTCATGTTAATTCGTGGCTTTGCGGATGCGATCATGATGCGTAGCCAGCAGGCACTCGCTTCTGCGGGCGAAGCCGGCTTCCTGCCACCGCACCACTACGATCAGATCTTTACCGCCCACGGCGTTATCATGATCTTCTTCGTGGCGATGCCGCTGGTTATCGGTCTGATGAACGTTGTCGTTCCGCTGCAAATCGGCGCGCGCGACGTGGCGTTCCCGTTCCTGAACAACCTGAGCTTCTGGTTCACGGTTGTCGGCGTTATCCTGGTTAACCTGTCACTGGGTGTGGGCGAATTCGCGCAGACCGGCTGGCTGGCTTACCCGCCGCTGTCAGGAATTGAGTACAGTCCGGGCGTTGGCGTCGACTACTGGATTTGGGCGCTTCAGCTCTCCGGTGTCGGTACTACCCTGACCGGTATCAACTTCTTCGTGACCATTATCAAGATGCGTGCCCCAGGCATGACCATGTTCAAGATGCCGGTATTTACCTGGGCATCTCTGTGCGCCAACATCCTGATTATTGCCTCCTTCCCAATTCTGACCGTTACCATCGCGCTGCTGACCCTGGACCGCTACCTGGGCACCCATTTCTTCACGAATGATATGGGTGGCAACATGATGATGTACATCAACCTGATTTGGGCCTGGGGTCACCCGGAAGTGTACATTCTGGTTCTGCCTGTGTTCGGTGTGTTCTCCGAAATCGCGGCAACCTTCTCGCGTAAACGTCTGTTTGGTTACACCTCTCTGGTGTGGGCAACCGTGTGTATTACCGTTCTGTCGTTCATCGTTTGGCTGCACCACTTCTTCACCATGGGTGCGGGCGCGAATGTAAACGCCTTCTTCGGTATTACCACCATGATTATCGCCATCCCTACCGGGGTGAAGATCTTCAACTGGCTGTTCACCATGTACCAGGGCCGTATCGTGTTCCACTCAGCGATGCTGTGGACCATCGGCTTCATCGTGACCTTCTCCGTAGGTGGGATGACCGGCGTACTGCTGGCGGTACCAGGTGCTGACTTCGTTCTGCACAACAGCCTGTTCCTGATTGCGCACTTCCATAACGTTATCATCGGTGGCGTGGTCTTCGGCTGCTTCGCTGGCGTAACCTACTGGTGGCCAAAAGCGTTCGGCTTCACGCTGAACGAAAAATGGGGTAAACGCGCGTTCTGGTTCTGGATCATCGGCTTCTTCGTGGCATTTATGCCGCTGTACGTGCTGGGCTTCATGGGTATGACCCGTCGTCTGAGCCAGCAGATCGATCCTCAGTTCCACCCAATGCTGATGGTTGCAGCGGGCGGCGCCGTGCTGATTGCCTGCGGTATCGCGTCTCAGCTGATTCAGTTCTACGTGTCTATTCGCGACCGCGACCAGAACCGTGACCTGACCGGTGACCCATGGGGTGGCCGTACGCTGGAGTGGGCGACCTCTTCTCCACCTCCTTTCTATAACTTTGCCATCGTGCCGCAGGTTCATGAACGCGACGCATTCTGGGAAATGAAAGAAAAAGGTGAAGCGTACAAGCAACCTGCTCATTACGAAGAAATCCACATGCCGAAAAACAGCGGTGCGGGCATTGTGATTGCCGCCTTCGCAACGGTATTTGGTTTCGCAATGATCTGGCACATCTGGTGGATGGCGATTGTTGGCTTCGCCGGCATCGTAATCAGCTGGATTGTGAAGAGCTTTGACGAGGACGTGGACTACTACGTACCAGTCCGTGAAGTTGAGAAGCTGGAAAATCAGCATTTCGACGAGATTTCTAAAGCGGGGCTGAAAAATGGCAACTGATACTCTGGCGCACTCAACTGCCCACGCGCATGAACATGCGCACCACGATACAGGACCGACCAAAGTCTTCGGTTTCTGGATCTACCTGATGAGCGACTGCATTCTGTTCTGCTGTCTGTTCGCGACCTACGCCGTTCTGGTGAACGGCACGGCGGGCGGCCCGGCTGGCAAGGACATCTTTGAACTGCCGTTCGTTCTGGTTGAAACCGCACTGCTGTTATTCAGCTCCATCACCTACGGCATGGCGGCTATCGCCATGTACAAAAACAACAAGAGCCAGGTTGTGTCCTGGCTGGCGTTGACCTGGCTGTTTGGTGCTGGATTTATCGGGATGGAAATCTATGAATTCCATCACCTGATTCTGGAAGGTTTCGGTCCGGATCGCAGTGGCTTCCTGTCAGCGTTCTTCGCGCTGGTCGGTACCCACGGTCTGCACGTGAGCTCTGGTCTGATCTGGATGGCGGTACTGATGTTCCAGGTATCCCGTCGCGGCCTGACCAGCACTAACCGTACCCGTATCATGTGCCTGAGCCTGTTCTGGCACTTCCTGGACGTGGTGTGGATCTGTGTGTTCTCTGTTGTATATCTGATGGGGGCGATGTAATGAGTCATTCAAACGATCATGGCGCTTCCCACGGTAGCGTAAAAACCTACATGACAGGTTTCATCCTGTCGATCATCCTGACGGTGATCCCGTTCTGGATGGTGATGAGCGGTTCTGCGTCTAAGCCGGTTATTCTGGGTGCAATCCTGGTGACCGCGGTGATTCAGATTCTGGTGCATCTGGTTTGCTTCCTGCACATGAACACCAAGTCCGATGAAGGCTGGAATATGACCGCCTTTATCTTTACCGTGATTATCATCGCTATCCTGGTAGTCGGTTCCATCTGGATTATGTGGAACCTCAACTACAACATGATGGTTCACTAAGAGCGGCGAGTATGTTTAAGCAATACCTGCAAGTAACGAAACCAGGCATCATCTTTGGCAACCTGATCTCCGTGATCGGAGGGTTCCTGCTGGCCTCTAAGGGCAGCATTGATTACACCCTCTTTATCTACACGCTGGTCGGTGTGTCACTGGTTGTTGCGTCCGGTTGTGTATTTAACAACTACATCGACATGGATATCGACAAGAAGATGGAAAGGACCAAAAATCGGGTGCTGGTGAAAGGCCTGATCGCCCCTTCCGTCTCGCTGGTGTACGCCACCTTGCTGGGTATTGCTGGCTTTATGCTGCTGTGGTTTGGTGCTAACCCGCTGGCCTGCTGGCTGGGGGTGATGGGGTTCGTGGTGTATGTGGGCGTCTACAGCCTGTATATGAAACGCCACTCCGTCTACGGCACGCTGATTGGTTCTCTCTCCGGCGCTGCGCCGCCGGTGATTGGCTACTGCGCGGTCACGAACGAGTTCGACAGCGGTGCGCTGATCCTGCTGGCTATCTTTAGCCTGTGGCAGATGCCGCACTCCTATGCCATCGCGATTTTCCGCTTTAAGGATTATCAGGCAGCGAACATCCCGGTTCTGCCGGTCGTGAAAGGCATTTCTGTTGCCAAGAACCACATCACGCTGTACATCATCGCCTTTGCCGTGGCAACGCTGATGCTCTCTCTGGGTGGTTACGCCGGGTATAAATATCTGGCGGTAGCGGCTGCGGTGAGCGTCTGGTGGCTCGGTATGGCGCTGCGCGGTTACAAAGTGGAAGATGACAAAGTCTGGGCGCGCAAACTGTTTGTGTTCTCGATTGTGGCCATCACCTCGCTGTCCGTGATGATGTCCGTGGACTTCATGGTGCCAGATTCACACAACCTGCTGACTTACGTCTGGTAAGCCAAAACAGGTCAATAAAGGGGTGCTTCGGCACCCTTTTTTATTCACTGAATCTACTAATAACGCATGTAATATTTGTTAAATAACCCTTTATTTACCCCACCCCTTCCCCGCACTACACTATGGCCTGCTTTTGAACTGAGGTGGTAATGAACGATTATAAAATGACGCCAGGCGAGCTACGCGCGACCTGGGGCTTAGGGACTGTCTTCTCGCTACGGATGCTTGGCATGTTTATGGTCCTGCCTGTTCTGACCACGTACGGTATGGCGCTGCAGGGGGCCAGCGAGGCGCTGATTGGCCTCGCGATCGGCATCTACGGTCTGGCGCAGGCGGTTTTCCAGATCCCGTTTGGCCTGCTCTCTGATCGGGTGGGCCGAAAGCCGCTGATCGTCGGCGGGCTGCTGGTCTTTGTGCTCGGAAGCGTGATTGCCGCCCTCTCCCACTCCATCTGGGGGATTATTCTCGGCCGCGCCCTGCAGGGTTCCGGCGCGATTGCCGCCGCGGTGATGGCGCTGCTGTCAGACTTAACCCGTGAGCAGAACCGTACCAAAGCAATGGCGTTCATCGGCGTGAGCTTTGGCGTGACCTTTGCGATTGCGATGGTGCTGGGCCCCATCATTACGCACACGCTGGGTCTGCACGCCCTGTTCTGGATGATTGCCGTGCTGGCGACCATCGGTATTGCCTTAACCCTGTGGGTCGTGCCGGACAGCAAAAACCACGTTCTGAACCGCGAATCAGGGATGGTAAAAGGCTGCTTCAGCAAAGTGATTGTCGAGCCGCGCCTGCTGAAGCTCAATTTTGGCATTATGTGCCTGCATATCCTGCTGATGTCGACCTTTGTCGCCCTGCCCGGCCAGCTTGCCGCAGCGGGTTTCCCGGCGGCTGAGCACTGGAAAATCTATCTGGTCACGATGCTGATTTCGTTTGTCTCCGTCGTGCCGTTCATCATCTACGCCGAAGTGAAGCGCAAAATGAAGCGCGTCTTCGTGGGCTGCGTGGCGGTCCTGCTGATTGCCGAAATTGTGCTCTGGGGTGCTGGCCCGCACTTCTGGGAGCTGATTGCCGGCGTGCAGCTGTTCTTCCTGGCCTTTAATCTGATGGAAGCGCTGTTGCCGTCGCTGATCAGCAAAGAGTCCCCTGCCGGATATAAAGGCACCGCGATGGGCATCTACTCCACCAGCCAGTTTCTCGGCGTGGCGATCGGCGGCTCGCTCGGCGGCTGGGTGGACGGCCTGTTTGATTCACAAACCGTGTTTCTCGCCGGTGCGCTATTGGCGACAGTCTGGCTGCTGGTCGCCAGCACCATGAAAGAGCCGCGCTACGTGAGCAGCCTGCGCGTGGAAATCCCGGATGATGTGGAAATCAGCGATGTGCTTAAGCAGCGTCTGGAAGCCAAAGAGGGTGTGACAGAGGTGCTCATCGTCCCGGAAGAGCGCAGCGCTTACGTCAAAATAGACAGTAAAATGACCAACCGCTTCGAGGTCGAGCAGGCGCTCAAAGCGTGAAAAAAAGCCCGGTTAAACCGGGCTTTTTTATATCAATCGCGGAAGTTTTTAAACTGGAACGGTTGCCCCAGATCGCCGCCGCGCACCAGCGCCATTACGGACTGGAGGTCATCGCGGGACTTACCGGTCACGCGAATTTCTTCGCCCTGGATCTGCGCCTGCACCTTCAGCTTGCTGTCTTTAATAAGCTTAACGATCTTCTTCTGCACCGCGCTCTCGATGCCCTGCTTCAGCCTGGCTTCAACAAACCAGTTTTTACCGCTGTGCACAAACTCTTCCGGCACGTCCAGAGACGTCCCTTCGATGCCGCGCTTTAACAGCTTGGCGCGCAGAATGTCGAGCAGCTGATTCACCTGGAAATCAGACTCGCTCAGCACCTTAATAGTCTTATTTGCGTCGTTCAGCTCAAACGACGCCTCAACGCCACGAAAATCGAAACGTGACTCAACTTCACGGGTTGCGTTCTCAACGCCGTTGCGAACTTCCTGGATATCAACTTCGGAAACAATATCGAAAGATGGCATCTTTTCTTCTCCCTTCACTTTTGTTGCGTTGCATAATACCCGCTACGAGGCATAACTCAACAGAAGCTTAGCTGTATAATTAAGCTGTAACACCTGGCGCAGTTGCAGGTGAGGAGGAACAATGAAAATTACGGTGCTCGGATGCGGAGCGCTTGGTCAGCTGTGGCTGACCGCGCTGTGCAAGCACGGACATGAGGTTCAGGGCTGGCTGCGCGTGCCCCAGCCCTATTGCAGGGTAAACCTGATTGGTGAAGACGGAAGCATCTTTAACGAATCCCTCACCGCGAACGATCCTGATTTCCTGGCGCAAAGCGACCTTTTACTGGTGACGCTCAAAGCGTGGCAGGTCTCAGACGCGGTAAAAACGCTGGCCGCGCAGCTCCCCCCCACTTCGCCCATACTGCTGCTGCATAACGGCATGGGGACCCTTGATGAGCTGAAAAGCGTCCCGCAGCCACTGCTGATGGCGACAACCACGCACGCTGCACGTCGCGACGGCAACATCATCGTGCATGTCGCCAGCGGCGTGACGCACATCGGGCCCGCCAGAACTCAGGATGGAGATTACAGCTATCTTGCCGATGTGCTGCAGAAGGTGCTGCCGGACGTCGCCTGGCACAACAACATCCGCCCTCAGCTGTGGCGCAAGCTGGCGGTAAACTGCGTAATCAATCCGCTGACGGCGCTGTGGAACTGCCCGAACGGAGAGCTGAAAAATCATCCGCAGGACATTGCCATGCTGTGTGCGGAAGTCGCGGCGGTCGTTGAGCGGGAAGGCCTGCATACCTCGGCCGACGATTTGCGCTGCTATGTCGAGCAGGTCATTGAGAGCACGGCAGAAAACATCTCCTCGATGCTGCAGGATGTTCGGGCATTACGCCACACGGAGATCGACTACATTACCGGCTATCTGCTAAAACGCGCCCGCGCGCACGGTATCGCCGTGCCGGAAAACGCCCGTCTGTATGACCTGGTTAAACGTAAGGAGAGTGAATATGAGCGCGTCAGCACTGATCTGCCTCGCCCCTGGTAGCGAAGAGATGGAAGCGGTCACCACCATTGATTTGATGGTGCGCGGCGGCATTAAGGTCACCACCGCCAGCGTCGCCAGCGACGGTAATCTGGCAATCACCTGCTCGCGCGGGGTGAAAATCCTCGCGGATGCCCCCCTTGTTCAGGTGGCTGACGGCGATTACGACATCATCGTGCTGCCCGGCGGCTTAAAAGGCGCGGAATGTTTTCGCGACAGCCCGCTGCTGGTCGAGACCGTGCGTCAGTTTCATTTATCCGGCCGCATCGTCGCGGCTATCTGTGCCGCAGCAGGAACGGTTCTGGTTCCGCACGATATCTTCCCCATCGGCAACATGACCGGCTTCCCGGGGTTGAAGGATACGATCCCGGAAGAGCACTGGGTGGATAAACGCGTCGTCTGGGATCCGCGCGTCAACCTGCTGACCAGCCAGGGGCCAGGCACCGCGATTGATTTTGGCTTAAAGATTATTGACCTGCTGGTCGGGCGCGAGAAAGCGTACGAAGTGGCGTCGTCGCTGGTGATGCCGGCGGGGATTTATAATTATTACGAATAGGTGTTCTCCCTCTCCCTGTGGGAGAGGGCCGGGGTGAGGGCTTCAGGCCGCACTCCCCGGCAATAAACTACGGGCGATACACCTTCACGTTCGCAAAGCCCTGCTCGCGCAGATACAGCGCCTGCAGGCGACTCATCACCCCGCGCTCGCACCACAGCAGATACGTTTTGCTCTGGTCGAGATCGCCAAACTTGGTGCTCAGCTTATAGAACGGCAGAGAAACCACGTCGACGCCTTCAACCTGAAGCGGCTTGTCATCCTGCTCGTCAATGGAGCGGATATCCAGAATCGCATCGTTAGCGCCGAAACCGCTCACGGTTTCAACTTCAACGACTTCCTGCTCGGTCTGCTGGGCAATCTCGCGGATGTCGATGTTGGATGCTTCCTCCACCACTTTTTCCAGAATGCTGAAATCGAAGTTCTCTTCTTCCGCTTCGATCTTCGCCTTCACCGCCTTCACCGTTGGGCTTTTTGAGATCACGCCGCAGTATTCCGGCATGGTGCGGGCAAAATCTTCGGTGCCGATTTCGCGCGCCAGATCGATGATGTGCTCTTTATCGTGGGAGATCAGCGGGCGCAGGATCAGCGTATCAGACACGTTGTCGATCAGACGCAGGTTGGTCAGCGTCTGGCTGGATACCTGGCCCAGCGCTTCACCGGTGACCAGCGCCTGCACGCCGTAGCGCTCGGCAACTTTGGACGCCGCACGCACCATCATGCGTTTCAGCACCACGCCCATCTGGCCGTCGTCCACTTTTTCGAGGATTTCGCCGACCACAGGTTCGAAGTTGATCGCCACGAAACGCACGCGGTGGGAGCTGCCGAAGCGGTTCCACAGGTAATGCGCGACCTGACGAACGCCGATTTCGTGCGCCGCGCCGCCCAGGTTGAAGAAGCAGTAGTGCACACGGCAGCCGCGACGCATCAGCATATAGCTGGAGACGCCGGAGTCGAAGCCGCCGGAGATCAGGGACAATACGTCTTCCTGGGTGCCAATCGGGAAGCCGCCGATACCTTCATAGCGCCCTTTCACCAGCAGCAGGCGATCGTTTTCGATCTCCAGGTTCACGGTTACGTCCGGGTTGGTCAGACGAACGCGCGCCGTTTCAACGTGCTGGTTCAAACCGCCGCCGACGTAACGTTCCACTTCAATAGAGCTGAACTCGTGCTTACCGCGACGCTTCACGCGCACGCAGAAGGTTTTGCCTTCGATCTGGTCGCGGTACTGCACCAGCGCTTTCTCGAAGATGTCGTGCATATCGCTGAACGGAACATCTTCCACTTCCAGGATATGGTGGATCCCCGGAATACGGGTCAGCGCGTCGCGAATATCCTGACGTTTGTTTTCGTCTTTGGCGCGCACTTCAACGTGGTCCCAGTGGCGCACCACGGCGAGGGTTTCGTCGTAGTGCTTTAATACGTTACGAATGTTCCCGGTGAGAATTTTAATAAAGCGCAAACGCACAGATTGGCTTTTGATGGTGATTTCAGGGAACAATTTAATGATAAACTTCATGGCGGCAATGTTTCTTAGGCAAGCGTATTAAGGCTTGTAATGGAAAAGAGTACAGCAGCCCACACCCGTGGCTGCATCCAGGCGCGCAAGTATACCACCATCGCGCCGCTCCTGTGCACATTGCGCGTTATTTGATAATTGCCCTGAGTCCGTTACCATGTCGGGGCTGAGAATATAAGAGTCAATTCACTATGCCGAAGAAGAACGACGCACCGGCCAGTTTCGAAACTGCGCTGAGTGAACTGGAGCAAATCGTTACCCGTCTTGAGAGCGGCGATCTCCCGCTGGAAGAGGCGCTCAATGAATTCGAGCGTGGCGTGCAGCTGGCGCGCCAGGGGCAGGTCAAACTGCAGCAGGCCGAGCAGCGCGTGCAGATCCTGCTTTCCGACAGCGAAGACGCGAAAACCACGCCTTTTACACCGGACGCCGAGTAAATGGATTTTTCCAACGAGCTTCAGGCGCGTGTCGTACGCGCCAACGACGCCCTGCGCCGTTTTATTGCGCCACAGCCTTTTCAGAACACTCCACTGGTTGAAGCCATGCACTATGGCGCACTCTTGGGTGGAAAGCGCCTGCGCCCGTTCCTGGTCTACGCCACAGGCAATATGTTTGGCATCAGCGACAACACGCTGGACGCCCCGGCAGCCGCCGTGGAGTGCATCCACGCCTACTCGCTGATCCACGACGATCTCCCGGCCATGGACGACGACGATTTGCGTCGGGGTCAACCCACCTGCCATATCAAGTTTGGCGAGGCGAATGCCATTCTGGCGGGTGATGCCCTGCAAACGCTGGCGTTCTCGATTCTGAGCGACGCGCCGATGGCGGAAGTGGCCGACCGCGACCGCCTGGCGATGATCTCCGAGCTGGCGATGGCCAGCGGCGTGGCCGGCATGTGCGGCGGACAGGCGCTGGATCTTGAAGCGGAAGGACGTCAGGTTAATCTGGAACAGCTGGAGCGTATTCATCGCCATAAAACCGGGGCGTTGATTCGTTCCGCCGTTCGCCTGGGCGCGCTGAGCGCGGGTGAACAAGGGCGCAAAGCCCTGCCGATTCTGGACAGATACGCAGAAAGTATCGGTCTGGCATTCCAGGTTCAGGATGACATTCTGGATGTGGTGGGCGATACTGCAACATTGGGTAAACGTCAGGGTGCGGACCAGCAGCTTGGCAAAAGTACCTACCCCGCCCTGCTGGGTCTTGAGCAAGCCCAACGTAAAGCCCGGGATCTGATTGACGATGCCCGCCAGTCCCTAAATGAACTGGCCGCGCAATCGCTGGATACCTCGGCACTGGAAGCGCTAGCGGACTATATAATCCAGCGTGATAAATAAACTATATATCTCGATGAGCCTTTGATGAGTTTTGATATTGCCAAATACCCGACACTGGCGTTAGTTGACTCCACCCAGGAGTTACGTCTGTTGCCGAAAGAGAGCCTGCCGAAGCTGTGCGACGAGCTGCGTCGCTACCTGCTCGACAGCGTAAGCCGCTCCAGCGGCCATTTCGCCTCCGGGCTTGGCACGGTAGAGCTGACCGTGGCGCTGCACTACGTCTATAACACGCCGTTCGATCAGCTCATCTGGGACGTGGGGCACCAGGCCTATCCGCACAAAATTCTGACCGGACGTCGCGATAAAATTGGCACCATTCGTCAGAAGGGCGGCCTGCACCCGTTCCCGTGGCGCGGTGAGAGCGAGTACGACGTGCTGAGCGTCGGCCACTCCTCCACCTCCATTTCGGCGGGCATCGGTATTGCCGTTGCCGCCGAGAAAGAGAACAAGCAGCGCCGCACCGTCTGCGTGATTGGCGACGGCGCCATTACCGCCGGTATGGCCTTCGAAGCCATGAACCACGCGGGCGATATCAAGCCGGACATGCTGGTTATCCTCAACGATAACGAAATGTCGATTTCCGAGAACGTCGGCGCGCTGAACAACCATCTGGCCCAGCTGCTCTCCGGCAAGCTTTACTCCTCGCTGCGCGAAGGCGGCAAAAAAGTCTTCTCCGGCGTACCGCCGATTAAAGAGCTGCTCAAGCGTACCGAAGAACACATCAAAGGCATGGTCGTGCCGGGCACCCTGTTTGAAGAGCTGGGCTTTAACTATATAGGCCCGGTTGACGGCCATGACGTGCTGGGTCTGGTGACCACGCTCAAGAACATGCGCGACCTAAAAGGCCCGCAGTTCCTGCACATCATGACCAAAAAAGGGCGCGGTTACGAACCGGCGGAAAAAGATCCGATCACCTTCCACGCGGTACCGAAATTTGACCCGTCCAGCGGCTGTCTGCCAAAAAGCAGCGGCGGCATGCCGAGCTATTCCAAAATCTTCGGCGACTGGCTGTGCGAAACCGCAGCCAAAGACAACAAGCTGATGGCGATCACCCCGGCCATGCGTGAAGGCTCTGGCATGGTGGAGTTCTCCAGAAAATACCCTGACCAGTATTTTGACGTCGCCATTGCCGAGCAGCATGCGGTGACGTTTGCAGCGGGCCTCGCCATTGGCGGCTACAAGCCCGTTGTCGCTATCTACTCCACCTTCCTGCAGCGCGCCTACGATCAGGTGATCCACGACGTGGCGATTCAAAAGCTGCCGGTACTGTTTGCTATCGATCGTGCGGGCATCGTCGGTGCCGACGGCCAGACGCACCAGGGCGCGTTTGATTTGTCGTTCCTGCGCTGTATTCCGGATATGGTTGTCATGACGCCAAGCGACGAGAACGAATGTCGTCAGATGCTGTTTACCGGCTACCACTATCAGGATGGCCCAAGCGCCGTTCGCTACCCGCGCGGCAATGCGGTAGGCGTTGAGCTGCAGCCGCTGGAAAAACTGCCGATCGGTAAAGGTCTGGTTAAGCGTCGCGGTGAGAAAGTGGCGATCATGAACTTCGGCACGCTGATGCCCGAGGCCGCGAAAGCGGCTGAAGCGCTGAATGCCACCCTGGTGGACATGCGCTTTGTGAAGCCCCTCGATGAATCTCTGATCCTGAGTATGGCTGAGACCCACGACGTGCTGGTCACGCTGGAAGAAAACGCCATCATGGGCGGCGCGGGCAGCGGCGTGAATGAGGTGCTGATGGCGAACCGTAAAGCCGTGCCGGTGCTGAACCTCGGCCTGCCGGATCGCTTCATTCCGCAAGGTACTCAGGACGAAGCCCGTGCGGCGATTGGCCTGGACGCCGCCGGTATCGAAGCCAAAATCCGTACCTGGCTGGACTGACCCCTCCCCCTTTTCCGCTCCTGCTATGCTTAAAGCTGGTGTTTAAACAGCAGGAGCGGAACCGTGCAATACACAACATTAGGAAGAACGGACCTTAAGGTTTCCCGACTTTGTCTGGGATGCATGACCTTTGGCGAGCCCGATCGGGGAAACCACGCCTGGACGCTGCCGGAAGAGAGCAGCCGTCCGATTATCAAACGCGCCATCGAGGGCGGCATTAACTTCTTTGACACCGCTAACAGCTACTCAGACGGCAGCAGCGAGGAAATTGTCGGCCGCGCACTGCGCGACTTTGCCCGCCGTGATGACGTCGTCGTCGCCACCAAGGTCTACTATCCGGTGGGCGATCTGGCTGAGGGCCTTTCTCGCGCGCAGATCCTGCGCTCCATTGATGACAGCCTCAGACGCCTGAACATGGAGTACGTCGACCTGCTGCAAATTCACCGCTGGGATTACAACACGCCGATCGAGGAGACGCTTGAAGCGCTGAACGACGTGGTCAAAGCCGGTAAAGCACGCTACATCGGCGCGTCGTCTATGCACGCGTCGCAGTTTGCTCAGGCGCTGGATCTCCAGGCGCAGCACGGCTGGGCGCGCTTTGTCACCATGCAGGATCACTACAATCTGATTTATCGTGAAGAAGAACGCGAGATGCTGCCGCTATGCCATCAGGAGGGCGTGGCGGTGATCCCGTGGAGCCCGCTGGCGCGCGGCCGCCTGACCCGCCCGTGGGGGGAAACCACGGCTCGCCTGGTATCGGATGAAGTGGGAAAAAATCTTTATGCCGGTACAGAAGCCAGCGATGCGCTGATTGCCGAACGTTTAGCCGGGATCGCCGACGATACCGGTGCAACCCGCGCTCAGGTGGCCCTGGCGTGGCTGCTGGGCAAGCGCGGGGTCGCAGCGCCGATTATTGGAACGTCGCGGGAAGAACAGCTTGATGAGCTGCTGAATGCGGTGGATATCACGCTGACGCAGGAGCAGGTTGCCGAGCTGGAAACACCGTATAAGCCGCATCCGGTGGTGGGGTTTAAATAAGCCCATCTTTTGTAGGCCGGGTAAGGCGAAACCGCCACCCGGCAGTACAGCGCGCACAAACTTACGCGAAGTGATCGTACCCTTTCCAGTCCAGCATAACGGGCGCACCGTCTTTCACAAACTTCAGCCCTTCACTCTCCGGCATGATCTGACCGATGCAGGTAAACTTCGCGCCGAGATGCGCTAACGCCACGTCCAGCGTTCCACGGTTGAGCTCAGGCACCGTGAAGCACAGCTCATAGTCTTCACCACCGGACAGCGCCCAGCGCAGGGCCTGCTCAGGCTCTACATGGCGAAGCAGTTGCTCCGAAAGCGGAAACAGATCCAGGTCAACGCGCGCGCCTACGCCGCTGGCCTTCAGGATATGCCCGAGATCCGAGATCAGCCCGTCAGAGAGATCGATAGCCGAGCTTGCCCGTTCGCGCAGCGCCTGGCCGTGCAAAATACGCGGCGTTGGCCGCAGATGGCGTTTCACCAGATACGCCGCGTCGTCAGCATCTTCAATCGTTAAACGATTCTGAAGGATCGCCAGCCCTGCCGCGCTGTCGCCCGGCGTACCGGTCACGTAGATCCAGTCGCCCGGTTTTGCACCTGAGCGCTTCAGCGCGCGGCCGAGCGGCACGTAGCCATGGATCGCCAGCGTCATCGACAGCGGACCGGCAGTCGTGTCGCCGCCAATCAGCTGCATATCGTAATAGCTAAGCTGCTCAAACAGCGCATCGCTAAAGGCTTCCAGCCAGGCTTCATCCACCTCTGGCAGGGTCAGAGCCAGCGTCAGCCACGCGGGATCGGCACCCATCGCCGCCAGATCGCTGACGTTAACCACCAGGGCTTTATACGCCAGATCGGCAGGATCGATATCCGGTAAGAAATGACGGCCGCACACCAGGGTGTCGGTGCTGATTGCCAGCGTCTGTTTTTCGGGAATATTGAGAAGTGCACAGTCATCGCCAATGCCGGTTTCAACATCAAGACGAGAGGTTCTGACACGGTCGAAATAACGGGCAATCAGGGAGAATTCGCCGCATGCCATACGTTATGCCTCAGCAAATAAAAGAAAAAACCGGAGCCGCACTGCCCGTCAGGCAATGCAGGACTCCGGTTTGCGGATCACTTTTTGTGGGGACGGATCGCAGGTGCTGCTTTATCAAGTACGCCGTTTACAAACTTGTGGCTGTCTTCAGCGCCGAAGGTTTTCGCCAGTTCGATCGCTTCGTTGATGGCCACTTTATACGGCACATCATCACGTTTAGACAGCTCAAACAGCGCGATACGCAACACTGCTTTTTCCACCTGGCCCAGCTCTTCGAGCAGACGGGACAGGTATGGCTTCATCAGGCCATCGAGATACGCGCTATTAGTCGCCACTCCCGACAGCAGTTCGCGGAAGTACAGAACGTCAACGTCTTTTACGTCCTGTTCTGACAGGAACTGGTATTCAACATCAGCGATGTCGTTCTGGGACAACTGCCAGGAGTAAAGTGCCTGGACGGCACATTCACGGGCGCGGCGACGAGCAGCAGGTTTCACGGAATTCCCCTTACAAAAAAATCAGGCCTTGATGGCTTTCAATACATTGATCATTTCAAGCGCGGTCAGTGCAGCTTCTGCACCTTTGTTACCGGCTTTGGTGCCAGCACGTTCGATGGCTTGTTCAATACTTTCGGTGGTCAGCACGCCGAACGCGACAGGAATTTCAGCATCCTGCGCAACGTGTGCCAGACCGTTGCTTGCACCGCCCGCAACGTATTCGAAGTGCGCAGTGCCGCCACGAATAACGGTACCCAGCGCAATCACCGCGTCGTATTTACCGGTTTTCGCCAGCGCGCCCGCCGCCAGTGGCAGTTCGTAAGCGCCTGGAACCCAAACAACGGTAATGTTGTCATCTTTAACCTGGCCGATACGTTTCAGGGCGTCAATCGCACCTTCCAGCAGGCTGTCGTTGATGAAGTTGTTGAAACGCGCAATGGTGATGGCGACGCGAGCGTCCGGGGTAGCTACAGCAGCTTCAATAATGTTCATACTCTTCCTTTACGGGTTCATTTGGCCCCGCAGGGGGGCGGATTTTATCATAATACTTTGCGCACTGCTTCCCTATTTCAGGAGCAATTACGCTGTCGTTAAGTGGAGGCAGACATCCGGGCCTACCGGACGAATCTCGCTAAATTTGAGTTGCGGTGCGTCGGCCAGTTTTTCAAGGCCGGGCAGCACAAACAGCCCGCGCGCGTCGTGACCTAACAGTTTAGGCGCAACGTAAACAATCAGCTCATCCACCAGCCCGGCCTGTAAAAGCGCACCGGCGAGCGTTGGCCCCGCTTCAACCCAGATGCTGTTCACCTGCTGCTTGCCGAGCAGCATCATCAGCACCACCAGATCCAGATGACCGTTATGCTCCGGCACCATAATGCTGCGCACGCCTTCCGGCCATTCGCGCGTATCTTCTTTAGTGCGGGCAATCCAGGTTTCACCCGGCTGCTGGACGATGCGGTGCTCCGGCGTCACCCGGTTCTGGCTATCAATAATAATACGCAGCGGCTGGCGCAGGTTCTCCTGCGGGTACAGCGCCTGAGTATCGGCATTCAGCTCGTCCCAGCGCACGGTCATGGCCGGATCGTCAGCCAAAACGGTTTCACTGCTGGTGAGAATAGCATGGCTTTGCGCGCGCAGACGTTGCACATCGCGCCTTGCCTGTGGTGAGGTTACCCACTGGCTTTCGCCGTTTGCCATCGCCGTACGACCGTCCAGCGAGGCGCCCAGCTTGAGCTGAATATACGGGAACCCCGTGCGCATGCGCTTCAGAAAGCCTTTGTTGATCGCTTCCGCGTCCTGCATCATCAGCCCATGGCTGACGTCGATGCCTTCCTGCTGCAGGCGATACAGACCGCGTCCGGCAACCTGCGGATTCGGGTCCTGCATCGACGCGACCACGCGTGAAACGCCTGCCGCGATCAGCGCTTCGCAGCACGGCGGCGTACGCCCGTGATGGCTGCAGGGCTCCAGCGTGACGTAGGCTGTGGCGCCGCGCGCCTTCTCACCCGCCATGCGCAACGCATGAACCTCGGCATGCGGCTCGCCGGCACGATAGTGAAACCCCTCCCCCACGATCTCGCCATCTTTAACGATAACGCACCCGACGTTCGGGTTGGGATGGGTGGTAAAACGACCGCGCTGCGCCAGCTTCATGGCTCGCGCCATGTAAATCTCATCCTGCATGAGCTTAATCCTGTAAGCGGGCGATCTCTTCGCCAAACTCTTTGATGTCTTCGAAGCTGCGGTAGACCGAGGCGAAGCGGATATAGGCAACCTTATCGAGCTTTTTCAGCTGCTCCATCACCAGGTTACCGATCATTTTGCTCGGCACTTCACGCTCACCCAAACCACGAAGGTAAGATTTTATGTGGTTTAACGCCATCTCAACGTCATCCGCGCTGACGGGACGTTTTTCCAGGGCCTTCAGCATCCCGCTGCGCAGTTTCTCTTCGTTAAACGGCTCGCGCACGTCGTTGCTTTTCACCACGCGCGGCATTACCAGCTCTGCAACCTCAAAGGTCGTGAAACGCTCGTTGCACACCAGACACTGCCGACGACGGCGTACGGATGACCCTTCGCCCACAAGACGAGAGTCGATGACTTTGGTATCCACAGCGGAGCAGAATGGGCAATGCATACGGTATCCCTGTTATGTGGTTAACTAATTTTCATTTTACCCTGATCTGGCCTGACAACAAAGGAAGAGCTTTTTGAGACAAAGGATCTATGTCTGACACGTTGAGGCTGGCTACCATTAAGGCGATCCGTTATTTCAAGGAAATAAACGCAATGACAAGACGTTACCTTAAAATTTTGCTGGTGGGGAGCCTCTTCACCCTTAGCGCCTGTGCACAGCAAACCGAAGTCCGTCAGATGAAACAGAGCGTGAACACGCTCAATGCGGCGATGGACAAACTGAACAAAGAAACGGTGAAGATCACCCAGCAAAACGCGCTAAATGCCAAATCCAGCAGCGGGGTTTATCTGCTGCCGGGAGCGAATACGCCTGCGCGTCTCAATAGTCAGATTGGCACGCTAAAAATGTCTCTGGTGAATGTGGCGGCGAATGCAAATGGTACTCGCGCAACATTACGCATTCAGGGCGAGTCCAACGATCCGTTGCCCGCCTTCAGCGGCACCGTCGAATGGGGACAGATTCAGGGCACCACTGAGAGCTACCAGGAGGTGAATGTTAACAGTCAGCTGTTCACCGCTCCGGCCAGCGTGCTGGCACCAAGCGATGTTAACATTCCGCTGCAGCTTAACGGACTGACTCCGGATCGGTTAGATTTCATCCGCATTCACGATATCCAGCCCGCCGCGCAATAACCCTCCCTTTAGCGGAGTGAAATGTCACTCCGCTAACATTTACATTTCGTATGGATTGGCAACATAAATGATTGCCGCTACAATCCCGCCCGTTTAAAGTACGCAAACGTGAACGCAATCGATTACGCTCGTGAGAGATATGTGAAACAACACATATTTTTGTGAGCAGGGATTCCTATAATAGGCACCGCAGAAACACGAAATATTTAGAAACGCAATTCGCGCATTTTTCACTCCCGGAAGGGAATTTCAATCAGTGGCATGATTATGAAAAAAACATTACTCGCAGCCGGCGCCGTGCTGGCACTTTCTTCCTCTTTCACTGTTAACGCAGCGGAAAACGATAAACCACAATACCTCTCCGACTGGTGGCACCAGAGCGTTAACGTGGTCGGCAGCTACCACACGCGCTTTTCTCCAAAGCTGAACAACGACGTCTACCTGGAATACGAAGCGTTTGCTAAAAAAGACTGGTTTGATTTCTACGGCTACATCGATATTCCTAAGACCTTTGACTGGGGCAACGGCAACGATAAAGGTATCTGGTCAGACGGTTCCCCGATGTTCATGGAAATCGAACCGCGTTTCTCTATCGATAAGCTGACGGGCACTGATCTGAGTTTTGGTCCGTTCAAAGAATGGTACTTCGCCAACAACTATATCTACGATATGGGCGATAACAAAGGCAGCCGTCAGAGCACCTGGTACATGGGTCTGGGTACAGACATCGATACCGGTCTGCCTATGGGACTGTCCCTGAACGTGTACGCGAAATACCAGTGGCAGAACTATGGCGCTTCCAACGAAAACGAGTGGGATGGCTACCGTTTCAAAGTGAAATACTTTGTGCCAATCACTCAGGTTTGGGGTGGCCAGCTGACCTACATCGGCTTCACCAACTTCGACTGGGGCTCAGATCTGGGTGATGACAAGAACCGTACCAGCAACTCTATCGCGTCCAGCCACGTTCTGGCTCTGAACTACGATCACTGGCACTACTCCGTAGTCGCGCGTTATTTCCATAATGGCGGCCAGTGGAAAGGTGGAGATACCGTGAACTGGGGTGATGGTGACTTCACGTCAAAATCAACCGGTTGGGGTGGCTACCTGGTTGTAGGTTATAACTTCTAACCTGTTCGGGACTGTGCGGGCTGATGCCCTCACCCTGACCCTCTCCCACAGGGAGAGGGAACAAATACAAAAAACGGCAACATTCGTTGCCGTTTTACTTTTACCTCGCCGCCGGGCAAAAAAAGCCAGCTCAAGCGCTGGCTTTTTACTGCTTAACCTTCCGCAAAAAATC
This sequence comes from Enterobacter sp. Crenshaw, assembly GCF_024734705.1. Taxonomy (NCBI): domain Bacteria; kingdom Pseudomonadati; phylum Pseudomonadota; class Gammaproteobacteria; order Enterobacterales; family Enterobacteriaceae; genus Enterobacter; species Enterobacter sp. Crenshaw. Next base: position 988,037 of record NZ_CP102932.1, on the reverse strand, counting down.
CGCCAGCGATCTGTCCGCACTCTCGCTAAACCGCCTCTCCGTCTGCACAATATTGAGACAGCGGTCGAGCCGGAAACAGCGATAGTCGTCGCGCCGTTCGCACCACGCCGCCAGCAGCCAGCGCTCCCCCCAGAAGAACAAACCCAGCGGCTGGACCTCGCGCTTTGAGAGCTGTCCGGCTTCATCACGGTAATGCAGCGCCAGCACGCGCTGGGCGGAAATCGCCTGATGAATCCTGTCAAAATCGCTGCGGGAGTGGCTTTGCATGCAAAAATCCGGGGCGTAGATCCGCGTCTGCTCCGCCTTTCGACGACTCTCCTCGGGCAGGATAGCCAGCACCTTCTCCTGAGCCGACTCCAGCTCGCGCGAAAGCGATTCCCCTCCCCAGGTTTTGAGCAGGCGAATCGCGACGATCAGCGCCTCTGACTCCTTATTTGTCAGCATCAGCGGCGGCAGGTCAAAACCCGACATCAGCCGATATCCGCTCCCCGCCTCACCTTCCACCGGCACGCCGGAAAGCGACAGATCGCGGATATCGCGGTAGACCGTGCGCTCGGACACGCCAAGCCGGTCCGCCAGATGCGCTGCCGTTGTCAGACGCCTGCCCCGCAGGATCTGCACAATCTGAAACAAACGGTCAGCGCGTCGGGTCATATCTTATTCCGCTCTCAGGCAGGTTGATGGAGGCCGACGCGGTTACCCTCGCTGTCGGTAAACAATGCGATAGTGCCAATACCATGCGGCAGTTCCAGCGGGCCAAACACGCACTCGCCGCCCGCGGAGGCGATGCGATCGAGCGTGACCGCCAGATTGTCAGTATGCAGGTAAATAATAGCGCCCTGCAAAGACGGTGTAACGCCGTCAAATTTTGCCAGCGCCCCGCCGGTATACGGATCCTCATGCGGGAAAACGGCCAGCTCCGCACAGTCCATTTTCTCGCGACGCAGCGCGAGCTGCATCACCGGTTCATAAAATTTGATGGCGCGATCCATATCCGCGACCGGAATTTCAAACCAGTTAATGACGCTTTTCATACATCCTCCTGCCTGTTGTTTGGGTTCAGAAGGAGTCTACGACAGGGCTCCTGACAGCATACTGTCAGGAGTGTTTGTCAGGAGCAGATAAAAAAAATCCCGGTCAACAGACCGGGATTTCGATAACGCGCTAAAGGTCGCCTTACGGCAGAATGGACGGCTGATCCGCCCCTTCTTTCTCGACTTTCTGCTGGAGCAGGTGCTCGCGCTTCATGCCGAGTTTCAGTGCCAGAGCGGATGCGACGTAGATAGACGACGCCGTACCGATGGTGACACCAATCAGCATGGTCAGCGAGAAGCCTTCCAGTACCGGACCACCGAAGAGGAACAGCATCAGGATCACCATCAAAGTGGTACCGGATGTGATCAAGGTACGGTGCAGCGTCTGGGTCAACGACACGTTAAAGATTTCGTACGGCGTACCGCGACGGATCTTACGGAAGTTTTCACGGATACGGTCAGATACCACGATACTGTCGTTCAGTGAGTAACCGATAACGGACATCAGGGATGCCACAATCGTCAGGTCAATCTCAATGTGGAACAGCGACAGTATGCCCATGGTGATCACCACGTCGTGCGCCAGAGCGATAACCACACCGGCCGCCAGTCGCCACTCAAAGCGGAAACCGACGTACACCAGGATGGAGATCAGCGCTACCAGCAGCGCCATCGCACCGGTCTGCGCCAGGTCAGCACCCACGCTTGGGCCGACGAACTCAATACGCTTGACCGCCGCGTTCTGGCTGGTTGTTTCGTTAATCACGCTAACAACCTTGCTGCCCAGCTCCTGGCTGCCGTTGGCATCGTGCACCGGCGGCATACGCACCATGATGTCGCGGCTGCTGCCGAAGTTCTGCAGCAGCGGCTCTTCAAAGCCCGCTTTCTGCAGAGACAAACGCATCTGGTCCATATCGACCGGTTTTTCCAGGGAGATCTCGATGACCGTACCGCCTGTGAAATCCAGCCCCCAGTTAAAGCCTTTCACGCTCATAATGCCGATGGACAGAATCAGCAGGAAACCTGAAATGCCGAAGGCCCAGTAGTCCCAGCGCATAAAGTCCCAGACTTTACGGCCGTGGTTCAATTGTTCAACAGTATATTCCTGTGCCACAACGCACTCCTCAGATAGACAGCTTTTTGACGCGCTTGCCGCCGTACAGCAGGTTCACGATGGCACGGGTGCCGACAATAGCGGTAAACATTGACGTTGCGACACCGATACCGGTTGTAATCGCAAAGCCTTTGATCGCGCCAGTACCCACTGCATACAGGATAAGAACCTTAATCAGTGTTGTTACGTTCGCATCGAAGATGGAGCTGAACGCGCCTTTATAGCCTTCGTCAATCGCCTGCTGAACAGAGCGACCGTTGCTCAACTCTTCTTTGATACGTTCGTTAATCAGTACGTTGGCGTCGACCGCCACCGCAAGGGTAAGAACGATACCTGCAATGCCCGGCATGGTCAGCGTCGCCCCCGGCAGCAGGGACATAATGCCGATGATCAGCACCAGGTTGGCGATCAGCGCGGAGGTCGCAATCAGACCAAACTTCTTGTAGAAGAAGATCATGAAGAGGATAGAGACCACCAGACCGGCCAGACACGCTTCCAGACCCTGCTGGATGTTTTGCATACCCAGAGTTGGACCAATGGTACGTTCTTCAACAATCTGAATTGGCGCAATCAGCGCACCGGCACGCAGCAGCAGAGAAAGCTGACGCGCTTCGTTCGGGTTGTTGATACCGGTAATACGGAAGCTGTTACCCAGACGAGACTGGATGTTGGCGATGTTAATCACCTCTTCCTCTTTCACCAGCACCGCACGACCGTTTGCATCTTTCTTACCGCTGTCTTTGTACTCCACGAACAGGGTCGCCATCGGTTTGCCGATGTTGTCCTTGGTGAAGTTAGACATGATGTTACCACCCGCGCTATCCAGCGAGATGTTAACCTGCGGCTGGTTGTATTCGTCCTGGCTCGACGTGGAGTCGGTGATGTGGTCACCGGTCAGAATCACGCGTTTGTACAGCACCACTGGCTGACCTTCGCGGGTCTGTTTCACTTCGGAGTCACCCGGAATACGCCCTGCGGCGGCAGCGGACTGATCGACGTTGGAGTTCACCAGACGGAATTCCAGGGTTGCGGTCGCACCCAGAATCTCTTTCGCACGCGCGGTATCCTGGATACCCGGCAGTTCAACCACGATACGGTCAGCACCCTGACGCTGCACCAGCGGCTCAGCCACGCCCAGCTGGTTTACACGGTTGCGCAGAATGTTGATGTTCTGCTGAACGGCATATTCACGCGCTTCTTTCAGACGCGCATCGGTCATCACCGCGCGCAGCTGGTTGCTGCCCTGAGAGGTGATCACCAGGTCACGGTGACGTTGGGTCAGGTAATCTACAGCCTGATCGCGCGCCGCGCTGTCGCGGAACGTGATGCTCATGCCGTAGTTATCTTCTTTACGCACGGTGGTGTAAGCGATGCCTTTATCACGCAGATCGCTGCGCAGGCTGTCGATATTCTGTTCCTGCAGCTTGCCAAGCGCGGTATCCATATCCACTTCCATCAGGAAGTGAACGCCGCCACGCAGGTCAAGACCGAGTTTCATTGGCTCTGCTTTCATCGCAGCCAGCCAACGCGGGGTTGCAGGGGCAAGGTTAAGCGCCACGACGTATTTGTCACCCAGCACGCCCATCAGCGCTTCGCGAGCGCGGAGCTGCGTGTCGGTGGTGTCGAAGCGAGCAAGAATTGCACCCTCTTCCAGAGCCACAGACTTAGCGGTAATTTTTTCTTCTTGTAACGTTTTCTGGACCTGGATCAGCGTTTGCTCACTGGCGGCGACACCGCGCGCGCCAGTGATTTGAACAGCCGGATCCTCACCATACAGGTTGGGAAGCGCGTACAGCAGGCCGACGAGAATCACGACGACCAGCATGATGTACTTCCACAAAGGATAACGGTTTAACACGGCAGTTCCCTTTGGGAAAAGTTGGGATTACAGCGCCTTCATGGTGCCTTTCGGCAGAACGGCAGCTACGAAGTCACGTTTGATGACCACTTCAGTGGTGTCGTTCAGGGCGATAGCAATGTAGCCGTTTTCAGCCACTTTGGTTACGCGACCCACCAGACCACCGTTAGTCAGTACTTCATCGCCTTTCGCAATGGAGTTCATCAGGTTTTTGTGCTCTTTGGTGCGCTTCTGCTGTGGACGCAGGATCATGAAGTAGAAGATCAGACCGAACACAACCAGCATCAGAATCAGAGACATCGGGCTGCCCTGCGCTGGAGCACCTGTTGCCGCTACCGCATCAGAAATAAAAAAGCTCATTCAAATTCCCTCATTATTAAAATTAATCAACGTTCAACGGTGGAACATCCCGCCCCTGACGTTGGTAGAAATCGGTCACGAAGCTCTCTAATTTACCCTCTTCGATAGCCTTACGTAAACCAGCCATTAAGCGCTGATAATAACGAAGATTATGAATGGTATTGAGACGCGCGCCCAAAATCTCGTTGCAACGATCGAGATGATGCAGATACGCGCGAGAATAATTGCGACAGGTATAGCAATCGCACTCGGAATCGAGCGGGCTGGTGTCACTCTTATGCTTCGCGTTACGGATTTTCACCACGCCATCGGTAACGAACAAATGGCCGTTACGCGCGTTGCGGGTTGGCATGACGCAGTCGAACATATCAATGCCGCGGCGTACGCCTTCAACCAGATCTTCTGGTTTACCCACGCCCATCAGGTATCGTGGTTTATCCGCCGGGATTTGCGGGCAGACATGCTCCAGAATACGGTGCATATCTTCCTTCGGCTCACCCACAGCCAAACCGCCGACAGCGTAGCCATCAAAACCTATCTCTACCAGACCTTTAACAGAGATATCGCGTAAATCTTCGTAAACGCTGCCCTGGATAATGCCGAACAGTGCATTTTTGTTCTGCAGCGAGTCAAAACGGTCACGGCTACGCTTCGCCCAGCGCAGAGACATCTCCATGGAGCGTTTTGCGTAATCCCAGTCGGCCGGATACGGCGTACATTCGTCGAAGATCATCACGATGTCAGAGCCGAGATCGTACTGAATCTCCATCGATTTTTCGGGATCGAGGAAAATCGGATCGCCGTTGATCGGGTTACGGAAGTGTACGCCCTGCTCGGTGATCTTGCGGATATCGCCCAGGCTGAAGACCTGGAAGCCGCCGGAGTCGGTCAGGATTGGGCCTTTCCACTGCATGAAATCGTGCAGGTCGCCGTGGAGCTTCATGATCTCCTGACCCGGACGCAGCCACAGGTGGAAGGTGTTGCCGAGGATAATCTGTGCGCCAGTGGCTTCTACTTCTTCCGGCGTCATCCCTTTTACGGTGCCGTAAGTGCCCACAGGCATAAACGCGGGGGTTTCCACCACGCCGCGATCAAACACCAGGCGACCGCGACGCGCGCGGCCATCGGTGGTATCGAGTTCAAATTTCATTTTTTCTCCGACGTCAGAAAAACAGTCCAACGTTGTAAAACGGTGCCGCGGACTTATTCCCCGACACGCTCATTCAAAGCCAGCGGATTGTACGTGATAAACATCGCGTCCCCGTAGCTAAAAAAGCGATATTTTTGTTCTACCGCAGACTTGTAGGCCGCCATCGTGTTCTGATAACCGGCAAATGCCGACACCAGCATAATCAACGTCGATTCAGGCAGATGGAAGTTGGTCACCAGCGCGTCAATCACTTTGTACTGATAGCCCGGGTAGATAAAGATCTGCGTATCGCCAAAGAACGGCTCGATAAGATTGCGCTTCGCCGCCTGCGCGGCGCTCTCGAGTGAGCGCACGGACGTTGTACCGACCGCCACGACGCGGCTACCGCGCGCTTTCGCCGCCAGCACCGCGTCCACCACATCCTGAGGCACTTCGGCATACTCAGAGTGCATGATGTGATCTTCAATGCTGTCCACGCGCACCGGCTGGAAGGTTCCCGCGCCGACGTGCAGCGTCACGAACGCCATCTCCACGCCCTTCGCGCGCAGTTTCTCCAGCAGCGGCTCATCAAAATGCAGGCCCGCGGTCGGCGCAGCGACGGCGCCAGGCTTCTGGCTGTAGACGGTCTGGTACAGCTCGCGATCGGCCTCTTCGTCCGGACGCTCAATATACGGCGGCAGCGGCATGTGGCCGATGGCGTTAAGGATATCAAGCACCGTGCGTTCGTCATCGAACGCCACCTCAAACAGCGCATCGTGGCGCGCGGTCATGGTCGCTTTGATGCTCTCATCATCGCCCAGCAGCAGTTCAGCGCCCGGCTTCGGCGCCTTAGACGCGCGAATATGTGCCAGAATACGTTTATCATCGAGCATACGTTCGACCAGCACTTCAATCTTGCCGCCGCTGGCTTTACGGCCAAACAGGCGCGCCGGGATCACGCGGGTATTATTAAAGACCAGCAGATCGCCAGGGTTGAGCTTGTCGAGCAAATCGGTGAAAGTACCGTGCGTCAGCTCGCCCGTTGGCCCATCCAGTGACAGTAAGCGACAGCTGCTGCGCTCAGGCATGGGATAGTGAGCAATCAGGGATTCAGGTAGTTCAAAGGAGAAATCGGCGACGCGCATGACGTATACTCGTGACTTAAAAACAGGCGGCATAGTCTAGTGCTCACACCCTTTTGCTGCAACAACTAGCCGCCCCCGGACAAATAAAACGCATGAATTTTCTCGCTCACCTGCATCTCGCTCACCTCGCGGACAGCTCCCTGTCCGGCAATTTGCTGGCCGATTTCGTACGCGGCAACCCCGCTGAGGACTATTCCCCTGAGGTTGTCGACGGGATTTTTATGCACCGCCGCATCGACGTACTGACGGATAAGCTGCCGGAAGTGACGGAAGCCAAAGCGTGGTTTCGCCCTGAAACGCGCCGCGTTGCGCCGATCACGCTCGACGTGATGTGGGATCACTTTCTGTCGCGCCACTGGGAACAGCTGTCGCCGGAGATGCCCTTGCCGGCGTTTGTGCGCTATGCCCACCAGCAGGTGTCGATCATTCTGCCCGACTCGCCGCCGCGCTTTGTGAATCTGAATAACTACCTGTGGTCGGAACGCTGGCTGGAGCGCTATCGCGAGATGGATTTCATCCAGAACGTGCTGAACGGGATGGCGAGCCGCCGACCGCGACTGGATGCGCTGCGGGATTCCTGGTATGACCTGGATGAACATTACGATGCCCTGGAAGCGCGTTTCTGGCAGTTTTACCCGCGGATGATGGTGCAGGCGAAAAACAAACAGCTCTGACAGAATTCACATTGATAGGTAAAAGCTGGCGGAACGATTGTCACCACCTCTTTGTCTTATCCATGAACACTCTCTATACTGGCTCGCGTTGCGTTCCAAATAACCTTAGTATCTACAGGAGAATCATATGGTTCTGGTAACTCGTCCGGCTCCGGATTTTACAGCTGCAGCAGTTTTGGGCAACGGTGAAATCGTTGAAAACTTCAACTTCAAACAGCACACCAACGGTAAAGCGACCGTTCTGTTCTTCTGGCCAATGGACTTCACTTTCGTTTGCCCGTCTGAGCTGATCGCCTTCGACAAACGTTATGAAGAATTCCAGAAGCGTGGCGTGGAAGTTGTTGGCGTCTCCTTCGACTCTGAATTTGTACACAACGCATGGCGTAACACCCCTGTCGACAAAGGCGGCATCGGTGCGGTGAAATACGCAATGGTTGCGGACATCAAACGCGAAATCCAGCAGGCTTACGGTATCGAACATCCGGACGCTGGCGTTGCGCTGCGTGGTTCCTTCCTGATCGACGCAAACGGCATCGTTCGTCACCAGGTTGTGAACGATCTGCCGCTGGGTCGTAACATCGACGAAATGCTGCGCATGGTTGACGCGCTGCAGTTCCACGAAGAGCACGGCGAAGTGTGCCCGGCTCAGTGGGAAAAAGGTAAAGAAGGCATGAACGCGTCTCCAGACGGCGTTGCTAAATACCTGTCTGAGAACGTATCCAGCCTGTAATCGGCACGGTTTACGAAAAAGGCCCGCTTATGCGGGCCTTTTTTTATGCCTTACGCTGCGTCTCTCGCCAGATGCGCCAGGCCATGCCCGCCAGCAGAATCACTCCCGCAATCAGCACGCCCCATACCAGCAGCGTGTTCATCCTGCTCTCCCGCTCGGCCGCAGAGGTAGCGGTCAGACGCTCCTGGCCGCCTAACGCGACATCATCCAGAATGTCGGCCTGCGGCAGGTTCGCCATATCATAAGTCTTGCGCAGGTCGGCCGGGATCAGCATGCCGGGCTCCACGCTGGCAGGCTTCGCGGCGCCGTTGCCCCAGGCGAGCACGTACGGCGCTTTCCCCTGCGCGTTGAACACCAGGTCATAGCGGTCGCGATGTCCCGTGACGCTCGGCAGGTATTCTGGCAGACGCGCATTCAGCGTCGTGATTTTCACGGCCTGCACCAGCCCCCCGTTAAGCGAAACCGGTGGCGACGTTTTTCCCTCAAGACGGTAAAGAACCTCTTTCTTCAGGGGGTGCCATGCGTCTTTTTCCGTACTCCGCCACGCAATCTCCACGGGAAGGACGCCATCGCCATTCAGTGAGAGGCTGACAGCACTCAGCGGCTGCGGGCGCGCCCAGTGCCACTGTGCTTCGCTTGTCGATAGCTGCTCCCCTTCCCCCTCAAGGTCGATAGCTTCCGGGGCCGCCTGCGCAGGTGCGCTGATTGCGTTTACGCCGGTCAAGGTTATCCCCTGGCTCTGCGCATTCAGCACCACCATGAGATAGCGATTCGCATCGGGAGATAAAACCGTATCGGTATCGATCCGATCGAGCTTAAGACGGTCCTGACCGCTGACGACGTCCAGCAATGGCATATCCTCGCGCAGGGTATACCAGCGCTTAAGATCCTCGCTGTAATAGACCGACGCCGTTCCCTGCCACGGCGTCTGCGGGGTATTCCAGAGCAGCTGCAGCTGGGATATAGCGATCTCGCCCGTCGCCTGTTCCGGCAGGGTCAGCAGATAATGTTGCCCGGCTGCGGCGGCTTTTTGCCCCTCCAGCACAATCTCAACGCCGCTTCCGGAACGAAGCAGGATCTTATCGCTATCACCGGCTCCTCGAGAAGCCGCAAGCGGCGAGGCGTCCAGCGGGAAAAGGCGCAGCGCGGTGGATTGCGCTGGCACCTGCGGACGCGTCGCGCTGACCAGGCTGAAGGGAACCGCCTCGCCCGACTGGTTAAAGACGCGGACATCATGCAGATCCGGCGACGTGCTTTGCTCATAGACGGCGAGCGGCAGCATCACCCGATACCACTGGGAAGGAACAGACGTATCCAGTGAAAGACCAAAGGCATAGTCCCGGGGCGATTCCGTTTGTCCCTCGTCGCAGAACGCCGGGCCGGAAAGCGCCAGCAGTGCGGTACAGGCTACCGCTTTCATCCATTTCATTTTTCATCTCCTGTTTTGGGCGGTAGCGGTGAGAAATACCCCACGATCAGAACCAGTATTGCCACGCCGATAAACGCCACCGCGCGCGACAAACCGCCTCCGCCCGCGCTGTCCACCAGCATCAGTTTAACCATCACCACGCCCAGCAGCGCGGCACCGCAGAGCCACTCCTGCCGGGAAGCCCGACGGGTGGCATGGATCATGACCACCAGCGCGCTCAGCATCCAGAACAGAGCAAAACTGGTCTGGATAAGCCGCGAATCCCACAGCGATGCCATATTCCAGGCCACGTCGCCGTACCAGGCCAGGGCGCGCATCAGCGCACCATTGAGCCACCAGAAGCCAAACGCCATCATCGCGACGGCAGGCCACGGGCGGGCCTGCGAGAGCCACGCCGGGTAGTAGCGATCCACCGCCCGATAAAAGACCACCAGCCCCAGCAATGCGAACGCCGCGCCTTCCTCAAGCGGGTTTACCAGCGGCAGCCAGGTCTGACGATAGACCACGCCGTCCTGGAAATTGGTCACCACCAGCAGTACCAGCAGCGCCACGACCGCGGGGATCGGTGCCAGGCAGGCGTAGAGCGCAGGCCACTCCCGGAACGGCCACCCGCGACGCCGTACGGCTGCAGAGAGTCCCATAATCACCCCGCCGCCTGCTGCCATCGCCAGTCCGCTGCCCCAGGCCGCCATGCCCCACGGCAGCGAACGGGTAAACCAGTAAAGCTCCGCGGCCAGCGCCAGCAAAATCATCCAGAACAGCGACAAATGCAGCCCCATCGCGATGCGCGGCGGGAGTCTTTCACCGTCGCGCCGAAGCAGCATCAGCGCGGCAGGAAGCGCAACGCACCAGGCGAGATTTGACCAGCCGGCGGCAACGATCTGCTGGTGCCAGAGCTGATAACCCACCATCAGCAGCATAACCGGCCACAGCAGCCATTTGCTGGCATCCAGCTCCCGCCACGCCAGACGAGCAGCCGCCTGCCGACAGCCCCAGACCGACGCCGCCGTCAGCGCCAGCACGCCCGCCAGAATTGGTAATTCCTTCGTCAGTGCCAGCCGCGATGCGCCCAATAGCGCCACGAGCCAGAACAGCAGCCCACCTGCCAGCAGCGCCCGGCTGACCGGCAGAAAGAGAGTCCGCCACAGCCAGGCCGCAGCCAGCCAGCAAAGGCTGAGGATGGTGAAGATCAGCAGCAGGCTGAGGGACGTAACGCCGTTCGTCTGCGCCCACAGCGCGCTGCCGAGCGCCAGCACCAGCAGCGCCGTCCCGCTATAGCACATGCGACGCTGGTGCTGCTGTACGCCCAGCCAGAGGATACCCAGCCCTTCCAGCGCCCAGGCCATCGCCGTCCAGCGCGCCGACAGCGCCAGCGGAATGGCGAGCGTGGCAAATCCGCCGCCGATGGCCAGCGCCGCCATGACCAGCGGTCGGCCGAGGGAGGGATAGCGCCGCAGCGCAAGGGACGCGAGGGTAAGATAAAATGCGCCGTATCCCAGCGCGCTCAGGGCCGGGCCATACTCCCAGTGCCGGGTCATGCCGTACTGCATCCCGAAACCGATCAGCGGCGGAGCAAACAGCAGCACGCCGTCGATAATCTGCTTCCCTTTCTCCTGCGCCCGCAGCGACAGCGCCACGCTCAGGACGCCGAATATCAGCGTATTGGCAATCAGGAACAGCTGGCAGATCCAATAGTCTTCAGGCTGGTAGTCATTCAGCCCCCACAGGCCGCCCACGCCGAACGTAAACAGCAGCCCGAGCAGGTTCAGCTCGCGCCAGTGCTGCCAGATGCTGATAGCGAGAATCCCGATGGAAAGCAGGAGATAGAATGAGAACAGCGCCACAAAGCTGCCGCCCCCGGTGGACAACAGCAGCGGCGCAAGATACCCGCCGAGGCTCGCCAGCATGGCCAGGCTCAGCGCTTTCTGCAACACGGCCAGCCCAACGCTCGCGGCGCAAATCACCACCAGAAGCGCAAAGGCCAGCGTCATCGGCAGCATTTGCCAGAGCCGGAATGCGCCAAACACCGTCAGGTAGAGCACGCCGGTCGCCCCGCCCTGGAGGATCAGCGCATAGACACGCTGCTTATGCCGCAGCCGCCACCCCACCGCCAGCAGAACGATGGCAAACAGCGCCGTTGCCACGAGGCGCAGCTCAAGCGGGAACAGGGAATGTTCAACGGTATAGCGCAACAGGAATGAAAGACCGAGGAAAAGCAGCAGGATCCCAAGCTTCGCCAGCGGATTACCCTGCATAAACCAGCGCGCCAGCGACGTCAGGATACCGCCAAAGGCAGAAGGCTGTTTTGCCGCAGGCGTCGGGGCCGGAGCGGGTTCTGCCACGGCTGCGGGAGTATCGGAACGCCAGGGGTCGACAGGCGCGGGAGCGTCTTCAACCACCGGCGCGGTCACAGCCACTGGCGCGGTAGGCTGCACGGGCTCCGGCGCGCTTTCAGGTACGTCGCGCTGCTCAAGCGCCTCAATGCGCTGGCGTAGCCGGGCGATCTCCTGTCGCGCCGCCGTACTTCGATTAAACCCAATAACCGCAAGCACGGGCGCAACCACCAGCGCAAAAACCAGGAACAAACAGCCAAGGATGTAAAGCTCGTCCATGTTTCCACCTTCACCGTAAACGATCCGTTAAGATTGACACAAATAGTTGCATTTGCGCCATCTTAAAAGGTGGAAACATTAGCAGGTCTTAACTGCCGAACCAGATCGTCGCAGATACCGCAGGCAGCGCCAGCACGCCGTCCTGTATCGTCGCCTTGCCCTCTTTATTCTTCCACGCAGCCACCTTCAGCAGCGGTGAATCATCCAGCACCACTTCGCAGGCCTCGCCCCGGTTGATCGCCACGAGCACGCGCTGCTGGTTATAGACGCGAGCAAACACCACGACGTTATCGTGCGCATAGACCACCTGACAGCCGCCGTAGCGCAGGGCAAGACTCTGCTTACGCAGCTTTGCCAGCCGCTGATACAGGCTGAACAGCACCTTGTCATGCTTCTCTGGCTCCCACGGGAAGATTTTGCGGCAGAAAGGATCGTTGTTGCCGTCCAGCCCCACTTCGTCTCCATAATAGATGCACGGCACGCCCGGCCAGGTGAAGAGCCAGGTGACCGCCAGCGGCAGACGCGCCGCATCCTTGCCGAGCAGGGATTTAAAGCGGGCGGTGTCGTGGCTATCGAGCTGGTTGAACATCCGCAGCTGCTGCTGATGGGACAGACCGGCGCGATAGTTCTCCATCCACGCCATGCAGGTTTCAGCGTCGATATGATTCGGATCGTAGGAGATGTCGGTGTTAGCGAGGAATCCCCACAGCGGGAAGGTAAAGCCGCGATAGTTCATCGCCGCATCTTCCGCATCGTTCTGCAGCCACTGGCGCGCGTCGCCAAAGTGCTCGCCAAAGACGAACGCCTCCGGCTGGGCCGCTTTCGCCGAGCGCGTAATCCCGGCGACGTGCTGAAGGTTATTCCGCGCCCCGCCCGATTCACCGAGCATATGCACCACGTCCAGGCGCCAGCCGTCCATATTCCACGGCGCCTTCAGCCAGTGACGGACGATGCTGTCTTCACTGCCGTAGATTTCATTCACGAGCGTTGGCGACTGGAAATCCAGCTTCGGCAGGCTCGCGTAGCCCAGCCAGTCCAGCGCACGGCCCTCCTCGTTAAAGCTGTACCAGTCGCGCTGCGGCGAGTCCGGGTTATGACATGCCCCGCCCATCGACTGGTTATGGCGGTCAAACCAGGCGTGCGAATCTCCACTGTGGTTGAACACGCCGTCCAGAATCAGGCGCATGCCTTCGTTTTGGGTATTCTTTCGCAGGCGCAGCAGCGCCTCGTCACCACCAAACTGTTCGTCAACGTGGCGATAATCTTCGGTATCGTATTTGTGCACGCTCGGGGCTTTAAACACCGGGTTGAGATACAGCGCCGTCACGCCGAGCTTTTTCAGGTACGGCAGCTTTTCGCTGATGCCGTCGAGATCGCCGCCGTAAAAAGTGGATCCACCCGCCTGCGCGGTTAACGGCTCGTCCCACGCTTTCAGGATAATGTCGTGGCCCGCCGCATGGTGGTGATAGATCTTATCCTGGTCGGCGGTGCGTTTTTCGCTGCGCGCAAAACGGTCCGGGAAAATCTGGTAAAACACCTGATCGTTAACCCACTGCGGGCCGTTATCCGGGTAATCGACCGCAAACTGCTCCAGCCGTGCGGGCGGGAAACGGCTAAACCCCTGCGGGGTAAACCACAGCTGGCGGTTATTCCACAAAAGCTTAAAGCTGTAACGGCGGCGCGGCTGCCCGCTATTCAGGTCGATATTCGCCCGCCACGCCGTGATCCCCGGCTGCGGCTGGCTGCGCAGCTTGTGCATTTTCAGGCCGGTCTCTTCGTTATCTATTTCGGCGCGGAGCGTCACGCGTTCAGGCTGATTTTCCCCCGCCAGCCAGAGCGTAATCACAAGGTTGTCTTTGTTTTGCTTAACAAATGGGGCAACCGGAAGGTGCCAGGCGTTTAACATCACGAATCCCCTCTGATGAAATTGACGTCACCTTGCCACAGGGTGGTTAAGGATAGCTCATCACGTTCGGGATTATTGGGGGAGGAGAAAGGAGGATGAGGCAAAATTCCCTCTCCCAAGGGGAGAGGGGAAAAGGATATTACTGCGCTTCCGCCAGCTGACGGTCACGGCGGCATTTAAACACCCAGCCCACCAGCAGCAGGACGATCCACGCGCAGCCCACGTACAGGGAAATGCGGGTATCCGGATGGTAGCCAATCAGGGCAATGATAAACACCAGGAAGATCAGCCCGACGACGGTCGTCGCAACGCCGCCCGGTACTTTGAACTTCAGCGCTTTCGCCTCATCCGGCGACAGACGACGGCGGAACGCAATCTGCGACAGCAGGATCATAATCCACACCCACACCGTCGCGAAGGTCGCCAGCGATGCGATCACCAGGAAGACGTTCTCCGGCATGATGTAGTTCAGGTAAACCGAGAACAGCAGCGCTACGGTCATCACCACAACGGTTACCCACGGCGTGCCGCGGCGTGAGGTTTTGGCGAACACCTTCGGCGCACTGCCCTGCTCCGCCATGCCGTGCAGCATACGGCCCACGCCAAAGACGTCACTGTTGATCGCGGAGAGTGACGCGGTGAGCACCACAAAGTTCAGGATGCTGGCCGCAAAGGCAATTCCCATATGCTGGAAGGTCAGAACAAACGGGCTACCGTTGGTGCCGACCTGATTCCACGGGTAGATGGACATAATCACGAACAGCGTGCCCACGTAGAACACCAGAATACGCATCGGCACCGAGTTGATGGCGCGCGGAATGGATTTCTCCGGATCTTTCGCTTCCCCGGCGGTGATACCGATAATCTCGATACCGCCGTAGGCGAACATCACCATCTGCAGCGACATGACCATTCCGAGCCAGCCGTTACTGAAGAAGCCGCCGTTGCTCCAGAGGTTATGGATGCCGGTCGGCTGCCCGCCGTTGCCGATTCCCCAGATGATGATGCCGAAACCGGCCACGATCATGATGATGATGGTGGCGACCTTGAAGAAGGAGAACCAGAATTCGAGCTCGCCGAACACCTTCACGCTCATCAGGTTGACGGCGCAAATGATCAGCACCACGCTCAGCACCCAAATCCAGTGCGGCACCGCCGGGAACCAGACGCCCATATAGATGCCAAACGCCGTCACGTCGGCAATCGCCACAATCAGGATTTCAAAGCAGTAGGTCCAGCCGGTGATAAACCCGGCCAGCGGGCCGAGGTTTTCCTGCGCGTATCGGGAGAAGGAGCTGGCGGACGGGTTGTGAACCGACATTTCGCCGAGGGCGCGCATGATGATATACGCCGCCACGCCGCCGATGATGTACGCCAGCAGAACGCTGGGACCGGCCATTTTGATGGCATCTGCCGAGCCATAAAAAAGACCGGTGCCGATAGCAGAGCCCAGCGCCATAAAGCGGATGTGGCGCGTGCTCAATCCACGTTTAAGTTTGTTAGTGCTTTCCATTTAAATCTTGCCATTCAACACGAAAAAAACAAAAAACCACGGGGCCTTAAGCCCCGTGGTTAAACAGTTTGTTGCCGTTGATTAATGAGCGTTCGATGCGACCTGACGCCCTGCAGCACGGTCCCAGATAATCGCCAGAACCAGTGCAACAACGGTAGGCATCAGCCAGGCCAGACCCTGCTCGGACAGCGGCAGACGCTGTGTCCATGCCGGCAGTATGTGCGCGAAAGCTGATGCTTTAATCCCGTCAAGGATACCAAAAATCAGGCTGATAAACATGGCTGGCGCAATAATTCGTGAAGAGTTGTTCCACCACGGGCGAGTAAAGCTCAGCACCACCAGCACGATACACGGCGGATAAATCGCCGTCAGCACCGGAATAGAGACCTGAATCAGGTGGCTCAAACCGAGGTTGGACACCGCCATGGAGAAGATGCCGAGGATAAACACCAGGGTGCGGTAAGAGAGCGGCAGATACTGTGCAAAGAACTCTGCGCAGGCGCAGGTCAGGCCAACCGCCGTCACCAGACAGGCAAGGAAGATGAGCGCTGCCAGCAGCATACTGCCCGCACCGCCGAAGGTGTGCTGAACGTAGGCGTGCAGGATAGCCGCACCGTTGGCGTTCTGATCGACCAGCATGGCGCTGTCGGAGCCCAGACGGAACAGCGCCAGATAAAGCAGCGTCAGCCCCACGCCGGCCATCAGGCCAGCCCAGATGGTATAGCGGGTCAGCAGACGCGCTTCGGTCACACCGCGGGAACGCGCGGCGTTAACGATAACGATACCAAACACCATCGCGCCCAGCGTATCCATCGTCAGGTAGCCGTTCACAAAGCCGTTAGAGAACGCGGCATTTTTATAGGCGTCCATCGCGTCGCTAATCGGGCCCGCTGGCCAGACGATGGCCGCTACCGCCAGAACAATCAGCGCCACAATTTTCAGCGGAGCCAGGAAGTTACCCACGGTATCCAGCAGCTTGCCCGGATAGAGGGAAACCAGAATCACGATCGCGAAGTAGATCAGGCTGTAGATAAACAGCGGCATCGCACCGTCACCGGTCAGGGGAGCAATACCCACTTCGAAGGACACGGTTGCCGTACGCGGGGTCGCAAACAGCGGGCCAACGGCCAGATAGCAGACGGTTGCCAGCAGAACGCCCGCCACTTTGCCAATCGGGGTGCTGAGGCTATCCACACCGCCGCCGACTTTCGCCAGCGCGACGACGGTCAGAACCGGCAGACCCACGGCAGTAATCAGGAAACCAAACGCGGCGGTCCAGACGTGTTCACCCGCCTGTAAGCCAACCATTGGAGGGAAAATGATGTTGCCTGCGCCAACGAACAGCGCAAATGTCATAAAGCCCAGCGCGATGATGTCACGCGATTTTAAGTGATGGGTCATAAAACCTTACTGCCTGTGGATGTGGTGTTGAAAACATTGAGATTTTCGATATCCCTGACGGGATGATACAGCCGAAAATTTGCTCAATTTCAGCGGGAAATGCTCCCGTCCTGGCGTGGAGAAGAATAGTTTTTCGATTTACCACGCAAATACAGTCGGTCTGACAGTATCTGGGGCGCAATTTAAACGCTTATAACGTTTAAAGGCAAGGTGGGATCGTAAAACCAGAACAATATGCCAGCATGAAAATACACGTCAGAACAATACGCTATTTATAAGAAAAACCCATGGCTAATCATGCGAACAAAAAACAGTCAGCCGTATAAAATTCATCCGCGTTTCGCTTGACTGCAAAGCAAACGGGCCAGCAGACGCTGACCCGTGGAAAGGTAAAATGACACGCCTGCCGTCAGGCGATCTTTTTGGCAATTAATCGTTCCGGAATAACGAAACTGAAGCGGGTTCCTTTACCCAGCGTACTCTGAATATCGAGACGGCTTTCATGGTGATTCACCGCGTGTTTCACAATTGCCAGCCCCAGGCCGCTTCCGCCTGTTTGCCGGGATCGCGCTTTATCCACACGGTAAAAGCGCTCGGTCAGACGCGGAATATGCTCAGGCGCGATCCCCGGCCCGTTGTCTTCCACGCTAAACTCAGCCCCCGTTGGGGCATGGTGCCAGCGCACCACGATATTCGTCCCCTCCGGCGTATGATTCACCGCGTTATACACCAGGTTGGAAATGGCGCTCCGCAGTTCATCTTCGCTGCCCAGCACCTTCAGCGTATTGTCGACCTCAAAGGTCAGGTGATGCTTTTTATGGCTTAGCGTCTGCGCTTCACGCTCAACGACCCGCAGCATCATCGGGACATCAATGGTCTCATTTAGCGCAAGCGTTGGCGCCGCTTCAATCTTCGAGAGCGTCAGCAGCTGCTTCACCAGCCCTTCCATCCGGTGCGTTTGCTCGCGCATGGTGTGCAGCGCTTTTTCACGCGGCGCGCCTTCAAGCGTTTGCTCCTGCATCATCTCCAGGTAGCCCTGAAGCACGGTCAGCGGGGTACGCAGTTCGTGACTGACGTTGGCGAAGAAGTTGCGACGCGCCCCTTCCAGCTGGTGCATCTGGGTGACATCTCGCGCCACCATCAGCCACTGCTTATCGCTGTAGGGCATCACGCGGATTTCCAGATGGCGACCATTATTGAGCTTCAGATTGTGCGGGCGGGTAAAATCACGCTTTTTCAGATACAGCGTGAACTCGGGATAGCGCAGAAGGTTGAGGATATTCTGACCATTATCATCGGGCCAGCGCAGGCCCAGCAGCTGTTGCGCAAGGCCGTTACACCAGAAGATCGTCCCTTCTTCGGTCGTCAGAATAACGGCATCCGGCAGCGACTCTGCACCGCTGCGAAAACGCTTAATCAGGCTTCCCAGCTCGCGGCGACGCTTTTTATTACGCATCTGCATCTGATGCAGTCCGTACAGCAGCGGCTCCCAGCTGCCGCTTCCCGGCGGCGGCGTCATACTTCGGTCAACCCACAGCCACCAGGAGAGGCGCAGCAGGTTCCAGAAATGCCAGATCAGCAGCCCGGTGACCGACGCCAGCAGAAACCACGGCAGGTGTCCAAGAAAGGCCCCCAGAAGGAAGGCCGGAATACAGCATAAGATCAGTTCAAAGACGAGCCTTTTCCATGACAGACGTTCCAGCACGCGTCACACTCCTGTCATTGTTCAGAAACGGGTAGAAAAACGATAACCCGTGCCGCGGACCGTCTGCACCATGCGATCGTGGCCGCTCAGTTCCAGTGCTTTTCGCAGGCGGCGAATATGTACGTCAACCGTCCGGTCTTCGACATACACGTTAGTTCCCCAGACGTTATTCAGCAACTGCTCGCGGCTGTAAACGCGTTCCGGGTGGGTCATAAAGAAGTGCAGGAGTTTAAATTCGGTAGGCCCCATGTCGAGGGGATTTTCACCGGTCATGACGCGGTGTGAGGTGGGGTCAAGGCTCAGCCCCTGCATCTCTATCACCTCTTCCACCGCCATCGGCGAAATACGGCGCATCACGGCTTTAATGCGGGCAACCAGCTCTTTTGGGGAGAACGGTTTAGTAATGTAATCGTCCGCGCCGGTCTCCAGACCGCGCACGCGATCCTCTTCTTCTCCGCGCGCCGTGAGCATCACAACCGGGATGTCGCGGGTCAGCGCTTCACGCTTCAGGTGTTTGATAAACTGCAGTCCGGAGCCGCCGGGCAACATCCAGTCCAGCAGAATCAGATCGGGCCAGGGTTCATTCAGCTGGTTCACTGCGCTGTCATAATCTTCCGCTTCAACCGGCTGGAAGCCGTTTTGCTCGAGCACGAAGCACACCATTTCACGAATTGGAGCTTCATCTTCTACGACCAGAATACGTCTCGCCATACTTTGCCCTGTCTTATCTTATTTAAGTTACAAGTTTGTAATTCGGCGCCATTATGCGTCAGATTTATGACAGATTTATGAAAAACAGTACCACGATAACGGGCAAACCGTTGTTTTATTACAGCGGTTATTTTCCCGTCTCTGAACGTTTATAATCCTGCTTTCTCTTTTTTGCCACGGATCAGCTATGCGCATACTTCACACCTCGGACTGGCATCTGGGTCAAAATTTTTACAGCAAAAGCCGTGCGGCTGAACATGAAGCTTTCCTGAACTGGCTGCTGGAAACGGCCCGGACGCACGAGGTGGACGCGATTATTGTGGCGGGTGACATCTTTGATACCGGCTCGCCCCCCAGCTATGCGCGTGAACTGTACAACCGCTTCGTGGTGAATTTGCAGCAAACCGGCTGTCATCTGGTGATTGTCGCCGGTAACCATGATTCCGTCGCGACGCTCAATGAATCCCGCGACATCCTGGCATTTCTCAATACCACCGTCGTCGCCAGCGCCGGGCACGCCCCGCAGATCCTGAAAAAACGCGACGGCACGCCGGGGGCGGTGCTGTGCCCCATTCCCTTTTTGCGTCCGCGGGACATCGTGCAAAGTCAGGCGGGGCTGTCGGGCGCGGAAAAACAGCAGCATCTCCTGCAGGCCATCACCGACTATTATCACCAGCAGCACGCCGATGCCTGCGCCCTGCGCGGCGACCAGCCGATTCCGGTGATTGCGACCGGGCATCTCACCACCGTCGGGGCTAGTAAAAGTGACGCCGTACGCGACATCTATATCGGCACGCTGGATGCCTTTCCGGCGCAGAACTTCCCGCCAGCCGACTACATTGCGCTCGGACATATTCACCGGGCGCAGATCGTCGGCGGCAGCGAGCACATCCGCTACTGCGGCTCGCCAATTTCGCTCAGCTTTGACGAAACGGGCAAGGCCAAATCCGTCCATCTGGTGAGCTTTTCCGACGGAAAACTTCACGCCGTCGAGACGCTGGAGGTCCCGGTCACCCAGCCGCTGGCGGTGCTAAAGGGCGATCTTGCCGCCATTACCGCCCAGCTTGAGCAGTGGCGCGGAACAGCGCTTAACCCGCCCGTCTGGCTGGATATCGAAATCACCACCGACGACTACCTGCACGATATGCAGCGTAAAATTCAGGCGCTGACGGAAGATTTACCCGTCGAAGTCTTACTGGTACGCCGCAGCCGCGAGCAGCGCGAGAAAATTCTGTTAAGCGCTCAACGTGAAACGCTCAGTGAGCTTCGGGTTGAAGAGGTGTTTGAACGCAGGCTCTCGCAGGAGGAAATTGACGACGCGAAGCGCGCAAGACTCAGCGAACTGTTCAGCCATACCCTGCATGCGCTCAATGATGAGGAAGAAAACGCATGAAAATTTTGAGCCTGCGCCTGAAAAATCTCAACTCCCTCAAGGGCGAGTGGAAAATTGACTTTACCGCGGAGCCGTTTGCCAGCAACGGGCTGTTTGCCATTACCGGCGCGACCGGGGCAGGTAAAACCACCTTGCTCGACGCCATCTGCCTGGCGCTTTATCACGAAACGCCGCGCCTGCAGAAGGTCTCTCAGGCGCAAAACGACCTGATGACGCGCGACACCGCCGAGTGCCTGGCGGAAGTGGAGTTCGAGGTAAAAGGCACCGCCTATCGCGCATTCTGGAGCCAGAACCGCGCGCGCAACCAGCCGGACGGCAACCTGCAGGCGCCGCGCGTGGAGCTGGCGCGCTGCGAAGATGGCAAAATCCTGGCCGACAAAGTGACGGATAAGCTGGAGCAAACCGCCGCGCTCACCGGGCTGGACTATGGCCGCTTCACCCGCTCGATGCTGCTCTCACAGGGGCAGTTTGCCGCCTTCCTTAATGCCAGGCCGAGCGATCGCGCCGAGCTGCTGGAAGAGCTGACCGGCACCGAGATCTACGGACAGATTTCCGCCATGGTGTTTGAAAAACACAAAGCCGCCCGCAGCGTGCTTGAAAAATGCGAGGCGCAGGCGGCGGGCGTCGTGCTGTTGAGCGAAGAACAGCAGCAGCAGTTGCAGCAAAGTTTGCAGGCGCTTACTGACGAAGAGAAAACCCTGCTGGTTCAGCAGCAAAGCCAACAGAAAGATTTTCAGTGGCTTACGCGCCATGATGAGCTCGTGCTTGAGCAACAGCGCGTCGCCGCGATGCAGCAGCAGGCGCAACAGGCGCTGACGAACGCTGCGCCAGAGCTGGCAAAGCTCCAGCTTGCTCTGCCCGCCGCCCAGCTTCGACCGCTTTGGGAGCACCAGCAGGAGCAGACCGCGCGCCTGACGCAAACCCAGCAGCGAATTGTTGAAGTAAATACTCGCTTACAAGCCAAAACCGCACTGCGCGCGCGGATCCGTCATACCGCCCAGCGTAATCATGAGCAGCTTCAGACCGAACTGAAGGCGCTGGCGCAGTGGCTGGTGGAGCACGAGCGCTATCGCCTGCTGGGGCAGGAGATTGCCGGCTGGCGTGCCCAGTTCTCACAGCTTAACCGCGACAAAACGCAGTTAGCCTCGCTTGCTGCGCGGATGGGTGAATTACGCAACAGGCTGGCTGAGATGCCGGAAAATGCGCTGACGCTGACGGCGGATGAGGTCAGCGCGGCCATGGAGCAGCAGTCCCGGTCACGCACGCTGCGCCAGCGGCTGACGTCGCTGCATGCCCGCTATCAGCCGCTGCAAAAGCGCCTGCGCCAGAGCGGTGAAAGCGTGCAGAAGGCCCAGGCCGATCAAAACAAACTCAATGAAACGCTGACGCTGCGCCGCCAGCAGTACAAAGAGAAACACCAGCACTTTCTGGATCTTAAAGCCCTCTGCGAACGCGAAGCGACGATTAAAGACCTGGAAAGCTATCGTTCCCGGCTTGAGGCAGGCAAACCCTGTCCGCTGTGCGGCTCCAGCGAGCACCCCGCCGTTGCGCAATACCAGTCGCTTGAGCTGACGGATAACCAGCGCCGACGCGATGCTCTGGAAAAAGAGGTCGCCGCGCTTAAAGAGGAAGGCCTGCTGGTGCTGGGACAGGTTAATGCCCTGACGCAGCAGATCCAGCGCGAGACAGACGAAGCGCAGATGCTCTCTCAGGAAGAGCAAGCGCTCACTAAAGAGTGGATGGAAGCCTGCACTTCCCTGAACATCGCGTTGAATATTCAGGAAGATATCACGCCATGGATGAACGAGCAGGAACAGTACGAGCGCCAGCTTTATCAGCTCAGCCAGCGTCTGACCCTGCAAAACCAGCTAAACGAGCAGGAAGTGCAGGAGCGACAGTATCAGCAGCAGCTGACGGCCGCGCGCCAGGCGCTGGAAAACACCCTGCTTTCGCTATCGCTTAACGTACCTGAAGACGGCAATGAAGCAGCCTGGCTGCACGCCCGCGAAGCGGAATTCGCGCAGTGGCAGGAGAAACAAACGCAGCACGGCGTGCTTCTGGAACGCATAAACGCGCTGAAGCCGCTGCTCGACACGCTTCCGGAAACGAACGGCGAAGAGGCCGAACCGGCCATTCCTGACGGCTGGCGCGACGTTCACGATGAATGCGTGTCGCTACAAAGCCAGCTCAGCGCGCAGCAGCAGCAGGAAAAGCTGGAGCAAGAGCGCCTGCAGCAGTCGCAGACGCAGTTCACCACGGCGCTCGCAGCGAGCTGCTTTGCCGATCGGGACGCGTTCCTTGCCGCGCTGCTGGATGACGACGCTATTCGCCACCTCGTACAGCTGAAGCAGTCGCTGGAAAGCCAGATACAGCAGGCCGCGGCCCTTTCCGGCCAGGCTAACCAGCAGCTGCAGGCTCATCTGTCGCTGCGGCCGGAAGGGCTCAACGCAGATGCTCCTGCGCTGCAAAGCCAGCTGCAGCAGCTGGCGGAAAGGCTTCGCGAGAACACCACGCATCAGGGCGAGATCCGCCAGCAGCTTAAGCAGGACAGCGATAACCGTCAGCACCAGCTGGCGTTGATGCAGCAAATTGAAGAGGCCGCGCGCCAGGCGGATGACTGGGGTTATCTGAACGCGCTGATCGGCTCCAGCACCGGCGACAAGTTCCGTAAATTCGCGCAGGGGCTGACGCTGGATAATCTCGTCTGGCTTGCTAACCAGCAGCTTAACCGTCTGCACGGGCGTTATCTGCTGCAGCGCAAGGCCAGCGACGCGCTGGAGCTGGAAGTGGTCGATACGTGGCAGGCGGACGCGGTGCGCGATACCCGAACGCTCTCGGGCGGCGAGAGCTTCCTGGTCAGCCTGGCGCTGGCGCTGGCTCTTTCCGATCTGGTGAGTCATAAAACGCGAATCGATTCCCTGTTCCTGGATGAGGGGTTCGGCACGCTCGACAGTGAAACGCTGGATACCGCGCTGGATGCGCTCGACGCGCTGAACGCCACCGGGAAAACCATCGGCGTGATCAGCCACGTAGAGGCGATGAAAGAGCGCATTCCGGTGCAGATTAAGGTGAAGAAAATCAACGGGCTGGGTTATAGCAGGCTGGATAAGGAATTTGCGGTGGAATAAATGGGGGGAGGGTGCGGTCTGATGCCCTCACCCTAGCCCTCTCCCACAGGGAGAGGGTAAAAACATCAAAAACAGCAACTTGCGTTGCTGTTTTGCTTTTACCTTGCCCCACCCTGGCCCTCTCCCACAGGGAGAGGGAATAAACATTATTTGCTTTTATTCCGGCCACAGCCACGCCGCGCCGCGCACGCCGCTGGAGTCACCGTGGACAGCTTTGCGGATCGGGGTTTCACACTCGCCGCCAAACACCCACTGTTTCACCAGATTCGGTACCGTGGCGTACAGCCGGTCAACGTTGCTCATGCCGCCGCCGAGCACAATCACGTCCGGATCGAGAATATTCACCACGTGCGCCAGGGATTTCGCCAGCCGCATTTCGTAGCGGCTAAGGGCCAGCTCGGCGACCGGATCCTGTTCTTCGACCAGACGCATGATTTCGTTGCCCTTTAGCGGCTGGCCGCTTAAGCGGTGGTAGTCGGTCGCAAAACCGGTGCCGGAGATAAACGTCTCAATACAGCCCTGCTTTCCGCAGTAGCACGGCACCTCAGCGCGGTATTTAAGCTCGTCTTCATCCATCCACGGCAGCGGGTTGTGTCCCCACTCGCCCGCGGTGCCGTTGCCGCCGATATGGGCGCGCCCGCCGAACGCCACGCCCGCTCCGCAGCCGGTACCGATAATCACGGCAAACACGGTCTGAGCACCGGCCGCCGCGCCGTCGATGGCCTCAGAGACCGCCAGGCAGTTGGCGTCGTTGGCCAGACGCACTTCCCGGTTCAGACGTTGGCTCAAATCTTTATCAAACGGCTGACCGTTGAGCCAGGTGGAGTTGGCATTTTTAACCACCCCGGTATACGGCGAGATCGACCCCGGGATCCCCATCCCGACGCTGCCGGTTTGCCCTGTCGCCTGCTCTGCCATCTCAACCAGGCTGGCAATCGTCTCGATAGTCTGGTGATAATCATCGCGCGGCGTCGGCAGACGGTGGCGGAACAGCTGCTCCCCCTGCTCGCTCAGTGCGATAACTTCTGTTTTGGTGCCGCCCAAATCGATCCCAATACGCACAAGACTCTCCTCATTATTTTGATTATCAACAGAGTAGAAGCACGCTTCCCGATTAGCAATGCAAGCGATGCGACAATTCGTTATCATGCCCGCTGATTTAACGACAAGGCCGTGGAAATTATCATGCTGTGGTTCAAAAATTTGATGGTTTACCGTCTCAGCCGCGACGTTTCGCTGCGTGCAGAAGAGATGGAAAAACAGTTAGCCGCTTATACCTTTTCCCCTTGCGGTAGCCAGGATATGGCGAAAACCGGCTGGGTTCCGCCAATGGGTTCACAAAGCGATGCACTGACCCACGCCAGCAGCACGGGTCAAATCATCGTCTGCGCCCGTAAAGAAGAGAAAATCCTGCCGACGCCGGTGGTTAAGCAGGCGCTCGAAGCGAAAATTTTCAAGCTGGAAGCCGAACAGGGCCGCAAGCTGAAAAAGACCGAGAAAGATTCGCTGAAAGACGAAGTGCTGCACTCGCTGCTGCCGCGCGCCTTCAGCCGCTTCAGCCAGACCATGATGTGGATCGACACCGTCAACGGGCTGATCATGGTGGACTGCGCCAGTGCCAAGAAAGCAGAAGATACGCTGGCCCTGCTGCGTAAAAGCATCGGATCTTTACCGGTCGTTCCGCTGGCGCTGGAAACGCCGATCGAGCTGACGCTGACCGAATGGGTACGCAGCGGCGCTGCGGCTCAGGGTTTCCAGATCCTTGATGAAGCCGAGCTGAAAGCCCTGCTGGAAGATGGCGGCGTGATCCGCGCGAAGAAGCAGGATCTAGTGAGCGACGAGATCGCCGTCCACATCGAAGCGGGTAAAGTGGTCACTAAACTGGCGCTCGACTGGCAGCAGCGCATTCAGTTCGTGATGTGCGACGACGGCTCCGTGAAGCGTCTGAAATTCTGCGACGAGCTGCGCGATCAGAACGAAGATATCGACAGGGAAGATTACGCCCAGCGCTTTGACGCGGACTTCATCCTGATGACCGGCGAGCTGGCCGCGTTGATTCAGAATCTGGTGGAAGGTCTCGGCGGCGAAGCGCAGAGATAACAGGCAAAACGCAGGCCGGGTAAGCGTTAGCGCCACCCGGCTTATTTTTTATTTCAGGTAGCGGCACAGATAAGAGGTAGGTTCAGCGACCTGCAAATGGAACTCGCTGTGGCCAGGGACGTTGAAAACTTGCCCGGCAGCGTAAACTTTCCATTCCGTTTCACCCGGCAGTAAGACGTTCAGCGCACCGCTGACGACCGTCATTTCTTCAGCTTCCGCCGTGCCAAAGGTGTATTCCCCTTCCGCCATAACGCCGACACTGGCGCGGCCAGTGCTGCTGCTGGTAAAACCAATGGATTTCACTTTACCGGAAAAGTATTCGTTACTTTGAAGCATGAACTGGCCCTTATATTTTTAGATAAAAATTCACTATAGGGGCCATGCTCATCACCTGTCACGAAAAATCATTACATGAGGAGTTCCGAGGCCAGGCGAGCCATCAGAACGTTGGATAACAGCACGGGCACATCCAGCGCTTTTTGCAGCAGATCACGATGGTGCTGATGGAAACCGAGGCAGTCCAGAATCAAGACATCTGCTCCTCTCTCAAGCAGTTCCTTCCCGGCAGCAATAAGTTTTGCCTCACTGTCCCAGAACGGATTTGCCAGCGCATACAAGGGCACTTTTTCCAGCACGTGCCATTTTGCTTCCTGGTTATCCATGAGCTCCTCAATGGGCACAATCACCCCCACCTGATGACCATCCACGATGGAGGCCACCAGCGGTGGAATGATCCGCATCGGCTCAAGCAAAATCGCATTACGCGCCGTAAGCCCCTTAATGGGCGCGGTGCTCATCAGCAAAATAACGTCATAACCTTGATTATCGAGCACTTCTATTACGCCCTGCAGCGAGCGCTCGATTTTCTGACGCGAAACGTGCGCCAGTTTACCGTCGCTTAATAACGTCGCCAGGGGATCCTCCCCCGCCTCGACAGCGTAGTCTTCCATGACCTCTTCCCGACTCATCTTCCCCAGCAGGCTAAGATGCGTTATCTGTTGTTCAGATACATGCTCGGTTAAGAGCGGTAACACTTCGCTTACAGGGACCACACCAATGGTGAGGATCGCCAACGTTGCCTTCATCTTGATCGCCTTCCATTACTCCAACATCGTGCACACAGGTACAGGCTCACTACGCTGCACAGTTCATTTTTTCAACAAAACAGCACCAAGCGTAGCAGGTGATCCCGACATCGAAATGTAAAGATCGCCTGCCGATATCGGAGTTACTTGTAATAACTAAATATTAACTCCTGCTTAACTTTCCCGATGAGTAAAAAGTGTGATTCAGGCACGATACTGGAACGTTTAGGAAAAGGGTCAGGTTTTATCGGGATCTTCATAGCGCCGTTTCGCATCCAGCGCTTCCTGTTCAGTCTCGTGTTCACTGATCAGCGAGTCCGGTTTGGGGTGATCGGCACGCAGTTGATACCAGGTCACGGTATGACCCGTCTGGCCTTTTTCAACGGTAACAATGCGTGCTTCACGCGGATAGGGAGGTCTGGTTGGCATAGCTCATCCTTTTTTTATGTCTGAGCTATAAGTATAGACGCCGGTTAGCTGGCACAAGCCAAACGCAGGGCGGTAATAATCTGAATCACAACGTCTTCGGGAGAGGCTGACGCATCCACCACGTGGTGAGCCGCTTCGCGGTATAGCGCATCGCGTTCGGCCAGCACTTCGCTCACCTCTTCGTTGAGCGGCCTGGAGGTCAGCGCGGGGCGTTGCCCCTCTTCCGGAAAGGCTTCCAGACGCCCAACCAGGGCCGATACCGGCGCGCTGAGATAAATCACAATCCCCTTTTCGCGCATAAAGTGACGATTGCACTCCGCCAGAACGATGCCACCGCCGGTCGCGATCACGGCAGACGGGGTGGTGACCGCTTTCAGCGCGGCGGTTTCGCGCGCGCGAAAGCTCTCCCATCCCTCTTGCTCAACAATCTCGGCGATGGTTTTTCCGGCCTCGGTTTGCAGCCAGTGGTCGGTATCAACAAACTGGCGATGACACACGCGTGCCAGCTCCAGGCCAACGGTGGTTTTCCCACAGCCGCGGGGGCCAACTAAAAAGATGGGTTGGGTCATGCCAGGTGTTCCCCTTGATGCCGAATGGCTGAAGAGTGTAAAGAAATAATTGCAGAAGATGTTTCGATTACTTTACTGCAAAGCGGTACGGGATGACAACCCTGTGGAGGCCACACTGTACCACAAATTGACAATAATTATCATTACGCTGTGCGGCGCTTCACTTCCAGCAGCCATTTATCCAGCTCGGCAGCGAACTGCTGGCGATCGCGCTGGGACAGGCTGTCCGGTCCACCGGTCTGCACGCCGCTGGCCCGCATCGTATCCATAAAATCGCGCATGGTGAGCTTCTCGCGAATGGTCGAAGGCGAGTAACGCTCCCCGCGCGGATTGAGCGCCGCCGCCCCTTTCTCCAGCACTTCGGCAGCCAGCGGAATATCCGCCGTGATCACCAGATCCTCCGCGCGGCACAGGCGAACAATTTCGTTATCCGCCACGTCGAACCCGGCCGGCACGCGCAAAGAGCGGATGAACCGCGAAGGCGGTACGCGAATATTCTGGTTAGCCACCAGCGTCAGCGGCATCTGAACGCGCTCGGCGGCGCGAAATAAAATCTCTTTAATCACGTTCGGACACGCGTCCGCATCAACCCAAATCGCCATATTGTCTCCCCATAATGACTCTGCCGACTATTGTCGCCTGCATTTCGTTGTTAAGCTATCAATCAGAGAAAACAACGCATAATGACGGAGAATCGTGATGGACAAGAAAATCGGGTTTATCGGCTGCGGTAACATGGGCAAAGCCATCCTGGGCGGTCTGATCGCCAGCGGGCAGGTGCTGCCGGGTCAGATTTGGGTCTATACCCCGTCACCGGACAAAGTCGCCGAGTTGCGCGATCAATACGGGATCAACGCCGCCGAAAGCGCGCAGGAAGTCGCCCAGGTCGCCGATATCGTCTTTGGCGCCGTCAAGCCGAACATCATGATCAAAGTGCTGAGCGATATCACCTCCAGCCTGAATAAAGAGACGCTGGTCGTATCGATTGCCGCAGGCGTCACGCTCGATCAGCTGGCGCGCGCGCTGGGTCACGATCGTAAAATCGTCCGCGCCATGCCCAACACCCCCTCGCTGGTCAATGCCGGCATGACCTCCGTCACGCCTAACGCGCTGGTGACC
Organism: Enterobacter sp. Crenshaw; assembly: GCF_024734705.1. Taxonomy (NCBI): domain Bacteria; kingdom Pseudomonadati; phylum Pseudomonadota; class Gammaproteobacteria; order Enterobacterales; family Enterobacteriaceae; genus Enterobacter; species Enterobacter sp. Crenshaw. The sequence continues at coordinate 958,893 of NZ_CP102932.1, read as the reverse complement.
ACAGAAGAAGTGGCCGACGTGCTGAACATTTTCCGCTGCTTCGGTGAAGCAGAAGTGATTGCCGAATCGATGATCCATCCGGTAGTCGGCGTGAGTGGCTCAGCCCCTGCCTATGTGTTCATGTTTTTAGAAGCGATGGCCGACGCCGCCGTGCTTGGCGGAATGCCGCGCGCGCAGGCGTATAAGTTCGCCGCGCAGGCCGTCATGGGCTCCGCCAAAATGGTGCTGGAAACCGGCAAACACCCGGGTGAACTGAAAGATATGGTCTGCTCCCCGGGCGGTACCACCATCGAAGCGGTGCGGGTGCTGGAAGAGCGCGGATTCCGCTCGGCCGTCATTGAAGCGATGGCAAAATGCATGGAAAAATCAGAGAAGCTGAGTAAATCCTGATTTCTGACCGGGCGTCAGGCGGCCACTTCGGTGCGGCCGCGCCCGGCATTTTTCGCCCTGTACAGCGCCACGTCGGCCGCCTTCAGCCATTCCCGATAATGTCCAAACTGCGGCCCCCAAGGGGCAACGCCTACGCTGATGCGCAGCGCTTCTTTTGGCGCGCACGGTAACGTCAGTTTTTCCAGCCGCTCATGCAGTCGCGACATCACGGCGATGGCGCTTTCCGCCGCGGTCTGCGACATAATCACCGCAAACTCATCCCCGCCAAACCGACCGATCGCATCGCCTGACCGTACCGACCGCTGGAGCTGACGCGTAATAGCAATGATCGCCTCGTCGCCCACGTCGTGCCCCCAGGTGTCGTTGATGTTTTTAAAGTGGTCGATATCAATCAGCAATATCGTGGCGGTGCTGTGGTCGCGCCGACAATGCTCAAATTCATTTCGCAGCAGCATTTCCCAGTGCCGACGGTTAAAGACCCCGGTCATCCCGTCGCGGGTGCTCATCATTTCCAGCCGCTGCTTATGTTCCGCAAGCCTGACGGCGGTTCGGTGGCTGAGCCAGGCAAACAGCATGGGATACAGCACGAGCACGGGTAACGTTAAGCCCCACTCCACGAGGTCGGGGTTGAAGACGGCCACTTTCCCGACGAGTGGCAGGGTCACCAGCGCGGAGAGCAGCGTCAACGCGATCCCCGGGATAAAAAGACGACAGCCGCCGGAACCCATCATATTCATCCCCACCATCATCACCAGCGCTGCGGTGGGTAATGCATTCATCCCCATCACGCCTATCCAGAGCCCGGCGATAATGGCATCGATTTTAAGATTGAAAATTTCCTGCTGATGAGGTGAAGCGGCACGGCAGGACAGCTGCCAGGCAAAATGGGGCCAGACGAACGACCACCCCACCAGTAAAAGCCACCAGCCACCGGGTAAAAAATGGGTGACCAGCATCCCCGCAACGGGGAAAAACATCGCCGCCAGCCCGACGGCGCGCGCCAGCCGAACTCGCCGGGCAAACTGAATGCCGGCGCGGTGAGGGTCATCCTGAGAAAGGGTTAAATTCCACTCTTCCCGAATGCGCTTTTTGTTGTAATACGTTTCATCATTCATCATTTTTGGGAATATTCTGAAACATTTTCCCAAATTATAGAGAGGGGGTCTGCGGGGAAAGTATGAAATTTCGGGTGAGCCGCCGGAGCCGCTCACCCGTTTGGACTACACTTTTTTCTTCAGGCACGCACTCATGAACTTGCTGCGGTCGTCCCCCTTCAGGGACTGCTCGGTCGCTTTCGCATTACACTCGCGCATTTTTTGCTGCTGCGGCGTCAGGCTTTTTTCAGCCGGTTTCGCGGCGCCATTTTTAAGGCAGTCGCTCATGTAGGTCTTGCGGGCATCTCCCTTCAGACTCTGCGACGTCGCCTGTTGATTACAGGTGGTCATACGCTGTTGTTGCGGCGTTAGCGTCTTCTCTTCCGCGTTCGCCGATGCGACCAGGAACAGGCCGGAGAGCAGAGTAACCAGTAATGTTGTTTTCATTGCACCATCCTTTTGTGAACATTCCCTGTAAGTCTGGTTCGTGACAGGAAAAAAACCAGCCGACAGATGTGATTTCCGCCGGGATTTTATCATTTAAGACCCAGCGCCGCCTTCATGGTGTAGAACAGATCCGTTTGATCGGTCAGGCCTACCACATTTGCCGCGTGCGGACCGTAGGCCGCAATGCGCAGCTGGGTGCCCGTGTGCTCCATGGACTCTTCCTCAGAGTTGCCGTAGCTCAACACCATAACGGCGCCATCTTTGGTATTCAGCGCCTGCGTCAGGCCCGGGGCTTTGGTATCTGGCGGGATGATCTGGCTGGCATGGGCATGGTCCGCGGTGACGATCACCAGGGTGTTGCCGTCTTTTTTCGCGAACTCAAGCGCCTTCTGCACCGCTTCGTCCAGATCGACGGTTTCGCCAATCTGGCCGCACGGATTCGCCGCATGATCCTGCTTATCGATCGACGCGCCCTCAACCTGCAGGAAGAACCCTTTTTCGCTCTTGCTCAGCAGAGAGATGGCTTTATCGGTCATCGCCGCCAGCGTCGGTACGCTGTCAGTGCGTTTCGGGTTAGGCGTACAGGTTACGGCAGGTTTATCGATATTGCCGTGATAAGAGGCTTTTGGTCCTTCCCAGCGCACGGGCATGTTGCCGTCAGAAAATAGCCCCAGCAGCGGCTTGTCCTGGTTCGCCTCGGTGATGGCTGCCAGCGAATTTGCATCACTCACCAGCTGATAGCCGCGGGCCTGCGCCTGCTCGCGCAGCGTTTTGCCCTGCCACTCACCCGCCGTTGCGGTTTCTGCGAAGGTTTTCGCGCCGCCGCCGAGGGTCACGTCAGGACGCGCGTTCAGCAGCTGTTCCGTAATCGAGCCTTTGCCGCCTTTTTCCAGCGCGTTCGTCGGGCATTTTTCGCTGGTCACTGACGGACCGTAGCATTTACGCGAGGTCACGTGCGCCACCAGCGCCGCGGGCGTTGCATCCTGAAGTTCAGCGGTGGAGACGTTGCCGGTCGCCAGGCCCGCCGCTTTTGCCATCTCAAGAAGGGTTTGATGATCTTTTTCGTGAATATCCACACCCAGCGCGCCATTATAGGTTTTCACGCCGGTGGACCACGCCGTAGCAGAGGCCGCGGAGTCCGTGACGTAATCCGGTTTACCGTTTTTTTTATCCAGCGCGTAATGGGTATATTGTCCGGTCAGCGGTAATGCGTCGATGCCTTTAAAAAAGCCGCCCGCACCCTCGGCATAATTTCGCGCCGCCGTGATTTCGGAATCCCCCATTCCATCGCCAATCAGCAGAATAATATTTTTCGCTGGCTTATCATTCAGCGAAGCGCGAATAGCGGCAGTTTGATCTTCTGATAAACGGCGTGCGCCGCCAGGCTGGGTGATATCCCCTTTTGCCGCGCGATTATCCAGCACGCTGGTTTGGGCAGTATCGGCATAAACGGCAGGGGTAATTAACAGGGGAAGTAATGCGATGAAAAGTGCGCTCTGTTTCAATTTATTTTCTCCATGTACAAATACATAAAAAATAAAAACAGAGCGACTATAGGCATCCTGCATGACAATTCTATGACACGTCGTTACGTCCTGTGACGGTTTAGCTGCGCGGATGCCTTAACAGCTTCTTTACGTACTGGTGGAGCATCTCGGCATCCTCAACCGGAACCTGCGATTCAGGCCTGACGCTGTCCAGCGCGCCTTCCACGCTCTCAATCAACGCCTGTTGATCGGTTTTCGCCATTTGTCGCAGCAGCGCGGTGACCACAATTTCCAGCGCTTCGACCTGGGCTACCAGCTCTTTTGACTCCTCTTCCTTTTGTGCCAGCTTGACCAGCAATTCAGCAATGAGATTTTTCATCGTGCCAGTTCCTTTTTCAGTTTTGTCTGAAGTTAGCATTCTGAATCCATAATGCAAAGAGAAGAAATTTATTATGGTATGCAAAAGTGATGCAGGAATGAAAATAAAGGACCGCCGCGGTGAGCGAAACGTTTTTCTATAAAGAAGCGCCGCATTTTGTTATATAAAAATGCGGCTACCATAAGAATATATAATACATCAACGAAACGATTATCTCGACGATTTCGCTTCCGCCATTTGTCTGCGGCGACGCAGCGCAATAGCCAGCTGGATAATATTGATTAAAACGACAATCGCCGTGGCGGCAAATACCCAACGAAAACCGGCCATCGCGGAAACGGATGCGCCAATAAGCGGACCGGCAACATTCCCCAGATACATAAATGACTGGTTATATCCAAAAATACGCCCCGTCACCTGATCGCTGGAATATTTAACCAGCAGGGTCTGTACCGCAGGCAACATTGCACCATCAGCAAACCCGAGCAGGAATCGCAATACGCCAAGCTGAAGCGGAGAGGTGACAAACGACATCGCGAAGAAGAGCACAACCGCAAAGATCAGCGTCGCCATCAGGATACGCGCCGTGCCGATCCTGTCACCCAGTTTTCCCAGACGCGGCGCGGAAATCAGAGCGGATACGCCCGGCACGGCGGCGATCATGCCGCTCAGAAAAGCGATATTTGTACTTTCCGGCTCCATCGACTTGATAAACAACGCCAGAATCGGACCGACCGAACCGTTACAGAGCTGGATAACCATAGTGGTCACAAACAGGCTGATCATCAGTCCAGGATAGGGCAGCGAGGCGAAGACGGCCTTGCCGCTCAGGCGTTCAGATTTACTGATAACCGGGCGGCCCCCCTCTTTGATAAGAAAGAGCGTGACCAGAAAACTGACCACCAGCAGGATCGCGGTGATGATAAATACCGCGCGCAGCCCGACGTGGTCCGCCAGAAAACCGCCCAGCAGCGGACCGCCGATGACGCCGCTGATCTGTGCCGTGGAGAGCGTACTCAGCGCCCAGCCGCTACGCTCGCGCGGCACCTGAGAGGCGACCAGCGCCATGGCGTTTGGAATGTACCCGGACGTCAGCCCCATCACCGCACGCAGGAAAAACAGCTGCCAGACGTTGGTGGCGAAGGCCTGGAGCAGAATGGCAATCGCCATCCCGAGCGAGGCGCGCAGCAGCATCAGTTTTCGGCCTTTCCGATCCGCCAGGCTGCCCCACATCGGTGACACAATGGCGGAGACCAGAAACGTGACGCTGAACGTCAGGCCGGACCACATGGAGAGCGCTTCATGCGAGGTCACCCCCAGCTGCGAGACGTACAGCGGCAGGAACGGCAGGATCTGGCTAATGGCCAGCCCGGTAAAGAAGCAGCCGAACCAGACCGAGATGAGATTAACTTTCCAGGATTCCATAAAGAAATAGTCTTCATTTTTAGGCGAATTCGCCTACAGATTAGCAAGTTACGCGTTTTGACGTCGCACCAGAGATGCGGCCAGACTGACTTTGGTGTTTTATCTTCCCAGTCATCATATTTGTGAAATAAGTCACAATTCATCCATTTTCTGGCGGAATATTATGCTTCACCGGCAGAGTCCGAAACCGCGCATTCCCAGATGAAAATGGTTGGCATGCGCCGCGTTATACTCCGGCCCCAGGCCGTTTCCGTAGTAGCCGCAGCTTGCCGCCAGCATGGCCTTCAGCCATGGCTGCGTTGTTGCCGCCTTCCAGCCGTTCAGCACCGTGACGCGTTCCCCGTTCGCCAGCCGAAAGGCGGCGATATCCAGCGCCTCCGCCGTGGCATGCTCACTGCGTCGCGCGTCAGGGCGGTGGTAAATGTTGCGGCAGGCAAAGCTGCCGAGATGATCGATGCGCGCCAGGTCGTTGCCCGTATAGCGTTTTGTCAGCGGCCGGGCCTGCTGGCTGATAAACAGCGCAGAGCTGAGCGCCAGCGAACAGCTGGCAAGGAAACTGCTGTTCAGGCTGACCGGGCCGAAGTCACGCACGCGCACGACGTTGTTAAGCGGACACGCGCCGCCGCTGTCGGCCACCGGCTGGGTGCGGATGAGATCTCTTTGGTTAGCCTGCGAAAGCAGGCTCGCGCACGCCTCGGGAGTTAAGCGCCGGAGCTTATACTGGGCGATTCGGCCCGGCGGGTCGTCAAGCGTCAGCGGTATGAAAGGGTTGTAGTAAGGCGGCAACCAGCGGTAACCCACCGTTGCAACGGCCACAATGATGAAAATGGTCAGCAGCGTTTTTCCTTTCACTCTCCCCCCTCAACATTCCCCAAAACATTATGGCAGAAGGCCGCGAAACCCGCCGGGCATCGTGGTATGTTATTGGCTTTTCGTCAGACTGGAAGAGAGTGAGATGGCTAAGCAGCGCGTAGGTATTGTCTTTGGGGGAAAATCAGCGGAGCACGAAGTGTCATTGCAATCGGCCAAAAATATCGTCGATGCGATCGATAAAAGCCGTTTCGACGTCGTGCTGCTGGGCATTGATAAACAGGGCCAATGGCACGTTAACGATGCCAGCCAGTATCTGCTGAATGCTCACGATCCGGCGCATATCGCCCTTAATCCTTCGGAAGTGAGCGTCGCCACCGTACCCGGCGTCGTGAAGGGACAGCTCATCGACGCCGGCAACGCACAGGCTCTCGCCCAGATCGACGTTGTCTTCCCTATCGTTCACGGCACCCTGGGCGAAGATGGTTCCCTGCAGGGCATGCTGCGCATGGCCAACCTGCCGTTCGTCGGCTCGGACGTCCTCGGCTCTGCCGCGTGCATGGACAAAGACGTCACCAAACGCCTGCTGCGCGATGCCGGGCTGAATATTGCGCCATTCGTGACCCTCACCCGCGCCAACCGCGACAAGCACAGCTTCGCGCAAATTAGCGGAGAACTGGGTCTGCCGCTGTTTGTGAAGCCGGCAAACCAGGGCTCCTCCGTGGGCGTCAGCAAAGTCACCAGCGAAGCAGAGTTCACGCAGGCTGTCCGTCTGGCGTTTGAGTTCGACCATAAAGTGGTGGTTGAGCAGGGTATTAAAGGCCGTGAAATTGAGTGCGCCGTGCTGGGCAATGATTTTCCACAGGCGAGCACCTGCGGCGAAGTGGTCTTAAACAGCGACTTCTACTCGTACGACACCAAATACATTGATGACAAAGGCGCGCAGGTTGTCGTTCCTGCGGATATCGATCCGGCGATTAACGATAAGATCCGGGCGATCGCCATTCGCGCTTATCAGACGCTCGGCTGCTGCGGCATGGCGCGCGTGGATGTGTTCCTGACGCCGGAAAACGAAGTGGTGATCAATGAAATCAACACGCTGCCGGGGTTCACAAACATCAGCATGTATCCGAAACTGTGGCAGGCCAGCGGCCTGAGCTACCCGGAACTGATCACCCGCCTGATCGAACTGGCGCTGGAGCGTCACGCCGCCGACAGCGCGCTTAAAAGTTCCGTAAACGGTTAATCGGCGCTCTTCGCCTCATCCGCTGTCGTCTCTTCAGGACGACGGCGGATAATCAACCCCGCCAGCCAGAAACTTATCACCCAGGTCACCAGCCCGACGGCATAGGTTTGCCATCCTTTTGCTTCAAACCCCAACAGGCCCACGACACCATTAAGAATAAAGATCAGCCCGATAGCAAAGGCGTAATAGTGCCAGTCACGGCGTAGTTTGGACGTGAGCTTCATAACAACTCCGGCAGGAAAAAAAGACATCCTCTCACAGTTTTACGGCCAGGTCTGTGGCAGATACGGAAATTCTGAAACGCGACGCAATTTCACTTAAGTGATGAAATTGTGATGTGCTGCAGAAATCGACAATCCAGGAGGATTCCGGCGCGTAAATTACCACGATTCTGATATTGACAAATGCGATGACCTGTCAAACTCACCCCGTAAGACGCGTATTAAAACAGAGTGATACCACGGGAGGTCAACATGGCTGACTTTACATTGTCGAAACCGATTTTTGGCGGCAAACCAAAAACCTCCACGGCGGGTAATATCGCTTATGCCCTGTTTGTCCTGTTCTGCTTCTGGGCCGGTTCCCAGCTGCTCAATATGCTGGTCCATGCGCCGGGCGTTTATGAACACCTGATGCAGGTGCAGGATAACGGACGCCCGAGAGTTGAGATTGGCTTTGGCGTCAGCACCCTGTTCGGCCTGATCCCCTTCCTCGCGGGATGTATGATTCTGGGCGTTGTAGCGTTAGTTTTGCGCTTTCGCCGTCGCCGTTAAAGCCCCATACAGCGCGCCCGACGATCGTCCACGCGTTTTGCGAACCATGCGGTGGTCAGGTTACGCGTGATCTTCGGGCTTTCCAGCTGGATCCCCGGCAGGATAGCCCTCGGTAACGCTTTCCCACTCTTCTTCTCTGCAAGCGCAAACACCTTGTTGTACAGATCCGTTTTCTCAAATGCCAGGCTATCGCCTTTCTCAAGCTGACGGCGAATGTCGCTGTTGCTCAAGCCAAGCGTGGTCGATAATTTCCGTACTGCCAGCTCGGTGCTTCCCGCCTCGCTGCTGCCGTAAGCGATGAGATCGCCGTCCAGCGCCAGCTTAACGCCGCTTGCGCGGCTGACCGCACTCTGGAATGCCGCGTTACGGCTGGCGTACCAGCCCGCGTTAAAGTCGGCAAAGCGGTACAGCGGCTCATTGTAGTTCGCCGGATAGTTCAGCAGATGATACGTGCCAAACCACAGCCCACCGCGCAGGGAGAAGACCTCCTGACGTACCGTACCGTCGATTTTCCACGGGTAGCCGTCGGTATGCTTCTCCGCGAACGCAATGCTCACCTGCATCGGGCCACCGGTATGTACCGGGTTCAGCGAGCCAAACAGCTTCTGCCCCATCGGGACCATACTGATGAAATCATCAAAGATGGCGCTGAGCTGTTTTTCGGTTTTCACCGCGTCCAGCCGTTCGCTGTAGCTTTTGCCGTTCGGCGAGGTGATTTTAAGCGCGGTATGCACGAGGAAAACCGGGATATGCATGGACTCCGCGCGGCGGTCGATCTCTTTCCAGGCAATTTTGTTCAGGCCCGGCACCACCGGGTCTGACTGGTACATCGACTCCTGCTGCGCCACCGCCAGCACCGAGCAGATATTCTCCTCGGTCGGTGCAATCTTTTGGCTTTCAAAGGTTTTTGCCAGCGCATCTGCCCACGCGTTGCGATCCTTCACGCTGGCGGACATTTTCTGCCGCACAACGCTCGCCACATCGACGGGCTTCTCCCCCTTTTTGAGCGGAGCGGCCCCTTTTTCGGCACAGCCTGCCAGCACAAGAGCGGCCAGCAAGGACAACGGTAACGCGCGCGGTACGACAAAAGACATAGCAACTTCCTGTATTAGCTAAATGTGTTAGTGACTTCCTGCAGGTCACGATCGTCCAGCTCACGTTCAAAACTGCGCAGACGTTTGTAGATGGACATCAGTTCTACCAGGGTGGTCCAGGAGCTGATCAGGTACTGGAACGACCCGCGAACCTGACCGAAAACGTTGGTGATCTGCGTCATCAGACCGAGCGTAATCGTACCCGCAACAATCGACGGGAACAGCAGGAACAAACCGAAAACGTTATCCACCTGCAGATACAAAATACGGGCAATGTTGAAATACATATAGTGGAAGTAGAGTCGGAAGTAGTTACGACGCACGGCGCCAAACAGCTCGCGGACGGTTGGCGGCGAGGCGCGGTTGGCATCGTCTTCACCGTAAACCAGCTCTTTACGGTAAGCGGCTTCCACGCGTTGATTTTTAAACTCCAGTCCCGGCAGTTTGATCCCGACCACCGCCAGCAGGCCCGTGCCCATCAGCGACCAGACGATCGCGGCAATCACCAGACCATAAGGAATATGGCCGACAATCGGCAGATCCGGCACGTGCGCCGAGAGCGTCACCAGCACAGGCAGGAAGGCGATTAGCGTCATGATGGCGTTGATAAAGCTGACGCCCATGTCTTCAAGGGTGGAGGCAAAACGCATGGTGTCTTCCTGCACACGCTGTGCGGCTCCTTCGATATGGCGCAGGTGCTGCCAGTGCGCCATATAATGTTCGTTCATCGCGGTACGCCAGCGGAAAACGTAGTGGCTGACGAAGAAGTTGTTCATCACGCCGATAATCACCGCAATAAGGGCGATACCGAGGAAGACGCCGACTTCATGATAGAACTGGTTGATGGTCACCTTATGCGGCGAGCTCAGCGCGGTCTGGATCAGATCGTAGAACGGCGCATACCAGGCGTTAACCGCCACGCCCACCTCCACGAGGAACCAGGTTACAAAGATAATTAGCGATGTGCCGAGGATAGACCAGTACTGCCAGCGGTGCGGAGAATACATAAACCAGAACAGGGCAAACAGCCCTACGCACACCGTGTAGTAGGCGTAAAACAGCAGATAGCTGAGCGACCAGAAGCGCGCCGCGCTAATCGGCACCTCGCCCGTTGCTCCCGTGATGCGCGTCAGCCATGCGCCGCCGCCCGCCTGCCAGAAAATGACAGCGATGAGTGCCCAAATAAATGCCGACAGGAAAAAAGGCCCCGGCTTTGGGAAAAAAGACTTAAACATAATGCTTCCTTCTTGTTGTTATGGCTGTTGCTGTGCACAACACGTTACCACACGAAAAACCTGCCCAGGCCAGCCTCCCGACTCAGGCAAAAAGGTCAGACCCGAGGGTTGATTATTAGTTCGCTTTCCAGTTTTCGAGAATTGTTTCGGTGCGTTTCACCGCGAGAGGATTCGCCGGCGCGATGAAGTTACGCCAGACGTCGTTGTGGTGGTTAATCAGGATCCGCGCATCTGCCGCCGGGCGATTGGCGGTAGTATGGGCATCTTCCGCCACGGTGATGTGATAACCCCGGCTGACGCCGTTCTTGATCGTCGCATCGACGCAGTAATCGGTGGCGCAGCCGCAGATGACAAACTCGCGAATGCCCTGCTCACGCAGCAGCGCCTCAAGCACGGTGTTATAGAAGGCATCACAGGCGGTTTTGGTCACATATAGCGCGTCAGCTGGCTGATGGAGTTCAGGCAGTAGCGCAAACCCTTCACTTCCCTCTTCCAGGCCCCCTGCCTCGGTATGCTGAATAAAAATGACCTTGTCGGCTGCCTGCGTAAGCTGGTTGATCAGAGAGACACATTTTTCGCGCTGATGACGAGGGGTTTCAAATACCCCGTTCTGCATATCGACAACCATAACCACACGCTTCTCAGACATACCGTTCTCCGTAAGATTGAGTGACACTGGTGCCTATCATAAGCCCGATGTCACAAAATGGGAGATGGCTCGTAAGTAAATTGTTCATATTTACCCATGGTTACGTTTTTCTCGCTATCGTTATGCAATTCGGGGCATTGCGCGGTACCGATTAGTAGTATAAATACCCATTACTTTCTTCATTCACTTCATGGATGCTTTTCGTTGAAACGTTGTCTGCTCTCTTTTGCCGCGCTGTGTGCGGTGAGCTTTTCTACCGCCCAGGCAGCCCAACCGCTGACGGCGCCCGTTTTAGCTTCAGATATTGCCGACCGCTACGCGAACCTTATCTATTACGGCAGCGGTGCGACCGGGATGGCGATGGTCGTCATCGACGGCAACCAGCGTGTGTTCCGCAGCTTTGGCGAGACGCGCCCAGGAAATAACGTTCACCCGCAGCTGGATTCCGTTATTCGCATCGCGTCCTTAACCAAGCTGATGACCAGCGAAATGCTGGTGAAACTGCTCGATCAGGGCGTGGTAAAACTCGACGACCCGCTCAGCAAATACGCGCCTCCAGGCGCCCGGGTTCCAACCTATCAGGGTACGCCGATTCGGCTTGTGAACCTTGCCACCCACACCAGCGCCCTGCCGCGTGAGCAGCCAGGCGGGGCGGCGCACCGTGACGTATTTGTCTGGCCAACGCGCGACCAGCGCTGGAGCTACCTGAGTACCGCCACGCTGAAGGCGGCGCCGGGTTCGCAGGCCTCTTATTCAAACCTGGCCTTTGACCTGCTGGCGGACGCCCTTTCAACGGCGGCTGGCAAACCCTACACGCAGCTTTTTGAAGAGCAGATAACCCGTCCGCTGGGTATGAAAGACACCACCTTTACCCCATCTCCGGATCAGTGTCGTCGCCTGATGGTGGCGGAGAAAGGCGCTAGCCCCTGTAATAATACGCTCGCGGCCGTGGGCAGCGGCGGGGTCTATTCCACGCCTGGCGACATGATGCGCTGGATGCAGCAGTTCCTTTCCTCAGATTTCTACGCACGCAGCAGCCAGGCCGATCGCATGCAGACCCTGATTTATCAGCGCACTCAGCTGCAGCGCGTCATCGGGATGGACGTGCCGGGTAAAGCCGACGCGCTCGGTATGGGCTGGGTCTATATGGCTCCGAAAAATGGCCGTCCGGGTATTATTCAGAAAACCGGCGGCGGCGGCGGATTCATCACCTATATGGCCATGATCCCGCAGTCAAACGTGGGCGCATTTGTGGTGGTCACCCGCTCCCCGCATACGCGTTTCGTCAATATGAGTGACGGGATTAATAACTTAGTGGCTGAACTGAGCGCCAATAAAGCCCAGGTTCTCACCGCGTCTAACTAATCTAATATTCCGTGGGCAAGCGGTTGATGCTGACCAGCTTGCCCCGGCTCATGTTGATATAGTTTCCCTGCCTCAGGGCGGCAAGCACCTCGGCAACAACGGAACGTGAAATTCGTGTGCTCTGTTGAATATGATTCATCACACCGATTTTTGAACGCAGCGTTTCATCCCATTCCGCCATATTCAGCAGCATCGAGCGGATCTGGTGATAGGAATTATTTCCCACCAGCTGCTTATCGCGTTTCTCGAGAATGTAAGTTATCCAGGATAACCAGCAGAAGGCCTCTTTCCAGAGTGAATACTGCTGGATGAGTTGACGGGTGGTTTCCGTGGGCAAATAAAAACCGGTACAGGCCGTTTTAGCAATCACCCTGTATTCGTGAGAGTGATTAATCACCACCGTAGACAGCCCGAATATAAAAGGGGCAGTCGCAATCCCCACCAGCAATTCATCAGAAGTTCGATAAACCTCAATAACGCCGGTTTGTAATACGATCGTACAAGGCTCATTCCATTCGCCTGACGTAATTAATTGCTGGGGCGCACATGTAAAAGGGGTACTGGCCGCTGTTAAATACTGTTCGAGCCGGCGTAATTCAGAAAGCGGTTTCGCATTAACGTTCATGCAGACCTCAAGTCATCCGTATTTGTCGGTCCAATATTATTTTTATTGCTTCTATAAAAAGCGGGGGAGATAACCACTCCCCCGCTTTTATTCATTACCAGGTATATTTCACGCCCAGATTTGCGCCCCAGTTCTGATCAACGTCGCCGCCGCCCAGATAAGTGGCATCGGTGTACGCACTGAAGTTCTTCGTGAAGCTAAACTGGGTGCCCAGCCCTACCCGCACAGCGGAGCCTTTCACGCCGTTATCAATGCTGTCACCGTTAATATCGGCATTGTTATCGGCATCGTCATAGACGTAGGCCAGTTTGAAGTAAGGCGTCAGAGCCTGTTCGCCGCCGTAGTTGAAGGTGTAACCCGTATCAACGCCGAGTTCATAACGCAGGCTATCGTATGATTGTCCATCTACGCGCATGTCATTGCTCAGACGATAATCATCACCAGACTGGAACAGGCCAGAGACGGCTGCATATGGCGTAACGTAGCCAGAGAGGTTTGGTTTCCAGTCATAGCCCAGCTTCAGCCCAAAACCAACAGCATCATTCGTGGTATTGCCGTCAACGTACTTACCGTTGCTCATGTTGGCAGAGAGATCGCTGTTGAAGCGCGTGTAGCTCAGGGAGCTGTCGAGGAACAGATCGTTCATGAACTTCGCTGACGCATAGATCATCGCTGTCTGGCTATCCTGATCGACCTGACCGGTACGATCGCTGATATCACCCTTCGCGAAACCTGCCGCACCACCGACGATCCACTTCGCATTATTACCGTCAATCTGGGTGTCCAGACCCACCATAATACCGCTCACGTCCTGATCGTAGCTGATAACGCCATTGTCACCGTCGAAGTTGCCACCGAAGTAGCTCACCCACGCCCCGCCGTTATCCGCCAGGCCGTGACGGCTGTTGGTCAGACGCGTGCCGACGGTATCCTGCTGCAGATTCCAGATATTGGTATTGGCAGATGGGATGCTCAGCGCCATGTTGGCAGAGTCGGTCAGCTCTTTCTGCTGAAGGACAACGGCGTCACCCTGCTGCTGCGCCTGATAGGTGTAAGCACCTAAATCGGCTTTGTTTGCGGCAGTAAAGCTGGCTGTGGTATCCGCGTTATTGTCATAGACGCGAATAATCTCTTTGTTTTTGTAATCGGCAACGGAACCGGCACCGGTCGCATCGTCGATGCGCACCTGGTAGTTACCTGCAACATCACCGTTCACTGACAGATGGCCATCTGAGTTAATCGCCACAACACCATAGTCGTAATCGGCATTGTATTTATCGTTAGTGATATAGCGTGCGTTGTTCAGATCGCTGTTCAGGACGTAATCACGACTGGCAACGTTCAGCACCCCGCCATCGGTCAGTTCCATATTATGCGTATCAACCTGACCCAGCCCCAGCGCCAGCTCAGCACCGTTATCCACGGTGATGGTGTTGGCATACAGTTGGGCCGTTTCTTCCGTCAGTGCCGCACGGCTATAGCTGTCCAGATTCAGATGGTCGGTCGCCACAGCACCGCTGTCTCCAATATTCATAGATGAAGCATTGGTCAGGGTGATGGAGTCCGCCAGCAGACCAGAGTCTTCAACGTTAACCTGAGACTGGTTGTTTACCGTCAGCGTGTCGATATTAGAAAGCTTGCGGGTATCCCACTCAGAGCCGTTATCCAGCGCGATGTTAAACAGCCCGCTCTGATACACAGCTTCACCCGCAACGTGTCCGTTGCTGTCATAAATGGAATCCGGCCAAATGCTGTTAGGGGATAAGCTACTCCAGTCTACGTTGCTGTAGCCCAGGCCATACATCTGCGCTGGGCCGATAGCCTCGACGCTGGACTGTGCTGCACCGACCCATTTGCTGCCGTTGGTCAGGGTGACATCCAGCTTATCGGTGCCATCCCAGCCGTTGGTGGTTGGGTTATAGACACCGTCTGCAGTCGTATCCGTTGCCGGATCGCCGTTCGGATAGAAGTTGTTGTCGAAGGTGCTGGAGAACAGAATATCGCCAGTAACGGTGGAATGATCGAACGTGGCAGTGGTCTGCATCGCGTTATCAGACGCGCTAGCGGCAACGATCAGCGCCGCATCATCTGCTGCCGTGGCATTCGTTTCACCGTAGTCGCTCGGCTTCGCGGTTTGACCGTAGAACCCGCTGGTCCCCAGATCGCGGTACGCGCCTGAGGTCAGAACGGAGTCTTTCACCACCAGCGTGTCGGTAAATACTTTGCTGCTGTTGGCTACGCCTTCCACACCGTCGTAAGGGGTATTATCCGGCTCCTGATAACCCTGCGTCAGGGTAATACCGGCAATGTGGGAATTGTTCTGGATAACAATATCGGACTCCACATCCAGGGTGATCGCATTACCCAGATTATACGTATCCAGATAGTGTCTTTCCGTATTTTCCCCATTCACGACATCATACGCATAATGCTCATAGGTATCGTTAATGGTGGAATTATCTACGGTCAGGCTAAAACGATCGTATTGAGAATGGTTGGTGCCATCGGTATCCACGCCGTCAGCACACGAGGGGGTCATACACTTAGAGGTAATCATGCCATTAATGGTACTGTTGGAAATGCTTAACGCATTCGCCCGACCATTGATGCCATCATCCAGATAGTATGTTGAAATAACACCATTCACGGTGCTTTTATTAATCACCGGATAAACATCACCGTCATGGGTAGCGCCTGAGTAATCCCAGTCGGCATAGCCATAATACCAGGGAGTGGAAGCGGTATTATCGTATCCGAATGTATTATATGTCGTACCGGAAATATCCTTCGCATTTGCCTGAGAAGCGATAGCCAGGGTGCAGGCTAATGCAAGTTGAGATACAACGAGTTTCTTTTTCCATGTTTGCATTGGGTCATCCCTCCTCAGGGACGTAAGCAAGTTTGTCCATCAATGATTTTGCAATGTTTAATTGCGGAGGGAATTATGCATTTTCATTTCGAAAAGGTTCAATGAATGTTTCCATTAAGTCCGTATCCAGACTAATAACACATCAAAACCGAGAAAGCATCTGTCACTACAGATAAATATTATAAAAACAAAGCATTAAAATACAGACACAACAATAAGACACATATAAAAATATATAATGAATCATTTTCAATGATGTTTTCTATTTAATATAAAAACAATATGAATAACTCATCTCCATTTCGGCGTTATACTGCCCTGCATTATATATTGATGCCAGAAAGTCAGACCCATCACATTTTACAAAAATAAAATGCCCACTTTTACCAAAACACCTGTCTTCACTTTGAGGTACACTAGCCTTCTTTGTTCCACAAACATCAGGCATACCATGACCGATTTAATTGCACGTCCCCGCCGCCTGCGCAAGTCACCTGCACTGCGCGCTATGTTTGAAGAGACAACCCTGACCTTAAACGATCTGGTGTTGCCGATTTTTGTCGAAGAAGAGATCGATGACTACAAAGCCATCGAAGCCATGCCGGGCGTAATGCGCATTCCGGAGAAATATCTGGCGCGTGAGATTGAACGCATCGCCAACGCGGGGATCCGCTCGGTGATGACCTTCGGCATCTCTCACCATACCGATGCCACCGGCAGCGACGCGTGGAAAGAAGATGGCCTCGTTGCCCGCATGTCGCGCATCTGCAAAGAGACCGTGCCGGAAATGGTGGTAATGTCAGACACCTGCTTCTGCGAATATACCTCTCACGGCCACTGCGGCGTGCTGTGCGATCACGGTGTCGATAACGATGCCACCCTGCTGAACCTCGGCAAACAGGCGGTCGTGGCTGCCGCTGCGGGTGCGGACTTCATCGCGCCCTCTGCCGCAATGGACGGACAGGTTCAGGCGATCCGTCAGGCGCTGGACGCGGCGGGCTTTACCGACACCGCAATCATGTCTTACTCCACCAAATTTGCCTCCTCATTCTACGGCCCGTTCCGCGAAGCGGCCGGTACGGCGCTGAAGGGCGATCGTAAAACCTATCAGATGAACCCGCTGAACCGTCGGGAAGCGATTCGCGAATCCCTGCTCGACGAAGCCCAGGGCGCAGACTGCCTGATGGTGAAACCAGCGGGCGCGTATCTCGATATCCTGCGCGACATCCGCGAGCGCACCGAGCTGCCATTGGGCGCTTACCAGGTCAGCGGCGAGTACGCGATGATCAAATTCGCCGCGCTGGCCGGTGCGATTGACGAAGAGAAAGTGGTCCTCGAAAGCCTCGGCGCCATCAAACGCGCAGGCGCGGATCTGATCTTCAGCTACTTCGCGCTGGATCTGGCCGAGAAGAAAATCCTGCGTTAATCCGCTCTAGCGCCGGGTAGCGGCTTCACCTTACCCGGCCTGCTCTAATCTTCACCAAACTGCAATACAACCGACATCTGCGCCTTCTACTGTCTTCGCAAGACGGCAGGAGGAGTAACCATGTTTAGCCTCGATAGCGTTCTCGACGATCTTTGGCCTCAGGCGAGGCCTGCACCCTGGCAAAAAAGTCTGTTAAAAAGACTGTTTTACGAAGACGAATTTCAGCAATTTGCCGCAGCACACCGCCACCTGAAAGGACTGGATATGGTGGAGCAAGTTCTGGAACACCTTGATATTCTCTGCACCGTTTCCGCCCGCGATCTTGAACAAATCCCCGAACATGGCCCGCTGGTCATTATTGCCAACCACCCGACGGGTACGCTGGACGGCCTGGCGCTGATGTACGCCGTCTCCCGCGTGCGACGCGACGTTAAAGTCGTGACCAACCGGATGCTGACCCACCTTGAGCCCCTCAGCTCGCTGTTTATTCCGGTGGACAATATGGGCGGCAGGACGGCGAAATCGTCCCTGGTGCAGATGGAACAGCATCTGCAAAACGCAGGCGTGCTGATCTTCTTCCCGGCCGGAGAAGTTTCCCGCCCCACGCGCAAGGGCATTCGCGATAAAAAATGGCACTCTGGCTTTATCAAACTCGCCAGCAAACTGCGCGCCCCGCTGCTGCCGGTGCATATTCAGGCGCATAACAGCCTGCTCTTCTATGCCAGCACGCTGGTCTCCCCGACGCTGTCGATGCTGTTGCTGATGCAGCAGATGTTCCGCCGCCGCCACAGCCAGCTGCCGATTAAAATCGGCCAGCAGATTGCCTGGCATCACTGGCACAGCGCCACCCTTTCGTCGCGTGAGATGGCCGAACAGTGCCGTCAGCACGTGATGCGTCTTGGCAAGGGATTGCCTGGCGTCTTTAAAACCCAGTGCGCCATTGCCCGTCCGGAAGACCGGGCCACCCTGAAACGCGCGCTGGCGCAGGCCGAATGTCTGGGCAATACCAGCGACGGTAAAACCATCTATCTTTGGCAGCGCAACGGTCAGGAAGACGCCCCGCTGTTGCGCGAGCTGGGCCGCCTGCGCGAGATTGCCTTTCGCGCGGTCGAGGAAGGGAGCGGCAAACGCCGGGACACCGACTGCTACGATGATGATTATCTGCACCTGATCCTGTGGGATGATGAGGATCTGGAGATCGTCGGCGCGTACCGCTTTATGCCGACCGCCAGACAGGTTGAACGTCGCGGTCTGGAAGGGTTGTACAGCTATAGCCTGTTCCACTACGACGACAAAATGCAGGACGTGCTGGAGCACGGTATTGAGCTGGGACGCAGCTTTATTCAGCCGCGCTACTGGGGACGCCGTGGCCTGGACTATTTATGGTCCGGCATTGGGGCCTACCTGGCGCGTTATCCGAACTACCGCTACCTGTTTGGCCCGGTCTCCATTTCCGGCGGCTTACCGCCTGCCGCGCGGGATCTGCTGGTGGCCTTTTACCGCCTGTGGTTCCCGGCAACGCATCCGCTGGCCGCGTCACGTCAGCCGTATCCCGCATCGCTGCCGGACGTGCTCGCGCAGTTTGGCGGCATGGATTACGTGGACGACCTGACAAAGCTGAAATCCCTGCTCGGCAATCTGGGCTGCGGCATTCCGCCGCTCTACAAGCAGTATTCCGAGCTGTGTGAACCCGGCGGCGTGCAGTTTATTGATTTTGGCAGCGACCCGGCATTTAACGACTGCGTCGACGGACTGGTGCTGGTGGATTTGTGTTACCTGAAGGCGAACCGGTATCAACGGTATATAGAGGCGCATTTAATACCCTCACCCCAGCCCTCTCCCTAAAAGGGAGAGGGTGAAAACCGCACCGGGCAGTCCCCTCGCCCCTTTGGGGAGAGGGTTAGGGTGAGGGGATCAAGGCGCACGGTAGAACGGCTTATCCCCCAGGATCGTCGCCCGCTGCATAATCCGGCGCTGCGGAAGATAGTCCGCATTGGCGTAGTGCTGCGTCACGCGGTTATCCCAGATCGCCAGGTCATTCTCCTGCCAGCGCCAGCGCACCTGAAACTCGGGCTTGGTGATATGCGCGAAGAGGAAGCTTAACAGCGCCTCGCTCTCTTTCTCCGTCACATCCACAATGCGCGTCGTGAACCCTTCGTTCACGAACAGCGCCTGCTTGCCGGTGACCGGATGGGTCCGCACGACCGGGTGCAGCAATGGAGGATGTTTCGCAACCGCCTCCTGCCAGCGCTGATGCTCCTCTTCCGTTTTGCGGTACTTGTACTCCTGGAACGATTTTTTGAAGTCGTGCTCCGCCCGCAGCCCGCTCAGCAGCGTCCGGAACGGCGCGGAGAGCGCCTCATACGCCGCAATCCCGCTGGTCCACAGCGTATCCCCCCCGGTTTCCGGCAGCAGCTTCGCCGCCAGAATCGCCCCGGCGGGCGGCGTCTCGATAAAGGTCACGTCGGTATGCCAGTTGTCGTTGTCCGGCGGGTTATCGTTGTGGGTGTCCAGAACGATAATCTCCTCCACCCCCTCCGCATGCGGATAGACAGGGTGGATATGCAGATCGCCAAAGCGCAGGGCCAGCGCGCGCTGCTGCTGCGGGGTGATCGCCTGTTCGCGCAGGAAAACAACCTGATGACGCAGCACCGCGTGGTACAGCTGCTCGAACTGGTTATCGCTCAGCGGACGGGTCACATCCAGGCCCGACACCTGCGCGCCAATGTACGGCCCCAGCGGGGTAATGGTCAGACGTTCACTCATTGTATTTCTCCATGCCAGGGCGTAAGGCGACGCTGTAACGCGCGCAGCCCCAGTTCTAATCCGAAGGCGATCGCGGCGATCACCGCGATCCCTGCCAGCACCACGTCAGTCGCCAGGAACTCTCCCGCCGACTGCACCATAAACCCAAGGCCGCGCGTGGCCGCAATCAGCTCTGCCGCCACCAGCGTGGACCAGCCCACGCCAAGGCCGATGCGCAGCCCGGTTAAAATCTCCGGCAGCGCGCCCGGTAAAATCACGAACAGCAGCACCTGCGTGCGGCTGGCCCCCAGCGACTGCGCCGCACGGATCCGCACCTGCTGGGCGCTCTTCACGCCAGCCAGCGCCGACATGGCAACCGGAGCGAAAATGGCCAGATAAATCAGCAGGATTTTTGACGTTTCACCGATGCCAAACCAGATCACCATCAGCGGCAGATAGGCCAGCGGCGGCACCGGACGGTAAAGCTCAATCAGCGGATCGAGAATACCGCGCACCGTCGGGCTTAAGCCCATCGCGATCCCGACCGGTATCCCGATAATTACCGCTGCCAGAAGCGCCACCAGAATACGCGCCAGACTTGCACCTAAGTGCTGCCAGAGCGTGGCATCCATAAAGCCCTGCGGCCCGGCGATGGTAATGAGTTTGGCCAGCACCTGGCCCGGCGGCGGCAGAAACAGCGGGCTGACCCACTGCTGGGCAGCAACCGCCCACCACACCGCCAGCAGTACCAGCAGCGTACCGACGCTCAGCGTGATTTGGCGCGAGAAAGGCCAGCGCAGCGCCAGACGCGTGCGGCGCGTTTTTTCACTGAAGACGATGCTCATGAGAAAGCCTCCCGTTGTTCAAACACGCGGCTTAAAACGTATTCACGCTGTTCGATAAACAGCGGATCGGATTTGATGCTGCGCACGGGCTCTCCCGCGACGTAGCGGCGGGCGAAATCCAGCGGCAAGCGCTCCAGCACGCGGCCCGGCCCCGGCGAGAGCAGCACCAGCTCCGTCGCCATAAACACCGCCTCTTCGATATCGTGGGTAATCAACAGCACCTGCTTGCCCGTTTCGTGCCACAGGCGCAGCAGCAGGGTTTGCATCTGCTCGCGGGTGAAGGCATCCAGCGCCCCGAACGGCTCGTCCAGCAGCAACAGCTGCGGATTCGCGGCCAGCGCGCGGGCAATACCGACGCGCTGACGCTGACCGCCGGAAAGCTGCCAGATAAAGCGTTTTTCAGCCCCTTCCAGCCCCACTTTTTTCAGCATCGCCCGCGCCGTTTCCAGCCGCTGTTCGCGGTTGATGCCCGCAAGCTGTAGCCCAAACGCCACGTTTTCCTGCACGTTGCGCCAGGGAAGCAACCCTTCGTTCTGGAAGACCACGCCGCGCTCGGCGCCCGGGCCTTCCACCTTTTTGCCTTCCAGTTGAATGGTGCCATGCTGATAAGGGACAAACCCGGCGATCAGATTCAGCAGCGTGGTTTTTCCGCACCCGGACGGGCCCAGCACCACCAGCAGTTCACCGCTGTCCAGCGTCAGGTTGATATCCTCCAGCGCGGGTTTCCCGCCGTAATCGGCGTACAGGTTCGTAATATTCAGCATGGCGGACTCCTTATTTCACAAAACGATCGGTCACGTACTGGCTGTAATCCGGGGCTACCGCAGGCACTTTGCCCTGCTCTTTCAGGAAGGTGGCGGTATCCACAATCGCTTTGTTCACCGGCCCGGTCAGCTGCTGCACCTGCTGCGCGGGCGTCAGATAGGTATTGCCTTTCACCAGCCCCGGCACGTCCGCTTCCGGCACGCCGCTCAGGCGGGAGAGTTTTTCCAGGTTGGCGGGCTGCTTCAGCCATTCATCCGGGTTGCTGATATACGGCTGCTGGGCGTCAATCGCGCTTTTGGCGAAGGCTTTCACCACTTCAGGATGTTTCTCGGCGAAGTCCTTGCGCACGACCCACACGTCGAGGGTTGGTGCGCCCCACTGGCCCACTTTTTCAGAGTCGGTCAGCACGGTGCCGTCTTTTTCCAGTTCGTTCACTGCCGGAGCCCAGACGTAAGCCCCGTCAATATCCCCGCGCTGCCAGGCGGCGATAATCGCCGGCGGCTGCAGGTTAATGATTTGTACCTGACCCGGCTTGATGCCCCAGTGTTTGAGCGCCGCCAGCAGGCTGTAGTGGGTGGTGGAGATGAACGGCACGGCGATGCGTTTGCCGATCAGATCTTCCGGTTTGGTGATGTTTTTCTTCACCACCAGCGCTTCAGAGTTACCGAGCTGCGAGGCGAGCAGGAAAACCTCGATCGGCACCTGCTGGCTGGCCGCAACCGCCAGCGGGCTGGAGCCGATATTGCCGATCTGCACGTCGCCGGAGGCTAACGCACGCACAACGGACGCCCCGCTGTCGAACTTGCGCCAGTCGACTTTCGCGCCGCTCTCTTTCGCAAAGGTGTTGTCCGCCTGCGCGACTTTCGCCGGTTCCGCAGAAGTTTGATACGCGACGGTGACGTCCACCGCCTGCGCCTGAAATGCCCACAGCGCCAGTGCGCCGAGAAGTGTGATTCGCGATGAAATTGCCATAATGTCTGCTCCCCTTGTTGTTATGAGGGCAGTATTTCCGGCGCGGGAATTTTGATAAAGGAATAAAAATGAATCGCTCATAACGATTCGTTTTTAGATAAAAAGCGGGAAAGGATAGCGAATTTTGTGCGGTTCGTTTTTTTCCCTCTCCCCGTGGGCGGAGGGTTACCCAGTAATTTTTTCATCTGAAGCGATGCATGTGGTATCTGGAAAATAAATGGCTTAAAGCGATGTTTCGGTCCGGCTGTAAATCGCCGAAGCGTTTCCGTAAGGCCGGGGCGAGGCGCACGGATGCGCCGAGAGGGCGTGGCCTGCAGGGATGCAGGCTCATGCCCGACCCGATAGCCTGAAGGAATAAGCTGAGGGCACCGCGAAGCGGCGATTTACCGCCGGGAGCCCGGGTCGCCAGGGCGGCGGCGATTGAGCCGCCCTGGCACGTTCACAGGCCATGTCGTTACAAAGTAGCAAGGAACATGAAGTGAACGGAATGACCACCACAGCCGTATGTTCCCCCTCACCCCAGCCCTCTCCCTTGAGGGAGAGGGAGCCGTCCGTGGAGGTATTATTATGTGGGGATCCCTCAGCCCCGTGGGAGAGGATCAGGGTGAGGGCATCAGGCGCACAAACCTTAGATGTAGGCCGGGTAAGGCGTAGCCGCCACCCGGCAAAGCACTCAGCGCTGCGCGTTCAGCTCAGCAATATCCTTCGGCGTGGTGCGACAGCATCCGCCAATCAGCTTCGCGCCGGCTTCCAGCCACTGCGGCAGATACCCTACCAGCGTCTCGCACGCTTCGCCGTGGTGGTGCCAGGTTTTGGTTACCGCGTCATAATGCTCGCCCGAGTTCGGATAGACCACCAGCGGCAGCGACGTCAGGCTTTGCAGATGCCTCAGCGCCGCCGTAGTGTTTTCCAGGGCGATGCAGTTAATGCCCAGCGCGACAATCTGCGGAGAGTTTGCCAGCGCGCTGACCACCTCGCGCAGCGGCGTGCCGTCGCTCAGGTGTTCGCTGTCGCGTAAGGTGAACGAGAACCACGCCCGGGCGCGGGGGTACCCGGCCAGAAGCGCCGCCAGCGCCTTGATCTCCACAAACGAAGGCAGCGTTTCGCAGGCCAACAGGTCAGCGCCCGCATCCAGCAGCGCTTCCACGCGCGGGCGGTGGAAGGCAGTAAACTCCTCGATGCTGCGCACGTAGTCGCCGCGATACTCTGAGCCATCCGCCAGATACGCGCCGTACGGCCCCACGGAGCCCGCCACCAGCAGCGTGCCCGCATGCGGGTTTTCAGCCAGATACGCTTCGCGCGCCTTACG
Source organism: Enterobacter sp. Crenshaw (assembly GCF_024734705.1). NCBI lineage: Bacteria > Pseudomonadati > Pseudomonadota > Gammaproteobacteria > Enterobacterales > Enterobacteriaceae > Enterobacter > Enterobacter sp. Crenshaw. The sequence goes on along the minus strand of NZ_CP102932.1, from coordinate 934,943 downwards.
CGCCAGCTCCACGCTTTTACCGATCAGCGCGCGGGACTGCGCCTCGTCCAGACCGCGCGCCGCAAAGCCCGCAGGCGTGGCCTGATAGCTGGCGGTGATCGCCACCTGCGCGCCCGCGCGGTAGTAATCGAGATGCACTTCGCGAATGAGTTCCGGGTTTTCCACCAGCACTTTGGCTGACCAGAGGCTGTCTGCCAGGTTACAGCCGCGCGCTTCCAGCTCCGTCGCCATCGCGCCATCCAGCACCACAAACGGCTGTTTTTCAAGGATGGCGGTAAGCGGGTTATTCTGCGACATGTTCAGGCTCCTGCGATGTCATATTTCGGGTCAGGTAGTACGCACCATAACACAGGGCGACAAACGGAAGCCCGCAATAAAGGGCAATGCGCTGGCTCGGGTCAAACCACAGGCCGACACAGGCCACCACGCAGAGGATAAAACCGAGCACCGGCACCAGCGGATACCACGGCGCGCGGTACTGCAGCGCAGAGAGCGGCTGCCCGGACTGCAGATGACGGCGACGGAAAACGAAGTGCGACGCGCAGATGCTGATCCACACCGCCACCACCGCAAAGCCAGAAATCGCGGAGAGCGCGACAAACACCGTGTCCGGGGCCACGACGCTTGAGAACAGCGCCAGCACGCCGCCGAGCATAGAGACCGAGAGCGCCGTCAGCGGCACGCCGTTTTTGTTCACGCGGGCAAAGCAGCGCGGCAGCGTTTTCTCATTCGACAGCGACCACAGCATGCGCCCGGAAGCGTACAGGCCCGAGTTCGCCGCCGAGAGGATCGCCGTCAGGATCACGAAGTTAACGATGTCAGCCGCGTAAGGAATACCAACCTTTTCAAACACCAGCACGAACGGGCTCTTTTCCACGCCCGCCTGCTGCATCGGGATCAGCGCCGCCAGCACAAACACGGTGCCGATAAAGAAGATAATCAGGCGCGCGATGGTGGTGCGGATCGCAACCGGAATCACCTTGTGCGGATTTTCCGTTTCGCCCGCCGCGATGCCGATGAGTTCCGTCCCGGAGAAGGCAAAGTTCACCGCCACCATGGTCATCAGGATCGGCAGGCCGCCGTGCGGGAACCAGCCTTCGGCAATGATGTTGCTTAAGCCCGGCGCGGGGGAACCGTCCTGCATCGGGATAAAGCCAAAGACCGCCGCCCCGCCAAGGATAATAAAGGCGATGATGGTGATGACTTTCACCAGAGAGAACCAGAATTCGCCTTCCGCAAAAAAGCGCGTAGAGATGACGTTCAGGCCAAAAATCACCACGCAGAAGACCACGCACCACGCCCAGACGGGCACCTGCGGGAACCAGTACTGCATGCAAAAGCCCGCGGCGGTGAAGCTAGAGCCGAGCGCCACCGTCCAGGTGAGCCAGTAGAGCCACGCCACGGTGTAGCCCGTCGCCGGGCCAAGATAGCGGGCGGCATAGACGTGGAACGCGCCGGTTTCCGGCATCGCTACGGAAAGCTCGCCCAGACACTGCATCACCAGCCAGACCACCAGCGCGCCTATCAGGTATGCCAGCAGCGTGCCCGCCGCCCCGGTCGTTGAAATGATGTATCCGGTATTGAAGAATAACCCTGTCCCAATCACGCCACCCAGCGAGAGCATAATCAGGTGGCGTGTTTTCATGGTGCGCTTAAGCTGCCCATTTTCTTGTTGTGTTTGCATATTACCTTCTATACGTATGGACATCTAAACATCCAAAGAAGGTGTGTTATACCGCGATTGTTAATAAAAAGCTAGATGACCAGACGCAAACGGGCACGCCTCGCGCTGAGTCTGGGGTGGGTCGTGAGGATCACATAGAGAATCGGACGCCAGGCCATAAGCACCTCCGCAAGCAGATACTTACAGCATGGTGCGGGAAGCGGCGATCTTCGGTCAGTCGAAAGTGGTAACGATGAACCCTCGGATCATACTTTTACGCTTCCCTCATGGTATGTCGCCACCAGGCAGGCATCATGTCGTCGAAGGAGTGATTTTCCGGGGCAAACTCCGGCTGGTCCGGATCGTCAAACACGCCAGTAAATAAGGCAACGGTGGGTGAATCATCAATCGCGCCAATTGAACTGCCGCAGGTGGGGCAAAACGCCCGGCTGGAGTAGTCCGACGATCGCCATGTCGCCGGACGTCCGCCCGGACCGATCCACTGCACGTTTTCCGCCGGAAACTCAATCCATACGACGGTTTGTGCGCCGGTGTGTTTCTGACAGATATCGCACGAGCAGGTGTGCACATTGCCCCCATTCGCAGCGGTAAAGCGAACCGAGCCGCATAAGCACCCACCTGAAAAGACCTTTTCCATGCTGTCGTCCTGAGCTGTTTAAAATCTCATCAAAACATAACACATTATTGAGGTCTGTATGCCGGGTCAGACGCGAAGCCATCGCCCGGCACGCCAGCGGCAGAATTATTGGTAAATCCTCAAATCAGTTCTATAGTCGACACAGTTTCTTAGTAACAGGACTGACTGATGCGCTTTAACGGACTGACCAAAGGTTTCTTCATTTTTATTCTCGCCCTCGTCACCTGGGCCTTCTTCGACATACTGTCGCCCTACTTCTCCGCGATACTGTGGGCCGCCATTCTGACCGTCATCTTCAATCCGGTAAAAAACAGGCTGCGCGCCGCGCTGGGGGATCGCAACGGGCTCGCCTCGCTGTTGACCATTGGCATTATCTGCCTGATCGTTTTTATTCCGTTGATGGTGATCCTCTCCTCGCTCGCCATTGAGCTGAACGTGGTTTACACGAAGCTTCAGGAGAACAACACCCAGTTCCCGGAAGTGGTGGCGAGCATCTTTAACCATCTGCCTGACTGGGCCAGCGGCTTCCTGGCGGATCACAACCTGACCAACGCGGCGCAGATCCAGAAAAAACTCTCTGATGTCGCCCTGCAGGGCGGGCAATATCTCGCCGGCAGCGCGTTCCTGATTGGCAAGGGCACGTTTGGCTTTGCGATTAGCTTCGGCATCATGCTTTATCTGCTGTTCTTCCTGCTGAAAGACGGCCCGTATCTGGTGCGCCAGATCCTTGACTCCCTGCCGCTGTCCGATTTCGCCAAACAGCACCTGTTCGCCAAATTCGTCGGCGTGTCGCGTGCCACGGTAAAAGGAACGGCGGCGGTAGCGGTGGTTCAGGGCATCCTCGGCGGGATTGCGTTTGCTATTGCCGGTATTGACGGCAGCGTGCTCTGGGGGGCGCTGATGGCCTTCCTCTCGCTGGTGCCCGCCATCGGCTCGGCGATTGTCTGGGTGCCCGCCGCCATCTTCCTGTTCGCCACCCATCAGCTTTGGCAAGGGCTGTTTATTGTCGGCTTCTTCGTGATTATCGTCGGGCTGGTGGACAATATCCTGCGCCCGCTGCTGGTCGGGAAAGACACCAAAATGCCGGACTACCTGATTCTGATCTCCACCCTCGGCGGCATGGAGCTGTACGGCATTAACGGCTTTGTGATTGGGCCGCTCATTGCCGCGCTGTTTATCGCCTGCTGGAACCTCTTCTCAGGGCGCGATCACGAAGGTAACGCCGAAGAGCTGGACCCCGACTTCATCGAAGAAGGAAAAAATCCTCCAGAATTGTGAGGATGTGACGATATAGACCACACCAGGCGGCGCTGTGCCGCCTTTTTTTTCGCCTTAAATCAAACGTTTTCTATAATTTGAAAGAACGCCATCCTACTCATGTCGTAAAAGGATCATCAGGTGCGAATCGCGACGATAACAAACTGGGCCTATGGTGCCACGGTCTGCCTGACCATCGCCTCCGGCATCATCATGCTGATGGCGTCCAGCGCTGATACCCTCGAGCGTCAGGCCGTTGAACAACGGCAGAAATTTGATCAGCTCACGGAAGATATCGAAACCGATATCTGGGCCCAGTCTGATTTAGCACGGCTGTACGTCATTAAAAAAGATCCTCAGGTTCTCAAGGAATATAACCAGGCGGAAAACAGCCTGAAGAGCATCGAGCTTCGGCTGGAAAAGTTGCAGGATAACGGCGCATCGGATGAAGAACTGGCCCTGCTGCATGAAGGAATAAAGATCGTCGATGAGCTGCAGGACGAGCAGCAAACCGCCCTTTCCAGCCTTGAGCGAGGAGAAGACGCGCAGGCCGTTGCGCTACTCTACGGTGCGCCCTATGAGCAGGAGCTGGAGCGCGCGCAGAACCAGCTCGATCACTTCCGCCAGATACTCGACAAACGCGTCATCGCCTCCGTTCAGGACGCGACAAAAAAATCGAAAGCGCTGCGTACGGCCTCTGAGCTGATGGTCGGCCTGACCGCCCTGCTGTTCTTGTTTGTTCTCGGCTTTATATTAAAGCGCCGCGTGCTGCGTCCCGTGGTGCGCCTGAGCGACGTGGTGCACCGCCTGGCATCCCAGGATTACGCGGTTGAAACGCCCAATTTCAACCAGATTGATGAGATTGGCGACATGGCCCAGGCCATCCGCATCTTCCGCGAAAACGGCCTGGCGCGACAGCGTCTGGAAAAAGAGCGCGATGCCGACTGGGCCATCCGCGAGCTGCTGGCGCGCATGACCCAGCGGCTGCAGGGGTGTGAGAACTTTAACGATGTGATTAACGTGGCGGAGCTGTTTGCGCCTAATATCGCGCCGGGGATCGCGGGGCGACTTTACGTCCTTGACCGGGAGCCATGGCAGATGCGCTGCGTCGCACACTGGCTTTCACCGGTTGGGGAAGAGACGAGCTTCCACCCGGACGAGTGCTGGGCCGTGCGCCGCGGGCAGAGCCACCCGCCGGTAAACGGTGAGCCGGATATCGCCTGCTACCATCTTCCGGCATCGCAAGCTGAAAGCTCGCTGTGCGTGCCGCTTATCGCCCAGGGCGAGGCCATTGGCCTGCTCTCCTTCCAGAATATTACGGCGGATAACGCCCCTTCCCGCGCCTATCTGGAGCTGATGGCCGAAGCGCTCGGGCTGGCGCTGGCCAACCAGCGTCTGCGCGACGCGTTGCTGGAAAAAGCCTTGTTCGACCCGCTCACCGGCCTGCGTAATCGTCATCATCTGGAAGATACCCTGCAAACCCAAACGGCACAGGCGTTGCGCACCGGCGAACCGTTAAGCTGCATGATGATCGACATCGATCACTTCAAGAGCATCAATGACCGCTTCGGCCATGAAGCGGGCGATCAGGTGATTAAAAGCGTGGCGTCAATTGTTCAGCGGGCCGCACATGACAACGGACTCGCATTCCGCTACGGGGGCGAGGAGTTTCTGGTCCTGCTTCCCGGTGCCGATGAACCAGAGGCGCACGCCTGCGCGCAGAAGATTTACAATAGCGTGCATGAGCTGTCGCTTCGCTACGGGCTGACCGAGATTGGGCCGGTGGATGTGTCGATTGGCATTGCCAGCTACCCGCAACATGCCCAGACTGACAACCTGCTGCGCGCCGCGGATGTGGCCTTGTACCGGGCGAAAGAGCTGGGCCGCGCGCGGATTGTGAGCTTTGGGATGCTGGAGGCGGGTTAGCGGATTATCGCTTTACTCGCGCGTTACCTCAGTAATCAACATCGACAATCCATTCATGTAATGACTTTTTTTTGCCAGCTCGCGGTATTTGGTCGGGGAGAGTCCATATTGATTCGAGAAGGCTCTGCTGAACGTTGACGGCTCCTCGTACCCTAACATCGTGAATATATCTGAAACAGAGAGCTGCGTATGTCTGAGCATATGCGCGGCCTTTTCAAGTTTCCGGCTTCGGATATAGAGACCTATACTTATGCCACACTCCTGGCGAAAGTTCCGCTGAATGTAAGCCAATGAATAACCGGATTTCCGCGCCACATCTAAAACGGTAATGGGTCTGTATAAATTCGAGTCAATCCAGTGAGTAAGAGACTTAATTACAGCTTCACGATCTTTTAAGAGAGTAAACTTTATACACATAAGTATCCACGAAATTTTATTTACAAGAAGGCCGTTGGCAAAGTCATCCAATGACAATTGAAAATAAATATTCCTAAAAGAAAAATCACCCTAATAATAGGGTGAAAGAACGCTTACTGTATTTTATAAAGATGTCTTTGCTACATCCTCAATTTTTTCAGGACCATACAGTTTCATAAACGCATTAACGGAGGCCTGCGCTTTCATGACGATTTCACTTTCGTCAGGCTGATCCTTTCTTGCTTTTAAAAGCAAGGGTTCCAGTATGTCGGCCTGGAGAAGAGAACGAAAATACTCGGCCGCCAGCACAGGATCATCTTTTCTTAAAATATTTTGATTCATTAAATCGGTAAAAAGCGCCGAAACATTTGAACGCAGTTTTTGCATTCGCGCATAATATAATTCTCCGATGCCCGATCTTCCGGCCTCGGAAATCATTAATCTTTGCAAATCCACAATATCCGGAGAGCAAATATAGCGTAAAAAGGCAACGGCAAATTGCTCGATGACCAGCTGTGGTGATTTTCTGAAAAGGCGCACCTGCCCCGCAGTTTCAATAGTCATGCTTTTTATATACTGTTCAGTTTCTGAAGACATGCATTCTACAAATAGCTCTTCTTTCGAAGAAAAGTGACTGTAAATTGTCGATTTTGAGCCACCAACAATCGCGTTAATCTCTGAGATAGACGTGGCATCAAATCCCTTTTGTCGAAACAGCCCGGATGCGACCTCCAGGATCTGTTGCCGTTTAAGCGCTCTTTTATCCATATGTTTCCTCGTTAGTTTAGGTGTCTGGCCGGGGCCAACACTTTTTGTTCTCTGATTTCGGAATCACGTCAGATAGTAGGGTTCGTAATCGTACTGACGAGTACATTTTCATTTGACGGCGCTCAGAAGTCAAGATATAAAGTGTACCGTACTGTACGGTACTGCACTTGGACTTCTCTATGAACAGCATGACGAGCGTACTGATGAAAGGTTTTCAGGAGACACTCCCGAGGTGTCGTATTTCCGGTTTAACCCGGTCCAGCATAGTGATGGGCTGTGTTGTCATTTCCGCCATCAGTATGAGCGGATGCGCCATAATCCCCGATCTTGGCACCCCACCGCCTATGAAGACGGTCACACAACTTAAAAGCGATCAAAGTTTCCCGCACCAGAACGGCCAGTGGCCGAAAGATTACTGGTGGAAGAAATACGGTGACGAGCAGCTCAACGGACTGATTGATGACGCGCTTAAAAATTCCCCCACGCTTAACATCGCCGAAGCTCGCGTGAAACAGGCGCAGGCGATGACGCAAAGTGCGAGCGGTTCGCTTTTCCCTGAGGTCACCGCAAACGCCAGCTTTATGCGGGACAAAATGAGTTACAACTATGTGACGCCTGAAAGCGCAACGCCTCAAAACTGGAACAGCTATGGGCGCACCACGCTTGATATGAGCTGGGAAATTGATTTTTGGGGTAAAAACCGCGCAGCGCTCGCGGCTGCGACGTCTGGTGAAATGGCGGCGGTAGCGGAAGAAGCACAAACAAGGCTGGTGCTCTCTTCTTCTATTGTTACCGTTTACGCGGAGCTGGCGCATTTATACACCGTTCGCGAAACGCTTAACGACACCCTCACTATACGAACCAGTACGCTCGCGTTGTTCCAGCAACGGCATGACGCGGGGCTTGAAGATTTATCCAGCCTGCAACAGGTTGAGACGCGTCAACTCAACGCAAAAGCAAACCTGGTGGCAATAGATGAAGCTATTGCGATCAAAAAACATGAGCTCGCTGCCCTGATCGGCGATGGGCCTGATAGATCGCTGGCAATAACCGCGCCTAAGGCAACGCTTTTAGCGCATGAGGAACTTCCTCCCAATATTGCGCTGGATCTGATTGGTCGCCGTCCTGATATTGTCGCGGCACGTTTACGCGCCGAGGCGGCAGCAGAGCAAATCAAACAGAAAAAAGCCGGTTTTTACCCCAGCGTTAATCTGGTTGCCTTTGCCGGGTTCCAGTCATTGGGTATTAACAACCTTACCCGGAGTGGCTCAGCAATTGGCAGCTTTGGCCCGGCCATATCGTTGCCAATATTTAATACGCAGAAGCTCCAGGGTGATTTGAAATACGCCAGCGGTGAATATGACATTGCCGTGCAGGTTTATAACGACACGTTAACGAATGCACTTCGGGAAGTGAGCGATGCGCTCACCAGCAGAGCCTCTCTTAAAGACGAGATGCTTTATTCTCAGGGCGCAGTCACGTCGGCAGAAAAGGCGTATTCCCTCACCAGACAAAGGTATGAAGGAAAGGTTGCTGATTATCTGGACGTGTTGTCCTCGGAAGATGAGCTGGTCGCGGCCCGCCGAAAATTAGCCGACGTAAATTCTCGCGCTTTTACGATTGACGTCGCATTAGCGCGTGCATTGGGCGGCGGATATACCTCGAGCAAACAGTGATTTTTTAACACCAGGTTAATTACTAAATAGTGGAAAGAAAGGAAATAAAATGAGTCATTCTGCAGCTATTGAAAATCAAAATATTGAATCATCCGATATCAAAAAGAAAAAAAGAAAACGTTTATTCTCTTATCTCGCATTAAGCATCGCGCTGGCAGGCGCAGGCTCGTTCGCCTATTGGGAATTAGTGGGTTCCCGATATGTTGAAACCGATAACGCCTATACCGATGTCGAGTCCGCGCAGCTCTCTTCTGCGATCACCGGTACGGTCAGTGCCATCCTGGTCACGGATTCTCAGGTGGTAAAAAAAGGCGATGTTCTGATCCAGCTGGATCCCACTGACGCAGAGTTAGCGCTTAATCAGGCGGAAGCAAACCTGAACCTGGCCATCCGGCGAGTAAATGGATATAAGGCCACCGACACAAAACTCGGCGCAGAAGTTGTGGCGAATGAGAAAGAGCAAAAACGCCTGCTGGCCCAGGTTGATGCCGCAAACGCTGACTTTCAGCGCGCGACGGTTGACCTCAAGCGCCGCGAAGCGTTAATGCAGACGGGCGCGATTTCAGGCGACGAGCTGACGCGTATTCAAAACGTTTACGCTTCCGCACTGGCAAACCTGAATGCCGCTAAAGCCGCCGTGGCGCAAGCAGATGCAGCAAGACAGGCGGCTGTGGGCGCAAGACAGGCGAATGCCGTGATGATTGAGGATGCAAATACCGAAACCAACCCGGAAGTTGCTCTCGCCAGAGCCAAGCGCGATCAGGCCAGACTGGATCTGGAAAGAACCGTGATCCGTTCGCCAGTCGATGGCGTGGTTGCTCGTCGCCAGGTCGAGCTTGGACAACGCGTCCAGCCTTCCACACCGTTATTGTCCGTGGTGCCGGTGCAGCAAATTCACGTCAATGCCAACTTCAAGGAAGTTCAGCTCCAGCATGTGAAAGTGGGACAGAAGGTAGAACTGGTAAGCGATCTGTATGGCGATAGCGTGCCTTTCCATGGAACGGTCGAAGGCTTTGATGGCGGCACCGGCGCAGCGTTTTCAATTATTCCTGCGCAAAACGCAACGGGTAACTGGATCAAGGTTGTTCAGCGTTTGCCGGTGCGCATCAAACTCAATGCTGATGAGCTTGCAGCGCATCCGTTGCGGGTTGGGCTGTCCATGAAAGCGACAGTTAACTTAAAAAGTGAATAACGGAAACCAGGCCATGTCTACATTAGTTATCGATAATCAGCCGCCTTCGCTGAAAGGCGGTATGTTATGGATTGGTGCCCTGGTACTTGCAATGGCTAACTTTTTAGCCGTGCTCAACATGACCATTGCAAACGTCACTCAACCCAACATGGCTGGTGCCCTGGGCGCAGGAACCAGCCAGGGCACGTGGATCATCACGGCCTATGCCGTGGCTGAAGCCATTACGGTACCACTATCAGGATGGTTAACCACACGGTTCGGCGGCGTGCGCGTTTTCTCCGTTTCCGTGTTCATGTTCGGTATTTTCTCTTTGCTTTGCGGCCTTTCCACTTCGCTGGGAATGCTGCTGCTGATGAGGGTTTTTCAGGGCATGGCGGGAGGCCCCCTGATGGCCTTATCACAAACGTTACTGCTGCGTATTTTCCCGAAAGAAAAATCCATGCAGGCGACGGGATTATGGGCGATGACAACATTGCTGGCGCCCGTAATAGGCCCGGTACTGGGTGGCTGGATTTGCGATCATTACAGCTGGTCGTGGGTGTTTATCATCAACGTTCCGATGGCAATCGCTTTTTCAGTCGTGGCGTGGTCAGTACTGAAAATCTTCGAAGATACGCTGGTTAATAACTCTATTGATATCGTTGGGTTTATTTTATTGGTGATCTGGGTTGGTGCCCTGCAGATCATGCTCGATGAAGGGAAAGATCTTGACTGGTTTGCCTCAGAAGAAATTTGCGTTCTGGCGATTATTGCCTGTATCGGCTTTTTAAGTTTCTGTATCTGGGAGCTGACCGCTGAGCATCCGATCGTCGATATCAGAGTGTTTCGCCATCGCGGTTTTTCGGCCAGCATGTTTGTGCTCGCACTTGCGTTTGGATGTTTTTTTGGTCTGAATGTCCTCACGCCTTTGTGGCTACAATATAACTTAGGGTATACAACAACATGGGCAGGGATTGTGGTGGCCTGGGGCGGACTTTTGCAGGTGGTATTTTCTCCGGTTGCCGCTAACCTCTCCAACAAAATCGATCCGCGCATTCTTATCTTCTTTGGCTGCGCCTGGCTGGGTCTCGACACCTTCTGGCGATCCTATGCGACGACCGATATGGACTACTGGTCCATCTGCGTACCTTTGTTATTCATGGGCGTTGGAATGCCGCTGTACTATGTCCCGATTACGGGGCTTGCAATGGGCTCTGTAGATGAAACGGAAATGGCTTCAGCCGCGGGGCTAATGAACTTTGTTCGAACGTTATCGGGTGCATTTGCCACATCGCTCGTAACGACGTCATGGCAAGACCAGCGCTATATTGCGCATGACAAACTGGCGTCCGTCGTCGACCCTACTGGCGATCTTTCGCACTACATTAGTTCGGCTCCTCAGCAAGGTGGACAATTTGTGCGTGAGCTTTTTGACAAGATGGTAAACAGCCAGAGCATGATGCTGTCGACCAATAATCTGATGATGTCGATCGGCGTGATATTTTTTATCGCTGCATTCGCAATTGCATTAGCGCCTAAACCTTCGCGCGTGGTGGATGCCGCGTCTGTAGGACACTGATATTTATTCAGCACAAGGACGTGAATATCAAAAAAACAGAGAAAATCTGATGGACAGTAAATCATATACGCCGGGCAGCCGGGATATTCTGTACAAGAAAATATTCCTTTCAATTTCCGAAATGAAATACCTTGAAAGAGAAATAAAAAAGTTCAACTGGCTAGAACGTACTTTTTTAAGAAAAAAAGAGTTCTATAAAATGCAATATCACAAAAGCAAATGTGACAGCAATTTCTTTAGATTTATCAACAGCGGGCAAGACAACCAGAATACGTTAATTCATATCCTTGAACAATTACCTGAGAACCATCCTGACCGAACATGGCTGACGGGCTTTCTGCTTTGAAACCATCGGGCAAGTAACGTAATAAGCCGTTTCCCGGCTGATTAACATTCCGGATGTGACATATATAAAAACGCTAAATTCAGGTTAACATCATGAAAATGAGTGGCTTTCAATGTCTTATTGAAAAGAACAGCGATTATAAGGATGTTTGTCTCACCATTCTTCTAATACTGCAGGTTTTAACTATTTTTATCATTTCCCCTGTGACGGAGAGCGAACATAAAAACTATCACTGGCTAAACAATGCATTGTTCTCAGCGATGGCCTTGATTTCGGTATTCATTGTTTCGAAGGATATAAAAAGGTATCTGGCTATCCTCAGTTTTTCTTTTTGTCTGGTCGGGTTGGCCGTCGGGTCAACAACGACGACGCACAAAACCACAGGGATACTGGTTCTCCTGTCAGGGATTTTTTTCTGTCTCAACGTTAGCTGGATTGTGGCAAAACAGGTTTTCGATGAGGGTGTTGTGACGCTTCATCGCATTCGCGGCGCCATGGTTATCTATCTGAATATCTCACTTTTGTTTGCGCTGCTGGACTGTTTACTGGTGGGTTTCATTCCAGATGCATATACAGGAATATCGGACGATAACTCAATTGAAACGATGCTTTACTTCAGCCTGACCACGCTAACCACCCTTGGCTATGGAGATATTCTGGCAATTCATCCTTTTGCACGTAATCTGGCGATGCTTGAAGCGGTGATGGGTCAATTCTATATGGGTACGATGATCGCTATTTTAGTCGGTTTACATATAGCACAGAGGACTCCTGCGTCAAAAAAGTGAATAAACGCTATTTTTAACATGCCGGATAGTTATCTTTTTGCTGGCTGAAAAAAGTGGACGCTTCCCAGTGGAAGAAGCGTCCAAAAATCAGGCAATTATTCAGACACAGATTGAAACCGTAAACTGACGATCTCATCGATAATATCTCACACCCTCTTCTCTTCATTATTTACATTTTCTGCCATGGCATAAGAAAAAACTCATCCTGCAGGCGTTAGCGTTTTTAGCGGGCGTGTTACCCGCGCAAACCGACAGGATAGTATTCATCCCGTCGGAGCTACGTAACCAGTGGCTTTTCACGTGAGGTGGACGAATTGTGCACAGCGCAGGCCGCACCACTTCCAGGAGGGCGATACCCGCGAAGGACAGATGCTGAGCGGTTGCACGCTCGCTGTTTCAACACAGGTAAAATCAATGGTGTAAGATGATTACAATCAATTAAAGCGATCATTTTTTAAACACAAGAGAGCTTATGCAAGCAACTTTAGCTTTTTTCAAAAAGTTAAGCGTCATCACACTGTCTTACACCCGCTCAACGCAAATCAATAACCTATTGATTTTATTGAAATAAAACCAATAAAAATTCTAAAAACCATTAGTACTCAACAAAATATATAAACTCGTGTGATATCTAAATTATAATTCTTATACTTATGTTCAAAAGGTGGAGGTCAAAATGCGATTAACCCTACTGCTGTTATGCTGTCTCGTACAAAGTGTAACCTGGGCTGGCGACCTGCCAAAACCAGTTGGTAAACCCATTTTAACGATTTACGGTAATATAGAAAATACCAATGAAAATGGAAAAGCAGTGTTTGATCTCGCCAGCCTTGAAAAACTCGGAGTAGTGAGTTTCGAGACGACATCTCCCTGGTATAATGGTCGTACGAAGTTTGAGGGTGTTCCAATGAACAAACTCATGGAGTATGTGGGTGCGAAGGGAACTAACGTTAATGTTATTGCGCTCAATGATTACTCTACCGTGATCCCTCTCAGTGACTTTAAAAAATACAACGCCATACTTGCCTTAAAGGTCAATGGCGAATATATGCGCATCCGCGATAAAGGCCCATCGTTCATTGTATACCCCTATGACAGTCTTCCTGAGTTGAATAATCAGATTTATTACTCACGATCAGCATGGCAGGTTAGCAAAATGAAGATTGAGTAGTCGTTCAGGAGAACATAATGAACAGGATACTGGTTGGTATCATTTTTTCTCTTTTTATCACGACAGGATATATTGCATTTCTTGTTTACGATCGACAGCAGGAATTGCAAAAACTGACTCAATACACTGAGTCCTGGTCCGTGGCACAACTGGTATCAGAGTATTACCGTTTTGAATCATGGCTTGGTCTATACGCAACCGATACCGATGACGTTACGATAGACCAGGTCCGCATGCGTCTTGAAATTATGCTAAGCCAGAGCGATTTAATGAAAGGGGGTGATTTAGGTCGCTATATTGACAGTGATAAAGCTCATCAGGAGCTCGCTTTTCGCTTAGAGAAAATACTGGCCTATCTGGATAGCCATCTTGAAAAAATGAGCCACCCAGAGCTACAGGCATACCTGACAAATATGCATGACCTTGATGCGCCGCTGAGCCAGCTTTCAGCAACGGCATTGACGAAAGATATTAACACGGTTAATGAATCCAACCATAAAATACAGATTCTTTATTATATTTATTCGGTACTTTCATTATTACTGGTGATATTAAGCTTTATTCTGGGTTTCTTAATGATCTACCAGAATAAAAACATTCTCAAAGCGCACATGCAGGTTAAAAGCCTTGCTGACGAGCTTCAGATATCAAAAGAAACGCTGCAAATTCAGAACTCGAAGCTGGAATATGATGTTTATCATGACTCCCTCACCGGCATGAAAAACCGCCTTTTCTTCTGGGACGATCTCAACAAAATTAATCTTCAGGCAGATAAAAACCACATCCCCGTCACGGTGATGTTATTTGATTTAGACCGCTTCAAAGAGGTCAACGATACCTATGGCCATGATGCAGGAGATTTGCTGTTGAATCAGGTATCCAGACGCCTCACCTCAATGAGCAGCGCCACTGATACCTTTTACCGTTTGGGCGGAGACGAGTTTGCCCTGCTTTCCAGTGGCCTCACTGAAGCAGCCGCCGTTTCGCGCGCCAAAGAAATCAGCGAACATATCAGCCAGCCCTATACGATTAATAACCAGCTGATAAAAATTGCTACCTGTGTGGGGATCGTTTTATCTGATAATGAACGGCGTTCTGACTACCTTTATAAATTTGCCGATCTGGCGCTCTACGAAGCCAAAAAAGAGGGTTCACAGCAGATAAAAGTTTTCCGTCAGTGGATGCTGCAAAAGTTACAGGAAAGCCGAACCCTCGAACATGATATGGCACTGGCGATCGATAACCATGAATTCGTTGTTTATTACCAGCCTATTGTCGATTCATTCAGCAATGAAATTTACGGCTATGAAGCGCTTATTCGCTGGATACACCCCGTGAAGGGGATACTGTCACCCGATTACTTTATTTCCGTCGCTGAGAAAACGGGGATGATCAACCAAATCGGCAAAACCGTGCTGGAGCTTGCCTGCCGGGAAGCGGTTTCCTGGGCGGTTCCGGCAAGGATCTCTGTGAACGTCTCACCCGTTCAGCTGGGCACGAAATCCTTTACGGCAATGGTACAGTCCATCCTGAAGGAGACAGGACTTCCGGCGAACCGTCTTGAATTAGAGGTTACGGAGTCATCGCTCTTCAGCGACAGCAACACGCCGATCACTATTCTCAAAAAGCTGAGAACGCTGGGTGTAAGAATTTCAATCGATGATTTCGGGACGGGTTATTCGTCGCTCTCACGGCTGAGTGAACTAAATTTTGATAAAATTAAAATCGACAAATCCTTTGTGAACCCGATATCCACGCAGGATGATGCCCTTAATATCGTTAAATTGATAACCGGCATGGCGAAGAGCCTCAATATGAGGGTCATTGCAGAAGGTGTTGAAACCGAAGCGCAGCTTGAACGTCTTCAGGCGCTTGGCTGCGATCTCGTGCAGGGATATCTGTTCGGAAAACCACAGGCTGAGATTGACAGGAAGATTAGATACGGTTGAAATGGTTGCGCGGCTTTTTCTGGCCTAAAACCCTTTAGTCGATTGATAATCAAAGGTTAAACAATGAAAAAAACAGCCCCGGAATATACGCCTGTTGATTTATCTCGTTGGGCCAGGAAGGAGCATTTTGAAGTATTCCAGTCATTTGCTGAGTGTACAATTAACCAAACGGTTCTGATCGACATCACCGCGCTGCGAAAACATATCAAAAAGGTCGGCTGGAAGTTTTACCCGACGATTATTTTCCTCCTCTCTAAAATCATGAACCGGCATCCGGAATTCCGTATGGCCATGAAGGATAATGAGCTTGTCATATGGAATGAAATTCATCCGAGCTATACCATTTTCCACCCTGAAACAGAGACCTTTTCATCATTGTGGAGCCACTTCGACGGCAATATTCAGCACTTCCAGAATACGTATGCGGAAGACGTTGCCCGCTATGGCAATAACCTTTCTTACTGGCCGAAGGAAGAGTCCCGGGAAAATGTCTTTTTCGTATCGTCTATTCCCTGGGTAACGTTTACGAACTTTACGATGAACATTGCGCACATGAAGAACTTCTTTTCTCCTATGTTCACGTTTGGAAAATACTACGAGCAGGATGGGAAAGTGCTGTTGCCGCTCGCGGTGCAGGTCCATCATTCGGTGTGCGATGGTTTCCATGTGGCAAGGATGTTTAATGAGTTGCAGGAGATGTGTGATGGTTTGCCGGAGTTGTCGGAGGGACTAAATAGCTGATACGCCGAAGGCGGTTTTAAAAGATGGTGCGATAATAGGAACAACACAAACCCTCAAGATATTGATATTAAAGAATTTATTTTCAACAACAGATTAACATGCCCCCAAAAATGCCCCCACATCAAAAAAATGATGAATGCGTAGTGCCAAGGTAGGTGGATATTATGAAGAAGGTCAATCTACTCATTAAATCTTGAATGATATGGCTGTGAAACATTTGATCACAGCCGACTATAGAACCTAACTTAAAAGAAACTGTTTAATGGTCAAATAATCTCTTACCCTACCATCCCAGTGAGATTTAGAATTTTTCATCGATTCAATGAGGTCCTCGAATAAATAATCTCTAGTTTTAACAATTATTTCTCTATCTGGAATGCCTTCAGGATAAATTTTGTGAATATGCATCATCACATTGAATTTTTGAGTACTACTTGAGGAGTCATCTTTACTGCACGCATCAATTATAGAGGTTATATTTATTTTTTTTAAACGACAAACCTCTACCATGAATTCGAATTCATCTATTGTCATATAATAAATCCTTTCTTTATTAATTGGTAATTCACCATTCTTTTCCTCAATCATCTTAAAAAATGAATTATCAAGCATATCCTCAATCGTTTTGCCTGTAGATATATAATGATCCATATGAGTGATTATGATTAAAGAATCTCTTTTGGATTTTTTATTACCATTGATTTTATTTATGGTTCGAGCGCAATCCAATCCCTGCAAAACTCCTTTGATAAAACTATTACCTAATCGCTGTTTAATTACAACAGCAGTGTTTGAATATTTAACCGTTTTATCGGGCTCAATTGCCTTTGAGTCTATATAAACATTCCCTTCATCTTCTTCGAGGATGAAATCGACGACCTTAGTTTTTTCAGAAACTTGATGTTTTCGATATAACTCTTTAATTTGCCTTTCTGTTTTAACTTTTGGAAAGACTTCAGTTAGGAGGGTTTCTATGTAATTCTCCATAGCCTTTCCGAACTTATCCTTGTAAGCCGACCCCAAATCTTTCTTAAGTAATGAAGGAACTAGGCCAGAGAGTGATGCTCTTAAAATATGTTTGCTCAACACTACCAAACCTTCGTCAATTTGTATGAAGGGTTTGGACAGCATTGGAGTATCAAGAAAATATTCTATGTCTTTTTGCTGTTCATCTCTGAACTGAACCATGAATGCTCTAAGCTCAGACCATTTCACCGAAACAAGATTTAGATAATTCTTAAGTGTCTCTGGGCTAAAATAAGGTATTAGGTGTATTATATAGACATTTGAAGCGATATATACAGATTCCTTATTATCTTCTACACAAGATAATAATGCAAAGTAAGCGCTTATTTTATAATATTCTTCAAGAGTTAGACCATACAACTTTTCGAAGTTGCGCTGAAAATAACCGCCACCATAATTAGCATACCAGTAGTATTGCCGTGCAAGTGTGTTAAGTTCCAATTTCATGGGAACTTGATACAATTTCTGATTTACGATCATTCGTCTTATGCTGAGTAAAATTTTATTATTGTCATAAAGTCCTTCAACTTCACTTTGCAAATTATAAATCCTATTGATAATATCAATAAAATCCTTCATTTCCATTTCAATGCATTTATGACGAATTGGCTCAGATAGCTTCCATTTCAAAGCAAGAAAGCAACACCAAGGGAAATTAGATACAATTCCTGTCTTTGGTTGTCGAATAGTTTGAAAGTGCATATACATATTTTTGAAAAAAGAGTCATCAGTAAAAGTATTTAATTTCTTTTTAATGGATGTGACTTTACCGCTGTAATTCTTTGCTGTTTGAATCTGTAGTGGAAATGTTACTTTCATTGTAGCCACCAATTTTCTTCTTATGAAATCTAGTAGTGACTCATCTTAAACCATTATTAACAAACGAAACAATCTATGCAAAAAATCTTTTAAAGACCAAAATCGCACTACACCGCACCCGCCTGCGGTTTTCAGATCGCAAAAATTTTTCAGTTGGTATTTTTTACAAATGATAGCGCCAGACCGCGCCACACCTGGGGATTTACAGCGAGCAGAGAACTGAAAAGAGTGAAAAGAATTTCAGCTTTTTTCAGTTTAGCTTTACTCCAAAATCGTAAGCACTTGAATTAAGCTATTGATAGTAAAGGGATATAAATTTTTAGGTGAGATTTTTCATGATAACTGACGGCACACTTAAAAGTTAAGCAGCTGATTCTTATAAACATTTTTGCTTAAGCAACTGAAATTTAACGAACCGAAGCCGGGAAAATTTTAGTTACTCCCGGCGAGCCGTTCACTGGCTCTCTTTGGCTGCCAACAGGAGTTCTAATGCTTTTTGTCGCTCGTCGGGTGGCAGGGCATCCATTAGCTCTTTAATCCGTCCCTGGCCGCTCAAAGCGCTGGGACTAATCGTGTGTGAGAAGGAAACGTTCATCACAAACGTATGCCCACACTCTACATTTGAGCAATAACAGTACACATCTGATAATTTGGGGTGCTTTCGGTTTGTTTTCCTCACCGTTGCCGCAGACATACACTCTGGGCAGTTAATTTTCATTACTCGCATAGCTAAACCTCTTTTGCCAGCCAGAATAAGGGATTTGAATCCCTACCTCTTGTTCTGAACGTGTAACACTGGTAACACGTGTAACATCGTTGATTTAATTGAATTTAATCTGTTACCAGTGAGCTAAATAAAGAGGTAACGCGTGGTAACACACTGATTTTTGTTACCACTGTTACCAGTGGATATTTCTGACTGGTAACAGTGGCAAGCCTCGTCATTACTGCCTGTTACCTCTGTTACCAGTGTTACCTCATAAAAATAAGACTCACGCGATAACTATTCGGGATCGGCGCTACCCAGTACTTGCGTATTAAACTGGTACACACGCTTAAGCCCTATTTCTGGCAGGCGAACGCTGTTTTGCGTTCTCCCGTCTTCCCCGGCTTTCAGCCAGCCCGCCTCAACACACAATCTGGCTACCTTTCGCGAATCGAACCCTTTACAAATTTCTTTCCAGCCAGATGGCAATACGTAGAAGGTCACAGTGGATTCTGTCACGTTGTCGCCCTTGTCCACTTTCCTGAACCCCATCATCGACAGTGGACGGTTCTTGTCGTCGTGCCAGTCAGCAAAGCGGCTGAACTGGTTACGTGTCATATAATCCCTGACCTGCTCCAGTGCGGTTTTATCCTCCTGGTTTGCGGTATGCCCTCGATCAGCCATCCATGAGGCCAGGCAACACTCAGCAGCCCTGAACGCCTCACCTTCAGGCCATCCGGTTATCCCGGCTTGTGTGGCAAGTTCTCCAGCCATAGCAACCAGCGCAAAACGGGTAACGGCACGCCCAACTTGGTTTCCTGCATCCGCTGGGGTCAGCCTGCGGGTGTAGTCCTTCAGCAGCGCTTTCGCCTGGCTGGTCAGTTCCTGGAGATCGG
Source organism: Enterobacter sp. Crenshaw (assembly GCF_024734705.1). Lineage (NCBI taxonomy): Bacteria > Pseudomonadati > Pseudomonadota > Gammaproteobacteria > Enterobacterales > Enterobacteriaceae > Enterobacter > Enterobacter sp. Crenshaw. The sequence continues at coordinate 915,386 of NZ_CP102932.1, read as the reverse complement.
CTGTCAGACAATGCAGCCAGTCGCGGAAGGGTGAGCCATGATAATGAATAACGGCGTGTTCCAGATGCTCCGCCAGCGCTTTACCACCACTAAAGCCGTGCAGCTCCTCAAATACCCCATGCTTGCCCGAATCACTCGGGATCTGGATCATGCGTACTTCAACCCCGGCGTAAGTTCGCTCTCCGGCATTGGCGGCATGCTCGACCAGTGACAGCTCCCCCGTGGAAAGAAACAACAAATTCCAGCGGTTTGTTTCCCGTACCGAACCATCAGTTCGGGCGCGGGCTTTGCCCTGCCCGTTCGCCAGCATGTAGGCAATATTCCCCGCCTCTCTGCCATCCACCTCTCGGATTTCATCAAGCATCAGTGTGGCATCATTGCGGCGGCTGGCCGTTCCTTCCAGCGCGTTCCCGGTAGCACGCCATGTATGCCAGAAATCCGTACCACCACACACCGAAGCAGCCACTTTCATGGTCGTGGTTTTACCGTCTGTAGATTCACCTTTCAGGTGATAACCGCCGCCACCTATACCAACCAGCTTCAGAAGCGGCGCGGCGAATGCCAGGCTTACGGCAAAGGCCAGCCGGGCATTATTGACGCAATAGCGGCCTATATTTTCCCGCCATTCTTCCGTGGTGCCCGTAACACGAAAATCACGCCCCTGAACGCTGGAAGTCTGGAGAATGACAGACTGTGACTCTCTGCCGATCACTTCATCCTGAAGAACATAAACGCCGCCATGCCAGCCTGTTTTATTCACGCAGGTCACTTTTCTGTCGGGCTTGCACAGGGAGATGTATTCCATCAGGTGCGCTCTGGCCATCCCGTTGATATTGATATAAGAAAGCCCATTGACCAGCAGCACGCGCCGCAGTTCCTCTCCGCTACCACCCAGCATTTCCATCGGCATTGCCCATTTTCGGCTAATGCCGTTGGTGTCCTCCCATTCCAGCAGACGGCCATAATTACTGCCGTCAGCATCGCTGGTGATAGCAGTCACACGCAGCGGACTGCAAATCTTGATATTACGGATCTCAGTATCACCATCTGATTTATTCACCAGCTTGTCATACCACAAATATTCTTTCGTGAGCCTGAACCCCTGCGGTAATCTGGTTTGCCCTTTTCCGTGCAACGTCATTTCCTCCCGGAAGGCTTCACGCGCCCTTTCCTTCCCGGTTTCCTGACGATAATCATCCCAGTCGGCTTTATGACGTACCGGAGGAAGCGTTACCCAACCATCTACGGCTTTCGCGGCTTTTTCAGCCCATACCCGGCCAGTGTTCTCTTTCCCGTCAACAAGATCGTTATCTCCAGCCAGGATAATCCGGGTGTCCGGCCATCGAATGCGGATTTGCTCCGCAACCTTCACCAAATTTGTGGCCGCAATGGCAGCAACGATCCAGCCGTCAGCCAGGAGGCTGACCGTCAACGCAGTGGCATATCCTTCAGTGATAATGACCTGTTCCGGAGCATCAGACGGAACATCAGCCACGGCAATAAACGCGCCTGACAGCTGACTGCCGGGTAAAAGACTTTTATCACCATCAGAGTTAATAAGCTGACCGCCTGTAACATTCCCGGTGATGTCAGTTAAAGGCAGCAGCAGCGACCCGGCTGGAAAAGTCATCCCCGCCAGATTGATGGCAGCAGTAAGAAGCGGTAAAGAGTAACCCTGCAATCCCTTTCCGGTCAGATAGGCTGATTCACCGTTTTGAGACAACTTTTTAAGTTTCTGATAGCGGTCTGCTCCGGTCTCTTTTCCCGCCACCTTTTTCCTGGCTGGCATAGCGAGTTTATCCTGTACTTCAGGTAATGCCAGAACCTCAGAGACCATTCCCGCGACCTCCTTCACTGAGCGCCCTGTCACCAGACGGACTAAATCAAGGCCATCGCCATTGCCGCACTGATTACAGAACCATGTTCCGCGCCCCTCTTTGTCATCAAGACGGAAGCGATCTTTTCCGCCGCAGGCCGGACAGGCACCGTGGCGTCGGGCGGAAGGAACATTAATCCCTAACGCGGAAAGGATGTGTGGCCATCGCCCGTTTGCTGCCCCCGAAACCGCAGATACAGACTGAACTTTCATAACAGTACCTCCCCGACTCCCGCAGTGGTAATGCTGAAACCAGGAGGTACTTCTCCATCGGGCGCACCGAAAACGATGTCCCGGTACACTTCGCGTAGCTCAGAAACACCAAATGCGGAAAGGCGAATATTTTCAGCCATGTAACCGGGTGACAGCATTCGCTCCAGAACGTCACACGCCAGGCGATGCCCCTCTTCCTGGCCGAATTCGTTAATCCAGGGTGCTTCAATGTGATAAAGAATATTCATGGCCACACGATCAGGTGTCAGCTCGATACGCTCGCCATCCTCGATATACACAGCTTCTCCATTAATCCGCTGCATCAGGGAAATATAGGCATCAGCAATGCAGGAACGCAGAAATGCCGCCCGAAACTCAGGTGAATGGACTACGAGATTAGCGTTCATGCTTTTCTCCTTTAATGGTACTGGTTTCTCTCACCACACCCTCCAGCTGTTCTGCAATACAGGCCATGATTGCTGCGGCTCCCTCAGCAGAAACTGTTCTCTGCCCACTCATCGCAGGAAATGACAGAACTTCGGCCAGGAACTCGCTCGCCAGCGCAGCCCGTAAAAGACGGTTCTCGCCTGCTTCAGTCAAGGTGCAACCGTGGTTAGGGATGGGTAAATGACTCATGCGCTCACCTCCCCGAGATTGTTCATCGGAATACGTGCGGCGAAGCTCAGTACAAAATCGGCAACGAGTTTCATGCGGGCAGCACGCTCGCAGGTTGCAACAGTACGCACAGCGAATGGACGCGCGGCATAATCAGTACGGCGCACTGCGAGAAAAACAAAGGTAAATTCTGGATGTGACAATGTAGGGATCGAAGCCATGGCGGCAATCTCCTTCAGATAGCGGTTAACGCTACCACCGGAGTTTCCACGCCCACTGGTGGTAGCCCAGACGGGGGTGGAAATACCGGCTCTGAAGGATACCGGCCTGACCGAAGTCAGCCCCGCCTGAGCCACCATTACTCGATAGCTACAACGGCAAAGAAACCGCTGTAAAAGCAATAGGTGTGCAAAGACACGGACACAAAAAAAGACGCGTGGCGCGTCTGGTGTCGCCTTCAGATTACACGGGTTTCCACGCCCGGTTGCCGATTTTGCGGCAACGGTGCGAATATAGCCCGAGCAATTGGCAAGGCGCAAGAAATTTATAACCGAATTTAGTTTATTGAACATCCATCTAAATCCTGACATGCTTAAGCCTCAGTTTGAAGTTGAGTTTTTCATTTTTCCTACGCTGTGAAACAGACCCGCTTATTAGCGGGTCTTTTTATTTCTTCAGCATCAGTCGGAGAAAGTTACAGCGCTCTCATCCACAGCGGCATAAAGCTCAGGCTCCCCCAGCGCATAGCCTTCATTGCGAAGATAAGAATTAACGTATTCACTTTTCTCATCATCAAACTCAGCCCGGAATGATCGGGTTCGGGACTGGGTATAAATGTGCAGATTATCCAGCGTAGTGACCGCAAGACGTTTTCCCGGCATGAACGGCGGGATAAAAGCAAACCGTCCGGCAACCGAACTGACTGCCATTTGCGCAGCATCCACATCAGCCGGGCGATCAGCCGCGTTGAAGAGCTTAAGTCGCTGTTTAGCAGCAAGCTCGGCACCCACGAGAACCACCAAGCGTGGATCTTCACGATAAGGTTCGGCAATCAGCTCTGTAATGAGGTGATTAGCAAGCAGGTCGAGATTCTTCCATTCCCCGGTTTCACCGAGGGTTACAGGAGTAGTTAAGACTTGTTGACCACCCTGATAGTTTTTTGCCAGCGCATGCCACCCGATATTTACGTCCTCACCTTTTTTATTGATCTCAGGATCAGTCGTATCGGCAATTGACTCTCCATTAAAACCAACCCGCAACATATCAAGTGCATAAGCCTGACTAAAAAACGCACTGACCGATTTATCAAATTCGCCCTGGGCACCTGTATGATAAATATGTGACATATCTAAATAGCTGATTCGTGCACACGTGTCAGTTTCGGACAGAAAAAATTCAGTGCCATTTATCGCTAACATCTTACGGAATCTTCCACCGTGAACTCGTCCTGTATGTAACTCGCTGGCTCCAATATTAATGGCATTACCTGAAACAGCATTAACGTCACGCAAAGTGATATTATTGATTAACCAACCAGACTCAAGAATTGAGCTTCGCAAAATATTTTCTGTTGGTTTACTTAATGAAAATCTTCTGTTTGAAGACTCTTGGTAATTTGTGCCAGATACGAATTTACTGTGATAACGGCGTGCAGCGTCCGGCCTTTCGGCTTTGAATGCGTACATGATTTATCCTTTTATTATTTACGAAATATTTTTTTCTTGTATTGAGAGATCTGATTATATTTTACAGCATGCTCTACATACTCACGATCGCTTACTACGGAGCGAAGAATGGCATTTTCAGCACGGTAGTACTCCCGATAGGCCATAGTTCGAATTATCCCACCTCTTTCCAGTTCGTAACGGTCATTTGGATATGCACAACATTTAAGAATGTGCTCAACTGCATTATCCAGTGCACATAGAGCATCCAAGATAAATCTCACATCCCGAACTAAAGTCGCATCGTTTAAAACGTTAATAAACTCAGCGGGAGAAATTAACGGTCTGGAAAACGAGTTAAGATTTTTTTTACTAACGTTCTTTCCGATATGTTCAGCCTCTTCAAGTAACAAACTTCCGAATCCTCTGAAGAGACTTACCCGGGTTTGCTGCTCTTTCTGTCGTAAAAATGCAGAATGGTACTGTCTTTCATAGGCATCACGCGCCCCTTTCACGGCATTTTTGTTTTTTACTTCAGAAACTGTTCTGGCGTTAACATTCAACCCTGCATTTTTTAATGCGTACTCGGCAGAGCTAACATCCTTTTGTCGGAAGGATAACTCTTCTTCTTCACGCTGACATAGCACCTCAAGTCGACTCATTAAGAGATTGATTTCATCGGCAGTCGCTTCCGTATCGGGGATTGTTAGCCCTGTTAAAGAACGTAATTCCTCTCCTTTATGACGCAGTTTATTTAACATAAAGATCTCGATGATTCTTATTATACATGCAGAATCACCATATCCTTCATTGAAGATACTGACCTTATAAGTATCTAATACCGTTACTTGTTCGCATTTAAGAGAAGGATAAAAGGATTTACCCTCCATTGGGAGTTTAATAGATGTCATATTAGTCATATTGGTCCTATTCTTAACAATTTTAATTAGATGTGTGACTATCTCTCCAGGCATAATAATCACCAGCACGCCACCTTGACATACGTCCTAACTTAATCGGCTTCGGGAATTTACCAAGAGAGATCAGCTTATAAATCCACTTATCAGTAAACAAGCAATCAGAGGTGATATACTTCATATCAATTAGTGAGTCTGCACTAGGGCGAGTATCAGTGAGCGCCATGATTCGTTCCTCTCAATTCATCAATTCGTGTCAACGGAGAGGATTAAAGCACTTGGTTTGGATGTAAAAAAGGCGAGTAAGTAAAAAAAACTTACTCGCCAATAATGTTAATTATTTGTGAAAACAGGTTTTTTGAAAATACTTGAAATCAACTTACTAATTACTGCGAAAGACAACGGAGGTTCTTTCTTATCAGGCCAAAATTCATCGGCTCGGGTGAAGATAAGCTCTGTTAACGCTGTAGCGTTGTCTTTTTTAACATTCGAATTTTCTTTATAAAGATAAATGGCCACACTCAAAACTTGATTTCTTTTTGCTGCATGTCGCTCTTGTTGAGCAATTGATAGCGTTTTATATACATCAGCAGGCGATGACTCATTATTAATGATGTTATGAAGCTTTCGAACGTCCTCGCTTTCAAGATACCCATCATGCTCCAAAAAAAAGCCATCCGAATTTTTCCAGTCCATCTGGATAAATTTAACATCATTTGAAAACACTTTCCCAGCTGGAACGAGAAGTGAAGGGTAATCTGGAAATTGACCACTAAAAAAGATAAAGTCTTTTTGGACTTTTGGCGGATATTTAAAATAACCTTTAATACGTGCAATAACTAAATTTTTATCATTTTTTACTTCATATATTTTTATGAGGCTATATTGACTAATATAACTATAACCCTCATCATCCTTATCCAATGAATCAATATGATTAATAAATTCACTTATATTTCTTACTCGATGCTTTGAGAAGTTACCCTCCCTGCCTACATAGGCTGAGAACAAAAAATCGTTCTCCCCGGCCAGATACAAAATATCTTCTTCTTCACAACTTAGTATCTTAGCAACTTCAGCCACTTTATAATGTGTGCGAAATAATTTTAAAGGAGTAGATTTATTTGCCATTAAGATTAATTCCCTCAATAAAATCCGCATACCATTGCATCATATTCCTGCGCCCTTCTAAATATTGAGCATGGTTGTAAATCCCACGAATAGAATTTTTATCCAAATGTGCAAGCTGGGTTTCAATCCAAGCACTGTTAAAACCTTTCTCGTGTAGAATCGTACTCATCGTATGCCTGAAACCATGCCCCGTCACACGACCAGCATATCCAATACGTTTAAAAACTTGGTTGATGCTGGCTTCACTCATGCACTTACTGGGATCGTTGCGTCCAGGAAACATGAGCGGATAGTTGCCTGTCAGTTCTTTCAATCGCCCGAGATGAGCTAATGCTTGTCTTGATAGCGGTACAATATGAGCCCTACGCATTTTCATGCGTTCTTTAGGGATTTCCCACAGTGCGTTCTCAAAATCCACCTCACGCCATTCCGCTGCTCGTAACTCTCCAGTTCTGAGACCTGTTAAGATGAGCAAATATGCACCCAGTAATACAATCGGACTTCCTGAATAAGCGTTAAGAGCAGTAAAGAACTCCGGCAGCTCGTTAGCTTTCAGGAATGGATAGTGAACTGCTTCGTGCCCTTGCATTGCACTGGCAAGATCCGGTGCCGGGTTGTAGATCGCTCGACCTGTTACGATGGCATAGCGGAATACTTCACCGCATCGTTGACGGACTTTCTTCGCTTTTTCCATTGCTCCTCTGGCTTCTATTAATCTCAGAACTTCAAGCAGCTCTAGGGGCTTAATATCAGCAATGGGTCGATGGCCAATCTGCGGGAAGATGTCTTTCTCAAATGCCTCAATGATGTCTGAAGCGTAGCCTTCAGACCATTTAGGTGACTTCATTTTGTGCCACTCTAACGCCACTTCTTTGAATGGATTGAGTATCTCTGTAGCAGCGGTTAAAGCATGTTTTTTGGCTTTCTTCACTTCACCAGGGTCTTCACCGGCTGCGAGCAATTTCTTTGCGTCTTCACGCTTTTGCCTGGCATCAGCCAAAGAAACCGTTGGATAGACACCAAAAGATAAACGCTTCTCTTTGCCAGCAAAACGGTACTTCATACGCCAGTAACGTGAGCCATTGGGTTCTACTTGAAGATACAGACCACCTCCATCAGACAGCTTGTAGCTCTTCTCTTTTCCTTTCGCGGCTTCAACCTTTCGGGCATTCAGCATCATTGGGGGCACATTTCCTAGACCGAACAGAACATGCCCCTGATTGTGCCCCCAAAGGCATGTTGATTTCAATAGATAGAGGTTGACGTCAAATGACTGAAAACAACGTAAAACCTATGTTTTAAAAGGATTTTATTGATGTGAGTTGACTTGAGAAAACTAGGGGATGGTGCCGATAATAGGAGTCGAACCTACGACCTTCGATTCCAATGACGTGTTTCACAAGTCATTGATTCTTCGAACCGAATGCGCTGCTCCTGAAAGGCAAAACTGACACAACTGATCACAGTTGCCCCTGAATATTAGATCGGGGGAAAGATGAAATACAAGCCTAATGCGTACCTTGTTAAAGAAAACTCTTCGGTGTACTCAGTAAAAGTCACCATCCCGCCTTATATGCGTTCCCTGTTTGGGAATCGAACAGCATTCATGCGTACAACTGGCACGGCAGATATCAGGGAAGCCCGAATCATTCGTGACAAAGTCATGCACGAATTTTTTGCTATCAGAGACCGGCTCAAGCCAAAACCCCAACGTAACAGTGTTGATCGCGTCCTGGTGGAACTGCGCTCTATCAACCAGTATGTAAATCAGAATGCGGGGATCGACTTCGCAACGGCTCGTGTTTGCCCTTCCCTTGTCCAGTTACGTGATGAATTTATCGTTCAGCACAATGACAGGCGCAAGCTGTCCACGCTCAGCAAGTACATTAAAGCGGTTGAAGTCTTTACTGCTTACTTCAAATGCAAGGATTTCCGCTTGCACGATATCAACAGGACGATGGTTACTGATTGGCTCGACAAGGCAAAACAGGAGAAAGCTAGCCAGACGCTGGCTAATTATCTTGGTTGCCTGTCCCAGCTTGTGGCACTGGCTCAGAACCGCTATCACGACGCGCCGAAAGAGAATGTTTTTACAGGTCATAAGCTGGATGTACGCCATGATCGAGAAAGCTACGAACCCTTTAGCAGTGATGAACTGGAGAAGGTGTATGCGGTGCTTGATGAAGAGATGAAAGCCGTTGCGATGGTGGGAATGTATAGCGGTATGCGCCTTAACGAAATCTGCTCTCTGCAAATCAGCAATATCAAAACCGTTGAGGGGGTATGGTGTTTCGAGGTGACGGAGGGTAAGACACGCAATGCGGCGCGGTTGGTTCCCATTCATAGTAAGCTGGTCGCTCTCGTCAAACAGCTTATCCAGGATAACCACAATGGCTTCTTATTCTACCATGCCAGCATCACAGAACGTGCAGACGGTAAGCGCTCAACGTGGCATACACAGCGATTCACACGAGCTAAACGTAAGGTGTTGGGAGAGAAAGGCACGGAGCGGAAGGTTTTTCACAGCCTGCGGGGGATGTTCATAAGCCAGCTTGATCGGCATGGTGTACCAGAGGACAGGATCGCTTTAATAGTGGGCCATGAGCGCGGGAAAACGGAGAGTTTCAGAACCTACAGCAAAGGCGCGGGGATGAAGGAACTATCGGAGTATGTCGAGTTGATCCCCACTCTTTTTTAATAGATTGTTTTTAAAGAAAAAATAGGGTAAAAAAAATACTTTCACATAGGAGATAAATATGTCTAGCAGTGTCTTTGTCTTAGGTGCATTCCGTGAACTACACGATATCAACGTCTCAACAAATCAAGGCAGGATGTTTATAATAAATATATTTAAAGAGAATAATGGATTCTCAGGTGATATAGCAATATTAGATAAATTATCTAACAATAGCTCATACTATGTGATATCTAATTTACTGCCTAGTGCTTCTGATATTTTCTCCTCGGGAATTGATGCAGTGCTAACTTACTTATCACAATATAATGACAAAATCAACGATATACACAACCCTTGCAATACCCCATTTATAAATTCCCAAGCCCAAAATACAATCATTCAGAATAAAGGCCTCAACCTGACAGTCAGGGTTAATTAAAATATAGCCGGGATTAACCCGGCTCTTAAGTTTTCAGTTTTCGTTGTCGCTGTAGGTTGAGGTAATGCTTGATAGCAGAATCGAACCCGTAGGCCTGAATGCGGTCAAGTAGGCTGGAGCGACTACACTCAAGCCGACGCGCTAACGCTGACATGTTGATGATCGCATCATCGCCTTTACCGTCCAGAATCCACTGCATCAGCGGCATGTTGCCAGTACCGATCAAAGCTAATTTCATATGTATCTCCTCTTCTTTGCCTCGCCAGCAGCGGGGGCAATGCGCCCCCAAAATCTGCTGTCTTACGCCGCGTCATCCATCGTAATTTTCAAAACGAAGTCCGGACGCATTGGGATCTGAATTTGTGATAGCTCGCTGACCACCTCATAATTCATGAACTTATCACGCAGAACGTAATGGTAAGACGGATAAACCGGACCATTAGCAACTTCTGCGTGGCGTGAGGCTGGCGTGCAGTAGGTCATATAAGGTGAAAGGTCGCCTTCAACAACATTGGAGAACGTCGCCAGCATGTAGCCTTCACCATCTGCAATGCCGTACAGAGGATCGTCAACCTGCACCACAGTTACACGCCCGATGTTATATCGATCATATGCACCCAAAGTGTCAGGGAAAATGATGTCACGGGACGTAGCACCAAACAGAGCCGCCTGATATGCGGTTGGGTTGCCTTGAATGGCGGTGAAAAGACTCGGACTCGCCAGCAGATAAACCTGCTTGATGCTGGAAGACCAGCCGCCTAGGTTTTTCTTCAGCAGAGTGACAGCGTTCTGCATCTCAGTAATGACGTTGGCACTGGTGCCAGTTTTCACCACAGCAGACGGCTGGTTAATACCCCAGAACTGGTCCCAGTGAATGGTTGGGCCTTCGCGTAGGTGTGTCGCCTCTACAGTATTGTGAAGCAGACTCTGCGCCATTGCATATTCAACATCACGGCGGGTTTGCAGGTAGTGCTTCAGGGTATGATTAGCAACTACATCTTCAGCGGTCATCTGGCGATTTGTTCCCGGCTGACGTTTCCCCTGCCAATCCTGGCTGGTGATGGTTGAACTATATACATGTAACGGCGCGGTGACAGTCACGTTGGCTGCACGGGGAAATGAAAGCCCCGACATTTCAGAACCATAACGGGCAACAGATTTGGTCACTTCACGCTGCACATCTTCCAGTGTGTCGAGCGCGATGATTTGCGTGTCACTTGGACGGCTGGTAAAGATCCCCAAGCTGGACAGAAGGAACCCCTCGCCGCTTGGCTTCACGAACTGACCGGAAAGGTTAGTAAAATCACTTAATTTCATATGGTTATCTCTCCTTGATTAGATTGCGGTGTTTGCGTCAGCAATGCGGTTGCCTTGCTTAACAAGGGCGGCGTAAGCAGCATCTTTTGCAGCACCCGCTACAACCAGACCTGATGGATTGAACACACAGCCACGGTCTGAAATGACCAGGCTACGGGCATCACCAGCGATTTGATTTTGCAGAGCTACAGCACAGTTATCAGCATCGGCTGCAACGTATGCCGCGCCAGTGGTCGGGTTAATCACATCACCACAAATCACGTCAGCAGCCAGATCAAGGATCACGGTGCGCTTATGAAAGATCGGTGAATCGGTATAAACCAATACATCCTGTGGGGTTTTGCTTTCGTATTCGAATGCCATATTTTGTATCTCCATCCATACAGTTTTTATAATCCGGCGAATATGCCGGGTAGAGTTGAAAAAATACCGTCCATCGGACGGCATTCTTTTATTCGTGTTCCAACAGAAAAAGACCAAGGCGAGAATATCCCGCCTGGTGTAGGTCAGTAGTTTTCTGATGGAGAGATTTGGAAAGCATGAGTGTGTTCACGCTTCAGGAATAAGGAGGCGGCAACGCTCCAAAGAATGGGTAAGGAGACCCAAAAACGTTGCCACCTGATGCCGTTAGTGTCCGGCTGACAGCCTTCCGAGGATGAAAGGGCTTTGGCAAATCTCCGATCCAAGGTCGGAGAAAATTCTTTTCTGATACAGCCAGCGGCTATGGCTTCACCTTCCCGTGAGAGAGTGCGGATTATTGGCTGTATGAGAAAAGGCCCGCACGGTATTCACACAGGCACTTTATATTTCGTAAGGAGAAGGAATGACAACGGCTGTTGTACGCACATACAATTTAAATCATCACCCTATGCAATTATTTTAACACGAATGATTATCATTTGCAACAACAAAAACAATAACATGGCGAATTTAACGGCCCTCTCTCGTGTGGGCCAATTTACTACGTCATTTTTGACGGAACGATGATTTTAGTCCGCAATCCCAAGGATGAGGTTATTCTGCGCCTGGTTGTTTTCCCTTATCTTGGTATCAACCAGCCCTGCGATCTTATCGTCATGGACAAACACATCCATCTGCTGATTAATGTTCGCTTGCCCGGTAACACTGACAGGAATCGGCTGTCGCTGCGTCATGCTATCAATTGTCGGAACCGTGAATGTTGGTTTCTGGGGTGTCAGAGAGTTCAGGCCAGGAACATTCAACGCTAGCGCTGGATCGTTATACGCCGTGCCTGAGCCGATATTGCTTGGTGCTGAACTATCCAGCCACGGATAAATCTGCTTAAGCGTTTGACCGATGCTACGAGGATCAAAGCCTGTCTTCTGCTTAATCCAATCGGCGGTGCTATTTGCAGAGTCATCCACAACGGTGTTGTAGACTGCATCCGGCAGTGTCGAGCCTTTCTTGAGTTCTTCACCAACTCGACCAGCGAAGGAGAGAATGTTGGTGGTTAGCTCACCAAGGGCAACGCCGAGGGCATCGGAAATTGGGATCAGTCCAGTCATATTCTGACGTAGAGTGTCAGTATTGGCAGCGTACTGCCCCAGGCCTTCAACAAACGAGGCTGAGAAATGATCTGCAAGGCTGGTTTGCACTCGGTTGTACTCAGCACCTAATGCCGCTAGCTTATCAAGGTTGGCCTGCTGTGCATCAGATAGGGTCCATCCTTCAGAAGCGAGCTGATGCATACGCTGGATAAGTCCCTGCCCCTCATCATTGAACACTTCGAGGAAGACCGAACCATCATTCACAGCCTCAGCCAGGTGCCGGGTCTGGTTGTCTGTCCATTTGAAAGTTTTCTGCAACTGTTTCAGGTAAGTGATGAAGGTCGGAAAATCCAGCTTTTGCAGTTCTCCGATCACCTTCTGTGCTACCTTCTGGTTGCCGTTGGTGGAGGTCAGCACATTGTTGATGATATCTGCGAACTCGCCACCGCCGCTGAAATTCACCTGTCCAGTTTTCTTGTTACGTTTGAAAGAGCCGGTGTTCAGCAATTCCCCGGCCTTTTCGGTTGTGTCCTTGTTGAGGTCAGCCAGCTTGTCAGCACTCAGTGAGTAACCAACACGGCTCATTGATAGATCCTGAAGTGCAGCGAACTCAAGGTTGCTGATCCCGTACTGCTGGAGTTTTTTCACATCGCGAGAACGCTCAAGGCTTCCCTGGAGGGTCTGACCGACACGAGAAACGCCCATACTACCTACTAACGCCGCACCACCAATAACTCCAGCGGCAGCAAGACTGGCATTCCCGCCCTCTGTGCGTACACGACCAGCACGAACACCTGCGGCTTTCTGCTCACGGGTAATACGTTGTTGCAAACGAGCCTGCTTGCGTAATTCTGTGGTGATACGAGCCATTTCGAAGCGGGTCTCTTCAACCGTATAGCGCTCTTCTTTCTGGGCTTTAAGTGCCTCTTTTGCTGCACTAATGGCTTTATAACGGGTTGCAACGTCAGCGCCGTTCACGTTTGCCAGAGTCAGAGCGCTACGGCGCAAACTGTTGTAATAAGTCACCTCGCGCTTAAGGCCTGCCTCTTTCTCACGCTGGCGCTTCTCTTCCAGGGCCATCGCCTTTTTGGTGGCTGCGATGTCAGCAGCAACAGCGCCGTGACCACGGTTCATTGCGTCAGTCTGACGTGCCACCAGAGATGGATCGGAGTGAACTCCAGGCATATTGGGATTGTAGGTCATAGCCCGGTGCTGGCTTGCTGCTCTCACTTTTGCTGATATCGCTGCTAAACGAGCATTCTGACGTGCGGCCTGTTCCTGTTGGGAGAACTGGCGAGCCTGTAATGAGGTCATTTTATTGGCGTGGGAGACTGCATCCCGTTCCATTTTGGCTTGAATCTGAGCTTGCTTCTGTTGCTGTTTTGATAATTGTTCAGCCTGTCGAAGCCTTGCAGTCTGGGCTTTCGCTGCGGCTAGTGCAGCCTTACCTTCTGAGGCTTGCACTTTCTTCTGTGCCTTCTCAAGCGCTTTAGCAGGCTTCTCGTGAGCAGCCTTAAGAGAAATTATCTTCTTTTTGGCTTTTTGATATGAGGCATCGTCTGTGATCCACGAGATTTCATTAACTGTGCTGGTAACAATCTTATTTGTGCCAGACATCACACCCCCTGATTGATAACGTAGCCCAAACGCTCAAGCGCAGCGCGTTGTTCAGGCGTTAGCTCATCAAGGCTTGCCTTCATCATGAGACTGACCGGACGCAGATTAGCGCTATAACCTTGACTCTCGTGGCAGAGCGCGATCCCCTTCTCTTTGATAGTCTTGCCACTTTTTGGGGCTGGCTCGCTGGCTGTTGCAGTCGAAGCGGTCAGATATCCCTCGATAGCATCAGCCAACACCTGATCGGCGCTTTTATTCAGATCTCCGCTCTCCGGTTCGGCAGCGGCCTGCATTGCGGCGAGAATATCGGCGCGGATGTCGTTTACGTTTTTCATTATTATGTTTCCTGTAGAGGTCCAGGCCGTCACGCAGCCATAGGAAAACGGCTACCGATAACGGCAGGTAAGATAAATATTCAAATAGGGTCATAATCCCTGGCAGGGGTTGGGTCAGTGCATCGCAAGGCGATTAACAGCAATTGCTGTTAACCCTTTCAGGGTGTTAGTAATGCAGGCGTGGTGCTCGGCGTTGGGGCGCTGCCTGCTTGCGTGAAATAGTCTTCCGGTACTCAATGAACAACGGATCGTCACTAACAGGCAATCGGGATGCCATTTCCTGATCGCTCACTCCGTCACGTTGAAGAAACGTGATCACAGAAAATAGAGGTAACTGGAGGTCAGCACAGATTTTTTCGAGCATTGCACCTGAGTCAAAATACTGGCGTACAGTTCGCTTAGTTGCGTACTGACTGGTGTATTTCACCTTTCGAAACTTGGGATTCCATGCCTTAGCCAGTTCAGCTACAAACTCAGGATCAAGACGTAATAACAAGGCAACTTTGCCGGGGGTCATGCCATGCACAAGGAGTGCCTTAGCGGTTTTAACAATATCCTCATCACGGCGGCGCTTTTTAAAAAGACGCTCTAAATCTGGTTTTTTCTGGTCAGCCAGAGAATGGCTGTTGCCAGTTACGTTCTCACACAATTATTCCTCCGATTGCTAAAACGGTTTTTCATCATCAAATTCAAGCTGCTCATCCTCTTGCTGCTGCGGGGCTTTAGTAGCCTGTTTCGCTTCGGTTGCTCTTCGCGCCTGCTGCTGTTTGTAATAAGCATCAGGACCGGATGAAGTATCGTTAGCGGCAGACCTCGATCCTTTGTATCCATCGCTCTGGATGATTCTGATATGGCTCTTTATCAGATCTGTTATCGCACCAGGTTTTTCTATCCCCCACGTCGCACCATAGGCCATAAATCCTTCATCGTCGTAGCCTTCTACCCAGTTGTTGAGGGTATCGATATCTGCCATCTGGGGCTGGTCTGGGCTTTTGACTGTTGGGAATTGGATTGCATTTCCACCATTCACCGCATCATCACCACCGGATAGATCAGCATCGACAGGAACACCCACAGGAGGTACGCCGTCTCGCTTTCCAGCACCGCCCTGATCAGATTCGCCATCACCTTTTTTCTCCTCGTTTTTTGGCTGTTGACTAGATTTTCCTAAGCGTTTCTCATGGTCATACATTGGTTCTCCGGCCCACTCTGGGTAGGAAAATTCAAGATTTCCAGCGACCTTATCAACATCGATCACTTTGTAAATATTGCAACGCCCGATCTTTCCAGTGATTTCAACCAGACCAAGAGCGATCAGCTTATCGATCTGAGGCTTTGTTTTCTTCTTGGCGTCACCGATTCGGGCAACGGTCCCTAGACGCTCCTGCGACTCAGCAAACGGCTGTTTCAAGCCTTTCCAATAACGGTACTGGTTAAGCATATAAGCGTATAATTTTTCTAGTGAATTGCTAATCTCAACCACTTCACCAGTGGATTTATTTGTAACCGTGTCTGCATGGAAAAGGCGATTCTCGCTCTTGTAAAAACGCTCATTGGTGTTTCCGTTCTGGCTCATGTTGTTCTCCCTGTGGGTTCGTCAGTGGTTGTTCATTGCGTTTCTGAATGTGTTTCGCCAGGTTCTGGCACATGTTCCGGATCATCCTAGGAACCGGCATCCCGAGGCGGTCAGATTCCTCGCGTAAAATTGCATATGTTTCATCGTCTAAAGATAGTTTCATCTCAAGTTTCCCCCGAATGCATAAAGGTTATCGCCCCTGCGATCGTGGCATTGATCAGGGGTAAGGAGCCGTTTTACGGCGGTTTAGTTTGATGGCTTGCGCCAGCGGGTAATGCTAAGGCGGGATTAAGCTGATGTTGTTAAGTCTGGAATAGTTTTTCCGGCAATGCCTTCAAGTTCACCGCCAGACTCAATCATCTTAAGCAGAAGGATCTGCTCATTCATCAGGCCGATGCCATGAGAAGCGTAATAGACACGCCAGGCAGACAGCACAGGTTCGATGATCTCCATTAGATCCCTTCCCTTTGCTAACTCTGCTGAGTAAGGCTTCAGGATATCCCGGATGATTTTTGCATTCTTAGCCTGCTGGCGCAGACTTTTGATGATATTCATGGCTTCACGAGTTGCCGGGTATAGTTTGTCTGCTTTCCTGGAGCCGCCAACGCGGGTTCTGAAACTGCGAAGATTTACTAAAGAAGTGATTTTGTTGTCGATTGCAGAAACAATCTCTGAGGCGGTGGCGTTCGAAAAGTCGAACAGGACTGGTTTTGTCATCTAATCTCCTATGTTGTTTTAATGTTTCCTTTTCTCAAGGTATGAATATATTATGTCATAAATCACACTTTTTGTCAAATTTTTTGTTGCATCATAGATAAAAGCGTGCTAGCACCCTTTTGGGTTGGGCCGCATAATTCCATAAAGCAACATACAATGTCATTAGCAATTCGTGCTGAATTTAATTATATGTGTTGCATTCTTATTTTAGGTGGGAAATAATTCAGGGTTACACAAATCGCCTATGACGCGTTCTAAGCGATTCCAAGCCGTAGGCAGTACCTATGGGTTACCTCTACCGTTTAAATGCCGTGTAGCGTGTCTGATGCGCTCTGTGAGCCTCCTGTTATCTAGTCTTGATTGTCCGTTGTCAATCAACGGTCACAACAATCAAGATGAATCGGGGATTCACCGCATAGCGGCTTTGTGAAGTCTGAGGGGGGGGAGCGCCGCCCCTCCAAGGGGGGGAGTTACGTCGCGTTTAAAGCTCCTGACTGCATCGCAGTCGTTCACATTGGACTGACGCGCTTGCGCTTGTCTTCCACACATATCTGAAGTGGCATAGCCATTCAGAGCGATAAGACATTACTCCTTAACACCAACAATTGAACGCATGTTCAACCAGTCTTTGACCTGTCTTTAGATCTTGATCTTGACCTTAAGTCTTACATGGTTTTAAAAGTCTTTATGGGTTTTCTCAGTCTTAAAAAAAGAGTCTTTTTAGTTGGGTGTTTTTACCCCCATTGCAGGCACTCTATAGGGGTATATTTACCCCCACACCAAAATTCAATAGGGGTGTATTTACCTACATTCAAATTCCTATAGGGGTATATTTACCCCCATATCAGTAACACTCTCTCCGACGACTCGCCATCGCAACGTTTGGAATTAATAGCCTGAAATACGCCTTTAAAGGACCATATGTCACTGTTAATACAATCTCGTTTCACTGGCTCGTCAGTGGGATTTGGTGATCGTTATATCGAGATGTACACAACGAACCCGCGCCAGTGCTGGATGCGTTAAATCTGTCACTCGTGGTGTGGATCAAGCAACGAACGTCATCCGCTCTTCAGACCTAAAATAATAATTTCTTCTGCAAAATCAACGAAAAATCGTCCACTCCTGGGCCTGTGAGAGCCTCTCAGCGAAGTGCTGCGCTATCGGTGAGTCAGTTCACGATTGTGTGGAGATAACGCCGCTACGGGCTTCTGGTGAAGCATACGGGACTATTGGTGGGACTGCTTGCGCTGGTGTGGGAAAAGACACGAAGCGGTGACGGCCTGGCTCGGTGAATATCACCCGTTGGTGGCTGACGTAGTGGCCTGCTGGCAGGTATAAGAACTCACCTCTAACTTACACAATGTACATGTGTAATTTAGCAAGCTATTGAATCTTATGAATTGTGTTGTGGATGAACACCGAAGGGGTTGTCTTATGCAGAATTTATGCAGAATCAGGCAAGGATTATTCACTGGCAGAGCCAGCATGTGTGGTGTGCAATGGACTACCCTTAGATATTTCAAAAAGATGTTTCATTTTTATTGAACCATCATGGAGAGACGGTCCAGCAAATCAGCCCATGCGCAGGGATATTTTCCGACTCTGGAACCTGAAGAGTAACTCTAATTTTTGTTTCACCACGGGCGGGAGTGGTGTCAATAACATATAAAAAACCCTTTACAATGATCATATTATGATCAATATTTGCTTTGTAACTTACTTAATGAGATAGCAATGGGGGAATTGTATGAAGAAGGTCGAACCAGTCAGAGACAAAGAGAAGATCGCAGAGGTTGAAAGACTGTTACGCCAGCATAACAGCAGCCCGATCTATGGCGACTTGTGGGTGTTCCTGAACCAGACGGCGGCGCGAGTTGGTGACGCTCTCAAGTTGCGTTATACCGACTTTGATCACATCGAAGGGAACGTGTTGAACCTGAAGGAACAGAAGACAGGGAAAACCCGCTCGATCATGCTTACTGCCAAAGCGCTTGAACTGGTAGCTCAACGCCGTGCTGATAATCCCGGTCATGTTTATCTGTTCGAAGTGGACAGCAATCGGGCCAAGGGTAAGCCGATCAGCCGAGTGACTGTTTCAGCCAAATTCAAAGAAGCCGGGGATATGCTCAATCTTCACATTGCGGCGCACAGCCCACGCAAGAACCTTGGTTATCACGCTATAAAACGTGGGGTAAGTCTGCCAACGCTCACAAAGCTGTACGGGCATTCATCGCAGGCGGTAACGCTGGCGTATTGTGGGATCATGGATAAGGATGTCGAAGACGTGTTCCAGACTATAGATTATTGAGTGAAAATAATGCTGAGTTGAATCATATCGTGGTTAATTAATGTAAAATGAAGGCAGGAATAAGTTCCCACCTTCACAATAAGTAGTTATATTATTCAAGTCGAGATTTATTTTTATTGACATATGGATGGAATTCGCCATGAGTCAGCCTTGCTTTTCCAAGAGATGACTTGAGCTCTGTCCCCATCGTTCTTAAGGTACTTCTATTGGAAGCAGTTTCTCTTTTATTTACTTTCTTAGCGTGATAGTTCATTTCATGATCTTCAGAAAAATTCACATACTCATGATCACTGATTGCCATTGTTTAGCTCCTCGCTAGTCCAATTAGACAGAAACAGAACCTCTATAAGAAACATCTTAAACATACTGTAACATTTTTTAGAAGTATGCAATTTGCATAGTTATGAATGCACACAATGAACTTATTTGATAACAAAATTGTGATCTTACGCAAAGTTTAATACGTCACATATCCTACTTTCATTCCTAGTTTTATAGATGATGCTCATCAGTAAAGCATTTGGTAGAACCATCTTTTCGACGAGCCTCATCGCGATACACTCGGCTTAATCAATAATACAAACAGCGGTAGCTGTGCCCTATCTGCATCCCAATATGGATACGGTTTATTGCTATTTATTAAAGATTTGATGTATCGTCTCTGACCTTATTGTTTGGAATATAGCGAACAACTGTCTGGGCCATGATTCCGGAAATAACCATTTTGCTTAGCTCAACAGTTGTGTCTTGTAACCTCCATGTTACTTTATCAGCATCCGTAAACTCAGGTTTACCGTACTTCTGAGTTAACAACTGGTTCAGCGTGCTAAACTGCATAGCCACGATACCTTCATTTTTCTTCTCATTGCTGGCTACGTTCGTTTGGACAAGACGATCAGAGCTGTCGAACAAGAATGTCACTGTATACAGACCGCTACCAATCGTTACATTATCAATCCGTACTTTCCCAAAGTTATCCTTATACTTTTCAGGTGAGATCAGATGTGCGCCATTGCCCTGAGCAGCAACAACTTCCGACGGATTCATGTTCCATGAAGTATTACCATAACCAATGCCCTTAGCGAATGAGAGCAGAGGTAAAGTTAGAATCATTAGAGCCATTATTAATTTTTTCATTTCATCCCCACGAATTGTGCTTATCTATTATGATCCAATCTGCAACGATCCCATTGCTCAGTGCTTCTTGCGATACGGTCACTGATTGCGAAGTTCATCAACGACGAATCATAAGCGTAAACTTTGCTTTTATCATCTGCCATCATTAACTTACCGTTAGATTTCAACTTTGGCGAGAGCAGGTATGTCCCGTTTAAACGGTTTGCTTTGAAACTATCAACATACAACGTTACCTCAGCATTACCCAGCACACGCAGTGCACCTATTCTTCCATTCTGTATCGCTGCAATAGCATACTGACAGAGATAAGTTTTAGCAGTTGAAGACGTATTTTTTCCGTCAACCTTAGCTGATGAGGAAGGGGAAGAGGATTTAGGGATTGAACTATGAAGAGAAGATGACGGGTAAGAGTATGAATAATTTTTATACGCAGAAGAGGCACCTGAACCAATCCGGCACGTTTTTCCAACCGCAATGCACGAATTACCGCATGGAATACCCTTCTTGCAGTTCTTAGCGTGTGCAGAGAACGACAACCCAGCGAATAGAAATATACAAATAATTAGCCTAACCAACGAAGACCAGCACATAAACCACCCTTCTTTTAAGATTTCCCCTAGATGATATCATACTCAAATCAAGGCAATAGCAGCCAATAAGCCCCGTTAGTGGTACAAGCAACAAGCGGAGCGTAGCAACTTCATCAGATTGTCAGAGGGATCACACCTTATCAGGGTGCTCGTGTACCTTTCGGAGCGTGAGCGAAGCGCTGGCAGAGCCTGCATGTCGTGTGCAGGTACGTTTACCACTATTCACCTGTTTACGTGGCTCATACGGCCACACATCGGGCTTAAATGCGTGTGATCAATCTGTTTCGGGAGGATTTAGAGACGTTGGCAGCGTCATCAGCTTCGAGTTGATAGCGGTTCGTGTGGACTGTTCACGCTTTGTACCTGTTCGAGCTTTACAACTACAGGCCGCTACGTGCTAACATCCCTCAATAGCCACTGTTAACCATAGCGGCAACTGTTGGTCATAGAATCCCTTAAAAAAAGATTGTATCTTGAGAACGATAAACGCCTTAAGATATTGTTTTTAAAGGATTTTGTTGTGTGAGTGCCGATAATAGGAGTCGAACCTACGACCTTCGCATTACGAATGCGCTGCTCTACCAACTGAGCTATATCGGCCCTGAGAGGCCGGTTACGAGCGTAACCACGGGGCAAAAGGTTAGATCTAACCGGGTGATGCGTCAATGCCCTTTTGAATCAAACGGCTATTTTTGCATCACCCGTGATTATTTACGCACGAATCGTATCGTCGCCGAAGCCGATCCACTTGTACGTGGTCAACGCTTCCAGCCCCATCGGGCCGCGCGCGTGCAGTTTCTGCGTGCTGACCGCCACCTCAGCGCCGAGGCCGAACTGGCCGCCGTCGGTGAAGCGGGTGGAGGCATTCACATATACTGCTGAAGAATCCACTTCGTTCACGAAGCGATCGGCATTGCGCAGGGTACGCGTCAGGATCGCGTCAGAATGCTGCGTGCCGTGTT
Organism: Enterobacter sp. Crenshaw; assembly: GCF_024734705.1. Classification (NCBI taxonomy): domain Bacteria; kingdom Pseudomonadati; phylum Pseudomonadota; class Gammaproteobacteria; order Enterobacterales; family Enterobacteriaceae; genus Enterobacter; species Enterobacter sp. Crenshaw. The sequence continues at coordinate 893,784 of NZ_CP102932.1, read as the reverse complement.
CACGAATGTGCGCAATGGCGTCGTCGAGATCGGCAACGATTTTCACGTTCAGATCCAGTGACAGGAACTCGTCGTCGTACTGCTCCGCTTTTACGGGAACAACGTCAGCCGGGCCATCCTGAAGCAGTGCGAGCGCGCTGGCGTCAGCATGCAACGTCACGCCGCTCTCTGCCATCTGTTTGCTCAGGGCCGGCAGGAAGGTGTTCGCAATACCCTGATGCACCAGCAGCGTTTCTACGGTGTTACAGGTGCTTGGACGCTGGGTTTTCGCGTTAACGATTATCTTCAACGCCGGTTCAATCTCAGCGCTGTCGTCAACAACGATATGGCACACGCCGATACCGCCGGTGATAACCGGGATCGTCGACTGCTCGCGGCACAGCTTGTGCAGGCCCGCGCCGCCGCGTGGGATCAGCATGTCGATGTATTTGTCCATGCGCAGCATTTCGTTGACCAGCGCGCGGTCCGGGCTCTCGATCGCCTGTACGGCACCCGCCGGTAAGCCACACTCTTCCAGAGCCTGCTGAATGACTTTCACCGTGGCGGCGTTGGTGCGCCAGGTCTCTTTCCCACCGCGCAGAATAGCGGCGTTACCGGTTTTCAGGCACAGGGAGGCAACATCAACCGTCACGTTTGGACGAGCTTCATAAATAACGCCAATGACGCCGAGCGGCACGCGGCGGCGCTCCAGGCGTAAACCGCTGTCGAGCAGCCCGCCGTCGATCACCTGCCCTACCGGGTCGGCCAGATTGCAGACCTGACGCACATCGTCGGCGATGCCTTTCAGGCGTGCCGGATTCAGCGCCAGACGGTCGAGCATCGCTTCGCTCAAGCCGTTACGACGCGCTTCCAGTAAATCCTGCTCGTTGGCGAGCAAAATTTCCTGAGACTGGGATTCCAGATAATCAGCGATTTTTTCCAGCACGCGGTTTTTCTCGCGGCTGGAAAGGAGCGCCAGTTTGTAAGAGGCAGCCTTCGCGGCAGCGCCCATTTGTTCCAGCATGTTCTGGCTCCTTAACGAATAATCATGTCATCGCGATGCACGGCAACCGGGCCATATTCATAGCCCAGAATGGCGTCGATCTGCTGCGAGTGGTGACCCGCGATGCGGCGCAGCGCGTCGCTGTTGTAACGGCTTACGCCGTGGGCGATGTCGCGGCCTTCGAGGTTACGGATACGGATCACTTCACCACGGGAGAAGTTACCTGTCACGCTTTTAATTCCTTTAGGAAGTAATGAACTTCCTCGTTCCAGAATCGCGGCGGTTGCCCCTTCATCGACGACGAGTTCGCCAGCAGGAGGCGCGCCAAATATCCAGCGCTTGCGGTTTTCCAGCGGGGATTCCTGGGCGTGGAAGCGTGTGCCGACGGAGATGCCTTCCATCACGTCGCCAATCACGCCGGGGCGGCTGCCCGCTGCAATGATGGTGTCGATACCGGCGCGGCATGCGACGTCAGCGGCCTGCAGCTTAGTTCCCATACCGCCCGTTCCGAGGCCTGAAACGCTGTCACCGGCGATGGCGCGCAGCGCATCGTCGATACCGTGAACGTCGGTAATCAGCTCGGCTTCCGGGTTGGAGCGCGGATCGGCGGTGAACAGCCCCTGCTGATCGGTCAGAAGCAGTAATTTATCGGCACCGGCCAGAATCGCGGCCAGCGCCGAGAGGTTATCGTTATCACCCACTTTGATTTCAGCGGTAGCAACGGCATCGTTCTCGTTGATGACCGGAACAATGTTGTTGTCCAGCAGCGCGCGCAGAGTATCGCGGGCGTTCAGGAAGCGCTCTCTGTCTTCCATATCCGCACGCGTCAGCAGCATTTGCCCGACGTGAATACCATAGATGGAGAACAGCTGTTCCCAGAGTTGAATGAGTCGGCTTTGCCCCACGGCGGCCAGCAGCTGTTTGGAAGCGATCGTCGCGGGGAGTTCGGGGTAACCCAGGTGTTCACGCCCGGCGGCAATCGCCCCGGAGGTCACAATCACAATACGATGCCCTGCGGCATGTAGCTGAGCGCACTGACGTACAAGCTCAACAATGTGGGCGCGATTTAGGCGGCGCGATCCGCCTGTTAAAACACTGGTACCGAGTTTTACCACCAGCGTCTGGCTGTCACTCATGATTCTCTGCCGTTCAACGATAAGGGAAAGTAATGTCGAACGAACGTTTTAACAGGAGTCAGCCCCGTTGCCAACTGCCTTAGCACATCGCGAAACACTTTGTTGCGCGGGATCAGGAAGCCTAGCGGGAAATTTTGACAATTTTATTACCGAAATAATAAATCACAGTTTTTTAAAATTATTCTTAGTTTGTCATAAAAGTTTCATTCCAGAACGATAAAACCCTTCCTGTTTTTTCACGGGACTTAAGCATGAGCTTATCGTCCAGCGAATTTTTTAGCGCGTTTATAAGACAGGATCGAAAATGAAAAAGAGCACTCTGGCATTAATGGTTATGGGCGTAGTGGCTTCTGCATCCGTTCACGCAGCTGAAGTTTATAATAAAGATGGTAATAAACTGGACGTGTACGGCAAAGTGAAAGCCATGCACTACATCAGTGATGATGCCACCAAAGATGGCGATCAGACTTACGTTCGTTTCGGTTTTAAAGGCGAGACGCAGATTAACGATCAGCTGACGGGCTATGGCCGTTGGGAATCTGAATTTGCAGGTAACAAAGCCGAGAGCGACTCTACTCAGAAAACGCGTCTGGCGTTTGCGGGCCTGAAGCTGAAAAACTTTGGTTCACTGGATTACGGTCGTAACCTGGGTGCCCTGTATGACGTCGAAGCATGGACCGATATGTTCCCTGAGTTCGGCGGCGACTCTTCCGCGCAGACCGATAACTTCATGACCAAGCGCGCTACCGGCCTGGCCACCTACCGTAACACCGATTTCTTCGGCGCGGTTGACGGTCTGGACATGACGCTGCAGTACCAGGGCAAAAACGAAAACCGTGACGCCAAAAAACAGAACGGTGACGGTTTTGGTACCTCTCTGACCTATGACTTCGGCGGCAGCGATTTCGCCGTCAGCGGCGCCTACACCAACTCTGACCGCACCAATGCTCAGAACCTGCTGGCGCGTGGCCAGGGTCAGAAAGCAGAAGCCTGGGCAACCGGTCTGAAATATGATGCGAACGATATTTATCTGGCTGCAATGTATTCTGAAACCCGCAATATGACGCCAATTTCCGGCGGGTTTGCAAATAAAGCGCAGAACTTTGAAGTTGTCGCACAATATCAGTTCGACTTTGGTCTGCGCCCGTCCCTGGGCTATGTCCAGTCTAAAGGCAAAGATATCGAAGGTATTGGCGACGAAGATCTGGTGAAATATATTGACGTTGGCGCGACCTATTACTTCAACAAAAATATGTCCACCTTTGTTGATTATAAAATCAACCAGATTGACGACAAAAATAAACTGGGCGTGAGCAGCGATGACATCGTTGCTGTAGGTATGACCTACCAGTTCTGATGATGTGAAATAAAAAAACCGGCTTGATGCCGGTTTTTTTATTGTCGGGGATTCATGCGGTCTGGTGCCCTCTCCCACGGTGAGAGGGAGAATTTGTAGGCCGGGTAAGGCGAAGCCGCCACCCGGCGCTGTGACACCATCAGGCAGTCAGCTTCACCGCTTCGCTGGAAAAGTCATCCGCAGGTTCGAACTTGAGATCCAGGGTAGCCAGCAGTGCGCGTGCCTTATCGTGAAACTCTTTTAGCGTATATTCCAGGCGGTCAATCACTTCCTGATCTTTAATCGTTGTGGCCTGCCAGTTGCCGTCTTTATTAAACAGGCCAAACTGGTAGCTATACGTAAAGCGTTTTTCCTCTGCTTCCATTTCCATCCACCAGCCCCAGAATTCACGTTTTTCGGGTGCAGGCTTCACGTTGACGCATACAGCCAGGCAGTCGAAAAAAAAGCGATTCTCTTCACACTGCTCTTCTCGAATATACGGGCCGAGAGCCATAAACTTCTTAATCAGTCTACTTTTCGGGTGTCCACTCGGTAACGTCATTGCGATCTCCTTTTGTGAAGCCACTGTTTTACCAAACCAGCGAAATTTAGCAATCTATTAACACAATCTCTGAGCGATCCAGCGCGTAATCTCTTTCAGTGATTTGTCGAAATTCTGATAGACCGGGCTGAACGGCACCTCAAGCAATTTGCCATCCGCAGATGACGAAGTGATTAATCGCGACTCTTCTTCCGGGCTGAACGGATCGTTTTTCCAGAACCCTGACAGCATTGGTGTTGGGCAGCGACGTCCCAGCAACCCCTGCGTTTTTAACGAGTAACGATTGAGCTCAACGCGCAGCGCTTCGTCTGATGCATCATGCATGCCAAGACGGCTGGCCAGCACATCAAGGTACATTTCAGGTACGCTCCCCTGGCGTGCAGGATCGCTGAGCAGAGCGTGTACGACCGGGCCGAGGCAGGCGACAGCTTTCAGACGAGAAGATTCAAGATAAGCCAGACGCACCGCGACGTTCGCGCCGAAACGGAAGCCGAATGCCGCCACGCGCGTGTGGTCAACCCACGGAATGTTTTCCAGCGCTTTGAGCGCATGCTGGTGCAGCAGGCTCGAATCCTGAGTCAGTTTCCATTTGGATGAGAAACCAATTGAAGGCATATCCAGCGTCAGCATCGCGATCCCTTTTGGTGCGAAGTAACGCTCATACAGGCTGTAATAATCAATTTGCAGCGAATCCAGCCCGCCGCACATGAGGACGGTCGGGAACGGACCTTCACCTTCAGGCATATGCAGGAATCCGGTAACGGACGCGCCCCCTGAAATGGTGAACTCAAGTTCACGCATCCGGCCCGGCAGACGTTGAGCCGCCTCCTGATAGGCGCGATTCGCCAGCGCCTGAGCCTGCTCCGCCAGTTCATCCCCTTTTAAATGGGGGTAAGCGGCAATGCCGTAAAGATTAGCAGCGTGCAGCCAGTGCTTGCCGCTGCGCGTGGCATCCTCTTCCTGGCTGGCTTTTTGCTGCCAGAGCATCGCCTGTTTAGACCACTCGTAGATCCAGTTTCCGCCACGGTAGCCCACCACCGTATCGTAGAGTTCGCTGTCGGTACGTTCGGCTTCACTCATCACGATACGTGCCTGCACATCGAGGATTTCACGGGGGTCGATACCGCGCCAGATCCACATCAGGCGGTTAATCATGCGATACCAGTGAGGCACGTTTTTTCCGTCTAACGCGGACTGGACGGCAGGCTGGGTACCCGGATTGAAGCGACGCACCAGCGTCGACGTTTCAGGGTGTTTGAAACGGGGTTTGAAGAGAGTCTCGGTGAGATTCGCCTGCGTCATTGCGTTGCCTCCATGAATACGTCGTATAGAGACTATTGTAACGCGTGGCAGGCCAAAAAGAACAACGCCCGACATCGTCGGGCGTGTAAAGTTACGTACTGGTATTAACGGCCTGAAATAGGCGGTACGAAGACCACGCCCATATCCCATGGCTGTTCAATCCAGGTGTCCTGCGGGATATCAATCACGTAATCGTCAACCAGCGGGCGGCCAGCAGGCTTCGCGAAGATAGTGACGAAATGTGCTTTCGGATACATTTCGCGGATAGCGACCGCAGTACCGCCGGTATCCACCAGGTCATCAATAACGATGAAACCTTCGCCGTCGCCTTCCGCACGTTTCAGCACGGTCAGCTCACGCTGGTTGTCATGGTCATAGCTGGAGATGCAAACGGTATCGACATGACGAATACCCAGCTCACGTGCCAGCAGCGCCCCCGGTACCAGACCGCCACGGCTGACGGCAATAATGCCTTTCCACTGTTCGGAAGGCATCAGACGCGCAGCCAGTTTGCGTGCGTGAATCTGCAACATGTCCCAGGTGACGACGTATTTTTCGCTCATGTGAAGTGTCCCAGCCTGTTTTTATACGGCTTAAAAAGTGTTCGAGGGGGAAATAGGTTGCGCGAGATTATAGAGATCTGACGCACTAAAAACCAGTGTTTAGCGCCCTCTGCCTGAGTTTTTACATGCTTTATGCTACCAGCCAGCAGAGAAAGTGGTATTCTCAGTTTCATCTCGCAAGCCTGACTTGTGGTAACTATTAACCTGCTAACCCTGTGACCTGCAACCCTGTTTGCAGCGCCTCGACAAGGAGACTTATCGTGTCTGAACTGTCTCAATTATCTCCGCAGCCGCTGTGGGATATTTTTGCGAAAATCTGCTCCATTCCACACCCTTCCTACCATGAAGAACAGCTTGCCGAACATATTATGGGCTGGGCGAAGGAAAAAGGTCTGCATGCTGAACGTGACCAGGTTGGCAACATTCTGATCCGCAAACCGGCTACCGCAGGCATGGAAAACCGCAAACCGGTTGTGCTGCAGGCGCACCTGGACATGGTGCCACAGAAGAACAACGACACCGTTCACGACTTCACCAAAGACCCGATTCAACCGTACATCGACGGCGACTGGGTGAAAGCACGCGGCACCACGCTGGGCGCGGATAACGGCATCGGTATGGCCTCTGCGCTGGCCGTGCTGGCCGACGACAGCGTTGAACACGGTCCGCTGGAAGTGCTGCTGACCATGACCGAAGAAGCGGGCATGGACGGCGCGTTCGGTCTGCAGGCGAACTGGCTGCAGGCGGACATCCTGATCAACACCGACTCTGAAGAAGAAGGCGAGATCTACATGGGCTGCGCGGGCGGGATTGATTTCATCTCTACCCTGCCGCTGAAGCGCGAAGCGATTCCTGCTGGCTTCCAGACCTTCAAGCTGACGCTGAAAGGGCTGAAAGGCGGCCACTCCGGCGGTGATATTCACCTGGGTCTGGGTAACGCCAACAAGCTGCTGGCGCGCTTCCTGGCAGGCCATGCGGCCGAGCTGGATCTGCGTCTGGTAGACTTCAACGGCGGTACACTGCGTAACGCGATTCCGCGCGAAGCGTTCGCCACCGTAGCGGTTCCAGCGGCAAAAGCGGACGAGCTGAAAAAACTCTCCACCATATACCTGGATATCCTGAAGAACGAACTGTCGGCGAAAGAGAAAAACCTGACCGTGGTGCTGGAATCCGTATCTACGGATAAAGACGCGCTGACCGCGCAGTCTCGTAACACCTTCGTTCAGCTGCTGAACGCGACGCCAAACGGCGTGATCCGCAACTCTGACGTGGCGAAAGGCGTGGTGGAAACCTCGCTGAACGTGGGCGTGGTGACCATGAGCGACGACAGCGCGGAAATCATCTGCCTGATCCGCTCCCTTATCGACAGCGGTAAAGAGTACGTGGTGAGCATGCTGGAATCACTGGGCACGCTGGCGGGCGCAAAAACGTCTGCCAAAGGCAGCTACCCGGGCTGGCAGCCGGATGCAAGTTCTCCGGTGATGGCGCTGGTGCGTGAAACCTATCAGCGTCTGTTCAACAGCACGCCGAACATTCAGGTGATCCACGCCGGTCTGGAATGTGGTCTGTTCAAGAAACCGTATCCGGATATGGACATGGTGTCCATCGGGCCAACCATTACCGGTCCGCACTCGCCGGATGAGCAGGTCCATATCGAAAGCGTCGGTCACTACTGGACGCTGCTGACTGAGCTGCTGAAAGCGATCCCAGTTAAGTAATACCCTCGCCCCAACCCTCTCCCACAGGGAGAGGGTGAAAAACGTAGGCCCGGTAAGCGTAGCGCCACCGGGCTTTTTTACAATCCCAGAACCAGCTGGCGCTCTAGCTGCGGATCCAGCAGCGTGACGTGTAATCCCACCAGCCTCACCCCTCGCCCGCCCCGGCGCTCTTCCCATGCCTTTTTCGCCGTCGCGATAAGATCGTCTTTATTCAGACGCGGCCAGACGTGTTCCTGCGTGGTCTGCTGGAAGTCGTTGAATTTAAGCTTGATGCCCTGACGGGCGATGAGCAGATCCGGCTTCACCTTGCTTAAGCGTCGTTCCAGCTCAGGGTAAAGCTGTTCCGTGATAATGGTTTCGCATTCGGACCAGTCATGAATATCTTCAATGAGGGTGCGCTCAACGCCGACGGATTTCCGCAGCCGCTCGCTGTTCACATCGCGATCGTCAATTCCCTGGCTGCGCTCCCACAGCACGCGGCCAAACTTTCCAAAGCGCTTGAGCAGCATGGCGAGATCGCTTCGCTGCACGTCTTCGCAGGTCCGTAGCCCCATGCTTTCCAGCTTTGCGGCGGAGACTTTTCCCACGCCGGGGATTTTGCCGAGCGGCAGCGTTTTCAAAAACGCCGGCACCTCGTCAGGCGTGATGACGTATTGACCGTTGGGCTTATTTAAATCGGAGGCGATTTTGGCGAGGAATTTAACGGGCGCGACGCCCGCCGATGCCGTCAGATTCAGCTCGTTGAAAATCGTCTGGCGGATCTCCTGCGCCATCAGCGTGGCGGAGCCGTGGCAGTGCACGCTGTCGGTCACATCCAGATAGGCTTCGTCCAGCGACAGCGGCTCTATCAGAGAGGTATAGCGGGAGAAGATTTCCCGAATATGGAGGGAAGCCTCTTTATAGGCTTCAAAACGGCCTGGCAGAAGCGTGAGATGAGGGCAAAGCTTTAAGGCCATCGCCGTCGGCATCGCGCTGCGCACGCCAAATTTGCGCGCAGGATAGTTGGCGGTGCTGATGACACCACGCTGAACGCGGCTGCCGCCAATGGCGATGGGAATATCCCGCAGCGCCGGGTTGTCACGCATCTCCACTGCGGCAAAAAAGCAGTCCATATCGACATGGATTATTTTGCGCATAGTAAGCCCTCACTCATTACTGGATAAGTATACAGTAAACAAATGAGGATTGAGAAGCAGATGTGAGAACGCCGGGTGGCGGCTTTGCCTTACCCGGCCTACAAAAAAATTAAATAATGCGCTGCTGTTCGCGGGCCATCCTTTTCTTCCGCGCATCGCACGGTTCCGGGCAGTCGCAAACCTTTTCCATCCCAATAGAGGAAATACCGCCGCAGCTGCCCTGAATGCTTTTCCGCTTAACGATCCAGCCTAACGACATGCCGAAGATGACAAGCACAAAAACCACAAAGGTTGCCAGAAACGTCAGCATCATCAACCTCCAAAGTCATCGAGCATGATGTTCTCATCTTCGACACCGAGATCTTTCAGCATCTTAATCACGGCGGCGTTCATCATCGGCGGACCACACATATAGAACTCGCAGTCCTCAGGCGCCGGGTGCTGTTTGAGGTAGTTTTCATACAGCACGTTGTGGATGAACCCCGTATAGCCCGTCCAGTTATCTTCCGGCTGCGGATCGGAAAGCGCCACATGGAAGGTAAAGTTCGGGTTTTCACGCGCCAGCTGTTCAAACTCATCTTCATAGAACATCTCGCGCAGCGAGCGCGCCCCGTACCAGAAGCTGATCTTACGCTGGCTCCCCAGCCGCTTGAGCTGGTCAAAGATGTGCGAGCGCATCGGGGCCATACCGGCACCGCCGCCGATAAAGACCATTTCCGCATCGGTATCTTTCGCGAAGAACTCCCCGAACGGGCCGGAGATCGTCACCTTATCGCCAGGCTTCAGCGACCAGATGTATGACGACATGACGCCCGGCGGTGCATCCGGCACATTCGGTGGCGGCGTGGCGATACGCACGTTGAGCATGATAATGCCCTTCTCTTCCGGATAGTTGGCCATCGAGTAGGCGCGCAGCGTCGGCTCTTTCACCTCAGATACAAAGCGGAAGAGATTGAATTTGTCCCAGTCGGCGCGGTACTCATGCGGCACGTCAAAGTCCGCATAGGCCACAGCGTGCTCCGGGCACTCGATCTGAATGTAGCCTCCGGCGCGGAACGGGACATGCTCGCCTTCCGGCACCCGCAGCTTCAGCTCTTTTATAAAGGTGGCTTTGTTATCATTAGAGATAACCTCGCACTCCCATTTTTTGACGCCGAAGATCTCTTCCGGCAGCTCAATCTTCATGTTCTGGCGCACCGCGACCTGGCAGGCCAGACGACAGCCCTCTTTTGCCTCACGCTTTGTGATATGCGCCAGTTCGGTTGGCAGAATATCGCCGCCGCCCTCTTTTACCGTCACGCGGCACTGCCCGCAGGAACCGCCGCCGCCGCAGGCTGAGGAGACAAAAATGCCGTTACCGGAGAGCGTGTTGAGCAGCTTGTCTCCCGCCGGCGTGCGGATCTGATTCTGCGGCTCGTCGTTAATATCAATGACCACGTCGCCGGAATTCACCAGCTTCGCGCGCGCCGCCAGAATAAGCCCTGACAGCACCAGTACAATCAGCGTGAACATCACCACGCCAAGGATAATTTCCATCTGTTTGCCCTTATAGCTGCACACCGGAGAAGGACATAAAGCCCAGCGCCATCAGCCCGGTGGTGATAAAGGTGATCCCCAGGCCACGCAGACCCGCAGGCACGTTGGCATATTTCATTTTCTCGCGGATCCCCGCCATGGTGACAATCGCCAGCATCCAGCCGATGCCGGAACCAAAACCGTACACCACGGATTCGCTGAAGTTGTAATCACGCTGAACCATAAACGAGACGCCGCCAAAGATGGCGCAGTTCACCGCGATCAGCGGCAGGAAGATCCCCAGCGCGTTGTAGAGCGACGGGAAATACTTATCGAGGATCATCTCGAGGATTTGCACCAGCGCCGCGATCACCCCGATAAAGGTGATGAAGTTCAGGAAGCTGAGATCAACCCCTTCAACCAGCGCGCCGTCCCGCAGCACAAAGTTGTACACCAGATTGTTGATCGGTACAGATAAGCCGAGCACCACGGTGACCGCGATACCGAGACCAAATGCCGTCGACACTTTTTTGGAAACCGCAAGGAACGTACACATGCCGAGGAAAAACGCGAGCGCCATGTTTTCAACAAACACCGCCCGCACAAACAAACTCAGGTAATGAGCCATCGTCGGTTACTCCTTTTCCTGCTGTTCTGGCTTCAGCGTACGAATCAGCCAGATCAACAAACCGATAATGAAAAATGCGCTAGGGGCCAGCAGGAACAGGCCGTTTGGCAGATACCAGCCGCCGTTCTGCACCGTGTCCAGCACCGTGATGCCAAACAGCTTGCCGCTGCCAATCAGCTCGCGCAGGAACCCCACGGTCAGCAGGATCACGCCGTAGCCCAGGCCGTTGCCGATGCCGTCCATAAAGCTCGCCAGCGGCGGCATTTTCATGGCGTAGGCTTCCGCACGCCCCATGACGATACAGTTGGTGATAATCAGCCCGACAAATACCGAGAGCTGTTTGGAGGTTTCATAGGCAAAGGCGCGCAGCAGCTGATCGACCACGATCACCAGCGAGGCGATGATCGCCATCTGTACGATGATCCTCACGCTGTTGGGGATATGGTGGCGGATCATCGAGATAAACATGCTGGAGAACGCCGTGACCAGCGTGACCGCCAGCGTCATCACGACTGCCGTTTCCAGCTTGGTCGTCACCGCCAGAGCAGAACAGACACCCAGCACCTGGAGCGTGATCGGGTTATTGGCTAACAGTGGGCCAATGAGCACCTTTTTAACTTCTTTCAGTTCACCGGTATCAGCCATTGTTCAGCGCTCCTTCACGTACGTTTTTCAGGAAAGGACCAAAGCCCAGCTCGCCCATCCAGAAATCAAAACTGTGCTGCACGCCTTTTGATGTGAGCGTAGCGCCGGAAAGCCCGTCAACGGCGTAGTCGTCACCGGGACGTGCCGCCCCTTTCATCACCTTCAGCGCAGGCAGGCCGTTATCGTCGAGCACTTTTTTGCCGACAAACTGTGCCCGCCAGTTAGGGTTTTCAACTTCGCCACCCAGCCCCGGCGTTTCACCCTGGTCGTAATACGTAATGCCTTTGACCGTGCGCCCATCGGTATCAAGGGCCACAAACGCGTACATCATTGACCACAGACCGTTACCGTAAACAGGCAGTACCACTTCCTGAATGCGTTTTTGGGGATCGCGAACCAGATAGATTTCGGCCAGGTTGCTGCGACGCTTAATCCCGGCGGGATCTTGCGATGCCTCCAGCGTCAGGCTCATCTGCGGATCTTTAAGCGCCAGCGCCTGGTTGAATTTTGCCGGGTCTTTATCCAGCAGTTCACCCGTTTTTAAATCCACCAGACGCGCCGAAATACGTTCAGCAAAGACGGCCGAAACGTCGTCCGCGCTCATTCCTTCCTGCATCAGCCCGGCGACGGCCAGGATGTTGCGCTGTTTATCCAGCGCACGTTGCTCCTGCTGCAGGGGTTTTAACCCCACGGCAGAGCCGGCCACGACAATAGAACAGACCAGACAGAGCACCAGCACCACCAGCAGCGTTTTGCTGATGCTGTCGTTATTTTTAACCTCAGCCACGCGCCTTCCTCCGCTTAATGTTGGCCCGCACCACCAGGTAATCGAAGAGCGGTGCAAACAGGTTGGCAAACAGAATGGCCAACATCATCCCTTCCGGATACGCCGGGTTGACCACGCGGATCAGAACGCACATCGCGCCAATGAGCACGCCATAGCTCCATTTACCTTTGTCTGTAAACGAGGCAGAGACGGGGTCCGTCGCCATGAACATCATGCCGAACGCGAAGCCACCCAGCACCAGATGCCAGTACCACGGCATGGAGAACATCGGATTGGTGGTCGAACCGATAACGTTGAACAGGGTGGCGGTCAGCACCATGCCGATCATCACGCCCGCAACGATCCGCCAGGAGGCCACGCGACCAAAAAGAATGATCGCGCCGCCAAGCAAAATCATCAGCGTGGAGACTTCTCCGATGGAGCCCGGAATGTTGCCAATAAAGGCATCAAACCAGGTGACTGGCTGACCCGTCGCGTTGTTAACCAGCGTTTCGCCGCCGTGTGCCGCCCACTGTGAAAGCGGCGTCGCGCCGGAAAAACCGTCTGCCGCCGTCCACACGAGATCGCCCGAGATTTGCGCCGGATAAGCAAAGAACAGAAACGCGCGTCCCGCCAGCGCCGGGTTGAGGAAGTTCCGCCCGGTGCCGCCGAAGATCTCTTTGGCAATCACCACGCCGAAGCTGATGCCAAGCGCCGCCTGCCAGAGCGGTAGCGTCGGGGGAACAATCAGGGCAAACAGAATAGAGGTCACGAAGAAGCCTTCATTGATCTCATGTTTACGGATGATGGCAAACAGCACTTCCCAGAAGCCGCCCACGACAAATACCGTGATGTAAATCGGCAGGAAGAACACCGCGCCCAGCGTCATCATGCTCAGCCAGCCCGCGTCTGCGGCGAAGCTCACCCCTAACGACTGGGCCAGACGGTAGTGCCAGTCGGACTGGATCACCTGCGCCAGCTGCTGTGCATCGTACATGTGGTGCAGCGCCGGAATGGTCTGCAGGCCAACGTTGTACATGCCCCAGAACATGGCCGGGAAGACCGCAAACCACACCAGGATCATCATGCGTTTCAGGTCGATGGCATCGCGAACGTGCGCCGCCCCTTTCGTCACCAGCCCCGGCGTGTAGAAAATGGTCGTCGTTGCTTCATACAGCGGGTAGTACTTTTTGAGCTTTCCTTCGGTAAAGTGCGGCTCAATTTTTTCAAAGAGGTGTTTTAAGCCCATCGGTTATCCTTCCTGCTCAATGCGGGTTAACACCTCGCGCAATACCGGTCCATACTCATATTTGCCCGGACAGACATAGGTACAGAGCGCCAGATCTTCCTCGTCAAGCTCCAGACAGCCCAGAGCCTGCGCGCCGTCGGTATCGCCAGCAAGCAGATCGCGCAGCAGCACGGTGGGCAGAATATCCAGCGGCATGACGCGCTCGTAGTTGCCAATCGGGACCATGGCGCGCTCGCCGCCGTGGGTACTGGTTGAGAAGCTAAACAGCTTATTACGCAGGAAGTGGCCCAGCGTGGTTCGGGTGACGGAGTATTTTTCTGCGCCTGGCAGAACCCAGCCAAACAGCTCTTTTTCACGCCCTTCCTGCACAATGCTGACCTGCAAATGGAAGCGTCCCAGGTACGCGTGCGCATTGGCCGCATGGCGGCCGCTGAGGACCGAGCCGGAAATCAGGCGGTTTTCGCCCTCTTTCGTTTCCCCCACCAGCAGTTCGTTGATGTCAGCACCCAGCAGCGTCTTCACCAGGCGCGGATTTGCAGCCTGCGGTCCGCCGATGGCGATTATCCGTTCAGCGCAGAGCTCACCCGTAGTAAAGAGCTTACCGATGGCGATGACGTCCTGATAGTTAAGGTGCCAGACCTGTTTCGCCAGGCTGACTGGCTCAAGGAAATGGATGTGCGTCCCGACCAGCCCCGCCGGATGCGGGCCAGAAAATTCATTAAACGTGACCTGCCCCAGCGGATGCCCGCCAGGCTTGCCGCCGCCGGCCTGGCAAACGTGCACTTTTCCGGATGTGAGGCGGGTTAAAACGGTTAGACCAGCATCAAAAGCTTTTCGCTGCGCCAGGATAATCGGTTCCGGGTCCACGCTGAGCGGGTTGGTGTCGATGGCCGTGACGAAAATCGCGGCCGGTTCCGTGCCCGGAACAGGGGATTTGCTGAAGGGGCGCGTACGAAGCGCGGTCCATAAACCGGATGCCAGGAGCTGATCCTGAACGGCGTCGCGGTTCAGCGACGCGAGTTCTGCGGTGTCGTAATGGGCAAACTCACGCTTTTCATCGCCCTCAATGCGGATAACCACCGACTGCAGAACGCGCCGTTCGCCACGGTTGATGGCCACAACGGTGCCGCTCGCGGGGGCCGTGAACATCACGCCGGGATTTTTTTTGTCCTCAAAGAGCGGCTGTCCTTTGATAACGCGATCGCCCTCCTGTACCAGCATTGAAGGACGCATACCCAGGTAGTCTTCGCCCAAAATGGCGACATGACGGACACTTGCGCCTGTCGAAACGTGCTGCGCTGGCACGCCTGCAATCGGCAGATCAAGTCCTTTTTTAATTTTAAACATGTGGTTAGCAGGTTTCCATGAACAACAATCCAGTGGGCGCAAAGTGTAACATTTTCCCCTTCACGCGGGCAGGGAATCCGCCGTCACGCGCGCCAAATTGCGAGCTAATGCGCAAAGTTCCTGGAGCCATCGCAATTTTGATGGTTTATAAAGTAAAACTAATTTGTAAACTCACCGCCCGGCTCTTGCGAAAATCTATAGCGGTGCTAATGTGAGCGCTCCTAACAGAATAATCTGATTTCGGGTCTCTTTTGCCGTCCTGGCAAGTTGGTCATGGTTTTATCAAGGAACTAGTAGTATGCGTAAAATCGCATTGTTCATTGCGATGCTTCTGATGCCGTGCATGTCGTTTGCCGGACTGCTCAGCAGTAATAGCTCAACGACGCCGGTCAGCAAGGAATATAAACAGCAGTTAATGGGATCGCCGGTTTATATTCAGATCTTCAAGGAAGAGCGCACTCTCGATCTGTTTGTCAAAATGGGCGAGACATATCAGCTGCTTGATAGTTACAAAATTTGTAACTACTCCGGCGGACTGGGGCCAAAACAGCGTCAGGGCGACTTCAAAAGTCCGGAAGGGTTCTACAACGTTCAGCGCAGCCAGCTCAAGCCTGACAGCCGCTTCTATAAAGCCATTAACATCGGCTTCCCGAATGCCTATGACCGTGCACACGGTTATGAAGGTAAATATCTGATGATCCACGGCGCCTGCGTGTCTATCGGCTGTTATGCGATGACCGACTCCGGCATTGATGAGATTTTCCAGTTCGTGACGGGCGCGCTGGTCTTTGGGCAGCCTAACGTACAGGTCAGCATCTATCCGTTCCGCATGACGGACGCCAACATGACGCGTCACAAGTACTCATACTACGCGGATTTCTGGAAACAGCTGAAGCCGGGTTACGACTACTTTGAGCAGACCCACAAGCCACCAGTGGTCTCTATCGTCGATGGCCGTTACGTGGTCAGCAAACCGCTGAGCCACGAAGTCGTCCATCCACAGCTGGCGTCAAATTACACGGTCCCCGAGACAAAATAGCACCCACTCGCCTGGCATAATCTTTTGCCAGGTTTCGTTGCCCGTCAGCGGCTGCGTTGCGATAACAGTGACCACATCGTTCGGTGTGGTCTCCTTCTGAAAGTCTATCTCCACATCCTGATCGAGCAGCGTCGCAACGCCAAACGGCGCACGGCGGGTGATCCAGAACAGATTCGTCGAGCAGAACGCCATCACATAGCGGCCATCAGAGAGCAGCATGTTGAACACGCCTTTTTCACGCAGTTCAGATGCCAGCGTCGCGATGTATTTGAACACGGCAGTCATGTTGCCGGGCGTGCGGGGATAGCGCTCCGTCAGCTTGTGCAGCAGCCAGCAGAAGGCTTTTTCGCTGTCCGTCTCGCCGACCGGGCGGAAATTGCCCGTCTCCAGCGACTTATAGCCCGTGAGCTGCCCGTTGTGTGCATAGGTCCAGTTACGGCCCCACAGCTCGCGGGTAAACGGATGGGTATTTTCCAGCGCTACTTCGCCACGGTTAGCCTGACGGATGTGGGCGATCACCGAGCGGGACTTGATGGGATAGTCCTGCACCAGTTTGGCAATCGGTGAGTTAAAGCTGGGCTGTGGATCTTTGAACGTGCGACACCCTTTGCCTTCGTAAAAGGTGATGCCCCAGCCGTCTTTATGCGGCCCGGTTCCTCCACCGCGCTGAACCAGCCCGGTGAAGCTAAAACAGATATCGGTTGGCACATTGGCGCTCATCCCGAGCAGTTCGCACATAACAACACCTCCACAACAGCGGGGGGCACCGGAGCCCCCCAGCGAAGTCTTACTTAACCATCTCTTTTTCGATCAGCTGGATCAGGATGTGGATCACTTTGATGTGAATTTCCTGAATACGGTCAGCATAACCGAAGTGCGGAACGCGAATTTCGACATCCGCCGTACCGTCCATCTTACCGCCATCTTTACCGGTCAGGGTGATGACCTTCATCCCTTTTTCACGCGCGGCGGCGATCGCTTTGATCACGTTGCCGGAGTTACCAGAGGTAGAGATCCCCAGCAGCACGTCGCCTTCACGGCCTACCGCTTCAACGTAGCGGGAGAAGATGTGGTCGTAACCGAAGTCGTTGCCTACGCAGGAGATGTGGCTTACGTCTGAAATCGCAATCGCCGGGTAGCCCGGGCGGTTTTCGCGATAGCGTCCGGTCAGCTCTTCTGCGAAGTGCATAGCGTCACAGTGGGAGCCGCCGTTACCGCAGGAAAGCACTTTGCCACCGGCTTTGAAGCTGTCGGCCAGCAGGACCGCTGCGCGCTGAATAGCGTGAATATTGGCATCATCTTTCAGAAAGTTCGCCAGCGTTTCCGCCGCTTCGTTCAGTTCGTTACGAATAAGATCCTGGTACATGAGGATAATCCTTCAGTATTGATGAAATAACACAGTGGAGTGTACCGGATAGCGGGAAAAGCGAGAAGCTAAAGCCATGCGAATCGTCCGGCGTTTTGATTTTTTGTGCCGGCTAAAACGCGAACAATGTGAACCAGGTTGTAATTATTTTGTAAACACATTGCTAAAGGAAATAACATCAACTACAACCATATCATCACAAGTGGTCAGACCTCCTACAAGCAAGGGAGCTTTTCTTTATGATGATTTTGAGCATTCTCGCAACCGTTGTTCTGCTCGGTGTGTTGTTCTATCACCGCGTAAGTTTATTCCTGAGCAGCCTGATTCTTCTGGCCTGGACGGCTGCGCTTGGCGTCGCAGGTCTCTGGAATATCTGGCTTTTAGTCCCTCTTGCCATCATCCTTTTGCCGTTTAACCTGGCCCCGATGCGTAAATCAATGATCTCTGCGCCGGTGTTCAAGGGCTTTCGCAAAGTGATGCCGCCCATGTCGCGTACTGAAAAAGAAGCGATTGACGCGGGCACCACCTGGTGGGAAGGCGATCTGTTCCAGGGCAACCCGGACTGGAAAAAGCTGCATAACTATCCGCAGCCGCGTCTGACCGCTGAAGAGCAGGCCTTTATTGACGGCCCGGTGGAAGAAGCGTGCCGCATGGCAAACGACTTTGCCATCACCCATGAAATGGCCGATCTGCCGCCGGAGCTGTGGGCGTATCTGAAAGAACATCGCTTCTTCGCGATGATCATCAAGAAAGAGTACGGCGGTCTGGAATTCTCCGCTTACGCTCAGGCTCGCGTCCTGCAAAAGCTGGCGGGCGTCTCCGGGATCCTGGCGATTACCGTTGGCGTGCCTAACTCCTTAGGCCCGGGCGAACTGCTGCAGCATTACGGTACGGAAGAGCAGAAAGATCACTACCTGCCGCGTCTGGCACGCGGTCAGGAAATCCCTTGCTTCGCGCTGACCAGCCCGGAAGCGGGTTCCGATGCAGGCGCGATCCCGGATACCGGCGTGGTCTGCATGGGTGAGTGGCAGGGCGAGCAGGTGCTGGGCATGCGCCTGACCTGGAACAAGCGTTATATCACCCTGGCGCCAATCGCCACCGTGCTGGGTCTGGCCTTTAAGCTCTCTGACCCGGAAAAACTGCTGGGCGGCGAAGAAGATCTGGGCATTACCTGTGCGCTGATCCCAACCTCTACCCCAGGCGTTGAAATTGGTCGCCGTCACTTCCCGCTGAACGTGCCGTTCCAGAACGGTCCGACCCGCGGTCAGGACATCTTTGTGCCGATTGACTACATCATCGGCGGTCCGAAAATGGCCGGTCAGGGCTGGCGTATGCTGGTGGAATGTCTGTCTGTGGGCCGCGGCATTACCCTGCCGTCGAACTCAACCGGCGGTCTGAAGTCGGTCGCGATGGGGATTGGCGCTTACGCCCACATCCGCCGTCAGTTCAAAATCTCCATCGGCAAGATGGAAGGTATCGAAGAGCCGTTGGCGCGTATCGCGGGCAACGCCTACGTGATGGATGCCGCGGCTTCTCTGATTACCTACGGCATTATGCTGGGCGAAAAACCGGCCGTGCTGTCCGCGATTGTGAAGTACCACTGTACCCACCGCGCGCAGCAGTCGATCATTGACGCGATGGATATCGCGGGCGGTAAAGGCATTATGCTCGGCGAAGGCAACTTCCTGGCGCGCGGCTATCAGGGCGCACCGATTGCCATCACCGTGGAAGGGGCAAACATCCTGACCCGCAGCATGATGATCTTCGGTCAGGGCGCAATTCGCTGCCATCCGTACGTGCTGGAAGAGATGGCTGCCGCGCAGAACAACGACGTGGATGCCTTCGATAAGCTGCTGTTCAAACATATCGGTCACGTGGGCAGCAACAAGGTGCGCAGCTTCTGGCTGGGCCTGACGCGCGGTCTTACCAGCGCGACGCCGACCGGCGATGCGACCAAACGTTACTACCAGCATCTGAACCGTCTGAGCGCCAACCTGGCTCTGCTGTCTGACGTCTCCATGGCGGTGCTGGGCGGTAGCCTGAAGCGTCGCGAGCGTATCTCTGCCCGTCTGGGGGATGTACTGAGCCAGATCTTCCTGGCCTCTGCGGTCCTGAAGCGCTACGACGACGAAGGCCGTCAGGAAGCGGATCTGCCGCTGGTGCACTGGGGCGTTCAGGATGCGATGTATCAGGCTGAACAGGCGATTGACGACCTGCTGGCGAACTTCCCGAACCGCTTCGTGGCGGGAGCCCTGCGCGCGGTGATCTTCCCGACCGGACGTCACCACCTTGCGCCGTCCGACAAGCTGGACCACAAGGTAGCGAAGATCCTACAGGTACCGAGCGCAACCCGCTCCCGTATCGGTCGTGGTCAGTATCTGACGCCGACGCCGCATAACCCGGTGGGACTGCTGGAAGAGGCGCTGCTGGACGTGATGGCTGCCGATCCGATTCACCAGAAGATCTGTAAACAGCTGGGCAAAAACCTGCCGTTTACCCGTCTGGACGAACTGGCAAAACAGGCGCTGGCCGGCGGCATTATCAATAAAGATGAAGCCGCTCTGCTGGTGAAAGCCGAAGAGAGCCGTCTGCGCAGCATTAACGTGGATGATTTCGAGCCGGACGAGCTGGCGACGCAGCCGGTAAAGCTCCCGGAGAAGCACCGCAAACCTGAAGCGGCGTAACGCGTTTCGCTTATACAAACCCCGCCTCGCGCGGGGTTTTTTATTGCCACATTTTCTCGTAATGACGTGCTACAGTGTCAAAAAGCGGTCTTTTGAGGAGTCTGTATCGTGCCTGGTTTGAAGATTTCTATTTTGCAGCAACCTTTAGTGTGGATGGATGGCCCCGCCAACCTGCGCCACTTTGATCGTCAACTGGAAGAGATTACCGGGCGTGATGTGATTGTCCTGCCGGAGATGTTCACCACCGGCTTCGCCATGGAAGCGGCACAACAATCAATGCCGCAGGATGAGGTGGTGGCCTGGATGCATGCCAAAGCGCAGCAGACCAACGCGCTGATCGCCGGGAGCGCCGCCCTGCAAACGGATCGCGGGCCGGTGAACCGCTTCCTGCTGGTGGAGCCGGAAGGGAAAGTGCATTTTTACGATAAACGCCACCTGTTCCGCATGGCGGATGAGCATCATCACTATGAAGCGGGTCACGAGCGCGTGGTGTTCGAGTGGCGCGGCTGGCGTATTTTGCCGCTGGTCTGCTACGACCTGCGCTTCCCGGTGTGGTCGCGCAACCGCAACGATTACGACCTGGCGCTGTATGTTGCCAACTGGCCTGCACCGCGCTCCCTCCACTGGCAGTCGCTGCTGGTAGCGCGCGCGATTGAGAACCAGGCGTACGTGGTGGGCTGTAACCGCGTGGGAACCGACGGCAACGGGCATCACTACCGCGGCGACAGCCGGGTGGTGAATCCGCAGGGCGAGATCATTGCCACCGCCGAGCCGCATCAGGCGACGCGCATTGATGCCGAGCTGTCGTTGACGGCGCTGCAGGAGTATCGCGAGAAGTTTCCGGCCTGGCAGGATGCGGATCCGTTTAGCATTGGCTGAAATTTTCCCCTCACCCCGCCCCTCTCCCAACGGGAGAGGGAGGATAAAACATTAACTCACCAGCGCCTGCCCGTCTTTGCGGCTTTCCGTCGCGGCCACGTAGTGTCCTTCCGGCAGGCGATAAATCACCTGCGCCCCGCCGAAGTTGTAATCCTGAAGCGGATCTTCCACCACGATCTGATGACCCCGCTCGCGCAGCGCGGCGATGGTATTGCGATCGAAGGTCGATTCAACGATCACCTCCCTGCCCTGCACCACGCGCCAGCGCGGGGCATCGATTGCCGCCTGTGGGTTTTGCCCGTGCAGCATAATGCGCAGCGCCATCTGCATGTGCCCCTGCGCCTGCATCGGCCCACCCATCACGCCGAAAGACATCAGCGGCTGGCCGCTGCCGTCCATCGCAAAGCCCGGAATGATGGTGTGGAACGGTCGCTTGCTGCCCGCCAGCGCGTTCGGGTGATTGGGATCCAGCACAAACCCGCAGCCCCGGTTTTGCAGGCTGATCCCCGTATCCGGCACCACAATGCCTGAACCAAAGCCCATGTAGTTGGACTGAATAAACGAAACCATCATCCCGCTGGCGTCGGCGGTGCTGATGTAGACCGTGCCGCTCTGCGTCGGGGAACCGTAAACGAAATCAGAGGCGTGCTCGTGATTGATAAGCGCCGCGCGCGACTTCAGATAATGGTCGCTCAGCAGCTCTTTCGCCGCGAACGCCATATGGTCTTCATCCGCCACGTAGCGGTCGAGATCCGCCAGCGCCAGCTTCACCGCCTCAATGGACAGGTGCAGGGACTGCACGGAATCCGGATGATGCTTCTCAATGCCGCACTGCTCCAGAATGCCGAGCGCAATCAGCGTGGCGATCCCCTGGCCGTTTGGGGGCAGTTCCTGCACCGAACCGCCCGCGAAGTCGCGCGACAGCAGCTCTACCCAGTCCACACGATGGTTTGCCAGATCTTCAGCCGTCAGGTGCGCGCCGTGTTCTTTGGCAAAAGCGGCAATTTTCTGAGCCAGCTCGCCGCGATAAAAGGCTTCACCGTTGGTGCGGGCAATCAGCTCCAGCGAGTTCGCCTGCGCCGGGTTACGGAAGATTTCCCCCACGCGCGGGGCGCGGCCTTCCGGCGCGAAGCAGGCGCTGAAGCCCGGCTGATCTTTCAGCTTGCTATAGCCGCGCTGCCAGAGATGGCCGATCAGCGGGGAGACCGGGAAACCGTTGCGCGCGTAGTCAATGGCAGGCTGCGCCAGCGTGGTCAGCGGCAGCGTGCCGAAGCGTTCCGCCAGCGCGACCCAGCCGGATACCGCACCCGGCACGGTCACCGCGTCCCAGCCAATTTCCGGCACCGCGGTTTTTCCGGCAAACAAATCCGCATGCCAGCTCGCAGGTGAACGACCGGACGCGTTGAGGCCGTGCAGCTTTTCACCGTCCCAGACGATGGCAAAGGCGTCGCTGCCGATCCCGTTGCCGGTCGGCTCAACCACCGTCAGCGCCATCGCGGTGGCAATCGCCGCATCCACGGCGTTGCCCCCCAGCTGCAGCATTTTCATTCCCGCCTGCGCCGCCAGCGGCTGCGACGTGGCGACGGCGTTACGGCCCATCATCGGCGGGCGGCGTGAAGCGTAACCGGATGTAAAATCAAGCGCTTTGGTCATCATGACTCCTTAGTCGTGGCGCGGATCGAGCGCGTCGCGCAGCCCGTCACCGAGTAAATTAAAGCCCTGCACGGCAAGGAAAATCGCCACGCCGGGGAAAACGGACATCCACGGCGCCTGCTCCAGAAACCCTTTCGCGGTGTTGAGCATAGAGCCCCAGGACGGATTGGGCGGCTGCTGCCCCAACCCCAAAAACGACAGGCTGGCTTCGGCGATAATTGCCGAGGCGATGGCCAGCGTGGCCTGTACGAGGATCGGCGACATCACGTTCGGCAGGACGTATTTGATGATGATCCAGCGGTCCGGCAGGCCAATCGCCCGCGCGCCGTCGATGTACTCTTCGTTGCGAATGGCGATCACCTGCCCGCGCGTCAGGCGGGCGAAGATCGGCATCGCCGAAAGACCGATGGCGATCATCGCGTTGGTCAGGCTCGGCCCCAAAAACGCCCCCAGCGCGATCGCCATGATCAGGAACGGACAGGCCAGCAGCGCCTCGATAAACCGCGAGATCACGCCGTCCCACATCTTCTGGAAGTAACCCGCCACCAGCCCCAGCGGCACGCCGATGACCACGGCAATCACCACAGACATACAGCCTGCCATCAGCGAGGTGCGAGCCCCCCAGATAATGCGGGATAAAATGTCGCGCCCCAGCTCGTCGGTGCCGAACCAGTACATCGCCGACGGCGCTTTGCGCACCGCCAGGAAGTTGGCTTTGACCGGGTCGAACGGGGCAATCCACGGCGCCAGCAGCGCCACCAGCACAAAGAATCCCACCACCACCGCGCCAATCACCGCACTTTTGTTGGCAAGGAATTTCTTCAGCACCCGGTTCTGCGCGCGCGGCAGCGCGGGCGTAACGGTTTGCGTCGTCAGTTCCGCCATGGTTAACCTCGCATTTTCGGGTTGATAAGGACGTAGAGCACGTCGGCCAGCAGGTTGAGCATCAGGAAGCCGATCGCCACGATCAGCACCACGCCCTGCACCACCGCGTAGTCACGGTTAAATACCGAGTCGACGATCATCTTGCCGAAGCCCGGAATGGTGAAGACCTGCTCGGTCAGCACCGCGCCGCCCAGCAGCTCGCCGAACAGCAGCGTGGTGAGGGTGATGACCGGTACCAGCGCGTTGC
Source organism: Enterobacter sp. Crenshaw (assembly GCF_024734705.1). Taxonomy (NCBI): domain Bacteria; kingdom Pseudomonadati; phylum Pseudomonadota; class Gammaproteobacteria; order Enterobacterales; family Enterobacteriaceae; genus Enterobacter; species Enterobacter sp. Crenshaw. The sequence continues at coordinate 870,146 of NZ_CP102932.1, read as the reverse complement.
GAAACGCGTGCTTCAGGATCACCGCCTTTGGCAGCAGCCCCTTAGCGCGCGCGGTGCGGATGTAATCCGCCTTCAGGACCGCAATCATCGAGGCGCGGGTATGGCGCATCAGCGTCGCCGCAAGGCCCGTTCCGAGCACGGACGCGGGCAGCAGCAGCGTGCGCAGGTTCTGGAGCGGATCTTCACTGAACGGCACGTAGCCGGACGCGGGCAGCCACTGCAGGTTCACCGAAAAGACCAGAATCAGCAGGATCCCCAGCCAGAAGTGCGGGATCGAGATCCCCGAGATCGCCACGAAGTTCGCCCCGTGATCGACCCAGCTGTTTTTGTTCACCGCCGCGAGGATCCCCATGCTGATGCCAAACACCAGCGCGATAATCATCGCCAGCAGGGACAGCTCCAGCGTAACCGGCAGCTTGCTGGCGATCAGCTGCGTCACCGGTTCGTGCGTGCGTAAGGAGACGCCCAGATCGCCCTGCAGCGCCCGCGTCAGCCAGTGGAAATACTGCACGGGGATTGGCGCATCGAGGTTCAGCTCCGCGCGCAGCTGGGCGATGACCGCCGGATCGCGCTCCTCCCCGGCCATGGCGATTAGCGGGTCGCCGGGCAGCAGCTTTTGCAGCCCGAACACCATCATGCTCACCAGCAGCAGGGTTGGTATAGCCAGCAGCAGACGTTTGCAAATCAGTTCCAGCATGGGTTCTCCTCGGGACCTTTATTTCGCCAGCGTCAAACCCGCCAGACGCACGATGCCGTCCGGGTACGGCTTAAAGCCCTGCACGCTTTTGTTCAGCCCGAAAATGCGCGGCTCGAAGTAGAGGTAGGCAATCGGCATGTCGGTTTGCAGCTGCTTCACCACCTTGTCGTACAGCGGCTGGCGTGCGGCCTGGTCGGTGCTCTGGCGCGCCTGGGTCAGCCACTCATCGACCTGCGCGTTGCTGTAGCGGCCGTCGTTGAGCGTGCCTTTGCTGTTGATAAAGCCGTAGATGCTGCCGTCCGGATCCGGGCGTCCCGACCAGCCGGAGAAGCTCAGCTGATAGTCGCCGCTCTGCTGGCGGTCGAGCAGCGTGGCGAATTCGGTCATCTGCAGGTTCAGGTTAAATCCGGCCTCGGCGACCATCGCCTGCAGCACCTGGCCCACCTGCTGCGAGGTTGGGTTGTTCGGCACCAGCAGGTTGACGGTCAGCGGCGCGGTGACGCCTGCCGCCTTCAGCAGCGCTTTGGCTTTGTCAACGTCACGCGGCGGGACCGGCAGGTTAACGTGATACGGGCTGACCGGGGAAAACGCCTGGTTTGCCGGGGTGTAAAGCCCTTCGAAGACCACCTGGTTTAACGCATCGCGGTCGATGGCCTGAGAAAACGCCTCGCGCACGCGGGCGTCCTTGAACGGATCGTTGGCCGGCACCTTGCCGTTGTTGATGTTGAAGGTAATGCCCTGATAGCCGAGACCGGTTACCTTCGCCAGCGCCAGCTTGCTGTCGGCTTCGACCGTTTTAACGTCGCTGGCGGCGATGCCTTCGGTCAGGTCGAGATCGCCCGCGCGCAGGTTCGCGAGGCGCACGGAGGCGTCCGGGATCGGCAGATAGATAATTTTGTCGAAGTGGTAGGCGTCTTTGTTCCAGTAGTTGTCGAAGCGGGTCAGCACGATGCGGTCCTGGGACACGCGGCTGTCAAACTTGTACGGGCCGGAACAGACCGGATGGGCGGCAAAGTCAGGCTTTTTCGCCGCCTCGGGGGCCATCATCGCGCCCGCACGGTCGGTGAGCTGCATCAGCAGCGCGGCATCGGGGGTCTTCAGGTGCAGCGCAATCTGCATCGGGCCGGTGACCTCGACCGATTCAACGGAGGAGATCTCGCTCTTACGCAGGGATCCTTTCAGGCTCAGGGCGCGGTCGAGGTTGTATTTTGCCGCGGCGGCATCGAATTTCTCACCGTCGTGGAAGGTGACGCCTTCGCGCAGATTGAGCGTCAGGGTTTTACCGTCATCACTCCACGCCCAGTCTTTAGCCAGGCCGGGGACGACCTTCAGATTTTCATCCACGTCCACCAGCCTGTCGCACAGGGAGGCAAAGACGAAGCGGCCATAGTAGGTGCGCGCCAGATGCGGGTCGAGCATGTCCGGGTCAGCGCCCAGGCCGATTCGCAGCACGCTTTCAGAATGGGCGGGCAGCGCCGCGCCAAGCAACATAACACTTCCCAGTACGGTCAAAAGAGAATTACGCATTGTCATTATCATGAGTTCCTTGAAGGAAGGGACGAGTGAGTGGCCGCGTGTTCAAACAGCGCGCGGCGGCGCAGAAAGGCGGCGGATGGCGGTGCGATCTGAATAACGCTGCGATCGCGGTTGATCTCCTGCCAGCGGTGGCAGGCAACCTGACGTCCGCCGTCGAGCACCTGATTGATCGGCTCAACCTGGCGGCATTCATCGGTGACGTACGGGCAGCGGGTGTGGAAACGGCAGCCGGACGGCGGGCTGGCCGGGTTGGGCAGATCCCCCTGCAGCAGCGGCGCATCTCGCTCAACGCCCGGCTGCATCTGCGGTGCCGAGGCAATCAGCGCCTGGGTGTAGGGGTGCAGCGGCGCGTCAAAAATCTCGTCGACGGTGGCAAGCTCGACGATTTGCCCGAGATACATGACCGCCACGCGGTCGCTCATATGGCGGATCACCGCCAGACCGTGGGCGACAATCACCATCGTCAGCCCCAGCTGGTGCTTCAGGCTCTCCAGCAGATTAACCACCTGCGCCTGGACGGACACATCCAGCGCGGATACCGGCTCATCGCCCAGCAGCAGCTTCGGCCCGGAAGCCAGCGCACGCGCAATGCCGATACGCTGGCGCTGCCCGCCGGAAAACTCGTGCGGATAGCGCCCGGCCCAGGCGGCAGGCAGGCCCACGGTTTTAAGCAGCTCGGCAACGCGGTACTGGCGATCCGCTTTTTTCATGTTCTGATGCAGCCACAGCGGCTCCCCGACGATTTGCTCCACCGTCATGCGCGGGTTGAGCGAGGCGAAGGGATCCTGAAAGATGATTTGCAGCTCGCGCCGGAGCTGGTTCAGGCGGGCACCGGAGGCGTCGGTGATCTCCTCCCCCTGATAAAACACGCGCCCTTCGCTGGCGGCCAGCAGGCGCAGCAGCAGACGACCGAGCGTAGATTTCCCGGAGCCGGACTCGCCGACGATCGCCAGCGTTTCGCCCGGCATCACGGCAAGCGAAACGCGATCGACCGCCGTGACAAACCGTGCCGGAGTAAAGAGCTTTTTGGGGCCGGGGAAAAGCTTGCTGAGGTCACGGGCTTCAAGAATGGGCGTGGTCATGCGATTTCTCCCAGGGCAATGTGCTGTTCGAGCGGTACGCGGAAGCAGGCGACCTGATGGCCCGCGCCGAGCGCGGTGAGCGGCGGTTTTTCAGCATGGCAGCGCGACTGCGCAAACGGGCAGCGGGTGGCAAAACGGCAGCCTTTCGGCATGGATTCCGGGAGCGGGACCGCGCCGGGAATGGTGGAGAGCTGGCCCTTGCGTGCGCCCAGCGAGGGGATCGACCCCATCAGGCCGATGGTGTACGGGTGCTGCGGGTCGGCGAATATTGCCTCCACGCTCCCCTGCTCCACCACCTGCCCGGCATACATCACCGCGACCTGCTGGGCGACTTCTGCCACAACGCCTAAATCGTGGGTGATCATCAGCACCGCCGTGCCGGTTTCCTCTTTTAAGGCGTTGAGCAAGGCGAGGATTTGCGCCTGGATGGTGACGTCGAGCGCTGTGGTCGGCTCGTCGGCAATCAGCAGTTTGGGGTGGTTAATCAACGCCATCGCAATCATCACGCGCTGGCGCATGCCGCCGGAAAGCTGGTGGGGATATGCTTTCAGGCGCATCTCTGCCGCCGGGATCTGCACCTTCTCGAGGATCTGCAGCGCGACCTTCATCGCCTCTGCGCGCGAGACGTTCTGGTGTCGCATAACCGCCTCGCTCAGCTGATCCCCCAGCGTGAACGCCGGATTGAGCGAGGTCATCGGCTCCTGAAAAATCATCGCCAGCTCGCTGCCGCGCAGATCGGCATACTCCCGCGGTGAGAGCTTTCGCAGATTGTGGCGGCGAAACTGCATCTCACCGCTGACAATCTGCGCGCTGGCGGGCAGTAATCCCATCAGCGCCAGGGAGGTGATACTTTTCCCGCAACCTGACTCCCCCACCAGCGCCAGCGTTTCGCCCGCCCTGACGGTCAGCGAGATACCATCAAGCACGCTAACCGGCGAGCCAGCAAACGTAACGTTGAGGTTTTGCACTCGCAATACGGGTGTGGCGTCCTTAAAGGGTATTGTCGTCATGGCGTGAAGTCGTCCTCAAGGTGGATCGCCTGAATCAGGGCGGTTTGCAGGCTGAGCAAGTGTTCGCGCATGGCGGCCGCGGCTTCATTAGGCTGGCGATGGATAATCGCAGACATGATCTTATGGTGGTGGTCGTTATAGCTGTCGACGCGTTCGGGGGTGCGTGCCAGCTCGCGCAGATGCTGCCAGCCCGGTTCGCGCCGAACGGCATCAATGGCATCAAACAGGCCGAGCATCAGACGGTTGCCCGCCGCCTCGGCAATCGCCCGGTGAAAGGCGCTGTCCCAGAGTTCGTTGAGATCGCGGTCGTCCGGACTGACCTTGTCGATGCGTTCCAGCATGCGCTGCATGAGCGCGAGGTTTTCCCTGGTGGCACGCAGTGCCGCAAGCCGGGCTAAGCCGGGTTCGAGCTGCAGACGAGCTTCCATCACTTCCAGAAGGTTGGTTTGCTGAACCAATCCCTGAAGGGCCAGCGGTTCAACAGGTGCCGCCGGGCCAATAAAGGTCCCTTTGCCCTGCTTACGCCAGATGCGCCCCTCTTCTTCCAGCACGTCTAGCGCACGACGTACTTCACGTCGTCCTACGCCGAGAGTGTCCGACAGCTCACGTTCCGTGGGCAGCGGTATGCCTGGTGTTGACTCATGCTGGTTGATAAGCCCGCGCAACTGCTCAAGCGCGGTGCTGGAATTGGCCAGAAACCGTGACGGTTTTTCCATATTGGTTCGCTCGCTTTCATCATGACTTTATTTTTATTAACGATAAGTTATTGATATGGAATGAAGCTTATCGTGCTAATGATTAAGCAATAACCAAACCAATACGAAATTGGTTCGGTATATTTTTGGAAAGCAGGAGATAACCAGATGATTCTGCGTGAATTATTTTTACAGAAAGAAACATTCTGAATGAGGTGCGAAGAGAGAAGTGATGGAGAAATGCACAATTACAGTGCAAATAATGCACCATATCCGTGCAATTGTTAATAAATTGCACTATGAGTATTAACTTTTTGTTAACGATAAGGGGGGAGAATGAGATTACTGAAGGCTGAAACGACGAAAGCCTGAATCATTTCTGATTCAGGCTTTCTGAATAGTGGCGGAACGGACGGGACTCGAACCCGCGACCCCCTGCGTGACAGGCAGGTATTCTAACCGACTGAACTACCGCTCCACTGTTCCCGTTTGGGGAACGAGGCGCATATTACGGTGCGCCTCCGATCTCGTCAACGCTTTTTCTCACGTTTTGAATCGTTTGCTGCAAAAATCGCCCAAACGATGATTTTACAGGCATTAAGGCGTTTTTTCAGGCGCGCCACAAACAGCTGCCGCCCTTCTTCTGGACCAGATCAAGCCGGGATTCGTGGTTAAGAAGCTCTTCGTCACTGGCTAAAATAACCCGCAACCGACTGGCCTGACGGACAACACGCTGAATGCCCGCTTCGCCTTGCGTCTGCTGGGATTCATTTTCCATACTGAACTTCATTGACGTCTGCCCGCCGGTCATCGTCAGATAGACATCGGCCAGGATCTGGGCATCGAGCAACGCTCCGTGGAGCGTTCGCTTGGTATTGTCTATCTCGTAGCGCGAGCAGAGTGCATCCAGGCTGTTACGCTTGCCGGGGAACATCTTCCTTGCCAGCGCCAGGCTGTCCGTCACCTTACAGAAGGTGTTCGTCTTCGGAATATCACGATTAAGCTTGCTGAATTCATAATCCATAAAGCCGATATCGAACGATGCGTTATGGATGACAAGCTCGGCACCCTTGATGTATTCCAGGAACTCGTCAGCGACATCCGCAAAAGTCGGCTTATCCAGCAAGAACTCATCGGCAATCCCGTGAACGCCGAATGCTTCCGGATCCACCAGCCGATCGGGTTTGAGGTAGACGTGGAAGTTGTTCCCCGTAAGACGACGGTTCACCACTTCAACGGCACCGATCTCGATGATCTTATGCCCTTCGTAGTGCGCGCCGATCTGGTTCATACCGGTGGTTTCGGTATCGAGGACAATCTGGCGAGTAATTGCAGTGCTCATAGCGGTCATTTATGTCAGACTTATCGTTTAACTGAACGTTTCGAATACAGGAAGTCTACCAGAGATGCGTAAACAGGTAGAAATTTTCACCGATGGATCTTGTCTCGGTAACCCAGGACCCGGCGGCTACGGCGCGATTATGCGCTATCGCCAGCACGAAAAAACCTTTAGCGAAGGCTATTTTCTGACCACCAACAACCGGATGGAGTTGATGGCGGCCATCGTGGCGCTGGAGGCGTTAAAAGAACATTGTGACGTGGTGCTAAGCACCGACAGTCAGTACGTGCGTCAGGGGATCACCCAGTGGATCCATAACTGGAAAAAACGCGGCTGGAAAACCGCCGATAAGAAGCCGGTCAAGAACGTCGATCTCTGGAAACGTCTTGATGCTGCGCTGGGCCAGCACCAGATTAAGTGGGAGTGGGTTAAAGGCCACGCAGGCCACCCGGAAAACGAACGCTGCGACGAACTGGCGCGTGCTGCGGCATCCAATCCCGCACATGAAGATGCGGGCTATCAGCCCGACGTCTAATCGGTTTTTTTGTACTGCCGCGTGGCGCCCACGGTCTGGCGGATGGGCGTTTTCGACTTGCTCTGCTTCATGGGGTTAAGCGTAAGGGGAATGGTTCGCTTACGCGCAACGATAAACTGCAAACAGCCCAACGCGGGGAGATGGGTGCTCAGTACCACGCCCCCCTGCCGCGCCCAGGGCAGCACCTGAAAACCACCGTAGCAGAGCACTTCAAAATTCAGCAGTGAAAGCCAGTCGAGCTGACGCATCATCGTGAACATCCGGCTGTTGTAAGGTGGAGTCCGGCGTAGCACCGGTACTAGCTTACGCAGGCCCATCAGGCTTAGCGGATTGAATCCGCTAAGTACCAGCCAGCCGTCATCAATCAGCACGCGATCGGCTTCGCGAAGCAGACGATGCGGATCGCTGCACCAGGGTAGCGTATGAGCGAGCAAACATGCATCGACGGATTTTTCCGCAAACGGCAGATGCAACGGGTCTGCTTTCACCTGAACCGGCGATCCGCCGAGAGAGACGTTAACCTGATGCGAGATAGCGCAGCTTTCGGTATTGATTTCCGCGCTGAGATTGCCAATCTTAAGCAGGTGAAAGCCATACATTTTCGCGAGCCAGGGCTTCAGCTGCTGTTCTAACGCTTCGCGATAGTATTCACCCCAGGGCAATTCCGCCCAACGTTCCGGTGCTGCGACAGTCTGAGGTATCCTTGCCGGTTTCATCAAAACACCCGCCACGCTCTAAGAGGTAATGTATGAATCTTATCAGTATTCCAGCGTTTCAGGACAATTACATCTGGGTTTTGGTTGACGACGATCGCCGCTGCGTCATTGTCGATCCCGGAGAATCCGCCCCTGTACTGCACGCCATAAAAGAGAACGGCTGGCAGCCAGAAGCCATTCTGTTGACGCATCATCATAACGATCACACTGGCGGCGTGCCTGAACTGCGCGCTCATTTTCCGCATCTTGTGGTTTACGGACCGGCAGAGGCACAAGATAAGGGAATCACGCATGTAGCCGAAGAAGGCGAAAATATCCTCATACGCGAGTGGGAGTTTTCCGTATTTGCCACACCAGGTCACACTTTGGGACATCTGTGTTTCTACAGTAAGCCTTATCTTTTTTGCGGCGATACGCTGTTCTCCGGAGGCTGCGGAAGACTGTTTGAAGGCACGCCAGCTCAAATGTATCAGTCTTTACAGAAGATTAACGCGCTACCCGATGAGACGCTCATTTGTTGCGCCCATGAGTATACATTAGGAAATATGAAGTTTGCAGTGAGCCTCTTACCCGAGGATCGAGCGATTCAGGATTATTATCACAAAGTGAAGGAGTTACGTGCAAAAAACCAAAAAACACTCCCCGTAATTCTGAAAAATGAGCGCCAAATTAATTTATTTTTACGCACAGATGATATTGATTTAATTAATAAAATTAACCAAGAAACAAATTTGCAACAACCAGAACAACGATTTGCATGGTTAAGGTCAAAGAAAGATAACTTCAGATAATTGCGGGTTGCCTTTTCAAAATTTCGCCGTTATCATCGCTCGTCTTTTAAGCAACTATTGACACACACATGAAGGCAAAAGCGATATTACTCGCCTCTGTCCTGCTTGTAGGTTGCCAGTCGCAAAACGGCAGCAACGTACAACAGCACGCACAGAGCCTTTCTGCAGCTGGTCAAGGGGAAGCAGGGAAGTTTGCAAGTTCGGCGCGCTGGATGGACGATGGAACATCTTACGCGCAGGATCAAGACTTGTGGACCTCTATTGGCGACGAGCTAAAGATGGGAATTCCGGAAAATCCCCGGATTCGCGAACAGAAACAGAAGTATTTAAGTAATAAGAGCTATCTCCACGATGTAACGTTACGGGCAGAGCCGTATATGTACTGGATAGCCGGGCAAGTTAAGAAACGTAACATGCCTATGGAGCTGGTACTCCTACCCATAGTGGAGAGCGCTTTTGACCCACACGCGACGTCTGGCGCCAATGCCGCAGGCATTTGGCAGATCATTCCGAGCACCGGGCGAAACTATGGTCTGAAACAGACCCGCAACTATGATGCGCGTCGCGATGTTGTCGCTTCAACGACAGCCGCTCTCGACATGATGCAACGTCTGAACAAGATGTTTGACGGCGACTGGCTGTTAACGGTCGCAGCGTATAATAGTGGCGAAGGTCGTGTACTGAAGGCAATGAAAGCGAATAAAGCACGGGGTAAATCCACCGATTTTTGGTCGCTCTCACTGCCACAGGAAACAAAGATTTACGTACCGAAAATGCTGGCATTGAGCGATATTCTCAAGAACAGCAAGCGTTACGGTGTACAACTGCCAACACCAGACGAAAGTCGTGCACTGGCGCGTGTTCGCCTCAGCAATCCAGTTGATATTCAACAGGTTGCTGATATGACGGGTATGTCGGTAAGTAAATTGAAAACCTTTAATGCTGGCGTTAAAGGCTCAACCCTGGGGGCAAGTGGCCCGCAGTATGTAATGGTTCCGCAGAAACATGCCGAGCAGTTACGTGAGTCTTTAGCTTCTGGTGAAATCGCCGCCGTTCAGTCAACGCTGATCGCGGATGCATCATCAGTTAACAGCCGCAGCTATAAGGTTCGTTCAGGTGATACGCTTTCGGGCATCGCGTCACGTCTTGGCGTGAATGCGAAAGATCTGCAGCAGTGGAATAATCTGCGCAGTTCCGGCCTGAAAGTGGGTCAGACTCTGACGGTAGGTGCAGGTAGCAGCGCACAGCGTCTCGCCAGCAACAGCGATAGCATTACCTATCGCGTGCGCAAGGGCGATTCACTGTCCAGTATCGCAAAACGGCACGGCGTGAACATCAAGGATGTGATGCGCTGGAACAATGATACTGACAATCTGAAACCTGGCGACCAGCTGACGCTGTTTGTGAAGAACAGCGCGACGCCAGACTCCTGATAGCACGATCGAAAGATAAAAAGGCACCGATTCCCCTCGGTGCCTTTTTTGTTTATTCCGCTTTTTGCGCTTCAGCCATGATGGTATCGCTGGTAAACGAGCCATCGTCCTGCAGTTCAAAGTACGCCTTTACCTCCGCGGACGCACTCTCCTGATACAGTCTGATCGCCTGGCTCAATGCTTCCGGGGTGCGCATACGCGCGATCCAGGAGCTGAACTCCAGCGGTAAACGATCGGTAATCAACGCGCGCGCGATCAGCCCCGCTTCAGTGATAAGCGACAACCACTCTCCGCTGGCGTAATTTTGCACGTGCGAGGTATCGCGCAGCGCTTCTACCGTCTGCAGCCAGATATTGCGCACCGGGTGTCCGGGAGACATCACATCCATAATGATGAAGGTGCCGCCCGGCTTCAGAACACGTTTGACCTCGCGCAATGCCTGGCCGACATCGTGCCAGTGGTGCGCGGAATAACGGCTGATCACCACCTCAAACGATGCATCATCGAACGGTAAGGATTCGGCATAGCCCTGGCGCGTATCGATGTTGTTCAGCCCTTTCGCTTTTGCCGCCCCGGCAACGACGTCCAGCATCTGGCTGGATAAGTCATACGCGGTAACGTGCGCGACCCGCTGCGCAGCCGTAAAGCTGGCATGCCCTGCCCCGCAGCCTAAATCCAGCACGTGCGCCTGCGGGAACGCCGCCAGACGTTCACCGAGACGCACCAGATCGCGGCCAGAAGCATGCACGGCACTGCTCAGATAGGCACTTGCCTGAGAACCAAACTGTTTTTCTACGTTGTCATGATGGGAGCGTGTTGTTGTCATCGTACTGTCCTTTGTGAGTGAAAAATAAAGGGCAGCACCCGCACAGGCCTGCCCCACGGCAGACCTGACACACCATTATTTATCAGGTTTGCCGGGACTGAATTCGACTAGTAGAGGGTTATGATCCGAGGCGCGCGTCACCAGGACCGAGGCATCATGCACGCTCAAACCACGATAGAAGACAAAATCGAGAGGACGACCAAAGGCTTTTTTGCGCTGGTCATCGCTAAAACGAACTTCACGCAGCGACATTTCGCGCGCAAAGCGATACAGCGCATTCATGCGCGGACGGCTCCAGGCATTGAAATCGCCGGCCATAATGATGGGCCCGCTGTGATGGGCAATCTGATCGCCGATCGGAAGTAACTGCTTACTGTAGACATCCACGCCCAAGCTGAAGTTTACCGCGTGGATATTCACGACCATCAGCATTCGGGTATCCGGCAGCGGATAGACCGTCACCAGCGCCGATTTTGCCAGACGCAGGATAGGTTCACGTTCGCGCAGTGGACAGCAATAGACCGGATGTGCTGCTGAAAGCGTCATCACACCTGAGGGGTGTTGTGGCAGGACAAACGCAGGCACCTGGTCGGCGGCAAGATAGTTCGTGGTGGCAAAGCGTACCAGTTCAGGGGTGGTTTGTGCCTCCTGGAGCAGAACCAGGTGGGCATCTTTTCCAAAATTCTTGAGCACCGATAACCATTCGGCACGCTGCTGCTTAAAGATATTCCACACCAGTACACGGATTTTCTCATCACTGCTTAACGGTGTGCCGGCGGGTAATGCCTGGCTTATGCTCGCAAATGACCCCGGAGGCAAGATCCTCTCCGCGGGCATTCCGGCAACATAACGCATGGCATAGGTATTTTTTCGCACTTTTGGAAACAGCCTCTGTAACATGAACCAGCCCGGAAAACGGACTGGTTCTAATGTTATAGGGACTTTAGGTCATACTTTCAACGCAATTTCTGAGAAACCGCTTTCCAGTTTTGTAAGCAAGCACTTACTGATGTTACCCCAGCGCGACCCGGGCTGGCTTATCGAGACGTCCACTCAGGCCAATCAGCAGGAAGGCGACCAGGACAATCACCGCGCCAATCCACGGAGTCTGGGCTAATCCAATATGCGCTACGGTTTGTCCGCCAATGATGGAGCCCAGCGCAATGCCGATATTAAATGCGGCAATGTTCAGACCGGACGCCACATCCACGGCATTTGGCGTATAGAGCTCGGCTTTCTGGACAACGTAAACCTGAAGCCCGGGGACATTACCAAAGGCAAAGATCCCCATGACCAGCACAGTGACCAGCGCGGCGTAGTGTACCGAAGCCGTGAACTGGAAAATCATCAGCAGAACCGCCAGGGCGGCGAAGATGAATTTCAGAGCCGATACCGCACCATGCTTATCTGCAAGCTTGCCGCCCCAGATATTGCCAACGGCAACGGAAATACCGTATCCCAGCAAAATCCAGCTCACGGCATTGGGTGAAAAGCCTGCCAGGTCCTGCATCATCGGCGCCAGGAAGGTGAAAGCCGTGAATACGCCGCCATAGCCCAATGCAGTTACCGCGTAGATAATCAGCAAACGCGGATGCGTGAGCACCTTCAGCTGATCGCGCAGGCTGGCGCTCGCCCGGCCTGGGATATTCGACGGTACCAGCAGCAGGCTGGTCACCAGGGCGATGGCACCCAGTAAGGAGACGGCAAGGAACGTTTCACGCCAGCCGAAGTGTTGTCCGATAAACGTTCCCAGCGGTACGCCCGTAACGAGTGCAACGGTCAGTCCACCAAACATGATCGCAATCGCTGAAGCCGCTTTCTCTTTGGGCACCAGGCTGGTTGCAATGGTGGAACCAATCGAGAAGAACACGCCGTGTGCAAGGCCGGTTAACAGACGCGCAATCACCAGCGTGGTGTAGTCCGGCGCCTGCCAGGCCAGAATGTTGCCAGCGGTGAACAGCACCATCAGCGCGACTAACAGCTGCTTACGCGGAAAACGTCCGGTCAGGGCCGTCAGCACTGGCGCACCGACGGCGACGCCCAGGGCGTAGATAGACACCAGCAATCCGGCGGAAGGCAACGAGATCGCAAGCTGGTTAGCAATAGTGGGAACCAGACCCACGATAACAAATTCGGTCGTGCCAATTGCGAAGGCACTGATCGTCAGGGCAAGTAGCGCCAGTGGCATAAAATACTCCGTATCATCAGGATTAAGATGACAGGCAGTATGCGCCAGTGCTTAAATAACAAAAATGGTCAAAATCTCAATAGAATTTTGCAGGTGGTGCAAAAATGAAAGCAACATCGGAAGAGCTGACAATCTTTGTCGCCGTCGTTGAAAGCGGCAGCTTTAGCCGCGCGGCCGAACAGCTGGGTCAGGCTAACTCAGCCATCAGCCGTTCGGTAAAAAAACTGGAGATGAAGCTTGGAGTGAGTCTGCTTAACCGAACGACGCGGCAGCTGAGCCTGACGGAAGAAGGAGAGCGTTACTTCCGCCGCGTGCAGTCGGTACTGCAGGAGATGGCTGCAGCAGAGACGGAGATTATGGAGACCCGCAGCACGCCGCGTGGATTGCTGCGCATTGATGCGGCCACGCCGGTGGTGCTTCACTTTCTGATGCCGCTGATCAAACCTTTCCGCGAACGCTATCCGGAGATGACGCTATCGCTGGTCTCCTCAGAGACGTTTATCAACCTCATCGAGCGGAAAGTGGATGTGGCTATCCGGGCGGGAACCCTGACAGATTCAAGCTTGCGTGCCCGCCCTCTGTTTGCCAGCTACCGCAAAATTATCGCATCGCCAGAGTATATTGCCGAACATGGGAAACCGGAGACGGTTGAAGATTTGAAGCAGCATCTGTGCCTTGGCTTTACGGAGCCGGTGTCGCTGAACACCTGGCCTGTCGCCTGTCATGATGGTCAACTTCATGAAATTACCTGCGGATTATCCTCAAACAGCGGGGAAACGCTGAAGCAGCTGTGTCTCGAAGGAAATGGTATCGCCTGCTTGTCAGACTATATGATTGACAAGGAGATAGCCCGGGGTGAACTGGTGGAATTGATGGCCGATAAACGCCTGCCGGTCGAAATGCCTTTTAGCGCGGTGTATTACAGTGACAGAGCGGTGAGTACGCGCATTCGTGCCTTTATTGACTTCCTGAGTGAACATATAAAAACAGCTCCCGGAGGAGCTGTATGAGGGTTCAGGTTACAGAGGGCGGGTCAAACTTAATCCCAGTCAGGAGCTAAACCTTCCGGGCTTACCAGGCGATCGTTGCACTCCAGCGCTGCGATCGCTTTTTTATCGTCTGCATCCAGATGAAGATCCGCTGCTAACAGGTTGCTGGCCAGGTTTTCACGCTTAGTCGATGATGGGATCACGGCATAACCTTCACCCATTGCCCATGCCAGAATGACCTGCGCAGCAGTCGCGTTATGTTTCTCTGCGATACGCGTAATCACTTCATCTTTCAGCGCCTTACCGTAGGCCAGCGTCATGTAGGAGGTGATGTGGATCCCGTGCTGTTTTGCCCAGTCCACGACTTTGCGGTTTTGCAGGTATGGCGACAGCTCAATCTGGTTAGTCGCAATATTTTCTGCGCCAACAGCAGCAATGGCTTTTTCCATCAGCGGAATGGTGAAGTTGGAGATCCCAATTTCGCGGGTTAAGCCCTGCTCTTTCGCCTCCAGCAGCGCCTGCATGAATTCTTCTACTGAGACGGCATCATTCGGTGAAGGCCAGTGGATAAGGGTCAGATCTACGTAGTCAGTACGCAGTTTTTTCAGACTCTCTTTCAGGCTAGGGATCAGCTTATCTTTGCTGAGATTCTCAATCCAGATTTTCGTGGTGATAAACAGTTCGTTACGCGGTACACCACTCTCTTCGAGAGCTTGTCCAACGGCAGCTTCGTTTTCATAGATCTGTGCCGTATCAACTGCACGATAGCCCAGTTCGAGTGCGGTTTTAACCGATGCGATAACAACGTCGTCTTTCAGGCGGAAAGTGCCCAGACCAAATGCAGGGAGAGTCATACTATTCCTCAATCATTATGTTCGTAAACTGAGGAAGATTATCGCTGGCGTTGTTATAGAGAAAAAGATCGCAAAACGCAGAGGATTTTTGCTAATTTCGCAATAATTAAAGGTCAGATAAGAAAAAAGCCCTGAGCGTAAGCTCAGGGCTTTTAATAAGTGGCGGAACGGACGGGACTCGAACCCGCGACCCCCTGCGTGACAGGCAGGTATTCTAACCGACTGAACTACCGCTCCACCGAAGACTGCTGTAACCACCGGATTTATGCACCGGCTTACTACTTAATTTGATGCCTGGCAGTTCCCTACTCTCACATGGGGAGACCCCACACTACCATCGGCGCTACGGCGTTTCACTTCTGAGTTCGGCATGGGGTCAGGTGGGACCACCGCGCTAAAGCCGCCAGGCAAATTCTGTTAATCTGTATCAGGCTGAAAATCGTGTCTGTCTCATCCGCCGAAACAGCTTCGGCGTTGTAAGGTTAAGCCTCACGGTTCATTAGTATCGGTTAGCTCAACGCATCGCTGCGCTTACACACCCGACCTATCAACGTCGTAGTCTTCAACGTTCCTTCAGGACCCTTAAAGGGTCAGGGAGAACTCATCTCGGGGCAAGTTTCGTGCTTAGATGCTTTCAGCACTTATCTTTTCCGCATTTAGCTACCGGGCAGTGCCATTGGCATGACAACCCGAACACCAGTGATGCGTCCACTCCGGTCCTCTCGTACTAGGAGCAGCCCCCCTCAATTCTCCAGCGCCCACGGCAGATAGGGACCGAACTGTCTCACGACGTTCTAAACCCAGCTCGCGTACCACTTTAAATGGCGAACAGCCATACCCTTGGGACCTACTTCAGCCCCAGGATGTGATGAGCCGACATCGAGGTGCCAAACACCGCCGTCGATATGAACTCTTGGGCGGTATCAGCCTGTTATCCCCGGAGTACCTTTTATCCGTTGAGCGATGGCCCTTCCATTCAGAACCACCGGATCACTATGACCTGCTTTCGCACCTGCTCGAGCCGTCACTCTCGCAGTCAAGCTAGCTTATGCCATTGCACTAACCTCCTGATGTCCGACCAGGATTAGCTAACCTTCGTGCTCCTCCGTTACTCTTTGGGAGGAGACCGCCCCAGTCAAACTACCCACCAGACACTGTCCGCAACCCGGATCACGGGTCTACGTTAGAACACCAGCCATTAAAGGGTGGTATTTCAAGGTCGGCTCCACGCAGACTGGCGTCCACGCTTCAAAGCCTCCCACCTATCCTACACATCAAGGACCAGTGTTCAGTGTCAAGCTATAGTAAAGGTTCACGGGGTCTTTCCGTCTTGCCGCGGGTACACTGCATCTTCACAGCGAGTTCAATTTCACTGAGTCTCGGGTGGAGACAGCCTGGCCATCATTACGCCATTCGTGCAGGTCGGAACTTACCCGACAAGGAATTTCGCTACCTTAGGACCGTTATAGTTACGGCCGCCGTTTACCGGGGCTTCGATCAAGAGCTTCGCGTTGCCGCTAACCCCATCAATTAACCTTCCGGCACCGGGCAGGCGTCACACCGTATACGTCCACTTTCGTGTTTGCACAGTGCTGTGTTTTTAATAAACAGTTGCAGCCAGCTGGTATCTTCGACTGATTTCAGCTCCACCCGCAGGGGCTTCACCTACATATCAGCGTGCCTTCTCCCGAAGTTACGGCACCATTTTGCCTAGTTCCTTCACCCGAGTTCTCTCAAGCGCCTTGGTATTCTCTACCTGACCACCTGTGTCGGTTTGGGGTACGATTTCGTGTTACCTGATGCTTAGAGGCTTTTCCTGGAAGCAGGGCATTTGTTACTTCAGCACCGTAGTGCCTCGTCATCACACCTCAGCGTTAATAAGGTACCGGATTTACCTGGAACCTCCGCCTACATGCTTAAACCGGGACAACCGTCGCCCGGCTAACATAGCCTTCTCCGTCCCCCCTTCGCAGTAACACCAAGTACAGGAATATTAACCTGTTTCCCATCGACTACGCCTTTCGGCCTCGCCTTAGGGGTCGACTCACCCTGCCCCGATTAACGTTGGACAGGAACCCTTGGTCTTCCGGCGAGCGGGCTTTTCACCCGCTTTATCGTTACTTATGTCAGCATTCGCACTTCTGATACCTCCAGCATGCCTCACAGCACACCTTCAACGGCTTACAGAACGCTCCCCTACCCAACAACGCATAAGCGTCGCTGCCGCAGCTTCGGTGCATGGTTTAGCCCCGTTACATCTTCCGCGCAGGCCGACTCGACCAGTGAGCTATTACGCTTTCTTTAAATGATGGCTGCTTCTAAGCCAACATCCTGGCTGTCTGTGCCTTCCCACATCGTTTCCCACTTAACCATGACTTTGGGACCTTAGCTGGCGGTCTGGGTTGTTTCCCTCTTCACGACGGACGTTAGCACCCGCCGTGTGTCTCCCGTGATAACATTCTTCGGTATTCGTAGTTTGCATCGGGTTGGTAAGCCGGGATGGCCCCCTAGCCGAAACAGTGCTCTACCCCCGAAGATGAGTTCACGAGGCGCTACCTAAATAGCTTTCGGGGAGAACCAGCTATCTCCCGGTTTGATTGGCCTTTCACCCCCAGCCACAAGTCATCCGCTAATTTTTCAACATTAGTCGGTTCGGTCCTCCAGTTAGTGTTACCCAACCTTCAACCTGCCCATGGCTAGATCACCGGGTTTCGGGTCTATACCCTGCAACTTAACGCCCAGTTAAGACTCGGTTTCCCTTCGGCTCCCCTATACGGTTAACCTTGCTACAGAATATAAGTCGCTGACCCATTATACAAAAGGTACGCAGTCACACCACGAAGGTGCTCCCACTGCTTGTACGTACACGGTTTCAGGTTCTTTTTCACTCCCCTCGCCGGGGTTCTTTTCGCCTTTCCCTCACGGTACTGGTTCACTATCGGTCAGTCAGGAGTATTTAGCCTTGGAGGATGGTCCCCCCATATTCAGACAGGATACCACGTGTCCCGCCCTACTCTTCGAGTTCACAACCTGTGTGCTTTCGTGTACGGGACTGTCACCCTGTACCGTGCGACTTTCCAGACGCTTCCACTAACACACAAGCTGATTCAGACTCTGGGCTGCTCCCCGTTCGCTCGCCGCTACTGGGGGAATCTCGGTTGATTTCTTTTCCTCGGGGTACTTAGATGTTTCAGTTCCCCCGGTTCGCCTCGTTAACCTATGTATTCAGTTAACGATAGTGTGACGGATCACACTGGGTTTCCCCATTCGGACATCGCCGGGTCAAAGGTTCATATCACCTCGCCGGCGCTTTTCGCAGATTAGCACGTCCTTCATCGCCTCTGACTGCCAGGGCATCCACCGTGTACGCTTAGTCGCTTAACCTCACAACCCGAAGATGTTTCACTTCATGATTGCGAAAATTTGAGAGACTCGAACACACCATTAAAGATGTGTCGTTTCAATTTTCAGCTTGATCCAGATTTTTAAAGAGCAAAACTTCGCAGTGCACCTTTTCAGGTTCACTCTGAAGTTTTCTTGTGTTCGCAGTAAAAGATGGTGGAGCTATGCGGGATCGAACCGCAGACCTCCTGCGTGCAAAGCAGGCGCTCTCCCAGCTGAGCTATAGCCCCATCGTTTGCAATCTCTGTACCGCTCATCCTTTAAAAGGAGTTTGGTAGGCCTGAGTGGACTTGAACCACCGACCTCACCCTTATCAGGGGTGCGCTCTAACCACCTGAGCTACAAGCCTGCAGAGATTTTTACTGCTGTTTTTTCATCAGACAATCTGTGTGAGCACTACAAAGGCAGGTTCTTTAAGGTAAGGAGGTGATCCAACCGCAGGTTCCCCTACGGTTACCTTGTTACGACTTCACCCCAGTCATGAATCACAAAGTGGTAAGCGCCCTCCCGAAGGTTAAGCTACCTACTTCTTTTGCAACCCACTCCCATGGTGTGACGGGCGGTGTGTACAAGGCCCGGGAACGTATTCACCGTAGCATTCTGATCTACGATTACTAGCGATTCCGACTTCATGGAGTCGAGTTGCAGACTCCAATCCGGACTACGACGCACTTTATGAGGTCCGCTTGCTCTCGCGAGGTCGCTTCTCTTTGTATGCGCCATTGTAGCACGTGTGTAGCCCTACTCGTAAGGGCCATGATGACTTGACGTCATCCCCACCTTCCTCCAGTTTATCACTGGCAGTCTCCTTTGAGTTCCCGGCCGAACCGCTGGCAACAAAGGATAAGGGTTGCGCTCGTTGCGGGACTTAACCCAACATTTCACAACACGAGCTGACGACAGCCATGCAGCACCTGTCTCAGAGTTCCCGAAGGCACCAATCCATCTCTGGAAAGTTCTCTGGATGTCAAGAGTAGGTAAGGTTCTTCGCGTTGCATCGAATTAAACCACATGCTCCACCGCTTGTGCGGGCCCCCGTCAATTCATTTGAGTTTTAACCTTGCGGCCGTACTCCCCAGGCGGTCGACTTAACGCGTTAGCTCCGGAAGCCACGCCTCAAGGGCACAACCTCCAAGTCGACATCGTTTACGGCGTGGACTACCAGGGTATCTAATCCTGTTTGCTCCCCACGCTTTCGCACCTGAGCGTCAGTCTTTGTCCAGGGGGCCGCCTTCGCCACCGGTATTCCTCCAGATCTCTACGCATTTCACCGCTACACCTGGAATTCTACCCCCCTCTACAAGACTCTAGCCTGCCAGTTTCGAATGCAGTTCCCAGGTTGAGCCCGGGGATTTCACATCCGACTTGACAGACCGCCTGCGTGCGCTTTACGCCCAGTAATTCCGATTAACGCTTGCACCCTCCGTATTACCGCGGCTGCTGGCACGGAGTTAGCCGGTGCTTCTTCTGCGGGTAACGTCAATCGACAAGGTTATTAGCCTTATCGCCTTCCTCCCCGCTGAAAGTACTTTACAACCCGAAGGCCTTCTTCATACACGCGGCATGGCTGCATCAGGCTTGCGCCCATTGTGCAATATTCCCCACTGCTGCCTCCCGTAGGAGTCTGGACCGTGTCTCAGTTCCAGTGTGGCTGGTCATCCTCTCAGACCAGCTAGGGATCGTCGCCTAGGTGAGCCGTTACCCCACCTACTAGCTAATCCCATCTGGGCACATCTGATGGCAAGAGGCCCGAAGGTCCCCCTCTTTGGTCTTGCGACGTTATGCGGTATTAGCTACCGTTTCCAGTAGTTATCCCCCTCCATCAGGCAGTTTCCCAGACATTACTCACCCGTCCGCCGCTCGTCACCCGAGAGCAAGCTCTCTGTGCTACCGCTCGACTTGCATGTGTTAGGCCTGCCGCCAGCGTTCAATCTGAGCCATGATCAAACTCTTCAATTTAAGTTTGATGCTCGTGAATTAAACTTCGTAATGAATTACGTATGTTCACTCAGAGACTTGGTATTCATTTTTCGTCCTAGGACGTTAAGAATCCATGTCACTTTGAGTGCCCACACAGATTGTCTGATAAATTGTTAAAGAGCAGTGCAACGCGGCTTTCGCTCACCGTTGCGAGGTGGCGTATATTACGCTTTCCTCTTTCAGAGTCAACCCGTTATTTCAGGATTTTTCTCTTCAACCGACCGCGTTGTCTGTGAAGTGATTCACATCCGCCGTGTCGATGGAGGCGCATTATAGGGGGCCGCCGAGGAATGACAAGCGGAAAAATGCATTTTTATTTCAACCGCTCATCTTTTCGCCAAAAAGGCTATTTTTGGTGCTTTCTAATCTCTTTTGGCAGTTCGGCCAGACTATTAATCACCCAATCCGCTGCATTTTCTGCTTCTGGCGTCACTGGCTTACCGGTGCGAACTAATATTTTGGTTCCTACACCCGCTGCTGCTGCTGCCTGCATATCTTCCAGTTTATCGCCGACCATATAAGAAGCAGACATATCAATGTGCAGGAACTCCTGTGCAGAGATGAACATCCCGGGATGCGGCTTACGGCAGTCGCAGGTCTGACGATACGCATCAATGGTTCCCTGCGGGTGGTGCGGACAATAGTAGATGCCGTCGAGATCCACACCGCGGTCGGCTAGCGACCAGTCCATCCATTCCGTCAGCGTCTCGAACTGCGCCTCGGTGAATTTACCGCGTGCAATACCGGACTGGTTCGTCACAACCACCAGCGCATAACCCATCTCTTTCAGCTGGCGCATGGCATCTATTACGCCCTCGATAAACTCGAACTCATCAATCTCATGAACATAACCGTGATCCACATTAATAGTGCCATCACGATCGAGAAAAATTGCGGGTACTGATTTTGCCACCGGTTTGCTCCTGAAAAAGGCATGTTCGACTAGTATCTCATGAATCGCAGCGCAATAAAGTGCTCATCGTACAGAGTTGGATTGATTTAGACGTCTGGATGCCTTAACATCCGTTTTGTTTACGGTCATCACCCGTATCTGGCAGAAGAAAATGCCACGGCTAACTTACATACGATAAAAATAATCTAATGATTAAACTTTCCAATATCACCAAAGTGTTCCAGCAGGGGAACCGAACCATTCAGGCGCTGAACAACGTCAGCCTGCATGTTCCTGCTGGTCAAATTTATGGCGTCATTGGCGCATCGGGTGCAGGTAAAAGCACGCTGATTCGTTGTGTTAACCTGCTTGAGCGCCCAACCCAGGGCAGCGTAGAAGTTGGCGGCCAGGAACTTACCGCCCTCTCAGAGAAAGAACTCACCAAAGCGCGTCGTCAGATTGGCATGATCTTCCAGCACTTTAACCTGCTGGCTTCCCGCACCGTGTTCGGCAACGTTGCCCTGCCGCTTGAGCTGGATAATACGCCAAAAGAAGAAGTGAAGCGTCGCGTCACCGAACTGCTCGACCTCGTGGGTCTGGGCGACAAGCATGATAGCTACCCGGCAAATCTGTCCGGTGGGCAAAAGCAGCGTGTGGCCATTGCCCGCGCGCTGGCAAGTAATCCTAAGGTACTGCTGTGCGATGAAGCCACCAGCGCACTGGATCCGGCAACCACGCGTTCGATTCTGGAACTGCTGAAAGACATTAACCGTCGCCTGGGCCTGACGATCCTCCTTATTACGCATGAGATGGACGTGGTGAAACGCATCTGCGACTGCGTGGCGGTCATCAGCAACGGTGAACTGATCGAGCAGGACACGGTAAGTGAAGTCTTCTCGCATCCGAAGACGCCGCTGGCACAGCAGTTCATCCAGTCCACGCTGCATCTGGATATTCCGGAAGATTATCTGGAGCGTTTGAAAACCGAACCCGCAGCAGACAGCGTCCCGATGCTGCGCATGGAGTTCACCGGTCAGTCCGTTGACGCACCCCTGCTTTCCGAAACCGCGCGTCGCTTTAACGTGAACAACAACATCATCAGCGCGCAGATGGATTACGCCGGTGGCGTGAAGTTCGGCATCATGCTGACAGAAATGCACGGCACACAAGAAGAAACCCAGGCCGCGATTGCCTGGCTGCAAGAACACCACGTAAAAGTAGAGGTACTGGGTTATGTCTGAGCCGATGATGTGGCTGCTGGTTCGCGGCGTTTGGGAAACGCTGGCAATGACCTTTGTCTCTGGCTTCTTTGGTTTTGTGATTGGCCTGCCCGTCGGCGTACTGCTGTACGTGACGCGTCCGGGTCAAATCATTGAGAACGCGAAACTGTACCGTACGCTCTCTGCGCTGGTGAACATCTTCCGTTCTATTCCCTTCATTATTCTGCTGGTGTGGATGATTCCGTTTACCCGCGTGATCGTCGGAACGTCTATCGGTCTGCAGGCGGCCATTGTTCCGCTGACCGTGGGGGCTGCGCCGTTTATCGCCCGTATGGTGGAAAACGCCCTGCTGGAGATCCCAACCGGTTTGATCGAAGCCTCACGCGCGATGGGCGCAACGCCGATGCAGATCGTCCGCAAAGTCCTGCTCCCGGAAGCACTGCCAGGCCTGGTGAACGCGGCAACCATCACGCTCATCACGCTGGTCGGTTATTCCGCAATGGGTGGCGCAGTTGGCGCTGGCGGTTTAGGCCAGATTGGTTACCAGTACGGCTATATTGGATATAACGCTACCGTGATGAATACCGTTCTGGTATTGCTGGTTGTTCTGGTTTATTTAATCCAGTTCTCCGGCGATCGCATCGTCCGGACCGTTACTCACAAATAACGTTACACACAACACAAACTCTACGAGTTAAGGATAAAACATGGCGTTTAAATTAAAGACCTTTGCAGCAGTAGGCGCGCTGATCGGCTCTCTGGCACTGGTGGGTTGCGGTCAGGACGAAAAAGATCCAAACCACATTAAAGTGGGCGTTATCGTGGGTGCAGAACAACAGGTTGCTGAAGTTGCTCAGAAAGTGGCGAAAGAGAAGTATGGCCTGGACGTTGAGCTGGTGACCTTCAACGATTACGTTCTGCCGAACGAAGCGCTGAGCAAAGGCGATATCGACGCTAACGCCTTCCAGCATAAGCCATACCTGGATCAGCAGATCAAAGATCGTGGCTATAAACTGGTGGGTGTTGGTAACACCTTCGTTTATCCAATTGCCGGTTACTCTAAGAAAATTAAATCGCTGGACGAGCTGCAGCCGGGCTCTCAGGTTGCCGTGCCTAACGACCCAACCAACCTTGGCCGTTCCCTGCTGCTGCTGCAGAAAGTGGGCCTGATCAAACTGAAAGACGGTGTTGGCCTGCTGCCAACCGTTCTGGATGTCACCGAGAACCCGAAAAATCTGAAAATTGTTGAACTGGAAGCACCGCAGCTGCCACGTTCTTTGGACGATGCGCAGATTGCCCTGGCCGTGATCAACACCACCTATGCCAGCCAGATTGGCCTGACGCCGGCTAAAGACGGTATCTTCGTTGAAGATAAAGACTCCCCGTACGTTAACCTGATCGTGACTCGCGAAGACAACAAGGACGCGGAAAACGTGAAGAAATTCGTTCAGGCTTATCAGTCTGATGAAGTTTACCAGGAAGCCAACAAAGTGTTTAACGGCGGCGCTGTTAAAGGCTGGTAATCTCACCTCAGTGTAATATCATCAGGACGGGCTTATGCCCGTCTTGTCATTTGTGCAGTCAACTGATTCAATATCTGACGTTTTGATTATCCATTGAGGAACTATTATGCGTGCTTTACCGATCTGTCTTTTAGCACTCATGCTGAGCGGCTGTTCTATGCTAAGCAGATCTCCCGTTGAACCTGTTCAAAGCACGGCAACCCCGCCAAAAACAGAGCCTGCAAAACCGAAAGTGGTTCGCCCTGCGCCGGTTCGCATTATCACGAAAGCAGACGAACTCGTCGGTAAACCGTTCCGTGAATTGGGCGAAGTGAGCGGCGAATCCTGTCAGGCTACCAATCAGGACTCACCACCGAATATTCCGACAGCGCGTAAACGTATGCAGATTAATGCCGCAAAAATGAAAGCCAACGCGGTTCTGCTGCACAGCTGCGAAGTCACCAGCGGCACGCCGGGCTGCTACCGTCAGGCGGTTTGCATCGGTTCTGCGCTGAACATCACGGCGAAATGAGTGCATTTCAGTTCGAGCAGATAGGCGTTATCCACTCTCCTTATAAAGAGAAGTTCGCCGTCCCCCGCCAGCCCGGTCTGGTCACCAGCGGAAGCGGTGAGCTTCACCTGATTGCGCCTTACAATCAGGCCGATGCGGTACGCGGGCTTGAGGCTTTCAGCCATTTATGGGTGGTGTTCGTATTTCACCAGACGATGGAAGGCGGCTGGCGTCCGACCGTGCGCCCTCCTCGTCTCGGCGGAAATGCGAGAATGGGCGTGTTTGCAACTCGCTCGACCTTCCGCCCAAACCCGATTGGAATGTCGCTGGTTGAACTGAAAGGCATACGCTGCCAGAAAGATCGGGTGATACTGGAGTTAGGTAGCCTGGACCTGGTAGACGGCACGCCGGTAATCGACATCAAACCCTATTTGCCCTTCGCCGAAGCGCTCCCGGACGCGCGTGCAAGTTATGCTCAGGACGCACCGCAGGCGGACATGCCTGTTTATTTTACGCCAGAGATAACCGCGCAGATCGGCCAGCTGGAGAAACGCTATCCTCGCTTACGGGATTTCATCACTGAAGTTCTGGCACAGGACCCTCGTCCGGCCTACCGTAAAGAAGAGGAAGAAGGAAAAACGTACGCCGTCTGGCTGCTCGATTTCAACGTTCGCTGGCGCGTCACCGGGGCAGGTTTTGAAGTGTTTGCCCTTGAACCCAGGTAATTTTGTTCTCCTCTCTTTTGGCATCTTTGCCACACTGGTAAACTAAACCACTTTTTTTGTGTCAGGCTGGTGTTTCAGCCTGTTCCAATCGTCGAAATGGAACCGTAACAACATGCGTACTAGCCAATATCTGCTCTCCACTCTGAAGGAGACGCCTGCCGACGCCGAAGTGATCAGCCATCAGCTGATGCTGCGCGCCGGGATGATCCGCAAGCTGGCCTCCGGGTTATACACCTGGCTGCCGACCGGCGTGCGCGTCCTGAAAAAAGTCGAAAACATCGTGCGTGAAGAGATGAATAACGCCGGTGCTATCGAGGTGTCCATGCCTGTGGTTCAGCCCGCTGACCTGTGGCAGGAGAGCGGTCGTTGGGAGCAATATGGTCCTGAACTGCTGCGCTTTGTCGATCGCGGCGAGCGTCCGTTCGTTCTCGGCCCAACGCATGAAGAAGTCATTACCGACCTGATTCGTAACGAGCTGAGCTCTTACAAACAGCTGCCGCTGAACTTCTTCCAGATCCAGACCAAGTTCCGTGACGAAGTTCGCCCGCGTTTCGGCGTTATGCGCTCTCGCGAATTCCTGATGAAAGATGCTTACTCTTTCCATACCTCTCAGGAATCACTGCAAGAGACCTACGACGCAATGTACGCGGCGTACAGCAAAATCTTCTCCCGCATGGGTCTGGATTTCCGTGCTGTGCAGGCTGATACCGGCTCCATCGGCGGTAGCGCATCCCATGAGTTCCAGGTACTGGCGCAGAGCGGTGAAGACGATGTGATCTTCTCTGACTCTTCAGATTACGCGGCGAATATCGAATTTGCAGAAGCGCTGGCGCCAAAAGAACCACGCGGGGCGGCAACGCAAGAGATGACGCTGGTTGATACGCCAAACGCTAAAACCATTGCCGAGCTGGTTGAGCAGTTCAATCTGCCTGTCGAAAAAACCGTGAAAACGCTGCTGGTGAAATCCACCGAAGGCAGCGCTTACCCGCTGGTTGCCCTACTGGTGCGTGGCGATCACGAGCTGAACGAAGTGAAAGCCGAGAAGCTGCCGCAGGTAGCCAGCCCGCTGACCTTCGCAACGGAAGCGGAAATCCGCGCCGTGGTGAATGCGGGTCCAGGTTCACTGGGTCCAGTCAATCTGCCGGTGCCGGTTGTCATTGACCGCACGGTTGCTGCAATGAGCGACTTCTCTGCAGGTGCGAACATCGACGGTAAACATTACTTCGGCATCAACTGGGATCGCGACGTGGCGACGCCGGAAGTGGCTGACATCCGTAACGTGGTTGCAGGCGATCCAAGCCCGGACGGTCAGGGTACCCTGATGATTAAGCGCGGCATCGAAGTGGGTCACATCTTCCAGCTGGGCGATAAATACTCTCGCGCGCTGAACGCGGCGGTTCAGGGTGAAGATGGCCGTAACCAGATCCTGACCATGGGTTGCTACGGTATCGGGGTGACGCGCGTGGTGGCTGCGGCGATTGAGCAGAACTACGACGAACGCGGCATCGTCTGGCCGGACAATATTGCGCCGTTCCAGGTGGCCATTCTGCCAATGAACATGCACAAGTCTTACCGCGTGCAGGAGCTGGCCGAGAAGCTGTATGCCGAGCTGCGCGCTCAGGGTATCGAAGTGCTGATGGATGACCGTAAAGAGCGTCCAGGCGTGATGTTTGCCGATATGGAACTGATCGGTATCCCGCACACCGTCGTCATCGGCGACCGTAACCTCGACAGCGATGAGATTGAATACAAATACCGTCGCAGCGGCGAGAAACAGATGATCAAGACCGGCGACATTCTTGATTACCTGGTGAAAGCCATCAAAGGCTAAACAAAAACCCCGCTCAGGCGGGGTTTTTTAATGGCTCAGCGTCGGCTTATTTACTGTTACAGTCTTTACCCGCAACAAACTTCGCGTCTTTATCTGCCACCAGCGTTTTCACCATCTCCCCGCTATCCGGGTTTGGCTCCAGCGTAAAGTGACCGTCAACCGTCAGCAGTACCGGCTTACTGTCATTGCCGCGTGCCACAGCGTAATCACGTTCAAGCTGCGCATTGTTTGCCACGCTGACCTTCCTGCCGGTTGCGCAGTCGGTAAAGATCGCCGCATCCGCCATATAGAAGTACATCCCCCGCATTGCCATCGGCGTGGCAGGCAGAGCCGCTTTTACCGGCGCCAGCGTGTAGTTGAGCTGGGATTCAATCGGGTTGCCTTCGCGGTCGAGCATCTCCATCCCCTCGCCTTTGGCGCGGAAAAAGGTTTTCTCACCGGAGGTATCCGTCAGGACCAGCTTCTCTGCCGTACGCGCCCATGTTCCATAAGTGGCAAAAGAAGAAGGCTCTTTAGCGCCCTGATAGCGCTGATTCATCACCCAGGTGCCATCTTTTTGCAGGAACAGAGACGTTTCAATGCCTTCACAGTCCGCGCAAGGCAATACGCCGCGCCAGCTTTGCTGCATCGGTTTTAATTCTTCCGTTTGCGTGGCTTGTAAAACCTGCGTTTCGGAGCGGTTGTTACACCCAAAAAGCGCAAACAGCGTACTCACTGCCAGCGCTGACCATAATGCTTTTTTCACAATGAATTCCTTATGAAAAGTGTGTTCCCTTTCGTCACTCTGTCGGGCGACGAACTTTACCGCGTAGTGCTTTCACTGTGGATTTTTGGGCCTTCGAGGACAACCGACGCTCTTTCGATGCGCGGGTCGGCCGCGTTGCCCGGCGGCTTTTTTGTACTGCCGTTAGCTCTTTGATGACCGCCACCAGCCTGGCTACCGCCGCTTCCCGGTTGAGCTCCTGGCTGCGGTACTCCTGGGCTTTGATCACAATCACGCCATCGCTGGTGATCAGGTGATGGCTGGCGGCAAGCAGGCTTTCTTTATAATACTCTGGCAGGCTTGAGGCCCGAATGTCAAAACGCAAATGGATAGCCGTCGACGCCTTGTTGACGTGCTGCCCGCCTGCTCCCTGCGCACGGATGGCGGTGATCTCCAGCTCGCTGTCAGGAATGCTGACGTTTCGGGACAAGACGATCATGACGCGGGTTGCCACGCTGCTAAATGAATTTCCAGATTATTCTGAGAATCAGAGAGCCAGATGGCGCCATCCTGAATCGTCGCCTGCAAAACCATGGTCCGGCCGGCGAACTCGCTCAACTGCGCCAGCTGCTCATCATCCAGATACCAGACCGTGAGATTTTTAAACTGTCCGCACTTGCTCTTGTTTTGCTGCCACCAGATCTCCGCCGCGCGCTGATTATACGCGAATAAGGCCACTTCAGCGGACTGGGTGCAGGCCTTCTTAATTCTGCGCTCGTCAGGCAGGCCGAGTTCGATCCATAAGTCGATACCCAGATGATCGTTGCGCAACCAGGCTTCAGGCTCGTCTTCTGCGCTTAACCCACGGGAAAACTGCAGGCGCTCGTCGGCATACTTAATCCACGCCAGCAGGCGCAGCATCATGCGCTCCTGGGTTTCGGAGGGGTGGCGTGCCAGCGTAAGCGACGCATCGAGGAACTGGTTGCGATCCAGATCGGCCACATTGACCACAGCTTTATAAATTGTCGCTTTCAGCGCCATGAGAGAACTCCATTCGAATCAGGCGCACATTGTAGCGAAAACCGCGGCAAAAGGCTGTTACAGGGTGTTAAATACACCGCTATCAAGGCTCTGATATTGCTTAAATGAGTATGGTATAGTCACCTTGCTAAACCGAGTTTATCTTCGTAGGCTTAATGATATCTCACAGTAAGTCAGTGCGCTGGCGGGAGGGGATGTGAATAATTATTGTGAGTTAATTCGCAAACGGTATGCGGAAATCGCCAGCGGAGATCTGGGGTATGTCCCGGACGCGTTGGGCTGTGTATTGAAGGTGCTTAATGAAGTGGCCTCTGATGAGAGCCTTTCAGAGTCGGTCAGGGAAAAAGCAGCGTATGCTGCGGCGAATTTACTGGTGAGCGATTATGTCGATGAATGATACTTATCAACCCATCAATTGTGATGACTATGACAACCTCGAACTCGCCTGCCAGCATCATTTATTACTGACGCTGGAGCTAAAAGATGGCGAAGTGTTGAAGGCGAAAGCCAGCGATCTGGTTTCACGAAAGAATGTGGAATACCTGATAGTGGAAGACGCCGGTGCGACGCGTGAGCTGCGTCTGGACAAAATAGCCAGCTTCAGCCACCCGCAAATCGGCACCGTCGTGGTGAGCGAATCCTGATGACACTAACGGGCAGCCTGGCTGCCCGTTACGCTTTCTGCCACTCAAAACGAACGCCCTCTTCTGACCACCCCTCTTCCGTGATGAACACCCCTGCCGCAGCGATAAGCGTTTCACCGTAGAACAGTAGCGGCGTGGTGTCGCGCAGCCACGGCGGCACGTTACACTCCTGCCATATTTTCTTCAGCTTCCGTCCCCCGTTGCGCCCGACGATATGCAGCAGGCCGCCAGCCTTAAAACGCACGGTGACAGGTTCATCGGGCTTCGGCAGCCGCACATGACCAGACGACAGAAGAGAAACGCGTCCTGCCTCACAGGGCAATATCAGGGGCGCGTCAGGAGAAAGCCAGTCGAGCACCACATCGGTCAGAGAGAGCATGGATTTTATCCACCAGAGCTCCCCTTTATAACGTCTAACCTCAAAACCGTTCAGGTGGACGCACGGAGAAGCATCATCCCGCGCCAGTGCGACTTCGTCCCAGATACGGCTCAGCATTGTCCTCGACGGCATCGCGGCGCGATGAAAGGCCAGCCAGCGCCGTAACAGCGCGGCGCGACGTACCGGGCTCATCGCTTTCATCGGTGCGATCGCCAACGCCCCGTCGGCAGAAATGAGTGCAGCCAGCTCGTCGCTCAACAGTTCATCCAGCAACGATTCCTGTTCGGCGCACAGCATGGCGCTTCTTGCCGTCGCGTCGGCGAAATGCGGCCAGCGCTCGCCTAAAAGCGGGAGGACGCGCAGACGCAGGAAGTTACGGTCATAGCCGTCATCCTGGTTACTCTCATCTTCGATCCAGTTCAGCTGATGTTCTCGCGCCCAGGCTTCCAGCGAGGCACGCGTCTCGCCAAGCAGCGGACGCAGTAACGTTGTGCCGGCAAATTCAGAACGCGTCGGCATGGCAGAAAGTCCCGCCGGGCCGCTGCCCCGCTTAAGGGCCAGCAGAAAGGTTTCACACTGATCGTCCAGATGCTGGGCCGTGACCAGCGCTTCTCCAGGACGTAATGCCCCGGCAAATGCGGCATAGCGGGCTTTCCGCGCCTGCGCTTCGATGCCCAGCCCCTCCTCCGCAAGCGTGACGCGCTCAACGATGAGCGGGATCGCCCAGGCCGCACACAAGGCTTCACAGTGCACCACCCACGCCTCTGCGTGAGGACTTAATCCGTGGTGAATATGCATCGCCCGAAGCTGGACGTCAGGTTCCCGATCGCGCCAAAGCTTAAGGCGATGCAGCAACACGGTAGAATCCAGGCCACCGCTAAACCCCACCAGCAGCTGGCGGTACGGTGAAACGGCTTGTGCGATAGCGGGTAAGGTCATAGGAGATTACACATAAAAAATGCCCGAACTGAGCGGGCATTATCACACAGGACAACCATTACTGCTGATAAAGCTCCAGCGGCAGGCCGTCCGGATCGTTGAAAAAGGTAAAGCGCTTGTCGGTGAACGGATCGACGCGTATCGCTTCGCACGTCACGCCGTGCGCTTCCAGATGCTTAACTGCGCTATCCAGGTCATCGACGCTGAAGGCAAGATGACGCAGGCCGCAGGCTTCCGGGCGGGAGGGACGCGCAGGCGGAAAAGGAAAAGAGAACAGCTCAATCACATATTGCCCGTTTAACGCCAGATCGCCCTTCCAGGAGTCACGTTCCTCGCGGTAGGCCTCGCTCATGAGCGTAAAGCCCAGGATGTCGCAGTAGAAGGCCTTACTTTTCGCGTAATCGGTCGCAATGATCGCAATATGATGAACAGCTTTTAAACCCAGCATAGCTTCTCCTTTTTATGATGCCTGAACGTTACAACCGAAAACCCGCGCCTGGCAAGCGGTCACCCTTATTTTAGGACTCGCACCCAGTAAACGCCGCTCTCGTCGCGCTTCGCACCGTGGATATCCGTCTCAAAACCGGGATAGTGCCGCCCTACCGAACAGAGCATCAGCAGGAAATCAAGCACCGCCCGACTCTCTTCGGTAATCATCTCTCCCGGCATCAGGAGCGGAACGCCCGGCGGGTAAGGCAGGATCATGTTAGCCGATACGCGGCCGACCAGGTTTTCCAGCTCGACGGTTTCGACCTCCCCTTTCACCTGGCGCTGCCATGCCTTGTGCGGGGTAAACTTCATCTCCGGTAAGACATCGAACGCCTGAAGCATCAGACGCGGCAGATCGTGCTGACGGATCAGCCTGTGGATCCCCTGGGCCAGATCCTGAATGCGCATATTTCGATAGAAGTCGGGATCCTCCGCGTAGAGATCCGGCAGCATGTTCTTTACCCGCAGGTTAAGATCGTAGGCCCGCTTAAACTCCATCAGGCCGCGCAACAACCCCATCGCCCGGGTTTTGTCGATCCCGATGCTGAACAGGAACAGCAGGTTATAGGGACCGGTTTTCTCCACCACCACGCCACGTTCATCAAGGAATTTCGCGACCAGCGCGGCCGGAATACCTTCATCGCTCATCTTGCCCTGCTCATCCATGCCCGGCGTCAGGATCGTCACTTTTACCGGGTCGAGGAACATATGGTCGCTATCGGCATCCCGGAAGCCATGCCAGTCTTCGCCGGGCGAGACGGGCCAGCATTCGGCTTCATCAATCTCTTCCGGCTGCCAGATATCAAAGAACCAGCCGTCGGCTTCATCTTTAAGCCGCTGAACCTCTTTGCGGAAATGCAGCGCGCGTTCCACCGAACGATTGATGAGACGCTTACCGGGATTGCCGCGCAGCATCGCCGCGGCCGTTTCAATAGAGGCCACCAGCGGGTAGCTCGGCGAGGTGGTGGTGTGCATCATAAAGGCTTCGTTGAACGTGTCTTCGTCGTACTCGCCTTTGATGTGAATAAGCGAAGCCTGGGAAAACGCCGCCAGCATTTTATGCGTCGACTGCGTTTCGAAGAACACTTTCTCCGGCACCCGTTCACCGCTCATGCCGCTTTTGCCTGCGTAAATCGGATGGAAATTAGTGTAAGGCACCCATGCGGAATCGAAGTGGATCGACGGCACGTCCAGCGTCTGTTTGATCCAGTTCGTGTTGTACAGCAAACCGTCGTAGGTGGAATTGGTGATCACCGCATGGACAGGCCAGCTTGCGCCAGGAATTGCCGCGACCTTACTTTCAATGGCTTCGTGGGTGAACTCCCGGCGCGGAATGCCGCCAAGAATACCGAGCGCGTTACGCGTGGGCGAGAGCCAGAGCGGTACGACGTCGCTCATCATCAGCAGGTGTGCCAGCGATTTATGGCAGTTACGGTCAATCAGCAAGGTGCTACCAGCAGGCGCAGCGTACATCCCGACAATTTTGTTCGAGGTCGAGGTGCCGTTGGTCACCATATAGCTCTGCTCGGCGCCAAAGGTGCGGGCGATATACTCTTCGGCTTCAAGATGCGGGCCGGTGTGATCCAGCAGAGAGCCTAGTTCGGTGACTGAAATAGACACGTCCGCTTTTAGGGTGTTGCCACCGAAGAAATCATAGAACAGGCAGCCCACCGGGCTTTTTTGATAGGCCGTTCCCGCCATATGACCTGGCGTACAGAAGGTATATTTCCCCTCCTTCACGTAGGTGAAGAGCGCACGGGTAAAGGGCGGAGTGATGTTATCGAGATATTCATTCGTGTATTGCTGAATGCGGGTCGCAATATCTTCCGCCACGCCGAGGGAATATTCAAAGAACCACAGCGCCATACGCATATCATTGGCGCTGACGTCCATGGTTGAGTGGGTATTGATAAACGCGTACAGCGGGAGGTATTCGTTCAGCTTGTTGATGTCGCTGCACAGTTCGAGATCGTATTCGTCCCAGTCGAAGATCACGCCGCAGATACGCGGGTTATGCTCGATGAACTTCAGCAGATCGGCGCTGTTGTGCGGCCAGATTAGCTGATACCCGCGCGACTGCAGGGATTGCTCCAGCTCCTTAATCGGCTCATCTTTATAAAAGACGCCGTGTGGCCCCATAATGGCAATGATATTCATGGGCTTCCTCCTTAAAAAACATTAGCTAAGCATAGTCCGGCTAAACCGCAGGTATAAAAAAAGCCGCAACATTGTGCGGCTTTTCAGATAATTGTGAAGCTTACGCGTAACCGTAGGTCATCAGACGCTGGTAACGGCGGTTGAGCAGATCGTCTTTGCTCAGCACGTCCAGATCTGCCAGGTCAGCCAGCAGCTGCGCTTTCAGAGAAGCCGCCATTACTTCCGGCTTACGATGCGCACCACCCAGCGGTTCCGGAATGATGGAGTCGATCAGCTTCAGCTCTTTCAGGCGTGGCGCAATGATGCCCATTGCTTCTGCAGCCAGCGGCGCTTTGTCGGCGCTTTTCCACAGAATGGACGCACAGCCTTCCGGGGAGATAACGGAATAGGTGCTGTACTGCAGCATATTCACTTTATCGCCCACGCCAATCGCCAGCGCACCGCCGGAACCACCCTCACCGATAACGGTACAGATGACCGGCACCTTCAGACGAGACATCTCGCGCAGGTTGCGCGCGATAGCTTCAGACTGACCGCGCTCTTCCGCGCCCACGCCAGGGTATGCACCCGGGGTGTCGATGAAGGTGATGATTGGCATGTTGAAACGCTCAGCCATCTCCATCAGACGCAGGGCTTTACGGTAGCCTTCTGGTGCTGGCATACCGAAGTTACGACGGATTTTCTCTTTGGTTTCACGACCTTTCTGATGACCAATGATCATCACCGGGCGTCCGTCCAGACGCGCGATACCGCCAACGATAGCTTTATCGTCAGCGTATGCGCGATCGCCTGCCAGTTCGTCAAATTCGTCAAACGCCAGGCGGACATAATCCAGGGTGTACGGACGCTGTGGATGGCGAGCCAGCTGGGCCACCTGCCATGCGCCGAGATCGGCAAAGATTTTGCGCGTCAGCTCTACGCTTTTCTCGCGCAGACGATGCACTTCTTCGTCGATGTTAATATCCAGTTTTTCATCCTGACGGCTAACCGCTGTCAGAGAATCGATTTTCGCTTCCAGCTCAGCAATCGGCTGTTCGAAATCAAGGAAATTCAGACTCATAGTATTCCTGTATTAGTCAAACTCCAGTTCCACCTGCTCCGAACCAATGAGGCCACGGAGATCGTTCAGTAAACGATCGCTCGGAGAGACACGCCACGTTGCACCAAAGCGCAACCGCGCACGTGCATCCGCCCTCTGATAGTAGAGATGTACTGGAATTGTCCCCGAGCGGTGGGGTTCCAGAGACTGACGGAGTCGGTTTAAAAGCTGGTCATCAATTTGCCTGTCCGTCAGCGAGATAGCAAGCCCGCGAGCATATTTTTCCCGGGCTTCGTCAATGTCCATCACTTCGCGGGCGGTCATTTTAAGCCCCCCACTGAAGTCATCAAAGCTGACCTGTCCGCTGACGATAAGTATGCGGTCTTTTTCCAGCAATTGCTGGTATTTATCCAGCGCGTCGGTGAACAACATCACCTCCAGACGCCCGGAACGGTCATCCAACGTACAGATGCCGATACGATTACCGCGCTTGGTGACCATAACCCTTGCGGCAATCACGAGCCCCGCAGCCGTGGTGATTTTACCACGTTCTGTCGGATGCATGTCTTTAAGCCTGTGGCCGCCGACATAGCGCTCAATTTCTTTGATGTACTGGTTGATCGGGTGCCCCGTCAGGTACAAGCCTAACGTCTCACGCTCCCCATCCAGTACCACCTGTTCTGGCCACGGCTGGCAGTTGGAATAAGATTGCTCGATCTGCTCTGGCTCTTCCGCCAGCACGCCGAACATATCCGCCTGACCAATGGCTTCCGCTTTTGCGTGCTGATCCGCCGCTTTCAGGGCGTCGCCGAGGGAATTCATCAGCGCGGCGCGGTGCGGCCCCAGCCTGTCAAACGCGCCGGACATGATCAGTTTTTCCAGCACGCGACGGTTCAGTTTTTTGGTGTCGGTACGGGCGCAAAGATCGAACAGCTCGCGGAAATACCCGCCGTTGTTACGCGCTTCGATGATCGCCTCGATCGGACCTTCGCCCACGCCTTTGATCGCGCCGATCCCATAAACGATCTCTCCATCGTCGTTGACGTGGAAGTGGTAGAGCCCTGAGTTAATATCCGGCGGCAGGATCTTAAGCCCCATGCGCCAGCACTCGTCCACCAGGCCAACCACCTTCTCGGTGTTGTCCATATCGGCCGTCATTACCGCCGCCATAAATTCAGCAGGATAGTGCGCTTTCAGCCACAGCGTTTGATACGACACCAAAGCATAGGCGGCGGAGTGAGATTTGTTAAATCCGTACCCGGCGAATTTCTCCACCAGGTCGAAGATTTTCATCGCCAGCTCGCCGTCAACGCCGTTTTTCTTCGCCCCGTCTTCAAAGATGGAGCGCTGCTTGGCCATCTCTTCCGGCTTTTTCTTACCCATCGCACGACGCAGCATGTCCGCGCCGCCGAGCGTATAGCCGGAAAGCACCTGAGCAATCTGCATGACCTGTTCCTGATACAGGATAATGCCGTAGGTTGGCTCCAGCACCGGCTTCAGGCTTTCATGCTGCCACTGAACGTCCGGGTAAGAAATCTCTTCGCGACCGTGCTTACGGTCGATAAAGTTATCTACCATCCCTGACTGCAGTGGGCCCGGACGGAACAGGGCGACCAGTGCGATCATATCTTCGAAGCAGTCGGGCTGCAGGCGTTTAATCAGATCTTTCATGCCGCGGGATTCAAGCTGGAAGACGGCCGTCGTCTCCGAGCGCTGCAGCATGTCGAAACTTTTCTTGTCATCCAGCGGGATGGCGGCAATGTCTATCGGCTCAAGGCCCTGCTTTTCCCGGCGCGGGTTGATCATCTTCAGCGCCCAGTCGATGATCGTCAGCGTACGCAGGCCGAGGAAGTCAAACTTCACCAGCCCGGCGTATTCTACGTCGTTCTTATCAAACTGAGTAACCGGGTGCTCACCCGCTTCATCGCAGTAGAGCGGCGCGAAGTCGGTAATTTTGGTCGGGGCGATAACCACGCCCCCCGCATGCTTACCGGCGTTACGCGTGACGCCTTCCAGCTTGCGCGCCATGTCAATCAGCGCTTTCACTTCTTCGTCAGCTTCGTAGATTTCCGGCAGCTGAGGTTCGGCTTCAAACGCTTTTGCCAGCGTCATGCCCGGATCGGGCGGCACCAGCTTAGAAATGCGATCGACAAACCCGTACGGGTGGCCCAGCACGCGGCCGACGTCGCGGATAACCGCTTTCGCCGCCATCGTACCGAACGTAATAATCTGCGATACCGCATCACGGCCGTACATATCGGCAACGTGCTCGATCACCTGGTCGCGTTTCTCCATGCAGAAGTCGACGTCAAAGTCGGGCATGGAAACACGTTCCGGGTTAAGGAAACGTTCGAACAGCAGGTCGAATTCCAGCGGATCGAGGTCGGTAATTTTAAGCGCATAGGCCACAAGCGATCCCGCACCGGAGCCACGTCCCGGTCCAACCGGTACGCCGTTATCCTTCGACCACTGGATAAACTCCATTACGATCAGGAAGTAGCCCGGGAAGCCCATCTGGTTGATGACCTGGAGTTCAATATCCAGGCGTTCATCGTACGGCGGCCGCTTCTCTTTGCGAACGGCCTCATCCGGGAACAGGAATTCCAGACGCTCTTCCAGACCTTCTTTTGATTTCACGACCAGGAAATCTTCCGTGGTCATGTCACCCGTCGGGAACTGCGGCAGGAAGTATTCGCCGAGGCGGACGGTAACGTTACAGCGCCTGGCGATCTCTACGCTGTTTTCCAGCGCTTCGGGGATATCGGAGAAGAGTTCACACATCTCCTCCTCGCTGCGCATGTACTGTTGAGCGGAGTAATTACGCGGCCGTTTCGGATCGTCGAGCGTGAAGCCATCGTGGATCGCCACGCGAATTTCGTGAGCGTCAAAATCTCCCGGCTCGAGGAAGCGTACATCGTTTGTCGCGACGACGGGCAGCCCGCGTTCTTCCGCAAGTGCGACCGCCGCATGGAGATAGCTCTCTTCGTCCTGGCGACCGGTGCGGATCAACTCCAGATAATAACGATCCGGGAAATACTCCTCATAGAACGAGACGCATTGATCCACCAGCGCGCTATTGCCGCGCAGCAGACATTTACCGACATCGCCCATACGGCCGCCAGAGATCAGCAGCAGCCCTTCGTTCAGCTCAGCCAGCCAGTCCCTGTCGATCCACGGGCCCAGCGCACCATATCCGCGCTGATAGGCTTTTGAGATAAGCAGAGTGAGGTTTTGATAGCCCGTGTTGTTCATCGCCAGCACGGAGATTTGCGTCATTTCATCGCCGACGAGATCGCTCTGGACATGAAAATCTGCGCCGACGATAGGCTTCATTCCCGCACCGTGCGCCGTTCCGTAGAACTTCACCAGGCCACACAGGTTGGTAAAATCGGTGATCGCCAGCGCGGGCATGCCAAGGGAGGCCGCCTTTTTTACCAGCGGCCCGGTCTTCGCCAGCCCATCGATCATGGAGTAGTCGCTATGCACCCGCAGGTGTACGAAACGTGGTTCAGCCATCTTCAGATTCCGCGTTACTTAATTGCTTGCGTATTGATTCAGGACACCCGTCCCAGCGCGCGTTTCACCGGGCCAAAACTGCGCCGGTGATGTTCGGTTGCGCCATGTTCAGCCAGCCTTTCCAGATGGAAAGGTGTGGGATACCCCTTATGCTGGGCGAAACCATACTGAGGATAAGTGAGGTCCAGCGCGGCCATTTCGGCGTCGCGCGTCACTTTGGCAATGATAGAAGCGGCGCTAATTTCTGCGACCCGACTATCGCCTTTGACGACCGCCATTGAAGGCATGGGCAATGCCGGACAGCGGTTGCCGTCAATCAGGACATATTCCGGGGAAATTTTCAGACCTGCTACCGCACGCTGCATCGCCAGCATCGTGGCATGCAAAATATTCAGCTCGTCTATTTCATGCGGTTCAGCGCGCCCCAGGCTCCAGGCCAGCGCCTTCTCCTGAATCTCACTGAACAGCGCCAGACGGCGTTTTTCAGACAATTTTTTTGAGTCGTTCAGCCCGATAATCGGGCGAGCCGGATCGAGGATCACCGCGGCAGTCACCACAGCCCCGACCAACGGGCCACGACCCACTTCGTCCACGCCCGCCACAAGGCGAGTGTGAGGATAAACAAATTCCATCATTTTGCTAACTCCAGCACCGCATCAGCCGCTTGCTCATCAGCATTACAGCGGATCAGTTGATGCAGTTCGCGGAAGGTATCGTGCATCTGGTGGCTGGTCTTGCCGTTCGCGAGCAGCGGCAGTAGTGCATCGGCAAGCGCCTGCGGCTGGCACTCATCCTGCAGCAGCTCTTTCACCAGCTCGCGCCCGGCAAGCAGGTTTGGCAGGGAGACATAATCCGTTTTAACCAGACGTTTTGCCAGCCAGAAAGTGAACGGCTTCATGCGATAACCGACCACCATCGGGC
This sequence comes from Enterobacter sp. Crenshaw, assembly GCF_024734705.1. Taxonomy (NCBI): domain Bacteria; kingdom Pseudomonadati; phylum Pseudomonadota; class Gammaproteobacteria; order Enterobacterales; family Enterobacteriaceae; genus Enterobacter; species Enterobacter sp. Crenshaw. Next base: position 831,564 of record NZ_CP102932.1, on the reverse strand, counting down.
ATTTCGCCAGCATGCATTCCAGCGCCGCCGTGCCGGAGGCCAGCAGCGCGGCATCGCTCGCATACATCGCTTCCCGCCCTTTCCCGTCCAGAAGACGGACGTGAAGATCCGGGGCGACTTCCGCTTTGATTCGCTCAAACTGCTCACGGCGTTTCGCATTTACCAGCGGAACAACCACTTCAAGATCCGGATAGGTCTGGCGAAGAATTTGCGCAGTTTTGAGGAAATCGGCGCTCAGCATCTCAACTTCTGCACCACGGCTGCCCGGTAGCAATGCCAGACAGTGCACATCGTGCGGGATGCCCAGCGCGTCGCGCGCCGCGTTTTTATCCGGATCCAATGGCATCGCATCCGCCATGGTATGACCGATAAAACGGCACGGAACATTAAATCTGTCGTAAAACGCTTTTTCGAAAGGCAGGAAAGCCAGCACCAGGTTGGTGGACCGTCCGATTTTGAAAACGCGTTTCTGTCGCCACGCCCAGACGGACGGACTGACGTAGTGAATTGTTTTGATACCCTGCTTTTTCAGATTCCCTTCGAGGGTAATGTTGAAATCAGGCGCATCGATACCGACAAACACATCGGGTTTGAGTTCAGTAAAACGGCGGGTGAGATCGGCGCGGATGTGCAGCAAACGGCGTAGCCGTCCCAGCACCTCAACGATGCCCATCACGGCGAGTTCTTCCATTTCATACCAGGCTTCACAGCCTTCGGCCTGCATCAGCGGGCCAGCAACGCCGACAAAGCGAGCATTGGGTACACGCGCCTTAAGCGCGCGGATGAGACCGGCACCAAGAATATCGCCGGAGGTTTCTCCGGCGACCAGGGCTATCGTAAGCGGACGACTGTCGACCATTAACGAATCAGACCCCTTGTTGAACGGTCAAAGAATTCCATGAACGCGTTCACTTCCGGGTGCTTATTCGCCAGCTCGGCAATTTCCGGCTTCGCCTCTTCCAGCGTTTTACCGCTACGGTACAGCAGTTTGTACGCGTTGCGGATGGCAGTAATCGCTTCGCGACTAAAACCACGACGCTTGAGGCCTTCGATGTTCACGCCAAACGGCGTGGCATGGTTGCCCTGCGCAATCACATACGGTGGGACGTCCTGCGCCACACCGGAGCATCCGCCAACCATCACGTGCGCACCAATGATGCAGAACTGATGGACTGCGGTCATGCCGCCAATAATTGCGAAGTCATCAACCGATACGTGTCCTGCCAGCGTTGCGTTGTTGGCAAGAATACAGCGGTCACCCACGGTACAGTCGTGCGCGATATGCGCATTAACCATAAACAGGTTATCGCTGCCCACCTTCGTCAACCCACCACCCTGTACTGTTCCACGATGAATAGTGACGCTTTCGCGAATACGGTTACGATCGCCAATTTCCAGACGGGTCGACTCACCAGCATATTTCAGATCCTGGTTAACTTCGCCGATGGAAGCGAACTGATAGATCTCGTTATTGCAGCCAATGGTCGTGTGACCATTCACGACAACATGAGATTTCAGTACTGTACCCTCACCAATTTCGACATGGGGTCCAACAATACAAAACGGGCCAATGTGGACGTTAGCGCCAATGATGGCACCGGTTTCCACAATAGCGGTAGGATGAATAAAGGCTGATTTATCAATCACGTATCAGGACTCCCGGCTACGAGCACACATCATCGTCGCTTCGCAAACAACTTTGCCGTCAACCAGCGCTACGCCTTTGAAGCGAGTCAGGCCACGACGCGTTTTTTCAAAAGTGACTTCCATGATCATCTGATCACCAGGCACGACAGGGCGCTTAAAGCGCGCTTCATCAATACCCGCGAAGTAATACAGCTCACCTGGCTCCAGTTTGCCAACGCTTTTAAACGCCAGAATACCGGTAGCCTGAGCCATCGCTTCCAGAATCAACACACCCGGGAAGATAGGCTTACCAGGGAAGTGTCCCTGGAAAAACGGCTCGTTCACGGAAACATTTTTCACTGCGCGCAGAAAACGACCTTCTTCAAAATCCAGCACACGGTCTACCAGCAGAAACGGGTAGCGGTGCGGCAGAAGTTCTAAAATCTCTTCAATATGCAGAGTATGAGTGTCAGTAGTCAAAATACTCTTCCTGTCAAAATGTACTGATAACAATAATAACACGGCCTGCCGGTTTATTAGAAAGCCGACAGGCCGGGAAAAATAGCGTTAAACGGATGACGCTTAATCTTGTTGATCGATCTTACGCTCAAGGGACTTGAGGCGCTTGCTCATATCATCAATGTTCATCACCAGAGCTGCTGTTTTACGCCATACCTTGTTGGGTTGTAGCGGAATACCTGAGGAATAGACGCCAGGTTCAGTGATAGGACGCATTACCATGCCCATTCCCGTCACAGTCACCTTGTCGCATATTTCCATATGGCCATTAATCACGCTCGCGCCGCCAATCATGCAATAACGGCCAATTTTCAGGCTGCCTGCCATGATGACGCCACCCGCAACCGCGGTATTGTCGCCAATCACAACGTTATGCGCAATCTGGCACTGGTTATCGATGATAACACCATTGCCAATGATCGTGTCGTCAAGCGCGCCACGGTCAATGGTGGTACAGGCGCCGATCTCTACGCGATCGCCAATAATAACGCGACCAAGCTGCGGGATCTTAACCCAGTTACCACGATCGTTAGCGTAACCAAAGCCATCAGAACCAATAACGGTGCTGGACTGGACGAGGCAATTTTCGCCAATTTCAACATCATGATAAACGGACACATTGGCCCATAAACGGGTTCCGGCGCCGATTTTCGTATTTTTCCCAACGAAGCAGCCCGGGCCAATGACGACGTTATCGCCCAGCACAACGCCGGATTCGATAACTGCATTCGCGCCAACGGCGACGTTGTTACCAAGCCTGGCCGTCGCATCAATCGCTGCACTGGCCGCAATGTTCTGGGCCGGCTGCGGCGTGGTATCAAGAATTTGAGCCATGCGTGCATACGTCAGGTAGGGGTTTTTCACTACCAGCGCGCTTACAGTGGCAAATGGAAGATCGTCCTGCGTCAGTACAACAGCTGACGCCTGGCATTGAGCCAGTTGCTCACGGTACTTAGGGCTTACCATGAAGGTAATCGTGCCAGCTTTAGCAGATTGCATGGACGCAACAGCGGTGATGACGATATCGCCATCACCGTGTAATTCTGCATCCAACTGCTGAGCTAAATCAGCCAGTCGAATTGAAGGCATTACTTATTTAACCTGTTTCAGAACATCAGCAGTGATGTCTTTAACATCTTTGCTGTTATAAGCAACGGCGTTCGCATCTACAACCAGATCGATACTCTGATCGGCAGCCACTGCTTTAACAGCAGTCTGAATGCGAGTTACCAGCTTGCCGCGTTCTTCGTTAGAACGACGCTGACGATCCTGCTCGAAAGCCTGCGCTTTCTGGGAGAACGTCTGGCGCTGAGCCATTACGTCTTTTTCCAGCTTGCTGCGATCGCTTGCTTTCATGGTAGAACCATCACGCTGCAGACGCTGCATTTTGGACTGAAGATCGTTTTCCATACCCTGCAGTTCGCTTGCACGGCCTTTGAATTCGTTTTCCAGAGTCGCAGAAACACCCGTTTTCTGTGCAACCTGCTGGAACAAATTACCCATGTTGACGATTGCAATTTTGTCTGCTGCCTGAGCAGAAGTTGCCATCGCTAAACCGAGACCTGCAGCTAATAACCACTTTTTCACAATTAACTCCTTACCATCCCATTGGCACCAGAAGGTACCGTTCTTTGCGTGGCAAGGCGACCGTGTAACCGATCGCCAGTTGTCAGCGCTACACTGCCAACGCATTCCTTTGCAGCGGATTATTACCAGGTTTTACCAATGTTAAACTGGAATTGCTCCGCTTTGTCTCCATCATATTTCTTAAACGGCTGGGCGTAGGAGAAGACCAACGGCCCCAGCGGTGACATCCATTGTAATGCGATACCGGCAGACATGCGAATATTGCTCGGATCGCTGTAGTCAGGAATGCCTTCTGCGCGCATCTGGGCAGTATTCTGCCAGTTGGTATCCCACACGGTACCGGCATCCCAGAAGAAGGACGTACGGACCGAGTTCGCATATTTATCACTGATAAACGGCGTTGGCGTGATGAACTCCAGGCTGGCAACGGCCATGGCGTTACCGCCCACCGCGTCATTGGAGCTACAGACTTCTGACGAGGAAGACTTATCACAGTTATCTTTGTCGTTTCCGCCGTAGTAAACCGCTTTCGGACCAATGTTGTTGGACTGGAAACCACGAACGGTGCTGGAGCCACCCGCATAGAAGTTTTCATAGAACGGCAGTTCTTTGCTACCCAGACCATCTCCATAGCCCCAACGGGTACGACCCAGAACCACCCACTTATGGTCGTCATCGATCGGGAAGTAGGACGCGGTATCCAGCGTGACCTTATAGAACTCGTTATCGGAACCCGGCACGGTAACTTTACCGTTCAGGTTGACGCGAGAACCTTCCGTTGGGAAGTAACCACGGTCGAGACGGTTATAGGTCCAGCCGTAGTTAAAGGTGAAGTCATCCGCCGCGAAGCCATTGTCATTACCATTTTTACTGGTTGACTGGCCGATAGAGTCCAGATAACGCCACATCGCCACCTGCGGTTGCATGTTGGACAGGTCGTTATGCACGTAACCCAAGCCTGCACGCAGGGTGTTGTATTCGTTAACCGGGAAGCCAAGCGTACCGTCTACACCGTAACTCTTGTTGGTGTATGAAGACAGGTCCGCGTCATCTGCTTTAAAGTCGTTATAGAAGATACGACCGCCCAGGCTCACACCGTCTACGGTGAAGTATGGGTTAGTCACAGAGAACTCAGAGTAGGTCTGGTAGTCGTTTTTGGTGCCGTTAATACCGACAGAGTAACCCGTACCCAGCCAGTTATCCTGCTGTACGCCGACCTGGAAGCTGACGCCGCTTTCAGTACCGTAGCCCACACCGAAGTTGAAGCTACCGGTGTTGCGCTCTTTCACTTTATATACGACATCAACCTGATCCGGGCTGCCCGGTACGCGCTGGGTATCGGTATCCACCGTTTCAAAATAGCCCAGACGGTTCAGACGCTCTTTACCCTGATCAACGAGGTCGCTTCCCAACCATGCGCCTTCCATCTGACGCATTTCGCGACGCAGAACGGAATCTTTGGAGGTGTCGTTACCGACGAAGCGGATCTTACGCACGTAGAAACGGTTGCCCGCATCAACATTCACGTGCAGCTTAACGGTTTTATCCGCGTCATTGATTTCCGGCTGAGTCTGTACGCGCGGATAGGCATAACCGTAGCGGCCGAGCAGCTTCTTAATGCTGTCTTCCATTTTGGTTACCTTGGAACCGCTATACAGATCGCCCGGCTGAATTTTGGTCAGCGATTCGATTTCAGCAGAATGCCCCGCCAGGTTACCACTCACTTCAACACCAGAAAGCTTGTACTGCTCGCCTTCAGTGATGTTAACCGTAATGTAGATACCTTTCTTGTCCGGAGTCAGACTGACCTGAGTCGAGTCGATGTTGAAACGCGCATAGCCACGATCGAGATAGTAGCTGCGCAGGGTTTCGAGGTCGCCCGCCAGTTTCTGTTTCTGGTATTTGCGATCGCCCACCACGTTCCACCATGGCACTTCATCGCGCAGCTGGAAGGTGGAGATCAGTTCGTCGGTGCTGAACGCGTGGTTGCCGACAATGTTGATCTGCTGGATCTTCGCAGAAACACCTTCCTGGAAGACCAGCTTCAGGTCAACACGGTTACGTGGCAGCGGAGTGACAACCGCTTTCACGCTGGCGCTGTATTTACCGACGCTGTAGTAGAAGTCTTCCAGACCTTTTTCAATGTCTGAAAGGGTTGTGCGGTCCAGGGACTCACCCACACGAACACCAGATGCTTCAAGGTTCTGCTTGAGCATGTCATCTTTCACCGACTTGTTACCGGAGAAAGTGATACTGGCGATCGTCGGACGTTCTTTTACCTGTACCAGCAGCGTATCACCATCGCGCAGGACGCGGACGTCCTCAAAGTTGCCGGTGGCAAACAGAGCACGGATGGTGTTACTGATATCATCATCATTAACCGTATCGCCGGGGCGTACAGGCATACTGAGGAGGGCCGCACCAACGGCGACACGCTGGAGGCCTTCGAAATGAATGTCTTTCACTACGAACCCGTCAGCACCGTATACGGTGGCGCTGCTAAACAGCAGCGACGCTATGAGCAACTTTTTCATCGCCATCGTTATTATGCGTTCTTCCTAACACTCTCTTACAACCGAGAGAAATCATTGAAAAGTGCAAGCCCCATTAACAGCACCAGCAAAATCGAGCCAATGCGATAACTAAAGTCTTGAACTCGCTCGGATACCGGTCCGCCTTTTAGCTTTTCAATCGCCAAAAACAGCAGATGACCCCCGTCTAAAACGGGAAGCGGGAACAGGTTGATTATCCCAAGGTTCACGCTAATGAGCGCGAGGAACATGAGATAGTAAATCACCCCGAATTCCGCTGACATCCCAGCCCCCTGAGCAATCGAAATTGGCCCACTGAGGTTGTTCAGTTTCACATCACCGGTTATCAATTTCCCCAACATGTTGACCGTCAGCTTCATCAGTTGCCATGTTTTATCCGTGGCTTCAAGGATGGCGCTGAACGGCCCATACTGGCGTATTGTCTTGTACTCATCTGGCAGCGGGATCACTTTTGGCACAACGCCTGCAAACCCTTCTGCCTTTTTGCCGACCGACTTCGTATCCGGGATCAGCGTCAGCGAAAGCGGACTGCCCTGCCTTTCAACTTCCAGCGCGAGAGACGTTCCCGGATTATCGCGCACCAGAGTAACAAAGGTCATCCACTCTGTTAATGGTTGACCATCGACTTTAACGATCCTGTCGCCCGCTTGCAAACCCGCTTTGCTCGCCGCCGAATTTGCCTGTACTTCGGCTAATACCGGCTCAATCTGCGCGCCGCGTGGACGAATGCCCAGCGCAGCGACGGGATCCTCTTTGTCTGGCTCGAAACGCCAGTGACGTAAATCGAGTACTTTGTCCTGACGCGTATCTGAACCAAACGGCGATACGCTGATGGTGGTCTGCGGATCGCCGATTTTGGCTACCAGCTGCAGTCGCACGGCATCCCAATCAGGGGTTTCGATGCCATCAATCGCTTTAAGTTCCATCCCGGATGTAATTTGCGCACTCGCCGCGATGGAATTGGGGGCAATTTCACCCACCACCGGACGTACGCCAGGGACGCCGATGATAAACACCAGCCAGTAAGCGAAAATCGCAAAGATGAAGTTGGCTACCGGTCCGGCAGCAATGATGGCGGCGCGTTGTCCAACGGTTTTATTGTTGAATGCGCTGTGTCGCAGCTCAGGAGCGACAGGCTCGACGCGTTCGTCGAGCATTTTGACGTAGCCGCCCAGCGGGATAAGGGCGATGACAAATTCCGTGCCGTGGCGGTCGGTGCGCGTCCAGAGTGATTTACCAAAACCGATGGAAAATCGCTCTACGCGCACGCCACAGCGGCGAGCAACCCAGAAATGGCCAAATTCATGCACGGTAATCAGTACACCCAGTGCAACAATGAACGCCGCCAGATTCCAGAGAATGCTCAGCATAAAACCTTCCGTTAAATCGTCCCGAATACCAGTAAAAGCAAACACGCAAACACTGGAACAGCCGCTGTCAGGCTATCAATGCGATCCAGTATACCGCCATGCCCTGGAATCAGGTGTCCGCTGTCCTTAATCCCTGCTTCACGCTTAAACATACTTTCGGTTAAATCACCGAGCACGGAGGCAAGCGCAGCAAAAATCGAGCACACCAGCAGTATTGACGGTGCCACTTCAAGATTCGCCCAGACGCCGTAGCCCCAGGAGATGATCGCTGCCGTAAACAGGCCGCCGATGAATCCTTGCCAGGTTTTGCCCGGAGAAACCTTCGGTGCCAGCTTATGTTTGCCAAACAGTTTACCAAACATATAGGCCCCGGAGTCAGCCCCCCAGACCAGAATCATCACATAAAGCAGCCAGATCGCACCGCTGTAGTGGTTTTCGTCGTAGTGCCAGGCTCGCAGCGCAACCATACCCCAGAAAAAAGGAATAATTGTGAGCAAGCCAAAAATCAGTCGCAGCACTTTTGAATTACGCCACAATGCCGCGGAACCCGGATAAAAAAGAACCAGCAACAGCGCGGCAACCCACCAGGCCAGCGATATCCACAAGGAACCGGCAACCAGGGGCTGATGAATATCATGGTGATATTCAGGTAACGTAAACAGCATTATGGCCAGGATAAAGCCACAAAGTACCGCAAGCCATACTCGCTGAGTGCGCGAGGTAAAGCCGCTAAACTGTCCCCATTCCCACGCGGCGAGCATGCACACCACCAGCGTGACAATAGCGAATCCCACCGGGGGCAGTAAAAACAGCGCCGCAATGACAATGGGTATTAATACAAAAGCGGAAATCAGGCGATACTTCAGCAAAAGCTACCCCCATCAGGCTTTGTCGCCACCAGGCTCGGTGCCGCCGAAACGACGCTCTCGATTGGCAAAGGCATGCAGCGCACCTTCAAAGTCTTGTTCATCAAAATCGGGCCAAAGAACATCCGTAAAGTAAAGTTCGGCATAGGCAATTTGCCATATCAAAAAGTTACTTATGCGATGTTCCCCCCCTGTCCTAATTACCAAATCCACAGGTGCCTGTTCATTCATGCAGATTTGCTTGCTCAGCGCCTCTTCATCAATTTGGTCGGGTCTCAACAGCCCTTCCTGAACCTGTTCGGCCAGATGCCGAACGCCCTGGATAATATCCCAGCGTCCGCCGTAATTCGCCGCAATATTCAGCGTCAAACCGGTATTATTTTCCGTCAGCGCTTCAGCTTTGCGGATCCGTTCCTGCAAACGTGAGTTAAAACGACTGGTATCGCCAATGATACGCAGGCGGACGTTGTGGCGGTGCAGGCTTTTTACTTCGCTGTCTAGCGCCCACACAAACAATTCCATCAACGCAGTCACTTCCTGCAGAGGTCGATTCCAGTTTTCACTGCTAAAAGCATAGAGCGTTAACGCATCAATGCCGTTGTTGGCGGCAAAAGAAACGGCGCGACGAACGGATTTCGCCCCCGCTTTATGCCCAAAGGCTCGTATCTTCCCTTGTCTTTTCGCCCAGCGGCCATTGCCATCCATAATGATTGCTACATGACGGCAGCCATGAGCTGGCAAATTTTCGCTTATTGGTTGATTCGCAGACAACATAACGCGTTTTTTGTCCCTGAAAAGGATTTAACGGTACTCAGGAATACTGAAGCCTATACATAAAAAAGCCGTGTCAAACCACGGCTCACCTGACCACATTAAGTCAAATACCTGCGATCAGGTGGCGCAGACTATATCACTGAAGCCCAACGCTAACAAATAGCACGACGACTAGTGCTTGCTTTATCACCAGCTTGCGAGACGTGTCACCTGTTGGCGCGCAATATTACGCGCAGCTGCATCCACCGCCAGCACCTCTTCCACGCTTTGTGGTTCGCGCAAATCCATCATCTCCAGTACCGATAAATTTAACGACGCGATATCGGTAAAACGAATTTGCTGATTCAGAAATGCCTCAACGGTAATTTCATTAGCTGCATTAAGTGCCGTCGTCGCCGCCTGCCCCTGGTCAAAGGCATTCATCGCAAGCTTCAGACAAGGATAGCGGTCGTAGTCTGGTTCACTGAACGTCAGGGAACTTAGCTTGCAGAAATCAAGCGGCTTCGCGCCGGATTTCACTCGATTTGGCCACGCCATTGAATGGGCAATCGGCGTACGCATGTCCGGCTCGCCCAGCTGTGCCAGCACGCTGCCATCCTGATAACGCACCATCGAGTGAATCACCGATTGCGGGTGAATCAGTACTTCCATCTGTTTCGCTGACGCATTAAACAGCCAGCGCGCTTCAATGTATTCCAGACCTTTGTTCATCATGGTGGCAGAATCAACGGAGATTTTACGCCCCATCGACCAGTTCGGATGACGGCACGCCTGATCCGGTGTCATCGCACGCAGTTCAGACAGTGGCGTTTCACGGAATGGGCCACCAGACCCGGTAAGTAGAATAGACACTACGCCACTCTGCTCCAGGTCAGCGTACCCCAGGTTCTGTTGAAAAGGTTGCGGTAAACTCTGAAAAATCGCGTTGTGTTCGCTGTCGACCGGCAGAAGACGCGCGCCGCGCTGCTTCACCGCATCCATAAACAGGCGTCCGCAGGTGACCAGCGACTCTTTATTGGCCAGCAAAACATCCTTACCGGCATCAATCGCAGCAAGCGTGGGCAGCAGCCCTGCCGCGCCGACAATGGCCGCCATGACCTGATCTACCTCATCCAGCGCCGCCATCTCGCAGGCCGCCTGCTGGCCGCTCAGCACCTCGGTTCGACTGCCCTTTTCACGCAGCTGTGCTTTCAGCAGACGCGCGCTCTCTTCGTCATCCATCACCGCATAGCGGGGCGCAAACTCCAGGCACTGTTCGACCATTCGCTGCACATTCTTACCGGCCACCAGCGCTGTCACGGTGTAAAGTTCAGGATTATGGCGAACGACGTCGAGAGTGCTGCAACCGATAGAGCCGGTTGAGCCGAGGAGTGTTAAATGCTTCATGAGATGCCCGAAAAAAGTTAGACCAGATAAAAGCAAAACGCCGCCAGCAAGACCCGAAGTCCTTCTGAACGGCGTTTATCAGTGTACGACAGAAATCAGAACTGCATCAGTTCCGCTTCTTTTTCTGCCAGCGCCGCATCAATTTTCTTGATGGCCGCGTCGGTCATTTTCTGAATGTCGTCCTGAGAACGACGATCGTCATCTTCGCTGATCTCTTTTTCTTTCAGCAGTGCTTTCACTTTATCGTTCGCGTCACGACGGACGTTACGCACGGATACACGACCCTGCTCAGCTTCGCCACGAACCACTTTGATAAGATCTTTACGACGTTCTTCCGTCAGCGGAGGCAGTGGAACTCGGATATCTGCGCCCGCAGAGCTTGGGTTCAGTCCGAGGTCAGAGGCCATAATCGCTTTCTCAACGGCCGGGCTCATAGAGCGGTCGAAGACGTTGATTTTCAGCGTACGGGTATCTTCAACCGTCACGCTCGCCAGCTGGCGCAGAGGGGTTGGCGTACCGTAATATTCTACGATGATGCCATCCAGCAGGCTTGGGGAAGCACGGCCAGTACGGATTTTGCTGATTTGGTTTTTGAACGCTTCTACGCATTTGTCCATGCGTACTTCAGCATCTTTTCTGATGTCGTTAATCACGTTACGAATCCTTGAAAACTTGTCTCAGGCAGACTATCCGCCAGCACAGCGCTACAGGTGTGCTAAGTATAGTCGCGTTTAATTCATGACAACGCCAAAGGCGCGCCCGGGTAAAGATACCACTACAAAATAAAGCGGAATCTTACCTGTATTTATCGTCAACGGAAATTATTCCGTGATCAAAGTGCCTTCTTTTTCGCCCATGACCACGCGACGCAGTGCGCCAGGCTTGTTCATGTTGAAGACACGGATCGGCAGTTTGTGGTCGCGAGCCAGCGTGAAGGCGGCAAGATCCATCACTTTCAGCTCTTTATCCAGCACTTCGCTGTAGCTCAGCTGATCGTACATGGTGGCAGAAGGATCTTTTGCCGGGTCGGCAGTAAACACGCCGTCTACTTTGGTCGCTTTCAGTACCACATCGGCTTCGATCTCGATACCGCGCAGGCAGGCAGCGGAATCGGTCGTAAAGAACGGGTTACCCGTACCGGCGGAGAGGATCACCACGCGGTTATTGCGCAGCAGGCTGATGGCTTCTGCCCAGCTGTAATTATCGCAAACGCCATTCAGCGGAATCGCGGACATCAGGCGGGCATTCACATAGGCGCGGTGCAGGGCATCACGCATCGCCAGGCCATTCATGACGGTTGCCAGCATACCCATGTGGTCGCCCACAACGCGGTTCATCCCCGCTTTCGCCAGACCAGCACCACGGAAAAGGTTGCCACCGCCAATGACCACGCCAACCTGGATACCCAGTTCGACCAGTTCTTTGATTTCCTGTGCCATGCGATCAAGGATGCTTGCGTCAATACCGAAGCCTTCTGATCCCTGCAGCGCTTCGCCACTCAGCTTAAGCAGAATGCGTTTGTACACGGGTTTTGCATTGGTAGCCATGTTTCTTTCCTGAGACTGTCAACGATTAAGATGGGGGTTAATTCTGGCGACATGATATGCCGCAAATCAGCACAGCGATACTGGAGCCTGTCTGATTTCCTGTGACGGGTGACAAAAAGAAGCCGCCCTCAGGCGGCTCCTTTTCAATCATTAAGACTGCTTGGACATTGCAGCAACTTCTGCTGCGAAGTCAGTCTCAACTTTCTCGATGCCTTCGCCCACTTCGAAGCGGATGAAGCCAGTTACGTCAGCGTTGTGCTCTTTCAGCAGCTGAGCAACAGACTTGCTTGGGTCCATTACGAATGGCTGGCCAGTCAGAGAAACTTCGCCGGTGAATTTCTTCATGCGGCCTTCAACCATTTTCTCTGCGATTTCTTTTGGCTTACCAGACTGCATCGCGATGTCCAGCTGAACCTGGTACTCTTTCTCTACCACTTCAGCAGACACGTCTTCTGGCTTAACGAATTCTGGTTTGCTTGCAGCGATGTGCATAGCCAGCTGTTTAACCAGCTCTTCGTCAGCGCCTTTAGCCGCAACCAGAACACCGATACGTGCACCGTGCTGGTAAGAGCCCAGAACGTCGCCTTCCAGAGAAGATACGCGACGGATGTTGATGTTCTCACCGATTTTAGCAACCAGCGCAACACGTTCTTCTTCGAACTGTGCTTTCAGAACTTCAACGTCAGTGATTTTACCAGCAACAGCTGCGTCCAGAACTTTGTTAGCAAATGCCTGGAAACCGCCATCTTTAGCAACGAAGTCAGTCTGGCAGTTAACTTCCAGAATGATGCCGTAGTTGCCGTCGATCTTAGTGATGATCACGCCGTCAGCAGCAACGTTGCCTGCTTTTTTAGCTGCTTTGATCGCACCGGATTTACGCATGTTTTCGATTGCCAGCTCGATGTCGCCGTTCGCTTCAGTCAGCGCTTTTTTGCAATCCATCATGCCTGCGCCAGTACGCTCGCGCAGCTCTTTTACCAGGGATGCGGTAATTTCAGCCATTCTTAAATCCTCGGGAGATGTGAACTGCCCGGCCGGGGGCCAAACAGTGTAAATTGAAAAAAGGGGCCGGTAATGGGCCCCTATTCATACACGGTACTAATAAGGGGTAAAACCTTATTATTCAGCTTCTACGAAGCTTTCTTCCGCCTGAGAAGCCAGATCCTGGGAACGGCCTTCACGAACGGTAGCAGCTACAGCGCTCAGGTACAGGCTAACAGCACGGATTGCGTCGTCGTTACCCGGGATAACGAAGTCAACACCGTCCGGATCGGAGTTGGTATCAACGATAGCGAATACCGGGATACCCAGGTTGTTAGCTTCTTTGATTGCGATGTGCTCGTGGTCTGCATCGATTACGAACAGCGCGTCTGGCAGGCCGCCCATATCTTTGATACCGCCCAGGCTGTTTTCCAGCTTGTCCAGTTCACGAGTGCGCATCAGCGCTTCTTTCTTAGTCAGCTTGTCGAAAGTACCGTCCTGAGACTGGGTTTCCAGATCTTTCAGGCGTTTGATGGACTGACGAACAGTTTTCCAGTTGGTCAGCATGCCGCCCAACCAGCGATGGTTCACGAAGAACTGGTCGCAGCTGTTAGCAGCATCTTTCACAGCTTCGCTTGCAGCGCGCTTAGTACCAACGAACAGAATCTTACCTTTACGGGAAGAGATCTTGTTCAGCTCAGCCAGGGCTTCGTTGAACATTGGTACAGTTTTCTCAAGGTTGATGATGTGAACTTTGTTACGCGCGCCGAAGATGAAAGGCTTCATTTTCGGGTTCCAGTAACGGGTCTGGTGACCGAAGTGAACACCAGCCTTGAGCATGTCGCGCATGGAAACAGTTGCCATGTTTAAAACCTCTATATTGAAAGTTGGGGTTATGCCTCCACGTATCCCATATTACCGACCCCGAAGGGCACCCCGGAATATGTGCCGATACGTGTGTGTTGTTACACAAAGTGAGATTTGTCGCTTCCGTCCAGCCTGTGTATCTGAGATGGATCGGAAGTCCGGCGCGCTTTATACCACAAAACACGACCAGAAACCAACAGTTGTTGGCGGAGTGTGCTGTTAATGATTCTCAATTTGGCACGGAGCGTGCCTGACTGATACCATTGACGACACTTAGACTAGTATTGTCGAAAAAATCGACACCGATGGACAGATTACATGGCTATCTCTATTAAGACACCTGAAGAAATTGAAAAGATGCGCATCGCCGGTCGTCTGGCCGCGGAAGTGCTGGAAATGATCGAGCCGTTCGTGAAGCCGGGCGTCAGCACCGGTGAACTGGACCGTATCTGTAACGACTATATCGTGAACGAGCAGCACGCGGTTTCCGCCTGCCTCGGCTACCACGGTTTCCCGAAATCCGTCTGCATCTCTATTAATGAAGTGGTGTGTCACGGCATTCCGGATGACGAAAAACTGCTGAAAGATGGCGACATCGTCAACATCGACGTGACCGTCATTAAAGACGAGTACCACGGGGACACCTCAAAAATGTTCATCGTTGGCAAGCCGACCATCCTGGGCGAGCGCCTGTGCAAAGTCACCCAGGACAGCCTCTATCTGGCGCTGAAAATGGTTAAACCGGGTATTCGCCTGCGTACCCTCGGTGCGGCAATCCAGAAGTTTGTGGAAGCAGAAGGTTTCTCCGTGGTGCGCGAGTACTGCGGTCACGGCATTGGTCGCGTCTTCCATGAAGAACCGCAGGTCCTGCACTATGATGCAGATGACGGCGGCGTGGTGCTGCAAAAAGGCATGACCTTTACCATTGAGCCGATGGTCAACGCGGGTGATTACCGCATCCGCACCATGAAAGACGGCTGGACGGTGAAAACCAAAGACAGAAGCTTGTCTGCGCAGTACGAGCATACTATTGTGGTAACAGACAACGGCTGCGAAATTATGACGTTGCGCAAGGATGACACCATCCCGGCGATACTGACGCACGATGAATGATAAAAAAGCCGGCAAATGCCGGCTTTTTTAATGGCTATAGCTTTTTCTTATGGGTGGCGCACGATGAGCAATCTTTTACCCGAACAGTATGCTAACACAGCACTTCCCACCCTCCCCGACCAGCCCGATAACCCGGGCGTCTGGCCGTCGCACGAGCTGACCTGCGCGCATATTAAAGCCCATATGGATGTTTTCCATCGCTGGCTGGGCAGCGCGTTCGACGCAGGCGTGTCGGCCGAGCAGCTCATTGAAGCGCGCACCGAATTTATCGACCAGCTGCTGCAGCGCCTGTGGATCGATTACGGGTTTGGGCAAATCAGTGATGTTGCGCTGGTTGCCGTCGGGGGCTATGGCCGCGGTGAGCTGCATCCGCTTTCCGATATCGATCTGCTGATCTTAAGCCGCAAAAAGCTGCCGGACGAACAGGCGCAAAAAATTGGCGAACTGCTGACGCTGCTCTGGGACGTAAAGCTGGAAGTCGGCCACAGCGTGCGTACCCTGGAAGAGTGTCTGCTGGAAGGGTTATCGGACCTGACCGTCGCCACCAACCTGATTGAAACCCGCCTGCTGATTGGTGACGTCGCCCTGTTCCTGGAGCTGCAAAAACACATCTTCAGCGACGGCTTCTGGCCGTCAGAAAAGTTCTTCGCCGCGAAGGTCGAGGAGCAAAACCAGCGCCACCAGCGCTACCACGGCACCAGCTATAATCTTGAACCCGATATTAAAAGCAGCCCCGGCGGCCTGCGCGACATCCACACCCTGCAGTGGGTCGCCCGCCGCCATTTTGGTGCCACCTCGATGGACGAGATGGTCGGCTTCGGCTTTTTAACCGAGGCCGAGCGTAACGAGCTGAACGAGTGCCTGCACCTGCTGTGGCGCATCCGGTTTGCCCTGCATCTGGAAGTCACCCGCTACGATAACCGCCTGCTGTTTGACCGTCAGCTCAGCGTGGCTCAGCGCCTGAATTATCAGGGCGAAGGCAACGAGCCGGTTGAGCACATGATGAAGGATTTCTTCCGCGTCACCCGCCGGGTGAGCGAGCTGAACCAGATGCTGTTGCAGCTGTTCGACGAGGCCATTCTGGCCCTGACGGCGGACGAAAAACCGCGCCCGATTGATGACGAATTCCAGCTGCGCGGCACGCTTATCGACCTGCGCGACGAAACGCTGTTCATCCGCGAGCCGGAAGCGATTCTGCGGATGTTCTATACCATGGTGCGCAACAGCACCATCACCGGAATCTACTCCACCACTCTGCGCCATCTGCGCCACGCGCGCCGTCATCTGACGCAGCCGCTGTGCTATATCCCGGAAGCGCGTTCGCTGTTCCTGAGCATGCTCCGCCACCCGGGCGCCGTCAGCCGCGGCCTGCTGCCGATGCACCGCCACAGCGTGCTGTGGGCCTATATGCCGCAGTGGTCGCACATTGTCGGGCAAATGCAGTTCGATCTGTTCCACGCCTACACGGTGGATGAACACACGATCCGCGTGATGCTAAAGCTGGAAAGCTTTGCGAGAGAAGAGACGCGCTCCCGCCACCCGCTCTGCGTCGAACTGTGGCCGCGCCTGACCCATCCGGAACTGATCCTGATTGCCGCCCTGTTCCACGATATCGCCAAAGGTCGCGGCGGTGACCATTCGGTGCTGGGCGCGCAGGACGTGCTGAAATTTGCCGAACTGCACGGCCTGAACTCGCGTGAAACGCAGCTGGTGGCCTGGCTGGTGCGCCATCACCTGCTGATGTCGGTCACCGCGCAGCGTCGTGACATTCAGGATCCGGAAGTGATCAAGCAGTTCGCGGAAGAGGTTCAGACGGAAAATCGTCTGCGCTATCTGGTCTGCCTGACGGTGGCCGATATCTGCGCCACCAACGAGACCCTGTGGAACAGCTGGAAGCAGAGCCTGCTGCGCGAGCTGTACTTCGCCACCGAAAAACAGCTGCGTCGCGGGATGCAAAACACCCCGGACATGCGCGAGCGCGTGCGCCATCACCAGCTGCAGGCGCTGGCGCTGCTGCGGATGGATAATATTGATGAAGAGGCACTGCATCAGATTTGGGCCCGCTGCCGCGCCAACTATTTTGTCCGCCATAGCCCAAACCAGCTTGCGTGGCACGCGCGGCATCTGCTGAAGCACGACCTGTCCCAGCCGATGATCCTGCTGAGCCCGCAGGCTACCCGCGGCGGGACGGAGATTTTCATCTGGAGCCCGGACCGACCTTATCTGTTTGCTGCGGTCTGCGCCGAACTGGACAGGCGTAACCTGAGCGTTCACGACGCGCAGATTTTCACCACCCGCGACGGCATGGCGATGGACACCTTTATCGTGCTTGAGCCGGACGGCAGCCCGCTCTCGTCAGACAGGCATGAAGGGATACGTTTTGGTCTGGAACAGGCGATTACCCAGCGCAGCTGGCAGCCCCCGCAGCCGCGTCGCCAGCCGGCGAAATTGCGCCACTTTACCGTCGATACCGAGGTCAATTTCCTGCCGACCCACACCGACCGTAAATCGTTCCTGGAGCTGATCGCGCTCGACCAGCCAGGGCTGCTTGCCCGCGTCGGCCAGGTTTTTGCCGATCTGGGAATTTCGCTCCACGGCGCCCGAATTACAACGATTGGCGAGCGAGTAGAAGATTTATTTATAATCGCAACAGCGGACCGGCGTGCCCTTAATAATGACCTGCAGCTTGAAGTGCAACAACGGTTGACAGCAGCCCTCAATCCAAACGATAAAGGGTGATATGTTTTTTAGTGAAATGGAAAGAGTAAACAATGCAGCAGTTACAGAACGTTATTGAGTCCGCTTTTGAGCGTCGCGCCGAGATTACCCCGGCAAATGTGGATACCGTGACCCGTGAAGCGGTAAACCAGGTGATTTCCCTTCTGGATTCCGGCGCGCTGCGCGTGGCAGAAAAAATCGACGGTCAGTGGGTCACTCATCAATGGCTGAAGAAAGCCGTGCTGCTCTCTTTCCGTATCAACGATAACCAGGTTATCGACGGAGCAGAAAGCCGCTACTTCGATAAAGTGCCAATGAAATTCGCTGACTACGACGAAGCGCGTTTCCAGAAAGAAGGCTTCCGCGTGGTACCGCCTGCGGCGGTTCGTCAGGGCGCGTTTATCGCACGCAACACCGTGCTGATGCCATCCTACGTGAACATCGGTGC
This sequence comes from Enterobacter sp. Crenshaw, assembly GCF_024734705.1. Taxonomy (NCBI): domain Bacteria; kingdom Pseudomonadati; phylum Pseudomonadota; class Gammaproteobacteria; order Enterobacterales; family Enterobacteriaceae; genus Enterobacter; species Enterobacter sp. Crenshaw. Next base: position 813,210 of record NZ_CP102932.1, on the reverse strand, counting down.
CTACGTTGACGAAGGCACCATGGTTGATACCTGGGCGACCGTCGGTTCCTGCGCGCAAATCGGTAAAAACGTTCACCTTTCCGGCGGCGTGGGCATCGGTGGTGTTCTGGAGCCACTGCAGGCTAACCCGACCATCATCGAAGACAACTGCTTCATCGGCGCGCGCTCTGAAGTGGTTGAAGGCGTGATCGTTGAAGAAGGTTCCGTGATCTCCATGGGCGTTTACATCGGTCAGAGCACCCGTATTTACGACCGTGAAACCGGTGAAGTTCACTACGGTCGCGTTCCGGCAGGCTCCGTGGTGGTTTCCGGCAACCTGCCGTCAAAAGATGGCAAATACAGCCTGTACTGTGCGGTTATCGTGAAGAAAGTGGATGCGAAAACGCGCGGTAAAGTGGGCATCAACGAATTGCTGCGCACCATCGATTAATCGGGTATAACAAAAAGCGGGGGCAACCCCGCTTTTTTTATATCGGAGGGTGGCGAAAATAGATTTTTTCGTTAATTATTCAAAGGTTATGTTGAGATCAAGGGTACCGCTATGTACGATAATCTGAAAAGTCTGGGCATTACCAATCCTGATGAAATTGATCGTTACAGCCTCCGTCAGGAAGCCAATAACGATATTCTGAAAATCTATTTTCACAAGGACAAAGGAGAGTTTTTCGCCAAAAGCGTGAAGTTTAAATATCCACGCCAGCGTAAGACCGTTGTGGCTGACGGTGTAGGACAGGGCTACAAAGAAGTACAGGAAATCAGCCCTAACCTGCGCTATGTGATCGATGAACTCGATCAGATCTGCCAGCGCGACCGCACCGAAGTCGATCTCAAGCGTAAGATCCTTGACGATCTGCGTCACCTTGAAAGCGTTGTGACGAATAAGATCAGCGAGATTGAAGCGGATCTTGAGAAATTAACGCGGAAATAAAAGCAAAACGGCAATCCTTGATTGCCGTTTTTAGTGTTTGCGCCCTCTCCCCGTGGGAGAGGGATGGGGTGAGGGCACCAGACCGCATACAGCATCATCTCTGTTCGTCCAGCTGCAGCGCCACATACAGCAGCAGCCTGTCGTCAAAATTTCCCAGATCTAGCCCCGTCAGCTCCGAAATCCGGTTTAACCGATACTCAAGCGTATTGCGGTGAATAAACAGCGCCTTCGAGGTCGCCAGCGGCTGCACGTTATGCCGGAACCACGCCTGCAGCGTCCGGCGCAGCAGGCCGTTGTTGTCCATGGCTTTCAGACGCGCCAATGGCCGCGCCAGCTCATTGGCCTGCCAGCCCCCGCGCAGGCTGTCGAGCAGCACCGGCAGCATCAGATCCTGATAGAAATAGCTGCGGCTCTCCGGCATCCGCTGCTTGCCCACCATCATGGTGGTGCGCGCGGTACGCCAGGAGCGGGCGATACTGCCCGGCCCGGTAAAGTAGTTGCCCAGCGCAACGCGAAAACGCAGCTGGCCGTTCTCCTCCATCCGGGAGATCAGCTGCTCCACGCGACGACGATGATCGTCGGCATCCCAGCGGCCGAACGCATTGAGCGCCGGTTTGAGGACCACCATTTCCGTCAGAGAAACGATCGCCACCAGGTTATCGCGCTCCGGCGTCGCCAGCGCATTTTGCAGCTGCTGCAGTTCGGCCATCGCGCTGTCCACGCCAAGCTGGCCGCTATCGACCTCAATGACCGCCACCACGCGCGGCTGATTTAAATCGATCCCCAGACGCTGCGCCCATTCGCTGAGCGCAGGCGTATGCTCTTCCGCCTGAATAAGGTTCATTACCAGCTCTTCACGCAGGCGGCTGTCCTGAGCGAGCAGGTGCATCAGGCGCGACTGCTCCAGCATCATCTCTGCCGTCATACAGACCAGCTCACCGTATTTTCGCAGTGACTCGGGCTCGCCGGTGAGGCCGATTACCCCCACAATTTCGCCTTCAAGACGCAGCGGTAAATTGATGCCCTGACGTACGCCGTGCAGGTGTTTCGCTACCGCATCGTCGATATCCACGACCCGCCCCTGAGAAAGCACCAGCAGCGCACCTTCGTGCAATTCCCCAATACGCTCGCGATCGCCGCTGCCAATAATGCGCCCGCGGGCATCCATTACGTTGATATTGGTATCAATAATGCGCATGGTGCGCGCCACGATATCCTGCGCCATTTTGGTATCAAGATGCCAGCCAGCCATGTAACCCTCCCGTGAGCAGAGCTCAAGCATAGGGAAGTTCAGCGACGGCTGCATTGTGCGAATGCACAAAGAGAGAGGGAGAAGTATGGAGTTGTGGCAAGAATCACAAAAACGAGAAAGCCCCTGCGAACAGGGGCTTCAGAGGATTACTGCATCAGCAGATAAAGAGAGGTATCACCACGCTGGATATTCAGCGCCAGCACGGAAGGCTTGCTGTCGAGAATTTTGCGCAGTTCAGCGATGTTTTTCACCGGCTGCTGGTTAGCACCCATGATCACATCGCCTTTTTTCAGGCCGATACGGGCTGCCGGTGAATTCGCTTTCACGTTGTTCACCACCACGCCTTTGTCTGCGCCTTTATTGCTCATCTCGGCACCTTCAATACCGCTGAAGATGGTGCTGGAATCCACCTGATTCTGGCTGCTCTGCTGCAGCTCCAGGCTCACGTTAACCGGCTTACCGTCGCGCAGCAGGCCGAGGGTCACTTTACTGCCAATCGGCATCGAGCCCACTTCGGCACGCAGGGCGGCAAAGCTGCTGATCGGTTTACCGTTCAGGGAGGTGATTACATCCCCCGCTTTAATGCCCGCTTTCGCCGCAGAAGAATTTGGCATCACCTGGCTGACGAATGCCCCGCGCTGAGCGTCAACTTTCATCGCCTTAGCCAGTTCGGAGTTCAGCTCCGTACCGAGGATACCCAGCTCGCCGCGTTTCACCTGGCCATACTGCACCATCTGCGCGGTCAGGTTTTTCACCATGTTACTTGGGATAGCAAAACCGATCCCGATGTTGCCGCCGTCCGGTGCCAGGATAGCGGTGTTGATACCGATCAGCTCACCGTTCAGGTTCACCAGCGCACCGCCGGAGTTACCGCGGTTGATCGCCGCATCCGTCTGGATGAAGTTTTCGTAGTTCTCAGCGTTGAGGCCGCTACGGCCCAGCGCTGAGACGATACCGGATGTCACGGTTTCACCCAGACCGAACGGGTTACCGATCGCCACGGTATAGTCGCCCACGCGCAGCGCATCGGAGTCGGCAATTTTAATCGCCGTCAGGTTTTTCGGATCCTGAATCTGGATCAGCGCAATGTCGGAGCGCGGGTCTTTACCCACTACTTTGGCGTCGAACTTACGGCCATCGCTCAGCTGAACCTTAATGCTGTTCGCGTTATCGACAACGTGGTTGTTAGTGACGACGTAGCCTTTCGCCGCATCAATAATTACCCCCGAGCCAAGCGCCATGAATTTCTGCTGCTGGCCGCCGCCCTGGCTGTCATCCCCGGCACCGCCGCCCTGACAGAACGGAGAGCTCTGGAATGGCGAACCGTCCTGGCAGAACGGCGAGTTGTCGCCGAAGAACTGCTGGAAGTTACGCGGCATACGCGGCGTATTGACGGTCGTGCTGCCCTCAACGTTAATACTCACCACCGATGGCATCACTTTTTCGAGCATCGGTGCCAGGCTTGGCATCTGCTGCGCGGTTGCTGCCGACGACGCGGTCTCGGCTGCAGTAGCAGTCAGAGGAGACAGCGCTAAACCTAAACTCAGAGCCAGTGCACTCATTGCTAATGTGGTTTTTTTCATATTTCTCAATCTCGATTTACAGGTAACGCAAAATTGCTGTGTAACTCAGATTCATTTTATACCGCTTAGTTCCGGCGATAAGTTTATGGAAAAGGTAAAAATTTATTGGCCGTCTTTACAAAACTCCGGAATTATTCCACCGCCATGAGCTTGCGGTATTCATCCCAGGCATACAAATCCGTCATGCCGCTGATATAGTCCTGGATAAGACGGCAGCGATAATAATATTCCATCACCGGCCATTGGGGAGAGTTGCGTTCCAGCTTGCCAATCGCTTCGACATACGCCAGACGATGCCGGGTAGAAAGTTTCTGATAAAGCCGCGATTCGATGGGTATTCTGCGCACGCGCTCGTGTTCCACCAGTTCGCTGAATTCATCGACCGACAGCTGAAGCAACGGGGAATAAATTTCCAGTAACCCACTGATTACCCGATAGCCCTGCAGCTCTAGCTGCTCGACATCCGGATGGCTGAATACATGCCGCATCGCCACATGTTTATAAAGCTCAAGGAGTTGACTGAAACTACTGTCATCTTCCAGCAGCGCGTGGTTGAATTCCCCGCTGAAAATGAGCGGCAAATTATCAATAAAACGCGACGCCGCATACGGCACCAGTTTATTTAATGTATTGACCCGCAAATACATAAAGAACTGGTCTTCCGTACTGCGGCTTAATGTATTTGAGCGCGATTTTTCCCAGGCATTTTCGACAACCTGCGCAAACAGCGAACTTTTTTCATGGGTACCCCAGGACGCATAAAGATGTTGATAAAGCTCCTCGACGCTGAAGATTCTTTTCTCCACGGCATCTTCCAGATCGGCCACGCAATAGGAAATATCATCGGCGGCTTCCATAATCCACGTCAATGGAAAGCGGCCGTTTGGCGTCAATGAAAGTTCTTTACGTAACCGTTCAATATAGGCCTCTTCGGAAAGGTAATAGCCCGGTTTTTTCATTAAATAGCTGTGGGACGCGGGCGTATCCCCCATCCACCACGCGGGGCGCGTATATTTCAGAATGCAGCCGACCTGTGCCCAGGTCAGGTTCATGCGCATCAGGGAATGGACCAGCCGGATCCCCTGCGCGTTGCCCTCGAAGTGACACAAATCCTGGCGCACTTTACGGCGCAGATCGTTCAGCCCCTCTTCACCTTCACGCAGGCGTAAATCGCGTACGATGCAGCGGTCATCGCTGAGGGGCTGGCTTACCGCATCCGAAGGATAAAGCCGCTGCTTAAACCAGTCATTGATCGCCGCCTCACCAAAGTGGCCGAAAGGCGGGTTGCCGATGTCATGCATCAGGCAGGCCATCTCAACGATGCTCTCGAAGGGCCCCGTCAGCTCGTCCAGACCATAGGCTTCCAGTAAACGCTGCTCTTTGAGACGGCTCAAAATCTCTTTGGCAATGTAGCGCCCGACCTGCTGCACTTCCATCGAGTGGGTTAAGCGCGTGCGCACCGCGGCGTTACGCTCCAGCGGGAACACCTGAGTTTTTTGCTGCAGACGGCGGATGGCAGGCGAGTTAACGATCCGCCCGCGATCGCTCTCGAATATACGCAGGATCTCATGTTCGCTCTTGTCGCCCTGCGGCGAACGGAAACGTCGGTGCCAGTTTATTTTGGTGCGAAAATCGATTGGTGACATGTGCTCCCCCGCGTGAGAATGCGTTTCCCCTTAACCGCATGATAGACTATGCATCTTAACAAGGCACATCGCGAGTAAATCTATGAAAATCGGCATTATTGGTGCAATGGAAGAAGAAGTTACGCTGCTGCGTGACAAAATTGAGAACCGTCAGACCCTCTCTCTGGGAGGTTGTGAGATCTATACCGGCCAGCTGAACGGTGTTGACGTGGCTCTGCTGAAATCAGGCATCGGTAAAGTGGCTGCTGCGCTGGGTGCAACCCTGCTGCTTGAGCGCTGCAAGCCGGACGTGATCGTGAATACCGGCTCTGCGGGCGGCCTGGCGCCGACGCTGAAAGTGGGCGATATCGTTGTTTCCGACGAAGCGCGTTACCACGATGCCGACGTCACCGCGTTCGGTTACGAGTACGGCCAGCTCCCGGGCTGCCCTGCTGGTTTTAAAGCTGACGACAAACTGATTGCGGCGGCAGAGACCTGCATCGCAGAACTCAACCTCAACGCGGTGCGCGGTCTGATTGTCAGCGGTGATGCCTTCATCAACGGCTCCGTTGGGCTGGCGAAAATCCGTCATAACTTCCCTCAGGCGGTTGCCGTTGAGATGGAAGCGACCGCGATCGCTCACGTTTGCCATAACTTCAGCGTACCGTTCGTGGTGGTTCGCGCCATCTCTGACGTGGCAGACCAGCAGTCCCACATCAGCTTCGACGAGTTCCTGACCGTTGCGGCAAAACAGTCCACCGTGATGGTGGAGCGCCTGGTGCAGAATCTGGCACGTGGCTAAACATACTGTCAGGGCGCTGGCCGCCCTGCTTCTTCTCGCACCGCTGTGGCTCTATGCGTTACCGCGCGTGATTACCCTCTCTCCCGCAAATACGGAACTGGCGTTTGCCGCCGGGATCACGCCCGTTGGCGTGAGTAGCTTTTCGGATTACCCACCGCAAGCCGCGGGTATTGAACAGGTGGCAACCTGGCAGGGGATGAACCTTGAGCGCATCGTGGCGCTTAAACCGGATCTCGTGCTGGCCTGGCGCGGCGGCAACGCCGAGCGGCAGGTTAACCAACTCACCTCGCTTGGCATAAAGGTGATGTGGATTGATGCCGTCAGCATTGAGCAGGTCGCTCAGGCGCTACGCGCTCTGGCACCCTATAGCCCGACGCCCAAAAAAGCCGAGGCTGCGGCGAAACAGATGCTGAGCGACTATGCCGCGCTGAAATCCCGATACGATACCCCTGTTAAAAAGCGCATCTTCCTGCAGTTTGGCAGCCAGCCGCTGTTCACCACTGGTAAAGGGTCGATTCAGAACCAGGTACTGGAAGTCTGCGGCGGTGAAAACATCTTTGCTGCCAGCCGGGTACCGTGGCCGCAGGTGAGCCGCGAGCAGGTCCTGGCGCGCCAGCCGCAGGCCATCGTCGTGGTCGGAAATGCGAGCGAGATTCCTAAAATTGAACAATTCTGGCAAAAGCAGCTAAAAATTCCGGTGATCCCACTCAACAGCGACTGGTTTGAACGCGCCAGCCCGCGTATTATCCTCGCCGCAAAACAGCTCTGTGCCGCGCTGGCAGAGAGTCACTAACATAAGACCCTTTTCGAGGATTTAACGATGCTCGTTTATTGGCTGGATATTCTTGGCACAGCCGTTTTTGCTATCTCCGGCGTTCTGCTCGCCGGAAAACTACGCATGGATCCGTTTGGCGTGCTGGTGCTGGGCGTCGTGACCGCCGTCGGCGGCGGGACTATCCGCGATATGGCGCTGGCAAATGGCCCGGTGTTTTGGGTGAAAGATCCTACCGATCTGGTGGTCGCGATGGTCACCTGCCTGTTAACCATTGTGCTGGTTCGCCAGCCCCGCCGCTTGCCCAAGTGGATATTGCCGGTACTGGATGCCGTGGGTCTGGCCGTGTTTGTCGGTATTGGCGTCAACAAGGCGTTTAATGCGGGTACCGGTCCGATGGTGGCAATCTGCATGGGCGTATTAACCGGCGTGGGCGGTGGGATCATTCGCGACATTCTGGCGCGTGAAGTGCCGATGATCCTGCGTACTGAAATTTACGCAACGGCCTGCATTGTGGGCGGGATTGTTCACGCGACAGCGTACTACACCTTTGCCCTCCCGCTGGAAAATGCCGCGATGCTGGGGATGGTCGTGACGCTGGTGATACGCTTAGCGGCGATACGCTGGCACCTGAAGCTGCCGACGTTTGCGCTGGATGATAATGGCAGGTAAAAACAAAACGGTAACCGCAAGGTTACCGTTTTTAGTCTTTTCTCCCTCTCCCTGTGGGAGAGGGACAGAGTAACGGCATCAGCCCGTACTCTGTTAGATGCTGAACGAAGATCCACACCCGCAGGTGCTTGTCGCATTCGGGTTAGTGACCACAAAGCGCGAACCTTCCAGACCCTCGGTGTAATCCACCGAACCACCCACCAGATATTGCAGGCTCATCGGGTCAACCACCAGCGCGACGCCCTGTTTCTCGATAGTCATATCGCCATCGTTAACCTGATCGTCAAAGGTAAAACCATACTGGAAGCCGCTGCAGCCGCCACCGGTAATATAAACGCGCAGTTTCAGATCCGGATTGTCTTCGTCGGCAATCAGAACTTTCACTTTGTTGGCTGCTGCTTCGGTAAATTCGAGCGGTACAGCTACTACGTCATCACTCATCTTATGCTCCCATGAATACTGCTATTGGGTAAAATTCACCCAATTCTTTGTCTCATTATCTAATACCCTGGTAATTCATTCAAGTATTCTGCATGGCGGCCCGTTCAGCCTCTTGTTTCGCCAGGGTACGCGCGAGGATGGTGGAGTATAGCGGTTTTCCACCCAGGAACTGGGCTAATAGTGTCGCGCCGAGACAGGTGATGATCATTGGCAAAATGAGCTGGTAATTGTCCGTCATTTCCAGCACCAGCACGATCCCGGTCAAGGGCGCACGCAGGGACGCGGCCAGCAGCGCCCCCATTCCGGCCACCGCAAAGGTCCCGGCTTCAAGGTGATAGGCGGGAAAGCCCACTTCAGCCGCCATACCAAACGCGGTCCCGAGCAGCGTACCCAGCGCCAGCATCGGGGCAAAAATCCCCCCGGGCGCGCCGGAAGAGAAGCACAGTACCGTCGTGATAACCCGTGAGATAAACATAAACAGCAGCAGACCCACGCTGAAATTCCCCGCCGCCGCAATGGGAATCAGCCCGAACCCGCCGCCTGCGGCATTCGGCTCGATAAACCCGAGTACGCCACACATTCCGCCCAGCAGACCGCCCATCAGCACCCATTTCGTGGTGTTACCGCCGTGAATGCGCTGGAACATATCCTGAGCGCGCAGGATAAAGGTGTTAAACAGCGGTCCCACCACGCCGAAAATCATGCCGAGGATCAGGTAAAGCCACAGGGTGTTGACCGGCGCGTTGGTCAGTTTACCCACCTCAATGACCGCTCCCTCGCCATTAAAGATGCGAAACACGATGCTCGACATAATGACGCCGGTGAATACCGCTTTAATTGAGATCAGGTTGTAGCGGAACTGCGCGCGCATCTCTTCGATAATGAATAAAATGCCCGCCAGCGGCGCGTTAAACGCGGCGGAAAGTCCCGCCGCCGCGCCGGTTGCCAGCAGCGTATGGCGCGCTTCGGCGCTTCGCATCCGAAACAGATCGCCCACCATGCGGCCGACGTTCCCCCCCAGCTGTACCGTGGGTCCTTCCCGTCCAAGCACCATTTCCGCGCCCAGAGTCCCCATGCCGCCGATGAACTTAACCGGAATCACCCGCCACCAGCGCACCGGACGCAGCTCCTCAAGCGCGCCTTCAATTTCAGGGATGCCCGATCCCCCGGCTTCCGGCGCGAATTTTCGCACCAGAAAATACCCCACCATGGCAAACAGCGCGGACAGCCCGAATGCCCACACCCAGACCAGCCATTCGCTGTCGGCGAAACCGGCCACGGTGCCCACTCGCCAGTTGAGTACGGCATTAACCGCTTTTTCAAACGCTACGCCAACCAGGCCCGCGAGAGTGCCCACCACGGCAGCGGCCAGCAGGATCGCCAGCGGCGTTTTATCGCGATTGAGCAGCCGCCGAATGCTGATTCGGTGCTGGGCAAGCGTAAACTGTTGTTCTTCAAAAGACGGAGAATCTGATTTCATGTCCTGTTCTTATTTGTCACACAAAAAGCCGCGAGGATTTTACCAGAGACGGCCCCACCGTCTCCTGAAAATTACTTAACAAATCTTAAAGCATTGCCCGGCTAAAAATTTCATAACCTTCCCCGAATCACTTAGAATAGTGGGCTTAACCATTTTATTCGAACCAGGAACGACGCCATGAGCAAGTCTGAAAACCTCTACAGTGCAGCCCGCGAGCTTATTCCGGGTGGTGTGAACTCACCTGTGCGCGCCTTCACCGGCGTGGGCGGTACGCCGCTGTTTATCGAACGTGCTGACGGCGCGTATCTGTATGATGTCGATGGCAAAGCCTATATCGATTATGTGGGTTCCTGGGGGCCGATGGTGCTGGGGCACAACCATCCGGCCATTCGTAACGCGGTAATTGAAGCCGCCCAGCGCGGCCTGAGCTTCGGTGCGCCAACCGAAATGGAAGTGAAAATGGCGGAGCTGGTGACCGAACTGGTGCCTACCATGGACATGGTGCGTATGGTGAACTCCGGTACCGAAGCCACCATGAGCGCCATCCGCCTGGCGCGCGGTTTTACCGGTCGCGATAAAATCATCAAGTTTGAAGGCTGTTACCACGGTCACGCCGACTGTCTGCTGGTGAAGGCCGGTTCCGGCGCGCTGACGCTCGGCCAGCCGAACTCGCCTGGCGTACCGGCAGATTTCGCGAAGCACACCCTGACCTGCACCTACAACGATCTTGCTACCGTTCGCGCGGCGTTCGAGCAGTATCCGCAGGAGATCGCCTGCATCATCGTTGAGCCGGTTGCCGGCAACATGAACTGCATCCCACCGCAGCCTGACTTCCTGCCGGGCCTGCGTGCCCTGTGCGACGAGTTCGGCGCGCTGCTGATCATCGATGAAGTCATGACCGGCTTCCGCGTGGCGCTGGCGGGTGCCCAGTCTTACTACGACGTAGTGCCGGACCTGACCTGCCTCGGCAAAATCATCGGCGGCGGCATGCCGGTCGGCGCATTCGGTGGTCGTAAGGACGTGATGGAAGCCCTGGCGCCAACCGGCCCGGTTTACCAGGCGGGCACGCTTTCCGGTAACCCTATCGCCATGGCGGCGGGCTTTGCCTGCCTGACCGAAGTGGCACAGCCGGGTATTCACGAAACCCTGACCGACCTGACCTCGCAGCTGGCAAACGGTCTGCTGGAAGCGGCAGAAGAAGCGGGTATTCCGCTGGTGGTTAACCACGTGGGCGGCATGTTCGGGATTTTCTTCACCGATGCGAAAACCGTGACCTGCTATCAGGACGTGGTGAAGTGCGACGTTGAACGCTTCAAGCGCTTCTTCCACCTGATGCTGGAAGAAGGCGTGTACCTGGCGCCGTCCGCGTTCGAAGCGGGCTTTATGTCCGTGGCGCACAGCGAAGATGATATCAACAACACCATCGACGCGGCGCGCAAGGTGTTTGCGAAGCTGTAAGATGTGCGGCTTGATGCCCTCACCCCAACCCTCTCCCACGGGGAGAGGGAGCAAACACTAAAACGGCAATCAAAGGATTGCCGTTTACTTTTATTACCGACTCTGCTTTCTCAACAGATAAATAAAGTACGGCGCACCGATAAAGGTCGACAGCAGACCCGCCGGGATCTGATACGGGAACAGCACCATTCTTCCGCACCAGTCCGCGAACACCAGCATCACCCCGCCCGTCAGGGCCGACATGACGATATGCGGCATCGTCCGGCGGAACCCCATCATTCTGGCAATGTGCGGCGCCATTAGCCCGACAAAACTCAGCGGCCCAATCGTCAGGGTTGCCGTCGCCGTCAGGCACGCCGCCAGCAGCAGCAGGGCCACGCGCGCTGGCGTCAGCGCCATTCCCACCGCACGCGCGGTTTCGCCGCCGAGCGGCAGAATGGTCATCCAGCGGCGGCACAGCGGCACCATCGCCAGCAGCACGAGCATCGCGATCCCGGACCAGACCACCTGGCTGCCGGTGGCGTTGTAGGTTGAGCCGGAAATCCAGGTCAGGATCTTCGCCATACGCGGATCGCCGCTGGCCTGCAGCATCATCAGCAGCATGGTAAATGCGGTGCTGAGCGCCATCCCGGCCAGCAGCATGCGGTGCGGCGAAAATCCGCCGCGACCGGCGGCAATCAGGATAATCATCAGCGTGATTGCCGCGCCGATACTGCCGGCAGGCATCAGCCAGCCAAACGCATTCCCCGGCACAAAGAACAGCATCAGCACCACGCCAAAGGCGGCGCCAGAGCTGATCCCGAGCACTTCAGGGCTTGCCATCGGGTTGCCGGTCAGACGCTGAATAATGCACCCCGCCACCGCCAGCATCACCCCTGCGATCAGCGCGGAGAAGATACGCGGCCAGCGCCACTGCACCAGTTCATTGAGTAAATCACCCGTTGCCCAGTGCCAGCCCATGGCATCGCGTCCGAATGAGAGCGCCGCGAACGAGGCGATAATCAGCACCGCCAGACCGGCAAGGCTAAACCACAGCACCGACTGACGTTCAGCGTAGACTTTATCGCCGGCGTCCATCGCCGGTGCGCTCATGCTGCGCAGGCGCGGCAGCAGCCACAGCAGCAGCGGCGCCCCGATAAGCGCGGTCACAGAGCCGGTGGACACTTCCCTCCAGACCTGCGCCAGCCAGAGAATAAGCTGATCGGAAAGCCAGAGGATCAGCGCTCCAATCAGCGGCGCCAGCATCAGACGCGCCAGCAGGCGACGCGCCCCGAGCATTTTCGCCAGCAGCGGCGCAAACAGGCCGATAAACCCGATGATGCCAACCGCGTTGACCAGCAGGGCACTCAATACAATCGCCAGCGTCAGCGCCGCCAGACGAGCCAGCGACAGCGCCAGCCCCAGGTTACGCGCCACGCCATCATCCAGCCCCATGAGCGTCAGAGGGCGCAGCAGCAGCAGCGTCAGCATGACGCCGCCAGCCAGCTGCGGCCACAGGTGCTCTACAACGCTCCAGTCGGTCTGGGTGAGCGTGCCGGTACTCCACAGGAACATGCTTTGCAGCCGATCGTGATGGAACAGCACCAGCAGCTGGTTAATCGCCCCGCAGTACAGGCTCACCACCAGCCCGGCCAGAATAAGCGTTACCGGAGAAAGGCGCTTGCCCCAGGCCACGCCAAATACCAGCGCGCCCACCACGCACGCCCCCGCGAGTGCCGCAAACTGCGAGGTTAACGCTCCCGGCAGCGCCCACAGCGTGGTGATGGTGATCCCAAGCTGCGCGCCGGTCGCGACGCCGAGCGTGGTTGGTTCTGCCAGCGGGTTACGCAACACCTGCTGGAACAGCACGCCTACCAGCCCTAAGCCGGCCCCGACCAAAAGGGAGATCGCCAGACGCGGCAGCAGGCTGTAGTGGAACAGCATCTGCTGAATATTGTCGATATCCGGCGAGGCCAGAGCGGCCCCCCACTGCGCGCGCGGTAAGGCCGCGGAGAGATTGAAGCCGGTTAATACCAGCGCAACCAGAAAAAGCAGGGATAACAGCAGCGCCGGGAAGCGGGCGATACGCGTACTCATGCTTTACCTCCCAGGGCGTTATCCAGCACGCGGGCAAAATGCATGGCCGACAGCGTCGCGCCGTAGAACCAGACAGCCGGGGCGCGCTGGAAGCGCCTCTCGCGCACAAACGGCATCGCCTGCCAGAGCGGGGTCGCCATCAGGGTTTGCATGTCGCGTTCGTTACCGTGGTCGAAACAGAGCACGTCCACATCGCGAAACGCCGCCAGGCGGTCGATACCCACGGCGGTACTGCCCCAGAAGGTCATCTCCCCTTCCCAGGCGTTGCGAATGCCGAAGCTGTCCAGCACCTCCTGGAACAGACAGTTTTTACCGAAGACCAGCATATGGCGGGCGTCCAGCAGCGTCACCATCAGCAGCGGACGATCGCCCCGGTGAGCAAAGCGCGGCTTCAGGGAGTAGATCAGGGCATCAAATTCGTCGAGATGCTTTTTGGCCTCCGCTTCGCGGTTGAGGAAATGCGCCATCTCGTTAATCGAGTTTTTCGCCACGGCCAGCGGTTTTTTACCGTCACTGAAAGCAAATCCACGTCCCGGCGCAATGCGCGCCATTGTCTCCTCTGACGGGCCGTAGCCCGCTGACCAGAACAGGAACGAGGGTTTCATCTGGGTGAGCAGCTCAAGGTTTGGCTCCGTACGCAGGCCGACGTCGATCACCGAGTCCGGCAGCTTTGGCTCGTTCACCCAGAGGTTATAGTTAGGAATGTCCGCCACGCCATAGGGCGTGACGCCGAGCGCCATCATCAGTTCGACCGGCAGCCACTCCAGAGCCACAATACGGTGCGGATCGACGGCGGCGGCACGCGCCGTATTCATTTTTAACAGCAGCGGCGAGAGCGCCATCGCCGTCAGCAGGCGACGGCGGCTAATGCGTGTGTTATTCAGCATCAATAGACAAAGCTCACCGGTGCAGCCCCGGCCGGGTGAGGCAGAATACCCATCGGAATACCGTAAATATGTTCCAGCGTTTCGCTGCGCATCAGCTCTGCCGGTGTCCCCTGGGCAATCATCTCGCCCCCGCGCAGCGCGACGAGGTAGTCACAATAGCGCGCGGCCATGTTGATATCGTGCAGGACCGCAATGACCGTCAGGCCACGCTGCTGGCTCAGGCGATGCACCAGCGCCAGGACGTCGACCTGATGGGCAATATCCAGCGCAGAGGTCGGTTCATCCAGCAGCAGACAGCGGCTGTCCTGCGCCACCAGCATCGCGATCCACGCGCGCTGACGTTCGCCGCCGGACAGGCTATCCACCAGACGGTGCGCCAGCGGTTTTAGCCCGACCAGCGCAATCGCCTCTTCCACCTTCTCTCTGTCGGCGACGCCGAAGCGCCCAAGCGCACCGTGCCACGGATAACGCCCAATCGCCACCAGCTCGCGCACCGTCATCCCTTCCGCCTGCGGCAGCTGCTGCGGCAGATAGGCCACTTTGCGGGCAAAGGCTTTACTGCTCCAGCTCTCCAGCGGTTGGTCATCCAGCAGAATATCGCCTTCTGAAGGCGGCTGATGGCGCCCCAGCATCTTGAGAAGCGTGGATTTACCGGAACCGTTATGACCAATCAGGCCCGTCACTTTACCGGCCGGAAACGTCAGAGAGAGCGGATGCAGCAGCGTGCGCCCGGGTACGCGAAAGGAGAGATGGTTGAGCGTAAAGGTGGTGTCGGGTTGCGTTTGAATATCCTGCATATCAGCCAACTTAAATAAAAAGGGCACGGCGAACCGTGCCCGAAGAGAGATTAGAAGCGGAAGGTCGCGGTGGCAACAACCTGACGTTCAGCACCCCAGAAGCAGCCGTAGGTATTGAAGCAGCTGGCAACGTACTCACGATCGAACAGGTTGTTTACGTGCAGCGCCACGTTTGAGCCAGCCATGCCAACGCGTGCCAGATCGTATCTGACCAGCGCATCGACTACGGTGTAGCTGCCCACCTTGAAGGAGTTCGCCGGATCGCCATAGCTTGAGCCCGTGTAACGCACGCCGGTACCCAGCGTCAGACCCGACAGCGCACCGTCAAACAGGGTGTAATCGCCCCACAACGATGCCATGTGTTTTGGCACCTGAGCAGGCGTGTTGCCTTTGTAGGTGGTGTCCGTGGTGTATTCCGCATCGGTGTAGGTATAAGACCCCACCAGGTTGACGCTTGCAGACAGGGCCGCTTTCGCTTCCAGTTCTACGCCACGCGCGCGGATTTCACCGCCCTGAACCGAGAAGAAGGAGCCCGCCGGGTCCGCCATCAGGTTGTTGGTTTTGGTCAGCTGGTACAACGCACCGGTGACGACGATCGGACGATCGTTCGGCACGTATTTCACGCCCGCTTCGTACTGTTTGCCTTTAGACGGGGAGAACAGCTTGCCCTGGGCATCGGTCTGCGAAGCCGGTTCAAACGATTCGCTGTAGCTAAAGTACGGAGTTACGCCGTTATCAAACAGATAGTTAACGCCACCGCGCCAGGTGAACTGGGTATCATCACGTTTGGAGGTGGTGTTCGTCACGCGGTTGTAGGATTCCTGATCGGCCCAGTCATAACGGCCGCCCAGGGTTACCAGCACTTTATCCCACTGCGCCTGATCCTGAACGTACAGACCCGTCTGTTTTTGACGGTTGAGGATCTGATATGGGCCGGAGGTCGCGGGATCTTTTGAGCCGAAATCAAAATCGCCGTTTACCGGATTGTAGAGATCCAGCAGCGGAACAGAGTCGTCGTAACCGAACCAGGAGTTGATGTCATTCCGCATGCGCATAAAGTCAACGCCGGTCAGCAGGACGTGGTCCACCTCGCCGGTTGAGAATTTGCTCTGCAGCTGGGTATCAACGGTAAAGTTCTGCAGCTTTTCGTTATCGACAACGTATTTACGCGCCAGATAATGGCCTTTGTCCGATGGCGCTAGCGCGGCACACTGTTTGTTGCCGCTGTTTGCCGGATCGGTACAGACGCCATAGCCATATACGCTGTTTTGCGAGGTTTTGTTCTCGG
This sequence comes from Enterobacter sp. Crenshaw, assembly GCF_024734705.1. Classification (NCBI taxonomy): domain Bacteria; kingdom Pseudomonadati; phylum Pseudomonadota; class Gammaproteobacteria; order Enterobacterales; family Enterobacteriaceae; genus Enterobacter; species Enterobacter sp. Crenshaw. The sequence goes on along the minus strand of NZ_CP102932.1, from coordinate 797,149 downwards.
CAAAGCGCAGGTTCTGACGCACGGTAAAGGTATCGTTGAACTCGTGGTCGAAGCTGTATCCCACCATTTTCTGGTTACGGGAATAGGTATTGTTCTTCGCGCCTTCGTTGAAGTTCGTCGGCAGACGATCGCCGTTCGGCAGCGGCCCAACCGTTCCCTCTTTTGGCAACCAGCCGTAGTAGCCCGTTTCAGGCTCGTTCTGGAAGTAGGAGAGGAACGTGAAGGTGGTTTTATCATCCGGACGCCATGAGAACGATGGCGCGATGGCGTAACGCTGCTCTTCCGCACGCTCCTGCTGAGCGTTATTAGAACGCGCAACGCCCGTTAAGCGATAAGAGTAAACGCCGTCGTCGTCGATCGCATCGCTAAAGTCAAACCCGGTCTGGAACAGGCTATCCGTGCCGACTTTGAACTGGATCTCTTTCAGCGGCTCGGTTGTTGGGCGCTTACTGACCATGTTCAGCAAACCGCCCGGGCTGCTTTTGCCGTACAGAACGGAAACCGGACCGCGCATGATCTCGGCGCGCTCCAGCATATAAGGATCAATCACCGCGTCGTTATAGAAGTTCCCCTGCATTTTCATGCCGTCGAGGTAGTTATTCTGCGTCTGGCCATCGGCCGCGAAGCCGCGGATGATCAAATAGTCATAGGTGTTAGACGCGCCGCGCGTGCCTACCGCAACGCCCGGCGTGTAGCTCAGGGCTTCTTTCACCGAGCGCGGCTGATGCAGCGCCATCTCTTCGGCCGTGACCACAGAAATAGACTGCGGAACCTTTTGAATAGGGGTATCCGTTTTGGTTCCGGTCGCGGATTGCCGTGCGGCGATGGTCGCAGCAGGCCCCCAGGCACTTTCCTGTGCCGCAGGTGCTGCGGTAACCGTAATGGTTTCTTCTTTTTTCGGGGTTTCGGCCGCGTGAGCATAAGCAGACATGCCGGCAACCGCTGTGGCGACGACGACCGCGAGCTTACGCAGCGACGTGTTCATTGGCTGAGCAGTATTGGAAAGCGCCATGTTGAATCTCTGATGTGAAAGTGAATGATAACGTAAACGAGAATTATTATTATGAGCGCCAGAATAATATGCGAAACGCTGGTTGCATAGCAAGCAGTAAGCGGCCCTATGAGAATTAAGGGTTTAAGAAATCATCAAGAGAAAACGAAGGGTTAATCAGAGTTAAAGCGAGGGTTAACGAAATGAGGTTTACGGGTAAAAAAAGCCCCCTTCCAGGGAAGAGGGCTTTAAAAGCTTAGTTACCGCCGAACATGTCTTTAATCCAGCCCGCGACACCGTCGCTGTCTTTCTTCTCATTCTGCTGCTGCGGCTGTTGCTGCTGCGGCTGCTGTGGCTGAGAAGACTGGTCGAACGGGTTACCCGTTGGCTGTTCTGGCTGGCTTTGCTGGCACAGCGAGTCCGGGTTTGCGGTCCAGACAGGCAGCGTACGCATTCCGCCGCCGCAGACGAAGTTACCGGAGCTGTCTACGCCCATATCGACGATATCTTCCGGCGCAACCAGATTCAGCGGCACAGGAGACTGATTCGCCAGATAGCGCTGGTAAATCGACATCGCCCCGCTCGCGCCGTACAGCTTGGTCGGCTGGTTGTTGTCGCGGCCTACCCAGGTGATCACCACTTCACGGCCATCAATACCGGCGAACCAGGTATCGACGTTGTTGTTGGTGGTCCCGGTTTTACCCGCCAGATGCAGACCCGGATACTTCGCGCCCAGCTGACGGCCGGTACCGCGCTGCACGACCTGCTGCATCGTCCACAGCGTCATATAGGCGGCCTGAGCAGGAACGGCACGCTCCGCCTGCGGGAAGCTCTGATACAGCACGGAACCATCTTCGGCAATCACTGAGCGCAGGGCAGACAGCGGCGCGCGGTTGCCCCCGCTGGCAATGGTCTGGAACGCCTGCGCCACTTCGATCGGCGTCAGGTTAAGCGCGCCGAGGATCATCGCCGGCACCGGGTGCAGCTGATCTTTCGCCACGCCCAGTTTTTGCCAGGTATCGACAATCGCCGGCAGTCCCAGCGACATGCCCAGGTTCACCGTTGGCACGTTCATGGAACGGGTCAACGCATCCACCAGCATGACCTGGCCGCTGAACTGTTTATCATCGTTCTGCGGTGACCAGACCTGGCCGTTAGGCTGGCGCAGGGAGATCGGCGCATCCGCAATCCAGGTATTCAGGCGATACTGATTTGGCTGGCTCAGGGCTGTGAGGTAGGTTGCCGGTTTTGCCAGAGAGCCGATTGAGCGACGCGCCTGCATCGCACGGTTGTAGCCCGCAAACTGCGGCTCGGCCCCGCCCACCATCGCGCGCACTTCGCCGGTGTTACGGTCAACCACCACCATCGCGGTTTCCAGATCGGAGAGCTTACGCTGTTTCTTCAGTGCCGGAATGCCTTCCACAGCCGCTTTTTCGGCCGCATCCTGCGCCACGGAGTCAAAGGTGGTGAAGATCTTCACGCCGGAGAGATCTTTGACCTTATCACCGAGCTTGCTTTGCAGCTCCTGACGCACCAGCTGCATAAACGCAGGCTGAGGCGAAATCACGCCGCCGCGCGGCTGAACGCCGAGCGGACGCGCGCTCAGCATGTCGTACAGCTCCTGGTCAATCACCTGCTGCTGTTGCAGCAGACGCAGAACGAGGTTACGACGCTCCAGCGCCAGTTTCGGGTTACGCCACGGGTTATAAATGGACGCCCCTTTCACCATGCCCACCAGCAGCGCCTGCTGGTCCAGGCTCAGCTCTTCTACCGGACGGCCAAAGTAGTACAGGCTCGCCAGCGGGAAGCCGCGGATTTCGTTATCGCCGCTCTGACCAAGGTACACCTCGTTCATGTACAGCTCAAGGATACGATCCTTGCTGTAGCGCGCATCCATCAGCACGGCCATGTAGGCTTCGTTCGCTTTACGCCAGTAAGAGCGTTCGCTGGAGAGGAACAGGTTTTTCACCAGCTGCTGGGTCAGCGTACTCGCTCCCTGCACGGTGCGACCGGCAGTCAGGTTAGCCAGTACCGCACGGCCAATCGAGTAGAGGCTGATGCCATCGTGCTCGTAGAAGTGACGGTCTTCGGTTGCCAGCAGGGTATCAACCAGCAGATCCGGGAAGCCGTTACGCGCCACGAACAGGCGCTGCTCGCCGTTTGCTGACGAAAGCATGGTGATCAGACGCGGATCGAGACGGAAGAAACCGAACTGACGGTTGTTATCCATGTTCTCGATGGTGTCCAGACGATCGCCGTCAAAGGTCAGACGCGCGCGCACCTGCCCCTCTTTGCTGTCCGGGAAATCAAACGGACGACGAATCATCTCAATGCTGTTGGACTGCACGGTAAATTCGCCAGGCCGCGTCATTTTTGACACCTGACGATACTGGGTGGCTTCCAGCAGTTTGACCATCTCGTTCTTGGTGATGGACATATCTGGCTCAAGGTTCACCATACGGCCATACACTGCCGCAGGTAGCTGCCAGACTTTACCGTCGATACGGCTACGGATCTTCTGATCCAGATACACGCCGTAAATCGCCATCAGGACGACAAAAACAATAAACAGCTTCAGCAGCAGCCAGAACCAGCCGCGTTTGCCCCGAGGCTTACGCCCTTTGCCTTTTCCATTACGCGGCATCGGTTCTTCATCCTCATAATCGTCTTCATAGTCATCGTCATAGTCCTCATCTCTGAGGCGACGACGGCTTACCTTTTCTTTCGCCGGACGCGTTGGTTTTCCCTTACGTCCTATTGGCTCGCGGTCATTCCCCGCCATGCTTTTTCTCCGCAACTTTCAGGCGCAAAGGCCAGATTTTCTTTTCTTTCACAGGCCTGTGAAAGAAGAAATCTCTCAAAATAAACAGCAAGACTTTCCTGTCAGGAAAGTCTTTAGTGTTTTCTCCCTCTCCCCGTGGGAGAGGGCCGGGGTGAGGGCATCAGGCCGCACTCCCTCTTTCACCTAACCTACGAATATTTCTTCGTTCGCCGCGTCGGCGCCGTATTCGCCGGATCGTCCGGCCAGACATGTTTGGGATATCGCCCCTTCATCTCTTTTTGCACTTCACGGTAGCTTCCCGCCCAGAACGCACCCAAATCTCGGGTGATTTGTAATGGACGATGCGCAGGCGACAGCAGCTCAAGCACTAACGGCACACGCCCTTCCGCAATGGACGGCGTTGTGGCTTCACCAAACATCTCCTGCATCCGAACCGCCAGCGCCGGAGGATTATCCTCATGATAACGGATGGCAATCCGGCTTCCGGTCGGCACAGTGTAATGCCCTGGCAGTTCACTATCCAGACGTTGACGTAATGACCAGTCCAGTAAATTCTGTAACGCGGTCTTAACATCAAGCGCCTTAAGGGCTCGCAGAGAGTGTACGCCGCTCATTTGCGGCAGTAGCCAGCGCTCAAGCGTAGCGAGCAGCGTCTCGTCATCCACCGCAGGCCAACCGTATTCCGGTAGCCACTTCGCGGCGCAGTGCAGACGAATGCGGTACTGCTCCGCTTCCGGCGTCCAGTTCAGGGCGCTCAGCCCTTTTTCCCGAATTCCGTTCAGCATCGCCTGATGAAGCTCGTCTTCCGACGGCTTCGCCAGCGGCTTCGTCCCAAGCGTCAACTTGCCAATCTGGCTGCGACGAAAGGCCTTCAGCGTGCCCTGGGCGTCATCCCATTCCACGGTATCAGATTGCTGAAGCAGCTGCGGACAGGCACGCGTCAGGGCGTCAATATCTACGGCTATCGCCAGCAGGATACGCGCATCCGGAGAATGGCTGCCCTGCAGCAACAGCGGGGCGATCAGCCATTCGTGACGCGTCAGCGCATCATCGCTATCCAGCATCGCTCCCATGCCGTTTGCCAGCTGGTAGCGACCATCCAGCCCGCGCCGACGCGCGATCCTGTCCGGGAAAGCCTGGGCCAGCAGGAAGGCAATCTTATCGCTGTCAGGCGCACCTCCCCGGCTATTCAGGCGTTTGCCCAGCTGCTGCGCCCGCTGCTGCCAGTTCCCCTGGCTGCGCGAAAACGCCTGCCCCAGATCGCTGCTGCCACCGCGAGGCGGCTCCTCAAGAATAGCCGCCAGTTTTGCCGCCGTGGCAATTTCATCATCCCCTTGCGCGGCCACCAGCATCGCGGCCAGACGCGGATCGTTGCCCAGCGCCGCCATTTTCTGGCCGCGCGCCGTCAGACGCTCGCCTTCCAGCGCGCCAAGCTGCGTCAGCAACGTGCGCGCAGCGGTGAGGTTTACGACAGGAGGAGGATTAAGCCAGGTGAGCTGCTCAGGGTTCGGGCAGCCCCACTGCAGCAGATCCATCACCAGACCAGACAAATCGCTTTGTAAAATTTCCGGCGTGCTTTGCTGTGCAGCGCGTTCAGCCTGCTCCGCGCTGGTCAAATGCAGGCAGATGCCCGGCTCAAGACGCCCCGCGCGGCCCGCGCGCTGCACCATCGACGCCTGGCTGATGCGCTGCGTCAGGAGTTTAGTCAGCCCGGTACGAGGGTCAAAGCTTGCCACCCGCTCCTGCGCGCTATCCACCACCAGGCGAATCCCTTCAATGGTCAAACTGGTTTCAGCAATGTTGGTTGCCAGCACCACCTTGCGCCGCCCCGCCGGTGCGGGAACAATCGCTTTACGCTGATCCTGCAGCGACAACGCGCCGTAGAGCGGACAAAGCAGCACGTCGCCGCCTACGCGGGTAGAAAGCTGCTCCTGCACGCGCTGGATTTCGCCCACGCCGGGTAAAAACAGCAGCAGGGAACCGGCTTCCTGGCGCAGCAGCTCAGCGGTGGCAATGGCGACGGCCTCGTCAAAACGCTGGTGGGAGGGAAGCGGCTGATAGCGGCGTTCAACCGGAAACGCCCGCCCTTCCGAGCTGATGACCGGCGCATCGGGTAATGCCTGTCGTAGCCGCTCGTTATCCAGCGTGGCCGACATAATAAGCAGCCGGAGATCGTCGCGCAGCCCCTGCTGCACGTCCAGCAACAGCGCGAGGGCCAGATCCGCCTGCAGGCTGCGCTCGTGGAATTCATCGAGGATCACCAGCCCGACGCCGTTCAGCTCCGGATCGTTTTGCAGCATGCGGGTGAGAATACCCTCGGTGACCACTTCAAGACGCGTGTTCGGACCAACGCAGGTCTCGGCACGCATCCTGTAACCTACCGTTTCGCCCGGTTTTTCATTCAGCAGCTCCGCCAGACGCTGAGCCACGTTGCGCGCGGCCAGCCTGCGCGGCTCCAGCAGGATAATTTTCCCGCGGATATTTCCGTCTTTCAGAATCTGCAGCGGCAGCCAGGTGGACTTGCCCGCGCCCGTTGGGGCATTCAGCAAAACCTGTGGGGAATGGTGTAAGGCAGCGAGAAGCTCAGGAAGAATGACGGCGACCGGCAATGAGGACACTAACAGCTCCAGAGGGTTAACATTAGTCGGCGTACATTGTAGCATCGGCGCATATCATTACCGAGTCCTCCGTATGCCTGAGTCGAAACGGCTGTTTTTTGCCATTGAATTGCCCACCACAATACAGCGTCAAATTGTTCGCTGGCGCGCCGATTGCTTTCCGCCGGAAGCGGGCCGCCCTGTCGCGGCGGCCAACCTGCACCTGACGCTGGCCTTTTTGGGCGACGTCAGTGCCGAAAAACAGCGGGCGTTAGCCGCAATGGCCGGGCGTATTGCCCAGCCGGAATTGACGCTGCACCTCGACGACGCGGGCCAGTGGCCGCGTTCGCGCGTGGTGTGGCTGGGAACGCGCCAGCCGCCGCGCGGCTTATTGCAGCTGGCGAATATGCTGCGCGCCCAGGCGGCGCGCAGCGGCTGTTATCAGAGCCCACAGCCGTTTCATCCACATATCACGCTGCTGCGCGATGCCGGTCAGGCCGTTGCCATCCCGCCGCCGGGTTTTCACTGGGCCTTTCCGGTCAACGCATTCGCGCTTTACGAATCCGTCTTTGCACAGGGACGCACCCGCTATACGCCGCTACAGCGCTGGACGCTGGGCAACACCGAAAGGAATTCTGATGAAGTTTAGTCCTCCCCTGCAGCACGCTACGCTTATCCAACGCTACAAACGCTTCCTCGCCGACGTGATCACCCCCGAAGGGGTTCATCTCACCCTGCACTGCCCCAATACCGGCGCCATGACGGGGTGTGCGACGCCGGGTGACAGGGTCTGGTATTCCACATCAGAAAATAGTAAACGCAAATATGCCCATACCTGGGAAGTGACCGAAACCCAAAACGGAGCATTTATTTGCGTTAATACCCAGCGCGCAAATCAGCTGGTTAAGGAAGCGCTGACCCTTGGCGCCATTCCCGAACTGGTGGGATATGGCACGCATAAAAGTGAAGTGAAATATGGCGATGAAGGCAGCAGAATTGACTTCATGTTACAGGCGGAAGACAGGCCCGAGTGCTATATTGAAGTAAAATCAGTGACGTTAGCGGAACAGGAAAATGGCTACTTCCCGGATGCGGTAACGCTGCGTGGCCAGAAGCATCTGCGAGAGCTAATGAGTGTTGCGGCGGCGGGCAAACGCGCCGTATTGCTGTTTGCGGTGTTGCATTCAGCCATTGAACGTTTCTCCCCTGCCCGCCATATTGATCCTAAATACGCGCAATTGTTGAATGAGGCACAAAAGCAGGGGGTAGAGGTTTTCGCTTATAAAGCGGAACTTTCTGCCGATAATATGACTCTGAGATCCTCTCTTCCCATTGTCTTGTAAGGGATTAGACGATTGTCGAATAAGTGTTCTGGCCGCGTGCGCAAATACGCTTTTCCTCACAGGCTTGTCAAGTGTTACGTTTAGATAATTGCCTTACGGAAAAGCATCTGCTATTTATAGCGACCTGATTTTTCCCCCAACACGGGGATCGATAGTGCGTGTTAAGGAGAAGCAACATGCAAGAAGGGCAAAACCGTAAAACATCGTCCCTGAGTATTCTCGCCATCGCTGGGGTGGAGCCGTATCAAGAGAAGCCGGGCGAAGAGTATATGAACGAAGCCCAGCTGTCGCACTTCAAGCGTATTCTTGAAGCATGGCGTAATCAACTCAGGGATGAAGTCGATCGCACCGTTACTCATATGCAGGATGAAGCTGCCAACTTCCCGGATCCGGTAGACCGTGCCGCTCAGGAAGAAGAGTTCAGCCTCGAACTGCGTAACCGTGACCGCGAACGCAAACTGATCAAAAAGATCGAGAAAACGCTGAAAAAAGTCGAAGACGAAGATTTTGGCTACTGCGAATCCTGCGGTGTTGAAATCGGTATTCGTCGCCTGGAAGCGCGTCCAACCGCCGATCTGTGCATCGACTGTAAAACGCTGGCCGAAATCCGCGAAAAACAGATGGCCGGTTAATACCAGCGCTGTTTACACACTCCAAAGGCGGGAGTCTCTCCCGCCTTGTTACTGTTGATATGTCTGAATCACACTATATTGGGCGCTTCGCGCCATCTCCTTCCGGTGAATTACACTTCGGCTCATTGATTGCCGCGCTCGGCAGCTACCTGCAGGCTCGCGCCCGCCTGGGAAAATGGCTCGTACGCATTGAAGATATTGACCCTCCTCGTGAAGTTCCCGGTGCTGCAGACACTATTCTGCGTCAGCTGGAACATTACGGTCTTCACTGGGATGACGAGGTGCTCTGGCAGTCAAAACGTCACGATGCCTATCGGGAACGTCTGGCCTGGCTTCGCGATCGGGGGCTTTCATATAACTGCACCTGCACCCGCGCGCGTATCCAGAGCGTGGGAGGGGTCTATGACGGCCACTGCCGCACGCTTAATCTTCCCCCGGAAAATGCCGCCGTACGTATAAAGCAGCGCTCCCCGGTGACGCGCTTTACCGATCTCCTCTCCGGTGAGATTCATGCCGATGAACGTCTGGCGCGTGAGGATTTTATTATTCACCGCCGTGACGGCCTGTTTGCCTATAACCTGGCGGTGGTCGTCGACGATCGTTTCCAGGGCGTGACGGAAATTGTGCGCGGGGCGGATCTGGTCGAGCCGACCGTGCGACAAATATCGCTGTATCACCAGTTTGGCTGGACGGCACCGGACTACATTCATCTGCCGCTGGCGGTCAATGCGCAGGGCTTTAAATTGTCAAAGCAGAACCACGCCCCGGCCCTGCCAGACGGCGATCCGCGTCCTGTTTTGATCGACGCGCTGCGATTTCTCAACCAGAATGTAACCAACGAATGGCAGGATCTGCGTATTGACGAACTGCTGAAAATGGCCGTTGCCAACTGGACGCTCGCGGCAGTGCCAAAAATCCAGCATTCTCAAATGCGTTGCGCTGAGCTATGATTAGCCGCTTTTTTCATAACAAAACACACTACGAGGTGTACCATTTTTACCCGAGTCGCTAATTTTTGCCGTAAAGTGCTAAGCCGCGAAGAGAGCATGGCGAACGATGCTATTGCACAGCCACACATGTCGGTTATTCCGCGTGAGCAGCACACTATTTCCCGCAAAGATATCAGTGAAAATGCCCTCAAGGTGCTCTATCGTCTGAATAAAGCGGGCTACGAGGCCTATCTCGTGGGCGGTGGAGTGCGTGATTTACTGCTGGGCAAAAAACCAAAAGATTTCGACGTGACGACCAGCGCCACGCCTGAGCAGGTGCGCAAATTATTCCGCAACTGCCGTCTCGTTGGCCGCCGTTTCCGTCTGGCTCACGTGATGTTTGGCCCGGAAATTATCGAAGTGGCGACCTTCCGCGGCCACCACGAAGCGGGCGCATCCGATCGCACCACGTCACAGCGCGGCCAGAACGGCATGCTGCTGCGCGACAATATCTTCGGCTCTATTGAAGAAGATGCCCAGCGTCGCGACTTCACCATCAACAGCCTTTATTACAGCGTGGCGGATTTCACCGTGCGTGATTACGTCGGCGGCATGCAGGACCTGAAAGAAGGTCTGATCCGTCTGATCGGCACGCCGGAAACGCGCTATCGCGAAGATCCCGTGCGTATGCTGCGCGCCGTGCGTTTCGCCGCCAAGCTCAATATGCGCATCAGCCCGGAAACGGCAGAGCCGATTCCGCGCCTGGCGACGCTGATTAACGACGTGCCGCCTGCCCGCCTGTTTGAAGAGGCGCTGAAGCTGCTGCAGGCCGGCCACGGCTTTGAAACCTACAATCTGCTGCGCGAATACAACCTTTTCCAGCCCCTGTTCCCGACCATTACCCGCTACTTCACCGAAAGCGGTGACAGCCCAATGGAGCGGATGATTGCGCAGGTGCTGAAAAATACCGATACCCGTATTCGCAACGACATGCGCGTCAATCCGGCGTTCCTGTTTGCGGCGATGTTCTGGTATCCGCTGCTGGAAACGGCCCAGCGAATTACCCAGGAGAGCGGGCTTGCCTATTATGACGCCTTCGCGCTGGCCGCAAACGACGTGCTGGACGAAGGGTGCCGTACGCTCGCTATTCCAAAACGCATTACCACGCTGGTGCGCGATATCTGGCAGCTTCAGCTGCGCATGTCCCGTCGTCAGGGCAAACGCGCCTGGAAGCTGATGGAGCATCCAAAATTCCGCGCCGCCTTCGATCTGCTGTCGCTGCGTGCTGAAATTGAACGCAATCAGGAACTGCAGCGCCTGGCGCAGTGGTGGGCCGAATTCCAGGTTTCCGCCCCGCCGGAGCAAAAAGATATGCTCACCGGGCTGGATGAAGAGCCGGAACCGCGTCGCCGCCATCGCCGTCCGCGCAAACGCGCGCCGCGTCGTGAAGGGACAGCATGACCCTCGCGTATATCGCCATCGGCAGCAATTTAGCCTCTCCGCTGGAGCAGGTGAACGCTGCCGTACAGGCGCTGGGGGAGATCCCGCAAAGTAAGATCGTGGCGGTCTCCTCTTTCTACCGCACGCCGCCGCTGGGCCCGCAGGATCAGCCTGATTATCTCAATGCCGCCGTGGTGCTGGAAACTGCCCTTGATGCCGAAACGCTGCTGGATAACACCCAGCGCATCGAACTGCAGCAGGGACGCGTACGCAAAGCCGAGCGCTGGGGACCGCGCACGCTGGACCTCGACATTATGCTGTTTGGTCACGAAACCATTAACACTGAACGTCTCACCGTTCCGCATTACGACATGAAAAACCGCGGGTTTATGCTTTGGCCGCTGTTTGAAGTCGCCCCCGATCTCATCTTCCCGGATGGCATCCCACTCAGGACCATTCTGGACAACCTCAACGCGGAAAGACCCGCCCGCTGGTGATCCGGTTCCCCTGCCGATTAACCTCAAAATAATTGTGGCTAATCGGTTACCTAAAATCATTGTTCCCCCGAATGTTACTGTTAGAATGCGCAAAGATTCGCTTTTGGGCTATCAGGAAACAGTATGAAACCAACCACCATCTCCTTACTGCAGAAATGCAAACAGGAAAAAAAACGCTTCGCCACCATCACCGCGTATGACTACAGCTTCGCCAAACTCTTTGCCGAAGAGGGTATCAACGTCATGCTGGTCGGAGATTCGTTAGGGATGACGGTACAAGGACATGATTCCACCCTGCCGGTCACGGTTGAGGATATCGCTTACCACACGCGTGCGGTGCGCCGCGGGGCTCCAGCCTGCCTGCTGCTTTCCGATCTGCCGTTTATGGCCTATGCCACGCCGGAGCAGGCATTCGAAAACGCGGCAGCGGTCATGCGTGCTGGCGCTAACATGGTCAAAATTGAAGGCGGCGCCTGGCTGGTGGATACGGTGAAGATGCTCACCGAGCGCGCCGTGCCGGTGTGCGGCCATTTGGGCTTGACGCCGCAGTCCGTCAACATCTTTGGTGGATATAAAGTGCAGGGCCGCGGTGACGCCGCCCAGACGCTGTTTGATGATGCCCTGGCGCTGGAAGCCGCAGGCGCCCAGCTGCTGGTGCTGGAGTGCGTGCCGGTTGAGCTGGCGAAGCGTATTACTGAAGCCCTGTCGATTCCGGTGATTGGTATTGGCGCAGGCAACGTGACCGACGGTCAGATCCTGGTGATGCACGACGCCTTTGGCATCACCGGCGGGCATATTCCGAAGTTTGCCAAAAATTTCCTCACCGAAGCGGGCGACATGCGCGCTGCGGTCAGGCAGTATATTGCCGACGTTGAATCCGGTGTTTACCCGGGTGAAGAACACAGTTTCCATTAAGGAGTCTCGTTGTGCTAATCATTGAAACCCTGCCGCTGCTGCGCCAGCATATCCGTCGTGCGCGTCAGGAAGGTAAACGTATCGCACTGGTCCCGACCATGGGCAACCTGCATGACGGCCATATGAAGCTGGTTGACGAAGCAAGAGCCCGTGCAGATATCGTGGTGGTCAGTATCTTCGTTAACCCAATGCAGTTTGACCGCGCCGACGATCTGGCACGCTATCCGCGCACCCTGCAGGAAGATTGCGAGAAGCTCAAAAAACGCCATGCGGATATTGTCTTCTCTCCGGCACCGGCGGATGTCTATCCTCAGGGTACCGATGAGGCCACCTACGTTGACGTACCGGGCATTTCCACCATGCTGGAAGGCGCAAGCCGCCCGGGTCATTTCCGCGGCGTATCGACCATCGTCAGCAAGCTGTTCAACCTGGTGCAGCCGGACGTTGCCTGCTTCGGTGAGAAAGATTTCCAGCAGCTGGCGCTGATCCGCAAGATGGTTGCGGATATGGGCTACGATATCGAGATTGTCGGCGTACCGATTGTACGCGCGAAAGACGGTCTGGCGCTCAGCTCGCGAAATGGCTACCTGACCGCGGACCAGCGTAAAATCGCGCCGGGCTTAAGCAAGGTCATGAACACCATGGCAGAACAGCTGCTGGCGAAAGAGTTAACGGCCGAAGAGATTATTGCTCTGGCTGAACAGGCGCTGAACGATAAAGGCTTCCGCGCTGATGATATTCAAATTCGCGATGCCGACACGCTTCTGGAGCTTACACAGACCAGCAAACGTGCGGTCATTCTGGTGGCGGCATGGCTCGGTCAGGCCCGCCTAATCGACAACAAAGTGGTTGAACTGGCGTAGGTTTCTCTACCCGGAAGATGAAAGGTAAACGTAATGATTCGCAAAATGCTGCAAGGTAAGCTTCACCGTGTGAAAGTCACCCAGGCCGACCTGCACTATGAAGGCTCCTGCGCCATCGACCAGGATTTCCTTGATGCTGCGGGCATCCTTGAAAACGAAGCGATTGATATCTGGAACGTTAACAACGGCAAACGTTTCTCAACCTACGCCATCGCCGCCGAGCGCGGGTCTAAAATCATCTCCGTTAACGGCGCGGCAGCGCACTGCGCGGACGTGGGCGATATTGTGATTATCGCCAGCTTCGTGATGATGTCTGATGAAGAAGCGCGCCGCTGGCAGCCGAAAGTTGCCTACTTTGAAGGCGACAACGACATGAAACGTACCGCGAAGGCGATTCCGGTTCAGGTTGCTTAAGCACTATCCCTGCGGCTGATTGCTGATCAGCCGCGACATTGTCTCCAGCGAATCCGTTCTTAAGATGTACAGGCGTTTCAGTAAGAACGGATTATCCCCCGGCTTCACCTTCCCTTTCACCGTCGTCACCGCCAGATGGAAACCGGCATCATTCGCCGCCTTTATCGCTTTATTGTCGTAGCCGCCAAACGGATAGGAAAGATAGAGCACGCGTGGATTAAACTGCGCCAGCGCGCGACGCGAGCGTTCAAAATCAAACAAAATCACGTGATAGCTGCGGCTCAGTAAAATCGGGTGCTTATACCCATCCACGCGGTGCAGGAAGTGGGTGTGGGACTGAATATCGAACACATCCTGAATCTCCTTAATCTCCTGCACGCTCATAAACTGCAGCGATTTTGGATCCCACTTCTGCGGATGGCCTTTTATACGGGAAGAGATAATAAACGCGGTAGCCTTGAAGCCGTACTCTTTCAGCACAGGATAGGCATAGCGGCTGACGGATTTCAGGCCGTCGTCAAAGGTAATCACCACCGATTTTGCAGGCAGGTTCATTTTGTTACGCACGTACCCTTCAAGCTGGTACATCGTCAGAGTGGTATAACCCTGATCGCGTAGCCAGGCCATCTGGTTGTTGAACGCACGTACGCTAGTGGTCGTGGACGTATGTCGAAAGCGCGTGTTTTCTTCATCACGCAAAATATGATGGTAGGTCAGAACCGGAAGCCCGTTATCTTCCTGCGCGTCCAGGCTGCTGATCCACGCCAGACGATTACCGATGCGGATCTGGAACCAGGTCTGATTCAGCCGGTCCTTCAGTTTATTCAGTATCGGATAGCGCAGATTGGCGCTTAACGTGCCGAACGGCGCGCTGCCGCTCGACGGCGCGTTATACACCGGCGTGTCTTTCCAGGTAATGAGGTTCTGATTGCTCAGGGGCTTATTGAGATCCCCGAGGCTGTCCTCGACGCGCTGTTTCCCCTGAACCGGCTCCAGGTGCCCCTTGTCGATAAACCCCGTGCCAAAACCGAAGCGAAATTCGTAGTAGTCCGCCGCCGCGGGCACAACGGCCAGGATCTGCCCGGCGCGCACGTTACCGACGTTGATCACACTGTTCCCCACCTGCGCCCAGATCGCCGCATCTTCGGTGGTTTGCATGTACTGGGCAGGCAGCGTGTGCTGACTGAGTAAACTGGCTGAGCTGACGCCGGAAATGAGCATCAATAGCAAGAAAAGAATGCGCGGTAGCATGGTGTCTTAATCGGTGCGGAAAACTGCCACTATTGTAACAAATGAGACATCAATACCCACGTTTAATTCTTATACAAATCGTGGAGCAGGACGAAGGGAGGATTTTTTTGCTGCTGATGCCACAAGCTGCTGACGCCCGGAACGCCCTGCGCCACGATGGCCTGGCGAAACTCTGCGCTGCTTAAGGATCCACGCTGCGGATACATTAACGCCAGCAGGGAGAAGTTAATACCCGAGATCACTTCACAGCACGCGTGCTTATGACTCAGCAACGCGGCTGCGCGGTAAGGCGCCGCGCCCGATTTATCGGTAAGAAAAATCACGCCATCCCCGGTGTCCGTTTCATGCAGGGCATCGCACATCATGCGGCTCAGCATGTTGGTGCTCAACCCGCGCCAGTAGTTTACCGCCCGGCATTGCACCAGCGGGCCAAATCTGGCTTCAAGCTTATCCAGTATTTCCTGCGCCTGTTCATCGTGGCAGGTGATAACCCATCCCAGCATAACTCCCTCCTTAGCAGGCAAGTAGTTTAGCGGAGTGAAGGTTAGCTTACGGTGATAACTGTCAAAGAAAGTGCCCGGCAAACAGAGCGTCGCCGGGCAAAAGATTAGCTGCGCAGCCCGCGTCCGCGCTGGATCAGCGACCAGCAGAGCAGGTAGAAGGCGATGATGAACACCACCAGTACCGCCACCGTGGTAAACAGCGGCACATCGGTGATGCCGAGGAAGCCAAAGCGGAACCCGCTGATCATGTAGACAATCGGGTTCAGGTGCGACAGCGCCTGCCAGAACGGTGGCAGCAGCGTCAGGGAGTAGAACACCCCACCGAGATAGGTCAGCGGCGTCAGCACGAAGGTCGGGATCAGGCTGATATCGTCAAACGTTTTGGCGAACACGGCGTTCAGCAGACCGGCCAGCGAGAACAGGATCGCCGTCAGGAGCAGCGTCAGCGCGACAAACAGCCACGAGTGGACCTGGAACGGCACGAAGAACAGCGAAATCGCCGTGACCAGGATCCCCACGCACAGCCCGCGCGCCACGCCGCCGCCGACATAGCCCGCGATAATAACGTGCGTCGGCACCGGCGCGACCAGCAGCTCTTCAATATTGCGCTGGAACTTGGCGCTGAAAAACGACGACGCCACGTTGGCATAGGCGTTGGTGATCACCGCCATCATGATCAGGCCCGGCACGATAAACTGCATATAGGTAAAGCCGTGCATCTCACCAATCCGGGAGCCAATCAGGTTACCGAAGATGATGAAATAGAGCGTCATCGTGATGACCGGCGGCACCAGAGTTTGCACCCAGATACGCATAAAGCGGTTGATCTCTTTCGCCCAGATACTTTTCAGCGCGACCCAGTAAAGATGCGTCATGCCTTGTCTCCTTGTTTGTCATGTACCAGAGAGACAAACAGCTCTTCCAGTCGGTTCGCTTTGTTACGCATACTTAAAACCTGAATCCCCTGCGCGCTCAGCTGTGAGAACACGCTGTTAATCCCCTGCTCGCGCAGCACTTCCACTTCCAGTGTCGAGGTATCCACCAGACGATAGTTGTAGCCTTCAAGTTTTGGCAGCGCGCTTTTCGCCGCCAGATCGAGAATGAAGGTTTCGGATTTCAGCTTGGAAAGCAGATTCTTCATCGAGGTGTTCTCCACCAGCTCGCCGTTCTGAATGATGCCGATATTGCGGCACAGCATTTCAGCCTCTTCAAGGTAGTGGGTGGTCAGAATAATGGTGGTGCCTTTGTCGTTGAGATCTTTCAGGAAGCCCCACATGGAGCGACGAAGTTCGATGTCAACACCCGCTGTCGGTTCATCGAGGATCAGCAGCTTTGGCTCGTGCATCAGCGCACGGGCGATCATCAGGCGGCGCTTCATCCCGCCGGACAACATGCGCGCGCGTTCGTTACGCTTTTCCCACAGATCGAGCTGCTTAAGGTATTTTTCGCTACGCTCGAGGGCCTCTTTACGCTCAACGCCGTAATAGCCCGCCTGGTTAACGACAATTTGCTGCACCGTCTCGAACGGGTTGAAGTTGAACTCCTGCGGAACCAGCCCCAGCTGGCGCTTGGCGTTCACCACGTCTTTTTGCAGGTCGTACCCAAAGACGCTCACCCGGCCGGACGTTTTATTGACCAGCGAGCTGATAATCCCAATGGTGGTCGATTTCCCGGCCCCGTTCGGCCCCAGAAGCGCGTAAAAATCGCCGGCCTCTACTTTCAGATCTATTCCGCGTAGCGCCTGAACGCCACCCGGATAGGTTTTTTTAAGCTGCTCAAGCTCCAGTGCAATTGCCATGAAATTAACTTACCTTCAGTTCTTACACACGTTGTGTGGTTTCATTAAAAGTCGGGTTACCCTATAGTAGCGCAACGCAATAACTCGGTTACAGGTCGCTAACCTCCATGAACAACATAGATACACTCATCAGCAACAATGCACTATGGTCAAAAATGCTGGTGGAGGAAGACCCCGGATTTTTTGGAAAACTCGCGCAGGCTCAGAACCCACGCTTTCTCTGGATTGGATGTTCCGACAGCCGCGTACCGGCGGAGCGCCTGACCGGCCTTGAACCCGGCGAACTGTTTGTTCACCGCAATGTCGCCAATCTCGTGATTCACACCGATCTCAACTGTCTTTCTGTTGTTCAGTATGCCGTGGACGTTCTGCAAGTCGAGCACATCATCATTTGCGGCCATTATGGCTGCGGCGGCGTGCAGGCGGCGGTTGAAAACACGGAACTGGGGCTCATTGATAACTGGCTACTGCACATCCGCGATATCTGGTTCAAACATAGCTCACTGCTGGGCGAAATGCCGCAGGAGCGTCGCATGGATACCCTTTGCGAACTCAACGTGATGGAGCAGGTGTATAACCTGGGCCACTCAACGATCATGCAATCAGCGTGGAAACGCGGGCAGAAGGTCTCTATCCACGGCTGGGCGTACGGGATTCACGATGGCCTGCTGCGCAATCTGGAAGTGACCGCCACCAACCGCGAAACGCTGGAGCAGCGTTACCGTTCGGGGATTGCTAACCTTCAGCTTAAGCATGTAAATCATAAATAAAGCCGGGGATTTTCTCCCTCTCCCTATGGGAGAGGGCCGGGGTGAGGACATCAGCCCTCGATTACTCGTCCAGCAATACTACTTTCCCAACATACGGCAGATGACGATAGCGCTGCGCGTAGTCAATGCCGTAACCGACGACGAATTCGTCAGGAATCGAGAAGCCCACGAACTCTACCGGCACCTGCACTTCACGACGGTCGGGTTTGTCCAGCAGCGTACAAATCGCCAGAGATTTTGGCTCGCGCAGGCTCAGGATCTCGCGCACTTTTGACAGCGTGTTGCCGGAGTCGATGATGTCCTCAACGATCAACACATCTTTGCCACGAATATCTTCATCCAGATCTTTCAGGATTTTCACATCACGGGTAGTGGACATGCCGCTGCCGTAGCTGGAGGCGGTCATAAAATCGACCTCATGGGGCACATGCACCTCGCGGCACAGGTCTGCCATGAACATGAAAGAACCGCGCAACAGACCGACCAGCACCATTTCGCTGCCGCTGTCCTTGTAATGTTCGGTGATTTGACGACCCAGTTCGGCGATACGCGCTTTGATCTCGGCTTCCGGGATCATCACTTCAACAGTATGTTTCATATTACTAACCAAATGATTTTAATGAAAATCTCTCAATGCTGGTGAATTCATCTCCGGCATCGATACGCAAGCCAGCCATTATATCAGCAAATGGATAACCCTGGCGTATGAGTTATAAAAAGCAAATATTGTGATTCCGATCACACTTGTTAATACCTATAATTAGTTGCTAGCAAATTATTAACAAAAACTGACGAGTACACTTTCTATGGCTGAAACAAACTCTAAACAGCCGCGTCTACTGGTGACATTAACAGCCGCATTCGCAGCCTTCTGCGCGCTGTATCTGTTAATCGGTGGCGTCTGGCTGGTCGCTTTAGGCGGCTCCTGGTACTACCCGATTGCGGGTCTGGTTATGGTTGGCGTAACCGTCCTGCTGTTGCGTAGAAAACAATCTGCGCTGTGGCTGTATGCCGCCCTCCTTCTTGCCACCATGATCTGGGGCGTCTGGGAAGTCGGGTTCGACTTCTGGGCACTGACGCCGCGCAGCGACATCCTGGTCTTCTTCGGTATCTGGCTGATCCTGCCGTTCGTCTGGCGTCGCCTGATTGTGCCGTCCAGCGGTGCTGTGGCGGGCCTGGTTGTTGCCCTGCTGATTACCGGCGGCATTCTGACCTGGGCCGGCTTTAATGACCCGCAGGAGATCAACGGTACGCTGAACGCAGAATCCACGCCTGCTGCGGCTATCTCGCAGGTCGCTGACGGCGACTGGCCAGCGTATGGTCGTAACCAGGAAGGTCAACGTTACTCCCCGCTGAAGCAGATCAACGCGGACAACGTCAAAAACCTGAAGGAAGCCTGGGTATTCCGTACCGGCGACCTGAAGATGCCGAACGATCCGGGTGAACTGACCAACGAAGTCACGCCGATTAAAGTCGGCAATATGCTCTACCTGTGTACGGCGCACCAGCGTCTGTTCGCGCTCGACGCGGCCACCGGTAAAGAGAAATGGCACTTCGATCCGCAGCTGAATTCCAACCCGTCCTTCCAGCACGTCACCTGCCGCGGCGTCTCTTACCATGAAGCGCGCGCCGATAATGCGAGCCCGGAAGTGGTTGCTGACTGTCCTCGCCGCATCATGCTGCCGGTGAACGATGGCCGTCTGTTCGCCATCAATGCCGAAACGGGCAAGCTGTGCGAAACCTTTGCCAACAAAGGTATCCTGAACCTGCAGACCAACATGCCGGACACCACGCCGGGTCTGTATGAGCCAACCTCACCACCAATCATCACCGATAAAACCATCGTGATTGCCGGTTCGGTAACGGATAACTTCTCCACGCGTGAAACCTCCGGCGTAATCCGTGGTTTCGACGTGAACACCGGTAAACTGCTGTGGGCCTTCGACCCGGGCGCGAAAGATCCCAACGCGATCCCGTCGGACGAGCACACCTTTACCTTTAACTCGCCAAACTCCTGGGCACCCGCGGCGTATGACGCGAAGCTGGACCTGGTCTATCTGCCAATGGGTGTGACCACGCCAGATATCTGGGGCGGTAACCGCACGCCGGAGCAGGAGCGTTATGCGAGCGCTATCGTGGCGCTGAATGCGACCACCGGTAAGCTGGCATGGAGCTACCAGACCGTTCACCACGATCTGTGGGATATGGATATGCCGTCCCAGCCGACGCTGGCGGACATTACCGTTGATGGCAAAACCGTTCCGGTGATTTACGCGCCGGCCAAGACGGGCAACATCTTCGTGCTGGATCGCAGCAACGGTAAGCTGGTTGTGCCAGCACCGGAAAAACCGGTTCCGCAGGGCGCGGCGAAAGGCGATTACGTCAGCAAAACCCAGCCGTTCTCTGACCTGAGCTTCCGTCCGAAGAAAGACCTCAGCGGTGCGGACATGTGGGGTGCCACCATGTTTGACCAGCTGGTGTGCCGCGTGATGTTCCACCAGCTGCGCTATGAGGGCATCTTCACGCCGCCGTCTGAGCAGGGCACGCTGGTCTTCCCGGGTAACCTGGGGATGTTCGAGTGGGGCGGGATCTCCGTTGACCCTAACCGTCAGGTGGCAATTGCCAACCCGATGGCGCTGCCGTTCGTTTCCCGCCTGATCCCACGCGGTCCGGGCAACCCAATGGAGCAGCCGAAAGACGCGAAAGGCAGCGGTACCGAAGCCGGCATTCAGCCGCAGTACGGCGTACCGTTTGGCGTAACGCTGAACCCGTTCCTGTCGCCGTTTGGTCTGCCGTGTAAACAGCCTGCCTGGGGTTATATCTCCGGTCTGGATCTGAAAACCAACCAGATCGTATGGAAAAAACGTATTGGTACGCCACAGGACAGCATGCCGTTCCCGATGCCGGTTCCGGTGCCGTTCAATATGGGTATGCCAATGCTGGGTGGCCCAATTTCCACCGCCGGTAACGTGCTGTTCATCGCGGCAACCGCAGATAACTACCTGCGCGCGTACAACATGACCAACGGTGAAAAACTGTGGCAGGGCCGTCTGCCGGCGGGTGGACAGGCCACGCCGATGACCTATGAAGTGAATGGCAAGCAGTACGTTGTCATCTCAGCGGGTGGTCACGGTTCGTTTGGCACGAAGATGGGCGACTATATCGTCGCGTATGCGTTGCCTGACGAAGGCAAATAAAAGCAAAACGGCAACTTCGGTTGCCGTTTTTGTGTTTGTTCCCTCTCCCTGTGGGAGAGGGTCAGGGTGAGGGCATCAGGCCGCACCTGCGAAATCCAGGCCGGGTAAGGTGAAGCCGCCACCCGGCTTTTTTTATACGGTAAAGCCGAGCATCATCCCCGTATCTTCATGCTCCAGCAGGTGGCAGTGCGCCATATAGGCAAACTCTTTCGGCGCCTCGTGGTCAAACTTCACCAGCACCTCGCTGACGCCGCCCTCCACTCTCACCGTATCTTTCCAGCCCGCGCGATGCGCATCCGGCGCTTTGCCGTTCTCTGTGAGAATGCGGAACTGGGTGCCGTGGATATGGAACGGGTGCAGCATCATGTCCCCTTCGCCTGAAATCACCCAGCGCTCAAGCTGACCCTTTGTCGCAGCAAACATCGGCGTGTTCATGTCGAACGCTTTGCCGTTGATCATGTTGGCGTTGTGGAAATCAAAGCCATGGTCGCCGTGATTCATATTCCCCATGCCGCCCATTTTGCCGTGGTCCATATTCATGTGGCCCATCATCTGGCCGTGCTGCATCCCCGCCATCGCCTTATCGCCATATTTCGCCATCAGCGCCTGCATGCCCATCATATCGAGCATCGGGTTCATGGAGAGCTGCAGCTTGCGCTGCGTAAGCCCCTCCAGCGACGGGAGGGCTGGCAAAGTGGTTAACGTATCAGGCAGCGTGCCGGATGCGGCCACCAGCAATGGCTGAATACGCAGCACCGGATGCGGCTTATCAAACGGTGCGACCGCCATCCCCATCTGGCTCACCGGCAGCGTCACGAGGTCAAACGGCTTGCCGTCGCTGATATCCACCAGCACCTCAAAGCGTTCGCCCATGAGCATCGGCAGCTCGCTCACCGTCACCGGCTCCGGCAGCAGCCCGCCGTCGCTGGCTACCACGTACAGCGGGCGTTTATCGCTGGCGGCGAAATTGAGCGAGCGCGCGTTACAGCCGTTGAGCAGGCGCAGGCGCAGCCAGCCTTTCGGCGCGGCGTGCTGAGGGTAAATGGTGCCGTTGGTCAGCAACGTGTCGCCAAACCAGCCTACCGCCGCGCTCATCACGTCCAGCTGATAGTCAATTTGCCCGTCAGCGTTGAATTTCTTGTCCTGCACAATCACCGGTACATCGTCGATGCCCCACTGTTTCGGCAGGCGCAGCAGGCGGCTTTCGTCGTCTTCAATCAGCACCAGCCCCGCCAGCCCCATCGCCACCTGATGGCCCGTTTTGCCATGCTGATGCGGATGGAACCAGCAGGTCGCCGCGCGCTGATCGGGCGTAAAGGTCACGCTGCGCGTACCGCCCGCTTTGATGATGCCCTGCGGCCCGCCGTCCACCTCGCCCGGCACTTCCAGCCCGTGCCAGTGCAGCGTCGTCTCTTCGGCGAGCGTGTTGTGGATATCCACCGTCACCGCTTTCCCTTTACGTAGCTGAAGCGCCGGACCGAGCAAATTGCCGTTATAGCCCCACGTCGTGGCGTTGTGCTCGCCGAACGTCGTTTTACCGGCCTGAACCACAAGCTGGATACGGCTGCGGGCGTCAGCGGTCAGTAAGTCAGGAATGGGTAAGGCAGGCCTGTCGGCCGCGAAAACCGCGCGGCTCCAGAGTGGTAATGCGCTGGCAGCCCCCAGCACAGCGGAATATTTTAAAAAATCACGACGTTGCATGTTCATTTCCTTATTTCCAGCAGGCGATCTTTTGAGCATAAACCCTCCCCTTACCGGAAGGTCAAGTCAAGCGGCAATAATAAAGATCGTCGCACCGGCATCAAGTATGCTAACGTTAATTTTCCGTGAAGAAGTGGTAGAAGCAATGAAGACGTTTTTCAGGACAATTTTGTTCGGAAGCCTGATGGCAATGTGTGCGAACAGCTATGCGCTAAGTGAAAATGAAGCGGAAGATATGGCCGATTTAACGGCGGTTTTTGTATTCCTGAAAAATGATTGTGGCTACCAGAATTTACCCAACGGGCAGATTCGCCGCGCGCTGGTCTTTTTTGCCCAGCAAAACCAGTGGGATCTCAGCAACTACGACAGCTTCGACATGAAGGCGCTCGGCGAAGACAGCTACCGTGACCTAAGCGGTATTGGTATTCCCACTGCCAAAAAATGCAAAGCGCTGGCTCGCGACTCACTCAGCCTGCTCGCCTACGTCAAATAACCTTCCCGACGCCCCCTGTTGAACCTATAGCCGTGCAACCACGGTTATAGTTAGCTATCATGTTTCGCTCATTTTTTGTGAGCGTAACGGATGTTAACAAAGGAGGAGTCCGCGTATGGCCGACCACACGTTGTGGCATGAAACACTGCATGACCAGTTTGGTCAGTACTTTGCCGTTGATAACGTGCTCTATCATGAGAAAACCGATCACCAGGATCTCATCATCTTCGAAAACGCCGCCTTTGGCCGCGTGATGGCGCTGGACGGCGTCGTGCAAACCACCGAGCGCGACGAGTTTATCTATCACGAAATGATGACCCACGTTCCGCTGCTGGCGCACGGTCACGCGAAGCATGTCCTGATTATCGGCGGCGGCGACGGCGCAATGCTGCGTGAAGTGTCCCGCCATCGTTCCATTGAAACCATCACCATGGTGGAAATCGATGCGGGCGTCGTCTCTTTCTGCCGCCAGTATCTGCCCAACCACAATGCCGGTAGCTATGACGATCCGCGCTTTAGCCTGGTGATTGACGACGGCGTTAACTTTGTTAACCAGACCTCGCAGACCTTTGACGTCATTATCTCCGACTGCACCGACCCAATCGGCCCCGGCGCGTCGCTGTTTACCTCCTCCTTCTACGAAGGCTGCAAGCGCTGCCTGAACCCGGGCGGGATCTTCGTCGCACAAAATGGCGTCTGCTTCCTGCAGCAGGATGAAGCGCTCGACAGCCATCGTAAGCTCAGCACCTATTTCGATGACGTCAGCTTCTATCAGGCGGCCATTCCGACGTACTACGGCGGGATCATGACCTTTGCCTGGGCGACCGATAACGACGTATTACGCCATCTCTCCACCGAAATTATTCAGGCCCGCTTCCATCAGGCCGGTCTTCAGTGCCGATACTACAATCCGGCTATCCATACCGCAGCGTTTGCGCTGCCGCAGTACCTGCAAGACGCATTATCCACTAAGGGGGTGAGCTAATTGAAAAAGCTTAAACTGCATGGCTTTAACAACCTGACGAAAAGCCTGAGTTTTTGTATTTACGATATCTGCTATGCCAAAACAGCGGAAGAACGCGATGGTTACATCGCCTATATCGACGAACTCTACAACGCCAACCGTCTGACCGAGATCCTGTCAGAAACCTGTTCCATTATTGGCGCAAACATCCTGAACATCGCCCGACAGGATTATGAACCTCAGGGCGCCAGCGTGACCATTCTGGTCAGCGAAGAGCCGGTCGACCCGAAGCTTATCGACAAAACTGAACATCCGGGCCCGCTGCCGGAAGTGGTCGTGGCCCACCTGGATAAAAGCCATATCTGCGTGCACACCTACCCGGAGAGTCACCCGGAAGGCGGGCTGTGCACGTTCCGCGCCGATATTGAAGTGTCGACCTGCGGCGTGATTTCACCGCTGAACGCGCTGAACTATTTAATCCACCAGCTGGAATCGGACATCGTCACCATTGATTATCGCGTGCGTGGTTTTACCCGCGATATCAACGGCATGAAGCATTTCATCGACCATGAGATCAACTCCATCCAGAACTTTATGTCCGAGGACATGAAATCGCTGTACGACATGATGGACGTGAACGTGTATCAGGAAAACATCTTCCATACCAAGATGTTACTTAAGGAATTTGACCTTAAGCACTATATGTTCCACACGAAGCCGGAAGATTTGAGCGAAGAAGAGCGTAAGGCGATTACTGACCTGCTCTGGAAAGAGATGCGCGAGATTTACTACGGCCGCAATATTCCGGCCGTGTAAGAGCAAGCCGGAGCAGGGATGCTCCGGTCTGTTACTTCTGTTTCATAAAGTCGCGGTAGGCATTTACCACCTGAAGGAAATCCTCTACGCCGCACATCGACAGGCTTTCTTCGTCGTAGTAGCTCATCCCCTCTTCCATCTCGTCACCTGAAAACTCGAGCTGGTTGGCACGCACCATGACCTCTTCACCGTCCATCCACAGCGTATATTCATGCCCGGCGCGCTGCCAGGATCGTTCACTGCCTTTCACCGTATTTGCCGCCTGTTCAACTTCATCAAGAAGTGCGAGATTTTCTTTCACCTCTTCGTTAAACCAGTGTCCAACGGCTTCGTGGCCCATCGACATACGCACTTTCACCACTCCGGTGATGTCGCGCAGAAATTCGTAATCCATAGTGTTTTCCTCTGCAAAGCCATTAAGGTAATTATCGCAGCAGCGAGGAAGAAAAAAAGCGTGAGAGGTGGGAGGAATGAAAATAAAAAGGTGAGAGCAAGACCCTGCGGCCTGATGCCCTCACCCCGTCCCTCTCCCACGGGAGAGGGTGCAAACACTAAAAACCGTCTCGTGGAGACGGTTTTGCTGTTTATACCGCCGTCTGGAAGATCACCCCGTCAGCCTTCTCGGTGTACTGAGAGAGCTGGTCGAAGTTCAGATAGCGATAGGTATCCACCGCGGTCTTATCCACCTGAGCCACAAAGGTCTGGTACTCTTCCGGCGTTGGCAGTTTGCCAATCAGCGCCGCAACCGCCGCCAGCTCCGCAGAGGCCAGGAAGACGTTCGCACCGGTACCTAAACGGTTCGGGAAGTTACGGGTAGAGGTGGAAACCACCGTCGCACCGTCGGCTACGCGCGCCTGGTTGCCCATACACAGGGAACAGCCAGGGATTTCGATACGCGCCCCGCTCTTACCAAACACGCTGTAGTAGCCCTCTTCGGTCAGCTGAGCCGCGTCCATACGGGTTGGCGGCGCTACCCACAGACGGGTTGGCAGCTGGCCTTTGTGGGTATCCAGCAGCTTACCGGCAGCACGGAAGTGACCGATGTTGGTCATACAGGATCCGATGAACACTTCGTCGATCTTCTCGCCCTGAACCTCAGACAGCGGACGCGCGTCGTCCGGATCGTTCGGCGCACACAGGATTGGCTCTTTGATATCCGCCAGATCGATGTCGATCACCGCCGCGTACTCTGCGTCAGCATCGGCTTCCAGCAGCTGCGGATCGGCCAGCCATTTTTCCATGCCCTGGATACGACGCTCCAGCGTACGACGGTCGCCGTAGCCTTCTGCAATCATCCACTTCAGCAGCACGATGTTGGAGGTCAGATACTCAATAATCGGCTCTTTGTTCAGCTTGATGGTACAGCCAGCCGCAGAGCGCTCGGCGGAAGCATCGGTCAGCTCGAACGCCTGCTCCACTTTCAGATCCGGCAGACCTTCAATTTCCAGAATGCGGCCAGAGAAGATGTTTTTCTTCCCTTTCTTCTCAACGGTCAGCAGACCCTGTTTAATCGCATACAGCGGGATCGCGTGGACCAGGTCGCGCAGGGTGATGCCCGGCTGCATTTTACCTTTGAAGCGCACCAGCACCGATTCCGGCATATCCAGCGGCATCACGCCGGTCGCAGCAGCAAACGCCACCAGACCGGAGCCCGCCGGGAAGGAGATACCGATTGGGAAACGGGTATGGGAGTCACCGCCGGTACCGACGGTATCCGGCAGCAGCATGCGGTTCAGCCAGGAGTGGATTACGCCGTCACCCGGACGCAGGGAAACGCCGCCGCGGTTCATGATGAAGTCTGGCAGCGTGTGGTGCGTGGTCACGTCAACCGGCTTCGGATAGGCCGCCGTGTGGCAGAAGGACTGCATCACCAGATCAGAAGAGAAGCCCAGGCACGCCAGGTCTTTCAGTTCGTCACGGGTCATTGGGCCAGTGGTGTCCTGAGAGCCCACGGAGGTCATCTTAGGCTCGCAGTACGCGCCAGGACGAATACCGGCTACGCCGCACGCGCGCCCCACCATTTTCTGTGCCAGAGAATAACCGCGGTTGCTTTCAGCAACGTCTTTCGCCTGACGGAAAACGTCAGAGTGCGGCAGACCCAGCGCTTCACGCGCTTTGGTAGTCAGACCACGACCAATGATCAGCGGGATACGGCCACCGGCGCGCACTTCGTCGATCAGCACGTCGGTTTTCAGCTCGAAGCTTGCCAGCAGCTCGTTGGTCTCGTGGTTGCGCACTTCGCCTTTGTACGGGTAAACGTCAATCACGTCGCCCATGTTCAGGTTAGAAACGTCCACTTCGATCGGCAGGGCGCCCGCATCTTCCATGGTGTTGAAGAAGATTGGCGCAATTTTGCCGCCGAGGCACAGGCCGCCGCCGCGCTTGTTCGGCACGTGCGGAATGTCGTCGCCCATGAACCACAGCACGGAGTTGGTTGCGGACTTGCGGGAAGAACCGGTACCCACAACGTCACCCACATAAGCCAGCGGGAACCCTTTTTTCTGCAGGGCTTCGATCTGTTTGATCGGCCCGACGCTGCCCGGCTGATCCGGCTCAATACCTTCACGGGCGTTTTTCAGCATCGCCAGGGCGTGCAGAGGGATATCCGGGCGAGACCACGCGTCCGGTGCCGGAGAGAGGTCATCGGTGTTGGTTTCACCGGTCACTTTAAAGACGGTAACGGTGATTTTTTCAGCCAGCGCTGGGCGGTTCAGGAACCATTCGGCATCAGCCCAGGACTGCATCACCTGCTTCGCATAGACGTTGCCCGCTTTGGCTTTTTCTTCCACATCGTAGAAGTTATCGAACATCAGCAGCGTGGACGAGAGCGCTTTAGCGGCAATCGGTGCCAGCTTGTCGTTATCCAGCGCGTCAATCAGCGGATGAATGTTGTAACCACCCTGCATGGTGCCGAGCAGTTCAATGGCTTTTTCAGGAGTAACCAGTGGGGAGGTGGCTTCGCCTTTGGCGATAGCAGCAAGGAATCCGGCTTTTACGTAGGCAGCTTCATCTACGCCAGGCGGTACGCGGTTGATCAGCAGATCTAACAGGAATTCTTCTTCGCCCTTAGGCGGGTTCTTCAGCAGCTCGACGAGCGCGGCCATTTGGGTTGCATCTAAAGGTTTGGGTACAATTCCCTCGGCGGCACGTTCTGCTACGTGCTTACGGTATTCTTCTAGCACGACGGTTCTCCTCGCTCTCATTGTCATATGCGGCGGGCGTTCTCTTCACGCTCCTGTGAGACAGCAGTTTGTAGGGTAAATGCCCGATACCGCGTCGGGCAGCATAGCAGGATTTCTGCACAGTGTTAATCCGTTTACAAAAAAGCAACATTAAAAAATTTGCTGAATCGTTAAGCATGGTGTAGCGGGGATTCAGGGCATATTTTTGCGGCATCTTCTGCACCGTGACACTTCAGTTTTTTCTTCATCAGATATAATTGTGTAATAAATACTCACACTCTTTATCCGGACGTCCCGGACGCTTCCCAATAAAAGTCAAAACAGTAAAAGGCGGGTGAATAATACTCACGCCAACCGTAACGCCTCACGGCACAGCGCTTGTCTCGTTGGAGTCATTTTATGAAGTTGCCCTTTAAGCCACATCTGCTCGTCCTTTTGTGCAGTGCCGGGCTGTTTGCCGCCTCGGGCGTCATGTTTGTCAAAGGCCGCGCCACGGAGCCCGCCGCGCCGGCCCCCGTCGCACAACAACCGGCTGCACCTGCGCCTGCCGCAGCCCAGCCCGCACCTGTTGTCGCGCCAGCCTACACTGCCGCGCAAATCGATCAATGGGTTGCTCCCATCGCGCTCTACCCGGATGCTCTGCTGTCGCAAATTTTAATGGCGTCGACCTATCCGGCCAACGTGATCCAGGCGGCGCAGTGGTCCAAAGACAACCCTAAAATGAAAGGGGACGTCGCGATTCAGGCCGTTGCCAGCCAGCCCTGGGATCCCAGCGTAAAATCGCTGGTCGCGTTTCCTCAGCTTATGTCCCTGATGGGTGAGAACCCGCCGTGGGTACAAAATCTGGGTGATGCGTTTCTCGCGCAGCCGAAGGACGTGATGGATTCCGTTCAGCGCCTGCGCGCGCTGGCGCAGAAGACCGGCGCTTTACAATCCACGCCCCAGCAGACGGTCACCACCGTGACAAAACCGGAGCCAGCGAAAACCAGCGCCACCGACGCAACAACAACCACGACGGCCGCGCCCGCTCCAACGGTAATCAAAATTGAATCTGCCGACCCGCAGGTTGTTTACGTCCCGACCTATAACCCCAATACGGTTTACGGGACCTGGCCAAACGCCGCCTATCCGCCCACCTATCTTCCGCCTACACCCGGGGAGCAGTTTGGCAACAGCTTCGTAAACGGTTTAGGCTTCAGCCTGGGCGTCGCCACAACCTATGCCATCTTCAGCAACATCGACTGGGATGATGACGATGACTGGGATCATCACCATGGCGACTGGGATAATCACGGCGGCTATAACCGCAACGGCGATAACAATATCAATATCAACGTTGAGAACTTCAATAAAATCAGCGGACAGCGCCTGACGGACGCCAACCGCACCTGGCAGCACAACCCGGCCTATCGGGAAGGCGTGCCCTATCCGACTAACCAGCTCAACACTCGCTTCCACTCCACCAACGCGGCGACAGGGCTCAGTTCAACGCAGCAAAAACCGGTTAACCGCGATAGCCAGCGTCAGGCCGCGCTAAGCCAGATGGAGAAATCCACGGGTAAAACCTTCCCCCAAACGGCGCGCACCGGAACGAAAGACGTGCAGCGTCAGGCCTCAGGTGAACAGCTGAAGCAGATTTCGCAGCGCAATAACTACCGCGGCTACGACACCAAACCGCAGACGGCGAAGCGGAGCACCGCGCAGCAGCGAGAAAATCGCCAGACCACCGCGCAGAGACAAGAGAAGCGGGCTTCGCAGCCCGCGCAGCAACGCACGCTCCAGCAGCGAAGCAGCCAGCCGCGGGCCAATGCGCTGAGCGGTAACGACAGCCGCTCGGCGAACTGGCAGGCGCAGCAGCAGCGCGGTGCGCAAAGCAGACAGCTCGCTGCGCGCCAGCAGCAGCCGCGTCAGGCGTCTGGTGGACGTGCTGAACGCCGTGAAATTCGACATCGCTAAGGGAACCGACATGAAACGTAAACTACTCAGCGGAATGGTGTTGTTCATGCTTTCGGCCCCGGTGATGGCGCAGCAGTCCTTTAGCACGCCCGATCGGGCAACCGATGCGCTGACCAAAGCCATCAGTGAGCAAAACGAGAGCACGATGACCAACCTGCTTGGAGAGAACTGGCGCGATTTTCTCCCGCCTGAGGGCGTTGATCCGGATGCTGTCGATCGCTTCCTGCGCGACTGGAACGTCCGTCATACCACGGTTGTCGAGGGAGATACGGCGCATCTGGTTGTCGGAGACAGCGGCTGGCAGCTTCCCATCCCGGTGATCAAAACCTCTGCAGGTTGGCAGTTCGACATCAAAGAAGGGGCTGAAGAGATCCTGACCCGTGAAATCGGGCGTAATGAGCTCGCCGCCATTGAAGCCTTGCATGCCTATGTTGATGCGCAGCAAAGCTATTTTGCGATGAACCAGAAATACGCGCAGAAGATTGTCAGCTCGAAAGGCAAAAAAGACGGTTTGTACTGGCCTGCCTCGCCCGGCGAAGCGCCCAGCCCGCTCGGCCCGGCATTTAGCCCAAAAGAGCCAGGTACCGGCTATCACGGCTATCGCTTCCGCATCCTGCCGGACAATCACGGTTTCGCGATGGTGGCCTGGCCGGTCAGCTATGGTCAGACGGGCGTCATGAGCTTTGTGATAAACCAGGACGACAAGGTGTACCAGTCCGATCTCGGCAGCGATTCAGAGCAGAAAGCCCGGGCGCTAGCCGCCTATAGCCCTGATAAAACCTGGCAGCCTGTGGCCCCCTGAACGCAGCGCATAAAAAAAGCGGCCATTGGCCGCTTTTTTTCATCTGAAGAAACTTATTTCTTCTTCGCTTTCGCGTTTGGCAGGTCGGTGATGCTGCCTTCAAACACTTCTGCCGCCAGGCCAACGGACTCGTGCAGAGTCGGGTGAGCGTGGATGGTCAGCGCGATGTCTTCAGCGTCACAGCCCATTTCGATAGCCAGACCGATTTCACCCAGCAGCTCGCCGCCGTTGGTACCGACAATCGCACCACCGATGACGCGGTGAGTCTCTTTGTCGAAGATCAGTTTGGTCATACCGTCAGCGCAGTCGGACGCGATAGCACGGCCAGAAGCAGCCCACGGGAAGGTGGCGGTTTCGTAGCTGATGCCTTTCTCTTTCGCTTCTTTCTCAGTCAGACCCACCCATGCCACTTCTGGCTCGGTGTACGCGATAGATGGAATGACTTTCGGATCGAAGTAGTGCTTCATGCCGGCGATAACTTCAGCGGCAACGTGACCTTCGTGAACACCTTTGTGCGCCAGCATTGGCTGACCGACGATATCGCCGATAGCAAAGATGTGCGGCACGTTAGTACGCAGCTGTTTGTCAACGCGGATAAAGCCACGGTCATCCACTTCCACGCCAGCTTTGCCCGCGTCGAGGTTTTTACCGTTCGGCACACGGCCGATAGCCACCAGCACGGCGTCGTAACGCTGTGGTTCGGATGGGGCTTTTTTACCTTCCATGGAAACGTAAATACCGTCTTCTTTCGCTTCAACGGCAGTCACTTTGGTTTCCAGCATCAGGTTGAATTTCTTGCTGATGCGTTTGGTGAAGACTTTAACGATGTCTTTGTCGGCAGCCGGGATAACCTGGTCGAACATTTCAACCACGTCGATCTCTGAACCCAGCGCATGGTACACGGTACCCATTTCCAGACCGATGATACCGCCGCCCATGACCAGCAGACGCTTAGGAACGGTTTTCAGCTCCAGCGCATCGGTGGAATCCCACACGCGTGGATCTTCATGCGGAATGAATGGCAGTTCGATTGGGCGAGAGCCTGCCGCGATGATCGCGTTGTCGAAGTTGATCACGGTTTTGCCGTTTTCGCCTTCCACTTCCAGGGTGTTCGCACCGGTGAATTTACCCAGACCGTTTACCACTTTCACTTTACGGCCTTTGGCCATACCCGCCAGACCGCCGGTCAGCTGAGTGATAACTTTCTCTTTCCAGGTACGAATTTTGTCGATATCGGTTTTCGGCTCGCCGAAGACGATACCGTGTTCAGCCAGCGCTTTGGCTTCTTCGATAACTTTCGCTACGTGCAGCAGCGCTTTAGAAGGGATACAGCCGACGTTCAGACAAACACCGCCGAGGGTGCTGTAACGTTCTACGATGACGGTTTCCAGACCTAAATCCGCTGCACGGAATGCTGCGGAGTAACCTGCCGGGCCTGCCCCAAGTACTACGACCTGAGTTTTGATTTCTGTGCTCATCATGACCTCTTAATTTATACCCGTCGTCCACCGGGTCGTTCTATCCGCCCGCAGTTTACAAAATTGTTAACAATTTTGAAACAACAAACGGCTCACGAATTGTCGCTTTCGCCAATAACCTCACAAACACCATGAGATTATCAGAAAAAAGCCGGCCGACTGGCCGGCTTTTCGATTACATCACCAGGCGGCGAATGTCGCTCAGCATGTTGTTGATGATGGTGATGAAGCGCGCACCATCAGCACCGTCGATCACGCGGTGGTCGAAGGACAGAGAGATTGGCATCATCAGACGCGGCACGAACTCTTTGCCGTTCCACACCGGCTCCATCGCGGACTTGGACACACCGAGGATAGCCACTTCCGGCGCGTTAACAATCGGTGCGAAGTGGGTGGTACCCAGGCCGCCGATGCTGGAGATAGTGAAGCAGCCGCCCTGCATTTCGCCGGCAGTCAGCTTACCATCACGCGCTTTTTTGGAGATCACGGTCAGTTCACGGGACAGCTCAGTGATGCTCTTCTTGTTCACGTCTTTGAAGACCGGAACAACCAGACCATTTGGCGTATCAACCGCAACACCGATGTTGATGTATTTCTTCAGCGTCAGCTTCTGGCCGTCTTCGGACAGGGAGCTGTTGAAGCGTGGCATCTGCTCAAGGGCAGCGGCAACGGCTTTCATGATGAAGACCACTGGGGTGAATTTCACGTCCAGTTTGCGCTTCTCAGCTTCAGCGTTCTGCTGTTTACGGAACGCTTCCAGATCGGTGATATCGGTTTTGTCGAAGTGCGTAACGTGCGGGATCATCACCCAGTTACGGCTCAGGTTAGCACCAGAGATTTTCTGGATGCGGCCCAGCTCCACTTCTTCGATTTCGCCGAACTTGCTGAAGTCCACTTTCGGCCATGGCAGCATACCCGGGATACCGCCGCCAGCGGCTGCAGCTGGTGCAGCTTCGGCGCGTTTCACCGCGTCTTTCACGTAGGTCTGAACGTCTTCGCGCAGGATACGACCCTTACGGCCGGTCCCTTTTACTTTCGCCAGGTTCACACCGAACTCGCGCGCCAGACGACGAATCAGCGGGGTAGCGTGGACGTAAGCGTCGTTTTCAGCGAACTCTGATTTTTCTGCTTTAGCAGCAGGGGCAGCGGCGGGTTTAGCAGCCTGAGCCGGTGCAGCAGCAGGTGCTGGAGCAGCCGCGGCTGCCGGAGCTGCGGCAGGCGCAGCGCCTTCCACTTCGAAGACCATGATCAGAGAGCCGGTAGACACTTTGTCGCCGGTGCTGATCTTGATCTCTTTAACGGTACCCGCGAACGGCGCAGGCACTTCCATAGAAGCTTTGTCGCCTTCAACGGTGATCAGTGACTGTTCAGCGGCAACTTTGTCGCCCACTTTCACCATCACTTCGGTCACTTCAACTTCGTCACCGCCGATGTCCGGTACGTTAACATCTTTCGCGCCGCCAGCAGCTGCTGGTGCAGCAGCCGGAGCCGGAGCAGCGGCCTGCGCAGGCGCTGCAGCAGGTGCAGCACCCGCCACTTCGAAGACCATGATCAGGGAGCCGGTAGACACTTTGTCGCCGGTGTTGATCTTGATCTCTTTAACGGTACCCGCGAACGGAGCCGGCACTTCCATAGAGGCTTTGTCGCCTTCTACGGTGATCAGTGACTGCTCAGCCGCAACGGTGTCGCCCACTTTCACCAGGATTTCAGTGACTTCAACTTCGTCACCGCCGATGTCAGGCACGTTCACTTCTTTCGCGCTCGCGGCAGCTGCTGGAGCAGCGGCGGCCGGAGCGGCTTTCTTCTCTTCCTGCGCAGGTGCAGCAGCTGCTGCACCGTCGGCGGAATCGAAAATCATGATCAGTTTGCCAGTCTCGGTTTTATCGCCAACAGAGACTTTGATCTCTTTAACGATGCCAGCCTGAGGAGACGGGACTTCCATAGAGGCTTTGTCGCCTTCTACGGTGATCAGCGACTGTTCAGCTTCAACTTTGTCGCCTACTTTGACCAGGATCTCGGTGATTTCAACTTCATCAGCCCCGATGTCCGGTACATTGATTTCGATAGCCATTATTCTTTTACCTCTTACGCCAGACGCGGGTTAACTTTTTCTGCATCGATGTTGAATTTGGTGATTGCGTCCGCAACCACTTTCTTATCGATTTCGCCACGTTTAGCCAGTTCGCCCAGTGCTGCTACAACCACGTAAGAAGCATCAACTTCGAAGTGGTGACGCAGGTTTTCGCGGCTGTCAGAACGACCGAAGCCGTCAGTACCCAGAACGCGATAATCATCAGCTGGAACGTAAGTACGAACCTGCTCTGCGAACAGTTTCATATAGTCAGTAGACGCCACCGCTGGCGCGTCGTTCATCACCTGAGCGATGTACGGAACGCGTGGAGTTTCCAGTGGGTGCAGCATGTTCCAGCGCTCACAATCCTGGCCATCACGCGCCAGTTCGGTGAAGGAGGTCACAGAGTACACGTCGGAACCCACGCCGTAGTCTTTCGCCAGAATCTGCGCTGCTTCACGTACGTGACGCAGGATAGAGCCGGAGCCCAGCAGCTGAACTTTACCTTTGCTACCTTCGATGGTTTCGAGTTTGTAGATACCTTTACGGATACCTTCCTCGGCACCTGCTGGCATTGCCGGCATGTGGTAGTTTTCGTTCAGGGTGGTGATGTAGTAGTAAATGTTCTCTTGCGCTTCACCGTACATGCGCTGCAGACCGTCATGCATGATGACTGCCACTTCGTATGCGTAAGACGGATCGTAAGAGATACAGTTAGGGATAGTCAGAGACTGAATGTGGCTGTGGCCATCTTCGTGCTGCAGACCTTCACCGTTCAGAGTCGTACGACCGGAGGTACCGCCTACCAGGAAGCCGCGAGCCTGCTGGTCGCCTGCCTGCCAGCACAGGTCACCGATACGCTGGAACCCGAACATGGAGTAGTAAATGTAGAACGGGATCATCGGCAGGTTGTTGGTGCTGTAAGAGGTCGCAGCAGCCAGCCAGGATGCGCCTGCGCCCAGCTCGTTGATACCTTCCTGCAGGATCTGACCTTTCTCGTCTTCTTTGTAGTATGCAACCTGCTCACGGTCCTGCGGGGTGTACTGCTGGCCGTTCGGGCTGTAGATACCGATCTGACGGAACAGACCTTCCATACCGAAAGTACGCGCTTCGTCGGCGATGATTGGAACCAGACGATCTTTGATCGACTTGTTCTTCAGCATCACGTTCAGGGCACGAACGAAAGCGATAGTGGTAGAGATCTCTTTGTTCTGCTCTTCCAGCAGCTGAGAGAAGTCTTCCAGCGCTGGCAGTTCCAGCTTCTCTGTGAAGTTAGGCTGACGAGCTGGCAGGTAGCCTTTCAGCGCCTGACGACGTTCGTGCAGGTACTTGTGCTCTTCAGAACCTTCCGGGAAGGTGATGTAAGACAGGTTTTCTACCTGCTCATCGGTCACTGGAACGTTGAAACGGTCGCGGATATAACGCACGCCGTCCATGTTCATTTTCTTAACCTGGTGAGCGATGTTTTTACCTTCTGCGGTATCACCCATGCCGTAACCTTTAATGGTATGGGCCAGGATTACAGTCGCTTTACCTTTGGTTTCACGCGCTTTTTTCAGTGCAGCGTAGACTTTCTTCGGATCGTGACCACCGCGGTTCAGAGCCCAGATCTGCTCATCAGTCCAGTCTGCAACCAGTGCTGCGGTTTCAGGATATTTGCCGAAGAAGTGCTCACGAACGTAGGCACCGTCTTTGGATTTGAAGGTCTGGTAGTCACCGTCAACGGTTTCGTTCATCAGCTGGATCAGTTTACCGCTGGTGTCTTTACGCAGCAGCTCATCCCAACGACCGCCCCACATGACCTTGATCACGTTCCAGCCAGCACCAGCGAAGATGCCTTCCAGTTCGTTGATGATCTTGCCGTTACCGGTTACCGGACCATCCAGACGCTGCAGGTTACAGTTGATGATGAAGCACAGGTTGTCCAGCTTCTCACGGGTTGCGATGGTGATCGCACCTTTGGATTCTGGCTCATCCATTTCGCCGTCGCCCAGGAAGGCGTAAACGGTCTGCTCAGAGGTGTCTTTCAGACCACGGTGTTCCAGGTATTTCAGGAATTTAGCCTGATAGATCGCACCGATTGGGCCCAGACCCATAGATACGGTCGGGAACTGCCAGAATTCAGGCATCAGTTTAGGGTGCGGGTAAGAAGACAGACCTTTACCGTGAACTTCCTGACGGAAGTTGTTCATCTGCTCTTCAGTCAGACGACCTTCCAGGAATGCACGTGCATAGATGCCCGGAGAGATGTGGCCCTGGAAGTACACCAGATCGCCGCCGTCTTTCTCGTTCGCTGCACGGAAGAAGTGGTTGAAGCACACTTCGTAAACGGTTGCAGAAGACTGGAAGGACGCCATGTGGCCACCCAGTTCCAGGTCTTTCTTGGATGCGCGCAGAACGGTCATGATGGCGTTCCAGCGGATTGCAGAACGGATACGACGTTCCAGATCCAGATTGCCCGGGTATTCCGGTTCGTCTTCGACGGCAATCGTGTTTACGTAGTTGCTAGCCCCTGCACCTGAAGCAACCTTCACACCGCCTTTGCGGGCTTCAGAAAGCAGCTGATCAATCAGATACTGAGCGCGCTCAACACCTTCTTCACGGATGACCGATTCGATCGCCTGTAGCCAGTCGCGAGTTTCGATCGGATCCACGTCATTTTGGAGACGTTCTGACATGGGGGTATTCCTTATCTATCTAATACGTTGATTTGTCTGGAACCTGTCCCATTGTGCTATTTGTTCTTAATATTTCGGGTTATCTCTTTGTTGGCTGCGCTTTCTCACCCCGGTCACATAGTTCGCTATGCTCCCGGGGATTCGCGCGCTTGCCGCCGCGATATAACCCGAACTATTTGAACAACCAAAAGCACAATAAGACAGGTTCTGCGTTTAGTTGCCGCGCTCTAAAAGTACCTGGCGCTTAATCCTTTCGTTGCTGTATGCGGCGTAATGAACGTTCGCGACGCGATTGTTCACGGCTGCGGTCCAGCAAGATTTCCTCAATGAAAGCCAGATGTCGGTGCGACGCTTCGCGCGCCTGCTCCGGTTCCCCGGCCATTATCGCCTCGAATACTCGGGTGCGATGGTTGCTTACCAGTGGGAGCATGTCCCGACGGGCATACAACAATTCAAAATTCTGACGAACGTTCTGGGCCAGCATCGGCTCCATGCAGCGTAGCAGATGGAGGAGCACCACGTTGTGGGCCGCTTCGGTGACGGCGATTTGATACTGGACGACGGCGCTGGACTCGGCGTCTAGATCGCCGGACTGCTGTGCCCGTTCAATGGCCTGATGCAGTTCGCGGATACGCACGCGATCTTCATCAGTGCTGCGAAGGGCGGCGTAATAGGCCGCAATACCTTCAAGCGCGTGACGGGTCTCAAGCAGGTCAAACTGGGATTCTGGGTGGTCAGAGAGAAGTTCTACCAGCGGATCGCTGAAGCTCTGCCACAGGCTGTTTTGCACAAAGGTTCCGCCGCCCTGGCGACGAAGCAGCAAGCCCTTTGCTTCGAGACGTTGAATCGCCTCACGCAGAGAGGGACGTGAAACGTCGAACTGTTTTGCCAGCTCGCGTTCTGGCGGAAGTTTCTCACCCGGGCGCAGAGTCCCTTCGAGGATTAAAAACTCCAGCTGCTGCTCAATCACATCAGATAGTTTTGGTTGGCGAATTTTGCTGTAGGCCATATTCCCTGTCTTACGCCTTTTTGCCCGGAGTCAATTGGTCTTACCAATTTCTATTTCGTATCGCTAAAGTAACAAAGTATTCACCTTCTGTCCATATTGGTTTTGATTGAAATCAGTAAACCCTGCACATTTTAACAACCTTACAGAAATAACGTTTCAGAAATGTAACTTTGCACAAATGAATTGATTACTCCTTAAGAGGGAGTTTTAACCATAATGAAACGAGGGTTTTTGCAATCTGAAGCGATTCAACAAGGCAAATAATGAAAATTCGCCCACTTACGGAGCATTTCTATTCTATAGGTTGGGTTAGGAAGAATGAGCGGGCCGATTTACAAATGCTTTCTTTTTATTCAAGTCGTCATCACCCCTTCATAAAGCAGGTGCATTCGCTGGCGCTTACCACTATTCTTGCGCTTACGGAAGTCATGTCCGCTTTTTTCGGTCTCGTTAACCGTAAAGAAATAAATACAGAATATGGATTTTCATAATTACACACGCACAGCGTGAACATAACAACCACACACGAGGTTTCAAATGGAAGCTCAACAGCACGGCGATCAGCTAAAGCGCGGGCTTAAAAACCGCCATATACAGCTCATCGCACTGGGCGGTGCGATTGGTACTGGCCTGTTTCTGGGCAGCGCATCCGTTATCCAGTCAGCCGGTCCCGGCATTATTTTGGGTTACGCGATTGCCGGCTTTATTGCCTTTCTGATTATGCGCCAGCTGGGTGAAATGGTCGTTGAAGAGCCGGTCGCAGGCTCCTTCAGCCACTTTGCCTATAAATACTGGGGCAGCTTTGCCGGTTTCGCCTCGGGCTGGAACTACTGGGTGCTGTACGTTCTGGTTGCCATGGCCGAGCTTACCGCCGTCGGGAAATACATTCAGTTCTGGTATCCCGAGATCCCAACCTGGGCCTCCGCAGCGGCTTTCTTCGTCATTATTAACGCCATTAACCTGACCAACGTAAAAGTGTTCGGTGAGATGGAGTTCTGGTTCGCTATCATCAAGGTCATTGCCGTTGTGGCGATGATCATCTTCGGCGGCTGGCTGCTGTTCAGCGGCAACGGCGGCCCGCAGGCAACCGTGCGCAACCTCTGGGAACAGGGCGGCTTCCTGCCTCACGGCATGACGGGCCTGGTGATGATGATGGCCATCATCATGTTCTCCTTCGGCGGACTCGAGCTGGTGGGCATCACCGCCGCTGAAGCCGACAACCCGGAGCAGAGCATTCCAAAAGCCACTAACCAGGTTATCTACCGCATTCTGATCTTCTATGTGGGCTCGCTGGCCGTGCTGCTCTCCCTGCTGCCGTGGACGCGCGTGACCGCCGACACCAGCCCGTTTGTGCTGATCTTCCACGAGCTGGGCGATACCTTTGTAGCAAACGCACTCAACGTGGTTGTTCTGACAGCAGCGCTCTCCGTTTACAACAGCTGCGTATACTGCAACAGCCGCATGCTGTTCGGCCTGGCCCAGCAGGGCAACGCGCCTAAAGCGCTGCTCAACGTCGATAAACGCGGCGTGCCGGTAAACACAATTCTGGTTTCGGCGGTTGTGACCGCGCTGTGCGTGCTCATTAACTATATGGCACCGGAATCGGCGTTTGGCCTGCTGATGGCACTGGTGGTCTCTGCCCTGGTCATCAACTGGGCGATGATCAGCCTGGCGCACATGAAGTTCCGCCGCGCCAAGCAGCAGCAGGGCGTCACCACCCGCTTCCCTGCGCTGCTCTATCCGCTGGGCAACTGGGTGTGCCTGGTGTTCATGGCGGCCGTGCTGGTGATCATGCTGATCACCCCGGGTATGGCGATTTCCGTCTACCTGATCCCGGTCTGGATTGCGATCCTTGGCGTGGGCTATCTCTTCAGCCAGAAAAGCCGTAATGCCATGAAAGCACACTAAGCCTCTCTCCGCGGCGCCTGCTTTTGCGGGTGCCGCGCGTTGTTACCTCCCTCACACTTTCACGCCCACAGCGCATTTATCCATATCACCGCCCTGATACTGCAACGCATATATTCCTTTGCCAGCAAATAATTCTCTCCATACCGTAAACCGGAGAGCTGTCGATGGATAACAACACACTGTCAGTAAAAGAAAAGATCGGCTATGGGATGGGAGACGCGGGATGCAACATCATCTTCGGCGCCATCATGCTGTTTGTTAACTATTTTTATACGGATATTTTTGGCCTCACCCCTGCGCTGGTTGGCGTGCTGCTGCTTTCCGTGCGCGTGATTGACGCCGTAACGGACCCGATCATGGGCGCGATTGCTGACCGTACCCGCAGCAAATATGGTCGGTTTCGTCCATGGCTGCTGTGGATCGCTTTCCCCTACGCGCTGTTCAGCATTCTGATGTTCACCACGCCGGAGTGGAGCTATAACAGCAAAGTTATCTATGCGTTTGTCACCTACTTCCTGCTCTCTTTAACCTATACGGCCATCAACATTCCCTACTGCTCGCTGGGCGGGGTGATCACCAACGATCCAAAGGAGCGCGTGGCCTGCCAGTCGTATCGCTTCGTGCTGGTCGGCATCGCCACGCTGCTGCTCTCATTAACGCTGCTGCCGATGGCCGACTGGTTTGGCGGGGATAACAAAGCCAAAGGCTATCAAATGGCGATGACCGTTCTGGCGCTGATTGGAACCTGCATGTTCCTGTTCTGCTTCGCCACCGTGCGCGAGCGCGTGCGCCCGGCGGTACAGACCAACGACGAGCTGAAAAACGATCTGAAAGACGTGTGGAAGAACGACCAGTGGGTACGCATTCTGCTCCTGACCCTGTGCAACGTCTGCCCGGGCTTTATCCGCATGGCGGCCACCATGTATTACGTCACCTGGGTGATGGGCCAGAGCACCCATTTCGCCACGCTGTTTATCAGCCTGGGCGTGGTCGGCATGA
This sequence comes from Enterobacter sp. Crenshaw, assembly GCF_024734705.1. Classification (NCBI taxonomy): domain Bacteria; kingdom Pseudomonadati; phylum Pseudomonadota; class Gammaproteobacteria; order Enterobacterales; family Enterobacteriaceae; genus Enterobacter; species Enterobacter sp. Crenshaw. The sequence continues at coordinate 756,170 of NZ_CP102932.1, read as the reverse complement.
TGCTCGGCAGCGTGCTGGCAAAAGTGCTGACCGACCGCTGGTGTAAGCTCAAGGTCTTCTTCTGGACCAATATCGTTCTGGCGATTTTCTCAACCGCCTTTTATTTCTTCGACCCGAAAGCCACCGCCACCATCGTGGTGCTCTACTTCCTGCTGAACATCCTGCACCAGATCCCGTCTCCGCTGCACTGGTCGCTGATGGCCGACGTGGACGACTACGGCGAGTGGAAGACCGGTAAGCGCATCACCGGGATCAGCTTCTCCGGCAACATCTTCTTCCTGAAGCTGGGGCTGGCGATTGCCGGGGCAATGGTCGGCTTCCTGCTCTCCTGGTACGGCTATGACGCGGGCGCAAAAGCGCAGAGCGCGGACGCCATTAATGGGATCGTGCTGCTCTTTACCGTCATTCCCGGCATTGGATACTTAGTTACCGCTGGCGTAGTGCGCCTGCTGAAAGTGGACCGCGAAACCATGAAGCAGATCCAGTCCGATCTGGAAAAGCGTCGCAATAACTACCGCGAGCTGAATGATTATCAGGAACTCAAAGCCGCAGAGACAAAATAAGGAAAGCCGAATGCAAACCTGGCCAAACCCATTTATTGAACAACGCGCCGATCCGTACATTTTACGCCACGAGGGGCAGTACTATTTTATCGCCTCCGTGCCGGAGTACGACAGGCTGGCGATCCGCCGCGCAGAGTCTCTGGAAGGCTTACGTAATGCCGAAGAAGTGGTGGTCTGGCGCAAACCCAACACCGGCCCGATGAGCCAGCTGATCTGGGCGCCGGAACTGCACCACATCGACGGGAAGTGGTACATCTATTTTGCTGCAACGCACACCCAGGCGCTCGACGCGCTCGGAATGTTCCAGCACCGTATGTTCGCCATTGAATGTGCCGACGGCGATCCGCTCACCGGCACGTGGGTGGAGAAAGGGCAAATCAAAACGCCTTTCGATACCTTCGCTCTGGACGCCACCACCTTTGTTCATCAGGGGAAACGCTGGTATCTGTGGGCGCAAAAAGCGCCGGACATCACCGGTAACTCCAATCTTTATCTGTGTGAAATGGAGACCCCGTGGACGCTGAAAGGCGAGCCGGTGATGCTCAGCAAGCCGGAGTATGACTGGGAGCGTCGCGGATTTTGGGTTAACGAAGGCCCGGCGGTACTGGTTCACGGCGATAAGCTGTTTATCAGCTATTCCGCCAGCGCTACCGACGAGAACTACTGCATGGGTCTACTGTGGATAGACCTGAATGCCGATCCGCAAAACCCGGCAAACTGGCACAAATCCCCCCATCCGGTGTTCGTTACCAGCTACGAAAATCGTCAGTACGGCCCGGGCCACAACAGTTTTACGCAAACGCCGGAAGGGGAAGATGTGCTGGTGTATCACGCGCGGAATTACACCGAAATTGAGGGCGACCCGCTGTACGATCCGAATCGCCATACCCGACTGAAGCTTGTCCGCTGGAATGAAAGCGGGATGCCTGATTTCGGCATCCCGCCCGCGGATACGCTTTAGCCTTTGCGGCGCGCTGGCCTACACCAGCGTGCCGTAGATAGTCAGCAGCGCCACGATAACCACCACCACAAACGACGTTTTCTTCGCCATGGAGACAGCGGCTTTCGGCGTTTCAATCTTGTCGGTATGCGGCTCACGCGCCAGCGAGAACTGCGCCAGACGCGTTAGCACCTGGTACTGCGACGTATGGCGATCGGCAAGAGAAGCGAACCATGCTGGCAGCGCTTTTTCACCGTGACCAATTAACGCGTACACCACGCCGACCAGACGCACCGGGAGCCAGTCGATCACGTGCAGGATGGCGTCAATACCGGACTGCAGGCGTTCATGCGGCGTCAGATAACGGGCAAGCCAGGTCTGCCAGGCGCGCAGGAACGCATATCCCATCAGCAGTACCGGCCCCAGCGGACCACCCACTACAAACCAGAACAGCGGCGCAAGGTAGTAACGGAAGTTAATCCACAGCAGCGCGTTTTGCAGCTCGCGCAGGAATTCGCGCTCGTCGCAGTCCGGCGGCACGCCGTGGATCATCGTCAGCTCGCTCGCCATGGCACCGCGCGCATGGGCATCGTCACGGGAGGCGGCTTTCAGGTATGCGTGATAGTGTAAACGCACCTTGCCTGCGCCAATGCACAGCACGCCGAGCAGGATCCACACCACCAGCAGCGGCACGTTGAAAAAGAGTCCGTACAGCGAACGCAGGAGCAGGAACGTAATGACCATCACCCCTGCCATCATCAGCAGCGTGCGCAGCATGGAAAAATGTTTGATACGGCGGAATAATACCTCCAACCGGTGATCCAGATGCCAGTGCTCGCCGAGCTTAAACAGGCGTTCAGCGATGATAACCAGCAGCATGGTAAACAACGTCATGGTATCTCCTTATTCTGACGACGCGGTGAGCGTGGCGCGAAACCGGGGCCAGTCAAAGGCCTGGCCGGGATCGGTTTTTCTCTCCGGGGCTATATCACTGTGTCCCGTGATATTTTCGGCGATAGCCGGGTAGAGTCCGATAAGCGTGCGGGTCACAGCCGCTAGCTGTTGATACTGTGAATCGGTGTAGGGCGTCGTATCTGTGCCTTCCAGTTCGATTCCGATAGAAAAATCGTTGCACCGTTCGCGCCCGTGATACATCGACACGCCGGCATGCCAGGCGCGCTTATCAAAGGGAACATACTGAACCACTTCACCATCGCGACGAATCAGGCAGTGAGCCGATACGCGCAGATGTGCAATTTCAGCAAAGAAGGGATGAGCATCGGGATCAATCGTTCCCGTGAATAACGCATCGATCCACGGGCCGCCAAATTCACCCGGCGGGAGACTAATATTATGAACCACCAGCAGTGTGGGCTTTTCATCCTCCGGGCGGCAATCGTGGTGCGGCGAGGGCACGTGCCGCGCATCCACCAGCCATCCGTTTTCTAACAACATGCTGGAACTCCTTCTGTATGGTGCAATGACTCGGTTCAGAGTAGCATGTTTCAATATTATGATTCGTTACCAATTTGGAGTTTTATCATGCCGCCTCGCCGCTACAACCCCGACCACCGACGTGAAGCGCTTCTGGAACGTATTAATATGGATATTCCGGCAAGCGTCTCCCATGCTTTGAAAGAAGATCTGGGCGGTGACGTTAACGCTGATAAGGATATTACCGCACAATTGTTGCCAAAAGAGACGCGCTCGCACGCGGTCATTATCACCCGTGAAGAGGGCGTTTTTTGCGGCAAGCGTTGGGTTGAAGAGGTCTTTACCCAGCTGGCGGGTGATGATGTGCAGATTATCTGGCACGTTGAAGACGGCGAGGCAATTACGGCAAACCAGCCGCTGTTCGAACTGAACGGTCCTTCCCGCGTCTTGCTGACCGGCGAACGTACCGCGCTCAATTTTGTACAAACGCTCTCTGGCGTGGCCAGCGAAGTGCGTCGCTACGTTGACCTGCTGGCCGGTACCCGCACCCAGCTGCTGGATACCCGCAAAACGCTGCCGGGCCTGCGCACCGCGCTGAAGTATGCGGTGCTCTGCGGCGGCGGCGCAAACCATCGCCTGGGCTTATCCGACGCCTTCCTGATTAAAGAGAACCACATTATTGCCTCTGGCTCCGTGCGTCAGGCGGTGGAGAAAGCCTTCTGGCTGCACCCGGATGTGCCTGTCGAGGTAGAAGTCGAAAGTCTGGAAGAGCTGGAGCAGGCGATTAAGGCCGGGGCCGATATCATCATGCTCGATAACTTCGAAACAGAGCAGATGCGCGAGGCGGTAAAACTGACTAACGGCCGGGCCCAGCTTGAAGTGTCCGGGAACGTCACTTTCGAAACGATCCGTGAATTCGCCGAAACCGGCGTGGATTACATCTCCGTCGGCGCGTTGACCAAACACGTTCGCGCCCTCGACCTCTCAATGCGCTTCAAATAACGCATTCTCCCCTCTCCACCCGGAGAGGGGAATTTCAGCCCCGCTCCCAGATCCGCTGTTCTTCCCTGCAACACTGAATAAATTCTCTGAAGCCTCCTTCCCGTTCCCTTTTTTGCCTCTCGTTTCTGCTCTTTCTCGCTGACAAAGTAGCGCCACTTTGCATAAGGAGCAGATATGGACAGACAACAAGGCTTCACACTCATTGAGCTGATGGTGGTCATTGGCATCATTGCGATTCTGAGCGCCATCGGCGTTCCCGCCTATCAGAACTACCTGCGCAAGGCGGCGCTGACCGATATGCTGCAAACTTTCGTTCCCTACCGCACGGCCATTGAGCTTTGCGCGCTGGATCACGGTGGCGTGGAGAGCTGCGACGCTGGCAGTAACGGTATCCCTTCCCCCACCACGACACGCTACGTTTCAGGAATGAGCGTGGCGAAAGGGACCGTGACCTTAACAGGACAGGAGAGTCTTAACGGGCTGACGGTAACCATGACGCCACGGTGGAGCTACGGCAACGGTATGACGGGCTGGACGCGCGACTGCAACATCAGTGCTGACAGCGCCCTGAAACAGGCCTGCGAAGACGTTTTCCGCTTCGACAATAACTGAGGAGCGGATAATGAATACCGATCAACTCGTGGCGCTTTGTCAGCGCCATCACGCACTGTTGCTCACCAGCGACAGTGACATGGTCAGCATCGCCGTCGTGGGCAGCCCCGCGGCTGAACTCATGGAGGCGCTGCGCTTCGCGACCCAGAAACGGATTGATATTGAGTGCTGGAGCGCTGAGCGCATGGAAAAACACCGGCAGCTAACGTCACAATCGCATCTGCCCGTCGTTTCGCAAACACACTCGACGGTGGATATCCTCAACCACACGCTGCAGCAGGCAATCAACCAGCGCGCCTCCGACATTCATATCGAACCGATGGAGCATGCATGCCAGATTCGTTTACGCATCGACGGGGTTCTTTGCCCCCAGCCTCCGCTTTCCGCCTCGCTGGCCAGCCTGTTCAGCGCACGTTTAAAGGTGCTGGGTAATCTTGATATTGCAGAACGTCGTTTACCTCAGGACGGTCAGTTTACGATTGAGCTGGCAAACGAGCCGGTCTCGTTTCGGATCGCGACGCTTCCCTGCAGCGGTGGTGAGAAAATTGTGCTGCGTCTCCTGCATCAGGTTCAACAGGCTCTTGAGCCGAAAGTGCTTGGCATGAGCGCAGAACAACTGGCCTGTTTCAATGAGGTTCTCCACCAGCCGCAGGGGCTCATTCTGGTCACCGGCCCCACCGGCAGCGGCAAAACCGTGACGCTGTACAGCGCGCTGCAGGCGCGTAATACCCCTGACGTCAACATCTGTAGCGTGGAGGATCCGATTGAGATCCCCCTTGCGGGATTAAACCAGACGCAGATTAATCCCCGGGCGGGTTTAACATTCCAGAGCGTGCTGAGGGCGCTGCTGCGTCAGGATCCAGACATCATTATGGTCGGCGAAATCCGTGACGGTGAAACGGCAGAAATTGCCATTAATGCCGCCCAGACCGGTCATCTGGTGCTGTCAACGCTGCACACCAACTCGACGACGGAAACCCTGATTCGCCTGGAGCAGATGGGCGTCGCGCGCTGGATGATATCTTCCGCGCTTTCGATGGTGATTGCCCAGAGGCTGGTCCGGCGTTTGTGCCCGCACTGTCGCCGGGAAGCCAGCGAGCATGCTGAATTACCACGCGCCGTATGGTCAAGACCGCTTCCACGCTGGCAGCCCACCGGCTGCGATCGCTGTTATCACGGTTTTTATGGCCGCGTGGCCATTTTTGAAGTACTGGCGATCGACAATACCCTGCGCCAGGCCATTGCCAGCGGGGCGGGAATCGAAGTGATAGAGGCGAGTGCCCGGCAGGCGGGAATGATTTCTCTTTTTGAGCACGGCTGCATGGCCGTCGAAAAAGGGCTGACCACGATCGAAGAGCTGGTGCGCGTGCTGGGAATGCCGGATGGCTGCTAATCAGCTCTGGCGCTGGCGAGCACTCACCAAAGAAGGTGAGCCCCGAAGCGGGACACTCTGGGCCACAGACCGCAATGCCGCCTTCACCAGGCTGATGCGTAGCGATCTCCATCCTCTGGCGCTGACCCGATGCGCTCAGCGGCACCGCTGGCGGCCGCATCACTGCTACGAGATGTTTCGCCAGCTCGCGACGCTTCTGCAGGCGGGGCTGACGTTGTCCCACAGCCTGCAGATGCTGGCAGAGCAACATCCGTTAAAACCGTGGCAGGCGCTGCTGCAAAGCATTGCCGATGAGCTCAGTGAGGGTTCCCCCTTTTCTGAGTCGCTAAAAAAGTGGCCAGCGGTGTTTAGCCCACTGCATGTCTCTATGGTCAAAACCGGTGAGCTCACAGGGAAACTGGAGGAGTGCTGCCGCCAGCTCGCGCAGCAGCAAAAAGCGCAGCAGCAGCTCAGAGAGAAGGTGAAAAAGGCCCTGCGCTATCCGGCGATCGTCCTGACGCTGGCCGTGCTCGTGGTGCTGGCGATGGTCATTCTGGTCTTGCCCGAATTTGCCGCGATCTACAAAACGTTTAACACGCCGCTCCCGATGCTGACACAAATGGCCATGGGGATGGCCGCATTTATCCAGTCCTATGCCCTCGCGTTGTTCGCAGCGTTATTAGCGCCCTTAGCCGCCGCCTGGGCTCTGAGGCAGAACCCTCGCTGGCAGCGCATGCTGATCCATACGCCCGTGATGGGCGCGCTGGCAAAAGGCCAAAAACTGGGACACATCTTTACCGTGCTGTCACTCACGCAGCAGGCAGGTATCCCCTTTTTACAGGGACTGGAGAGCGCAGAGGAGACCGTTGAAAGTTGTTACTGGCGGGGGATACTCCACAGCGTTCGGGAGGACATTGAAAAAGGTCTCCCCGTCTGGTCATCCTTTCAGAAAGCGGCCATCTTTACCCCGCTGTGTATTCAGCTTTTACGAACCGGCGAAATGTCAGGTGCACTGGACATCATGCTGGCAAATCTCGCCCGGCACCACACGGAACAGACCTTTCAGCGGGCAGATAATCTGGCGGCACTTCTCGAGCCAGTGCTTCTGATTGTGACAGGGGTCATCATTGGCACGCTGGTGGTGGCAATGTACCTACCGATTTTCCATCTGGGAGATGCGATGAGCGCGGGTTAGGGCTGAACAGTGCTGGCGCACGGGCATGCGCCAGCAGAAGCCATTACAGGCTATTGAATACGCGGTTTTCCTGTTCCTGAACGCGAATAAACGTCGTACGTTTCGTCAGCTCTTTCAGGCGGGATGCCCCAACGTAGGTGCAGGCCGAGCGCAGGCCGCCGAGGATATCGCGCGCGGTGTATTCAACCGGGCCGCGCAGAGGCAGCTTCACGGTTTTACCTTCTGCCGCACGGTATTTTGCCACGCCACCGACGTGACGGGTCATCGCGGATTCCGAGCTCATGCCGTAGAACAGCATGAATTTCTCGCCATTTTCTTCCACAACGGTACCACCGCTCTCTTCGTGGCCTGCCAGCATACCGCCGAGCATTACGAAGTCTGCGCCGCCGCCGAAGGCTTTCGCAACATCACCCGGCATGGTGCAGCCGCCATCGCTGATGATCTGGCCGCCCAGACCGTGCGCCGCGTCGGCGCATTCAATGACTGCAGAGAGCTGCGGATAACCGACGCCGGTTTTGACGCGGGTCGTGCACACGGAACCCGGGCCAATACCCACTTTCACGATATCTGCACCGGAAAGGATCAGCTCTTCACACATTTCACCGGTCACCACGTTACCCGCGATGATGGTTTTCGTCGGCCAGGCTTCACGCGCCTTGCTGACGAACTGCACGAAGTGCTCGGAGTAACCGTTCGCCACGTCAATACAAACGAAGTTGAGCGCCGGGTTAGCGTTCAGGATCTGTTTGGTCTTCTCGAAATCCGCATCGGAAGTCCCGGTAGAAACCATCACATGCTTGACCACGTCAGCAGGCGCGGACGCAACAAACGCATTCCACTCTTCAGGGCTGTAATGTTTGTGCACGGCGGTGAGAATGTCGAACTGTGCCAGGGCGGTTGCCATCTCAAAGGTTCCCACAGTATCCATGTTGGCAGCGATGATCGGCACGCCAGACCAGGTCTGACCGGAATGCTTAAAGGTGAATTGACGTTCGAGTTCAACGTCTGAGCGACTTTTCAGTGTAGAGCGTTTAGGGCGGATAAGAACGTCTTTGAAACCTAACTTCAGATCTTCTTCGATACGCATGTGCGGATTCCTGGGGTTAGAGGCAAATATGTTAAAAGCACAACTCCAGTGACGTTATCATACGCACTAATACCTGCTCCGCAAGACTGCGAAATTCTCTTTTTTTACGCTACAATCCTATAAATTTACCTGGTAAAAAGCAGGTAAATAGGGCCAAACAGTTGCCGGCGCACCTAAGCGTTTTAATTAATTGATTTTAATAATGAATAATTCCCAGGATTTGAATTAATGGGGTATATCGTCGCATTAACCGGCGGCATCGGTAGTGGCAAAAGTACCGTTGCGGACGCGTTCTCTCGTTTGGGTATCACGATTATTGATGCCGATATCATTGCCCGCCAGGTGGTAGAGCCCAATACACCCGCGCTAAAGGCCATCGCAGAACATTTTGGTCAGGCAGTCATCAGTGCCGATGGCACACTGAATCGCCGTCAGCTTCGCGAATGTATTTTTTCTGATTCTGCGGAAAAAGACTGGCTTAATGCCCTGCTCCACCCCATCATCCACCAGGAAACTCAACGTCAGATAGCCGCAGCCCGCTCGCCCTATGTCCTGTGGGTGGTTCCGCTACTGGTTGAAAATCAGCTGCAGAAGAAAGCCGATCGTGTGCTGGTGATTGATGTCGCACCCGAAACGCAAATCCAGAGAACCATGACGCGCGATCGCGTCTCGCGGGAGCATGCTGAACAAATTCTTGCCGCTCAGGCTACGCGCGCTCAGCGCCTTGCCGTGGCGGATGATGTTATTGATAATAACGGCGCACCAGATGCCATTGCATCGGATGTTGCCCGTCTGCACGCGCAGTATCTGACGTTCGCCGCGCAGGCCGTTGCACAGGAAAAACCATAATGTCGACACACATCCTTTTTGAGCATCCGCTCAACGAAAAAATGCGCACCTGGCTGCGCATCGAATTCCTTATTCAACAACTTTCACAACATCTGCCTGTTAACGATCATGCCACCGCGCTGCACTTCTTCCGCAACGTAGGCGATCTGCTGGATGTGATTGAACGCGGCGATGTCCGCACAGAATTACTCAAAGAGCTGGAGCGCCAGCAGCGTAAATTGCAGGCATGGACGGAGGTCCCCGGCGTAGATCAGAGCCGTATCGATGCGCTCCGCCAGCAGTTGAAAAGCAGCAGTGCCGTCCTGATGGCCGCGCCGCGCGTCGGGCAGTTTTTGCGTGAAGACCGCCTGATTGGCCTGGTGCGCCAGCGTCTGAGCATCCCTGGCGGCTGCTGTAGCTTCGACCTGCCGACGCTGCATATGTGGCTACATATGCCACAGGCGCAGCGTGACGCACAGGTGAACAGCTGGCTGGCAAGCCTGGAGCCAATGCACCAGACGCTGTCGTTGATCCTCGATCTGATCCGTAACTCTGCGCCGTTCCGCAAGCAAACCAGCCTGAATGGTTTCTTCCAGGATAACGGTGATGATGCCGATCTTCTGCGTCTCAATCTGTCTCTCGGCGAACAGCTTTACCCACAGATTTCCGGGCATAAGAGCCGCTTTGCGATTCGCTTTATGCCGCTGGACAGTGAAAATGGCACCGTGCCGGAACGTCTCGATTTTGAACTGGCCTGTTGTTAAGGAGTGCCGATGTCTGATGTCACCACCGTAAGCTGCCCAACCTGTGGCAAAACCGTTGTCTGGGGCGAAGTCAGTCCGTTCCGCCCATTCTGCTGCAAGCGCTGCCAGCTCATTGACCTGGGCGAATGGGCGGCGGAAGAGAAACGCATACCTAGCGAAGGCGATCTCTCGGACAGCGATGACTGGAGTGAAACCCAGCAGTAATCTGTAAAGCCTGCTGGCGCTTCGCTCAGCAGGCCTACGGTTGTGCGACTAACCGCAGGATCACGGGCTCATTAGCTGGCGGGAATTTTTCGGCATCACTTGCCTGAAGTTCCACCCAGTTACCCGGCTGTCCCTCTTTTCCCCAGGGTTCTCCCTCCCAGTTTTCCACCAGCCAGAACCACAGCGTAATGTGCCTGTCCGGAAACTGGTACTCAAGCTTATCAAACAGCGTTGCGCCAAGCGGGGTGATCCCCACCTCTTCCTGAAGCTCCCGAACCAGCGCCTCTTCCGGCGTTTCACCTGACTCGATTTTACCGCCTGGAAACTCCCACTTGTTTGCCATATGGGCGTCGGCAGCGCGCTGGGTGATGAAGATTTGGTTTTGCGGGTTGCGAATAATCCCGACGGCAATTTGCAGTATTTTCATATTGTCACTTCCATAAAAAAGGCGCAGATATCTGCGCCTTTTTGTTTTTTTATGAACTTAGCTCAGGCGGCCGTGGCACGCCTTGTACTTTTTACCGGAACCACACGGGCAAGGATCGTTACGACCCACTTTACGATCGCCGGTCTGCGCGGCGATCGCCGCTGCGGCTTCGCTGTCGTCGGTCTGATGACTCAGCTGTTGCATCTGTGCCAGACGCTCGGCTTCTTCACGACGCTGCTGCTCCATCGCTTCCACTTCTTCCGGCATACGCACCTGAACCTTGCTCAGGGTGCTGATCACTTCATACTTCAGTGATTCCAGCATCGAGGCAAACATGGAGAAGGATTCACGCTTGTATTCCTGCTTCGGATCTTTCTGCGCATAGCCACGCAGGTGAATACCCTGACGCAGGTAGTCCATCGCCGCCAGGTGCTCTTTCCACAGGGAGTCGAGCGTCTGCAGCATTACGCCTTTTTCGAAATGACGCATCATTTCAGCGCCAACAACCTCTTCCTTACGCTTGTAGACGTCCAGCGCGGTTTCAAAGATACGTTCGCGCAGGGTCTCTTCGTGCAGCTCAGGCTCTTTATCCAGCCACTCTTTGATTGGCAGATCGAGGTCAAAGTCATTTTTCAGACGTTCCTGCAGGCCTTCGATATCCCACATCTCTTCCAGAGACTGCGGTGGAATATGCGCGTCGATGGTGGCTTTAAACACATCTTCACGAATGCTGTTGATGGTTTCGCTCACGTCGGACACGTCCAGCAGTTCGTTACGCTGAGTATAGATTGCACGACGCTGATCGTTAGCCACATCATCATATTCCAGCAGCTGCTTACGAATATCAAAGTTGCGGCTTTCCACTTTACGCTGTGCGTTAGCGATCGCTTTAGTCACCCAAGGGTGCTCGATGGCTTCGCCAGGTTTCATCCCCAGCTTACGCATCATGCCGGACACGCGGTCGGAGGCGAAAATACGCATCAGCGCATCTTCCATAGACAGGTAGAAGCGGGATGAACCGGCATCACCCTGACGACCCGCACGGCCACGCAGCTGGTTATCGATACGACGAGACTCGTGACGCTCTGTACCGATGATGTGCAGACCGCCGGAAGCCAGGACGGCGTCATGACGAACCTGCCAGTCAGCTTTGATCTGCGCAATCTGTTCTGGCGTTGGGTTTTCCAGCTCCGCCACTTCAGCCTGCCAGCTACCGCCCAGCATAATATCGGTACCACGACCCGCCATGTTGGTGGCGATGGTTACGGCAGCCGGATAACCCGCCTGCGCAACAATGTCCGCTTCTTTGGCGTGGAATTTGGCGTTCAGAACGTTGTGTTTGATACCCGCTTTAGTCAGCTCGTGAGAAACCACTTCAGATTTCTCGATTGAGATGGTCCCCACCAGAACCGGCTGGCCGTTGGCAGTGCGGTCGCGAATATCTTCGATGATCGCCTGAATTTTTTCCGCTTCGGTCATGTACACCAGGTCCGGCATATCCTTACGGATCATTGGACGGTTGGTTGGAACGACCACGGTATCCAGCTTGTAGATGGAGCTGAATTCAAACGCTTCGGTATCAGCAGTACCGGTCATCCCCGCCAGCTTCTCGTACAGACGGAAGTAGTTCTGGAAGGTGATAGACGCCAGCGTCTGGTTTTCATTCTGAATATCCACACCTTCTTTGGCTTCCACAGCCTGATGCAGACCGTCAGACCAGCGACGTCCCTGCATGGTACGGCCGGTGTGTTCATCGACAATGATCACTTCGCCGTCTTTAACGATGTAATCGACGTCGCGGGTGAACAGCGCGTGGGCGCGCAGTGCAGCGGTCACGTGGTGCATCAGCATAATGTTGCTCGGAGAGTACAGGGACTCGCCCTCCTCCATGATGCCTTCAGCTACCAGCAGCTCTTCAATTTTCACCAGACCACGTTCGGTCAGGTTCACCTGGCGCGCTTTTTCATCTACGGAGAAGTGACCTTCACCCTGGAAGGTATCCGAGTCCTCTTTCTCCTGACGCAGCAGGTGTGGAATGATTTTGTCGACTTTACGGTACATCTCTGAGCTGTCTTCAGCCGGGCCGGAGATGATCAGCGGAGTACGCGCTTCATCGATCAGAATGGAGTCAACCTCATCCACCAGCGCATAGTGCAGCTTACGCTGTACGCGCTCTTCCGGGCTGAACGCCATGTTGTCACGCAGGTAGTCGAAGCCGTATTCGTTGTTGGTGCCGTAGGTGATGTCCGCGTTATACGCTTCGCGCTTGGCTGGCGCAGGCAGGCCGGACATGTTGATGCCGACGGTCATACCGAGGAATTCGAACAGTGGACGGTTGTTTTCGGCGTCACGCTGCGCCAGATAGTCGTTGACGGTAACCACGTGAACGCCTTTACCGGTCAGCGCGTTCAGGTAAGCCGGCAGCGTTGCGGTCAGGGTTTTACCTTCACCGGTACGCATTTCCGCGATGCAGCGCTCGTTGAGCACCATACCACCCAGCAGCTGAACGTCGAAGTGACGCATGCCGAATACGCGCTTACTCGCTTCGCGCACGACAGCAAACGCTTCCGGGATCAGACTTTCTAAGGTTTCACCTTTTTCCAGACGCGCACGGAATTCCGCCGTTTTCGCTTTCAGCTCGTCATCAGAGAGCTTCTCCATCGCCGGTTCCATACCGTTGATGACGGCAACAGCTTTGCGCATACGGCGCAGGGTACGATCGTTACGACTACCAAAAACTTTAGTTAACAATTTGATTAGCATAATAAATTCTCAAACGCCCCATTGTGGGCAGATAAATTAAGGTATTGAAAAAGTTAATTTAGCTGAGGCGTTGCGGCCCGGCGCGAATGCCGTGAGCCTGGCTAATCCAGGTTGAAACAGAGAATGAAGCTGGTGAAACAAACGCACGCTGCGTTGTCTGAAGAACCATGACCGGCGGCTGGCTGTCCTGCGTGAGCAGCGCGTTGAGCGTGTCCAGCAGGGCAAGATGCTGAGCCTGCACCGGCAGCGCCTCTTCCGCAACAGGCATGGCCTGCGGTGCCATCGCAAAGGACAGATGGCGGATAACGGTGCGGATAGCGTGCTGGTGCCAGTAATCGACGGTGAAGTTTGGGCGGCGACTGGCTTCAAGCCACGCGAGGTTAGTGAAGTTAACCCGCGTGCTGAGATCGTGTTTAGTGGTGGAGGTTTTTGCGGGCGTCGCCGCTTCGGCACTGTTGCTGAGCGCAGGCAAGCCGAAACTCGCCGCGACCATCCCTAATAAGAGATGCGGCCAGAAGTAACGTCTGCCCAATTGTCGCCAGCGCGTCAGTATTCCGCTCACCTGCTCCACCCAATAAGCCAGCCTTGCAGAGGCTGAGTTCAGTTATTCATTTTAGCGCCCAGATAGTACCACTAAAGCCAATATACATCAGCAGGAATGAGGTGCCGCCGCGGAGAAAAACGGTCAAGAATGCAGCTAACGCACATATTTTCTGAGTAAGGCAAACGAGAGATACCGCAGGGGTAAACGAAGAAGGGTAAAAATAAAAACGACTGGTCTTCCTGGTCGGAGAGAGTACCAGGTTAACCAGTCGATTTTTTTACGAAACGGTTTGAACCGTTACGCCAGAACCATGCTTGGTGCTTTGAAAGCCAGCGGCAGTTCAGCTTCGTCTTCGAAGGTCACATATTCCCAGGCTTCCTGTTTTGCCAGGACGGCCTGCAACAGTTTGTTGTTCAGCGCATGACCGGATTTGAACGCGGTAAATGCACCAATGATGTTGTGACCACACATGAACAGGTCGCCGATAGCATCCAGCATTTTGTGACGAACGAATTCATCTTCGAAACGCAGGCCGTCTTCGTTCAGTACGCGATAATCGTCAACAACGATGGCACAATCGAAGCTGCCGCCCAGGCACAGGCCGCGGGACTGCAGATATTCGATATCACGCATGAAGCCAAATGTACGGGCTCGGCTGATCTGGCGCATAAACGCATCGGCAGAGAAGTTCATCGCATAGCGCTGGGTGCTGGAGTCAATCGCCGGATGGTTAAAGTCGATGGTAAAGTCCAACGAGAAACCATTGTACGGTTTGAATTCAGCCCACTTGTCGCCATCTTCGACGCGAACGGTCTCTTTGATGCGTACAAATTTCTTCGCGCAGTTCAGTTCTTCGATGCCGGCATCCAGCAACAGATAGACGAACGGTGCAGCACTGCCATCCATAATCGGGATTTCTGGCGCATCGACTTCAACAATAATGTTGTCGATACCCAGACCCGCCAGGGCGGCGTTCAGGTGCTCTACGGTAGAAATCCGCACGTCATGCTCGTTCACCAGACAAGTACAGAGCATAGTATCACGCACAGATTTGGCATCGGCCGGAAAATCTACCGGTGGATTCAAGTCGGTGCGACGATAGATGACCCCGGTATTGGCCGGCGCAGGGCGTAACGTCAGCGTGACTTTCTTGCCGGTATGTAAACCGACACCAGTCGCCTGAACGATACGTTTAAGTGTCCTTTGTTTGATCATCGTATAATCTCGCCAAATTAACTATCCAACCGAGAGTGTATATCACTAACGGTGGGCCAGTTTAGCACAAAGAGCGCAAATCCCCTAATTCCAGCCAATTCTTAGTCAGCTTGCTTACGCAGGAACGCCGGGATATCCAGATAATCTGGCTCTTTCGCCGTTTGCGGCGTTGGGTCGTTCACCACTTTCGCGGCCGGTTTCTGCTCCTGAGTCAGAGGAGACATACCGTGCTGCTGGTAACGATCCATTACCGGTTGCTGAGTCTGCTTGTTGGTCACTAAGGTGATCTCAGGACGCTTGTCCATACCGATACCGGTCGCAACAACGGTAACACGCAGCTCGTCGTTCATTTCAGGGTCAAGGGAAGTACCGATTACCACGGTCGCGTTGTCAGAGGCGAACGCACGGATAGTGTTACCCACGGTTTCGAACTCATCCAGACGCAGGTCAAAGCCAGCGGTAATGTTGACCAGCACGCCGCGCGCACCAGACAGATCGATATCTTCCAGCAGTGGAGAAGAGATAGCCATTTCAGCCGCTTCTTCAGCACGGTCTTCACCGCTCGCCACGCCAGAGCCCATCATCGCGTAGCCCATTTCGGACATCACGGTGCGAACGTCTGCAAAGTCAACGTTCATCAGGCCAGGACGGGTAATCAGTTCAGCGATACCCTGAACCGCGCCTTTCAGCACGTCGTTTGCTGCACCGAATGCGTCCAGCAGGGAAATACCGCGACCCAGAACTTTCAACAGCTTGTCGTTCGGGATGGTGATCAGCGAGTCCACATGCTTGGACAGCTCGGTGATACCCTGCTCCGCGAAGGCCATACGCTTCTTGCCTTCAAAATTGAAAGGCTTGGTCACGACAGCAACGGTCAGGATACCTAAATCTTTTGCCACTTCAGCCACAACAGGTGCTGCGCCGGTACCGGTACCGCCACCCATACCTGCTGCGATGAAGACCATGTCCGCACCTTCCAGTGCAGCGCGCAGCGCTTCACGATCTTCTTCAGCCGCATTACGGCCGACTTCCGGGTTAGCCCCTGCTCCCAGCCCTTTGGTGATACCACCGCCGATCTGGATAGTCTGGCCAACAGCCGTCTTACGCAGTGCCTGCGCATCGGTGTTAACTGCGAAGAATTCAACACCTTCAATGCGTTCACGCACCATATGCTCTACGGCGTTACCGCCGCCGCCACCGACGCCGATGACTTTAATCACCGCGTCGTTGGTCAGTTCCATAGGTTCAAACATAATTTCTCTCTCCGTTGTGCCTGTCGCCCGAGACCGCTAATTCTCTCCGGTCTCTTAAAAAAATTAAAACTCTTTTCGCAACCAGTTGTTCAGTCGTTTGACCCACGACCCCACTGAGACGCGTTTTTCCACTTCTGCTTCACCACTGAGATGAGATTCCTTCCCGTAGTGGAGCAGGCCCACAGCCGTTGAATAATACGGCTCCTGAGCATAATCCGTTAAACCGGTGATATTCAGCGGCGCACCAATACGCACCTGCGTATGGAATACGCGCTGAGCACAGGCAGCAAGACCTTCAATTTGCGCTGCACCGCCGGTTAATACAATCCCCGCCGCAAGATGATGTTTAACGCCCTGCTGACGAAGCTGTTCCTGTAACTGTAAAATCTCTTCGTTGACCAGGTTGAGCAGCTCGGTATAGCGCGGCTCAATGACCTCTGCCAACGTCTGGCGCTGCAGGCTACGAGGTGGACGACCACCGACGCTCGGCACTTCAACGCTCTCATCTTTGCCAACGATAGACCCCAGCGCACAGCCGTGGCGCACTTTGATCGCTTCTGCATCGCTCGGCGGCGTACCAAAAGCGTAAGCAATATCGCTGGTCACAACGTTCCCGGCATAAGGGATCACTTTCGTGTGGCGCAACGCACCGCCGGTATACACGGCGATATCCATTGTACCACCACCAATATCGACCACACAGACACCCAGTTCACGTTCATCTTCGGTCAGTACGGAATAACTTGCCGCCAGACCCGCGAAAATAAGTTGGTCAACTTTCAGGCCACAACGTTCAACGGCTTTTACAATGTTCTTCGCCATATCGTTGTGACATGTGATCAGGTGCACTTTTGCCTGCATACGTACGCCAGAAAGGCCGACCGGGTTCTTGATCCCTTCCTGGTAGTCAATCGCATATTCCTGCGGAATGACATGCAGCACGCGATGCTCGTCGCGGACACGCACGGATTTCGCCGTGTGCACGACGTTTTCAACGTCTTCCTGCGTCACTTCTTCTTCGGAAATCGGCACCATACCGATTTCGTTCTGGCAGCTAATGTGCTTACCAGAAAGGGCCAGATAGACAGAAGAAATCTGGCAATCTGCCATCAGTTCAGCCTGATCGATGGCGCGCTGAACGCATTTCACCACCGATTCAAGATCGTTTACCCCACCTTTATCCATACCACGGGACGGGCAACTGCCTACGCCAATGATATTGACCATACCGTCGGGCAGAACTTCCCCTACTAAAGCGGCAACCTTCGCGGTGCCAATCTCCAGTCCAACTACCAGTTTTCTGTCCGTCGCCTTGATCATTGTTGTTCTGCCTGTACCTGTGCCTGATTCTGTTGCTGATTAGGTTCCTCGACCGGAGCCGGTACCCAACCGACTGCTGCGCCTGAGTCATAGCGCAAATCAACGTAGCTTATCCGTTTGCCGTCAGTCTGTGCCTGCTGCTGTAAAACCGGGTAAAGTTCGACAAAACGCGCCAGACGCTTCATTGTGTCGCCGCGTCCCAGGTTGAGCTTAATGCCGTTTGTTAACGTCAGCTGCCAGGAACGGCGCGCCGTCATGGCAGCATCTTTTAACGTAAACCTGTCCTTCGCCAGCACCTGCCCCATTTCGCGAAAACCTTGTAAAACCTCGTTTTCGCTACCTTCCGGGCCATACAACATCGGTAAATTTTGCTTGTTGACACGATCGGCCGGGACGCTGAAGGAATTTCCGTCTGCGTCAACCATGTGCTGATCATTCCAACGCGCAATGGGCACATATTCAACCAGATGAATCTTCAATTCATCAGGCCATTGCTTTCTTACGCTCGCCTGTTTTATCCATGGCAGACGTTCTATCTGGCTCTGGATAATGTTGACGTCCTGCGTCATAAAAGTGCCAGGCGAGCCCAGCGCCAGAATTGACTGGCGAATATCGTCGTTACGCGTGTAGTGACGCTCACCGGTGACCACCAGCTTAGAAAGCGGCAACCGTTGCGCATCTTCCATCCAGCCCAGGACCATCCAGCCGCTGATAAACACGGTGCACAGCACCCCGAGCAGGAAAATGATGCCTGCAAGACGCGTTCCATTACTGCGGCGTGAAGAGGCGTATTCGTCCTCGTCATCGCGGTTGCGCGTGTTCAATGCAGCCTGAGACATATCAGCCCGCCTGGTCCATAATGCGTACGACTAACTGCGAGAAGCTCATCCCCGCCTGACGCGCGGCCATCGGCACAAGGCTGTGGCTGGTCATTCCCGGAGAGGTATTCGCTTCCAGCAGATAAAATTGTCCGTCACTGTCCTGCATCACGTCGATGCGTCCCCAGCCCTGACAACCCAGAATATGCCAGGCTTTAAGCACCAGGGACTGTAAATCGGCTTCACACTCAGCTTCAAGACCACAAGGGCAGAAATATTGCGTCTCATCAGAGAGATACTTCGCCTCATAATCATAGAAGGTTCCGGCCGGTTGGATACGAATTGACGGTAAAATTTCTTCGCCAAGCATCGCGACGGTAAATTCCGGCCCGCTGAGCCATTTTTCAACCAGAACTTCTTCATCATGTTGAAATGCCAGTGCTAAAGCGGACGAAAGATCTTCAGCTTTCTCGACTTTGGACATTCCCACGCTCGAACCTTCCCGGCTGGGCTTTACAATAACCGGTAAGCCCAGCTCAGCAATGCGTGTATTAACGCTATCCGGCAGGCCCAATTCAAATTCGCGACGCGTCAGTGCTACCCATGGCGCAACGGGTAACCCCGCGCCCTGCCACAGAAGCTTGCTGCGCAGTTTGTCCATAGAGATAGCGGAGGCCATCACGCCGCTGCCGGTGTAAGGCATGCCGATCAAATCCAGAAGCCCCTGCAGGGTGCCGTCTTCGCCGCCGCGACCATGCAAAGCGATAAAGACTTTATCGAAGCCCATGGCTTTTAATTGCGTCACGTCGACCTCTTTTGGGTCGACCAGGTGCGCATTGACGCCAGCTTCACGCAGGCCCGCCAGCACAGCCGCGCCGGAATTCAGGGAAACCTCGCGCTCGGCGGAGGTGCCGCCAGACAGGACAGCAATCTTATCAGCCATGATGCTCATCCTCCTGGGTTTGCGGCTTCAGTTTGATTTCAGCTAAGGTACGGGCGATTTTGCCGATATTTCCCGCGCCCTGAATCAGAATCAAATCATTACCTGTCAGGACCGGTGCCAGAATTTCCGCCACCTGTGCTGGGTCAGAAACCAGAATAGGGTCAACTTTACCGCGTCCACGGATGGTACGACACAGGGAACGGCTGTCAGCCCCCGGAATCGGCGTCTCGCCTGCGGCGTACACGTCCAGCATTAACAGGGTGTCTACCTGTGACAGGACGCTGGCGAAATCGTCGTACAGATCGCGCGTACGCGTGAAGCGGTGCGGCTGGAAGACCATCACCAGATTTTTGTCCGGCCAGCCTGCACGCGCGGCTTTAATGGTGGCATCGACTTCGGTCGGATGGTGGCCGTAGTCGTCCACCAGCATCGCAGTGCCGGCTTTACCGTTCACGGCGTCCAGCGGGAATTCACCGAGGAAGTCGAAGCGACGGCCGGTGCCCTGGAAACTTTCCAGCGCGCGCAGAATGGCATCATCATCAATGCCTTCTTCCGTCGCGACGGCCACAGCCGCTGCGGCATTGAGGGCGTTATGGCGACCTGGCGCATTCAGCGTGACGTGCAGCAGCTCTTTGTCCTGACGCGCCAGCGTGAAGTGCCCCTGCGCACCGATCTGTTTGTACTCTTCCACGCGGACGTCAGCGTCTTCGCTGAAGCCGTAAGTGGTGATTTGACGACCCACGCGCGGCAGCAGCTCGCGGATCACCGGATCGTCTACGCACATCACCGCGCGTCCATAGAATGGCAGGTTGTGCAGGAAGTTGATGAAGGTCTGCTTTAAGTTCTCGAAGTCGCCCTGGTAGGTATCCATATGGTCAGCTTCGATGTTAGTGACAATCGCCACCATCGGCTGCAGGTGCAGGAACGACGCGTCGCTCTCATCCGCTTCGGCAATCAGATAACGACTGTGGCCCAGACGCGCATGTACGCCTGCGGCTTTGACCAGACCGCCGTTGACGAACGTCGGGTCGAGACCAGCTTCCGCATAAATACTGGAGACCATCGCCGTGGTCGTGGTTTTACCGTGGGTCCCGGCAATGGCGATGCCGTGACGGAAACGCATCAGTTCCGCCAGCATTTCTGCACGGCGGATCACCGGAATGCGCGCTTCGTGCGCGGCAACGATTTCCGGGTTGTCAGAGGAGATGGCGCTGGAGACCACCACCACGCTCGCATCGCGCACATTTTCCGGACGATGGTTGAAATAGATAGTCGCCCCAAGCGACGCCAGCTGCTGCGTAACAGGGTTTGGCGCCAGGTCAGACCCGCTGATCTGATAACCTTCGTTAGCTAACACTTCGGCAATACCGCCCATGCCAGCACCACCGATGCCAACAAAGTGAATGTGCCGGACGCGACGCATCTCGGGCACGATTGAACGCAGTTTTGCCAGTTGTTGTGTATTCATTCTCTAAACGCCATCGACTACTTAAAATTCGTGCAGCGCAAAACGCGCTGCGAGGGTTAAGCCTGGGCTGCCAGGCTCACTTCTTTTGCCACCCGTTCCGTCGCATCAGGGATAGCGGTCGCGCGTGCGCGTTGCGCCATCTCCAGCAGTGCGTCTCTGTTCCAGCCCGCCAGGGTGGTGGCGACCGCGTCGGCGGTAAATTGTGGCTGTTCAAAAATCTTCGCGGCACCGGCTTTCTCAAGCGGCAGCGCATTCCAGTACTGCTGTCTGTCTTTGTGCTGGAACGGCACAAACAGGGCCGGCAGACCGGCGGCGGCGATCTCGCTCACCGTCAGCGCGCCTGAACGACAGACCACGACATCGGCCCAGGCATACGCTGCCGCCATGTCGTCGATAAATTCTGTGACTTTATGCTGCGGCTGCCCCGCTTCGGCGTAAGCTTGCTCAACGGTCTGCTGAGCGCCTTTTCCGCTCTGGTGCCAGATGGTCACGGTATCCCCCAGCTTTGCGGCAACCTGCGGCATCGTCTGGTTTAAAATGCGTGCGCCCTGAGAGCCGCCGACGACCAGTACACGAACCGGCCCTTCACGGCCCGTCAGGCGAGCGTCCGGCAGCGGGAGCGCCAGCACGTCCACACGCACCGGGTTACCCACCACGTCCGCTTTCGGGAACGCACCGGGAAACGCCTGCATAACTTTGGTAGCGATTTTCGCCAGCCACTTGTTGGTCAGACCGGCAATTCCATTCTGCTCATGCAGCACAACGGGAATGCCTAACGACCACGCCGCCAGCCCGCCAGGACCAGAGACATAGCCGCCCATGCCCAGCACCACATCTGGCTTAAAGCGCTTCATGATGGTGCGCGCCTGGCGCCAGGCGTTAAAAATACGCACCGGTGCCAGCAGCATTGCCTTGAGGCCTTTGCCCCGAAGGCCGGAAATACGAATAAAGTCGATCTCAATACCGTGCTTCGGCACCAGGTCGGCTTCCATGCGGTCTGCGGTTCCCAGCCAGCGTACCTGCCAGCCCTGATCCATTAAATGGTGCGCAACCGCCAGCCCCGGGAACACGTGTCCGCCGGTACCGCCTGCCATCACCATTAACCGCTTCGGTTGATTCATCGTGAACCTCGTGTAAACGCCTGGGCTTTTTCCAGACGCGTCTCATAATCTATACGCAACAAAAACATGATGGCCGTCGACATAATCAACAGACTCGAACCACCATAACTGATCAACGGCAACGTCAGACCTTTGGTCGGCAGCATACCCGCTGCGGCCCCGACGTTAACCAATGCCTGGAAGCTAAACCAGATACCAATTGAACAGGCTAAGAATCCTGAGAAGCGGTGATCGATCTCCAGCGCTTTCCGGCCGATGGACATGGCGCGGAAAGCGACGAAGAATACCATTAAAAGCGCTAGTACCACACCGATATAACCCAGTTCTTCCGCAATAATGGAGAAGATGAAGTCAGTATGCGCTTCCGGTAAATACTCCAGTTTCTGTACCGAGTTACCCAGCCCTTGCCCCCAGACTTCACCGCGACCAAAGGCCATCAGCGACTGCGTCAGCTGATAGCCGCTGCCGAACGGATCTTCCCACGGGTTCCAGAACGAGGTCACACGGCGAATACGGTAAGGCTCGGCGAGGATCAGCAGCACAACCGCCGAAATCCCCATCCCGATGATAGCGATGAACTGCCACAGCTTCGCGCCCGCCAGGAACAACATGGCCAGAGTGGTAACGAACAGCACGACAACGGTACCGAGGTCAGGCTGCGCCAGCAGTAATACCGCCAGCACCAGAATCACGCCCATCGGTTTTAAGAAGCCGCGGAGGTTGTTACGCACTTCATCAACCTTACGCACCAGGTAGTTAGCCAGGTAGCAGAACAGGGAGAGCTTGGTAAATTCCGCAGGCTGAATGCGCAGCGGGCCAAAGGCGATCCAGCGTGAAGCCCCGTTAACAGAGCTCCCCACCACCAGTACGATCAGCAGCATAATAATCGAGGCGATCAGCATCGCCGTACTGTGGCGCTGCCAGAACTCCATCGGCAGACGCAGGGTCACCAGCGCCAGGCAGAACGCCAGGATGATGTAAAGACCATCACGCTTGGCAAACAGGAAAGGATCGTTCGCCAGACGCTGCCCGACGGGCATTGAGGCTGACGTCACCATAATGAAGCCGACCGCCGCCAGCCCCATAGTGAGCCAGAACAGCGTGCGATCGTACATGACCAGGCTGTCGTTATCTTTTTGACGAGAGCCCATCACCCAGCCTTTGAGCGCCGCAAATACCCATGCCAGGATCCCAAATCCTGGCAGGCGCGGCATTTTCAGGCGAGGGAGAGATAAACGCATTAGCCTAACTCCTTCGCCAGGCGGGTAAAGACATCACCACGCTGTTCGAAATTCTTGAATTGATCGAGGCTGGCACAGGCCGGAGAGAGCAGCACCATATCGCCTGGCTTCACGCGAGGGGCAATCAGCCGCATCGCCTGTTCCATGGTTTCGGTTTGCTCGGCAACCTCAGGGCGCAGTTCAGCCAGCTCGCTGCCGTCACGGCCGAAGCAGTACAGGCGGACGTTATCTCCGGCGAGATACGGCTTCAGGGAGGAAAAATCAGCTGATTTACCGTCGCCGCCCAGCAGTAAATGCAGGGTGCCGTCAACGTGCAGACCGTTCAGCGCGGCCTCCGTGCTTCCGACGTTGGTAGCTTTGGAGTCGTTAATCCAGCGCACGCCGTTGTGCTCCAGCGCCAGCTGGAAACGGTGCGCCAGACCAGAAAACGTGGTTAACGCTTTCAGGCTGGAGGAGCGCGGCAGCCCTACTGCATCCGCCAGCGCCAGCGCCGCCAGGGCATTGGTATAGTTGTGCTGACCAGTGAGCTTCATCTCTTTCACGTTCAGCACTTTCTCACCCTTCACGCGCAGCCAGGTTTCGCCCAGCTGACGGTTCAGGTGGTAATCCCCCATCGTGATACCGAAGCTGATACAGCGATCGTCTGCACCGCGTACGGGCATGGTCAGCGCGTCATCGGCGTTTACAACGCAGACTTTGGCATTTTCATAAACGCGCAGCTTGGCGGCACGGTACTGCTGCAGACCAAATGGATACCTGTCCATATGATCTTCAGTCACGTTGAGGATCGTCGCCGCCGCAGCGTGCAGGCTGGAGGTCGTTTCCAGCTGGAAGCTGGAAAGCTCGAGAACATACAGCTCGCAGCCTTTATCCAGCAGCATCAGAGCGGGTAAACCAATGTTACCGCCAACGCCGACGTTCATGCCCGCCGCTTTCGCCATTTCACCCACCAGGGTGGTGACGGTGCTTTTACCGTTAGAACCGGTAATGGCGATAATAGGTGCCTGCGCTTCGCGGCAGAACAGCTCGATATCGCCGACAATCTCAACGCCCGCATCCGCAGCAGCGCTCAGCGAAGGATGCGCCAGCGCCATACCTGGGCTTGCGACAATCAGATCGGCTGCCAGCAGCCAGTCATCATTCAGACCACCAAGGTGGCGTTCAACCTGTTCCGGCAGTTTGTCCAGACCCGGCGGAGAGACACGCGTATCCATCACGCGTGGCGTCACGCCGCGTGCGAGGAAAAAGTCCACGCAGGAGAGCCCCGTGAGGCCCAACCCGATGATAACGACTTTTTTGCCCTGGTAATCTGCCATGATTAACGTACCTTCAGCGTTGCCAGGCCAATCAGCACTAGCATCAGCGAAATAATCCAGAAGCGCACAATCACGCGCGGCTCCGGCCAGCCTTTCAGTTCATAGTGGTGGTGAATCGGCGCCATACGGAAGATGCGCTGACCGCGCAGCTTGAAGGAACCGACCTGCAAAATCACCGACAGGGTTTCAACCACAAACACGCCGCCCATGATCACCAGCAGGAACTCCTGACGCAGCAGTACGGCGATAATGCCGAGCGCACCGCCCAAGGCCAGAGAACCGACGTCACCCATAAAGACCTGCGCCGGATAGGTGTTGAACCACAGGAAGCCCAGCCCCGCGCCGACAATCGCCGTACAGACGATCACCAGCTCACCCGCATGGCGCAGATAAGGGATGTGCAGGTAGTTCGCAAAGTTCATGTTACCGGTCGCCCACGCCACCAGCGCAAAACCGGCGGCCACAAAGACGGTTGGCATAATGGCCAGGCCATCCAGACCGTCGGTCAGGTTAACGGCGTTACCGGTACCGACAATCACAAAGTAGGCCAGCAGGATGTAGAACAGCCCCAGCTGCGGCATCACGTCTTTAAAGAACGGCACGACCAGCTCGGTAGCTGGCGTGTCTTTGCCTGCCAGATACAGCGCGAAGGCCACGCCCAGCGCGATCACCGACATCCAGAAATACTTCCAGCGCGCGATCAGGCCTTTGGTATCTTTGCGGACGACTTTGCGGTAATCATCCACAAAACCGATGATCCCGTAACCCACCAGTACCGTCAGAACGCACCAGACGTACGGGTTGGAGGGATAGGCCCACAGCAACACGGAAACGACGATGGCGGTCAGGATCATGATCCCGCCCATGGTCGGCGTGCCGCGCTTGCTGAAGTGCGATTCCGGACCGTCGTTACGCACAACCTGGCCGAAAGAGAGTTTTTGCAGACGGGCAATCATGCGCGGGCCCATCCACAACGAGATGAACAGCGCAGTCAGCAGGCTGACGATGGCGCGAAACGTCAGATACGAAAAGACGTTAAAGCCTGAATAATATTTGACCAAATGTTCGGCCAGCCAAACTAACATGTCCCGTTCTCCTGTAATGCGTGCACAACCTCTTCCATGGCGGCACTACGTGAACCTTTCACTAACACAGTCACAATTTGTTTTTCTGTAATCAACGCCTTAAGGCGCGCTATCAACGCGGTTTTATCAGCAAAATGCTCGCCAACGCCGCTGGCTTGGCTAATCGCCTGGCTCAGTTTTCCTGCGCTCAGCACGCAGTCCAGCCCTGCAGCTTTCGCCGCTTCACCGACCTGGGTATGGCAGGCTTCGCTTTCGTCGCCCAGCTCTGCCATATCGCCCACCACCATGATGCGGTAGCCCGGCATTTCAGATAACACCTGCACCGCCGCCGTCATCGAGCCCACGTTCGCGTTGTAGGAGTCATCCAGCAGCAGCTTGTTTTCCGAAAGCTGAATCGGGAACAGACGCCCCGGCACGGCTTTCAGGTTCGCCAGCCCGGTCTTAATCGCTTCATGCGACGCGCCCACTGCCGTCGACAACGCCGCCGCCGCAAGCGCATTGGCGATATTATGGCGACCCGGCAGCGGCAGCAGCACATCTACGCCACCCGTTGGGGTGGTGAGGGTGAACTCCGTACCGTGCGACGTCACATGGATATTGGTCGCGGTAAAATCACTGTTGGCCGCATTCGGCGAGAAGCGCCAGGTTTTACGCGAACCAATAATGCTTTGCCAGTTCAGCCAGTCGTTGTTGTCGGCGTTCAGAATGGCGATACCGTCATCCGGCAGGCCGGTGTAAATCTCACCTTTGGCTTTCGCTACGCCTTCCAGCGAGCCAAAGCCTTCCAGATGCGCCGCCGCGAGGTTATTCACCAGCGCGGCTTCCGGGCGAGTCAGGCTCACGGTCCAGGCGATTTCGCCCTGGTGGTTTGCCCCTAACTCGATTACCGCAAATTCATGTTCTTTGGTCAGGCGGAGTAATGTCATCGGCACGCCG
The DNA here is from genome assembly GCF_024734705.1 of Enterobacter sp. Crenshaw. Lineage (NCBI taxonomy): Bacteria > Pseudomonadati > Pseudomonadota > Gammaproteobacteria > Enterobacterales > Enterobacteriaceae > Enterobacter > Enterobacter sp. Crenshaw. The sequence goes on along the minus strand of NZ_CP102932.1, from coordinate 729,719 downwards.
ATGTCATTATTGAGGTTGCCCGCGGTATAAAGCGTATTCCCGCACTGGCTGAGGATCGCCGCCGTCATCTCTTTCACCGACGTCTTGCCTGATGAACCGGTCAAGGCGACAACGCGCGTAGGGACCTGCTGGCGAACCCAGGCGGCCAGCTCACCGAACGCGAGACGCGTATCTTTCACCACAATTTGTGGCAGATCGATATCGAGCTTGCGGCTGACGAGCAGCGCACCGGCGCCGTTCTCTTTGGCCTGTTCCGCAAAATCATGCGCGTCAAAACGCTCGCCTTTCAGCGCCACAAACAGACAGCCTGCGGTGATTTTGCGGGTGTCCGTCGTTACGGCATCAATGGTCAGGTCCAGCCCGTGCAGGTCGCCCTTAAGAATGGCAGCTGCCTGGCTTAACGTGATGCTAATCATGCCACGACTCCCAGCAGACGAGCTGCCGTTACGCGGTCCGAGTAGTCCAGACGGCGATTGCCAACGATCTGATAATCTTCATGGCCTTTGCCCGCCAGCAGGACAACATCATTCTCCTGCGCCTGCATGATGGTGTTGGTCACGGCTTCCGCACGCCCTTCCACCACGCGAGCGCGGCCCGCGTCCAGCATGCCCGCCAGAATGTCATTAATGATGGCGCGCGGCTCTTCAGTACGCGGGTTGTCATCGGTCACAACCGGAATATCTGCGAACTGCTCGGCAATAGCCCCCATCAGCGGGCGTTTGCCTTTATCGCGATCGCCGCCGCAGCCAAACACGCACCAGAGCTTACCGGCGCAATGCAGGCGCGCCGCTTCCAGCGCTTTTTCCAGCGCATCCGGCGTGTGGGCATAATCAACCACAACGGTCGGTTTGCCCGGCGCGCTGAACACTTCCATACGGCCGCAAACCGGCTGCAGACGCGCTGAGGTTTTCAGCAGTTCAGCCATCGGATAACCCAGCGCCAGCAGCGTTGCCAGCGCCAGCAGCAGGTTGCTGACGTTAAACGCGCCCATCAGGCGGCTTTCAATTTCGCCTTCACCCCAGGAAGAGGCAAAGCGGATTGTCGCCCCGCTGTCGTGATAATTCACCTCAACCGCCTTCAGCCAGCGGCCGTGGCAGTTCGGATTGATATGGTCTTCCATCGACACCGCAACCGCATCCGGCAGCTTCGCCAGCCAGCGGCGGCCCACTTCGTCGTCGGCGTTGATGATGGCTTGTCCGTAATGGTGAGTAGAGAACAGCAGCCATTTCGCGGCTTCGTAATGCTCCATATCTCCATGATAATCAAGATGATCGCGGCTCAGGTTGGTAAACACGGAAGCAGCAAATTTCAGCGCCGCGACGCGGTGCTGAACCAGACCGTGCGAAGAGACTTCCATCGCAGCAAAGGTTGCCCCCTGCCCTGCCAGACCGGCAAGCACATGCTGTACGTCTACGGCCGAGCCGGTGGTGTTTTCCGTCGGGCTCACTTTGCCCAGCAGGCCGTTACCCACGGTACCCATCACCGCACCGGTTTCACCCAGCAGCTGGGCCCACTGCGCCATCAGCTGCGTGGTAGTGGTTTTACCGTTCGTACCCGTGACGCCTACCAGGCGCAGCTGGTCGGAAGGTTCGTGATAAAAACGTCCCGCCAGCGCGGAAAGACGCTCGTTTAACTGGCTGAGATAGATGACCGGCACCCCGTGCATTTCACGGATCTCACCGTCGGTTGCTTCATCTTTGGCCTCAGCAATAATGGCAGCCACACCTTGCGCAATCGCCTGCGGGATATAACGACGCCCGTCCGCCTGATGACCGACCACCGCCACAAAAAGATCGCCAGAAGCAGCCACGCGGCTGTCCAGTACCATCTCTCGCAGTGCTCGCTCCGGTGCATTTGGCACCCACGGAGCGAGAAGGTCGCGCAAATTACGATCTGCCACCTGTACCCTCGCCTTGATTAATTACAAATTCACTTTTTTCGCCCGTCGCCAGCGCATCCGGTTCGATGTTCATGGTGCGTAACACGCCGCCCATGATAGCCCCGAACACAGGCGCGGAGACGGCGCCGCCGTAGTATTTACCCGCCTGTGGATCGTTTATCACGACCACCAGCGCAAAACGCGGATTGCTTGCAGGCGCAACGCCTGCGGTATAGGCAATGTATTTGTTGATATAGCGGCCGTCCGGCCCTACTTTTTTCGCCGTGCCGGTCTTGATGGCGATGCGATAACCTTTGATTGCCGCCTTCACGCCGCCGCCGCCGGGCAGCGCCACGCTTTCCATCATATGAACAACCGTACGGACGGTTGATTCCGGGAAGATACGCTCGCCGGGAACCGGTGGATCAACTTTGGTAATCGACAGCGGACGATAAACGCCATAGCTGCCGATCGTTGCGTAGACTCGCGCTAACTGTAACGGTGTCACCATTAGCCCGTAGCCGAAAGAGAAGGTGGCCCTCTCTATGTCAGACCACCGTTGTTTTTGAGGATATAAGCCACTGCGTTCTCCGACCAACCCCAAATTGGTCGCCTTTCCAAGCCCAAAACGTGAGTAAGTCTCTACTAACGCTGAGGACGGCATCGCTAACGCCAGCTTTGAAACACCGACGTTACTCGACTTCTGTAACACCCCGGTCAGGGTCAATTCGCTGTAGCGCGCCACGTCTTTGATCTCGTGGCCGTTAATTCGGTATGGAATGGTATTCAGGACGGTGTTTTCATTGACGATACCGCGCTGAAGGGCAGTCATGACCACCATCGGCTTAACGGTCGAACCCGGTTCGAACACGTCGGTGATGGTACGGTTACGCATAATATCCTTCTGCGTACCGGTAAGATTGTTAGGGTTGTAGGACGGGCTATTGGCCATCGCCAGCACTTCACCCGTGTTGACATCGACTAACACGGCACTGCCCGATTCCGCTTTGTTGAAGGCCACGGCATTGTTCAGCTCGCGGTAAACCAGCGCCTGTAGCCGCTCATCAATACTCAGGGCCAGATTGTGCGCGGCCTGGCTGTCCGTAGAGGAAATATCCTCGATCACGCGACCATAGCGGTCCTTACGCACAATACGCTCGCCGGGCTGGCCGGTGAGCCATTTATCAAAGCTTTTTTCAACGCCTTCAATCCCCTGGCTATCAACGTTAGTAAAGCCAATGAGGTGAGCAGTCACTTCGCCGGATGGATAGTAACGACGGGATTCTTCACGCAGATGGATCCCCGGCAGCTTCAATTTTTTGATGTAGTCCGCCATGTCAGGGTTAACCTGACGCGCCAGATAGATAAACCGCCCTCGCGGGTTCGTATTTACGCGTGAAGCTAACTGGTCCAGCGGCATCTTCAGCGCATCCGCAAGCGCCTTCCAGCGGTTATCAAGCGTGATCCCGCCAGCGTCGTGCAGCTCTTTCGGATCGGCCCAGATCGCCTTCACCGGCACGCTCACCGCCAGCGGACGACCCGAACGGTCGGTGATCATCCCGCGGGATGTCGACACTTCCTGGACGCGCAGGGAGCGCATGTCGCCCTGACGCACCAGCATGTCAGGGGCGATGATTTGCAGCCAGGCCACGCGTCCCAGCAGAAAACCCAGAGCGAGTAAAATGCAGCCGCAAAGCAACGCAAAACGCCAACTGACAAAGTTGGCCTGTTCTTCCTGACGTTTTGGTTTTAGCGTTTTTGCCGCTGCTTTCATGCGTCGCGTTTTCCCTTATTTTTGTACTACGATATTTTCCTGCGAAGGATCAACATGCTGCAGCTGCAGCTTTTCCGTTGCGATCCGTTCAACCCGGCTGTGATCGCCGAGCGCGTTTTCTTCAAGGATCAGATTTCGCCATTCAATATCCAGCGCATCGCGTTCCAGTACCATCTGCTCGCGTTGCGCAGTCAATAAACGTGTATGGTGGGCGGTGGTCACCACCGTAACTGCCGTGACAATGATGCAAATGAACAGACAGAGTGGCAGTTTCCCAAACCGCAAAAGATCGTCGCCGATCACGCCAGGCAAGGCATGGCGCTCGTTGCTTCCTAACGAATCCTTAACTTTGCTTAGGGTCTCTGTCACTCTGCCGATCATGCGTTCGTCCTCTCTGCAACACGCAGCACTGAACTACGGGCGCGTGGATTCTCTGCCACTTCTTCTTCGCCCGGCATCAACTTGCCTAATGCTCGCAACTGACGGCCACCCAGTTTCCTGAGTTGTTCTTCCGTCATCGGCAGCCCCGCTGGCACCTGTGGACCGCGGCTTTGCTCACGCATAAAGCGTTTCACAATACGGTCTTCCAGCGAATGGAAGCTGATGATGGATAACCGCCCACCCGGGGCCAGCACGTCGAGCGAGCTTTTTAGCGCCAGCTCTATTTCCTCCAGTTCACTGTTTACCCAGATGCGAACCGCCTGGAAGGTACGGGTCGCGGGATGTTTGTGCTTATCCTTCACCGGTGTCGCCGCCGCGATCACTTCGGCCAACTCTTTGGTGCGGGTCATGGGCTCAATGCGATTGCGCTCAACGATGGCGCGCGCAATACGTTTGCCAAAGCGCTCTTCGCCAAACGTTTTGATGACCCATGCAATATCGGCTTCGTCAGCGGTCTGTAACCACTCAGCGGCAGACTGACCGCGCGTCGGGTCCATACGCATGTCCAGCGGACCATCACGCATAAAGGAGAAACCACGTTCAGCATCATCAAGTTGGGGTGAAGAGACGCCAAGATCGAGAAGAATCCCGTCGATCTTGCCCGTCAGGCCACGCTCGGCAACATAATCCGCGAGCGCAGAGAAAGGTCCATGCACGATGGAAAAGCGTGGGTCATTGATGGTTTGTGCAACGGCAATTGCCTGCGGATCGCGATCGATTGCCAGCAGACGTCCTTCCTCTCCAAGCTGGGAGAGAATCAAACGCGAGTGACCACCGCGACCAAACGTGCCATCAATGTAGATGCCATCCGGACGAATATTCAGACCGTTTACGGCCTCGTCCAGTAACACCGTTTTGTGTTTATAATTTTCCATCATATTTATAGAGACAAGTCCTGCAGCCGTTCCGATAATGTCGCGGAATCAGACTGCTCAGCGTCGATATCTTCCTTGACCTGTTGATACCAGGTCGTTTCATCCCACAGTTCAAACTTGTTGAACTGCCCGACCAGCATCACTTCTTTGGTCAGACCGGCATGTTGCCGCAACACAGGGGCAATCAGTAACCGCCCTGCGTTATCCATCTGACATTCACTGGCATGTCCCAATAACAGCCGCTGCACGCGGCGTTCCTGCGGGTTCATGCTCGACAGTCGCGACAGCTTTTGCTCAATAATTTCCCATTCAGGCAAGGGGTAAAGCAGCAGGCAGGGGGAGTTAATGTCAATGGTGCAAACCATTTGACCCGCAGCGTTCTCAATCAGCTGGTCGCGGTATCGGGTTGGTACCGATAAACGCCCTTTGCTGTCGAGATTGACTAACGTAGCTCCACGGAACATGCCAGTCTCACCCCTCCTCACCACTTTAACCCACAAATTCCCACCTAAAGGAGTTTACGGAGCGAGGGAAAAGCTTGTCAAGCCAGGACTCTCCCTATAAGGACCCGAAAGCCCTCTATTTACAGAGATAAACAGTCCTGGTTAATAACTGCACAACTGGCGAGGCAAAATTAACGTTATGAATATTTGTAAGAAAAAAACCGAATATGCACACTAGCGTTAAAGCTCACTCAATATCATCGCAGATAAATATAAAGTGTCAGTTTGCGACGCGGGCAGCATTTTATGACAGATTCTCAGGGGATAACAGCGCCAGATTCATCCAGGTGCCCGGTAAGCGCGGAGGTTGCCACGTAAGCTGAAGCAGTAAGAGGAAAAACGTCTGAATATTCATCGACCGAAGAGGGTTTGTAACAAAATAATACAAAGATAGCTGTTTAAAATCGCCCGCATGTTCTTTAAAAGGACAATTTAAAAGCCAGAATGAATTAAAAAAATAGGCGATTACGATCCCGCAAGAATTATCCTAATTTCTCTCCGGGAATTATCTGCACGAATAATCACAGCAAAATGGGGCAGATTTCTCCGCCCCGGTCATTTCATTTTTGGCGGCTTAAAATTCCGCGATGGTAGAGATTACGTTTGATACGCGTCAGACCCGGCTTCGGTTTGCGCGGCTCATCCAGGCTTGCCAGCACAATCTCAAGCACGCGTTCAGCCACATCGCGGTGACGCTGTGCTACCGCCAGCACCGGGCACTGCAGGAAGTCGAGCAGCTCATTATCCCCGAACGTGGCAATCGCCAGGTCGGAGGGCAGTTTACCTTCACGACGTAAGGTCACATCCATGACACCCTGCAACAGCGCAAATGACGTGGTGAACAACGCCTGAGGCATCGGATGCGTTTCCAGCCATTTCTCAAACAGCTGCGCTGCGGCTTCACGTTCGTAGCTGTTGGCATAGAGGTAGTGAACCTCGCGCGGATCGTCTTTCCAGGCGGTTCTGAATCCCTGCTCACGCAGGAAGCTCACGGAAAGCTCGGGCAACGCGCCAAGATACAGCACTGTTTCAGCGGGGAACGTTCTCAGCTCTGCGGCCAGCATTTCGGCATCATCCTGATCCGCACCCACGACGCTGGTGAAATGCTCGCGATCGAGCGCGCGGTCCAGCGCAACGATTGGGAACGGGTCGTTCGCCCAGCGCTGGTAGAACGGATGCTCTGGTGGCAAGGAGGTCGACACGATGATGGCATCCACCTGGCGCTGGAGCAGATGCTCAATGCAACGCATTTCGTTGTCGGGCTGGTCTTCCGAGCAGGCAATCAGCAATTGATAGCCGCGCTGGCGCGCCTGACGTTCAAGATAGTTGGCGATACGGGTATAGCTGGTGTTTTCCAGGTCAGGGATCACCAGACCAATAGAGCGGGTACGCCCGGCACGCAGACCGGCTGCGACAGCATTCGGATGGTAGTTATGCTCACGAACCACCGCCATAACTTTTTCAACGGTCTTGTCGCTGACACGGTACTGCTTTGCTTTACCGTTAATCACATAGCTGGCCGTTGTTCGTGACACGCCGGCTAGCCGGGCGATTTCATCCAGTTTCACAATTGCCCCTTAAAAAAAGAAAAGAGTCCATGGCCCTGTCAAGGTTATGGTTAAATCTTTTAACATCTAAACGCAGAAAAGACTTCGCGGCAACCGCTTTTATCTGCGTTGTCGGCTGATTACGCAAAAAAAGCCCGGCTTTGGTGACCGGGCAGAAAGAGGCGAACCTTTTTGACAACTAACGCATGATTTTCTCGCCGCGTGACAGACCTACGACACCCGATCTCGCGACCTCGACAATTTTTGCAACGTCCCGCACGGACGCGAGGAAAGCATCCAGCTTGTCGCTTGTCCCGACCAGCTGCACAGTATAAAGAGAAGGCGTGACGTCGATAATTTGTCCGCGGAAAATATCCGCATTGCGTTTGACTTCATCACGCCCGTAGCCGCTGGCCTGGATTTTCACCAGCATGACCTCACGCTCAACGTAGGCCGCCTGCCCCAGCTCGCTCACGCGCAGTACGTCGACCAGCTTATGCAGCTGTTTTTCAATTTGCTCAAGCACTTTGGCATCGCCGACGGTTTGGATCGTCATGCGCGACAGCGTCGGGTCTTCCGTTGGGGCAACGGTCAGGCTTTCAATGTTATAGCCGCGCTGCGCAAAAAGGCCAATGACGCGAGACAGTGCGCCAGACTCGTTTTCCAGTAAAACAGATAATATCCGGCGCATATCAGGTTCTCTCCGTTTTGCTTAACCACATTTCATCCATACCACCACCACGAATATGCATCGGATAAACGTGCTCAGTTCCATCAACAATCACATCCATAAAGACGAGGCGGTTGTTTTTAACGTGCTCAAGCGCTTGCGCGAGCTTCGTTTCCAGCTCAGCCGGATCGGTCACCCGCATGCCTACATGGCCGTACGCTTCAGCAAGACGAACAAAATCCGGCAGCGATTTCATGTATGACTGAGAGTGGCGGCCAGAGTAGATCATATCCTGCCACTGCTTCACCATACCGAGATACCCGTTATTCAGGTTCAGCACCAGTACGGGCAGTTCATATTGCAGCGCGGTAGACAGCTCCTGAATGTTCATCTGAATACTGCCGTCCCCCGTCACGCAGACGACGGTTTCATTCGGCAGCGCCAGCTTCACGCCCAGCGCGGCAGGCAGACCAAAGCCCATGGTTCCTAAACCACCGGAGTTGATCCAGTGTCGCGGTTTATCAAACGGGTAATACAGGGCGGCAAACATCTGATGCTGCCCCACGTCTGAGGTCACGTACGCCTCACCTTTCGTCAGTCGCCACACCGCTTCAATGACCGCCTGCGGCTTAATGTTTTCACTTTGCGTGTCATATTTCAGGCACTGACGCGCGCGCCACTGTTCAATCTGCTGCCACCAGTCGCGGATCTCATCCAGCGGCTGGGTTGCACTCTCCTGAGTCAGCAGATCCAGCATTTGCTCCAGAACCTGCCGGGCATCACCGACGATCGGCACATCAGCCGACACCGTTTTTGAAATTGACGTTGGATCGATATCAATGTGCAGCACGGTGGCGTTCGGACAATACTTCGCCAGATTGTTAGTGGTGCGATCGTCAAAGCGCACGCCGACGGCAAAGATCACATCGGAATGATGCATTGTCATGTTGGCTTCATAGGTACCGTGCATCCCCAGCATCCCCAGCGCCTGACGATGGGTGGCAGGAAACGCCCCCAGCCCCATCAGCGACGACGCAACGGGCAGGTTAAGCTTTTCAATCAGTTCACGAAGCTGGGCTTCACAGGCAGAGTTGATCGCCCCGCCACCGACATAGACCACCGGTTTTTTAGCTGCCAGAAGCGTTTGCAACGCTCGCTTGATCTGACCTTTATGCCCCTGCGTTGTGGGGTTATAAGAGCGCATGCTGACCGATTCCGGCCAGACATAAGGCAGCTTGTTTGCTGGGTTGAGAATATCTTTAGGCAGATCGACCACCACCGGTCCCGGACGTCCGCTCGCCGCCAGCCAGAAGGCTTTTTTCAGTATGCCGGGAATGTCTTCTGTTTGCTTGACCAGGAAGCTGTGCTTCACAACGGGACGCGAAATCCCGACCATGTCGCACTCCTGAAACGCATCGTAGCCAATCAGTGAGGTTGCCACCTGCCCGGAGAGGATCACCAGCGGAATGGAGTCCATATAGGCCGTCGCAATGCCGGTAATGGCGTTTGTCGCGCCGGGGCCGGACGTGACTAATACCACGCCCACTTCACCCGTCGCACGTGCCAGGCCGTCAGCCATGTGTACCGCCGCCTGCTCGTGACGTACCAGAACATGGTCAATGCCCCCAACCGTATGCAGCGCATCATAAATATCGAGGACCGCACCGCCAGGGTAGCCGAACACTTGCTTTACGCCCTGATCGATCAGCGACCGAACGACCATTTCCGCGCCAGACAACATCTCCATGCTTTGCCTCCAGGCATTTTGTTAAAGACGGACTGCCGAATTCATTTCCGCACCGTCTTACGATTGGGATGAACCAATCTTATATTTTGCAGAGTGTTCTTTACCTTAACCGCTCGTTATGAGGCAGGCAATTAGCAAACCCGGGGAGATAAACGGTGCGTAAAGCAGAAAAAGCAGCCGTTCACAGAAGATATGGTTAATTCCTCTGGGAATAGAGAGTGAGGTGATAAATCATCGCTGAAAAGCGCGACAATGCAGGAAATCATCTATTTTTGCGTGCCGTAGAGCAGCCAAAAAAAATCTTCACAGAAGAAAATATCAGTTATCTAAAAAAACTCAGGATAAATCACATAAACCGATGCGATTTATCCTGATGCGTTTACCGGCGACAGATGCCAACCAGCAACTCTTCCATCCACTGATGTCCTTTATCCCGGCCCGCTGCTTCATGCCAGGAAAGATAACAGGTACGGCTATTTAGCTTGAGCGGCAGAGGCAAAATTTGCAGATTTAAAGGGTCAGAAAACTCTTCTGCCAGCCAGCGCGGCGCAATTGCCACCAGCTGTGTCTGGGAAACCACGTTTAATACGCTGACCATGGCCATGCCCTGATAAGCCACGCTCGCCTGTTTATCCGCAGTGTCATACCACGGCAGGCTAAAGGAAGCATATCTGTCGAGCGCAACAACGGCGTGCTGCTCGTTATAAACATCGTTTTCTCGCAGCGGAGAATTCAGGCGCGGGTGTTTTTTACTGGCGACCAAAACCATTTCATCTTTAAACAGCGGCACGCAGGAAAATTCCGGACGACGGAACTCTTCATACCCCAGAACGAATTCGATCTCCTGATAGCGTAACTGATGTTCTGTGTTTTGATTCAGGGATGATTTAAAAACAAGATTGATATTGGGTGCGATCTCTTCAACTTTATTATAGATAATCGACGTTAAATAATTGTCTAAAGGGCTACAGACACAAAGATGGAATACGCGCTCGCTGCTTAAGGGTTCAAAGCCCGATCCCGGCAGCTCATTTTGGACCAGTTGCAACGCCTGACGAATGGAGCCAAACAGCTGGAATGCGCGCGCCGTAGGCTGGATCCCCCTCCCGTAGCGAACAAATAATTCGTCGTTAAACATAAGCTTAAGCCTGGCAACGGCATTACTCACGGCAGGTTGTGACATCCCCAAGGTTTGGGCAGCGCGGGTGATATTCTGTTCCTGCATGACAGCATCAAACACCGTCAGAAGATTCAGATCCACCGTGCGTAACTGTGGTTTAATCCCATCAGTAGCTTGAGGTTGTTTAATATTATTTTCTGGCACTTCTGACTCCACTGTCACGCTACACCCCTTTGCCAACGTACGGTAATAATCCTGAAAAATATCATTTATCATGCAAATACGATCAGCGAAAGAGAATTATTTAAAATTCGGAATAAATAAAGACTGTATATTAACGAAAATTAATGAACAAAACTGATATGTTTGACTTTAGGATTTAAATGAAACCATAAATCAAACCAATATACAATTGCCGTCAGGTTAATGATGGCTTAAGTATTATTAAACTGTTATTACTATCGCCCTACAGTTAGTTAACAACCTGTTATCTCTGTTCGCTTTTCAGCGTTTCGAAATAGATTCACTGCATTTATAACTTTATGATATCAAAACCCTTTAAGCACCAAGCATCCTCTTCAAAACATTTCACTCATTTTTAAACATTTATATTTATTGGTATCTGCAACTCTTTTCTCAAGTCCAAAATTAGACAATTAATCGGGTCAAAAAAGCTAAAACCAGCACAATTAGCTAAAGTGAATACCCGGTTGATTCCATCTGTCGGGCCCGTTTTCATCCTCAGGGGTTGACATGAACAACCGTATCCAGTACCACTAAAAGCATATTGAATTTAACGGAGCACGATTCATGACACGCACCATTCGTTTCACCGGTCTACTACTACTAAACGCATCCACTGTGCGCGGTAGACTGGCGGGCGAAATTCAGCGTTGAATCGTCACCAGTAAGACTAGAAACCCGCGCCACTGCGCGGGTTTTTTTATGCTCGTAGCAAGGCGCCCTAAGACTGACAAGGACCTAACCCATGAGCCAGCAAGTCATTATTTTCGATACAACTTTACGTGACGGTGAACAGGCATTACAGGCAAGCCTGAGTGTAAAAGAGAAACTGCAGATCGCGCTGGCTCTCGAACGTATGGGTGTTGACGTGATGGAGGTCGGTTTCCCTGTCTCTTCCCCGGGTGATTTCGAATCCGTACAGACCATTGCGCGCACCATTAAAAACAGCCGCGTCTGTGCCCTGGCGCGCTGCGTAGAGAAAGACATCGACGTCGCCGCCGAGTCGCTGAAGGTCGCCGAAGCGTTCCGTATCCACACCTTTATTGCTACCTCGCCTATGCACATCGCAACCAAGCTGCGCAGCACGCTGGATGAGGTGATTGAGCGCGCGGTCTACATGGTTAAACGCGCACGCAACTATACCGATGACGTTGAGTTCTCCTGTGAAGATGCGGGCCGTACGCCAATCGAAGACCTGGCGCGCGTTGTAGAAGCCGCCATCAACGCGGGCGCGAAAACCATCAACATCCCGGACACCGTCGGCTACACCATGCCGTTTGAGTTCTCCAACATCATCACCGGCCTGTATGACCGCGTGCCGAATATTGATAAAGCAATTATCTCCGTCCACACCCACGATGATTTGGGTCTGGCCGTAGGCAATGCCATCGCCGCCGTCCACGCTGGCGCGCGTCAGGTAGAAGGCGCGATGAACGGTATCGGCGAACGCGCGGGCAACTGTTCGCTGGAAGAAGTGATCATGGCGATCAAAGTGCGCAAAGACATCATGGACGTGCACACCCGCATCAATCACAACGAAATCTGGCGCACCAGCCAGACCGTCAGCCAGATTTGCAACATGCCCATTCCGGCTAACAAAGCAATTGTCGGTACCGGCGCCTTCGCGCACTCCTCCGGTATTCACCAGGATGGCGTCCTGAAGAATCGTGAAAACTACGAAATCATGACCCCGGAATCCATCGGCCTGAATCAGGTGCAGTTGAACCTGACCTCCCGTTCCGGTCGCGCGGCGGTTAAACATCGTATGGAAGAGATGGGTTATAAGGACAGCGATTACAACATGGATCAGCTGTACGACGCGTTCCTGAAGCTGGCCGACAAAAAAGGCCAGGTGTTCGACTATGACCTGGAAGCGCTGGCCTTTATTAATAAGCAGCAGGAAGAGCCGGAGCACTTCCGTCTGGATTACTTCAACGTGCAGTCCGGCTCCAGCGACATCGCCACCGCCTCGGTCAAACTGGCCTGCGGCGATGAAATTAAAGCAGAGGCCGCTAACGGTAACGGCCCTGTCGATGCCATCTATCAGGCGATTAATCGCGTCACCGAGTACGACGTTGAGCTGGTGAAATATGACCTGACGGCCAAGGGCCACGGCAAAGATGCACTGGGTCAGGTCGACATTGTTGTTACCCATAATGGCCGCCGCTTCCATGGCGTGGGCCTGGCGACCGATATCGTTGAGTCCTCCGCGAAAGCGATGGTGCACGTGTTGAACAACATCTGGCGCGCCGCCGAAGTCGAAAAAGAGTTGCAACGCAAAGCTCAGAATAAAGAGAACAACAAGGAAACCGTGTAATGTCGAAGAATTACCATATTGCTGTGTTGCCGGGCGACGGTATTGGTCCGGAAGTGATGGCACAGGCGCTGAAAGTACTGGAAGCCGTTCGCGCGCGTTTTGCGATGAAAATCACCACCAGCCACTACGACGTGGGCGGTATTGCGATTGATAACCACGGTACGCCGCTGCCAAAAGCGACCGTGGAAGGCTGCGAAAATGCTGATGCCCTGCTGTTTGGTTCCGTCGGTGGCCCGAAATGGGAACACCTGCCGCCGGCAGAGCAGCCAGAACGCGGCGCGCTGCTGCCGCTGCGTAAACATTTCAAACTGTTCAGCAACCTGCGTCCGGCGAAGCTGTATCAGGGTCTGGAAGAGTTCTGCCCGCTGCGCGCGGATATCGCCGCCAACGGTTTCGACATTCTGTGCGTGCGTGAACTGACCGGCGGGATCTATTTCGGTCAGCCAAAAGGACGCGAAGGCAGCGGACAACACGAGAAAGCGTTCGACACCGAGGTGTATCACCGTTTCGAAATCGAACGTATCGCCCACATCGCGTTCGAGTCGGCGCGCAAACGCCGCCATAAAGTGACCTCCATTGATAAAGCGAACGTGCTGCAGTCTTCCATTTTGTGGCGCGAGATCGTCAGTGAAGTTGCTAAGCAGTACCCGGACGTCGCGCTGTCGCACATGTACATCGACAACGCGACCATGCAGCTGATTAAAGATCCGTCCCAGTTTGACGTGCTGCTGTGCTCCAACCTGTTCGGCGATATTCTCTCTGACGAATGCGCGATGATCACCGGCTCCATGGGCATGCTGCCCTCCGCAAGCCTGAATGAAGAAGGCTTTGGCCTGTACGAGCCTGCGGGCGGCTCCGCGCCGGATATCGCCGGCAAAAATATTGCCAACCCGATTGCGCAGATCCTCTCCCTGGCCCTGCTGCTGCGCTACAGCCTGGATGCAGGCGAGGCGGCAACCGCAATTGAAAACGCCATTAACCGGGCGTTAGAAGAAGGCGTCCGTACCGGCGATTTAGCACGCGGCACGGCGGCAGTCAGTACCGATGAAATGGGCGACATCATTGCCCGCTATGTCGCTGAAGGGGTGTAATCATGGCTAAGACGTTATATGAAAAGTTGTTTGATGCGCACGTTGTTTACGAGGCACCAAACGAAACCCCGCTGCTGTACATTGACCGTCATCTGGTGCACGAAGTGACCTCTCCTCAGGCATTTGACGGCCTGCGCGCGCACAAGCGTCCGGTACGTCAGCCGGGTAAAACCTTCGCGACGATGGATCACAACGTTTCCACCCAGACCAAAGACATCAATGCCTCGGGTGAGATGGCGCGTATCCAGATGCAGGAGCTGATTAAGAACTGCAATGAATTTGGCGTTGAGCTGTACGACCTGAACCATCCGTATCAGGGCATCGTTCACGTGATGGGGCCTGAACAAGGGATCACCCTGCCGGGCATGACCATCGTTTGCGGGGACTCCCATACCGCGACCCACGGCGCGTTTGGCGCTCTGGCGTTCGGGATTGGCACTTCCGAGGTGGAACATGTGCTGGCAACGCAGACCCTGAAACAGGGCCGCGCCAAAACCATGAAGATTGAAGTGAAGGGTAAAGCCGCACCGGGTATTACCGCAAAAGACATCGTGCTGGCCATCATCGGTAAAACAGGCAGCGCAGGCGGCACCGGTCACGTTGTTGAGTTCTGCGGGGAAGCCATCCAGGCGCTGAGCATGGAGGGGCGCATGACCCTGTGCAACATGGCCATTGAGATGGGCGCAAAAGCCGGTCTGGTCGCGCCGGACGAAACCACCTTCAACTACGTGAAGGGTCGTCTGCACGCGCCGAAAGGTCAGAATTTTGACGACGCGGTCGCGTACTGGAAAACCCTGAAAACCGACGATGGGGCAACGTTTGACACCGTCGTCACGCTGCAGGCAGAAGAGATTGCGCCTCAGGTGACCTGGGGCACCAATCCGGGCCAGGTGATTTCCGTTAACGACAATATCCCTGACCCGGCATCCTTTACCGATCCGGTCGAGCGCGCCAGTGCGGAAAAAGCGCTGGCCTACATGGGACTGAAGCCCGGCGTGCCGTTGACCGATGTCGCCATTGATAAAGTCTTTATCGGTTCCTGCACCAACTCCCGTATCGAAGATTTGCGTGCCGCAGCCGAGATTGCCAAAGGCCGCAAAGTGGCGCCAGGCGTTCAGGCGCTGGTGGTACCTGGCTCCGGCCCGGTGAAAGCCCAGGCGGAAGCCGAAGGTCTGGATAAGATCTTTATCGAAGCGGGCTTCGAGTGGCGTCTGCCCGGCTGCTCCATGTGTCTGGCCATGAACAACGATCGCCTGAATCCGGGCGAGCGCTGCGCCTCCACCAGCAACCGTAACTTTGAAGGCCGTCAGGGCCGCGGTGGGCGCACCCATCTGGTCAGCCCGGCAATGGCCGCCGCTGCGGCAGTCACCGGCCATTTCGCCGATATTCGCAGCCTGAAATAAGGAGACAATCATGGCAGAGAAATTTACCCAACATACGGGCCGGGTTGTCCCGCTGGACGCCGCTAACGTCGATACTGACGCTATTATTCCAAAACAGTTTCTGCAGAAAGTGACGCGTACCGGTTTCGGCGCACATCTGTTTAACGACTGGCGTTTCCTGGACGATAAGGGAGAAGTGCCTAATCCGGAATTCGTTCTGAACTTCCCGGAATATAAAGGCGCCTCCATTTTGCTGGCACGCGAAAACTTTGGCTGCGGCTCATCCCGTGAGCACGCGCCGTGGGCGCTCACCGACTACGGTTTTAAAGTGGTCATTGCCCCAAGCTTCGCGGATATTTTTTACGGTAACAGCTTCAACAACCAGCTGCTGCCCGTCACGCTGAGCGATGAACAGGTCGATGAGTTGTTCGCGCTGGTTAAGGCGAATCCGGGCATTTCGTTTGAAGTGGATCTGGAAGCAGAAGTGGTGAAAGCCGGGGATAAGACCTACAGCTTCAGCATTGATGCGTTCCGCCGTCACTGCATGCTTAACGGTCTGGACAGCATCGGTTTAACTCTCCAGCACGACGCGGCGATTGCCGCTTACGAAAACAAACAACCTGCATTTATGAAATAATCCTCCGGCCTGCAGTCCACTCTGCAGGCCGCGTTTTATCCCGATACCCGCCTCCTTCTGTAAATACTTCCCAAACCCAGCCAATAATGACGTTATATTTAATGTCAATTTAATGTTTCCTGCGCAGAATAACCGCTCAATCAGCTGGCAGCGGAAATAATCATGGAAAAGAGAAATGGCAATGAGTCTCATATCCGTTCTCGGGAAATACATAAATGCACATTAGTAAGCGTGATAACAAATAGTTTACTCACCGCCTTTCAGATAGTTGCAGGAATATTTTCCGGCTCACAAGGTTTAATTGCTGATGGGATTCATTCTCTTTCCGATTTATCCTCCGACTTTGTCGTTCTGGTTGCGAATAAAAAGAGTCAGAAAGCCTCTGATATCGATCATCATTACGGTCATCTGCGTTTCGAAAACGGTGCAAAGCTCATTATTGGCGCTATTCTGCTGCTTGTGGGGGTCGGGATGCTCTGGTCCGCAGGCAATAAACTGCTTCACCCCGAGACGCATCAGCTGGTGAAAGGGGCCGCGCTGTGGGTGGCGATTCTGGCGCTGGTGGTAAAGGAAAGCCTGTTCAGATACATGTTTGCCACGGGAAAACGTATTCAGTCGTCGCTGCTGATAGCCAATGCCTGGCATGCCCGTTCTGACGCAGCGTCGTCAGTGGTTGTCGCCATCGGCATTGCCGGGAATTTAGTGGGCTTTCACGCGATGGACCTCATTGCGGCCCTGATTGTCGGAGTATTCATCGCCCATATGGGTTACAAATTTTCTGCCGATGCCCTGCACGATCTGATGGACCGTTCGCTTGAGCCCGAGCTGGAGCACGACATCAAAACGTGTATTCTCGCAACCGAGGGCGTCACCGGACTCCATGATTTAAAAACCCGCAAGATGGGCGATTTAGCCCTTGTCGATGTTCATCTGGAAGTAAACGGCGAATTAAGCGTAAAAGAAGGACATCAGATTGCCGTTAATGCCAGAAATAACGTGATGCAAAAATTCAATGTGCTGAACGTGATGACGCATATTGATCCTGCCCGCTAATCGAAACGCATAAATACAGTGTGACGCAACCGACCGTTAAGGTTTCGTTAATTAATCTGCGTCACACTGCATCGCATCAGCTCTCTCATTATTGAGGTAAAAAGCGATGAAACCAACATTGCGCGATACGCTTCCCCATAAAGAAACGCCTTTTCTTCGCATACTGCACATTCTTGTGGCCTTACTGGTCCTCGCCCAGATTATCAATTCTAATTTCACCGAAAGTGAAGCCCTCCACGAATCCGGGCTGAACGGAATTGTCACCTGGATCCATGTTATCTCCGGATTTGGTTTAATTTTTTGTGGCATTGCCATGATGGCATGGATGTTAACCCAGCGCGGATTTAAGTATTACTTCGCCTGGCTGGCGCTGGATTTTCGCGGAATTGTTGACGATATTCGCACCCTCGCGCAGCGTCAGCTTCCTGACGCGCATGCAGGCGGTATGGCGGCAACGGTGCAAGGTCTGGGCGTGCTGGCGCTGCTGGGCGTTGCACTCTGCGGCGCGGTCTGGTTCGTGCTGAACGCCACGCTCGGGCCGGTATCGTCCGTCACGGAATCCGTCTTAGATTTGCATAAATTCCTGACGGTCTTTATTGAGACATATTTCTGGGCACACGGCTTCATGGGCCTCGTTCATATGTACCTGACGCTACGCGCGCAGCGTAAATATCAGTATTCAGAATAAAACGGTTCACAGAGCCCGGCGTTCCCGGGCTCCGTTTCGTTCATCCGATCACACGTCTTTTACGCGGCAGGTCAGCAGAAGCGTCACGACGGATAGCGCCGCAATCATCCAGTAGACAGACGCATGCCCGTAGCTTTGCGCCAGCGCCCCCTGAATCACGCCCGCCAGAATCACCCCGGTTGAAATGCTGTTGGTAAAAAGCGTGGTCGCCGAGCCGGCACGACCGGGCATGAGATCCTGAAACCAGAGCATGCCGATCCCGGCAACAATCCCAATAAACACGGCGTTAAACAGCTGCAGCACCAGCAACGCTTCCCGCGAATGGAAAAGGATCAGCCCCGCGTAGAACAGCACCCCGGCCGCCACGGCGACAATAATCATCCTGCGCTTTCCAAAGCGCTTAACGTAGTAACCCGCCAGAATCATTGCCGGAATTTCCAGCCCGGCGGCAGTTCCCATTAAGATCCCCGCAAGCTTGTCCGGCAGGCCCAGATCGCTGCTGATCCACAGCGGCATATCGATGATGTACATGGTGTTGCAGGTCCACATCAGCGTGGAGGCAATAAACAGCATGCGGACGTTTTTGTCCTGCCAGCCGCTCACCTCGGTGACAGGTTTATCCGTCGTCTGTTCGACGCGCGCCACGGACGGCAGAGCGAAGGCAATCAGCGCCAGGCTGATGACAAAAATCCCGGCGGCGATGGAAAACATGGTGGTAAAGCCGTAGTTCAACGCCAGCATAAAGGCCAGCGGCGGGCCAATGACCCACGCCAGCGAAAGCTGGGCGCGCATCACCGAGCTGAACATCACCACTTCACGCGCCGAATTATCCGCGTATTCACGGGCCAGCGCGAACAGCTGCGGCATGGCGGTGTTCGCCAGCGACGCCAGCAGCACGCCGCAGGTAATGAGCGTCAGATAATGACGGTTGAAGGCAAAGAGCAGCGCGTTGCCCACGGCCATGGCGCAGCAAAAGAGGATCAGCCTGCGGCGATCGCCCTGGCTGTCCGATCGTTTCGCCAGCACGAGGCTGACCAGGATCCCGGCAATGGCGTTAACGGTGTAAAACAGGCCGACCCAAAACGGCTGCGCCCCCACCTCACGGCTGAGAAACAGGCTCAGCGTCGGCGCCTGCAGCGCCCCCGCCACGCCCATCATAAAGGCCACCAGCATAAAAGCGGCATACACGCCGTTAAGGCGTCGCCCCATCGTCATCAACCACAGCATGCGCAAGTCCTTGTGAAAGCGAATCGAAATTGGGTGAATAGTAAACGAAAAAAGCCAGCAAAAACATTTTGCTGGCGGGTGATAAGCACCAATACTCAGTCACACATGATCGAGGCGAGTTAGCGGGAAGAGGTCGGTGTTGTAACGTCCCACTGCATCAATTCTTCTAACGTTTTCAGCCGTTGCTCTGCACACCGGCGGGCCAGCCAGGACGATCCTTTTGTCGCTGAAAAGTACTGCTGATAGAACTGACGTGCGGTAGACCTCTTCATAATTTACCTCCTCGCTTCATCGGGGAGAATTATTGGCCTAATATAGGGATAAATAAATTGCTGGTTTTTTGTCAGGAGTTCCCCTTTTATGCCTTCCGGTCGTCTGCAACAACAGTTTATCCGCCTCTGGCAGTGCTGCGAGGGGCAATCGCAGGAGACTACGCTCAACGAGCTGGCTGACCTGCTTAGCTGCTCCCGCCGCCATATGCGCACGCTGCTCAACACCATGCAGCAGCAGGGCTGGTTAAGCTGGGAAGCGGAGGCGGGACGCGGCAAACGTTCGCGGCTGACCTTCCTCTATACCGGGCTGGCGCTGCAGCAGCAGCGCGCGGAAGATCTGCTCGAGCAGGACCGCATCGATCAGCTGGTCCAGCTGGTGGGTGACAAAGCCGCCGTGCGCCAGATGCTGGTTTCCCATCTCGGGCGCAGCTTTCGTCAGGGCCGCCACATTCTGCGGGTGCTCTACTACCGTCCGATGAAAAATCTGTTGCCCGGCACGGCCTTACGCCGCTCAGAAACGCATATGGCCCGGCAAATCTTTAGCGGCCTGACGCGGATAAATGAGGAAAACGGGGAACTGGAGGCGGATATCGCGCACCACTGGCAGCAGCTTTCCCCGCGCCACTGGCGCTTCTTTTTACGCCCCGGCATCCACTTTCACCACGGCCGCGAGCTGGAAATGCACGACGTCATCGCCTCCCTGGAACGTGCCCGCAGGCTACCGCTCTACTCGCATATCTCCCGCGTCCACTCGCCCACGGCCTGGACGCTGGATATTGAGCTGTCGCAGCAGGATAAGTGGCTTCCCTGGCTGCTGGGCTACGTGCCGTCGATGATTTTGCCCGGCGAGTGGGAATCAATGAACAATTTTGCCAGCCTGCCGATTGGCACCGGGCCCTACTCCGTGTCCCGCAATAACAGCAACCAGCTGAAAATCCGCGCGTTCGACGACTACTTTGGCTATCGGGCGCTGATCGACGAAGTGAACGTCTGGGTATTGCCGGATCTCAATGAAGACCTGAGCTGCGGGCTAACGCTGGAAGGCCCCACCACGGGAGAAAAGGCCGTGGAGAGTCGCCTCGAGGAAGGGTGTTACTATCTCCTGTTTGACCGCCGCACCCATCGTGGGGCAAATCAGGCCGTCCGCAAGTGGATCAGCCACGTTTTGTCCCCTTCCAATCTGATTTACCATGCGGAAGAGCATTACCAGACATACTGGTTCCCGGCGTACGGCCTGCTTCCGCGCTGGCACCACGCCCGCCCGGTGCACTGCGACAAACCCGCAGGGCTGGAGTCCATCACCCTGACCTACTACCGCGAACACGTGGAGCATCGTTTTATCGCCAGAATCATGACCCGGCTGCTGGCAGCCGAGGGGGTCACGTTAGAGGTCAGGGAAGTGGACTATGACGAATGGCATCAGGGGGAGATAGCCAGTGATATCTGGCTCAACAGCGCCAACTTTACCCTGCCGCTCGATTTTTCCCTTTTCTCGCATCTGTATGAAGTCCCGCTGATCCAGCACTGCATCGACCGTGACTGGCAGCAGGATGCCGCCCTGTGGCGCGCGGGCGAAATGAATCTTGCAGCGTGGTGCCAGCAGCTTCTGGCCGAGCAGGCGATCGTACCCTTGATCCACCACTGGCTGATGATCCAGGGCCAGCGCAGCATGCGCGGCCTGCGGATGAACACCCTGGGCTGGTTTGATTTTAAATCCGCCTGGTTTGCGCCGCCGGAGCCATAACGCTTTCGTAATATTCACCAAATCATTACAATAGCGCCGTTCTCAACGGGGTGCTGCATCACAGATGTGCGCTGAGATAATACCCGTCGAACCTGATCCGGATAACGCCGGCGAAGGGATTTGAGGCTGTCGCTCAAAATCCTTTGCCACTCAACTTTGAGGTGCAAAGTGTTAAAAAAAGTTCTCCCCCTGCTGGCGCTGTTTGCGCTGCCTGCTTTTGCGAAGCCCGTCCTGACGGTCTACACCTATGACTCCTTCTCTGCCGACTGGGGCCCTGGCCCGGTGGTTAAAAAAGCCTTTGAAGCTGACTGTAACTGCGAGCTGAAGTTCGTGGCGCTGGAAGATGGCGTATCGCTGCTCAACCGTCTGCGCATGGAAGGGAAAAACAGCAAGGCCGACGTGGTGCTCGGGCTGGATAACAACCTGCTGGAAGCCGCCTCGCAAACCAAACTGTTTGCCAAAAGCGGCGTAGCGGCAGAGGCCGTTAACGTGCCGGGCGGCTGGAAAAACGACACCTTTGTGCCGTTCGACTATGGCTACTTTGCTTTTGTTTACGACAAAAATAAGCTGAAAAACCCGCCGAAGAGCCTGAAAGAGCTGGTTGAGAGTGACCAGAAATGGCGCGTGATTTATGAAGATCCGCGCACCAGTACGCCAGGCCTGGGCCTGCTGCTGTGGATGCAAAAGGTTTACGGGGATAAAGCGCCGGAGGCGTGGCAGAAACTGGCCGCCAAAACCGTCACCGTCACCAAAGGCTGGAGCGAAGCCTATGGCCTGTTCCTGAAAGGTGAAAGCGATCTGGTGCTGAGCTACACCACCTCTCCGGCCTACCACATCATCGCCGAGAAGAAAGATAACTATGCTGCCGCTGATTTTGCTGAAGGGCACTATCTGCAGGTGGAAGTCGCCGCGCGTACCGCCGCCAGCAAGCAGCCGGAGCTGGCCGAGAAGTTCCTGAAGTTTATGGTTTCACCGGCGTTCCAGAATGCGATTCCCGCAGGCAACTGGATGTATCCGGTCACGAACGTTGCGCTGCCCGCAGGTTTCGAGCAGTTGACCAAACCAAACACCTCGCTGGAGTTTACGCCGCAGCAGGTCGCCGCGCAGCGTGCAGCATGGGTAAGTGAATGGCAACGCGCCGTCAGCCGTTGATTCCCGGCTGGTTACTTCCCGGGCTGCTCGCCGCCACAGTGATGGTGGCGGTCAGCCTGGGGGCTTTTCTTGCACTGTGGTTCAACGCGCCAGAGAGCGACCTGCTCGCCCTCTGGCACGACAGCTACCTCTGGCACGTTATCCGGTTCTCCTTCTGGCAGGCGTCTCTCTCTGCCCTGCTGTCGGTGCTCCCGGCTATTTTCCTGGCACGCGCCCTGTATCGGCGCCGTTTTCCCGGCAGGCTGGCACTGTTGCGCCTGTGCGCCATGACGCTGATCCTGCCCGTGCTGGTGGCGGTATTTGGCATCCTCAGCGTTTACGGTCGCCAGGGCTGGCTGGCTTCGCTGTTCGGCCAGCTTGGTCTGGAATGGTCATTCTCTCCTTACGGACTGCAGGGCATTCTGCTGGCGCACGTGTTTTTCAATATGCCGATGGCAACGCGCCTCTTCTTGCAGGCGCTGGAAAACATTCCCGGCGAACAGCGTCAGATTGCTGCCCAGCTCGGCATGCGCGGCGTGTCATTCTTCCGCTTTGTCGAATGGCCATGGCTGCGCCGCCAGATCCCGCCCGTCGCGGCGTTAATCTTTATGCTCTGCTTTGCCAGCTTTGCCACCGTGCTGTCCCTCGGCGGCGGGCCGCAGGCCACCACCATTGAGCTGGCGATTTACCAGGCGCTGAGTTACGACTACGATCCCGGTCGCGCCGCGCTGCTGGCGATGGTGCAGATGGCGTGCTGCCTTGCGCTGGTCCTGTTGAGCCAGCGACTGAGTAAAGCCATTCCTGCTGGCAGTAATCAAATAACCGGCTGGCGCGATCCGCAGGACAGCCTGCACAGCCGCGTTACCGATTTTATCCTGATCGCGCTGGCGCTCCTGCTTCTGCTGCCGCCGCTGATGGCCGTTATCGTTGACGGACTGAACCTCAATCTCATGTCCGTCCTGCAACAGCCCATCCTCTGGCAGGCGACCTGGACCTCGCTACGTATCGCGCTGGCGGCAGGGTTACTGTGCGTCATGCTAACCATGATGCTGCTGTGGAGCAGCCGTGAACTCTATGCCCGGCAGGCCCAAAAGGCCGGGCAGACGCTGGAGCTGACAGGGATGCTGATTCTGGCGATGCCGGGCATCGTACTGGCGACGGGCTTCTTTTTACTGTTCAACAGCACCATCGGCCTGCCGGAAAGGGCCGACGGCATTGTGATTTTCACCAACGCCCTGATGGCCATCCCTTACGCGCTCAAAGTGCTGGAAAACCCGATGCGCGACGTCAACAGCCGCTACGGTTTGCTGTGCCAGTCGCTGGGCATGCAGGGCTGGCAGCGGCTGAAGGTGGTGGAACTGCGCGCGCTGAAACGTCCGCTGGCGCAGGCGCTGGCGTTTGCCTGCGTGCTGTCGATTGGGGATTTTGGGGTTGTCGCGCTGTTCGGCAATGACGATTTCCGCACGCTGCCATACTGGCTCTATCAGCAAATCGGCTCTTATCGCAGTCAGGACGGCGCGGTCACCGCGCTGTTACTGCTGCTGCTGTGCTTTGCCTTATTTACCGTTATCGAAAAACTTCCGGGGCGTGATGTTAAAACTGACTGATGTAACCTGGCTTTACCAGCATCTGCCGATGCGCTTCACGCTCTCCGCGCGCCAGGGGGAGATGATCGCCGTGCTTGGCCCAAGCGGCGCGGGAAAAAGCACGCTGCTTAATCTGATTGCGGGTTTTCTGCAGCCGGCAAGCGGCGCGATCGTCATTAACAATCACGATCATACCCACACGCCGCCCGCGAAACGTCCGGTCTCAATGCTGTTTCAGGAAAACAACCTGTTTACCCATCTGACGGTGCGGCAAAACATCGCGCTGGGGATGCATCCGGGACTCAGGCTGAACGATGCCCAGCGCCAGAAGCTGGAGATCATTGCCGCCCAGATGGGGATCAACGAGTTCATCGACAGGCTGCCGGGTGAGCTTTCCGGCGGCCAGCGTCAGCGCGTGGCGCTGGC
This sequence comes from Enterobacter sp. Crenshaw, assembly GCF_024734705.1. NCBI lineage: Bacteria > Pseudomonadati > Pseudomonadota > Gammaproteobacteria > Enterobacterales > Enterobacteriaceae > Enterobacter > Enterobacter sp. Crenshaw. The sequence continues at coordinate 705,366 of NZ_CP102932.1, read as the reverse complement.
GCGATGTCTTGTCCGCGAGCAGCCGATCCTGCTGCTGGATGAGCCGTTCTCGGCGCTCGATCCCGCGCTGCGCCAGGAGATGCTCGCCCTGGTTCAGGACGTCTGCCAGCGCCAGCAGCTGACGATGCTGATGGTTTCACACAGTATTGAGGATGCCGCCCGCATCGCGCCGCGATCGGTGGTGATTGCCGAAGGGCGTATTTTGTGGGATGGAAAAACAGAAGAACTGCTGAGCGGTAAGGCAGGGGCGTCTTCACTGTTGGGCATTCGTGCCGTCTGATGCCCTCACCATGGCCCTCTCCCACAGGGAGAGGGAAATCGTCGTTAACGGCTCACCACTTTTAATAAAATCTCGCCGTACACCGGCATCAGCGGGTGACGAATCAGCGCAACCAGGGCTACCACAGCCACGCCAAGCGTCAGCGGGGCCAGCCACAAAAGGCGAGAGCGCGGAAGATAGCGCGTCAGGCGATCGACGCTGGCTTTCCCACTGCGCCACAGTCGCCAGCAGAGCCATGCCGCCAGCCACAGCAGCACAGCCGTACCCAGCAGCAGCCACTTAAACTCACCGCTTTGCATACCGTCAGGGATATCGATGGCCGCGCCCGCGAGGATCCCCGGCAGGAAGTAGAACGGCGGCCAGAAGACGCAGCCGATAATGTTCGGCACCACGAATTTCGCGACGGGCAGATCCAGCATCCCCGCCACCATCGGCACCAGCGGACGCGTTGGCCCGACAAAGCGGCCGACGAGGATGGTAAACATGCTGTGCTGATGCAGCGCATGCTCGGTTTTATCCAGCAAGGCTTTGTTCTTTTTCATGAACGACCAGCGGTGCAGCGGCTTCTTAAAGCGCCAGCCCAGCCAGAAGGAGATCCAGTCGCCGAGCAGGCAGCCGATAATCCCGGCCAGCCACGCCTGCCAGAAATTAACCTCGCCGCTGCCAATCAGCGCCCCAAGCCCTGCCATCATCACGGTGCCGGGCAGGATCAGCCCAACCAGCGCCAGCGATTCCAGAAACGCCACCAGCGCCACGGCGATGAGCGAGTACATAACGGACTGGGTAATAAAGTGTTCCAGCAATGCCTGCATAACTATTCCGGTCAGAAAACGAATCAGCGATTCTGCTTAGCGCCCCGCACCGCGTCAAGGCAACAATTGTCTGAATAGTTTACAGGTTGCTTTCTGCATTCACCTGTTTGTTTATATTTTTTTACCGTTTATTCACATCCCGCGCGGAATTCGCTCGGGCTGGCACCGGTGCACTTTTTAAACACGCGAGAAAAATAGAGCTGATCCTCAAAGCCCACGTTGCGTCCGACGGTGGCGATCGGCATCCGGGTGGTGCTGAGCAGCAGCTTCGCCTGGCTGATGCGCTGATCCTCGCGCCAGCTCAATACGCTGACGCCCAGCTGCTGGCGGAACAGATGCGACAGCCGCGACGGCGACAGGCAGACGTGCTGAGCAACGCTGGCGATATCAAACTGGCTATCGGCCAGGTGGTCGCTAATGTACTGGCAGGCGTCGCGCACGCGGTTGTCCAGCGGGGGGTTAAGCGACTCGTTAATCGCCTCCATCCGTCGCAGCAGCAGCTGTTCAAGCAGGTTAATCGCCAGCAGTTCAGCGTAGCGACCACCGGCCTGTCCCGCCTCGATAATCTGCGCAAAAAGCTCGCGAAACTGCGCCAGATGAACCTCATCCGGGCGATAAAAACCGGTATGCGCAAAAATAGCTGGCCACGAAAGCCACTCCTGCCAGTAGGCGCGTGGACGGAAATAGACCCACTGGTGATACCACTCTTTGGCATCCGGATGACGGCCATAGTGGTGGATCTCCCCCGGCGGGAACAGCAGGATATCGCCGGGGCGGCAGACAAACTGCTGGTCACCGTTCTTGATGATCCCTTCTCCTCGCACGGTCAGATTGAGGATATACCCTTTCATGCCGAGCGGTCGGTCGACGTAAAAGTCGAGGTATCCCTCAGCCTCGATAGGGGTCAGTCCCGCCACAAGGTGCGCGTTAAACGAGTATCCCGGCAGCAGGGGATCGTTTTGCGTTTCGGCCATAGATTCAGTTCTCCCAAGGGTCCTGAAGGAAACCAATTGTCCATATCACTAAAAGCAGCTTTAAAATGGCCCGCGAAAAGATCCAAAAAGCATCACGCCGCTTTTACGTCCGCCATGTTTCAGCCTTTCCCCCTGATTTCTCCGCCAGAGCAGGCAGATAACCAGTAACAAAAGTGTCTATAAGTGCGGCAGAAATGTCCACATTGAATATTTGCACGGCGTCACACTTTCCGTTGTAACAGCAATTTAGTCCATAAGATTAGCGGATCCTGCCTGACGACTTTTTTCCCCAGTCTCTAATGTTCTTCCATACCTGTTTTTTCGATGGAGCAACACCATGGCAATTGCGATTGGCCTCGATTTTGGCAGCGATTCGGTTCGCGCGCTGGCAGTGGACTGTACGTCCGGCCAGGAGATAGCAACCAGCGTTGAGTGGTACCCGCGCTGGCAAGAGGGGCGCTACTGTGATGCGCCGAACAACCAGTTCCGTCACCACCCGCGTGACTATATCGAATCGATGGAAGCGGCGATCAAAACCGTCCTTGCCGAACTGACTGACGCCCAGCGGGCTGAGATTGTCGGAATTGGCGTCGACAGCACCGGCTCCACGCCTGCTCCTGTCGATGCCGAAGGCCGCGTGCTGGCGCTGCGCCCGGAGTTTGCCGACAACCCGAACGCCATGTTCGTGCTGTGGAAAGACCACACCGCCGTGGAAGAGGCTGAAGCCATTACGCGCCTGTGCCATCAGCCGGGCAAGACAGACTACTCGCGCTACATCGGCGGGATTTATTCCAGCGAATGGTTCTGGGCCAAGATCCTCCACGTCACCCGTGCCGACGCAGCCGTTGCGCAGGCTGCGGCGTCATGGGTTGAGCTGTGCGACTGGGTGCCTGCCCTGCTCTCCGGCACCACCCGCCCGCAGGATATCCGCCGCGGCCGCTGCAGCGCCGGGCATAAATCCCTGTGGCACGAAAGCTGGGGCGGCCTGCCTCCGGCCGCGTTCTTCGATGAGCTCGACCCGATCCTCAACAAGAGCCTGACGTACCCGCTCTTTACCGACACCTTTACCGCCGATATTCCGGTCGGCACCCTCTGCGAAGAGTGGGCGACGCGCCTCGGCCTGCCTCAGAACGTGGCCATCTCCGGCGGCGCCTTTGACTGCCATATGGGCGCCGTGGGCGCGGGCGCACAGCCAAACACGCTGGTCAAAGTCATCGGGACCTCTACCTGCGACATCCTGACGGCGGATAAAGCCACCGTTGGCGACCGCGCGGTGAAAGGCATCTGCGGCCAGGTTGACGGCAGCGTGGTGCCGGACTTCATCGGTCTTGAAGCCGGACAGTCCGCGTTTGGCGATATCTACGCCTGGTTTGGTCGCGTGCTCGGCTGGCCGCTGGACCAGCTGGCGGCGGTGCATCCTGAACTGAAAACCCAGATAGCCGACAGCAAAAAGCAGCTTCTGCCGCAGCTCACCGAAGCCTGGGCAAAAAATCCGTCTCTCGATCACCTGCCGGTGGTGCTGGACTGGTTTAACGGCCGCCGCACGCCGTTTGCCAACCAGCGTCTGAAAGGGGTGATCACCGATCTCAACCTGGCGACCGACGCCCCTGCGCTGTTCGGCGGTCTGATTGCCGCAACGGCCTTCGGTGCCCGCGCCATTATGGAGTGCTTCACCGGGCAGGGCATCGACGTGAACAACGTGATGGCGCTGGGCGGCATCGCCCGTAAAAACCCGGTGATCATGCAGGCCTGCTGCGACGTGCTGAACCGTCCGCTGCAGATTGTGGCCTCCGATCAGTGCTGCGCGCTGGGCGCGGCGATTTTCGCTGCCGTGGCCGCAGGCGTTCACGCCGACATTCCGACCGCGCAGAAGCATATGGCGAGCGCCGTCGAAAACACGCTTCAGCCGCGTGCCCAGCAGGCGCAACGCTTTGAACAGCTTTATCAGCGCTACCAGCAATGGGCAAAAAGCGCCGAACTTCACTATCTCCCTGTCGCCGCCCCGGCCAAAAGCACCGCGGACACTACGGCAACCCTGACCCATTAAGGACACGATGATGACCATTTTTAATAACTATGAAGTGTGGTTTGTGATTGGCAGCCAGCATCTGTACGGACCGGAAGCGCTGCAGCAGGTGACGAAACACGCGGAGCACGTCGTTAACGCGCTGAACGCGGAAGCTAAACTGCCGTGCAAACTGGTGCTGAAACCGCTGGGCACGACGCCTGACGAAATTACCCACATCTGCCGCGACGCCAACTACGACGATAAATGCGCCGGTCTGGTGGTGTGGCTGCACACCTTCTCACCCGCCAAAATGTGGATCAACGGCCTGTCTATCCTCAACAAACCGCTGCTGCAGTTCCATACCCAGTTCAACGCCTCCCTGCCGTGGGACAGCATCGACATGGACTTTATGAACCTGAACCAGACCGCGCACGGCGGCCGCGAGTTCGGCTTCATCGGCGCGCGTATGCGCCAGCAGCACGCTGTGGTCACCGGCCACTGGCAGGATGGCAAGGCGCAACAGCGTATCGGCTCCTGGATGCGCCAGGCGGTCTCTAAGCAGGATACCCGCCATCTGAAAGTGGTGCGTTTCGGCGACAACATGCGTGAAGTGGCGGTCACCGACGGCGACAAAGTGGCCGCGCAGATCAAGTTCGGCTTCTCCGTGAACACCTGGGCCGTGGGCGACCTGGTGCAGGTGGTGAATGAAGTCAGCGACGGCGACGTGAGCGCGATGGTGGACGAGTACGAAAGCAGCTACCGCCTGACGCCTGCGGCACAAATCAACGGCGACAAGCGTCAGAACGTGCTGGACGCGGCGCGCATCGAGCTGGGCATGAAGCGCTTCCTGGAACAGGGAGGCTTCCACGCCTTTACCACTACCTTTGAAGACCTCCACGGCCTGAAACAGCTGCCGGGTCTGGCGGTACAACGTCTGATGCAGCAGGGCTACGGCTTTGCGGGCGAAGGCGACTGGAAAACTGCCGCTCTGCTTCGCATCATGAAGGTGATGTCGACCGGTCTGCAGGGCGGCACCTCCTTTATGGAGGACTACACCTATCACTTCGAAAACGGCAACGACCTGGTGCTCGGCTCGCACATGCTGGAAGTGTGCCCGACGATCGCCGTGGAAGAGAAACCGATCCTCGACGTGCAGTACCTCGGCATCGGCGGCAAAGCCGATCCGGCGCGTCTGATCTTCAACACCCGTACGGGCCCGGCCATCAACGCCAGCCTGATCGACCTGGGCGATCGCTTCCGCCTGCTGGTGAACTGCGTCGATGCGGTTGAAACGCCGCACTCTCTGCCGAAACTGCCGGTCGCCAACGCCCTGTGGAAAGCACAGCCTGACCTGCCAACCGCCTCAGAGGCCTGGATCCTGGCCGGCGGCGCGCACCACACGGTGTTTAGCCACGCGCTGGATCTGAACGACATGCGTCAGTTCGCCGAGCTGCACGACATCGAGCTGACCGTGATTGATAACGATACCCGCCTGCCCGCCTTCAAAGACGCGCTGCGCTGGAACGAAGTCTATTACGGTTCAAAACGCTAAGTACGGAATGCCCGGTGACGCTACGCTCACCGGGCAGGGAGATAACGATGTTAGACGATCTCAAACGTCAGGTGCTCGAAGCCAACCTGGCGCTGCCGAAACATAATCTGGTCACCCTGACATGGGGCAACGTCAGCGCCGTTGACCGCGAAAAAGGCGTGTTCGTGATTAAGCCTTCCGGCGTGGATTACACGGTGATGACCGCAGACGATATGGTCGTTGTCAGCCTCGAGACCGGCAAAGTGGTCGAAGGTAAGAAAAAACCGTCCTCCGATACGCCGACTCACCGCCTGCTGTATCGGTCATTCCCGACCATCGGCGGCATCGTGCATACCCATTCGCGCCACGCCACCATCTGGGCGCAGGCGGGCCAGTCCATCCCGGCGACCGGCACCACGCACGCGGACTACTTTTACGGCACCATTCCCTGCACGCGTCTGATGACCGACGCCGAGATTAACGGTGAGTACGAGTGGGAAACGGGGAACGTGATTGTCGAAACCTTTGAGAAACAGGGGATCGACGCGGCGCAAATGCCCGGCGTGCTGGTGCACTCCCACGGCCCGTTTGCCTGGGGTAAAAACGCGGAAGACGCGGTGCATAACGCCATCGTGCTCGAAGAGGTCGCCTATATGGGGATCTTCTGTCGCCAGCTGGCGCCGCAGCTGCCGGATATGCAGCAAACCCTGCTGGATAAGCATTACCTGCGCAAGCACGGTGCGAAGGCCTATTACGGGCAGTAAACTGTATATAAACCCAGCATTAAAATCTTAACCAGGCTATAATCAGGCCTGGTTTTGTTTTCTGGGATAACGGCGTGGCGCAGGCGCAAGAAGGCTTTTTACTGACCCGACACTGGCGGGATACCCCTCAGGGCACCGAGGTCGCGTTCTGGCTGGCAACCGACAGCGGTCCGCTGCACGTTACGCTGCCCCCGCAGGAATCCGTGACCTTTATTCCTGAAGCCCACGTCGAAAAGGTGAAGCAGCTGCTGCGCGGCGAAAACGGCTGGCGCATCACCCCGCTTGAGCTGAAAGATTTCCACCGCCAGCCGGTTTATGGCCTCTACTGTCGCGCCCATCGTCAGCTGATGCGCTATGAAAAGCTGCTCCGCGAGGCTGGCGTGACGCTCTATGAGGCCGATATCCGCCCACCGGAACGCTTTCTGATGGAGCGGTTCATCACCGCCCCCGTCTGGGTCGACGGCACCGCGCAGAGCGGCAGCCTCGTTAACGCGCGCCTGAAGCCAAATCCGCACTATCGCCCGCCGCTGAAGTGGGTCTCCCTGGATATCGAAACCACACGTCACGGCGAACTGTACTGCATCGGTCTGGAAGGCTGCGGCGATCGGGTTGTCTATATGCTCGGGCCGCCGAATGGCGATGCGTCCGCGCTGGATTTCCGGCTTGAGTACGTCAACAGCCGCCCGCAGCTGCTGGAGAAGCTTAACCAGTGGTTTGCCGACTACGATCCAGACGTCCTGATCGGCTGGAACGTGGTGCAGTTCGACCTGCGCGTCCTGCAAAAACACGCCGAGCGCTACCGCATCCCGCTGATGCTGGGGCGCGGAAACAGCGAGCTGGAATGGCGCGAACACGGTTTTAAGAACGGTGTTTTCTTCGCGCAGGCTAACGGCCGCCTGATTATCGACGGCATCGAGGCGCTTAAGTCCGCCTTCTGGAACTTCTCTTCATTCTCCCTCGAAGCGGTCGCACAGGAGCTGCTTGGCGAGGGTAAATCCATCGACAACCCCTGGGACAGAATGGACGAGATCGACCGGCGCTTTAATGAAGATAAACCGGCGCTTGCCACCTATAACCTGAAAGACTGCGAGCTGGTCACGCAGATTTTCCACAAAACCGAGATTATGCCGTTCCTGCTGGAGCGCGCGACGGTAAACGGCCTGGCGGCAGACAGGCACGGCGGTTCCGTGGCGGCCTTTAGCCACCTCTATTTTCCGCGCATGCACCGGGCGGGATACGTCGCCCCCAACCTCGGGGACGTGCCGCCGCAGGCAAGCCCCGGCGGGTACGTGATGGACTCCCGGCCAGGTTTGTATGACTCGGTGCTGGTGCTGGACTACAAAAGCCTCTACCCGTCGATTATCCGTACCTTCCTGATCGATCCCGTCGGGCTGGTTGAGGGCATGGCCCAGCCGGACGATGAGCACAGCACCGAAGGTTTCCTCGGCGCACGCTTCTCGCGGGAAAAACACTGCCTGCCTGAAATCGTGGGAAACATCTGGCACGGCCGCGATGAGGCCAAGCGCCACGGCAACAAGCCGCTATCACAGGCGCTGAAAATCATTATGAATGCCTTTTACGGCGTGCTGGGCACCAGCGCCTGCCGCTTCTTTGACCCGCGTCTGGCCTCCTCGATCACCATGCGCGGGCACGAGATCATGCGCCAGACCAAAGCGCTGATTGAGTCCCGGGGCTATGACGTCATCTACGGCGACACGGACTCCACCTTTGTGTGGCTTAAGGGCGCGCATTCAGAAGACGACGCCGCGCAAATCGGCAACGCGCTGGTCGCCTTCGTGAACGACTGGTGGCAGGAACATTTGCAGAAAGAGCAGTTAACCAGCGCGCTGGAGCTGGAATTTGAAACCCATTTCGCCCGCTTTTTAATGCCCACCATTCGCGGCACCGATCAGGGCAGCAAGAAGCGCTACGCCGGGCTGATTCAGGAAGGCGACGCGCAGCGGATGGTTTTTAAAGGGCTGGAGACGGTACGTACCGACTGGACGCCGCTGGCGCAGCAGTTCCAGCAGACGCTCTATCTGCGGGTGTTTCGCAATGAGCCCTATCAGGACTACGTGCGCGAGACGATAGCCAGCCTGATGGCGGGCGAACTTGACGCGCAGCTGGTATACCGCAAGCGCCTGCGCCGCCCGCTGGCGGAGTACCAGCGCAACGTTCCTCCGCACGTACGCGCCGCGCGCCTGGCGGATGAAGAAAACGTACGCCGTGGCCGCGCGCCGCAGTATCAAAACCGGGGAACCATCAAATACGTCTGGACCATTAGCGGCCCGGAACCCGTGGATTATCAGCACTCTCCTCTGGATTACGAACACTATCTGACGCGCCAGCTTCAGCCGGTTGCCGACGGAATTTTGCCCTTCATCGACGATGATTTTGCTACACTGGTTACAGGGCAACTTGGCCTATTTTGACGCGTGACGAAATGGCTGCCATCCAGTACCATAGCGCCCTTTCCATTCCTGGACCCATTTTTCGTTGACCGTCTTTTTTGACGGTAGCCGAACTATTGCCTGCAATTAAAGATTAGAGCCGAACAACTATGCCTTTTACACTTGGTCAACGCTGGATCAGCGATACAGAAAGCGAACTTGGACTAGGAACCGTCGTAGCAATCGATACGCGTATGGTTACCCTCCTCTTCCCTGCCACCGGTGAAAACCGTCTGTACGCTCGCAATGACTCCCCTGTTACCCGCGTGATGTTTAATCCGGGTGACACCGTGACCAGCCATGACGGCTGGCAGCTCAAGATTGAAGACGTAAAAGAAGAGAATGGACTGCTCGCCTACATTGGTACTCGTCTTGATACGGATGAAGCCAATGTCATCCTGCGTGAAGTGCTGCTCGACAGCAAACTGGTGTTCAGCAAGCCGCAGGACCGCCTGTTTGCCGGGCAACTCGACCGTATGGATCGCTTCTCCCTGCGCTATCGCGCGCGTAAGTTCCAGAGTGAACAGTACCGCATGCCGTGGAGCGGCCTGCGCGGCCAGCGCACCAGCCTGATCCCCCACCAGCTGAACATCGCCCACGACGTGGGCCGTCGCCACGCGCCGCGCGTGCTGCTGGCAGATGAAGTGGGCCTGGGTAAAACCATCGAAGCGGGCATGATCCTCCATCAACAGCTGCTTTCCGGCGCAGCCGAACGCGTGCTGATCGTGGTGCCAGAAACCCTGCAGCACCAGTGGCTGGTTGAGATGCTGCGCCGCTTTAACCTGCGTTTCTCCCTGTTCGACGATGAACGCTATGCCGAAGCGCAGCACGACGCCGACAACCCGTTTGAAACCGAACAGCTGGTCATTTGTTCCCTGGACTTCGTGCGCCGCAGCAAGCAGCGTCTTGAGCACCTGTGCGATGCCGAGTGGGACATTATGGTTGTTGACGAAGCGCACCACCTGGTCTGGAGCGAAGACGCGCCGAGCCGCGAATACATGGCTATCGAGCAGCTTGCCGAACGCGTGCCTGGCGTCCTGCTGCTGACCGCAACGCCGGAGCAGCTGGGTCTGGAAAGCCACTTCGCCCGTCTGCGCCTGCTCGATCCAAACCGTTTCCACGACTTTGCGCAGTTCGTGGAAGAACAGAATAACTACCGTCCGGTCGCCGATGCCGTCGCCATGCTGCTGGCGGGCAAGCGTCTTTCGGATGACGAACTCAACACCCTGAGCGATCTGATTGGCGAGCAGGATATCGAGCCGCTTTTGCAGGCTGCGAACAGCGACAGCGACAACGCGGAATCCGCGCGTAAAGAGCTGATCGACATGCTGATGGACCGCCACGGCACCAGCCGCGTGCTGTTCCGTAATACCCGTAACGGCGTCAAAGGCTTCCCGAAACGCGAGCTGCATACGATTAAGCTGCCGCTGCCGACGCAGTATCAGACGGCGATTAAAGTCTCCGGCATTATGGGTGCGCGCAAAACCCAGGAAGAGCGCGCCCGCGACATGCTTTATCCGGAACAAATCTACCAGGAGTTTGAAGGCGATACCGGCACCTGGTGGAACTTCGATCCGCGCGTGGAGTGGCTGATGGGCTACCTGACCGCGCACCGCTCCCAGAAAGTGCTGGTGATCTGCGCCAAAGCGGCCACCGCGCTGCAGCTGGAGCAGGTTCTGCGCGAGCGTGAAGGCATTCGCGCCGCCGTGTTCCACGAAGGCATGTCCATCGTCGAGCGCGACCGCGCCGCGGCGTGGTTCGGGGAAGAGGACAGCGGCGCACAGGTTCTGCTGTGCTCGGAAATCGGCTCTGAAGGCCGTAACTTCCAGTTTGCCAGCAACCTGGTGATGTTCGATCTGCCGTTTAACCCGGATCTGCTGGAGCAGCGTATCGGCCGTCTGGATCGTATCGGTCAGGCGCATGATATTCAGATCCACGTGCCGTATCTGGAAAAAACCGCGCAGTCCGTGCTGGTACGCTGGTTCCACGAAGGTCTGGACGCGTTTGAACATACCTGCCCAACGGGCCGCACCATTTATGATCAAGTGCATGGCGATCTGATCGGCTACCTGGCCGCGCCGGAAAACGCGGAAGGGTTTGATGAGCTGATCAAGTCCTGCCGTGAGAAGCACGACGCGCTGAAAGCGCAGCTGGAGCAGGGCCGCGACCGCCTGCTGGAGATCCACTCCAACGGCGGTGAAAAAGCGCAGGCGCTGGCTGAGAGTATTGAAGAACAGGATGATGACACCAGCCTGATCAGCTTCTCCATGAACCTGTTCGACATCGTCGGCATCAACCAGGACGACCGCGGCGAGAACCTGATTGTCCTGACCCCGTCCGATCACATGCTGGTTCCGGATTTCCCGGGCCTGCCGGAAGATGGCTGTACCATCACCTTTGAGCGTGACGTGGCGCTGTCCCGTGAAGATGCCCAGTTTATCACCTGGGAACACCCGCTGATCCGCAACGGTCTGGACCTGATCCTCTCCGGCGATACCGGCAGCAGCACCATCTCCCTGTTGAAAAACAAGGCGCTGCCGGTGGGCACCCTGCTGGTGGAGCTGATCTACGTTGTGGAAGCGCAGGCGCCGAAACAGCTGCAGCTCACCCGCTTCCTGCCGCCAACGCCCGTCCGCCTGCTGCTGGACAAAAACGGCACGAACCTGGCGGGACAGGTTGAATTCGAGAGTTTCAACCGACAGCTGAGCGCGGTAAACCGCCACACGGGCAGCAAGCTGGTGAACGCGGTACAGCAGGATGTGCACGCTATTCTGCAACTGGGCGAAACCCAGATTGAAAAAGCGGCCAGAGCGCTGATTGACGCCGCGCGCAGTGAAGCCGACGAGAAACTGTCTGCGGAGCTGTCCCGTCTGGAAGCGTTAAAAGCGGTCAACCCGAACATCCGCGACGACGAGCTGGCGGCGATTGAAAGCAACCGTCAGCAGGTGCTGGAAAGCCTGAATCAGGCTGGCTGGCGTCTGGATGCCCTGCGTCTTATCGTTGTGACGCATCAGTAAACGGAGCGCAAGATGGTGATGGAGCCTTACAATCCGCCTCAGGATCCCTGGCTGGTCATTCTGTATCAGGATGAACACATTATGGTGGTCAACAAGCCCAGCGGCCTGTTGTCCGTGCCGGGGCGTCTGGACGAGCACAAAGACAGCGTGATGACGCGCATTCAGCGCGATTATCCGCAGGCGGAGTCTGTCCATCGCCTGGATATGGCCACCAGCGGCGTGATTGTGGTGGCGCTGAACAAAGCGGCGGAACGCGAGTTAAAGCGCCAGTTCCGCGAGCGCGAGCCGAAAAAGCAGTATGTCGCCCGCGTCTGGGGCCACCCCGCGCAGGCGGAAGGGCTGGTAGATTTACCGCTGATCTGCGACTGGCCAAACCGGCCTAAGCAGAAGGTGTGTTACGAAACCGGCAAGGCCGCGCAGACCGAGTACGAAGTGCTGGAGTACGCGCCGGATAATACCGCGCGCGTCCTGCTTAAGCCGATTACCGGACGTTCGCACCAGCTGCGCGTGCATATGCTCGCCCTGGGTCATCCGATTCTGGGCGACCGCTTCTACGCGCCGCCTGAAGCGCTGGCCTTAGCGCCACGTCTGCAGCTGCACGCGCAGACGCTCACCATCACCCATCCGGCCTTCGGTAACGCGATGACGTTTAAAGCCCCGGTGGACTTCTAAAAAAAAGCCCGACATCGTCGGGCTTTTTCTTATTTGAAACCTTTCTTCTCTTTAATGAGCTCGTACGCCTTCTGGATTTCCTGCGCTTTTTGCTTCGCCATCTCCATCATTTCTGGCGGTAAGCCTTTCGCGACCAGTTTGTCCGGATGGTGTTCGCTCATGAGCTTACGATAGGCACGTTTAATCGTGGTCTGATCGTCAGAGGGCTTAACGCCAAGCACGTTGCAGGCGTCTTCCAGCGTCGGACCACGCTGCGCCTGCTGCCAGGCACCGCCGGACGACTGCTGGTGATAGCCGCCGCCAAACTGCGCCCCGCCCTGCATCATGCGCAGGAACTGGTCGAACTGCATGCGGGAGATGCCCAGCTCTTCCGCAATGACGTACAGCACGTCACGTTCATTAGGGTGAAGTGAACCGTCTGCGAAAGCCGCCTGGATTTGAATTTCCAGAAACATCCGAATTAAATCAAAACGTCCAAAGCAGATGCTGCGGAACTGACGCATTTTTTCGCGAAGCGGATAATTATCCGACTTACCGATGCGAAACGCATTTTGCGCTTCCAGACGGGAGTCGCCGTGCAGGTTCATGCGATCCATAAAGACGCTGGCAATCTGAATATCGGCTTCTGTGACACGCCCTTTGGATTTGGTTAAGTGCCCCATGACCTCAAAGGTGGTGGAGAAAAAGAGTGACTGACGCTCGCGCTGATTGGCAAACCAGGCCATTTTGCGGCTGCGCGCCTTATCAAACATATGGCCGATAATAAGCCCAAGCACAATCCCCCAGAACCCGGCACCCATGATGATGGCGAACGCAACGCCGATTATTTTACCCCAATACTGCATATACTCCCCGGATAGTCATATTCCTGGCCGACGCAACGTCATCATCACTGTGTTCAAGTCACGGTCAATTGAAGGACATCGCCTATAATTTGCTTTATCATACTCGTCATTCGATAGCGAGCCTAACACTCTGGCACGCAAACGGGCAGGATTAACGCTGGTACTGCGCAGATGAGTAAGATAGTCTCTGAGCGTTTGTAAGCCGTAGCCACTGATGACGGAACAATAAAATACAACGTATGAAAAAACGTATCCCCACCCTCCTGGCCACAATGATTGGCTCCGCCCTGTACAGTCAACAGGGGCTGGCGGCCGATCTCGCCTCGCAGTGTATGCTTGGCGTTCCAAGTTATAATCGCCCACTGGTGAGTGGCGATACAAATAGCTTGCCGGTAACCATTACTGCCGACAGTTCGAAAGGGACTTACCCTGACAATGCCACCTTTACGGGCAATGTCGATATTAACCAGGGCAATAGCCGCCTGCAGGCAGATGAAGTGCAATTGCACCAGAAACAGCCGGAAGGTGCGGCCGAGCCGGTACGAACGGTGGATGCGCTGGGTAATGTGCACTATGACGACAATCAGGTCATCCTGAAAGGTCCGAAAGCCTGGTCAAACCTGAATACTAAAGATACTAACGTCTGGAAAGGTGATTACCAGATGGTGGGTCGCCAGGGGCGCGGCGACGCTGACCTGATGAAACAGCGCGGCGAAAACCGCTATACGATCCTGGAAAACGGTACGTTCACGTCATGTCTGCCGGGTTCCAATACCTGGAGCGTGGTCGGTAGCGAAGTTATCCATGACCGCGAAGAACAGGTCGCAGAGATCTGGAACGCCCGCTTTAAGCTGGGCCCTGTACCCATATTCTACAGCCCTTATCTACAGCTACCCGTGGGTGACAAACGCCGCTCCGGTTTCCTGATCCCGAATGCCAAATACAGCACGTCGAACTACTTTGAGTTCTACCTGCCGTATTACTGGAACATCGCGCCAAACATGGATGCGACGATCACGCCGCACTATATCCACAAGCGCGGCAACATCATGTGGGAGAACGAGTTCCGCTATCTGACCCACGCCGGTGCGGGTCTGATGGAGCTGGATTATCTGCCGTCGGATAAAGTCTTCCAGGACGAGCATCCGACCGAAGGCGATAAACACCGTTGGTTATTCTACTGGCAGCATGCCGGGGTGATGGATCAGGTGTGGCGCTTTAATGTTGACTACACCAAAGTTAGCGATTCGTCTTATTTTAATGACTTCTCGTCCAAATACGGCTCAAGTACCGATGGCTATGCCACACAGAAATTCAGCGTAGGCTATGCGGTACAGAACTTTGACGCAACCGTCTCGACCAAGCAATTCCAGGTATTTTCTGACCAGTCCACGTCTACCTATGGGGCAGAGCCACAGCTGGACGTTAACTGGTATCAGAATGATGTGGGTCCATTCGATACCCGAGTTTACGCTCAGGCGGTACATTTCGTTAACACGGATTCGGACATGCCTGAAGCGACGCGTGTTCACCTTGAGCCGACGATCAATCTGCCGTGGTCTAACGACTGGGCGAGCCTGAATACCGAAGCCAAGCTGATGGCGACTCACTATCAGCAAAAAAATATCGATAATTACAATGCCAGTAGAAATGCCGACCTTGAAGAGTCGGTTAACCGAACGCTCCCGCAGTTCAAAATGGACGGCAAGCTGATCTTCGAACGTGATATGGCTATGCTGGCGGATGGTTATACCCAGACGCTTGAACCGCGTATGCAGTATTTATACGTGCCATACCGCGACCAGAGCAAAATCCAGAACTACGACTCCTCTTTACTGCAGTCTGACTACAGCGGCCTGTTCCGCGACCGTACTTATGGCGGTCTTGACCGCATCGCGTCTGCTAACCAGTTAACGACCGGCGTCACAACACGTGTTTATGATGATGCTGCCGTTGAACGTTTTAACGTTTCTGTTGGTCAAATCTACTATTTCACCGAGTCACGCACCGGTGATGACAACATTAACTGGGAGAAAGATAACAAAACGGGATCGCTGGTCTGGGCGGGAGATACTTACTGGCGTATGACCGATCGTTGGGGTCTGCGCGGTGGTGTGCAATATGACACTCGCCTCGATAATATTGCCACAAGCAGTGCTGCTGTTGAGTACCGTCGCGATGAAGACCGTATGGTCCAGTTGACGTATCGTTACGCCAGCCCGGAATATATTCAGGCAACATTGCCATCTTATGCTGGCTCAGAACCCTATAAAGACGGTATTTCGCAGGTGGGTGGCGCAGCGAGCTGGCCAATCGCCGACCGCTGGTCAATCGTAGGCGCTTACTACTTTGACACTAACGCTAATAAACCTGCTGACCAGATGGTGGGTCTGCAATATAACTCCTGCTGTTACGCGCTGCGTGTCGGCTACGAACGCAAGCTTAACGGCTGGAACAGTGAAAACAATCAGAGCAAATACGATAACGTGATTGGCTTTAACTTCGAGTTACGCGGCCTGAGTTCCAACTACGGTCTGGGTACGCAGAAAATGCTGCGCTCGAATATTCTGCCGTACAGTAGCGCCTTGTAATGTGCTTGATTTGCAACGTAATCCGCTTTGCGGTTAATTGAAATGGAAAAAGTATGAAGAACTGGAAAACGCTGCTGCTCGGTGTCGCTATGGTTGCGAATACCAGCTTCGCGGCCCCCCAGGTTGTTGATAAAGTCGCTGCTGTGGTTAACAACGGCGTCGTGCTTGAAAGTGACGTTGACGGTCTGATGAAATCGGTGAAGCTCAATTCGGGCGAAGCCGGTCAACAGCTTCCTGATGACGCCACGCTTCGCCACCAGATCCTGGAGCGTCTGATCATGGATCAGATCGTTCTGCAGATGGGGCAGAAAATGGGTGTGAAGGTCACTGACGAGCAGCTCGATCAGGCGATCGCTAACATCGCGAAGCAGAACAATATGTCTTTAGACCAGATGCGCAGCCGCCTGGCCTATGACGGCATCAGCTACGCCACTTACCGTAACCAGATCCGTAAAGAGATGCTGATTTCGGAAGTGCGTAACAACGAAGTGCGTCGCCGCGTCACCATCCTGCCTCAGGAAGTGGACGCGCTGGCAAAACAGGTGGGTAACCAGAACGATGCGAGCACAGAGCTGAACCTGAGCCACATTCTGATCCCACTGCCAGAGAACCCAACGTCCGATCAGGCTGCGGAAGCAGAAAGCCAGGCGCGTTCGATTGTTGAACAGGCGCGTAACGGCGGCGACTTTGGCAAGCTGGCAATCACCTACTCCGCTGACCAACAGGCGCTGAAAGGCGGCCAGATGGGCTGGGGACGTATTCAGGAGCTGCCATCTATCTTTGCCCAGGCGCTGAGCACGGCGAAGAAAGGGGATATCGTTGGTCCTATCCGTTCAGGCGTGGGCTTCCACATTCTGAAGGTGAACGATCTGCGCGGCCAGAGCCAAAATATCTCCGTCACCGAAGTTCACGCTCGCCACATACTTCTGAAACCGTCACCGATCATGACTGACGATCAGGCGCGTGTGAAGCTGGAACAGATCGCAGCTGACATTAAGAGCGGTAAAACCTCATTTGCGAAAGCAGCAAAAGAGTTCTCTCAGGATCCAGGCTCTGCTAACCAGGGCGGCGATCTGGGCTGGGCGGCTGCGGATATCTACGATCCTGCCTTCCGCGATGCGTTGATGAAGCTGAACAAAGGCCAGATCAGCGCGCCGGTCCACTCTTCATTTGGCTGGCATCTGATCGAGCTGATGGACACCCGTAACGTTGATAAAACGGATGCGGCACAGAAAGACAGAGCCTACCGTATGCTGTTTAACCGTAAGTTCTCTGAAGAAGCCGCAACCTGGATGCAGGAACAACGCGCCAGCGCTTACGTGAAAGTTCTGAGCAACTAATGAAACAGCATCGTGTTGTTATCACGCCCGGCGAACCCGCCGGGATTGGGCCTGACCTCGTTGTCCAGCTCGCCCAGCGCAGCTGGCCGGTAGAACTGGTTGTCTGCGCCGATGCAACACTGTTACAAGACCGGGCAACGCTGCTCGGTCTGCCTTTAACGCTCATCCCTTACGTTGAAGGCCAACAGCCAGCACCGCAGCAAGCCGGTACCCTCACCCTTCTTTCTGTTCCCCTTCGTACGCCGGTTATTCCGGGCCAGCTCAGCACGGAAAACGGCCACTATGTCGTTGAAACCCTGGCGCGCGCCTGCGACGGTTGCCTGAAGGGCGAATTTGCCGCCCTGATCACCGGCCCCGTCCACAAAGGCGTCATCAACGAAGCGGGTATACCCTTTACCGGGCATACGGAGTTCTTCGAAGAGCGCTCGCACAGCCCGAAAGTGGTGATGATGCTGGCGACGGAGGAAATGCGCGTTGCGCTGGTGACCACCCATCTGCCGATCAAAGCCATTCCTGATGCGATCACCCCTGAACTCCTGAGCGAGATCATCGGGATTTTGCATCACGATCTGCAGACAAAGTTTGGGATCCCGCAGCCGCACGTGCTGGTCTGCGGCCTGAATCCACACGCCGGTGAAGGCGGGCACATGGGTACCGAAGAGATCGACACCATCATTCCGGTACTCAACGAAATGCGGGCGAAGGGGATGAATCTCAGCGGGCCGCTGCCTGCAGATACCCTTTTCCAGCCGAAATACCTGGATAATGCCGACGCCGTGCTCGCGATGTACCACGATCAGGGTCTGCCCGTGCTAAAATACCAGGGCTTTGGCCGCGGGGTGAATATCACCCTCGGTTTACCCTTTATTCGAACGTCCGTTGACCACGGTACTGCGCTGGATCTGGCAGGCCAGGGGAAAGCGGATGTCGGCAGTTTTATTACGGCGCTTAATCTCGCCATCAAAATGATTGTTAATACTCAATGACTAATCGAGTCCACCAGGGCCACTTAGCCCGTAAACGTTTCGGGCAAAACTTCCTTAACGATCAGTTCGTGATCGAAAGCATTGTCTCGGCTATTAATCCGCAAAAAGGTCAGGCGATGGTCGAAATCGGCCCGGGCCTTGCCGCGCTGACCGAGCCGGTAGGCGAACGCCTCGACGAGCTGACCGTCATCGAACTGGACCGCGATCTGGCCGCACGCCTGCAAACGCACCCGTTCCTCGGGCCGAAGCTGACCATCTATCAGCAGGACGCCATGACCATGAACTTTGGCGAACTGTCCGAAAAAATGGGCCAGCCGCTGCGCGTGTTCGGCAACCTGCCGTACAACATCTCCACGCCGCTCATGTTCCACCTCTTTAGCTATACTGATGCCATTGCCGACATGCACTTCATGTTGCAAAAAGAGGTTGTTAACCGTCTGGTTGCAGGCCCGAACAGTAAAGCGTATGGTCGTTTAAGCGTGATGGCACAGTATTACTGCAACGTGATCCCGGTACTCGAAGTACCGCCGTCAGCGTTCACACCACCACCAAAAGTGGATTCAGCGGTTGTGCGCCTTGTGCCGCACAAGACGAAACCGTATCCGGTTAAAGATCTGCGCGTACTGAGCCGCATTACCACAGAAGCCTTTAACCAGCGCCGTAAAACGATCCGTAACAGCCTGAGCAATTCGTTTACCGTTGAGGTGTTAGCCGAGCTGGGGATTGACCCGGCAATGCGTGCGGAGAACATTTCCGTAGAGCAGTACTGCAAGCTGGCTAATTACATCAGCGATAATGCGCCGCCGAAGGAGAGTTAAGCCATGATTGATTCGCCCCGCGTATGTGTCCATGTACAAAGCGTCTATGTTGAATCACAGTCCTCACCGGACGAAGAACGTTTTGTTTTCGCTTACACCGTGACCATTCGCAATCTGGGGCGGATGCCCGTGCAGCTGCGCGGGCGCTACTGGCTTATCACTAACGGCAATGGTCGCGAAATCGAAGTTCAGGGCGAAGGTGTGGTCGGTGAACAGCCCCACATCGCCCCTGGCGAAGAGTATCAGTACACCAGCGGCGCGGTGATTGAAACGCCGATGGGTACCATGCAGGGCCATTATGAAATGGTCGACGTCGATGGCAATGATTTCCGCGTTGCCATTCCTGTGTTCCGTCTCGCCGTAACCACACTCATTCATTAATCTAATGTCTACATATCTGATTGGCGACGTTCACGGTTGCTACGATGAACTGATCGCATTATTAAAACAGGTCGACTTTACGCCAGGACAGGACACGCTCTGGCTGACGGGCGATTTAGTCGCGCGTGGCCCCGGCTCCCTTGAAGTATTACGTTTCGTCAAATCGCTGGGCGATAGCGTGCGCATGGTGCTGGGCAATCACGATCTGCATCTGCTGGCGGTTTTCGCCGGGATCAGCCGCAATAAACCTAAAGATCGCCTCACCCCACTGCTGGATGCGCCGGACGCGGACGATCTGATTAACTGGCTGCGCCGTCAGCCCCTGCTGCAGATCGACGAAGAGAAAAAGCTGGTCATGGCGCATGCCGGGATCACCCCGCAATGGGATCTTGAGACGGCGAAAACCTGCGCGCGTGACGTTGAGGCGGTGCTGGCAAGCGACTCGTATCCTTTCTTCCTCGATGCCATGTACGGCGATATGCCGAACCACTGGAGCGAGGATCTCAGCGGTCTGGCCCGTCTGCGCTTTATCACCAACGCGTTCACCCGCATGCGCTTCTGCTTCCCGAACGGACAGCTGGATATGTATTCCAAAGAGACGCCGGAGAGCGCGCCCGCGCCGCTCAAGCCGTGGTTTGCCATTCCGGGACCGGTGACAAGCGAGTACAGCGTGGTATTTGGCCACTGGGCTGCACTGGAAGGAAAAGGAACACCGGAAGGGATTTACGGTCTGGATACCGGATGCTGCTGGGGCGGAGAGTTAACCTGCTTACGCTGGGAAGATAAAGCTTACTTTGTGCAGCCGTCCAACCGACAGCTGGACCTGGGGGAAAGCGAGGCCGTTGCCTCCTGATACGTAATTCCCTCTCCCGGCCGGGAGAGGGAAAATCACTTAACGACGTTCCAGAATCTCGAAGCAGTAGCTGTGGGAGTTCTGTGCATCCGCGTCGTGGAATTCGCTGAATACCGATTCCCACTCGTCCGGATCGTAGTCCGGGAAATGAGTATCCCCTTCCACTTCTGCATCAATGTGGGTCAGATACAGCTTCTGCGCTTTTGGCAGGAACTGCTCGTACACGCGCCCACCGCCGATCACCATGATCTCTTCGGCATTGCCGCATGCAGCAATCGCCTCGTCTACTGATTTTACCCATTCGACGCGATCGTCAGTGCCCGGCTGGCTGCTGATAACGATATTCTTACGGCCCGGCAATGGACGACCAATCGACTCCCAGGTCAGGCGGCCCATCACTACCGGCTTGTTTAACGTAGTACGTTTAAACCATGCGAGATCGGCAGGCAGGTTCCACGGCATGGCATTTTCCATACCGATAACGCGGTCCACCGCCAGCGCTGCAATCAGACTGATCATTGAAAATTTCCCGGATGCAAAAAATTGCCGCCACTATACGGAAAGCTTAATCTTTCGTCGACTGGCGGCAGGGTAAAGATAAAGAAATTTTTTAATATTGCTGGCAACTCCACTTCACGCGGAAGGTTTACTCTCGGGCTCGTCAGCCGGATCGCCGGTATGCTTGCCCTCTTCCGTGCCCTGCCAGCCATGGCGCTGGATCAGCGACAGGTGGTTACGGTCCTCGTTAATGATTTCCGTCAGCATCGCACTGGTGCGTTTGAACACCGCCGCACGCTCGGTGGCGGTACTGCCAGCCATCGCCGCCATCTCTTCGACCATCTCGGTATTAAAGCGGCGGAACAGGTCTGCCCGTTCGCGTGCTTCATACGCGCCAAGTCCAAGATTTTCCAGCGCCATGCGGCCAGACTTCAGCGCACCTTCGAAGGTTTCACGCTCGGGCGCGTCTACGCCCGCCTGCCGCAGCCGGATGTAGTGATCTACATCGCGCGCGCGGGAGATAATAGTCAGCGCCGGGAAATGCTCTTTTACCAGCTCCACCATCTGCATGCTGGTTTCCGGATCGTCAATGGCGTTAATCAACACCTCGGCTTTTGCCGCCCCGGCGGATTCCAGCAGATCGACGCGGGTTGCATCCCCGTAAAACACCTTCATATCAAATTTACGCAGGGTATCGACATGGTCGGGGTCGTGATCGAGGATGACCATTTTCACCCCGCTCGACAGCAGTAAACGACCCACGATCTGCCCGTAGCGGCCAAATCCGGCGATGATGACGCGCGGCTGCTCCTCGTCGATCTCGTCGGCCTCGCGCTCCTGCCCGCTGTCCGATTTTTCCAGACGCGTCAGCACCACCAGCAGCACCGGCGTCGCCGCCATCGACAGGGCGACCGCCAGCGTCAGCGCCTTCGCCCACTCGGGATCGAGCACGTTTGCCATCTGCGCGGCGCCAAAGACCACGAACGCAAATTCACTCCCCTGCCCCAGCAGCACGGCGAACCAGCGGCGCTGCCTGCCCGGCACGTTCAGTGGGCGAGCAATCAGCCACAGCATCACCATTTTAATGACCAGGAAGCCGACGAGCAGGATGACGATCCGCAGCGGATGCGTCACCAGCGTGCCGAAGTCGACGGACATCCCGACGCCGATGAAAAACAGTCCCAGCAGCAGTCCTTTGAACGGCTCGATATCGCTTTCCAGCGCGTGACGGTATTCAGAGCTCGCCAGCAGAACGCCTGCGAGGAACGCCCCCATCGCCATCGACAGCCCGGCCTCCTCCAGCAGCAGACCGAAGCCAAACACCAGGAACAGCGCCACGGCGCTGAACACTTCGCGCAGGCCAGAACGGGCGACAAACCGCAGCAGCGGGCGGGTCACGTAGCGGCCAAGCAGCACCACCAGCGCCAGCGCGCCCGCCACCTTCAGCGCCGACAGCGCGAAAGCGCCCAGCGTGGTAGAGGAACCGCTGGCCGCCAGCAGCGGGATCATCGCCACCAGCGGGATAGCGGCAATGTCCTGGAACAGCAGCACCGAGAACGCGCTGCGTCCCATCTGGGAGACCGTCAGATTTCGCTCGTTCATCGCCTGCATGGCAATCGCCGTGGAGGAGAGCGCCAGCGTCATGCCGATGAGCTCTGCCACTTTCCAGTCCATTCCTAACAGGATACAGAACCCACCCAGCAGCAGGCCGCAGGCCACCATCTGCAGCGCACCACCGCCAAATACCGAGGCGCGAAGCTTCCACAGCCGCTGCGGGTCGAGCTCCAGGCCAATCACAAACAGCATCAGCACCACGCCAATCTCAGCGAAATGGAGAATCGCCTCGGCATCCGTGACCAGTCTAAAGCCCCACGGCCCAATGACGCAGCCTGCAATCAGGTAGCCGAGCACCGAACCCAGCCCCAGGCGTACCGCCACGGGCACAATCAGCGCCGCCGCGCCGAGGTAAATCAGCGCCTGTATCAGCGTATGGCTATCCATGGTGCGTCTCCTGCCACTCAAGTAAGCGTTGTTTATAATGACGAGCCTGCGCCTGCAGCGTTTCATCGTCGCAAACAAACGTGCAGTGCATCGCAAACGGCGGGAGCCAGTTCAGACCGCAATAGAGCGCGGTCGCCTGCAGCGGCTGCGCCAGGACGTCAAACCCCGGGAAGGAACCGATATCAAAATGGCTTTCCCCACCGCCGGTGGTGACCGCCCACATCAGGCTTTTTCCTTTTAGCGCATTGCCGTTGTGGCCATACGCCCAGCCGTGGGAGAAGACTTTATCAATCCACAGTTTCAGGAGCGGGGGCGTGCTGTACCACTGCATTGGATGCTGCCAGATAATCAGATCGGCACGGGAAAGCGCCTCCTGTTCGGCGGCGATATCGATATTAAAATCGGGATAAAGTTGATAGAGGGAACGTATCTCTACGTTATCAAGCGTCCTTACCTGCTCAAGCATCCGCTTATTCGCATGCGAGTGCTGCGGATAAGGATGGGCATAAATTATCAGAATCATTGATTAGCCTGTTGTTACTGCTTTCTTTTAACAAAAGAGTGTAGTCAGTAATTCAACAGGCTAATAGTGAATATTATTGACGGGCTTACGTCAGAATTCTGAATTAGTTATCCAGCTCGCCCATAGATTTCACCTGGTCACGGTTGATCTGCTCGGTTTGACCGGTTTCGGCGTTTTTGTACGACACCAGACCGGTATCGTCATCCACCTGAGGTTTGCCGTCGGTGACAATGGTTTTGCCATCGGTGGTTTTTACGGCTTGATTAGACGAACAGCCCGCAACGGTAAACATTGTCGTGGCAGCCAGAACGGAAGCGATCAGTAATTTATTTTGCATGGTGTTTTCCCCTGCTCTCAGTTGAATTTCGTTATCGACCTAACCATTTTAGGCTAACTGACTGAAAGCGGATGAAAAACCAGAAGGTTCTGAAGATGGGAGAATGCCCGGCAGCCGAACGGCACCGGGCATTTTTACTTATTTGCTAATCTGCGCGTGCATTTCCTGCACTGAAATCACCTTCTCGGTGGCATCCGCGTTCAGCGCCATGGCCGTTGCGAAACCGCCGTTCAGGGTGGTGTCATAGTGCACTTTGTACTGCAGCGCGCTGCGACGAATCAGCTTGGAGTCTTCAATCGCCTGGCGGCCTGCGGTGGTGTTGATGATGTAGGTGTATTCGCCATTCTTGATACGGTCCTGAATGTGCGGACGACCTTCATGCACCTTGTTCACCAGACGCGGGTTGATGCCGGCTTCGCCCAGCACAATCGCGGTACCGTGGGTCGCGTCCAGCTCGAAGCCCTGTTTCAGCAGCTTGGCGGCCAGGTCAACCACGCGCTCTTTGTCGCCTTCGCGAACGGAGAGCAGCGCACGGCCTGATTTTCTCATGGTGGAGCTACTGCCCAGCTGCGCCTTCGCGAACGCTTCTGCGAAGGTGCGGCCCACACCCATAACTTCCCCGGTAGAGCGCATTTCTGGCCCTAACAGCGGGTCAACGCCCGGGAATTTGTTGAACGGCAGCACCACTTCTTTCACCGAGTAGTACGGTGGAATGATCTCTTTGGTCACGCCCTGCTGCGCCAGCGTCTGGCCCGCCATCACGCGCGCCGCCACTTTCGCCAGCGGTACGCCGGTGGCTTTGGAGACGAACGGTACGGTACGTGCCGCACGCGGGTTGACTTCAATCAGGTAGACTTCGTTGTCTTTCACCGCAAACTGGACGTTCATCAGACCGCGAACCTGCAGCTCGAAGGCCAGCTTCTGCACCTGCTGGCGCATCACGTCCTGAATCTCCTGGCTCAGCGTGTAGGCTGGCAGAGAACAGGCGGAGTCGCCGGAGTGCACGCCCGCCTGCTCGATGTGCTCCATGATGCCGCCAATCAGCACCATTTCGCCGTCGCAGATGGCGTCAACGTCCACTTCTACCGCGTCGTCGAGGAAGCGGTCGAGCAGCACTGGCGCATCGTTGGAGACGCTCACCGCAGTCTGGAAGTAGCGACGCAGGTCGGCTTCGTCATACACGATTTCCATCGCGCGGCCGCCCAGCACGTAGGAAGGACGCACCACCAGCGGGTAGCCAATCTCTTTCGCCTTCTCAACGGCCATTTCAATGGCGGTGACGGTGGCGTTCGCCGGCTGTTTCAGCTTCAGACGGTCAACCGCCTGCTGGAAACGCTCGCGGTCTTCCGCACGGTCAATCGCGTCCGGGCTGGTGCCGATAACCGGCACGCCTGCTGCTTCCAGCGCGCGCGCCAGCTTCAGCGGGGTCTGGCCGCCGTACTGCACGATAACGCCTTTTGGCTTCTCGATGCGCACGATTTCCAGCACGTCTTCCAGGGTAACCGGCTCGAAGTAGAGGCGATCAGAGGTGTCGTAGTCGGTAGAGACGGTTTCCGGGTTACAGTTGACCATGATGGTCTCGTAACCGTCTTCGCGCAGCGCCAGCGAGGCGTGTACGCAGCAGTAGTCGAACTCGATGCCCTGGCCGATACGGTTTGGACCGCCGCCCAGCACCATAATCTTGTCGCGGTCGACGGACGGGTTCGCTTCGCACTCGTCTTCATAGGTGGAGTACATGTAGGCGGTGTCGGTCGAGAATTCAGCCGCACAGGTGTCCACGCGCTTGTAGACCGGGTGCAGGTCGTACTGGTCGCGCAGCTTGCGGATTTCCGCTTCACGCACGCCCGCCAGCTTAGCCAGACGCGCATCGGCGAAGCCTTTGCGCTTCAGCACGCGCAGGAAGTCAGCGTCCAGGCCGTTGATGCCCAGCTCCGCTACCTGCTCTTCCAGACGCACCAGCTCTTCAATCTGCACCAGGAACCAGCGGTCGATGTTGGTCAGGTTGAACACGCCGTCGACGGACAGGCCCGCACGGAAGGCATCGGCGATATACCAGATACGCTCTGCGCCCGCGTCTTTCAGCTCGCGGCGGATTTTGGTCAGCGCTTCCGGGTCGTCCAGGCTCACCTTCGGGTCAAAGCCGGTCGCGCCCACTTCGAGGCCGCGCAGCGCTTTCTGCAGGGATTCCTGCTGCGTGCGGCCAATCGCCATCACTTCACCGACAGACTTCATCTGGGTGGTCAGACGGTCGTTCGCACCTGCGAATTTCTCGAAGTTGAAGCGTGGAATTTTGGTCACAACGTAGTCGATTGACGGCTCGAAGGACGCAGGCGTGCGGCCACCGGTGATGTCGTTCATCAGCTCGTCGAGGGTATAACCCACCGCCAGCTTCGCCGCCACTTTCGCAATCGGGAAGCCGGTCGCTTTAGAGGCCAGCGCGGAGGAACGGGACACGCGCGGGTTCATTTCGATAACAATCAGGCGGCCGGTTTTCGGGTTAACGGAGAACTGCACGTTAGAACCGCCGGTTTCCACGCCGATTTCACGCAGTACCGCCATCGAGGCGTTACGCATGATTTGATACTCTTTGTCGGTCAGGGTCTGGGCTGGCGCAACGGTGATGGAGTCACCGGTGTGGATACCCATCGCATCGAAGTTTTCGATGGAGCAGACGATGATGCAGTTGTCGTTTTTATCACGCACCACTTCCATCTCGTACTCTTTCCAGCCAATCAGCGATTCATCAATCAGCAGCTCTTTGGTTGGAGAGAGATCCAGACCGCGTTCGCAAATCTCTTCGAACTCTTCGCGGTTGTAGGCGATACCGCCGCCGGTGCCGCCCATGGTGAACGATGGACGGATGATGCACGGATAGCCCACGTCAGCCGCGACGGCCAGCGCTTCTTCCATGTTGTGTGCGATACCGGAACGTGCGGTGTCGAGGCCGATTTTCTTCATCGCCACGTCGAAGCGTCGACGGTCTTCTGCTTTATCAATCGCGTCGGCGGTCGCACCAATCATGGTCACGCCGAACTCTTCCAGCACGCCCTGACGCTCCAGCTCCAGCGCACAGTTCAGCGCCGTCTGGCCGCCCATGGTTGGCAGCACCGCGTCCGGACGCTCTTTCTCGATGATTTTACGCACCACTTCCCAGTGAATCGGCTCGATGTAGGTTGCATCAGCCATTTCCGGGTCGGTCATGATGGTTGCCGGGTTAGAGTTTACCAGGATTACGCGGTAACCCTCTTCACGCAGGGCTTTACACGCCTGCGCGCCGGAGTAGTCGAATTCGCAGGCCTGGCCGATCACGATCGGGCCAGCGCCAAGGATCAGGATGCTTTTTATGTCTGTACGTTTTGGCATTGTCTTCTCGGCTCCTGATTATTTAGCGGTCTTACGGTATTGCTCGATAAGTTCGATGAAGTGATCGAACAGCGGCGCGGCGTCGTGTGGGCCCGGGCTGGCTTCCGGGTGACCCTGGAAGCTGAATGCTGGCTTATCGGTGCGATGAATTCCCTGCAGGGTGGCATCGAACAGCGACTTATGGGTCACGCGCAGGTTAGCCGGCATCGAGGCTTCATCGACAGCAAAGCCGTGGTTCTGCGCGGTGATCATCACCGTGTTGTTATCGATGTCTTTCACCGGGTGGTTACCACCGTGGTGGCCGAACTTCATCTTAACGGTGTTCGCACCGCTCGCCAGCGCCAGCAGCTGATGGCCGAGGCAGATGCCGAATACCGGGATGTCGGTTTCCAGGAAGGACTTGATGGCGGCGATGGCGTAATCGCACGGCGCCGGGTCGCCAGGGCCGTTGGACAGGAAAATACCGTCCGGATTCATCTTCAGCACGTCTTCGGCAGACGTTTGTGCCGGAACCACCGTCAGGCGGCAGCCGCGGTCAACCAGCATGCGCAGGATGTTGCGCTTGGCGCCGAAATCGTAGGCCACCACGTGGAACGGCAGCTCGCTCTCTTTTTTCGCTTCAGGCAGGTCGCGTTCCAGCGTCCAGCTACCCTGCGTCCAGCTGTAGGCTTCAGCAGTAGTCACTTCTTTCGCCAGGTCCATGCCGTTCAGGCCCGGGAAGGCTTTCGCTTTTTCCAGCGCCAGCGTCGCATCGAGGTTATCACCCGCGATGATGCAGCCGTTCTGTGCACCCTTCTCGCGCAGCAGACGCGTTAACTTACGGGTATCGATATCGGCAATCGCCACGATGTTATGGCGCTTCAGGTAAGAAGAGAGGTCTTCGGTATTGCGGAAGTTGCTGGCAATCAGCGGCAGGTCGCGGATGACCAGGCCTTGCGCATGTACCTGAGAAGATTCTTCGTCAGCCGCATTGGTGCCGACATTGCCGATATGAGGATAAGTAAGAGTAACGATTTGGCGAGAATAGGAAGGATCAGTGAGGATTTCTTGATAACCGGTCATTGAAGTATTGAAAACGACTTCCCCAACCGCCGAACCCGTTGCCCCTATGGCCCGACCGATAAACTGGGTTCCGTCTTCCAGAACCAATAGCGCTGACTTAATCAAAACACCCTCCAGAGAATATTCACTCACTTTATTTGCATATTAATTCATAGCATGTCATGGATCAATGCAAATGTGTTGCCAGCGGATTTTTGGCAAACGGCGGCATTCTGGGGATTTGGTGGGTAAAAGTCAACTTAAAACGGATATTTTGTTTACTCTTTTGCAAGTCTGGCGATTGGAATGCAGCTTAAGCGACAAAAAGATCAGGTAAATCACTGCAGAAAACGCTTGCGCGCCTGGTTTAATGAAAAATGAGATAGTGCAGCACTATAAAGTGGACCAGATGGTCAAAATTTACATTTCAGTAACGTTAAAACGCCACAAGAGAGAGATATTTAGAGACTTGATCAAAAATACATAATGAAACAGATAAAATAAAAGGGCAATAAAATATTGCCCTATGCAATCAAACAATTACGACTGCAATAACCACATCACGATGGGTAATAATGCTTACAAATTGTTGAGATCGAGCACATCCCGCATATCAAAAAGGCCATCTTTCTTGTTTTTAAGCCACAAAGCGGAACGTACGGCGCCGTTGGCGAACGTCATTCGGCTGGAAGCTTTATGCGTAATTTCGACGCGTTCGCCAATATCGGCGAACATCGCCGTGTGTTCGCCGACGATGTCACCCGCTCGCACGGTTGCGAAACCAATAGTGCCAGGAACGCGTTCGCCGGTGTAACCTTCACGCGTATAGACCGCGCAGTCTTTTAAATCTTTATCAAGTGCATGAGCAATCGCTTCGCCCATCGCCAGCGCCGTACCCGATGGCGCATCAACTTTGTAACGGTGGTGAGCTTCTACGATCTCGATATCGGTATAGTTGCCCATCACCTTCGCGGCCTTCTCCAGCAGCTTTAGCATGACGTTAACGCCCACGCTGAAGTTTGCCGCGAAGACAATCGCAATCTCTTTTGATGCATCCTGGATAGCCTGCTTGCCCGCATCGTCAAAACCGGTGGTGCCGATCACCATCCCCTTGCCGTGCTGACGACAAAACGCCAGATGCGCGAGCGTCCCTTCCGGGCGGGTAAAATCGATGAAGACATCGAAGTCCTCTTTTACCGCCTCCAGGCTGCTTTGCACGGTAACGCCCGTTTGGCCTGCGCCCGCCAGCTCACCGGCATCGGTCCCCAGAAGTGAAGAACCTTCACGTTCCAGTGCCGCGCCAAGCGCGACGCCATCCATCTGAAGTGCCGCCTGAATAAGCTGACGGCCCATACGTCCACCCGCGCCCGCAATGGCGACACGGATCTGTGCATCATGCATAGTTATTCTCTTACGTTAAAATGATGTAAACCGTTTTCAGATTAACCAGCCTTGAGAAGCACTGCCAACTGAAAACACCGATAATTAGAATTTAACGTGAAACCGACTTAAATATCAGTAAAAGACATGATTTTGTCGTCACGATAAAGTAACGGGTAAAAAAAAGGCCAGCACAGGAGGTGCTGGCCTTTCATCAGAAAAAGGACTATTCGACTTCGCGGGCGTCGATGCGCAGTTCTTTCGGGACTTCAAAAACAATGTTCTCTTCACGTCCTTCCAGCGGCACCGCTTCGCCACCGCCCAGTTCCTGCAAACGAGAAATGACGTTCTGTACCAAAATATCTGGCGCAGACGCCCCGGCCGTCACGCCGACACAGGCCGCGTGCTTAACCCACGCCTCCTGAATATCCGACGCGTCATCAATCAGGAAAGCCGCTTTCCCCATGCGTTGCGCCAGTTCGGCCAGGCGGTTGGAGTTAGACGAGTTTTTGGAGCCGACTACCAGCACCACATCCGCCCGTTCAGCCAGTGCGCGCACCGCTTCCTGACGGTTAGTGGTCGCGTAGCAGATATCATCCTTACGCGGGCCGACGATCTTCGGGAAGCGCTGACGCAGCGCGTCAATCACCTCTGAGGTATCGTCTACGGAGAGCGTCGTCTGGGTCATAAACGACAGACGGGCTTCATTTTTCACGTTCAGCGTAAAGACATCTTCAGGCGACTCAACCAGATACATGCCCCCTTCCGGGTTACTGTACTGGCCCATGGTGCCTTCGACTTCCGGATGACCGGCATGGCCAATCAGAATCGACTCTTCACCACGACGGCTGGCGCGAGCCACTTCCATATGCACTTTTGTCACCAGCGGACAGGTGGCATCGAATACGGTCAGATCGCGGCTTTTTGCTTCGTTACGTACCGCCTGAGAGACGCCGTGCGCGGAGAAGATCAGGATCGCACCGTCCGGCACTTCGCTGATTTGTTCAATGAAGATGGCTCCGCGCTCGCGCAGGCTGTCGACCACGTAGCGGTTGTGCACCACTTCGTGACGTACATAAATCGGCGCGCCGTAAATCTCCAGCGCGTTTTCAACAATGCTGATAGCGCGGTCTACACCGGCGCAGAAGCCGCGCGGGTTAGCCAACAGGATCTGCATTTCAGGCCTCCAGTGCAGGATCGATTTCCAGCACTTCAACATCAAAATGAACGGTACGCCCGGCAAGCGGATGGTTGAAGTCAACGGTAATAGAGTCGCCGTTGATCTCGCGGATCACGCCAGGCATTTCGCTGCCGTCCATAGCGGTAAAGAGCATAATCGCTCCGATCTCCGGTTCACCCGCGTCCATAAACTCGCGGCGCGAGAAATACTGGATCAGGTCCGGACTCGGCACGCCAAACGCGGCATCCGGCTCCAGCGAAAAGGCTTTTTTCTCACCCTCTTTCAGGCCCAGAAGCTGCTGCTCAAGACCTTCAGACAGGGAGGTATCGCCAAGACGAAACAGGGCCGGTTTGCCGTTATTGCGGGTGGATTCGGCCGTGGAGCCGTCATCCAGCTTCAGCGTGAAGTGAACGAGAACCGCGCTGTTGCTCTGTACGGATTTAGACATGCAAATTGCTCGCTTGTTTTGCCCGGTAGCATTACGCCACCGGGCGAGTGTGTTACGCCTGCTCTTTCGCGGCCGGTTTAGGCAAGAAGCCTTCCAGCACGATTAACGCCGCACCGATACAAATTGCCGTATCGGCCAGGTTAAAGGTCGCGAAGTGCCAGTCGCCGACGTAGAAGTCGATCATATCGACCACAAAGCCGTGCCACAGACGGTCAAACAGGTTGCCCAGCGCGCCGCCAATGATCAGCGCGTAGGCAATGTTATTCAGCTTTTGCGTGGCCTTCGAGCGGTACATCAGCACCGCGAGGATCACGCAGATACCGAGAGCGATACCCGCAAAGAACCAGCGCTGCCAGCCACCGCTGTCGGCAAGGAAACTAAACGCTGCGCCGTAGTTACGCGCGTAGTGCAGGTTAAGCGACGGGAACAGCGGAACCGTCTCCCCCAGAGCAAAATTCTGGAGGATCAGGAACTTGCTGCCCAGATCGATAATCAGCACCACCACAACCAGCCACAGCCAGCGCAGTCCTGTTGAACAGAGAGTTTTACTCATCAGGCAAACTTACGTTTTTCGCCGTCACCGGCGACGTTGCTTACACAGCGTCCGCAGATGTCTGCGTGTTCCGCCACCTGGCCAACATCGGTGGTGTAATGCCAGCAACGCGGGCATTTCTCACCGTCGGCTTTGCTCAGCGCGACTTTCAGTCCTTTGAGCAGCTCGCTCTGCTGAGCATCAGCAGAAGCATCGGCATAATCCGCAACTTTCGCACCGGAGGTCAACAGGACAAATCGTAATTCATCGCCCAGCGCCGTCAGCTTCGCCGCCAGCTCCGGTTCGGCATACAGCGTAACTGCCGCTTCCAGAGAGCCGCCGACTTTCTTGTCCGCGCGCGCCTGCTCGATAACCTTGTTCACTTCGCCACGCACTTTGAGCAGCTCGTCCCAGAAGGCATCGTTCATCGCTTCGGTGCTGGAGAGATCGAACAGACCTTCGTACCACTCGCCCGTGAACACATACTTCTCACGGTCGCCCGGCAGGTAGCCCCAGATTTCATCCGCGGTGAAGGACATGATCGGCGCCATCCAGCGCACCAGCGCTTCTGCGATGTGGAACAGCGCGGTCTGGCAGCTACGACGCGCCACGCTGTCCGCTTTCGCGGTGTACTGGCGGTCTTTGATGATGTCGAGGTAGAACGAGCCCATCTCGATGGAGCAGAAGCGCATCAGGCGCTGCACCACTTCGTGGAAGTCGTAAGACTCATAGGCTTTCAGAATATCTTCCTGCGCCGCTTTCGCGCAGCCTACCGCCCAGCGGTCCAGCACCACCATCTCTTCCGGTTTCACCATGTCTTTTGCCGGATCGAACCCGTTCAGGTTCGCCAGCAGGAAGCGCGCGGTGTTACGGATACGACGATAGCTGTCGGCAGCACGCTTCAGTATCTCGTCAGACACCGCCATTTCGCCGGTGTAATCGGTAGAGGCCACCCACAGACGCAGAATGTCTGCGCCCAGCTTGTTCATCACATCCTGCGGAGAAACGGTGTTACCGATAGATTTGGACATCTTACGGCCCTGACCATCCACGGTGAAGCCGTGAGTCAGTACCTGACGGTAAGGCGCTTTACCCTTCATGGCGGTGGAGATCATGAGAGATGACATGAACCAGCCGCGGTGTTGGTCAGACCCTTCCAGATACATATCGGCAGCGTGACCGGCAAATTCCGGACGCACGTCAACCACGGAAGAGTGGGTAGACCCGGAGTCGAACCACACGTCCAGGGTATCCGGCACTTTCTCGTAGTTGTCTGCGTCAGCGCCCAGGATGTCGCGGGAGTCGAGATCCCACCACGCCTGAATACCGTCAACTTCGACGCGCTTCGCCACTTCTTCCATCAGTTCCAGGGTGTTTGGGTGCAGCTCCTGCGTCTCTTTATGCACGAACAGAGACATCGGCACGCCCCAGGTACGCTGACGGGAGATACACCAGTCAGGACGGTTAGCCACCATGGATTCGATACGCGCCTGGCCCCAGTCAGGGATCCACTGCACGCCTTTGATCTCTTTCAGAGACTGCTCGCGCAGGCCTTTCTGATCCATGCTGACGAACCACTGCGGGGTCGCACGGAAGATGATCGGCGTTTTATGACGCCAGCAGCACGGATAGCTGTGCTGCATTTTTTCAACGTGCAGCAGCGCGCCGCTGGTGCGCAGCATGTCGACGATGATGTCGTTCGCCTTGAAGACGTTGATACCGTCCAGCGCCGGATAGGTACCTGGCAGGTAAGATCCGTCCGGGCCAACAGGGTTAGCGATTTCCAGACCGTATTTCAGGCTGATGTTGTAGTCATCAGGACCGTGGCCACCGGCGGTATGCACCGCACCGGTACCCGCTTCCAGCGTCACGTGGTCGCCCAGGATCGCCGGAACGTCGAAGTCCAGGAACGGGTGCTTGAAGCGCATCAGCTCCAGCGCGTCGCCTTTCACGGTGCCCAGCACGGTGTAGTCGCTGATATGGGCGCGCTTCAGCACGCTCTCAACCAGATCTTTCGCCAGGATAACCGCCTGACCGTCAATCTGCACCAGCGCGTATTCGAACTC
The DNA here is from genome assembly GCF_024734705.1 of Enterobacter sp. Crenshaw. Taxonomy (NCBI): domain Bacteria; kingdom Pseudomonadati; phylum Pseudomonadota; class Gammaproteobacteria; order Enterobacterales; family Enterobacteriaceae; genus Enterobacter; species Enterobacter sp. Crenshaw. The sequence continues at coordinate 671,675 of NZ_CP102932.1, read as the reverse complement.
ACCGGACAGGGAGATCGCACGGTTGGCCGGCAGGGTCCACGGGGTGGTGGTCCAGATCACCAGAGAGATCGGGCCGTTTACCGAGGAGACGCCAAATTTAGCCTTCACCGCATCCTGATCGACGGCATGGAACGCCACGTCGATAGATGGAGAGGTTTTGTCGTAATACTCAACTTCCGCTTCTGCCAGCGCAGAGCGGCAGTCCACGCACCAGTGCACCGGCTTAGCGCCTTTGTGCAGGTGGCCGTTACCGATGATTTTACCCAGCGCACGGATGATGTTGGCTTCAGTTTTGAAGTCCATGGTCAGGTACGGGTGCGACCAGTCGCCCAGCACGCCCAGACGGATGAAGTCAGCGCGCTGACCGTCAACCTGCGTGGCTGCGTATTCGCGGCACTTCGCACGGAACTCGGCGGCGGTGAACTTCTCACCCGGTTTGCCAAACTCTTGCTCCACTTTAAGCTCGATTGGCAGACCGTGGCAGTCCCAGCCAGGAACGTAAGGCGAGTCATATCCCGTGAGGCCTTTGGACTTCACGATAATGTCTTTCAGAATCTTGTTAACCGAGTGACCAATATGAATGCTGCCATTCGCATATGGAGGGCCATCATGCAGAATGAAGGTTTTTTTGCCTTTTTTGGCTGCACGAATGATGCCGTACAGGTCATCATCGGTCCAACGCGCCAGCATTCCCGGTTCGCGCTTGGCGAGATCGCCGCGCATCGGGAACCCTGTTTCCGGCAAATTCAGGGTTGATTTATAGTCACTCATCAGATTCTCGGTTCCGTATTTATCACGTAGGCAGTTAAGCCGGGTTCAAAGCCCAAAAAACTCGCGGGCCGTCAATTCATCTCGCGCAATTTGCGCTTTTAGTTCATCCAGCGAACCAAATCGCTGCTCGTTGCGTATTTTTTTACGCAGTATCACATCTATATGGCGACCATAGAGGTCCATTACAACGTCCAGCAGGTGCACTTCTAACTGTTGACGCACACCGGCGACGGTCGGACGCGTGCCAATGTTGGCGACGCCGTAGAACGGCTTATCGCCCAGTCCTGCCACTTCCACCGCATACACCCCTTTAACCGGGGAAACCTGACGACGCAGCGGTATATTCGCCGTCGGGAAGCCTATCGTGCGGCCCAGCGCATCGCCATGGACCACGCGGCCAGAGATGGTGAACGGATGCCCCAGCAGGGTTTCTGCCGTGTCCAGGTCATCATTAGCCAGCGCCTGACGCACCGCGGTGCTGCTGACGCGCACGCCGCCTTCGCAGAAGGTCATCGCGCTGGTGACGTCAAATCCATACTCCAGACCAGCCTTCTGTAATAGCAAGAAATCGCCCTGACGACCAGCGCCAAAGCGGAAATCATCGCCCACGGCAAGAAACTGTACGCCAAGACGCTTAACCAGCAGGTCGCTGACGAAATTTTGTGCTGTCAGCGCGGCAAAGCGACGATCGAAACGTAAACACAATACATAGTCCACGCCGGACTCCGCCAGATAGCGCAATTTCTCGCGCAGGCGAGTGAGTCGGGCGGGAGATTTATCGCCCGCGAACAATTCCAGCGGCTGCGGCTCGAAAATCATCACTACAACGGGCAGGCCGCGGGCCTCCCCTTCTTTCCGCAATCCCTGCAACAGCGCCTGATGACCACGATGCACGCCGTCGAAATTACCAATAGTCAGCACGCACCCGTGTGGCGCGCTGCTGAGATTATGTATGCCGCGTATCAGCTTCATGTCTGGCTCAAAACAGTGAAAATCGCCAAAGTATACCTTGTACAGCGGTTAAGGTTAACCGGCGATTGTTCGCGCAAAACAGAAAGCCGTAATGATTTCATCAGGCTGACCTTTCGCAGCGAAAAAATCTGCTCGTGAACTGCGATTTTTATGCCGAAAGGCTGTATTCAGGGAAGACAAGCTGGTAGAATCCTGCGCCATCACTACGTAACGTAGCGTCGCTAATTAACGGCGCTTATTTGCACAAATCCATTGACAAAAGAAGGCAAAGAGGGCATATTCCTCGGCCTTTGAATTGTCCACATAGAACATATTTGGGAGTTGGACTTGGCTAATATCAAATCAGCTAAGAAACGTGCCGTTCAGTCTGAAAAGGCTCGTAAGCACAACGCAAGCCGTCGCTCTATGATGCGTACTTTCATCAAGAAAGTATACGCAGCAATCGAAGCAGGCGACAAAGCTGCAGCGCAGAACGCATTTAACGAAATGCAACCAATCGTGGATCGTCAGGCTGCTAAAGGTCTGATCCACAAAAACAAAGCAGCGCGTCATAAAGCAAACCTGACCGCGCAGATCAACAAACTGGCTTAATCGCTACTTGTTGTTGCTTGTTTAAAGAACCCGCTTAACGCGGGTTTTTTTATGCCTTCAGATTGCCGGTGGCGTAAACAGCGCCGAGTAGTCACGGTTGCAGATTCGCTGCACCGCCGGGTGCTGAATCATCCGTTCGGCAAATATGGCATGATACTCCTCCATCACGTTATCCACTCTGCCTATCTCCGTAATCTTGTCGTCCGAATAGAGATCGTGCGCGTACAGCGTCGGCGCAACGAAGATCGCATTATGCGCTTCGCCAAAGGCTTTCATCAGCGCCGCATCGTCGAACTCACCGAGGATTTCTACCTTCAGCCCCTGCGAGTTAAACCAGTTCAGCAGCTTGCGTCCGAGCATTGAGCGCCTTCCCGGCACCAGCAGGCGACGCTCTTCCAGGCAGGCCGGGAAAGTTTTCTCCGGCGGCGGGTTGATACACCAGAAGCTCACGCCACATTCGCCAATCTTCACCGAGAACAGCCCTTCCTGCTGGGTGGAGTCAATCGGGCAGTCCGAGATAATCATGTCCAGCTTGTGCTGGCTCAGCTGTTCCAGCAGCATCTCGTGGGTGGATTCAAAGCAGCGCAGGTGAATTTGCTCGTCTTCAACTACCGCCGCATCCAGCACGCCGCTCACCAGCCGCTTGGACAGCGCATCCGCCACGCCAACGTCAAAGAGCAGGTTCGACTCTTTGCGGTAGTTGACGATATCCAGCATCTCCTGGCTCAGGGTGAACATTTTGTCCGCATAGCGGAACACCAGTTCACCCAATTCGCTGGGTTCAATCCCACGCCCTTTACGCTTGAACAGCTTGCCCTGCAGGCGCTCTTCCAGGGCCTTGATTTGCCCGGTGATGGTTTGCGGCGTCAGGTAGAGCGCCTCTGCCGCCCCCACCACCGAGCCCTGTTTATAGACGTGCCAGAAGTAGTACAGATGGTTGTAATTTAAATGAGACATCGCGTCTTCTCTCCCTGAGTATGTATCGGGAGGAGGATCGCCTTCTCCCGGTGTTCCGTTATGCCTGGACAGCCTGTCCGGACAACTTCACCTTCAACAAGGTATAACCGATTACCGCGGCCAGTAATGATCCGATGAGAATGCCGAGTTTAGCCCAGACGATAAGCTCAGGCGCATGCGCACCAAACGCCAGCGTCGAGATAAAGATCGACATCGTAAACCCGATTCCACACAGCACGCCGACGGCCATAATCTGCGAAAATGTGGTGCCATGCGGCAATGACGCCAGCTTCAGCTTCGTCGCCAGCCAGCAGAAGAGGCTAATGCCCAGCGGCTTACCGATAAACAGCCCGGCAATGATGCCCAGCGGCAGCACGGACGTCAGCCCGTCCAGCGTCACGCCGCCGAGGGAAACGCCCGCGTTGGCAAACGCAAACAGCGGCAGGATCATAAAGGCAACCCACGGGTGCAGCACATGCTCCAGCTGTTTGGCAGGCGACTTGCCGTCCTGCGGCTTAAGCGGTACGAAGAAGCCCACAATCACGCCTGCCAGCGTGGCGTGCACGCCGGATTTCAGCACCGCCGTCCACAGCACCATCCCCACCAGGATATAGATACCGATGCGGCGAACATTGAAGATGTTCAGCAGCGCCAGCACCGCAATCGCCCCGGCGGCGACGCTCAGGGACAGGATCGACAGATCGCTGGTGTAGAACAGCGCGATAATCACAATGGCACCCAGGTCATCGATGATCGCCAGCGCCATCAGGAAGATTTTCAGGGCCACCGGCACGCGGCTACCGAGCAAGGCTAAGACACCGAGCGCAAAGGCGATATCCGTCGCGGCCGGGATCGCCCAGCCGTCACGCGCAACAGGATCCTGCCAGGTGAACGCCAGGAAGAGCAACGCCGGAACGACCATTCCGCCAATCGCTGCGATCACCGGAAACGCCGCGCGCTGGCGGCTGGCAAGCGAGCCCAGCACCAGCTCGCGCTTAACCTCAAGACCCACCAGCAGGAAGAACACCGCCATTAGCGCATCGTTGATCCACAGCAGCATGTTCTTATTAATTTCCAGCGCCCCGACCTTCAGCTCAACGGGCGTTTCCAGAAATGCATGGTAGAGATCCTGCGTGATGCCAAGGTTAGCCAGCACCATCGCGGCCGCTGCGGCAATAATCAGGATCACGCCACCGGACGCCTCACTGCTAAAGAAACGGTGTAGTAATTTCATTTAAGTTCTCTCTTTTACAACAATACCTCGATAAAACCATAATACCAAGCCAAATAGCTCGGCAAAAACAGATTAATGTTGAGTATAGACTCAGTTTAACCGAGCTATACGCGCAAATAAAAAAGCCCGGAATCGCTTCCGGGCTTTGAGAAGATGAAAACCAGCTAACGAATCAGCGGGTCAAATCATCGAAGAATTTTTTGACGCCATCGAAGAAGCTTTTGGAACGCGGGCTGTTTTTCTCACCCGTCGGACCGCCAAAGCTCTCCTGCAGTTCTTTCAGCAGCTGTTTCTGCTTGTCGTTCAGGCCAACCGGCGTTTCCACGACGACGCGGCACAGCAGATCGCCCTGCGCGCCACCGCGAACGGATTTAACGCCTTTCCCGCGCATGCGGAACAGCTTGCCGGTCTGGGTTTCCCCAGGCACTTTCAGGTTCACGCGACCGTCCAGCGTTGGCACTTCGATTTCGCCACCGAGTGCCGCCATCGCGAAGTTGATCGGCACTTCGCAGTACAGGTTATTACCTTCACGCTCGAAAATAGCGTGCTGTTTCACCTGCACCTGAACGTAAAGATCGCCCGCCGGTGCGCCGTGCTCCCCTGCTTCGCCCTCACCTGCCAGACGGATTCGGTCGCCCGTATCGACGCCAGCCGGGATCTTAACGGACAGAGTTTTGGTTTTCTCAACGCGACCGTGCCCGTGGCATTTGGTGCATGGATCTTTAATCAGCGTGCCGCGACCGTGACAGTGAGGACAGGCCTGCTGTACCGCGAAGAAGCCCTGACGCATCTGTACCTGACCAGAGCCGTGACAGGTAGGACAGGTCTGAGGCTGTGTGCCCGCTTTCGCGCCGCTGCCGTGGCAAACGTCACACTCTTCCAGCGTCGGGATACGGATCTCTTTGGTTACGCCGCGAACGGCCTCTTCCAGCGTCAGCTCCATGTTGTAGCGCAGGTCCGCGCCGCGCGCCGCGCGCTGACGACCGCGGCCGCCGCCGAAGATGTCGCCGAATACATCGCCAAAGATATCGCTGAAGTCAGCGCCGCCGCCAAAGCCGCCGCCACCGAATCCACCGCCGCCCATGCCGCCCTGTTCAAAGGCTGCGTGACCGTACTGGTCATAGGCCGCACGTTTTTGTGCATCGGTCAGGACTTCGTAGGCTTCTTTGATCTCTTTAAATTTGGCTTCAGCCTCTTTGTCACCCTGGTTACGGTCCGGGTGGAATTTCATGGCCAGGCGCTTGTACGCCTTTTTGATTTCACGCTCTTCCGCAGTTTTCGGAACGCCTAAAATCTCGTAATAGTCTTGCTTTGCCATTGGTTTTTTTAAGCCCCTTAACATGCGAGCACGGGCGTGGAGAGTTCTCCTACGCCCGTGCCGATTAATTACCCTGCATCAGGGCGATTATTTTTTATCTTTAACTTCTTCGAACTCAGCGTCGACAACGTCGTCGTCTTTCGCGTTGTTCGCCGAAGCGTCAGCGCCCGCCTGCTGTTGAGCGTGCTGCTGCTGAGCGATTTCCATCAGCTTCTGAGAAGCCTGCGCCAGTTCCTGCATCTTCGCTTCGATGTCCGCTTTATCTTCACCTTTCAGTGAGGATTCCAGCGCGCTCAGTGCAGCTTCGATAGCAGTCTTGTCTTCCGCTGGCAGTTTATCGCCTGCTTCTTCAACCTGCTTACGGGTGCTGTGCAGCAGATGGTCACCCTGGTTACGGGTCTGAACCAGCTCTTCGAACTTACGGTCGGATTCCGCGTTAGCTTCGGCATCGCGAACCATTTTTTCGATTTCCGCTTCGTTCAGGCCAGAAGATGCCTTGATGGTGATCTTCTGCTCTTTACCGCTGTTTTTGTCTTTCGCAGACACGTGCAGGATACCGTCAGCATCGATGTCGAAGGTGACTTCGATCTGCGGCATGCCGCGCGGTGCCGGGTTAATACCGTCCAGGTTGAACTGACCCAGAGATTTGTTATCAGCCGCACGCTTACGCTCACCCTGAATCACATGGATGGTTACCGCAGACTGGTTGTCTTCAGCGGTAGAGAATACCTGGCTGTGTTTCGTTGGGATGGTGGTGTTTTTGTTGATGAGCGCAGTCATCACTCCGCCCATGGTTTCGATACCCAGAGACAGCGGGGTAACGTCCAGCAGCAGTACGTCTTTAACTTCACCGGTCAGTACGCCACCCTGAACCGCAGCACCGATTGCGACCGCTTCGTCCGGGTTAACGTCTTTACGTGGCTCTTTACCAAAGAACTCAGCCACTTTCTTCTGAACCATTGGCATACGCGTCTGACCACCCACCAGGATAACGTCCTGGATGTCAGATACGGACAGGCCAGCGTCCTGCAGGGCAACTTTCAGCGGCTCGATTGAACGGTTCACCAGGTCTTCTACCAGGCTTTCCAGTTTCGCACGGGTCACTTTGATGTTCATGTGTTTAGGACCGGTCGCGTCTGCAGTGATGTACGGCAGGTTCACGTCGGTCTGCTGAGCGGAAGAAAGTTCGATCTTCGCTTTCTCAGCGGCTTCTTTCAGGCGCTGCATGGCCAGCGGGTCGTTACGCAGGTCAATGCCCTGATCTTTCTTGAACTCGTCAACGAGATAGTTGATCAGACGAGTATCGAAGTCTTCACCACCCAGGTGGGTATCACCGTTGGTTGCCAGAACTTCGAAGGTTTTTTCGCCATCAACTTCGTCGATTTCGATAATAGAGATATCGAAGGTACCACCACCCAGGTCGTAAACCGCGATAGTACGGTTGCCAACTTCTTTATCCAGACCGTAAGCCAGTGCAGCAGCGGTTGGTTCGTTGATGATACGTTTTACTTCCAGACCTGCGATACGGCCAGCATCTTTGGTTGCCTGACGCTGAGCATCGTTGAAGTAGGCAGGTACGGTGATAACAGCTTCAGTTACCGGCTCACCCAGGTAATCTTCAGCGGTTTTCTTCATTTTCTTCAGCACTTCAGCAGAAATCTGCGGTGGTGCAGTTTTAGCGCCTTTCACATCAAGCCATGCATCGCCGTTATCTGCCGCGATGATTTTGTAAGGCATGATGGAAACGTCACGCTGAACTTCTTCGTCCTGGAAGCGGCGGCCGATCAGGCGTTTAATCGCAAACAGGGTGTTTTGCGGGTTTGTCACTGCCTGACGTTTAGCCGGCTGACCAACCAGAGTTTCACCATCCTGGGTATAAGCAATGATAGAAGGCGTGGTGCGATCGCCCTCGGCGTTCTCCAGCACGCGTGCAGTAGTGCCATCCATAATCGCTACACAAGAGTTGGTAGTACCCAGGTCGATACCAATAATTTTACCCATCTAAACGTCTCCACTAAAAATTCAGTCAACATGTGGTTGTGTACCTGTAATAAGGGCAGAACGTGCTTTTTCAACTGCCCAGATTTGATTTTTTTCAGGTCCACACACTGCGGTTGACTACAAGATGGGGTCGCGACGGCATCCATCAAGGGGCAAGCATAAAAAAAATTTTAATTTCACCCTGATGAGATCATAGACGCCACCGATTGCGCCCATTATGATGCCGCGCCCAGTCAGGGAGAACTGACGCGGGTTTAACCATTTCACCATATTAATGATGATTTTTTTGAGGACTTATGGGCAACACTAAGTTGGCTAATCCGGCTCCGCTGGGCCTGATGGGTTTTGGCATGACCACTATCCTGCTGAACCTGCACAATATCGGGATGTTCCCGATGGATGGCATCATCCTGGCGATGGGCATTTTTTACGGCGGTATCGCGCAAATCTTCGCGGGCCTGCTGGAATATAAGAAAGGCAATACCTTCGGCTTAACCGCCTTCACCTCTTACGGTTCTTTCTGGCTGACCCTGGTTGCCATTCTGCTGCTGCCTAAAATGGGCATGGCAGACGCGGCAAACGCCCACTTCCTGGGCGTTTACCTGGGCCTGTGGGGCGTCTTCACCCTGTTCATGTTCTTCGGTACCCTGAAAGGTAACCGCATGCTGCAGTTCGTTTTCCTGAGCCTGACCGTGCTGTTCGCCCTGCTGGCGATCGGACACCTGGTGGATAACGAAGGCATCGTTCATGTTGCAGGCTGGATTGGTCTGGTTTGCGGCGCAAGCGCTATCTACCTCGCAATGGGTGAAGTGCTGAACGAACAGTTTGACCGCACCATTCTACCGATTGGTGAAAAACACTGATCCCTCTGTCGTGTCCGCTTCGCGGGCACGACATCCCTTCATCTGCCCCAGCCAAATCCCTAATCCCAGCCCCATCAACGAAAGCGCGAGTACATACCAGGCTGGCGCCATAGGCGACACGCCCATCAGCACCGTCACCGCAATCGGCGTCAGCCCGCCGAAAATGGCATACGACACGTTGTAGGAAAATGAGATCCCGGTGAAGCGTACCTCCGGCGGGAACGCGCGGACCATCACGTACGGTACCGCCCCGACAACGCCCACGCACAGCCCTACCGTGCCGTACAGCAGGAACAGCTGTTCAGGATGGCTGCCCGCCAGATGGTAAAACGCCCAGCTTGATGCGGCCAGTAACAGGCTGCCGACGATAAAGGTAACGCTGGCGCCGAAACGATCTGCCGCCAGCCCGGCGGCCAGACAGCCAAAGCAGAGCATGATTGTCGCGATACTGTTCGCCTGTAACGTCACGGCAGGGGCGAAACCGTACTGCTTTTGCAGCCACACCGGGGACATCAATATCACCACCACAATGCCCGCCGAAAGCAGCCAGGTGAGCAGCATCGACACCACCACCGCTTTTTTATGACGTACCACGACCGCCTTCACCGGCAGCTCCTGCGCCAGCGCTTTGCGCTGCTGCATCTCGAGGAAAATCGGCGTCTCCTGCAGCCAGCGGCGCAGGTACATCGCGACCAGACCAAACGCCCCGCCCAGCAGGAACGGAATACGCCAGCCCCAGTCGTGCACGGCCTGCTGCGTCATGCTGGTGTTGACAATTGTCGCGACGACGGAACCGAGCAAAATCCCTACCGTTAACCCCGCGGTTAAGGTTCCGCAGGCGATTCCAATGCGGCGCGCCGGAACATGCTCCGCGACAAACACCCACGCGCCCGGCACTTCACCGCCAATCGCCGCGCCCTGAAGAACGCGCATCAGCAACAGCAGCAACGGAGCGAGAATGCCCATCGAGGCATAGGTGGGCAGCAGACCAATAGCCAGCGTCGGCACGGCCATCAGCAGGATGCTAAGGGTAAACATCTTCTTGCGCCCGACCAGATCGCCAAAGTGGGCCATGATAATGCCGCCCAGCGGACGCGCCAGATACCCGGCGGCAAAAATGCCGAAGGTTTGCACCTGACGCAGCCAATCCGGGATATCCGCCGGGAAGAAGAGCTCTCCCACCACGGCGGCGAAGAAGACGAAGATGATAAAGTCGTAAAACTCCAGCGCACCGCCTAAGGCCGCGAGCGTGAGAGTTTTGTAGTCCTGTCGATTCAGAGGTCGGGTGTTATGTGACATAGCGAACCATTTGCGTGTATTGTGGATTTATTTTTACAGCAGTCGTAAAGAAAAAATTACTATACCGTAAAAGCTTTACCACGCCATCGCCGCTTCAGCTAATGTCACATATTGGTTAATTTCAGGAGATTGTTTCGCGACGTGCGTTTTTCGGGCGAAAAGCTGCTACCACTTTCTCATCGGTTTCCACATAGGGGCCGTCAAGGAGCTGTATACAATACGGTACACTTGCAAAGATGCCGTGAACGAGGACGCTGCCATCTTCCGCTTTCAGCCCTTCCAGCGTCTCTTTGATCGACTTCGGCTGCCCCGGCAGGTTCAGAATCAATGCCTGTTTGCGGATTACGCCCACCTGACGGGAAAGAATGGCCGTCGGGACAAAGTGTAGACTTATCTGGCGCATCTGCTCGCCAAAGCCCGGCATTTCACGATCGGCAATCGCCAGCGTTGCGTCCGGCGTCACGTCGCGGCGCGCGGGGCCGGTTCCGCCCGTCGTCAGAACAAGGTGGCAGCTCATCTCATCCACCAGCTCGCAGAGCGTCTGCTCGATGATCGGCTGTTCGTCAGGGATCAGGCGGGTCTGAATGTCAAAGGGGGTGGTCAGCGCGCTGCCAAGCCACTCTTCCAGAGCGGGGATGCCTTTATCCTGGTAAACACCGCTGGAGGCGCGGTCAGAAATCGACACTAGGCCGATGCGTAAGGTATTCATATCCATTCCATTCAAAAAGTACTGATTAAAGGGAATGATACACGCAGAGAGGAGATTCAGACAGGGTACGAAAGAAGTCGCGTGACCGGAAGCCCGGTCACGCAGAATGATTACAGCAGGTCGCCGATCATTTTTTCCAGTTTGCCCTGGTCAACAGCAAACTTACGGATACCGTCCGCCAGCTTATCGACAGCCATTGGATCCTGGTTGTGCTGCCACAGGAACTCGGATTCAGTGATGCGCTCTGGGCGCGCTTTCACTTCACCGGTGTAAGACAGCTTACGCTCGATGGTACCTTCGCTTTCTGCCAGCTCTTTCAGCAGCGCAGGGGCGATGGTCAGGCGGTCACAGCCAGCCAGCTCGATGATTTCACCGACGTTACGGAAGCTTGCGCCCATAACCACAGTCTCATAGCCGTGCTGTTTGTAGTATTCGTAGATTTCAGTAACAGAAACCACGCCTGGATCTTCAGCCGGCGCGTACTCTTTCTTATCGGTGTTGGCTTTGTACCAGTCCAGAATACGGCCCACGAACGGAGAAATCAGGTATACGCCTGCTTCTGCACATGCACGCGCCTGCGCGAAGGAGAACAGCAGGGTCAGGTTACAGTTGATACCGTCTTTTTCCAGCTGCTCTGCCGCGCGGATACCCTGCCAGGTAGAAGCCAGTTTGATCAGGATACGGTCGTTGCTGATGCCTGCATCGTTGTACATTTTGATCAGACGTTTCGCTTTGGCGATAGACGCTTCGGTGTCGTAGGAGAGACGTGCATCCACTTCGGTAGAGATACGGCCAGGAACCAGCTTCAGGATTTCCAGACCGATGTTCACTGCCAGTTTGTCGGTGGCATCCACAACCTGCTGCGCGCGGTCGTTGCTCTGTGCTTTCGCCCAGGTCACTGCGTCGTCAATCAGTTTGCGATACTCAGGGATCTGTGCGGCGTTAAGGATCAGAGAAGGGTTAGTTGTGGCATCCTGCGGCTGGTACAGCTTCATTGCCGCGATATCTCCGGTGTCAGCTACGACAGTGGTGAACTGACGAAGGGAGGTCAATTTATCCGTCATGATAGTGTTTCTCTTTTAACGTGCCCTGGATAATTCACGCTACCGACAGCATGTCTGCAGCGGAAAAATGACAGGTTTACTTGTTAGGGGGATGTAACCGGTCTGCCCTGATGATAACACGACGGAGGGGTAGCGCAACCGCAGACAGTGCGCTTAGGTAGAGTATGGTAAACTCGGAAGATTAACAGGCTGCTAAGCAACAGCATGCCCAATCAGTGGTAGCGCTTACATATTCACTTTGGCATCAACAAGAGGGACGTTAATGCCTGATTTCTTTTTCTTTATTAACGAAGTCCTGTGGGGTTCGATAATGATTTACCTGCTTCTGGGAGCAGGTATTTGGTTTACGCTACGCAGTGGGTTTATCCAGTTTCGTTATATTCGCAAGTTTGGCAGAAGTCTGAAAAACAGCGTTACGCCCCAGCCGGGCGGATTAACGTCGTTCCAGGCACTCTGTACCAGCCTGGCGGCACGCCTCGGCAGCGGGAATCTGGCGGGCGTTGCGCTGGCCATCAGCGCCGGCGGGCCAGGCGCGGTCTTCTGGATGTGGGTGACGGCGCTACTCGGAATGGCCACCTCCTTTGCCGAAAGTTCGCTCGCCCAGCTGTATAAAGAGAAAGATAAAAACGGCCAGTTTCGCGGCGGTCCTGCCTGGTACATGGCGCGTGGTTTGGGGATGCGCTGGATGGGCGTTCTGTTCTCGCTTTTTTTACTGCTCGCATACGGTCTTATTTTTAATACCGTCCAGGCAAATTCTGTCGCCAATGCCCTGCGCTATGCCTTCTCCTGCCCGGAGTGGGTCGCCGGTATTGCTTTAGCCCTCGTCGTTCTGCTCACCATTTCTGCCGGTCTCAGGGGCGTTGCCCGCCTGATGCAGTGGCTGGTTCCCGTTATGGCGCTGCTTTGGGTTGTCGCGAGCCTGTTCGTCGCCGCCCTGCATATCGACCAGGTGCCTGGCGTGATTGCGACCATCGTCAAAAGCGCTTTTGGCTGGCGCGAGGTGGCCTCCGGGGCGCTGGGCTATACCTTTAGCCAGGCGCTGATGGCGGGTTTTCAGCGGGGCATGTTCTCCAATGAAGCCGGAATGGGGTCAACCCCCAACGCGGCCGCTGCCGCCTCTTCCTGGCCGCCGCACCCGGCCGCACAGGGCATTGTGCAGATGATTGGCGTCTTTACCGATACCATTATCATCTGCTCCGCCAGCGCCATGATTTTGCTGCTGGCAGGCCCCGTCCCGCACTCCTCAGGAACCGCCGGAATACAGCTTCTCCAGCAGGCGCTGGTGAACCTGACCGGCGGCTGGGGCGCAGGGTTTGTCTCGCTCATTCTGGTGTTGTTTGCCTTCAGTTCGATTGTGGTGAATTACCTCTACGCCGAAAATAACCTTATTTTCCTGAAGCTCGACTCGCGCGCCGCAATCGGAACCCTGCAGCTCGCGGTCATTCTGATGATCATCGCTGGCTCCTTCCTCAGTATGCCGCTGGTCTGGCAGCTGGCCGATATCATAATGGCGCTAATGGCGATCACGAACCTCACTGCTATCCTGCTGCTCTCACCCGTTGTGACCCTGATTGCCAGAGACTATCTGCGTCAGCGCAAACTCGGCGTTCCTCCGGTATTTGATCCCGCCCGCTATCCCGACGTTAAGGCGCAGCTTGCCCCCGGCACGTGGGATGATTTGCCGCGGCAATAACAGCTATCGATCAATTCAGGGCGATTTTTTGCTAAAGTCGCTCTAAATTTCCTGCAAGGACTGGATATGCTGATTCTGATTTCACCTGCAAAAACGCTCGACTACCAGAGCCCGCTCGCCACCGAGCGCTATACCCAGCCTGAACTGCTGGACTACTCGCAACAGCTGATCCGCGAAGCGCGTAAGCTCTCTGCGCCGCAAATCGCCTCGCTGATGAGCATCAGCGACAAGCTGGCCGATCTTAACGCGACCCGCTTTCACGAGTGGCACCCGGATTTCACCCCGGCTAACGCTCGCCAGGCGATTCTGGCGTTTAAAGGTGATGTCTACACCGGCCTGCAGGCGGAAGATTTTAGCGAAGCCGATTTCGATTTTGCCCAGCAGCATCTGCGCATGCTGTCAGGTCTGTACGGCGTACTGCGCCCGCTGGATCTGATGCAGCCGTATCGTCTGGAGATGGGGATTCGCCTGGAAAATGCCAAAGGCAAAGACCTGTATCATTTCTGGGGCGATATCATTACCGACAAGCTGAACGCGGCGCTGCACGCTCAGGGCGATAACGTGTTGATTAACCTGGCATCCGACGAATACTACAAGTCGGTGAAGCCGAAAAAGCTGGATGCGGAGATTATCAAACCGGTGTTCCTCGACGAGAAGAACGGTAAGTTCAAAGTGATCAGCTTCTACGCCAAGAAAGCGCGAGGCCTGATGAGCCGCTACATCATCCAGAACCGCCTGACGAAACCGGAGCAGTTAACCAAATTTAACAGCGAAGGCTATTTCTTTGACGAGGCGTCGTCAGGGAAAGGCGAGCTGGTGTTTAAGCGCCACGAGCAGTAAAAACAAACCCCGCCAGCTGGCGGGGTTTTGCATTAATGGTGTTTCCAGTCCGGGCCGCGATCGTCGCGGCGGTCATCGTGGTGATGGTCATCGTGACGATCGTCGTGTTTACGATGCTCATCATGTGGGCGCCAGTGGTTATCACGCCAGTCATAATGCGCCTTCCACCAGTCGTGGTCGCGCCAGCGGCCGCCGTCCCAGTAATGCCCGTTGTTATCCCGGTCGCCAATCTGCAGTTTGACCGCCGGTACGAGGGTAATTTCAGATGCCTGAACCGCCATGGGGGCGGCCAGCACCAGTGAAAGCGCGATGAGTGCAGGTTTCAGTGTAGACACAGGTGACTCCTTATTCTTCTTGCCCAACGTGGGCCGATGTAAGGAGAGTACGCGAGGGGAACGGGGGATGTTATTCTCTGCAATCCTAAACGCTAAGTGACCGCATTTATTGGGAATTTCTGCTTTTTTCCTGCTTTTTCTCTCCTTAATTTCTCCATAAAAAAGCCGGGTGGTGGCTTCACCTTACCCGGCCTACGATGAGGTCGTCGTGGTCGTTGTAGGCCCGGTAAGGCGTAGCCGCCACCGGGCAACACAATCACGCGCGCGTCATCATCAGCTTACGCAGCGCGGCAAAATCCGCGGGCAGCTCATGTGACAGCAGCGGCAGGTCGGCGCGCTCGGCCAGCTCTTTCGGAAGCGGCAGCGTTTCGCCCAGGATCGCTTCCACGCTCTCTTTGAACTTCGCCGGATGCGCGGTGCCCAGGAACAGGCCATATTCACCCGGGTTAAGCTGGTCGCGCAGCGCGCGGTAGGCAATCGCCGCGTGCGGTTCAGAGGTATACCCCACCGCCTTCAGCTCGCGCATGGTCTCTTTGGTGGTTTCATCCGTCACCGCGGCGTAGCCCAGGTCACCCAGACGCCAGATCTTACGGCGGAACAGCTCTTCCACTCGCGGCCAGTTATTCGGCTGTGACACATCCATCGCGTTGGAGAGCGTCGCCTGCGTGGCGTTCGGCGCCCACTTCCCGTCTTTCAGGAAGCGCGGCACGGTGTCGTTGGCGTTGGTCGCGGCGATAAAGCGTTTCACCGGCAGACCCAGGGATTTCGCCAGCAGACCTGCAGTCAGGTCACCGAAGTTACCGCTCGGCACGGAGATCACCAGCTGGTTGCGCGCTTCCTGCGGCAGTTGCGCCACCGCTTCGAAGTAGTAGCAGATCTGCGCCAGCAGACGGCTGATGTTGATGGAGTTGGCAGAGTTCAGACCCAGAGCCACCTTCAGCTCTTCGTCGTCGAAGGCCTGCTTGACCAGCGCCTGGCAGGCATCGAAATCGCCGTCAATTGCCACGGTTTCAATGTTGCCGCCGAGCGTACAGAACAGTTTTTCCTGCAGCGGGCTGATTTTGCCTTTCGGATAGAGGATCACCACGCGGACGTTTTTCAGGCCATAGAAAGCATGCGCCACCGCCGCACCGGTATCGCCGGAGGTCGCGGTCAGGATGGTCACCGGTTTGTCGCCGCTGATGTGGGTCAGCATCTGCGCCATAAAGCGGCCGCCGAAGTCTTTAAACGCCAGGGTCGGACCGTGGAACAGCTCCAGGCAGCCAACGTCAGGCTCAACCTGCTTCACCGGCGCCGGGAAAGCGAACGCCGCACGCACGCGCTCTTCCAGAAGCTCCTGCGGAATTTCGTCGCCGATAAACGCAGACAGAATTTTGGTGCTGCGGGTGACGAAGTCCTGCTTCAGCAGCTCGTCGATCTCGGTCAGCTGGAATTCCGGCAGGTCATGCGGGAAGAACAGCCCCTGATTTTTGCCCAGCCCCTGAGTTACCGCCTGCGCGAAGCTGACCTGCTCGTTATGATCTTTAAGGTTATAGAGTTTCATTAATTATCCCAGTACTCGTGCGCCAGCCGTGTCCAGACGGCAAATATGAACAAAGCCTTCCTGATTTTGCAGGTAGTGTTTAGAGAGCCAGTCCGCCACGCGCTGCGCGGTGTCAGGCTTGTCGCACAGGGCGAACAGCGTCGGGCCGGAGCCGGAGATGCCGCACGCCTGCGCGCCGATATCCATCGATGCCTGTCGCGCCTCGTTAAAGCCGGGCAGCAGCTTCGTGCGGTACGGCTCGGCAATGACGTCCTTCATCAGCTTCGCCGCCAGCTGCGGCTGACGGGTGTAGCAGGCGTGGATAAAGCCCGCCAGATGACGCCCGTGGGCGATGCAGTCCTGACGACGATACTGCGCGGGCAGGATCGCACGCGCTTCCGCGGTAGAGACCTTAATGCCCGGATAGGCCAGCACCCACAGCCACTCATCAAACCCTGGCACCTGCTGGCTGATGATGCCATTTTCTTCGATCATCAGCTGCATGCCGCCGAGGAAGCACGGCGCCACGTTATCATAGTGAATGCTGCCGGAGATGCGCCCTTCCAGCTCGCCCATCAACCCCAGCAGACGGTTGTTGTTCAGCGGCTTGCCGCAGTGCTCGTTCATCGCCACCAGCGCGGCGACCACCGAACAGGCGCTGGAACCCAGTCCCGAGCCAATCGGCATGCTTTTTTCCAGCGTCATGGCGACCGGCACGTTTTTGCCGATCTCCTGACAGAAGCGTTCCCAGCACTGATAGACGATATTCTCGCGCGGGTCGGACGGCAGTTTGCTGGCGAAGCGGCCCACGTTATTCAGGCTGAAGCTGTCTGCCGCTTCCACCGTGACCGTATCGCCCAGCAGTGAACCATCCACCGGCGTCACCGCCGCGCCCAGCACGTCAAATCCGACGCTCATATTCGCGCTGGAAGCCGGGGCATAAACTTTGACCATGTTAAACTCCTAACTTCCATGACAGGGTACGCAGCAGATCGGCAAACACACCCGCCGCCGTAACATCGTTCCCTGCGCCATAGCCGCGAAGCACCAGCGGCAATGGCTGATAATAGTGGCTGTAAAACGCGAGGGCGTTTTCGCCGTTTTTAACTTTGTACAGCGGGTCGTTGCCATCCACTTCGGCAATCTTCACCCGGCACACGCCATCTTCTTCAATGTTGCCAACATAGCGCAATACCTTACCTTCATCACGGGCTTTCGCAACGCGCGCGGCAAAAGCATCGTCAAGCTGCGGCAAATTTGCCATGAATGCAGCGACATCACCGCTGCTGTCAAATTCTACTGGCAGCACCGGTTCAATCACGATATCAGAAAGCTCAAGCTCACGGCCCGTTTCACGTGCCAGAATCAGCAGCTTGCGCGCCACGTCCATACCGGAGAGATCGTCACGCGGATCCGGCTCGGTATAGCCCAGCTCGCGCGCGGCGCGGGTCGCTTCCGAGAGGCTCATGCCTTCATCCAGCTTGCCGAAGATAAAGGACAGCGAGCCGGAGAGAATGCCGGAGAAACGCTGCAGCTCGTCGCCCGCGTTCAGCAGGTTCTGCAGGTTCTCGATAACCGGCAGCCCCGCGCCCACGTTGGTGTCGTACAGGAACTTGCGGCGCGACTTGCTCGCCGCCAGACGCAGCTGGTGATAGTAATCCATCGACGAGGTGTTGGCCTTTTTGTTCGGCGTCACCACGTGGAAACCTTCGCGCAGGAAGTCGGCGTACTGATCGGCCACCGCCTGGTTCGAGGTACAGTCGACAATCACCGGGTTAAGCAGGTGGTACTCTTTCACCAGACGGATCAGGCGGCCCAGGTTGAACGGCTCTTTCGCCTCGTTCATCTCGGCCTGCCAGTTCTCCAGGTTCAGACCGTGAACGTTGGTGAGCAGCGCTCTGGAGTTGGCAATTCCGCAGACGCGCAGATCGATATGTTTCTTCTTCAGCCACTCCTGCTGACGCTTCACCTGCTCCAGCAGCGCGCCGCCCACCCCGCCGACGCCAATCAGGAACAGCTCGATAACCTGATCGGTGTTGAACAGCATCTGGTGAACCACGCGTACGCCGGTGGTGGCGTCATCATTGTCCACGACAACAGAAATTGAACGCTCAGACGAGCCCTGAGCAATCGCCACGATATTGATATTGGCGCGCGCCAGCGCGGCAAAGAACCTGGCGGAGATACCCCGCAGCGTACGCATGCCGTCGCCGACCACGGAGATAATCGCCAGACGCTCCTGAATGGCGAGCGGCTCCAGCAGCTCTTCTTTGAGTTCCAGATAGAACTCCTCCTCCAGCGCGCGACGGGCGCGCAGGCAGTCAGCCTGCGGCACGCAGAAGCTGATGCTGTATTCGGAAGAAGACTGGGTAATCAGCACCACCGAGATACCGTTGCGGGACATAGCCGCAAAGACGCGCGCCGCCATGCCGACCATCCCCTTCATCCCCGGGCCGGAGACGCTGAACATCGCCATGTTGTTCAGGTTGGAGATGCCTTTGACCGGCAAACCGTCTTCATCGGTACTCGCGCCAATCAGCGTACCCGGCGCCTGCGGGTTACCGGTGTTTTTAATCAGGCAAGGGATCTGGAACTGGGCAATCGGGGAGATGGTACGAGGGTGAAGCACTTTGGCGCCGAAGTAGGAAAGCTCCATCGCTTCCTGGTACGACATCGACTTCAGCAGCCTGGCGTCCGGAACCTGGCGCGGGTCACAGGTATAAACGCCGTCGACGTCAGTCCAGATCTCACAACAGTCCGCGCGTAAACAGGCGGCCAGCACGGCGGCGGAGTAGTCGGAGCCGTTACGGCCCAGCACCACCAGCTCGCCCTTCTCGTTACCGGCGGTGAAGCCTGCCATCAGGATCATATGGTCAGAAGGAATTTTGCTTGCGGCGATACGGCGGGTTGATTCGGCAATATCAACGGTGGATTCGAGGTAGTGGCCCACCGCCAGCAGTTTTTCAACCGGGTCGATCACGGTCACGCTATGTCCGCGCGCTTCCAGCACGCCGGCCATGATGGCGATAGAGAGTTTTTCGCCCCGGCAGATCAGCGCCGCGTTGACGCTGTCCGGGCACTGGCCGAGAAGGCTGATGCCGTGCAGGACATGTTTGATTTGCGCGAATTCCTGCTCAACGAAGGACTTCAGCTGAGCGTGTGGGAAGCCTGGCAGCGCCTCTGCCAGCCCTTGCAGCAAGTCAGCGAAGATACGCTCTGCGTCGCTGATGTTCGGGAGTGCATCCTGGCCACCGATGGTTTTTTCAATCATCGCCACCAGATGGTTCGTGATTTTTGCCGGGGCAGAGAGCACGGTAGCAACCTGCCCCTGCCTGGCGTTGCTTTCCAGGATATCGGCAACACGCAGAAAACGTTCTGCATTTGCCACTGATGTACCGCCGAACTTCAACACTCGCATGGTTCTACCTCGTTTCCTTTAGCCGAAAAAAAAGCCCGCACTGTTCAGGTGCGGGCTTTTTTTTGTTTTTCCTGTACGCGTCAGCCCGCATCGTTACCTGTGGTAATGATGATGGTTGTAGTAATGGTGGTGATGCTGATGCGTTTCATGGATGTTGTGTACTCTGTCATTATTATCTGTCTGTCCTGTATTCTTTTAGGGTTAAAGGATCGGGCACCTTAAGTCAACGAATTTTTAATTTGATCACAATTCAGGAGACTCTCACGTCCCGCTGTTTGCAGATTTATTTTCATCCGATTCGCCCAAGTGCAACCCATCAGTACAGACTTATTCGCCATAGTAAAAACTTATGACAGGATTTTACTCCGCCAATTTTTTTTCAATATCGTGCAGCAAACGGTGCAGCATTGCGGTGTCCCGCTGCTCAAGACGGCCCAAACGCTGCTGCAGCCAGTAAGCCATTTTCTGATCGTCCGCCACCCCCAGCTGAGACAATAGTTGCTCAACGCGAGCGCGCAGCGCAGCCAGCTGATTTTCATTTGCCCCTTCTGCCGGAGGTTGAGGGATTTGTATTAGGGAGGCTAATTGATAGCAATAGACCATGACCGCCTGGCCTAAATTCAGGGAGGGATAATCGGCGACCATCGGCGCACCGGTAAGAACGTCCGCCAGCTCCAGCTCTTCGTTGGTTAATCCGGAATCTTCGCGACCAAACACCAGCGCGGCTTTATCCAGCCACTGGCTTTTCTCGCTCAACATCGGCACCAGCTCCGCTGGCGTGGCATAGTAATGGAACTTCGCACGGCTGCGCGCGGTGGTCGCAACGGTAAACGAAATGTCGTGCAGCGCATCAGCAAGCGTCGCGTAAGTGGTTATATTATCGAGGATATCGCCCGATCCGTGCGCGACCCAACGAGCCGCAGGCTCCAGGTGGGCAGTGCTGTCCACGATACGTAAATCGGTGAATCCCATGGTCTTCATGGCGCGCGCGGCAGCGCCTATATTTTCGGCTCTGGCTGGGGCAACCAGTACAATCGACAGATGCATTTATGCTCTCTTTTTAATCAGTTAGCGGGCAAAAATGTGATGCACTTCAACATATTACGCGGCGCGAATTTACAAAAATGCAACACAAATCACCGAAATAGCGTTTCATAACAAATTAAAAACGCTAAACTATTCCTTGTCTGAACAATCAGTTAGAATGTTAACAGAACACTATTATCCCCATGTTTTATAATGATAATAGCGACATGAATACCCTATTCTGATTGGATTCGCTTCGTTTATAAATCAATGTCCGCAACTAGTTGGTTTATTGAAAAATTGTGACAAAGGCTAGCATTCGGCTACGATGATTTCATCAAACTGTTAACGTGCTACAATTGAACTTGATATATGTCAACGAAGCGTAGTTTTATTGGGTGTCTGGTGTCACTTAGCCTGTTATGTTGCTGTTAAAATGGTTAGGATGACAGCCGTTTTTGACACTGTCGGGTCCAAAGGGAAAGTACCCAAGACCAAGCTAATGATGTTGTTGACGTTGATGGAAAGTGCATCAAGAACGCAATTACGTACTTTAGTCACGTTAAGCCGATCATGTTAATTTGCGACATGCATCAGGCAGGTCAGGGACTTTTGTACTTCCTGTTTCGATTTAGTTGGCAATTTAGGTAGCAAACATGCAGACCCCGCACATTCTTATCGTTGAAGACGAGTTGGTAACACGCAACACGTTAAAGAGCATTTTCGAAGCAGAAGGCTACGATGTCTTTGAAGCGACCGATGGCGCAGAGATGCATCAGATCCTTTCTGAAAATGATATCAACCTGGTGATCATGGATATTAACCTGCCGGGCAAAAACGGTCTTCTTCTGGCGCGCGAACTGCGCGAGCAGGCGAACGTCGCGTTAATGTTCCTGACGGGCCGTGATAACGAAGTTGATAAAATTCTTGGCCTGGAAATCGGTGCGGATGACTACATCACCAAGCCGTTCAATCCTCGCGAGTTAACCATTCGTGCACGCAACCTGCTGTCCCGCACCATGAACCTGGGTACGGTCAGCGAAGAGCGTCGTAGCGTAGACAGCTACAAATTCAACGGCTGGGAACTTGATATCAATAGCCGTTCGCTGATTAGCCCGAACGGTGAGCAGTATAAACTGCCGCGCAGTGAATTCCGCGCGATGCTGCACTTCTGCGAAAACCCGGGCAAAATTCAGTCCCGTGCAGAGCTGCTGAAGAAAATGACCGGCCGTGAGCTGAAACCGCACGACCGTACCGTAGACGTGACCATTCGTCGTATTCGTAAGCATTTCGAATCTACGCCAGATACGCCGGAAATCATCGCCACGATCCACGGCGAAGGGTATCGTTTCTGCGGCGATCTGCAAGAGTAATCCCGCAGTTAACGCATTAAAAAACGGCGCATTTGCGCCGTTTTTTTATTTCCAGATCCGCATCGTATCGTTATCAGATGCTGCGGGTGGCTCTGGTCGCTTCGGCTGAGAGAGCGAGTACCAGTCGAAATGCCGGGTCAGGTACATCACCGCGAACAGCGCCAGGGCAAGAACAGCAGAGCCCAGTAGCAATGCGCTGTCCTCCGAGCGCAGCAGGAACCACATCACGACATCCAGTCCGAGTAGTGCCAGCACAAACAGCCCGCTGCGTTTCCAGCTTTTCAGCACGGCCTGCAGGTACATTCCGTTCATCGCTGCGCCAACCAGGCTTGCAACAACCCAGGCTGGCGTAAACCCGACGTGTTCAGACAGCGCCAGCAACACCAGATAGAACAGGACCAGCGACAGCCCCACCAGCAGATACTGCATCGGATGAAGGCGTAATCCGGTTAAGGTTTCGAAGACAAAGAAAGCCATAAACGTCAGCGCAATCAACAAAATAGCGTATTTAATTGCCCGGTCGGTCAATTGATACTGGTCGGCTGGCGTCGCTACCGTCACGCTAAAGGCCGGGAGCGCCTCCCACTCCGGCGACTCCTTGCCGTAGAACCAGCTCTCAAGGTTATTTGCAAACCAGCTGCTCTGCCAGTTCGCCTGGAAACCAGACTCACCTATCTGATGCTTAACAGGGAGATAATCGCCCATAAAACCCGGATGCGGCCAGTTGCTGTTGAGCGTCATTTCGCTATTACGCCCTACCGGCACCACCGCAAAACTGCCGGTTCCCGCCAGGCTGAGGGACATATCAAGCGCAAACGTTTTGGCTTCCAGCGCTTTGTCGGTCAGCGGGATGTGGATCCCAGCAAGCGCACCGTAGACGCCTGAACCGGGTTCCACGCTTAGGGTCTCACCATTGATTTTAGAGATACTGACCGCGCCAATACCCCGCGCGTCGCCAACGCCCGTCACGATAAACGGCTGCCCTGTCGCGATCGTTTCCCCTTTCAACTGCTTCAGCTCTTCGGTATTAAACTGCGCTTTTATCTTCAGGTCCGTGTTCCAGATCTGCCCGTCATAGATACCAATATTTCTCAACTCAACGCGTTGGTTCCCTTCAACAACCAGAGATTCCGGCAGAATGAAATGCATGTAGCTTTTCTTGTATTCGACCTTCTTCTCATCCTCTATCTTGTAAAAGATCTCCGTCATCGGAATCGCAATCATCGGGCCGACCAGTTTTTGCGGTCCGCTGGTACTCTGGCGCAGCGTATTTTCGACATCGTTGCGGTAGCTCTCGCGCTCTGAAATCAGGTTACTGACCATAAACAGCGGAACTAACAGCAGCAGGATGCACCCCAGCAGGGTGCTAATTTTCCAGAACAGTGGGGATTTCATCATTACGTCTCCTTTGTGATGAGGAGAGCGTAACCAGGCCGTGTGGGGTTAGTTTGAAGTTATGTGAAGGGACGGTGAAGTATCAGCGTGGCCATCACGCCACCTTCATCACGATTACGCAATGTAATCTCTCCCTGATGCAGACGCGCCACCTCCTGAACAAACGCCAGCCCGAGCCCGCTGCTCTTCAATCCGTTCTCCCGCGGCAGAGAATAAAAGCGCTCAAAAATACGATCCAGCGCGTAATCCGGGATCCCGCTTCCGCTGTCGGTGACGATCAGCTGTATCTGCCCCTGCACTTCCCGGGCCGCCAGTTCAATGGCGCCGCCCTGCGGCGTAAAATCGATAGCGTTATCCAGTAAATTACCGAGTGCCTGTTCGAGAAGGTCGGGATCGCCTTCAACATGAATCGAAGCGGGCTGAAGGGTCAGTACAATCTCTTTTGCTGCCAACAGCGCCGAGCGCGCGTCGGCAAGACGCGTAAACAGCAGGTCGACACGGACGATCTGAGGCGTAATTTCGACCCGATTTTCAAGACGCGACTGAGTGAGCAGTTTTTCAACCAGCGACTGCATACGCGCGTTTTGCACCAGAATATTATCGATAAACCGCGCGGCCACCTGCGGCGGCGGCTGCTCGGAGAGAATTTCCGCCGCGCCGCGTATGGCGGCGATGGGGCTTTTCAGCTCGTGGGTCAGCGCATGGACATAGTGTTCAATGTAGTTTTTCCCTTCCAGGCGAATGCGCATACTCTCCAGCGCCAATGCCAGCTTGTGCAGTTCGCTACTGCCAGGATTAGGCAGCGGGAGAGGCGTATCCGTGGTCACCGAGTCGGCATAGCGCGATAACGTCGCGATAGATCGATTGATCCACCACGCCACAACGAGGCCAATCAGCAGGGCAATGCCGAGCAGCGCCCCGCCTGCCCACAGGATCCGCCGCTCGCTGCGATGGATAACCGGTGCCATCGCGCTGTTAGGTTTCCCGACCGACACCACGCCGATAATCTTGCCCTGCTCCACAACCGGCGCGGCAACATACATCACCGTGCTCTCCGGATCGTCGGGATGGCTTTGCGTACTGCGCGCGCCGTATTCGCCGCGAAGCGTCAGCCAGACGTCGTTCCAGCGCGAGTAATCTTGCCCCACGGCCAGACCGGCGGAATCAAATACCACTCTGCCCTGCGCATCGGTCATGTAGACGTGGTACTCGTTACGCACTTTATGAATCCCGCCGATATTAGCGCGGAAAGGGCGCTGATGAAGCTGAGAAAAGGCCTGGGCCAGTTTGCCCTGCTGCGCATGACCCGAAAGCAAATCGTCACGTCCAATTTCAGCCAACAGGGTCGCGGTGTCGATTAACGTGCCCTCGGTTGCCCTGCGCACGCCGGGTTTTACTTCCTGAACAAAGATCGACAGCACAAACCACGCGGCGATGGCCACGATCAGGAAGTACCCCAGCAATAGCCGCATCCCAATGCGCATCAGTAAAGGCCCAGACTGTAGCCCATACCGCGATGGGTGCTGATGGGTGACAGTTCCTCGTTCACCGCCCGCAGTTTGGCGCGCAGGGTTTTGATGTGGGTGTCCACGGTACGATCGAAGCTGTCGCCGTCTTCACCCCACACCTTGTCCATGAGCTGCTGACGAGAAAAGACCCGCCCGGGGGCCTGCAACAAGGTTTTGAGCAGCAAGAATTCATAGCGGGTCAGGGGCAGTGCTTCACCGCACCAGCTAATTCGCGCGGCAGGCTCGTTCAGTTCAAACTGCCCGATACGCAACGTTGCTGCTGGCGCAGCGGATTTTTGCATGCGCCGTAAAATCGTCCGCACCCGGGCGCAGACTTCACGAGGGGAGAAAGGTTTCGCAACGTAGTCATCAGCCCCCATTTCCAGGCCAAGCAGCTTGTCTACCTCATCACTGCGCGCCGTCAGAAACAGCACGGGCAGTGAGGGATGCTGCGCCAGAAGCTGGCGGCAAAGCTCAAATCCACTGATGTCCGGCAGCCCGACGTCCAGAATAGCGAGCGCCGGAACCTGCCGCCGCGCCTCCTCCAGCACGGGTAAACCGCGTTCAAACGCCTTTACCGCGAATCCTTCCTGCTGAAGCATGTAGATCAGCGTATCGGCGATACTGGTTTCGTCTTCAACCAGCCAGACCACAGGTTGTTGCATAGTTCATCCCTGAATTAATGCCACGGCATAATCGGCACCGCGCTGATCGCGTTTTTCGGCGAGCCTTCCACCACTTTGTCAGAGTAGGCAAGGTAAGCCAGGGTGTTGCGTTTGGCATCATAGAAACGCACCACCTGCAGCTTTTTGAACACCAGTGAGGTCCGTTTCTGGAACACCACGTCGCCCTGCGCTTTGCCGTTTTTAATTTTATCACTCAATTCAACTGGCCCCACCTGCTGACAGGAAATCGCCGCATCGGAGGTATCTTCCGCCAGTCCCAGCCCGCCTTTGATACCACCCGTTTTCGCGCGGCTGACGTAGCAGGTGACGTTTTTCACGTCCGGATCGTCAAACGCCTCCACCACGATTTTGTGGTCCGGGCCGAACATTTTGAACACGGTATCGACGGAGCCAATCTGTTCTGCCTGCGCCACGCGTCCAACCATCAGCATCAACGCGGTGAAGATCAAAGTCTTGTATTTCATATTGTTACCATTCTTTAAAATTACACTGAGCGATTATTCAACACTTTAGACAAAAATGTAGCAAGATCACAGGATTAGAATATATCTGCCTGTAATGTGCTCTAAAAAGCATGAATGCGCAAAAAAAACACTGAATGCTAAAACATCAAAAAATGCTATTATCCGCTAACCTGTTATCAGGCACCTGCTGTTTTAAGGATGAGGATAGTATATGGATCAGGCTGGAATTATTCGCGACCTGCTCACCTGGCTGGAAGGTCATCTCGACCAGCCTTTGTCACTGGATAATGTGGCGGCTAAAGCAGGCTATTCCAAGTGGCATCTGCAAAGGATGTTCAAGGATGTCACCGGTCATGCTATCGGGGCCTATATTCGCGCACGTCGTTTATCAAAATCTGCTGTGGCATTGCGCCTGACCGCGCGGCCTATTCTGGATATTGCCCTGCAATATCGTTTCGATTCACAGCAGACCTTCACCCGCGCCTTCAAAAAACAGTTCTCGTTGACGCCAGCGCTTTATCGTCGCTCGCCTGACTGGAGCTCGTTTGGCATGCGTCCGCCGCTGCGTCTGGGCGAATTCGCAATGCCGAAATATGAAATTGTCGCGCTGCCGGAAACCCATCTGATCGGCACGACACAAAGCTACTCCTGTTCACTGGAGCAGATTTCTGAGTTCCGTCATCAGATGCGCGTCCAGTTCTGGCGCGACTTCCTGAGCCACGCACCGGCGATCCCGCCAATCCTGTATGGCCTCAACGAAACGCACCCAAGCCAGGAAAAAGACGACGAGCAGGAGGTGTTCTACACCACCGCGCTGACGCCAGAGATGGCCAATGGTTACATTCAGGGTTCGAAGCCTGTCGTGCTGGAAGGCGGCGAATACGTGATGTTCGCCTATGAAGGGCTGGGAACGGGGGTTCAGGAATTTATCCTGACCGTTTACGGAACCTGCATGCCGATGCTGAATCTGAATCGCCGTAAAGGTCAGGACATTGAGCGCTACTACCCGGCGCAGGATGCCAAACCGGAAGAAGGCCCAATCAATCTGCGTATGGAATTCTTGATTCCAATACGTCGTTAACGCTGCAGTTCGTCAAGCGCAGGGGCATCAAGATGCGAAATGTCCCCTGCCATCTCCACTACCCAGCCCGACGCCAGCCACGCGCTTTCCTGATAATCAATCCGGGAAATGGAGCAGTTGCGCAGGCGCAAACGGCGCTCAGCGTAAGCTGGTAACCCCAGAATAGTGCTCACCAGGCAACCCAACGCAATCCCGTGACTCACCAGCAGCGGACGGCTTCCCGCCGGCAGCTTCAGGCACTCCGCCAGGGCGGCATGCATGCGTACGCTAAGCTCCTGCATGGACTCGCCTTCAGGAATACGGCCATCTTCGGTACCGTTCACGAGAGTGCGGCGCCAGCCCTCCTCCGCTTCCGTCAGCGTATCGATATGGCGTTTCTCCAGCACGCCCATATCCAGCTCGCGCAGGCGCGGCTCCAGCATGACGTCACAGCCGCAGGCATCTGCGATGATGCGCGCCGTCTGCTGTGTGCGACCTAAATCGCTGGTAATCACGTGGGTAATGCCCAGCGTTCTGGCGCGTTCCGCCACCTGCCACGCTTGCTGCACACCCTTCTCGGTGAGAGGACTGTCTGACTGGCCTTGAATACGTCGCTCGGCGTTCCACTGCGTTTCACCGTGGCGAACAAGGTATACCTGTAACATGCTTTTTTTCCGTTATACTGCGATGAGTTTTTTTTGAATCGAGCTTAATTATGCACCATGTTGTCTCTGCTACCACTAATCCTGCCAAAATTCAGGCAATTCTAAGGGCATTTGACGAGATCTTCGGCGCAGGATCCTGCCATATTGAGGCCATCGGCGTCGAGAGCGGCGTTCCTGAACAGCCGTTTGGCAGCGAGGAAACGCGCGCTGGCGCACGAAATCGCGTGGCAAACGCAAAGACTGCCGCACCGGATGCTGACTTTTGGGTAGCGATTGAAGCAGGTATCGACGAAGGCGCAACCTTTAGCTGGGTGGTCATCGAAAGCCGCGAGCAGCGCGGTGAAGCGCGTTCGGCCACCCTGCCGCTGCCGGAGATCATTCTGGAAAAAGTCCGTGCGGGTGAAGCGCTCGGGCCGGTGATGTCGCAGTACACCGGAATCGATGAGATTGGCCGTAAAGAAGGGGCGATTGGCGTCTTTACCGCAGGTGCGCTGACGCGTTCAGGCGTTTATCATCAGGCCGTGATTCTGGCCTTAAGCCCGTTCCATAACGCGATTTATCGGTAAGTTTTTTTGGCCGGATAAGGCAAAGCAGTCATCCGGCGTCTTTCAGCAATACCGCTTCCAGCCACTGGCGCAGCTCAACCGGGGCCGACTTCAGGCTGTTCGAGCCTCGGGTGATCGTTGCAATACCCGCGCCGAGCTCATTTTTCAGCTCGCGCTGGCTCATCTCGCCGCGCAGCAGCTCTTCAATGATCCGCACGCGGGTGCCCAGCGCCTCACGCTCGTCCGGCGTGAGCATCAGCTGCATAAGGGGTAAATGCAGATCCTGTTCGTAAGACTGACGCAGCAGCTCCACAAAACGAAGCCACTCCAGATGACGTTGTTCGGCCATTGCCGAGGAATACGGGGAATGCTGGGTCATGTTATGCTGCCTCTTGTACTCTTTAGCGAGTACAGCATAACACAACCCACGCCGATCAGTAACGTCTCTGCCACTCGGCATCGCTCATCAGGGTATCTTTCTGCCCCATGAAGTAGCGATAGTAAGCGTCATAGGCCAGCACGTTCTTCACGTAGCCGCGCGTTTCCGAGAACGGAATGCTCTCCACAAACGCTACGGCGTCGATGCGTCCGGCGCTGTTGCCGAGCCAGGTGCGTACGCGTCCTGGCCCCGCGTTATACGCCGCCGAAGAGAAGATGCGGTTATTGCCGAACTGCTGATACACGTACTGGAGATAGCTGGTACCGATGTTGATGTTGGTATCCGGATCCAGAAGCTGCGACGGACTGCTGTAGCCAGGAATATTAAACATCTTCACCGTGTGCGTCGCCGTGCCTGGCATAATCTGCATCAGGCCGCTGGCGCCCACCGGGGAGCGGACTTTCGGGTTCCACGCGCTCTCCTGACGGGCAATCGCCATCGCGTAGCTTTGCGGGATATCTTTGCCGCTGGTGTAGCGATCGAACAGATCTTTGTACGCCAGCGGGAAACGCTCTTCCAGATGATCCCAAAGCTTGCCGGCGATCGTCGCCTGCACGCTGAGATCCCACCAGTGATTATCAAACGCATAGCGGGCAAGCTGGGCTTTCTCATCGGTGGTGCGGCTGGTCACCAGATTCGCCCACTCGCTGCGCGCGGTGTTATCCATATTCCAGTACATCAGCTCGCGAACGCGCGCCATTTCTGGCCCCTGCGTCAGCGCCGGGTTCGCGTTGGCAGGCGCTTTATCTATACGGAAGGTGTATTCCTCGCCCAGACGCTGCGCGGCAGCCATTGGGTAAAACCCGCGCTGCTGCATCAGCGAATGGAGGATCTCTTTGGCCTCATCATCACGACCGCGCTCCATCAGCAGATCGGCCTGCCAGTAGCGCCATTCGTCTTTCTCTTTGGCCTCCATGGGCAACCGCGCGAGCCAGGTATTCAGCCCACGGCGATCGCCCGTGCCCAGCGCCATGCGCACACGGCGTTCCACCAGCGACGTGGAGTTCGAACGCATAATGGCATCGTCACGCCAGCGCGCCTGTTCATCGGTCACATCGGTGCCCATCAGTCGCCACGCCACGATGTCGCGCAACTCCTGGGTTTGCTCCTCATTGAGCTGCTGCGCCTGCACCAGCTGCGGGATCATCAGCCGCGCGTTTTCGACATCGTCACGCGCCACGCTGGCAAAGGCCACCGCCGCCATCTGGCGGGTAAAATCGGTCGCGCCGGTACTGCGGGCAAAGGTCAGGACGCTGTTTGGATCGTTAGCCAGCGAGATAACCGCCGTGGAGATCGTCTGGTAATCGGACGGCATCTGCCCCGCCAGCGTGGTCACCAGACGCGTGTTACCGGCTTTCATCGCCAGACGGATGCGTTCAAGGTAGGAGAGCGGATCCTGCTTGCCGGAAGCACGCCACGCGCTAAACAGGGAATCACAGGCGTTCGGCTGGTTTTTTCCGGTCAGCCAGAGCTCTTTCGCTCCGGCCCAGGCCTCTTCCTGCTGGCCGGTCGCCCATTTTGCGTAGTAATAGTTACACTGCGCTTCGGTGGCGTTCGGCTTTTCAGGGCTAAACGCCAGCAGTCCGCGCCAGTCTTCGCGACGCGCCAGCTCATTCACAAAGCGAGACTGCAGATTTCGGGCTGGCGGCAGGGTTGGGTTCGCCTGAATGAAGTTATTCACGGTGACGGTAGGCTGGTTCATCAGATCGTCGGTTATCTGGCGATACTCCAGATACGGATACAGCGGATAATCCTTTAGCGTCGGCATCAGCGCCTGCACGGTATCCATCTGCTTGTTGTCCCACGCCTGTTTAATCTGGGCGTAGCGGTTACGTTGTTCATCCAGTGAATCGGCATGCACCGCCTGGCTTACCGCCATTACGCATACGCTGGCAGCCAGCAGACGCCAGACCACCCGTTTGGCTTTTTCCACAAGCTCTTCCTCATTGTTTTTTCGTCAATTGCAGCGTCTTGCCACGTCAAAGTCTAATTAACTTATGCTAACCAGGCATCCTTCAACGCGCCACGTCATGGACACTTTTTTACCTTTCTTGCGCGTTTTAACACTCCCGACGTTCCTGGCTGGGATTAGGACGTGAAAAAGGCTACACTTCGAGGCTGAAATTCCTTCTCATTACGATAAAAGAGGCGAAGTCCAACGTGGCTCAATTCGTTTATACCATGCATCGTGTCGGCAAAGTTGTCCCGCCGAAACGTCATATTCTTAAAAATATCTCGCTGAGCTTCTTCCCGGGCGCAAAAATCGGTGTTCTGGGTCTCAACGGTGCCGGTAAGTCCACCCTGCTGCGCATCATGGCCGGCATTGATACAGACATCGAAGGTGAAGCCCGTCCGCAGCCTGGCATCAAGATTGGTTACCTGCCGCAGGAACCTCAGCTGAACCCGGAACACACCGTTCGCGAATCCGTTGAAGAAGCGGTATCCGAAGTGGTTAACGCGCTGAAAGGTCTGGATGAAGTGTATGCCAAATACGCTGAGCCGGATGCGGACTTCGACAAGCTGGCCGCGCAACAGGGCAAGTATGAAGAGATCATCCAGGCGCACGACGGTCACAACCTGAACGTGCAGCTGGAGCGCGCGGCTGATGCCCTGCGTCTGCCGGACTGGGATGCGAAAATCGCGAACCTCTCCGGGGGTGAACGCCGCCGCGTGGCGCTGTGCCGCCTGCTGCTGGAAAAACCAGACATGCTGCTGCTCGACGAACCGACTAACCACCTGGACGCAGAATCCGTGGCGTGGCTGGAACGCTTCCTGCACGACTTCGAAGGCACCGTTGTGGCGATTACCCACGACCGTTACTTCCTCGACAACGTCGCTGGCTGGATCCTGGAACTGGACCGCGGCGAAGGTATTCCGTGGGAAGGCAACTACTCCTCCTGGCTGGAGCAGAAAGATCAGCGTCTGGCGCAGGAAGCTTCCCAGGAAGCGGCGCGTCGTAAGTCTATCGAGAAAGAGCTGGAGTGGGTTCGTCAGGGCGCGAAAGGCCGTCAGTCTAAGGGCAAAGCCCGTCTGGCACGCTTCGAAGAGCTGAACAACACCGAATACCAGAAACGTAACGAAACCAACGAACTGTTTATTCCACCTGGAGCACGTCTGGGGGATAAAGTGGTTGAAGTGACCAACCTGCGTAAATCCTACGGCGACCGTCTGCTGATCGACGACCTGACCTTCTCCGTACCGAAAGGCGCTATCGTCGGGATCATCGGTCCGAACGGCGCGGGTAAATCGACCCTGTTCCGCATGATGTCCGGTCAGGAACAGCCTGACAGCGGCTCTATCACCCTGGGTGAAACCGTGAAGCTGGCCTCCGTTGACCAGTTCCGTGACGCAATGGATAACAGCAAAACCGTGTGGGAAGAAGTGTCCGGCGGTCTGGATATCATGCGTATCGGCAACACCGAGATGCCAAGCCGCGCCTACGTTGGCCGCTTTAACTTCAAAGGCACCGACCAGGGCAAACGCGTGGGCGAACTGTCCGGCGGCGAGCGCGGTCGTCTGCACCTGGCGAAGCTGCTGCAGGTGGGCGGTAACGTTCTGCTGCTCGATGAACCAACAAACGACCTGGATATCGAAACCCTGCGCGCGCTGGAAAACGCCCTGCTGGAGTTCCCGGGCTGTGCGATGGTTATCTCGCACGACCGCTGGTTCCTGGACCGTATCGCGACCCACATCCTGGACTATCAGGACGAAGGTAAAGTGGAGTTCTTCGAAGGTAACTTCACCGAATACGAAGAGTACAAGAAACGCACGCTGGGCGCCGACGCGCTGGAGCCGAAGCGTATTAAGTACAAGCGTATTGCGAAATAAAAGCAAAACGGCAACCTCGGTTGCCGTTTTTTATGTTTGTACCCTCTCCCCGTGGGAGAGGGCCAGGGTGAGGGCATCAGGCCGCACAAAATCACCCACCCACGTAATACCGCTTCACCTCGTCAAACTGCATCGCAAAGTCGATATAGCTCATCAGCGCAGGCGAATTCAGCTTGCGGCTTGGATACGCCAGCCACAGATCGTTACCTTCAACATTCCACTCCGGCAGCACCTGAACCAGCGCACCTTTTTCAATTTTATCTTCCAGCAGAAACGCGGGTAAGAGCGTGATCCCCGCACCGGCAATCGCACACTCGCGGGCGTAGACCAGATTATCGGTCATGTGCGCGTTATCCGGCAGATAGCGGTAATCCTCGCTCTCGCTTCGCAGAAGCCACTCCGACCACGCCCGGTGCGTGATACAGCGGTGCTCCACCAGCTGACGGGGATGCGTCAGCGGATCCCGACGCGCCAGATAGTCCGGTGAGGCCAGCATGTAGCGCGGGCAGTGCCCGATCATCCGGCCAATCAGGGAGGAGTCCTGCGGCTTACCGGTACGCAGCGCTACGTCAAAACCGGCCTCGACCAGATCCACCACGTCATCAGAGATCGACACATCCAGCGAAACGTCAGGATAGCGAAGCTGAAACTCGGCATTCATGTGCGCCAGCAGCGTCGCCCCAATTCCCGCCGGACAGGTGATCCGCAGCCGCCCGCTGGGGTTTTCGCGCAGCCGCTGAATGGCGTACTCGGCCCGCTCGCTGGCCGCCAGCATTTCGCGACAGTGCACCAGATAGTGCTCGCCCGCAAACGTGAGGCTAATCCTGCGCGTGGTGCGGTTCAGAAGGCGAATACCCACCTGCTGCTCCAGCTGGCTAATTCGCTGGCTAACGCTGGATTTCGGCAGTTCGGCTTTCTGCGCGGCAGCGGTAAAGCTGCCCATCTCCGCCACCAGCGCGAACAGCGCCATATCCTGCAGCTGTTTAAACATGATTGTTCATCCTGTACGAACGCTGAGTTCTTGATTGTCCATCTTATCACGCAGCTGGCCACTTTATAGACTAGCCTCAACAAAACGCATGCCATTGAGGAGCACACCATGTCTGTTAAAGCTATTGCCGTTAACCCAGAAAATCCGTCCACCTTCATTGAAATCACCCCGCCAATGCCGCAGCCCAGCGAGCACGATCTGCTGGTAGAGGTGAAGGCCGTCTCCGTTAACCCGGTCGATACCAAAGTCCACGCGGGCATTGCTAAAAACGGGCTGAGCGAGCCGCGTATTCTCGGGTGGGACGCCAGCGGGATCGTCAAAGCCGTGGGGGCTGGCGTGACCGGATTCAAACCGGGTGACGAGGTCTGGTACGCGGGCGACATCACCCGCCCGGGCAGCAACACCACGCACCAGCTGATTGATGCACGCATAGTCGGCCACAAGCCTGCCAGCCTCGGCTGGGCGGCTGCCGCTGCACTGCCGTTGACCGCGCTCACCGCGTGGGAAGGTCTGTTTGAACGCCTGAACATTCAGGATGCCGGGGCGGACAAAACGCTGCTGATCATCGGCGGCGCGGGCGGCGTGGGATCGCTGGCGATCCCCTTTGCGAAGCACAACAGCAAGGTGAAGATCGTCGCAACGGCTTCACGAGAAGATTCCGCCCGGTGGTGCCGCGATCGCGGGGCTGATATTGTCGTCAACTACCGCGATCTGAAAGGCGAGCTGGCGAAACAGGGGCTCACCTTTGTGGATTACATTTTCATCCTCAACGACACCGACGGGCACTGGGATGCGGTCAGCGAACTGATTGCGCCGCAGGGGCATATCTGTTCCATCGTTGAAAATGAACGTCCGCTGAACCAGGACAAGCTGAAGTCCAAATCCGCCGCCCTGCACTGGGAGTTTATGTACACCCGCAGCATGTACCAGACCGCGGATATGGCGCGTCAGGGTGAGATCCTCAATGAGGTGGCAAAACTGGTGGATAACGGCGTGGTTGAAAGTTCGCTCAGCGAAACGCTGCACGGGCTGAGCGTGGAAAGCATTACCGAGGCGCACCGTAAAGTGCTGGAGGGACATATGCGGGGGAAAGTGGTGGTTGAGTTCTGAGTGGCTTGATGCCCTCACCCCGGCCCTCTCCCACAGGGAGAGGGCGGTTAAAGTCCCCTCTCCCTTTGGGAGAGGGTTAGGGTGAGGGGTAAGTTTTTACCCCTGCTCCCCCATCATCTCCTTCACCAGCTCGACGCAGCGCAGGAAGCGGGAGTCGTAGTCAGACTCTTCCACATGGACAAACTCAACGTTGTTTTCGTTGAGCATCTCCACCAGCATGGACTGGAATTCCCGCCTGTCCACGGAGCTGCCGAGGCTGCGCATGCCGTCGGCCACCCACGGGGTGTTGTTTTCCAGCAGGATCACCAGGTCAAAGCGGTATTCGTCAATCAGCGCCTGCACGAACGGGTGCTCGCGCCCTTCATATTTTTTACAGAACGCCTGTGTGGTCACGAAATCGGTATCGATAAACGCCACTTTGTTGGCGTATTTGACCGCAAAATCAATGTACTGGGCATGACCGAGCGCGATTTTGTCGTAATCGGAATATTGCAGCGCCATCTCGTCGCCGCCAAGGTGCGAGAAGACATAATCGCGGCCGTACTCCCACGCGCTGGTGGTATTGAAGATGTTCGCCAGCTTGTTGACCAGCGTCGATTTCCCGCTCGACTCGCCGCCCAGGATCGCGACGGTACGCACGAAGAACGGCTTCACTTCGGTCGGAATGTAATCCCAGTAGCGGAACGGGTTTTCGCGGATCTGCGCCCCGCTGATGTTCATAAAGGTGCGTTTCGGGTCGATCAGCACCGTCTCGATGCCCAGATGCTCGCGGAACTGCGGCGCGTCGGACTCTTCAGAGGTGTAGATCCAGTTAGGCGCAATGCCCTTCTCTTCCATAAACGCTTTGATGCCGTTGCTCCACACGTCCCAGCCGTGCGGATACGGCTCCATGCCCTCTTCGTTAAAGGCATGAATACGAATATTTTTCTGGTACTTAAAGGTCTGGAGCAGCCAGCGCAGGCGGTCCGGCACGGTCGGCTGCTGCGACATGGCGCTGTCTTCAAACAGCTGACGGTCGCGGGTTTCGTCGTAGCCCATGATGATATGCAGCTCGTCAACCTGGCTACAGGCGCGCTGAATCAGATAGATATGTCCGGTATGCAGGGGGTAAAACTTGCCGAACACCACGCCGATGTTCTTTTGCATACGCGGGAACTCCAGCCCCAGAAAGCGATGCAGCGCTTCCAGCTTCTGCGCGCTGGGGCTTTTGATTTTGGCGTTCAGCAGCTGGCTCAGGTAGCCTTTGGTCATGCCGCTGGCGTCCGCCACCTGCTGCAGCGTGCAGCCCTTCTGGCGGATTGCGGTCTTGATGTAGTCAAATGATGACATAAATTACGGTGCCTCCTGCAAAATCAAATTTACGTAATTATAAGTCGTCAAAGACATTTAACGCATCAGCGAGTTTTTTCACGCCGAAAACCTGCATCCCTTCCGGGATCTTTTTCGGCACGTTGGCAGCGGGAACGATCGCCCGGCGGAAACCGTGTTTTGCCGCCTCGGAGATACGCTCCTGGCCGCTGGGTACCGGACGGATTTCCCCGGCGAGGCCCACTTCGCCGAAGACGACCAGGTCCTGCGGCAGCGGCCTGTCGCGCAGGCTGGAGACCATCGCCAGCAGCAGCGCCAGGTCTGCGCTGGTCTCCGTGACTTTGACGCCGCCGACCACGTTAACGAAGACGTCCTGATCCGCCATCTGCAGCCCGCCGTGGCGGTGCAGCACCGCCAGCAGGATCGCCAGACGGTTCTGTTCCAGACCGACCGCCACGCGCCGCGGGTTGCCCATCATCGACACGTCCACCAGCGCCTGAATTTCGACAAGCAGCGGGCGCGTCCCTTCCCACAGCACCATCACCGAGCTACCGGAGGTGATCTCATCGCCACGGCTCAGGAAGATGGCCGACGGGTTGCTGACTTCGCGCAGCCCCTGTTCGGTCATGGCAAACACGCCCAGTTCGTTAACCGCGCCAAAGCGGTTTTTATGGCTGCGCAGGGTACGGAAACGGGAATCCGCGTCGCCGTCGAGCATCACGGAGCAGTCGATACAGTGTTCAAGCACCTTCGGTCCGGCCAGCGAGCCGTCTTTGGTCACGTGGCCGACCATCACAATCGCCACGCCGCGCGTTTTGGCAAAGCGCGTCAGGTAAGCCGCGGTTTCACGCACCTGCGCGACGCTGCCCGGTGAGGACTGAATGTCCGCCATGTGCATCACCTGAATGGAGTCGATCACCATCAGCTTCGGCTGCTCTTCTTCGGCAATCATGCAGATCTGCTCGATGCTGGTTTCGGAGAGCATGTTCAGGTTGCCGGTCGGCAGGCCCAGACGGTGCGCGCGCATCGCCACCTGCTGCAGAGACTCCTCGCCCGTGACGTACAGGGTTTTCATCTGTTCGGCAAGCTTGCAGAGCGTTTGCAGCAGCAGGGTCGATTTACCCGCGCCCGGGTTACCGCCGATCAGGATCGCGCTGCCCGGCACCACGCCGCCGCCGAGCACGCGGTCAAACTCTTTGAACCCGGTGGAGAAGCGCGGCAGCTCTTCGAGGCTGATGTCCGAAAGTTTTTGCACCTTCGCCACGCCCGCGTTACCGGCATAGCCGCTCAGGCGCTCATTGCGCGCCACGCTCGGCGAAGCCGCCACACCACGCACTTCGGTGATGGTGTTCCAGGCATGACAGGCGCTGCATTGCCCCTGCCAGCGCGGATAATCCGCACCACATTCATTACAGACAAATGCGCGTTTTGGAGCTTTCGCCACGGTTTACCTCGTTATTTCTGATTAATGCTGCCGGAGAGAATGCAGAACACCCCCATCAGGTCAGCGTGACGGATAGTGACTTCCGTCTTTTCATTCACTTTTGGCTTGGCATGGTAGGCAATGCCCAGACCGGCGGCTTTGATCATCGGCAGGTCGTTCGCGCCATCGCCGATGGCGACGGTCTGCACGACCGGAATTTCATATTTTTCCGCCAGACGCGTGAGCGTATTGGCTTTGTACTGGGCATCAACGATATCGCCGATCACCTGGCCGGTCAGCTTGCCGTCCATGATCTCCAGCTCATTGGCCACCACGGTGGTCAGATGGAGTTTTTCCCGCAGGTAATCCGCGAAGAAGGTGAAGCCACCGGAAGCAATCGCCACCTTCCAGCCGAGGGACTGCAGCTTCAGCACCAGCTGCGTCAGCCCTGGCATCAGCGGCAGCACGTCGCGCACCTGACGCAGAATGTTGGCATCGGCCCCTTTCAGGGTCGCCACGCGCTGGCGCAGGCTGGCGGTGAAGTCCAGCTCGCCGCGCATCGCACGCTCGGTGACTTCCGCCACCAGCTCGCCGCTGCCCGCCAGCTTCGCAATCTCGTCAATACACTCGATCTGAATGGCGGTAGAGTCCATGTCCATCACCAGCAGGCCAGGGGTTTTCAGATGCGGAATTTTGCCCAGCGGCGCGACGTCCAGCCCGGCGTCGTGCGCCAGACGCGTTGCGCGCTGCGTCAGGGAACCCGCCAGGCGAATAACCTGGTAGTCTTCCACGCACCAGGCGGCGACGATGACCATTGCCGCACCCAGCTTGCTTTGATACTGGGTCAGGCGTTGCTTATCCAGACCGCGTCCGTAGAGGAGCCAGCCGCTACGACCGGCGTGGTAATCCAGAGGCATCACCTCATCGCCACTTAAAGAGAGCGGCAATCCTGGCCATAAAGAGACATCCGTTGGCAGGTCACACCAGGTAATGTTCGGCATTAAAGCTCCTGTAATTTCGTTCGCGCCGGAAGGTTGCAGAGGGAAAATAACGCATGAGGCTACCCTGTAACCATCACTTCTGGCAACATTAAGCCGTAAATTTTCAGCAGGTGGAATATGGCTCGCGCAAAACTGAAATTCCGGCTCCATCGCGCCGTGATTGTCCTTTCCTGTCTCGCACTATTAGTGGTGCTGATGCAAGGGGCATCGTGGTTTAGCCAGAACCATCAACGGCAACGCAACCCGCAGTTTGAAGAGCTGGCCCGCACGCTGGCGCGCCAGGTGACGCTCAACGTCGCGCCGTCCATGCGTACCGAAACGCCGGACGAGAAGCGGATAGGCCAGGTTTTACGCCTGCTCACGGAGAACAGCCGCATTCTTGATGCCGGCGTCTATGATGAGCAAGGCAACCTGATTGCCCGCGCGGGCGAGCACGTCGACGTGCGCGACAGGCTGGCGCTGGACGGGAAAAAAGCCGGGGGCTACTTTAACCAGCAGATTGTCGAACCTATTCAGGGGAAGAATGGCCCACTGGGCTATCTGCGCCTGACCCTCGATACCCACACCCTGCCTACTGAAGCCAAACAGGTCGATAATACCACCAATATTCTGCGCCTGATGCTGCTGCTTTCACTCGCCATCGGAGTTGTGCTGGCGCGCACCCTGCTTCGCGGCAAGCGCTCGCGCTGGCAGCAATCCCCGTTCCTGCTGACCGCCAGCAACTCCGTCCCCGAAGACGAAGAGAGCGAGAAGAAAGATTAGTGATAAAGTAAGCGAACGATTCGGAAAAGGAACTTTGCCATGACGACGTTACGCCTGCTTATCTCTGACTCTTACGATCCCTGGTTTAATCTCGCGGTAGAAGAGTGCATCTTCCGCCAGATGCCCGCCACCCAGCGCGTACTGTTTCTCTGGCGGAACGCCGATACGGTGGTCATCGGCCGCGCGCAAAACCCTTGGAAAGAGTGCAATACGCGGCGTATGGAAGAGGACAACGTCCGTCTCGCACGTCGCAGCAGCGGCGGCGGCGCGGTGTTTCACGATCTGGGCAATACCTGCTTTACCTTTATGGCGGGCAAACCGGAATACGACAAAACCATCTCAACGTCCATCGTCCTCAACGCGCTCAATTCACTCGGCGTGACGGCAGAAGCCTCCGGGCGTAACGATCTGGTGGTGAAAACCCCCGAGGGCGACCGGAAGGTCTCCGGCTCCGCCTACCGCGAAACGATGGATCGCGGCTTCCACCACGGCACCCTGTTGCTGAACGCCGATCTGAGCCGTCTGGCGAACTACCTGAATCCGGATAAGAAAAAGCTCCAGGCCAAAGGAATTACCTCCGTGCGCGGCCGCGTGGCAAATCTGGTAGAACTGCTGCCGGGAATTACGCACGAGCAGATTTGCGATGCGATCCGTGACGCGTTCTTTGAACATTACGGCGAGCGCGTGGAAGCAGAAGTCATCTCCCCTGACAAAACCCCGGACCTGCCCAACTTCGCCGAAACCTTCGCCCGCCAGAGCAGCTGGGAGTGGAACTTCGGTCAGGCTCCTGCGTTTTCCCATCTGCTGGACGAGCGTTTTACCTGGGGCGGCGTGGAGCTGCATTTTGACGTGGAGAAAGGCCATATCACCCGCACGCAGGTGTTTACCGATAGCCTGAACCCGGCACCGTTAGAGGCGCTGGCGGCACGTTTGCAGGGCTGTTTGTACAGGGCTGATATGCTGCAGCAGGAATGCGACGCGTTGATCGGAGATTTCCCGGAGCAGGAAAATGAGCTGCGGGAGCTGTCGGCGTGGATTGCACAGGCCGTGCGCTAGGTGCGGTCTGGTGCCCTCACCCCTGCCCTCTCCCATAGGGAGAGGGAGGGAAGAGACAGAATTACTCTTTATCGCCCAGCAGAACGGATTCCAGCGCGATTTTGATCATGTCGTTGAAGGTAGTCTGACGCTCGGCAGCGGTGGTCTGCTCGTGGGTACGGATGTGGTCAGACACGGTGCAGATGGTCAGCGCTTTCGCACCAAACTCAGCCGCGACGCCGTAGATACCCGCCGCTTCCATTTCCACGCCCAGGATGCCGTATTTCTCCATCACGTCGAACATCTCGCCGCCGTCCGGGGCATAGAACAGGTCAGCAGAGAAGATGTTACCCACGCGCGCTTCAACGCCCAGCGCTTTTGCCGCGTCAACCGCGTCACGCACCATGCCGAAGTCAGCAATCGCCGCGAAGTCATGGTCTTTGAAACGCATGCGGTTAACTTTGGAATCGGTGCAGGCGCCCATACCGATAACGATGTCGCGCAGCTTAACGTCCATGCGCACCGCGCCGCAGGAGCCTACGCGGATGATTTTCTTCACGCCGAAGTCGGTGATCAGCTCTTTGGTGTAGATAGAGCAGGATGGGATACCCATACCGTGGCCCATAACGGAGATTTTGCGGCCTTTATAGGTACCGGTGAAGCCCAGCATGCCGCGAACGTTGTTCACTTCACGCACGTCTTCCAGGAAAGTTTCTGCAATGTGCTTCGCGCGCAGCGGGTCGCCCGGCATCAATACGACGTCAGCGAAATCACCCATTTCTGCATTAATGTGAGGAGTTGCCATCTTCAGTTCCTTTTACATTGTTGTTTTTGCCGGGTGGCGGCTACGCCTGACCCGGCCTACATTCTGTTCTCCCTCTCCCTGTGGGAGAGGGTCGGGGTGAGGGCATCAGGCCGCACCCAATCCGTTTAGAACATGGCCTTGCCATATTCCATGTCAGACGTACCAAAGTATTTCGCCAGGGTCTGGCCGATGTCCGCGAAGGTTTCACGGTGACCGAGCGAGCCCGGCTTCACTTTCGGGCCGTACACCAGCACCGGAATGTGCTCACGGGTGTGGTCGGTACCGGTCCAGGTTGGGTCACAGCCGTGGTCCGCGGTCAGGATCAGAATGTCATCTTCGCCCACCAGCGCCATCAGCTCCGGCAGACGGCGGTCGAACAGCTCAAGACCCGCTGCATAGCCCGCAACGTCGCGACGGTGGCCCCAGGAGGAGTCGAAGTCCACGAAGTTGGTGAAGACGATGGTCTTGTCGCCCGCTTCTTTCATCTCTTTGATGGTGGCATCGAACAGCGCATCCAGACCGGTGGCTTTCACTTTTTTGGTGATGCCGCAGTTGGCGTAGATATCCGCGATTTTACCCACGGAAACCACGTGGCCGTCTTTCTCTTCAACCAGCTTCTGCAGCACGGTTGGCGCCGGTGGCTCAACGGCCAGGTCATGACGGTTACCGGTACGCTGGAAGTTACCCGCTTTGTCGCCCACAAACGGACGCGCGATCACTCGGCCGATGTTGTAGCCGCCTTCGGTCAGCTCTTCTCGGGCGATTTCGCACAGCTCGTAGAGTTTATCCAGGCCGTAGGTCTCTTCGTGGCAGGCAATCTGGAACACGGAGTCAGCAGAGGTGTAGAAAATCGGCTTGCCGGTTTTCATGTGCTCTTCGCCGAGTTCATCGAGAATCACGGTACCAGAAGAGTGGCAGTTACCGAGGTAGCCCGGCAGATTGGCACGCTTCACCAGCTTATCGAGCAGCTCCTGCGGGAAGCTGTTCTCGTGATCGGAGAAATAGCCCCAGTCGAACAGCACAGGCACACCGGCGATTTCCCAGTGGCCAGACGGGGTGTCTTTACCGGAGGAGAGCTCGTGAGCCCAGGCGTAGGCGCCCACGACTTCCGCGTTGCCGTCCATACCGGCTGCGATTTTACCGGTAGAACCTTCATGCGCTTTCACCAGACCGAGGCGGGTCAGGTTAGGTAGAGTCAGAGGGCCTTTACGACCGTTATCCGCTTCGCCTTTCGCACAGGCTTCCGCGATATGACCCATGGTATCGGAACCCACGTCACCAAAACGTTCTGCATCTTCGGTTGCGCCGATGCCGAATGAGTCCAGCACCATAATAAATGCACGTTTCATAATTGTTCTCCGTACGTAGTGCTTCAAAAATTATCGATCAGATCAGTATACCGCTATTCGGTGATACGGCGATAGACAGTCGGTGTGGTTTCCGGCGCTTTATCGTCAAGCGTAATTGCCGCTTTCACCGCTTTAGCCGCTTCCTGCCAGCTGGCTTCGTCTTTCGCGTGGATCACCGCAAGCGGACGTTGACCGTCAACGCTGTCGCCCAGACGGGCCATATCGGTAAAGCCGACGCTGTAATCAATGGTGTCTGACGCCTGACGACGGCCGCCGCCCATCGAGACCACCGCCATACCCAGCGCACGGGTGTCCATTGCAGAGACATACCCTTCGCTATCGGCATACACCGCTTTGCTAAGCGTCGCGGTTGGCAGGTATTTCGCGTAGTTTTCGACGAAATCGGTCGGGCCTTTCTGGGCTGCAACCATGCGGCCGAAAATATCCGCCGCTTTGCCGTTATCCAGCACCGCCTGCAGCTTCGCGCGGGCTTCTGCGTCGTCTTTGGCCAGCTTGCCGGAGATTAACATCTCAACGCACAGCGCCATGGTGACGTCGAACAGACGCGGGTTGCGGTATTCACCGGTGAGGAACTGCACCGCTTCACGCACTTCGACGGCGTTACCGGCGCTGGACGCCAGCACCTGGTTCATGTCGGTGAGCAGCGCGGTGGTGCGCACGCCCGCGCCGTTGGATACGCCAACGATCGCTTCC
The DNA here is from genome assembly GCF_024734705.1 of Enterobacter sp. Crenshaw. NCBI lineage: Bacteria > Pseudomonadati > Pseudomonadota > Gammaproteobacteria > Enterobacterales > Enterobacteriaceae > Enterobacter > Enterobacter sp. Crenshaw. The sequence goes on along the minus strand of NZ_CP102932.1, from coordinate 628,601 downwards.
GCGAGCGCAGCAGAAAGTTCATAGGTCGGCATAAACGCGCCGCTGCCCACCTTCACGTCCATCACCAGCGCGTCCAGCCCTTCTGCCAGTTTCTTCGCCAGGATAGAGGCGGTGATCAGCGGGATGGAGTCAACGGTCGCGGTGATGTCGCGGGTGGCGTAGAAACGCTTGTCTGCCGGAGCAAGAGAGCTGGTCTGGCCGATAATCGCCACACCAACGTCTTTAATAATGTCGCGGAAGCGGTTGTCGTCCGGGAAGATATCGAAGCCCGGAATGGCTTCCAGTTTGTCGAGCGTACCGCCGGTGTGGCCCAGGCCGCGCCCGGAGATCATCGGGATGTAACCGCCGCAGGCTGCCACCATTGGGCCGAGCATCAGAGACGTCACGTCACCCACGCCGCCGGTGGAGTGCTTATCCACAATCGGGCCGTTAAGGTTGAGGCTTTTCCAGTCCAGAACGGTTCCTGAATCTCGCATCGCCATGGTCAGCGACACGCGCTCAGGCATCGACATATCGTGGAAGAAAATGGTCATCGCCAGAGCCGCAATCTGCCCTTCTGAGACGGTGTTATCACGAATGCCGTTGATGAAGAAACGGATCTCTTCATCGCTTAATGCATGACCATCACGTTTTTTACGAATAATTTCTTGTGCGAGAAACACGGTAACCTCCATGCGGAATCGGGGGAGTTGTGGCGGGTGGCGCTACGCTTACCCGCCCTACGATCCTGTCGGCCGGATGAGCGAAGCATCATCCGGCATTGTCTGGCAATCAGTAGCTGCTTGCGCTCTTACCGTCGCCGTGACCCAGCGCTTTCAGCAGGCTGGCCAGCAGGCTGGACGCACCGAAGCGGTAGTGACGGGAATCGGCCCAGTCGGCGCCAAACAACTCGTCGGCAATCGCCAGGAACTGCTGCGCGTCTTCAGCGGTACGCACGCCGCCCGCAGGTTTGAAACCAACGGTTTTGGATACGCCCATGTCACGGATCACTTCCATCATGATGCGCGCGCTTTCCGGGGTCGCATTCACCGGCACTTTACCGGTAGAGGTTTTAATGAAATCCGCACCGGCTTTGATGGAGATTTCAGATGCTTTACGAATCAGCGCCTCTTCTTTCAGCTCGCCGGTTTCGATGATCACTTTCAGCAGCACATTTGCCGCCGCGCACGCGTCTTTACAGGCTTTCACCAGGTCAAAACCGACCTGCTCGTTGCCGGCGATCAGCGCGCGGTACGGGAACACAACGTCAACTTCGTCTGCGCCGTAAGCAATCGCCGCGCGGGTTTCTGCCAGCGCGATCTCGATATCGTCGTTGCCATGCGGGAAGTTAGTTACGGTTGCAATGCGCACGTCCGGCGTACCCTGCTCTTTCAGAGTCTTACGGGCAATCGGGATAAAGCGCGGGTAGATACAGATGGCTGCGGTGTTACCCACCGGCGTTTTCGCCTGATGGCACAGGGCGATGACTTTTTCATTGGTGTCGTCATCGTTCAGGGTGGTCAGGTCCATCAGTTTCAACGCGCGCAGGCTGCTTGCAGTTAAATCGGTCATAACATTCTCCAACGGCAGTGCCGTATAAATTTTACCTTGCGGGTCTGTGAGTATTCTAACATTCACCCGCATCCACACTTCGACATTCATCACAGTTAATGAAAACTGCATACAAATTTGCATTACTGTAATGAGATCTTCTTCAAACTTTAGCGCGTAAATTGCCGACTAAAGCAGCGATACCCCCTGTCGGATCAAAAGCCCCGACAGGCTGGCTTCCTACAATCCGTTCATCATCCGCAGAACACTCAAGGAAGCGACTATGCCCCACTCCAGCCCCGACGCCCTGCAACAACGTTGCCAGCACATTGTCACAAGCCCGGTGTTAACCCCGGAACAAAAACGTCATTTTCTGGCGCTGGAAGCGGAAAACAACCTGCCTTACCCGGCACTTCCTGAGGCCGCACGAGCCGCACTGGACGAAGGGTTTATCTGCGACATGTTCGAAGGCCATTCGCCTTACAAACCCCGTTACGTTCTGCCGGATTACGCAAAATTTCTGGCTAACGGTTCAGCGTGGCTGGAGCTGGAAGGCGCGAAAGATCTCGACGACGCCCTCTCGCTGTTAACCATCCTCTACCATCATGTTCCGTCCGTCACATCGATGCCGGTCTATCTCGGTCAGCTTGATGCGATATTGACCCCATATGTTAGAATTCTAACACAAGAAGAGATCGATAGCCGAATAAAACGTTTCTGGCGCTATCTCGACCGTACGCTGCCGGATGCGTTTATGCACGCAAACATCGGGCCTGAAGATACGCCAGTCACGCGCGCCATTCTGCGTGCCGATGCAGAGCTGAAGCAGGTCGCGCCGAACCTGACCTTTATCTACGATCCCGATATCACCCCACATGATTTGCTGCTTGAGGTGGCGAAAAACATTTGTGAATGCAGCAAACCGCATATTTCTAATGGCCCGATGAATGATAAAATTTTCACAAAAGGCCGTTACGGCGTGGTGAGCTGTTACAACTCCCTGCCGCTTGCAGGCGGCGGCAGCACCCTGGTGCGCCTTAACCTCAAAGCCATTGCTGAACGCAGCGCATCCATTGACGACTTCTTCACCCGCACGCTCCCGCACTACTGCCAGCAGCAAATTGCCATCATCGATGCACGCTGCGGTTTCCTTTACGAGCAATCTGGCTTCTTTGAGAATAGCTTCCTGGTAAAAGAGGGGCTGATTGATGCGGAACGGTTTGTACCCATGTTTGGCATGTACGGCCTGGCGGAAGCGGTAAACGCGCTCTGTGAGAAAGCAGGAATAGCGGGACGCTACGGAAAGGATGAACAGGCCAACGCGCTGGGCTATCGCATCAGCGAACAGCTTGCAGCGTTCGTTGAAAGCACGCCGGTGAAGCACGGCTGGAAGCTTCGCGCGATGCTTCACGCGCAGTCGGGGATCAGTTCCGATTCGGGCACCACGCCGGGCGCGCGCTTGCCTTACGGCGACGAGCCGGATCCCATCAGCCATCTGCTGGCCGTTGCGCCGCATCACAAACACTATCACTCCGGAATCAGCGATATTCTCACCCTGGAGGAGACGGTCAAACGCAACCCGCAGGCGGTGGTTCAGCTTTGCCTGGGGGCGTTCAGAGCGGGAATGCGTGAATTTACCGCCAACGTAGCGGGTAACGATCTGGTCCGCGTGACAGGCTACATGGTTCGCTTGTCGGATCTGGAGAAATACCGGGAAGCCGGATCGCGCACCAATACCACGTGGCTGGGGGAAGAGGCCGCACGCAATACCCGTATTCTGGAACGTCAGCCGCGCGTGATAAGCCATGAACAGCAGATGCGCTTTAGTTAGTCAGGTCATTCCTTTTTCCTGCGTGGACGGGCCGGGCAGCCGCCTGGCGCTGTTCCTGCAGGGCTGCAACCTGCGCTGTAAAACCTGCCACAACCCGTGGACGATCGGCCGCTGCAACGACTGCGGGGACTGTGTGCCCCACTGCCCGCACGACGCGCTGACGATTCAGGCCGGACGCGTCTGGTGGCAGGAGAGTGACTGCCAGCAGTGCGACACCTGCCTGCATCTGTGCCAGCAGCAGGCAACGCCTATGGCGCACCGCTTCAGCGTGGAAGAGATCCTCGCTCAGGTCCGCAAATCCGCACCGTTTATCGAAGGGATCACCGTCAGCGGCGGCGAAGCCACAACGCAATTGCCGTTTTTGATTGCCCTGTTTACCGCGATCAAAGCCGATCCCGCCCTGCGCCACCTCACCTGCCTGGTAGACAGCAACGGTCTGTTAGGCGAAACCGGCTGGCAAAAGCTGCTGCCGGTACTGGATGGCGCAATGCTGGATCTGAAGGCGTGGGGGAACGAGCATCACCGTTTCCTGACCGGACGCGAAAACCCGCAGATCAAGCAGAGCATCCGCTGGCTGGCAGATCGTCACCGTTTGACGGAACTCCGCCTGCTGGTGATTCCGGAGCAGTGTGATTACCTGGAACATCTCAAACCGCTAACGACCTTTATCCACGGGCTTGGAAATGTGCCGGTGCGCATCAACGCGTTTCATGCGCATGGCGTTTACGGTGAGGCGGCCTCATGGCGCAGCGCCACGCCCGAGGACGTTGAACCGCTGGCGCGGGCGCTGGAAAAACAGAAGATAACGGTGATCCGTCCGGCGCTTTACCTATAGCGTGATGCCAAATACCGAACGGGTATTTTCCAGCAGCGCATCGGCAATCACCTCTGCAGGCTCCTTTCGCAGTTCACACAGGGTGGTAAACACGCGCGCCGCCTGTTCCGGGCGATTCGGCTGGCCCTGAAAACCATTCAGCGGCATATCCGGCGCGTCGGTTTCCAGCAGCAGCGCCGACAGCGGCAGCTGTGCCATCACGTCCCGGGTTTTACTGGCGCGCGGATAGGTGATGGTGCCGCCGACGCCGATTTTATAGCCCAGCTCGATAAAACGCTGCGCCTGCTGCAGGCTGCCGGAGAAACCGTGCACGACCCCTTTTCGCGGCAGATCGATGCGTTTCAGGTGCATCGCCAGCTTATCGTGCGTGCGTCTTGAATGGAGGATCACCGGCAGCTCGTGGCGCTTTGCCAGCCTGAGCTGCGCGTCGAGGATCGTCTGCTGGCGCTCAAACTGCGGATCCTCACGATAAAGATCGAGGCCGATCTCACCGATGGCGACAAGTTTGTCTCCTGCGGTCTGCACGACCTCATCAAGCCTCTCAATGTGCTCATCAAGATGCCGTTCAATCACAATCGGATGCAGGCCGAGCGCGGCATAGAGCGCAGGGTGCTGTGTGGAAAGATCCAGCACCCGGGAAAAATAGGCCGCTTCCACTGCCGGCACAATGATAGCCTGAACGCCTGCTTCGGCCGCTTTCGCTATGCTTTGCGCTTCATCCCCGGTAAACGGCGGAAAATCAAAGTGGCAGTGGGTATCGACAAAGCGGAGCGTCACGCCAGATCCTCGTTATCCAGTAAAGCGTCATTCGCCTGCGGAATATCCACCAGCGGCATCGTCAGGGCGTCGTTGGCGACAATAGCAGGCGGCAAAATAATGCGTTTATGGCGATGAAGCGGCGGTTGCTCCGCCAGCATTTTCCCCACCGTCGCCAGGAAGTAACGCCCGCACAGCCGCCCCGTTTTGTAATCCATGCGCAGCGCAGGGACGCGGCTGCCCAGGGCCATGCTCAGCAGCGGCTTAGGCGGATAGATTTCAAAAATACGCAGCTTGCCCGGCGGTTTTTCAATGAAGCGCTGCATCGCGCCGTAGGTGGTTTCATGCTGCTTCGCAATGTTCACCAGCGGCTGCAGGCTGCTGTCGCCCAACCAGCGCTCCATCCGTTTGAACCACTGCGGCGTGTAATACATTTGCGACGGTACGGTACGGATCACCACAATGGTTTTCGCCCCGCGCCGGGCGGCTTCCTGCACCGGCACCGCGTCACTGATCCCCCCGTCCAGGTAGCTAATGCCGTCCAGCAGGGCTCCCGTACGATAAAAACCGGGGATCGCGCTGGAGGCGCGGATGATGTCCAGCCAGTTCTCCTTCTGAGGAGAAAAATAGCCCGGCGAATAGTCATCGCCCCGGCTGGCGCACATCCAGAACTCTTTGCCGCTATCAAACAGACGGGCAGCGGTATCCATGGCCAGCGGCATCTGGCTGGAGGTTGACTCCAGCAGCCAGTCGAGATCGATCAGGTTGCCGCCGCGCACAAAGCGCACCGGATTAAAAAATTCTTTCGCCGTGGTGTAGCGCATGATGACCTTTCGCGCATACCCAGGCTGGTTACATACATAGGCAGAGAGGTTCTGCGCCCCGGCAGAGGTGCCGAAGTAAAGGTCAAACGGGTTGAACTGCGCGCGCATAAATTCATCCAGCACGCCGGCGGTGAAAATGCCGCGCTGTCCTCCACCCTCGCAGACCAACGCGAGTTGACCTGCGCGAAACGGTTTTAACGTCAGCGGCGCAATATTGCCGAGCGTAACGGGAATTCGTTGCCCCACCTCTGCTTTCCTGTTTTTGATTATTTTATAACACCACAGTAACGCACCCGACCTGTTCCGCAAATAAGAAAAAGCCAGTCGCAGTGACTGGCTTTATTTTGTTGAAGGAATATTGCGTTTGCTACGGACGTCTGCGACCCGTAAACAGGCTGACCAGGAACAGAATAATACCCACAACGAAGACAATTTTAGCTGCCCATGCCGCTGTACCTGCCAGTCCACCAAAGCCCAATGCGGCGGCAATTAACGCGATAACCAGAAATATAATGCCCCAACGAAACATAAGCTTCTCCTTTACCATAGTTAATGTCGGCCGCTAAACGTGAGCGCTCAGGTCACTCACCGGCGTTCTTCCAGAGTCGTTCTTATTTCGCCCGCAGGTTTTAACCAGACGGGCGAATGGTCCAGATTTACTTCGTTTTCAGATCGTTTTTAACGCTTTTCACACCGTCAATCGCTTTCGCGATGGACTCGGCGCGTTCACTTTGCGCCTGCGAATCTACCGTACCGGAAAGCTGAACCACACCATCGGTGGTTTCCACTTTCACCTTACGGGACGGCACGATGTCATCTGCTAAAAGTTTAGCTTTGATTTCGCTGGTAGTAGCGGCATCACCGGCATAACCTTTCACCGACGCGTTTTTACCGTCACGTACGTGCAGCTTATCGCTGACGGACGCAACGCCTTCGACGCCCTTCGCGACTTTCACCGCCTGCTCGGCCTGAGCCTGGCTTTCCACGAAGCCGCTCAGCGTGACCACTTTCTTGTCGGTCTTAACGGAAATATCGGTACTTTTGATGGATTCATCATCCACCAGTGCGGCTTTCACTTTTGCTGTGATTGAGCTGTCATCCATGAAGTTGCCGACTTTATTCATAGAGCTATCGATTTTTTGCCCTGCGGTATCGGCAGTGGACTGTGCTTTATCCATGGTGGTGCTTTCCGCCAGAGCGGAACCGCTCACCAGAACGCTACCCAGGGTTACAGCCAGCAGAGTTTTCGAAATCTTCAGTCTTGTCATATTCATCGATCTATTCCTGTGTTTACCCGTTATTCGGGCTACATACTTCCTTAGTAGTTTTATATATTGCGAATAAACACACGGGCAAAATGGACAACCTAAAGTCATGCATTGAACAGTTAATTTATCCACACCCGGTGTTAAACACTGAGTTAAATATAGATCACTCTCACAGAGCCGCTTTCAGAATTGGGTAAAAAACGCGCGAATAGCGTGAAATTGCGTTGAATTAAGAACATTCCGCAAGGGATTAATAAGACAGGAATTAAAGAAGAGCACGGCGGCAGCCGTGCTCTGAGAGGGATTAGTGCTCGCGGGTTTTACGGAACTGAACGTCAGGGTAACGTTCCTGCGTCAGGTTCAGGTTCACCATCGTTGGCGCGATATAGGTCAGGTTATCGCCGCCATCCAGCGCCAGCTGAATTTCGTTCTTACGCTTAAATTCTTCGAATTTCTTCACGTCAGAACACTCAACCCAGCGCGCGGTCGCGACGTTCACAGACTCGTAAATCGCTTCCACGTTGTACTCGCTCTTCAGACGCGCGACAACCACGTCGAACTGCAGCACGCCGACCGCACCCACGATCAGATCGTTGTTCGCGATTGGGCGGAACACCTGCACGGCGCCCTCTTCGGAGAGCTGAACCAGGCCTTTCAGCAGCTGTTTCTGCTTCAGCGGATCGCGCAGACGGATACGACGGAACAGCTCCGGCGCGAAGTTCGGAATACCGGTAAACTTCATCATTTCACCCTGGGTAAAGGTATCGCCGATCTGAATCGTGCCGTGGTTGTGCAGACCGATGATGTCGCCCGGATACGCCTCTTCAACGTGCGAACGGTCGCCCGCCATAAAGGTCAGCGCATCGGAGATCACCACGTCTTTCCCGGTACGCACCTGGCGCAGCTTCATGCCCTTTTCATACTTACCGGACACCACGCGCATAAAGGCCACGCGGTCGCGGTGTTTCGGGTCCATATTGGCCTGAATTTTGAACACGAAGCCGGTGAATTTCTCTTCCTTCGCTTCCACTTCACGGGTGTCGGTTTTACGCGGCATCGGGCGCGGCGCCCACTCCACCAGACCGTCCAGCATGTGGTCAACGCCGAAGTTACCCAGCGCGGTACCGAAGAAGACCGGGGTGATTTCACCGCTCAGGAACAGCTCTTTATCGAACTCGTGAGACGCCCCCTTCACCAGCTCCAGCTCGTCGCGCAGCTGCGCGGCCAGCTCTTCGCCGACTGCCACGTCCAGCTCAGGGTTATCCAGACCTTTCACCACGCGAACTTCCTGAATGGTGTGGCCTTTACCGGTCTGATACAGGTAGGTTTCGTCTTTATAGAGGTGATACACCCCTTTGAACAGCTTACCGCAGCCAATTGGCCAGGTGATTGGCGCACAGGCGATTTTCAGCTCGCTTTCCACTTCGTCCATCACCTCCATCGGGTCACGGATGTCGCGGTCGAGTTTGTTCATGAAGGTGAGGATCGGCGTATCGCGCAGACGGGTGACTTCCATCAGCTTACGGGTCCTGTCTTCTACACCTTTCGCGGCGTCGATCACCATCAGACAGCAGTCCACCGCCGTCAGGGTACGGTAGGTATCTTCGGAGAAGTCTTCGTGGCCCGGGGTGTCCAGCAGATTCACGAGGCAGTCGTGATACGGGAACTGCATCACTGAGGTGGTAATCGAAATACCACGCTGCTTTTCCATCTCCATCCAGTCAGATTTTGCATGCTGACTGGAGCCACGGCCTTTAACGGTACCGGCAGTCTGGATCGCCTGTCCGAACAGCAACACCTTCTCAGTGATGGTCGTTTTACCGGCATCCGGGTGCGAGATAATGGCAAAAGTGCGGCGCTTGGCCACCTCTTGCAGATAAGGAGACAACGTCATAATTAAATCTTCTTTTATAAGCGCGGCAGCACGCCACGCATCATGGAATACAAAATTGCGGCTATTTTACCCATCAATGGGGGGCAGGCAATCATTGTTTACACAGGAGTTGCTCCAGTTCGTTCAACGACGTCACGGTCCAGGTCGGCTCGATGCCTTCAGGCTTCACGCGGCCATGCGCGTTGAGCCAGACGGTCGACAAACCTGACTTCATGCCGCCCAGGATATCTGACTCTGCCGTATCACCCACCATCAGGACGCGATCGCGGTCAGGATGACCGGCCTGGGCCAGCGCGTAGTCGAAAATACGCGGATCCGGTTTAGGTACGCCCACCTCTTCCGAGATCACCAGCGCGTCGAAATGATCGCGCAGGCCGATGCGCTCGAGGCGGATCTGCTGCAGGGCGGTAAAACCGTTGGTGATGATCCCCAGTTTCACCTTGCCTTTCAACGCATTCAGCAGGGAAACCGCCCCCGGCAGTGGCGCACAGATATCGGCCATCGCGTTCAGGAAGGCATCATTCAGCGTTCCCGGACTGACCTTTAAGCGTTCCGCCCAGACGTCAAAACGCTGGTGCTGTAGTTGTAACGCGGTGATGGCACCGTTCTGGTAATCCACCCACAGCGGCTTGTTTACCGCCTGATAGTCCTGAAAATCTTCAGCGGTGAAAGTCACGCTATAGTCGAGAAACATCCGCTGCAGGCCGCCGAACGAGTCAAACGTAAACAGCGTTTCGTCGGCATCAAAGAAAATCCAGTCCCATTTCATCGTTACAACCTTATATTCGTTATCCAATCGGCAGAGCCATTATGATGGCGTCTTCACGTCCCTCTGCGGTGGGGTAGTAGTTACGGCGGACTGTCGCCTCGTTAAAGCCTAAGCTTTCATAGAGCGCGATGGCGGCGACATTCGACGCGCGCACCTCCAGCCACAGGGTGAAAACGTCACGGGTTTCGAGCTCACGAATGAGGTGCTCGAGCAGTTCTCTTCCCAGCCCACGGCGCTGGAACGCGGGATCAACCGCAATATTAAACAGCGTCGCTTCATCAAGAACAACCTGCGTGATCGCGAAGGCGGCCATGGTGCCGTCAACGTCCAGACGGAAGTTCAGATACCGTTCGCCCTGATTGCTGGCGAAGGTTTTTTCGCTCCACGGAAAGGCGTGGGCGCGTGTTTCAATCGCAAACGCTGTGGTCAGGTCAGGCGTCGTGAGGGAAGAAATCGTGTTCATATTCGCAGATTTGTTGCCATAGCGCGCTGCGCGCTTTTGGGTTGGCTTTCAGTTCGTCCAGCGCTGGCGAGCAGATCTGGCTCCCCTGGAGGGGGATCTCGTTTGTCTCTCCGATACGCCAGCTGTTACAGCGGCTATCAGGAGGAAGCATCGCGACACGCTCTGGCGTCAGCTGTAAAACCTGGTCGGCCGTCATCTTCAGGCTGCGAAGGACATCATCGATCAGGGGTTCATTCAGGGCAGGCAGTTCTTCCGCCACCATCACCAGACGTACGTGCTCAGGGATGGAAATGGCGATTTCGCCCTGCAACGCCGTCGGGCGACGCAAAGCCCACTGGGTAATGCCCAGCTGCTGCAACTGCCAGTCTCGTCGGGATGTCATAGGGAAAACTCCTGTCTCTCAGGCGCGCAAATATAGCAAATGTGTCGAAAGTGCGCCATCTACCTACTATAATCCCCGCCTGAGTTTATTGAGGAACAATTCATGTCTGCATTTACCCCGGCAAGTGAAGTCTTGCTGCGTCACAGTGATGATTTCGAAGAAAGCCGTATTCTGTTTGCCGGAGATATGCAGGATGACCTGCCTGCGCGTTTCGACTGTGCTGAAAGCCGTGCCCATACCCAATACTACCACCACTGGCAGGTGCTGAGCCGCCAGATGGGCGAGCGCGCGCGCTTTAGCCTGGTGGCGGAGCAGAGCGATATCGCCGACTGCGATACGCTGATCTACTACTGGCCGAAGAATAAACCGGAAGCCCAGTTTCAGCTGATGAACCTGCTCTCCCTGCTGCCGGTCGGCTGCGATATTTTCGTGGTAGGTGAGAACCGCAGCGGCGTGCGTAGCGCTGAACAGATGCTGGAAGGCTACGCGCCGCTGAATAAAGTCGACAGCGCACGCCGCTGTGGTCTGTATCATGGCCGTCTGGAAAAACAGACAACGTTCGCTCCACAGGCATACTGGGACGAGTACCAGCTTGACGGCCTGACCATCAAAACCCTGCCGGGCGTATTCAGCCGCGACGCGCTGGATACGGGCAGCAAGCTGCTGCTCTCCACCCTGACGCCGCACACCAAAGGCAAAGTGCTGGACGTCGGCTGCGGCGCGGGCGTGCTCTCTACCGTGCTTGCCAGCCATTCACCCAAAGTGCGCTTAACCCTCTGTGACGTGAGCGCCCCGGCGGTTGAAGCCAGCCGCGCAACGCTTGCCGCAAACGGCATTGAAGGCGAGGTGATTGCCAGCAACGTCTTCTCCGACGTCACCGGTCGCTTCGACATGATTATCTCCAACCCGCCGTTCCACGACGGTATGGAGACCAGCCTTGAAGCGGCACAAACGCTGATCCGCGGCGCAACCCGTCATCTGAACAGCGGCGGCGAGCTGCGTATTGTCGCGAACGCCTTCCTGGCGTACCCGAAAGTGCTGGACGAAACCTTCGGCTTCCACGAAGTGATCGCCCAGACCGGCCGCTTTAAGGTCTACCGTACCGTCATGACGCGCCAGGCCAAAAAGTAATCTCCGCTCCAGCAGGCCGGATAAGCGCAAGCGCCATCCGGCTCCGCATGGCGCCTGCATCGGCCATTTTTGCAGCAATCAAGGCGTCGCGCGCACTTTTCTGTTGACGTAAAGCTGAAAACATCTAGAATGCGCCTCCGTGGTTACGATACTTTTACAGTATCGATGGTATGCGAAGGTGGCGGAATTGGTAGACGCGCTAGCTTCAGGTGTTAGTGTCCTTACGGATGTGGGGGTTCGAGTCCCCCCCCTCGCACCATAAATCACAATGATATTGCTCGCACTGGGCGAAGGTGGCGGAATTGGTAGACGCGCTAGCTTCAGGTGTTAGTGTCCTTACGGATGTGGGGGTTCGAGTCCCCCCCCTCGCACCAACGAGGCGATATCAAAAATAGTAAGATGACTGTGCGAAGGTGGCGGAATTGGTAGACGCGCTAGCTTCAGGTGTTAGTGTCCTTAGGATGTGGGGGTTCGAGTCCCCCCCCTCGCACCAATTATCTTACATCCCTTCTGAAGTTCCCCTTGTTTTCCCTGTTATTTCAAACTCATCAGTATCACCAGAATTCCACTGACCAGTGCTACGCATGATGGCAGTAAAACAAAGTGGCGAAGCTGCTTATGCCAGATCATGCCTGACGTGACTAACAGTCCTGACACAATGATCGCTTTCCAGGTATCAAGGGAGAGATCGGCAAACATCAACCCGCCGAGAATGGCTCCCGGTAGCAATACCCCCCAACCACTGCCAAGCGCCCTGTTCAACATGATCTGCCCTCTCGCAACGATAATGATAACCAATATCATATGACACAAGTTATCATTTGTCAGCTGAATGAATCAAAATCCATCGACCTTTACCTTTCCCGTAATGACAGGAATTGCCTAAGGTGATAAATTGCACACCTGTTAACAACATCTAAAGATTTTCTGATAATTACTCTTTGAGTTTTTTGCATGTTTTATTGCGAAACAGCACCTACTTATTTGTTTTAATTAAATTTTAATAAAAACGCACGACTATGACATCACAATCCTGGCGGTCTTTGGTTCACAGAAAATATCAATTGTCGTTACGTTTATTTTTATTTCTGAACGCAACTTCGGCAGTGTTCTCGGTAACAAATCCGCTCAATTCTGTACGCCTGTTATCTGCCCCACTTATTGCTATTTTCTCCATCAGCACCGGCCTGTTCGTCTGGCACTGGAGAAAGCGCGCACGGAAGATAAATATTCCCGTTGTTTCAGGGATCTTCGGTATTTTGTGGGCCTGGCAAATTGAGTCTAAATTCGCCTTAATTCCCCACGACCACGCGACGTATTTGTTAATCGCTCTATTAACGGTACTTTTTATCGGAACGCTGGCATTCGCGAGTAATATCAAAGCATTTACGCTGCACTCATTGCCCACCTTTATTGTCTGCCTGTGGCTAAGCGATCACGATATATGGCTGAGAATGACCTATTCTTTCGCACTTCCTGTGGTGGCAATTGCTATACATAACATTTTGCAAACGCGTAACGACCGTTTCGCTCAGGAATTGCTCTCGCGCCTGTTGGAAGAGCGAGAAACCCTTACCGATCTCAGCATGATGGACCCGCTTACCGGGCTCTATAATCGTCGCGGTCTGCAAAGCCGTCTGGAGAACCTGCCGACGGTAGAAAATGGCGAGCACTTTGTCCTACTGATGGATATCGATCACTTCAAAGCCTATAACGATCACTATGGCCATATGATGGGCGATCAGGCGCTGAAGCGCGTCTCTGCGGCAATCCGCGACGCCGTGCGTTCTCGCGATATTGTGGCGCGTTTTGGCGGAGAAGAGTTCATGGTGCTGCTGACCAATATTTCACTCGAACATGCTCGCCAGACGGCCGAGCGGATCCGTCAGAAAGTCTACGATTTGAAAATCCCGCATCTGTTTAACGAGAGCGTCGCGACAAACGTCACCATCAGCATTGGTATTGCCATTTTCGAGGATGAAGACGTGGAAGGCGCGCTGGAAAAAGCGGACAAAGCCCTCTACGAAGCAAAGCATATGGGGCGCAATAACATTCTGTTAAGTGAAGAGCTGCAGACGGCATAAACATCACGGCGGTGTCTTAAAGACAAAAGTCTTGCCATTGATATGAGCAATAGTTAGGATTGGCAATCATTATCATTTAGATTTCTATCTATACTATGGCTACGCATACCGCACACATCGTCGAGCCCCTCCTCTGGCGAGCGCCCCTCACCAGCGGGAATGCTTCGCTTGCTGATGCCATACGGGAAAAGATTGCGGAGACGCGCGCCCACCTGCTGGACTTTATCCGCCTTGATGAAGCGCACCCGAACCACGCCATGACGCTCTCAGAGTGGCGTCAACCGACAAAACTGCAGTCGCTGCTGGCCACCTATTCCGACCATATCTATCGCAATCAGCCCACTCTTACGCGGGAAAATAAACCACTGCTCTCTCTTTGGGCGCAGTGGTATATCGGCCTGATGGTGCCTCCCCTCATGCTGGCGCTGTTAACCCAGAAGAGCATGCTGGAACTTTCGCCGGATAATTTCCACGTCGAGTTTCACGAAACCGGGCGCGCAGCCTGTTTCTGGATTGATCTGCACGAAGACCAGAACGCGGAACGCCTGACGGCTCAGGAACGCATGGAGCAGCTTATAACCCAGGCCCTGATCCCGGTGGTGGAAGTGCTTGAAGCGACGGGAGAGATTAACGCGAAGCTTATCTGGAGCAATACGGGCTATTTAATCCACTGGTATTTAACGGAAATGAAGCCTCTGCTTGGTGATGAGAACGTTGATGCCCTGCGTCAGTCCTGCTTCTTTGCAAAACAGCTTTCCGATGGCCGCGACAACCCGTTATTCCGTACCGTCGTGCTCCGTGATGGGCTTCTGGTTCGCCGCACCTGCTGCCAGCGCTACCGCCTGCCGGACGTTAAGCAGTGCGGGGATTGCACGCTGAAGTAGTCGGCCCCGGCCTGATGCCCTCAACCTGCCCCCTTTCCCACAGGGAGAGGGAACAAACACTAAAAACGGCAACCTGAGTTGCCGTTTTGCTTTAACCTAAGCCACCTGCTGATTGTCCTCTTCCGCGTTACGCTGTGCCTCTTCCGCTTCCTGCTCCAGCAGCTGTTTCTCGTACACTTTGAAGAACGGGAAGTAGATGATTGCCGATACGCAGGCCAGAACCACAACCAGAATAGCCGCGCGGAAATCCCAGCCCAGAGCCCACGCAGCGCCTATTGGCGCCGGTGCCGTCCAGGGAACCACTGAGATGACGCGGCCAATCAGGTCAAACGTCATCGCCGCCCAGGCCAGCACGGCATTTACCATCGGTGCCAGCAGGAACGGAATAAAGAACACCGGGTTCATAACGATTGGCGTACCGAAGATAACGGGTTCATTGATGTTAAAGAAGCTGGGTACCACGCTCAAACGCCCGATAGAGCGTAAATGCGCTGAACGGCTACGCAAATAGCAAATCACCAGCCCCATCGTGGCGCCCGACCCGCCAATCACGATAAAGAACGTCCAGAACGCCTCCATAAAAATATGCGGCAGAGGCTGGCTGGCGGCCAGCGCGGTCTGGTTAGCGCCCAGGTTGGTCAGCCAGAACATCTGCAGCATCCCGGAGACGATGGCGGCGCCGTGGATCCCGGCGAACCACAGCAGATGGCCAATCAACACGGCCAGCAGGATCGCAGGCAGGGAATCCGCTGCGGAAACCAGAGGTTTAAAGACCGACATAATGGCCTGCGGGATCAGCATGCCGAACTGAGACTGAATGAGCAGGCTCAGAGGATAAAGCGTCAACACCACTACCAGCACCGGGATGAGCAGATCAAAAGAGTTTTTGATCATCGGAGGTACCTGGTCTGGCAGGCGAATACCGATGTTATGCGCCTTGAGGAAACGCATCATCTCAACGCAGTAGATCGCCACCAGGATCGCGGTAAAAATCCCCGTCCCACCCAGGCTATCGACAGGCAGCGTGCCTTTGGTTTTCGGTGCCGCGACCAGCAGAAACGCCATCAGCGACAGCATGGCGCACATAAACGGGTCTAACTGGTGTGATTTGACATAGTGTTTGCCAAGGTTATAGGCGATGGCCGCACAGATATAAATGGACATAATGCCCATCGTCATATCAAACGGCGTCAGGATCTGGCCTTCAAACTGCTTCGCCATATCCAGCCAGGCTCGGGCGAACCCCCAGGTGGTATCCGGCGAAAACGGCGGGTATGCGAACACTAACAAAAATGAACCCACAATCATAAATGGCATCGCGGAGATAAACCCATCACGGATAGCCATGACATGACGCTGGGAAGAGATCCGCCCGGCAATCGGGCTCACGTAATTTTCAACAAAACGGAATATCAGGTTAAACGCAGCATGGTTGGCAGACATGGCAGATCTCCTGTCAGACGTTTGTTACGGGCACATTTGCGCCGCACGTTGTTCCATAAATCACCTTCACAACCTTGCTGGCTTGTGTACCAGTGGTACTGCTCAGACGGAATGGTTTCATAATTTGCTCTTATTATTGGATACAGGGGACGTTACGTACTCAGTATTAATCGACGCATCACGCTCTGCAACCGGTTACTGTAACCGGTTTCCGTGATTGTGAAGAGGATCCAGAAATCAGCCGTTCGGGATATTTGTTACTGAAGAGATATTTACAGAGCATAAATTCTTATGACAGATTACGCAGGATATTTGTCAGGAGGAAACAATGAGTTTGCAGTCTGTACAGCAGTTTTTTGCCGACAACGCGCCGGATATAGACGTTATTGAACTTAGCCAGAGTACTGCTACCGTTGCGTTGGCTGCTGCCGCCCATCGTGTTGAACCGGGACAAATCGCCAAGACCTTGTCATTAAAGGTGAAAAATGAGGTGATACTGGTGGTGGCGAAAGGCGATGCGCGCCTGGATAACAAAAAGCTGAAAGATACGTTTGGTGCAAAAGCGCGCATGCTCAGCAGTGATGAAGTGGTGACCATCACCGGTCACCCCGTTGGCGGCGTGTGCCCGTTCGGCCTGGAAAACCCGCTCGCGGTTTACTGCGATATCTCATTAAAGCAGTACGCCGAAGTTCTGCCCGCAGCAGGTGCAATTCATAGTGCCGTGCGTATTTCACCTGACAGAATGGCAGAGCTGACTTCCGCAAAATGGGTTGATGTTTGCATCTGATTGATGCGCCAGAGCCTGTCTGGCGCTCATCAGGCAGGTTATAAAAAAGTCGGCTTGCTGAGTATCGAACTTCGCGGTTCTCTTGCTGAAAGATGGGTAATAATATCCGCCGCATCGAGCAGCCCTACGTCAGAGTTCACCCCCAGCTTGACCATCGCATTAAACTTATGCGCCCGGATGGTCTTAATATTGCGTTCAAGCTGTGCCGCGATTTGAGGAATGGAATAGCCGCAAGACATATAACGCAATATTGCCCGTTCCGTTGGGCTTAACATTCTGCTTTGACTCTGGTACCAGTGATTCATCATATTGTCATTGATGCGCAGGGTTTCGCTCAGCAACACCATGAGTTCCTTCTGCAGGAGCTCAAGCTTCAGCGATTTACTGACCACACCGTGAAGGCGTGACGGGGAAAGATGGCTAATCAATCTTGCTTCCATCTCATCAGCGACCAGGATAATGCGCTGGATGTGGCCATGCGTAAAGGCAAAATCCCGCAGGTGCGCCAGGCAGCTACGACGGTCGTCTCGCGCATCGGAATATGAATAGATCAGCGAGAAAAAATTGACGTGCTGAAGTGCTTTCTGAAAGCTGTCAAATTCACTAAACAGATGCAGTTGATAATGATTCAGGCCGGGCAGCGCAAAAAGATGCTGTAGCCCAACAGCACTCATCGTGCAATTTTCAACGATGGCGATATGTCTTGTTGAATCGGTTTTTTCCATTCCTCGAACTCTCCATAGGCTGACATCAAACTCAGCTCTCGCATTCCCTGTGTACTGTTTATCCAGGCGTACATATCGGCATTACTGCGTAATGACAGCCGTCGCATCGCACTGTTTTTCTGCGCACTGACGGTTTTATTGCTCTTCTTAAGCAATGTGGCGATTTGGTTAATCCCCCATCCTTTACCCAACAGTCGCAAAACTTTGCGTTCGGAGTGCGTAAGCGCGATAACCTGTTCGTCTTCTTCCCCCGTACTTTGAGGTTCCGGGGTTAACAACGTCTGGCTTACCCGCTCTGCGCGTTCGCTACCTGCCCGAATAGCGTTAACCAGGCCTTCAATGGGTTCCATATCAGAAAGCAACGTACTTTCCGGGCGCACAAGTAGCTCAACGGCAATAGGGTTAAGCGGCCGCGAAACTAAAAAGATCCAGTGAATGTTCCGGTATTGATTCAATAAATTGAAATACTCTTCGAGCGCGCCCCGAGGATTCCAGTATTCGCCTGTAATATCGGCAATGATGACGTCAGCGCGGCGTAGCTGGAGCAGTGTTAACTCCTGCAATGAGCTGCAATAGGTCAATTCAAAATCGGGGAAATGGCGAGTCATTACGCCCCCCAACCCGTTTTGCATGACCGGTATCCGGCTAATGATAACGCTATGCTTACCGTGCAAAGACAACATAGACCCTCCGTGTCCATTCTTCATTTAATGAGTAACGTTAAAACGCATCAACGTATGAGTATTTTCGTCCCTGAGTGTAAAGCAGGTTAATACAAGCAGAAGATGAGATGTATTCTTAGTTTAAGAAATACCTAAACAGCAGTAATATCTCACAAAGCGAAATTAAATTTAATTGCAGTGTCATTAAAATAACTACAATATAAAATTAGAATAACTAAATATATATAACTTATCTTTTAATAATTATAATTCACCAGAATGATGAATTAATCCCACCCCCTTCCGCACGTAGGGGCTGCAACTGTTTGCATAAACCTTGATCTGGCCCACAGCAAGAGGCACTGCACTTTGTGCTAAAAGTAATCGCTATGGGCCAACCGGCAACTTTCCACCTTCTTCAGGACAATACATGCAGGCAGATCGGTCAACGCAGCGTGCTATCACGCGGCTATGTATTCAGTGCGGTCTTTTTCTGCTCCAGCACGGCGCGGAAAGCGCGCTGGTTGAGGAGCTTTCCACCCGGCTGGGACTGGCGCTGGGTATGGATAGCGTTGAAAGCGCTATTTCATCTAATGCCATCGTGCTGACCACGATCAAAGACGGCCAGTGCCTGACCTCCACCCGCAAAAACCATGATCGCGGCATTAACATGCATGTCGTGACCGAAGTGCAGCACATCGTCATCCTTGCTGAACATAAGCTTCTCGATCTTCGGGAGATTGAAAAACGGTTCAGCCAAATTAAGCCATTGCGTTATCCGCGCTGGCTTGTCGTGGTGATGGTAGGGCTGTCTTGCGCCTGCTTTTGTAAGCTCAACAAAGGCGGCTGGGACGGCGCGATCGTCACCTTTTTCGCCAGCAGTATCGCCATGTATGTTCGCCAGCTGCTGACGCACCGGCAGCTGCATCCGCAAATTAACTTCTGCATTACCGCGTTTGTCGCCACCACGGTTTCCGGCCTGCTGCTGCGCCTGCCGCAGTTTGCCACTACCCCGACGATTGCCATGGCCGCCAGCGTGCTTCTGCTGGTTCCGGGCTTTCCGTTGATTAACGCCGTCGCCGACATGTTTAAAGGACACATCAATACCGGTCTGGCACGCTGGGCTATTGCCAGCCTGCTGACGCTGGCGACCTGCATCGGCGTTGTGATGGCCATGACACTCTGGGGGTTACGCGGATGGGCGTGATAGATTTTCTGCTGGCGCTGGCACAGGACATGCTTCTGGCCGCCATTCCTGCCGTCGGCTTTGCGATGGTGTTTAACGTTCCGCAACGCGCTCTGCGATGGTGTGCGCTGCTGGGCGCGATTGGCCATGGCTCGCGAATGGTGATGATGACCGCAGGATTTAACATCGAATGGTCGACATTTATGGCCTCCATGCTGGTTGGCAGTATCGGCATTCAGTGGTCGCGCTGGTATCTGGCGCATCCCAAGGTGTTCACCGTCGCCGCCGTGATCCCAATGTTCCCCGGCATATCTGCCTATACGGCGATGATTTCCGCGGTGAAAATCAGCCATTTTGGCTACACCGAGCCTCAGATGATCCTCCTCCTGAGCAACTTTCTTAAGGCCTCGTCCATCGTCGGCGCGCTCTCTATCGGGCTGTCGATCCCCGGGCTGTGGTTGTACCGCAAACGCCCACGCGTTTGATATTTGTGTTATTTCGCTGCCATGGAGATAATCTTTCTGGTCCGTTTGGTGAAAATAAGGAAAGGATGTGGCTAACCCTGGCAGCGAACACCCCGAGCACAGCGAAGAATCCAGCCTGAAAGAGAAAATTTTTCAGAGCGCCATCGCGCTTTTTGCCGAGTATGGATTGAACGGTGCCCGCATGGAGCAGATCGCGGAGAAAGCGGGCACCACCAAACGCATGGTGGTTTATCATTTTAAGAATAAAGAGAATCTCTATCTCCTGGTTCTGGAACATGTTTACACCCAGATTCGCGCCAGTGAAAAAGCGCTAAGCCTGGCGGGAATGCCCCCCGTCGAAGCGCTGGTCAACCTGGTTGAAGCCACCTTTGACTATCATGCCGACCACCCGGACTACATCCGGATTATCTGCATGGAAAACATGCAGCGGGGCCGCTTTATGCAGCAGTCGAGCTATCTTCGCCAGGTTAACCGTAGTGCGCTCGACCTGCTGGAGGGCATCCTGCTCCGGGGCAAAGAAAAGCAGCTCTTCAGCCAGACGGTTGACGCCCGCGATCTTCACCGCCTGATAAGCAGCTTCAGCTTTCACTACGTTGCCAACAGCTACACCTTCACGCTCCTGTTTGAAGACGGGGCGGACGAACAGGCTCAGCGCCAGCACTACCGCAAAATGGCCGTTCAGGTGGCGCTCCGCTACACCTGCCCATAAAATTGCTTGCAATTAAATCGCACACTATCTATATTCATCTTATGAACGCGAAAACGAACGACGCAACCGCTGCGCTCAAGCTGGATAACCAGCTCTGCTTTGCCCTCTATTCGGCAAATCTGGCGCTTAACAAGCTGTACCGGCAACTGCTGGCACCGCTGAAACTTACTTACCCGCAATATCTGGTAATGCTGGTGCTGTGGGAGCAGGATGACGTCACGGTGTCGGACATCGGCGAACGCCTGTTTCTGGATTCTGCGACACTGACGCCGCTGTTAAAACGGCTGGAAAGTGGTGGGTTAATCAACCGTCACCGTTCGCGTAAAGACGAACGTCAGGTCGCCGTTACCCTGAGCGAAGCGGGACGTGAACTGCAGCAGCAGGCATTGGGTATTCCCCATGCGGTGGGTTGCGCAGCGCAGTGTGATACCGACACTTTGCTGGCGCTCAAACAGCAGCTCGAACTTTTGCGACAACAGCTACACCGCGCGTAAAGCTATACTTTACGCGTGATTATCACCCATATATATCGCACGCTATTTAATAGCACACATTAAAGCAAGATGAGGAACCTGCCATGTCTTTAGAAAAAGTAGTGTATACCGCCAAAGCAAAAGCAACCGGTGGCCGTGACGGCCGCGCGACCTCTTCCGATGGCGTACTGGACGTAAAACTGGGCGTGCCAAAAGAGATGGGCGGCATGGGCGGAGAAGTGACGAACCCTGAGCAGCTATTTGCTGCGGGCTACTCTGCCTGCTTCCTGGGCGCGATGAAGTTCGTGGCCGCACGCGACAAATTCACCCTGCCAAAAGATGCCTTTATTGAAGGCGAAGTGGGTATTGGCCCGCTGCCAACCGGTTTTGGTATCGAGGCAAAACTGAACATCCACGTTGAGGGTATGGATCCCGCGGAAGCCAAAAAGCTGGTCGATGCGGCGCACATTGTTTGCCCGTACTCTAACGCGACCCGCGGCAACATCGACGTGACCCTGAATATCATCGCGTGATAAATACCTGATGGCGCTGCGCTTATCAGGTCTATGACCGTAGCCCCGGTAAGCGCAGCGCCACCGGGGAAATCCCCTCCTTCCCTTTCCTCTCTCTGTGCTACCATAAGCCCATATCACGCCCGTAGTAATCAGTAGAGTAAGCGTTATGTCCTCCAGAATTCTGACCACCAGCATTGCTGGCATTGATGCCTTTATGCGCGACCCACGCGGTGTGTTGACCCACGCCGAAGGCGGCACGGTTGCGGTTTTTGCCGACAACGCGCCGGCGTTCTACGCAATCACGCCGGAACGCCTGGCACAGCTTCTGGAGATTGAAGCGCAACTGTCACGCCCGGCGAGCGATATCACGCTGGACAACCAGTTCTTTGATGAGCCGGTCAACGCCCCCGTGACCGTTCCGATGGGAAAATTTGCCCTGTACGCGGGCTGGCAGCCGGATGCGGATTTTCAGCGGCAGGCCGCGCTGTGGGGCATCGCGTTAACCCAGCCGGCCACCGCGGAAGAGCTCGCCGCGTTTACCGCCTGGTGGCAGGCGGAAGGTAAAGTCTTCACCCATATTCAATGGCAACAAAAGCTCGCGCGTCATCTTCAAATTACCCGCGCCGGCAACAACGGCCAGCCCAAACGCGATATCAACGCGTTTTCCGAACCGGATAAACAGATCCCCAGCGGATTCCGAGGTGCGAAATGAAGAACGTCGGCGACCTGATGAAACGTCTGCAAAAAATGATGCCTGCCAACGTGAAGCCCGCGTTCACCACGGGTGAAGAGCTGCTGGCGTGGCAAAAAGAGCAAGGTGAGATCCGCGCCGCCGCGCTCGCCCGGGAGAACCGGGCGATGAAAATGCAGCGCACCTTTAACCGTTCCGGTATCCGTCCCCTGCACCAGAACTGCTCGTTCGATAACTATAAAATCGAGACCAGCGGGCAGATGGACGCCCTTGCCGCCGCCCGTCAGTACGTGGATGAATTCGACGGCAATATCGCCAGCTTCATCTTTAGCGGCAAGCCGGGCACCGGAAAAAACCACCTTGCAGCCGCTATCTGCAACGAGCTGCTTCTGCGGGGTAAATCGGTCCTCATCATCACCGTGGCCGATATCATGTCTGCGATGAAAGACACCTTCAGCAACCGCGAAACCAGCGAAGAACAGCTGCTTAACGATCTGAGCAATGTCGATTTACTGGTCATCGACGAGATTGGCGTTCAGACAGAATCCCGCTATGAAAAAGTGATCATCAACCAGATTGTCGACCGCCGCTCCTCGTCCAAACGCCCCACCGGCATGCTGACGAACCACAATATCGACGAGATGACCCGCCTGCTGGGAGAACGCGTCATGGACCGCATGAAGCTCGGTAACAGTCTTTATGTCATCTTCGACTGGGAAAGTTACCGCAGCCGCGTTACCGGCAAAGAGTATTAAGACAGTTCCAGGAATCGCCGCCTGGGCACAGGTATATACTGGAACCCCTTCGGCCCAAAACGGACCTTTTTGAGAGAGCCATGATGAAAAAACAGATTCTAATCAGCACCTTTTTAGGCGCGCTGCTGGTGACTGGCGCAGCGCAAGCGGCGTCCTGGCAGGAGTCCCTGTCAAGCGCGGCAAATGAGCTGACCAAAGAGAGCAGCAGCTCTCAGGGTGGACTCTCCGCCTCTTCCCTCACCAGCCTGCTGGGCAACAGCTCTCAGAGCCTTAGCGCAGGCACGATGAACAACGCGGCGGGGATTCTGGAATATTGCGCGAAGCAAAAGCTGGCCTCCGTGACCGACGCGCAAAACGTGAAAAACCAGGTGCTGGGTAAACTGGGTCTGGATACGCAGGAGCAGAAAGCGGACACCAACTATATGGACGGCATTCAGGGCCTGCTTAACGCGCAAAACGGGCAGCAGCTTAACCTGAGCACCCTCGGCAACTCTTCTCTGGCAAAACAGGTGAAAACCAAAGCCTGCGATCTGGTGCTGAAACAAGGCGTTAATTTCATCTCCTGATCCACCCCATTTTCTGCCACAACACGCCGCGTTTAATGCGATAGCCTTGCAACGCGGCGCTAAACGAGCGTTTTTCCTGGTTGCCACCGTCTCAGCGTCCGTTTGTCAGGATGCGACCTTCTTCATAAAAACGATTTTCTAAACCAAATCCTAACAACAGCACACTTTCGTGACACTAAAATTGCAGCTTAACGACATCGCAATTACATTGTATGACCCAAAAAATAAACAGTTAGCCAGCGAAGCACCTGGCGTCATGAGGATATGCTGTTGTCAGAATTCATGTCTCTTATCCTTTTTCTGGCTTCTGTCGGCGTTTACGCCTGGAAAGCCGGCCGTCACACCTGGTGGTTTATCGCCACGCTGGTGGTGCTCGGCATTTTTATTATTTTAAACATTACCTTATACGCCAGCGACTACTTTACCGGTGACGGTATTAACGATGCGGTGCTCTACACGCTAACGAACAGCCTGACGGGCGCGGGTGTGGGCAAGTACATTCTTCCGGGGCTCGGCCTTATCGTCGCGCTGGTGACGATTTTTGGCGCGCTGGCCTGGGTGCTGCGTCGACGTCGCCATCTTCCGCACCATCATGGCTACAGCCTGCTGGCGTTATTCCTGGCGCTGGCCTCCGTCGACGCCAGCCCGGCGTTCCATCAGATCACCGAGCTGGTGAAATCCCAGTCGCGCGACGGCGATCCGGATTTCGCGGCTTACTACAAAGAACCGTCCAAAACGATCGCCAGCCCGAAGCTCAACCTGGTCTACATCTACGGTGAAAGCCTGGAACGCACGTACTTTGATAACGATGCCTTCCCGAACCTGACGCCAGACTTGGGCGCGCTGAAAAACGAAGGGCTCGACTTCAGCCACACCATGCAGCTGCCGGGTACGGACTATACGATTGCCGGAATGGTTGCCTCCCAGTGCGGTATCCCGCTGTTCGCGCCTTTTGAAGGTAACGCCTCAGCCTCGATGTCGACGTTCTTCCCCCAGAATATTTGCCTCGGCGATATCCTGAAAAACTCCGGCTACGAAAACTATTTTGTGCAGGGGGCAAACCTGCGCTTTGCCGGAAAAGACGTGTTCCTGAAATCCCACGGTTTTGACCACCTGTATGGCTCAGAAGAGTTAAAAACGACGGTTGCCGATCCGAGCTACCGTAACGACTGGGGCTTCTATGACGATACGGTACTCGACGAAACCTGGAAGAAATTCGAGGAGCTTTCCCGCGCGGGCAAGCGTTTCTCCCTCTTTGCGCTGACGGTGGACACCCACCATCCGGACGGGTTCGTCTCGCGCAGCTGCAAACGCAAAAGCTATGACGTGGATGGCAAAAACAACACGTCTTTCAGCGCCGTGACCTGTAGTCAGGAGCACATTGCCGCGCTGGTCGAGAAAATCAAAGCCTCGCCCTGGTTTAAAAACACGGTCATCGTCGTTTCGTCTGACCATCTGGCGATGAAAAACAGCGCATGGGATCGGCTCAACAAGCAGGATCGCAGCAACCTGTTCTTCGTCCTGCGCGGCGACCAGCCGCAGCAGGAGGTCATCGCCACCAAACGCAACTCCATGGATAACGGCGCAACCGTGCTGGACATTCTGGGCGGCGACAACTTTATTGGCCTGGGCCGCAGCACGCTGTCGGGGCAATCCCTGTCGGAAGTGTTCCTCAACATGAAGGATAAAATCCTCGCCTGGAAGCCAGACATTATCCGCCTGTGGAACTTCCCGAAAGAGATGAAGGACTTCACCGTCGATCGGGATAAAAACACGATTGCCTTCTCGGGCAGCAGCTTCCGTCTACCGCTGCTGGTGCGCGTGTCGGCGGGGCGCGTCGAGCCGCTGCCGGAAAGCGAATATTCCGCGCCGCTGCGCTATCAGCTGGCCGATTTTGCCCCACGCGATAATTTCGTATGGGTCGACAGATGTTACAAGATGGGCCAGCTCTGGTCGCAGCCGCTGGCGCTTTCTACCGACTGGTGCGTCTCTCAGGGTCAGCTCGGCGGAGAGCAAACCGTACAGCACGTGGATAAAGCCCAGTGGAAAGGCAAAACCGCGTTCAACGATACGGTGATTGATACCGCGCGCTATCAGCGTAACGTCGACATGCTGAAAATCAGCGATAACGATATTCGCTACAAAGCGGACAGCTTTATCTTTAACGTGGCCGGCGCGCCCGAGGAAGTGAAGCAGTTTAGCGGCATCTCGCGTCCGGAGTCCTGGGGGCGCTGGTCCAACGCGCAGCTGGGCAACGAGGTGAAAATTGAGTACGCCCATCCCCTGCCGGAACAGTTCGACCTGGTGATCACCGCCAGAGCGTATGGCCCCAACGCTAACAAGCCCGTACCGGTTCGCGTGGGCAGCCAGGAGCAGATGCTGACGCTCGGGAACGACGTGAGCACGCACACGCTGCATTTTGAGAACCCATCCCGCAGCAATACCCTGGTGATCGTGCCGCCGGACCCGCAGTCCACGAACGAGGGGAATATCCTTGGGCACTCACCGCGCGAGCTCGGCATTGGCATGGTCGAAATTAAAATTGTGAGTCGCGCAGGCTAATGGTCGACGTTAACATCACCGTCCGCCCCACGCGTCCCGGCGACGTTGCCTCCCTGCCCGCCATTGAACGCGCGGCGGGCGAGCGCTTTCGTGAAGACCCGTGTCTCGCCTGGCTTGCCGACGGTGAGGTCATTTCCGCTGAGCAGCACCTTGAGTATGCCGAACGTGGGCTAAGCTGGCTGGCGCTGGCGAACGACCAGCCCGTCGGGTTTATCCTTGCCGAGGCCCACCCTTCATCACTGTTTATTGTCGAACTCTCGGTTGATCTGGACTGGCAGGGAAAAGGGATCGGCAGGCAGCTTATCGCCTGCGTGGCAGACCATGCCCGCACGCTGGGGCTGGCGTCGCTGACGTTGACGACGTTCAGGGACGTACCCTGGAACGCGCCGTTCTATGCGCGGCTGGGGTTTGAAAAAATGACGACGCTGACGCCTGAACTGCGTCAGAAAAGGGAAGAAGAGACAGCGCACGGTTTCGCGTATGAAACGCGCTGCGCCATGCGCCTGCCTCTGTAATATCGCCCGGTGGCGCTGCGCTTACCGGTCCTGCAACAACCTTCCGTAGGCCGGGTAAGGCGTAGCCGCCACCCGGCACAACGCACAGGGTTAGAACGTTTCCCAGTTATCGCCTGAATCGGCCGTCGCGGTTTTACGCGCCATCACCGGCGTGGAAACCGCTTTAGCCGCAGCGAATTCGCGCGCTTTCATCTGCTCCTGCTGAATGCGGAATACCGCCACGGCCTGAGTCAGACGGCTCGCCTGCTCTTCCAGTGCGGCCGCCGCTGCGGCAGATTCCTCTACCAGCGAGGCGTTCTGCTGGGTCACGCGATCCATCTCAGCGACCGCCAGACCCACCTGGTCGATACCGCGGCTCTGCTCGTCAGACGCAGAGGCGATTTCACCCATGATGTCCGTTACGCGGGTCACCGCGTTCACGATCTCACCCATGGTTTCACCGGCGCTTTCTACCAGCGTTGAGCCCACTTCCACGCGGCCCACAGAGTCTTCAATCAGGCTCTTGATCTCGCGAGCCGCCTGGGCGCTGCGCTGGGCCAGGTTACGTACTTCACCAGCCACCACCGCAAAACCACGACCCTGCTCGCCCGCACGCGCCGCTTCTACCGCCGCGTTCAGTGCCAGAATGTTGGTCTGGAAGGCAATGCCGTCGATCACGCTGATAATGTCGGCAATTTTCTGCGAGCTGCCCGCGATATCACGCATGGTCTGCACCACGTTATCCACCACTTTGCCGCCTTTCTGCGCGGTTTCAGAGGCGCTCAGCGCAAGATGGCTCGCCTGACGGGCGTTTTCGGCGTTCTGCTTAACGGTCGCCGTCAGCTGCTCCATGCTGGCAGCGGTCTCTTCCAGAGAAGCGGCCTGCTGTTCAGTACGGGAAGAGAGGTCGTTATTGCCCATCGCAATTTCGCTCGCGCCGCTGTAGATAGCGTTCGCGCCGTTACGCACGTCGCCGACGGTACGCACCAGCTCACCCTGCATATGGCGCAGCGAGTCGGCCAGTTCACCCATCTCGTTGGTGCCCTGAACCTCAATGCGCTTCACCAGGTCGCCGCTGGCGATATGGCGAATGTTGTCGATCAGACGATTCAGCGGAGAGATCAGCGTCTGCTTGATGTTGAGCCAGACGGCCACGATCACCACCAGCACGGCAATCAGGACGCTGATAAGCACCCAGATAGCCTGGCTGTAGGAGCTGTTGCTGTCTTCGACCGCCGTCTGATACAGCTTGTCGTTCTGCTGCAGGTAGCTCACATACTGCTTCTCAAAACCGTCCTGATAGCTCTGGGTCGGCTGGTCGAAGAAGGCGTTGATTTTGCCGGCACCCAGCAGCTGAATCAGCTCCGCCAGCGCACCGTGGTAAATATCATAGTTACGCTTGATCTCCATGGCATCCGCATCGCTTTGACGCGGATCGCGCGGCAGGGCTTCGTAGGCAGCCCAGTTTTTTTCCGCCTGTTTCAGAGACGTAGACGCGATTTGCATCAAATCGTTAACGGTCGCGCCGCTGCCGATATTGCTCTGATCCATCATGTAGCGGATACCCGCACGGTTCAGGGTATTACGGGTTTGCAGCAACGCTACCCAGCTGGCGTTCAGCGTGGATTGTTGCTGGCGAATGGTTTGCAGGACGGTGAAATTCTCTTTGTCATTCTTAAGGGCATTAAAGAAAA
Source organism: Enterobacter sp. Crenshaw (assembly GCF_024734705.1). Classification (NCBI taxonomy): domain Bacteria; kingdom Pseudomonadati; phylum Pseudomonadota; class Gammaproteobacteria; order Enterobacterales; family Enterobacteriaceae; genus Enterobacter; species Enterobacter sp. Crenshaw. The sequence goes on along the minus strand of NZ_CP102932.1, from coordinate 600,203 downwards.
GACCACCGGACGTGAGTTGTAAAAGGCCAAATATCGCTAAAACCAGCATTAAGCTGGTGACAATCTTGATACGGTTTAACATGTTTTCTCTTTCCTCAGACAGATACAGAATTTTCGGCCTGGAAAGGGAAAACTTTACGAAAATCATCCTGGAATTTGTGGTTTTTACTCTTCTTCCCGCGCTGCGTTATGCCGGTTTCCGAGTTCAATAAACTCTTCCAGCAGCGCCGTCAGCTGTTTCATCTTCTCCGGCGTGTATTCCGCCTCGATCTGCTGATACGCCTCTTCGACCTGCGCCTGGGCGTGTTCATACAGCGCATTCCCCTCTTTGGTCAGCGACACGTACAGCTTGCGCTGGTCGTTCACCGGCTTTAGGCGCAGCACCAGGCCGTCACGCTCCATGCGCGTCAGAATGCCCGTCAGGCTCGGGCGCAGGATGCAGGTGCGAAACGCCAGATCGTGAAAATCCATCGACGGATGTTCAGCCAGCACGCGCACAATGCGCCACTGCTGCTCGGTCAGATTATGGCGCTTCACGATCGGGCGAAAGTACGACATCGCCGCTTCCCGCGCCTGCAGCAGCGCGATGGTTAATGAGTCATGCATAGCCTCTCCCTTCACATCATTAACAAGTAAACAATCACTAAAAGATGCTTTTATAAACAATACGTTTTCCGTCAAAAAGTCTAACAGAAACCCGTCAATTTTATTAAGCACATGATTTTATTATCAATAAACCCAATGTGTAAATTTATTGTTATTCCCATCACAAATCTTTCACTTCTGATTGCGAAATAAACAGCAAAAGCATAAAACCAGATCATTAACATATTAATGAAATCATAACCCGGACCGCCGGGATGAGGAGTATGTGAATGAAAGGTACCGTTTTTGCCGTCGCCCTCAACCATCAAAGCCAGCGCGAAGCCTGGCGTAAGGCCTTTGAAAAAGCGCCCTACAACACGCCGCCGAAAACGGCGGTGTGGTTTATCAAGCCGCATAACACGGTGATTCGCGCGGGCGAGCCGATTCCCTTCCCGCACGGGGAAACGGTGCTGAGCGGCGCGACGGTGGCGCTGGTCGTGGGCAAAACCGCCAGCAGGGTACGCGTGGAGGACGCCGCGGAGTACATCGCGGGCTATGCGCTCGCCAACGAGGTGAGCCTGCCGGAAGAGAGCTTCTACCGCCCGGCCATCAAGGCCAAATGCCGGGACGGATTTTGCCCGCTCGGCGAGCTGGTCACCGTGGATAACGTGGATAACCTGACCATCATCACCGAGATCAACGGCCGCGAAGCGGACCACTGGAGCACGGCCGATCTTCAGCGCAGCGCCGCCGAACTGCTGAGCGCCCTGAGCGAGTTCGCCACCCTCAATCCCGGCGATGCGATCCTGCTCGGCACCCCGCAAAGCCGCGTTGAGATCCGCCCGGGCGATCGCGTGCGCGTTCTGGCGGAAGGTTTTCCGCCGCTGGAAAACCCGGTGGTGGATGAACGCGACGTCGCCATTGCGCACAGCACGCCGCCGCACGCCACGCTGTTTGCCCTCGGTCTGAACTATGCCGACCACGCCAGCGAGCTGGACTTCAAGCCGCCCACCGAGCCGCTGGTATTTATCAAAGCCCCGAACACCTTCAACGGCGACGGCCAGACGTCGGTGCGCCCGAACAATATCGAATACATGCATTACGAAGCGGAGCTGGTGGTGGTCATCGGTAAAACCGCGCGTAAGGTCAGCGAAGCCGAGGCGATGGACTATGTTGCGGGCTATACGGTCTGCAACGACTACGCCATCCGCGACTACCTGGAAAACTACTACCGACCGAACCTGAGGGTGAAAAGCCGGGACGGGCTGACCCCCATTTCCCCAAACATCGTGCCAAAAGAAGCCATCCCCGATCCGCACAACCTCGCCCTGCGCACCTTCGTCAACGGCGAGCTGCGCCAGGAAGGCACCACCGCCGATCTCATTTTTAGCATCCCGTACCTGATTGCGTACCTGAGCGATTTTATGACCCTGCAGCCGGGCGACATGATTGCCACCGGCACGCCGAAGGGGCTATCCGACGTGGTGCCGGGCGATGAAGTGGTGGTGGAAGTGGAAGGCGTGGGACGCCTGGTGAACCGGATTGTCAGCGAGGAGACTGCAAAATGAAAAAGATTAACCACTGGATCAACGGTAAAAACGTCGCCGGAAGCGAGTACTTCCACACTACCAACCCGGCCTCCGGCGAGGTATTAGCGGAAGTCGCCGCCGGCGATGAAGCTGAAGTTCACCAGGCCGTCGCTGCCGCCAAAGAGGCGTTCCCGAAATGGGCCAACCTGCCGATGAAGGAGCGCGCACGCCTGATGCGTCGTCTGGGTGACCTGATCGACCAGAACGTGCCCGAGATCGCCGCCATGGAAACCGCCGACACCGGCCTGCCGATCCACCAGACCAAAAACGTGCTGATCCCGCGCGCCTCACACAACTTCGAGTTCTTCGCCGAGGTGTGCCAGCAGATGAACGGCAAAACCTACCCGGTCGACGACAAGATGCTCAACTACACCCTGGTGCAGCCGGTGGGCGTCTGCGCGCTGGTGTCGCCGTGGAACGTGCCGTTTATGACCGCCACCTGGAAGGTCGCGCCGTGCCTGGCACTCGGAAACACCGCGGTGCTGAAGATGTCTGAACTCTCCCCGCTGACCGCCGACCGTCTGGGCGAGCTGGCGCTGGAGGCGGGCATTCCGGCGGGCGTGCTCAACGTGGTGCAGGGCTACGGCGCGACGGCAGGCGACGCGCTGGTGCGCCATCAAGACGTGCGCGCCGTCTCCTTCACCGGCGGCACCGCCACCGGGCGCAACATCATGAAAAACGCCGGGCTGAAGAAATACTCCATGGAGCTGGGCGGCAAATCCCCGGTGCTGATTTTTGAAGATGCCGACATCGAGCGCGCGCTGGACGCCGCCCTGTTCACCATCTTCTCCATCAACGGCGAGCGCTGCACCGCGGGCTCGCGCATCTTTATCCAGCAGAGCATCTACCCGGAATTCGTGAAGCGCTTTGCCGAACGCGCCAACCGCCTGCGCGTGGGCGACCCGACCGATCCGAACACCCAGATCGGCGCACTCATCAGCAAGCAGCACTGGGAGAAAGTCTCCGGCTACATCCGCCTCGGCATTGAAGAGGGTGCAACCCTGCTGGCGGGCGGCCCGGACAAACCGACCGACCTGCCTGCGCACCTGAAGGGCGGCAATTTCCTGCGACCAACCGTGCTGGCGGACGTCGACAACCGCATGCGCGTGGCGCAGGAGGAGATCTTCGGGCCGGTGGCCTGCCTGCTGCCGTTTAAGGACGAAGCAGAAGGCCTGCGCCTGGCGAACGACGTGGAGTACGGCCTGGCGTCGTACATCTGGACCCAGGACGTCAGCAAAGTGCTGCGCCTGGCGCGGAATATCGAAGCGGGGATGGTGTTCGTCAACACCCAGAACGTGCGCGACCTGCGCCAGCCGTTTGGCGGCGTGAAGGCCTCCGGCACCGGCCGCGAGGGCGGCGAGTACAGCTTCGAAGTGTTCGCGGAGATGAAGAACGTCTGCATCTCCATGGGCGACCATCCGATTCCAAAGTGGGGGATCTGACCATGGGTAAATTAGCGTTAGCGGCAAAAATCACTCACGTTCCGTCGATGTACCTCTCCGAGCTGCCGGGGAAAAACCACGGCTGCCGCCAGTCGGCCATCGACGGGCATAAAGAGATTGGCAAGCGCTGCCGCGAGCTGGGCGTGGACACCATCATCGTGTTCGACACCCACTGGCTGGTGAACAGCGCGTACCACATCAACTGTGCGGACCATTTTGCGGGCGTCTACACCAGCAACGAGCTGCCGCACTTTATCCGCGACATGACCTACGACTACGACGGCAACCCGGCGCTCGGCCAGCTGATTGCCGACGAGGCGGTGAAGCTCGGCGTGCGCGCCAAAGCGCACAACATCCCGAGCCTCAAGCTGGAGTACGGCACGCTGGTGCCGATGCGCTACATGAACGCGGATAAACACTTCAAAGTGGTCTCCATCTCGGCGTTCTGCACGGTCCACGACTTCGCCGACAGCCGCAGGCTGGGCGAGGCCATCGTCAGCGCCATCGAAAAATACGACGGCACCGTGGCGGTGCTCGCCAGCGGCTCGCTGTCGCACCGCTTTATCGACGACCAGCGCGCGGAAGAAGGGATGAACAGCTACACCCGCGAGTTCGACCGCCAGATGGACGAACGCGTGGTGAAGCTGTGGCGCGAGGGGCAGTTCAAAGAGTTTTGCAGCATGCTGCCGGAGTACGCCGACTACTGCTACGGCGAGGGCAACATGCACGACACGGTGATGCTGCTGGGGATGCTCGGCTGGGACAAATACGACGGCAAGGTGGAGTTCCTCACCGAGCTGTTCGCCAGCTCCGGCACCGGCCAGGTCAACGCCGTTTTCCCGCTGCCCGCGTAAGGAGCCACCATGCCGCACTTTATTGCTGAATGTACCGACAATATCCGCGAGCAGGCCGACCTGCCGGGGCTGTTTGCCAAAGTGAATGAGGCGCTGGCCGCCACGGGCATCTTCCCCATCGGCGGCATCCGCAGCCGCGCCCACTGGCTGGACACCTGGCAGATGGCCGACGGCAGGCACGATTACGCCTTTGTGCATATGACGCTGAAGATTGGCGCCGGGCGCAGCCTGGAGAGCCGGGAAGCCGTGGGGGAGATGCTGTTTGCGCTGATCAAAACGCACTTCTCGGCGCTAATGGCGAGCCGCTATCTGGCGCTGTCGTTCGAGCTCGACGAGCTGCATCCGACGCTCAATTACAAACAAAACAACGTTCACGCGTTGTTTAAGTAATACCGTCCCCTCTCCCTTTGGGAGAGGGTTAGGGTGAGGGGAAATCTCTGCGGCCTGATGCCCTCACCCCGTCCCTCTCCCACGGGGAGAGGGAGAAAACAAACGTAAAACAGGATATCGCCATGCTCGACAAACATACCCATACCCTGATCGCCCATCGTCTGCATCAGGCGGAACAGTCCCGGGAGCAGATCCGCCAGATCTCCCTTGACTACCCGACGATCACCATCGACGACGCCTACGCCGTACAGCGCGAATGGGTCAGCCTGAAGATCGCCGAAGGCCGCGTGCTGAAGGGCCACAAGATCGGCCTGACCTCCAAAGCGATGCAGGCCAGCTCGCAGATTAGCGAACCGGACTACGGCGCGCTGCTGGACGACATGTTCTTCCACGACGGCAGCGACATCCCGGTCGATCGCTTCATCGTCCCGCGCATCGAAGTGGAGCTGGCCTTCGTGCTGGCAAAACCGCTGCGCGGCCCGAACTGCACCATCTTCGACGTCTACAACGCCACGGACTATGTGATCCCCGCGCTGGAGCTGATCGACGCCCGCTGCCACAACGTTGACCCGGAAACCCAGCGCCCGCGCAAGGTGTTCGATACCATCTCCGATAACGCCGCCAACGCGGGGGTGATCCTCGGCGGCCGTCCGATTAAGCCCGACGAGCTGGATCTGCGCTGGATCTCCGCCCTGCTCTACCGCAACGGCGTGATCGAAGAGACCGGCGTCGCCGCAGGCGTGCTTAACCACCCGGCGAACGGCGTGGCGTGGCTGGCGAACAAGCTGGCACCGTACGACGTGCAGCTTGAGCCCGGCCAGATTATTCTCGGCGGCTCGTTTACCCGCCCGGTGCCCGCCAGCAGAGGCGACACCTTCCACGTCGACTACGGCAACATGGGCTCCATCAGCTGCCGCTTTGTGTAAGGAGATAACCATGCAAAACGCATTCAAAGCGGCGCTGAAGTCGGGCTGTCCGCAAATCGGTTTATGGCTGGGGCTCACCAGCAGCTACAGCGCCGAGCTGCTGGCCGGGGCAGGCTTCGACTGGCTGCTGATCGACGGCGAGCACGCGCCGAACAGCGTGCAAACCGTCTTAGCCCAGTTACAGGCCATCGCGCCCTATCCCAGCCAGCCGGTGGTGCGCCCGTCGTGGAACGACCCGGTGCAGATCAAACAGTTGCTGGACGTGGGCGCGCAAACCCTGCTGGTGCCGATGGTGCAAAACGCCGACGAAGCGCGGCTGGCGGTACGTGCCACCCGCTACCCGCCCGCGGGCATTCGCGGGGTCGGAAGCGCCCTGGCGCGCGCCTCGCGCTGGAACCGCATCCCGGATTACCTGCAGCAGGCCAACGACGCCATGTGCGTGCTGGTGCAGATTGAAACCCGCGAGGCGCTAAAAAATCTGCCGCAGATCCTCGACGTTGAAGGCGTCGACGGCGTGTTTATCGGCCCGGCGGATCTGAGCGCCGACATGGGCTTTGCCGGCAATCCGCAGCACCCGGAGGTGCAGGCCGCCATCGAGCAGGCTATCGCGCAGATCCTCAGCGCGGGCAAAGCCCCCGGCATCCTGATGGCGAACGAGCCGCTGGCGAAACGCTACCTCGAGCTTGGCGCGCTGTTTGTCGCCGTCGGCGTCGACACCACCCTGCTCGCCCGCGGCGCCGAAGCGCTGGCGGCACGCTTTATCGAACAACCGGTTACGTCAGTTAATAACAATAAATCCGTCTACTAAACGTAAGATCTGGAGCGCACCATGACGACCTCTACCCTGCAAACCCATGATAATAAAGCTGTTGAACATCGCGCCATTAACAAGCTGTTCCGACGCCTGATCGTCTTTCTCTTTATCCTGTTTGTCTTTTCGTTTCTCGATCGTATCAACATCGGCTTTGCCGGGCTGACGATGGGCAAAGATCTGGGCCTCACGTCGACCATGTTTGGCCTGGCCGCGACGCTGTTTTACGTCACCTACGTGCTGTGCGGGATCCCGAGCAACATCATGCTGGCGAAGATCGGCGCGCGGCGCTGGATCGCCGGGATCATGGTGGTGTGGGGCATCGCCTCCACCTGCACCATGTTTGCCACCAGCCCTGAAACGCTCTACGTTCTGCGCATGCTGGTAGGCATTGCCGAAGCGGGCTTCCTGCCGGGGATTTTGGTCTACCTCACATGGTGGTTCCCGGCCTATCACCGCGCCCGCGCCAACGCGCTGTTTATGATCGCCATGCCGGTGACCATGATGCTCGGCTCGATCCTCTCCGGCTACATTCTGGCGATGGATGGGCTGTGGAACCTGAAGGGCTGGCAGTGGCTGTTCCTGCTGGAGGGGCTGCCGTCGGTGGTGCTCGGCGTGGTGACCTGGTTTTACCTCAACGACACGCCGGATCAAGCCACCTGGCTCGACGACGACGAAAAGCAGGCGCTGAAAACGATGATCGCCCGCGAGCAGGAGGTCGCCATTGCCCAGTCCGTCACGCCGCGATCGACGCTGCGCGAAGTGCTGACCCCGGCGGTGCTGCTCTACACGCTGGCCTACTTCTGCCTGACCAACACGCTCAGCGCCATCAACATCTGGACGCCGCAGATCCTGCAAAGCTTTAACACGGGGAGCAGCAATATCGTCATCGGTCTGCTGGCGGCGATCCCGCAGTTTTGCACCATTCTCGGGATGATCTGGTGGAGCCGACGCTCCGACAGGCTGAAAGAGCGAAAAAAGCACACCATCCTGCCGTACCTGTTCGCCGCGGCGGGATGGATGCTGGCCTCGGCCACCGATCACAGCCTGATCCAGCTGCTTGGCATCATTATGGCCTCAACCGGATCCTTTACCGCCATGGCGATATTCTGGACCACGCCGGATCGGGTGATTAGCCTGCAGTCCCGCGCGGTGGCGCTGGCGGTGATCAACGCGATCGGCAACGTCGGATCCGCCGTCAGCCCGCTGCTGATCGGCATTCTGCGTGATGCGACCGGCAGCTTCAGCTCCGGACTGTGGTTTGTGGCCGGGCTGCTGGTGGTCGGCGCGCTGGTGCTGACGCGCATTCCGATGACGCAGCGGGATCAACAGAGGAACGAGCATGTGCCAGAGCCCTATCGCCAACATTGATATCAGCAAGGAGTACGACGAAAGTCTGGGCACTGACGATGTGCACTACCAGTCGTTCGCGCGCATGGCGGCCTTTTTTGGCCGCGACATGCAGGCGCACCGTCACGACCAGTATTTTCAGATGCACTTTCTCGATACAGGGCAGATTGAGCTCCAGCTCGACGATCACCGCTACTCGGTGCAGGCCCCGCTGTTCGTCCTCACGCCGCCGTCGGTGCCGCACGCGTTTATCACCGAATCCGACAGCGACGGACACGTGCTGACGGTGCGCGAGGATCTGATCTGGCCGCTGCTGGAGGTGCTCTATCCCGGCACGCGGGAAGCGTTTGGCCTGCCGGGGATCTGCCTCTCGCTGGCCGACAGGCCGGACGAGCTGGCGGCGCTGAAGCACTACTGGCAGCTTATCGCCCGGGAATCCACGGAACAGCTGCCGGGTCGCGAACATACTCTGGTCCTGCTGGCGCAGGCGGTGTTTACCCTGCTGCTGCGCAACGCGAAGCTCGACGACCACGCTTCGGGCGGCATGCGCGGCGAGCTGAAGCTGTTCCAGCGCTTTACCCAGCTGATTGACGTTCATTACCACCAGCACTGGACGGTGCCGGAATACGCCAGCGAGCTGCACCTGACCGAATCCCGCCTGACCGATATCTGCCGCCGCTTCGCCAACCGCCCACCGAAGCGGCTGATCTTCGACCGCCAGCTGCGGGAAGCCAGGCGGCTGCTGCTCTTCTCCGACAGCGCGGTCAGCGACATTGCCTGGCAGCTGGGGTTTAAGGACCCGGCCTATTTTGCCCGGTTTTTTAATCGCTTAGTGGGATGCTCGCCTAGCGCGTATCGGGCGCAGAAAGTACCGGTGTCGCCTGTTCCCCTCACCCCGGCCCTCTCCCAAAGGGGGAGGGAGTAACCGTCCCCTCTCCCTTTGGGAGAGGGTTAGGGTGAGGGAAATCACACTCTGCGACCTCTCGCGAAAAGTACCCGTCGTTGTCCCAATCGTCCCTTCACGTTCCGCCCCTCTCAGGCTTCAATTAAACAACAAAAACAAAACATAAATTTAACAACCTTATTCCGATACGAGGTCCCTATGAAGCCTGAAGATTTCCGCGCTGATGCCAAACGTCCGTTAACCGGCGAAGAGTATTTAAAAAGCCTGCAGGACGGCCGTGAGATTTATATCTACGGCGAGCGCGTCAAAGACGTCACCACCCATCCGGCGTTTCGCAACGCGGCGGCCTCCATCGCACAGATGTACGACGCGCTGCACAAGCCGGAGATGCAGGACACGCTCTGCTGGGGCACCGACACCGGCAGCGGCGGCTATACCCACAAGTTCTTCCGCGTGGCGAAAAGCGCCGACGACCTGCGCCAGCAGCGCGACGCCATCGCCGAGTGGTCGCGCCTGAGCTACGGCTGGATGGGCCGCACGCCGGACTACAAAGCCGCGTTCGGCTGCGCGCTCGGCGCCAACCCGGCCTTCTACGGCCAGTTCGAACAGAACGCCCGCAACTGGTACACCCGCATTCAGGAAACCGGCCTGTACTTCAACCACGCCATCGTTAACCCGCCGATCGACCGCCACAAGCCGGCGGACGAGGTGAAAGACGTCTACATCAAGCTGGAGAAAGAGACCGACGCCGGGATTATCGTCAGCGGCGCGAAAGTGGTGGCAACCAACTCGGCGCTGACCCACTACAACATGATCGGCTTCGGCTCCGCGCAGGTGATGGGCGAAAACCCGGACTTCGCGCTGATGTTCGTCGCGCCGATGGATGCCGAAGGCGTGAAGCTGATCTCCCGCGCCTCTTACGAGATGGTGGCAGGCGCAACCGGATCCCCGTACGACTACCCGCTCTCCAGCCGCTTCGACGAGAACGACGCGATCCTGGTGATGGATCATGTGCTGATCCCGTGGGAAAACGTGCTGATCTACCGCGATTTCGACCGCTGCCGTCGCTGGACGATGGAAGGCGGCTTTGCGCGGATGTACCCGCTGCAGGCCTGCGTGCGTCTGGCGGTAAAGCTCGACTTCATCACCGCCCTGCTGAAGAAATCCCTGGAGTGCACCGGCACCCTGGAGTTCCGCGGCGTGCAGGCGGATCTCGGCGAAGTGGTGGCCTGGCGCAACATGTTCTGGGCGCTGAGCGACTCCATGTGCTCCGAAGCCACCCCGTGGGTCAACGGCGCGTATCTGCCGGATCACGCCGCGCTACAAACCTACCGCGTGATGGCGCCGATGGCCTACGCGAAGATCAAGAACATCATCGAGCGTAACGTGACGTCCGGGCTGATCTACCTGCCGTCCAGCGCCCGGGATCTGAACAACCCGCAGATCGACCAGTATCTGGCGAAGTACGTGCGCGGCTCCAACGGCATGGATCACGTCGAACGCATCAAGATTTTGAAGCTGATGTGGGACGCCATCGGCAGCGAGTTTGGCGGCCGTCACGAGCTGTACGAAATCAACTACTCCGGCAGCCAGGATGAGATCCGCCTGCAGTGTCTGCGCCAGGCGCAGAGCTCTGGCAACATGGACAAAATGATGGCGATGGTCGACCGCTGCATGTCCGAGTACGACCAGCACGGCTGGACGGTGCCGCACCTGCACAACAACAGCGATATCAACATGCTCGACAAGCTGCTGAAATAGCGCAGCGGGAGGTTGCAATGCATTCAGATGAACAACGCCTGCGTTTTCGCGACGCAATGAGCAGCCTGTCGGCGGCGGTTAATGTGGTCACCACCGAGGGCGAGGCGGGCCGCTGCGGCATTACCGCTACAGCCGTCTGTTCGGTGACGGACACCCCGCCGTCGGTTATGGTGTGCATCAACGCCAACAGCGCCATGAACCCGGTATTTCAGGGCAACGGCAGGATGTGCGTTAACGTACTGAACCACGAGCAGGAGATCATGGCTCGCCATTTCGCCGGGATGACCGGTATGACGATGGAGGAGCGTTTTGCCTTCTCCTGCTGGCAGAAAGGCCCGCTGGGGCAGCCGGTGCTCAAGGGCGCGCTCGCCAGCCTTGAAGGCGAGATTAGCCAGGTGCAAACCATCGGCACGCATCTTGTCTACCTTGTTGAAGTTAAGAACATCATTCTGAGTGACGCGGGACACGGTCTGATCTACTTCAAGCGCCGTTTCCACCCGGTCATGCTGGAGGCGGAAGCCGCCGTGTGATCCCCCCTCGCGCTGGCCTTTTTTTCCGGCCAGCGCCGCTTTCTACAAAAACTCCTAAGGTTTCCGCTAAATCACGCCGTTATATAACCATAAGAGAAATTTTCTGTGACTGAATACTGACACCCTTTGTCAGTGCATCCGCATCATTCAGCGCATACCTAAATATACAGGATGACCTTATGGCTAAAACGACGCGGAGCCGCTCGGCTGAACGTCTGGTCGATATTCTGGTTGAGCTACATTTAAACGGTGTGGTAAACCGCAGTGCGCTAATGGAGAAATTTAAAATTACCGAGCGTACCGTCTACCGGGATTTAAATGCCCTCTCTCCCATTGTTGAACATACCGGTAACGGGCTATATCGGCTGATCCATTCTGCGCAATCGCCCGGCGGACAAGGCTTACATCACACCCTTGCTAACTTCCTGAATGCTGACAGCTTTTTCCCTGAAAGAAACATGGAATTCTGGCAAAAGCTTGAAACGCGCGTTGACGAAAACCATATTCTTATTCTTGGCAATGAGGCAGAACACACGGTAGAACGCGATATTCGCCGTCATTTAACGAAAATCGAGAAATCGATTAAAAACCATAATGTTTGTCAGATCGTTTATAAGGGAAAAACCCGTCTGATTAATCCCTATAAACTCATTAACAAAAAAAATATATGGTATTTACAAGCCACCGAAAATAGCCGCCTGAAATCCTTCTCATTGAGCCAGATTAGCTGGTTTGATATTCAGAAAACGACCTTCACGCCCGAAGAAAATGTCCTGGAGCTGCTGGAGAAAAGTCTCGACCCCTGGGTGTCTGAAAATACTTTCGCGGTGAAAATATTTATCAAGGATAATATTTCACATTACTTCCTGCGCCGCGATCTTCTGCCGGAACAGGAGCTGCTGGAGGAGCAGCAGGGCGGCGTCACGCTGCGCTGCCAGGCGGCGCACGAAAACCAGATCCTGCCGCTGCTGTTCTACTGGCTGCCCCACATTCAGATTCTGGAGCCGAACTGGCTGAAGGAAAAACTGATTAGAACGCTGGAGAACTATCTGGCGGTGGAGCGTAACCCGAATAATCAAGTGATCTCAATCACATAATTTCGCCCCCTGGCGGCGAGCCGGAACCGCTCGTCGCCCCCTTTGACCACTCACCCGGCACTTTCAACCACTCATTCATTTACCGTCCTTTACACGCGCGAGGATCTGGCACGATCGCTCCAGCATTAATCAATACCTCCTCACAACGAACCCTGACCCTTTTTTCTTTACATAAAAAACCAGGTCTTACTATGGATACTAAAAAACTACTGAAGCACGTGCCCTGGGCCTTACTCGGGATCCTCGGCGCTTTTTGTCTGGCGGTTGTCGCATTACGCCGGGGCGAACACGTAAGCGCCCTGTGGATCGTGGTCGCGTCGGTTTCCGTCTATCTTGTTGCTTATCGCTACTACAGCTTGTACATCGCGCAGAAGGTCATGAAGCTCGACCCGACGCGCGCCACTCCGGCGGTCATTAACAATGACGGCCTGAACTACGTGCCAACCAACCGCTACGTGCTGTTTGGTCACCACTTTGCCGCTATCGCGGGCGCGGGCCCGTTGGTGGGCCCGGTGCTGGCCGCGCAGATGGGCTACCTGCCGGGTACCCTGTGGCTGCTCGCCGGCGTGGTGCTGGCGGGTGCGGTGCAGGACTTTATGGTGCTGTTTATCTCTTCTCGCCGTAACGGCGCCTCTCTGGGTGAGATGGTCAAAGAAGAGATGGGCCGCGTGCCGGGGACGATCGCTCTGTTCGGCTGCTTCCTGATTATGATCATCATCCTAGCGGTGCTGGCCCTGATCGTGGTGAAAGCGCTGGCCGAAAGTCCGTGGGGCGTCTTCACCGTCTGCTCAACCGTGCCGATTGCGCTGTTCATGGGTATCTACATGCGCTTCCTGCGTCCGGGACGCGTGGGTGAAGTGTCGGTGATTGGTATCGTGCTGCTGGTAGCCTCCATCTACTTCGGCGGCGTGATTGCGCACGACCCTTACTGGGGCCCGGCGCTGACCTTCAAGGACACCACCATTACCTTCGCGCTGATTGGCTATGCGTTTATCTCCGCGCTGCTGCCGGTCTGGCTGATTCTGGCCCCGCGTGACTACCTCGCGACCTTCCTCAAAATCGGCGTTATCGTCGGTCTGGCGATCGGCATCCTGGTGATTAACCCGGATCTGAAAATGCCTGCGGTCACGCAGTACATCGACGGCACCGGCCCGCTGTGGAAAGGCGCCCTGTTCCCGTTCCTGTTTATCACCATCGCCTGCGGTGCGGTCTCCGGCTTCCACGCCCTGATTGCCTCCGGTACCACGCCTAAGCTGCTGGCGAACGAGAAAGACGCGCGTCTGATCGGCTACGGCGCGATGCTGATGGAGTCCTTCGTGGCGATCATGGCGCTGGTTGCAGCCTCCATTATCGAACCGGGTCTCTACTTCGCGATGAACACCCCGCCTGCTGGCCTCGGCATCACCATGCCAAACCTGCACGAAATGGGCGGTGACAACGCGGCGCTGATTATGGCGCAGCTGAAGGACGCGAGCGCACACGCGGCGGCGACCGTCAGCTCCTGGGGCTTCGTGATTTCGCCTGAGCAGATTATGCAGACGGCGAAGGACATCGGCGAACCGTCCGTGCTGAACCGCGCCGGTGGCGCGCCTACGCTGGCGGTGGGTATCGCACACGTGTTCCACAAGGTGCTGCCGTGGGCGGACATGGGCTTCTGGTACCACTTCGGTATTCTGTTCGAAGCGCTGTTCATCCTGACCGCGCTGGACGCCGGTACCCGTGCGGGCCGCTTCATGCTGCAGGACCTGCTCGGTAACTTCGTGCCGTTCCTGAAGAAAACCGACTCTCTGGTGGCGGGCATTCTGGGTACTGCGGGCTGCGTAGGCCTGTGGGGCTACCTGTTGTATCAGGGCGTTGTCGACCCGCTCGGCGGCGTGAAGAGCCTGTGGCCGCTGTTCGGTATCTCTAACCAGATGCTCGCAGCCGTTGCTCTGGTGCTCGGTACCGTGGTCCTCGTGAAGATGAAGCGCACCAAATACATCTGGGTAACCGTTGTTCCTGCGCTGTGGCTGCTGCTCTGCACCACCTGGGCGCTTGGCCTGAAGCTGTTCAGCGCCAACCCGCAGCTGGAAGGCTTCTTCTTCATGGCTAACCAGTACAAAGAGAAGATTGCCGCAGGCGGCGCGGACCTGACCGCGCAGCAGATTGCCAACATGAACCATATCGTGGTGAACAACTACACCAACGCGGGTCTGAGCATTCTGTTCCTGGTGGTGGTGTACAGCATCATCTTCTACGGCATCAAAACCTGGCTGAACGTGCGTAACGCCGACGGCCGTACGGATAAAGAAACCCCGTACGTGCCGGTGCCGGAAGGCGGCGTGAAGACCTCTTCACACCATTAATCCGCAATCCTCCCCCTCTCCCTTTGGGAGAGGGCTGGGGTGAGAGGAACATAAGCCCAGCGGACTCACATCGCCGGGCTTTTTCTGTCTGGAACCCACAATGTTTGGTAACTTAGGCGAAGCAAAAAAATACCTCGGTCAGGCGGCGAAAATGCTGATTGGCATTCCGGACTATGACAACTACGTTGAGCACATGAAGACCAACCATCCGGATAAGCCGTACATGACCTACACCGAATTCTTCCGCGAGCGCCAGGAAGCGCGCTACGGCGGAAGTGGAGAAGGCGGCGTTCGCTGCTGCTAAAGGAGAGACCATGACCCCGATTGCCGTTACCCTGCTGACCGGTTTCCTCGGCGCCGGTAAAACCACCCTGCTGCGCCACATCCTGAACGAACAGCACGGCTTCAAAATCGCCGTCATCGAAAACGAATTCGGCGAGGTCTCCGTTGACGATCAATTGATCGGCGATCGCGCCACCCAGATCAAAACCCTGACCAACGGCTGCATCTGCTGCACCCGCTCTAACGAATTAGAAGACGCCCTGCTGGATCTGCTCGACAGCCGCGATCGCGGCGAGATCGACTTTGACCGCCTGGTGATCGAGTGCACCGGCATGGCCGACCCCGGCCCGATTATTCAGACCTTTTTCTCTCACGAAATCCTCTGCCAGCGCTACCTGCTGGACGGCGTGATTGCCCTGGTCGACGCGGTTCACGCCGACGAGCAGATGAACCAGTTCACCATCGCCCAGTCTCAGGTGGGCTACGCCGACCGCATCCTGCTGACCAAAACCGACGTGGCGGGCGAAAGCGAAAAACTGCGCGAGCGCCTGACGCGCATTAACTCCCGCGCGCCGGTTTACACGGTGACGCATGGCGACATCGATCTGTCTCAGCTGTTCAACACCAACGGCTTTATGCTGGAGGAGAACGTCACCGCAAAACCGCGCTTCCACTTTATGGGAGACAGGCAAAACGACGTGGCGTCGATAGTGGTGGAGCTGGACTACCCGGTGGACATCGGCGAGGTTTCGCGCGTGATGGAAAACCTGCTGCTGTCGTTTGCCGACAAGCTGCTGCGCTACAAAGGGATGCTGTGGATTGACGGCGAGCCGAACCGCCTGCTGTTCCAGGGCGTACAGCGCCTGTACAGCGCAGACTGGGACAGACCCTGGGGCGAGGAAGCGCCGCACAGCGTGATGGTATTTATAGGCATACAGCTGCCGGAAGAGGAAATTCGGGCGGCGTTTGCGGGCCTGAAGAAATAACCGCTATGCATCTCCTCTCCCCTGTGGGGCTGAGGGATCCCCGGTAATTTTTTAACCTGAAGCGATGAATGTTGCTTCAGAAAAATTAGTGGCTCACAGCGATGCCCTGGTCCGGCTGTAAATCGCCGAAGCGTTTCCGTAAGGCCGGGGCGAGGCGCAGGGATGCGCCGAGAGGGCGTGGCCTGCAGGGATGCAGGCTCATGCCCGACCCGATAGCCTGAAGGAATAAGCTGAGGGCACCGCGAAGCGGCGATTTACCGCCGGGAGCCCGGGTCGCCAGGGTGGTGGCGATTGAGCCACCCTGGCACGTTCACCGGTCATGCCGTTACAGAGTAGCAAGGAACATGAAGTGAACGGAATGACCACTAGAGCCGTATGTTCCCCCTCACCCCAGCCCTCTCCCTCAAGGGAGAGGGGGCGTCTGTGCAGGCATTATTTTGTGGGGATACTTATTTCACCGCCTCCGGCAGCGTCACAATCCACAGCTCGCTGTCCGACTCCGGCTTCTTCAGCGGCTTCACGCTGAGCGTGGTTTCCACCGGCTTATCATCCAGCGTCAGCTTGCCTTTCGCGTTCACCCGATAATCCTTGAGCTTCTTGCCCTCGACCGGGTTTTGCATCGCCACCTTTACGCCAAAGTCGTTATCGTTCGCTACCGCAAGCGTTTTGCTGTCGATCAGCGCCAGCCCTTCGGCCTTTTCCTGCTGCCAGCCCAGCGCGCGGAGATCGACGACCTGCGTTTTAGCCGCAAGGGTAATGCCGCGCTGCGCCAGGGTTTTCTCATCATCAAACTCCGGGTACTCGCCCGGCTTGTCGAAGGCGGAAAGGTCGCTCGCCTTGCTGAGATCCACCTTGTAAATCAGGTTACGCATCCCGTCGTTTTTATCGCTTCCCTGCTCAATCAGCAGGATGTGCTGGTCATCGAGCGCCACGATGTCGCCGATTTTGGCGTCGCTGTTTTTGCTGTAGGCCGCGCTGTCGATAGGGTAACCGTACATCGCCGTTTTCCCGGTCGCCGGGTCGAAGCTCACCAGACGCGTAAACAGCGCCTGCTTTTTGCTCTTGCCGTCAATATCCAGCGTGCTTTGCACGGCGGCGATAATCCGCCCGTCCGGCATCCGGGTCAGGCCTTCAAAGCCCCGGTTCGCCTGGCGCCATTTGATAATGTTTGGCAGGCCGCCCGCGATGGATTTCTCCCCTTCCGCGGCCTGCGGCCCGTGGATCGCCAGGATCTTCCCTTTGCTGTCGACGTTAATCAGGAACGGACCATATTCGTCGCACAGCCAGTAGCCGCCTTTGCCGTCCGGGGTGATGCCTTCCGTGTCCAGCCCGCGGTTGTCACCCTTCAGGATCTTGAGGGTATCGCTGAACGCCACTTCATTGGTGGAGCCAATCACGCCGCTTTGCAGCGGCAGACCGTTAATCTCGCCTTTATCATCATGCAGCGGGCGGGCGTCGACAGCCTCCGCTTTGCCGTTCTGAACGCGGATGGTCATCAGCAGCGGCGCGAAATCAGGTGTGACAAATATTTTGGCTTCGTTTTTACCCATTTTTGGCGCATCGGCGTTTGGACCGCGATCGGTCACGGTCGCAAAGGTCAGGGCGTCGCCCTGCTTGCCCGTAAACAGCAGGCCGGAGCCAATGCCCACGGGGAGTCCGTTCGGAAAGGCGCTGGCAAACGCGCCGCTGTAGCTCACGTGGGAGCCTTCAGGGAAGCTGACGACATAGCGCTCAGCAGTAGGCTGCGCCGCCAGGCCAGAGAAAGAGAGCGCACAGCCGATTAGCACAGGAATAATTTTTCTTTTCATATTGTTAGCATCCAGTTAGTGAAGCCAACAACGTAAAGAATAAACGTGTCAGAAAAATGACATGGAAGGGAAACCGGCCTGCGCGATTGAACGTATATTCATCGCTCGAAATGTAAGGCTTTGTTGTTTTGTGTGACAGGCGAAACATTTTTGGAAATTATTAGAAACCCAATTAATTCATCTCAAATCACTATCCCCGCCTCGTTCAGTTTATGTTTAGTCAAAAAACTAAACGGTTCCTAAACGCTAAAAACATCCCCTGTTGACACCCCGACAATCAAACATCATTGCAACAACTTCAATAAAAAAGTTAACAATATCAGTATAAAACCGCGATTTATATCACATTTGCAGTCATTAACATCGCTTGTTAAGGTGCGCCCAGATGAATTTAATGACGAGGCATAAAACATGAAAAAACTGAATATCCTTCTTCTTTCTGCTCTGGCTGCCGTATCGGGTTCCGCACTGGCGATGGGCGGCACCGTTGAGCAGGGTAAAAACTTTACCAACCTCAATCTGGAAATGGGGAAATCCTCATCCGGTGTTTATCTGGAAAGTAACTGGCTGAAAAACACCGACGACGGTACCCAGACCGGCGGCGTGGGCGCAGGCTACAACCTGGGTCTTGGCCCGGTGATGCTGAACGCGGGCGCAAAAGCCATCTACCTCGGCCCGAAAAAAGGCGATAACGGCGTGGCGTTCCCGATTGGCGGCGGCGTAAACGTTGCCCTGACCGACAGCATCCACGTGTACGGTGAAGGCTATGTCGCACCAGAAGGCCTGAACAACAGCGTGAAAAACTACGTCGAAGCCAACGGCGGCGTAAGCTGGACGCCAATTACGCCAGTGACCCTGAAAGTGGGCTACCGCCACGTGAGCGTGGACGGCAAAGACGGTCGTCCTGGCCACACGCTGATTGACGGCGCATATGTAGGCGGTGGAGTCACCTTCTGATGAAACACCGCATGACCGCGCTTTGCGTTCTGAGCCTCACGCTGATGCTCGCCGGCTGCGTCCAGTACAAATGGGTGAAACCGGGCGTCAGCGATGCGGAAATGAATAAAAAGCTCACGGAATGCGAAGCGCAGGCGCTGATCGATCTGCCCCCGGATAACGTCGTAACCGGATCCAGCTCGGAAAAAACGGACAAAAAGAACAAGAAAAAGGATATTTCCACGAGCTACACGGTTGAAGACGCGAATGAATATCGACGGGATACGTTAGTTGACAGCTGCATGTTCAAAAGCGGCTGGGACAAGATCGAAGTGCAATAATCCCTTTAAAAAAACCTGCCGGCTGGCAGGTTTTTTTATGACCTCTTACTTACGCACCACCACCAGCTTCTGGTTCACAAACTCTTTGATCCCCAGATCCGACAGCTCGCGCCCGTAGCCGGAGCGCTTCACGCCACCGAACGGCAGCTCTGGCGCGGTATCGGTGAGCCAGTTGATGTACACCATCCCGGTTTCAATCCGCGACGCCATTTTCTTCGCGCGCTCGATATTCTGGCTGAATACCGCCCCGCCCAGGCCGTAGTGGGAGTCGTTCGCCAGCGCGACCGCCTCGTCGTCGTTTTTCACCACGTACATCTGCGCCACCGGGCCGAAGAACTCTTCGAAATACGCCGGGTTATCGCGGGAGATATTCGTCAGGATCGTCGGTTCGAAGAAACTCCCGTCGCGCTGCGCCGGTTTGCCGCCATAGTGCAGCGTGGCGCCGTTTTTCACCGCCTCGTTAACCTGTCTGGTCAGCGTTTCGAGCGCATCTTTAGACGACAGCGGCCCCAGCGTGGTGCTTTCGTCCAGCGGATCGCCAATCTTCACCTGCTTAAAGGCCTCGGTGAATTTGCTCAGGAAGGCATCCGCAATCTTTTCATGCAGGATAAAGCGCTTCGCCGCGGTACAGACCTGCCCGGCGTTGTTGAGCCGCGCGTTAACGCCAATTTTCACGGCCTTCTCAAGGTCTGCGTCATCCAGGACCACGAACACGTCATTACCGCCCAGCTCCAGCGTAGATTTCTTGATGTGCTTCGCCGCCTGCGCCGCCACCACGCTGCCCGCCTTTTCGGAGCCGGTTAATGCGGCGCCCTGCACGCGATCGTCGGCAATGATGTTCGCCACCTGCTCGGACGAAATAAACAAGTTGGTCCATGCCCCTTCCGGTGCCCCCGCCTCGCGCACCAGATGGGCAAAGGTCTCGGCGCAGTGCGGCACGATGCTGGCATGCTTGGCGATGACGGGGTTACCCGCCGCCAGGTTCGGCGCCAGGACGCGCATCAGCTGGTAATACGGGAAGTTCCACGGCTCAACGGCCATCAGCACGCCGATGGGGTGATGCTCCACCCACGCTTCCCCGAGCTCAGAGTCGTACTTCACCGGGGCAAGGAACCGCTGCGCGTTGTCGGCGTAGTAGCGGGCGATCTGCGCGCACAGCTTCACCTCGCCGCGGCTCTGTTCGATGAGCTTACCCATCTCCTGGCTGGCGATTTTCGCAAGATCCTCCACGCGCTCGTCGATCAGATCGGCAAGCTTATAAAGCACCGGCAGGCGCTGGCTGATGTCGCCTTTCGCCCAGTCCGAATGATAAAGCGCATCGGCCGCGCTGAGCGCCGCTTCGATATCCGCGTCGGTATGTGAGGGGTATTCTTTGATGAGCTGGTTAGTGGCAGGATTTACTGTCTGATAAGCCATGTCGAATCTCCTTGTTTTACCGCTTAGGGTATTAAGGGTAGTCAACATGACTGGCTGTGGACGTAAAGTTGGGTATATCCGGAAGGTTCTTAATGAAGCGCTGCCGGACGGTTCGCTGACGTGGTATAAAAAACCTCCAGAAGGAGCGACCATGACCGATACCCGACATATCCGCCAGACTTTTCACCGCGCCTCAGGCCTTGAGCTGCGCAGCACCTGGCAGAGCACGCAGGCGTACAAACGCCACAGTCACCCTCAGCTCTCCATCGGCGCGATTGTGGAGGGCCAGACTTGCTGCGTATGTCATGACAGAGAGTACATCCTTCATCCCGGGGACCTCATCGCGATCCCGGCCGGTGCGCCGCACAGCTGCAACCCCGTCGCCGGGCAACCGCGCAGCTACCATATGCTCTATATCGACACCGGGCTTCCGCTGGCGCTACAGGTGATTCGTAGCCCAACCCTCTTTGCCCATTACCTGGACGTTGTCGAGGCCCTGTCTCCGGCATCACTGGAGACGCTGCTTTCTTCCCTTCCCCGCGCCGCGGATAACGCTGACGCGCTTCGCGCAACCAGCCAGCAGATTCAGCAGGCGTTTCTTTCCGATCTCGCCTGCCCGCCTTCCCTCGACGAGCTTGCCCAACGCTTCTCGCTGCGCAAGGAGACGCTGATCCGCACCTTCAGGCAGGACACCGGCCTGACGCCGGGCAGTTTTCTCAACATCTCCCGCGTGGAGTACGCCAAGGTGCGGCTGCGTGCCGGGGACGATATTGCCGACATCGGCTACCAGAGCGGCTTTGCCGACCAGAGCCATTTTCATAAGACCTTCGTCAGCTATACCGCCGCCACGCCGCGCCAGTACGCCACCGGCCGATCAATATCAGACAATAAATAGGTTCTGCAGCGCCGTACTCTGACCTCGGATTGTTAACCGAGGTCGCTATGGAACTGTTCTTCCCTTCCGCTTTTCTCGCCCTGGCGCTGGCGCACTTTGTTGCCCTGTTAAGCCCGGGCCCGGATTTCTTCCTGCTGGTGGGCTACGCCGCGCGCTATCGGCTGCGCGGCAGCGCCGGACTGTGCCTCGGCATTGCCGCGGGCAACGCGCTTTATATTCTTCTGGTGATTATCGGCTGGAGCGCGCTGCGCCAGTTTACGTGGCTGTTTACCCTTATCGAACTTTGCGGGGCGCTGTACCTGCTGTGGGTCGGCTCGCATCTGATTCGCAGCCGCCAGCAGGCGCTGGCGCTGAATGAAACCCACCAGCGCTTTCCCTCACGGCAAAAGCAGATCCTGCTGGGGCTCAGTTCGGCGCTGCTAAACCCGAAGAACGCGCTGTTCTATCTGGCGCTGATGACGGCCTTGCTGGGTCCGGACGTCACGCTGCTTCAGCAATCGATCTGCGGCGTCTGGATGGTGGTGGTGGTGCTGGTGTGGGATCTGGCGCTGGTATCGCTGATGGGGCTATCGTCGGTGCAAAAGAAGCTCAGCCGTTCGCTGTGGCTGATAGAGCGCACGGCGGGGGTGGTGCTGATGGGATTTGGCGGGTGGGTGCTGTGGCGGCTACTGGAAAATATACGCTGAGATAGCGGGCAGCCTGACGCCGCCCGTTGCTTATTTTTTGTTTTGATCGCGCAGCATAGCTTCACGCAAAATGGCATTGAGCCTCGTCTGGTAACCTTTTCCAGGCCGTTTAAGCCACTCCATCACGTCAGCGTCGATACGTACAGACGCCTGAGTTTTGAGTGGCCGATAGAACTTCCCTCGCACCGCCCCTGACCACTGTTCATCTCCCATGGCAGGGATATCGCTGTAATCAATCTCTGCTTCCGATTTTTCGGCTAGTGCTTTGAGCTCAGCCTCACGGCGAGCACTCATCTCAGGCGCACTACCGCGTTTATATTTAACCATGCTCATAACGGTTCCTCTCTTTACGGTCCGCCTTTCGTGCGCTAATGATTCGAATGACTTCGTCACCACTTTCAAAACGTACCGTGTGTGCGACCATAATGACAATTAGACCATGTACAAGGCCAATGGTCTGCCAACGGAACTCTCCATTTTCATGACGATCCTGCAAAGATAAATGGTAAGGATCGTCAAACACCAGAACAGCTTCTTCAAAGCGAATCCCATGCTTAATGAGATTGCTTTTCGCTTTGTTGGTATCCCATTCAAACTCCGTTGGCATAGTGTACCCTTCCCTTATTGTATATACAAAAAAGCATATACAAAACGTTCGTAAATTGAACCGGTCGACATCGTTCAATTTCAATATCTGAAGGCGCATTCCAGAAGCTGAAACGCGGAGGTCCTTCTCCTTCTTTGCACTTTCCCCCCGCTTCCCTCTATCCTTAACCCATGGAAAAAATAGCTGAACTCAAACGCGCCAAGCTGCTGGCGCTGTCGCTGCTGCTGATTGCCGCCGCGGCGTTTATCACCACCCTGTTCCTGCCGCAGACCTTCTGGGTGCGCGGCGTGAAGGCCATTGCCGAGGCGGCGATGGTCGGCGCGCTGGCAGACTGGTTTGCCGTGGTTGCGCTGTTCCGTCGGGTGCCCATTCCGTTTATCTCGCGCCATACGGCGATTATCCCGCGCAATAAAGACCGGATCGGCGACAATCTCGGTCAGTTTGTGCAGGAGAAATTTCTCGACACACAATCGCTGGTCGCGTTGATTCGCCGCTATGAACCTGCCCAGATGATCGGCGCCTGGTTCAGCAAGCCCGACAACGCCCAGCGCGTCGGGCTGCACTTGATGCAGGTGATGAGCGGTTTTCTCGAACTGACCGATGACGGACGCATTCAGCGCCTGCTGAAACGGGCGGTGCATAAGGCCATCGATAAGGTCGATTTCACCGAAACCAGCGCCGTGATGCTGGAGAGCATGACCAAAAACAACCGTCACCAGGTGCTGCTGGACGCGATCATCAATCGTCTGATTACCCTGATTCAGCGGGAGAGCACGCGGGACTTTATTGCCGATCAGATTGTCCACTGGCTGAAGACCGAACACCCGCGCAAGGCGATGGTGCTGCCCACCGAGTGGCTGGGCGATCAAAGCGCGGAGATGGTGTCGAACGCGGTGAACGCGCTGCTGGACGATATCAGCCACGACCGCACGCACCAGATCCGCCAGGCGTTCGACCGCGCCACGCTGAAGCTTATCGACAACCTGAAAAACGATCCGGAAATGGCGGCGAAAGCCGACAACATCAAGCACTACCTGAAAAACGATGAGGCGTTTAACCGCTATCTGGGAGAGATGTGGGCCGACCTGCGCCAGTGGCTGAAAGCGGATATGCAAAGCGAGGATTCGCGGGTGAAGCAGCGCATCGCCAACGCCGGGCTGTGGTTTGGCGAAACGCTGTCTAATGACGCCAGCCTGCGGGCGTCGCTGAACGAGCATCTGGAGCAGGCCGCGCACCGCCTCGCGCCGGATTTCGCGGCGTTTCTGACTCGCCACATCAGCGACACGGTCAAAAGCTGGGACGCTAAAGACATGTCCCGCCAGATTGAGCTCAATATCGGTAAAGATCTGCAGTTCATCCGCGTCAACGGCACGCTGGTCGGCGGGACGATTGGCCTGATCCTGTTTTTACTCTCGCAGCTGCCTGCCGTGCTGGGGCATTAATCTACTTTGGGCGGCGCGATGACGTAGCGCGTCGCCTCGAAGCGGTTGAGGATAAGGTGCACCAGGAAGACCATCGTCAGCGTTGCGACCAGCGAAAAGGTGACGGAGGTGATGCGGTAGAGATCGCTGAACACGAGATCAGTGTCCGGGTGCATGTTCTGCCCGAACATAATGCCGATGGTGGTGATGCTGGAAAACCCCACGCCCGCGCCCACCTTTTCCATCACGTGCAGACGCGCGCCAAACGCCAGCCCGAGGCCGATCAGCGGCATCATCAACAGCATATGGCTGCTGTGATCGTAGAGGATCAGCTGCACCACCAGAATGTAGAGGCAGCCCAGCACCACGCCGACCACGCGCCAGATCGAGCTCATCACCGAACCGCGGTAGTGCATGGGGAACAGAATTAAAATCCCCGCCATCAGCGCCGAAAGCGAATCGCTTAAGTCGCTGATCTGAAACACCACGAATATCAGCGTCGCGACGGTGCCGGAGAGCAGCGACTCGTGGCGCACGCGGGCATCGTCTTTCTCAATCAGCGGCGGCGGCCTGCGGGGCTCCACGTCCGGCAGGAGATAGTTCATCAGCGCGCTCAGACACACCGCCATCACGCTCGCTTCGATGTTGGAAAACAACAGCGTGTGCCAGCTGGTGGTGGGGTAGCTCATAAAGTTGAGCATCACGCTCTGGCACACCACGCCCATTGAGCCAAACAGGAACAGCGGCCCCTTGCTCATAAAGCGAAAACGCATCACGTACAGGGCGAACACCACCAGCGTCATAATGACCGGCCATTGCGACAGATAGCCGATGATGAAGATCATTTCGACGCAGTTTAGCGCGGCGCTGAAGATAAACTGCTTTGCCACGTGGCGGTTAAACACCGGCACCAGCGACAGGAGCATGATCGGATAGACCACGAAAAATACGCCGTAGCTGGTGTTGTAGAAGCTGGAGATGCTGAGCGCAATCATCCCGGCGAAGACGATGCGCAGGGTCTGGCGAAAGTCGTTTGCCGTGTAGACGATGTTGCCGTGCGGGGTAAATACCCGCGCCAGGGTGCTAATAGACATCGAACTAATAAACATAGTGCAGCAGGCTCACCAGGTGGATCTGCATCCCGGAGAAGAAGCGCGCAAACGGCCCTTCGCTGTTGTAGAGCTGCACGGTCGCCCGCGCGCCGGTCGGCAGATGCTTCGGCAGCGCTTCATCCAGCGTCACGTGAATGCGCATCCGCTGAGCGTCACGTACCCAGCGGTTGGAGGTTTCCGGCTCGGACAGCTGGCCGTTCACGGCCTCCTGACCCGCCAGTATCCCCGCGTCGCTGCTGGTCACGTGGGCGCGGAAAACGTGCCCCGGGAAGGCGTCGAACACCACGGCGGCGTCGGTGCCCTGATGGGTGTGGCGCAGGCTCTTCTCGCGGAAATCGGCGACGATATCGGTCTGGTTGTTCACCAGCGCCAGCGCGGCAGAGCCGGATGAGGCATAGAAACCGGGACTTAACTGCAGGTTACTGACCGTACCGTCCGCCTGGGCGTAGACCTTCGTCCAGCCGAGGTTAAGCTCCGCGTCATCCAGCGCGTTACGGTATTTTTGCAGCGTCACGTTGCGATGCTCGTCCCGCTCGCCGCGCTGAATACGCAGGTTATGGATATTGGCCTGGATGGAGCTGACGGACTGCTCGCTGCTCTGCCAGGTGGTACGAACCTTATCCAGATCCGCCTGCGAGACGTTCTGCAGGGTGCTCAGCTTCTGGTAGCGATCGAAGGTCACTTTATCGTTACGCGCGGTCAACACGGCGGTTTTCAGGCTGGCCTGCGCGGCAGCGATCTGCGCATCCAGCTGTTCGTTGGAAAGGCGTGCCTGCTCAAGCGCGATTTGCGCCGCTTCCACTTTATTGCGAAACGGCGTGTCGTCGAGCTCAAACAGCAGATCGCCTTTTTTCACCTGGCTGTTGTTGTGGACATGTACCGCCGCCACGTAGCCGGAGACGCGCGGAGAAACCGGCGTCACCACGCGCATCACGGTGGAGTCCGGCGTCAGCGGGATCCAGATATCCGCGACGATAAAGTAGACAAACATCAGCAGGAAAGAGGCAATACTCACCCTTACCCAGCGGGCAAACTTTTGTTCAGGGGTCATTATTTTTCGGTCTTGTTATCTTCTTCGCGGATTGTCCGCAAATTGCAGGCGAATTGATTCAGGGTGGCGCTGAAAATGTCGATATGTTCCGGCGCGATGTTTTGCGATACGCGCGCCTGATAGGTCTCAATCACCTGAGTGAGCCTTTTTAATATGGCTTTTCCCTCAGGCGTCAGCGTCAGAAGCCGGATGCGCTTGTCATAAGGCGATACGGAGCGCAGCAGGTAACCCTGCTTTTCCAGCTGTGTCAGGGTGCGCATCAGCGGCGGCAGTTCAATGCCCTGCACCTCCGCCAGCTCACTCACGGAGACGTTATCCCCGAGCTGATGAAGCTGCATCATCACCGTCCAGCTCGACTGGGTTAACCCGGTATCGAGAATGGCGTCGTCGATTACCGCACGCCACTGGCGCACGATCATCGCCATCCGCATGCCCATCGGCCTGCGGCTAAACAGTTCTTCTTCGCTCATGGGGAAACCTCTCGTCACACGCGGTAACGATAATAGTTATCATGGTAAGTATCAAGAAACGAGAGGCGAAAGAGCAGGAATTGCGAAAACGATGTCTCCCTCTCCCCGTGGGAGAGGGTCGGGGTGAGGGCACCAGCCCGCAGCGGAGTTTAGCGGCTAAAAAGTCTCTTAACAGCAGCCCTACCTGAAGCCGTCACCACCACCTCCCTGTATCCCACCACCCGCTGGATCCACCCTTTGCTTTCCAGATAAATGAGCAGCGCCGCGCCCGCCTCACCGCCCAGATGAAACCGCCGCTCGCTCCAGTCCAGACAGGCGCAGCAGGCTTTTCGGCGCGGGTGAGCGCTTAACGAAACGCCGAGCGTCAGGAACTGCTCGCGGCCATACGGCGTGAGCGCTGAACCGTCTGCCTCCAGCCAGCCTTCCGCCTGCATAAAATCGTAGATTTGCACCGCAACCCTTCCGGCAAGATGGTCGTAGCAGGTTCGGGCCTCGCGCATGGCTTTCGGCGCGGTTGTTTCCGGCGGGGTGATGCGGCTCCAGGAGAGCCCCATCATATGCTCGACCAGCGCCGCCACGTCGTGCCCAGCCAGACGATAATAGCGGTGCCGCCCCTGAGACAGGCAGGTAACCAATTGCCCTTCCACCAGCCGGGCGAGATGGCCGCTGGCGGTCGACGGCGCAACGTCTGCCGCCGCGCTCAGCTCGGTGGCGGTCCACGCCCGCCCGTCCATCAGCGCGCACAGCATTTTTACGCGCGACGGATCGGCCATTGCGGCAGCCACCGCGGCAATGGCCTGTTCCAGCACCGCGCCGTTCTCAGGAGGTAGGCTCGTTTTTAACATGGGTCGCCCAGGGTTCGGTTATCTCTGCGGCCAGCTTATCATCATCCGTCAGCAGAATGAGGTCAACGTCATACATCCGCGTGCCCTCCGGTTTCGGAACTGTACTCCCGCACCAGCTGCGCCACCCGGATACGGTAGTACGCGAAAATCGACTCCCGCCCTTCGGCCTGCGCCGCCTGATGGAAGACGTTCTGCTTCCAGCGGCGGACGGCCTCTTCGTCGCGCCACCAGGAAAGCGACAGGATTTTGCCGTCGGTCGTCAGGCTCTGAAAACGTTCGATATCAATGAAGCCGTCGATGTCCGCCAGCAGAGGTTTGAGTTCGGCAGCGAGCTGAAGATAGCGCGCCTGATGGGCGGGCGCGGCTTTGGCTTCGAAAATGACTGCAATCATGATGGTCTCTCCGTAGTGATGTTGGGGAGATAATGCAGGGTAGAGAGGAACGATGCTTCGGCAAAGAGCGAAGTGTTGTGCCGGATGGCGCTGCGCTTATCCGGCCTGTGGGATGATGTAGGCCCGGTAAGCGCAGCGCCACCGGGCAGGTTTTAGCTTAGAATCGACCTGGGCTCCATAAACGCCCGGATCCCCCACTCGCCCATCTCGCGCCCCACGCCGGAGTGCTTAAACCCGCCAAACGGCGCCTTCGGCTCATGGGCAAGGGTATTCACCAGCACGCGACCGGAAACAATCTGCTGCGCCACGCGTCGCGCGCGGTTCACATCGCCGCCCAGCACCATCGCGCTCAGGCCGTAGTCGGTATCATTGGCAATGGCGATCGCCTCCCCCTCGTCACGATAAGGGATCACGCACAGCACCGGGCCGAAAATCTCATCACGGGCGACCGTCATCTGGTTGTTCACGTCGGCAAACAGCGTAGGGCGCACAAACCAGCCGTCTCGCGTGCCGTCTGCTCTCCCTTCACCACCCGCCAGCAGGCGCGCGCCCTCTTCGATTCCTTTACGGATATAGCCCTGTACCCGCTGCCACTGCTTTTCGCTGACCATCGGGCCGACGTCCGTCGCGCTATCGCGCGGATCGCCCGATTTCACCGCCGCCACGGCCTGCGCCAATGCGGCTTCGATCTCCGCCTTGCGCGCCTGCGGCACCAGAATGCGCGTTCCGGCCACGCACGCCTGCCCGCTGTTCATAAATCCGGCCTGAATCACCAGCGGGATCGCCTGCGCCAGATCCACATCATCCAGCAGGATCGTCGGCGATTTACCGCCTAACTCCAGGGTAACGCGCTTAAAGCTCTCCGCCGCGTTGCGCAGGATCGCCTTGCCGGTATTCGTCGAGCCGGTAAACGAGACTTTTGCCACGTCGGGATGACGGCTGATGGTTTCACCGACGGTTTCGCCGCGTCCGGTGACGATGTTAAACACGCCCGCCGGCAGCGCGGCATCGCGCAGCGCTTCGGTGACAATCCGGGTTTGCAGGGCGCTCATTTCGCTCGGCTTGATGACGGCCGTACAGCCCGCAGCCAGCGCGGCCGCCAGCTTGCCGCAGATAAACCCCGCGTCGCTGTTCCACGGCGTGATTAGCCCGGCCACGCCAAGCGGCGTCATCTGCACCGTCGCTGCGCCTGCGGGGGTGATAAATTCAAACGCCTCCAGCGCCTCAATGGCCTGAGCAATCACCTCCGCCGGATAGCTGGCCATCCACGCAGAGCGCGAAGCAGGCGCGCCGTACTCTTCAATGACCGCTTCCAGCAGATCGTCGTGACGGGCGGCCACGGCGGCGTGCATACGTTTTAGCGCCGCGAGGCGTTCCTGTTTAGTGGTCTGCGACCACGCCGGGAACGCCGCTTTCGCCGCCGCAACGGCGAGCTCCGCGTCAATCTCATCCGCCAGACGAACCTGGCCGATGACCTGCGCCGTCGCCGGGTTGTACAAATCAAACCACTCGTTGCCGTGCGGGGTAACAAATTCGCCGTTAATAAAGATCTGTTCGATGGTGTGCATATAAACCTCCTCAGGCTGTGTGAGCACAGTCTGTCACGGCTTCTCCATTCCGATAATCCACGCTATGCTGCAAGGGTTGTTTCGATTTTCAGGATAATCTATGCATCGTTCAGGTCTGACAGAGCTGGAAGTGGTGATGGCAGTCGTGCGACGCGGCAGCTTTCGCGCCGCCGCGCAGGAGCTGGGCATGTCCGCCACGGCGGTAAGCAACGCCATCGCCGGGCTGGAGAGCCGCCTTGATACCCGCCTCTTTAACCGCACCACCCGCAGCGTGGCGCTCACCGACGCCGGACAGCGCTACGTGGCGCGTATCGGCCCGGCCCTGCAGGAGATCCGTCTCGCCAGCGAGGAGATCCACAGCGACACCGGGGAACCCGCCGGCACGCTGCGTCTGAACGTGCCGAACCATATCGGCACCCTGTTTCTGGACCAGCTGCTGATCGACTTTATGATCCGCTACCCGAAGATGCGCGTAGAGACCGTCAGCGAAGCGCGAATGATCGACATCGTCGCGGAAGGCTACGACGCGGGGATCCGCCTTGAAGAGTCCGTGCCGCAGGACATGATCGCCGTGCCGCTGACCGGGGAGATCCGCCAGCTGGTTACCGCCACGCCGGACTATTTTGCCCGTCACGGCATTCCGCAGACGCCGGACGATCTGCTTTCGCATCAGGGGATCGGCATGCGCATGGCCCACGGCGGGATCTACCGCTGGGAGCTGGCACGTCGGGGAGAAACGTACGCCCTTGCCGTGCCGCCGCGCTTTGCGACGTCCGATCTTTTTGCCTCGATCCGGGCAGTAAAAGCGGGATTAGGGGTGGGATTTTTGCCGGAACTGTATATCCGGGAAGAGCTGGAGCGTGGAGAACTGGTGAGCGTCTTAAACGACTGGGCGCAGCCCTTTGCCGGACTGCGCCTGTACTACCCCGGCCATCGCCACGTTCCGCCAGGCCTGCGGGCGCTGGTGGCAACGATCCGCGAGCGCGGGATTATTCCAGGTTAGCCTTGTTCAGCCCGTAAGCCGCGTCCAGCGAGCCCGGCGCCATGCGGGAGGTGATCCCCAGACGGTTCCAGGCGTTGATCGCCACGATGGCGAAGTTCAACTCTGAAATCTCCACGTCCGAGAAGTGCTCCGCCACGCTGCGGTACAGCGCGTCGCTCACGCCGTGAACACCAATCTGGGTCAGCGCTTCGGTGAAGGCCAGCGCGGCTTTCTCGCGGGCGCTGAACAGCGGGGACTCGCGCCAGGCCGCCAGATGGTACAGGCGCAGCTCGCGCTCGCCGGCGATTTTGGCCTCTTTCGAGTGCATATCCAGACAGAAGGTACAGCCGTTCAGCTGCGACACGCGAATGTCGATCAGGTGCTTCAGCGCCGGGTCGATGGAGGTTTTTGCCACTTCCATGCTCAGGGCGGACAGGGCGTTGGCGAGGGCAGGTGTAACTTTATGGTGGTTAACGCGAGTGCTCATTGTCTTTCCTCTTTTTGTGCGGCATGTGTCATGCGATGCGGTAAATCTACGCCGTTCATGACATAGTAAAAAGATACAAAAAGCGTGAAACGAGGTAGGACATGAAGCCGGGCTATCACGAGATTTATTCCCGCTATCGCGACAACATCACGCGCGGCGTGCTGAAGCCGGGCGATAAGGTGCCTGCTATCCGCGTGCTTGCGGAAGAGCTGAAGGTGGCGCGTAAAACGGTCGAAACGGCGTATGCCATTCTGACGGGCGAAGGGTATCTGGTGAGCCAGGGCGCGCGCGGCACGCGGGTCAACCCGGATCTGCTGTTGCCGGATAAGAGTGCCCCTGCGGAACAGCCCACCGGCGCGCTTCCGGCATCGCTCATCAGCCAGCGCGAGCGGGCCGGGTTTCTGCGCCCCGGCATCCCGGCCCTTGACAGCTTTCCGTATAAAAAATGGCTGCTGCTGGCGGGACAGGCGACGCGCGCCATGCGTCAGGAGGAGATGCTCAATCCGCCCGTTCTGGGCTGGTATCCGCTGCGCCAGGCCATCGCCAGCTATCTTAATATTTCACGCGGGCTGTCCTGCAGCGCCGAACAGGTGCTGATCACCAGCGGCTACAGCGGCAGCCTGCGGCTGATCCTCGACACCCTCGCCAGCCGCAGCGACAAGGTGGTGTTTGAGGATCCGGGCTACTTTATGGGCCAGCAGCTGCTCAAGCGGATCGTGCCGCGCCTGCACACGGTGCCGGTCGACCGCTGCGGCATCGATACGGACTACCTGCTCCGTCACCATCGCGACGCCCGTTTTGCCATCGTCACCCCGTCGCACCAGAGCCCGCTGGCGGTCACGCTATCGCTGCCGCGCAAGCAGCAGCTGCTCGACTGGGCCAGCCAGAACGAGGCGTGGATCATCGAAGACGATTACGACGGTGAGTTTCACTACACCCGCAAGGTGCTGCCGTCGCTGAAAAGCCTCGACCAGCACGACCGGGTAATTTTCATGGGCACCTTCAGTAAAACCATCATGCCGTCGCTGCGCATGGGCTACGTGGTGATGCCCGCCAGCACCGTCGGGGCCTTTACCGACTGCGCGGACATTACCACCAGCGGCCAGCCGGTGCTGACGCAAAAGATCCTCACCGCGTTTCTCAACGAAGGGCATTTTTTCCGTCATTTGAAAAAGATGCGCGCGCTGTATCAGACCCGCCGCGACTGGATGATTGCCGCCCTGCGCGAGGTGTATGGCGATCTGTTTTTCACCGAGCAAAACGACGGCGGGATGCATGTTGTGGCGTTCCTGACCAGAGGAAGCGGTGACCGGGAAGTGGCGCGCTGCTGGCAGGAACAGCAGCTGCAGGTGAATGCGCTTTCGGAGTGGTATCGCGGGTCCGGGAAGCGCTACGGGCTGGTGATGGGCTATAACAACGTGCGGTCGTATCAGGAGGCGGTGGATTTGCTGGAAAGACCGAAGCGGCAGACGCTTGCGCTGTTGAGCTGAAAATCGCCCGGTGGCGCTACGCTTACCGGGCCTACGGGATCGAGTAGGCCGGGTAAGGCGCAGCCGCCACCCGGCGATGACGTGTCTCACACATCATTCCGCGACAACCCCACATCCTTGAGCTGCTCGTCGCTCATCTGGCTCAGGATGCGGCGGGTACGGTTGATGCGATACCAGTTGCAGATCGTTTTGCCGATCCAGACGAAGACAATAAACGGACGTTTTGAACGATTCTCATAGAATTCCATGATGCTCTCCTCACTGTACCAGTGGGGTTATCATCCTGGAAATCGGCCTGTGCAATACAGACTCAAAAACACCTTTTGTTTAACATACAGATCCGCTAAAACAGTATCTGCATGCCAATTTTTACGGCAATCTGTACTGGTTTTACAATCTGTATGGTGAAAACAAAGGATACAGCATGACGCGTTATCAACATCTCGCCAACCTTCTGGCAGAACGCATTGAACAAGGGCTGTATCGCAGCGGCGAACGTCTGCCGTCGGTACGCACGCTGAGCCAGGAGCACGGCGTGAGCATCAGCACCATACAGCAGGCCTATCAGATCCTCGAAAATCTCCAGCTGATCACCCCTCAGCCGCGCTCCGGCTATTTTGTCTCGCAGCGCAAGGCCCAGCCGCCGGTTCCGGCCATGACGCGCCCGGTGCAGCGCCCCGTGGACGTCACCCAGTGGGATGAGGTGATGATGCTGCTGGACGCCCGCGCCGACAAAGAGATGATCTCCTTCGGCGGCGGCTCGCCGGATATTAACCAGCCGAGCCTGAAGCCCCTGTGGCGCGAGATGAGCCGCATCGCGCAGCATAATCCTGCCGAGATGCTGAGCTATGACGTGCTCGACGGCCGCCTGGAGCTGCGCGAGCAGATCGCCCGCCTGATGCTGGACGGCGGCTCCACCGTAGCGGCGAACGAGATTGTCATCACCAACGGCTGCCACGGCGCGCTGTCGATTGCCCTGCTCTCGGTGTGCAAGCCGGGGGATATCGTGGCGGTGGAGTCGCCGTCGTTTCACGGCACCATGCAGATGCTGCGCGGGTTTGACATCAAGGCGATTGAAATTCCTACCGATCCCGAGACCGGGATCAGCATAGAGGCGTTAGAGCTGGCGCTGGAGCAGTGGCCGATCAAGGCCGTGATTCTGGTGCCCAACTGCAATAACCCGCTCGGGTTTATCATGCCGGAAGCGCGGAAAAAGCAGGTTTTAGCCCTGGCCCAGCGGCACGATATCGTGATCGTGGAAGATGACATTTACGGCGAGCTGGCGGCGGAGTACCCGCGCCCGCGCACCATTCATTCGATGGATATCGACGGCCGCGTGATCCTCTGCAGCTCGTTTACCAAAACCGTGGCGCCGGGCCTGCGCGTCGGCTGGATTGTGCCGGGGCGCTATTACGACCGGGTAATGCACATGAAATACGCCGCGGGCGGGTTTAACGTGCCGGGCACGCAGATGGCGGTGGCGGCGTTTATTCGCGACGGCCATTACCATCGCCACGTGCGCCGTATGCGTCAGATTTATCAGCAGAATATGGAAACCTACACCTGCTGGGTGCGGCAGTATTTTCCGGCGGAGATTTGCGTCACGCGCCCGCAGGGCAGCTTCCTGCTGTGGATTGAGCTGCCGGAAAAGGTCGACATGGTGTGCGTCAGCAAGCAGCTGTGTCGGCTGAAGATCCAGGCCGCGGCCGGGTCGCTGTTTTCCGCCTCCGGGAAGTACCGCAACTGCCTGCGGATCAACGTGGCGCTGCCGCCGACGGAGAAGAATCGCGAGGCGCTGAAGAAGATGGGTGAAGCGATTGTGATTGCAATGGAGGAGTAGTGCGGCCTGATGCCCTCACCCAGCCCCTCTCCCAAAGGGAGAGGGAGAAAACCGCCGTTGTAGGCCCGGTAAGCGCAGCGCCACCGGGCAACAGGTAGGTTATTCGTCGAAGTACCAGTATCCCTGGTTAATCAGCCCGGTGAGCTCTTCAACAAACGCCGGGTTTTTCAGCGCATCGCCCAGCTCGGCCTGGCCGAGTTCAGTGTAGCGGCACAGCGCATCCGCCGCTTTCGCGTCTACCGTCTCCAGCTGTTCGCTGTTGATAAAGAAGCTGCCGTTGACGTTCAGCACGCGCAGGCCGCTCAGGCGAGACAGCGTTTCGCCGCCCTGCAGCGCGTCCAGCACCTCTTCCGGCGCGTACGGCGGCTCGGCGGCGGCGATATCCAGCTCGTGGCGCGGCGTGGAGACAAAGCTGCCGAACCATTTTGTGAAATCATCCGGCTTGCTAATCATGTCGAACATCATCTGGCGAATGCGATCGAGCTCGTACTGCTCCACGCGGCCCGGGTGTTCGCGACAGCTCAGATCCGGATCGCTGTAGTGCTCGCCGCCCAGATCGTTTTCCAGCGCGTAATCGGCGAAGCTGCTGATCAGATCGCGACCGTTCGGCCCGCGGAAGCCGACGGAGTAGTTGAGCGCCGTCTCATGGGTAAAGCCGTCGTGCGGGAATCCAGGCGGGATGTAGAGGATATCGCCCGGGGCCAGATCTTCGTCGATGATCGGCTCGAACGGATCGACATGCAGCAGCGCAGGATGCGGGCAGAACTGACGCATCGGCAGCTTGTCGCCCACGCGCCAGCGGCGGCTGCCCATCCCCTGAATGATGAACACGTCGTACTGATCGATATGCGGACCCACGCCGCCGCCCGGCACGGAGAAGGAGATCATCAGGTCGTCCAGACGCCAGTCCGGCAGGACGCGGAACGGACGCACCAGCTCCGCGGCGGGCATATGCCAGTGGTTCACCGCCTGCGCCAGCAGCGACCAGCCGGTTTCACCCAGATCGTCAAAGTGCTCAAACGGACCATTGCTGGCCTGCCATTTGCCGTTGAAATGGCTCACCAGACGGCTATCGACTTCCGGCTCCATCGCCAGCCCGGCCAGCTCGTCCGGAGTAATCGGGTCGACAAAATTCGGGAAGGCATTTTTCAGCACTACGGGTTGTTTTTGCCAGTATTTCTCAAGAAATTCCGGCCAGTTCAGGTTCAGTTGATACGCCATGGGTAGCACCAGTGAGAGGGGAAACAGGCGCGATTATGGTGGAGAGCGTGGAGGGCTGCTTTGTCGTGGGTCAAGCGCAGATGATTTGCCTGCCACGCGCGTGTTGGCAATGATTAAACCTGGTCATTAGGTGAAGTAGTATTAAAGTAAAACTTAAATGATACTTTTTCCTGAACCTTTTCCCCCGTCCGACGTTTACTTTTACTCAAGGCATCTTACCTCTTAAAACTGGTAGTTTTTTAATTTTAAGAACAAGATTAGCATTAGAGATTGTCATTCTTTATATTTAGCTCTAAGCTATTTTCTTTTGCATACCTGGCTCATTAAAGGCAATGATTAGAATCACAAGGACTGTTGAAAGCGAACATTGCTTACAAGAATATATTTCAACGTTTTCTGCCTTAAATAATCTTATTGACCGACACCTTTCTAAAACTTATCTCAATCTTTTTGCCCGCCCTCAGCAGGCTGAAGATGGTGCGGTTGAATGGTATAGCGAAATAAATGGTAAACCCCAACGCTTTAACGCTTTAAACGTCGTTGAGCGAGACAAAATCGCCATACTCCTCTCACAAAAGCTGGCGGCACTCACTCAACTTCATCAAACACTCTCGACTAGCGCGCAGACTTCTCCCGAAACACTGCAGTTACTGGCAAAAATAGCCAGACAGCCCTCACCAGAAAGAATATGGATCGTTGACGGTCAGCCTGTGATTACAGGCTGGGACATCATGCCTGAAACTAAGTTGCCGGCAGAACCGCTGGCTAAAAAGCGTGGGTGGTTATGGCTGGGGCTTTTAGCACTGGCTCTGCTTCTGGCTCTTGTTCTCCTGCGCGGCTGCTGGCCGACTGTCAAAGTAGCCACTCCTGCCGTTTCTCCCGTCCAGCCAGCCCCTGAGCATCAGGTCAAAATGCTCTGCCCGGCACAGCGGACAAAACAGCAGGCACCTGAAATGGTTATTATTTTTGATGCTTCTGGCTCTATGGCCATGAGCATGGATGCCACACCAGAAGAGATAATGCGGTGGATGCAGGATAAACCTGTACCCGGTATCGATCGTGAACCTCGTCGCATTACGCTCGCACATCAATCCGCTAAACACATTATCGATGACGTGCCAAATGACATGGACATTAGCCTTATTGCCGCAGCTAATTGCCACCAGGTGAACGCAACTCCGGCTTTCCTGCCGGAACAACGCGCTGAGCTAAAAAAGTTAATTGATAAAATCCAGCCGGTGGGTAAAACCGCTCTGGCAGAGGCGTTAGAAGAGGCGGGGAAACGAGTTAATGGCGTTGACCGTGATGCCATAATTCTACTGGTGACGGACGGGGAAGAGACATGCGGAGGCTCGCCTTGCGATGTCGCGCTTGAGCTAAAAAAACGTAAGCCCCGATTACAGGTCAATGTTGTCGATATCATGAATACCGGCGCCGGAAACTGTATTGCCAGCAATACAGGTGGAAAGGTATTTGCTGTCAATAATACGCAGGAGTTTAATAAGATGATGAACAACGCCGTGAAGGAATATATACCGCAGGGTTGTGATTAACACATTAGAGAAAATGAATACATTGCCAGAAATATAGTTTCACAGCGAAACTTTTTTTGCGGCAATCGGATATGCGCACGTCCCAATAATAAGTTTAGTTTAGGTCTAAACGTTTTCGGCCATTTGCCGATAATACTCAATATTTTGTTGCCATAAACAATTGACGCAGATTACCCGGCGTATTTGCGGCGTCCTTTTCCACAGTGGAACTTGCTTTCACTTGTTCGTTTAACAGCAAAGGCATGCAGCGTGAAAGAAATTTTTCTATGCAGTGACAAGCTCGATAAATATCAGTCGATGGGTGAGAATGGACAGGCAGTATATATTTCCGCATTACAGCTGCGTGAAACCCTACGACTTAGAAAACAAACGGCGGTTGCTGACACTTTAGCCATCCCGCAAATCAGCGAGCATGGCGATCGAATCGACTGGTATGCCCCGCTGGCCGGTGACGTTATTCCATGGACGGCCGCAACGGAAGCTGAGCGCCAGGCCGCGCTCGCGCAACTCGAAACCACCCATGCAGCGTTTCGCCAGATAAGTAATGAATTTGCCCAAAGCCAGCAGCCGGAACGCCGGCTCTTTGGGAAATTACTTGAAAAAGCGATGCAATTCCCCGATCAGCAGCACGTGTGGCTGGTAGGTGGAAAGCCAGTCATCAGTTTTTGGGGATTTGTGAACGCCACTAACCAGGCCCGCATCGAGCCGTTAGACTGTTTGCGTCCAATATCTACAGCCTTGCCTCCGCAATCAGCCAGTATTGAACCGGTGATACCAGAACGCACTTTCACGCATCAAAGGCCCGCCAAAGGACGCTGGCGGTTGCTCTTACCCGCATGGTTGCGTTGGCTACTGCCGCTACTTCTGTTACTCTTTTTAGCACTACTGTTCTTACGGGGTTGCATGCCAGGCATAACGATACCTGGTATTTCATCTTCCGTACCCGCTTTGCCCGCGCCCCACCTTCCAACAGCCGAATCTCTTGCGCCGTCGTCAAGGGCCATCATCAGCACAACAACGTCTAAGGCGAACCTGCATTCGACAACGGGCAGTGAGATTTTAAGCACCACGGGCACTTCACTCACAACGTCACAAGAGCAATCAGCATTACAAACGCCGTCACAAAGCGCAGCAGCAACGGCATCTGCTGTGGATCCTGCGTCAGCCACGAATAGCCCTCATCCCGGCGGAACAGCACCTGCTCTCGAAGAGCCATCGGCCAATACCTCAACTGGCGCTAAAGTCCCGTTGACCCTGCCCGCATCTTCACTGGCCCAAGGAAACACCCGTTTTCTGGACGGGAACTGGCACGCAGGGGCTGGTATTCAGGACCAACGCACAGGAAAGCCCCTTAGTCTGAGTTACCAAATCAATGACGGTAAGGGCGAAGTACAGATGATCCGTGGCGACGGTGTGACCTGTCGTGGCGCGGTCAACGCGGCTATTCAGTCAGGTCATATCGCCATTAACAATCAGGGAGAAGCACTGTGCTCCGATGGCTCACGCTACCAAATGCCAGAAATTCTGTGTGCTCCCGGCGCGCAAAACATTGCGGATTGCAAAGGCCGTTACGACGCCAAAACACTTTTCCCTATTTCGATGAAGCAGGAGGCAAGTCAGTAAATGCTCGCTGAACTCACTGATTTTAAAAAACAGGTCAAACTTATTCGCGACAGCGGGATCCAGTTCCTTGATTTCGCCTTTACCCTGCCAACGCGTAAAGAATATGGGGAATTTCTTCGTCAACAGGGCGACGAGGCTATTATGCGGCTTATCTATAATGAGAGGGAAGATAAGCTGCAGATCCCTCAGCCTGACAGCGAACCTCCTCGCTACGCAGACTCCGACTACACATTGACGACCGAAGAGTCGCTACGCCTCTATCGCGGCCTCTGGTTACCGCTGCCATTTTTCCGCTTCAACCC
Organism: Enterobacter sp. Crenshaw; assembly: GCF_024734705.1. NCBI lineage: Bacteria > Pseudomonadati > Pseudomonadota > Gammaproteobacteria > Enterobacterales > Enterobacteriaceae > Enterobacter > Enterobacter sp. Crenshaw. The sequence goes on along the minus strand of NZ_CP102932.1, from coordinate 561,305 downwards.
GCCACGAGCCTTTGCTCACGGGCCGTATAACTGGTCACGCGTCCAGTTCCATGAGCTGCCTGAGCCGGATGAAAAGGGCAATACCTGGCGCGCTACTCTGATTTTTGATACCAAAATTTTCCCGGATCGCGAGAATACGCAGTATCTCGCACCGGGCGAGGATGATATCCGTTCAGGGGCGGGATTTGCTCTGGCACGCCATCCTCACGAGATGGGGGAGTTTCTCTCACTGCCATGGGTGAATGAATGGCTACGGGAAATTTTCAGTACTCAGGCTCGCGAAGTATTACGCCAACATATTGATGACATTGATGAACAACTACTGCAGAAGGAACATCAGGCGCATTATCTTAACCTGCTGCATGTCCTGGCGACGACGATTGTCGTTCCTGAAGTACAGGTCAACGACGTAAAAATCCGGGACTCAGCGATACCTGTAGACCTCGTGCTGGACATTGGTAACTCACGTAGCTGCGGCATCCTGATCGAAGAACATCGTGACGACAATAAAGGGCTTTCTCAACTTTATCAGCTTCAGCTCCGAGATTTGAGCCAACCGCAATTTGTTTATAACGAGCCTTTTGACAGCCGTCTCGAGTTTGCCCAGGCCGAATTCGGCAAGCAGGATTTCTCGCTAAAAAGCGGGCGCAGCGATGCCTTCACATGGCCAACCATTGGACGCGTCGGCGGAGAAGCCTTCAGAATGGCGGCTCAACGCCTGGGTACCGAGGGCTCAACAGGGATCTCCAGCCCTAAACGCTACCTCTGGGACGATCAACCCTATTCACCGGGATGGCGCTTTAGCCAGGCCTTCGTGAAAAGTGACAGAGAGCCGTTAGCCACTGCAGCACCGCTGCTGTATATGGTCAACGATCAGGGGAAATTGCTCATTCGCCTGAAAAATGAAGAAGACCGTATGCCTGTCTTCACGCCGGTATACAGTCGTAGCTCGCTGATGACGATGATGTTGTCAGAGGTATTAAGCCAGGCTCTCATGCAAATCAACAGCCCTTCACAGCGGCTGAAGATGAACCACGCCAGCACACCGCGCCGTTTACGAAATGTCATTATGACTGTCCCTCCGGCGATGCCAAAGCCTGAGCGCGCTATCTTTGAGGAGAGCATGCATGACGCTATCCGCATGGTCTGGAAAGCGCTCGGCTGGGAAGAGATGGATTATGAAGGCGATGACCCGCGGTGCTTGAAATACGCCCATCCAGGCGTACACGTGAAGTGGGACGAAGCCACCTGTGGGCAGTTGGTATATCTCTATAACGAAACGCAGAACTACTTTGGCGGTCGCACGGACGAATTTTTTGCAGCTACTCGCCGTCCCGATACTCAAAAAGACACCAGCGATACACGCTCATTAAAAATCGCGTCGATTGACATTGGCGGAGGAACGACCGACCTCGTCATTTCTCGCTACACGCTGGATGAGGGCCAGGGCATTAACGTCCGGATTACCCCGAAACAGCTTTTCCGTGAAGGGTTTAAGGTAGCAGGCGACGACATACTGCTGGATGTTATACGGCTTTTCCTCCAGCCAGCAGTAAAAGCGGCCATGACCAAAGTCGGCCACAGCGATCTTGCAGCCGAATCAATGATGTCACAACTGTTCGGTAGTGAATCGATCGAAGCCGGAAAACAGGTATTACGTCAGCAGCTTACATTGCAGATCTTCGCGCCTCTGGCGTTATCTATTTTGCATCGCTATGAAGAGTACTCCCCGGAAAATGGGCGGGAGATACTGAATTACACCTTCCGTGAGCTACTTGCCGATAATCTTCCAACCGAGAAAGTACAGGATTACGTCAACGACGTTGCCCGTTCCGGACAGCTTGCGAGCGAAGTACCGTTCTCCATTCTGGATGTACCGCTGGAGTTGGATCTTGCGCGTCTGCACAATGAATTTATCGACCCTCGCAGCGGGCGAATGAACATTTGCCACAGCCTGCGCGCGTTGTGCGAAGTGCTTTGGCATTACAACTGCGATGTATTACTTTTAACCGGTCGTCCATCCCGCCTGCCGGGAATTCAAGCGCTCATTCGCCAGCTTCAACCTGTTCCCCCTTCTCGCGTGCTGCCACTCCACGGTTATGAAACCGGTGGCTGGTATCCGTTTAACAAAAAAGGATGCATTGACGATCCGAAATCGACAGCCGTTGTGGGGGCGATGCTGTGCCTGTTAGCGGAGAAATCCAGGCTCAACAACTTCTTCTTCCGCACTGCGAACTTTAAGCCTTATTCAACCATCCGCTATGTCGGGATGCTTGATGGAAACAATGTGATTAAAGACAGCAATGTCGCCTATCGCGACGTTGATTTGGACTCCGCTGATTTCCAGTTACCGGAAGGGAAAGGCTTTGAAGCACGGGGGGAAGTGCGTATCGGTTTCCGCCAGCTTGATAACGAACGCTGGCCATCGACCGCACTTTACACCCTAAAAATTACCAGTGCGAACCTGGCAAGCGAGCTGTCGGGTGATGCTGTAATAAGCATCGGTTTAACCGCAGAACAGGGACGTGGACGTAGTAGCGAAGAACCGGTCAGTCCGGAGCGCTTCCAGATTGGCTCGATGGAAATGAAAAACGCACAGCGCGGTTATGGTCGTAGAGATGTTGCATTCCAGTTGAACACAATGGTCGGTAATGGGCTGAGTGAAACCCATTACTGGCTGGATAGCGGGAGTATTAAAAGCTAATGAGCACTATTCATCCCAACACCATTATCCAGGGCTGGAATGGCGTCGAACAAGGTGCAGGCCGGGCCATTGACTGGATCGCAAGCGTTCGTCAGGACGCGCCGCGCCTGAACACTGAAGCCGATCGCCTGACCATGAACTTGCGCCGCAGCCGTAACAAAGCACGCAGATTGGCGCAGGCCGCAGCGAAACCGATGACAATCGGCTTCTTTGGCTTGTCGCAGGCAGGCAAATCGTATCTCATTTCCGCGCTGGCTGCGGGTGAAAACGGAAAGCTGGAAACACGCCTCGGCGGCAATCAGCTCGATTTTCTGACCCACATCAACCCGCCTGGCGGCGGCAAAGAGGCGACGGGTCTTGTTACCCGGTTTAGCCGCAGTGCTCAGAGCTCAGACGACCGCTGGCCTGTCACGTTACAGCTCTTCAACGAAGTGGAAATGGGGAAGATCCTCGCCAACGCATTCATCCATGACTTCAACCAGGAAAAATTTGACTGGCAGTTCGATGAAAAACGCATCAGCGATCTGTTAACGTCCCTGTCGAAACGACGCCTGACCTCCCGCAGCCCTGGCGTGACCGAAGATGACGTAGTTTCTTTTTGGGATTACCTCATCCGCCATGCTGAGAAAACGCAAAGCCGTTTTGCCCTGACCTACTGGCCACAGGCAGTAAGCCTCGCACCATGGCTTTCTGTTGAAGATCGCGGCCAGCTTTTCTCCGTTTTATGGGGCGAAGTACCAGAACTAACCAATGCCTATATCCGTTTTGCCAACACGCTACAGCGTCTCGGTGGAGTGCAGGAGCTGCGTGCCCCACTGAGCACGCTGGTTCGTAACGAAAACGGCCTGCTTATCCAGCGGGATAGCATCATGAACGTCGATATGCTGGAGCGGCTGAATACCCCGTCGGATCAGACTATTGAAGTCTGTCCTGTGGTAAATGGGCAAACGGGTGCGTCTATTTCGCTATCGCTGGCAGAGCTCACTGCGCTTACCGTTGAATTGCATATCCCGTTAATGGCTCCGCCTCGCGAAACAATCTTCGAAGCCGTCGACTTGCTTGATTTCCCGGGTTATCGCGGCCGTCTGGCGGTGGAGTCCATGAGTGATGTCACTCGCGAGGTTAAAAATGCAGAGAGCAACCCGCTAGCGCAGTTAATTTTGCGCGGAAAAGTGGCCTATCTTTTTGAACGTTACACCGAAAACCAGGAGATGAATGTCCTGGTGGTGTGTACGGCCTCAACAAAACAGTCTGATGTCAAAGAAGTGGGCGGCGTTCTGGACGAGTGGATCCGTTACACCCAGGGCGCCGATGCCGACGCGCGTGGTCGTCGCTTACCTGGCCTAGTCTGGGCATTAACCATGTTTGATCTGCGCATTAGCCAAAACCTTTCCCATGACGAAGCACTTCTTCGCCAGTCCTGGGGGCTTGGCGGGATGATCAAAATGGCGATGACCGAGCGTTTTGGCCAGTACAAATGGATGCAGGAATGGAGCCAGGGCCAGGCGTTCAATAACACGTTCCTGGTACGCAAACCGCGCCAGCAAACGCCCTTTATCCGCATGAACGCAGGTAGTGAAGCGGCTTTCAACGACGACAATGGCGGGCAGCTCGCACTGATGCGGAAAACCTTCCTTGAAGATGAAGCTGTCGCTCGCTACATCGCGAACCCTGCTGAAGCCTGGGATGCGATGCTCACCCTCAACGACGGTGGTATGCGCCGAATGGCCGATTATCTGGCCCGCGTCGCCCGTCCTGAACTGAAACTGGAGCGGATCGCAGAACAGCTCGACGAGATCCGCCACGAACTGGTCGAAGGGGGACTGGGGAACTGGTACCAGCCGGACGGCGAAGAAGAGCTGTCCAGAAAATCCCGAATTGCGCAAGAGATCCTTGCCACCCTGAAAAAACGCAGCGGCATGCACGGCGAACTGCTGGCGCGGTTGGTTCCGGCACGCCGCGATCTCCATGCACTTTACATGCAGCAAACGACCCTGTCTGCGCATGAAGCAGAAGAAGAAGATGCAGGATTCTTTGATATCGGTGTGGAAGATGCTTTCGAAAGCAGCGCAACTGCGGTGACGACGCACAGCCATGAGATCGCTTTCGCGCACCAGAGCGTTCAGCTCTGGATTAACCATCTGCGCGGCCTGCCTGAAACCGCCGCCATGCTCAACTACATCAGTCTTCCGCGCCCGATTGCCGAAGCGCTGGTAGACGAATTGATCACGGGGTTATTGCGTTCACGTGTCGAGGACGCGCTGGTCAATGCAATGAAAAATACCGAGCAGGCTGGCGTTCGTCGCGAACGTATGGTCGAGCGTCAGGTTTCACGCGTGCTTCACGTGATGAGCGATTTCATCACCTGGCTGGGCTATCAAAATATGCCGGAATCGAAACGCCCGGCCCGTCTCAACCAGCCCGAACAGCCGATCTTTACCCGTCCACCAACGTGCGACAGCGTGGTCTGGAAAGGTGATGAACGCCTGGCACGCCTGACGCCGCAACAGCTGAACTACAGTGCCTTCTTTATCATCGACTGGCTGGTTGGACTGGAAGCACTCATTACCGAAAACGCAGGTCATTCTGCCGGACGCGAGATTAGCGTCGCGCAGAACGAAAATCTGGGCGTCATTCTCCGCCAGATTAAATTGGCAAAGGAGTAACTGGACGTGATCAAACCTGAACTTAAGACGCTGACCCCTATACAACCAGGATTCGCATTGCTCTTGTTGAAAGGCTGGAAAGGCGATGCCGAGGGCGTCACAATCTCGGTAGTACGTAATCAGGATCGCCTGTATCTGGATAGCCACGGTGATTGGGTCAGTGGCGAGATTTTCCTCGCCCTTCCTCCACTGATACAAAATGAGGAGACGCCCTGCGTTCAGGTCGGCCCTTCTCTGATCGATCCACTACTCGCCAACCGCCAGGCGGCCTATCGCATCACCATCAAAGATGGAAGTAATAAGGATATGGGGATTCTGACCATCGCTGAAGGGCTACTCAGCTCCCAGGCCGGTGGTGAAAACCCACTCCCGGAAAATATACAGACGCTGAATGATACCCCCATCGTGCAGCCGATGTCCGTTCAAGAACCGGAACCTGTCGTTTTAGAACCTGTCGCAGAAAAGCCTGTATCTCAACAGCCGCAGAAGCCGAAAAGTAAGCTGCCGTTATTTGCGGGATTAGCCATTCTATTGCTCCTGCTGGCCGCTGCTGGGTGGTGGTTTACCCGTAAGCCAGAGCCTGCAATTCCAGCGGCACCTCCCGCGCCCGTCGCGAAAATTACCGGGCCGTGTGGTGATGAACAAATGGCGAGCGGCAATGAAATGGCGTTCGTTAAAGGGTGCCTGCGTAGCCAGCCAAGTAGTGCACAACTGCTGGACGTCATCGCAAAAGCGAAAGCGGCAAAACATTGCGATATCGCTCAGCGCCTTTACGCCTATAAAGCCCAGTCCGGCGATACGCAGATGGCCGTTCGTTATGCACAAGAATATGACCCGAAAACCGCAAAACCAGGGGGATGCTTCAATCCTGACGCAGAGACAGCGGCGTATTGGTATGAGTCGGTTGTAAATCTGGATCCGCAGAATAACGAGGCCAAAGCCCGTTTAGCTGAGCTGAAGAAATAGGATAAACAATGAAATACATGCATTGGTTCAGTAGCCTGGTGTGTGCCGCAACGCTGGCATCCCCCGCCTGTGCCGCGGGTAAACAGCCGCTTTTGCAGGAAGGTAAACATGCGTTATTCCAGCGGGTACTGACTTACCCAGGCTGCCAGCTGTCCGCCAAAGCAGGTGAAGCAGGTAAAGAGCAGCCGGCCTTCAGTCGATTCTATGTTTACCAAAGGACAACGCAGGGTCAGGACACGTGGCTGCAGGTTGGGCCGGACAGCTTTGGTCATACCGCTGGCTGGATGAATTCCTCCTGCACCGTTGACTGGAAAATGCAGCTGACGCTGGCGTTTACCAATCCTGCTGGCCGTCAACCGATGCTGTTCTTTAAAGAGAAATCCGACGTTGAGTCTCTTCTGAACAGCAAAAACCCTGCGGCAACATTGCAACCAATGCTCAACAGTTTGAGCAGCCATAAACCGGTCCCGCAGGTTCTGGCACGCGAGCCTGATTACATGGTGGATCAGTTAAAAAACTTTTATCTCTTACCTGTTCTTGGCTCAGATGATGTGTTTACCGATACCGGCTTCCAGGTACGTGTACTCAACGTTGCCTCCGTCAGCGAAAAGTCGCCCGCAAAAAAGGCCGCGTCCGCTGCTGATGAAAAGAACATGATGAAAGGGTTCTCCGCCTCGGTTGTCTTTGTGATCGACTCCACCATCTCGATGGGGCCGTATATCGATCGCACTAAAGAGGCGATCGATAAGATCTACAAGAGGATCGAGAAGGAACACTTACAGGATCAGGTCAAGTTTGGCCTGGTAGCTTTCCGCTCCAGCGTGAAAGCGGTGCCGGGTCTTGAATACGACAGCAAGATGTATGTCGACCCCAATACCGTTAAAGATGGTAAAGACTTCCTCGCTAAAGTACATGACCTGAAGCAGGCTACCGTTTCCAGCAGCAAGGTTGATGAAGATGCTTACGGCGGGGTCATGACAGCGCTGGACAAAGTGGACTGGACGCAGTTTGGCGCCCGCTACGTTGTACTGATTACTGACGCAGGCGCGCTTGATGGCACAGATAAGCTCTCGTCAACCCATCTGGATGCCGCCCAGGTGCGTCAGGAAGCCGCCTATCGTGGCGTTGCGCTGTATGCGTTACATCTGAAAACCTCTGATGGTAAGAAAAATCACAGTTCTGCTGAAGCCCAGTATCAGGAGCTGACGTTAAATCCATTCCTGCACAAACCGCTCTACTATCCTATTGATTCAGGTGATGTAAATAGCTTCGGTAGTATGGTCGATAACCTGGCGAATGCCATTACCGGCCAGATTAAAACAGCCTGGAGCGGCGAAGAAACGGCGGGGAGCGCGCTGGGGGCAAGCCCTAAATATGCCGGTAAGAAAGAAGATCCCCTGCTCAGTGATGCCGACAAGTTAAGTAAGGCAATGCGTCTTGCCTATCTGGGTGAAAAGCAAGGCACCACGGCACCACCGGTATTCAAGTCATGGATAAGCGACCGCGATCTGATTGACCAAAACATCCCGGCGACCGAGGTGCGCGTACTGCTCACGAAAAGCGAGCTCAGCGATCTGAGCGATGTCATGAAGAAGATCGTCAATGCCGCCAATGAGGGGATGATCTCTCCGGATGACATGTTTGCCAGCCTGCGTTCTCTGGCGGCAACCATGGGCAACGATCCAAACCAGGCGAAAGGGAAAAATGCGACCCGACTCGGAGAGATGGGACTGCTCGGTGAATATATCGAGAGCTTACCTTACCTCAGTGAAGTATTGAGCCTGGACGAAGAAACCTGGAAAAGCTGGGATGGCCTTGAGCAGGAGCGTTTCATCCGCAGGCTGAATACCAAGCTTAATTACTATCAACGCTACAACCAGGATGTAGACCGTTGGGTGGCATTAGCGCCCGATAGCGACCCACGCGATAACGTTTATCCGGTACCTCTGGAGAACCTGCCCTGATGTTGAGGATCCGCGATATGGAGATCAGCCGGGGCGGGACGCATGGCTATAGCGTCGCCCTCCCGCACCTCTCGTTGAAAAAGGGAGAGGTGGTCGCTCTAACCGGGCCTAGCGGGTGCGGTAAAAGCACGCTTCTGGAGATGATAGGGGCGATCCTCCGCCCAGCGCATCTTGCCGAATACCGGCTCGCCGGTCGCGATATTTCAATACCGCTCATGGCTGAAAACGAGCCTGTCCTGGCCGCGCTTCGCGCACGCGAGCTTGGGTTTATGCTACAGCACGGCGGCTTGTTGCCCTGGTTACCCGTGATAGAAAACATCACTCTGGTTCGCAGGCTGGCAGGACTTAGCCTACAGTCAGCCTGGCTCGATAAGGCCATCGACAGCCTGGGCGTGCGACCGCTGCTGACAAGAATGCCTTCCCGGCTTTCTATCGGCGAGCGCCAGCGCGTTGCCTTCATCCGTGCGATTGCCCACCAGCCACGCTTACTCCTTGCCGATGAACCGACTGCGGCGCTGGATCCTGATAATGCAGACCGGTTGTTTGACCTGATGATCGGCATGGTGCGCTCACTGGATATGGCAGCCATTGTTGTGAGCCACGACTGGCAGCGCGTGACGCATTTTGGGATTGACCGATATCAGGCCGTGACCGGAGAGGGAAAAAGTGTCTTCTTACCCAGCTGATATGCCAGCGTCAGGCACCCTGCTATGCCGTATGGCTCTGCGCGATCTCATTCACGATCGCAAGGTCGCGCTGTGCATCATCTTCTCTTTGATTGCCGTTATCGCACCGTTATTGCTGCTGTTCGGATTGAAGAATGGCATTGTCAGCCAGCTTCGCCATCAGCTTCTCGACGACCCTCGCACCCGGGAAGTACGTATAACGGGTAATGGTAATTATGATTTTGCCTGGCTTGATAAGCTCGCCCGCCGTTCAGAAGTCGGATTTTCGATTCCGTTAACCCGTTCGCTGAACACTCAGGCCGATCTGGTTCGGGACGGGCAACACTTTGTCCCGGGTGCTGAAGTGATCCCGACGGCCAAAGGCGATCCTCTTTTGCAGGATGTCAGAGCACCGGTCAAAGACAGCGATACCGTACTCAGCGCCAGTGCGGCACGGCGCCTTGGCGTGCAGCCAGGAGATATCCTGCGCCTGATGGTGAGCCGAAAAAGCGAAGGGAAAAACCAACGCGCCACGTTCGCTTTAACCGTTACCGGCGTGCTGGATGACGCAAAATTTTCACGTCAAGGTGCCTTTATTACATTGTCTTTGCTTGTTGCTCTGGAAGACTACCGCGATGGCTTTCAGGTTCCCTTGCTGGGGGTCAGCGATGGCAAGCCGCCCAGAGAGAGAACCCGCTATTCAAGAGCACGTATCTATGCCAGTTCGATAGATGACGTTTCACTCCTCGCGCGGTGGCTGGAGACGCAGAACATTGAGGCTATCACTCAGTCAGCTCAAATTGAGTCTGTGCGTGCCATCGACCGTGTGCTGGGGATTATCTTTGGCGTGATTGCCTGGATCTCTGCATCAGGGTGCATCGCCTCGTTAGTCGGTGCCTTCATCGCCAACATTGATCGTAAGCGCAAAGATATGGCCGTGCTGCGCCTTCTGGGTTTTCGCCGTCGCGCTGTGACGCTTTTTATTATTATTCAGGCGCTGTGTTTGACCGGCGTCTCATACGGACTGGGTGTGATCATCTACCTGCTGGGCAGCGCATTGTTCAACCATGTGTTGGGCAGTTCTTTACCGGACCAGGCATTCGTCTGTCACCTTGACCCCCTTCATTTTATCGCCGCATTGCTCTGTGTCCTTGCCGTGGCGTTAGGCGTGGCCGCTATCGGAGCACTGCGCGCACTGAAAATCGAACCTGCGGAGAGTTTACGTGAAATCTAAACTGGCGATGAGCCTGGCTATCATTGGACTCGGGTACGCCTGCGCGGCGAATGCCACCTGGGATGAAAAGTTCTGGAACCCAAAACCTCTGGCCGATGACGTGATATTGCCTATGCCGTGCGACGGTGCCATGGCATTTCGCAAAGTCGCTATCCCGCTGAATAAACCGCTGGAAGATTACAACATCACGCTGGGGCAAGAAGGCGACGACTGGGGATACGTTGAACAATCTCGCCAGGAACACATTGCAGGCAGTTTCCCGGAGAAGGGTGGTAAGGGCCGTTATTACCTGATGGCCAAATATGAACTGAGCGACCTGCAGTATCGCGCGCTTTCTGGGGAATGCCCGACGACGGATATGAAAGGACGTTTACCGAAGGTGAGTATTGGCTGGATGGATGCCATGGTATTCGCAAATCAATACAACCTGTGGTTACGAAAAGAAAAACTTTCTGCACTGCCTGAAGATGATGGTCAGGCGGGATTTTTACGGCTTCCGACAGAAACCGAGTGGGAGTTTGCCGCACGCGGCGGGCTCGCGGTTTCCCCCGCAGAGTTCCGCGATCGCCACTTCCCCATGCCTGAAGGATTGAACGGTTATGTCTGGTTTGCGGGGGCACAGTCTGCAAATGGAAAACTTCAGCTTACCGGCCTGCTGAAACCTAACCCGCTCGGATTGCACGACATACTGGGCAACGCAGCAGAGATGATGTTTGACCCGTTCCGCCTGAACAAGCTCGATCGCCTGCATGGTAAGGCTGGGGGCTATGTCGTTCGGGGGGGCAGTTATATGACTCCTCAGGCGGATATCCGCAGTTCACTGCGTGGAGAGGAGCCGTACTATGCCAATGCGGGCGAGAATACAACCAAAAGCACCGGTGTTCGTCTGGTTTTAGTTTCCACAACCCTGACATCACGCGAGCGGGTGAAAGAGATTGAAAAAGAGTGGCAATCATTAGGCACGGGTAAAAAGGAGACACCTGCAGGCAAAGCTGATGATTCGCTAAAAAACCTGAATGCTATCTCGGCAAAAGTCCAGGATGACGCACTGAAGAAACAACTTGAGCAACTGCGCGGTGAGCTGCGCGCAAATAGCCAGCTTCGGGATGAACAACGGGATCAGGCAATACGCACATCGTTACAGTTGGGCGCCTTTTTGTGCACAAAAATGAAAGATGACGGCGAGTTTTACGATCGTCTCAACCAGCTCTTCACCAAAACCTGTGCCGCAGGCAGCCAGCTTGATGCTAATTGCTCCCGCCGTCAGGAACAGCTTGGTCAACATCAAAAAGCCCTTGATTTTATTACCAGTTATTACGCTGACACCCTGGTAGACATGGGCACAACCTATGACAAACCCCTCATCGAACCGCAGGTCGCTGTCGTATTGCAACAGATGGCTGCACGCGGAAAAACCAACCTTAACGGTTATCTCGATACCTACTGGAAGAACCTTCAGGGGTACTGGAAAGATGGAAAAGTTGCGCGCGAGGCGTGGCTTAGTTCATGTAAAAAAAATAATTAAATAGTTCAGGAGATTGGAATGTTAAAGGTTATTCGCACAGCAGTGATAGCAGGAATGATGGTATTTCTGGCGGGGTGCCAGAATGGCAGTACGGGAAGTAGTGGCGGCGTCGACCCGCGCCTTGCCAATAATCAGGACGTTGAGTTTTTCAATAAATCAGGCTGGCAGGCCTGTGCTGGCGGCGCGGTAATCGGCGCACTGGCTTGCGCTGTCAGTAACTCCAGCAACAAAGCGGTATGTATGGCCGCCGCCGCTATCGCCGGTTGCGGTGTGGGTATGGGGGCTAACGCCTATCTGGATAATCAGCGCAAAAAATACGCCTCCCAAGAGCTGCAGTTAAACGCAACGATTAAGGATGTTGAAGCCGAAAACAAACGCATTCAGAACGCAACCAGCGTTGCAAAATCGGTTATCGACTCTGATAAAAAGACCCTCGCTCAAATAGAAAAAGATATGGCTGCAAACACGGTGAAAAAAGACGCCGTACAGAAGCAAATTAAAGGAGTGGATGCCAACATTGCTTACCTTCGCGGCACCATCACCGACATGAAAAAACATGAGAAGCAGTGGCAGGACGTTTCTGCAGACATGAGCAAATCCGGCAGTGATACCCAAAATCTGGATAGCGAGATTGCGTTGATGCGCGACAAAATTGGCTCTCTGCAGGGCGAACTCGATAGCCTCTATACCCAGCGCACCGCGCTGAAAGTCGGTTGAGGGGAATAGCAATGCGTTATATTTTTCTTGCACTCAGCGCACTCATATTAGCCGGCTGTGCCACTAACGCGCGAGATTGTGACCCGACAACCGGTGATGTCAGCATTATTACCAAATTTAACTGCAACTACTCCGGCACCTGGGATAAGCGCGTTGAAGATAAACAAAAAACGCTGCAACACGATCAGGAACTGAATAAAGAGTTCAAAGCGGTGAATGATGCGATTGAAAAAGAGAAAGCACTGAGCAATGCCAACGTAGCCAGTAAACAAAAATCGCGGCAAGAACTGCAAAAGTCGATGAACAATCTGGTCGCCCAGTTGAAGAAAAAAACAGCTGGCCGGGCTGATGCTCAAAAGCAAGTTGCAGACCTGGAAAAAAGTATGAAGGAGGCGCAAAACAAACCAAGCGCTTCCGAATTGCAAAAACAGATGGAACTGCAGAAGCTGCAGGGACAGCTGAATGAATTACAAGAAACACTGGCTTCACAATAATAAAATAGCAGCCGGATTACCGGCTGCTTTACCTGCTAAGGAAAAATAACGTTGAAATCTCAATTACTCTCTGCTGGATTATTGACACTTCTGGCGACAACTCCAAGCGTTCATGCTGCACCGCCTGAGCCTGAACTTATTTTCAACTGCGAACTCACGAACGGAAAATACGTTATCGTCCGTCTGGATCACGATGTTCCTACTTATTATTACGGCTCACTTGAAAAAGTAGAAATGACTCTCCCCAAAAATGAGGGAGACAAAAAGCAGGTTCGCCTGGGTGAAATGACGTTCTCAGGTGGAGGCGCTTATTATTATCGTTTCATCAATGGCAACTACAGCTATGTTGTTTATAGCGGCACGGGAAAAGGATGGGATTATACCGGCCTGAAAGTATATAAAAACCAAAAGCTCATCATGAAAAAAGAGTGCACTAATGGGGGGTTTTTACCTAATGAATATCGCGGTCAAGGCCTCGTAAAAGAAGCGGACACCGGTGATGATGCAACATACGGTTATGTTGATTAATACATCATTTTCAGGATGGTAAAATATGATGAGCCGTTACTTACACTGTAGCACAGTATTCGCATGTCTTTTATTCGCTGCTCCAACTCATGCGATTGAGATCTGGCACTCAAACACCGTCTGGGCAAATCAAGGGATGTGCAGCGCCACTTTCACGCTGGACAGTGGCATGGAAAGCGTTGGTTCGTTAGAGATAGGCTTTGACCTCGTTGATGCAAAAAATAACCTTGTAGCTCATGATACTTTGCAGGTAGACCCATTCGGCGATTCTGATGCCACGCGATACCAAACGGCTTTCGCCGAAGGCGAGCATTATTGCGAAAGCAATCTCACGCTGCGCCTGACGTCACTGGCATTAGTTAACGGAAAGACCAAACAGCCTTTACCTCTCAGTTTGCTTACACCAAGGGCATTTATTCCATTCCCTATCATTAACCCGCAGGCAGATCACTAATATGTCTATAGACGCTGAAGCAAACTCAACACCTGACAATAATGGACCTGCCCTTTGCTTTTTGTTATTACTTATCTTTGGCGGGTTCGTTTTCTTTATACCTGCAAGCGTTGTGGTCGCCTTCCCGGCCGTTCTCGCCGGTTCCTTCCTGTATTTTATCTGGTATCTTATTTCGGAAGGGCATTTAGGTAATATTCTTGGCAGTATGATCGTCAGCATGATACTTATGGCTATCGCCGCAGCTATTCCTGTCATTGGCTGGATATTGTTACTTCTATGGATCTTCTACAATATTGCGAAAGCCTTTGAGACGATAAAAACATTACTTCCCGATGCGCTCTTTAGCGCTGTTCTCTATGGATGTTTGCTCTTTCCCGTTATCCAGGAAATGGCAATGGACGGGGAGAGCAACATGGCTGCCACTATCGCTTGTGGTGTCGTGTACGTGATAACTGCAGGGCTTTATTGTTCCAGGTTAACGCAGCTGGCAACCAACACTAAGCAAAGTATTTTCTATTTTTCAATTATGTGGCTTTCGGTCCCACTTATCGCACTTCTGATCGTCTCGATTGTGGCATCCTTACGCGCGGCATTCAGAACCGTGCTGACCCCGGTGCAGACCGTGGTCAAAACCCCGCAAAACGTATCAGCGCATATGCGAGGCGGGAGCCATGTCAACGCTTACACCCGAACTGTGACCACCATTCAACATAGCGTGACCTCCCAGACGCTTCCGGGGATGGGAGCTGTTGGTGCCTCTATGGTTGGTTCCGTATCGGAGGCAACGATAACAACACCACAACAGCCACAGCAAACCTTGCCAGCGCTGGAACACAAACCAGCCGGGGGTGAATTAACACAGTATGCGACGAACAAAGACCACAACTTTTACCGCTACGACAATCTCAACGCGAAAAAAATAAGCAATTTCGTCCAGGCGGCCAGTCATCGTCAATTGCTGCCTCCTCTCACGGAAGATGCGATCCTGTTCTACTACGACGAAACGGTTTTCGGCCAAGGGGATCATGGTGTGGTATTAACCGATGACGGTGTTTATTGCGTGTTGGGAAAATTGTATGAAACTTTCTACGCCCGCTTCAGCGAAGTCAGTAGCGTAGTCATAAAAGGATCCTTTAATAAAAAAATTGTCCTGCATATGAAGAATGGCCAGAAACATAATATTGAACTGACTCAATCAAATGCCGGGGCAAAAAAAATCTACGAACTTATCAGCATCGCAGCCCAGAATTAAGTAATCCTCCAGGCACCCGCTCAACGGGTGCCTTTCAGACTTCTGCATGACACATTCTGACAGTTTCACGCTTTATCGTGATCGCCATATTTACAGCGGCTTATATCGTTACGTTAAGAGAGAACTGTCATGAGGCCTGAAATGAGCGATTTCACTGAACTGCCGGTCACTGGCTTTGTTAAGACCAAAACAGCGGTCTACACGCGTAAACAGAACCCCTCGGTATTCTCGCCCGTGGCGCGTGAACTCCCTGCGGGAAGCCAGCTGACGGTGCAGGCTGCGGTGATGGGGGATGCTGTGGAAGGCAACGCGCACTGGTATCGCATTGATGAGGATACATACATCTGGGCGGGGGCATGCACACGGCTCGATCCTTACCCGGCGTTTCCGCCAGGCACGCGAACGAACTGGATGGCGGTGGTGTTCGAGGTACGCTAGGTCCGGCGTAGGTCGGGTAAGGCGAAGCCGCCACCCGACTCAAACACGCTGCGAAAACTTAATCGAGCTTCAGCTCGTCATAATGGGTAATCAGTTTACCCACAATGCCGTAGTCCAGCGCTTCTGCCGGAGACATCCAGAAGTTGCGATCGGTGTCTTTTTTCACTTTTTCCAGCGGCTGGCCGGTGGCGTCAGCGATCAGCTTGTTCACGCGATCCAGCATGCGGATGATCTCGCGCGCTTCGATCTCAATATCCGTTGCCTGACCGCGCACGCCGCCCAGCGGCTGGTGGATCATAAAGCGGGTATTCGGCAGCGAGTAGCGGTGTTCTTTTTTCGCCGCCAGGAAGATGGTGATCCCGGCGCTCGCCACCCAGCCGGTGCCGATGACGTGCACTTCCGGGCGGATGAACTTGATGAAGTCGTGGATGGTATCGCCCGCTTCCACGTGGCCGCCCTGGCTGTTGATGTACAGCTTGATCGGATCGTTGCTGACGCTTTGCAGCAGGATCATCTGGGTGATGACCTTCTGCGCCAGCTCCTGGTTGATCTCACCGGAGATCACAATCGAACGAGACTCCAGCAGTTTTTGCTGCAGAGCGCCCGCGCCGTTTGACCCTTCCGCTTTTTCCTTGTCGCTATCTTTCAGTGTGTAGTGCATTGTTATTTCCTCAGCTTGTCGCGCTCAAAACCAGAGTGTAGCCTGTTTTACCGGTGAAAGTCCTCACAGACAAATAACGAGGGAGCTTATGAATATTGCCCATGTCGCACTCTGGACCCGCAGCCTGAACGCGCAGGTTCAGTTCTGGGAAACGGTGTTTGGTGGCCGCAGTAACGAACGCTACGTCAGTAAAAATCGTCCCGGTTTCGAATCACACTTTATTACGCTGGATGACGGGCCGACCATCGAGCTGATGACGCTGCCGGATCTGCCCGACGCCCCTGCGCACCCGGAGTTTATCGGCTGGGCGCATATCGCCATCAACGTCGGCAGCAAAGCGCAGGTCGACAGCATGGCCGAGCGTGCACAGGCCAACGGCACGCTGCTCAGCGCCCCGCGCATGACCGGGGACGGCTTCTATGAAGCGGTAATTGCGGATCCGGACGGCAACCGCATCGAGCTTGTGGGTGCATAAAATCAGCGTTTCGTTCCTTCACCGCTCCGGTCACGGATCGCTATACTTCATCTTCATACGGTTATCATATTGTTAAATGATAATGATAGTTAATGTGTTAAGATGAAAGTCAGCATAAACAGTCCCTTACGTAACCGGCGGGATTGTTTGCATCCTCGACATGTAAATCAGCACCGGGGCGGTGAATGGAACACATTGTGTATGTGGTTGATGACGATGACGCGGTCAGGCAGTCCGTGATCGGGCTGCTGGATTCGGCGGACCTGAACGCCGTCGGCTTTTCATCGGCAGAAGCGTTTCTTCAACACCGCTTTGAAGAGCTCCCGTCGTGCGTGGTCCTCGATATGCAAATGCCCGTCATCTCTGGCTTTGAGGTGGCTGACGCCCTTAAGGACAGCGGGCGCGAAATCCCGATTATTTTTCTCACCGGCCACGGCACTATCCCGATGTCGGTGCGCGCCATTAAAGGCGGCGCGTACGAATTTCTCACCAAGCCCGTCGAATCCACCGCGCTTATCGACGCCATTGAGTCCGCGCTTCAGCTGGCGGAACACAACGCCGTGCGCAATAAAGAGCACTACGCCCTGAAGCAGCGCCACATGTCCCTCACCCCGCGCGAGCACGAGGTGCTGACGCTGGCGATAAGCGGCATGCTGAACAAGCAGATTGCCGCCGAGCTGGGCGTCAGCGAGATCACGGTGAAGGTGCACCGCCGCCGCGTGATGGAGAAAATGCAGGTGCGCTCCGTCGCGGAGCTGGTCAGGGCCGTTGAGCGCCTGACCAATAGCCAGCCTGCGGAATAACCTTTACCCTTCCTGCGCCGCCAGCGGCAGCGCAAACGCAAACACCGTGCCGTACGGCTCCCTGCGGCGCGCGCTCAGCTTCCCGCAGTGACGCTCGATGATGCTGGCGCTGATGGTCAGCCCCATCCCCATCCCCTGCGCCTTGGTGGAGTAGAACGAGTCAAAAATCTGCTCCAGCCGCTCGGGCTCAATGCCGCTCCCGGTATCGGCGATCTCGACGATCACTTTCCCGTCCGCGTTGGCGGTGCTGAGGGTAATGGTGCTGGCGCGATCCTTCACCTCGGCCATCGCCTCTACCGCATTCATCACCAGATTGAGCAGCACCTGCTGGATCTGCACGCTATCGCCGGTGATAAAGCTGTTCTGCGCCTGTAACTGATAATCAACGCTAATGTGTCTCTGCTCCAGCTCGCTGCGCGAAAGCGTGATGATATGGTGGATCAGGTAGTGCATGTCGATGCGCGAGAAGGTGGGATCCTGCTTGCGCGTCAGGGACTGGATGCTGCGAATGATCTCCCCCGCCCGCGCGCCTTCCGCGGCGATCTCCTCCAGCCCCTCACGCACTTTATCCAGACGGGCGGGCTCGCGGTTGAGCCAGCGCAGGCTCGCCCCGGCGTTCGAGACGATCGACATCAGCGGCTGGTTGATCTCGTGGGCGATGGAGGAGGTCAGCTGCCCGACGGTGGTGGCCCGGGACACCCGCGCCAGATCAGCCTGCGCGACCCGCATGGCATCCTCCGCCGCGCGCTGGCCGGTGATATCGGTGATGATGCCGTAATACTCGTTCACCTCGCTGCCCACGCCCACCGGATCGCCAATCCCGAGGATGTAGCGCGTTGAGCCGTCGGTTCGCTTAACGCGAAACTCCGCGCGCATGGAGAGCCCGTCGCGCACGCTTTGGGTGACGATGGCGCTGATGCGGGCGTAATCGTCCTCATGGACGAAGGTCAAAAACTCCGCCATGGAGATCGTCTTTTGCTGCCCGGGCAGGCCGAGAATGCGGGCGTACTCTTCCGAGACAAACATCAGATCCTGCTCCAGCTCCCAGCGCCAGCTGCCGGTGTGGCTGATCTGCTCGCCGAGCATCAGCGAGGTCTGGCTGGATCGCAGCTCTTTCTCCACCCGTCGGCGCTGGATGTTCTCCGCCAGCAGCTCGGCGTACAGCCGCGCCGTCTCAAGGGATACCGCGGCCTGCGCGCCCAGCAGGCTCACCACGCGCGAGTGCTCGGCGGTGAAGACCTCCGGCATCAGACGGTTTTCGAGGTAGAGCACGCCTACCAGCCGCGCCTGTTTGAACATCGGGACGCACATGACCGCCGCCCCCGAGGTCACCAGATAAGGGTCCTGACTGAAGGGATGGAACTCCTCCGGCCTGCCGGTGCGGATCTCCTGTCCGGTGCGGATCACCGCCGCCAGCACCGACAGCGGCAGGTCGGTCGCCGTCGGCACGTCTTTCAGGATCCGCACCCGCACGCCCTCGGTGCTGGTCCAGGCGCTGGCCTCAATCTCCGGGATGAGGCTCTCGCTCACGCGCAGCAGCAGGCCCCGCTGCGCCCCGGCGCGTTCGAGCAGAATGGTCATCAGGTTTTCGATTAAGCGCTCAAGGTTAATCTCTTCCGACAGCGCGCGGGAGGCTTTGATGACGCTTTGCAGATCGCGGATCGTCTCATTCTGGGCGAACGCCACCGTGTCGTAGGCGCTGGCCTGCCCGGAGGCCAGCAGGTGCGGGAAATCCTGCTCCAGCTGGCGCACCTTGGCCTGCGCGCCCGCGCGGCCCCAGGCGGCAATCGAGCCGCGGAAGTGGGCGTCCGACGCTGTCGGGTAGCCGCAGGCCAGGGCAAAGCGCCCCGCCAGCTCG
Organism: Enterobacter sp. Crenshaw; assembly: GCF_024734705.1. Classification (NCBI taxonomy): domain Bacteria; kingdom Pseudomonadati; phylum Pseudomonadota; class Gammaproteobacteria; order Enterobacterales; family Enterobacteriaceae; genus Enterobacter; species Enterobacter sp. Crenshaw. The sequence goes on along the minus strand of NZ_CP102932.1, from coordinate 541,901 downwards.
TGGGCCAGGGCGTTGATCGGGTTAAACCCGCCCTCGCGGGAGAGCCGGACCGCCTTCTCATACTGCTCGAGCGCAATGCTGTTCATTCCGTCCAGACGCACGATTTCGGCGTAAATCAGCGCCTCTTTATCCGCGAACGTGCCGGGATTAACGCGCGCCCAGAGGGCGATTTTGTCGTAGTGGGCGTGAATGCTGCGGCGGTGGTTCGCCGAGAAGGTCTCCGGCGTCAGCTGACGGGAGAGCGCCAGGGCGCTGTAGAGATGGTAATCCAGCAGATGGATGTGGCCCGGCGCAGACCACGCGTACCAGCCCGCCATCTCGAGATCCGCCTGCGCGTCGGCATATTCGCCGCAGGTAAAGTGCGCCATGCCGCGATACAGCCAGTACCAGAAGAGCATGGTGGAGTTTTTCTCCGGCGCCTGCTCCGGCGACGCGGGAAGCAGCGCCTCCGGCAGCACCTGCGACGCGGTCCAGGTGCCGATGACCGGCGTGCGCAGGAACTCAACGTAGCCGCGCTGGACCATCAAAATGGTTTCCACGTCCTGGAAGTGGGTTTTACGCACGAACGCCAGGCCGCGATCGATGCTGGTCAGCACCCCGTCCAGGTGATCGCCCCGCGAGAGGAAGTTAATCACCTGGTGGCAGGCCGCAAAGCAGGCCATCGTCATATCTCCGTGGGTCACCGCCGAGGTGAAGCAGGCCTTCGCGCACTCGATGGTAAACGATAAAGGCTGGGTCCAGACGCTGAGCTGGTCGAGCGGCAGCAGGGTTTTGGCTTCGAACGCGTCGTAGCCGTGGCGATTGACCAGCTCGCGGGCCAGCGTGCCGTACTGGAACCCAAGGCGATACTCGGCGTAGCGGTGGCCAATCAGCACGCCAAACCAGGCCATCGCCGTGGTGGAGGCGCCGGTAATGCCGTGGTCGAGGGTCAGGTGCATCATGCGGCAGAGCAGCAAAAAGTGCAGGCGCGGGCAGATGAAGCTGGCGCAAATGCTGGCGCTGTAGAGCAGGTTCATCACCGCTTCGGTTTCCGGGTTATCCATCCGCGACAGTTGGGCAAACAGGTTTTTCGGCGCGTCGGCCGTGCGGTTGCAAAACAGCGCCCAGGCCTCGTCGCAGTCGGCATCTTCCGGATAGCGGCTAATCTGAATACCGAAAATCCCCAGCCAGCAGAGCGCCGCCTCAAGCGCCAGACGGCTGTCCGACTGGCGAATGTACACCTCCACCAGCAGGTTGGCCGCCAGCGCCTTTTCGGTCAGCCCGCCGGGGCAGCCGAGAATGGCGTCACACAGCTCGCGGGTGCGCTCCAGATGCCCCAGCGCAAACTCGCAGCCCGCCTCTTCGATATCGAGCATAAAGTCCGACACCGTCCCGGCGTTGCCCAGCGCTCTGGCGGTCTGGATATAGCCGAGCGCCGAAGGATAATCCCCGGAGCGCTTCGCGCGTCGCGCGGCCAGCAGGCTCAGCTCGCGGAACATCTCCCGCTGCGGGACGGGCTGGATGCTGTCCAGCGCGGCCGTGACGTGGTGCACGGCGCGGAACAGCAGCTCATTCCCCGCAGCCTGACGCGCGGCGTCGGCCAGCAGGCTGGCGGTGGTCAGGTGAATATGGCTTCTCTCATGCCGATCCAGCAGCGCAAAGGCGGCCTCCTGCACCCGGTCGTGGGTGAAGGCGTACTTTTTTTCCGCCAGCACGATGAGCTGGGCCATCACCGCCGGGTGCAGCGCATAGCGCATTTCCGCCATCGACAGGCCGACCACGCGGCAGATCATCTCCATCTCGCCCGTGCCGCCGAGGCAGGCAATGCTGCCCAGCAGGCGGCGCGTCTCGTCGGGCAGCTCTTCAAGCTGCTCCAGCACCAGGGTGACGAGGTTTTCGGTGTAATGCCTGGCGCGGATCGCCTGCAGATCGTAGTGCCACTTGTCCTGATATTTGTTGTGCACCACCAGGCCGTCATCCACGATGCGGCGGAAAAACTCGTGCACAAAGAGCGGGTTGCCACCCGTTTTCTCGTGGATCAGCGTGGCGAGGTCGGTCGTCGCCGCGCTGCGGGTGCGAAATACCGTCGCCAGCCAGCGCGCCACTGCTTTCACGGAAAGCGCCTGCGGGACAATCTCGCTCGCGTTTTGCGCCGCCTCCGGCAGGCCTGCCAGCAGCGCCTGCAGGGCGGCGTCGGGCACGGCGCTGATATCCCTGTGGGCCGCGACCACCAGCAGCGGAACAGCGCCGCAGTTCATCAGCAGATATTTGAGCGTGTGCAGGCTGGCGGCGTCGCTCCACTGGAGATCGTCGAGCACCAGCACCAGCGGGCAGCCCTGCGAGGCAAAGGTTTTTACCAGCGCCAGCACCATATGGCTGAAGCGCGCCCGGGCATCTATGGAAAACGTATCGGCCGAGAAGCGCGGCTTGCTCTCCAGCAGCAGGCCCAGCTCTGGCACCAGGCTGACGGCCAGCGCCTCGTGCCCCTCCAGGGCGCGAGACAGGCGGATTTTCCACTTCGCCACCTCGTCTGCGGGCAGCCCCAGCAGGTGCAGCGTCAGGGTGCGGAACGCGGAGCTTAATACGCCGTAGGGCAGCGACGGCGAAAACTGGTCGACTTTGCCCACCGCCAGCAGCACCGTACGCTGCTGCAGCGTTTTGAGCACCGTCGCGATGATCGAAGATTTGCCGATCCCCGACGGCCCGCCGATCGTCACCAGCTCCGGCATCAGGTTCTGCCCCACCCGCTCAAACGCGGCAATGACGTCGTTCGCCTGCGGATGCGTCGCGAAGAGGGAGTCCGCCAGATGGATCGCCGGGGTGCGGTCCTGCTGGCCGGGCGTAAAGGCGACGATATCGCCCTCGCAGGTCAGCGTCGCCTGGCAGCGGCGGAGGTCGGCAATCAGCCCGTCGACCGTCTGGTAGCGGTTATCGGGGTGCTTTTCCAGCAGCTTCAGGATGATGGTCGACAGCATTCCCGGCACGTCCGGGCGGATCGCGTCCGGGGCCAGCGGCGCGGAGGCAATATGGTAGTGCGCCCAGTTGGCCCGATCGTCCTCCCCCAGCTCAAACGGCAGGCGTCCGGTCAGAAGTTCGTACAGCACCATACCGAGGCTGTAGAGATCGCTGCGGCCGTCGACGGGGCGCTGGGTGCGGGTGGTGTGCTCCGGCGACATATACGCGGGCGTACCGCCTGAAACGGCAAGCCGGGTCTGGGTGATGGCATCGGAGAGACTGCTTGAAAGGCCAAAGCTGCCCAGACGGCAGGTGGCGTCGTGATGAACAAAAATACTGCCGGGCTTGATATCGCCGTGGATCAGGTTTTGCAGATGCATCTGGCGCAGGGGAACGCAGATCTGGATCGCCATCTCGAGAAAGCGCGTGATGCCCGAGATCGCCCTGCCCGCGCGCCGCGCCAGCAGCTCAAACGAAAACGGGGCGTACACCAGCGCGAAGCGCCCCCGGTACTGCGTTGACGCGACGGCGCGAATGGCCCAGCTGTCCTGCAGCACGTCGCGCAGCGCAAACTCGTTTTTGAGCAGCCGGGTGGCCCGCTCTTCCTCTTCGTCGCTGACCGCGGTAGCGATAATGAACGAGCCGCCGGAATGAGGATGTCGCGCGTGCATCCAGGCGATTCCGCCCTCCTGCGCCAGCACGGTAAAAATCACATCCTCTTTAAGGACAAAAACCCGCCCCTGGTGAAGATTCCCCTGGGCGGGCCAGAATGCAGGCTGCTCGTGTTCGTTCATCCGCGATCCTTATTGTCGGCGGGCCATCTCCCGCTGAATATGATCCAGCAGAATATCGATGTTAATAGGCTTACGCAAAAATGCAGCGGCGCCCAGATCAAGAGCGTACCGCTGCATATTTTCATCAGCATGACCGGAGATAAAGAGCACGGGCGGAGGCGGTACGGCCAGCAGCCGCAGCTTTTCAAACAGCTCCAGGCCGCTCATGCCCCGCAGCTTGATATCGGTGATCACCAGCGCCGCGCCGGACAGGGCGAAAGGATGGCTCAGAAACACCTCTGCCGAATCAAACGTATCGGCCGAATAGCCTTCCGACTCGAGGAGATTACTCAGCCCGCTGCGGACGGATCGTTCGTCATCAATGATGGCAATGCGCCACGGCAGCGTCATGCTCTCTTTCCTCTCACAAATCATTAAACGTCGCGATCGTCCTTCGCGGGCGCAGGGGGCGCCGTGCCGCTGATTTTCGGTACGCATTCGTGACGAAACCAGGCGAGGGTAAGCGGTTCGCGACTCAGTAAACGCCGTCCCACCGGGATGAGCTGTTCGCCCACCAGCATGCCAAACAGACCAAGCAGGGCGACAACCGGCGGTGCCGGGGAATGCACGTCGAGCAGGGCGTAAATTACCCCAGCAACCACGCCGCACACCAGCGAAATTATCCATGCTTTCATGATGACGCTCCCGTCTGCAATTTGACCTGCGGAACGGTCACCGGAGGCGACGGCGCGCCGTCGCGGGATAACAGATGACGCGTCGCCTGTTCACCCGCCAGCATCCCCAGCAGGCCAATCAGCGCCAGCGCGGGCGGCGCGGGGGAGCGCACCTTCAGCACGGCATACATAAGGCCAATCAACACGCCTGCCGCAAGGGATATCAGCCCAGTACTCATTGTGAACTCCAGAGAAAGAGGCAGCGGCGAGCCGGATGAGGGACCAGCCCGCCAGCGGAACTTAGCGTGCCGGGACCGGCGCTAAGGTGCGGTGCTCGCTCTTCTGGCGAGACGGCGCTTTGTGCACCATGGTGTAGGCGTAATCCACGCCCATGCCGTACGCGCCGGAGTGCTCGCGCACGATATCCATCACCGCGGTGTAGGTCTCTTTACGCGCCCAGTCGCGCTGCCACTCCAGCATCACCTGCTGCCAGGTCACCGGGATCACGCCCGCCTGGATCATGCGCTGCATCGCGTAGTCGTGGGCTTCTTTGGAGGTGCCGCCGGACGCGTCCGCCACCATATAAATTTCGTAATCGCCTTCCAGCATCGCGCACAGGGCAAAGCTGTTGTTGCACACTTCGGTCCACAGACCGGCAACCACCACCTTCTTCTTGCCGTTGGCCTTCAGCGCGTCGCGCACCTTCTGGTCGTCCCAGGAGTTCATGGAGGTACGCTCCAGAATGTCCTGGCCCGGGAACACGTCCAGCAGCTCCGGGTAGGTGTTACCGGAGAAGCTTTCGGTCTCAACGGTGGTGATGATGGTCGGGATGTTGAACACCTTAGCCGCTTTCGCCAGCGCCACGGTGTTGTTTTTCAGCACCTGGCGGTCAATAGACTGCACGCCAAACGCCATCTGTGGCTGGTGATCGATAAAGATTACCTGACAGTTCGCAGGGGTTAACACTTCGAGCTTTGAAGAGGTCATAGCATTTTCCAGTGGTTAAGGGTGAAATCGCCGCGAGCGCCGCGACGATAAAGTCACCCTCATCCTGCGGTTTTCCGTCTTTGCGCGTAATTATCTATTCGTATAGTTAACCTTAGGTATAGTTATACTTTGGTATACCTATCCTATTGTATAACTGGATCTTTGCCGAAACCGGTTCCCATAATCCTGACCATTCCCCTCTCAGTCAGGAGCACGTATGGTTACCCTCGGTAAAGCCGATCTCATTCTGGTTAACGGCCAGTTTCACACCGTCGATCGCGAGAACCCCGTCGCGGAAGCCGTTGCCGTGCGCGACGGAAAATTTCTGGAAGTGGGTACCGTCGCCGAGGTGATGCAGCACCACTGCGACGGCACCAAGGTGGTCGACTTAAAAGGCCACACCGCCATCCCCGGCCTGAACGACTCGCACCTGCACCTCATTCGCGGCGGGCTGAACTACAACCTTGAGCTGCGCTGGGAGGGCGTGCCGTCCCTGGCCGACGCCCTGCGGATGCTGAAAGAGCAGGCCCTGCGCACGCCGTCGCCCCAGTGGGTGCGCGTGGTGGGCGGCTGGACCGAGTTCCAGTTTGCCGAGCGCCGGATGCCGACCCTGGACGAAATTAACGACGCAGCGCCGGATACCCCGGTCTTCATCCTGCACCTGTACGACCGCGCCCTGCTCAACCGCGCCGCGCTGAAGGTGGTCGGCTACACCAAAGACACGCCAAACCCGCCGGGCGGGGAGATCCAGCGCGACGCCAACGGCAACCCGACCGGGATGCTGATTGCCCGTCCGAACGCCATGATCCTCTACGCCACGCTCGCCAAAGGGCCGAAGCTGCCGCTGGAGCAGCAGGTCAACTCCACGCGCCAGTTCATGCGCGAGCTCAACCGTCTGGGGCTGACCAGCGCCATCGACGCGGGCGGCGGCTTCCAGAACTACCCGGAAGATTACGAGGTGATTGCCGAGCTGCACGAGAAAAAGCAGATGACCATCCGCATCGCCTACAACCTGTTTACCCAGCGTCCGGGCCACGAACTGGAAGACTTTGAAAAATGGACCGACATGCTCACGCCGGGCCAGGGCAGCGACTTCTTCCGCCACAACGGCGCGGGCGAGATGCTGGTCTTTTCCGCCGCCGATTTTGAAGACTTCCTCGAACCGCGCCCGGACCTCGCGCCGGGCATGGAAGACGAGCTGGAGCGCGTGGTGCGCCATCTGGTGGAGCACCGCTGGCCGTTCCGCCTGCACGCCACCTATAACGAATCCATCAGCCGCATGCTGGACGTCTTCGAGAAGGTGAACCGCGACATTCCGTTCAACGGCCTGCACTGGTTCTTCGACCATGCGGAAACCGTTACCCAGGCCAACATCGACCGCATCAAAGCGCTCGGCGGCGGCATTGCCGTGCAGCACCGCATGGCGTTCCAGGGCGAGTACTTTGCCGAGCGCTACGGCATCGAAGCCACCCGCCACACGCCGCCGGTGGCGAAAATGCTCGAGACCGGCGTGCCGGTGGGCTTAGGGACGGACGCCACCCGCGTGGCGAGCTACAACCCGTGGACCGCGCTCTACTGGCTGGTCTCCGGCCGCACCGTCGGCGGGATGCAGATGTACGACCATAGCGCCCGTCTGGATCGCGATACCGCCCTGATGCTCTGGACCCAGGGCAGCGCGTGGTTCTCCAGCGAGCAGAATCAGAAGGGGCAGATCAAGGTCGGCCAGCTCGCCGACCTGGCCGTGCTGAGCAAAGACTTCTTCCGCGTGCCGGAAGAGGGGATCAAGGGCATCGAGTCCGTCCTGACCGTGGTCAACGGCGACATTGTGTACGCCGCAGGCGCTTTTGGCCCGCTCGCGCCGCCGGCCATTCCGGTCCTTCCCGAGTGGTCCCCGGTGGTGAAGGTACCGGGCCACTACCGCAGCGCGCCGCCGCAGGCCGCCCGCGTCGGGATGAGCGCCATCCATCACTGCAGCGGCCCGTGCGGGGTTCACAGCCACCAGCATGATTTCGCCCGCACGTCAGAGATGCCGGTGTCCGACGATAACGCTTTCTGGGGGGCGCTGGGCTGCAGCTGCTTTGCATTCTGATGAAAAACACCTTTACCCCGCCCCGGGTCGACCTGGGGCTGTTCTTCCTGCGCCTGACCGGCAGCCTGCTGCTGTACGTGCACGGCCTGCCGAAGGTGCTGCACTTCAGCGAAGAGCTGACGCGCATTGAAGATCCATTCGGCTTCGGGCCTTACGCCAGCCTGATCCCGGCAATTTTCGCCGAGGTGATCTGCCCGCTGTTTATCATTGCGGGCGTGTACACCCGCCTGGCGTGCCTGCCGATTATCGCCGTGCTGCTGGTGGCGATGCTGGCGGTCCACCCGAACTGGTCGATTGCCGAAGGGCAGTTTGGCTGGCTGCTGCTGATTATCTTCACCACCCTCGCCCTCACCGGGCCGGGCCAGTGGCGGCTGCAGCGTAAGACAGCGGAGAGGTTCGCATGACCCAGGTTAACGACGTTCGCGACGCACACGTCGAGACGACGCCCGCACCGACGGTTTCGCCCTGGCAGCCGCTGAGCCAGCCGGTGTTCCGCATGCTGTGGATCGCCACGGTGGTCTCTAACGTCGGCTCATGGATGAGCGACGTTGGCATCAACTGGAGCATGCTGACCCTGAGCGCCGACCCGCTGGATATCGCGCTGGTGCAGGCGGCCAGCAGCCTGCCGATGTTCCTCTTCGCCCTGCCGTCCGGGGTGATGGCGGACATCGTCGACCGTCGTAAATACCTGCTCTTCTCCCAGCTGTGGGTGTTCATCGCCGCCGCCGGGCTGACGGTGCTCTCCTTCACCGGACACGTCACCCCCGCCGTTCTGCTGGTGGCGACGTTTCTGCTGAGCGTGGGCGCGGCGATGAGCTCGCCGCCGTTCCAGGCCGTGGTGCCCGATCTGGTGAGCAAGCCGGAGCTGGGCGCCGCCGTGGCGCTGAACTCGCTCGGGGTGAACATCAGCCGGGCAATTGGCCCCGCGCTGGGCGGTTTTCTGCTGTCGCTCGCCGGGCCGTGGATGGTGTTTGCCCTCAACGCGCTGTCCGTGGTCGGCGTGGCGTGGGTGCTGTGGCGCTGGCGTCCGGCGCCGTCCATTCAGCGCCTGCCGCCGGAGCACTTCTTCTCCGCGGTGCGCTCCGGGATTCGCTACGTGCACGCCGCGCCGGTGCTGCGCAACGTGCTGGTGCGCACGGTGGCCTTCTTCGTTTTCGGCAGCGCGGGCTGGGCGCTGCTGCCGCTGGTGGCGCGCCGCGAGCTGGGCTTAGGCCCGGCGGGCTACGGCGTGATGCTGGCGTGCATTGGCCTGGGGGCGATTGCCGGGGCCATCCTGCTGCCGCGCCTGCGCCAGCGGCTGGACGCCGACCGCCTGATGGTGGCCGCCAGCCTGACCTTTGCTCTCACCATGCTGGCGCTGGCGTTCGTGCGCCACGTCTGGCTGCTGAATCTGTTTGAGTTCTTCACCGGCTTCGCGTGGATTGCGGTGCTCTCCACCCTCAACCTCGGCGCGCAGCGCAGCGCCGCCCGCTGGGTGAAGGCCCGCGCGCTGGCGGTCTACCTGACGGTGTTCTTCGGCTCGATGACCGCGGGCAGCGCCATCTGGGGGCAGATCGCTTCCCGCTTCGGCACCCCGACCTCGCTGGTTGTCGCCACGCTGGGCATGGTGCTGGCGAGCGCGACGGTGTTCCGCTGGAAGCTGGGCAAAGATCCGGACCTGAACCTCGACCTCAGCGGCCAGCCGCTGGACGGCGTGGAGATTGACCTGCCGAACGAGCGCGGCCCGGTGCTGGTGTCGCACGAGTACATCATCGACCCGCAGAACACGAAGGCCTTCCTGGAGGCGGTCCACGAGCTGCGCCGGGTGCGCCGCCGCGCCGGGGCGATGAGCTGGGCGGTGTACGAGGATATCGAGCGTCCCGGCCTGTTTATCGAGACCTTCCTGATGGGCTCGTGGATTGAGCATCTGCGCCAGCAGGAGCGCCACACCATGAATGACCTCCTGCTGCAGAGCCGCGTTCTGGCTTTTCATCAGGGCACAACATCACCGGCAATACGCTACCTGGTCGCGCCGGTATAACCATAACCATCACCTGCACAGGAACACACTATGGCAACGTTTAAGGCAAAAGACGGCACGCAGATTTACTACAAGGACGGCGGCGCGGGCAAACCGGTTCTCTTCAGCCACGGCTGGCCGCTGGACGGCGACATGTGGGACAGCCAGCTGAACTACCTGGCCGAGCGCGGCTTCCGCGCCATCGCCTTTGACCGTCGCGGCTTTGGCCGCTCGGATCAGCCGTGGAACGGCTACGACTACGATACCTTTGCGTCCGACATCAACGACCTGATCACCACCCTGGACCTGCAGGACGTGACGCTGGTGGGATTCTCCATGGGCGGCGGCGACGTAACCCGCTACATCAACAACTACGGCAGCGCGCGCGTGGCCGGCCTGGCGCTGCTGGGCGCGGTGACGCCAATCTTCGGCAAATCCGACTCCTTCCCGCAGGGTGTGGATCAGAGCGTGTTCGACGGCATTCGCGATGGACTGCGTAAAGATCGCGCCCAGTTCATCAGCGACTTCGCGACGCCGTTCTACGGCATCAACGCCGGACAGACCGTTTCCTCCGGAGCCCTGACCCAGACGCTGAACATCGCCCTGCTGGCGTCGCTGAAGGGCACCATCGACTGCGTGACCGCGTTCGGCGAAACGGACTTCCGCCCGGATATGGCGAAAATCGACGTGCCGACGCTGGTGATCCACGGCAGCAACGACCAGATCGTACCGTTTGAAAGCACCGGCAAGCTGGCGGCGGAGATGATCAAAAACGCCACGCTGAAGGTGTACGACAACGCGCCGCACGGCTTCGCGCTGACCCACCAGGACCAGCTCAACGAAGATCTGCTGGCGTTTGTGAAGTCGCTGTAAGTCTTTAAAAGCGAAGCCTGATGGCGCTTCGCTTATCAGGCCTACATGTCCCGTGCGATTTGTGGATCCTCGGGGTTTTGTCGGCCTGTGCGATTTATTGACTCACGGGGTTTTGTAGGCCGGGTAAGGCGCAGCCGCCACCCGGCGCTTTCGCAGACGCGTTCCGCTCCGCCAGCAGCCGACAAATCTCCGCATGCTTCTCCTCGGTAAAGGTAAAGCGCGACATAAACACAATGCGGATCAGCGACCCAATCGCCGGCAGCAGGCAGATCCCGAAGAACAACCCCGACAGCACGCCTTCGCTCTGGATTTGCGCCTGCGGCACGTAGCCAATCATCGTCAGGAACACGCCGATTAACCCGCCGCCCACCGCCACCGACATCTTGCCGGTAAAGGTCTGCCCGGAGAAGGTGATAGCCGCGCAGCGCTTGTGGGTATGGTACTCCGCGTACTCGATGGTGTCGGCAATCATCGACGAGGTGAGGATGTTGGTCATCATCACGAACAGCGTGCTCAGGCCGAGCAGAATAAACAGCATCGTCACCTGCTGATACCCGACAAACCACATCACCACGCGCACCGCCACGTCCAGCCCGCAGAGGATCATAAACAGCTTCCGCTTCTGCATCCGGCGCGTCAGCATTGGGGCGACCAGGCACAGCACCGCCGCGACAATCCCCATCACGCCAATCGCCATCTGCAGGCTGCCGTCGCCCAGGTTGTTGATAAAGAAGTAGATATACAGCCCGCCCGCCACGTTATGAAACACGCAGAAAAAGAACGACAGCAGGACGATAAACAGCGGCTTGTTCTGGCGCAGATTGTGGAAGGTGTCGCGGATGGTCACCTTTTCCGGGCTCGGCGGCACGCGCTCTTTGATCTGCATAAAGCCGTTGAGCATCAGCGGCAGGCCCACCAGCATCATCACCAGCGCCGCCATAAAGTAGCCTTTATCGTTGCTGTACTGGGCGAAGAACGCCGCCAGCTTCGGGAAGAAGATGTTGGCGCAGGCAATCCCCGCGTTGACCCCGAGCATCGCCGCCGTCACCGCGCGGGTGCGCTGGGCGGAGTCGTTGGTCATCACCGACGACATCGACCAGAACGGGATATCGGAGATGGCGTACAGCGTCCCCCACAGGATGTAGGTCACCCCGGCGTAGAGGATTTTAGTGGTCATGTCCGCTTCGATTTTATAGAACGACAGCAGCGTGACGCCGGTGATCAGCAGCGGCGCGATCAGCAAAAAGTGGCGAAACTTGCCGAACCGGCTGTTAATGGTGTCCATAATGCTGGCAAACAGCGGATCGTGAACCGCGTCCCACGCGCGGGCAATCAGGAAGATGGTGCTCGCCGCCAGCGCCGAAATCCCCAGCACGTCGGTGTAAAAATAGTTAATAAACGAACCCACTAAACCAAAGCTAAAACACTGACCTAAACCATAGCCAAAATAAGACCACAGCTCGCGAGACGGTATTTTCATTGTCGTTGCCATTGTTATATGCCTGCCTGGTTGCCCGGCGGTGGTCCGCCGGGTCGATATTATTAGCCCTGAACTTTCGGGGCGATCTTGCGCAGCTGCTGCATTAATGCGATTTCACGGCGCGAGAACGGAATGCCGTTCTCCTCGAACACGTCGTGGAACCAGAGGCGGCAGTAGTCCGTGGACTCCTTCATCACCACCGGCCACGGCAGCCACGTCTGCGTTTTGCCGCGCACCAGCCCCCACTGGTACGGCGCGACCTTCGCCGCGTACATCAGCGGGAGCTGCTCTTCGATGGTGCTGCCCACGTGGCGCGCCAGCCATTCGGTGCAGAACAGCGGGCGACCGAGCTTTTGCAGCTGCTGGATAATCGCCGTCATCCGCCCCGTGTGGGTGTAGGCGTGGAAGCTCACCACGTCCGAGAGCGCCAGCGCGGTCTGGTCCAGCGGATGCTGGAAGAACGTCTCGCCCTCCTCCTCCGGCGGCAGACGCCACGCGCAGACGGTGAGCGGCTGGGTCGGATCTTCTTCACGCACCCACTGGAAAGCCAGCTTCATCAATTCGTGCGCGCAGGTCTCCAGCTTCGCGTCGTACTGCACCTCCTGCGTGCCGGTCGCAAAAATGCCGCGGTTGCCCGGCTCGTTATACAGATCCCACAGCAGGACGCGCCTGTCGTCGCGGAACTGGCGGACAACGTCGCGGATATAGCGTTCAATGTCTGCCCAGCAGTCGGGATCGCACACCTTGTCGCGCCCCGGGCTCGCCGCCGCCTGGCTGTTGTGCTTGCCCGGCACGGGCGGCTTTTGCGGGCCGAGGTACGGCTCGTCGCCGGAGAAGCCGCAGTCGTCCATCAGGGTCAGCATGGTGCTGAAGCCGCGACCGTCGGCAATCGTCAAAAACCGGTCGATGCGCGCCATCAGCCCGTCGCGGTCATGCTCCCAGACGATAAACGGCAGGTTGATGCGCAGGGTGTTGTAGCCCGCGTCCGCCGCCCAGCCCAGCTCGCGCTCGATGGTTTCGGCATCAAAGGTCTCTTCCTGCCAGATATCGGTCCAGTTCACCGCCGTCGACGGCAGATAGTTAAACCCGCACAGCCAGCCTTTTTGCTCATACCACGACTGTGCCTGCTCCCTGCTCCACTGCTCTTTCATTACGCGTCCTCTTACTGATAATATTTAGCTAATAAATATTAGCTGCAGGACAAATGCGCAAATCACGGCGTTTAGAAAAGCGATGCCCCTCACAAAGTTCACGCTTCGATGAATGAGAAACGTGATCGACGGCGCTAAAGCGTGCGGTTAGGGTATGATGCGAAGTCGCGAAAGGGAGAGGACGGATGAAGCGAAAAACGAAAGTGACGATGAACGATATTGCGCGGGCGGCGGGCGTGTCGCAGGCGACGGTATCGCTGGTGCTTAACCAGTCACGCAACATCAAGCTCAGCGACGACACCCGCCAGCGGGTCATTGGCGTCGCTACCGAGCTCGGCTACGACCGCCTCCCCGCCGTTCACGCCCCGCGCAACCAGGAAGAGATCGCCCTGCTGGTCAGCTCTATGCAGAGCTTCGACCCGTTTATCGACGCCATCAGCCAGGCGCGGGAAGCCGCGTGGCGCAACGAGACCCTGCTCACCGTCTACGACTACGGCGACGACATCGAGCTGGCGCTGAACATCATCCGCCAGCTGGAGAAGCGCAACTGCATCGGGATTATTCTCGCCTCACCGGTCACCACGCTGGTGGACATGACGGCGTTCCAGGACTGCACCCGCATCCCGCTGGTGCTGCTCAACCAGCGCGACCCCGGCTCGCCGCTGCTGCCGTCGTTTATCCCGGACGACTACGCCAATGCCTTCCAGGTGACTAAACACCTCATCGCCTGCGGGGCCACACGCATCGCCCACATCACCGGCGAGATCTGGATGGAGGCCTCCCGCCAGCGTCTGGCGGGCTACCAGGCGGCGCTGCAGCAAGCCGGACTCGCGTGCGACGACGGCCTGGTGCGCCAGACCAACTGGCAGTTCAGCGAGTCCTTTACCGCGACGACCTCTCTGCTGGAACTGGCCGAGCGCCCGGACGCCATTTTCTGCGCCAGCGACTGGCTGGCGATTGGCTGCTACCAAGCGCTGGCGGTGAACGGCGTGCGCATTCCGCAGGACATGCTGCTGGCGGGCTACGACGACCAGAAGATCTCCGAGCAGCTCACCCCGCCGCTGACCAGCATCCAGTTGCCCTACAGCGAGCTGGGGCGACTGGCGGTGGAGTACCTGTGCAATCAGGAAGATGCCGCCACGCACGTGACGCTGGCGGGCAGGCTGAAGGTGCGCGCCTCAAGCCTCGTCTGAGGTAAACACCATACCCACATAGGGCTTCTCGCGACACGCCGCCAGCCGCGCGGCGAGGCTGCCCACGTGCAGCTCCAGCTTGTGCCCGTCCGGGTCGAGAAAATAGAACGACGCCCCCTCGCTTTTGTTCTGCTTCCAGACGGTGACGCCCGCCTGCTCAAGCCTTTGCGAGAGCGGTTCAAAATCTTCTTCCGCCACGGTAAACGCGTAGTGGGTGTAGTCGCTCTCCTGCGGCGGCACGTACTCGCGCGCCTCGTCGTACGACAGGCAGACCCACAGATCGCCGCAGGTGAGATAGGCCCCGGTATTCCAGCGGGCGTGCAGCGCAAGCCCCAGCAGCTCGTGCCAGAAGGTGACGCTTTTTTGCAGGTCGCTGACCGCGAGGGTCAGATGGTTGAGTGATTGCAGCATGACGTGCCCTTTTGTTTTTCGCGCCGGACGTGGTACGGTAAAGAGATGAACATAAACCACGCCGTGCTCACCGTAAACCGCTGGTGGCTGCCTTCTTAAAGGCGGCTCGGAGTAGTTTTCCCCATTTTCAGATAGCCGCCGAAAGGCGGCTTTCACACATCGAAGACCCCTTTCGGCAACTGCACATTAAGGAGTCTTTATGAACGCACCCACCATCCTCACCGGCGACCGCCCAACCGGCCCGCTGCACCTCGGCCACTTCGTCGGATCGCTTCGCCAGCGCGTGGCGCTCCAGCAGACGCACAGCCAGTTTGTGCTGATTGCCGACCTGCAGGGGCTGACCGACAACGGCAGCAACCCGCAGAAGATCCGCGACAACATCCCCGAAGTGCTGGCCGACTACCTCGCCGCCGGCATCGACCCGAACCTGACCACGATCTGCCTGCAGTCCGCCCTGCCCGCCCTCGCCGAGCTGACGATGCTGTATATGAACATCGTGACCGTCGCCCGCGTGGAGCGTAACCCGACGGTGAAAAACGAGATTGCGCAGAAGGGCTTCGCCCGCTCGCTGCCGGTCGGGTTTATGGCCTACCCCATCAGCCAGGCGGCGGACATCACCGCGTTTAAGGCCGAGTGCGTGCCCGTCGGCGACGACCAGTTGCCGATGATTGAGCAGACCAACGAGATTGTGCACAAGATGAACAGCCTGCTGCCCGCCCCGGTGCTGCGCCACTGCAGGGCGATGCTGAGCGACACCAGCCGCCTGCCCGGCATCGACGGCAGCGCCAAGATGTCGAAATCGCTCGGCAACACGCTGCACCTTTCGGCCAGCGAAGAGACGATTCACCGTGCGGTCAGCGCCATGTACACCGACCCGAACCACCTGAAGGTGAGCGACCCGGGGCAGATTGAGGGGAACGTGGTGTTTACCTACCTCGATGCGTTTCATCCGGACAAGGAGAAAGTGGCGGCAATGAAGGCGCACTATCAGGCGGGCGGGCTGGGTGACCGGGTTTGCAAGAACGAGCTGGAGGCGTGCCTGCAGGAGCTGATTGCGCCGATGCGGGAGCGGAGGGCGATGTATATGCAGGATAAGGGCGAGCTGATGGCGATGCTGAAGCGCGGGACCGAACGGGCGCAGGGGGTGACGCAGGCGACGTTGAGGGAGGTGAAGGTTGGGCTGGGGGTGCCGGTGTTTAGTTAAGTTAGAATTAGCGGTGGAGTGAGTGGGAAGAGTACGAAGCCGCTAACTCGATTATTACGGAAATAAACGAGGCGCAATAAAGTATTAAATCCTTTATTAGCCAATGCCGTTTATCATTCTTTCAGGAATGCTATATTCATGGCTTCTTTATATTTTTAATGCGCGGCGCAAAATGATATGAGTAAGTTTATTATTTCGATGCTGAATACGTTACTGTGTGTTTTTGTGATTGCACTGTGCCTCATTTGCTTAGGTATCTCTGATAACTGGAGAGAATGCACTCTAGCTATAATCATTATTTTAGGAGGCACACATCTTACTTGTGTTTTACTGAATCGTGTATTGCCTCATAAGTTATCTATCTTAGAAGGAATACTGGAAGTATTGGGAGGACCACTATTAGTTATAGGCGCAATTGTGTGCTTTGATGTATTCGAACCCTGGCCGCTAAAAATCATTGGGATGTTTGTGTGGATTATTTTGATTTTCTTTGTACCTTCAATAATAAGTCCCAGGCGTTAACTCGGTCTATTAATCAATGCCTACGTCATTTCTTCACCCACGGAATCCAACATAATGTACCCCACTCTTTCGCAGGTCATTGAGGTTGTACGTCAGTCCTCTGGACATCATCGCAAGCGCATTGATGAGAACACCCTAATCGAAGCCGACCTTGATATATGCGGCATGGATGGCGATGCCCTGATTGAAGACTGCGAGGCAGCGTTTGACGTTACGCTTGTCACTGAAGAAGATGGCTATGAGAAAACTTTTTCCCTCGCTGAAAACGAGTTTCTTTTTAGCACCGAGGGCATAGATTACTTTGGTATCTGCCGCTTGGTACGCAGGCTACGAGGCATTCCGGAACCCGTGATACGCAATTTAACCGTTGGCGAACTCCATGCTGTACTGGTTAAAACTGTGAAAGACCAAATACATCATAATTGAGTGACTTTTAACGTAGTGCGGGCATGCGCTCACATGCCCGTGCATACTGGTTTGAAGTTTAAACAGCCTGCCCACTGCCACGCTTAATCACCGGAACATCGCCCGTATCATTCAGCGCACCCGGGAAGGTCTTCAGCCACTGCGCGACTTTCTGCTTATTAATATTCACCACACTCATCCCTTCCAGGCATCCCCATAATTCTCTTGTATGCTGTGGTGTAATCACAATGCAGTCTTTCATGGCGCGGATTTTCACCGGCATGCCGTCGATAAAGCCCGCACGGGTTAACCACTCGCCGCCCAGAAGAAGGTATTTCATATCTATTCGGGAATAGAGTTCGCAGCAGGCGGCACTGTCCTGCAGCGTCTCCGCGCGGGGATGGACGGGCGCCGCGTTGGGCTGGTTGCCGTGAAGTCGGCGGGCGCTGTTTTTGCGTACCAGCTCGTGGTTTTCAATCATGCCGGTGAAAGCGTCTGATTCTGTTTTGCAAACAGTAAACTCTGGCTTAAAATTCGTCACAGCCATTTTCAACTCCTTGTAAGTTGTTTGTGGTTAGCGGTATGGGGGTGTTGCAGCACCTTCATATCGCGAATTCTTCTTTAAATATTCCTTGATACTTCCTTTGCCGTTCGGCGTAATTTCTGGTGACCATTATACAGGGCTGAATATAAATACAGCGGTTTGGTGTGAGGGAAATTTGGAATTTGCGAGGGGGATTCAGGAAATAGTGTTGTGTGCGGTAAGGTCATGTTTTTGTTGATTGCGGGTTGATTGGTCTGAGTTTTGCGAGCATCATCGCAATTATTTACCTTCTTCCGTAATGCGATGGCTTCCAGCAAAACTCTCGAACAGGCAATTGCCGACATCACCATCTGGCGCAAAGGCGAACAGCGTGCGCCGCATAAGCCTTTATTGCTTCTGTACGTGCTTGCGAACTATCAGCAGGGACATGCGCGCCTGTTTGATTACGGTACGGAAGTGTGCGATCAGCTGCACTGCCTGCTGGAACGTTTTGGACCACAGCGTGCACAGTACCGTCCTGATATGCCGTTCTGGCGTTTACAAGGTGATGGCTTTTGGGAACTACAAAATGCGGAGCGCTGTTCCACATTAGGTACCAGCAAACAACCTCCTGCGGGAGAGCTAATTGAACATCATGTTGCAGGCGGTTTTTACGAGCAGCATTACTCTCGTTTGATCAACAGTAAGAACCTGATCAACTCTATAGCTCAGCAAATCCTCGAAGCACACTTTACCGAAAGCATCCAGGAAGAACTCGCCGACGAGTTGGGATTCGATCTCCTGCAAATTCGCAAACAGCGCGATCCCTTATTTCGACAGCAGGTACTGCGAGCCTATAACTATCAGTGCGCCGTTTGCGGTTTCAATATGCGACATGATAATACCTCTGTCGCACTTGAAGCCGCTCATATCAAATGGAAGCAATTTGGAGGGCCATGTGAGATCGCGAATGGCTTAGCTCTCTGTGCAATCCATCATAAAGCCTTTGATAAAGGCTCTCTTGGAGTGGATGAAAACATGCACGTTCAAATATCTTCCGCTGTAAATGGCAATAGCGTTGTATCCAGATTCTTTTGGGACTACGCAGGAGCTCAAATTCACCTCCCACTACAGAAAGAAAATTATCCGCAGGCTAGTTATATAGAGTGGCATATACGCGAAATTTTCAGAAAGTAATCGATACAATTTGGAGAACACAAAGATGCCGTTTCCTAGTTATAAAGAGATAGAGATCCCTTTACTTTTAAATATCTATAATCGGGGCGGAGAAGTAAGTTCTTCCTCATGTTATGAACCGCTTGGTAAGGAATTCGACCTTACAGATGAAGAAATGAGCATTTTACTTTCTGATGGCAGCAACCGTCTCCAGTGGAACAATATGGTGCAATGGGCGCGTAATCAGCTTGTTGACTACAAATACCTTCACAATGCAAAAGAATCGGGCCATGGCATCTGGAAACTCACTCAAGATGGCATAAAAAAAGCAGAATCGCTTTCAACCAAGTTAGAAATCGACTACCCAGATGATGTGTCCGAAACCTTTTATGAGGGGGCTGTAAAGCGGATTAAAGTTAACAAATACGAACGAAGTAAAACAGCAAGAGACAAATGTATAGACCATTACGGCTGTCAATGTAGCGTGTGCAATATGGACTTTGAGAAAACATATGGTGAAACTGGCAAGGACTATATTCACGTCCACCATATTACTCCTCTCTCGGAGATTGGAGAGCACTACAAACTTGACCCTGTAAAAGATCTTCGCCCTGTCTGTCCAAATTGCCACGCAATGATCCACAGACAAAAACCATCACTCACTATTGAGGAAATGAAAAACTTAATGATCAAAGCAAAAATATTGAAATGAATGAGGATTAGTAGAAGCGGAGTAAATAAACTCAGTAATTCATCACGTTGGTCAGATTGATTTCAACCGTAGCAACATCGAAGCATAAATAGAAAAAAAAACCTTTTCTCGGATCGGGTTTTGACCAAATCTCTTTCGCCCAGCTACTCTTTTCCTTAACCTATCCCAGCTTTTCTAGATAGGTGTACGAAAGCGCAGCCCCGGGCCCCCCTCTAAAATGATACTATATGCAAGTACACACAACTAGTCGGGATGCGCCTCGAAAAAGTAGCCGTCTGTCAGAGGCGGGGCATTTTCAATGGATCGCAGGTGGGATTGTTGAAGGACTCTATAACAAGGAGTTTGATAAGACTTCGATTGGCCTAGATGAAAGAAAGAATGAGTGAGTCAATTTCCGAAACGGTGAATAGGTGTGGGATTGTCGAATGTTTATTATGATTTTTTCCGGTAAGCCATTTGCACTGGAACCATCCAAGGGAAATATCTGTGTAGTAGCTTCGGAGGGAGATGTTAAGAAGGAGTGCAGAGCCTGGACCAGAACATCGCAATTACCCTTATTTTCTTTAGCAAGCAAAGGAAAATGCATTAGGGATGATGCCATCGTGGTACAAACAATTCCTATTGTTATTTATAAAGCAGCATAGATTAATTTTTATCATCCAATACTTAAAAACAGATACAATCTGTAACCACTGGTAAAAACCAATAACTCTAACTTAGTTAAGGAACGTTGTTCACGTTATGATTTAATTAATTGAATTATAGAGTCAAGCCATATTAATAATCGTAATTTGCACAACTTACACATAGGCGCAAAATACACTTAACGAAGCCTAAGAATATTGCTTTATTATATTTCACAATTATTTTACGGATAAAAAGAAAGTTATTAATAATACCCCATAACACAAAAATTATATACTACACCAAATTCCCCCACAACCATTCAGTCATATTACCAACGAACAAATACTCATCTATATATATTTAAAAGCTTAAAAGTAAAATAAACGTTCAATTTTCCAATCTAACTCTCGTTCTTAAATTTCTTGATATTGATAACAGTTAGTATATAAAAAACACCCCATAAATTATTCATTGACTTAGTCAAATTCCCCATAAACCATTTCATTCTAAAAAGAGAAAAATCAACCATAAATAATACCAGAAACAAAAAAGCTTTGTTAATGCTTATATTTACATATTCATTAGCATAGTATTGGCAAGCCAGTCGTGCAACAATATTTAATAAATAGCATTGAACCCAACAAAAAACAACAAATAAATAGCAGGCCTAGAGAAATAGAGGATATTTAAATGAAAAGTATATCACTTGATTTATAGAAAAAATTTAATTTAAATTCCTTACTCAAAATTAAATGTTAAAAATCACTTCCCCTAATCTTTTCCAACATTTTCAGCATTAAGAAAACAGCCTTACTACCATTCATGTAACTTATAAACTCAAACAAGAGCTAACCGCACTAATCCGCAACACCTTTCTCTAGATAACTCATATGTTTCTTACGTTTAGTTAGAAAAAAACAGCTCTATATTCACGAAAAAAAAGCCCCTTAACACATTGACAAAACAGTAAAAACTGAAGTGTTTAGCTAGTTTTTTCATGTTATACTTCGCTACATAATACGTAGTGGAGTGTAACAATGAGCAAAGTAAAGGCTTACAAACTAGAAGATCATGTAAATGATTGGGTAAAAGAACAATTTAACCTGCTTAAACTCAAAAAACAGCAAGACTATCATACTGAGTCGGATGTACCAGAATACCTTAAAGATGCTTTAAAAGGTCGCGCCAAAACAGCGAGCAAAACCAACTTTGGAAAACCGGATTTTAGCTTTACCAAATATTCCGTGCCCGTTGTGATTGAAAACAAACTTGGGTTAAAAAAACTTATTAATATTACAAAAGATGGCATTAAATTTGACGAAAAATCCGTTCAAAGTTTTGCGGTTAATGGCGCACTTTACTACGCCACCGGCATGATTGCATCCGGGAAATACCATGAGGTTATCGCAATAGGGATTGCAGGTGATTCAGACGAGGCCATTGAGCTTAAAGCCTATTATGTTTACGGCTCAGGCGATCATGCATTTAAAGAGCTTAATGGTGTAACTACTTTAAATTTCCTCGAAAATACTAAGACTTTTGATACGCTTTACCAAGAAGCGATTTTGACCGAAGCGGAAAAACATGAGATTTTAATTAACTCGCAAGCCGCCCTGCAAAAATATGCTAAAGCTCTCAATAAACTAATGCACAATCTCAATATCACTGCACCACAGCGAGTATTATATGTCTCGGGTATGTTACTTTCTATGCAAGACATTCAAGATGAGCATGGTAATAAAATTCAAGATGGTCTTACTCCGGAAGATTTAAAAGGTATTCAGACAGAATCAAAACGGGACGGCATTCAAATTGTAAACCAAATAAAAGAATTTTTGATTGCAAGAAAAATCCCTTCTGATAAGCAAGCATTAATGCTTTCAAGCTTTTCAGAAATTTCCAAAGATATACAGCGTGATGAGTTATGCCCTTTAGATAAAGAAGTGGCAAAGCTAATTAATGGCTCAGCAAGTAGCAACAAACAGATATTCACATTCATCTACCACAACATATTTTTGTCGATTGATGCTATGGCTGGCCATCTTGATATTATGGGTGAAATGTATTCTGAATTTCTCAAGTATGCGTTGGGTGATGGCAAAGAGATTGGTATTGTGCTCACACCACCTTATGTCACAAAAATGATGGCGCAAATACTCAATATTAATCAACATAGTAAAGTCATGGACTTA
The DNA here is from genome assembly GCF_024734705.1 of Enterobacter sp. Crenshaw. Taxonomy (NCBI): domain Bacteria; kingdom Pseudomonadati; phylum Pseudomonadota; class Gammaproteobacteria; order Enterobacterales; family Enterobacteriaceae; genus Enterobacter; species Enterobacter sp. Crenshaw. The sequence goes on along the minus strand of NZ_CP102932.1, from coordinate 519,976 downwards.
GCGACCGGTTCGGCAGGTTTTTTGATTTCAGCTATGGAGATTATGATTCAGGATGCGGAAAATACCTTTGGAAAAAAAACTACCGCAGCGGAAAAACAGATTGAGCAGATTAAGAAAACACAACTGCTTGGGGTAGAATTAAATGCAGAAATGTTCACGCTAGCTGCTACTAATATGATTTTACGTGGAGATGGAAGCTCTAACATTCAAAAAGGAAATAGCTTCAATACACCTGAAAAAATTTACACTGACTTCAACGCCAATCGCTTACTGCTTAACCCTCCATTTAGTTATACTGAAAACGGTATGCCGTTTATTGCTTTTGGTTTAGATAAAATGCAGAAAGGTGGTTTAGGCGCTATTATTATTCAAGATTCAGCAGGCTCAGGTAAAGCAATAAAAACTAACCAAGCCCTATTGAAGAAACACAGTCTGATTGCTAGCATTAAAATGCCCACTGATCTTTTCCAGCCAATGGCAGGAGTGCAAACTAGCATATATATTTTTGAAGCTCATACACCTCATGATTTCGAAAAAACAGTTAAGTTTATTGATTTCAGAAACGATGGTTATAAACGCACTAGTCGTGCTTTACAAGATATTGATCAACCGACACAACGATATACCGATATAATCAAACTCTATAAAGGCGGTATTCGTGCCAAGCTTGATGCCAACTGGCAGGTGAAAGATGTATATGTTGAGGATTTTATCACTGACAGCGGCGCTGATTGGAATTATGATCAACATAAAAAAATCGACACTAAACCGACATTTGATGATTTCAAAAAAACAGTAGCCGATTATCTAGCATGGGAGGTTGAAAAACTGATTAAGCGAGATAATACGCCGGGAAAGTAGACTGCCGCGCTATGCAACACCAGTTACAGCAGCTGGAACAAGACTATGGCATAGCGTGGCGGGAATATCGGTTAGAAGAGTTATTTGGCAAAGCCTCGAGGGGTCGCCGCTTGAAGTCATCTGACCGTATTGAGGGTACCTTACCTTTCGTGACAGCAGGTGAAGCTAATACTGGAATTTCAGCCTGGATAGGTAATGATGTTGAAGTATTTTCAAAAAATACTATTACCATTGATATGTTCGGATCTGCAAAATACAGAAATTATGAGTATGGTGCAGATGATCATGTGGCTGTTGTGCATACAGAGCACTTACCATCGCAAGTAGTCATGTACATTACAGCAGCCGTCAACAAATCCTCTCATGCTGGGCAGTTTGACTATTCCCGAAATTTCTATGCCTCTGATGCAGATGAATTGGTTATCCAACTCCCCATAATCAATTCAAATGGTAAAACAGAAATCGCTTTTGATTTTATGAACACATACATCGCTACTCTAAAGACGGAGCGTTTCAATACGCTGAATGCTTATTTAAGAGCTTCTGGATTGAATGACTATATACTCACTGAAAGTGAGCAAGCTACGCTTAATAAAATTGAAACAGTACCTTTGGGTGCATTTAAGATTAAAACCTTATTTGAAAAGCTTAATCTCAAAAATAATAATCCATCATTTGAGAAATTGCTCGACACCTCAACATTTCCAACAGGAGAATTTAACCTGCCTTTGGTTAACGCAAAGTTAGGTAATAACGGCATTATGTTTTATGGTCGAGAAGAAGACTTTGATTCTGCGGAAATGACTATTGATGTAGTGAGCAATGGCGCAGTGGCAACCGGTACAGTTTACGCTCAACCTTATAAAACAGGCGTTCTCTGGGATGCCTATCTTCTTAAGCCAATTGTTAATGACATAAACAAAGAAAAACTACTTTATCTTGCCACTTCATTACAAAAATCAATTAGAACAAAATTTGGCTGGGAGGATAAAGCTGTGTGGTCAAAAGTTCAGCATGAAATTATCACTCTTCCCATTAAGCCTGATAATACACCCGACTACGACTTTATGGCGGATTTTGTGAAGGCTATGCAAAAGGTAGTGATAAAAAACGTGGTGGACTACGTGAATCAAACAATAACAGCCCAGCAGCAAGTTGTAACAGAAGGATGAACATATACCAAAAAATAATACAGAATATAGCAGAAATTAAATAAACACTCGTAATAATTACGACAACATTTATTTACTAGGCACTGATGAAGTAAGTATTCCAGCAAAAAACGGAGTTTTTCATCGGAGCCTAGTATAATCGAGATCCGCAAAGAGTAAGTTTCGAAAGAGAAATGAGACAGGCCTTACCAGGTACATCTCCTTCTAGGTAGATAACAGTTTAATGAGGCGATAACTTATTTTCAACAAGCTTAACTAATAGATACCATAGGATAAAAACCCATTTCTCTAACTTTATGTTTATCTTCAATAACGGAACTGGAGTCACCTGTATTATGAACTATTAGGGCGCTCAGCAGATGGCTGATCTGTCTAATAGTGAAAATGAAGAGTTTGCTGGAGGACTTGCGAGTATTTACTTAGAAATCGGTGAGAGTCATAAATTGATGTCACCAATGTTAGTACCAGAATAAATCAAACCGGGAATATAATTAGTTCTACCATCATCAGTTGATATATATTTAAAGAATCGAGCAAGTTAACATATACTAAATAAAATTAGAATTTTTATTAGCTTACTGCCTTAGTCGCCTAGAGTTGACGTGAAAAAATTTGACGAAATTTTTTTATGGTGCCGAAGGCCGGACTCGAACCGGCACGTATTTCTACGGTTGATTTTGAATCAACTGCGTCTACCGATTTCGCCACTTCGGCACTGAAGGGGATGCGGAAACGTTGTGGATTATACCTGTCGCGCGCCGCCATGCAAGCGACGACGCGCTAAACACGCGCTAAGTGCCCAAAAAACCAGCGCCCTTCGTCACTCCAGCTCAGACACCGCCAGCCGAATCACCCCCGCCGCCTTCTGCTCCGGCAGCGCCAGCACCTTCGCCCACATCTCCTGCACCATATCGCAGGAGAGCTTCTCTTTACCCGCCGCCTTCTCCGGCATCTGCAGCAGCTGGATGTCCTCGCCGTACTTATCGGCAAGTTGCTTCATAATCGGCCGCACGTCCTCGACGGCCGCCTCGCGTTCGGCCTGCGTCACGGTGTGGCGGTTTTTGCCGTAGGCTGCGCGCATCATGTCGGCGTCGGCCTGCATGCGCCGCGTCATCAGGTCTTTATCCAGCATGCGCATCGGGTTCACACCGCCCTTCACCGTCGGGTAGAGGAAGCGGAAGCAGGCGTCGTCGCTCACCTTCTGGATGGCGGCGGTCTGCTCCATATTGATGGTCATGTAGTTCACCACGTTGGCGTCCGGGGCGTTTTGCAGGCGCGACATCTGCAGATGCAGGATCTGCGGCTGGATGGTGTCGATAATCTGCTGCTCCGGCTCGCCCGCTTTTTGCAGAGCGGCCATCTGGTCGAGGATGCGCTGATGCAGCGCGGGCTCCTGCTCCTTAATCACCTGCCAGGCGGGCATCGCGTTAAGGGCGGAATCCATCTGCCGTTCCGGAGCGCGCTGCCTGTCGAAGAACACCCAGAACGCCACGGCGGCGGCCACCACAACAACCATCGCGGTACGGGTCCACGTTTTATTCATCTCGCATCCTTATCCTTGAGTTGTGCCGGTTTACACCGGCACGCCGCTGTGGAAGCGAAACTCGTTGTCCGGTGTCGAGATAAGTGTGGCTTCAATTTCGCCAAAAAGCTGTATGCGCGGTGAGATATCGTCGTCGCTCACCTGCCGGGCAAGCGTCAGGTAGTCTTGATAGTGGCGCGCTTCGGAGCGCAGCAACGAGAGATAGAACTTCTGCAGGTCGTCGTCGAGGAACGGGGCCAGCGCGGCGAAGCGTTCGCAGGAGCGGGCTTCGATGTAGGCGCCGCAGATGAGCTTGTCGATCAGCGTCAGCGGTTCGTGGGTGCGCACTTCCTTCAGCATCCCTCTGGCGTAGCGGCTGGCGGTGATTTTGACGTACGGAATGTCGCGGGCCAGCATCGCCTCGCGCACCTGCCAGAAGTGGTGCAGCTCCTCTTTAATCAGCAGCACCATGCTGTCGATGAGCGCCTGGCCCCACGGGTCGTCGGTTTTGGGCATCACGCTTTTGCCAATCTGCTTATGCAGGGCGATGAAGTCCGGCTCCGGGCCGTCGCGGAAGGTGAACTGTTCGTAGGGTTTGAGCCAGTCGAGCAGCGCGTCGGCACCGCTTTCGTCGGCGACGTATTTGCGCACCAGCAGCAGCGCGGTCTGGGCGGCCTTGAGCTCGCACACCATGTGGTCGGTGAGCAGCAGCGGCAGGTTCGCCGGGTCGCGGGCTTTATCAATCCATGCTTGCGGGGTCGGGCACTGGAGGAAGTTGAGTACGGGGGCGAGTATCTGCGGGTAATCCATGGTTCTGCCTTGAAAAAGCGGTGGCGCGCGCCACCGCCTGAAACGCTTAGTGACGCACGCCGTCGTCGTCTTCGTCGACGTAATCTTCGTCGTCGCCTTCTTCGCCGTCTTCACCGTTCGGATCTTCGAAGTAGGTTCCCCAGCCGTCGTATTCCACTTCAAACTTCTCGGCCAGGTTCATCAGCTGTTCTACCTGCGCGTCGATCAGCTCCGCCTTCAGGGCGCCTTCGCTCAGGATGTCGCAGCAGATGACGGTCTCGCCCTCTTCCACTTCCAGCTCTTCGGGCTCGGTCACTTCGTAACCCAGCTTGAAGGCTTCCACGGCCAGTTTTTCCAGCGCGTCGAAATCATCCGCAGAGAAATGGTGCTCGATGGTGTACAGCGCGTCCGGATCGCTACCGTCTTCCAGCAGTTCTTCAATAATCAGACGCGTCTCTTCGCGTTGCTCTTCCAGGTGTTCCGGGTTTGCCATGGCTCAATCCTCTTTAAAGTGCGGCAGATACTTCTATTTTCACACACGGACGGGTTTGCCTCCACCTTTGTAAGAAAGAATTGTGAAACGGGGTTGCAAATGAATAATTACACATATAAAGTGAATTTTAATTCAATAAGTGGCGTTCGCCATGCGAGGATAAGATGTCCGATTTATACAAGAAACACTTTCTGAAACTGCTCGACTTTACCCCTGCACAGTTCACTTCTCTGCTGACCCTTGCCGCACAGCTCAAAGCCGATAAAAAAAATGGCAAGGAAGTACAGAAGCTTACCGGTAAAAACATCGCGCTCATCTTCGAAAAAGACTCGACCCGTACACGTTGCTCTTTCGAAGTTGCCGCATTTGACCAGGGCGCGCGCGTCACGTATTTAGGGCCGAGCGGCAGCCAGATTGGGCATAAAGAGTCAATTAAGGACACCGCGCGGGTTCTCGGGCGGATGTACGACGGCATTCAGTACCGCGGCCACGGCCAGGAAGTGGTCGAGACGCTGGCGCAGTACGCGGGCGTGCCGGTGTGGAACGGGCTGACCAACGAGTTCCACCCGACGCAGCTGCTGGCGGACCTGCTGACCATGCAGGAGCACCTGCCTGACAAGGCGTTTAACGAGATGACGCTGGTCTACGCGGGCGACGCGCGCAACAACATGGGCAACTCGATGCTGGAAGCAGCGGCGCTGACCGGGCTGGATCTGCGCCTGGTGGCCCCGAAAGCCTGCTGGCCGGAAGAGAGCCTGGTGGCGGAGTGCAGCGCGCTGGCGGAGAAGCACGGCGGGAAGATTGTCCTGACGGAAGACGTGGCGGCAGGCGTGAAGGGCGCGGACTTTATCTATACCGACGTCTGGGTGTCGATGGGCGAAGCCAAAGAGAAGTGGGCGGAGCGGATTGCGCTGCTGCGCGGGTATCAGGTGAACGCGCAGATGATGGCGCTGACCGGCAACCCGAACGTGAAGTTCCTGCACTGTCTGCCGGCGTTCCATGACGACCAGACCACGCTCGGCAAGCAGATGGCGAAAGAGTTCGATCTGCACGGCGGGATGGAAGTGACGGACGAGGTGTTTGAGTCGGCGGCGAGCATCGTGTTCGACCAGGCGGAAAACCGGATGCATACGATTAAGGCGGTGATGGTGGCGACGCTTGGGGAGTGATGGACTCTTCTGCGGTCTGATGCCCTCACCCCGGCCCTCTCCCACAGGGAGAGGGAGTAAACCCGATTAGCTAATCAGCATCTTCACAACAACCTTGCGCACCTGCGCAGGCGCGCCCACCGCGCACAGCGGCTTATGCACTTCGCCCGGCCAGAACACCACAAAATCCCCTTCGCTCAGCACCACGGTTTTCTCCTGCTCGCCTTCCGGCAGGAACGCGATGTCTTTGTCCGCCAGCCAGTTGGTGTCCGGCGTGCCGTGCGGCAGGGTGCTGAAAGTCATCCCTTCCTGTCCTTTCATCACGATCTGGATATCCAGATAGCGCGCGTGGTACTCGGCGCGGCGCTCGGCGAACGGCTGGGTCATGTCTTCAGAGACCAGATAAAAAAGGCTGCTGCCGTTGATGTCGTGTTTCCCGAGCGGCGTGGCGTCGGTGACGTGGGCTTTAACGTGCTCAATCGCCTGGCGCAGCGCGTCAGGCAGCCAGGACTGCAGATGGTGGATGTTGCCGATAATCATGTGAAATTCCTCTACGTAAAACAACGTTTCATTTTTATCTTTTATACGAGAGTTAAGACTGCCATACCAGCCCTTTTTCAAAGAGGTTTGCGCGAGCGCATGTTTATCGGGAAAGGTGTTAACCCACTGTTAATCCTGCCCAGGCAATTATGCAGGGGTTATGCATAACCTCGATCAACGCTTATCGGACGACTCTTCTAACCTCTTGATCATGCTCTCTAATTAACAAAACCCGTTGCCGTCTCACACTTTACTGTTTTGATAATTTGCTCTAAAAAACCATAATTATTTATTGATTTTCCTTAAGTCGAAAATAGTTAATTACGTTAATTGCATAGCCATTCTTGATAATGATTTTTTTCATTTAAAATCAGATACATAACAATGTATTTCAAAAGATTAAAATCTACAAAATAATAACAACCTCGAATAATGCCAGCGGATCCTGCTTAGCTATTCACCCCTCAATAATATGAAATCAATCATTATCTGACGCGAATCATGCAAATGAAAACAAACCCCTTAATATCCAGTTTCGCGTGAGCGATATCACAATACGGATTATTTAACTGCCTAGTATGAATCACGAAATCAATTGAGCTTAGCCGCCATGAAATTAAAAACATCACATGGCGCATGCCCTTTTTATTCTGAAAAACAGTTAAAGGAATAATTATGGAAAAGCATTACGTCGGTTCTGAAATTGGTCAATTGCGTAGCGTTATGCTGCATCGTCCTAATTTAAGTCTGAAACGTTTAACGCCATCAAACTGTCAGGAGCTGCTTTTCGATGACGTGCTCTCGGTTGAGCGGGCGGGTGAGGAGCATGACATCTTCGCAAACACGCTGCGCGAGCAGGGTGTGGAAGTCCTGCTGTTGACCGACCTTCTGACACAAACCCTTGATATTGCAGAGGCGAAAGCCTGGCTTCTGGATACCCAAATCTCTGACTATCGCCTCGGCCCGACCTTTGCCGGCGACGTGCGCGGCTGGCTGGCGGATATGCCGCACCGCGAACTGGCGCGCAGATTAAGCGGCGGATTAACCTACGGCGAAATTCCGGCGGCCATTAAAAATATGGTGGTGGATACCCACACGGCGAATGATTTTATTATGAAGCCGCTGCCGAACCATTTATTTACCCGCGATACCTCGTGCTGGATTTATAACGGCGTCTCTATTAACCCCATGGCGAAACCGGCCCGTCAGCGTGAAACCAATAACCTGCGGGCAATATATCGCTGGCATCCGGCGTTTGCCGACGGCGATTTTATTAAGTATTTCGGCGACGAGAATATTAATTACGACCACGCCACGCTAGAAGGCGGCGACGTACTGGTGATTGGCCGCGGGGCGGTATTGATCGGCATGTCCGAACGCACGACGCCGCAGGGCGTGGAGTTCCTCGCCAACAGCCTGTTCAAACACCGTCAGGCCGAGCGCGTGATCGCCGTTGAGCTGCCAAAACACCGCTCCTGCATGCACCTCGACACCGTGATGACCCACATCGACGTGGACACCTTCTCCGTCTACCCGGAAGTGGTGCGCAAGGACGCCCAGTGCTGGACGCTCACCCCGGACGGACGCGGCGGCCTGCTGCGCACCCAGGAAACCGACCTGCTGCACGCCATCGAGAAAGCGCTCGGCATTAACCAGGTGCGCCTGATCACCACCGGCGGCGACGCCTTTGAAGCCGAACGCGAGCAGTGGAACGACGCCAACAACGTGCTGACCATTCGCCCGGGCGTGGTGATTGGCTACGAGCGCAACGTCTGGACCAACGAGAAGTACGACAAAGCGGGCATCACCGTGCTGCCTATCCCGGGCGATGAGCTCGGACGCGGCCGCGGCGGCGCGCGCTGCATGAGCTGCCCGCTGGAACGCGACGGAATTTAAAGGAGCCATCATGGAACGAAAACCCACTCTGGTTGTGGCCCTCGGCGGCAACGCGCTGCTCAAGCGCGGCGAGCCGCTGGAAGCCGAAATCCAGCGCCAGAACATCGAACAGGCCGCGCGCACCATCGCCGGATTAACAGAACAGTGGCGCGTGGTGCTGGTGCACGGCAACGGGCCGCAGGTCGGGCTGCTGGCGCTGCAGAACAGCGCCTACGACAAAGTCACGCCCTACCCGCTGGACGTTCTCGGCGCCGAAAGCCAGGGAATGATCGGCTACATGCTCCAGCAGGCGCTGAAAAACAATCTGCCGCAGCGCGAGGTGAGCGTCCTGCTCACCCAGGTGGAAGTGGACGCCGCCGACCCGGCCTTCAGCAACCCGACCAAATACATCGGCCCGGTGTACAGCGAAGCCCAGGCGAAAAGCCTGGCGGCGGAAAAAGGCTGGGTGTTCAAGGCCGACGGCAGCTACGTCCGCCGCGTGGTGCCATCACCGCAGCCGAAACGCATCGTCGAGAGCGACGCCATCACGGCGCTGATCCAGCGCGATCACCTGGTGATCTGCAACGGCGGCGGCGGCGTACCGGTAGTGGAGAACGCCAACGGCTATCGCGGCATTGAGGCGGTGATCGACAAAGACCTCTCCGCCGCCCTGCTGGCGCGCCAGATCGAGGCCGACGCCCTGCTGATCCTGACCGATGCCGACGCGGTGTACCTCGACTGGGGCAAGCCGACCCAGCGCCCGCTGGCGCAGGTGACGCCGGAGCTGCTCAGAGGCATGCAGTTCGACGCCGGATCGATGGGGCCGAAAGTGGCCGCCTGCCGCGAGTTTGTTGAGGCCTGCAACGGCATTGCCGGGATCGGCGCGCTGGCCGACGGCGCGGAGATCCTGGCGGGCGAGAAAGGCACGTTGATTCGTAACTGAGTCGTTTTCCCCTCACCCTAACCCTCTCCCTAAGGGAGAGGAGACGATTACACCCTCTCCCCGTGGGAGAGGGCTGGGGTGAGGGCACCAGACAGCTAAATTTTTAAAAGGATTTCCCACATGACCATCAACCTGAAAAACCGCAACTTCCTGAAACTGCTGGACTACACCCCGGCGGAGATCCAGTACCTGATCGACCTCGCCATCGAGCTGAAAGCGGCCAAAAAAGCCGGACGTGAAAAGCAAACCCTGGTCGGGAAAAACATCGCCCTGATTTTTGAAAAAACCTCCACCCGCACCCGCTGCGCCTTTGAAGTGGGCGCGTTCGACCAAGGCGCGCAGGTCACCTATCTCGGCCCAAGCGGCTCGCAGATCGGCCATAAAGAGTCGATGAAAGACACCGCCCGCGTGCTGGGCCGCATGTATGACGGCATCGAATACCGCGGCTACGGCCAGGCCATCGTCGAAGAGCTGGGCGAATACGCGGGCGTGCCGGTGTGGAACGGCCTGACCGACGAGTTCCACCCAACGCAGATCCTCGCCGACCTGATGACCATGCTGGAGCACGCGCCGGGCAAAACCCTGCCGGAGCTGAGCTTTGCCTATCTCGGCGACGCGCGTAACAACATGGGCAACTCGCTGATGGTCGGCGCGGCCAAGATGGGGATGGATATCCGCCTCGTCGCGCCGAAATCCTTCTGGCCGGAAGCCGGGCTGGTTGAGCAGTGCCGCGCCATCGCGAAAGAGACGGGCGCGCGCATCACCCTCACCGACGACGTGGAAGAAGGCGTGCGGGGGACCGATTTCCTCTACACCGACGTGTGGGTCTCCATGGGCGAGCCGAAGGAGGCCTGGGCCGAGCGCGTCAGCCTGATGAAGCCGTATCAAATCAACGCGGACGTGATGAAAGCCACCGGCAACCCGAACGTCAAGTTTATGCACTGCCTGCCGGCGTTCCACAACGAACACACCAAAGTGGGCCGCGAGATCGAGATGGCCTACGGCCTGAAGGGGCTGGAGGTGACGGAAGAGGTCTTCGAATCACCGAACTCCATCGTCTTCGACGAAGCAGAGAACCGCATGCACACCATTAAAGCGGTCATGGTGGCGACACTCGGCGACTAATCACCGCCCGGCGCGCCGCGGGGTGCGCCGGGTTTAAGGAGAACATCATGGGCAAGTTTAAGTTTCCCTCCGCTTACACCATTCTCTTTTTCCTGATTGCCGTTGTGGCGGCGCTGAGCTGGGTCGTCCCCGCCGGTCAGTACCAGATGGCGTTGAACGAAACCCTCGGTAAAGAAGTCCCGATTGCCGGAACGTACGCCCACGTGGCGGCACATCCGCAGGGGCTGGTTTCCGTCCTGATGGCGCCCATCGCCGGGCTGTACGATCCGGTCTCCGGCCAGGCCGGGGCGATCGACGTCGCGCTGTTTATCCTGATCATCGGCGGTTTTCTCGGGATCGTCACCAAAACCGGGGCGATTGACGCAGGGATCGAGCGCGTCACCACCCAGCTGCGCGGGCGCGAGGAGTGGATGATCCCGATCCTGATGGCGCTGTTTGCCGCAGGCGGCACGATTTACGGCATGGCCGAAGAGTCGCTGCCGTTCTACACCCTGCTGGTACCGGTGATGCTGGCCGCCCGGTTCGATCCGGTTGTCGCCGCCTCTACCGTGCTGCTCGGGGCGGGGATCGGCACGCTCGGCTCTACCATTAACCCGTTTGCCACGGTGATCGCCGCCAACGCCGCCGGGATCCCCTTCACTAACGGCATCGCCCTGCGCGTGGCGCTGCTGGTCATCGGCTGGGTCATCTGCGTGGCGTGGGTGATGCGTTACGCCCGTAAGGTGCGCCAGGATCCGTCGCTGTCGATCGTCGCAGACAAACAGGAAGAGAACCGCGCCCACTTCCTCGGCGACAAGGGCGAACAGTCGCTGGAATTTACCCCGGTGCGCAAACTCATCCTGGTGATTTTCGCCCTCGCCTTCGCGGTGATGATCTACGGCGTGGCGGTGCTGGGCTGGTGGATGGCAGAGATCTCAGCGGTGTTTCTCGCCAGCGCGATTATCGTCGGCCTGATTGCCCGCATGAGCGAAGAGGAGCTGACGTCGACGTTTATCAACGGCGCGCGAGATTTGCTGGGCGTCGCGCTGATTATCGGCATCGCGCGCGGTATCGTAGTCATCATGGATAAGGGCATGATTACCCACACCATTTTGCACAGCGCGGAAGGGCTGGTCAGCGGGTTGTCCACGGTAGCGTTTATTAACGTGATGTACTGGCTGGAGGTCGTGCTGTCGTTTCTTGTGCCTTCTTCATCCGGCCTGGCCGTTCTGACGATGCCGATCATGGCGCCGCTTGCCGATTTCGCTAACGTCAACCGCGACCTGGTGGTGACGGCTTACCAGTCGGCCTCCGGCATCGTTAACCTCGTCACGCCCACTTCTGCCGTCGTGATGGGCGGGCTGGCTATCGCCCGCGTGCCCTACGTGCGCTATCTGAAATGGGTGGCGCCGCTGCTGGGCATTTTAACGGTGGTGATTATGGTGGCGTTAAGTCTGGGTGCCTTGTTGTGATTTGCCGGATGGCGCTGCGCTTATCCGGCCTACGGATCGGTGCGGTGCCACCGGTTATTTCAGGAACTGATATGGGAACTATGATGGATTACGAAGAGTACTCTCCCAAAGAGCAACTACAGCTGACGGTCTGCCAGCGCCTGATCGCAGAAAAGAGCTATCTCTCTCAGGAGGAGATCCGCCGGGATTTGCAGGAGCGTGGTTTTGAAACCATCAGCCAGTCCACCGTTTCACGTCTGCTTAAATTGCTCGGCGTCATAAAAATTCGAAATGCCAAAGGGCTAAAGATTTATTCGCTGAATCCCCAGCTGCGCCCTGCCCCCGACGCCGCGCGTACCGTGTCCGAAATGGTGGTCAGCGTGGAGCACAATAGCGAGTTTATCCTTGTTCATACCGTCGCCGGATATGGCCGCGCGGTGGCGCGTATTCTGGATTATCACCAGCTGCCGGAAATTTTAGGCGTGGTGGCCGGCAGCAGTATCGTCTGGGTCGCTCCCCGGGTCGTGAAGCGCACCGCACTGGTGCATAAGCAAATTAATTATTTACTCAGAACGCATTAATATTCATAAAGAACCGTTTGCATTGAGTAAAGCGTGCATTAAATCGCTTGATCCGAAAAGCGAGCTGCGTATAATGCCCGACAATTTGCCGGGAGGAAGCATGGTCAAGCGTGTACGACATAACGTCTTACCGCGTCTGAAATCAGACGCTGGCCTGCCGTTTTTCTTCCCGTTGCTAAACCTATTCCCAGAGCCCCTCATTTGAGGGGCTTTTTTTTGCCCGGCGTCAGGAGATAAACATGAATCCGCTTTATCAAAAACACATCATTTCCATAAACGACCTCAGCCGCGAAGAGCTGGAACTGGTTCTGGAAACCGCGGCAAAACTGAAGGCCAATCCGCAACCGGAGCTGCTGAAGCACAAGGTGATTGCGAGCTGCTTCTTCGAAGCCTCGACCCGCACCCGCCTCTCCTTTGAAACCTCCATGCACCGCCTGGGCGCGAGCGTGGTGGGCTTCTCGGACAGCAGCAACACGTCGCTGGGTAAAAAAGGCGAAACCCTGGCGGACACCATTTCAGTGATCAGCACCTACGTCGACGCGATTGTGATGCGTCATCCGCAGGAGGGCGCGGCGCGCCTGGCGACCGAGTTTTCCGGCGGCATTCCGGTGCTGAACGCCGGTGACGGTGCCAACCAGCACCCAACGCAGACCCTGCTGGATCTGTTTACCATTCAGGAGACGCAGGGCAAGCTCGAGAACCTGAATATCGCCATGGTCGGCGACCTGAAATATGGCCGCACCGTCCACTCCCTGACCCAGGCGCTGGCGAAATTTAACGGCAACCGCTTCTTCTTCATCGCGCCTGACGCGCTGGCGATGCCGCAGTACATTCTCGACATGCTGGATGAGAAAGGCATTCAGTGGAGCCTGCACGCCAGCATCGAAGAGGTGATGAGCCACGTGGATATTCTCTACATGACCCGCGTGCAGAAAGAGCGTCTGGATCCGTCCGAATACGCCAACGTGAAGGCGCAGTTCGTGCTGCGCGCCAGCGACCTCGCGGGCGCGCGCGACAATATGAAGGTGCTGCATCCGCTGCCGCGCATCGATGAGATCACCACAGACGTGGATAAGACGCCGCACGCCTGGTACTTCCAGCAGGCCGGAAACGGCATCTTCGCCCGCCAGGCGTTACTGGCACTGGTTCTGAATCGCGAATTGGCACTGTAAGGGGAAACGACCATGACACACGATAACAAACTCCAGGTTGAAGCCATCAAGCGCGGCACCGTGATTGACCACATCCCTGCGCAGGTGGGCTTTAAGCTGCTGACGCTGTTCAAACTGACCGAAACCGACCAGCGCATCACCATCGGCCTGAACCTGCCGTCGGGCGAGATGGGCCGCAAGGACCTGATCAAAATCGAGAACACCTTCCTGACCGACGAGCAGGTCAACCAGCTGTCGCTGTACGCGCCGGACGCCACCGTCAACCGTATCGACGAGTATGAAGTGGTCGGCAAATCCCGTCCGAGCCTGCCGGATCGCATCGAAAGCGTGCTGGTCTGCCCGAACAGCAACTGCATCAGTCATGCTGAGCCGGTGTCTTCCAGCTTTGCAGTGAAAAAACGCGCCGATGACATCGCGCTCAAATGCAAATACTGCGAAAAAGAGTTTTCTCATTATGTGGTGCTGGCCAACTAATTGAGGTTGGTAATGAAATCCCGGCTGTTATAATGGCCGGGAACATTCTTAACGCTGTAATTCTGGAGAAAACATGAGCAAAGTACTCGCGACGGAAAATGCACCAGCGGCTATCGGCCCTTACGTTCAGGGCGTTGATCTGGGTAGCATGATCATCACTTCCGGTCAGATCCCGGTGAACCCAAAAACCGGCGCGGTGCCGGAAGACGTCGCGGCACAGGCGCGTCAGTCGCTGGAAAACGTGCAGGCTATCGTTGAATCTGCCGGTCTGAAAGTGGGCGATATCGTGAAAACCACCGTGTTCGTGAAAGATCTGAACGATTTCGCGACCGTTAACGCCACTTACGAAGCGTTCTTCACCGAGCACAACGCCACCTTCCCGGCGCGCTCCTGCGTGGAAGTGGCCCGTCTGCCAAAAGACGTGAAAATTGAAATCGAAGCGATTGCAGTACGTCGCTAATTCGCTTTGGCGATAAAAAAAGGCAGCCCAGGCTGCCTTTTTTGTTGCTTGCTACTGATTCCGCGTCGCCCTGAGCAGCGTCTCCAGCGGATAGACCGCCGCAATCACCACTTCGTCCTGAACCTTCGCCGCGTTATCCAGCTCGCTCTGAATCGAGGCTATCTCTTTATCATCCAGCGTGCCCTGGCGCGCCACCAGATCCGTCAGCCTCAGGCCAATGGAGGCCAGCTTATCCACCTCCTGGATCACCGGCTTCATCGCCTTCAGCTGATAGCTGTTTTCGCTTAGCGCCAGCGCGTCGCTGGTGTTGCTCTGCCAGCGGTTAAAGACGTGGCGCAGCGCGTCGGCGCTTTCCGCGTCTTCCGCATCGCTCACCAGGCGGTCCGCCCATTTGTTCATCTGGCGCACGGTGGCGCTTTCGGCGTTCAGCGCATCGGCGAAGCGGTTGAGCGGTTCGAACTGATGATAATTTCCCGCCTGAAACTTCAGGTGCTGGCGGGTGTAATACTGCGCGGGCTCTACCGCCTGAGCGAGGATCTGCAGCGGCAGCGTGTCGGCATTACCGGCAAGGCGCGTGAACTGCACCTGCTGCTGGGTATGCTGCTGCAGCCCGACAGACACCGTCGACCAGCTGTCCATCGCCTGCAGGCGGGTGTACATGTTGTCGACGTCGTTGACGTCCTGCGCGGACCACAGCCGTTCCGCCACCGCGAAGGTGCGCGGCCACAGGCGGATATCCAGCACCGGCGCCACCACGTTTTCCGCCCACAGAGCGGCTTCCCCGCCGAGCAGGTTGGCCTGATTCGCCACGTCCGGCACGACCGGCGGAATGCCTTTCGGCACCGCGTCCAGACGCGTGCCGCTGATTGGGTAACGCGTATTCCCCACCAGGAAATAGCCGGTGAGCTTGTCGTTATCGACGGAAACCACCGGGCGCGTCGCGCCCATCCACGTGTCGACGGTGAACGTGACCTGGCTGTCATCGCGCCATTCAATATCCTGCACCGCGCGGCGCGATTTCCCGGCAAAATCAATAAACCCGCGCCAGCCTGAATCCCCTTTCACCAGCGTAAAACTCCCCTCCACCGGTTTGCCCTTCAGGCGCGGCATGGAAAAGGCCCAGCTCTGGACGCTGTCGGTGTCTGCAATCACATCCACGCCGTTCAGCCCCTGCGGCACGATTTCGTTGCGGTAGTGATAGGCGGTGGACTGGGGCTGGTCGAGATAGAAACCGGTGGAAAGAATGCCCTTGTAGCCGTTCTGCGCCACCTGCCCCAGCGCGTCCTGCCCCTGCCAGGACTGGATCAGAATGCTTTTCGGCAGGTCGGGATGGTAGATCTCATCCCAGCCGACCATCTGCCGGTGATGCTTCTCAAGGACTGTTTCCAGCCTGCGGTTGAAATACGCCTGCAGCGCGTGGCTGTCCGCCAGCCTGTTGTCACGCATGAAGTTCTGGATCGCGGCATTCGCTTTCCACTGGCTGTCATCGACCTCATCGCCGCCGATATGCAGATACGGATCGGGGAAGATCGCCGCCAGTTCGCTGACCATCGCGTCAGCAAAGGCGTAGGTTGCCTCTTTTGTGGGATCTAATACCGGCTTCAGCACGCCCCAGTGGCGCTCCATGGCGTACGGCCCCGGGGCGCTCATCAGCTCCGGATAGGCTACGGCAATCGCCGAGGCGTGGCCCGGCATGTCGATCTCCGGCACCACGCGGATACCGCGTTCGGCGGCGTAACGCACCACCTCGCGCATCTGTTCCGGCGTGTAGAACAGCCCGTCGCTGGCAAGCTGCGTCAGCTTAGGGTAGCGCTTCGAACTGAAGCGCCAGCCCTGATCGTCGGTTAAGTGCCAGTGCAGGACGTTGAGCTTCGCCGCGGCCATGCCGTCGATCTGGCGCTTGATATCCGGCAGCGGAATAAAGTGACGCGCCGAGTCGAGCAGCAGCCCGCGCCACGGGAAGCGCGGCGAATCTTCAATGGTGACCCACGGCAGCGAGGTGTTTTCCGCCCCGTTCTGCATCAGCTGAAGCAGCGTTTCCATGGCGCGCAGCGCGCCGAAGCGGGTGTTGGCGGAGATATCGACGCCGTCGGCATCCACCGTGAGCCTATAGCTTTCATCGCTGTCCGGCAGCGGCTGCGGTTTTACCTTTTTGGCAATCGCGATACGGATGGTCGGCTTTTCAGGCTTGTCGGCCTGGGGCTGCAGCGTCCAGCCGGTTTGCAGGGCAATGCGCTGGCGCAGGCGGTTGACGGCGTCACCGAGATCGTCCCCGCTGACGCTAATGGATACGTTGTTGTTGAGCACCAGCGCGCCCTGGGTCGTCGGGCGTTCGACCTTCGCAGGCCAGGGCATCAAAGGGAGATCGCCTGCCGGGGCGGCAAACGCAGAGGCGCCGAGCATCAGCCCGGCGGTTAAGAGACTGTACCGTAACATGAATGTTCCTTATCTGACGGGCCAAATAAAGGCAAAACATTCTGTTAACATGCGCTCAATTTGTCGTCAAGCGAATGCGCCGACGGAGATCACAGGTTGTTGAATTTGGGAGGAAAGCCAGCCCCCTCACCCCAAAGGAGCGAGGGTGAAAGGCGGCACCAAGCGGTCCCCTCTCCCTTCCAGGGAGAGGGTTAGGGTGAGGGTAAAAAATTACTGCCACCCGTACCGACGCGCATAGAATCCTTTCACCATCTGCGTCAGCACCATATAGCCCGCGAGGATCGCCACCAGCCACGGGAAGTAGCTCAGCGGCAGCGCCTGCAGCTGCAGGTAGCCTGCCAGCGGCGAGAACGGCAGCGCGATGCCGAGCGCCATCACAATCCCCGTCATCACAATCAGCGGCCACGCGGCGCGGCTCTGGATGAACGGAATGCGGCGGGTGCGGATCATGTGCACAATCAGCGTCTGCGACAGCAGACCCACCACGAACCAGCCGGACTGGAACAGCGTCTGGTGTTCCGGGGTGTTGGCGTGGAACACAAACCACATCAGGCAGAAGGTCAGGATGTCGAAGATGGAGCTGATCGGCCCAAAGAACAGCATAAAGCGCCCCAGATCCGTCGGGTTCCAGTGCTGCGGCTTCTGGATCTGCTCGTCGTCGACGTTATCAAACGGGATCGCTACCTGCGACACGTCGTACATCAGGTTCTGGATCAGCAGATGCAGCGGCAGCATCGGCAGGAACGGCAGAAACGCGCTCGCCACCAGCACGCTGAAGACGTTACCGAAGTTGGAGCTGGCGGTCATCTTGATGTACTTGAGCATATTGGCGAAGGTACGGCGCCCTTCGATCACGCCCTCCTCCAGCACCATCAGGCTCTTTTCCAGCAGGATAATATCCGCCGCTTCGCGGGCGATATCCACCGCGCCATCGACGGAGATACCGATATCCGCCGCACGCAGCGCGGGCGCGTCGTTGATGCCGTCGCCCATAAAGCCCACCACGTGCCCTTCACGCTTAAGCAGGGTGACGATGCGCTCTTTGTGCATCGGCGTCAGGCGGGCAAACAGCGTGGTACGCTGGGCAAGCTTCGCCAGCTCGTCGTCGGACAGGTGCTCAATATCGCTTCCCACCACCACGTCGCCCGCGTCCAGCCCCACTTCATGGCACACTTTGGCCGCCACCAGCTCGCTGTCGCCGGTGAGAATTTTGACGGTAATACCGCTCGCCTTCAGCGCTTTCAGCGCCGGCGCGGTGGTCTCTTTCGGCGGATCGAGGAAGGCGATGTAGCCCTCGAGGATTAGATCGGATTCGTCGATACGCTGATAGTCCCCCTCGCGCGCGGGCAGGAACTTGCTCGCGACCGCCACCACGCGCAGCCCCTGACGGTTCAGGTTGTCGGTGACGCGCTTGATGCGGCGCAGCATGGTGTCGTCCAGCGGCACGATGTCGCCGTTATAGCGAACCTGCGTCGACACGTTGAGGATCTCCTGCAGCGCCCCTTTGCAGATCAGCTGATGCACGTCCGTCTGCTCGCTCACCACCACCGACATGCGGCGGCGCTCGAAGTCGAACGGGATCTCATCCACCTTCTGCCAGCGGCCGGAGAGCGTGCGGGCGGATTCCTCGTCCACCCCTTCCAGCACCGCGACGTCGAGCAGGTTTTTCAGCCCGGTCTGGTAATGACTGTTCAGCCACGCGCTGTGCAGGACGCGCTCGCTGGTTTTGCCGGAGATATCGGTGTGGTTCTCCAGCACGATTTTGTCCTGCGTCAGGGTGCCGGTTTTATCGGTGCAGAGGATGTCCATCGCGCCAAAGTTTTGAATGGCGTCGAGGTGTTTAACGATCACTTTCTGTTTAGAGAGCTTCACTGCCCCGCGCGCCAGCGTGGAGGTGACGATCATCGGCAGCATTTCCGGCGTCAGGCCAACGGCCACGGAGAGCGCGAACAGCGCCGCTTCCCACCAGTCGCCCTTGGTGTAGCCGTTGATCAGCAGCACGATCGGCGTCATCACCATCATAAAGCGGATCAGCAGCATGCTGACGCGACCAATCCCTTTCTGGAAGGCGTTCGGCTCGCTCTCCTGCTCGCTGACGCGCCCGGCAAGCTGACCAAACCAGGTGTCGCCCCCGGTGGCGGTGACAATCGCCTGCGCCGTACCGCTGACCACCGTGGTGCCCATAAAGCACAGGGTGTCGCATTCAAGCGGGTTCATCTGCTGCGGGTCGCGGCTGCGCGCTACCTTTTCAACGGGCAGGGATTCCCCGGTCAGCGAGGCCTGAGCGACGAACAGATCGCGCGCCTGGATAATGCGTAAATCCGCCGGGATCATGTCCCCCGCGGCCAGCTTCACCAGATCGCCCGGCACCAGCTGGTCGATAGGCAGCTCCACCCAGGCGTTTTCGCCGAGATCGTTAATCACGCGCGAGACGGTCGCGGTGTTGCTGACCATCGCCTTCAGGGCGTCCGCCGCTTTGGTGGAGCGGGCTTCCTGAATAAAGTTCAGCAGCGTGGAGATACCCACCATCAGGGCAATCACCCCTGCGGCAAACAGATCTTCCGTCGCGTAGGAGATGAGGCCGAGCACGGTCAGCAGCAGGTTGAACGGGTTGCGGTAGCAGAGCCACAGGTGCACCCACCACGGAGACGGCTTTTGCGCCGGGATCTGGTTATCGCCGTGCACGGCGCGGATTTTTTCCACTTCGGCCGCGTTTAGCCCTTCCGGGTGTCCGCCGAACGCGCGCCAGACTTCGTTTTCATCCATCGCCGCCACGTTCAGGCAGCGTTCGGTCAGGGACGCGGGGATCGCCGCCCCCGCCATGTTTTTGGCGTTTGGCAGCGGGTCGCGCTGAACAAGACGGTGTGGCAGGTGGCGGCTCAGCAGGGCCTGCAGCTGCCGGGTGATATTTTTAAACATAGTCATTCCTCCGCATCCGCCTGGGCGGACGCAGCAATTCCTTCAGGCGTGGCAAAGCCGTACCTGAGAGGCACTCAATTTTTCAAGCAGGAACGTTTAAGACGTTGCTGCCTCACGCCGGTGAGACAGCAAAAGCTGGCTTACCGGAAAGAACGCATTCTCCCGTTCAGGAGAGGTGTGGGATCGGGATCCATGAAGCCTCCGGTAAGTAAAAAAACAGGGTGTCGCCGCGCAGTACAGGGATTTAGGCATACCCTTTATGACGATTCGGGCGGTATTATACCCCCCTGCAAATAAACCGAACGTAAACCAGACTTTGCCCATAGCGAAATCGCGCTATAGCATTAGGCTCAATTCACTACATTGTCGTTGTTACAGGGAATACAGCATGCAGAACCGCCTAACGATTAAAGACATCGCGCGTTTAAGCGGCGTGGGGAAATCGACCGTCTCACGCGTGCTGAACAACGAAAGCGGCGTCAGCGAACGCACCCGCGAGCGCGTTGAGGCGGTCATGAATCAGCACGGTTTTTCCCCTTCCCGCTCCGCGCGCGCCATGCGCGGGCAGAGTGACAAAGTCGTCGCCATCATTGTTTCTCGTCTGGACTCTCTGTCTGAAAATCTCGCCGTGCAGACCATGCTGCCCGCCTTCTATGAGCAGGGGTATGATCCGATCATGATGGAGAGCCAGTTCTCTGTGCAGCTGGTTGAAGAGCATCTGGGGATGCTCCAGCGGCGCAACATTGATGGCGTGGTGCTGTTCGGTTTTACCGGCATTAAGGACGAGATGCTGAAACCCTGGCAGCCTTCGCTGGTGCTGCTGGCGCGCGATGCACACGGTTTTGCCTCCGTCTGCTATGACGACGAGGGCGCGATCATTACCCTGATGCAGCGCCTGTTTGACGAGGGCCATCGTCACATCAGCTTCCTCGGCGTCCCGCACGCGGACGTCACCACCGGCAAGCGTCGCCATGAGGCGTATCTGGCCTTTTGCAAAAAGCACAACCTCTCCGCCGTGGCCTCCCTGCCGGGGCTGGGCATGAAGCAGGGCTACGAGCAGGTCGCCAGCGTTCTGACGCCGCAGACCACGGCGCTGGTGTGCGCCACGGATACCCTGGCGCTGGGTGCCAGCAAATATCTGCAGGAGCAGCGTATCGATAACCTGCAGGTGGCGAGCGTCGGCAGCACGCCGCTGATGAAGTTCCTGCACCCGGAGATCATCACCGTCGATCCGGGCTACGCCGAGTCCGGCAGACAGGCCGCCGCGCAGCTGATCGAGCAGATAAACGGGCGTTCAGAGCCTCGTCAGATCGTCATTCCCGCTCACCTTTCGTAACCCCTCTAAAACAGATTATTGTGATCTTCGCCTGATTTCGGGAACGTTCCCATTTTCGCCGTCACGCTGAAGGAGTAGGCTTGCGCTCAGGTCATTACACCCCCTCACCATCTGTCATGAGGTTTCATGATGAGTAAAGTCAAACAAGCAGATATCGATCGGCTGATCGTCCTGGTCGGCGGACGCGAAAACATCGCCACCGTCAGCCATTGCATTACCCGCCTGCGCTTCGTGCTGAACGATCCGGCCAAAGCCAACCCGAAGGCCATTGAAGAACTTTCCATGGTCAAAGGCTGCTTCACCAACGCCGGGCAGTTCCAGGTCGTTATTGGTACCGAAGTGGGCGATTACTATCAGGCTCTGCTGGCGACAACCGGGCACTCTTCTGCCGATAAAGAGCAGGCGAAGAAGGCCGCGCGCCAGAATATGAAGTGGCACGAGCAGCTGATTTCCCACTTCGCGGAAATTTTCTTCCCGCTGCTGCCCGCGCTGATCAGCGGGGGCTTAATCTTAGGCTTCCGTAACGTCATCGGCGATGTGCCGATGAGCGACGGCAAAACCCTGGCGCAGATGTATCCGGCGCTGAAAACCGTTTACGATTTCCTGTGGCTGATTGGCGAGGCGATCTTCTTCTATCTGCCGGTCGGGATTTGCTGGTCCGCGGTGCGCAAAATGGGCGGCACGCCGATTCTCGGTATCGTGCTGGGCGTCACGCTGGTCTCTCCACAGTTAATGAACGCTTACTTACTTGGTCAGCAGGTGCCTGAGGTGTGGAACTTCGGCCTGTTTACTATCGCCAAAGTGGGCTATCAGGCGCAGGTCATTCCGGCCCTGCTGGCGGGTCTGGCGCTGGGCTTTATTGAAACGCGCCTGAAGCGCATCGTGCCCGATTACCTCTATCTGGTGGTGGTGCCGGTCTGCTCGCTGATCCTGGCGGTGTTCCTGGCGCACGCCTTTATCGGTCCGTTTGGCCGCATGATCGGCGACGGCGTAGCCTTCGCGGTGCGTCACCTGATGACCGGCAGCTTCGCGCCGATTGGAGCCGCGCTGTTTGGCTTCCTGTACGCCCCGCTGGTGATCACCGGCGTGCACCAGACCACGCTGGCCATTGATATGCAGATGATCCAGAGCCTCGGCGGCACGCCGGTCTGGCCGATTATCGCCCTGTCTAACATTGCACAGGCGTCGGCGGTCACTGGCATCATCATCGTCAGCCGCAAGCACAACGAGCGTGAGATCTCCGTTCCGGCAGCCATCTCTGCTTACCTCGGCGTCACAGAACCGGCGATGTACGGTATCAACCTGAAATACCGCTTCCCGATGCTCTGCGCGATGATCGGTTCCGGTCTGGCGGGCCTGGTGTGTGGTCTGAACGGCGTGATGGCGAACGGGATTGGCGTCGGCGGCCTGCCGGGCATCCTCTCCATCCAGCCCGCTTACTGGCAGGTGTTTGCCCTGGCGATGGCCATCGCGATCATCGTCCCTATGGCGCTCACCACAGTGGTTTACCAGCGTAAGTTCCGTCAGGGCTCGCTGCAGATTGTTTAACTTCTTCTTTCGGGGCGCAGTTGCGCCCCTTCGCATTTGCAGGAACGCATTATGAATACCCTTCCTCACTGGTGGCAGAACGGCGTCATCTATCAGATTTACCCAAAGAGCTTCCAAGATACCACCGGCAGCGGCACCGGCGATCTGCGCGGCGTGACGCAGCGTCTGGACTACCTGAAAACCCTCGGCATCGACGCCATCTGGCTGACGCCGTTTTATATCTCCCCGCAGGTGGATAATGGCTACGACGTGGCGAATTACACCGCCATCGACCCGGCTTACGGCACGCTGGATGATTTCGACGAGCTGGTTGCCCGGGCGCACGAGCGCGGCATCCGTATCGTGCTGGATATGGTGTTTAACCACACCTCTACCCAGCACGCCTGGTTCCGCGAGTCGCTGAACAAAGCGAGCCCGTACCGCCAGTTCTACATCTGGCGCGACGGCACGCCGGAGCAGCTTCCCAATAACTGGCGCTCCAAGTTTGGCGGCAACGCCTGGCGCTGGCACGCCGAGAGCGAGCAGTATTATCTGCACCTGTTTGCGCCGGAGCAGGCGGATCTCAACTGGGAGAACCCTGAAGTGCGCGCCGAGCTGAAAAAGGTGTGCGAGTTCTGGGCCGATCGCGGCGTGGACGGCCTGCGTCTCGACGTGATTAACCTGATTTCAAAAGACCAGGATTTCCCGGACGACAACACCGGAGACGGCCGCCGCTTCTACACCGACGGACCGCGCGTTCACGAATATCTGCAGGAGATGAGCCGGGACGTCTTCACCCCGCGCAACCTGATGACGGTGGGCGAGATGTCCTCGACCTCGCTGGAGAATTGCCAGCAGTACGCCTCGCTCGACGGCAGCGAGCTGTCGATGACCTTTAACTTCCACCACCTGAAGGTGGACTATCCCGGCGGCGAAAAGTGGACTAAGGCGAAGCCGGACTTCGTGGCGCTGAAAACCCTCTTCCGCCACTGGCAGCAGGGGATGCACAACATGGCCTGGAACGCGCTATTCTGGTGTAACCACGATCAGCCACGCATCGTGTCGCGCTTTGGTGACGAAGGGGAATACCGCGTTCAGGCCGCGAAGATGCTCGGCATGGTGCTGCACGGCATGCAGGGCACGCCGTATATCTACCAGGGCGAGGAGCTGGGGATGACCAACCCGCACTTCAGCCGCATCACCGACTATCGCGACGTGGAAAGCCTGAACATGTTCGCCGAACTGCGCGCCAACGGCCGCGAACCGGATGAATTACTGGCGATTCTGGCGAGTAAGTCTCGCGATAACGGGCGAACCCCAATGCAGTGGGACGCTTCGCACAATGCGGGCTTTACCGAGGGCGAGCCGTGGATTGGCGTCTGCGACAATTACGAGACGGTGAACGCCCGCGCCGCGCTCGACGACCCGGATTCGGTGTTCTACACCTACCAGTCGCTGATCGGCCTGCGTAAAACCCTGCCGGTGCTGACGTGGGGAGATTATGAGGATCTTCTGCCGGAACATCCTTCTCTTTGGTGCTACCGTCGTCAGTGGCAGGGGCAGACGCTGATGGTGGCGGCGAACCTGTGTAATACGCCGCAGGAATGGCAGACAGACGCCCTCAGCGATAAGTCGCAGGTGCTGATGAGTAACTACCCGGCACCGCAAACGACGTCGCTGCGTCCGTTTGAAGCCGTCTGGTGGTTGCAGCAGTAATTCTCTCTACCGGGTGCGGCTCAGCACCCGGCTTACTTTACTGTTTTTGTTGAGTAAATAATCAGATTTTTCTCTCGCGCCTTTACAATCGCTGAAGCGCCCGTCGTTTGTACTCTCGTCTTTTTACTTTGTTCTGCATCAAATAAATCGCAAACATGTTTGATGCAAATCACTATATGTAGCACTTAAAATGCACACCGACCCAACATCTTGTATTTATCGTCTACTATTCCAACAACAAGACGGCGCTTACGCTGGCCGGAATTGTGGATAACACGAGCTGGGAACGCGGGAAGTCTTTGGCCCGGCGGGGAATATGCCCGGTTATGACTTCTCCACCTCTGTGGATAACCTGTTTTCAAAAAATGGAGTGATCATGACACCGCATGTGATGAAACGTGATGGCTGTAAAGTGCCGTTTAAATCAGAGCGCATCCAGGAAGCCATTCTGCGTGCAGCTAAAGCAGCGGGAGTCGATGACGCAGATTACTGCGCCACCGTCGCAGAAGTCGTTAGCAGCCAGATGAACGAACGCAGCCAGGTCGATATCAGTGAGATCCAGACCGCGGTTGAGAACCAGCTGATGGCGGGGCCCTACAAGCAGCTGGCGCGCGCCTACATTGAGTACCGTCACGATCGTGACGTGCAGCGTGAGAAGCGCGGTCGTCTGAACCAGGAGATCCGTGGCCTGGTGGAGCAGACCAACTCCGCCCTGCTCAATGAAAACGCCAACAAAGACAGTAAAGTGATCCCGACCCAGCGCGACCTGCTGGCCGGTATCGTTGCCAAACACTATGCCCGTCAGCATCTGCTGCCGCGCGACGTGGTCTCGGCGCACGAGCGCGGTGAAATTCACTACCACGATCTCGACTATTCGCCGTTCTTCCCGATGTTCAACTGCATGCTGATCGACCTGAAAGGCATGCTGACCCACGGTTTTAAAATGGGTAACGCCGAGATTGAACCGCCTAAATCAATCTCCACGGCCACCGCCGTCACCGCGCAGATTATCGCTCAGGTCGCCAGCCATATTTATGGCGGCACCACGATTAACCGCATTGATGAAGTGCTGGCCCCGTTCGTGACGGCAAGCTTCAACAAGCATCGTAAAACGGCCGAAGAGTGGCAGATCCCGGACGCCGACGGCTACGCGCACTCCCGCACCGAGAAAGAGTGCTACGACGCCTTCCAGTCGCTGGAGTATGAGGTAAACACGCTGCACACCGCCAACGGCCAGACGCCGTTTGTAACCTTCGGGTTTGGTCTGGGCACCAGCTGGGAATCACGCCTGATCCAGCAGTCCATCCTGCGCAACCGCATTTCCGGCCTCGGCAAAAACCGCAAAACGGCGGTGTTTCCGAAACTGGTGTTCGCCATTCGCGACGGCCTGAACCACAAGTTTGGCGATCCGAACTACGACATCAAACAGCTGGCGCTGGAGTGCGCGAGCAAGCGCATGTATCCGGACATCCTGAACTACGATCAGGTCGTCAAAGTGACCGGTTCGTTTAAAACGCCAATGGGCTGCCGCAGCTTCCTCGGCGTGTACGAAGATGAAAACGGCGAGCAGATCCACGACGGGCGCAACAACCTGGGCGTCATCAGCCTGAACCTGCCGCGCATCGCGCTGGAGGCGAAAGGCAATGAAGCGGAATTCTGGACGCTGCTGGACGAGCGCCTGCAGCTGGCGCGTAAGGCGCTGATGACCCGTATTGCACGTCTGGAAGGGGTCAAGGCCCGCGTCGCACCGATCCTCTATATGGAAGGGGCCTGCGGGGTACGTCTGAAAGCGGACGATGACGTGTCGGAGATCTTCAAAAACGGTCGCGCGTCCATTTCGCTGGGCTATATCGGTATTCACGAGACCATCAACGCCCTGGCGGGCGATACGCATATGTACGACAGCGAGGCCCTGCGCGAAAAAGGCATCGCCATCGTTCAGCGCCTGCGCGACGCGGTTGACCAGTGGAAAGAGGAAACCGGCTACGGGTTTAGCCTCTACAGCACGCCGAGCGAGAACCTGTGCGACCGCTTCTGCCGTCTGGATACCGCCGAGTTCGGGATCGTGGAAGGCGTGACCGACAAAGGGTATTACACCAACAGCTTCCACCTCGACGTGGAGAAAAAGGTGAACCCGTACGACAAGATCGACTTCGAAGCGGCCTATCCGCCGATCGCCAGCGGCGGCTTCATTTGCTACGGCGAGTACCCGAACATTCAGCACAACCTGAAGGCGCTGGAAGACGTGTGGGATTATAGCTATCAGCACGTGCCGTATTACGGGACCAACACGCCAATCGACGAGTGCTACGAGTGCGGCTTTACCGGTGAGTTCGAGTGTACGAGCAAAGGCTTTACCTGCCCGAAATGCGGCAACCACGATGCGGCTCGCGTCTCCGTGACCCGTCGCGTGTGCGGCTATCTCGGCAGCCCGGACGCGCGTCCGTTTAACGCCGGCAAGCAGGAAGAGGTGAAGCGTCGCGTGAAGCATTTGGGGAATGGGCAGATCGGGTAAGTTCTGCGCAGGGTTCTCCCCCTCACCCTACCCCTCTCCCTCAAGGGAGAGGGAACCGATCGAGCACATTGTTATTCCTGCCACCGGTTTTCTCCCTCTCCCTGTGGGAGAGGGCCGGGGTGAGGGCATCAGGTTAACGCTATGAATTATCATCAATACTACCCCGTCGACATCGTCAACGGCCCCGGCACCCGCTGCACCCTGTTCGTTTCAGGCTGCGTCCACGAATGCCCCGGCTGCTATAACAAAAGCACCTGGCGCTTAAATTCCGGCATGCCGTTCACCGCCGAAATGGAAGACCGGATCGTCAACGACCTGAACGACTCGCGCATCAAACGCCAGGGGATTTCGCTCTCCGGCGGCGATCCGCTGCACCCGCAAAACGTGCCGGAGATCCTGAAGCTGGTGAAGCGCATTCGCCGCGAATGTGCAGGCAAAGATATTTGGGTCTGGACGGGATATAAGCTGGATGAACTCAATGCGCAGCAAAGAGAAGTAGTGGATCTGATTAACGTCCTGGTCGACGGCAAGTTCGTGCAGGATTTAAAAGACCCAGCCCTGATCTGGCGCGGCAGCAGCAACCAAGTTGTGCACCATTTGCGATGAACAAAGGCGGATGTTATCCGTCCGCCCTTACCTCAAAACCGGCTCAAACTCTCCATTGCCACCGCCTTAAACTCGGCAAAATCTCCGCAGCCACACAGCCGCGACATTGCCCGTTCACGCAGGAAAGTGACGAAAATATCGTAAATCGCCATCGCCTCTTCGTATTCGCTTTTGCTGATGGCGAGCAGGAAGATGACGTGCGCGGTTTCGTCGCCCCACTGTACGCCGTGCGGGGCGAGCACCGTATAGACCACGGTTTTCTGCGCTAAAAGGCCGAGGGAGTGCGGGAGCGCGATGCCGTCACCGAGCATGGTGCTGACGATGGCTTCACGCTCGACGACAGAATCCAGGAACTCCGCGCCGACAAACCCCTCGCCTTCAAGCTGCGCGCACAGTTCACGGAACAGCGTTTGCTGGTCAACGGGCTTGTCGATAATGCGGAAATGGGCCGCGTCGAAGTATTTATCCAGCATCCACGGGCGGGTGCGGTCCACCAGCACCAGCTTGCCGATCTGTTCTAACTGGTAATCGGTTGGGAACGGGGCGATCATCACCACCGGTTTGGATTTTTCGCTCACGCGGGCGGTGGAAATGACAAAGTCCTCGCCGATCGAATCCGCCAGCTCGTACTCGCGCAGGGTGAGCGTGCGGGCCACCTCAATCTGCGGGTACTTGCGCTGGAGCACCGCCTCGATCATGCGGACCATGGCATTCCCGGCGTCGCATACCAGCAGCACCCGCGGCTGGCGCTGGTAGCCGATGTTGTAATGGCGCTCCAGCCCGACGCCGATATGCAGCACCAGGAAGCCGATCTCGTTTTCGCTGATCACATACGGCGTGTATTTTCCCCAGCTCGACACCGCCGCGAGGGTCATATCCCACGCCATCGGGTAGTGCTGCTTGATGTTATCCAGCAGCGGATTGGGGATCATGATTTGATACCGCACGCGGGTGATCATGGTTTTGATGTGCGTGAGCAGGTCCGCGTGCAGCTGCGCGTCGCTGAGCAGGTTGTAATTATAGTGGGTGTTGATGTAGCGCAGGATGTAGTTGACCAGCGCTTCGTCGTCATCCGCGTTAATGGCGCTCGGGGCAATCTCCTGAATCTGCCGCGCCGCAATGTGCACGCACAGCCAGCTCTCCTCCGAAGGTGAAAGCGCTTTGCCCGCCAGCTGCTGGATAGTGACGGCGATATCTTTCGCCGCCTCGCGCACGTTCTCTTCCACGTCTTCGGCATGGAATTCCGGCAGCGGATAGCCCTCGCTGATGCGCCGCACCGACACTGCACAGTACAGGCGCAGGAACAGCTCGCCTTCGTCGGTCAGACGGATGTGATGACGCGTCAGCGCCTCGTGCAGCACGGGCACCATCTGCTCCGCCACGCCTGCATTCAGCGCCACGTCGGTCACCAGCGGATTCAGGCTGTCCTGCTGCGCCAGCTCCCAGAGCAGATCGGTCAGACAGGCGCGGGTCGACATCTCGCTGCCAAACAGCTTCATCCCGTGGCGCGGGCGCGTTTCCAGCGTCAGGTTATAGCGGTGGAACCACTCTCGGACTTCGGCCATGTCGCTCTGCAGCGTGGCGCGGCTGACGAACCACTCGTCCGCCAGATCCTCGAGCTTAAGAGAAAATGCCGAGGTCAGAAAACGCACCACCAGATAGTGCACGCGCTCCGGCCCGGTCCGGGGAATACGCAGCGCGCGCGGGTGGGATGCCTGCAGCTGCTGGTAGCGCTGGGCATCATCAATTTTGAGCTGATAGCCGTTGCCCCGGCTCAATATAAACTGCGCGCCGTGGCCTGCCAGCAGCGCGTTCAGGGCGGTGATATCGGCACGGACGGTTCGCGTGGAGACCGACAGCCGCTGCGCCAGCTCGTCCTGCGGCAGCGTCTCGTTTTGCAACAAATCGAACAGTTGCGCTAAACGTTGGTTCGGAAATCGCACGGGTTTGTCCTCTTACAGCTTAAGGTGAAATGACCATCTGAGATGGGCTGCCGACCGGGGTATAGTCCGGCTCGAAGCTTAATTTCCCGTCCTGCGCCACGCGGAAACGGGTGATGTTGTCGCTGCGCTGGTTCATGACGTACAGCCAGTGTCCCTGCTTATCGAGCGTCAGGGTGCGCGGGTAGTCGCCGCGCGTCCACACGTCGTCCTGATGCGTCAGCGTGCCCTCCGCTGTTACGGTAAAGTGCCCGATGCTGTTATGCAAACGGTTAGCCACATACAGCTGTTTACCGTCGGCGCTTAATGCGAGCCCGGCAGCAAAGCCGGTGCCTTTGTAACCTTCCGGCAGGGCTGAGAGCGTTTTGCCCTCTTTCAGGGTGCCGTTGGCGTTCACGGTATAATGGGTGAGCGTAGACGCCTCTTCGTTAATCAGCCACAGGGCATCGCCTTTTGGCGTAAAGACAAAGTGGCGCGGCCCGGCGCCTTTTGAGGAGGCGCTGATAAACGGCGGATCGTTCGGCGTCAGCTTCCCTGTTCGATCGTCAAAACGGTACTGGTAGAGGCGATCCAGCCCAAGATCGGTGGAAAACACGTATTTCCCGCTCGGATCGGCGGCGATCATGTGCGCGTGGGGGCCGTTATGATCGCTGATGGCAAAGCTTCCTTCGACAGCCGCTTCCGGCTTCGCCGCGCCCGGTTCGCCCTGATCCTGACGTTTATCCGTAGCCTCACCCAGGCTGCCGTCTGCGTTGACTGGCAAAACGGCGATCGATCCGCTGACATAGTTAGCCACCAGCAGATGTCGACCGTTCGGCGTCAGCGACAGGTAAACCGGCCCCGCGCCGCCGGAGGCCACCTGATTAAGCTCGCTCAGCGCGCCGTTATCCCCCACCCGCAGCGCCTGCACCACGCCCTGCTCCACTTCACTTGCCAGATAGAGCGTTTTGCCGTCGTGCGAGACGGCCAGCTGCGCGGCGTTCGGCAGCCTGCTCACCAGCGTTTTATTCGCCAGCGCGCCGCTTTGCGGGTCAACGGTAAAGCGGTACAGCCCTTCGCCGTTGGGGTTGTAGGTGCCCACCCAGGCGTACTGCGGCTGGGCGATAGCGGCGGTGGCGAGCATTGAGAGTGAAGCAACAAGCAGGGTACGGGTGTGCATGGTGGCTCCTTTATATTTGTGCGGTTTGTTTTCCCTCACCCCGGCCCTCTCCCAAAGGGAGAGGGGGTAAAAGTTCCCTCTCCCTTTGGGAGAGGGTTAGGGTGAGGGCAGATACTACTTCACCAGCTTCTTCGTCATCGCAAGCAGCGTACGCACGTCTTCCGGGCGCGTGTCGCCGCTGGCTTTGTCGATAATCGAGCTGTAGATATGCGGGATGATTTTGCTCACGCCCGCGTCGAGGGCGATCTGCAGGATCTCCTCATAGTTTTCCAGATCGATACCTCCGGTCGGCTCCAGCCAGAAGTCGTGACGGGCGCAGGCTTCCGCCACCGCGTTGTACTCATCACGGCACTTGAGGCCGCCCATCGGGAAGTATTTGATGGAGCTGCCGCCGAAATCCTTCAGCAGGGCAATCGCGGTTTCAACCGGTACGATGCCGTCCGGTGCGTTGCTGCTCAGCGGTCCGGTGGAGATTTTCACCATGCCCACGGTGCCGGTCGGAGAGACCAGGCCGTTGACCACCGACTCATTCTGCCCCAGCAGCGCGCGGCTGGTGGCCACGCCGGTGAAGACCTGGTTGACGTGCTGCGGCTGCACCTGACGGGAGATCTCGCTTACCATCGCCGACTGGTTCGGATCCCCCGCGCCGAGGCCGACGGAGAGTGCGTTATCGATCAGCGCGGCATATTCACGCATATCGGCAACAGCGCTCGCCACGTCCGGGTAATTTTTGGAGAGCACGCCCACCAGCACGTGACCTTCCGCCGCCTCGTAAATGGCGCTGGCGTTGGCTTTCGATCCTGCCAGCACGTTCAGGCAGACGCGGTCACGGTAAAAGTTGGGGGTCAGTTTCATGCTTTTTTCTCCTGTCCTAATACTTCGCTAATGCGGCGATACACGATGTTCAGCTGGTCAGCATTCACGCTGCGCACGTCCGCCTCGATAATCCCTTCGTTGGCCTTGTAGCCACGGAAGTAAATGGCGTACTCCCCCTGCTTGAGCTTCGCCACCAGATCGCCCGTGCCGACGCCCGTTGCGGCTTCGTCAAACTTAATCTCGGTGCGCGCGATATCGCGACCGGCGCTGTCCCAGACCACGCGCGCGGTCACGCCGTTCAGGGTATTGAGCGCCTCGATAAACGGCGTCATCTTCGCCACCATCTCGGCCCCGCTCTCTTTGGTCGCGGTCAGGTAGTGTTCGATGGCGCAGGTCAGGCCAAGAATGCCCTCTTTGCCCACCTTCATCGCGCGGCCAATGCCCGCGGTCTGGCGCTTCACCCACTCAACGTACTGGGTTTTGCCGATCACCAGCCCGCTGGTTGGGCCTTCAATCGCCTTCGCGCCGCTGTAGATCACCAGATCGGCACCGGATCGGTAGTACGCGTGCAGATCTTCTTCCGCCGCCGCATCGACGATCAGCGGGAGATCGTGCTTGCGCGCCACCACCGCCGCCTGCTCGACGCTGAGCATGCTTTTCTGCACGCAGTGGTGCGATTTGATGTAGAGGATCGCCGCCGTGCGCGGGGTGATCGCCGCCGCCAGCTGATCGGCGGAGCATTCGTTGGCGTAGCCCGCCTCCACCAGCTTGCCGCCGCCCAGTGCCACCATGGTGCCCACCGGCGCGCCAAAATTTACGTTGTGGCCTTTCGGCAGGACGATTTCGTTGTTCTCAATCGGGGTCACGTGCAGGTTTTCCAGCAGCCAGTCGCTGTCTTTGACCAGCACCGCCGCCACGGACTGGGCAATGCCCGCAGACGCGCAGGAAACTACCGTCGCGCCTTCCACATTCAGCAGCTTCGCGATGTATTCCCCGGTTTTGTTGACCAGATCCTTCATCTCGAAATAGTGATTCATGCCGTCCATCGCCACCTGCACCACTTCCGGGCGCGGCGTGGAGACGCCCAGCGCCGTCATGCGGCCAGAGGTGTTGATAACCTGCTTTAAATGGTACTTCTCATAAATCGAAGGCATGTTCCGTGCTCCCTTGTTCGGTCATATAGCCCTTGCCCGCGCGGATCGCGGCAAGCGGCACCAGAATGTGTTCAGCCTGCAGGCTGTCGTTTTCGGCATCCGTCAGCACCGTCGGCTGGCGTTTAATCGTGAACAGCGTCAGGTCGGCGTCGAGACCCGGCTGGATGCGGCCCTTGCGCGCCAGGCGCAGGCCGTCGGCGGCGTTGGCGGTCACGCAGTCAATCACCTGCGGCAAGGACATGCCGATGGCGAGAAACTTCGACATCACGCTTGCCAGCGAGCCCACCGGGCCGTTGATGCGGTTGCGGCAGTAGATATCCGAGCTGATGGTGTGCGGCAGAATGCCCCTCGCGATGGCGCGTTTCGCCACCTCAAAGCTGAAGCTCGCCGTGCCGTGGCCGACGTCCAGACGCACGCCGCGCTTCAGGGCGGAGGTGATGGAGGCGCGCAGCTCGCCGGAGGGCGTCAGAATGCGGTTGGGTTTGCCGTTGTAGCAGTGGGTGATGATGTCGCCGGAGCTCAGCAGCTCGGCAATTTCGTCGAGGTTCGGCGGGTTGTTGCCGATGTGCACCATCAGCGGCAGGTCGCCGTTCTCTTTCTGAATGGCTTTCGCGCGCTCCAGCGGCGTGATGCCGTTTTCACCGACCACGCTGCTGCTCATGCGCGCCTTCAGGCCGACGATAAAATCAGGGTGGCGCTTCACCGCCTGCTTCACCGCGTCGGCGTCGATATTCGCCATGTTGGCCAGCTCGTTCTGGGCAATCAGCCCCACGCGGGAGATGTTCAGCAGGGCAAACACCTCGGTGGAGGCCCTGCGGGTGATGTCATAGAAATCGTCCACGTCGTCGGCGCCGGTACTGCCCGCGTCCACCACGGAGGTGACGCCGGTGGCAATGCCCACGCTGTCCGGCTCGTCGTGGTAAATTGGAGAATTCGGGTAGCAGTGAACGTGGGAGTCAATCCAGCCTGCACTGACGAACACGTCGCCGTTCAGCTCAACCGTTTTATGCGCGGGGGCGTCAATGTCCCCCAGCGCCGCGATCTTCCCGTCCTGAATGGCGATATCGGTCAGGGTATCGTCGGCAAAGCGCGCACGGCGCAGGAGTAAATCAAACATGAGGATCTCCTGATAAGGCGGGCGCCTGAGCGCCCGCGGGTATTAAAGGGCGACCGGGAACAGCCAGCCCAACAGCATTGCGCCGAGGATCGCGCCACCGGTGATCGGCTTCTGCCAGATGTAGAACACCAGCGCACCCAGCAGGGAGCCGACGCCGATAGGAATGGAGGCGGTCATGGCGCTGAGGATAATCAACGGCCCGAGGAAGCGGCCGGAGGCGTTACCCGCGCCCATCATCACGTCTGCACCGTAGGTGGAGTTGCTCTGGTTGATGGTGAACTTACGCGCCAGGATGATGACGTAGCCAATCGCCAGACCAATCACCAGGCCGGTAATCAGCGCGGCAATGAAGTTGGTCACCGGGAACATGATGCCCGCGCCCAGCAGCAGCGCCGGAACGCCGAGGCCCACGCCGGTCTGGATGGCGCCACCGATGTCGAGAATACCCACCAGCGAGCCCTCGATAATGCGGGCGAACAGGAAGCTCGCGCCGAACGCCGCCACCGCGCCGTAAACCCCGGTATCGATCCCCGCTTTCAGCATCGCCACGAAGGCCACTTCGTTAAACGCGCCGATGCCGTAGAGGTAGTACATGTGCGTCCCGGCGAAAACGCCGGAGGAGAGCAGGCCAACGAAGATCGGGAACGACCAGTCGGCATACCAAAAACCTTTATTCTGTTCCATTTAGAGGCTCCTGTTATTTACCGCTGAGCGAGTTGTGGATCATGTCGAGCCAGTTCGGCACGGTCAGATGGAAGGATTCGATCATCTTCATGTCGAAGCCGCGGAAGAAGCCGCTCAGCACGAAGAGCAGGACGATCGCCGCCATCATCACTTTGGTGACGTGGTTCCAGCCGCTCTCTTCCACGCCTTTCCCGATCAGGATCCCCAGCACCAGGCCCGGTACGGCGTTGCCCATGATCAGCTGCGCCGCGCCGCCAAAGATGGTGGCCCAGAAGCCCGATTTTTTACCCGCGTCGATGGCCGCCAGCCAGAAGATCACCGGCATGACGGTGTTGACCAGCAGGTTTGCCGCCGGTACCAGCACCTTCACGGCGGTGACCTGAAGCGCTGCCGGCACGGAGGAGGCGGTCAGGTTCAGGAAGGTGACGACGAGCATGCCAATCACGCCGCAGGCAATTGCCATTTTGCGCGGGTCGTGCAGCGTTTCGCCGACGTTACGGTTTTTGATCATCAGTGCAGCAGCACCCCAGTTCGGGATGATGCGGTGGTCAACGTCCTGTGTGAAGGCACCTGCGGCCACGGAAGAGGCCCAGGCGTTAAAGAAGAAACCTAACCCAAAGGAGAAGTGGGACGCCGGATCCCCTTCACAGGAGTTCAGTTCCCCCAACGTACGAAACGCGCCCATACCCTGAGTGGTAGGCGCATGAAACATGCGTGCAGCCCCGGCGCCAACACCGACGCCAACCAGGCCGCCAATGATGAGCGATTTTATTAATATAATTAAGAACATCAGTCTGCCCTTTTATGAATAATCAGCGTTGCGTGACGAAATCCACCTGGTCAAGATTGATAGCGGTCACGTTGACGGTCACATCCAGCTCCACGCTGTAGGTGCGTCTTTCCCGGCGCAGAAAGAAGAACAGAAACGCTTCTTTTCGCACCGCTTCTTGCGCCTGAACGACCTGCACATCCTGTGGCTCAATACGCAGTAAGATATGCGGTGAGGCTTTCATCACCGCGGCCTGAACGTGGTTGAGCGCGTCGGCAAAGGCGCGCGCTTTGGCGTCGCCTTTGCCCTTCACTCTCACCGTGGTTGTGAACTGTTCTTTCATGCTTATGCGCCGTATTTCTTCTGCCACGCCTGTACCAGACGCTCGCCCAGCTCTTCTTTATCCATAAAGCCGAAGCCCAGCACGTTGCAGCCTTCGTTGATGGCGGTCACGCCCTCTTCCACGGAACGCATGCCGTATTTGGCCTTGTAGCCATATTTGGTTTGGGCAGTGATGGCACCCGCGCCGCCGCTGCCGCAGAAGGAGATGCCGAAGGTGGCGTTTTCCGCTTTCATCACGTCGCCGAGCTTCATGTCCGCCGCCATGCCCGGTACGACCACCGCGCGTCCACCTGCTTTTTCCACACCGGCAGCCACTTTCTGACCTTTACCCAGGCGATCGCCAATCACGACTGTAATCTGTTCCATGTGTTGCTCCTTAAAGGTTGTCTTTCGCGACTTCAAAGTGAACGGAGAGCAGCCAGGCTTCTTCATCAGGAAGATTGCCAAACTGCGCGACCACTTCACGGGCGAGCCGCATTGAATCCGGTGAAATTTCGTCAAACAGCTCTGCTTCAACCTCCGGCAGCGGCTCGCCGGTCACGGACCGGTGCGCCATTGCGCGCACGTGGGAGGTGAGCATCTGCTCCTGTACCGCATTGGGGATGATGTTGTTTCGGGCCAGCAGGGCATAAACCTGCTGCAGCATGGTGTTCGCGAGCTGTTCTGTTTGCTCCGCCTGTTCCCCAACGTCGTTCATTACCGCTCCGTTAATCACTGGTCTTACCCCGTTAATGGCTCTGGAATAAAACTAACGTTGGGGGGGAATTGTTTGTAGCGAGTTGTTTTCCACTTCGAAGTGGAAAGGCGAGCCGCAGCAGTGATCTGTGCCACATAAATGCGGTGAATCTGAATTAATGACGGTATTTGCGTGATGAATATCACGTATTCCAGCGGCAAAACGCGCGCCGGGGAAACGAAACGTTCAGGCGCGGTGACGCAAAAATGTGATGGCGATAGGGTTTACTTATTACCGCGTAAAAAAAACGGGGGCCGCTGGCCCCCGCTGGTTGTTTGTCAGATGCGCGATCGGTTAACGGTACTTCTTGTGGTAGGTATTACGGGTCGTCACAAACTGCTCGGCCGCCGCCTGGGCTTCCTTCACTTTGCCTTCGTTAGCCAGCTTCAGCGCGCCGTCGATCTGGCCGACCAGCACGTCAAAGCCGTGGCGGTAGTCTTTCATTTCTGCGCTGTCTGCCGCTTTGCTTTCCAGCTTCGGAGGCGTCGCTTTTTGTGCGTCCAGCGCCGCTTCACGCATTTTGGTCAGCGCGTCTTTCATTTCAGCCGCATTGTCGGTTTTCTGCACCACCTTCAGGTTTTGACCGAGGATGCCCATGTCGTCTTCAAGATCGGCAGCAAACGCAGAAGAGCCAAGAACCAGCGTTGAAGCCGCGACGATCGCTAACAGATGTTTACGCATTGCTCACTTCCTTTTTTATTATTAAAACGCCTTTACGGGTATTACTGACCGGCGATTTTCATTTCCGGCAGAAGTACAGAACCACACTGTATATTGCTACGTGTTTCAATATCGTTACCGACCGTAACGATATTGCGCCACATGTCCTTCAGGTTGCCGGCGATAGTAATTTCGCTCACCGGATACTGGATTTCGCCGTTTTCCACCCAGAAGCCCGCCGCGCCGCGCGAGTAGTCGCCGGTGATGCCGCTTACGCCCTGGCCCATTAGCTCGGTCACCACCAGCCCGGTGCCCATCTCTTTCAGCATCTGCTCAAAGTTCAGGCCCTGTCCGGCAATGCGCCAGTTGTGGATGCCGCCAGCGTGTCCGGTGCTTTTCAGCCCCAGCTTGCGCGCGGAGTAGTTGGTCAGCAGCCACTGGGTCAGAATGCCGTCTTTGATGATATCGCGACGTTCAGTGCGCACGCCTTCGCTGTCGAACGGCGTGGAGGCCAGCCCCTTCAGCAGATGCGGATGTTCTTCAATGGTGAGCCATTCCGGCAGGATCTGCTTGCCCAGCGAGTCGAGCAGGAAGGTCGATTTACGGTAAACCGAGCCGCCTGCGATAGCGCCCACCAGATGGCCAAACAGACCGGTCGCCACTTCGTTAGCAAAAATGACCGGGGCCTTCATGGTGGAGAGTTTACGCGGCGACAGGCGTGACAGCGTGCGTTCTGCACACTCTTTACCCACCCACTCAGGAGACTGCAAATCCCCCAGCGCACGGCCAATGGTGTAGGCGTAGTCGCGCTCCATGTCACCGTTCTCTTCGGCGATCACGCAGCTGGAGAGCGAATGACGGGTAGAGCAGTAGCCCTGCAGCATGCCGTGGCTGTTGCCGAAGACTTTGATGCCGTAATGGCTGTTGAAGCTGCCGCCTTCGGTATTGGTGATGCGCTTATCGGCCTGCAGGGAAGCCTGCTCGGCGCGCGCGGCGAGTTCGATCGCTTCGTCCGGGGTCACTTCCGCCGGGTGGAAAAGATCGAGATCCGGCGCGTCAAACGCCAGCAGGTCTTTATCCGCCACGCCTGCGTAAGGATCCGGAGAGGTATAACGGGCGATATCCAGCGCCGCCTGCACCGTACGGGCAATGGCATCCGGGCTGAGATCGGTAGATGACGCGCTGCCTTTGCGATTCTGGTGATACACCGTGATCCCAAGCGCGCCATCGCTGTTGAATTCTACGTTCTCCACTTCACCATAGCGGGTGCTCACGCTGATGCCGGTGGTTTTGCTGACCGCCACTTCGGCGCCATCTGATTTTTCTGAAGCAAGCATCAGCGCGGTGGAGACGGCTTCTTCAAGAATCTTACGCTGCGCTTCAACTTGTGAGGTTACTTTCATCGCAAATGCCATACTGTAAGAGAGAGTTATCTGAAGTCTAACAGAGAACCGTTTTTCAGTGCGCGTCTTAACTGGTAACATTAGCCTCTTTTTTTAAGGAGCCTGACATGACTAAGCAGCCCGAAGACTGGCTCGACGACGTTCCCGGTGATGACATCGAAGACGAAGATGATGAGATCATCTGGGTCAGTAAAAGTGAAATTAAACGTGACGCCGAAGAGTTAAAACAGCTTGGCGCAGAAATGGTAGAACTGGGTAAAAACGCGCTGGACAAGATCCCGCTCGACCAGGATCTGCGTGATGCCATTGAACTGGCACAGAAAATCAAGAAAGAAGGCCGTCGTCGCCAGCTTCAGCTTATCGGGAAAATGCTGCGTCAGCGCGACGTCGATCCGATCCGCCAGGCGCTGGACAAGCTGAAAAACCGCCACAACCAGCAGGTTGCGTTTTTCCACAAGCTTGAGCAGATCCGCGATCGCCTGATTGAACAGGGTGATGACGCCGTACCGGAAGTGCTGAACCTGTGGCCGGATGCCGACCGCCAGCAGCTGCGTTCCTTGATCCGCAACGCGCAGAAAGAGAAAGAAGGGAATAAGCCGCCGAAGTCTGCGCGCCTGATTTTCCAGTATCTGCGCGAGCTGTCTGAGAACGAAGAGTAATCTGTTCCCCTCACCCCGTAGGGGCGAGGGAGAAAAGAAAGTAGGCCCGGTAAGCGCAAGCGCCACCGGGCTTTTTTTTACTCTGCGGCTGCCGCTTCCGCTTTCTTCGCCAGACCGTCCAGCAGCTTCTGATGGATCCCACCAAAACCGCCGTTGCTCATCACCAGAATGTGGTCGCCAGGCTGTGCGGCTTTCACCACCATATCCGCGAGCGCATCCACATCCGCGCTCCAGTGCGCAGGCTGAATGCAGGCATCGGCCACTTCGGCCACCTGCCACGGAATATGCTGCGGCTGCAGCAGGAAGACCTCATCGGCACGTCCTAACGACGGCGCGAGATCATCTTTGCAGATGCCCATCTTCATGGTGTTCGAGCGCGGTTCCAGCACCGCCAGAATGCGGGCTGTCCCGCCGACCTTGCCGCGCAGGGCGGCAAGCGTTGCCAGAATAGCCGTTGGATGGTGCGCGAAATCGTCATACACGGTAACGCCGTGGGCTTCACCGCGCAGTTCCAGACGACGACGGGCGTTGATAAACGAGCCCAGCGCATTGGCCGCATCCGCAGGCAGAACGCCAACGTGACGCGCCGCAGCAATAGCCATCAGGCCGTTGTGCATGTTGTGCTCGCCCACCAGGCCCCACTTCACCTCACCCACTTTTTCACCGTCGAGCAGCACTTCCCACTCGGAGGCATCGGCGTTGAGTTTCTTCGCCTGCCAGTGGCCCTGCTCGCCCACCAGCTCCTGCTCGCTCCAGCAGCCCATCGCCATCGTCTGCTTCAGGTTGATGTCGTTCTCCGGCAGGATGATGCGCCCCTGGCCCGGAACAATGCGCACCAGGTGGTGGAACTGTTTCTGGATCGCTTTCAGGTCGTCAAAAATATCCGCGTGGTCGAACTCAAGGTTGTTGAGGATCAGCGTGCGCGGGCAGTAATGCACGAACTTGGAGCGCTTGTCGAAGAACGCGCAGTCGTATTCGTCGGCTTCGATCACGAAGAACGGGCTGTCACCCAGACGCGCAGAAACGTCGAAATTACCCGGTACGCCGCCAATCACGAAGCCCGGCTTGTAACCGCAGGCTTCGAGGATCCAGGTCGCCATGCCCGCGGTCGTGGTTTTGCCATGGGTACCGGCAACGGCAACCACCCAACGGTCGCGCAGGACGAAGTCATGCAGCCACTGCGGGCCGGACATGAACGGAATATTGCGTTCCAGAACCGCCTCGACGCACGGATTGCCGCGGGTCATGGCGTTGCCGATGATCACCAGGTCTGGCTCGGGATCCAGCTGGCTGGCATCGTAGCCCTGAATTAACGAGATGCCCTGTTTCTCCAGAAGTGTGCTCATTGGCGGATACACATTGGCGTCCGAACCTGTCACTTCATGGCCCAGCGAGCGCGCCAGCATTGCCAGTCCGCCCATGAAAGTGCCACAAATCCCCAATATATGAATGCGCATACGTCACTATCCTTCTTCAATGTGGCGCACATTTTACTCACATGTTAGCGGCTGTGAAACGCATTTCAGGTAAATCCGTATGTTGCTGGCGCGATTCACCTCTGCGCTAATATTTGAATGTTTGTTAAGATTGTTGGGCTTTAGTCGTTTTAGTGAACATACAATCGCTCTACTCACAAAGATGCAGGGAAAGTGTTATGAAAACGTTAGGTGAATTTATTGTCGAAAAGCAGCACGAGTTCTCTCATGCTACCGGTGAACTCACTGCTTTGCTGTCGGCAATAAAGCTGGGCGCTAAGATCATCCACCGCGATATCAACAAGGCCGGTCTGGTCGATATCCTGGGTGCCAGCGGTGCCGAGAACGTTCAGGGCGAGGTTCAACAGAAGCTCGATCTGTTCGCAAATGAAAAATTGAAAGCTGCACTGCGCGCGCGCGACATCGTTGCGGGTATCGCCTCTGAAGAAGAAGATGAAATTGTTGTTTTCGAAGGGTGTG
Source organism: Enterobacter sp. Crenshaw (assembly GCF_024734705.1). NCBI lineage: Bacteria > Pseudomonadati > Pseudomonadota > Gammaproteobacteria > Enterobacterales > Enterobacteriaceae > Enterobacter > Enterobacter sp. Crenshaw. The sequence goes on along the minus strand of NZ_CP102932.1, from coordinate 478,942 downwards.
AACACGCTAAATACGTTGTTCTGATGGATCCGCTCGACGGCTCCTCAAACATCGACGTTAACGTTTCTGTCGGTACCATTTTCTCCATCTACCGCCGCGTCACGCCTGTTGGCACGCCGGTGACCGAAGAAGATTTCCTGCAGCCGGGCATTAACCAGGTTGCTGCCGGTTACGTCGTTTATGGCTCCTCCACCATGCTGGTGTACACCACCGGCTGCGGAGTTCACGCCTTTACGTACGATCCTTCACTGGGCGTTTTCTGCCTGAGCCAGGAACGCATGCGCTTCCCGGAGAAGGGCAACACCTACTCCATCAACGAAGGCAACTACATCCGCTTCCCGAACGGCGTGAAGAAGTACATTAAATTCTGCCAGGAAGAAGATAAAGCGACCCAGCGCCCGTACACGTCACGCTATATTGGCTCTCTGGTCGCGGATTTCCACCGTAACCTGCTGAAAGGCGGTATCTACCTCTACCCAAGCACCGCCAGCCACCCGGACGGGAAGCTGCGCCTGCTTTACGAGTGCAACCCGATGGCGTTCCTCGCCGAACAGGCGGGCGGCAAGGCGAGCGACGGTAAAGAGCGTATTCTGGATATCGTGCCGGAAAGCCTTCACCAGCGCCGTTCATTCTTCGTCGGCAACAACCACATGGTTGAAGACGTTGAACGTTTTATCCGTGAGTATCCGGACGCGTAATGCCTCTCTACAGGGGAGCCGTTCTGGCTCCCCTGTTCATTTATATATTTTACCGTATAAGTGTTTATAAAAAACATGCTTTAATATTCACCACTGCTCCTGCATTATTTCCATAACAGTTTGACAGATATTTCGTGGAGCAGAATCGCAATGAACAATTATTCCCGTGCTAATACCGGCATTGATTTAAATCTTATCCCTGTATTTATTGAAATCGTCCGCTGCGGCAGCATGGCTAAAGCCTCTTTGCGTCTGGAGATGTCACGTCCGGCGGTGAGTCTGGCCCTAAAGCGTTTTAATCAACTCTTTGATGAACCTTTATTTTTCCGCAAAGGTTTATATCTTGAACCGACGGAAAAAGCGTTAGCTTTAACCAGTTCGCTGGAAATATTAATGGGTGAAATTCACGATAATATTGCGGCAGTTAATTCCGGAAAAAATAAAACCCCGGCACAGAACGTACCGGGGCTGGGTAATATTATGCAGCGGTCTGAGTCGTCACTTTGAATGATGACATGGCTTCCATCAGCTGACGCGACTGCTCTTCAAGAGAGCGGGTCGCGGCGGAGGATTGCTGCACCAGCGCCGCATTCTGCTGCGCGGTTTCGTCCATCTGATTCACCGCAATATTCACCTGCTCAATGCCGCGGCTCTGCTCCTGAGACGCGGTCGCAATCTCACGCATCAGTTTGGTCATGCGCAGCACTTCTGTTGCGATTTCGTCCATCGTTTCGCCAGCCTGCTGTGCCAGCTCGCTGCCCTCGTTAACGTGGGTCTGCGAATCACTGATAAGCGATCGGATCTCTTTCGCCGCGTCGGCGCTGCGGCTGGCGAGGTTTCGCACTTCGCCCGCGACGACGGCAAACCCGCGCCCCTGCTCGCCCGCGCGCGCCGCTTCCACGGAGGCGTTAAGCGCCAGGATATTGGTCTGGAAGGCAATACCGTCGATCACGCTCAGGATGTCGGCGATGCGCGCCGAGCTGCCCGAGATATCGCGCATTTTTTCAATTACGTAGCAGACCATCTCGCTGCCGTGATCGGCCGTGTCGGACACCGACTTCGCCAGCTGGTGCGCCTGCTCGGCGTTATCGGCGTTGAGCTTCACCGTGGCGGTGATCTGTTCCATGCTGGCCGCCGTCTGCTCAAGCGACGTGGCGGTGGATTCCGTGCGCTCGGCAAGATCGCGGTTTCCCAGCGTCAGCTCGCGGCTGCCGGTGTCAATTTGCGCGCTGGCATCGCGTACCCGCATAACCGAGTTCATCAGCGACTGGCGCATCTCCTCTATCACCGCGTTGAGGCGGTTAAACTCCTGGCTCGCGGGGGCATTCAGCGTATGGGTTAAATCCCCCGCCGCCACGTTCTCCAGCTGAGCAATGGAGGCCGAGAGCGGCTTGAGAAGCATATGGCGCAGCACCAGCCAGGCGAGCACGATAATGCCCGCCGTCAGCAGCGCGGCGACGATAATCAGGATCAGTACGCGGGTTTTACTCGCCTGCACGGCACTCACTTCCGCCTGACCACGCGCTTCGCTCCATTTCTGAAACGCCTGCATATCGTTATCAAACTGCTTCGCCACCGGAATCAGCGTCTTCTCCAGCAGATCGTAATACCCGTCCGCGCTCTGGTCATTCAGGGTTTTCAGCATCGGGTTGATCCCCTGCTGGCTATACGTCGCCAGGCTGGCCGCCACTTTATTGAGCAGCTGTTGCCCCTGCTCGTCAGCCACGCCGCCGTCGATCACGCCTTTCAGCGTTTTCTGGGCCAGGGCAACTTCCTGATTGATGTTTTTTACCGCTTTGGCCGCATCGTCCAGCATGCCGATTTCCATCATGCGGACGGCCTGACCCGCCTCATTGCGCGCGCGCAGGATCAGCGTATAGCCTGAATTAAGCTGCACCATCTGCTCACCCTGAAGGTGATTAATACGCTGCAGTGAAGAAGAACTCTGTGTGAGGGCATAAATGCCAATGCCGCTGACAATCAGCAGCAGAAGGGTCATAACGGCCAGTAAAGAGAGCAAGCCGGTACGAATCGATAGCGTTTTAAGCATGATATTATTTCCGGTAGCGAGATATTTCTGGGCATAAAAAAAGAGTATCGGCCGCTACCAGAAAATGTTTAGACTTTAAGCAAATTCAGCGTGTTATCGCTCTGTTACCGATGTGTTTACGCGGGTAACAGGTGAGCTTTGGCGGTTCTCCCAGAGCACCGTAAGACCGCGCTGCAGGGCAATAAAGATAAACAGCAGAATGCCGATGGCGATCTTCGTCCACCAGGAGCTGAGCGTGCCGTCAAAGTTGATATAGGTTTGTATCAGCCCCTGGATCGCCACGCCGAACAGCGTCCCCAGCACCGTACCGACCCCACCGCTCAGCAGCGTGCCGCCGATAACCACGGAAGCAATCGCATCCAGCTCAACGCCCACGCCTGCAAGGGCATAGCCCGCCTGGGTATACACCGAGAAGACGATACCCGCCAGCGTAGCCAGGCCGGTCGAGAGCATATAGATGCGGATGGTGGTGCTGCGGGTGGAGATCCCCATCAGGTTTGCCGACGTGGCGTTACCGCCGATGGCGTAAACCTGATTGCCAAACCGGGTACGGTGGGCGAGGAAGATGCCAATCACCACCACGCCCAGCATTAGCAGCCCCATCGCGCTCAGGCGGCCGCCGCCGGGAATTTTCCACGCCAGGCTGGAGAGCGTGTCGTACACCGGATGGTTAATCGGAATCGACTCTTCCGAGACCAGATAGCTCACCCCGCGGAGGAAGAACATCCCGGCGAGAGTAATGATAAACGCCGGGATTTTTAACGCGTCGATCAGCAGCCCCATAAAGGCACCAAACGCGCAGCCCATCGCCAGCACCAGCGGAAACGCCACCAGCGGAGAGATCCCCCAGAAGCCGATCGCCTTCGCGAGGAATACGCCCGTGAACGCGATCACCGAGCCAACGGAGAGATCGATCCCACCGGAGAGGATCACAAAGGTCATTCCGACGGCGATAATGCCTAAAAAGGCGTTATCGGTCAGGATATTGCAAATCACGCGCGTCGACGCAAAACCGGGGAATTGGGTGAGGCAGTAGAGATACCCCAGCACAAACACGCCCAGCGTGATCATCAACGGTAAATTACGTTTTATCATGGCCACGGATCCCCTTAATGATGCTGACAAAGCGCGGCGACTGGACGATCAGCACGCAGAGCACGACCACCGCTTTCACCACCTGGTTGAGTTCCGGCTGGAACCCCGAAAGCAGGATCCCGGTGTTCATTCCCTGAATGATCAGCGCGCCAATCACCGAGAGCAGCAGGTTAAAGCGCCCGCCCATCAGCGATCCACCGCCGATCACCACCGCGAGGATCGCGTCCAGCTCCAGCCAGAGCCCCGCGTTGTTGGCATCGGCCCCGCGAATATCCGCCGCGACGATGACCCCGGCGATGGCGGCGCAGACGCCGCTCAGCACGTAGGTCAGCATCACCATCAGCCGGGTGTTGACCCCGGCGTTGCGCGCGGCGCGGATGTTGATCCCGACGGCTTCAATGAACATGCCCAGCGCCGTTTTGCGGGTGAAAAGCCAGAAAACCACGAGCGTGACCAGGGCAACGATCACCGGCGTCGGGAAGAACAGAAGGTTGCCGCTCCCGATCCACGCCAGGCTCAGCGAGTTAAAGGTGACAATCTGCCCGGAGGTAATCAGCTGCGCCACGCCGCGCCCGGCCACCATTAAGATAAGGGTGGCGACAAAGGGCTGAATTTTCAGCACCGCCACCAGAATGCCGTTCCATAATCCGGCCAGCACGCCGGTGCCTAAGGCCGCCAGCAGTACCACCGGCAGGCTGTGTCCGGACACGGTCATGGAGGCGGCCGTGGCCCCGGCGATAGCCATCACCGCGCCGACGGAAAGGTCAATCCCGCCGGTGGCGATGACCAGCGTCATCCCGATGGCCAGCAGCGCCACGGGCGCTGCACGGTTTAGAATGTCTATCGGGCTGCCAAACAGGCGACCATCCTGCACGATAATCTGGAAGAAATGCGGCGCGACCAGGCTATCAACCAGCAGCACCACCAGCAGCGCTGCGATTTGCGGCGTGCCGGTTGGCCAGCTGAATCGGCGCTTTGACTCACCGGTTTGCGAAAGCGAACGGGGCATCACGATTTACTCCTTATGCCGCGATGGCATTCATGATCGCCGGAACGGACAGCTTATCCAGCGGGATCTCTGCCACCTGTTTGCGATCGCGCATGATGATGACGCGATCGGCATATCCCACCAGCTCCTCCAGCTCGGACGAAATAACCAGCAGCGCCAGACCGTCCGCGCACAGGGTTTCGATAAGCCGGATAATTTCGGCGTGCGCCCCCACGTCAATGCCGCGGGTCGGTTCGTCGAGGATCAGGAACTGGGGTTTGGTCAGCAGCCAGCGGGAGAGCAGCACCTTCTGCTGGTTGCCGCCGGAGAGGAACTCGATAGGCTGTTCCGCGCTCGGGGTACGAATACCCAGCTGACGGATAAAGCGCTCGGCTATGGCGTTTTGCTCTTTACGGGGGATCGGGCGCAGCCAGCCGCGCTGGGCCTGCAGCGCCAGAATGATATTTTCCCGCACCGAGGCCGCGGCAATAATGCCGTCCGTTTTCCGATCTTCCGGGCAGAAGCCGACGCCCAGACAGGAGGCCTGATGCGGGGATCGCAGGGTTTGCGGTTTGCCCTTGATCAGCGCGCTGCCGCTGTCGGCCGGCTTGATCCCGAAGATCACTTCGGCGGTTTCGGTTCGTCCGGATCCTAACAGGCCCGCCAGCCCGACAATTTCGCCCGGGCGGACTTCCAGATTAAACGGCGATATCACGCCTTTCTTGCCGTAATCGCTGAACGCGGCGACCGGTTTCTCGCTCAGCAGCGTGCGCCCGGCGCGCTGAAGGGCGTTGGTTTCCAGCTCGCGGCCCAGCATCATTTTCACCAGTTCGATCTGCGGCAGCTCGCGGGTTTCGCGGCAGCCGACAAAGCTGCCGTTGCGCAGCACCGTGATGCGATCGCTTACCTCATATACCTGATCGAGGAAGTGGGTAACGAAGATCAGGCTGACGCCCTGATCGCGCAGCTGACGCATCAGGGTAAAGAGCATCTCAACTTCCTGGGTATCGAGGCTGGCGGTGGGTTCGTCGAGGATCAGCACCTTTGCCGAGAGATCGATCGCGCGACAGATGGCGACAATCTGCTGCATCGCCACGGAAAAGCGGTTCAGCGGCTCGCGGACGTCAAGGGAGAAACCGTACGATTCCATCAGCTTTGTCGCCCGCGCCTCCATCTCTTTGCGGCGCAGCAGGCCAAAACGTCGCGGCTCACGGCCAATAAACAGATTATCCGCCACCGACATATTCGGCAGCAGGTTCACTTCCTGGTACACCGTCCCGATCCCCAGCTGTTGGGCATGGGCGGTATTTTTCGGCGAAATGGCGTTGCCTTCCAGCCAGATGGTGCCGCGATCGGCATGATAAACGCCGGTCAGGGATTTAATCAGCGTCGATTTTCCCGCGCCGTTCTCGCCCAGCAGCGCCATGATCTCACCGCGCCGCAGGCTGAAATCAACGTTATCCAGCGCCTTTACGCCGGGGAAGAATTTGCTTAAGCCCTCTGTGCGGAGGATTTCCTGGTGTTGTTCAGTGGTCATGGTTTTCCCCCTCACCCTGACCCTCTCCCCGGAGGGGAGAGGGGACTATTCGTGCCAGTCTATAAATTTCTGCCCAAACCGCCCTTTTCCCTCTCCCCTCCGGGGAGAGGGCTGGGGTGAGGGGCGCGGGTCTTAGTAGCCCATATTTTTCTTCTTCTCTAACTCTTCTTTCGCCGTGTCAGGCAGGTAGAGCGTGGACTTGGTGACCGTCACCTTCTCAGGCATCGTGCCGTCTTTCTTGAATTTCTCCAGCGCGTCGAATGCCGGACCCGCCATGTTTGGCGTCAGCTCCACGCTGGCGTTGGCTTCGCCGTCGATCATCGCTTTGTAGATGTCCGGCACGCCGTCGATAGAGCCGGTGAGGATATCTTTGCCCGGCTTCAGGCCCGCTTCTTTAATCGCCTGAATCGCACCGATCACCATGTCATCGTTGTGGGCGTAAACCATGCAGATGTTCTTGCCGTTGTTTTCAGCCTTGATGAAGCTCTCCATGACCTCTTTACCTTTACTGCGCGTAAAGTCGCCGGACTGAGAGCGGATAATCTTGATGTTTGGCGCTTTAGCGATGGCTTCAGCAAAGCCTTTTTTACGGTCGATGGCCACGCTCGCGCCGACGGTGCCCTGCAGCTCAACGACGTTACACGGCTTGCCGTCGACCTGTTTCACCAGCCAGTCGCCAATCAATTGCCCTTCCAGCACGTTGTTGGCGGTCACGGTGGTCATATAGAGGGATTTGTCTTTAACGTCGATTGAACGGTCGAGCAGGAAGACAGGGATCTCAGCGTCTTTCGCTTCCTTCAAGACGGGTTCCCAGCCGGTCGCCACGACGGGTGCAATAAAGATGGCATCCACGCCCTGGGCGATAAAGGAGCGCACGGCTTTGATCTGATTCTCTTGTTTTTGCTGACCATCGGCGATTTTCAGGGTAATGCCGCGTTTCTGAGCCTCGCTTTTGGCAACGTTGGTTTCTGCCGCTCGCCAGCCAGATTCAGAGCCGACCTGCGAAAAACCTACGGTTAAGGGAGCGGCCATCGCCATAGACGACATGGCTGCCGAAACTGCTGTGACAAGAAGTAAGCGCTTCCACATATGAGCGTCCTCGTAGGGGTGTTTATTGTTGGTTAAAAGATGTTCTGCGAAATGACTATAGCCCATGAAATATGTAACGAATTGCGTTACATCACACTTCAGAAAAGTGAATAAAACGTTAATCACAAGTTTGTAATCGCTTTCATTTCACCATGAAAAATGCGGCTGAGTTTATGGATTTTTCTGTCATGGAATCGGTCTGAAAAGTGGAGAAAGCGGGGAGAGAAAGCGAAAACAGGCGGAGACATTCAGCGCGAGTTGGCTATAATACCTGCCACTTGTTTACCATCCATTTTAAAGGACACCGACATGAGCTTACTCAACGTCCCAGCGGGTAAAGAACTGCCAGAAGACATCTACGTAGTTATCGAAATCCCGGCTAACGCAGATCCGATCAAATACGAAGTGGACAAAGAGAGCGGCGCCCTGTTCGTAGACCGTTTCATGTCTACCGCGATGTTCTATCCGTGCAACTACGGTTACATCAACCACACCCTGTCTCTGGACGGTGACCCGGTTGACGTGCTGGTCCCAACGCCATACCCACTGGAGCCAGGCTCTGTCATTCGCTGCCGTCCAGTTGGCGTGCTGAAAATGACCGACGAATCCGGTGAAGATGCGAAGCTGGTTGCGGTACCGCACACCAAGCTGAGCAAAGAGTACGATCACATCAAAGATGTGAACGACCTGCCAGAGCTGCTGAAAGCGCAGATCACTCACTTCTTCGAGCACTACAAAGACCTCGAAAAAGGCAAGTGGGTTAAAGTTGACGGCTGGGACAACGCAGAAGCGGCGAAAGCAGAAATCATCGCCTCTTTCGAACGCGCTGCTAAGAAGTAATTCTTACCGCTGTTAATGAAGGCCCCGCGAGTCGGGGCTTTTTTTATGGTTGGAGAGTTTCGCCCGGCGGCGCTACGCTTGCACGGGCCTACATGTTCATTGTAGGCCGGGTAAGCGCAGCGCCACCCGGCAAGAGACGAAAAAAACAACGCCACCTCACGGTGGCGTTGTTTTTTTCAGTACTGGTCTCTGTCTAACCAGTTACCGCTTACAATCCGCGTTAACCCTTCGACCGGACGCTGGTAGACGTACATCCACGCACTTCCGTACGGCGTCTGGATCAACTGGCGTGCGTATTCACCGCCCCTGGTGCGCAAGGCATCAAGTTCGGCAAGCGTCGCGTTATCAATACGATAGACTTCACCCTGTACTGTTCCTTCGCCCGGAACCGCGCCTGGATAGTGGCCCAGGCTGTACAACTGGTAGTTCTCGATATTGTAATTCCCCAGCAGCAGGGCATTGGTCATCCAGTGACTGTTGCCTTGCTTGGTTCGTAAACTGCCGTAGACAAATATTCGCATTGCTAAAACTCAAACTGATAGAGCAGATCAAGTGCCTGGTCTACGCCGGACACTGCTTCCAGATATAGCTTGGGCATCAGGCGATAGCGTAACGTGAGAGTTGCCAGTGAGTCAAAGATCCCCACACCATATTTTACCTGCAGACCCGGCAGTACATAGCCGCTGACCACCACCTGCGAGGAGTCACCCACGCCCTGGGTGTCCAGCGCCAGATTGCTTACGCCGAACGTCTCGCCGATTTTACCCACAACCTGCCCACTTTGTGCAACCCCCAGACCCACTAACATCGAGGTCATCGCCGCGCTGTCGCTTTGTCCGCTGTTCAGACCTTGTCCACGCAACAGATAAGAGAGCGCTTCCTGCTGCGACATCGCCGGGTCAGAGAAGATCTCCGCCTTCGGTTCGTCGGCGGAACCGGTGACGCGAACGCCAGCAATGACGTCGTCTTCCGTCGCTTCCGGGTTACGAATCGCCTCGATATTCAGCAGGGGCTGATCCGGTGGACCGGAGAACAGCAGCTCGCCTTTGCGCACAATCAGATCCTGACCATAGGCGTGGAAACGCCCTTCAGGAATAGTGATCTGCCCGTTCAGGCCAAGCCCTTGTTTATCCTGCGCGACTTTCAGGTCGCCCGTGAGCCTCGCCTTCAGCCCAAACGCATTCAACCGCACGTTATTTCCCACGTGCACGATGAGGTTACTATTGATCGGTATGCCCGCGCTCTTCTGTTCGACAGGTTTAAGATTTTCATTGAGCATCACTTCATCACTTGAGACGCCGACCGCGCTTTCCGGCACGTCGTGAACCACGATGCGCGCCCACGGCACGTCGACGCGCCCGTCAAGCGTAAAGAGGCTTGGCGTGGCTTCAAAGACCACATCAGGCGAAACGTCCAGGCGCACCATCGGCGGTACGGTGATGCGTACCCGGCTGCCCTTCGCGGCAATACGGGCGCGCCAGTTGTCGAGCTGGCTCCAGTCCGCGTCGCCGCTCAGGTTGATTTGCCCTTGCTGCGTCAATACCGAGCCGCTCAGCGTCGAGCTCATACCGTTGAAGTTCATCGCGATCTGGCTGGGCTGCATGTCAAACGGCATGAAGTTACCGTCGATATCCACGCCGCTGAGCCGCATCTGACCGAACAGCTGCGGGCTTTGCACGTTACCGGCCAGGCGCAGGTTAGCGTTCAGCATGCCCTCCGCTTTTTCCCCGCGCGCGAAAATCGGGTTCACCATCGCCAGGTTGAAGTTACGGATGTTGACGTTGCCGCCCAGATTACGCCGTCCCTGCGGATCGGTAATCTGGACCTGCCCGTCCAGCTGACCGTTGTTGGTCAGGCGGATCGTCCACCCCAGCTGCGCGCGATTGTTATGCAGATCGGCACTCAGGTTCAGGGTGTCGAACGCCACCGGCAGCGGCGCGTCGTTGACCTCCTGCGTCACCTTCACGTTACGCCCGGACAGCGTGACGCTGCCCTGCGGCAGCCCCTCTTTGGTGGTGTCCCAGGCCACATCGGCTTTCCCGCTGAAGACGCCGCTGGCCTGGGTCGTATCCGGCATAAACGGCTTCAGCATCGCCAGATCGAAGCGGTTGAGGTTGATCTGCGCGCGCCCTTCCGCACCCGCATCGATAGTCTGCGGCACGCACAGCTCCGCATTCGGGTTGGTCCAGCAGTGTGGCCCAATGCTTATCTTCTGCTCAGCGTTGCGGTAGTCGAGGGCAATGGCGCGCGAGAGCGCCAGCGGCCCGACCGGCGTATTGAAGCGCGTGTTATCCAGCGTCCCTTTCCAGCGTTCTTCCTTGCGGTCAAAGCTGCCGGTAAGGTGAAGCTGGCCGGAGACCGGCTCGCCCTGCACGCGCAGCTGGAGGTCGTGCTGTTTCTCGTTCCCTTTGGCGTCCAGGGTGACCAGGTTAATGTTCACGTCCGGCTGAGAAATGCGCTCCACGCGCAGGTTCAGGCTACCGCCGATCTGATCGGTGGATTTCACATCCCCTTCCACGCGGACGCGGGCAACGCTCAGCTCCTGCCAGCGCAGGTTATTGGCGGTAATGTCCGCCAGCAGCTGCGGTGCCTCCACCGTACCGCGCACTTTCACGAGGCCCTTCGCCGTGCCGCCCAGACCCGGCAGGGCGTTGTCGAGATTCGGCGCGTCGATGGTGGCGTCCAGATTGAGATCTTTCACCCCCAGCTCGCCTTTGATATCCGCCGTGTTGCGGCCCAGCGCCACGTGCAGCCCCGGGATAACCCACTGCAGATAGCTGTTGCCTTTCACCGAGCCTTCAACGTTAACCTTGTTCTGCTTCACGTTCCCGGTGAGCTTGATTTCCGGCACGTCCATCTGCCACGTACCGCCGTACAGGCTGCCGCGGGTTTTAATCAGGCCATCCAGCTTCGACGGCCAGTCCGGTACCTCTTTGGCGGTGTTAATGCCCGTCAGCTTCAGCTCGCCGCGCCAGCTGATCGCCTGCTGCCAGTCGAGCAGCGCGGTCAGCTCGGTTTTGCCTTCCAGCGCCGCGACGGTCAGCTTGTCGAGGTTGACCTGCTGTTCGTTGCCCTTCGCATCCAGCGTGATATTCGCAGGCGGCACGCCCTGGCCCTTCACCGCGGTGCGGAACGAGAGCGTGTAGTCGGTCATCTTGCCGCTCAGCTTCAGCTTCAGATCATCGGCCTGGAACTGCTTTTCGCCGGTGAACGGCCAGTAAAGCTGCTTGCTGACAACCTCCAGATTGAGCGGCAGCCCGGCTTCCGCCAGCTGCGTTTGCGCGCGCAGAACCATGTCCACCGGGCCGGAGAGATTGACCCCGACATCCAGCTTATCGCGCAGCGCCCCGCCCACTTTGACCTTCACCTTTTCGCCTTTCAGCGGATCGATGTTAAGCGCGCTGTTCAGCGTGATGTCCACCGGCCAGTTGTCGCGCAGCAGGGCATTCCCTGACGCATTCACCGAGCCCTGGTTGGTGTCGATATCCAGCGCGTCGAGCTTCATGTTGCCGTCAATGCTGCTGACTTTCAGCAGCATGTTATAGACCGTCAGATCGGTATCGCCGGTCAGGCGCAGCTGCTCGCCTTTGAACTCCTCGATATTAAGGTTCAGCGGCAGATGAACGTCGGTCATTTCCGGCAGGACAGGCTTCGAGAAGAGATCTTTCAGCGTTTCGCCCAGCGGCTTTTCTTCCGGCTGCGGGTTCTGGATCTTCGGCTCGACGATCTCTTCCTGCGCCACGTCGGCCACCTTCGGCAGCGCGATCAGCAAGCCCTGCAGGGACGTCGGCGTCAGGGTGAGGTTTTTCTCCTGCCAGCGCAGGCCGGAGGTGAAATCCATCACGGACACGGTAGTGTCGTCGATTTTGATATTGACGTTATCGAGCGCGACCCGATAGAGCGCGATCGGGTACGGCGTGGAGAGATTCAGCGGGCCGCTGTCCTCTTCCTCGACCGGCGCAGACTTCGGCATTTTTTTCGAATCTATCGCCACGTTGACGTCTTTTAGCGACAGATCGTTGACGCAGAGCTTGCTGTCGCGCAGGCAGCCCAGCTTCACCGCCAGGTGGAACTCCCCGGCGTTCACCGCCACGCCCGGCTGCTCGTAGCGGATATTCTTCAGACGCAGATCGCGCCAGCCGCCCGTTACCTGGCCAATCTCCAGCCCCGGCACCCAGCGGTTCGCAGCGTTAAACAGCAGATGCAGCCCGGTCGTCGTTCCCACCAGAAACGCCACCGTACCGAGCAGCAGCACGATAAAAATCAGCACCCCGAGGCTTATTTTCTTCCATAAACTCATAATTCAGGCCCCAGACCGATGTAAAACTGTAATCCGTGCTCTTCTTTGTCGCCGACAGGCACGGCGAAGTCGAGCTTGATGGGTCCGACGGGTGACTGCCAGCGTACGCCCACGCCCGCGCCGGTTTTGAAGTCGCTGCGGCGGATATCGTTCACCGCTTCGCCACCGTCAACAAACATGGCGCCCCACCACTTTCCGCTGACGTTGTACTGATACTCCAGCGATCCGGTCGCCAGTTTTGACGCACCGGTCAGTTGGCCTTTCTCGTTCTCAGGTGAGATCGATTTGTACTTATACCCACGAATGCTGCGGTCGCCCCCGGCGAAGAAGCGCAGATCCGGCGGAACGCGCTCGAAGTCTCCCGTTTCAATCCAGCCGAGATTGCCGCGCATCACAAAGCGGTGTTTGTCATACAGCGTGCGGATCCAGACGTTTTGCGCCTGCAGGACGGAGAAATCCACGTCGGAGCCCCAGGCGGTGTTGGAATAATCGATGGAGTAGCGCTGTGAGTCGCCCCAGGTCGGCATCAGGCCGCCGCGCGAGCGGGTACGGCTGATCATCACGCCAGGATAAAGCAGCATGGTGGTATTGGTGACGTTGGCCTGGGTAAAGTGGTCCAGGCTCCAGCGCAGGTTAATGGCGCGCTGCCAGCCGCTGGAGAGATCCCAGAAGCGGGAGACCGCAAGGGTCGTCGAGTCCTGCTTTGTGTCGTTCAGGTCGGTGCGCTTGAAACCGCCCTGCACAAGGTAATATTGCTCAAGCGGGTTTTTCAGCAGCGGCATTTTATAGCTGAAATCCAGCTGCTGCTCGGGCGCAGAGAGGCTCAGGCTGGTGGTCAGGCTGTGACCGTACGAGTTCATCCACGGCTTTTTCCACGAGGTTCTCACGCGTGGTCCAACATCCGTCGAGTAGCCAACACCGGTCTCAATGGTGTTCTCGGTGCGCGGCGAGACAACGCCATGCAGCGGCAACACCTTCGTTTTGCGAGACTTATCAAATTCCGGTGCGACAACCACGGAGTTAAACCAGCCGGTAGCGGAAAGACGACGGTTCAGTTCCGCCAGGTCCCTCGACTGGTAGTAATCCCCTTTTTTGAACGGCACGAGGTTTTGCAGATACTCTTCACGAATTTGCGAACCTTCAAACGTCACATCGCCAAAGCGGTAGCGTTCTCCGCTGTCGTAGTCGATATCCCAGAAGGCCTGACGCCGATCCAGCGCAATCCCCAGCTGGCTTTTATTGAACTGGCTGTCGAAGTAGCCCTTACGCAGGGAAACGTTCGTCAGCTCTTTTTTGAAATGGTCGTAGTCACCGTGGTTAAGCACGGTACCGATTTTCGGCGGCGTGCTGAGCAGGTCCAGGTAATCCCGGTCGGTACGCGCCCCGCCGCGCAGAATGACGTTCGTGCCGCCAATCAATACCGGCTCACCCGGCGAAACGCGGGCAATAAGAACCTGGCGCCCCTTCTTTGGCGGCGGGCGAAGATCGAAATCAATGGTGGGTTCGTAATACCCCAGCGCTTTCAGCCCTTCACGGATAGCGTCATCGACGCGCGCGCGAAAACGCCGGTCCGGCGTCACCTCATCACTCTGGATGGTCGACAACTGCGCACGCACGTTTTTTTCCAGCGCCCCGGATAACCCCTCAACCTGCAAACGGACATTCGCCGCGCTGGCAATCCCGCTTGTCAGCAATACACTGACTAAACATAACTGGCGGATTTTTGTCACGTTTTCTCCTGAATATCCCTGTTTCCACCCTGGAAGCAAATGAAGTACCGCTCCGCGGCAAAATACGGCCTGTTGGCCAAAAACCCAAATCACGGGTTGAAAACGGGTGTAACACCCAAATATTTCTTATGATTAAATCTAGACTCATTCAGCGCATTTATTGTGTTCAATTAAACGCTTCGTGACAACCTTAACCGAAACATCGCACCCCGGGAGGCCCCATCGTGAGTTTATTCGACAAAAAGCATCTGGTTTCACAAACTGATGCATTACCGGGACGCAACACCCCTATGCCTGTGGCGACCTTACACGCCGTCAATAACCATTCCATGACCAACGTGCCGGAGGGAATGGAAATCGCCCTGTTCGCCATGGGCTGCTTCTGGGGCGTTGAGCGCCTCTTCTGGCAGCTGCCCGGCGTTTACAGCACGGCGGCTGGCTACACGGGCGGCTACACGCCGAATCCTACCTATCGCGAAGTCTGCTCCGGCGAAACCGGGCATGCGGAAGCGGTACGCGTGGTCTATGACCCTGCAGTCATTAGCTACGAACAGCTCCTGCAGGTCTTCTGGGAAAACCACGACCCGGCGCAGGGCATGCGTCAGGGCAACGACCACGGCACACAGTACCGCTCGGCCATTTATCCGCTCACGCCCGAACAGGATGCCGCCGCGCGCGCCAGCCTTGAGCGTTTCCAGCAGGCCATGCGTGAAGCGGGCGATACGCGCGAGGTGACGACGGAAATCACCACCGCGAAACCGTTCTACTATGCCGAGGACGATCACCAGCAGTATCTGCATAAAAACCCGTACGGCTACTGCGGTATCGGGGGCATCGGCGTCTGCCTGCCGCCACAGCTGGCCTGATTATCGACCCAGCGCCACGCGAGCCGCGTGGCGCTCAAAGAAGCGACAGCGTTGTCTCACAGCTTAACATCCATCCACCAGCCGCCCCGCCGGCCATCTTCGCCAAATTGTGACCTCTGGCAGATTTACATCTCTTTACGCTATACTACCCGCTGAAATAATCGGCTCAACGCTACGAGCTGATTTTCAATGTGTTTTCACACAAATGGTATCAACTCCCCTTCTGAGGATCTGGCGAGAAGCCGGATAAACTATGTTAAACAGTATTTTAGTAATACTTTGTCTGATTGCCGTCAGCGCGTTTTTCTCGATATCTGAGATCTCGCTGGCCGCGTCCCGTAAAATCAAACTGAAGCTGCTTGCCGATGAAGGCAACATCAATGCTACCCGCATCCTGAAAATGCAGGAAAATCCCGGGATGTTCTTCACCGTGGTGCAGATTGGCCTCAACGCGGTCGCCATTCTCGGCGGTATCGTGGGTGATGCGGCGTTTTCCCCGGCGTTTTATAGTCTGTTTGTTAAGTACATGTCCGTTGAACTGGCCGAACAGCTGAGCTTTATCCTCTCCTTCTCGCTGGTAACCGGCCTGTTCATCCTCTTTGCAGACCTGACCCCGAAACGCATCGGTATGATTGCGCCAGAAGCTGTGGCTTTGCGTATCATCAACCCGATGCGCTTCTGTCTGTACGTGTTTCGTCCGCTGGTGTGGTTCTTCAACGGCCTGGCGAACGTCATTTTCCGCATCTTTAAGCTGCCGATGGTGCGTAAAGACGACATCACCTCTGACGACATTTATGCGGTGGTGGAAGCCGGCGCGCTGGCCGGGGTGCTGCGCAAGCAGGAGCACGAGCTGATTGAGAACGTGTTCGAGCTGGAATCCCGTACCGTGCCGTCTTCCATGACGGGCCGTGAAAACATTATCTGGTTCGATTTACATGAAGATGAGCAGAGCCTGAAGAACAAAGTAGCGCAGCATCCGCACTCTAAGTTCCTGGTCTGTAATGAAGATATCGACCACATCATCGGTTACGTCGACTCCAAAGACCTGCTGAACCGCGTGCTGGCAAACCAGAGCCTGGCGCTCAACAGCGGCGTGCAGATCCGCAATACCCTGATTGTGCCGGACACCCTGACGCTCTCAGAAGCGCTGGAAAGTTTCAAAACCGCCGGGGAAGACTTCGCGGTTATCATGAACGAATACGCGCTGGTGGTGGGTATTATCACCCTGAACGACGTGATGACCACACTGATGGGCGACCTGGTTGGCCAGGGGCTGGAAGAGCAGATTGTTCAGCGTGACGATAATTCATGGCTGATTGATGGCGGCACACCGATTGAAGACGTGATGCGCGTGCTGGATATCGACGAGTTCCCGCAGTCCGGTAACTACGAGACCATTGGCGGCTTTATGATGTTTATGCTGCGTAAGATCCCGAAACGTACCGACTCGGTGAAGTTCTCCGGCTACAAGTTTGAAGTGGTGGATATTGATAACTACCGCATCGACCAGCTGCTCGTGACCCGCATCGACAATAAACCGACCGTACTGGTACCGAAGCTGCCGGACGCGGAAGAGAAGGTGTCGGCGTAAAGCGCCAGCCTCTACAAACATCAACGGCTCCCATTGGGAGCCGTTTTTTTTAACTACTGCATAGCACGTTGGTTAAGCCATCTCAGTCTGCAGACGCATAACCTGACGGTTGACTTCGGACATCACAGACAGGTGCTGTTTGTCCTTCACTTTTGGGACAAGGATCTTGCCCTTATCAAACTCAAAAGCGCCAACATCCTTGATGTACAACCGTCCACGGAACAGGATCTTCACGTACTTCGCCACCTGAAGCGGGTTGTAGCGTTGGAAAATTTTCATTCTTGTATCTCCTGCGAATCATACGCTCTTGCGGTGCCACAATCGGCCCGACTGTCCTGAGCGCAAATTTTAATGCCCAATGACTATAGACCAGAACTACGGTGTTACCCAGTGTGCATAAGTTTATTTACCGTTTGATTACAATTATTCAGAATAATCTTTGCAAAGCGTGACCGGGCGCAGTATAAGCCGTCGTTTTTTCATGGATATGTGCGTTCGCCCGCAAACTGGCATCGGGATTGCGGGAAAACCCCATTGATCGCACTTATGATTAAAAGCGCAAGACCAAGTGGTCGGATCACCTGCAAACAATAAGGAAACGCCATGACCCTACGTAATATCCTTGCAGCAGCCTGCCTGCTGCTGCCCCTGTGGGCTTCCGCTCACAACATTGAAAAAGGACAACGTGTACCGCCAGTCGGCATTGCTGACCGGGGAGAATTGATTCTCGACAATGATAAGTTTAGCTACAAAGCCTGGAATAGCGCGCAGCTCGCGGGCAAAGTGAGAGTTGTACAACATATTGCCGGTCGTACATCCGCAAAAGAGAAAAATGCTACCCTGGTGGAAGCGATCAAGGCCGCAAAATTCCCTCACGACCGCTACCAGACGACCACCATTGTTAACACCGACGACGCCATTCCGGGCTCCGGGATGTTTGTGCGCTCAAGCCTTGAGAGCAATAAAAAGCTCTACCCGTGGTCGCAGTTTATCGTCGACAGCAACGGCGTAACCCGTAAGGCCTGGCAGCTGGAAGAAGAAAGCTCCGCGATTATCGTGCTGGATAAAGAGGGCCGCGTACAGTGGGCGAAAGACGGCGCGTTAACCCAGGAAGAGGTGCAGCAGGTTGTCGACCTGCTGCATAAGCTGCTGGCTCAGTAAATAGAGACGCGGAAGCCGGGGTTGAGGAAGGATTCGCGCGGGGTATAGTCCAGCGGCTTGCCCTGCCAGTCATGAACATGCGCCCCGGCGGCCGCGGCAACGGCATGACCTGCCGCGGTATCCCAGACGTTGGTTGGCCCAAAGCGAGGGTAGAGCTGCGCATGGCCTTCCGCCACCAGGCAGAATTTCAGCGATGAGCCAATCGAGGTGGTCTGGTGTTCACCCAGCTGCTGCAGGTACTCCTGCAGCTCGCTGTCGCTGTGCGAGCGGCTAATCACCACCAGCGGTGGACGCGCATCGCGCACCTGGATCTGCTTGCGCACGCCGCACTCTTCCTTCCACGCCTTCCCTTCTGCAGCGCTGTACATCACCTTCATTACCGGCGCGTAGACCACGCCCAGCACCGCTTTGCCCTTCTCAATCAGGGCGATATTGACGGTGAATTCACCGTTGCGCTTGATGAACTCTTTTGTCCCGTCCAGCGGATCGACCAGCCAGTAACGCTGCCAGTGCTGGCGCTCGTCCCAGCTTTGCGGCGCTTCTTCTGACAGAACGGGGATGTCCGGCGTTAAAGCCTGTAATCCTTTCAGGATCACCTTATGCGCCGCGATATCCGCCGCCGTGACCGGAGAGTCGTCGGCTTTGCTGACCACCTCCATAGGTTTACTGCCGTCATATACCTGCATGATGGCATCTCCCGCATCCCGTGCGAGCTGACAAATTTTATCTAGCATTTTCCACCTCTTTGTTAACGCAGTGAGGTTAACTCTTTGTTTTAGTTATATCGTAATGTGAACAATTCCGCTATCTGTGAAGCAATTCCGGTTTCAGGTGACTTTTTTCTGTCAGGATTCACATTTCTGTAAGCAACAAGCTATAGATACATACTCTTTTGTGCTCTGCATCGAAAAAAGGACTCCTCTGATGATTAAGTTTAGTGCAACGCTTCTGGCGACGCTGATTGCAGCAAGCGTACAGGCGGCGACGGTAGATCTGCGTATTCTGGAAACGACCGATCTGCACAGCAACATGATGGACTTCGATTACTACAAAGATACCCCGACGGAAAAATTCGGCCTGGTACGCACGGCAAGTTTGATCGATGCGGCGCGTGGCGAAGTGAAAAACAGCGTGCTGGTCGACAATGGCGATCTCATTCAGGGCAGTCCGCTCGGGGATTACATGGCGACCAGGGGGCTGAAAAAAGGCGAGGTTCATCCGGTGTATAAGGCGATGAACACCCTGGACTATACCGTCGGCAACCTCGGCAACCACGAATTCAACTACGGTCTGAAATACCTGCATGACGCGCTGGCCGGTGCGAAATTCCCGTACGTTAACGCCAATATCATCGACGTTAAGACCCAAAAGCCGCTCTTTACCCCTTATCTGATTAAAGAGACAAACGTCGTCGACAAGGACGGCAAAAAACAGACGCTGAAAATCGGCTATATCGGCTTTGTGCCGCCGCAGATCATGACGTGGGATAAAGCCAACCTCGACGGCAAAGTGACCGTTAACGACATCACCGAAACCGCGCGGAAATACGTGCCGGAAATGCGCGAAAAAGGCGCCGATCTGGTGGTCGTTGTCGCCCACTCGGGCCTCTCCGCCGATCCGTATCAGGCCATGGCAGAAAACTCCGTTTACTATCTGAGTGAAGTCCCGGGCGTCGACGCGATCCTGTTCGGCCACGCCCACGCGGTCTTCCCGGGCAAAGATTTCGCCAGCATAAAAGGAGCAGACATTGAGAAAGGGACGCTCAACGGCGTGCCGTCGGTGATGCCGGGCATGTGGGGCGACCATCTTGGCGTGGTGGATCTGGTGCTGAATAACGACGGCGGCAGCTGGAAGGTGACGCAGTCAAAAGCCGAAGCGCGCCCGATTTACGACGCTGCGGCTAAAAAATCTCTGGCGGCGGAAGATAAAAAACTGGTCGACGTGCTGAAGCACGATCACGACGCCACGCGCGAATTCGTCAGCAAGCCGATCGGCAAATCCGCCGATAACATGTACAGCTTCCTGGCGCTGGTGCAGGATGACCCGACCGTTCAGGTCGTCAACATGGCGCAGAAAGCCTATGCGGAACACTTTGTGCAGGGCGATCCGGATCTGGCAAAACTGCCGGTCCTGTCAGCGGCTGCGCCATTCAAGGTGGGCGGGCGTAAGAACGACCCGGCAAGCTATGTTGAAGTCGAAAAGGGCCAGCTGACCTTCCGTAACGCCGCCGATCTCTACCTCTACCCGAACACGCTGGTGGTGGTAAAAGCGACGGGCCAGGAGGTGAAAGAGTGGCTGGAGTGCTCTGCCGGACAGTTTAACCAGATTGACCCGCACAGCAGTAAGCCGCAGTCGCTGATTAACTGGGACGGCTTCCGTACCTATAACTTCGACGTGATCGACGGCGTGAACTACCAGATTGATGTCACCCAGCCAGCGAAATATGACGGCGAGTGTCAGGCGATCAACCCGCAGGCGGAGCGCATTAAAAACCTGACCTTCAACGGCAAGGCGATCGACCCGAATGCCACCTTCCTGGTGGTGACCAATAACTACCGCGCCTACGGCGGTAAGTTTGCCGGTACGGGAGATAGCCACATCGCCTTTGCCTCGCCGGACGAGAACCGCTCGGTGCTGGCGGCGTGGATCAGCGCGGAGTCGAAGAAGGCGGGCGAAATTCATCCGGCGGTGGACAACAACTGGCGCCTCGCGCCGATCCACAGCGATACGAAGCTGGATATCCGCATAGAAACGTCGCCGTCCGATAAGGCAGCCGCGTTTATCAAGGATAATGCCCAGTATCCGATGAAGAAGGTCGCAACGGATGATATCGGGTTCGCGATTTATCAGGTGGATTTGAGCAAGTAAAAACAAAACGGCAACATGCGTTGCCGTTTTTGGTGTTTGTTCCCTCTCCCTGTGGGAGAGGGGGCCTCAGTAATTTTCCAACTCGAAGCGATGAATATTTCTTCAGAAAAATTAATGAATTGCAGCGATGCCCTGGTCCGGCTGTAAATCGCCGAAGCGTTTCCGCAAGGCCGGGGCGAGGCGCAAGGATGCGCCGAGAGGGCGTGGCCTGCAGGGATGCAGGCTCATGCCCGACCCGATAGCCTGAAAGAATAAGCTGAGGACAAAATTGCCGGGAGCAATTTTGGACAGCGCCTGAGCTGGCCCTGAAAGGGTGAGCCCCAGGGATGGGGCGAGCAATCCGCGAAGCGGCGATTTACCGCCGGGAGCCCGGGTCGCCAGGGCGGCGGCGATTGAGCCGCCCTGGCACATTCACAGGCCATGTCGTTACAGAGAAGCAAGGAACATAAAGTGAACGGAATGACCACCAGAGTTATATGTTCCCCCCTCACCCCAGCCCTCTCCCTCAAGGGAGAGGGGGTCGCCCACGCAGGCATTAGGTCAGGGTGAAGACATCAGGCCGCACGATCGTCCCGATTCGCCATCACCTTCGGCGTATTCACCTCAATCCAGTCCGCCAGCGCGGCGACTTTCTCGCTGACCTCAATCCCCATCGGCGTCAGGCTATACTCTACGTGCGGCGGCACCACCGGATACGACACGCGATCGACAAACCCGTCCTGCTCCAGCGCCTGGAGTGACTGGGACAGCATCTTTTCGCTCACCCCGCCCATTTTACGGCGCAGATCGCTAAAGCGATGCGTTCCCTGGCGCAGGGCCAGCAGAATCAGGACACCCCAGCGGCTGGTCACGTGTTTGAGCACCTCGCGTGAAGGGCACTGTTCCGCGAAAAGATTGCCATCGCGCATTTGTTCGCTGAGCGTCGGTATCGTTGTTTTCATACTTACCTTTTTGTACGTACTTACTAAAAGTTAGCTATGGTGCTAGTGTGCCACAACACCAGACAAACACGAAGGAGACTCATCATGATCGCGATTACCGGCGCTACCGGCCAGCTTGGCCATCTCGTTATCGAACAGCTGCTGAAAACCGTACCGGCCAGCCAGATTGTGGCCATCGTACGTAACCCGGCGAAAGCGCAGGCCTTAAGCCAGCAGGGAATTGTGGTTCGCCAGGCGGACTACACGGATGAAGCCGCATTCACCGCCGCGCTGAGCGGCGTGGATAAGCTGCTGCTGATCTCTTCCAGCGAAGTCGGCCAGCGCGCGCCCCAGCACCAGAACGTAATTAACGCCGCCAAAACGGCTGGCGTGAAATTTATCGCCTACACCAGCCTGCTGCATGCGGACAACTCCCCGCTGGGTCTGCACGTTGAACACGTTGCCACTGAAAAAGCGCTGGCGGCGTCCGGCATCCCTTATGCCCTGCTGCGCAATGGCTGGTATACCGAAAACTACCTGGCGAGCGCGCCGCCTGCGCTGGAACACGGCGTGTTTATTGGTGCGGCAGGCGAAGGCAAAATTGCCTCTGCCACCCGTGCAGACTATGCCGCGGCGGCCGCCAAAGTGATCGCAGAAGAGGGCCACGCGGGCAAGGTCTACGAACTGGCGGGCGACCACGGCTGGACGCTGAGCGAACTGGCGGCTGAACTCGGCAAACAGAGCGGGAAGCCGGTAACCTACCAGAATCTCAGTGAAGCGGATTTTGCCGCCGCGCTGAAAAGCGTCGGCCTGCCTGCCGGGCTGGCAGATATGCTGGCGGACTCGGATGTGGGTGCGTCCAAAGGGGGACTCTTTGACGATAGCCATACGCTGAGCAAGCTGATCGGGCGCGCAACGATCCCGCTGGCGCAGAGCATTAAAGCCATTCTTTAACGGTGTCACCGTTCTTTCCTGTGGCCGGGTGATTTCCCTTACCCGGCCCGCTCATATTTATTAATAATAAAATCAGATATAACGATTAAAAGTCCGGGTATTCTTTATCCGTCGCGTACGTTATCGGTTTTTCAAATCCGGGAATGGTGATGCCATTCATATCAATCTTAATATCTTCCTCATTTATCCTCTGCTGGCCGAAAAGATAAATGACATTGAGTTCACCCTGCGACGCAGCCTCGTCGTAGGCGTTAGCCTGACGTCGCACCTGCCGATTACGCTGCTGATAATCCGCAAACACCGCGTCCCCATAGCGTTTGCGCAACCATTGATGGGTAAGCTTTGGCGAGTAAACCACCCCCGTGGCATTATTACCGCCAAAGCCTTTTGAATTAATAAAGGCGATTTGTCCCTGGCCTTCCTCTAATTTGCAGTCCTGAAGAGGAATGGTTAAGCGCGCATTGTTCACCTGCGGCGCGATGTGGGACACGCTTTTAATTCCCGGCAAAATACCATAGCGGAAGACGCCGAGGCAGCTGATTAGCTGGTCGCCGCTGGCGGGGCCCAGAGAGTGTCCGAGATACGATTTCACCGCCGTCACCGGCCAGTCGCGAATCGAAAAAGCTTGCGCAACGCGGTCAAAAATATCCGCCTCGGAGACGCAATTCTTCGGCGTGCTTGAGCCGTGCGCCTGAATAAACGATCCCTTCTGCACCGTCTCTATCCCGGTCATCGATACCGCAGAGGCTACGGCTTTCGCCATGGTGATGTAATTCCCCGGCCCCGGTGACGCAATAGAGCGTTTAAAGCCGTCAGCGTTGATGAAGACATTCCCCACCGAACCGTGGATCTCTGCGCCAAGCTGCAGCGCCAGCTCGTCGTCCATTAACACGACATACTGGCTGGATTCTGCGATAACAAAACCGCAGCTGTTGCCAAACGGGCGGCTGCTGTTGCGCCAGTCGGCCGTTTCCGTTTCATCAATGTGCTTAAGCTTGCTCTCCGTTGCCAGGGCGCCCATGGCATCGAATCCTTCAATCACTTCTGAGATGACCGGCGCTTCGGCGCTGCCAACGACGGCTACGCGAATGCGCCCCGCTTTGATATCCTCAACTGCCGCATTCAGGTTATACAGAAACGTGGCGCACGCCCCCAGCGTGGAGCTGGTATGACCGACGCTACCCAGCACATACGCATTGAGGAAATCGGCGCACATGCTGTTCAGGCCCAGCGGGCACTGTTTTGCGCTGACGCGATGGCCTTTCAGGCGCGACTGCAGCATTCCGCCAAAGCCATAATCGTCGAGCTGCCCCATGATATTGCCCGAATAGACGCCGAGCTGATCCGGCGTGATTTTGGCCTGTACCTCTCGCCACGGGATCCCCAGCGCGTTGATGGCGTCTGACGCTCCGACAATCGCCATTTGTAACGCCCGCGGATGGAACTGCGAATTGTAATGGTCGCCCGGGCGGAATCCCTGCGGCAAAAGCCCTGCAGCCTGAACCTCCGTGCGCAGCAACGCCTCAATTTTGCAGTCCATCTCTCCCTGAACGGTAATACGGACACGCCGATCCGCTAATTCTTCAACGTACCATCCCGCCGGTAAGGGTTGAGGTAATTGCCTGGCAGATATATTAAAACTGAATCCCTCTTCGCCTGAAGCCATATTCAATTTTGCATGGCTGGCAATAGCATCGACATCAAAATAGTCGCGCGTAATTTTTCTGATAAGGGTTCCCTCTAGCGCCTCGTCTTTTATCCTCGCGGCAGCCTGAGCAGGTGTAAATCTTTTACCGGAAATATCGTAATACCCACCTTCATCATATTTAAGTACGCCCATCAGGATGGCTAACGATAATAACGTATCCTGCCGTTCCTCTTCCGATAATGACTCAATAATCATTCGACGAAATGCATGATGTGAAGAACTACGACCAGCTGGACTATAGCCGCCAAAAGCCGTTATTACGGGTAATTTCACCATAATTTATCCTCTCGTGGTCGTGGATTTATTTTATTAAGCAAGTGCGATAATTTCAGATATTAGTTTACAAATCACCAACAAAAGCTAATATGAAAATCCAGCCAAAACGCTGACTTTTTTGGCCACGGCAACGATGAGCTACCAAAAATAATAGTCAAAACAGGTATTAATCAAAAATGACAAATACACAAATAGGATTTGTGTTATGTGAACGCATGCTAAGTTCCGGTCTCAGTCTTCCGATTGAAATGTGGAAAGCGGCAGCCAGTAGCTATTTAGCTGAGCAAAAAACAACATCCCACGCAGGCACGCACAAACCGGAGAAGTCACCCTTCAGGCTCTGTCGCCCGGAGAATATTCTGAAGGTGAATACCATTGGCATAAACAGCGAGCCCATCCTGACGCACAGCGGCTTTAGCATTACCGCCGATACCACCCTTGCCGCAGACAGGCACTATGACGTTATCTATCTTCCTGCCCTGTGGCGCAATCCTCGCGCAGTGGTCAGACAGCCTGAGCTTCTGGAATGGCTGACCGAGCAGGCCGCGCGAGGAACCCGCATCGCCGCCGTCGGAACGGGCTGCTGTTTTCTGGCGGAGTCGGGATTGCTCAACGGAAAGCCTGCCACCACCCACTGGCACTACTTCAAACAATTCTCGCGCGACTACCCCAGCGTAAAATTACAGACAAAACATTTTCTCACTCAGGCCGATAATATTTTCTGCGCCGCAAGCGTTAAGGCCCTGTCAGATCTGACGATCCATTTTATAGAAACGATATACGGGAAACGTGTAGCCACCCATACTCAACGGACATTTTTCCATGAAATTCGTAGCCAGTTTGAACGTCAGTGTTACAGTGAAGAAAACAAACCCCATCCGGATGAAGATATTGTTCAAATTCAAATCTGGATAAAAGCCAACTGCGCCTCGGATATATCCATGCAGAATCTTGCAGATATGGCTGGCATGAGTTTGCGCAACTTTAATCGCCGCTTTAAAAATGCCACCGACATGTCCCCACTGCAGTATTTATTAACCGCCAGAATTGAATCCGCCATGACAATGCTGCAATCCACCAATCTGTGTATTCAGGAGATTGCAAATGCGGTTGGATATCAGGATATTGCGCACTTTAATCGCCAGTTTAAGCATAAAACAACGGTTTCACCGGGGGATTACCGTAAGACCGTCCGGGCAAAGATGTTTAGTGCATAAATTCCGGTCATCTCTGATAATGAAAAGATGACCACGAGGAGGCTCAACGTGCAAGGCGTACCTGAACAGTTTAATGATGAAAGAGACAGCGCGCGCTTTCGCCATCTGGCGCAGCTGCCGGGCCTGGAGCTTTATCACGCGCATATTTCTGACTACGCCTTTGAGCCGCACACCCATGAAGCCTTCGGGATCGGCACGATTGAAACAGGTGCCGAACGCTTTCGCTATCGCGGTACCCAGCATCTCGCGGCGGAAAAATCCGTCGTCACCATGAACCCGGACGAGATCCATACCGGCGAATCCGCCACCGAAGGCGGCTGGCGCTACCGGATGGTCTATATCGAACCCGATCTGCTGGAAGAGGTGACCGGCCTCCGGCACTGGTGGTTTAGCGATGTCACGCGTCATGACCCGCTGCGCTCGCAGCAAATCGGCAGGCTGATTTACGGATTGTGGCATACGGACGAGCCGCTTGCGCAAAAAGGATTACTGCTGGATCTGATTGCGACCTTCCAGCCGCTGGCTCATCACGCGCCGGTGATTCAGGAAGGCGCGCACCGCTTCGAACGCGTGCGCGAGTACCTGCACGACAACTACATGCACTCCCTGACGCTGGACGAGCTGGCCAGCGTCGTTTCGCTCAGCCCGTACCACTTCCAGCGCCAGTTCAAAGCCCATTTTCACGTTACGCCGCACCAGATGCTGATGGCCATTCGCCTCTGGCGCGCTAAAGCGTTCCTCACCCACGGCATGCCCGCCGCCGAAGTGGCAGCCGCGACCGGGCTGACCGACCAATCCCATTTAACCCGCGCGTTTACCCGCCGCTACGGCATTACGCCCGTGCGCTACCAGAAGCAGGTCACCCGGCGCTAATGCGCAATCTCATACAATACGCACGCATTTTCCCCTCCTACACTGCATGCAGCGTAAATACCTGTGGATGGAAAAATGATTAGTGGAGTGTTGTATGCCCTGCTGGCCGGGATGATGTGGGGGCTTATTTTTGTCGGCCCGCTGATCGTGCCCGAGTATCCGGCAATACTGCAGTCGACCGGACGCTATCTGGCGCTCGGGCTGATTGCTCTGCCCCTGGCGTGGCTGGGACGCGCGCGCTTGCGTCAGCTCAGCCGTCAGGACTGGGGCACCGCGCTGGCGCTGACCATGATGGGCAATCTTATCTACTACGTTTGCCTTGCGAGTGCCATTCAGCGTACCGGTGCGCCGGTATCTACCATGATTATCGGCACGCTGCCGGTCGTCATCCCCGTCTTTGCTAACCTGCTCTACAGCCACCGCGATGGCAAACTGGCGTGGTCAAAAATGGTGCCGGCGCTGGTATGCACCGCCGTGGGGCTGGTATGCGTCAATATTGCCGAGCTGCGTCACGGGCAGGCGGATGTTGACCTGTGGCGTTACGGCTCTGGCATTGTGCTGGCGTTCATTTCCGTGGCGTGCTGGGCATGGTATGCCCTGCGCAACGCGCGCTGGCTGCGGGAGAACCCGGACAAGCACCCGATGATGTGGGCGACGGCGCAGGCGCTGGTCACGCTGCCCGTCTCGCTGGTGGGCTATGCCGGGGCGTGCATCTGGTTAGGCCATCAACAGCCAGACTTCGCCCAGCCCTTCGGGCCAAGACCCTGGGTGTTTATTGGCCTGATGGTTGCGATTGCGGTGCTGTGCTCATGGGTGGGCGCGCTGTGCTGGAACATTGCCAGCCAGAAGCTGCCGACGGTGATTTTAGGGCCGCTGATTGTCTTCGAAACCCTGGCCGGACTGCTTTATACCTTCCTGATGCGCCAGAGCGTGCCGCCGCTATTCACGGCCTGCGGGATCGCGCTGCTGGTGGTGGGAGTGGTGATGGCGGTAAGAGCGAAGCCGGAAAAACCGAGGGTCGTTCCGGCGTCGGAGGCGTGATTTTTGCCGGGTGGCGGCTCCGCCTTACCCGGCCTACAAGAAGCCGTTTCGTAGGCCGGGTAAGCGCCAGCGCCACCCGGCATGATGTTAAAACGTTTCCCAGTTCCCTTCAGACGCCGCCGCTACGGGCTGCGCTTTAGGTACATAGGTTTTCACCGGCGCCGCTTTGACCGCCTGGTTGCGGGTGATTTTGAACACCGCCACCGCTTCGTTCAGGCGTGCAGCCTGATCTTCCAGCGCCGCCGCCGCGGCCGCAGACTCTTCAACCAGCGAGGCGTTCTGCTGGGTCACGCGGTCCATCTCGGCTACCGCCTGGCCCACCTGGTCGATACCGCGGCTCTGCTCGTCAGAGGCCGAGGCAATTTCACCCATGATGTCCGTCACGCGGGTGACCGCATTGACGATCTCTGCCATCGTCTCCCCGGCTTCGTTAACCAGCTGGGAGCCCGCGTTCACGCGCTCGCCGGAATCATCGATCAGCGCTTTGATCTCTTTCGCCGCCTGGGCGCTGCGCTGGGCGAGAGTACGCACTTCTCCTGCCACCACCGCAAAACCACGGCCCTGCTCGCCTGCACGCGCCGCTTCCACCGCAGCGTTCAGCGCCAGGATGTTAGTCTGGAAGGCAATACCGTCGATTACGTTAGTAATTTGCGCGATTTTACTGGAGCTGGTGGCGATTTCGTCCATCGTACGCACCACGCCTTCAACCACGTTACCGCCCTTCTTCGCCGTAGAGGAGGCGTCCAGCGCCAGACGGGAAGCCTGACGCGCGTTATCGGCGTTCTGCTTCACGGTTGCCGTCAGCTGTTCCATGCTGGCTGCCGTCTCTTCCAGAGACGCGGCCTGCTGCTCGGTACGGGAAGAGAGGTCGTTGCTGCCGGCAGAAATTTCACCGGCACCGGTGTAGATGGTATCCGCACCTTCACGCACCACGCCCACGGTGTTCGCCAGCGAGGTCTGCATCTCCTGAACGTTGCGCGCCAGGATAGCCATTTCGTTCTTACCTTCAGCCTGAATCGGCTGGGTTAAATCCCCCGCCGCAATGGCGCGAATATGGTTAATCACCTCTTCCAGAGGCAGCAGCAGCACGCGGCGCATGGCTACCCAGCTGGAGATAATCACCACAATCACCAGCAGCATAACCGCAGAGAGGATCCACAGGATGCGCTTGTAGTCGCTTTCATTGTCCTGGATGCCTTTATCGGTGAGCGTTGCCTGCGCTTCACGCCATTCACGGTAAACCGCCTGCATCGCGGTCTGCTTTTGCTCCGCGTTCTGCTTGAACATGTCTTCCAGATTGCCCTGGCTCAGCAGAACGTTCATTTGCGTCAGCGTTGAGGAGTAAATGCGGTACTGCTCTTCCAGACGCTTGGCCAGGTTCTCGTCCAGGCCCGGCGTATTTGGCAAGGCATAGTATTTATCGTAATGGACCTGCGCATCGGCGAGCAGATTTTTCGCCGTGTTGACCAGCTCATTGAGCTGCCCACCGTTAATCTGAGAGGCCATGCTGCTTTGCAGACGCAGCATCCCGCGGTTCAGCGTCACGCGCGCCTGGTTCAGGCTGATCCACGCATCGGTAAACTCCGCCACGTTCTTGCTGGAGAGCTGCGACACGGTGAAATTGTCTTTATCGTTATTCAGCGCGTTGATAAAGATACCCGCGGAAATCACTTGCATGATGCCGAGCACAAGCAGCACCGAAATCAGAAGGGTAATGACTTTTATACGTTTAAACATGCGTTGCCTTTGTTATATGCAGGTTTGTCTGACGTGGATATATCGGCAGGCGCGGCGGGTTGTTTACTGTTTCTACACCTTTAAAAAGTTTCTAAACCACTTTCCTAAGTCCATTCAGAGAGTTAAACGGGGTATTTTTTTGTGATCTGCATCTCACTTTCCCCTTTCCCTCTAAAGGGTTATGGCGCTGACTTAAAGATGCATTTAATATGCATCTTATATTATTGATGACGAGGTAACTGCTATGGCCTTTCGCGACCAACCCCTTGGCGAGCTGGCGCTCTCCATTCCTCGCGCTTCTGCGCTGTTCCGTAAATACGATATGGATTACTGCTGCGGCGGTAAGCAAACCCTGGCGCGTGCGGCCTCACGCAAGGAGCTGGACGTTGAGGTGATTGAAGCAGAGCTGGCGCAGCTGGCCGGGCAGCCCGTCGACAAAGACTGGCGAACCGCCTCGCTCGCTGAAATCATCGACCATATCATCGTGCGATACCATGACCGTCACCGTGAACAGCTGCCGGAACTGATCCTGCAGGCGACCAAAGTTGAGCGCGTTCATGCCGACAAACCTTCCGTACCGCGCGGTCTGGCGAAATACCTGACCCTGCTTCATGAAGAGCTTTCCAGCCACATGATGAAAGAAGAGCAGATCCTCTTCCCGATGATTAAACAGGGAATGGGAAGCCAGGCGATGGGGCCTATCAGCGTAATGGAAAGCGAACACGATGACGCGGGTGAACTGCTGGAAGTAATCAAACACACCACCCACAACGTCACGCCGCCGCCAGAAGCGTGCACAACGTGGAAAGCGATGTACAACGGCATTAACGAGATGATTGACGACCTGATGGAACACATCAGTCTTGAGAACAACGTTCTGTTCCCGAGGGCATTAGCTGGGGAATAGAAAAACTAAAAACGGCAACCGAAGTTGCCGTTTTGCTTTTACCTTACGCCTGCCATACGTTTCTTACCGATAAACACCCAGCCCAGCCCCAGCGCGATAAACCACAGCGGCGTGACGATGAGTGCCTGACGGGTATCATCTTCCAGCGTCAGCAGAACCAGCACGAAGACGAAGAAAGCCATGCACACCCAGCACATCAGCTTGCCCAGCGGCATCTTGTAGATCGATTTTTCATGCAGGTGCGGGCGCTGCTTGCGGTACACCAGGTATGAACAGAGGATGATGGTCCAGACGAACATAAACAGGATCGCTGAGACCGTGGTGATCATGGTGAACGCGCCAATCACGCTTGGGTTCACGTAGAGCATCACCACGCCGCCCAGCAGGCACATGCAGGAGAAGGTCAACCCTTTTGCCGGTACCGCGCGCTTCGACAGCTTGGCGAACGCGCTCGGCGCCACGCCTTCCTGCGCCAGACCAAACAGCATACGGCTGGTGGAGAATACGCCGCTGTTGGCAGACGAGGCAGCAGAGGTCAGCACCACGAAGTTAATCAGGCTCGCGGCAGCAGGCAGGCCTACCAGCACGAACAGCTCAACGAACGGGCTCTTGGTTGGCACCACGGAGCTCCACGGCGTCACGGACATAATGACGATCAGCGCGAAGACGTAGAACATGATGATACGCAGCGGAATAGAGTTAATCGCGCGCGGGAGAGACTTCTCGGGATCTTTGGTCTCCGCTGCCGTCGTGCCCACCAGCTCAATGCCCACGAAAGCAAAAACCGCGATCTGGAAGCCGGCAAAGAAGCCGCTAATGCCTTTCGGGAACCAGCCGCCGTCATTCCACAGATGGGTAAACGACGCCTGAACGCCCGTTGGCGACTGGAAGTGGGTGAGCACCATCACCAGACCCACGACGATAAGCCCGACAATCGCCACGATTTTGATCATCGCGAACCAGAACTCCATCTCACCGAACATTTTAACGGTGGCGAGGTTCAGGCTCAGCAGCAGAACAATGACCGCCAGCGAGGCGACCCAGTCCGACAGCCCCGGGAACCAGAACTGCGCGTAGGCGGTAATCGCCACGACGTCCGCCATACCGGTGACGACCCAGCAGAACCAGTAGGTCCAGCCGGTGAAATAGCCCGCCCACGGCCCGAGCAGGTCAGAAGCGAAGTCGCTAAAGGATTTGTATTCGAGGTTCGAGAGCAGCAGTTCACCCATTGCACGCATCACGAAGAACAGCATAAAACCGATGATCATATAAACGAATATGATCGACGGCCCGGCGAGACTGATGGTTTTGCCTGATCCCATAAACAGCCCGGTACCGATGGCACCCCCAATCGCAATGAGCTGAATATGACGGTTAGTGAGATTGCGCCGTAGCGACTGTTCAGACGACGCCTCTTCGTCGGCGACGACTTTGACCTGATCTACCATGTGATATTTTCCTGTTTATGCCTGTCTGTGTTGTTAAGGCTCTTCTGGCCTTTAAATACGTCAAAAGATGACGTTCCCTTGTAAGGGCTAATCGATATTAGGTAAGAATCGGCGGGATGAATACTATGATTTAGATATTATGTTAATAATATGTTGAAAGTGAGTGTCATATCACTCATACAGCGCGAAACAGCTCACAAAAATACACGCAACAGTTTCGTTTGCAAGATAAAATGTTGATAGCACCGTAACTATAGGTTTTTACACTATTTTCCTCTCCCCAACCGGGGAGAGGAAATAAGAAAAGTCGATTACAGAATTTCCAGCAGCTCGACTTCAAAGACCAGGGTGCTGAATGGCGGGATGGACGCGCCAGCGCCGCGCTCGCCGTAGGCCAGGTTATGCGGGATAGTCAGTTCCCATTTGGAACCGACCGGCATCAGGGTCAGAGCTTCGATCCAGCCTGCGATCACGCCGTTGACCGGGAATTCAGCCGGTTCGCCGCGCGCCACGGAGCTGTCGAACACGGTACCGTCGATCAGTTTACCGGTGTAATGCACGCGAACGTGGTCGGTACGCGCCGGGATTGCGCCGTCGCCCTGATTGATCACGCGGAACTGCAGACCAGACTCGGTGCTGTTCACGCCTTCACGCTCGCGGTTCTCTTCCAGATATTTCACACCTTCGGCTGCCATCTCTTCGAAGCGCGCGCGACGCACGGCGTCAGCACGTTCGTGGATTTCACGCAGCGCACGGTGCACAACGTCTACCGGAACGGCAGGCTGTTTGCCTTCCAGCGCGTCAGCGATACCCGCCACCAGCGCTTCTGGTAACAGACCTTCCAGGCCGGATTCGCTCAGCTGCTGTCCTACCTGCAAGCCGATACCGTAACTTGCCTGCGCTTCGATAGTGTCAAAAGTCGGGGTGGTCATGGGTTTTCCTTCCATCACATTTAAAGTAGCGGGCAGCATATCAGCCATGCCCTTATGGGTAAAACTTTGTCTGAAGTTAAGGTGACAAACCGCGACGAAACAGAAACAATAGAGATAACCAGGATTAATCCCGAACTGATGTCACGGATGTCGGGTTTACTACGCCGTTCAGGCAGTTAGCAAACTATACTTCGGGGCACAGGATAAAAAATACGCGGAGCAGGAGGAGTGCCATGCCCGGGCGATTTGAACTGAAACCTACCCTGGCGAAAATCTGGCAGGCGCCGGACAATTTTCGCATCATGGACCCGCTGCCTCCTCTGCATCGCAGAGGGATCATCATTGGCGCGCTGATGGTGATCGTGGGCTTCCTGCTTCCTTCCGGGGGCGATGATGTCGATACCGCACCCGTCGCCCGCAATGCTCAGCTGGATATTCAGTCGCAGACGCGGCCACAGCCTGACGCACAGCCGATGCAGACGCAGCTTGTGACCCCGTCTAACGATCCGGGTCAGGTCGCGCCGGTTGAGCCAGAGCCCATTCAGGATGAACAGCCGCAGGATCAAGCCGCCGCCCCGTCTCAGCCTCAGACGCAACAGCCTACCGGCATTGAGCAACAGTGGCGTTCCTATCGCGTAGAGCCGGGCAAAACGCTGGCACAGCTGTTCCGCGACCACAACCTGCCGCCAA
Source organism: Enterobacter sp. Crenshaw (assembly GCF_024734705.1). Lineage (NCBI taxonomy): Bacteria > Pseudomonadati > Pseudomonadota > Gammaproteobacteria > Enterobacterales > Enterobacteriaceae > Enterobacter > Enterobacter sp. Crenshaw. The sequence goes on along the minus strand of NZ_CP102932.1, from coordinate 445,426 downwards.
CCGACGTGTATGCCATGGCGAAGGTGGAAGGTGCGGGTAAGCCGCTCAGTAACCTGCAGAATGGACAGATGGTACAGGTTCGCCAGAATGCCAGCGGGGTGGTGACAGGGTTAACGATTGATACGGGAAGTGGACAACAGGTGCTGTTTACCCGCCAGCCAGACGGCAGTTTTATCAGGGCGCGTTAAGACCCGGATCTGTAAAAAGCAAAACGCCGGCACAAGGCCGGCGTTTCAACGTGAGCAGAGTAAAAAATTACTCAGCTACAACGTTAACAACCAGTTTAGCGAACACTTCGCTGTGAACCTGGAAGTCAACTTCGTGCTCACCAGTGGTACGCAGAACGCCGTTCGGCAGACGAACTTCGCTCTTAGCCACTTTAACGCCTGCTGCAGAAACTGCATCAGCGATGTCGCGGGTACCGATGGAACCGAACAGTTTACCTTCGTCGCCTGATTTAGACGCGATGGTAACGGTGCCCAGTGCGTTGATTGCTTCAGCGCGAGCGTTAGCAGCCGCCAGAACGTCAGCCAGTTTGGCTTCCAGTTCAGCGCGACGTGCTTCGAAAAACTCTACGTTTTTCTTGGTAGCTGGAACAGCTTTACCCTGTGGAACCAGGAAGTTACGTGCGTAACCCGCTTTAACGTTAACCTGATCACCCAGGCTGCCCAGGTTTGCTACTTTATCAAGCAGAATAACTTGCATTACCTTATCCTCTTAAAGTCGTATTAATGGACCGTGCCTGATTACTGATGACGATCAGTATACGGCAGCAGGGACAGGTAGCGAGCGCGTTTGATAGCGCGAGCCAGCTGACGCTGGTATTTTGCACGAGTACCGGTGATACGGCTTGGGACAATCTTACCGCTTTCGGTGATGTAGTTTTTCAGCGTTGCGATATCTTTATAGTCGATCTCTTGAACGCCTTCCGCGGTGAAACGGCAGAACTTGCGACGACGGAAATAACGTGCCATATGGCTAGTCTCCAGAATCTATCAAATCAATCTGCTCGGCATGCAGAACCATTTTGCTCAGGCCGTTCTTTGCCTTGTGGCAAGAGATGAACCCCTGAACGATTACTGCGCTACCGACCGTTAAACTGTGAGTAATGGCCTGGTTTTCGTGTCCGCTAATAATAACGGGCATTTGGCACCACGCCTGCCGGTGAAACCCGGCTTCCTCTTGCACAGAACGATGCTCAAGCACGAACTGGCAATGCGGAATTCCTGATGGACTGACCTTTCGAAGGGGAGCCCTGCATACGATGCCGGACAACGCCAGACGGTTGGTCATCAGAAATTACTCTTCAGAATCCCCAGCATCAGAATCATCTGCGGTTTCGTTTGCGAAATCATCGCGACGCTCACGGCGCTCGTCTTTCGCTTTAACCATCGGAGATGCTTCGGTAACTGCGTTTTTGGTACGCATAACCATGCTGCGGATAACGGCATCGTTGAAGCGGAAGGTAGTTTCCAGCTCATCGATCACTTCCTGCGGCGCTTCAACGTTCATCAGAACGTAGTGTGCTTTGTGCAGTTTGTTGATCGGGTAAGCCAGCTGACGGCGGCCCCAGTCTTCCAGACGGTGGATCGTACCTTCTGCACCAGTGATGGCAGCAGAGTAACGCTCGATCATACCCGGAACCTGTTCGCTCTGGTCAGGATGGACCATAAAAACGATTTCGTAATGACGCATCGAATTGCTCCTTACGGATTATTCAGCCTCCTGTCTGGGTCAGCCGAGGCCCGGGGAGGCAAGGAACGTGTTAAAGGTCGGCTGAAAAATTGACGCGTCATAATACTTGCGCGCCCCTGGAAACTCAAGCTGATTGCACAAATAATTCGCACAAAGCGCGAAGCGGGTCTAAGTGGGTGATTTAAAATTGGTCACACCCGGAAGCGTTGTTTTTTTGAACAACTGCATCAGAAATGGTCACGCATCCCCGCCGGATGAGTGATTACACTTTAATCAGAGATCGCCTGAATTAAAGAAGGAGCATCCCCCCTCTCGCAGCACGTAGTCGTGGAGCGCATATCATGAAAAAAATCGCATTAGCCATAATGGCGGCGCTTTTGCTCAGTGCAAACGCGATGGCAGCCATCAAGATAGACAGCCGACAGGCCAGAAACATGGATGATGTGCAAAGCTTGGGCGTAATTTACATCAATCATAATTTCGCCACGGAAAGTGAAGCAGATCAGGCATTAAACGAAGAAACCGATGCGCAGGGCGCAACCTATTATCACGTGATGTTAACCCGTGAGCCCGGCAGCAACGGCAACATGCACGCCAGTGCAGATATTTACCGATAACGCTTTAACGCTAGCACCAGGAAAGCCAACAACGAGAACATAGCCATAGTTGACGTTGCCCCCTGCCCGGGGGCTTTTTTTGTGAATGGCTCCGGAATACCACCGGTCAAATAGCCCCTCAAAGATCCTCCACAAGCGGGAAGATAAGGACATCAAAGTCCTGCGCGTTTACAGGTGCTGGCGGAAAAACGCCACCGTAGCGTCCAGCGCCGTTGACGTGATGCGGTGGCGGACGCCCGGTTCCCACAGGCAGGTCAGATTACCGTCCAGCCCTTCATTCATTAACGCCTGCTGCAGACGGAAGGTTCCCTCGGGCGGGACCACATCATCCGCGTCACCGTGCCACAGCAGCAGCGGGCGATCGGCCACGCGCGGCAATGCCCGGGTCACTTCCCACTCTGCCAGCGTCGCGGTCATTTCCGTTAAATCCTGAGGGGGGAAAAGGGTCTTCGCCAGCGAAGTAAAGTAGCCCGAGCCCATCAGACAGGCGACAGACTTCACTTCAGGATGATGCGTCATAATCCCCAGCGCCGTCATACCGCCCATCGATGCCCCGGCTACCGCCAGACGATTGTCGGCCACCAGCCCTGCCCCATAAAGCGCATCGCGCAGCCCGGCAAACTCGGTCAGACTCCCGTGCAGAATCTGCCAGAACTGACCCAGCCGCGCCTGTTCATTACCCGTAAAGCGTGCGCCGTGGTCGGGTGCATCTGGCATCACCACGCGAAAACCCGCCTGCGCAAGCGCTACCGCAAAATAACTATAAACCAGCTTCGATGAGGTAAACCCGTGATAAAAAACGACAACAGGCAGCGGTTTATCACGTTTACCCGCCGGCATCGCGTGTAAAATTTCATGGTCGCCGAGGTGGCGTATTTCAATTTCAATCATTGTCGACCCTGTGCGAATCTATGATTCATAATGTTGAGAACTGGGTTACGCTTTCGCGTCATTTTCATTCGAAATATACGTCCCAGATAACACTTCGGGAACATTCCCCCAAAACTAAATTCACAGCCAACTACACTATGGCTATCAGGAAACGAGATATGGTTATGCGCAGGTTTGCTGCTTTATTGCTGGTGTTTCTGCTGAGTGGCTGTAGCGCGCTGCAGGGAACACCGCAACCCGCTCCACCGGTCGCCGATCATCCACAGGAGATTCGTCGTAATCAGACGGAAGGATTACAACGAATGGGCACCATCTCCGCGCTGGTTCGCGGTTCTCCGGATGACGCAGAATCGGCAATAAAAGCACAGGCCGTCGCTGCCAAAGCAGATTATTACGTCATCATTATGATTGACGAAACCATCATAACGGGACAGTGGTATTCACAGGCCATTTTGTACCGTAAATAATGGTTTTCCTTTGAACGAGATTTACACTGCTTTGCGTCCATAGACATTTTCCTGTCCACAATAAACTCCAAGCCCGCGTTAATGGAAGGGAGTTTATTAGCGAAGGATTGCCCGGCGGATACCGGATATATGTGAAATGGAGCTGACGATGAAACGAACTCTTGCTTTGACCTCACTGTTGCTCTCAGCAGGCCTGCTGAGCACCACCGCGCAGTCAGCAGAATTCGCCAGTGCTGATTGTGTGACTGGCCTGAATGAAATTGGCCAGATCTCCGTGAATAATATCTCGGGGAGCCCGCAAGACGTTGAACGTGTCGTGGCATTAAAGGCCGATGAGCAGGGTGCTTCATGGTATCGCATCATCCAGATGCAGGAAGATAACCATATCGATCGCTGGCGGGTACAGGCCATTCTCTACGTGTAATCTCCTTCCTGATAAAAGCCACTTATTTTTAGTGGCTTTTCGTTTTTGCAAATTTTTTATCTTATATAAAACCAATAAAGAACAATTAAATAACATTTTGTTACATTAAAACAGTAAACGTAATCCCCGCTCTGCCGTTGAAGAACCATAACTTTTCAATGATGAGCAATTTATGATCAACTTTTTCCGCCGTGCGGGCCTGGGGTCGAAACTCTCGCTGCTAACTGGCGTCAGTGTCGCCACGCTGTTTCTGCTATTCACTTTTCTGCTCAGCCAAAAAGCCAGCCAGCAGCTTGAAGCCCTTGCGGTCGAAGATCTGCATAATCAGTCCACCGGCATGGTCGACATGGTGCAGATGTTTAATACCAGCCTGAGTGAAGAGGTTGAGAGCTATACCCGTCTGTTTACCACCTTTTTACCGCAGCCCCTGAACATTGATAATTCCCAACACCAGACGATTAACGGACTTAGCGTTCCGCTTCTGAAAGGCGGAGACACCGGGCTGCATGAAAATAACATCCTTTCGGACGAGTTCCTGAACCGTACGGGAGCCATTTCGACGCTGTTTGTACGCAGCGGTAACGACTTTGTGCGCGTAGCCACTTCCCTGCGCAAAGAGAATGGCGATCGGGCAATGGGTACCGTTCTGGATAACGCCAGCCCGGCCTTTGCTGCCGTCAACAAAGGTGAAGTCTACCGCGGCCTGGCGCTGCTTTTCGGCAAACGCTACATCACCCAGTACCAGCCCGTTAAAAACGCCGAAGGGCAGGTCATTGCGATCGTCTTTGTCGGGGTGGACATCACCCACTCCTGGAACGTCATGCGCGAGAAAATCCTCAACCGCCGCCTGGGCGAGAGCGGTCGCTTCTTCGTGCTGGATCGCAGCAACGGCAAAACGCGTGGGCAATACCTGTTCCACGCCAGCGAAGAGGGAAAACTGCCGAAATGGGACGGCGCGACGCAGCAACAGCTTCTGAGTGACAAACCCGGCACGCTGGAGCGTACAAGCGACGACGGCCGGACGCTGAAAATGGCCTATACCCCGCTGCCGGGCTGGAACTGGACTATCGTGGGCGAAGTGGATAAATCGGTGCTGCTCTCAAGCGTTACCGCCATGCGCGATCGCTTCCTGCTGGCCGGCGTAGTCTTGTCCATCCTTTTTGCTGGCCTGTTCGTGGTCATTATTCGCCGCGTGCTGACCCGACCGCTGCGCAACGTGATCCATCTTGCCCGTCAATATGCCGCAGGGGATCTCCGTTCCACCCTGCCCGTGACGCGTCAGGACGAAGTCGGCCAGCTGATCGATGCCATCAACGGCATCGGCGGCGGCCTGCAAAAAATTGTCCTGCAGGTCCGTGAGGCTGCAGGCGAGATCCATTTGGGCACCAACGCGCTGGCCGCCGACACTGGCGAGATTTCAGAGCAGATCAACAAGCAGGCCAGCAGCGTGGAGGAGACGTCCGCCAGCATGGAGCAGCTGGCCGCCACCGTGCAGCAAAATGCCGCCAACATGGAGCAAACGCAGCAGCTGGTGGGTGAAACCTCGCTCGCGGTCCATCAGGGCGGTGAGACGGTCACCCACGCGGTGTCGACCATGGACGACATTCGCGAAGCGTCAAAACGCATCGAAGACATCACGCGCGTGATCGAATCCATCGCTTTCCAGACCAATATTCTGGCGCTGAACGCGGCAGTGGAAGCGGCCCGCGCAGGCGAGCACGGAAAAGGGTTTGCGGTAGTCGCGCAGGAAGTTCGCGCGCTGGCGGGACGCAGCGCTAACGCGGTGAAGGAGATTGAGCAGCTGATTGGCGATACGCTCAGAAAAGTGAGTGAGGGTCATGCGCTGTCTGAACGGACGCGCCTGGCGATGGATGACATCATCATTCATATCGATAACATCAGCCAGCTGGTCACGGAGATTAACCATGCCTCACGCGAGCAGTCCGCCGGGATCGGCCAGGTGAACCTCGCCATGACCCATATTGGCGAAGCGTCGCATATCAATGCCGACCGCATCTCACGCAGCGAGCAAACCGCTCAAACGCTGCGCGAGAAGGGTTCACACCTGACTCAGCTGGTGAGCCTGTTCCAGCTAAAAGGCTAGCCAACTCTGCCCGTCGCACGCAGCAGCAGGTCGCTTTGTACCTGCTCGCTCATCAGCGTGCCGCCACGGGTGTCCAGCATCATGCGGCACCACGCCTGCGCCACCGGGGGCGATGCGTGCCGCAGCATCTGGCTTCCGGCACCCAGCAAGAAAAGCTGCTGCGCGATCTCCCGCCCCTGCGCCTCCTGCGGTTTACGCAGTTTTTGCTGAAGCTGTCGCCAGCTGCGGTCGAAGTGTCTGTCCTGCCCTTTCACCTGCGCAAACTCGTCGGCAAGCAGGTCGTGAATACCCGGCTGCTTCGCCAGCACGCGCAGAACGTCCAGGCACATAATATTTCCTGACCCTTCCCAGATGCTGTTCACCGGCATCTCGCGGTAAAGGCGGGGAAGTTCGCTCTCTTCGCAATATCCATTCCCACCCAGCACTTCCATCGCCTCAGCCACAAACGGGATGCCTGCTTTACAGACGCTAAATTTCGCGGCCGGGGTAAACAGCCGCGCCCAGGCGGCCTCTTGCGGATCGGCACGCTTGTCCCACGCCCGGGCCAGGCGGAACAGCAGCGCCGTTTGCCCCTCCAGCACCAGCGCCATCCGGCTTAATGCTTCCCGCATTAACGGCTGATCGATGAGGTTTTTGCCGAAGGTCTGACGCTGGTGGGCATGGTACAGCGCCACCGAGAGCGCCCGACGCATCAGTCCGTGGCTGCCCAGCGCGCAGTCAAATCGCGTCAGACCGCCCATTTTGAGGATCTGCCGTACCCCTTCGCCCTCTTCCCCCAGCAGCCAGCCGGAGGCATCAAGAAACTCCGCCTCGCTGCTGGCGTTGGAGCGGTTCCCTAGCTTGTCCTTGAGGCGCTCCAGCCGGACGGCGTTGCGCTGTCCGTCAGGCAAAAAGCGCGGCACAAAAAAGCAGGATAGCCCGCCCTTCGCCTGGGCCAGCACCAGATGCGCATCGCTTTGCGGGACGGAGAAAAACCATTTATGCCCCACCAGCCGGTAACTGCCGTCGCTGCATTTTTCCGCTTTGGTGGTGTTGCTAAGCACATCCGAGCCGCCCTGCTTTTCCGTCATCCCCATGCCAATCAGCAGGCCGCGCTTTTGCGCGCCAGGGGCAAGGTGCGGATCGTAGCGATCGCTGAGCAGCGGCGTCAGCCAGTCGTGAAATGCTTTGGGGAGCGCCTGCAGCAGCAGCGGCGTGGCGGCGAACGTCATGGTGACCGGGCAAAGCGTGCCCGCCTCCACCTGAGCATGAAGCACAAAGCGTGCGGCCCGAGCGACAAACGCCCCTTTACGCGCCTCCTCTTCCCACGCCAGGTTATGCACGCGGTTGGCGCAAAGCCCCTGCATCAGCAAGTGCCATGCCGGATGAAAACGCACGTCGTCCAGCCGCTCCCCGGTGGCGTCATAGCGTAGTAACTCCGGAGGATTAACGTTTGCCAGCCGGCCCAGCTCCAGCGACTCCGCGGTGCCTAACTGCTGTCCGATGCTGGCGAGCAGCTCAATATCCCACTCGGCCCCTTCACGCGCGACCGCATCGCGCAGGGCGCAGTCCGAGAGGAAAAGGTTGCTGTTGGAAAGCGGTGCAGGTTGATTGAAAACGGTATGGGTCTGCCAGTGCATGCTGTCTCCCTCCTTCAGTGGCAATGACGATAAGTATGGACAGACCGCGCGCACGCTGCATGGGAGGGGAGTCACACGTTCACGATCCCGCTGATATCATTCGTGAAATAGCTCACAGAACATAAGAATAAACTATTTCATGACTCCGCTTTTGTTGAATAATTTATTCTTACAACCTTAAGTGAGGATCGTTATGCAACCGGACGCGCACAAGCGAGCATTAATTGCAGGCTCCATTGGTAACTTTATCGAGTGGTATGAGTTTGCGGTCTACGGTTTTCTGGCGACCGTCATTGCGAAAAACTTCTTCCAGCTTGAAGGAGAGGCGGGGCTGACCAGCCTGATCCTCACCTACGCCTCGTTTGCCATCGCCTTCTTCTTCCGCCCGCTGGGTGCGGTGGTGTTTGGCCGCATCGGCGACCGGATTGGCCGTAAGCCGACGCTAATTATCGTGCTGGTGCTGATGACGCTCGCTACCGCCGCCATCGGCGTTGTGCCGGTCTACGCCAGCATCGGGATTGCCGCGCCGCTGATTATTACGCTGCTGCGCATCCTGCAGGGGCTGTTCGCGGGCGGCGAGTACGGCGGCGCGGTCTCGCTGATGACGGAGTTCGCCCCGCGCGGCAAGCGTGGGCTCTATGGCGCGTGGCAGTCCTTTACCGTGGCGCTGGGGCTGCTGGCGGGCGCAGGCATCGTGGCGCTGCTCTCCACCCTTCTCACGCCAGAGGCCCTGCACGACTGGGGCTGGCGCATTCCGTTCTTCCTGGCGCTGCCCATGGGCGTTGTGGCGCTGTGGCTTCGCGTCAGTATGGAAGAGACACCGAGCTTTGTGCAGCAGCAGGATAAACCGGCTGTCGCTCAGGCGGATACTGTCGCCACGCTCCGGGCCATCGTGATGGGGATTGGGCGCGTCATGGTCTGGTCTGCGGCGGGGTATACCTACCTGGTGATTATGCCGACCTATCTTCAGTCGGCGCTGCACACCGGGTTCAACCAGGCGCTGTTGATAGCGGTGATTTCAAATATTGGTTTTGCGCTGATCATCATTCCGTCGGGGATCCTGAGCGACCGGATAGGGCGCCGCACGGTGATGATTCTCGCCGCCGCGCTGCTGCTGATCCTCGCCCTGCCGCTGCTGAAAATTCTTCAGGCGGAGTCGAGCACGCTGGCGGTGAAGGCTGGTGTGGTACTGATTGCGGGCGGTCTGGTGGGCATGCTGGCGGGTCCGGGCCCGGCGATGCTGTCTGAGATGTTCCCAACGCGCGGGCGCTATACGGGGCTGGGGCTGGCCTACTCGTTGTCGAACGCGATCTTCTCGGGATGCGCAGGGTTAATCATTACCGGGCTGATTAAGCAGACGGGCAACCTGGATATTCCGGCGTATTACGTGATGGCGACGGCGGTAGTGAGTATTTTCGCGCTGATGACGCTGAGGAAGGACGACCATTTGCGGTCACTGGAGGAGTGAGGTTGTCACCGTCTGGAGCCCTCACCCAGCCCCTCTCCCACAGGGAGAGGGAGAAAACACAAAAGGCCGTCCTGTGGACGGCCTTGCTGTTTATTCTCCGCGCTGACGCACCGCTTCAAACAGGCAGATGCCCGTCGCAACGGAAACGTTCAGGGACGACACGCTGCCCGCCATCGGTATGCTGATCAGCTCGTCGCAGTGCTCGCGGGTGAGACGACGCATGCCTTCGCCTTCCGCACCCATCACCAGCGCCAGACGGCCGGTCATTTTGCTCTGGTACAGAGTATGATCCGCTTCACCGGCGGTACCGACGATCCAGATATTCTCTTCCTGCAGCAGACGCATAGTGCGCGCCAGGTTAGTCACGCGGATCAGCGGAACGTTTTCCGCCGCGCCGCAGGCCACCTTCTTCGCCGTCGCGTTCAGCTGCGCGGAGCGATCTTTCGGCACGATCACCGCATGCACGCCCGCCGCATCGGCGCTGCGCAGGCACGCGCCGAGGTTGTGCGGATCGGTAACGCCGTCGAGGATCAGGAAGAACGGGTTATCCAGCTCGGCAATCAGATCCGGCAGATCGTTTTCCTGATACTGACGACCCGGCTTCACGCGGGCAATGATCCCCTGGTGGACCGCGCCTTCGCTTTTCTCATCCAGGAACTGGCGATTCGCCAGCTGGATCACCACGCCCTGCGCTTCCAGGGCGTGGATCAGCGGCATCAGACGCTTATCTTCACGCCCTTTCAGAATAAACACTTCCTGAAAACGCTCCGGTGCGCGCTCGAGAAGGGCCTGCACCGCGTGGATGCCGTAAATCATTTCACTCATTGATGGTTCTCGTAATAAGTATTTCCCCTCCCCCCGCTGGGGAGAGGGTCAGGTTGAGGGGAGAATTTACTCCGCCTGCTTTTTCTTGGCCGCGCGCTTCGCTTTAGTGGCGGCAGCGATTTTCTGCGTTTTCGCGGAAGGTTTTTTCGCTGAACGGGCTTCTTTCTTTGCCGCCTTCGGCTTCTGTTTCTTCTCGCCGCGGAACGCGCTGTCCGGCTCGAAGTTTACCTTCTTGCCCGCCTGACGACGTTTACCGCCGCCCGGTTTACCGTTACCGGTTTTTTTCGCCCTTTCACGCTCGGTTTTACCGACGTTACGCGGCGCGCGCTCGCTGGAGATCAGGCTGAAGTCGATCTTACGGTCGTCCATATTCACGGCTTCGACCTTCACTTCCACACGGTCGCCCAGACGATAGGTCTGGCCGCCAGATTCGCCAATCAGGCGCTGGCCGACCTGGTCAAAGCGGTAGTAGTCGTTATCCAGGCTGGAGACGTGCACCAGACCGTCGATGAACAGTTCGTCCAGACGAACGAAGAAACCAAAGCCGGTCACGCTGGCAATCACGCCTTTAAAGACGTTACCGACCTGATCGAGCATAAAGTCACACTTCAGCCAGTCCGCCACGTCGCGTGTTGCTTCATCGGCACGACGTTCGGCCATGGAGCAGTGCTGACCCAGCTGCAGCATCTCTTCCATCGAATAGTGGTAGCCACCGGTTTCGGTGGTGTTCCCTTTATGGCCCTGCTCCTGCGCCAGCAGATACTTGATCGCACGGTGCAGAGAGAGGTCAGGATAACGACGGATCGGCGACGTAAAGTGGGCGTAAGACTGCAGCGCCAGGCCGAAGTGTCCGCGGTTTTCCGGATCGTAAATCGCCTGCTTCATAGAGCGTAACAGCATCGTCTGCAGCATTTCTGCGTCAGGACGGTCGCCAATAGACTCCAGCAGCTCAGCGTAATCGCGCGGCTCTGGCTTGTTGCCCCCGGGCAGTTCCAGACCCAGTTCAGCCAGCACGGAGCGGAACGACGTAATGGCTTCCGTGGTCGGCTTATCGTGAATACGGAAAAGCGCAGGCTCTTTGGCTTTCTCGACGAATCGTGCCGCCGAGATGTTCGCCAGGATCATACACTCTTCGATCAGCTTGTGCGCGTCGTTACGCTGGGTCTGCTCGATACGCTCAATGCGGCGTTCGGCGTTGAAGATGAATTTCGCTTCTTCGCTCTCAAACGAGATCCCTCCGCGCTCTTCGCGCGCCTGATCCAGCGTTTTGTAGAGGTTATGCAGCTCTTCGATGTGTTTGACCAGCGGCGCGTATTGTTCGCGCAGATCCTGGTCGCCCTGCAGCATATGCCAGACCTTGGTATAGGTCAGACGCGCATGCGAGCTCATCACCGCTTCGTAGAACTTATAGCCGGTTAAGCGCCCTTTGGTGGAGATGGTCATCTCGCAAACCATACAGAGACGGTCAACCTGCGGGTTCAGGGAGCACAGGCCGTTAGACAGCACTTCCGGCAGCATCGGCACGACCTGGGACGGGAAGTAGACCGACGTACCGCGGCTGCGGGCTTCGTTATCCAGCGGGGTGTGCGGACGGACGTAATAGCTTACGTCAGCGATAGCAACCCACAGACGCCAGCCACCACCGCGTTTTTTCTCACAGTATACGGCGTCATCAAAGTCGCGGGCGTCTTCACCGTCGATAGTGACCAGCGGCAGGGAGCGCAGATCCAAGCGGCCCACTTTGGATTCTTCCGGCACTTCTTCGCGCAGGCTTTCGATCTGCTCTTCAACCGCTTTCGGCCAGATGTACGGAATTTCATGGGTACGCAATGCCATATCAACGGCCATCGTGGTACCCATGTTGTCGCCAAGCACTTCGACGATTTTACCTACCGCTTTGGTGCGACGGGTTGGGCGCTGGGTGAGTTCAACCACCACCACAAAGCCCATGCGGGCGCCCATCACCTCTTCAGGTGGGATCAGAATGTCGAAGCTCAGACGGCTGTCGTCCGGCACCACGAAGCCTACGCCCGCGTCAGTAAAGTAGCGGCCGACGATCTGGCTGGTTTTTGGCACCAGAACGCGCACGACGCGCGCTTCGCGGCGGCCTTTACGGTCAGCGCCCAGCGGCTGCGCCAGGATCTGGTCGCCGTGGATGCACATTTTCATCTGTTCAGATGAGAGGTACAGATCGTCTTTACGGCCTTCCACGCGCAGGAAGCCGAAGCCATCGCGGTGACCAATGACGGTCCCTTTCAGCAGATCGAGGCGTTCTGGCAGCGCGTAGCACTGGCGGCGGGTAAAGACCAGCTGCCCGTCACGCTCCATCGCGCGCAGGCGGCGGCGAAGGGCTTCAATTTGCTCTTCACCTTCAATGTTTAATTCAACGGCAAGTTCTTCACGATTGGCGGGTTTTTCGCGTTTTGTTAAGTGTTCAATGATGAACTCGCGGCTGGGAATAGGATTCGCGTATTTTTCGGCTTCGCGTTCCTGGAAAGGATCATGTGACATGTCGGTTCCTCCGTTGTCAGCTCCGGTGGAAATTTTCTTCATTCCACCAGCAATAATTTATAAAGCGGTTGATTCTCTTCAACCAAATCGGCCAGCGTGTAGTTATCCAGTTCCATAAGAAAACTTTGCACGGCCTTTGAAAGCGCCTTTTTCAGGCGGCAAGCGGGCGTGATGTGGCAGAACTCGCTGCTGCAGTTCACCAGAGACAGCGGCTCCAGTTCACGTACCACATCGCCAACACGAATACTCTGTGCCGGTTTACCGAGACGGATCCCACCATTCTTCCCGCGGACGGCAGCAACGTATCCGGCACGACTAAGTTGATTGATTATTTTGACCATATGATTACGGGATACGCCGTAGACCTCTGTCACTTCAGAGATACTGGTCATCTTCCCCTCGGGTAACGACGCCATGTAAATCAGCGCACGTAAGCCGTAATCGGTGAAACTTGTTAACTGCACATCAACCTCAGGAAAAAGGGAAAACGCGGTCAAACCGCAGAGATATTCATTAATGATGATAAACCAGCCAGATAGTTAGCGGCTAATTTATTTGACAGACGGGGCGAAAAAGCGGAGATCCAGGAGCGGTCGCCGGATGGCGCTACGCTTATCCGGCCTACGGGTCACCCCGCAGGCCAGCATTCACGAAGATTATGCGTCGAACGGGTCGCGCAGGATCATCGTTTCAGTACGATCCGGGCCGGTAGAAATAATATCGATCGGCACTTCGGTCAGTTCTTCAATGCGCTTGATGTAATCCAGCGCCGCCTGCGGCAGGCCACTACGCTCTTTCACACCGAAAGTGGTCTCAGACCAGCCCGGCATGGTTTCGTAGATTGGCTCAATGCCTTCCCAGTCGTCAGCAGCCAGCGGAGTGGTGGTCACTTCGCGGCCATCTGGCATACGGTAGCCTACGCAGATTTTCACTTCTTTCAGGCCGTCCAGTACGTCCAGCTTGGTCAGGCAGAAGCCAGACAGGGAGTTGATCTGCACTGCGCGACGCACTGCAACCGCATCCAGCCAGCCGGTACGACGACGACGACCGGTGGTCGCGCCAAACTCGTTACCCTGCTTGCAGAGGAACTCGCCGGTTTCATCAAACAGCTCGGTCGGGAATGGACCCGCACCCACGCGAGTGGAGTACGCTTTGATGATGCCCAGTACGTAATCCACATAGCGTGGACCCAGGCCAGAGCCGGTCGCCACGCCACCTGCTGTGGTGTTAGAGGACGTTACGTACGGATAGGTACCGTGGTCGATGTCCAGCAGCGTACCCTGCGCACCTTCGAACATGACGAAATCGCCACGCTTGCGCGCCTGGTCCAGCAGATCGGACACATCAACAACCATACCGGTCAGAATGTCAGCGATCGCCATGACGTCATCCAGCACTTTCTGGTAGTCAACAGCGTCAGCTTTGTAGAAGTTCACCAGCTGGAAGTTGTGATATTCCATCACTTCTTTCAGTTTTTCAGCGAAGGTTGCTTTGTCGAAGAGGTCGCCCACGCGCAGACCGCGACGTGCAACTTTATCTTCGTAAGCCGGACCGATACCACGACCGGTGGTGCCGATCGCTTTCGCGCCGCGCGCTTTCTCACGCGCTACGTCCAGCGCCACGTGATAATCCAGGATCAGCGGGCAGGCTTCGGAGAGCAGCAGACGCTCACGAACAGGGATACCACGGTCTTCCAGACCTTTCATCTCTTTCATCAGAGCAGCAGGAGACAGCACAACGCCGTTACCGATGATGCTGGTGACGTTATCACGAAGAATGCCTGATGGAATAAGATGGAGGACGGTTTTTTCACCGTTGATTACGAGAGTATGGCCTGCGTTGTGACCGCCCTGGTAGCGTACAACATATTTAGCCCGTTCAGTCAGAAGATCAACAATCTTCCCTTTACCTTCGTCACCCCATTGGGTGCCCAGTACGACGACGTTGTTACCCATTTTTTTCAAAATCACCGTTTGCTTAAAAATGGATTCTACCATCGCTTTTTCAGATATACAGCACTTTTTGACCTCAAAATACGCCGATTGCGCCTACTTTTTGATCAGCCAATCGTTTTCCTCAACATGTAGTAGATCACGATGCCCGCAACCACAAGACCGCCGCCAAAACGACGCAAAATATTATCCGGCAGCTGACTCATCGTGGCGATCATTCGGCGCCAGGCGCGCGGATAAAGCATCGGTCCAAGACCTTCCAGCACAAGGACCAAAGCCAGTGCGAGCCAGATCGTTGAATTCATTTTTATTCCTTATAAAAGAAAACCACCGCTCCGTTGGGAGCGGTGGTTTGAATACTCAAACGGGCCTGAGTTTATCGCGTTGCGTTAGTCGGCGTCTTCATATAACGGAAGAAATCGCTGTCCGGGCTGAGCACCATCACATCCTGGTTGCTCTGGAAGCTATTCTCGTAAGCGCGCAGGCTACGGATAAAGGCGTAGAAGTCAGGATCCTGGCTGAAGGCATCCGCGAACAGCTTCGCCGCTTCGGCATCGCCTTCACCGCGCAGGATACGGCCCTGGCGCTCAGATTCCGCCAGCGTCTTGGTGACTTCGTAGTCCGCTGCAGCACGCAGCTTCTCAGCCTCTTCCTGGCCCTGTGAACGGTGACGACGGGCTACCGCTTCACGCTCGGCGCGCATACGGTTGTAAATCGCCTCGGACACTTCTACTGGCAGGTTGATCTGCTTGATACGCACGTCAACCACTTCGATACCCAGCGCAGCCATACTGTTCGGGTTGATCACCGGCACTTTACCGTTGGTCTCCGCCTGAACGCGTTCAGCCGCTTTGGCAATCGCATCATCTGCTGCCGGCGTTGAAACTTCATCTTCAGTGCCCGCTGTACCGGAGTTCAGCGCATCGCGAACTTCCAGGGTCAAACGACCACGGGAGTCGGTCACGATGTCTTTCACATCCAGACGACCAATCTCGGAACGCAGGCGGTCAGAGAACTTACGTTTCAGCAGCACTTCTGCCTGAGAAACGTCACCACCGCCCGTTGCCAGGAAGTAACGGCTGAAATCGCTGATGCGCCATTTGATATAGGAATCAACGATCAGGTCTTTCTTCTCTTTGGTCACGAAACGGTCGGCCTGGTTATCCATGGTCTGGATACGCGCATCAAGCGTTTTCACGGACTGAATAAACGGCACCTTGAAGTGCAGACCCGGCTCGTAAATCACCGGGCGTTTGTCGCCGTCACGCACGACGCTGCTGAACTGGAACTTAATCCCACGCTCGCCTTCTTTCACCACAAAGATCGAGGTATAAAGCGCGACCAGTACGATGACGATGATCGCAATAACTGACTTACGCATCCTTATTCCCCCTGACGCTGGTAGTCGTTACGCTGCGCGTTAGCACGGCGTTGGTCCATAATGTCACCATCGTTCGAAGAAGGCGTTGTGTTCGTGCTGGCGCTGCCTGTTGAGGCTGGCGGCAGACGCAGCAGGTTATTCGCTCCGCTGGTGTCGCCTTTCGCTGCTGGCGCAGAACCGCCTTTCAGCATCTGATCCAGCGGCAGAACCATCAGGTTCCCGCCTTTATTGTCGTTAACCAACACTTTGCGGGTATGGCTCAGCACTTTTTCCATGGTCTCGATATAGAGACGCTCACGGGTAATTTCCGGTGCCGCTTTATATTCCGGCAGGATCTTCGCAAAGCGAGCCACTTCACCCTGAGCTTCCAGGATGGTCTGCGTCTTATACGCGCGCGCTTCTTCCAGAATACGCTGCGCCTGACCGTTAGCGCGTGGCTGAACTTCGTTGGTGTACGCTTCTGCTTCACGGATGTACTGCTGTTCGTTTTCACGGGCAGCAATCGCATCGTCAAATGCGGCTTTCACCTCTTCTGGCGGACGCGCAGCCTGGAAGTTGACGTCCAGCAGGGTAATACCCATGTTGTACGGACGAATGGTCTCTTCCAGCTCGCGCTGGGTATCGCTACGAATAACGGTACGACCTTCGGTCAGAATACGGTCCATGGTGTATTTACCGATCACGCCACGCAGGGCGCTGTCGGTCGCCTGACGCAGGCTGTCATCAGCGCTGGTCACGCTAAACAGATAACGCTCAGGATCGGTCACGCGGTACTGCACGTTCATCTCAACGCGCACCACGTTTTCGTCAGAGGTCAGCATCACGCCAGAGGCGGCCAGTTCACGGACGGATTCCACGTTTACCGCGGTCACATCGTCAATGAAGGTCGGCTTCCAGTTCAGACCCGGCTCAACCAGATGGCTGAACTTACCGAAACGGGTGACTACGCCGCGTTCTGCTTCTTTAATGGTGTAGAACCCGCTGGCTGCCCAGATGATGACTACCGCAGCGGCCACGATGCCCACTACGCGGCCACCCATTGGCGGGCGCGAACTCTGAGTGGAATTGCCACCCGAGCCAGAACCTTTTCCTCCGCCAAGGCCACCAAGCTTCTTGCTCAGTTTGCGGAAGATATCATCCAGATCCGGCGGCCCCTGCTCGCGACCACCTTTGTTGCCATTTCCCTCAGAGTTGCCGCCAGGTTTGCTGCTTCCCCACGGGTCGCGGTCTTGTCCGTTATTACCGGGCTGATTCCACGCCATGTATATGCTCCATATTTGTTATGCAAGGGCGAATTATTCAGGCATCCCCTTTCTGATCAGACGATATAGTCGACCAGCGCAGGTTCTTGTTTACAGAGGCGACGCCAGTCAACGATCGGCATACGCACCTGCATCCCCACGCTGCCGTCATCCTCCATCCACTCTTTTTCTATCGCCTGAAGCTGATAAAACCGGCTGCGCAGCCTGCCTTCCTGTGGCGGCAGTCGCAGCGTGTGCTGAGCTACCTCACCGGAAAGACGTTCTGTCAAAGCCTGGAAAAGCAGTGGCACACCAATACCGGTCTGGGCAGAAAGCCAGACCCGAATCGGTTTGTTTTCTTCATCTCTGTCGATACGCGGTTCGAAATCGTCCAGCATATCGATCTTATTCATGACCAACAGCGTGGGGATCTCGTGGGCGTCGATCTCTTCGAGCACCACGTTCACCGCGTCGATGTTCTCCTGCACGCGCACGTCTGCCGCATCAATCACGTGCAGCAGCAGAGTCGCCTGTCGCGTCTCCTGCAGGGTGGCTTTAAACGCCGCCACCAGGTCATGCGGCAGGTGGCGGATAAACCCTACGGTATCCGCCAGCACCGTTTCACCGACGTCTGCGACGTCAATACGGCGCAGCGTAGGGTCCAGGGTCGCAAACAGCTGGTCTGCGGCATACACCTGGGCCTCGGTTATCTGGTTAAACAGGGTGGATTTACCGGCGTTGGTATAGCCCACCAGCGACACCGTCGGGATGTCGGCTTTGGTTCGCGCCCGACGCCCCTGTTCACGCTGTTTCTCTACACGTTCCAGACGTGAAAGGATCTGGGTAATTCGGCCACGCAGCAAACGACGGTCGGTTTCGAGCTGGGTTTCACCCGGGCCGCGCAAACCAATCCCGCCTTTTTGTCTTTCAAGGTGTGTCCAGCCACGCACCAGACGCGTTGCCAGATGGCGCAGCTGCGCCAGCTCAACCTGCAGTTTCCCTTCGTGGGTACGTGCACGCTGAGCAAAAATATCTAAAATCAAACCCGTGCGATCGATAACACGGCATTCGCAAAGGGCTTCCAGGTTGCGCTCCT
The DNA here is from genome assembly GCF_024734705.1 of Enterobacter sp. Crenshaw. Taxonomy (NCBI): domain Bacteria; kingdom Pseudomonadati; phylum Pseudomonadota; class Gammaproteobacteria; order Enterobacterales; family Enterobacteriaceae; genus Enterobacter; species Enterobacter sp. Crenshaw. Next base: position 427,135 of record NZ_CP102932.1, on the reverse strand, counting down.
GGGCTGGAGACAGCGCATGATCAAACAACACGACTGACGCGCCGGTTGCTTTTACGGCATCCGCAATTTCGACTGCTTTACCTTCACCAACAAAATACTTTGGGTGCGGCGCTTTACGGCTACCGGTAATCACCTGCATTGCTTCGACACCGGCGGAAGAGACCAGAGATTCAAACTCCTGGAGGTCTTCCATATCTTTGTCTTGCGAAAAATAGATGTGTACCAGCACCGCCTGCTCACCGGCATCATAACGGTCAAACAAGCGTAAACCTCTCTAAAAAGATCAGCGGGGAACGCAGGATCCCTGGCTCCCCGTGTGGATAACAGTGCGAAACCTTATTCGGTCTCGTCGCTGTCCTGCGCCGGCGTTGAAGAACCCTGCGCGCTGCTGCCATGATGGTAGTTACTACCAGTGCCGCCGCCAGCGTTATTGCTGTGATGAGATACCGGACGGGACGGAACAACAGTAGAAATAGCGTGCTTGTAGACCATCTGACTGACCGTGTTTTTCAACAGAATCACAAACTGATCGAAAGACTCAATCTGACCTTGCAGCTTAATACCATTCACCAAATAAATAGAAACTGGAACACGTTCCCGACGCAATGCGTTCAGGAACGGATCTTGTAAAGATTGCCCCTTAGCCATTCTATCTTTTCCTTATATGCTTGTTTTGTACTTAGAACCTTGCGATTCTGAAAAATTGCGCACGATACGTCTCAATTGTACACATTCAGTGAGCGATATCACCAACAACCTCAATCACTTCGTTTAACGCCTGTTGCGGTTTTTCACTGTCTAACCAGTGAACACCCTCCCAACCGCGCAACCAGGTGATCTGGCGCTTCGCTAACTGTCTCGTGGCGCAAACACCTCTATAAACCATTTCATCGTATGAAATCTCACCTTCAAGATACGACCACATCTGGCGATATCCCACACAACGAATGGAAGGCATGTCCGTATGCAAATCTCCACGGGCAAATAGCGCCCGCACTTCTGCTTCAAAATCTGAAGCTAACATCTGATGAAAACGCTGCTCAATTCGCTGATGGAGCAGTTCACGGCTCGCCGGGGCGATGGCGAACTGATGCACCTGATACGGCAGAGCGTCTCCTGACGTTTGCGTCAGTTCCGTTAAAGTTTTACCCGAAATGAAAAAAACTTCCAGTGCCCGGGAAAGCCTTTGCGGATCATTTGGATGGATCCGTGCTGCTGCAACCGGGTCAATCTCCGCCAGTTGCTGATGCAAAACGTCCCAACCCTGCTCTGCCGCCTGCTGCTCAATTTTCGCTCTTATTTCCGGATCCGCGGATGGCAAAGGTGACAACCCCTCCAGCAACGCCTTGAAATAGAGCATGGTTCCGCCAACCAACAGCGGTATACGTCCCGCCGCCGTTATCTCGGCCATTTCGGCTAAGGCATCACGGCGGAAATCCGCTGCGGAGTACGCCTGAGCCGGGTCGAGAATATCGAGCAAACGGTGCGGTGCCGCACGCAACTCTTCTGCGTCAGGCTTCGCCGTGCCGATGTCCATCCCCCGGTAGATGAGGGCGGAGTCGACGCTAATCAACTCTACAGGCAAAACTTTACGCAACTCAATGGCTAGCGCCGTTTTGCCGGAGGCCGTTGGGCCCATTAAAAAAATTGCCTTAGGCAGGCTCGCCTTACTTGCGTCAATCATGTTTCAGGGCGTTCATCGCCGTTTGTAAATCAACAGGTTGTAATAACCCACCCGGCGGCGTTTTCACCAGATGCGGACAGAGGCGTTCTACCTCCGCCAGCACGCTAATGGCCTGCGCCATACTCCACGGCGCGTGTTCGCTTGCCAGATGGCGGGCGATCCACTGCGCGGTGTTGGCGGCATCAAACGACGTTTGCTGCGCCAGGTAGCCTATCAGTTCAGGAATCAAGTTTTGTAAATTTTGTTGGCGTAAGGGTAAAGGCACTGCACGAATTGTCACATGTTGTGGTTCGAGCACAGTTTCAATACCCATTTGCGCCAGCTGCGGCTCTGCGCGCTGCAATACCCTCGTTTCATCAGGGGATATTTTCAGGCGAACCGGAATTAATAACGGCTGCGCGCAGGCTGCATTTTCGCCTGGCGTAAGCTGCACCTGCTTGAGCCAGCGTTCGGCGACCGGCAGGGCCAGAAGCATCAGTTTGCCGTCACGCTCAAGCAGCGCCATATCCGGCGCGATAATCGTCAGCACCCGGCCAAAACTCTGGCTATGGCCGTCCAGAGAAGGCTGAGCTGGCGGAATGTGCTCTTTTCGCTCCACGGCGGGCGTTTCCAGCAGCTTGCGGTACAACGCTCCCTGCTGCTTCTGATAGCCCGGCTGGGCATTCGGGTAGTTCGCGCCCGTTGGACGCGGTGCGCTCCCGGCCTGGGAGAAGCGCGGAGCTTCCGGTTCACGCGCGACGGCAGGCTCAGCAAAATGGTTGCGCCCTGCCGCTACACGGTTTTCAGGCAGCGGACGCGGCGCAGGGGCGTCGTTCTCCAGCGGCAGCGTTGGCGCTGCCTGCTGCTGCAACACGGCGGCCACGCCCTGATAAATGAAGTCGTGAACCAGACGCGACTGGTGGAAACGCACCTCATGCTTGGCAGGATGAACGTTTACATCCACCTGATGGGGGTCGATTTCCAGATAAAGGACGAAAGCTGGCTGCTGATCGGCCCCGAGTTTGTCTTCGCAGGCCTGGCGAATCGCGTGATTGATGAGACGATCGCGCATCATGCGCCCGTTCACGTAGCAATACTGAATTTCAGAGAACGCAGCACTGCTCGCGTTTGGATCGGCAACCCAGCCGCGTAAAGCCAGATCGCCGTGCTGCCACTCAATGGCCAGAGCCTGTTCCAGAAACGGCGTCCCGCAGATAGCGCCCAGGCGACGCTCTTTCTGTCCACCTTCCGCCACCGCGCGGTACTGGCGCATCACCTTACCGTTATGGCTGAGGTTGATGGCGACATCGAATCGGGCGAGCGCAATACGGCGAATGATCTCGTCGATATGGCCGAACTCGGTCTTCTCGGTACGCATAAACTTGCGTCGGGCGGGGGTGTTGTAGAACAGATCCAGGACTTCCAGCGTCGTGCCGACAGGGTGCGCCGCGGGTTTGACCGTCACATCCATATCGCGCCCTTCGGCGTAAGCCTGCCAGGCTTCCTGCTGTTCAGTGGTACGGGAGGTCAGCGTTAAGCGCGAAACGGAGCTAATACTGGCCAGCGCTTCGCCGCGAAAACCGAGGCTAATAATCGCTTCCAGATCGTCCAGAGAGGCGATTTTACTGGTGGCGTGACGAGCCAGCGCCAGCGCCAGCTCCTCTTTTTTAATGCCACAGCCGTTGTCGCGAATGCGGATAAGCTTCGCGCCACCGCGTTCGATATCAATATCGATGCGGGTTGCGCCCGCATCGAGGCTGTTTTCCACCAGCTCCTTCACCACCGACGCAGGGCGTTCCACCACCTCACCGGCGGCGATTTGGTTCGCGAGCTGCGGCGGTAGAACCTGAATCGGCATGAATGCTCCTTAGTTGGTCGCGGTCATCTCACCCGGCAGCGCTGCGCTGGCCGTCTGTGCTGAGCCGCTCTGCGGCGCAGACTGCAGAGGATGCGCCTCAAAATATTTACGTAAACCGTTATAAATCGCTTCGGCAATTTGCTGCTGGTAACTGTCGCTTCCCAACAGACGCTCTTCACCGTTGTTACTGATAAAGCCCGTCTCTACAAGGATGGACGGAATATCCGGGGAGCGCAGAACGCCGAGGCTGGCATGTTCCGGACGGCGCTTATGCAGCACGCCAACGCTTTGCAGCTGGTTCAATACGTTAGTGGCGACATCATACCCGACGCGCTGCGAATGACCGAACTGTAAATCCAGCACCGCCTGGCTGAGGTACGGATCGGACTGGCTGTTCGCCAGCACGTCGCCCGCGCCGCCTAACAGTTCAGACTGCTTCTCGTGCTCTTCCAGCCAGTTGGCCATTTCGCTGTTAGCGCGACGGTTCGACAGCACCCAAACCGAGGCGCCGGTGGCGCTACGATTCGGTGCGGCGTCCGCATGAATAGAGACCAGGAAGTTCGCGTTTTGCTTACGCGCCACGTCCGAGCGTCCCATTACGGAGATAAAGTAGTCCCCGTCGCGGGTCAACACGCCTTTAAACATGGGGTCGTCATTGAGCAGCGAACGCAGTTTCCGCGCGATCGCGATAGTGACGTTTTTTTCTCGCGTGCCGCCAGGGCCAATCGCCCCCGGGTCTTCCCCACCGTGGCCCGCATCAATGGCGATAATCACTTTGTCACCGCTGACCGTCGCGCGTCGCGCGCTGGCCGCAGGGCGCGTCACCGTATCGCTGCTGGTTGCCGCAGTAATGCGGTCGTTCTGCGATTTAAACGGATTACGCGCAGGTTCAGAAGGACGCGGCGTATACACCGGTTCTTCCACGCGCTTCGCTACGACCGGCGGCGGTGGAGGCGGTGGCGGTGCGTCGGCATTGATGGTAAACACCACCGTATAGTTCGCCCCGTTTTGCTGCTTCACCGCCTTCGTTTTGCCCTTTTCGGTCAGATCGACCACCAGGCGTAACGACTGGCTATCCTGCGGCGTTCCCGAACGGATACTTTTCACCAGGTTGTTACCGCTGAACCGCAGTGGTAGCCCCTGGATCACGCCTGTTTGTTTGATATCCAGCGCCACGCTGTGGCTGTCTGGCTGTGAGAACGCATATTCAGGATCGCCCATAAAGCTGAACGTGATCCGGGCCTGGCTTTCGCCGTTTGATACCTGAATATCTGAGAGGTTTGCCGCCCCGGCCTGCGCGCACAGCAGCACGGTGGCAGCCAACAACCAACCTTTAACGCGATTTATCATCCCGTCATCCCTACGCTTAACCGGCCAGTCGAGCCAGTAAGGAACTGCCTGATGAGGAAACAGCACTGATGCGTGCCTCACGCCCTTGTGCCTGGTAATCTAAGTGAATTTCGACATCCGGGTCAGGCAGCACACCCGCACCTTGTTGCGGCCACTCCACCAGGCAAATGGCGTCGTTGGCAAAATAATCACGGATCCCCATAAATTCCAGCTCCTCAGGATCCGCAAGGCGGTATAAATCGAAGTGATACACCATGAGATTTTCAAGGGTGTACGGTTCTACCAGCGTGTAGGTTGGGCTTTTCACATTCCCGTTATGCCCTAACGCCTGCAAAAAACCCCGGCTGAAGGTGGTTTTACCCGCACCTAAATCACCATACAGATAAATGACGGTTGCCCCCTGACAGGCCTGCGCCACGCGCTTGCCGAGTTCTAAAGTGGCTTGTTCATCAGGTAAAGGAATCGCTCGATTAGTCATTTTCTACGTCAATCACATCCGGGTTAACAACACGCCGCAGCGTGCAAAAAAGATCGGTGGCCAGCATGCCGCGTGTACCGTAACGCGCGGCCAGTTTATCCGCCGCGACACCGTGGGCCACGCAGCCCGCGCAGGCTGCATCATAAAGGGGAAGTTTCTGTCCAAGCAATGCGCCAATGATGCCGGAAAGCACATCGCCCATGCCGCCGCTTGCCATGCCCGCATTTCCGGCATCAATAATGCCCTGCGTCTCGTCACTGGCAACAACGGTTCCTGCCCCTTTCAAAACAGCAACACCTCCGTAACGTTTTACCAGACGCTGAGCAGAAAGTAAGCGATCGCTTTCAATTTCTGCCACGCTGCAGTTAAGCAGGCGCGCGGCTTCGCCGGGGTGTGGCGTCAGAATGCGATTGTGACGCTTATCGGGGTTTATTGCCAGAAGGTTGAGCGCGTCGGCATCCCACAGCATCGGTTTACGAAAATTCTCGATCTTTTGCAGGGCCTGTTTGCCCCATGCCTGCTGCCCAAGCCCGGGGCCGATCGCCACCACGTCCGCCCATTCCAGGCTTTCTTCAAGCGACTGAGGCGTAAGCTCATGGACCATCAGCTCCGGTCGGGCCGTAACGATCGGCGCAATATTCTCAATGCGAGTGAGTACTCGCACTAATCCGGCACCGCAGCGCAGAGCCGCCTCGCCGGTCATGCGAATCGCACCTGCCGTACCATGATCGCCGCCAATAATCACCAGCCTGCCGTGATCGCCCTTATGGGACGTCTGCCGGCGCGGCGGGAGCCACGCAGCCAGCTGGGATGCATCAAAACGCGCGAGGTGCGTTTCCTGCCCGGACAGCCAGCTCTCCAGCCCCAGCGCATGGTGGTGCAGCACGCCAACAACGTCTCGTGCTTTACCGGTCAGTAGCCCCGGCTTGAGGGCGATGAAGGTTACCGTATGTGCAGCCTGAATCACCGCTCCCGGCGTCGCGCCGGTTTGTGCGATCAGGCCTGAGGGAATATCCAGGGCGACGACCGGCGCGGAGTGTCTGTTAGCGTGTTCAATAAGGGCGGCAATATTCTCACGAGGCGCACTGCGTAGCCCGGTACCCAGCAGACCGTCAACAATCAGATCCACCTCTTCCGGCCAGACGATATCAGGCGCATGAATCACACCGCCTGCGTTAAGCCACGCCTCCCGCGCCGCGCTGGCCTCTTCAGGCAGCGGTTTATCACTCTCCAGGGCCAGCAACGTCACGCGGATACCTGCCGCAACCGCGAGACGGGCGACGACGTAGCCGTCGCCGCCGTTATTGCCGTAACCGCACAGAATCAGCCAGCGGGCGGCCTGAGGGTACGCGCTGCGGGCAACATTAAACGCCGCCTCACCCGCGCGCAGCATCAGTTCATAAAGGGTAATCCCGAGGCTGTCTGCGGCCTCTTTTTCGGCGCGCCGGAGGTCATCCGCATGCCAGATGGAATGTGGTATACTTGCGGGGTTTTTCTTCACCGTATGGTCCGTCATGTCACAGCCCCTCGATCTCAATGAATTAGCGCAAAAAATAAAACAGTGGGGTGCTGAGCTTGGCTTCCAGAAGGTGGGCATTACCGATACCGACCTTTCCGCCAGCGAGCCAAAACTGCAGGCCTGGCTGGACAAACAATACCACGGCGAAATGGAATGGATGGCGCGTCATGGCATGATGCGCGCCCGCCCTCACGAGCTTTTGCCGGGCACATTACGCGTCATCAGCGTGCGCATGAACTATCTGCCCGCCAACGCGGCCTTTGCGCGCACGCTAAAAAATCCCTCTCTGGGTTACGTCAGCCGGTACGCCCTGGGACGTGATTACCATAAGCTCTTGCGTAACCGTTTAAAAAAACTCGGGGAAACTATTCAGCAGCACTGTGTTTCGCTGAATTTTAGACCCTTTGTCGATTCTGCGCCTATTCTTGAGCGCCCGATCGCCGAAAAAGCCGGGCTTGGCTGGACAGGTAAGCACTCACTTATCCTTAGCCGCGACGCCGGATCGTTCTTCTTCCTGGGTGAACTGCTGATTGATTTACCGCTGCCGGTAGACGGCCCGGTAGAGGAAGGCTGCGGACGCTGCGTGGCCTGCATGACCATCTGTCCGACGGGTGCCATCGTCGAGCCTTACACCGTTGATGCGCGCCGCTGCATCTCCTACCTCACTATCGAACTGGAAGGGGCCATTCCAGAGGAATTTCGACCGCTTATCGGCAACCGCATCTACGGCTGCGACGACTGCCAGCTGATCTGCCCGTGGAACCGCTATTCGCAGCTCACGGACGAAGAGGATTTCAGCCCGCGTAAGGCGCTGCATGCGCCGCAGCTCATTGAGTTATTCGCCTGGACCGAAGCCTGGTTCCTGAAAGTGACGGAAGGTTCGGCCATTCGCCGTATCGGTCATCTGCGCTGGCTGCGTAATGTTGCCGTCGCGCTGGGTAATGCCCCGTGGGATGAAGCGAATATTCGGGCGCTTGAAAGCCGTAAAGGTGAGCACCCACTTCTTGATGAACACATAGAATGGGCGATTGCGCAGCAAATAGAGAAGCGTAATGCCTGCACGATCGAGGTGCAGCTACCGAAGAAACAGCGTCTGGTGCGGGTAATTGAAAAAGGGCTTACGCGGGATGCCTGAACTATTCACAGCCTGTGAATAAAATTACAAACTCAAGCGCCATCTGGGCTGGAGAAGAGGTCAAGTGATCTCAATAACATTTTGAAATGAAAATTTATTTACTAAATACAGCGCGTTACAAAGATATTATTCACCCTGCTAAGCTTTAACCCTGTTACGGTTAAGCGTAGTTTCTGTGGATAACTCTGTTCACAAGAGTATTTCAGAGACAATAGAAAACGTCCCCAACGACTCTTTTCGCTGTGGATATTTTAGAGATTAAGAAGAATTTGGAGCGGGAAACGAGACTCGAACTCGCGACCCCGACCTTGGCAAGGTCGTGCTCTACCAACTGAGCTATTCCCGCTTGGGTGGTCCGTGCTTTAGAAGCACTTTCAAATTTTGGAGCGGGAAACGAGACTCGAACTCGCGACCCCGACCTTGGCAAGGTCGTGCTCTACCAACTGAGCTATTCCCGCTTGGGTGGTCCGTGCTTTGGAAGCACTTTTCAAATTTTGGAGCGGGAAACGAGACTCGAACTCGCGACCCCGACCTTGGCAAGGTCGTGCTCTACCAACTGAGCTATTCCCGCAAATCTGCACTGCTTTTGTTGCTGTCGTAACGTGTAATTCTCTGTCGTTACGGGAGGCGCATTATACGAGAAATCCTTTTAGCTGCAACCCCCCTTAAAGCGATTTTTTCGAAATTAAGTTCAAATGCTTAATTAATCGGCAAGCTGAACAATTTAACGACAAAAACCCGGCCACGCAAGGCGCCGGATCGCAAAATCACAGCTTAATAAAGTTTTCGCGGTAGTAGGAAAGCTCCGCCACAGACTCACGGATATCGTCCATCGCCTGGTGAGTCCCCTGCTTTTTGAAGCCGTCGAGGATTTCAGGCTTCCAGCGACGCGCCAGCTCTTTCAGGGTGCTGACATCCAGATAGCGGTAGTGGAAATATGACTCCAGCTCCGGCATGTACTTAAACAGGAAACGGCGATCCTGGCCGATGCTATTCCCACAGATAGGCGATTTGCCTGCCGGAACCCACTGTTTCAGGAACTCAAGCGTCGCCAGCTCCGCCTCGCGATCGCCGAACGTGCTCGCCTTCACGCGCTCTACCAGGCCACTGCCGGTGTGGGTGCGCACGTTCCATTCATCCATCAAAGCCAGCTGGTCGTCGGACTGATGCACCGCAATCGTTGGCCCTTCAGCCAGGATATTCAGGTTAGCGTCCGTCACCAGCGTTGCAATTTCAATGATGCGATCGCGCTCGGGATCCAGCCCGGTCATTTCGAGATCGATCCAAATCAGGTTGTTTTCATCCGCGCTCATGTTATTTTCCACCCTTCTCGCATAACCGGCAGTAGCAGGTTAACTAGTATTAATTAGAGTGTATCATAGAGGTTTTGCCCCTTACGGGCGACCAGGAGCCAGCGCGATTGAGTAAAAATAAACTCTCCAAAGGGCAGCAGCGCCGCGTAAACGCCAACCACCAGCGCCGTCTTAAAACCACTTCGGAGAAGCCGGATTATGACGACAACCTGTTTGGTGAAGCGACAGAAGGCGTAGTCATCAGCCGTTTCGGTATGCATGCCGATGTCGAATCCGCCGACGGGGATATTCACCGTTGCAATATCCGTCGCACCATCCGTTCACTGGTTACCGGCGATCGCGTGGTCTGGCGACCGGGTAAAGAGGCGGCGGAAGGCGTTACGGTAAAAGGTATCGTTGAAGCGGTTCATGAGCGCACGTCCGTGTTAACCCGTCCCGATTTCTACGACGGGGTCAAACCTATTGCCGCCAACATTAACCAGATCGTCATTGTTTCGGCGATTTTGCCCGAACTTTCGCTCAACATTATCGACCGATATCTCGTCGCCTGCGAAACGCTGCAGGTTGAACCGATTATCGTGTTGAACAAAATCGATCTGCTGGATGACGACGGTATGGCCTTCGTGAATGAGCAGATGGATATCTACCGCAAGATTGGTTACCGCGTGCTGATGGTCTCCAGCCACACCAAAGATGGCCTTAAACCGCTGGAAGAGGCGCTGACCGACCGCATCAGCATCTTTGCGGGCCAGTCCGGCGTAGGTAAATCGAGCCTGCTGAACAACCTGCTTGGCCTCCAGCAAGAGATCCTGACCAACGATGTGTCCAACGTCTCTGGCCTGGGCCAGCACACCACCACCGCCTCGCGTCTGTATCATTTCCCGCACGGCGGGGACGTGATCGACTCCCCGGGCGTGCGTGAGTTCGGTTTGTGGCACCTTGAGCCGGAACAAATCTTTAACGGATTTGTCGAATTCCATGATTATTTAGGCGCCTGTAAATACCGCGACTGTAAGCACGATAACGACCCAGGCTGCGCTATCCGTGAAGCGGTTGAGAAAGGCGAGATCGCGGAAACCCGCTTCGAGAATTACCACCGCATTCTTGAGAGCATGGAAGACGTAAAAACGCGTAAAAACTTTTCTGATTCTGATAACTGACAACTAAGCTAAGCATCGCTAAAATCGTCCCCTTTTTTCAGGTTCCGGCGGCTTAACGCCGGATCAGGAACGACAAAACAATGGCCTGGAGGCTACCTTGTTAAACGCATTTAAACTTTCGCTTCAATACATTCTGCCAAAACTGTGGCTCACTCGCCTGGCGGGCTGGGGCGCAAGCAAACGCGCGGGCTGGCTGACCAAACTGGTCATCGACCTTTTCGTAAAATATTACAAGGTCGATATGAAAGAGGCGCAGAAGCCGGATACCGCCAGCTACCGCACCTTCAACGAGTTCTTCGTACGCCCGCTGCGTGACGAAGTGCGCCCGCTGAACACCGACCCTAACGTCCTGGTGATGCCGGCAGACGGCGTGATCAGCCAGTTGGGTAATATCGAAGACGACAAAATCCTGCAGGCGAAGGGCCATAACTACAGTCTGGAAGCGCTGCTGGCGGGTAACTACCTGATGGCGGATCTGTTCCGCAACGGTACCTTTGCCACCACCTATCTTTCACCGCGCGACTACCATCGCGTGCACATGCCGTGTAACGGTATCCTGCGTGAAATGATTTACGTCCCGGGAGACCTGTTCTCAGTAAACCACCTGACCGCGCAGAACGTGCCGAACCTGTTTGCCCGCAACGAGCGCGTCATCTGTCTGTTCGATACTGAATTTGGCCCTATGGCACAGATTCTGGTCGGTGCGACCATCGTAGGCAGCATCGAAACCGTCTGGGCCGGCACCATCACCCCACCGCGCGAAGGCGTGATCAAACGCTGGACCTGGCCTGCCGGTGAAGCGGAAGGCTCGGTGGCCCTGCTGAAAGGTCAGGAGATGGGTCGCTTCAAGCTGGGCTCTACCGTAATCAACCTGTTTGCGCCGGGCAAAGTGAAGCTGGCTGAACAACTCGAAAGCCTGTCGGTCACCAAACTGGGCCAGCCGCTGGCGGTCTCTACCGAAACCTTCGTGACGCCGGATGCAGAACCAGCGCCGCTACCGCAGGAAGAAATCAACGCCGAGCACGACGCCAGCCCGCTGGTTGACGACAAAAAAGACGAAGGCTAACAACAGAAGGATCGCTGACGTGCGCCCGATTATCGTTCTACTGATGGCCTGGTGCCTCAGCATGGGGGCGTACGCAGCGACAGCCCCCGACGCCAAACAGATAACCCAGGAACTGGAGCAGGCAAAAGCGGCTAAACCCGCTCAGCCAGAGACCGTCGAGTCGCTCCAGGCTGCCCTGAACGCGCTTGAGGAGCGGAAAGGCTCTCTTGAGCGCGCTCAGCAGTATCAGCAGGTTATCGACAATTTCCCCAAACTCTCGCAGACGCTACGCGCGCAGCTCAATAATTTGCGTGACGAACCGCGCGATGTGCCAGCAGGCATGACCTCCGACGCCCTGAACCAGGAGATCCTGCAGGTCAGCAGCCAGCTTCTGGAAAAGAGCCGCCTTGCCCAGCAGGAGCAGGAGCGAGCGCGTGAAATTGCCGACTCCCTCAGCCAGCTTCCGCAGCAGCAAACCGATGCCCGCCGCCAGCTTAATGAGGTTGAGCGTCGCGTGGGTACGCAAAGCGGCAATACGCCACAGGCTCAGGCTCAAAATCTGGGCCTGCAGGCAGAATCGGCTCGCCTGAAGGCCCTTGTCGATGAGCTGGAGCTGGCGCAGCTTTCCGCCAATAACCGCCAGGAGCTGTCGCGGATGCGCTCTGAACTCGCTCAGAAGCAGAGCGAGCAGCTGGATGCGTATCTCCAGGCCCTGCGCAATCAGCTTAACAGCCAGCGTCAGCGCGAAGCCGAGCGTGCCCTTGAAAGCACCGAACTGCTGGCGGAAAACAGCGAAAACCTGCCTGCCGGTATCAACGAACAATTCAGGGTCAACCGCGAGCTTTCTGCCGCGCTGAATCAGCAGGCGCAGCGCATGGATCTGGTTGCCTCGCAGCAGCGTCAGGCCACCAATCAAACCCTGCAGGTTCGCCAGGCGCTCAACACCCTGCGCGAGCAGTCCCAGTGGCTCGGGTCATCAAACCTGCTGGGCGAAGCGTTGCGCGCCCAAGTCGCGCGCCTGCCTGAAATGCCGAAGCCGCAACAGCTGGATACCGAGATGGCCCAGCTGCGCGTTCAGCGACTGCACTTTGAAGATCTTCTCAATAAACAGCCGCAAATCCGCCAGATCCGTCAGGCTGACGGCCAGCCCCTGACCAGCGAGCAAAACCGCATTCTGGAAGCCCAGCTGCGTACCCAGCGTGAGCTGCTGAACTCCCTGCTCCAGGGCGGGGATACGCTGATTCTGGAGCTGACCAAGCTAAAAGTCTCCAATAGCCAGCTGGAAGATGCGCTGAAAGAGGTGAACGAGGCTACGCACCGTTATCTCTTCTGGACGTCCGACGTGCGTCCGATGACCTTCTCGTGGCCGATTGAGATTGTCCAGGACCTGCGCCGCCTGATTTCGCTGGACACCGTCAGCCAGCTGGGACAGGCCAGCGTGATGATGTTTACCAGCAAAGAAACCATTTTCCCGCTGCTGGGGGCGTTGATTCTGGTGGGCTTCAGCATTTACTCGCGCAGACATTTCACCCGCTTCCTGGAGCGTTCCAGCTCCCGGGTCGGGAAAGTCACCCAGGATCACTTCTGGCTGACGTTGCGCACCGTATTCTGGTCGATTCTTGTCGCCTCTCCGCTGCCGGTGCTGTGGATGACGCTGGGGTATGGCCTGCGGGAAGCCTGGCCCTATCCGCTCGCGGTCGCGATTGGCGATGGCGTCACCGCCACGGTGCCGCTGCTGTGGGTGGTCATGATTTGCGCCACCTTCGCGCGCCCCAATGGCCTGTTTATCACCCACTTTGGCTGGCCGCGTAATCGCGTTGCGCGCGCCATGCGTTACTACCTGATGAGCATCGGGCTGATTGTGCCGCTGATTATGGCGCTGATCATGTTCGATAATCTCAACGACCGGGAATTCTCAGGCTCGCTGGGCCGCCTCTGCTTTATGCTGATATGCGGGGCGCTGGCCATCGTCACGCTCAGCCTGAAACGCGCGGGTATTCCGCTCTATCTCGATAAATCCGGCAGCGGCGAAAACATGTTCAACCGGCTGCTCTGGAACCTGCTGCTTAGCGCGCCGCTGTTTGCGATGCTGGCAGCCGCGGTGGGCTATCTGGCAACCGCGCAGGCGCTGCTGGCGCGGCTGGAAACCTCGGTGGCCATCTGGTTCCTGCTGCTGGTGGTGTACCACGTGATCCGCCGCTGGATGCTGATCCAGCGCCGCCGTCTGGCCTTCGATCGTGCCAAGCATCGCCGGGCGGAGATCCTCGCCCAGCGCGCGCGTGGTGAAGAAGAGCCAAACCACGTCAACAGTACGGAAGGCACAACGGAAGCGGACGAAGTCGAGCTGGATCTGGATGCCATCAGTACCCAGTCCCTGCGCCTGGTTCGTTCCATACTGATGCTGATTGCCCTCCTCTCGGTCATCTTCCTGTGGTCAGAGATCCACTCCGCATTCGGCTTCCTGGAGAACATCTCTCTCTGGGACGTGACGTCTACGGTGCAGGGTGTTGAAAGCCTGGAGCCGATTACCTTAGGGGCGGTGCTGATTGCCATTCTGGTGCTGATCATCACCACGCAGCTGGTACGCAACTTCCCGGCGCTGCTGGAGCTGGCGCTGCTGCAGCATCTGGATTTAACGCCGGGGACGGGCTATGCGATTACGACCATTACCAAATATCTGATCATGCTGTTTGGCGGGCTGGTTGGCTTCTCGATGATCGGTATTGAGTGGTCGAAGCTGCAGTGGCTGGTGGCGGCCCTTGGTGTAGGGTTAGGTTTTGGTTTACAGGAGATCTTCGCCAACTTCATCTCTGGCCTGATCATTCTGTTCGAAAAACCGATCCGTATTGGCGATACCGTAACGATCCGCGATTTGACCGGCAGCATCACGAAGATCAACACCCGCGCGACGACGATCAGCGACTGGGATCGCAAAGAGATCATCGTGCCAAACAAGGCGTTTATTACCGAGCAGTTCATCAACTGGTCGCTGTCAGACTCCGTTACCCGCGTGGTGCTGACGGTACCGGCGCCGTCGGACGCCAACAGCGAAGAGGTCACCCAGATCCTCTACACTGCGGCTGAGCGCTGTTCGCTGGTAATCGACAACCCGGCGCCGGAAGTATTCCTTGTGGATTTACAGCAGGGGATCCAGATTTTCGAGCTGCGCATCTACGCCGCCGAAATGGGACACCGTATGCCGCTGCGCCATGAGATCCACCAGCTGATTCTGGCGGGCTTCCGCGAGCACGGTATTGATATGCCGTTCCCACCGTTCCAGATGCGTCTCGAAAGCCTGGACGGGCGTAAAACGGGAAGAACGCTGACGTCAGCGGCGCGTACGCGCCCGGCGGGAAGTTTGTAAGGTAAGCGGGGCAACCCTCTCCCGCGGGAGAGGGTAAACTGCCGTCAGGCGCGATCTACGGTAAACGCAATCACATCGCCAAGCTGCTCTGCGCCCAGGGCCAGCATCACCAGACGGTCAACACCCAGCGCCACGCCGGAGCAATCCGGCAGACCTGCTTTTAATGCTTCAAGCAAATTCACATCAATAGGCTGCTGCGGCAGACCGCGCGCGGCGCGCTTGCGGTTATCCTGCTCGAAGCGCTGCTGCTGCTCGCGGGCATCCGTCAGTTCGTGGAAGCCGTTCGCCAGTTCGATGCCTTTGTAATAGACCTCAAAACGCTCTGCGACACGATGATCTTCGGTACTGATCTGCGCCAGTGACGCCTGGCTTGCCGGGAAGTGGTAGACAAAGGTCGGACGGTCTTTGCCAATCTGCGGTTCTACACCGAAGGTAAACAGCAGCTGCAGCAGCGTGTCGCGATCCTCTTCGGTATCCGCCACGTTGCTCAGATCCAGTTTTGCCGCCACTTCGCGCAGCTGGGTTTTGTCCGCCGACAGCGGATCGATTTCCAGATGGCGCTGGAAAGCCTGCTGATAGGAGAGCGTTTCGGCTTCCGAGCAGTCCAGCACCTGCTGGAGCAGATCGTCCACCTCATTCATCAGGCGGTACATATCATAATGCGGGCGGTACCACTCCAGCATGGTGAATTCCGGGTTGTGGTGACGCCCCATCTCTTCATTACGGAAGCTGCGGCACAGCTGATACACCGGGCCACACCCCGCCGCCAGCAGGCGTTTCATGTGGTATTCCGGGCTGGTCATCAGATACAAATTCATGCCCTGAGAGTGGCCGGGGCCAACAAAACGGGTTTCAAACGGCACCAGATGAATATCCGTTACCGTTGCCTGACTCATGCACGGCGTTTCCACCTCCAGGACTCCGCGGTCGGCAAAGAAACGGCGGATCTCCGCCATAATTGCAGCGCGTTTTAACAGATTAGGGATGGATGCGCTCGGCTGCCAGGTGGCCGTTTCGCTCATGAGTTGTTCTCCGATTTCAGACAAGGGCACGAAGTCTACTCGTTAGCAGGGGCAGAGACAAATTTTGCGCAGTAAAAAAGCGCATTTCATTTAGGTGAACTTTTTCGTGACGTATTTCATCAATCTTCATGATAAATCGCCGTACAGAACAGCAAAAAAATCGAACACGTCAAATTTCCCTGACATCTACACGGTTATACTGTTTTACCCATAAAGGAGCAGTGGAAACGCTTTCGCAATCGTCCTTTTGGACGGGTGAACTACCTTTAGTTTGTCGCGTTGCGAAATAACAAAAATCTGGAGGAATGTCGTGCAAACTTTTCAAGCCGATCTTGCCGTAATAGGCGCTGGCGGGGCTGGATTACGTGCTGCGATTGCTGCAGCACAAGCTAATCCCAACGCTAAAATCGCATTGATTTCAAAAGTCTATCCAATGCGTAGTCACACAGTGGCAGCAGAAGGAGGATCCGCCGCCGTTGCGCAGGATCATGACAGCTTTGAATACCATTTCCACGACACGGTTGCAGGGGGCGACTGGCTTTGCGAGCAGGATGTCGTTGACTACTTTGTGCATCATTGTCCCACGGAAATGACCCAGCTTGAACAGTGGGGATGTCCGTGGAGCCGCCGCCCGGACGGCAGCGTCAACGTTCGCCGCTTTGGCGGTATGAAGATTGAACGCACCTGGTTCGCCGCCGATAAAACCGGCTTCCACATGCTGCACACCCTGTTCCAGACCTCCCTTCAGTTCCCACAAATTCAGCGCTTCGATGAACATTTCGTCCTCGACATTCTGGTTGATGACGGACAGGCGCGTGGCCTGGTGGCGATGAATATGATGGAAGGCACGCTTGTCCAGATCCGCGCCAACGCGGTAGTGATGGCGACGGGCGGTGCGGGTCGCGTTTATCGTTATAACACCAACGGCGGCATCGTCACCGGTGACGGCATGGGCATGGCGCTCGGTCACGGCGTAC
The DNA here is from genome assembly GCF_024734705.1 of Enterobacter sp. Crenshaw. Classification (NCBI taxonomy): domain Bacteria; kingdom Pseudomonadati; phylum Pseudomonadota; class Gammaproteobacteria; order Enterobacterales; family Enterobacteriaceae; genus Enterobacter; species Enterobacter sp. Crenshaw. The sequence goes on along the minus strand of NZ_CP102932.1, from coordinate 410,251 downwards.
CGCTGCGCGATATGGAGTTCGTCCAGTATCACCCAACCGGCCTGCCGGGCTCCGGCATTCTGATGACGGAAGGCTGCCGCGGTGAAGGCGGTATTCTGGTCAATAAAAACGGCTACCGCTATCTGCAGGATTACGGCATGGGCCCGGAAACCCCGCTCGGCGAGCCGAAGAACAAATACATGGAACTCGGCCCGCGTGACAAAGTCTCTCAGGCCTTCTGGCACGAGTGGCGCAAAGGCAACACCATCTCCACGCCGCGCGGCGATGTGGTCTATCTCGACCTGCGTCACCTTGGCGAGAAGAAACTGCTGGAACGTCTGCCGTTCATCTGCGAGCTGGCGAAAGCTTACGTCGGCGTCGACCCGGTGAAAGAGCCGATTCCGGTGCGTCCAACCGCGCACTACACCATGGGCGGGATCGAAACCGACCAGCAGTGCGAAACCCGTATTAAAGGCCTGTTCGCCGTCGGCGAGTGTTCCTCCGTGGGTCTGCACGGCGCCAACCGTCTGGGGTCTAACTCGCTGGCAGAGCTGGTCGTCTTTGGCCGCATGGCGGGCGAGCGCGCGATGGAGCGGGCAGCTACCGCAGGCGAAGCCAACGGTGCCGCGCTGGATGCGCAGGTCGCAGACGTTGAAAAACGCCTGAAAGATCTGGTGAACCAGGAGGGTAACGAGAACTGGTCGAAGATCCGCGACGAGATGGGCCTGTCGATGGAAGAAGGCTGCGGTATTTACCGTACACCAGAGCTGATGCAAAAAACCGTCGATAAGCTGGCGGAACTGCAGGAGCGCTTCAAGCGCGTACGCATCACCGATACCTCTAGCGTATTCAACACCGACCTGCTCTACACCATTGAGCTGGGCCACGGTCTGAACGTCGCGGAATGTATGGCGCACTCTGCGCTGGCGCGTAAAGAGTCGCGTGGGGCCCACCAGCGTCTGGACGAAGGCTGTACCGAACGTGACGACGTCAATTTCCTGAAACACACTCTCGCCTGGCGCGATGCAGATGGCACCACACGTCTGGACTACAGCGACGTGAAAATCACCACGCTGCCGCCGGCTAAACGCGTGTACGGTGCAGAAGCAGAAGCCGCCGAGAAGAAGGAGAAGGCGAATGGCTGAGATGCAAAAAATGAAGGTTGAAGTGGTGCGCTACAATCCGGAAGTGGACGCCGCACCGCACAGCGCTTTCTATGAAGTCCCTTATGACGAGCAAACCTCCCTGCTGGATGCGCTCGGCTATATCAAAGATAACCTGGCGCCAGACCTGAGCTACCGCTGGTCCTGCCGCATGGCAATCTGCGGCTCCTGCGGCATGATGGTCAACAAGGTGCCGAAGCTGGCCTGTAAGACCTTCCTGCGCGAGTACACCAAAGGCATTAAGGTCGAAGCGCTGGGCAACTTCCCGATTGAACGCGATCTGGTGGTCGATATGACCCACTTTATCGAAAGCCTGGAAGCCATTAAGCCGTACATCATCGGTAATCCGCGCACGCCGGATCAGGGGCCAAATACCCAGACGCCGGCTCAGATGGCGAAATATCATCAGTTCTCCGGCTGCATCAACTGCGGCCTGTGCTACGCAGCCTGTCCACAGTTTGGCCTGAACAAGGAATTCATCGGCCCGGCCGCCATTACCCTGGCGCACCGCTATAACGAAGACAGCCGCGACCACGGTAAAAAAGAACGTATGGCGCAGCTTAACAGCCAGAACGGCGTCTGGAGCTGTACCTTTGTGGGTTACTGCTCCGAAGTGTGTCCGAAGCACGTCGACCCGGCCGCCGCAATTCAGCAGGGTAAAGTGGAAAGCTCGAAAGACTTTCTTATCGCAACCCTGAAACCACGCTAAGGAGTGCATGATGACGACTAAACGCAAAGCCTATGTGCGGCCTGTGCCGTCCACCTGGTGGAAAAACCTGCCGTTTTATCGCTTCTACATGCTGCGTGAAGGCACGGCGGTACCGGCGGTCTGGTTCAGCCTTGAGCTGATGTACGGCGTTTTTGCCCTCAAGCATGGCCCGGAAGCCTGGGCCAGCTTTGTCGGGTTCCTGCAAAACCCGATCATTGTGGTTCTGAACCTGATCGTGCTCGCGGCCGCGCTGCTTCATACCAAGACCTGGTTTGAGCTGGCGCCAAAAGCGGCGAACATCATCATAAAAGACGAGAAAATGGGGCCAGAGCCGGTGATTAAAGGGCTCTGGGCAGTGACGATTCTGGTCACTGTGGTCATTCTGTTTGTCGCACTGTTCTGGTAAGGAGACACCTGTGATCAATCCAAATCCAAAACGTTCTGACGAGCCGGTCTTCTGGGGCCTGTTTGGCGCAGGCGGCATGTGGAGTGCCATCATCGCCCCCGTCATCATCCTGCTGGTCGGCATTATGCTGCCGCTGGGGCTGTTCCCGGGCGATGCGCTGAGCTACGAGCGCGTGCTGGCGTTCGCGAGCAGCTTTATCGGCCGCGTGTTCATCTTCCTGATGATCGTCCTGCCGCTGTGGTGTGGTCTGCACCGTATTCACCATGCGATGCATGACCTGAAAATCCATGTACCGAGCGGTAAATGGGTGTTCTACGGTCTGGCGACCATCCTGACCGTGGTGACGCTGATTGCCGTGGTCACCATCTGACGCTTCTGGCCCGCCATCCGGCGGGCCTTTTATTTCTGCATCTTCCCCACCAGCCACTGGGCAAACTCGCGCATTGCGGGCGTTTCTGTCCGTGACTGTAGTCTTGTCAGCCAGTAGCTGCCGAGGTCAATCTGCGTTGCAAACGGCTGCACGATGCGTTCGCTGCTGAGTAAATGGGTAAACATGTCGACAGGCGCAATGGCAATCCCTGTGCCTGCCTGCGCGGCTTCCAGCATGGTCACGGACGAATCAAACACCATCACCCGGTGCGTCGGTGAGGGAGGATGTTCACCCGCTGCCTGCATCCACGCAGCCCACTCGTCGCGCCGGTAGGAGCGCAGCAGGGTAAACTTCAGGATATCTGCCGGGCTTTTTAGACAGGAGGCAATGTCGGGTGTACAGAGCGCAGACAGCGGCGCAGGGCAAAGGAATTCAGCATCGGTTCCATGCCACGCGCCGCCACCGTAGCGAATGGCGTAATCAAGCCCTTCAGCCGCCGGGTCGACGCGATTGTTATGGGTGGAAAGCTGAAGATCAATATGCGGATAGCAGCGGCGAAAGTCCGCAAGCAGCGAGAATAAAACTCCCGTGGCAAAAGTCCCTACCACACCTATTTTAAGCTTCTCCTGAGCGCGCTGGCTGGCAAAACGATCCAGCATTCCGGCGATGCGATCGAACGAGTCATTCAGCACCGGCAGCAAATTCTCGCCTTCGGTGGTCAACATCAGGCCACGCGAAACGCGGACAAACAGCTGGCAATTAAGGTGCTGCTCCAGCGCCTTTACGTGCTGGCTAATCGCGGAATGGGTGACGTTCAGCTCGATAGCGGCATGCGTAAAACTGAGATGCCTGGCGGCTGCTTCAAACGCCCGCAGGGAATTAAGAGGGAGATAGCTGCGCGTCATGGTCTCGTCCGTTAGAAAAATTAACAGCTAATGCTAAATTTAACCGTTTGTCAGCCATAGTCAAATCCAACAGACTACAGCGGTCTGACGGGCCCGGACACTCCCTTGAACTGCTATTACGGAAGATAACTGATGATGACTAAATCCCTTTGCTGCGCCCTGCTGCTCAGCACCTCCTGCTCGGTATTGGCTGCCCCGATGTCAGAAAAACAGCTGGCTGAGGTGGTGGAACGTACCGTTACGCCGCTGATGAAAGCGCAGGCCATTCCGGGTATGGCGGTGGCGGTGATTTATCAGGGTCAGCCGCACTACTTTACCTTCGGTAAAGCCGATGTTGCGGCGAACAAACCTGTCACCCCACAAACCTTATTCGAGCTGGGTTCTATAAGTAAAACCTTCACCGGCGTGCTGGGCGGCGATGCCATTGCTCGGGGTGAAATATCGCTGGGCGATCCGGTGACAAAATACTGGCCTGAGCTGACAGGCAAGCAGTGGCAGGGGATCCGCATGCTGGATCTGGCAACCTATACCGCAGGAGGTTTGCCGTTACAGGTACCGGATGAGGTCACGGATAACGCCTCTCTGCTGCGCTTTTATCAAAACTGGCAGCCGCAGTGGAAGCCGGGCACCACGCGTCTTTATGCCAACGCCAGCATCGGTCTTTTTGGCGCGCTGGCGGTCAAACCTTCCGGCATGAGCTATGAGCAGGCCATAACGACGCGGGTCTTTAAGCCGCTCAAGCTGGACCATACCTGGATTAACGTTCCGAAAGCGGAAGAGCCGCATTACGCCTGGGGATACCGCGACGGTAAAGCGGTACACGTTTCGCCAGGCATGCTGGACGCTGAAGCCTATGGCGTAAAAACCAACGTGCAGGATATGGCAAACTGGGTGATGGTCAACATGAAGCCGGACTCGCTTCAGGATAGTTCACTCAGGAAAGGCATTACCCTGGCGCAGTCTCGCTACTGGCGCGTGGGTGCCATGTATCAGGGGTTAGGCTGGGAAATGCTTAACTGGCCGGTCGATGCCAAAACCGTGGTTGAAGGTAGCGACAATAAGGTGGCGCTGGCACCGTTGCCTGCGAGAGAAGTGAATCCACCGGCGCCCCCGGTCAACGCATCCTGGGTCCATAAAACAGGCTCTACCGGCGGGTTTGGCAGCTACGTGGCATTTATTCCCGAAAAGCAGCTCGGCATTGTGATGCTGGCGAATAAAAGCTATCCGAACCCGGCACGCGTTGAGGCGGCATACCGTATCCTCGACGCGCTGCAGTAAAACATTGCCGGGTGCCGGCTTTGCCTAACCCGGCCTACAAAATTCACGGGGTGACCACCCGGCGAAACACACCGCACAAAAACCACATTTTCCTTGCCGTCATCTACACTTAACAAAAAACAGTAAGGAAACTCCTATGCGCATTCTGCCTGTTATCGCCGCGGTGACAGCCGCGTTTTTAGTGGTTGCCTGCAGTTCCCCTACCCCACCTCCAGGCGTTACCGTCGTCTCGCCTTTTGATGCACAACGCTTCCTTGGAACATGGTATGAAATCGCGCGCCTCGACCATCGGTTTGAGCAGGGCTTAGAGAAGGTCACTGCGAATTACAGCCCGATGGATGATGGCGGTATTCAGGTGATCAACCGGGGCTATAATCCCGATCGGGAGATGTGGCAGCAGTCGATTGGGAAAGCATACTTCACGGGCGACCCGCGACGGGCCGCGCTCAAAGTCTCTTTCTTCGGCCCGTTTTATGGCGGCTATAACGTGATCGCGCTCGACAGAGAGTACCGTCACGCGCTGGTCTGCGGGCCGGATCGCGACTATTTGTGGATACTTTCCCGCACGCCAACTATTTCGTCAGAAATGAAACAGCAAATGCTGGACGTCGCGACCCGGCAAGGGTTTGATGTGTCAAAGCTCATCTGGGTAAAACAGCCCCATTAATGGGTGCTGAGCTTCAGCCCAACGATGCCGGCCACAATCAAGGCGAGGCTGGCGATACGCGCCAGACTCGCTGACTCTCCCAGCAGCAGAATGCCGGTGATGGCGGCCCCCACCGCACCAATACCCGTCCAGACGGCATAAGCCGTTCCCACAGGCAGCGAGCGCATCGCCCAGGATAACAGGACAATACTCACGATCATTGCGGTGACGGTTATGACGCTGGGCGTCAGGCGGGTAAATCCGTGGGTGTACTTGAGACCAATTGCCCATACCACTTCGAGCAGGCCAGCAATAAAAAGAATGATCCAGGACATTTCAGGCTCCTTAACTTAATTCAAGTTGGGGCCGTCCCCGGTGAAAGAAACGCTTACGGGTCGTCCCGTAAGGCAGAGATTACGCCCCATATTGTGGTTAGCGTGCTATTTTTTTTCAATCATTTTTTGCTGAACACGTTAAGGCAAGAAATAGCCGCAGTATGGCGCGTAGTTCCGGCATTTAGCACTCATCCGACTTCTCTATGATGATGTGCTTTCTGATGGCAGGAAGCCAAACCACTAGCCGACTGCGAATAAAATATGTTCAAAATTCTTTTGATTGACCGTTGTCACTTCACCCGCACGGGGTTTGAAGCATGGCTCAATCATTCCGGTTTGTTCCCGGGACACTACGTTGTGACCGGGCTAAATAATCTGTTCCTTGCCAGGGAGCACATTCTGCAATGGAAACCCACGCTGGTCATCGCCGACCTGTACGGCTTCAGGCAGGATATTCATCATTTTCAGCAGCTCTCGTCCTTGCTTAACGCCAGTGAACGATTACCGTTTATTATGCTGCAATCGGGAGAGGACCGCGGTATGACCGACTGGCTCGGACAGTTCCCGGTGTGGTCGTCGCTGTTGAAAAACGCCAGTCTCGAAGAAGTGGCAACGACTATCAACGACGCATTAAACTCGCGCGCCAGCGCTGAAAGGCCAACGGCAGCCGCCCCCTTGCTGACCCGGCAGGAAGAGAAAGTGCTGACATTGTGGATGGACGGGGCAAGCAATCAAAAAATTGCCGCTCACCTGAGTATCAATGGAAAAACGGTCTATACCTACAAACGCAATATCCGCATGAAACTGCATATGGATACGCGTTTTTCTCCGTTCTTATCCCTGCAGGAATCAGAAAGCTGACGGTACGAAACCCGCTGGTCTCGTACCGTATGTTAATTACTGCTGAGCTTTAGTTGCCGCACCAGAGATTGCGCTACCACCTTCAGAAATATCCTGACCGACGCCACGCGTGGTATTACAGGCCGTTAACACTGAAGAAAGTACCAGGACTGAAAAGATCGCTGCAATTGTCTTCTTAACCATAATATCTTCCTTTTATAGCCAAAGTTGTTTTGTGTATAGCAACTTAAGAATAGACAAGATCCCGCCGGTTGACGGAAAAGGAAGCATTTTTAGGAAAATTAGACGAACTTAGCTGGCGGCGTGAGAAATGATATGACCGAGATCCTGGATATCTTGTCCCATTCCACGGGTGGTGTTACAGCCAGAAAGCAATGCACTGGAAAGCGCTAACAGAAGCAGAATTTTAACGGTACGTTTCATCATCCCTGCCTGCAAAAATCAGGCGCAGCGGGCGCTGCGCCTTCAATCATGACGTAAATTACTTCACGCGGGATACGTATTCGCCGGAGCGGGTATCCACTTTGATCACTTCGCCAGTCTGTACGAACAGTGGAACTTTAACCACTGCGCCGGTAGACAGTTTGGCTGGTTTACCGCCGGTACCTGCGGTATCACCTTTCAGACCTGGATCGGTTTCAACGATTTCCAGTTCTACGAAGTTTGGTGGGGTCACAGCGATAGGCTGGCCGTTCCACAGGGTCACGATGCACTCAGCCTGATCCAGCAGCCATTTAGCGCTATCACCTACCGCTTTCTCATCAGCAGACAGCTGTTCGAAAGTGGAGTTGTTCATGAAATGATAGAACTCACCGTCGTTGTACAGATAGGTCAGGTTCATATCAACAACATCAGCGCCTTCAGCGGAGTCAGTAGACTTGAAGGTTTTCTCAACACGGGTACCGGTCAGCAGACGGCGCAGCTTAACGCGTGCGAATGCCTGGCCTTTACCTGGTTTAACGAATTCGCTGGCTTCAACCGCGTACGGTTCGCCGTCCATCATGATTTTAAGACCAGCACGAAAATCGTTGCTATAGTACGTTGCCATAAGGCCCTCTAAATTTGTTAACTGGTAGCTAAGCCACAAAATGGCGCATATTGTAACCCTAAACACCCCGTCCAGAGAAGATTGGTTATCGCAACTTGCCGATGTAATCACCAGTCCTGATGAATTGCTGCGTCTTTTAGACCTCGATCAGCACCCAGAGTTGCTTGCAGGCCGCGAGGCAAAACGCCTTTTCGCCCTGCGCGTTCCCCGTGCATTTGTGGCGCGGATGGAGAAAGGCAACCCCGACGATCCACTTTTAAAACAAACGCTTACTTCGCAGGATGAGTTTGTCACCGCACCGGGATACAGCACCGATCCGCTGGAAGAGCAGAACAGCGTGGTGCCGGGTTTACTGCACAAGTATCTCAACCGCGCCCTGCTGCTGGTAAAAGGCGGTTGCGCGGTAAATTGTCGTTATTGCTTCCGTCGGCACTTCCCGTATGCCGAAAACCAGGGCAATAAACGCAACTGGCAGGTCGCGCTGGACTATATCGCCGCCCATCCGGAGCTGGATGAGATTATTTTTTCCGGCGGTGACCCGCTGATGGCAAAAGATCATGAGCTGGACTGGCTGTTGACTCAGCTTGAAGCCATCCCGCACGTTAAGCGCCTGCGTATTCACAGCCGTTTACCGATTGTCATTCCGGCACGTGTCACTGACGGACTGGTGTCACGCCTGGAGCAGTCAAGATTGCAGGTGCTGCTGGTGAACCATATTAACCACGCGAATGAAATTGACGATGACTTTCGCGCGGCGATGGCGCGTCTGCGTAAAGCGGGCGTGACGCTGCTGAACCAGAGCGTGCTGCTGCGCGGCGTCAATGACAGCGCCCGCGTGCTGGCCGACCTGAGCAATGCCCTGTTTGATGCGGGCGTGATGCCCTATTACCTGCACGTGCTGGATCGCGTTCAGGGCGCGGCCCATTTCATGGTGACGGATGAAGAAGCCCGGCAGATTATGCGCGAACTGTTAACGCTGGTTTCAGGCTATATGGTGCCGAAGCTGGCACGCGAGATTGGCGGAGAGCCGAGCAAGACGCCGCTGGATCTGCAGCTGCGGCAGCGCTAGTTTCCCCGCACCCTAACCCTCTCCCACAGGGAGAGGGAAAAAGGCAATCAGTTCGGGCACTTGTAGACCTGGCCGTTCATCTGGCTGGCGGTCGGCACGAAGCTGGACAGCATACTCTGCGTTGGGCTGCTCACGCCGTAAATCACGTTACCTCCCATTGCCGCAGCCTGGTTACGCAGGGCATTCGCCGCACCGCGCATCGAGCCACCTTCTTCGCCATGCTGACCTGACATCCAGTTACTTTGCTCACCGGTTGCCGTGCCTAACAGCTGGCATTCACTGCCAGGCTTATCTTCCACAAAGCGAACGCCCTGGCCCGCTGCCGACAGCTCATTGCTGGAGCTACAACCCGCCAGCAGCAATGCTGCCCCTACAATCCCTGCACAGACTTTTACGCGCATGTTATTCCTCGTTTTCAATAAGCTGGACAGTAGTTGTCCGTGTGTAAATCTTATACCTAAAAGATGACCAAAAGAAAAACCCCCGAGCATTTCTGCCCGGGGGTTTTTCACATTCTACGACGTAGAGCGCACGATTACATCATGCCGCCCATACCGCCCATACCGCCCATGCCAGCAGCACCTAAGTCTGGTGCATCGCCTTTAGGCATATCGGTGACCATGCACTCGGTGGTGATCATCAGGCCAGCGACAGATGCCGCGTACTGCAGAGCAGAACGGGTCACTTTCGTTGGATCCAGGATACCGAAGTCGATCATGTTGCCGTATTCTTCAGTTGCTGCGTTGTAACCGTAGTTACCTTCGCCCGCTTTCACGTTGTTCGCAACCACAGATGGCTCTTCACCGGCGTTAGAAACGATCTGACGCAGAGGAGCTTCCATTGCGCGCAGCGCAACTTTGATACCCACGTTCTGATCTTCGTTCTGTGCGGTCAGGCCTGCCAGTTTAGCGGCAACACGCACCAGCGCAACACCACCACCAGCAACCACGCCTTCTTCTACCGCAGCACGGGTCGCGTGCAGGGCATCGTCAACGCGTGCTTTTTTCTCTTTCATTTCAACTTCGGTCGCTGCACCGACTTTGATTACCGCAACGCCGCCAGCCAGTTTCGCTACGCGCTCCTGCAGTTTTTCACGGTCGTAATCGGAAGTCGCTTCTTCGATCTGCTTACGGATCTGACCCACGCGGCCCTGAATAGCGGCTTCTTCACCCACGCCATCAATGATGGTGGTGGTGTCTTTGTTGATCACAACGCGTTTCGCCTGGCCCAGGTCTTCCAGGGTCGCTTTTTCCAGCTCCATACCGATCTCTTCAGAGATCACGGTACCGCCGGTCAGGGTAGCGATATCCTGCAGCATCGCTTTACGGCGATCGCCGAAGCCAGGTGCTTTAACCGCAGCCACTTTCACGATGCCGCGCATGGTGTTAACCACCAGGGTCGCCAGCGCTTCGCCTTCAACGTCTTCAGCGATGATAACCAGAGGTTTGCCTGCTTTCGCAACGGCTTCCAGCACTGGCAGCATTTCGCGGATGTTGGAGATTTTCTTGTCAGCCAGCAGGATGAACGGGCTTTCCAGTTCAACAGCGCCAGTCTCTGGCTTGTTGATGAAGTATGGGGACAGGTAACCGCGGTCGAACTGCATACCTTCAACCACGTCCAGCTCGTCTTCCAGACCGGTACCGTCTTCAACGGTGATCACGCCTTCTTTACCGACTTTGTCCATCGCTTCAGCGATCAGTTTACCTACGGTTTCGTCGGAGTTAGCGGAGATAGTACCAACCTGAGCAATGGCTTTAGAGTCAGAGCACGGTACGGACAGCGCTTTCAGCTCTTCAACAGCGGAGGCGACAGCTTTGTCGATACCACGTTTCAGATCCATTGGGTTCATGCCCGCAGCAACGGCTTTCAGACCTTCGGTGATGATTGCCTGCGCCAGTACGGTCGCGGTAGTGGTACCGTCACCTGCAGCGTCGTTCGCTTTAGAGGCAACTTCTTTCACCATCTGCGCGCCCATGTTTTCGAACTTGTCTTCCAGCTCAATTTCACGTGCTACAGAAACACCATCTTTGGTGATGGTTGGCGCGCCGAAGGATTTATCCAGCACTACGTTGCGGCCTTTCGGGCCCAGAGTCACTTTAACTGCATCTGCCAGTACGTTTACGCCGCGGAGCATTTTTACACGAGCGTCGTTACCGAATTTTACGTCTTTAGCTGCCATGTTCTTATTTCCTCAAATTCTCGTGCGTAAATTACGCTTCAACAATTGCCAGAATGTCGCTCTCGGACATGATCAACACTTCTTCATTGTCGATCTTCTCGGATTTCACGCCGTAGCCATCGTTGAAAATTACGATGTCACCAACTTTAACGTCCAGTGGCTGCACAGTTCCGTTTTCCAGGATGCGGCCCTTACCGACAGCGATGATTTCGCCACGCGTTGATTTGGCTGCTGCAGAACCGGTCAGAACGATGCCGCCAGCAGACTTGGTTTCAACTTCTTTACGTTTGACGATCACACGATCATGTAACGGACGAATACTCATTGATAGCTCTCCTTTGAGAAAGTCATTATCAGTTATGGATGACGCCGGCCCGCATGCGGTTTTCCGACTAGTGCCCTGAGAGATGGGGATAGCTTTTTCCCCCTTCAAGGGGGAGTCGAAAAAAAAATTTGCGAAAGTGTTACCATCGCCTCTCTTTTGGTACTGGCAGGGCGATGTCAATGAGTGGACTCAAGCAGGAGCTGGGGCTGGCGCAGGGCGTCGGACTGCTCTCAACCTCCTTGTTAGGTACAGGCGTGTTTGCCGTACCCGCACTGGCGGCGCTGGTGGCTGGAAATAACAGCCTGTGGGCGTGGCCGGCGCTGATTGTATTGGTTTTCCCGATAGCCATTGTGTTTGCCATCCTGGGGCGGCATTTCCCCAGCGCGGGCGGCGTGGCGCACTTTGTCGGACTGGCCTTTGGCCCGCGGCTGCAGCGTGTCACCGGCTGGCTGTTTCTCTCCGTCATTCCGGTTGGCCTTCCTGCGGCGTTGCATATTGCGACCGGCTTTGGTCAGGCGCTGTTTGGCTGGCATATCGAGCAGTTATTGCTGGCCGAGCTGGGTACGCTGGCGTTCGTCTGGTGGGTGGGCTCTCGCGGCGCCAGCTCCAGCGCCAACCTGCAGACGCTGGTTGCGGTGCTGATTGTCGCGCTCGTTGTCGCAATCTGGTGGGCGGGCGATATCACAATAAAGGAAATTCCCTTCCCGCCGCTGACCGACGTCGATCATTCCCAGCTTTTCGCCGCGCTCTCCGTCATGTTCTGGTGTTTTGTCGGCCTGGAAGCCTTTGCCCATCTGGCCTCTGAATTTAAGCAGCCTGAACGCGATTTCCCCCGCGCGCTGATGATAGGCCTGCTGCTGGCAGGTACGGTCTATTGGGCGTGTACCGTGCTGGTCTTACACTTCCACGCGTTCGGAGCGGATCTCGCCGCCGCGGCATCGCTGCCGGGTATCGTGGTGGAACTGTTCGGCGTGAAGGCGCTATGGATCGCCTGCGTCATCGGCTATCTCGCCTGTTTTGCCAGCCTGAATATTTATATCCAGAGCTTTGCCCGGCTGGTGTGGTCGCAGGCGCTCGACAAACCAGAGAATCGCCTCTCGCGCCTGTCTAAACGCCAGCTTCCGCTGAATGCCCTGAATGCCGTACTGGGCTGCTGCGTGGTGAGCACACTGTGTATTTACGCACTGAAGATCAATCTTGACGCACTGATCGTTTACGCCAACGGCATTTTCATCATGATCTACCTGCTGTGCATGCTGGCGGGATGTCGTTTGCTGAAAGGTCGCTATAAAGCTCTGGCGGTCGTCGGGGGTTTGCTTTGCCTGCTGTTGCTGGCGATGGTGGGATGGAAGAGTCTGTACGCGATTGTCATGCTGGCAGGGCTGTGGGTGTTTTTGCCGAAGCGCGGTGCGCTACCGGAAGCCCGGTAGGCGAAGCGCCACCGGGCAACAAAATCACCGATCGTCTTTATGGTCTAAACGGTCGTGCTGTTCATCCTTACGCTGATACTCCCCTTCAAAGGTATCGCCCGGCCCGGTGCTGAATCCGCCCCCCGGCATACGGCTAAAGCGCAGATGCGGCAGCAGCTTCATGGTCAGGTGTTTTTGCACCGGCGGCAGAAGCAGCAGAAGGCCGAGGAAGTCAGTGAAGAACCCCGGCAGGATCAGCAGCAGCCCCGCAATAATCAACGACACGCTTTTGATCATCTCTTCCGCCGGGCTTTCCCCTGCGGCCATCTTCTGCTGCATTATCAGGAAATTTTTGAAACCCTGATTACGCACCAGCGACATGCCGATGACGGAGGTGAAAATCACCAGAATCAGCGTCAGCAGGACGCCCAGCACATGGGCAACCTGGATGAAAATGGAAATCTCAATGTAAACATAGAGAAAGAAAGCAATAAACGGTATCCAGCGCACTGGCATCTCCTGTGTGGCAGAGGCCATCGGGCCCCTGTCTGAATGTGTTCGCGACGCGCGTTTGTATGAAATGGTGACGGTTAGCGAAAATTCAATCAGTTTGCACGGATATTTTTTTTGGAAATTATAAAGCGGTGACCCATTTCACAGATTAATAATTATCATGGAATCGGCTCGATAATAAGTGATCCAGCTTACGGCAATTCGCTATCATCAGCATATGATCTCGAACATCTGGCTGATTGAGGGAATAATCGTCGGCCAGAAAATATTCAAAACCACATAAATACTGTGTGTTTAGTACAATCCATCGGCAGCTTGAAAAGAAGGTTCACATGTTAAACAACATTCGTATCGAAGAAGACTTGTTGGGTACCAGGGAAGTTCCAGCGGATGCCTACTACGGTGTCCACACTCTGAGAGCGATTGAAAACTTCTACATCAGCAACAGCAAAATCAGCGACATCCCTGAGTTTGTCCGTGGCATGGTGATGGTGAAGAAAGCCGCAGCACTGGCTAACAAAGAGCTGCAAACCATTCCCAAAAGCGCGGCAAATGCGATTATCGCAGCCTGCGATGAAGTGCTGAACAACGGCAAATGCATGGACCAGTTCCCGGTTGACGTCTATCAGGGCGGCGCGGGCACCTCCGTCAACATGAATACCAACGAAGTACTGGCAAACATTGGCCTGGAGCTGATGGGTCACCAGAAAGGTGAATACCAGTACCTGAACCCGAACGACCACGTAAACAAATGCCAGTCTACCAACGACGCCTACCCTACCGGCTTCCGTATCGCGGTGTATGCCTCTGTGGTGAAACTGGTGGATGCGATCAACCAGCTGGGTGATGGCTTCCAGCGTAAAGCGGTTGAGTTCCAGGACATCCTGAAAATGGGTCGTACCCAGCTGCAGGACGCGGTGCCGATGACGCTCGGCCAGGAATTCCACGCGTTTAACGTACTGCTGAACGAAGAGACCAAAAACCTGCTGCGCACCTCCGAGCTGCTGCTGGAAGTGAACCTGGGCGCCACCGCCATCGGTACGCGTCTGAACACCCCGGATGGCTATCAGCAGCTGGCGGTACAGAAGCTGGCTGAAGTCTCTAACCTGCCGGTTGTGCCTGCAGAAGACCTGATTGAAGCCACCTCCGACTGCGGCGCCTACGTCATGGTACACAGCGCCCTGAAACGTCTGGCGGTAAAACTGTCCAAAATCTGTAACGACCTGCGCCTGCTCTCTTCCGGTCCGCGCGCTGGCCTGAATGAAATCAACCTGCCAGAGCTGCAGGCCGGTTCATCCATCATGCCAGCCAAGGTGAACCCGGTAGTGCCAGAAGTGGTGAACCAGGTTTGCTTCAAAGTCATCGGTAACGATACAACCGTGACCATGGCCTCTGAAGCGGGTCAGCTGCAGCTGAACGTGATGGAGCCAGTGATTGGCCAGGCGATGTTTGAATCCATCCACATTCTGACCAACGCCTGCTACAACCTGCTGGAAAAATGCATTAACGGCATCACGGCGAATAAAGAAGTCTGTGAGGGTTATGTCTATAACTCCATCGGGATCGTCACCTACCTCAACCCGTTCATCGGTCACCACAACGGTGATATCGTCGGTAAGATTTGCGCCGAAACCGGTAAGAGCGTACGTGAAGTGGTGCTGGAGCGCGGGCTGTTGACCGAAGCTGAGCTGGACGATATCTTCTCGGCCCAGAACCTGATGCACCCGGCATATAAAGCGAAACGATATACCGATGAAAGCGAACAGTAACCGTTCTGGCTAGGCTTCTTAAGGCACGTCACTTGTGACGTGCCTTTTTTCTTTTTAGGCGTTACCTAAATACAACAATTCAATATCAACTTGTTAATAAGCAAGGCAGGTCCTTATGTTTGGAGCAGAACTCGTCATCGTCTTGTTGGCGATTTATTTGGGAGCAAGACTCGGGGGTATCGGCATTGGTTTTGCCGGCGGTCTCGGGGTGCTCGTTCTTACCCTTATCTTTCAGATTAAACCCGGCTCAATCCCGTTCGACGTTATCGAAATCATCATGGCAGTTATTGCCGCTATCGCCGCCATGCAGGTGGCAGGCGGTATGGACTACCTGGTAAGCCTGGCGGAGCGTATGCTGCGCCGCCATCCAAAATACATTACCTTCCTTGCCCCGCTGGTGACCTGGTTTATGACCATTCTCGCCGGTACGGGCCACACCGCCTTCTCTACGCTGCCGGTGATTACCGAAGTGGCGAAAGAGCAGGGTATCCGTCCATCTCGTCCGCTCTCAATTGCCGTCGTCGCGTCACAGATTGCGATTACCGCCTCGCCGATTTCCGCTGCGGTGGTCTTCTTCGCCGGTATTCTGGAGCCGATGGGCGTGAGCTACCTGACGCTGCTGGCGATCTGTATCCCGGTGACGCTGATCGCGGTGATGATCACTGCCGTGCTGTGTAACTTCCTCGGCGCCGAACTGAAAGACGATCCGGTGTACCAGGAACGCCTCGCCAAGGGTGAAGTGAGGCTGCGCGGCAGCCAGGTCTTCGAGCTGAAGCCGCACGCAAAGCGCTCCGTGCTGCTGTTCCTGATCGGTATTGTCGCGGTGATGTTCTACGCGACCGCCATCAGCGACACCGTGGGCCTGATCCAGAACCCTGTCCTGCCGCGTAACGAAGCGATTGTAGTGTTTATGCTGACCATCGCGACGCTGATTAGCATCACCTGTAAAATCGACACCAGCGAAGTGCTGAACGCCAGCACCTTTAAATCCGGTATGAGCGCCTGCGTATGCGTACTGGGCGTGGCGTGGCTCGGTGATACCTTCGTGAAAGCGCACATCAGCGACATTCAGACCGTCGCTGGCGATCTGCTCCACAACTACCCGTGGCTGCTGGCGGTGGTGCTGTTCTTTGCCGCTACCCTGCTTTACTCCCAGGCGGCGACCACCAAAGCGCTGATGCCTGCGGCACTGATGCTGGGCGTGACGCCACTGACGGCGATTGCCTCTTTCGCGGCGGTTTCTGCCCTGTTCGTTCTGCCAACCTACCCAACCCTGCTGGCGGCGGTGGAGATGGACGACACCGGCTCAACCCGTATCGGTAAGTATGTGTTTAACCACGCGTTCCTGATCCCGGGCGTGGTCGCCATTTCACTTTGCGTGATCCTCGGCTTTATCATTGGCGGCGTGGTGCTGTAAACGGTGAGTGGTTGTAAAAATAGTTAAAATCGGGCCGCTCTGCGGCCCGTTTCATTAATGACCAACCGCCTTGCGTGATATAGTGAAGCCTTTCGTGATGAGGAGGTCGACTTGTGAACACGCCTGATGCTGTTGTCGTACTGTGTACCGCCCCTGATGAAGCCTCTGCCCAGGATCTCGCCGCCAAAGTGCTGGCCGAAAAACTGGCTGCCTGCGTGACGCTCCTCCCTGGTGCCACCTCCCTTTATTACTGGGAAGGCAAGCTGGAGCAAGAGTACGAAGTCCAGATGTTGCTCAAAACCAATCTGGCGAATCAGCAGGCTCTCCTGGACTGCCTCAAATCTCATCATCCTTACCAAACCCCGGAGCTGCTGGTATTGCCAGTGGTTCATGGCGATAACGACTATCTCTCATGGCTCAACGCTTCCTTACGCTGATCCTGCTGCTGTGCAGCACGTCAGCTTTTGCCGGGTTGTTTGACGCGCCCGGCAGTTCGAACTTTATTCCTGCCGACCAGGCGTTTGTTTTCGATTTTCAGCAGAACCAGCACGATCTGACGCTCACCTGGCAGGTGAAAGAGGGCTATTACCTCTATCGCAAGCAGGTGAGTATTACCCCTGCCCAGGCAAACGTGGCCGCATTACAATTGCCCGCTGGCGAGTGGCACGAGGACGAGTTCTACGGTAAGAGTGAAATCTACCGCCAGCGCTTAAGCGTGCCCGTGACGGTGAATCAGGCGGATAAAGGCGCGACGCTGACGGTGACCTATCAGGGATGCGCGGACGCGGGATTCTGCTATCCACCGGAAACGAAAGTCGTGCCGCTCAGCGAAGTGAAAGCGTCTGCTGCTGTAACGCCGGTCCCTGCGGTTGAGAAAACCAACGACCGCGCTGACCTTCCGTTCTCAGCGCTGTGGGCGTTACTGATTGGTATCGGCATTGCCTTTACGCCGTGCGTGTTGCCGATGTATCCGCTCATCTCTGGCATCGTGCTGGGCGGCAAACAGCGTCTTTCTACTGCCCGCGCCCTGCTGCTGGCTTTTATATACGTGCAAGGAATGGCGCTAACCTACACAGCCCTTGGCCTTGTGGTTGCCGCTGCCGGGTTACAGTTCCAGGCGGCACTCCAGCACCCTTATGTTCTCATTGGCCTGTCAGCGGTGTTTATCCTGTTGGCGCTGTCAATGTTTGGCCTGTTCACGCTACAGCTGCCCTCTTCGCTGCAAACGCGCTTAACGCTGATGAGCAACCGTCAGCAGGGCGGCTCGGCAGGCGGCGTGTTCGCGATGGGTGCCATTGCCGGGCTGATTTGCTCTCCCTGCACTACCGCACCGCTGAGCGCTATCCTGCTGTACATCGCCCAGAGCGGTAACATGTGGCTCGGCGGGGGTACGCTGTACCTCTACGCGCTCGGCATGGGCCTGCCGCTGATTCTGGTCACGGTTTTCGGCAATCGACTTCTGCCGAAGAGCGGCCCGTGGATGGAGACGGTGAAAACCGCATTTGGTTTTGTCATCCTCGCGCTGCCGGTGTTCCTTCTTGAGCGTATCATCGGCGACGCCTGGGGTCTGCGCCTGTGGGCGATACTCGGCGTAGCATTCTTTGCCTGGGCGTTTATCGTCAGCCTGGGGGCGAAGAAGCCATGGATGCGCCTGGTGCAAATCCTGCTGCTGGCTGCCGCGCTGGTGAGCGTACGCCCTCTGCAGGACTGGGCGTTCGGCACACCGGTGAGTCAGACCCAGGCGCATCTGAACTTTACCCAGATAAAAAACGTGGATGAACTTAACAGCGCTCTGGCAGAGGCGAATGGCAAACCGGTGATGCTCGATCTCTATGCCGACTGGTGTGTCGCCTGCAAAGAGTTTGAAAAATATACTTTTAGCGATCCACAGGTGCAAAGCGCCCTGAAAGAGACCGTTTTGCTCCAGGCTAACGTGACCGCCAATAATGCGCAGGATAAGGCTCTGCTGAAGCAGCTTAACGTGCTCGGGCTGCCAACCATTCTGTTCTTCAATCAACAGGGCCATGAGCAGCCAGAACAGCGTGTAACCGGGTTTATGGATGCTGCGGCATTTAGCGCGCATTTGCGCAATCGCCAACCGTAAACAACACTTTAAGCGGGACAAACCGTTGGGAATAGCGGAGGAGATAACCGTGCAACGTGAAGACGTACTGGGACAAGCCCTGCAACTACTTGAGATTCAAGGGATCGCCAGCACCACGCTTGAGATGGTAGCCGACCGTATCGATTATCCCCTGGATGAACTTAAGCGCTTCTGGCCAGATAAAGAGGCGCTACTCTATGATGCCCTGCGCTATCTCAGCCAGCAGGTTGATGTCTGGCGCAGACAACTGATGCTGAATGAAGAACTGACCGCGGAGCAAAAGCTGCTGGCGCGCTATACCGCTCTGACGGAATGCGTCAGCAACAACCGCTACCCGGGTTGTCTGTTCATCGCCGCCTGCACTTATTTTCCTGACCCTGGCCATCCTATTCACCAGTTGGCGGATCAGCAAAAACGGGCGGCGCATGACTTTACCCACGAGCTGCTGACCACGCTGGAAGTCGATGACCCTGCGATGGTGGCTAAACAGATGGAGCTGGTGCTGGAAGGTTGCCTCAGCCGCATGCTGGTGAACCGTAGCCAGGCCGATGTGGATACGGCGCACCGCCTGGCGGAAGATATTCTACGCTTTGCCCAATGCAGAATGGGTGGAGCGCTGACCTAAGCCAGCATGCCCGCCCAGGCGGAGACGAGCAGACACAGCGCCATCAGGCGCTGAAACCGCACCATCGCCACGGTGGTGCGAAAAATTCGGTTCACCGCTTTACCCAACCACGCCCAGCACATCAAACAGGCTATCGAGATCAGCAGAAACCATAGCGCCATTAGCGCAATATCCCGCAATGCATGGTCGCCAGTTGGGGCAAACAGGCTGACGACGGCCAGCGCCATCATCCAGGTTTTGGGGTTCACGACCTGCAGCAGCGCCGCCGCCCGAGCGGTGAATCGGATACGGTGCTCAGCGGAGAGACGGGCTGCCGGGGCGCGAAACAGCTGCCAGCTCATCCAGCTTAGCCACAGCACGCCTGTCCAGCTCATTATCTGACGTATCAGAGGATACTGACGCAGCACTTCCCCCGCGCCCGCGCCTGATACCAGCACAATCGCACTGGCCGCGATACATCCGCCCAGAATAGCAGGTACGGTATTTTTTACGCCAAAGTGCTGGCTGTTCGTCAGCACGAGAATATTAGTCGGCCCCGGGGTAATGGAGGCGACAAATGCGAACAACAGAAAGGGTATCAAACTCACGGGTGGCTCCTTTTTATTAGAGCCATGAATGTGCCGTTATTTTTTGGAAACGTCTGGAAGGTTTGTGCACAACCGTCGGTAGTGTGCAGGAGAGATACGGTAAGCACGCTGAAACCAACGTCCCAGATGGCTTTGATCGGCAAATCCCACTGCGGCAGCCACATCAACAGGCTGGTCACCACGCGCCAGCAGCTGTCGGGCCTTTGCCAGGCGCAGCTGAATAAGCCATGCGTGTGGCGCCAGGTTGAACTCGCGCTTAAAACAGCGCGTCAGGGTAAAGCGATCCGTGCCCGTCTCGCGCGCAAGGTCTGACAGCCCTACGTTCTCGCCGATATGAGCAAAGAGATAGTCGCGCGCACGGTGCGCCACGGCAGCGCTTTGTAACTGCGACGGCAGTTTTTTACGCCAGTGGCAGTGGGCGGTGATCCGGGAGAGCAGATTATCCATTGTGCTCTGCTGAACGATTTTCATCTCGTCATTATGCAGGGTGGAAAATGTCTCACCGATAGCACGCACCAGCTGCGGCTCCCGCGTCAACGTTTGGGCAAAGTGGAGTGAATAACTCCCGGGAGTAGATTCGTAAAGCCCTTGTAGCGCACGGGTAAGCCAGCGCTCATCCAGATAGAAGGTCAAATAGGTAAAGCCGCCCTCTACAGGCGCATCACCGTCGTGGATCTCGCCAGGTTCGAGGAGAAATGCGTCGCCCGGCTGGCTACGATGACGCTCACGGCGGCAGTGAAACTGCTGCGTGCCGGAGAGGGTTATCCCTACCAGATAGCTATCGTGCCAGTGCGGATCAAAGGCATTACCTTCGAAATGCGCTTTAATCGTCTCAATACCCGTATCTGCATGCTGACGCAGTTCAAGCCAGTCATTCGCCATACTGTCCTCCTCTTGCTATCAGCATTGCCGTATTACACTGGTTGTGTCTGGAAGATTTGTGCATTTTCACGGCGAAAGCGGACAGATTGCCGCAAACTTAAGCAGTTGAACAGCTTTTCCCGAAATAATGTTGACGATCGAGCGTGATTGCGGTTTAATGCGCTCCGTTGCCCGGATAGCTCAGTCGGTAGAGCAGGGGATTGAAAATCCCCGTGTCCTTGGTTCGATTCCGAGTCCGGGCACCACTATTTAAAGAACCCAGCCTATGGCTGGGTTTTTGCTTTTCTGCGTTTATACATCCCTTCTTTGTATTCCTGTTTCTCTTTGCCGTGGTATCCGCTTGTCGGGCCTGTGAATTTTGTAGGCCGGATAAGGCGAAGCCGCCATCCGGCATGTTTTCCCGGGCGCAAAGCAAAAAACCCCGCACCTTACGGTACGGGGTTCTTCTAATTGATGCCTGGCAGTTCCCTACTCTCACATGGGGAGACCCCACACTACCATCGGCGCTACGGCGTTTCACTTCTGAGTTCGGCATGGGGTCAGGTGGGACCACCGCGCTAAAGCCGCCAGGCAAATTCTGTTTAATCTGTATCAGGCTGAAAATCGTGTCGTCTCTTCGCCGAAACAGCTTCGGCGTTGTAAGGTTAAGCCTCACGGTTCATTAGTATCGGTTAGCTCAACGCATCGCTGCGCTTACACACCCGACCTATCAACGTCGTAGTCTTCAACGTTCCTTCAGGACTCTCAAGGAGTCAGGGAGAACTCATCTCGGGGCAAGTTTCGTGCTTAGATGCTTTCAGCACTTATCTTTTCCGCATTTAGCTACCGGGCAGTGCCATTGGCATGACAACCCGAACACCAGTGATGCGTCCACTCCGGTCCTCTCGTACTAGGAGCAGCCCCCCTCAATTCTCCAGCGCCCACGGCAGATAGGGACCGAACTGTCTCACGACGTTCTAAACCCAGCTCGCGTACCACTTTAAATGGCGAACAGCCATACCCTTGGGACCTACTTCAGCCCCAGGATGTGATGAGCCGACATCGAGGTGCCAAACACCGCCGTCGATATGAACTCTTGGGCGGTATCAGCCTGTTATCCCCGGAGTACCTTTTATCCGTTGAGCGATGGCCCTTCCATTCAGAACCACCGGATCACTATGACCTGCTTTCGCACCTGCTCGAGCCGTCACTCTCGCAGTCAAGCTAGCTTATGCCATTGCACTAACCTCCTGATGTCCGACCAGGATTAGCTAACCTTCGTGCTCCTCCGTTACTCTTTGGGAGGAGACCGCCCCAGTCAAACTACCCACCAGACACTGTCCGCAACCCGGATTACGGGTCTACGTTAGAACACCAGCCATTAAAGGGTGGTATTTCAAGGTTGGCTCCACGCAGACTGGCGTCCACGCTTCAAAGCCTCCCACCTATCCTACACATCAAGGACCAGTGTTCAGTGTCAAGCTATAGTAAAGGTTCACGGGGTCTTTCCGTCTTGCCGCGGGTACACTGCATCTTCACAGCGAGTTCAATTTCACTGAGTCTCGGGTGGAGACAGCCTGGCCATCATTACGCCATTCGTGCAGGTCGGAACTTACCCGACAAGGAATTTCGCTACCTTAGGACCGTTATAGTTACGGCCGCCGTTTACCGGGGCTTCGATCAAGAGCTTCGCGTTGCCGCTAACCCCATCAATTAACCTTCCGGCACCGGGCAGGCGTCACACCGTATACGTCCACTTTCGTGTTTGCACAGTGCTGTGTTTTTAATAAACAGTTGCAGCCAGCTGGTATCTTCGACTGATTTCAGCTCCACCCGCAGGGGCTTCACCTACATATCAGCGTGCCTTCTCCCGAAGTTACGGCACCATTTTGCCTAGTTCCTTCACCCGAGTTCTCTCAAGCGCCTTGGTATTCTCTACCTGACCACCTGTGTCGGTTTGGGGTACGATTTGATGTTACCTGATGCTTAGAGGCTTTTCCTGGAAGCAGGGCATTTGTTACTTCAGCACCGTAGTGCCTCGTCATCACACCTCAGCGTTAATAAACGACCGGATTTACCTAATCGTTCCGCCTACATGCTTAAACCGGGACAACCGTCGCCCGGCTAACATAGCCTTCTCCGTCCCCCCTTCGCAGTAACACCAAGTACAGGAATATTAACCTGTTTCCCATCGACTACGCCTTTCGGCCTCGCCTTAGGGGTCGACTCACCCTGCCCCGATTAACGTTGGACAGGAACCCTTGGTCTTCCGGCGAGCGGGCTTTTCACCCGCTTTATCGTTACTTATGTCAGCATTCGCACTTCTGATACCTCCAGCACCCCTCACAGGACACCTTCAACGGCTTACAGAACGCTCCCCTACCCAACAACGCATAAGCGTCGCTGCCGCAGCTTCGGTGCATGGTTTAGCCCCGTTACATCTTCCGCGCAGGCCGACTCGACCAGTGAGCTATTACGCTTTCTTTAAATGATGGCTGCTTCTAAGCCAACATCCTGGCTGTCTGTGCCTTCCCACATCGTTTCCCACTTAACCATGACTTTGGGACCTTAGCTGGCGGTCTGGGTTGTTTCCCTCTTCACGACGGACGTTAGCACCCGCCGTGTGTCTCCCGTGATAACATTCTTCGGTATTCGTAGTTTGCATCGGGTTGGTAAGCCGGGATGGCCCCCTAGCCGAAACAGTGCTCTACCCCCGAAGATGAGTTCACGAGGCGCTACCTAAATAGCTTTCGGGGAGAACCAGCTATCTCCCGGTTTGATTGGCCTTTCACCCCCAGCCACAAGTCATCCGCTAATTTTTCAACATTAGTCGGTTCGGTCCTCCAGTTAGTGTTACCCAACCTTCAACCTGCCCATGGCTAGATCACCGGGTTTCGGGTCTATACCCTGCAACTTAACGCCCAGTTAAGACTCGGTTTCCCTTCGGCTCCCCTATACGGTTAACCTTGCTACAGAATATAAGTCGCTGACCCATTATACAAAAGGTACGCAGTCACACCACGAAGGTGCTCCCACTGCTTGTACGTACACGGTTTCAGGTTCTTTTTCACTCCCCTCGCCGGGGTTCTTTTCGCCTTTCCCTCACGGTACTGGTTCACTATCGGTCAGTCAGGAGTATTTAGCCTTGGAGGATGGTCCCCCCATATTCAGACAGGATACCACGTGTCCCGCCCTACTCTTCGAGTTCACAACCTGTGTGCTTTCGTGTACGGGACTGTCACCCTGTACCGTGCGACTTTCCAGACGCTTCCACTAACACACAAGCTGATTCAGACTCTGGGCTGCTCCCCGTTCGCTCGCCGCTACTGGGGGAATCTCGGTTGATTTCTTTTCCTCGGGGTACTTAGATGTTTCAGTTCCCCCGGTTCGCCTCGTTAACCTATGTATTCAGTTAACGATAGTGCAACGAATTGCACTGGGTTTCCCCATTCGGACATCGCCGGGTCAAAGGTTCATATCACCTCGCCGGCGCTTTTCGCAGATTAGCACGTCCTTCATCGCCTCTGACTGCCAGGGCATCCACCGTGTACGCTTAGTCGCTTAACCTCACAACCCGAAGATGTTTCACTTCTGATTGCGAAAATTTGAGAGACTCGAACACACCATTAAAGATGTGTCGTTTCAATTTTCAGCTTGATCCAGATTTTTAAAGAGCAAATATCTCAAACGTCACCCGAAGATGAGTTTTGAGATATGACGGCAGGTGACTTTCACTCACGAACCAGCAAGTGGCGTCCCCTAGGGGATTCGAACCCCTGTTACCGCCGTGAAAGGGCGGTGTCCTGGGCCTCTAGACGAAGGGGACGTGTAAGTCTCAATCGCAAGACGCCTTGCTATTTACTTTTCATCAGACAATCTGTGTGAGCACTACAAAGGCAGGTTCTTTAAGGTAAGGAGGTGATCCAACCGCAGGTTCCCCTACGGTTACCTTGTTACGACTTCACCCCAGTCATGAATCACAAAGTGGTAAGCGCCCTCCCGAAGGTTAAGCTACCTACTTCTTTTGCAACCCACTCCCATGGTGTGACGGGCGGTGTGTACAAGGCCCGGGAACGTATTCACCGTAGCATTCTGATCTACGATTACTAGCGATTCCGACTTCATGGAGTCGAGTTGCAGACTCCAATCCGGACTACGACGCACTTTATGAGGTCCGCTTGCTCTCGCGAGGTCGCTTCTCTTTGTATGCGCCATTGTAGCACGTGTGTAGCCCTACTCGTAAGGGCCATGATGACTTGACGTCATCCCCACCTTCCTCCAGTTTATCACTGGCAGTCTCCTTTGAGTTCCCGGCCGGACCGCTGGCAACAAAGGATAAGGGTTGCGCTCGTTGCGGGACTTAACCCAACATTTCACAACACGAGCTGACGACAGCCATGCAGCACCTGTCTCAGAGTTCCCGAAGGCACCAATCCATCTCTGGAAAGTTCTCTGGATGTCAAGAGTAGGTAAGGTTCTTCGCGTTGCATCGAATTAAACCACATGCTCCACCGCTTGTGCGGGCCCCCGTCAATTCATTTGAGTTTTAACCTTGCGGCCGTACTCCCCAGGCGGTCGACTTAACGCGTTAGCTCCGGAAGCCACGCCTCAAGGGCACAACCTCCAAGTCGACATCGTTTACGGCGTGGACTACCAGGGTATCTAATCCTGTTTGCTCCCCACGCTTTCGCACCTGAGCGTCAGTCTTTGTCCAGGGGGCCGCCTTCGCCACCGGTATTCCTCCAGATCTCTACGCATTTCACCGCTACACCTGGAATTCTACCCCCCTCTACAAGACTCTAGCCTGCCAGTTTCGAATGCAGTTCCCAGGTTGAGCCCGGGGATTTCACATCCGACTTGACAGACCGCCTGCGTGCGCTTTACGCCCAGTAATTCCGATTAACGCTTGCACCCTCCGTATTACCGCGGCTGCTGGCACGGAGTTAGCCGGTGCTTCTTCTGCGGGTAACGTCAATCGACAAGGTTATTAGCCTTATCGCCTTCCTCCCCGCTGAAAGTACTTTACAACCCGAAGGCCTTCTTCATACACGCGGCATGGCTGCATCAGGCTTGCGCCCATTGTGCAATATTCCCCACTGCTGCCTCCCGTAGGAGTCTGGACCGTGTCTCAGTTCCAGTGTGGCTGGTCATCCTCTCAGACCAGCTAGGGATCGTCGCCTAGGTGAGCCGTTACCCCACCTACTAGCTAATCCCATCTGGGCACATCTGATGGCAAGAGGCCCGAAGGTCCCCCTCTTTGGTCTTGCGACGTTATGCGGTATTAGCTACCGTTTCCAGTAGTTATCCCCCTCCATCAGGCAGTTTCCCAGACATTACTCACCCGTCCGCCGCTCGTCACCCGAGAGCAAGCTCTCTGTGCTACCGCTCGACTTGCATGTGTTAGGCCTGCCGCCAGCGTTCAATCTGAGCCATGATCAAACTCTTCAATTTAAGTTTGATGCTCGTGAATTAAACTTCGTAATGAATTACGTATGTTCACTCAGAGACTTGGTATTCATTTTTCGTCTTGCGACGTTAAGAATCCATGTCACTTTGAGTGCCCACACAGATTGTCTGATAAATTGTTAAAGAGCAGTGCAACGCGGCTTTCGCTCACCGTTGCGAGGTGGCGTATATTACGCTTTCCTCTTTCAGAGTCAACCCGTTATTTCAGAATTTTTCTCTTCAACCGACCGGCTTGTTTGTGAAGTGTTTCACATCCGCCGTGTCGATGGAGGCGCATTATAGGGAGTTCTCAGCAGGCCGCAACCGCTAAATGTCAGAAAAATGACTGACTGCTGCATTCCACAGCAAAACCCCGCCTTATACCCTTTTATGCACAAAGTTATCCACAATCATGAGCGGATCGCGAGGCGATCCTACGTATTGAGCGGGAAGATCAACTATACTAGCGGCAAATAATCTCCCCTGTGCAGGCCTCCCTCATGACCACACAACGCCTCGCCCGCGACTGGCGTCTCCCTACCGCAGGTTTGCTGCTGCTGGCAATCCTCTTTGCGGGTTTTACCCTGCATGCGCACTGGAACGCTTTTATCCAGTGGTGTCTCGCCACGCAAATTACGCTGCACCGCTATCTGGTGATGTATCTGCTGCAGCTTAATAACCACCAGTACAGCGGCGGATTATGGCTGTTAACGGGGGCTTTCCTTTATGGTGTCCTTCACGCCATCGGACCCGGACACGGAAAGTTCATCGTGACGACCTATCTGACCACCAATAAGGAAACCGAACTGGCCGCCCGGGTTGTCCCCTTCCTGGGTAGCCTGATGCAGGGCGTCAGCGCCATTCTGTTTGTCTTTATTCTGGCGGTGGGGTTTAACCTCGCCTCAGGGGATATCAGTACCAGCCGCTGGTACGTGGAGAAGATAAGCGCTGTGCTTATTGGCGCATTTGGTGCATTCGTTATTTACCAGGCGCTGAAGAGCCTGCGCCCGCACAGGATGACTATCTCCGCCATCAAGCCGCTTCATCAGCATGATGAACACTGTGGCTGCGGCCACCACGGCGTGGGGGTAAACCTGACACAAGGCGACTGGAAAACGCGCCTGGGCGTCATTCTGGCGATTGGTGCACGCCCGTGCAGCGGGGCGATCATGATTCTGATGTTTTCGAACGCGCTGGGCATTGTCACCTGGGGGGTGGCCGCGGTCATGACCATGTCTTTGGGCACCGCACTTTCTATTGTGGGGCTTTCCCTGGCTGTACGTTACGCCCGCGAGCGCACGGTGACCTGGTTCGGAGAAAGCGCCTCATTGAGATGGTTGGTACCGGCAGTCAAAATAGCCGGAGGGATAGTCCTGATCCTGTTTGCGACGGTGCTGTTCCTGACGGTGATCCCCGTCAGTGCCAATGGCGACTACATCGCTGCCGGATGCTAATAAAAGAAAACCCGCCGTTGGCGGGTTTCTTTATTACTCGTTGATGCGTGGATGCTGGTCCACCAGTCGGGAGCGTTTTTTCTGCAGCTCTTCAATCTCTGCGTCAATATCCTCAATCTTCTGCTCTACGTTATCGTAGTGCTCGCGCAGGATCTCTTTCGCTTCCTGGATGTCAGACGCCGCAGGCGTTGCGCCTTTCAGAGGGCGATTCGCCGTCTCCTTCATGGTAAGACCTGTAATCAAACCAATCACCGCAATCACCATCAGGTAATAAGCCGGCATCATCAGGTTCTGCGTGCTCTCGACCAGCGAGGCGGCAAGCGTCGGGGTCAGACCGGCAATCAGCACCGAGATGTTAAAGGCCGCGGCCAGCGCGCTGTAGCGAATATGCGTCGGGAACATCGCGGGCAACGTGGAGGCCATCACCCCGATAAAGCAGTTAAGGATCACCGCCAGCATCAGCAGACCGGCAAAAATCAGCCCCAGCACATCACTGTTAATCAGAATGAATGCCGGAATTGCCAGAGCAAACAGCGCAACGCTTCCCAGGATAATGAACGGTCGACGACCAAAACGGTCACTCAACAGGCCCATAATCGGCTGCACAAACAGCATACCCACCATGATGGCGATAATAATCAGCACACCGTGATCTTCCGAGTAGTGCAGGTTATGCGACAGATAGCTCGGCATGTAGGTCAACAGCATGTAGTAGGTCACGTTGGTCGAAATCACCAGACCAATACAGGTCAGCAGGCTGCGCCAGTGCTTAGTGGCAATCTCTTTGAACGACACCTTCGGACCATCCTGCAGCCCTTCGCGGTCACCCTGTTCCAGTTTTTCGACGTGCTGCTGGAAAGCAGGCGTCTCTTCCAGCGCATGACGCAGGTAAAGACCAATAATCCCCAGCGGCAATGCCAGGAAGAACGGGATACGCCAGCCCCAGTCGAGGAAGTTATCTTCGCCCACCACGGTTGAAATCAGTACGACTACGCCCGCGCCCATGACAAACCCGGCAATCGAGCCGAAGTCCAGCCAGCTCCCCATAAATCCGCGCTTACGGTCCGGGGAATACTCGGCGACGAAGATCGAGGCACCGGTATATTCACCGCCGACGGAGAAGCCCTGCGCCATCTTACAAATCAGCAGGAGAATGGGTGCCCAAATGCCGATGGTGGCGTAAGACGGTATAAGGCCGATACAGAATGTACTGATCGACATAATGACGATGGTGATGGCCAGGATCTTCTGACGACCATATTTATCGCCGAGCATACCGAAGAACAGACCGCCCAGCGGGCGAATCAGGAAGGGAACGGAGAACGTACCCAGCGCGGCAATCATCTGCAGGCTGGGATCGGCCCCGGGGAAAAACACTTTACCTAACGCATAGGCCACAAAGCCGTAGACACCAAAATCGAACCATTCCATCGCATTACCGAGCGAGGCTGCGGTAATGGCTTTACGCAGCTTTGCGTCATCAATGATGGTGACGTCGCGAAGCGTGATGGGTTTAATCTTTTTCCTTCTTAGCATAGCTATCCTCGTTGACTCGGCCCTGTCTGTTTCACAGTCCAGTTAGCGTTCTGTGAACCATGGGATCCGCTCCATGCGAATCGCCTTATTCAAGCGTAGCAGGTTTACTTACATTGACGTTTTACGTCGATACAACCGAACCTGTTGACGCCTGCCTGGGCAGTTAATGACCTTTTTACCCTACCAGCGTTTATATTTGTGATCAACTTCACACATATTTTCGTGTCTGGTCAACTCAGGCAAATTTTTGTCAAGGAGTGCCAATAAGTACTTCCTTACCCCACCTAAAGAACATCCTCCCGCACGTCATTATTTCTTTCGTAACAGAAAAACAAACCACGTTAATTCACATCAGGTTTACATAAATTTTCATCAGCAGGAACCGGCCTCAAGTTTTACATTGAATATGTGATAAAGATAACTAAAACGATGTTTTATTTTCATTGAATCAATATTCCAATGATCGCATCATAAATCCGAATTCAGCGTTTTACGTGTTTAATGAAAAGGTTAATTGAGAGCACGCATTTAATTTTGTTGCAGGGCTTTCGAAAAAACACCACAAGCAATACGAGCAATCAATTGAATTTATTGACTAATTTTTAACACCTATCCCCCGTACTGCGGGATCCGATGTGAGGTTTGTCTATGAAGATTAAAGCCACGATAGAACGTATACCCGGCGGCATGATGCTGGTTCCGCTGGTACTGGGCGCGATCCTGAATACCCTTGCTCCCAATACCGGAGCTTATTTTGGCGGTTTCACAAAAGGCATGATAACAGGCACGGTTCCCATTCTTGCCGTCTGGTTTTTTTGTATCGGCGCATCCATTAATTTACGGGCAACGGGGACAGTATTACGGAAATCCGGCACGCTGGTGATCACCAAAATAGCCGTAGCCTGGGCAGTGGCAATGATATGCGCGATGTTCATTCCGGAGAATGGAATTCAGACCGGGTTCTTTGCGGGTTTATCGGTCCTGGCGATTGTCTCGGCGATGGATATGACCAACGGCGGATTGTACGCCAGCCTGATGAATCAGTACGGGACGAAAGAAGAGTCCGGCGCATTTGTGTTGATGTCTCTGGAGTCCGGCCCATTGATGACGATGCTGATCCTGGGGTCTGCTGGCCTGGCCTCGTTTGAACCGCACCACTTTGTCGGCGCAATCCTGCCCTTCCTGGTCGGTTTCGCCCTTGGCAATCTCGACCGCGATCTGCGTGATTTCTTCAGCAAAGCCACGCCGGTGCTGATCCCGTTCTTCGGTTTCGCACTGGGGAACACCATCAACCTGAAGGTCATTCTCGATACCGGCCTGCTGGGCATTGTGCTGGGTGTCGCCGTGATCGTCATCACCGGTATTCCGCTGATTATTGCCGACCGCATAATCGGAGGAGGAAACGGCACGGCCGGCGTCGCCGCCTCTTCAGCCGCGGGTGCTGCTGTTGCAAACCCGGTGATTATCGCCCAAATTAACCCGGCCTTCGAACCGGTCGCCGCTTCAGCAACGGCGCTGGTTGCCGCGAGCGTGATCGTCACCGCGATTCTGGTCCCCATCATCACGGCGCTGTATGCGAAACGCTACGGGAATATGCAAGAGACCCTGCCTGAACCGAAGCCGATAGAAATGAATCATTAACACACCGCACCGTTCCCTCTCCCAATGGGGAGAGGGGGAGAGATTTAGCCAAAAATCTCTTCCACCATCCCGTCCACCAGCCGTTTTGCCGAACAGAGTCTCGGCATGCCCAGCGCGACGGTCTGCCAGTTTTGCGTCACTGACCAGCTCACCGGATGTTGATCCGCCTGACACCAGTCCCCCAGCCAGCCCAGCATGTCTTTATGATCGATTAAACCCGGAGAGGCCGGCGTTGTCAGCCACTGGTGATAGAAATGGCGGGTCGTGGGGGACGCATTGATGCCCTGTGCCAGATAGTTAGCCGCCATGCTGCGCAGGTTATCCTTAAGCATTGCCGCCACATCTTCATTCGCGAGGCGGCATGCGTCACCAAATGCCCCCCAGCGCAGCTCTTCCAGGACGATAAAACAGCGCCCGGCCAGCGACCAGCCATCATAATGCCCGGCCCGCCAGCGGGTAAAAATCTGCTCGCTATGCTCACCCGCCTGCACCGTCAGCCCGCGCTGGGTTAGCGCCTTCTCTTTATAGGCGGCGCGTTGGGTAAAATGAGAAGCGAGTTCAGCGTACTGCTGCATCAGACCGGGGGACTGCTGGGCGCGCGGGTGCGTCTGCTGGCGCAAAGCAATCAGTTTCTCTGCCATCAGCGTCAGCGCGAGATGACCCGGGTCAAGCATGCCGGCCAGTTTTTCCGCCAGTCCCAGGCGCAGCGCCGCATTTTCATTGAGCATACCCGCCATCGCCCAGGGGCGCAGCCGGGTATGCGTCATGATTTCCTGAGTCAAACGCTCACGAAACTGAAGCTTTTGTGGTCCCAGGTGAGGATGACGCGCCGCGTCCACTCCCTGAACCAGATCGACCATAAATTTTGGATTAATACACTCCAGCGTTCGCCCGGGGCCGTCCAGTAGTGGTGTTGTCATGGTTGCTCTGCCGCGAATAGAGTTTGAATATCATCGCGTAACAGTCGGGTATCTTCCTGTATCCACGCCGCAGTCGTAATACTTTGCTTCAACAGCTGGCAGAGCGCTCGGGTTGAATGCTCATTCTGTTGACGCACTGCGAGGCTATCACGCAAGCTTTCCTGTAACCCGGTCAGGCACAGCGAGAATTCTGCAAAGAACGTCGCCATTCCTGCCGTAACAGAGACATCGACCTGCGCGGACAAAGCTTTACGTATTTGTTCACAAAACAGCTCAATATGTTGCTTAAATTTGTCATGTAGCTGCGCAATATCGATAACATAGCGCGTGCGCGTTTCCACATACTCAGCCCAGCCCCAGCCCGGATTATTGAGCCAGCGAGAGACCGTTTCTCGCATGCTGCTCCCGCCTGATGACGGGCCTGCCTGGCTGTCATCCTGCGCTATCGCATCGTTAAACAGCGCCCGCGTATTGAAGTTGAGCTGGTGAGCCTGAAACGCCGGGAAACTGATTCGCGCCCGAAAGCCCGCATGGCTCAGATGCTCTTTAATACGCGTTTCGATGGGGCGCATGGCTTCGTTCAGGGAACGCGCCAGCGTAGATTCAAGCTGGTCGAAGCGTAACGCCAGCTCCCGGCAGATTTTCGTCTGTGCATCCAGCATCACCAATTCGCAGGAGGAGCGGATTTTACTCAGCGCGATCTGCGCCTGCCCTTCATCGTCCAGAACCAGCTGCTTCAGCTCGTCATCGTGAGGGTTCTGCCGATCGATACCTGCCAAATCAAGAATATGCTGAGCGCTGAACACCTCGCCAATCGCCTGGTTAAGCGCGGTTTTTTGCGCTCCCATAAAGTCCGCTGTAGCGTTCAGCGCCTCCTCAACTTCATGTTTCACCTCATCGCTCACCGCGCTCTGACGCGTCTGGAGAAGCGCCATGTCCTCTTCCAGACGTGCGATATTCAGTTCCAGAGCCTCAAAGGCAACCGTCAGCCCCTGATAGCGGAAGTCGAGGTACTCCCGGGCATTTTGTGCGTAGTTGAGCAGCTTATGCGAGGCCGAACGCAGCGCGTAAAGCGAGGCATTGGCATAGGCGGCGTAAATCAGCTTGCGTATCGGTTGTTCGAAAAGCGAATCTTCCCAGAGCAAATCGGCAGCATGACGAATATGGTCGATATCGTCCAGGTCCGCCGTACGCCAGCGTCGCCCAAGCGCCGCTTCGGCAAAGTCCTGTACCCAGGGTTGCTCCTGATGATCCGGCAGTTGTCCGTGGGTACTCATCTCGTAGCGAGCGCGGTTCGCCAGATAGGCCCACATGGACGAAACGGGGTAGATCTGGCCAGGCGAAATATTGCCTTTCATTAAGGTGCCGGAGATCATCGCCCGGATCTGCTCTTCATCGTCGCTATTGCGATCTTTCTGATCGAATTTATTGACCAGCGCATACAGCGGCACGGATTTTCCCGCCGCGGAAATAGCCTGGCGGACTTCTTCATCAGAGATGGATTTAAGCTGGGTATAATCCATCACGGCCAGCACTGCCGATGCGCGGGACAACTGCTCGCTGAGCATTTTTTGCAGGTGCGGCTGTCCGGCCTCATTCGGCCCGGGCGTATCGAGCAGCGTCAGCTGTCCGAGGTGAGCATCCAGACCCGCAAGATGCACGAACTCCACTTCAATCACCGGAATATGTTCGATAGCCGCATACTCAGAGAACGGAAACTCCACCCCTAACGCCTGGGAAAGCCTCACCAGGTCGTTGAGGCTTTTCAGACAATGAAATATCGGCTGCGCGCCCAGGTGATGCTTCTCAAAAGCCTCTCCTTTTTCAATGCGCTCCAGCAGCGTATTCATGTCTTTATCAATTTCCAGATGCTGGGCCAGCTTTCCGCGATCGTAATCGCATAGCTTTTTCTGAAGCAGTTGGATCAATTCATCAATGGGCGAGGCATGTGAGAAATGCAGCACCGGCTCCTTCTGACCCGGCGTGTGGCGAATCAGGGTAGGAAGCGCCGTCATCGGACGATTGCGGTTCGGCAACACTTCGGTCCCCACAATCGCATTAATGGTGGTCGATTTCCCCGCTTTCATAGTGCCAACAATAGCCAGGACCATTTCCAGCCGGGTTATTTTTCGTAATTCATTATTCAGCATCGCCTGCTGCGCTTCGACACCGCGCGCGCTAAAATGCAAAGGTAAAACGTTGTTCTTTTCACCCGTAATAGCAGCCGCGGTGCTCTCCAGCATAGCAGTCGGCATTGATTTCAACGTATCAAGGTTTTGCCGGGCGAGCTGTAGCAAACGCTCAGCTTCCTGGCTTAATTCAAAAATGGTCTGTGTGTGCATGATAAAAGCCTTTCCTTAACGCAAATTTATTACTTTTATTAAGCCACTGGTATTAATTATGTTGTTCAGGCTTATATGATCACGTGTGGAAAACATGTCCGCCGAAATATAACTGATTGATGATAATCAGAAATAATTCGCTATCCTTGCATGGCGTGTATAGCTCCCCTCCTGGCCTGACGGCCAAAGGAAAAAAGCGTAGCCCAATTTTAAGAAACTTCAGGATATATCATCATTATTTACCCACCTAAAAAGAGAGGTAATACGCCCCTGCCAAAAGATATGGATGGCAGCGAAGTCAGGAGATAAATAACAATGTGTCGCTTCACCTTATCCGAAATGAAGGAGCGTAGCAATTTGCTGCAATAAAATATTCGATATATTTAGCGTCATTTCTTCCCAACGTGTTAATGAGGTAAGCATCGCTTAACTGACTGACAGGAAGTGTCACTCCCGATACGCTTTTTGCATTTTTTTAATTCACAATGTCACCGACAAACGTGTGGATTTGCGCTATACTTGCCGCCTTTTTCGGCACGCTGCCGTCATTTAGCTGGCACTTTCCAGCGCGTTTACACTTTTTGAGGATACCGATATGTCACTCCCACACTGCCCAAAATGCAATTCTGAATACACCTATGAAGATAATGGCATGTTCATCTGCCCGGAATGCGCTCACGAATGGAATGATGCCGAACCATCACACGATGCAGATGCACTTGTCGTAAAAGATGCGAACGGCAATTTGCTGGCGGACGGCGACAGCGTAACCGTGATTAAAGATCTGAAAGTGAAAGGCAGTTCTTCCATGCTGAAGATCGGCACCAAAGTGAAGAATATCCGTCTGGTTGAAGGCGATCATAATATCGACTGCAAAATTGACGGCTTCGGTCCGATGAAGCTGAAATCAGAGTTCGTGAAAAAGAACTGATTTACCCGCCCGGTGGCGCTTCGCTTACCGGGTTTTCGGGAACTACACTTAACGGGCTTTTCTTACGTGAGGTAAAGATTATGCCGTTAAGTCCCTACATCTCTTTTGCCGGCAACTGTGCAGAAGCCACTTCTTTCTACCAGCAAGCCGTCGGCGCAGAGCTTCTCTATAAAATCACCTTCGGCGAAATGCCAAAAAGCGATAACAGCGAAGAAGGCTGTCCGTCCGGTATGCAATTTCCGGATTCGGCTATCGCTCACTCCAACGTCCGCATTGCGGGCAGCGATATCATGATGAGCGACGGGATGCCGCCGGGAAGCAACGCGCAGTACGCGGGCTTCACGCTGGTTCTCGACACCCAGGACGTTAATGAAGGCAAACGCTGGTTCGACAACCTCGCCGCGGGCGGGAATATCGACATGGCCTGGCAGGAAACCTTCTGGGCACACGGTTTCGGTAAAGTCACCGATAAATACGGCGTGCCGTGGATGATTAACGTCGTTAAGCAGCAGCACTAATTTTCGGGCGGTGGGCGCTCTGCCTCCGCCTGTCATCAAACTCCGCTCAACTCTTCAAACTCCCGCAACCCAGACTTAACCCAAATGTCACATTGATGCGCCAGCATGAGGCCACATTTATCGTGAGGCCCAGCACATGCAAACCGTCATCCGCGTCGAGAAACTGAGCAAGACCTTCAATCACAATAAGGCTCTGCATGCCGTTGATCTGACCGTCCAGCAGGGCGAAATGGTGGCGCTGCTGGGGCCATCCGGTTCCGGTAAATCCACTCTTCTGCGTCATTTAAGCGGTCTTATCACCTGCGATAAAACGCCGGAAAGCCACGTCGAGCTGCTGGGCAATACCGTGCAGCGCGCGGGGCGTCTCGCCAGCGATATCCGCAAGAGCCGCGCCCAGACGGGCTACATCTTCCAGCAGTTCAACCTGGTGAACCGCCTGACGGTGCTGGAGAACGTCCTGATTGGCGCGCTCGGCAGCACCCCGTTCTGGCGCACCTGTCTGCGCTGGTTCTCCCCTTCGCAGAAGCAGGAAGCCTTACAGGCGCTGACCCGCGTCGGCATGGCGCATTTCGCCCACCAGCGCGTCTCCACCCTGTCCGGTGGACAACAGCAGCGCGTGGCGATTGCGCGCGCGCTGATGCAAAAAGCGCAAATCATTCTCGCTGACGAACCCATTGCCTCGCTGGACCCGGAGTCCGCCCGCATCGTGATGGAAACCCTGCGCGACATTAACCAGAACGACGGCATCACCGTGGTGGTCACGCTGCATCAGGTGGATTACGCCCTGCGCTACTGCGAACGCATTGTCGCCCTGCGTCAGGGACACGTGTTCTTTGATGGCGCGAGCCATCAGTTTGATAACGAACGTTTTGACCATCTCTACCGCAGCATTAACCGCGTCGAAGAGAACGCGCAGGCTGCTTAATTAAACCCGATCCGAGGAAAGTACATGAGCTACAAAGCCGTTGCCGCGCTGGCCTTTACCAGCATGTTCAGCCTCAGCACCCTGTTAAGCCCGGCGTATGCACAAGAGCAGGAAAAAGCGCTGAACTTCGGCATTATTTCGACGGAATCACAGCAGAACCTGAAGCCTCAGTGGGAACCGTTCCTGAAAGATATGGAAACTAAGCTGGGGATCAAAGTGAACGCCTTCTTCGCCCCGGACTATGCGGGCATCATCCAGGGGATGCGCTTTAATAAAGTGGACATCGCCTGGTACGGCAACCTCTCCGCCATGGAGGCGGTGGACCGCGCGAACGGCCAGGTGTTTGCCCAGACCGTCGCGGCAGATGGCTCCCCGGGCTACTGGAGCGTGCTGATCGTGAATAAAGACAGCCCGATCAACAACCTCAACGACATGCTCGCCAAACGCAAAGAGCTGACCTTCGGCAACGGCGACCCGAACTCCACCTCCGGCTACCTTGTCCCTGGCTACTACGTCTTCGCCAAAAACAACGCCTCCGCAAGCGACTTCAAGCGCACGGTGAACGCCAGCCACGAAACCAACGCCCTGGCCGTGGCCAACAAGCAGGTGGACGTCGCCACCAACAACACCGAGAACCTCGACAAGCTGAAAACTTCCGCGCCGGACAAGCTGAAAGAGATCAAGGTTATCTGGAAATCGCCGCTGATCCCGGGCGACCCGATCGTCTGGCGTAAAAATCTCTCCGAGAGCACCAAGGACAAGGTGTACGACTTCTTCATGACCTATGGCAAAACGCCGGAAGAGAAAGCAGTCCTGGCGCGCCTGGGCTGGGCACCGTTCCGCCCGTCAAGCGACCTGCAGCTGGTCCCGATTCGCCAGCTGGCGCTGTTTAAAGAGATGCAGGGCGTGAAGGACAACAAAGGGCTGAAGGACGAGGAGAAGACCAGCAAAGTGGCCACCATTCAGGCACAGCTGGAAGACCTCGACCGCCTGACCGCCGCGCTCGGTGCGATGACGAGCGTGAATAAAGCGGTGCAGTAGTGCCTTTCTCCCTCTCCCCGTGGGAGAGGGCCGGGGTGAGGGCATCAGCGCGCACATTTCCCCCTCACCCTAACCCTCTCCCTTAAGGGAGAGGGGACTAAACCCAAAGGAGCCAACATGCAAACCATCACCCTCCCGCCGCCGAAGCGCAGCTGGTTCTCGCTCATAAGCTGGGCCATCCTGCTGGCGGTGCTGGTTATCTCCTGGAAGGGCGCCGAAATGGATCCGCTGCTGCTCTTCAAGGACGCGGGCAACATGGCGACCTTCGCCGCCGACTTCTTCCCGCCGGACTTCAGCCAGTGGCAGGATTACCTCAGCGAAATGGCGGTCACCCTGCAAATCGCCGTCTGGGGCACCGCCCTTGCCGTCGTTCTCTCCATTCCCTTTGGCCTGATGAGCGCCGAAAACATCGTGCCGTGGTGGGTATACCAGCCGATGCGTCGCCTGATGGACGCCTGTCGCGCCATCAATGAAATGGTCTTTGCGATGCTGTTCGTGGTCGCCGTTGGCCTGGGTCCGTTCGCCGGCGTGATGGCGCTGTTCATCCACACCACCGGCGTGCTTTCCAAGCTGCTCTCCGAAGCGGTCGAAGCCATCGAGCCCGGCCCGGTGGAAGGCATCCGCGCAACGGGCGCCAACAAAATCGAAGAGATCCTGTACGGCGTCCTGCCGCAGGTTATGCCGCTCCTGATCTCCTACTCCCTGTACCGCTTTGAGTCCAACGTCCGCTCCGCGACGGTGGTCGGCATGGTGGGCGCAGGCGGGATTGGCGTCACCCTGTGGGAAGCGATTCGCGGTTTTCAGTTCCAGCAAACCTGCGCCCTGATGGTGCTCATCATCGTCACCGTCAGCCTGCTGGATTTCCTCTCTCAACGTTTGCGTAAGCACTTCATCTGAGAAGCGAGGCTTTGTTTTCTATGCACTTATCCAGACATCCGACCAGTTATCCCACCCGCTGGCAAGAGATTGCGGCAAAGCTCGAAGTGGAGCTGCGCACGCACTACCGCTGCGGGGACTACCTGCCCGCCGAGCAGCAGCTTGCCGACCGCTATGAAGTGAACCGCCACACCCTGCGTCGCGCCATTGACCAGCTGGTCGAGCGCGGCTGGGTCCAGCGCCGCCAGGGCGTGGGCGTGCTGGTGCTGATGCGCCCGTTCGACTACCCGCTGAACGCCCAGGCGCGCTTTAGCCAGAACCTGCTGGATCAGGGCAGCCACCCGACCAGCGAAAAGCTGCTCTCGGTATTGCGCCCGGCCTCCAGCCACGTGGCGGACGCGCTGGGCATTCAGGAGGGCGACGACGTCATTCACCTGCGCACCCTGCGTCGCGTTAACGGCGTGGCGGTATGCCAGATAGACCACTACTTTGCGGACCTCGCCCTCTGGCCCGTACTCCAGCATTTCTCCAGCGGCTCGCTGCATGATTTTCTTCAGGATGCGACCGGCATTGCGCTCAAGCGCACCCAGACCCGCATCAGCGCCCGTCGCGCGCAGGCGAAAGAGAGCAAGGTGCTCGAAATCCCCAATATGGCCCCGCTGCTCTGCGTACGCACCCTCAACCACCGTGACGGCGAGATCAACGCGACGGAATACTCCGTCAGCCTGACCCGCGCCGACATGATCGAATTCACCATGGAGCACTGAATGCACTTCGACACCGCCACCCGACAGCGCTGGATGCGCGTGCTGGCCCACAGCCAGCCTGCTGCGCTGGCTGCCCGCATGAACGCGCTCAGCCTGACGCCAGACTACGACACCCTTCGCGCCCCGGAGATCGGCCTCGTTCAGATCCAGGCGCGCATGGGCGGCACCGGCGAGCGCTTTTTCGCCGGAGATGCCACCCTCACCCGCGCGGCAATCCGCCTGAACAGCGGCACGCTGGGCTACAGCTACGTGCTGGGGCGCGACAAAGCGCACGCCGAGCGCTGCGCGGTGATCGACGCGCTTTTACAGGAACAACCCTATTTCCAGACGTTAATGGAAAACCTTATTGCCCCGCTGGAAGCCGACCGCGCCGCGCGCATTGCCGCACGTCAGGCCGAAGTGAACACCAGCCGGGTCGACTTCTTTACGCTCGTTCGCGGAGACAACGCATGACGCTTCAACCTGCTTTTACCCTGGCCGTCCAGGATGCCCAACACAGTTTTCGTCGCCTGCTGAAAGCGATGAGCGAGCCGGGCGTGATCGTCTCGCTGCACCAGCTCTCCCAGGGCTGGCTGCCGCTGAATCTGGCGACCACCAGCGTGCTGCTGACGCTTGCCGACAACGACACCCCGGTGTGGCTTTCAGGCGCGCTGTCGAACGATATCGCCAGCCAGAACCTGCGTTTTCACACCAGCGCCCCGCTGGTCGATCAGCCCCAGCAGGCGGTTTTTGCCGTGGCTGACGAGCAAATCAGCCATGAGCAATTAAACGCCCTGAGCGAAGGCAGCGCCGTCGCCCCGGAGACCAGCGCCACGCTGATCCTGCAGGTCTCCAGCCTGAGCGGCGGCCGCATGCTGCGCCTCACGGGGGCAGGCATCGCCGACGAACGCATGGTCGCGCCGCAGCTGCCGGAGTGCATCATTCACGAGCTGACCGAGCGCCCGCACCCGTTCCCGCTGGGCATTGACCTGATCCTGACCTGCGGCGAGCGCCTGCTGGCAATCCCGCGGACCACCCACGTGGAGGTGTGCTGATGTACGTTGCCGTCAAAGGGGGCGAGAAGGCCATCGCCGCCGCCCATGCGCTACAGGCGCACAGACGACGGGGCGATGAACGGCTTCCCGAGCTGAGCGTCGCCCAGATTGAGCAGCAGCTAAACCTCGCCGTCGACCGCGTGATGACCGAGGGCGGCATCGCCGACCGCGAGCTGGCGGCGCTAGCCCTGAAGCAGGCCAGCGGCGACAACGTGGAGGCCATCTTCCTGCTGCGCGCCTACCGCACCACGCTTGCCAGACTGGCGGTCAGCGAGCCGGTGAACACGGCGGAGATGCGCCTGGAACGCCGCATTTCTGCCGTTTATAAAGACGTTCCCGGCGGCCAGCAGCTTGGCCCCACCTACGACTACACCCACCGCCTGCTGGATTTTACCCTGCTGGCGAACGGTGAATCGCCGCAGCTGAGCACCTCCGACGCCGAACAGGAACCGTCTCCGCACGTCTTCAGCATGCTGGCAAAACAGGGCCTGGCGAAGACGGAAGAAGATTCAGGCGCGCAGCCGGATGACATCACCCGCACGCCGCCAGTTTACCCGTGCTCGCGCTCGTCCCGCCTGCAGCAGCTGATGCGCGGCGACGAAGGCTATCTGCTGGCGCTGGCCTACTCCACCCAGCGCGGCTACGGGCGCAACCACCCGTTTGCGGCCGAAATTCGCAGCGGCTATATCGACGTTGAAATCGTACCGGAAGAGCTGGGTTTTGCGGTGAACGTCGGCGAACTGCTGATGACCGAGTGTGAAATGGTTAACGGTTTCGTCGCCCCGGAAGACGAAGACCCGCACTTTACCCGCGGCTACGGGCTGGTGTTTGGCCTCGGCGAGCGCAAGGCCATGGCCATGGCGCTGGTCGACCGCGCACTCCAGGCACCGGACTACGGCGAGCACGTTGCAGGCCCGGCGCAGGACGAAGAGTTCGTGCTGGCCCACGCGGATAACGTTGAGGCCGCTGGCTTCGTCTCGCACCTCAAGCTGCCGCACTACGTCGATTTCCAGGCCGAACTGGAACTGCTGAAACGCCTGCAACGGGAGCGCAAAAATGGCTAACTTAAGCGGCTACAACTTTGCCTATCTGGATGAGCAAACCAAACGCATGATCCGCCGCGCCATCTTAAAAGCGGTGGCCATTCCGGGCTATCAGGTGCCGTTCGGCGGCCGCGAAATGCCGATGCCCTACGGCTGGGGCACGGGCGGTATACAGATCACCGCCAGCGTGATCGGCGAGGCGGACGTGCTGAAGGTCATCGACCAGGGCGCCGACGACACCACCAACGCCGTGTCGATCCGCAGCTTCTTCCAGCGCGTAACCGGCGTCAATACCACTGAAAAAACCGAAGACGCAACGCTGATCCAGACCCGTCACCGCATCCCGGAAACCCCGCTCACTGAAGATCAGATTTTGATTTTCCAGGTGCCGATCCCGGAGCCGCTGCGCTTTATCGAGCCGCGCGAAACGGAAACCCGCACCATGCACGCGCTGGAAGAGTACGGCGTCATGCAGGTGAAGCTGTATGAGGATATCGCCCGCTTCGGCCATATCGCCACCACCTACGCCTACCCGGTGAAGGTGAACGGGCGCTACGTGATGGACCCGTCGCCAATCCCAAAATTCGATAACCCGAAGATGGACATGATGCCCGCCCTGCAGCTGTTCGGCGCCGGGCGCGAAAAGCGCATCTACGCCGTCCCGCCTTACACCCGCGTGGAAAGCCTGGATTTCGACGATCACCCGTTTACGGTGCAGGAGTGGGACGAGCCGTGCGCCATCTGCGGATCCAAACACAGCTATCTGGACGAGGTGGTGCTGGACGATACGGGCAAACGGATGTTTGTCTGCTCCGACACCGATTACTGCCGCCAACAGAGCGAGGCGAATAGCCAATGAAACCGCTGCTTTCGGTTAATAACCTGACTCACCTGTATGCGCCGGGCAAAGGCTTTAGCGACGTGTCGTTCGAGCTGTGGCCGGGCGAAGTGCTGGGGATCGTCGGCGAGTCCGGCTCCGGCAAAACCACCCTGCTGAAGTCCATCTCCGCGCGCCTGACGCCGCAGAACGGCGACATTTTGTATGAGGGCACCTCGCTGTACGGCATGAGCGAGGCCGGACGCCGCCGCCTGCTGCGCACCGAGTGGGGCGTGGTACATCAGCACCCGATGGACGGCCTGCGCCGTCAGGTCTCTGCCGGGGGCAACATCGGCGAACGCCTGATGGCCACCGGCGCGCGCCACTACGGCAACATCCGCGCTACCGCCCAGCACTGGCTGGAGGAAGTGGAAATCCCCGCCTCGCGCATCGACGACCTGCCGACGACCTTCTCCGGCGGGATGCAGCAGCGCCTGCAGATTGCCCGCAACCTGGTCACCCATCCGAAGCTGGTGTTTATGGATGAACCCACCGGCGGGCTGGACGTCTCCGTGCAGGCGCGCCTGCTCGACCTGCTGCGCGGTCTGGTGGTGGAGCTGAACCTCGCGGTGGTGATTGTCACCCACGATTTAGGCGTTGCGCGCCTGCTTGCGGACCGTCTGCTGGTGATGAAGCAGGGCCAGGTGGTGGAAAGTGGGTTAACCGACCGGGTGCTCGACGATCCACACCATCCGTACACTCAGCTGCTGGTGTCGTCCGTATTGCAGAATTAAGAGGCCAACATGATCCACGTACAAAACGTAAGTAAGACCTTTGTGCTCCACCAGCAAAACGGCGTGCGCCTGCCGGTGCTGCAAAATGCCTCGTTAGAGGTCAGCAGCGGCGAATGCGTGGTGCTGCACGGCCATTCCGGCAGCGGAAAATCCACCCTGCTACGCTCCCTGTACGCCAACTATCTGCCGGATGAAGGCCACATTCACATTCGCCACAACGATGAATGGGTCGATCTGGTGCAGGCCCCCGCGCGCAAAGTGCTGGAAGTGCGCCGCACGACGATCGGCTGGGTCAGCCAGTTCCTGCGGGTGATCCCGCGGATCTCCGCCCTGGACGTGGTGATGCAGCCGCTGCTGGATCTGGGCGTGCCGCGAGAAGCCTGCGCCGCCAAAGCCGCCAGCCTGCTGACGCGCCTCAACGTGCCGGAGCGCCTGTGGCATCTCGCCCCGTCGACCTTTTCCGGCGGTGAACAGCAGCGCGTCAATATCGCCCGCGGGTTTATCGTCGACTACCCGATTTTACTTCTGGATGAACCCACCGCCTCGCTCGACGGCAAAAACAGCGCGGCCGTGGTGGAACTGATCGAACAGGCCAAAGCGCGCGGCGCGGCGATCGTCGGGATCTTCCACGACGAAACCGTACGCAGCCGCGTGGCGGACAGATTGCACCCGATGGGGGTCCACGCATGATTATTAATAACGTCAGGCTGGTGCTGGAAAATGAAG
Organism: Enterobacter sp. Crenshaw; assembly: GCF_024734705.1. Taxonomy (NCBI): domain Bacteria; kingdom Pseudomonadati; phylum Pseudomonadota; class Gammaproteobacteria; order Enterobacterales; family Enterobacteriaceae; genus Enterobacter; species Enterobacter sp. Crenshaw. The sequence goes on along the minus strand of NZ_CP102932.1, from coordinate 366,883 downwards.
TCGTTAATGGCTCGGTTGAAGTTCATGAAGGCGTTATTCGCGCCTTTGCCGAAACCCAAAGCCGTACCCCTGAAGCGATGGACGGTGAAGGCGGCTGGCTGCTGCCGGGGCTGATTGAGCTACATACCGATAATCTGGACAAATTCTTCACCCCGCGCCCGAAGGTCGACTGGCCCGCCCACTCGGCGATGAGCAGCCATGACGCGCTGATGGTCGCCAGCGGCATTACCACCGTGCTGGACGCGGTGGCGATTGGCGACGTGCGCGACGGCGGCGATCGCCTGGAGAATCTGGAGAAGATGATCAACGCCGTGGAGGAGACGCAAAAACGCGGCCTCAACCGCGCCGAGCACCGTCTGCACCTGCGCTGCGAGCTGCCGCACCACACCACCCTGCCGCTGTTTGAAAAGCTGGTCGGGCGCGAGCCGGTCTCGCTGGTCTCCCTGATGGACCACTCGCCGGGGCAGCGCCAGTTCGCCAACATTGAAAAGTATCGCGAATACTATCAGGGCAAATACTCCCTCAACGACGCAGAGATGGCGCGCTACGAGGAAGAGCAGCTGGCGCTTGCCGCCCAGTGGTCGCAGCCAAACCGTCTCAGGATTGCCGCGATGTGTCGTGACCGCAATATCGCGCTGGCCAGCCATGACGACGCCACGCACGATCACGTGCGCGAATCCCACCAGCTTGGTAGCGTGATCGCCGAATTTCCCACCACGTTTGAAGCGGCTGAAGCCTCCCGCAGGCACGGCATGAACGTGCTGATGGGCGCACCAAACATCGTGCGCGGCGGATCGCACTCCGGTAACGTCGCGGCAAGCAGGCTTGCCTCCCTGGGTCTGCTGGATATTCTCTCGTCCGACTACTACCCCGCCAGCCTGCTGGATGCGGCGTTCCGGGTCGCCGACGACGAGAGCAACAGCTTTACGCTGCCGCAGGCGATTCGCCTGGTGACGAAAAACCCGGCCTCGGCGCTTAATCTTCAGGATCGCGGGGAAATCGCCGAGGGTAAACGCGCGGATCTGGTGCTGGCCCACCGCAAGGGCGAGCACGTTCACATCGACCACGTCTGGCGTCAGGGAAAAAGGGTGTTCTGATGGGAAGGCTCATCTGGTTAATGGGGCCCTCGGGTTCCGGTAAAGACAGCCTGCTGTCCGCCTTACGGCAGCGGGAACATCCGCAGCTGCTGGTCGCACACCGCTATATTACCCGCGCGGCCCATGCCGGGAGCGAAAATCATATCGCCCTAAGCGAGCAGGAGTTTTTCATCCGTGCCGGGCAAAACCTGCTGGCGCTGAGCTGGCACGCCAACGGTTATTACTATGGCGTGGGCATCGAAATCGACCTCTGGCTGCATGCGGGGTTCGACGTGCTGGTTAACGGCTCGCGTGCGCATCTGCCGCAAGCGCGCGCCCGCTATGAGGCGGCCCTGCTGCCGGTCTGCCTGCAGGTTTCGCCGGACGTTCTGCGCAGCCGGTTGCAGAGTCGGGGGCGTGAATCAGCCCGTGAGATCGATCAGCGGCTTGAGCGTGCGGCCCGCTATGCCCCGTCGGACTGCTACATCCTCAATAACGACGGAAGTTTGCTACAGTCAGTCGATACCTTTTTATCGCTTATCCGTCAGAAGGAGAAACAGCATGCCTGACTGCCAGCTTCGCCCCGCCACCGCCGACGATGCGCAGAGTGTTTACGCCCTGATCTGCGAGCTCAAGCAGGCAGAGTTCGACCATCAGGCGTTCCACGCCGGGTTTCTTGCCAACCTGCAGGATCGCAACATGCGCTACCAGCTTGCGGAGAGAGAGGGACAGGTCATCGGCATGATCGGCCTGCACATGCAGTTTCACCTGCATCACGCGCGCTGGATCGGCGAGATCCAGGAGCTGGTCGTAATGCCGCAGGCGCGTGGGTTAAAAGTGGGCAGTCAACTGCTGGCCTGGGCGGAAGAGGTAGCGCGACAGGCCGGCGCGGAGCTGACCGAACTTTCCACCAGCGTGAAGCGCACCGACGCGCACCGTTTTTACGTTCGTGAAGGATACACGCAGAGCCATTTCCGATTCACCAAACCGCTGTAGAGGTGCGCTATGAGTCTGACCATCACGTTGACGGGAACGGGTGGCGCCCAGCTAGTGCCGGTCTTTGGCTGCGACTGCGCGGCGTGTCGCCGGGCTCGCCTGCAGGATAATTATCGCCGTCGCCCGTGCAGCGCGGTGGTGAAATTCAACGATGCCGTCACCCTGCTGGATGCCGGTATTCCGCACCTGATGGACGATTGGCCGGCGGGCAGCTTCCAGCAGTTCTTGCTCACCCATTACCATATGGATCACGTTCAGGGGCTGTTCCCCCTGCGCTGGGGCGTGGGGGCGACGATCCCGGTTTACGGTCCGCCGGACGACGCCGGATGCGACGACCTGTTTAAGCACCCCGGCATTCTGGATTTCAGCCACACGGTCGAACCGTTTGTGATGTTTGAGCTTCAGGGTTTACGGGTCACGCCGCTGCCGCTCAACCATTCAAAACTGACCTTCGGGTATTTGCTGGAATCGGCCCACAGCCGCGTGGCCTGGCTCTCCGACACCGCCGGACTGCCGGAGAAAACGGTGAAGTTCCTGCTCAACAACCAGCCGCAGGCAATAATTATCGACTGCAGCCATGAGCCACGCGAGGAAACGCCGCGAAACCATTGCGACTTAAATACCGTGATTGCGTTAAACGAAGCGATTGGCTGCCCGCAGGTGATCCTGACGCACATCAGCCATCAGTTTGACGTGTGGATGATGGATAACCCGCTGCCGCAGGGCATAGAAGCGGGCTATGACGGGATGGTGCTGGTGCTGGATTAGGTTTTCTCCCTCTCCCGTGGGAGAGGGCAACAGGCCGCACTTAGCCTCGATCGTAATCGTCTTCTAACCTGCGCTCATCCTCTTCCAGACGACGTCTGTCGTCATCCAGCTGACGCTGACGTTCATCTAAACGACGGCGTCTGTCTTCAAGCTGCCGACGACGATCGTCGTATTGTCGACTGTCGATTTGACGGCTGCGGTCATAACGATCGTCGTCGTCATTGCTGCGGCTGCTGCTGGGGTTATAGGCATCGTTGATCGCCTGCTGAATGTTGCCAATAGCATCATCAACAATATCGGCATGAGCCAGTTGGCTGGTGAGTGACAGCAGACCGAATAACAGAGCAGTTGAGTAACGTTTCATAAGGCCAGACTCGCAGGTGAACTGGCCTTACGATAATGAACGGCGGGAAGCCGGGGTAGCGGAGGAATCTCAAATTACCATAACCTTGCGCAGCGCCTGCGCCAGCTGCACTCGCGTAAACGGCTTACGCAGTAGCTGGACGTCCGGCAGCTGAGGGTTATGCGCGGGCCGTAGATCCTGGCCGCTGATCAGCAGCACAGGAAGCTGCGGATAATGGCTGCGCACATGGTTAATCACCTCAGCGCCGCTCAGACTGCCGGGTAGCATCAGGTCGCTGATAAACATGCCAATATCCGGCGACGCCGCCAGCATATTCAGCGCCTGCTCGCCGTTGTCCGCTTCCAGCGTCAGGTAGCCGAGCTGATGCAGCTGCTCGCACAGGGTTTGCCGAACATCGGCCTCATCTTCCAGCACCAGCACCAGCCGCTCGCTATCGACGGAGGCGGTGGCTGACAGCGCTTCATCGTCTGCCGCAGCAGGCAGCACCGAGCGCGGGAGGTGAAGCCGAACGGTCGTTCCCTGCCCCGGCGCGCTTTCAATCTCCACGCGGCCACCGGACTGGCGCACAAAGCCGTAGACCATCGACAGGCCTAACCCGCTTCCGCTTCCGGTCTGCTTGGTGGTGAAGAACGGTTCAAAGACCCGGGATTTCACCTCCTGCGACATGCCGCTGCCGCGGTCAATGACCTCCAGCGCCACCATATCCTGCCTGCGCCCGTCGCTGCGGGTGACGCGCTGATTCCAGGTCCGAATTTTAATCACCCCGCTTTGCCCTTCCATCGCATCGCGCGCGTTCATCACCAGGTTGATGATGGCGTTTTCCAGCTGGCTAACGTCAATCCACGCGGGCCACGCCGGGGTTTGCGCTTCAATCTCCAGGGTCAGGGTGGCAGGCAGGGAGTGGCGCATCAGCTCCCGGAGGTTCTCCAGCAGCGGCAGCATCTCTACCGCATGCGGCGTCAGGGACTGCTTGCGGGAAAACGCCAGCAGGCGCTGCGTCAGTAAGGCACCCCGCTCGGCCGCCTTCAGCGCCCGGGTAATGCGCGGCGCGTCTTTTGATTCGGGGTCGGTGAGCTCAAGGCTGCCGATGATTACCGCCAGCAGGTTGTTAAAATCATGCGCCAGCCCGCCGGTCAGCTGTCCGACCGCCTTCATCTTCTGGCTGTGCAGCAGCGCCTCTTCCAGCCCCTGACGCTCAACGCGGTCGATCTCCATCTGCGTGGTTTTCTCTTTCAGCAGGCGCGTGGTGTGCTCAAGCGAGGCGGTATTGCGGGCAAAAACGTTAAACGCGCGCGCCAGCTCGCCCAGCTCATCGCGCCGCTGGAGGGCGGGAACGGAGACATCCTGTTCGCCGTGAGCAAGGCGCGACATCGCCCGGGAAATCGCCGTCAGGTTAGAGGCCAGATTGCGGTAGATATACCAGCAGGCGCACCCGGTGATGATCAGCGCCAGCACGGCGAAGAAGCTGATAAACACGCTGATGGACTGCAGCTCGTGATGGCTCTGGGCCGTGCGAAGCCGGGAGGCCTGCGCCACCTGCCCGACGTACTGATTAATGTCGCTGTTGAGGATCGCCACCAGCGCCTTAATGTGGAACATATACCAGCTTATCGCCAGATCGCTCTCTTCCAGCTGCTTCGACAGCGGGGCGAGCTTGCCTAGCTCGGCATTAAAATCTGGCAGAACCCCCTTCACGACCGGCTGTACGGCACTCCGGGGCAGCGCAGCGGCTACGGCGTCCAGCTGCTGAACGGTCGCGCGCGGCGAAGGAGTGTCGATGGCGGCGGCGATCAGCCGGTCCATCTCCATCAGCTGCTGCGCATCCGGCACGTTGCTGTCGTAACGGCGGTTGATGTCCTGCAGATGACGCAGGTAGCTCTGGCTTTGATACAGCGAGCTCAGCAGCGCGTTACGCTCCAGATGGCGCCGCTGGCCGCGCTCAAGCATCTCCGTCACGCTCTGCTGTAGCTCATTGCTTCGTTGAATAATACGCGCCACCAGCGCCGGCTCCTGCTGCGCCAGCGGCGCTTCCGCAAGCTGTTCCAGCGAGCGGCGCAGCGCCATTTGCGTCTGCTTCAGGCGCTCGGCTTCGCCTTTGTACTCCAGCGCCCCGACGACCTGCGAAAGCCGCACCGCCGCCGTCGCCACGTTGGCGGTATCGCGGGCCAGGTTCATGCTGCCGGTCATATCGTCCAGCGTTTGCTGCTGAACCTGCTCCTGGATTTGACTGGCGTGACGAAAGCCGAGCACCGCCACGCCGCTCACCATTAGCGTCACGGCGACCACCAGCAGATTAAAAATCAGCAGGCGGCCTCGGGCGCTGGCGAAAAAGGGCGGACGGCGTGATGGCATGGATTTGGGCTCCTGTGCGGTTTGGTGTCCCCTCACCCTAACCCTCTCCCCAAAGGGGCGAGGGAATGATTTGCTCCCTCTCCCTTTCAGGGAGAGGGCCGGGGTGAGGGTAGTTCAATAACTGTGATCTACATTAGCTATTCATAACTATGACAAATATGAACAGCTTCTGACATTTTGCATTTACGCACCTGTGATGAAGTGCAGATATCGGCATTCGCAGGAGATCCGCCATGAGCAGAACCCCGGTATTAGAGATGCGCAGCATTGCCAAAACGTTTGGCAGTTTCCACGCGCTCAAGGGTGTGGATTTGACGGTCTTTCCCGGAGAGATCCACGCGCTGATGGGCGAAAACGGCGCGGGAAAAAGCACGCTGATGAAAATCCTCGCGGGAGCCTATACCGCCACCAGCGGTGAGATCCTGATCGACGGTCAGCCGTTTCACATTAAAGGGCCGAAAGATGCGCTGGCCGCAGGCATTACCCTGATTTATCAGGAGATGCAGCTCGCGCCCAACCTGACCGTTGCCGAAAATATCTTTCTTGGCAGCGAGCTGTCGCGCGGCGGGATGGTGCAGCGCAAAGAGATGGCCGCCCAGGCGCAGGCGGTGATTGAGCGCCTCGGGGCACAGTTCAATGCCACCGACCTGGTGATGAAGCTGACCATCGCCGAGCAGCAGCAGGTGGAAATTGCCCGCGCGCTGCACCGCAACAGCCGCATTCTGGTGATGGATGAACCCACCGCCGCCCTCTCCTCGCGGGAAACGCATCGCCTGTTTGAACTGATTTTGCGCCTGCGCGATGAAGGGATGGCGATCATCTATATCAGCCACCGCATGGCGGAAGTGTATGAACTTTCTGACCGCGTCAGCGTTCTGCGCGACGGGCAGTACGTCGGCAGCCTGACGCGCGACAAGCTAAACGCCTCCGAGCTGGTGCGCATGATGGTGGGCCGCCCGTTAAGCGACCTGTTCAACAAAGAACGTGATATTCCCCTCGGCAGCCCGCGCCTCAACGTCCACCACCTCACCGACGGTAAAAAGGTACAGCCGTGCAGCCTGCAGGTCCGTTCCGGCGAAATCGTTGGGCTGGCGGGCCTGGTGGGGGCCGGGCGCTCCGAGCTGGCGCAGCTGATTTTCGGCGTGCGTAAAGCCACCGGCGGCATGATTGAGGTCGACGGCGAGCCGGTGGTGATCCACTCCCCGCGCGCGGCCATCGAGAACGGCATCGGTTTTCTCACCGAAAACCGTAAGGAGCAGGGGCTGTTTCTGGAGCTGGCGGCGCAGGAGAACATCACCATGGCGACGCTGGAGCGCGACGCCACCTTCGGTATGTTAAACCGCAAAAAAGCCCAGTCGATTTCCGATGACGCCATTGCCCTGCTTAACATCCGCGTGCCCCATTCGCAGGTGCGCGCGGGCGGGCTGTCCGGCGGCAATCAGCAAAAGCTGCTGATCTCCCGCTGGGTGGCCATCGGTCCGCGCATTCTGATTCTGGACGAACCCACGCGCGGCGTGGACGTCGGCGCGAAAAGCGAGATCTACCGCATCATGAACCAGATGGCGCGCAAAGGGGTGGCGATTTTAATGATCTCCAGCGAGCTGCCGGAAGTGGTGGGCATGAGCGACCGAGTGTACGTGATGCGGGAAGGCAGCATTGCGGGTGAACTCCACGGGCGCGACATCTCTCAGGAAAACATTATGACGCTGGCAACCGGCGTGAACGACACTCATCATCAGGCGGTGCAATCATGACAACTCCAACCCATCCGCAGCAGGTGGCGAAATCCGCCTCCGCCAAAAAAATGCTGATGAGCGATCTGATGCAAACGGTCGGCATCCTGCCGATTCTTATCCTGATTGTGGCGGTATTTGGCTTTATCGCCCCGAACTTCTTCACCGAGAGCAATCTGCTCAACATTACCCGTCAGGCGTCGATCAACATCGTGCTGGCAGCGGGAATGACCTTCATCATTTTAACCGGCGGGATTGACCTCTCCGTGGGCTCGATTCTGGGCACCACGGCGGTAGCGGCGATGGTGGTCTCGCTTATCCCTGAATTTGCGATGCTCTCCATTCCGGCCGCGCTGATGCTCGGCATGGTGCTGGGTCTGTTCAACGGCGCGCTGGTGGCCTTTGCCGGGCTGCCGCCCTTCATCGTGACGCTCGGCACCTATACGGCGCTGCGCGGCGCGGCGTATCTGCTGGCGGACGGCACGACGGTCATTAACTCCAACATCAGCTTCGAGTGGATCGGCAATAACTACCTCGGCCCGATCCCGTGGCTGGTAGTCATTGCCCTTGCGGTGATTGCTATCTGCTGGTTCATCCTGCGCCGCACCACGCTCGGCGTCCACATCTACGCGGTGGGCGGCAACATGCAGGCGGCGCGACTGACCGGCATCAAGGTCTGGCTGGTGCTGCTGTTTGTCTACGGCATGAGCGGCCTGCTCTCCGGGCTCGGCGGCGTGATGAGCGCCTCGCGCCTCTACAGCGCCAACGGCAACCTCGGCACGGGCTACGAGCTGGATGCGATTGCGGCGGTGATCCTCGGCGGCACTAGCTTCGTCGGCGGGATCGGCACGATCACCGGCACGCTGGTCGGCGCATTAATCATCGCCACCCTCAACAACGGCATGACGCTGATGGGCGTCTCCTACTTCTGGCAGCTGGTGATCAAAGGGGCGGTGATCATCATAGCGGTGCTGATCGACAAATACCGTACCCGACACCATCAAAGTGCATAACAACAAAACCCTACAGCTTCGAGGAAAACAACATGCGTTTGAAACCGTTAGTGACCGCGCTCTGTGCTGGCGCGCTGCTTGCCGCAACGCCGTTTGCGCAGGCAAAAGATCTGAAGTCCATCGGCGTGACGGTGGGCGACCTGGCTAACCCGTTCTTCGTGCAGATCACCAAAGGTGCCGAGCTGGAAGCGCGCAAGCTGGCAGGCGATAACGTCAAGGTGACGCTGGTCTCCAGCGGTTACGATCTGGGCCAGCAGGTGGCGCAGATCGACAACTTTATTGCCGCGAAGGTGGACATGATCATCCTCAACGCCGCGGATTCCAAAGGGATCGGCCCGGCGGTGAAGCGCGCGAAGGACGCCGGGATCGTGGTCGTTGCGGTTGACGTGGCGGCGGAAGGGGCGGATGCGACCATCACCTCCGATAACACCCAGGCGGGCGAAATGGCCTGTAAGTACATTACCGATCGCCTGAAAGGCAACGGCAACGTGGTGATCATCAACGGACCGCCGGTCTCTGCGGTGCAAAACCGCGTGGAAGGTTGCCAGACGGAATTCAAAAAACATCCGGATATCAAGGTGCTCTCGGATAACCAGAACGCCAAGGGCAGTCGTGAAGGCGGTCTGGAAGTCATGACCTCCCTGCTGGCGGCCAATCCGAAGATCGACGGCGTGTTTGCGATTAACGATCCGACGGCGATCGGTGCCGATCTGGCCGCGAAGCAGGCTCAACGCAACGAGTTCTTTATCGTCGGCGTGGATGGCAGCCCGGACGGCGAGGAAGCGCTGAAGCGCGAAAACTCCCTGTTTGTCGCGACCCCGGCGCAGGATCCGCAGGTGATGGCGGCAAAAGCGGTGGAGATCGGCTATGACATTCTGCAGGGCAAACCTGCGCCGAAAGCGCCTGTGCTGATCCCGGTGACGATGATCGATAAAAAGAACGTCGGCACGTATAAGGGCTGGACGGTTAAGTAACTTCGGTGCGGCCTGATGCCCTCACCCTAACCCTCTCCCACAGGGAGAGGGAACTTACTCCCCCTCACCCTTGAGGGGGAGGGCTAGGGTTTTGCAAAAAAAGCCAGGAGTCCCCATGAAACGCTCCGACATCAATGAAATTCTCGGCCACACGCGACAGTTTTTTTCCATGCACGACGTGCACCTCCCGCCGTTTGCCAGCTTCCCGCCCACGAAATGGCAGCAGCTTGACCAGGCCGCATGGCAGGAAGTGTTCGACCTCAAGCTCGGCTGGGACGTGACGGCGTTCGGCGGCAACAGCTTTGCCGCTGAGGGCCTGACGCTGTTTACCCTGCGCAACGGCTCGCCCAACGGCGTGCCTTATGAAAAGTGCTATGCCGAAAAAATTATGCACGTGCGCGACGGCCAGGTGACGCCGATGCATTTTCACTGGCGCAAGCGGGAAGACATCATCAACCGGGGCGGCGGGAATCTGATTATTGAGTTATGGAATGCCGGGGCGCATGAAGAGACGGAAAACACCGACGTGACGGTCACCGTCGACGGCTGCCGTCAGACCCACGCGCCCGGCAGCCAGCTGCGCCTTACGCCAGGGGAAAGCATCTGCCTGACACCCACTCTGTACCACAGCTTCTGGGGCGAACGCGGCTTCGGCGACGTGCTGGTTGGGGAGGTGTCATCGGTAAACGACGACGAGCACGACAACCACTTTTTGCAGCCCGTTGCCCGCTATAACAACATCGAAGAAGACGAACCGGCGCTGCTGGTGCTGTGCAACGAGTACAACCTGTTCCGGATATAAGGAGTAAATGATGCCATTGATCTCTCTTGCCGAAGGTCTGGAGCACGCCAGGGCGCATCGCTACGCGCTGGGCGCGTTTAACGTGCTCGACTCCCACTTCCTGCGCGCGCTGTTCGCCGCCGCGAAGCAGGAACGCTCGCCGTTTATTATCAACATCGCCGAAGTGCATTTTAAGTACGTGTCTCTGGATTCGCTTGTCGAAGCGGTTAAGTTCGAAGCCGCCCGTCACGATATTCCCGTGGTGCTCAACCTCGACCACGGCCTGCATTTCGAGGCGGTGGTGCGCGCCCTGCGCTTAGGGTTCAGCTCGGTAATGTTCGACGGCTCTACGCTGAGCTATGAGGAGAATATTCGCCAGACGCGGGAGGTGGTGAAGATGTGCCACGCGGTCGGCGTGTCGGTGGAGGCGGAGCTGGGCGCGGTCGGCGGCGATGAAGGCGGCGCGCTGTACGGGCATGCGGATGAAGCGTTCTTTACCGACCCGCAGCTGGCGCGCGAGTTTGTCGATTCAACCGGCATTGACGCGCTGGCGGTTGCCATCGGCAACGCGCACGGCAAATACAAGGGCGAGCCGAAACTCGATTTCCCACGCCTGGACGCCATTCGCCAGCAGACGGGCCTGCCGCTGGTTTTACACGGCGGCTCCGGGATTAGCGATGCCGACTTCCGCCGCGCCATCGAGCTCGGCATTCATAAAATCAACTTCTACACCGGCATGTCGCAGGCCGCACTCGCCGCCGTTGAGCAGCGCATGGCGAACCGCCAGCCGCTGTACGATGAATTTGCCGAGCTGCTGCTGGGGATAGAAGAGGCGATTGCCGATACGGTCGCCGAACAGATGCGCATCTTCGGCAGCGCGGGGCAGGCATAATGGAACGCAAAGGCATCATCGCCGCAGGCAACATGCTGGTGGATCACGTCCACCAGATCGTGCAGTGGCCGGAGCGCGGCTGGCTGGCAGAAATCACCCACAGCGAACGCTCAACCGGCGGCGCGCCGCTCAACGTGCTGCTGACGCTGGCGAAAATGCACGTTGGCCTGCCGCTGCAGGCGGTGGGGCTGATTGGCGAAGATGCCGACGGGGATTACATTCTGGCGATGCTCGACCAGTACCACGTCAACCGCCAGCGGGTTCAGCGCACCACCTTTGCCCCGACCTCCATGTCGCAGGTCATGACCGATCCCAGCGGACAGCGCACCTTCTTCCACTCGCCGGGCGCCAACCGCCTGCTGGATCTTCCCGCCTTCGATCGCTTAGACGGATCGATGAAGATCTTCCATCTCGGCTACCTGCTGCTGCTCGACAGCCTGGATATGCCCGATGACGAGTTTGGCACCCGCAGCGCGCGCCTGCTGGCGCAGATGCGCGACCAGGGGTATGAAACGTCGCTCGATCTGGTTTCCCGCAAGGGCGACCCGCGCTATCAGCCGCTGGTGCTCCCTGCCCTGCGCTACCTTGATTATCTGGTGATTAACGAGCTGGAAGCCGGGGAGTTTAGCGGACTGGAGATGCGCGACGCCGACGATGCGCTGAATATCGCCCATATCGCCGATGCCGCGACGCAGCTGCTGGCGGCAGGCGTTCGCCAGCGGGTGGTGATCCACTGCCCGGAAGGCGCGTGGGGTGAAGCACCGGGTGAGCAAGGCCGCTGGATCCCATCATGGTTGCTGGAGCAAAAAGAGATTGTCGGCAGCGTTGGCGCGGGCGATGCGTTTTGCGCGGGGTTTTTATACGGCTGCCATGAATCGCTCCCGCTCACGGAGAGCATTTATCTGGCACACGCCTGCGCGCGGGCCAGCCTGCTGGCCGCCAACGCGATTGACGGCGCGAAAACGCTGGCCGAGCTGCAGCTGTTTATCAAAGAGAATACCTAGGCCGCTTTCTCGCTATGGGAAACATCGGTGGCAAACACATAGCCTAGCCCACGGATGGTTTTGATGAGCGCAGGCTGATGCGGATTCGCCTCGATCTTCCGGCGCAGGCGCATGATCAGCACGTCAATCGTGCGGTCGAACACGTCCGCGCTTTCGCTGTGGGTCAGCTCAAGCAGCCGGTCACGGCTCAGCACCCGACGGGCATTTTGCGTGAGCGCCAGCAGCAAGCCGTACTCGCCCTGGGTTAAGGGGACAGGGTTACGCTGCGGATCGCTCAGCTCACAGCGGGTGGTATCGAGCGTCCATCCGTTAAAAGCAATGCCCGCGACGGGCGCTGCGGGGACTTCCGCCGCCAGCACGCCGGTACGGCGCAATACCGCTTTTACGCGGGCGACCACCACGCGCGGGTTGAACGGTTTGCCGATATAATCGTCAGCCCCCATCTCCAGCCCCACCACCACGTCTGACTCACTACCCAGCCCGGTTAACATGATCACCGGTAGCGCCGGGCGCTGCTTTTGCAGCTGCAGCAAAACCTGTAAGCCGTTGATATCCGGCAGCATCATATCCAGCAGCACCAGCGCGATATTCGGCTCCTGTTGTACCTGCCGCAGTGCATCCTGGCCGTTATGACAAATAAGCACGCTAAAGACGTGCTCGCTCAGCACGTCCTGAAGCAGTTCGCAGACTGCCGTATCGTCATCAACCACCAGGATCGCCGGTTTCATCGTATGCTTCCGTCAGGGGATTATGTTAAGTCTGAACCATTCTGCCGTCGGCTCCAGTCAAATGGTTTTTTCAGTGACGGAAATTCAACCCATGTCACATCCGCTGCCCTGTCGACACGTCAATTTTGACGATTGGCTGCTTTTTGTCAGGGTTTTCACCGCGAAGGGACCGTAAAGTCAGGGTATACCCATACAAAAAACATGGCATAGAAGCTGCATAGTGGGTGCGAATGATTCGATTAACTGGAGCAGACTGATGAAAAAAGTCGTCACGGTTTGCCCTTATTGTGCCTCAGGTTGCAAGATCCACCTGGTGGTCGATAACGGCAAAATCGTCCGGGCGGAGGCCGCACAGGGGAAAACCAACCAGGGCACGCTATGCCTGAAAGGTTACTACGGCTGGGATTTTATTAACGATACCCAAATCCTCACCCCGCGCCTGAAAACCCCTATGATCCGCCGCGAGCGCGGCGGCAAGCTGGAAGCCGTCTCCTGGAGCGAGGCGCTGGATTACGTCGCCACGCGTCTGAGCGCTATCAAGGCCAAGTATGGCCCGGATGCGATTCAGACCACCGGCTCTTCACGCGGGACCGGGAATGAAACCAACTATGTGATGCAAAAATTCGCGCGCGCCGTTATTGGAACCAATAACGTCGACTGCTGCGCTCGCGTTTGACACGGCCCATCGGTTGCAGGTCTGCACCAGTCGGTCGGTAACGGCGCAATGAGTAATGCCATCAACGAGATAGATAACACCGATCTCGTTTTCATCTTTGGTTATAACCCGGCGGATTCTCACCCTATCGTCGCGAACCACGTTATTCGCGCCAAGCAGAACGGGGCGAAAATCATCGTCTGCGATCCGCGCAAAATTGAAACCGCGCGCATTGCGGATATGCACATCGCGTTGAAAAACGGCTCGAACATCGCGCTGTTGAACGCAATGGGGCACGTCATTATTGAGGAGAACCTGTACGACCAGGCGTTTGTCGCGACCCGTACGGAAGGTTTTGAAGAGTATCGGAAAATTGTCGAAGGCTATACGCCAGAGTCGGTGGAAACAATCACCGGCGTCAGCGCGCAGGAGATCCGCCAGGCGGCACGGATGTATGCCGGGGCGAAAACCGCCGCCATCCTGTGGGGAATGGGCGTGACCCAGTTCTATCAGGGCGTGGAAACCGTGCGTTCTCTGACGAGCCTCGCGATGCTGACCGGCAATCTGGGTAAAGCGCACGTCGGCGTCAACCCGGTACGTGGTCAGAATAACGTCCAGGGCGCCTGCGATATGGGCGCGCTGCCGGACACCTACCCGGGCTACCAGTACGTGAAGTTCCCGGAAAACCGCGCTAAGTTCGCGAAGGCCTGGGGCGTGGAAAGCCTGCCGGAACACACCGGGTATCGCATCAGCGAGCTGCCGCACCGCGCGGCGCACGGCGAAGTACGTGCGGCCTACATCATGGGTGAAGATCCGCTCCAGACCGACGCCGAGCTGTCTGCGGTGCGCAAAGGGTTTGAGGATCTGGAGCTGGTGATTGTCCAGGATATCTTCATGACCAAAACCGCGGCGGCGGCGGATGTGATTTTACCGTCGACCTCCTGGGGCGAGCATGAAGGCGTCTACACGGCGGCGGACCGCGGCTTCCAGCGCTTCTTTAAGGCGGTCGAGCCGAAGTGGGATCTGAAAACGGACTGGCAGATCATCAGCGAAATAGCCACCCGCATGGGCTACCCGATGCACTACAACAACACTCAGGAGATCTGGGACGAGCTGCGCAATCTGTGTCCGGACTTCTACGGGGCAACCTACGAAAAAATGGGTGAGCTGGGGTACATCCAGTGGCCGTGTCGCGATGAGTCAGAAGCCGATCAGGGGACGTCATACCTCTTTAAAGAGAAGTTCGACACCCCGAACGGGCTGGCGCAGTTCTTCACCTGCGACTGGGTCGCGCCGATCGATAAACTCACCGACGAGTATCCGATGGTGCTCTCCACCGTGCGTGAAGTGGGCCACTACTCCTGCCGTTCGATGACGGGTAACTGCGCCGCGCTGGCGGCGCTGGCGGACGAACCGGGCTACGCGCAAATCAACACCGCCGACGCTGAGCGCCTCGGCATTGAGGATGAAGCGCTGGTGTGGGTGAACTCGCGCAAAGGCCGGATCATTACCCGTGCGCAGGTCAGCGATCGTCCGAACAAAGGGGCGGTCTATATGACCTACCAGTGGTGGATTGGCGCCTGTAACGAGCTGGTGACGGAGAACTTAAGCCCGATAACCAAAACGCCGGAGTATAAATACTGCGCCGTACGCGTGGAGCCGATTGCGGATCAGCACGCTGCGGAACAGTATGTCATCGACGAATATAACAAGCTGAAAGCCCGACTGCGCGAAAGCGCAATGGGCTGAAGCCGTTAATTCATCAGTGAATAAAGGGGGTGAGATATTCACTCCCTTTTTATTTCCGATTAATTCATCAAATATATCAATTATTATTCTGGAAAGCGGCTCGCAGAAATAATGTAATTTTCGCGAAATAGAATTACATCTTTGCATTTTAATTCAGAGGGATAAGATGTGCGGCGGGTGCTTAAGACTTTCTGTCTTGAGCATTGTTGAGGGACAGAAAGTAGAAAGCCCCGGGAAATTTTCATTTACCCGAGGCTACTCCCTCAACTCCGAACAAGTTGAGAGTAGCCTCTTATTCTTTTTTTGACAAGGAGTAAAAGGCATGACGCCATTAAAAACTGCGTTAGGCATTGTATTTATTATCTGCCTGACGATAGTGATCTTTACCTTTATTACTCGAGGTAAGTTATGCGAGTTTTCAATAAAGGGTGAACATCAGGAGGTGGCGGCAAAATTAGCCTGTAACGCAGGCTAACCTCTACGGGCGGAACCACGGTTCCGCCCGGCTTGCAGGATGCTGAGGTCTTAATGCACCCATTTTTTTCTTCTGTCGCCGCGATTATACTGCGCGGCGTGTACCCCGATGATAAGACCCCATGAAACATATTTTTCTGTTGTTGTTACTTTTTACATCGCTTGTCCGTGCCGACGAGATTGGCAGCCAGTACAAAGAACAGGCTGAAGCGGGCGATGCCCGTGCCCAGTATTATTTGGCCGATACATACTTTAGCTCCGGTGACAGCAAGCAGGCCGCGCTGTGGGCCGAGAAAGCCGCTAAAGGTGGCGATGTCGACGCCATGGGGCTGCTCTCGCAAATCCTCTTTACCCAGGGAAATTATGCGCAAGCTAAGGCACTGGCGCAGCAGGCAACCATCGCGGGCAGCAAACGCGGCGCGATCATGCTGGCGCGCGTGCTGGTCAACACTCAGGCAGGTAAAACTGACTATCCTCAGGCCATCAAACTGCTGCAAACGGCGGCCGAAGATATCGATAACGACTCTGCGGTAGATGCGCAAATGCTGCTCGGGCTGATTTATGCCAACGGCGTTGAAGTGGTTCAGGACGACGTGCAGGCCGCCTCGTGGTTCAAGCGGAGCTCGGCACTTTCACGCACGGGCTACTCCGAATACTGGGCAGGGATGTTGTTCAGGCAGGGTGAGAAAGGCTTTATCACGCCCAATAAACAGAAAGCGCTGTACTGGTTGAACCTGAGCTGCACTGAAGGCTTTGATACCGGATGCGAAGAGTTTGATGCGCTGAGCGGAGAGTAAAGCATTGCCCGGTGGCGCTGCGCTTACCGGGCCTACGGCTTGTGTAGGCCGGGTAAGGCGAAGCCGCCACCCGGCTTTTAACATTACTGGTCAGCCGTCTTATCAAAACGACCCAGCACCTCGCGTTCATACGCCAGCGCTTTTTTACGATCGAATTTGTGTTCCCACTTGGCGATAACCAGCACCGCCAGGGCATTCCCCACCACGTTCAGCGCGGTACGCGCCATGTCGAGGATACGGTCGACACCGGCGATAAACGCCAGACCTTCCAGCGGAATACCGACGCTGCCAAGCGTCGCCAGCAGCACCACGAAGGAGACGCCCGGAACGCCTGCAATACCTTTTGACGTCACCATCAGCGTCAGCACCAGCACGATCTCCTGCCACAGCGACAGGTCAATGCCGTACAGCTGCGCAATAAAGATAGCGGCGATGCTCTGGTACAGCGTCGAACCGTCCAGGTTAAAGGAGTAGCCGGTCGGTACCACGAAGCTGGTAATAGAGGCAGGCGCGCCGTAGGCTTCCATCTTCTCAATGATGCGCGGCAGCACGCTCTCAGAACTTGCCGTGGAGTACGCCAGAATCAGCTCATCTTTCAGGATGCGAATCAGGATCCAGATGCTCAGCCCGCACAGGCGCGCCACGATCCCCAGCACCACCAGCGCGAAGAACAAAATGGCGAAGTGCACCAGGAGCACCAGCTTCGCCAGCGGCCACAGGGAGGCAAAACCGAAGTTCGCCACGGTGACGGCGATAAGCGCAAACACCCCTACCGGCGCGTAACGCATCACCATGTGCGTCACTTTGAACATGGTTTCGGAGATAGAGCGGAACACGGTCACCAGCGGCTCACGGTGCGTCGCCGGCAGGGAAGAGAGCCCCAGACCAAACAGCACCGAGAAGAAGATGATAGGCAGCATCTCGCCCTTCGCCATCGACGCCACGATATTGGTCGGCACCAGCGACAGGATAGTGCCCATCAGGCCATGCGCATGGCTCTGCACGTCAGCGGTCGTACTTTGGTATTTCGAAATATCCACCGTTGCCAGCTGCGACATATCGATCCCGGACCCCGGCTGGAACACGTTCGCCAGCGTGATACCGAGGATAATCGCAACCGTAGTGATCACTTCGAAATAGATAATGGTTTTCGCACCAATACGGCCTAACTGCTTCGCATCGCCGACGCCCGCAATACCGACCACCAGCGTCGAGATCACAATCGGCACCACAATCATCTTGATCAGATGAATAAAGATATCCCCTGCCGGTGAAAGCAAGTTCGCAATCAGCCATTCGCGGCTGTCGCTATGATAGTGGAGGTAACTGCCCAGCAAGATGCCCAGCACAAGGGCGATTAAGATCTGCCAGGCAAGGCTGACTTTAACGTTTTTCATAGAAACTGACTTCCTCAATGAAGCGCCTTATTCACTCAAACTGCATGAACAGGGAGACATACTGAAAGGGTATGAATTGTGTTGCGTTGGTTTATGGGATTTTTTAACGCGGCGTATGAGTATCATTTGCGCGACCTGTTGCGCAAGCCTTAAAGAACGACGCGTTTCACTCACAAAAGCGACGATGACGGGAGTTTGTTCTAATTCTGATAAATAACCTTTTGTTATAAAAACGCTTTTTTAAACATAAATGTGAATAATCGACAGCATCAATTATTTTCCTTCAAAGTTTCATTCGCTCAATTTTCATACTCTTCAAACAATGCGTGATCTGTAGCCCAAATAATAAACAAAGCTTGTAAAGCCCCTACAATTAACGTTTTTGCGACATATTATTAACATCTTACAAGGAGAAAAAAAGCCATGAGCCAAATACATAAACACGACATTCCCGCAAATATTGCGGACCGTTGCCTGATCACCCCGGAGCAGTACCACGAGAAATATCAGCAATCTATCACCGCCCCGGACACCTTCTGGGGTGAGCAGGGCCATATCCTTGACTGGATCAAACCTTATCAGAAGGTGAAGAACACCTCCTTTGCGCCCGGCAATGTCTCCATTAAATGGTATGAAGATGGCACCCTGAACCTGGCGGCGAACTGCCTCGATCGTCACCTCGCCGAGCGCGGGAACGAGACGGCCATCATCTGGGAAGGCGATGATGCCTCGCAAAGCAAACACATTACCTACAAAGAGCTGCACCGCGACGTGTGCCGCTTCGCCAACGTCCTGCTGGAAAAGGGCATTAAAAAAGGCGATGTAGTCGCTATTTATATGCCGATGGTGCCGGAAGCTGCGGTGGCCATGCTGGCCTGCGCGCGTATCGGCGCGATCCACTCGGTCATTTTCGGCGGGTTCTCGCCGGAGGCGGTAGCGGGCCGTATTGTCGATTCCAGTTCAAAACTGGTGATCACCGCCGATGAAGGCGTGCGCGCCGGACGCGGTATCCCACTGAAGAAAAACGTCGACGAAGCGCTGAAAAACCCGAACGTCAAAACGGTCAGTAACGTCATCGTCCTTAAGCGTACCGGCGGCAAAATCGACTGGACCGAGGGGCGCGACCTGTGGTGGAGCGACCTGATTGAGAACGCGAGCGACCAGCATCAGCCGGAAGAGATGAACGCCGAAGATCCGCTGTTCATTCTTTACACCTCCGGCTCCACCGGTAAGCCGAAAGGCGTCCTGCACACCACCGGCGGCTATCTGGTCTATGCGGCCACCACCTTCAAATACGTCTTCGACTACCATCCGGGCGACATCTACTGGTGTACCGCCGACGTGGGCTGGGTTACCGGACACAGCTATCTGCTGTACGGCCCGCTGGCCTGTGGCGCAACAACGCTGATGTTTGAGGGCGTACCAAACTGGCCGACCCCGGCGCGTATGTGTCAGGTGGTCGACAAACACCAGGTCAACATTCTCTACACCGCGCCAACGGCGATCCGCGCACTGATGGCGGAAGGCGATAAAGCCATCGAAGGCACTGACCGATCTTCATTGCGCATCCTCGGTTCCGTGGGTGAGCCAATCAACCCGGAAGCCTGGGAGTGGTACTGGAAGAAAATCGGCAACGAAAAATGCCCGGTGATGGACACCTGGTGGCAGACCGAAACCGGCGGCTTCATGATCACTCCGATGCCGGGCGCCACGCAGCTGAAGGCCGGTTCCGCAACCCGTCCGTTCTTCGGCGTGCAGCCTGCGCTGGTGGATAACGAAGGCAACCCGCTGGAAGGCGCCACCGAAGGCAACCTGGTGATCACAGATTCCTGGCCGGGTCAGGCGCGTACCCTGTTCGGCGATCACGATCGCTTCGAGCAGACCTACTTCTCGACCTTTAAAAACATGTACTTCAGCGGCGACGGCGCGCGTCGTGACGAAGATGGCTATTACTGGATAACCGGGCGCGTGGACGACGTGCTGAACGTCTCCGGCCACCGTCTGGGCACCGCTGAGATTGAATCGGCGCTGGTGTCGCATCCGAAGATTGCCGAAGCGGCAGTTGTGGGCATTCCGCATAACATCAAAGGCCAGGCGATTTACGCCTATGTCACTCTGAACCACGGTGAAGAACCGTCGCCTGAGCTCTACGCTGAGGTGCGCAACTGGGTGCGTAAAGAGATTGGCCCGCTGGCGACGCCGGACGTGCTGCACTGGACCGACTCGCTGCCGAAAACCCGTTCCGGCAAAATTATGCGTCGTATCTTGCGCAAAATCGCGGCTGGAGACACCAGCAACCTCGGTGATACCTCAACGCTCGCGGATCCTGGCGTGGTGGAAAAACTGCTCGAAGAGAAGCAGGCCATCGCGATGCCTTCCTAGTGTTTTCTCCCTCTCCCTGTGGGAGAGGGCTGGGGTGAGGGCATCAGACCGCACCTTCCTCCCCTCACCCTAACCCTCTCCCCAAAAGGGAGAGGGGACTAAAAACAAACCTACCTTACCTTTGGAGACTCTGTGATGAATAACGATATTTGTCAGCAGATAGAGAATAGTGCGCACTACAGGGAGCTCGTCGATAAGCGGCAACGGTTTGCCTTCATCCTTTCCATCATCATGCTGGTTATCTACGTCGGCTTTATTCTGCTGATCGCCTTTGCCCCGCACTGGCTGGGCACCCCGCTGCACGAGGGGACCAGCGTGACGCGCGGTATTCCGATTGGCATTGGCGTGATTGTGATTTCATTCCTGCTGACCGGCGTCTACGTCTGGCGCGCGAACGGTGAATTCGATCGACTTAATAAAGCGGTACTGCAAGAGGTAAAAGCATCATGAAGAGAGTTCTGACGGCGCTCGCCGCCACGCTTCCCTTTGCCGCCCACGCGGCGGATGCCATTACCGGCGAGGTCCAGCGCCAGCCAACCAACTGGCAGGCCATTGTGATGTTCCTGATTTTCGTCCTGCTGACGCTGTACATCACCTACTGGGCGTCGAAACGCGTGCGCTCCCGTAACGATTACTACACCGCTGGCGGCAACATTACCGGCTTCCAGAACGGGCTGGCGATCGCGGGTGACTTTATGTCCGCCGCCTCGTTCCTCGGGATCTCCGCGCTGGTGTATACATCCGGCTATGACGGCCTGATTTATTCCCTCGGCTTCCTCGTCGGCTGGCCGATCATCCTGTTCCTGATTGCCGAACGCCTGCGTAACCTGGGCCGCTATACCTTCGCTGACGTGGCCTCCTATCGCCTGAAGCAGGGGCCGATTCGCACCCTCTCCGCCTGCGGTTCGCTGGTGGTGGTGGCGCTGTACCTGATTGCGCAGATGGTCGGCGCGGGTAAATTGATCGAACTGCTGTTCGGCCTGAACTACCACGTCGCGGTGGTGCTGGTTGGCGTGCTGATGGTGATGTACGTGCTGTTCGGCGGCATGCTGGCAACCACCTGGGTGCAGATCATCAAAGCCGTCCTGCTGCTGTTCGGCGCCAGCTTTATGGCCTTTATGGTGATGAAGCACGTCGGATTCAGCTTCAATAACCTGTTCACCGAAGCGATGGCGGTCCACCCGAAAGGGGAAGCGATCATGAGCCCGGGCGGGCTGGTGAAAGACCCGATATCCGCGCTCTCGCTTGGTCTCGGCCTGATGTTCGGTACCGCGGGCCTGCCGCATATCCTGATGCGCTTCTTCACCGTGAGCGATGCGCGTGAAGCGCGCAAGAGCGTCTTCTACGCCACCGGTTTCATGGGGTACTTCTATATTCTCACCTTTATCATCGGCTTTGGCGCGATCATGCTGGTGGGGGCGAACCCGGCGTTTAAAGACGCGGCGGGCGCGCTGATTGGCGGTAACAACATGGCGGCGGTGCACCTGGCGGACGCGGTGGGCGGTAACCTGTTCCTCGGCTTTATCTCCGCCGTGGCCTTCGCCACCATTCTTGCGGTAGTTGCTGGGCTGACGCTCGCCGGCGCGTCTGCGGTGTCGCATGACCTCTACGCCAACGTTATCCGCAAAGGCGCGAGCGAGCGCGACGAGCTGAAGGTCTCGAAAATCACCGTGCTGGTGCTGGGCGTCGTGGCGATTCTGTTAGGCATTCTGTTTGAGAAGCAGAACATCGCGTTTATGGTGGGGCTGGCCTTCTCGATTGCGGCAAGCTGTAACTTCCCGATCATCCTGCTCTCCATGTACTGGTCGAAACTGACCACGCGCGGCGCGATGATTGGCGGCTGGCTGGGGCTGCTGACGGCGGTGATCCTGATGATTCTGGGCCCGACCATCTGGGTGCAGATCCTCGGTCACGCGAGCGCTATCTTCCCGTATGAATACCCGGCGCTGTTCTCGATCGCCGTGGCGTTTATCGGCATCTGGTTCTTCTCGGCCACCGACAATTCGCCGGAAGGTAACCTGGAGCGAGAGAAATTCCGCGCCCAGTTTATCCGCTCACAAACCGGCCTGGGCGTTGAGCAGGGCCGCGCGCACTAAGCCTTTCTCCCCGGTCATTCTGGCCGGGGAGCTTAAAACATCACCCACGCCACCAGCGGCGCAATCAGCACCATCACTACGCCTGAGAGCATCATTACCAGGCTTGCGACAACGCCCTCCTGCTGCCCCAGCTCATACGAACGTGCCGTGCCCGCCCCGTGCGACGCCGCGCCAAACCCCGCGCCTTTCGCCATCCCTTCCCGGATCGACAAGCGCAGGAACAACATATCGCCGACCGCCATACCGAACACACCCGTCACGACAACAAACAGCGCCACCAGGTCCGGCTGCCCGCCGAGCGGTTTAGCGGCCGCCAGCGCAAACGGCGTGGTCACCGAACGCACCGCCAGGCTGCGCTGAATTTCATCGGGCAGCGTAAACAGCCGCGCCAGCCAGACGGAGCTGCACACCGCGACCACCGTGGCGGTGATCACGCCCGCGCTGAGCGACATCCAGTGGCGTTTGATAATCGCCAGGTTGTCGTAAACGGGGACGGCAAAAGCGATGGTCGCCGGGCCGAGCAGCCACAGCAGCCAGTGGGATTCGCCAATGTAGTTTTGCCAGGAGATGTGGCCGAAGACCAGCATCAGCACCAGCAGGATCGGCGTGAAGACCAGCGGCATCAGCGGCAGGGCGTGAAAGCGGCGATACAGCCGCTTGTTGGCAAAGTAGATCGCCAGCGTCGCAATCAGGCACAGGACGCTGATCTGAAAATTAGTCATGTTTGTGCCTGCTGATTTCAAAGCGATACACTTTATCCACCACCCAGGCGGTTGCGCCCAGCACCATCAGCGTACTCAGCGCGATAACCGCAAAGATTCGCCAGCCGTCCACCATCAGCAGCTGCGCATAGTTCACCACCGCCACCACCGCCGGAACAAAGAACAGCAGCATCTCCGCCAGCAGCCAGCGCGCCCCGGCGCGCACCCAGTTAAGGGGGATCACGCGGCACAGAATAAGCGTCAGCATCAGCAGCATCCCGACAAGATTGGCGGGCAGCGGCAGATGCAGCCAGCCGACAAGATATTCCGCGAAAACAAACAGTCCCGCGTAGAGCAGTACCTGCACCGGGACCTGGAGTCGTTGCACAACGGCAGGCGTAACACGGCTTAACGCCACGGCCATGGGGGTTTTCCTCAAAAATGAGACGAGGCGCCAGTATAGAGAGCGCACGGTATGGACTGAAATGAATTAAAATCATCAAAGGTATAGTTTCGAGGAATAATCATGGACATAAGAACGCTGCGCTATTTTGTCGAAGTGGTTCGTCAGCAAAGTTTTACCCGCGCAGCGGAGAAGTTGTTTGTTACCCAGCCCACCATCAGCAAGATGCTGAAAAACCTCGAAGATGAACTGAACTGTACCCTGCTGATCCGCGACGGGCGCAAGCTGTTGCTGACCGACACCGGACGCGTGGTATTCGAACGCGGGCTGGCGATTCTGGCGGAGTTTCGCCAGCTGGAAGCAGAGCTGGGCGATATCAATCATCTGAAGAAAGGAGTGCTTCGCCTCGGCATTCCGCCCATGGTGGGGATGATGATGGCCGGGCCGATTAGCCTGTTTCGCCAGCGTTATCCCGGCGTTGAGCTGAAGATTTCGGAGTTTGGTGGGTTAACCGTCCAGCAGGCCGTCACCAACGGCGAGCTCGACGTGGCAATGACCGCCCTCCCCGTTGAGGAAGAGAGCGGTCTGGCGACGCTTCCGCTCTTTAGCCACCCGCTGTGCGTGCTGGTTCCCCGCTCCGGCGACTGGCTGAAGTTAGACTCGGTGAGACCTGAACTGCTCGGCGAGCACCCTCTGCTGATCTATAACGAAGACTTCGCCCTCAGCCGCCAGCTGATGACGCTGTTTAACCAGCATAACGTCAAGCCGCGCATAGCGGTGCGCAGCGGACAGTGGGATTTCCTGGCGGCGATGGTACAGGCCGGCGTGGGGATTGCCATTCTGCCGCAGCCAATTTGCGAGCGGCTGGATAAAAACACGCTGCGCTGGATCCCGCTGGAGAGCGACCTGCACTGGCAGCTGGGGATGATCTGGCGTGAAGGGGTGTATTTATCGCAGAGCGCGCAGGCGTGGCTGCAGTGTTGTGAGGGGTTTTGGGTGCCCTCACCCTAACCCTCTCCCACAGGGCTGAGGAATCCCCAGTAATTTTTTACCTGAAGCGATGAACGCTTCTTTGCAAAATTAATGACTTACAGCGACACCCTGGTCCGGCTGTAAATCGCCGAAGCGTTTCCGTAAGGCCGGGGCGAGGCGCAGGGATGCGCCGAGAGGGCGTGGCCTGCAGGGATGCAGGCTCATGCCCGACCCGATAGCCTGAAGGAATAAGCTGAGGGCACCGCGAAGCGGCGATTTACCGCCGGGAGCCCGGGTCGCCAGGGTGGTGGCGATTGAGCCACCCTGGCACGTTCACCGGTCATGTCGTTACAGAGTAGCAAGGAACATAAAGTGAACGGAATGACCTCCACAGCCGTATGTTCCCCCTCACCCCAGCCCTCTCCCTCAAGGGAGAGGGGGTCGTCCGTGCAGGCATTATTTTGTGGGAAACCCTCAGCCCACAAGGAGAGGGAACCGATCGAGCACGCAGGCCCGGTAAGCGCAGCGCCACCGGGCAAAAACAGCGCTACTGATTCTCTATCAACAGCGCTTCCAGCAGGTCCAGATCGTGCAGCAGCTTTTGCAGCGTTTCGTTGCTGATCTGCCGCGTGGCGCGCAGATGGTACAGCTCGGCGCGCTCTGAGCGCAGCGCCGCCAGGCGGAACCGGCGCTCCAGGTTTTCCTCCTGCAGCGAGCTTTCCACATCGTTACGCCCGTCCGCGCGGCGGCGCAGGTTACCAATCACGCGGGAACTGACTTCCGTCAGCAGCTGATTGTCGATGTTCTCTTCCGCATCCGCGGCCAGACGCTCTTCCATCTTCTGAATCGCGACAATTGCCACTTCGGCGGTGGCCGCCCGGGCAATACGCTCCTCTTTATGCTGCTGGGTCGAATCACCGGCATCAATATGCTGGAGTAAAATCGGCAGCATAATCACGCCGACAAACAGGGAGAACAGAATTACGCCCGCCGCAAGGAAGACCAGCTCGTAGCGCGCCGGGAAGACGTCGCCCGTGGGCAGCAGCAGCGGAATGGAGAGCACACCGGCAAGGGTGATCGCCCCGCGTACGCCCGCAAAAGAGGCGATCAGCAGCTCACGCGTTGTCCACGAGCCGAACTCCATCGGCTTTTTCTTCAGGAAACGTACGCTGAAGTTTTTCATCGTCCACAGCCAGCCGAAACGCACCAGCATCAGCGCCATGTAGATCAGCACGATGTCGGTAAACAGCATCCAGACCTCAACGTTCGGATCGGCTTCGGCCGCCACCAGCGAGGATTCCATAATGCCCGGCAGCTGCAGGCCCAACAGCAGGAACACCATGCCGTTAAAGACAAATTCCAGCATGGCCCAGGTGCTGTTGGCACGCAGACGCATGGCCAGCGGCGCGCGGCGCATTACGCCGGAACGGGTGATGGTCATCCCTGCCGCAACCGCAGCCAGAATGCCCGACACGCCGATATGTTCGGCAATCAGATAAGAGGCAAACGGCAGCAGAAACAGCAGTACGATCTGCGTTGCGGGTTCATCGCCGCCCCAGCGGCTGAGGAAGCGCAATGAGCGGCCGTACAGCCAGCTCACCACGAAGCCCGCCAGAATACCGCCAATCGCCACCTTGAAGAATTCCAGGGTTGCGCCGCCGATGGTAAAGACCATCGTGCCCATCGCAACGGCCACGGCAAACTTCAGGGCAACCAGGCCAGAGGCGTCGTTCATCAGCGCCTCACCCTGTAAAATCCCCATGATTTTCTTCGGAATACGGCCTTCACCCACAATGCCGGACAACGCCACGGCATCGGTTGGCGACAGCACGGCGGCCAGCGCAAAAGCCGGTATTAATGGAATACCCGGTACCGCCCAGTAGATCAGAAAACCAATCCCGACGACGGTGACCACCACCAGCGCCAGCGCCAGGCCGAAGATCTCGCGCCCGTGCTCAAGGAATTCGCGGGTGGGCGTTTTCCAGCCATCGGCAAACAGCAGCGGCGGAATAAACAGCACGAGGAACAGTTCGGGGTCAAATTCCACGTGCAGGCCAAACGTCGGCCACGCCAGCAGCGCGCCGATGGCAATTTGCATTAATGGCAGGGGGACCTGAAAGGGCAGTACGCGTGTAACCACCCCGGATAGCGAGACCACAAGGGTCATGATGAGTATTGTGAAGAAGATTTCCATGCGTTCCCTGTTTGCTGTGTTGCTTATGTACTCCGGAAGGCGTCGTGCCTTTTATTCTATCTTCTCCAGAGTAACGCAAAAGGCAACAGGATGAGTCCTGAAAATAAAAACGGGCGGCCTGAGCCACCCGTTTTCGCATCAATGGACAACTTAGATTGCCCAGCCGCCCGCGTAGAACGCTACCAGCGCAACGGCGATAATCACGGTGCCGACGTTCAGCTTGCGCCATTCACCGGAGACCAGACGACCAATCACCAGCGACGCGAAGCCGATCATAATGCCGGTCACGATGTTACAGGTCAGGACGATAAAGACCGCGGTAATCAGGCCAGACATCGCGTCCACGAAGTCCGCAAAGTCGATTTTCGCCACGTTGCTCAGCATCAGCAGGCCAACGTACATCAGCGCTGGCGCGGTCGCATACGCCGGAACCAGATAGGAGAGCGGAGAGAGGAACAGGATCAGCATGAACAGCACGCCGACGGTGATCGCCGTCAGGCCGGTTTTACCGCCTGCCGCCGTACCCGCTGCGGATTCGATGTACACCGCCGCAGGCGCCGCGCCCACCAGGCCGGAGAAGACGCTGCTCAGGGAGTCAGTGGTCAGCGCTTTGCCGCCATCAATAATCTGACCGTCTTTATCCAGCAGGTTCGCCTGACCGGCCACCGCACGAATGGTACCGGTCGCGTCAAACACGGCGGTCATGACCAGCGCCAGCACGCTTGGCAGGATCACCGGGTTCAGCGCGCCAACGATATCCAGGCTGCCAATCAGAGAGTTGCCTTTGTCATCGCTCAGCGACGGCATGGCGAAGATACCGGAGAAGTGTACGGTTGGATCGAAAATCAGGCCGACAATAGAAACGCCGATAATAGTCAGCAGAATGCCGCCAGGCACCTTCAGTTTTTCCAGACCGATAATCACCGCCAGACCGATCAGCGACATGATCACCGGGAAGCTGGCGAAGTGGCCCAGCGCTACAGGCAGACCGTCCAGCGGGTTCTTAATGACCAGACCGACACCGTTGGCGGCGATCAGCAACAGGAACAGGCCGATACCGATGCCGGTACCGTGCGCCACGCCCTGCGGCAGGTTGCGCAAAATCCAGCTACGGATGCCGGTCGCTGAAATCACGGTAAACAGCACACCCATCAGGAACACGGCACCCAGCGCAACCGGTACGCTGATGTGCTGACCCAGCACCAGGCTGAACGCGGTAAACGCGGTCAGAGAGATGGCGCAACCAATCGCCAGCGGCAGGTTCGCCCACAGACCCATCACGATGGAGCCCACGCCGGCCACAAGACAGGTCGCCACAAAGACAGCCGCTGGCGGGAAGCCTGCTTTGCCCAGCATGCCCGGCACAACGATGACGGAATAAACCATCGCCAGAAACGTTGTCAAACCGGCAACAATTTCCTGGCGCACGGTGCTGCCGCGGGCCGAAATTTTAAACATGGCGTCAAGTGAACCGCCAGTACGCGCAGATGGCGTAGACATAGAAAACATCCCCTGAGAGTTTTTTAGGAAGTCCGTAAGCGAGGTGGAGACGCCACTGCCAGCTGAACGTCAAATCCTTGTGTTGCGTTTGTGACGAAAGGGCGTCACAAAAAAAGCAAACGTTTAGCTCCGCGCTTACAAACGGGTGGTCAAATTAAGGCAAACGATTATCTAGCGTAATCCCCGCCCTTTTCAACTGAACTTTCTCGTTTTTCGCTAAAATTCCCTTATGACGCTGAAGAAATAAACAGAGGATGCGCAAACGTTATCGTCTATGCGCAATTTGTTTACATTTCAGTCCTCGCCCGGGATAGATAACGGTCCCCCCTGTTCCAGGGTTCTTTGCCAGCCTGGGGTGTTCTCAACTTTTGTCTTCCACGCCTGAATATGCGGCAGATTAGCGATACCGCCGCGCGCCAGCAGCGCAAAGATCGGGAAGCTCATCTGGATATCGGCCATGCTGAGCGAATCCCCGGCAAACCAGCTGTTTTCGGCAAGATGTGACTCAATAAAGCGCGCATGGGTTTCCAGTTGACGGTTGAGATACGCTTTCTGCACCCCCTGCCCCAGCGCTTTGCCCAGGGTTCTGATACCAAACGGCACCGGCGGCTTGCCGAGGCTGTTGAAGACCAGCTTCATTAACAGCAGCGGCATCAGCGATCCTTCGGCGTAATGCAGCCAGAAGCGGTATTGCACCTTATGCGACGGGTCTAAAGGCTTAAGGCGTGACTCGGGATCGTACGTTTCCTGCAGGTACTCCAGGATGGCGCCCGATTCCGCAAGGATCAGTCCGTTATCTTCGATAACCGGCGATTTGCCCAACGGATGCACCTTTTTAAGAGCCTCCGGCGCCAGCATGTTCTTTTCGCGCTGGTAGTGAACAATCTCATAAGGCAGGTCAAGTTCTTCCAGCGCCCAAATCACGCGGTGCGAGCGCGACTGGTTAAGGTGGTGTACCGTGAGCATGGCTTTCTCCTGTTATTCATACTTTTTAACTATAGAAAATTGAACAACACCGCGAAAAAAATTCGTCTAAAAAACGGTCGGTGAGGCTGGCGAAAAAACGGGTCTTGCATAGAATTAAAGTGTCAGCACAATCCGGAACCTCCCCAACCAGCTCGACACTGAGGGGTGCTGATGTCGGGGGAAACCCTCCCGTGAACCAGCGGGATAGAGTGAAAGACAAAGACCGGGAAAAACTAAAGCGCCCTTATGTGGCGCTTTAGTTCTTTATTATGCTTTTTGCCGGCCGCACAATCTCATTCCTCTTCCAGCAACCGCGCCCCCGTCCCCTGCTCGCCCAGCCTGTCGCCGGGGTTACGCAACGGACAATCGCTACGCGACAGGCAGCCGCAGCCGATGCAGCCATCCAGCTCGTCACGCAGCGCGACCAGCGTATGAATACGCCTGTCCAGCTCTTCACGCCACTGGGACGACAGCTCTTTCCACTCTTTCGGGCTAAGCGTATGCCCTTCCGGCAGCACGCCAAACGCCTCGCCGATCGTGGCCAGGGGAATTCCGATTCGTTGCGCAATTTTGATAATCGCCACGTAGCGGAGCACGTCGCGAGTATAGCGACGCTGGTTGCCCCCGTTGCGGATGCTTTTAATTAACCCTTTGCTTTCATAGAAGTGGAGCGCGGATACCGCAACGCCGCTTCGCTTCGCCACTTCACCGGGAGTTAACAGCGCTTTAATTCGCGGCAATCTCTTTTCCATAAAACCTCTTTACCTCAAGTTAACTTGAGGAATTATACTCGCCCGCAGAGAAAACGACGAATTAACCGAGATAGTTGTATCTACAGAGGGGCAACCTTATGTCGCATCAGCAGATTATTCAGACGCTTATTGAATGGATTGATGAACATATCGACCAACCGTTGAACATTGATGTGGTCGCTAAAAAGTCGGGCTATTCGAAATGGTATTTACAGAGAATGTTCCGCACGGTCATGCATCAGACGCTGGGTGAGTACATTCGCCAGCGCAGACTGCTGCTGGCGGCGCAGGCGCTACGCTCAACGCAGCGGCCCATTTTTGATATCGCGATGGACCTTGGCTATGTGTCGCAACAAACCTTTTCCCGCGTGTTTCGCCGCGAGTTTGACCGCACGCCGAGCGACTATCGCCACCAGTTGAATTAATCACCCTCAGTGCAAAGGCTGCTGCTGCCAGGTCATAAATTCCTGGGGCGGCATCGCTTTCGCGAAGTGCCATCCCTGACAAAACTGGACGCCGCGCTTCAACAGCCAGCTCACCTGCTCTGCCGTCTCTACCCCTTCCGCAATGGTTTTCAGCCGCAGGCTTTGCGCCATCTCGATAATATGCTCGGCGATCAGGTGGCTGGTACTGTTGGTCGTTAAGGTATCGATAAACGATTTATCGATTTTCAGAATATCCACGTTCAGCGAGTAGAGGTTGTGCAGGTTCGAGTAGCCGGTACCGAAATCATCGATCGCGACTTCATAACCCGCCTGACGGAAAGCCTGAATCACCGGGGTGGTTTTTGGCACATCGATAAAACCGCGTTCCGTCACTTCTATTTTGATTTGCTGCGCACGGACGGCGTAGTGGCGGGCCTTGTCGGAAATCATGGCGATCAGCCGCGAAGAGTGGAAATCCGTGGCCGACAGGTTAATCGAAATATAGAGATGCGGATGCTCGGCCAGGAAATGGCCCAGATCGTTGAACACCTCCTCAACGACATAGTCCGTAATCCGCTCGCTCATTCCCTCATTTTCCGCCAGCGGGATAAACTCAGCCGGGCTCATTACCTGCCCGTTAAAGCCAGGCCAGCGTAACAGCGCCTCCGCGCCCACGCACTGGTTATTCTTAATATCAATAATCGGCTGATAGTGAACGCAAAGCTGTCGTTTGTTCAGCGCCCGGTGCAGTAAGCGCCCCGGCGAATTAAGCTCACGATGGGTACGGGACCATACCAGCAAAATAATAATGCTGCAGATCATGCCCAGCGGAAGCGTCAACGTCGCCTGGTGATAAAGCGTTTCATAAAAGCGTTTATTTGATGTCGAGACAATGGCCGCAATCGGTCTTTTGGGAGATGTTACGATCGTATAAAAGCGGTTATCTTTTTGAAATACCGATTCCTTATCCCGAATCATCGAATTTAATAAAGAAACATTGGCTTTCTGGCTGACGGAAAAGAAAGCATTGGTTACCGTGTCGTACACACCCCAGGAGAGAGAATGATCCGCGGACATGACTTCGCTGTATGAAAGCGGATTGACGACCACCACATAATTTCCGCGCTGCATATATGTCATTTTATAGCCAGTATAAAATGGGGTATCGCGATAATAATAGATAGCGACGTCAGGTTTGCGCGTGTAATTAGCGACAGGAATGGCGTAGGGGTGATCCGGTGTAAAAACGGTCGAACAAAGAAAATTCTGACCTTCAGCGTAAATTAAATCGGCGACAAACAGGCGGCCACGAACAACGTTCAGCATATATTGACGGTGTCCCGGCGTGCAAAGCTCGCCCTGATATTTTACCGCCTCGTCCCTGGCCAGCTCAACCTGTTGAATAACCAGCTCTGTTTTGTCTAAAGCCAGTTCAGCAAATGTGCGTAGCTGGGCGCTTGTTTCAGACACGGCACGCAGTTGGGCAAACCATAGCGCAAGCATCACCGGCAGCATAACTACCATGATGATCCCTACCACCCTGAGCATTTTGCGCCGCGCGCTACGATTCATTTCCCGCCCTATATCCCTGCATGTTGTACGCCTGTAGTACTTAAGGCCGGATGCTTTGTTAAACAGGTGATTACGTTGCATGAATCATGCGAAGTTAGCAACTGACTTTTAGTATTAAAAATCTTAAATTTCGTTATGCCGATAATATTTTCCCGTAAGTTAAACTGTAAGTATTCGTTCCGTTTCAATTAAGGAAAATAATTATCCAGCCCGTCAGGCAGACGGGAAGATAACACAACAGACAATCGTTGATTAAGCCAAACGTCTGACAGCATGAAAAAAGTACAACTTCATCAGGACATTTTATGCTATTTGCTCTGAGGCATTGTGTTCGTTGATTTATAAATAGTCAGCCTACACCACAATATTTTGAGTATTGGCGGAGAATAACGCCCCTCTTATAAAAACCGAATTTGCGCTATCCCCACTTGCCCGAAGGGCATTTTCGGCAAGCTGTGGCTCCGCCTCCTCGTGCGCCGAAGGCAGAACCAGCCCGCGCAATCGCCTTTTCTGAGGAATAAAATCCTCTTTTTTGATCGCACAGACACTGGCGAATAAATCAACAAATGTGATATAGTTCACACATATTCTGTAACGAGAAACACCGTTTCATTCAGTTCGTCTGTTTTATAGAGGATGGGTTTTATGGCAACCATTACTACCAGCATGGTTCTCCTGCGCTGGCCTTTGTTGAGTGCGGTACTGATGTTTCTAGCCAGCACGCTGAATATTCAGTTTCGTAAATCTGACTATGCAGGTCTTGCTGTCATCAGCACCCTGCTGGGGCTGGGTGCGGCCTGCTGGTTTGCAACGGGTCTGCTTGGCATCACCCTGCTGGATATCGCTGCCGTCTGGGAAAACATTAAAGTGGTGATGGTTGAGGCGATGAGCCACACGCCGCCAGACTGGCCGATGGTGATTACCTGATCCCTGACGGAATAAAAAAACCCAGACGATAGTCTGGGTTTTTTGTTTTCAGCACGCGGAAATCAGAACGGAATGTCGTCGTCGAAATCCATTGGCGGTTCGTTAGACGGCGCCGGAGCAGACTGCTGCTGCGGACGAGACTGTGCGCCGCCGCTGAACTGGTTGCCGCCCTGCGGCTGCTGAGGCTGACCCCAACCGCCCTGCTGCTGGCTCTGACCGCCACCTGCCGGTGCGCCACCGCCCTGACGGCCACCCAGCATCTGCATGGTACCGCCCACGTTGACCACGACTTCTGTGGTGTACTTCTCAGCGCCGGCCTGATCGGTCCATTTGCGGGTACGCAGCTGGCCTTCGATATAGACCTGAGAACCTTTACGCAGATACTCACCGGCCACTTCGGCCAGTTTGCCAAACAGCACTACGCGGTGCCATTCGGTCTGCTCTTTCATCTCACCGGTCGCTTTATCACGCCAGGATTCGGAAGTAGCCAGCGTAATGTTGGCAACTGCGCCACCACTCGGCATGTAGCGTACTTCCGGGTCCTGGCCCAGATTACCGACGAGAATCACCTTGTTTACGCCTCTGCTGGCCATGTTCGTGTCTCCTGAATACGTTTCTTAATAGTGTAAACGCGCGAGTGTACCATTTCCATGCTGCACTTTGATAGTTGCGTAGCACGTTCCAGAGTTCTCTCGCAACTCCACATTGTTACACAGCCAATCAGAAAATGCATTCCAATACTGTATATTCAAACAGGTCAAATTGTGTCATAATTAGCCGTTTCTGACAGCCGTTTGTCCTTCAAACAAATCAGGCAATCCGTGTTCCAACCGGGAAAGGTGAATGGATAAGATCGAAGTTCGGGGCGCCCGCACCCACAATCTCAAGAATATCAACCTCATAATCCCTCGCGACAAACTCATTGTCGTGACCGGGCTTTCGGGGTCTGGCAAATCCTCACTGGCTTTCGACACTTTGTATGCCGAAGGACAGCGTCGTTACGTTGAATCGCTCTCTGCGTACGCGCGTCAGTTCCTGTCGCTGATGGAAAAACCGGATGTCGACCACATTGAAGGGTTGTCCCCTGCTATCTCTATCGAGCAGAAGTCCACCTCGCATAACCCGCGTTCAACGGTCGGTACCATTACCGAAATTCATGACTACCTGCGTCTGCTGTATGCCCGCGTGGGTGAGCCGCGCTGCCCGGACCACGACGTCCCGCTGGCGGCCCAGACCGTAAGCCAGATGGTGGATAACGTGCTGTCGCAGCCGGAAGGGAAACGCCTGATGCTGCTGGCGCCGATCATTAAAGAGCGAAAAGGCGAACACACCAAAACGCTGGAAAACCTGGCAAGCCAGGGCTATATCCGCGCCCGTATCGACGGCGAGGTGTGTGACCTGTCCGACCCGCCAAAGCTGGAGCTGCAGAAGAAGCACACCATCGAAGTGGTGATTGACCGCTTTAAGGTACGCGACGATCTCGCCACGCGCCTGGCGGAATCTTTTGAAACGGCGCTGGAACTCTCTGGCGGCACGGCCGTGGTCTCCGACATGGACGACCCAAAAGCGGAAGAGCTGCTCTTCTCCGCCAACTTCGCCTGCCCGATTTGCGGCTACAGCATGCGCGAGCTCGAGCCGCGCCTGTTCTCATTCAACAACCCGGCGGGCGCGTGCCCGACGTGTGACGGCCTGGGTGTTCAACAATATTTCGATCCGGACCGTGTGATTCAGAACCCGGAGCTGTCGCTGGCGGGCGGGGCCATTCGCGGCTGGGACAAGCGTAACTTCTACTACTTCCAGATGCTGAAATCGCTGGCGGAGCACTACAAGTTCGACGTCGAAGCCCCGTGGGCGAGCCTGAGCCCGAACATGCACAAAGTGATCCTGTTCGGTTCCGGCAAAGAGAACATCGAGTTCAAGTATATGAACGATCGCGGCGATACCTCCGTGCGCCGCCACCCGTTCGAAGGGGTGCTGCACAACATGGAGCGCCGCTACAAAGAGACCGAATCCAGCGCGGTGCGCGAGGAGCTGGCGAAGTTCATCAGCAACCGCTCCTGCGCCACCTGTGAAGGCACGCGTCTGCGTCGCGAAGCGCGCCACGTGTTTGTGGAAAACACCGCGCTGCCGACTATCTCAGACATGAGCATCGGCCATGCGATGGACTTCTTCAACAATCTGAAGCTCTCCGGCCAGCGCGCGAAAATCGCCGAAAAAGTGCTGAAAGAGATTGGCGATCGCCTGAAATTCCTGGTGAACGTCGGCCTGAACTACCTGACGCTTTCCCGCTCGGCAGAAACGCTCTCCGGCGGTGAAGCCCAGCGTATCCGTCTGGCGAGCCAGATTGGCGCGGGTCTGGTAGGCGTGATGTACGTGCTGGATGAGCCGTCCATCGGCCTGCACCAGCGCGACAACGAGCGCCTGCTCGGCACGCTGGTTCACCTGCGCGACCTCGGCAACACGGTGATCGTGGTCGAGCACGATGAAGATGCGATCCGCGCGGCTGACCACGTCATCGACATTGGCCCTGGCGCTGGCGTACACGGCGGCCAGGTGGTCGCGGAAGGGACGCTGAAGGACATCATGGCGGTGCCCGAGTCGCTGACCGGTCAGTTCATGAGCGGCAAGCGTAAGATTGAGGTGCCGAAACAGCGCGTAGCGGCAGATCCGGAAAAAGTGCTGAAGCTGACCGGCGCGCGCGGCAACAACCTGAAAGACGTCACCCTGACGCTGCCGGTTGGCCTGTTTACCTGCATCACCGGCGTGTCCGGTTCCGGTAAATCGACGCTGATCAACGATACGCTGTTCCCGATTGCGCAGACGGCGCTGAACGGCGCGACGCTGGCCGAGCCTGCGCCGTACCGCGACATCCAGGGTCTGGAGCATTTCGATAAAGTTATCGACATTGACCAGAGCCCGATTGGCCGTACCCCGCGCTCTAACCCGGCAACCTATACCGGCGTCTTCACGCCCGTACGTGAACTGTTTGCCGGTGTGCCGGAAGCGCGCTCCCGCGGCTATACGCCAGGACGTTTCAGCTTTAACGTGCGCGGTGGCCGCTGCGAAGCGTGCCAGGGCGACGGCGTGATCAAGGTTGAAATGCACTTCCTGCCGGATATCTACGTGCCGTGCGACCAGTGCAAAGGCAAACGCTATAACCGCGAAACGCTGGAGATTAAGTACAAAGGCAAGACCATCCACGAAGTGCTGGACATGACCATCGAAGAGGCGCGCGAATTCTTTGACGCCGTCCCTGCGCTGGCGCGTAAGCTGCAGACGCTGATGGACGTGGGCCTGACCTACATTCGTCTGGGACAGTCGGCAACCACGCTGTCCGGCGGTGAAGCGCAGCGCGTGAAGCTGGCGCGTGAGCTGTCAAAACGCGGCACCGGTCAGACGCTCTACATTC
Organism: Enterobacter sp. Crenshaw; assembly: GCF_024734705.1. Taxonomy (NCBI): domain Bacteria; kingdom Pseudomonadati; phylum Pseudomonadota; class Gammaproteobacteria; order Enterobacterales; family Enterobacteriaceae; genus Enterobacter; species Enterobacter sp. Crenshaw. Next base: position 330,831 of record NZ_CP102932.1, on the reverse strand, counting down.
TGGACGAGCCGACCACGGGCCTGCACTTTGCCGATATCCAGCAGCTGCTCGAGGTTCTGCATCAGCTGCGCGATCAGGGCAACACCATCGTGGTCATCGAACATAACCTGGACGTGATTAAAACCGCGGACTGGATTGTCGATCTCGGCCCGGAAGGCGGCAGCGGCGGCGGTGAAATTCTCGTCTCCGGTACGCCAGAGACCGTTGCAGAGTGCGAAGCCTCGCACACCGCGCGCTTCCTTAAACCGTTGCTGTAATTGTCACACGGAGAGTTGCTGTCGGGTGGTTTCCGGCAGCAGCTCAACCGCCTGCTGATAGGACGCGTCCACCAGGTAGTAAATCTGCGAGCCAGGAATCGACCCATCCAGATAGACGGTGCTCCAGTGCGCCTTATTAAGGTGCTTGCTCGGCCTCACGTCATCATGCTGCTGGCGTAGCAAATCCGCCAGTTCAGGGCTGGTTTTCAGCGACGCCGCCGGACGGCCTTCCACCTCTTTCACCATCGCAAACAGCACATCTCCCACTTTTATCTGCGTGGCTTTCCAGTCGCTATGAACGCTCTGCTCCGCGCCGGGCTTGCTCATGCAGTACTGAAGTATCTCCGAAATTGTCATCTTTATTCCCCTTGTAGCGTGGCGATAATTTTACGCGAACCACCGTGAATGCGATGCTCTCCCAGCCAGATCCCCTGCCACGTTCCCAACAGCAGCCGCCCGTTGTGAACCGGCAGCATCAACGATACGCCCAGCAGGGAAGATTTAATATGGGAAGGCATATCGTCCGCCCCCTCATAGTCATGCTCGTAAGGCGCGTTGTCCGGGACGCTCTTCAGAAAATGGTGCTCCATGTCGGACCGGACGGTGGGATCGCAATTTTCATTAAGCGTGAGAGAGGCGGACGTGTGCTGAAGCAGCAGATGCAGCAAACCCGTTTTCACCCGCGACAGGTCGCGGAGTTGCCCGATGACTTCATCCGTCACCAGGTGAAATCCGCGTGGTTTAGCGCTTAAGGTCAGGGTCTGTTGGTACCACATGTGCTGCTCCGTGATGAAAGATGAATCTTTCTAAGTGTGCAGCAAGAAGACGAAAGGTAAAACCCGCAGCAGCGAGATTTGATTAAAAAAGAGTCAAACACGCTGCCGGGTACTTAATACTCCGAGTTGACGATCACCTCTTCGCCAAACTTTCCGGCCATCGGAAGCGGTCGATAGGTCGAGTTAGAGGCACGTAACACCCTGATCCCTCTGGCTCCCACGTCATGCGCGGCGGTGATGTCGTTATCCGAATCGCCGTAGAATACTTTGATATTTTTCTTTTCCAGCCACTGGGTTTTGGTGTTTTGCCCCTCTTTGTCACCGGCAAAAATGACCGGATTCATGCTGGTCGCCGGGATCTGGAAATCATCCTGCAGCGTTTTAGAGACGGTTTCGGTTTTGGTCTGACTGCGGCCGGTAACAAAGTAGATGCTGTCACCGCGCTTCACGTGCATAGCAATAAGCGCACGGGCAACCTCTTTCGGGATGCTGAATTCGTCCCAGCCGTTATTCATTTTTTCCCAGAATTCCGGGTTCTTCAGATACGCTTCGCTGTCGGGTGAATACGTTTTCTTCCCGCGCCAGAAGCCGGGGCTTGAGAAAAGCACGGTATCGTCAATGTCAAAACCCACGGCCATTGGCGCGCGACCGATCAGGCTGTTTTCGATTTGGGCCACTGAAACCCAGTGAATGGGCGCCTGCTCGGCAAGAATGGCGGCGGTGGTGCCGGTGTAAAGCGGCGTCGGGGCAGAAGCTCGCGCGACGACGGCGCTGTTAAGCGAGAACAATAAGCAGGCGGCGCTGAGCGCCAGTGTGATCTTGCGCATATTTTCCCCTGAATATTCAGTTTGTTATCGTTTTAATTTGAGCGGATGGTCAAAAAACTATCCGACCATAACCCCAGCGGGAGGTGAAGGGAAGGAGTTTTTGCTTATGAAGCGGAATAAAAAGAAGACGATCACAGAATGCCGGGCAACGTATTTGTGCGGCCTGATGCCCTCACCCCGGCCCTCTCCCACGGGGAGAGGGATGGTTGGTAAGCGCTTACATCACAGCAGCAAATGCCTGCGCCACGCGATGAACGTTGCTGGCATTCAGGCCCGCCACGCACATACGGCCGCTGGCGATCAGGTAGACGCCGAACTCTTCCCGCAGGCGATCGACCTGCGCCGCGCTCAGTCCGGTATAGCTGAACATCCCGCGCTGCTTGAGCAAATAGTCGAAGTTATGCCCCGGCACGGCCTCTTTCAGCACGTTAACCAGCTCCTGACGCATGGACAGGATGCGCTTACGCATCGCTTCTACTTCGGCAAGCCAGGACGCTTTCAGCTGTTCGTCGCCGAGAACCGTCGCCACCACCTGCGCACCAAAGTTCGGCGGGCTCGAGTAAATGCGACGCACCGTCGCCTTCAGCTGGCCGAGCACGCGACCCGCCGCTTCGGCGTCTTCACAGACCACGGACAGACCGCCAACGCGTTCACCGTACAGGGAGAAGATTTTAGAGAAGGAGTTGCTGACCAGCGCTGGCAGCCCGGCGCTGGCCACGGCGCGGATGGCGTAAGCATCGTCTTCCATGCCCGCGCCAAAGCCCTGGTAGGCAATGTCGAGGAACGGAATCAGGTCGCGGGCCTTCAGTACCTCAATCACCGCATCCCACTGGGCGTTGGTGAGATCCGCCCCGGTCGGGTTATGGCAGCATGGGTGCAGCAGCACAATGCTGCGCGCCGGCAGCGTGTTCAGTTTTTCCAGCAGCGCTTCAACGCGCACGCCGTTCGTTTCGCTGTCGAACCACGGATAGGTCGCCACGTTGAAACCTGCGCCCTCGAAGATCGCAACGTGGTTTTCCCACGTCGGGTCACTGACCCACACGCCTGAATCCGGGAAGTATTTTTTCAGGAAGTCTGCACCCACTTTCAGCGCACCCGAGCCGCCCAGCGTCTGGATGGTCGCCACGCGTTTTTGCGCGAGCACCGCGTGATCGGCACCGAATAACAGCGGAGCGATGGTGTTGCGGTAGGCGTTTAACCCTTCCATCGGCAGATAAAGAGAAGCACCGTGTGGAACAGCGTTCAGACGCGCTTCGGCTTCGGCAACGGCTTTTAATTGAGGAATGATGCCATCCTCGTTGTAATACAGACCGATGCTGAGGTTTACTTTGTCGCTGCGAGGATCTTCTTTGAAACGCTCCATTAAGGAGAGGATAGGGTCGCCGGCATAGGCGTCAACTTTCTGAAACACGCGATGGTTCTCCGGAATTCGATGAGGCAGGGATTTCAACAATAAACCGGAACATCACTCAACACCACCCCTTAAGATTATCCTGCGATCGGCATAGGTTTTTTGCGTCCTCTCGCCATGACATTTACCCAATATTTTCCCCTTCTCGCTTTCCGTAATGTGGCTCCTGCGCAACCGCGCATTCACTGATTCAAGGAGTTCACATCATGGATTCACAATTTATTGGTTCAGTTATTAACGCCCTGCCGCTGGAACATATGATCGGCGGTCCGCTGCAGGCGATGATCAAAGCACAGGTCCAGGCGAGCAAGGCCTATACCGACTTCCTGCTCTCAGTCTGTATTAAAGACGGCAAAGCTGTCGCGATCGAGTTCGATTACGACGAAACCGTGGTAGACGAACAGGGGGTCAATAAAGGCAGCGTGACCCGTAAGATGAGTATTCCGCTCCTGGCGGCTGTCACCCACCCCATCATCTGTATCGAGGACGGTACCATCGACTTTGAGCTGGAAGTGAGCCAGAGCGAAGCCAGTTCCAGCAGCACCGAAGCGGAGGCCTCCGTGGAAGCGTCCGTCGGCTGGGGCGTTTTCAAAGCGAAAATGACCGGCAAGGTCTCCCATAAATCGGAGCAGACCCGTTCGACCGATACACGCGCGAAATATTCCATTCATACCCAGATTAAACGCCAGGAGCCACCTGAAGCTCTGCAGCGCGTGATTGATTACCTGGCCAACGCCAAAACCAAGCCTGTCGCCGCGCAATAATCTTCCACGTCGCGGCATACGTGCGATTCCGTAACGCAGGGGCTACCCGGGTAGCCCTTTTTCCAGGAGCGAAATATGTCTTTTAAAAAATGGCTGCGCGGCGGCAAGGATGAAGAGCCGGAAAACAAGACGGGCAAAGAGGATCAAGGCACGCCGCCGGTACAGGAAAACACGCCTCCAGCCGATATTCCCGGCGTGCCGATCTCGCTTGAAGATATCACGCGTGGGATGCAGTACGCGGCCACTGCGGCCAACGAACTGATTGCTCAGCAGTATATGAAGGCGCTGGATCCCTTTTTCGAACCCGCAGAAGACGGTTCGTTGGTACCGCGCACGGTACAGCTGGCGCTGGATGAAAAGCATTACTTTGACCTGCCCTTGGTCGCGCTTTCGACACCGCGCGGGCTGATGCTGGAGAAGATGAAGGTCAACCTGACGATCCGCACGGAAGGTATGCAGGCGCCTTCCCGCCAGTCCGGTGAAAACGAATTTGGTCGCTTTCACGTCAGCCTTTCGCCTTCCAGCGATAACAAAGGCGGGCGTGACAGCCGCCACGTCGATGTAGAGATGCAATTTACCGCACTTGAGCCACCGGAAAGCGTCATGCGTTTGATTGACGAATACACCAACAAGGTGATTCCCCGCCCGAAAGCAGAGGAGACTCCGTAATGCAAAAACAACCAGAACGTACAGGTGACAAGGGCATTCAGCTTATTTGCCAGTTTGAAGGGCTGAGGCTGGAGCGTTATCGCGATGCCGTAGGTTTGTGGACCATCGGCTACGGCCATTTGATCCTCAAAGAGGAGATGGAAAAGCTCACCAAAATTACCACCGGTGAAGCCAAAGATCTGCTGCGCAAAGATCTGAAACGCACCGAGGACGGCGTGAAAAAACTGCTGAACAACGCTTCGACACAGAACCAATTCGACGCGCTGGTTTCGTTCGCCTTCAACCTTGGCGTGGGCAATTTAAAGAAATCCACGCTGCTCAAAAAATTCAACGCAGGCGATATCCAGGGCGCCGCACTGCAGTTCAAAAGCTGGAATAAGGCAGGTGGTAAGGTTTTGACCGGGCTTACCCGACGCCGCGAGGCGGAAATGAAGCTATTTCTTAGTTAATTCAACAGGAAAATTACAATGAAACCACTATCCATAGTGAAAATGGCCGTACTGTCTGTTTCGTTATTCACCGTGTTACAGGCAACCGCCGCCATGCCAACCTGCGAAGAGGAAATAAAGGAAGCCAACGCCTTTTTATCTTCTCAGGGTATGGTGCGCGTCAATAACGTGACCGACCTGGCGACAACGCTTCGTCATATAAAAAATTTCGGACGCCTGCCCGACCGCTATATCACCTCGGATGAGGCCAAACGCCTCGGCTGGTCGGGAAGTGAAAGCGAATCGCTTTGGGGTCTTAAACCCACCAATCAAAAATGGATCGGTGGCGATAAATACAGCGATCGCGCTCTTCCTTCCAGTCAGCCCTGGCTTAGCGCGGATGTCGATGTCGTGAAGGGATATCGCTCTCCCAAGCGTTTGATTTACAGCCTGTCAGGGCAACAGCGCTTTATTACGACCGATAAGTATCAGCATATTGTTGAGCTGGATCCCTGCCAATAATAAGCGCCCGTTACGATAATAAATCCCCTTTTCCGAGGGGATTTATCCTTGCAGAGGATGAACGTATGTCTGACATCTATCTCCCGACCCTCATCAGTGAAGCCTTGCTGGCTTTTTCAGGTTTATTTGGCGGCGTCAGTATCTCGTTTTTCTGGCAACCGCAGCGATTGCACCAGCACAGCCGATTTATGGCAGGCATTATTTTTGGTGGAATCAGCATGGGCGCGGCCGTCGCATTAGGTGGATTAGCAGCCCGCTGGTTAAAGATAGACCTTAATCAGGCCGATATCACGCTTGGTTTAGGGTATATCCTCGGGGCAATGAGTAATGGCCTGATCGTCTGGCTGGCCAACTTTTTTCGCCAGCATGAACAACGCGATATTTTTGATGTTGCAAGCGTCATCAAAAATAAAGTCAGACATGAATCACTTTCTCCGCCTGATTTAAACCACAACAAACCCGATGGAGAATAAATGCTTAACATAATGAATGGCTGGGTGCTTCCCTTTATTATCTTCGTCGACCTGATAACATCTCTGCTGATTTTGTTTGCCGCCTATAGCCGAAGAGTCCATGCCCTGCCGGTAATGTGTAAAATTGGCTTAGCCGCCCTCGCCTTTGGTTTTTTTGGTGAAAGCAGCTTAAACATGAAATTTATTCTTACCGGTGCTGATATACTGAGTGACAGCTTTCCATTCTGGCTATTGCAGGACTTCGGAACGCTGGTGGTGGTGATATATTATTTCAAATCTCAGTACCGTTAAAAAAACAAAGCGCAACAGAGGTCTGTCTGTTGCGCTTTTCTTTTAACGCATTTTGACTGCAGCCTTTCGCTTTGCTGAAAATCGGCTAATTAGACATATATTTGAAATAGAGCATTGCGGCCTGTGTCCGATTGTTGACCTGTAATCGGTGAAAGATGGATTCCAGATGCACTTTGACCGTACCTGCGCTGATATTCAATTGCCGGCTGATCTGCTTATTTGTTCCCCCATTCGCCAGCAGCTTAAGAACTTCCTTCTGCCGACGACTCAGGGAGTAGATCGGCAACCCGCCAGTGGGTTGTTCTCGCTGGACCACTGCTTGCTCCGGAAAACAGACCACCCCCGAGGAGACCATACAAAGTATCTGGCTGATTTTCTCGGCGGGGAGATCCTTGGTAAAAATGCCCTTAATGCTTTGGCGGATGTAGAAGTTGAATATCTTATCCGTCGTTTTTCGTAACATCACCACGATCGGTAGCTCAGGCCAGTTTGTCATCAAATTAGTGATAAAATCACGGCACTTCATTTCACCATCCAGCAAAATAATGCTGACCGGCATAGAGGTTAAAATTGCGTGTGCATCTTCAAAGTTGTTCGCTGCAAAAACAGTGCATTCCGGCATTACGCGTTCCAGCTCTGTTTTCATACCGTGAATGAAGATCGGTAATTCATCGATCATTAATATATTCATCGTAGCATAACCCCGTGTGAAATCTATTTTCTTAGGTTATTCAACCAACTTATTCCGAAATTAAGTATGCGTGCTATTGCAAAACTGTAAAAACAGCATTCGGCATAAGGCAAACGTCATATACCCAAAGCAAAAAGTTAAGCAGTACTACACATTAAACATAGCCATGTTTAATTAAAAACGATCTTATCGTTATTAAAAACAGCCTGGGCTCAATAGCATATTCCCAGAAATATTGCTGGCACTTATTATTTTACTGCACGCGTGCCATCCACCTACATATTAATATTTCAATGAGGTCATTTATGACAATACTAACAGTGTATTTCTGTGGTACTGGATCTAATAAATTTGATGAGTCTCATGCTAATTACTGGAACGGCGAGCTCATCTCTTCTCTGGCAGCCAATAACAAGGGTAAAGAGTTCGCCGAATGGGTCATTCTTGATGGCCCGGGGAGCGGCAATCTACAAAGCGATGAGCTTTGGGTCAAAAGCGGAGAATATTCTCAGCTTCGCGCCCAGCTTCTGGGCAGCGGCTGGAATGAGAATGTTCAGCATGCGATCAATATTATCAAGGGCCACGTTGACTGGCAGCGTGAGAAGCTCACAAAAGAAAACTATGAGCAGCTTAAAAAGGCGGGCGTACCGATTCAGGACGTTGAGGTTACCGGTTCCTTTTGGTGGCGCAAATATGACTATGGCGATCGTAAAGTGACCCAGCAGGCGCTACAGCAGCAAATCATCAAAACCTTCCGTCAGGGGCAGATCCTGCCCACTCAGGTGAACCTTGTTGGGTGGAGCCGGGGCGGAATTAGCTGCCATATGCTTGCCAATGCAATGCTGGCCGACCCCCTTTTAACGACGATTCCGGTGAATATTTTTGCGGTCGATCCGGTTCCGGGCATGGGCAATTTCCAGGCGGACAAAGTTACTCTGGGCAGCAACGTGAAGGAGTATGTAGCTTTCTATGCCAGACATGAGCGATCAAAAGGTTTCTCGTGCGTCATTCCACAGACCGATAGCGCGACAAAAGTCCATATTTATCCCATGTCCGGCCGCCACGCTACGCTGGTGGGGAATGCTTCGGCCAATGGGAATAGCGGGGAAAAAGTGGTCCATGAGCCCGGCACGATCGTGCGTCATTTCGCCGAAGTTTGCCTGCAAAGATGGGGCGTCACGCTGGATAAAAAGCTCAATCTGGATGGGGTGCAGCTGCTGGAACTGCATCAGGCCATTCAGCGCAACGCTCCGCTATTCGCCGAGATGCAGAAAACGGTGTACACCATTTCGGAAAACGATGGGGGGGAGCGCTATGTCTCGTTGGGCAGCACCGGAAAACGGTTCTCGTCCATCCAGGGTTCGCGCTTCAGTCCGGAGTCAGGGCTCGCGTCGGATTATTTGACTAATCAGGCGATCTATAACGTGTTGAAATAAGCGTTACGCGTCCAACGGCAGCTAATGCCGTCGGACGACTATCTGCAAGTCTCAGTCGATGTACTTCATCGCCACCCTTGACGTCAGGCGCGTGATAAGTTCGTAAGCACTCACTTTTGTAATTTCAGCAATGCGTTCGACGGGCAAACCTTCGCCCCACATCACGACATCGTCGCCGGGCTTATCCTGGGCTTCAGGCCCCAGATCGACACAAATCATGTCCATCGCCACGCGGCCGACGATCTTCACCTCGCGACCGTTGACCAGAACCGGCGTGCCCGAAGGCGCGGCGCGCGGATAACCGTCACCATAGCCCATCGCCACCACGCCGAGACGGGTATCATGCTCGCTGGTCCAGGTACCGCCGTAGCCGACCGGCTCGCCCGCTTTATGGTCACGGACGGCAATCAGGTTAGAGACCAGCGACATGACCGGCTGGAAGCCAAAGTCCGGCCCCCAGGGTTTATTCTCCAGCGGCGACACGCCGTAGAGAATGATGCCCGGTCGCGCCCAGTCGAAATGCGACTGCGGCCACAGCAGAATACCGCCGGATGCCGCAATCGATCGCATCCCCGGCTTGCCTTCGCAGAAGCTGTTAAAGATATCCAGCTGGCGCTCGGTCGCACCGCACTCGGGCTCATCGGCGCGGGCGAAGTGGCTGACGATATTCACCGGCTGACGCACGTTTTTGCACCGGCATAAACGCTGATAAAACGCTTCCGCGCTTTCCGGACGCACGCCCAGACGGTGCATGCCCGTGTCGAGCTTCATCCAGACGGTCACCGGCTCGCTCAGCTCGGCGGTTTCCAGTGCGGCGAGCTGTTCTTCGTTATGTACCGCGGTATGCAGATGCTGGTCAGCAATGGTCGGCAGATCGCTGGCTTCGAAAAAGCCTTCGAGGAGCAGTATGGGTTGAGTAATGCCGCCCGCGCGCAGGCGGAGGGCTTCTTCGAGACGGGCGACGCCAAAGGCGTCGGCATCGGGGAGCGTTCGCGCGGTCTCAAGAAGACCGTGTCCGTAAGCGTTCGCTTTCACGACTGCAACGAGCTTGCTGGCAGGCGCCAGTTCACGCAGACGTTGCAGGTTGTGTCGCAGAGCGCGGCGGTTAATAACAACAGTTGCCGCTTGCATTTGAATTCCTTAGAAATTACTCATCATCATATTGAGGACCGGCATAGTTGTCGAAACGCGACCACTGTCCGTTAAAGGTCAGACGCACCGTCCCGATTGGGCCGTTACGTTGTTTACCAATAATAATTTCGGCGATCCCTTTCAGGTCGCTGTTCTCGTGATAAACCTCATCACGGTAGATAAACATGATTAAGTCGGCATCCTGCTCAATGGAGCCGGACTCACGCAGGTCAGAGTTGACCGGGCGCTTGTCGGCACGTTGTTCCAGAGAGCGGTTCAGCTGAGACAGCGCGACGACCGGTACGTGCAGCTCTTTGGCTAACGCCTTGAGCGAGCGGGAAATCTCCGCGATTTCCAGCGTACGGTTGTCGGAAAGCGACGGGACGCGCATCAGCTGAAGGTAGTCGATCATGATGAGGCCGATGCCGCCGTGTTCACGGGCGATACGGCGCGCGCGGGAGCGCACTTCCGTCGGCGTCAGGCCGGAGGAGTCATCGATATAGATGTTACGTTTTTCCAGCAGAATGCCCATGGTGCCGGAGATGCGCGCCCAGTCTTCATCATCGAGCTGGCCGGTACGAATGCGGGTCTGATCCACGCGCGACAGCGACGCCAGAGAACGCATCATAATCTGCTCGGAGGGCATCTCAAGGCTGAAGATCAATACCGGCTTATCCTGCAACATCGCCGCGTTTTCGACGAGGTTCATCGCAAAGGTAGTTTTACCCATCGACGGACGCGCGGCGACGATAATCAAATCCGACGGCTGCAGACCGGCGGTTTTCTTGTTCAAATCGTCATATCCGGTGTTTACCCCGGTCACACCGTCGTGCGGCTGCTGGAACAGCTGTTCGATACGCGCGACGGTGGCGTCGAGGACATCGGCGATGTTTTTTGGACCTTCGTCTTTATTGGCGCGGCTTTCGGCGATTTTAAAGACGCGGGATTCAGCCAGGTCGAGCAGGTCTTCGCTGGTGCGCCCTTGCGGATCAAAACCGGCTTCGGCGATCTCGTTCGCCACCGAGATCATCTCGCGAACGACGGCACGTTCGCGCACGATATCGGCATACGCGCTGATGTTCGCCGCACTAGGCGTGTTTTTTGACAGTTCCGCCAGATAGGCAAACCCGCCGCAGCTGTCGAGCTGACCAAGGCGCTCCAGCGATTCCGCGAGCGTGATCAGGTCGATTGGGCTGCCCGACTCCTGCAGACGCGCCATTTCGGTAAAGATGTGGCGGTGCGGGCGGGTGTAGAAATCTTCCGCCACGACGCGCTCGGCGACGTCGTCCCAGCGCTCGTTATCCAGCATTAAACCGCCCAACACCGACTGTTCCGCTTCAATCGAGTGCGGCGGGACCTTTAACCCTGCGACCTGGAAATCACGCTCGCGAGGTTCAGTCTGTTTGTTGAAGGGTTTGTTTCCTGCCATAGTGAATGGAGTTACCGAGATAAAGAGTGGGTCGAAAGATTACCATATTTTTCTTACGGAGGGAGCATGGCAACGCGCATTGAATTCCAGAAACACGGTGGGCCAGACGTACTGAAAGCGGTGGAGTTCACCCCTGCCGCGCCTGGCGAAAACGAAGTGCAGGTTGAAAACAAAGCCATAGGCATAAACTACATCGACACTTATATTCGCGGCGGTCTCTACCCGCCGCCGTCAATGCCGAGCGGCCTGGGCACCGAGGCAGCCGGGGTCGTCGTCAAAGTGGGCAGCGCGGTTAAGCATATTAAAGAGGGCGACCGCGTGGTGTACGCGCAGTCTGCGCTGGGCGCTTACAGCTCCGTCCACAACGTTCCGGCGGATAAAGCCGCCCTGCTGCCTAACGCCATCTCCTTTGAGCAGGCGGCGGCCTCGTTCCTGAAAGGTCTGACGGTTTACTACCTGCTGCGCAAAACCTATGAAATTAAGCCCGACGAGCAGTTCCTGTTCCATGCCGCAGCGGGTGGCGTCGGGCTCATCGCCTGTCAGTGGGCAAAGGCGCTGGGCGCGAAGCTGATCGGCACCGTCGGAAATGCACAAAAAGCGCAGCGCGCGCTGCAGGCGGGCGCCTGGCAGGTGATTAACTATCGTGAAGAGAGCATTGTTGAGCGGCTGAAGGAGATCACCAGCGGCAAAAAAGTGCGCGTGGTGTATGACTCGGTGGGGAAAGACACGTGGGAAGCGTCGCTGGACTGTCTGCAGCGCCGTGGTCTGATGGTCAGCTTCGGCAATGCGTCTGGCGCGGTCACCGGCGTTAATCTCGGTATTCTGAATCAGAAAGGTTCGCTGTATGTGACTCGCCCTTCCCTGCAAGGATACATCACCAACCGGGAAGAACTTGAGGAAGCCAGCAACGAGCTGTTCTCGCTGATCGCCAGCGGCGTCATCAAAGTGGATGTGGCAGATGCGCAGAAATTCGCGCTGACCGATGCGCAGCGCGCGCATGAGGTGCTGGAGAGCCGGGCGACGCAGGGGTCGAGCTTGTTGATTCCCTGAGCCCCAAAAAGAAATTGGGCTTCCCGTGGGAAGCCCTTTCTTTTTTTAGTTCGGCTGTATGTAGGGTACAGCTCGATGAATTCTTTAACGGCAGCCATAGTGACAGATTCGATAACTAAATCCTATTCTGTTCTAAGCCATGCCGCCGGAAAAGTTACAAGTATGTGACGAACCCCTCAATACCTTAGTAACGGAAGCGGTTATTGCGCTGATAACTGGGCACTTTTGGCGCTTTAATCGCCCGAATCACCCACACGACCGCAATGGCCAGCAGTAGCCACGGCAACAGTTTGATCGTCAGCGCAAACAGTCCGCCAATAAACATGACCACCGTCGCTACTACGATAGCCGCCAGAATGCCGAGCAGCGAAACGCCTGTCGCTAACAACATGACAAAAAAGCCAATCACAAAAAGTAGTTCCAGCATGGTGCTCTCCCACGAGTTCCCGAGTAATGCACTCAGCATTACAAGAATCATGCCAGTATTAACCTTTTGTTATTAAAGCAAAACGCCCCGCGAACGTTCACAGGGCGTGGTGAATTTGACGAACTTTTAGCGAAAGTTATCGCTTGTCTGCCACCAGTCGCAGAGCATGTTCCAGCACCTCAATATCGGCACCGGCTTTATGCGCATTCTCGCTCAGGTAGCGGCGCCACTGACGCGCGCCCGGAATACCCTGGAACAGGCCAAGCATATGGCGGGTGATATGGCCCAGATAGGTGCCATTGCTCAGTTCGCGCTCAATGTAAGGGTACATCGCACGCACGACGGCAACCGGATCGGTGTCTGCGCCTTCGATACCAAAGATTTCGCGATCGACCGTCGCCAGAATGCCCGGGTTCTGATACGCCTCGCGGCCGACCATCACGCCATCCATATGCGCCAGATGCGCTTTGGCCTCTTCAAGCGACTTGATGCCGCCGTTAATGGACATCGTCAGGTGCGGAAAGTCACGCTTCAGTTGATACACGCGCGGATAGTCCAGCGGCGGGATCTCGCGGTTCTCTTTCGGGCTGAGGCCGGAGAGCCAGGCTTTTCGCGCGTGGATGATGAACATCTCACACTCGCCTTTCCCGGATACCGTGTTGATGAAGTCGCACAGGAATTCGTAGCTGTCCTGGTCGTCAATGCCGATACGGGTTTTGACCGTGACCGGAATGGAGACCACATCGCGCATCGCCTTGATACAGTCCGCTACCAGCTGTGCATTCCCCATCAGACAGGCGCCAAACATGCCGTTTTGCACGCGGTCGGACGGGCAGCCAACGTTCAGGTTGATCTCGTCGTAGCCGCGTTCTTCCGCCAGCTTCGCGCACTGCGCCAGCGCGGCCGGATCGCTGCCGCCCAGCTGCAGGGCAACCGGATGCTCTTCTTCGCTATAGGCCAGATAGTCGCCCTTCCCGTGAATGATTGCGCCCGTGGTCACCATTTCGGTGTACAGCAGCGTATGGCGGGAGAGCTGGCGCAGGAAGTAGCGGCAGTGTCTGTCCGTCCAGTCGAGCATCGGCGCAATGGAGAAACGGTGTGCAGGGAAAGCGGTCTGTAATTCTGACGACATGGCGAAGTTTTAAGCATCTGGTGGAAAAGGGGCGCTACTATAGCACAAAGAAAAGCCGGAGGCGCAGCGCCTCCGGTGGACTTTAGAACGTCATGCTCAGCTGAGCCCCTGCGCCCCAGGTTTCGTCCTCACCGTAAAGTCCCATCAGGTCAACATGAACGGTACTGAACGGTGCGAAACCGACACCGCCGGTAAAGACATTGCTGTCGTTACCCTTCACGTCCGCGCGATAACCCGCACGCACCGCCAGCCAGCTGAGCGGCGTAACCTCGGCACCGACGCCAACGTACTGCGACGTATCTTCGCTCTTGAAGCCTTTGGTTTCCGTCAGATCGCCATCGGCGGTCAGCGTCACCAGGTCGTTATGCCAGGCGGCGCCGGCGGTCACCAGCGGACGGATCTGGTAGGTGTCTTTGTAGCTCACCACTTCTCCCGTCCGGCCGTTGCGGATACGGATATCTTTGGTGTCGATATCGCGCGACATCAGGTTTTGACCGCTCACGCCAACCGTCCAGTGTTCGCCGAAATCAGCCGCGATACCGGCATCGACGTTAAAGCCCGTGTCGTCCGTGCGGTAGCGGCTGTCGTTCCACTTGTTACTGTCGTAATCGTAGATTGACGTGGTGTAGTTATAGACCCAGGTTTTTTGCAGCTTTGGCGTCACGCCCACGGAAACCGGGACACCACCGAGGTCAAACTGACGGGCAACGGCAACACCATAGTCGGACACAATCGCTGCCCGGCCAGACGCCGTTGAGTTAAGGTTTTTAGTGATCTGATCCGTGCCGTTCAGCGCAGCGTCCAGGGCAACACCGGCAGCCACCACTTTGCTTTGTTGAATACCGCGCAGATAATCAATATCTTGCTGATCGATAGACGAGCTCACCCGGCCATGGGCATAGCCTTTCGCCATAAAGGCCACGGAAAGCACATCGTTAGGGATACTCACGGCAAGCCCTGCACCTGCCGTCGCGCGTGCGGTTTTGCCCTTGAGGTAGTCCAGCTCATCGGCCAGATCTTTGGCCGCGCCCTGGAATTGATTAATGGAACCTAACGGATTGGTGATGATCTCCCTTGGCGTGAGGTCATCAACCACATCCTTATAGTGATTGATTTTGTCGTTGATGGTATCAATCTCGTCCTGAAGATTGTCCTCATCCGTTACCTGTACGCCAACGGACGGCAAAATGACCGTCACATCATCGTCCGGTTTTGCCTTTGCCAGCAACGCGGGGTTGATTAACGCCCCGCTACCATAGTTCCCGGAGGCAACGCCAGTGCCACCCATTGCGTCGCTACGTGATTCTGTCCAGGTATTGGCTGCTCCCGCCTGATTTGCCATAAACAAGGAAACAGCGATACTAACCACCGAAAATTTAAAATTTTTTTTCACAGTATGCCCGTTATAGTCTGTTATGAAATAACCCCTGTCTGTTATCACCCAAACAGGAACGAACTATTGCTGTGAATAAGTAGTAAAAGACCCGCTATTTCTATCCCTAAGTAAAACTCCCTTACGGCCTGTTATATTTTGTGACGGCCCTCAATATTTATAGAAGAGGAAATTATTTTTTCCCAGGTTTTCCATCATGCGGTCCAAAAAACTGGGGCGGGTGGTCTACCCAGCGATCCTCACGGGTAGCGGCATACACGGGGTTGAGCGGATAGTAGATGCGGTTGTGCTTCTTATTGGCCTCGCCAACGACCAGTAACCGCACCTCTTCGTCCGTGTTGTTGATAAAGGTGTGGCAGATACCGGTTCCGGCAGGAAACCCCACGCTGTCGCCCGGTTCAAGTTTCCATAAATAGCCATTAATCCACGCTTCTGGATGACCTTCGAGCACGTAAATGAACTCTTCTTCGTCGCTTTCCGCATGCGGATAGGACGTTCTGCGCCCGGGCGGTAAACGCTCATGATGGATACCAATGCGCCCGAGCCCAAGCTTGCGAGCCAACGGGGCGCCGATAGAAAAACGCTCATCGCTATCTGGATAGGTCGAATCATCCGCGCCTTCAACGTCGCGCCAGTGCCGAATACAGTCAGGTTTTTTCATTGTTTATTTCCCGTTTTGCAATGGGTCAGGTATAGCACAGACTGGCGGATCTCGGCGTTTTTACCAGAACATGATAAAGTGGGGGTTTCCGTCCTATAACATCCGGGGTGCTAAATGGATAAGTCCACAAAAGAGCTGTTAGCGCAGGCCGAAAAGCTGTGTGCGCAACGCAATGTGCGCCTGACTCCGCAGCGCCTTGAAGTCTTACGTCTGATGAGCCTGCAGCAGGGTGCCATCAGCGCTTACGATCTGCTGGACCTGCTCCGCGAAAGCGAGCCGCAGGCGAAACCACCAACCGTGTATCGCGCCCTTGATTTCCTGCTGGAACAAGGATTCGTGCATAAAGTTGAGTCCACCAACAGCTACGTGTTGTGCCATCTGTTCGATCAGCCCACCCATACATCGGCGATGTTTATCTGCGACCGCTGCGGCGTGGTGAAAGAAGAGGCTGCGGAAGGCGTGGAAGATATTATGCATACGCTGGCGGCGAAAATGGGTTTTGCCCTGCGTCATAACGTGATTGAAGCGCACGGACTGTGCTCTGCCTGCGTGGAAGTGGAAGCCTGCCGCCATCAGGACGCATGTCAGCACGACCACTCTATTCTTGTGAAGAAAAAACCGCGTTAGCAGTAGTAAAAGCAAAGGCGGCTCATGGCCGCCCTCAGGGTGTACTTCCTTGTACTTGCGGGTATAGCCCGGTTACCAGCGGTAGTCGTTGCGTTTTTCCCAGTCGCCCACTTCTTTTTCCGCCTGGTCTTTTGCGTAGCCGTAACGCTCCTGGATTTTACCGACAAGCTGATCGCGTTTACCTTCAATGACGGTCATATCGTCATCGGTCAGCTTACCCCACTGTTCTTTCGCTTTACCCTTGAACTGCTTCCAGTTGCCGCCGATTTCGTCTTTATTCATCATCGTGTCCTCTTGGTTAAGCGTCGGGTCGTAACGTCCGTTACGTTCTTTTCTGCTGGACGTGATAATTATTGTAGTTAAGGATTCGGCAGTTGATTTGATATTCGGAATCTTTAACCGTCACGATATATCGTGACGTGAAGGGAACCAGGTATCGTTTTGCCAGTGGCGGTGCCAGATAAAAGCCAGCGATATCCCTCGCAGCGAGAGGAAAACGGCCAGGGCCAGCCACAAACCGTGATTACCCAGCCAGGGAAGCGTCAGCAGCGTCAGACCAAACCCGGCCGCCGCGACCGCCATGCTGTTACGCATTTCCGCTCCGCGCGTCGCACCAATAAACATGCCGTCCAGCAGATAACACCAGACGCCGACCACCGGTAAGATGACTTGCCAGATGAGATAGTGACTCGCCAGCTCGCGCAGCGCAGGAAGAGACGTAAGCAACGCGACAATTTGCTCACCAAAGCAGGCGTAAACCAGGCCAAACGCCAGCGCCACCAGCCCAGACTGGCGGCAGGCTGCCCGCCAGACGTCCCTAAGCTGCTCGCTTTCGCGCGCCCCGTACGCCTGCCCGGAATGCGCTTCTACCGCATAGGCAAATCCGTCCAGCGCGTAGGCGGTAAAGGTCAGCAGCGTCATCAATACCGCGTTGACCGCGACGATTTCTGGCCCCAGTCGGGCCCCGAAAACCGTCAGCGCGCCGAAGCAGAGCTGAAGCAGCAGCGAGCGCAGCATGATGTCACGATTGAGCGCCAGCAGCCTACGGATATTGCCGCGCCATGCGGTTTTGAGCAGCGCCAGGGAGATCCCGCGCATCGCCAGCACGCGCCAGACCATCCACAGACCGATAATAAAGGTTCCGTATTCGGCAATCGCCGTCGCCAGCGCCGCGCCCTGCACGTTCATATGCAGGCCCATTACCAGCCAGACATCCAGCACAATGTTGAGAAGGTTGCCTGCCACCAGCAAAATCACCGGTGCACGGGCGTACTGCACGCCCAGTAGCCACCCCAGCAGAACCATGTTTGCCAGCGAGGCGGGCGCGCTGAGCCAGCGAATTTCAAGGAAACGGCGCGCCTGAGCCAGTACCGCCTCGCTGCCGCCGACAACATGGAGCGCAAGGTCGATCAGGGGCGTACGTAATAAAACGATTAACACTCCCGCGCCAAGCGCAAGGATCAGCGGCTGGACCAGCGCGCGCGCCAGACGCAGCGGATCTTTTGCACCATAAGCCTGTGCCGTGAGCCCGGTGGTGCTCATGCGCAAAAAGAGCAGCAGCATAAACAGGAAGCTGGTTGCCGTCGCGCCAATCGCCACGCCGCCAAGATAAGCAGGCGAATCAAGATGACCAATAACGGCAGTATCGACCAGCCCCAGCAAGGGCACGGTGATATTGGAGAAAATCATCGGCAGAGCGAGACGCCACAATGCCTTATCTGATTCCGTCAGCAGTGACATGAAAAATACCGGGAGTGGAGAATGAAGCAGGCTACAGCGGCGCCATAGCCTGTCAGGAAGAGATTACAGCCATTCACCGTTGCGAATGACCCCAACCGCCAGTCCTTCGATAGAGAAGTTGTGTTCGCGGAGATCGACCACAATCGGGGAGAACTCGTTGTTTTCAGGCAGCAGCTGAACGGTGTTACCCTGTTTTTTCAGACGCTTGACGGTGACTTCATCATCAATGCGCGCGACAACTACCTGGCCGTTACGCACATCCTGCGTTTTGTGCACCGCAAGCAGATCGCCATCAAGAATACCGATGTCTTTCATCGACATACCGCTAACGCGCAGCAGGAAATCTGCGCTCGGTTTGAACATGCCAGGATCAACCTGGTAGTGGCCTTCAATATGCTGCTGTGCCAGTAAAGGCTCACCGGCGGCAACACGGCCTATCAGCGGAATACCCGTCTCTTCTTCCACCAGCAGGCGGATACCGCGTGACGCGCCTGAAACAATCTCAATCACGCCTTTACGCGCCAGCGCTTTCAGGTGTTCTTCGGCAGCATTCGGAGAACGGAAGCCCAGACGCTGCGCGATTTCCGCACGCGTGGGTGGCATACCCGTCTGGCCGATATGATCCCGGATGAGATCAAACACCTCTTGCTGCCTGGTCGTTAACGCTTTCATTCCGCCCCCTGGGTGTATATACAGTTATGCTGTGAGTATATACAGTCAAAGGCGATTTTGGAACCAAAAACTGCACAAAAAACCAGGGACTTAATTATTCCTCGAGGCTCATCGGAAATGCGACCAAAGCAGCGTGACCCAGGTGATAACGGCAGTGATAATCGCCAGCAACACGGCAGCAGAGCCCATGTCTTTTGCGCGGCCAGAAAGCTCGTGGAAATCTGAACCAATGCGATCAACAACGGCTTCAATAGCGCTATTAAGAATTTCCACTATCATCACCAGAAGCACGGAACCGATTAGAAGTACGCGGGTAATAGCATCAACATCAAGGAAAGAGGCGATGATCACCGCGATGATAGCGGCGACGCCCTCCTGGCGAAAGGCGGCTTCGTTGATCCACGCGGCACGGAAACCTTTCCATGAATAGCCGGCGGCTTTGATGATACGCGTTAACCCAGTGGTATTATTGGCCATTAAAAGAACCTTTTATGAAAAAAAGCGTCAGTAACAGGAACTGTAGCGCGTTTCGCTACAGCCTGAAGTATGACGGGTAACAACAGAAATTTTGCGCGCTTTCTGTTATCCTTGCGCCGCAATTGCATTATTAACCAGAGGCTTTACATCGTTTATGTCCGGCTGGCCACGAATTTACTACAAATTACTTAATTTACCATTAAGCATCCTGGTAAAAAGCAAGTCTATCCCAGCAGAACCCGCGCTGGAATTGGGGCTCGATACCTCGCGTCCTATTATGTACGTTTTGCCTTATAACTCGAAGGCAGACTTACTGACGCTTCGCGCCCAGTGTCTGGCGCATGACTTACCGGACCCGCTTGAACCGCTTGAAGTTGACGGTACGCTGCTGCCGCGCTACGTGTTCATTCACGGTGGACCGCGCGTGTTTACCTACTACACGCCAAAAGAAGAGTCCATCAAGCTGTTCCACGACTATCTTGACCTGCACCGCAGCAACCCCGATCTGGATGTGCAGATGGTGCCGGTATCGGTGATGTTTGGTCGTCGTCCGGGCCGTGAAAAAGGTGAAGAGAACCCGCCGCTGCGCATGCTTAACGGCATCCAGAAGTTCTTCGCGGTCTCCTGGCTGGGACGCGACAGCTTTGTGCGTTTCTCCCCTTCCGTTTCGCTGCGTCGAATGGCGGACGAGCACGGTACCGACAAGATCATCGCGCAAAAACTGGCGCGCGTGGCGCGTATGCACTTCGCGCGCCAGCGCCTCGCTGCCGTAGGGCCGCGTCTCCCGGCGCGTCAGGATCTGTTCAACAAGCTGTTGGCCTCCAAAGCGATTGCCCGCGCCGTTGAAGACGAAGCGCGCAGCAAGAAAATATCGCATGAGAAAGCCCAGCAGAACGCCATTGCGCTGATGGAAGAGATTGCAGCGAACTTCTCTTACGAGATGATTCGCCTGTCCGATCGTATTCTCGGCTTTACCTGGAACCGCCTGTATCAGGGCATCAACGTTCATAATGCCGAACGTGTGCGTCAGCTGGCGCACGATGGCCATGAGATTGTCTATGTTCCCTGCCACCGCAGCCACATGGACTACCTGCTTCTTTCCTACGTGCTCTATCACCAGGGGCTGGTACCGCCGCACATTGCTGCCGGTATCAACCTGAATTTCTGGCCAGCAGGTCCGATTTTCCGCCGCCTGGGCGCGTTCTTTATCCGTCGCACCTTCAAGGGCAACAAGCTCTACTCCACCGTGTTCCGCGAGTATCTGGGCGAGCTGTTCAGCCGAGGCTATTCCGTGGAGTACTTCGTGGAGGGCGGTCGTTCCCGTACCGGACGTCTGCTCGATCCGAAGACCGGCACGCTGTCGATGACCATTCAGGCGATGCTGCGCGGAGGAACCCGTCCAATCACGCTGGTGCCAATCTACATTGGCTATGAGCACGTGATGGAAGTGGGCACGTACGCCAAAGAGCTGCGCGGTGCGACCAAAGAGAAAGAGAGCCTGCCGCAGATGCTTCGCGGCTTGAGCAAGCTACGCAATCTCGGTCAGGGCTACGTGAACTTCGGCGAACCGATGCCGCTGATGACGTATCTGAACCATCACGTTCCCGAGTGGCGTGAATCCATCGATCCTATCGAAGCGATTCGTCCGGCCTGGCTGACGCCAACGGTCAACGGCATCGCGTCCGAGCTGATGGTGCGTATTAACAACGCCGGTGCGGCTAACGCCATGAACCTGTGCTGTACGGCGCTTCTGGCTTCGCGTCAGCGCTCGCTGACCCGCGAACAGCTCACGGAGCAGCTGGATTGCTATCTGGACATGATGCGCAACGTGCCGTATTCCGTTGATTCAACCGTGCCTTCTGCTACCGCCAGTGAGCTTATCGATCACGCGCTGCAGATGAACAAGTTTGAAGTCGAAAAGGACACGATCGGCGACATCATCATTCTGCCGCGCGAGCAGGCAGTGCTGATGACCTACTACCGCAACAACATCACCCATATGCTGATGCTGCCGTCACTCATGGCGGCTATCATCACCCAGCATCGCCGTATTTCGCGTCAGGAGCTATTGCGTCACGTTGAGACGCTCTATCCGATGCTGAAAGCGGAGCTGTTCCTGCGCTGGAGCAAAGACGAGCTGGCGGGCGAACTGGACAAACTGACGGAAGAGCTGCGTCGTCAGGGGCTGATCACCGTCTCAAACGACGAGCTGCACATCAATCCGTCGCGTTCCCGAACCCTGCAACTGCTTGCTGCCGGTGCGCGCGAAACGCTGCAGCGCTACGCCATTACGTTCTGGCTGCTGAGTGCGAACCCGTCTATCAACCGCGGCACGCTGGAGAAAGAGAGCCGGACGCTGGCACAGCGCCTGTCCGTTCTGCACGGCATTAACGCCCCGGAATTCTTCGACAAAGCGGTCTTCAGCTCTCTGGTCCTGACGCTGCGTGACGAAGGCTACATCAGCGATACGGGTGATGCCGAGCCGGAAGAGACGCTGAAGGTGTACCAGATGCTGGCCGAACTCATTACGTCAGATGTGCGTTTGACGATCGAGAGCGCGACGCAGGGCGAGTGATGTGAAAAAGCCGGGTTGGTGGTTTTACCTGACCCGGCCTGGCGTTCTGCATAATATAAAGGCCCGGTAAGCGTTAACGCTACCGGGCCTTATTTTTGAGCCTTGTTAAATCACCGCATTCAGCTCAGCAGTGTGAAAGCAATCATCCCGACAATGGCACCCGTCGTGCCGAGGATGGTTTCCATCAGCGTCCAGGTTTTCAGGGTTTGCGCTTCGGTGGCGCCGGTAAATTTACCGAACAGCCAGAAGCCCGCGTCGTTAACGTGAGAGACCACAATCGAACCGCCCGCGATACAGATAGACAGCGCCGCCATCTGCGCACCGGAGTAGTTCAGCTGTTCAATCACCGGCATCACCAGACCCACGGCGGTTAAGCACGCCACGGTTGCGGAACCCTGGATGATACGCACCGCCGCAGCCAGCACGAAGCAGGTGACCGCAATCGGCAGGCCCATCCCGGTCAGCGCTTCGCCCAGAGCTGGGCCTACGCCGGAATCCACCAGCACCTGCTTGAACACGCCGCCAGCGCCGATCACCAGCAGGATAATGCCCGCAGGCTGCAGCGCGGCACCGCAGATCTCCATCACCCGATCTTTCGGCATTCCCTGACGCATCGCCAGGCCGTAAATCGCCACCAGACAGGCCACCAGGATCGCCGTGAACGGGTGACCGATGAACTCGAACCATTCGTAGGCGCTGGAACCCACCGGCACAAAGCGCGCGGCGATGGTTTTCAGACCCACGAGAACCAGCGGGAGCAGGATCAGCGACAGGCTGAAGCCGAAGGACGGCATTTTGCCCTCGCCCAGGTGCGGCTCGGTGACGTCGTCCGGAATATGCAGCTCAACGTAACGGCTGATGAAGTTGCCCCACAGCGGACCGGCAATAATCATCCCCGGGATTGCCGCGCACAGGCCAATCAGGATCATCCAGCCAAAGTCGGCGTGCATCTGGGACGCCAGCAGCATCGGCGCAGGCCCCGGCAGCAGAAACGCTGCGGCCGCCGCCACGCCCGCAAACAGCGGAATAACCAGCTTCACGAGGTTAGTGCCGGTATGGCGCGCCATGGAGAACGCGACGCTTATCAGCAGCACTACGGCCACTTCGAAGAACAGCGGCAGCGCGCAAATCAGACCAGCCAGACCAATCGCGTAGTGCGCGCGGCTGTGACCGAAGGATTTCAGCATCTTGACGGCAATCTGGTCGACCGCGCCCGTCTCGTGCAAAATCTTGCCAAACATCGCGCCAAGGGCGACCACAATCGCCAGGAAGCCCAGCGTGCCTCCCATCCCTTTTTCCATCGTCGCGGCGATCTTGTCGAGCGGCATACCGGAAAAGAGACCTGCACCTATAGAAACCACCATCAAAGCGACAAAAGCGTGCATACGCGCCTTCATCACTAAAAACAGCAGCAGCAACACGGAACCCACTGCTGTCAAAACTAGCGTTAATGTACTCAAAACTTACTGCCTTTTATTAATGACCTCGATGGTGCTGGCAACAACACCTTCCAGTGACTGATCGATATCAACCACTAAGACATCTTTCTCATCTTCACCCGGCTCCTGCAGCGCTTCGAACTGCGTCACCAGCATCTGGGTTTTGAAGAAGTGACCTTTACGCGCCTTCAGGCGGCTTTCAATCACCTCGAAGTCCC
Organism: Enterobacter sp. Crenshaw; assembly: GCF_024734705.1. NCBI lineage: Bacteria > Pseudomonadati > Pseudomonadota > Gammaproteobacteria > Enterobacterales > Enterobacteriaceae > Enterobacter > Enterobacter sp. Crenshaw. The sequence continues at coordinate 307,315 of NZ_CP102932.1, read as the reverse complement.
CTTTCAGGTAGATGAAAGAGAGGTTCGGGTTACCGTCGCGCAGCAGGTCGCGGTAGGTTTTTTTCAGCGCAGAGCAGACGATCAGGGAGACTTTGTTGGTACGCTGCATGGCGAACGCGGCGTCATTCAGCGCCTGCAACCACGGTTTGCGGTCGTCGTCGTTCAGCGGCTCGCCGGAGGCCATTTTCATGATGTTGCTGCGCGGATGGAGGAAGTCGCCATCAAGGAACGCAGCCTGGAGTTGATGCGCCACTTCGCTGGCTACGGCTGATTTCCCGCTACCGGAAACGCCCATCAGGACGTAGACGTGGTGATCGTGATTAGTCGTGCTCAAAGGGTGTCCCTCAGTCAATTGTTACGGGTAACAGTTATCGGTAACATTGTCCTGCCGGGGCAAAAGAGAAGCAATATCCAAACGTGCGCGAAGTGAATAAGTGTGAGCTACTTCAAATTTGTCAGTTCAAATAGATCCACCCGGTGACAAGGTGAAACCTAAATCTAACATTTTTGGGGTAACCGTCTCGCCACGAATGCGCGCCAGCAGGCGTTCTGCGCCAATGCGGCCCATACGTTCACGCGGGGTCAGGACGCTCGCCAGACGCGGCTCCATCACCTGGCCAATGTCGTGGCCGTGGAAACCGGCAATTGCCATATCATCAGGGATCTTGAGCCCCAGACGCTGGCACTCAAACGCCGCACCGACCGCAAGGTCATCGTTGGTACAGAAAATACCGTCCAGTTGCGGATACTCGCGTCGTGCCTGGCGCATCAGCTCAATACCCGACGTATAGGAAGAGGACTGTTCCACCATCACGCTGTACGGGGTTAGGTTCGCGTCGAGCATCGCCTGCTCGTATCCCTTCTGTTTGATGATAGTACGTTCATCAAGACGTGCACCCAGATAGGCGATATGACGATGACCGCGAGCGATGATCGCCGCCGTCATCTGGCGCGCCGCTTCGAAGTTATCGAACCCCACGGCGATATCGAGGCACGGCGACTGACTGTCCATCAGCTCCACCACCGGGATACCGGCCACTTCAATCATTTTGAGCGTGCGGGCAGTGTGGGTACGTTCGGTTAAAATCAGGCCGTCGATGTTCCAGGAAAGCATCGATTCAAGACGTTCCTCTTCCAGTTCCGGCTTGTACCCGTAGTGGGCGAGCATGGTCTGATAGCCAAAAGCATCGGTGACGCTTTCAATGCCGCGCAAAACTTCGGCGAAAACCTGGTTGGTCAGGGAAGGAAGCAGGACGCCCACCGCACGGCTGGTCGCATTGGAGAGAATATCGGGCGCGCGGTTGGGGATATAACCCAGTTCATCAAGGGCCGCGGCAATCTTGCCACGCAACGCCACGGAAACCTGTTCCGGGTTACGTAAAAAACGGCTGACCGTCATTTTGGTCACACCGACGCGATCGGCGACATCCTGAAGTACGGGGCGTTTCTTTTTCATCGTCCTGAGAAATCTTGAAGTGAGAGATTTACTCAGTTTATCACGGACAAAGCCCATCCTTCCCCTGCCAAAGGGAAGGATGGGCATTTATTTATGATTTATTACACCGGCGGCAGGTCAAACAGCAGAATTTCACTTTCGCTGTCGGCATGCACGGAAAGCGCCTGCTCATCCCAGACGGCCAGGCCATCGGCGGTTGTCGCTTTGGTGCCGTTGATGGACACTTCACCTTTCACCACCTGGATCCAGACGCGGCGGTTGGCGGCAATCTGGTGCACAGACTGTTCGTCTTTCGCCAGCGCCCAGCGGTACAGCTCCATATCCTGATGCACCTTCAGGGAACCTTCACGCGCATCCGGGGACAGCACCAGCTGTTTGCCCTGTTTCGCGTCGAAGCGGCGTTGTTCGTAGCGTGGCGTGATGCCGGTCTCTTCTGGAATGATCCAGATTTGATACAGGTGCAGTTTTTCCGTTTTGCTCGGGTTGTACTCGGAGTGACGCACCCCGGTACCCGCACTCATAATCTGGAACTCGCCCGCCGGAACCTGCTCTTTGTTGCCCATGCTGTCCTGGTGTTCTACCGCCCCTTCCAGCACATAGGTCAGGATTTCCATGTCCTTGTGCGGGTGGGTACCGAAGCCCTGGCCTGCATCAATCACGTCGTCGTTAATCACGCGCAGTGCGGAGAAGCCCATGAAGTTCGGGTCGTAGTAGTCGGCAAACGAGAATGAATGCCATGAGTCCAGCCAGCCATGATTCGCGTGACCACGTTCGTTTGCTTTGCGTAAGTAGATCATTGTTTCACCCTCAGTTCGTTTCGATGGAGTAAGTGTGGACGCAAACTGCCTGGGATCATAGAGGGTGAAAATTGACTCCTCTGTTCAAAAATTATGAACAAGCACAGAGGAGCCGTTTTTGCTTATTTCGCGAGGGTTACCGTGGCAGGAGAAGCCTGCTCAAAGGCCCGCTCGAGGATTTCCAGGTTGGTCAGAACGTCAGATTCCTTGACGTAATTCGGCGTGCCGGTTGTGAGGGTTTCGTATAGCGCATCGTAGACGCGGCCATAGTCGCCAGTTTCCGGCTTCAGCTCTTCTCTCACCGTCACCCCCTCATCGTTCACATACTCCAGCACGCCCACGGAATTATCCGCCGCAAAGCCCGGTTCACCCGGCATGATGTTGGCCTTCAGGCTGGTCTCCTGCTGGTCGATGCCGTACTTAACGAACGATCCTTTGGTGCCGTGAACGATAAATTTCGGATAGTCGATTTTCACCAGATGGCTGGTTTTGACGATGGCCTTCAGGTCGCCGTAGAACAGCTGCGCTTCAAAGGTGTCGTCCGGGTTGGCTTTGTTACGCAGGCTGCGGATGTCATACGCCACGTGGTCCGGTCGGCCAAACAGAGAGATGATCTGGTCCATCGTATGCACGCCCAGACCATAGAACGAGCCGTCCTGCGGCAGGCCGGGTTGGGTTTCCGCCACCGGACGGTAGTAATCGAAGTGGCTTTCGATTTCCACAATGTCGCCCAGCTTGCCGCTTTCAATCGCCTTTTTCGCCGTCAGGAAGCAGCTGTCAAAGCGACGGTTTTGATACGGCGTAACGGTCAGGCCTTTACTTTTCGCCAGCGCGAACAGCGCTTTTGCTTCGGCGATGGTCGGGGTGAACGGCTTTTCCACCAGCACGTTTTTACCCGCTTCCAGCGCGCGTTTCGCATAGTCAAAATGGCTGTCGGCGTGGGTGCAGACAACAACCAGTTTGACCTGCGGATCGTTAAGTACTTCATCAAGATCGCTGGTGAAATGGATATGAGAATACTGCGGGGATTGCTCTTCCGGCTTCGCGCGGCGGCGGAAGATGTGCGCGACGTGCCAGCTGTCTTTACGGTTGAGAACATACGGCAGGTGGTAGCGGGTCGTACTTTTACCAAATCCAATAAATGCGCAATGTAGTGTCATGGCTCAGTCCTTTTGGAAGGTTACTGAGTCTAACCATAACAAAAAAAAAGCCAGCTAAAAGCTGGCTAAAGTAATACTGGAAGCAATGTGAGCAATGTCGTGCTTTCAGGTTCCCGTAGCGGTCTTCCTGAATGCAGAGCAATAATAATCATTCTCATTCGCACTTGTCCAATACTTTTTGCAAAAAATAGCGGTTGACTCAAATTTTAAAGTCATTGATGTTGAAAGGGACGTTTAACTGACTGAGGAACAAGGAATGAGTGAGATAGTGATACGCCATGCGGAACCGAAAGATTATGACGCCATTCGTCAGATCCACGCCCAGCCGGAGGTGTACCACAACACACTACAGGTTCCTCATCCCTCTGAGCAAATGTGGCAAGAACGGCTATCCGACCAGCCCGGCATCAAGCAGCTCGTCGCCTGCATAGAAGGTCATGTCGCCGGCCATCTGTGCATCGTCGTCGCGCAACGCCCGCGCCGCAGCCATGTGGCTGATTTTGGGATTTGTGTCGGCGCGCAGTGGCAAAACCGGGGCGTTGCCAGCGCTCTGATGCGCACCATGATTGATATGTGCGATAACTGGCTGCGCGTTGACCGCATTGAGCTGACGGTATTTGTCGATAACGAACCGGCGATTGCGGTGTACAAAAAACACGGGTTCGAAATTGAAGGCACCGGCAAACGCTATGCCCTGCGCAACGGTGAATATGTGGACGCGTATTATATGGCGCGAATGAAGTGACACACTCCCCTCACCCCGGCCCTCTCCCCACAGGGGCGAGGGAGAAAAGACCGCACCGTGCAATCCCCTCTCCCCTGCGGGGAGAGGGTTAGGGTGAGGGGAATCGTTAATACCCCGCCGACAAATCATCCACCGACCGCGGATCCGACGCGCCAAACAGCGCCCCGTCCGGCCCGACCATAATGCTCTGGGTGCTGCCCATCGCCTCCTTCACCGCCACCTTCTGCCCGCGCTGTTCCAGCAGCTTGATGGTGTCCGGGCTAAAGCCCTTCTCCACGCGCAGCTCGTCCGGCAGCCACTGGTGATGGAAACGCGGTGCGTTGGTCGCTTCGGCGACGTTCATCCCAAAGTCGATGCTGTTCACCACCATCTGCAGCACGGTAGTGATAATACGGCTCCCGCCAGGGCTGCCGGTCACCAGCCAGGTTTTCCCGTCTTTCACGACAATGGTGGGCGACATAGAAGACAGCGGACGTTTCTTAGGCCCTACTGCATTCGCATCGCCGCCCACCAGCCCGTAGACGTTCGGCACGCCCGGTTTGGCAGAGAAGTCATCCATCTCGTTGTTCAGCAGAATACCGCTGTTGCCCGCCACAATCCCGGTGCCGAAGGTGGTGTTGAGCGTGTACGTCACCGCCACCGCGTTACCGTCTTTATCCACCACCGAGAAGTGGGTGGTCTGGTTGCTTTCATACGGCGCCAGCTTGCCGGGGCGGATCTCGCTCGACGGTTTGGCCTTGTTGATGTCAATCTGATCGGCAATGGATTTGGCATATGCCTTGTTGGTCAGCGCCTGCCACGGCACCTTCACGAAGTCCGGATCGCCGAGATATTCCGACCGGTCGGCGTAGGCGCGTTTTTCCGCTTCCGCCATCACCTGCATGGCGTCCGCGCTGCCGAAGCCGAACTTGTGCATATCGAAGTTTTCGAGAATATTGAGGATCTGCACGATGTGGATCCCACCGGAAGACGGCGGCGGCATGGAGAAGACCTCGTATCCGCGATAGGTACCGCTAATCGGCTCGCGCTCCACCGCCTTGTATTCCGCAAGATCCGCTTTGGTGATGAGCCCGCCGTTCTTTTGCATCTCTTCCGCAATCTGGTCGGCAATTGCCCCTTTGTAGAAGGCGTCCGGACCGTGCTCCGCAATCAGCTCCAGGCTTTTGGCGAGGTTCTTCTGCACCAGCCTATCGCCCTTCTTCAGGGGCTCACCGTCTTTCCAGAAGATGGCCTTGCTGTTTTCGTGATTCGGAATGACTTCGCTGCCATAGGTCTTGAGATCGTCCGCCAGCGCATCGTTTACCACAAAGCCGTCGCGCGCCAGCTTGATAGCAGGCTGCACCACCTTGTTCAGCGGCATCGTGCCGTATTTTTCCAGCGCCAGCGAGAAGCCCGCAACGGTGCCCGGCGTGCCGGTGGCGAGGTGCGAAGTCAGGGATTTTTTGCTGTCAGGGTTACCCTGATCGTCGAGGAACATATCGCGGGACGCCTGAGAAGGCGCCATTTCGCGGAAATCGATGGCGGTGGTTTTGCCGTCTTTGGTACGCAGCATCATAAAGCCGCCGCCGCCCAGGTTCCCCGCCTGCGGATGCGTCACCGCCAGCGCATAGCCGACGGCGACCGCTGCATCCACCGCGTTACCGCCCTGCCTGAGAATATCGACGCCCACTTTGGTTGCCAGCGCATCCACCGACGCCACCATGCCATGGGTTGCCCGCACGGGATGAAAAACATCTTCCTCCACGCCGTAAGAGACCGGAGGCGCCGCTGGCGGGTTGGCCGCCACGCTAAATGTACCGCCAGCCATCAGCGCGGCGATGGCGACCCAGCGCAAAAACGTTGGTTTCATCATTATTGTTCTCCAGGTGAAGGGATCCATATTCCCCGCTTAAGCCTGGTTCACAACTCCTAAAAAATCATCGTCATGGTGAAATCGGGGTAAACTTAAGAGAGACCTCAAAAGGAGGAAATGACAATGAAACGCTTATGGATCCTTACGGCGCTGATCCCGTTTGCCGCGCTCGCACAGCCACTCAACACCATGAACAACCCGAACCAGCAGGGTTACGTTATCCCGAGCCAGCAGCGTATGCAGACGGAGATGATGAGCCAGCAACAGCAGCAGAAAGGAATGCTTAATCAGCAGCTTAAAACGCAGACCCAGATGCAGCAGCAAAGCCTGCAAAATCAGATGAACGCCAACACCCAGCGCGTGCAGCAGGGGCAGGTGCGCGAGCAGCCGCTGCCGAATAAAAACGGCGGGATGTTAGGGGGAATGACGTCGTCAGGCAGCGGACAGCAGCACATGCTGCCGCCGCAGTCGAATGGCAGCATGCTTAATCCGCAGAACTAAAGTCCGGGCCGATCAGGTCGATTGCATCGGTACAGATACTGTCCACGCCCCAGCGCAGCAGTTCGGCTGCGCGCTGGGGTTTGTTAACCGTGTAGACCAGAATATGCAGGCCTGCGTCCTTCAGCATCTTCACCCGCGCCTCATCCAGCAGCCTGTGGTTGAGATGGATAGAAACGCACGCTAAGCGTGTCGTCAGCTCGCGCCAGTCCTCGCGCCACTCGTCAAGCAGCAGCCCGCGCGGCAGCTCAGGTACGACCGCCTGTGCGGCCTCCAGCGCATCGATTTCAAATGATGACAGCAGCGGAGCGGTCATCCCTTCCCACAGCTCGCGCGCGGCCAGGGCAATGACTTTGCCCGTCAGCGGCCCGGTGCCGGTGGTCGGTTTGATTTCGATATTGGCCATCATGCCGTGCTGGCGACAGCGATCGGCCACGTCCGCCAGCAGCGGCAGCGGTTCGCCTTTGAATTCGCCGCTGTACCAGCTTCCGGCGTCCACCTTCAGCAGATCGCGCCACGGCAGCTCGCCCGCCACGCCCCAGCCGTTGCTGGTGCGTTCGAGGTTATCGTCATGCAGCAGGAAAATTTCGCCGTCTTTCGACAGCTTGGCGTCGAACTCGATCATCGTGTGACCGTAGCGCGCGCCGACGTCAATCGCCGCCAGGGTGTTCTCCGGCGCCAGCTTACCGCCGCCACGGTGGGCGACGACGTGGGGATAAGGCCAGTTGCTCATACTCGTTGTCCTGTTTCACCGTCAAACAGGTGCAGATGGTTTTCCGGCAAGTGCAGCCACAGCGTGCTGCCTGCTTTCGGGCGCTCCTGATGCGGCAGGCGCACCACCATTTTTTGTTCGCCCCAGCGCCCGTGCGCCAGGTTATCTGCACCCAACATCTCCAGCGTGTCCATCACCAGCGGCACGCCGCCGTCCGCCTGAGAGGTTAAAACGATATGCTCGGGGCGGATACCGAGCGTCATCTTACGCCCGGCGTAGCCACGATAGTACCAGTTGATCGGCAACGCCATCCCGCTTTCCAGCTCAAAATGCGTGCCCGCGCTGCTGATACGCCCTTCCAGCAGGTTCATTGCCGGGCTGCCGATAAAGCTCGCCACAAAGCGGGTGGCCGGTTTCTCGTACACTTCCACCGGAGTGCCAATCTGCTCGGCGATGCCTTTGTTCATCACCATCACGCGCTGGGCGAGGGTCATGGCTTCGACCTGATCGTGGGTCACGTACAGGGAGGTGGTTTTCAAACGACGGTGCAGCTGCTGCAGCTCAAGACGCATCTGCACGCGCAGCTTGGCGTCGAGGTTAGAGAGCGGCTCGTCGAACAGGAATACCGCCGGATCGCGCACGATGGCGCGCCCCATCGCCACGCGCTGGCGCTGGCCGCCGGAGAGCTCGCGCGGGCGGCGCTTCAGCAGGCCGTCCAGCTCGAGAATGCGTGCCGCCTCTTTCACCCGCTCGTCGATATGGCCTTTGCCCATGCCGCGGATTTTCAGCCCCCAGGCCATGTTCTCTTCCACGCTCATGTGCGGATAGAGGGCGTAGTTCTGGAACACCATCGCAATGCCTCTGTCTTTAGGCTCCATCTCGGTGACGCGCTGGCGGTCAATCCAGATATCCCCGGAAGTCACGCGTTCCAGCCCCGCCACCATGCGCAGCAGGGTGGATTTGCCGCAGCCGGACGGCCCGACCATCACGATAAATTCCCCGTCCGCCACGTCGAGCGTCAGCGGCTGAATCACCTGGGTTTTGCCATCCCAGCTTTTGGTTACTGCCTGAAGTTTTAAACCTGCCATCTTATTTCTCGCTATCGACCAGGCCGCGGACAAACGCGCGCTGCATGGCTAAAACAATGACTACGGGTGGGATAAGGGTGAGCAGCATCGCCGCCATCACCTGGTTCCAGAGCGTGGTGCCTTCGCCGGTGGCGATCATGCCTTTGATGCCCGCCACGGCGGTACCGAGGTTAACGTCCTGAATAATCAGCAGCGGCCACAGGTACTGGTTCCAGCCGTAGATAAAGGTGATCACAAACAGCGCCGCGAGGTTGGTTTTCGACAGCGGCAGCACGATGTCGCGGAAGAAGCGCATCGGCGACGCGCCGTCGATACGCGCCGCTTCAATCAGCTCGTCCGGCAGGGTCATAAAGAACTGGCGGAACAGGAAGGTGGCGGTCGCCGAGGCCATCAGCGGCAGGGTTAAGCCCGCGTAGCTGTCGAGCAGCTTCAGGTTGGCAATCACTTCTACCGTCGGGAAGATACGCACCTCTACCGGCAGCATCAGGGTGATAAAAATCATCCAGAAGAAGAGGTTACGCAGCGGAAAGCGGAACCAGACGATGGCGAAGGCCGAAAGCATCGACACCGTAATTTTGCCGACCGTAATGCCAAACGCCATGATGAAGCTGTTGAGCATCATCAGCCAGAACGGCGCGCTGTTGGCGCCCACGCCCTGAGTCCAGATGGTCTTCATGTTCTCGAACAGATGCCCGCCGGGGATCAGCGTCATCGGCGTGTCGAACACCGCTTTGGTGTCCAGCGTGGCGGCGACAAACGCCACGTACAGCGGGAAGAGGATGACGATAATCCCTAAAATCAGCATGGTATGGCTGAAAATCGTCAGCCCGCGACGGTTCTCAATCATTGGTAGCGCACCTTACTTTCGACATAGCGGAACTGCACCACCGTGAGGATGATAACGAGGAACATCAGCACAACCGACTGCGCGGCGGAGGCGGAGAGATCCAGCCCCGCAAAGCCTTCGCGGTAGATTTTGTAAATCAGCGTGGTGGTCGCCTGCACCGGGCCGCCTGCGGTCGCCGCGTCGATCACCGGGAAGGTGTCGAAGAAGGCGTACACGAGGTTAACCACCAGCAGGAAGAAACTCACCGGGGCGATCAGCGGCAGCGACAGCCTGAAGAAGCGACGAATGGGCCCTGCGCCGTCAATTGCCGCGGCTTCCACCAGCGAGCGCGGAATGGACTGCAGCGCGGCAAAGAAGAACAGGAAGTTGTAGCTGATCTGCTTCCACACCGAGGCGAACACCACCAGGAACATCGCCTGACCGCTGTTCTGGGCGTGGTTCCAGTCGTAGCCGAACTCTGCCAGGAAGTGGGTAATCAATCCGCGACCGGGGTTAAACAGGAAGATCCACAGTACGGCGGCGACGGCGGGAGCCACGGCGTAAGGCAGCAGCATCAGGGTTTGATAAATACGGCTGCCGCGCACCACGTAGTCCACCAGCGCGGCGAAAAACAGCGAGGCAACCAGACCGCTGACGGTCACCAGCGCGCTGAACTTCATCGTCGTCCAGAAGGAGTCCAGGTAGTAGCTGTCGTGGAACAGTGCGGTAAAGTTGTCCAGGCCAACAAACTGGCTGGAAAGCCCGAACGGGTCGACGCTTTGTACCGAGTACCACAGCGCTTCGCCCGCAGGCCAGATAAAGAAGATAACGGTGATGACCAGCTGCGGCGCGACCAGAAGATAGGGCAGCCAGCGGGAACGGAACACCGGACGGGATGATGACATAGGTTTGCTCTGTAGGTATTCCCCCTCACCCCGGCCCTCTCCCCAAAGGGGCGAGGGAGAAAAGACGGCTCCGCGCAGTCCCCTCTCCCCTATGGGAGAGGGTTAGGGTGAGGGGCAGGTTTGAATTACGATTTGGTCGACTGCTCAAAGCGGCGCAGCAGCTGATTCCCGCGCTCTACCGCAGAGTCCAGCGCCTGCTGTGGCGTTTTCTTACCGGTCCACACGCTTTCCAGTTCTTCATCCACGATGGTGCGGATCTGCGGCATGTTGCCCAGACGCAGACCCTTGGTGAACGGCAACGGCGGCTTGTTCAGCATCTGACGCGTCGCAATGTCCGCCCCTGGGTTCTTGCTGTAGAAGCCCTGCTCGCGGGTCAGGTCGTACGCGGCTTTGGTGATCGGCAGGTAGCCGGTCTTCTGGTGCCACTCGGCGGCGTTTTCAGGCTTGGCCAGGAAGTCGAGGAATTCGGCTACGCCTTTGTAGGTGCCCTTGTCTTTACCCTGCATCACCCACAGGCTCGCTCCGCCGATGATGGCGTTCTGCGGCGCGCCCTTCACGTCAGCGTCGTACGGCATCATGCCCACGCCGTAGTTGAATTTGGCGTAGTGGCGGATATCCGCCAGCGAACCGGAAGAGGCGGTGGTAATGGCGCAGTCGCCGTTGTAGAACTTCTCGGTGGATTCGTCTTTACGCCCGAAATAGCTGAAGTCGCCCTTCTTGTTCAGATCGGCAAGCAGCGCGATATGCTTCACCTGCTCAGGCTTGTTGAACTCCAGTACCGCGTCGGTGCCGTCGAAGCCGTTGTTTTTGGTCGCAACCGGCAGGCCGTGCCAGGCGCTGAAGTTTTCAATCTGGATCCAGCCCTGCCAGCCGCTGGCGTAGCCGCACTTCATCCCCGCCGCCTTCAGCTTCGCGGTGTACTCCGCCAGGTCCTGCCAGGTTTTTGGCGGCTGCTCCGGGTCTAAACCGGCTTTTTTGAAGGCGTCTTTGTTGTAGTACAGCACCGGCGTGGAGCTGTTAAACGGCTGAGACAGCAGGTGGCCGGTTTTGGAATCGGTGTAGTAACCCGCTACGGTCGGCACGAACTGCGACTCATCGAAGTTGATGCCCGCTTCTTTGAACACTTCATAGACCGGCTTGATGGCTTTGGAGGCCATCATGGTGGCGGTACCCACTTCATAAACCTGCAACAGCGCAGGTGCGTTACCGGTACGGAAGGCGGCGATGCCCGCGCTCAGGCTCTGCTCGTAGTTGCCTTTGTACACCGGCACAATTTTGTAATCCGGATGGGTGTCGTTGAAACGCTGCGCCAGGGAGTCAACTTCTTTACCCAACTCCCCTTCCATGGAATGCCAGAACGGAATGGTGGTGACAGCCATTGCGTTCGTCGCAAAAGCCAGACCCAGTGCCAGACCCAAAGCTGTGTGTCGTAACGATGTCATTGTCATCTCTCTTATTGTGCCGGATGCGCGATATCACGCGTTTTATGCTCGCGAGGTAACATGACATGCTCGAATTACAGAAAAATAACTGTTTGTTTACAGATAAGTGACAGCCAGGCGTCAGGGGGATGATGGTTGTGTGAAAGGGGGGTGGGGGTGTTGGATTGGGTGCGGTCTGGTGCCCTCACCCCGACCCTCTCCCACGGGGAGAGGGAGAAAACATTAAAAAAGGCAACTTGCGTTGCCTTTGTGCTTTTCCTCGTGCGGTCTGGTGCCCTCACCCCGACCCTCTCCCACGGGGAGAGGGAGAAAACACTAAAAAAGGCAACTTGCGTTGCCTTTTTGCTTTTACCTATCCGCCCAGATACGCGCTCCGCACCGCTTCGTTCGCCAGCAGCGCGTCGCCGGTATCCTCCAGCACCACGCGGCCGTTCTCCAGCACGTAGCCACGATCGGCGAGCTTCAGCGCCTGGTTGGCGTTCTGCTCGACGAGGAAGATAGTCATCCCCTCTTTGCGCAGCTGCTCGATGGTGTCGAAAATCTGCTGGATGATGATCGGCGCCAGACCGAGCGACGGTTCGTCCAGCAGCAGCAGGCGCGGCTGGCTCATCAGCGCGCGGCCAATCGCCAGCATCTGCTGCTCACCGCCGGACATGGTGCCCGCACGCTGGATGCGGCGCTCCCACAGGCGCGGGAAGAGTTCGTACACCCACTTGATGCGGGTCTGGTATTCATCGCGGTGAGCGAAGAAACCGCCCATCGCCAGGTTCTCTTCCACCGTCATGCGGGAGAAGACGCGGCGCCCTTCCGGAACAATCGCCACCGCCTCGCGCATGATTCTGGCGGTCTGCCAGTCGGTAATGTCTTTACCATCGAACACAATCCGCCCGCTGGTGGCGCGCGGGTCGCCGCACAGGGTGCCGAGCAGCGTGGTTTTGCCCGCGCCGTTGGCGCCAATCAGGGTCACGATTTCACCCTGATTGATATGCAGGCTGACGTCGTGCAGCGCCTGGATCTTGCCGTAGTGCGCGTTGACCTTGTCGAACGTTAACATCGCTTTTTCCATCTTATGCCTCACCAAGGTATGCGCGGATCACGTCCGGGTTGTTGCGGATCTCTTCCGGCGTGCCGTTTGCCAGCGGCGTGCCCTGGTTTACCACGTAGATACGGTCCGAAATGCCCATCACCAGCTTCATGTCGTGCTCAATCAGCAGGATGGTAGTGTCGTGACTGTCGCGCAGCTCGGCAATCAGCTCGTCCAGCTCTTTGGTCTCTTTCGGGTTGAGCCCTGCCGCCGGTTCGTCGAGCATCAGGATTTCCGGCTGCGTCACCATGCAGCGCACAATCTCCAGACGACGCTGGTCACCGTAGGCCAGATTGCTCGCCTGACGGTTGGCGTGCTGCAGCAGGCCAATTCGGTCGAGCCAGGTGGCGGCGCGGTCAAGCGCTTCATCCTGCGCGCGGCGGAAGGCCGGGGTTTTCAGCAGGCCGGAGAACAGCCCGGTTTTCAGCTGCTGATGCTGGGCCACCAGCAGGTTCTCAATCACCGTCATCTCGCGGAACAGACGCACGTGCTGGAAGGTACGCACCACGCCCATGCGGGCAATCTGCTGGCCCGGCAGCCCTTCCAGATGCTGGTCGCGCAGCATGATGGTGCCGCCCGTTGGCTTGTAGAAGCCGGTCAGACAGTTAAAGACCGTGGTTTTCCCTGCGCCGTTCGGACCAATCAGGGAGACAATCTCTTTCTTGTGCAAATCCAGATTCACGTTGTTGACCGCCAGCAGGCCGCCAAAACGCATCATCAGGCCGTTAACGGATAATAATGGCTGACTCATGCCTGCTCTCCTTTCGCTTGCCCGTTCTTCAGCTTCAGCTGTGGACGGGTCATCGGCAGCAGACCCTGCGGACGCCAGATCATCATCAGCACCATCAAACCACCCAGCATCAGCATGCTGTATTCGTTAAAGTCGCGCATCAGCTCGCGCGAGACCACCAGCAGGATGGCCGCGAGGATAACGGCAAACTGCGAGCCCATCCCGCCGAGCACCACAATTGCCAGCACAAAGGCGGATTCGGCAAAGGTGAACGATTCCGGGCTAACGAAGCCCTGACGCGCGGCAAACAGCGTTCCGGCGAAACCGGCAAACGCGGCGCTGATGGTGAACGCGGTCAGCTTGATGCGGGTCGGGTTCAGGCCCAGGGAGCGGCAGGCGATCTCATCTTCACGCAGCGCTTCCCACGCGCGGCCCAGCGGCATGCGCAACAGGCGGTTGATCACGAACAGGGTAATCACCACCAGCAACAGCGCCACCAGATAGAGCCAGATCACGCGGTCGGACGGGTCATACTTCACGCCGAAGAAGTTGCTGAAGGTATCCCAGCCGCCTTCGCGGGCGGTACGGCTGAACTCCAGCCCGAAGAAGGTCGGTTTCGGGATCTGGCTGATGCCGTTCGGGCCGCCGGTCACTTCGGTGTTATTGAGCAGCAGGATACGGACGATTTCGCCGAAGCCTAAGGTCACAATCGCCAGGTAGTCGCCGCGCAGGCGCAGTACCGGGAAGCCAAGCAGGAAGCCTGCAGCGGCAGAGACCAGCCCTGCCAGCGGCAGGCAGGTCCAGAAGCCGAGACCGTAATAGTGGTTCAGCAGCGCGAAGGTATAGGCGCCGATGGCGTAGAAGCCGCCGTAGCCCAGCACCAGCAGGCCCGAGAGCCCCACGACCACGTTCAGACCGAGGCCGAGAATCACGTAGATCATGGTCAGGGTGGCGATATCCACGGTGCCACGCGACACCACGAACGGCCACGCCACGGCGGCCACCAGCAGCGCCACGAGGAACAGCTTCTGCTTAACCGTAGAACCGTCGATTGCCGGCAGGACGAATTTCGGCCCGGAGACGTTTTTCAGCGTCTTCTGGAACAGCGGACGCAGCAGCTGGAACAGGAACACTACGGCCGTGCCGATAAATACCCACTGCCAGCGGATGTCAGCTGCGGTATCGACAACCAGTTTGGTGCCATTCAGCTCAAGCTGGACTCCCATAAAGACGCTGGCCAGCACGAAGAACATGGCGGCAGAGAGCAGCGCCATTGCAAAATGCATCGGTTTCATACTTTCTCTACCTCCGGACGGCCCAGAATACCGGTAGGCATCACCAGCAGAACCAGAATCAGCAGGGCAAACGACACCACGTCTTTATACTCCGTGCTCAGGTACGCCGAGGAGAGCGCTTCGGCCACGCCCAGGATCAGGCCGCCGATCATCGCGCCCGGAATACTGCCGATACCGCCCAGAACCGCCGCGGTGAAGGCTTTCATCCCGGCCATAAAGCCGATGTACGGGTTGATCACGCCGTAGAACTGGCCGAGCAGGACGCCCGCCACCGCCGCCATCGCGGCGCCAATCACGAAGGTCAGGGCAATCACGCGGTCGGTGTTGATGCCGAGCAGGCTCGCCATCTTCAGGTCTTCCGCGCAGGCGCGGCAGGCGCGTCCCATACGCGAGTAGCGGATGAACAGCGTCAGGGCGAGCATCGCAATAAAGGTCACGACCCAGATAACCAGCTGCATGGTGGTGATAGAGGCCGCGAAGTTTTCGCTGGCCCCCACAATCCACTGGCCGTTAAACAGGCTTGGCAGCGCCACGTCGCGCGAACCTTCGGTCAGGCTGACGTAGTTTTGCAGGAAGATCGACATCCCGATCGCGGAAATAAGCGCAATCAAACGCTTGGAGCTGCGCACCGGCCGGTAGGCCACGCGCTCAATGCTCCAGCCGTAGGCGCTGGCAATCACGATCGCGCCGACAAACCCGGCGGCGACCAGCAGCCAGCTGCTGTCGATGCCCATCATCATCAGGGCGGCGATAATCATAAAGGAGACGTAGCTACCGATCATGTACACCTCGCCGTGGGCGAAGTTGATCATGCCGATAATGCCGTAAACCATCGTATAGCCGATGGCGATCAGCGCGTAGGTGCTTCCCAGCGTAACGCCGTTAAACATCTGCTGCAGGAAATAGAGAAACTGCTCGGACATATGCAAACCTTTTTATACCCGCCCGTCATGCCGGGCGGTGGGATAATTATTTGGCGGCCGAGGATGAACCGTCGGCGTGCCACTTAAAGACACCAAACTCAAATCCCTTCAGATCGCCTTTCTCATCCCAGTTCAGCGGCCCAATCACGGTGTTCGCCCCGTGTGCTTTTAAATCTTTCACCAGATCCAGCGGTTCTTTGCTGCCGGAGCGATCCAGCGCGGTGGCCAGAGACTGTACGGCCGCGTAGGTGATCCAGACATACGGACCACTCGGATCTTTCTTCTGCGCCTTGAGCGCATCCACGATAGCCTTGTTGGCCGGATCCTGGTCATAGCGTTTTGGCATCGTCACCAGCATGCCTTCGGCAGAATCCCCCGCGATGTTTGACAGGGAGGCATTGCCCACGCCCTCTGGCCCCATAAACTGGGTTTTCAGACCGGTGGCGCGCGCCTGACGCAGCATCTGGCCCATCTCCGGGTAATAGCCGCCGTAGTAAACGAAGTCGATATTCTCTTTTTGCAGACGGGCAATCAGCGCGGAGAAGTCTTTCTCACCGGCGGTAATGCCGTCGAAGAAGACGATGTTCGCGCCGCCTTTTTTCAGGCCGTCCTGCACGGAGCGCGCCAGGCCTTCGCCGTACTGCTGTTTGTCATGAATAATGGCAATGCGCTGTGGCTTAACGGTCTCGAGGATGTATTTGGCGGCGGTGGGGCCCTGCGAGGAGTCCAGACCGGCGGTACGCATAATGTGCTGGTAGCCGCGCTGGGTCAGTTCCGGGTTCGTTGCGCCTGGGGTGATCATCAGAATGCCTTCGTCTTCGTAGATATCAGACGCCGGCTGCGTGGAGGATGAGCACAGGTGGCCGATCACATACTGAATACCGTCGTTGACGATTTTGTTGGCGACCGCGACGGCCTGTTTAGGATCGCAGGCGTCGTCATATTCCACGCCCACCAGCTTGTCGCCTTTGATACCGCCCTTGGCGTTGATGTCTTTGATGGCCTGGCGCGCGCCGTTGAACTCCATGTCACCCCACTGGGCAACAGGGCCGGACATCGCGCCCACTACCGCAACTTTAATGTCGTCTGCCATAGCGGCATGCGAGATCGACAGTGCGACCATCCCCGCGATTAACGTCTTCGCGTTCCTTTTCATCTCTGAATCCCCATTCGTGATGTCGTGTTTATATTTTGTTTTATTATGGTTAAAAAGCATTCTGTACTTTTAATGAACAACGCTATTTTTACCAGTGCCTTTAATGGTTTAGCGCAGTTTTTTGTCAAAAACCAGACTAAAATCTCTATTTTTCAGGCGATTAAGCAAAGATAATATTCTGAAATCAGGCAGAGATAAACAAATAAAAGTGCAGTTTGCAGCATAAAATAACGGTACAAAGCGCCGAATAAATCACTACCGTTCAGGTTAAAATTCTGCTTATTTTTCGATCCATGTGTTTTCAAACTGCCCAACGCGTTGCCAAAAAACTAATCACCTGGTTAATGAGAATAAAAAGAGGAAGCCGCTGAGTGAATAAATTGAGTACACTGCCCCTACTCAATCTGATTTGGACAAGTGGCTAATGAAACTGACTATCGTGCGTCTGGTGACCTTTAGCGACCAGGATCATATCGACCTGGGCAAGATCTGGCCGGAATATTCCCCTTCGTCGCTGCGCGTTGATGAGACCCACCGCATTTATGCCGCGCGTTTTAACGAACGCCTGCTGGCAGCGGTTCGCGTAACCCTGAGCGGTACAGAGGGAGCGCTGGACTCGCTGCGCGTGCGTGACGTCACCCGTCGTCGCGGTGTGGGACAGTATTTAATTGAAGAAGTGATCCGCGAAAACCCGAGCGTGACCTCATGGTGGATGGCTGACGTGGGCGTGGAAAACCGCGGCGTGATGGCGGCGTTTATGCAGGCGTTAGGGTTTACGGCGCAGGAGAGCGGGTGGGAGAAGCGCTAAAAGAAAGCCGGGTGGCGGCTGCGCCTTACCCGGCCTACATTCTCCACTGTATTTTCCCAAGCATTTCGTGTTGCAGGAAGGCGGCAAGTTATGAAATCCCCGGGAGCTTACATAAGTAAGTGACCGGGGTTGAATAACGCAGCCAACGCACCTGCGGCGCGAAAGGCGACGGGAAAATTATTTGGCGTCTGTCGCCGTGCCGTTCGCATGCCAGTCAAACACGCCGAACTCGAAGCCCTTCAGGTCGCCCTTCGCGTCCCAGGAGAGTGGTCCCATGACGGTCTCGACGGTATTCGCTTTCAGCCAGGTGGCAATCTCAGCCGGATCGGCTGACTGGTTCAGGCCCGCCTGCAGAGACTGCAGCGCCGCGTAGGTGGTCCAGACGAACGCGCCGCTTGGATCCTGTTTCTTCGCCTTGATGGCATCTACGATAGGTTTGTTCGCAGGGACCTGGTCGTAGTTCTTCGGTTTGGTTACCAGCAGGCCTTCGGCTGATTCACCCGCAATGTTAGACAGGGAAACGTTCGCCACGCCTTCCGGGCCCATAAACTGGGTTTTCAGGCCCGCAGCGCGCGCCTGGCGCAGGATCTGGCCCATTTCCGGGTGGTAGCCACCGTAGTAAACAAAATCAATATTCTCTTTCTTCAGGCGCGCCACCAGGGTGGAGAAGTCTTTCTCACCGGCGGTGATCCCGTCGAAGAACACCACGTCGGCATTCGCTTTCTTGAGGTTATCCTGCACTGAACGCGCCAGACCTTCACCGTACTGCTGCTTGTCATGAACGATGGCAATGCGCTTCGGCTTCACTTTTTCAACGATGTATTTCGCCGCGGTTGGGCCCTGGTCAGAGTCCAGACCGGTGGTGCGCAGGGTCAGCTTGTAGCCGCGCGCGGTCAGCTCCGGTGCGGTCGCTGCCGGGGTGATCATCAGAATACCTTCGTCTTCGTAGATGTCAGACGCAGGCTGAGTCGAGGAAGAGCACAGGTGACCGATAACGTATTTGATCCCGTCGTTCACCACTTTGTTCGCGACCGCGACCGCTTGTTTCGGGTCACAGGCATCATCATATTTTACGATCTGCAGTTTTTCGCCCTTGATACCGCCCTTGGCATTAATGTCTGCAACCGCCTGCTCAGCGCCGGTAAATTCCTGGTCGCCGTACTGTGCTACCGGACCGGACATTGCGCCAACCACAGCCACCTTGATGTCTGCCTGTGCCATGGTGCTGAATGCCAACGCGATACATCCTGCCAGTAACGCTTTACCCTTCATGTTCATCCTGAGATTCCCCATTATTATGGTTATTACGATTGTTGTGATGTTGTTGTGCAGCGCTTTATGTCAGTTATAGGTGTGCTGTCCGCGCTTTTTCAGCATACTCTGCTAAAACATACCCGATTTTTATGATTTTGGAATAGCTAATTTGAAATGAATATATGATAAGCCCGGCAGGGATTTTCGCCGGGCATGTGGCTTTAACGTGTCAGCGACGCGGAGATAATGTCCAGCGCTTTACGGAACTGCGCTTCAGGGATAGTCAGCGGATACAGGAAACGAATGACGTTGCCGTAGACGCCGCAGCTCAGCAGCAGCAGCCCTTCCTGCAACGCACGCTCCTGCACCTGGCGGGTAAATTCCGGCGAAGGCTGGCCCGTTTGCGGGTCGTTAAACTCCACCGCCACCATCGATCCCTGCGCGCGAATGTCAGCGATATACGGGCAGTGTTCTTTCGCCTTGTTCAGCACTTCCACCAGGTGATGGCCAAGATGCGCCGAGCGCGTGCAGAGATCCTCTTCATCAATCACGTCGAGCACGGCATGCGCCGCCGCAATCGCCAGCGGGTTCCCGGCGTAAGTACCGCCCAGCCCGCCCGGTGCAGGGGCGTCCATCACCTCCGCACGGCCCGATACCGCTGAGAGCGGCATCCCGCCCGCCAGGCTTTTCGCCATGGTGATCAGATCGGGCTTCACGCAGTGGTGTTCCATCGAGAACAGCTTGCCGGTACGGGCGAAGCCGCTTTGCACCTCGTCGGCAATCAGCAAAATACCGTGGGTGTCGCACAGGGCGCGCAGCGCCTGCATAAAATCAGCTGGCGCAATGTTGAAACCGCCCTCTCCCTGAACCGGTTCGAGAATAATGGCCGCGACCTGGTCGGGTGCGATATCCGCTTTAAAGATGCGTTCCAGGCTTTTCAACGCTTCCGCCGTGCTGACGCCGTGCAGTTCATTCGGATACTGCGCGTGATACACCGAACCGGGGAACGGGCCAAAGCCGAGCTTGTACGGCGCAACTTTGCCGGTCAGCGCCATGGTCATAAAGGTGCGGCCGTGGAACGCGCCGCCGAAGGTGATAAGGCCGGGACGTTTGGTGTACGCTCGGGCAATTTTGACCGCGTTTTCGACCGCCTCTGCCCCCGTGGAGAAGAACGCGGTTTTGGCCGGACCGTCAACGGGCACGCGCTGGTTGATGCGCTCGGCAAGCGCCACATAGCCTTCGTACGGCACAATCTGGTACGCCGTATGGGTAAACGCGTGGAGCTGTTTTTCAATCGCGGAAATGACTTTTGGATGGCGATGGCCGGTATTCAGCACCGCGATCCCGGCGGCGAAGTCGATGTACTCGTTACCTTCCACGTCCCACACCGTGGCGTTTTCAGCTTTATCAGCATAGAAGTTACACATCACGCCGATGCCGCGCGGCGTCGCCTGTAAACGCCGGTCGTTCAGTTCGTTATTTTTCACCCTGTCCCCCTGAGAAAGTCGCCTGCTTAGCGCATCAGTAATTGTTTGCCAGGGGGAGGGAATTCGCCAGAGCGGGCGCTAAAAAAACAAAACCCCCAGACTTTCATCCAGGGGTTCTCGGTGTACTTCGCGAAAATTACGCTTCGATAGCGGCGCGAAGTTTTTTCATGGCGTTCTTTTCAAGCTGACGGACACGTTCCGCAGAAACGCCGTAGCGGTCGGCCAGCTCCTGCAGCGTGGACTTGTTGTCTTCGTCCAGCCAGCGGGCGCGAATAATATCCTGGCTACGTTCGTCGAGGCCTTCCATCGCATGGGTCAGCTTGTTCGCGGCCTGATCTTCCCAGTTATCCTCTTCGATGCCGTCAGCAAAGTTAGAGGTTTTATCCTGCAGATACAGAACCGGCGCCATTGGCTGGCTGTCAGATGCGTCGTCGTCGGAGGACATATCAAAGGTCATGTCCTGCGCGGCCATACGGGATTCCATCTCACGCACGTCTTTGCTGGTTACGCCCAGCTCGCGCGCCACCATTTCCACTTCATCCTGGTTGAACCAGCCCAGACGCTGCTTGGCTTTACGCAGGTTGAAGAACAGTTTGCGTTGCGCTTTTGTCGTGGCGACTTTCACGATACGCCAGTTGCGCAGCACGTATTCATGAATTTCTGCTTTGATCCAGTGCACAGCGAAGGAGACGAGTCGCACACCCACTTCCGGGTTAAAGCGACGCACAGCCTTCATCAGGCCGATGTTGCCTTCCTGAATCAAGTCCGCCTGCGGCAGGCCATAGCCCGCATAGTTACGAGCAATGTGAACAACAAAGCGCAGGTGAGACAGGATCAGCTTTTTCGCTGCTTCCAGATCGCCCTGGTAATGCAGCTTTTCAGCAAGCTCCTTTTCTTCCTCGGCCGTTAACATCGGCCAGGTGTTCGCAGCCCGGATATAAGATTCCAGGTTACCAACAGGGGCTAAAGCTAAAGTTTGCATTTCTTTGGTCATTCATTCCTCTCAATGTTTCTTCTGGTCCTGGTCGTCCCCGTCAGGCAACAACCATGCCAAAGCGTTTGAGCAACGAGATTAGCATTCACTCTTTTATCAGACAGTGATTTTATCCACAAGTTCCAGGTGCAACGGTGAATAAATTACGCACAAATTGTGACATGAAGATGATAACAGGGGAAGCGACAACAGGGACGCTTTCCCTGCAGAGCGAGCATCTCGGTGCAGGGAAAGATTATATCACGCTTTTATTAGTCGGGAGTAAAGTGACGTAAATGTTGAACGGTTGCCAGCCAGGCTGCCACCCACCCAATCATCGAACAAACCAGCAGCAGCAACAGACACTCATCGAAGCCTAAGCCACTGATATCAAACTTCGTTCCGAAAACCTGCGCCACTTCAGTCACGGCAGAAGAGAGCCGCATCACCAAAATTTCTGACAATATCAGTGAAAGAAATGCACCGGAAAAACCGAGCAATGCGCCACCGTAAAGGAACGGTCGGAGGATGAAACCATCCGTCGCACCAATCAGTTTCTGCACGTTAATGGTATCGCGACGGGCAAAGATGCTCAGGCGCACGCTGTTGCCGATGACGAGGAAGACCGCCGCCACCATCAGCACGCCAATCATCGCCGCGACGCGTCCTACCAGCCCGGTCAGGGCAGCAAGGCGTGCAAACCAGCTGTCGTCCATGCGCACTTCATCAATGCCCTTAATGCGCGTGATGCGATCGCGCAGGGTGTTAAGCGAATCGGTCCCCTGGAAATCCAGCTTCGGGATCACCACCGCCACGGCGGGCAGCGGGTTCTCTTCGAGCATATCCAGCGCGCCGCCAAAGCCAGACCAGTTACGGAACTCGCCCAGCGCGTCTTCACGTGAGAGATAGTTGACCTTCTCCACGCCCTGCTCGGCCTGGATTTGCCCGACCACCTGCGCGGCGGCGTTATCGTCGAGCGCTTTATCCATATAGACCGTGATCTGCGGCGACGGATAATACTGTGAGGCCGCCTGGTTGACGTTTTTATAGACCATATAGCAGACGCTTGGCAGCGTCAGGGAGATGGCGATCACCATCACCGTCAGGAACGTCGCCAGCGGTTTGCTTTTCAGGTCCTGCAGCGCGCCGTGGAAGGCGTAGCGCACCTGCTCGTTAAACACGTTGGTTTTACGGGAGGCCGGTTTTGGCGCGGCCTTCTGGCGCTTCGGCGCATTACGATTGCCGTCACCACCGCCCTGCGGCTTACGGAAACGGTCAAACCGGTTTCCGAACTGCCGAATCTGGTTTATTGCATCACGCTTATTCACCGTGGCCTCCGTGCAAATGCCCGTCGCTCAGGGTCAGCATGCGGTACGAACGACGGGAAATGAGCCCGATGTCGTGCGTGGCCATCAATACGGTGACTCCTACGCGGTTGAATTCCTCAAACAGACGCAAAATCCCTTCGGACAGAGCATCGTCCAGGTTACCGGTTGGTTCATCCGCCAGCAGTACGGCAGGCTTGTTCACCACCGCGCGGGCGATGCCCACGCGCTGCTGTTCACCGCCGGAGAGCTGGATCGGGAAGTTCTTCGCTTTGTCCAGCAGCCCGACCTTATCCAGCGCCGCAGAGACGCGACGGCGGATATCGTCATAGCTGGCGCCGGCAATAATCAGCGGGATGGCCACGTTATCGAAAACGGTGCGATCCATCAGCAGGTGGTGATCCTGGAAAATCATGCCGATCTGACGACGCAGGAACGGCACTTCGCGGTTTTTCAGGCGGCTGATCTCATGGCCGCCGAAAAAGATTTTCCCGGCGCTTGGCCGCTCGATCCCACAGATAAGCTTGAGCAGGGTACTTTTCCCCGCGCCGGAATGGCCGGTCAGGAATGCCATCTCGCCCGGCTGCAGGTGGAATGTTACCCCCTGCAGCGCTTGTCTCCCACCGAGATAGGCCTTGCTGACGTGTTCAAAGCGAATCATTGTTAGTCCTCTCGGGCAAATAATGCCTCAATAAAGTCGTCCGCTTTAAACGGACGCAAATCCTCAATACGCTCGCCCACACCGATGTAACGGATAGGAATACCGAACTGATCGGCCACGGAGAAGATCACCCCGCCTTTCGCGGTGCCGTCCAGCTTGGTCAGCGCGATCCCCGTCAGTCCTACCGCTTCATTGAACAGCTTCGCCTGGCTGATGGCGTTCTGTCCGGTGCTGGCATCAATGGTCAGCATAATTTCATGCGGCGCGTCTTCGTCCAGCTTCTTCATGACGCGAACGATTTTCTTCAACTCTTCCATCAGGTGCGATTTGTTCTGCAAACGCCCTGCGGTATCGGCAATCAGCACGTCCACGTTGCGCGCCTTCGCCGCCTGGATGGCATCGAAGATCACGGACGCGGAGTCCGCGCCGGTATGCTGGGCAATCACCGGAATGTTGTTGCGCTGGCCCCAAACCTGCAGCTGCTCAACCGCTGCCGCGCGGAAGGTATCGCCCGCCGCCAGCATCACCGATTTGCCCTGCTGTTCGAACTGACGCGCCAGCTTGCCGATGGTGGTAGTTTTACCCACGCCGTTCACGCCAACCATCAGAATAACAAATGGCGTTTTGCCTTCAATATTAAGCGGTTCGTCAACTTTTGCGAGAATTTCACCCATCTCGTCTTTCAGCAGGCCGTACAGCGCTTCGGCGTCGCGCAGCTGTTTGCGGCTCGCCCCTTCGGTCAGATTAGCGATGATCTTACGGGTGGTTTCCACGCCGACGTCCGCAATCAGCAGCTGTTCTTCCAGCTCTTCAAAAAGATCGTCGTCGATCTTCTTGCCGCGGAACAGACTGATAAATCCGGAACCTAAGTTTTCTTTGGTTTTGAGCAGGCTGCGCTTCAGGCGCGCGAAGAAACCTTCTTTGGTCGGTTTTTCCTGCTCCTGGACGCTCTCTTCTTCCGGCTGTTCTTCAACCGGCACGACGATGACCGCCTCTTCCGCGGCTTCTGCCGCCAGCGCCTGGGCTTCCAGCTCTTCGTCGGTCAGCTCTGGCTCGAGTGCCGCTTCTTCTTCCACCGCCTCAACAATTTCAACGGTTTCCGCTTCCGCCTGCCACTCTTCGGCAGAAACCTCTTCGGCTTTCACCTCTTCCGGCAGCGGCAGCTCTTCGTGCTCGATTACGGCCTGCGGCGCTTCGGCAAGGGCCTCAATGACAACCGGCTCTGGCTTCTCGCTCTCCTGAACCTGTTCCGTAACCTCAACCACTTCTTCAGCAAAGGATTCAATCTCTTCTTTGCTGTGCGCCGTTTCTTCCGCTTCGACAACCGCGGCGGTTTCTACAGGCGTTTCAGGCTGTGACTGCTCTTCAACGGCTTGTTGCTCTTCGGTTTTCTGTTCTGTTTCTTGCTCTTTTTCACCGAAGCCCAGCCAGGAAAAGAAGCCACGTTTTTTTTGTTTTGCCATCTGCGACTACACTCCTCGCGGCGCTATATACATGGAAGCTAAAAAAATGATGAAATAGTCTAACACTTTACTTAATTGACATCACCGCCCGCAATCGCAGGCCAATTGTTAACAGAGCTTTCCTGAGATGAAGAAACCCAACCGCGCCCCGGCCGGTCAAATTCGTATTATCGGCGGTCAGTGGCGAGGCCGGAAATTACCGGTGCCGGACAGCCCCGGTTTACGCCCTACTACTGACCGCGTGCGCGAGACGCTGTTTAACTGGCTGGCCCCGTCAATGGTAGACGCCCACTGCCTGGACTGCTTCGCCGGAAGCGGCGCGCTCGGCCTGGAAGCGCTGTCGCGCTATGCCGCCAGCGCCACGCTGCTGGAGATGGAGCGCGGCGTTGCGCAGACGCTGCAGCAAAATCTGGCGACGCTGAAAGCGAGCAACGCCAAAGTCGTGAACACCAACACGCTGAGTTTTCTTGCGCAGAAAGGCACGCCGCATAACGTGGTGTTTGTCGATCCGCCGTTCCGCAAGGGGCTGCTGGAAGAGACGTTATCCCTGCTTGAGCAAAACGGCTGGCTGGCGGATGACGCGCTAATTTACGTTGAAAGCGAAGTGGAAAACGGTTTACCGCCGGTTCCCGCCCACTGGGATCTGCACCGCGAAAAGGTCGCCGGCCAGGTCGCTTATCGTCTTTATCACCGTCAGGCACAAGGAGGCTCCGATGCCGGTACTGATTAACCTGGGACGTTTGCTGATGCTGGGCGTCTGGGCGTTTTTAATTCTCAACCTGGTACACCCCTTCCCGCGCCCGATGAATATTTTCGTTAACGTCGCGCTGATTTTCACGTCTTTCATGCATGCCCTGCAGATGGTGATGCTGAAAAACGGCCTGCCGAAAGACGGCCCGCAGATGACGGGCTGGCAGCAGCTGCGCGTGTTTATTTTCGGGGTGTTTGAACTGCTGGTGTGGATGAAAAAGTTTAAGGCGCAGGTGAAGAAGTAAGGCGCGGCCTGATGCCCTCACCCTAACCCTCTCCCACAGGGAGAGGGAACGATTACACCCTCTCCCTGTGGGAGAGGGCCGGGGTGAGGGGAAAATTACCGCTCCGGTTCAAACCCTTCAAACCGCGACCCTTTGTAGCTCAGCGTTCCTTTCTCACCCACCATCAGCTGATGGTACTGCTGCGCCTCCAGGCGAAAGGTCATCTCCAGGCCGCCCGTTTCCGCCCTAAAGCTCGCTTCATAGCGCATTGCTGTGCCCGCAGGCGTCACCTGCTGCTGGCGCGAGCGGCGGTCGTTGAGCGGTTTCTCGCGTTTGTTGGTCACCACCACGCGCTTTTGCATCAGCGGTGCGGCATCGTTATCCGCCTTCTCGCGGCGCTGCTGCACGAAACGGAACGAGGCGGCAATGACGATAATCGCCACCACGATAATGAAAAAAAGCGGCATCTTGCTCATTCGACAATCCCATCAGATTTTGCGGAATTCAGGATACCTTGCCTCCCCCGCCATTGCCAAACGCCCGCCCGCGTCACTACACTGGATCAGAAACTGATTATTCAGACTTAACAGATACAGGGAGTTAATATGCTTTGGTCATTTATCGCTGTCTGTTTTTCCGCATGGCTTTATGTCGATGCGTCGTATCGCGGTCCCACCTGGCAGCGCTGGTTGTTTAAACCGGTCACGCTGTTGCTCCTGCTGCTGCTGGCCTGGCAAGCGCCGATGTTTAACGCCGTCAGCTATCTGGTGCTCGCCGGGCTGTGTGCATCCCTGATTGGCGATGCCTTAACCCTGCTGCCGCGCCAGCGCCTGCTGTACGCCGTTGGGGCGTTCTTCCTCTCCCATCTGCTTTATACCATCTACTTTGCCAGCCAGATGACGCTCTCCTTCTTCTGGCCGCTGCCGCTGGTGCTGCTGGTGATTGGCGCCCTGCTGATTGCGGTGATCTGGTCGCGTCTGGAAGAGATGCGTTTGCCGGTCTGTACGTTTATCGCCATGACGCTGGTGATGGTGTGGCTGGCGGGCGAACTGTGGTTCTTCCGTCCGACCGCTCCGGCGATGTCCGCGTTCTTCGGCGCCGCGCTGCTGCTGATCGGGAATGTCGTCTGGCTGGGCAGCCACTATCGCCGCCGCTTCCGGGCGGATAACGCGATAGCCTCCGCGTGTTACTTTGCCGGGCATTTCCTGATTGTGCGTTCGCTGTATATCTAAATAGCGCTTGACTCTGGAGTCGACTCCAGAGTGTATGCTGCGGTTAATGAGAAAATTATCATTGCCGGAGACTGCCATGTCGACTCCAGAAATACCTAAAAAAGTTCCTCAATTCTCGGCACTTAAGCTCAGCCCGGCTCCGTCGAAAGACGACTGCTGCTGCGAAGGCGCGTGCAAAACGCAAGCTCAACCCCTTCCTGAAAGCGGCAACCGCTACAGCTGGGTCGTCAACGGCATGGACTGCGCGGCCTGCGCCCGCAAGGTGGAAAACGCCGTCAAGCAGGTGCCGGGCGTGAGTCACGTTCAGGTGCTGTTCGCCACCGAAAAGCTGCTGGTCAGCGCCGATAGCGACGTCAGCAAACAGGTTGAAGCCGCCGTCAGCAAGGCGGGCTATACCCTGCGTAGCGAAACGGCGCCCGTTGAAAAAGCCTCCTCCCTGAAAGAAAACCTGCCGCTCATTACCCTCATCATCATGATGGCC
Organism: Enterobacter sp. Crenshaw; assembly: GCF_024734705.1. NCBI lineage: Bacteria > Pseudomonadati > Pseudomonadota > Gammaproteobacteria > Enterobacterales > Enterobacteriaceae > Enterobacter > Enterobacter sp. Crenshaw. Next base: position 279,988 of record NZ_CP102932.1, on the reverse strand, counting down.
CTGAGCTGGGGTCTGGAGCAGATTAACCATCCGTTCGGCAATCTGGCGTTTATCGCCACCACGCTGGTCGGCCTGTTCCCGATTGCCCGTCAGGCGCTGCGCCTGATGAAAAGCGGCAGCTGGTTTGCCATCGAAACGCTGATGAGCGTGGCTGCAATCGGCGCACTGTTCATTGGCGCGACGGCAGAAGCGGCGATGGTGCTGCTGCTGTTCTTAATCGGCGAACGCCTTGAGGGCTGGGCGGCGAGCCGGGCGCGTAAAGGGGTCAGCGCGCTGATGGCGCTGAAGCCGGAAACCGCCACTCGCGTGATAAACGGCACGCGTGAAACGGTCGCCATCAATACGCTGCGCCCGGATGACGTGATTGAGGTGGCCGCAGGGGGGCGTCTGCCCGCCGACGGCGCGCTGCTTACCGCCACCGCGAGCTTTGATGAAAGCGCCCTGACCGGGGAATCCATTCCGGTAGAGCGCGCCGCGGGTGAAAAAGTGCCTGCTGGCGCCACCAGCGTCGACCGTCTGGTGCAGCTCACCGTGCTTTCCGAGCCGGGCGACAGCGCCATCGACCGTATCCTTAAGCTGATTGAAGAGGCAGAGGAGCGCCGCGCGCCGGTCGAACGCTTTATCGATCGCTTCAGCCGGATTTATACCCCTGCCATCATGCTGGTTGCCCTGCTGGTCACCGTCGTCCCGCCGCTGTTCTTTGGCGCGCCGTGGGAGGGCTGGATTTATAAAGGGCTGACGCTGCTGCTGATTGGCTGCCCGTGCGCGCTGGTGATTTCCACCCCGGCGGCGATTACCTCAGGTCTGGCGGCGGCGGCGCGTCGCGGCGCGCTGATTAAGGGCGGCGCGGCGCTGGAACAGCTGAGCCAGGTTCAGCATATCGCCTTCGATAAAACCGGTACGCTGACCGTGGGCAAGCCGCAGGTGACCGGCGTCTATCCGCAGGACATCAGTGAAGATGAGCTGCTTACACTGGCCGCTGCCGTTGAACAGGGGTCCACTCACCCGCTGGCGCAGGCGATTGTGCGAGAAGCGCAGTCGCGCGGGCTGAATATCCCTCCGGCAACCGCCCAGCGGGCGCTGGTCGGGTCAGGGATTGAGGCCACCGTTGACGGTAAAAAGGTGCTGATTGTCGCGGCAGGCAAGTCTTCCAGTCCAGAGGTTGAGGCGTTAGAACAGACCGGACAAACCGTCGTGACCGTCCTGCAGGACGGTGTCGCGAAGGGAATGCTGGCGCTGCGCGATACCCTGCGCGATGACGCCAAAGAAGCCGTAGCGGCGCTGCACAAGCTGGGCGTGCAGGGCGTTATTCTTACCGGTGATAACCCTCGCGCGGCGGCAGCGATTGCCGGTGAGCTGGGGCTGGAGTTTAAAGCCGGACTGTTGCCTGCGGATAAGGTCAGCGCCGTGACGGCGCTGAACGCCCGCGCGCCGCTGGCGATGGTCGGTGACGGGATTAACGATGCCCCGGCGATGAAAGCGTCCACCATTGGTATTGCAATGGGCAGTGGTACCGACGTGGCGCTGGAAACGGCCGACGCGGCGCTGACCCACAACCGCCTGACCGGGCTGGCGCAGACGATCGCCCTGGCGCGCGCGACGCGGGCCAACATCCGTCAGAACATCGGCATTGCGCTCGGTCTGAAGGGGATTTTCCTGGTGACGACCCTGCTCGGCATGACCGGACTGTGGCTGGCGGTGCTGGCGGATACCGGGGCAACGGTGCTGGTGACGGCGAACGCGCTCCGGCTGCTGCGTCGCCGATAAAAAAAAGCCCGGTGGCGCTAACGCTTACCGGGTACATGTCCTGCTAACTCGTAGGTCGGGTAAGGCGAAGCCGCCACCCGACTTTTTTATAAGAAATAGCTCATCGCCAGGCCTAAAAAAAGCACCAGACCAACGTAGTTATTGTTCATAAACGCTTTAAAACAGGCGTCACGTTCACGCTTCGCAATCAGCTTTTGCTGGTACGCAAACAGCAGTCCCGCCACCAGCACGGACCAGTAAAACTCCCAGTTCAGCCCGTTCAGGCGACCGATCGCAATCATCAGCGCCAGTACCGCAACCTGCAGGATACCGATAATCAGCTTGTCCTGACGACCAAAGAGGATGGCGGTGGATTTGATGCCAATCTTCAGGTCATCGTCGCGGTCTACCATCGCGTATTGCGTGTCATACGCCACCGCCCAGAGAATGTTCGCCAGGAACATCAGCCAGCAGCTGAGCGGTAAGGACGCACTAACCGCCGCAAACGCCATCGGAATCGACCAGCCAAACGCCGCGCCCAGCACCACCTGAGGCAGGTGGGTATAGCGCTTCATAAACGGATACACCCAGGCCAACGCCAGCGCCGCAACGGAAAGCAGAATGGTCATGGTGTTGAGGGTCAGCACCAGCATGAAAGAGAGCAGCACCAGCACAATGAACAGCACGCGGGCTTCTTTCCCGGTGACCTGCCCGCTGGGTAACGGACGACCGGCAGTACGCTTAACATGACCGTCGAATTTACGATCGGCATAGTCATTCACCACGCAGCCCGCCGCACGCATCAGCCAGACGCCGGCAACGAACACAGCCAGGATCCACAGCGGCGGCACGCCCGGCGTGGCGAGCCACAGCGCCCACAGGGTCGGCCACAGCAGCAGTAACGCGCCAATGGGTTTATCGGTACGCATTAAGCGGTGATACGCCAACAGCTTATTCTGCGTCAGGCTCCACTCCATTTTTTCTTCCTCTTAGTACAACGGTGATGCCGGTAAAAAAAGCTCCGTCAGAATTAACGGTTTACCGCTCAGGCGAAGGCGGGAACGACGCCCCCAGAGTTCGGCATCACGACCAATCTCAATGAAATCCCGGGTAAGCTCAGACGAGGTGAAAAGGTAGCGCCCCAGCGGCGTTTTCCCCAGACGTTGCAGCGCGAGCTCTGGCCCGGAAAGGGTGGACTCGGGGACCACCGTCCGCCCGGCAAGCCACGGCTCACCATCAGCACAGAGTAAAATTTCGCGCAGCCAGTAGCGTGGCTCTTGCGGCAGCAGCGGCAGCTCGCTGGCGATCTCATCGCCAGAGACAAACCCTTCCTGAATCAGGGTCACCGTGACCGTTTTACCCTGTTGCTCAAAACGTTTCGTCATGGAATCTTCCAGCAACAGCCAGTCCAGTTGCTGCGGATCAAGCGCAGGTATTTGGTCGAAATAGCGCAGCGCACGCAGTTGCGTTAGCGCAGGGTGTGACATGCCAGACTCTCCGATACATAACGTAATGGCATTGTATCGCAGAAACACGGATTGAGGGGGGCCAAACGTTATTTAACGATCACGATCGCAACATGGGCGCAACAGCCTGGCGGATACGAAAAAAAGTGCGCCCACTCAGGCGCACCAAACTACTAACAAATCAGCACTGTGGGGAAACGGTTACCCCTTGCCTTTTACACTGCTGATAAAGGTGGAACGGGCAGTGGTTGAACCTAAACGTTCGGCTTCATCAAGCAGTTTCAGCGCCTTATCGACATCGCCGCGCTTCACCGCCTGCTTAATGGCGTTGTTGAAGTACTCTTCGGTGTCGTTCAGTACCGGCTCGGCTTTCTTCGCCGGGGCAGGAGTTGCGGTCGCTACCGGTGCGGCTGCCGTGGCAGCTGGCGCGGTATAGGCAGGAGCTGCTGTGTTACCTACAGTGACAGGGCCGGAACCGGAAGAGCCAAACAGCGGGCCGACCAGCACGCTTGAACCGCTGTTCGTTTTCACCTTCAGCTTTAACGTTCCGTCGGTGACGTGACGAGCAATCGGGTCTGGAATATCAGGAATCGCGTTACCGGTACCTTTTGCGTAGGCTTTAGCCGGATCGAGCAACGTGGTGGTCTTCTGAAGATCTTGCTCAGTGGTAAAGACCAGAACGTAGAGTTTTTGCTGGCCCAGCGCTGGCGTAAGGCGCATGACGCCTTCCAGACGGTCGGCGCTCATCACGCCGGGCTCCTGATACGTAAAGTATTCACTTGGGAAAAAGGCAGATGGCGTCATGTTCTGATCGAGAATTAACACGTTTGGTGCAAATACACTCGTCTGCTTATTAACTTCACTGGTCAAGGTAATGGCCAGTTCACCAATATTGGCGGGTACGCTATACGCAGCGACAGGGCCGGTAATACCCGGAACATTAAGTGACTGACCAGCCGTTGAGAGCTGGGTGGTCTGGGTTTTAGACTGATCGACAGGGGTCCAGACAAGCTGTTGCAATGCCGCTGTCGGAATGGCTGGCGCGGATGTTGTGTTTTGCGGAACGAAATTGACGTTAGCGAGCGTTACAGCAGGCGCGCTTGCCAGCAGCCCTGCGGTTAAACAAAGGGCAAGGAGAGTTTTGTTCATTTTCATTGTTATCACCTCAAAATGCACAGGTTCAGCGGTAGCCAGGCAATAGCGCGCCGTCCCAAGGATTGAGGGGCTTGCGCCCCTCAGTTTGGTCATTACGTCAGGTTAAGACGGGATTACCACCAGATTTCCATCTGGGCGCCGAAGGACCACTCATCGTTGTCGCCGCGGCTGAAGCTTTTCGCAGTGGTATCGCTATAGGCCATGCCTGGGGTGTAACCCGCAACGGAGTTTTTACCTGAAGGCGCATAACCCCATTTCTCATCCCACTTGGCATAGGTGGCGAAGACGCGGATTGCTGGACGTGACCAGATGCTGTCGCCAGCCTGCCACTGTTGTGCCAGGGTGATTTTATACTGGTTGTTGGTTTCGCCAGTTTCCTGAGATTTGACGTTGTCGTAGCCCACTTCAAGCAGAGTGCTCATGATAGGCGTCCATTTGTACATAGGACGAACGCCTACGGTCCACCATTTAGTACCGTTGTTGTTATCCCAGTTGATATCCTGGTACATACCGACGTACATCAGATCCCAGCTATCGCCCAGCGAGATAGCACCGTGGTCAAGTACGCGCCACAGGTGCCCGTTGTTGTTGATGCCGTAGTTGATATCGTCAGTGGTGCCAATGTTCGAACCTTGCGACAGACCTTTACCCTGAGAGGTCATAGAGTCAGTTGCATATTGCAGAACGAATTTGTTGTAGCCTTTCAGCATGCTCTGCGTGTGTTCAGCGGTGAACATCCAGCCATCTTTAGATGCGCCGTCGATCAGGTGATAATCATCACGTGGGTTTGCACGGCCGTAATCAGCCCCCAGCTCCAGGGTACCGCCCGGGTTAATTTCCATCTGGGCTAAACGCACGTCAAAGACATCGTTCGCCGTGCGAGTGGTGTAGTCATAAACGCTGTTGCTGGCGAAGGATGAAGAACCGCCGGCTTCAGAAGAACGGGTTGCAGCCAGAGAGAGCTTACCAAAACCTACGTCGATGTTTTCCAGACCTGCACCAGGACCTGAAATATCCCAGTAGTAGAAGTCGATCATGTGGACGTCATGACGCTGATAGAAGCGCTTACCGGCCCAGATAGTCGAACCTGGCAGCCACTCAATCAGGTTTTTACCCTGCACGTTGGCTTCACGGAACGCCGGGTCAGTGGCCTCCCAGTCGTTCTGTTGCGCCACGGAATACGCGACGTTGGTGTCGAAGTAGAAGCTCTTATCGCCCTCTTTCCACACTTCCTGGCCCAGTTTCAGTTCCGCATAGGTTTCACATTCGTTACCCAGACGGTATTTACTTTGAGCACCGGTTGCCTGGAAGCACTGTTGTTCGCCGCCACTACCCGTCCAGCCGATACCGGAACGAGCATAACCATGGAAATCCACGGCCATTGCCTGAGCAGACATTACGCCCGCTGCGACGGCAACTGCCAGAGGAAGTTTGCGCAGAGTAATCATCATTCTATCTCCTGAGATCATTGCTTTTCTTTGAACACTTCACCTGTCGGTTTCGTGTCTTCTTTTGGGATTGCTTAAACGCCTGGCTCTTTGTGCAACCGACGACATGCAGTGCCATCCTCACGGAACAGATGGCAACGCTCTGGCGGCAAGCCGATAGCGAATGTGGCACCCTCTTCTACCAACACCACGTCGTTCTGGCGGTAGACCAGGTTCTGACGGATGGCGGGGATCTGGATATGAATCTGTGTTTCGTGACCAAGCTGTTCGACGACCTGAACGTCACCTTCCAGGGTCACATCAGCGATGTGGCTCGGCAGCAGGTGCTCAGGACGAATACCGAGGGACATGTTTGCCCCGACCTGTACGTTGGCGCTGTCGACCGGCAGCCAGACCTGCTGGCGGTTTGGCAGCTCCACCTGTACCTGTTCAATGGCTGTCGCGGTCACTTTGACGGGCAGGAAGTTCATCTTTGGCGAGCCAATAAAGCCCGCAACAAAGCGGTCTGCCGGATAGTGGTACAGCTCCAGCGGTTTACCCACCTGCGCCACGCGGCCGGCATCCAGCACCACGATTTTGTCGGCGAGGGTCATCGCTTCCACCTGATCGTGGGTGACGTAAATCATCGTGCGGCCAAGACGCTTGTGCAGACGGGAGATTTCAATACGCATCTGGACGCGCAGGGCGGCATCCAGGTTAGAAAGAGGTTCATCGAGCAGGAACACGCGCGGTTCGGCCACCAGCGTACGGCCAATCGCCACACGCTGACGCTGACCACCGGAAAGCGCTTTTGGTTTACGCTCCAGCAGGTGGGCCAGCTGTAACACTTCCGCCACCTGCGTCACGCGCTGGTTAATGACCTCTTTCTTCGCGCCGGCCAGCTTCAGGCCGAAGGACATATTTTCGGCAACGGAAAGGTGTGGATAGAGTGCATAAGACTGGAACACCATACCGACGCCACGTTCGGCAGGCGGGATGTCGTTCATTCGGGTATCACCAATCAGCAGGTCGCCGCTGGTAATCGTTTCAAGACCGGCAATCATACGCAGCAGAGTAGATTTACCGCAGCCTGATGGGCCAACAAACACCACGAATTCACCTTCGTTGATGTCCAGATTGATGTCTTTCGACACCACAACGTCACCCCAGGCTTTCGTTACATTACGCAGCTGTACGCTCGCCATGCCCTTCTCCCTTCGTTACAACCTGTCACCGACAGAAACATTCAAGATAAGTTCACTATGGGGTATCCATTACTTTCCCGAATCCTCCACCCCCCGCCTTTTTTATGGGGGAGGAGGCGGGAGGATGAGGGAGCAGGCTCTGCGACCGCCGTGGGCGGGCTGAGGCAAAATTCGTGAAGCCGCCTGCAAAATTCGGTGGGTTTTTATGTGCGCCAGCACTCATAACTTAAATTTATGCAACGGAGATCACACAAACGGGGGGTGGGGCGTAGGGGTTGGGAGGATGGAAAGAGGATGTCAAATAAGGAGACTGAGACACGTTGAACCACTGAAGTCATACCACGAGACATCACCAAAAAGGATGGCAGCTATGAATATCAAGACTGGCGCACGCGTTTTCGCATTGTCCGCCCTCGCAGCAATGATGATTTCCGCACCGGCGCTCGCCAAAATTGAAGAAGGCAAACTGGTTATCTGGATTAACGGCGACAAGGGCTATAACGGCCTGGCCGAAGTGGGCAAAAAATTCGAAAAAGATACCGGCATCAAAGTTACCGTAGAACACCCTGACAAGCTGGAAGAGAAGTTCCCGCAGGTTGCAGCAACCGGCGACGGCCCGGACATCATCTTCTGGGCGCATGACCGTTTCGGGGGTTACGCGCAGTCTGGCCTGCTGGCAGAAGTGACGCCAGATAAAGCCTTCCAGGACAAACTGTTCCCGTTCACCTGGGATGCCGTTCGCTATAACGGCAAGCTGATCGCTTACCCTATCGCCGTTGAAGCCCTGTCTCTGATTTACAACAAAGACCTGGTACCAAACCCACCGAAAACCTGGGAAGAGATCCCGAAACTGGATAAAGAGCTGAAGGCGAAAGGTAAATCCGCGCTGATGTTCAACCTGCAAGAGCCGTACTTCACCTGGCCGCTGATTGCTGCCGACGGCGGTTACGCGTTCAAGTTTGAAAACGGCAAATATGACGTGAAAGACGTGGGCGTGGACAACGCTGGCGCGAAAGCGGGCCTGACCTTCCTGGTTGATCTGATCAAGAACAAACACATGAACGCGGATACTGACTACTCCATCGCGGAAGCGGCGTTCAACAAAGGCGAAACCGCGATGACCATCAACGGTCCGTGGGCCTGGACCAACATCGACAAGAGCAAAGTCAACTACGGCGTGACGCTGCTGCCAACCTTCAAAGGCAAGCCGTCTAAACCGTTCGTTGGCGTGCTGAGCGCGGGCATCAACGCCGCCAGCCCGAACAAAGAGCTGGCGAAAGAGTTCCTGGAAAACTACCTGCTGACCGATCAGGGTCTGGATGAAGTGAACAAGGACAAACCGCTGGGCGCCGTCGCGCTGAAATCCTTCCAGGATCAGCTGGCGAAAGATCCACGTATCGCGGCCACCATGGATAACGCCCAGAAAGGCGAAATCATGCCGAACATCCCACAGATGGCTGCGTTCTGGTACGCCACGCGTACCGCGGTCATCAACGCTGCAAGCGGTCGTCAGACTGTCGATGCCGCGCTGAAAGATGCTCAGGGTCGTATTACTAAGTAATGACGTAGTCCCCTTTCCCTTTAGGAGAGGGTTAGGGTGAGGGTTGGCGCTATCCGCACGCCCTCACCCCGGCCCTCTCCCCCAGGAGAGGGAGAAAAGATCAAACGTTGTAGAGGAAAAACCCCATGGATGTCATTAAAAAGAAACGCTGGTGGCAAAGCGACGCGCTGAAGTGGTCAGCGATCGGTCTGCTGTGTCTGCTGGTGGGTTACCTTGTTGTTTTAATGTACGTACAAGGGGAATATCTGTTTGCCATCATGACGCTGATTTTAAGCTCTGCTGGCCTGTATATTTTCGCTAATCGTAAAGCCTATGCCTGGCGCTATGTCTACCCGGGCGTGGCCGGGATGGGGCTGTTTGTCCTGTTCCCGCTGATTTGTACCATCGCCATTGCGTTTACCAACTACAGCAGCACCAACCAGCTTGCGCAGGAACGCGCGCAGCAGGTCCTGCTGGATCGCTCATATCAGGCAGGCAAGACCTTTAACTTCGGCCTGTATCCTGCCGGGAACGATTGGAAGTTAGCGCTTACTGACGAAGCAAGCAGCAAATACTATGTCTCCGACGCGTTCAAATTTGGCGGCGAGCAGAAGCTCACCTTAAAAGAGGCACAGGCCCTGCCGGAAGGTGAACGCGCCAACCTGCGCGTCATTACCCAGAACCGTCAGGCGCTGACCCAGCTCACCGCCGTGCTGCCAGACGAAAGCAAGGTGACCATGAGCTCGCTGCGCCAGTTCTCCGGCACGCAGCAGCTGTATACCCTGGCGGACGACGGCACGCTGACCAACAACCAGAGCGGCGTGAAATATCGTCCGAATAACGACATTGGTTTCTATCAGTCCATTACTGCCGACGGCAAATGGGGTGATGACAAGCTCAGCCCGGGCTATACCGTCACCATCGGCTGGGACAACTTTACCCGCGTGTTTACCGACGAAGGCATTCAGAAACCGTTCTTCGCCATCTTCGTCTGGACGGTGGTCTTCTCGGTGCTGACGGTGATCCTGACCGTGGCCGTGGGCATGGTGCTGGCCTGTCTGGTCCAGTGGGAATCCCTGAAAGGCAAAGCGATTTACCGCGTGCTGCTGATCCTGCCGTATGCCGTACCGTCGTTTATCTCGATTCTGATTTTCAAAGGGCTGTTTAACCAGAGCTTCGGTGAAATCAACATGATGCTGAGCGCCCTGTTCGGCATCAAACCGGCCTGGTTCAGCGACCCGACCACCGCTCGCTCGATGATTATCATCGTAAACACCTGGCTCGGTTATCCGTACATGATGATCCTGTGCATGGGCCTGCTGAAGGCTATCCCGGACGATCTGTACGAAGCCTCGGCGATGGACGGCGCTGGCCCGTTCCAGAACTTCTTTAAAATTACGCTGCCGCTGCTCATTAAGCCGCTGACGCCGCTGATGATTGCCAGCTTCGCCTTTAACTTTAACAACTTCGTGCTGATTCAGCTGTTGACCAACGGCGGCCCGGACCGCCTTGGCACCACGACGCCAGCAGGCTATACCGACCTGCTCGTGAGCTACACCTACCGTATCGCCTTCGAAGGCGGCGGCGGCCAGGACTTCGGTCTGGCGGCAGCGATTGCCACCCTGATCTTCCTGCTGGTAGGCGCTCTGGCGATTGTGAACCTGAAAGCCACACGTATGAAATTTGATTAAGGAGGGCATCAATCATGGCAATGGTACAACCCAAATCTCAGAAGTTGCGCCTCCTGGCGACGCACTTAGGCCTGCTGATTTTCATAGCGGCGATCATGTTCCCGCTGCTGATGGTTATCGCCATCTCTCTGCGTTCGGGTAACTTCGCCACCGGGAGCCTGATCCCGGACGAAATCTCCTGGGAGCACTGGAAGCTCGCGCTGGGCTTCAGCGTGGAACACGCGGATGGCCGCGTCACGCCGCCGCCGTTCCCGGTCCTGCTGTGGCTGTGGAACTCGGTGAAAATCGCAGGCATTACCGCCATTGGTATCGTGGCGCTTTCCACTACCTGTGCTTATGCCTTCGCCCGCATGCGTTTCCCGGGCAAAGCGACGCTGCTGAAAGGGATGCTGATTTTCCAGATGTTCCCCGCCGTGCTGTCGCTGGTGGCGTTGTATGCCCTGTTTGACCGTCTGGGCCAGTACGTACCGTTTATCGGCCTGAACACCCACGGCGGCGTGATCTTCGCCTATCTTGGCGGTATCGCACTGCATGTATGGACCATTAAAGGCTATTTCGAAACCATCGACGGCTCGCTGGAAGAAGCGGCCGCGCTGGATGGCGCAACCCCGTGGCAGGCGTTCCGCCTGGTGCTGCTACCGCTGTCGGTGCCGATTCTGGCGGTAGTGTTTATCCTGTCGTTTATCGCTGCGATCACCGAAGTACCGGTTGCCTCACTGTTACTGCGTGATGTGAACAGCTACACCCTGGCCGTAGGTATGCAGCAATACCTCAACCCGCAAAACTACCTGTGGGGCGACTTTGCCGCGGCGGCCGTACTTTCCGCCATCCCGATTACCGTGGTGTTCCTGCTGGCGCAGCGCTGGCTGGTCAACGGCCTGACGGCGGGCGGTGTGAAAGGTTAAGTTTCATTTTGTTATGCCACTGCAACCCTCAACTTTAGACGTATTGTATTGACCCAACTTGTGACTGTTGTTAGGCGCTCTTCGGAGCGCCATTTTTTTTATTCGCGTTTCAGCCGCTTCGAGTTGCACAGCCAGAGGGTGATCACCAGCAGCAGGATCGCCGCCGAGTAGATCAGCACGTCGAGCGGGGATTTATGATCGACGATGATCAGCCGCACTATCGCAGTGATCCCAATGTAGACAAAATAACGCAGCGGAAAGTGAAAGCCGGACTGAAAGTACTTCACAATCAGGGCGATAAATTCAAAGTAGAGAAAGTAGACCACCAGGCCTTCCACCAGCGCATATTTGCTGGTTTGTTCAGGGGCGAACAGTACATCCGCAAGATGCACCGTCTCTTTACCCAAAAAGACGACCAGTATCAGGCCAAGGCTCAACAGACCGAGGTTCAGCACGGTCTGGAGGACTGTTGAGATAAACTCAACGCGCGGGCGAGTCAGGGATGTCATACAGCACCTCATTCTCCAGGGCGAGGTTCCTGTATAACGCAAAAATGTGACGGGGATCTATATTTTTTGTTTATGTTTGACGCAATGGAGAGGATTCCCCTCTCCCCTTAGGGGAGAGGGTGAGGGGCATCAGCGGAAGTTAATGTTCTTATCGCTCGTCATGTCATACAGCTGGAACTTACGTCCAAGCTGCTGACCCCCGTCACGCGTCAGCGGCGTCCAGCCCACTGCCGCACGGCTGCGGGTTGGGCCTGACGAGAACAGATCCAGCGGAATCGACACGTAGACCCCTTTGGTGAAGTCCCCTTCCCCGTATTCGTCCGGCGAGACGTTGGTGATGGTGGCGTAGCCGCCCACCACGACGCCACTGTCGAAGTGTTTAGAGATATCCAGCGTGCCGCCCTTATCGCCCGCCAGGTACTGGCCGACGCTGGCTTTCACCAGCACGTCAGGGGCGAACGACGGCGTCCAGTAGGCGGTCAGATGGCCCGTTTTGACGCTGTAGTCGGTGAACTTCATCATGTCCTGCGCGCTGCGCCAGTCACGCTGTTTGACGTAGTTGGCATCCACCCCGAACGCCCAGTTGCTGTCGATAGGACGATAAAGCACTTCCGCCCCCGCGCCGCCGTACATGGTTTCCAGATACCCGCCGTACACCTGGCCGTAGAAGCCGTTTCCGAAGTACTGGAAGTAGTTGGCCTGCAGGTTATTCACGTAGGCATCGTTTTGTACGTACTCACGCACGCGGGTACGCACGCGCGGCAGCGCCGAGTCTTTTGGCGGGTTGGTGTAGTTGAACTTGTCGTAGTTATTGGCGATGTTGCCGAACAGGCTGCCGGTGGTCAGCAGGTGGTCGGTGAGCCACAGATCCGCCGTCGCCATGACGCCCAACTGATACATGTAGAAGTTTTCAGGCCCGCCGACGGACTGGTTCAGCACCGGATCGATATGGAAATCGAAGCGCGATTTGTCGATATACCAGCCCTGCTCGGTGGTTTCCGGCACGATCGGCTCTACGCGTTTTTGCACCAGCTCGGTTTCATGCCCGAGCGGCTCACCTTCCAGATGGCGCTTGAGGCTGGCAACGTCCGTTTCGGTTGTGACCTGCGGCAGGTTGAGACGGTTCTCCGTCACGCGGATCGTGCGGATCCCTTCCGGCAGATCGTTCATAACGATCCGGTTAGCGCGTTCGATCCCTTCGCGCGAGTCGCGGTATTTCACCTGCTCGCCGGTCACGTACAGCGTATCGCCTTTCACCTGAATTTTCGGATCCGCCAGGCCGGCATTGTATTTCAGCAGCGTCAGCTGGTTTGCCACCACGGAGTGCTGCAGAATCGCATCCTGCGGCTCCGGCTGGTATGCAGGGCGCGCGTTATCATTGTAGTGCGGCCGCATGTCGTTAAAGTTGGTGCGCAGCGTGAAGCCAAACATCACCGTATTGCCGCGCTCGTAGCTGAGGTTAACGTCGGCCCAGTCGGTGACGCGATAAATGGCGCCGACGTTAAACTTGCTCTTCTGCTCAATCTTTCCGGCGAAGTCCTGCGAGTAGTCATTCCCCTCATATTCCAGCTTCAGGCGTAATGGCTGCCAGGGCGTTTGATACTCCACGCCGCCAAACAGCGACGCCGGACCGTGGAACATCTGGTCTCCGTTGATGGAGCCCGCTTTCTTATAGCTGTTATCGCGGTAGCAGTATTTGTCGCTGTAGGAGCAAAACGGGTTTTTCACGTTACCGCTGGTGCCGAGATAGCCCCATCCCAGGCCGAGCGAGAAGTCGAACGGCCCCCAGGCTTTACTGGCTACGATGTATTCCGCATCAAACAGACCGGTACCACCGATATCTTTGGCGCCCACGGACATCTGCGGCATCCAGTAACTCTCTTCCCACAGGCGCAGCTTGACGTCGAAGGCTTTATCTTTGTAAGTCTGATCGCCGGAGAACGCCTCTACTCTGCTGTATTGTTTCGTACGCACGTCGGTATAGCGCAGCGTAGTTTCAAGCCACGGGAACAGCTGCACCGACGCCGAGTAATAGCGATACTGGTCGTTATCACGGTAGTTAAGGCTAATTTCGCCTTCGCGCGCCATACGCGCGGTGGGCGTTTGCAGTAAACCGACGCCGCCGAAGTCTGACTGAGACGGGCCAATGGGTGCCGGATACGTTTCTGCATGGCAGGCGGCACTCACGCAGAGCGCCAGCATGCTGTAGAGATAGGTTCTTTTCATTATTCCGGTATCCGCTGAATCAGGGAGTGAAGGATATCGGCGTTAAGCCCGTCATACGCCTTCGTCCAGAAATGGTCGGCAAAACCGACAAAAATGATGCTGCCCGGCATAGGTTCGATATGCCGTTTATTCCAGTAAGCGACGGGGGCTTTTTGTGTGTGCCCGTCTGGGTAAACCACCCAGGCGTAGCTGTTATCGGCACCGCTCAGCAGGCTCTGCTCGTCGAGGTAGCTCGCCACGTCACGACCGGGCGTAAAGGGCTTTTTACCCGGGCTGCTGATAAGCCCCACTACGGTCACCGTCGTCGGCTTCTCCGGCAGCCAGAGCGTATACTCCCCTTCAAGCGTGGGATTGCCCTTTTCCGTGACGCGCACTTCGTCGGGATCAAGGTTCACGTTCTGACGGCCCGTCACCTTCAGCGCCTGCAGCTGCTGGCGAACGCTGTTAATCGCCGCCGCGTCGTCGCCATCTTCCTGCTCCGCTAACCCCGTCAGCCTGGCAAGGAGCGCCTTGTGCTGTTGTTCCGCTTCAGCGGTCTTCTGCCGCTCAGCGATCGCTGCCCCCGGCCACCAGCTGTTGGCGAGCCTTGGCTGTCCGACGAGATCGAGCAGATGCTCAGCGTGGGTTAAGGTTTTGGGTTTTTCACTGTCCGGCGTGTAGACCTTCACCGTCCCTGCGGACCATGCCAGCGGCGCGGCAAGGCTGGCGAGAAGCGCAACGTGGATGAGCGTTTTCATGATTTCGCCGCCTTGATCAGGGTGGTTTTCACCGGGAAGAATCCGGCACCGAGATACTGCAGGGACTGGCGGATCTGCCCTTCCTCGTCGATCCAGAAGCGGTTGTGCCAGGTGGCCTGGTCGGTAGTGACTTCTTCATCCAGCACGCGAACCTGCGTTTCGTCGCTGCCGACTTTCACGCTGTCCGTGCCGTCCCAGCGGAAGGTCGAGCGAGCCGTGGCGTAACGCACCTGCTTATGTTCGGTCCAGCCCATCGTGCGCGTCCAGCTTGCGCCGTCGGCGATCTGGTTCGGCTTGATCAGCGGATCGGCAGCGATGTTATTCACCTCCAGCAGGTTGTCGCCGCCCAACAGGGTTTTCACGATACGACCATGCTGCGTCACGATGGTGGCCTGATCCTGCGTCACCCATTTCTGCTGCCCGTTTTCATCGAAAGCGAGCACCACAAACAGCTGCGGGCCATCGTTTAGCTGCATGTACTGACTGGCATAGGGCATGTTTTGAAGTTCGTCATCGGTCAAATGCACGCCCGGTGTGCCGAACATGCTTTCCCACAGTGAGTTTCCCAGCCCTTTGGTGGTGGCCGAGCACGCCTGCAGCAGCAGGCAAATCAGAATGATTGCAGGTCGCTTCACGACTCTTCTCCGAAGGGGCGAAATAACCACACCGAAGTGTGGTTATGATTAAAACACCCGCTATTACTGGGTGCTGGTTGTCGTGGTGGTCGTGGTTCCGGTATTGGAGCCATCACCGCCACCGGTTGCCGCCAGCGCGACACCCACGGCTGAACTTACGGTGCTGGCGCTGGCTGAGGTAGAACTTCCCGCAGACGCAGACGTCGCTGCCGAACCTGCCGCTTCCCCGACCTGAACCGGAGCTGCATAGACAGATGTCGCCGCAAGCGCAGATATGGCAAAAATGCCATACAGTACTTTCTTCATAACAATTTCCCTTCAATGAATGAATGGAGATTTGCCCGAAAAGAATTTCAGGCGGAATCGAGTATACACAACTACTGCCGTGGGTTTGCCGTAAGGGGAAATAGGGATGGAGTTTTCGGACTAATGGTTAAAATGGAAATGAAAGACAAATAACATAAATATATAATTTTTATAAATCAACGACTTATAATATAACCATATTAATGAACCACTACGTATTTTCTTAAAATAAACCGCAGCAATTAACGGGTTAAGCGTCTTTTTCGGATTAAACTCAGATTCAGAATTTGAGTTAACTAACAGACATCAGGAATTATCCGATAAAAAAATGCCGGCATTAAGCCGGCACGTTTTCATGACGCTTTAATTACGCACGCCAGGCTTTATAACGGTTGATCAAACCATTTGTCGAGCTGTCATGGCTGGCAATCGCTTTATCGTCACCCAGCTCTGGCAGAATACGGTTTGCCAGCTGTTTGCCCAGCTCAACGCCCCACTGGTCAAAGGTGAAGATGTTCAGGATGGCGCCCTGCGTGAAGATCTTGTGCTCGTACAGGGCAATCAGCGCGCCCAGGCTGAACGGCGTAATTTCGCGCAGCAGGATGGAGTTGGTTGGGCGGTTGCCTTCGAACACTTTGAACGGCACCACGTGGTCCAGGGTTGCCGGATCTTTACCCTGGTCACGGTATTCCTGCTCAACCACTTCGCGGGATTTACCGAACGCCAGCGCTTCGGTCTGCGCAAAGAAGTTGGACAGCAGCTTCGGATGGTGGTCGGACAGCGGGTTATGGGTGATAGCCGGGGCGATGAAATCGCACGGTACCATTTTGGTGCCCTGGTGGATCAGCTGGTAGAAGGCATGCTGGCCGTTGGTGCCCGGCTCGCCCCAGATGATTGGGCCAGTCTGGTAATCCACCGCGTTGCCGTTACGGTCAACGTACTTACCGTTGGATTCCATGTTGCCCTGCTGGAAGTAAGCAGCAAAGCGGTGCATGTACTGGTCGTACGGCAGGATCGCTTCGGTTTCAGCGCCGAAGAAGTTGTTGTACCAGATACCGATCAGCGCCAGCAGCACCGGCAGGTTTTTCTCTGGTGCGGTGGTGGAGAAGTGTTTGTCCATCGCGTGCGCGCCGGAGAGCAGCTCGACGAAGTTGTCGAAGCCCACGGACAGGATGATGGACAGACCGATCGCAGACCACAGGGAGTAGCGGCCGCCAACCCAGTCCCAGAACTCGAACATGTTCGCGGTATCAATGCCGAACTCGCTGACCGCTTTGCCGTTGGTAGACAGCGCCGCGAAGTGTTTCGCCACGTGCTTGTTGTCGCCCGCGGTTTTCAGGAACCAGTCGCGCGCGCTGTGGGCGTTGGTCATGGTTTCCTGAGTGGTGAAGGTTTTGGACGCAACCAGGAACAGGGTGGTTTCCGGGTTCACGTTCTTCAGCACTTCGGCGATGTGGGTACCATCGACGTTAGACACAAAGTGCATATTGAGGTGGTTTTTATACGGGCGCAGCGCTTCGGTCACCATGAACGGGCCGAGGTCAGAACCGCCGATACCGATGTTAACCACGTCGGTGATCGCTTTGCCGGTGTAGCCTTTCCAGCTACCGGAGATGATCGCTTCGGAGAAGGTTTTCATCTTTTCCAGCACCGCGTTCACTTCCGGCATGACGTCTTTGCCGTCAACGATGATTGGCGTATTGCTACGGTTACGCAGGGCCACGTGCAGCACGGCACGGTCTTCGGTACGGTTGATCTTCTCGCCGGAGAACATGGATTTGATGGCGTCGGCAAGCTCGGTCTCTTTCGCCAGATCCTGCAGTTTTGCCAGCGTTTCTTCGGTAATGCGGTTTTTGGAGAAATCCACCAGCATCAGGTCGTCGAAGGTCGCGGAGAACTTAGAGAAACGATCGGCATCTTTCGCGAACAGATCCGCGATGGTGACGTCTTTCATTTCATCAAAATGTTTCTGGAGTGCCTGCCAGGCAGCGGTCTGCGTTGGGTTGATGTTTTTCATTAGCAATACTCTTCTGATTTGAGAATTGTGACTGCGGTCGATTGTAGCGCCTGCAAATAAAAATTGTGATGGTTTTTATGCCATTGCCCTGGCCTGCATCAAACACAGGTGAAAAGACCCGAAAAGTATAGCTGCTGAAGCGCCCTCCCGGGGCGGCGAAATGTCGGTCAAAAAGCCCTAAAACGGAGCATAAAATCTGGCGCTGTTATAAGTCCTGTTTCTCAGGGGTACCCCCCCATAAAAAATCCGCATAATCCCAGCATTGACAGGACCTCCCCCGCATTTTATTTATAGGGCCGTATTTTGCGCCTGCACCTGTTTTCGTTTCACTCTTGTGCCAAGGTCGCTTATTCATTCCCTGACACGAGGTTGTTATGACGAGTTTTGTGGTCGCCAAATTTGGCGGCACCAGTGTGGCCGATTACGATGCCATGAACCGCAGCGCCGATGTGGTGCTGGCCGATCCGAATACCCGCCTGGTGGTGCTCTCAGCATCCGCCGGCGTGACGAACCTGCTGGTTTCTCTGTCTGAAGGACTGGAAGCGACAGAACGTTTCGTGAAGCTGGATGCACTGCGCAAAATTCAGTTCGACATTCTTGAGCGTCTGCAGAACCCGAACGTCATCCGCGAGGAAGTGGAACGTCTGCTGGAAAATATCACCACTCTGGCAGAAGCGGCGTCTCTGGCTACCTCCACCGCCCTGACCGACGAGCTGGTCAGCCACGGTGAGCTGATGTCCACCCTGCTGTTTGTGGAAATCATGCGCGAGCGTAACGTTCAGGCGCAGTGGTTTGACGTGCGTAAAGTGATGCGTACCAGCGATCGCTTTGGTCGCGCCGAGCCGGACGTTGAGGCGCTGGCGGAGCTGACCAATCAGCAGCTGGCACCACGCCTGGCAGACGGTATTGTGATCACCCAGGGCTTTATCGGCAGTGAAGCAAAAGGCCGCACCACCACGCTTGGCCGCGGCGGCAGCGACTACACCGCCGCGCTGCTGGGCGAAGCCCTGCATGCAACGCGCGTGGATATCTGGACGGACGTTCCGGGCATTTACACTACCGACCCGCGCGTCGTTTCTGCGGCTAAACGTATTGATGTGATCGCCTTTGAAGAAGCGGCTGAAATGGCCACCTTCGGTGCGAAAGTGCTGCACCCGGCAACGCTGCTGCCGGCAGTGCGCAGCGATATTCCGGTCTTCGTCGGCTCCAGCAAAGATCCGAAAGCGGGCGGGACGCTGGTCTGCAAGAAAACGGAAAACCCACCTCTGTTCCGCGCCCTGGCCCTGCGCCGTCGCCAGACGCTGGTGACGCTCCACAGCCACAATATGCTGCATTCACGCGGTTTCCTGGCGGAAGTGTTTGGCATTCTGGCGCGCCACAATATCTCGGTGGATCTGATCACCACCTCTGAAGTGAGCATTGCGCTAACGCTGGACACCACCGGCTCGACCTCCACCGGCGACACGCTGCTGACGCAGTCGCTGCTGATTGAGCTGTCTGAGCTGTGCCGCGTGGAAGTAGAAGAAGACCTGGCGCTGGTTGCCATCATCGGCAACAAGCTGTCGCGCGCCTGCGGCGTGGGTAAAGAGGTGTTCGGCGTGCTCGACCCGTTCAGCATCCGCATGATCTGCTACGGCGCATCCAGCTACAACCTCTGCTTCCTGGTGCCTGCCGATCAGGCCGAGCAGGTCGTGCAGAAACTTCATCAGAATTTGTTTGAATAAAATTCATTAGCACGATAAACAATACCTATAAGCCGGGCACAGACCCGGCTTTTTCATAACTAAACAACACGACAATACTGCAAGGAATTCACTATGTTATCCGTCATCACACGGTTGTTCCCGTTATGGGCGCTGCTGCTCTCCGTACTCGCGTATTACACCCCCGCCACGTTCACGGGCATTGGTCCGTGGGTCGCCACGCTGCTGATGCTGATCATGTTCGGTATGGGCGTGCATCTGAAAGTCGACGACTTTAAACGCGTGCTGTCTCGCCCTGCGCCCGTCGCGGCAGGGATCTTCCTGCACTACCTGGTGATGCCGCTTGCGGCGTGGCTGCTGGCGATGGCCTTTAAGATGCCGCCCGATCTCTCCGCCGGGATGGTGCTGGTGGGCAGCGTGGCCAGCGGCACGGCCTCCAACGTCATGATCTACCTGGCAAAAGGCGACGTGGCGCTCTCCGTCACCATCTCCTCCGTTTCAACGCTGGTTGGCGTCGTTGCCACGCCGCTGTTAACCCGCCTGTACGTGGACGCGCATATTCAGGTGGACGTGATGGGCATGCTGCTCAGCATTCTGCAGATTGTGGTGATCCCGATTGCGCTGGGGCTGGTCATTCACCATCTTTTCCCGCGCGTGGTGAAGGCCGTTGAGCCGTACCTGCCCGCGTTTTCGATGGTCTGCATTCTGGCAATCATCAGCGCCGTGGTGGCGGGTTCCGCATCGCACATTGCCTCCGTGGGCTTTGTGGTGATCATCGCCGTGGTGCTGCATAACACTATTGGCCTGCTGGGCGGCTACTGGGGCGGGAAGCTGTTCGGTTTTGACGAATCGACCTGCCGCACGCTGGCAATCGAGGTAGGCATGCAGAACTCCGGCCTGGCGGCGGCGCTCGGTAAAATTTACTTCTCCCCGCTGGCGGCCCTGCCTGGCGCGCTGTTCTCCGTCTGGCATAACCTCTCCGGCTCGCTGCTGGCGGGCTACTGGTCCGGCAAACCGATTGATGAACAAACGAAAAAAGATGCGGTGAAGCAGGGTTAATTTACGCGGCTTGCTTTACACTGAAGCCTCTCTATCAGGAGGCTTCAGCAATGGCTACACCACGTTTGACCCAGAAAGACATGACGGAAGCCGAGCAGCGCGAACTGAAAACGCTTCTCGACCGTGCCCGTATCGCACATGGCCGCACGCTGACGAACGCCGAAACCAATCAGGTGAAAAAAGAGTACATCGATAAGCTGATGGCGCAGCGTGACGCCGCGGCGAAAAAAGCCCGCAAGCTTAAAAAAGAGCAGGCTTATAAACCCGATGCAGAGGCGACCTTTTCCTGGTCCGCCACAACGTCTACCCGTGGAAGGCGCTAATCAGCGCCCTTTCTTTTTGCGCCCCGGCTGGGTAAAGCGTTTTCCATTACCCGGCTTGCCTCGCCCCTTATCTTCCGCCTGAGGCGCCTTCACCACCGGGCGCTTAATCGCCTGGGTTTTCGGTTTGGCTTTGGCCTTCGGCTTCGCTTCGGACGAGGAGTTCTCGATAAGCTTGAAGAGCTCAATCAGCTCGTCATCCGTTAAATCGCGCCACTCGCCCAGCGGGATACCGGACAGGCTGACGTTCATGATGCGCGTGCGTTCCAGCTTCGTCACTTCATAACCGAAGTGCTCGCACATACGGCGGATCTGGCGGTTTAAGCCCTGCACCAGCGTAATGCGGAACGCGAACGGCGCTTCTTTCTTCACCTTACACTTTTTCGTGACGGTACCGAGGATCGGCACGCCCGCGCCCATGCCGCGAATAAATTCGTCCGTCACTGGCTTGTTCACCGTAACGACATACTCTTTCTCGTGGTCATTACCGGCACGCAGAATTTTGTTGACCAGATCGCCGTGGTTGGTGAGAAAAATCAGCCCCTGAGAGTCTTTATCCAGACGGCCAATCGGGAAGATACGGCTGCTGTGGTTCACGAAATCAACGATGTTGTCCCGCTCACCGTCTTCCGTGGTGCTGACAATCCCAACCGGTTTGTTCAACGCGATAAACACCAGGTCTTCAGCATCACGCGGTTCGATGACCTGACCATTCACTTTAACCACATCGCCAGGGACCACCTGGTCGCCGATGGTGGCGCGTTTGCCGTTAAGAAACACGTTACCTTGTTCAATGTAACGGTCAGCCTCGCGACGTGAGCAGATCCCGCTCTCGCTAATGTATTTGTTTAATCGGGTTGATTGAGTTGGCAGCATAGTTTCTCCTGTGAAGGGCGAAATATACCTTAGGTATGGGCTGGAAAAAAAGATTAGCCGACGGTTACTGAGACGGGTTTTTTATTTTGCGAGACGCTTTCAGGATTTAGCGTCAGGCCATTTATCCTTGAGCTAACTCCTTTTAGCTTTACTCTCCAGAGACAACCATTTGTAGTTTATAAATCACATGAAGTAATATGAAGGAGATCGTTCAGACAGAATCCTTCCAACGCTGGGAGCAAAACTTAAAAGATCGGCGAGCGAAGACCATTATCGCTTCCCGCCTCTTTCGGTTGGCAAATGGTTTAGCGGGCGACATTAAACCCGTTGGGGAAGGTATAAGTGAGCTGAGGATCCACTATGGTCCGGGCTACAGACTCTATTTTAAAGACCAGGGCAATTGCATCATCGTGCTGTTGTGTGGTGGTGACAAAAGCAGCCAGGCCAGAGACATACTTATGGCAAAAATGCTGAGCAATGTATCCCAATGGCAGGAGTGAATGAGCATGCATAAATTAACACCCTACGATCCAGCCAATGCGCTGGTGGATGACGAGGAAATCGCCGTGTTTATGGCTGATGCCTTAGAAACGGGCGACTCAGCGTATATTGCTAAAGCGCTGGGCGTCATCGCGCGCGCGAAAGGAATGTCGACCATTTCACAGCAAACTGGCCTATCACGAGAGCAACTGTATCGATCGTTCAGTGATAAAGGAAACCCAACGCTTAAAACCACTCTGGCGGTCATGAAAGCATTGGGTCTTGGGCTAACAATCAAACACGCTGGAGATTAATACTCATCCCGCTCGTCGTCTTCATCCGGCTGTTCCATCACGCTGTACGCCACCGCGCAGAACAACGAGTTGAGACGCTTCATATCCCCCAGCAGCCCCAGATGCAGGGAGCTGGTCTCGATACTCTGCACGTTCTGCTGGTGCAGACGCTCAACGTGGGCGTGCGAATAGCGGCGGTTCAGAATACGGAAACGATGCTTGTTGCGGCGCAGGCGGCGCGCGCTCGGCACGTCGCTGGAGAAGAAGACCAGCATCGCCAGCTTGAGGTTGCTGACCAGCTGTTCGTGCAGCGCTTCCAGCTCCTTCAGGCCTTCACCTGAAAACGCACGACGCGCGGCAAGGGATTTGTCGGCGATCTCGCTGCCCATACGCTCAACGATATCCGAGGCCTGCTCAAGGTTAAGCGACATCTCGATGATTTCCGCCCAGCGGCGGGACTCCTCTTCCGCCAGCTCGTCCTGCGGCATACGCGCCAGGTAAAGCTTGATCGCGGTATAGAGCACGTTGATATCGTCCGCCAGTCTGCGCAGTTCTTTCTCTTCACGCGGCTCGCCGTGCATCACCTTTTGCAGGCCTTCGAGCATGGTTTCCATTGCGTCGCCCATGCGCAGCGTCTCGCGCGCGGCATTCGCCAGCGCCAGCGCCGGGGTATCCAGAGCGGACGTATCCAGGTGCTTCGGCTTCAGGCGCGCATCCAGCTCCGGTTCGTCCTGAATGAGACGCTCGCAGAAGCGGGCCATCGGCCCGGCAAAAGGCACCATCGCCAGGCAGCGCACCAGGTTGTAGAACACGTGGAAGTAGATCACCAGCTCCGCCTTCGGCAGCGGGAGATTGTCCATCAGGTTCGCCAGCGGGTGGATAAAGGGCAGGATAATCAGGCTGCCCACCAGCTTAAACAGCAGGCTGCCGAGGGCCACGCGGCGGGCGGCGGCGTTGGCGGCGCTGTTGTTAAGCATCGCCAGCAGGCCCGAGCCGAGGTTAGCCCCGATCACCAGACACAGCGCCACCGGGAAAGAGATCGCCCCTGCGGCGGTTAAGGTTGCCGTCAGAAGAACCGCCGCCAGGCTGGAGTAGCTGACGATAGCAAACACCGCGCCAATGAGCGCGTCCAGCATGATGTCCCCGGTCAGGGAGGCGAAGATGACCTGAACGCCGTTGGCCTCTGTGATTGGCGTGACTGCCTGCACAATCAGCTCCAGCGCCAGCAGGATCAGCCCCAGGCCAATCCCTACGCGCCCGAGCTGCCCGGCGCGCGTCTGTTTGCGGCCAAGGAAGAAGATGACGCCGAGAAAAATCAGCAGCGGCGACAGCCAGGAGAGATCGAAGGTCAGGATACGCGCCATCAGCGCGGTACCTACATCCGCCCCCAGCACAATCACCAGCGCCGGGGCCAGCGCCACCAGATCCTGCGCCACAAAGGAGGTGACAAGCAGGGTCGTAGCGTTACTGCTCTGCACCAGTGCCGTTACGCCAATGCCCGCGCAGAAGGCGAGCGGCTTCTTCTCAACGCTGCTGCTGAGAACGGTACGTAAGCGCGCGCCAAATACGCGCATCACGCCGGTACGGACGATATGGGTGCCCCATACGAGCAGGGCGACTGCAGAGAGCAGGTGTAACAGGGTCAGCACGGAAGGTTTTCCTCCTTATCGTTATTCGTTTTCCATAGGTTCAGTATAAGGGTTTAAACGTAAGAAAGAGACAGGGCGCCCCATGAGCGCCCTGTTTGTTGTAAGGAAAAGTGATTCTAGTCGGCGTCGTAGCCGAGATTAGGCGCCAGCCAGCGCTCCACTTCAGACACGCTCATGCCTTTGCGCAGGGCGTAATCTTCAATCTGATCCCGCTGCAGCTGCGCCACGGCAAAGTATTTGCTGTCCGGATGGCTGAAGTACCAGCCGGAAACGGACGCGCCTGGCCACATGGCGAACGACTCGGTGAGCTTCATGCCGGTATGGGTTTCCACGTCCAGCAGTTTCCAGATGGTGCCTTTTTCGGTGTGTTCCGGACAGGCCGGGTATCCCGGCGCCGGGCGAATCCCCTGGTAGTTTTCGCGGATCAGATCCTCATTGCTGAGGTTTTCATTCGCCGCGTAGCCCCAGTGCACCTTACGCACGCGCTCGTGCAGGTACTCGGCGAAGGCTTCCGCCAGGCGGTCGGCAATCGCTTTTACCATGATTTTATTGTAATCATCGTGCTGCGCTTCGAACGCGTCCGCCAGCGCGTCTTCTTCCAGACCGCCGGTTACCGCAAAGGCGCCGATATAGTCGGCTTTACCACTCAGCTTCGGCGCGACGAAATCGGCCAGGCAGTAGTTGGCAAAGCCCACTTTTTCCGTTTGCTGGCGCAGATGGCGGCTGACCGCCAGCACGTGGGTGCGGGTTTCATCGCGATAAATTTCGATGTCGTCGCCCACGCGGTTCGCCGGGAACAGGCCCACCACGCCGCGCGGGTTGAGGGTTTTCTCTGCGCTCAGCGTGTCGAGCATGTCGTTGGCATCTTTAAACAGGCGCTTCGCCTCCTCGCCGACCACCTCATCTTCCAGGATGCGCGGATATTTGCCCGCCAGCGACCAGGTCATAAAGAATGGCGTCCAGTCGATGTAGTTGCGCAGCGTCTCGATGCTGGCCGTTACGTCCTGCACGCCCAGACGGTGTGCGACCGGCGGCGTATAGCTGGACCAGTCGAAGGCCAGATCGTTGTCGCGCGCCGCCTGTAGCGAAACAGGCGGGGTGCGCGGCTTCTTACGGCCGTGCTGGATCCGAACGGTTTCGTACTCTTTGCGGGTGCGCGCCACAAAGTCATCGCGCTGGGTGTCGGAGAGCAGCGCGGAGACCACGCCCACCGTGCGCGAGGCGTTCTGCACGTAGACCGTCGGGCCGCTGTAGTTCTGCTCGATTTTCACCGCCGTGTGCGCTTTCGAGGTGGTCGCCCCGCCAATCAATAACGGAATGGTGAAGCCCTGTCGCTCCATCTCTTTTGCCACGTTGACCATTTCGTCGAGCGACGGCGTAATCAGCCCGGAGAGGCCAATCAGGTCGGCGTTCACTTCGCGCGCGGTCTTGAGGATTTTGTCCGCCGGGACCATCACGCCAAGGTCGATAATTTCGTAGTTATTACACTGCAGCACTACGCCGACGATGTTCTTGCCGATGTCGTGCACGTCGCCCTTCACGGTGGCGATAACCATCTTGCCGTTGCTGGAACCTTTCTCTTTGCTGGCTTCGATGTAGGGCTCAAGATACGCCACCGCCTGCTTCATCACGCGGGCGGATTTCACCACCTGCGGCAGGAACATTTTGCCCTCACCGAACAGATCGCCGACCACGTTCATGCCGTCCATCAGCGGGCCTTCAATCACCTCAATCGGGCGGGCTGCCTGCTGGCGCGCCTCTTCGGTATCGAGCTCGATAAATTCGGTGATGCCTTTGACCAGCGAGTATTCCAGACGCTTTTTCACGTCCCAGGAACGCCACTCGGCCTGCTGAACGTTTGCCGCCTCATCCGACTTGCTGCCGCGGTATTTCTCCGCCAGGTCCAGCATGCGCTCGGTAGCGTCGTCGCGGCGGTTAAGGATCACGTCCTCGACGGCATCTCGCAGCTCGGCAGGAAGGTCGTCGTAAATCGCCAGCTGGCCGGCGTTAACGATCCCCATGTCCATGCCGTTGCGGATGGCGTAGTAGAGGAACACGGCGTGGATCGCTTCGCGCACCGGGTCGTTGCCGCGGAACGAGAACGACACGTTCGACACGCCGCCGGAGATCAGCGCGTGCGGTAGCTCGCGCTTGATGTCTTCACACGCCCCGATAAAGTCCTGGGCGTAGTTGTTGTGCTCTTCAATCCCGGTCGCGACGGCGAAGATATTTGGGTCAAAGATAATGTCTTCCGGCGGGAAGCCCACCTCTTCGGTCAAAATCTTGTACGCGCGGCGGCATATCTCAATTTTACGCTCGCGGGTATCGGCCTGGCCCACTTCGTCAAAGGCCATCACCACCACGGCGGCACCGTAGCGGCGGACCATCTTCGCGTGGTGGATAAAGATATCAACGCCCTCTTTCATCGAGATAGAGTTGACGATGCCTTTACCCTGGATGCACTTCAGCCCTTTTTCGATGACTTCCCACTTGGAGGAGTCAATCATGATCGGCACGCGGGCAATGTCCGGCTCACCGGCAATCAGGTTGAGGAAACGCACCATCGCCGCTTCGGCGTCGAGCATCCCCTCATCCATGTTGATATCGATAATCTGCGCGCCGCTTTCTACCTGCTGGCGGGCAACGTCCAGCGCTTCGCTGTACTTCTCTTCTTTAATCAGGCGTTTGAACTTTGCGGAACCGGTGACGTTAGTACGCTCACCCACGTTCACAAACAGGCTGTCGTCGCCGATGGTCAACGGCTCCAGGCCGGACAGACGACAGGCAACCGGAAGCTCGGGCAGCTTGCGCGGCGGCAGACCGGCCACGGCGTTGCTCATGGCCGCGATGTGCTCCGGCGTGGTGCCGCAGCAGCCGCCGACGATGTTCAGGAAGCCAGACTCGGCCCACTCGCGGATTTGCGCCGCCATGGTGTCGGCATCGAGATCGTATTCACCGAACGCGTTCGGCAGACCGGCGTTCGGGTGGGCGGTGACGTAGCATTCCGCGATACGGGAAAGCTCCTGCACGTACTGACGCAGCTCATCCGGCCCCAGCGCGCAGTTCAGGCCAAAGGAGAGCGCTTCGGCGTGGCGCAGGGAGTTATAAAACGCTTCGGTTGTCTGGCCGGACAGGGTGCGGCCGGAGGCGTCGGTGATGGTGCCGGAAATCATGATCGGCAGGTCAACGCCCAGCGCCTCAAACTCCTCTTTCACCGCGTAAATCGCGGCTTTGGCGTTGAGGGTGTCGAATACGGTTTCAATCAGAATCAGATCGGAACCGCCTTCCACCAGCGCTTTGGTCGATTCACGGTAGGCCGCGACCAGCTGATCGAAGGTGATATTACGAAACGCCGGGTCGTTGACGTCCGGTGAAATCGACGCGGTGCGGTTCGTCGGGCCAAGCACCCCGGCAACGTAGCGAGGCTTATCCGGCGTACGGGCCGTCCACTCGTCGGCGCAGGCGCGCGCCAGCTTCGCGGCTTCCAGGTTGATTTCCGCCGACAGGGATTCCATCTGGTAATCCGCCATGGCGATAGTTGTCGAGTTAAAGGTGTTGGTTTCAACGATATCCGCACCCGCTTCGAAGTAGGCGTTGTGGATATCCTTAATAACGGACGGCTTGCTGAGCACCAGCAGGTCGTTGTTCCCTTTCAGGTCGCAGGGCCAGTCGGCAAAGCGTTCGCCGCGGAAATCGTCTTCACTCAGACGATACCCCTGGATCATGGTGCCCATGCCGCCGTCCAGCACCAGAATTCGTTCATTTAACTGCGCACGCAGTTGCTCTACTTTGCTGCTCACACTTGCTCCCGACAACGCTCAACAAGGCCAAAAGGCTGCGTTCCATACTGGCACAATCTCGCAGAGTGGAAAAGTCGCACAGCGGTAACATGAGACATGTTCACCATCACTCCTCCGATCAGTCAGGATAACGGTTGCAAATTCACCAAATAAAACGAAAATGATTTCCACGATACAGAAAAAGGAGATCGTCATGGTCGCGACCGTTCCCGCTAAACGCGGCAGAAAACCTGCTGCCACCACCGCCGCCGCACAACAGGGCGGACAGGTTCAATCGCTCACGCGCGGTTTGAAGCTGCTGGAGTGGATAGCCGAGTCGCACAGCAGCGTGGCCCTGACGGAGCTGGCCCAGCAGGCTGGCCTGCCGAACTCCACGACGCACCGCCTGCTGACCACCATGCAGCAGCTGGGCTTTGTGCGTCAGGTCGGCGAGCTGGGGCACTGGGCGGTGGGCGCGCATGCGTTTATCGTCGGCAGCAGCTTCCTGCAGAGCCGCAACCTGCTGGCAATTGTGCACCCGATTCTGCGCAAGCTGATGGAGGAGTCCGGCGAGACCGTAAACCTGGCGGTGCTGGACCAGAGCGACCACCAGGCGATTATCATCGACCAGGTGCAGTGCACGCAGCTGATGCGCATGTCCGCACCGATTGGCGGCAAGCTGCCGATGCATGCCTCCGGGGCGGGGAAAGCGTTTCTTTCGCAGCTGAGCGAAGAGCAGGTGACGGGACTGCTGCACCGTAAAGGGCTGCACGCCTATACCCACGCCACGCTGGTGTCGCCCGTGCATCTGAAAGAAGATCTGGCCCTGACCCGCAAGCGTGGCTATTCGTTTGATGATGAAGAACATGCCCTGGGCCTGCGCTGCCTCGCGGCCTGTATTTTTGACGAGCACCGCGAGCCGTTTGCCGCCATATCCATCTCCGGGCCGATTTCGCGCATGACCGACGACCGCGTGACCGAGCTGGGCGCGCTGGTGATTAAGGCGGCGAAAGAGGTGACGCTGGCGTATGGTGGGATTCGTTGAGATTGAGTGCGGCCTGATTCCCTCACCCCGGCCCTCTCCCACAGGGAGAGGGAGAAAATCTGATGCCCTCACCCTGCTAGAGAGGGTGCAAACCTAATGCAAAACCTCTGCTTGCGGCGGTAAGCGTACACATCTTCGACATGCCCATTTTTGATCCGCGTTTGCAGCCCGCGCCAGTAGCTGGCGCGGAACAGATCCTCATGCATCTCTTCAAATAACGGCCCGATGCGCGGGTCGGCGCACAGCCAGTGGCGAAACTCCTCCGGAAACACATCGCCCGGCGAGACGCTGTACCACGGCTCGCCGGAAAGCTCGTCTTCGGGGTAGCGGGGCTGTGGTATATCGCGGAAATTCACTTCGGTCATGTAGCAAATTTCGTCGTAATCGTAGAACACCACGCGCCCGTGACGGGTGACGCCGAAGTTTTTAAACAGCATGTCGCCCGGGAAAATATTGGCGGCGGCAAGCTGGCGAATCGCGTTGCCGTATTCTTCAATGGCATCCCGCAGCGCCTGACCTTCGGACTGCTCAAGCCAGATATTCAGCGGCACCATACGGCGTTCGATGTAGAGATGGCTAATCACGATTTTATCACCCAGATCGGTGATTTTCGCAGGTGCTTCCTGCATTAACAGCGCCATGAGCGCCGGGTCGATCTGCTGTTTATCCAGCACAAAGTTTTCGAACTCCTGGGTATCCGCCATGCGCCCGACGCGGTCGTGCTCTTTAACCAGCTGATAGCAGGCGCGAACGTGCGCGGCGGTCATCTCTTTCTGCGGTGCGAATCTGTCTTTAATCACCTTAAAGACCCGGTCGAAACCCGGCAGCGTAAAGACCAGCATCACCATACCGCGAATGCCGGGCGCTTCGATAAACTGCTCATCGGCCGCGGTGACATAGCGCAGGTACTCCCGGTAGCTTTCCGTTTTGGCGTGCTT
Source organism: Enterobacter sp. Crenshaw (assembly GCF_024734705.1). NCBI lineage: Bacteria > Pseudomonadati > Pseudomonadota > Gammaproteobacteria > Enterobacterales > Enterobacteriaceae > Enterobacter > Enterobacter sp. Crenshaw. The sequence goes on along the minus strand of NZ_CP102932.1, from coordinate 250,281 downwards.
CTGGCAGCCAATCGCCATATACAGCTCGGCGGTGGTTTTGCCCGGCAGGATTTCGCGCAGCCACTCCACCAGCGCGGCAGGCAGCGGGGCGTACACCATGAAATAGGAGCGGGCGAAGCCAAACACGATGCTGGCCTCGGCGCTGGTGGTCAGGCAGGTATCGACAAACAGTTCCCCGTCGTCGGTACGGTGAATGGGCAGCAGAAACGGCACAATGGCGGTCGGCGTAACCAGTTTGCCCACCAGCCAGGCGGCTTTATTGCGGTAGAAAAGCTCGTTGGCAACCTGCAAATGGCTGTGGCTGAGCACCTCCGCGCCGAAGGTTTCGTTGAGATGGGCGTGGATATAGCCGATATCCCGGGTTTTATTCTCCCAGGGCAGGCGCAGCGGCAGATCCGTTAGCACGCGGTGCAGGAGCTTTTCCCATCCGCGATCGGGAAAGAAATCTTTCGCCAGCGGACGGGGAATGGTTCGAAAGCGTCGCTCGGGCTGGGAGCTGAAGATAAATAACCGCTCAGGAGATAGTGAGCGGTGGTCAAATAACCGACAATAGACGGAGTTGAAAAAGCTCTCCGCAATCTCGAAGCGCGGGTAGTCGGGTAACAAATGGGTGTAGTGCTCCTTCACGCGCAGTAAAAAATCCGCGTCGGGACTTTTACCGTCGGTAATACAGCGCAGCTGCTCCACCACCAGACCCACGTGGTGATCGTAGAGATGGATACGCTGCTTCATGGCCTGCTGAACCGCATGCCAGTCTGCATGTTCGAAGCGCTGCTGCGCGCCGGATGTCACTTCAAGAAAACGACCATACTGGGCATCGAAGCCCTGCAAAATAGTTTGGGCAATCAGCAATTCCAGGCCACGCGACATATATTCCCCCTCACCCCAACCCTCTCCCCGAGAGGGGAGAGGGGGAAAAGATTAGAACTGTGCTTCTTCCGTTGAACCCGTTAAGGCGGTGACGGAGGAGGTTCCGCCCTGGATAATCGTGGTCACATTGTCAAAGTAGCCGGTTCCCACCTCCTGCTGGTGAGACACGAAGGTGTAACCGTCTTTGCCCGCCGCAAACTCCGGCTGCTGCACCTTCTCAACGTAGTGCTTCATGCCCTCACCCTGCGCATAGGCGTGCGCCAGGTCGAACATGTTGAACCACATGCTGTGGATACCGGCCAGGGTAATGAACTGGTATTTGTAGCCCATGTCGGACAGCTGCTGCTGGAAGCTGGCGATGGTTTTGTCATCCAGCTTTTTCTGCCAGTTGAAGGACGGCGAGCAGTTATAGGCCAGCAGTTTGCCCGGATACTTCGCGTGGATGGCGTCGGCAAAGCGTTTTGCCAGCGCCAGATCCGGCGTGGAGGTTTCACACCAGACCAGGTCCGCATAAGGCGCGTACGCCAGGCCGCGGCTGATCGCCTGTTCAATGCCGGCATGGGTGCGGTAGAAGCCTTCACTGGTACGCTCGCCGGTGATGAACTCGCTGTCATACGGGTCGCAGTCAGAGGTGATCAGGTCCGCCGCGTCGGCATCAGTACGGGCAATCACCAGCGTCGGCACGCCGAGCACGTCCGCGGCCAGACGCGCGGCAACCAGCTTCTGTACGGCTTCCTGTGTAGGAACCAGCACCTTACCGCCCATGTGTCCGCATTTTTTCACTGACGCCAGCTGGTCTTCGAAGTGAACGGCCGCTGCACCGGCCTCAATCATCGATTTCATCAGCTCGAAGGCATTCAGCACGCCGCCGAAGCCCGCTTCCGCATCCGCGACGATCGGCAGGAAGTAGTCAGTAAAGCGCGGATCGCCAGGTTCGATTCCGGCGGCCCACTGGATCTGATCCGCACGGCGGAAGGTATTGTTGATCCGATCCACCACCGACGGCACGGAGTTAGCCGGATAGAGCGACTGATCCGGGTACATGCTGGACGCCAGGTTAGCGTCCGCCGCAACCTGCCAGCCGGAGAGATAAATCGCCTCAATACCCGCCTTCGCCTGCTGCAGCGCCTGACCGCCGGTCAGCGCGCCGAGGCTGTTGATGTAGCCCTTTTTAGAGCCACCGTGCAGCAGCTTCCACATTTTCGCCGCACCGTTCTGTGCCAGCGTGCATTCCGGATTGACCGAGCCGCGTAATTTCACCACTTCCTCCGCGCTGTAAGGACGGCGGATGCCTTCCCAGCGAGGCTGTGTCCACTCTTTCTTCAACTCTTCGATTTGTTGGGTACGGGTTTTCATGTGCAGATGCTCCATATTGTTATGTGGTGAGTTACGCCAGGAAGCGGTAGCCCGGCAGGGTCAGGAAGTCGATTAAGTCATCTGATGTGGTGATTTGCTCCATCAGGCGCGCGGCGTCGTCAAAACGTCCGCTGCTGAAGCGGTGCTCGCCCAGCTCGTCCTGGATCACCCGCATCTCTTCGGCCAGCATCTGGCGGAACAGGGTCTTGGTCACCGGTTTGCCGTTGCTGAGCGTTTTTTGATGGTGGATCCACTGCCAGATGGAGGTACGTGAAATCTCCGCCGTCGCGGCATCTTCCATCAGGCCGTAGATAGGTACGCAGCCGTTGCCGGAGATCCACGCTTCGATGTACTGGACCGCGACGCGGATATTGGCACGCATGCCCTCTTCCGTACGCTCGCCCGCGCACGGTGCCAGCAGCTGTTCTTCAGCCGTTGGGGCATCGTCTTCGCGCGTGACAAACAGCTGGTTTTTGTTGTCGCCGAGAACGCGGTTAAAGACCTCCATCGCCGTATCGGCCAGGCCAGGATGGGCAATCCACGTGCCGTCGTGACCGTTACGCGCTTCAAGCTCTTTGTCGGCCTTCACCTTGTTGAGCACCTGATTGTTGCGCTCTGCGTCTTTGCTCGGGATAAATGCCGCCATGCCGCCCATCGCAAAGGCGCCGCGCTTGTGGCAGGTTTTGATCAGCAGGCGCGAGTAGGCGCTCAGGAACGGTTTATCCATGGTCACGACCTGGCGATCCGGCAGTACGCGGTCGGGATAGTTTTTCAGGGTTTTGATGTAGCTGAAAATATAGTCCCAGCGCCCGCAGTTCAGGCCGACGATGTGGTCGCGCAGGGCGTGCAGAATTTCATTCATCTGGAACACGGCAGGTAGCGTTTCAATCAGCAGCGTGGCTTTGATGGTGCCGCGCGGCAGGTTGAAACGATCTTCCGCATAGCTGAAGACTTCGCTCCACCAGGCCGCTTCCTGCCAGGCCTGCGTTTTTGGCAAATAGAAATAAGGGCCGCTGCCTTTTGCCAGCAGGTTCTTGTAGTTGTGGAAGAAATAGAGTGCGAAATCAAACAGGCTGCCCGGAATGGCTTCCCCACGCCAGGTGACATGTTTTTCAGGCAGGTGCAGGCCGCGTACGCGACAGATCAGCACCGCAGGGTTCGGTTTGAGCTGGTAAATTTTGCCGGCTTCGTTGGTATAGCTGATGGTGCCGTTCACGGCGTCGCGCAGGTTAATCTGCCCCTCGATGACCTTACGCCAGTCCGGCGCCAGTGAGTCTTCAAAATCGGCCATAAAGACTTTAACGTTGGCGTTCATGGCGTTGATCACCATTTTGCGCTCTACCGGACCGGTGATCTCAACGCGACGATCCTGTAAATCTTCAGGGATGCCGCGGATTTTCCACTCACCGCGACGAATGGAAGCGGTTTCCGAAATGAATCCAGGCAACTTGCCATCGTCAATTTCCTGCTGCTGATGAATGCGTGCCGCCAGCAGCTTATTACGCTGCGGTGTAAAGCGGGTCACCAGTTCAGTCAGAAATTCTACCGCTTCCGCCGTCAAAATTTGCTGTTCTTGCTCGCCATACGGCTGGGTAAAGGCCAGTTCATCGACCGTCGTTGCCTGTTGAGTCATTACTCTGCTCCTCATCAAAGATCCAAAATCACGCCCCCGATGCGAACGAAAGATCGTTGGGTAGTTTTCGCTCAGCAGAATTAAGACTATCTATATTTTTTCTAAAATCAAAAACAATTTCCATTTTAATTATTAATTGTGATTAATTGATTGATTTAATTGAGATTAAAGTTGGATCGAACGGTGAGTGACATTTCGGAAATAAAAAAGGCACCCGAAGGTGCCTGATTTGAATAGCTGAAACGCTTTAGGATCGTTTAGTGCAGAAGATTACTCCAGCGTCGGATTCATGTGACGCAGATCGTATGGCGTGATCTGGTAGACGTAATAGTTGAGCCAGTTAGTGAAAAGCAAATTCCCGTGGCTGCGCCAGGTTGCTCTCGGTTTGTTTTGCGGGTCGTCTTTCGGGAAATAGTTGTACGGTACATCCGGATTTAGACCCGCTTCGACATCACGGAAATACTCTGACGCAAGGGTATGCGGATCGTACTCAGGATGCCCGGTCACGAATGCAATGCGTTTATCCTTGCTGGCAAACAGATAAGCATCTCCATCTTCCGTTTCGGCCAGGATCTCCAGATCGGTGTAATCACGAATCAGCTGGGCCGGGAAATCGGCGTAGCGAGAATGCGGGGCCAGGAAAGAGTCATCGAAACCACGCGTCAGCAACGCATGTGGATGAAGAATGTGGTGTTCGTAGACGCCGGAGAGCTTTTCAGTGCGGGTTTGCTTGGGGATGCCATAAAGAATATTCAGTGCGGCTTGTACCGCCCAACAGACAAACAATGTGGAGGTAACGTGATCTTTTGCCCACTCCAGCACCTGTTTGATCTGTGGCCAGTAGGCGACATCGTTAAATTCAACCAGACCGAGCGGCGCGCCGGTCACGATCAGTCCGTCGAAGTTTTCACCCTGAATATCATCGAAGTTACAGTAGAAGTTGTTCAGATGCTCAGAAGGCGTGTTACGTGACTCACGGGCATCGATTCGCAGCAGCTGAATATCAACCTGCAGAGGGGAGTTCGACAGAAGACGCAGGAACTGGTTTTCTGTTTCGATCTTTTTTGGCATCAGATTGAGAATAAGCACCTTCAGCGGGCGAATTTCCTGACCTGTCGCACGCGAAGCCGTCATGACGAAGACGTTTTCTTCACGCAAGAAATTGACGGCTGGTAGCTCGTCCTGCACCCGAATCGGCATAGCTTTATATCCTCACAGCATACGTATAAACGTTTAGACATCCAGATAGCTAACGATACCCAGAAACGGGCATAATGTCGAGCCTGCAAGCGGAAGGTGAGAAAGTTTCAAGGAGGGGGGAGAGGGAAAAACAAAAGCAAAAAACCCCGCACCTTACGGTACGGGGTTCTTTTATTTGATGCCTGGCAGTTCCCTACTCTCACATGGGGAGACCCCACACTACCATCGGCGCTACGGCGTTTCACTTCTGAGTTCGGCATGGGGTCAGGTGGGACCACCGCGCTAAAGCCGCCAGGCAAATTCTGTTAATCTGTATCAGGCTGAAAATCGTGTCTGTCTCATCCGCCGAAACAGCTTCGGCGTTGTAAGGTTAAGCCTCACGGTTCATTAGTATCGGTTAGCTCAACGCATCGCTGCGCTTACACACCCGACCTATCAACGTCGTAGTCTTCAACGTTCCTTCAGGACCCTTAAAGGGTCAGGGAGAACTCATCTCGGGGCAAGTTTCGTGCTTAGATGCTTTCAGCACTTATCTTTTCCGCATTTAGCTACCGGGCAGTGCCATTGGCATGACAACCCGAACACCAGTGATGCGTCCACTCCGGTCCTCTCGTACTAGGAGCAGCCCCCCTCAATTCTCCAGCGCCCACGGCAGATAGGGACCGAACTGTCTCACGACGTTCTAAACCCAGCTCGCGTACCACTTTAAATGGCGAACAGCCATACCCTTGGGACCTACTTCAGCCCCAGGATGTGATGAGCCGACATCGAGGTGCCAAACACCGCCGTCGATATGAACTCTTGGGCGGTATCAGCCTGTTATCCCCGGAGTACCTTTTATCCGTTGAGCGATGGCCCTTCCATTCAGAACCACCGGATCACTATGACCTGCTTTCGCACCTGCTCGAGCCGTCACTCTCGCAGTCAAGCTAGCTTATGCCATTGCACTAACCTCCTGATGTCCGACCAGGATTAGCTAACCTTCGTGCTCCTCCGTTACTCTTTGGGAGGAGACCGCCCCAGTCAAACTACCCACCAGACACTGTCCGCAACCCGGATCACGGGTCTACGTTAGAACACCAGCCATTAAAGGGTGGTATTTCAAGGTCGGCTCCACGCAGACTGGCGTCCACGCTTCAAAGCCTCCCACCTATCCTACACATCAAGGACCAGTGTTCAGTGTCAAGCTATAGTAAAGGTTCACGGGGTCTTTCCGTCTTGCCGCGGGTACACTGCATCTTCACAGCGAGTTCAATTTCACTGAGTCTCGGGTGGAGACAGCCTGGCCATCATTACGCCATTCGTGCAGGTCGGAACTTACCCGACAAGGAATTTCGCTACCTTAGGACCGTTATAGTTACGGCCGCCGTTTACCGGGGCTTCGATCAAGAGCTTCGCGTTGCCGCTAACCCCATCAATTAACCTTCCGGCACCGGGCAGGCGTCACACCGTATACGTCCACTTTCGTGTTTGCACAGTGCTGTGTTTTTAATAAACAGTTGCAGCCAGCTGGTATCTTCGACTGATTTCAGCTCCACCCGCAGGGGCTTCACCTACATATCAGCGTGCCTTCTCCCGAAGTTACGGCACCATTTTGCCTAGTTCCTTCACCCGAGTTCTCTCAAGCGCCTTGGTATTCTCTACCTGACCACCTGTGTCGGTTTGGGGTACGATTTCGTGTTACCTGATGCTTAGAGGCTTTTCCTGGAAGCAGGGCATTTGTTACTTCAGCACCGTAGTGCCTCGTCATCACACCTCAGCGTTAATAAGGTACCGGATTTACCTGGAACCTCCGCCTACATGCTTAAACCGGGACAACCGTCGCCCGGCTAACATAGCCTTCTCCGTCCCCCCTTCGCAGTAACACCAAGTACAGGAATATTAACCTGTTTCCCATCGACTACGCCTTTCGGCCTCGCCTTAGGGGTCGACTCACCCTGCCCCGATTAACGTTGGACAGGAACCCTTGGTCTTCCGGCGAGCGGGCTTTTCACCCGCTTTATCGTTACTTATGTCAGCATTCGCACTTCTGATACCTCCAGCATGCCTCACAGCACACCTTCAACGGCTTACAGAACGCTCCCCTACCCAACAACGCATAAGCGTCGCTGCCGCAGCTTCGGTGCATGGTTTAGCCCCGTTACATCTTCCGCGCAGGCCGACTCGACCAGTGAGCTATTACGCTTTCTTTAAATGATGGCTGCTTCTAAGCCAACATCCTGGCTGTCTGTGCCTTCCCACATCGTTTCCCACTTAACCATGACTTTGGGACCTTAGCTGGCGGTCTGGGTTGTTTCCCTCTTCACGACGGACGTTAGCACCCGCCGTGTGTCTCCCGTGATAACATTCTTCGGTATTCGTAGTTTGCATCGGGTTGGTAAGCCGGGATGGCCCCCTAGCCGAAACAGTGCTCTACCCCCGAAGATGAGTTCACGAGGCGCTACCTAAATAGCTTTCGGGGAGAACCAGCTATCTCCCGGTTTGATTGGCCTTTCACCCCCAGCCACAAGTCATCCGCTAATTTTTCAACATTAGTCGGTTCGGTCCTCCAGTTAGTGTTACCCAACCTTCAACCTGCCCATGGCTAGATCACCGGGTTTCGGGTCTATACCCTGCAACTTAACGCCCAGTTAAGACTCGGTTTCCCTTCGGCTCCCCTATACGGTTAACCTTGCTACAGAATATAAGTCGCTGACCCATTATACAAAAGGTACGCAGTCACACCACGAAGGTGCTCCCACTGCTTGTACGTACACGGTTTCAGGTTCTTTTTCACTCCCCTCGCCGGGGTTCTTTTCGCCTTTCCCTCACGGTACTGGTTCACTATCGGTCAGTCAGGAGTATTTAGCCTTGGAGGATGGTCCCCCCCATATTCAGACAGGATACCACGTGTCCCGCCCTACTCTTCGAGTTCACAGCCTGTGTGCTTTCGTGTACGGGGCTGTCACCCTGTATCGCCGGACTTTCCAGACCGTTCCACTAACACACAAGCTGATTCAGACTCTGGGCTGCTCCCCGTTCGCTCGCCGCTACTGGGGGAATCTCGGTTGATTTCTTTTCCTCGGGGTACTTAGATGTTTCAGTTCCCCCGGTTCGCCTCGTTAACCTATGTATTCAGTTAACGATAGTGCAACGAATTGCACTGGGTTTCCCCATTCGGACATCGCCGGGTCAAAGGTTCATATCACCTCGCCGGCGCTTTTCGCAGATTAGCACGTCCTTCATCGCCTCTGACTGCCAGGGCATCCACCGTGTACGCTTAGTCGCTTAACCTCACAACCCGAAGATGTTTCTTTCGATTCACCATCGACTTGCGAAAATTTGAGAGACTCGAACACACATAACATGTGTGTCGTTTCAATTTTCAGCTTGATCCAGATTTTTAAAGAGCAAATATCTCAAACGTCACCCGAAGATGAGTTTTGAGATATGACGGCAGGTGACTTTCACTCACGAACCAGCAAGTGGCGTCCCCTAGGGGATTCGAACCCCTGTTACCGCCGTGAAAGGGCGGTGTCCTGGGCCTCTAGACGAAGGGGACGTGAAGTCTCAATCGCAAGACGCCTTGCTATTTACTTTTCATCAGACAATCTGTGTGAGCACTACAAAGGCAGGTTCTTTAAGGTAAGGAGGTGATCCAACCGCAGGTTCCCCTACGGTTACCTTGTTACGACTTCACCCCAGTCATGAATCACAAAGTGGTAAGCGCCCTCCCGAAGGTTAAGCTACCTACTTCTTTTGCAACCCACTCCCATGGTGTGACGGGCGGTGTGTACAAGGCCCGGGAACGTATTCACCGTAGCATTCTGATCTACGATTACTAGCGATTCCGACTTCATGGAGTCGAGTTGCAGACTCCAATCCGGACTACGACGCACTTTATGAGGTCCGCTTGCTCTCGCGAGGTCGCTTCTCTTTGTATGCGCCATTGTAGCACGTGTGTAGCCCTACTCGTAAGGGCCATGATGACTTGACGTCATCCCCACCTTCCTCCAGTTTATCACTGGCAGTCTCCTTTGAGTTCCCGGCCTAACCGCTGGCAACAAAGGATAAGGGTTGCGCTCGTTGCGGGACTTAACCCAACATTTCACAACACGAGCTGACGACAGCCATGCAGCACCTGTCTCAGAGTTCCCGAAGGCACCAATCCATCTCTGGAAAGTTCTCTGGATGTCAAGAGTAGGTAAGGTTCTTCGCGTTGCATCGAATTAAACCACATGCTCCACCGCTTGTGCGGGCCCCCGTCAATTCATTTGAGTTTTAACCTTGCGGCCGTACTCCCCAGGCGGTCGACTTAACGCGTTAGCTCCGGAAGCCACGCCTCAAGGGCACAACCTCCAAGTCGACATCGTTTACGGCGTGGACTACCAGGGTATCTAATCCTGTTTGCTCCCCACGCTTTCGCACCTGAGCGTCAGTCTTTGTCCAGGGGGCCGCCTTCGCCACCGGTATTCCTCCAGATCTCTACGCATTTCACCGCTACACCTGGAATTCTACCCCCCTCTACAAGACTCTAGCCTGCCAGTTTCGAATGCAGTTCCCAGGTTGAGCCCGGGGATTTCACATCCGACTTGACAGACCGCCTGCGTGCGCTTTACGCCCAGTAATTCCGATTAACGCTTGCACCCTCCGTATTACCGCGGCTGCTGGCACGGAGTTAGCCGGTGCTTCTTCTGCGGGTAACGTCAATCGACAAGGTTATTAGCCTTATCGCCTTCCTCCCCGCTGAAAGTACTTTACAACCCGAAGGCCTTCTTCATACACGCGGCATGGCTGCATCAGGCTTGCGCCCATTGTGCAATATTCCCCACTGCTGCCTCCCGTAGGAGTCTGGACCGTGTCTCAGTTCCAGTGTGGCTGGTCATCCTCTCAGACCAGCTAGGGATCGTCGCCTAGGTGAGCCGTTACCCCACCTACTAGCTAATCCCATCTGGGCACATCTGATGGCAAGAGGCCCGAAGGTCCCCCTCTTTGGTCTTGCGACGTTATGCGGTATTAGCTACCGTTTCCAGTAGTTATCCCCCTCCATCAGGCAGTTTCCCAGACATTACTCACCCGTCCGCCGCTCGTCACCCGAGAGCAAGCTCTCTGTGCTACCGCTCGACTTGCATGTGTTAGGCCTGCCGCCAGCGTTCAATCTGAGCCATGATCAAACTCTTCAATTTAAGTTTGATGCTCGTGAATTAAACTTCGTAATGAATTACGTATGTTCACTCAGAGACTTGGTATTCATTTTTCGTCTTGCGACGTTAAGAATCCATGTCACTTTGAGTGCCCACACAGATTGTCTGATAAATTGTTAAAGAGCAGTGCAACGCGGCTTTCGCTCACCGTTGCGAGGTGGCGTATATTACGCTTTCCTCTTTCAGAGTCAACCCGTTATTTCAGAATTTTTCTCTTCAACCGAACCGCTTGTTGTGTGAAGTGATTCACATCCGCCGTGTCGATGGAGGCGCATTATAGGGAGTTCTCAGCAGGCCGCAACCGCTAAATGACAGAAAAATGACTGACTGCTGCATTCCACAGCAAAACCCCACCTTATACCTTTTTACACACAGACTTATCCACAATGATACGAAAAAGTGAAAATGTGCGAGCGTTGCGCAAACGTTTTCGTTAAAATGCTCGCGCTTAATAAGGATGCCCCGTCAGGTGTGTTAGATGAGTTTTTCGCAGGAAAATTCATCTAACGCTCTCTGTAATCGTGAAATCCAGGGGATTTACCATGCAACAACGTCGTCCAGTCCGCCGCGCTCTGCTCAGTGTTTCTGATAAAGCCGGTATCGTCGAATTCGCTCAGGCACTTTCCGCACGCGGTGTGGAGCTGCTTTCTACAGGCGGTACCGCTCGCCTGTTAGCAGATAAAGGTCTGCCGGTAACCGAAGTGTCCGATTACACCGGTTTCCCGGAAATGATGGATGGACGCGTCAAAACCCTGCATCCGAAAGTTCACGGCGGTATTCTTGGCCGTCGCGGTCAGGACGACGCCATTATGGAACAGCATGACATCGCCCCAATCGATATGGTTGTCGTTAACCTCTATCCGTTTGCCCAGACCGTTGCTCGCGAAGGCTGTTCTCTGGAAGATGCCGTAGAGAATATTGATATCGGCGGCCCAACCATGGTGCGCTCCGCGGCCAAGAACCATAAAGATGTGGCCATTGTCGTAAAGAGCAGCGATTACGAAACCATTATTAATGAGATGGATGCCAACGAAGGGTCACTGACTCTGGAAACGCGTTTCGACCTCGCCATCAAAGCCTTCGAGCACACCGCGGCGTACGACAGCATGATCGCCAACTACTTCGGTAGCCTGGTGCCTGCCTACCACGGTGAAAGCAAAGATCCTTCTGGCCGCTTCCCGCGCACCCTGAACCTGAACTTCATTAAGAAGCAGGATATGCGTTACGGTGAGAACAGCCACCAGCAGGCAGCCTTCTATATAGAAGAAGAGGTAAAAGAAGCCTCTGTTGCGACCGCTCAGCAGGTTCAGGGCAAAGCGCTATCCTATAACAACATTGCTGACACCGACGCCGCGCTGGAATGCGTGAAAGAGTTCAGCGAGCCGGCCTGCGTTATCGTTAAGCACGCGAACCCATGCGGCGTTGCCGTGAGCACCTCTATTCTGGACGCCTACGATCGCGCATACAAAACCGACCCGACCTCCGCGTTCGGCGGCATTATCGCCTTCAACCGCGAGCTGGATGCTGAAACCGCACAAGCCATCATCTCCCGCCAGTTCGTTGAAGTGATCATCGCGCCATCCGCATCCGCAGAGGCACTGAAAATCACCGCGGCGAAACAGAACGTACGCGTGCTGGTTTGCGGCCAGTGGGCAGAACGCGTGCCGGGCCTGGACTTCAAGCGTGTGAACGGCGGCCTGCTGGTTCAGGACCGCGATCTGGGTATGGTGACAGAAGCCGACCTGCGCGTGGTAACCAAACGTCAACCGACCGAACAGGAACTGCGTGACGCGCTGTTCTGCTGGAAGGTCGCGAAGTTCGTCAAATCCAACGCCATCGTCTACGCCAAAGAAAACATGACTATCGGGATAGGCGCAGGCCAGATGAGCCGCGTTTACTCCGCGAAAATCGCGGGCATTAAAGCAGGCGATGAAGGTCTGGAAGTAAAAGGCTCCGCCATGGCTTCTGACGCCTTCTTCCCGTTCCGTGACGGTATCGACGCGGCGGCTGCAGTGGGCATCACCTGTGTGATCCAGCCTGGCGGCTCAATTCGCGACGACGAAGTGATTGCCGCTGCCGACGAACATGGCATTGCAATGATCTTCACCGACATGCGCCACTTCCGCCATTAATTCCCGGAGCAGAAAATGAAAGTATTAGTGATTGGTAACGGCGGACGCGAGCACGCTCTGGCGTGGAAAGCGGCGCAGTCTCCGCTGGTGAAAACAGTCTTCGTAGCACCGGGCAACGCCGGTACCGCGCTGGAACCCGCGCTGCAAAACGTGGCTATTGGCGTAACCGATATTCCTGCGCTGCTGAGCTTTGCCCAGAGCGAGAAAATCGATCTGACCATCGTCGGCCCGGAAGCGCCGCTGGTGATTGGCGTCGTCGATGCCTTCCGCGCGGCGGGCCTGACAATCTTCGGGCCAACGGAAGGCGCCGCGCAGCTGGAAGGCTCCAAAGCCTTCACCAAAGATTTCCTCGCGCGTCACAACATCCCGACGGCGGAATATCAGAACTTCACCGAAGTGGAGCCAGCCCTGGCCTACCTGCGTGAAAAAGGCGCGCCGATTGTCATCAAGGCCGACGGTCTGGCCGCAGGTAAAGGCGTTATCGTCGCGATGACCCTCGAAGAAGCCGAAGCCGCGGTTCAGGATATGCTGGCGGGTAACGCCTTTGGCGACGCGGGCCACCGCATCGTGATCGAAGAGTTCCTCGACGGTGAAGAGGCCAGCTTTATCGTGATGGTCGACGGCGAGCACGTTCTGCCGATGGCCACCAGCCAGGATCACAAGCGCGTGGGCAATGGCGATACCGGCCCGAATACTGGCGGAATGGGCGCTTACTCCCCCGCTCCGGTAGTGACTGACGAAGTCCACCAGCGCACCATGGATCGCGTCATTTGGCCAACCGTGAAAGGGATGGCGGCGGAAGGCAACACCTACACCGGTTTCCTCTATGCGGGTCTGATGATCGACAAACAGGGTAACCCTAAGGTCATCGAATTCAACTGCCGCTTTGGCGATCCGGAAACGCAGCCCATCATGCTGCGCATGAAATCCGATCTGGTGGAACTGTGTCTGGCAGCCTGCGAAGGCAAGCTCGACGAGAAAACCTCAGAGTGGGACGAGCGTGCGTCTCTGGGCGTGGTGATTGCGGCGGGTGGTTACCCGGGCAACTACAACACCGGGGATGAGATCCACGGCCTGCCGCTGGAAGAGATTGACGGTGCGAAGGTGTTCCATGCGGGTACGAAGCTGGCTGAAGACGATCGCGTCCTCACCAACGGCGGACGCGTGCTGTGTGCGACCGCGCTGGGCCATACCGTGGCAGAAGCGCAGAAACGCGCCTACGCGCTGATGGCGGATATTCACTGGAACGGCAGCTTTAGCCGTCAGGATATCGGTTATCGTGCAATTGCGCGCGAGCAGGGCGAGTAATTTCACACCCTCACCCTAACCCTCTCCCTCAAGGGAGAGGGGATTTAAATCAAAAACTTTTTTCCGTCGGCTGCCAGGTGCAGAAGTCTTCGTTCGCCACCAGCAGAAGCTGAGAGCCTTCCGGCGCTTCAAGCCACGCCACACTCACTTCCATTGATGAATGACGCTGACGGCGTTGAATGTGTTCTGTTGCCCAGGATTCGAGCTCAGGCTTGACCGTCTGTCCTTCGCAGGTTGTCACCGTCCCATCGGCATGCCAGCGCCCCTGGCGCAGCACAACGCGTCCCAGACGAAGCGCATCGCTGGTCTGGCGGATTTGTTCGGCACGATAACGGTAGAGAGCGATTTGATCGCTGGAAAGCTGCTGTTTTTGGCCGCTGACTTCGCGCTGCATAAAGCTCAGCTCGCCATGGTCGTCAAAACGCACTTTCACGTGTTCGGGGGTCTTGCTGTAGACGTTCAGTTCAATCAGCGACAGGTCATCTCCCTGCCAGCGATATTCCGCAGTCGACGTATTGCCGTTATGCCACGGGCTGAAGGCAGAAAGCAGATGCACTTCGCCGCCGGAATCTTTGCGCCAGATCCTGACCGCGCCCTGGTTGTCCGCGTAGCCGCTGGCGGTAAACGGCGGCAGGGAGGTGTCGTGGCTGCAGGCTGACAGCAGCAGCATGCCTGCCAGCGCGAGCGTTCCACGCCAGAAAGACAAAAGGGGCGTTGCCGCCCCTTCGCTAAAACTGTTCACTGCCACGCGTCTTACTTAACAGCGTCTTTCAGTGCTTTACCAGAAACAAATGCCGGCACGTTAGCTGCGGCGATTTTGATTTCTTTACCGGTCTGCGGGTTGCGGCCAGTACGCTCAGCGCGGTGGTTCACTTTGAAGGTACCGAAACCAACCAGTTGCACAGCATCGCCTTCTTTCAGAGACTCAGTAATAGCAGCCAGGGTAGATTCCAGAGCAGCTTTAGCCTGCACTTTAGACAGATCAGCCTTGTCCGCAATTACATCAATCAGTTGAGTCTTGTTCATAAGTTATCCTTTCAATGTGTTTATCGCTTGCTAAGCATCGAGTGCGACGAAAATGCCAAAAAAGCACTCTCCTGCATACACGCACCGATAGCCACTTTTTTTCGCCCCCCAAATGTAGACCAGACAAGGGGCGAAAGGGAAGAGTCGAGGAGCGACAAAACGGGCGTTATCTCAAGATTTATTGTCTCATTGGTTAAAAATTATACCAATATTGCTCTCCGCAGCCTCTCGTAAGTCCGCGCGCAGCCCTTTTATCAGCTCAATATCGCGTTCTTCACACTCTGCCAGCAGGCGGAAAATTTCCCACTGAATGTCCCATTCTTGCTCAACCGCCGGGTTTGCACGCAGCTCTTCGTCGGTCATCTCGCGACCTTCCTGGGTCATTTCCAGCATCGCGACGGTCGTAATCGATGCCTTACTGACTTCAATTGCGTGCTCCAGCGTTTCACCGCTCAGACGGGAGTGAAGCAGTTCGCTTAACGCCACGCAGGCATCAATCGCCGGATAGACACCGTACAGGTCAAAATCATCCGCAGCCGGAATCGCCTCTTCCAGCTTTTCCAGCTGGGAGTCGAAGTTCACCTTCGCGTCTTTCACCGTCAGCGTTTCCCAGATCAGATCCAGAATGCGGCGGTAGATATGGCCATCACCAAAGCCCGTCTCCTTACAGAACGCGGCATAGTTGGGATACATGCGCTCGCACAGGCAAGCCATAAACGTCACGTGCTGCCAGCTTTCAACTTTCTCAAGGCGCAGGTGAATCGGGTTTTGTAGCATGATGATCTCTCGAATCGAAAATTAGGCGCAGTTTACCTGAATCATCGCTGAATTTCCTGCCAACGAACAAAAGCCGGACGCGAAGAGGCCACGGCATCTGCCCAGCGCGTCGGCTCCGGCAAGCGGTAGCCCTTCATGCAGCGCTGGACCCACGCCAGGGCGCTATCCATGCTCACCCGGTGCCCGGTAGCGATAAAGAGCGGGTTGCACCGAGCCTTGCTGCGCCAGACCCACGCTAGCTGCTCACCTTTATGGATAAGCGGCGCCAGCGCGCCCGGCTCGGCTGAAAGAGGTTCAAATGCGCCGCACAGGCGTTTCTTGGCGACGCCAATGGTCGGCACATCCACCAGCAGCCCAAAATGGCTGGCAACGCCTAAACGGCGCGGGTGTGAGATACCGTGTCCATCGACAAACAGCAGGTCAGGTTTTTGCGAGAGTTGCTCCCACGCTGCCAGCAGCGCGGGATATTCGCGGAAGGAGAGAAAGCCCGGAATGTACGGCATGGTGGTCGCGATACGCGCAACCTTGAACTCCACCAGCTCAAGCGAAGGGTATTTCAGTACCACCATCGCCGCTCGCGTCACTTCCCCGCCCTGCTCGAATCCGACGTCTGCTCCGCCAATGTACTGCGGAGGATCTTTATCCAGACGATCCTCGCGGATCACCGATGAGGCCAGTTCGATTTGTTGAGCGCGTAGCGACGCGAGATCCATAAACACTCCTTACTTGTGATACTGGGCAGAAAGCCGATGCACCGCCTCCACAAATACGCCTGCGTGTTCTGGCGGCACATCCTGATGAATGCCGTGGCCGAGGTTAAAGACGTGGCCTTCACCCTGGCCGAAACCAGACAGTATAGTCGACACTTCTTCTTCAATGCGCGCTGGCGGCGCATAGAGCATGGACGGGTCCATATTGCCCTGCAGCGCCACTTTGTCGCCCACGCGACGGCGCGCATCGGCGATATCGGTGGTCCAGTCGAGGCCCAGCGCGTCGCAGCCGGTTGCCGCCATCGCTTCCAGCCACTGGCCGCCACCTTTGGTGAACAGCGTCACCGGCACGCGGCGGCCTTCGTTTTCACGCAGCAGGCCGTCGACGATTTTGTGCATGTAGTACAGGGAGAACTGCTGATAATCGCGCCCGGTCAGCACGCCGCCCCAGGTATCGAAAATCATCACCGACTGCGCACCCGCCTTAATCTGCGCGTTCAGGTAGAGGGTGACGCTCTTCGCCAGCTTATCGAGCAGCGCATGCAGGGCCAGCGGCTCGGCGTACATCATCTTTTTAATCATGGTGAAGGCTTTGCTGCTGCCTCCTTCAACCATATAGGTCGCCAGCGTCCACGGGCTGCCGGAGAAGCCAATCAGCGGCACTTCACCTTTCAGCTCGCGGCGAATGGTGCGCACGGCGTTCATCACGTAGCCCAGCTCGCCTTCCGGATCGGGGATCGGCAGCTTATCCACGTCGGCTTTGCTTTTGATTGGGGAGGTGAAACGCGGACCTTCACCGGTTTCGAAGTACAGGCCAAGGCCCATTGCATCCGGAATGGTCAGAATATCCGAGAAGAGGATCGCAGCATCCAGCGGAAAGCGGCGCAGCGGCTGGAGCGTCACTTCGCAGGCCAGCTCGGCGTTTTTACACAGCGACATAAAATCGCCCGCCTGCGCGCGCGTGGCTTTGTACTCCGGGAGATAGCGTCCCGCCTGGCGCATCATCCACACCGGGGTGACATCAACGGGCTGGCGCAGCAGCGCACGCAGATAACGATCGTTCTTCAGTTCGGTCATTTTTGCAGTTCCTTAAGCGTCATGGCCTCAGTGTAACACTACTCATACTCGGCCCGACACATCGCCACGGTATCTTCTATCAGCCGACGCGCCACGGTGCCCGGCGGAGGCAACAGCGGTAGATCGTCATAGCGATACCAGTTTGCCTCCAGCAGCTCTTTCTGATCGATAACGATCTCGCCGCTGTCGTATTCGGCCATAAATGCCGTCATCAGAGACTGCGGGAACGGCCACGGCTGCGAGGTAACGTAGCGCAGGTTCTTCACTTTGATCCCGCTCTCCTCCATCACCTCGCGCGCTACCGCCTGCTCCAGCGTTTCGCCCACCTCGACGAAGCCGGCCAGCACGGTGTGAATGCCGTTGCGATGGCGGGTATGCTGCGCCAGCAGGATGGAATCCTCCCGGCGGATAGCGACGATAATGCACGGCGCAATCTGCGGATAGTAGCGTTCGCGGCAGTGGCTGCAGAGCATCGCCCACTCGGTTTTGCTCGGGCGCATGGTATGACCGCAGTAGCCGCAGTATTTATGCGAGCGGTAAAACTCGGCCAGCTGCACGCCGCGCCCCGCCAGCTGGAACAGCCCCACGTCCAGATCCAGCACCTGGCGCACCGATCCCATATCCTGGCGGCGGGACTGTTGGATCAACCACACCGGCTCACCCTGCCACTCGCCGATCTTCAGCGCAGGCTGGCCGACGAGATCGAACGCCTCAGCTGCACCGTAGGGGATTTCCCCGGCAGGAAGCCATAATTTTTGTTCGTGACTGACGATCCAACAACCAAGATCTGATTTTTCAATAATACGATCCATATCTATTGCACTACCTTCGCTTCACTGACATGTTGTTAGCATTGTGGTTACATTCTGGATAAGCAGATTCAATCCTACATTTTGCGGAGTCGACCATGTTAAACCAGCTGGAAAGCCTGACTGAGCGCGTTAGAGGAAATAACAAACTGGTGGATCGCTGGCTACATGTACGCAAGCATCTACTCGTGGCTTATTACAATCTGGTCGGTATTAAGCCTGGCAAAGAATCGTTTATGCGACTGAACGAAAAAGCGCTGGATGATTTTTGTCAGGGCCTGGTCGACTATCTGTCCGACGGCCATTTCAATATTTATGAACGCATTATCCGCGAAATGGAAGGGACAACGCCGTATTTAGCGGCCAGCAAGCTCTATCCGCTGCTGGAAGCCAACACCCAGCAGATCATGGATTACTATGATTCCGCGCTCGAGAACGCTATCGACCACGATAACTATCTTGAGTTCCAGCAGGCGCTATCAGACCTCGGTGAAGCGCTGGAAGAGCGATTCACGCTGGAAGATAAGCTGATCGCCCTCGTGCTGGACAATGATTTGAACATCAGTAACGAAGAGAACGTCGCGCGCCCTGCTTGAGTTCTTCATCGTTAACGAGTAATTTACAACCATTCGCCCCTCTCACGAGGGGGATTTTTCTTGTCGGAGTGCCCAGCGCCTGAAAGCGCGGGCTGAGACCGTTAATTCGGGATCCGCGGAACCTGATCAGGCTAATACCTGCGAAGGGAACAAGAGTCACACTGCTGTTGTATCGCCTGAGGGCGATCCTCTCTTGCTTCATCCGTCGTCTGACAAGCCATGTCCTTCACTTTTGGAATGAGCTATGTCTACTGCAAAACTGACCCGCCGCGAACAGCGCGCACAGGCCCAACACTTCATCGACACGCTGGAAGGCACCGCTTTCCCGAACTCGAAACGCATCTATACTTCCGGCTCGCAGGCCGATATCCGCGTCCCAATGCGCGAAATTCAGCTTAGTCCGACGCTTATCGGCGGCAGCAAAGATAACCCGCAGTATGAAGACAACGAAGCCGTGCCGGTGTATGACACCTCCGGTCCTTACGGCGATCCTGATGTTGCCATCAACGTCCAGCAGGGTCTGGCTAAGCTGCGCCAGCCGTGGATTGACGCGCGTAACGACTGCGAAGAGCTGAGCGTCCTGAGTTCTGCGTACACCAAAGAGCGCCTGGCCGACGACGGTCTGGACGAGCTGCGCTTTACCGGCCTGCTGACGCCAAAACGCGCTAAAGCGGGCAAATGCGTGACCCAGCTGCACTACGCGCGCCGGGGCATCGTCACGCCGGAGATGGAGTTCATCGCCATCCGCGAAAACATGGGTCGCGAGCGCATCCGTAGCGAAGTGCTGCGCTATCAGCATCCGGGTGAAGGCTTTGGCGCTCGCCTGCCGGAGAACATCACGCCGGAATTTGTGCGCGACGAAGTGGCCGCAGGCCGCGCGATTATCCCCGCCAATATCAACCACCCGGAATCCGAGCCGATGATTATCGGCCGCAACTTCCTGGTGAAGGTCAACGCGAACATCGGTAACTCGGCCGTCACCTCCTCCATCGAAGAAGAGGTGGAAAAGCTGGTCTGGTCCACGCGCTGGGGCGCGGACACGGTAATGGACCTCTCCACTGGCCGCTATATTCACGAAACCCGCGAATGGATCCTGCGTAACAGCCCGGTACCGATTGGCACCGTCCCGATTTATCAGGCGCTGGAGAAGGTCAACGGCATCGCCGAAGACCTCACCTGGGAAGCGTTCCGCGACACGCTGCTGGAGCAGGCCGAACAGGGCGTGGACTACTTCACCATTCACGCGGGCGTGCTGCTGCGCTACGTGCCGATGACGGCAAAGCGTCTGACCGGCATCGTCTCGCGCGGCGGTTCCATCATGGCGAAGTGGTGCCTGTCACATCATCAGGAAAACTTCCTCTACGAACACTTCCGCGAGATCTGCGAAATCTGCGCCGCGTACGATGTCTCTCTGTCGCTGGGCGACGGCCTGCGTCCGGGCTCTATTCGCGACGCGAACGACGAAGCGCAGTTTGCCGAGCTGCACACGCTGGGCGAACTGACCAAAATCGCCTGGGAGTATGACGTGCAGGTGATGATTGAAGGCCCGGGCCACGTGCCGATGCAGATGATCCGCCGCAACATGACCGAGGAGCTGGAGCACTGCCACGAAGCGCCGTTCTATACCCTGGGGCCGTTGACCACAGATATTGCGCCGGGCTATGACCACTTCACGTCGGGCATTGGGGCGGCGATGATCGGCTGGTTCGGCTGCGCGATGCTCTGCTACGTCACGCCGAAAGAGCACCTCGGCCTGCCAAACAAAGAGGACGTGAAGCAGGGGCTGATCACCTACAAAATTGCCGCCCACGCCGCGGATCTGGCCAAAGGCCACCCGGGCGCGCAAATCCGCGATAACGCCATGTCGAAGGCGCGCTTTGAATTCCGCTGGGAAGACCAGTTCAACCTGGCGCTGGACCCGTTCACCGCGCGCGCCTATCACGACGAGACCCTGCCGCAGGAATCAGGCAAAGTCGCGCACTTCTGCTCTATGTGCGGGCCGAAGTTCTGCTCGATGAAAATCAGCCAGGAGGTGCGCGACTACGCCGCCGCGCAGACCATTGAAGTGGGGATGGTGGACATGTCTGAAACCTTCCGTGCCAGAGGCGGCGAAATCTACCTCAAAAAAGAGGAGGCGTAATGTATAAGCCCGATTTCCCGCCCGTCCCCTACCGTTTAGGGCTCTATCCGGTGGTGGACAGCGTGGAGTGGATAGAGCGCCTGCTGGAGACAGGCGTTCGAACGATCCAGCTGCGCATCAAGGATAAACGCGATGACGAGGTGGAAGCCGATGTGGCTGCCGCCATCGCGCTTGGGCGTCGGCATAACGCCCGCCTATTTATCAACGACTACTGGCGGCTGGCCGTTAAGCACCAGGCGTACGGCGTGCACCTGGGTCAGGAGGATCTGGAAACAACGGATCTGAGCGCTATTCGCGAAGCCGGGTTGCGTCTTGGCGTTTCAACACACGATGACATGGAGATCGACGTGGCCCTGGCGGCCCGTCCCTCTTACATCGCGCTGGGTCACGTCTTCCCGACGCAAACCAAGCAGATGCCCTCCGCACCGCAGGGGCTGACGCAGCTGGCGAGTCACGTTAAACGCCTTGCCGATTACCCTACCGTCGCCATCGGCGGAATCAGCCTTGAACGCGCCCCGGCGGTGCTGGAGACCGGCGTCGGCAGTATCGCCGTCGTCAGCGCCATCACCCAGGCCGCAGACTGGCGTCTCGCCACCGAACAGCTGTTACAGCTGGCAGGAGCGGGTGATGAACGATCGTGATTTTATGCGCTATAGCCGTCAGATCCTGCTGGAAGATATCGCCATCGACGGACAGCAAAAGCTGCTCGCCAGCCGGGTGCTGATTGTCGGTCTGGGCGGGTTAGGCGTGCCCGCCGCGCTTTATCTGGCCGGCGCAGGTATCGGTACGCTGGTGCTGGCCGACGACGACGAGGTTCACCTCAGCAACCTGCAGCGACAAATCCTCTTTACCACCGAGGATATCAACCAGCCGAAAGCGCAAATCACCCGGCAGCGCCTGAACCAGCTCAACCCGGATATCGCGCTGATTGCCCTGCAGGAACGGCTCAGCGGTGACAACCTCAGCCGTGAGGTCGCCCTTGCCGACGTGGTGCTGGACTGCACGGACAACATGGCGACGCGCCAGGCGATTAACGCCGCCTGCGTGGCAAATAATACGCCGCTTATCACCGCCAGCGCGGTGGGTTTCGGCGGGCAGATGATGGTCCTGACCCCGCCGTGGTCGCAGGGCTGCTATCGCTGTCTGTGGCCGGATGATGCAGAGCCGGCGCGCAACTGCCGTACGGCGGGCATTCTGGGTCCGGTGGTCGGCGTAATGGGCACAATGCAGGCGCTGGAGACCATCAAGCTGCTCAGCGGCATGGAGACGGAACGCAATACGCTGCGGCTGTTTGATGCCCGCTCCAGCGGCTGGCGCCATCTGGCGTTACACCGCGCCAGCCGCTGCCCGGTATGCGGAGGCCGCGATGCGCATTCTGTTTAACGATGAGCCGATGAGATGCGACGACGGGCTCACCGTTGCGGTACTGCTCGACAAGCTGCGTCAGCTGAAGCCGGGAACGGCGCTGGCGCTCAATCAACAGATCCTGCCGCGCGAGCAGTGGGAACATCAGCAGGTCAATGACGGCGACCAGATCCTGCTGTTTCAGGTTATCGCAGGGGGCTGAGATGTTACGTATTGCCGATAAAGTCTTTGATTCACATCTGTTTACCGGAACCGGAAAATTCGCCTCGCCGCAGCTGATGGTGGATGCCATTCGCGAAAGCGGCAGCCAGCTGGTGACGCTGGCGCTCAAGCGCGTGGATCTGCGCCATCACAGCGATGCCATTCTGGCGCCTTTACTGGAGGCTGGCGTCACGCTGCTGCCCAACACCTCCGGTGCCAAAACGGCCGAAGAGGCGATTTTCGCCGCGCAGCTGGCCCGCGAGGCGCTCGGCACCCGCTGGCTGAAGCTGGAAATTCATCCTGACGCCCGCTGGCTGCTGCCCGACCCCATCGAAACGCTGAAAGCGGCTGAAAAGCTGGTGCAGCAAGGGTTTATCGTCCTGCCTTACTGCGGCGCCGACCCTGTTCTGTGCAAACGGCTGGAAGAGGTCGGCTGCGCCGCCGTCATGCCGCTGGGCGCCCCCATTGGCTCCAATCAGGGGCTGGAAACCCGCGCGATGCTGGAAATCATTATTGAGCAGGCTACCGTACCTGTAGTGGTTGATGCGGGCATCGGCGTGCCCAGCCATGCCGCGCAGGCGCTGGAGATGGGCGCCGACGCGGTGCTAGTCAACACGGCCATCGCGGTTGCCGACGATCCGGTCATGATGGCGCGTGCGTTCCGCATGGCCGTAGAGGCTGGCCTGCTGGCAAGGGAGTCCGGTCCCGGCTCGCGCAGTTTCCAGGCGCAGGCCACCAGCCCGCTGACCGGTTTTCTGGAGGCGATCGCATGAGCACGTTTACCGAGCGCTGGCGGCAGCTTAGCTGGGACGACATTGCCCTGCGCATCAACAGCAAAACGGCGGCTGACGTGGAGCGCGCGCTGCATGCCCGCCATCTGACCCGCGAGGATCTGATGGCCCTGCTCTCCCCGACGGCCAGCGCGTACCTCGAGCCGATGGCCCAGCGAGCGCAGCGGCTCACCCGCCAGCGTTTTGGCAACACGGTGAGCTTCTACGTGCCGCTCTATCTCTCAAACCTGTGCGCCAATGACTGTACCTACTGCGGTTTTTCCATGAGCAACCGCATAAAGCGTAAAACGCTCGATGAAGGTGAGATTGCCCGCGAGTGCGCGGCCATTCGTGAAATGGGCTTTGAACATCTTCTGCTTGTCACGGGCGAACATCAGGGAAAAGTGGGAATGGACTATTTCCGTCAGCATCTTCCCGCCATTCGTCGTCAGTTTGCGTCGCTGCAGATGGAAGTACAGCCCCTGGCGCAGGAGGAGTACGCGGAGCTCAAAACCCTCGGGCTGGACGGGGTCATGGTCTACCAGGAAACCTATCACGAGGCGACGTACGCCCGGCACCACCTGAAGGGCAAGAAACAGGATTTCTTTTTCCGCCTGGAAACGCCGGACAGGCTGGGTCGCGCGGGCATCGACAAAATCGGTCTGGGCGCGCTGATCGGGCTCTCTGACAGCTGGCGGGTGGATTGTTACATGGTGGCGGAACATTTGCTGTGGCTTCAGCAGCACTACTGGAAGAGCCGTTATTCCATCTCCTTCCCGCGCCTGAGGCCTTGCGCGGGAGGGATTGAACCGGCTTCGCTGATGGATGAACGCCAGCTGGTGCAGGCCATCTGTGCGTTTCGCCTGCTCGCCCCGGAAGTGGAATTATCGCTCTCAACGCGTGAATCCCCGGCGTTTCGCGATCGCGTTATCCCGCTTGCGATTAACAACGTCAGCGCGTTTTCCAAAACGCAGCCTGGCGGCTACGCCGACGATCGTCCGGAGCTCGAGCAGTTTGTGCCGCATGACGGACGACGTCCGGAAGCGGTCGCCGCAGCCCTGACGGCCCAGGGTCTTCAGCCTGTCTGGAAAGACTGGGACAGCTGGCTGGGAAGAGCCTCGCAATGACGATGAAACGCGCTGCAACACCATAAAAAATTGTCGAGGCGCGACGAAAAGGCAAAACCGGGTGATTGTCAGCGATCGTCCGGTTTTTTATTGTCACACGGTCAGCAACGGATGCTGACCAGGGCGAAAAGCTTCTTCCTCGTTTCGCCCTGCCTCTGGTTCATTGCGCACACGGCCGCCAGCAGGTTGAATAAGTATTTTCTTAATGGTTCTTAAGATAAATCATCCCGCCAGAAATCGTGTGCCGTATAATTCACCGCTAACCGCAGGACAGCGACTATGCTGAGAGGATATCGGCAGACGAAAAGTATTCACCATCAGGAACGATGTACAGCTCATGGCACTTCACAGCAAAAAGCTCTCTTTTACCCGGCCAATCATGCTCAGCTTCGCGGGGATCCTCTGCAGTTTTGCGGTGATCGCGATCGCGGTGACGCTTTCGCAACGAAAGGATTTTCTTGAGGATTATCATCAGATCAACAGCAATTTCACGCACAACCTGGCGGTGAACTATACCGAATCTATCCTGCGTGAAAACGACTATATCCTGGGCCGTTCCGCGATTTACTTTGCCCGCGACGACAGGCTAAACGAGACGCTCAAGGTCAACCCGACGCAGGGGCTGCAGATGATGATGCATTTGCAAAACCTGATGCCGACCGTGTCCTCCATCTCGCTGGCGGACACGCAGGGGCATTATCTCCGCGCGCCGGAAGTGCTCCCCACGGAGAAGAGTAAAACCTTCGATCCCCGGACGCGGCCGTGGTTTATCGCTCAGGCCGAAGCCAGTATCTTCAGCCACTATACTCGCCCGTACATGGACTACTTCACCGGCCATCCGACGGTCACACTTTATAAGCCTTTGATTTCACCCGAAGGCAGACTGAAGGGAACGATCGCGTTTCATCTCGATTTGACGTCAATGGGCTTCACCCTGCGTCAGATGGTGGCGCCCGTCCAGGGAGAATTCTTCGTCGTTGAACGCGACGGCGCCGTTGTGCTTCACCCGGATACAGGCGCGCTCTTCAAACACTACGTGAGCGAAGCGCTGATGGACAAAATGACCAGCGGCGAAGGCCACCTTTACGATAAGAAAAGCAACGCCTGGTACTACTACTACTCGTTTACCAATCCGGACTGGTTTGTCATCTACCGGGTCTCTGGCGAGACGCTCACCGATATCACCCGCCACGAAACGACGATTGTTGGCTGGGGGTTTGCGCTGGCGGCAATCATCATCATCCTCTTCGGCTTATACCTCCGTCACGCCTCGCGTACCGTGCTGATGCACATTATCAATGCCATTAAAACCGGCGACGTCAGCGAGGCGCCGCGCCTGGAAGCGATGCTGAGCCACACTATCCAGTCCAATAAAGAGCGTGAGATGGCCTATGTGCGCCAGGCGACTCACGATGCGCTGACGGGCTGTAAAAACCGCCGCGCGTTCGATAGCGATATCGCGGAGCTGCTGAATGCCCAGCAGCCTTTCGCGATGGCGCTGGTGGACATTGATAACTTCAAGTCGATTAACGACACGCTGGGCCACCTGACCGGTGATATCGTTCTGCGCAACGTGGCCCGCGAAGGGATCCAGATTATGCAGCCACATCACGTCTCGATTTACCGGTACGGTGGAGAAGAGTTCGCGGTAATCTTCCAGGCTGAGCAGATGACGTCTGCGCTCTCATTGCTGGAAGCCTGGCGTACCGCAGTTGAAAAACGCGTCTGGCGAGAAGAAAACCTGCGGGTTACGTTCAGCGGCGGTCTTGGGGAGTGGCATTTTGAACCGCTGGAGCAATTTGTCGGAAGCGTTGATAGCGCCCTCTACAGCGCCAAACAGCAGGGCAAAAACCGCATCAATCGAACGTCCATCAGCTAATCCTCCCTCTTTCACCCTGCCCGTTTCCACGGGCCGGCTAACCGACAATGCAAAATTGTAACCGGTTTCAGAAAATCACCGGTTTCTTTGTGATGCCTGACACACAATCGCGGTAAACCGGTTGTTGAAGCGCTCTGCACGAGATAATTATCAATAAACACATGTAGATCGAGGCTGATTATGAAGAACATCGTTTTATGCTGTGCAGCGGGAATGTCAACCAGCATGCTGGTTCAACGTATGAAAGACGCCGCGCAGAAAAAAGGGGTTGAAGTCACCATTAAAGCCGTTCCGGTTGCGGAGTTTAAAGACAACATCGCGACGGCCGACATCGTATTGCTGGGGCCACAGGTTAAATACGAGCAGGCGAAACTTCAGGCGCAGGCCGAGCCGCTGGGTAAAAAGGTCGCGGTGATCGACATGATGGATTACGGCATGATGAAAGGCGATGCCGTCCTGGAAAAAGCGCTCAAACTTCTGGAGTCATAATGGAAGACTTAGAAACCACGATAATGGAACTGCTGGTCAACGCAGGCGCGGCGCGCAGTGCGGCCCTGACGGCGCTACAGATGGCGCGTAAAGGTGAGTTTGACGAAGCAGAAAAAGCGATGGAAGAGTCGCGCGAATATGTGAAGCATGCGCACACGATCCAGACTCAGCTTATCGGTTTTGACGAAGGGACCGGGAAGCTTCCGGTTAACCTGATCACCGTCCACTCTCAGGATCACCTGATGAACGCGATGGTCATTCAGGATCTGGCGGGCGATATGATTGAGCTTTATCGTCGGATCCCGTTGGTGAACTGATAACCTACAGATGTAAAAAAACCCGCCGAGGCGGGTTTTTTATTGTCGGGTGGCCTGAGCTTACCCGACCTACGAGGCACATGCCCGGTAATGTTCATCACCGGGCATCAACGATTACTCGTTGTCGGAACCGCCCAGACCTGCGTTCAGCAGTTCTGCCAGGCTCGCGGATGCATCTTCAGCAGTTACCTGCGGTGCAGCTGGCAGTTCGCCCGCAGCACGACGACGCATACGATCCTGATGGTACGCATAACCGGTACCAGCTGGGATCAGACGACCCACGATGACGTTCTCTTTCAGACCGCGCAGTTCATCACGCTTACCAGCAACGGCGGCTTCGGTCAGGACACGAGTCGTTTCCTGGAACGATGCAGCAGAGATGAAGGACTCGGTTGCCAGAGACGCTTTGGTGATACCCAGCAGATCGCGCGAGAAGGTCGCACCGATTTTGCCGTTCGCTTCCAGATCGCGGTTAGCAATCTTGACGCGTGAGTATTCAACCTGCTCGCCTTCCAGGAACTCGGAGCTGCCTGCGTTTTCGATAGTTGCTTTACGCAGCATCTGACGAACGATAACTTCGATGTGCTTATCGTTAATCTTAACGCCCTGCAGACGGTAAACGTCCTGTACTTCGTTGGTGATGTAACGCGTTACCGCGTGTACGCCACGAAGACGCAGAATGTCGTGCGGCGCTTCTGGACCATCGGAAACCACGTCACCACGTTCTACACGTTCACCTTCGAACACGTTGAGCTGACGCCACTTAGGAATCATCTCTTCGTACGGTTCGCTGCCATCTACTGGAGTGATAACCAGACGGCGTTTCCCTTTGGTCTCTTTACCGAAGGAGATGATACCGCTGATTTCAGCCAGGATTGCAGGCTCTTTCGGACGACGTGCTTCGAACAGGTCCGCAACGCGTGGCAGACCACCGGTGATGTCCTTGGTACCGCTGGATTCCTGTGGAATACGCGCCAGAGCATCACCCGCACCGATCTGAATGCCATCTTCCAGCTGAACGATCGCTTTACCCGGCAGGAAGTACTGCGCAGGCATGTCGGTACCCGGGATCAGAACGTCGTTACCCTGAGCATCAACGATTTTCAGTGCAGGACGCAGATCTTTCCCACCGGTAGTACGTTCAGCAGAATCCAGAACCACCAGAGAAGACAGACCGGTCAGCTCGTCAGTCTGACGAGTAATGGTCTGGCCGTCGATCATGTCAGTGAAGCGGATGAAACCACTTACTTCGGTGATAACCGGCATGGTGTGTGGATCCCAGTTTGCAACGGTTTCACCGCCGGCAACCTGCTCGCCATCACCTTTCGCCATAACCGCACCGTAAGGCACTTTATAGCTCTCTTTGGTACGACCGAATTCGTCGATCAGCTTCAGCTCGGTGTTACGAGAGGTCACAACCAGCTTGCCAGCGGAGTTAACAACAGACTTCGCGTTGCTGAGCTTGATGCTACCTTTGTTTTTCACCTGGATGCTGGATTCAGCAGCCGCACGAGATGCCGCGCCACCGATGTGGAACGTACGCATCGTCAGCTGTGTACCCGGCTCACCGATGGACTGTGCCGCGATAACGCCGATTGCTTCACCTTTGTTGATGATGTGGCCACGCGCCAGGTCACGACCGTAGCAGTGCGCACATACACCAAAGTCGGTGTCACAGGATACAACGGAACGTACTTTCACGGAGTCAACAGAGTTCGCTTCCAGCAGGTCACACCAGTGCTCGTGCAGCAGCGTGTTGCGTGGAACCAGAATGTCTGCAGTACCCGGCTTCAGAATGTCTTCCGCGGTCACACGACCCAGAACGCGATCGCGCAGTGGCTCTTTAACATCACCACCCTCGATAACCGGGGTCATGGTGATACCTTCGAGGGTGCCACAATCGTCTTCGGTCACAACCAGATCCTGCGCAACGTCAACCAGACGACGCGTCAGATAACCGGAGTTCGCAGTTTTCAGTGCGGTATCCGCCAGACCCTTACGAGCACCGTGGGTGGAGATGAAGTACTGGAGTACGTTCAGACCTTCACGGAAGTTCGCGGTGATTGGCGTTTCGATGATGGAGCCATCTGGCTTCGCCATCAGACCACGCATACCTGCCAGCTGACGAATCTGTGCTGCGGAACCACGCGCACCGGAGTCGGCCATCATGTAAATGCTGTTGAAGGAAACCTGCTGCTCTTCTACGCCGTCACGGTTAATCACGGTTTCGGTCTGCAGGTTATCCATCATCGCTTTGGATACACGATCGTTCGCCGCTGCCCAGATATCGATAACTTTGTTATAGCGTTCGCCCGCGGTTACCAGACCAGACTGGAACTGCTCCTGGATCTCAGCAACTTCGGCTTCCGCTTCAGAGATGATCTCGTGTTTCTTCTCTGGGATGACCATGTCATCGATACCAACAGATGCACCTGAACGCGCTGCATAAGCAAAGCCGGTATACATTGTCTGGTCAGCGAAGATAACGGTCGGCTTCAGACCCAGAATGCGGTAACAGGTGTTCAGCATTTTGGAGATCGCTTTCTTGCCCAGCGCCTGGTTGACGATGGAGAAAGGCAGACCTTTCGGTACGATCATCCACAGAATGGCACGGCCAACGGTCGTGTCTTTCAGGCTGGTTTTCGCAACGAATTCGCCGTTTTCATCTTTTTCGTATTCGGTGATACGCACTTTAACGCGCGCATGCAGAGAGGCCAGGCCAGCGCGATAAATACGCTCAGCTTCTTTCGGGCCAGTCAGCACCATGCCTTCGCCTTTGGCGTTAACACAGTCACGGGTCATGTAGTACAGACCCAATACAACGTCCTGAGAAGGAACGATGATAGGTTCACCGTTCGCTGGGGACAGGATGTTGTTGGTAGACATCATCAGCGCACGCGCTTCGAGCTGGGCTTCCAGCGTCAGCGGTACGTGAACAGCCATCTGGTCACCATCGAAGTCGGCGTTATATGCCGCACAAACCAGCGGGTGCAGCTGGATAGCTTTACCTTCGATCAGGACTGGCTCAAATGCCTGGATACCCAAACGGTGCAGAGTTGGTGCACGGTTCAGCAGTACCGGGTGTTCGCGGATAACTTCGTCCAGGATATCCCAAACGACAGCTTCTTCACGCTCAACCATTTTCTTAGCGGCTTTGATGGTGGTGGCCAGGCCACGCAGTTCCAGCTTGCCGTAGATGAACGGTTTGAACAGCTCCAGTGCCATTTTCTTCGGCAGACCGCACTGATGCAGACGCAGGTATGGACCTACGGTGATTACAGAACGACCGGAGTAGTCAACACGCTTACCGAGCAGGTTCTGACGGAAACGACCCTGTTTACCTTTGATCATGTCGGCCAAAGATTTCAGAGGACGTTTGTTAGAACCGGTGATCGCACGACCGCGACGGCCGTTATCCAGCAGGGCGTCAACCGCTTCCTGCAGCATACGTTTTTCGTTGCGTACGATGATGTCCGGCGCAGCCAGATCCAGCAGACGTTTCAGACGGTTGTTACGGTTGATAACGCGACGATACAGATCGTTCAGATCGGACGTTGCGAAACGACCACCATCCAGCGGAACCAGTGGACGCAGATCTGGCGGCAGAACCGGCAGAACGGTCAGGATCATCCACTCTGGTTTGTTACCAGACTGAACGAACGCTTCCAGCAGTTTGATACGCTTGGTCAGCTTTTTACGTTTGGTTTCGGAGTTGGTTTCGTTCAGCTCTTCACGCAGCTGCTCGCACTCTTGCTCCAGATCCATGCTCTTCAGCAGGGCCTGAATAGCTTCCGCACCCATCTTCGCATCGAATTCGTCACCGAACTCTTCCAGCGCGTCCAGATACTGCTCTTCAGTCAGGATCTGATGACGTTCCAGGTTCGTCATCCCGCCTTCGATAACCACATAAGATTCGAAGTACAGAACGCGTTCGATATCGCGCAGCGGCATATCCAGCAGCAGACCGATACGGGACGGCAGAGATTTCAGGAACCAGATGTGAGCGGTCGGAGACGCCAGCTCGATGTGGCCCATGCGCTCACGACGCACTTTGGTCTGGGTCACTTCAACGCCGCACTTCTCACAGATCACACCACGGTGTTTCAGGCGCTTGTACTTACCGCACAGGCACTCATAATCTTTTACTGGCCCGAAAATACGCGCACAGAAAAGGCCGTCACGCTCAGGTTTGAACGTACGGTAGTTGATGGTTTCCGGCTTTTTAACTTCACCGAATGACCATGAACGGATCATGTCTGGCGAAGCCAGAGCAATTTTGATCGCATCAAACTCTTCGGTTTTAGTCTGCGCTTTCAGAAACTTTAATAAATCTTTCACGGATTTGCTCCCGTCGGAGTTAGCACAATCTGGTGCCGGGGATTAACCCGGCACCAGTGACCTGTTTGAGCGAGAATTACTCGTCTTCCAGTTCGATGTTGATACCCAGCGAACGAATCTCTTTCAACAGTACGTTGAAGGATTCTGGCATGCCCGGCTCCATCTGATGGTTGCCGTCCACGATGTTTTTATACATCTTGGTACGACCGTTCACGTCATCAGACTTAACGGTGAGCATTTCCTGCAGGGTGTATGCCGCGCCGTATGCTTCCAGCGCCCACACTTCCATCTCCCCGAAGCGCTGACCACCGAACTGCGCCTTACCACCCAGCGGCTGCTGAGTAACCAGGCTGTAAGAACCGGTAGAACGAGCGTGCATCTTGTCGTCGACCAGGTGGTTCAGTTTCAGCATGTACATGTAACCTACGGTTACCGGACGCTCGAACTGTTCACCGGTACGGCCGTCAAACAGCGTAATCTGACCAGACGTTGGCAGACCACCCAGTTGCAGCAGCTCTTTAATTTCAGCTTCTTTCGCACCATCGAAGACCGGCGTTGCGATTGGCATACCTTTTTTCAGGTTCTCAGCCAGACGCAGCACTTCTTCATCGCTGAAGGTATTCAGGTCGACTTTCTGACGCACGTCGGTACCCAGATCGTAGGCACGCTGGATGAATTCGCGCAGTTTCGCGACTTCTTCCTGCTGCTTCAGCATGGCGTTAATCTTGTCGCCAATACCTTTCGCAGCCATACCCAGGTGAGTTTCCAGGATCTGACCGATGTTCATACGAGACGGTACGCCCAGCGGGTTCAGTACGATATCTACCGGCGTACCGTTAGCATCGTGCGGCATATCTTCGATCGGGTTGATCTTAGAGATAACACCCTTGTTACCGTGACGACCTGCCATCTTATCACCAGGCTGGATCTGACGTTTAACGGCCAGATACACCTTAACAATCTTCAGCACGCCTGGTGCCAGATCGTCGCCCTGAGTGATTTTGCGGCGTTTCGCTTCGAGTTTTTTCTCGAACTCGTGTTTCAGTTCGTCATACTGCTCAGCCAGCTGTTCCAGCTGATTTTGTTTCTCTTCGTCGGTCAGGCCCAGTTCCAGCCAGCGATCGCGTGGCAGTTTGTCGAGCTTCTCAGCTTCAACGCCACCGGCAACAAGCACCGCATAGATACGGCTGAACAGACCCGCTTCGAGGATCTGCAGTTCTTCAGACAGGTCTTTCTTAGCCTGTTTGAGCTGCATCTCTTCGATTTCCAGCGCACGCTTATCTTTCTCAACGCCGTCACGGGTGAAGACCTGAACGTCGATAACCGTACCGGAAACACCGTTTGGTACGCGCAGAGAAGAGTCTTTAACGTCAGACGCTTTCTCACCGAAGATTGCACGCAGCAGTTTCTCTTCTGGCGTCAGCTGGGTTTCACCTTTAGGCGTAACCTTACCAACCAGAATGTCGCCGCCGGTCACTTCCGCACCGATGTAAACGATACCGGACTCATCCAGTTTGGAGAGCGCAGCTTCACCCACGTTAGGGATGTCAGCGGTGATCTCTTCTGGCCCCAGCTTGGTGTCACGAGACACGCATGCCAGTTCCTGAATGTGGATGGTGGTGAAACGATCTTCCTGAACCACACGCTCGGAGACGAGGATGGAGTCTTCGAAGTTGTAACCGTTCCACGGCATGAACGCTACGCGCATGTTCTGACCGAGCGCCAGTTCACCGAGGTCGGTGGACGGACCGTCTGCCAGCACGTCGCCGCGCTCAACTGGCTCACCCAGAGATACGCAAGGCATCTGGTTGATACAGGTGTTCTGGTTAGAGCGGGTGTATTTGGTCAGGTTATAAATGTCGATACCAGCTTCGCCCGGATACATCTCGTCTTCGTTAACTTTGATAACGATACGGGATGCATCGACGTACTGAACAGTACCGCCACGTTTAGCAACTGCAGTAACACCGGAGTCAACGGCAACAGCACGTTCCATACCGGTACCAACCAGCGGCTTATCAGCGCGCAGAGTTGGAACGGCCTGACGTTGCATGTTCGCACCCATCAATGCACGGTTGGCGTCATCGTGTTCCAGGAACGGGATCAGGGACGCACCGACGGATACCACCTGCTGGGTGGATACGTCCATGTAGTCAACCTGGTCGCGACTGAACAAGCTGGATTCGCCTTTGCTACGGCAGGTAACCAGATCTTCTACAAAGTGGCCTTCGTCATCCAGGTTGGAGTTCGCCTGAGCGATAACGTAGTTGCCTTCTTCGATAGCAGACAGGTAGTGAATTTCGTCGGTTACAACACCGTCAGTCACTTTACGGTACGGGGTCTCGAGGAAACCGTATTCGTTAGTCTGTGCGTACACGGACAGGGAGTTGATCAGACCGATGTTTGGACCTTCAGGCGTTTCGATTGGACATACGCGACCGTAGTGCGTCGGGTGTACGTCTCGAACTTCAAAGCCTGCGCGTTCACGGGTCAGACCGCCTGGGCCGAGTGCAGAGATACGACGTTTGTGCGTAATCTCAGACAGCGGGTTGTTCTGGTCCATGAACTGAGACAGCTGGCTGGAACCGAAGAACTCTTTCACTGCTGCAGAAATCGGCTTGGCGTTGATCATATCCTGAGGCATCAGGGTATCCAGATCGCCCAGAGACAGACGCTCTTTCACCGCACGCTCTACACGTACCAGGCCAACGCGGAATTGGTTTTCCGCCATTTCGCCTACGGAACGGATACGACGGTTGCCGAGGTGGTCGATATCGTCCACTTCGCCTTTACCGTTACGGATATCGATGAGCTTCTTCATCACTTCGATGATGTCGTCTTTGCTCAGGATACCGGAACCTTCGATTTCGTCGCGCAGCAGAGAACGGTTGAACTTCATACGACCAACCGCGGACAGATCGTAGCGGTCTTCGGAGAAGAACAGGTTCTCGAACAGGCTTTCCGCCGCTTCGCGAGTTGGTGGCTCACCAGGACGCATCATGCGGTAGATTTCTACCAGCGCGCTCAGACGATCGGTGGTTGGGTCGACGCGAATAGTTTCAGAAATATACGCGCCGTGGTCCAGATCGTTGGTGAACAGCGTTTCGATACGTTTGTGACCAGACTGGCTCAGCTTAGCCAGCAGATCCAGGCTCAGCTCCATGTTCGCTGGGCAGATCAGCTCACCCGTTGACTCATCAACGTAATCTTTCGCGGCTACTTTTCCTGCAATGTACTCAACCGGAACTTCGATGAGTTTGATATCATCTTTTTCCAGCTGGCGGATGTGGCGCGCGGTGATACGGCGACCTTTTTCCACATACACTTTGCCGTCGGCTTCGATGTCGAACGACGCGGTCTCGCCACGCAGACGTTCCGGCACCAGCTCCATCTGCAGCTTGTTGTCGCGGATTTCAAAGATCACTTTCTCAAAGAACAGGTCCAGGATCTGTTCAGTGGTGTATTGCAGCGCACGCAGAATGATGGTTGCAGGCAGCTTACGACGACGGTCGATACGGACAAACAGGTTGTCTTTCGGATCGAACTCGAAGTCCAGCCATGAACCACGGTAAGGAATGATGCGTGCGTTATACAGTACTTTACCGGAAGAGTGTGTTTTACCTTTATCGCTGTCGAAGAAGACGCCCGGGCTACGGTGCAGCTGGGAAACGATAACACGCTCAGTACCGTTGATAACGAAAGTACCGTTGTCTGTCATGAGTGGAATTTCACCCATGTAGACTTCTTGTTCTTTAATGTCTTTTACGGTGCCTTCCGGCGCTTCGCGCTCGTAGATCACCAGACGCAGTTTTACGCGCAGCGGTGCGGAATAGGTCACGCCACGGATCTGACATTCCTGAACGTCAAACACCGGTTCGCCAAGGCGGTAGCTGACGTACTGCAGCTCGGAGTTACCGCTGTAGCTCTGAATCGGGAACACGGAGCGGAAGGCTGCTTCCAGACCGTACTGCCCTTCAGGATCTTGCTCGATAAACTTCTGGAACGAGTCAAGCTGGATAGAAAGGAGATATGGAATGTCCAGAACTTGTGGACGTTTACCAAAATCCTTACGAATACGTTTTTTCTCGGTATAGGAGTAAACCATAGGGTTCCTCAGCTCGCTGACAAGTCGACCCATCTGTCCGACGAAGGGACAGTTTGTGCAACACCATTTTGTGGACCGGAAAATTGAATACTTTCCGCAATACCTGTTGCTATCACGCTTAAATCATTTCGTCGCGATTTACACAGAGCGAGCACCCTGTCGCAATATATTAAGTCGTCGATAGAAACATGCATTGTCAGGACAATCAGCAGTCAAACAGTGTGAAATGCTACTGATGCCTTACAGCGCAAAAAGGCTGGTGACTAAAAAGTCACCAGCCATCAGCCTAATTACTCAGGCTGCAACCAGAAAAGTTGGCTTATTTAACTTCAACTTCAGCGCCAGCTTCTTCCAGAGATTTTTTCAGTGCTTCTGCGTCGTCTTTGCTCACGCCTTCTTTCAGCGCAGCTGGAGCAGATTCTACCAGGTCTTTAGCTTCTTTCAGACCCAGGCCAGTTGCGCCACGTACTGCTTTGATAACAGCAACTTTGTTAGCGCCAGCAGCTTTCAGAATTACGTCGAATTCAGTTTTTTCTTCAGCAGCTTCAGCCGGGCCCGCAGCTACAGCTACAGCAGCAGCAGCAGAAACACCGAATTTTTCTTCCATTGCAGAAATCAGTTCTACAACGTCCATTACGGACATAGCTGCAACTGCTTCAATGATTTGATCTTTAGTGATAGACATTTAAATTGTTCCTGAAAATCAGAATAAGTTTATACGTAAGCAAATGCTTTATAAAGATAACTGCGATTAAGCAGCTTCTTTCGCATCGCGAACAGCAGCCAGAGTGCGAACCAGTTTGCCAGCCGAAGCTTCTTTCATGGTTGCCATCAGGCGTGCAATTGCTTCTTCGTAGGTCGGCAGGGTTGCCAGGCGATCGATTTGCGATGCCGGGATCAACTCACCTTCAAAGGCTGCAGCTTTGACCTCAAATTTTGCATTCGCTTTCGCGAACTCTTTGAACAGACGAGCAGCAGCGCCCGGGTGTTCCATAGAGTATGCAATCAGGGTCGGACCAACAAACGTGTCTTTCAGGCACTCGAACTGAGTACCTTCAACTACGCGACGCAGCAGGGTGTTACGAACAACACGCATGTATACGCCAGCTTCACGACCTGCTTTACGCAGTTCAGTCATTTTGTCTACAGTAACGCCACGGGAATCCGCAACTACTGCAGACAGCGCGCCTTTGGCTACTTCGCTGACTTCAGCAACAATCGCTTGTTTGTCTTGAAGATTTAAAGCCATTAGCTTTGCTCCTGGATGTTTGCCGGAACTCATGTTCCGGAACTCACTTCACTCTCCCAAACGGAAAGAGCGTCTTAATACGGTGAGCAGAAACAAGCCAGAGTATCCAAAAATAATCTTAGCGTTCTGTCACCGTCTACGCAGGGGATTAAGTCTCTTGCGAAACACCTGCGGTCTTCGACGGAGGCCTGGATTAGGCCAGGCTCCAACGAACAAATCTTTTAGCCGCTAACTTTCGTTAGCAAACGTGGGGGTAAGATTGTAGACAAAATCACCGCCCACGTAAAGGCATTAGTTTGCAGCAGCGCTCAGGCCAGCCTGGTCAACTGCAACACCTGCACCCATGGTGGTGGAGATGCTAACTTTCTTGATGTACACGCCTTTCGCCTGAGTTGGTTTTGCTTTTTTCAGCGCAACCAGCAGAGCTTCCAGGTTTTCTTTCAGTTTGTCAGCGTCAAAGTCCACTTTACCGATGGTGGTGTGGATGATGCCGTTTTTGTCGTTACGATAACGAACCTGACCTGCTTTAGCGTTCTTAACCGCTTCAGCAACGTTAGGAGTTACAGTACCAACTTTCGGGTTTGGCATCAGGCCGCGTGGACCCAGAACCTGGCCCAGCTGGCCAACAACGCGCATTGCATCTGGAGAAGCAATAACAACGTCAAAGTTCATTTCGCCTTTCTTGATCTGATCAGCCAGATCTTCCATACCTACCAGTTCAGCGCCGGCAGCTTTAGCAGCTTCAGCGTTTGCACCCTGAGCAAATACAGCTACGCGAACGGAACGGCCAGTACCGTGTGGCAGTACAGTTGCGCCACGAACGTTCTGATCGGATTTACGCGCGTCGATGCCGAGGTTAACGGCAACGTCAACGCTTTCAACGAACTTAGCAGTTGCCAGTTCTTTCAGCAGAGCGATAGCTTCGTTGATGTCGTACTGTTTGGTCGCATCAACTTTGTCACGGATCACGGACATGCGCTTGGTCAGTTTAGCCATTTCTTAGTCCTCCACTACCAGGCCCATGGAACGTGCAGTACCTTCGATTGAGCGAGTCATCGCTTCAATGTCGGCACCAGTCATGTCGGCAGCTTTGGTCTGCGCGATTTCCTGCAGCTGAGCGCGGGAAATTTTACCCACTTTGTCTTTGTTCGGTTTACCGGAACCAGACTTGATACCAGCCGCTTTCTTCAGCAGAACAGCTGCTGGAGGGGTTTTGGTAACGAAAGTGAAAGAACGGTCAGCGTAAACAGTGATTACGACTGGGATTGGCAGACCTTTTTCCAGGGATTCGGTTTTGGCGTTGAACGCTTTACAGAATTCCATGATGTTCACACCCTGCTGACCCAGAGCTGGACCAACTGGTGGACTTGGGTTCGCCATACCAGCTGCAACCTGCAGCTTGACGTAGGCTTGTACTTTCTTAGCCATTCTAAAATCCTCTGATTGGGTGATAGCGCCTCAGGGAGGCTCCCCGTGAATAAAATTCGTTTTACGGGCCGGGCCCATAAAAACAAAAGGCGCGAAATTGTATTCCAATCTCGCGCCCTGTGCAACGATTAAATCGCCGCTTTTTTGATCGCTGCTTAGGCTTTTTCGACCTGCGCAAAGTCCAGTTCTACAGGGGTCGCACGACCGAAGATAGAAACGGAAACTTTCAGGCGGGA
This sequence comes from Enterobacter sp. Crenshaw, assembly GCF_024734705.1. NCBI lineage: Bacteria > Pseudomonadati > Pseudomonadota > Gammaproteobacteria > Enterobacterales > Enterobacteriaceae > Enterobacter > Enterobacter sp. Crenshaw. The sequence goes on along the minus strand of NZ_CP102932.1, from coordinate 211,960 downwards.
CTTCTCGTAGTCCACTTCTTCAACCACACCGTTAAAGTCAGCAAACGGACCGTCGCTAACACGAACCATTTCACCCGGTTCAAACAGCGTTTTCGGACGCGGCTTATCACCCACCTGCTGCAGGCGGTTCATAATCGCATCAACTTCTTTGTCGCTGATTGGCGCCGGACGGTCAGACGTGCCGCCGATAAAGCCCATCACGCGCGGTACGCTGCGCACCAGGTGCCAGCTCGCGTCGTTCATCACCATCTGAACCAGCACGTAACCCGGGAAGAATTTACGCTCGCTTTTGCGACGTTGGCCGCCACGGATCTCAACCACTTCTTCGGTCGGAACCATAACTTCGCCAAATAACTCTTCCATGTTGTGTAATTTGATATGCTCACGCAGCGACGTTGCTACGCGGCCTTCAAAACCGGAAAACGCCTGAACGACGTACCAACGCTTTTTAGGGGCTTCAGACATCTTAGAACCTCAGGCCAGTAATAAAGGAAACCAGGCGAACCAGAATACCATCCAGTCCCCACAGGATCAGTGACATTACCGCAGTCACTGCAGCCACGATCAGCGTGGTGTGCAATGTTTCCTGGCGAGTCGGCCAAATGACCTTGCGGACTTCGGTACGTGCTTCGCGAGCGAAAGCAACGGTTGCTTTACCCTTAGTCGTCAACAGCGCGACACCGCCCGCTGCAGCAATCAGAATCACCACTGCCAGCGCGCGGAGCGGCAGCATCATGTCACGATAAAGATAGTTGCCAACGATTGCCACAATCAGCAGCACGGCAACAGCGACCCACTTCATCGCTTCCAGGCCGCGCCCGCTCCCTTGAGCTTCGGTATTCGCACTCATAAACCAACCTGTCAGAAGAATTCTACAAATAATTTCACCCCGCGATTGCGAGGCGAGCCAAATCGAAACGCTAATCCCTTTATGGATTATACGCTCTCTGCAGAGCCTGTCTCAGCAATGATTATGACAAAAATAATCACTGATGAGCCAGGTTCTGATGTGAAAGCGTGCAAAAAGGGCATCAAATGATGCCCTTTTCATGCGCATTGCGTCAAATGTTATCAGCGATTAGCCGAGAACTTTAGCAACCACGCCCGCGCCAACGGTACGGCCACCTTCACGGATTGCGAAACGCAGACCGTCGTCCATCGCGATTGGGTGGATCAGAGTCACAACCATCTTGATGTTGTCGCCTGGCATTACCATCTCAACGCCTTCTGGCAGTTCGATGGTACCGGTCACGTCAGTTGTACGGAAGTAGAACTGTGGACGGTAGCCTTTGAAGAACGGAGTATGACGGCCGCCTTCGTCTTTGGACAGGATGTACACTTCAGATTCGAACTTGGTGTGTGGCTTGATTGAGCCTGGCTTCGCCAGAACCTGACCACGTTCGATTTCTTCACGTTTGATACCACGCAGCAGAACACCAACGTTCTCACCAGCACGGCCTTCGTCCAGCAGTTTGCGGAACATTTCAACGCCAGTACAGGTAGACTTCGCAGTCTCTTTGATACCAACGATTTCAACTTCTTCGCCAACTTTGATGATACCGCGCTCTACACGACCGGTAACAACGGTACCACGACCGGAGATGGAGAATACGTCTTCGATTGGCAGCAGGAATGGCTTGTCAATCGCACGCTCTGGTTCTGGGATGTAAGAATCCAGGAAGCCAGCCAGTTCGATGATTTTCGCTTCCCACTCTGCGTCGCCTTCCAGCGCTTTCAGAGCAGAACCACGAACGATTGGAGTGTCGTCGCCCGGGAAATCGTACTGAGACAGCAGTTCACGAACTTCCATCTCTACCAGTTCCAGCAGCTCTTCGTCATCAACCATGTCGCATTTGTTCAGGAACACGATGATGAAAGGAACGCCTACCTGACGACCCAGCAGGATGTGCTCACGAGTCTGAGGCATTGGGCCGTCAGTCGCAGCAACAACCAGGATCGCGCCGTCCATCTGCGCAGCACCGGTGATCATGTTTTTAACATAGTCGGCGTGGCCTGGGCAGTCTACGTGTGCGTAGTGGCGAGTCGGGGTGTCGTACTCAACGTGAGAGGTGTTGATGGTGATACCACGAGCTTTTTCTTCTGGTGCGTTATCGATCTGGTCGAATGCACGAGCAGAACCACCGTAGGTTTTTGCCAGAACGGTAGTGATTGCAGCGGTCAGCGTTGTTTTACCATGGTCAACGTGGCCGATAGTACCGACGTTAACGTGCGGTTTTGTACGTTCAAACTTTTCTTTAGACATCGATTGTCCCTCTAAGACACGGATAAATCGGTGATATCACCACATCAACCAGGCGAAATGCCTGAATTGTTGAATACAGTAAAATTGAAACAGAGAGAAACGGGAAGGAGAAGTGAAGTGGTGCTGATACCCAGAGTCGAACTGGGGACCTCACCCTTACCAAGGGTGCGCTCTACCAACTGAGCCATATCAGCACGTATTGGAGCGGGCAGCGGGAATCGAACCCGCATCATCAGCTTGGAAGGCTGAGGTAATAGCCATTATACGATGCCCGCATCCTGAAACTCGGCTACCCAGTTCTTTCTGTAACAAAAAAAGAGATTTCTCTCTTTTTCAGTTTGAGCTGGCTAATTTTTCCAACCAGCTCCGGCGGCATTTACGCTGCCAGAAAGTGGTGGTGGGGGAAGGATTCGAACCTTCGAAGTCTGTGACGGCAGATTTACAGTCTGCTCCCTTTGGCCGCTCGGGAACCCCACCGGACTTGATGGTGCCGACTACCGGAATCGAACTGGTGACCTACTGATTACAAGTCAGTTGCTCTACCTACTGAGCTAAGTCGGCATCAAGTAGCGCGCATTCTATGGATACCTGCGCGGTCATGCAACTAAAAATTTGCATAAAACGTTCTTTCGCTCACATTTTATGCGAACAGCGTATCGGACGCTGTAAAAGTAGTCATTTGAGGTCAAATATTCAACATATCATCGTGATTTGCACCGTATTCACCGTAGCGTGACGGCTTCCGCGTAACGCAGCGCTTTCCATCTTTTTTCTTATTATTCCCGTCATCTGGTGTTAACCTCCTGCCCATTGTCCAAAATTAACTGTGTGATGAGCCACGATCCGGCAGTGTGATGCTGGCTCACTGAAGCATGCTTATGAGCAAAAAAGAGCAAACGTTAATGACGCCTTATCTTCACTTTAACCGCAGCCAGTGGGCTGCCCTGCGTGATTCCGTCCCTATGACGCTGACGGAAGGTGAAATCGCACGGTTAAAAGGGATAAACGAAGATCTGTCCCTGGAAGAGGTGGCAGAAATTTATCTCCCCCTCTCTCGCTTGCTTAACTTCTATATCAGCTCGAACCTGCGCCGTCAGGCCGTGCTGGAGCAGTTTCTCGGGACGAACGGTCAACGCATTCCTTATATCATTAGTATCGCAGGCAGCGTGGCCGTGGGTAAAAGTACCACCGCGCGCGTCCTGCAGGCGCTGTTGAGCCGCTGGCCGGAACACCGCAGCGTGGAGCTGATCACCACCGACGGCTTCCTGCACCCGAACGAGGTGTTAAAAGAACGTGGGCTGATGAAGAAGAAAGGTTTCCCGCTTTCTTATGATATGCACCGTCTGGTGAAATTTGTCTCTGACCTGAAATCCGGCGTGCCGCACGTGACTGCGCCAGTCTATTCACACCTGATCTACGATCGCATCCCGGGTGGGGATAAAACCGTGGTCCAGCCGGACATCCTGATTCTGGAAGGTCTGAACGTGCTGCAAAGCGGGATGGACTATCCTCACGATCCGCATCACGTATTCGTCTCGGACTTCGTCGATTTCTCTATTTATGTCGATGCGCCGGAAGACCTGCTGCAAAACTGGTACATCAACCGCTTCCTGAAGTTCCGCGAGGGGGCGTTCACTGACCCGGATTCCTATTTCCACCACTATGCCCAGCTTTCTGAAGAAGAAGCGATCAACGTGGCGACGGGGCTGTGGAATGAGATCAACTACGTGAACCTCAAAGAGAACATCCTGCCGACGCGCGAGCGTGCAAGCCTGATCCTCACCAAGAGCGAGAAGCACGCCGTCGACCAGATTCGCCTGCGGAAATAATCAAGCAGACATAAAAAAAACCGGCTTAGCGCCGGTTTTTTTCGTTATGCCTGTGGCTTCTCGCCATTTTCATCCTGATCGACCGCGAAGCAGGCAACCAGCTGGCCGCCATAATCCTTCAGCTGCGGCTGGAGCTGGGTGCACGGACCGAAGCGGCGACTGCAGCGGGCGTTGAATGCACATCCCGGAGGCGGATTCAGCGGGCTTGGCAGTTCCCCCGTCAGCTTAATACGCTCACGACGATCGTCCGGGTTCAGACGCGGCGTCGCAGACAGCAGCGCCTGGGTATACGGGTGACGAGGGTTATTAAAGATCTGGTCTTTGGTCCCCTTCTCCACGCAGCGCCCCAGGTACATCACCATCACTTCATCGGCAATATGCTCAACCACCGACAGGTCGTGGGAGATGAACACGTAAGAGAGCCCCAGCTCCTGCTGGAGATCCATCATCAGGTTCAGCACCTGCGCACGCACGGATACGTCGAGCGCGGAGACCGGCTCATCGGCAATCACCACGTCCGGATCGAGCATTAGCCCGCGGGCGATAGCGATACGCTGACGCTGGCCGCCGGAGAACATGTGCGGATAGCGATCGTAATGCTCGGTTTTGAGGCCGACCTTCGCCATCATCGCCAGCGCTTTTTCACGGCGCTGCTCTTTGCTCAGATTACTGTTGATCAGCAGCGGCTCTTCCAGAATCTGCCCGACTTTTTTACGCGGGTTCAAAGAACCATACGGGTTCTGGAACACAATCTGGATTTTCTGGCGACGCAGCTTCTGCGCCTGCGGATCGTGCTTGAGCAGATCCTGCCCCTGATAATAGAGCTCCCCGCCGGTCGGCACTTCAATCATCGTCAGCAGACGGCCCAGCGTGGATTTGCCGCAGCCTGACTCCCCCACCACCGCCAGCGTTTTACCGCGTTCGAGGTTAAAAGAGACGCCGTCCAGCGCTTTCACCAGGCGTTCAGGGGCAAACAGCCCCTTCTTCACCGGGTAGTATTTTTTCAGATCGATGGCCTGCAACAGCGGTTGTTGCTTGGTGGCCTGTTGCGTACTCATAGTGTTGGCCTCCCGGCATCATCGAGTGGGTAGTGGCATTTCGACTGACGGCCGTCAGCAAGCTGGTTAAGCTCTGGCTCTTCTGCCCGGCATTTGTCCGTCGCATACGGGCAGCGCGGATTGAGCAGACAGCCCTGCGGACGGTCATATTTACCCGGTACCACACCCGGCAGCGACGCCAGACGCGCTTTGTCCTGAGCAAACTCCGGCAGCGCGCGTAAAAGCGCCTGGGTATACGGATGACGCGGCGCGCGGAATATATCGTGTGAATTCCCGGTCTCGACCACCTGACCGGCGTACATCACGATGATTTTGTGCGCGGCTTCGGCCACCAGCGCCAGATCGTGCGTAATCAGCACCAGCGCCATATTCTCTTTCTGCTGCAGCTCCAGCAGCAGTTCGATGATTTGCGCCTGAATGGTCACATCCAGCGCCGTCGTAGGTTCATCCGCAATCAGCAGTTTTGGTCGACAGGCAATCGCCATCGCGATCATCACGCGCTGGCTCATCCCACCGGAGAGCTGGTGCGGGTAAACGTCCAGACGTGATGCCGGGTCAGGAATACCCACCTGGTTCAGCAGGTCGATCGCGCGCTGACGACGGGTTTTCTTATTCCCGCCCTGATGCACCTTAATCGCTTCCATAATCTGGAAACCAACGGTATAGCAAGGGTTCAGGCTGGTCATGGGATCCTGAAAAATCATCGCCACTTCGGCGCCCACCAGCTGGCGGCGCTGTTTTTCAGAAATGCGCTTCAGATCCTGACCGTTGAACTGCAGGTTTTCCGCCATCACGCGGCCCGGGTAATCAATCAGCCCCATGATCGCCAGTGAGCTCACTGACTTACCGGAACCGGACTCCCCGACAATGCCAACCACTTCGCCCTGATTTACGCTGTAGCTGATGCGGTCCACGGCGCGAAACGGGGTGCCTTCGTCGCCGAAGTGCACCGATAATTTATCTACATTTAATAACGCCATCTCGTGCCTCTTACTGCTTCAGTTTGGGATCAAGCGCATCACGCAGGCCATCACCCATCAGGTTAAATGCCAGCACCGTCAGCAGAATTGCCAGACCCGGGAAGGTGACAACCCACCAGGCGCTTTGTGCGAACTGCAACACGTCGGAGAGCATGGTGCCCCACTCCGGTGTTGGCGGCTGCGCACCCATGCCCAGGAAGCCAAGAGCGGCCATATCAAGAATGGCGTTAGAGAAACCGAGCGACGCCTGAACAATCAGCGGCGCCAGGCAGTTAGGGAAGATATTCACGAACATCTGGCGCATCGCACCGGCACCCGCCACGCGAGAGGCCGTGACGTAATCGCGGTTCACTTCCACCAGTACCGCCGCACGGGTTAAACGCACGTAGTGAGGGAGCGCCACGAAGGTCAACGCCAGCGCGGCATTGCCTATCGACGGGCCGAAGATCGCCACCAGAACCAGCGCCAGCAGCAGGCTTGGCAACGCCAGCATGATATCGACGATACGCATGATGATGTTATCAACGATGCCGCCGAAGTAACCGGCAACCAGGCCGAGTACAACGCCCATGATCAGCGACAGCACAACAACGAGACAGCCGACCAGCAGCGACAGGCGCGCGCCGTACATCAGACGCGACAGCACGTCGCGACCCACGTCATCGGTACCCAGCAGGTGCGTCAGGCTACCGCCATCCTGCCACGCAGGCGGCGCGAGCAGCGCATCGCGGAACTGGTCCGCCGGGTTATACGGTGCGAGGAAGTTCGCAAACACCGCAATCAGGATCATGATTACGACATACACCAGCCCTACCACCGCGCCTTTATTGCGCTTGAAGTAGTGCCAGAATTCCTGCAGCGGCGTCATAGGAACCGGTGCAGCGACCACTTTATTTTGAGTGACTTGTGACATGATGGTCCCTTACTTCTTATGACGAATACGCGGGTTCACCACGCCGTACAGCAAATCGACCAGCAGGTTGACGAGGATAATCATCGTCGCGACCAGCAGTACACCGCCCTGCACAACCGGATAGTCACGGCGTTGCAGCGCGTCAATCAGCCAGCGTCCAAGGCCCGGCCAGGAGAAGATGGTTTCGGTCAGGATCGCCCCCGCCAGCAACGTACCCACCTGGAGGCCGATAACGGTCACCACCGGCAGCATGGCATTACGCAGCGCATGGACGATGATGACGCGCATACGCGTCAGGCCCTTTGCGCGCGCGGTGCGGATATAATCCTCACCCAGCACTTCCAGCATCGATGAACGGGTCATTCGCACGATCACCGCCAGAGGAATAGTGCCCAGCACCATGGCAGGCAGGATCATGTGCGCCACGGCATCAATGAAGTTGCCCTCTTCGCCCCAGATAGCCGTATCGATCAGCATAAATCCGGTGAGCGGGTTGGAGTCATCAAGGAAGACCATATCGCTGACGCGCCCGGAGACCGGTGTCAGGTTAAGCTGCACCGATACCAGCATGATCAGCATCATGCCCCACCAGAAGATAGGCATGGAGTAGCCGGTCAGCGCCAGGCCCACGGCGGTGTGGTCAAAAATAGAGCCACGCTTGACGGCAGCCAGTACCCCAACAGGAATACCCACCGCAGTGGCGAAAATCATGGCGCAGACGCCAAGCTCCAGCGTCGCTTTAAAACGCGGCACGAACTCGTCCCACACCGGAAGACGGCTTTTCAGCGAAATCCCTAAATCACCGTGCAACACGCCCCATATATAGTGGAGGTACTGCTGCCACATCGGCTTATCGAGACCGAGTTCCGCCAGCAGCTGTGCATGGCGCTCAGGGGAAATACCACGCTCGCCCGCCATAATCATTACCGGGTCGCCGGGGATCATATGGACGAAGGCAAAAGTGAGAAGGGTGATACCGATAAACGTGGGGATAACAAGTCCCAGACGTCGGAGGATGAACTGCAACATAACCCGGATTCTCTCTGATGACGCACGACCAGTGGCGTGACGTCTGTATTGCTCACAAATGTAAATTCCCTCTCCTGGCGGGAGAGGGTTAGGGTGAAGGGCGTGCATGCATCCCCTCACCCCTGCCCTCTCCCAGAGGGAGAGGGAGAACACCCTACTTATTATTCAACAGATACGTTTTCGAAGTGGTGTTTGCCCAGTGGATCAACCACGTAGCCCTTCACTTCTTTACGCACTGGCTCGTACACGGTGGAGTGAGCAACAATCAGCGCCGGAGCCTGATCGTGCATAACAACCTGAGCCTGCTTGTACAGTTCAATACGTTTGTTGTGATCGTCGGTCGCACGCGCCGGCTGGATCAGGTCTTCAAACGGCTTGTAGCACCAGCGAGAGTAGTTAGAACCGTCTTTCGCCGCCGCGCAGCTGAACAGGGTGGCGAAGAAGTTGTCCGGATCCCCGTTATCACCGGTCCAGCCCATCATTACCGCCTGGTGCTCACCCGCTTTGGCGCGCTTCAGGTACTCGCCCCACTCGTAGGTCACAATCTTGGCCTGAACGCCAACTTTAGCCCAGTCAGCCTGAACCATTTCCGCCATACGGCGTGCGTTCGGGTTGTACGGACGCTGTACCGGCATCGCCCACAGCTCAACGGTAAAGCCTTTATCCTGGCCCGCTTCTTTCAGCAGCGCTTTCGCTTTCTCAGGATCGTAGGTGTAGTCTTTAACGTCGTCGTTATAACCCCACATGGTTGGTGGGATCAGGTTTTTGGCAGCAACGCCAGCGCCCTGGTAAACCGCCTTGATAATCGCTTCTTTGTTCACCGCGTAGGTCAGCGCCTGACGTACTTTCACGTCATCAAACGGTTTCTTCTCGGTGTTGAAGGAGAGATAGCCCACGTTCAGGCCAGCCTGCTCCAGCAGGTTGATGTTCTTGTCCTGCTTCATGCGGGCGATATCAGCCGGGTTCGGGTACGGCATTACCTGGCATTCGTTTTTCTGCAGTTTTGCATAACGTACTGACGCATCAGGCGTGATGGAGAAGACCAGACGGTCGATCTGCGGCTTGGTGCCCCAGAAGCCTTCGAACGCTTTATACAGAATGCGGGAGTCTTTCTGGTACTGCAGCAGCTGGAATGGACCGGTACCGATTGGGTTCAGGTCAACTTTTTCCGGTGTACCGGCTTTCAGCATGTTGTCCGCGTACTCTTTGGACAGAATTGAAGCGAAGTCCATGGCCAGGTCAGCCAGGAATGGCGCTTCCGGACGCGTCAGTACGAACTGAACCGTTTTATCGTCCACTTTTTTCACTTCAGCGATCAGGTCTGGCAGACCCATCCCTTCGAAGTATTCATAGCTGCCGCCAGACACTTTGTGGTACGGGTTCTGAGCGTTTTTCTGACGGTCGAAGGAGAACACAACGTCGTCGGCGTTAAAGTCGCGCGTTGGTTTGAATTCTTTGCTGTCCTGCCACTTCACGCCCTGGCGCAGGTGGAAGGTATAGGTTTTACCGTCTTCGCTGACGTCCCACTTCTCGGCCAGACCCGGAATCACTTCCGTGGTACCGGTTTTGAATTCAACCAGACGGTTATAGATCGGTACAGAGCTTGCGTCGTAAGTCGTACCAGAGGTAAAGAGCTGTGGGTTAAAGCCTTCCGGCGAGCCTTCAGAACAGTAAACCAGGGTTTTTGCCTGTACGCTTGCTGCCACGGTCATAGCCACCAGGCTCAGACCAAGCTTCAGCATCCCTGACTTCTTCAAGGAAATACTCATTATTCTGCTCCAATGTGATGTTTTGCTTTGTTGTGTTACGCCGCCAGACCTTTATTTATTTTTTACCCGGTCCGGTCGGTGATGCCCGAAGGCTTTAAAGGGATGGAGAATCCTTTCAGAAGAGCGTTTGAGTTGCAGCGCAGATCGTCCCTGAAATGCCCCTCATGCCCTACAATCTGTCAACAGAATGTGAAAACGTCAATACAGGTGACGGGGATTTACGCTGAGTGTGAGAAACCGCAAACAAAGATTAAAAAAACTATGCATGCCAGTTTTCAGCAGGGAAATTTATGCTACTCGCTATCTTGCAGCACAAGTCTCTTCATATTTCGCAACAATCAGTGATTAACTTTTATTCAGAATGGGTAAATTTTCTTGCAGAATGGTGATTATCTGAGCACTAAATACCGCGAACGTTAAAACGCACAGCGAAAAATGCTGAGGTTATCCATAAGCAACGCGAAAAAAGATCAATCTATATATAAAAAAATACAATGGATTATGTCACAAAATCGTTAACAGGCAGGGAGAAGCAGGCCTAAGGGGCGTTTTGGATACTCTGACGGGATAAGATCATAATGCAAAAAGGGCTAACCTTGCGGTTAGCCCTTTTCAGAATGTGGTCGGCGAGAGAGGATTCGAACCTCCGACCCACTGGTCCCAAACCAGTTGCGCTACCAAGCTGCGCTACTCGCCGAATGCGGAGCGCATCTTACTGCTGAGGTGCGCCCCCGTCAATCCCTTATTTTCAAAAAGCCATTCAACTGGCGATATTCTCGCCAGGGCAGCTACTGCGCGGCTTTTACGCTGTTATCAGGGAGTTTACACCAGTTGTTGTTTTCGTTAATCCCACCATTCGGTGAGGTATAGCCGAGACAACCCATAATGGTGTCGTACAGCTCAACGTGACGGCGCGGCACCTTCATCTCCGCCTCTTTTTTCAGCTGAGCAAACATCTTCGCCTTCTCCGGATTTTCAAGATACTTATCCGACATCCACATGATCATCGGCACGCGGAACTGCTCCGGCGGTGCCAGCTTGCGCGGCGTACCGTGCAGGTGCTCTTTCTCATTGATGGATTCACCGTGGTCTGCTGCGTAAATCACAATCGCTTTTTTATCGCGCAGCTGGTCGATCACCCGGCTCAGGAAGGTATCCACGTACAGCACCGAGTTATCGTAGGCGTTGATCAGCTCCTGCTTGCTGCAGTCTTTATTAATGCCCACGCACTCAGGCTGCCACTTCGCAAAATCACGCGTGTAGCGCTGGTAATAGCTGTAATGCGACCCTTTGGTATGCAGAATAACCAGATGCTTACCCTGCGGATGGTTCTTGAGGGACTGCGACATCTCTTCCAGCAGCAGCATGTCGTCGACGTTTTTACCGCGGTTACGCGGCTCGGCGCCAATCTGCTCGCGGTACGCGATGTTATCTGCAAGGGTGTTGGTGTAGAACCACATCTCACTTTGCATCGCGAACAGGTCAGAGCTAAACCCAAGCTGCTTCAGCACGGCAAACACGTTCTGCTCTTTCAGCGTGCGTTGCGGGTTATCGCTTGCACCGCCTTCACGCACAAACATACAGCGCAGCGAGAGCTTGGTTGCGGTATCGCAGGAGTAGCCACGGTAAGCCACCAGGTTTTTCTCCTGCGCCAGCTTTGGCGTGGTGTCCCGGTTATAGCCGAGAATACCCATATGATCCCAGCGCGTCGTTTCGCCGATGACGAAGACGACGTACGTATCATCAATCCCGTCGGCTGGCGGCTGGTAGGTGAATTTTTTCGTTGGATTGATCAGCGATTTCACATCACTGGATTCGTCCGCCTGCGCCCAGGCATACAAACCTAACGCTGACAGCCAGTTAGACGGCAAATAGGAGTTTGCCACCACGCCGCCATAGCTTGGCATATCCACGCCCGTCGCTTTTTCGACGCGTTTTTGCTGCGTTTCCATCAGGCGGATTGGCGCCCATACCAGCAGTCCGGCCAGCAGGACAACGACGATATTGCGGATCCGCTGTCCACGCGTGCGCAGCTGGCGTAACAGTGTATAGCGGCACGTATTGTTCCAGATAAAGAACAGCGGTATCAGACAGGTTAAAACTGTCCAGACGATAAAGCCTTTCCCTACCACCTCTTTCGAGAGATCGATATCCGTGGTCATCACCGAGGCAACGATACCGTACCCAATGACCACGTTCATAAAGGTCATGTAATAGCTTGCGGCGGCGGAAATAATCACCACCAGCGAGGCCAAAATTTGCCAGGTACGTCGGCCAAAAAGGGACAGCAGGCGTAAGAGGAAGAAGGTAGCGAGGACGGAGCCGAACACTTCAATGGCGGCAAAAATACCATTACTCACGGTAAGGTGTTCAAAATAACCTTCCACTCTTCTGAACAGTACCGCGCCATTCAGAAATAATCCGATATAGACAGCCAGCATCAGACACAATCTTTGCTGGGTAAGAGACCTAATGTATTTCATGCAAACAACCCTGGGGGAAGGGGTATAAAAACCCGACGAATCTCAAAGAGAAAGCGGACAGAGTACGTAAATGCGTAAGGAAGCGTTATTAGAAACGTCTACAAGCGCGATAAGTAGACCACAGCGGGAGAGAAAAGTGGCAGCAGAGAGTGTGATCGGTATAAATTTTTACAAAATATCGAGACGGGAAGCGTCTCGCATAAAGAAAAAAGAGGCCACAGAGGCCTCTTTCATACTGCTTACGCGTGCGCTTCTTTGAATACTTCACGCTGCGGCTGGCGAATCGTGGTCGAGAGCGCCAGCGAGATAATCAGCAGGGCAAATATGACGCAGAAGGTCACGTAGAACCCGCCGAACAGAGAGGCTATCAGCGAGCCGCAGATGCTGCCGATCCCGAAGCCAAGATAGATAACGCCGTAGTTTTTCGCCAGATTGTTCAGGCCAAAGAACTCGCTTACCAGTGACGGGAAGACGGTAATCGTGCCGCCGAAGTTAAAGGCCACGCAGGCAATCGCCGCAAAGAAGGTGGCTTCATTCAGCGGAGCGAACAGCAGCGCCGCCATGCCGACCAGCGAAACCACCTGCCCAATCGTAATCACACGGATGCGGGCAATTTTGTCAGACAGAATGCCGAGCACCAGACGACCGGAGAGGTTGGCAATGGAGATGACCGTCACCGCATTCGCCGCCGTAGCCGCATCCAGCTTCACCATCCCCTGTGCGATATCCTTCGCCACACCGATGACATAAAGTCCGCTCATGCAGGCCGTCAGGAACATCACCGCCAGCATCCAGTACTGCGGTTTACGCATGGACTGCGCGAGAGTGAAGTCGTTCTCCACCACGCCGTTAACGTATTTGACCTCCTGCTGCGACGCATCGGTCATCAGCGTGGCGCCGAACAGAATCATCACCAGCACGATTGCGCCCCAGATCATAAAGGTGTTTTCGAGGCCAACGGACGCCAGCAGATGGGAGTCGATAAATTTGAACCCGAGGCTGCCCAGGCCATAGGAGCCGATGGCGAATGCGGAGATGAGGCCTTTACGCTCCGGGAACCACTTCACGCAGTTCGACAGGGTCAGCAGGTAACCTGCGCCATCGGCCAGACCCACCAGCACGCCGGCGCTCAGCCACAGCATCATCAGGTTGCTGGAATGCGCAGTCAGGAAAAAGCCTAAACCCAGCAGAATGCCGGACGCCATGGTCACACGCTTCACCCCAAAACGCTCCTGCAGCTTGCCCGCGACGGAAGACGAAATCGCCAGACCCAGGCTCAGCAGACCAAAGGAGAACGCAACCTGGCTGACCGGTGCGCCGAGTTTATCGGAAAGCGCGCTGTTAAACAGGCTCCAGGTATAGACCGACCCCAGCGCAAACTGGGTGACAATGGTGCCAAAGAGCGTGAGCCAGCGCGTGCGGTTATAAGTTGATGTGTTCATGGCAGTTGTCCTGCAAGAGAAATTAAGGAAGTTCGCTGAGGACAACGATAAACAAAACCTTAATACGCCTGGGGTAAAACGGCATGAAATGCAGGCGGAACGGAATGAAATGCCTGGAATCGGGAATGAATGGCCTGGCCCGGGAATAAAGTGACAGCGTGTTAGTACCCGCTATCGCTGTAAAGCCCGTGGTTGTTGTATTTGAGATGTTATCGTAACGTTTAAAAAAGTAACAACTCTAGAAATTTGCGCTAACGCCGAGGGTGTATAAAAACTCCTCACCGGTGGTGGTGTGCTCCCCCTGAGCCAGCGACGCATAGGCCGCCACGTGCGTATTAAATGGAATATCCGTTCCCACGGTGACGTCCATCCAGCTACCGTTTTGGGCAGGGGCTGGCGTTTGCGGCATGCCAAACTGCGATTTCCACTGGTTTTCACCAAACTGCTGGTTATAGCTAATCTGCGCCCACGGACGGAGATCGCCGTACTGGGTATTCACGCGCCACCCCAGCGTGCTGACGCTGGCATGCCAGAGCGGGTCGGAGAGTGCCTGCGTCGACGCGCTATCACCAAACTCGTTGATCATCATGGGAGCCGTGCCGTCGTACCGCCACGCCACTACCGGACCGGTGGTGATACGCGCTGAAACCGGAAAATTCCAGCCCACGCTCATCGCCCCCTCCGTCGTGCTGCCAGACGGTATATTCAGGGCAAGACCCGGCGCGTTTTGCGAAGACTGAATACGCTCAGCAAGAATATCCTCATAACGCGGTTGGTGATCCGCGTCCCATGTATAGCGTTCCGCCGTATTATTTTGGGCGTCTGAAACGATATATTCCTGTTGCCAGGCAGACGCTGTATTACAAAAGAACAGGCAGGCTGAAATTCCCACCAGGCCAGAAGCAGCATGGCGACCACTGATTTTTTTTATCATCATCAACGCGACCCCAGAGAGAGCCGAATTCGGCGATATTTGTCGTTATTCAGGAAGAGCTTATAGCCCTTGTATTAACTATTGTCTTTATAGTAAACACGTCAAGCCAGTCAGAATGAAAATTTTGCGAAATTAGTATCAATAAGGGAGATGACGGATGGAACGTTGCGGTTGGGTGAGCCAGGATCAGCTTTATATCGATTATCACGATCGGGAATGGGGCGTACCGGAAACGGATGGCAAAAAACTCTTTGAGATGATCTGTCTGGAGGGCCAGCAGGCGGGGTTATCATGGATTACGGTACTAAAGAAACGCGAAAACTACCGCAACGCCTTTCACCAGTTCGATCCTGTCGCCGTCGCCGCGATGACCGATGAGGATGTGGAACGCCTGGTGCTGGACGCCGGCATCATCCGCCATCGCGGTAAGATCCAGGCCATCATCGGTAACGCACGCGCTTACCTGGCGATGGAACAAAACGGCGAATCGTTCTCAGATTTTGTCTGGACGTTTGTGAACAACGATCCGCAGGTCACCCAAGCCGCCACGCTCGCGGAAATCCCGGCCTCTACCCCGGCCTCGGATGCGCTCTCGAAGGCCCTGAAAAAACGCGGCTTTAAGTTTGTCGGTTCCACCATCTGCTACGCCTTTATGCAGGCCTGTGGCCTGGTCAACGACCACGTTACCGGCTGCTTCTGTCATCCGGGAGGCCATCATGATCCGCAAATGGCAAAGTGAGAATACCGCGCCGCTTCTGAGCCTCTGGCTTGAAAGCACCACGGAAGCGCATCCGTTTATCGAGCCGGGTTACTGGAAAGAGAACGAGGCCATGGTGCGGGACGTTTACCTGCCGTCGGCGGAAACCTGGGTCTGGGAACAGGATGGCGAGCCATACGGATTTATCAGCGTGATGCAGTCTCAGTTTGTCGGCGCGCTGTTTGTCGCACCGTCATGCATCGGGAAAGGCATCGGGCGCGCGCTGCTGAACCATGTTCAGCAGCGCTTCCCGCATTTAACCCTGGAGGTATATCAGAAAAATGTGCGGGCGGTGAATTTCTACCATGCTCAGGGCTTTCGCATTGAAGACAGCGCCTGGCAGGATGATACCCAGCACCCGACGTGGATCATGAGCTGGCAGGCGGATCAAACGCCGTTAAGGTAAGCTCGGGTCCCTGATATTTTTCTACCCAGGCCAGCGCCGTGTTCCCTGCGCAACCGTTCCCCAGCTTCGAGCTGGGGAGATCTTTGGTCAGCACGTTAACCGCCCCGTTTTTACAGATCCCTCCCTCGGCGGGCTCAAGGTCGGGCCATGCGCCCTGATGAATGCAGATCACGCCCGGTTTAATTCCGTCGCTCACCACCGCCCCTGCCAGCACCTGCCCGCGCGAGTTCCAGACGCGCACCACGTCGCCGTCCGCGATCCCCCGGGCTTTCGCATCGAGGGTATTCAGCGTGACCGGCTCTCGCCCGGCGACCGCATACTGCTCGCGCAGAGACGTATAGTTAAGCTGGCTGTGCAGACGGTGCGCGGGATGCGCAGACAACACCTGCAGCTGTTCCGGCTGGGCGTTGCCGTGCCACTCGTCCGGCTCGAGCCACATAGGGTGTGGCGGGCAATCAGCATAGCCAAAGCTGGCGATGCGCTCGCTATAGATCACGATCTTTCCGCTCTCGGTTTTCAGCGGGTGGCTCTCCGGGTCGCGGCGGAAATCGGCAAAACGGACAAACTTCGCGTTCTGTTCGCTCTCCGGCATCTCGACGATCTGGTTCGCTTCCCAGAATTCGGCAAATGGCGGAAGCGTCACGCCCTGCGCCGCGCCGCGCTGGCCGGCAATCTGGTAGAAGGTTTCCAGCCATTGCAGATCGCTTTTCCCTTCGGTAAAACGCTCGCGACCGCCCGCTTCCCACAGCTCGCTCAGTTCAGCAAACACGTCAAAATCATCACGCGCTTCGTCTCGCGGGGCCACTACGCGCTTCATCGGGACCATATGCTGGTTGCTGTAGTCGCCGGTCATAGTGAGATCGTTACGCTCAAACGAGGTGGTCGCTGGCAGGACAATATCTGCATGCTTAGCCGAGCCGGTCCAGAAGCACTCGGAAATCACCACCAGCTCCGGCTTCTGCCAGGCGCGGATCAGGCGGTTGGTATCCTGATGGTGCGTGAAGTTCGACCCGCCCGCCCACCAGACAAATTTAATGTCCGGGAAGTGGCGGTCCAGACCGTTGTGCTGATAGAAACCGCCCGGGTTTTCCAGGGCTTCAACAATACGCGCCACCGGTATTTTATCCACGGCATCGACGCCGCCCTGCACCGAGCCTTGCAGAGACGCCAGCACCGCCGCTTTACGCGTCGGGTTACCGCCGTTTGCAAAGTGATAGGAGAGACCAAAACCTCCGCCCGGCGTGCCGATCTGCCCAAGCATTGCGGCAAGCGTTACCAGCATCCAGTGTTTTTGCTCGCCAAACTGCTGACGCTGCATTCCCCAGCCGGACATTAACATCGTGGTATTTTTATGGAACAACGCCGCCAGTTCGCGGATTTTCTCCGCAGGTACGCCGCAAATATCTGCCGCCCACGCTGCCGTTTTCGCCACCCCATCGGATTGGCCCGTCAGGTAGTCGGCGAATTTATCGAAGCCGGTGGTACAGCGCGTCAGGAATTCAACATCGTGCCAGCCGTTTTCTACCAGCGTATGGGCGATCCCCAGCATCATCGCCACGTCGGTGCCCATATGGGGGGCAATCCACTCGGCGCTGTCGCCGAAGAAATCCATAGTTTCAGAGCGCATTGGGTCAATGCAGATGATGCGCTTGCCGCTTTTGCGCAGCGCGTCGAAATACCCAATCCCCTGCTCGTCGCTGGCATTCCAGGCAATTTTCAGCGTATTGAGCGGGTTGGCGCTCCAGAGCACTACCACGTCGGTATGCGCCAGCACCAGCGGCCAGCTGGTCTGCTGCTGGTACACTTCGTTCCCCCCTACGACGTACGGCATGATCGCCTGCGCCGCGCCGGTGGAGTAATCCCCGAGATGGCCGGTATAGCCTCCCGCCAGGCTCATGTAGCGCTGCAGCAGCGTCGAGGCCTTGTGCAGCACGCCGTTAGAACGCCAGCCGTAGGAGCCGGCAAAAATGGACGACGGACCGTAGCTGTCGCGAATGCGCTTATGCTGGGCGTGGATCAGCGCCAGCGCGTCATCCCAGCTCACGCGAACAAACTCATCCTGACCGCGGATCCCCTGTGGCTTATCCGGCGAGGCCAGAAAACCTTTACGCACCATCGGCCAGCGCACGCGCGTTTTGCTATGCACCTGATCGCGAACGACGGTCTGTAACGAGTTGGGATGTTGGGTTGGCAGTGCCCCGCGGGACGACAGAACATTTTCGCCATCGGTTTCGACCAGCATCGGCCCCCAGTGGGCGGCGGTCAGAATGGTTTTCGTTGAGGTGCTCAAGCGTGCGCTCCTGGTTGCGTGCAGGTTTACGGCCTTCTTTCTGAGGCAGTTTATGGTTTGTCACAAATTTCAGAGTTATACCCGGAATTTTCTCCGTATCTGGACGTCATAATCAACTGCCACGCTCGCCGTGGCAAAGAATAAAAAGGATTAAGGAAAGAAGATGAAAAAACGCGTACTCGTTATTGCCGCTCTGGTGAGCGGTGCACTGGCTGTTTCTGGCTGCACAACTAACCCTTACACCGGTGAGCGTGAAGCGGGTAAATCCGGCATTGGCGCGGGTATCGGCTCGCTGGTCGGCGCAGGCGTGGGGGCGCTCTCCTCCTCCAAGAAAGACCGCGGTAAAGGCGCGCTGATTGGCGCAGCGGCGGGCGCGGCACTGGGCGGCGGCGTTGGCTATTACATGGACGTGCAGGAAGCGAAGCTGCGCGACAAAATGAAGGGAACCGGCGTGAGCGTGACGCGCAGCGGCGATAACATCATCCTGAATATGCCGAACAACGTGACCTTCGACAGCAGCAGCGCAACGCTGAAACCCGCGGGCGCGAACACGCTCACCGGCGTGGCGATGGTGCTGAAAGAGTACAACAAGACCGCCGTGAACGTGATGGGCTACACCGACAGCACCGGCAGCCAGGATCTGAACATGCGTCTGTCCCAGCAGCGCGCCGATGCCGTAGCCAGCTCGCTGATCACCCAGGGCGTTGAAGCCAACCGCATCCGCACCAGCGGCATGGGCCCTGCCAACCCTATCGCCAGCAATAGCACGGCGGAAGGCAAAGCGCAGAACCGCCGCGTTGAGATTACGTTAAGCCCAATTCAGTAGGTAAAAGCAAAACGGCAACGCTCGTTGCCGTTTTTAGTGGTTGCACCCTATCCCGTGGGAGAGGGTTGGGGTGAGGGCACCAGACCGCACCCTCCGGTAAGCGCAGCGCCACCGGGCAAATTACTTGATTCGTCTGATTTTCCCGTTAAGGTATTCTCACTAAATTCAGGGAAATCAGCGATGAGCAAACCAGCCCGGGCCACCATTAGCGACGTGGCGAAAGCCGCTAAAACCGGTAAAACCAGCATTTCGCGCTACCTTAACGGCGAGAAACACCTGCTGTCCGACGCATTGCTGGCGCGTATTGAACAGGCCATTGCCGATCTCGACTACCGTCCCAGCCTCATGGCGCGCGGGCTCAAACGCGGCCGCACCCGCCTTATCGGGCTTATCATCGCCGATATCACCAACCCCTATTCCGTTAACGTCCTCAGCGGTATTGAAGCCGCCTGTCGCGAGAAGGGCTTCACGCCGCTGGTCTGTAATACCAACAACGAAGTCGACCAGGAGCTGCATTACCTCGATCTGCTGCGCAGCTACCAGGTCGAAGGGATTGTGGTTAACGCGGTGGGCATGCGGGAAGAGGGTTTAAATCGCCTGCAGCAATCCTCCCTGCCCATGGTCCTCATCGACCGTAAAATCCCGGAATTTGCCTGCGATGTGGTCGGGCTGGATAACACCCAGGCCGCTACTACCGCCACCGAACATCTGATCGAACAGGGCTTCGAGGCGATTCTGTTTCTGAGTGAACCGTTAGGGATGGTCAATACCCGTCGCGAGCGCCTGAGCGCATTTCGCACCACGCTGGAGCGATATCCCGGCGTGATCGCCGAAAATGCCGAAACGCCGCTTCACGAAGCCGACCAGCTCGACAACACCCTGCGCCAGTTCCACACGCGCCATCGCGGGATGCGCAAAGCCGTTATCTCCGCAAACGGGGCGCTGACGCTTCAGGTCGCCCGCTCGCTCAAGCGCATTGGCCTGCACTGGGGCAGCGATATCGGTCTGCTGGGGTTTGATGAACTGGAGTGGGCGGAACTGGCGGGCGTCGGCATTACGACCCTCAAACAGCCCACCTGGCAGATTGGCTATGCTGCTGTTGAACAAGTGGTTCGTCGTATTGAAGGCACCAGCGATGCCGTTCGCGAGCAGGTCTTCTCCGGCGAGCTGATCGTTCGCGGCTCCACGGCGCGTTAATTTTCCCTTGTGATACCGATCATAAATTCAACATCCTGACCTTTTCTTTGGAACCGGTTCCATCTAGCGTAATAGTATTGATATGTTGCGATGGAGTCCGAAGATGGGCAGGAAAATTATGGTGGTCACCGCCGCGTACGGTGCGGAACAGGTGCGACAGGCAGGCGGTCAGCGGGCGATGCTTCCCGTTATTGCAGGCGCAGGGGCAGACGGCGTGGAGATCCGCCGGGAACTGTTCAGCAGCGAAGAGCTGCTGACGCTGCCTGCGCTGGGAGAATCCATTGAGCTGCTCGGCCTGCTGGCGTGCTACTCCGCCCCCGCCGCCCTGTTTATGCCCGACGGCACCCTCAACCCGGATCTGACCCGCTATCTCTCTGAGGCCAGCACCCTGAACGCCCTGTGGCTGAAGGTTTCCCTGGGCCATTTCCGCGACGCGCAGCCTCTCGACGCCCTGCGTACCCTGCTGAACGCAAGCGGCATGGCGCTGGTCGTGGAGAACGATCAGACCGACTGCGGACAGCTCGCGCCGATGCAGCGCTTCCAGGCCGCCTGTCGGGAAATGGCATTGCCCGTCACGCTGACCTTCGACATGGGCAACTGGCTGTGGGTCGGTGATTCCCCCGAAGAGGCCGCGCGTCACCTTGCCCCTGCGGTGAGCTATATCCACGTGAAAGCCGCCGTGCCGCATAAAGATAACTTCCGCGCCGTGGCGCCGGACCACGCTGATGCGCGCTGGCTGGATCTGCTCGGCCAGCTGCCTGCCGATGCCCCGCGCGGTATCGAGTTCCCGCTGGAAGGGACGGATTTAACCGCCGTTACCCGCCATTACGTCAACCTGCTGCGCGAGGAGTAAACCATGCACAAGACGCTGGATGTCATCACCATCGGCGAGGCCATGGCGATGTTTGTCGCCACTGAAACGGGCGAGCTGAGCGCGGTGGAGCACTTTATCAAGCGCGTGGCGGGCGCAGAGCTGAACGTCGCGACCGGCCTGGCGCGTCTCGGCCTGAATGTGGGCTGGGTCAGCCGCGTGGGGGACGACAGCTTTGGCCATTTCGTTCTCGACTCGCTGAAAAAAGAGGGGATTGATGCCGCAGGCGTCACCCTTGATGCACGCTTCCCTACCGGCTTTCAGCTTAAATCCAAGGTCGAAAATGGAACCGATCCCATCGTGGAGTATTTCCGTAAGGGATCGGCCGCAAGCCACCTCTCAGTGACGGATTACCACGCCGACTATTTCGCCTCCGCGCGCCACCTGCACCTGAGCGGCGTGGCGGCAGCGCTATCCGCCAGCTCGTATGAACTGCTGGATCACGCGGCAGCCACTCTGAAAGCCCAGGGAAAAACGATCTCTTTCGATCCGAACCTGCGCCCGGTGCTGTGGAAAAGCGAAGAGGAAATGGTCGAGAAGCTCAACCGTCTGGCGTTCAGAGCGGACTGGGTTCTGCCGGGCCTGAAAGAAGGGATGATCCTGACCGGCGAAAGCACGCCGGAAGGCATTGCCGATTTCTACCTGAATAAAGGGGTAAAAGCGGTGGTGCTGAAGACAGGCGCCGATGGCGCATGGTTTAAGACGGCCAACGGCGAACAGGGCGCGGTCGCGGCGGTCAAGGTTGAGAACGTGGTCGACACCGTCGGCGCGGGCGACGGTTTTGCCGTGGGCGTGATTAGCGCCCTGCTGGAAGGCAAAACGCTGCCGCAGGCCGTAGCGCGGGGCAACAAGATTGGCTCGCTGGCCATTCAGGCGCAGGGCGACAGCGAAGGATTACCCACGCGAGCAGAGCTTAACGAATAAACATCCCCCTCACCCTAACCCTCTCCCCAGAGGGGCGAGGGAATGACTTGCTCCCTCTCCCCTCTGGGGAGAGGGCCGGGGTGAGGGGCATAAATCGCACTCAGCAAAACAAGCCACCGTGTACCCTACAGACAACGGCGGTAACAACCTCAACAACAGAGGCAAGCCTATGAACAGTTCGACCAATGCAGTAAAACGCTGGTGGTACATCATGCCAATCGTGTTTATCACGTACAGCCTGGCGTATCTTGACCGTGCCAACTTCAGCTTCGCGTCCGCGGCGGGGATCACAGAGGACCTTGGCATCACCAAAGGTATCTCCTCCCTGCTGGGAGCCCTTTTCTTCCTGGGCTACTTCTTCTTCCAGATCCCCGGCGCGATTTATGCGGAACGCCGCAGCGTGCGTAAGCTGATCTTCGTCTGCCTGATCCTGTGGGGCGCCTGCGCGTCACTGACCGGCGTGGTGAACAATATTCCTGCCCTGGCCGCCATTCGCTTTATCCTCGGCGTCGTTGAGGCGGCGGTGATGCCGGCGATGCTGATCTACATCAGCAACTGGTTTACCAAATCTGAACGCTCGCGCGCGAATACCTTCCTGATCCTCGGTAACCCGGTGACGGTACTGTGGATGTCGGTGGTATCTGGCTACCTGATCCAGTCCTTCGGCTGGCGCGAGATGTTTATTATCGAAGGGGTGCCGGCAGTGATCTGGGCATTCTGCTGGTGGGTGCTGGTGAAAGATAAACCTGCCCAGGCGAAATGGCTTTCCGAAGACGAAAAAGCGGCGCTGCAGGCGCAGCTGGATAAAGAACAGCAAGGCCTGAAGGCGGTACGCAACTACGGTGAAGCCTTCCGCTCGCGCAACGTGATCCTGCTCTGCGCGCAGTACTTTACCTGGAGCATTGGCGTGTACGGCTTTGTGCTGTGGCTGCCGTCGATTATCCGCAGCGGCGGCGAGAACCTCGGGATGGTAGAAGTGGGCTGGCTCTCTTCCGTACCGTACCTGGCCGCGACCATCGCCATGATCGTCGTCTCCTGGGCGTCGGACAAGCTGCAGAACCGAAAATTGTTTGTCTGGCCGCTGCTGCTGATCGCTGCTTTTGCCTTTATCGGCTCGTGGGCCGTGGGTGCAAATCACTTCTGGGCCTCTTATACCCTGCTGGTGATCGCCGGTGCCGCCATGTATGCCCCGTACGGTCCGTTCTTTGCCATCATCCCGGAAATGCTGCCGCGTAACGTCGCGGGTGGCGCGATGGCGCTGATTAACAGTATGGGTGCGCTGGGGTCGTTCTGCGGCTCCTGGTTCGTCGGCTACCTGAACGGTGCCACCGGCAGTCCGTCCGCATCGTACATCTTTATGGGGGTGGCGCTTTTCGCCTCCGTGTGGCTTACTCTGATTGTTAAGCCTGCTAATAATCAACAGCATCCTGTCGGCGCACGCCACGCCTGAATCCTTAAAAATCAACGGAGATTAGCATGAAGCCGTCCGTCATTTTGTACAAAGCACTGCCGGAAGATCTGCAGAAACGCCTTGAAGAATACTTCACCGTCACGCAGGTGAAGAACCTGAGCCCGGAAACCGTGGCGCAGCACGCCGAAGCGTTCGCCAGCGCCGAAGGCCTGCTGGGTTCAAGCGAGAAAGTGGATGTCGCCCTGCTGGAGAAAATGCCGAAGCTTCGTGCTACCTCTACCGTTTCCGTGGGTTACGACAATTTCGATGTGGATGCCCTGAACGCCCGCAAGATC
Organism: Enterobacter sp. Crenshaw; assembly: GCF_024734705.1. Classification (NCBI taxonomy): domain Bacteria; kingdom Pseudomonadati; phylum Pseudomonadota; class Gammaproteobacteria; order Enterobacterales; family Enterobacteriaceae; genus Enterobacter; species Enterobacter sp. Crenshaw. Next base: position 188,243 of record NZ_CP102932.1, on the reverse strand, counting down.
CTGCTGATGCACACCCCCCATGCCCTGACGGAAACCGTGGCCGATACGCTGATGGCGCTGGTACTCACCACGGCCCGTCGCGTGGTGGAAGTGGCCGAGCGCGTGAAAGCGGGCGAATGGACAAAAAGCATTGGACCGGACTGGTTCGGCGTGGACGTTAACGGCAAAACGCTGGGCATTGTTGGCATGGGGCGCATTGGGCTGGCACTGGCGCAGCGCGCGCATTTTGGTTTTAACATGCCGATTCTGTATAACGCGCGTCGCCATCACAGTGAAGCCGAAGAACGCTTCAACGCCCGCTACTGCGAGCTGGATACTCTGCTGCAGGAAGCCGATTTTGTTTGTCTGGTTCTGCCGCTGACGGACGAAACGCGTCATCTGATTGGCAAATCCGCATTTGAAAAAATGAAGAAATCCGCCATTTTCATCAACGCGGGTCGTGGCCCGGTGGTGGATGAGAAGGCGCTGATTGAAGCCCTGCAGAACGGTGAGATCCATGCCGCAGGTCTGGACGTGTTTGAACAGGAGCCGCTGCCGATGGACTCCCCGCTGCTGGCAATGCCAAACGTCGTCGCCCTGCCCCACATCGGTTCCGCAACCCATGAGACGCGCTACAACATGGCGGCCACTGCGGTCGATAACCTTATCGCCGCCCTAAGCGGAAAGGTGGAGATAAACTGTGTGAATCCGCAGGTGCAACGATAGAAACGAAAAAACCCGCCAGAAGGCGGGTTTTTGAATTTTGTGCTACTGGATTGGAAGCTTACAGGCTTACAACGTTACCAGCTGCTGGGCCTTTAGCGCCGCTTTCGATGGTGAAGGACACTTTCTGACCTTCGTCCAGAGATTTGTAGCCATCGTTCTGGATAGCAGAGAAGTGTACGAACACGTCTTTAGAGCCATCGTCAGGAGTGATGAAGCCGAAACCTTTATCAGCGTTGAACCATTTTACCAGACCAGTCATTTTAGCAGACATAGAAATTACCTTATTAACAAATATATTGAGCCTTCCGGCTTGATGGATTGCGTTACAGATTTTTAAGCGATGAAGGAAGGGTCACAACGAAGGGTATCTATGGATAACAATCTGGACTGCTTTACTAAACTGCTTTAGGTCTGTGTAACAAACCGACGGGGATAGTTATACCGATGTGGTAGAAGAATGACAAGCGTTATTTTCGATAAGCATAAAAAAACCCCGCCAGAGACGGGGTTTTTTCGGTTTATTCTGTGGCCGTGACTGCGGCACTCCAGGCCTGGCTAAAGGCCTGATGCTGGGAGGCCAGCGGCCCAATCAGCGTATTGTACTGGCTTGCCTGCTGCGAGGTCGGGAACTGAATACCGTTGGCAACAAAGCTCACCTGAGTATCCTGCTGGGCAATAAAGTCGCCCACCTGAACCAGCTGCTGCGTGAAGATTTGCGCGGCCGGAATCAGCGGTTGCAGCGCTTCAGACGGTTTCGTCACCACTTTCTCATACACCTTGTCGAAGACAGGTTTGAGATCGTCACCCTGCTTCAGCGCAGAACGTGAAGCGTCAGCCTGCATTTTCGCATTCTGCAACTGCTGGCTCAGCACGCCAAGCGCACCGTTGGACTGGCGAAGCGGTTCACGCTGCGTCATATAATCCTGCGGAACGCGAATGGCGTTCACGCTATCCACTACCGGACGGATACCGGAATCCATCGCCTGGCTCACCTGCTGTGAATAACCATAAAGAATGGCGTAATCGGACACGAAGGGGCCAAACTGTTTTTTCTGATCCGCAGTCAGCGTCGGCAACCGCTCGCCGCTGCGCATCACTGTATTCTGCAGAAAATCGATAAACGCTTTGCGCTGATCGCCTTCTTTATCAAAACACCCACTCAGGCTAACAACCATCAACAACGCCGCAATAGGCGCAAACCAGCGAGAGCAGGACTTTCCTGTCGCCATTTTATTACTCCTTTCACCCAAAAAAGCGCACACCGGCACACGCGTGCCCGACGCTGACAAGGATAGTCCAGGTCAGCCTTGCAAGATACTCTTTTCATGCAAAACGGCTATTGCCGATTTATTTCTTACCATTTACAAAAAAATACCTGCCGAAGCCGACATATGACTAATCAGGTAATTAGCATAACTATCCATATCGCTGAATCGGGTAAAGCGATCGTTATCGCACGATTAATCACACCCGTGACGATCCTGGGTTCGTATTAGGGACTATTCTTAACTGGCTCTCTGATGTTCTTGATCACGATGTGAGATTTAAGAGGAGTCCTCAATGGAATATAAAGATCCTGAGTTTGAACTGCTGAGCAGTCTGGAACAGATCATTTTTAAAGACGTACCGCAGGCGATTACCCTGCAACAAAAATCCAATCCCTTTACAGAATATGAGCAATTGCGCAAAGGGACAGGACTGAAAACGGAAGAATTCGCCAGAGCGATGGGTGTCAGCGTGGCTATGGTGCAGGAGTGGGAGTCAAAACGTGAGAAACCCACCCCAACCGAGTTAAGGCTGATGCGCCTGATTCAGGCCAACCCTGCACTCAGCAAACAGATAGCGTAGTGAAGATTGAATGCCCCCGCCTTTGCGGGGGCTTGTGTTTTAAAGGCTCTCGCAACGCCAGCCCGCCTCCTCCCATACCCATTCATGCGTTAACGTTAAGCCTCTTAGAAAAGCCTCATCGTGCGATACCACCAGCAGAGCCCCGGGGAAACTGGACAGCGCCGCTTCAATGGCCTGGACCGAGGCTAAATCCAGATGGTTGGTCGGTTCATCCAGCAGCAGAAGCTGCGTGGCCTCCGCACGCCACAGCACGCATGCCAGGGCGGCCTTAAGACGCTCGCCGCCGCTGAGCTCCGCCAGCGGGAGCGTAACTTTGTCGGCCCCTAGTTGAAGCTGCGCCAGACGGGTTCGCAATACCCCCTCTTCCAGAGGCGTATGACTCAGGTTGAGATGCGTCATGACCGACTGTGAAAGATCGAGCCGGGAAAGATGTTGATCAAGATAAGCGCAGCTGACTGAAACCTTACAGGTACCCGAACGGGGGGCTATCTCGCCGAGGATGGTTTTTAACAGCGTCGATTTTCCGCAGCCGTTCGGTCCCTTTAACGCCACGCGCATCGGTCCGTCCATCCGCCAGTTGAGCGGAGGAACCGGCACATGCGGCGGCAGCACCAGATCCTCCAGCACCAGTACCTGCTTCCCGTCCGGGATCTGACTCCCCGGCAGGGTGAACATTACCGGGTTATCTTCTTCAACGCGTTCACGCGCCTTGTTTACCGCGGCGTTCAGGGCTTCATTTTGCTCGCTATGCTGTTTTTTCCAGGAGCCAATCCGCTCTTTTGCCGCGCCTTTATATTTGACCCGCTCGAACGATGCGATATTCAGGGTATCAACGGTGCGCAATGTCTTTGCCGAACGCCGCTGGCTGTCATCATGCTCTTTTTGCATGCGTGCCCGAGTGCGTTTGCGCTCGATTGCAGCATGTTCCAGCGCCGCGCGGGCCGCCTGCTGTTCGGCATCGCGCTGGGTTTGATAATCCGCATAATTCCCGCCGTAGCTGCGCAGGCCCGAGGCGCTCAGTTCAAGGATACGCGGCACCTGGGCCAGCAACTCACGGTCATGGGAAGCCACCAGCACGCCGCCCTGAAAACGGCTGAGCTGGTCGTAGAACCACGCCCGGCCCTGTCGGTCCAGATGGTTAGTGGGCTCGTCCAGCAGCATGAAATCGGCTTCAGCCGTAAACACCCCGCACAGCAGGGCGCGAATGCGCTCGCCGCCGCTGAGCTCACCGGCGGGTTTATCCGGGTCAAACGGCGGGAGATTCGCATTGATAAAGGCTTCGCTCAGACGCTCGGCGACATCCCAGCGGCCGTCGAGCGTGTCCAGATCGTCAGGCTGATAATCGCCGCTGTCGATGCGCTTACGCGCCGCAAAAATAGCGTCATACCCGAGCAGTTCAGCAAGCGTCGTCTGCGGCGAAATGACGTGCTGCTGCGCCACCCAGGCATGCGAGCCAAAGCGTTCAATATGACCGGAAGCCGGTTCGTCCAGCCCCGCCAGCAGACGCAGCAGACGCGTTTTCCCGCTGCCGTTGCGGCCAACCAGCGCGCACAGGGCGGGTTCCAGCGTGAGATTCAGCGGACCAAAAAGTGTATCGCCCGTCGGAAACTGACAGGTGACCTGATGCAAAATAAAAGAAGGGGACTGCGCAAAATGAGCCATAAGCACTCCTGAATGAAATCAAAACATCCCCTGCCGACGCGGTGGCGTTTAGCAAGGATCGAAATTCATCAGTCGTGTTTGTTCATTTTTGGGGGGCGCTCCAGCGCGAGAAAGTTAACGCGTTAAGGATAGCGGTAATGTGTTGAAGGTTTCAAGGTTAAATTTTGATCGACTTATACTCCCTCCCCCTTTGGGCTGAGGGATCCCCACCAAATATTGCCTGCACAGACGGCCCCCTCTCCCTTGAGGGAGAGGGCTGGGGTGAGGGGGAGCATACGGCTGTGGGGGTTGTTCCTTGCTACTCTGTAACGACATGGCCTGTGAACGTGCCAGGGCGGCTCAATCGCCACCGTCATGGCGTCGCTGTAAAACCTCTACCCGCAGTATGCTTCTCATTACGGTAATTTTGCGAGCCTCTTTCCAGAAATGGTAATATCCTCAGCGACATAGCTCAAAACTGTTGCCGCCTGTTTTGATGAGCAGTAAGTTCTCTTCGCACCTGCAAAATCAGGTGCCGGGATTGGAACCCTGAATCACTTCACTGGCGACACAGGCTCTGTGTCGTACGGCCTGTTGCATCTCAATGGCGGGCCGGACAGGGGCGCTGCAAAGCGCGCTGGTGTCAGTGAGGCCAGTCGTTCCAACCTTGTTCGGTTCCGCCACCAGCGAGCCTGGAACCTCCCGTGGCGGAAGATATACCACTCACTGAGGTTATTTTATGTCATTGATTAACTCTTTAATCACCCTGCCCTTCAACCATGCCACCGACTTCACCGAACTGGCGGATAACTGCGAACGTTTTACCGACGCACTGGTCGATTGCGAAGAACCCGCCCCAAAAATGGCCCTTTACGGCAGACTTTATGCCTGTCTGAATCTTCTGCAACCCACGCTTCTGGATCCTGTTCCGGACGCTTTAAAAGCCAGCCTGACCGTGAAGGAACTCCCGTCATGCGTTCCGGCTTTCGAACCCGAATGCGATCAGCTGGGGCGCTACTGTCAGGAGATAACGCAGATGCTGATGAACGGCTCACTGCCGCGACAATCTGAAATCGTGATGGAAGATTTGCTGTGCGAACTGGTCAGCTACTTTGCCGATAAGCTGAAGGCACCGCGCTGGCTGCAGACGAACGAAGGCACAATCGCGATCGGCTAAACCTGCCGGATGACGCTGCGCTTATCCTGCTCAGAAAAGCCCCATAAAAAAACCCGCCGAAGCGGGTTTTTAGCATTCTAACAACGGCACATCACTGCAGCAGCGAAATATCCGCTACGCGCAGGAACAGCTCGCGCAGTTTCTCGAGCATGGAGAGACGGTTAATACGCAGCTCTTTATCTTCTACGTTCACCATCACTTTCTCGAAGAAGGCGTCGATAACGTCACGCAGCTCGGCCAGCTCCACCAGCGCTTCCTGGTAGCGACCTTCCGCGAAGTACGGCTCGAGCTTGTCGCGCAGCACCACAACCTGCATCGCCAGAGCGATCTCTTCCGGCTCTTTCAGGGTCGCGGCGTTCACGCGCTCGTTCAGCGTCTCGTCGGATTTCGCCAGAATGTTGGATACGCGCTTGTTGGCCGCGGCCAGGGCAGATGCCGCTTCCAGGGTACGGAAGTGGGAAACCGCCTTCATACGCGCATCGAAATCAGCCGGACGGGTTGGACGACGCGCCAACACCGCCTGAATGGTGTCAACGGTGAAACCTTCGTCCTGATACCATGCGCGGAAACGACCGAGCATAAAGTCGATCACATCATCCACGACCTTAGCGTTGGTCAGCTTGTCGCCGTACAGACGCACCGCTTCTTCGGTCAGGCTCTGCAGATCGAGGTTCAGGTTCTTCTCAACGATGATACGCAGCACGCCCAGCGCGGCACGACGCAGCGCAAACGGGTCTTTGTCGCCTTTCGGATGCTGGCCGATACCGAAGATACCCGCCAGGGTGTCCATCTTATCGGCAATTGCGACGGCACATGCAACCGGGTTGGACGGCAGTTCGTCACCCGCAAAGCGCGGCTGATACTGCTCGTTCAGGGCAACGGCTACGTCTTCCGCTTCGCCATCGTGACGCGCGTAGTGCATGCCCATAACGCCCTGGGTGTCGGTAAATTCGAACACCATGTTAGTCATCAGGTCGCACTTGGACAGCAGGCCTGCACGCGTCGCGTGGTTGACGTCTGCACCGATTTCACGGGCAATCCAGCCGGACAGCTCCGCAATGCGGTCGGTCTTATCGCGCAGCGTACCCAGCTGCTGCTGGAACAGCACGGTCTGCAGGCGCGGGAGATGATCTTCCAGACGCTTTTTACGGTCGGTATTGAAGAAGAACTCCGCATCTGCCAGACGTGGACGCACCACTTTCTCGTTACCGGAGATAATCTGGATCGGATCTTTCGATTCGATGTTCGCCACGAAGATGAAGTTTGGCAGCAGCTTGCCGTCGTTGGCATAGACCGGGAAGTACTTCTGGTCACCCTTCATGGTGTATACCAGCGCTTCAGCCGGAACGGCCAGGAATTTCTCTTCGAACTTCGCGGTCAGCACAACTGGCCATTCAACCAGAGAGGTGACTTCTTCCAGCAGGCTGTCGCTCAGGTCTGCGTTACCGCCAATCTTGCGCGCCGCGTCTTCCGCGTCCGCTTTGATTTTGGCTTTACGCTGTTCGTAGTCGGCAATGACCTTACCCCGCTCCAGCAGGATCTGCGGATACTGGTCGGCATTGTCGATAGTGAACTCTGGCTCGCCCATAAAGCGGTGGCCGCGGATCACGCGATCGGACGCCACGCCCAGAATGGTGGCCGGGATAACGGTATCGCCCAGCAGCAGGGTCACGGTGTGAACCGGACGCACGAAGTGCACGTCGGACGCGCCCCAGCGCATAAGCTTAGGAATCGGCAGCTTCGCCAGAGAAGTCGCAATCATGTCCGGCAGCAGCGCTTCAGCACTTTCGCCTTTCACGTGCGCACGATACAGCAGCCACTCGCCTTTATCCGTGGTCAGACGCTCGGCCTGATCAACGGTGATGCCGCAACCGCGCGCCCAGCCTTCAGCCGCTTTGCTCGGCTTGCCTTCCGCGTCAAACGCCTGGGCAATCGCCGGGCCACGTTTTTCGACTTCACGATCCGGCTGAGACGCCGCCAGATTTGCCACTTTCAGCGCCAGACGGCGCGGTGCAGCAAACCACTCAATTTTACCGTGTGCCAGGCCAGCGTTATCCAGCTCGGCGGTCACGTTCGCAGCGAAAGATTCAGCCAGGCTGCGCAGGGCTTTTGGTGGCAGCTCTTCGGTGCCGATTTCCACCAGGAAAGTTTTCTCAGACATGGCCGCCTCTTATTTGTTTCGGTTGCACATCGGGAAGCCAAGGGCTTCACGGGACGCGTAGTAAGCTTCTGCAACGGCTTTGGTCAGGGTACGAATACGCAGAATGTAGCGCTGACGTTCAGTCACGGAGATGGCTTTGCGGGCGTCCAGCAGGTTGAAGCTGTGGGCGGCCTTCAGAATACGCTCGTAAGCAGGCAGCGGCAGCGGAGTTTCCAGCGCCAGCAGCTGCTGCGCTTCTTTCTCATACTGCTCGAAGCAGGTGAACAGGAAGTCCACGTCCGCGTATTCGAAGTTATAGGTGGATTGCTCCACTTCGTTCTGATGGAACACGTCGCCGTAGGTGGTTTTACCCAGCGGGCCGTCGCTCCAGACCAGGTCGTAAACGCTGTCTACGCCCTGAATGTACATCGCCAGACGTTCCAGACCGTAGGTGATTTCACCGGTGATTGGCTTACATTCCAGACCGCCAACCTGCTGGAAGTAAGTGAACTGGGTCACTTCCATGCCGTTCAGCCACACTTCCCAACCCAGACCCCAGGCACCCAGCGTTGGGTTTTCCCAGTTATCTTCCACGAAACGAATGTCGTGGATGGTTGGATCCATACCCAGCTCTTTCAGCGACCCGAGGTACAGTTCCTGAATGTTGTCTGGTGATGGCTTAATCACCACCTGGAACTGATAGTAATGCTGCAGACGGTTCGGGTTCTCACCGTAACGACCATCGGTCGGACGACGGGAAGGCTGCACATACGCGGTCGCCATTGGCTCTGGCCCCAACGCGCGCAGGCTGGTCATCGGGTGTGAAGTGCCGGCGCCGACTTCCATGTCCAAAGGTTGAACAATGGTACAGCCCTGACGAGCCCAGTAATCCTGTAAGGTCAGGATCAGGCCCTGGAAGGTCTTGGTATCAAACTTTTGCATAGTATTTCGTGCTGGATACGTGTGGTTTTAAATGGAAGGGACCAGTATACCCGCTGGCTGCAAGATATACAGTACGAAACGGGGTTGTTTAGGGAAAATTGGGGAAATAAGCCTTCCGGCCAGAACGCTGACGGCGTCTGGCTGTTGATTATACGAGCAGGCTAGCGCATGGAGAGATGTAAAAACTGACCGTCCGCATCAAACGAGCAGACAAAGCCCTCTTTGCGCGACGTATGTCCCCGCAGCTCATAGCTTCCCTGAAAACGCTCAAACCCGGTGACATCAATTTTCTGTACGTCCGAGTTATAGCGGCGAGCGGCCCGATCTTTACAGAGCGCTTCCATATTCAGTGAACGTTCCGGGCTCATTTTACCCTGCTGCGCTTTCTGCACAGGTGCTTCTTGCGGCGCGCTGCATCCCGCCAGGCTCAACAGCAGAAAGAGTGACGCCACACGCTTCATCATCATTTTTATTACCGCCCTGGTCAGTGGCTGTTATTTTTAGTATCAAAGCTTTTATAGATTACGGTCCGGCATTCTGCGAATCTCGCGGCCTCCCTACAAGCCTGCTGAATAAAACTCAGAATTTTCCAAGCGAAGACTTTTGGACAATGGCAGTCACACTCAATTTACAGGGAATACGAGGAACTGATGCAGTCAAAAATTAACTGGATTGATAACCTGCGAGGAATAGCGTGTCTGATGGTGGTCATGATCCACACGACGACCTGGTACGTCACGAATGCCCACAGCATCAGCCCCGTTAACTGGGATATCGCCAATATTCTCAACTCTGCGTCACGCGTCAGCGTGCCGCTGTTCTTTATGATTTCCGGCTTTCTCTTTTTTGGCGAGCGTAGCGCGCAGCCGCGGCACTTCATCCGCATCGCGGCCTGCCTGGGGTTCTACAGCGCCGTTGCCCTGCTCTATATCACGCTGTTCACCTCCATTAACGCCGGCCTATCGCTGAAATACGTGCTGCAAAAACCGGTGTTCTATCACCTGTGGTTCTTCTTCGCCATTATCGTTATCTATCTGGTCTCCCCGCTCATCCAGGTAAAAAACGTCAGCGGTAAAATGCTTCTGGCCCTGATGGTGGTTATCGGCATTGTCGCCAACCCGAATACGCTCTCACAGAAAATCGACGGATTTGAGTGGCTGCCGGTCAATCTCTATATCAACGGCGATACTTTTTACTACGTGCTTTACGGCATGCTGGGGCGCGCCATCGGGATGATGGACACGCAAAAACGCGGGCTGAACTGGCTCTGCGGGGCGCTGTTTATCGCTGGCGTGGCAGTGATTTCACGCGGGACGCTGCACGAATTGCAGTGGCGCGGCAATTTTGCCGATACCTGGTATCTCTATTGCGGGCCGATGGTCTTTATCTGTGCCGTTTCGCTGCTCACGCTTGCCAAAAATACCCTGAACGCGCGCGCCCTTCCCGTGCTGAGTATTATCTCGCGGCACTCTCTCGGGATTTACGGTTTTCACGCGCTGGTGATCCACGCGCTGCGCACGAGAGGCATTGAGCTAAAAAGCTGGCCGGTGCTGGATATGGTCTGGATTTTTGCCGCCACGCTGGCGATCAGCCTGCTGCTGTCGATGCTGCTGCAAAAAATAGACGCTCGCCGCTTCGTCAGCTAATGCTTCGCTGCCGGGCGCGATGGTACTGGCGCGGGGAGGAAAACCCCGCCGCCAGTGAAGCCTGCTCCACGCCGCGCCCCTGCAATAGCCACTGCTCCGCCACCGCCAGACGCAGCTGTTCCAGATAATCGCGAACGCTAATCCCTAAATGTGACTGGAAAAGCCGGGTGAGATGACGCGGGCTGACGTGCGCCAGTGCGGCAATGTCAGGCAAGCTCCACGTTTTTTGCGGCTCGGCGGTGAGCGCATCCTGCGCCCGATGAATCGCCGGGTGAAGATGATTGCGATAGCGTAGCCACGGAGAGAGCTGGGGATCGTCACCGGAACGACGGAACCAGACCACCATCTCACGCGCCACGGTCAGCGCCTTTTCGGGGCCGCACAGGCGGTTAATCATGTGCAGCGCCAGGTCGATGCCTGACGTGATCCCCGCGCTGGTCCAGATATTCTCATCCTGCACAAAGATGCGGTTTTCTTTAATCGTCGCCGTGGGGGCCGCGGTGCGTAAACGGCTAATAACGTCATGATGGGTCGTGCACTGTCGGTTGTTCAGCAGGTCCGATTTCGCCGCCAGTAAGGCCCCTGAACAGACGCACATCACGGTGATTTCCTGGCGCTGGATCTGCGGCTGCAGGCGCATCAGCCAGTGCTGGATCTGCTGCGCCTGTGGCGTTGAGAACTGACTGCGGGAGTCGCTCACACCCGGCAGCACCAGCAGACTACCTTCCGGCAGACGCTCCGGCAGCGGCTGAATGCCGCTCATCGTCAGGCCAATCGACGTCGGAACCTCAGGCTGCGGGCCAATGTAATGCAGGCGAAACGCGTCGCCTGCCAGCACAAAGGTTTCTGCCGGGCCGGTCATGTCTAATGACAGCACCCCGGGCAACATCACGAACCAGACGTCGATGCGCATTACAGTGACTCCAGCGTCTCCGCTACCGTTTTAACCTCGGCAAAACGCCCGGACAGTACCGTCTCGGTACGATGGCGAATTTCCGCTGCGCTAAGGGTTATCCCCTTGTACGTCATGGGAAACGTCAGCGTTGCCTCACTAACAAAGGTCACAGCATAACCTAGATCGGATGCCACCCGGGCGGTGGTTTCACAGCATTGTTCAGTGCGAATGCCGCAGATAATCAGCTGGTTGATATCACGCTCGCGCAGCCAGCGGTCAAGCCCGGTATCCGTAAATGCATTATGGACGTGTTTCTGGAAAACCACATCCGGCTGATGACGTAAAAAGGCCATCGGTTTGACATAGCCGCTTTCGAGGGTGAAAGGACCGTCTTCATCCACGTGAAAAATATCAACGACCGGAATATTGCGCGCCTGGCAGCCTTCGATCAGCCCCAGCATCGCCTGCTGAAAGGCAGGAATTTCGTCCTCCTGCCAGTAATTGCGGTGATGGAAGGACTGCTGAGTATCGATGTTGATTAATGCAATGCGTGACATGATAAATCTCCTCGCCAGTGGGTGTAACACCATACTGGCAAGGAAATGAAGGCACGCACAGACCAAAAAAGGACATCCTCGTGCCTCTCCCGGACAAGCGTATTTACGACATCAGCGGCAACAGCTGTTGGTAGATTTTGCGGAACACGTCGCGCCTCTCCGCGTACCGCGCATGGCGCGCCGCGTCAGGCAAATGCGCCTGTTCAAGCGTAAGCTGCGGCAACAGTTGCGAAAGCGGTTGTTCCGGATGAATGGCTATCTGCGCCAGACGCGCGGCACCGAGCGCGGGCCCAACATCCCCTCCGGTGCGGAAATCCAGCTGCAACCCGCTGATATCAGACAGCATCTGTCGCCAGTAAGGGCTTCGCGCACCGCCGCCAATCAGGGTGACGCTCGTCGGTTTCAGGCCGCAGTCGTGCACCACGTCCATCCCGTCGGCCAGCGCATAGCCCACGCCTTCCAGAACCGCACGCGCCAGTTCTGCCGGGCCATGTTGATGGGTTAAGCCAAAGAACACCCCTTTCGCTTCCGGGTTGTTGTGCGGGGTACGCTCGCCGGAAAGATACGGTAAAAACCAGACGGTACCCGCAGCGTCATCCGCCTGCTGGGCTGCGGAAATGAGCGCCGGAACGTCGGCCATGCCGGTGAGTTTTGCCGCCCAGGCCAGGCAGGATGCCGCGCTGAGCATCACCGACATCAAATGCCATTTCCCGGGAAGGGCATGACAGAAACTGTGCACAGCGCTTTCAGGATTACTGCGATACCCGTCGCTGACGGCAAAATAGACGCCGGACGTTCCCAGCGACAGCATCGCCTGCCCCGCCTCAACCATGCCGACACCGACAGCGCCCGCCGCGTTATCGCCGCCCCCGGCCACCACCGGTACGGCAGGCATATTCCAGCGTTCAGCAACGGCTGGCAGCAGCGCGCCTGTCACCTCACAGCCTTCGTACAGCGTTGGCATATGTTCCCGGGTCAGATAGCATGCATCCAGCATCGCCTCGCTCCAGTCGCGCTTCGCCACGTCGAGCCACATGGTGCCGGCGGCATCGGACATGTCGCTGGCGAAATCGCCCGTTATGCGAAAACGCAGATAGTCTTTCGGCAGCAGGACTTTCGCCACCTGACGGAAAATCTCCGGTTCGTGGCGCTGCACCCACAGCAATTTGGGCGCAGTAAAGCCGGGCATCATCAGGTTGCCGGTAATCTCCCGGGAATTGGGCACGCGTTCCTCAAGAAGCGCGCACTCTTCCGCACAGCGGCCATCGTTCCAGAGGATCGCTGGACGCAGCACGCGATGCTGGCTGTCGAGCAGCGTAGCGCCGTGCATTTGTCCGGCAATTCCCAGCGCTTTCACGTCACGAAGGCTGTGCTGCTCACCTAAGGCTTTAATTGCGCGATCCGTCGCCTGCCACCACTGCTCCGGATCCTGTTCTGACCACAGCGGATGCGGACGTGAAACCTGCAGCGTTTCCGTCTGCGTTGCTAAAACGTCGCCCTGCTCGCTCAACAGGATGGCTTTCACACCCGATGTGCCAAGATCGATCCCGATATACATTACGGTGACTCCTTTAACAGAAATGCCCGGTGGCGCTAACGCTTACCGGGCCTACGTGCATTTTCAGCTCAATCACTTATCAAACAGATAGTGGTTTACGAGATTTTCCAGCAGTTCCTGGTGCCCGCTCTGGTGCTGCGGCGCCAGCTGCTGTTGTTCAGCGTACTTCGCAATTTCCGCCAGCGATAACTGACCTTTCAAGATTTGCTGGCCCAGCTCACTGTTCCAGCCGCTGTAACGCTTCGCTACGCGTTTATCCAGCTCGCCGTCTTCAATCATACGAGCCGCCACTTTCAGCGCCAGCGCCATGGTGTCCATCGCGCCAATGTGGCCGTAGAACAGATCATATTTGTCGGTGCTCTGACGACGCACCTTGGCGTCAAAGTTCAGGCCGCCGGTGGTGAAACCGCCCGCTTTGACGATTTCGTACATCACCAGCGCATTCTCTTCCACGCTGTTCGGGAACTGATCGGTGTCCCAGCCCAGCTGTGCATCGCCACGGTTCGCATCGACAGAGCCGAAAATGCCCAGCGCAATGGCAGACGCAATCTCGTGATGGAAAGAGTGGCCCGCCAGCGTGGCGTGGTTGGCTTCAATGTTCACTTTGATCTCTTTTTCCAGACCGAACTGCTTCAGGAAGCCATACACCGTCGCCACGTCGTAGTCATACTGATGCTTGGTCGGTTCCTGCGGTTTCGGCTCAATCAGCAGCGTGCCGCGGAAGCCGATTTTGTGCTTATGGTCGACAACCATCTGCATAAAGCGGCCAATCTGCTCGCGCTCCTGACGCAGGTCGGTGTTCAGCAGCGTTTCATAACCTTCACGGCCACCCCACAGGACATAGTTCTCGCCACCCAGCTGATGCGTAGCGTTCATTGCCGTCACCACCTGCGTGGCTGCCCAGCTAAACACTTCCGGATCCGGATTGGTTGCCGCGCCCGCGCCGTAGCGTGGGTTGGTGAAGCAGTTTGCCGTGCCCCAGAGCAGCTTCACGCCGCTTTGCTGCTGTTTCGCCGCCAGTACATCCACCATCTGCGCAAAATTGTTCAGATACTCTTTCAGCGACGCGCCTTCCGGCGACACGTCCACGTCATGGAAGCAGTAGTACGGTACGTTCAGCTTGTGGAAGAACTCAAATGCGACATCGGCTTTGCGCTTTGCCAGCTCAATGGCCTCACCCGGCTGCTGCCACGGGCGGTCAAAGGAACCCACGCCGAACATATCGGCGCCGTTCCAGCAGAAGGTATGCCAGTAACATGCGGCAAAGCGCAGATGATCTTCCATGCGCTTACCCAGCACCAGCTCATCCGGGTTGTAGTGACGAAATGCTAAAGGATTGGTCGTTTTTGGGCCTTCGTAACGAACACGATCGAGTTGGTCGAAATAAGCTTGCATATTGAGCTCCATAATCAGGGTATGCGGCGAGTCGTTGATACAGGAGTAATAGTGAATAGACATTTTGGGTTGCTCAATTACGTTATTTCACACTGCTATTGAGAGAATGCACAACTGTGCGCTGGCTCGCAAAATAATGCGCAGACAAACTATTTTTCGGCGCGTATTCCAGAATCAAATGTAATTAAGACGTTACGTATTTTAAAATCCGATCGCGGTCATAAATTCAGAAATAAACCAAATATCATAATGAGAAGATAAAAATCTGTAATTGCCAGCCCGCCTTTCCGCGTTAAAAATTTGCTGCGTCTCAGTAGTGAATGTTTCTTTTATCTCAGCAACACATACCCCTACAAAAAGGCCTAATAATTATGAAGATAAAGAACCTGACTCTAACGCTCTGCACTACGCTTCTCCTTGCAAGCTTTGCAGGACATGCCAAAGAGGTCAAAATTGGCATGGCGATTGACGACCTGCGCCTGGAGCGCTGGCAAAAAGATCGCGATATTTTTGTGAAGAAAGCAGAATCTCTCGGCGCAAGCGTGTTTGTTCAGTCGGCTAACGGCAACGAAGAAACACAAATGTCGCAGATCGAGAATATGATCAACCGTGGCGTCGATGTTCTGGTCATTATCCCCTATAACGGCCAGGTATTAAGTAACGTGGTGAAAGAAGCCAAACAGGAAGGCATAAAAGTCCTGGCCTATGACCGCATGATTAATAATGCGGATATTGATTATTATATTTCGTTCGACAATGAAAAAGTCGGGGAATTACAGGCGCAAAGCCTGATCGACAAAGTGCCTCAGGGCAATTATTTCCTGATGGGCGGCTCTCCGGTAGATAACAACGCCAAACTGTTCCGCGAAGGGCAAATGAAAGTCCTTAAGCCGTACATCGACAACGGGAAAATTAAAGTGGTTGGCGATCAGTGGGCCGACGGCTGGCTGCCAGAAAACGCGCTGAAAATTATGGAAAACGCGCTGACGGCCAACAACAACAAAATTGATGCGGTTGTGGCCTCCAACGATGCCACTGCAGGCGGTGCTATCCAGGCCCTGAGCGCACAGGGGCTGGCCGGAAAAGTCGCCATTTCAGGACAGGATGCCGATCTCGCTGGCGTAAAACGCATTATCGCAGGCACCCAAACCATGACGGTCTACAAACCGATTACCCAGCTGGCCAATACGGCGGCGGAAATCGCCGTGGAGCTGGGCAATGGCAAACAACCTAAAGCAGACGCAACGCTGAATAACGGCCTGAAAGACGTTCCGGCTCGCCTGCTCACGCCGATTGAAGTCAATAAAGAGAACATTGACGCCACCGTGGTTAAAGACGGTTTCCACAAGAAGAGCGAACTGTAATCCGGCGCGGCCCCTGCTCTGCGGGGGCGCATCACGTTGTACTGTTCTTCCCTCGGGTTATGTGGAGCGGTTATGCCCTATTTACTTGAAATGAAAAGCATCACCAAGCGCTTCGGCACGGTGAAAGCCGTCGACAACGTTAGCCTCCGGTTGAACGCCGGCGAAGTGGTTTCACTGTGCGGCGAGAACGGCTCGGGCAAGTCGACGCTGATGAAAGTGCTGTGCGGGATCTACCCACACGGCAGCTACGAAGGCGAAATCGTCTTTGCTGGCGAAGTGATTCAGGCGACACACATCTGCGATACCGAACGCAAAGGCATCGCCATCATCCACCAGGAGCTGGCGCTGGTGAAGCATCTCACCGTGCTGGAGAACATCTTCCTCGGGGCCGAAATTTCCCACCGCGGCGTGCTGGATTACGACACCATGACGCTCCGCTGCGAAAAGCTGCTGGCGCAGGTGAGCCTCAACATTTCACCGGATACCCGCGTGGGGGATCTGGGCCTGGGTCAACAGCAGCTGGTCGAAATAGCGAAGGCGCTAAATAAACAGGTCAGGCTGCTGATCCTTGATGAGCCAACGGCCTCGCTTACCGAACAGGAAACCGCGGTTCTGCTCAACATCATCCGCGATCTGCAAAACCACGGCATCGCCTGTATCTATATTTCGCACAAGCTGAACGAGGTCAAAGCCATTTCGGACACCATCTGCGTGATCCGCGACGGGCAGCACATCGGCACGCGTGAAGCCGCCGGCATGAGTGAAGATGACATCATCACCATGATGGTGGGCCGCGAGCTGACGGCGCTCTACCCGAATGAGCCTCACGCTAAGGGCGATGAAGTGCTGCGCGTGGAAAACCTGACCGCGTGGCACCCCGTTAACCGCCACATCAAGCGCGTCAATAACGTCTCGTTTTCCCTTCACAGCGGTGAAATTCTTGGGATTGCCGGCCTCGTCGGTGCCGGACGCACCGAAGCCGTACAGTGCCTGTTTGGCGTGTGGCCGGGGCGCTGGGAGGGCACGGTTTATATCGACGGCCAGCCGGTGAAAATCGACAACTGCCAGCAGGCGATTGCCCACGGTATTGCCATGGTGCCGGAAGATCGTAAGAAAGACGGCATCGTACCGGTGATGGCGGTGGGTAAAAACATTACGCTTGCGGCACTCGATCGGTTCTCCGGCGCGCTGAGCAGCCTGGACGACGCCGCCGAGCAGCAGTGCATCCTCCAGTCGCTTGCCCGGCTGAAGGTCAAAACCTCCTCGCCGGAACTGGCGATTGGCCGTCTGAGCGGGGGAAACCAGCAGAAGGCGATTCTGGCGCGCTGCCTGCTTCTCAATCCACGCATATTAATTCTTGATGAGCCAACGCGCGGGATTGATATCGGTGCCAAATATGAAATCTACAAACTGATTAATCAGCTTGTACAGCAAGGGATTGCCGTCATTGTCATTTCGTCTGAATTACCCGAAGTGCTCGGACTGAGCGACCGCGTGCTGGTCATGCATGAGGGAAAACTGAAAGCCAACCTGATTAACCAGAACCTGACGCAGGAGCAGGTGATGGAAGCCGCTTTAAGGAGCGAACGTCATGTCGAAAAGCAATCCGTCTGATATCAAAGTCGCTGTTCCGACGCCCGGTGCGTTCGCGGGCTTAAAAGCGCTTAACCTGCAGGTTTTCGTGATGATCGCGGCCATTATCGTCATCATGCTCTTCTTTACCTGGATGACCGATGGCTCGTACTTAAGCGCACGTAACGTCTCTAACCTGCTCCGCCAGACCGCCATCACCGGCATTCTGGCGGTGGGCATGGTGTTCGTGATTATCTCCGCGGAGATCGACCTGTCGGTCGGGTCGATGATGGGTCTCCTCGGCGGCGTGGCGGCGATTTTTGACGTCTGGCTCGGCTGGCCGCTGCCGCTGACCGTGGCGGTCACGCTGGTGCTGGGTCTGGTACTGGGAGCCTGGAACGGCTGGTGGGTTGCCTACCGTAAGGTGCCATCGTTCATTGTCACCCTGGCAGGGATGCTGGCCTTTCGCGGGATCTTAATCGGCATCACTAACGGCACCACCGTCTCCCCGACCAGTGCAGCCATGTCGCAGATTGGCCAGAGTTACCTCTCGGATACCGTGGGCTTTACCATCGGTGTGGTGGGGTTGCTGGGGTTTGTCGCGTGGCAGTGGCGTGGACGCATGCGCCGTCAGGCGCTGGGGCTGGCTTCTCCAGCGTCAACGTCGGTAGTGGGGCGTCAGGCGCTCACGGCGGTCATTGTGCTGGGCGCCATCTGGCTTTTAAACGACTATCGCGGTGTCCCGACACCCGTCCTGCTGCTGGCGCTTTTACTGCTGGCAGGTATGTTTATGGCGACGCGCACCGCGTTTGGCCGCCGTATTTATGCCATTGGCGGCAACCTTGAAGCTGCCCGTCTCTCGGGTATCAATGTCGAACGTACCAAGCTGGCGGTTTTCGCCATTAACGGCCTGATGGTCGCTATCGCCGGGTTGATCCTTAGCTCGCGTCTGGGCGCCGGCTCGCCCTCCGCCGGTAACATCGCCGAGCTGGATGCTATCGCCGCCTGCGTCATTGGCGGCACCAGCCTCGCAGGGGGTATCGGGAGCGTGGCGGGCGCGGTCATGGGGGCATTTATCATGGCGTCGTTGGATAACGGGATGAGTATGATGGACGTCCCGACGTTTTGGCAGTATATCGTCAAGGGGGCCATTCTTTTACTGGCAGTCTGGATGGACTCGGCCACCAAGCGACGGGCCTGATAACCGTATTGTGACTTAATTGGGAAGTGAGCCATGTTTGAAAAGCGTCACCGCATTACGTTGTTATTCAATGCCAATAAAGCCTACGACCGTCAGGTGGTGGAAGGCGTTGGTGAATATTTGCAGGCGTCGCAATCCGAATGGGATATTTTTATTGAAGAAGATTTTCGCACCCGTCTGGAGAACATCAAAGACTGGCTGGGCGATGGCGTCATCGCCGACTATGACGATCCCATCATTGAGCAGCTGCTGACCGACGTCGACGTCCCGATTGTAGGCGTCGGCGGCTCTTACCATGCGCCCGAACACTATCCGCCGGTCCATTATATTGCCACCGATAACCATGCCCTGGTCGAGTCCGCCTTTCTTCATTTAAAAGAGAAAGGCGTCCATCGCTTCGCGTTTTATGGTTTACCAGCCACCAGCGGCAAGCGCTGGGCCGTTGAGCGAGAACACGCGTTTTGCCAGCTGGTCGCACAGGAGAAGTATCGCGGCGTGGTGTACCAGGGGCTGGAGACCGCACCAGAAAACTGGCAGCACGCGCAAAACCGCCTGGCGGACTGGCTGCAAACGCTGCCGCCGCAAACCGGTATTATCGCCGTGACGGACGCTCGCGCGCGGCACGTGCTGCAGGTCTGCGAACATTTACACATTCCTGTGCCCGAAAAGCTGTGCGTGATTGGCATTGATAACGAAGAACTGACCCGCTATCTTTCTCGCGTGGCGCTCTCCTCCGTTGCTCAGGGCACGCGTCAGATGGGCTATCAGGCGGCGAAGCTGCTGCATCGTCTGCTCGATAAAGAATCTCTGCCGCTTCAGCGTTTGCTCGTGCCTCCTGTCCGCGTCGTGGAACGTCGCTCAACCGATTATCGCTCCTTAAGCGACCCGGCCGTCATTCAGGCCATGCACTACATTCGCAACCACGCCTGCAAAGGGATAAAGGTCGATCAGGTACTGGATTCGGTGGGCATTTCGCGTTCGAATCTGGAGAAGCGTTTTAAAGAAGAGGTGGGCGAAACTATTCATGCCGTCATCCATGCTGAAAAGCTGGAGAAAGCACGCAGCCTGCTCATTTCCACGTCGCTGTCGATCAACGAAATCTCGCAGATGTGCGGTTACCCGTCTCTGCAATATTTCTATTCCGTGTTTCGCAAGGAGTATGAGACCACGCCGAAGGAGTATCGGGATCGCTACAGCGAGGTGCTGATATAGAAAAGAAAACGCCTTCCAGTGGAAGGCGTTTTTTTAGATTACATATGGGCGGCGATTAAACGCTGGTTATCCTGGTACATGGCGAACAGATAGTTGTTATAGCTCTGTCCCTTTGTCGAATAACCTTTCAGCTTGTGGATCATCGTACTAGCCGTCACTTCCTGGTCCGCTTTACGCAGCTGAGCGCGTGATTTACGGAAAGATGAGTAGGCCGGATGCGTGTTCAGATTCACCACGTAGGCGCTGACGGAATCTTTCACAGATTCAAACTGCGAATAGCCTTTCACCTTGCCAGGGGCATTATTACAACGACCTTTCACACATTTCATGCCGAAAAGGTTGTTGTTGCTACGCGCAAGCTTAGAAGTACCCCAGCCGCTTTCGGCAGCAGCCATGGTCGCAACCATGCTGCCCGGGATGATATCCACACGCTCAAGGAGAGCATTCCACGGCACACGACGGGTGTTACCGTTCCAGCTCAGCTTGTAGCGCTTCGTGATATCTTTCAGACGCGCGCGCTCTGACGGCGACCAGCGGCTATCGTACTGTTTGGAAATCAGCCAGTTACGATCCGCAGTAATCGCGGCATTTTGACTCGTGATGTAAGGCATTACCGTCCGGAGAAACGCTTTTTTCCTTGGTGTTCCGGAAGGGTATTTTCGCAAATCAGGAAGTGAACTACTCTTTGCACTATTGCGAGAATACTCTTGTTTACTGCTAACCTTACTACTTGTCGTCTTTATTACGTGGGCTTTCTTACTCGTTGTATCCGTGTGCGTCTTCGCAAGCACCTCACCCGAAAATGCCGTGGTGAGTAACATGAGTATCGCAGCCCCATATCGTCGAATGGGAGTCGATATCATTAGGTCTCCTGGTCGGATGTAATCATCCCAACACCTTATTTTTTTCACAAATTTGAGAGCGGAATCTCAAATCATATCAAAAATAGACTTCAAGAGCACGTATAGAAATAGTCCAATTCCGAAACTATGTCACCTGAAACTTGCTCATAAAAACATCATTCCACAAAAACTGTGTGCGCTATCGCAGATAACTGCCTAATTTTGCGCGAGATCACTCATCCTCACGCTTCCTCCCGGCAGAAAGCGGCAGGGGATGAGTTTTTGCCCCTCGCCTGATGGCACACTGGTCAAAAATGCCGCGACAGGAAAAAGGAATGAAACGTACCGCATTAGCCTTTCTGATGTTACCCGCACTGGCGCATGCCGACTGGTCATCGCCGGGGTTTAGCGCATTTAGCGCCGAAGGCACCGGGGTCTTCACCAGCCAGGCAAAGCTTGCGAAGGGTACGCGTCCTCTGACGCTGAGTTTTGACAAGACGTGCTGGCAGCCTGCGGACGCGATAAAACTCAATGAGATGCTGTCGCTCAAGCCCTGTGACGGCACGCCGCCGCAGTGGCGTCTTTTCCGCGACGGTGACTACCAGATGCGGATTGATACCCGCTCCGGCACGCCCACCCTGCTGCTGACGATTCAGAGTGCCGCAGAACAGCCGGTTGCAAACGTCATCCGCCAGTGTCCGAAGTGGGACGGTAAACCGCTGTCGCTGGACATCGGCGATACCTTCCCGGAGGGCTCCGTCGTGCGCGACTACTACAGTAAACAGACGGCGACGGTGCAGAATGGAAAAATCACCCTGCAGCCAGCCGCCCACAGTAACGGCCTGCTGCTGCTTGAGCGCGCCGAAACCGACAAGCCCGCGCCGTTTAGCTGGCAAAACGCCACCGTCTATTTTGTGCTGACCGACCGTTATGTGAATGGTGACCCGGGCAACGACAACAGCTACGGTCGCCACAAAGACGGTATGCAGGAGATTGGCACCTTCCACGGCGGGGATCTCAGAGGACTTACCGGCAAGCTCGATTATTTACAGCAGCTGGGAGTGAATGCGCTCTGGATAAGCTCCCCGCTTGAGCAGATCCACGGCTGGGTAGGCGGTGGCACCAAAGGTGATTTCCCGCATTACGCCTATCACGGCTACTACACCCAGGACTGGACGAAGCTCGACGCCAACATGGGAACCGAAGATGATTTACGCCATCTTGTCGACGAAGCGCACAAGCGCGGGATCCGCGTTCTGTTCGATATCGTCATGAACCACGTTGGCTATGCCACGCTGGCAGACATGCAGGAATTTCAGTTTGGTGCCCTGTACCTTCAGGGTGATGAGCTGAAAAAGACGCTGGGAGAACGCTGGACGGACTGGAAGCCGGGCGCGGGCCAAAGCTGGCACAGCTTTAACGACTACATCAACTTCAGCGACAAAGCCGCATGGGAAAAATGGTGGGGTAAAAAATGGATCCGCACGGACATCGGCGATTACGACAACCCCGGCTTCGACGATTTGACCATGTCGCTGGCATTTCTGCCGGATTTGAAAACGGAATCCACGACGCCTTCCGGATTGCCTAACTTTTACCAACACAAGCCCGACACCCACGCGAAGGCCATCCCCGTATATACCCCGCGCGATTATCTGACCCACTGGCTCAGCCAGTGGGTACGTGACTACGGCATCGACGGTTTCCGGGTGGATACGGCGAAACACGTTGAGCTTGCGGCCTGGCAACAGCTGAAAGACCAGGCAAGCCAGGCGCTGGCCGCCTGGAAAGGGGCGAACCCGGACAAAAAGCTCGACAACGCACCGTTCTGGATGACCGGGGAATCCTGGGGCCACGGGGTGATGCAAAGCGATTATTACCGCCACGGTTTTGATGCGATGATCAACTTTGACTATCAGGAGCAGGCGGCAAAAGCGGTGGATTGCCTGGCCGATATGGATCTCACCTGGCAGCAGATGGCGGAAAAGCTGCAAAGCTTCAACGTGCTGAGCTATCTCTCATCACACGATACGCGTCTGTTCCGCGAAGGAGGCCAGCGCGCGGCGGAGCTGCTTCTGCTGGCTCCGGGCAGCGTACAAATCTATTACGGGGATGAATCCGAGCGTCCGTTCGGTCCGACGGGTTCTGATCCATTACAGGGCACCCGGTCAGATATGAACTGGCAGGACGTCACGGGCAAGCAGGCCCTAACCGTCGCCCACTGGCAAACGCTGGGCCAGTTCCGCGCCCGCCACCCGGCGATTGGTGAAGGCAAACAAACCACGCTGTCGCTGAACGAGGGGTATGGATTCGTGCGCGAGCATAATGGCGATAAGGTGATGGTGGTATGGGCAGGTAATCAATAACGGCACACTCCAGTTCCCTCTCCCTGTGGGAGAGGGTTAGGGTGAGGGGAAACCCACCAGAACTATTCACTACACAAATACACTTCCGCCCTATAAAACAACAAATCCGACCACATCACCCGATTTGCACCAGCACGGTGCTAGCGTTATGGTTACCCACTTTCAAAATAAGCTCGACAGATCACCTGCTATGACGTTTTCACTTTTCGGCGACAAATTTACCCGCCATTCAGGCATTACTCGCCTGATGGAGGATCTCAACGACGGGCTGCGCACACCGGGCGCAATCATGCTCGGCGGCGGAAACCCGGCTCAAATCCCGGAGATGAATACCTATTTCCAGACGCTGCTCGCTCAGATGCTGGAAAGCGGCAAAGCAACCGATGCGCTTTGCAATTACGACGGCCCGCAGGGTAAAACCGAACTGCTGGCACTCCTCGCCGAAATGCTGCGTGACGAGCTGGGTTGGGATATCGAACCACAGAATATTGCACTGACAAACGGCAGTCAGAGCGCGTTTTTCTACTTGTTTAACCTGTTCGCAGGGCGTCGCGCCGACGGCACCACCAAAAAAGTGCTGTTCCCGCTGGCACCAGAGTATATCGGCTACGCTGATTCCGGCCTGGAAGAGGATCTGTTCGTCTCCGCGCGCCCGAACATCGAGCTGCTGCCGGAAGGCCAGTTCAAATATCACGTCGATTTTGAACACCTGCATATTGGTGAAGAGACGGGCATGATCTGCGTATCGCGCCCGACTAACCCAACGGGCAACGTGATCACCGACGACGAACTGATGAAGCTGGATGCGCTGGCGAATCAGCACGGCATTCCGCTGGTGATCGATAACGCCTACGGCGTGCCGTTCCCGGGCATTATCTTCAGCGAAGCACGTCCGCTGTGGAACCCGAACATTGTCCTGTGCATGAGCCTCTCTAAGCTGGGTCTGCCGGGCAGCCGCTGCGGCATCATCATCGCCAACGAGAAAATCATCACCGCCATTACCAATATGAACGGCATTATCAGCCTTTCACCGGGCGGCATTGGCCCGGCGATGATGTGTGAAATGATTAAGCGCAACGACCTGCTGCGTCTGTCGAATGACGTGATCAAGCCATTCTATTACCAGCGCGTTCAGGAGACGATTGCGATACTTCGCCGCTATTTGCCGGAAGAACGCTGCCTGATCCACAAACCAGAAGGAGCAATTTTCCTGTGGCTGTGGTTTAAGGATTTGCCTGTCACCACCGAACTGCTCTACCAGCGCCTGAAAAAGCGCGGCGTTCTGATGGTACCGGGCGATTATTTCTTCCCGGGACTGGATAAGCCGTGGCCGCATACGCACCAGTGCATGCGCATGAACTACGTACCCGATCCGGAAAAAATCGAAGCGGGTGTTAAAATTCTCGCCGAAGAAATTGAAAAAGCCTGGCGCGAAGGCAATTGTTAAATATTAAGGCTCTTCGGATGAAGAGCCTTATTTTTATTGTGATCTATATATTTTATAAAGGATATATCCTTCAGCGTTATTCCCCTATTATTTAAAGGGGTTATTTAGGATAATTCCTGTTGTTTTAATGGCACTATAGCAATTCAAAAATAATTAAGGAGACGTTAAATAACAGCTTAATTAACTCATTGTTATATAAGATTTAAAACAAACAACGCTGGTAAAAAAATATCCTCGAAGCAAGTCTGTGTGCATTTTTAAAATACTGCATATACTCACTAATACGCCGCTCGGCGTTCTATTGCGTGGAGTATTTTTATGCTACCTAATAATGCTAGTCGCATCAGCGTAATTGCTGCTGCGGTACTGCTCGCGTTCTCTCTTTCTGCCTGCAGTGGAAGCGGTGGCGGATCTCACTCAACAGCCAAAAATAACCCCGCAACCGGAAGTAATACCGGCTCGGGTGATGGAAGTGGCACAACGGCTAATAATGGTGGTTCAGGCAGTAACGGATCTGGCTCAGGTTCAGGGACAGGCTCGGGCTCAGGCTCAGGAACGGGAACCGGAGGTAACGGCAGCGGAGGGACCGGAACGGGCAGTGGCGGCACAACCACTGCAGGCGTGAACACTGTGCTGGGTGATGCCGGTAAAACGGTGACCAGCGTCGGCTCTACGGTGGACAGCCTGGGAAGCCAGATCCCGACAAATAATCCTGTCACATCAACCGTTTCAACCACCGTCAGCGGTGTTGGCAGCGCCGTCTCTACCGTGGGAACAGGCGTCACCTCCGGCATTGGCGATCCGGGCAACGCGAACGGTGTCGGTACGACGGTTCAGGGCGTGACCACGTCGGTCACCTCATTGGGCAATACCGTCTCTACGGTAGGCACGGGCCTGGCAAGTTCGACATCGGGAACACCGGTTAGCGGCGTAACAGGCCTGACGGGCAGCGTGGTAAACAGTACCGGGCAGTTAGTCAGTAACACCGGCACAGGTTTAACCAACACGGTCAGTAGCCCTGCGGTAGCTCAGGTAACAACCGATACCACGACTGTGGTGAACAAGACGCTGGGCGGAGTACAAGGCGTGACGCAAAGCGTGGGCACCACAACAGGTCTGGGTACTCCGGTCAACGGCCTGCTGACGCAAGTAGGAAACACCGTGAGCGGCGTAGGCACCAACGTTAGCAGCAGTAATAGCGGGCTTAGCGGCGTAGGTCAGGTCGTTCAAAACGTCGGCCAGACGGTGACGGATACCGGTACGCTAGTGAAACCCGCCACCTCGACGACCGGAGGAGGATCAGGCTCTCTCACAGCTAACGCAAATGTGGCGGCCACGAACAACAGCCTGGGTGCGACGGTCAATACAACCCTCAATACCCTGACGTCGGGCGTTACCGCCAGCACAACAACACGTTAACCACCGGTCTACTGACGCCAAAACAGTAAAACGGTTATTGCCTTTCTGCGCCCCTGCTTCAGGGGCGCTTCGTACAGCGACACTCCCCCTAACCGGGAATGATGAACAGGGATAGCGCGATGAAAAACCATTTCCTTTTTTCGCTGACGGGGCTGGTTGTGTTGAGCATGGCCCGCGCCGATACACTGCCCTCTATTATTAACCCCGATAACCCGGCGCAAGTTTCTCGTAACGTTGCCCCAGAACAGACTGAGACCGTCCCACAGCCGAAAGTCAAAATAGAAAAACCGCAGTCAACGCTGACGCCTGAAACGCCCATTACCATTCATCACATTCAGTTTATTGGCGGCACGCGTTATCCCTTGCAGGAATTACTTAACCCCTTCAGGCCTTACGCCGGAAAAACCGTGCCGCTAAAAACGCTTACGGGGCTGGTAAATGATATTACGGCGCGCTACAAGGCCGACGGTTTTCCGCTCTCCTATGCCTGGCTGCCCGATAATAATTTCCAGCAGGGAAATATTAAAATTGTCCTGGTCGAAGGGTACGTGGCGCACAGCGACATAACCAGTAACAACCCCAATATCGCCGCGCGCCTTAAACGCTTGTCAGAAAAAATCATGGCGGAAAAACCGCTGTCTCAGGATACGTTCGATCGCTATAGCCAGCTGATGACCCGCACCCCGAACGTTCCGGTCACGGCCAACGCGCAGCTGCCAACCAATATCTATGGCGCGGCGGCGATGCAGATAACCGGTAATGAGGAGCGGAGCTGGAATATCGCCTCCACGATCGACACCCGTAAAGGGCAAGATTTAATGATGCTGAACGGAACGCTCAGCAATCTGACAAGCTATGGCGATCAGCTTGGCGTGGCTACGCTTATACCGTTAGATAGCAACACGCGAAAAAACTATGTGGGTCTGAACTGGCAGCAGTTTTTAAACGATGAAGGGCTGACGATGCAGATCAAAGGCAGCTATTACCGTGAAAATCCGCGGGATTTTTCCCCCCTGCTCACTTTGCCCAATAATATTCAGGTCGATTCGAAGCAAAAAACCACGCAATACAACGGCGGCGTGACGTTTGGCTATCCATTGCTGCTGACGCAAAAATCACAAATTAATCTGACCAGCGGTTTTGATTATACCGACCGCCAGGATGACTATGCCCTGCAGGCCAGACTGCAGGGCAAAACCTACAGTCTGGACTCCGTCAACCAACACGCACGTTATCCGGCGCTGGAAGTGGGTATCAATGGTGCACATCAATTCACAACCGCCAGCATCAGCGGCAGACTCAACGTACGACAGGGTATTGATGCGATGGGTGCCGATATCGTCTCAGCGCCTAAACCCGATATTAATTTTACGCTCACAAAAAGCTATTTAGACGCAGCCTGGCTGTTTGCCGACAAATGGCGGCTATCAACATCCTGGGAGGGAGACTGGTCAAATAACACGTTGCCAGAGCCCGAACGCGTTAGCTTCGGTGCCCAGCGCTTTGGCCGTGGATATCAGGACAGTGAAGCAAGCGGTGATTACGGCTATGGCGGGCAGGTAGAACTGCGCTATATCAAGATGCGAAAAGAGAGCACCTGGCTTGCCACCGTCCAACCCTATATCCTGGCCGATACCGCGCAAACCTGGTTTAACACGTCCGGTTTGCCTCATCAACGGCTCGGGTCAGTGGCTGCCGGGGTGATGATAGGCGATACGCGCCACTATAGCGTCACGGTGGAGGCGGCACGACCCGTCGGGGATGTTCCGACAGACAGTCGCAACAGAGACTGGCGCTACAGTCTGACGTTTACGTGGAATTTCAATAAAATGCAGTAAGCTTTTCAGCCCGAATCCTGGCAGGGTCAGCGCAGCGCGTGGGTTGGACAGGCCTCCACACAGGCCGGTCCGCCTTCGCGATGCAGGCATAAATCACATTTCAGCGCCTGCGCCTTATTTCCCTCCAGGCGCACCTGCATAGCCCCAAACGGACATGCCACCACACAGCTTTTGCACCCAATGCAGCGCGTCTGCTCAACGAGCCAGGCTCCCGCCGTAAGGCTGATGGCATGGGTTGGACAGACGTTAGCACAAGGCGCGTCCTCGCACTGATGGCAACCCACTGCCGTAGTGTATGAATTTCCCTTAACCACCCGAAGGCGGGGCGAAAAGGCATTAGCGGAGACGGCGTCCTGATGCGACACCGCGCAGGCCACTTCGCAGGTGCGGCACCCAATGCATTTTTCCGCATCCGCCATGATAAATCGGTTCATGTGTTACGCCTCGCGTGCATTAAAAGCCGGTTCTTTTGAGATAGCCGCTGGCACTACCGTCGAAGTCAGAATGAATGTAAGCCGGATAAAACATAACGACTCCTGATATCCGTGCTTAATTCCCGCCTTTCGCCAAATACGGGCGAGAGTGCCCGGTTTGATTTTCTTTAAGCATGATACACATGATGCACACCTTTATTGATGGCGCAGATCGCATTAGCGTATCAGGAATATTAATGAGGAAGCCATGACGGGAAGGGAAAACGGGAGATTGGTACTCTCAAATATGCCCGGCGGCGCTTCGCTTGTGCGGGCCTACGTAAAACTGCGATGGCTGTCCATGTAGGCCGGGTAAGGCGAAGCCGCCACCCGGCTTTAGCGCATCAGAAACGCCAGGTCAGACCGGTCATCAGCGCGAAGCTGTCGTCGCGGTCGATCATCGGGCTGTTCTTCACGTCGTCAGGCAATACGGTGTAGACCGCGCTGGCGTTAAGATACAGCTTCTGGGTTAACTGATATTTGGCCGCCAGGCCAACGTATGGCGTCCAGCTGTCACCGGCGGTGTATTCATCCAGACCTGAGCGGCGAGACTCGCTGCCGGATACGCCATAGTAGTAGTCGTTATAGCTTTCGTCGCTATAGAAAATACCGACAGAGGGCGTCAGGGTCAGGCGTTCCATCCTGATTGGACGGAAGTATGAAACCTCGCCGATCATACCGCCGCTTTCATCCGTGGCATCGCCCGAGACCGCCACTTTCAGCGAACCCCAGCTTTCGTGGCGGTAGTACGCGCCGCCGAGGAAGGCAGAAGCTTTACGCTCATCAAGCTTTTTCATCTGATGGTCGTCGTTGTCATCAGGATCGAAATGCAGCGGCATCCACGATGCGGTCAGGCTGAGTTCATTTTTTGCGTCTTTCCACAGGATCCATCCGCCCGTGGTCTGGCGAACATAAAAGCTCTCGCCTTCGTAGCTAATTAACGGTACTGCGGTAGTATTTTCGTTATAGCCTTTGTAAGGAGACTCATTAAATACAGCCCCCGCTCCTAGTGAAAAGTCACCGGCCATTGCTGAGGATGTTGCAAATAACGTGGCAGCGATGAGTAAATTGTATTTAATAGTCATTACATGTAATCCATTAAAATGCCAAACAAGCGAGGCGCATAATAATGGTTACAAATTTGCCAATGCAACGCTGCGGTTTATATAATATTATATACAAAATCATATAGATGGGTGTGCATGATGAATAAATTACAGCTAAAGCCGCGCGAGTTAAAAATTATATCCGTCATCGCAGCCACCCACAGCATTGGTGATGCCGCCGCCCTGCTGGGCATGGCGCAGGCCAACGTCAGTAAATATCTGTCTGATTTTGAAACGCGGGTTGGACTCAAGGTTTTTGAGCGCACCACGCGGCAGCTGGCCCTGACCCAGTTTGGGGAAGCGTTACTCCCGTACATTGATGCCACGCTGGATAAGAACAGTCAACTCGTTAATTTTATTGCTGATTATAAGCATGAAAAGCGCGGAAAGGTCACGATCTATGCCCCTACAGGTATCGTAACCTATCTCGCGCGCCACGTGATCCATCAGATAGAAGATATCGGTGACATCCGCATCTCCCTGAAAACCTATAACCTGGATCGGAATGAATATTCAGAAGGCGTTTCTTTTCCGGATGACTGCGACATTTTAATTACCTATGCGCCGCCGAAAGACGAAAGTCTGGTTGCCAGCGTGTTAACAAAATATTCTGTTACGGCATTCGCTACCCTGGAATATTTAAATAAACACCCCTTAACGGGACCTGAAGGTTTAATTAATCACTCCTGTATTCTCATTGATTCCATGCTGATCGATGATGCAAACATCTGGCGTTTCCGCGTACATGGCAGTGATAGCGTGCATGACTACCGGGTGACCGGTAATTATATTTGCGACAATACGCAGACGGCCCTGGAGCTGGCAAGAAATAATCTTGGGATTGTTTTTGCGCCAAAAGAGAGTCTGAAAAAAGAATTAACGCAAGGGATGCTGGTTCCCTGCTTCCCGCATCAGGAAGAGTGGTGGCTCGATCTGACGGCCATCTTCCGCAAACGCGAATACCAGCCCTGGCGCGTGCAATACGTTCTGGATGGCGTTCTGAACTGCCTGCGCCAGCAAATTGCTCAGGCCGCCCATGGACGGCCTGAGCTGGGCGATTAGAACAGCCCCAGCGGTTTATCGGAGTAGCTGACCAGCAAACATTTCGTCTGCTGATAATGCTCCAGCATCATCTTATGGGTTTCACGCCCGATGCCCGATTGCTTATAACCGCCAAATGCCGCGTGCGCCGGATAGGCGTGGTAGCAGTTGGTCCAGACGCGCCCGGCCTGAATACCTCTGCCCATTTTATAGGCCAGATTACCGTTGCGGCTCCAGACGCCGGCTCCCAGGCCATACGGCGTGTCGTTGGCAATCTCCAGCGCCTCCTCCATCGTTTTGAAGGTGGTCACGGCCAGCACCGGTCCGAAAATTTCCTCCTGGAAGACGCGCATGTTGTTCTGACCGAACAGGATCGTTGGCTCCAGATAATACCCTTCCTGCAGATCCCCACCGAGCACCTTACGGCGACCGCCGGTCAGAATATCCGCCCCCTCTTTCTTGCCGATATCGATGTAGTTGAGGATGGTTTCCAGCTGTCCGTGCGAGACCTGCGCCCCCATCTGCGTGACGTTATCGAGCGGGTTACCGCTGCGGATAGACTCGACGCGGCGAATGGCCCGCTCCATAAAGCGCTCATAGATGGACTCCTGCACCAGCGCACGGCTTGGGCAGGTGCAGACTTCGCCCTGGTTAAACGCAAACAGCGCAAACCCTTCCAGGGCTTTATCGAAGAAGGCATCCTCTTCCTCCATCACGTCCGCGAAGAAGATGTTCGGGGATTTCCCGCCCAGCTCCAGGGTTACCGGAATGATGTTCTGCGTGGCGTACTGCATAATCTGCTGGCCCACTTCCGTCGACCCGGTAAACGCCACTTTAGCGATCCGTTTCGAGGTAGCCAGATATTCCCCTATCTCACCGCCCGCACCGTTGACCACGTTAATCACGCCAGGCGGCAGAAGATCGCCAACGATTTCCATCAGCAGCAGCACCGAGAGCGGGGTCAGACGCGCCGGTTTAAGCACAATGCAGTTCCCGGCCGCCAGCGCGGGCGCCATTTTCCAGCTCGCCATCAGCAGCGGGAAGTTCCATGGAATGATTTGCCCGACGACGCCCAGCGGTTCGTGGAAGTGATACGCCACGGTGTCGCTGTCTACCTCGCTTATTCCGCCCTCCTGAGCGCGAATGCAGGAGGCAAAATAGCGGAAGTGGTCGATGGCCAGCGGCACGTCTGCAGCCATCGTTTCCCGGATCGGCTTGCCGTTATCCCAGGTTTCCGCCGTCGCCAGCAGCTCCAGATTCTGCTCCATCCGGTCAGCGATTTTGAACAAAATAGCCGCGCGGTCCTGAACGGAGGTATGGCCCCATTTATCTTTCGCTTTGTGCGCCGCATCCAGCGCCAGATCGATATCGCGCCTGCCGGAGCTGGCTATTTCGCACAGCGGCTGGCCGGTTACGGGGGTCAGGTTGGAATAGTATTCGCCGTCGACGGGAGCTACCCAGTCGCCGCCAATAAAGTTGTCATAACGAGGCTTCAGCTTGAGGGGAAAACCATACTCGCCGGGCTGGATACGCGATGAGGGAGGATTGTTTGTCATGACCGTCTCCTTGCTGTTGGTGTACATCAAGGGTAGTTCCGGCTGGCGATTTTCTCGCCAACCGGTAACGGCTTTACGACGGGGGTCACGGAGTTTCAGGAAATAATAACGAATCGCGCAATAAATGATCGTTACCGCGACGGCGGGTGAAGCCGATGCGGTTGAAATACTCGAGGATCTGAATCGCCAGCTTGCGGCCCACGTTCAGCCGATCGCGGAAATCGGCTGCGCAGGTAGAACCCCGCTCCTGATCCAGCTCGCGGATCAGGTTCGCAAACGCCACAATGCGATCGTTACGGTAATAACGATCTTTCACGATCGCGACTATCAGCCCCTGCTGCGCCGCATGGCGCAATACCTGACGCATCACCTGCTCGTCGGTATTCGTTTCGCGGGCCAGATCGCGAACCCACCACGGCTCATCGCCAAACAGCGAGGCCACTTTTTGCCATACCGCTTCTTGCTCTGCGGTGAACCCGGCCTTGTGATCCGGCAGATGTAGCCAGCCGTGGTGGCTTTTGATCGCCCCGCTTTCGCGCATGTTTTCAATCAGCAGCAGCACCAGCGCATCGTCTTCCATCGGCAGCGCCATGCGCCGCAGACGCTCACGGCCCGGGCCAGGCTCATCCTGATGCTGTTCATGGTACGTTGCGAGCGTGTTCAGTATCTTACGCTGCCAGTTCGCAGCAACCGGGGCGTTTAGCAGACTGTTTCCAGCCTGAATAAAGCCCGGCTGCTGGGCCAGCAGGCGTAACCCTTCCTCGCTCAGCTGGCGTGCCCATGCAAAATCACGCAGGCTCACCGCACCGCGCTCAAGATGTACCCGCAGCGCGGCGTTATCATCGCTGGCCTGCGCCAGCGCTGCCAGCCACTGCAGATATTCAGGCTTACGCTTGCCGCGTCGCGGCGGATTCAGCGCGACCACCCGTGCCCCGGCCAGCGTTTCCCGCGCGGAAATATCACGCAGAACCAGACGATCGTTGTCTGCAAGCCAGAGCGGTGAATCGAATACCAGTTCGGCAAGATCGTTTTCCAGCAGCGACACGCGCCCGGTGATATGGCTGGCCGCGTGGTGAATATGCAGCGGCTGCCATTGGGTCAGGGGCACGTTTGTCTGCAGGGAGACAATGACGCGTTCAGACGGCTCAGGAGGGGCATCGGCCAGCAGCCAGTCGCCGCGGTTAAGCTGCTCTTTTTCCGCATCCCCGGTAATGTTCAGCGCGATCCGCTGCCCGGCATGAGCACGCTCCGCGGGCTGGTTTTGCGCATGTAAGCCGCGCACGCGCATCGGTTTGTTAACGCCCGTCAGCCAGAGCGTATCACCTACGTTCACTTCACCGCTCAGCGCCGTCCCGGTCACCACCAGCCCCGCGCCTTTCACGGTAAACGCCCGGTCAATTGCCAGACGGAAGCGGTGATGGCTGGCGTGGTCACGCGACGAAAGCTGCTGTAAGTGGTGGCGAAGTTCATCGATACCGCGCCCTTCTGTCGCCACGGTGACAAAAAGCGGTGCATCGGCAAAACCATACTCCTGCAAGGTCGCCTGTACCGCTTCGCGCACTTCGCTGACGCGAGCGTCATCCACGCGATCGGCTTTGGTCAGCGCCACGGTCAGCTGCGGGTTACCGGTCAGCTGCAGGATCGCCAGGTGCTCACGGGTTTGCGCCATGACGCCATCATCGCAGGCCACCACCAGCAGGGCATGATCGATACCCCCCACGCCCGCCAGCATGTTGGACAGAAACTTTTCATGCCCCGGAACATCAATAAAACCCAGTACGCAGCCGTCAGGCTGGGGCCAGTAGGCATAGCCCAGATCGATGGTCATGCCGCGCTTTTTCTCTTCCGGCAGGCGGTCGGCGTTTATACCGGTAATCGCCTGCAGCAACGTGGTTTTTCCGTGGTCGACGTGACCGGCGGTGGCAATAATCATTTCAACAACATCTCCAGAAACCGCTCTTCATCTTCAAGGCAGCGCAGATCCAGCCACATTCGGCCATCGTAAATCCGCCCGATAACCGGCGCAGGCAGGCCACGCCAGCGCGACGACAGGGCTTCAAGGTGGCTGCCGCGCCCGTCACGCGGGGTGAACGTGAGCGCTTCACTCGGCAGCCTGTCCACCGGCAGCGAACCGCTGCCAATCTGCGACTGGCAGGGTTCAATGCGAACGTCAAAATCGGGGTAGTGCGGGGCAATGCGCGGCAGCAGTAATTCGGCCTGGGCGCGAATCGAAGCGGCATCGCGGGTTAACAGACGCAGCGTGGGCAGGCGGTCGGCCAGTTTCTCCGGATGAAGATAAAGCCGCAGCGTCGCCTCCAGCGCGGCAAGCGTCATTTTATCGGCTCGCAGGGCGCGCTTGAGCGGATGCTGCTGCAGCTTCGCAATCAGCTCGCGCTTGCCGACGATAATCCCGGCCTGCGGCCCGCCCAGCAGCTTGTCGCCGGAAAAGCTGACCAGGCTAACGCCCGCCGCAATCATCTCTTGCGGCATCGGCTCTCTCGGCAGCCCGTAAAGGCTCAGATCCACCAGCGAGCCGCTGCCGAGATCGGCAATCACCGGAATATTCAGTTCGCGGCCAATCGCCGCCAGCTCTGCCTCTTCAACCGTTTTGGTGAAGCCTTCAATATGGTAATTGCTGGTGTGGACCTTCATCAGCAGGGCGGTATTTTCATTCACCGCCGCGCGATAATCTTTCGCATGGGTACGGTTAGTGGTGCCCACTTCATGTAGCGTGCAGCCCGCCTGGCGCATCACGTCCGGAATACGAAACGCCCCGCCAATCTCCACCAGCTCGCCGCGGGAAACCACCACCTCTTTGCCGCTGGCGGTCGCCGCCAGCATCAGCAGTACCGCTGCGGCGTTGTTATTCACAATGCAGGCATCTTCCGCGCCGGTCAGCTGGCACAGCAGGTCCGCCAGCGCCCGGTCACGATGCCCGCGTCCGGCGCCGTCCAGATCGTACTCCAGCGTCACGGGCGCCCGCATGGCCTGCACAACCGCAGCAACCGCCTCTTCCGCCTGCTGCGCGCGGCCCAGGTTGGTATGCAGCACGGTACCGGTCAGGTTAATCACCGGGCGTAACGCGCTTTGCGCTTTCTCATCCAACCGGTGCTCAACTTCCTGCTCCCACGCCGCGCACCAGTCGGGCAAGGCGTTTTCTGCCTGAATAGCGCATCGGGCTTCGTCCTGAAGCAGGCGTAACATCTCCACCGTTGCGGTATGGCCAAAACGCTCAACGGCAGCATGAATGCGGGGCTCGCGAAGGAGACGGTCGGTAGCGGGGATCTGGCTGTACAGCGAATGATGAGTAGTCATGAAAGCGCCTGGCGAGTAAATATCTTCCCCCCTCCCGACGGGAGAGGGAGTTAACATGTGGAGGGATTGTACCGCCTCCGACGCCGAAGTGTTATAACCCGCGTCAAGCCTTTGGCGGTTCTGTCCGGGCAAAGCTCTCGCGGCTAAAAAGCGTGTCTGCCAGTTTCACCAGCAGCGGACGGTCGACGCACCAGCCAGGGGAAACCCGGCGGAAGTTGAGATAGCCGATGGCGCAGGCGATAGCGATAGTTGCCAGGTTCAGGCTGTCGGTTTGAATCTTTCCCTCCCGGATAAGCTGTTCGCACCTGTCCAGGCTGCGGCTGATTTTTTCCCGCTGGCGTAACAGTTCCGTTTCCGACTGCTGGGCGGCGGGCCTTGCCTGTTCACGCACGGAGGTTAACGCCGCATCCATAATGCCATCGGCCAGGGCTTCAATTTGCTTCAGCGCCAGCGCCGCTTTTGGGTCAGCCGGCAGCATTGCCGGGGCAACGCCCAGCAGCTCGATATACTCCGCAATAATCGGGGAATCGAACCAGTATTCGCCCTCGTCCGTCACCAGCGCCGGGACTTTCCCCAGCGGGTTGTACTGCGCGACGCCGTTTTCAGCGTTGTAGGGCTGTTCATTGATGAATTCAAATTCAATCCCTTTCTCCAGCAGGAGAATCGAGATTTTTCGCACGAAGGGACTGGTGTAGCTACCGATGAGTTTCATTGCCTGATCCTTGATGCCGGAAAAAAGTCAGTATGGATCAAGCGATGAAAAAAGGGCAGGTACGCGTGTCGCATTCCTGCCCTGGAAGGATTAGTGATCGAGGTAGAGGTAGTGCATCCAGCTCGTCATGCGCAGCAATACTTTACGCATCACCGAGACGTGGGCGAAATGGTCCGAGTAGACCGCCACCTGGGCATAGATACCGTCTGGCAGCGCATCGACCTCCGCATTCGGATCCAGCTCAATCGTACCCAACACGCCGTCCGTTCCCGGCACCACCGTCAGCGACTGCAGCGCGCCCTGCGCCTGATAGGAGCCTCCCGGCACCACCGGCAGAATACTGGTGAGTTTACCGGTAAACACCTGGCCCGGCAGCGCGTTAAACACCACCTCCGCTTCATCGCCCGGCTTCAGGCGCAGCAGCGAGTTCTGACGGAACTGGGCCACGATCTGACGCTTCTGTTCAGGAATAAAGACCATCACCGGACGCAGCGGCAGCGCGGCGGCGTACGTCCCCGGACGGATCAGCACCTGGGTGATGTAGCCATCGCTTGGCGCACGGACCACGGTCTGATCCAGGTTGTATTTCGCTTCAGCAAGCTGCGCGCGTAAGGAGGCAATCTGCGACTGCTCGCCGTTCACCATGCTGTCCAGCTGGCTTTGAATCTGCGTCTGTTCGGCAACGGAGCCTTTCACCATCGCATCCTGTGCGAGATAATTTTGGCGCGCGTTGTCGATATCGCTTTCAGAAAACGGATTCACCTTTGCCTGGCTGCCTTTCAGGTAGCGCTGATAATCTTTAAACAGACGATCGCGTTCAGCCGACACGCGGGTGGTATTGGCGACCGCTTCCGAAAGCTGCGCTTTCAGATTGTCGATATTGTGCGTTGCGGTCACCAGGTCGGCCTGGAGTCTGTCGACGCGCGCCTGGTAGCGGCCCGGATCCAGTTTAAATAACACTTCGCCTTTTTTAATTAGCTGGTTATTTTTATCGGTCACTTCACTGACCACCCCGGTAACCTGCGGCGTAATTGGAATAGAAATAACCGCCTTTTGCGCCGTAAAGGTGTACGGATGGTTATAGTTCATTAACAGAATAAGCCCGGCAACAATAAACACCCCGCCTAATGTCGCGGTGGCAAGCGTCCACTGGTTTACCGGAATACGGAATATTTTAAAAATCACCCAGGCAAATGCCACGTAGGTCAAAATAATTAACAGATCCATGATTAGCGCTCCAGCGTGTTCTTATCAGCGGCGGGCTGTACCGCGGCCAGCTTTTGTTCTAATTCGGCCACGCGTTTGGCCAGCGCATCCATGCCCGGAACCTCATCAGGCTTGGTGATGTGGTTTTGCATCCCCCAGCCGCGATCTTCACGGTACAGCGTGGCCCATATCCACAGGAACGGCCAGATGGCATGGAGCGTAAACAGGCTAATCCAGCCTGCCGTGTGAATCGCATCGGCATGCGGATGGTTTCGCTTTTTGGCCATATTATAAGGAATGTCATGGATGGCGATGATTCCATAAAAGAGAACCAGAAATACAAAAATCAATACGCCCAGCGCAAAATAGTTGAGAAACATATTCTCCTCACTTAAACAACGTCAACTCATTTAATTAATAAAACAGTACGCAACCTAATTAATTTATTTTGAAAACAGAAGGTATACTGGTTATTTCAGAGCCGGGGAGTATCGTTTTTTATAATATCTCCGTGCAAGTTTATAAGCGTGTCAAAATATATCCTGAATAATAATATACTTAACCTTACAATATGAGCGTAATCCACGTTTTAACTTTTCGCCATACCACACATCAAAAGTGGTTTTTTAGCTTAACGTGTCGCGCTATGCCATCCTGACGCCGAATCGCTAAGCAGAGTTTGCCGCCGATCACAGCCGGAGAAATCTGCATAAAAATATTTTGTGAAATCAGTCACAATCCAGAAACAAACCCACAAAACCAAATCGTGACAACCATCACAGAAAAGGGTGGTTTTTGCCGCATTTCTCGCCATCGCATTTTTTTTACCCACCTTTTTTGTGACTAAGATCACTTCATTGACATCCACACCCCCTACCTTTACGTGATGTGCGTCACATAAATTTTCGCTGTCTGGACAGTTGAACGATTCAGTGCCAGATTTCACAGCATCAGAACAGGGCCCGGCTACCTCTGCCGCCTCATTAACAATAAACCTCGGGCCGCAAGCCTAAGCGTAAACAGAAGAAGGGGTGTTTTATGTCATCCGATTTCAAGATCAAAGTTCAAAGCTTTGGTCGTTTCCTCAGCAACATGGTGATGCCAAATATCGGCGCGTTTATCGCGTGGGGTATCATCACTGCATTGTTCATTCCGACAGGGTGGTTGCCTAACGAAACGCTGGCGAAACTTGTTGGCCCAATGATTACCTATCTCCTGCCGCTGCTCATCGGTTTCACCGGTGGTCGTCTGGTGGGCGGTGACCGTGGTGGCGTAGTGGGTGCCATCACGACCATGGGTGTTATCGTCGGTGCGGATATGCCGATGTTCCTCGGTGCAATGATTGCCGGTCCTCTGGGCGGCTGGGCGATTAAGAAATTCGACGTCTGGGTTGATGGTAAGATCAAATCCGGCTTCGAAATGCTGGTGAACAACTTCTCTGCGGGCATCATCGGGATGATCCTCGCGATTCTGGCGTTCCTCGGCATTGGCCCAGCGGTTGAAGTGCTGTCCAAAATTCTGGCGGCAGGCGTTAACTTTATGGTGGCGCACGACATGCTGCCGCTGGCGTCTATCTTTGTTGAACCGGCGAAAATCCTGTTCCTGAACAACGCCATCAACCACGGTATCTTCTCGCCGCTGGGTATTCAGCAGTCTCACGATCTCGGCAAGTCTATCTTCTTCCTGATTGAAGCTAACCCAGGTCCGGGTATGGGCGTACTGCTGGCGTACATGTTCTTTGGTCGCGGCAGCGCTAAGCAGTCTGCTGGTGGTGCGGCAATCATTCACTTCCTGGGCGGTATCCACGAAATTTACTTCCCGTACGTGCTGATGAACCCACGCCTGATCCTGGCCGTTATCCTTGGCGGTATGACCGGCGTGTTCACCCTGAGCGTGCTGGGCGGCGGTCTGGTGTCTCCAGCTTCTCCGGGTTCTATCCTGGCGGTGCTGGCGATGACGCCAAAAGGGGCGTACTTCGCGAACATCGCGGCCATCTGTGCGGCCATGGCAGTCTCCTTCGTGGTCTCTTCTATCCTGCTGAAAACCAGCAAAGTGAAAGAAGACGACGATATTGAAGCGGCGACCCGTCGTATGCACGACATGAAAGCCGAATCCAAAGGCGCGACCCCGCTGGCGGCTGGCGATGTGCCTAACGACCTGAGCCACGTGCGTAAAATCATCGTTGCCTGTGACGCCGGTATGGGTTCCAGCGCAATGGGTGCAGGCGTGCTGCGTAAGAAAGTGCAGGATGCGGGCCTGACCAACATCTCCGTCACCAACAGCGCCATTAACAGCCTGCCGCCGGACGTTGACCTGGTCATCACGCACCGCGACCTGACCGAACGCGCCATGCGCCAGGTGCCGCAGGCACAGCACATCTCGCTGACCAACTTCCTCGACAGCGGCCTGTACACCAGCCTGACCGAACGTCTGGTTGCGGCGCAGCGTCACGAAGACAACGAAGTGAAAGTGCGCTCAAGCCTGCAGGACAGCTTTGACGAAAGCAACGCCCACCTGTTCAAACTGGGTGCGGAAAACATCTTCCTCGGTCGCACAGCAGCAACCAAAGAAGAAGCGATTCGCTTTGCCGGCGAGCAGCTGGTGAAAGGCGGCTACGTTCAGCCTGAATATGTCGACGCAATGCTGGAACGCGAAAAACTGACGCCAACCTACCTGGGCGAATCCATCGCGGTGCCGCACGGTACGGTTGAAGCGAAAGATCGCGTCCTGAAAACCGGCGTCGTATTCTGTCAGTATCCGCAGGGCGTGCGCTTCGGTGAAGAAGAAGACGACATCGCCCGTCTGGTGATTGGTATCGCCGCTCGCAACAACGAGCACATTCAGGTGATTACCAGCCTGACCAACGCGCTGGACGATGAGTCTGTCATTGCGCGTCTGGCGAGCACCACCAGCGTGGAAGAAGTCCTGGCACTTCTTAACAAATAAGTCCTCTTCCCTCTCCCCTCTGGGGAGAGGGCTAGGGTGAGGGGAAAAGTTCCTCACCCCAGCCCTCTCGGGTAAAAACATTGATGAAGGTTAACACTATGAAAGCATTACATTTTGGCGCAGGTAATATCGGTCGTGGTTTTATCGGTAAACTGCTGGCAGACGCGGGCATTACGCTGACATTCGCCGATGTGAATCAGGTGGTCCTGGATGCCCTGAATGCGCGTCATAGCTATCAGGTCCATGTAGTCGGTGAAAACGAGCAGGTTGAGACGGTGTCCGGCGTCAACGCGGTCAGCAGCATCGGGGAAGACGTTATCGACCTGATCGCCAGCGTCGATCTGGTCACCACGGCCGTGGGTCCGGTCGTCCTTGAGCGCATCGCCCCTGCGGTTGCGAAAGGCCTGGCAAAACGTAAAGCGCAGGGCATCGACGCTCCGCTGAACATCATCGCCTGTGAAAACATGGTGCGCGGCACCACGCAGCTGAAAGGCCACGTGCTTAACGCTGTAGCAGACGAAGACAAAGCCTGGGTTGAAGCGCACGTTGGGTTTGTGGATTCCGCCGTGGATCGCATCGTTCCGCCGTCTGAATCCGCCACCAACGACCCGCTGGAAGTGACCGTGGAAACCTTCAGCGAGTGGATCGTTGATAAAACCCAGTTTAAAGGCGCCCTGCCGACCATACCGGGAATGGAATTAACCGATAACCTGATGGCATTTGTCGAACGCAAACTCTTCACGCTGAACACCGGGCATGCTATAACCGCGTACCTCGGAAAATTGGCCGGTCATCAGACCATTCGTGATGCGATCCTCGATGAGAAGATCCGCGCGGTGGTAAAAGGGGCAATGGAAGAGAGCGGCGCGGTGCTGATCAAACGCTACGGTTTTGATGCTGATAAACACGCAGCATACATCCAGAAAATCCTCGGTCGCTTTGAAAATCCGTATCTGAAAGATGACGTTGAGCGCGTGGGCCGTCAGCCTCTGCGCAAACTGAGCGCGGGCGACCGTCTGATTAAGCCGCTGCTGGGCACGCTGGAATACGGCCTGCCGCACGCCAACCTGGTGAAAGGCATTGCCGCCGCGATGCACTACCGCAGCGAGCAGGACCCACAGGCGCAGGAACTGGCTCAGCTTATTGATGACAAAGGCGCGCAGGCTGCGCTGGCGCAGATTTCCGGTCTGGACGCCAACAGCGACGTGGTTGTGGAGGCGGTTAACGCATACAACGCAACCAAATGATGCACAGTGCGGCGCAGGTTAACCTGCGCCCAGATAATAGATTGTCAGATATGCAGGCAATAATGGAACAAACCCAGGCCTTTGAAAATCGTGTGCTTGAGCGTCTGAATGCTGGCAAAACCGTACGAAGCTTCCTGATCGCCGCCGTCGAACTGTTAACCGAGGCGGTGAATATCCTGGTGCTTCAGGTGTTTCGCAAAGACGACTACGCGGTAAAGTATGCTGTAGAACCGTTACTGGACGGAGACGGACCGCTGGGCGATTTATCCGTGCGTCTGAAGCTGATTTATGGTCTTGGCGTGCTCAACCGACAAGAGTATGAAGATGCGGAGCTGTTAATGGCGCTGCGCGAAGAACTCAATCATGACGGTAATGAGTACACCTTTACCGATGATGAGATCCTGGGGCCCTTCGGCGAACTGCACTGCGTCAGCGCGCTCCCCCCTGCTCCCCATTTTGACAACAGCGACCCTGAGCTCTACGCGATGCAAAAGCTGCGTTATCAACAGGTTGTCCGTTCCACGATGGTGCTCTCCCTGACTGAGCTGATTTCCCGGATCAGCTTAAAAAAAGCGTTTCAGAAGTAAGCCTGCTCACATTGGTGTATCCTTCCCTGTAAATTCCCCGTTTTCAGAGTTATTTGTCATGAAAGAAGTCGAAAAGAACGAAATTAAACGCCTGAGCGACCGCCTGGATCTGATCCGCCACCAGATGGCTGGCCTGTCACTGGTCGATTCCGCCGAGAAGTACGCCGAGCTGGAAAAAGAAGCCGCCACGCTGGAAACAGAAATCGAGCGCCTGCGCGAAGTGAAGGGCCAGAAGCTGAGCAAAGAAGCGCAGAAGCTGATGAACATGCCGCACCGCCGCGCGATCACCAAAAAAGAACAGGCCGACATGGGCAAGCTGAAAAAAAGCGTCCGTGGTCTGGTGGTGGTACACCCGATGACCGAGCTTGGCCGCGAAATGGGCCTGAAAGAGATGACGGGCTTTTGTAAGACCGCGTTCTGATACTTCCCCCTCTCCCTGTGGGAGAGGGCCGGGGTGAGGGCATCAGGCCCCACCCTGCTTCAAATTGGCCCTACCAATCCCCCTTTTCTTTCTTCCCCGGTTCACAATTCCATTATTTCCGCTCACAAACTCATTGCCTGACCATAACATTTGGTTAACCATTCATTGTCATTAACCCTACAACACAACATTGGCAGGACCACTTTTACACAACCTGTGACGCAGAGTTGAGCGGAGACTCACCCGCAGCGC
This sequence comes from Enterobacter sp. Crenshaw, assembly GCF_024734705.1. Lineage (NCBI taxonomy): Bacteria > Pseudomonadati > Pseudomonadota > Gammaproteobacteria > Enterobacterales > Enterobacteriaceae > Enterobacter > Enterobacter sp. Crenshaw. Next base: position 145,616 of record NZ_CP102932.1, on the reverse strand, counting down.
AGGCTGTCTGGTCCCCAGGAGACCTGCATGAGCCTCTGGCAACAAAACTACGACCCGGCCGGAAATATCTGGCTGTCGAGCCTGATCGCATCGCTTCCGATCCTGTTCTTCTTCTTTGCGCTGATTAAGCTCAAGCTGAAGGGCTACCTCGCCGCGACGTATACCGTTGCTATCGCCCTGATGGTGGCGCTGTTCTTCTATAAAATGCCGGTCGATCGCGCGCTGGCCTCCGTCGTCTATGGTTTCTTCTACGGCCTGTGGCCAATTGCGTGGATCATCATCGCGGCGGTGTTTGTCTATAAAATCTCGGTGAAAACCGGGCAGTTCGACATAATCCGCTCGTCGATTCTTTCCATCACGCCGGACCAGCGCCTGCAGATGCTGATTGTCGGCTTCTCCTTCGGGGCATTTCTGGAAGGTGCGGCAGGCTTTGGCGCACCGGTGGCGATCACCGCCGCGCTGCTGGTCGGGCTGGGCTTTAACCCGCTCTATGCCGCGGGCCTGTGCCTGATTGTGAACACCGCGCCGGTTGCGTTTGGCGCGATGGGTATTCCGATTCTGGTGGCCGGACAGGTCACCGGGCTGGACAGCTTCGAGATCGGCCAGATGGTCGGCCGCCAGCTGCCCTTCCTGACCATTATCGTCCTGTTCTGGATCATGGCGATTATGGACGGCTGGCGCGGCGTGAAGGAGACCTGGCCTGCGGTGATGGTGGCGGGCGGTTCGTTCGCTATCGCTCAATACCTCAGCTCGAACTTCCTCGGCCCGGAGCTGCCGGACATCATCTCTTCGCTGGTGTCGCTGGTCTGTCTGACGCTGTTCCTGAAGCGCTGGCAGCCGGTGCGTATTTTCCGCTTCGCCGACATGGGCGCCTCGCAGGTTGATCAAACCCTGGCCCGTACGGGCTATACGGCAGGACAGGTGATCCGCGCCTGGTCGCCGTTCCTGTTCCTGACCGCAACGGTCACCCTGTGGAGCATTCCGCCGTTTAAAGCCCTGTTCGCCCCGGGCGGCGCGCTGTACGACATGGTGATTAACATCTCCGTACCGTTCCTCGACAAGATGGTCGCCCGTATGCCGCCGGTGGTGCACGCCGCTACGCCGTATGCCGCGGTCTATAAATTCGACTGGTTCTCCGCCACCGGTACCGCCATCCTGTTTGCCGCGATCCTTTCCGTAGTGTGGCTGCGCATGAAGCCTGCGGACGCGGTGCAGACCTTTGCCGCGACCATTAAAGAGCTGATGCTGCCGATTTACTCCATCGGCATGGTGCTGGCGTTCGCGTTTATCTCGAACTACTCCGGCCTGTCATCGACGCTGGCGCTGGCGCTGGCCCATACCAGCCACGCCTTCACCTTCTTCTCGCCGTTCCTCGGCTGGCTGGGGGTATTCCTGACCGGTTCCGATACCTCGTCTAACGCCCTGTTTGCCGCGCTGCAGGCAACGGCAGCCCAGCAGATTGGCGTGTCGGATGTCCTGCTGGTGGCCGCGAATACCACCGGCGGCGTGACCGGGAAAATGATCTCTCCACAATCCATCGCCATTGCCTGTGCGGCGGTGGGACTGGTCGGTAAAGAGTCGGATCTGTTCCGCTTTACCGTGAAACACAGCCTGATATTCACCTGTATGGTCGGGGTGATCACCACCCTGCAGGCCTATGTCTTAACCTGGATGATCCCATGATAGTGATGCCCAGACGCCTGTCCGACGAGATTGCCTCTCGCGTACGGGCGCTGATTGAAGAACAACAGCTTGAAGCGGGCATGAAGTTGCCCGCCGAACGCCAGCTTGCCGCCCAGCTTGGCGTGTCGCGCAATTCACTGCGCGAGGCGCTGGCGACGCTGGTCAGCGAAGGCGTGCTGGTGAGCCGTCGCGGCGGCGGCACCTTTGTGCGCTGGCAGCATGACGACTGGTCCGAGCAAAACATCGTGCAGCCCCTGAAGACGCTGATGGAGAACGACCCGGACTACAGCTTCGACATCCTTGAAGCGCGTCACGCCATCGAAACCAGTACCGCCTGGCACGCGGCCATGCGGGCAACCGACGCCGACAAAGAGAAACTCATCGCCTGCTTTGAGGCCACGCAAAGCAGCGACCCGGACATCGCCTCCCAGGCGGACGTGCGTTTTCACCTGGCGATTGCCGAGGCGTCGCACAACGTGGTGCTTCTGCAGACCATGCGCGGGTTCTTCGACCTGCTGCAATCCTCCGTGAAGCAGAGCCGCCAGCGCATGTATCTGGTTCCGCCGGTGTTTGCCCAGCTCACAGAACAGCACGAGGCGGTGCTCAACGCCATTCTGGCCGGTGATGCCGAGGCCGCACGCAAAGCGATGATGGCGCATCTCGGTTTCGTGCACACCACCATTAAACGATTCGATGAAGACCAGGCCCGACAGGCGCGTATTACCCGTCTGCCTGGCGACAGTGATATTTCCAGGGAGAACAAAGCATGATTATTTCAGCAGCCAGTGACTATCGCGCCGCGGCGCAGCGCATTTTGCCCCCGTTCCTGTTCCACTATATCGATGGTGGGGCGTATGCCGAATACACCCTGCGCCGCAACGTGGAAGATCTGTCGGAAGTGGCCCTGCGCCAGCGCGTGCTGAAGAATATGTCTGACCTGAGCCTTGAGACAAAGCTGTTCAACGAAACGCTCTCCATGCCCGTGGCGCTCGCGCCTGTGGGCTTATGCGGCATGTATGCCCGCCGCGGTGAAGTGCAGGCTGCCGCTGCGGCGGATGCCAAAGGCATTCCGTTTACCCTCTCCACCGTGTCCGTCTGCCCGATTGAAGAGGTCGCCCCGACCATCAAGCGCCCGATGTGGTTCCAGCTGTACGTGCTGCGCGATCGCGGCTTTATGCGCAACGCGCTCGAGCGAGCCAAAGCGGCGGGCTGCTCCACGCTGGTCTTTACCGTCGATATGCCGACTCCCGGCGCGCGCTATCGTGATGCCCACTCCGGCATGAGCGGTCCGAATGCCGCGCTCCGCCGCTACTGGCAGGCCGTGACCCATCCGCAGTGGGCGTGGGATGTCGGCCTGAACGGTCGTCCGCACGATCTGGGCAATATCTCGGCTTACCTCGGTAAACCGACCGGGCTGGAAGATTACATCGGCTGGCTGGCGAACAACTTCGATCCGTCGATCTCGTGGAAAGACCTGGAGTGGATCCGCGAGTTCTGGGACGGCCCGATGGTGATCAAAGGGATCCTCGATCCGGAAGATGCCCGCGACGCGGTCCGCTTTGGCGCAGACGGGATTGTGGTCTCTAACCACGGCGGACGCCAGCTTGACGGTGTGCTCTCTTCCGCACGCGCCCTGCCGGCCATCGCCGATGCGGTGAAAGGCGATATTGCGATCCTGGCCGACAGCGGCATCCGCAACGGGCTGGACGTGGTGCGCATGATTGCGCTGGGCGCCGACAGCGTGCTGCTGGGGCGCGCGTATCTGTATGCGCTGGCGACGGCGGGCCAGGCAGGGGTGGCGAATCTGCTCAACCTGATCGAAAAAGAGATGAAGGTAGCGATGACGCTGACAGGTGCAAGAACGATTAGCGAAATCAGTAAGGATTCTCTGGTGCAGGAGTTAAGCAAATTACCGGCGGCGCTGGCGCCACTTGCTCAGGGAAACGCGGCCTAAATTCACCTCCGTTAATCCCCCTTTCTCACGCGCCCGATTTCCCCCTCGGGCGCTTTTTTACGCCAAAAATAACATCCAGATAACATATTGGATAAGAAAATTTGACATCCACCTGCCGTCCGCAATTGTATAGACAAGCAAATACAAGAACGCAAAAACAACATCAGATCGGAGTGGAGCGTATGGCGTATTCAGGTAAGGTGGATATTCAGCAGGTGATCGATGAGAGTCCCTTTTCAGGGTTTCACTGGCTGCTCATTGTGTTGGGCTTTCTGGTTCTGGCGATCGATGGTTTTGATACGGCGGCGATGGGTTACATCGCGCCTACGCTGTCGGCAGAATGGGGGATACACAAACAGGATCTGGGGCCGGTGCTGAGCGCGGCGCTGCTGGGGCTGTCGCTGGGCGCGCTGATTGCTGGTCCGGTATCGGACCGGATGGGTCGCAAGCGCGTGCTGGTCTTTTCGTGCCTGTTCTTCGGCCTTGCGAGCCTGGGGACGGCCTGGGCGCAAAGTCTGAATACGCTCACGCTGTGGCGCTTTCTGACGGGCTTGGGCCTCGGTGCCGCAATGCCTAACGCCATCACGCTGATCTCGGAGTTTGCCCCCCAGCGCTGTCGCGCCATGGCGATTAATACCATGTACTGCGGCTTCCCTCTGGGTGCGGCGGGCGGCGGCGCGATCTCTTCCTGGCTTATCCCCCATCACGGCTGGCGAAGCGTGCTGCTGACCGGGGCGATTGCGCCGCTGATTTTAACGCTGCTGCTGGCGCTGTTTTTACCGGAGTCCGTGAAGTTTCTGGTGCAGCGCGGGAAAGACGTCATGCAGGTCCGCCGTATCGCCAGCCGGTTCGCCCGCAGCACGCTGGATGGCGTCACGGGCTTTTTCCTGGCGGAGGAGAAAGTCGCCTCTAAAAAAGGGAGCGTGTCGCAGCTGTTTTCTATGCCCTGGCTGCCCGGCACCCTGATGCTGTGGGTGACCTATTTTATGGGGCTGGTGATTTACTACGTCCTGCTAAGCTGGATGCCGACGCTGATGCAGGGGATGGGCTATGCTCTGGCGGAATCCGCCTGGCTCACCTCGCTGTTCACCTTCGGCGGCACCGCAGGCATTCTGCTCGCGGGCTGGATGATGGACCGCTGGGAAGCGCATAAAGTTGTCGCGTGTGGTTTCGTGCTGACAATGGGCCTTATTCTTTTACTGGGTATTGAGCATAACCATATCGCTCTGTTTGGCGGGCTGATTTTCCTGATGGGGATCGCGATGAACGGCGCGCAATCGGGCATGCAAACCCTGGCCGCCACCTTTTACCCTACCGAGTGCCGCGCGACGGGCATCGCCTGGATGCAGGGGATCGGCCGCTTTGGCGGCGTGGCGGGAACCATGACCAGCGCCCAGCTTCTCGCTATGCAGTGGCAGGCAGACAGTATTTTAATGATCCTCAGCGTGCCCGCTCTGGTGGCCGCTGCGGCAACCCTCTACAAAATGCTGTACAGCCGCTCGCAGGAACCCGGCGTCGCGTAGTTCCTCTCTTTTCTGCTATTCTGCCCCCGCAATTAAGGGGGCAGCATGATTAACATCGTTTTATTCGAACCAGAAATTCCGCCAAATACCGGCAATATTATCCGCCTGTGTGCGAACACTGGTTTTCGTCTGCATATCATTGAGCCGATGGGCTTTACGTGGGACGACAAACGCCTGCGTCGCGCAGGGCTGGATTATCATGAATTTACCGCCGTCGTTCGCCATCACGATTACGCCGCGTTTCTGGAAGCCGAGAAGCCGCAGCGCATGTTCGCCCTGACCACCAAAGGCACGCCAGCGCATAGCGCCGTGAGCTATCAGGCAGGTGACTATCTGATGTTTGGCCCGGAAACCCGCGGCCTGCCGGCCACGATCCTGGATGCCCTGCCCGCTGAGCAGAAGATCCGTATTCCGATGATGCCGGACAGCCGCAGCATGAACCTGTCGAACGCGGTGTCGGTGGTGGTGTATGAAGCCTGGCGCCAGCTGGGGTATCCGGGCGCCATTCTCAGAAGTTAAATGCCGTCACCATACTCGAACGTATGGTGAATGCCGTTGAAGTGCTGATCCATGTCCATGGACGGCTTATCGCTGTCTGGTTTACCGACGATGCGCGCCGGTACGCCAGCGGCGGTGGTATGCGGCGGCACGGGCTGGAGCACCACGGAGCCTGCGCCGATCTTCGCGCCGCGCCCGACTTCGATATTGCCGAGGATTTTGGCACCCGCGCCAATCATCACCCCTTCACGGATTTTCGGATGGCGATCGCCGCTGGTTTTACCGGTACCGCCCAGGGTAACCGACTGCAGGATCGAGACGTCATCTTCAATGACCGCCGTTTCCCCGACGACAATCCCGGTGGCGTGGTCGAGCATGATCCCGCGGCCAATTTTCGCCGCCGGGTGAATATCGACCTGGAACGTCACGGAAACCTGGTTTTGCAGGAAGATCGCCAGCGCGCGACGGCCTTCATTCCACAGCCAGTGGCCGATGCGGTAAGCCTGCAGGGCGTGGAAGCCTTTCAGGTACAGCAGCGGCGTAGAATATTTATCGACCGCCGGGTCACGCGTGCGCACGGCTTGGATATCGCAGGCGGCAGAGGCGATCATTTCCGGGTCTGCGGCGTAAGCCTCTTCCACCACTTCACGAATGGCGATAGCAGGCATGATCGAGGAAGCCAGTTTGTTGGCGAGCATATAGCTCAGCGCGCTGCCGAGATTTTCGTGCTTGAGTAGCGTCGCGTGGTAGAAACTGGCCAGCATAGGCTCGCAGTCGGCCAGCGCCCGGGCTTCGGCTTTAATATTGTTCCAGACGATATCCAGTTCTTCACACGGCATTGCTTACTCCAGACGATAGTTAATGACCAGCCAGTTCTGCGCTGGCTGGGTCATTCAGGTGACAACGGTTCCGACTAGTTACTGCTGCGCTCGTCCTTGCGCGCGCGACCTAATAAGGTCAATGCTGCCTCGCGCGCATTTTTTCCGCAATACAATACCTGATAAATTTCCTCGGTTATTGGCATTTCGACACCGAAACGGTGCGCCAACTCGCGGACTTCTTTGGTATTGCGGTAGCCTTCAACCACCTGACCAATCTTCTCCTGCGCGCCTTTAACATCGCTGCCCTGTCCGAGCATCATGCCAAAGCGGCGGTTACGAGACTGGTTGTCGGTACAGGTCAGCACCAGGTCGCCCAGGCCAGCCATCCCCATAAAGGTGGCCGGATCGGCACCCAGCGCTTCGCCCAGGCGGGACATTTCGGTCAGCCCTCGGGTGATCAGCGCCGTACGCGCATTGGCACCAAAACCAATGCCGTCTGACATCCCGGCACCAATCGCAATCACGTTCTTCACCGCACCGCCCAGCTGCACGCCGATAAAATCGGGGTTGCTGTAGACGCGGAAGCTCTTGCCGCAGTGCAGCAGCTGTTGAAGATCGTCGGAGAAGGCCTGATCGGTGGAGGCCAGCGAAATCGCCGTTGGCAGGCCAGCGGCCAGCTCTTTGGCAAAGGTCGGGCCGGAGATGACCGCCAGCGGGATCTCATCACCCAGCGCTTCACGGGCAACGTCCTGCAGCAGGCGTCCGGTTTCGGCTTCCAGTCCTTTTGTCGCCCAGACAATGCGCGCATCCGGGCGCATCAGCGGCTTAATCTGACGGAGCACGTCGCCAAATACATGGCTCGGAACCACAATCAGAATGTTGCGGCTGGCCGCCAGCGCGGTCGCAAGGTCGCTTTCAAGGTGCAGGGAGTCGGGGAACGGAACGTCCGGAAGAAACGCCACGTTACAACGGTCGCGTTGCAGCGTTGCGATATGTTTTGGGTCGTGGCCCCAGAGAACCACTTCGTGACCATTTCTTGCCAGCGTGATGGCAAGAGCGGTGCCGTATGAGCCGGCACCGATCACAGTCATTGACGCATTAACAGTGCTCATCAGGCATCCTGATGTTGTTCAGCACCTTCGCCAGCTTGCTGCTGCAGATAGTTCATGAACAGCGCATCAAAGTTAACTGGCGCAAGGTTCAGTTGCGGGAATGTACCGCGAGAAACCAGGCTGGTGATGCATTCACGCGCATACGGGAACAGAATGTTCGGGCAGTACGCACCCAGGCAATGCGCCATCTGGTTGCCTTCGATACCGCCGATAGAGAAGATGCCGCCCTGCTGTACTTCACACAGGAATGCAGTTTCTTCACCCAGAGATGCGGTAACGGTCACACGCAGCACGACTTCATACACGTCATCTGCCAGTTGGGTAGATGCGGTATCCAGATCAAGTTTAACCTCTGGCTGCCAATCTTTCTGGAAAACATGTGGCGCATTTGGCGCTTCGAAAGAGACGTCCTTGGTGTAGATACGCTGGATCTGGAAAGTCATCTCGGTGTTGTTTTGTTCTGACATGGAAATACCCTTTTTAATTGTCCTAAAGTCTCTTAGCTCAGCAGCGGATCGAGTCCACCACGGGCGTCGAGCGCATACAAGTCATCACAGCCGCCAATGTGCTGCGCATCAATAAAAATCTGCGGAACCGTCGTGCGACCACTACGTTTGATCATCTCTTCGCGTTTAATCGCGTCACCGTCGATCGGCAGTTCCTGGAACGTGACGCCTTTGCTGTTCAACAGCGCTTTCGCACGATGACAGAACGGGCACGTCACTTTGGTATAGATCTCAATATTGGCCATGACTGAACTCCTTATTTACCGCGTACCAAAGGAAGATTTTCCCCGCTCCAGCCGGAAATACCTTCTTTCAGCACCGTTACGTTTTCGAAGCCTGCTTTATGAAGCGCGCTGGCAGATTCCTGTGCCTGCATGCCGGTCGCATCGACAACGATAATCGGCTGGGCTTTGTGTTTCTCAAGCTCACCGACGTTGTTCGCTTTGATTTCAGCTGGCAGCAGGTTGATTGCGCCCGCAATGTGACCTTTGCGGAAATCGTCACGCTGACGCAGATCGACCACGACGGCATCTTCTTTGTTGATCAGACGCGTCGCTTCACCACGGGTGATAACCTTAATTTTAGACGTCAGGCTCTTAAATGTGGTGAACAGCACAGCAGCCAGCAGGCCAATCCACGCGATGCTCAGAACCGGATGGCGGCTAACGAATTGCATAATTTCTTGCATGGAGGGTAACTACTCCCGACTAAGTGATAAAAAAAACCAGGACAGGAGTATACCTGTGCGTTCTGGCAAATACAGCCAGCGACCATAACCTAATCCATTTTCTGCGGCATGCCACCTAAAAAAATGCCTCAAAATGGTCTGGTGAACATCTTGCCCCTGCGCTTTCTTTGATCTTCTGCGGCTATTTGATCGATTCAGCTGTAGTAAAATTACGCAAATTTTGACTCTTGAGCATGAGGTTGTCGCAATGTCGGTTTCTAAAAAACCTATGGTACTGGTGATTCTGGATGGCTATGGCTACCGTGAAGATAGCCAGGATAACGCTATTTTCAACGCCAAAACTCCGGTCATGGATGCCCTGTGGGCGAAACGTCCGCATACGCTGATTGACGCGTCTGGCCTGGAAGTGGGCCTGCCGGACCGCCAGATGGGCAACTCCGAAGTCGGTCACGTAAACCTGGGCGCCGGGCGTATTGTGTATCAGGATCTGACGCGTCTGGACGTTGAAATTAAAGAACGCACCTTCTTCTCCAACCCAACGCTGTCTGGCGCGGTCGATAAAGCCGTTGCCGCTGGCAAGGCCGTACACATCATGGGCCTGCTCTCTGCTGGCGGCGTTCACAGCCACGAAGATCACATCATGGCGATGGTTGAACTGGCCGCCGAGCGCGGTGCAGAAAAACTCTATCTGCACGCCTTCCTGGACGGTCGCGATACGCCACCACGTAGCGCAAAAGGCTCTCTGCAAGCCTTCGAAGAGAAATTCGCCGCGCTGGGTAAAGGCCGCGTAGCGTCCATCATTGGCCGTTACTACGCTATGGACCGCGACAACCGCTGGGACCGCGTTGAACAGGCCTATGACCTGATGACCCTGGCAAAAGGTGAGTTCCAGTTCGCGACCGCCGTTGAGGCGCTGGAAGCGGCCTATGCACGTGATGAAAACGACGAATTCGTGAAAGCGTCCGTGATTCGTGCTGAAGGCCAGGCCGACGCCGCCATGGAAGATGGCGACGCGCTGATCTTCATGAACTTCCGCGCTGACCGCGCGCGTGAAATCACCCGTGCGTTCGTCAACAGCGACTTCGACGGTTTTGCCCGTAAGAAAGTGGTAAACCTCGATTTCATCCAGCTGACTGAATACGCCGCAGACATCAAAGCGCCTTGCGCGTATCCGCCAGCATCTCTGGCAAACACCTTTGGCGAGTGGATGGCGAAGAACGACAAAACGCAGCTGCGTATTTCCGAAACTGAAAAATACGCGCACGTGACCTTCTTCTTTAACGGCGGCGTTGAAGAGCCGTTCAAAGGCGAAGACCGCATTCTGATCAACTCTCCGAAAGTCGCTACCTACGATCTGCAGCCAGAAATGAGCTCTGCAGAATTGACGGAAAAACTGGTTGCGGCCATCAAGAGCGGTAAGTACGACACCATCATCTGTAACTACCCGAACGGCGACATGGTTGGGCATACTGGGGTGATGGAAGCGGCAGTGAAAGCGGTTGAAGCGCTGGACCACTGCGTTGAGCAGGTAGCGAAAGCGGTTGAATCCGTTGGCGGCCAGCTGCTGATCACAGCTGACCACGGTAACGCTGAACAGATGCGCGACCCGGCGACCGGCCAGGCGCACACGGCCCATACCAACCTGCCTGTTCCGCTGATTTATGTGGGTGATAAATCACTGAAAGCAGTGGAAGGCGGCAAGCTTTCTGACATCGCGCCAACCATGCTGTCGCTGATGGGTATGCCGATCCCTGAAGAGATGACTGGTAAGCCGCTGTTCATCGTGGAATAATCGCTCCCCATGAGGGGAAAGGCGATTTTTTCAATCACATGGGTCGTGAAGCCGCTTAGGTTATCAGTCAGACCTCTGTTTTACGCCAGCGCACTCAGCGCTGGCGTATTGCTGTGCGCCGCATCCGCCCACGCGGATGACCGCGACCAGCTGAAATCCATTCAGGCCGATATCGCCGCCAAAGAGCGTGCGGTACGCCAGCAGCAGCAGCAGCGCTCCGCCCTGCTCGCCCAGCTCAAGCAGCAGGAAGAGGCGATCTCCGCCGCCACGCGTAAACTCCGTGAAACGCAAAACACCCTCGCCCAGTTGAATAAACAGATCGACGAGATGAACGCGTCGATTGCCAAACTCGAGCGCCAGCGTGACGCGCAGGAGCGCAATCTTGCCGCACAGCTTGATGCCGCATTCCGTCAGGGTGAACATACCGGACTCCAGCTGATCCTCAGCGGCGAAGAGAGCCAGCGCGGCCAGCGCCTGCAGGCCTACTTTGGCTATCTCAACCAGGCGCGTCAGGAGACGATCGCGCAGCTGAAGCAGACGCGCGAAGAGGTCTCCACGCAAAAAGCCGAGCTGGAAGAGAAACAGAGCCAGCAACAAACTCTGCTCTACGATCAGCAGGCCCAGCAGGCGAAGCTTGAGCAGGCGCGCAACGAGCGTAAGAAAACCCTTTCCGGCCTTGAATCCTCCATTCAGGAAGGTCAGAGCCAGCTCAGCGAAATGCGCGCCAACGAATCAAAACTGCGTAACAGCATCGCCCGTGCGGAAGCGGCGGCGAAAGCGCGCGCCGAAAAAGAGGCTCGCGAGGCGCAGGCCGTTCGCGATAAGCAGCAGGAAGCATCCCGCAAAGGCACTACCTACAAGCCAAGCGAGAGCGAACGTTCCCTGATGTCGCGTACCGGCGGTTTGGGCTCTCCTCGCGGTCAGGCTTTCTGGCCCGTTCGCGGTTCAATTCTGCATCGCTATGGCGAACAGCTGCAGGGTGAGCTACGTTGGAAAGGGATAGTTATCGGTGCGTCTGAAGGTAGCGAAGTAAAAGCCATTGCCGATGGCCGCGTGATTCTGGCCGACTGGCTGCAGGGTTACGGTCTGGTGGTGGTGGTCGAACACGGTAAAGGTGACATGAGCCTTTACGGCTACAACCAGAGCGCGCTGGTCAGCGTCGGCACGCAGGTGCGCGCAGGCCAACCCATCGCCCTTGTGGGCAGCAGTGGCGGTCAGGGCCGCCCGTCACTCTATTTCGAAATTCGTCGCCAGGGTCAGGCGGTCAATCCACAGCCGTGGTTGGGAAGATAAGTTTTGCTTCAATTTCGTCGAATGGTTTTCTCCGTCGTCAGCGCGCTGGCGCTGGCTGCACCAGTATACGCAGGTAAACTCGCTATCGTGATTGATGACTTCGGTTATCGTCCACACTATGAAAATCAGGTGCTGGCGATGCCGTCGGCCATCTCTGTCGCCGTCCTTCCAAATGCGCCCCACGCGCGTGAGATGGCGACAAAAGCCCATAATAGCGGTCATCAGGTGCTGATCCACCTGCCGATGGCCCCGCTCAGCAAGCAGCCGCTGGAAAAAGATACTCTGCGCCCGGACATGAGCAGCGAGGAGATCGAGCGCATCATCCGCGACGCCTACAACAAAGTGCCGTATGCCGTAGGGCTGAACAACCATATGGGCAGCGCGATGACATCAAGCCTGTACGGGATGCTCAAAGTGATGCAGGCGCTGGAGCGTTACAACCTCTACTTCCTCGACAGCATGACCATCGGCAATAGCCAGGCGATGCGTGCCGCTCAGGGAACGGGCGTAAAGGTGATTAAGCGCAAGGTGTTCCTGGATGATACCCAGAACGAAGCCGATATCCGCATGCAGTTTAATCGCGCGGTACAGCTGGCCCGCCGCAATGGCTCAGCCATCGCCATCGGTCACCCGCACCCGTCTACCGTTCGCGTCCTGCAGCAGATGCTGCCGACCTTGCCTGCCGATATCACGCTGGTGCGTCCGAGCGATCTGCTGAACGAGCCGCAGGTAGATACCTCTACACCAAATTCTGCGCAGCCCGTCCCGACAGCGCCGCGTAATCCGTTCCGCGGTGTGAAGCGCTGTGTACCGAAGCAACCGCTTGAACCGGTCTATGCGACCCGCTTCTTCTCCGTCATCGGAGACAGCATCAGTAACAGTACCCTGGTGAAATACGTCCAGCAGCAGTGGCAGGGATGGGGTAAGAAAGCCTGACGCTTATTTCGCAATCTGAGAGTCCGTCTGCTCGTTAGCAACGGACTCTTTTTTTTCCTGATGCTGATACCAGGATTTGAAATACTTCAAAAAGCTATAGGCTGTGGCATACAGTCCCGTCGCCACCCCCACTTTGCCCTTACGCCAGGCGCCGCTAAACAGATACCATTTGAAAAAAGCCCCGATGGCGCTGATTACGCCGCGCCCTATAGAGGGCCGTATTTTTTGATGTTGAACCAGGCGGGTTGTATAACAATTTAATTTGTTAAAAAGCTCATGCAGCGTGGGAAACGTATCATGTTTTACATAACCCGCAATACGTTCACAACGGAGAAAACCTTCGACCTGATCGTCTACCGGCCTGTTATTAAACCGGGACTGTTTACGATTAAAAAGACGCACAGGATAATCAGGGGATGAAACTGGATAAATCGTCCGGACTTCTTCACCCAGAACAAACCAGTGGCGGCATATTCGCCATGCCATTCCGGGGTCTGGCTCATCGCCTGCTTTTAACGTTAAAACGGCATTAACCGTTTCCTGGTCAAGAATTTCGTCGCTGTCGATGCACAGGACCCAGTCATTGCTGGCTAAGGATATGGCATGGTTCATCTGCTCGCCATGCCAGCCAAATTTTTTATAGACAGGTAGCAGTCCAAAACTTTCACAAATATATCGTGTTTTGTCCGTACTGCCAGAATCGACCACGACAATTTCATCCGCTATTTTCAAAAGAGGCGGAATAACATCGTGCAATAATCTTTCAGAATTAAACGTTAATAAGCAGACCGTTATTTTAAACATTTTCCCACTCTCAATAGCAGCCTAAATTAATATTATTAATACTATATAAATGAGGAGAGACGATTAAAGTCCTGAATCACACTTTTCAAATAAGCACGCTTGAAATTTTGTCTAATTCTGAAGAGCAATAAAATAGAAAAATCTATTTTATTTCAACAGATTCTTTATAATGCAGTCAGATGAAGGGTAGCACACGGATTCAGACATGCCGCACAAAAGTAAAATTCTCCTCCTGGATACGGGTAAAGAATGGGGGGGAGGCACCAACAGTATGCTTGAGCTCCTGAAGCGAATCAATCGCGATAAATTCGATATTACCTGTTGTTTTTACAGTGATTATAGTCGTGCTGAAGGTGAGACAATTGGCCAGGTGCTCAACGGCATCGGCATCCCGCTCATCGTGATCCCTCAACGTCCGCAGCCGGTCTGGGCCAAATTGTTGAAGGAAGCGGGACGTAGCCTGCTGTTTTTCTCACGCAGCGCCCGCAAGGCATTGACGCGTAACGTGGATATCATGTGGCGCATCAGGCCTAACGTCAGCAAAATCGAGACCCTTTTCACGCAGGGCGGTTTCGATACGCTCTATATGAATAACCAGCCGGGCTCAAACGAGGAAGGCTATCTGGCGGCGGCGAACCTGCAGGCGCGGTTGATCCAGCACTGCCGCATTGAGCCCGTTTTGACCCCGCCGCTGGTAAAGCTGGTTAATGCCCATGCCACAAAAATCATCGCCGTCTCGCACGGCGTTGAACGCGTGTTGCTTCAGCATGGCGTCCGGCCCGAACTGTGTACGACGGTCAATAATGCCATCGACATCCACCAGCCTTTACCTGACCGACGCGCGATGCGCCAGCGCCTGAACATTGATGACGACACGTTTGTGTTCGGCAGTATCGGGTCGTTAATCCCTCGCAAAGCCAACCACCACACGCTGGAGGCGCTGGCACAGTTCAGCCAGAAGCATCCCGAGGCGAAATGGAAAATGGTGCTGGTCGGCGAAGGTGCCGAACGCCGCGCTTTAGCGGAACAGGCCCGAACGCTGGGAATTGAAAACCACGTCATCTTCACCGGTTTTCAGAATACCCCATTTGATTACCTCGCTACGTTTGACGCCTTTATTCTGGCCTCAAAAAGCGAAGGGCTACCGCGCGTGGTGCTGGAAGCGATGCTTCTCAATATCCCCGTGATTGGCTCTCAGGTGACCGGCACGGCGGAATTGATTGACCATGATTCGACAGGGCTGCTCTTCCCCTGGAGCGATGTTTCACAGCTTGCACAGCATCTGGACAATATCTGGGCAGACGCGGATCTGCGGGCTCGACTGGCGGCAGCTGCATACCAGAACGTCTGTCATACCTATGCCATCGAAAACTATGTCAGCGGTGTCGAAGCCGTGCTTGGCGCGCACTAACCAAACGAGATAACTATGTTTAAATTTCTTAATGCTCGCTATCGTCATATCACCGGGCGACACAACATTCCTTACAGCTCTCTGCCCGTGACGGGCGCACTTGCTGCGGTGGATTCTATTGTGATTCCGTGTACCGGCGCAGATTTCGTCGAAGAAGCATTACTCTCTGCCACCTTCGCGGAACGTTATGCCACCGGGGTAAGCGAAATCGTCATCGTCAGCGATCAGCCTGAATCCGCCTTTGGGATACTGCCGCCGAAAACACGCGTAGTGACCCTTAACCTTCCGGTTCGTGAGGAAGGTTACCGCTATAAGCAGATCTACCTCAGCCGTCTGGTGAAGCTTAACGCCCCGCTGCAGGCGCGCGGTGAAGGCGTATTGATGATCGATTCCGATCTCAACCTGCTCAAGATGCCCGAGATCAACATGGCCGATATGCACATCTACTCCAGCTTCCGTCAGGGCAAAATGATTGCCAAGCTGGACGGTGCGCCAGCGGAGAAAGTGCCGGCGTATTACAAAGAGACGGTGCGCCCATATCTGGTCGATCACGTTAACGGCGCGTTTCTTGCGGCAACTAAAAAAACCTGGCGCCGTATCTGCCCGCTGTGGCTGACGCTGTTCCAGGATACCTGGGAGCTGATGGACGACACGCAGCCGCCGACCGATCAGCTGCCGCTCGCCGCGCTGCTGGACATGCTGGATTTAAAAACGGTTAACCTGGGCGACTGGATGAACTGGCCAGTCTCCAAGAAGATCGGTGGTCAGGAAGCCGTTGTGCCGAAAGAGGTGATTGGCGCGCACGGCGGTTTCCCCCTCTCCGAATGGCAGAAGTATCTTGAATCGCCGGATAACAAACTGCTGTTCAAAGGTCAGGACTACACCCGCAAGGTGCGTTACCTGACGGACGAAGAGAAAAAGAATCAGTGAAAAAAGGGGCCTCAGGCCCCTTTTTGATTACTTATCCCAGCTCAGGATCACTTTCCCTGACTGGCCGGAACGCATCGCGTCAAAGCCCTGCTGGAACTCATCGATGGAGAAACGGTGAGTAATAATCGGGGACAGATCCAGACCGGACTGGATCAGCGCCGCCATCTTGTACCAGGTCTCGAACATCTCGCGGCCATAGATGCCCTTGATGAACAGCCCCTTGAAGATGACTTTGTTCCAGTCGATAGACATGTCTGACGGCGGAATACCCAGCATCGCGATACGGCCACCGTGGTTCATGGTGTCGAGCATGGTGCGAAATGCCGGCGGCGCGCCGGACATCTCCAGGCCAACGTCAAAGCCTTCGGTCATGCCCAGCTCTTCCATCACGTCGGTCAGGCTCTCTTTCGAGACATCTACCGCACGGGTGACGCCCATTTTGCGGGCCAGCGACAGACGGTATTCATTCACGTCGGTGATCACAACGTTGCGCGCGCCCACGTGCTTGGCCACAGCAGCGGCCATAATGCCGATTGGGCCCGCGCCGGAGACCAGCACGTCTTCACCGACCAGGTCGAAGGAAAGCGCCGTGTGCACCGCGTTGCCGAACGGGTCGAAGATGGAGGCCAGGTCGTCAGAGATATTGTCCGGAATTTTGAACGCGTTAAACGCCGGGATCACCAGGTATTCCGCGAAACAGCCCGGGCGGTTTACGCCCACGCCAATGGTATTACGGCACAGGTGCGTACGCCCGCCGCGGCAGTTACGGCAGTGGCCGCAGGTAATATGGCCTTCACCGGAGACGCGGTCGCCAATTTGGAAGCCTTTCACTTCCTGACCGATACCCACCACTTCACCGACATATTCGTGACCGACAACCATCGGTACCGGAATGGTTTTCTGCGACCACTGATCCCAGTTGTAGATGTGAACGTCAGTACCGCAGATGGCGGTTTTACGAATTTTGATCAGCAGATCGTTATGACCGACTTCCGGCTCCGGCACGTCGGTCATCCAAATCCCTTCTTCCGCTTTCAGTTTGGATAACGCTTTCATCACACGTCCTCAGGCAATTACGCCCAGCTGTTTGCCGATGCGGGTAAAGGCTTCCACCGCACGTTCAATTTGTTCAGGCGTATGCGCCGCAGACATCTGGGTGCGGATGCGCGCCTGACCTTTTGGTACCACCGGGAAGAAGAACCCGGTGACGTAAATCCCTTCTTTCTGCAGTTCGCGGGCAAATTGCTGCGCAACAACCGCATCGCCCAGCATCACCGGAATGATCGCGTGGTCAGCACCGGCCAGGGTAAACCCTGCGGCGCTCATTTTTTCACGGAACAGACGGGCGTTGGACCACAGGCGGTCGCGCAGCTCAGCGCCGGACTCCACCATCTCCAGCACCTTGATGGAGGCGGCAACAATGGCCGGCGCCAGGGAGTTGGAGAACAGGTACGGGCGAGAGCGCTGGCGCAGCCACTCGACCACCTCTTTACGCGCGGCGGTATAGCCGCCGGACGCGCCGCCGAGCGCTTTGCCCAGCGTACCGGTGATGATATCCACGCGGCCCATCACGTCACAGTATTCGTGGGAACCGCGGCCATTTTCGCCGACAAAACCGACCGCGTGAGAGTCATCTACCATCACCAGCGCGTCGTATTTATCCGCCAGGTCGCACACGCCCTTCAGGTTGGCGATCACGCCGTCCATAGAGAACACGCCGTCGGTGGCGATCAGCACGTGGCGAGCACCCGCTTCACGCGCCTCTTTCAGGCGCGCTTCCAGCTCGACCATGTCGTTGTTGGCGTAGCGGAAACGCTTAGCTTTACACAGGCGTACGCCGTCGATGATGGAGGCGTGGTTCAGGGCGTCGGAGATAATCGCATCTTCTGCGCCAAGCAGGGTCTCAAACAGACCGCCGTTGGCGTCGAAGCAGGAGGAGTACAGAATCGCGTCTTCCATTCCGAGGAAGCTCGCCAGCTTTTGCTCAAGCTGCTTGTGGCTGTCCTGCGTACCGCAGATAAAGCGTACGGAGGCCATGCCGAAACCGTGGGTGTCCATGCCGTTTTTTGCAGCGGCAATCAGCTCAGGGTGATTCGCAAGACCTAAGTAGTTGTTCGCACAAAAGTTGATCACATGGCTGCCGTCGGCAACGGTGATGTCCGCCTGCTGGGCAGACGTGATAATACGCTCTTCCTTGAACAACCCTTCCGCACGTGCGGTGTCGAGGTCGCTGTTTAACTGTTTGTAAAAATCACCACGCATTGCAATTCTCCAGACTCGGCAAATTTCGGGACATATTACCCAAACCTATAGTTCATGACGAGATGACACGTCATCTCTTGTCGTTTTTGCAGCATAAATCACGCGTACCCCTGCGCTGTGAAGGTGAATGGCTGAAGGGCAGCCATACTAATGATATGATAGAGACATTAGCGTCCGGGATTGTCCCCGGGCTCCACACTTCAAAGGTTACAGTTATGATCATCGTTACCGGCGGCGCGGGCTTTATCGGCAGCAATATTGTTAAGGCTCTCAATGACAAAGGCATCACCGACATCCTGGTGGTTGACAACCTGAAAGACGGCACCAAGTTCGTCAACCTGGTGGATCTGAACATCGCTGACTACATGGATAAAGAAGACTTCCTTATCCAGATTATGGCAGGTGAAGAGTTCGGCGAGATCGAAGCCATCTTCCACGAAGGTGCGTGTTCTTCCACCACAGAGTGGGACGGTAAGTACATGATGGACAACAACTATCAGTACTCCAAAGAGATCCTGCACTACTGCCTGGAGCGTGAAATTCCGTTCCTGTATGCCTCCTCCGCGGCAACCTACGGCGGCCGCACCTCGGACTTTATCGAGTCCCGCGAGTATGAGCAGCCGCTGAACGTCTACGGTTACTCCAAATTCCTGTTCGACGAATACGTGCGTCAGGTTCTGCCAGAAGCGAACTCGCAGATTGTCGGCTTCCGCTACTTCAACGTCTACGGACCGCGCGAAGGTCACAAAGGCAGCATGGCGAGCGTGGCATTCCACCTGAACACCCAGCTGAATAACGGCGAAAGCCCGAAACTGTTCGAGGGCAGCGACGGCTTTAAGCGCGACTTCGTTTACGTGGGCGACGTAGCCGCAGTGAACCTGTGGTTCTGGGAAAACGGCGTATCCGGCATCTTCAACCTGGGTACCGGCCGCGCAGAGTCCTTCCAGGCCGTGGCTGACGCAACGCTGGCGTATCACAAAAAAGGCAGCATCGAGTACATTCCGTTCCCTGACAAGCTGAAAGGCCGTTATCAGGCGTTCACCCAGGCCGATCTGACCAACCTGCGCGCCGCAGGCTACGACAAGCCGTTCAAGACCGTTGCCGAAGGCGTAACGGAATATATGGCCTGGCTGAACCGCGACGCGTAAGTATGAAGATTCTGGTGATCGGCCCGTCATGGGTGGGCGACATGATGATGTCGCAAAGTCTCTATCGCACGCTCAAGGCGCGTTATCCCCAGGCGATAATCGACGTGATGGCACCCGCGTGGTGCCGTCCGCTGTTGTCGCGTATGCCGGAAGTGAACGAGGCGATCCCGATGCCGCTTGGCCACGGGGCGCTGGAAATTGGCGAACGCCGCAAGCTCGGCCATAGCCTGCGCGACAAGCGCTACGATCGCGCGTATGTCCTGCCAAACTCCTTTAAATCCGCCCTTGTGCCTTTCTTTGCAGGTATCCCACATCGCACCGGCTGGCGCGGTGAAATGCGCTACGGCCTGCTGAACGATGCGCGGGTGCTGGATAAAGAGGCCTGGCCGCTGATGGTGGAGCGCTATGTGGCGCTGGCCTACGACAAAGGCGTGATGCGCAGTGCGAAAGACCTGCCGCAGCCGCTGCTGTGGCCACAGCTTCAGGTTAACGACGGTGAAAAATCCCAGACCTGTAACGCGTTTGGTCTATCGTCTGAACGCCCGATGATTGGCTTCTGCCCCGGCGCCGAGTTCGGCCCGGCAAAACGCTGGCCGCACTATCACTATGCGGAGCTGGCGAAACAGCTGATTGACGAAGGCTACCAGATTGTCCTGTTCGGTTCGGCAAAGGACCACGAGGCAGGCAACGAAATTCTCGCGACGCTCAGTAATGAACAGCAGGCCTGGTGCCGCAACCTGGCGGGAGAAACGCAGCTTGAACAGGCTGTTATTCTGATTGCCGCCTGTGAGGCCGTGGTCAGCAACGATTCGGGCCTGATGCACGTCGCCGCCGCGCTCAACCGCCCGCTGGTGGCGCTGTATGGCCCAAGTAGCCCGGACTTCACGCCCCCGCTTTCTCATAAAGCGCGCGTCATCCGCCTGATCACCGGCTATCACAAAGTACGCAAGGGCGATGCCGCAGAAGGCTACCATCAGAGCCTGATCGACATTACGCCAGAGCGCGTTCTCGAAGAGCTTAACGAACTGCTGTTGAGCGAAGAAGGATAACGAATGCGGGTACTGATCGTTAAAACCTCTTCGATGGGCGATGTTCTGCATACGCTCCCGTCACTGACGGACGCCATGCGGGCCATTCCCGACATTCGTTTTGACTGGGTGGTGGAAGAAGGCTTCGCGCAGATCCCCACCTGGCATGAAGCGGTTGACCGCGTGATCCCGGTGGCGATCCGCCGCTGGCGCAAAGCGTGGTTCTCCGCGCCGATTAAAGCCGAACGCAAAGCCTTCCGTGAGGCGGTGCAGGCACAGCATTACGACGCCATCATCGACGCCCAGGGGCTGGTGAAAAGCGCCGCGCTGGTGACGCGTCTGGCACACGGCGTAAAGCACGGCATGGACTGGCATACCGCCCGCGAACCGCTGGCGAGCCTGTTCTATAACCGTCGCCACCACATCGCAAAGCAACAGCATGCCGTAGAACGTACCCGCGAGCTGTTTGCAAAAAGCCTGGGCTATGTGAAACCGGAAACCCAGGGCGACTACGCCATTGCGCAGCACTTTTTGCGCAATACAGATCCCTGTGCTCAGCCTTATCTTGTCTTCCTGCATGCCACAACGCGCGACGATAAACACTGGCCGGAAACGCACTGGCGAAGCCTGATTGAACTAATGCAACCTACCGGCATCCATATTAAACTGCCCTGGGGCGCTGAACATGAGCGGCAGCGTGCAGAGCGTCTGGCAGCAGGCTTTTCACACGTCGAGGTATTGCCGAAACTCACGCTGGCGCAGGTTGCCGCGCAGCTGGCGGGAGCGAATGCTGTTGTTTCCGTTGATACAGGTTTAAGCCATTTAACCGCGGCGCTGGATCGTCCGAATATTACGATTTTTGGTCCGACCGATCCCGGATTGATTGGGGGTTACGGTAAAAACCAGCATCAGATGGTCAGCCCGACCCAGCAAACGAAGGATATCAGCGCAGATGCTATTTTTTCATTTTTACAGGGCAGCCGTTGGCTTTCCAACAGGGATATCTAACGCATGAGTTACGTATTTCTGCTGATTTTACTCTTTCCGGTGAAGCTTATCCGGAAGCTGTTCCGCAAAGAGACAGGTAAAAACCTGGTCATTCAGACAGCAAAAATCGGCGATTTTGTTAATGCAACGCCCCTTCTGGCATACCTGCAAAAAAGCGACGTGCTCATCAGTCGTAGCGTGGGTGCGCTGGCGAAGCATGATGAGACGATCGATGAGATTTTTTTTATCGAGCAGCATAAGCGTAACCTGTGGCGAAAGCTGGTCTTTGCCTGCCGGATCATGAACCGCTATGACAATGTCTATCTCCTGCAACCCAACAGCGTGAACCTCTTTTTCGCCTCCGCGTGTAACGCTAAAAACAAACAGTTTTTAAGCACATACACGCGCAGATGGTATCACGGTATTTTCTATGCAACGGCAGACGGTACTGTTGAACACGGTAAGAAGACTCTTTCAGTCACGAACTATCTCAAACTGGCCGATCGCACCTTAACCTGGCAAGACTCGCCAAAGCACGCCACAAAGCCACTTTTCAAACCTGCGACCTATCCGGCAATCCTCGATAAACCCGGCGTGATCCACATTGGTATCAGCGTAGCCGCCGGGAATAAAGCGAAAACCGTTCCGCCGGTCATCTGGAAGCAAATTGCCGATCGTCTCGCCGACCTGCCCTGCGAATTTTATGTGTTTGGCGCCCCGAATGAACAATCGTGGATGGATGATATCACCCGCGCTTACGGTGAACTGCCC
Source organism: Enterobacter sp. Crenshaw (assembly GCF_024734705.1). NCBI lineage: Bacteria > Pseudomonadati > Pseudomonadota > Gammaproteobacteria > Enterobacterales > Enterobacteriaceae > Enterobacter > Enterobacter sp. Crenshaw. The sequence goes on along the minus strand of NZ_CP102932.1, from coordinate 123,469 downwards.
AACTTTATTAACCTGATTGGCAAAATCTCGCTTGAAGAGCTGCCGTGGGCCATTTCTAAAATGGATTGCTATATCGCGTCTGATTCGGGGAATGTCTACATTGCCGATGCGGTAGGCGTGCCGGTAATCTTACTGTTCGGGCCTTGTTGCCACTATGAACAGCGTCCGCTGGGCAACGTATTGCTGATTGGTAATGATGACAACATTTGCTCATATGTTTTTGAAACACGATATTACTTCTCACAGAGCCGGGCAGAACTCTTCGCTGTAACAGACGAAGCGCTACGTGAACTCAAACACTTCATTTGCGAGTTACCCACAATTAATACAGACGCATACTCCTTTGATGCTCAGGGAAACTAATTATTATGGCTTTTCTAAGCATCATTATTGCCGCGCATAACGCCAAAGATACGCTTCACACTACGCTAGAAAGCCTGCAAAACGCGATTGAGGGTGCGAGGGATGATGTAGAGATCATTATCTTTAACGACAGTTCCAATGACTCAACGCAGGATATTATTGAAGCGTGGCTGCCAATGCTTCCGAATGCGCAATCCCGATACGTAGAGTACCGCAACGTAGGCCATGTTCGAAACAGTGCCCTCTCGCTGGCCACAGGTGAATACATCACCATGCTGGATAGCGATGACCGAATGAAACCGGGCAGCATCAGGGACGCTGTGGCGTTTCTCAAATCAGAGCGCCCTGATATGCTCCTGACGCGCCTGCTGGAAATTCGCGACACCAAAAAAATGACAGCCGACTGGCAGGGGTTCTCTCCTGTTGCTTTGTCACAACATGAGGCAATAAAGCGGTTCCTGCAGCACAAAGATTTTCAGGCACATCTCATCGGGCAATTCATTCATCGAAAATTGTATGTAAATAACCCGATTCCTTCGATGATTTGTTATGAAGATTTCGCCGTGTTTCCCGGCATGCTGATGCAATCGCGTAAAATAGTCTATCAGCGTCAGGGGCACTATTATTACATCAAACGTAACGACAGTTTGTCGAGCCGTCTCGACGCCAGTAAAATCGCTACGCTGGTTGATTGCACATTGCAAATGGAAGAAACATTCCCTCGTTCTTTTAAGCATCTTGTTAATTGTCACTGGTTTGATATCTACAGAAACCACCGGCAGCATCTGACTGACCTGCAACTCAAACTGGTTAAACAGCGGGTCAATGCACTTTATTCTCTCTCTTTCTTCTTTACCAGAGATGTACGTTTCAGCTACAAAAAAAGGGTCATTGAGGCATTATGGAAAAAGTAAAACTGCGGCTTTATCAGCTGACGCTGATTTTGAGCCTTATTTCGCTTGCGCTGGCGCTGCTGAGTTCAGGTAAGCAGCGAGAGTTTTTCTATATTGCGATTTATGCCAGCATTATCGGCTTAGCGTGCGAATATAAAAAAATCACAGTGCGTCCTTTTTCTATCGCATTGCCGATTTTATTGATTGGCCTGCTTAATCTTGGCTGGTATCTGGTGTATGAATATCATAGCGAAGGTCTGAACGTTTATAGCGATTATCTCGGTGCAAGTAAAAAATTAATTCTGGCAAGTATTCTCATTTTTTACCTTGACCGGTTTAAGTCTTATATTGATAGAGCATCCTTCCAGAAATATTTTTTATACGCCTCTGGTGCAGGGTTTATACTCGCCACTGGCTATGGCTTATGGCAGGCTTCACAGGGTATGGGGCGTATCGAGATGGCCATAAACCGTGCGACCGTGTCGGCCTATGTTTATTCTGTATTGTCACTGGCGTTTGTATACAGCCTTTATCTACAGAAAAATATCAAACTGTATGTAGCCGCAGGACTCATCATCTTAATATCTTATTTCGTCATTCTTCTAACGGGCACCCGTGCCGCAATGGGGTTATATCTACTCCTGGCGATTGTACTCACACTTTATCACTTCAGAAGAATACACCTTAAATCTACGCTGATTTTCTTATGTATTGTGGCGGGTATTGTTATTGTTAGCTACAAACCATTAATCCTACCCAAGCTACAACAAACACAAGCTGAAGTTGAAAGTTATCAAAAAGGTAATGATGCAACCTCGCTCGGCGCACGTTTCTCTATGTGGAGTGTTGGTATTCAAAACGGGCTGGCCCATCCTTTAGGGCAATCAGTTGAAGACCGCGAAATATGGACACAGCAATATGTGAAAGATGGGCATCCACACCTCGCGGCTGCCCTCGAGTTTATCAGGGTGCATCTGCACAATGAGTTTATTGAGAAATATTCTCTGCAGGGGATCCCAGGGCTGGCGATATTAGTGTTTTTCTATATATCGATGATCGTTTACGCCCTTAAAAACAGAAATGGCCTGCTGCTGACGACCATGCTTCTTTTATTACTCTATGGCCTGACTGACGTCATACTGTTGAGTTCTGAAGCTTTAATCTTCTTTGTCACCGTATTTGCGTTGAGTACCCCTTTTTCGCAAACCAAGCAACGCTAATGATAATGCCCGCCTGGCGGGCATTATTTTTTCTTGTACTGATAAAACTCCGCCAGCGTCATCCCTACCGTCTTATCGGATAACCAGCTAAAGAGCGTTTCTAAATCCTGATACAACCCTTCAATCGCCGCCTCATCTTTAAACGTTGGGCTTCCGCCAGGCATAAATTCCGACGAATGAAGCATAAACTCCACGTACTCACTTCCCTGCGACAGGCATTGCTGTGCGACCTGAATCATTTGCGCCGCATTCCCACCGGACGGTCTTAGCCAGCTCACAGAGGGAGAGCGATATTTACCGCGAAGCCTGTCGTAACCCTGTTTGATCGTGTTCAACCACGCCGGGTGTTTATACTGAATGCTCATCGGCACTTCGAGTAATGGGCTATTGCCTGCCCGGGAAATATTGTCTAAATCCATGAAATAGGCGTGGTCGGGGAAATGCTGATAATCCGTTCCGCCATTACCCTGTGGGGCGCCTTTCGCATTGCGCCAGTTCACGCGTGGCGTCACGGAGCAATCCACCTGGTAGCCCAGTTCAACGAGCAATTTTGCGTAGCGACTGTCAAATGCCCAACGTCCGGCACGGTGGCTTAACATTTTGGTCTGGAAGGTCTCTTCCAGCAGGCGTGTCATGAACAGCACTTTTTCGCGCATCACCTCATCCGAAAATTCAACCAGATAAGGCTGCCATCGCCAGTCATCGCCCGTGAGATCGTGTTCCGGCGGGCTATTCCATGCGTGAAGGTGCATTCCCACCTCCCCCTGACCGCGGGCGATTGCGTCCCTGGCGAATTCGATGAAAACGGGTTCGATCGCCATCTCGTAATTGGTCAGCCACACGGGCTTAAAGCCGAAACGCTCACAAAGCGCCTGGAAACGCGCCAGATAACGCGCATTTTCCGTTTTAATGACGCGGTGATTTTGCCAGAGATTATCGCCCTCAGTATCAATTGTGATGATAAACGCTGGTTTGTTCATAATGAGTCCGCAAGACAGGAAAGTTAGCGCTATGTTACGCACTCTCCAAAGCATGAGTAAACCCTTCCAGGGAAATTACTGAGATTATGGAGAAAGAGTGCAAGTCGCTATCAGGTCTATTAGAATTGCCATCAGTACAACGCCGATAAGATGATGATGAATAACTTACCTGACACACCTGATTTGCGCATTTTACTTATCAAACTCCGCCATCATGGCGACATGTTGCTGACCACTCCCGTCATTGATTCGCTACGTCAAAAATGGCCGCAGGCGCAGATTGATGTCCTGCTGTATGAAGAAACGCGCGATATGCTCGCCGCGCATCCGGCGATCGGTACAATTTATGGAATCGATCGTAAATGGAAACAGCTTGGCACGCTGAAGCATCTTCAAAAAGAGTGGCAGTTGCTGCGTGCGTTAAGAAATCAGCATTATCATCTGGTGATTAACCTGGCCGATCAATGGCGTAGCGCGATCGTCACCCGTTTCACCGGTGCACCCGTTCGCCTCGGATTCGCGTTTAACAAACGCAACGGTGCATTCTGGCGTTTTTGTCACACCGATCTGGTCTCTGTCGACGGCCACAAATCCCTGCATACGGTCGAACAGAATCTTTCCATTCTGGCGCCATTACCGGTCGCGCCGCAGCCTGCCGTCACCATGGCTTACACCGCAGAAGACTGGGATCATGCCCGCCAAAAGCTGACGCAGACGGCTGTGGGCGACAGCTATATCGTGATCCAGCCGACGTCCCGCTGGTTCTTTAAATGCTGGAGCGAAGACAAAATGGCGCAAACCATTACTGCACTGCAGCAGGATGGTCATACGGTTGTGCTCACCGCGGGGCCGGATAAAAAAGAGCTGGCGATGATCGATCGCATTCTCGCCGCCTCGCCAAGGACGGGAGTCGTCTCGCTGGCGGGCCAGCTAACGTTGCGCCAGCTGGCCTCACTTATCGATCATGCGCGTCTTTTTATCGGCGTTGACTCCGTTCCAATGCATATGGCCGCCGCGCTGCAAACGCCCTGCGTGGCGCTGTTTGGCCCTTCTAAACTCACGTTTTGGTCTCCATGGCAAGTCAACGGTGAAGTCATCTGGGCCGGCGATTACGGCCCGCTACCCGATCCGGATGCCATTGATACCAAAACGAAAGAACGCTATCTCGACGCCATTCCCGTTGATGCTGTCGTCTCCGCCGCAAGGAGATATCTGTCATGAAAAACCATCGTCTGGCCATTGTTCGCCAAAAGTATCGCCCTGATGGCGGAGCGGAACGCTTCGTTTCGCGCGCTCTCACCGCGCTGAGCAATCAGAACCTTGAGCTCAACGTCATCACGCGTGAGTGGCAGGGAGAGAAGCAAGACGACTGGCATATCCACATTTGCAACCCTCAAAAATGGGGCCGCATCAGTCGAGAGCGCGGATTTGCACAGGCCGCGCGCGCGCTGTGGCAGCAACAGCAGTTTGATATTGTTCAAAGCCATGAGCGCATCCCGGGTTGTGATATCTATCGCGCGGGTGATGGGGTGCATCGTCGCTGGCTGCTGCAGCGCGCGCGCATTTTACCTGCCTGGCGTGCGCAAATGCTGATGTATGACCGCTATCACCGCTACGTGATGCGTGCGGAACGGGAAATGTATCAGTCGCCTGAGTTGAAAGCCGTAATCTGTAATGCGGAGATGATCAAACGCGAAATCGTTGAAGACTTTGATATTGACGCAAATAAAATTCATGTGATTTATAATTCTATTGATTCCAGCCGCTTCGTTCCGGCCCAGGAGGCACAGCGTGCGATGCTGCGCCAGCAATTTGGTTTGCCAGCCGATGCCGTTGTGTTCTGTTTTGTTGGCTCAGGGTTTGAACGAAAAGGATTAGCCAGCGCCATACGCGCTATCGCTGGAACATCAGCCTGGCTGATTGTTGTTGGGCAAGATAAAGCAGAGCGTCGTTATCGCGACCTCGCCCGTTCGTTAGGCTGCGAGGGGCAAATCCGTTTCCTGGGGGTGCAAAAAGAAACTCTGCCTTTTTATCAGCTATCCGATGGTTTACTGTTGCCAACGCTGTATGATCCCTTTCCTAACGTCATTCTTGAAGCGATGGCCTGCGGCTTGCCCGTCATTACTTCAGAGAGTTGCGGTGGTGCAGAGTTTATTCAACAAGGCCAGAACGGATTTTATTGTGACGCACTTGATATCAGTACACTGAAGGAAGCGGTAGCCGCCATTCCTTCACTGGAAAAAAATAACAATATGGGACGAGCGGCACGTGAACGTGTAAAAGACGCCACTCCCGAAAAACTATCAAGTCAGCTTATTACGCTTTATCAAAAATTACTGGATTAAAAATGCGCATCCTAATGATTATTGATGGTTTACCCGGTGGAGGAGCTGAAAAAACGGTTCTTACACTCTCCCGTGGATTAATAGAAATGGGACATCAGGTCTCTCTATTCTCTCTGCGGAAAGTGTGCGACTACGCCATCCCGGAAGGCATCGATTATCAGGTTGTTCAGGACACATGTAAAAAACCGTGGCGAAAGCTGACGGAAATCCCACGCCGCGCCCAACTGCTGGATCAGGCGATTGAGCGAGCTGAGCGCAGCGGCAAATTTGATGTGGTGTTCTCTCACCTGCACAAAACCGACCGCATTGTGTCGCACTGCCGCGCGCTGGAACGTGATAAAGTCTGGTTCTGCGTGCACGGCATGTTCTCGTTTTCCTATCTTCGCCATCGCAGCGGACTTTCGCGCTGGTTTAAACATCTTAAAATTCGTCATACCTACGAAAACCGCAACGTTGTCGCCGTCTCAGGCGCCGTGTTGACAGATCTTTCCGAGACGCTGTCGCTCAATCTTCGACGCAAAGCGGTTATCCATAATCCTTTCGATATTCCTGAAATTCAGCGTCTGGCGGATGCGCCCTTCGAGATGCAGGGAAAGGATTACATTATTCATGTTGGCCGCTTCCATGAGCACAAACGCCACGACCGACTCTTACGTGCGTTCGCCCTGAGTAAAATTGACACAACGCTGGTCATGATGGGCAATGGATCTGACGCTCAAATTCAAAAACTCAAGCAGCTTGCTGCCGAGCTGGGTATTGAAAACAAAACGGTTTTCCGCCCGTTCGAGTCCAATCCCTATCCCTGGATTAAAGGGGCACGCCTTTTAGTGTTAAGTTCTGACTGCGAAGGTTTTGGTAATGTGCTGGTTGAAGCCATTATCTGCCAGACGCCACCGGTCAGTACAAATTGCCCCGGAGGCCCTGCCGAAATCCTCACCGGCGCTTTAGCGCGCGGGATGGCAGAGTTAAATGACGAGTCACTGGCAAAAACGCTGGCGGATATTTATACCGCCCCGCCGGTCGTTGGCGATACAACCATCGCGTCGTTCGGTATCAATGCCATTTGCCAGCAATATGTTGCTCTGGTCGACAATCAAAAATAATCAGGTTTCTTATGCAAAATTCAGCCCCATTGTTAAGCGTGGTGGTTGCCGTTTATAACGGTGAAGCTTTCCTGGATCAGTTCTTTACCTGCCTTGTCAATCAACGCATCGACAGCATGGAAGTCATCATTGTCAATGACGGCTCTACTGACCGCTCGATGGAGATCGTCGAAAACTGGCGAGAAAAACTGCCGCAGCTGCAGGTCATAGAACAGCAAAACCAGGGCGTATCCATCGCGCGTAACACCGGTCTGGCCGTTGCGACGGGTCAATATCTTTCTTTCCCGGATATTGATGATGTCTTTAAACCCGGCATGTACCAACACCTGCTGGATATGGCCGTCACGCAGGATCTGGATGTCGCCACCTGTAACGGGAACTACGTCTGGGAGAATAACAAGAAACCCTCGCGCCCGATCTTCCCTGAAGACAAACTGGCTTCGACTGGGGTCATGACTGGCCCTGCGTGGTTAAAAATGGCGCTGGACTCTCGTAAATTCCTTCACGTCACCTGGCTGAACATCTATCGCCACGACTTTATCCGTAAACACAATTTCCATTTCGAACCCGGCCTGCGCCATCAGGATATCCCGTGGACCACCGAAGTGCTGCTTGCGGCAGAGCGGGTTCAGTACACCAGTGAACGTTATTACGACTACTACATTCACTCTGCATCGGTGTCCCATATGCCGGACAATGACGACACGCTGATTCGTTCCGCGCGTCACTACATGAAAATCCTGCAGATGCTCGACGCCATCAATCAGCGCTACCCGGATAAAGTGAAAGGGATCCCTGCCTGCCACTGGCAAATTGCCAAAGAGGGCCTGGGCATTATTCACACCTTCGACAACATGAAGGATGAGAAGAAGAAATCAATGATTATTAAAGAGTTCTTCGAAACAGGCATCTGGAAACTCATCTGGAAAAGTGCAAAAAGTCCGCGTCTGCGCTGGCGGCTGGGTCGACGTTATTTCCGTTTGAAACGGTATCTGGCATAAGAGATAGCTTTACCTGGCCTAAATGCTTAGAATTTGCCCGCCGAAACTAAAAAAACGGATAATCGCTTGGAATTGTTGTATACCGCTCTGCTCTACATCATTCAGCCACTGGTGTGGCTGAGACTGTTGCTTCGTAGCCGGAAAGCGCCTGCGTATCGTAAACGCTGGGCTGAACGCTATGGCTTCTGCCGCAATAAAGTCGTACCGGACGGTATTTTGCTGCATTCCGTTTCTGTCGGTGAAACGCTGGCGGCGATCCCGCTGGTTCGCGCCCTGCGTCACCGCTACCCTTCGCTGCCAATCACCGTCACGACGATGACGCCAACCGGCTCGGAGCGCGCGTTATCCGCTTTCGGTAAAGACGTGCAGCACGTCTATCTGCCTTACGATCTGCCCTGCGCCATGAATCGTTTCCTGAATACCGTTCGCCCGAAGCTGGTGATCGTGATGGAAACCGAACTGTGGCCGAATATGATTTCCGCCCTGCATGCCCGTAAAATCCCGCTGGTCATTGCCAACGCCCGCCTTTCAGAGCGCTCGGCGAAAGGTTACGGCAAGCTGGGTAAGTTTATGCGCCGCCTGCTGAGCAAAATTACGCTGATTGCCGCGCAGAACGAAGAGGATGCGGCACGCTTTATCGCGCTGGGCCTGAAACGCAACCAGCTTGCGGTAACGGGCAGCCTGAAATTTGATATTTCCGTTACCCCTGAGCTCGCCGCCCGTGCGATCACGCTGCGTCGCCAGTGGGCCCCGCGTCGTCAGGTCTGGATTGCCACCAGTACTCATGATGGCGAAGAAGAGATCATTCTGCAGGCTCACCGCAAGCTGCTGGAAAAATTCCCTGATTTACTGCTGATCCTCGTGCCTCGCCATCCGGAGCGTTTTAAAGATGCCCGTGAAATGGTCCAGAAAGGCGGATTCAGCTTCACGCTGCGCAGCAGCGGTGAAATTCCTTCCGGCAGCACCCAGGTGGTGATTGGCGATACGATGGGCGAGCTGATGCTGCTGTACGGAATCGCTGACCTCGCGTTTGTCGGTGGCAGCCTGGTCGAACGCGGCGGTCATAACCCGCTGGAGCCGGCAGCCCACGCCATTCCGGTGCTGATGGGGCCACACACGTTTAACTTCAAAGATATCTGCGCGAAATTACAGCAGGCCGATGGTTTAATTACCGTGACCGATGCGGATTCGGTGGTTAAAGAGGTATCGACCCTTCTGACTGACGAAGATTATCGCCTGTGGTACGGGCGTCATGCCGTCGAAGTGCTGCACCAGAACCAGGGCGCATTGACCCGACTGCTGCAGCTTCTGCAACCTTATCTGCCCCAGCGGAGCCACTGATGTCAACGCGTCTGTCGGTCGTCATGATCGCCAAAAACGCCGCCGACCTGCTTCCGGATTGCCTGGCGTCGGTTGCCTGGGCTGACGAAATAGTCATTCTTGACTCTGGAAGTACGGACAACACGGTGAACGTTGCCCGGGCAGCGGGCGCAAAAGTCTTTATCGACGCTGACTGGCAAGGCTATGGCATCCAGCGCCAGCGCGCGCAGGGCTATGCCACAGGTGATTATGTCCTGATGCTCGACACCGACGAACGCATCACGCCTGAGCTTCAGCAGGCCATTCAGGCGGTGATTTCCTCGCCCCAGCCAGGCGCCGTATACAGCATTGCCCGCCGCAACTACTTCCTTGGCCGTTTTATGCGCCACAGCGGCTGGTATCCTGACCGCGTGATGCGCCTCTACGAACGCGAGCGGTATCAATACAACGACAATCTGGTGCATGAATCCCTGAGCTGCGATAGCGCCCAGGTCATTCCCCTGACGGGCGATTTGCTGCACCTGACCTGTCGTGATTTCGCGAGCTTCCAGCGTAAACAGCTCAACTATGCCACCGCATGGGCTCAGGAGCGTCACCAGCGCGGCAAGAAGGCCTCGCTGACGGGTATCTTCACCCACACGCTGGGCGCGTTCCTGAAAACGCTGCTGCTGCGTGGTGGCGTCCTGGACGGCAAGCAGGGCTGGTTACTCGCGGTTGTGAATGCCCAGTATACTTTCAACAAATACACCGAGCTGTGGGCGCTCTGCCGCGGCTACTCAGAGAAAACGTGAGCCATGAGCACAAAAGCGATTTATCCGGGTACCTTCGATCCGATCACCAACGGTCATCTTGATATCATCACCCGTGCGGCGTGCATGTTCGACAAGGTGATCCTGGCCATTGCCGCCAGCCCCAGCAAAAAGCCAATGTTTGATCTCAACGAGCGCGTACAGCTCGCCACCGATGCCATTTCGCACCTGCCGAATGTTGAGGTGGTCGGGTTTAGCGACCTGATGGCAAACTTCGCCCGCGCTCAGCAGGCCAATATTCTGATCCGTGGTTTACGCGCGGTGGCAGACTTCGAGTATGAGATGCAGCTGGCGCACATGAACCGCCACCTGATGCCGGAGCTGGAGAGCGTGTTCCTGATGCCCTCCAAAGAGTGGTCGTTTATCTCTTCCACACTGGTAAAAGAGGTGGCGCGTCATCACGGCGATGTCACCCATTTCCTGCCGACTAACGTCCACCAGGCATTGATGGAAAAGCTAAAGTAGCCTTATTTCTGGCACTGACGGCAGTAGAACGTGGCGCGCTGGGCGTGCTTCGTGGCAATCACTGGCGTGCCGCAAACTCTGCACGGTTCGCCTTTACGGCCATACACCTGCAGCTCCTGGGCAAAATAGCCCGGCTTGCCGTCACTTTGCAGGAAGTCCTTCAACGTTGTCCCGCCCTGCTCAATCGAGCGAAGTAATACGGCTTTAATCACCCGGACCAGCAGCTCGCACTCCTGCGCCGACAGCGAAGAGGCCAGCCGATCGGGATGGATCCCCGCCGCAAACAGCGATTCGCTGGCGTAGATATTCCCCACGCCGACCACCAGCTTGTTATCCATCAGCCAGGGCTTAATCGGGCTTTTCTTCTTCGCACACTTCGCCTTGAGGTATTCTGCGTTAAACGCGTCTGAGAGCGGCTCCGGGCCCAGATGCGCCAGCACGTTATGCCCTTCCAGCTCCTTCGTCCACAGCCACGCGCCAAAGCGCCGTGGGTCGGTGTAACGGAGCACTTTGCCGTTGCTCATCACCAGATCGACGTGGTCGTGCTTTTCCGCAGGCAGTTCTTCGGTAAGAATGCGCAGGCTCCCGGACATCCCCAGGTGGATAATAATCCAGCCGTCGGGCAGTTCCAGCAGCAGGTATTTCGCGCGACGCTGTACGCTAAGGACGGGTTTATCGCTCAGGGCATGGATCTCATCGGACACCGGCCAGCGCAGACGTCCATTGCGGACCACCGCGTGAAGAATCGTCGCGCCGACCAGATGGGGCTCAATGCCGCGACGGCTGGTTTCTACCTCAGGTAATTCAGGCATGGTTCCTCCGTTGAGATGCAGAATGCAAAAAACCCCGCAGTTGCGGGGTTTTTCGATACAAGGAGACTAAAATTATTTGATTTTAGCTTCTTTGTACAGTACGTGCTGGCGTACAACTGGATCGAATTTTTTCAGTTCCAGTTTTTCCGGCTTAGTACGTTTGTTCTTCGTGGTGGTGTAGAAGTGACCTGTACCAGCAGAAGAAACCAGCTTGATTTTCTCGCGAATACCTTTAGCCATGATTTATTTCCTCTTTAAGTACTTAGTACTTTTCGCCACGGGCACGCAGTTCGGACAGAACTGTATCGATGCCTTTCTTATCGATTACACGCATACCTTTAGCAGATACGCGCAGGGTGACAAAACGCTTCTCGCTCTCAACCCAGAAACGGTGAGAGTGCAGGTTCGGCAGGAAACGGCGTTTAGTCGCGTTCAGTGCGTGGGAACGGTTGTTACCGGTCACCGGACGCTTGCCAGTAACTTGGCAGACTCGGGACATGTCTATTCTCCAAAAATCAAATTAGCTCGAGCTTCGTATGGGGTATCGGCGCCTCGTCAGGCTTTACAGCCCGGTCATCGCATAGTTCTAAGTGAACTCTCGATTGCCAGGCCCAAATGCCAAACCCGAGATTCTCAAAGGTGGCGTAGTATACGCTGACTCGGCGGTGTGCTCAAGTCCCGAACAGACAAAGATCCCGATGGATCGCGAGAAATAGCCTAAATCCAGCCATGTTCTGCGAAAGAAATGTACTCACCGCGGCCAATTATCAGATGGTCCAGCACACGAATGTCCATGAATTGACAGCATTTGATAATGCGTTCGGTGATTTCTTTGTCCGCTCTGCTCGGTTCTGCACAGCCAGAGGGGTGATTATGCGCGAGGATCACGCCCGCTGCATTCACTTTTATCGCTTCCCGCACAATTTCACGCGGATGCACCTCAACGTGACTCAACGTGCCCGCAAAGAGACAGCTATGTTTCAGCACCCGATTTCTGTTATCGACAAAGATCACTATAAAGATCTCGCGTTCAATATCAGTTAACTGGCTTTGCAGGAATTCACGCGTCATTTCTGGCGTCAGGATCGGATCTTCCTTCTCCATGCGGACATTGTAAAAACGGCGGGCAAGTTCAGCAATGCCCCTCAGCTGGGCATATTTCGCCACGCCAATTCCCTCAACGTGCTTAAACTGCGCCATATCGGCGGTCAATAAACCGTACAGCGAACCGAAATGTGCGATCAGCTCTTTTGCCAGCGTAAATACCGTTTTTCCGGGCGTTCCGGTACGTAAAAAGAGCGCCAGCAGTTCATCGTCTTTTAACAGGCTAACGCCATAGCGCAGCAGTTTTTCGCGCGGCAGCAGCTCCTCATCCTCTTCTTCCATGCTCTTTCTCCCCTTTTTAACCTTATGCTGCCACAGGCCAATCCGTCGCTCGACGGCCACATTGCGTTCTTGCGTAGCGCCTCGCAAAGTGGTCGAAGGACAAAATCACCCCGCTTTGGGGATTGTGATAAAATGCCCGCTCTCTGGTGAAACCCAACAGGAAAGAATCATGATGAGCCTGGCCGGTAAAAAAATCGTTCTTGGCGTGAGCGGCGGCATTGCTGCTTATAAAGCGCCGGAGCTGGTGCGTCGTCTGCGCGAGCGCGGAGCTGACGTGCGGGTCGCGATAACCGAAGGCGGTAAAGCCTTTATCACTCCCCTGAGCCTGCAGGCCGTTTCAGGATACCCGGTATCTGACAGCCTGCTCGATCCGGCCGCCGAAGCCGCGATGGGCCATATTGAGCTGGGTAAATGGGCAGACCTGGTTATCCTCGCCCCCGCCACGGCTGATTTAATCGCTCGGGTAGCGGCCGGTATGGCAAACGATCTGGTCTCCACTATTTGTCTGGCCACGCCTGCGCCTGTTGCCGTCGTTCCTGCCATGAACCAGCAGATGTACCGTAACGCGGCCACCCAGCATAATCTTGAGACGCTGGCCTCACGCGGCCTGCTTATCTGGGGTCCGGACAGCGGCAGCCAGGCCTGCGGCGACGTTGGCCCGGGTCGCATGCTTGATCCGCTGACGATTGTTGATATGGCCGCAGCCCATTTTTCGCCTGTCAACGATCTGCAACATCTCAACATCATGATTACCGCGGGCCCCACGCGCGAGCCGCTGGATCCGGTGCGCTACATCACCAACCACAGCTCCGGCAAAATGGGCTTTGCGATTGCCGCCGCCGCCGCAAGGCGTGGCGCGAACGTCACGCTGGTGAGCGGCCCGGTATCGCTGCCTACCCCTGCGTTTGTGAAGCGAATTGACGTCACCACCGCGCTGGAGATGGAAGCCGCCGTGCAGGCACATGCGCAAAGCCAGCAGATTTTTATCGGCTGTGCGGCCGTCGCAGACTATCGTGCCGAGACTATCGCCGAGGCTAAAATTAAAAAGCAAGGCGATGAATTAACACTAAAAATGGTGAAAAACCCGGACATTGTCGCCGGTGTCGCCGCACTAAAAAGCCATCGTCCATACGTTGTTGGGTTTGCCGCAGAAACGAATAATGTGGAAGAATATGCCCGGCAAAAACGTACCCGCAAAAACCTCGATTTGATTTGCGCGAACGACGTATCGCTGGCCACACAAGGATTTAACAGCGACAGCAACGCACTGCACCTTTTCTGGCAGGATGGAGATAAAGTCTTACCGCTTGAGCGCAAGGAACTCCTGGGCCAACAATTACTCGACGAGATCGTTACCCGTTATGATGAAAAAAATCGACGTTAAGATTCTGGACCCGCGTGTTGGCGAGCAATTCCCGCTGCCAACCTATGCCACCTCCGGCTCTGCCGGTCTTGACCTGCGCGCCTGTCTCGATGACTCCGTAGAACTGGCTCCGGGTGCCACTACCCTGGTTCCAACTGGCCTGGCAATTCACATTGCTGACCCGTCGCTGGCAGCGGTGATCCTGCCGCGCTCTGGTCTGGGTCATAAGCACGGCGTTGTGCTGGGTAACCTGGTCGGCCTGATCGACTCCGACTACCAGGGTCAGCTGATGGTCTCCGTCTGGAACCGCGGTCAGGACAGCTTCACCATTGAACCGGGCGAGCGTATCGCCCAGATGGTCTTTGTACCAGTGGTACAGGCAGAATTTAACCTGGTGGCAGACTTTGACGCCACCGACCGTGGCGAAGGCGGCTTCGGCCATTCCGGGCGCAAATAACGGCCCGAAAGATACGTATCTCACAGCGTTATAATGCAATAACAAACCGCAAACGCCCGTTTGCGGTCGCTGTGTGGATGCCAGCCTGGCAAGTGCTTATTTTCAGGGGTATTTTGTAACATGGCAGAAAAACAAACCGCGAAAAGGAATCGTCGCGAAGAAATACTTCAATCTCTGGCTCTGATGCTTGAATCCAGCGATGGCAGTCAACGCATCACCACCGCTAAACTGGCCGCCTCTGTAGGCGTGTCTGAGGCGGCGCTGTACCGTCATTTCCCGAGCAAGACCCGAATGTTCGACAGCCTGATCGAGTTTATTGAAGACAGCCTGATCACGCGCATCAACCTGATTCTGAAAGACGAAAAAGACACCACCGCGCGTCTGCGTCTGATTGTGCTGCTAATCCTGGGCTTCGGTGAACGCAATCCGGGCTTAACCCGTATCCTCACCGGCCACGCGCTGATGTTTGAACAGGACAGACTGCAGGGCCGCATTAACCAGCTTTTCGAGCGTATTGAAGCGCAGCTGCGCCAGGTACTACGCGAAAAGAAAATGCGTGAAGGCGAAGGTTACACCATTGATGAAACGCTGCTGGCGAGCCAGATTCTGGCGTTTTGTGAAGGGATGCTCTCCCGCTTTGTGCGTAGCGAATTCAAATACCGTCCAACGGACGATTTTGACGCCCGCTGGCCCTTAGTGGCTGCTCAGTTGCAGTAATCCGTAAGCCCGGTAAGCGTAGCGCCACCGGGCAATTTAATTACACCCCGAACTCTTCCCGGTACGCACGTACCGCCGCCAGATGGTCCGCCATCTCAGGCTTCTCTTCCAGATACGCAATCAGGTCTTTCAGGGTGATAATCGACGTCACTTTGCAGCTGTAATCACGTTCGACTTCCTGAATAGCGGAAATTTCACCGCGACCACGCTCCTGACGATCCAGAGAAATCAGCACGCCAGCAAGCGTCGCACCGTTGGCCTGGATAATCTCCATTGATTCGCGGATCGCCGTACCCGCGGTAATCACGTCATCGACCAGCATGACGCGGCCCTGCAGCGCGCTGCCGACCAGATTCCCGCCTTCACCATGGGTTTTAGCTTCTTTGCGGTTAAAGCAGTACGGCACGTCGCGGTCATGGTGTTCCGCCAGCGCCACCGCGGTAGTGGTCGCAATCGGAATGCCTTTATAGGCCGGGCCAAACAGCAGGTCAAAATCAATCCCGGAATCCACCAGCGCTTCGGCATAGAAACGGCCTAACAGTGCCAGATCGCGCCCGGTATTAAACAGCCCGGCGTTGAAGAAATAGGGACTTTTACGCCCGGATTTCAGCGTAAATTCGCCAAACTTAAGTACCTGCTTGTTAAGCGCAAACTCAATAAACTGGCGCTGATACGATTTCATGGATTTGCTCCTTTGGTTTTTCTGTCTTACAGGCAAAAAAAAGGCGACTCATTGGTCGCCTTTAAAATCAATTTTCTAACGCCGCTTTCTGCGTCGTTACAATGGATTCGATTCCCCCTCGGGCCAACGCCAGCAGGGAGAGAAGCTCTTCGTGGGTGAACGGCTCGCCTTCCGCCGTGCCCTGCACCTCAATGATGCGACCGTCTTCGGTCATCACCACGTTCATGTCGGTTTCGGCTGCGGAATCTTCAACGTATTCCAGATCGCAAAGCGCTTCGCCGTTAACGATACCCACGGACACCGCCGCAACCATGCCTTTCATTGGGTTAGTTTTCAGCTTACCGGCCGCAACCAGCTTGTTCAGGGCATCCGCCAGCGCCACGCAGGCACCGGTAATCGACGCCGTACGCGTGCCACCGTCAGCCTGAATCACGTCGCAGTCCAGCGTGATGGTGAATTCGCCGAGGATTTTCAGGTCAACGGCGGCGCGCAGCGCACGCGCGATCAGACGCTGAATCTCCATGGTACGACCGCCCTGCTTACCCTTTGCCGCTTCACGGGCATTACGGGTATGGGTCGCACGCGGCAGCATGCCGTATTCTGCGGTGATCCACCCCTGGCCCTGACCTTTCAGGAAGCGCGGAACGCCTTCTTCGATGGAGGCGGTGCACAGCACTTTAGTGTCACCAAACTCAACCAGCACGGAGCCTTCAGCGTGTTTTGTATAGTTACGGGTCAGGGTGACGGGACGCACCTGGTTGGCGCTACGACCTGATGGACGCATGATGGATTCTCCGGCTTGAAACGAATGTGGCTGCGCATTATACGGATAAAGGACGCTTATTCCTATCCTGAGAAGCCCCCGAAAGCTATAATCCCCCCATCTCTCCTTTAAAAACGGGAATGTCTATGATCCGCAGTATGACCGCCTACGCCCGGCGTGAAATCAAGGGTAGCTGGGGTAGCGCCACATGGGAAATGCGCTCGGTAAACCAGCGTTACCTGGAAACGTATTTCCGTATGCCGGAGCAGTTCCGCAGCCTTGAGCCTGTCGTGCGTGAACGTATCCGTACGCGTCTGACGCGCGGAAAAGTTGAATGTAACCTGCGCTTTGAGCCTGATGCGAGCGCACAGGGCGAGCTCATCCTCAACGAAAAACTGGCAAAACAGCTCGTGAATGCGGCGAACTGGGTCAAAATGCAGAGCGATGAAGGCGAAATCAACCCGGTTGATATTCTGCGCTGGCCTGGCGTCATGGCCGCCGGTGAGCAGGATCTGGACGCCATTGCCGCTGAAATCCTGGCAGCTCTCGACGGCACGCTGGACGACTTTATCGTTGCCCGCGAAACCGAAGGCCAGGCGCTGAAAGCGATGATTGAGCAGCGTCTTGAAGGCGTGAGCACTGAAGTTGCCAAAGTCCGCACCCATATGCCAGAAGTGCTGCAATGGCAGCGCGAGCGCCTTGTCGCCAAACTGGAAGAAGCGGAAGTTCAGCTGGAAAACACCCGCCTGGAACAAGAGCTGGTGCTGATGGCGCAGCGTATCGATGTCGCTGAAGAGCTGGACCGTCTGGAAGCGCATGTTAAAGAAACCTACAACATTCTGAAGAAGAAAGAAGCTGTGGGCCGCCGTCTGGACTTTATGATGCAGGAGTTCAACCGCGAGTCGAACACCCTGGCGTCTAAGTCGATCAATGCAGAAGTGACGAATTCAGCGATTGAGCTCAAAGTGCTGATTGAACAGATGCGCGAGCAGATCCAGAACATCGAGTAATGCCTTTCGGGTGGTGTCGAATGCACCACCCATTACTATTTCTAATCCATCTTAACGCCAATTTTGTCGCTTTACCGCCTTTCATCAAGCTTTCTCTATAGAACTTGATAAAAATTTATAGGGCAAACTGACTCGCCTTAGAAAATCTCAATCGTGATCTCGCGCACAAATCGCTAACCTCCCCCGCGTTCACACCGGAGGGTATATGCTGCTTCACATCCTTTATCTCATTGGCATCACCGCAGAAGCCATGACCGGCGCGCTTGCCGCTGGACGTCGCCGTATGGATACCTTCGGCGTGATCATTATTGCTACGGCTACCGCGCTGGGCGGCGGTTCCGTGCGCGATATTCTGCTTGGCCATTACCCGCTCGGCTGGGTTAAACACCCTGAATATGTGATTATCGTGGCAACGGCCGCCGTGTTAACCACCATCGTGGCGCCCGTTATGCCCCATCTTCGCCGCCTGTTCCTTGTGCTTGATGCGCTGGGGCTGATTGTCTTTTCAATCATCGGCGCGCAAATCGCGCTCGATATGGGGGAAGGACCGGTTATCGCCACCATCGCCGCCGTGGTCACGGGCGTATTCGGCGGCGTGCTGCGCGATATGTTCTGCAAACGCATCCCCCTGGTCTTTCAAAAAGAGCTGTATGCCGGCATCTCCTTTGCGGCAGCGGTGCTCTATATCGCCCTGCAGCATTACGTTTCAAACCATGATGTGGTGGTCATCTCGACGCTGCTGTTTGGCTTTACGGCCCGCATGCTGGCGCTGCGTCTGAAGCTCGGACTGCCCGTTTTTCATTACAAACACAGCACCCACTAGCTTCAGAACCCGTTGATGTGCTGTTCAGCGAGCCATTTCGCCAGCACATCAATCTGAGGCGCGTGAATCCAGTTTACGATTTGTCGCGCTTTCTCCTCTCCCGTTCCCGGCAGGGTCTGCCAGTCCTTTGCGTTGCGCCCGCTCATCTTCTGCCACGATATGTCTCCCATCGCCTTCAGCGAAGCCTGGGTCAATGGCACACCCATTGCCATGAGCCAGCGGATAAACGGCTTCTCGCGCACCAGATTAAATCGGTGCCAGAGCGCCAGCCCGCGTGCTGAGGAAAACCCCGGTGTAGCCTGCAGCTGCGCCTGCGTTAATAACAGCCATGAAAAGAGATGTTCAAAACGATGTGCCTGCCAGAGGGTCCGCCAGCCTGATTCGCCTAATCCTTCAATATCGAATACCTGCTTTGAACTGAGCCAGGTCAGCCGGGCAAAGAACTGCTCCATACACTCCGGCGAAGCATAGAAACAGCTAAGAGCATGATAGCGTGAGGCCGGTGGCTCTGGTTTATGTCTGTCAGTCCCGCGCCAGAGCACCTTATCAAACCGGGGGATACCCTGCCCGGCCAGGCTGATCTGTATCTGATCCCCTGGAGCAATATCCAGACTCTGCCAGCGCCCAACCGAGCCCAGACTCACCCGCTGCACCTGTTTATCATCCAGTTGCACGGGTTCCAGCGCTGCTACAACGGAAATTTTGCCCGTGCGCCCCACGGAAAAATGAATATCACTCACCTCAGCGACCTGGGCTGCGGGAGGATATTTCCACGCGACAACCCAGATGCCTTCTCCCGGTAACCACTCTTCGCCCGCAGGTTCATCCTCCGAACGCACCACAATGCCATCCGTGGCAAAGGGTAATGCGGTCACGTGCCAGGCCGCGCGCTGCTTCTCGACGGCATCGACAGATTCGGCGGGTAGCGTGTACCGTGCCGACAGCGTAAAACCGGCCTGAGACAGTTCAGCTAAAGAGGTACGCATATCTTTCGGTCCGTCCGGCCAGGCCCAGATGAATACGCCGATCTTGCTTAATAGCGCGTTATCCTTTTGCCGCATCATCGCCCCCGCCACCTTGGCGCGAGCGTTCATTCCGCCCATCTGGTTCTGAATGTGGTTGTCGCGTAACCAGTAAAGCTCGCCCTGCAAGACGCTATTCGCCAGCGCGCCGGTGAGCTTTTGCGGAACCGACGGGATTAAACGCACCTTATCGGTCCAGTCTTCCCCTTTCAGGCCATCACCGCGACTGATAGCCTGGGTTAACTTTCCGTTGCGATAGACCAGCGTTACCGCCACACCGTCAACTTTGGGTTGCAGCCACAGATGTTGTCGGGTACGCATCCACTGTCTCAACTCCTCTTTGCTGGTCACCTTATGCACACCCGTGTGGGCAACGGGATGTTTTACGCTTCCCGTCAGCGCCGGGAGTTTCTCTTCTGAAGGCTCACTGCCAAAACAGCGCTGCCACTGCGTTAACCGCCCGTGAAGCTGGTCGTAAGCCTCGTCGCTGATCTCGCTCACGCCCTGCTTCCAGTAAGCCTCATCCCAGCCTTTGATTTGGGCGCTTAACGACGCCATCTCTTTTTCTGCTTTTGCCTGCGACCACACCGGACACACCGCCGCGCCAGAGCCACACCACAACAGCATTAACCCGCTTATCCATCGCCACATCGCTACCCCTCCTTTGCATTGCAGGAGGTATACCCGGATGCCTGAAACAACGCTAACGACAACGTTTCACAATGCGAGACGCTATCCGGTGTTTCTTTTGGTTGCTGAAAACCACAGATAAAACCTGAAAACGGCACGCAAAATTCAATAATCCAGGGGAAAAAGTGTGACAAAGGCTACGTCACGGTGCGCCGACGTGTATAATAAGCCCGTATGTAGGACTTCTTCGTTAACACATACAAAAGACTCTCATGGCTCAAGGCACGCTTTATATTGTTTCTGCCCCTAGTGGCGCGGGTAAATCCAGCCTTATTCAGGCACTGTTAAAAACCCAACCGTTGTACGACACACAGGTTTCTGTTTCTCACACCACGCGAGCGCCGCGTCCGGGTGAAGTGCACGGTGAACACTATTTCTTTGTGGATCACGACGAATTCAGAGCGATGATCGGCAGAGACGCGTTTCTTGAACACGCTGAAGTATTTGGTAATTACTACGGTACCTCGCGTGAAACCATTGAGCAGGTTCTGGCCACGGGCGTGAATGTGTTCCTGGATATCGACTGGCAGGGCGCACAGCAAATTCGTAAGAAAATGCCTGATTCGCGCAGTATCTTTATTTTACCGCCATCGAAAGATGAGCTGGATCGCCGCCTGCGTGGCCGCGGTCAGGACAGCGAAGAAGTGATCGCAAAGCGTATGGAACAGGCTGTTGCAGAAATGAGCCATTACGCGGAATATGATTACCTTATTGTGAATGATGATTTTGATGCCGCACTGAGCGATCTCAAAACCATTCTTCGTGCAGAACGTCTGCGTATGAGCCGCCAGAAGCAGCGACATGACGCATTAATCACCAAACTGTTGGCAGACTGAACCCACTTTCAGTATCATGCCCAGTCATTTCTTCACCTGTGGAGCATTTTAAGTATGGCACGCGTAACTGTTCAGGACGCTGTAGAGAAAATTGGTAACCGTTTTGACCTGGTGCTGGTCGCCGCGCGTCGCGCTCGTCAGATGCAGGTAGGCGGTAAAGATCCGCTGGTACCGGAAGAAAACGATAAAACCACCGTTATTGCACTTCGCGAAATCGAAGAAGGTCTGATCAACAACCAGATCCTCGACGTGCGTGAGCGCCAGGAGCAGCAAGAGCAGGAAGCCGCAGAACTGCAGGCCGTAACCGCTATTGCTGAAGGTCGTCGTTAATTAAACCTGCGGGTCGCCCTTGTATCTGTTTGAAAGCCTGAATCAACTGATTCAAACCTACCTGCCTGAAGACCAGATTAAGCGTCTTCAGCAGGCGTATCTCGTTGCACGTGACGCTCACGAGGGCCAGACACGTTCAAGCGGTGAACCCTATATCACGCACCCGGTAGCGGTGGCCTGTATTCTGGCCGAGATGAAACTCGACTACGAAACGCTGATGGCCGCTCTGCTGCATGACGTGATCGAAGATACCCCTGCCACTTATCAGGACATGGAACAGCTGTTTGGCAAAAGCGTTGCCGAACTGGTGGAAGGGGTCTCTAAGCTTGATAAGCTGAATTTCCGCGACAAGAAAGAGGCGCAAGCCGAAAACTTCCGCAAGATGATTATGGCGATGGTGCAGGATATCCGCGTCATTCTCATCAAACTCGCTGACCGTACCCACAACATGCGCACGCTGGGCTCACTTCGCCCGGATAAACGTCGCCGCATTGCCCGTGAAACCCTCGAAATCTACAGTCCGCTGGCGCACCGTTTAGGTATTCACCACATTAAAACCGAGCTGGAAGAGTTGGGTTTTGAAGCGTTGTACCCGAACCGCTATCGCGTGATTAAAGAGGTGGTGAAAGCCGCACGCGGTAACCGCAAAGAGATGATTCAAAAAATCCTCTCGGAAATTGAAGGGCGCTTACAGGAAGCGGGAATTCCGTGCCGCGTCAGCGGTCGCGAAAAACATTTGTACTCCATCTACTGCAAAATGGTGCTCAAAGAGCAGCGTTTTCACTCGATCATGGATATCTACGCCTTCCGCGTAATTGTCCACGACTCGGACACCTGCTATCGCGTGCTGGGGCAGATGCACAGCCTCTACAAACCGCGTCCGGGCCGCATGAAAGATTACATCGCCATTCCAAAAGCGAACGGCTATCAATCTTTGCACACCTCGATGATCGGGCCACATGGCGTACCTGTTGAGGTGCAAATTCGCACCGAAGACATGGACCAGATGGCAGAGATGGGTGTTGCCGCACACTGGGCGTATAAAGAGCACGGTGGCGAAAGCAGCACGACCGCACAAATCCGCGCCCAGCGCTGGATGCAGAGCCTGCTGGAGCTTCAGCAGAGTGCGGGTAGCTCGTTTGAATTTATCGAGAGCGTTAAATCCGATCTCTTCCCGGATGAGATTTACGTTTTCACCCCAGAAGGTCGCATTGTCGAACTGCCTGCGGGCGCAACGCCTGTCGACTTCGCATACGCCGTGCACACCGATATCGGGCATGCCTGCGTCGGCGCGCGCGTCGACAGACAGCCTTATCCGCTGTCTCAACCGCTCTCCAGCGGCCAGACGGTAGAAATTATTACCGCACCGGGCGCACGTCCGAACGCGGCCTGGCTGAACTTTGTCGTGAGCTCCAAAGCACGCGCCAAAATTCGCCAGCTGCTGAAAAACCTCAAGCGCGATGATTCCGTCAGCCTGGGGCGTCGTCTGCTCAACCACGCGTTGGGCGGTAGCCGTAAGCTGGCTGAAATTCCGCAGGAGAACGTCCAGCGTGAGCTGGAGCGCATGAAGCTTGCGTCGCTTGACGACCTGCTGGCAGAGATTGGCCTCGGCAACGCCATGAGCGTGGTGGTGGCGAAGAATCTGCAGCAAGGCGACACGACAGCGGTGCCTGCAACCACGCAAAGCCACGGACACCTGCCGATTAAAGGCGCAGACGGGGTGCTGATCACCTTCGCAAAATGCTGTCGTCCAATTCCTGGCGACCCGATTATTGCGCATGTCAGCCCGGGTAAAGGGCTGGTTATCCACCACGAGTCCTGTCGTAACATTCGCGGCTACCAGAAAGAAGCCGAGAAGTTTATGGCGGTCGAGTGGGATAAAGAGACCGCGCAGGAATTTATCACCGAAATTAAGGTGGATATGTTCAACCATCAGGGTGCCCTGGCGAACCTGACGGCAGCGATCAACACGGCTTCTTCCAACATTCAGAGCCTGAATACGGAAGAAAAAGATGGCCGCGTGTACAGCGCCTTTATTCGTCTGACCGCCCGCGACCGCGTGCATCTGGCGAATATTATGCGCAAGATCCGCGTCATGCCGGACGTGATTAAAGTCACCCGAAACCGAAACTAGGTTTATGAATTCACAACGTTATGCACGTATCTGCGAAATGCTCGCCAGGCGTCAGCCTGACCTGACGGTCTGCATGGAGCAGGTGCATAAACCTCATAACGTCTCTGCTATCGTCCGTACCGCAGATGCCGTCGGTGTGCATGAAGTGCACGCCGTCTGGCCGGACGGCGGTATGCGCAATACGGTCTCGGCGGCGGCAGGCAGCAACAGCTGGGTGTCTGTCAAAAATCATCACACCATTGGCGAAGCCGTATCGCACCTGAAAGGGCGCGGGATGCAGATCCTCGCCACTAACCTGTCCGCTAAAGCCGTAGATTTCCGCGAGATCGACTACACCCGCCCGACCTGCATTTTGATGGGTCAGGAGAAAACCGGGATCACCCAGGAAGCGCTGGATCTGGCGGATCGTGACATCATCATTCCGATGATCGGCATGGTCCAGTCTCTCAACGTCTCCGTGGCGTCCGCGCTCATTCTGTATGAAGCGCAGCGCCAGCGTCAGAACGCCGGGATGTACGAGCGCAGCAACAGCATGCTGCCGGAAGAGGAACAGCAGCGCCTGCTGTTTGAGGGTGGTTATCCGGTGCTGGCTCGCGTTGCGAAGCAGAAAAAATTGCCTTACCCCCACGTCAACGCGCAGGGCGAAATAGAAGCCGATGCCGAGTGGTGGGCCACCATGCAGTACGCCGGGTAAGCGATGAAAGGCCGCCTGCTGGATGCCATCCCGCTTAACAGCCTGACGGGCGTGGGCGCGGCGCAAAGCAATAAGCTGGCAAAAATTGGCCTGCACACCGTGCAGGATCTCCTGCTTCATCTCCCCCTGCGTTACGAAGACCGCACCCAGCTCTACAAGATTGGCGATCTTCTTCCCGCCATTTACGCCACCGTTGAAGGCGAAGTCCTGAACTGCAACATCACCTTCGGCGGACGCCGAATGATGACCTGCCAGATCAGCGACGGCACCGGCATTCTCACCATGCGTTTTTTCAACTTCAGCGCGGCGATGAAAAACAGCCTGGCGACGGGCCGCAGGGTGCTTGCCTATGGCGAAGCCAAACGCGGGAAATACGGCGCAGAGATGATCCACCCGGAGTACCGCGTGCAGGGCGATCTCAGCACGCCGGAAATGCAGGAGACGCTTACCCCGGTTTACCCAACGACCGAAGGCATCAAGCAGGCGACGCTGCGCAAGCTCACCGATCAGGCGCTGGAGCTGCTGGATACCTGCGCCATTACCGAGCTGCTGCCGCCCGAGCTGGCGCAGGGCATGATGAGTCTGCCCGAGGCGCTGCGCACCCTGCACCGCCCGCCGCCAACGCTGCAGCTCAGCGATTTAGAAAGCGGCCAACACCCCGCACAACGGCGTCTTATCCTTGAGGAATTACTGGCCCATAACCTGAGCATGCTGGCGCTTCGCGCGGGCGCGCAGCGTTTCCACGCTCAGCCGTTAAGCCAGAATGATGCGCTCAAAGATAAGCTGCTGGCCTCGCTGCCGTTTAAACCCACCGGCGCGCAGGCGCGCGTCACCGCCGAGATTGAACGCGATATGGCGCTCGACGTGCCGATGATGCGTCTGGTGCAGGGCGACGTGGGCTCCGGTAAAACGCTGGTTGCCGCCCTGGCGGCCCTGCGCGCGATTGCTAACGGTAAACAGGTGGCGCTAATGGCGCCGACCGAGCTGCTGGCTGAACAGCACGCCAACAATTTCCGCGCCTGGTTTGCGCCACTCGGAATTGAAGTGGGCTGGCTTGCCGGGAAGCAAAAAGGCAAAGCGCGCCTTGCGCAACAGGAGGCTATTGCCAGCGGGCAGGTGCAGATGATTGTCGGCACGCACGCCATCTTCCAGGAGCAGGTGCAGTTTAACGGTCTTGCGCTGGTGATTATCGACGAGCAGCACCGCTTCGGCGTGCATCAGCGTCTGGCATTATGGGAGAAAGGCCTGCAGCAGGGCTTCCACCCGCATCAGCTGATCATGACCGCTACGCCGATCCCACGCACCCTGGCGATGACCGCCTACGCCGATCTGGATACCTCCACCATCGACGAACTGCCGCCGGGCCGTACGCCGGTCACAACGGTCGCCATTCCCGACACGCGCCGCAGCGATATCATCGACCGCGTGCGCAACGCCTGCACCCAGGAAGGGCGTCAGGCCTACTGGGTCTGTACGCTGATTGAAGAGTCTGAACTGCTGGAAGCGCAGGCTGCCGAAGCAACGTGGGAAGAGCTTAAGCTGGCGCTGCCCGAGCTGAACGTGGGTCTGGTTCACGGACGCATGAAGCCCGCCGAAAAACAGGCGGTGATGCAGTCGTTCAAACAGGGTGATTTGCATCTGCTGATTGCCACCACGGTGATCGAAGTCGGCGTGGACGTCCCCAATTCCAGCCTGATGATCATCGAAAACCCGGAGCGTCTCGGCCTTGCCCAGCTCCACCAGCTGCGCGGGCGCGTCGGTCGTGGCGCGGTGGCGTCCCACTGCGTACTGCTCTACAAAGCCCCGCTTTCCAAAACCGCCCAGATGCGTCTGCAGGTGCTGCGCGACAGCAACGACGGTTTTGTGATTGCGCAAAAAGACCTGGAGATCCGCGGCCCGGGCGAACTGCTGGGCACGCGTCAGACGGGTAACGCGGAATTCAAAGTAGCCGATTTGCTGCGCGATCAGGCCATGATCCCCGAGGTTCAGCGCCTCGCCCGCCATATTCATGAACGCTACCCCGAACAGGCGGCAGCGTTAATTGAGCGCTGGATGCCGGAAACCGAGCGGTATTCCAACGCCTGATCTCAGGCAAACATCGGCAGCATCAGGTACAGCTTGATCACCAGCGCGTTGACGATATCAATAAAGAACGCCCCAACCATCGGGACCACCAGAAACGCCATGTGCGATGGTCCGAACCGTTCGGTGATCGCCTGCATGTTGGCTATAGCCGTTGGGGTAGCCCCCAGACCAAACCCGCAGTGACCCGCTGCCAGCACCGCCGCATCGTAGTTTTTTCCCATCATGCGCCAGGTCACGAACATGGCGTACAGCGCCATAAACAGCGCCTGTACCGCCAGAATCGCCACCATCGGCAGCGCCAGCGAGGCCAGCTCCCACAGCTTGAGGCTCATCAGCGCCATCGCCAGGAACAGCGACAGGCAGACGTTGCCGAGCACCGATACCGCCCGTTCAAACACGCGGTAGAAGCCCATCAGCGCCAGACCGTTGCTCAGGATCACCCCGATAAACAGCACGCAGACAAACGTCGGCAGTTCAAACGCGGAACCCGCCAGCCATTGCGCAACCACTTTGCCCACGGTCAGGCAGATGGCGATCGTCGCGATAGTTTCAATCAGCACCAGGGAGGTGATGCTGCGGCCAACGTCCGGCTTTTCGAAGGCGGTCGGCACCAGCTCATCGTCCGGCCTGCCGTTCGGCGTGGTGGAGTGCTTAACCAGATACCGCGCCACCGGACCGCCAATCAGGCCACCCAGCACCAGGCCAAAGGTCGCACAGGCCATCGCCACTTCCGTCGCGTTTTCAAACCCATAGCGCTCGATGAACAGCTTGCTCCACGCGGCCCCGGTTCCGTGACCGCCCGAAAGGGTAATCGACCCCGCCAGCAGACCCATCAGCGGATCCAGCCCCAGCAGCGTTGCCATGCCGATGCCAATGGCGTTTTGCATCAGCAGCAGCCCCACCACCACAATCAGGAATACGCCGAGCACCTTACCGCCCGAGCGCAGGCTCGCCAGGTTTGCGTTCAGGCCGATAGTGGCAAAGAAGGCCAGCATCAGCGGGTCTTTCAGGGACATATCAAAATCGATTTCCCAGCCCATGCTTTTTTTCAGTATCAGCAGGGCCAGCGCCACCAGCAGGCCACCGGCGACGGGTTCAGGAATGGTGTATTTCTTCAGAAGGGAAACGCTATGTACCAGCTTGCGACCAAGCAGAAGAACCAGCGTTGCGGCAACAAGGGTCGACAACGTATCGAGATGAATCATAAAAGGCTCCTGTTATGCGCGTGTTCCATACACACGCGGCGTTATCCTGGGCCGGGTTGCGCTCTTCATGAGCACCCGGCGCAAAAAGTGTAATTTTTTTTCCCGACGCGTTGTAGAAAACCTGCTCACAGCAGCAGATTTTCTTCCCTTTTTTTGCTGGCAATCGTTTGCTTTTACCAGGTGGTCAGATAAAATGCCCGCTTTTCCACCGTGGGATTGCCGCCGATGTCCGTTAACACCATAGAGTCGCCTGATGCGCAACCGATTGCGCAGAAGCAAAATAGCGAACTGATTTACCGCCTTGAAGACCGTCCGCCGCTGCCGCAAACGCTTTTCGCCGCCTGCCAGCATCTTCTGGCGATGTTTGTTGCGGTGATCACCCCGGCGCTGCTGATTTGCCAGGCGCTCGGTTTACCGGCGCAGGACACGCAGCACATTATCAGCATGTCTCTCTTCGCCTCCGGCGTGGCCTCGATTATTCAAATTAAAGCGTGGGGTCCGGTGGGGTCGGGATTATTATCGATTCAGGGCACCAGCTTTAACTTCGTGGCACCGCTGATCATGGGCGGTACGGCGCTGAAAACCGGCGGTGCGGATGTCCCAACCATGATGGCGGCGCTGTTCGGCACCCTGATGCTGGCCAGCTGTACGGAGATGGTCATCTCCCGCGTTCTGCATCTGGCTCGCCGCGTCATCACCCCGCTGGTTTCTGGCGTCGTCGTAATGATTATCGGCCTGTCGCTGATTCAGGTGGGCCTCACCTCCATCGGCGGCGGCTATGCCGCAATGAGCGACCACACCTTCGGCGCGCCGAAAAACCTGCTGCTGGCGGGTGTCGTGCTGGCAATCATTATTCTGCTTAACCGTCAGCGTAATCCTTACCTGCGCGTCGCCTCGCTGGTGATCGCCATGGCGGCGGGCTACCTGCTGGCATGGGCGCTGGGCATGCTGACGGAGAACACCGCGCCGACCAACAGCGCGCTGATCGTCGTTCCCACGCCGCTGTACTACGGACTGGGCATTGACTGGGGCCTGCTCCTGCCGCTGATGCTGGTCTTTATGATCACCTCTCTTGAGACCATCGGCGATATCACCGCCACCTCCGACGTCTCCGAGCAGCCGGTGTCCGGCCCGCTGTACATGAAGCGCCTGAAAGGCGGCGTGCTGGCGAACGGCCTGAACTCGTTTGTCTCTGCGGTATTCAACACCTTCCCGAACTCCTGCTTCGGCCAGAACAACGGCGTGATCCAGCTGACCGGCGTTGCCAGCCGCTACGTCGGTTTTGTGGTGGCGCTGATGCTGATCGTCCTCGGCCTGTTCCCGGCGGTAAGCGGCTTTGTGCAGCACATTCCTGAGCCGGTGCTGGGCGGCGCAACGCTGGTGATGTTCGGGACCATCGCGGCCTCCGGCGTGCGTATCGTCTCCCGCGAGCCGCTGAACCGCCGCGCGATCATGATTATCGCCCTGTCGCTGGCCGTCGGTCTGGGTGTTTCCCAGCAGCCGCTGATCCTGCAGTTTGCGCCTGACTGGGTGAAAAACCTGCTCTCTTCCGGGATTGCCGCGGGCGGTATCACCGCTATCGTTCTGAACCTCGTTTTCCCGCCTGAGAAAAATTGATTTCTCTCACGGCAGGCAGCCAATGCCTGCCGTGACATCTAATTACACCATTCCCGCCTTGAGGATTGCGCATAAATCGTGCATAACTCCCTTATGTGCGTTTTGCGGGATGGAAGACCATGAAATTTATTGGAAAGCTCCTCATCTATCTTCTGGTAGCCCTGCTCATTGTGCTGCTGGCGTTCTACATTCTGCTCCAGACCCGCTGGGGCGCGTCTCAGGTCAGCAGTTGGGTGACGGTGAATACCGACTACGAACTCAGTTTCGACAAGATGAATCACCGCTTTTCGTCGCCTTCCCACATCATTCTGGAAAACGTCACCTTCGGTCGGGACGGTAAACCCGCCACGCTGGTAGCCAAAAAGGTCGATATTGGCCTGAGCAGCCGCCAGATAACCGATCCGCTGCATATGGACACCATCACCCTGTTCGACGGCACGCTGAATCTCTCCCCCCAGACGGCACCGCTGCCTTTCCAGGCGGATCGCCTGCAGCTGAACGACATGGCGTTTAACAGCCCGAATACCGAATGGGACCTGAGCGCGCAGAAGGTCACGGGCGGCGTCAGCCCGTGGCAGCCGGAAGCGGGCAACGTGCTGGGGAACAACGCGCAGATCCAGATGAGCGCGGGCTCGCTGACCCTGAACGGCGTACCGGCGACCAACGTGCTGATCGAGGGCCAGCTCAACGGCAAGGAAGTGGTGCTGAAAACGGTTGGTGCCGACATGGCCCGTGGCTCGCTTACCGGCTCCGCCCTGCGCAACGCCGACGGAAGCTGGATTATCGACACGATGCGCCTGAATGAGATCCGCCTGCAGAGCGATAAAACGCTGATGGCGTTCTTCGCGCCGCTGGCCTCCATCCCCTCTCTGCAGATTGGTCGTCTGGACGTGACCGACGCCCGGCTTCAGGGCCCGGACTGGGCGGTGACCGATCTCGATTTAAGCCTGCGCAACCTGACTCTCAGCAAAGGCGACTGGCAGAGCCAGGAAGGCCGTCTGTCCATGAATGCCAGCGAGTTTATCTACGGCTCGCTGCATCTTTTCGACCCGATCCTGAATGCGGAGTTTTCCCCGCAGGGCATGGCGCTGCGACAGTTCACCTCCCGCTGGGAAGGCGGCATGGTGCGCACGTCCGGTAACTGGCTGCGCGACGGTAAAGCGCTGGTGCTGGACGATGTTGCCATCGCCGGGCTGGAGTACACCCTGCCGCAGAACTGGAAAACGCTGTGGATGGAGCCTCTGCCGGAATGGCTTAACAGCGTCACGCTGCAAAAATTCGGCCTGAGCCGCAACCTGGTGATCGACATCGATCCCGCCTTCCCGTGGCAGATCACCTCTCTGGACGGCTATGGCGCAAACCTGCAGCTGGTGAAAGATCGCCAGTGGGGCATCTGGGGCGGCAGCGCAACCTTCAACGGCGCGGCGGCGACCTTTAACCGCGTGGACGTGCGCCGTCCGTCGCTGGCACTGAATGCGAACGCCGCCACGGTGAACATTACCGACCTGAGCGCCTTTACCGAGAAAGGTATTCTGGAAGCCACGGCGACGGTTTCGCAGCTGCCGCAGCGGCAGACCACGGTGAGCCTGAACGGGCGCGGCGTGCCGCTCAACGTGCTGCAGCAGTGGGGCTGGCCTGCGCTGCCGATTACGGGCGACGGCAATATTCAGCTCACCGCCAGCGGCAGCGTGCAGGCGAATGCCCCGCTTAAGCCGACGGTGAACGGCAAGCTGAACGCGGTGAATATGGATAAACAGCAGGTGCAGCAGACGATGACGGGCGGCGTGGTTTCAACACCGGTGCAATAAACAAGCCGGGTGGCGCAAGGTAAATGCAAAACGGCAACCCTGTTGCCGTTTTTGATGTTTGTTCCCTCTCCCTGTGGGAGAGGGTCAGGGTGAGGGCATCAGACCGCATAATTATCGTAGGCCCGATAAGCGAAGCGCCACCGGGCATTTTTCCAGCTCAGAAGTGAACCACCACCTCATCCCCCTCTGCTTTCACCACCACCCCCCACTCGCTGCCTGCGTGCGAGCCGCCCTTCACGCCGCTCACCTTTTGCACGTTGCGCAAGCACACGGACCAGTTTTGCGCGTCTCCCGCGCCGGTAAAGGTCACGATATCGCCCCGACGTGACGCCTTCAGCGTAAACGCCACGGCCCCGTCCGCCGCAGGCACTTCGCTCACCGCCGTTGAGCCGTCGTCCAGGTTAAACAGCTGGAAGGCCGTCCCCGCGTTCCACGCGTAGTCCGGCTTCTGGTTATTGTTGCCCAGCGCCAGCAGGGTGTTGTCGCGCACGTAGACCGGCAGGCTCATGAAATCGTGCTGCTGCTTATGCCAGCGGCTGCCCTGAATTTCGTCGTTGTGCCACAGGTGCGTCCAGCGGCCTTCCGGCAGATAGAACTGCACGTCGCCCACCTCGGAGAACACCGGCGCGACCATCACCGAATCCCCCAGCATGTACTGGAGGTCGAGGTAATCGCACGCCGGATCGTCCGGGAACTCCAGCATCATCGCCCGCAGCATCGGCGTGCCGAACTCGCGGGCCAGCGCCGCCTGGCGATACAGGTACGGCATCAGCTGACACTTCAGCTGGTTGAAGTGGCGCACCACGTCGCAGGACTCGTCATCGTACGCCCACGGCACGCGGTAGGATTTGCTGCCGTGCAGGCGGCTGTGGCTGGAGAACAGCCCGAACGCGCACCAGCGTTTATAGACGTGCGCCGGAGCGGTGTTTTCGAACCCGCCGATATCGTGGCTCCAGAACCCGAAGCCGGACAGGCCAATCGACAGCCCGCCGCGCAGGCTTTCGGCCATCGATTCATAGTTGGCGTAGCAGTCGCCGCCCCAGTGCACCGGGAACTGCTGTGCACCCACGGACGCGGAGCGGGCAAACAGCACCGCCTCTTCTTCCCCCACCGTCTCCTTCAGCACGTTCCACACCAGTTCGTTATAGATGTAGGCGTAGTGGTTGTGCATCTTCTGCGGATCGGCCCCGTCGAACCACTGCACGTCCGTCGGGATACGCTCGCCGAAGTCGGTCTTGAAGCAGTCGACGCCAATATCCACCAGGCCTTTCAGCCTGTCGGCATACCACCGGCACGCGTCCGGGTTGGTGAAGTCATAAATCGCCAGCCCCGGCTGCCATTTGTCCCACTGCCACAGGGAGCCGTCCGGGCGCTTGAGCAGGTAGCCCTTCTCTTTCAGCTCCCGGAAGATCGGGGATTTCTGGCCGATGTACGGGTTAATCCACACGCAGACCTTCAGCCCTTTCTCCTTCAGGCGGCGGATCATCCCTTCCGGATCCGGGAAGGTCACCGGGTCCCACTCGAAGTCGCACCACTGGAAGGCCTTCATCCAGAAGCAGTCGAAGTGGAACACGTGCAGCGGCAGGTCGCGCTCGGCCATGCCGTCGATAAAGCTGTTTACCGTGGCTTCGTCGTAGTTGGTGGTGAACGAGGTGGTCAGCCACAGGCCGAACGACCACGCAGGCGGCAGCGCCGGACGCCCGGTAAACCGCGTATAGCGGTTCAGCACCTCTTTCGGCGTCGGGCCGTCGATCACGAAGTACTCGAGATATTCCCCTTCCACGCTGAACTGCACTTTGGAGACCTTCTCGGAGCCGACTTCAAACGAGACGTTCTCGGGATGATTCACCAGCACGCCGTAGCCGCGGTTGGTCAGGTAGAACGGGATATTTTTGTAGGACTGCTCGGTGCTGGTGCCGCCGTCGCGGTTCCAGGTTTCGACCGTCTGGCCGTTGCGCACCAGGGCGGTAAAGCGCTCGCCCAGACCGTAGACCGTTTCCCCCACGCCCAGATCCAGACGTTCGAAAATGTAATTGCGGTCGGCGTTGGTATCCTGCACGTAGCCGTTGTTTTTCAGCTGGCTGCCGGTAATGCGCTGGCCGTTGCGCAGGAAATCCAGCGCCCAGAACTCGCCTTTGGTGACGCGCGCGCTGACGCTTCCGCTTTTCAGTTCGGCAAAATCGGCGTTGTTTTCAATCTCTACCTTTACGTCTTTCAGAACGTTCAGCGGATAGTGCGGGCCGTTATTCAGCGCGCCCTGGAAATGCTCAATGCGCACCCCGACAATCCCTTCCTGCGGGGCAAACAGGCGCACCGTGAACATCAACGTGTCGAGCTGCCAGGTGCGTTCGCGCACGTCGCGCGGCGCCACATACACCACCAGGTCGTTGCCCTGCTGCTCCACGTCGAACACCTGAACCGGATACGTCACGTTCAGGCCCGGTTGAATAAGCCAGTTTCCATCACTGATTTTCATGCTCTCGTCCTCTTAGTTCTGTAATTCTTTGCTGACCGGCAGGTTTTCAAACTCCTGCTGATTGCGGCGCGCGCCCTGCGCCAGCTCACCCATGATTTTGGTCAGGAAGGGGGTTTTCAGCGTGTAGTAGCGCTTGGCGATAATGGCGCTCAGCACGTAGCAGGCCGCCGGGGCCAGGGTAAACAGGCCGATAATGATGCTGATGGTCGCGCTGTTCTGGGTTTTGGCTGCCGCGTCGTAGCCGCCGCCTGCCAGCATCCAACCGATCATCGCCCCGCCCAGCGCCAGGCCGAGCTTCAGCACGAACAGCGTGCCCGCAAAGCTGATGCCGGTCAGGCGCTTGCCGTTAGTCCATTCGCCGTAGTCGACGGTATCGGACATCATCACCCACTGGATCGGCGTCACCAGCTGGTGCAATACGCCAATGACGAAGATAAAGGCGAACATCAGCACGGTGGCGTGCATCGGGACGAAGAACATCGCCACGCTGACCACCGCCAGCGCGGCGTTGGTCCACCAGAAGATGCTGACCTTGCACTTCCAGTCGGTGAGCGGTTTCGCCAGCGCGGAGCCAATCAGGTTGCCGACGCAGTAGGTGGTGAGGAACGCGACGAACACCTCCGGGGAGCCCATGATCCAGGTGCAGTAGTACATCATCGCGCCGCCGCGCACGCAGACGGCGAGGATGTTGAGGATGGTGAGCACGCCGACGATGCGCCACTGGTCGTTGTGCCAGATGTCGCGCAGGTCTTCCCGCATGGAGGTGGTGCTCGGCGGCACCTGGATGCGCTCTTTGGTGGTGAAGAAGCAGAACGCCAGCATCAGGAACGCGACCACCGACAGCACGGCGATGCCGCCCTGGAAGCCGAACGCCTTATCGTCGCCGCCAATCAGGTTCACCAGCGGCATCATCAGCACCGTGGAGAGCATGCCGCCCGCCGTCGCCAACACAAAGCGCCAGGACTGAAGGGAGATACGCTGCGTCGGGTCGTTGGTGATCACGCCGCCGAGCGCGCAGTAGGGGATGTTGACCACGGTATAGAGCAGGGTCAGCAGGGTGTAGGTAACGGCGGCGTAAACCATTTTGCCGTTGAGGCTGAGGTCCGGCGTGGTGTAGGCCAGCACGCAGACGATACCGAATGGGATGGCACCGAACAAAATCCACGGACGGAACTTGCCCCAGCGGCTGCGGGTGCGGTCGGCAATCAGCCCCATGCACGGGTCGGAGATCGCATCCAGCGCGCGCGCCAGCAGGAACATGGTGCCGACAAACCCGGCGGGAATGCCGAAAATATCGGTGTAGAAAAACATCATGTACAACATGACGTTATCAAAAATGATGTGGCTGGCGGCATCTCCCATGCCGTAGCCAATCTTCTCTTTTACTGACAACACTTCGCTCATCTTTTTTTATCCTTCACGCTGTAGGGGGCGCTGAGACCGGTTACAGAGTTTTAAACCATTGTTTCAGGAGCGGGTATTGCGTTTTCTGGTTAGCAGATTACGTTTCTTGTTTTTTGTGATCGCGGTAAATGTTGGGAGCACGAGGGGCTAACATGAGGATTTTCTTAGGAATTAACTGAAACAGGGGTGTACAGGTCAAAAGAGAGGTGAAAAAAGTGTGTCTGGGTATGTGGTAAATGCCTGAAAGTAGCTATAATGCGCCCCGCCTCCATGTAGCAATCGAGGCGCGGAAGATCGTCATCTCCGGTGAGGTGGCTGGACTTCAAATCCAGTTGGGGACGCCAGCGTTCCCGGGCAGGTTCGACTCCTGTGATCTTCCGCCAAAAATTTCTACTCAGATAATTTTATCCTTTATCCATAAACTTTATATCATAAACTTCGCCCTGTTATTCAGGTAGATACCACGAAATCATATCTTGTATGTCAATAGGTATAGTTTCTAATTTATTAAAAACAATATCATCCTCACTAATATATTTAATATGTTCTTCAACCAAATCAATATCTTCAGGAGAAAACCCATATCTAAGCAATAAGGTGTGAATAGGATTTAATGTTCCATATTTAAGCAATCCCATCATTTTCATGGCATTATTATCTTTAGTCTTTTCATAATAAACGCGGAAAGCTCCCATAAACGCATCCGTCAGTGAAAAAGAGATTACAGTATCTAAATAGTCATACGTGTCGAACACAATTCGATCATAACTTACATTGTTAGCTTTGATATTGTTGAACATTGAAAATGCATTTTCTAAAGTAATATCGGGTATTTTACTCGCTGGCTGTATAAATGGAGCATAACCATTTCTATTTTCATCACGATTAGAAGCGTAGCTATATCTCATCCCAACTATTTCCTTAAAAGATTTACCTTGGATAAGGTAAAAAAGTATCGTTATTGCATTATCAAAGACGTTACTTTCTCCTTTCAATAAATCCCTGCCGATATAAGACTCAAAAACAAATTTTAGATTTGAACGAACTATATCCCTTTTTATTTTATTACGTTCACCTTTGAGAGAACCACCATCGGCATTTTCAAATATGATATCTAATGCATCTTTAATGCAAACAATAACCTTCATTCCAGATATTCTATTTATTCTAGAAACTGGAAGATTATAATTCTCATCAAATGAACCATCAAAAATTGAAGAAACAAACTCATTCATGTCATGACTGGGATCATCTAAAACATTTTCCAAAATTGAATTCTCACTCATTTTAAATGTTGAATTTATTCTCTGAGCAAGCAATTCTGGGTTTTTTGTATAAACATAACCATAATCAAAGACATTTTCTTTTGTTAATCTCCCGCTTCTTCCTATTAGATTTTTAAATGCTAACCCTCGCTCTTTATCATTATCAGCCTGGATTCGCATGTTCACTAGCCAAATAATATCAAACGGCATATTTATGCCCTGAGCTAATGTGCTTGTAGCAAAGCAGATTTTTGCATATCCGCTCCTGATAAAATCTTCAATAAGAAACCGTACTTCCAATGGAACTGAACCATGATGAATCACGACACCAATCTTAAGCAAATCTACTAAGGTTGATTTATGACCGTGGTTATTAGCGCCCAATAACTCTTCAACTTTAGATATAATACGTAAAGCTGTTTTATTAGATATAGCATTAAAGCGATTTATAAATTTTTCAAAATCTTTTTTGAAATGACCATTGTATAATGAAGCTTTTGAAACATATACGAGTACAGATTTTGAACCATCAAAAGCAAAGTCCTCAAATGAACCATCGAAAGGAACAACTTTATTAAGTAAATGTCCTTTTTTTATATATGGCGAGAAGTAAAAGTCTTTTTTATTAGAATGTTTAAAAACAAAAACTTTCCCAACAGTATTATGCGGATAAGCGTGTGAATAAGACTTACTTAGATCCAATCCATGTTTTTGCATTTGTGCATTAGGATTTTCAACAAATGGATGGGCAAAAACCAATTTCGCGTTTTCAAAATTTAACTTTATTCTTCTTACCAGAGCATCAAATGTAACTCCTCTTTCCTTTTCTTCACACACTTGTGCTTCATCAAAGAAAAATAGATCTATTTTCAACTTATTTCGAATTGGGAATAAATCCCTGGCTCTTTCAGGGGTTAAAATAAAAATATGACGCAGGCCTTCTCTGCTGTTGAATATAATGTCAGCGAAAGAGGATATCATTATATTCTTTGATTTTCCAAATTTATCACGGAGATTATTTATATATTCAGCAATCAAAGCCCTCGAAGGAACAATTATAACGACATCCCCTTTTAATTTTTCAATGTAGTCTTTTATAGAGAATGATTTTCCTGCGCTTGTTGGCGCGGAAATAGAAACATATTTTTCTTCTTGAATTGCTAACCTTATACTAGCCTGGACAGGCGTTAAGTATTCCTTAAAAAGTCTATGATTTGTTCTTCCAATCCCTGACAAAATAAATGAAAATAAATCATCTGGCTTAGTGTTTTTATAAAATAAGCCTAACTCCAAAACTATCCTATCTTCATAAAAAGAAAAGTCTTTGTGATGAAATAATTTATAATAGGTCAACTTTTCTAATAATTTGTTGTCTACTGGACCTTTTGTATGTAGCTGCATAAGCAAAGATTCAATACTCTCGCTGGGATTTACATCTTCTTTTATCTTCAGAATTGCTGCTTTCATTTACAAATCACCCCCACAAGATAAACTATACTACACTTATTCAAGAGATTTTTTTGCTTAACACTTTCTAAAGCATTTTTAATAATAAGTTCATAGTTCTCAGAGTTTATAGAAAATGCAGCAACTACACCGAAAGACTCGTTGTCAAGGTTGTCACAAGCTTCTTCCCCAGCCAAATTTGTCAAATGAACTGCATCTCTTAGATGCTTTTCAACATTTAGAAAATCAATAATTTGTGTTAATGCATCACCATGAGGATTGGAAACACCTGAATATTTTGCCTCACCAAAATTGACCATTTTTTCAGGGCATACCGTATGAAAATCAAATCCTTCATTCTGTTTCTTTTGTGGTTTCCAAAGCTCTGCAATTGGAAGAGAAACATGATCAAAAAGCTTATTTAATGCCCTCGAAGCCCCCATTGAAACCATTATCTCACCAAATTCAACACCTATATCCTTTTCAGATGAAGATTGAGCTTTTATTTGGTTAAATATATCAACTAATAATTTCGAAGTTTCCTCTACAGTATATCTATAACATCTTTGCGTACGATTATCTAAATCCATCATCCATGATTTGTCCAAAACTATCTTCGTTAATTCTTCTGCAATTTTATTTATAGTTTTTATTCTTATTACACATATTTTCACCATTACTTCAGCGCTATTTAATTCATCATGGAAACATCCCCAATCAACATCATCCCGTGTTCTAACAATGTTTTTATTATTCATATAACTCAGCCCTTATTCTAAGGAAGATTGAATAATCTGCTTAACTGAAAATAAATATAAATCTGAAACAAAGAATTAATTTTTAATTGATTAATCTACAACGATTAGAGATGAGTAACAATGCTGTTTATATAAACAGCACTTCACTGAAAGACTTATTCATACCAGTTATAGATGTATGCTCTATTGCTTGTTGAGCCTTAATTTACAAGCCTCCTTCACCCACTTACTAAAATTCCCTTTCCCTGCCGCCTTCTCAATCTGTTCCAAAAGCTCATCCTCGAACCGGATGTTCTTCATAGTGCTTTTGGTACGGTCAAAATTTGGTTTCTTTTTCTCTTGCATGGTAGGTACCACTTCAGTTAATTTATCTACACGTGGTACCTACCACATGGATTCGGAATTTTGACAACGCCCAGCAGTGTTGGAGCACTAAAGGGCGTCTAACCTCACCAACTATCAAGGAGTTGATTATGGCTGATTCGCATTTTACCCCAGACACCGACCAATCCGGAACCGAGCGTTCGTTAATTGTGGGATACCGCCCGAATGTTTTCGACAAATCCACGCCGAAAATTATCCTTTCCGGCAAATGGCTGCGTGCGGCGGGCTTTGATACCGGACAGCAGGTCACGGTAAAGGTCATGAAAGGGTGCATCGTTCTAGTGGCGTATAACGAGCAGGAGCAAAGGATTCTGGACGATTACAAACGCGCTAAAGCAAAGTTATGCCAGATCGAGAATACGCTGGCGAGCCTGCAATTATCATAACCGTTCCCGCTGTTATCAAGTTGGCTGCTGGGCATGCAGCCAACATAAAAAACAATATGGAATGCCAGATTTCTTCCATAACATCCAAAAAGCAATCGAACCCAATATGTAATGCTACCTTACAAGTCCAATATTTGATGACATTCATCATTTCAATACCTGATGCTATTTTAACTTAGCATTTATCTTACAATGGCAACGAAATCATAATTCAACGTTATAATCTTTAAAAACCCATCTGAGAAACTTATACGTCGCAAAGAGCAATTTTAAGTCCCACTTCCATATTTTATTTTCTATTTTGAAATGAAAGTCACAATTTAAATCCATAATGAAGAGTAGTTTCCCTCAGTCTATAAAAGGAGATTGAGATGGCTATACCTGTTTACTTATGGCTTGAGGATGATTCAGGCCGGAGGATTAATGGATCTGTCGATATAAAAGATCGCGAAGGCTCAATAGAAGTGATTGAATTTATGCATTCAATAGAACAACCTATAGATAAATCCTCCGGAAAAATCACAGCAAAACGCATTTGTAGTACCTATGCATTCATGAAAGAGATTGATTCATCATCCTCTTATCTATACAAAGCCTTGTGCACTGGACAAACACTAAAAAAAGCAGAATTTATATTTTACAGGATCAACTGTAACGGACTTGAAGAGGCTTACTTTAAAACAACGTTAGAAAACGCAAGAGTTGTTCAAATTGAACCTATCATGTTTGACATTAAACATCGGCAAAACGAACACTATACGCACCATGAATATGTAGATCTGACATATGAAAAAATTACATGGAACTACATTGATGGAAACATTATTCACTCTGATACCTGGAAAGAACGCACTTAAGGAGAAAGTATGTCCTGGGAATATGATGTAAAAGAGCATAAATTTTATCTGGATGGTGTCTACCAATTTGATGCAGATTACGCAGGTGCTAGTGGTTACAAAAACGATCCGTCACAAGAATGTGTAAAAAACAGCGGACCGCTGCCACGAGGTACCTACACTATTGGGTCCCCTCATAATTCAGCCCACATAGGGAAATATACTCTCAGCCTCACGCCCTATTCGACAAATGATATGTGTGGTAGGGACTCATTTAAAATACATGGTAAAAGCAGTTTGCACCCCGACGACTCTTCAGAGGACTGCATCATTGCTCCTCTGAGTGCCAGAAGGAGTATCTGGAAAAGCAACGATACGGTATTGAATGTCAAATGAAGCATTTATTTTGTTTATTGCCATTACTCGTTGCAGTCAGTTCGCACGTCTCAGCAACGGAAATGACCGGCTTCGCGACCCGATATTACGATGAAGACGGCTCGCTGACGGAAATTTCTACAACAGTGCCCCTTTCCCCAACCATCGCTATAGGCAAGCAAGCCGTACAAATGGAGGTTACTCACCTGTCAGATATCACCAGCTCACCAGTCAACACATACAGTTCCGCTCGTTGGGTCTGCCTTCATGACGACGATGGCACGAATTACTGGTTCATCTCGGATAACGAAATGGGTGCAGGATTGTTAACTGCGCTAGTTATAGCCAAAGATGGCATCCATAACGAGTGTGCTAAAACAACGGAACCTATCAGAGTCTCAGTCGCTAATGTTCCATTATTAAATGCGACGCATGGGAATTTAGTCGAATTGTTCGGCAAGAAAGAGAGCGCCAAAAAGAAAG
This sequence comes from Enterobacter sp. Crenshaw, assembly GCF_024734705.1. Lineage (NCBI taxonomy): Bacteria > Pseudomonadati > Pseudomonadota > Gammaproteobacteria > Enterobacterales > Enterobacteriaceae > Enterobacter > Enterobacter sp. Crenshaw. The sequence goes on along the minus strand of NZ_CP102932.1, from coordinate 82,723 downwards.
CGATGCTTTTTTATCAGGAGACGCCAGTACAGAATGGATTCATCCAGAGTAATACGGTCTCTTATTACTTCGATGTCGAAAAAGTGCGTGGCGTAATCATTGGGCAAATTACCAGTAACTAGCTTGCAGACTCCCTCTCCAGAGGGAGAGGGCGTTAAACCTGCCCGCTCAACCGCATATGCAACAGCGGAAACGGATTCCCCTGCCCGTCCAGTTCCGAGCGTCCGACCTGCTCAAACCCCATATGGCGATAAAATCCCACGCCCTGCGGGTTCTGCTCATTCACGTCCACTTCGTTCGCGCCAAACTCTTCGATGGCGTGCTGGAGCAGCAATTTCCCGACGCCCTTCCCGCGGCTCGCGTCGTCAACAAACAGCATTTCAATGCGATTTTCATCCACGCCTAAAAAGCCGTGAATAACGCCTGCGTCATCGCGAGCGATCACGACCTTGAGGTTTGGCAGATAGGTGTTGAGCAATAACGGGCGCAGCGCCGCAATATCGCTTTCCTGTAAAAAGTGATGGGTGGCGCGGACGGAGGATTCCCAGATCGCGACCAGACGTTCGAAGTGTGTGGGGAGTGCGGCTTCAATTTTCATGGGGAGGATCATGATTGGAAAACCCAACTATTTCAAGCCACGCTTTGCGGTCTGTTCCCCCTCACCCTAACCCTCTCCCTCAGGGAGAGGGGACTGTCCGTGCGGTTTCTGGCCAACACAGCGTATGTACCGTTCGCACTAAACCTTAATCTCCATCACCGCATACACCCCGTCCTTCGGCACCACCACGGTGACGTTTTCCACCGGCACGCCCGCCGCGAGGTGGATATCCTGCAGCTGCTGTAACGACCTCGGGTGAATATCCTCCCAGCCGATACCCCGCAGCACAAAGTCAATTTGCGGGCTGCTGGTCAGCATGTTCGACACAATCACCGCCCCGCCGGGTTTGACCAGCCGCAGCGCGCGCTGGAGAAAAATCACCGCATCGGTATCGTTGAAGTATTCGAAAATCCCCAGCGCGTCGACCAGTTCGGCCTGATGCTCGCCCAGCTCCAGCAGCAGGTCCTCGTTACGCACCAGCGTATGGAGCAGGTTGCGCCTGAGCAGCGTTAGCTGTTCGCCCACCACAATCCCTTCCTGCGCCGCCATGGTTTCGGCCCAGCTGAGCGCCACCGGGTCTTTGTCCACCAGCGTGAGATATACACGCTGGCCGTCGAGCTTTGCTTCGCGCAGCGCCTCCAGCACCGGAATGGCGGCACCGCTTGCGAGGCTAACCCAGTTATTTTCACTTTCGTTGTGAATATACTTATCCACCAGCGCGGCCAGCACCCGGGCGCGGGAGCGCACGCCAACCGCATCGTTAGCGTGGATAAACCACTGGCGGCTGTCGCTGTCCATTTTCGTGCCGTCGGGCAGGCGGTCTTCCAGCGGGTTTTGCACCACAAACAGCGCCAGCGCGGAGGGCACCAGCCGGGTGCGCCACGCGGTGAGCGCCGGGCGGTTGCGGAAGGCCTGTTCGGAATAACGGTTCTGCGGGATAAGCACGGCCTGCCCCCCTTCGTCGTATTCCACCCTCGGAGGCCGGAGCGCTGGCTCGGCTTTCAGGGCGCGGTCAAGGGAGGCGATCTCACGGGCAGCGTCGTCTTTCATCGGCCACTGGTCGCTGACGTCGGGAAATGACACGCTGAAAATCGTCATATTTTCCGGTGCATCGCCGCGAAAAGGCTGCCAATTCATGTCGTCTTCCCTCCGTTAGGCTTTTAACGGAAGTCTATCCAGGCGAGCCAGTAATACCCTACGAAGAAAGCACGAAATCGGCACATCAGTTCTGCGACGTGCGCCATACCCCCGGCGTGCAGCCGTACTCGGTCTGAAAATGACGAATAAAATGGGCGCAGTCGCTAAACCGCATCCGCCGCGCAATATCCGTCACGCTTTGCTGAGAGTTTTTCAGCAGCCAGCAGGCATAGCGCAGCCTGGCGCTGCGAATAAATTCACGCGCCGTTTTGCCAAACTCGGCGTGAAACAGGCGGTTAAGCTGGCGTTCGCTCAGCTTAACGTCCTGCGCGAGCCTGGCGGCGTTCAGCGGGTGAGTCAGATACTGTTCGACGATCGTCACCGCCCTGCGCAGCCGTGAATCAGGGATCATGGCGATATTCGCAGGCCGCGGCGTGGCGGCGTCATGCGGAGGAAGGGACAGCCGCCGGGAAGTGGTGGCCGCAATGTCGTCTCCCCCGTGGGCGCGGATCAGCGACGTTACCAGGGTGAGCGTTGAGATCCCGCCCGGGCAGGTCAGCACATCGCCTTCGTCGATAAAATCGAGGCCTTGCTCAGCATAAACCTGCGGAAACCGCTGCGTGAAAACGTCATGGTGATGAGGATGAATCGAGGCGCGGCGCTCGTTCAGTAACCCTTCCTCCGCCAGAATAAAGCTGCCGGTACCAATACCAATCAGAGGAACGTTGTTGTGATAAGCCTCCGTGAGAAACGCTCTGTCGCCACGGTGCCCCTGGTGAAGATGCTCCAGACCTCCGCCGATCGCCGCAATATAGTCGAAGTCGCCGGGCGGCGCATGGGCGGCCTCGGGCCGCACGCTGAGCCCTGAGCTGCTCACTATCGGTAAGTCGGGATAAGTGCTTATCAGGCTGAGTTTAAAGCGTATTTTCTGGCTACGCTTCTGGACGCTGGATGCAATACGTAACGCCTCTATTAATCCTGAATATGCGAAAAGCGAGAAATGGGGCCACAGGAGTAAACCCGTATGCAGGGATTTATTCCGTGCAGGCGTCATTCTGACGCTATCATCAATTATATTTTTCATTAACTTGCCGAAGAATAATTACATTATCGCAACATTATTGTTGCTGTTATATTTTCCTAAGATAGGTCCTGGCTGTTAAATCAAGCATAAATGATGGTCGCAAAAACTTAAAAATATTTCTCCCTGTCGCTATCCGTTTTTTGACGTGTGGCACACATAGGTCGGCAGCGTTCCCAGAATAAATAAATAATTCTCATTCTGCTGTTTCTTAATACGCATATAAATATTCTTATTCGGATAGATAAAAAATAAGGGCTCGTACTTCTCCAGCCAGCTGTCGCTGATGTTGTCGTCCGGAAATTTCATATTGCGTATGGACGTCAGATTATAGACGCTGTCTTTGCGCTCAATCTGAAAGAAAACTTTGCGATTCAGGGTCTTCGTAGGATCGCTTTTCAACCGGCCATTCATGCTGAGTATTCCGCTGTTACCCTCCACGGTGTAATTCAGCCACAGAGAGAGCGTCTCATCACGGTGATGCTGAATAAAGTTCGCCTGACAGGAAAAGGGCTGGATGTAATGGCGATGCCAGAGGTAATACGCCGCCACGACAGCCCCCATCAACAGGCACAGGCAGAGCACAACAAGCGTTTGACGGTAGCGAACCATACTAGCGATCCTCTATAAAATAATCGGACATACAGCGGTTGGGTTCCGTCATTGGCCTGTCACAGCGAATGACCGATGCACGAGGCAGCAGGATGTAGCCGCTGACGTACACCCAGGGATAGTTCGCGCACTGGTCCTTAAACGGGGCGGCATAGGCCAGGGCTTTATCCCTGTCGCGCTGCGTTTCAATATCGCGAGAAAAATAGAGCTGGCATTCGCCCATCTTCATCGCGAAGCGATACCCGTCAACGAAATAGCTGTCATGCAGCAGGTTATGGCTGATAACGCTCAAGCCAGCCAGCATCAGCAATAGCACCAGCGCGCCCGGCAGCCAGAAGCGGCGTGTCGGGGCCGTCGGGCCGACAGTCTCTTCGGCGGCATCCGGAGCAGCACGTTCTTCCTCTTCAGCCTGCGGCTGCGTCTCTTTAACGGTGATTTGCGTATCGCTTGCGAGCGTCAGTCCAATGCGCGGGATAGTGACAATCGGATCGGTTTCAAACCCCACTTTCTTCAGCCCCTTACGCAGAATAGAAATATTCTGGTAGTAGGTATTAGGCGAAACCAGCATCCCCCGGCGCTGCCAGACAATATCCATGCACTCCTGTTGAGTCACAATACTTCCGACTCTTTCTATTAATAACAACAAACAGCGCCCCGCCGGGGAATTTAATACCACTACCCGGTCAGGATTGTTGAGATCGCGTAATGTGCTGGCCGCTGGATGAAACTCTACCAGGCCATTAATAATGTAATGCTTATGCATAGAATGGGCTAAATACCTCCGGTCAACGCCTGTTGCTCCAGTAGATTCCCTTCACGGTTAACCTGCGTATCCCTCGCCTGTGTAAGGATTAATGTGACGGATTAATGCGCAACTGTATATCCTGGCGCCTGGCGAAAAATCTTATTTTTCCTTTCTCTTTATCTGACCGGTCTGAAGTTTTCTTAACCGCCATTTAAAGCCGTCTTGACACTGACAAAACTCGACAAAGGCGTCCGTTGAACGCTTTAGCCATCGTTGTCTGAATTATTCAGCGTGCTTAATTTGTTTTTTTAATAAAAAGCAGAGAGGACGCGCTCTGCCAGCGGGTTTCGAAATCACGACCAATTCGAAAGCTGTCGTCTTAATTAACAATTTCGGTGCGAAACTGTTAGCCACCGTCAGTAACAACCCGCGTCGCATGACGTCCCCAGACTATTTCCTTACAAAACATTTATTAAAGCCAACTTTTCAATAAAAACTACCGGTATGATTATTTACAGGCAGATAAGCAAAAGCCGGTTCAGCGAGGAGAAATTGACGCTACACCTAAACCGTACTTAAAACAAATTAAGATTAATTCAGGTTACCTCTTTTACGCCCTGAGTATAGTGGGCTCACACCGTGCAATGCTTAATTGCTTCGAAAATACAGGCATCGCTCTGCCAGACAGACGAGTCTCATTACAATTATAAATCGAGGGAATGACATGGCGAATAAGCTCAACAACACACGTCATTTAAATATCGCGCTATTGGGTGGAGATCACTTTGCGCGCCAGGGGATCGCCGCGTTATTAAAAAATATGGTCCCGGCTATGCAGATTACAGCATCAATCGATAATTACGCAGAGTTCGAAACGATACTCGCAGCCGCACCGGTAGACGTGATTTTTTTATCCGGCATGGAGAAATATCACGCGGGATATGACTGCCTGAAATATATCAGGAAGATGAAAGTACTTTATCCCGACGTACTTATTTGCATGTATTCCGCACCGGCAAATTCCTGGCTGTGGATACGCGGTGAAATAGACGCCTATCTCTCGCTGCAGGACCCGCTTTATCACTGGCGAGCCAGCGTATTAAAAATGGTCGATAGCCGTTATCGCCCAATAAAAAAACCCACGGCGTTATCGCTGACGCCGGGTGAATGGAGGGTATTGAAGGAACTGCGAAAGGGTCTGGATATGCGTTACATCGCCGAAACAGAGCAGCTTTCTTACCGTCGTGTCAGCGCGTTAAAAAGCTCAGCGATAAGAAAACTCGGGCTCAGGAACAAGACAGATTTGCTGGTCTTTTTAACCAGTTAGACCTGCTGCTTTCAGAGCAAATCTCGACATAACACCATAATGGAATCAGGACAATGAAAGCTCAATTCAATAATAAAACGCTGCTCGCGATCGCTATTGCGGCATTACTGCCAGCGGGCACGGCCCTGGCTGCCGGCACCAGCGGCGGCACGGTGAACTTTAGCGGCAAAGTGGTGACCTCCGCCTGCGCCATCAGCGCAGGAAGCGCCAACATTGACGTGGACATGGGTGAAGTGCGTACCGCAACGCTGAAGACGGCAGGCAGCGTTGCCAGCACGGCAAAAGCGTTTGCCATCACCCTGGAAGATTGCGAAATCGCCGATACCTCAGCCTCTACGGATGAGAACCCGATTGCCGCCACAACCGTGGCCGTCACCTTCACCGGCACGCCGGACACCTCCGATGTTAATAGCTTGTCCGTCGGGGCAAACGGCAGCGCCAACTCTGCGCAAAACGTGGCTATTCGCCTTTATGACGAGCAGGGCAACGTGGTGAACCTGGGTGAACCTGCTGCGGCCATCCCTCTGCGTAAGGGTGCCAACACCCTGAACTTCAGTGCGAAATATTACTCGCCGAAGGGCGGCGCCACCGCGGGTGATGCCAGCGCCGTCGCAACCTACACCGTGACCTATTCGTAATCCTCAGGCCCGGTCTGCGAGCCGGGCCTGTCTTAGCTTTCAGGAGAAACACTATGCGCGTAAACACATGGATTTGCCTGGCAGGTGCGTTATGTTCCTCCGCCGTCTATGCCGGCGGCGTGGGGCTGGGCGCAACGCGAATGGTCTACTCCAGCGCCACCAGCCAGGCCATGATGCAGGTGAGAAACACCCATCCCGACGCTACGTTCCTCATCCAGTCGTGGATGGAGAATGAGAAAGGCGAACGCACCAACGACTTCGCGATCACGCCGCCGCTGTACGTCATAAAACCGGCCAGCGAAAGCGCGGTGAAAATAATGTTTAACGGCAAAGCCCTGCCAGAGGATCGGGAGACGCTCTACTGGATGACGGTCAAAGCCATCCCCCAGCAGGCGAAAAGCGGCGCCGGGAATACGCTGCAGTTTGCGTCGGCTAACCGCATCAAGGTCTTTTATCGCCCGGAGGGACTCAGCGAGAGCCCGGGAGAGGCGTGGAAAAAACTGGCCGGTGCCTACCGCGCCGGAAAGGTCACGCTCAGCAACCCCACGCCGTACTACCTCACCACCATCAACGTGAAAATTGACGGTATGCCGGTGCAGCCGGTGATGGTGCCCCCGAAAGGCAGCGTGACCCTGGCCGAAACCTTCAGCCATGCGGGCAGCATGAGCTATCAGACCATTAACGATTACGGGGCATGGACCCCCGCCACGCGCGCGTCGTTATCCCAATAATAAAAACAGTAAGGCGTGACCACGTGAAAATAAAAATCCTGTGCGCCACGGTGATCTCCCTGGTGATTCGGCAAGCCGTGGCTGCTGATAGCGAGCTGCAATTTAACCCCGCGTTCCTCAACGGCGAGAGCGCAAACAGCGCCGATCTCGCCTGGGTCAACGCCGGGAGCGCGTTGCCGCCGGGTGATTACAACCTCAACGTATATATCAATACAAATTATGCGTTCACGGGTAACGTCACGTTCCGCCTTGCTGAGGACAGCACGGGTGAAGCGCTGCCCTGCCTCACGCCTGAACAATTCGACGCGCTGGGCATCGATAGCCATCAGGCGAAGGGCGGCGACCTGCCGCTGGCGCAGCGCTGCATCTTCTTAACGAAGGCGTTTGCGGATACGCAGTTTGATCTGGACCAGAAGACGCTCACCCTGAGCTTCACCGTACCGCAAAGTGCGATGCGAAATTTGCCGCGCGGGTACGTCAGCCCGGAAAGCTGGGAGGCGGGCATTCCTGCCGCGTGGCTGAATTACGTGGTCAATGGCTCGAACAATGAGTATCGCGGCGAGACGCGCACGCGGGAACAGCAGCTGTTTGCAAGCCTCAATAGCGGCGTCAACCTGGGCGCGTGGCGGCTGCGTGATTTCACCACGTGGACCAAAGACAGCAATGAGCTTACCCACGTGCAGACCTGGCTGCAGCGCGATATTCACGCCCTGCGCGCGCAGGTGTATGCCGGGGAAACGTACACCTCGGCGCAGGTGTTCGACTCCGTGGGCCTGCGCGGTATCGCCCTGAAAACCGATGACAACATGCTGCCCGCAAGCCTCAGCGGCTATGCGCCTGAAGTTCGCGGCATCGCGCGCAGCAACGCCACGGTCACGGTTCGTCAGAACGGCAACATCATCTATCAAACCTCCGTCCCGCCGGGGGCGTTTGTGCTGAAAGATCTCTATCCGACCTCCTCGGGAGGCGATCTGGCGGTCACCATTCAGGAGAACGACGGCAGCAAAACGCAATACACGCTCCCCTTTGCCAGCGTGCCGAACCTGGTGCGTAACGGACAGGTGAAATATGCCCTCGGCGCCGGGAAATACCGTCCGACGGGCAATCAGGACGCGCCCTCTTTCGCGCAGGGCGAGCTGTTTTACGGCTGGCGATACGGCCTGACGTTTTACGGCGGGGCGCAGTTTGCCGATCGTTATAACGGCCTGGCCTTCGGGTTTGGGCAAAACCTCGGCCGCTTTGGCGCCTACTCCATCGACCTGACCCACGCCCGCAGCCAGCTGGCGGACGATCGGCACTATACCGGTGATTCGGTGCGCCTGCGCTACAGCAAGCTGCTGAACGACATTGGCACGCGGGTGAATTTCTTCTCGCTGCGCTACTCCACGAAAGGGTTTTATACCCTCAGCGACACCACGTACAAAGGCATGTCGGGCGGATCGCCAAAGCAGACGGTGGAAGACGATGGCACCGTCACCACCCAATACGACACCGTGTACAACCTGCGCATGTCGCGTAAGGCAAAAAACCAGCTGCTGCTGTCGCAGCCGATGGGACAATACGGCTCGCTGTCACTGTCGTGGGATCAGCAGACCTACTGGAACACGTCAAATACCACGCAAAGCCTGCAGTTTGCGTGGAACGCCACGTTTCGCAACGTGTCGCTTGGCGTCAGCGTCCAGCGAAGCTCGAGCCTGTATGACGACAAGAAAGATAACATCCTGTCGATGTCGATTTCGGTCCCGCTGGGCAACCCGACGCTGTCGACCCGCGCGCGCTTTACCACGACCCATGCGGATTCCACCGGCACAACAACCAGCACGGGCGTGAGCGGCTACCTGCCGGGTGAGGAGAATCTGTTCTATAGCGTCAACCAGCGCTACAGCTCCCGACAGCACTACGGCGGCGATGCCACCCTGCAGTACGAAGGCGCGTGGGGAGACTACAACCTGGGCTACAGCTACGCCAGCGACTCCCGCAACCTCAGCTACGGCATCAGCGGCGGCGCGGTAGTGCATGAAGATGGCCTGACGCTGAGCCAGCCGCTCGGAAATACCAACATTCTGGTAAAAGCCCCGGGAGCCAGCAATGTCGCCGTGCTTAACCATAAGGGCATCAAAACGGACGGCCGTGGCTACGCGGTGATCCCGTACGCTACGCCGTACCGCGTTAACCAGGTCGCGCTGGACGTGACGACCGCCGGCAACGACGTGGAGCTGGAAAACGCCATCGCCAACAAAACGCCTACCGATGGCGCCCTGGTTCGCGCCACCTTCACCACGCACCAGGGGGCAAAAGCGATGTTTATCGTACGTCACGGCAACGACGTGCTCCCCTTCGGCACGCTGGTCTCGCTCGATGATGACAAAACCAGCGGCATCGTTGGCGATGGCGGCAGCCTGTATCTCTCCGGTTTGTCAGAGAAGGGCACGCTGAACGCCGTGTGGGGCCGCGGCAGCCGCCAGCGCTGCGCCATTACCTACGCCTTAAACAAGCAGAACTATAACGCCCGCACCGGTCTTTATTCTCAGGAGGTGGTATGTCAGTAACGCTTCGGATCGGCTGCCTTGCGCTGCTGTTGGTTTTCACGCTCCCCGTTCGCGGCTACGACGTGCTGGTCTCCGTCACCGGCAATTTGATCGGCAACACCTGCGTGGTGGCGCAGGACTCCGGGGAGCAGAACGTGCCGCTGGGCACCATTGGTATTAAACAGTTCAGCCGTGCCGGGGCCGTCAGCAATATCAAAACGCCCTTTACGCTCAGGCTTGAAGCGTGCGGGCCAACCTTTGCTGGCGTAAAAATCCGCTTCAGCGGTACGCCGGATGATGCCAACCCGCAGCTGCTGAAAATTGCCGACGGTGGCGCTACCGGCGTGGCGGTACAGATCCTCGATAAAGAGAGCGTACTCATTCCCCTGAATACAAAGACCACCGCATACGGAACGGCGGGGGATGACAGCGTACAGATGACCTTCTACGCGCAGCTGGTTGCCACCGCTACGCCGGTGAGCGCCGGTGATGTGTCAGCCCTCGCCACCTGGACAACGGAGTATCTATGATGCGTTTAGCGTTTCTTCTCAGCGGATTACTTTTCTGCGCCAGCGTGCAGGCTCTGGACTGGAAATCGGACATTACGCTCTCCCCTCAGCCGATGACCTACAGCGGGCCAGCGGATTCCGTGGTGCCGGGCAGCATTATCGGCTCGACCTGGAGCGCCACCGCCAGCGTGCAGCAGGTGTTCTGGTGCGGGCTTATTTTTACCTGCAACAAAGGCACGCTGCAGCCCAGCAGCAGCGCCATCTCTAGCGGTGCGACGGTCACCGTCGACGGCGCGAATTACACCATTTTTGAAACCGGCGTACCAGGCGTGGGGTATATCATCGGGCTGAAGGATTTTAAGAGTACACAATATATTCCGCTGCAAACCGGTATCACGCAAAGCTACCCGGCAGAGGGCACCAGTGGGTATGCCCAGGATCTGGGCTGGTCAGCAAAGGTCACCTTTATTAAAACCGGTGCCGCCCTGAAATCCGGCGTCTATAACATCCCGACCATCAACGCCGCGGTGCTCACCGCCTATAACAACGAAACGAAAACGGCGCAGGTCATCATCAGCCCGACCACCATCACGGTGACCGCCAGCGGGTGTACGGTCGGCAGCAAAAACGCCAGCGTGGCGCTGGGCACCATTGATATTCGCACCCTGCCCACGGTGGGAAGCACGTCGCCATCGGGGACGTTTACCGTCGGCCTGACCTGCGACGCGAACGTAGCGGTTCACGCCGTGATGACCGATCAGACCACGCCGTCGAACACCTCGTCGGTGGTGACCCTGACCGGAGATTCCACGGCGTCCGGCGTTGGGGTGCAGTTTTTCTACAACGGCAGCGGGCCGCTGACGATGGGGCCGGACAGCTCGGCCGCGGGTGCGACCGGACAGTTCTTAATCCAGAGCACCACGGCGGCACAGACGCTCACGTTACCGTTCCAGGCGCAGTACATCCGAACCGGCGAACTGGTCCCCGGCTCGGCCAACGCGCTGGCCAGCATTACGTTTTCCTACCAGTAGGAGCTACTGCTGCACCCACACCAGCTGATCGGTTCGGAAGCCCAGACTGCGCGCGGTGTTCAGGTAATCCTGCTTCACCGCATCCGGAATGGTTGGCGTGCGCGACAGGATCCACAGGTAATCGCGGTTCGGGCCGCTGACCAGCGCGTACTGGTACTTATCGTCCAGCCTGATCACGTTATAGCCGCCGTAGAACGGGCCGAAGAAGGACACCTTCAGCGCGGCGGTGGTCGGCTCGCCGGTAAAGTACGCTTTGCCTTCGCTCTCGCTCCACTTGTTCTTCACCGGATCGTAGCCGCGGTTGAGCACGCTGATGCCGCCGTCGCTGCGCTTGCCGTAGGTGGCGGTTACCTGCTCCAGCCCGCGTTCAAAGCGGTTTTCCAGACGGGCGACCTCGTACCATTTGCCAAGATAGCGGCTGGCGTCAAAACCGGAAATCGGCTGCACGCCCTTCGGCGGCGTGGGGGATTTACAGGCGACCAGCGTCAGCGCAATGGCAACACCGGTCACTACAGGCCATAGCTTCATGAGAATTCCTTTCATTTGCACGGTTGGACGTTAAGTGTAGTGCACCGTTTCGGCGCTTCATCCCGTTCGGGAAAATTCGTAGTATATTGAGAGTATTCCTCCACTCTGGACACGGACATGGCTTACTCCATCGGCGAATTCGCCAGACTCAGCGGCATCACCGCCACCACCCTGCGGGCGTGGCAGCGTCGCTATGGTTTACTCAAGCCACAGCGCACGGAAGGCGGCCACCGCCAGTACAGCGACGAGGACGTCCAGCAGGCGCTAAAAATTCTCGACTGGGTCAAAAAAGGCGTCCCGATCGGCCAGGTCAAACCGCTGCTGGAACGCCCGATGCCGGGTCGGACCAACAACTGGCAAACCCTGCAGCAGAACATGCTGCAACGTCTGCAGGACGGCAAGGTCGAGTCCCTGCGCCAGATGATTTACGACGCCGGACGCGAATACCCAAGGCCGGAGCTGGTCGCGAACGTGCTGCGCCCGCTGCGCAGCCAGGTCTCGGCCAACGTCGCCGCCGCCATGACCCTGCGCGCGATCCTCGACGGCATCATCATCGCCTACACCTCGTTTTGCCTCGAAGGCGATAAAAAAGCGCCGGGCGATAACATTCTGCTCAGCGGCTGGCACCTGAACGACCCGTGCGAGATCTGGCTCGAAGCCTTAACGCGCACCGGGCAGGGCCACCGAATCGACATCCTGCCGGTTCCGCCTGACGCGCTGGCACCGGAAATTTTCCCGGAGCGCAAATGGCTTCTGGTCACCAGCGGCAAACTCACCGCCGGGCGGAAAAAACAGGTGGAGCAGTGGCAGCAGCAGGTATCGCTTGAAGTGATTATCCTCTGATAGTTTCTCCTGCGGGAATCTTCACGAAAAGTTGAATATTTTCCCGCGCCGCAGATGCTAACGTTTTCCTGTAACGAATAACTCAACAGGAAAACACCATGAAAAAAACTGCCCCTCTGCTGATTCTGGCCTCGATGGTCTTTGCCCCTGCTGCCTTTAGCGCCCCTGCCGGCACGCTGAGCGTCCACATTCTCGACCAGCAAACCGGGATGCCGCCATCAGACGTGACCGTTACGCTGGAGAAACAGCAGCAGGACAAATGGACCCCGATTGCCAGCGGTAAAACCGACCACGACGGCCGCATCAAATCGCTCTATCCGCAGGATCAAGACATGCAGCCTGGCGTGTATAAAGTGACCTTCAAAACCGCAGAGTACTTCCACGGCAAAAAGCTGGACTCCTTCTTCCCGGAGATCCCGGTGCTGTTTACCGTGACCCGCACCAACGAGAAGCTGCACATCCCGCTTCTGCTGAGCCAGTACGGTTACTCGACCTACAAGGGCAGTTAAGACGCATTGATTTTAAAGGAATAAAAAAAATAGTTCCGCTAATACTTGGACAAATTAGTCATGTTGTGTAAGTTTTAATTATATGAACGGGAGGACTACACCATGACAACGAAACCTGTGCTCGGTATTAGCGGATGTTTGACCGGATCCGCCGTTCGCTTTGACGGCGGACACAAGCGTATGGGCTTCGTCATGGATGAGCTGGCCCAGTGGGTGAATTTCAGGCCCGTCTGCCCGGAAATGGCTATCGGTCTCCCGACGCCTCGTCCGGCCATACGCCTGACGCTGACGGACAGCGGCGAAACGCAGCTCCGTTTCAGCAAGCCGCCTCATGATGACTTCACGCAGAAAATGGCCGACTTTACGGCAGACTATCTGCCAAAAATCGGCGATCTGTCGGGATTTATCGTCTGTGCAAAATCCCCAAGCTGCGGCCTGGAACGCGTGCGGCTGTACGATGAAAACGGCAACCGGGGCCGCAAGGAGGGCGTCGGGCTGTTCACCGCCGCCCTTCTTGAAACCTACCCGTGGCTGCCCGTCGAGGAAGACGGTCGGCTGCACGACCCGGTGCTGCGGGAAAACTTTATCGAGCGGGTATTTGCCCTGCACGAGCTAAACACGCTGCGCGCCAAAGGTCTGACGCGGCGTGGGCTGCTGGATTTTCACAGCCGCTATAAGCTTCAGCTACTGGCGCACCATCAGGCGGGCTACCGCGAAATCGGCCCGTTCGTTGCCTCGCTGCACGAGTGGGAAGACCTGGACGCCTTCTTCGTGGCGTACCGGGAAAAGCTGATGACCATCCTGAAAAAACCCGCCTCGCGGAAGAATCACACCAACGTGCTGATGCATATTCAGGGATATTTCCGTAACCAGCTGAACACTCGCCAGCGCGGCGAACTGCGCGACGTGATCCTGCACTATCGCAACGGACAGTTGCCTATTCTCGCCCCGATCACGCTGCTGAAGCACTACCTGGCCGAATACCCCGACCGGTATCTGATGACGCAAAACTACTTTGATCCCTATCCTGATGATTTGGGTCTGCGTCTGGCAGTCAAGTGATCATAAAAATGCGAAGGCCCCATTGACCCGTAGAGGCCCAAAGCAGTACCCCGTTTAGACGACATCCTCACTGTCGTCTCTTTTTTGCATTTCATCTCAAAGGCTGTGATTATATACAGGCTTATTCTGCAAAAGGGGCCTGCCAGTGATCAACACCCTGCACATTCAAAACTACCGATCCATCCGCGACATGTCGCTGGAGCTGGAGCAGCTCAACATCGTCTTCGGGCCGAACGGCACCGGTAAATCCAATATCTACAAGGCGATACACCTGATGCACAGCGCCGCCCAGGGGCAGTTTTCCCAGGCGCTGGCAAACGAGGGCGGCATTCTGAAGGTGTTCTGGGCAGGTAAAACCCGCAGCGACCAGCTGCGGCGGATGAATCTGGCGGTGGAAACAGAGACCTACGAATACGAGCTGCAGGTCGGGTTTGTGGAGAAGCTGCCCTATCCCTCGCAGTTTCAGCTCGACCCGGTGATCAAAGAGGAGTCCATCTGGCTGAGCGGCCAGCACCGTCGGCCTTCGTCACAGCTGATGAAGCGTAAGAACCAGGCGGTGTTTCTCAACAACGTGCATCACGAGAAAGTGACCCATAGCGGCACGCTGTACGAGAACGAATCGGTGTTCGGGCAGCTCGGCGAACCGCATCTTTACCCGGAAGTGTCGCAGATGCGCGAGTCCCTGCGTAACTGGCGCTTTTATCATGAGTTTTCCGTCTCGTCTGGCTCGGCGATGCGCGCCCCGCAGGTCGGCTTCCGCTCCCCGGTGCTGGCCAGCGACGGCGCCAACCTGGCGGCCGCGTTTCAGACCATCGTCGAGATCGGCGACGAGCTGCTGCTGATGCGCATCCTTGACCAGGCCTTCCCCGGCTGCGTGTTTTACAGCGACAACACCGGCGGACGTTTTCGCATGATGATGCAGCGCGAGGGGCTGAGCAGGCCGCTGGAACCGGCGGAGTTCTCCGACGGCACCCTGCGCTTTCTGTGCCTGACGGTGGCGCTGTTAAGCCCGCGCCCACCGGCGTTTATCGCGTTGAACGAACCGGAAAACAGCCTGCACCCGCAGATGCTTCCCGCGCTGGCGAGCTTAATCGCCGAGGCCAGCCGCTACTCGCAGATCTGGCTCACCAGCCACTCGCCGGAGCTGGCGAAGTTGATTGAGAAGCAGAGGTCGTTTTCGCTGTATCAGCTGTCGATGGTGGAGGGGGGGACTAGGGTGGAGAGGCTGGGGTAGGTCGGTTAGAAAAAATCGCAAGGAAAGTCTCGTTTGTAGCGAAGTTATGCCTGGAAAGAATATTTCCCAGGCATATCAAATGTCCATTCAACCCGGATTGGTCTGTCAATTAGTGGCGATATATTCAGGATGATTTTCTAGCTTTGCGTTCATCTAACTTTGCAAAGAGCCATACTCTGGCACCAGCGGCGACGCCAACTATAGCGCTCACCACAGATAGATAAATTAATGATTTTGATGATAAATCAATCTTTCCAGAACTTATAAACTCGATCAGTACATTGTTTACAATAAAAATAAATGCAAAAAAAAACACACCGTAATAAAGGGTACTAAGCAGAAAAACCAAAAACGTAGCCCGATGAAACGCCTTATTATTTGCCATTAACTTTATCCTTAACTTTATCGCCGATTAACTCCCCTCCCAAACCACCTATCAGATCATTAACTTCCCCTGGGAAAGGTGCTAGTTCACCGAGTTTACCGCCAGCCCATGAACCTAATGCTGAACCAATAAGCGATCCCGTATTTGGGCCATCAGTAAAGAATGCCCCTCCCATAGCTATGCCGATGTTTTGCCAGGTATTCCTTCCCGGAGCAAGCATCCCCCCCACGCCAGCACTAATGCTGCTTTTATAATCCCACGATTTGTTTTCATTGCCTGGCTGACTCAGGTTAAACCACTGGTACCCTCCGTTGGCGATTTCCGCAATCACTCCCCCGCCAACAACTTTACCCACCGACGCCGCAGGTCCTAAATACCAGGCGGCTCCGATCATTACCCCATCCTGGTAACCTTCGACAATCACTTTTGTGATGTTAGCCCCCTCAGGTAAGTCGCCTTTCGCCAGTTTATCCAAACCTGCCTGTTTTTCTTCTACAGATAAGCCCTTATTTTCGGCATATTGATTCCATGAACCCACGGCGTTCATGTAGTTATCCAGGCCAGAGGGGAGAGGAATGGAGGTAGCATTATTCTCAGCCGCGTTCTTTCCTCCTTGCGCCCCAGCAGCTGCCGAAGCCGTACTACCTCCCGCCAACCCACCAGCCATCCCCGCCGATACAGATGCCAGCGTAATGACCGTCTGCTTTTGATCTTCGCTCAATGTCGACAGGTCTTTCACATCCGGATAGAGCAGGCTGGCTATAGCATGCGCAGCCAGCTCGCCCGTTGCGGCCCCCGCAGCTCCCGCAGCGGCACTATTTCCCTGCAGTACTGCAACTGCGCCACCCAGTATCGCGTGCGCAATCGTGTTGATAGCCGGGTTATCCTCTGTCGATTTCAGCAGATGCGCCAGCTCCGGTGCCGACGCGCCCGCCAGCGCCCCTCCGATATTGCCGCCCGCCAGTCCCTGCAGCGCTGCCGTGGCCGCCTGGATGCCGCGCTGCATATCGCTGCCGGTACCATATTTTTCCTGCGTCTCTTTATATTCCGGCGTAGCACGCAGTTTCGCCAGATAATCCTGGCGATCTTTTTCTGTCGCGTTAGCCGGAATATCACCATATTTATCCTTTGCCGCCTTCAGCCCGTTAAGATCACCCTGCGTCCTGGCAATATCCGCCACCTGGCTACCAATGTCGCTGATCATCCCAACCGCGTTCAGGCGGTTCTGCTCTTTCTCCTTGTCGAAGATCGGGCTGATGCTGTCGTTGGCATGTTCGGTGTCGCGGCTCAGATCGGCCACGTCCTGCTTCTGGTTTGCCTTGTCGCGGATGGTGAGGGAGCCCTCTGCCACGGCGGCCTGCGTGGTGCCTTCCTTATGGCCTTTATTACCCGCAGCGGAGATCATGCCGCCCGGCAGGTTGCCCTGGAATTTATCCCCGAAGCTGCCGCCGCCGCTCAGGCTGATACCGGAGTGCGAGGTTTTAAAGTCCGCTTCGTTGTGGATATCGCTGAAGCCCAGCGTTCCGGTATCGAGGCTGTTTTTGTCCGGCGTGGCGGTGGACGCGATAACCGCGCCATCAAGCTGGGTGTGATGCCCCACGGTGATGTCGAAGCCCCCGTCCCCGGCATACAGCCCGGTCTGTTCGGCCACCGAATCAAAGCGGCTCTTCATCTTGTCCTGGCTGGCGTTGATATAGCCTGAACCGGACATGGTGCCGAAGGTGAAGCTGCCCCCGGCCGCAACGCTGGTCTGCTTGCTGTCGTAGTCGCTGTTGTTCTGCTGGCTGCGCATCAGCAGGTCGTGACCAATGTCTGCCACGATTTTATTGCCGTTAACCTGGGCGCCATCAAGCACGGTGTCGTGCCCGCTTTTTAGGGTGACGTTTTTGCCGCTGTCGATTGTGGTTTCGGTCCAGTCGGTACCGTTACCTTTATCCTTGCCGTGCGCGGCGTTAACGTTGGCAAACACGCTGATACCCGCGCCGTTGCCTCCGGCACCGATGCTTACCCCAATACCGCCACCGCTGCTGCTGTTCTTGCCGCTGGTCTTTTGGGTATTCGCCGCGCCGGACAGCAGAATATCGTTCTGTGCATCCAGCGTGGTATCACCCCCGGCTTTCAGCTGGCTGCCCGCAATCACGATGTCGCCGCTGTTCGCGCCTTTGTTTTTGCCGTTCGCGGTGATGGAGAGATTATTGCCTGCGTTCAGCGTGCTGCCTGCCACCGCATCACTCTCAGCATGCTGCTGTGATTTCGACTTCTGGGTCGTCAGCGAGAGGCTCACACCCATTGCGTTCGGGTCGCCGGTGGTTGCCGCCATATCCGCTGCCTGCCCGGCCTGCACGCCGGACAGCACCGTTTTGGTGGCCTGAAGGGCTTTCAGACGGCCATCACTTTGCTCTTTGGTCTCCTGCGCCGCGCTCACGGCATTGTTAATAGCGCTACCGACGGTGCCGGAGAGCGCCACGGTGAGCCCGCTTTTCTTCTGCTCGAAGGTTTCATCCCGGGTGCGCCTGTCGTGCCCCGGCTCGATGATGACGCTGTCGCCGCTGAGGCTTAAATCCTTCCCGGCGATAAGATCCGCCCCGCCGATGTGGGTCTGGTTTCCGGCAGAAATCGCGACGTTACCGCCCGTCGAGCCCACCGTACTGAAGCTCTGGCTCTGGGTGGTACCCTTCTCACGAAGATCGTGCGTGCTTTTACTGCTGCCGATGGTGAAGCCAATCCCGCCCGAGCCCATCAGGCCGGATTTTTTCTCTTCCTTAAAGCGCCAGGAGGTGTCGGTGTTGGTGGCCGCCACGATATCAACGTTGTTGCCCGCCTTAAGCTGCACGTCGCCATCGCCCGCCACGGCGGAGCCGAACACCCGCAGGTTGTTGCCCGCCACCACCTGCACGTTGTCGCCGCTAAGTAATGAGCCGGATTCACGCGTCGCGCTGTCCTCCTCGATGGTGTGGGTGGTTTTCTTGCTGAGGAAACCTTTTTTGGTTTTGGTCTGCTCTTTGTAGTGATAATCGCTTTCGGTTGCGGTATTGAGATTGACGTCGCGGCCTGCCGCCACGCCGATATCGCCCTTCGCCGTCACCTGCGCGGCTTCGGTGGTGACATCGCGTCCGGCGAGGATTTGAGTATTCTCCCCGCTGGCGATCTCGGTTCCCTGCTGACGTACCGATTCGTTAATAACGGTTTTCTTGCCTGACCTATAGCTGTCGCCCTGCGTGGTCTCTTCCGCAGCCAGATTCACGTCGCGACCCGCCTGCAGCCCGACGCTTTTCTCCGCCGCCAGCGCGGCGGCCCGGGCGTTGATATCCTGCCCGGCCTTCAGGACCAGGTTATCGCCTGCGGAAATCGTGGTGCGGTCGAGCCCGGTGCTGTGGGATTCGCTTTTTCCTTTCCGGCTGCTTTCGCTTGTTTGCTCCGCGTTCAGGTTCAGGTCGTTGCCCGCGCTCAGCCCCGCGCTGCCGCCCGCCTTCAGGTCGCTGGCGGTCACGTCAAGGTTGTGCCCGGCATTCACCAGCAGGTTGCCGCCCGCACTGACGTTACTTCCCTGATACGTGACGGAGGAACGGCTGGTTTTCTCCCGGCTGGAGCTGAATGCGTCGTTGATCTGATTCGCGTTGACGGCAATATCGCCCCACGCGTTCAGCAGCATATCGCCGCCGGAGGCCAGGTTCGCCCCGGTAACGGTGATGTTTTTACCCGCCTCAAGCGACAGGCCATCCTGCGCGGTAATCGACGCAGCGTTCCCCAGCAGGGTGTCCTTCAGGCCGATGTTGCCGTACTTCCCGCCGGCGTTGATATCAATCTGCTCAACCTGGGTCAGGTTGTTGATGCTGCCGTCCAGGCTCTCCAGCGCGACCGTTTTGCCGCTGATGGTGGAGCTGATGTTATTGATATCGCCGATGGCGCTCAGGTTCAGGTCGCCGCCCGCTTTCATCAGGCCGTTGCTGAGGTTGCTGATGCTGTTCTGGCTGTCGAGCGTCAGGCTGTTTTTCGCCAGCAGCGAGCTGCCGCCGTTGGTGATGCTGCCGCCCTTCAGGGTGACGTTGTTGCCCGCGATCACGCTGCCGTTGTTGACGGTGACGTCCTTCGGCGACAGGTAAAGTTTCGGCACCATCACCGTTTCGCCGTTGACGGTGGCTTTCTCCCACCACAGCAGGCTGTGGTCGAGCGCGGCAATCTGATCGGCGGTCAGCGAGACGCCAAACTGCAGGCCCAGCGACTGCTGCGCCGCCGCGGCGTTGTCCATCAGGTAGCGCATCTGATCCAGATCGGAGCCGATGCCGTTCAGGTAGCGGTTACCGGTCTGGTTGAGTACCACGTTGGAAACATAGCGGGTATCGAACGCCGCATCGCCGAGGAAGCGGTAGTCGTAGTCCGGGTTCAGGTTGAGGCGGCCCAGCATATAGGACGAGCCGAGGAACTGCTTCTCGTCGGTAAACGCCAGCCGCGTCTCCTGCGGCGCCGTGGACGACGGTTTGATCCCGAGCATCGCGTTCAGGTCGGCAAACAGGGCGGGATCAAGCTGTCCGAGACCGTTCAGTTTCGGGTTGATGCCGATCAGGTACGGGCTTTTCGGGTTGTCGGAGAAGACAAAATAGCCGTTGTTGCCCGACGGCAGCGGGTAAGCGCTGGTATCGACGCGCTGGCCCTGATAGTGCCCGACGGCGCCGCCCTGCGCGGTTCGGAGATCGGCGGTGGTGACCCCGGCGTTCGCCAGCGTGCCCAGCTGGCCGAGGTTCGCATCGCCTTTCTGCGTGGTGGCAACGTTGCTGAGAGGCGTGCCGGACGCGCCGCCGTTTTCCAGCGCGCCGCCGCCGTTAAGCTGCTGCAGCGCCCCCTGGAGCCGATCGTTCCACTGCGGCGAGGTCACCGCCACGGTTCCGGCAGCGCTCAGCCCCTGTTTTTGCACACCGCTGCCGATGGTCTGGTTGCTGAGTGTGTTCAGCGACGGGGTGGAGATAACGTTACTGACGCCGCCCGCATTGGCGGTGGTACTGGTGTTACTGATGTTGCTGGTGAAGTTCGCGGTGACGTTACCGCCCGCCTGGATGACGGCGCGGTATGTTTCACCATTTTCACTTTCTGTGACATGCCCATCTAATACATAGGTTACGTCATTGTCGTAGTAAGTATTGCGATGGGTTGGAGAGTAGGAGCCAGGAGAACCCCCGCCATATGAGGGGCTTACATATTTATATACAGCATATTCTGTATAAGTTCCGCTCTGATAGCTCTGATTATTCAGCGTGTTTCCTGCAAGCGTAATATTGCTATTCGCCAGGATTGCACTCGCCTGATTGTTCAACTCTGCGGCAGTGATAGTCAGGTTACGCCCGGAAGAAATACGAGCGCTTCCACCCTCAGCATTTACAACCTGCGCTATCTGATTTAGTGCATATTTACGTGTTTCATAGCCTGTAATTGGTTTGTAATAGTAATGGGTATCCTCATACAAGAAACAGGGAACTCCCCCACATGTACCTGAACCGTCATGGGTATAAGTGCTGTATTTATCCCGAACAAGCGTATCGATTCCGAGAACCGACACAGGTATGTCAACAGTTGCCTGCCCAACCCAACCATACGCTGGCGACGCACTTGTTGTTGTGGTTGACGTTAATCCATCACGCTGATTTAACAGGCTGGCAGTCTTAACCGTAATATCCCCACCCTGCGTCTCAATATTCCCCGACGTGTTCACCACCTGGCTGTTCGCATTCCCCGCCGCATCACGCTGCATCCACAGGTTGTTCCCCGCCATGATGTCGCCGCGCCGGTTGGTGATGCTGTCGGCATAAAGCGCCAGGTTATTCGCCGCGTACAGCAGCGCGGTGTTGACGATGGAACCCGGTGCGCTCAGGGTCAGCGAGCCGCGCGTGCCGGTGAAGCCGTCGACGGTAATGTTGCTCCGGCTGGCGACGGTGATGTCGCCCCCGCCCTGCACCGTGCCCGCGGCGTTCAGCGCCACGCTGCTGCCGGAGAGCGTGCTGGTGCCGCCGCCGGTGGTGATTTGTCCGTTGTTGCTGAGCTGCCCGCCCGCGCTGAGGTTAACCGTCTGCCCCTGCAGCACGCTGCGGTTATCGATGTCGCCGCCGCTGCTGATGGTCAGGGTTCGGCCTGCCGCCACGGCGGTCCGGCTGGTAAACGCGTTCGTCAGCTGCAGCGTTAAGTCCCCCAGGGAGACCAGCTGGCCGGTCAGGTCCAGCCCCCGGCTCTGCAGCCACAGGTTGCCGCCGCTCAGCAGCCTGCCGCCCGCGCTCTGGGTCACCTGGTCCGCGTCGATATTCAGCTGCGCGTTGCCGAGCAGCGTGCCGCTGTTGTTCAGCTGGCCGTAGTTAACCGTCAGCTGTCCCGCCTGGGTGGTGCCCTGGCTGGCGAAATTGGTGCCGGTCAGGGTGGCGCGATCGGCCACCCACGTGCCGCCGTTAGTGGCGTTTGCCGCATTCAGGATCAGGTCGGTGGCCTGCAGCCAGCCGGTGCCGGTGAACTGCGGCGTGCCGAGCGTCAGGCGCGCGCCGGAGAGCAGCCTTCCGTCGTTACGCGCCTGGGAGGAGGCGGTCACGCGCGTCTCGCCGCCGCCCTGAATCAGGCCGTAGTTAAACAGCGCGGGCGTGGTCAGCGTCAGGCCATCGCGGCTGACGATTTCGCCCCCGCTGCTGTTGGTCAGCGTGCCGCTGAGGGCCAGCGTCGCGCCGTTATCGCCCTGCAGACGTCCGCCGTTGGTGAGCGCCCCGGTGGTGATGCCGAGCGTGCTCCCCTGCATTCTGCCGTCGCTGGTGACGGAGGCCGCCGTGACGTTCAGCGCCCCGCCGGAGAGCAGGGTCCCGGTCGACTGCTGGCTGACCGCGCCGGTCTGGCTGAGGGTCAGGCCATTCACCCCGCTGATGGCGCCGCTGTTGCTGAGCGTGCCGCCGGTCAGCGTCAGGTTTTTCGCCGCCCACTGCCCCTGGTTCACCAGCGTCGCGGCCTGCAGCGTGGCGCTGCCCAGCGCGGTGATCTTACTGCCCGTGGTTCCGGTGAGCGTGTCGGCCAGCGTCATCTGCAGCCCGTCGGCGCTCTGCACCGTGCCGCTGTTGGTGAGCGACTGCGCGTTAAGCAGGATGTTCTGCGCCTGCCAGCTGCCGGCGTTGGTCACCGCCCCGGAGGCAATGGTCAGCGCGCCCTGAGTGAGAAGCCTGCCGCCAGCGCCGTTAATCAGCGCCTGCTGCGGCGCGGCCATCGCCATGCGCGCCATCAGCCGCTGCTGCCCCTGAACGGTCAGGCTCTGCAGGCCGGTCAGGGTACCCTGGTTGTTAATGCTGTCCTGGCGCAGCGCGAGGGTGTTCCCCTGCACGGTGCCGCTGTTTTTAAGGGTGCTGCCGCCGAGCGTCACGTCCCCTTCGCTGAGGAGCTGCCCGCGGTTATCCAGCGTCTGTGCGGTGATATCCGCCCGCCCCTGGCTCATCAGCGAGCCGGACGAGGTCAGCGTGCCGCCGGTCGCGGCCGTCAGCGCCCCCTGGCTGAGCAGGGACCCGCCGTGCGTCCAGTCGCCGGTGGCGCGGATGTCCGCGCCGTTCCCCTGCAGCGTGCCCTGCGTAACCAGCTGGCCTGCGTCCAGCGTCAGCATGCCGCCGGAGAGGGTGCGCGAGGCCGCGCCCGTGGTCAGCGCGGTGCCGGTGAGCGCCAGGCCGTTCGTTCCCTGCATCAGCCCGTCGTTGCTCATCTCGCGGGCGGTCAGGGAGAGCGTGCCGCCGGTGATGCGCCCCGGGTTCGCCAGGGTGTCCGCGGTGAAGGTGGTTGCGCCGCCGCTCTGCAGCAGCCCGGTATTGGTTAACGCCCCGCCGAGCGTGCCGCTGAGCCCCGTCAGCCCGTTCACCGTGCCGCTGTTGGTGAGGGTGGTGCCGGTCATGCCCAGCGTGGTGCCCTGCAGCGTACCGGCGTTGGTCAGCTGTCCGCCCTTCAGCGTGAAGCCGCCGCCGGAGAGCCATTTGCCGTTCAGCGCGTTGATAAAGCGGTCAGCGGCGGCGTTAACCGCGCTGCTGCCCTGCATCAGGCCGCTGTTGCGCAGCTCCGTCGCGCCTGCGGTCAGCGTTCTGCCCGCCACCGTGCCGCTGCTGGTCAGCGTCGTCGCGTGAAGCGCGGCATCGCCGGTGGCCACGATGTTCCCGGTATTGCTCAGGGCGTTGCCCAGACCCAAATCCAGGTCCTGCGCCTGAATATCGCCCCGGTTGGTCAGGTCGCTGCCCCGGAGGGTGAGCCCGCCGTTCACCAGCAGCAGACCGGCGTTATCGAGCGTGTCCAGGGACAGATTCAGGCCGCTTCCGCTCACCAGCTGCCCGGTGGCGCCGTTGCTCAGCGCGCGGGTGGTCAGCGCCAGCGTGTCGTTGCCCTGCAGCATGCCGGTGTTGGTCAGCTGCGCGGCGTTCACCGTCAGCGCTTTCCCCGCCAGCCGGCCGTCGTTAAACAGCTGCGCCGCCGTCAGCGTGAACAGGTTCTGGCTGAGCAGGGCGCCCGTGTTGTCCAGCCTGCCGGTTGCGGCAAGCGTCAGGGCGTCCAGCGCCTGAACGCTGCCCTGGTTATTCAGGCCTGCGGCGTCCAGCGTGGCGCTGCGCCCCTGCAGGCTGCCCGCATTGCTCAGCGTGTGTCCGCTCAGGGTGAGGGTCTCACCGCCCGTCACCTGCCCCTGAGCCTGGTTCGCGAAGGTGTTGCCGGACCAGGCCAGCGTGCTGCTGCCCTGAAGCAGGCCGCTGTTCTGCAGGTCGCCCCGCAGGGTCAGCACTTTCGCCAGCAGCTGGCCCCGGTTACCGGTATTGCCGGCCTGAACGTCCAGCGCCTGCTGGCTGAGTACCTTACCGCTGTTGCTCAGCGCGCCGGTCACCGTCGCCGTCACGCCCGCTTCCCCCAGCGCGTTACCGGTGTTCATCCACTCGCCGGTGGCCAGGTTCAGGGTGTTGCCCTGCATGAGCCCGGCGTTGTTAAGGGTGGTGTGGTGCAGGCCGAGCGCGCCACCGGAGAGCAGCATGCCCGCCTGCAGGTTGCTGAGCTGTGCCCCCGTCGCCGTCAGCGAGCGGGTTCCCTGCAGCGTGCCGCCGTTGGTCACCGACGCGCTGTTGAACTGCGCGTCGGTACCGGCCATCAGCCCGCTGTTGGTCAGGCTGGCGGCGGTCAGCGTCAGGCCGTCCCGGGCAATCACCCGGCCGCCCGCCTCGTTGCTGACCTGACGGGTCAGGTTCAGCAGCAGCGCGGTGGCGCTGAGCTCGCCGCTGCTGGTAAGGGTGTCGCCGTTAAGCGTCAGCGTTCCGCCGCTGCGCAGCGCGCCGCGGTTAGTAATGTCTGCCACGCCGAGCGTCAGGGCCGCGTCCCCCTCGACGGTGCCCTGGTTCTCCAGGCTGTCCGCCGTGATGTGCAGGTCGCCGGCGGCAATACTGCCCGCGTTAACCAGAGTAGTGCCGTTCAGGGTGAGCCGGTCGTCCGCCAGCAGGCGTCCGCTGCTGGTCAGGCTGAGGTAGTCGCTGCTCAGGCTGACGCCGTTGATTTCACCCTGGTTGGTTAGCGTGTCGCCTTTAATGCGCAGCGTGCCGTCGGTGGTGATAAGCCCGCCGTTGGCCAGCACCGGAACGTTCAGCGTTAAATCCTGCGCGCTGTAGACCGACCCGCCCGCGAGGTTCGCGAGTGACCCGGTCTTCAGGCCGAGCAGGGTGGTCCCCTGCAGCAGCCCGCCGTTCTCCACCGAGGCAGCGTCCAGCGAGAGGATACCGGCAATCAGCGAGCCGCTGCTGGTGATGCGCCCGGGGGCCGTCAGGGTCATGCGGTCCGCTTTTGCGGCGCCGGACTGGAGGATGTTCTGTCCGCTGAGAGTAATGGCGCCGGCGGTGAGCTCCCCGCCGCTGGTCAGGTCGCCGGTCGCGTTAAAACTCAGCGCGTCACCGGTGGATTTCCCGGCGTGCGCAATCGTGCCCGCCGTCACCGACAGGGCGCCTTTCGCCGCCTGGGTGCCGTTCAGCGCGGCGTTCTGCGCCTGCAGGGTGAGCCCCTGCCCGCTCTGCAGGTGCGCGTCCCGGCCGGTGGTCAGGTCGCCGGCGCTGACGGTGACCGCCCCCGCCGCGTCCGTCTGCCCGTTCAGGCTGGCGCTGCGGGTCGCGGTAATCTGTATATTGCCCTGGCTGGTCGTGCGGGACGCCTGACCGCTGGTCAGGGTGCCGGCCTGCGCCGTCAGCGCCGTCGCGCCGGACAGGGTGCCGTTCTGCTCAAGCGCGCCTGCGGTCACGTTCATCGCGCCGTCAGCCAGCAGGCTGCCGTCGTTACGCAGGGTCTGCTGCGCCGTGACGTTCGCATTGCCTTTCGCGCTCAGCGTGCCCCGCTGCGCCAGGGTTCCGGCGCTTAACGTCAGGTTGCCGGCGCTCTGCAGGGTGCCGTTATTGGTCACCGTCTGCCCCTTCAGGGTGACGTCGCTGCCCTGCGCCGTGCCGCCGTTCGTCAGCTCTCCGGCGTTCACGTCCAGACGGCCTTTCGCCGCCAGCAGGCCGCTGCTGGACACCCTGTCGCCGGAGAGCGCAATGTCGCGCCCCGCATTCACCTGCCCCTGGTTACTGACGGTGCTGCCCGTCAGGCGGATATCGGCCGCGGCATCGGCCCGGCTCTGGCCGTCCAGCACCAGCTGCCCGCCGCTCAGCGCCAGGCTCTCCCCTGCCGAGACCGCACTGCCCGTGGATGACAGCGTGCCGCCGCTGCTGAGCGTCGCGCGGGTATCGCTTCCGCTGCGGGTATTCGTCAGGGTGATATCCTTCCCGGCCGCCACGCTGAGCTCGCCCCTGCCGGTGACGCTGCCGCCGCGCTGCGTCAGGCTGCCGCCGGTGGACAGCGTGGTGTCGCCCTGGCCCGTCAGCGTGGCATCCGAAAGTGCCACTCCCTGCCCGCCCGCGACGGTCAGCGCCCCGCCCTGTGCCGACACGCCGCCACCGTTGACGGTAAGGGTGTCCTGACTGTTCAGCGTCGCCGCGCCGCGGGAGATAAGGGAGGTATTGCTGAGCGTCATCGCCTGCCCGCTGCTGACCGCCAGCGCGCCCGCGCTGTTTGTCCCGCCGCCCGTCATCTGCACTTTCCCCGCCGCGGAAAGGCGCATGTCGCCCTGGCTGGCGAGCGTGCTGTTACTGAGCTCCACATCCTGCGAGCTGGCCACGTTCAGCGCGCCCCCGGCCTGATGGCTGCCGCTGAGGGCCACCCCCGCGCCCTTCGCGCTAATCGAGCCGCTGGCGAGGCTGTTCCTGACCGTCAGTTTCCCGCCCGCATCCAGCTGAATGTCGCCCTGGCGCGCGGTGAGGTTGCCGAGGTTCACCCCGACGCCCGCCTCGCTGGAGACCAGGCGGATACGGTTCGCATACATCCCGCCGAGCGCGCCGGTATCCACCGCCACCACGGGCGCGGCGCCCTCGCCGGCAACCGGCCTGACGCTGCCGTCGGCGCCCACGCGGTTCGCCCCTGCGGTCACCGTCAGGTCGTTCGCATGTATCGCGGCGTTCACTTCCGTCGCGCGCGCAATAATCGACAGCGCGTCGCTCTTGCTGGCGTCCAGCCCCTGGCCTTCAACCGTGATGGCCCCTTTCGTTACCTCCAGCGCCAGCAGGTTACCGCTGGCGTCAAACTGCGGCTTGCCGGTGGTCAGGGTGACGTTCGGGGTGTTGATAAATCCGCACCCGTTACAGGTAATGCCGTACGGGTTGGCCACCATGACGTTTGCCGCCTTACCGGCGACTTCCGTGTAGCCCTGCAGCTGCGAGCGGCTGGCGCCCGTGACTTCGTTGATGATGCCTTTCGCTTCCCGCCCGGCCTGCAGGTTGGGGTTGTTCTGGATAAGCCCGCCCAGCTGGGTTTGGGTTAAACGGTCCGTGCCGTTATTGAGGATAAGCCCCTCGTTGCCGACGTTATATTCACCGAACTGGTTATGCGAGATGCCCGCCCCGTTCGGGGTGGCAATGTTGACGACCGGCACCCCGTTCCCGGCCCGGTCGACCGTGGTCTGCCCGGCCGGCGTGAGCGCCGCCGCGACGGCGGGTGCCACCGGCTGCCAGACCATCAGGCCGCAGACAATCCAGCTGATCAGACGCTGCGAGAAACGAACGGGTGGGTGACGGGTATCCATAGTCGTAGAGTCTCTTAAAGCATGAAGGCAATGCGCCAGTTAACGCTCACATGATCCGGGCCGAGCCAGTCGGGGTAGCGCAGGGGCGTGCCGACCGAAATCTGGCTGCTGTACCCGCGTCCTGCGCTGCTCAGCCCCACCGAACCGCCCCACAGCGTGCCGGAGGCAAAGCGGTCCTGACGGTCTTTTTCCAGCCAGCCGCCGTCAACGGCGACCGTTGCGCTTACCGCGCCAATCACCGGGAGGGTGAAGAGGGAATACCCCAGCTCGTTACGCCAGTAGCCGCCGTTGTCCCCGGACAGGTACTGCTCTTTAAAACCGCGCACGGAGCTTTCCCCGCCGAGCGTCAGGCGCTCGGCGCCGTACAGCCGGTCGGGCGACCACTGGCCGTAGGCGCTGGTCAGCCACCACGCGTTAC
This sequence comes from Enterobacter sp. Crenshaw, assembly GCF_024734705.1. NCBI lineage: Bacteria > Pseudomonadati > Pseudomonadota > Gammaproteobacteria > Enterobacterales > Enterobacteriaceae > Enterobacter > Enterobacter sp. Crenshaw. Next base: position 54,686 of record NZ_CP102932.1, on the reverse strand, counting down.
GGGCAACAGGACGCTGGAAGCTGGCGTTCAGGCTCCATTTACGGAATTCCGCCCGCGGCATATCCCCGGATTTATTTTCATCGGTTTCGGCATTGAACCACGGCATGCCGTGGCTCCAGGTCGGGTTGAAGGTCGCCACGCCGCCCAGCATTTTTTGCGTGTGGGTAATTCCCAGGACCAGGCTGGAAAGGTTGCGCGTGCTGCTCTTAAGCGGCGCGTCGTTGAGCCAGTTGCGGCTGGAGCGCTGGACCACGCCCGCCGCAATGCCGGTTTTGACATCCCCGTTGCGGAAAACCACCCAGGACGCGTTAAGGCGGTGGGTTTTCGTATCGCCCGTGGAGAGCCAGTTGAAGCCCTGGTTACTGATGGTGGTCCGGTAGTTACTCCAGGCGTAGCTGTAGTCCAGCAGTCCGTAGCCAGACGGCACGCTGACGCCCGCCTGGAAATTCTGCGCATCGTACGCGCTGGCAAAATCGCTGCTGCGCCCGCCGCTGACAAACCATTTATCCGCCAGCCCCAGCATATTATTGGCGGTGAGCACGCCGTTAAGCTGGTTTTCACCGGTGCTCTTCTGGCCGCTATTATCCAGGCTCACGGATGCACTTAACGGAAATTCCGGCTTGCCCGTGAGATTAACGATGGAATATCCGGCCTGCGTTCCCGGCAGAATTTCAATCTGAACCGGTTCGGCGCGCAAACGGTTAATTTGCTCCATCCCCTGTTCGATATCGCGTAAATTAAGGATGCCGCCTGTCCGTCCCGGAAACGCCATTTTCAGCATGCGCGGCGTTTCACCTTCCAGACGGATCGCTTCCAGCCGTCCTTCCAGCACCACAATATTCAGCTGGCCGCCGGAGAGATCCTGCTCGGTAAGAAAGGCGCGGCTGGTGATATATCCCCGGCTGATATACCAGTCAGAAATACGGGCGAGAAGCTCCGTTATTTTCGCCATATCCAGACACCGGCCCTGCCACGGCGCAACCAGGGCCTGCTGCGTTTTCGGGGAAATGAGGGTCGTGCCGGAAAGGGTAATGGTATCAATGGTGAAGCAGGGCCCGGTGCCGGCTGCAGGCAGAGGCCTGTCAGGCGCCGGGCGAGGAATACTCCGCTCCAGCTCTTCACGCTGTTGCTGGTTCTGTAATAAAAGCTGCTGCTGTTGCTGCTGAATAGTATCGCGATCGGCTGGCGACAAGGGCGCAGCGTTAATGCTTGCTGAAAAAAGCGCACCCGATAAGATAAAAATAATATAATTTGCTAATGAAATTATTCTTCTTTCTATTTTATTGCTATTCATCCATGCCACAAAATTTATTCGCAATTAATATTTTCGAAATATAAGAGCATTCTTAATGCGAGTATATCTAATTTGCGTTAAGGCGAAGCAAATAAAATATTTTTTCAGAAAAATGAGAGGTGGATTAAGAAAAAATAAGAAGTGATTTAACTACCCCTTAAATCTTGAGTTAGCCGTAATACACTAGCTGTGAAGACGGAATGTTTTTCTCCATTCCGCAGGGCTCACCCCAAAACGCGCCTTAAACTGCTGTCGCCAGGTGACGGCGGAATTAAATCCCACCAGTTCGGCCACGCGCTCAATCGGCATATTTCCGGCTTCAAGCAGGAGCTGGCTGCGCCGCAGGCGTTCGGCGGTAAGCCAGTCGGCGACGCTCATCCCCGTGGCTTGAATAAAATGACGGGTCAGGGTGCGGCGGCTCATCGAAACCACCTCCGCCAGTGAGTCCAGGCTATGCGGTTCGGTGATGTGCCGCTGCAGGTAGTCGATCAGGCAGTTAATGCGTCCGTCGCGGGTATCTTTGGGTACCGGCTGGGCGATGAACTGCGCCTGACCGCCCTCGCGGTGGGGCGGAACAATCATCCGACGGGCAATCTGGTTGGCGACCACGCTGCCAAAGCGCTGACGAATGATATACAGGCAGCAGTCCAGCGCCGCCGCGGTTCCGGCGGAGGTGATGATATTGCCGTCATCCACGTAGAGCGCATTGATATCCAGCTGAACGTGCGGGAAGAGCGACTGGAACTGATGTTCGAACTCCCAGTGGGTGGCCGCACGTTTGCCGTCGAGGAGCCCCGCCCAGGCCAGCACAAACGACCCCAGACACAGCCCGACGATTTCCGCGCCGTTGTCTCTCGCCTGCACCAGGCTGTCGAGCAGCGTCTGGGGCGGGCGTTCAAGAACGTGCTGCCAGTAGGGAACGACGACAATATCGGCCTGACCAAGGGCGGTAAAATCCTGCGTGGCGTTGAGGGCAAATCCGTCTTTTGAGGTGAGAAAACCCGGCGTTTCGGCGCAGATCGTCACGTTAAAGCGCTTTTCGCCGGAGACCGAATCGCCAAACAGAATGCAGGGAACGGAGTAGTGGAACGGGCTGAACCCGTCTACCGCGACAATCGCGACGTTGATTAGCGACATCAGATCCTCCTTTCCCCTTAACGCGCTCAGAATATAACGGTTTCGCCATCCTGGGGAATGCTCACTGCGTCACTCACCTGATTGGCTTCAACGTACTCACGCAGCGCGCTGCGGGTCAACAGGCAGTGGTTAATCGCCTCCATATGGATCGCCACAATGCTGGCCTGCGGCAGCAGGAAATGAACGTTGAGCACGTCCTCCTGCCCCATAATAATGGGCCCAAAACCAATAACGTGGGCATAGCCCGCGTTCAGCACCACCACGTCCGGCTGGTGCTTTTGCAGATCGGCCGCCACCTCGTCACGCCAGACGGTATCCCCGGCAAGATAGAGCGTCTTCTCATCGGGATGACGCAGCACCACGCCGCAGGCCTCACCCAGACGCTCCGCCAGCTCGGGCACGGCGTAAGCGCGATCGGTGCCGTGCTGCCCGCCGTGGGTTTTCGTAATCTGAATATCGCCGAAGAAGGTCGCGTCGGTCATGACCGTCAGGTTGCTGAATCCCTGGCTGCGCAGCAGCGCGGCGTCACGATCGTTTTGCACGTAGATCGGTTTGTCTTTGGCGATCAGCTCCGCCGCAGTGAGATCCCAGTGATCGTCATGAGTATGGGTGACGATCACCGCGTCGGCGTCCAGCAGCGTGTTGACGTCAACGGGGAGTTCGACCGTCGGGTTACGGCGTTCGGCATACGCCGTGCCGGGAAAGCCCGGATAAGCCCCCTTCGGGGCCAGCATAGGGTCGATTAAAAGACGTTTTCCGGCGTAGGAAATCAGCTGGGTGGCGTTGCGAATGTGGGTAATGTTCATGGGCTATCCTCCGGTGGGTGTGATAAGGAGGATAGCCAGCCGTCGCACTTGCCGCAGTGGGTTAAAGGGCGATTACCGATGGAATCGGGCCAATTTAAGCAACCCGTTTTCCGTCAGATCGTTTACCAGCCCGGCACCGCCCCGCCGTTAAAGATCGTCTCCGCCGCTTTCGCTACCTCAGGCGACTGATACGACTGGATAAATTCCTTCACGTTCTCCGCGTCTTTGTTGTCTTCGCGCGTCACCACGATGTTCACGTACGGCGAGTTTTTGTCTTCAATAAAGACGCTGTCATGCACCGGCGACAGCCCGGTTTGCTGAATATAGGTAGTGCTGATGATGGCGACATCCACTTTCGGGTCGTCCAGCACGCGCGGCAGCTGCGCCCCTTCTAGCTCCATAATTTTCAGCTGTTTAGGGTTGGCGGTAATATCCAGCGCCGTCGGCAGCAGCCCGGTGCCCGGCTTCAGGGTAATGAGCTTCTCCTTTTGCAGCAGCAACAGCGCGCGGCCAAGGTTGGTCGGGTCGTTTGGAATGGCAATCGTCGCCCCATCCTTCAGGTCAGAGACGGATTTGATTTTGCGGGAATAGCCGGCCATCGGAAAAACAAAGGTGTTCGCCACGGCCACCAGCTTGTAGTTATGCGCCTTGTTATCCTCAGCGAGGAACGGGCGATGCTGGAAGACGTTGGCATCCAGTTCTCCCTGGTTGGTGGCATCGTTGGGCAACAGCGAGCCGCTGAAGCCGACCAGCTCCACGTCCAGGCCATATTTCTCTTTTGCCACCTTTTTGGCGACTTCCGCCACGTCCTGTTCAGCGCCGTTGATGACGCCCACTTTAATGTGTTTGGCATCGCTGCCACTTTGATCGCACCCTGCCAGCAGCAGGCCAGCAAGTACCAGAGCACCCAATCGACGTTTCACAAGACAGTTCCTTTTGCTAAATGTTGTAGTGACTATATCGACAACGAGGCGGTGAAATAAAAACCGAAAAAGAATCAATAAGAAGGATAAGTTATATGCGGGTTTTGCCGGGTGGCGCTGCGCTTACCCGGCCTACAGATCCGGGGCTTAAAGCGCTTTCGCCAGATAATGCCGCTGCATGCCCGGATAAGGATAATCCTGCAAAGACATTTGCAGCTGGTACCCCTGTTTTTCATAGAACGGGCGCGCCTGGAAGCTGGCGGTATCGACCAGCGCGTGCTTGCAGCCTTTGCGTCTGGCTTCCTCTTCGGCCGTTTTGATGAGCTGGCTGCCCACGCCGGATCCGCGCACGGTCTCGCAGACCCAGAGATAGTCGATATTCAGCCAGTCGCCTTTACGCACCCCAATTAGCCCGCCGAGCATGACGCCTTTATCGTCTCGTACGTAAACGCCAATGTCGCCGCTAAAGGTCGCCATATCCAAAAATTGCCCGTTATAGGCTCTTAACCCCACAAATAACTCTTCTTTTTCAGCGGGCGTTACATTATTTGTTATGCTCAGGTGCATTTTTCTCTCCTTATTCTCTATGCAATCTGAATATCTCACAGCTTAACCTCCACAAAAACTCCTCATTCCCTCCATTTTTTAAATACGGAAACATTCCCTCAATATCTAAATAAAAAAGGCCTTTCCAATACGCACCCAAAACGTATACTGAGAACGATCATTCTCACTTTTACACGGTAGCCGACGATGAGTACGAAACTGGAAGAACGACAAAAACAACGTCAGGACGAAATCATCACCGCCGCGCGTCGTTGCTTTCGCGCCAGCGGATTTCACGCCGCCAGCATGTCGCAGATCGCCAGCGAGGCGAAGCTCAGCGTCGGGCAAATTTACCGTTATTTCAGCAACAAAGACGCGATTATCGAAGAGATGATCCGCCGCATCATCGACTCGCGCATTGAGGAGATGCAGGGTAAAACCCTGGTGGAAGGGATGCCGCAGGCGCTCGCCTGGCGACAGACCCTCAACGAAGATGATGATGCGCTGATGCTGGAAATGTCCGCTGAGGCCACGCGTAATCCGCAGGTGGCGACGATGCTGATCGAAGCCGAATCGCGCATGTTCGCCAACGCCTGCGCGCACCTGAAAAAGCAGTTTCCCCACCTGAGCGACGAGCATATTCGCTGCTGCGTGGAGATTACCGCCGTGATGATTGAGGGGACGATTTATCGTCGATTAACCCCCTTAAAAGTCCCGTCAGAACAATTAGAACCCCTTTATCAGGATATTTTAAATATGCTTTTCTCTGCGAAGTAATCGCATATGAATAATTAGCGGGAATAAGTAATTCCCCTTTTTTACATTTCTGGCTCAGCCAGAGATGCGGTATCGCTGTGCCTTTAAATAGCCCTCCTCCCCGTTAAGCCATTAACGGGGCTGGTGTCGTTCACCCTGGAAAAAGATTATGAAAAACATAACAACCTCCATCGCAGCATTATTTCTCCTGACCGGGTGCGATAATGCGCAAACATCTGCTCCCCAGCGTCCTCTTCCGGATGTGGGGATTGTCACCCTCATGAGCCAGCCGGTGTCCGTTGTCAGCGAGCTGACCGGGCGCACCACCGCCGCCATGAGCGCCGAAGTGCGCCCGCAGGTGGGCGGCATTATCCAGAAGCGGCTGTTCACCGAAGGCGATACCGTGAAAGCCGGGCAGGCGCTGTATCAAATTGACCCTTCCAGCTACCGCGCGGCGTTTGATGAAGCCGCCGCGGCGCTGAAGCAGGCTCAGGCGCTGGTAGCGGCCGACTGCCAGAAGGCCCAGCGCTATGCGCAGCTGGTGAAAGACGACGGCGTGTCGCGCCAGGACGCAGAGGACGCGAAGTCCACCTGCGCGCAGGACAAGGCCAGCGTCGAGTCAAAGAAGGCCGCGCAGGAGAGCGCGCGCATTAACCTCAACTGGACCACCGTTACCGCGCCGATTGCCGGACGCATCGGCATCTCCTCCGTCACGCCCGGCGCGCTGGTGACCGCGCAGCAGGATACCGCGCTCGCCACCGTTCGCGGACTGGACAGCATGTACGTCGATCTCACGCGTTCCAGCGCCGATCTGCTGCGTTTACGCAGGCAAACCCTTGCCACCAATAGCGATACGCTAAGCGTGTCGCTAATCCTTGAAGACGGCAGCACCTACGGCGAGAAAGGCCGTCTGGCGTTAACCGAAGTGGCGGTGGATGAATCAACCGGCTCGGTCACGCTGCGCGCCGTCTTCCCGAACCCGCAGCACCAGCTCCTGCCGGGGATGTTCGTTCGCGCCAGGGTGGATGAAGGCATCATGAACGACGCGATCCTCGCCCCGCAGCAGGGCATCACCCGCGATGCCAAAGGCACCGCCACCGCGCTGGTGGTGAATGCCAGCAATAAGGTCGAGCAGCGTCAGCTGGAGACGGGCGACACCTACGGCGACAAATGGCTGGTGCTGAGCGGCCTCAAGGCGGGCGACAGGCTGATTGTGGAAGGTACCGACAAAGTGACCGCCGGGCAGGAAGTGAAGGCCGAAGAGATGAAAGCTGCGGGAGGAAAAGCCTGATGTTTTCCCGCTTCTTCGTGCGTCGCCCGGTCTTTGCCTGGGTTATCGCCATTCTTATCATGCTCGCCGGGATGCTGGCGATCCGCACGCTGCCGGTCGCTCAGTACCCGGACGTCGCCCCGCCGTCGATCAAAATCTCCGCCACCTACACCGGTGCCTCCGCGCAGACGCTGGAAAACAGCGTGACGCAGGTGATCGAGCAGCAGCTGACCGGCCTGGATAACCTGCTCTACTTCACCTCCACCAGCAGCTCGGACGGGTCGGTGAGCATTACCGTCACCTTCGAGCAGGGAACCGACCCGGACACCGCCCAGGTGCAAGTGCAGAACAAAGTTCAGCAGGCGGAATCGCGCCTGCCGACCGAGGTGCAGCAGTCCGGCATTACCGTCGAGAAATCGCAGAGCAACTTCCTGCTGATCATGGGCGTGTACGACAAAACCGACGCCGCCAGCAGCTCGGATATCGCCGACTGGCTGGTGAGCAATATGCAGGACCCGCTGGCGCGCGTGGAGGGCGTCGGTAGCCTGCAGGTGTTCGGGGCGGAATACGCGATGCGCATCTGGCTTGACCCGGCGAAGCTGGCGTCCTACTCGCTGATGCCGTCCGACGTGCAGAGCGCGATTGAAGCGCAGAACGTGCAGGTTTCCGCCGGTAAAATCGGCGCGCTGCCCTCGTCAAACGCCCAGCAACTCACCGCCACCGTCCGCGCCCAGTCGCGCCTGCAGACGGTCGATCAGTTTAAAAACATCATCGTGAAGAGCCAGTCCAGCGGCGCTATCGTGCGCATCAGCGACGTCGCCCGCGTGGAGATGGGCAGCGAAGATTATACCGCCACCGCGAAGCTCAACGGCCACCCGGCGGCGGGTATGGCGGTGATGCTTTCACCGGGCGCGAACGCGCTCAACACCGCCACGGCGGTGAAAGATAAAATCGCCGAGTTCAAAAAGTCGATGCCGGAAGGCTACGACGTGGCCTACCCGAAAGACAGCACCGAGTTCATCAAGATCTCCGTTGAGGACGTGATTCAGACCCTGTTCGAAGCCATTATCCTCGTGGTGGTGGTGATGTACCTGTTCCTGCAAAACATCCGCGCGACGCTGATCCCGGCGCTGGCGGTACCGGTGGTTCTGCTGGGCACGTTTGGCGTGCTGGCGCTGTTCGGCTACTCCATCAATACCCTGACGCTGTTTGCAATGGTGCTGGCGATCGGGCTTTTGGTGGATGACGCCATCGTGGTGGTGGAAAACGTCGAGCGTATTATGCGCGACGAAGGCCTGCCCGCGCGGGAAGCCACCGAAAAATCGATGGGCGAAATCTCCGGCGCGCTGGTTGCCATTGCGCTGGTGCTTTCTGCCGTATTCCTGCCGATGGCCTTCTTCGGCGGCTCCACCGGGGTGATTTACCGTCAGTTCTCGGTCACCATCATTTCGGCAATGTTCCTCTCCGTGGTGGTGGCGTTGACCCTGACGCCCGCGCTCTGCGGCTCGATTCTGAGCCACACGGCGCCGCACAAAAAGGGCTTCTTCGGCGCGTTTAACCGCTTCTACAGCAGGACCGAGCGCGGCTATCAGAACAAGGTGCTGCGCGCCCTGCGCCGTTCCGGCGGCATGCTGGTTATCTATGCCCTGCTCTGCGGCGCGATGGGCTTCGCCATGCTTAAGCTGCCGGGCAGCTTCCTGCCAACGGAAGATCAGGGCGAAATCATGGTGCAGTACACCCTGCCAGCGGGCGCAACGACGGTACGTACCGCCGAAGTCAGCCGCCAGGTGCGCGAGTGGTTCCTCACGAAAGAGAAAGCCAACACCAACGTTATCTTCACCATTGAAGGCTTCAGCTTTAGCGGCAGCGGCCAGAACGCCGGGATGGCGTTTGTCTCCCTGAAAAACTGGTCCGAACGTAAAGGCGATGCAAACACCGCACAGGCCATTGCCCTGCGCGCCACGCAGGAGCTGAGCACCATCCGCGATGCGACCATCTTTGCCATGACGCCGCCGGCGGTGGACGGTCTGGGCCAGAGCAACGGCTTTACCTTTGAGCTGATGGCCAGCGGCGGCACCGACCGCGACGCGCTGCTGAAGCTGCGTAACCAGCTGATTGGCGAGGCCAATCAGGACAGCTCGCTGCACGCCGTGCGCGCCAACGATCTGCCGCAGATGCCGCAGCTTCAGGTGGATATCGATAACAACAAGGCCGTGTCGCTGGGGCTGTCCCTGAGTGACGTTACCGACACCCTCTCCAGCGCCTGGGGCGGGACCTACGTGAACGATTTTATCGATCGCGGCCGCGTGAAAAAGGTCTACATCCAGGGCGACAGCGACACCCGCGCCGTACCGTCGGATCTCAACAAATGGTTTGTGCGCGGCAGCGACAGCACCATGACGCCGTTCTCCGCCTTCGCCACCACCCGCTGGGAGTACGGCCCGGAAAGCCTGGTGCGCTACAACGGCTCGGCGGCGTATGAGATACAGGGCGAAAACGCCAGCGGCGCCAGCTCCGGCACGGCGATGAGCAAAATGGAGCAGCTGGCAAACAGCCTGCCGTCCGGCAGCACCTGGGCGTGGAGCGGTTTGTCGTTGCAGGAAAAACTGGCGAGCGGTCAGGCGATGAGCCTGTATGCCCTCTCCATCCTCGTCGTGTTCCTGTGCCTGGCGGCGCTGTATGAGAGCTGGTCGGTGCCGATTTCGGTCATCCTGGTGATCCCGCTTGGCGTGCTGGGCGCGGCCGTCGCCGCCTCCCTGCGCGGCCTGAACAACGACGTCTATTTCCAGGTGGCGCTGCTCACCACCATCGGCCTGTCGTCGAAGAACGCCATCCTGATTGTCGAGTTTGCCGAAGCCAAAGTCGCTGAAGGGTACTCTCTGACGCGCGCCGCACTGCGTGCCGCCCAGACGCGTCTGCGGCCGATCATCATGACCTCGCTGGCGTTTATCGCAGGGGTTACGCCGCTGGCCGTGGCAACCGGTGCAGGCGCCAACAGCCGCGTGGCAATTGGTACCGGCATTATCGGCGGAACGCTGGCCGCGACGCTGCTGGCGATCTTCTTCGTCCCCTTATTCTTTGTACTGGTGAAACGTCTGTTCTCCGGTAAGCACGCAAACCGGAGGTCATAATGTTTCGTGTATCTATTTTAGCGTTAGCCCTGCTGAGCGCGGGCTGTGTGTCGTTAGATCCAACCTGGCAACGCCCGGACGCACCCGTCCCGGCAACCTTGCCCGGCGCGCACGGCGAAGCCACCGCCGTGGTGAGCCAGTGGCAGCAGGTGATGAACGATGCGCGGCTGAAAAGCGTGGTGACGATGGCGCTTAACAGCAACCGCGACGTGCAAAAAGCGATTGCTGATATCGACGCCGCCCGCGCCCAGTACGGTGAAACGCGCTCGTCCCTGTTCCCGACGGTGGACGCGGAGCTGAGCCACACCCGCAGCCGCACGCTGGCAAGCGGCGTCGCGACAAGCGATGAAGCCAACGGCGCGGTCTCCAGCTTCGAGCTGGATCTGTTTGGCCGCAACCAGAGCCTCTCCCGCGCCGCGCGTGAAACCTGGCTTGCCAGCGAGTTCACCGCGCAGAACACGCGCCTGACGATGGTCAGCGAGCTGACCACGGCCTGGGTGACGCTGGCGGCGGATAACAGCAACCTGGCGCTGGCGAAATCCACGATGGAGAGCGCGGCGAATTCGCTGAAGATTGTGAAGCGCCAGCAGGACGTTGGCGTGGCGGCCGCCACGGATGTCAGCTCGGCAATGGCGGTGTATCAGCAGGCGCGCGCCAGCGTCGCGAGCTATCGGACTTTGGTGATGCAGGACAAAAATGCCCTCAATCTGCTGGCGGGCGATACGGTGCCGGACAACCTACTGCCCGGCACGCTGGAGAGCCTGAGCGACAACGCCATCACGCTGATCCCGGCGGGCGTCAGCTCCAGCGCTCTGCTGCGCCGCCCGGACATTCAGGAGGCCGAGCATAACCTGCTGAGCGCCAACGCCAACATCGGCGCGGCGCGCGCCAACTTCTTCCCGACCATTTCACTCACCGCCAGCGCGGGCGTCGGCAGCGACTCGCTCTCCTCCCTGTTCAGCCACGGGATGAAGGTTTGGTCGTTTGCGCCGTCCATCACCCTGCCGCTGTTTAGCGGCGGAAACAACCTGGCGCAGCTGCGCTACGCGGAAGCGGAGAAGAAGGGGCTGATCGCCACCTACGAGAAAGCCATCCAGAGCGCGTTTAAGGACGTGGCCGACGCGCTGGCGCGGCGTGAAACCCTGAGCGAGCAGCTCGACGCCCAGCGCGAATACGTCGCGGCGGAGCAAAAAACGCTGGACGTGGCAACGCGCAGCTATAAGGCGGGCGCGGGGGATTATCTGACGGTACTGACCGCGCAGCGGTCGCTGTGGTCGGCGCAGGAATCGCTGATCGCGCTGCAGCAAACCGACCTGGAAAACCGCATCACGCTGTGGCAGTCGCTGGGGGGCGGTCTTCAGTAGCGCTTGCCGGGAAGTTCATGACAGGCGGTGAAGAGAAAATTCATACTTTCGGCTGGCGTCGCTACACTGAATGTAACGATATATTTCATGGGAAGCATGTGACTTCTAAAGGGGGTTGTTGATGAAAGCTGCGCACCTGGTCTGCCTGCTGGTTTGTCTGCTCTTCGCCGCGTTTGTCCATGCTCAGGAAAAGGATGACCCCGCGAAAGAGGCGCAAATAAAGCAGCAGGTCCTTAAAGATATTAAGAAAACCTGTACGCCACAGAAAAAGCAGAGCGATAAAGCCTGGCAGGAGATGATTTTGTCGTCCGAGGCCAATCAGCTGCTGATTAAAAATGCCATCACCGCCGTGAAGCGCGACAACCTGGATGCCTACTGGGGAGCGATTGGTCAGGTGGATTGTATGGAAGATTATTGAGAGCTGGAAACGTGCTTCTCGCCGGGTGGCGGCTGCGCCTTACCCGGCCTACACAACATGTTTAACGCTTCCGCATATCCGGAATGATGAGATCCCCGCGCAGAACATAGGACCCGAGCATCTGCGTTTTCTCCGTCAGCCAGCTCACAATGCGCGCCGCCATCGCGTCCATGGAATATTCAATTGCTGGGATCACCGGAATGCCCGGCAGGTGCAGCGATCCGGCCAGGCTGAAGACCATGATGTCGTCCGGCACCGATTTATTAAACGCCTGCAGCTGCGGGATCACCCGCTGGGCTTCCTGCTCGTCCGCCACCAGCAGCGCGTTGAAATTCAGGGTGCTGGCGTTGTTAAGCAGCTCCTGCAGCGCAACGGATGAAGAAGTCGCGTCCATAAAGACCAGGCTGCGATTAAAGGGCAGGAAATTTTTCTCCAGCGCGTGCTTGTAGCCAAGCAGCACCTGGTCGGCAAAACCGCTGCCGTGGGGGTGGATCAGCGCAATCTGGCGACGCCCCTGGCTGGTGAGGTAGTTACAGGCGGTTTCGGCGGCAAAGGCGTGATCGAACTGGATGCAGTTGGAGTTATCAGACTCCATGCAGTCCACCAGAATGACGTTGTCCATCTCCACGTCCAGCGGGAAACGGGCGCCAATCACCAGGATATCATCGCAAAGCCCGCAGGAGAGTTCTTCAAGGGCGTGCATCACTTCCGCTTTGCTGTGCGCGAAGCGCAGCAGGAGGTGTTTTTGATGCTGGCTGAGCTGTTTTTCCAGCGCGTAGAGATAACCGGTGGTCTGGTTAATATTTTCCTGCGCGCAAATGACTCCAATGCAGCCCGTCGACTGGCTCAGCAGCGACTGGGCAATCACGTTGGGACGATAGTTCAGCTCATCCACGGCCTTCAGAACGGCCTGACGGCTGGCTTCCTTAACGCCACGCGACCCGCTCAACACTCGCGATACCGTGGCTTTAGACACCCCGGCAAGACGTGATACATCATTGATTGTCGACATCTCTTTCCCCTGGCAGGCTTACCTCGCGCCTGCAAATTCCATCACCGCTTCGGCTCACATTATAGCCAGAACGGAGTATATCCGTTTCCGTTTTCCATGGAAACCGATTTTCCGTTTCCACTCAAAATGATGTCAAAACAGCCAAATTATGTGACCTACATCCGGTTAATTAGCCTCATAAGTAAGGGATCTTGATGGTTGTCACACTTCTGTCTTTTATGAATGGAAACCGGTTTCCGTATAATGTCCAATCAACCTCGCAATAACTTTTTACATTTAGAGGATGGTTGTCGATGTTCAAGATTATGCTGTGCTGCTCTGCCGGGATGTCCACCAGCCTGTTGGTCAGCAAAATGGTCGATGTCGCGAAAGAACGTGGTTTGCCGGTGAAGATTGATGCGTACGGTGTTTCCGAATTTGATACGCAGTTTCCGCAATACCAGGTTGTCCTTCTCGGACCGCAAGTGAAATACATGTTAAAGACACTCTCAGACAAGGCGGCTACGAAAGGCATTCCGGTGCAGCCCATCGATATGATGGACTACGGCATGCAGCGTGGCGATAAAGTACTGGACTATGCTCTGTCGCTCATCGAAGCGGCACACTAAAAGGTGTTCACATGAGTTCGTTATATCAATCCATGGTCGCGGTGATTGAGCAGTCAATTACCCCGCTGGCCGCAAAGCTGGGCCAGCAAAAGTATGTGATTGCCATCCGCGACGGCTTTACCGCCGCGCTGCCGTTTATGATCATCGGCTCGTTTATGCTGGTGTTCATCTTCCCGCCTTTCTCGGCGGATACCACCAACAGCTTTGCCCGCGGCTGGCTGGATTTCTCCCAGACCTATCGCGAACAGCTGATGCTGCCGTTTAACCTCAGCATGGGCGTGATGACCTTCTTCATTTCGGTGGGAATTGGGGCGAGCCTGGGGCGTCAGTTCAACCTCGACCCGGTGATGTCCGGCCTGCTGGCCTTTATGGCCTTCCTGCTGGTCGCCGCACCCTATGCCGACGGCAAAATTTCGACCCAGTATCTCTCCGGTCAGGGCATCTTCACCGCGCTGATCACCGCCATTTACGCCACCCGCGTTTACGCGTGGCTGAAGCAGAACAACGTGACCATTCGCCTGCCGAAGGAAGTACCAACCGGCGTGGCGCGCTCGTTTGAAATCCTGATCCCGGTGATGGTGGTGATCGGCACGCTGCACCCGCTGAACCTGTTCATCGAAGCGCAGACCGGAATGATCATACCGCAGGCGATCATGCACCTGCTGGAGCCGCTGGTGTCCGCGTCTGACTCCCTGCCCGCCATTCTGCTCTCCGTGCTGCTGTGTCAGATCTTCTGGTTCGCCGGTATTCACGGCTCGCTGATCGTCACCGGCATCATGAACCCGTTCTGGATGGCGAACCTCTCCGCAAATCAGGCGGCGCTGGCGGCCGGCGCGGCACTGCCGCACGTTTACCTCCAGGGCTTCTGGGATCACTACCTGCTGATTGGCGGCGTAGGCTCCACGCTGCCGCTGGCGTTCCTGCTGCTGCGCAGCCGCGTTACCCACCTGCGCACCATCGGCAAAATGGGCGTGGTGCCAAGCTTCTTCAACATCAACGAACCGATTCTGTTCGGCGCGCCGATCATCATGAACCCGATGCTGTTTATCCCGTTCGTGTTCGTTCCGCTGGTCAACGCCTGCCTGGCGTACGCGGCAACCAAACTCGGCTGGTTGGCGCAGGTCGTCTCGTTAACCCCGTGGACCACCCCTGCACCGATTGGCGCCTCGTGGGCGGCAAACTGGGCGCTGAGCCCGGTGGTGATGTGCCTGGTCTGTATGGTGATGTCCGCGCTGATGTACCTGCCGTTCCTGCGCGCCTATGAGCGTACGCTCATCAAAAACGAAGAGCAGAAGGCCCAGGCAACCGTCGGCGCCGCCGAGACCGCCAGCAATTGAGTCAAAGAGGAAGAGTCATGAAATACGCATTTCCCGATAACTTCTGGTGGGGCAGCGCAAGCTCCGCTCTACAGACCGAAGGGGCAAGAGAGGGGGAAACCACGTGGGATTACTGGTTTGCCCGCGAGCCGAACCGTTTTCACAACGGCGTGGGGCCGCAGCAGACCTCCACGTTTTATCAGCACTGGAAAACGGATATTCAGCTGTTAAAGCAGCTGAACCACAACAGCTTTCGCACCTCGATTAGCTGGGCGCGCCTGATCCCCGACGGTATCGGTGAAGTGAACCCGGAAGCGGTCGATTTTTACAATCAGGTCATTGATGAGCTGAATGAACAGGGCATCACGCCGTTTATGACCCTGTTCCATTTCGACATGCCGATGGCGATGCAGGAGATCGGCGGCTGGGAAAACCGCGACGTGGTGGATGCCTACGCCCGCTATGCGCAGATTTGCTTTGAGCTGTTCGGCGATCGCGTGCTGCACTGGTTTACCTTCAACGAGCCGATCGTGCCGGTGGAAGGCGGTTATCTCTACGATTTCCACTACCCGAACGTGGTGGATTTTCGTCGGGCAGCCACCGTGGCGTATCACACCGTGCTGGCCCATGCGAAGGCGGTTCAGGCCTACCGCGCCGGGCATTACGCGGGGGAGATTGGCATCGTGCTAAACCTGACGCCGTCGTACCCGCGCTCGCAGAACCCGGCAGACGTGAAGGCGGCGCACATCGCGGATCTGATGTTTAACCGCAGCTTCCTTGACCCGGTCCTGCGCGGCGAATACCCGGCAGATCTCGTAGCGCTGCTGAAATCCTGCGATCAATTACCCGCCTGTAAACCGGAAGACGGCTTCCTGATTGCGGAAGGGAAAATCGACCTGCTCGGCGTGAACTACTATCAGCCGCGTCGCGTGAAGTGTCGCGACAGCGCGGTGAACCCGCAGGCGCCGTTTATGCCGGAGTGGTTCTTCGATAATTACGAGATGCCGGGCCGCAAGATGAACCCGTACCGCGGCTGGGAAATCTACGAGCCGGGTATTTACGATATTCTGGTCAACCTGCGCGACAATTACGGCAACCCACGCTGCTTTATTTCTGAAAACGGCATGGGCGTCGAAAACGAGCAGCGTTTTATTGAAAATGGCCAGATTAACGATCAATACCGCATCGAGTTTATTTCCGAACATTTAGCCTGGCTGCATAAGGGTATTAGCGAAGGGTGCAATTGTCTCGGCTACCATATGTGGACGTTTATTGATAACTGGTCGTGGTGCAACGCGTATAAAAATCGCTACGGATTTATCCAGCTCGATTTAGAGACGCAGAAACGCACCATTAAGAAAAGCGGAGAGTGGTTTGCCGCCACCGCGTTAAATAATAGTTTTGAAAAAGAGTAATGATGATGATCGCATTAGAAGAAGCCGTAATGGAAATTATCGTCAATGCCGGACAGTCCCGCAGCCTGTGCTTTGAAGCGCTGCACGCGGCGCGTCAGGGCAACATTGACGAAGCCAAAAGCCTGCTGCGCGAAGCCGACGGCTACGCGCGCCAGGCGCACAAGATGCAGACCAAACTGATCGAGCAGGATGCGGGCGAAGGCCGCCAGCCGATGACGTTAATTATGGTGCACGCGCAGGATCATTTAATGAACTCCTTATTAGCGCGTGAACTGTCCGAAGAAATTATTCATTTATATCAGAGATAGTCTATGGCGAAATAATTATTGTAATACCTCTGTACCCTAAATAGAGATCCACTTGTTCTGATGATAGCGACATACTCTGTCAGATCGGAGCGGGATGGTTATTGTCTGAATAAAATTAAACTATATTGAGATAACCATGAATACGATTAAAAAACTTCCATTAACCATGGCGGTTATCGCCGCGCTTTGCCCAATTTCCGTGCTCGCACAGGAATTCACCCAGGAGCAAATCGACGCCATTGTGGCGAAAGCGGTGGATAAAGCCCTGGCCGAACGTCAGGCTAAAATGGATGCGGCGGTCGCGAAAAAAGCGGACGTGGTGACCGAGCCGCAAAGCGCGGCGAAATCTCCGGACATGGCGATCCCGTTCGGAATTAAATTTACCGGCTACGCCCGCTACGGCGCGCACTTCCAGGCTGCCGATCAGAAATACGTGGCGGTGGACGGCTCGTACAACGGCGCGTCCGCCATTGGTCGTCTGGGCAACGAAGGCAACGGCGGGGAATTCCAGCTCTCCAAGGCCTTCAAGGGTGAAAACGGCGCCATCTGGGACGTTAACGTGATGATCGATCACTGGGGCGACGAAGTTAACCTGAAAAAAGCCTACGCGGGGGTGACCAACATTATGGCCTCCAACCCGAACGCCTATTTCTGGGCAGGCCGTGACTTCCACCAGCGTCCGCAGCAGGGCATCAACGATTACTTCTGGATGAACCACGACGGCCAGGGCGCCGGGGTGAAGAACTTCGACATCGGCGGCGTGCAGTTTGACGTCGCCGCCGTGGCGGCGGTGGAATCCTGTAGCCCGGAAGTGATGGAAGATGAAGCCAACCCGTCGCGCATCACCTGTACCGGCGGTTCCGGCACGGGCGACAAAGGCAACTACGCCGCGACCTCAAAAATCCACGGCATGAAGCTCGGCCCGATCGACATGGAGCTGTACGCCAACTACGGCTTTGACTCCAAGGCGGTGGAGAGCGACGAGCGTCTGAACGCGTGGCAGGGCGGCGTGGTGCTGAGCCACACCAACGACAGCGGCGTGAACAAGGTGATCGCCCGCTACTCCGATAACGCGGACAACAGCGTGTTCAACAAAACCGAGGATCTGACCACGGTCTACGCCAGCTTCGAAGGGCTGTACAAATTCACCCAGGCGACGCAGGTGGAGTACATCCTCGCCTTCCACGACTACGACAACAGCCGCGATAAGACCGACAACCGCAAGAACTACAACGCCATCGTGCGACCGATGCACTGGTGGAACGACGTTCACTCCACCTGGCTGGAAGCGGGCTGGCAGCACGTGGATTACGACAACGGTGGCGACAACAAGGGCTGGAAGCTGACCCTGTCGCAGAACATGTCTATCGCCATGGGGCCGGAGTTCCGCCCGATGCTGCGCTTCTACGTGACCGGCGGCAAAGTGGATAACGAACGCACCGCGCGCGTGAACAACACCAAAGACGAAACGCTCGACGACTTCAACGTCGGCGCGATGTGGGAGGCGTGGTTCTAGGCAAGGTAGAAGCAAAACGGCAACGAGAGTTGCCGTTTTTAGTTTTGCCCCCTCTCCACGTGGGAGAGGGCCGGGGTGAGGGCATCAGGCCGCACGCAACCATGCTATGCTGTTGACCGAATTAACGACAACATCGCAGGGGAGAACATGGGTTCCACACGTAAAGGGATGCTAAACGTCCTGATCGCCGCCGTTTTATGGGGCAGTTCCGGCGTTTGCGCGCAGTACATCATGGAGAAAAGCCACATTTCTTCGCCTTACCTGACCATGGTTCGCCTGCTGTTTACCGGCGTGATCCTGCTGACGCTTTCTTTCGTGCACGGCGACAAGATTTTCTCGGTCATCAAACATCGCAAAGACGCCCTCAGCCTGCTGATTTTCTCACTCGTCGGCGCGCTCACCGTGCAGCTCACCTTCCTGCTGACGATTGAGAAATCCAACGCAGCCACCGCTACCGTGCTGCAGTTTCTCTCGCCGACCATCATTGTGGCGTGGTTCGCCCTGGCGCGGAAAAAGCGTCCCGGCGTGTTTGTGCTGTCGGCCATCATGACGTCGCTTGTCGGTACGTTTCTGCTGGTCACCCACGGCGACCCAACCTCGCTCTCCATCTCGCCTGCCGCGCTGTTCTTCGGCATCGCATCGGCGTTTGCCGCCGCGTTTTACACGACGTATCCGTCAACGCTGATCGCCCGCTACGGCACGCTGCCGATTGTCGGCTGGAGCATGTTGATCGCCGGGCTAATGCTGACGCCGTTCTACGCCGGACGCGGGACCACCTTTGTGATTGACGGCAGCCTGCTGCTGGCGTTTTTCTATCTGGTGGTGATTGGCACGGCGCTAACGTTCAGCCTGTATCTGAAAGGTGCACAGATGATCGGCGGGCCGAAGGCGAGCATTCTGAGCTGCGCCGAACCCTTGAGCAGCGCGCTGCTGTCGGTGGTGTTGCTGGGAGTGGCGTTCACCCTGCCGGACTGGCTGGGGACGCTATTGATTGTGTCGTCGGTAGTGTTGATTTCAATGGATTCGAGAAGACGGGTTCAGACATCGGCGTAGCCTGATGTCCTCACCCCAACCCTCTCCCACGGGAGAGGGAGAAAAACACTACTTCGCCTTCACCTTCCCCGCCACCAGCAGCGCGGTCAGCAGCATCAGCGTGCCGGAGATCACCAGCGGTGACGTCAGCCCCAAATGGTCGAGCGCCACGCCGCCAATGGCCGCGCCGCAGGTGTTCGCCAGCTGGATCACCGCCACCTGAATCGACCCGGCTTTTTCCGCCTGATCGGCCAGCGTGCGGGTGATCCACGTCGACCAGCCCACCGGTACCAGCGCAAAGGCCAACCCCCAGATAATCGCGATGGCAGACGCCACCCACTTATCGCTGCCCCACAGCACCAGCACCGCCGCGCTCGCTGCCAGCACCAGCGGCGCACCCGCCAGCGCCACCTTCAGGGAGCGTTTCAGGAACTGGGAAGACAGCGAGGTGCCGACAAAGCTGGCGATACCAAAGCTCAGCAGCACCAGCGTCAGGCCGTCCACGTCAAAGCCCGCCATGGTCATAAACACCGGGCGGATATAGGTAAAGAAGGCAAACTGCCCGGCAAAGGACATAAAGATAGCGGTCATCCCCGCCAGCACGCCGGGGCGCTTCAGCAGCGCGAACATGTTCTGTTTGTGGTGCGCCGCTTCGCCCGGTAGCGACGGTAGCGCTTTCCACACCCAAATGATGCAGAGCAGGCCCATCACCGCCGCGGCGTTGAAGACGTTACGCCAGCCGATAATCCCGCCGAGGAAGCTGCCGAGCGGCGCGGCAATCACCAGCGCGATAGAGACCGCACCGAAGATAACGGAAAGCGCTTTTGGCACCGTCCGCGCGGGCACCAGGCGCATCGTGAGCGAGGCCGACATCGCCCAGAAACCGCCTAATCCCAGCCCCAGGCAGGCGCGCCCCAGCAGCAGCAGGGTGAAGCTTTCCGCGAAGGAGACCAGCAGGCAGGAGAGCGTCAGCAGCACGCTGAACAGAATGACCACCTTGCGGCGGTCGATGGTGCCAATCACCTGGGTGATAAACAGGCTGGCGAACATCGCCACGAAGGCGGTAACGGTGACGGACTGCCCCGCCACGCCCTCAGAAATGCCCAAATCCTGCGCCATCGGCGTCAGCAGGCTCACCGGCAGAAACTCAACGGTAATCAGGCAGGCGACGCAGAACGCCACGGCGAAAACGGCCGACCAGTTGGGGCGAGAAACCTCTTTGGTCTGCGGTCTGGTCGTGGGCTGGATATGTTCTGTCATGGCGTCACCTGAAGATAAAAACGTGCGGAAAAGTCGCGCAGTTTATCATCAAAAGTGTGACGGATTTAACGATTTGACAACTTTTGTCGTTTTTTACAGGGGATCAGTGCAGGTAAAACACGCCCTCTTCCGGCAGGAAGAGCTGGTTATAGCGAAGCTGGAAAGCGTTTAGCTCCTGCGGATCGGGCTCCATCTCGCGCATGAAGCCAAGCGCCAGACGAATTTGCGCATCGGTAATGGGTGCGGCAAGGCGGGCTTTACGCAGCATGCGGTGCCAGGCGTGCAGGTTCTCCTCGCTGCCGTCGACGATGCAAACCTGCCAGATCAGCAGCACCTGCGCAGCGTTTTGCAGATGCGCCTCGTCGGGTCGCTCAAGGTAGCGGATAAACTCATTGCCGGGCGTTTTACCGAACTGGTCGATCATCGACTCGACCGGCATCGGGGTGATCCCCAGACGCTCGCTCAAACGTTTGATGGCGCGGCGGGAATCTGAGGTCAGGACGCGAAATCCCACCACAAACACCACGGCAAGCGTTGCCAGCATTATCCAGACCATGCGTTCTCCTATGAATTGCCGCTCATCATAGCGGGAAACACACGGCGTCGACAGCGACAGGCATAAAAAAGCCCGGCATCACACACCGGGCAAAGAAGTTACCTGCATACTCAGGCTGTTTTTAATTTCTGCGCGCGATTCTCACGGCGAATTTTACGTTCTTCCAGCACCGCGACCATCGCCATCAGGATGATACAGCCGATGGCCGCCGCATCCAGCGCCGCGAAGGTGCCCGCCCAGCCGGTAAGGCCGAAAATTGGCGTGCCGTCGGCAATCATACCTAAGCCAAGCTTGGCAAAGCTGTCGCCGATCAGGTAGGCGAAGGTGCCTTTAATCCCATCGGCGGCGCCGATCGCTTTTTTCGGTACGAAGCCGACTGCCGCCACGCCGATCAGCAGCTGTGGACCAAACACCAGGAAGCCGAGCGCGAACAGGGACGCCAGGTAAATGTACTGGTTACTGGCGTGCTGGTAGACGCCGAGCGTGGCGATAATCAGCGCCAGCGCGACGCAGGCCACCAGCGCACGACGACCGTTGGCGAGATCCGAGAGCCAGCCCCACAGCAGGGTGCCGACCAGGGCGCCCACTTCGAACAGAGTGAAGCCCTGAATCGCCACTTCTTTAGAGAGCTTCAGCTCCTGGAAGGCATATACGGTCGACCACTGGTCAATACCAATACGCACCACGTAGAGGAAGATGTTTGAGAAGCACAGCAGCCAGATCACTTTGTTTTTCAGCACGTACTCAACAAAGATCTGCCATTTGGACATCTCGTTTTCTTCGGTCTCTTTGTCCTCTTCGCTGATCTCCTCGCCGAACAGCTCTTCGGCTTTGCCGAGGCCGTAAGATTCCGGGGAGTCGCTGCCGTAGCGCAGGCCGATAAAGCCGACAATCAGGGCGATAATCGACGGGAAGATAAACATGCCGATCACGTGGCCGTCGAACAGGTAGTTTGCGCCAAACAGCGCCACGCCTGCCGCACCCGCCCCGCCGAGGTTATGGGAGATGTTCCACATGCCGAGGTACGAACCACGCTTGCGGCGCGGGGTCCATTTGGTGATGGTGGAATAGCTGCACGACCCGCCGGTACTCTGGAAGAAGCCGCTCAGGGCGTAGAAGGCGATCATCATGAACAGGCTGACGGAGCCCGCGCCCATGCTGGCGCTGAAGCCGAGCATACAGATGGCGGAGAGGATCAGCATAAACGGCAGGAACTGCTTGGTGTTTTTGCCGTCCGCGTAGTAGGAAACGACGGTTTTACCCACGCCGTAGGTGATGGAGAAGCCCAGGCCAATCATCCCCAGCTGCGTCATGCTCAGCCCGTAGGTTGAGATCATGTCGTTCTGCGCGATGTTAAAGTTTTTGCGGATCAGGTACATGGTCAGGTAGCCGATGAAGACCACCAGATAGGACTGCATGAACGGTTTGAACCACATCTTGCGCCGCACGTCGAGCGGCAGATCCAGGGTCGGCTTGCGCACCTGGTTGAGGAAGGCCAGCATGGTTTGCTCCTGAGCTGATTTTTACCTGCGAATGGCAGGCATTGTAAAAATCAGCCGGGAGAGATGCCTGAGACAGCGTCCAGGTAAAACCGGGAAAATTTCCTGGTTTTGCGCCACTCGGGGCGAAAAGGTGAGACGCATCACGCTTCGCTCACCTCGCGCGGGGCCTGCGCGTGCAGGAAGGGCAGCAGCAGCAGCGCGGAAATCCCCGCCGCGATGGCGATCACCGCGAAGAAACCGCTCCAGTGCCAGACGTCGATCACCCGCGCCAGCGGCCAGCCGGAGAGCGATGCGCCGAGGTAGGCAAACAGCCCGACAAAGCCCGTCGCCGCGCCTGCCGCCTCTTTGTGCGAACACTCTGCCGCCGCCATGCCGATCAGCATCTGCGGGCCAAACACGAAGAAGCCGGTGGTGAAGAAGCACGCCGCCTGCATCACGTAGCTGGCGAACGGCATCAGCCACAGCGAGCCGACGGAGAGCAAAATCCCGGCGGCGAAAATCAGGTTCATCGGACCACGGTTGCCGTTGAACAGCTTGTCCGAACCCCAGCCCGCCACCAGCGCGCCGATAAACCCGCCCAGTTCGAACATCGTCACCGCCGAGTTGGCGGTCACCAGATCCACGCCGAGCGTCTCGGACATGTACAGGTTGCCCCAGTCGTTGATCGCCGCGCGCACCACGTAGACCAGCACGTAGCAGAGCGACAGCAGCCAGATGTACGGGTTTTTCAGCACGTATTTGGTGAGGATCTCCCTGCGGGTCAGCCCCGCGCCCTCCTGCTGCTGGGCAATCTCCATTTCGTCGTGCCGCCAGTCGCCCACCGCAGGCAGGCCGACGGTTTGCGGCCGGTCGCGCAGGCGCCAGCAGAGAAACAGCCCGGCAATTATCGCCAGGCCACCGGCAATCATCATCCCCGCGCGCCAGCCGTAGTGCAGCGCCGCCGCCCCCACCACCATCGGAATCAGCGCCCCGCCGACGTTATGCGCGGTGTTCCAGATTGCCCACCAGCCGCCGCGCTCGTTGCGCGAATACCAGGCGGTGAGCAGGCGGGCGCAGACCGGCGCGCCCCAGCCCTGGAAAAAGGCGTTCAGCGCCCACAGCAGGGCAAAGGCCCAAAGCGACGTCGAGAAGCCAAACAGGATATTCACCACCCCGGTGGCGATCAGCCCAACGCCCATGAAATAGCGCGCGTTGGAGCGGTCGCTGACGATGCCGGAGAAGAACTTCGACAGGCCGTAGGTGATGTAAAACAGCGTCGCCAGCAGGCCGATATCGGTGCGCGTCATCACGCCGCTGGCGAGGATTTCCGGCGCGGCGGCGTTGAAGCTTTTGCGGGTGAAGTAGAACAGCGCGTAGCCGAGCCAGATGGTCATCAGGATATGGCGACGCCAGTAGCGGTAGCGGGCGTCGATTTCCGCTTTATCGCCAATCGGCGCGGCGCTGGCAGGGGTTTTAAACATGGTAACTCCGTAGCGGCAGGCTGACGCTGACGCGCGTCCCGTGGGTGCAGGAGAGGTTCAGCGTGCCGCCCAGCGCCTTCACGCGTTCGCGCATGCCCGCCAGGCCAAAACCCTGCTGGCCGGAGCCCGGCGGCAGGCCGCAGCCGTCGTCTTCAATCACCAGCATCAGGCGCTCGTCCTGCTGCCAGCCCTGGATCGTGACCGCGCTGGCGCTGGCGTGCTTGACGATGTTGTTCAGCCCCTCCTGACAGACGCGGAACAGCGTCACGCGCTGGCCTTCGCTGAGCGTAGATTCGTTAATGCGCCAGTCGAGATGGCTGACAATACCGCGGCTTTCCAGTTCCATCTCGCGCATCAGGGAACGCACCGCCTGCTCAAGCGACAGGTCGTCCAGCTGGCGCGGACGCAGCCGTCCTAACAGGCGGCGAACGGAGTCATAGACGCCCAGCGAAAGCTGTTCGATATGCGCCCCGCCCTGCTTCACGCCCGCGTTTTCCGCCGCCAGGCGCTGGACAATGCCCGCCTGGGTGCGGATAGCGGTAATGGTCTGGCCGATATCGTCGTGCAGCTCGCGGGCAACCTCCTGCCGCACGCTCTCTTCCGTCTCCAGCAGGCGCTCCGCCAGACGGCGGTTGCGCGCCAGCTCGGTTTGCAGGGACTGGTTCAGCTCGCGCAGGCGCTGAATGCCCGCGCCGAGCAGCAGCCCGGTCAGGCTTTGGGCCAGCAGGGAAAGCAGCAGGTCCACCGGATGATCGTGCCAGGTCTGGCTGGCAATCAGCGCGATGGCGTTCATCAGCGTGGCGATCAGCGCCCCCTGCCAGCCGTAGTGCCAGGCCAGGGCGATAATCGGCAGCGCCAGGCAGAACGGCGTGAAGCGAGAAAGCTCGGCGGGCAGGCCAAGCTGGAGCCACAGGCTCACCACAAACAGCAGCAGATACCAGATGAGGTGCCTGGCGCGCCAGTTCACCGGCTGGGAAACCAGCGCCGGGCCGAGCGGCTGCCAGACGGTGCTGGTGAGGTAGTGCCAGATCACCAGACAGGTTGGCGCGAGCGTCAGGCCGCCGGTGAGGGTCAGCAGCAGGGCGTTGAGCATCTCCTTCTCGCCGATCCACGGAAGCGACTGCAGCAGCGCGGCGGCCATCAGCGCCGCCCCCTGCCGAAGCAGCGTGCGCCAGTCGCGCTGGTGGCGGTAGCGGGAAATGAGGGCAACCGGGAGAAGCGTGAGCAGGCTTCCGGTCATCAATAAGGGCAGGTGCGCAAGGGCAACCTCCTGCGCCAGCCAGACCAGCATCAGCCATTCAGCACCGAGCAAAACGGGCCAGTAGGCGCGCGGACACTGGAGCATTAACCCCAGACGCAGGCCGAAGGGAAACAGCAGCACCGCCAGCTCCGGGCGTTCCACCAGGTGCAGGCTGATGCTCCACAGGCAAAACCAGGCGGCGGAGAAGATAAAAAAGCTGGCGACAACGGCGATCAGCCGTGAAAAAGCGGAACTCATTGCCAGCTGTCAAACATGCGGCGCGCCAGCTCGACGTCGTTGCTGACGTTGAGTTTTTCCATCAGGTTGGCGCGGTGGACGTGCACGGTTTTCGGGGACAGATCCAGCTCGGCGGCAATCTCTTTTACCGACATTCCCTGCGCGAGCTTCTCAGCCACCTGGCGCTCGCGTCGGGTGAGCGGATCCTGACGTCCGGCCGCCAGCTTGATGGCGATATCCGGCGTTAAATAGCAGCCGCCGGTGGAGACGGTTCGCACGGCGGCGATCAGTTCGTCGGGGCTACAGCGCTTGGAGAGAAAGCCGCGCGCGCCCGCGTTGAGGGCCTGCTCGACCAGCGCCGGGCTGTCGTGGACCGACAGCATGATCGTCGCCATCCCTTTCGGCAGCTGGCTTAGCAGCTCCAGCCCGGAGAGATCCGGCATCGAGATGTCGCAGATACAGACCTGCACTCCGCGCCCCGGCAGGCCCGCCAGCGCCTCGCGACCGGAGCCAAACTCGGCCACGACCTGAAAATCCGGTTCGAGGTTTAAAAGCTGGGCAAAGCCGGAGCGGACGATAAGGTGGTCGTCGATGAGAGCGATGGTGGTCATGTGTCTTCCTGCGGTCTGAAAGCGCCGGATGGCGCTGCGCTTATCCGGCCTGCAAGCTCGACGCCTGCAGGCCGACCAGGGCGCTTACCTTAAGCGATTTATTCGAAAAACACCGCAATTTTGTTAAACATGGTGGGATCGGACTGGTTGCGCGCCACTCTGGTGACGTCTTCCAGCTTGTCGATCTGCGCCATCATCTGCTCCAGACGCTGGTCGTCGTTGACCAGCAGCCAGATGCGGCTGTGCTCGCTGCCCTGAATCGGCAGACAGAGAATGCCTTCCACGTTAAACGCCCGGCGGGCAAAGAGCCCGCAGACGTGGGTCATGACGCCAGGGTGGTTGCGGACGGTGAGTTCCAGAATGACGTTATCATGTTGTTTCTGCATGGCTTATTCTCCCACCATCTCAGTATTTGCCGCTCCCGGCGGCACCATCGGATACACTTTTTGTTCAGGGTCGATACGCACGTGGATCAGCGCCGGGCCGGGGCGAGAAATCGCGTCCTGCAGCGCCGCGTGGGCATCCTCTTCGGCGTTCAGATCGCAGGTGTGCAGGCCAAAGCCGGCAGCAATCTGCATGAAGTTAATCATCCCCGGGTAGGTCGCGGCAAACACGCCCTGCTTGTAGAACAGGCTCTGCTGCTGGTGCACCAGCCCCAGCGCCTCGTTGTTCATCAGGATGATTTTCACGTCTAACTGGTTTTCGGCCGCGGTGGCCATTTCCTGAATGTTCATCATCAGGCTGCCGTCGCCGGAGAAGCAGATGACCTTGCGGTCCGGGTTGGCGAGCGCCGCACCCACGGCTGCGGGCAGACCAAAGCCCATGGTTCCCAGACCGCCGGAGGTCAGCCACTGGCGCGGACGGTTCAGCGGGTAGGCCTGGGCGGTCCACATCTGATGCTGGCCGACGTCGGTGGTGATGATTGCGCTGTCGTCCACGCAGGCTGCCACGGCGTTGATCAGTCCGTAGTGGCTCAGCGGGTCGCCTTCGGTTGGGATGGCGCCCGGGAACTCGCGCTGCAGATCGGCCACCAGCTGGCGCCAGTCGGCGCGGTCGGCTGCGTCCGTCTGCGGGATCAGCTGCGCCAGAACCTCGGCCACATCGCCCTGAATCGCCACGTGCGGCTGCTTGATTTTACCCAGCTCGGCGCGGTCGATATCCACGTGAATGATTTTGGCGTTCGGGCAGAACTGCTCGGTTTTGCCGATCGCCCGGTCATCAAAACGCGCGCCCATAACAATCAGCAAATCAGCCTCTTGCAGGATGTAGTTGGTGCTGCGCGCGCCGTGCATGCCCAGCATGCCGAGAGAGAGCGGGTGCGCTTTAGGCAGCATGCCCAGCGCCATCAGGGTCATGGTGGTCGGCAGGTTGGCTTTCTCTGCAAACTGGCGGATTTCATCCGCAGCGTTAATCGCTCCGCCGCCCAGATAGAGCACCGGGCGTTTGGCGGCGTTAATCATGGCGGCGGCATCGCTCACGCTCTCAGCGCTGAATTCCGGCGCGGGGGCACGCTCGCCCGGCTCCGGCAGGACGTCGATTTCGATCTCAGCGGTCTGGACATCCTTAGGAATGTCTATCCACACCGGGCCCGGGCGGCCAGACTGCGCAATGCGGAACGCATCGCTGATAACCTGAGGAAGCTCGCTGATATCGCGAACTAAATAGTTATGTTTGGTGATGGGGATAGAGATGCCGTAGGTGTCCACTTCCTGGAACGCATCGGTGCCGATCATTGAGGACGGTACCTGGCCGGTAATGCAGATCAGCGGAATGGAGTCGAGGCGCGCGTCGGCGATGGCGGTCACCAGGTTGGTTGCGCCCGGGCCGCTGCAGGCCATACAGACCGCCGGTTTGCCCTGCGTACGCGCCATGCCCTGAGCAATAAAGCCTGCCCCCTGCTCGTGGCGCGCCAGCACGTGGCGGATCTGCGTGCTTTGGCTTAACGCATCGTACAGCGGCAGTACCGTGCCGCCAGGGATGCCCGCAACCGTGGTGATGCCCTGCCGTTCCAGCAGATGAACGATCAGCTGCGCGCCAGTAAAACGCGTCGTGGTGGATGTTGTGCCCGAACTTGCCATGCTCCAGTCCTTTTCTTCTGGGCCGACGTTCCGGGGAGGGTCCTAAACGAAAAACCCCGCCCGGTTTGCGCCGGCGGGGTTTTGGATTCGTGTGTTGATCCAGTCCCTACGGCGCATTGCCGACGACCACCACCACACGCACGACGACCACTGCGGCTGGTTGCGCAGTTTTTAGTAGGGTCGAAGTGAAGATGGATGAAGTCATTGGGGACCTGTGTTTGGAATCATTGATGGAATTTATACAAACACAGGTTTTCGGGCGTGACAATGGAAATATTTTCATCTGCGCAAAAATGCGTCAGGGATCACGTTTCGTTTATTGAGGGATGAAAACAAAAAACCCCGCCGGAGCGAGGTTTTTATCAGGGTTTGCGGTTGGTCGCCGCAGAACACACTGTGTTACGTCAACGCAAAAAGTATACGCGATCGAAGACGAACGCGCAATTCCGGCACGGATTTTGACGCTTTTGAGTATGGATCGCCTTCCTGATTTTGTCCAAAAAATACTGTTCATGCATACAGTATTTATCTATACTGAGGGTGTTCGCAGTGAGCGAGGGGGCCGCAGTTTTACCGGCACAACGAAGTCCTGGCTGAAACGGGTGGTGCCGTCAGTGCCTTAACCCCTGAAGTGAGCACACTGTGTTACGTCAATCCAGGTGCTGGCAACAGGCGGCGGAAAGGTACGCCAGCATCGTGCTCCTTTTAACCAAAAGGAGACGCGTATGAGCGTAGTGGATATGGTGATACTTATCCTCAAACTCATTGTTGCAGTACTGCAACTGCTTGATGCTGTCCTGAAATTCCTTCGGTAATTCAGGTTCAAGTCGCACCTGAGAGGGGCGGGAAACCGCCCCTCTTTAATAACGAGGGAATGCTATGTCGCGTCTGTTAATTGAGCCTGTCACACCGGATGAACCGGGGTATATCGCCCTGAAGGCTGAAAGTATCGCACTGAATTTCAACATGCTCCGCAGGCTCGAAGAGAACTGGCAGCGCGGCGAGAACCGCTTTAACGCGCCGGGAGAAAAGCTGCTGGGCGCGTTTCTTAACGGCAGGCTGGTCGGCGTATGCGGCCTCAACCGCGATCCGTTCAGCCAGCAGCCGCGCGCCGGACGTATTCGCCATCTCTACGTCAGCGAGAAGTGCCGCGGGCTGGGCATTGGCAAACAGCTTTTAACCGTGGTGATGGCCGATGCCAGCATCTGGTTTGATTTTCTGAATACCCACGCGCCGGACACCGCGTATGGCTTCTATCGCCAGGCGGGTTTTACGCTGGTCTCGGACGAGCCGCGGGTGACGCACCACCTTTTTTGTGCCGTGTAACCGGCTGGCAGCATCAGGGTGTGAATGTTACAGTTGAGTGACAATTCATCACCCGATACGCCATGACCACCACCGTTTTCTGCATTTTGCTCTTCGCCGCGCTGCTGCATGCCAGCTGGAACGCCATCGTTAAGGCCGGAACGGACAAGCTCTATTCCGCGATAAGCGTCAGCGGATCCGCCACGCTTATCGCTCTGGTCTTACTGCCGTTTTCCCCACAGCCATCTGCTGCAAGCTGGCCGTTTTTGATCGTCTCCTGCGCCTTACAGGTGGTGTACACCGTGCTGGTAGCGAAGACCTATCAGGTCTCCGATATGAGCCAGACCTATCCGCTGATGCGCGGCACCGCCCCGCTGCTGGTGGCGCTGATCGGCGTGCTGGCGCTCGGCGATCGTCTCTCCTGGCTCGCCTGGTCCGGCATCGGGGTAATTTGCCTTTCGATTCTGGCGATGGCGATGCATGGCCGCATGCAGTCACGCAAAGGGATCTGGCTGGCGCTGCTGAACGCCTGCTTCATTGCCGGGTATACGCTAGTGGACGGCACCGGCGTGCGGCTGTCGGACACCGCGCTGGGCTACACGCTGTGGACCTTCTTTATGAACGGCTTCTGCCTGCTGAGCTGGGCGATGGTGGCGCGTCGGCGCGAAGCGTCCGGCTACCTGCGCCTGCACTGGAAAAAGGGGTTACTCGGCGGGGTGGGCACCATGGGCTCTTACGGTCTGGCGCTTTGGGCAATGACGCAGGCACCGCTGGCGGTGGTCGCGGCGCTGCGTGAAACCTCGATTCTTTTTGGGGCGCTGATCGCGTTTGTCCTTTTAAAAGAGAAGGTTGCGGGCCTGCGCATCGCGGCGGCGCTGGGTATTGCCGGCGGCGCCATTCTGCTGCGCCTGGCGTAAATCACTGGCAACATTAGTTGCCGATCTTGTTTACAAATCCTGCCTTTCCCGGTTTTTTCATTCACCACGACAATGCTTAAATTGTCATCTCTCTGTGGTAGATTCCTCGCGCATTTATGGGAATGCGCAGTCACTTATTCTTCATTTTTCTCTTTTGGCAAAAGTATTCAGCGACATGAAAAAACAAAGGAACGTTAACTTATTGTTGATGCTGGTGTTACTGGTGGCCGTCGGTCAGATGGCGCAAACCATCTACATTCCGGCGATCGCCGACATGGCAAAGGAATTGAACGTCCGCGAGGGCGCGGTGCAGAGCGTGATGGCAGCCTACCTGCTGACCTATGGCGTTTCGCAGCTCTTTTACGGCCCGCTGTCTGACCGAATCGGGCGTCGCCCGGTGATCCTGGTGGGCATGAGCATTTTCATGGTGGCGACGGTGATTGCCATTACCACGCACAGCCTGACCGTACTGATTGCCGCCAGCGCCCTGCAGGGCGTCGGAACCGGCGTCGGTGGGGTGATGGCGCGAACCTTACCGCGCGATATGTATCAGGGCACCCAGCTCCGTCATGCCAACAGCTTGTTGAATATGGGTATTCTGGTCAGCCCGCTTCTCGCCCCGCTGATTGGCGGCCTGCTGGACACGATGTGGTCCTGGCGCGCCTGCTACGCCTTCCTGCTGGTGCTGTGCGTCATTGTCACCTTCAGCATGGCGCGCTGGATGCCGGAAACGCGCCCGCAGGACGCCCCGCGCACGAAGCTTATCACCAGCTATAAAACGCTGTTCGGCAACGGGTCGTTTACCTGCTACCTGCTGATGCTGATCGGCGGCCTGGCGGGCATTGCGGTGTTTGAAGCCTGTTCCGGCGTGCTGCTGGGCGCGGGTCTGGGCCTGAGCAGCATGGTAGTGAGTATTCTGTTTATTCTGCCGATCCCGGCGGCGTTCTTCGGCGCGTGGTTTGCCGGACGCCCAAATAAACGCTTCTCCACCCTGATGTGGCAGTCGGTGATCAGCTGTCTGCTGGCGGGTCTGATGATGTGGATACCGGGGCTGTTTGGCGTGATGACGGTCTGGACGCTACTCATCCCGGCAGCGCTGTTCTTCTTCGGCGCGGGGATGCTGTTCCCGCTGGCGACCAGCGGCGCGATGGAGCCGTTCCCGTTTCTCGCAGGCACGGCTGGCGCGCTGGTGGGCGGTTTGCAGAATATCGGCTCCGGCGCGCTGGCCTGGCTCTCGGCGATGATGCCGCAGACCGGGCAGGCTAGTTTGGGCCTGCTGATGACGCTGATGGGGCTGCTGATTTTACTGTGCTGGCTGCCGCTGGCGTCGCGTGTTCCGCATCACGAGCAGCCGGTTTAACCGCATGATGGCTCGGCTTCTCGCCGGGCTTTTCACAAACGGGCGCAATCATCGCCTGCAGTAACGGCTCCGGCGCGGGCCGCCAGGCCCCCTCTTCCCCGTCGTAAAACTGGAAATCCGCGTTCAGCGCATACGGGATTTTCGCCTTTTGCAGCTCGCAGGCCATAAAGGTGGAGAACGCCATTTGCGAAGCGGTTGGCGTAAGGTGGTTTGACTCTCCCACGCCCCAGCCCCCGACCCAGCTCACGTGCCCGGTTTTTTGCTGCCAGCGTAGCGCGGTATTGATGCGATTATGTATAGCCGCTTTCTCAGCCGCCGTGCCGGACGTCCACGGGTATTTACCGCTATTTTTCAGCGGCCCCCACGGGAAAATATGCCACTCCGCCAGCAGGTAGTTTTGGCTGTGCGCAGGCAGCTTCAGGCTGGATAAATCCTCCGGCGCGGCGCGCAGGCGTGGCGCAATAAAGATCATGCGCTGCGGGTCCATGTCGTGGATCGCTTTAATGGTTTTTTCATACACGCGGTTTAGCGACGCGAGGTTGTGGTTAAGCTTGTCGGCCGGCTCATAGATGAGATCAAAACCCAGCAGCGGGTAGCTCTGACCGAAATAGTGCGCCACGGCAATCCACCAGTTGATCGTCTCTTTCTCGTTATCGGCTTTCGGGTCGTTTTTATATTCATCAGCCTGATAAGCGATAATCGGGATCACGCCATACTGCTCGCAGGCTTCTACCAGCTTGCGCAGGTGAATTAGCCGCGCTTCCGTCGGCTCATCGGCGACGCGAATGCGCACGTGGGTAATGCCTTTTGCACGAAAATCGCGCACCACCAGCGGGTCGAATTCGCGTATGCCGCGCTCGGTGCGCGCCCAGTCCACATCCATCCCGACGCCCAGCTGCTGCGCATAACGGGCAGCCGTCAGCGGCGGCTCAGCGGCAATCGCCCAGCCGGAAGAGATCAGTAATGCACAGGCAATAAAAGGCTTTAACACGGTTTACCCTGGATAAATCGAAAGCATTACCTGTATTTAGCACGCTTTTTCACATTTCGTGTAGAGCGAAAGCGTAATAATTCTTCAACCTGCCAGTTCTCTCAGCCAGCCGATAAAGGCGTCTATTTTCGGCCACTGTCGGCCAGAGAGCGTCGAGATATAGTAGTGCTGATGGCATTTCAGGGTCTTTTCACCAAACGGGGCGATAAGCTCGCCCCGTTCGAGCCGTTTCTGCACCAGCCGCTTTCTGCCCATCGCGACGCCGACGTGATTTATGGCCGCAATAATCGCTAAATCGGAACGATCAAAGCCAATACCCGACGATGACGGCGTATTCACCGCAAAGTGCTGCGCCCAGCTCAGCCACTCATCCGTACCGGAATCGTTGCTCCAGGCCTGACGGTCGTGCAGCAGCGTGCAGTGGCTGAGGTTATCGGGGTTTTTCAGCAGCTCATGCTCGCGGGCATACTGCGGCGAGCAGACGGGCAAAATCGCCTCGTCCATCAGGAAGTGATGAGAGAGGTGGTTTGGCGGCGTATCGTCGAAATAGAGCGCCAGATCGACGCCCATTCGCTGCATATTGACGTAATCATTGCCGGTCAGGATGGTGAGTGAAATCGACGGATAGCGGCGGGTAAAGTCCCCCAGCATGGGCACCAGCCAGCACTGGGCGATCGACGGCCGGGAGTAGACCGTCAGCGTGCCGGACAGCGCCTGGTTTTTGATGTCCAGGATCTCCTGATTCAGGGTGTCGAGGGACGACTTAAGCGTCCAGTAAACGCGCTTTCCCTCCTGCGTCAGCTCAACTTTACGGTGCGAGCGGACGAACAGCTGAATGCCCAGCTCCTCTTCCAGCAGGTTGATGCGGTGGCTCACCGCGCTTGGGCTGAGCGACAGCTCCTCCGCCGCCAGGGCGAAAGACTCATGCCGGGCGGCCACTTCAAAGGTGTACATTTTCGACAGCTGCCAGCCGTTTAACAGGCGGTTTCTGGCTTCATTCGCATCGGTCATCACAATTCTCACGCGAGTTTTCTGCGCTCAGCATACCGCTCAAGGGTGAATTTATGTGAACCTAATACGAATTAAGTGCGCTTTTTAGACCGCAGTCACTCAGTTGATCCAATCTGGCTCACCTGAACGCCAATTTATATCGTTTGTCAGCCCACGCCGTTTTTTCGTCCAATACCCACAGATGACATAAGGGTGAGGTGAGATATGGGATCTCAGGTCTGGGTTGTGGCAACGCTGCTGGTCAGCATTGTGTTGATTGTTTTAACCATCGTTAAGCTGAAGTTTCACCCGTTCCTCGCGCTGCTGCTGGCGAGCTTTTTCGTCGGCGCGATGATGGGGATGAGCCCGCTGGATATGGTGAATGCCATTGAGAGCGGAATTGGCGGTACGCTGGGCTTCCTGGCGGCGGTGATTGGTCTGGGCACCATTCTCGGCAAGATGATGGAAGTCTCCGGCGCGGCAGAGCGCATCGGGATCGCGTTGCAGCGCTGCCGCTGGCTGTCGGCGGACGTGATTATGGTGCTGGTGGGCCTTATCTGCGGGATCACGCTGTTCGTGGAAGTGGGTGTGGTACTGCTGATCCCGCTGGCGTTTTCCATCGCCAAAAAGACCAACACGTCGCTGCTCAAGCTGGCCATTCCGCTCTGTACCGCGCTGATGGCGGTGCACTGCGTGGTGCCGCCGCATCCGGCCGCGCTGTTTGTGACCAATAAATTAGGCGCGGACGTCGGAACGGTCATTGTCTACGGTTTGATGGTAGGCCTGATGGCCTCGCTGGTCGGCGGCCCGCTGTTCCTGAAACTGCTCGGCAACCGTCTGCCGTTTAAACCAGTTCCGGCGGAATTTTCAGACCTGAAGGTGCGGGAAGAGCACACCCTGCCGTCGCTGGGCGCCACGCTGTTCACGGTGCTGCTGCCGATTGCCCTGATGCTGGTGAAAACCATCGCCGAGCTGAACATGGCAAAAGAAGGCACGCTGTATACGCTGCTGGAGTTTATCGGCAACCCGATCACCGCCATGTTTATCGCCGTGTTTGTCGCCTACTACCTGCTGGGGATACGCCAGCATATGGGCATGGGCACGATGCTGACGCACACCGAGCACGGCTTCGGCTCTATCGCTAACATTTTGCTGATTATCGGCGCGGGCGGCGCGTTTAACGCCATCCTGAAAACCAGCGGGCTGGCGGACTCGCTGGCGCATATTCTCTCGAACCTGCACATGCACCCTATCCTGCTCGCCTGGCTGGTGGCGCTGGTTCTGCATGCCGCCGTCGGCTCCGCGACGGTGGCGATGATGGGCGCGACGGCGATCGTCGCGCCGATGCTGCCGCTCTATCCGAACGTGAGCCCGGAGATCATCACCATTGCCATCGGTTCCGGCGCCATTGGCTGCACGATCGTGACCGATTCCCTCTTCTGGCTGGTGAAGCAATACTGCGGCGCGACCCTGAATGAGACCTTCAAATACTATACGACGGCGACGTTTATCGCCTCGGTGCTTGCACTTGGCGGCACATTCCTGCTTTCCTTCATTATCTGAGCGCGAAGAGACGTATTATGGAAAACGCAACTATCACTACTTTAACCGCACAGTTTCCTCTGGTTGAGGATCTGGTTGCCCTGAAAGAAACCACCTGGCTTAACCCGCGCACCACGACGCTTGCAGAAGGGTTGCCGTACGTCGGGCTGACCAAAGCCGACGTGGACGACGCGCACGCGCGCCTCAACCGCTTCGCGCCGTATCTGGCGAAAGCCTTCCCGGAAACGGCGGTAACGGGCGGGATTATCGAATCCGAGCTGGTCGCGATCCCGGCGATGCAAAAGCGGCTGGAGAGAGAATCTGGTAAGCCTATTCCCGGCACGCTGCTGCTGAAAAAAGACAGCCATCTGCCGATTTCCGGCTCGATTAAAGCGCGCGGCGGCATCTATGAGGTGCTGACCCATGCGGAAAAACTGGCGCTGGAAGCCGGGTTGCTGAGCATCGACGACGACTACAGCATTCTGCTGGAGCCGCGCTTTAAGGACTTCTTCAGCCAGTACAGCATTGCGGTAGGCTCAACCGGCAACCTCGGGATGTCCATCGGCATTATGAGCGCACGCATCGGCTTTAAGGTGACGGTGCATATGTCCGCCGACGCCCGCGAGTGGAAGAAAGCCAAACTGCGCAGCCACGGCGTCATCGTCGTGGAATATGAGCAGGATTACGGCGTGGCGGTGGAGCAGGGACGAAAAGCGGCGGAAAGCGATCCGAACTGCTTCTTCATTGACGATGAAAATTCACGCACCCTGTTCCTGGGCTATGCGGTGGCGGGCGAGCGCCTGAAGGCGCAGTTTGCCGAACAGGGCCGCGTGGTGGATGCGGAGCATCCGCTGTACGTCTACCTGCCGTGCGGCGTCGGCGGTGGCCCCGGCGGCGTGGCGTTTGGCCTGAAGCTGGCCTTTGGCGATAACGTCCACTGCTTCTTCGCGGAGCCGACGCACTCCCCGTGCATGCTGCTCGGCGTCTACACCGGCCTGCACGATGAGATCGCGGTGCAGGATCTGGGCATTGATAACGTCACGGCGGCGGACGGTCTGGCGGTAGGACGCGCCTCCGGCTTCGTGGGCCGCGCGATGGAGCGCCTGCTCGACGGGTTCTACACCCTTTCCGACCAGAGCATGTATGACATGCTCGGCTGGCTCGCGCAGGAGGAAGGGATCCGCCTGGAGCCGTCGGCGCTGGCGGGCATGGCCGGGCCGGTGCGCGTTCATTCGCATACCAACGTTACCCACCTGGTGTGGGCGACCGGCGGCGGAATGGTGCCGGAAGACGAGATGGCGAAGTATTTAGCAAAAGGCCGTTAATCGTAGGCCCGGTAAGGCGTAGCCGCCACCGGGCTTACAGGCTCAAAATTTGCTGAATATGGGTTACCGCAAACAGCAGCGACAGCGAGAGAACAGCGAGTGCGATCAGGAACTTATCCCGCACCGCTTTCGGCTGGACAAAATCGTTCTGCGCCACGTCCATCAGGTTACGCCTGCGGGTATAGCGCCATAAAATGATGGCCACCAGCGCCAGCACAACAATAGAAATCCAGAATGGCACCCCCGTGCGGTGCCAGTTGTGCTTAATCGCCAGGGCAATCAGCGCGCCATACCCCAGCAGCGTGCGAAGCCAGGCCAGTGACGTCCGCTCCGGCTGCAGGCCGGGGTCCGCTTCGCGCCGCGCTTTGCGGCTATCCGCCATAGAACACCAGCACCATCACCACGCCCGCCACCGTCAGCAGAATCGTGCTGACGATCAGCAGCCCGCGCGTATAGGGCAGATCCTGCTTCAGGCGCATCGCCTTCTCATTGCGCAGCCAGCGCAGGTAGCCGTAAATCGCCAGCACGCCCGCACACAGGCACAGCAGCAGCGCCAGCACTTCACGGATCAGCGGCGTGGCGAAATCGGGCGCGAGCTGATCGAGACCCACCCCTGCGGCAAGAAAGCCCAGCGCGGTGCGGATCCACGCTAAAAAAGTGCGTTCATTGGCCAGAGAAAAGCGGTAGTCCGGCGCTTCGCCGAGGCGGGAAATTTTCATGAAGGTTCCTTGTCGTGCTCCAGGCAGGCTTCAGCATAGCGTAAATCGACAAGGACAAGGAGACCGGCATCGGGCGATGCCGGTCAGGACGATTAGTGCAGCGCTGGCCAGAAGTCCTTATTGGCCTCGATCAGGTCATCCAGAATCGCTTTCGCGACGGACGCGCTCGGCACGGTTTTCGACAGTGTGATCGCCTGCCAGAGTTTCTGGTACGAGCGCTGCTCCCAGGCATCCACCACCAGTTTTTCCACCGCCACCTGCTGGCTCATCAGCCCTTTCTGGAAGTGTGGAATATCGCCCACCGTAAGCGGCTCTGGGCCGTTATGGCCTACCAGGCACGGGATCTCCACCATCGCGTCGGCATCAAAGTTATGGATGGCCCCGTTGTTTGGCACAATCAGCAGCATCCTCTCCTGAGTGTTGAAGGCAATCGCCGTCGCCAGATCGACGATGTACGACGCATGTTCGTCGATTTCCAGCTCACCGGCGGCAGAGTGACCGGCTTCAATAATCGCCCGGCAGGCGCTGAATACGTGCTTCTCACGGTGATCCATGACCTCATTGGCGCGGGTGCGTTCCGGGTTGGAGTGCGCGACCACGTAGTCCGGGAACAGGTAATACTTCAGGTAGGTGTTCGGCATGGTATCCGGATCAAGCGCCTGTACGTCTCTGGCTTTGGCAAAGGTATCGTTCCAGCTCGCTTCGGTATGCGCATCTTCCGAAGGCGGCACATAGCCGTTTTTCGCCACGTATTCGCGCAGTTTCGGCATCAAATCGTTGCCGTTGAGATCTTCAATCGAGGTCCACCAGCCGAAGTGGTTCAGACCGTAGTAGCGCACGCGCATCTCTTTGCGGTTTTTCAGACCGACAATCTGCGCCATGCGCCCTTCAATGCCGATCGGCATATCGCAGATGTTGAGGATTTTGGCGTTCGGACGCAGGCGACGCGTGGCTTCCGCAACAATCGCCGCCGGGTTGGAATAGTTCAGCATCCACGCGTTCGGGGAGTACTGCTGCATATAATCCACCAGCTCCAGCACGCCGCCGATAGAGCGCATGCCGTAGGAGATGCCGCCCGGTCCGCAGGTTTCCTGGCCCAGCACGCCGTGGCGCAGCGGGATTTTTTCATCTTTTTCACGCATCGGGTATTTGCCCACGCGGATATGCGCCATCACGAAATCCACATCGGTAAACGCCGCTTTAGGATCGGTGGTGTAGCTGAACTCAATCTCCGGCGCCTGCTCCCTGAAGATGATTTTGCACGCTTCGGCGATGGTCTCCTGACGTGCGCCGTCGTTGTCATAGAACTTCAGCGCGCGCAGCGGGAAACGGTCACGGTTGGCTAACAGCATCAGGACGATACCAGGCGTAAAGGTGCTGCCGCCGCCTGCAATAACAACTGAGAATTTTTTCATGATATAGCCTCTGTCAGGGTGGTTTGTTCATTCGTTAAAGGGGTTTTCATCAGCGATTCCAGCTGGTCGCGCACCTGAGGAACGTGCAGGCCGACAATCACCTGAATGCCGTTGCCGCGTCGCACCACGCCGTGGGCGCCGAGGGCTTTGAAGACGTCATCGCTTTGGGTTTTCGCCATATCCACCAGCGCAATGCGCAAGCGGGTGGCGCAGTTGTTGATGCTTTCGATGTTGGCCGCGCCGCCGAGCGCCTGCAGGAACCCGGCGGCCTGCCCTACCTGCTGGCTGGCCGCCGCCGGGGCGGTGGTTTGCCCGCGCGCCGCCTTATAGTCGGCCTTGCTGTAGAGTTTGATTTCGCTCTCTTCCCGGCCCGGCGTTTTCAGGTTCAGACGTTCGATCAGCGTTTTGAAGACCACGAAGTAAATCCCGGTGAAGCAGACGCCGATGCCGATCTGGGTGAATACCGTCGAGGCGTGGTTGTGGAACATTGGGATCCAGTTTTGCGGCAGGAACTGGTCCAGCAGGCCGCCGCCCATGTTCCCGACCACGCCAAAGGCGTACATCACCGTTGCCATGGTGGCCGCCAGCACCGCATGGACGGCAAAAAGCAGCGGCGAGATAAACAGGAAGGTGAACTCGAGCGGTTCAGTGATGCCCACCAGCACGGCGGTGAGCGTGGCCGGCACCAGCAGCCCCGCCACCTTGACGCGGTTTTCCGGCGACGCGGTGTACCAGATCGCCAGCGCAATCCCGACCGAGCCAAACACTTTTGAGTTGCCGTGCAGCGCGAATCCGCCTTCCGGGAAGAGGGTTTTCAGCGGCAGGGTGCTCTGGCTGAATTCCTGCAGGTGCTGTGCCCAGTAGACCTGAATGCCGCCTTCCACCGCCGCCGGGCCGAAGATGAACGGACCGTAGACGAAGTGGTGCAATCCAGTTGGGATCAGAATGCGTTCCAGGAAGGTATACACCCACACGCCCAGCGCACCGGCGGACCGCAGGAACGCCTGCAGGGACTCAATACCCATCTGCACTTTTGGCCAGCCCAGCAGCGTCAGCCAGGCGCAGGGGATCATGACGAAGAACGCGAGGATAACGACAAACGAGCTGCCCTGGAAAATCCCCAGAAAGACCGGCAGCGGCTTGTCGAAGTAGCGGTTGTGGATGGCGGTGACGATGCCTGAGATCACAATGGCACCGATGATGCTGGTATCGAGCGTTTTGATGCCGGCGATCATCGCCAGCCCGCTACCCGCCGTCGGTTCTGCGGAGAAGTCGACGCCGAAGAAGTGGCCCCAGGTCATCCCCATCGCGTTAATGAAGTAGTTCCAGGTCAGAAAGCTAATCAGCACCGCCAGACAGGCGCGGCCCTGCGCCTGCTTCGCCAGGCCAATCGGTAAGCCAACGGCAAAAATCAGCGGCATATTGCGAAACACCGCCCAGCCGCCCTCTTCAATGATGTGAACGATCTGCGCGAAAAGATGATCGGGGGCGGTTAAGGCTTCGCCGACAAACAGCGGGTTGCGAAGCATGATGGCGATTCCCACCACGATCCCGGCGAACGGAAACAGCAACACCGGGGTAAACATGGCACCGCCAAAACGTTGTATTTGACTGAGCATTTTTAAATCCTCATGAAACAACCTGTAGGGGTAGAGGCCTTTATGGTTTTTTGCTGGCCTGAGGTGAGCATAAGAACTTACTGATGCGCGAACATGGCGTGCCGCTGCGATTCGTGATCGCATTCATGATTTTATTTTGACCAATCAGGTCTACTTTTTGACGTAAATATGGACATGTCAGGACACAATCCACGCCCTGATAAGGGCAGAGAGGTCTACTGGTGATCTACAAATCTATTGCTGACAGATTGCGGCTGCGGCTGAATTCGTCGGACTACAACATCGGCAGCCCGCTGCCCGGCGAAAAGGCGCTGGCGCAGGAGTTCGGCGTGGCGCGAATGACCATCCGCAAGGCGCTCGATCTGCTGGTGAGCTGGGGGCTGGTTGAGCGGCGGCACGGCAGCGGAACCTTTGTCTCGCGCAAAGACGTTCACCACGAAACCACCAACCTGACCGGGCTGGTGGAGGTGCTGCGGCAGCAGGGAAAAGAGGTGCAGAGTAAGGTCTTACAGTTTGAAGTGATGCCCGCCCCGCCCGCCATCGCCAGCCAGCTGCGAATTCAGGTGGATGAGCGGATCTACTTTTCCCGGCGGGTGCGCTACGTGGACGGGAAGCCGCTGATGCTGGAGGACAGCTTTATGCCGGTGAAGCTGTTCCGCAACCTCTCGCTGGCGCATCTTGAGGGGTCTAAGTTTGATTACATCGAGAAGGAGTGCGGGATCACCATCAGCGGCAACTACGAGAGCCTGACGCCGGTGCTGGCAGATAAAACGCTGGCCGGTTATATGAACCTGCCGGAACAGACGCCGCTGCTGCGAATTACCTCTCTCTCCTACAGCGACAGCGGCGAGTTCCTCAATTATTCCGTGATGTTCCGAAATACCAGTGATTACCAGGTGGACTACCATCTGCGGCGCATCCACCCGGATGACCTGCTAGCTCATCCCCCAGAACAGCACCGCCAGTAGCTGCGGGGTGATGATGCGCAAGAACATCACCAGCGGATAGACGGTGGCATAGGAGAGCGCGGCCGCACCGCTGGTGGCGTGCAGGTTGTTGGCAAAAGCCAGCGCGGGCGGATCGGTCATGGAGCCCGCCAGCATCCCGCACAGCGTCAGGTAGTTCATTTTGGCGAACATACGCGCCAGTATTCCCACCGTCAGCAGCGGGATCGCCGTGATAAAGATGCCGTATCCAACCCAGCTCATCCCTTCGCCCTTGACCAGGGTATCGACAAAATCCCCTCCGGATTTCAGGCCGACCACCGCCAGGAACAGCACGATGCCCAGCTCGCGCAGCGCCAGGTTGGCGCTCGGCGGCATAAACCAGTAGAGCTTCCCGATACAGCCGATACGCCCGAGGATCAGCGCCATAATCAGCGGCCCGCCCGCCAGGCCCAGCTTGAGCGCCACCGGGAAGCCCGGCACGTACACAGGAATAGAACCGAGCAGCACGCCGAGCCCGATACCGATAAACACCGGCAGCATCTGCACCTGCTGCAGTTTTTGCTGGGCGTTACCCACCATATCCGCCACGGCGTCGATGGACGACGGGCGCCCGACCAGGTTGAGGATATCCCCGAACTGCAGGCTAGCCTCCGGGCTGGCGACCAGTTCAACACCCGCACGGTTAAGGCGAGAGATCACCACGTCATAGCGCTCTTTTACCTGCAGATCGCGTATTTTCTTGCCAAGAACGTGTTCGTTAGTCACCACAACGCGTTCCACGCGCATATCGGTGCCGCGGGTTGAGAGCGAGGTATCCACTTCCTGGCCAATCACCAGCCGCGCGTTGTTTAAATCTCCGGGCTGGCCGACCAGGTGCAGCAGATCGCCCTGCCGAATGACGGTGCCGGGCGCGGGCACCATCAGCATATCGTCACGCTTGAGGCGGGAGCAGATGATATTGGCGCTGTTGAGGATCGGCACGTCCTGAATCGCCATATTGTTCAGGTTGGGGTTATCGACCCGAATGTTGATGGTTTTAATTGGCATATGGCCGTTGGTGAGCGTGGTTTCGTGGTCCTTCGCCTCTTTGTCGACGTTAATGCGAAACAGGACGCGTACCAGCCACATGGAAAGCAGAATGCCGCAAATCCCAAACGGGTAGGCCATGGCGTAGCTCATCCCCATCTGGTCGACGATGCCGGGTTCGATGCCCAAATCGCGCAGGATTTGCTGCCCGGCGCCGAGCGCAGGCGTGTTGGTAACCGCCCCGGAGAAAATGCCCAGCACCACGGGGAGCGGGATATCGAAGATTTTATGCAGAATTGCGGTGACCAGCCCGCCCATCACCACAATGCCGAGGGCAAACAGGTTGAGCCGTAATCCGGAGACCCGAAGTGAGGCGAAAAAGCCCGGTCCCACCTGAATACCGATGGTATAAACGAAGAGGATCAGGCCGAACTCCTGGGTAAAGTGGAGCATTTCGGCGCTGAGGACCAGCCCGAGCTTGTCGGCGAAGTGCCCGACAAAAATGCCGCCAAACAGTACCCCGCCTATCCCAAACCCGACGCCACGGATTTTGATATTACCTATCCACAGGCCAACAACAGCGACCAGAGCCAACACGCTGACGGTTAACGCGATATCACTCATGACCCACTTCCTTAGCATAACCTTAGTTATGCTAAGGATTCTCTCAGAGCCGGAGGCGGTTGTATGGGTGATGGCGCACAAAAAAGCCCTGCCGGGGCAGGGCTTTATCTTTTCACCCTCTCCCTGTAGGAGAGGGCCGGGGTGAGGGCATCAGCCCGCACACTATTAGCTATTCAACGCAGGCCGCTCGCTAATGGCGATACGCTGCGGCGCGATGGCTTCCGGCACGTTGCGGATCAGGTCGATATGCAGCAGACCGTTGGTAAACGTTGCGCCGGACACTTCCATATGGTCTGCCAGGGTAAAGCTCAGGCTAAACGGCTGATTAACCAGCCCCTGATGCAACCATTTTGTCTCGGTCTCTTGTTTTTCCGGCGTTCCCTTCACGGTCAGGCGAGTGCCTTCAAGCTGGATGTCCAGATCGTCCTGGCGGAAACCGGCCAGCGCAAGGGTAATGCGATAGTGGTTATCGTCGCTCTTTTCGATGTTGTACGGCGGAAACGTCTGTTGCTCGGTGGTGCTTTGCAGGGCGTTAGCCAGTTTGTCAAAACCAATCCACTGACGCAGCAGGGGGGATAAATCGTAGTTACGCATACTAAATCTCCTTCTGAGAAGCGAGTTCGGCACAGTGTAATTTTGTGCACAGTTGTTCCTGCAAATCCTGATGGATTCGCATATGCTCCCGTTACGGCAAGCAAGTCTGGGTGGGCCGCTTACGCGACCCGCGTAATTAGTTAATTTCGATACGACGCGGTTTTTTCTCTTCCGGAATCACACGTTCCAGTTCGATAAACAGCAGGCCGTTAACCAGGTTCGCGCCTTTAACGTGAATGTTCTCGGCTAACTGGAACTTGCGTTCAAAGTTGCGCTCGGCGATGCCCTGATAAAGATAGGTACGTTCTTTCTGCTCGGCCGTATGGGAACCTTTCACCACCAGCAGGTTGTCCTGCGCGGTGATCTCCAGTTCATTTTCTGCAAAACCGGCGACGGCAATAGCGATGCGGTAGTGGTTTTCGTCAACCAGCTCAACATTGTATGGAGGGTAGCCGTTGCTCTGGCTTTGGTTATTTTCTAAATGGTTAAACAGGCGGTCAAAACCAATTGCAGAACGGTATAGCGGAGAAAGATCGAAGTTACGCATAAATAAAACTCCTGAAATCAGCGAGAAATTGTAGCCTTCCACCATGGACAGGCCTTTGCGCCCCCGAACACCCATCAGGCGAGTTCGTTATCGGGCCACATTCTTAAAATGGGTCTGCAATCGGGCTTTTCAAGAACGACAGCTGCACTTTTTTTTGCACTTTCCTGCATCTCGCTTAGACTGGGACAACAGCACAAAGGGTTAAATTGCGATGGCTGCCACAGTGCGGGGTTATCGGGCTATCCATTTTGGATAAGGCTCGCTATAACCCAGAGTTGCAGGTCTATGTAGTGCCATTAACGATGACTGAGTGATGATGAAAAATGTTCTGATAAAGCTGACGACGTTCAGCGGGGTAGTTTTACTTTGCGGGTGTTCGAGCGTGATGTCTCACACCGGCGGTAAAGAAGGAACATATCCGGGGACGCGCGCCAGCGCGGCGATGCTCTCCGATGACGATACAAACTGGGGTACCAAATCCCTGGTTATCCTGGATATGCCGTTTACGGCCGTGGCGGATACGCTTCTGCTGCCGTGGGATATGTTTCGTAAGGATAACTCCGTGCGCTCGCGGGTAGAGAAAAGCGAGCAGGAAAATCTGGCGACAAACGCCGTCATTCCGCCCGCTGACATGCCTCCACGCTAGTACTGCGCGGTTTCCGTTACCCAAAGCTGACGGAAACCGGCTGTCTCCTCC
The DNA here is from genome assembly GCF_024734705.1 of Enterobacter sp. Crenshaw. Taxonomy (NCBI): domain Bacteria; kingdom Pseudomonadati; phylum Pseudomonadota; class Gammaproteobacteria; order Enterobacterales; family Enterobacteriaceae; genus Enterobacter; species Enterobacter sp. Crenshaw. The sequence continues at coordinate 10,272 of NZ_CP102932.1, read as the reverse complement.
ATCCACGCAATAACGCGCCCGTCCGGGGAAAACACGACCGCATCAGCAGACGGCGGGTTGCCGTGATCGGACGTCAAAAACGTCACCCCTCCGGTCTGTGCGTCGCAGCAGGCGATCCGATTTTCGAGCACAAACCCCAGACTGTCGCCCGCAGGATGCCAGTTAAATGCTGACTGAATATCGCTCCCGGTACGCGTCAACTGGCGCGGTTCGCCGCCCTCAGGAGAGATCAGCCACAGCTGCACAATGCCGTTATCATCCCGCATCAGAAACGCAATCTGCGTCCCCTGCGGGTTGCAGCGAACCCAGTGACGCGGCACGTTCACCAGGCCCGGGTACGCCCTCTGATGCGTAAAGGTCAAACGACGCTGGTTCACACCCGCAGGCGGCGTAGGCAGGGTCTCCGTCGTGCCCTGTAGCGGCGCATCGCCCGCACGCTTCCAGCCCTGCTCGTCTTCCGGCAGATTTACGATAAACAGTTCGGGGACTTTTTCGCCCTGCGCAGAGAGGGTATCGCCGATAAACGCCAGCCTGCCGTTGCCCACCCAACCCTCTTCGTAAGCGCGGTTGATTTCATCGCTGCCCGGCCGTGGGTTAGGCGTCGTGCGGCTAACCAGCACGCTCCAGAAGGTTCCCGAATATTCACGGGGATGGTTCCCCTGCGGGTTCACCGGGCCGTAAGGCGCAGCCACGCCGACGTTGCGTAAATCGAGTTTAGGATCGCGCTCGTGCAGGACATGGTCGTTATAGGTAAAGCTGACGAGCTGCCCGTTCGGGCTGAAGACATGGACGTGGCTACCGCCGCGCAGCGCCCCTGCGGTGTAGGGCGCAGTGATATCCATCGCGTCCAGGTTGCTCACCTGACCGTTTTGCGCAATCACTCCCTGGCGATGATGAAAATCGTAGTGCCAGTCTGCGTCCGGGTTTTTCGGGCCGTGGATAAAGACGTATTTGTCCTGTGCAGGATGAACGGTCACCACGCCGACGTGCGCGCCATCTGTGGCGCGATATACCACCTCTACCTCACCCGTAGCGACATTGACCCGCTCGATGGTTTCACCGGTGAACGACGAACCGGACGGGCGCACGTCGTAGACCAGCCACTGGCTGTCCGGCGTCCAGGTATTGATGTTGGTCAGCTGGTGGTTGCGGGAAGCGAAGGTGATTTGTTTCATGAGGATACCCTGATGCGCAGTTATCGCATCAGGGTATCGCAAGCGGGTTTTTAGTTCAGCACAAACTTCTCAATGGCATAAGCCACGCCGTCTTCGAGGTTGGATTTAGTCACGAAGTTAGCCACCTCTTTCACCGACGGGATCGCGTTATCCATCGCCACGCCCATACCGGCGAATTCGATCATCGCGATGTCATTTTCCTGGTCGCCCAGCGCCATGATCTCTTCCTGTTTAATGCCCAGCGCATCGGCCAGTGATTTGACACCGGTGCCTTTATTGACGCGTTTATCGAGGATTTCGAGGAAGTACGGCGCACTTTTCAGCACGGTGTACTTCTCTTTTACCTCCGCCGGAATGCGCGCAATCGCTTTATCCAGGATCTCCGGCTCGTCGATCATCATCACTTTCAGGAACTGCGTCGCCGGGTCCATTTTCTCCGCTTCACAGAACACCAGCGGAATGGTCGCAACGTAGGATTCATGTACCGTGTAGTAGCTGATATCGCGGTTGGCGGTATAGAGCGTATTGCGATCGAGCGCGTGGAAGTGGGAACCCACTTCACGGGACAGTTTTTCCAGGAACAGATAGTCTTCGTAGCTCAGCGCGGTTTGCGCAACCGTACTGCCATCTGCGGCTTTCTGCACCAGCGCGCCGTTATAGGTGATGCAGTAGTCGCCCGGCTGATTCATGTGCAGCTCTTTCAGGTAGCTGTGTACGCCCGCATACGGACGCCCCGTGGTCAGGACCACATTCACGCCCTTAGCGCGCGCCGCGGCGATCGCGTTTTTAACGGCTGGAGAGATGGTGTGGTCTGGCAGCAGCAGCGTGCCGTCCATGTCGATTGCAATGAGTTTGATAGCCATGAGTTCCCCGGAATAAATGAGTGCTGCCTCATGCTAACGCGATTAAGCACACAAAAATAGAGCTATATTGCGCAACAGGAACACCCCTTTTACGCTTATCCCGGGGAACAAAAGCTTACTCGCGGGTGAGCACAATTTTACCGAACGCGCCGCGATCCAGATGTTCAAAGGCCAGTTCAAGCTCGTTAAAACGGTAGCGATGCTCAATCACCGGCTTCAGCCCCGTGACGTCAACTGCGCGGACAAAATCTTCCAGCGCCCGGCGATGCCCCACGCCAATCCCCTGAATGACGGGGGATTTCAGCAGCAGTTCGCCAGCAGATAGCGTAATCTCCGTGCCTGCCAGCACGCCAATCACGGAGATACGCCCGTGAACGGCAACGGCGCGCAGGGAGTGCTTCAGGTTCTCTCCGCCTACGGTTTCAATAATATGGTCGATACCGCGATCCTGCGTGAGCGCCAGCGTATTTTCAGCCCAGTCGCTTTTCAGGCGGTTGATGCCGTGGCTGGCCCCCAGCGTTTTGGCCAGCGCCAGTTTCTCATCGCTCCCCGAGGTGACAAACACCTCCGCGCCGTGCGCTTTTGCAATCTGAAGGGCGAATATCGCCACGCCGCCCGTGCCCTGCACCAGCACCGATTGCCCGGCGCGGAGCTGGCCGCGCTCCACCAGCGCAAACCAGGCGGTAAGCCCTGCGCAGGGCAAGGTGCTTGCCTCGGCGTCATCCAGGGTCTCAGGAGAGGCCACCAGCGCGTCTTCCTTCACAATCACATACTCGGACAGCATGCCCTGGAAGTATCCACCGGACGTTTTATAGGGCAGATTGCGCGCGTCCGCCTGCGGCTTACCGTCGATCCACTCCGGGAAGAAGGTTGAGATGACGCGCGCGCCGGGCTGGAAGCGCGTAACGCCTTCACCAATGCTGTCCACCACGCCCGCCATGTCAGACGCCGGGGTAAACGGGAAGGAAAGCGGGATCGGCATTGTGCCTTCAACAACCATTTTATCGCGATAGTTAAGCGCAACGGCATTTACCCTTACGCGCACTTCACCCGGGCCAGGCTGTGGAACGGGCGCCTGAGTCAGCTGGAGGTTCTCGCGCCCGAGGGCATCCATGGACCAGCGTTGCATTGTCTCTGTCATTTTATTTCTCCTGCCATCAGATGAGCTTTAGTCCTGACAGTCTACCGTTGACTAATGGTCGCCAGTGGCGATAAGTTTTCTCTTTATTGACGCCAGAATAGATACAATCCATGACCGATACGCTGAAGGATATTCCTGTTTTCGTGGCCGCCGTTGAGGCGGGAAGTTTCGCGCAGGCCGCGATTCGCCTGCATTTGTCACGTTCGGCGGTCGGAAAAAGCATCGCTCGCCTCGAACAGCGGCTGGGGGTACGTCTTTTTCAGCGCACCACCCGCAGCCAGAGTCTGACCGATAACGGCGCCCTTTTTTATGAACGCTGTCTGCGCGCGCTGGAGGAGATTCGGGGTGCGGAATCGCTACTTGAAACGGGGAAACAGCAGGTCAGCGGCCGCCTGCGCGTTGCCATGCCGGTGCTGTTTGGTCGCCAGTGCGTCGCCCCCTTGCTGATAGCGCTGGCGCAGGAACACCCCGGGCTTGAGCTGGAAATGTCATTCAGCGACCGCGTGGTGGATCTGGTCGAGGAAGGGTTTGATATGGCGGTGCGTAACGGCACGCTTCAGGACAGCAGCGTGCTGGTCGCCAGAAAGCTGGGAGAACACCGCATGGTGCTGTGCGCCGCGCCGGAGTATCTGCTGAAGAAAGGCCAGCCACAAAGCGTTAATGATTTATCCCAGCATACGGCCATCAACTATTTGAGCGCAGGCAGAGTGTTGTCCTGGCAGCTGATGGATAACGAAGGAACGTCGCACACCTTTACACCCCGATCGTCGCTCAATATGGATGATTTGCAGGCGATCTGCGACGCTGCGCTGGCCGGACACGGCATTGCATGGCTGCCCTGCTGGATGGTCGTCAAAGATATTCACCAGGGTAAACTCGTCCCGCTCCTGAAGCAGGCACCGGATGTGCATTTCAACGTTCATGCCGTGTGGCAGCAGACGCCGCATCTGCCGCTGAGGGTAAGAATAGCGATAGATACGCTGGCGAGCCGTTTACCATCCGTGATGTCGCTGGATATGCCTGCGCCCACAAAAAAGCCGCGCTAAAAGCGCGGCCAGTTATCGTGCGGTATAACGACGATTAAATATCGATATTTGCCGCTTTCAGGGCGTTCTCTTCGATGAAGGCACGACGTGGTTCAACCGCATCGCCCATCAGGGTCGTGAACAGCTGGTCCGCAGCAATCGCGTCTTTAACGGTGACGCGCAGCATGCGGCGGCTTTCCGGATCCATGGTGGTTTCCCACAGCTGGTCCGGGTTCATTTCGCCCAGACCTTTATAGCGCTGGATCGCAAGACCACGACGAGACTCTTTCACCAGCCAGTCCAGCGCCTGCTCGAAGCTGGCTACCGGCTGACGACGTTCGCCACGCTCGATGAACGCATCGTCTTCGATCAGGCCGCGCAGCGTCTCGCCGAGCGTGCAGATACGACGGTATTCCGGACCGGTCACAAACTCGTGCTCCAGCGGATAGTCGGTGTCAACGCCGTGGGTACGCACGCGAATAATAGGCTCGAACTGCTTATCGGCGTTCTGCTGGATATCGCATTTCCACATGCTGCCGTGCTGCTCTTTTTCGTTCAGATCGGTCACCAGGGCATTCACCCAGCGGGTCACGGTCTGCTCGTCGCTCAGATCGGCTTCGGTCAGGGTCGGCTGATAAACCAGCTCCTTCAGCAGCGTTTTCGGATAACGGCGTTCCATACGCGTAATCATTTTCTGCGTGGCGTTGAACTCGGACACCAGACGCTCCAGCGGCTCACCGGCCAGTGCAGGGGCGTGCGAGTTCGCGTGCAGGGTCGCGCCATCAAGGGCGATCGCGATTTGGTACTGATCCATCGCTTCGTCGTCTTTAATGTACTGTTCCTGCTTGCCTTTCTTCACCTTGTACAGCGGCGGCTGTGCAATATAGACGTGACCACGCTCAACGATTTCAGGCATCTGACGATAGAAGAAGGTCAACAGCAGCGTACGAATGTGCGAGCCGTCGACGTCCGCATCGGTCATGATGATGATGCTGTGATAGCGCAGTTTGTCCGGGTTGTACTCATCACGGCCGATGCCGCAGCCCAGCGCGGTGATGAGCGTCGCCACTTCCTGAGAAGAGAGCATCTTGTCGAAACGGGCTTTCTCAACGTTGAGGATTTTACCCTTCAGCGGCAGGATAGCCTGGTTCTTACGGTTACGGCCCTGCTTCGCAGAACCGCCCGCGGAGTCCCCTTCCACGAGGTACAGTTCGGACAGCGCCGGGTCACGTTCCTGGCAGTCAGCCAGTTTGCCCGGCAGGCCTGCTAAGTCCAGCGCGCCTTTACGACGGGTCATTTCACGGGCCTTACGCGCCGCTTCACGGGCACGCGCCGCATCGATAATTTTACCCACAACGATTTTCGCGTCGGACGGGTTTTCCAGCAGGTATTCGCTCAGCAGTTCGTTCATCTGCTGTTCAACCGCCGATTTCACCTCGGAAGAGACCAGCTTGTCTTTGGTCTGTGAGGAGAACTTCGGATCCGGCACCTTCACGGAGACAACGGCAATCAGGCCTTCACGGGCATCGTCACCGGTGGCGCTGACTTTCGCTTTCTTGCTGTAGCCTTCTTTGTCCATGTAGGCGTTCAGGGTACGGGTCATCGCCGCACGGAAGCCTGCAAGGTGAGTACCGCCGTCACGCTGCGGAATGTTGTTGGTGAAGCAGTAGATGTTTTCCTGAAAACCGTCGTTCCACTGCAGCGCCACTTCCACGCCGATACCGTCTTTTTCGGTTGAGAAATAGAAGATATTCGGGTGAATAGGCGTTTTGTTCTTGTTCAGATACTCAACGAACGCCTTGATACCGCCTTCGTAGTGGAAGTGGTCTTCTTTGCCGTCACGCTTGTCGCGCAGGCGGATAGAGACGCCGGAGTTCAGGAACGACAGTTCGCGCAGGCGTTTCGCCAGGATGTCGTACTCGAATTCGGTGACGTTGGTGAAGGTTTCATGGCTCGGCCAGAAACGCACCATGGTACCGGTTTTGTCGGTATCGCCGGTAACGGCCAGCGGTGCCTGCGGCACGCCGTGCGTATAGAGCTGACGGTGAATTTTGCCTTCGCGCTGGATAACCAGCTCCAGCTTCTGCGACAGGGCGTTAACCACGGAGACGCCTACGCCGTGCAGGCCGCCGGAAACTTTATAGGAGTTATCGTCAAACTTACCGCCTGCGTGCAGCACGGTCATGATCACTTCCGCAGCAGAGACGCCCTCTTCCGGGTGAATACCGGTTGGGATGCCACGACCATCATCGGTGACGGAGACGGAGTTGTCCGCATGGATGGTGACCACGATGTCTTTACAGTGACCCGCGAGCGCTTCGTCGATAGCGTTATCTACCACCTCGAATACCATGTGGTGCAGACCGGTGCCGTCATCCGTGTCGCCGATATACATACCCGGGCGCTTACGCACCGCATCCAGCCCTTTCAGGACTTTGATACTGGAGGAGTCATAAGAATTCGACATCAACGTTTCTCGCTCATTTCAACTTGGGTTAATCCGTTATTTTACCCTTTTCCACGGTAAACATCTTCGAATTTTCGTCCGACATGTCTATAACGTGTTCAGCACTAATGGCGCTGACGAAAACCTGCGACTGCGTGGCTTTTAAGCGGCTGGCAAGCAGCCCGCGCCGCGCGTCGTCAAGTTCCGAGGCAAAATCATCTATCAGGTACAGGCAGCGTCTTCCGCTCTCGCGGGTGAGAAACTCTCCCTGTGCCAGGCGCAGCGCACACATCAGGAGCTTGAGCTGCCCGCGCGACAGCGTGTCTTCCACCGGTGCACCGTCGGCACGAATGCGGAAATCCGCCTTGTGCGGGCCGTGCGCGGTATAGGTCAACATGCGGTCGCGCTCGAAGCTTCTCTCTAACACCTCGGCATAATCCGTCTCTTTCTCCCAGCCACGCTGGAAAGAGAAGGAGAGAGAGAACTCGGGTAAAAACTGTTTGCAGGTGTCGGCCATGTCTTCGGCGATACCTGCGCTGTATTCGGCACGCCAGTTGCTGATTTGTTCCGCGAGAGGGATTAACTCCATGTCCCACGGACGCAGCTGGGCGTAACGGGTAACCTGGCGCAGTGCAGCGTTACGCTGCTTGAGCAGACGCTTCAGATTGCTCCAGGCGTTAAAGAAACCGGCTTCGTTGTGAAAGCATCCCCAGTCGAGGAATGCTCTTCTGTATTTGGGGCCGCCGTTGAGTAAAGTAAACCCCTCCGGCGTAATCAGCTGCATTGGCATCAGCAGCGCCAGCTCCGCCACTTTATGGCCGTCGGTGCCGTCGATGCGCACCTTGCTGTCGCCCTGCTTGTCTTTGGTCAGGCCGATCGCGGTTTCCCGCTCCGCCCCCTGCAAACGCCCGTGCAGAACAAAGGATTCCTGCTCGTGGCGAATGACGCGACCAATCTGCAAACTGCGAAACGCCCGACCGTGGCCGAGCGTATAGATGGCCTCAAGCACGCTGGTTTTGCCGCTGCCGTTTGCGCCAACCAGGAAGTTAAAGCCAGGGGATAAAGCGAGATCCGCGCTTTCAATATTGCGAAAGTCGCGGATCAACAGACGGGTGAGCGACATTACAGTCTCATTGGCATAACAACATAGGCAGCCGACTGTGATGCGGCATCTTCAATCTGTACGCTTGAAACGGAGTCGGTCAGCAGAATGCGCACGTTTTCGCATTTCAGCGCATTCAGCACATCCAGTACATAGCTGACGTTAAAGCCGATTTCCATCTCGGTTCCGGCGTAGGTGACGTCCAGAATCTCTTCTGCCTCTTCCTGCTCCGGGTTGTTAGCGGTGATTTTGATCTGGTTTTCACTCACGTACAGGCGCACGCCGCGGAATTTCTCGTTGGAGAGAATGGCTGCACGGGCAAAGGCCTGCTTGAGGCTATCGCAGCCCGCTTCCAGCGTTTTGTCCGGATTCTTCGGCAATACGCGGCGATAATCCGGGAAACGACCGTCAACCAGCTTCGAAGTGAAAACAAAATCGCCCACGTGTGCGCGGATGTTGTTGCTGCCGATCTGCACGCGCAGCGGCGTGTCGCCGCCGTCGAGCATACGCATCAGCTCAATCACCCCTTTACGCGGCACGATCACCGAATGGTTTGGCAGCGCGTCGCCAATCGGCATAGAACAGACCGCCAGACGGTGGCCGTCGGTGGCTACGGTACGCAGCTCTTCACCTTCGGTTTCGAACAGCATGCCGTTTAAGTAGTAACGGACGTCCTGATGCGCCATGGAGAACTGCGTGGCTTCAATCAGACGCTTCATCGTCGCCTGCGGCAGGGTGAATTCAACTTCGCTCTGCCAGTCGTCCAGGTTCGGGAAGTCCGCAGCAGGCAGCGTGGAGAGCGAGAAACGGCTGCGGCCAGAGCGCACCAGCATACGGTCGCCTTCCAGCTGCACGGCGATTTCAGCGCCTTCCGGCAGCCCGCGGCAGATATCAAAGAATTTACGTGCCGGAACCGTGGTCGCGCCCGCGTCGTGCGGCTGCGTCAGCGTAACGCGCGCGATCATTTCCATTTCCAGATCTGTACCGGTCAGCGACAGCGTACCGTCCGCGACCTGAAGCAGCAGGTTTCCGAGAATAGGCAGCGTTGGGCGGCCACCTAATGGGCCACTCACCTGTTGCAGCGGTTTTAATAAATGTTCACGTTCAACGGTAAATTTCATAGCGTCACGATGATAATGTTCTGATTAAATTGGAAAAATCTTCTTTTATGTCGTGGCTTTCTTCGCGTAACTGCTCAATCTTACGACAAGCGTGCAGCACGGTCGTATGGTCGCGGCCACCAAACGCATCTCCGATTTCCGGCAGACTGTGGTTGGTTAACTCCTTTGCCAGCGCCATCGCCATCTGACGCGGACGCGCCACCGAGCGGGAACGACGTTTAGACAGTAAATCTGCCACTTTGATCTTGTAGTACTCAGCCACCGTCTTTTGAATATTGTCGATAGTGACCAGTTTTTCCTGCAATGCCAGCAAATCGCGCAGCGCTTCACGCACAAAATCGATGGTGATCGCACGACCGGTAAAGTTGGCATTGGCGATAACGCGGTTCAGCGCCCCTTCCAGCTCACGCACGTTGGAGCGCAGACGCTTGGCAATGAAGAACGCCACTTCGCCCGGCAGGCGAATGTCGTTTTCATCGGCTTTCTTCATCAGGATCGCGACGCGGGTTTCCAGCTCCGGTGGCTCGATCGCCACGGTCAGGCCCCAGCCGAAGCGGGATTTCAGACGATCTTCAACGCCGTTGATCTCTTTTGGATAACGATCCGAGGTCAAAATGATCTGCTGATTGCCTTCCAGCAGGGCATTGAAGGTGTGGAAAAACTCTTCCTGCGATCGTTCTTTATTCGCAAAGAACTGGATGTCATCGATGAGCAGCGCGTCAACGGAACGATAGTAGCGTTTAAACTCTTCGATCGCATTGTTTTGCAGGGCTTTTACCATGTCCTGAACGAAGCGCTCGGAGTGCATATACACCACTTTGGCATTGGGCTTGCGCGCCATAATGCCGTTACCCACTGCATGCAGCAGGTGCGTTTTACCCAGACCCGTGCCGCCGTAAAGGAACAGCGGGTTGTAGGCCCCACCGGGATTATCAGCAACCTGACGAGCCGCCGCGCGCGCCAGCTGGTTCGACTTACCTTCAACGAAGTTATCGAACGTGTGTTTCACGTTAACGTTAGAGCGGTAGGTTGGCTCAGCCGGTGCGGGGACATTATCCCAGCCCTGACGAGCGGGTGCGACGCGAGGGGCCGGAGCAGGCGCGGCCTGAGCGGGCGCTGCTACGTTCACGGTTTCACGGACGGTTTGGGTCACCGGCTTTGTGCCCACTTCAAAGCGCAGCTGCGGGGCATCTGACCCGCAGAAATCGTTCAGCAGTCCATTGATGTTATTAAGGTACTTGTCCCTTACCCAATCGAGCACAAAACGGTTTGGCGCATACAAAGCCAGCGTGTTATCGCTCAGTTCCGCCTGCAATGGGCGGATCCACATACTGAATTCTGTGGCTGGTAACTCATCCTGCAATCGGGCAAGACACTGCTGCCAAAGCGAAAGTGACAC